>NZ_CP010896.1:0-5065000 GCF_000934565.1 Pseudomonas simiae | reverse complement strand
GTCGGTCCCTAAGGCGAGGCTGAAAAGCGTAGTCGATGGAAAACAGGTTAATATTCCTGTACTTCTGGTTATTGCGATGGAGGGACGGAGAAGGCTAGGCCAGCTTGGCGTTGGTTGTCCAAGTTTAAGGTGGTAGGCTGAGATCTTAGGTAAATCCGGGATCTTAAGGCCGAGAGCTGATGACGAGTTAACTTTTAGTTAACGAAGTGGTTGATGCCATGCTTCCAAGAAAAGCTTCTAAGCTTCAGGTAACCAGGAACCGTACCCCAAACCGACACAGGTGGTTGGGTAGAGAATACCAAGGCGCTTGAGAGAACTCGGGTGAAGGAACTAGGCAAAATGGCACCGTAACTTCGGGAGAAGGTGCGCCGGTGAGGGTGAAGGACTTGCTCCGTAAGCTCATGCCGGTCGAAGATACCAGGCCGCTGCGACTGTTTATTAAAAACACAGCACTCTGCAAACACGAAAGTGGACGTATAGGGTGTGACGCCTGCCCGGTGCCGGAAGGTTAATTGATGGGGTTAGCTAACGCGAAGCTCTTGATCGAAGCCCCGGTAAACGGCGGCCGTAACTATAACGGTCCTAAGGTAGCGAAATTCCTTGTCGGGTAAGTTCCGACCTGCACGAATGGCGTAACGATGGCGGCGCTGTCTCCACCCGAGACTCAGTGAAATTGAAATCGCTGTGAAGATGCAGTGTATCCGCGGCTAGACGGAAAGACCCCGTGAACCTTTACTATAGCTTTGCACTGGACTTTGAATTTGCTTGTGTAGGATAGGTGGGAGGCTTTGAAGCGTGGACGCCAGTTCGCGTGGAGCCATCCTTGAAATACCACCCTGGCAACTTTGAGGTTCTAACTCAGGTCCGTTATCCGGATCGAGGACAGTGTATGGTGGGTAGTTTGACTGGGGCGGTCTCCTCCTAAAGAGTAACGGAGGAGTACGAAGGTGCGCTCAGACCGGTCGGAAATCGGTCGTAGAGTATAAAGGCAAAAGCGCGCTTGACTGCGAGACAGACACGTCGAGCAGGTACGAAAGTAGGTCTTAGTGATCCGGTGGTTCTGTATGGAAGGGCCATCGCTCAACGGATAAAAGGTACTCCGGGGATAACAGGCTGATACCGCCCAAGAGTTCATATCGACGGCGGTGTTTGGCACCTCGATGTCGGCTCATCACATCCTGGGGCTGAAGCCGGTCCCAAGGGTATGGCTGTTCGCCATTTAAAGTGGTACGCGAGCTGGGTTTAGAACGTCGTGAGACAGTTCGGTCCCTATCTGCCGTGGACGTTTGAGATTTGAGAGGGGCTGCTCCTAGTACGAGAGGACCGGAGTGGACGAACCTCTGGTGTTCCGGTTGTCACGCCAGTGGCATTGCCGGGTAGCTATGTTCGGAATAGATAACCGCTGAAAGCATCTAAGCGGGAAACTAGCCTCAAGATGAGATCTCACTGGAACCTTGAGTTCCCTGAAGGGCCGTCGAAGACTACGACGTTGATAGGTTGGGTGTGTAAGCGCTGTGAGGCGTTGAGCTAACCAATACTAATTGCCCGTGAGGCTTGACCATATAACACCCAAGCAATTTGACTACTCTAACGAGCATCAGATTGCGGTGTGTGAAGATGATACGAACCGAAAGTTCGATATCTCACAAAACACCGATCTGTCACATACCCAATTTGCTGAAGCGAGACCATCAGGTCACGACTCAGTACCCGAATTTCTTGACGACCATAGAGCATTGGAACCACCTGATCCCATCCCGAACTCAGCAGTGAAACGATGCATCGCCGATGGTAGTGTGGGGTTTCCCCATGTGAGAGTAGGTCATCGTCAAGATTAAATTCCAGAACCCCTGTTTGCTAACGCAGACAGGGGTTTTGTTTTGGGCGATCGAAAATGACCTGGAAGATCTGGTAGTCATCCGGATTCAGGCCATGCGCGAGAGCCTTGAGCGGCTTGGGCGATTTAAGTCTGATCGTTCGCGCGAACGAATTCTTGGTGGGGTCGACGCTAACGGCGCACTCTACATAGAGAAAGTATCCTTCACCTGGAGCACCCCTCTGTGCCAACGTTTCATCGGTGTGAACCCCGCGCTGGGTCAGCACCGTTTCGCGCTGCGCGTCGATCGGCGCCCGAAACTGCGCACCTTTCTGACACGCCCGCTGCGTCAGTGCTGAGCGCGGTTTGGACATTCTGGTAGTGGCCTCGAATGCATTTGGCCGCTGAGCGCTCTCCAGTGCCTGTCAGAGGCTTGTGAGCGCGCGATGAGTGGTAGGGCGAATTGTGCTGGTCAGGCGTGTCGCAGGCGCGCCTGGAGGAGGTGCTTGAAGCACTGAGTCGCTCTCAAAAGAATGACTGTGCGAGTCATGCACTTTTCTATGGGCGAAAAAAAAGACCTTGAATTTCAAGGTCTTTTTTTAAGATGGTGCCCCGAGGGAGACTCGAACTCCCACTCCTTTCGAAAACGGATTTTGAATCCGCCGCGTCTACCAATTCCGCCATCAGGGCTCAATGGCGGCGAAGTATAGAGATGAGATTACCGTTGGTCAATCACGTTTCATGGTCAATTTTCACTATTTCCGCTAAACTTCCCGGCCCTGCTAGACGAACCCCATCATGCGCGTTGCTGACTTTACTTTTGAACTCCCTGATTCGCTGATCGCTCGCCATCCTTTGGCGGAGCGTCGCGCCAGTCGACTGCTGACCCTGGACGGGGTGAGTGGTGCCCTCGCACACCGTCAATTCACTGATTTGCTTGAGCATTTGCGCCCTGGCGATCTGATGGTATTCAACAATACCCGGGTGATTCCGGCGCGGCTGTTTGGCCAGAAAGCGTCCGGCGGCAAGCTGGAAATTCTGGTGGAGCGGGTACTGGACAGTCATCGCGTACTGGCCCATGTGCGCTCCAGCAAGTCGCCGAAACCGGGTTCCTCCATCCTGATCGATGGCGGTGGCGAAGCCGAGATGGTGGCGCGCCACGACGCGTTGTTCGAGCTCAGGTTTGCCGAAGAAGTATTGCCGCTGCTGGAGCGCGTCGGCCATATGCCGTTGCCTCCTTATATAGATCGTCCCGACGAAGATTCGGATCGCGAGCGCTATCAGACGGTGTACTCCCAACGCCTCGGCGCCGTTGCCGCACCGACCGCGGGCCTGCATTTCGATCAACCGCTGCTGGATGCGATTGCTGCCAAAGGCGTCGAAACCGCCTATGTGACCCTGCACGTGGGGGCCGGCACGTTTCAGCCGGTGCGTGTGGATAACATCGAAGACCACCATATGCACAGCGAGTGGTTGGAAGTCAGCCAGGACGTCGTGGACGCTGTTGTGGCGTGCAAGGCGCGTGGCGGGCGAGTCGTGGCGGTAGGGACCACCAGCGTCCGCTCGTTGGAAAGTGCAGCCCGTGATGGCGTACTCAAGCCGTTCAGTGGCGACACCGATATCTTTATCTACCCAGGCCGGCCATTCCATGTGGTCGATTGCCTGGTGACTAACTTCCATTTGCCGGAATCCACACTGTTGATGCTGGTGTCGGCATTTGCCGGTTACCCGGAAACCATGGCCGCTTATCAAGCCGCCATCGCCAACGAGTACCGTTTTTTCAGCTACGGTGATGCGATGTTTATCACCCGTAATCCGGCGCCACGCGGCCCAGAGGAATAACTATGAGTCGTATGTCGTTTGAATTATTGGCCACCGACGGCAAGGCCCGTCGCGGTCGCCTGACCTTCCCGCGCGGCACCGTCGAGACCCCGGCGTTCATGCCCGTGGGCACTTACGGCACCGTCAAGGGCATGCTGCCGCGTGACATCGTCGCCACCGGTGCCGAGATCATCCTCGGCAACACCTTCCACCTGTGGCTGCGCCCAGGCACGGAAGTGATCAAGAAGCACGGTGACCTGCATGACTTCATGAAATGGCAAGGCCCTATCCTGACTGACTCGGGCGGTTTCCAGGTGTTCAGCTTGGGCGCCATGCGCAAGATCAAGGAAGAGGGCGTGACCTTCGCCTCGCCGGTGGACGGTTCCAAAGTGTTCATGGGCCCGGAAGAGTCAATGCAGGTGCAGCGTGACCTGGGCTCCGACATCGTGATGATCTTTGACGAGTGCACACCGTACCCGGCTGACGAAGACGTCGCGCGAATTTCCATGGAGTTGTCCCTGCGTTGGGCCCAGCGCTCGAAGAATGCCCACGGTGACAACACCGCTGCGCTGTTCGGTATCGTTCAGGGCGGCATGCATGAAAGCCTGCGCAAACGCTCGTTGGAAGGCTTGGACAAGATCGGTTTTGACGGCCTGGCCATCGGCGGTTTGTCGGTGGGCGAGCCCAAGCATGAAATGATCAAGGTGCTGGATTATCTACCGGGCCTGATGCCTGCTGACAAACCTCGTTACCTTATGGGCGTTGGCAAACCCGAAGATCTCGTAGAGGGTGTGCGCCGCGGTGTGGACATGTTCGATTGCGTGATGCCAACCCGTAATGCCCGCAATGGGCATCTGTTCATCGATACAGGCGTGCTGAAGATCCGTAACGCGTTTCATCGCCATGATGATTCGCCGCTGGATCCCACCTGTGATTGCTATACCTGCCAGAACTTCTCCCGTGCTTATCTGCACCATCTGGACAAGTGTGGGGAAATGCTGGGTAGCATGTTGAATACCATCCACAATTTGCGTCACTACCAAGTCCTGATGGCTGGTTTGCGCGAGGCTATTCAACAGGGTACATTGGCCGCCTTCGTCGATGCCTTCTATGCCAAGCGCGGGCTCCCTGTGCCGCCCTTGGACTGAGTTTTCCGACCCTAAGATTCACTATTTGCAACTGGAGTGCTAAATGAGCTTTTTTATCTCTAACGCCATGGCGGATGCCGCTGCGCCTGCTGCTGCCGGCCCTATGGGTGGTGGTTTCGAGTGGATTTTCCTGGTCGGTTTCCTGGTCATCTTCTACCTGATGATCTGGCGTCCACAGGCCAAGCGCGCCAAAGAGCAGAAGAACCTGCTGGGCAGCCTGCAGAAAGGTGACGAAGTTGTGACCACCGGCGGCATCGCTGGCAAGATCACCAAGGTTTCCGACGCTTTCGTGGTTCTGGAAGTGTCCGACACCGTAGAAATGAAGTTCCAGAAGGGCGCCATCGCCGCCACGCTGCCTAAAGGCACGCTCAAAGCGATCTAAGTAACAACCTTTACCAATCGACGGGGCGCGCAAGGCGCCCCGCGTTATAAGCGGGCGGCGTGATGCTGAACAAATACCCTCTGTGGAAATACGTACTGATCCTGGCGGTGCTGGCGATCGGTTTTATTTATTCCGCTCCCAATCTCTATCCTGATGACCCGGCGATCCAGATCTCTGGCGCCAGCACTACGCTGCAGGTCAATCAGGCTGATCTGGAACGCGCGAGCAAAGCGCTCAACGACGCGGGCATCCAGGTTAAAGCGGCAACATTGGCAGCTGGTGCGAAGGGCGGCTTGTTACGCCTGACCAAGCAAGAAGACCAATTGCCGGCCAAAGACGTCGTGCGCAAGGTCATGGGTGACGACTACGTTGTCGCACTCAACCTGGCACAGACCACGCCGCAATGGTTGCGCAGCATTGGCGCGCACCCGATGAAGCTGGGTCTGGACTTGTCCGGTGGTGTGCACTTCCTGCTGGAAGTCGACATGGACAAGGCTCTCGATGCACGTCTTAAAGTCTACGAAGGCGACGTGAAGAGCCTGCTGCGTAAAGAGCGCCTGCGTTATCGCAGCCTGCCGCAGCTCAATGGTGCCATCCAGCTGGGCTTCTCTGACGAAGCGTCCCGCGAACAGGCCCGTGCGCTGATCCGCAAAAACTTCAACGATTTCGATATCGTACCGGCCGACTTGAATGGTCAGGCTGTGCTGCGTCTGGCGATGAGCCCGGCCAAGATCGCGGAAATCCGCGAATACTCGATCAAGCAGAACCTGACCACGGTGCGTAACCGCGTCAACGAGCTGGGTGTGGCCGAGCCTATCGTGCAGCGCCAGGGCGCCAACCGCATCGTGGTTGAGCTGCCGGGTGTGCAGGACACCGCTGAAGCCAAGCGTATCCTGGGCAAGACCGCCAACCTGGAGTTCCGCCTGGCGGCTGAACCGGGTGCTACCCGCGCCACCGCCGAAGAGTTCGAATTCCGCGAAGGCAACCGTCCTCCAGCGTTGATCGAGCGTGGCTTGATCATCACCGGTGACCAGGTGACGGATGCCAAGGCTGGTTTTGGTGAGCACGGCACCCCTGAAGTGAACATCCGCCTGGATGGTCATGGTGGTGAACTGATGAGCCGCGCCACGCGCAGCAACGTCGGTCGCAGCATGGCGGTGATCTTCATCGAGCAACGCCCGATCACCACCTACACCAAGCAGATGGTCAACGGCGTCGAGAAAGACGTACCGGTTCAGACCTTCAAGGAAGAGAAGAAAATCATCAGCCTGGCGACCATTCAGTCGCCACTGGGTGCGCAATTCCGTATCACTGGCCTGAATGGCCAGGGCGAGTCATCGGAACTGGCGCTGCTGCTGCGTGCCGGTGGCCTGGCGGCACCGATGTACTTCGCTGAAGAACGTACCATCGGCCCGAGCCTGGGTGCCGACAACATTACCAAGGGCGTCGATGCGGCGCTGTGGGGCATGTTGTTCGTGTCGCTGTTCATCATCGCCATCTACCGCTTCTTCGGCGTCATCGCCACCGTGGCCCTGGCGGGCAACATGGTGATGCTGCTGGCCTTGATGTCGCTGCTGGGCGCTACACTGACCCTGCCAGGTATCGCCGGTATCGTACTCACCATGGGTATGGCGGTTGACGCCAACGTACTGATCTTCTCGCGGATTCGTGAAGAGATCGCGGCGGGCATGACCGTGCAGCGTGCAATCAACGAAGGCTTCGGCCGGGCATTTACCGCGATTCTTGACTCCAACCTGACCACTCTGTTGGTCGGCGGGATTCTCTTTGCCATGGGTACCGGCCCGGTCAAAGGTTTTGCGGTGACCATGTCCCTCGGTATCTTTACCTCGATGTTCACGGCCATCATGGTGACCCGCGCAATGGTCAACCTGATCTTTGGCGGGCGTGACTTCAAGAAGTTGTGGATTTAAGGGGCTGCCATGTTACGTACAATCAACTTCATGGGCGTTCGCAACGTTGCGTTCGGCGTCACCGTGCTCCTTACCGTTCTGGCGTTGTTCAGCTGGTTCCATAAGGGCCTGAACTACGGTCTGGACTTCACCGGCGGTACGCTCATCGAGCTGACCTACGAGAAGCCGGCCGACGTCACCCTGGTGCGCAGCGAGCTGGTCAAGGCCGGCTATCACGAAGCCATCGTGCAGAGCTTTGGTGCAACGACCGACCTGCTGGTGCGTATGCCGGGCGAAGACCCGCAACTGGGTCACCAGGTAGCCGAGGCCTTGCAAAAGGTCGGCGGTGACAACCCTGCGTCGGTCAAGCGCGTCGAGTTCGTAGGCCCGCAGGTCGGTGAAGAACTGCGCGACCAGGGTGGCCTCGGCATGCTGATGGCGCTGGTCGGCATCATGATCTACCTGGCGTTCCGCTTTCAGTGGAAGTTCGGTGTCGGCGCCATTGTGTCGCTGATCCACGACGTGATCGTGACCGTAGGCATCCTGGCGTACTTCCAGATTACCTTCGACCTGACGGTGTTGGCGGCGGTGCTGGCGATCATTGGTTACTCCCTCAACGACACCATCGTGGTATTCGACCGGGTTCGTGAGAACTTCCGTGTGCTGCGCAAGGCGACGTTGATAGAGAACATCAACATTTCGACCACCCAGACCCTGCTGCGGACCATGGCGACGTCGATCTCCACCTTGCTGGCGATCGCTGCGCTGATGATCTTCGGCGGCGACAACCTGTGGGGCTTCTCCCTGGCGCTGTTCATCGGCGTTCTGGCGGGCACCTACTCGTCGATCTACATCGCCAACGTGGTGCTGATCTGGCTGAACCTCAACAGCGAAGACCTTATCCCTCCGGCCAGCACTGGCAAGGAGGTCGACGACCGCCCTTGATGGGCGCTTGTTGATCGCTGTGACAAGAAAGGCGCGAGAATTGAACTCGCGCCTTTTTTTTTGCTCCAAGGCTGGGTATAGCGCGGACGTTTCGGTCCGCTTGTGATGGTCAGGAGGTTCAACGTGAACAAGTCGTTGCTGGTTGGTGCGGTATTGGGTGCTGTCGGTGTAACTGCCGGGGGTGCTGTTGCCACCTACAGCCTGGTAAAAAGCGGCCCTGAGTATGCGCAAGTGCTGGCGGTGCAGCCGGTTAAAACCCAGATAAAGACTCCCCGTGAAGTCTGCAAGGACGTCACCGTGACCCGGCAGCGTCCGGTGCAGGATCAACATCAAATCGCCGGTACCGTTGTAGGCGCCCTGGCGGGTGGCTTGCTGGGTAACCAGATCGGTGGTGGTAATGGTAAGAAGCTGGCCACCGTGGCCGGTGCGGTCGGTGGTGGCTACGCCGGTAACAAGGTTCAAGAGGGTATGCAGAACCGCGATACCTACACCACTACGCAAACCCGTTGTAACACCGTCAATGACATCAGCGACAAGGTTGTTGGGTACGACGTGCGTTACAACCTGGACGGTAAGGAAGGTTCCGTGCGTATGGAGCGCGACCCTGGCAGCCAGATTCCAGTCGACAAAGAAGGTCGTCTGATCCTGGGTCAGAACCAGCAATAACCGGTTCTGCAGGCACAAAAAAAGCACCCCGAGGGGTGCTTTTTTTGTGCTCGCCCGCTTAGCGCTTCAGCGAGGCCGGCAGGTGCGGCTGGATCGCCGTCAGGACTGCCTTGAAGCATTTGGTGTTGCCGGCAACCACGTGGCCTTTCTCAAGGAAGTCGTGACCGCCGGTGAAGTCGCTCACCAGGCCGCCTGCTTCCTGGATCAGCAGGGCGCCTGCAGCCATGTCCCACTCGGACAGGCCCGACTCCCAGAAGGCATCAAAGCGACCGGCGGCAACGTAAGCCAGGTCCAGGCTTGCTGCGCCAGCGCGGCGGATGCCGGCGGTCTGGCCAACCAGGGCGCGGAACATGCCCAGGTAGTTTTCCAGGTTGTCCATCTGGTCATCACGGAACGGGAAGCCAGTACCCAGCAGGGCGCCGTCCAGGCTGGTGCGGCCACTTACGCGCAGGCGACGACCATTGAGCTGTGCGCCACGGCCACGGCTGGCGGTGAATTCTTCCTGGCGGACTGGGTCGAGAACAACGGCGTGTTCCAGGCGACCACGGTATTTGCACGCGATGCTCACGGCAAAGTGCGGGATGCCGCGCAGGAAGTTGGTGGTGCCATCCAGTGGGTCGATGATCCACAGGTAGTCTTCGCCTTCGCCGCTGCCTTTGTGCAGGCCGGTTTCTTCGCCGAGGATGCCGTGGGTAGGGTAGGCCTTGCGCAGAGCGTCGATGATTTTCTGTTCGGCGGCGCGATCCACCTCGGATACATAATCCTTGGCGTCTTTTTCGTCGACCTTGATGGTATCCAGGCGCTCGATGGAGCGGAAGATCAATTCACTGGCGCTGCGGGCGGCGCGCAGCGCGATATTCAGCATGGGCTGCATGGATGTGTCACCTAAGGTTGTTAAAGAAAGCCGGGCATTCTAGCAGAAACTTTCTTCAGGTGAAGGACGACGTTAGCTTTCATGGCATAACCTTAGGCTGTTCTGTAAGATTTGCTCCCCTTTCCCGTGTCCGAGAGCGCCTCCCTTGCTGCAAAACATTCGTGTCGTCTTGGTCAATACCAGTCATCCCGGCAACATCGGCGGGGCGGCGCGAGCCATGAAAAACATGGGGCTGACGCGCCTGGTGCTGGTCGAACCGCGCGTGTTCCCGCACCACGAGGCCGATGCCCGTGCGTCCGGCGCCAATGACCTCCTCGAAAAGGCCCAGGTCGTCGCCACCTTGGAGGACGCCTTGGTCGGCTGCAATCTGGTGCTCGGCACCAGCGCCCGCGACCGTCGCATCCCCTGGCCGCTGCTCGATCCGCGTGAATGCGGAACCAAAGTGGTCGAGGAGGCCGCGGGCGGCGCTGAAATCGCCTTGGTCTTTGGCCGTGAAGATTCCGGCCTGACCAATGAAGAGCTGCAGCGATGTCATTACCACGTGCACATCCCATCAGACCCTGAGTTCAGTTCGTTGAACCTCGGGGCCGCGGTGCAGGTGTTGACTTACGAAGTGCGCATGGCCTGGCTGGCCGCTGCTGGTCAGCCGAGCAAGGTAGAGAAGGAAGAGGTTGCGTCGACCAAAAGTGGCGAGTTGGCCACCATGGATGAGTTGGAGCGGTTCTATGAGCACCTGGAGCAAACCCTGGTGGTCATCGAATTCCTCGATCCGGAAAAGCCACGGCACTTGATGGCGCGCCTGCGTCGCCTTTACGGACGCAGCTCGGTCAGCCGGGCGGAAATGAATATATTGCGTGGCATCCTCACGGAGACCCAGAAAGCGGCCCGTGGCGAGCTTCTTAAGCGGAAGGATTAAAAATGTTCGAGCGTTTGCGAGAAGATATCCAGAGTGTTTTCCACCGTGACCCGGCGGCGCGCAACGCCTTTGAAGTGCTGACGTGCTACCCGGGCATGCACGCCATCTGGATTCACCGGCTGTCCGGTGCCTTGTGGGGCATGGGTTGGAAATGGCTGGCTCGGTTGGTGTCGAACTTTGGTCGGTGGCTGACCGGGATCGAGATTCATCCGGGGGCCAAGGTGGGGCGCCGCTTCTTCATTGATCATGGTATGGGCATCGTGATTGGCGAGACCGCTGAAATCGGCGATGACGTGACCCTCTATCAGGGCGTGACGCTTGGTGGTACCAGCTGGAACAAAGGTAAGCGCCACCCAACCTTGGGTGATGGCGTGGTGGTGGGGGCGGGCGCGAAGGTGCTTGGCCCGTTCACCGTCGGCGCGGGCGCCAAGGTCGGCTCCAATGCCGTGGTGACCAAGGCGGTGCCGCCTGGCGCAACTGTGGTGGGTATTCCTGGCCGAATCATCGTCAAGCCGGAAGTCGGCGATGAGCAGGAAGCCAAGCGCAAGGCCATGGCCGAGAAGATCGGCTTCGATGCCTACGGCGTCAGCGAAGACATGCCCGACCCTGTGGCACGCGCCATTGGCCAATTGCTCGACCATCTGCAGGCGGTGGATGGCAAGTTGGACGGCATGTGCGGCGCGCTGAAGGAGCTGGGCAGCAGCTACTGTGCGAAAGATCTGCCTGAGTTGCGCGAAGAAGACTTCGCCGAAATCAAGAGCGAAACTGCCACCAAGGCTGGCTGAGGTCTGAGGATCACCCGAGATTCCCTGTGGGAGGGGGCTTGCCCCCGATAGCGGTCTGTCAGCCATGGATTTATTGGCTGACCTGCTGTCATCGGGGGGGCAAGCCCCCTCCCACATTTTGCTCTCGATTTCTGCCTGGCCCTGTTCCTGCTGTTCGTGCTCACCCCATCCTGCTATGATTCGCGCGCCCTTTTTACGGGTAATCCTGACTAAAGTACTAGGTCTTATAGTTGACTTAAATACTCGGGAATCGCATACTTGCTCCCATTCTGAAACACCTTGGTACTTGTCCATGAGACTGACTACAAAAGGCCGATACGCGGTGACTGCCATGCTCGACCTGGCTTTGCACGCGCAAACTGGGCCGGTGTCCCTGGCCGATATCTCTGAGCGCCAAGGCATTTCCCTGTCCTACCTCGAACAGTTGTTCGCCAAATTGCGCCGTAGCAACCTGGTTTCCAGTGTGCGCGGGCCAGGCGGTGGTTACCAGTTGTCCCGCGACATGCAGGGTATCCAGGTCGCTCAGGTGATCGACGCGGTCAACGAATCCGTCGACGCCACCAAATGCCAGGGCCTGGGTGATTGCCACGCCGGCGACACCTGCCTGACACACCACCTGTGGTGTGACTTGAGCCTGCAGATCCATGAGTTTTTGAGTGGTATCAGCTTGGCTGATCTTGTGACTCGCCGTGAGGTGCAAGAAGTAGCCCAGCGTCAGGACCAGCGCCGTTGCAATACCAAGGCGCCGCGTCTGGACAAGATCGAAGCGTCCGCCGTCGAGTAACAGCCGCAGAGCTAACGGCACGCCAGCCAGCCTGATTTAGGAGAAAGTCCATGAAATTGCCGATTTACCTTGATTACTCAGCGACCACCCCGGTTGATCCGCGTGTCGCGCAAAAGATGAGCGAATGCCTGCTGGTTGACGGAAACTTCGGCAACCCAGCCTCCCGTTCCCACGTATTCGGCTGGAAAGCCGAGGAAGCGGTCGAGAACGCGCGTCGCCAAGTCGCTGACCTGGTCAACGCCGATCCGCGTGAAATCGTCTGGACCTCCGGTGCCACCGAGTCCGACAACCTGGCTATCAAGGGCGCGGCGCATTTCTACGCGACCAAAGGCAAACACCTGATCACCACCAAGATTGAGCACAAGGCTGTCCTCGACACCATGCGCCAACTGGAGCGTGAAGGTTTCGAGGTCACCTACCTCGAGCCAACCACCGACGGTATCGTCACCCCGGCCATGATCGAAGCCGCGCTGCGTGAAGACACCATCCTGGTTTCCGTGATCCACGTGAACAACGAAATCGGCACCATCAACGACATCGCGGCCATCGGCGAGCTGACTCGCTCGAAGGGTATCCTGCTGCACGTCGACGCTGCTCAGTCCACCGGTAAGGTCGATATCGACCTGTCGAAACTGAAGGTCGACCTGATGTCGTTCTCTGCCCACAAGACCTACGGCCCTAAAGGCATTGGCGCCCTGTACGTGAGCCGCAAGCCACGCGTGCGCATCGAAGCCACCATGCACGGCGGCGGTCACGAGCGCGGCATGCGTTCAGGCACCCTGGCGACCCACCAGATCGTCGGCATGGGCGAAGCCTTCCGTGTAGCCAAGGAAGACATGGCTGCCGAAAACGTGCGCATCAAGGCCCTGAGTGATCGCTTCTACAAGCAGGTCGAGAACCTTGAGGAGCTGTACATCAACGGCAGCATGACCGCCCGTGTACCGCACAACCTTAATTTGAGCTTCAACTACGTCGAAGGCGAGTCGCTGATCATGGCACTCAAGGACCTGGCGGTTTCGTCCGGTTCGGCCTGTACCTCGGCGTCCCTTGAGCCTTCGTATGTGCTGCGCGCCCTGGGCCGCAACGACGAATTGGCACACAGCTCGATCCGCTTTACGTTCGGCCGCTTCACCACCGAAGAACAAGTCGACTACGCCGCGCAGAAAGTCTGCGAAGCCGTCAACAAGCTGCGCGTTCTGTCGCCGCTGTGGGACATGTACAAAGACGGCGTCGATATTTCCAAGATCGAGTGGGCGGCACACTAACTATAGAAGCCGCCACCCCAGCTCTGTAGGAACGTGGCGGAAAACGCAGGCGTTTCTACAGGGTTCCAGAGCGGCCCTGATGAGTGAGGATTCAGTACCATGGCTTACAGCGAAAAGGTCATCGACCACTACGAAAACCCGCGTAACGTCGGCAAGATGGACGCGGAAGACCCAGATGTCGGCACCGGCATGGTTGGCGCTCCGGCGTGCGGCGATGTGATGCGCCTGCAGATCAAGGTCAACGACAACGGCGTTATCGAAGATGCCAAGTTCAAGACCTACGGCTGCGGTTCCGCTATCGCCTCCAGCTCCCTGGCGACCGAATGGATGAAAGGCAAGACCCTGGATGAGGCTGTCACCATCAGCAACACCCAGCTGGCCGAAGAGCTGGCCCTGCCGCCAGTGAAAATCCACTGCTCGGTACTCGCTGAAGACGCCATCAAGGCGGCCGTTCGCGACTACAAGCAGAAGAAAGGCTTGATCTAAGCATTTGGCGACGAGTAAGGAGTCAACGATGGCTATCAGCATGACAGAAGCGGCTGCACAGCACATTCGCCGCTCCCTGAATGGGCGCGGTAAAGGTGAGGGGATTCGTCTGGGTGTTCGCACCACAGGCTGTTCCGGCCTTGCCTACGTGCTGGAGTTTGTCGACGAGGTGGTTGCGGAAGACCAGGTGTTCGAAAGTCACGGCGAGAAAGTGATCATCGACCCTAAGAGCCTGACCTACCTGGACGGCACCGAACTCGATTTCGTCAAGGAAGGGTTGAACGAAGGCTTCAAGTTCAACAACCCCAACGTGCGCGGTGAATGTGGCTGCGGCGAAAGCTTCAACATCTGAGGCTATTCGTGGGTACTCCTTGTCATTTCGCTTTATTCGAGCTGCAGCCGAGCTTTCGGCTGGACCTTGAGCAGCTTGCCACGCGTTACCGAGAACTGGCGCGTGGCGTGCATCCAGACCGCTTCGCTGACGCTTCCGAGCGTGAGCAACGCCGGGCGCTGGAGCAATCGGCCAGCCTCAACGAAGCCTATCAGACCCTCAAAAGTCCCCCGAAGCGCGCGCGTTACCTGCTCGCGATGAACGGTGGCGAGCTGCCCCTTGAAGTCACGGTGCACGACCCGGATTTCCTGATGCAGCAGATGCAGTGGCGCGAAGAGCTTGAAGAGTTGCAGGACGAAGCTGATCTTGCGGGCGTCGCTGTCTTCAAGCGTCGCCTGAAAGCGGCCCAGGATGAGCTCAACGAAAGCTTCGCAGCCTGTTGGGATGATGCAGCGCAACGTGAACAGGCCGAACGCCTGATGCGGCGCATGCAGTTCCTCGACAAGCTCACCTACGAAGTGCGCCAGCTAGAAGAGCGCCTCGACGATTAACCCAGTGTGCTGCCCGTGATGCACGCCTGATAGACAGATAAGACCTGATTACCATGGCCCTACTGCAAATCGCCGAACCCGGCCAAAGCCCTCAACCGCACCAGCGTCGCCTGGCGGTCGGGATTGACCTGGGCACCACCAATTCCCTGGTTGCTGCCTTGCGCAGCGGCCTGTCCGAGCCGTTGCCCGATGCCGATGGCCAGGTCATCCTGCCGTCTGCCGTGCGTTATCACGCCGATCGCACCGAAGTCGGTGAGTCGGCCAAGTTGGCGGCGTCTACCGATCCGTTGAACACCGTGCTGTCGGTCAAGCGCTTGATGGGTCGTGGTTTGTCCGACGTCAAGCAATTGGGCGACCAACTGCCGTACCGCTTCGTCGGCGGTGAGTCCCATATGCCGTTCATCGACACCGTCCAGGGCCCGAAAAGCCCGGTGGAAGTGTCGGCCGATATCCTCAAGGTGCTGCGCCAGCGCGCGGAAAAAACCCTGGGCGGCGAACTGGTGGGTGCAGTCATCACCGTTCCGGCTTATTTCGATGACGCTCAGCGCCAGGCCACCAAGGACGCGGCGAAACTCGCCGGCCTGAATGTGCTGCGCCTGCTCAACGAGCCCACTGCGGCGGCCGTGGCTTATGGCCTCGATCAGCACGCAGAAGGCCTGGTCGCTATTTACGACCTGGGCGGCGGTACCTTTGATATTTCGATACTGCGCCTGACTGGCGGTGTCTTTGAAGTGCTCGCGACCGGTGGCGACAGCGCCCTGGGTGGCGATGACTTCGATCACGCCATCGCGGGCTGGATCATCAGCAGCGCCGGTTTGTCCGCCGACCTGGACCCGGGCGAGCAGCGCAACCTGCTGCAAACCGCCTGCGCCGCCAAAGAGGCGCTGACAGATGCTGCAACTGTTGAAGTGTCCTACGGCACCTGGTCAGCTCAGCTGACCCGTGAAGCCTTCGATGCGTTGATCGAACCGATGGTCGCCCGCAGCCTGAAAGCCTGCCGCCGTGCCGTGCGTGATTCTGGTATCGAGCTGGAAGACGTCGGTGCCGTGGTCATGGTCGGTGGTTCCACTCGCGTGCCACGCGTGCGTGAGGCTGTCGCCGAAGCCTTTGGCCGCCAGCCACTGACTGAAATCGACCCGGACCAGGTGGTTGCCATCGGCGCCGCGATCCAGGCCGATACCCTGGCCGGTAACAAGCGTGATGGTGGCGAATTACTGCTACTCGACGTGATTCCACTGTCTCTGGGCCTGGAAACCATGGGCGGCCTGATGGAGAAGGTGATTCCACGCAACACCACCATCCCCGTCGCCCGCGCCCAGGATTTCACCACGTATAAAGATGGCCAGACGGCCATGATGATTCATGTGCTGCAAGGCGAGCGTGAGCTGATCAGCGATTGCCGCTCCCTGGCGCGCTTCGAATTGCGCGGCATTCCGGCGATGGTGGCGGGTGCGGCGAAGATTCGTGTGACGTACCAGGTGGATGCCGATGGCCTGCTCAGCGTGGCCGCCCGTGAATTGGCGTCCGGCGTAGAAGCCAGCATCCAGGTCAAGCCGTCGTACGGGCTGACCGACGGCGAAATTGCCAAGATGCTCAAGGACTCGTTCCAGTATGCCAGTGACGACAAGGTCGCCCGCGTGTTGCGTGAGCAGCAAGTGGATGCCCAGCGCCTGCTCGAAGCGGTGCAGGGCGCCTTGGATGCTGACGGCGAGCGCCTGCTGGACGCCGAAGAGCGCATGGTCATCGACCTGCAGATGCAGGAACTGGCCGAACTGATGAAAGGCAATGATGGCTATGCCATCGAGCAACAGACCAAGCGCTTGTCGCAGGTGACTGATGCCTTTGCCGCCCGCCGCATGGATCAGACGGTGAAAGCCGCACTGGCCGGGCGCAACCTGAATGAAATCGAGGAATAATCAATGCCGCAGGTCATTTTTCTGCCACACGCCGAGCACTGCCCGGACGGTATGGTCGTGGAGGCTGAGACCGGCAAGTCCATCCTCGAAGTTGCCCATGACAACCATATCGAGATCGAAAGCGCCTGCGGCGGTGTGTGCGCTTGCACCACGTGCCACTGCGTGATTCGTGAGGGCTTCAACTCGCTCAACGAAGCCGATGAGCTGGAAGAAGACTATCTTGATAGAGCCTGGGGCCTGGAAGCAACTTCGCGCCTGACCTGCCAGGCTATCGTCGGGACTGAAGACATCACCGTCGAAATTCCGAAGTATTCCCTCAACCATGCTGCCGAAGCGCCGCATTGATTCAAGGAAGTGTCATGAGTCTTAAATGGGTTGATGTACAAGAGATCGCTATCCTGTTGGCCGATGCCAACCCCGATCTGGATCCGTACTCCCTGAACTTTGTAGCTTTGCGTGACATGGTCATGGCACTGCCGGGGTTCGAAGATGAGCGTGATCGCGGCGGTGAGAAGGTTCTGGAAGCTATCCAGACTGCCTGGAAAGAAGAACAGGACTGACGCCTCCCTTTACGCAGTTAGGCAATACCCAATAACCCGCGTATAATTCGCGGGTTTAATTTTTCGTAAATTACCGTTTCTGGAGTTACACCATGGCTGTTCAACGTACTTTCTCCATCATCAAGCCTGACGCTGTTGCAAAAAACGTCATCGGCGAGATCACCACTCGTTTCGAAAAAGCCGGCCTGAAGGTTGTAGCTTCGAAACTCAAGCAACTGTCCAAGGCTGAAGCTGAAGGCTTCTACGCTGAGCACAGCGCTCGTGGCTTCTTCGGCGACCTGGTTGCCTTCATGATCTCCGGTCCTGTTGTTGTTCAGGTTCTGGAAGGTGAAAACGCTATCGCTCTGAACCGTGAGCTGATGGGCGCTACCAACCCTAAAGAAGCTGCTGCCGGCACCATCCGTGCTGACTTCGCTGAGTCCATCGACGCCAACGCTGTACACGGTTCGGACTCCGAAGCCGCTGCTGCTCGCGAAATCTCGTACTTCTTCGCAGCTACTGAAGTAACCGCTCGCTAAGCATCGGCTTAAAGAGTGAGGGTGAATCCATGACGACATCGACTGTAAAAACCAACCTGCTGGGTCTGACCCAGCCGGAAATGGAGAAATTCTTCGACTCAATCGGGGAGAAGCGTTTCCGTGCCGGTCAGGTAATGAAATGGATTCACCACTTTGGCGTCGACGATTTCGACGCCATGACGAACGTCAGCAAGGCCCTGCGCGACAAGCTCAAGGCCATTGCTGAGGTCCGTGGTCCCGAAGTGGTCAGCGAGGACATCTCCAGCGACGGCACCCGCAAATGGGTGGTGCGCGTGGCGTCCGGCAGCTGCGTCGAGACCGTGTACATTCCCCAGGGCAAGCGCGGTACCTTGTGCGTTTCGTCCCAGGCAGGCTGTGCCCTGGACTGCAGTTTCTGCTCCACCGGCAAGCAAGGCTTCAATAGCAACCTCACCGCCGCTGAAGTGATCGGCCAGGTGTGGATTGCCAACAAATCCTTTGGCAGCGTCCCGGCGACCGTCGACCGTGCCATCACCAACGTGGTGATGATGGGCATGGGTGAGCCGCTGCTGAACTTCGACAACGTCATTTCGGCCATGCACCTGATGATGGACGACCTGGGCTACGGCATTTCCAAGCGCCGCGTTACCCTGTCGACCTCCGGCGTGGTACCGATGATCGATGAGCTGGCCAAGCATATCGACGTCTCCCTGGCGTTGTCGCTGCACGCACCCAATGACGCATTGCGTAACCAATTGGTGCCAATCAACAAGAAGTATCCGCTTAAGATGCTGCTCGAATCTTGCCAGCGTTACATGGCGACCTTGGGCGAAAAACGTGTGTTGACCATTGAGTACACCTTGCTCAAGGACATCAACGACAAGGTCGAGCACGCGGTCGAGATGATCGAGTTGCTCAAGGACACGCCGTGCAAGATCAACCTGATCCCGTTTAACCCGTTTCCACATTCTGGCTACGAGCGGCCGAGCAACAACGCCATCCGCCGTTTCCAGGATCAACTGCACCAGGCTGGCTACAACGTGACCGTGCGCACCACCCGTGGTGAAGACATCGACGCCGCCTGTGGCCAATTGGTAGGGCAGGTGATGGACCGTACCCGCCGCAGCGAACGTTATATCGCCGGACGCGAAGTGAGCGCCGCCGACGATTTACCGCTGATCGCTGTGAATCGAATCTGAGAGAGGATCTCTATGCCATTGCGCCTTGCGCTGCTTTTGCTTGTTACCGGTCTCGCGGCCGGTTGTGTTTCATCGGGTCATGAGAGCCCTTTGCAAACCGGTAAAGGCCGTGAGGAGGCGCGGGTTGCCTATGTGCAGCTGGGCTTGGGTTACCTGCAACAAGGCATGAGCGAGCACGCCAAGGTGCCGTTGAAGAAAGCGCTTGAGCTGGACAGCGACGATCCCGATGCCAATGGCGCACTGGCCCTGGTGTTCCAGGCCCAGGCCGAGCCGGAACTGGCCGAACAGTATTTCCATAAGGCCCTGGCTGCCCGTCCTGCCGACCCACGGCTGCTGAACAATTACGGCAGCTTCCTGTTCGAGCAGACACGTTATGACCAGGCCGCCCTTTATTTCCAGCAAGCCAGCACTGATACCCTCTATCCTGAGCGTTCGAGGGTGTTCGAGAACCTTGGGGTTACCTCGATGCGCCTCGGCCAGCGTGACAGCGCTCGCCAGCACCTGGAAAAAGCCCTGCATTTGAACGGTCGCCAGCCTCGGGCATTGCTTGAAATGGCTGAGTTGTCCTACGAAGACAGGCATTATGTGCCGGCACGTGACTATTACGAGCGCTTTAGCCTGCTCAGCGGGCAAAATGCACGTAGTCTATTGCTCGGCGTGCGCTTGGCGACGGTTCATGAAGAACGCGACACGGCCGCACGTTTTGGCCAGCAACTCGAACGACTCTATCCCGGTACGCCGGAATATCAGCAATACCTGTCGGAGCAATGATGAAAGCGGCGCACCCGGAAGTTGTAGCAGCTAATCGCGTAAACCCAGGCGACACCTTGCGTCAGGCCCGTGAAAGCAATGGTTGGTCGCTGGCGGAAGTGGCCCTCAAGCTCAATCTGACCACGACGTCCCTGGGCAATCTGGAAGCTGGCGCGTTCGATAAGCTGCCTGGGCACACCTTTGCCCGTGGCTATATCCGCGCCTATGCCAAATTGCTGGGTATCGACCAGGCCATACTGGTCCAGGAATTCGACCAGTTCACCGGCACCGACTCCCAGGGCAGCAACGTGCACGGCCTGGGTCGCATCGAAGAGCCTGTACGGGTTTCCCACACGATTTTGCGTATTGTCAGCCTGTTGCTGCTGATCGCGGTCATCGGTGGCGGTTTCGTCTGGTGGCAGGACCAGGCCTCCCAACGTACCAAGGACCTGACCAGCAACGCCATGGAGCACGTCGAAGTCGAAAGCGCCGACGGCACCACTCAGATTCATCCGCTGGACGAGCCGGAAGACCAGGCCGTTGCCGAAGGCCAGGCCTTGCCTGAAGCACCGGTTGCCACCGAGCAGCCAGCAGCACCGGAAACCGCGCCAGCCGCGACCGCTGCCGCACCGACTCCCGCGACGCCGGCTGCTCCGGTTGCCCAGACACCGGCAACTCCCGTGCAGACGCCAGCGACGCCGGCTCCCGCCGCTCCGGTAGCGCCTGCTATTTCGCCGCCCACCGCACCAGCGTTGATCGCCGGTGATGGTCGTGTACAGATCACCTTCATCGCTGACTGCTGGACGCAGGTCACCGATGGCAATGGCAAAGTGCTGTTTAGCGGTCTGAAGCGTAAGGGAGATACGCTTGACCAGGGCGGCAAGCCTCCTTTGACGCTGCGTCTGGGTTTTGCCCGTGGCGCGCAAGTGGCCTACAACGGCCAGCCTGTGGACGTAGCGCCGTTCACCACCGGCGAAACTGCTCGCCTGAAGTTGGGACAATAGTCATGCACGGCGAATCTCCAATCAAACGTCGCGTATCGCGCAAGATCTGGGTCGGCTCGGTGCCGGTGGGGGGCGATGCCCCCATCGCGGTCCAGAGCATGACCAACAGCGACACCAATGACGTGGCCGCCACCGTTGCCCAGATCAACCGTCTGGAAGCTGCGGGCGTGGACATCGTGCGCGTGTCCGTGCCGGACATGGACGCTGCCGAAGCTTTTGGTCGCATCAAGCAACTGGTCAAGGTGCCGTTGGTTGCCGACATTCACTTCGACTACAAGATCGCGTTGCGTGTGGCCGAACTGGGTGTGGACTGCCTGCGTATCAATCCGGGCAACATCGGTCGTGAAGACCGTGTGCGTGCGGTGGTGGACGCGGCCCGCGACCGTGGCATTCCAATCCGTATCGGCGTCAACGCCGGTTCGCTGGAAAAAGACCTGCAAAAGAAATACGGCGAGCCGACGCCGGCAGCGCTGGTTGAATCGGCGCTGCGCCACGTTGAACACCTTGAACGCCTGAATTTCCAGGACTTCAAGGTCAGCGTAAAGGCCTCCGACGTGTTCATGGCAGTAGAAGCCTACCGCCTGCTGGCCAAGGAAATCGTGCAGCCGTTGCACCTGGGTATCACTGAAGCGGGCGGTTTACGCTCAGGCACAGTGAAATCTGCGGTGGGTCTCGGTATGCTGCTCGCCGAAGGAATTGGCGATACTATCCGCATCTCGCTGGCGGCAGACCCTGTAGAGGAAGTGAAAGTCGGTTACGACATCCTCAAGTCCCTGCGTTTGCGTTCCCGTGGCATCAATTTCATTGCCTGCCCGAGCTGCTCGCGGCAGAACTTCGACGTGGTGAAAACCATGAACGACTTGGAGTTGCGCCTTGAAGACCTGCTGGTGCCGCTGGATGTTGCGGTTATCGGTTGTGTGGTCAACGGGCCGGGCGAAGCCAAAGAAGCCCATGTGGGCCTGACCGGTGGTACGCCGAACCTGATCTACATCGACGGCAAGCCGTCGCAGAAGTTGACGAATGACAATCTGGTGGATGAGCTGGAAAAGCTGATCCGCGAGAAAGCGGCCGAGAAGGTCGCGGCTGACGCAGCGCTGATCGCGCGCGGCTAAGAACGAATTTAAGGATTTGATGTGAGCAAGTCTTTGCAAGCCATTCGTGGCATGAACGACATCCTGCCGGAACAGACGCCGCTGTGGCGCTATTTCGAGGGCACTGTCGCGCGCCTGCTGGATAACTACGGTTATAAGCAGATCCGCATGCCGATTGTCGAGTTCACCGAGCTGTTCAAACGCTCCATCGGTGAAGTGACTGACATCGTCGAAAAAGAGATGTACACCTTTGAAGACCGCAACGGCGACTCCCTGACCCTGCGTCCGGAAGGCACTGCCGCGTGCGTGCGCGCCGTGCTTGAGCATGGCCTCACCGGTGCTGGCCAGCCGCAAAAGTTGTGGTACATCGGCCCGATGTTTCGTCACGAACGCCCCCAGAAAGGCCGTTATCGCCAGTTTCACCAGATCGGCCTGGAAGTGTTCAACATCGACGGCCCGGACATCGACGCCGAGCTGATCGTGCTGACCTGGCGCCTGTGGGGCCTGCTGGGTATCCGCGACGCGGTCAAGCTTGAACTCAACAGCCTGGGTACCAGCGAATCCCGCGGCCGCTATAAAGTGGCCCTGGTCGAATACCTGTCGGCCCACCTGGACAAGTTGGACGAAGACAGCCAGCGCCGTCTGAAGACCAACCCGTTGCGCGTCCTCGATACCAAGAACGCCGACACCCAGGCCGTGCTGGTCAATGCGCCGAAAATGGCCGATTACCTGGACGACGAGTCCCGTATCCACTTCGAGGGCCTCAAGGCTCGTCTGGAGGCGGCCGGTATTCCGTTCGAAATCAACACCAAACTGGTGCGCGGCCTCGATTATTACAGCAAGACCGTGTTCGAGTGGGTCACCGACAAACTCGGCGCCCAGGGCACCGTGTGTGCCGGTGGTCGTTACGACGGCCTGGTCGAGCAGATGGGCGGCAAACCGACCACCGGTGTGGGCTTCGCCATGGGCATCGAGCGGCTGATCCTGCTGCTGGAAACCCTGGAGAAGGTCCCGGAAGAGATCTCCCGTCAGGTGGACGTGTACCTGTGCGCCTTTGGCGAGGCCGCCGAACTGGCTGCCCTGGCCCTGAGCGAAAAGGTCCGCGACCAACTGCCAAACCTGCGCCTGCAAGTCAATGCCGGCGCCGGCAGCTTCAAGAGCCAGTTCAAGAAGGCCGACAAGAGCGGTGCGCTGTATGCATTGATCCTTGGCGATGACGAGCTGGCCCAGCAAGTGATAGGTTTCAAACCCCTGCGTGGCCAGGGCGAGCAACAGAACATTGCCTTTGATGCGCTCGCTGCGCACTTGGCCACCTGCGTCGTGCAGGGTTGAAGCTGTCGAACAGCCGAATTTAGCGATTAAGGAGTATTGGGGTGTCGAGTACTGATGATGAGCAACTGGCCGAGTTCAAGGACTGGTGGCAGCGTAACGGCAAGCCCCTGGTTACTGGCGGCCTGCTGGCTTTAGTGGTGGTGTTCGGCTGGCAAGCCTGGACCAAGTATCAGGCCAACCAGTCCCAAGGCGCCTCGATCGTCTATCAGCAATTGCTGGAAACCACCCTGACGCCGGACGGCAAGCCTGATCCTGCGCAGGTTGCAGACCTGGCCGGCAAGCTGAAGAACGAATTCGGCGGTAGCACCTACGCCCAATACGGCAGCCTGTTCGTCGCGAAAGTCGCGGTAGACACCGGCAAGCTGGATGACGCCGCCGCAGAGCTGAAGGCCATCGCCGACAAACCGACCAACCCAACCCTGGGTGAAATCGCACGTCAGCGCCTGGCTCAGGTCCTGGCGGCACAGAACAAGGCTGACGAAGCACTCAAACTGCTCGACGGCGATGCTGACAAGGCATTTGTAGCCACTCGCGAAGAGCTCAAGGGCGACCTGTTGGTCCAATTGGGTCGTACCGACGAAGCCAATGCTGCGTACCAAAAAGCCAAGGCGGCGCTGTCTGATGAAGCGGCGGTCGGTGGCTTACAAATCAAGCTGGACGACTTGGCCAAAGGGGATGCGTGACGTGATCCGTTGGAAACATGCAGCATTGCTGGCTCTGGCCGTTCTGGCCGCGGGTTGCAGCAGCAACAGTAAAAAAGAACTGCCGCCTGCGGAGCTGACCAGCTTCAAGGAAGAAGTGGTCCTGCAAAAGCAGTGGAGTCGCTCCATCGGTGACGGTCAGGGCGAAACCTACAACATGCTGGTACCGGCAATCGACGGTGACAACATTGTGGCCGCTGATGTCACCGGCGTGGTGATCTCCATGGATCGCATGAACGGCGACGTCAAGTGGAAGAAAGACCTCGAATTGCCAGTTTCCGGCGCCGTAGGCGTGGGTTACGGCATGGTCATGCTCGGCACGCTGAAAGGCGAAGTCGTAGCCCTGGATTCCAGCACCGGTGAAGAGAAATGGCGCGCCCGCGTGACCAGTGAAGTACTCGCACCGCCTGCCACCAACGGCGATATCGTCGTGGTGCAAACCCAGGACGACCGTGTGATCGGCCTCGACGCCAGCACTGGCGAACAGCGCTGGTTGTATGACAGCACCCCAGCGGTGCTGACGCTGCGCGGTACCAGTGGTCCGATTGTGACCAACAATCTGGCCGTTGCAGGCCTGTCGACCGGTAAAGTGGTCGCGCTGGATACCCAGAACGGCGTGCCGGCCTGGGAAACCCGTGTGGCCATCCCGCAAGGCCGTTCCGAACTGGACCGCGTAGTGGACATCGACGGTGGCTTGCTGCTGTCCGGTGAAACCCTCTACGTCGCCACTTACCAGGGCCGTGTTGCGGCACTGGACCTGCAGAGCGGCCGTGTGAACTGGCAGCGTGATGCTTCCAGCTACGCCGGTGTCGCCCAAGGGTTTGGCAGCGTCTACGTCAGCCTGGCGTCCGGTACCGTTGAAAGTGTCGACGAACGTTCCACGACCGCGCTGTGGAGCAACGACTCTCTGGCCCGCCGTCAACTGTCGGCACCGGAAGTGTTCTCCAGCTACGTCGCCGTGGGTGACTTCGAAGGCTACCTGCACCTGTTGAGCCAGGTAGACGGTCGCTTCGTGGGTCGCGAGCGTATCGACAGCGACGGCCTGCGTGCGCGTCCGCTGGTCGTGGGTAACATGCTTTATGTGTATGGCAACAGCGGCAAGCTGGAAGCCCTGACCATCAAGTAAGAACTATGCTTGGGGTAACACCCAGGCGGCCCCGCTTCGGCGGGGCATGCGGCATCTGACGATGCTGCCCCGAGCACCAGCCGCTGCCTTGCAGCGGCTTTTGTATTTTCTGAAATAACGAAGTGGAGAGCCGCATGGTTCCCGTAATCGCCCTGGTGGGCCGACCTAACGTCGGCAAGTCCACCTTGTTCAACCGCCTGACCAGGACTCGCGACGCCATCGTCGGCGACTTGTCCGGTCTGACCCGTGATCGCCAATACGGTGAGGCAAAGTGGCAAGGGCGCTCCTACATTATTGTCGACACCGGTGGTATCTCCGGTGATGAGCATGGCATGGACGAAAAGATGGCCGAGCAGTCGCTGCTGGCCATTGAAGAAGCCGATGTCGTGTTGTTCCTGGTGGACGCCCGTGCAGGCTATACCGCCGCCGACCAGATGATTGGCGAGCACCTGCGCAAGCGCAACAAGCGTTCCTACGTGGTCGCCAACAAGATCGACAACATCGATCCTGAACTGGCCCGTGCCGAATTCAGCCCGATGGGCCTGGGCGATGCGATCCCGATCGCCGGTGCCCACGGTCGTGGCATTACCCAGATGTTGGAAATTGCCCTCAGCAGCTTTCCGAAGGATAACGCCGAGGAAGAAGAGGGTGAGGAAGAGATCGTCGCCGAAGGTGAGGAAGCCAAGCGCATTCCAGGCCCGAGTGAAAAAGACGGTATCAAGATCGCCATCATCGGCCGTCCAAACGTTGGTAAGTCCACGCTGGTCAACCGTATGCTCGGTGAAGACCGGGTCATCGTCTACGACCAACCCGGCACCACCCGCGACAGCATCTACATCCCGTTCGAACGTAACGAGGAAAAGTACACGCTGATCGACACCGCCGGTGTGCGCAAGCGCGGCAAGATCCACGAGGAAGTTGAAAAGTTCTCGGTGGTGAAAACCCTGCAAGCGATCAAAGACGCCAACGTGGTGATCTTCGTGATGGACGCCCGCGAAGGCGTGGTGGACCACGACCTCAACCTGCTGGGCTTCGCCCTGGAGGCCGGTCGGGCACTGGTGATCGCGATCAACAAGTGGGACGGCATGACGCCGAGCGAGCGCGATTTCGTCAAGATTGAGCTGCAGCGTCGGTTGTTCTTCGTCGAGTTCGCCGATATCCACTTTATCTCGGCACTGCACGGCACCGGTGTGGGCAACCTCTACGCGTCCGTACAGAACTCGTTCAAGTCTGCCGTCACCCGCTGGCCGACCAACCGCCTGACCCAGATCCTGGAAGATGCCGTTGGCGAGCACGCGCCGCCGATGGTCAACAACCGCCGGATCAAACTGCGTTACGCCCACTTGGGTGGTGCCAACCCGCCGATTATCGTGATCCACGGTAACCAGATCGAGAAGGTGCCGAAGTCCTATGTGCGTTACCTGGAAAACACCTACCGCCGTGTCTTGAAACTGGTCGGTACGCCGATCCGTATCGAGTTCAAGGGTGGCGAGAACCCATACGAAGGCAACAAGAACACACTGACTGACCGTCAGGTGAACAAGAAGCGTCGTTTGATGACTCACCACAAAAAGGCCGACAAGAAGCGCCGCGACAAGCGCTGATTCCGACCTCGCAAAAAGGGCTCTTGATGAGCCCTTTTTTGTGCGCGACGGTTTGTGCCTTGACCCGATGCGGTCGGCAGCTTAAAACTTGGGGCTCACCTGCAGGGGCTTCCGATGATCACCAGCAAGCTGCCGAATGTCGGCACGACCATTTTCACCACCATGTCGCAACTCGCTGCCGAAACCGGCGCGCTCAACCTGTCCCAAGGCTTCCCGGACTTCAATGGCCCCCAGGGTTTGCTCGACGCGGTGGGCAAGCATATCGCCCTTGGGCATAACCAATATGCGCCAATGACCGGCCTGCCGGTGCTGCGGCAGCAAGTGGCCGCCAAGATCGCCCGCAGTTACGGGGCCACGGTCGATGCCGACAGTGAAGTGACCATCACCCCTGGCGCCACCGAGGCAATCTTCTGCGCGATCCAGGCGGTGATTCGTAATGGCGATGAAGTGATCGTGTTCGACCCCAGCTACGACAGCTATGAGCCTTCAGTGGAGCTGGCCGGTGGTCGCTGCGTGCATGTGCAACTGAGCCTGAGCGGCTTTGCCCTCGACTTCGAGAAAATAAAGGCGGCGCTGTCTCCGCGCACGCGCATGATCATTCTCAATACCCCTCACAACCCGACAGGTGCCTTGATCAGCCGCGCTGAGCTGGACCAGTTGGCCGAATTGATCCGTGACCGCGACATCTACCTGGTCAGCGATGAAGTCTACGAACACCTGGTATTTGACGGCGTGGCTCATGTCAGCGTGTTGGCGCACGAAGAACTCTACCCACGTGCGTTCGTGGTCAGCTCTTTCGGCAAGACTTACCACGTCACCGGTTGGAAAACCGGCTATGTGGTCGCGCCGCCAGCCCTCACCGCCGAACTGCGCAAGGTGCACCAATACGTCAATTTCTGCGGTGTGACCCCCCTGCAATACGCGCTGGCCGACTTCATGGCTGAACACCCTGAACATGTCGAGGAACTCCCGGCTTTCTACCAGGCCAAGCGTGACCTGTTCTGCGACCTGTTGGCAGCGTCCCGTTTCAGCTTTACCCGAGTGACAGGAACCTACTTCCAACTGGTGGATTACTCACAGATCCGCCCGGACCTGGATGACGTCGCCATGTCCCTGTGGATGACCCGCGAACACGGCGTGGCAACGATCCCGGTCTCGGTGTTCTACCAGACCCCACCCCAAGGCCAGCGCCTGGTGCGCCTGTGCTTTGCCAAACGCGAGGAAACGCTGCGCCAAGCGGCGGAAAAACTATGCGTGATCTGAGTGCACTGCCGAACCTGAACATCGCCCTGGTCCAGACCAACCTGGCCTGGCATGACCGCCAAGCCAACCTTGAACACTTCGAGCTGCTGCTTGAACAAGCCCAAGGCGCCGACCTGATTGTGCTGCCGGAGATGTTCACCACCGGCTTCTCGATGGAGTCACAAACCCTCGCGGAGCCTGAGTACGGCCCGGCCCATCATTGGCTCCAGGCCCAGGCGGCGAAGTACAACGCGGTGATCACCGGCAGTGTGATCATCCAGGCCGCGGACGGCAGCCACCGCAACCGCTTGTTATGGGCGCGTCCGGATGGCGAGGTGCTGCATTACGACAAGCGCCATCTGTTCCGCATGGCCGGTGAACACAATCATTACACCCCCGGCGAACGCCAGGTGCAGTTCGAATTGAAGGGCTGGCGTATTCGCCCGTTGATCTGCTACGACCTGCGCTTTCCGGTGTGGAGTCGCGACGCTCAGGACACTGACCTGCTGCTGTACACCGCCAACTGGCCGGGTGCGCGGCGTTCACACTGGAACCGGCTGCTGCCGGCGCGGGCCATCGAGAACCTGTGCTACGTGGCGGCGGTGAACCGTGTGGGCACGGATGGCAAAGGCTTTGCCTACACCGGGGACAGTCAGGTGCTCGACTTCCAGGGTGAGACCTTGCTCAGTGCGGGGGAGGCGGACGGGGTGTTCCAAGTGAACCTGGATGCGGCGGAATTGGCGGCTTACCGCACGCGGTTTCCCGCGAACTTGGACGCCGATACTTTTCAGTTTGTCTGAAGCACCGCCTTCGCGAGCAAGCCCGCTCCCACACTTGACCGCGTTTATCCTGTAGGAATACGGTCAAAATGTGGGAGCGGGCTTGCTCGCGAAGAGGCCATCAGCATCACCCACAACCCAAAGCAAAAAAGGCCCCTGGATTCTCACCCAGAGGCCTTTCATATTTCAGCAGCCAGTTACGCCGCCTTGGCTTCCTGCTGGCTCAACGAGCGATTCAGCGCACTGAACAGCGCCTTGAAGCTGGCGGTGGTGATGTTCTCATCAATACCCACACCATGCACCGGACGCTCACCGTTCACGCGCAGCTCGATGTAGGCCGCCGCTTTAGCATTGGTGCCCGCACCGATTGCATGTTCGTTGTAGTCCATGATCTCCACACCAATCGGCAGGCCCGCCACGAGCGCTTCCAGCGCGCCATTGCCTTTGCCTTTCCAGTGCAGGTTGGTTTCGCCCTGGCCCTTGCCGGAGACTTCTACCTCGACAAAGCTGTTGCCGTTTTCTTCTTGCAGGCGATGGCTGACCAGCGCGTACGGCGTATTGGCTTGCAGGTACTCACGCTGCAGCAAGGCGTAGATCTGCGGCGCTGTCATCTCCAGGCCCACGCGGTCGGTTTCGGCCTGTACCACTTGGCTGAACTCGATCTGCATGCGACGCGGCAAGCTGATGTCGTATTCCTGCTCCAGCAGGTAGGCGATGCCGCCTTTGCCCGACTGGCTGTTCACACGAATCACCGCCTCGTAGCTGCGGCCAATGTCGGCTGGGTCGATCGGCAAGTACGGCACTTCCCACAGCGCATCGTCTTTCTGCTGGGAGAAGCCCTTGCGGATCGCGTCCTGGTGAGAGCCGGAGAAGGCGGTGTGCACCAGATCACCTACGTATGGGTGACGTGGGTGCACCTGAATCTGATTGCACTCCTCGACGACCTTGCGCACGCCGTCGATGTCGGAGAAGTCCAGTTGCGGGTCGAGGCCCTGGGTGTACATGTTCAGGGCCACGGTGACCAGGTCGACGTTACCGGTACGCTCGCCGTTGCCGAACAGGCAGCCTTCGACTCGGTCGGCGCCGGCCATCAGGCCCAGCTCGGTGGCGGCCACGCCGGTGCCACGGTCGTTGTGGGTGTGCAGGCTGATGATCACGCTGTCACGACGGTTGATATGACGACCGAACCACTCGATCTGGTCGGCATAGATGTTCGGCGTGGCGCATTCCACGGTGGCCGGCAGGTTGAGGATCATCTTGTGCTCAGGCGTCGGGTTCCACACCTCGATCACCGCGTCACACACTTCCTTGGCGAACTCCAGCTCGGTAGCGCTGAAGGTCTCCGGGGAGTATTCAAAGGTCCACTGGGTTTCCGGCTGCTGAGCGGCGTACTTGACGAACAGCTTGGCGGCGTTGACCGCGATGGCCTTGATGCCTTCCTTGTCCTGGTTGAACACGATGCGGCGGAAGGACGGCGACGTGGCGTTGTACAAGTGCACGATGGCTTTCTTGGCACCGCGCAGGGATTCGAAGGTACGTGCGATCAAGTCTTCACGGCCCTGGGTCAGCACCTGAATGGTGGTGTCCTCGGGGATGTGGTTGTCTTCGATCAGGGTGCGTACGAAGTCGAAGTCGGTTTGCGAGGCGGCCGGGAACGAGGCTTCGATTTCCTTCACGCCGACGGCGACCAGGGTCTTCCAGAAACGCAGCTTTTTCACCGCATCCATTGGCTCGATCAGTGACTGGTTGCCATCACGCAGGTCGGAGCTGCACCAGATCGGCGCTTCAGTGATGGTCTTCGACGGCCAGGTGCGGTCCGGGATGTCGATGGTCGGGAACGCGCGGTACTTCGAAGACGGGTCTTTGAGCATGCTCATCGGGAAATCCTTTGTTGTAGGGGCCGAGAAAAGGCGGCCTGCCGTGGAACTGTTTTTGGGATGCTTTTTAGAGGCGAGGCAGATCGATTCAGCCTGGCAGTCGTGCGCTGACGAGGCACAAACTGCGGTGCTGGCGGAGCTGAATGAGGGTGTGAGAGGTTTTCATAAGCTCAACCCTAACCGCCGGGGTGAAAGATGGCAAGCAGTCGCGAAAAATTGAGAGAAGTTCTGCTATCTACGTAGGAAACGAGATTTTGTGCCTGAGGATGTGTCGAGGGCTGGTTTTAATTGCGCGCCCATTATCAGGCGCGCAATCGAGCATTTCAGGGCTGGAACGCGCCGATAAAGATCGCCGGGTCGACCCGTGCATCGTTCAGGCTGATGTTCCAGTGCATATGCGGCCCGGTCGCGCGGCCCGTGGCGCCGACTTTGCCAACCACCGTGCCACGCGTGAGCTGATCACCGACTTTCACGTCGATCTTCGACATGTGGCAGAACATGCTGATAAAGCCCTGTCCGTGGTCGACGAACACGGTATTGCCGTTGAAGAAGTAGTTGCCCACCAGAATCACTTTACCGTTGGCCGGCGTCTTGATCGGTGTACCGGCCGGCACGGCAAAGTCCAGGCCTGAATGGGGGTTGCGCTCCTCACCGTTGAAGAACCGCCGCACGCCAAACTTGCTCGACAGTGGCCCGTTTACGGGTTTGTCCAACACCAAGTTGCTCGGCAGGTTCGGGCTGAAACTGCGGTAAGCCTTGATCTGCACCGCCAGTTCCGCCTCGATGCGCTTGAGCTGCGCCGGGTCGGGATTCACCTGGCTTTTGTTTTTCAGGGTGATGCGCTGTTCGGGGTACTTCTTGTAGCCGACGATAAACGGCAGGTTGCGCCCGCCGCTGGTGATACGTTCATTGCCGGGCTTGACCGTCAACGGAATGCCGACAATCGCCAGCCAGTTGTCCGCCTCCTTCACCACCAACACCGGCTTGCCCTGGTACGTGGCTTTGGGCGCAGCGGCGGAAGGGCCCAGTTCGACCACGGCAACCCCACCCGGCACCGGCTTGTTCAAGGTGCGGATGATGTAGCTATCGGCATGAGCATTAAAGGCAAGGCACAGCAGCATCAACACACTAAAGAGACGTGGCATCAGTTAGTCCAATAACGAAAGGGTGACGGGTGTCAGGTGGTTGTCTTCCACCCGCACTTGCAATTGGCCCTCACCGAGACGTGCGGTGAGGCGCTGGCCGGTGTGGGTTTGGGCGGCATTGCGAATGGCCTGGCCGCGTTCGTCCAGCAGGATGCTGTAACCACGGCCCAGGGTCGCCAGCGGGCTGACCACGTGCAGCGTCTGCATCTGGCTTTGCAGCTGCAGGCGCCGCGACTTGAGGCCTTCGCGCATGGCGCGGGGCAGGCGTTCGGCGAGGCTGTCCAGGCGTTGGCGCAGCAGCGCAAGTTGCCTGCCAGGGTGTTGGCCGGCGAGGCGGGTTTCCAGGCGGATCAGGCGCTCACGGCGGGTATTGAGGCTGCGCTCGAAAGCTCGGCGCAGGCGCATGTCCAGATCATCCAGGCGCTGGGCTTGCTGGCGCAGGCGCTCGCCAGGGTGACGCAAACGTCGCGCCATGCCCTCCAGGCGCAGGCGGTCGTGGCTCAGGCGGTTGCGCATCAGCATCACCAGGCGGCGATGCAGGTTCTCGACTTGGCGCACCAGATGGCTGGCGTCCGGCGCGAGCAATTCCGCTGCAGCGGAGGGCGTCGGGGCGCGCACGTCGGCCACGAAGTCGCTGATGGACACATCGGTCTCATGCCCGACAGCGCTGACGATTGGCGTGACGCAAGCATCCACCGCACGGGCCACTGCTTCTTCGTTGAAACACCAGAGGTCTTCCAGCGAACCGCCGCCCCGGGCCAGGATCAGCGCATCGAAGCCACGCGCATCTGCCAGTTTCAATGCGCGCACAATTTGCGGGATCGCTTCGCGGCCTTGCACGGCGGTCGGGATCAGTGTCAGTTCAATGTTGGGTGCGCGACGCCGGAACACACTGATGATGTCGCGGATTACCGCGCCAGTCGGCGAACTGATGATGCCAATGCGCCGAGGGTGCGCCGGCAACGGCACTTTGCGTTCGGCGCTGAACAAGCCTTCGGCGCTGAGTTTTTCCTTCAGCGCATCGAACGCCAGGCGCAATGCTCCATCACCGGCGGGCTCCACGGTATCCAGGATCAGCTGGTAATCACCCCGGCCCTCGAACAGCGAAACCTTGCCGCGCACCTTCACTGCCAGGCCATCTTTCAACGCCTGACGCACCCGCGCGGCGTTGTTGCGAAACAGCGCGCAACGCACCTGCGCGCCGCTGTCCTTGAGGGTGAAATACACATGACCAGAGGCCGGGCGGGCAAGGTTGGAGATCTCGCCTTCGACCCAGATATTGGTGAACACGTCTTCCAGCAACACCCGCGCACGGCCGTTGAGCTGGCTGACAGTCAGGACTTCGCGGTCCAGGCCCAGGCGGGCAAAAGGATCTTTAATCATGGGCGGCAGTTTATAGGCATTCGTGCAAGGTTTGGCAGAATTGCTCCACCAGCGCGCTTGGCGTCTGTACGCAGGCCAGGGCCACGGTGCTGAGGCAGTTCGGGTCGGCCAGGGGCAAAAAGTGCAGGTTGGTGGGGGCGATGTCCTGCATGGATTTTGGTAACAAGGCAATACCGAAGCCGGCCTGGATCAACTGCAATTGGGTGGTCTTGCGTGACATCACCCGTGCGGCCTTGGGGAAGAATCCTGCACGCATGCACAATTCGGCTGACAGATAACTCAAGCCGCCGCGCTGGGGATGGGGAATCGAGATGAACGCTTCGTCCTTCAACTGCTCCAGTGCGATAGGCGAATGGCTGCGCGCGAGTGCGTGATTCGGCGGCACCGCCAGCAACAGCTGCTCGCTATATAAAGGCACGACGCGTACGCCTTCGCGCTGGCGCAACACGGGCAGGCGCAATAGCCCAACGTCCAGGCGACCGTCAGCGATCTGTTCCAGCTGCGCTTCGGAGGACAGTTTGACGATATCCATCGACACCCCTGGGCAGCGTTCCAGCCAGGTGCTGATACCCTGCAGCAATGGACCGCTCATCGGCACCGTGCTCGAATGGCTCAGGCGCAGCGTCCCCCGTTCGCCATTACCTACCTGCGTCGCCATCTCGCTGGCCTTGAGCAGTTCGCTCAGCAGATTGCGTGCTCGCGGGTAGAACGCTTCACCTGCCGCAGTGAGTCGTGGTTGGCGTGCAGTGCGCTCGAACAGTGGCGTTTGCAACTGTGTTTCGAGCTCTTTGATCTGCCGGCTCAAGGCTGACTGCGCCACAAACAGGCGCTCGGCGGCGGCGCTGAAGCTGCCGCTGTCGGCAATTTCGACGAAGTAACGCAGTTGGCGGGTGGATATCACGCGTCATGCCTTTTCGAGATGGGTGGAGGGCTTTGAAGATATTAGTCGCATCCCTGGCCGCTGGCTAAAGTGAAGGCCATCTCTAATAAGGAATTACCCATGAGCCCGGTTGAGCTGATGAGTCAGTGGTCGTTTGGTGGTGCGGATTGGTTGGTGATCGGCGTGGGTGTGGTGGTGGCCTACATCGTGTTTGGCATCGCCGGTTTCGGCACAGCGCTGGTCGCGGGGCCGATCCTGATACTGTTTATGCCGCTGTCGAAGATCATCCCACTGCTGGTGCTGCTGGATTTTGTCGCGGCGTTTGGCAACTTGCTGCAATCGCGGCGGGACGTGAACAAACCGGAATTGCTGCGCTTGCTGCCGTGCATGGCTATCGGTTGCACACTCGGCGTGGTGTTTTTGCTCAATCTGCACTCGGATCTATTGCTGCTATTGATGGGGCTGTTTATCAGTGCCTACGCGATTTACAGCTTGGCGGTGAAAGCGCGACCGACGCAGCTCGCGAGCGCTTGGTCGATTCCCATGGGTACGGTTGGCGGGTTGTTTGGGGCGCTGTTTGGCAGTGGTGGCTTTTTATATGCGATCTACCTGAACAGCCGCCTGCCCAAGGACGCGGCGCGTGCCACGCAAAGCGCGCTGATCAGCTGCAGCACGGTGGTGCGCCTGAGCCTGTTCCTGGTTGCCGGGGTGTATGCGGATCTGCCGCTGCTGATGTTGGCGCTGTGCCTGTTGCCGGCGATGGCCCTGGGGCTGTGGTGTGGGCGCAGGCTGACGATGCGCATGTCGCGCGAGGCGTTTGTGCGGTTGGTGACCTGGCTGGTGCTTGCCAGTGGCATAGCATTGATTGGACGGTATTTGAGTACTTGACCTGTGTGGAGCAGGGATTAAGCTGCCAGCCTTCAGGGCCCCATCGCGGGCAAGCCCGGCTCCCACACTGGAATGCGATCAACCGTGGGAGCCGGGCTTGCCCGCGATGGCGTCAGACGCCACACCGCAGGACTCCCATGAATTCCCAAAGCATCCTTGTTCCGAAAATCTCCACCTTGCCCGTCCACGAACCCCGCGCCCGGGCGATCGTGCGCTGGCTGGTGCGCAAGAACATCATCAAGGAAGAGCTGACCACCTGTGGCCGCACCGGCAACCGCATGGCCTATGCCTTGGCCGACGGCGCCCGCGCTGTGGTGTTGTACCCCGAGGCGTTGCCGTTCAACGAGCCGATCAACGGCCTGGAGATCATCTACAAGCGTTGCATCTACACGCCGGCCAAGGGCTTTCTCGAAGAAGCCGGTTGCCCGGAATGCCGCAAGGAAGTCGGCGAAGCGCTGTTCGAAAGCCTGGAAGACTGGATGCCCGGCCACACCGACAACTTCACGTGCCCGCTGTGTGGGCATGAAGACGACATCAACGGGTTTCTTTTCCTGCAGGAATGCGGGTTTTCCAACTTGGGATTCATCTTCAATAACTGGGCAGAAGCGGGGTTCAAGCAGAGCTTTATCGACGAATTTGCCGATTGGTTGGACCAGAAGATGAGTTGGGTCAAAGTCGAGCTTTAATCTGTCTGTAGGTGCGAGCTCGCGCCGACAGAAAGGCAGCAGATTTTCTCCATCTATCAGTATTACCAAGTTTGTCAGAGTTTTACATTGAGCCCGACAGGGTGCATGTATATAATGGCGCGCTTCCATTTTCCCGCTCGGGAGCCCCCGCGATGCTGCGTATCAGCCAAGAAGCTCTGACATTCGACGACATTCTCCTAGTGCCCGGTTATTCCGAGGTGCTTCCTAACGAAGTCAGTCTCAAGACCCGCCTAACCCGTGGCATCGAGCTGAATATTCCTCTTGTTTCCGCTGCCATGGACACCGTCACTGAAGCCCGTCTGGCCATCGCCATGGCTCAGGAAGGCGGCATCGGCATCATCCACAAGAACATGACCATCGAGCAGCAAGCTGCCGAAGTGCGCAAGGTCAAGCGTTACGAAGCCGGTGTGGTGAAAGATCCAATCACCATCGAAGCCGACGCCACCGTGCGTGACCTGTTCGACCTGACCCGTCTGCACAACATCTCCGGCGTTCCGGTGCTGCACGATGGCGACCTGGTCGGCATCGTCACTTCCCGTGACGTGCGTTTCGAGAACCGTCTTGAAGTCACTGTCCGTGAAGTGATGACGCCGAAAGAGCGTCTGGTCACTGTCAAGGAAGGCGCCGACAAGAACGATGTGCGCGAACTGCTGCACAAGCACCGCATCGAGCGCGTGCTGATCGTCGACGACAAGTTCGCCCTCAAAGGCATGATGACCGTCAACGACATCGAAAAAGCCAAGGCTTACCCACTGGCCAGCAAGGATGACCAAGGTCGTCTGCGCGTCGGCGCGGCGGTCGGCACTGGTAAAGACACCGGTGACCGTGTTTCGGCCCTGGTCGCTGCCGGTGTTGACGTGGTGGTGGTCGACACTGCCCACGGTCACTCCAAAGGCGTGATCGACCGCGTGCGTTGGGTCAAACAGAACTTCCCTGAAGTGCAAGTGATCGGCGGCAACATCGCCACCGGCGCTGCTGCCAAGGCCCTGGCCGAAGCGGGCGCGGACGCCGTCAAGGTCGGTATCGGCCCAGGGTCGATCTGCACCACGCGTATCGTTGCGGGTGTGGGCGTGCCGCAAATCAGCGCCATCGCCAACGTCGCCGCCGCCCTTGAAGGCACTGGCGTTCCGTTGATCGCCGACGGCGGCATCCGTTTCTCCGGTGACCTGTCCAAGGCCATCGTGGCCGGCGCTTCCTGTGTGATGATGGGCTCGATGTTCGCCGGTACTGAAGAAGCGCCAGGCGAGATCGAACTGTTCCAGGGCCGTTCCTACAAGGCTTACCGTGGCATGGGTTCGCTGGGCGCCATGTCCCAGGCGCAAGGTTCTTCCGACCGTTACTTCCAGGACTCCTCGGCAGGCGCCGAGAAGCTCGTACCGGAAGGCATCGAAGGCCGTGTGCCGTACAAAGGCACCCTGAGCGCGATCATCCATCAACTGATGGGCGGCCTGCGTTCCTCGATGGGCTACACCGGCAGCGCCGACATCGAAGAAATGCGCACCAAGCCAGAGTTCGTACGGATCACCGGCGCCGGCATGGCTGAATCCCATGTCCACGACGTGCAGATCACCAAGGAAGCGCCAAACTACCGCGTAGGTTGAAGCTTCCAGCAAAATGTTAAGTAACCGGGGCTGTTCTTCAGCCCCGAGTTGTTTCTGATTCATTAGACGAGACTGACTTCATGGCCCTCGACATTCACGCCCACCGCATCCTGATCCTCGATTTCGGTTCCCAGTACACCCAGCTGATCGCCCGCCGCGTGCGTGAAATCGGCGTGTACTGCGAACTGCATCCGTTCGACATGGACGACGAAGCGATCCGCGAATTCGCACCGAAAGGCGTCATCCTCGCCGGTGGTCCAGAATCCGTGCACGAAGCCAACAGCCCGCGCTGCCCGCAAGCGGTCTTCGACCTGGGCGTACCGGTGTTCGGCATCTGCTACGGCATGCAGACCATGGCCGAGCAACTGGGCGGCAAGGTGGAAGGCTCCGAGCTGCGTGAATTCGGTTACGCCCGTGTGGACGTGGTTGGCAAGAGCCGCCTGTTGGACGGCATCGAAGACCACATCGACGCCGACGGCCTGTTCGGCCTCGACGTGTGGATGAGCCACGGTGACAAAGTCACCAAGATGCCGGAAGACTTCCACATCCTGGCCAGCACCCCGAGCTGCCCGATCGCCGGTATGTTCAGCGACGAACGTCGTTACTACGGCGTGCAGTTCCACCCGGAAGTGACCCACACCAAGCAAGGCGGCCGCATCCTGTCGCGCTTCATCCTCGACATCTGCGAGTGTGAAGCCCTGTGGACCCCGTCGAAAATCGCTGAAGACGCCATCGCCCAGGTGCGCGCCCAGGTCGGCACCGACAACGTATTGCTCGGCCTGTCCGGCGGCGTTGACTCCTCCGTGGTAGCCGCCCTGCTGCACAAAGCCATTGGCGATCAACTGACCTGCGTGTTCGTCGACAACGGCCTGCTGCGCCTGCACGAAGGCGAGCAAGTGATGGCTATGTTTGCCGAGAACATGGGCGTCAAGGTGATCCGCGCCAACGCCGAGGACCAGTTCCTCAACAACCTGGCCGGCGAGTCCGACCCGGAGAAGAAGCGCAAGATCATCGGCCGTACCTTCATTGACGTGTTCGATGCCCAGTCCAGCAAACTGGACAACATCAAGTACCTCGCCCAAGGCACCATCTACCCCGACGTGATCGAGTCGGCCGGCGCCAAGAGCGGCAAGGCCCATGTGATCAAGTCCCACCACAACGTGGGTGGCCTGCCTGAGGAAATGAACCTCAAGCTGGTAGAGCCGCTGCGCGAACTGTTCAAGGACGAAGTCCGCCGTCTGGGCCTGGAGCTGGGCCTGCCGTACGACATGGTCTACCGCCACCCATTCCCAGGCCCAGGCCTGGGCGTGCGGATCCTCGGTGAAGTGAAGAAGGAATACGCCGACCTGCTGCGTCGCGCCGACCACATCTTCATCGAAGAACTGCGCAAAGCCGACTGGTACCACAAAGTCAGCCAGGCTTTCGTGGTGTTCCAGCCGGTCAAGTCCGTTGGTGTCGTCGGCGATGGCCGTCGTTACGCCTGGGTCGTGGCCCTGCGTGCCGTGGAAACCATCGACTTCATGACCGCCCGCTGGGCACACCTGCCGTACGAACTGCTGGAAACTGTCAGCGGCCGTATCATCAATGAAATCGAAGGCATTTCGCGCGTGACCTATGACGTGTCGAGCAAGCCGCCGGCGACGATTGAGTGGGAGTGATCCCTCATCGCACTACACAAAGGCCCGCGTAAAGCGGGCTTTTGTTTTTGTCGGTACAGGCGTTAAACATTATCTCCGCCAGCTGCGCCAGCCCGAATCCTTCAAGGCACATTTTTATATAGATGTGCTGTCTCATTGGCAGCCGCTGCGCCGCTCATCGGGACTGAGATTTTTTCAGTGCGGCTGACGAAGCACACGTCACCCAGCGAAACCGAGCTTGAGGGCGTTTTGCATCTTCGTCAGGCTGGATTCCGTAGGCTCGGTCAGCTCGGGCGTATGTGGAACTTTCACTCTGCAGATGGCTCTACAAAGGCCTTCTTTTAGACTATTCAGGGATCGAATGAAAACTTCTTTGGCGTTTCCGCTCGCGATCACTTTCGCTCTTATCATGACTGGCTGCAGCAGCCGTCAGGCGGGTGATCTTACTTCAGAGCCGGTCGTTCCACTGGCCATGAATGACCATCAAGCCAGCGTGACTTTCCGTACCATAGGCGGTGAGGGTGATCGTCCTGTCAGTTACACGTACGGGTATGCCAATACTGGATTTGTGAGCGTGGGGGAGCGGGTTTACGACTCTGCTTACTTCAAGCGCATACCGGCTTATCTGAAGAAAATCGGCGGTGGTACTGACAGCGTCAGTAAGCTGGTCGAGGCGGACAAAACGTTGTTCGTGAAAGGGGAGGTCAAGGACAAACCGTTTACCTTTAACGGTATTCCCATGCCTACGCCGTTCGACAAAGAGCAGCCTGTTGCGCAGCAATTCACCCCGCAAGCGAAGAAAAATTACGTGGTTGAAACCGTGATCGCCGACACGTGGGTCATGAACGTGTACGAAGTCTCCGCAACGGGTGAGCGCAAGACCATTGGCGTTCCGAAAAAAGATGCCGGCGCAAACTGACTGCGCAGAGATCCTTGAGAGGCAAAGGCTGAGCGTGATGGGGTGTTATCGACGCGCTACCGTCGATGACCACGCCGCGAGAGTGATGCAGTACTCAGGCGAGCGTTGAATAACAAAACCCCGGCCAGGTGCCGGGGTTTTGTGTTTCAGGCTGCAGGCCAAGTCAAAAAAACTCGTCCAGCAAACAATAGAACTTCAGACGCTGCTCATCGGGCTCCACACCATACACCTGAAAAAAGGGCTTCACCCATGCCTGGCCCAGGTTGCGTTCAATACTTCGCGCTGCCAGGGCCAGGTCTTGATAACGGTCACTGATCCCCAGGCGACCGCAGTCGATGAAACCGCTGAAGCGACCATCGGCTGTCATGAAGTTCGGCAGGCAGGCGTCGCCGTGGGTGACGACCCGATCATGGGTCTTTGGCTGGGTCGACAACAGTTCGGCAAACACGTCCTCGGCACTTCGCCCCAGTCGCTCGTCGTCAAAGTCCGACGCGTCCACCAGCCCCGCGCTGACGTGTTCCCGGGCGCGGGTGATACGTTGATCAAGTGAGTGATCGAAGGGGCAAAGTGCGACAGGAAGCTGATGCAACGTACGCAGCGCTGTCGCCAGTATGTGGATGACCTGCGCGGCAGAAAGCTCGTTGGCGCTGGCCAGGTTCTGTCCGGGCACGGTGGTCATCAGCAGCCAATGGCGATGGTCTTCTTTCACTTCATCCAGGACCCCAGGCGCAGGCAGATCAACTTGCCGCAGCCACCGAAGCCGCTCGATTTCGTCTGCCAGCTCACCATGTTCCTCAAGGGGTTCGGACTTCAGGAACAGGTCCGTGCCGTCGTCCTGGCGCAGGCGAAAGACATCTGCGCGCGATTCGCCGATGACTTGCTGCTCAATGAGCGCATGAGGGTATTGTTCACGCCATTTGTTTGGAATTTTCATGGATGTTTCCGGCTTACCGACGCGCAATGTCCGAAAAATAAAACTTATCCAACGTATGCCGCGACTCGGTGTACTCGAACTGCCGCCCGTCCTGCAAAAACGTCTGGTTACTCACCACGATCACATGGCTCTGCCCTTCGAGGTCCAGGTGGGTCTGGTCGTCCTTGCCGCGTGGCAGGGCTTCGATGGTGCGTTGGGCGTAGGCAATTTGCAGCTGCAATGTCTGTTCGATAAAGGCGTAGATCGACTGTTCGGCAATCGAGCGGTCCAGGCCGGGGATCACGTCGGCCACGAAGTGGTTGATGTCGAGGATCACCCGTTTGCCGCCGATGCGCCGTACCCGTTTGATACGGGTGATCAGGGTGCCGGGTTCTGCTTCGATGTGTTGCAGCAGTGAACCTTCCAGCGGGAATTGAGTGAATTCGACCACTTCTGTGTGCACGTCATCGCCCAGGTCGGCGTGGGTTTCGTGGAAGCTGACGATACCGCCCAGTTGGAACTCGATCGGGTTGGGCGACAACACGAAAGTACCCTTGCCGTGGATCTTTTGCGCAAACCCTCGCTCCTGCAACTGCTCGATGGCCCGACGCACGGTGCCTCGGCTGGCCTGGTAGCTGTCCATCAGTTCGGTTTCGGAGGGAAGGCGTGTGCCGCGCTGCAGGCGTTCGGTGGTGATGCTGGCAAGCAGATCCGTATAGATCTGGTTGTATTTGCTCATGGGGATGGCTCTTTGCCGGGGTTGCGGTCAAGGCAGGAACCTTAGTGGCAGAGAGGGTGTTTGTCCATTAGACCCTTGGCTTTATGCGGCTTGCAGCGATGCGCTGTCCTACAAAAAATAAACAAAGTGTAACTCGTACAGACGAGTTGTTGCTTTAACTCGTACAGACGAGTACTTTTGGCCTCGGCGTGCTGCCAATGACTGTCCCCCAATAAAAAAATCAAAGTGGAAACCAAGCATGAGCCACGACTATTCGACCATCGCCCGCGAGATTCTCGAGAACCTCGGGGGCAGCGACAATCTTGAGCAAGCTGCCCATTGTGTTACCCGCCTGCGCCTGGCACTCAAGGACCCGAGCCTGGTCAACAGCAGCGCACTGAACCAGGTCGACCTGGTCAAGGGGTCGTTCTTCACCGGTGGGTTGTTCCAGGTGGTGATCGGCCCCGGCGAAGTGGAGAAGGTCTACGCCGCCCTGCGCGAACAGACCGGCCTCGCCGCCGCCACCATCGCCGACGTGAAGAAGAAGGGCGCCGACAAGACCAACGCGATGCAGCGTCTGGTGCGGGTGTTCTCCGACGTGTTCATGCCGATCCTGCCTGCGCTGATCATTGCCGGCCTGTTGATGGGTGTGAACAACCTGATGGGCGCCCAGGGCATGTTCATCGAGGGCAAGACGCTGCTGGAGGCCTATCCGAACCTGGATGGCCTGTGGAGCCTGATCAACCTGATGGCCAACACCTCGTTCGTGTTCCTCCCGGCGCTGGTGGGCTGGTCGGCGGCCAAACGTTTTGGCGGCAGTGAAATCCTCGGCATCGTGCTTGGCCTGATGCTGGTGCATCCGGATTTGCTCAACGCCTGGAACTACGGCAAGGCGGTCGCCGGGCTGGACGGCCAGAGCCTGCCGTACTTCGATATTTTCGGTTGGTTCAAGATTGAGAAAGTGGGTTATCAGGGGCAGATCCTGCCGATCCTGATGGCCGCCTATGTGATGAGCGTGATTGAGAAAGGGCTGCGGGCGCGAGTGCCCAATGCGATTCAACTGCTGGTCGTGCCGATTACCACCATCGTCGTCACTGGCGTGCTCGCCCTGGCCATTATCGGTCCGGTGACCCGTCACCTCGGCATCCTGATCACCGAAGGCGTGGTCACCCTGTTTGACCTGGCGCCGATGGTGGGCGGGGCGATTTTCGGCCTGCTGTACGCCCCGCTGGTGATCACCGGCATGCACCACATGTTCCTCGCCGTGGACCTGCAACTGATCTCCACCCAGGGCGGCACCTTCATCTGGCCGATGATCGTCATGTCCAACCTGGCCCAGGGCAGCGCCGCGCTCGCGGTGTTCTACACCACCCGCAATGCGCGGGACAAAAGCATGGCGTCCACCTCAGCGATTTCCGCGTACTTCGGCATCACTGAACCGGCGATGTTCGGGGTGAACCTGCGCTTCAAATTTCCCTTTTATGCGGCCCTCGTGGGCTCGGCGTTGGGCAGCATTTTCCTCGCGCTGAACAAGGTGCAGGCGTCGGCCATTGGGGTGGGGGGCTTGCCTGGGTTTATCTCGATCGTGCCGCAATCCATTGCGGTGTTTGTGATCGGCATGGTCATCGCGATGGTGGTGCCGTTTGTTTTGACCTGTGGGTTGAGCATGAAAATTGTTCGGCCGGGGTATCGCGTCGCTTGATCGATTGCTATCGCAGGCAAGCCAGCTCCCACATTTGAAATGCATTCCAACCTGTGGGCGCGGCGGTGCGACGACTCGACTCGCTCGCGAAGGGGCCCTGAAGGCCAGCACACAACTCTACTGAAGGAACCCACCATGCAAGACTGGCAACACTCGGTGATCTACCAGATCTACCCCAAAAGCTTCCACAGCCACGCGGGTAACGCCACCGGTGACCTGCTGGGCATCGTGGACAAACTCGACTACCTCAAATGGCTCGGTGTCGACTGCCTCTGGATCACGCCATTCCTGCGCTCGCCGCAACGGGATAACGGCTACGACATCAGCGACTACTACGCCATCGACCCCAGCTACGGGACCATGGCTGACTGCGATCTGCTGATCAGCGAAGCGGCCAAGCGTGGCATCAAGCTGATGCTCGACATCGTGGTCAACCACACGTCCATCGAGCACGAGTGGTTCCAGCAGGCGCGCAGCAGCCTCGACAACCCCTACCGCGACTTCTACATCTGGCGCGACCAGCCGAACAACTGGGAATCCAAGTTCGGCGGCTCGGCCTGGGAATACGAGGCGCAGACCGGCCAGTACTTCCTGCACCTGTTCGATCACACCCAGGCCGACCTCAATTGGGACAACCCCAAGGTGCGCGCCGAGGTGTTCAAGCTGATGCGCTTCTGGCGCGACAAGGGTGTGGGTGGTTTCCGCCTGGACGTGATCAACCTGATCTCCAAGCCCGCCGATTTTCCCGAGGACAACACTGACGGCCGCCGGTTCTACACCGACGGCCCGAACGTGCACGAATACCTGCAGGAAATGCACCGCGAAGTCTTCGAAGGGCATGACCTGATCAACGTCGGCGAAATGTCGTCCACCAGCCTGGAGCACTGCATCCGCTACTCGCGGCCGGAGTCGAAAGAGCTGTCGATGACCTTCAACTTTCATCACCTGAAAGTCGACTACCCGAACCTGCAAAAGTGGGTGAAGGCGGATTTCGACTTCCTGCAACTCAAGCAGATCTTCACCGACTGGCAACTGGGCATGCAGGCCGGCGGTGGATGGAACGCGTTGTTCTGGTGTAACCACGACCAGCCACGGGTGGTCTCGCGTTTCGGCAATGACGGCGAGCATCGTGTGGTCTCGGCGAAGATGCTGGCGACTGCGCTGCACTTCCTCCAGGGCACGCCGTATGTGTACCAGGGCGAAGAGCTGGGCATGACCAATCCGGGCTTTGACAGGATCGAGCAATACCGTGACGTGGAGTCGCTGAACATCTTCCGCCTCAAGCGCGATGCCGGTGAGCCCGAGGCGTCAAGCATGGCGGCGATCATGCAGAAGTCGCGGGATAACGGGCGTACGCCAATGCAGTGGAATGCCGGGGAAAACGCCGGTTTCAGCACCGGTGAGCCCTGGATTGGCATTCCGGCCAACGCGGCGCAGATCAACGTCGAAAGCCAACTGGATGACCCGGATTCGGTGCTGCATCACTACCGCGCGCTGATTGCCTTGCGTCGTCACGAACCGCTGATCCAGGAAGGTGTTTACCGCCCACTGCTGCAAGACCACTTGCGGGTCTGGGCGTACCTGCGTGAAGGCCATGGCGAGCGCCTGCTGGTGCTGAACAACTTCTACGGCACGCCCTGCGAAATCCAACTGCCGGACAACGTGATCAACCCGGCCCGCGAACAGCGCGTGCTGATCAGCAACTACCCCGACTGCCCGCAACGTACCGCCACGGTCACGCTGCGTCCTTACGAATCGTTTGTGCTGCACCTCACGGATTGAGACCCGCTGCAACCCCGTGTGGGAGCACGGGGCGCTTCAAAAACCATAATAAAAATATCGGAGTGCTTCATGAAAACAACAATAAAGCTGGGCCTTGTTGCGTCTTGTCTGGGCCTGCCGTTCGGCGCTCAAGCCCTGGAATTTGCCGGTTACCTGCGCAGCGGCGCGGGTACTTCGACGGGCAGCGGCCCACAGCAATGCTTCCAGCTGCCAGGGGCGCAAACCAAGTACCGTCTGGGTAACGAATGCGAACAGTACGCCGAGCTGGAATTGCGCCAGGACCTGCTCACCCTCGATGACGGCTCAGTGCTCAGCGTCGATGCCATGGCATCGCTCTACAACAAGTACGACCGCGCGCTGAAGTTCCAGGGCGAAAACAACGGCTCGGCGCGCATGCCGCAGATGTATGCGCAGTGGTCCAACCTGCCCAGCCTCAATGGCGGTTCGCTGTGGGCCGGCCGGCGTTACTACAAACGTAACGACATCCATATCTCCGACTTCTACTACTGGAACCAGAGCGCCACGGGCGGGGGTATCGAGGACGTGCTGATCGGTGATCTCAAATACAGCTACGCTATTTCGCGCAAGGACAACCTGTACCAGAAGGAATACGCCACCCGTCACGACTTCAACGTCGCGGGCTTCAAGACCAACCCCGGCGGCGAGCTGGAGCTGGGTCTAAGCTACATCGAAAAAGCCGGCGGGCGTGACACCAACAGTGGTTGGGCGCTCACCGCGCAGCACGTGCAAAAGCCTTTCCTCGGTGGCAAGAACAAGTTCGCCCTGCAGTACGGCGAAGGCCCCGGCACCGGCCTGGGCTATACCGGCAATACCTTCCTGGATAAGAGCAGCAAAAGTTACCGCGCCGTGGAGTTTTTCGACTGGCAGGTAACCCCGCGTTTTGGTGGGCAGATCGAGGCGGTGTACCAGAAGGATATTCGTCCCGGCAGCCAGGATCAGACCTGGATGTCCCTCGGTGTACGCCCGGCTTACGCGATCAGCGAGCAGTTCAAACTGGTCACCGAACTTGGGCATGACCAAGTCGACGCCACCGGTGGCACGCGCAAGCTGAGCAAATTTACCTTCGCCCCGACCTGGTCGCCCAAAGGCCCGGAGTTCTGGGCCAGGCCGGAAGTGCGTTTGTACTACACCTATGCCACCTGGAACAAAGCGGCCAAGCGCGCGGCGAATGAATTGGCGGCGGGCTCGGCGTTGTCCGACACCGGTTCCTATGGCACGGCGCGGCATGGGTCGAATGTTGGCGTGCAAGTCGAATACTGGTGGAAGTAAATCTGTAAATGTACGCGGACTAAATGTGGGAGCGGGCTTGCTCGCGAATGCGGTGTATCAGGCGACACATGTATTGGATGACCCACCGCTTTCGCGAGCAAGCCCGCTCCCACATTTGATCTTCGTCATCCCAGGACTCACATCCACCCAATGATTTTTACAGAACAAAACAGCAGGTGAAGTCATGACCACAACTCAACCCCTGGAATTGCTGGCGCCCTTATCGGGTGTGCTGCTGGCGCTGGACAAAGTGCCTGATCCGGTTTTTTCCAGCCGCCTGATCGGCGATGGCCTGTGCATCGACCCTACGTCACAGACGCTTTGCGCGCCGCTGGCCGGGGTGATCAGCAATATCCAGGACAGTGGGCATGCGGTCAGTATCACTGACGACAACGGCGTCCAGGTGTTGATGCATATCGGCCTGGACACCGTGAACCTCGCGGGCCAAGGCTTCACCCGGCTGGTGCAGGAAGGCCTGCGGGTGGAGGCCGGGCAGCCGCTGATCGAATTCGATGCCGACTACGTGGCGCTCAATGCACGCAGTTTGCTGACGTTGATGCTGGTGGTCAGCGGCGAGCCATTCAGCCTGTTGGCAGACGGCCTGGTGGAAACGGGCCAGCCGCTGTTGCAGTTATCCCCAAGTGGAGCCGTCGAAGCAGTGGACGAGGAGGAGGGCGATGCGCTGTTCTCCAAGCCGCTGACCTTACCCAACGCCAACGGTCTGCACGCGCGCCCGGCAGCGGTGTTCGCCCAGGCGGCGAAGGGGTTCAACGCAAGCATTTACCTGCACAAGCAAACCCAGAGCGCCAACGCTAAATCGCTGGTGGCGATCATGGCGTTGCAAACCGTGCAGGGCGATACCTTGCAAGTGAGCGCGGCGGGGGAGGACGCCGAGGCGGCGATCAAGGCGTTGGTGGCCTTGTTGGCTGAAGGGTGTGGCGAGGCGGTGGTGAACGTTGCCGAGCCGGTCGCAACGCAGTCGTCGGCGACCTTGCTGCGGGGCGTGTGTGCATCGCCGGGCTCGGCGTTTGGGCAAGTCGTTCAAGTGACTGATCCGGAGCTGGTCATCACGGAGCAAGGCACCGGCGGAGCAACGGAACGTGCTGCTTTGACGCGTGGCCTGCTCGCCGCCAATGAAGCGTTGCAGGTGTTGCAGGACAAGGCTGCCGGCAGCGCCCAGGCAGAGATTTTTCGCGCACATCAGGAGCTGCTCGAAGACCCGACCTTACTGGAACACGCCCACCGCCTGCTGGGGGAAGGCAAGAGTGCCGCCTTTGCCTGGAACAGTGCAACGCTCGCCACCGTCACGCTCTTCCAGGGGTTGGGCAATGCACTGATCGCCGAGCGTGCGGCAGACCTGGCGGACGTCGGCCAGCGCGTGCTGAAACTGATCCTGGGTATTCAGGACAGTGCCTGGGATTTGCCGGAGCGCGCGATCCTGATCGCCGAGCAACTGACGCCTTCGCAGACGGCCAGCCTGGATACACGCAAGGTGCTGGGTTTTGTCACTGTCGCGGGTGGCGCGACCAGCCACGTCGCGATCCTCGCCCGCGCCCTGGGCCTGCCGGCTATTTGCGGTGTTCCGGCCCAGGTGTTGGCGCTGGCCAATGGCAAGCAGGTGCTGCTCGACGCCGACAAAGGCGAGCTGCACCTGGAGCCGAACCTGGCCGAGATCGAACAGTTGGAGGCCGCCCGCAAACACCAGGTGCTGCGCCATCAGCGCGACGTGGCGCAGGCATCTCTACCGGCCACCACCCGCGACGGCCATCACGTCGAAGTGACCGCCAACGTGGCCTCGTTGCAGGAAGTCGAGCACGCCCTGACCCTCGGCGGCGAAGGCGTTGGCCTGTTGCGTTCGGAGTTTCTCTACCTGGACCGCAACCGCGCGCCAAGCCCCGAGGAGCAAGCCGGCACCTACACCGCGATCGCCCGTGCCCTGGGCACCGAGCGCAACCTGGTGGTGCGCACCCTCGACGTCGGTGGCGACAAACCTTTGGCCTATGTGCCGATGGACGCCGAGACCAACCCCTTTCTCGGCCTGCGCGGTATCCGTTTATGCCTGGAGCGTCCGCAACTGCTGCGCGAACAATTCCGCGCGATCCTCGCCAGTGCCGGTTTTGCGCGGCTGCACATCATGTTGCCGATGGTCAGCCTGCTGTCGGAGCTGCACCTGGCACGCAAGATCCTGGAGGAGGAAGCGCTGGCACTGGGGCTCACTGAGTTGCCGAAGCTGGGCATCATGATTGAAGTGCCCTCGGCGGCGCTGATGGCGGACGTGTTCGCGCCCCATGTGGATTTCTTCTCCATCGGCACCAACGACCTGACCCAATACACCCTGGCCATGGACCGCGACCACCCGCGCCTGGCCAACCAGGCCGACAGCTTCCACCCGGCGGTGTTGCGCCTGATCGCCACCACGGTCAAGGCCGCCCATGCCCACGGCAAGTGGGTAGGCGTATGCGGCGCATTGGCCTCCGAAGCGCTGGCCGTGCCGGTGTTGATCGGGCTGGGCGTCGACGAGTTGTCAGTCAGCGTGCCGTTGATCCCCACCATCAAGGCCACTGTGCGCGAGCTGGATCTGGCTGACTGCCAGATCATCGCCCGCCAGGTGTTGGGCTTGGAAGAAGCCGCCGAAGTGCGTGAGGCCCTGCGCCAATATCACGCGGCTACTGTTGAATCCTCACCTGTCGTGGAGCACTGAGCATGTTCGAGAAATTACAGAGGGCATTCTGGAAAGCCCTGACGCCGGATTTGATTGCCGAGACCGTCACTGCGCCGAAGCAAAGTCTGTTGTCGGCCGAGGTGCTGAACGCGTTGGGTGGGGCGGATAACCTCAAGTCGCAGCAGCGCGTGGCGCTGACGCGGGTGAGGGTGCAGTTGCAGGATGTGGCGAAGATGGATGCTGCGGCGTTAAAGGCTGCGGGTGTTCCGGGGGGTATGGTGTTGGCAGATGGGGTGGTGCATCTGATCACCGGCCTCTAAGCCTAGTGGAGATCCAAATGTGGGAGCGGGCTTGCTCGCGAATGCGGTGTATCAGTCAGCCTGTGTAGCGACTGACTCACCGCTTTCGCGAGCAAGCCCGCTCCCACATTAGTCTTAGGGTGTTTGGGAGTGCGTCTTACAACTGCGGGTTATCTTCCGGCGGCTTGGTCTTATCCACACCCGGCACGTGCAGGTTGCCCTCAACCACCTGGTTACCCTCTAACTGTGGCTGCGTCACCCAGGTAAGAATGTCGTAATACCGCCGGATGTTCGCCACAAAATGCACCGGCTCACCGCCGCGCGCATAACCGTAGCGGGTCTTGCTGTACCACTGCTTCTGCGACAGGCGCGGCAGCATCTTCTTCACGTCCAGCCACTTGTTCGGGTTCAAGCCTTCGCGCTTGGCCAGCGTGCGGGCATCTTCCAGGTGGCCGGTGCCGACGTTGTAGGCGGCAAGGGCGAACCAGGTGCGATCCGGTTCGGCAATGCTGTCGTCCAGCTCGTCCTTGATCTTGGCCAGGTACTTGGCGCCGCCCATAATGCTTTGCTTGGGGTCCAGGCGGTTGGACACGCCCATCGCCTGGGCGGTGTTCTGGGTCAGCATCATCAAACCGCGTACGCCGGTCTTGGAGGTGACGGCCGGCTGCCACAGCGATTCCTGATAACCGATGGCGGCCAGCAGGCGCCAATCGACCTTTTCTGCCTTGGCATAGGCGCGGAAGTGTTTCTCGTATTTGGGCAAGCGCTGCTGCAGATGCTGGGCGAAGGTGTAGGCACCCACATAGCCGAGAACATCGACGTGCCCGTAGTAGCGGTCTTTCAGACGCTGCAACGTGCCGTTCTTTTCGACTTTATCCAGGTAGCTGTTGATTTCGTTGAGCAGGCTGTTGTCTTCCCCCGCGGCCACGGCCCAGCTCTGGTTGCTGGCGTTGCCCAGGTCGAACGCCACGCGCACGTTGGGGAAGTACACCTGGTTCATCGCCACTTCGTTGGAGTCCACCAGGGTCAGGTCGATTTGCCCTTCGTCCACCATGCGCAACAGGTCGACGACTTCAACGGCGTCGGATTCTTCGTATTCAATCGCAGGGTTCTGTTTTTTAAGCTCTGCCAGTTGTTCGGCGTGGGTGCTGCCCTTGAGCACCATGATCTTCTTGCCCACCAGGTCTGCCGCGTTGGTCGGGCGCGACTGGCCGTTGCGGTAGATGATCTGCGGGGTGACTTCCAGGTAGGGGTGGGAGAAACGTACCTGGGTCTGGCGCTGTTCGCTGCTGACCAGGCCGGCCGCCGCGAGAACCGGGCCATTGGGTTTGCCCAGTTGGCCGAACAGGTCGTCGAGGTTGTCGGCGGTCTCAATCTCCAGTTTCACGCCCAGGTCATCGGCGAAGCGCTTGACCAGTTCGTATTCGAAACCGGTTTCACCGTTGCGGTCCTGGAAATAGGTCGCCGGACTGTTCCGGGTGACCACCCGCAATACGCCATCCTCCTTGATTCGCTCGAGCGTGCTGGGTTTATCAACACAGGCGCTGAGCATCAGGAAGAGTCCGGTGGCGATGAGCCATTTGGCGCATCGCGGGCGCAAAGCAGTTGGGGAGAACATCTGCGCAGTATACGCAAACGGCCCACGGCGCCATATCTCGACAGCGCGGGTCTTGTCTGCTAGCGCCGGCAAAACTGTGCTGCAGCCCGCAGAAACGGGGCTTGGCGAGGGATTGTGACGGTTAAAATAACTGCGCCGAATGCCCGGCCTGGCCCCTCGAAAGGGGTGTAATCCAGCCAACTGACGTCCGGCAGCAGCCACCGGTAGCGTTTCGGGTGCCGTTGGCGGCGGTTTACGCTAGAATGCACGGCCTCAAAGCACACCCCCTTCCCGAGGCTGTCCCGAAGATGTTGATCCTGCGCGGCGCTCCTGCCCTTTCTGCCTTTCGCCACAGCAAACTCCTTGAGCAACTGAGCCAAAAGGTTCCAGCTGTTACAGGCCTGTACGCTGAATTTGCTCACTTCGCCGACGTTACCGGCGTATTGACCGCCGACGAACAGCAAGTGCTGGCACGCCTTCTGAAGTACGGCCCAAGCGTTCCGGTTCAAGAGCCTAACGGCCGCTTGTTCCTGGTTCTGCCGCGGTTCGGCACCATCTCGCCCTGGTCGAGCAAGGCCAGCGACATCGCCCGCAACTGCGGCCTGGAGAAAGTCCAGCGCCTGGAGCGGGGTATCGCTTTCTACGTCGCCGGCCAATTCAGCGATGCCGAAGCCGAGCTGATCGCCAGCAGCCTGCACGACCGCATGACCCAGATCATCGTCAGCCAGCTGGAACAGGCTGGCGGTCTGTTCAGCCACGCCGAGCCCAAGCCGCTGACCGCGATTGACGTGCTTGGCGGTGGCCGCGCCGCCCTCGAGAAGGCCAACACCGAGCTGGGCCTGGCCCTGGCCGAAGACGAGATCGACTACCTGGTCAACGCCTTCAACGGCTTGAAGCGCAACCCACACGACATCGAACTGATGATGTTCGCCCAGGCCAACTCCGAGCACTGCCGTCACAAGATCTTCAACGCCAGTTGGGACATCGACGGCGAAAGCCAGGAAAAAAGCCTGTTCGGCATGATCAAGAACACCTACGTGATGCACAGCGAAGGCGTTCTGTCGGCTTATAAGGACAACGCTTCGGTGATCGTCGGCTCCGTCGCCGGCCGTTTCTTCCCGGACCCTGAGACCCGCCAATACGGCGCGGTGCAGGAGCCGGTGCACATCCTCATGAAGGTTGAAACCCACAACCACCCGACCGCAATTGCTCCGTTCCCGGGTGCAGCCACCGGTTCCGGCGGCGAGATCCGCGACGAAGGTGCCACCGGCCGTGGCGCCAAGCCGAAAGCTGGCCTGACCGGTTTCACCGTGTCCAACCTGCAGATCCCAGGCTTCGAACAGCCATGGGAAGTGCCGTACGGCAAGCCCGAGCGCATCGTCACCGCGCTGGACATCATGATCGAAGGCCCGCTGGGCGGTGCTGCGTTCAACAACGAATTCGGCCGTCCTGCCCTGACGGGTTATTTCCGTACCTTCGAACAATCGATCACCACCCCACGTGGCGATGAAGTGCGCGGTTACCACAAGCCAATCATGTTGGCTGGCGGCATGGGCAACATCCGTGAAGAACACGTCAAGAAAGGCGAGATCCTGGTCGGCTCCAAGCTGATCGTCCTCGGCGGCCCGGCGATGCTGATCGGCCTGGGCGGCGGCGCGGCTTCCTCCATGGCCACGGGTACCAGCTCGGCGGACCTGGACTTCGCTTCCGTACAGCGCGAAAACCCAGAAATGGAGCGCCGCTGCCAGGAAGTCATCGACCGTTGCTGGCAGTTGGGTGACAAGAACCCGATCAGCTTCATCCACGACGTCGGTGCCGGTGGTTTGTCCAACGCCTTCCCGGAACTGGTCAACGATGGCGACCGGGGTGGCCGTTTCGAACTGCGCAACATTCCAAACGACGAGCCGGGCATGGCCCCGCACGAAATCTGGAGCAACGAATCCCAGGAGCGTTACGTTCTGGCGGTTGGTGCAGAAGACTTCGCGCGCTTCCAGGCCATCTGCGAGCGCGAGCGCTGCCCGTTCGCCGTGGTCGGCGAAGCCACTGCTGAGCCGCAGCTGACTGTGACGGATAGCCACTTCGGCAACAGCCCAGTGGACATGCCGCTCGAAGTGCTGCTGGGCAAAGCCCCGCGCATGCACCGTTCTGCGGTTCGTGAAGCCGAGCTGGGCGATGATTTCGACCCAAGCCAACTGGAACTGGCCGACAGCATCGAACGCGTGCTGCACCACCCGGCTGTGGCGAGCAAAAGCTTCCTGATCACCATTGGCGATCGCACCATCACCGGCCTGGTGGCCCGTGACCAAATGGTTGGCCCTTGGCAGGTTCCGGTGGCTGACGTTGCCGTCACCGCCACCAGCTTCGACGTTTACACCGGTGAAGCCATGGCCATGGGCGAGCGTACGCCGCTGGCCCTGCTCGACGCTCCGGCGTCGGGCCGCATGGCCATTGGTGAAACCCTCACCAACATCGCGGCTTCGCGCATCGGTAAATTGTCCGACATCAAACTGTCGGCCAACTGGATGTCCGCTGCCGGTCACCCAGGTGAAGACGCGCGCCTCTACGACACCGTCAAGGCTGTCGGCATGGAGCTGTGCCCTGAGCTGGGTATCACCATTCCGGTGGGCAAGGACTCCATGTCCATGGCCACCCGTTGGAACGAAGACGGCGTCGACAAGACGGTCACTTCGCCGCTGTCGCTGATCGTCACCGGTTTCGCACCGGTCACCGACATCCGTCAGACCCTGACCCCGCAATTGCGCATGGACAAGGGCACCACCGATCTGATCCTGATCGACCTGGGCCGTGGCCAGAACCGCATGGGCGCGTCGATCCTGGCACAGACCCATGGCAAGCTCGGCAAGCAGGCACCGGACGTCGATGACGCCGAAGACCTGAAAGCCTTCTTCGCCGTGATCCAGGGCCTGAATGCCGACGGTCACCTGTTGGCTTACCACGACCGTTCCGATGGCGGCTTGCTGACCAGCGTTGTCGAGATGGCCTTCGCCGGTCACTGCGGCCTGAACATCGTGCTCGACAGCGTTGCCGAGGATGCCTCCGAAATCAACGGTATCCTGTTCAACGAAGAGTTGGGCGCCGTGATCCAGGTTCGCCAGGACGCTACCCCGGACGTCCTCGCCCAATTCAGCGCCGCTGGCCTGGATGACTGCGTGGCGGTGATCGGCCAGCCGATCAACAACGGCGAGATCAACATCTCGTTCAATGGCGACACCGTGTTTGCCGGCCAGCGCCGCTTGCTGCAACGCCAGTGGGCCGAGACCAGCTACCAGATCCAACGCCTGCGTGATAACGCCGACTGCGCCGAGCAGGAATTCGACGTGATCCTGGAAGAAGATAACCCGGGCCTGAGCACCAAGCTCAGCTTCGACGTCAACCAGGACATCGCCGCGCCTTACATCAAGAAAGGCATTCGTCCACAGGTTGCCGTACTGCGTGAGCAGGGCGTCAACGGCCAGGTGGAAATGGCGGCCGCGTTCGACCGCGCCGGCTTCAATGCGATCGACGTGCACATGAGCGACATCCTCGCCGGTCGCGTTGACCTCAATGCGTTCAAAGGCCTGGTGGCCTGCGGTGGTTTCTCCTACGGCGACGTGCTGGGTGCCGGCGAAGGCTGGGCCAAGTCGGCCCTGTTCAACAGCCGTGCCCGCGACGCGTTCCAGGGCTTCTTCGAGCGCAACGACAGCTTCACCCTGGGTGTGTGCAACGGTTGCCAGATGATGTCCAACCTCAGCGAACTGATCCCGGGCAGCGAGTTCTGGCCGCACTTTGTGCGCAATCGGTCCGAGCAGTTCGAAGCCCGTGTCGCCATGGTGCAGGTGCAGGAGTCCAACTCGATCTTCCTGCAAGGCATGGCCGGTTCGCGCATGCCAATCGCCATCGCCCACGGCGAAGGCCATGCCGAGTTCGCCAGCGAAGAAGCACTGCTCGAAGCTGACTTGTCCGGCACCGTGGCCCTGCGCTTCGTCGACAACCACGGCAAGGTCACCGAGACCTACCCGGCCAACCCGAACGGCTCGCCGCGCGGGATCACCGGCCTTACCAGCCGCGACGGTCGCGTGACCATCATGATGCCGCACCCGGAGCGTGTATTCCGCGCTGTGCAGAACTCGTGGCGTCCGGAAGAGTGGAACGAAGACGGCGCCTGGATGCGCATGTTCCGCAACGCCCGCGTGTGGGTGAACTAAGGCCGTGTACAAGCTCAGCTTCTTCGTGCCCGACAGCCACGTGGAGACGGTGAAAACCGCCGTCTTCGCCGCTGGCGGTGGGCGCATCGGCAACTATGACAGCTGCGCCTGGCAAGTGCTGGGTCAGGGCCAATTTCGCGCGTTGGACGGCAGTCAGCCGTTTATCGGGCAGGTGGGCCAGGTTGAAGGCGTTGAAGAGTGGAAGGTTGAGCTGGTGGTGGCGGATGAGTTGATCGTGGCTGTCGTGGCTGCACTCAAGCTTAGCCATCCGTATGAGACACCGGCGTATGAGGTGTGGCAGTTGGCGGATTTTTAATTCGCTCGCTGTATAAACAAGAAACCCGCTGGGCCAGTTTGGCCAGCGGGTTTTTTGTTGGCTGTGAGGGCCTATTCGACGTGCTCGCGAAGGCGTCTGCTCAGACACTTTCCTACAAACCGTTCAGGTTGTCCCTCGGCACCCATCTCCCTAGCCTCCCTGCTTTGCATTGTCTCAGTGGTGGAATGTTATGAGTCTGACGACCAGAACTGATATGCGGCTATTGCATGGCGTGATGTATCACATCACAATCGCGCCATGATCGTTAGTTGGAAACATAAAGGCCTTCGCATCTTTATGAAACGGGCTCAACGAAAGGGATCAACGCCAACCACGTGCATCGCTTGCGCCGTGTCTTGCTGATTTTAGATAGCGCGACTCATTGGGGCGATCTGGAACTGCCAGGTGGGCGCTTCCATCGCTTGAAGGGGGATCTTGTCGACTGCTGGTCAGTGAGCATCAGTGGTAACTGGCGCATCATTTTTCGCATGTATGACGATCAAGTCGAGCTGGTCGACTATCTGGATTACCACTGAGAAGGGGTCTGCTTATGGGGATGCACAATCCTCCTCACCCAGGGGAAATACTGCTTGAGGATGTTATTCCCGGGCTGGGGATGACGATCACTGAGGTGGCTCGACGCCTGGGTTTCGCGAGGGAAACCTTTTCAAGAATTCTTCATGGGCATGCGCCTGTTAGCCCTGATCTCGCTGTACGGCTTGAGCGCGCAGGCATCAGCAAGGCCCAGATGTGGCTTTCAATGCAGAGCAGTTATGACCTGTGGCAGGCGGAGCATAGAGAACAGCCTGTTATTGAGCGGTTTGCTCGGATTGAGTAACCGAGATTAAAGAACCCGGCGTTAGCCGGGTTTTCGTTGCTCGCGAAGAGGCCTTTTCAAACGATGAAGCTTTAAGCGCTCGCCCCGATCTGCTGAGCACCGACCAACCGCTCAAGTGCCTCACCCAATCCTGTGGCCTTGTCACCAATCAACAGGTGCCAAACACCGCTTTCCAGCTGGCTCACACCTTGGCAACCCAGTGCGGTGAGATCAGCTTCAGACAACCCCGAATCATCCCCCAACTCCACCCGCAACCGGGTCATCGCCACCGCTTCCAGCTGGCGCACATTCCCTCGGCCACCCAGCGCATTCAGCCATTTCTCGGCCTCCTGAACATTCACTGCAACTGGCTTTTCCACAGGCGCAACCACTACAGGCGCTGCTGCAACAAACCCTGGCATCGCCAAGCGAATCTCATCAGCAATACTGTCCGCCATCGGCCCGACCACCACCTGCAAGCTGCCGCCGTTACCTGGTCGAACGACTGCCATGGCACCCAGCGCTTTCAGCTCCGCATCCACCGCTTTGTTACGATCAACCATGTCCAACCGTAGGCGCGTGGTGCAGGCGCCGACGCTCAGCAGATTCTGCGCACCACCCAGCGCCTGAATGTAAGCCGTGGCCCGCTGGTTATCACTCATCGCTTCAGCCTGCACCACCTGGGTATCTTCCCGGCCCGGTGTCTTCAGGTTGAAACGACGGATGCAGTAGTTGAACACGCTGTAGTAGATCAGCGCATAGGCCAGGCCGACCGGGAATACCAGCCAGCCATTGGTGGACTTGCCCCAACCCAGCACCATGTCGATAAACCCACCGGAGAAGGTAAACCCGAGGTGGATATTCAACATATTGGTGACTGCCATCGACAGGCCCGTCAGCACCGCGTGGATCAGGTACAGGAACGGTGCGAGGAACATGAACGCAAATTCAATCGGCTCGGTCACCCCGGTCAAGAACGAGGTCAACGCCATGGACAGGAAAATCCCGCCCATCACTTTACGGCGCTCGGGCAAGGCGTTGCGGTACATCGCCAGGCACGCGGCGGGCAGGCCGAACAGCATCACCGGGAACATGCCGGTCATGAATTGGCCGCCTTTGGGGTCGCCGGCGAAGTAGCGGGTCAGGTCGCCGGTCACTACCGCGCCGGTCACTGGGTCTGTGAAGCTGCCGAATACAAACCAGGCCATATTGTTGAGGATATGGTGCAGCCCGGTAACGATCAGCAGGCGGTTGAACACGCCAAACACAAAGGCGCCCAGGCTGCCGCTTTCCATCAGCAACACGCCAAAGCTATTGATGCCGTGCTGGATCGGCGGCCAGATCAAACCAAAGATCACGCCCAGCCCAACTGCCGAAAAGCCGGTGACAATCGGCACAAACCGTCGCCCGCCAAAGAACGCCAGATACTCCGGCAGCTTGATGTCCTTGAAGCGGTTGTACAGCCCACCCGCCATCAGGCCGCTGGCGATACCGGCGAGCATCCCCATGTTGATGGACGTGTCCATGACCTTGAGCGTGGAGACCATCACCAGGTAACCAATCGCACCGGCCAAACCGGCCGTGCCGTTGTTGTCGCGGGCAAAACCCACCGCGATGCCGATGGCGAAGATCAGCGCCAGGTTGGCGAAGATCGCCTGCCCCGCGTCGTGCATCACCGCGATGTTCAAAAGATCGGTGTCGCCCAGTCGCAGCAGGAGGCCGGCGATCGGCAGGATCGCGATCGGCAGCATCAGTGCACGGCCCAGGCGTTGCAGGCCTTCGATGAAATGTTGGTACATGGCGAGACTCCTTTTTTCTTGTTGTTGTCAGCTCAGCGGCCAGTGGTGTTGACAGGCTTGGCGAACGGCCTTGGCACTGCTCAGGTCGAGCAGGCCTTGGCTCAGTTGCCGGCATTGCGCCGCGTCCAGGTGGCGGACGCGGTCCTTGATTTCTGCGATCTGCGGCGGGCTCACCGACAGCTCGCTGACCCCCAGTCCCACCAATACCGGCGTAGCCAACGGGTCGGAGGCGAGGGCGCCACATACGCCGACCCAACGCCCGTGTTTCGTCGCGCCTGCACAGGTCTGGGCGATCAGCCGCAGCAGCGCCGGGTGCAGGGCATCGACCCGAGCGGCGAGGCCGGCGTGGTCGCGGTCCATGGCCAGGGTGTACTGGGACAGGTCATTGGTGCCGATGGACAGGAAGTCCGCATGCTTGGCCAAGTGTTCGGCCATCAGCGCAGCGGCGGGCACTTCGATCATCACCCCCAGTTCGGGGCGCTGGGTCAGCTCCAACTCCACGCACAGCTCATCCAGGCGCTGGCGGATCTGCAGCAGCTCATCCACTTCGCTGACCATCGGCAATAGAATGCGGCAACGCTCCAGTGGAGACACTTGCAGCAGCGCGCGCAGTTGCTGGTCTAGCAGCTCCGGGCGCACCTGGGCCATGCGGATACCGCGCAGGCCCAGCACCGGGTTGGCCTCGACCGGCAGCGGCAGGTAGTCGAGTTGCTTGTCGCCGCCCACGTCGATGGTGCGGATGATCACTGACTTGTCGCCCATGGCATCCAGCACGGCTTGGTAGGCGTGGCGTTGTTCCTGCTCATCCGGTGCGGTGCGGCGGTCGACGAAGAGAAACTCGGTGCGCAGCAGGCCGACCCCATCGGCACCGTTTTCAAACGCCACCTGGGCTTCGGCGCTGGAGGCGACATTCGCGGCGACCTCGATACTCACGCCATCCGTTGTGCGCGCCGGCTCCTGGGCTTGGGCCTGTTGCTGCTGGCGCCGCAGTTTCTGCGCGTCGCGAATCTGGTGCACTTCGGCGTGACGCGCTTCGGTGGGCTCCAATTCCAGACGGCCGTTGACGGCGTCGAGTACCACGCGTTGGCCTTGGGGCACGTCGAGAACTTCGGCGCCCAACGCCACCACACAGGGCAAGCCTTTACCGCGGGCCAGAATCGCCACGTGGGATGTGGCGCCGCCTTCGGCCATGCAAATGCCGACGGCGTGTTGCGCACTCAGTTGCAGCAGGTCAGACGGGGTCAGTTCATGGGCGCTGACAATCGATCCGGCGGGCAATTCGAAATGCCAGGCTTCACCGAGCAGCGCGCGCAATACGCGTTGCTGCAAATCCCGCAGATCGTTGGCACGTTCGGCAAACAGTGGTTTGCCCAGGGCCAGCAACACCGCGCATTGCGCCTGGATTGCATCGCGCCAGGCATGGGTGGCTGCGCTGCCTTGTTCAATTGAACGGGTCGCGGCTTCCAGCAGATTGGGGTCTTCCAACAGAGCGAGGTGGGCGGCGAAGATGTCCTCTTCCTCGACGTTCTTGCGCTGGCGGGCATGCGCCAGAGTGCTGCGAATTTCGCTGCGTACTTGCTCCAGGGCGGTGTCCAGGTGTTGCAGTTGTTCGTCGGCAGAGTGGTTGCCGACGTCTGCCGGCAATTCGATGCCGGTCAGGCGGAACAACGGCCCGCAGACCAGGCCCGGCGCAGCACACACACCTTGCAGCACGCCGGCTTCGGTATGCGCTCGGCGTGGGGGGGCAACGACAGGGACGTGGTGTTCTTCCTTGATGACGGCTGACAACGCCGCGACCAATGCCTGCAATGCGGCTTCGGCGTCTTTGCCGCGACAGGTCACGCGTACTTCGTCCCCTTCGCCAATACCCAGGCCCATCAAGCCGATCAGGCTGTCACAGGACGCCGATTTATCACCGAAATGCAGCTGTGCCTGGCTGCTGAAGTCCTGGGCGGTCTTGCGAATCAACGCTGCCGGACGCGCGTGCAAACCGCCACGATGCGTGATGCGTACGCTGGCGCTGACGTCAGCTTCCGAGTTATCCACAGCGGTTTGAACCGCTGCCGCCGAACGCGCCACGATCTGCAACAACGGCTCGCCGACCTTGACCTTTTGCCCGGCCACCGCACGCAATTCAAAGCGCTCGCCATTGGTCAGGATGATCAGGCTGACCAGGCTCTTGCACTGACGCGCAATGCGGTCCAGGTCAAACTGCACCAACGCCTGGCCCTTGCTCACCCGTGCGCCGTCCTTGACCAGCAAGGCAAAGCCTTCGCCATTCAGTTCCACCGTGTCGATGCCCACGTGCATCAGCACCTCGGCACCGTTCTCGGCGCGAATCGTCAGGGCGTGCCCGGTACGCGCGACATGGATGATCACGCCGTCACAGGGCGCGTACAGGCAATCGTTCAAGGGGTCGATAGCAATACCATCGCCCATCGCGCCGCTGGCGAACACTTCGTCGGGAACGTTGCCCAGGGTCAGCACTGGCCCGCTTAACGGTGCGCTGAGGGTCAATTCATTATTGTTGTAGGACATGGGCACGGTACTCATCAGGAAAACGCCACTCAGTGAGTGCGGGTAACTTTGCTCAGGTGGCGCGGCTGGTCAGGGTCCATGCCCCGAGCGACCGCCAGGCCTGCAGCCATGATGTAGAAACTCTGAATCGCCAGGATCGGGTCCAGGGTCGGGTGTTCGGCGCGGCTCAGGGTCAGGTCGCGCTCGGCGATATCATCCGGTGCGGCGAGCAGCACGCGGGCGCCGCGTTGACGCATGTCGGCGGCCAGGCTCAGCAAGCCGGCTTGCTCGGCGCCGCGCGGGGCGAAGACCAGCAGGGGGTAGTTGTCGCCAATCAGGGCCATCGGGCCGTGACGCACTTCGGCGCTGCTGAAGGCTTCGGCCTGGATCGCCGAGGTTTCCTTGAGCTTGAGTGCGGCTTCCTGGGCAATGGCAAAACCGGCGCCACGGCCGATGACCATCAGTTGCTGGCAGTCGCGCAGGGCCTCGATGGCAACCGTCCAATCCTGCTTGGCAGCGGCACGCAGGTCATCGGGCAGGGCGCGGCACGCTTGCAGCAACTCGGTTTCCTGATTCCAGTGGCCGATCAACTGCGCGCTGGCGCTGAGGGTGGCGATAAAGCTTTTGGTGGCGGCCACGCTCTGTTCCGGCCCGGCGCACAGCGGCACATGGAATTCGCAGGCGGCTTCCAGCGGCGAGTCTTCGGCGTTGACCAGCGAAATGCTCAGGGCACCGCGCTTGCGCAGCAGGCGCAGGCTGTTGACCAGGTCCGGGCTCTGGCCCGACTGGGAGAAGCCAAACGCGACTTGGCCGCTGACTTTCATCGGCGCTTGCAACAAGGTCACCACCGACATCGGCAACGACGCCACCGGAATGCCTACATGCTGCATGGCCAGGTAGGCGAAGTAACTCGCGGCGTGGTCCGAGCTGCCACGGGCGATGGTCATCGCCACTTGCGGCGGCTGGCGGCGCAGGCGGCCGGCGACTTCTTCCAGCAGCGGGTCCAGGCGTTGCAGTTGAGCGGCGACGGCGTCGCAGGAGGCCAGGGCCTCTTCAAGCATTTTTGAAGTCAATGGTTTCTCCTTCGACCATTACGTCGGTGAGTGTCAGGGAGCGGTCCAGGCGCACGCAGTCGGCGAAGCTGCCGGGTTGCAAGCGGCCGCGTTCTTCCAGGCCCAGGTAGTCCGCAGGAAATTGCGACAGGCGTTGTGAGGCTTCGCTGATGGGCAGGCCGATTTTCACCAGATTGCGCAGCGCCTGGTCCATGGTCAGGGTGCTGCCGGCCAGGGTGCCGTCGGCCAGGCGTACGCCGCCCAGGCATTTGGTCACGGTATGGCTGCCCAGCTTGTATTCGCCGTCGGGCATGCCGGCGGCGGCGGTGGAGTCGGTGACGCAGTACAGGCACGGGATCGAGCGCAGGGCCACACGCATGGCACCGGGGTGAACGTGGAGCAGATCCGGGATCAGTTCGGCAAATTTGGCATGAGCCAGGGCGGCGCCGACGATGCCCGGTTCGCGGTGATGCAACGGGCTCATCGCGTTATACAAATGGGTAAAGCTGGTGGCGCCGGCGGCGAGGGCGGCGACGCCTTCTTCGTAGCTGCCCAGGGTGTGGCCGATCTGCATGCGCACGCCGCGTTCGCTGAGGGCGCGGATCAGACCGTCATGGCCGGCGATCTCCGGCGCGATGGTGATCACGCGGATCGGTGCCAGGCGCAGGTAGGCTTCGACTTCGGCCATCAGTGCGGTGTGGGCGAAGTTAGGTTGGGCGCCGAGTTTTCCGGGATTGATGTAGGGCCCTTCCAGGTGTACGCCGAGTACACGGGCGCTGCCTGCAGGGCGCCGCTCGCAGAACGTGCCGAGCTGACCGAGCACGCGGGAGATTTCCTCCACCGGTGCGGTCATGGTGGTGGCCAGCAACGACGTGGTGCCAAAGCGCACGTGGGTGCGGGTGATGGTTTCGAAAGCCGCGCCGCCTTCCATGATGTCTGCGCCGCCACCGCCATGCACGTGCAGGTCGATAAAGCCCGGCAGCAGGTAGGGCAAGTCGTTTTCAGCCGGGTCGCACGGTGTGCCTTCAATCGCAATCACCTTACCGTGCTCGTGCACCAGGCGGCCGCGAATCCAGCCGTCGGGCGTGAGGATGTTGTCTTCGGACATGGGCAGTTCTCTAAATTCGCAGTTCAGCGGAATAGTCGTGGCGGCGCAGTTCTGCGACGAAGTCGTAGTAGTCGTTGCGGCAGTAGGTGTCGGTGATTTCGATCGGCGTGTTGTCGGCGGTGTAGCCAACCCGGGTCATCAGCAGCATGGCGGTGCCGGGGGCGATGCCCACCAGGCGCGCGAACTCGTCCGAGGCGTTGATCGCCTGCACATGCTGCAAGGCGCGGACGATAGGTTTGCCGATGCTTTCAAAGTATTCGTACAACGAACTGCCCAGGGCTTGCGGCTGCGGCAGCACCGAGGCTGGGACGACGGTCATTTCGATCGCCATCACGGTGTCATCGGCTTTGCGCAGGCGCTTGAGTCGCGCCACTTTGTCGCTGGTCGACAGGCACAGGCGGATCAGTTCTTCGTGGGTCGGCGGGGTGATGTCGCGTTCCAGCCATTGCGAGCTGGGCACAAAGCCTTTGAGGCGCAACATCTCACTGAAGCCCGACAAGCGTGACAGCGGTTGTTCCAGGCGCGGCGTGATAAAGGTGCCGGAACCCTGGCTGCGGCGAATCAGGCCTTGGTCGAACAGCACTTCGAGGGCTTTGCGGGCGGTGACCCGGGAAATGCTCAGTTGCTCACTGAGAGCCCGTTCCGATGGCAGTGCCTGTTCGGACGTCCACTGGCCGGCATGGATCGCCGCTTCGAGCTTGCGCGCCAATTGCAGGTACAGCGGCGTGGATTGTTTGTCGTCGGGGCGCAGGCCCAGGATGGGATTCATCTGTCAGGTTTCCGATGCGGTTATTGGAGTGTTGTCGCCCGGTATTGGCCGGAAATTAATACCACTTAAATACCATGTCAATGCAGCCAAAACGGTGCAAACGCCGGTTTCAGGGCGCTGCAATTGGGCTTGGTATCAAGTGGTATTAGAGAGGTCTATATCGCGCGCAGAACTGCAAAGCCCGCGGGAGTGAACTGGTATTCACCCGCGGGTGCGGGGCAGGGCGGGAAATATTTTCGAATTATTTTACGAACGGTACGAGATTACGGACGAATCTCGATGAGGGTGCCGTCTTTGACCAGGTTCCACACTTCGCGCATATCCACGTTGCGCATGCCGATGCAGCCGTCGGTCCAGTCCAGGGTGTGGAACCATTGTTCCGGGTAATCCTCGGTATCCGGCGTGCCGTGGATCATGATCATGCTGCCGGGGCTCACGCCTTCGCGGCGGGCACGGGCGGCGTCGCTGATGTTCGGGTAGGAAATGTGCATGGCGAGGTTGAAGCGGTCGCTGGTCTTGCGCCAGTCGATCCAGTAGAGGCCTTCCGGCGTGCGGCGATCACCCTCGATCAGCTTATGGCCCTTGGGGTTCTTGCCCAGGGAAATGCGGTAGGTCTTGAACGGCTTGCCGTCGTTGATCAGCTGCAATTGGTGGGCGGACTTGAGCACCAGGACTTTTTCGACAGGCTTGCCGCCCAGGGTTTGCACCGTGGAGGCCGATGACAGGGTAGCGAACGACAGGCAGATAAGAGCAAGCAACCAACGCATTAAAACGGTATCCCCTTAAAGGCCATCTGCCGGAGTGTTATTGGGCGGGCTTGCCCAGCGGCGGCACGGCCTCGCTGCGCACCGGGTACGACTGAAGCCTGCGGTCAGCGAAAAAGCATTCTAGGGTACGCCCGACCGTGCGGAAAGCCAGCTCGGACCAAGGGATGTCGGCTTCGTCGAACAACTGCACTTCCAGGCTCTCGGGGCCGGCGGCAAACTCCAGGTCGAGCAGGTCGGCGCGGTAGAAGATATGCACCTGGTTGATATGTGGCACGTCGATCAGAGTGTAAATATTCATGTTGTGCACGCGGGCGCAGGCTTCTTCCAAGGTTTCGCGCATGGCGGCCTGTTCCACCGTCTCGCCGTTTTCCATGAAACCGGCGGGCAGGGTCCAGTAGCCCAGGCGCGGTTCGATGGCGCGGCGGCACAACAGCACTTTATCGCCCCACACTGGCACGGTGCCAGCGACGATATTGGGGTTCTGGTAGTGAATGGTCGAGCAGTGATCGCACACAAAGCGCAAGCGGCCGTCGCCTTCGGGGATGCGTTGGGTAACCGGTTTACCGCACTGGCTGCAGAAATTCATGCTGGGGTTCCTGGAAAGTGCGTCTATCTTGGCGTGACGGGCAGGGCGCTGCAACAAGTTGTCGTTTAGCGACACCACGCGGGTTTTGGGGTTGGGCGCCCGCGTGCTTTGGTGCATGATGCAAGGTAGCCAACAGACCGAGATGACTCATGCTGGACGAGCTACTTCGCCGGGTAACCAATCACACCCCCCACACGCTGGAAACCGATGGGCGTTTCCCCGAGGCCGCGGTGCTGGTGCCGATTACCCGCAGTGACGAACCTGAGCTGATCCTGACCCTGCGTGCCAGCGGCTTGTCGACCCACGGCGGTGAAGTGGCCTTTCCTGGCGGGCGCCGCGACCCCGAAGACCCGGACCTGATTTTCACCGCGCTACGTGAAGCCGAAGAAGAGATAGGCCTTCCACCCGGCCTTGTGGAGGTCATTGGCCCATTGAGCCCATTGATCTCCCTGCACGGTATTCGGGTTACGCCGTATGTCGGCGTCATCCCCGACTACGTCGAATACCTGGCCAACGATGCCGAGATCGCCGCCGTTTTTAGCGTGCCGTTGGACTTCTTCCGACAGGACCCGCGCGAACATACCCACAGGATCGATTACCAGGGACGTAGTTGGTACGTGCCCAGTTATCGGTTCGGCGAATACAAGATCTGGGGGCTGACGGCGATCATGATCGTCGAGTTGATCAATCTGCTCTATGACGACGCCCAGATCAGCCTGCACCAGCCCCCCAAGAGTTTCATCAACATCTAAGCCATCGCTTGAATGGCAATGCCGTGAGGAAACACCATGAAATACCGCCTGGGCGACGCCCGCGTCGAGACTCACCCTCAGAGCTGGGTGGCACCGAATGCCACGCTGGTGGGCAAGGTCAAGCTGGAGGAGGGCGCCAACGTCTGGTTCAACGCGGTGTTGCGTGGCGACAACGAACTGATCCTGATCGGTAAGAACAGCAACGTGCAGGATGGCAGTGTGATGCACACCGACATGGGCTACCCGCTGACCCTGGGCACCGGTGTGACCATCGGTCATAACGCGATGCTGCATGGTTGCACGGTGGATGATTACAGCCTGATCGGTATCAACGCGGTGATCCTCAACGGCGCCAAGATCGGCAAGCACTGCATCATCGGCGCCAATTCACTGATCGGCGAAGGCAAGGAAATCCCCGATGGTTCACTGGTGATGGGCTCGCCGGGCAAAGTGGTGCGTGAATTGACCGACGCGCAGAAACGCATGCTCGAAGCCAGCGCTGCGCACTATGTGCATAACTCTCAGCGTTATGCGCGGGATTTGGTAGAGCAGGAAGAATGAACCCGATTGAACGCCCCGTCGCCTCGCCGTGCGTGAGTATCTGCGCGTTGGACGATGACGATATTTGCACCGGCTGCCAGCGTACCGTAGATGAAATTACGCGCTGGAGCCGCATGGATAACGCCGAGCGCCGGGTCGTGTTGGGGTTGTGCCATGAGCGGGCGGTGGCGAGTGGATTGGTGTTTATGGCTTCCGGGAAATCTGGCGGCGGATAGACCGCTATCGCAGGCAAGCCAGCTCCCACATGAATGCATTCAAAATGTGGGAGCCGGCTTGCCTGCGATGAGGCCCTCCCAGACGACATATTTCTGAATGTGAAGTAACCTGTGGCCCTTGTTCACAGGTCCCTCGCCCCATGCTCTTCCTGATCGCCTACATCAGCAGCGTCGTGCTGATCAACTTTGCCTTTTCCACCGCCCCGCACCTGGACGTCATCTGGTCGGCCTGGGGTGGCCTGGTCTTCATCCTGCGCGACATGGTGCAAACCCGCTTCGGTCACGGAGCGATCATCGCCATGCTGGCGGCGTTGGTGCTGTCGTATGTCACGTCCGACCCGGCCATCGCCCTGGCCAGCGCCACGGCGTTTGCGGTATCCGAGTGCATCGACTGGCTCGTGTTCAGCATCACCAAACGCCCGCTGCACGATCGCCTGTGGATAAGTTCGGCGCTGAGCATTCCCCTCGACACCTTTATCTTCTTCGGCCTTATCGGCGCGCTCACGCCGGCAGTGGCGGGCACCGCGCTGGTGTCGAAGTTCGCCGGGGTCACGGTCGTGTGGCTGATCATGGCCTGGCGTATCCGCAAGCGGGCCGTCGTCAACTGAGGCCAATTCCTGCAGTTCATGTAAAATGCCGGCCTTTCTCCCAATGATCCGCTCCCCTGAGGACCTGAGATGACCCGAATCGGAACTCCATTGTCGCCAACCGCGACCCGCGTTTTGTTGTGTGGCTGCGGTGAGCTGGGCAAGGAAGTGGTAATCGAACTGCAACGCCTGGGCGTTGAAGTGATTGCCGTGGATCGCTACGCCAATGCGCCGGCCATGCAGGTTGCGCACCGTAGCCACGTGATCAACATGCTCGACGGCGCCGCCCTGCGTGCGGTGATCGAGGCCGAGAAGCCGCATTTCATCGTTCCGGAAATCGAAGCCATCGCCACTGCCACCCTGGTGGAACTGGAAGCCGAAGGCTTCACTGTGATTCCGACCGCGCGCGCGACCTCGCTGACCATGAACCGCGAAGGCATCCGCCGTCTTGCCGCCGAAGAGCTGGACCTGCCGACCTCGCCGTACCACTTCGCCGATACCTTCGAAGATTACAGCAAGGCCGTCCAGGACCTGGGCTTCCCGTGCGTGGTCAAGCCGGTGATGAGTTCGTCGGGCAAGGGCCAGAGCCTGCTGCGCAGCCCCGACGACGTGCAGAAAGCCTGGGATTACGCCCAGGAAGGTGGCCGTGCCGGTAAAGGCCGCGTGATCATCGAAGGCTTTATCGACTTCGACTACGAAATCACCCTGCTGACCGTGCGCCACATCGGCGGCACCACGTTCTGTGCGCCGGTGGGTCACCGTCAGGAGAAGGGCGACTATCAGGAATCCTGGCAGCCACAAGCCATGAGCCCGATTGCCCTGGCAGAATCCGAGCGCGTTGCCAAAGCCGTGACCGAGGCCCTGGGTGGTCGTGGCCTGTTTGGTGTGGAGTTGTTCATCAAGGGTGATCAGGTGTGGTTCAGCGAAGTTTCGCCGCGTCCGCATGACACCGGTTTGGTGACCTTGATTTCTCAGGACCTGTCGCAGTTTGCGCTGCATGCGCGCGCCATTCTGGGCTTGCCGATCCCGTTGATCCGTCAGTTCGGGCCGTCGGCCTCGGCGGTGATCCTGGTGGAAGGGCAGTCGACCCAGACGGCGTTCGCCAACCTGGGCGCTGCGCTGAGCGAGCCGGACACGGCGTTGCGTCTGTTTGGCAAACCGGAAGTGAATGGGCAGCGTCGGATGGGTGTAGCGTTGGCGCGGGATGAGTCGATTGAAGCGGCTCGAGCGAAGGCGACCCGTGCTTCGAAGGCGGTTGTTGTAGAGCTGTAACCGCGTCGCGCCCTTCGCGAGCAAGCCCGCTCCCACATTCGATCGCATTGCCAAGTCTGGCACTGATCACAATGTGGGCGCGGGCTTGCTCGCGAAAGCGGTCTATCAGGCAACCTTGTTCAAATCGTTATCCCGCGTCTCTTTCAGGCACAGCACAGCAATCAAGCTGAGCAACGCTGCCGCCGATACATACCCACCGACATAACTCAGCCCACCCATCGCCACCAGCTTGGTCGCGAAGAACGGTGCGGCCGACGCGCCCACGATCCCACCCAGGTTATACGCCGCCGAAGCACCGGTATAACGCACACGGGTCGGGAACAGTTCCGGCAGCATGGCGCCCATCGGCGCGAAGGTCACGCCCATCAGGAACAGCTCCAAGGCCAGGAACAAAGCCACCGCCCAAGTCGAACCGTGAGTCAGCAGCGGCTCCATGGTGAAGCCCGACAGGATTGCCAGGAGCGCGCCGACGATGAGCACCGGCTTGCGTCCGAAACGGTCACTGGCCAAGGCTGCCAACGGCGTCGCCAGGCCCATGAACAAGACTGCAAAGCACAGCAGGCCGAGGAAGGTCTCACGGCTGTAGCCCAAGGTGGAGACGCCATAACTCAGGGAAAACGCAGTGGTGATGTAGAACAGTGCATAACACACCACCATCGACGCAGCGCCCAGCAACACCGGCAGCCAATGCTGGCTGAACAATTCCACCAGCGGCACCTTGACCGGGGCTTCCTTGGCGACGGCGTTGGCGAACACCGGCGTCTCATGCAGCTTCAGCCGCGCGTACAGGCCAACCATCACCAGCGCAGCGCTGAGGATGAACGGGATGCGCCAGCCCCAACTGCGGAACTGTTCGTCGCTCAGGCTCATGGCCAGGATCAGGAACAAGCCGTTGGCTGCCAGAAAGCCGATCGATGGGCCCAGTTGCGGAAACATGCCGAACCAGGCGCGTTTGCCCTTGGGCGCGTTCTCGGTCGCCAGCAGCGCCGCGCCGCCCCATTCACCGCCCAAGCCCAGGCCCTGGCCGAAGCGCAGCACACACAGCAGGATCGGCGCCCAGGCCCCGATGCTGTCATAGCCGGGCAGCAAGCCAATCAGCGTCGTACAGACGCCCATCAGCAGCAGCGAGGCCACCAGGGTCGATTTACGCCCGATGCGGTCGCCAAAGTGGCCGAACAGTGCCGAGCCCAGCGGACGGGCGATGAAGGCGATACCGAAGGTCAGGAACGACGCCAGCATCTGCGCGGTACCGGAGGTCTGCGGGAAGAACACTGGCCCGATCACCAGCGCAGCTGCCGTGGCGTAGATATAGAAGTCGTAGAACTCGATGGCGGTGCCGACGATGCTCGCCGTGGCAACTCGTGCGGTCGAGTTGGTCGGGGCGGCGGCGGGCGCGGCCTCGTTGTAGGTGGTGCTCATGGTAGTGTCCCTGATGGTCATTGCGCGTTTGGACGCGGATTATTATTGGTCGATCACCCATGGATCAGGGTTGTGCGCGGGAAGGCTCGGGATGGGAGCGAACGCCGGTCAGACACGATAAAGCGGTGCTTGGACACGCGGGGTGCGGGTAGCACGCGGTCAGGCGCGGCTCTGGTAAGCCGCCCCGATTATAGGAAGGGGGTTGAACATACAACAAGGGGGGGGGGCTGGCGAGGATCTACGGTTTGGAGTGGGGTGTATGTGGGAGCTGGCTTGCCTGCGATAAGATCACCTCGCTTTCATGACCGAGGTGTTTGCATCGCAGGCAAGCCAGCTCCCACATGGACCGAGTTGATTCAGGCAGCGACCGGCATCCGGCTGGTGTGCCAGATCAGCACCTTGCTCACGCGGTTGTCCTCGGTCTCGAGGATTTCCAGGCGGTAGCGACCGATTTTCAGGCAGACCGCGCAATCCGGGATGGTCTCCAGTGCTTCGGTGACCAGGCCGTTGAGGGTCTTGGGGCCGTCGCTGGGCAGGTGCCAGTTCAGGCTTTTGTTCAGCTCGCGGATCGAGGCGGCGCCATCGATGATGTAGCGGCCGTCCGGCTGGGGCTCGATATGCGGGTTGTCAGCACTCTGCTCGCTTTCGAATTCACCGACGATTTCTTCGAGGATGTCTTCCAGGGTCACGATACCCAGCACTTCGCCGTATTCATCCACCACCATGCCCAGGCGGCGTTGTTGCTTGTGAAAGTTCAGCAGCTGCAGTTGCAGGGGTGTGCTTTCCGGGACGAAGTAGGGTTCGTGGCAGGCGGCGAGCAACGCTTCCTTGGTCAGGCTGGCGTCGGGCAGCAGGTGCTGGATCTGCCGGGTGTTGAGCACCGCCTGGACCTGGTTGATGTCGCTGTGGAACACCGGCAGGCGCGTACGTTGGGAGGTGCGCAATTGCTCGATGATCTCTTCGATCGAGTCATCCAGGTTGATGCCGTCCACTTCACTGCGTGGCACCAGGATGTCGTTGACGGTGATGTTGTCCAGGGCGTGGATGCCGGGCATGCCTGGGGTGCGGCTTTCGTCGGACTCGGGCTCTGGCTCATCGTCATGGTCGGGCAGCGGTTCGTCGCTCTTTTTCACCACGCCGGATTTACGTGCGAATGGGCGCAGCAGCAACAGGCTGATGCCATTGAGCAGCCAGGCCAGCGGGTAGAGGATTTTCAGCGGCACGCCCAGCAGCGTGTTGCCAAAGCCCAGCACGGCTTGCGGATGGCGGACGGCGAGGGCACGGGGCAGGTAATCGGCCAGAATCAACAGGATTGCGCAGGAAATCATCCAGCCGAGCCAGGGCCCGTTCTGCGCCCAGGCGTAGATCGCCAGTAGCGTGCAGAGGATCACCACGGCGGCGCGACACAGGCTGTTGCACAGGATCAGGCTGTGGCGTGGGAAGCTTAGCCGGGCGGCTGCCTTGTCACCCTGGCGTGTACCGGGGCGCAGGGCCAGCAGGTGTTGTTGCGCGGCCTCAATGGCGGTGAACAGTGCGGCCCATAAGACCAGCAGGGCGATTACCGCGAGCATCGGCTCCTGGGGCAAGTTGTCCATGATCGCTGCCCGTCAGATGTGCAGGATATATTCGCGGACCAGCTTGCTGCCGAAATAGGCCAGCATCAGCAGGCAGAAGCCCGCCAGGGTCCAGCGAATTGCCTTGTGCCCGCGCCAGCCGAGCCGGTTGCGGCCCCACAGCAACACACTGAACACCACCCAGGCCAGACACGCCAGGAGGGTCTTATGCACCAGGTGCTGGGCGAACAGGTTTTCGACGAACAGCCAGCCGGAGATCAGCGACAGTGACAGCAGGGTCCAACCGGCCCACAGGAAGCCGAACAGCAGGCTTTCCATGGTTTGCAGCGGCGGGAAGTTCTTGATCAGCCCCGAGGGATGCTTGTGCTTGAGCTGGTGGTCCTGCAGCAGCAGGAGCAGGGCCTGGAACACCGCGATGGTGAACATGCCGTACGCCAGGATCGACAGCAGGATGTGCGCGAGGATGCCCGGCTCTTCATCAATGACCTGCACCGTGCCGGTAGGGGCGAATTGCGCCATCAACACGGTCAGCATTCCCAGCGGGAATAACAGCACCAGCAGATTCTCGACGGGAATCCGGTAGCAGGCCAGCAAGGTCAGCGCGATGACAGCGGCCGCGATCAGGCTGGCGGCGCTGAAAAAATCCAGGCCCAGGCCGACGGGTGTCATCAAATGGGTAAACAGGCTGGCAGCATGGGCCAGCAGGGCGAGAACGCCAAGGCCTACGAGCAGGCGTTTGTCCGCCTTGGCGCCTTGGGCCAGACGAGTGCCCTGATAGAGAGTCGCAGCGGCATACAAGATGGCGGCGGCGAGGCTGGGTAGCAAACTGGGTGACAAAGGGAGCATAAATCCTGTTAGGCAAGCCCGAAAGGCGCTGAGTTTGGCATACCCCCGCGTAACACGAAAGACTCTCAGGCCAGACAGCGGGTGTGCATGGCGGCAGTCTTCGCTATAATCCGCGACCTGCCCACGCCGCAGGCTCGCCGAGCGCTGTTTTTAATAGCGATTTACCACAGCCTGGGCCGCCATTACCTCGGTCTATGAATAGGGCCTGAAAGGATCGCGCATGTTTGAAAATCTGACTGACCGTCTCTCGCAGACGCTGCGCCATGTAACCGGCAAGGCCAAGCTGACCGAGGACAATATTAAAGACACCCTGCGTGAAGTGCGCATGGCGTTGCTGGAAGCCGACGTGGCCTTGCCGGTGGTGAAGGACTTCGTCAACTCGGTCAAAGAGCGCGCGGTGGGCACCGAAGTGTCCCGCAGCCTGACCCCGGGCCAGGCGTTTGTGAAGATCGTCCAGGCCGAACTCGAAAGCCTGATGGGCGCGGCCAACGAAGACCTGAACCTCAGTGCCGTGCCACCTGCCGTTGTGCTGATGGCCGGTCTGCAAGGTGCGGGTAAGACCACCACCGCCGGCAAGCTGGCGCGCTTCCTTAAAGAGCGCAAGAAGAAGTCCGTGATGGTGGTGTCGGCCGACGTATACCGTCCGGCTGCTATTAAACAGCTGGAAATGCTCGCCGGCGAAGTAGGGGTGACCTTCTTCCCGTCCGACCTGAGCCAGAAGCCGGTCGACATCGCCAACGCGGCTATTAAAGAAGCCAAGCTCAAGTTCATCGACGTGGTCATCGTCGATACCGCCGGTCGCCTGCACATCGACGAAGAGATGATGGGCGAGATCAAGGCGTTGCATGCCGCGATCAACCCGGTCGAGACGCTGTTCGTGGTCGACGCCATGACCGGCCAGGATGCGGCCAACACCGCCAAGGCCTTCGGCGACGCGTTGCCCCTGACCGGTGTGATCCTCACCAAGGTCGACGGTGACGCCCGTGGCGGTGCTGCGCTGTCGGTGCGTGCCATCACCGGCAAACCGATCAAGTTCATCGGTATGGGCGAGAAGAGCGACGCGCTCGAACCGTTCCATCCTGAGCGTATTGCTTCGCGCATCCTCGGTATGGGCGACGTGCTCAGCCTGATCGAGCAGGCCGAAGCCACGCTCGATAAGGACAAGGCCGACAAACTGGCCAAGAAGCTGAAGAAGGGCAAGGGCTTCGACCTCGAAGACTTCCGCGACCAGCTGCAGCAGATGAAGAACATGGGCGGCCTCGGCGGCCTGATGGACAAACTGCCGAACATCGGCGGTGTGAACCTGGCGCAGATGGGCAATGCCCAGGGCGCGGCAGAGAAGCAATTCAAGCAGATGGAAGCCATCATCAACTCCATGACCCCGGCCGAGCGCCGTGACCCTGAGCTGATCAGCGGTTCGCGCAAACGTCGGATCGCCATGGGTTCCGGCACCCAGGTGCAGGACATCGGTCGCTTGATCAAGCAGCACAAGCAGATGCAGAAGATGATGAAGAAATTCTCTGCCAAGGGCGGAATGGCCAAGATGATGCGCGGCATGGGCGGTATGTTGCCCGGCGGTGGCATGCCGAAAATGTAAAGTATTCGCGCGCAAGCACGCTTGCGCTCCGACCCACAGGGACGTGGGATCTCCAGCAAACCCGCCGTTGGCGGGCGCTGACTCGCCGTTTTAACCGACGGCTCTATAGCAGATCTGAGTGGCACGCTGATAGGCGCCAGAAAAAGACATTTGCAAAAGTCCGGATATTCCTTAGAATATGCGGCCTTTCGGGCACCTATGCCCGCTGTGCATTTAGATTTGCAGCACCGACTACAGGAACGATGTTCACATGCTAACAATCCGTCTTGCCCTTGGCGGCTCCAAAAAGCGCCCGTTTTACCACTTGACCGTAACCGACAGCCGCAACCCGCGCGACGGTTCGCACAAGGAACAGGTTGGTTTCTTCAACCCTGTTGCTCGTGGTCAAGAAGTTCGTCTGTCCGTGAACCAAGAGCGCGTAGCCTACTGGCTGAGCGTGGGTGCACAGCCATCCGAGCGCGTAGCAAAACTGTTGAAGGACTCGGCTAAGGCCGCAGCCTGAGCAATATGAACGCGACGCCAGCTGTTGCTGATGATTTGATCGTTATCGGCAAGATTTACTCTGTTCATGGCGTTCGCGGCGAAGTGAAGGTGTATTCCTTTACTGATCCGACTGAAAACCTGTTGCAGTACAAGACCTGGACGCTCAAGCGCGAGGGTAGTGTGAAGCAGGTTGAGCTGGTCAGTGGACGCGGGAGCGATAAGTTCCTGGTCGCAAAGCTCAAGGGTCTTGATGATCGTGAGGAAGCTCGTCTTCTGGCCGGTTATGAGATCTGCGTGCCGCGCAACCTGTTCCCTGAATTGACCGACGGCGAGTACTACTGGTACCAGCTGGAAGGTCTGAAGGTTATTGATCAACTCGGGCAATTGTTCGGGAAAATCGATCATCTTCTGGAAACCGGCGCCAATGATGTAATGGTGGTCAAGCCTTGCGCTGGCAGCCTGGATGATCGCGAACGTCTGTTGCCCTATACGGCGCAATGCGTGTTGGCCGTCGACCTGGCCGCGGGCGAGATGAAGGTGGAATGGGACGCGGACTTCTAAGCGTGGCTAATTTGCGCATTGAAGTGATCAGTTTGTTTCCCGAGATGTTTTCCGCCATCAGCGAGTACGGCATCACCAGTCGGGCGGTGAAACAGGGGCTGTTGCAGCTCACCTGTTGGAACCCGCGAGACTACACGACGGATCGACATCACACTGTGGACGATCGCCCATTTGGCGGTGGCCCGGGCATGGTGATGAAGATCAAGCCCCTGGAAGACGCATTGGTTCAGGCCAAGGCCGCCGCCGGGGAGAAGGCGAAGGTAATTTACCTGTCCCCTCAAGGCCGTCAGCTGAAACAGGCTGGGGTCCGCGAACTGGCGAATGAGGAAGCACTGATCCTGATTGCCGGTCGCTATGAAGGCATTGACGAGCGGTTTATTGAAGCTCATGTCGATGAAGAGTGGTCGATTGGGGACTATGTTCTGTCTGGCGGCGAGCTGCCGGCGATGGTCCTGATAGATGCGGTTACACGACTGCTGCCTGGAGCTTTAGGGCATGCGGACTCCGCGGAGGAAGACTCCTTCACGGATGGTTTGCTGGATTGCCCGCACTACACCCGACCGGAGGTGTATGCGGATCAGCGTGTTCCCGACGTATTGCTAAGTGGCAATCACGCACACATCCGGCGTTGGCGTTTACAGCAGTCCCTTGGTCGGACCTATGAACGACGCGCCGATCTTCTGGAAAGCCGCTCGCTTTCTGGAGAAGAGAAGAAGCTGCTCGAGGAATACATCCTCGCGCGGGACGATAGTTAACAACGTATCGATGGTAGGTCCATTGACTTACCTTAGGAGCACAGCATGACTAACAAAATCATCCTTGCACTCGAAGCAGAGCAGATGACCAAAGAGATCCCTACCTTTGCCCCGGGCGACACCATTGTCGTTCAGGTGAAAGTGAAGGAAGGCGACCGTTCGCGTCTGCAAGCGTTCGAAGGCGTGGTAATCGCCAAGCGTAACCGTGGTGTGAACAGTGCTTTCACTGTTCGTAAAATCTCCAACGGTGTTGGCGTAGAGCGTACTTTCCAGACCTACAGCCCGCAAATCGACAGCATGGCCGTCAAGCGTCGCGGTGACGTACGTAAAGCCAAGCTGTACTACCTGCGTGACCTGTCCGGTAAAGCAGCTCGCATCAAGGAAAAACTGGCTTAAGTCCAGCTTCCCGATGCAGAAAAAAGCAGCCTACGGGCTGCTTTTTTGTGCCTGAAATTTGTCTATTTACCGGTATTTATGCATGACCACCCGCTTCGAAGAAATCCAGCGCCGTACCGACCTTTCCGTGACTCACGTGACCAAGGCCGTTTTTCCGCCGACCACCAACCACCACAACACCTTGTTTGGCGGCACCGCCTTGGCGTGGATGGATGAAGTGTCGTTCATTACCGCCACGCGCTTTTGCCGCTTGCCGCTGGTAACGGTGTCTACTGACCGTATCGACTTCAATCACGCGATCCCGGCAGGCTCCATCGTTGAGCTGATTGGCCGTGTGATCAAAGTCGGTAACACCAGCCTCAAGGTCGAGGTGGAAGTATTCGTCGAGAGCATGAGTGCTGATGGTCGCGAAAAGGCGATCCAGGGCGTGTTCAGCTTTGTCGCGATTGATGCCGACAAGCGGCCTGTCCCGGTATTGCCTGGGTTTGTTGACTGATCCTGAACCGCTGTCGAAGGCAAGCCAGCTCCCACATTGAATCAGTGTTGTTCAATCGATCAGGCAAGACACAAAACTCATGTGGGAGCTGGCTTGCCTGCGATAGGATCTACCCGACACTCCAGTCATCAGCTTGAGCCCATATGCCCGCCATTGACCACCCCCTGATCGACCGCTTCCTCGACGCCCTGTGGCTGGAAAAAGGCCTGTCGGACAACACGCGTCAGGCTTACCGCAGCGACCTGGCCCTGTTCAACGGCTGGCTGCAGGAAAAAAACCTTGAGTTGGTCAACGCTGGCCGCGAGCTGATTCTCGACCACCTGGCCTGGCGCCTTGAGCAAAACTACAAGCCCCGTTCCACCGCAAGATTTCTCTCTGGGGTGCGTGGCTTTTATCGCTATCTGTTGCGTGAAAAACTGATAGCAGTCGATCCGACTCTCCAAGTCGACATGCCACAACTAGGTAGGCCTCTTCCTAAATCTCTGTCAGAAGCCGACGTGGAAGCCTTGTTGGCGGCCCCGGACCTGAGCGAAGCCATCGGCCAGCGCGACCGCGCGATGCTCGAAGTGCTGTACGCCTGCGGCCTACGGGTGACCGAGTTGATCAGCTTGACCCTGGAGCAAGTCAACCTGCGTCAGGGCGTGCTGCGGGTGATGGGCAAGGGCAGCAAGGAGCGGCTGGTGCCCATGGGCGAGGAGGCGATTGTGTGGGTCGAGCGCTACATGCGTGATGCCCGCAGTGAGCTGCTTGGCGGACGCCCCAGCGACGTGTTGTTTCCCAGCCTGCGCGGCGAGCAGATGACCCGGCAGACCTTCTGGCACCGCATCAAGCACCAGGCCAAGGTCGCCGGCATCGGCAAGGCCTTGTCGCCCCACACGTTGCGCCATGCGTTCGCCACGCATTTGCTCAACCACGGGGCGGATTTGCGCGTGGTGCAAATGCTGCTTGGGCACAGCGACTTATCCACAACCCAGATCTACACCTACGTGGCGCGTGCACGCTTGCAGGATATGCACGCCAAGCACCACCCGCGAGGCTGAAAACCGCCAATTTGTCCCGCCACGGGCTGCCCTGCGGCCCAACTGTGGTAGGCTTTGCCGGTTAGCAAAGGGGACGGCCCAGCGCTGTGTTTTTCCAAACAGTATTCCTTCCCGTCCCTGCATCTGCCTTCAGGAGTTCCCATGCGCTTGACCCAGATTATTGCCGCCGCAGCCATTGCGTTGGTTTCCACCTTTGCGTTCGCCGATGACGCTGCCGAGCAGACCATCCGCAAGAGCCTGGCCAACCTGCAACTCGATACCCCGATCGAAAGCATCAGCGCCAGCCCGATGGCCGGCCTGTATGAAGTCAAGCTCAAGGGCAGCCGCGTGCTGTACGCCAGTGCCGACGGCCAGTACATCGTCCAGGGCTACCTGTTCCAGCTGAAGGACGGCAAGCCGGTCAACCTGACCGAGAAAGCCGAGCGCCTGGGCGTGTCCAAGCTGATCAACGGCATTCCGGTAGCGGAAACCGTGGTTTACCCGGCCATCGGCGAGACCAAGACCCATATCACCGTGTTCACCGACACCACCTGCCCGTACTGCCACAAGCTGCACGCCGAAGTGCCTGCGCTGAACAAGCTGGGCGTGGAAGTCCGCTACGTCGCGTTCCCGCGCCAGGGCCTGGGCTCGCCGGGTGACGAGCAGTTGCAAGCGGTGTGGTGCTCGGCCGACAAGAAAGCGGCCATGGACAAGATGGTCGACGGCAAGGAAATCAAGGCGGCCAAATGTGCCAACCCGGTTTCCAAGCAGTTCGCCCTGGGCCAGTCCATCGGCGTGAACGGTACGCCGGCTATCGTTTTGGCGGACGGCCAAGTGATTCCGGGCTACCAGCCAGCGCCACAAGTTGCCAAACTGGCGCTGAGTGCCAAATAAACCAGCATCGTCGAACCTTTGACGATCATGGCTCGCGGATAAGTCGGCGGGCCATTAATTGAAAGCCGCAGTCGTGCGGCTGTTTTCCACGGCCGACCTAGCGTCGGCCGTTTCATGGGGAGTTCTTCAGTGAAACCGGTCAAAGTAGGCATCTGTGGGTTAGGGACCGTCGGTGGCGGCACCTTCAACGTACTTCAGCGTAACGCTGAGGAAATTTCCCGCCGTGCAGGTCGCGGGATTGAAGTGGCGCAGATTGCCACGCGTTCGCCAAAGCCTCAGTTCGAAACGACCGGTATTGCGATTACCAACGATGTCTTCGCCGTTGCCACCAACCCTGAAATCGATATCGTCATCGAACTGGTCGGCGGTTACACCGTGGCCCGTGAGCTGGTGCTCAAGGCCATCGAGAGCGGCAAGCACGTGGTCACCGCCAACAAGGCGCTGATTGCCGTGCACGGCAACGAGATCTTCGCCAAGGCGCGTGAGAAGGGCGTGATTGTTGCGTTCGAAGCCGCCGTGGCCGGTGGCATCCCGGTGATCAAGGCGATCCGTGAAGGCCTGTCCGCCAACCGCATCAACTGGGTGGCCGGCATCATCAACGGCACCGGCAACTTCATCCTCACCGAAATGCGCGAGAAGGGCCGTACCTTCGAAGACGTGCTGGCCGAAGCCCAGGCCCTGGGTTACGCCGAAGCCGACCCGACCTTCGACGTGGAAGGGATCGACGCGGCGCACAAGCTGACCATCCTGGCGTCCATTGCCTTTGGTATCCCGCTGCAGTTCGACAAGGCCTACACCGAAGGCATCACCAAGCTGACCACCGCCGACGTGAACTACGCCGAAGCCCTGGGCTACCGCATCAAGCACCTGGGCGTGGCGCGTAGTACCCCGGCGGGTATCGAGCTGCGTGTGCACCCGACCCTGATCCCGGCCGACCGCCTGATCGCCAACGTCAATGGCGTGATGAACGCCGTGATGGTCAACGGTGATGCGGCAGGTTCGACGTTGTTCTACGGCGCCGGCGCCGGCATGGAGCCCACCGCTTCGTCGGTGATCGCCGACCTGGTCGACGTGGTTCGCGCCATGACCAGCGACCCGGAAAACCGCGTGCCGCACCTGGCCTTCCAGCCAGATTCGCTGTCGGCCCACCCGATCCTGCCGATCGAAGCCTGCGAAAGCGCTTACTACCTGCGCATCCAGGCCCAGGATCACCCGGGTGTGTTGGCCCAGGTGGCGAGCATCCTGTCGGAGCGCGGTATCAACATCGAGTCGATCATGCAGAAGGAAGTCGAGGAGCAAAACGGCCAGGTGCCGATGATCCTGCTGACCCACCGCGTGCTCGAGCAACACATCAACGATGCCATCGCCGCCCTGGAAGCCCTGCAAGGCGTGGTCGGCCCGGTGGTGCGGATCCGCGTCGAACACCTGAACTAATGGTTTTGCTGCAAGGGCCCCGCAGGTTCGGCGGCCCTTGTTCAAGAATGCTCTAGAGGAGCCAGTCATGCGTTATATCAGCACCCGCGGCCAGGCACCGGCCCTGAATTTCGAAGACGTTCTGCTGGCAGGCCTTGCCACTGACGGCGGCCTGTACGTGCCGGAAAACCTGCCACGCTTCACCCAGGAAGAAATCGCTTCGTGGGCCGGCCTGCCGTACCACGAACTGGCGTTCCGGGTGATGCGCCCGTTCGTCACCGGTAGCATTCCGGATGCGGACTTTAAAAAGATTCTGGAAGAAACCTATGGCGTGTTTTCCCACAACGCCATCGCACCGCTGCGTCAACTGAATGGCAATGAGTGGGTCCTGGAGCTGTTCCACGGCCCGACCCTGGCGTTCAAGGATTTTGCCCTGCAACTGCTGGGTCGCCTGCTCGACTACGTGCTGGAGAAGCGCGGCGAGCGCGTGGTGATCATCGGCGCCACCTCCGGTGACACCGGCTCGGCGGCCATCGAAGGGTGCAAGCACTGCGAAAACGTCGACATCTTCATCCTGCACCCGCACAAGCGCGTGTCGGAAGTGCAGCGTCGCCAGATGACCACCATCTTTGGTGAAAACATCCACAACATCGCGATCGAAGGCAACTTCGATGACTGCCAGGAAATGGTCAAGAACAGCTTCGCTGACCAGAGCTTCCTGAAGGGGACGCGCCTGGTGGCGGTGAACTCGATCAACTGGGCGCGGATCATGGCCCAGATCGTTTACTACTTCCACGCGTCCCTGCAGTTGGGCGGTCCGGCGCGTTCGGTATCGTTCTCGGTGCCGACCGGCAACTTCGGCGACATCTTCGCCGGTTACCTGGCGCGCAACATGGGCCTGCCGATCAACCAGTTGATCGTTGCTACCAACCGCAACGACATTCTGCACCGCTTCATGAGTGGCAACCAGTACGTCAAGGAAACCCTGCACGCGACCCTGTCGCCGTCCATGGACATCATGGTCTCGTCGAACTTCGAACGCCTGCTGTTCGACATGCACGGTCGCAACGGCGCGGCCATTGCCGGCCTGATGGATAACTTCAAGCGCGGCGGCGGTTTCAGCGTTGACGAAGAGCGCTGGACCGAAACCCGCAAGCTGTTCGACTCCCTGGCCGTGGATGACGCCCAGACCTGCGAAACCATCGCAGAAGTCTACGCCCAGACCGGCGAGCTGCTTGACCCACACACCGCCATCGGCGTGAAGGCTGCCCGTGAGTGCCGTCGCAGCCTGGACATCCCGATGGTGATCCTCGGTACTGCACACCCGGTCAAATTCCCGGAAGCGGTGGAGAAGGCCGGCGTTGGCAAGGCGCTGGAGTTGCCGGTGCACCTGGCTGACCTGTTCGAGCGTGAAGAGCGTTGCACAGTGTTGCCGAACGACTTGAAGGCGGTGCAGGCGTTTGTGAGCCAGCACGGCAACCGTGGTAAGCCTTTGTAAGGCGAATCGCGCAAACAAAAACGCCGCTTGCCCTTCCTTTGGGCCGCGGCGTTTTTTGTTTATGGGCAGCCGTTTTTTCCCTGTCATGTTGCAAGCGCATGCTGGAATCCGTCACCCCCTGACGGCCCCATAAAGACGATAAAGCGAACTTTCCTACGTCACAAACAGTCACTTAGGATAGATGCAGCTCCCGTTGAAACGATTGTTCCCGAACTATTGAGTGGTGATCGAGATGGAAAGTATCAGCCTATTGCTCGAAGAAGCACTGAGCCCCTATCAGGTTACGCTGACCACCTCTGGTGTGCAGGACGAGTGCCTGGTATCCGTGAAGAATCCTGGCGGCGCCATCGTGGTCGAGCGTGAAGTCGACCGCGCCCAATTGATGGACAAACGCATGCTGGTGGATGTCGTGGATTGCCTGCTGCGCGACATCAAAATTGCTGAAGGGCGTCTGGAACCCTCGGTCATTGCAGCCTTGCGCAACGCAGCCCAGACCCGCAGCGCCACTGCCGCATGAAGAATTGTTTAGCTGTGGAAACTTCCTACACTGTGGTCGGTCAGATTTCGTAACAGCAAGAGCAAGCATTGTGCTCCGGTGTTTGTGGCTTGTTGTACTGGTCTTTACTGATCACGTTTAACCCCGAAGTGTCTCCCCACGCTCCGGGGTTTCTTTTTGCCCGGGATTTGTCAAGGCGCGTCCTGGTAGAACAGCGGATGGTCGTGCAAATACTGCGCACGCAGTGCCGGATCCAGCCAGGCGGCGTAGGCGTGCAGTAGCTGAGCCTGCGGTAGTTCACCCACTACCTGGTTGATGCGCTGGATCGCCTGGTGACCCTGGGGCGTGTCCGAGCAACCGATATGGATACGCTGATAGGGCGTGGCACCGGCAATCGGATAGAACGCCAAGGCCTGCGGGTCGATACCCTGGTGCAGGGCGTGATAGCGGATTTCGGTCCAATAGCCCAGCACTGCCTCCAACCGCCCCAGGCGTTGCATTTGCAGCAGGCTGCCCAACGCATCGTTGCCGTAGTGCATCACGCGTTTGTGGGCGTCGGTGTGTTCCAGCACGCCATCGATGAACGCACCGTAGCTGCGCTCGGCGACAACGCCCAGCCGGGTGTGGTCATCCTGCAGGATCGCCGTCAGGTCGACCCGTTCCTGAGCGACCAGCGGCGCCAGCACCTCACGGCGATCCTGGCGCACCACCACGCCGTTGCTGACGATGGAAAACGCCGGGCGCGAATACACCACCCACTTGGCCCGCTCTGCGGTCCACAGCATGGTGGGGTCGCAGGTGAAGGCGGGTGCCTGGAGCATCTGCAAGCCGCGTGCGCGGTTGACGTGCAGCACCTTGTGCCGGTACTCGGGCAGGCGTTCCATCAGCATCGGCAGCAATTCGTCGATGGCGCCCTGGCCTTTTTGCGGGCCGTCGAAGATGGTCAGCGGCGGCAGGTCGCGGATCAGCCAGGTCAAGGTTTCGGCCGCCTGGGATGCCAGCGGCAAACACACCAGCCAAGGGCCGCACAGGCCCAGGAGCCAGCGACGCAGCATTAGCGTGGACACGCCATCAGATCGCGCCTTGTTCACGCAGGCGCGTGATCGCTGCTTCGTCGTAGCCCAACTCATTGAGCAGCACGTTGTTGTGCTCACCCAGTTGCGGCCCGACCCACTCGCAGCTGCCCGGTGTGTCCGACAGCTTGGGCACGATGCCCGGCATCTTGAAATCCTTGCCACCGGGCAGCTTGGCCTTGAGGAACATCTCCCGCGCAAGAAATTGCGGGTCTCCCAGCATGTCCTCGGCGCTGTAGATGCGGCTGGCGGGGACCTCGGCCTGGTTCAGCTGCTCGACCACCTGATCCAGCGACAGCGAGTTGACCCAGCGATCAATCACCCCGTACAGCTCATCGCGACGACCATCACGCCCGTCATTGCTGGCAAGCTCTGGATCATTGGCCAAATCCTCACGACCGATGGCAAGCATGAAGCGCTTGAAGATCGCATCGCCATTGGCGCCGATCTGCACATGCTTGCCGTCGGCGCTGGTGTGGATCGATGACGGTGTGATGCCGGGCATGATGTTGCCGGTGCGTTCGCGAATAAAGCCGAACACGTCAAACTCCGGGATCATGCTTTCCATCATGGCGAATATGGCTTCATACAGCGCCACATCCACCACCTGGCCCTGGCCTCCGTTGACTTCGCGATGACGCAGCGCCATCAGTGCGCCGATCACCGCCCACAACGCGGCAATCGAGTCGCCGATGGAAATCCCGGTACGCACTGGCGGGCGGTCTTCAAAACCAGTGATATAGCGCAGCCCGCCCATGGACTCACCCACCGCACCGAACCCCGGCTGATCTTTCATCGGTCCGGTTTGGCCAAAGCCAGAGAGACGTACCATCACCAGCTTGGGGTTAAGGGCATGCAGGGTCTCCCAGCTCAGGCCGAGCTTTTCCAGTACGCCAGGGCGGAAGTTTTCGATGAGGATGTCGGCGTCCGCCAGTAACTGCTTGAGGATCGCCAGGCCGTCCGGGTGCTTGAGGTTGAGGGTCAGCGACTTTTTGTTGCGCGCCTGCACGAACCACCACAGCGAGGTGCCTTCATACAGCTTGCGCCATTTGCGCAGCGGGTCGCCGCCGTCAGGCGATTCGACCTTGATCACCTCGGCGCCGAATTCCGCACAGATGCGTGAGGCAAACGGGCCGGCGATCAGGGTACCGAGTTCGATGACTTTGAGGCCGGCAAGCGGTTTGGCGTTGAACGACATGAGGATCCTTGTCTGCGCAGGGTGTTGGTGTGATGCCTTTTAACATAGGCGAGTAGACCAGGGCAGCGCAGGATTCGTTGAATCGCCTCGCCATCGGTTAGACTGACCGCCTTTCCCTGTCTCTAGAAGCCCGTTCATGGCCCAGCCGTCCACGACCTACAAATTCGAACTCAACCTCACCGACCTTGATCGCTCGGTGTACGAGAGTGTCAAACAGACCATCGCCCGCCACCCGTCGGAAACCGAAGAGCGCATGACCGTGCGTCTGCTGGCCTACGCCCTCTGGTACAACGAGCAATTGTCGTTTGGCCGTGGCCTGTCAGATGTAGACGAGCCAGCCCTGTGGGAAAAAAGCCTGGATGACCGGGTTCTGCACTGGATCGAAGTCGGCCAGCCTGATGCCGACCGCCTCACCTGGTGCTCGCGTCGCACCGAACGTACCAGCCTGCTGGCCTACGGCAGCTTGCGCGTGTGGGAAGGCAAGGTGGTGCCGGTGGCGAATAACCTGAAAAACGTACACATCGCCGCCGTGCCCCAGGAGGTCTTGGAGACCCTGGCCAAGGACATGCCCCGCGTCATCAAGTGGGACGTAATGATCAGCGAAGGCACCCTGTTCGTTACTGACGATCGTGGCCAGCATGAAGTGCAGTTGCAGTGGTTGGTCGGCGAACGCGGTTGATTGGATCGCCGCCGGTCACCTGTTTTATTTCCGTTTCAGAAGAGAAGTCTCCGTCACCCCATGCGTATCGATCCTCGCCCGTTGCCCGCCGTCCTGCCGTTTCTCGGTGAATTGCCGCCACTGCTGACCCGTCTCTACGCCGCACGCGGAGTGCAGTCCGAAGCCGAGCTGGACAAAAGCCTGGCGCGGTTGATCCCCTACCAGCAGCTCAAGGGCATCGACGCGGCGGTGGACCTGCTGGTGACGGCGTTAGAGCAGCGCCAGCGCATCCTTATCGTCGGCGACTTTGACGCCGATGGCGCCACCGCCAGCACCGTGGGCACCCTGGGCTTGCGTTTGCTCGGTGCGGCCCATGTCGACTACCTGGTGCCCAACCGTTTCGAATACGGCTACGGCCTCACCCCGGAAATCGTCGCCGTGGCGCTGCAGCGCGCGCCGCAGTTGCTGATCACGGTGGACAACGGCATCTCCAGCGTCGAAGGCGTGGCGGCGGCGAAGGCGGCGGGGTTGCAGGTGCTGGTGACGGACCACCACTTGCCCGGCGATGAGTTGCCAGCGGCGGATGCCATCGTCAACCCGAACCAGCCTGGCTGTGAATTCCCGAGCAAAGCCTTGGCCGGCGTGGGCGTGATTTTCTATGTGCTGATGGCGCTGCGTGCGCGCCTGCGCAGCTTGGGCTGGTACGACAACACGCCACAACCCAACATCGGTGAATTGCTCGACCTGGTTGCCCTGGGCAGCGTCGCCGACGTAGTGCCCCTGGACGCCAACAACCGCATCCTGGTGCATCAAGGCCTGGAGCGTATCCGCGCCGGTCGCGCGCGGCCGGGGATCAAGGCGATTTTGGAAGTGGCCAAGCGTGATGCTGCGCGTATCACCTCCACCGACCTGGGTTTTATCCTTGGCCCGCGCTTGAACGCCGCCGGGCGCCTGGATGACATGAGCCTGGGTATCGAATGCCTGCTCACCACCGACTTCGCCGCAGCGCGGGAAATGGCCGCGCAACTGGACGGCATGAACCAGGACCGCAAGTCGATCGAGCAGGGTATGCAGCGCGAGGCCCTGGCCCAGCTCAAGGACTTGCCGGTGGAGTCCATGCCTTACGGCTTGTGCCTGTTCGATCCGGAATGGCATCAAGGCGTGATCGGGATTCTCGCGTCGCGTATGAAAGAACGTTACTTCCGCCCGACCATCGCCTTCGCCGACGCCGGTGATGGCTTGCTCAAGGGCTCAGGGCGCTCTGTGCAGGGGTTTCATATCCGCGATGCCCTGGCGGTGGTCGCGAGTCAGCATCCCAACCTGATCACCAAATACGGCGGCCACGCCATGGCGGCGGGGCTGACGTTGCCTGAGGAAAACTTCCCACTCTTTGCCGAAGCTTTTGATGCTGAAGTGCGTCGCCAACTGCGTGAAGAAGACCTGACCGGACGCTTGTTGTCCGACGGCACCCTGGCGGTGGAAGAGTTTCATCTGGAGCTGGCCCGCGCGTTGCGGCATGCCGGACCGTGGGGGCAGCACTTCCCCGAGCCGTTGTTTCACGGCGTGTTTCAACTGGTCGAACAGCGCGTGGTGGGGGAGCGGCACCTGAAGGTGGTGCTCAAGAGCGAATGCGGGTCCGTAAAGCTCGATGGCATTGCGTTTGGGGTGGACCGAGAGGTCTGGCCGAATCCGACCGTGCGGTGGGTGGAGTTGGCGTACAAGCTGGATGTGAACGAGTTTCGTGGGAATGAAACCGTGCAACTGATGATTGCCCACATCGAACCGCGCTAGCGTTCAGCGGCACCACCAGACAACTGTGGGAGCGGGCTTGCCCGCGAATACGGCGTGTCAGTCAATGTTCCTGTGACTGGTCCACCGCGTTCGCGGGCAAGCCCGCTCCCACATTTTTATCTGCGTACGGTCTTAAATTACTTGGCTTGGTGCTTCACGATGATATCCACCAAGCGCTTGGCCAGCGCCGGATAGTTCTCATCAAAGTGATGCCCACCGGGTAACTTCAACGCTTCACCCACCGCAGTCTTGTCCGTGCAGCCGCTCTCGTCGACTTCTTCCGCCCCGTAGATGCACACCACTTTCTCGGGCGGCAGCTTGGCCATTTCCGGGCCCGTGGCGGCTTCTTTGCCGGCGTTACCCAGCCAACCTTCTACTTCAATTTCGAAGCTGCCCGTGCGCGCGAAGGCCAGCAAGATAATCGCATCGACACGCTGCTGCTCGTTTTCCGGCAGACGGTTGTAGATGGCTGGCAACACATCGGCACCGAACGAATAACCGGTCAGCACGAAGCGCTTGGTGCCCCATTTCTGACGGTAGTGCTGCATCAGTTCGGTGAGGTCCTTGGCGCTTTGTTCCGGCGTCTTGTGCTGCCAGTAGTAGCGCAGGGTATCGATACCCACCACTGGGTAGCCGATCTTGGCCATTTCGCCGGCCACGTCGCGGTCCAGGTCGCGCCAACCGCCATCGCCGGAGAGGAACAGGGTGACGGTATCTTTCGCTTGGCCGGCCGGGACTTCCACCACCGGAATCGCCAGGCCGCCGTTGTCCGAACCTACCAATTGCTTGCGCAGCTCGTTGTTCAGCACTTGTGGGTAGTGAATGTCGTAGTCGCTGATGCTGGTGGTGGCGCGCGGCGTATCGCGTACGAAACTGGCGCTTTCATCGTCAGGGTTGTCGTTCCAGGCCACCAGCCAATTGCCGTGTGCGGCTGTCTTTGGCAGTGGGTCTTTGCAGCCTTCCTGGACCAGGGCGAAGCCAACGGAGATGGCGTTGGCCTTATCGTCGTTCTGGGTGGCCAGCCAGCGCCAGGCGAGAGCGGCGCCAGGGCCGATGCCGCTGACCAGGGTGGCTGGGCCCTTGAGTTGGCTCAGGGCGCCTTGCAGCGCTTGTTCCTGCAGCTTGCAGTCGTCCTTGGGCAGGATCACCTGGACAATCTGCGCCTTGCCGCCTTGGCTCAAGGCAATCAGTTGGCTGTCGGTCAGCATTTCATCAGGCATCACGGCCACCGCGACGCGTGCTTTCGGCGTGCCGTACGGGGTGACGCGGGTCATCACCGAACCGTCGGCCTGGGGCAGTTGCTCCAGGGTCGGCTGCGGGGCAGGACGGTTCCAGTACCAATAGCCGCCACCCAGGACCAGGGCGAGCAGCACTACGAAGGCCAATACATACCGCCAGGAGCGTCGAATCATCAGCGTTTCACCAATCCAGTCAAGCCGCCCGCGATCAGGGCGGCGGTATCGGCCAGTGCCACCAGCGGATCAAGTCCTGCGGGCACGGCCATGTAACGGGGTTCCCAGTCAGGCTGGAACTTGTCTTTGAAGCGGCGCAAGCCTTGGAAGTTATACAGTTGCTCGCCACGACGGAACACCATCGAACCCAGGCGCTGGGTCAGTGGGGCGCCGCGTCGTGGTTGCAGGCCCGACAACGGCACCATGCCGAGGCTGAAGCGGGCGTAGCCGTGACTCTTATAGTGTTGAATCAGGCCGACCATCATGAATTCCATGGTCAGCTTGGGCGCGTCCGGGTGAGCGCGCATCAGATCGAGACTGGCCAGGTCGTGGTTGTAGGTCTCGAGCAGGTTGGCGAAGGCCACTGGGCGCCCTTCGAAGCGAATGATCGCGATACGAAAGTGCTTGAGGTAGTCGTCGCTGAAGCGTCCCAGGGAAAAGCCCTTTTCTCGTACGTTCTTGCCGGTCAGCCAAGCGTCGGAGATCACCTTCAGCTCGTCCATTGGCGCGGTGCCCGGTTCGCAGATCTCCAGGGACAGGCCGTCCCGCGAGCCACGGTTCCAGGTGTAGCGCAGGTCCTTCATCTCTTTGCCCTTGGCTTCCAGGTCAAAGCGTTTCAGGTCGACGCGGGCTTCTTCGCCCAGCTTGATCGCAGTGAGGCCGATGTCCATATAGTAGGGCAGGTTTTCCGCTCGTACCTGATAGAACACCGGGCGCGCGTGGTGGATGTCGCACAGGTCGCGGAACTGCCAGATCATCTCCGCCCGTTGCTGGGTCGGGCCGATCGGGTCGTACAAGGCTACCAGGCTGCGGCCGCGACGGGCGTACATGAGGAAAGCTTCATCATTGGGATGGAACAGCAGCGCTTTGTCGCCGGTGAGCGCCAGGCCGCCGTCGGGCTGGGACGAGGCCATCAGGATCTTGCTGGCGCGCTCCAGTTCGTCCGGTGTCGGCAAGTGGATCACCGGCCGCGCGGTACGCAGCAGCCAGGTCAGCGACACGATCACCAGCACCACGGCGGCGCCCAGCAGCGAACGCAGGCCGCGTGGGGCGTTGGCGTCCAGGGTGAACTGCCACCACAGCTGATGGCTGTAAGGCACGTCTTGATAAGCGAACAGCAGCAACCAGATCGATGCCCCCAGCACGCAGACACTGGCCACCAAGTACAGCGGCGAGAAGGGCAGTTCGGTGAGGCGGCTGGCACGATAGAAAGAGCGCCGGAAGATGGCCAGCAGGATCGCGGTCATGGTCATCAGGCTGGCTTCTTCCCAGTCGAAACCCTTGAGCAGCGAGAGCAGGGCGCCCACCAGCAGCAACACCATGGTCAGCATCCAGGCAGCCGACAAGCGTCGGCGCAGACCCTGGGCCAGCAACAGGCACAGCACACCGATCAGGCTGGCGCCAAAGTGCGAAGCATCAATCAGGCGGTGGGGAATCAGGAAGCCGATGTTTTCCAGGCGTGAGTCGATTTCGGGCGTGGCGCCAGAGAACAGCAGGACCACGCCGGACAAAAAAACCAGGACGGCTAGTACTGGCGCTGCCAGCCCCGAGGCGACCCGCAGGCTTTGCTGGGTCTGGAACAGGCGCTGCGCTTCGTTGACCAACAGGAACACGCAGGCGATCAGCAGCGGCAGCACCACGTAGATCATGCGATACAGCAGCAGGGCGGCGGCCAATGGCGCGGCGCCCAATTTGTCGGCGAAGGCGGCCAGCAGGATCGCTTCGAATACCCCCACACCGCCGGGCACATGGCTGAGCACGCCGGCGGCCAGGGCCAGCAGGTACACCAGCAGGAAGGGACCGAACGGCGGCGCTTCCGGCAACAACATATATAGGACGGTCGCTGCGGCGGCCACGTCCAGCGCGGTAATGATCAGTTGCAGGAACGTCAGGCGGCGACCCGGCAGGCGCAAGGTGCGCCGGCCGGCTTTGACCAACAGGTTGTCCGGGTAGGGTTGTTCCGGCAGGCGACGGCGATAAATGCCGATGCACAACGCGGCCGATAACAACAGCACCGCGCCAGCAATACCGCCCAGCACAGCCTGCGGCAAATGCAGGTAAATCGATGCGGCGGGCAGGTTGCTCAGTGTCGCCAATGCAGCCAGTGGCGGCAGTGCGGTGCCGAGAGCCAGACTGGCGAACACCGTCATGCGGGCGACTTCCGAAGCCCCGATGCCATGGCGTGCATATAAACGGTAACGCACCGAACCGCCGGAGAGCATCGACAGGCCAATCGCATTGCCGATGGCAAACGCCGTAAAGCCGCCCAGGGCGAGGGTCTTGGCGGGCAAGTTCACGCCCGCGTAGCGCGCCCCGGAAAATTCGTAGCCCAATAGAATGATGAAACCGGCGACGGCCGCCGCAAACGCGCCGAGCAAGGCCGGTTTGGGCACTTCCAGGATCGAGTCGTGGAGGGCGTAGAGGTCCAGCTCCAACAGAAGGTGTCGACAGGCGATCAGAGCGATGGCGAACAACAATAGGGTGACCGCCAGCCCGATGGGTTGCCGGTATTTGCTCACCAGATCCAGCCAGCGCAGACGGGTGGGTGTGATCGGTTGTTCTGCTGTGACAGTGTCTTTTGGTTCAGACGAGTTGGCGCGCATCAATCACCTCGTGGATTGTGCGCGACAGGATGGAGGTATCCAGCCAAGTTACCAATCCCTATGGACAAAATAATTACAAATATTAACGCGTATCACCGGGGGCGGCGACAGCGGCCATTGGTCGTAGAGGGTAGCGCTGAACATTCAGCATAGCGTGCGATGAGATGGACTCTACAAACCGCGTGCGGTTTCATGAAAGATGCCATGCCATTGTTTCAGAAGAACTTTTTCACCGGATACAAAAAAGGCCACTCTTTCGAGTAGCCTTTTTTGATGTTTGGTTGCGGGAGCCGGATTTGAACCGACGACCTTCGGGTTATGAGCCCGACGAGCTACCAGACTGCTCCATCCCGCGTCTGTGGGCGGCATTCTACAGCCCAGCGGCGGGGTGTCAACCGTTAATGAGTCGATGGGTCAAATAAGTGTGAAATGAGCGGTGAAGGTCGACTGCGAAGGGTAAGTGCGCGATGGGTAAAGGTTTTTTGTCTTACAATTTTTGTACAGGTACAAAACAGGCGCGCACAAAAAAGGCCACTCTTTCGAGTAGCCTTTTTTGATGTTTGGTTGCGGGAGCCGGATTTGAACCGACGACCTTCGGGTTATGAGCCCGACGAGCTACCAGACTGCTCCATCCCGCGTCTGTGTGTCGGCATTCTACAGAGGAACGCCGATGTGTCAACCTGTGAATTGAAGAAAAGCGCTTGTGGTTCAATCGGTTAGCTCTCCACAGTGGCCCCTCGATACCTCTCGGGCCCAGGCTGGCCGAGGGTTTCAGCTCTATCAGCGGGCCAAACTCGATTGAGAAAATAAATTCATCTGGGAGTTTTCCTACCGCTCAAGCGGAAGATTCAAACTACTGGTGCTATATACAGGTGCGAATGCGATACTGGCTACCCGTAGGTACACACCCCGTTTATATGACACAGCGCAAAATCATCCACGTCGACTGTGATTGCTTCTACGCCGCCATCGAGATGCGCGATGACCCGAGCCTGGCGCAAAAGCCACTGGCGGTGGGCGGTTCGGCGGACCGGCGCGGGGTGATCGCGACCTGCAACTACGAGGCACGTGCCTATGGCGTGCGCTCGGCCATGTCGTCACGCCATGCCTTGAAGCTGTGCCCGGACCTGACCATCGTCAAGCCGCGCATGGAGGCTTATAAGGAAGCGTCGAAGGAAATCCAGACGATCTTTCGCGACTACACCGACCTGATCGAACCGTTGTCGCTGGATGAAGCCTATCTGGACGTGTCCGACAGTTCGCATTTCGGCGGCAGTGCCACGCGCATTGCCCAGGATATTCGCCGCCGTGTTTCCAACCAATTGCACATCACCGTGTCCGCCGGCGTGGCGCCGAACAAATTCCTGGCCAAGATTGCCAGCGATTGGAAGAAGCCCAACGGACTCTTCGTGATCACTCCGGACCAGGTCGAAGACTTCGTCTCGCAATTGCGTGTGAGTAAGTTGCACGGTGTGGGCAAGGTGACGGCTGACAAACTGGCGCGCCTGGGGATCGAAGACTGCCTGCAGTTGCGCGAGTGGAACAAGCTGGCGCTGGTGCGCGAGTTCGGCAGTTTTGGCGAGCGGTTGTGGAGTCTGGCCCGTGGGATCGATGATCGTGTGGTGCAGAACGACAGTCGCCGGCAATCGATAAGTGTGGAGAATACCTACGACGTGGACCTGCCAGATCTTTCAAGCTGTCTGGCCAAGCTACCTGAGCTGATGGAAACCCTGGCTGGACGTATGGCGCGTATCGACAGCAGTTATCGTGCGGGCAAGCCGTTCGTGAAGGTGAAGTTTCATGACTTTACCCAGACGACACTGGAACAGGCGGGGGCGGGGCGGGACTTGGAGAGTTATCAACAGTTGCTGACGCAGGCGTTCAACCGGGGTGGGAAGCCGGTGCGGTTGCTGGGTATTGGCGTGCGGTTGCTGGATTTAAGCAACGGCAACGAGCAACTCGAATTCTCCTGGTAAAAACCGAAAACCAAATGTGGGAGCGGGCTTGCTCGCGAACGCTGTGTGTCAGTCACGAATTACTTGACTGACCCACCGTATTCGCGAGCAAGCCCGCTCCCACATGTTGATCTATAACATTCTTGAGGCCCTAGCGAGCGCCTGGATCGGCAACGAGACGCCCCGCATCCTTGGTCAGCGCCTGCAGGAATTCCTGCTGCAACTCGGGATCATTGCGGGTCAGTTCGATCAGGCTTTGTTCCAGTTCGCTGGCTTCTTCTTCCAGGCCCAGTTCAGACAAGCGTTTGACCCGATGTACCCACTGGCTGACTTCGTCGTCTTCCAAGTCGTCGTAGATCAGGCCGTGGGCTTCCAGCAGCTTGTTGCGCAAGGTGCTGCTGACAGCCAGCGTGGAATCCGAATGCACGTCGTCCTGGCCGTCTTCCACGCTGATCTTCAGCGTGGTGATGCGGTTCAGGTCTTGCTCGGCAAACGGGCTGTCCAACAGGTTCAGGCGCAAGACGCCGTTACGGTCGGTGGTCAGCTCATGGACTTGCTTGCCGGCAGTGACTTGCACCGGTCGTTCGCTCCAGGGCAGGCTCGAATACTCCACACGCTTGTCGCGCTGGACTTCATCGATACCCGCCAGGTTCTGTTGCGCACGGCCGTGGGACTGCACGTTCATGAACGGATTGAGGCCGTCCACGCCATAGGTCAGCCAGTCGCGCGTCACGCTGGTCGGCAGGTTGCCAAGGGCGAATACGTTCACCACATTGGCGCCCGCGCCGGCCACCAGGGCTACGGCACCCAAAGGCATCTCATAGAGTTTGCGCCAGGGTTGGTAGGGGGTGTAGCGGTCGTAACGACGGGTGACTTCGAACTCGGTGACCTCGAAGGTCTTCTGTTCGTGAATCCGTACCCGGCGTTGCGGCAGCTCCAGCACTTTGGGCTCGCCTACATCGATCTGCAGGCTGTGATCGAGCAACTTACGCTCGACCCGCTCCTCGTGCTCACTGCGTTGCGACATTTGGTTGGCGCAGCCGCTGACCAGCAGGGCGCCGCACAAGGCGGCGCCCCCCAGGGCTCTGGTGTTTCGCTTGAACATGACTTCTCTTGATCTGGTTTTCAGCGACGAATACGCGCCTGAAGGAAAGACAGCACGTCAGCCACCGGCAACGGTTGGGCTTCGGCTTCGGTCCGGCTCTTGTATTCCAGATTGCCATCGGCCAGGCCGCGGTCACTGACCACGATCCGGTGCGGGATGCCAATCAGTTCCATGTCGGCGAACTTGATGCCCGGGCTGGTTTTCTTGTCCCGGTCATCCAGCAGCACTTCAAAACCAGCAGCCGTCAGTTCGGCGTACAGCTTGTCGGTGGCTTCGCGTACTTGCTCGGTTTCATAGCGCAGCGGTACCAGGGCGACCTGGAACGGCGCCAGGGCGTCACTCCAGATGATGCCTTTGTCGTCGTTGTTCTGCTCGATGGCAGCCGCAACCACGCGCGATACGCCAATGCCGTAGCAACCCATTTCCAGGGTGATCGGCTTGCCGTTCTCGCCCAGCACTTCGCACTTCATCGCCTTGCTGTACTTGTTGCCCAGCTGGAAGATGTGCCCGACTTCGATGCCGCGCTTGATTTCCAGGGTGCCCTTGCCATCCGGGCTTGGGTCACCGGCGACCACGTTACGCAGGTCGGCCACGGTCGGAACGGGCAGGTCACGCTCCCAGTTCACGCCGAAGTAGTGCTTGTCGTCGATGTTGGCACCGATACCGAAGTCGCTCATCAGCTCGACCGAACGGTCGATGATGATCGGCAGCGGCAGGTTCAGTGGGCCGAGCGAACCGGCACCGGCGCCAATGGCGTCGCGCAGTTCGGCGTCGGTGGCCATGACCAGCGGGCTGGCCACGCCAGGTTGCTGGGCAGCCTTGATTTCGTTGAGTTCGTGGTCGCCACGGATCACCAGGGCGATCAGCTTGCCTTCTTCCTCGGCGCGCACGATCAGGGTCTTGATGGTCTTTTCAATCGGCAGATTGAATTTTTCCACCAGGGCCGCGATGGTCTTGGTCTCTGGCGTGTCCACCAGGCGCAGTTCTTCAGTCGGCGCAGGGCGGGAGGTTTCCCGCGGCACCGCTTCGGCTTTCTCGATGTTCGCCGCGTAGTCGGAACCGTTGCTGAAGACGATATCGTCTTCGCCGGACTCGGCCAGCACATGGAACTCATGGGAGCCGGCACCGCCGATGGAACCGTTGTCCGCTTCAACCGGGCGGAACTTCAGGCCCAGGCGCGTGAACACGTTGCAGTAGGCAGTGTGCATGCGGTCATAGGTGGCCTGCAGCGACGCCTGGTCGGCGTGGAACGAATACGCATCCTTCATGATGAATTCGCGGCCGCGCATCAAACCGAAGCGTGGGCGGATTTCGTCACGGAATTTGGTCTGGATCTGATACAGGTTCAGCGGCAGTTGCTTGTAGCTGCTCAGCTCGTTGCGCATCAGGTCGGTGATCACTTCTTCGTGGGTCGGGCCGGCGCAGAAATCGCGGCCATGACGGTCCTTGAAGCGCAGCAACTCAGGGCCGTACTCTTCCCAGCGCCCGGATTCCTGCCACAGTTCAGCCGGTTGGGTGCTCGGCATCAACACTTCCAGAGAGCCGGCAGCGTTCATTTCTTCACGAACGATGGCTTCGACTTTGCGCATCACCTTCAAGCCCATGGGCAGCCAGGTGTACAGGCCGGAGGCCAGTTTGCGGATCATGCCGGCACGCAGCATCAGCTGGTGGCTGATCACGACCGCGTCGGAAGGCGTTTCTTTCTGTGTGGCGAGCAAATATTGACTGGTACGCATGGTAGGCCGTTGTCGGTTGCTTGGACTTGAAATGACTCTGGATTGTACGGGCGCCGGCTTCTGGAGTACAGGCATCAGAATGCAGAGGGGTCTGTGGGAGCGGGCTTGCTCGCGAATGCGCAGGATCAGTCCACCTATCCTGCGACTGACACACTGCATTCGCGGGCAAGCCCGCTCCTACAGGTCAGTCTTCTGTCTTGGGGGCCAACTTCGCCCGCCGATTTTCCTGAAACCAATGCAGCGCAATCAGCACCAGCGTCGGCACACCCAGCATGCAGGTGATCAGGAAGAAATTGTGATAGCCGAACTTCTCCACCATCACCCCCGAATAGCCGCCGATCAGGCGCGGCAGCAACAGCATGATCGAGCTGAGCAGGGCATATTGGGTCGCGGAGAACTTCAGGTTGGTCAGGCTCGACAGGTAGGCCACGAATGCCGAGGTCGCCAGCCCTGAGCTGAAGTTGTCCAGGGAAATGGTGAAAATCAGCATCTGCAGGTCCGGGCCCATGTCGGCGAGCATCACGAACAGCAGGTTGGTACCGGCCGAGGCCACACCGCCGATGAACAGGATCGGCAGGATGCCGAAGCGCACGATCAGCAAGCCGCCCATGCCGGCGCCGAGCAAGGTCATGATCAAGCCGAAGATCTTGCTGACCCCGGCGATCTGGTCCTTGGTGAAGCCCTGGTCGATGTAAAACACGTTGGCCATCACGCCCATCACCGTGTCCGACATGCGATACGTGGCGATCAGCCCAAGCAGCAGTAGCGCCTGCCAGCGGTAACGCAGGATGAAGTCGTTGACCGGCGTCAGCACCGGCGCCAGGCCACGGCGACCCATGGCCGAGAGGCACAAGGAGGTGAGGGTGATATAGAGGATGGCGCGCAGGAACGCGCGGTCTTCCATCAACAAGTCCCACAGGCTGACGCCCTGGAACAGCACACTTTCGAAATCGGTGTTGAACAGTTGGGTGAACATGGCCGGTACCGACACCAGCAACACGATCAGCACAAAGACGGACACCAGTTGGTGCGCGAAGCTGTAGCGCCCGGCTTGCAGTTGAGTGCGCAGTGGCACATTGGGTTCGCGCATGAACAGGGTGGTCAGCAGCGCCGGGACCATTAACACGCCGAACAGCACATAGGTGCCGGTCCAGGCCGAGTGTTTATAGTTGAAACCGGTGGAGCCGAAACCCTCGGCAAAAAACAGTGCGCCCGCCGTGGCCAGCAGGGCGGCGATGCGATAACCGGACATGTAGCTGGCGGCCAACGCAGCCTGGCGGCTGTCGTCGGCGATTTCCAGGCGATAGGCGTCGACCGCGATGTCCTGGGTAGCGGACGCAAAGGCGACGATGACAGCGATAGCGATCAGCCAAGACAAATGCTTCTGCGGGTCGCAAAAACCCATGCCGATCAAGCCGAGAATCACCAGCGACTGGGCCAGCACCAGCCAGGAACGGCGGCGCCCGAGCTTGCCGAGCAACGGCAGGCGCCATTGGTCGAGCAGCGGTGACCATACCCACTTAAAGGCATACGCCAAACCGATCAGACTCGCATAGCCGATGGTCTCGCGCGCCACACCGGCTTCACGCAACCACACTGAAAGCGTCGAGAACACCAACATGTAAGGCAGGCCGGCGGCAAAGCCGAGCAACAACAGGACCAACGTCGAGGGGCTGGCATAGGCAGCGAGCGCGGCGCGCCAGGTTTTACGGGGCATGGGCTGGAGTCTGCCTCAGATTTGCGGAAACAAAGCGCGCACTCTAACCGCTGTGCTCTACCGGGCGCCAGCCATGGCGCTGAATATCCACGCGATTGTTGCGGACCGTAACGCCTTCATCGCGTAAACGCGCGCGTTGCTCGTCACCCGAGACACTGCCCACCGGCAGACTTATCCGACCACCGGCACCCAACACGCGGTGCCAGGGCAGCTTGGTGTCTTCGGGAAGCTGGCTCAGGGTGCGGCCGACCCAGCGTGCCGCACGACCGAGACCGGCCAGGTGGGCCAGCTCGCCGTAACTCACCACGCAGCCTGCGGGCACTTGGGCCAGGGTCAGGTACAGCGCGGTACGGCGCATTTCGGCGGGGCTTTGGGGGGATTCGGCAGATTGATTCACTGTGAGGCTGTCCGTTGAAATCGTCGGCATTTTTGTAAGAAACGTCTGTAACCATGACGATGAGCATTGAACTGAACCCAGATACTTGAGTCAGTCCTTGCTAAGAACTTATCTAACACGATAATGCCCTTTTTTCGCCAAGCCCGAGCCTCGAATCTGCTTATGTTGTCCAGAACCCTGCTGTGCCTCGCTGTTTTCAGCGCCTCCACGCCCTTGCTGGCCGATACTGTCTGGTTGAAGAACGGTGACCGCCTGACCGGCAAGATCAAGGTCTTCGACGGTGGCAAGCTGCTGATCCAAACCGACTACGCAGGCGCCATCCCTGTGGACTGGAAACAGGTCAAGACCCTGGAAAGCGACCAGGAGTTGCTGGTCAAACAGGACGCCTACACCGGCGAGAAAGCCAAGTCCCTGAAAGCGGCGGATGACGGCAAGGTGGTGCTGGCCAACGGCGAAGCGCCCAAGACCGTCGAACTGGCCAGCATCCAGCAAATCATCAAGCCCAAGCCGGTGGTCGAGGATCTGGTGTGGAAGGGTAATGTGGACATGGCGCTGGACTACAAGCGCGCCGACAAAGACACCAACGACTACGACATCGACTTCAAGACCACCGCCCGCCACGGCCAATGGCGCCATACCGGAGAGGGCGAGTACAACCGCGAATTCCAGGACGATGTCACCACCACTGACAATTGGGCTTTGGAATACGACCTCGACCGCTTCCTGACCGAGCATTGGTTCTGGCAGGGTCGCCTGACCTACAAGCGCGACAAGGTTGAAGACCTGTCCCGCCAGCGCACCGTCGGCACGGGCCCGGGCTATCAGTTCTGGGACGATGAGCTGGGTGCCTTCTCCCTGGGCTCGCTGGTCAACCGCACCGACTATGAATACGCCGACGGCGGCAAGGACAACTTCTATTCCCTGGCCATGAAGTGGAACTACAACCGCTACCTGGTGGGCAAGACCGTCGAATTCTTCACCAACGGCGAAGTGGGCAAGCCCATCGGCGGTCCGGCGGAATACTCGCTGGATGCAGAAATGGGCCTGCGCTACAAAGTCACCGAGTGGGCGTCGCTCAACCTCAAGGCCGAGCGCGACATCATCAGTGGCGATTCCGACAGCAGCCTGAGCAAAACCCGCTACACCGCAGGCTTCGGCGTGGCCTGGTAACACGGGCGAAAAAAACCTGCTTGGCAACCTTTGCCGATAATGATTACCTTGCGTTGAGATCCATTCCCATATGCCATGGGCGGCTGATTATCCGAGGAGTCATACGTTGAGCGCACAGGTTGCCAAGAACGCCCGAGAGCTGTTGCTCAAGGAATACCGTGGGGCTCTCTCCACACTGTCCAAGGCCATGCCCGGCTTTCCTTTCGGCTCGGTCGTGCCCTATTGCCTGGATGAGCTGGGCCGCCCGCTGATCCTGATCAGCCGCATTGCCCAGCACACCCACAACCTGCAGAAAGATCCCAAGTGCTCGCTGCTGGTGGGTGAGCGCGAAGCGGATGACGTGCAAGCCGTCGGGCGCCTGACCTACCTGGCTGAAGCCGAAAAACTAGAGGAGGGCGCTGCCATTGAGGCGGCGGCCGAGCGTTATTACCGCTACTTCCCCGAGTCAGCCAACTATCACAAGGCCCACGACTTCGATTTCTGGGTGCTCAAGCCCGTACGTCACCGTTACATCGGCGGTTTTGGCGCGATTCACTGGGTCGACCAGTTGACCCTGGCCAACCCGTTTGCGGGCAAAGCCGAACGCAGCATGATCGAACACATGAACAGCGATCACACCAAGGCCATTGCCCATTACGTCGACCTGGTCGGTTTGCCGACCTCCGAGCCTGCACAGTTGGCCGGTATCGACAGCGAAGGCATGCACTTGCGTATAGGCCAATCCTTATATTGGTTGCCGTTTGCGGAGTCTTGCAATACGCCGACACAAGTACGCGAAGCCCTGGTTTCATTGGCCCACGCCGAGGTCTGGCCGAAAAAAGCCACAGCCGACGCTTGAATTCACGAAATGGCGACGTCATCTAAGGTGGACTGGCAAGGCATTCTTGCGTTGAGGAACCATTTGATGCGCCCTTTTTTATTGCTCTTTCTGCTGTTCCCGGTGTTGGAGCTGTTCGTATTCGTTCAAGTCAGCAGTGCGATCGGGTTTTTTCCGGCCCTGTTGCTGATCATTCTAGGCTCCATGCTCGGCGTTCTGGTGCTGCGCGTCGCTGGCCTGGCCACCGCGCTGCGTGCCCGTGAAAGCCTGAACCGTGGCGAACTGCCCGCCCAGACCATGCTGGAAGGCCTGATGATGGCCCTGGCTGGCGGCTTGTTGATCCTGCCGGGTTTCATCAGCGACGTAGTCGGCCTGGTGATGTTGCTGCCGTTCACCCGCAAGTTGCTGGCCGGCAAGATGCGCCAGCGCGCCGAGGAAGCCGCGATTCGCCAGCGTGCGTTCGCCGACGACCTGCAACCCCGTGGCGGCCCGGCCCCGCGCCAGCCGTTGGGGCGTGAAGGTGATGTGATCGAAGGCGAGTTCGAACACCGCGACAGCAAATAACCGTTTCACGGCACGGCACCTTCGGGTGCCGTGTTGCATTTACGGGCCGGCACGCGCAAAAAATTTCATCCCCGGCCCCTTGTAATCAGCTTATGCGCCCTTATGTAACGGTCACCGCAAGGTTTCTGGTGGCGACACCAGACAGACTTCCGCGTCTTGCTTGGCGAGGCGCGACCGGCACTGCCGGAATACAACCCGCCGGTACAGACACCGGCCGATGAAAAACACAATTAGGAGAGATCGACAATGAGCAAGCTTCGTCCTCTGCACGACCGCGTCGTAATCCGTCGCAGCGAAGAAGAAAAGAAAACCGCTGGCGGTATCGTTCTGCCAGGTTCGGCTGCTGAAAAAGCCAACCACGGTGTGATCGTCGCTGCGGGCCCAGGCAAGACCCTGGAAAACGGTGATGTGCGTGCGCTGGCCGTTAAAGTCGGTGACAAGGTTGTATTCGGCCCTTACTCCGGCAGCAACACGGTGAAAGTCGACGGCGAAGACCTGCTGGTTATGGCTGAGAACGAGATTCTCGCTGTTCTGGAAGACTGATTTTCCCGCTCATTTTCCCGTTACTACACAGTATTTAAGGAATATCGATCATGGCTGCTAAAGAAGTTAAATTCGGCGATTCCGCCCGCAAGAAAATGCTCACTGGTGTCAACATCCTGGCTGACGCAGTAAAAGCGACCCTGGGCCCGAAAGGCCGTAACGTGATCATCGAGAAAAGCTTCGGCGCTCCGACCATCACCAAGGACGGCGTTTCCGTAGCAAAAGAAATCGAACTGGAAGACCGTTTCGAAAACATGGGCGCGCAGCTGGTCAAAGACGTTGCCTCCCGTGCCAACGATGACGCAGGCGACGGCACCACCACCGCTACCGTCCTGGCCCAGGCGATCGTCAACGAAGGCTACAAAGCCGTCGCTGCCGGCATGAACCCGATGGATCTGAAGCGCGGCATCGACAAGGCGACCATCGCCATCGTCGCCGAGCTGAAAAACCTGTCCAAGCCATGCGCTGACACCAAGGCTATCGCTCAGGTAGGCACCATCTCCGCCAACTCCGACAGCTCCATCGGCGACATCATCGCTGAAGCCATGGAAAAAGTCGGTAAAGAAGGCGTGATCACCGTTGAAGAAGGCACTGGCCTGGAAAACGAACTGTCGGTTGTAGAAGGCATGCAGTTCGACCGTGGCTACCTGTCCCCGTACTTCGTCAACAAGCCAGAAACCATGGTTGCCGAGCTGGACAACCCGCTGATCCTGCTGGTCGACAAAAAGATCTCCAACATCCGCGAAATGCTGCCAGTGCTGGAAGCCGTTGCCAAAGCCGGCCGCCCACTGCTGATCGTTTCCGAAGACGTTGAAGGCGAAGCCCTGGCCACTCTGGTTGTGAACAACATGCGTGGCATCGTCAAAGTCGCAGCCGTCAAGGCTCCAGGCTTCGGCGACCGTCGCAAGGCCATGCTGCAGGACATCGCCGTCCTGACCGGCGGTACCGTTATCTCCGAAGAGATCGGCCTGAGCCTGGAAAGCGCTACCCTGGAAAACCTGGGCAGTGCCAAGCGCGTGACCATCTCCAAAGAAAACACCATCATCGTTGACGGTGCTGGCGTTGAGCAGGACATCCAGGCTCGCATCACTCAGATCCGTGCCCAGGTTGCCGAAACTTCGTCCGACTACGACCGTGAAAAACTGCAAGAGCGTCTGGCCAAGCTGTCCGGCGGCGTAGCAGTGATCAAGGTTGGCGCTGGTTCCGAAGTAGAAATGAAAGAGAAGAAAGCCCGCGTTGAAGACGCCCTGCACGCTACCCGCGCAGCCGTTGAAGAAGGCGTGGTACCTGGCGGTGGCGTTGCGCTGATCCGTGCGCTGGAAGCCCTGACCAACCTGGCCGGCGATAACGCTGACCAGAACGTCGGTATCGCTGTGCTGCGTCGTGCTGTTGAAGCGCCGCTGCGCCAGATCGCTGCCAACTCCGGCGACGAGCCAAGCGTTGTGGTCAACGAAGTCAAGAACGGCAAAGGTAACTACGGTTACAACGCTGCGACTGGCGTGTATGGCGACATGATCGAAATGGGCATCCTGGACCCTACCAAGGTGACTCGTTCCGCGCTGCAAGCCGCAGCCTCCATCGGTGGCCTGATCCTGACCACCGAAGCGGCTATCGCTGACAAGCCTAAGGCTGAAGGCTCGGCTGGCGGCGGTATGCCAGACATGGGCGGCATGGGTGGCATGGGCGGCATGATGTAAGCCAGCCTTACCCCTGTACTGAAAAAGCCCCGCTTGCAGTGATGCAAGCGGGGCTTTTTTATGTGTGCGTGGAAAGCGCCGGTGGCTGAGCACGTTTGCCTGCCTAGGTGCTTATCGCCTGCGCCTCAACCTTTTTGAGGGACGATAGAGCAGCAGACGATACAGGCCCAGGCAGACCTGTTCGCGGCGATTTTCGCCCCGACACTGTAGTCAGCTTGTGAAGCTATAGTGAAAATCTCGTTCAACACTACAATCAGTTGAAAACCTATATCTGCGTGCCTTTCAGCTCTATCCCTGAGCCACACTTGGCCTTAAGCTGCGCGAGCCAACACGGCCGTTACCGCGTACGGAGACACTGCCCATGCGAATTCTATTGGTTGAAGACAACCGCGATATTCTGGCCAACCTGGCTGATTACCTGGGGCTAAAAGGTTATACCGTGGACTGTGCGCAGGACGGTTTGTCGGGGCTGCACCTGGCCGCGACCGAGCATTACGACCTGATTGTGCTCGACATCATGCTGCCCGGCATCGATGGCTACACCCTGTGCAAACGCCTGCGTGAAGATGCGCGCCGCGACACGCCAGTGATCATGCTCACTGCCCGCGACCAGCTGGATGACCGGTTGCAGGGCTTCAAGTCCGGCGCCGATGACTACCTGCTCAAGCCGTTTGCCCTGTCGGAACTGGCCGCGCGTATCGAGGCCGTATTGCGCCGTGCCCAGGGGGGCGGGCGCCGCGCCTTGCAGGTAGGCGACTTGAGCTACGACCTCGATACCCTGGAAGTGACCCGCGAAGGGCGCCTGCTCAAGCTCAACCCGGTCGGCCTGAAACTGCTGGCGGTGCTGATGCAGAAGAGCCCGCACGTGCTGCGCCGCGAAATCCTCGAAGAAGCCCTGTGGGGCGATGACTGCCCGGACAGTGACAGCCTGCGCAGCCACGTTCACCAATTGCGCCAAGTGATCGATAAGCCGTTCGCCAAGCCGTTGCTGCAAACGGTGCACGGCGTGGGTTATCGCCTGGCCGAGGGTCGTGATGGAGTTTAAGCAAAGCCTTGCCCAACGGATCATCATCGCCTTTGCCTTGATGAGTGCGTTGGTGGCGGGGGCCTTCGCCATGGGTATCGTCGCGACGGTGCACCTAGTGGAAGAGAAGCTGATCTCGGCGGGCCTGGGCGGTGACCTGCAACGCTTGTTGTTGATGGACACGGTCGAAGACTGGCGGCACCGGCCCGAGCCGGATCAGCTGTTCTACTTCAGCGGTGGCCCTGGCGACTTCGAGTTGCCTAAGGATTTACGCCACCTTGAACCCGGGTTCCATGAGGTGTTCCGCGAAGCGCTGTCGTACCACGCCATGGTCGAAGTGGTCGACGGCCGGCGCTACGTGTTGCTGCAAGACCAAAGCGATTTCGAAGAGCGCGAGCGCGTGCTGTTTGCCGTGGTGCTGGTGGGCTTCGTACTCAGCCTGGCGCTGGCAGTATTCCTGGGTTGGGTATTGGCGCGCAAAGTGATGGCGCCGGTCGTGCGCCTGGCCCGCCAGGTGCGTCACCGTGACCAACTGCTGGGCCTGGCACCGCCGCTGGCGCCGGACTACGCGGCCGACGAAGTGGGGGAGCTGGCGGTAGCTTTCGATGCCACCCTGGGGCGTCTGCGTCAGGCATTGTCCCGCGAGCAGTTGTTCACGAGTGATGTCAGCCACGAATTGCGCACGCCGTTGATGGTGCTGGCCAGCTCCTGCGAACTGCTGTTGGAAAACCCGGCCATCGATCAGCGTGGGCGTAACCAGGTGCTGCGTATCGCCAGGGCCTGCGAAGAAATGCGCGAACTGGTGCAGACCTTCCTGATGCTGGCCCGTGCCCAGCACGATGAATCGGCCATGTCGCTGCAGGTGAGCCTTGGGCAGGTGGCGGAGGATCTGCTCGGCATCTGGCGCGAGCCCATCGAGCAAAAAGGCCTGGAGCTGATCTACCAACCCGGTCATCCCCTGGATACGCGCTATAACACTACCTTCCTGCACGCCGTCATGGGCAACCTGCTGCGCAACGCCCTGCATTACACCGAGAAAGGGTTTATCCGTCTGACTCTGGAGCCCGCGGGCTTTGTAGTGGAAGACAGCGGGGTCGGCATTCCCGAAGACAAGCGTGAAGCGATGTTCGAGCCGTTTGTACGCGGCAGCGAGAAGCGCGGAGAAGGCCTGGGCCTGGGGTTGTCGCTGGTGCAGCGCATCTGCGAAAACCAGGGCTGGACCGTGAGCCTCAGCACCATGGAGCCCAACGGTTGCCGCTTTCATGTGCAATTGAGTCAGGTCAACGCCTGACTCCACCCCCCCTGCCGTTATCCTGCCAGACATCCCGGTAAATCGGCGAAGATGGCCCCATGCTATTGCTTGTATCTGTAAAGTCTTGAAATGTATGGGATTGGACAGGACAAGTTTTTCACAACGGGTTGACCTGTTGATCACAGTTCGGTGCTTAAGGTTGTAGGCATCAGTCACTGGAGATCCGTTGATGTCTAACCCGATCAAGCTCGAATTTTCCGAAAAGTACGACGACGAGCACGCCCAGAATTATTTGCTCAAACATCAGGACAATCTGGCCCGTCGGCTGTCACACAAACGCGACGAGCAGTTGGCCCGTGGCGCGTTGGCGATGGCTGGCGAGCCGGGGCTGGTGTTGGACCTGCCGTGCGGTGCGGGGCGTTTCTGGCCACTGTTGGCGGAAAAACCCAATCGCGTGATCATCGGCGCGGACAATTCGGCCTCCATGTTGAAGGTCGCAACGGTCGCTCAGCCCGCTGACGTCGTGAAACGGGTACGGCCTTTGCAGACATCTGCCTTTGATATTGATCTGCCAGATAACGCTGTCGACAGTATTTTCTGTATGCGCCTGATGCACCACATTGGTGATCCCGCGCATCGGTTGGCGATACTGCGGGAGTTTCAGCGTGTTACGCGTGACAGCGTGATCCTTTCGCTGTGGGTAGACGGCAATTTCAAGGCCTGGAAGCGCAAGCGCGCCGAAGTGAAACGTCGCAAGAAGGGTGAGCAGGACGGTTACCAAAACCGGTTTGTGTTACCGGCTGCTACTGTTGAAGCAGAATTTGAGGAGGCCGGTTTTCGGGTCCAGGAATCCCTGGACTTCATACCGCTGTACGCCATGTGGCGAGTGTATGTATTGCGCAAGAGGTAACAGGATGGCAGTTGAGTGCGTAGCAGGCAGTCATGTAGCGCCCGAAGAACGATTCGATTATTTCTGGCGTCAGCAGGGTGAGTGGGTCGAGGAGCCCAACCGTCGGCGTGGCGGTGAAAGTGGCGTACAACGCGTGATGAGCACCAATGGCCGCCTGCTCTACAGCAAGCGCCAGACCGGGCATATCTACCGCAGTTGGCTGCACCCGTTTGGCCGTCCCACCGTGTTGCGTGAGCGGGATGCGATCAAGGGCCTGCGCCTGTTGGATGTACGCGTGCCGGAAATGGTCTTTTGTGAGGCGCGCCGCGACCCCGAGCACGGCTGGAAGGCCCTGTTGGTGACCGCAGCCCTCGAAGGCTTCGACGAAATTGAAAACTGGTACGCCGCGGGTGGTCGTGAGCAGTACGGCGAGGTGGTGCATGAGCGTGTGCTCAAGGAACTGGCTGGCACGCTTGCGCGTATGCACAAGGGCCGTTGGCAGCATGGCTGCCTGTACATCAAGCATATTTTCGTGCGGGTGACGGGCGCAGGCGATTCGGCCAACGTCGAAGTGGCATTGTTGGATTTCGAAAAATGCCGCCAGCGCTTGACCGCTTATCGGGCCGCTTCCCATGACATGCTGCAACTGCGCCGCCATTCGTCGTGGAACGATACCGACTGGAAGAAACTCAGCTACTTTTACGAGACGGCGTTTGGCAGCGCTATCAAGGGTTTAACCAGATGAAGCTAGAAATAGCACGAGGTTTTTTCCTGGTCGGGGCGTTGGGCGTTGCAGCCTTGGCGCTGGCGGCCTGGGAACAGCCTCGCACACAGGTGCTCAGTGCAACGCAGGGTGGCGCGCAATGCCTGTTGCCGCGCGTCGCCAAGGCGAGCACGGCGGCCAAGCCTGATCATGAGTTGTTGCTGTTCATGTTCGGCATGTCTCAAGGGATGAGGCCACAGAGTTGAAACGATTCAAACCCCCAGAAAAGGGCCTTGCGATGCGAGGCCCTTTTTTTTGGGATGTGTGTCAGGCCTTGTCCGGTTTGGCGAGCAAGGTGTACACGCACGGCAGCACAAACAAGGTAAACAGCGTACCGATCGACATCCCCGTGGCAATCACCATGCCGATATCAAACCGGCTCACCGCACCGGCACCCGTCGCCAAGATCAGCGGCACCATGCCGAACACCATTGCCGCGGTGGTCATCAACACCGGTCGCAGGCGAATTGCCGCGGCTTCCTCCACCGCCTGCCTGGGCGTCAGGCCCTTGTCTTTGCGCAATTGGTTGGCGAACTCGACGATCAGGATCCCGTGTTTGCTGATCAGGCCGATCAGCGTCACCAGGCCAACCTGGGTGTAGATGTTCATGCTCGACCAACCAAGGAACAGCGGAATCAGCGCCCCGCAGATCGACAGCGGCACCGTTACCAGGATCACCAAGGGGTCACGGAAACTCTCGAACTGCGCCGCCAGTACCAGGAAGATGATCGCCAGGGCCAGGCCAAAGGTCGCCCACAGCGCCGTGCCTTCCTGGATGAATTGCCGGGACGCGCCGCTGTAGTCGAACGCGTAACCGGGCGGAGTCTCTTCAATAGCGATCTGGCGCACGGTGTCGATGGCCTCGCCCATGCTGACGATGGGGAAGCCTGAGATCAGCGCCGAGTTGAGTTGCTGGAACTGGTTCAACTGCCGGGGGCGGGCGCGGTCCGTCACGGTGATCAGGGTCGAGAGTGGCAGCACTTCACCCTGGGCGTTCTTCACGTAGTAGTTGTTCAGCCACTCGGGGTTGTCGCGGTAGGTGCGCTCGACCTGGGCGATCACCTTGTAACTGCGCCCGTCCAGGGTGAATCGGTTGATTTCCGCCTCGGCCAGCAAGGTCGCCAGGGTACCGCCGAGGTCCTGCATCGATACGCCCATCTGCGCCGCCTTGGCGCGGTCGATGTCCACCATCACTTCGGGTTTGTCGAACGCCAGGTCGATATCGACAAAGGCGAACTTGCCCGACTCCATCGCGCGCTTCTTCACGCGATTGGCCACTTCGAGCAACGACTCATAATCGTTGGCCGTGTTGATCACAAAGCCGAACGGCAGCCCTTCGCCCGTGCCCGGCAGGGACGGCAGGTTGAAGCCGAACACCTGCAGGCCGGGAATCTGCTCAAGGCGTTTTTGCACCTCGGGCAGGATCTGCATCTGGGTGCGGTCGCGCTCGTTCCACGGCTTGAGCAGGAAGCCGCCGATGCCTGATTGCACGCCGTTGAAACCGTTGATCTGGAACGACGAGTAGTACTCCGGAAACGCCTTGAAGATGTTGATGAACTCGTCGGTGTAGGTGTTGAGGTATTCCAGGTTGGTCGGCTGCGGTGCGCTGGCAATCATGAAGATGATGCCTTGGTCTTCGTCGGGGGCCAGTTGCGACTGGGTGAACTTGAGGAACACCGGAATCAGGCACAGCACGATCAAGGCAAACACGATTACCACCGGCCGCGTGTTCAGGGTGCCGTGCAACATGCGTTGGTAGCGGCGCTTGAGGCCATCGAACATTCGGTCGAGGCGGTGGGCCAGACCCGACGGGTTTTCATCATGGCGCAACAGCAGCGCGCACATCATCGGCGACAGGGTCAGGGCGACAATGCCGGAAATGATCACCGCCCCGGCCAGGGTCAGGGCGAACTCCTTGAACAAGGCGCCGGTAAGTCCTTCGAGAAAGCCGATCGGCGCATACACCGCCGCCAAGGTGATGGTCATCGACACCACCGGGAGGGCGATCTCCCGTGCACCTTCCAATGCCGCATCCAGCGGCGTCTTGCCTTCCTCGATGTGCCGGTGGATGTTTTCCACCACCACGATGGCGTCGTCCACCACCAGGCCGATAGCCAGCACCATCGCCAGCAAGGTCAGCAGGTTGATCGAGTAGCCCATCAACTGCATGAAAAACAGCACGCCGATCATCGACAGCGGAATGGTGATCACCGGGATCACCACCGAACGCAGGGCCCCAAGGAACAGGAACACCACCACGATCACGATCAGCACGGCTTCAAACAGCGTCTTGACCACTTCGTTGATGGACGCCTGGATAAACAGCGTGGCGTCGTAGGCAATTTCCGCCTTGAGGTTGGGTGGCAGCTGGGACTCCAGCTCCGGCAGGATCTTGCGCACTTCCTTGATCACATCCAGCGGGTTGGCGCTGGGCGTGGCCTTGATGCCGATGTACACCGACGGCGTGCCGCCAAACGAGCTGATGGCGTTGTAGTTTTCCGCGCCCATTTCCACCCGGGCCACGTCCCGCAGCAGCACGCGGCTGTCGCCGTCGGTTTTCACGCTGATGGCGCCGAACGCTTCGGCGGACTTGAGGTCGGTGTTGGCGTTGATGCTGGTCACCACGAACTCGCCCTTCACCTCGCCGGCAGCGGAGAGGAAGTTGTAGCGGCGCACGGCGTCGGTGATGTCGCTGGCACTGAGGCCGAAACCGGCCAATTTCACCGGGTCGAGCCAGATGCGCATGGCGAACACCTGGTTGCCGAGGATCTCCGCTTCGGCCATGCCCGGCAGGGTGGCGAGCTTGGGTTGGATGACCCGCGACAAGTAATCGGTGATCTGTGGGTTGCTCAACTGCCCGCTTGAAAAGCTGATGTACATCAGCGCCGAGGCATCGGCAGCCTCTTTGCTCAGCACCGGGTCTTCGGCGTCTTGCGGCAGCTTGTTCTTGACCTCGTTGGCCTTGGCCAGCAGTTCGGTAAACAGGCGGTCGCTGTTGGAGCCGATGCGTGCGTAGATCGAGATCACCGAAAAGTTCTGGCGGCTCACCGAGGTCATGTAGTCGATGCCTTCGGCACTGGCCAGGCTTTGCTGCAAGGGCTGGGTGATGTAGCCCTGAATGGTCTCGGCATTCGCGCCGGGGTAGGCGGTGGTCACTGTGATCAGGGCGTTTTCCATGCTCGGGTATTGGCGCAGCGGCAACGTGCTGTAGGCCTGGAAACCCAGCAGCACGATCAGCAGGCTGACCACCATGGCCAGCACCGGACGGCGGATAAAGACGTCTGTGAACTTCATGGCTCAATGCCCTGTCGGCAGGTTTTTGTCCGGGCTGATGGCAATGGGCGTGCCGTTGTCCAGTTTCAGCTGGCCGGCGCTGACCACCTGTTCACCGGCCTTGAGGCCCTTGCTCACCAGCACCAGGCCGCCGCGTCGCTCACCGGTCTCGACGAAGCGTCGCTCGGCGATCAGCAGCGGCTTGCCATCGGCGTCCTTTTCTACCTCGCCGCCCTCGGTTTTTTTCTCGGCCACGGCGTACACCGAATTGCCGTAGAGGGTGTAGGTGATCGCGCCTTCCGGCACCACAATCTGCGGGGCGGGATTGGGCAGTAGCACGTCCAGGCGGGTGAACATACCGGGCAGCAGCTTGCCCTCCGGGTTGGCCAGGGTGGCGCGTACCAGCACGTTGCGCGTGCTGTTCTCGACCTTGGGGTTGATCGCACTGATGCTGCCGGGGAATTGTTCGCCGGGATAAGCCGAGACCTCCACCTGCACCGGCTGCCCGGGGGCGACCTTAGGCACGGCGTGTTCGGGGATATAGAAGTCGACGTAGAGGCTGCTGAGGTCTTGCAAGGTAGCGATCACCGTGCCGCTGGCCAGGTAGTCGCCCACGTCCACCTGGCGAATGCCGATGGTGCCGCCGAACGGCGCGACGATGTGCTTCTTCGCCAGGGAGGCCTTGAGCTGATTGACGGTGGCCTTGTTCTTTTGCAGTTGCGCGGAAAGGCGGTCGAACTCGCCTTTTGAGATGGCTTGGCTGCCCACCAGTTGGCTGCCGCGACCGTAATCCAGCTGCGCCAGGCCTAAGTCGGCCTGGGCAGTTTCCAGCAGCGCGCTTTCCACCGCGCTGTCGAGTTGCACCAAGGGTTGCCCGGTCTTGACCTTCTGTCCGGACTCGAACTGCACGTCCTTGACGGTGCCGGCAATCTCCAGGCTCAGGTTGACTCCTTGCAACGCCTTGAGCGTGCCCACCGAGGATACGCGCAGCTGCCAGGGCTGCTCGGTCGCCGTCGCCACGGCCACACTCACTGCCGGCTTGGGCTTGGAGAAGACCTGGATCTGCTGATAGATGGAAAAGGCTTTATAGCCCGCCAGCAGCAGGACGATTAACAGGACCACACCCAACATGATCAGCATGCGACGACGCAGCATATTCCGATTCCTTGGAGAACCTTGAAGGCAGGTAAGCGTTTTGTAGGCGCGAGCTTGCTCGCAATGAACGTGTACGCACCGCGTTCATCCAGGCTTCACGCATTATCGTTGAGGTTTTTCGCGAGCAAGCTCGCGCCTACAAAGTGTAGTGGGGATTTCAGACGGTATTTTTGACAGGTAACAGGGCCAGGATGGGCCCTGTTAAGCGCGGCGGGGTCAGATCAGATGCAGATGGTTATCCCAGAGCCCTGCCGGTAATTCCAACGGTTTTGCTACCAACTGTTTCTGGCGGCAATCGTAGAACCGGCAGCGGCCTTGGCCCGAGGTCACGACAAAGCCATCCTCGACTGCACCCACACCGGCACAGTCGGGCAGCGGCCCATCCAGGCGCAGCTCGCCGCTGTCCATGTCCCAGATAAAGAAGCGATTGCCCCGTGGCGCGGTCAACGCCACCAGGCGTAATTCGCTGTGCACGGCGACGCTGGCGGTGTAGTGCCCCATGGCCTGCAACTGCTCATCGGCCACCGGAAACGCCACGAACGGCTGGCCCGGACGTTTGATTGCCAACAGCTCGGAACGCTCCTGGGACGGTCCCATGAACTGCTGCCCGGTGAGGATGGTGCCATCGCTGGCGATCCCCATATGGCGCACGCTGTTCATCTGCTGGCCCAGGGTTTCCTTGCTGATCAGGCGGCCGTCGCGGTGTATCAGCACCAGGCTCGGCTCCATGGCGTTGAGATTCATTTCCACGCGACTTTCGGCTTCGGTACGAATGCCGCCGTTCGCCACCACCAGCGTCTCACCGTCGGGCATCCACGACACCTGATGCGGGCCGATGCCGTGGGTGGAGATCTCGCCGGTATGCACCAGCCGTTCGCCTTCGAACTTATACACACCGAGCAGGCCACGGCCGGGGTCGCTTGTGTCGTTTTCGGTGGCGTACAGCCAGTCGCCGCTCTGATGGATGACCGCGTGGCCGTAGAAGTGGCGATTGGCTTTCGAGGTGATGGTTTGCAGCAGCGCGCCATTACGCAGGTCAATCAGGTAACTCTCGGTGCCCGGGCGACGGGCGACAAACAGAGCAATCGGCAGCGTCGGGTGGTTGATGATGTCGTGGCAACGCTGGCCGACCTGGGTGGTAAACACCGGCTTGCCGTCCAGGCGATAGCCCACGGCGTAGTGCTTGCCGTCTGCATCATCCCGCGCCGAGAGCAGCAGCGGGCCCTTGTCTTTCCCCTTGAACAGCGTCCAGCCACCCAGCGTGAGAGCACTGAGCAATACGCTGCCAACCGCCAAAGCCTGTCGCCTGAGCATCATCAGTCACCGTCGTTGGCGTTAAAGCCCAGTTGAATGCCCAGCGCCTTGGCCAACTCGCCTTCGTGCAGGCGGTGGACGACGTTGAGGCTGTCGTAGATATCGTTAAGCTGCTGGCGTCCGGCGTCGTCGGCCAGCAGTTCATTGAGGGTGCGCTGGTTGCTGGCAAACAGTTTCAGCGACGCAGCATAGGCGGCGTCGATCTTGTCGGCCAACGGCTTCTGCTCGGACGGCAGCAGGCCACGCAGGCCCTTGTTGTCGACGCCGACCCACACGGTCTGGGCCGCCGCGAGGCTGGCTTCGAGGCTTTGCAGGGACGACTGGCTGCGCCAGGCATCGGCCTGGAAGGGCTGCGGGATGCCTTTGGTCTGGCGACCCATCGGCGTGCCGAGTTTCTTTTTCAGGGTGTCCAGCGCGGTCACCTGGACGCGCAGTAGATCGGCGATGGCTTCGTGGGAATCGGCGTAGCGCTGGTTCGGAAACTTGGTCATCTGCGCCAGCATGCCGTCGGTGCTGTTCCAGCTGGCCAGGATCTCTTCGGCCAGCGCCTTCTGACGGTCGCCGATCGCCACCAGCAGCGGGCAGTAACGGGCCTTTTGCGCTTCGTCAGCGATGTCGGTCTTGGCGTCGTAGAGGATGTATTCGTAGGCCGACAGGCCTTGCACCACCACACTGGACTTGGCGAGGGCGGCGCCGTCGATCTGCGGCTGGCTGGCGACCAGTTGCTCGACCTGCCGGCCGACCAGGTTCTTCTTGTCTGGCCAGAACTGTACCTGCCACGAACGGTTGCCTTCCGCCAGCGGGCCGATCAACAGCGGTTGCAGCTCGGCCCAGGCCTTTTGCGCGTGCAGGAAGTCGGCACGGGCGGTGTCCAGGCTCTCTTTGCCCTGGCAATAGGCCAGGGCGCTGACGGCCAGTTGGCGGTCGGCTTCGACCCAGCGGCTGTAGGTCGGCAGGATCACTTGCTTGGCGATGGCCGCCGAGGTCACTGCTTGCGGGTCTTGCGGCGAGCAGGCGCCGAGTGCGAGGGCGGCCAGGCTGGTGAACAACAACTTGGGACGGAACATGTCGAGCTCCCTTCTGTAATTGGGGCGAAGCTTATAAAGAATTCAGGAACGCCAGCAACGCAGCGCGCTGCTCGGCATTAAAGGACAACACCTGCTGCTGCGCCGCTTGTGCTTCACCGCCGTGCCACAGCACGGCTTCCAGCAGGTTGCGGGCGCGGCCGTCATGCAAGAACTGGGTGTGGCCACTCACGGTCTGCGTCAGGCCGATGCCCCACAACGGCGGCGTGCGCCAGTCGCGGCCACCGGCCTTGAATTCGCTGCGATTGTCGGCCAGGCCGTCGCCCATGTCGTGCAACAGCAGGTCGCTGTAGGGGCGGATCACCTGGTTGGCCAGCTCGGGTTCGGCGGCATTCGCGGCCGTGGTGAAGGCTGGCGTGTGGCAACCCTGGCAGCCCGCTTGATAGAACAGGGTTTTACCGGCCAGCACCTGCGGCGTGTTGACGCCACGGCGTGCCGGCACGGCGAGGTTGCGGGTGTAGAACAGCACCAGGCGCAGGATATTGTCACTGACTTCCGGCTCGCCATCGGGGCCATTGCCGTTGGGGGCCTGTTTGCAGGCGACTTGGGCGTCGGTGCAGTCATCGAACGGTCTCAGGGTGGTGGTAAGGCCCATATCACCAGAGAACGCGTGAACATTTTGTTGATTGAGGTTGGGTTGCCCGGCCTTCCAGCCAAAACGCCCGAGCACGGTTTTTTGCTGGGCATCGTCCCAGACCCAGTTGGCGCGGCCGACGATGGCTGCTTTGTCGGCGGTTTTCGGGTCGGTGTTGCGCAAGATATCAGCGTCGCTGATGGCTTCGAGCAGGCCCAGGCCAATCATCGGCGGGGCGATGCGTGCGGAGAAACGAGTGTCCGGATGCATCGGGCCGTAGCCAAGCTGGGTGATTTGCAGGTCCGGCTTGCGCAACTCGACCACTGTGCCGTCCTTGAATGTCACGTTGACCGGTGCGTAGTCGACGCGCACCTTGCCTTCCGGCGTTACCCCCGGCACGGCCATGTCCTGCAGTTGTCCGCCGTAGACCGGCTCGGGCACCACACCGACCTGTTCGATGAGCTTGGCATACGGCGCTGCATCCGGAATGGACAGGCGCACCAGCATCGACACGGCATTAGGTGCGTCAGGTAACGGCGGATGCCCGCGACCGTCTTTGATATGGCAATTCTGGCAGGCATTGGTGTTGAACAGCGGGCCCAGGCCATCACGCGCGGTGGTGGTGGACGGCGCGATCACCCAGGGGCTGCGAAAGAAGCTATTGCCGACGCTGAAATCCAGCCGACGAGTGGGCGACAGGTTGGCCGATGGCAGCGAAAACGCGTTCTGGTCGCGCTTGTTCACGGTCGCCGCACCGCCCGCCCGTGCTTCACCCGGCTCGGCCTTGGTAAACCTGGGCGCGTCATCGCAGGCGGTCAGGCTCAAGGCCAGCAAGGCTGCGGACAGGCGAAAAAGCGAGCGGAGCATCGAGTTTCCTGAACCAAGGCAGAAAATAAGGTCGCAAAGTCTAACAGGGCGGGGCGCAATGAATAAGAGCAATTATCGTTTGGTCGAATTCGATTCATTCCCGCTAGAATGGCCGCACATTTTTCTCTGGAGGTGGCCAATGCAGGCTCTCGACGCTTTGCTCAACCGTGTTTCCGTGCCGCGTTTGCTGGAACCGGCACCGACCCAGGAGCAGCGCGACGTGCTGTTCGCCGCCGCCATGCGCGCGCCCGACCACGGCCAACTGCGTCCGTGGCGTTTCCTCACTGTCGAAGGGGCCGCCCGCGAACAGATGGGCACGCTGCTGGCCGAAGCTGCCCGCCTGCAAGACGCCGATGCACCACAAGCAGCCATCGACAAGGCCCAGAACGGCCCATTGCGCGCCCCCTTGGTAGTGGTGGTGATTGCCCGTCTGCAGGAGCACTTCAAGGTGCCGAAATCCGAGCAATTGCTGGCGGCGGCCTGTGCAGCCCACGGCATCCTGCTGGCAGCGTATGCCCAGGGGATTGGTGCCGTGTGGCGCACTGGTGAATTGTCCTACTCGGCCCACGTCGCCAAAGGCCTGGGGCTCACGGCAGACGAGGAAGTGATTGGCTTCCTCTACCTGGGCACACCGCAGAACCCGCCGCGTACCGCAGCTAAAGAAGACCTGACGCAGTTTGTCAGCGCCTGGACCGGTCTCTGAACCACCGCCGATCTGCTCTATGTGGGAGCTGGCTTGCCTGCGATAGCATCGACTCGGTTCTTAGGGACACCGAGTTGCCTGCATCGCGGGCAAGCCCGGCTCCCACATGGATCTCAGGGGTTGCGGAACCGAGTCAGACCCTGAACTGATCCATCAACTTCATCTGCTGGCTGGCCAACGCATTGAGTTGGCTGCTGATGGCCGCCGACTCGGTGGCCTGGCCGGTGAGGGTTTCGGTCACAGTGCGGATCGCCGAGACGTTGCGGTTGACCTCTTCGGCCACGGCGCTCTGTTGTTCGGCGGCGCTGGCGATCTGCAGGTTCATGTCGCTGATCACGGTGACGGCATCACTGATCTTGCCCAAGGCCTGCGCCGCCTGATGGATCTGCCCGGCATTGCTTTGAGCCTGGCTCTGGCTCGAATGCATGGTCGCCACCACGCCACGGGTGCCGCTCTGGATGCGTTCGATCACCAGGCGGATTTCCTCCACGGAGTCCTGGGTACGCTTGGCCAGATTGCGCACTTCGTCGGCCACCACCGCAAAGCCACGGCCACTTTCGCCGGCGCGTGCCGCTTCGATTGCCGCGTTCAGCGCCAGCAGGTTGGTCTGCTCAGCAATGCTGCGGATCACTTCCAGCACCGAACCGATCTGTTCGCTGTTGACCGCCAAGGCTTCGACTTCGCCTACGGCCTTGCTGACTTCTTCGGCCAATGAGGTGATATCTCGGGTGCTCTGCTCGATGATCGACATGCCTTCGCGCGCCGACTGATCGGCCCCACGCGCCGCGCTGGCGGCGTTGGACGCGCTGTTGGCGACATCGTGGGCGGTGGCGCTCATTTCATTGGAGGCGGTGGCCACCTGGTCGATTTCGCGGAACTGCACCTGCATGCCTTCGCTGGTCTGGCGCGCGATGGCCGATGACTGATTGGCCGTGCCACGGGCTTCGGTAATGCTTTGCTTGATCTGGGCGATGGTCGGTTGCAGCTTGTCGAGGAAGCGGTTGAACCAGTTGGCCAGTTCGCCCAATTCGTCCTTCTTGGCGTAGGCCAGGCGTTGAGTCAGGTCGCCGTCGCCGCTGGCGATGTCCTTGAGCATGGCGGCCACGTTGTTGATCGGGCGGGTCACGCCGGTGGCGGTCAGCCAGATCAGCAGCAGGCCCAGCAACGCGGCGGCGGCGCCGACCAGCAAAGCCTTGAGCGTACCGGCGGCCTGGGCTTTGTCGAGCACGTCCTGCAGCTTCAAGGTGTCAGCCAGCATCACGTTCCTGGGCAGTGTGACCACGACGCCCCAGGATTTTGCGTCTGCAATCGGCTTGACCGGGTAGACGGCGCGGATGGTGTGGTCCTGCTCGCGGATCATGGGCGAGTCGCTGGCCAGTAGTTGCACGATTTCCTTGCCTTCGGCGCCGACGGTATCCATGAGGGTTTTGCCGACTATCTCCGGCTGACCGCTGGAGGCGGCAATCAGACCGGTGCTGGAAAGAATGTCCAGGTGCGCCGCGCCATTGAACAGTTCTTTTTGCGCCGCGTCCGTCACGGCTTGCAGGGTGTTGAGGGCGATGTCGATACCGACCACGCCGATGACGTTGCCGTCCACCATCAGCGGCAGGGAGATGGTGGTCATCAGCATCTGCTTGCCAGCCACTTCATCGGCGTAGGGGTCTAGCAGGCACACTTTGCGCGTGTCCCGTGGGCAGGTGTACCAAATGTTGTAGGGCGTGCCGCTGAGGTTGGGGGTGGTCTTGGTCAGGTCATCTTCGACCATGATGGTGTTCAGGCCTTCGCCGCCGGCGCGGCTCCAGTAGCTGGAGAAACGGCCTTTCTCGTTGGACACGCGAGCCTTGTCGTCGACGAACTCGCTGTCCTTGCCATCCAGTCCGTTGGGTTCGAACGAGAGCCAGATACCCAGCACTTTGCTGTTGCGCTCGAACGTGGTCTTGAGGCTCTGGTTGAGTTCTTCACGCAAGGCGCCGGGTTCCAGCGCGCGCTTGGCCGCGAGGGCGCGCAGGTCCTTGACCTGATCGGCAAGGGCGGTCACTACCAACAGGTTTTCGCCAAAGGTTTTCTGCAACAGTACGGCCTGTTCGCCGGCTTTGGATTGCAGCAGGCTCTGCACACTGCTGGTGAGCATTCGCGAGCTCGAATCGCTGATCAACTGATCGTTCTGATTGGTTTCGTAGAGGTTGATGCTGATGATCAGCGCGATCACCCCCAAGAGGCAAAGGCCCGACAGCAGCACTATTTTCAAGCGGATGGAGAGGGTGTCGAACATAGGTTCACTCGCGAATGGACGGGCTGGAAGGCACGTAGTGCAGGCCAAGTCCATTCAGCGCTATGTCTGAAACATCGGCGTCACACATCAATTCATGAGAAACAGGCGATGAGCGGTAGGATAAACCCTACACGCAGCGTTATACGGGCGCCGCAAGCCGTTCCGGTCGAGACCAGATCCACAGGTTGCCCAGGCTCATCCCGGCAATGGCCAGGTAGATCGGCCAGCCGTGGTCGAGCATCACCAGCATCAGGATCGCGCAGAGCAGCATGCTCGCGGTGGCACTGACTTTGGCCCGGCGGGCGATGATCTTGCCATTGCGCCAGTTGAACAGGATCGGCCCGAACAGCCGGTGGTTTTCCAGCCAGGCGCTGAGGCGCGGTGAGCTTTTGGTGGCGGCCCAGGCGGCGAGCAGAATGAATTCGGTGGTAGGCAAGCCCGGCACGACAATCGCCACCAGCCCGATGCCCAGGCTGACGTAGGCCAGCAAGCCGAAGAGGATCCGGACGATTTTCGAGGTGGATTGGGTTTTGCCGGTCATGGGAGCATGCAGAGTCGATAAAAAATCAGCTTGGAATGGGGTTTAAATGTGGGAGCGGGCTTGCTCGCGAATGCGGTGCGTCAGTCCAGTATCAGGTGACTGATACTCCGCATTCGCAAGCAAGCCCGCTCCCACAGTGCTATCGCATTCCAATCGAGGGTATCAGGCCAGTTCAGGGGCGCTAGCGTACGCCTGTTCCAGCAATACGGTGAAGCGTACGAAGGCGTCAATCGCACCTTTTTCCACCGCGGCTTCTTCTTCGGCGCTGAATTCCAGCGCGTCCAGGGTGCGGGTGAAGCGCTTCCAACCCTCGGCACGGCCACCGGCTGGCTCACCCAGGTGACGGGCACCGAAGGTTTCGCTCAGGCCCAGGCCTACGGCGCGCTTGATCAGGAACGCGGCGCCCAGCTTGGAGCCTTCGGAAACGAACAGCCAGCCCAGCGCTTCAGCCTTGCTCGGGTTGTTCACCGCGCCGGCAACCGGGGCTGGCACTTCGGTGTCCAGGTCACCCAGGTCCAGCTTGGCCGCTTCGGCGCGGCAGCGTTCGGCCAGGTCCGGCACGATCTTGATCAGCTCGGCATCGTTGTACAGCGCCACCAGTTCCGACTGGAACAGGTACTGCGCCACCACGAAGCGCGCGAAGTTGGCCTGGGTTTCAAACGGCGCGTGGGCTTTGACCAGGGCGTCGAGCTTGGCGTGCGGCGAGTGGGTAATCTGGTTCAGGCGCTGGGAGCGTAGGCTTGGGCGTTCAGCGGTAGGAGAAGCGGTCATGAAAAAGTCCTTGAGAAGAAGAGCGCCTGGGTGCTCTAAAGAGAGCCGTTATCAACTAGACGAACAAGAAGACGCGGCACAGTAAAAAATCCTCACCTCGTCGGTAAAATTTCGACGAGGTGAGTGGGGCCTCGGTTAAAGGTCGTGATCAGATGTCCCAGATCACGTTGATCGCAACGTTGCGACCCGGCTGGGTCAGGCGGTCGAGGTTGGCCGGGGAGGTCACACCGGCTTCGCCGACGCCGTCGTAGCTGCGCACGTCATCCCAGTTCCAGTACTTCTTGTCGGTGAGGTTGTAGAGGCCGCCGTTGACGGTCACGTCGTTGGTGACCTTGTAGAAGGCGGTCAGGTCGAGGACGCCGAAGCCTGGGGTCTTGAAGGGGGCCGTGGTGCTGCCGTCAGGTGCGTGGAAGGTGGTGCTGTCGACGCGATCCTGCTTTTTCACCAGGGTCCAGCTCAGCAGGCCACCGTAGTTGTCCTGGTCGTAGCCCAGGCCGAATACGCCCTTGAGCGGGTTGACACTGTTGAGCGGCTCGCCATTGTCGTCGTTGCGACCGTAGGTGTAGCCAACCGAACCCTGGGTGTACAGCCCTTGGGGGGCGCCGAACGCGTCGAGGTTCAGGCGCCCTTTGGCTTCGATCCCCTTGATGGTGGCGTGCTTGATGTTGTTGGCTTCGAATTGCTGTGCGGTACCGCCGGCGACGGAAGCGTCCTCGTCGATGAAGTTGCGGTATTTGTTGTAGAACACGGCGATATCAAACGAACCGGAGTCGAAGTGGCCGCGAATCCCGGTTTCCACGCCCTTGCTGCTTTCCGGCTTGAGGTCCGGGTTGGGTTCGACGGTGTAGCCCTGCTGCAGGTTTTCAAAGCGGCCGTACAAGGCTTTGGCCGATGGTGTGCGGAAGCCTTCGGCGTATTGGCCGAACCAAGTGTACTGGTCGGTCAGCGCATAGGTCAGACCGAATTTCGGCGTGACGCGGTGCCAGGTTTTTTCCTTGTCACTGTGGGCATAGATCCGTGTCGGGTCGACGGTGTTGAGGAACTCTTCAGTCAACTTGGGTTTGAGTTGGGTGTAGTCGTAGCGAACGGCGGGCAGGAAGGTCCACTTGTCCCAGGTGATTTGGTCCTGCGCGAACAGCGAGTAGGTGTTGATGGTCGGGTCCGGGAAATCACTGGCCTTCTTCACGCTGTCGCTGGCTGTCGGGCTGGGTGCGCCGATGGCTGTGCAACCGCCGCCGACCGCCAGGCAGGTGGCGGCGCCTTCGCGGGAGCCGGTGACTTTCTGTTGTTTGAGGGTGGTGCCGTAGGTGACCTGGTGATCGGTGTCGCCCCAGCTGAAAGCCTTGTCCAGCTGTGCGTCGAACACCCACTGCTTTTCTTCGTAGAGGGTTTCGCGGGTGCGCAATACGCGGCGGGACGGCTGGTAGATTTCGGCGGTGGACTGGTCGGTCTTGGCGATCTGATAGTTGAGGCTGGTCTTGATCTGATCGGCAATCGGCGAGTCCAGGGCGAAGCGGTTTTCGATAGCGAAACGCTCACGGGTGATGGTGTCGTTGCCCGACCGTGCACGGTAGAAGTTGAAGCCGCGCCCGCCGGTGAACGGTCCGCCCACGGCGTTTTTCAAGTTGACGTCGCGATCATCCTTGTATTTCTCGTAGGTCAGGCCCAGTCGATTGTCATCGCCATAGTTCCAGCCCAGCTTGGCCAGCACGTTGGTGGTGCGTGCATCCTCGGGGTTGGCGCCGGTGCGCGCCAGGCCCGTGGCGTTGTTGCCATCGTAGGACTCCATTTCATGGCCGTTGCGCTGGCTCAGGTGCAACAGGCCGTCGACATCCTGCACACGGCCGGCAACGGTGCCGGAGGTCAGCCAGCTTTCGTCGGCGGAGCTGTAGCCGGTCTTCAGGCGAGCGCCGACGTCCTGGCCGGGCTTGATGATGTCATCCGGGTCGAGGGTGAAGTAGCTCACGGCGCCGCCAATCGCGCTGCTGCCGTACAGGGCCGAGGCCGGGCCGCGCAGGATCTCCACGCGCTTGACGATTTCCGGGTCGACATAGTTGCGGCGGGTCTTGGCGTAGGGACCGTTGAAGAAGTTGTCCGGCACTTCGACGCCATCGACCTGGGTGAGGATGCGGTCGCCGTCGATGCCGCGAATGTTGTAGCCCGAATTGCTTGAGCGGCCACCGGCACCGCCGACCGAGACGTTGGGTTCGTAACGCACCAGTTCACGAATGGTATTCACGTTCTGGCGGTCGAGCGCCTCGCGTTCCTGCACGGTCACGGTGCTCGGTACGCTGCTGATGTTCTGCTCGTTACGCGTGGCGCTGATGGTCACCTGTTGCAGGTTGAGGGCGCCGCCCGGCGCGCGCTTTTCCAGCACGATGTTGTTATTGCCCAGTTTGCGGTAGCTCAGGTTGGTCCCCACCAACAGCCGGTCCAGGGCTTTTTCCGGCGACAACGGGCCGCGTACGCCTGGGGACGACACGCCCTGGCCCAGTTCGGCCGGTAGGCCGACTTGCCAGCCGGTCACGGCGGTAAAGGCGTTGAGTGCCGAGACCAGCGGTTGCTGCTCAATGCTGAAGCTGTAGTTGCCGTGGCTACGCGCAGCAGGTTCGGCGGCGGTGGCGGTCATCACCGGCGCAGCGGCCAGCAGGATGGCCGCGGTCAGCAAGGACAGGGCGGGCGAAGAGGACCGGCGGTTGAAACGAGAGGACATCGAGAGCGCTCCGGAGTACGAATCTTATAGTTGCGAACTGAGACAAATAGGAATCAGTTGCATTGGCTAAGACGAGACGTACCACCCTCAGCTATCGAGTAAAAATAATTCTCATTTAGTTCAAAATCACCAGCGATGGGTATTCCGACAGCTTGGCCGAGGTGATGTGAGCCAGGGAGCGCACCACGTCCAAGGGCTGGTCGAGGCGGTAATTGCCGGTGACGGCGACGCTGGCCAGTTGGTCGTTGGTGTTGACGATCCAGCCCGGGTAATAGCGGCGCAGCTCGGCGAGCACTTCGCTCATCGGGCAGTTTTCGAAGATCAGCCGACCTTGCACCCAGGCCAGGTCCTTGTTGGCATCCAGCTTGGCCGGTTGGCCGAACCCCTTGGGCCCGATGCGGATACTTTCACCGGCACTCAGGCGCACGCGGGCATCGTCGAAGGTGTTGCTCAGGTCGACATCGCCACGCTGCACCTGCACCTGGGCTTCGCCATTGAGGTAACGCACGGCGAAGGCGGTGTCGCGCACGCTGGCGCGTACGGGGCCGGCGTCGATTTCCAAGGGCAAGCCGTGACTGGGCACGATGTCGAAAAACGCCTCGCCCTGATACAGGCGAGCGATGCGCTGGTGGTCCTTGATGCTGCTGGAAAACGCCGAGTTGGTGTTCAGCAATACCTTGGAGCCGTCGTCCAGTTGCAGGCGCTGGCGTTCGCCTACCACGGTGAGGTGGTCGGCCTGCAGGCGTACCGGCAGGTTGCTGAAACTGAACAGGCCGATCAGCAGCACGGCGGCGGTGGCCAGCGGTTTCCAATGTGGCTTGAGCCGGCGCCAGGCGCTCGGCTTGCGCGGCGCGGCCAGTGCGACGGCAGCACTGTGTACCGGCGCGCCGCCCCACGCGGCCTGGGCCTTGGCGAAGGCGTGGACGTGGGCGGGATCGCTGGCCAACCAGGTTTCGAATTCGGCCTGCTGTCCGGCTTGCGGGCACTGCAAGGCGATCAGCCAGTCGAGGGCTTGATCCATAGCCGTGTCTTGCAACACCTCATGAGCCAGCTCATGGGGGCGCAGTTTATTCGGGTCCGTCACGGTGTTCCTCGGGTCTTCGCCACGTTCTATTCAACTTTCCTACAGCTTGGGTCGACGCTTCTGTCGGATGGAGCTTAAGGCCGATCCAATCGTTCGGCCACACCTACGCAGATAGCCATGATCAATTTGAGTTCCTTTTGCACGGTGCTCAAGGACACGCCCAACTGATCGGCGATCTCCTGGTAACTGCAACCATGCAAGCGGCTGAGGATGAAAATCCGCTGTTGGCGGGCGCTCAACTGGCCCAGGCTGACGCTCAGGGCTTCAAGCATTTGCTCGGCCTGGGTGGCATCTTCGGGTGTGCTGATGGGGGCGGCGACGCTTTGCAGGACATCCAGCGGGACGTTTTCCTGCAGTGTGCGGGCCTGGATCCTGCGCGCACGCAGGTGATCCAACGCCAGGTTGCGCGCCGTCTGATAGACGAAAGGTTCAAGGTGATCGATCGGTCGCTCGCTCAGGGCCCGGGTGACGCGCAGGTAGGTTTCCTGCAACAGGTCCTCGGCGGTGCTGTGGTTATTCACCATCCGCTGCAAGGTGCGAAGCAGCATTACCCGTTGGGTGAGAAAGACGTGGTTGAAGCGAGATTGGCTCACAGTGATACCAGACCGATTTGCAGTTAATGATAATGCTTATCATCAACTCAAATGGCAAGGAACACTTTCTGCGGGTTTGCGCAGGCCAAATGTGGGAGCGGGCTTGCTCGCGAATGCAAGCACCTCGGTTCGTCTGAATAACGAGGTGATGCGTTCGCGAGCAAGCCCGCTCCCACACAAGCCCACTCTATGTGGATTACTCGGCGTTGCAGAGCGCCAGGCAGTTATCCAGCATACGGTTGGAGAAGCCCCACTCGTTGTCATACCAAGCCAAAACTTTCAGCAACTTACCGCTGACCTTGGTGTGATTGGCATCGAAGATCGACGACAGCGGGTTGTGGTTGAAGTCACTGGAAACCAGCGGCAGGGTGTTATAGCCGAGGATCTTCGAGTGCTGGCTGGCTTCCTTGAGGAGTGCGTTGACTTCCTCCGCCGTGGCGTCTTTTTTCAACTGCACGGTGAGGTCCACCAGCGACACGTTGATCACCGGTACACGCACCGCCATGCCGGTCAGCTTGCCCGCCAGTTCCGGCAGCACCAGGCCGACGGCTTCAGCGGCACCGGTCTTGCTCGGGATCATGTTCTGGGTAGCCGAACGCGCGCGGTACGGATCGGTGTGGTAGACGTCGGTCAGGTTCTGGTCGTTGGTGTAGGCGTGAATCGTGGTCATCAGGCCGCTTTCGATACCCAGTTCGCGATGCAGCACTTGGGCGACCGGCGCCAGGCAGTTGGTGGTGCACGACGCGTTGGAGATGATCTGGTGGGATTGACGCAGAATGTCATGGTTTACACCGTAGACCACGGTAGCGTCCGCCCCTTTGGCCGGTGCCGAGATGATCACCTTGCGCGCGCCGGCGGTAATATGGGCGGCAGCCTTGTCACGGTCGGTGAACAGGCCGGTGCATTCGAACACGACGTCGATCTTGTGCGCGGCCCACGGCAGGTCGGCCGGGTTGCGAATGGCGCTGACGGCAATCCGGTCGCCATTGACGGTCAGGCTTTCCTGATCGTGGGCGACCTCTGCTTCGAAAGTGCCATGTACGGTGTCGTATTTGAGCAGGTGGGCATTGATCGAACTGTCGCCCAGATCGTTGATGGCGACGATCTGCAAATCCTGGCGGTAGCCTTGGGTATACAGTGCGCGCAGGACATTACGGCCGATACGGCCAAAACCATTGATTGCGATACGAAGAGTCATTGGAAAGTGCCTGTCGTCGATTTGTTGTAAGAATTACAAGATTATTCGCATAAAAATAGAAAACAAGCCTTTTTAGTGGCAATATTTTGTTCAATCTACAACGAGTGACCTGAATCAACTGGTCCGATGATCCAAACGACTCCCTGCCATCCCATGAGCTGTGGGCGTTTGATCAGCATAGACACTCAGGTCGCCACATCCGTTAGCCTGGAGTTCTACACATGCATCCCCGCGTTCTTGAGGTCACCGAACGGCTTATCGCCCGCAGCCGCGCCACCCGCGAGGCCTACCTTGCGCTCATTCGCGGTGCAGCCATCGACGGTCCGATGCGCGGCAAGCTGCAATGCGCCAACTTCGCCCACGGCGTGGCCGGTTGCGGCACTGAAGATAAAAATAGTCTGCGCATGATGAATGCCGCCAACGTGGCAATTGTTTCGTCATATAACGACATGCTCTCGGCACACCAGCCGTACGAACACTTCCCTGAACAGATCAAGAAGGCCCTGCGCGAAGTCGGCTCGGTCGGGCAGTTCGCCGGCGGCACCCCTGCGATGTGCGACGGCGTGACCCAGGGCGAGCCGGGCATGGAACTGAGCCTGCTCAGTCGTGAAGTCATTGCCATGTCCACGGCGGTAGCGCTGTCCCACAACATGTTCGATGCCGCGCTGATGTTGGGCATCTGCGACAAAATCGTCCCCGGCCTGATGATGGGCGCGCTGCGCTATGGCCACCTGCCGATGATCTTCGTGCCGGGCGGCCCGATGCCGTCGGGCATCTCCAACAAGCAGAAAGCCGACGTGCGCCAGCGCTACGCCGAAGGCAAGGCCACGCGCGAAGAGCTGCTGGAATCGGAGATGAAGTCCTACCACAGCCCCGGCACCTGCACCTTCTACGGCACCGCCAACACCAACCAGCTGCTGATGGAAGTGATGGGCCTGCACTTGCCGGGCGCCTCGTTCGTCAACCCCTACACCCCGCTGCGCGATGCGTTGACCCGCGAAGCCGCACACCAGGTCACCCGTCTGACCAAGGCCAACGGCAGCTTCATGCCGATCGGCGAGATCGTCGACGAGAAATCCATCGTCAACTCGATCATTGCCCTCAATGCCACCGGCGGGTCCACCAACCACACCCTGCACATGCCCGCCATCGCCATGTCGGCGGGCATCATCCTCACCTGGGACGACATGGCCGACCTCTCCGAGGTGGTGCCGACCCTGTCCCACGTGTATCCAAACGGCAAGGCCGACATCAACCACTTCCAGGCGGCGGGCGGGATGTCGTTCCTGATCCGCGAACTGCTGGAAGCCGGCCTGCTCCACGAAGACGTCAACACCGTGGCCGGCAAGGGCCTGAGCCGCTACACCCAGGAACCCTTCCTGGTCGACGGCGAGCTGATCTGGCGCGAAGGCCCTATCGAAAGCCTCGACGAAACCATCCTGCGCCCCGTGGCCCGCGCGTTCTCGCCGGAAGGCGGCTTGCGCGTGATGGAAGGCAACCTCGGTCGTGGTGTGATGAAAGTGTCTGCCGTAGCACCTGAACATCAGATTGTTGAAGCTCCGGCGGTGGTGTTCCAGGACCAGCAAGACCTGGCCGATGCGTTCAAGGCCGGCCAGCTGGAAAAAGACTTCGTCGCCGTCATGCGTTTCCAGGGCCCGCGCTCCAATGGCATGCCCGAATTGCACAAGATGACGCCGTTCCTCGGTGTGTTGCAGGACCGTGGCTTCAAGGTCGCACTGGTAACAGACGGGCGTATGTCCGGCGCGTCGGGTAAGATCCCCGCCGCGATTCACGTCAACCCCGAAGCCCAGAGCGGCGGGCCACTGGCGCGGGTGCGCGATGGCGATATCATTCGCGTGGATGGCGTGAAGGGCACCCTGGAGCTTAAGGTGGACGCCGAAGAATTTGCAGCGCGCGCGCCTGCCACGGGTCTGTTGGGCAATAACGTGGGGGCCGGTCGCGAGCTGTTTGCATTTATGCGCTTGGCCGCAAGCTCCGCAGAGCAGGGCGCCAGCGCCTTTACCTCTGCCTTGGAGACGCTTAAGTGAAACTTGCGCTGGTCGGTGATATCGGGGGCACCAACGCCCGTTTCGCGTTGTGGCGCGATCAGGAGTTGCATTCGATCCGCGTGCATGCCACGGCGGATCACTCCAGCCCTGAAGACGCGATCAAGGTTTACCTCAAAGAGGAAGGCCTGGAAATCGGTGACATCGGTGCGGTGTGCCTGTCGGTCGCCGGGCCTGTGAGCGGGGATGAATTTAAATTCACCAACAATCACTGGCGCCTGAGCAAGACTGCCTTCTGCAAAACCTTGCAGGTGGATGAACTGTTGCTGGTCAATGATTTTTCGGCCATGGCCCTGGGCATGACCCGACTCAAGCCCGACGAATTCCGTGTGGTCTGCGAGGGCACGCCGGAGCCGTTGCGCCCGGCGGTCGTGATTGGTCCGGGCACTGGCCTGGGTGTCGGGACGCTGCTGGATCTGGGCGCTGGCCGCTTTGCGGCGTTGCCGGGGGAGGGCGGGCATGTCGACTTGCCCCTGAGCAGCCCGCGTGAAACCCAGCTGTGGCAGCACATTTATACTGAGATCGGCCATGTCAGCGCCGAAACCGCCTTGAGCGGTGGTGGCTTGCCGCGTCTTTACCGTGCCATTTGCGCGGTCGACGGCCACACGCCGGTGCTGGAAACCCCTGAGGCGATCACGGCCGCAGGCCTGGCCGGCGACCCGGTGGCCATGGAAGTATTGGACCAGTTCAGCATCTGGCTGGGCCGGGTAGCAGGCAACAATGTGTTGACCACCGGTGGACGCGGTGGTGTGTACATCGTGGGTGGGGTGATACCGAGGTTTGCCGACTTCTTTATCAACAGTGGTTTTGCCAAGAGCTTCGCTGACAAAGGCTGCATGAGCGACTACTTCAAAGGCATTCCGGTGTGGTTGGTGACCGCCCCGTATTCTGGATTGACCGGGGCTGGCGTGGCTTTGGAGCAGGCGTTTGCGTAGGTCGTGATAGCCTCATCGCAGGCAAGCCAGCTCCCACATTTGCAATGCATTCTCCTGTGGGAGCTGGCGTGCCTGCGATGAGGGCCTCAAGAGCAACAAATGACGTAAGCTTGGCCATAACAACAAGGAGGACCCCGTGAGCGTAATCAGTAAATCGATTCTCCTCGTCGACGATGACCAGGAAATCCGCGAATTGCTGCAGACCTACCTCAGTCGCGCCGGTTTTCAGGTGCGTGGCGTGCCGGATGGCACGGGGTTCCGCCAAGCGATGAACGAGGCGCCGTGCGATCTGGTCATCCTTGATGTGATGTTGCCAGACGAAGACGGTTTCAGCCTTTGCCGCTGGATCCGCCAGCACCCGCGCCAAGCGCAGGTGCCGATCATCATGCTCACCGCCAGCTCCGACGAGGCCGACCGCGTGATCGGCCTGGAGCTGGGCGCCGACGATTACATCGGCAAACCCTTCAGCCCCCGCGAGTTGCAGGCGCGGATCAAAGCCCTGTTGCGTCGCTGCCAGTTTGGCCAGGAACGCAGCAGTGGTGGCGAGGTGTTGGTGTTTGATGAATGGCGCCTGGATATGATCAGCCACCGCCTGTTCCATGTGGACGGCGAAGAAGTGATCCTCTCCGGTGCCGACTTTGCCCTGCTCAAATTGTTTCTCGACCACCCGCAGCAGATCCTCGACCGTGACACCATTGGCAACGCCACCCGTGGCCGCGACCTGATGCCGCTGGACCGTATCGTCGACATGGCTGTCAGCCGTCTGCGCCAACGCCTGCGCGATACCGAAAAACCCCCGAGGCTGATCCGCACGGTGCGCGGCAGCGGTTATCAACTGGCAGCCAGCGTGGTTGCCGGCAATGCCCACTGACCATTTGACCGAGCGCCGTCGCCGCTTCCCGGTGCCACGCTCGTTGCTGGGGCGCATGCTGCTGCTGACACTGCTGGCGGTGCTGTTTGCCCAGGCGCTGTCCAGTGTGATCTGGGTCTCGCAATTACGCGCCACTCAGCTCGAAGGCCTGGTCACCAGCGCCCGCAGCCTGGCGCATTCGATGACCGCCAGCGTGAGTTATTTCCGTTCGTTGCCGGTGGCATATCGACCGTTGGTGCTGGACCAATTGCGCAGCATGGGCGGCACCCGTTTCGTCGTGACCCTCAATGATCGCCCGTTGGACATGGCCATCCTGCCGCAGACACCGCGCAAGCAGGCAGTGCTTGAAGCGGTCAACGAAGTGTTGAAACAAACCCTCGGCGCCGATGTGCATATCTCCGTGGAGTTCGTCAGCGCCGAAGACCTGCGTATCTTCAATGCCGGCCTGAAACTCGACGAACTGCCACGCTCCTGGGCCCATTACGCGTTGACCCTGGAACCGGTTAACCCACCGGTACTGGTTACCCAGATCCAGCTCGCGCCCGGCGAATGGCTGTACATCGCCTCGCTGTTGCCCGAGCCCTACACCAGCCTGGAAGAACAGGGCCTGCCGTCCCAGCAGGTGTGGTTTATCGTGCTGACCAGTGGTTTCCTGCTGCTGTTCATCGGCTTGCTGGTGCACTGGCAGAGCCGGCCTCTCAAGCGCCTGGCGCGGGCGGCGCGGGACATGTCCCTGGGGGCCGACGTAGAGCCGGTGGCCGAAGGCGGCGGCAGTGAAGTGGTGGAAGTGGGCCGTGCGTTCAACGCCATGCGTGAGCGCATCAGCCGTTACCTGACCGAGCGCAGCCAGTTGTTCAGCGCGATTTCCCACGACTTGCGCACCCCGATTACTCGCCTGCGCCTGCGCGTGGAATTGCTTGAAGACGAGAACCTGCAAACCAAGTTCGGCCGCGACCTGGATGAGTTGGAGTTGCTGGTGAAAGGCGCGCTGCAATGCGTGAAAGACACCGATATCCACGAAAACATCGAACCGGTCGACCTGAACCACGTGCTCGACTGCCTGGTGGAACCGTACCTGGCGCCGAACGGCAATGGCCGCGTTACCCAGCATGGCCGGGCGTTGACGACTTATCCGGGCAAACCGCTGGCGCTCAAGCGCTGCATCGGCAACTTGATCGACAACGCGTTGAAGTATGGCCAGAACGCCCACCTGTACATCGAGGACGACGGCGCGGAGTTCGTTCTGCACGTGGATGACGAAGGCCCCGGCGTGCCGGAGCAGCGGTTGGAGCAGGTGTTTGAACCGCACTTCCGCCTGGCTGGGCAGCAACAGGGCTACGGCCTGGGCCTGGGAATTGCGCGCAACATTGCGCACAGCCATGGCGGCGAAGTGAGTCTGCAGAATCTGCGCGAGGGTGGCTTGCGCGTGACCTTGCAACTCCCTCGCGGATTAGACTGAATGTATGCGGCCCCAATGTGGGAGCTGGCTTGCCTGCGATAGCGGTGTATCAGCCAACTCATCTGGCACAGACAGACCGCTATCGCAGGCAAGCCAGCTCCCACATGTTGATCTTCATTAGGTCAGATGCTTTGGCGCAGTCGGGCCAAGTCTCTAAGGGGCGGCGCCCCAAACAACCGGCTGTACTCCCGACTGAACTGCGACGGGCTTTCATACCCCACGCGATACCCCGCTGCCGACGCTTCCAACCCTTCGGCAATCATCAACCGTCGCGCTTCCTGCAAGCGCAACTGCTTCTGATACTGCAACGGGCTCATGGCGGTGATCGCCTTGAAGCGGTGGTGCAGGGTCGAGACGCTGAGGTTCACTGCCTTGGCCAGGTCATCGATGCGCAGCGGTTGCTCGTAGTTGCCGTTCAACCAGGTGATCGCCTGGCTGACCCGATGGCTCTGACTGTTGGCCACGGCGATTTCATACAGCCGATAACCCTGCGGCCCCCGCAACAGACGGTAGAGGATTTCCCGGTTGATCAATGGCGCAAGCATGGCGATGTCTTTGGGTGTATCCAGCAACCGCGCCAGGCGCAGCACTGCGTCGAGTAACTGGTTGTCGATGCGGTCGACGTACATGCCGCGGGACGTCGGGCGCGACGGCACGCCCATCGGGCCTGCTTCTGCGATCAAGGCCGTCAGTTGCGCCGGGTCGATATTGATGCGCACCGACAGGTTCGGGTCTTCCGGGGTGGCATCGATGATCCGTCCGGCCACCGGCATCGCCACCGAGAACACCAGGTAGTTGAGCGGGTCGTAGGCAAAGATCTCGTCGGCCAGGCGCACTTCCTTGCTGCCGCTGGCCAGGATGCACAGGGCAGGCTCCACCAGCACCGGCATGAAGTCGCGCGGCGTGTTGTGGCGGTTCAGGAACAAGGTTGTGATGGCTGTACCGTAGGAGCCGTCCTCCCAGGTATGCCGGTGCACGATGCTGGCCAGCTCGGCGCGCTGCTTTTCCATCTCGGCATCGAGGGGGATGGCTGTATGTTCGGGCGACGACATGGAGCGTCCTCTACTGGCTACTTCGATGGGCTCAGCTTAGCGGCGGCTTTCTAAAAAGTGTTACGTCGATTCTGCACAATCCTTGCCTGATCCTGCGACGCATCGTGAATCAGGCAATCGTGGGGGCTGTCATCTCCCTGAAACAAGGCGGTTGCCCTTGGAATAATTGCCGGCGCCAAACGTCCTATCTGCGCTTCTCGCAGGATTGTGCAATAAGCCAGCAGGAATCGACTAACCGCGCCCGCACCCGCGCCATTATCTTTGATCCTGTGGCAACACGCCCTCACAGTGCTTGCCGAGCATCACTTCTCAACGGGAGAGTCGAACATGTCCACCCCCATTCCCGCGAGCCATATGGCCTTTATCCGCGCCCGCACCGGGTGCAGCACCGAACTCGGTGCACGCTTGAGCAGTTTGATCGAACCGGGTCGTCAGGCTCAGGGTTGCCTGCAATTCTCGTTGCAGCATTCCCAAGTCGATCCCGATGTCTGGTTGATCTCCGGTTTCTGGAGCAGCGAGCAGGCGATGAGCGCCTACTTCAACTCTCCGGCCCTGATGATCTTCACCGAACTGTTGAACGACATGGTCGTGCGCAGCATGGACTTCCAAACCTTTACCGATGCATCCGCTGCACACGCCTACGGCGAGTACCTGCAACTCGCCGGCTGATCAGGTTTAGAATGGCCAACTTTTCCATTGGCCAGGACCTGCAACATGGCACGTAAACAATTTGCCCACCACGAAGCCGTTTCCGCCGTAGTACCGGGGGAGGGTGGCTACAGCGCCGCCGTCGCCGTCAAGGCACTGGATGGCATGGGCGCACCGCAGTTTCACAAGATCCTTGATGGACAGACGTTCAAGACGGCTTCTGATGCGGATGATGCCGCCACCGTGCAGCTTGAGCGGTTGATCGGAGTGGATGAAGAAGGTCAACTGGCCTGGGCCAGCGCCGGGAACTAGGACACACCGTCGATGAATGATGTGGGAGCGGGCTTGCTCGCGAATGCGGCGTGTCAGTCACCGAATTCAGTGGCTGACCCCACCTCATTCGCGAGCAAGCCCGCTCCCACATTTAGACAGCATGCCAATCAGGCTTTTGTGGCACCAGGCCGGTACATCTTGAACAGCGCCTCCGGCCCCAACTGGAAGTAATCCGCCGGGCCACCACCGCGCAAGATCGGCTCGGCGGCGGCGGTGTCGTAGACCCCGTCCTTGAGCAGCCACTTGGCAATGTGCACCGCGACCACCTCGCCTAGCACCAGCCAGCTCGGCACCAACGCCTTGTCCGCACGTTGCAGCTGGATGATTTGCGTCACCTTGCATTCGAACGACACCGGGCTCTCGCCCACCCGTGGCACGCCAACAATCTTCGACGCCACCGGCGTCAGGCCGGACAACTCGAACTCGTTGACCTCGGGGGAAACGGCGGCGCAACTCTGGTTCATCTGCTCGGCCAGCGGGCGGGTCGCCAGGTTCCACACAAACTCGCCGGTTTGTTCGATGTTGTTCAGGCTGTCTTTGCGCCCGACACTGGAAAACCCAATGATCGGCGGAATGTAGTTGAACGCATTGAAGAAGCTGTAGGGCGCCAGGTTCAGGCGACCTTCACGGTCGTGTGACGAAATCCAGCCGATCGGCCGTGGACCAACGATGGCATTGAACGGGTCATGGGGCAGGCCGTGGCCGTTGGCGGGTTCGTAGAAATGGATAGCGTCGGACATGGCCTGTTCCCTACTCGGTTCTGGGGCATGCATCATACCTAATGTGGGAGCAAGTCGAATCGTCGCTTCGCCGCTCCCACATGTTTTACCGAGACAGGCCTTTAGTCCGTGGTAATGCGCGAGTGTTTACGGGTGTCCTTCATGGTCACGTAGACCACCAGCGACACCGCGATGCACGCGGTCACGTACCAGTAGTAGCCGGTCTCCATGCCGATGCTCTTGAACCACAGCGCGATGTATTCAGCGGTGCCGCCGAAGATCGATACGGTCAGGGCGTACGGCAGGCCCACGCCGAGGGCGCGGATTTCGGTGGGGAACAGCTCGGCCTTCACTACCGCGTTGATCGAGGTGTAGCCACTGACGATGATCAGCGCCGCCATGATCAGGAAGAACGCGCCCCACCAGCTTTGGATGGTGTGCAGGGTGGTGAGGATCGGCACGGTGAACAGGGTGCCGAGGATGCCGAAGGCAATCAGGATTGGCCGACGGCCGACTTTATCCGACAGCCCGCCGACGATGGGTTGCAGGCACATGAACAGGAACAGCGTCGCCGCCGAGATGGTGGTGGAGTCGGAAATGCTCATGCCGACCGTGTTCACCAGGTATTTCTGCATGTAGGTGGTGTAGGTGTAGAAAGCCAGCGTGCCGCCCATGGTCAGGCCGACTACGGTCAGCAGTTCCTTGGGGTGACGCATCAAGGTGCGCATCGCGCTTTCCTTGGCTTTTTCTTTCTTGGTGAACGACTCGGTTTCTTCCATGCCGCGACGCAGGTACAGCGCGACGACTGCGCACAGCGCGCCGATGGCGAACGGGATACGCCAGCCCCACGCATACAGTTGCTCGGTGGTCAGCACTTGTTGCAGCACGATCAGTACGGCCAGGGCGATGAGCTGGCCCGAGATCAGGGTCACATACTGGAAGCTGGAGTAGAAACCACGACGTTCCTTGGTCGCCATCTCGCTGAGATAAGTGGCGGAGGTGCCGTATTCGCCGCCGACCGACAGTCCCTGCAGCAAACGGGCGAACACCAGCAGGATCGGTGCACCGATACCGATTATTTCATAGCCTGGGCTCAGGGCAATCAGCAGCGAGCCGAAGCACATCAGGTAGACCGAGGCCATCAGGGCTTTTTTACGCCCGACTTTGTCGGCGTACAGGCCCATCAACCAGCCACCGATCGGGCGCATCAGGAAACCCACAGCGAAGATCGCGGCGGTGTTGAGCAGTTGGGCGGTGGTGTCGCCTTTCGGGAAAAAGGCTTTGGCGAAGTACAGCGAGAAGGCGGCGTAGACGTACCAGTCGTACCACTCGACCATGTTGCCGACCGATCCGCTGAAGATCGATTTGATCCGGCTGGAAGTGGTGCGTGCTTTTGCCGGCGCAGCCGCCGACCCCAGAGGCAGGGAGTTGGAGTTATCCATTGAAGGATCCTTCATCTAATTGTTTTTGTGGAGCGTGCTTGAGCACTGCCTGGTTTGGGCTATAGCAGGAGCTGTGCCAGGTAGATGAAGGCCCGGAATAGAAGGGTCAGAGGATTTTTTTGAGCGGAAAGTCGCTGATGATTTTCAGGTAATAAGCGGAAATCCGCTTATGGCCACCGGCCTCTTCGCAGGCAAGCCAGCTCCCACATTGGAAATGTATTCACAGTTCAAAATGTGGGCGCTGGCTTGCCTGCGATGGCGGTCTGAAGGTCGCTAGAGAAACATCTCCCGCACCAACCCATGGCGCTGCATCTTTTCATTCAAGGTTCGCCGAGGCAGTTGCAGCTCGGCCAGCACCGCCTTGATATCGCCCTTGTGCCGCGTCAGTGCAGCTTTCAGGCAATGCGCTTCAAACGCCTCCTGCTGCGCCGCCAACGATTGCCCGGCCTCGACGCCTTCCGGCTCCGGTTCGCCAAGGCCCAATACCTGGCGTTCGGCGACGTTGGCCAATTCGCGCACGTTACCTGGCCAGTCATGGCTGAGCAGACGCCCCAGTTGCGCACCGCTCAGCGGCTCGACGCTACGGCCCAGGCGCTCGGCGGCGCTCTGTGCAAAGTGGTCGAACAGCAGCGGAATATCTTCGCGGCGTTCACGCAAAGGCGGCAGGCGCAATTGCGCGACGTTCAAACGATAAGCCAGGTCTTCGCGAAAGCGTCCGGCGCGGGCCTCTTCCAACAGGTCTGGTTTGGTGGCGGCGATGATGCGCAGGTCCACGTGGATACTTTGGTTGGAGCCCAGGCGTTCCAGTTTCTGTTCCTGCAACACGCGCAGCAGTTTCACTTGTTGGGCCAGGGGCATGCTTTCGATTTCGTCGAGGAACAGCGTACCGCCGTGGGCATATTCCAGTTTGCCGATGCGCTTGCCCTGGGCGCCGGTAAAGGCGCCGCTTTCGTGGCCGAACAGCTCGGCCTCGAACAACTGCTCGGGGATCGCCGCGCAGTTGAGGGCCACAAAGGGTTTTTTCGCCCGTGGGCCGAAGTCATGCAGGCAACGGGCAACCAGTTCCTTGCCACTGCCGGTCTCGCCACGGATCAGCACATTGACCGGCAGGCTTGCCAAATCCAGCACCTGGCGGCGTAGGGTCTGCAAACCTCGAGACACGCCTAAAAGGGTCGACTCCAACTGTGCGCGATGATCGGCCTGTTGATGCAGGCGACGGTTTTCCAGAATCAATCCACGCTTGTCCAAGGCGCGGCGCAGGCTGTTGAGCAGGGCGTCGGGGCTGAAGGGTTTTTCCAGGAAGTCGTAGGCGCCGTCGCGCATGGCTTCAACGGCCATTGGCACATCGCCGTGGCCCGTCAGCAATATAACCGGCAAATCCCCATCACGGCGCTGCACTTCAGCCAACAGTTCCAGGCCGCTGAGACCTGGCATGCGCACGTCGCTCAGGATCACTCCGGGAAAATCCTTGGGCAATTGCGCCAGGCATTCTTCGGCGCGGCTGAATAGCTGTACCTCAAAGCCCGACAGGCTCAACCACTGCTCGACGGCCGTGCGGATGCTGGCTTCGTCGTCGACCACAATCACCGCGTTCAACATAGGTCGGGCGTCTCCAGCGCGATAGGCAGGGTCAGGGTGAAAACCGCGCCGTCGCCACGGTTGCTGGCGATCAGGCGGCCACCCAATTCGTGCACGATAGCGTAGGACACCGCCAGCCCCAAGCCGAGGCCATCACCCACAGGTTTGGTGGTGAAGAACGGGTCGAACACGCTGTTCAGGTGTTCTTCGGCAATCCCGCCGCCGCTGTCGCTGACGGTGAGTTGCCACAACTGCTCATCGGCATGCAGGCGGATTTCCAGGCGTTTGCGTGGCTTGTCGACCATGGCGTCAAGGGCGTTGCGCAGCAGGTTGATCAATACCTGTTCCAGGCGGATCGCATCGCCACGCACCCAGGCGGGGCGGGTCAGGTCCAGCACCACGCCGATGGATTCGTCGCGCAGGCGCGCATCGAGCAAGTGCAGGGATTGGTCGACCACGGTGGCCAAGTCCAGGCGTTCACGCAGGCCACTGGGGCTTTTGCGCGCGAAGGTCTTGAGATGGCCGGTGAGCGCGGCCATGCGCGTGAGCATGTCGTCCAGTGGGGTGAGCGCCTGGTAGGCGTCGTCGACACGGCCATGGTCCAGCAGCAGGCGCAAGGTGGCCAATTGCATGCGTTGGGCGGTCAGCGGCTGATTGATTTCATGGGCGAGGGCGGCGGACATCTGCCCCAATGCCGCCAGTTTGGCCGACTGCACCAGGCCATCCTGAGCGGTGCGCAGCGCCTGGGTGCGTTCTTCCACCAGTTGCTCAAGTTCCTCGCGGCTGCGCTGGCGCAAGCGGGCCAGGCGCCAGCGTTGGGTCAGGAACAGCACCAGGAACACCAGCGCCAGCCAGGAGCCGGCGGCGGCCAACCCGGCGTTGCGCTGATCTTCAAACGCGAATTGCGGCTTGCGCAGCAAGTGCAGGGTCCAGCCTTCGGCCTTCAGCGGCAGCGATTCCCAAATGTAATTGGCACTGCCATCCGGACCGTTGACGCGCATCAGATGGCTGTTTTCGTCGAAGCGTTGCAGGGTGCTGGTTTCCAGCGCCTGCAGGTGTTTCTTGTCGTATTGGCGAGTGGCCTTGAGTTCGGCAAGGTCGCTGGCCGTTAACGGCCGCAGGTTGCGATAGCGCCAGCCGGGCTGGTTGGCGATGAACACGATGCCACGGGCGTCGCTGACCAGCAGCAGGTCATTGCCTTGGGCCCATTCGCGTTCAAGTTCGGGGAACTCCAGCTTGACCACCATGGCGCCGAGGAACTGTTCGTGTTCATCGACCACCGCGCTGGAGAGGAAGTAACCGGGAATGCCAGTGGTCACGCCCACCGCGTAAAAACGCCCGGTGCCTTGGCTCAGGGTTTGGCTGAAATAGGGGCGGAACGCGTAGTTGTGTCCCACATAACTGCTGGGCAGGTTCCAGTTACTGGCGGCCACGGCCAGGCCAGTGCGGTCCATCAATTCCAGGGTGGACGACTGCGCCGCGCCGTTGATGCGTTCCAGTTTGCGGTTGAGCAGGTCCTGGGTGGCGGTATCCAGCGGGCCCTTCAAGGCATTGATCATCTCCGAGTCCAGCGCCAGCACGGCGGGCAGGGCTCGGTAGCGTTCAATCAGGGTGTGCAACGAATTGGCATACAGCGCAAGTTGCTGATTGGCACGAGCGGCATCGTCTACCAGGGCTTGGCGTTCGGCATGGCGTGTCGCCAAGGCCGCGGCCAGCAGCGCACCGGCGATGATCAGCAGGGAGTAGAAAGTCAGGCGCAGGGGGCGAGGGATTACGATCATACGGTGATGGGCAGGCACGGTAAGGGAGTGCACCATACCATGAGGGGCAAGCAGTTGTGGTGAGGGGGCTGGCCCCTCACCACAGAAGCACTTACTGCACTTCTACCGCCAGGCTTTCACTGATCTTTTTCTGCCAGATGGCAGGACCGGTGATGTGCACGGATTCGCCCTTGCTGTCGACAGCAACGGTAACCGGCATGTCTTTCACGTCGAACTCGTAGATCGCTTCCATACCCAGTTCGGCGAACGCGACAACGCGCGACTTCTTGATGGCTTGCGCCACCAGGTAAGCGGCGCCGCCCACGGCCATCAGGTACACGGCCTTGTGGTCCTTGATCGCTTCGATGGCGGTCGGGCCGCGCTCGGATTTGCCGATCATGCCCAACAGGCCCGTTTGTTCGAGGATCTGACGGGTGAACTTGTCCATCCGCGTCGCGGTGGTCGGGCCCGCCGGGCCAACCACTTCTTCGCGCACCGGATCAACCGGACCGACGTAGTAGATGAAGCGACCCTTGAGATCCACCGGCAGGGTTTCGCCCTTGTTCAGCATCTCGACCATGCGCTTGTGCGCGGCGTCGCGGCCGGTGAGCATCTTGCCGTTGAGCAACACGGTTTCTCCCGGCTTCCAGCTCTGCACTTCTTCCGGGGTCAGGGTGTCGAGGTTGACGCGGCGGGCCGACGGGCCGGCTTCCCAGACGATTTCCGGGTAGGCGTCCAGCGGTGGCGCTTCCAGCGACGCTGGGCCCGAACCGTCGAGCACGAAATGGGCGTGACGGGTGGCGGCGCAGTTGGGGATCATGCACACCGGCAGCGACGCGGCGTGGGTCGGGTAGTCCATGATCTTCACGTCGAGCACGGTGGTCAGGCCACCCAGGCCCTGGGCGCCGATGCCCAGTTGGTTGACCTTCTCGAACAGCTCCAGGCGCATCTCTTCGATACGGTTTTGCGGGCCGCGCTTTTTCAGCTCGTGGATGTCGATGGATTCCATCAACACTTCCTTGGCCATCACCGCGGCTTTCTCGGCGGTGCCGCCGATGCCGATGCCGAGCATGCCCGGTGGGCACCAGCCGGCGCCCATGGTCGGAACGGTCTTCAGCACCCAGTCGACGATCGAGTCGGACGGGTTGAGCATGGCCATTTTCGATTTGTTCTCGGAACCGCCGCCCTTGGCCGCCACGTCCACTTCCACGGTGTTGCCCGGGACGATGGAGTAGTGGATGACCGCAGGGGTGTTGTCCTTGGTGTTCTTACGCGCACCGGCCGGGTCGGCCAGGATAGAGGCACGCAGGACGTTTTCCGGCAGGTTGTAGGCGCGACGCACGCCTTCGTTGATCATGTCGTCCAGGCCCATGGTGGCGCCATCCCAACGTACGTCCATGCCCACGCGCACGAACACGGTGACGATACCGGTGTCCTGGCAGATCGGGCGATGGCCGGTGGCGCACATGCGCGAGTTGATCAGGATCTGGGCAATGGAGTCACGGGCTGCTGGCGATTCTTCGCGCAGGTAGGCTTCGTGCATGGCCTGGATGAAATCAACGGGGTGGTAGTAGGAAATGAATTGCAGGGCGTCGGCAACGCTCTGAATCAGGTCGTCTTGCTTGATCACGGTCATGAGTCGCGCTCCTCTATAAGGGAACATTCAATAAGGTGGCTTCAGTGGGGTGCATCGGTCGGCTGAAACCACCTTTCCAAGGCACGCCACTGGTGCAGGCGCGACGCTAAAAAGGCGCGGCAGTATAACCCGGCTCGGTGGCCGATACACCCGACTATGGTCAAACTGTCGCAGGCATGATTCCCTGTGCGCGCTCCCTTGTGATTGAGTCCTTATATGCCTGAACTCTACGTCGGCGAACGCCATTGGTCGGTCTCTTCCGGCAGCAACTTGCTGGATGCCTTGAACCAGGCCGGTGCGGCCGTGCCTTACAGTTGCCGCGCCGGCAGTTGCCATGCGTGCCTGGTGCGATGCGAGGGGGAGCTCGAGGACAAGCAACCCGAGGCTTTGAGCCCGGCGCAACGCCAGGACGGCTGGCGCTTGGCATGCCAGTGCCAGGTTCGCGGGGATTTACGCGTCGAAACCTTTGATCCGACACGTGACGGGTTGCCGGCCCAGGTGGTGGGTGTGGATTGGTTGAGCCCGAGCGTGCTGCGCCTGCGCCTGCAACCCGAGCGTGGCCTGCGCTACCGGGCCGGGCAGCACTTGGTGCTGTGGGCCGGGCAGGTGGCGCGGCCGTACTCCTTGGCGAGCTTGCCCCAGGAGGATGCGTTCCTGGAGTTTCATCTCGATTGCCGTCTGCCCGGCGAATTCAGTGATCTTGCCCGTCAATTGCAGGTGGGCGACCGTCTGCGCCTGGGCGAGCTGCGCGGCGGCGCGCTGCAGTACGACCCCGACTGGCAACGTCGACCGCTGTGGCTGCTGGCGTCCGGCACGGGCCTGGGGCCGCTCTGGGGGGTGTTGCGTGAGGCTTTGCGCCAGGATCATCAGGGCGACATCCGCGTGATTCACCTGGCCCATGATGCTGACGGGCATTACTTGGCCGAACCCCTGGCGCAGCTGGCTGCACAGCATCCCAACGTGACGGTGGAGCTGTGGACAGCGGCGCAGGCGACCCAGGCATTGGCGCAACTGCGGCTTGTTTCGCGGCAAACTCTGGCTTTACTCTGCGGGCACCCGGCCAGTGTCGAGGCGTTTTCCAAGCGTCTGTTCCTGGCGGGATTGCCGCGCAATCAACTGCTGGCCGATGTGTTCCTGCCCCGTGGTTGAGCGCTGAACTCTACAGCCGCGAGATCTGCCATGACTGACGCCATCCTGCAGCACCGTGAACGCGGGCTGCTGATCCTGCAGCTCAATCGTCCCGAGAAGAAAAATGCGCTGACTCGGGCCATGTATACCCAATTGGCCGAGGCGCTCGAGCAGGCCGATGCGGATGTGGATATCCGCTGCGTGCTGATCCAGGGCAGCAGTGACTGCTTTACCGCCGGCAACGACATTGGCGATTTTCTCGAACAACCGCCCAGCACGCTCGACAGCCCACCGTTTTATTTCATGAAAAGCCTGCTCAACTGTCGCAAACCGGTGATTGCCGCCGTGGCCGGCGTTGCGGTGGGTATTGGTACAACGCTGTTGCTGCACTGCGATCTGGTGTACATCAGTCGGGATGCGCGGCTGCGCATGCCGTTCGTCAACCTGGGGCTGTGTCCGGAGTTTGGTTCGAGCCTGATCCTGCCGAGGCTGTTGGGGCACGCCAAGGCGGCTGAGTTATTGCTGCTGGGCGAGGGCTTCAGCGGCGAACAGGCGGCGGCGTGGGGGATTGCTACCGAGGCGTTGGGCAGCGGCGAGGCGGCACTGGCCATGGCGCGGGAAATGGCCGAGCGCTTTGAGACCCTGGCGCCGGGCGCGGTGCAAGTGACTAAGCAACTTATGAAGAGTGTGGACCGCGAGCAATTGCGCCAGGTGATCGAGGAAGAGGGCGCTTTATTTACCCAGCGGTTGAGGTCGCCGGAGGCGATTGCGGCGTTGTCGGGGTTTATCAACCGGTCCTGAGAAAGCAAAAAGCCCCGCCATTTAAAGGGCGGGGCTTTGATTTTTCAGCCTGTCACTCAGACCTGCGGGTCGCCCACGTGCAGGATCTTCATGCCATTGGTGCCACCGGTGGTGTGGTAGCTGTCGCCCTTGGTCAGGATGACCCAGTCGCCTTTCTCTACGACGCCACGTTTGACCAGCTCGTCGATAGCTTTCTGGCTGACTTCGTTCGGTGCCAGCGAAGCCGGATCGAACGGAACGGTGTACACGCCACGGAACAGCGCGGTGCGCGCCTGGGCTTCACGGTGCGGGGTGAACGCGTAGATCGGCACCGAGGAACGGATGCGCGACATGATCAACGGCGTGTAGCCACTCTCGGTCAGCGCGATGATCGCCTTCACACCGGGGAAGTGGTTCGCAGTGTACATGGCCGCCAGGGCGATGCTCTGGTCGCAGCTTTCGAACTCTTTGCCGATGCGGTGACTGGAGGTCTTGCTGGTCGGGTGCTTTTCAGCGCCGAGGCAGATACGCGCCATGGCTTGCACGGCTTCCAGCGGGTACGGGCCGGCGGCACTTTCAGCCGAGAGCATCACGGCATCGGTGTAGTCGAGCACGGCGTTGGCCACGTCGGACACTTCGGCACGAGTCGGCATCGGGTTCTGGATCATCGACTCCATCATCTGGGTCGCCACGATCACCGCTTTGTTGTGACGGCGTGCGTGCAGGATGATCTTCTTCTGAATACCGATCAGCTCGGCGTCACCGATTTCCACGCCCAGGTCGCCACGGGCAACCATCACGGCGTCGGAAGCCTTGATCAGGCCGTCGAGGGTTTCGTCATCGGCCACGGCTTCGGCGCGTTCGATCTTCGCCACCAGCCAGGCGGTACCGCCGGCTTCGTCGCGCAGTTTACGGGCATATTCCATGTCGGCGGCGTCGCGTGGGAAGGACACGGCGAGGTAGTCCACTTCCATTTCGGCGGCGAGCTTGATGTCGGCCTTGTCTTTTTCCGTCAGGGCCGGTGCGGTCAAGCCACCACCACGACGGTTGATGCCTTTGTGGTCGGACAGCGGACCACCGATCAGTACGACGCAATGCAGTTCAGTCGGGGTCGCGGTTTCGACGCGCATCACCACGCGACCGTCATCCAACAACAGTTCGTCACCGACGCCGCAGTCCTTGACCAGGTCCGGGTAGTCGATACCCACGACTTGCTGGTTGCCTTCGGTCAATGGGTGGCTGGTGGAGAAGGTGAATTGGTCACCGATCTTCAGCTCGATCCGCTTGTTGGCGAACTTGGCGATACGGATCTTCGGGCCTTGCAGGTCACCCAGCAGTGCGACGAAGCGGCCGTGCTTGGCGGCCAGGTCACGCACCAACTTGGCGCGAGCCTTGTGCTCGTCCGGGGTGCCGTGGGAGAAGTTCAGACGGGCAACGTCCAAACCAGCCAGAATCAGCTGTTCGAGGACTTCCGGCGAGTTGCTGGCCGGGCCAAGGGTGGCGACGATTTTGGTACGACGGACGGACATGCACAGACTCCTGAGTTCAAGCGCTGAGGAAGGCTACTATGCTCTTTCGTTGTAGTCATTGTTCGTTTGCACTACTTATCGATGATTGACTTGTTTTCGTTGCGGCTGAATACGAACATCCTTGAAGATTTTCGACGAGGGGTCGATACACTGCACAAGACAGGAGAACCCTCATGCGAATTTTGCTCATTGCTGCCCTGGCCGTCAGTGTTGTCGGCTGCACTCGTTGGTCGATGGACCACCATCTGAACAATGCCTACCGCGCCTACAAGGTCGGTGACTGCGAGCGCGTTACCCTGGAGTTGTCCCAGGTCGACCGTGAAAGTCGCAGCCGACGTTATGTGCAGCCGGAAGTCTCGATGTTGCGCGGGCAGTGCCTGGAACGGCAGAAACTCTTCGTCGACGCGGTACAGACCTATCAATTCATCATCAATCAGTATCCGTCGAGCGAGTACGCCTACCGCGCCCGCGCGAGGCTCGACACCCTGCAACAACTGGGGCATTACCCAGGTGCAAGCATCGCGCAACCGCGCCCGGCTTCATTGTGATGGTATTCGTCATTTAATAACTGGCCTATCGCCAGTCATGGGCTATCCTTTGAGTGTTCGTTTGTACAACTTTCTGTGCAAACGCATGCGGGGCCCGGATTTGGTGGTTGTCCAGCAGCAAGCGATTGACTGTTGTCGCACCGAATTTCAGGGAGAGCGGGTGATCTTGCCCGTTCCGAATCACTGGCACGGCCGCACTCATGGCCATTGGATGGCGATCTCACCATGTTTACTGACCGGCGGATCGAGCGGCATCAGTTACCTTATTTTCTGCAAGTGTTTAATCGTCTTACCGACAAGCCCATCGGGTTTTTGGGCAATGTCTCGGAAGATGGGCTGATGTTAATCAGCCAACTGCCCATGATGGTCGACGTGGACTTTGAGCTGCGTTTGAAGATTCCGGCGGCTGACGGCACCTTCCATCCCATTGATCTCACGGCGAGCTGCCTATGGAGTCATGAGGATATCAACCCGCAACAGTATGACTCCGGGTTCAGGGTGCTCCAGGCACCCGAGGAATATGGGCAGTTGATCAACGTCTTGTTGCATTACTTCAGCTTTGATCCCTTGCAGGCTTCAGCTTAGGTAACGCGCGTTGGCGGGCATCTTCAGAGCACCCCGGCTTTCTTCCATCCCAGGTAGCGGGTGACCAACGCCGGTCCGAGCTCAGACGGCAAGCTGTCCAATAGGGACAGGCCTTGGGCGCTGAGGCGGTCATGCAGTTCGTTGCGGGCATTCAGGTAGTCGATGGTGCCGCTGTAGGCCAAGGCTTCGGGCAAGGTTTGTACGGGGGCTTGGCGCAGTCGGTCGAGGGCTTCCTCGCGCAGGCTGACCACGAGCACCCTGTGTTGACGACTGATACGCTTGACGGCAGCCAGCAGTGTTTCATCATCCTCATCTCGCAGGTTGGTTACCACGATCACCAATGCGCGCCGTTTCTGCCGGGCCAGCAGTTGGCTAGCCGCAGCCTGATAATCGGCAGTCCGTCGGGTGGTATCGAGGTCATATACCGCGTTGAGCAACAGGTTCAGCTGGCTACTGCCTTTGACGGGCGCCAGATAGCGTGGAAGGTCAGCGGCAAAGGTGCACAGCCCAACCGCATCACCCTGGCGCAAAGCGACATAGCTGAGCAACAGGCAGGCATTCAGGGCATGGTCAAAGTGGGACAGCTCATCGTCCTGGCTGCGCATGCGGCGGCCGCAATCGAGCATGAACACGATCTGCTGGTCACGCTCATCCTGATATTCACGAGCGATGGGTGTGCGTTGTCGGGCGGTGGCCTTCCAGTCGATCTGTCGCAGGCTGTCTCCCTCGCGAAACTCTCGCAACTGATGAAATTCCAGTCCCAAGCCGCGCCGCTGGTGTTGGCGCACACCCAGTTGGTTCAGCCAATTGTCCACCCCCAGTAGTTGGGCGCCGTATAGGCGGGCGAAATCCGGGTAGACGCGGGTGGTATCGCTCACCTCGATCAGTCGTCGTGCTGACCATAGGCCCATGGGGCTGGGCAGGTGAAGTTCGCAGCGGCTGAAACTGAAATGCCCACGCCGCATGGGGCGAAGGCGATAACCCAGTTCACTGCGTTCACCGGGCCGCAGCGCTATGGATTGGGGCATGTGTTCTACGGACAACCCGTCAGGGACATGATCGAATACCTGTACGCTCAGCGGCTGTCGGAAATCATGTTCGATAGCCAGGCGTATGTCTCCCCAGCGGCCCAGTGCCAGGCTCCCAGGCATCTGCCGTTGCACGCGGGGGGAAGGGCGGCTACGCAGGCGCATCGCATCCAGCAAGGCGAGCAGTAACAGTGCCAGTAGCAGCCCCCACGCGATTGAGTGCAAGGTGTCGGGCACCTTGAACTGCAACGCTGACGCAGTACCCAGCAGGATGCCCACACCCAGCAATACGCCAAGCCAGTTCAACAACAGACGGGTCGGTTTCATGGGTAACTCATTGCCGAGGTGCCGGGATCTGATCGAGCAATTGCTTGAGCACCTGGTCGACCTCCAGCCCATCGATATCCAACTCTGGCGCGATACGTACCCGATGGCGCAGTACTGCCAGGGCGCAACCCTTGATGTCGTCCGGGGTGACGAACTCACCCCCGCGCAACAAGGCGCGGGCACGCGCCCCGCGTACCAGGTCAATGGACGCCCGTGGGCCGGCGCCGATGGCTAATCCCGGCCAACTGCGCGTAGCGCGTGCCAGGCGTACGGCATAGTCGAGCACGTGTTCGTCGAGTGCCAGTTCACTGGCGATCTGTTGAAGCTGCAGCACACCTTCGGCTGGCAGCACCGTGTGTAAGGGATGTACATCCAGCATGTCGGCCCGAGACGAGCGCGTGACTTCACGCACCATGTCCACTTCCTGCTGCGCATCGGGGTAATCCATACGCACCTTGAGCATGAAGCGATCCAACTCCGCTTCCGGCAGGGGGTAAGTACCTTCCTGTTCGATAGGGTTCTGGGTCGCCAGCACCATGAACGGTTGGCCGATGGGCAGCGCCTCGCCTTCGAGGGTGACTTGCCGTTCCTGCATGGCTTCGAGCAACGCGGCCTGGGTCTTGGCCGGAGCACGGTTGATTTCGTCGGCCAGCAACAAGTGGGTGAATACAGGCCCCTTGCGCAGCTTGAACTGTTCGGTGTGCCGATCGTATACGGCGTGGCCGGTGACATCGCTGGGCATCAGGTCCGGGGTGAACTGGATGCGCGCGAAGTCGCCCTCGAAGCAGCGTGCCAGCGCACGCACCAGCAAGGTCTTGCCCAGCCCCGGCACACCTTCGAGCAACACATGCCCACCGGCGATCAGGGCGGTCAGGACATCGTCGATCACCGCGTCCTGGCCAATCACCGCTTTGCGCAATTCCGTGCGCAGGGCTTGGGCCTGTTCGCTGGCACGTTGCAAGGTATCGCGGTTCAAGGCAGTGGCGCTTGGAAGTTCACTCATAGGGCATTCCTGAGGGTTTGCAGGCATGCCACCTGCCGGCTGAAATCGGCGCTGGAAAGCCGTTTTGCCGGGAGTGGGCCAAGGGCCTGGCTGATGACGTGAGAGGGTTGGCGCGTCAGGTGTTCGAGCACCCGCCACTGTTCTGCGTTGTCGAGGTGCTCAAAGCCGGGGTGGCGATGCCGGACCGCGCGCAGGATGTCGCGCTGCAAGGCATGCAGCAGCGTGCCCTGGCCACTGCGGCGGAGCAGGAAATCGGCGCTGGCCTTCAGGTGTTCCTGCAATTGGCGGCGAGCGTTGGAGGCTGGAGGTCGGGTTGGGCCTTGACGCATGCCTGCCCGCCACAATGCCAGGGCGATCAGCGAAATGAGTGCGACCAGGGCCTGGGGGAAGTACCGTATCAGCAAGCTGAGCAGGTCGTCGAAGTCACTGTTGAACAACAAGGTTACGGCCGTGCCCTGGTTCAGGTACCACAGCAGCCAGGCATTGTCGTGCTTGCCGATGTTCGGCGTTTTCCACAGGTCGCTGTCGGTGATCACCGTGACGTGGCCTTTCCCGAGGTCGAGTTGCATCAGGTGGCTCGACCTTGAGCTGTTGGCAGAAAATTGGGCGAGGTGCTTCGGGTCGGTAAGATTGAAGTCTGTGTCGAAACTGAAGTAAGCCGATGGGTTTTCATTGTCGACGTAGAGTTTGGTGAGGTCGGGCGCCTTCTTTTCCAGAGACTTTTTGCTGGAAGGCGCAGGCTCCTCAGGCTCGTCGCTCAATGCCTGGTGGATCTGCAAGCGATCGAGCAGCAGGTCGCCACTTCTGCCGGTCTCTTCATCCCATAACGCCTCGGCCACCAGCAACAGATGGCCGCCGGATTGGGTCCAGTCCAGCAGTTGCTCTACCTGGCGCGGTGACATGTTGCTGCGTTCGCCGAGCAGCAGCAGGCTGTTGCCCTTGCCCGGCAAGGTCGTCAGCCGCTCCAGGCTATTGGCCTGCTCCACGGCCAGGCCTTGTTCGCGTAGAAAGTGTTCGGCCGCCAAGTACGGGTTGGCCAGGGCTTCTGGAGAGGGACCACGATCCACTACCTCGTCGTAGGGAATTGCCTTGCTCCATGCATAGTAACCAGCGGCTCCAAGCAGGCACGCCAGCAATAATCCCACCCACAGTAAAGGCCGGTTCATGGGTTGCTCCCCACGTTGAACAGGGTTCGCCAATCACTGCACAGTTGTTGCTGCGCTGAAGGGGGAGGCAGGCAATGGCCGTAGGCGAGGTTCTGCCAGTGGTGGGTCAATTCGTTGCTGAACGCCAGCAGTCGTGGTTGTTGCAACTGGTTGACCCGTTCCAGGATCTGCCCTTCGGTGTCAGCACTTTTCAGCGGCACATTGAAGTCATGCAACAGCCGGCTGAGCAGACCGCGATACAACAGGCCAAGGGCTTCCCTTGGCTGGGTGGGCCACAGGCGCTCGGCGGCGCTGGCAATATCGTCGGGCAAAGTCTCGGAACCCAGTTCAAGGTCGAACAATTGCGTGGGTGCCGGTTTGACGTTTTGGGGGTTGCGTGGCCCGCGTCGGCTGACAAAGGTGCGCAACCACTCACGATAACGCCACACCAGCATGATCAATGCACCGACCATAAGTCCCCACAACAGCACCTCCAGCCCTTGTGCGATGTGTTTGAAGGTATTGCTGTTGAGGTTGTCCAGCAACGCCTTCAGCCAGTCCGGAAGCTTACCGTCACGGTGAGTCTTGTTTTTAACCGACGGCTTGTCTTCGCCAAAGCGATAGCGCGTGACGGTTTCCGGATTTTTGAAGGGCGGCTTTTCCAGCAGCGACTTGATGGATTGGCTCGCGCCCTGGGTGGTGAGTGGTTTTTTGGGGGGGGATGACGCTGCCATGACGGGCGGGCTGAAGGGGAGCAGCGTCAGCCCGATCATCAGCACTAGCAACGGCGCCACGTTGCTCAGGCGCTGACGAAGACGGCGAAAGACCAACTCCAGGTCCCAGGCCTCTAATACAGTGCGGCGATTCAGGTAGAGGCTGAAACCGCAGGCCACATAGATAGGTTCCCAAAACACCAGGATCAAGGCGTAGAAGACGTTGCTCAAGTGCTCCAGCCACAAGCCTTCCGAACTTGTCGCCAGTATCAGGCGCTGCCAATCCCAATCCAACTCGATGTTCTGGGGAATAAATAGATAGAAAAGAGTCATGCAGCCGAACCACAAACCGATCTCCAGATGCACCCCGATGGTGGTCAACCAGCGTGCGGCGCCAGCACTGCGTTGCTGCAGCACACCCAGGCGTTTTTGACGGGTGGGGCCATCCAGGCCTTCGAGTTGGCTCACCGGCATCACAAAGCTGCGGCTCAGGCTGAGTCGCCGCCAGGTCAGGCTGGCCAACAGTTGGCCTTTTAGCAGCCGTGGCCACTGGCGAACGGCCTGCTTGATGCTGGGCGTTTCACCAAACAACGCCTTGGACAGGATATACAGTGGCAAGCGATCAAAGGCTGGTTTGAGCCACCAGAACACGAGTATCGCGGTGGTCGGGTACTTCCACAGCAGTGCCGTGAGCACGGCGAACACTGGCAGAGTCACCAACGCCCAACTGCCCATCAAGAGCAGGCAATGCTCACGGGCCATCAACACGCCAAGATCCATCGCTTCCCAGGCAGTACGCGGGCGGATTACCACACTGGCATCACTCAGGCGCATGGCGAGTCCTTCCGGCAAGGCCCAGGTAAGCAGTTACCAGCATCCACAGCGCCGCGCCAACCAGGTATTTGACCCAGGGCGCTATCAGGGTGGTGGATGACCAATACGCCTCGATGAAGGCTGCGATCAACAGGAACATCATCACACCACACAACATCTGCACGCTCTTGCGTGCCGCCAGCCGCAATGATTCGCCTCGGGTCAACTGCCCGGGAGCGATCAGCGCCCAGCCCAGTTGCAAGCCGGCGGCGCCAGCGAGGGCGATTGCGGTCAGTTCGAACGCGCCATGCCCGATGACGAATGACCAGAAGGTCTGGCCGTAGCCGATTTCGGTCAGGTGGCCGGAGACCGCACCGATGACCAGGCCGTTGAATATCAGAAAGAACACGCTGCCCAGGCCGAACAGCAAACCGGCGGCAAACGTCTGGAACGCGATACCGATGTTGTGCATCACGTAGTAGCCGAACATCATCCAGTTTTCGCTCGATGCACGCTCGGCGGTGCGGCCCAGGCGGCTGGCATCCGGGTCATACATGCCTTGCATCTCGGCAACCTGCTGGGGACTGACGATGCTGTAGATCAGGTCGGGAAACAGGTACACCAACAACGCGATACCCACCAGGCTGCCAAAGAACAGCAGGCTGGCGATCAGTACGAAACGCCACTGTTCCCGTACCAACCGAGGGAAATCGGCAAGTACGAACCCCAGCACATTTGCCGTCAGTTGGCTGCGATGACGGTAGAGCTGTTGATGACCGCGCAGGGCCAGTTGTTGCAACGGGTCTACCAAATAGCTGCTGTAGCCGCGTTCCTGGGCCAGGGCCAGGTGCTGGCACAGACGTCGATACTGCTGGGGGAAGTCGGCCAACTCACTGGCCGTCGCCTTGCCTTGCTCCAACTGTTGCAGGTGGTTGGCGAAGGCTTGCCATTGAAGCTGGTGACGGCTTTCGAAAAGACTCTGCTTCATGTCGGCCCCAACAGGCCACGGGCCACGCCGTTGAGTTGTTCCACGGCGCGAGCCGGGGATACTTGCAAGGGGGTGGCGAGTATCGAGGCCAGCTCGTGAACGCGTTCGGCGGACAGCTCACCTTGGCGCTCTGCGAAGCCGAGGATGGCCCGTTGCTCGTTCAGGTTCAGGGCGAAGGGCAGGCGCAAGGCCGCAGCTTGAGGAATACGGGGGCGCACCAGCGGCTGTTCCCGGTAGATCACCAGAGTGCCGGCGGCCAGGTCGCCCAGGCGCTTGAAATGAGGATGGTGCAGGCAGCTGATTGCGCCGAGGAAGTAACCGAATGGCAGCATGTCGACAAACCGCAGTAAATTGCGGATCAGTGACGCGGACCAGCCAATCGGCGTGCCGTCATCGTGTATCACCCGCAGCCCCATGACCTGTTTGCCAGGCGAGCACCCCTGGTTGAGTACCTCGAACAGCACCATGTACCACCAACTGATCAGGAACAGCAGCAGTGAGCCCAGGCCGATGCCAACGTTGCCAAGCAAGGCCAATGGCACCAGCAGAATGCCCATGACCACCGCGCGCAACCCCAGGTCGAAGGCAAAGGCCAGCACGCGCGGTACCAGGCCGGCGGGGCGCAGCGGCAGGTCAATGCCCTCCGGGGTCTCGATCTGGTAGCGGGTGTCCAACGGGGCTAACGGCATCGCGATCCTTGGCAGTGCAGAGTGGCTGGAAGACACGGATGCTAGCAGTGTCGGCGGTGGAAGCAACCATTCAAGGTTTTACTGGATGTTTGTACAGTTGATTTGGTGCTGGCCGTGGACGCCGTCCAGCGCCTAGACTTTGTCGCTCTTCAGTACAGGAATAGCCCGTGACCTCCATTTTCTGGTACGACTATGAAACCACCGGCATTAATCCGCGCAGCGATCGCCCGCTCCAGGTAGCTGGAATTCGGACGGACTTAGAGCTCAATGAGATCGGCGACCCGGTCAATCTTTATTGTCAGCCCAGCGACGATATCCTGCCCCATCCCGTTGCGTGCGCGATTACCGGTATCACTCCCGCAATCCTCGCGGAAAAAGGCCTGGCCGAGGCCGACTTCATGACCCGGGTGCATGCTCAACTGGCTGCTCCGGGTACGTGTGGCGCAGGTTACAACACCTTGCGATTTGACGATGAGATGACGCGCTACAGCCTGTATCGCAATTTTTTCGACCCTTACGCGCGTGAGTGGCAGGGTGGTAACAGTCGTTGGGATCTGATCGACGTGATTCGCACCGCCTACGCGCTGCGCCCGGAAGGCATTGAGTGGCCGCAACAGGATGGGCGCGTCACGCTCAAGTTGGAGCGCCTGACCGAAGCCAACGGTATCGACCATGGCCAGGCACACGATGCGTTGTCCGATGTGCGTGCCACGATTGCCCTGGCGCGACGGGTACGTGAGAAACAGCCCAAGCTGTACGAATGGCTGTTTCAGCTACGCAGCAAGCAGCGGGTGATGGACCAGGTGCGTTTACTGCAACCCATGGTGCATATCTCTGGGCGTTTTTCCGCCGAGCGTCATTACCTGGGGGTCGTGCTACCGCTGGCGTGGCACCCCCGCAATCGCAATGCGCTGATCGTCTGCGATCTCGGGCTCGATCCCCAAGGGTTGCTGGACCTGGATGCAGATACCTTGCGCCAGCGCCTCTACACCCGTCGTGAAGATCTTGCCGAGGGCGAGTTGCCGGTCCCGCTCAAGCTGGTGTACATCAATCGTTGCCCTGTGGTTGCTCCCTTGAACGTGCTTCGGACCGAAGATCGTGAGCGTCTGCACTTGGACATGAATATTTATCAGGAGCGCGCCCTGCGGCTAACTGACGCACAGGAAGTTTGGCGCGACAAGTTGGCGGCCATTTATGCCGAAGAAGGTTTCGCGTCGAGTTCAGACCCGGAGCAACAGCTTTACGATGGCTTTATCGGCGATCGTGATCGACGTTTATGTGAACAAGTCCGGACGGCCGAGCCAGCGCAATTAGCTCGCCAGCAATGGCCTTTTGATGATCATCGCTTGCCTGAATTATTGTTTCGTTATCGCGCGCGCAACTTCCCCGATACCTTGAACAGTGAGGAGCAACAACGCTGGCAGCTTTTCTGTCAGCAACGTTTGTCGGACCCGGAGTGGGGCGCGCCGAATACCCTTGCGGCATTTAAGCAGGCTAAACAAGAATTTGCAGTTAGTGCGACACCTTTTCAGACCGAGGTGCTTGAGCGGTGGCAGGAATATGCAGACTCGCTGGCCCATAAGGTAAATCTGTAGTCGGTCTTCACTCAACAGACAAGCAATAAAAAACGCCAGCAGGCTGGCGTTTTTAATGTGTCGCGTATCAGGCGCAAGCCCGGCGAGGCTTAGCCCAGCAGGGTAGCCCAGCCTTCAACCACGTCACCGCCCCACTTGGCTTTCCACTCTTTCAGGGTTTTGTGGTTGCCACCTTTGGTTTCAATCACTTCGCCGTTGTGTGGGTTTTTGTACTGTTTGACTTTGCGGGCACGCTTGGTGCCGGTAGTTTTCACAGCGCCACGCGGTGCTTTAATTTTCGACTCTGGATCCAGCAGCGCGATGATGTCACGCAGGGATTTGGAGTATTCACCCATCAGGGCGCGCAGTTTGCCTTCGAATTCCAGCTCGGTTTGCAGTTTGTCGTCTTGAGACAGATTCTTCAAACGGGCTTGCAGCTCTTTGATAGCTTCTTCGGTGGCACGGTATTCGTTGATCAGAGACATGTGGACTACCTTATGTAGAGCGCTGATTGACAGGGCGAGTGGCCCAATAATAGTCAGGCAGTTTGCCCAAGTAAACATTTAAGCTCGTATTTATGTGAATTACTTTGAATGTTTGTAGCCTTGCTATGCATTTGAGTTAATTACTAGGGCGTAGGCCTTAAAGTAATCTCCTTGAAATACGCGGAACAGCCGTAGGGTCACGTACTAGACTCATATAAAGGTGGTAAAACCATAGGCTATTAAGGGGCAAAGCGTCGGCAGGCGATCAGAATAAGCGTCAACGAATACTGCAGTTTTCCTGCGCAATCGCTAGAATGGCGGCCTTTGCGAAGTTCTGGAGTTTCCCCCTAATGCGCACTTTTCGGCTGGTGATTGCTTGCCCGGACCGGGTCGGCATCGTTGCCAAAGTCAGTAACTTTCTGGCCTCCCACAACGGTTGGATCACCGAGGCGAGTCATCACTCGGACAATCTCAGCGGTTGGTTCTTCATGCGTCACGAGATTCGTGCCGATTCGCTGCCCTTTGGTCTTGATGCCTTCCGCGACGCGTTTGCGCCGATCGCCGAAGAGTTTTCGATGACCTGGCATATCACCGACACCGAGCAGAAAAAGCGTGTGGTGTTGATGGCCAGCCGTGAATCCCACTGCCTGGCCGATTTGCTGCATCGCTGGCACAGCGATGAATTGGACTGCGAGATCGCCTGCGTGATTTCCAACCATGATGACCTGCGCAGCATGGTCGAGTGGCATGGCATTCCGTATTACCACGTGCCGGTCAACCCGCAGGACAAGGAGCCCGCGTTTGCCGAGGTCTCGCGCCTGGTCAAGCAGCACGAAGCCGACGTGGTCGTGCTGGCGCGCTACATGCAGATCCTGCCGCCGGAACTGTGCCGCGAATATGCCGGCAAGGTGATCAATATTCACCACAGCTTCCTGCCTTCGTTCGTCGGTGCCAAGCCGTACCACCAGGCGTCCCTGCGTGGCGTGAAGTTGATCGGTGCGACTTGCCACTACGTCACCGAGGAACTGGACGCCGGCCCGATCATCGAGCAGGACGTGGTGCGTGTCAGCCACAGCGACAGCATTGAAGACATGGTGCGTTTCGGCCGTGACGTCGAGAAGATGGTGCTGGCCCGTGGCCTGCGTTACCACCTGGAAGACCGCGTGCTGGTGCATGGCAACAAGACCGTAGTGTTCTGATCGATCTGTTGTGATTGAAGAATGAAGGGCCTGGGCGTTAAATCGTTCCAGGCCCTTTTTTGTGTACGCTGCCGAGGATTGAGTAATGAGTGATCCGCTGGACAAAGCCACGTCAAAAGCCCCCGCCACATTGGGGGAGGGGTGTTTGAGTCGATTTGACCCGGATGACCTGAGCAGTGAGGACGGCACCGAATTTCCCGGTGCCGCCGAGTTGTGGAAGCAGGAACAAAACACGTCCGACCCCAAGGACGATTAGTCAGATCCGGAAACTGCCCACCAATTGCTTCAATCGAGCGGCTTGTTGCTCAAGGTCGGCACACGCTCGCAGCGTGGATTGCAGGTTTTCCACACCTTCCTGATTGAGGGTGTTGATCTCGGTAATATCCATGTTGATCGACTCCACCACCGAGGTCTGTTCTTCAGTGGCGGTGGCGACTGACTGGTTCATGCCATCAATTTCGCCGATGCGCTGGGTCACACTGTTCAGGCGTTCGCCAGCCAGGTTGGCGATGTCGACACTTTCAAGGCTATGGCGCTGGCTTTCACCCATGGTGCTGACCGATTCCCGGGCGCCGACTTGCAGTTCTTCGATCATCTTCTGCACCTGTTGCGCAGACTCCTGAGTGCGATGCGCCAGGTTGCGCACCTCGTCCGCGACGACCGCAAACCCACGCCCGGCTTCCCCGGCACGGGCCGCTTCGATGGCAGCGTTCAATGCCAATAGGTTGGTTTGCTGGGAAATGCTGGTGATCACTTCGAGGATCTGCCCGATATTCACCGTCTTGCTATTGAGCGCTTCGATGTTGCTGCTGGAAGCGCTGATCATCGACGACAACTGATTCATCGCCTTGATGTTGCGCTCCACCACCTGTTGGCCATCCTCAGCCAAATGCCGTGCATCGCTGGCTTGGTGGGAGGCTTGCGCCGCATTGCGTGCAATTTCCTGGGCGGCAGCGCCCAACTGATTGATGGCAGCGGCGACGCTGTTGGTGCGGTTGGCTTGCTCATCGGAGTTGACCATCGATGAGTTGGAGGCGCTGACGACCCGAAGTGCCACCTCATTGACGTGCTCGGTGGCCGAGGACACTTCGCGAATCGACGTATGAATGCGTTCCACGAAGCGGTTGAAGGCGTTACCCAGCATGCCGAACTCATCGTGATTCTGGATGGTAAGGCGTCGAGTCAGATCTCCCTCGCCATCGGCGATGTCCTGCATGGCGCGCGTCATCAGATGCAGCGGTTGCAACAGGATACGGATCAGCATGCCGAGCAGGGCGATGATAATCACCACGGCGATGAATGTGGCGATGACTGCCGAGGTGCGAAATTCGCTGAGCATTGCGAAGGATTTGTCTTTATCGACTGAAATACCGAGGTACCAGTTCACCGAGGGCAGGCCCTTGATCGGTATAAAGGTCACGATATTGTCTTTGCCGTTGGCCTCGACTTCGCTGAAGTCCGCACTGATCTTCGGCGTATTTTTCGGATATACGTCGGCCAAGGTCTTCATCACCAGGTTTTTGTCCGGGTGTACCAGTACTTTGCCGTCGGCGCTGACCAGAAACGCGTAGCCCATGCCGCCGAAGTTCAGCGCGCCGATGTTGTCCACCAGGGTTTGCAGGCTCAGGTCGCCACCGACTACACCGATGCTCTGGGTGCCTTGAGTGCTGGGCGTGGCAACGGAAATGATCAGCTTGCCAGTGGCCGCATCGATATAAGGCTCGGTCAGGGTTGAGCCGTTACTGCTCTGGGCGCCCTTGTACCACGGGCGGACGCGTGGGTCGAAACCGTCCGGCATCTTGGTGTCGGGGCGGATGGTGAAGGCGCCCTTGCTGTCACCGACGTAGGTCGCCATGAATGAGGACGTCAGGGTTTTCTGTTCCAGCAGGCTGGCAACCGCGGACGGCTCGGGGTTGATGGCGATGTTTTGCGCGGCGTTTTCCACCAGGGCTATACGCCCGCCAAGCCAGGTTTGAATGTTGCTGGCGGTGACATCGCCCATTTCCTGCAGGTAATTGTTGAGATCGTCGCGAATTGCGTTGCGTTGCAGGTAGTCGTTGTAGAGGGTAAACAGCGCAAATGCGGCTATGACGATAAGGGAGGCTGCAAGCAGGATTTTGTGGCTGAAGCGCAGATTTTTATTCATGGCTTGTAGGGTCCGCTAAGGTCTTAATATCCGAAGCGCGTCCTCGTGGGAGGCGCAAAATGGCAGTGTCAAAAAAGGTGTGATACTTCTTGTGATGGTTCCGGTGGTCCCTGTGGGAACTATCTGTCCTATTTTTAGACTTTGTGGGTCTCACACTGATCTGTATCGACCTGGCGACACTAAAGATTAACCATGGGTGACGAAATGCCTGACTCCACGCAACTCCTAATCGGCGCCGGCCTCGACGGTCAGCCTATCGCCCAGGCCATGCGCCTGGCCAACCGTCACGGGTTGATCGCCGGTGCTACCGGCACGGGCAAAACCGTCACGCTGCAACGCCTGGCCGAAGCCTTCAGTGATGCCGGCGTGGCGGTGTTTGCCGCGGATATCAAGGGTGACCTGTGCGGCCTGGGCGCCGCGGCGAACCCGCAGGGCAAGGTCGCCGAGCGCATCGCCGGCATGCCGTTCCTCAATTACGCGGCCAAGGCTTATCCGGTCACGCTGTGGGATATCCACGGGCTGTCCGGTCATCCATTGCGTACCACCATCAGCGAAATGGGTCCCTTGCTGCTCGGTAGCCTGTTGGAACTCACCGACAGCCAGCAGTCGGCGCTTTACGCCGCGTTCAAGGTTGCGGACCGCGAAGGCCTGTTGTTGCTGGACCTCAAGGATCTCAAGGCGCTGCTTAACCACCTGCGCTATCACCCCGAACTCCTGGGCGAAGACGCGGCGCTGATGACCACCGGTTCCAGCCAGGCACTGTTGCGACGTCTGGCGGTGCTGGAGCAGCAGGGCGCCGAAGCCTTGTTTGGCGAGCCGGCCCTGCAGTTGGAAGATATCCTGCAACCCACCAGCGACGGTCGTGGGCGCATCCACCTGCTGGATGCCAGCCGGTTGGTGCACGAGGCGCCAAAGGTGTACGCGACCTTCCTGCTGTGGCTGTTGGCGGAGTTGTTCGAGCAACTGCCCGAGCGCGGAGACGCCGACAAACCGCTGCTCGCACTGTTTTTCGATGAGGCGCATTTACTGTTCGCCGACACGCCGAAGGCGTTGCAGGAACGTCTGGAGCAGGTGGTGCGGTTGATCCGCTCCAAAGGGGTGGGCGTGTATTTCGTCACCCAATCCCCGGGCGACTTGCCGGACAGTGTGCTGGCCCAGCTCGGCCTGCGCATTCAGCACGGCCTGCGTGCGTTTACTACCAAGGAACAGAAGTCCTTGCGCGCCGTCGCCGACGGTTTTCGGCCGAACCCGGCCTTTGATGCGCTTTCGGTATTGACCGAGCTGGGCACGGGTGAGGCTTTGGTGGGGACACTGCAGGAAAAGGGTACGCCGGAAGTCGTCCAGCGCGTCCTGGTCGCACCGCCGCAGTCACGGATCGGGCCGCTCAGCGAAGCCGAGCGTGCTGCAATGGTCGCCAGTTCGCCGTTGCTAGGCCGGTATGACAAGCCGATTGATCGGGAATCGGCTTATGAAGTGTTGATGGCACGCAAAGAGCTTGGGCCAAACGAGGAGGCCAAGCCGGCTGCCGAGGAACCCAGCTTCACCGATAAGGCCGGGGCGTTTCTCGGCACAACCGCAGGCAAGGCGCTGAAGTCCGCGATGCAGCAAGCTGCCAATCAGATGGGGCGGCAACTGGTGCGTGGCTTGTTGGGGTCGTTGTTGGGCGGCAGCAAGCGCAAGTAGCGATTCAGGGCTTGGGCTTGGCGTGGGCCGCCAGCCGCTCAAGCGCCGCGCGCAAGCCTGGGTTGCTGATCCCTTCGGCCGTTGCCTGGATGGTTTCGGCGGCATTAGGCGACAGATCATGAATATGCTCCACCACGCCAGGTTGGGTGGTGGGGGGTTGCACCTTGAACTGGATGCGCGTCAGGCCAGCGAATTCCTCAAAGGCCATCAATTGACGCTGCAGGCGTTTTTGCTGATAGCGCAAACGGGTCGCCCAGTGGCCATCTGTGACAATAAGCAGCAGGTTGCCTTCACGCCAGGACGCCACGCGGCAATGTTCGCGTGCGGCCGGTTGCAGCTGGGTTTCGAGCAGGCGTTGCAGACGGCCCAAGCGTTGGGCATGGCCAAAGATGGCTTTCAGCGGCTTGGCATCGCGAAGCAACACGGCGGGAGCACGGGCTGATAAGGGGCGAAATGCCATTATTGGACACCTTAAGTAACAGAGCCGCCATCTTAGCAGAACCCGCCTGTGTGCCCCCAGGCAATGCATCTCCGAGGTTTTATTCATGAAATCAATTGGTAACTTATGCGCTCCATGGGTTGAAGTTCCAGCAAAAGCCCTTATTTTAAACAAGCCCTCTCACAGCACCATGCCAGCCTCGGGGAACAACGCCACTTTCCTCACCCACGAATCCGGGTAGAATGCGCGTTCGCATGCGGCCGTGAGGGCTGCTCGGGCCACTCACGGTGCGCCCTCCATCCCTATGTGTGGAAGAACCTGCCGATATGTTTGCGCCTTTGTTAAAGAAACTTTTTGGAAGCAAGAATGAGCGCGAAGTCAAACGCATGCTCAAGACGGTGCAGCTGGTCAATGCCTTCGAAGAGCAGATGGTTGCCCTTTCGGACGAGCAATTGCGCGCCAAGACCCAAGAGTTCAAGGCCCGCATAGCCAAAGGTGAAACCCTCGACAAGCTGCTTCCCGAAGCCTTTGCGGTCGCCCGTGAAGCCGGTAAGCGTGTCATGGGCATGCGCCACTTCGACGTCCAGTTGATCGGCGGCATGACCTTGCATGAAGGCATGATTGCCGAAATGCGTACCGGTGAAGGCAAGACCCTGGTAGCAACCCTGGGCGTTTACCTCAACGCGCTGTCCGGCAAGGGCGTGCACGTTGTGACGGTGAACGACTACCTGGCGCGCCGGGACGCCAACTGGATGCGCCCGCTGTATGAATTCCTCGGCCTGACCGTCGGCGTGGTAACGCCGTTCCAGCCGCCGGAAGAGAAGCGTGCCGCCTACGCTGCCGACATCACCTACGGCACCAACAACGAATTCGGTTTCGACTACCTGCGCGACAACATGGCGTTCAGCATGGAAGAAAAATTCCAGCGCGAACTCAATTTTGCCGTCATCGACGAAGTCGACTCCATCCTCATCGACGAAGCCCGTACCCCTCTGATCATCTCCGGCCAGGCCGAAGACAGCTCGCGCCTGTACACCGAAATCAACAAGTTGATTCCGCGTCTGGAGCAGCACATCGAGGAAGTGGAAGGCGTGGTGACCAAAGAAGGTCACTTCAGCATCGACGAGAAGACCCGCCAGGTCGAACTCAACGAAGCCGGTCACCAGTTCGTCGAAGAGATGCTGACCCAGATCGGAGAGCTGGCCGAGGGTGAAAGCCTGTACTCGGCACATAACCTGGGCCTGTTGACCCACGTGTATGCCGGCCTGCGCGCCCACAAGCTGTTCCATCGCAACGTCGAATACATCGTGCAGGACGGCCAGGTCGTGCTGGTTGACGAACATACCGGCCGCACCATGCCGGGTCGCCGTCTGTCCGAAGGCCTGCACCAGGCCATCGAAGCCAAGGAAAACCTCAACATCCAGGCTGAAAGCCAGACGTTGGCGTCCACCACGTTCCAGAACTACTTCCGTCTGTACAACAAGCTGTCCGGCATGACCGGTACCGCAGACACCGAAGCGTTCGAATTCCACCAGATCTACAACCTGGCCGTGATGGTCATTCCGCCGAACAAGCCGTTGGCGCGTAAAGACTTCAACGACCTGGTGTTCCTGACTGCCGAAGAGAAATATGCGGCAATCATCAACGACATCAAGGACGGCATGGCCCAGGGTCGCCCGATCCTGGTGGGTACCGCCACCATCGAGACTTCCGAGCACGTATCGAACCTGCTCAATAAGGAAGGCATCGAGCACAAGGTCCTGAACGCCAAGTTCCACGAAAAAGAAGCCGAGATCATCGCCCAGGCCGGTCGCCCAGGCGCACTGACCATCGCGACCAACATGGCCGGTCGCGGTACCGACATCCTGTTGGGCGGTAACTGGGAAGTGGAAGTTGCGGCGCTCGAAAACCCGAGTCCCGAGCAGATCGCCCAGATCAAGGCCGACTGGCAGAAACGCCACCAGGCTGTTCTGGAGTCGGGTGGCTTGCAGGTGATCGCGTCCGAGCGTCATGAATCGCGCCGTATCGACAACCAGCTGCGTGGTCGTGCCGGTCGCCAAGGTGACGCCGGTTCCAGCCGTTTCTACCTGTCCTTGGAAGACAGTCTGATGCGCATCTTCGCCTCGGACCGCGTGAAGAACTTCATGAAGGCCCTGGGTATGCAGTCCGGCGAAGCGATTGAGCACCGCATGGTGACCAATGCCATCGAGAAGGCCCAGCGCAAGGTCGAAGGTCGCAACTTCGATATTCGTAAGCAACTGCTTGAGTTCGATGACGTCAACAACGAACAACGTAAAGTGATTTATCACATGCGTAACACGTTGCTGGCCGCCGACAATATTGGTGAGACCATCGCTGACTTCCGTCAGGACGTGCTCAACGCCACCGTCAGCGCCCACATCCCGCCACAGTCCCTGCCGGAGCAGTGGGATGTTGCCGGTCTGGAAGCCGCGTTGAAGAGCGATTTCGGTGTCGACCTGCCGGTTCAGCAGTGGCTGGATGAAGACGATCACCTGTACGAAGAAACCCTGCGTGAAAAATTGATGGCCGAGCTGTTGGCCGCGTACAACGAGAAAGAAGAGCAGGCGAGTGCCGAAGCACTGCGCACCTTCGAGAAACAAATCGTACTGCGCGTGCTGGACGATCTGTGGAAAGACCACCTGTCGACCATGGACCACCTGCGTCACGGCATCCACCTGCGTGGTTACGCCCAGAAGAACCCGAAGCAGGAGTACAAGCGCGAGTCGTTCACGCTGTTCTCCGAACTGCTGGATTCGATCAAGCGCGATTCGATTCGTGTGCTCTCCCACGTTCAGGTGCGTCGTGAAGACCCGATCGAGGAAGAAGCGCGCCTGCGTCAGGAAGCCGAGGCGCTGGCTGCGCGCATGCAGTTCCAGCATGACGAAGCACCGGGCCTGGAAGCGCCTGAGGTATTGGGCGAAGAGGTCGACGTGGCCCTGGCTCAAACCCCGGTTCGCAATGACCAGAAGCTGGGCCGCAACGAGCTGTGCTACTGCGGTTCGGGCAAGAAGTTCAAACACTGCCACGGCCAGATCGAATAAGCTTTCTGCCTGACGCTGCTACATCCTGCGCCGCGACCGGCCTCTGCCGTCGCGGCGTTTTGCCATTAATTTTGCCGTTGCTCACGACGGTACAGACATCATCTGATTTTTAAGGAGCGCATTCATGGCTGTTGGTCTTGGTCCTTTGCCCACATTGCACCCGGTTGCCGGTTTTGAACTCGGTATCGCTTCGGCCGGCATCAAGCGCCCGGGGCGCAAGGATGTGGTGGTGATGCGCTGTGCCGAAGGCTCGACCGTCGCCGGTGTGTTCACCCTCAACGCGTTCTGCGCCGCGCCGGTGATCCTGGCCAAGCAACGCGTTGCCGGCACGATCCGTTACCTGCTGACCAACACCGGCAACGCCAACGCCGGCACCGGCGAGCCAGGCCTGGTGGCAGCTGCGCGCACCTGCGCCAAGCTGGCCCAGTTGACCGGCGTGGACGCCAGCCAAGTGCTGCCTTACTCCACTGGTGTGATCGGTGAACCGCTGCCTGTCGAGAAAATCGAAGGTGCATTGCAAGCCGCGCTGGACGACCTGTCTGTGGATAACTGGGCCGCCGCCGCGACCGGCATCATGACCACCGACACCCTGCCGAAGGGCGCGAGCCGCCAGTTCGTGCACGACGGCGTGACCGTCACCGTGACCGGCATCAGCAAGGGCGCGGGCATGATCCGCCCGAACATGGCCACCATGCTCGGCTACATCGCCACCGACGCCAAGGTCTCCCGCGACGTGTTGCACAGGCTGATCCTCGATGGCGCCAACAAGTCATTCAACCGCATCACCATCGATGGCGACACCTCGACCAACGACTGCTGCATGCTGATCGCCACCGGCCAGGCCAACCTGCCGGAAATCACCGAGGCCAGCGGCCCGTTGTTCGCGGCGTTGAAGCAGGCTGTGTTCGAAGTGTGCATGGAAGTGGCACAGGCCATCGTGCGTGACGGCGAGGGTGCGACCAAGTTCGTCACCGTTGAAGTGAATGGCGGCGGCAATCACCAGGAATGCCTGGATGTAGGCTACACCGTCGCGCATTCGCCGCTGATCAAGACGGCGCTGTTCGCCTCTGACCCGAACTGGGGCCGTATCCTGGCGGCTGTGGGCCGTGCCGGCGTGCCGGACCTGGACGTGAGCAAGATCGACGTGTTCCTCGGCGACGTGTGCATCGCCAGCCGTGGCGCCCGTGCCGAAACCTACACCGAGGCCCAGGGCTCGGCGGTGATGCAGCAGGAAGAAATCACCATCCGCATCGAGCTGGGTCGCGGCGAGTGCAGCGAAACCATCTGGACCACCGACCTGTCCCACGAGTACGTGAAGATCAACGCGGAATACCGGACCTAAGAGGATAAGCGCGGTGAAACGAGTGCATGTAGCAGCAGCGGTGATCCGCGGTGTCGACGGCAAAATCCTGCTGGCGCGCCGCGCCGATACCCAGCACCAGGGCGGCCTCTGGGAATTCCCCGGCGGCAAGGTGGAAGCCGATGAATCGGTCGCCAACGCGCTGTCCCGCGAATTGCAGGAAGAGCTGGGCATCCGGGTCACTACCGCGCGGCCGCTGATCAAGGTGCAGCACGACTACCCGGACAAGCAGGTGTTGCTGGATGTCTGGGAAGTCTCGGCCTTTACCGGCGAGCCTCATGGTGTTGAAGGGCAGCCGCTGGAGTGGGTGGCCCCCCGAGACCTGCTCAACTATGCGTTTCCGGCTGCCAATGCGCCGATCGTTGCGGCGGCGCGCTTGCCTGCCGAGTACCTGATCACCCCAGGCGAACTGGAAACCCCGACGTTACTGCGGGGTATCCAGAAAGCCATTGCGGGCGGTATCAAACTGGTGCAACTGCGTGCGCCCAACGGCTACGACCCAAAATACCGCGACCTTGCGGTGGATGCGGTGGGCTTGTGCGCGGGTAAGGCTCAACTGATGCTCAAGGGGCCGTTTGAATGGTTGGGCGATTTTCCTGCAGCCGGCTGGCACATGACGGCGGCGCAACTGCGTAAATACGCCAGCAAGGGTCGCCCGCTGCCGAAGGATCGCTGGCTGGCGGCGTCGTGCCACAACGCAGAAGAGCTGGCATTGGCGGAAATGATGGACGTGGATTTTGTCACGCTGTCGCCGGTGCAGCCGACCCAGACGCATCCTGATGCGCAGCCGTTGGGTTGGGAGCAGGCGGTGGCGTTGATCCGAGGGTTCAGCAAGCCGGTGTTTCTGTTGGGTGGGGTTGGGCCTGCCGAGCGGGAAAAAGCTTGGGAGGCTGGGGCTCAGGGTGTGGCTGGGATTAGGGCGTTTTGGCCGGAAGTTTGATGCTGTTTTGACAGGCCTCTTCGCGAGCAGGCCCGCTCCCACATTTGACGGAGTTCCACCTTTGGAATGCAGTCAAATATGGGAGCGGGCTTGCTCGCGAAGGCGTCAGGCCAGACGCCTCATCATTAATGTGGCTTGGCCGCCGCCTGCCACAACATCTCGGCCACACCCTGGCGCTTGGCGATGACCCTGGCCGCCACGAACAGCAAATCCGACAACCGATTGATGTACGCCAACCCCACGCCTTCCAACGGCTCAACCGCATTCAACTGCTGACACCGCCGCTCCGCACTGCGCGCCAGGCTGCGGCATACATGGGCCTGGGCGATCAGCGCCGAGCCACCTGGCAGGATGAAGTTCTCCAGCGGTCCCACGTCCTCATTCCAGCGGTCAATCGCTGCTTCCAGTCGGTCGACCTCCGCAGCGTTCAAGGCTTTGTACACCGGCATTGCCAATTCACCCCCCAGGTCGAACAAACGATGCTGGCATGGCGTAAGCACCTCGATCACATCCTTAAGTTCCGGATGTTTGCCACTCTGTTCCTCCAGGCTGGCCAGCAATAAACCCAGCTGGCTGTTCAGCGTATCAACTTCACCAATCGCTTCCACCCGTGGGTGGTCCTTGGGCACACGGCGGCCATCGCCCAGGCCGGTTTCGCCCTTGTCGCCGGTGCGTGTATAGATCTTCGACAGGCGAAAGCCCATGGTCATTGCTCCAGTTGGGTGAGTTCGTGAGGTGGCAGTTGGCTGCCAGCCAAGGGCAGACGTAGCGTGAAGCACGTACCTTGGCCGAGGGCTGAATGCACTTCCATCTGGCCCTTATGGTTGTTGGTGATGATGAAATACGACACCGATAGCCCAAGCCCGGTGCCCTGGCCGATTTCCTTGGTGGTGAAGAACGGCTCGAAGGTGCGCTTGCGCACGTTTTCACTCATGCCGATGCCGTTGTCTTCCACCTGGATTTCCGCCCAGGGCGGGTTGAGGCGCGTGCGTAGGATGATGCGCCCCGGTTCGCTGTCGTCTTCCCGCAGATGGATGGCCTGGGCCGCGTTTTTAAGCAGGTTGAGCAGCACCTGTTCCAACTCGTTGGCAGTGCCGGGCACCGGGCCGAGTTGAGGGTCGAACTGGCGAATGATCGCCTGGCCCTTGAAGTCGAAGCCGATGGCCAGGTCGAAATCGTTGCCGGCGATTTCCACAGCCTGGTCGATCAGCGCCGGTAGGTCGCAGGGCGCCATTTGTCGATTGCTGCGACGGCTGAAACTGAGCATGTGGGTGACGATCTTCGCCGCCCGCGCCCCAGCCTGCTGGATGCCATCAAGCAATTGCGGCACTTCGCGGCTTTGCAGGTAGCGGTTGACCGTTTCCAGCTCGATGCCCGCCTGCTGCGCATGCTCCAGGTTCTTGGGCAGGTCGGGGGACAGGCGGCGGCGGATGTTCTGCACGTTGTGCAGGATTGCTCCCAGCGGGTTGTTGATCTCATGGGCCATGCCGGCAGCCAGGCCACCCACGGAGAGCATTTTCTCCGACTGCACCATCATTTCTTCCAGAGACAGACGCTGAGTGATGTCATCGATACGGATCACCACGCCGCGCCCGGCCCCACCCATCAGCGGGTAGAAGGTCAGGGCGTAATGCTTGGCTTCGTCGTCCTTGAACCAGGTGACGCGTTCGATGCGTTCCACGGTGTGCTGTTCTACCGCTGCACGAATCTGCGGCAGGTACGGCTTGAGCGGTTGGAACGCCAGGTAGATCGGCTGGTTCAAGGCTTCGTCCAGGCGTGTGCCGGAGAGGGCGCTGGCTTCCTGGTTCCATTGGGTGACGTAAAGCTGTTCATCCAGGGCGATCAGCGCCGAGGGCATCGAGTCGATGATGCTGTTCAGGTAATTCTGGAAGCCGGTGAGTTTCTTCTCGATCTTGCTGCGAACCTGCACTTCCAGTTCCAGCTTGCGGTTGGTGTGGCGCGTTTCTTCCGCCAAGCCTTGCGCCTGGTCATACGCCGCCTGGGAGTCGTCGCGCGCGCGTTTGAGCTGCTGCTCACGGGCTTCGATGCGCGACAGCATGGTGTTGAAGGCTTCGGCCAGGCTGCCGATCTCATCGTGATTGCCACGGCCGGCGCGCAGGGCGTAGTTCTCTTCGCGGGTGACCTGACGCGAGAGTTCTTCCAGCTCGTGGATTGGCCGGGTGATCAGGCGTTTGATCTGACGGGCGATGACCAGCCACAGCAGCACGCTGAAAATCAGGATGCCCAGGCTGGCCGTCAACGTGCCGGTATAAAACGCCACCGGCAGCTCGCTACTGGCGACCAGCAGTAGATGCCCGGACGGCTGGCCGGCCCGGGGCACGGTGATGATCTGGTTACTGCGAAACTCGGTCACGCGCCAGGCTTCGATATGCCGATAGTTGTCCGGCAGGTGCAGGCGGTCGCCGTGTTGCATCTGAGCCAGGCGGTTGCCGTCGCCGTCGTACAGGGCCGCGGCGCGCAACGGCGAATAACTGGTCAGCTCGTTGAGCAGCGCGTCAGCCTTGGCAGGCGATTCGAGGGCTTCGGCGGCGAGCGCCGGGTTGGACACCAGGCGGCCAATGGCCTGCAAGGCCTGGGGCGCCATGCTTTCCTGGGAGATCCAGTAGGCGGCGCTGATAAAGGTCAGGTTGGCCACCAGCAATACCGTGGTCAACAGCACCAGCAAGGCGGCCAGCAGTTTCTGCCCGACCGGTAGGTTTTCAAGACGCTGGCGCAGCGGCATCAGGGTTTTCCCAGGAGATAGACAGGCGGGCAGGGTAGCGCGTGGCTCAGTCGCGGGGCAATCCGCGTGCAAGCAACTGCTCGACCAGGCGCACTTGCAACTGTTGAAGGTGCGGCAGGTTCAGTTGGTGACGGGCGGCCGCCTGGCAAGCATAGCCCAATAGGTAGCTGATTTCGGTGCGACGGCCGGCGGCCACGTCCTGGTACATGGAGGAGTAATTCGCGGCGGTGGCCTGGATCACCCGTTCCACTTCGTGTTGCAGATCCAGCGCGGCAGCGGGTTGGCCACAGCATTCCAGCAGTTCGACGAGTTCAGCGCACAAGGTGGCGACTTCGCATTGATGGGCCTGCAGTTCTCCATTGCGGCACTGATACAGCACGGTCAGCGGATTGATGGCGCAATTGAGCCCCAGCTTGCGCCATAGCCGGGTGAGGATATCGGTGCTCCAGTCGTGGGGGATACCGGCGGCGTGCAAGTCGTCCAGCCACACGGGCGGGGTAGGGTGGCTCGCGTCGCCCAGCCAGGTGTATCCATGGCCGGCAAACACCACGCGCCAGTCGCCATCGCGAAAGGCGCCTTCGGTACTGGAGGCAAAGATGCAACGCGCCTGGGGCAACTGCGCGGCGACAGCATCCTGGCTGCCCAGGCCGTTTTGCAGCAGGATCAGTTCGGCGTCGGGCGCCAGTCGATGGTGCAGCTGGGCGACTGCGCTTTGGGCGTCATAGGCTTTGCATGCCACCAGCAGGCGATGAATCGGCCCAGGGCTGTCGGGTGTTTCGCCTATCACTGGGTAGCTGTGTTCTACGCCATGTTCCACCAAGGTCAGCCCCTGGGCTGCCTGATAGCTGGCCAGGCGCGCCTCATCACGCAGGATCAACCTGACGGGCACGCCCGCGCGCGCCAGACGTGTGGCCCAGAGTGTACCCAGGCTGCCGGCGCCGAGAATATGCCAGGTGGTCGACATCAGTTTTTGCTCCGTAGGGTCGCCCGCAGCGAATGGGACGAAAGAACCGCTATAATGCCCCGGCATTTTAGCTTGGGCGCGCTCCATCTCTACTGAGCCCGCCCCTTATATTGGAGAAATGACATGCCTTCGTTCGACGTGGTATCCGAACTGGACAAACACGAAGTCACCAACGCCGTCGAGAACGCCGTCAAGGAGCTGGACCGTCGCTATGACTTGAAAGGCAAGGGCAGCTTCGAATTCAAGGAAAAAGAGCTGACCGTCAACCTGACCGCTGAAGCCGATTTCCAGCTGGAAGCGATGATCGAGATCCTCAAGCTGTCCCTGGTCAAGCGCAAGATCGACGCGCAATGCCTTGAAATCAAGGACGCCTACGCCTCCGGCAAGCTGATGAAGCAAGAAGCCATCCTCAAGGAAGGCATCGACAAGGAGCTGGCAAAGAAGATCGTTGCTCACATCAAGGACGCCAAGCTGAAAGTCCAGGCTGCCATCCAGGGTGAGCAGGTTCGCGTGACCGGCAAGAAGCGTGACGACCTGCAAGAGGCCATCGCGGCCCTGCGCGCCAAGACCTTCGACATGCCGCTGCAGTTCAATAACTTCCGCGACTGATGGCACATTGGGGAACCTGTGGGCGTTTTTGACGTCCCACGCCCCAGAACCAGCGCCGACTATTGAGCCCTACGGGGCTCAATTGCATTTATGGCCATTCAATACGCCGAGCATCCGGTAAACAGGAGAATGTAGATGGATTTGAACGCTGAAGTGGATCACCTGATCAAGACCTCAGAATCGTGGTTGCCGATGATCATGGAATACGGCAGCCGGTTTTTGCTGGCAGTGGTCACCCTGGCCATCGGTTGGTGGCTGATCAACGTATTGACCCACCGAGTGGGACGTTTGCTGGCCCTGCGTAACGCCGACCTGGCGCTGCAACACTTCATTACCAGCCTGGCGAACATTGCGCTCAAGGTCATGCTGGTGGTCAACGTGGCCTCCATGATCGGCGTAGCCACCACCTCGTTCGTGGCCGCGATCGGTGCCGCCACCCTGGCCATCGGCTTGGCACTGCAAGGCAGCCTGGCGAACTTCGCCGGCGGCGTGCTGATTCTGTTGTTCCGCCCGTTCCGTATTGGTGACTGGATCGAAGCCCAGGGCACATCCGGCACCGTCGACAGCATCCAGATCTTCCACACCGTGCTGCGCACCGGTGACAACAAGACCGTGATCATCCCTAATGGCAGCCTGTCCAACGGGCTCATCACCAACACCAATCGTCAGCCGACCCGCAAGGTGGTGTTTGATGTGGGTGTCGACTATGAAGCCGACCTGCAGAAAGCCCGTGAAGTGCTGTTGGAGCTGGCCAAAGACCCACGTGTGTTGGCAGACCCGGCCGCAGTGGCGGTGGTTTCGACCTTGGGTGACAGTTCGATCACTGTTTCCCTGCGTTGCTGGACAAAGACCGCGGATTATTGGGATGTAGTGTTCATGCTGAACGAACTGGCACGTGACCGTTTGAAAGCGGCGGGGATTGATATTCCGTTTCCGCAGCGGGTTATTCGTGTGATGCAGGAAACAGTTGCCAAGTAATGTGAAGTATTGGTCGTGAACTTGGCCGTTAGGTCAGGTTCAGGACGCAAGCGTTAATCTCGTTAGTTAGCTTGCTAGTTATTTCCTGCTGAAACATTACAGCCATTAAAAAGCCGCTCCGTTGTTAAACAAGGGAGCGGCTTTTTGTTTAAGGCCGTAGCCTTAAGTCATCGCTGTAATAAAACTGTCAATTACAGGATGTTCAGCGGGTAGTTCGCGATCAGACGCAGTTCGTCGATCGAAGGCGAACCGTAGTACACGCCATCGCCGGAGCGATAAGTGGCTTGACGCAGACGCAAGCTCAGGTCTTTAGCCGGTCCGCTCTGGATCACGTACTTGGCTTCGATGTCGCGTTCCCACTCTTTACCGTTCGAGGTGGTGGCGGTGTTGGCGCCGCTACCGGTCACGTAACGAGTCATGAAGCTCAGACCAGGAATGCCGAAGGTAGCCATGTTGATGTCATAACGCGCCTGGTAAGACTTCTCGCCTTCGGCGTTGAAGTCGGAACGGGCGATGGAGTTGGCCAGGAACACTGTGCCGCCGCCGTCTACGCCGTAGCCGTAGTCGCCGTCACCGGTAACTTTCTGGGCTGCCAGGGTGAAGGTGTGAGCGCCGATGGTGTAGGCACCCTGCAAGCTGAACGCACGGTTGTCGAGCTTGGTGCGTTCTGCGAACGGCAGACCGTTGTCTTTGTAAGCACGTTGCAGGCCTTCGCCGTCGCTCTTGGTGTCGTAGATGTTGAAGTCCAAGGCAAACGACTGGTCGTCACTCAGCGCGTGGGTCCAGTTCAGGTTGCTGTAGTACTTACGGAAATAATCTTCAGTTTTTGCGTAGTACAGGCTACCGGTGAACTCGGGGGTGAAGGAGTAGACACCGCCGACGAAGTCGGTTTTGGTCAGGCCCAGGCTGTCATGGTAGGTCTGGTTCTGCGCGACGCTGGAAGTGAAGTGACCGCCTTCGAGCTTCAGGCCCTTGATCTCGTTGCTGGTGATCGAGATACCCTGCGGCAGCTCTGGCAGCAAACGGCTGTCGTCGGAGGCGAATACTGGGGCTGTGGTGTATTGGTCACCCACTTTCAGCACAGTATCGGAGATACGGAATTTAACCGCGCCGCCGCCTTTGGAGTAGTCATCTTGCGAACGACCGTCGGAACCGGTTGGGAACAGACCGGTACCGGCACGACCCTTGCCACTGTCGAGCTTGACGCCCAGCAGGCCGATCACGTCAACACCGACACCGATGGTGCCTTGGGTGAAGCCCGATTGGTAGAGGGCGTTGAAGCCCAGGCCGGTTTCTTCGGCACGGCTCTGGGAGCCTGGGCCCGACGGGTTGTTACGGAAGTCGCGGCTGAAGTACAGAGCGCGAGTATTAATGCTGAAAGTGCTGTCTTCAACAAAGCCTTTGGAATCGCTTTGGGCGGACGCCATTGCGAACTGCGTAGTGCCTGCTGAAACAGCCAGGGCGATCATGCTCCACTTCATCACGCGCATCGTGATTTGCTCCTTTGGTTTTAGGAAGAGTACTGCCGTCCCACCTATATTTTTGTCTGGGCGGCTCTTTCTTTTTGTGTCGGCGCAAAGTTATATCACGCTGACAATATTGGCGATACTTGCCCAACTTTCCTTTCAGCTTCTTTACGAGCTTGTCGTAGATTGCTAGATCCATGTCGCAAATTCACAGCCTCACTGTAACGAGGCTGACAACTTCAATACTGTTTCCAAGCCGTTAAAAGAACGCAAAAAACGTTACTTTCCAGGATTTATTCCAGGGTTTGGAATCTTCCTTGGTGCGCATTGAACCGCTGCTGTTTTCATCGCGAAACACCTGCTTCCGTTCCGGTGCCGTTGCCGACGATAGGCGGATGAATGCAGCAAGCGTGCCCAAACCGTAAATCGAATGTCATTTTTTCGTGAAAAACGTTACCGCTTCGTGAAAACCGCATAAACACGGGGTTTTTACGCCGAATGGTTTGGCCTTGACGCGCGTGCTCTGCCTTGCTCAAGGGGAGCCTAAATTCCGTATCTGCGAAAAACGTTACCCGTTCACCCCAATCAGTGGGTAGTCGGCGGATCTCTTTGAGGCGTGGTTGGGTCATTTTGGTGCATGCCCTCTGATGCCTCAGGCGATGGATGATGGCTCAATGCCTTGTTTTGTGAGGCCTCTGCATCGGGGGCTCTCGTCCCAATGCGGTGATCAACGGTGGGTCAATCGCCTCAGGATTGGTAATTGAGCGTAGTCGAAAAATCCGTTTGGCTCGAAATGGTGCGCTTTTTTTCTCCACGCCTTGGCTGGGAGCGCATTGGTCGGCGTGAAGCGATAGCGATTCGCGGGTATGCTGGGGACCTTGAACCTGACCTGCCGAACGGAGTGCCTGCAGTGTTCGCTTTAGATCAACGCCTTCAACAAGACACATTGGTTATCGGGGATTTCCCCCTGTGCCGCCTGCTGCTGTCCAATGACTCGAACTACCCCTGGTTCATTCTGGTGCCGCGAATCAACGGTATCAGTGAAGTGTTTCAACTGGATGTCGCGGACCAGCAGCGCTTGTGGCAAGAAACCACTACCTTGGCCCAGATGCTGAATGAAGGCTTTTGCGCCGACAAAATGAACATCGGTGCCCTGGGCAATGTAGTCAGCCAGTTGCACGTGCACGTGATCGTGCGCAAACGTGATGATGCCGCCTGGCCGGCGCCGGTATGGGGCAAACATCCGGCGCTGCCGTATACCGATGAGCAAGTGGCAACTGTCCGTGCTCGCCTGCGCGCGCTGTTGCCCGCCGACTTCGTCTTTACCCAGGGTTGAATCATGGATCTGCAAGACCGCGTCAACGATCTGGAAAGCCGCCTGGCTTTCCAGGACGACACCATCGAGACCCTCAATGACATCCTTGTCACCCAGCAGCGGGCCGTCGAGCGCCTGCAACTGCAGATGACCGCGCTGCTCAAGCGCCAGGAAGAAATGGGCGGTCAGTTCGAAACGTCCGAAGAAGAAGCGCCGCCGCCTCACTATTAATAGGCATGCATAAAAAAACCGCGACCCAGCTGAGCTGGATCGCGGTTTTTTTTGCTGCGAAGGCGGGTATCAGCGACGCGGCAGTGCAGCGATCACGTCTTCAGCCTGCAGGCCTTTGTCGCGATTCATGACGGAAAACTCCACGCGCTGGCCTTCCACCAGGACACGATGGCCTTCGCCGCGAATAGCCCGGAAGTGGACGAAGATATCGTCGCCCGAATCGCGGGAAATAAAGCCGAAGCCTTTGGACGTGTTGAACCACTTGACGGTACCGGTATCCCGATTGGTCATGTCGTAGGTTTGCGACGAGGCCGCAGGGGACGAACGGTAGAAGCTGATGGCCAGGTGAAGAACAATGGCGACCACAGCAATCACCAGGCTGAGCAGGATGGCCGGGTGGCCACCGACTTCAGGCATAGGTGCCAGGAGGGTGAGGGTTTGTACGACAACAGTCAGCACCAGCAGCGCGCTGACCAGGTTTTGCAGTTGATGACGCGTGCCTTTGTTCCAGTAAGGGATCACCGGTGCCAGCGTCAGGTTAAGAAGGCCGAACAAGGCCAGGTACAGAGCGTCGTTTTGTTCCAGATACGGCAGGCTTTCAGGCTGCAGGCTCGGGATAAAGGACAGCAGCAAAGCTGCAACGCCCGTTAGCAGGTGGACGATTTTCAACATTTTGATTAACTCACGTTAAGACGGATCACAAGGAAGAGCTGACTGGCACGGTTCGCTTCTGAACAATGGGAGGCGTTGGGCACGTGCGCGGGGTATCAGCCTATGTCGCTGCCGCAGAAAGTAACGGCGACGACACGCAGCCTATTTAACAGCAAAGGCTGTGCCTACTCAAATCAAGCATTTCGGGCTGTTGCAAGGACGACGGCATTTCTGCGTCAAACGCTTGTCCTAGACACGTGGGGGCTTTTCAAACGGCCTGTTCGGACATTTTCCGCGTGGACCGAAGGCTTGGATTGTGTCGTGTTGGCAGGCCAAGGCGGGGCGATTTGCCGCGCCGGGCTGCGGATCCACGGCACACTTGCTAGAGTGGTCCTGCACCTGATCAATGAATGCTTGTCAATTGAAGGGGATAAACATGGCAATCGATATCGGTATCAGTGAAGAAGATCGTAAATCCATCGTCGATGGGCTTTCGCGACTGCTTTCCGATACCTATGTACTGTACCTGAAGACCCATAACTTCCATTGGAACGTCACGGGGCCGATGTTCCGCACGCTGCACTTGATGTTCGAAGAGCAGTACAACGAGCTGGCGTTGGCTGTGGACTCCATTGCCGAGCGTATCCGTGCGTTGGGTTTCCCGGCACCAGGTGCCTACTCCATCTACGCCCGTCTTTCTTCCATCAAGGAAGAAGAAGGCGTGCCGAGTGCTGAAGACATGATCAAGCAACTGGTAGAAGGCCAGGAGGCGGTCACTCGGACTGCGCGCGGCATCTTCCCGCTGCTCGACAAGGTCAGCGATGAGCCGACGGCCGACCTGTTGACCCAGCGCATGCAGGTTCACGAGAAAACGGCGTGGATGCTGCGTTCCCTCCTCGAAAGTCAGTAAACCACTGCCCTGGGCGGCGCCTTCCCGGCGCCGCTCGCTTGTTTCCACGCATTTCCTGGCGTTGTCCTACGCCTATCAACGTCGCGTCTTCTGGCTGCTGCACTCTGCCTGCTGTTTGATAAGGCCATTGCCCAATGGGACAACCCATGGGCGGCTGTTTGGCAATGGAGTGTCAGGTGTATGTCACGCGGAGTGGGTAATGGAGTCATGGAAAACGGTGGTTTTCATAAGGTAAAGGTCGACCCCTTTGTAAAAGGGTTCGACATGGGATTGGCCAAGCCACTGTCCCGGTCGGTGAGGCTCAATGGGTTTTCCACGTGCCTGCGGCTGGAGCAGATCTATTGGAATATCCTCACGGAAATCGCCAGGATCAACGCCTGCTCGGTCAGTGCGTTGCTGTCCTATGTGGATCGGGAAGTGCACTTGCGTCATGGCGGCGTGAAGAACTTCAGTGGGTTGGTCAGGGTGGTGTGTGTGGTTCACGCCCTGAAAGAGCGTGTTGAAGCGTCGTAATCACCCGGCTTCGGGGTCGGCCCTTCTTCAAGGTGGGGGTGGCCCCTGGGCAGAAAGCCGGCTGCGCTGCCTCGATTTACCAGATATAATCCCGCGCTTTGCTGCGCGTGCCGGGGTTATCTCGTAGCAGGCGTGGCGCAGTAACGTTCTGATCGCCGAGACATCGCCATGCCCATGTACGACTATCAATGTGCTTCCTGTGGTCATCAGTTGGAAGCCATTCAGAAGATCAGCGCCGCGCCGCTGGTCGATTGCCCGGCCTGCCAAGCGCCGGAGCTCAAGAAAATGTTGTCCATGCCAGGCTTCCGCCTGAGCGGCAGCGGCTGGTACGAGACCGATTTCAAGACCGGCTCGAAGAAGAACCTGGCGGGCGGCGACAAAGCAGACTGAGTTGAACTCTACGCGCAGGCTCCTGCATTATCCGTCCCCTGCTTTAATGTACGGTGACGAGGCAAGCCTCCACCGAATTTCGAATTACGAGAAGTGAAACCACTACCATGATGCGCAGCCACTATTGCGGCCAACTGAACGAGACCCTGGAAGGTCAGGAAATCACCCTTTGCGGATGGGTTCACCGTCGCCGCGACCACGGCGGGGTGATCTTCCTCGACATCCGTGATCGTGATGGTCTGGCCCAGGTGGTGTTCGACCCGGATCGTGCCGAAAGCTTCGCCGCTGCCGACCGCGTGCGCAGCGAATACGTCGTGAAGATCACCGGCAAGGTACGTCTGCGTCCGGCCGGTGCCGTGAACAAGAACATGGCGTCCGGCGGCATCGAAGTGCTGGGCTATGAATTGGAAGTGCTGAACGAATCGGAAACCCCGCCGTTCCCACTCAACGAATACTCCGACGTGGGCGAAGAAACCCGCCTGCGCTACCGCTTCCTGGACCTGCGTCGTCCGGAAATGGCCGAGAAGCTGCGCCTGCGCTCGCGCATGACCACCAGCATCCGCCGCTTCCTCGACGAAAACGGCTTCCTGGACGTTGAAACGCCGATCCTGACCCGGGCCACCCCTGAAGGCGCGCGTGACTACCTGGTGCCGAGCCGTACCCACGCCGGTTCGTTCTTCGCCCTGCCGCAATCGCCGCAGCTGTTCAAGCAACTGCTGATGGTGGCCGGCTTCGACCGTTACTACCAGATCGCCAAATGCTTCCGTGACGAAGACCTGCGCGCCGACCGCCAGCCGGAATTCACCCAGATCGACATCGAGACCAGCTTCCTCGATGAAAAAGAGATCATGGGCCTGACCGAGCAGATGATCCGCAACCTGTTCAAGGAAGTGCTGGACCTGGAATTCGGCGACTTCCCGCACATGACCTTCGAAGAAGCCATGCGCCGCTACGGTTCCGACAAACCCGACCTGCGTAACCCGCTGGAACTGGTGGACGTGGCCGACCAGCTCAAAGAAGTCGACTTCAAGGTATTCAGCGGCCCGGCCAACGATCCGAAATGCCGCATCGCCGCCCTGCGCGTGCCTGGCGGCGCGAGCATGCCGCGCAAGCAGATCGACGACTACACCAAGTTCGTCGGTATCTACGGTGCCAAAGGCCTGGCGTACATCAAGGTCAACGAGCGCGCCAACGGTGTTGATGGCCTGCAATCACCGATCGTTAAAAACATTCCACTCGACAACCTGAACGCGATCCTCGACCGCGTCGGTGCAGTCGACGGCGACATCGTGTTCTTCGGCGCCGACAAGGCCAAGATCGTCAGCGAGGCCCTGGGCGCGCTGCGGATCAAGCTGGGTCACGACCTGAACCTGCTGACCTGTGAGTGGGCCCCGATGTGGGTCGTTGACTTCCCGATGTTCGAAGAGAACGACGACGGCAGCTTCAGCGCCTTGCACCACCCGTTCACCGCGCCGAAGTGCTCCCCGGCTGAGCTGGAAGCCAACCCGGCTGGCGCTCTGTCCCGCGCCTACGACATGGTGCTCAACGGCACCGAGTTGGGTGGCGGTTCGATCCGTATCCACCGCAAGGAGATGCAACAAGCGGTATTCCGCCTGTTGGGCATCAACGAAGCGGAACAGGAAGAGAAGTTCGGCTTCCTGCTCGACGCCCTGAAATACGGCGCGCCGCCGCACGGTGGCCTGGCGTTCGGCCTGGACCGTCTGGTGATGCTGATGACCGGCGCCCAGTCGATCCGTGAAGTGATCGCCTTCCCGAAAACCCAGAGCGCTGCGGACGTCATGACCCAGGCTCCAGGTGTGGTGGATGCCAAGGCACTGCGCGAGCTGCACATCCGCCTGCGCGAGACGCCGAAGGCTGAGTAAGGCTGCTGCGTGAAAGCGCACTGAGGTTTACGCAGTCTAAAAAGGCGCATCTTCGGATGCGCCTTTGCGTTAAAGGACTACCTCCCGCCCAGGGCGGGGTTGATCAAGGTTTCTACAGAATTTCGGAGTTGTGTTATGGCTGGCCATTCCAAGTGGGCGAACATCAAGCACCGCAAAGAGCGTCAGGATGCCAAGAAAGGCAAGATCTTCACCAAGTGGATCCGCGAGCTGACCGTCGCCGCCCGGCAGGGCGGGGGTGATCCAGGCTCCAACCCGCGTCTGCGTCTGGCGCTGGACAAGGCCCTTGGCGCCAACATGAGCCGCGACATCATCGATCGCGCCGTGGCCCGTGGCGCCGGTGCTGCCGATACCGACGACATGGTCGAGCTGAGCTACGAAGGCTACGGCCCGGGCGGCGTGGCGGTGATGGTCGAGTGCATGACCGACAACCGCAACCGCACCGCGGCAGCCGTGCGCCATGCGTTCAGCAAGTGCGGTGGCAACCTCGGTACCGACGGTTCGGTGGCTTACCTGTTCGAGCGCAAAGGGCAGATCACCTTCGCCCCAGGCACCGATGAAGACGCGCTGATGGAAGCCGCCATGGAGGCGGATGCCGACGACGTAGTGACTAACGAAGATGGCTCCATTGACGTGTTCACTTCGTTTGCTGGTTTCTATGCCGTGCGCAACGCGCTGGAAGCGGCGGGTTTCAAAGGCACCGACGCGGAAATCGTGATGCTGCCGACCACCAGTGCCGAACTGGACCTGGACGGTGCGCAGAAAGTGCTGAAGATGCTGGATATGCTTGAAGACCTGGATGATGTGCAAAACGTGTATTCCAACGCCGACATCCCGGAAGAAGTGGCCGAACAGCTCACCTAAGAACGATGAAAATCCAGTGTGGGAGCGGGCTTGCTCGCGAAAGCGGACTTTCAGTCGATGCATCAGGTGACTGACACACCGTATTCGCAAGCAAGCCCGCTCCCACATTGGATCTATGTGTATCCACAGAACTGCAGGCGTTATGACTTTAATCCTAGGTATCGACCCCGGTTCGCGCATTACCGGTTTTGGCGTGGTGCAACAGACCCCGCGCGGCTGTGTCTACGTCGCCTCGGGCTGCATCCGCACCGGCGCGGGTGAATTGGCCGACCGCTTGCAGATCGTCTATCGCGGCGTACGCGAAGTCATCCAGACCTATGGCCCGGTTACCATGGGCATCGAAAAGGTGTTCATGGCCAAGAATGCCGACTCGGCATTGAAGCTTGGCCAGGCCCGTGGTGCTGCGATCGTGGCGGGTGCCGAGGAGGGCATGGAGATCGCCGAATACACCGCGACCCAGGTCAAACAGGCGGTTGTCGGTACCGGCGCAGCCAATAAAGAGCAGGTGCAGATGATGGTCATGCACATGCTCAAGCTCACCTCAAAACCGCAGATCGACGCCTCCGACGCCCTGGCCATCGCCATTTGCCATGCCCACACCCGCTCCAGTCTGCTGCCCCATGGCCTGGGTACGGCACGCAGTCGTGGCGGGCGCCTGCGTCTCTGATAGCATCAGCGCAATCGTAATTTCCGGTCAGGCCTTGATCTGACCCCAAGCTTTAAGGATCTGAACCGTGATTGGACGCTTGCGCGGCACCCTGGCTGAGAAACAGCCGCCGCACCTGATTCTGGATGTGAATGGGCTGGGGTATGAGCTGGAAGTGCCCATGACCACCCTGTATCGCCTACCGTCGGTCGGTGAGCCGATTACCCTGCACACCCACCTGGTGGTGCGCGAAGACGCACAACTACTCTATGGTTTCATCGGCAAACGCGACCGCGACTTCTTCCGTGAACTGATCCGCCTCAACGGGGTGGGCCCGAAACTGGCCCTGGCCTTGATGTCGAGCCTGGAAGTGGATGAACTGGTGCGCGCCGTTTCGGCCCAGGACACCTCCGCGCTGACCAAGGTGCCGGGCGTCGGCAAGAAGACCGCTGAGCGCCTGCTGGTGGAGCTCAAGGACCGCTTCAAGGCTTGGGAAGTGGTGCCGAGCATGTTTGCCCTGGTGCCAAACCAGCCGGATATGCCGGCGGCGCAGGTCGCCAGCGCCGAAAGCGATGCCGTCAACGCGCTGATTTCCTTGGGCTACAAGCCGCAGGAAGCCAGCAAGGCGGTGTCGGCCATCAAGGACAAGAACCTGAGTGCCGAAGACATGATCCGCCGCGCCCTGAAGGGAATGATTTAAGTGATTGAAGCTGATCGTCTGATTGCAGCCACTGGCCCGCGCGACCGTGAAGAGGTCCAGGACCGCGCTATCCGCCCCCTGAGCCTGGCCGAATACATCGGCCAGCCCACCGTGCGCGAGCAGATGGAGTTGTTCATCCAGGCTGCGCGCGGGCGCAGTGAGTCCCTGGACCACACGCTGATCTTCGGTCCGCCGGGGTTGGGTAAAACGACGCTGGCCAATATCATCGCCCAGGAAATGGGCGTGTCGATCAAGTCCACCTCCGGCCCGGTGCTGGAGCGTCCGGGTGATCTGGCGGCGTTGCTGACCAACCTTGAACCCCACGATGTGCTGTTTATTGACGAGATCCACCGACTCTCGCCGATCGTCGAGGAAGTGTTGTACCCGGCAATGGAGGACTTCCAGCTCGACATCATGATCGGTGAAGGGCCTGCGGCCCGGTCTATCAAGCTCGACCTGCCACCGTTCACGCTGGTGGGCGCCACCACCCGCGCGGGCATGTTGACCAACCCGCTGCGAGACCGTTTCGGCATTGTTCAACGTCTAGAGTTCTATAGCACTGCGGACCTTGCGACCATCGTCAGCCGTTCGGCCAGTATTCTCGGCTTGCCGCTGGACCCTGAGGGCGCGTTTGAAATCGCCCGCCGGGCCCGCGGTACGCCACGTATTGCCAACCGTTTGCTGCGTCGCGTGCGCGACTTTGCCGAGGTGCGGGCCAAGGGACATATCACCAAGGCCGTGGCCGACCTGGCCTTGAACCTTTTGGATGTGGATGAGCATGGCTTCGATCACCAGGATCGGCGTCTACTCTTGACCATGATCGAGAAGTTCGACGGAGGGCCGGTGGGGGTCGATAGCCTGGCGGCGGCCATCAGTGAGGAGCGCCATACCATCGAGGATGTGCTGGAACCGTATCTGATCCAGCAGGGTTACATCATGCGTACCCCGAGGGGGCGAGTCGTCACGCGCCACGCCTATCTGCACTTCGGGTTAAACATTCCGTCACGATTGGGCGAAATGCCTGTAGTAGACGAATTCCTCGATGCAGTGGACGATTAAAAGCTTCACGCCAGACGATTTATCCTAGGTTTGTGCTGTCCTAGTGGCTGGTGTCGTCATTCAGTCAGTAGAAAAGTTTCAGACAACGAAAAAACAGTTGCCCAGCCGGATTGGCAACCTGAGGAGTAAGCACTAGAGTATGCGCGCGCAAAACGGGGATCAGTCGTTCGCACATCGCTGTCGCGTTTATTACGAGGACACCGATGCCGGCGGCATCGTGTATTACGTCAACTACCTCAAGTTCATGGAGCGGGCTCGAACCGAGCGGCTACGGGAGCTGGGCTTTGCCCAATCCCAGCTGGCAGGGGAGGACCTGTTATTCGTCGTGCATTCCAGCGAGGCGCGGTATCACGCGCCGGCGCGGCTGGACGACGAGTTGTTGGTCAGCGCTGAAGTAATCGAATTGAACCGTGTCAGCCTGCGTTTCAAGCAGCAGGTCAGGCGGGCAACGGATGCAACGCTGCTCTGTGAGGGGCAGTTCCTGGTGGCTTGTGTGCGCACCAATAGTTTGAAACCCCGGGCCATTCCCGAAGCTCTACGTTCGGCCTTTGCCGACGTAAGCGGCGCGGGTAAACAATCAAAGCAGGAGATTTAGCGTGGAACCTACCGTCGTCGACCATTCCTCCATGTGGAGCCTGGTCAGCAATGCCAGTGTCGTGGTTCAACTGGTCATGCTGACCCTGGTAGCCGCATCGGTTACCTCTTGGGTCATGATTTTTCAGCGCAGCAACCTGCTGCGTGCTGGTCGACGTGCCCTGGAGAGCTTTGAAGAGCGCTTCTGGTCGGGTATCGACCTGTCCAAGCTGTACCGTCAGGCGGGCAGCAACCCGGACCCGGATTCGGGCGTCGAGCAGATCTTCCGCGCCGGCTTCAAGGAATTCTCCCGTCTGCGCCAGCAGCCAGGCGTTGACCCGGAAGCCGTGATGGAAGGCGTGGCCCGTGCCATGCGCGTCGCCATTTCCCGTGAAGAAGAGAAGCTTGAGCAAAGCTTGCCGTTCCTCGCCACCGTGGGTTCAGTCAGCCCGTACATCGGCCTGTTCGGTACCGTATGGGGCATCATGAACTCCTTCCGCGGCCTCGCCCAGGCCCAGCAAGCGACGCTGGCCACCGTGGCCCCGGGTATCGCCGAAGCCCTGATCGCCACCGCGATCGGCCTGTTCGCTGCGATCCCGGCCGTCATCGCCTACAACCGTTTTGCTGCTCGCGGCGAGAACCTGATTGGCCGTTACTACACCTTCGCCGATGAATTCCAGGCGATCCTGCACCGTAAAGTGCACACCAGCGAAGAATAAGCAGGTATCTCACGATGGCTTTAATCACTCGAGCTCGAACCAAGCGCAAGCCGGTCGCCGAGATGAACGTAGTGCCTTACATCGACGTGATGCTGGTGCTGCTGGTTATCTTCATGGTGACCGCGCCGATGCTCAATCAGGGTGTGAAGGTTGACCTGCCCAAGGTTTCCAGCGAAGCCTTGCCACAGGACAACAACACCCAGGTGCTGACCATTTCGATCAAGTCCGACAAGACCTATTACTGGAACCTTGGCAGCGAAGTCGACACGCAGAAGCAACAGGACAAGGCCTTGACCTTGCCGGCGATGACCGACGCGGTGACCAAGATCATTCGCTCCGGCAATGAAGGCGGCAAGCACACCCAGGTCTTCATCCGCGGTGACAAGGCGGTCGACTACGGCTCCGTCATGGGCGCCATGGGCGGGCTGCAAAAGGCCGGCGTGGGCAACGTTGGCTTGATTACCGAGGCGCCCTGATGCAGCAACAGCGAGAGCCGTCCGCCTCGGAAAGCTACTTCTGGCCTAGCGTCTGGGCAATTGCCCTGCACGTCCTGGTGTTTGGCATGCTGTTCGTCAGCTTTGCCATGACCCCGGACCTGCCGCCAGCCAAGCCGATCGTGCAGGCGACCCTGTATCAGCTGAAATCGAAAAGTCAGGCCACCACCCAGACCAATCAGAAGATTGCGGGTGAGGCCCAGAAGTCGGCCGCGCGCCAGACTGAAGTCGAACAGATGGAACAGAAGAAGGTCGAGCAGGAAGCGGTGAAGGCTGCTGCGGAACAAAAGAAAGAAGAGGCGGCTCAAAAGGCCGAGGAATCGAAAAAGGCTGATGAAGCTAAGAAAGCGGACGAGGCGAAAAAGGCCGATGAAGCCAAGAAAGCCGAGAAAGCTGCCGAAGCCAAAAAGGCCGAAGAGAAACAATTGGCTGATATAGCCAAGAAGAAGTCTGAAGAAGAAGCCAAAAAAGCGGCTGAAGAAGAGGCCAAGAAAAAGGCCGCTGAAGACGCCAAGAAGAAAATAGTCGAAGACGCGAAGAAGAAAGCCGCCGAAGACGCCAAGAAAAAAGCTGAAGCAGACGAGGCGAAGAAAAAAGTCGCCGACGACGCGAAGAAGAAAGCTGCCGCCGATGCCAGCAAGAAAAAGGCCCAGGAAGCAGCGCGCAAATCCGCCGAAGAGAAAAAGGCCCAGGCCTTGGCAGACTTGCTCTCCGACACGCCGCAGCGTCAGCAAGCCTTGGCCGATGAACGTGGCGATGAAGTCGCGGGCAGTTTCGACGACCTGATTCGGGCGCGCGCAGCAGAGGGTTGGACACGTCCACCTTCGGCACGCAAAGGCATGACAGTAGTGCTGCAGATCGGCATGTTGCCGGACGGTACGGTGACTTCGGTCAGCGTGTCCAAGTCCAGTGGTGACGGTTCGTTCGACAGTTCGGCGGTTGCCGCGGTCAAGAACATTGGCCGGTTGACCGAGATGCAGGGAATGAAACCAAGCGACTTCGCTCCCTATCGTTCATTCAAGATGACATTCACACCTGAGGATCTAGCCTTGTGAGAAACCTTCTTCGAGGAATGCTTGTCGTTATTTGCTGTATGGCAGGGATAGCGGCGGCGGATGAAAAGAACATTCTGGTTACCAGCGGTAGCGATCGGGCCACCCCTATCGCGGTAGTACCGTTCGGCTGGCAGGGCGGCAGCGTGCTGCCGGACGACATGGCCCAGATCGTCAGCGACGACCTGCGCAACTCCGGCTACTACGCACCGATTCCAAAAGGCAACATGATCAGCCAGCCGAACCAGGCCAGCGAAGTCGTGTTCCGTGACTGGAAAGCGGTGGGCGCACAGTACCTGATGGTCGGCAACATCACGCCGGCCGGTGGTCGTCTGCAAATCACCTACACCTTGTTCAACGTGGCGACCGAGCAGCAAGTGCTGACCGGTAGCGTGTCGGGTACTGCCGAGCAGATCCGCGACATGGCCCACTACATTTCGGACCAGTCGTTTGAGAAGCTCACCGGTATCAAGGGTGCTTTCTCGACGCGTCTGCTGTACGTAACGGCTGAACGTTTCTCCGTAGACAACACTCGTTACACTTTGCAGCGTTCGGACTACGACGGTGCACGGGCTGTGACCTTGCTGCAATCCCGTGAGCCCATCCTGTCGCCGCGCTTCGCGCCGGACGGCAAGCGTATTGCCTATGTGTCCTTCGAACAGAAGCGTCCGCGTATCTTCGTCCAGCACATCGATACTGGCCGTCGTGAGCAGATCACCAACTTCGAAGGCCTCAACGGTGCACCGGCCTGGTCGCCGGATGGCTCGCGCCTGGCATTCGTGCTGTCCAAGGATGGCAACCCGGACATCTACGTGATGAACATGGCTTCGCGCCAGATCTCCCGCGTAACCAGTGGCCCTGGCATCAACACCGAGCCGTTCTGGGGCAAGGATGGTTCGACCATCTACTTCACCTCTGATCGGGGCGGCAAGCCTCAGGTCTACAAGGCGAATGTGAATGGTGGTGGTGCAGAGCGCGTTACTTTCATCGGTAACTACAACGCCAACCCTAAACTGTCGGCAGATGAAAAGACGTTGGTGATGATTCACCGTCAGGATGGTTTCACTAATTTCCGGGTTGCGGCCCAGGATTTGCAGCGTGGCACCGTAAAAATCCTCACAGATACCAACCTTGATGAGTCAGCCACTGTTGCGCCCAACGGCACCATGGTAATCTACGCCACCCGCCAGCAGGGCCGGGGAGTCTTGATGCTCGTGTCCATTAATGGACGCGTAAGGCTCCCACTTCCTACCGCACAAGGCGAAGTCAGAGAACCATCCTGGTCCCCTTACCTGAACTGACGCGGCGCTACAAAAAGATTTGCTTAACACACTGGGGTTCATTAGGAGTTTCACGATGGAAATGCTGAAGTTTGGTAAGTTTGCTGCTCTGGCTCTGGCTCTGTCCGTAGCCGTTGGTTGCTCGTCTAAAGGCGGCGACAATGCCGGTGAAGGCGCAGCTGTTGATCCAAACGCTGGTTACGGCGCTAACACTGGTGCGGTTGACGGCTCCCTGAGCGAAGAAGCTGCTCTGCGCGCTATCACCACTTTCTACTTCGAATACGACAGTTCGGACCTGAAGCCAGAAGCCATGCGCGCTCTGGACGTTCACGCGAAGGACCTGAAAGCTAACGGCGCTCGCGTTGTTCTGGAAGGTAACACTGACGAACGTGGTACTCGTGAGTACAACATGGCACTGGGCGAGCGTCGTGCGAAAGCCGTTCAGCGCTACCTGGTACTGCAAGGTGTTGCTCCAGGCCAACTGGAACTGGTTTCCTACGGTAAAGAGCGTCCAGTTGCTACTGGCCACGACGAGCAGTCCTGGGCTCAAAACCGTCGCGTCGAACTGCGTAAGTAATTCGTCATGCGAACGTGCCGTCGTGCTCTAACTGTATTGGCTCTCAGCCTCGCGCCGCTTGCGGTGTGGGCTGCGGTTCCTGTGGAAGATAGCAACTCTGGCTATAACAATAGCGGGAGCAGTTATCCGCCAGCGGGTTATGGCACGAACGGCGCCTATGCGGGGGGAGCGGCTACGTCCGCTCCCTCGGCACAGGGCGAACTGTTCAACCAGCTGCAACGCATGCAGGATCAAATCGCGCAGCAACAAGGCGCCATTGAAGTACTGCAGAACCAAGTGAACCAGCTGAAGCAAGAAGGCCTGGAGCGTTACCAGGATCTTGATCGACGCATTGGAGCCGGCGTTCAACCTGCCGCAACTCCTGATAATTCTTCTGCCGGTGGCGCGCCAAGCGCTGCTGCCGGTGGTGCAGCAGCAGGGGCGGCTGCCAGCCAAGCCCCTGCCGCGAGCAGCGAACCGGGTGATCCGGCGAAAGAAAAGCTGTATTACGATGCAGCCTTCGACCTGATCAAAGCCAAGGATTTCGATAAGGCCAGCCAGGCATTTACCGCTTTCCTGCGCAAATACCCAAACAGCCAGTACGCGGGCAACGCCCAATACTGGTTGGGCGAAGTGAACCTGGCCAAGGGTGATCTGCAGGGCGCGGGCCAGGCATTTGCCAAGGTCAGCCAGCTGTATCCCAAGCACGCCAAGGTGCCGGACTCGCTGTACAAACTCGCTGACGTAGAACGCCGCCTGGGTCATACCGACAAGGTCAAAGGCATTCTGCAGCAGGTTGTGGCCCAGTATCCGGGGACTTCCGCTGCCCAGTTGGCCCAACGGGATTTGCAGCGCTTGTAAGCGATGCAGCCCGTTGAGAAGAAACCCGCGCCTGGCGCGGGTTTTTTCGTTAGAATCCACGCCCTTTTATGAAACACGCTTTTCGGGGTCTACGCGTTGGCGGGGTCCCTTAAAGTGCCTGACGGAGGCGGACAGCCTGTTTAGCTGTTACGCCCGTGGCGACTATGCAAGACACATTACGTATTACCGAAGTCTTTTACTCGTTGCAGGGTGAAACGCGAACGGCCGGCCTGCCCACAGTCTTTGTGCGCCTGACCGGTTGCCCCCTGCGTTGCCAATACTGCGACAGCGCCTACGCCTTCAGTGGCGGCACGGTGCGTACTCTCGATGACATCCTGGAGCAGGTTGCCGGCTACAAGCCGCGTTACGTCTGCGTGACCGGCGGCGAACCGCTGGCCCAGCCCAATGCCATCCCGTTGCTCAAGCAGCTGTGTGATGCCGGCTACGAGGTTTCCCTGGAGACCAGTGGCGCCCTGGACATCTCTGCCGTTGACCCCCGCGTAAGCCGCGTGGTCGACCTCAAGACCCCCGACTCCAAGGAAGCGCATCGTAACCGCTACGAGAACATCGAGCTGCTCACGGCCAACGACCAGGTCAAGTTCGTCATCTGTTCCCGCGACGACTACGACTGGGCGAACTCCAAGCTGATTCAATACGGGCTGGACCGCCGCGCAGGCGAAGTACTGTTCTCGCCAAGTCACCATGACTTGAACGCACGTGACCTCGCCGATTGGGTGGTTGCGGACAATCTACCGGTGCGCCTGCAATTGCAGTTGCATAAATACCTTTGGAACGACGAGCCAGGACGCTGACATGACTGAACAAACACTGGATCAAAAACGCGCGGTAATCCTGCTGTCCGGCGGCCTCGACTCCGCCACCGTGGTGGCTATGGCCCAGGCGCAAGGCTACAGCTGCTACACCATGAGCTTCGACTACGGCCAGCGTCACCGCGCCGAGCTGAACGCCGCTGCCCGTGTCGCCCGTGAGATGGGCGTGGTCGAGCATAAAGTGATTGGCCTTAACCTCAACGGCATCGGCGGCTCCGCGCTGACCGACAGCAGCATCGATGTACCGGAAACGCCCGGCGAAGGCATTCCGGTGACTTACGTGCCGGCCCGTAACACGGTGTTCCTGTCCCTGGCCCTGGGCTGGGCGGAAGTGCTCAATGCTCGCGACATCTTTATCGGCGTCAACGCGGTGGACTACTCCGGTTACCCAGACTGCCGCCCCGAGTTCGTCGAGTCGTTCGAACGCATGGCCAACCTGGCGACCAAGGCCGGTGTAGAAGGGCAGGGCTTCCGCATCCTGGCGCCGCTGCAAAACCTGAGCAAGGCCGATATCGTGAAGGCTGGTGTAGGACTTGGCGTCGATTATTCGCTGACTGTTTCCTGCTATCAGGCAGACGATGACGGCCGTGCTTGTGGGAAATGCGACAGCTGCCGACTGCGTGCAGAAGGCTTCCAAGCCGCCGGAATTACTGACCCAACGCGTTATTTCTGATTTATTTAAAATAAGGTGTTGAATAATCCTTAGAAATCAGTATTATACGCGCCACCACACAGCGGGTCGTTAGCTCAGTTGGTAGAGCAGTTGGCTTTTAACCAATTGGTCGTAGGTTCGAATCCCACACGACCCACCATTTTTGGCGGTTTAGAAAATCCGGAAGGCCCACGCAAGTGAGGATTTCCGGGTTTTTTTTTGCCTGTTTGAATACAGAGAAAGCCCCAGGCATACCTAGTGCCTGGGGCTTTTTTGTAGCCGATCCATAGCCAGGCGCCACGATGGCGTGTCCGATCTCACCGCTCAACGTGGTGGACTGGGCTCGATCACCGAGCAACAGCACTCGCATGACACCTGGTCCCCCCGCCATCGGCGCGGGGTATCGGCTCACCACGCAACTTCTGGCATGGCTCTTTGTTGTCAGCGTGCTGTCAATCGATCGAAGTCTTGGTTAAATTGAACATTATCCAGTTCAAGACAGGGATCGTCATGACTACGCTTTCGCCTATCAGCACCGCCAACACGCTTATCGCCCGGCCAACGGAAACGCCGGCGGCAACCCTGACGCACAACGTTGAAGTCAGCCTGAAGAGGCCATCTTCAGTCGTCAGCCTGGGCAACGTCGTCTCCGATACGCTTTCCGACACCTATTCCCGTCGCGGGCAGTTGCCGGGTCAAGAGACCGTCCGCGCCTGGGAAAGCGACCGTCAGGATGCGCTCAGCAAGTCCCTCAATGCCAACTTCAATTCGCAATCGACGGCCAATCGTTTCAGTGGCCTGGGCGCCGGTCTGGTTGCGCAGTTCGCCAAGGGCGGTGGAGGGATTTCCCAGTCGGTGATGTTCGCGAGTGCCGACCGCGCGGCGAACGCGGGTGAAATCAGGGTTGATCAGAGCCTGCTGCACTCCAAGGCCGACAACCTGATCAGCCTCAGCATCAAGACCGCCAGCGGCAAGACCGTGACCTTCAGCCTCTCTAGCCAGACCGACGGCCTGGGGGTGAAGGCGACAGTGGAGGGGGGCACCTTGAGCGATGAGGAGCTCACGGCTGTTGGCAAGCTGGGCAGCGCTTTCCAGGCCGCCGTGGATGGGTTGACCGCAACGCCGCCGAAGCTCGACCTGAGTCAGCTGACGCAGTTTGATTCCACGTTGCTGGCCTCGGTCGACCTCAGCGCCAAGCTCAAATCCCTGGACGGTCAGGACCTGAGCCTGGCCTTTCACGCCGACAGTCAAAGCCGGACCACCCGCATGAGTGGTCCGCTCGGTGAGTTGAACCTGGCGGTCGACCTGAAAAACACCGCTATCCTCGGCAACGCCAAGCAGCAGGCCAAGGCCCTGCAAAGCTACCTCACCCAGTTCGATCGGGCACAGACGCGCGGCAGCGCCAAGCCGGAGTTGATGGCGATGTTCAAGGACGCCTTCAGCGCCATGAACAGTCATTATCCACAGGGCGTTTCTTTGCCAGAGGCGCTGACGCGCAACCCGACCGACCAGGGGTTGCTCACTGGCCTGGCTGACTTCAAGGCGTCGATCAAGCAGGCGTCTGATTCGCCCAACCCGATGCGCCCCTCCGAGGTCGACAGCTTTGCCTATGAGGTGTCGCAAAAGACCCGTGTTGGTGGAAGTACCGCGCTGGACCGCAGTGTCAGCCAGGACCAGCAGTCGAGCCTCTCCGCGAGCTTCCACAAGAGCCTCAAGGGCGGTAAGGCGCCTGCTTTGGACGGCACCGCCGAGTCACAGAACTATCTCTACGTGCAGGTGCAGGACAAGGCCAGCAGTTCTGCCAATCTGTCGTACAAGGATGGCCTGCTGACCCATGCCTCGGTATCGCAAGAGGCTAGCCAGAACACCCGTACGCAAAAGTACGTGATGGGCAAGCTGGTGGACGAGACCTACGTGCCGACCCAGGCTGCGGTCAAGCGCGACTACCTGGTGCTGCTTGAATACGCGGCCAACGCCAGCAAGAAGTCCAAGGACGCGTTGGAAGAGTCCACGTTGAAGGATGCGTTGGCGAACATGCATGATTCGGTGATGCTTCAGCAAGAGCCGTCCGCATTGGTGCGCTGATACCGGGAGCGAAAAAGGGAGACCCCAGCCCTGGGGTCTCCCTTTTTTTGCCCGGCAAACAGGCGGGCGAATACCAGATTAGGCTTTTGAAACCCTTGGATATTCTGTAGCCTTGCGCAGCTTCACCTTAACCCGTGCTTGATGAACACCATCACTTCGTCCGGCGGCGCCCGAAGGGCTCCAGAGCCGGTGGTACACTCGACTTTCGCGCAACTGCGCCTGCAGGTCTTGCGAACATGACGCAAATTTCCGAACGCCTTCTGGTTCAAGCCCATCTCGACGCCAAGCAGCCCAAGGCCCTCAGCGCCGAGGAAGAGGCGAGCCTGCGTACCGCCATCGCCGCCGAGCTCAAGGCTCAAGACGCGGTGCTGGTTGCCCACTTCTACTGTGATCCGGTGATTCAGGCCCTGGCCGAAGAAACCGGCGGCTGCGTTTCCGACTCCCTGGAAATGGCCCGTTTCGGCGCCGCTCACCCGGCCAAGACCGTCCTGGTCGCTGGCGTGCGTTTCATGGGCGAGACCGCCAAGATCCTCACCCCCGAAAAACGCATCCTCATGCCCACCCTGGAAGCCACGTGTTCCCTGGACCTGGGTTGCCCGGTGGAGGAGTTTTCGGCGTTCTGCGACCAGCATCCCGAGCGCACCGTGGTGGTGTATGCCAACACCTCGGCGGCGGTCAAAGCCCGGGCGGATTGGGTGGTGACGTCGAGTTGCGCGCTGGAAATCGTCGAAAGCCTGATGGACAACGGCGAGACGATTATCTGGGGCCCTGACAAGCACCTGGGGACCTACATCCAGCGTCAGACCGGTGCCGATATGCTGCTGTGGGACGGTGCCTGCATCGTCCACGAAGAGTTCAAGTCCAAGCAGCTTGAAGACATGAAGGCGCTGTACCCGGATGCCGCGATCCTGGTGCACCCCGAGTCGCCGACATCGGTGATCGAATTGGCAGACGCTGTAGGTTCGACCAGCCAATTGATTGCCGCCGCTCAGCGCCTGCCGAACAAGACTTTCATCGTCGCCACCGACCGCGGCATTTTCTACAAGATGCAGCAGCTGTGCCCGGACAAGGTCTTTGTCGAAGCGCCTACTGCTGGCAATGGCGCGGCGTGCCGCAGTTGCGCGCATTGCCCATGGATGGCGATGAACACGCTGGAACGCACGCTGCAGTGCCTGCGCGAGGGTAGTAATGAGATCTTCGTCGAGCCGTCGGTAATCCCGCATGCAGTGCGCCCGCTCAAACGAATGCTCGATTTCACCCAGGCCGCACGTCTCAAGCTCGCCGGCAACGCCTGACCCCGTTGTGAACACTGTCAAACTGTGGGAGTTGGCAAGCCAGCGCCCACAGTTGATCTGTGTCGTCGGCAATTACTTTTTCTGCTTGGGGATCCGCACCAGTTGCGTATCCGAATAGATGTCATGCCAGCTGCGTTTGCGCTTATCAACCAGCGACCAGATAAACCCCAGCCCTACGCACAACCACGACGCAATCGACACCACAAAGCGCAACAGCGCCTGCCACAGGCTGATCCTTGAGCCATCGGCATTCTGTACGCGCACGCCCCACACCTGCATGCCCAGGGTCTGCCCGGAATGGGTCCAGAACTTGGCGAAGAAGCCAAACAGCACAAACAACAGAATCGTCGACAGCAGCGGGTCGCCGTCCAGCGCGCCGGATTCTGTGAGTGTGCGCATCTTCGCCTCGCCAACAAACGCGATCCAGATCAGCTTGTAGATGAACGCCGTGACGATCAGCAGGGCGGTGCACAACAGGAAGTCATAGAACATCGCTGCCAGACGACGGCCCAGGCCAACGGCGGGGAACTCGCCTTGGGGGCTCAGCAGGGGTTTCGACATGGCAGGGCTCTCTTCTGAAAAAAGCCATTTTACGAGCAAACGCACATAAAAAAGCCCCTGATGTCACCATCAGGGGCTTTTTGTCGCAGCAGGGATCAGCCTTCTGCTTGTACTTCGTCGGCCTGCATGCCTTTTTGGCCTTGCACAGCAACGAATGTCACTTTCTGGCCTTCTTTCAGGCTCTTGAAGCCGTTGCCCTGAATAGCGCGGAAATGCACGAACAGATCCGGACCGCTTTCTGGAGTGATAAAACCAAACCCTTTCTCGTCGTTAAACCACTTGACGGTACCGCTCTGACGTTCAGCCATTTTCTTATTTCCTTGACGCTAAAAATTAATGACAGCCCCTTTCGCATGAAAGAGTACTGGGCTGGGTTGCAGGAAAGTAAGAGACGTCGAACGGGTTGTAGCACAACTACTTCAGCTACTGCCCAGGTCCAGGTTCCAAGCGACCCATGCAAACACAGTGGGCAAACTCTACGCCAACTAATGGAGAAAAAACAAGCCCTGCCAAAAGCCCAGGTTTTGCTTGGGCTTATGACACTTGGTTGAATATTGTGAATTCCACTTATTCGATAGAGTTGATCACTTGTTATAGGTTGACCCCTATAAAAAAGACTATCGGGAGTGCACTGTTTTATGGCGATTGCGTTACAAATTAGTGCGTGTTAACGCAATCGCGTTACTTATGGAAACAGTCAGTCAGCCCCGGTAGTAACGCTGCGGCACAAATGGCATTTTACTTACACGAAGTGGCACCTTTTTCCCACGCACCAGCGCAGAGACTTCGGTATCCAGTGCGATAAAGGCGCTGTCCAGGTAACCCATGGCCAGCGGGCCACCAAGGGTCGGGCCGAAGCCGCCGCTGCACACGCTGCCGATCACGGTGCCGTCTGCGTCGACGATTTGTGCACCTTCGCGCACCGGCGTGCGCTCTTGTGGCAACAGGCCTACACGTTTGCGGCTCACACCGGCTTGCTGTTGGGTGAAGATCGTGTCGGCACCCGGGAAACCACCGGCACGAGCACCGTCGGCACGGCGCGCCTTGGAGATCGCCCACAGCAGGCTGGCTTCGATCGGGGTGGTATCGGTGTTCATGTCGTGGCCGTACAGGCACAGGCCGGCTTCCAGGCGCAACGAATCGCGGGCGCCCAGGCCGATGGCCTGCACTTCGGTCTCGGCCAGCAGGCTTCGCGCGAGGCTTTCGGCATTGGCGGCGGGTACGGAAATTTCAAAGCCGTCTTCACCGGTGTAGCCCGAACGGCTGACATAGCAGTCCACGCCCAGCAGGCGCAGCGTGGCGAACTGCATGAAGGTCATCTTGGTGACTTCAGGAGCCAGGCGCGCCAGTACTTTCACCGCCGCCGGGCCCTGCAGGGCCAGCAATGCACGCTCCTCGAACAACGGCTCGATGGTGCACTGGTCGCCGATATGCTGGCGCAGGTGCGCCAGGTCCTGGTCCTTGCAGGCGGCGTTGACCACCAGGAACAGTTCGTCGTTACCCAGGTTGGCCACCATCAGGTCATCGAGGATGCCGCCCTGGTCGTTGGTGAACATCGCGTAGCGCTGCATGCCGACTGGCAGGTCGAGGATGTCGACCGGTACCAGGGTTTCCAGGGCCTTGGCGGCATTGGCGCCGGTGAGGCGGATCTGGCCCATGTGGGACACGTCGAACAGCCCGGCTTGATCACGGGTGTGCAGGTGTTCCTTCATCACGCCCAGTGGGTATTGCACCGGCATGTCGTAGCCGGCGAAGGGCACCATGCGCGCGCCCAGCTCGATGTGCAGGGCATGCAGAGGGGTTTTCAACAGGGTTTCGGTGGACATATTCAGCTCCTGAAAAACGTGCTGGCGCGCCGTTAGGCGTCAGCACTCGATAATGTTGACCGCCAAACCGCCACGGGCGGTTTCCTTGTATTTGCTTTTCATGTCGGCGCCGGTCTGGCGCATGGTGCGGATGACTTTATCCAGCGAGACGAAGTGCTGCCCATCGCCGCGCAAGGCCATGCGCACCGCGTTGATCGCCTTGACCGAGCCCATCGCATTGCGCTCGATGCAGGGCACCTGGACCAATCCGCCAATCGGGTCGCAGGTCAGGCCGAGGTTGTGTTCCATACCGATCTCGGCAGCGTTTTCCACCTGGGAAACACTGCCGCCCAAGACTTCGCACAGTGCGCCGGCGGCCATGGAGCAGGCCACGCCGACTTCGCCCTGGCAGCCGACTTCGGCGCCGGAGATCGATGCGTTCTCCTTGTACAGAATGCCGATGGCGGCGGCGGTGAGCAGAAAGCGCACCACACCGTCTTCGTTAGCGCCGGGGATAAAGCGCATGTAGTAATGCAGTACCGCCGGCACGATTCCCGCCGCTCCGTTGGTAGGCGCCGTGACCACGCGGCCGCCGTTGGCGTTTTCTTCATTGACCGCCAAGGCGTAAAGGTTGACCCAATCGAGTACCGACAGCGGGTCGCGCAACGCCGACTCCGGGTGTTTGCACAGCTGGCGATGCAGGGCGGCGGCGCGACGCTTGACCTTCAAACCTCCAGGCAGAATCCCTTCGTTGCGGCAGCCCGCGTCCACACAGTCCTGCATCACCTGCCAGATTCTCAGCAGCCCGGCGCGGGTTTCCGCTTCAGGGCGCCAGGCACTCTCATTGGTCATCATCACCTGGCTGATGGACAGCCCGTAGGTGGTGCAATGGCCGAGAAGGTCTTTGGCATGCTTGAAGGGGAAGGTCAGCGGTGTGGCGTCCTCGACAATCCGGTCGGCGCCGGCGGCGTCTTCATCCACCACAAATCCACCCCCCACCGAGTAGTACTCGCGGCTGCGGATCTGGATATTGGCGGCGTCGAAGGCACGGAAAATCATGCCATTGGGGTGGTAGGCGAGGGGTTTGCGAATCATCGCCAAGTGTTCTTTCTCGTTGAACGCAATGCTGTGTTCGCCGAGCAGGTTCAAGCGGCCATCCTTGCGCATCTGCGCCAGGCGGGTAGCCACGGTTTCGGTATTTACGGTGTCCGGGTGTTCACCTTCCAGGCCCAGCAACACGGCTTTGTCGCTGCCGTGGCCTTTGCCGGTGGCGCCCAGCGATCCGTAGAGCTCCACCTTGAGGCTGAGGGTGGTGCCCAACAGGTTGTCACGCTTGAGGCCCTCGACGAATCGAGCGGCGGCGCGCATCGGGCCGACGGTATGGGAGCTGGAGGGGCCGATGCCAATCTTGAACAGGTCGAACACGCTTAAAGACATGAGTTGTTCTCCGGTTTCTTATTATTTATCAGGTGTACTCGGCCAAATGTGGGAGCGGGCTTGCTCGCGAAAGCGGTCTCTCAGTTGATACACCTGCTGACTGATCCACCGCATTCGCGGGCAAGCCCGCTCCCACATTTACACCGAGTACATCCTCAGGTTACGCGTAGCTCTCGATCGACGGGCACGCACACACCAGATTGCGATCGCCAAACACGTTGTCGACACGCCCCACCGGCGGCCAGTACTTGCCTTCGATCAATGAAGGCACCGGGTACACCGCTTGTTCGCGGGTGTAGGGGTGCGTCCACTCGCTCACCAGTTCGGCAGCGGTGTGCGGCGCGTTCTTCAGTGGGTTGTCGTCCTTGTCCAGTGTGCCGTTTTCCACCGCGCGGATTTCTTCGCGGATGGCGATCATCGCATTGCAGAAGCGGTCCAGTTCTTCCTTGGATTCGCTTTCGGTCGGCTCGATCATCAAGGTGCCTGCCACCGGGAACGACATGGTCGGCGCATGGAAACCGAAGTCGATCAGGCGCTTGGCCACGTCGTCCACGCTGATGCCGCTGCTGTCTTTCAAGGGGCGCAGGTCGAGGATGCACTCATGCGCGACCAGGCCGTTGCTGCCGGTGTAGAGGACGGGGTAGTGCTCTTCAAGGCGACGGGAAATGTAGTTGGCATTCAGGATCGCCAACTGCGATGCGCGCTTGAGGCCTGCGCCACCCATCATGCTGATGTACATCCAGGTGATCGGCAGGATGCTTGCGCTGCCGAATGGCGCCGCGCACACCGCGCCTTCCTTGCGCTCCATGGCCGCGTGGCCTGGCAGGAACGGCGTAAGGTGCGACTTGACGCCAATCGGGCCAACGCCTGGGCCGCCACCGCCGTGCGGGATGCAGAAGGTCTTGTGCAGGTTCAGGTGGGACACGTCGCCGCCGAACTTGCCGGGGGCGCACAGGCCGACCATGGCGTTCATGTTGGCGCCGTCGATGTACACCTGGCCGCCGTTGTCGTGAATGATGCCGCAGATTTCGCGGATACCTTCTTCGAACACGCCGTGGGTGGACGGGTAGGTGATCATCAGCGCGGCGAGGTGGTCGCGGTGCTCGATGGCCTTGGCCCGCAGGTCTTCGATATCCACGTTGCCACGGGCGTCGCAAGCGGTGACGACCACACGCATGCCCGCCATGTTGGCGGTGGCCGGGTTGGTGCCGTGGGCCGACGATGGGATCAGGCAGATGTCGCGACGCTCATCGCCACGGCTCTGGTGATAGGCTCGGATGGCCAGCAGGCCGGCGTACTCGCCCTGGGAACCGGCGTTCGGCTGCAGGGAAATCGCGTCGTAACCGGTGGCGGCGCAGAGCATGGCTTCGAGGTCGGACGTCAGCTCCAGGTAGCCGGCGCTCTGCTCGGCCGGGGCGAACGGGTGCAAGGCGCCGAACTCGGCCCAGGTCACCGGGATCATTTCGCTGGCGGCGTTGAGCTTCATGGTGCACGAGCCCAGCGGGATCATGGTGCGGTCCAGCGCGAGGTCCTTGTCGGCCAGCTTGCGCAGGTAGCGCATCAGCTCGGTTTCCGAGTGATACCGGTTGAATACCGGGTGGCTGAGGACCGGCGACTGGCGCAGCAGCGCGGCCGGCAGGGTGCTTTCAACCTGGGCGGCGAAGTCCGGCAGGGCCTTACCGTCGGCGAAGATCGCCCACAGGGTTTCAATGTCGGCCTGGGTGGTGGTTTCGTCCACCGATACACCCACACGCTCAGCGTCCACCACTCGCAGATTGATGCGCTGAGCGCGGGCCTTATCGTGCACGGCGGCAGTGTTGGCGCCAGTGTTGAGCGTGAGGGTGTCGAAGAAGTGGGCTTGCTCGACGTTCTGGCCCAGGGCAGTCAGGCCCTTGGCCAGGATCGCGGTCAGCTGGTGCACTCGCCGGGCAATCTGGGTCAGGCCTTTTGGGCCGTGGTACACGGCGTACATGCTGGCGATGTTGGCCAGCAGCACCTGGGCGGTGCAGATGTTCGACGTGGCCTTTTCGCGGCGGATATGTTGCTCGCGGGTCTGCATGGCCAGGCGCAGGGCCGGTTTGCCGAAACGGTCGACGGACACACCGACCAGACGGCCCGGCATGTCGCGCTTGAACGCATCCTTGGTGGAGAAGTACGCCGCGTGCGGGCCACCAAAGCCCAGCGGCACGCCGAAGCGTTGCGCACTGCCGATGGCCACGTCGGCGCCGAACTCACCCGGTGGGGTCAGCAGCGTCAGGGCCAGCAGGTCGGCGGCCACGGCTACCAATGCATGGGCAGCGTGGAAACGCTCGGTCAGCTCGCGGTAGTCGAACACGTCGCCGTTGCTGGCAGGGTACTGCAGCAGGGCGCCGAAGAACGGGCTGACGTCGGTCAGTTCGCGCTCATCGCCCACCACCACATCAATACCCAGTGGCTCGGCACGGGTGCGCAGCACGTCGAGGGTTTGCGGGTGGCTGTGGATCGAGGCGAAGAAGGCGTTGCTGCCCTTGTTCTTGCTCAGGCGCTTGCAGAAGGTCATGGCTTCGGCGGCGGCGGTGGCTTCGTCAAGCAGCGAGGCGTTGGCGATCGGCAGGCCGGTGAGATCGCTGATCAGGGTCTGGAAGTTCAGCAGCGCTTCCAGGCGGCCCTGGGAAATCTCTGGCTGGTAGGGGGTGTAGGCGGTGTACCAGGCCGGGTTTTCCAGCAAGTTGCGCAGGATCGGCGACGGCGTGTGGCAGTTGTAGTAGCCCTGGCCGATGTAGGTCTTGAACAGTTGGTTCTTGCCGGCGATGGCCTTGATCTTGGCCAGGGCCTCGGCTTCGCTCAGGCCGTCTTCCAGGCCGAGCACGCTGGTGCCCTTGATGCTTTCCGGGATCACGCTGGCGCTCAGGGCTTCCAGGGAATCAAAGCCCAGGCTGGCGAGCATCTGCTGCTCGTCTTCCTGGCGTGGGCCGATATGGCGGGCGATGAATTCGTTGGCGGTGGTCAATTGAACGGTCATTGCGCGCTCCTCAAGCTTCAGCGTTGGCTTTGATCAGGCGGTCATACGCATCCTGATCCAACAGTTTAGCGACCGCACCGGCATCGGCCGGTTTAAAGCGGAAGAACCAACCTTCGCCCATCGGGTCTTCGTTGACCAGCTCCGGGCTGCCATCCAATTTGTCGTTCACTTCGAGGACTTCACCGTCCAGCGGCATGTACACGCCGCTGGCTGCTTTTACGGACTCAACGGTGGACGCTTCAGCGCCCTTGTCATAGGCCTGCAACTCCGGCAGTTGCACGAAAACCACGTCACCCAGCGCGTTTTGCGCGAAAGCGGTGATACCCACGGTGACGCTGCCGTCAGCTTCGGCGCGCAGCCATTCGTGATCTTCAGTGAAACGCAACTCGCTCATGGAAACTCCTCAAGGCCAGATTCGTCTGGTGGACGGGATTGGAATAATGGGGAGTTGTTTAGCAATATCGCGGCCAATCTTAATAATTCGTTATAAATCAATACGTTAATAAAATTTGTTATAGTCCTATGCCCGTCAGCTGTAGCGATTTCGCTACAACTGGGCCTGCGAAAAAAAGCCTATGTGGATCAAAGCCTTGCATGGCGCGCAAAAAACAGGGTTGTAGCGATATCGTTCCACTGTAGCGCTTTCAGTACAGCGGATGTCGTTCTCAGACCAAAATCTGGAATACGATCAAGGTGGGAGCGGGCTTGCTCGCGAATGCGGTGGGTCAGTGATGGGGGGCGAGTTGACACTGCGCATTCGCGAGCAAGCCCGCTCCCACATTTTGATCCGCGTTCGGGTTCAGGGTTTGTTGGGAATGCCGTACTTGCGCAGGCGATGAGCGATCGCAGTGTGGGAGGTCTGCAGGCGACTGGCCAGTTGTCGGGTCGAAGGGTAGCTGGTGTAGAGCGTTTCCAGCAGGTTGCGCTCAAAGTCTTCCACCGCCTGTTCCAGGCTGTCGATTTCGCCGTCGCTCTGGCGTGCCACCGAAGTGCCGGCGATGTCCAGGTCGCCAATGTCCACCAGGCTGCTTTCGCAGATGGCAGCGGCGCGGAAGATCACGTTCTGCAGTTGGCGCACGTTGCCCGGCCAGCGGTTGCCCAGCAGTGCCGGGTAAGTCCCGGGCGCCAAGCGGCAGACTGGGCGCTGGATCTGCGCGCAGGCCTGCTGCATGAAGTAGCGGGCCAGCAACAGGATGTCCTGGCCACGTTCGCGCAACGGCGGCACTTCGACGTTGAGTACGTTGAGGCGATAGAAAAGATCTTCGCGAAAAGTGCCTTCGCTGACCATTTTTTCCAGGTCGCGGTGGGTGGCGCTGAGGATGCGCACATTGACCTTCACTTCGCGGTCGCCGCCCACGCGACGGAAGCTGCCATCATTGAGAAAACGCAGCAGCTTGGCCTGCAAGTACGGCGACATCTCACCGATTTCATCCAGAAACACCGTGCCCTGGTTGGCCAACTCCATCAGCCCCGGTTTGCCACCGCGTTGCGCGCCGGTAAAGGCGCCCGGTGCATAACCAAACAACTCGCTTTCCGCGAGGTTTTCCGGCAGCGCCGCACAGTTCAACGCGAGGAATGGCGCGCTGTGGCGCGCACTGATCGCATGGCAGGCGCGCGCCACCAGTTCCTTGCCGGTGCCGGTTTCGCCCTGGATCAACAGCGGTGCGTCCAGCGCCGCCACCCGCTGGGCGCGGGCCTTGAGCGTGCGGATGACCGGGGATTCGCCGAGCAGCGCATCAAAGCCTTCGGCATGGTCATGGTGCAGTGCCGACAGTTGTTCGCCGATGCGGTTGGGTTGGTAGAGCGTCAGTAACGCGCCGGCGTCGGTGATCGGTGTGGCGTCCAGCAGCAGGGTCTGGCCGTTGACGCTGATTTCACGCAGCGGCAAGCGGAAGCCTTGCTCCAGCAAGGTGTCGAGCAGCGCCGGGTCATTGAACAGCTCGCTGATGCTTTCCCCAGCCGGTTCGCGGCCGTACAGGGCGATCAGCGCCGGATTGGCCAGCAGGATCTTGCCCGCGCTGTCCAGCGCCAGTACCGGGTCGGTCATGGCCGCCAATAGGGCGTCGAGTTGCAGGTGACGACGTTGGCCGGGAAGGATGTCCACCACCTTCACCGCTTGCACGCCCTGCACGCTGAACAGTGCGTCGCGCAGTTCTTCGAGCACGTCGGCGCTCAGGGTCGGCGCGTCGATGTAGACGTTGGGCGGCACCATTTCCACCGCATCCAGATTGAGATTGCGCCCACCGAGCAGGGCCAGGACTTCCTGGGTAATGCCGACGCGGTCGATGAAGCTGACGTGGATACGCATGGGGCGGATCTTGATTCTGGAGTGCGGAGGGTTGCCAGTATGCCTTGGAGATGATGGAGATCAAAATGTGGGAGCGGGCTTGCTCGCGAATGCGCTGTGTCAGTCCCTATATTCAGTGACTGATGCACCACATTCGCGAGCAAGCCCGCTCCCACAGGGGATTTGCGCTGTGATTACGCCAGGTGCTCCGGCTTGACCGGATCGCCTGACTTTACATCCAACTGATTCCGTACATCCTCAAACATCATGTCGTACTGCTTGTGCATCGAGCCATTCAACACCGCCACCTTGGGCATTCCATACTTCTGCGCGATGTTCATGGCATGCCGGGCAAAGTCGAACGCCTGGTCCTTGGGCAGGAAAAACTCCTCCTTCAGGTCCTTGCCCTGCACCGAGCCATGCAGCTTGAACAGCATCCCCTTGCCTTCCTTGGGATCCTGGCTGACTTCGTAGTCGATACACAGGTTGTAGCTGTAGTCATCCTTGTTCAACGCGTGACGTTCAACGTGCAGGTGACCCGGTTCAAAGGTGGCCATAGGCGTCTCTCCTCTACTTCACAGATAGGTGATGCCAGGTTTTGCCGTGCTGATGCGTGTACCGGCGCTGCCCTGGACGATGGCTTCGATGTCCGAGAGTGAACCGATGACGGCGGTTTTGCCAGTCTGACGGGCGAACTCGCAGGCGGCTTGGACCTTGGGCCCCATGGAACCGGCCGCGAAGCCGAGTTTTTCCATTTCGTCGGGGTGGGCCTGGCCGATGGCCTTCTGGGTGGGTTTGCCGAAGTCGATAAAAGCGGCGTTGACGTCGGTGGCGATCACCAGCAAATCGGCTTTCAATTGCGATGCCAGCAGCGACGAGCACAGGTCTTTGTCGATCACCGCTTCAATGCCGCGCAGCTTGCCGTCCTCGCCGTACATTGTCGGAATGCCGCCGCCGCCGGCACAAATCACGATACTGCCTTTGTCCAGCAGCCAGGTGATCGGGCGGATTTCAAAGATGCGTTTTGGCCGTGGGCTGGCGACCACGCGGCGGTACTTGTCGCCATCCGGAGCAATGGCCCAGCCCTTTTCAGCGGCGAGTTTCTCCGCTTCGGCCTTGGAATACACCGGACCGATGGGTTTGGTCGGGTTCTGGAAGGCGGGGTCCTTGGCGTCCACTTCGACCTGGGTGAGCAGGGTGGCGAAGGGCACTTCAAAGTCCAGCAGGTTGCCCAGTTCCTGTTCGATGATGTAACCGATCATGCCCTCGGTTTCGGCGCCAAGCACGTCCAGCGGGTACGGTGAGACCTGGGTGTAGGCCGCTGCCTGCAACGACAACAGGCCGACCTGCGGGCCATTGCCGTGGGCGATCACCAGCTCGTTGCCGGCGTGAATCTTGGCGATCTGTTCGGTGGCGATGCGAATATTGGCGCGTTGGTTGTCCGCCGTCATGGGTTCACCACGGCGGAGCAGGGCGTTACCGCCCAAGGCTACGACGATGCGCATACAGAGTGTCCTTCTGAAAGTTCTGATGAAGGAACGCGGTCAATGTGGGAGCTGGCTTGCCTGCGATAGCATCACCGCGGTCTGCTTGATAGACCGCGGTGCCTGCCTCGCGGGCAAGCCCGGCTCCCACAGTTGTCCTCATTGCCAACTTAAGATTTAGATATCCGCCAGCGCCGACACCAGAATCGCCTTGATGGTATGCATGCGGTTCTCCGCCTGCTCAAACGCGATGTTGGCCGGCGATTCGAACACGTCCTCGGTCACTTCCACGCCATTGGCCAGGTTCGGATAACGCGCAGCGATGTCCTTGCCCACCTTGGTTTCGCTGTTGTGGAACGCGGGCAGGCAGTGCATGAATTTCACGCGCGGGTTGCCCGAAGCTTTCATCATCTTGGCGTTGACCTGGTACGGCAGCAGTTGCTCGATGCGCTCGTCCCACGCTTCCACCGGCTCGCCCATGGACACCCAGATATCGGTGTGGATGAAGTCCACGCCTTTCACCGCTTCCTTAGGGTCTTCGGTGATGGTGATGCGTGCGCCGCTTTCTTCGGCAAACGCCTGGCACTGCTTGATGAAATCTTCGTGCGGCCACAGCGCTTTCGGCGCGCCGATGCGCACGTCCATGCCCAGCTTGGCGCCAATCATCAGCAGCGAGTTACCCATGTTGTAGCGGGCGTCGCCGAGGTAGGCGTAGCTGATGTCATGCAGCGGTTTGTCGCTGTGTTCGCGCATGGTCAGGGTGTCGGCGATCATTTGCGTCGGGTGGAATTCGGCGGTAAGGCCGTTGAACACTGGCACGCCGGCGAACTTGGCCAGTTCTTCGACGATTTCCTGTTCGAAGCCACGGTATTCGATGGCGTCGAACATCCGGCCCAGTACGCGGGCGGTGTCTTTCATGCTTTCTTTATGGCCGATCTGTGACGACACCGGATCGATGTAGGTGACGTGCGCGCCCTGGTCATGGGCCGCGACTTCGAAGGCGCAACGGGTGCGGGTCGAGGTTTTTTCGAAGATCAGCGCGATGTTCTTGCCCTTCAGGTGCGGACGCTCGGTGCCAGTGTATTTGGCGCGCTTGAGGTCGCGGGACAGGTCCAGCAGGTAGTTCAGTTCGCGGGTGGTGTGGTGCATCAGCGACAGCAGGCTGCGGTTGCGCATGTTGAAAGCCATGATGGATCTCCTTCTGTTTAGGTTATCCCCTTGGCCGGCGCCTTATGGGCGACGGCCAAGGCCTGGAAATTAATAGTCGATAGGGTCGCGGATGATCGGGCAGGTCATGCAGTGGCCACCGCCACGGCCGCGGCCGAGTTCGCCGGCACTGATGGTGATGACTTCCACGCCGGCCTTGCGCAGCAAGGTGTTGGTGTAGGTGTTGCGGTCGTAACCGATCACTACGCCAGGCTCCACCGCGACCACGTTGTTGCCGTCGTCCCACTGCTCGCGTTCGGCGGCGAAGCTGTTGCCGCCGGTCTCGACCACACGCAGCGCCTTGAGGTTGAGGGCCGCGGCGACGGTTTCGAGGAAGTTGGTTTTTTCCCGCTGGATGTCGATGCCGTGCGGCTTGCTTTCATCCGGACGCAGGGTGAACGGCACGATCTGGTTGACCACTTCGGGGAAGACGGTGACCAGGTCGCGGTCGCAGAAGCTGAACACGGTATCCAGGTGCATCGCCGCGCGGGATTTTGGCAGGCCGGCAACGATCACTTTTTCCACTGCCTTGTTCTTGAACAGGTTGCGCGCCAATTGGCCGATCGCCTGGTGGGACGAACGCTCGCCCATGCCGATCAGTACCACGCCGTTGCCGATCGGCATCACGTCACCGCCTTCCAGGGTGGAGGCGCCGTGTTCCTGATCCGGGTCGCCGTACCAGATCTGGAAGTCCGCGTTGGTGAACTCGGGATGGAATTTGTAGATGGCCGAGGCCAGCAGGGTTTCCTGGCGTCGCGCCGGCCAGTACATCGGGTTCAGTGTCACACCGCCGTAGATCCAGCAAGTGGTGTCACGGGTGAACTGAGTGTTGGGCAGCGGCGGCAGGATGAAGCTGGAATGCCCGAGGAAATCGCGGAACATTTCGATGGTCTTGCCCCCGAAGCTGCTCGGCAGGTCATCGGCCGACACACCACCGATCAGGAACTCACTGATTTTGCGCGGCTCCAGGCTGCGCAGCCAGGAGCTGACCTCATCGACCAGGCCCAGGCCGACTGTGTTGGCGGTGATCTTGCGCTCCAGGATCCAGTCCAGCGCTTCGGGGATGGCGACGATGTCGGTCAGCAGGTTGTGCATTTCCAGCACATCAATATCCCGCTCGCGCATCTTGGTGACGAAGTCGAAATGGTCGCGCTTGGCCTGGGCGACCCACAACACGTCATCGAACAGCAGTTCATCGCAGTTGTTGGGGGTCAGCCGCTGATGGGCCAAACCTGGGGAGCACACCATGACTTTGCGCAGTTTGCCGGCTTCGGAATGTACGCCGTACTTCACTTTTTCCGTGGTCATTTCAGATCCTCCAGTGAACACACAATTAAAGCGTCAGGAAGCCGTCGTAGAGGCCATAGGCAGCCACCAGGGCGCCAATGATCACTGCGGCGAAAATCAACTTCTCGACGTTGGTGAATATCGGTTTGCCCAGTTCACGCTTGGCCTTGGCGAACAGGATCGCGCCGGGGGCGTAGAGCAGGGCAGAGAGCAGCAGGTATTTGGTGCCGCCGGCGTAGAGCAACCAGACCGCGTAGATCAGGGCGATGGCGCCGATGAACAGGTCTTTCTGGCGCTCTTTGAGGGCGTTTTCGTAAGTCTCCCCGCGCACCGCCAGCAACAGCGCATACGCCGCCGACCACAGGTAGGGCACCAGGATCATTGAGGTGGCGAGGTAGATCAGCGACAGGTAGGTGCTGGCTGAAAACAGCGTGATTACCAGGAATATCTGCACCATCGCGTTGGTCAGCCACAGGGCGTTGGCCGGCACGTGGTTGGCGTTCTCCTTGCGCAGGAATTCCGGCATGGTGTGGTCCTTGGCAGCGGCGAACATGATCTCCGCGCACAGCAACACCCATGACAGCAGCGCCCCGAGCAACGAAATGACCAAGCCGACGCTGATCAGCACCGCGCCCCAGTGGCCCACCACATGCTCCAGCACGGCAGCCATTGATGGGTTTTGCAGTTTGGCCAGCTCCGGTTGGGTCATGATCCCCAGGGACAGCACGTTCACCAGCATCAGGAACAACAGCACGGTGATAAAACCGATCACGGTGGCCTTGCCCACATCGGAGCGTTTCTCGGCACGGGCCGAGAAGATGCTCGCGCCTTCGATACCGATAAACACCCACACGGTGACCAGCATCATGTTGCGCACCTGGTTCATCACGCTGCCCAGGTCCGGGTTTTTCAGGCCCCAGATGTCAGCGGTGAAGATGTCCAGCTTGAACGCGAACAGCGCGATCAAAACGAACAGCACCAATGGCACCACTTTGGCGACGGTGGTTACCAGGTTGATGAACGCCGCTTCCTTGATGCCGCGCAGTACCAGGAAATGCACGGCCCACAGCAGCACTGAAGCGCCTATCACGGCGGCCGGCGTGTTGCCTTCGCCAAAGATCGGGAAGAAGTAACCGAGGGTGCTGAACAGCAACACGAAGTAACCCACGTTGCCCAGCCAGGCACTGATCCAGTAACCCCAGGCGGACGAGAAACCCATGTAGTCGCCAAAACCGGCCTTGGCGTAGGCGTACACCCCACCGTCGAGGTCGGGCTTGCGGTTGGCGAGGGTCTGGAACACGAACGCGAGGGTCAACATGCCCACGGCCGTAATGACCCAACCGATCAATACGGCGCCGACGTCAGCGCTGGCGGCCATATTTTGCGGCAGAGAGAAAATCCCGCCGCCAATCATTGAGCCGACGACCAGTGCAACCAGTGCGCCTAATCGAAGTTTTCCGGGAGATTCAGACATCGCATAACTCCAATGCAGGAGAAGAGAGACCACAGAATAAATCCGTGCGCTAATCAAACAGCTGACTCAGATCACTTCATTGGCACATTCCATTGTGAATTAATGACTTAGGGTGCAAAGCCGTGGGCAATAGTTTTCCGCGCAAAGGTGCTTTCCAGAGCCATCTCTACGGTATTGGTTAATCATTTAGTGCTACGTGTGGACGTTTTAAACTAGCCCGTTTTCCCGAATGTGCAAACTTTTCATAAAGGCGACGATAAGGAACTAAGAAGCGACAGAGTGGTCGTCGTATTTAAATTCTAAATAAGCCTAAATCCGATAAACTGTCATGCCCTTGGGGTATTAGCGCAGTGTTTTTATCGCGGTCTCTAATAAACGCTACACTCGCTGGGTTAATTAGTTGAGTGCACAGTTGTCGGCTAAAACTTTTTATTCATTCAGGAGTGTTCATGTCCCAACCCGCCCAGAAACTTCGGCTCAGTGCCCTGATCGCCCTGGTAGTGGGGTCGATGATCGGTGGGGGGATTTTCTCGTTGCCGCAGAATATGGCCGCGCGAGCCGAGGTGGGCGCGGTGCTGATCGGTTGGGCGATCACCGCCGTGGGCATGTTGACCCTGGCCTTTGTGTTCCAGACCCTGGCCAACCGCAAGCCCGAATTGGACTCGGGCGTGTATGCCTATGCCAAGGCGGGCTTCGGCGATTACATGGGTTTCTCCTCGGCCTGGGGTTACTGGATCAGCGCCTGGATGGGCAACGTGGGTTACTTCGTGTTGCTGTTCAGCACCCTCGGTTATTTTTTTCCGATATTCGGTCAAGGCAACACGCCGGTGGCCATCGGCTGCGCGTCCTTGCTGCTGTGGGCCGTGCATTTCCTGGTGCTGCGTGGGATCAAGGAGGCCGCGTTTATCAATCAGATCACCACCGTGGCCAAGATCGTGCCGCTGCTGATGTTTATCGTGATTGCCGGCGTGGCCTTCAAGGCCGAGATCTTCACCCGTGATATCTGGGGCGTGGGCAACCCGAATATGGGCAATGTGGTGGACCAGGTGCGCAACATGATGCTGGTCACCGTGTTTGTGTTTATCGGTATCGAGGGCGCCAGTGTCTATTCGGCGCGGGCCGAGAAGCGCTCGGACGTGGGTCGCGCCACGGTGATCGGCTTTCTGGGCGTGCTGGCGTTGCTGGTGCTGGTGAATGTGCTGTCGCTGGGCATCATGAGCCAGCCGCAGCTCGCACAACTGCAGAACCCGTCGCTGGCAGGTGTGCTGGAACACATCGTCGGCCCCTGGGGCGCGATGGCGATCAGCATCGGCCTGGCGGTATCGCTGCTCGGCGCCTTGCTGTCCTGGGCATTGCTGTGCGCGGAAATCCTCTACGCCACGGCCCATGACAAGACCATGCCGGCCTTTTTGAAAAAGGAAAACGCCAACCAGGTGCCGGTCAACGCGTTATGGCTGACCAATGTCATGATCCAGGTCTTCCTGGTGATCACCCTGTTTTCCCACAGCACCTACACCACCCTGATTTACCTCGCCTCATCGATGATCCTGGTCCCGTACCTGTGGTCGGCGGCCTATGCGGTGCTGTTGAGCGGGCGCGGCGAAACCTACCAGGGTGCCCATGGCCAGCGCATCAAGGACTTGCTGGTGGGCCTGATTGCCCTCGGCTACGCGGTGTGGCTGCTCTACGCCGGTGGCTTGAAGTACCTGCTGCTGTCTGCGCTGTTGTATGCACCTGGCGTGATCCTGTTTGCCCTGGCCAAGCGTGAGCAGGACCAGCCCCTGTTTACCCACGTGGAAAAAGGCATTTTCAGCTGCGTGATCGCCGGCGCGGGGCTGGCGGCGTATGGGTTGTATAGCGGAGTGTTGTCGTTGTGAGACTGGCGTATCAGCCGCCGTATGACTGGGCAGCGATGTTGGGTTTTTTGTCGGCGCGGGCGATCACTGGGATGGAGACCGTGGAGGCTGGCGTGTATCGGCGCAGCATCAGCGTCGGCGGGCAGCATGGCTGGATCAGCGTTGCGCCGGGGGCGGGTGATTGGCTGGACGTTGCGGTGGGCTTTGCGGACAAGGCGGCCTTGCCCGAGATCCAACGGCGCTTGCGCAAGATGTTTGACCTGGACGCCCAGCCGCAACGGATCAACCCGCAACTGGCGACTGACCCGTTGATGGCGCAACTGGTTGCGGCGCGGCCGGGCTTGCGCGTACCAGGCACCTGGGATGGCTTGGAGCTGGCGATCCGAGCAGTGCTGGGCCAGCAAATCACCGTGGTGGCCGCGATTCGTCTGGCAGGCAAACTAGTTGCGCAATACGGTCAGCCGCTGGCAACGCCGTATGCCGGTATCACCCACGTGTTCCCCACGCCGGACGTCTTGGCGGCGGCCGACCTCGCCACCCTGGGGATGCCCAAGGCGCGCGGGCGTACGTTGTCGGGCGTGGCCCAGGCGTTGCTGGATGATCCTGAGGTGTTCGAACCCAAGGCCAGTCTCAAGGAGGGCGTCGCAAGGCTGGTGGCGTTGGCGGGGATTGGCGACTGGACCGCGCAGTACATCGCCATGCGCCAGATGCGCGAGGCGGATGCGTTCGCGTCGGGGGATATCGGGTTGATCAATGCGCTGGCGGCGCTGGAGGGCGGGCCGGTGTCGGCGCGGCAGTTGCTGATGCGGGCCGAGGCGTGGCGACCGTTGAGGGCGTATGCGGCGCAGCATTTGTGGACGTCGTTGCAACGGTCAGATTGATAGTGTCTGTACTGGCCTCTTCGCGAGCAAGCCGCTCCCACATTTTGACCGAGTGCATCCTTTGGAATGCGGTCGAATGTGGGAGCTGGCTTGCCGGCGATAGCGGATTTCAGCTCACCACTGTGCCCGGTGCGACCCCAATTCCCCAGCCGGTAAATCCCACTGCAACGGTGTGCCGCTGATGGTTACTGGCGCAAGCAATCGGTGCGCCTGGCCCCAGGCTGTTTGCTCCACCACCAAACCCTGATCGCTCAGTTCCTCGGCACGCAACGCCGGCTGCTCCGGCACCTGTCCCGCCTCCACCAACAACTTCGCCGTGCGCGCCAGCGACAACCGTGCCGAACCGCCGCGCCCCGACTTCAAGCGTTCGCTCAAGGCTTGAACCGCACTGGCCGCCATCAAGTAACCGGTGGCGTGATCCAGGGCCTGCAACGGCAACGGCACCGGTTTGTCCGCCTGTTTCCAGGCCATGCCTGCGTCGGCAATGCCGCTGCTCATCTGCACCAAACTGTCGAAACCCCGGCGATTACGCCATGGGCCGCTCCAGCCGTAGGCGTTGAGGCTCACGTCGATCAGGCCGGGGGCGAGGGTCGGCAGGGCGCTGGCGGTGTAGCCCAATTGCTCCAGGGCGTCGGCGCGGTAGCCGTGGAACAGGATGTCGGCGTCCTTGAGCAGGTTTTCGAACGCCTGCCGGCCTTCGGGGCTCTTCAAGTCCAGGCGGGCGCAGCGTTTGCCCAGGGTCATTTCCGGCACTACGCCGGGTTCGTTCCAGGTGGGCGAGTCGATGCGCAGCACGTCCGCGCCCAGGCCCGCAAGAAAGCGACTGGCCACGGGGCCGGCCAGCACGCGGGTCAGGTCCAGTACCTTGATGCCCGCCAGCGGCCGCGCCACTGAGCCGAGCCAGGGTTTAACGCAGGTGGTTTCATCGGTCTGGCGCTGCACCAGCGCCTCGGCATTCACTGCCAGCCCTTGGGGATGCGACTGCCAGGCCTGCCACGAACGCATCTGCGCTGCGCAACCACCCTCGTCGACAATCGCCTGCTCCAGCTCAGCTGCTTTCCATTTGGCCACATAGGCGGCCATCTCGATGCGGTCGGCGGCTTTGCCCAGTACCCGCTCGGCGGCCGCGCGGTGATGGGGGGCGTTGGTGTGCAGGCGAATCCAGCCATCGGCGCTGGCGTAGTCGCCGGCCACCGGGTCCCACAGCGGTGGGACCTCCCAACCTGTCGGGCGAATCGAGGAGGAGAACCAGAAAGACGCGAGGCGCCGGTCCACACTGACGCTGGGCAGGCGCCCGGTCTGTTGCTGGATCAACTGGGCCACGGCTTGGCCGGCGGCGCCGATGCTGGCGCTGGCCAGGTCGGTCACGGCGAAGATCGAGGGCAGGGCGCCAGCTTCGGTAAAGGTCAGCGGCGTTTGTGGCAGATCAAGTGCGGCTTGGATGGGAGTCAGCAGGTCAGTCATCAAAGGCCCTCCTCAAGAGAAGGGCCACTATAGAAGATCAGGCCGGTGTGACAACCCCGGGTTCCAGTGGCAGGTCGATGCTGGCGACAAAGCCGCCGCCTGGGTGGTTGGCAAGAATCAGGCTGCCGCCATGACGTTCGGCGGCGCGACGTGCAATCGCCAGGCCCAGGCCGTGGCCTTGTGAGGTCTGGCCGGGGGCGCGATAGAAGGGCTCGCCCAGCTGGCTCAAGTGTTCGGCCTCAACGCCGGGGCCGTGGTCGCGTACGCTGATCAGGATCCGATCACCCTGACGCTGCGCCTGCAGTTCAATCGGCTGGCCCTGGGGATTGAAGCGCTGGGCATTGCGCAGCAGGTTATCCACCGCGCGTTCGATCATGGTCGGCCAGCCCTTCAGGTGCAGGTCGGTTTCGGCGTTCAGTTGCACTACCTGGTCCGGTGCGCCGAGTTGGGCGTCCTTTTGCAAGGTTTTGAGCAAGGCAGTGAGGTCGACCTCTTCGGCGCTGGCGTTATCGGCATCAACACGGGCCAGTACCAGGATTTCACTGATCAAGGCTTCCAACCGGTCGCATTCGCGGGTCAGGCGCGGCCAGAGTCTTTCCCGCTCTTCGGGGCTGGCGCGTTCGGCCAGCGCCAGGGCAATACGCAGGCGCGCGAGGGGCGAGCGCAATTCGTGGGAGACATCACGCAGCAATTGGCGCTGGCTGCCAATCAGGCTTTGCAGGCGGGCGCCCATGCGGTTGAAGTCGGTGGCCAGCACGCCGAATTCATCGCGGCGATTGGCCAGGCGCGCCAGGCTGTTCTGCTGGTAGGTGGCCTGGCCGAGGTCATGCACCGCGCCGCGCAAACGGCTGAGGGGGCGAGTGATGGACAGTGTCACCAGCAGGCTGAACAGGGTCAGCACCACCAAGGCAATCGCCAGCGCGCTCAACGGCCACAAAAGGCTGCTGCGGTGCCAGGCGTCGAGTTCCGGGTGGGGGATGCGATAGATCAGCAAGTAAGTGTCGCCGGTCTTTTCGCTGGTGTACTCGGCGGTCAGGCGACGCCAGGGCAGGTGGCCGTCCTGGCTGTCATTCTGGCGCGCTTCGAAGGCAGCGGCGCGGCGCGGGAAGGTGCCGCGTACCACCGGCTCGCCGCTTTCATTCAGCACTTGCACGTCGATGTGATACTGGCGTTTGCGCTGTCGCAGCAGGTCCTGGGCCGCGTCCTCGCCCTGGGCTTCGTAGAGCTGGGTCCACTCTTCGGCCAGGTTATTGAGGCCGGGGTGACGGCTGAGAATCCAGGCATCTTGATTGAGCATATGCCCAAGCAGGATCGACAACCCGGCAACCAAGGCGATGGCCAGCCAGAAACTGGCCAGGATGCGCCAGAACAATGAACGCACAGGAAACCCTCAAACAGGAAAAGCCCAGCGGCGGGGGCCACTGGGCTGGGAGTGTTAACGCGGGAGCATTATTGCGCTTTTTGCGGCTGTTGCGCTTTCCAGGCCTGGAATTCCTTCCATTCGGCGCGACGCTGTTCCTGCTGCTTGACGATTTCGTCGAACTTCTTCTGCTGGTCAGGCTTGAGGACCGCACGGATGTCCGCCTGGGTTTTCTGCTTGCCGGCGGCGATCTCGTCCTGCATGGCTTTCTGGTCAGCGGCTGGCAGTTTGTCCAGGTACTTCTTGGTCAGGTCTTTGCGGGCGTGCCATTGGTCACCCATCAACTTGCCGATCTGCTGGCGCTGTTCCTTGCTCAGGTCCAGTTGGCTGAACGGGCCGCCTTTGCCACGCGGACCGTGTTCACCGCCGTGGCCCGGGCCACCCATCATGTGGCCGGAAGGTTCGCCCATCGGGCCTGGGCCTTCAGGCATTGCCGCCATGGCAGCGGTGGGCAGGGCAGCGGCGAACATCAAAGCGATAAGGGTCTTGCGCATGGTGATTCTCCTGTCTCTATTCCGGTGAGTCCGGATGTGAGTAGATTACGGAGATCAAGGTCAGCGGCGGTCAGGTGTGGGTAAAGCTTCGGTAAAGAGGGATTTGTCGGTAACTGACAAAACTATCAGCGCCGAGCGTATCCCCTGTGGGAGCTGGGTTGCCTGCGATGCAGACGACTCGGTACCACAGGCACACCGAGTCGATCCTGTCGCTGCCTCGCTAAAGCTCGGCAGCTCCCACAGGGTTCGGATCGGTGTCGCGATTAGAGGCTGTAGTAGTAGCCGCGGCTGCGCAACGCCACGATCCGTGGCCGGCCATCCGGGTGCGGGCCGATCTTTTTGCGCAGGTTGCTGACGTGCATGTCCAGGCTGCGATCGTACAGGGTCAGCTTGCGGCCCAGGGCGATCTGCGCCAGTTCCTGCTTGTCCAGCGGTTCGCCGGGCTGGCGCAGCAAGGCTTCCAGCAGGCGGCTTTCGGAGACGGTGAGGGCGAATTCCTGCTCGTCGATGCTGACCACGCCGCGCACCGGGCTGAAGCACAGGTCGCCCAATTCGAGCTGGGTCGACACGGCGGCCGGATGGCTGCGGCGCAATACGGCACGCAGGCGGGCGGTCAGCTCGCGCGGGTCGCAGGGCTTGGCCAGGTAATCATCCGCGCCCAGTTCCAGGCCGAGGATGCGGTCCAGCGGTTCGCCTCGGGCCGAGAGCATCAGCACCGGCAGCTCCGGGTGGTCGTTGCGCAATTGCTTGAGCAGCTCAAGCCCGCTGCCGTCAGGCAGCATCACGTCGAGCACCACCGCTGCCGGAGCGCTGTCGGCCAAGGCTTTGCGGGCGCTCAAGCCATCATGGCAGGCGCGCACCTGGAAGCCTTCCTGGCTCAACCAACTGGTCAGCAGCTCACAGAGCTCCTGGTCATCATCTATCAGTAACAGCTCGCTCATGACTCACTCAATTTAGCCATTGTCGACGGCGACGGTGCCCACCGCTGGCGAAGATCCCGCACAGCAGGGCGATCAGTGCGACGGCCCCGCCGGTGACGAACCACTGTTGTTGCTCAGTCAGCCAGCGGGTCAAGGCGCCGCCCTGTGTCTCTTTGAGTTGCTGGGCCAGGCGTTGGTTCTCTTGGCGAAGGCGACTCAATTGAGTGCTTTCACGGCTAGCGTCGGCACTTTGCAACTGCTTGCTCAGTTCTTCGCGCTGGCGTTCGCTTTCTTTCAAACGTTGCTGCAACTCGGTGATCTGGGCGCCGGCACTCAAGGACAGGGGCGTGGAGCTGCCGGTGTTCGAGGTTTCTTCAGCGTGGGCCGTAGCCCCGATCATTACCACTGCCAACAGACACAACTGACGTAAGCGCATCGGAACTCCTGATTCCACACGAATATTCAGAATGTTGTCGGCAGGTTACCGAGAATAATGAGCAATTAGGAGTACGCCGAACCGATTAGGCTCGGCGCGGCCGTTATCAAGGCAGGACTTGCTTGAATGGCTTGATCACAACGTCAGCGTAAACCCCGGCTGCCACATAAGGATCAGCCTTGGCCCAGGCCTGGGCATCGGCCAGGGAGGCGAACTCGGCGACGATCAGGCTTCCGGTGAAACCGGCCTCGCCTGGGTCGTTGCTGTCTACCGCAGGGTGCGGGCCGGCCAGCACGATTCGGCCTTCGGCCTGCAGCTGCTTGAGGCGCTCGACATGGGCCGGGCGTACGCTCAGGCGTTTTTCCAGCGAGTTGGCCACGTCGGTGGCAATGATGGCGTAGAGCATGTCAGTCCTCGGTTTTAGGCGTGGTAGGGGCGACGTCATGCAAGTGGCGCGACAGGTAGATGCCCTGGCCCACCAGGAACAACACGGTCATGGCCAGGCTGCCGAACACTTTGAAATCGACCCAGTAGTCCTGGAAGGTAAAGGCCACGAACAGGTTGGCGGCGCCACAGAACAGGAAGAACACGATCCAGGCTACGTTCAAGCGTGTCCACACCGGGTCCGGCAGGGTCAGCGCATGGCCCATGATCCGTTTGATCAGCAGGCGATCACCGATAAAGTGGCTGCCGATAAACACCAGCGCGAACAGCCAGTTCACCACCGGCGCTTTCCATTTGAGGAAGGTTTCGCTGTGGAACGCCAGGGTCAGGCCACCGAAGACCAGGCACGCGACCAGGGTGAGCCATTGGCTTTTTTCCAGCTTGCGCTGGGAGATGAAGATGGCGCCGTAGACAACGATGGAGCTGATGATCAGGACGGCGGTGGCGCTGTAGATGCCCCCGAACGACAGCTCATGACCGGCGATTTCGATGACCCTGGGGTCGAGTTTGGTAACGATGAAAAACAGCAACAGCGGGATGAAGTCGATGAATTGTTTCACAGTAAGAGCCAGAAGCTGGATGTGGCGGCATAATAACAAACATCCTTGGTAGCGAAAGCGCCAGCTGACTTGAGGTTACACATCCCCGTGAATGTTGATTTGCACTGCCACAGCACGGCCTCCGACGGCGCCTTGGCGCCCGCGGTACTGGTTGCGCGTGCGTTTGAAAAAGGCGTGCGAGTCCTGTCCTTGACCGACCACGACACCCTCGAAGGCCTCGACGAAGCCCGCGAAGCCGCCCATTCATTGGGCATGCAACTGGTCAATGGCGTGGAATTGTCCTGCACCTGGGGCGGCGCCACCATTCATGTGCTCGGCTATGGTTTTGATCAGCAAGCCCCGCCGCTGGTGCAGGCCATCGCCGATTTGCACGATGGCCGCTGGCTGCGGTCCGAAGAAATAAGCCGCAAGCTCAGCCTTAAAGGCATGCCCGGCGCCCTGGAAGGCGCCCGCGCCATCCAGCAGGACCTGGGTGACAGTGGTAATGCTCCGGCCCGGCCGCACTTTGCTGACTGGATGGTGCGGGAAGGTTTTGTCAAAGACCGCGCCGAAGCCTTCCGTAAATGGCTGGGCGCGGGCAAGTTGGGGGATGTGAAGCAACACTGGCCGACCCTGGAAGACACCGTCGGGACCTTGCGGGCCTCCGGCGCCTGGGTCAGCCTGGCGCATCCCTGGCATTACGATTTCACCCGCAGCAAGCGCCGCAAGCTGATCAGCGACTATATTGGAGCGGGCGGCCACGCGATTGAAGTGGTCAACGGGCATCAACCTGCCGAGCAGGTCGGCAGCCTGGCGATTCTTGCTCGCGAATTTGGTCTGCTGGTCAGCGCCGGCAGTGACTTTCATGGCCCAGGTGGGTGGTCCGAAATCGGCGAGTATCGCCAGGTACCTGAAGACCTGCCGCTTTTGTCGGGGCGATTCAAGCATGACCCCATTATTGCCACCGTCTGAACAGGTAGAACACGTGAGTCAATTCTTCCAGATTCATCCGGAAAACCCCCAGGCGCGCCTGATCAAACAGGCCGTCGAGATCATTCGTGCCGGCGGCGTGGTGATCTATCCGACTGACTCGTCCTACGCCATTGGTTGCCAGATCGGCGACAAGGGCGCGGTCGAGCGTGTACGGCGCCTGCGCCAGCTGGACGACAAGCACAACTTTGCGCTGATCTGCAGCGACCTGTCCCAGCTTGGGCTGTTCGCCAAGGTCGACACCGGCACCTTCCGCCTGCTCAAGGCCCACACACCAGGGCCCTACACCTTTATTCTCAATGCCACCCGCGAAGTGCCGCGCCTGTTGCTGCACCCAAAGAAGCGCACCATCGGCCTGCGGGTGCCGGAACACCCTATCGCCCTGGCGCTGCTGGCCGAGTTGGGTGAGCCGCTGATGAGCGTGTCGCTGATCCTGCCCGGTGAAACCGAGCCGCTGTACGACCCATACGAAATGCGTCAATTGCTGGAAAAGCAGGTCGACCTGATCATCGACGGCGGCTACGGCGGCAACAAGGCCTCCACCGTGATCAACCTGGCCGACGGCGAACCCGAAGTGATCCGCGTGGGTTGCGGCGACCCGGCGCCGTTCATGGTCGAGGCCTGAATGTCAGCCGTGGAAACCGTTGACCCCCAGGCGGGCGCCCAGCAGGAACTGCCGTTTGCCATGGTGTATGGCCAGGCGGTCATGGAGATGCCGCTGGACTTGTACATTCCGCCGGACGCCCTGGAAGTCTTCCTTGAAGCCTTCGAAGGCCCGCTGGACTTGCTGCTGTACCTGATCCGCAAGCAGAACATCAATATCCTCGACATCCCGGTGGCGGAAATCACTCGGCAGTACATGGGCTATGTCGAGCTGATGCAGTCGGTACGCCTGGAACTGGCCGCCGAGTACCTGGTGATGGCCGCCATGCTCGCCGAGATCAAGTCGCGCATGTTGCTGCCGCGCTCGGAAACGGTGGAAGCCGAAGAAGACGATCCGCGCGCCGAACTGATCCGCCGCCTGCAGGAATACGAGCGTTTCAAGGCCGCTGCCGAAGGTATTGATGGCCTGAGCCGCGTGGGTCGCGACGTGGTAGTGCCCAAGCTCGACGCCCCCGAAGCCCGCGCGCGCAAACTGTTGCCCGACGTGAGCTTGGAAGAGTTGTTGATGTCCATGGCCGAGGTGCTGCGCCGTGGCGATATGTTTGAAAGCCACCAGGTCAGCCGTGAGGCGCTGTCCACCCGCGAGCGCATGAGCGACGTGCTGGAGCGCCTCAAGGGTGGCGGGTTCGTGCCGTTCGTCGAGCTCTTCACCGCCGAAGAAGGGCGTCTGGGGGTGGTGGTGACTTTTATGGCGATCCTCGAATTGGTCAAGGAGTCCTTGGTCGAGCTGGTCCAGAATGAGCCTTTTGCGGCTATCCACGTGCGGGCGCGAGCCGAATAAAGAGCTGAATCGATGAATCTGACTGAACCCCGCGAACTGGCGCCGCTGCTGGAGGCGTTTCTCCTGGCCTCGGGCAAACCGCAATCCCTGGAGCGCCTGTTCGAACTCTTTGAAGAAGCCGAGCGCCCCGAGCCGCCGGTATTCAAGAAGGCGCTGGAGATCCTGCGCAAATCCTGCGACGGTCGCGCCTTTGAGTTGCGCGAAGTGGCATCGGGTTATCGCCTGCAGATCCGTGAGAAGTTTTCCCCGTGGGTCGGCCGCTTATGGGAAGAACGCCCGCAGCGTTATTCGCGGGCGATGCTGGAGACCATGGCGCTGATCGCCTATCGCCAGCCGATCACCCGGGGCGAGATCGAAGATGTGCGTGGCGTGGCGGTCAACAGCCATATCGTCAAGACCCTGCTGGAGCGCGAGTGGATCCGTATCGTCGGTTACCGCGACGTGCCCGGTAAACCGGCAATGTTCGCCACCACCAAGGTGTTCCTCGACCACTTCAACCTGAAGAACCTCGACGACCTGCCGCCGCTCGCCGAACTGCGCGAAATGGAGGCCGAGCCGGTGCTCGACTTCGACGACGCCCCGGTCCCGGCCAGCCTGCAGGAAATGGCCGATGCTACCGCCGAGCCGGAAGAGCCCAAGGACGAGACCAGTTTCCATACGCTGTTGCTGGAACTGGATGACATGGAACAGGGCATCAAGACCGACTTCGACGACTTGTTGCGTGATGGCGCGGCGGAGCCTGAAACCCAAGTGAACGTGGACGTAGAGCCCGAGGTCGAACCCGAGCCCGAGGAAGACATCCTCGGCGTGGCCGAAGCCCGGGAAAAACTCCTGGCTGCCGTCGCCGCCCTCGAACAGCCGCCGCTGAGCGACGAAGAAGACGAAGCCCGGGCCCTGGCCGAAGCCATCGAGGCCGAGCGCCGCCAGTTCGAAGACTGACGCGATCCACCAGCCACCGCTCCCACATTTGATTATTGTTGCCAGGGAGAAATCATATGAGTTCAACCAAAGACCCTTGCATCAGCGTCTGCAAATTCAGCGACGACATCTGCCTCGGCTGTGGCCGCAGCAAGCGCGAAATCCGTGCCTGGAAGAAACTCGACAAGGTTGATAAGCGCACCGTCTTGGCCGAAGCCGAGCTGCGATTGCTGGCCCTTGGCGCCACCGGTCGGCGGAAAAGCAAATGACTTGGGTCTTATCGACTACTCTCTGATGCGCAACGCGCGCCATGCGCGTATGATTCGCGACCCTTTGCTGATGTATTCGGCCAAAGCCCCGCTTTCAACACTCTTCAGGCCACGCCTGAATCGACCCACCGGGAGGTGCTTAAGATGAACGACAAAGACCAGAACGACAGCCAGGAAATCGGCCCAGCAGGCGAAAAACTGCAAAAGGTGCTGGCGCGTATCGGCGTGGGCTCGCGCCGCGACGTCGAAGCCTGGATCACCCAGAAGCGCATCAAGGTCAACGGCGTCGAGGCCACGCTCGGCCAGCGCGTCGACCTGCACGATGCAATCACCATTGATGGCAAGGTCATCAAGCGTGAAGAGGCTGCCGAATCGGTGCGCCGCGTGATCATGTACAACAAGCCCGATGGCGAGATCTGCACCCGTGACGACCCGGAAGGCCGTCCGACCGTGTTCGACAAGATGCCCAAGCCCAAAGAAGGCCGTTGGATCAACATCGGCCGTCTCGACATCAACACCACCGGTTTGCTGATGTTCACCACCGACGGTGAACTGGCCAACCGTCTGATGCACCCGTCCTACGAAATGGACCGCGAATACGCCGTGCGTGTGCGTGGCGAAGTCGATGACGAGATGATCGAGCGCCTCAAGGCGGGCGTGGTGCTGGAAGACGGCCCGGCCAAGTTCACCGACATCAAGCAGGCACCAGGCGGCGAGGGTTTCAACCACTGGTACCACTGCGTGGTGATGGAAGGTCGTAACCGTGAGGTTCGTCGCCTGTGGGAATCCCAGGGCCTGGTGGTCAGCCGCCTGAAGCGCGTGCGTTTCGGCCCGGTGTTCCTGAACTCCGACCTGCCGATGGGCCGCTGGCGCGAAATGAGCCAGTACGAAGTCGACATCCTCAGCGCCGAAGTCGGCCTGACGCCGGTCGCGATGCCGCAGATGAACGCCAAGAGCAAAGACAAGCTTGAGCGTATGCAGCGCAAATCGTCGCGCCCTGTGGCGCGCACCGAGCGTGTTGCCCGCACTCTGCGCCCGGCGCTGAATGCTCCGGCGACCGGTGGTCGTATCTCCCGTGAGCCGCAGATCGAAGGTGAGCGTCGCCCAACCGCGCCGTCACGTCAGGAAGGCGAGCGTGCGCCACGTGCGCCGCGTCCTGCCCCGGCGGGTGGTCGTAGCAACCGTGGTGAAGCCGATCGCCCGGCTGACAACGCCAGCACCAAGCGTCCAGCCAAGCCGGCGGCGAACAAACGCCCTGGCCCGAAACTGGTCGCGGATGAGCCGTCGGGCAAGCGCCGTGGCGCCCCGGCGGGTTCGGGTCAGCGTCCTGGTTTTGGTCGCAAGAAGCCGCAGTGATACCGTAAGCGCTGCACAAAAACGCCAACCCTAGGGTTGGCGTTTTTTTGGGGTCTGACATTTGGTAACCCAATCAAATGTGGGCGCTGGCTTGCCTGCGATCGCATCACTGCGGTCTGTCTGATAGACCGAGGTGCCTGCATCGCAGGCAAGCCAGCTGCCACATTTAGAGCCTCAGCGTTCATGAGGTCAGTGTTTAGAACGCAAACCTGCCATCAAACACCGGCTTGTCATCCAGCGCCAACACCCCACTGGAAAAGATCAAATCCAGGTGATGGCTGCCTTTCTGCCCGCCACCCAGGCCCAGGTGCAACCCGCAATGGCGCTCCTCAAAACCGGCATTGCGCGCATACAAGTCCTTGACGCCTTCGTTGGTGCCAATCCCCAACTCCTCGACACGCCGGTTGGACGGGTTGGCATTCAGGTACTTGTTGAAATCATCCGCCAACCCCGGCACGTCACTGGCCACGCTGCAAATGGTCGAGTTCTCGATCCACAGTTCCAGCGGTGACTCCAGCACCCCATATTTACGCGCGAACGGGATGGTGCTGAGAAAGGTACCGACAAACCGCACTTGGCCGTTGATGGCTTCGCTGTGGGTGGCGATCTCGCCGGGGGCCAGGTCGTGGTTGCCGACGCCGTTGATATTCGTCCACTTCTTGATGCTGCTCATCGGCGCTTCCAGGCGTGAGCCGTGCTTGTCGGTAAAGCTCAGCACCGTGGCTTGGGACATGCGTCGGATCAGCGTGGCGTTGAGGTCGGCAATGCGCTGGGGCTCGACGCTGAAGGTGTCGTAGAAGTAGTCGCCGTAATCCTTGAACAACAGGGACTTTTTCCAGTGCTCGGCCATCACGCCTTGCAGGGCGCGGATAAAGTCCGGGCCTTCGGCGCGTGGGTTGGGCAAGGTAGAGGAGTCGTAGAGAAACAAGTACAGGTCGCAGGCTTCGATGGCCTCGGCCAGGGGGTCGCTGGCGGCCAGGTCCAGACGCTGCACCTGGAAGTTGAAACGGGCGGCGCTGCTGTGGGTGATCGCCTGCGCGAGGGCGTCGTAGCGTTCGGTATGGCCCAGCAACACGGTGGGGCGGCTCAGGCCATTGAGGGCCGGGTGATGCGCGAGGTAGTAGAGAAAGTGTTCGACGGCGCGGGCCTTGTCCATGACGTGCTTCCTTTTGTGCCTTGGGTAAGGGGGCAGGTGCCGTGCACAGCACCTGCCGGATGCCTGCCGGTGTTTAGAATGGCCACATCGCGGTGCCGAACGGCACAACGGCGTCGGCTTGCATCATTTCAACGGCGGCCTCATGGGTCGGCGCTTCAAACCAATCGTCGAGTTGCAGTTCGGTTTCCAGGTCGTTTTCCAGTGCTTGCATGGTGTATCTCCTAGAGGACGTTGTTTGAGGACGGCTTGCCAACGGGCTTCGCTGGCAAGTGGAAAGAACCTAGGAGAGAGTGTTTCAAAATGCAAAATTTTTATTGACACGGTTTCATTTGGATTTTTTGTTCTGTTTTTTCGTTCCGATTTTTTCTTTAGGAAATTCAGTGAGCTGTCGCGGCTAAATTGCGGGAAGTTTGCGCGCGACAATTTTTCTTCAAATCATGGCTGTAACGTTATTTTTCCGTGCTGTAACGATTAGTTTACGTGTAAATGGCGACATTATGGGCCGATCCTGCCCTGTAAGGATTACCTGACAGATCGTCGCACTCGCCTTTCGAGGGCGCCCCCAAGCTGTCGAGCGGTGTACAATCCGCCGCGTTTTACTGTGACCCCCTTGCGTAACCACGCAAAAGGCCAAGACCTCAGGGTTTACCCACCCTGATCACTCCGCCTGGCCACGAGCCGGACGGGTTCGATTTCGTCACAGATAAAAACAAACAGGTGACGCATGACCGTTAGAAAGACGCTGTACTCCTGGTGCCTGCGCTGGGGTTTGAGCGGCGCTGCTTGAGTCGGTAATTCAAGGCAGCAACCTGCATTCAACATCATCAAACCTTGCGTGAGAGCCTTTTCATGAGTGTTTCCCCTTCCTCTTCAGGCGAGCTGAAACGCGGCCTGAAAAACCGGCATATCCAGTTGATCGCCCTGGGTGGCGCCATCGGCACCGGCCTGTTCCTCGGTTCGGCCGGGGTGCTTAAATCCGCCGGCCCGTCGATGATCCTGGGCTATGCCATCTGCGGCTTCATTGCCTTCATGATCATGCGCCAGCTCGGCGAAATGATCGTCGAAGAGCCGGTCGCCGGTTCCTTCAGCCACTTTGCCCACAAGTACTGGGGCGGCTTCGCCGGCTTCCTGTCGGGCTGGAACTGCTGGATCCTTTACATCCTGGTGGGCATGTCGGAGCTGACGGCCGTCGGCAAATACGTGCACTACTGGTGGCCGGAGATCCCGACCTGGGTCTCGGCCGCAGCCTTCTTCGTGCTGATCAACCTGATCAACCTGGCCAACGTCAAAGTCTTCGGTGAAGCCGAGTTCTGGTTCGCCATCATCAAGGTGGTGGCCATCGTCGGCATGATCGCCCTGGGCAGCTATCTGCTGGTCAGCGGCACCGGTGGGCCACAGGCCTCGGTGACCAACCTGTGGGAGCACGGCGGATTCTTCCCCCATGGCGTCGGCGGGTTGGTGATGGCCATGGCAATCATCATGTTCTCTTTCGGTGGCCTGGAAATGCTCGGCTTTACCGCGGCTGAAGCGGACAAACCGCGCACCGTGATCCCGAAAGCGATCAACCAGGTGATCTACCGCATCCTGATCTTCTACATCGGCGCTTTGGTGGTGCTGTTGTCGCTGACGCCGTGGGACAGCCTGTTGGCGACCCTCAACGCCTCCGGCGATGCCTACAGCGGCAGCCCGTTCGTGCAGGTGTTCTCGATGCTGGGCAGTGACACTGCCGCGCACATCCTCAACTTTGTGGTCCTGACGGCCGCGTTGTCGGTGTACAACAGCGGGACGTACTGCAACAGCCGCATGCTGCTGGGCATGGCCGAGCAGGGCGATGCGCCCAAGGCATTGGCGAAGATCGACAAGCGCGGCGTACCGGTGCGTTCCATTCTCGCTTCGGCGGCGATCACCCTGGTGGCGGTGCTGATGAACTACCTGATCCCGCAACACGCGCTGGAACTGCTGATGTCGCTGGTCGTGGCGACGCTGGTAATCAACTGGGCGATGATCAGCTTCTCCCACTTCAAGTTCCGCCAACACATGAACCGCACCGGCCAGGTGCCGTTGTTCAAGGCGCTGTGGTACCCGTACGGCAACTATGTGTGCTTGGCGTTCGTGGTGTTTATCCTGGTGATCATGCTCATGATTCCGGGCATCCAGGTGTCGGTGTTCGCGATTCCGGTGTGGGTGGTGTTTATGGCGGTGTGTTATGGGATCAAGAACAAGCGTAGTGCGCAGCAAGCGTTGGCGCCGGCTGCTTCACCAGTGAAGTGAGGCCTGCGTGAGATCAACCAAACCCGGCCATGCGCCGGGTTTGTTGTTTCAGGAATAGGCGAGAGCGCATTCGCGTATCCTTGGCTGCCCCCACAGAGAATCCTGCCGCCTATGCTGGTGATTTCCAACAACGTCCACTTGCCCGATGCCGAGATCGAGCTGACTGCTATTCGCGCCCAGGGCGCCGGTGGGCAGAACGTCAACAAGGTGTCGAGTGCGGTGCACCTGCGATTTGACATCCCCGCATCGTCGCTGCCGGCGTTCTATAAGGAGCGGCTGCTGGCGCTACGCGACAGCCGGATCACCAGTGAAGGTGTGCTGGTGATCAAGGCCCAGCAATACCGGACCCAGGAGCAGAACCGCGCGGATGCGTTGGCGCGTCTGGTGGAGTTGATCCTCAGCGCCACCAAGGTGGAGAAGAAACGCCGCCCGACCAAACCCACCCTGGGTTCGAAAAAGCGCCGTCTCGAATCCAAGACCAAGCGTGGCAGCATCAAGGCTGGGCGTGGCAAGGTCGACTTTTAGTCGCCACGCCCCTCGCGGGCCTTGGGCGCCTGGCGGTACAGGTACACACTCAGCAGCAAGCCACCGAGGGCGGCCAGGGCGGCGAACAGGAAGATCGACGCAAAGCCGAACCCTGCCGCCACCGCTCCGGCGAGCGGGCCGGTGATGCCCAGCGACAGGTCGATAAACAGCGAGTAGGCGCCCACCGCCGAGCCGCGGCTGGACGCCGGAACCAGGTTGACAGCCTCCACCCCCAGCGCCGGGAACACCAGGGAAAAGCCAAAGCCGCTCAACGCTGCGCCGGCCAGGGCCAGGTTGGCGTCGGGTGCCAGCCATAACAGCAGCAAGCCAAGAATCTCCACCGACAGGCAGGCAATCGCCACGCGAAAGCCGCCGATCCGGTTGATCAGGTTCCCGAACAACAACCGCGCACCGATAAAGCTGGCGCCGAACAGGCTCAGGGCCCACACCGCGTTATCCCAATGCTGGGTGGTGTAATACAAGGTGATGAAGGTCGCGATGGTGCCGAAGCCGATGGAGCCCAGCGCCAATGCACAGCCATGGGGCAATACGCGGCCCAGTACATTCATGAAGGGCAGGCGCACGCCGGCAACAATCGGCGCGGCGACCTTGTTCCAGGCCAGCAGCAGGCCGACGATTGCCAGCAGGATGATGCTGACGCCCATGCTCCACAGCCCGAAGTACCTGACCAGCACCACGCCCAGTGGCGCGCCGACGGCCAGCGCGCCGTAGCTGGCGATGCCGTTCCAGGAAATCACCTTGGCGGTGTTCTGCGCCCCGACCCGCCCAATGCCCCAGCCGATGGAGCCCGAACCCACCAGGCTTTCCGCGCTGCCAAGGACCAGGCGGCCGATCAACAGGCTACCCAGGCTCAAGGCCGGCAGGCTTGAGAACCACGCCGCGAGCAGCATGAACACACCGCTCAGTCCGCAGCCCGCCAGGCCGATCAGCACAGCGCGCTTGCTGCCCAGGTTGTCGATGATCTTGCCCGCATAGGGGCGGCTCAGGAGGGTGGCCAGGTATTGCACGCTGATCACCAGGCCGGCGATCACTGCGCCGTAACCCAGTTCACTGTGGACATAGCCTGGCAATACGGCCAGGGGAATGCCGATGTTCAGGTAGCCAATGAAGGTGAACAATACGATGGAAACAACTTGCAGCGTGACCGCCATGGGGCGCTGGGTATCGGGCATGGGGAGAGGTCCACTGTCGCGGCAGGTAAAGATAGGCTGCTAATGATACCGGGGGTTTGGCTCGCGCAGGGCGGTAAAACGCAAAAACCTCCGCTCAGAAAGACGTCAGGCTTTGGTCGAGGCGAGCAACTGGGTGGTGACCAGGGCGGCGAGGGCGTTTTCCTGGGTGCCGAAGCGTTTGAGCAGCCGCGCTTGTTTGTCGGCGCTGAGGCGGTTCCAGATTTCGACCATCTGCAAGGCAGCGTCGAGTACGGCGGTATCCGGGGTGTCGGGAAGGGTATCGGTCATGGCGGGCGTCTCGATTCATTCAGGCAGTGTGGAAAGCGCTCAAAACGCTGCGCTTTCCACACGGTCTGGTACGGCGTCAGTCCTGGCTTTTGCTGTCGACTGGTTTTGCTTCTTTGGCCTCAGGCTGTTTGTCACTGGCCTGCTGCGGTGTTGGCTGCTCTGTAGGGTGCAGGCTTGGGAAGGGGAGATTAGGTATCTCGTGCATCGTCGTCGCTCCTCGCAAGGTCTGTTTTTTCAATCGCAGGTGATTCCGCGCTCTCAAAAAGCTTTGGCAGGATACAGCACTGCAAATGACAAAAAGATTTTTATGTCCTCGGAAGGATGAACTTTCATCGTTTAAACGGTCGTTTGGTCAGAAGGGTACCTTGCCCAGGATCATGTCGCGGTACATCACAAAATCCCCCAACAGGCTGTAGAACGGGTGCTGGAAAGTCGCCGGGCGGTTCTTTTCGAAGAAGAAGTGGCCGATCCAGGCAAAGCTATAACCGGCAATCGGCAAGGCAATCAGCAGGCCCAGCGAACCTTTGCCGATGGCGTACGCCAGGATGCCGATCACCAGCGTGGTGCCGATAAAGTGCAGGCGCCGGCAGGTGCTGTTGGCATGTTCACTCAGGTAGTAGGGGTAGAACTCAGCGAAGCTGTTGAATCGCTTGATGTTTTCCACGATGACCGGCCCTTTGATTATTGTGCCGCCCAACAGATGTTCGGCGGGGAGCTTATTTGAGTCTAGAGTGATTAGTGGTAACAGCCAGTGACAATAGATGCCACTTTAGTATCCTTGGCTTCCTGGCTGCCGTTTGAGCCTGCTTTATTAAGACGACGCCATGAGCGAACGAACAACTTCTGCAAGCTGGGCGATGGGGATAGTGAAGGCATTGGAAATGGACGGCCTGGATTGCCGTGCCTTGTTCAAGCAGCTCGGTCTCGACTACGCCGCCCTGAGCGACCCCGATGCGCGGTTCCCGCAGGATTCCATGACCCGCCTGTGGCAGCGGGCGGTAGAGCTGTCGGGCAACCCGGCGATCGGCCTGAACATGGGCAAAGTGGTGCGTCCGGCATCGTTTCATGTGGCCGGGTACGCGCTGATGTCCAGCAACACCCTGGCTGAAGGCTTCATGCGCCTGGTGCGTTACCAGCGGATCATTGCCGAAAGTGCCGACCTGAGTTTCCGACTGGTCCCCGAAGGTTATGCGCTGATTCTGACGGTACACGGTGATCATCTGCCGCCCACCCGGCAAAGTGCCGAAGCGTCGCTGGCCAGCGCCTTGGCGCTGTGCGGCTGGTTGACGGGCCGCACGCTGCAGCCACGCAAAGTGGTGCTGCAAGGTGAGCAGCCGGCGGACTTGGCCCCGTATAAACAAGCCTTCCACGCGCCGCTGGAGTTCAACGCGCCTTATGATGCGCTGATTTTTGAGCGGGCCGACATGGACGCGCCGCTGCCCACGGCCAACGAAGCCATGGCACTGCTGCATGACCGCTTTGCCGGTGAATACCTGGCGCGTTTCTCGGAAAGCCGTGTGACGCACAAGGCGCGGCAGGTGTTGTGCCGCCTGCTGCCCCAGGGCGAGCCCAAGCGTGAAGTGGTGGCCCAGGCGCTGCACTTGTCCCAGCGTACGTTGCAGCGGCGCTTGCAGGAGGAGGGGACCAGCTTTCAAACGCTGCTCGACGACACCCGTCGCGAGTTGGCCGAGCAATACCTGGCACAGCCCAGCATGACCCTGTTGGAAATCGCCTACCTGCTGGGTTTCGCCGACCCGAGCAATTTCTTTCGTGCGTTTCGCCGTTGGTTTGATGCCACGCCCGGTGAATACCGGGCGCGGTTGCTGGACGCGTCGAGCGTCAGTGGCGCCAAAACGCCGGAATGCACAGAACAAAGACCGTAATAATCTCCAGCCGGCCGAGCAGCATGCCCAGCGACAGGATCCATTTGGCCGCATCCGGCAGGCTGGCGAAATTGCCCGCTGGGCCGATGGTTTCGCCCAGGCCTGGGCCCACGCCTGAGACGGTACTCGCGGCGCCGGTCAAGGCGGTCATCCAGTCCAGGCCAAGCAGCGACAAGGCCAGGGCGATAGCGCAGATGGTGATGGCGAAGAAAAACGAAAACGTCAGGATCGAGCGCACGATCTCTTCGTCGAGGCGGTGGCCGTTGTACTTTTGCTTGATCACCGCACGAGGGTGGATCAACTGGTTCAAGTTGGCCTTGAGCAGGATATAGGCGACCTGGAAACGGAAAATCTTGATCCCGCCGGCGGTCGAGCCGGAACAGCCGCCGATAAAACCCAGGTAGAAGAACAGCATCAGCGAGAAGTTGCCCCACAGGCTGTAGTCCCCCAGGGCGAAACCGGTGGTGGTCACCACCGACGTGACGTTCAACGCCACATGCCGCAAGGCATCCAGCCAATGCAGGTTGGTGGTCCACCAGTACCACGTGCCGAGCACCAGCCAGGTCACCACCAGCAAACCGAGCAAGCCCTGCACCTGCTGATCCTTGATCAGCGCCCGACGGTTGCCACGCAGCGTGGCCACGTACAGGGTGAACGGCAGGCTGCCAAGGATCATCACCACCACCGCCACCCAGTGCACGGCGGGCTGTTTCCAGTGCGCCAGGGATTCGTCGGAGGTGGAAAAACCGCCGGTGGAGATCGCCGACATCGCATGATTGATCGCATCGAACACGCCCATGCCGGCCCACCAGAACGCCAGGCTGCCGAGGATGGTGATGCCCACATACGCGGCCACGATCAGCCGCGCCACCATGTGCGAACGGGGCATGACTTTTTCCGAGCGGTCCGAAGATTCGGTCTGGAACAGGCGCATGCCACCAATGCGCAGCAGCGGCAGGATCGCTACCGCCATCCCGATGAAGCCGATGCCACCCAGCCAGTGCAGCAGTGAACGCCAGATCAGGATGCCCGGCGACATGGCATCCAGGCCGCTCAATACCGTAGAACCGGTGGCGGTAATGCCGGACATGCTTTCGAAAAACGAGTCGGTGTAGCTGATGTGCTGGGTCAGCAGAAACGGCAGCGCGGCAAAGATACACACCACCACCCAGCTGCTGACGGTCAGCAGGTACATGTCCCGCGGGCGCAGGTGCACATGCTCGGGACGACCCGGAATCACCAGGGCCAGGCCGGCGATAAAGGTGATCATGCTGGCCCACAGAAACGAGGGCAGGTCGCTGGTGCGTTCGAAGATCACAAGGGTCGCCATGGGCACGACCATGGCGATCGCGAGGGTGATCAGGAAGATGCCGATGATGAAACCGATGATACGCAGGGTCGGCAACGCCATGAAATTCGCTCGAAATAGGGCAGAGGCGCCATTCTACCTGGGGTGCAGGGCATGTAAACCTTGGTCGCCGATCTGCGGCGCTTAGCTATGTAGCGCCTGGTTCAGGGGGCGCTTAGGCACGATGGGCCGGTATGTTTCCTATTCGAGAGGCCACCATGCCGTCTGATTCATTGTTTTCTGCACCGTCAAGTTTCAAGGACGCACCGCAACAGGTCGCGTTGCGCGACCAGTTAATGGCGCTTGATCGCCAGATCGCCGAGCAGTTTCAGTCGCCACCGACGTTCCATTCATTTGTGCAGCATGAGTTCGAGCAAGCATTCCCGACGTTGACGCCCAGCCTTGATGTGCGTCACGCCTTCATCCGACTGCCCGCGACGACCATCCCGCCGGCGACCTCTGCAGCGCAACCGTCCACCGAGACCGAGTTACTGCCCTCGCTGTTCGAGGCGGTGGTGCAACGTATCGTCGCTGATCAGCCAGCGAGTTATGCGCAGCGCATGGCGACCCTGCATCGGCTGCCGGCGACTGGCGACGCGCTGCTGCCCTTGAGCGGTATCACCCCGGCCGGGCTGGATAAATTCCTCGACCGCCTGGCCGCTGGGCTGGGCGCTTATTACAGCGCTTTTGTGAAAACCTTCTGGACGCGCGCGCAGCCTGACGGATGCTCGCACGCAGAAACAATGGTTGGTGCACACCCGTATCGAACTGCTGAAAGCCGAAGTGGCGCTACTCGCTGCCGATCGCCTGCTCAGCCCCGCCGACCAGGACCTGTTCGCCCTGGTGCTGCGTCACCCGCACGCCCAGGCACGACAAGCTTTGCGCGGCGACCGGCCATGTGTCTACGAGGTAGCCCTCAAGGGCGCGACCGGCGCGGTGGATCTGACCTTGCGCGGCGCCTTTGTGCTGACTGCCAGAGACCCGGAGCAAGCCGTGGTGAGGCCACAGGAGGAGGTCACGCCGGCCCGGGTGCGGCCCGTGGACCCGAGCATGAACGTCGGTACGGTATTGCTGTTTCTGCCGGACTCCGGCCTTGAAGCGTTTGACTCCCTGGCCAGCCTGGATCAGGAGTTGCACCGGCGTTTGAACCACCCCGTCGAATTCGCCGCGGTGCTCGATGGCCTGGCCGTGGCCGACCAGGCACAAGGCTTGGCCCTGCATCGTCAGCTCAAGGCCACGGGGCAGGTGGTCTATCATGAACAGCTCGGTTCGCCGTTCGAGGCGAGCGTCGAGGCGCAATGTCAGTTGATGCTCGACAACTTCACCTCAACCCTTTCCCACTACCCGTCACCGGTCGACCCCATCGAAATGGCCGAGTTGCCGCAGGTGTTGGACCGGGTGACGGACCCCGGCCGGCTCTTCAGTGCCGGCGGGGTCTTATGGGGGCGCGACATCAAGCGCGGGCAGGCGCAGATCAGGACCTTTCTGCATGACGCCTCCCTTGCCGATAAAGACGCATGGCGGGTCGCGATGACGGACTACCGCGACCTGCTGTCGAGCCTGCCGGACGCCGAGGGGCTGCCGTCGCTGGCGCAATTCAGCGATAAGCCGGCGCTGCTGGCATACGCCAACGAACAACTGCGCATCCGCCTCAAGGCTGACTATGCACTGGACATCGACCCCGACACGGTCCGCGTGCATACCAAAGAACCGTTCGTTCCTGCGACTGTCGTGGTTCCGGGCGCGCCTGCTCCGGCGCCGCGCGAGCCCGGCACACCGTTGTTCCGGCATCGAAGCCGCACGCTGAGCGAACTGGCGCTGGAGAATGTCGGCGGGCTGGATTTTAACTTCACACACTTTTCCAGGCTGAGTGAAAACACCCGCAAACAGCCTGATGAAGCCTTGCTGCCGGAAGATCTGACGCCGGCCCCGGCCTATGACGGGCTGACCCTGCAACAGGTCAAGGACCTGGTGCGCGCGGTCAACGTCGGACAAAGCTACGACACCTTTCTGAAAGACCGCCTCATCACCTCGCCCGGCGCGCTCGCACTGAAGCAGACCTACGCTCAGGTCATGCGTCTGCAACTGCGACTCGACGCCATCGAGGCCAAGATCAACGGCGACTTTCTCCCGGACCGTCTGAACCGAGGCTTCAATTGGGTGCAGGCGGTGCTTGACGCCCCGGTCGACAGTGATCGGCGCACGCGTGTCGAAGGCCATCGGATTCTCGTGCAGCACTTGAAACTGCGCGGTCAGCGCGTGCGTGGGGTACTGCTGTTCGTCTCGGCCTCCGCCGGGGTCGGCTCGATCGTGGTGTACACCCCCCAGGCGCCCGACGGTCGCGTGTTCCACGAGTACGCCAAAGACCGCCTGATGACCGACTTCGTCATGAACAGCAGTTGGCGCGCCTACCTGCTGGGGCGCGTGGAGCGGGCCTTCGAATCCCAGGTCCGCGCCGTGCTCAGGGGGCGCGGCGACGTGTCGATGGTGAGCACGGGCCGGATTGCCGACGACCTTTTCGAGGAGGCCTACGAGGTTGAAGCGAACTTCGTGATCAACGACGCCGCCGCGCAATCGAGGAGTACCCAGCACGTCAACGTCGAAACCGGCCTGAGCGTGGCGACTCTGGCCTTCGACGTCCTGTCCATGGTGCTGCCGGTCAGGATCATGTTGCCGATCGGCCTGGCGCGCAGCCTGTTTTCGGTGTTCAACGCTGTCGAGGCGCTGGACCTTGGCGACCGTGCCGGCGCTGCGCAGTATTTCGTGCGGTCGCTGGGCGAGTTGGTCGGGGCGCTGGTGGACGGCGCGGTCGGGGCCGGTGCGCCCGTGGCGGGTGCCAGGCCAAGGGTGTTGCCGGCGGAGATGGCGCTGTGGAAAAAGCCCGACGGCGTGCTGCCGTTGGCCGGATGGGAAGGCAAGGGCGTGTATCACTCGGCCTCGAACGCGGCGGGCGCCGAGCACTACTTCCTCAATGACGGCGGGCGTTGGTATTCGATCCTCGATGACGGTGACAAAGCCGTCTGGCGGCTCAGGGACGCACGCAAACTGACGCAGTACCACTACGCGCCGATCCGGCAAAGTGCGGCGGGGCAGTGGGAAATAGGTGCTCATGCGGTCGGGGGACTCAAGGGAGGCAACTCGCCCGAGCGCGCCCTCAGGGACCTCTACCCGCGCCTGGATGACGTGCAGGCCAGGCGGGTGTTTGAGGCGTTCAATTTCCCGGCGGGGCGCGAAATCGAATACCGGCTGGCGCTGGTCGAAAACCTGCGGTTGAGGCTCTCCACAGCGGCTTTTGAGCCCTATCTGAACGTGCCGCTCCTGCGGTTCCAGTGGCGTCTGGACGGCATCGATCTGCCGGACGTGCCCGCGGTGATCACCCTGCGGCCGGCGCCCGTCGAACCGCCACTGACGCCGCCCCGCACCCCGGCCCCCGAGGCGCCCGTCGTGCGGCCTGCAAACGAACGATTCATTGAATGGGGCAGAATCCTCGACGAGGCCGAGCTTGAGGTGGTGGATGCGACACGCGGCATCTATCGGCGGATTGCAGGCGATCCGCAGTGGCTGGGGCAAGAGTACATCAAGATGGACCGGCGCTATTTCGTGATTTTGCCCCGGGATACAGCGACTCCCAATGACGTATTCATTCGCGACCCTGCACAACCGGCCACGTACTTCACGGACCTGGAAAACCTGCTGCGTTCGGGCATCTACAATCAGCCCCGACAGGCGAAGTTCGCCACCGGGGACGGGCTGTGGGTGATTGCCAGTGACGTTGCCTTGAAAAAACCGCTCACGATGTATGTGCGCGAGGCCTTCGCGCTGCTGACCACCCGCAGTCAGGTGGAGCTCGCCCAGGCCCTGTTCAATCGGGCCAACCCGAGAGGCCTGACCCAACAGGGCCAGCATTCGCTGATACGCACCCTGCGCGACTGGCAGTTTTGGCGGACCATGACATACGCAGGACTGGCCGATCCGTTTTCGTTACTTCCACCCACCCGCGCACTCAGCGACGGCAGTTGGCAGCTACCGAATGCGCCGGGGCATTATCGCCGTCTGGACTTTCGTCCGGAGCCCGTCGTGGTGCCGCTGTTCAATGCGCTCCCGCCTGGTGCCGGCGGGCGCTTGAGAACCTTGATGAGTGAGGTGGTAACCCGCTGTCGCTACGGCGTCCTGAGCGGTTATGACTTTCCCGGAGAGTTGCTGTTCAGGCGCCCTGGCGATGTCAGGCTGTACTGGCTGAGATTGCGCCGTGTGGTAGGGGATCGAATCGCCGCAGACGCCCAGGCTGGGCCCTACAAAAGCTTGATGGATGAGCCGACGCGCAGACTGGTCACGCAGGCTGAGGTCAGTCATAACCTGGTGCCGTTGATGGGCGGTATTCAATTGACGACGCCCGCCGCGTCGCCGCAGATTTTTATCATTCGGGTGTGACGCCTCCGATTATCGATGTAAAAAAAATGCCCCGAGCAGGTCGGGGCATTCTGGGTGACGCTTAGGATCGCGGCGGTGATCAGAACTCGTGATCAGCGCTGTCCGGGTTCAGGTCGCTGATGCCCAGCTTGCCTGCCGCTGCTTCGATCGAGCCGGTCTGCTTGACCAGTGCGGCGATGGCATCGCGCACGATCTGGTTACCCGCGTCGTTGCCTGCGGCGATCAGTTGGTCGTAGTGCTCACCCTTGTTGGCGTGGTCAACCATGACCTGGATCTTGGCTTCCGTGGCGGCGAGGTCCGCTTTGAGCGCGGAGTCGGCAGCCGGATCGGCCTTGGCCACCAGCGACGACAGGCTGGCACCGGTCATTTTGGTGCCGTCGACGCGGGTGTACTCGCCCAGGTAGACGTTGCGGATGCCCTTGGCGTCGTAGAAGTGCGAGTTGTGGGTGTTGTCGCTGAAGCAGTCCTGCTCGTCTTCCGGCGAGTTGGCTTCCAGGGACACCTTCATGCGCTCACCCGCCAGTTCGCCGAGGGACAGGCTGCCCATGCCGAACAGCATTTTGCGCAGGCCGTCGGTGGCAGGTTCTGCCTCCAGGGTGGCGCGGTAGTTGTCTTCGACGTTGGGTTTCCAGTTGCCGACCATTTCTTCGAGGTCGCTGACCAACAGTTGGGTGACCGCGCGCAGGTAGGTGCGGCGACGCTCGTTGTGCCCGCCAGTGGCGCCGTCGCCGGTCAGGTAGTCCGACGCAGGACGGTTGCCGGCGCCTGGGCCGGTGCCGTTCAGGTCCTGGCCCCAGAGCAGGAATTCGATGGCGTGGTAGCCAGTGGCGACGTTGGCCTCGGAACCGCCCAGCTCGTTGAGGCTGGCGAGTTTTTCCGGGGTGATGTCCTTCACGTCGACCTTGTCTTCGCCGACCTGGATTTGGTTGTTGGCGATGATATTGGCGGTGGCACCTGGGTTACCCAGGGCGTGTTCGTAGGACTTGTCGACGTAGTCGATCAAGCCTTCGTCCAGCGGCCATGCGTTCACCTGGCCTTCCCAGTCGTCGATGATGGTGTTGCCAAAGCGGAACACTTCGCTCTGCAGGTAAGGAACGCGGGCGGCGATCCAGGCCGTGCGCGCGGCTTTCAGCGTCTCGTCGTTCGGCTTGGCGAGAAACGCGTCGATCGCGGTCTGCAGGGTTTTCGCGGTGGACTCGGCGTCGCTGTAGACCGCGAACACCATGTCTGCGTAATGCGCGACCACGGCCTTGGCAGCGGCTTCATCGACCTGGCCGGCAGGGGTGGCAGCCGCTGGAGCGGTAGTGCTGGCAGCCGGGGTCGGCGCCTGGGGCGCTGCGGCCTTGTCTTTACCTTCGCCGCAACCGGCGAGAGAAATGGCAATGGCCAGCAGACTGGCGGTGGCCAGGGGCATACGAATCATGGCGAACATCCTGCTTCGGTTGTTGATGGGGCGCGCGCGGGCGCGCAAAAACTGCGACATAATGCGAAAGATTTGCATTTTGTGTAAAGGGTTATACGCGGGAAATATTCAGTATCGTTTTGCCGTGTCAAAGAATCGCTGCGTTATTGCGCTCCGACTGCTTCAAAAATGCCGCCAACTCTCGTGCCTGCAAGGGTTTGCTGTAGTGATAACCCTGACCTTCATGGCAGCCCTCGGAGATGATGTAGGCCTCCTGCTCAGCGGTTTCCACGCCTTCGGCGATCACCTGCATGCCCAGGCTTTTACCCAGTTGAATGATCGCCCGCACGATGGTGGCGTCGTCGTCATCGTCCAGCAGGTCCTGCACGAAGCTCTTGTCGATCTTGATCTTGTCCAGCGGCAGGCTTTTCAGGTAACTGAGGGATGAGTAGCCGGTGCCGAAGTCATCAATAGCAATCAATGCCCCGGAACGGCGCAGGCTCAGCAGGTGCTGGGCGGCGGTGCTGATATCTTCCATCAGCCCGGTCTCGGTGACTTCCAGTTCCAGGCTGCGCGGCGGCAGGCGGTAGATCTGCATCAGGTTGTTGACCACCCGCGGCAACTCGGTGTGGTGCAACTGCACGGTTGAGAGGTTGACCGCCATGCGCAATTCGGAGAAACCCATGTCGTGCCATTCGCGCAGTTGCCGGCAGGCCTGGTCCAGTACCCATTCGCCAATCGGGATGATGGTGCCATTCTGTTCGGCCAGCGGAATAAACAGGTCCGGCGGTACCAGGCCATGTTCCGGGTGCTGCCAACGGATCAGTGCTTCGACGCCCACGACATGGTGGTCGCGGTAGCTGATCTGCGGCTGGTACACCAGGTGGAACTGGTCGCGGCTGAGGGCGTCGCGCAGGTCTTTTTCCAGCTCGCGGCGACGGCGCATTTCGCTGTCGACGCTGGCGATATAGAACTGATAGCGGTTGCGCGACCGGGTCTTGGCCAGGGTCATGGTCTGTTCGGCTTTCTGCAGCAGCTTTTCGGTGCTGTCGCCGTCTTCCGGGAACAGCGTGATGCCGATGGTTGCGCGCAGGCGGATGCCCTCATGGTCGAGGGCAAATTCCGCTTCCAGGTCATCCAGGATGCTTTGCGCCAGCTCGGCGGCTTCGTACGGTTGATCGATATCGGCCTGCACCAGGGCGAACTGGTCGCCGCCCAGTCGGGCCAGGGCGCCGAGGCGGCCGCTGTGGGCGCGTAAACGGTCAGCCAAGGCCAGCAGCAATTTGTCGCCGGCCTGATAAGTGAACTGCTCGTTGACGCTCTTGAAATCATCCAAGCCCACACACAACACCGCCACACGGCGCTGGCGGCGGCCGGCGTCGATGAGGATCTTGTCCAGTTGCTCCTGCAGTTTCTGGCGGTTCGGCAGGCCCGTGAGGAAATCGTACTGGGCCATGCGCAGCAGGCTGCTTTCGGCCTCGTGGCGCAGGTGGGTATTGCGCTCGATGGATTCGAGCAACTGGTTGGCGGTATTGATCCACAGCCCCAGTTCGTTGCGCTCATGGCCCTTGAGCTGCGGGATCTTGTGTTCGCTGGGCCGGTCGGGGTTGATCGACGTCAGGTGCTCGATAATGCGCGAAAGCGGTTTGGTCAGCAGCCAGTGATAGACCAGGTACAGCACCAGGCCCATGGCCAGGGCACGTAGCACCCCGGCAATGAAGATGATCACTGAATTGACGATGAAACCCTGACCATAAGTGCCGGTGTCGAGGGTGATGCTCAGGTCGCCGTAATACTCGCTGTAGGGGCCTTTGCCGACCAGGGGCGTGGTAAAGGTGCGTTCCTGGCCAAGAATCAGGTCGGTTAACCAACGGCTGGGCGATTGCTGCAAGGCGCGGCTTTTCTCAGCGAGCATGGTTTCGTTGGGGTGGCCGATGGACGCCATGCGCACCGCGTCATCCTGGAACAGGCCTTCAATGACTTGCATGCCCATCTCGCGGTCCAGGCTGTAGACGGCCTGGGTCGAGGGGTCGCGGAACATGTCGAGGATGCGCTGGGCATCGCCGGCCACGGCCTGGCGCGTCTTGTAGGCATCAAAAATGATCTGCGCCACGCTCAGTGTGACGCCCACGATCAATGCTGACAGCAGCACAACCCGTAGCAACTTCACCGACAAGCTGTTCTTGAGTTCCAGCTTCAAAGGGGCATTCCTTGTCTCATGCGGGTGGCCTTCAATATGCCATGAGTATTGGCAATCCCGTGAGGGCAGTCAAAGGAACATTGGGGCCGCAGACGACTTGATGCTGGATACGCAGAAAAAACCAGAATAAACGGCGGATGTGCTCCGCCGTCCGGGGACTCGACTTACCTGCGGTCAGGCCAATGCCCTCCCAGGTCGTGAGCGGGGTCACTGATAGTCGGAAATTTCGATCTTAGGCGGCGCCGACGGCATCATGTCTTCACCTGGCTTGCTTGGCGCACTGGCACCGCCGCCTTCGCCACCGCCACCGCCACCCGCGCCACCGGCGAGGCCTTTCATCAGCCCGCTGATGAGTTGCATCGCCATCTGTCCGCCTGCTTTTCCGATTTCTTCCATCATTGATTCTCCAGCAGAGTATGAAAGGGTTATTCCTCTCACCGAGTGGGTGGCAAATTCCCTTCTGCGGGTTCCACCATTCCGTGCCGAACGCCCACGAAAAAGCCCGGCAATGCCGGGCTTTTTCTACTGCAAGCGTTGCTTAGGCAGTGAAGGTCTTGCCTTCGAACTGCTCAGCCACGAACTTCCAGTTGACCAGGTTCCAGAACGCTTCCACATACTTTGGACGCACGTTGCGGTAGTCGATGTAGTAGGCATGTTCCCAGACGTCGCAGGTCAGCAGCGGGGTGTCGCCGTTGGTCAGCGGGTTGCCGGCGCCGATGGTGCTGGCCAGGGCCAGGGAACCGTCAGCCTTTTTCACCAGCCAGCCCCAACCGGAACCGAAGGTGCCGACGGACGTCTTGGTGAACTCTTCCTTGAACTTGTCGAACGAACCGAACGCAGCGTTGATGGCTTCAGCCAGCGCGCCGGTCGGTTGGCCACCGGCGTTTGGCGCCAGGCAGTTCCAGTAGAAGGTGTGGTTCCAGACCTGAGCGGCGTTGTTGAAGATGCCGCCCGAAGAGGACTTGACGATCTCTTCCAGGGTCTTGCCTTCGAACTCGGTGCCTGGCACCAGGTTGTTCAGGTTCACGACGTAGGTGTTGTGGTGCTTGTCGTGGTGATACTCCAAGGTTTCCTTGGAGATGTGCGGCTGCAGGGCATCGTGTGCGTAGGGCAGCGGCGGCAATTCGAAAGCCATGATGATTCTCCTAATCAGGTCAGTTGCGGTGAGCGCAAGGCCGATCACGGGCGGCCAAACAAGCGCCGGGGAGTTTGTACTCTTTGCGGCGCAGGGTCCGGATCATAGCACCGGGGGTGCGGCAAAACCACGCAACAACTGTGTGGGATAGAGGTTCCAGAGCGTTTTGGAATATTCCTCAGGCGCTGATCAACTGATAGGCCACGCTGAACATCATCACAGCCACCAACAGGTCCAGCAGACGCCACGTGGCGGGGCGTGCGAGCCAAGGTGCCAGCCATGCTGCCCCGAGTGCCAGGGTGGTGAACCACAGGAATGACGCGCTGGCGGCACCGGCCACGTAGGCACCGGGCTCGGTCTGTTGGGCACCGAGTGAGCCGATCAGCAGCACGGTGTCCAGGTACACGTGGGGGTTGAGCAAGGTCACGGCCAGCGCACTCAGCAACACTGCGCGCAGTGAGCGCACCTTGAGCGCGTCGCCCTGGTCCAGGCTCTGTTTCGAACACGCCCGACGCAGCGCGCAGGCACCGTACCAGATCAGAAACGCTGCGCCGCCCCAGCGTGCTACCGCCAGCAGTACCGGGCTTTGCGCCAGCACCGTGGCCAGGCCGAACACCCCCGCGGCCACCAGCAGGGCATCACACACCACGCACAGCGCAGCCACTGGCAAGTGATGTTCACGACGCAGGCTCTGCGCCAGTACAAAGGCATTCTGGGTGCCGATGGCCATGATCAGGCCCAGCGCCACCAGCAAACCATTCAAATAACTTTGCCACATAGGATTTACTCCGCGTCTACTGCCAGTTGCCGCAATACCTGCATGGCCTGTTCTGCGTCGGCACGCCCGACGAACAGGTGGTCGTGGTAATAGCCGGCAATCACGTTGCAACTGATGCCGGCCTTGCCCAACGCACTGGCGAAGGCGGCGGTGAGGCCCACGGCTTCCAGGGCCGAATGCACGTTCAAGGTGATCCACGCGGCGACGTAGTCAAACACCAGGCCGGCCTGTTCCGCTTGCTGGCGTTCGAGGATCAGGGTCAGGCCTTCCTGCTCGTGAAAGCTGCCGATCACCTCACACCCTGGAGGAATACGGTGGTCAGGCACGCTGCAGAACACATAGTCGCCGTCGTTGAGCTGGGGGCTCATGCTGCGCAGCAGGGTTGCCAGGGCGGTTTCGCCAGCCATGTGAGGTTCCTTATAAAGAGAGAAACGATGCTGGCTATTCTCCTGACACAGGCTGTATAAGAAAAACAAATATTGCTGATCGCTCATTAGAGAAACTGATGTTCGACTATAAATTGCTCTCTGCCCTGGCGGCAGTGGTGGAACAGGCGGGCTTCGAGCGCGCCGCCCAGGTGCTGGGATTGTCGCAATCGGCAATCTCACAGCGCATCAAGTTGTTGGAGGCGCGTGTTGGCCAGCCGGTACTGGTGCGGGCCACACCGCCGATGCCCACCGATATCGGCCGTCGCCTGCTCAACCATGTGCAGCAGGTGCGCCTGCTGGAGCGGGACCTGCAAAGCCAGGTGCCGGCGCTGGACGAGGAAGGCATGCCCGAAAGGCTGCGCATCGCGTTGAATGCTGACAGCCTCGCCACGTGGTGGGCTGAGGCCGTCAGTGGATTTTGCGCTGAACAGCATCTGCTGCTGGATCTGGTGGTGGAAGACCAGACCGTTGGCCTCAAACGTATGCGGGCCGGGGAGGTGGCGGCCTGTATCTGTGCCAGCGAGCGGCCAGTGGCGGGCGCGCGCAGCCTGTTGTTGGGCGCCATGCGTTATCGCGCGCTGGCCAGTCCGGCCTTTATCGCCCGGCACTTTCCCCAGGGCGTACGCGCGGACCAACTGGCGCGCACTCCTGCCCTGGTATTTGGGCCGGATGATTTTCTGCAGCACCGCTACCTGGCATCCCTCGGCGTGGACGGCGGTTTCGAGCATCATTTATGCCCATCGTCGGAAGGCTTTATCCGCCTGACGGAAGCCGGCCTGGGCTGGGGGCTGGTGCCGGAATTACAGGTTCGCGACCAACTGGAAAAGGGCATATTGGTCGAATTGTTGCCAGATAAGCCCATCGATGTGCCGTTGTACTGGCATCATTGGCGCAGTGGTGGGCAACTGTTGAGTCTGTTGACCGATCATCTGGCCCAGGCATGTGGTCAATGGTTGGTGCCGTTGGAGTGATGGCGCGCGTCAAGGCAACAGCGATGAAAAACGAAAGAACATGGGGTAATACATGAAGATTCTGGTCACCGGCGCAAGCGGCTTCATTGGCGGGCGCTTTGCGCGTTTCGCCCTGGAGCAGGGCCTGGACGTGCGGGTCAACGGGCGACGTGCCGAAGGTGTGGAGCACTTGGTCAGGCGCGGCGCCGAGTTTATCCAGGGTGATCTGAATGACGCCGACCTGGTGCGTGACCTGTGCCGTGACGTCGAAGCCGTGGTGCATTGCGCCGGCGCCGTGGGCTTGTGGGGCAAGTATCAGGACTTTCACCAAGGCAACGTGCTGGTGACCGAGAACGTCGTCGAAGCCTGTCTCAAACAGCATGTCGGGCGTTTGGTGCATCTGTCATCGCCATCCATCTACTTTGACGGCCGCGATCATCTGGGCCTGACCGAAGAACAAGTGCCCAAGCGCTTCAAGCACCCCTATGCCGCCACCAAGTACCTGGCCGAGCAGAAGGTGTTCGGTGCCCAGGAGTTCGGCCTCGAAGTGATTGCACTGCGCCCGCGCTTCGTCACGGGCGCGGGTGACATGAGCATCTTCCCGCGCCTGCTGAAAATGCAGCGCAAGAACCGCCTGGCCATTGTCGGTGACGGCCTGAACAAGGTGGACTTCACCAGCGTGCACAACCTTAACGAAGCGCTGCTCAGCAGTTTGCTCGCGCCGGGCTCGGCATTGGGCAGGGCCTACAACATCAGTAACGGTGCGCCGGTACCGGTGTGGGATGTGGTCAACTATGTGATGCGTCAAATGGAACTGCCTCAGGTGACGCGTTACAGGTCCTATGGTTTGTCCTACAGCGTGGCGGCGCTCAACGAAGCGTTTTGCGCGATGTGGCCAGGGCGTCCGGAACCGTCGCTGTCGCGGCTGGGTATGCAAGTGATGAACAAAGATTTCACCCTCGATATCAGCCGTGCCAGGCATTATCTGGACTACGAGCCCAAAGTCAGCCTGTGGACCGCCCTCGACGAGTTTTGCAGTTGGTGGAAAGCCCAGGATCCGGGGTTCAAGTAAGCACACAAGCGGCAACACTTCGGGAACCGAATCTGGCGTTCCGGGTCGATCAGTGCGCCGGGAGCGCGGTTTATACTCCCGTCGCTCGCCACTTCACCGATTCAGGGTTGATACATGCGTAACGATGCTAAAGACGACTTCGACAACGTTCCCAGCCTGCGGGCCGATCTCGGGGATGACGATGATTTCGAACCGACCCCGGCCACCTCGGTGCGGTCGCGCAACACCAAGGTCGTCAAGGTCAAGAGCGCCAGCACCGGGCCACTGTGGGCCTTGATCGGCGCACTGCTGATCGCCTTTGCGGGCCTGGCCTGGTGGAGCTTCCAGCAGATCTCCTTGATGGGGCAGCAGTTGGTGGCCACCCAGGAAAGCTTTGCGCGCATCAGCGAAGAAGCGGCGGGGCGCCTACAGGATATTTCCGGCAAGGTCGTGGCCAGTGAAGCGAGCGTCAACAATGGCAGCGAAGCGCTGAAACTGCAGATCAAGCAGTTGGAAAGCCAGTTGCTGGAGCAGGGCAAGCAGCAGGTCGGCGTGGCCGGGCAAGCTACCGAGCTGGATAAGCGCCTGGCGCAAATGACGGCGAGCACCACTGAGCTGTCCAACGCCAACAGCAAACTGCAAGGCCAGGTCCAGGCCTTGACCGACGCCGTGGCGACGCTCAAGGCGGCACAAGGTGACGCTTCCAGGCGCGATAATGAAATCAAGGAACTCACTGCTGACGTGGCCGCTTTGAAAAAGCAGGGCAACCCGAGCGCTGCTATCGCGCGCATCGAGCAGGACCTTGTGGTCCTCAAGAGCGCCCAGGACAACCCGCCGTCCAACAACGATGCGCCCACCAATAAAGAGTTCGACGTGTTCCGTATCCAGACCACGCGCAATATCACCACCCTGCAAAGCCAGGTGCAGAACCTGAACCAGCAACTCAACGCGCCGGCGAAGGTCACCCCGTTAGGGCAATAAGGCTGTCGATGGAAATGTCACCACTTGGTGACATTTCACTTCCCCTTCGTTACATGCCGCCGCCGCGCCCTTGTTTAGACTCCGGTCATCCCACAAAAAACAATAAGGGCCACCCATGATCACGCAACCACTGCCTGCCAGCAGTTGGCTGAACGCGCCTGCCCATTACGTTTGGCTTGCAGCCGAGGGCCAGCGCCTGCTGGCGTTCGCCAAAGCGTCTCGACTGCCCGATGGCTTTGGCAACCTGGACGACAAAGGCCAATTGCCGGCCGATGCTCACGCCGAAACCATGAACACCGCCCGCATGACCCACAGCTTCGCCATGGCCCACGCCTTGGGTTTGCCAGGGTATGCCGAGCTGGTGGCGCACGGTGTTGCAGCCCTCAGCGGCGCGCTGCGTGACAGTGAACACGGTGGCTGGTTCGCCGCGCCCCACGCCCTCGATGGCAACCGTGGCAAGGCCGCCTACCTGCATGCCTTCGTCGCCCTGGCCGCCAGCTCGGCGGTAGTAGCAGGCGCGCCCGGTGCATCCACCCTGTTGAACGACGCCATCCATATCATCGACCATTTTTTCTGGAGCGAAGAGGAGGGCGTGATGCTCGAATCCTTTGCCCAGGACTGGAGCGGGGTCGAAGCCTATCGCGGCGCCAACAGCAACATGCACGCCACCGAAGCCTTTCTCGCCCTGGCCGATGTCACGGGCGATACGCGCTGGCTGGACCGCGCGTTGCGCATTGTCGAGCGTGTGATTCATACCCACGCTGCCGGCAACCAGTTCATGGTGATCGAACATTTCGACACACACTGGCACCCCTTGCTCGGCTACAACGAAGACAACCCCGCCGACGGCTTCCGCCCCTACGGCATTACCCCCGGCCACGGTTTCGAGTGGGCGCGGCTGGTGTTGCACCTTGAAGCCGCGCGCCTGCAAGCCGGGCTCGTCACACCCGAATGGCTGGTGGCCGATGCCAAGGGGTTGTTCGCCAGCGCCTGCGAATACGCCTGGTCCGTGGATGGCGCCCCCGGCATTGTCTACACCCTCGACTGGAACCATCGCCCGGTGGTGCGCGAACGCCTGCACTGGACCCATGCCGAGGCCAGCGCGGCGGCCCAGGCCTTGCTCAAGCGCACGGGCGAGTTGCACTACGAAACCTGGTACCGGCGTTTCTGGGAATTTTGCGAGACCCACTTTATCGACCGTCTCCACGGCAGCTGGCACCACGAGCTCAGCCCGCACAACCAACCCAGCAGCAACATCTGGGGTGGCAAGCCAGACCTGTACCATGCCTGGCAAGCGGTATTGCTGCCTGCGCTGCCGCTGGCGCCAAGCATGGCCAGTGCCATCGGAACGGGGCGCTATGTCACCAACTGGTGACATTTGTGCATCCCTTTGTTACCTGCGCCTTAAAAAACCCTGTTTAAACTCCGTGCAGCGCAAGCCTAAGACTTGCATGCATAACAACAAGAAAAGGTACTCAGATGAACGCGATTAATCGCCTCGCCGTCGCTATTTCCATTGCCTCGTTGTTTCCCCTCAGTGCATTTGCCGCCGACTCCAAAGGGACGGTTGAAGTTGTGCATTGGTGGACCTCGGGCGGTGAGAAGGCGGCCGTGGATGTCCTGAAGGCCCAAGTCGAGAAAGATGGTTTCGTCTGGAAAGACGGCGCCGTCGCAGGTGGCGGGGGCGCCACTGCCATGACCGTGCTGAAAAGCCGCGCGGTCGCCGGTAACCCGCCAGGTGTTGCCCAGATCAAAGGCCCCGACATCCAGGAATGGGCGTCCACCGGCCTGCTCGACACCGACGTGCTCAAAGACGTCGCCAAAGAAGAGAAGTGGGACTCTCTGCTCGACAAGAAAGTCTCCGATACCGTGAAGTACGAAGGTGACTACGTCGCTGTGCCGGTCAACATCCACCGCGTGAACTGGCTGTGGATCAACCCGGAAGTCTTCAAGAAAGCCGGTATCACCAAAAACCCGACCACCCTCCAAGAATTCTACGCAGCCGGTGACAAGCTCAAGGCCGCGGGTTTCATTCCGCTCGCCCACGGTGGACAGCCTTGGCAGGACAGCACCGTATTCGAAGCGGTCGTTCTGTCGGTGATGGGGGCCGATGGCTACAAGAAAGCTCTGGTCGACCTGGATAACGGCGCGCTGACCGGTCCGGAAATGGTCAAGGCGCTGACCGAACTGAAGAAAGTCGCAACCTATATGGACGTCGACGGTAAAGGTCAGGACTGGAACCTCGAAGCGGGCAAAGTCATCAACGGCAAGGCCGGCATGCAGATCATGGGTGACTGGGCCAAGTCCGAGTGGACCGCCGCCAAGAAAGTCGCCGGCAAGGACTACGAGTGCGTAGCGTTCCCGGGCACCGACAAAGCGTTCACCTACAACATCGACTCCCTGGCGGTGTTCAAGCAGAAAGACAAAGGCACGGCTGCTGGCCAGCAGGACATTGCCAAAGTCGTACTGGGTGAAAACTTCCAGAAAGTGTTCAGCATCAACAAGGGGTCGATCCCTGTTCGCAACGACATGCTGAACAAAATGGATTCCTACGGCTTCGACTCCTGCGCCCAGACCGCTGCCAAGGACTTCCTGGCAGACGCCAAGACCGGTGGCCTGCAGCCAAGCATGGCGCACAACATGGCCACTACCCTGGCGGTGCAAGGTGCGTTCTTTGATGTCGTGACCAACTACATCAACGACCCGAAAGCCGACCCGGCCGACACCGCCAAGAAGTTGGGCGCTGCGATCAAGTCTGCCAAGTAAGGCCTGGTAGCGGTTTTTTGTAGGTGCTGGGCGTGTGTGGGAGCGGGCTTGCTCCCACATAAAGCCAGCGTCACAAGGTTTATTGGCTGGTCCTTTTTCCCTGTATTGGATTTCCCCATGAGTTCTGTTGCTGTGTTCAGCAAAGCCTCGCCGTTCGATGCACTGCAGCGCTGGCTACCCAAACTGGTGCTGGCGCCCAGCATGTTCATCGTGCTGGTGGGCTTCTATGGCTACATCCTGTGGACGTTTGTGCTGTCGTTCACCAATTCCACGTTCCTGCCAACCTACAAATGGGCGGGGCTTGCGCAATACGCGCGCTTGTTCGACAACGACCGCTGGTGGGTGGCGAGCAAGAACCTGGCAGTCTTTGGCGGGATGTTTATCGGCATCACCCTGGTCATCGGCGTGACCCTGGCGATCTTCCTCGACCAGAAAATCCGCCGCGAAGGCTTCATCCGCACCATTTACCTGTACCCGATGGCGCTCTCGATGATCGTCACGGGTACGGCCTGGAAATGGCTGCTCAACCCAGGCATGGGCCTGGACAAACTCCTGCGTGACTGGGGCTGGGAAGGCTTCCGTCTCGACTGGCTGATCGACCCGGACCGCGTGGTCTATTGCCTGGTGATCGCTGCCGTCTGGCAAGCCTCGGGTTTCATCATGGCGATGTTCCTCGCCGGCCTTCGCGGTGTGGACCAATCCATCGTGCGCGCCGCGCAGATCGACGGCGCGAGCATGCCGCGCATCTATTGGAGCGTGGTGCTGCCAAGCCTGCGCCCGGTGTTCTTCAGTGCGGTGATGATCTTGGCGCACATTGCGATCAAGAGCTTCGACCTGGTGGCGGCGATGACCGCTGGCGGCCCGGGCTACTCGTCCGACTTGCCAGCGATGTTCATGTACTCGTTCACCTTCAGCCGTGGCCAGATGGGCATGGGCTCGGCCAGTGCAATCCTGATGCTCGGTGCGATCCTCGCGATCATCGTGCCTTACCTCTACTCCGAGCTGAGGACCAAACGTAATGACTAGTCTCGCTTCCAAACCTGCTATCAGCCTGAGCCGCATCGCGATCTACGCGGTGCTGATCCTCGCCGTGCTGCTGTACCTGGTGCCGCTGGTGGTGATGCTGCTCACCAGCTTCAAGACCCCGGAAGACATCAGCAGCGGCAACCTGCTGAGCTGGCCGACCGTGGTCACCGGTATTGGCTGGGTCAAGGCCTGGGCTACCGTGGATGGCTACTTCTGGAACTCGATCAAAATCACCGTTCCGGCCGTACTGATCTCCACCGCCATCGGCGCGTTGAACGGGTATGTGCTGTCGTTCTGGCGCTTCAAAGGCTCCCAGCTGTTCTTCGGCCTGCTGTTGTTCGGCTGCTTCCTGCCGTTCCAGACCGTGCTGCTGCCGGCCTCGTTCACCCTGGGCAAGATGGGCCTGGCCAGCACCACCACCGGCCTGGTGTTTGTGCACGTGGTCTACGGCCTGGCGTTCACTACGCTGTTCTTCCGTAACTACTACGTGAGCATTCCGGATGCACTGATCAAGGCCGCGCGCCTGGACGGTGCGGGCTTCTTCACCATCTTCCGTCAGATCATTCTGCCGATGTCGACACCGATCATCATGGTCTGCCTGATCTGGCAGTTCACCCAGATCTGGAACGACTTCCTGTTCGGCGTGGTGTTCTCCAGTGGTGACTCCCAGCCCATCACCGTGGCGCTGAATAACCTGGTCAACACCAGCACCGGGGCCAAGGAATATAACGTGGATATGGCGGCGGCGATGATCGCCGGGCTGCCGACCCTGCTGGTCTATGTGATCGCAGGCAAGTATTTCGTGCGCGGCCTCACAGCCGGCGCGGTCAAGGGGTAATCATGGCTACGCTTGAACTTCGCAATGTAAACAAGACCTATGGCGCCGGCCTGCCCGACACCTTGAAGAACATCGAACTGTCGATCAAGGAAGGCGAATTCCTGATCCTGGTCGGCCCTTCGGGGTGCGGCAAGTCCACGCTGATGAACTGCATCGCCGGCCTTGAGACCATCACCGGCGGCGCGATCATGATCGGCGACCAGGACGTGAGCGGCATGAGCCCCAAGGATCGCGACATCGCCATGGTGTTCCAGTCCTACGCGCTGTACCCGACCATGAGCGTGCGCGAGAACATCGAGTTCGGCCTCAAGATCCGCAAGATGCCCCAGGCCGATATCGACGCCGAAGTGGCGCGCGTGGCCAAGCTGCTGCAGATCGAACACCTGCTCAACCGCAAGCCGGGCCAGCTGTCCGGCGGCCAGCAACAGCGCGTAGCCATGGGCCGTGCCTTGGCGCGTCGGCCGAAGATCTACCTGTTCGACGAACCGCTGTCGAACCTTGACGCCAAGCTGCGCGTCGAGATGCGTACCGAAATGAAACTGATGCACCAGCGCCTCAAGACCACCACGGTCTATGTGACCCACGACCAGATCGAAGCGATGACCCTGGGCGACAAGGTCGCGGTCATGAAGGACGGCATCATCCAGCAGTTCGGCACGCCGAAAGAGATCTACAACAACCCGGCCAACCAGTTCGTGGCGAGCTTTATCGGTTCGCCGCCAATGAACTTCGTGCCGCTGCGCCTGCAACGCAAGGACGGTCGCCTGGTGGCCCTGCTCGACAGCGGCCAGGCCCGTTGCGAACTGGCGCTGAACACCACGGAAGCCGGCCTGGAAGACCGCGACGTGATCCTGGGCTTGCGCCCGGAGCAGATCATGTTGGCGGCAGGCGAGGGCGACAGTGCGTCGAGCATTCGTGCCGAAGTGCAGGTCACCGAGCCGACCGGTCCGGACACCCTGGTGTTCGTGCAACTCAATGACACCAAAGTCTGCTGCCGCCTGGCACCCGACGTGGCACCGCAGGTGGGCGAGACCCTGACCCTGCAATTCGATCCTTCCAAGGTACTGCTGTTCGACGCCAACACGGGCGAGCGGTTGGGCACTGCTTCTTCATTGCCCGCACAGGGGCATGCCGACAATGTGGCCCAATTCAAAGGCCGTTGAAGCAGATAAGTTGTTGTTTTAGATAAAAAATGTAAACCACGTTAGATAAAAACAGTTTAATAACAATAAAGACGAGGATGTAGGGATGAAAAAGCAACACAACAACACTCGGCTGATCTGCCAACTGTCAGCTGCAGCAGCCCTGGTATTGTCCGCCAATGCGATGGCAGACGATGCATTCAGCTCCAGTTCCAAATGGATGACGGGCGATTGGGGTGGCGAGCGTACCAAGCTGATCGAGCAAGGTATCGACATCAAGGCCGACTACGTTGGGGAGATGGGCTACAACGCCAAAGGTGGTTACAACGACGACAAGACCGGTCGCTACTCTGACCAGTTCGGTCTCGGTGTGGCACTGGACCTGCAAAAGCTGTGGGGCTGGGATAACACCCAGGCCAAGATCCAGTTGACCAACCGTAATGGCCAGAACATCTCCAACGACCGCATTGGCGACCCGCGTGCCGGCACGCTGAGTTCGTCCATGGAAGTGTACGGCCGTGGCCACATGGTGCGTTTGACCCAGTTCTGGATCCAGCACCAGATGTTCGACAACAAGTTGGACGTGAAGCTCGGTTACTTCGGTGAAGGCGAAGACTTCAACACCTTCCCGTGCGACTTCCAGAACCTGTCGTTCTGCGGCTCGCAAGTGGGTAACTACGTCAACACCTGGTACAACTGGCCCGTCAGCCAGGCCGCGATCCGCGTGAAGTACAACATCACGCCTGAGCTGTATGCGCAAATTGGTGCGTACAACCAGAACCCTTCGCAACTGGAGCACGGTAACGGCTTCAAACTCAGCGGCAGCGGCACCAAGGGCACTGTGATTCCGGTGGAATTGGTCTGGTCGCCGAAGGTCAACAACCTGCCGGGCGAGTACCGTGTGGGTTACTACAAGAGCGCGGCCGATGCACCGGACGTGCGTGAAGACGTCAACGGCAACGATGCGGTCATCACCCGTGCAGACTTCCGTACCCGCAGCAGCAAGAAAGGTTACTGGTTCGTTGCCCAACAGCAACTCACCACGCATAACGGCGATGCTTCGCGCGGCCTGAACATCGCGGCCAACGCCACCTTCCACGACAAGGAAACCAACCTGGTCGACAACTACCAGTCGTTGATGCTGGTGTACAAAGGCCCATTCGACGCGCGTCCAAAAGACGACATCGGTATTGGTGTGGCTCGTCTGCACGTGAATGATGACGTGAAGAAAAACGCCGAGCTGCTCAACGCCGCCAATGGTGTGAACGACTACGACAACCCGCTGTACACGCCGATTCGCGAGACCGAGTACAACGTCGAACTCAACTACGGCATCAAGGTGACCAACTGGCTGACCGTGCGTCCTAACCTGCAATACGTCGTCCAGCCTGGCGGCGTGGATAAAGTCGACAACGCGTTGGTGGCGGGCCTGAAAATTCAGTCTACGTTCTAACGCTGTTGCGATAAGCTCCTTCTCTCTGTGCGCATTTTGCGGGTAGCCATGGCTACCCGCTTTTTTTGGGGCGCATTGTGATGATATTCAGGACCGTGGCACATGCACGAGCAACCGCTGCAACGCTTTTTCAAATCCCTGCGCGAGCGCCCGGTGTTCGCCTGGGAGCGCTTCCAGATGCGTGATGTGTTGGTGATCGACCATCCGCTGTGCCAGGCGGTGTTCAGTCGTCAGGGCGCGCAGCTGTTGCACTTCCAGCCCCGTGGCCAGAAACCCTGGCTGTGGTGCGCAGCCAAATGGCCGCAAGTCGGCGCCATCCGAGGTGGCGTGCCGGTGTGCTGGCCATGGTATGGCCGCCATCCGAGCGAAAATGCCTGGCCTTCCCATGGGTGGGCGCGGCTGATCGACTGGAAGCTGCTCGACAGCAGTACCGACGACGATGGCGTACATCTGCACTGGCAATTACAGCTTTGCGACTGGCAGGTCGACCTGCACGCGCATTTGGGCGAAGCCCTGGAACTGCGCCTGAGCACCGAGCATCAAGACGAGCTGCCGTGCCAATTGAGCCACGCTTTGCATGCTTACTGGCGTATTGGTCACGTCGATGAGATAGCGCTGTCTGGGCTCGACGGTGCGCAAGGTTACGACCAGCTCAATCGCCAGGTTTGCCAGCAGGAAGGCGAACTGCGGGTGGAGGGCGGCTGCCAGCGGGTGTTCCAGCACGAGGGCGAATTGCAGCTCAAGGACCACGCTTGGCAGCGCGAACTGTGCATCGACACCGGCGACAGCGCCGACACCGTCGTATGGCATCCCGGCAGCCGGCCGCTGTTGGGGGTGAGCTTTAACGAGGCGTCGGGATTTGTGTGCGTAGAGTCGGCGATGGCCGGGGCCAGCTTGGCGCCGGGGGAGAGGGCGCACCTTAGTTTGCAGGCCAGGGCGGGGGCTTAACGGTGCGGCTGATGGCCCCATCGGGGGCAAGCCCCCTCCCACATGGGTGCTGTGTGGTGCCTACAATCTATTAGCACTGAAGATCAAGTGTGGGAGGGGGCTTGCCCCCGATGAGGCCAATAAAGCCAACATAAATGCTGACTCAGTTGAACTCATCCCCCACCGGATACCGGCTGTCATTCAAACTCTCTTTGATCTTGCGCAGATGCGGCTGGAAATCCACGCCACGGCGCAAGGTCATGCCAGTCGCCAGTACATCCAGCACCGTCAACTGAATGATCCGTGAGGTCATCGGCATATAGATGTCGGTGTCTTCGGGCAGCGGGATATTCAGGCTGACGGTACTGGCCTTGGCCAGCGGCGAGTTCTCGGCGGTTACGCCCAGCACCGATGCACCGTTTTCCCGGGCGATACGCGCCACTTCCACCAGTTCGCGGGTGCGCCCGGTGTAGGAAATGATCACGAACAGCTCGCCCGTGTGGGCCACCGAGGCGATCATGCGTTGCATCAGCACGTCGGCGTGGGCGGTCACTGCCAGGTTGAAGCGGAAAAACTTGTGCAGCGCATCCATGGCCACCGGTGCCGAAGCACCCAGGCCGAAGAAGTGGATCTGTCGCGCCTGGATCAACAGATCCACGGCCTTGCTGATCAAGGCAGGGTCCAGGGCCTGGCAGGCGGCGTCCAGCGAGGCGATGGCGCTGCCAAAGATCTTCTGGGTGTAGGCCTCGGGGTTATCATCTGCCTCCACGGCGCGGCTGACGTACGCGGCGCCACTGGCCAGGCTTTGCGCCAACTGCAATTTAAGTTCAGGGTAACCGCTGACGCCGAACGAACGGCAGAAACGGTTGACCGTCGGTTCACTGACCGAAGCGGCTTGGGCGAGGGCTGCGATGGAGAAGCGGGTCGCCTGCTGCGGGTTGAGCAGGATGACCTCGGCAACTTTTTTCTCAGCCTTGTTCAATTCTTCGAGGCGGTTCCGGATCTGTTCCAGAAGATTTCGCACGCGGTCCATTCAGTGTTTCCTTCGGGCGACGATGCAAATAAAGGGTGGCAACCAATCGACGAGTGGCCTTTTGCGGTGGCCTATCCTACTGAGGGTAGCTGAACACCACCACTCGGAATGCGTATTTCGGGAAAATGTTGTGGTTATTACTACATTTTTCCTTGAGTGATGCCTTGAAAAAAGGTATTTGTAGCTTAACTTGATAAAAGAACAAACATCATGCCTTCGATAACCGTAGAACCCTGCACCTTTGCCCTGTTTGGCGCCTTGGGTGATCTGGCGCTGCGCAAGTTATTTCCTGCCCTCTATCAACTCGATGGCGCCACGCTCCTGCACGACGACACGCGCATCCTGGCCTTGGCCCGTGAAGCCGGTTCCGAGCAACAGCACCTGGCGCACATTGAACAAGAACTGCGTAAATACGTCGGCAAGGAGCTGGATGAAACCGTCGCCCAGCGGTTCCTGGCGCGCCTGACCTATGTTCACGTCGACTTCATGAAAGCCGATGACTACGTGGCCCTGGCGGACATCGCTGGCACCGAACAACGCTTGATCGCTTACTTCGCCACCCCGGCGGCGGTGTATGGCGCGATCTGCGAGAACCTGTCCAAGGTCGGCCTGGCGGAAAACACCCGCGTGGTCCTGGAAAAGCCCATCGGTTCGGACCTGGAGTCCTCGCGCAAGGTCAACGACGCCGTGGCGCAGTTTTTCCCGGAAAACCGCACCTACCGCATCGACCACTACTTGGGCAAAGAGACGGTACAAAACCTGATCGCCCTGCGTTTCGCCAACAGCCTGTTCGAAACCCAGTGGAACCAGAACTACATCTCCCACGTGGAAATCACCGTGGCCGAGCAGGTCGGTATCGAAGGCCGTTGGGGCTATTTCGACAAGGCCGGTCAGCTGCGGGACATGATCCAGAACCACCTGCTGCAACTGCTTTGCCTGATTGCCATGGACCCGCCGGCCGACTTGTCCGCCGACAGCATCCGCGACGAGAAGGTCAAGGTGCTCAAGGCCTTGGCGCCGATCAGCCCGGATGGCCTGACCACCCAAGTCGTCCGCGGCCAGTACATCGCTGGCTACAGCGCCGGCAAGCCGGTGCCGGGTTACCTGGAAGAAGAGAATTCCAACACCCAGAGCGACACCGAGACGTTCGTCGCCTTGCGTGCCGATATCCGCAACTGGCGTTGGGCCGGGGTGCCGTTTTACCTGCGTACCGGCAAGCGCATGCCGCAAAAGCTGTCGCAGATCGTCATCCACTTCAAGGAACCGTCCCACTACATCTTCGCCCCGGAGCAGCGCCTGCAGATCAGTAACAAGCTGATCATCCGCCTGCAACCGGACGAAGGTATTTCCTTGCGCGTGATGACCAAGGAGCAGGGCCTGGACAAGGGCATGCAACTGCGCAGCGGCCCGCTGCAACTGAATTTTTCCGACACCTACCGCAGCGCCCGTATTCCGGATGCCTACGAGCGGTTGTTGCTGGAAGTGATGCGCGGCAATCAGAACCTGTTTGTTCGCAAAGATGAAATCGAAGCCGCGTGGAAGTGGTGTGACCAGTTGATCGCCGGGTGGAAGAAGTCCGGTGATGCGCCCAAGCCGTACGCGGCGGGGTCCTGGGGGCCGATGAGCTCGATTGCACTGATCACGCGGGATGGGAGGTCTTGGTATGGCGATATCTGAATTGAAACTGCCGCAGGGCGTAACGCCCCACGAGTACCGCACACCGGCACTGTTGGCGGAAGGTTTGGCCAATGATGTGGCCGAGCAACTGCGCACGGCCGTCAGTGCCCGCGGCGAGGCGACCCTGGTGGTGTCCGGTGGCCGCAGCCCCGTGGCCTTCTTCCAGCATCTGGCCAAGCAGGCGTTGGACTGGTCCAAGGTCACCATCACCCTGGCCGACGAGCGCTGGGTGCCGGTGGAGCACGCCGACAGCAATGCTGGCTTGCTCAAGCAGCATTTGCTGCAAGGCCCGGCGGCCAAGGCCAAGTTCTTGAGCCTCTATAGCGCCGCGGCCAATCTTGAAGAAGCTGCCGAGCAGGCCGATCGCCTGCTGGGCGAGTTGCCAGCCATCGATGTGCTGGTGCTGGGCATGGGTGACGACGGTCACACCGCGTCGCTGTTCCCAAACAGCCCGAACCTCGCCGAAGCGCTGAAGGCCGACGGTACCCGCCGTTGCTGGCCGATGCTGGCGCCGACCGTGCCGCATCAGCGCCTGACCATGAGTCGCGCGTTGCTGGCGACGGCTAATTACACCGTGCTGTCGATCTCCGGCAGTTCGAAATTGACCACCTTGAGCGCCGCGCTGGCCAGTGACGACGTCTCTGCCATGCCGATTCGCGCGTTTCTGCAACCTACATTAGAGATTTACTGGTGCCCATGAGCCAAGGATCAGCCGCTATGAAAAGCCCTCAACCGACCGTGTCCATGGCGGATAAAGTTGCCCTGATCGACAGCCTCTGCGCCAAGGCGCGGATCCTGCCGGTGATCACCATCGCCCGCGAGCAGGACATCCTGCCGCTGGCCGATGCCCTGGCAGCCGGTGGTTTGACCGCATTGGAAGTGACCCTGCGTTCCGAGTTCGGCCTCAAGGCCATTCAGGTACTGCGTGAACAACGCCCTGAACTGTGCACCGGTGCTGGCACCGTGCTCGATCGTCACATGCTCGAAGCCGCCGAAGTGGCGGGTTCGCAATTCATCGTCACTCCAGGCATCACCCGTGACCTGCTGGAAGCCTCGGTACACAGCCCGATCCCGCTGCTGCCGGGCATCAGCAATGCCTCGGGCATCATGGAAGGTTATGGCCTGGGCTATCGCCGCTTCAAACTGTTCCCGGCCGAAGTCAGCGGCGGCGTTGCTGCGATCAAGGCTCTGGGCGGCCCGTTCGGCGAAGTGAAATTCTGCCCGACCGGCGGCGTCGGCCCGGCCAACATCAAACACTACATGGCGTTGAAAAACGTGATGTGCGTGGGCGGTAGCTGGATGCTGGACCCTGAATGGGTCAAGAACGGCGACTGGGCCCGCATCCAGGAAGTCACCGCCGAGGCGCTGGCGCTGCTGGATTGATCTGCTTTTACTGAATCGTTGTTGCTGTGCTTAACGGCATTTTTGCGGTGCACTTGGTCGGTGTACCGCTTTTTTTTGCCTGTAGAAAAGTGCCTATGCGGCGCTCAATTCGGTGATGGCTTTGACCAGCACGGCCATCTCGGTTGCCGAAGTCACCAACCCCGGTGTCACCCGAATACAGGTGCCAAATGACGCTCCCTCACGGGTGGTGGTAAACAGGTTATAGTCCTTGAGCAAACGATCCGTCATCACCTGCTGATCCCGGCCAATGAACTTGAATGCTGTAATCCCGCCATACAGCCGTGGATCATCTGGCGTCAGCACCTCGATCCCCGGCAATCTCCGCACTTGGCTTACCCACACGTCCCGCAAGTAGTTCACCCGTGCGCCCTTGGCCGCCGCGCCACCCAATTGCTGGTGTTCTTCCAGTACCAGCGGCAAGGTCATCAGGGCCGGAAAGTTCGGCGTGCTGTAGGGCGTACGTGCGCGAACGTCGGTGGCGGGGTAGTGACATTCGCCCATGTCCGGATCAATGTCTGCCAGGCGTTCCGGGGCGATGTACAAAAAGCCCAGGGTCAGTGGGGCGCCGATCCACTTGTGCAGGTTGAAGCCAGCAAACTGGATACCCAACTCGGCGAGGTTGAATTCGATCTGGCCCAGGGCATGGGCGCCGTCGAGGATTACATCGATACCCTGCTTGCGCGCAGCCTGGGCAATCGCTGCCACGGGCATGATCAGGCCCGTGCGGTGGGTCACGTGGGTCAGCGCCATCAGCTTCAAGCGCGGGTACTGCATGAACGCATCGCGATACGTCTGCACCAGGCTGTCGAAACTCGCCGGGTGGGTGTGGGACAGTTCGATGACTTCCACGCCGCGATAGCCCGCCAGCCAGCGCATGGCACCTTTCACCGTGTCGTATTCCAGGTCGCTGATCAGCACCTGATCGCCCGGTTGCAGGCGGTTGTAGTTGCGGATCAGGGATTGCAGGGCTTCGGTGGCGTTGCGGGTGAAGGCCACCGCTGCCGGGTCGGCGTCGATCAGCCCGGCCAGTTGGCGGCGGATCGCGTCGTTTTCGACTCGCTCGAATTGCTGGCGTACATGCAGCGAGTTGCTGCGGTTGATAAACGCAACGTGTTCCAGGTATTGCGTCTGAACCGCTTGGCTCATGCGGCCGAAGTAACCGTTCTCCAGGTTGATCGGGCCGGGTTCCAGCGCATAGCGCTGGGCGATGGTGTGCCAGTGACGCTCGTTGTCTGCATTCCGTGGCATAGGCTGGGCTCTTTAATGACGAGGGGCGGGTTTGCCGTGTTTGGCGCGTAGCGGTTCAAGTAATTCAGACAACCCGTTGCTGTCGATTTCCTGCATCAACGCCAGCAACCCGCCCAGCTCGCCGTGGGGGAAACCTTCGCGGGCAAACCAGTTCAGGTAGGGGCCAGGCAGGTCGGCGATGATCCGCCCCTTGTATTTGCCGAAGGGCATTTCGCGGGTGATCAGCAGTTCGAGTTTTTCGGGATTCATGGAGGCTCAGGTGTGTGTATCGAGACCTTGGAAAATACAGGCATTCTGCATGAAGGCCAAATGACAGATCATGCAAATAACGTAGATACAGATGGTTCAATTTATCGTAACTAATTGAAATATAAGGATAATCATATTTTTGAAAACCTGGCACGGGCGCTGCAACCATTAAGACAACCTTCTAACCCGTACAAGGAATTGAAAAATGACTGACATCAATAAAGAATCGATCTCCGTACTGAACGACCTGATCGAGACCAGCATCGACGGCCAAAAGGGTTTCAAGGAGTGCGCTGAAGACATCAAGCACCCAGAACTCAAAGCCTTGTTTGCCAAGCGTTCCGCCGACTGCGCCACTGCCGCCGCTGAACTGAAAACCGCCGTACGTGCCCTGGGCGGCGATCCGGAAGATTCCGGCAGCGTTGCCGGCGCACTGCACCGCGGTTGGGTCGACGTCAAGTCGATGCTCACCGGCAAGGATGAAGAGGCTGTGCTGAACGAAGCCGAGCGCGGTGAAGATCACGCCCTGAAGGCTTACAAAGAAGCGATCGAGAAGATCAACAAGCACAACCTGCTGGGCATTCGTGACCTGGTTGAGCGTCAGTACCACGGCGTACAACGCAACCACGACCAGGTGAAAGCCCTGCGTAACCAGGCTCGCGCTCAGTCTTGAGGCGTCGCTGAATAGAAAAAGCCCCGCAGGTGCGGGGCTTTTTTATGCGCGACGATCAGCCGATGCTGATCGGTGGCAACTCGGTCAAGGTCACGACCTGCTGCTTACGCGGTGCAAGGATCTCCGCCTCGCCGTCCACCACCAACTCATCACGCTGGTTGAACACGCGGGTGGCGATACGCACACGGAATTTCGGCAGCTTTTCGAGAATTTCCAGGCGCACGGTCAGGGTGTCGCCAATTTTCACCGGCTTCTGGAAGCTCATCTGCTGGCCGATATAGATGGTGCCCGGTCCAGGCAACTCGCAGGCAACGGCCGCGCTGATCAGGGCGCCGCTGAACATGCCATGGGCGATACGCTCCTTGAACATGGTCGCCTTGGCGTACTCGGCATCCAGGTGCACCGGGTTGTGGTCACCGGACATCGCGGCGAACAGCTGGATATCGCGCTCTTCCACCAATTTGCTGTAGCTGGCGGTCTGGCCGACTTCGAGGGCTTCGTACGGGGTGTTGGTTACCTGGGTCATCTAAAGGTGCATCCTGTGGCTAATCGGTAATTTAAAATATTGATTCTAAACGATAAATTATTCGCAGCGAGCCGGCCTGCGCAGTGTCAGCGCCTGGTCGATCCACGCCAGCACATCTGCCGTGACAGTGTCGCGATTGGTTTCGTTGAACACTTCATGACGCGCTTGCGGGTAAATAGTCAGTTGCAGGTGCTGGCAACCGGCTTCGCGCAAGGCGTTGGCCAGACTGTTGAGACGCTTGCCCTCACTCACCGGATCACATTCGCCGCCCATCACCAGGATCGGCAGGCCCGGATCGATCTGCGCGAGATTGGACGCTTTGCTGATTTGCTGCAAGCCGCCGAGCAGGTCGATCCATAGTTGATTGGTGCAGCGGAACCCGCACAGTGGGTCGTTGATGTACTTGTCCACCTCACTCGGATCACGGCTGAGCCAGTCGAACGCGGTGCGATTGGGTTTGAATGCTTTGTTGAATGATCCAAACGACAGGAATTCGATCAGCGCACTGCGCCCGCGCAGCCCCTGGCGCAAGCGCTCGAGCCGCGCAATTACCCTAGCGGCGCGGTACAGCGCCACCGGCTGGAAATTCGAACCGCTGAGAATCGCCCCATTCAGACTGGCGCTGTGGTGCAGCAGGTAGGCCTGGGCGATATAGCTGCCCATGCTGTGGCCCAGCAGAATGATCGGCAACCCCGGCTGTTGCTGGCCGATATGCTGGTTGAGGCTGGCCAGGTCGCCCACCACCTTGTTCCAGCCGTCCGTCTCGGCGTACAGGCCCAAGGTGCCTTCATCGGCGGTACGACCATGGCCGCGCTGGTCCAGCGCATAAAGGCCGTAGCCGGCACCGCACAGGGCCTCGGCCAGGCGTGCATAGCGCCCACTGTGTTCGGCCATGCCGTGGGACAGCATCACCACGGCCTTGGCTGGGCCCTCGGGCATCCAATGATTGACGTACAGGCGGCTGCGGTCATTCGCGGTCAGCCAGAAGGTGCTGTGGTTCATGGCGCTTCCTTTGCTCAGGGTCGTTGCAGTGTATAGCTCATCTATTGACGGGCGGCGTATCTGCCTGCGCATCAGAGGCAAGATTCATACAATCAATGACACGGTTTGGCGTATTTGCCTGTTTAGCCATAACTGCTAACGTCCCCAAAGCTCCGCTTTTTATAGCTGTAGGAAAGCGGCCGGACACACTCAGGTAAGAGGACAAGAATAATGCAACCTGATTTCTGGAATGACAAACGCGCAGCGGGCGTTCCCAATGACATCGACCTGTCGGCCTACAAGTCGGTGATCGAGGTCTTCGAGCGTTCCTGCAAGGCTTTTGCCGACCGTCCGGCATTCAGCAACATGGGCATCACCCTGACTTACGCCGAGCTTGAGCGCCAGAGTGCAGCGTTCGCCGGTTACCTGCAGCAGCACACCGACCTCAAGCCGGGCGATCGCATTGCGGTGCAGATGCCCAACGTACTGCATTACCCGATTGCCGTATTCGGCGCTTTGCGCGCCGGGCTGATTGTGGTCAACACCAACCCGCTGTACACCCCGCGCGAGATGCGTCACCAGTTCAAGGACGCCGGCGTGCGTGCGCTGGTCTACCTCAACCTGTTCGGCTCGCGCGTGCAGGAGGTGTGCAGCGATACCGAGATCGACTACTTGATCGAAGCCAGGATGGGCGACTTCATGCCCACCGCCAAGGGCTGGCTGGTCAACACCCTGGTCGACAAGGTCAAGAAGATGGTTCCGGCCTACAGCCTGCCGCGTGCAGTGGCGTTCAAGCGCGCCCTGCACATGGGCGCGGGCCTGGGCGTGACGCGCCATCCGGTGACCCTGGACGATATCGCCGTGCTGCAATACACCGGCGGCACCACCGGCCTGGCCAAGGGCGCGATGCTCACCCACGGCAACCTGGTGGCGAACATGCAACAGGTGCGCGCCTGCATGTCCCAGACCGGAGATGACGGTCACCCGCTGATCAAGGAAGGGCAGGAGGTGATGATCGCGCCGCTGCCGCTGTACCATATCTATGCCTTCACGGCGAATTGCATGTGCATGATGGTCTCGGGCAACCACAACGTGCTGATCACCAACCCGAGGGACATCGGCGGCTTTATCAAGGAGCTGAAAAAGTGGCGCTTCACCGGGCTGCTGGGGCTTAACACGCTGTTCGTGGCGTTGATGGACCATCCGGACTTCAAATCCCTGGATTTCTCCCACCTCAAGCTCACCAACTCCGGCGGCACCGCGTTGATCAAGGCGACCGCCGAGCGCTGGCAGCAGATCACCGGTTGTGCCATCGGCGAGGGTTATGGCCTGACGGAAACGTCACCGGTGGCCAGCACCAACCCCTACGGCAACAAATCCCGCCTGGGCACTGTGGGCATCCCCGTGCCGGCCACGGCTATGAAGGTGATCGATGATCATGGCGTTGAGTTGCCATTGGGCGAACGCGGCGAGTTGTGTATCAAGGGCCCGCAGGTGATGAAAGGCTACTGGCAGCAACCCGAGGCCACTGCCGAAGCGCTGGACGCGGAAGGCTGGCTCAAGACCGGTGATATCGCCGTCATCGATGAGGAGGGTTTTGTAAGCATCGTTGACCGCAAGAAAGACCTGATCATCGTGTCGGGCTTCAACGTGTACCCCAACGAGATCGAAGATGTGGTGATGGCGCATCCTGCCGTGGCCAACTGCGCGGTGATCGGCGTGCCGGACGAGCGCACGGGGGAGGCGGTGAAGCTGTTTGTGGTCGCGCGTGCCGAGGGGGTGAGCCTTGAGGAGTTGAAGGCCTACTGCAAGACCAACTTCACGGGGTACAAGGTGCCCAAGCATATTGTGTTGCGTGACTCGTTGCCGATGACACCGGTAGGCAAGATTTTGCGCAGGGAGCTGCGCGACATCGCCTGACCATGAATTGAAATGCAATCAAACGGTGGGAGGGGGCTTGCCCTCGATAGCGGTAGATCAGTCGATATATTCAGTGACTGAAATGCCGCCATCGGGGCCAACCCCCCTCCCACTTTGTTTTTAATTGGGCTGAAAACCCTATTCCAGAGCCTTTTACTCGGAGATTTTAGCTTCGCTAAAAGTGTGACCAATTATTGTAGGACAGTCGTGTTTATGACCGTAGGGCTCCCTTTTGGCTCTAGGCGGCCCCAGGCAAAGCTGCTACTCTCGGCGCGCTTTGTGACGTCTCGGCCTGCTTGAAAGCGCCAGATTCACCAAAAAACATACACCAATAATAATCGCATCAAATGCGATGATGAATTCGCGTCGCTGACGTCGCTGAGGAGTGGGCTTCCATGAACGAAGACTTTTGGAAGGATAAGTACCCCGCCGGGATTGCTGCAGAAATCAATCCAGACGAGTATCCGAATATTCAGGCGGTACTGAAGCAGTCCTGCCAGCGCTTCGCCAACAAACCGGCTTTCAGCAACCTGGGCAAGACAATCACCTACGGTGAGTTGTACGAATTGTCCGGCGCCTTCGCCGCGTACCTGCAACAGCACACCGACTTGAAGCCCGGCGATCGAATCGCCGTGCAACTGCCCAACGTCCTCCAATACCCGGTCGCCGTGTTCGGCGCCATCCGCGCCGGCCTGATCGTGGTCAATACCAACCCGCTGTACACCGCGCGGGAAATGGAGCACCAATTCAACGACTCCGGCGCCAAGGCCCTGGTATGCCTGGCCAACATGGCGCACCTGGCGGAAAAGGTCGTGCCCAAGACCGCCGTCAAGCACGTGATCGTCACCGAAGTCGCCGACCTGTTGCCGCCGCTCAAGCGTCTGCTGATCAACAGCGTCATCAAGTACGTGAAGAAAATGGTCCCGGCCTATCACTTGCCCAACGCGATCAAGTTCAATGACGTGCTCGCCAAGGGGCACGGCCAACCGGTCAGCGACGCCAGCCCGACCAGCAGTGATGTGGCCGTGCTGCAATACACCGGCGGCACCACCGGCGTGGCCAAGGGTGCGATGCTCACCCACCGCAACCTGGTCGCCAACATGCTGCAATGCAAGGCGCTGATGGGTTCCAACCTCAATGAAGGCTGCGAGATCCTGATCACCCCGCTGCCGCTGTACCACATCTATGCGTTCACCTTTCATTGCATGGCGATGATGCTGATCGGCAACCACAACATCCTGATCAGCAACCCGCGCGACCTGCCGGCGATGGTCAAGGAACTGTCGAAGTGGAAGTTCAGCGGCTTTGTCGGCCTGAACACCCTGTTCGTGGCGCTGTGCAACAACGAGGCGTTCCGCAAGCTGGACTTCTCCGCGCTGAAAGTCACCCTGTCCGGTGGCATGGCCCTGCAACTGGCAGCGGCCGAGCGCTGGAAGGCCGTGACCGGGTGTGGCATCTGCGAAGGCTATGGCATGACCGAAACCAGCCCGGTGGCCACCGTGAACCCGATCCAGCACATCCAGATCGGCACCATCGGCATTCCGGTGCCGTCCACTGTGTGCAAAGTGATTGCCGACGACGGTACTGAACTCGCCCTGGGTGAAACCGGCGAGCTGTGCGTCAAAGGCCCGCAAGTGATGAAGGGCTACTGGCAGCGCCAGGACGCCACCGACGAGATGCTCGACAGCGAAGGCTGGCTCAAGACCGGTGACATCGCGATCATCCAGCCTGACGGCTACATGCGCATCGTCGACCGCAAGAAGGACATGATCCTGGTCTCGGGCTTCAACGTGTACCCCAACGAGTTGGAAGATGTGCTGGCAGGCCTGCCGGGTGTGCTGCAGTGCGCGGCTATCGGTGTGCCGGACGAGAAGTCCGGGGAGCACATCAAGCTGTTCATCGTGGTCAAGCCGGGTGCAACCCTGACCAAAGAGCAGGTGATGGAGCACATGCGCGCCAACGTCACCGCCTACAAGGTGCCCAAGGCCGTGGAGTTCCGCGATGCGTTGCCGACCACCAACGTGGGCAAGATCCTGCGGCGTGAGTTGCGCGACGAAGAGTTGAAGAAGCTCGGTCTTAAAAAGTAACGCTATACCAATGTGGGAGGGGGCTTGCCCCCGATAGCGGTTTATCAGTCAGCAATCTGTAGCTGACACACCGCCATCGGGGGGCAAGCCCCCTCCCACATTTTTATACGTTTTCTACAGGGCGAACTGGGCGAAGCCCACGCCAGCGCCAGCCGGGCGCACATCTTTCAAGAACGAATCCTTGTCTGCGCTCAGCTCCAGGGTGATCTCCGGCTTGCGCTTGCCCGCATTACGCACCACCAACCCTTCGATGTGCTCACGCAAAAACGCCGTCGGCACCTTCAGGTGCAGCAACTGGTCGGTCTCGGCATTGTGCATCAACAGGTGGATCCACTCGTACTGGCCCACGGCAATACGGCCCACCGGGAGGTCAAACCACCAGATGTTGCGTTTGCGGTCCAGGTCGGTGAAATGGCAGTTGTTGACGCCGAGTACGGCACCGCCCAATTCGGTGTTTCTGCGGGCGATGGCCTGTGCTTTATTGAGTTTCATAACCTTCCTACGGGATCTGTTATTCAGCGTTTCAGCCTGAATGTGCCGGGCATTCTCATGGGTTGGCGGCAAAACATAAAGCCAAACCTGCGGCCGGCGATGAAATGCGTGGGCAAAAATAATTGAAACTCTCCCAAACGGCCTTGGGTCAATCTTTAGGTAATGACCAAAACCCTTGATTGTTCTCAGGAGAAATACCATGGGCAGCACAGCGGATAAGGCAAAAGGTTTGGCGAATGAAGCCGTCGGCAACATCAAGCAAGGTGTGGGTAAAGCCACGGATAACACCAAGCTGCAGACCGAAGGCAAGGTTCAGGAAAAGAAAGGCGAAGCTCAGCAAGCTGTCGGTAAGGCCAAAGATGCGGTGAAGAAAACCATCGACAAAGCCTGACCCGGCTGACTGCGAATGCGCAGCCACGCGGCCATCCACGGATGGCCGTTTTTGTGTCACCTGATGCAGTTAAGATTTCGAAATTGTTTCAAGGTCGCCAAATAGTCTACCTTGATGTAGAAAACGGCCCCTGAGTCGCCCACGAACTCAACTTTTTTGCGGCGAAAGGAGACGCTATGATTTTCCCGGTTCTCGATGGTCTCAAGCTGCACAAAGTGCTGTTGCGCACCGTCAAGGAATTCGTCGACGACGAAATGCCCACTTACGCCTCGGCACTGGCCTACCAGATGCTGTTCTCGCTGTTTCCCTTCCTGCTGTTCCTGATTGCCCTGATCGGTTTCCTGCATTTGCCGGACTTCTTTACCTGGCTGCGCCTGCAGTCGGAACTGGTGTTGCCGCCCCAGGCGCTGGAGCAGGTCAACCCGGTGATCGACCAGTTGCAGCAATCCAAGGGTGGCCTGCTCTCGGTGGGTATCGTGATCGCACTGTGGACGGCCTCGGCCGGCGTGCGCCTGATGATGAGCGCGATGAACGCCGCCTATGACGTGGTTGAAGGCCGCCCGATCTGGAAGCGCTTCCCGTTGTCGATTTTCTACACCGTCGGCATCGCCGGCATGCTGTTGGCCGCCGCCGCGTTGATGGTGCTGGGCCCGCAGGTGATGGAGTGGCTGGCCGGACAGATTGGCATGCAGGAGTTCGTGGTCACGTTATGGACCATCCTGCGCTGGCCGTTGATCGTTATTTTGCTGATGTTCGCCGTGGCCCTCATGTACTACGTGATGCCTGACGTCGAACAGAAATTCCGCTTCATCACGCCCGGCTCGGTGCTGGCGGTGGTGGTGTGGATCGTCGCGTCACTGGGGTTTGGCTACTACGTCAAAACCTTTGCCGACTACAACGCCATGTATGGCAGTATCGGCGCAATCATCGTATTGCTCCTGTACTTCTACATTTCCGCCGCCGTGCTGTTGCTGGGCGCGGAGATGAATGCGGTGATCGAGCACATGTCCGCCGAAGGCAAGGATCCGGGTGAAAAAGAGTTTGACGAGCCCGGCCACACCGGTGAAAAACAGCACGTCTCAGGCCTCGGCCGGGACCACTCCAAGCCCACTGCCGATGAAGTCTGACCGATGATCCGTGAAATCCTGAAAATGGGCGACGAACGCCTGCTGCGTATCGCGCCCCCGGTTCCGCCGGAAATGTTCGACAGCCCCGAGCTGTGGCAATTGATCGATGACATGTTCCAGACCATGGAGCACGTGGGGGGCGTCGGCCTGGCCGCACCGCAGATCGGTGTCGACCTGCAATTGGTGATCTTCGGTTTCGAGTCCAGCGAACGCTACCCGGACGCACCGCCGGTGCCACAGACGATCCTGATCAACCCGCTGATCACGCCACTGAGCCCAGTGCTGGAAGAGGGGTATGAAGGTTGCCTGTCTGTGCCCGGTTTGCGGGGTGCGGTGGATCGTTACCAGCAGATTCGCTATGAGGGGTTCGATCCCAAGGGCGAGCCGATTGTGCGCATCGCCGAGGGTTTTCATGCGCGGGTGGTGCAGCACGAGTGCGATCACCTGATCGGGCGGTTGTATCCGTCGCGGATTACCGACTTCACGAAGTTCGGCTTTATCGAAGTGATGTTTCCGGACATGGACCCCACCGCCGACGAGTAGCGTTCAGGCCCAATGAGGCCGAACTGTGGGGCGGGCTTGCTCGCGAATGCGGGGTGTCAGTCGCCGATAATGTTGACTCACCCAGCACATTTCGCGAGCAAGCCCGCTTCCACGGTTGGAATGCGTTTCAAGCCAGGTTATTTGCAGTCGACCTCACCAAACGATCCAAGCCCATCGCGATCATCGGCTTGTTGCGCTTGTAGCGTACCCAGCGTTCGCTGAGGGATTGCGGGAGCACAGTGTCCTGAGTGAAACCCATGCGTTGGTACAAGCCTTCCAGGTCCGGATGACATAGCAACCACACGGTGCCTTCCACCTCGGCCACGGCTTCATCAATCACACGCTTCGCCAAGCCCTGGCCACGATACGCGGGGTCGACAAACACCCCGGTCAACCACTGCCCACCGACCACCGGCGTCAGGCACAGCCCGGCGACAATCTCGCTTTCACGCGCCACCCATAGACGCCCGCCCTTGAGCGCCTTCATCGACGAATTGTGGCTGCGGTAAAACTTGTTCAGCAGCGGCCACAGGGGCTCTGCCAGCGGTTCGATGTGCAAGTTGGGCATGGTGTTCAGGCGGCGTTATCAAGGGCCGAGGATTATAAGCGCCTTCTGCCGGGCAATAGGTGGTATACCCAGTGCTACATCCCCTTTCAGTGGAGCATGCATCATGGCCAAAGGTATGGATTCAAAGAAAGCCGCGAAAAAGAAACCGGCAAAGACCGCCGACGAAAAACGCGCCGACAAGAAAGCCAAGAAAACCGAGACAGGTCTGTTCGGTCACTGAGACCCGTTTTTGAACGAACTCAGCTTTTGGGGGATTCGGCGGCCAGCGCGGCAATCACGGCTGGTCGCTGACCCACCCGCTGCTCAAACGCCGCCAGCGCCGGCCATTCGCGCAGATCAATCGCGTGGAGGGCCGCCCAGCGTAGCACCACGAACAGGTACGCATCCGCCACTGAGTACTGCGCCCCCAGCAAATAATCCTGGCGCTCCAGCGTCTGCACCAGCACGGCAAATCGCTTGAACAGCGTGGCCTGGAACATGGCCCGCACCTCGCCCTGAATCACGCCGTTGAAGAACACTGCCAACCCACCGTGCACTTCGGTGGCGATAAAATTCAGCCATTCCTGCAAACGCACGCGCTCCCAGCTGCCATTGGCCGGCGCGAGATTCGCTGTGGGTTTCAGGTCGGCCAGGTACTGCAGGATCGCGCTCGCTTCAGTCAGCACTTGGCCGTTGTCCAGTTTCAGCGCCGCAACATAGCCTTTGGGGTTGATCTGCAGGAAGTCTTCGCCCTCGGCGGTGGTCTTGGCCTGGTTATCCACCAGCACCAGGTCGAAGGGAATCGCCAATTCGCGCAGCACGATATGCGGGGCGAGGGAACAGGCATGGGGGAAGAAATACAGTTTCATCTGGGGCAGCTCCGTTGAATTTGCGCCAGTCTCGCGGGCATGGCACCGTGCGTAAAATTAAACGTTCAGACCCCCGCCATAAGGACAGCTACTGCCATGATGAACCTGATGCACTGGCGCCTGCTGGTAGCCGTGGCCGATCACGGCAGCATCACCGCCGCCGCCGAGCGCGTGGGCATGACCCAATCCGCCGCCAGCCAGGCCATGGCCGGCATGGAGGCGACGCTGGGCGCACAGCTGTTTACCCGTGAACCGCGCAAGACTTTGCCCACCGCCTTGGGGTTGAGTGTGATCGCGCAGGCGCGGGTGATGCTCGCGGCCTTGCAGACGATTCGCAGCACCGTGGACGAAGCCCGCCCGATGCTGCGCGGGACGATTCGCATCGCCAGTTTCCCCATGGTGCTGGCGACGTTTCTGACGCCGCTGTTGTTGCGTTTTGCTCAGCTCTATCCGGGTATTGAGGTCACTACTCTGGACGTCACCGACAACGAAGTGCTCACCCTGCTCGACGCGGACCTGATCGACCTGGGCGTTGTGCTTAACCCCAAGCCCGAGCGCAATGCCACGGTGCTGGGCCGGGACTTCTGGATGGCCGTGCTTGCGACAGACCATGCGCTGGCGCAACGCCCGGCCGATGCGACTGTGGCGCTTGAGGAATTACTTGAGCAGCCGTTCGTACTTGCCACCGGTGGCTGTACCGCGAATGCACGCAGCCTGGGTGCCGCAGCGGGATTGACGCTGCGCGATATCCGCGTGGAAGTGCGCGAATGGAACAGCGCCTTCAGCCTGGTACGCGAAGGTGTCGGCGTGACGCTGGTGCCGGAAATGGCCCTGCCGGCCCAGCGCAAGGGCTTGCGTGTCATGCCACTGACGGTGCCGCTGCACCGTGAGTTTGCCTTGGTCGGCTCGCCGACCCGTCCCCCTTCGGCCGCTGCCAGCGCGTTGTTAGCAATGGTGGCTGATTAGTGGCCTTGCATAGCGCCAAGCTCTGTCTATGCTCACCCAGAACCGTTGATGACGCTTGGCATATAAAGCGATTCGGATGGTTATTTCCCCATGAAGGTGTGCCAGCACTGTCTAACAAATGAATGGAATGCGCCTCCAGGCGCCGGGAACCCAGGGTGATCTGACCATGTTCAACCGCCATCACAAATCCGACCTGCAACAAATCGAACGTTTCTCCTGCGCCCTTACCGAATCCAACGCCAAACTGGCGGCCATCAGCCGTTCCATGGCCATGATCGAGTTCGACGCCAGTGGTGTGATCCTCGACGCCAACGACAACTTCTGCAACACCATGGGCTACAGCGCCGAGGAGATCCGCGGTAAACATCACCGCCTCTTTTGCGATGAGGCCTACACCCACACCGACGCCTACGCCAAGCTGTGGCGCGACCTGGCGCGGGGCGAGGCCCTTAGCGGCACCTTCATGCGCCTGAACAAGCACGGCCAGGAAGTGTGGCTGGAAGCCAGCTACATGCCGGTGCTGGACAAGGACAACCAGGTGCAGAGCGTGATCAAGGTCGCGTCGGATATCACTGCGCGGGTCCATCACGAACATGAAAACCAGAGCTTGATCGACGCCATCGGCCGTTCCATGGCGGTGATCGAGTTCACCCCGCAGGGCCAGATCCTTAACGCCAACGAAAACTTCCTGAAGACGGTGCAGTATTCCCTGGATGAAATCGTCGGCCAGCACCACAGCATGTTTTGCCACCGCAACGAAGTGGAATCGCCGGCCTACAAGGCGTTCTGGGCGTCGCTCAACCGCGGCGAATACCACTCGCATCGCTTCGAGCGTAAAAACAAATACGGCAAGACCCTGTTTCTGGAGGCCTCCTACAACCCGATCTTTGACACCAATGGGCGCCTGTACAAGGTGGTGAAGTTCGCCAGCGACATCACCGACCAGGTCACCACCCTGCGTAACGCCGCCGACTCGGCCCATGCCACTTCGGTGCAAAACGACGCCTGCGCACGCAAGGGGTCGGAGGTGGTGCAGCAAACCGTGCAGATCATCGAAGAAATTTCCCATGATCTGAACCAAGCGGCGGTGAGTATCGACGCCGTGAGCAAGCAATCGGACATCATCGGTGCCATCGTGCAGACCATTCGCAGCATTGCCGAACAGACCAATATGCTGGCGCTCAACGCCGCGATCGAAGCGGCACGGGCCGGTGAGCATGGGCGTGGCTTTGCAGTGGTGGCAGACGAAGTGCGCAGCCTGGCGGCGCGGACCAGCCAGGCGACGGTGGAAATCGTCGATGTGGTGCGCAAGAACCATGATCTGTCGCTGAGTGCAGTGTCGAGCATGCAATCGAGCTTGAGTCGCACAGGCGTGGGGGTGGAATTGGCGAATGAAGCAGGTCAGGTGATCCTGGAGATTCAGGAAGGGTCACGGCATGTGGTGGATGCGATCGGGCAGTTCAATTCGACGTTGCAGCTGCAATAACCCAATCCCTGCAGGCGCCGGCTTGCCGGCGATAGCATCACCTCGGTCTCTCTGATTCACCGAGGCGCCTGCATCGCCGGCAAGCCGGCGCCTACCGTTGATCGTGGTGCTTGTTAGATCGCAGCCAGGGTTTCTTTCACTGTCTGGGCCTGTGGGTCAGCGGTTTTTGCCGCGACCTGCTGCTCTTGCTGCTGCTTCAAGCGCTCTGCCACTTGCTTGGAAAAGGCATCCTGTTTTTCCTTCGACATGTTCTGCAAGTCTGCCTCGGTCAAACCCTGCTCCTTGAGCAGTTGGTCACGGATGCGCTCGGCCGGGGATTTGCTCATGTAGTCGGTGAATTCCGAGCGCGCACCGGAGGTGGTGCTGGTCGCCGGTACATCGCTGGTCGACGCGCTCGTCTGCAACTGCACGCGGGTCTTGGCAAAGGCTTCGTCGATACGGTCGGTCGCCTTGTCCAATTCCTTCTGTGCGGCCGGCACGGTCACGCTTTGCTGCGCCGCTTGCAGGGCACCGCTGTACAGCGCGCTGGCAGCGGCGTTGGCGGGGTCCATGTCGGGCCGCTTGATCTGTTGAACGGTCGACACGGCTTGGGTGTTGTTGTTAACCAGCATGATCGGTCACCTGTGGAAATGTTCTGTGCCACAGCTGGAGCAAATAGCGTGCCGGGTGCCAGGTGCCCGGTTTTATTGGGGATAGCGTGGCCGTTGCGGCAAACAATGTCCCGCAGGCGGCCAGCCATTGCCGTTAATGGGCGATGTTTTCCAGCGCCAGGTTACGCGTACGCGGCCCGAACCAACTGATGGTGATCATCACGATCAACATGCTGCTGGCGATAAACGCCAGCACCCCCGGTGTGCCCAGGTGTTCGAGGATAAAGCCGATCAACAGGCTGCTGAACACGGTGGATAAGCGGCTGAACGAATAGCAGAACCCCACCGCCCGTGCGCGGATGTTGGTGGGGAACAGTTCGCTCTGGTACGAGTGATAACTGAAGCTCAGCCAGGCGTTGCAGAAGGTGATCATCACCCCACAGATCACCAAACCCACCGCCGTGGTTTGCAAGGCAAACAGGCTGCCGAAGATCACTGCGCCCAGGGCCGAGCCGACGATCTGCCATTTGTTTTCAAAACGGTTGGCCACCTTCACGAACAGCAACGGCCCCAGGGGGTAGGCGAGGGTGATGATGAAGGCGTAGAGCAAACTGTGGGTCACGCTGACGCCTTGGCCCGACAGCAACGCCGGCAACCAATTGCCAAAGCCGAAGAAGCCGATGGCCTGGAACACATGGAACACGATCAGCATCAACGCGCGGCGGCGGTACGGCGGTTGCCAGATATCGGCAAAGCGGCCGCTGCCCTGCACGCTGACGGTTTCTGGCTCGGGCTCATCCAAGGGTTTGCCATGATCCTTCTGACAGCGCGCTTCGAGGCTGTCCATGATCACACCGGCCTCTTCGAAACGCCCCTTTTGCGCAAGCCAACGCGGTGATTCCGGCAAGCGCTTGCGCAATTGCCAGATAAACAGTGCAAACACTGCGCTCGACAACACCACCCAACGCCAGCCCGATACGCCGAACGGTGCTTGTGGCACCAGCCACCATGACATCAACGCCACCGCCGGTACCGACAGGAACTGGATGAAGAACGCAAAGGCAAACGCCGAGCTGCGCATGCGCTTGGGCACCAGTTCCGAGAGGTAGGCATCGATGGTCACCAGCTCGATGCCCAGGCCAATGCCCACCAGGAAGCGCATGCAGATGATGCCCAGGGCGGACGTCTGGATGCCCATCAACACCGTGGCGACGGTGTACCAGACCAGCGCAAAGGTGAAGATCGCCCGCCGGCCGTAACGGTCGGCGATGGGGCTGAGCAGGCTGGCGCCAAGGAACAGGCCGAGGAAGGTTGCCGAGGCAAAGGCGGCCTGGTCCGAAAAGCCGAATACGCCCTCGCTGCCGGTATGGAAAATCCCGTCGCTGATCAGGCCAGGGCTGATATAAGCGGTCTGGAACAGGTCATACAGCTCGAAAAAGCCGCCGATGGACAGCAACGCTACCAAGCGCCAGACCGTGGCGACTGCGGGGAGGCGGTCGATGCGGGCGCTGATGTGGGCGGCGCGGATGGGGTCGATGCCGTCGGTGGTGGAGGTGAGTGTGGACATGGGCGAGATTCCAGGTGCAGTGACCTGGAATCTTAGCTGGCTAACGGAAATCGCTGCGTGTGAAGTTGTGCCCGGTTGGTTGCTCATTCGCTGGTTTATTGCGCAAAGACTCTCTTTTCAAAGGTTTTATGGCGGACGGGTTCAGTAGCTGATGGGGATCTCGAAAGTCTGAAAGGCATCGTCTACCGGTTGATAGCCCAGTACTCGGGTGGTTTCGCTCAAATCCAGCCGCTTGAAACGGTTATTGGAAATCCCATGGGCGATCAGGTGTTTTACCCCCTCGGTTTCCACCGCACGTTGCAGCAACTGCACCGCATCCCGTGGGCTGAGCCAGGCGCTGAGGTCACGGGCGTTGTTCAGGTCATGGGTTTCGGGGAATTCAAAGGCACCGATGCGCAGGGCAATGGTCGACAGCGGGGTTTTGGCGGCGTAGTAACCGCAGAGTGCCTCGCCGTAGCATTTGCTCACGCCGTACAGGTTGGCGGGCATCACCGGCATGCCGGGCGTGATCTGGCGGTCCACCGGGTAGCCTTCGATGGTTTGCGCGCTGCTGGCGAACACCAGGCGCTTGACCCCGGCGGCCACGGCGGCTTCGAACAGGTAAGTGGTGGCGAGGATGTTATTGGGCAACAGTTCTTCGAACGAGGCGCTGGCGTGGGGGATGCCCGACAGGTGCACGATTACGTCGATGCCTTCGAGCAGGGTCGCCAGGCTGGATTTATCGCTGAGGTCGGCGTGTACGAAGCGGTGTCCACCCAGGTCGAAGTCCGGCGCGATGCGGTCGGTGAGGGTGAAGCGGTAGCGGTCTTGCGAGGCTTGGAAAAATGTCTTGCCGATTTTGCCGCAGGCGCCGGTGAGCAATATGTTGAGTCCTTTCACGCGTAATCCTTGTTTTAGTTATGGCCGTCGAGCGCGAAGGTCTTGAAGCCAGGGCGCTGGCTGAGGCGCAAGTAATACGCCTCCACCGCGGGGTAGGGCGGATGCGCCAGAGGGGCGTTGCGCCAGCGGTGTACGGAGAGGCCGACGAGGATGTCTGCCAGGGTGAACTCATCGCCGGTTACGTAGGCGCCGGTCTTGCTCAGCTGTTGCTCCAGCAAGCCCATCTTGTCGTTCCAGGCTTGCACGCCGGCCTGGATGCGCTGCGGGTCCTGATAATCCGGGTTCTGGCGCACCAGCGCGTGGAACGCGTAGCCCCAGGACGGGTTGAGTTCGGTAGCTTGCCAGTCCATCCATTGCTCCACCCGGGCCCGTGGCGCGGGTTCGGCGGGGAGCAGGTCGTGGCGTTGGTAAAGGCTGACGAGGTACCGGCAAATGGTGTTGGACTCCCATAGCACGCCATGGTCGTCGATCAGCACCGGCACTTGGGCGTTGGGGTTTAGGGCCAGGAACTCGGCGGACTGGGTGGGCTTGAAGCCGATGCCCCAGTCTTCGCGCTGGTAGTCGATGCCGAGTTCCTGGCAGGTCCAGAGCACTTTACGCACGTTGATGGAGGACGTACGGCCCAAGATTTTCAGTGAGTGTCCCATGGTGCTTCCCTGGCAGTGGAGAGCAGCCAATCTAGCAGGGCGCAAGCGGGCATGGTTAAAAAATGTGGGAGGGGGCTTGCTCCCGATTGCAGTGGGTCAGCTACCTGTAAGTTGACTGACCCACTGCAATCGGGGGCAAGCCCCCTCCCACATTTTTTCGAGTAAGGCCTTAACAGCATGGTGTGTGCTGGTCCATGGCCTTGCCTACCAGCAATACACTTAGCTCGCTCAGTTGGTGGATAGCCAGGGCTACATCGCGGTGCTTGCCGGTGAGGTCATCGGACAGGTCGAGCAGCAAGGTGCTGACGGAGCACACGGTTTCGTAGCTGTTGATCAGCAGGGTTTCGGTGGGGGTATCAGGGATGACGGTGAAGAGCGTATGCGTGGGGATGCTGTGCATTATTGACGTACCTGATCTGGGCTGATACCTGATCGCTACTAAACGAGGGTGGCAGCTGTACGCAGGTTAGTAGACCGGTATCCCACACAAACCCGGCGCACCCGAAGGCGCCCTGCGCACAGCCACCATCAAGCATCGATAGGTTCATGCAGCTTGTGTGAGGAAGCGGGGCTACTAAACCCGATCACCGAGACATTCAGCGACCGGCCAACCTTAGAGACCCTCACCCTGACGCACAAGCCGGCGGATTCTGACGTAAGCGTAGGCAACCGGGCAAGGCGCTTACCGCAATGTCAGGCGCTTCCTACAGGCGTCCTACGTACTCTCGCGCACCTGCAACTCAAACCCCATGTCCACCACCGGCTTGGCGATCTTGTTACCTGCCATGATCGTCAACAAATGTTCTGCCGCCCGCCGACCGATCGCCTCACGCGGAGTACTGATGCTGCTCAGGCGCGGCACCATGAACGACGATGCCGGCAAGTCGTTGAACCCCAGCACTGCCACACGCTCCGGTACTTTGATGCCATGGCGCAGGGCTTCCAGCAGCGCGCCCTGGGCCAGGTCGTCGTTGCCGAAGAAGATCGCGTCTACGTCCGGATGAGCCGCCAGCAACTGTAAAAACAACTCGCCACCCAGTCCCACGGAAGAAGGGCGCGGCGTCAGCAATTCCAGCGCCGGGTCGTACAGTCCAGCCTGCTGCAGTGCGCGGCGGAAACCTTCGCCTCGCAGCAATGTGCGCTGGTCCAGTTGTGCACCGATGTAGGCCAGGCGCTTGCGCCCGCGGGACAGCAAATGCGCCGCCGCCGTCTCGCCCGCCGCGAGTTGCGAGAACCCTACGCAGTTCACGCCGGCGTTGGGGTCCAGGTCCATCATGTAGACGCAGGGCACATTGCTGGCCTCGACCATCCGTCGGGCGCTTTCAGTGCGATCAAACCCGGTCAGCAGCAAACCCCGTGGCTGGTAGGCCATGTAGTTGCGCAGCAGGTTTTCTTCTTCGTCGCGGGAATAGTGGGAGTTGCCGATCAGCACTTCAAAGCCCTTGGGACGCAGCACTTGGTGGATGGCTTCAAGGGTTTCGATAAACAGCAGGTTGGACAGCGACGGCACCAACACCACCACCGAATGGCTCTGGGCCGAGGCCAGTGCACGGGCGGCAGGGTTGACCACGTACTTGAGTTCGGCGGCGGCCTGCTGCACTTTTTCCACCAGTTCGGTGGCCACGGTGCTGATGCCGCGCAGGGCGCGTGAGGCGGTAATCGGGCTGACGCCGGCCAGGCGGGCGACTTCGTTAAGAGTCGGGCGACCCGTGGTGCGTAATTTTTTATCGTTCTTGGAGGTCATCAGGCGGCTTGCCAAACAAAAATCGAGGCACTAAGGTAGCGCTGTCTCCAAAGGGCTGCAAATTCTTGAACGCTGGGTTGCCTGATCCGGTTCAAACGATTGGAGAGGATGCACGCGTCACTCCATAAAAAAAGACAAGACGGCGCGGGAAAAGCCTGTTTTTGCACTAGCCTTACAGCGTGCAAAGGTAGCGCTATCTGCGTCCTGAGGTGTTTCATGAGTCAACCTGTTACCGCCCTGGTCATCATGGGTGTTTCCGGATGTGGCAAGTCCAGCGTCAGCGAGGCCCTGTGCCGCCTGAACGGTGCCACTGCCATTGAAGGCGACAGCTTTCACCCTGCCGCCAATATCGAAAAGATGAGCGCCGGCCACCCCCTCAACGACGACGACCGCGCCGGCTGGCTCGACATCCTTTGCGATGAACTGCGGCGTTCGCTCAAAGCGGGCGAGCACCCCGTGCTCACCTGTTCCGCCCTCAAAAAGAAATACCGCGACCACCTGCGCGAAGCAGCGCCGGGTCTGGGTTTCGTGTTCCTGGAGCTGACCCGCGCCGTGGCCGCCGACCGTGTGTCTCATCGCCCCGGCCATTTCATGCCAGCCAGCCTGATCGACAGCCAGTTCGCCACCCTTGAATCGCCTAAAGGCGAGCCGCTGACCCTGGCCCTCAACGCCAGTGAAGACAGCGTCGAGGCATTGGCCGAGCAGACACACGCCTGGTGGCTGCAACACGGCTTTGAACCTACTCATTAATTTTTTGCCGGAAAAGATAGCGCTATCCCCGGCAGGAAATTCAACACCCGCTTTAATAACAACAACAAACAGGAGATACCCCCCATGTTTGGCATGTCCCACGAGTCCTACTTACTGCTAGATGCAGTCGTTACCATCATCGGGTTGATCGTTCTGATCACCAAGTTCAAGGTGCACCCGTTCATCGCGCTGATCATCGCGGCCGGCTTCCTCGGCCTGACCTCGGGCATGCCCGTGGACAAGATCATCAAGGCGTTCCAGGACGGCTTCGGCGGGGTGCTCGGCTTTGTCGGCATCATCCTTGCGCTGGGCACGATGCTCGGCAAGATGATGGCCGAATCCGGCGGTGCCGATCAGATCGCCCAGACCCTGATCCGCGCCTTCGGCAAAGAGAAAGTCCAGTGGGCCATGATGTTCGCCGCCTTCCTGGTGGGCATCCCGCTGTTCTTCGAGATCGGCTTTGTGCTGCTGATTCCGCTGGTGTTTATCGTCGCGCGCCGCACCGGCGTGTCGCTGATCAAGATCGGCATCCCGCTGCTGGCCGGCCTGTCGGCGGTGCATGGCCTGGTGCCACCGCATCCGGGGCCGCTGCTGGCCATCGGCGTGTTTGGCGCGGATATCGGCAAGACCATCTTGTACGGCCTGATCGTCGCTTTGCCGACCGCAATTATCGCCGGTCCGATCTTCGGCACGTTTATCGCCAAGTACATCCCGGGCAACCCGTCCCAGGAACTGGTCGATCAATTGGCCCGCGAGACTGATAACAAGTCGCTGCCAAGCTTCGGCATCACCCTGGTCACCGTGCTGCTGCCGGTGTTCCTGATGCTGCTGAAGACCTTCGCCGACATCGCGTTTGCCGAAGGTAACGTGGTACGCAACTGGATGGACATGATCGGTCACCCGATCACCGCCTTGCTGCTGGCCCTGTTGCTGTCGCTGTACACCTTTGGCCATCGCCAGGGCATCCACTCCAAGCAGATCCTCAAGCTACTCGACGCCAGCCTGGCGCCGACCGCTGCGATCATCCTGATCATCGGCGCCGGTGGTGGCTTCAAGCAGATGCTGGTGACCAGCGGCGTGGGCGACGTGATCGGCCATATGGCGGTGAACGCGCAGATCAATCCGATCCTGCTGGCGTGGCTGGTGGCGGCAGTGATTCGTGTGGCGACCGGTTCAGCCACGGTGGCGACCATTACCGGCGCGGGCATTGTGGTGCCAGTGGTAGGGATGATTCCGGGCGTCAACCGTGAGCTGCTGGTGTTGGCGACGGGGGCGGGTTCGTTGATCCTGTCTCACGTCAACGATGCGGGGTTCTGGCTGGTGAAGCAGTACTTCAACATGACCGTGGCCGAGACGTTCAAGACCTGGACGGCGATGGAGACCATTCTGTCCGTCGTGGCGTTGATCTTCATCATGTTGCTGTCGTTGGTGGTGTAAGCCACACCGCAGCATCCCATGGGGTCACCCAATCAAATGTGGGAGGGGGCTTGCCCCCGATAGCAGAGTGTCAGTCATTGCATCCGGTGACTGAACCACTGCCATCGGGGGCAAGCCCCCTCCCACATGTTTGAGCGCATTTCTTCGGGGAGATCGGGTCAGGCTTTAGGGGTCAGCCCATCTGCCCGGAACATCCCGCGAATACCGCGTACCGCCTGGCGGATCCGGTCCTGGTTTTCGATCAGTGCAAAGCGCACATGGTCATCACCATACTCGCCAAAGCCGATGCCTGGCGACACACACACCTTGGCTTCCAGCAGCAGCTTCTTGGCAAACTCCAGCGAACCCAGGGCGGCATATTGCTCTGGAATCTTCGCCCAGACGTACATCGACGCCTTCGGATTCTCCACCATCCAGCCCAGCTCATGCAGGCCTTTAACCAGTACATTGCGGCGCTGGCGGTACTGCTCGGCGATGTCTTTCACGCACTGTTGGTCGCCTTCCAGCGCGGCAATCGCCGCCACTTGCAGCGGGGTGAAGGTGCCGTAGTCGTGGTAGCTCTTGATCCGCGCCAGGGCGTTGACCAGTTCCGGGTTACCCACCATGAAACCGATGCGCCAGCCGGCCATGTTGTAGCTCTTGGACAGGGTGAAAAACTCCACCGCAATGTCCTTGGCACCCGGCACTTGCATGATCGACGGGGCTTTCCAGCCGTCGTAGACGATGTCGGCGTAGGCCAGGTCGTGGATCACCAGCACGTCGTATTGCTTGGCCAGGGCGATCACACGTTCGAAGAAGTCCAGTTCCACGCATTGCGCGGTCGGGTTGGACGGAAAGCCCAGGATCATCATCTTCGGCTTGGGAATCGAGCCGCGAATGGCCCGTTCCAGCTCCGCGAAGAAATCCACGCCAGGCACCAGCGGCACCGAACGCACCTGGGCGCCGGCAATCACCGCACCGTAGATGTGGATCGGGTAGCTCGGGTTGGGCACCAGTACGGTGTCGCCCTGGTCCAGTGTGGCCAGCATCAAGTGCGCCAGGCCTTCCTTGGAGCCGATGGTGACGATGGCTTCCGATTCGGGGTCAATGTCCACTTCATAGCGGTCTTTGTACCAACGCGAAATCGCCCGGCGCAGACGCGGAATGCCTTTGGACGTGGAGTAACCGTGGGTGTCTTCACGCTGGGCGACTTGCACGAGTTTTTCGACAATGTGCGGTGGCGTGGGGCCGTCAGGGTTGCCCATGCTCAGGTCGATGATGTCTTCGCCGCGCCGACGCGCAGCCATCTTCAGTTCGGCCGTAATGTTGAAAACGTAAGGGGGGAGTCGATCTATGCGCGCAAAGCGGCGCGGCGAACCTTGGTCTGCCATTGTTGCCTCGAAGTACGTAAGCGCCCGGAACCGTCCGAGCGACGTCGGCCACTGCGGTGGCCTGCGGGGCAGACAATACGGTCGATGATGGCCAGTTGTCCAGATGCGTAGGAAAATTTTCTGCATGGAGTCCAGCGCGAATATGCCCCTATACTCGATGCGGGTTTGTTCCCTCATAAGAAGGAGACTGTTCGTATGGATCAGCAGACAAAACAACCGTTAGAGCCACGCATGGAAGCCGGTAAAGCCTTGGTGATCGCCGGGGTGCAAGGGCGTTATTCGAAGGCCACCGTGGGGGATATCCCCAAATTGTGGGAGTTGTTCGATACCTGTATCAAGGACATCAAGCAGCGTGTGGGCGGCGTGACGTATGGCGTTTGCCATAACCCCAGGCAGGGCGAATTCGACTACATGGCCGGTGTCGAAGTCCCCACCAAAGGCGATGTGCCGAGCAACTTCGAATTCATCGAAATCCCACCGCTCAACTACGCCGTGTTCCCGCACTACGGGCCGGTACAGGCGCTTGAGCAGACGTACGAGCGCATCATGTTTGAATGGCTGCCGCACTCGGGCTACAAGGTGATGGGCGCGGATTTTGAGCGCTACAGCGCGGATTTTGATGCGCGCAAGGGCACCGGGACGGTGGAGATCTGGTTGCCGGTGGGGCAGAAGGTCTGACCGGAACAGGGGCTGGTAGTCGGGCCCCTGTCAGCTCGGTGTCGAGCGCTAGACGCCCCCACGACACCAAGGGTGCCTTGGGGGCCGCAGGCCATGGCATAAAACGCAACGTTGCCCTGGGCCAGGACCACTTCGCCGTTGTTACCGACCCCCGAGTCAGGATTGCCGCTGGCGTCGAAGCCCTCTTGAGGGGGGGATTACCGAAGCTCAGATCCTTGCCGCCTACGGTCTTGGTGTGCGTGCCCGAACGCCTGGAAGGAATACTCATTGGCCTGCTCCTTGGGTTCAAGTTATGCATACGCTACATGTTGAGCGTGTCGAAGTCGGCCTGATCGAAGACCCACCTCAACCTGCGCTCATACCCAATCCGTCCCTTATATGCCTCCCCACTGTCCACCCAGCCAGCCCTCAGATACAGCCCCATTGCCGCCACATTGTCCGCGTCCACCGACAATTCCAGGCCCTTGATCTGCGGCCACGCTTGCCGTGCCGCCGCCGGAAGGGCTTGCAAACAGGCCTTGCCAAATCCGCGCCCTTGTTGATGCCGATCCACTTGCAATGCATGCAAGGTCGCGCTGTGTTCATCGGCCCAATGGGGCAGGCAGGGTGGGCGTTTGAGCAGGAGGAAGGCCACGGGCAGGTCGTCGGCGAGCAGGGCGAAGCCTTTGATGGCGCCAGGGTTGGGATTGACCAGCAGGCTGTTCAGTGCGCAGTGGATATCACCGGAATACGCCAGTTGCTCGGGATGCACGTGCAGGGTGTCGAGTTGCTGTTTCTGCACAAGGCTCAACGTCTCATAAAGGGCGAGGCGGGTTTCCATCGGGGGCGTATCCGAAATGCTACAAAGAGGCCTGGATTCTAGCGGGTTTACCGGGGCGAAAATATTTTTAAGCGGCGTGTCGATTTGCCGAAGGGCCATTCGACTAAGGGTGTCTTTCGTGATTTTCACCCCCAAGGAGTATCGCCATGAGCACTGCCATCAACACCCTGATCGAACAATGGAAACGCGCCGTCAGCGCCAAGGATGTCGAGAAAATAGTCAGCTTCTACGCCGACGATATCGTCGCGTTCGACGCCGTTAACGCCCTGCAATTCAAAGGCAAGGCCGCTTACCAGGCGCACTGGCAGGCCTGCATGGAATTCTGCCCCGGCCCGGGCGTGTTTGACTTTCATGAGCTGCATATCGTCGCCGCCGAGGACAGCGCCTTTGCCCACTGGCTCGCCCACTGCGGTGGCACTGGGCCGGATGGCGTGCTCAAGACCTGCTGGATGCGGGTCACCGCCGGTTACCAGCGTATCGACGGCCAATGGAAAGTGGTGCATGAGCACTGGTCCGCACCGTTCGACATGGAAACCGGCGCCGGTCTGTTCGACCTGAAACCTTGACCGTCGCGATCTATAGTCAGTAATCCGAAAACGGAGAACGCCATGAAATACCTGTGCCTGGTCTACAGCGAAGAAGCGTTGCTGCACAGTCTGCCCGACAGTCCCAAGGACCCGGAATGCCACGCATACGCCGAAGCCGTTCACGGCAGCGGCCGCATGCTCGCCGCCCAAGCGCTGGAGTCGGTGAGCACCGCCACCACCGTGCGGATGCGCAATGGCAAGTTATCGATCACCGACGGGCCGTTTGCCGAGACCAAGGAGCAACTCGCCGGGTTCTACCTGATTGAGGCCCGTGACTTGAATGAAGCGATCCAGGTGGCCGGCGGCATTCCGGCTGCCCGGGTCGGCAGTGTGGAAGTGCGCCCCGTGCGTGAATTGAATCTCTGAACAGAACAACCATAAGACTCAAGAGGTTTATCCCATGTCTACGCAACCAGCCGAGTTTGAATTGTCCATCAGCCGCGTGATCGATGCGCCGCGCAGCCGGGTGTTCCGCGCCTGGACCGAACCTGCCTTGCTCCAGCAATGGTGGGGCCCCCACGGCATGACCACCCCCGAGTGCGAAATGAACCTGTGGGTCGGTGGCCTGTTTCGCACCTTGATGCGGGCGCCGGACGGTGCCGAGTACCCGACGCAGGGTGTGTTTCTGGAAATCGATGCGCCCAATCGACTGGTGTTTACTGACGCCTTCATGCCCGGCTGGATCCCCTCGGGCAAGCCGTTCATGAGCGCCGAAGTCACCTTCGAAGAGGTCGACGGCAAGACGCTTTACACCGCTCGCGCCATGCACTGGAGTGCCGAAGACAAGCAGGCCCACGAAGCCATGGGCTTTCATGACGGCTGGGGTCAGAGCCTGGATCGTTTGGTCACCCTGGTGACCCAGGGCATGCCCGATTGACCCTGTCGGTCGAGGCCGTTTACCGCAGCGAATCACGCCGGGTGCTCGCGACGCTGATTCGCTTGCTGGGTGACTTCAACCTGGCCGAGGAAGCCCTGCACGAAGCGTTTTTCGTGGCGGTGCAGCGCTGGCCGCTGGACGGTGTGCCGGACAATCCACGGGCTTGGCTGGTGTCGACTGGTCGCTTCAAGGCCATCGACCGGCTGCGCCGCGAGGCGCGTTTCACTCCGTTGCTGCAGGAACAGGCCGATGCGCTGGAAGCGGCTGACTGGAGTGACCAAGACGTGGAAGACGACCGCCTGCGGTTGATCTTCACCTGCTGCCACCCGGCGTTGGCGGCGGATGCCCAGGCCGCGCTGACCTTACGTGAGATCTGTGACCTCACCACCGAAGAAATCGCCCGCGCTTTCCTGGCCACACCCGCCACCATCGCCCAGCGCATCGTGCGGGCCAAGGGCAAGATCCGCGAGGCCAAGATCCCTTACCAAGTGCCATCCCTGGACGAATTGCCCGAGCGGCTGGACAGTGTATTGCGGGTGATTTACCTGGTGTTCAACGAGGGGTATTCGGCGTTCATGGGCGCTGACCTGACCCGTGAAGCGTTGACGCGCGAAGCCATTCGTCTGGGGCGTTTGTTGCTGGAATTGCTGCCCGAGCCCGAAGTCATGGGGCTGCTCGCACTGATGCTGTTGCATGAGTCCCGACGCCCGGCGCGCACCTCGGCCAACGGGGAGTTGGTGCTGCTGGATGAACAGGACCGCTCGCTGTGGGATGCGGCCCTGATTGCCGAAGGTTGCACGTTGGTAGAGCAGGCGCTGGGCACTCGGCGCTTTGGCCCGTATGGCCTGCAAGCGGCCATCGCGGCAGTGCATGCCGAAGCGTCGCGTGCAGATGAGACGGACTGGCCGCAGATCGTCGGGCTCTACGATGTATTGCTCAGGGCGGCGCCATCACCGGTGATCGAATTGAACCGCGCCGTGGCGCTGGCTATGCGGGATGGGCCGTTGGCAGGGTTGCAGCAAGTGGAGGGGATTCTGGCGCGCGGTGAGTTGCTGGATTACCACTGGGTGCATTCGGCGCGGGGGGAGTTTTGTCGGCAATTGGGGCGAGTTAAAGAGGCGCGCGCAGCTTACGAAAAAGCCCTGTCACTGACCCAGCAAGCCCCGGAGAAACGCTTCCTCGAACAACGCCTGGCCGAGCTGCAATCGCCCCTCCGCTGACGATCCAAATGTGGGCGCTGGCTTGCCAGCGCCCACAGTGAACCGGGTTGTTTGCACTGTCTGGGTTATGGCTGCTGACGCGTCGCGGCCAACACGATCTCACGAATGCACACATGCTGCGGCTACTCAGTCATCGGATTAAGCTATGGATGTGCGTCACCTCAAGGCATTTCTCACGGTCTTTGAAGAGCGCAACACCAGCGTTTGTTCATCAGCCAGCCGACCTTGTCGGTGACCCTCAAGCAGTTGGACGACGAACTGGGCGTGGCGATGTTGCCTCAGTCGCAGGCGGTTGAGCGGGTTGGCGTGGTGATTCGGCAGTGGCACCTGCCCGCACCTACACGCCGAGTGGGATTGTGTTTTGCCGCGCAAGCCTTGGAGTTGCCCGCGTTACGCGCGCTGCACGACTATTTCCAGACCCACCGCCCGCCACAATTGTCGGCCGCATAACGCTGTTGGCGTTATTCGAGCATCTGGCTCAGCATCCAGCTTCCGGCTGGCCCCGGTGGGTGTTGCCGTGACCACAGGGCATCCACCGCCACCGAGCGTGGCCAACCGCGGACGTTGAGTTCAACCAGCTCGGCATTGCCAAAACGCTCCACCAACCAGCGCGGTAATTCCGCCCAGCCGAAGCCGAGTTGAGCCATCTCCATCAGCATCAGAAAACTCGGCGCAGACCACACACGGCCTGAGGGGCGCGTTTCGTTGGGGCTGATGATGCTTGCCAGGCGCAGTTCACGGTATTGCTGCAAGGCGTGCGGGTCGATGTTTTCTACGCGGGTCAATGGGTGGGTAGGCGCGACGAACAGCGCGATTTCCGTGCGTTCGGCGACGGGCGAGCGGGTCAGGTCGGGCGGGTAAACCTCCTGGGCTTCGATCAAGGCAATCTGTGCGCGACCGCTTTGCACCAGGGCGATCAAGTCTTCGCACTCGGCGATCAACCATTCCAGTTCAAGGTCCGGGTAGCGTTGTTCGAAGGCCTTGAGGGCGAGTTCGAAGCGTTCTGACTGATAAGTGTCTGACATGGCGATCGTCACCTTCGGCTCCAACCCTTGGGCCAACTGGCTCGCCGCCAACTCCAGGCGACTGCTGGCCTCCAGCACCTGCTCGGCGCGTTGCAGCAGGACATGCCCAGCCGGAGTCAGTGTCGGTTTGCGACTGCTGCGGTCGAACAGCACTACATCCAGGTCAATCTCCAGGCTCGCCACCGCCGCACTGACGGTGGACTGACTCTTGCCCAGCTTGCGCGCCGCGGCAGAAAACGAACCTTGGGTGGCCGCTTGGACAAATGCTTGCAGCACTTCGTGAGAGGCCATGAGTATCGCCTTGATCGATGGTTATTAGTTATGAAGTATCGATTCAAAGGGTAATGATGGCAACCATCGTTACTCACGGAGAAGGGTCATGCACCCCACCAAGTCGATTACTGAACGTGTTTGCCAAGCCCTGGGTTTTGAAGGCCTGGCGTTGTTGATCTGTACACCGCTGCTGGTCTGGATCACCGGGCGGCCGGCCTTGGAGATGGGGGCGGTGACCTTGGGCCTGAGCCTGTTGGCGCTGACCTGGAACATCATTTTCAACAGCCTGTTCGACCGCCTCAAGGTGCGCCTGCAACTCTCGGGTGGCGGTTGGACGCGGGTGTTGCATGCGCTGATGTTCGAAGGCGGACTGATTATCGTCGCGGTACCTTTGATCGCGGCGTGGCTCAACATCAGCCTGATGCAGGCGTTTATGCTCGACATCGGCGTACTGCTGTTCTTCCTGCCGTACACCTATGTGTATCACTGGGGGTATGACGTGATTCGGGAAAAAGTCATCAACAGAAACGCCAGTCTCTGTAGGAGCGAGCTTGCTCGCGAAGAGCGTTAACGATAATGCGGGTTGCCTGGATAAGCGTGGTGCTCTCAGGTTTTTCGCGAGCAAGCTTGTTCCTGCAGGTGATGTGTGAAATCAGAGAAACATGCCGCCCGAGGCCTCGATGCGCTGGCCGGTGATCCAGTTGCTGCCGTCGGCCAGCAAGGTGGAAATCGCCCCGCCGATGTCGTCCGGCAAACCGGCGCGCCCCAGCGCCGTGTTGTTGGCCACCATCGCGTTCAAGTCCGAGTTGTCGCGTACTGCGCCGCCGCCGAAATCGGTGGCAATCGCGCCGGGGGCCAGGGTGTTGACGGTGATCCCACGTGGGCCCAGCTCTTTGGCCTGGTAGCGGGACAGCACCTCCACGGCACCTTTCATCGATGCATAGGCCGCATACCCCGGTAGGCTGAACCGCGCCAGTCCGCTGGAGATATTGATGATGCGCCCGCCATCGCTGATCAGTGGCAGCAGTTTTTGCGTGAGGAAAAACGGCGCCTTGAAGTGGATCGCTACCAATTGGTCGAACTGGGCTTCGGTGGTCTCGACAAAGCTGGCGTGGGCGCCGATGCCGGCGTTGTTGATCAGAAAGTTGAAGTGCTCTTGTGCGAATACATCCTTGAGCAAGCGGCCGACTTCGCTGACAAAACCATCGAAGGTGCCGCTCTGGCTCACATCTAGTTGCAGCATCGCGGCGCGGCCACCCAAGGCCTGGACCTGCTCGACGACTGACTGGGCCTCAGCCGCTGCGCTGTGGTAGGTGCCGATGATATCGACGCCTTGTGCCGCCAGGTGCAACGCGGCGCTTTTGCCCAGGCCACGGCTGGCGCCGGTGATAAGTGCGATTTTACGGGTCATGGTGCAGTCCTCTCAGGTGATCAGTGACACTGAGTGTATTTATTCGCCCATAACGTGATAAACAGCGTTATCCCGGAATCACTGGCCGGATAAGGCGAACAATCCCATGAACAAGCTTGAGCTGCTGCGCACCTTCGTGCGCGTCACCGAACTGTCGAGTTTTACCCAGGCCGGTGAGAGCCTGGGGCTGCCGCGTTCTACGGTGTCAGAACACGTGCAGGCCCTGGAGCAATTGCTCGGCACGCGTTTGCTGCAGCGCACCACGCGCAAGGTGCAGGTTACCCAGGACGGCCGTGTGTTGTATGAGCGCAGCAAGGACTTGCTGTCGCACATGGAGGAACTGGAGGGGTTGTTTCGTCAGGATGAGGCGCAATTGACCGGACGGATTCGCGTGGACATGCCTAACGTGATGGCGCGCGGCATGATCCTGCCGCACCTGCCGCTGTTCATGGAACGCCATCCGCTGGTCCAGATGGAAATCAGCAGCTCCGACCGCCAGGTGGACCTGATCGCCGAAGGTTTCGACTGCGTCTTGCGGGTGGGCGCCCAGCCCGATCAAACCGTGGTGGCGCGCCGGGTGTGCAGTATGCCGATGGTCAACTGCGCGAGCCCGGCCTACCTGCAACGTTATGGCGTGCCCCAGACCCTGTCCGACTTGGCGGATCATCAATTGGTGCACTATGTACGGCCGTTGGGCGCCCGTTCATCCGGCTTCGAGTATCAGTCGGGCGGCAAAGTGCAGCGCGTGCCGATGGCGGGGCGTGTCACCGTCAACAGCACGGATGCTTATCAGGCGGCGTGCCTGGGCGGCTTCGGCATTACCCAAGTGCCGCTGCTGGGGATACGCGCCTTGTTGGCCAGCGGAGAGCTGGTGTCGGTGCTGCCGGACTACCCGGCGCCGCCGTTGGACGTGTCATTGCTGTACGCCGGCCAGCGTCATTTGCCGTTGCGGGTGCGGGTGTTCATGGACTGGTTGGCCGCCACCCTGCAAGCCCATCTTTAACGCCGCGCCGACAACTGTTGCGGCGCCAGGAACGCGTCGTGGAAGTAATCGCGCACCGCCTGCATCGCCGGGGTGAATGCGCGCTCGCGGTGCCAGGCGAGGCCCACGCTCATCGGCGTGACCGGATCAGTGACCGTGAGCGTTTCGATGCGCTTGCCTTCCAGGGACCAAGGCCGATGCACCAGGTCCGACAGGATCGCCACGCCGCTGCCATTGGCGACCATGCTGCGCACCGCCTCCACTGAGCTGGTGCGCAGGCGCACCTTGGGCGTCTGCCCGACGTGCTCCCAATACCGCATGGCGCTGTGTTCGGCCTCGTCGACGGTGAGCAGGATGTAGGGCTCCTGGGCCACATCCGCCAGGCTCACGGCGCCACGTTCGCACAAAGGATGATGGCTGGGCAGCCACAGGCGACGCTCCGAGTTGAACAGGATTTCTGAAACGATATCCGGGTGGGTCAGGTTGGCGGTGAGTACCACGGCCATGTCGAACAGGCCGTCGAGCAGGCCCTGTTCGATGGCCTGCCGCTCCTGTTCAAACACCTCGATGGTCACGTCCGGATGCCAGTGCTCCATGCGCTGCAGGTGATGCGGCAGGAAGTAACCGAGGACCGTGTAGCTGGCGGCCAGGCGCAGCACGCCACGGGCGCGGTAATCGGGCAGCGGGCTGTTCAGCGCGTCATCAACGCTGCGCAGGATCACGTAGGCACGGTTGAGAAAGTGCCGGCCGGCGTCGGTCAGGTTCATGCCCTGGGCCGAGCGCACGAACAGCTGCACGCCGAGCATGGCCTCCAGTTCCTTGATCGCCGTGGTCACCGCCGATTGCGAGATGTTCAGGTGAATGGCCGCCTGGGAAATCTGGCCGATTTCGGCGGTGGCGACGAAATAACGAATTTGGCGCAAGGTCAGGGACATAGCGATATCTGTTTTTCAGAAGATGGGTCATCTGATAATAGATCTTCCCAAGGGGTCAAGCGGCAGCCTACTTTTCCTCCATCACTTAGGCGGAGCGACTCTGATGCAGGCAGTGGATTTCAACTCGGACATGGGCGAGGGCTTCGGTCCCTGGACCATCGGCGACGGCGTCGACGCGGAGCTGATGGCTTATATCAGCTCGGCCAATATCGCCACCGGCTTCCACGCCGGTGACCCCGGCACCATGCGTCGCACGGTCGAGCGCGCCAAGCAACTGGGCGTGGCCATTGGGGCGCATCCGGGCTTTCGGGACCTGGTCGGCTTCGGTCGTCGCCACATTAACGCGCCAGCCCAGGAGCTGGTGGACGACATGCTCTACCAGCTCGGCGCCCTGCGTGAAATCGCCCGGGCCCAAGGTATGACTCTGCAACACATCAAGCCCCATGGCGCGCTCTACATGCACCTGGCCCGTGATGAAGAAGCCGCACGGTTGCTGGTACAGAACCTGCAAATCATCGAGCCGACCCTGCTGTTGTACTGCATGCCCAACTCGGTGATCTGGCGCGTGGCCAAGGAGCTGGGGCAGCCGGTGGTGCGGGAGTTTTACGCCGACCGTGAGTACGATCTGACCGGCTCCATCGTGTTTACCCGCAACGTGCGGGCACTGGATCCTGCGACGGTGGCGGCGCGCGTCCTACGGGCTTGTCAGACGGGGCGTGTGCGAACTGTAGAAGGCGAAGACCTGCTCATCGAATTCGATTCCATCTGCCTGCACAGCGACACCCCCGGTGCGCTGGAGTTGGTGGAAGCCACCCGCGAAGCCCTGGACCAAGCGGGCATTACCGTCAAAACACCACAATAAGAACCATCCCCCATTTTTTCGCCTGCCTTTCTACAATGATTCCAAGAGGAACAGACATGGCTGAAACATCCCCCATCCGCTACAGCTTCGGTGGCGATGAACACCTGTTTGCCGAGGTCAGCGACAGCATGTCCCTGGAGGCTTTTTTCACAGGCATGGCGGTGACCCGTGCCGTGGAGCGCCTGGCGTTGGAAGGCGTTCTGGATGTATGCCTGGCCAATGCATCGTTCCAGATCCGCTTCGACCCCGACCGCATCGCCCCCCATGTGCTGCTCGATGCGGTGCAGACCGCCGAAGCCCAGGCCGTGGCCGAGCGCACCTTGCACACGCGCATCATTGAAATCCCGGTGCTCTACAACGACCCGTGGACCCACGAAACGCTGATGCGTTTTCGCGACCGCCATCAAGACCCCAGCGGTACGGACTTGGAATACGCTGCGCGCATCAACGGGCTCGCCGATGTGGAGGCGTTTATCGCCGCCCACAGTGGCGCGCCGTGGTTTGTGTCGATGGTCGGATTCGTTGCGGGCTTGCCGTTCATGTTCCAGATGGTCGAACGAGAGCGGCAGTTGCAGGTGCCCAAGTACCTGCGCCCGCGTACCGACACGCCGAAACTCACCCTTGGCCATGGCGGCTGTTTTGGTTGTATTTACTCGGTGCGCGGTGCCGGTGGTTACCAGATGTTCGGCGTGACCCCGGCGCCGATCTACGATCCGGCGCAGCAACTGGCCTACCTCAAGGAACACATGGTGTTCTTCCGTCCTGGCGATATCGTGCAGTTCAAACCCATGGACCGTGCGGCCTACGACCTGGCCGTTGCCGACGTGGACGCAGGACGTTTCGACCTGCGCATCCGCCCGGTGGAATTTTCCCTCGATGCCTTTCTCGCCGACCCCATTGGCTATCCAAAATCCCTGCAGGAGGCGCTGGCATGATCAAGGTTCTCAAACCCGGCCTCGCCACCTCTGTGCAGGACCTTGGCCGCGAAGGTTACTACCACCTCGGCATTCCGCCGTCGGGTGCCTTGGATCAGTACGCGTTGAGTGCGGCTAACCATCTGGTGGGCAATCCGGTCGGCGCTGCAGGCTTGGAGTGCACATTGATCGGCCCCGAACTGGAATTTCAGCAAGACGCGCTGGTAGCACTCAGCGGCGCCCTGATGTCACCGCGCCTGGACGGTGAAGTGGTGCACCAGGACACCGCGTTTCAGGTGCGTGCGGGTCAGGTGTTGCGCTTTGAATTTCCCAAGGCGGGCGCGAGGACTTATCTCGCGGTGGCCGGTGGTATTGATGTGCCGGTGGTGCTCGGCAGCCGCTCGACCTATGCCCTCGGCGCACTCGGCGGGTTTCACGGACGGCGCTTGCAGGAAGGTGATGAATTGCCCATCGGTGAAGCCAGCGGCACGGGCCGGGCGGGCAACAGTCTGCCGATGGCGCTGCGCCGATCAGTGGGCGGTGACGTGACGCTGCGCGTGGTGCCCGGGCTTTATTACGAGCGCCTGACGGAGGCGGCCAAAAGCAGCTTCTTTGCCGAACCGTGGACCGTGGGTTCCGAAGCCGACCGTATCGGCTATCGCTTCAAGGGCGGCAGTGCGTTGAGCTTCCAGCCACGGGAGCAACCTTTCGGCGCGGGCTCTGACCCGTCGAATATCGTCGACAGCTGCTACCCGATTGGTTCGATCCAGGTGCCGGCGGGGCTGGAGCCGATTGTGTTGCACCGGGACGCGGTGTCGGGCGGTGGCTACGCGATGATCGGCACCGTGATCAGCGCCGACCTGGACCTGATCGGGCAGATGCAGCCGAACCAGCGGGCGGGGTTTGTGGCGGTGACGCTGGAGCAAGCATTAGAGGCGCGTCGGGTGTACAAGAAATGCGTCAAAGCGATGACTGGGCTCTTCAACAACTGAAGAAATAAAAATCCAAATGTGGGAGCGGGCTTGCTCGCGAATACGGAGTGTCAGTCACTGGAGATGTTGACTGAACCACCGTATTCGCGAGCAAGCCCGCTCCCACATTTTGTCCTGAGTTGTGTCAGAAGAGTTGGGTGAACAGCCAGTAGAGGCTGCCCGACAGCAAAATTGCCGCCGGCAATGTCAGCACCCAAGCCATCAGCAAATTACGGATAGTCCGCATCTGCAAGCCACCGCCATTCGCCACCATGGTCCCCGCGACACCGGACGACAACACATGCGTGGTCGAAACAGGCAAACCGTACATATCCGCCGCGCCGATGGTCAGCATCGCCACCATCTCGGCCGAGGCGCCTTGGGCATAAGTCAGGTGCGTTTTACCGATCTTCTCACCGACGGTCACCACGATGCGCTTCCAACCCACCATGGTGCCCAGGCCGAGGGCGATGGCCACGGCGATCTTCACCCACAGCGGAATGAAGCGCGTGGAACTGTCGATCTGTTGCTTGAACAGTTGCAGCTTGCCCTGGGTATCCGCGTCGAAATTACCGACCTTGCCTTTGTCCATCAACCGAATGGTTTCGCTGGTCAGGTACATGTCGTTACGCACGTTGCCGACGGCCTCGGCAGGCACTTTGGCCAGGGAACCGTAGCCTTTGACTTCATCACCGATCTGCCCGGCCAAGGCGGCGAGGGCCGGGATCAGTTCCGGGGTGGCTTCCTTGGTGCGCATGTAGGTCGAGAGGATCGGGCGCGGATCGCCCGTCAGTGCTTGCGGTGCGCTTTTCAGCAGCGCCACTTGGGTCACTTCGGCCACCGCCGCGAACTGCAACGACTGCTCGGCCGGCATGGTGCGGTTCAGCGCGTAGGCCATCGGCAGGGTGCCGACCAGGATCAGCATGATCAGGCCCATGCCTTTCTGCCCATCGTTGGAGCCGTGAGCAAAAGACACGCCGGTGCAAGTGGCGATCAGCATGCCTCGGATCCACCACGGCGGCGGCGTGTTGCCTTTGGGCGCCTTGTACAACGCGCGGTTCTTGACGAACGCGCGCAGGGCCAGCAACAGCATCGCCGCAAACGCGAAACCGATCAGCGGCGACAACAGCAAGGCGTAACCGATCTTGATCGCCTGGCTCCAGTCCACGCCGCTGGTGCCGTCACGCCCGTGCATCAAGGCATTCGCCACGCCGACGCCGATGATCGAGCCGATCAGCGTGTGGGATGACGACGCCGGCAAACCCAGCCACCAGGTGCCGAGATTCCACAGGATCGCGGCGATCAACAGGGCAAAGATCATCGCGAAACCGGCCGAAGAACCCACCTGCAAAATCAACTCCACCGGCAGCAACGCAATGATGCCGAACGCCACCGCACCGCTGGAGAGCAGTACGCCGAGGAAGTTGAAAAAGCCCGACCACACCACCGCAAAATGCGGCGGCAGCGAGTTAGTGTAGATCACCGTCGCCACGGCGTTGGCAGTGTCGTGGAAGCCGTTGACGAACTCGAACCCGAGGGCGATCAACAGCGCCACACCCAGCAGTAGAAAGGGTGTCCACGTCGTGAGCTGCGCGCCCATTTCATGCATGTCATGCATCAGGCTGTAGGCGGTGAACAACAGGCCCATGGCGAGCACGGCGAAAAACACGATCACCGTCACCAGGCCGGGTTTCTTGTCCAGCCTGGGTTTAGGGTCTGCAGGTGAGGCGTGGGTGGAGGCAGTCAGGGAAGGGGTGGCCATGCCGGAGCATCCAGTGTGGGAAGGATGTCGTTCATAGTCATTGCAAAATGTTACAGGGATGCTGCCATACATCAGTGTTTGGGTGATTGAGCTGGCCGCTGGTCAGTAATCCTTGCGCTTCCTGAACGCCCAGCGCCCGGCGATCAGGGTAAAGGTCGCGACCAGTGCCACCAATATCCAAAACCCCTCCGGGTCCTGGGAAAGCGGCACACCGCCCACGTTCATGCCAAAAAAACCGGCGATGATATTGATCGGCAATGCCAGCACCGTCACCACGGTGAGGGTAAACAGTGTGCGGTTGCTTTGTTCGTTGAGGTTGGCGGCGATTTCTTCCTGCAACAACTTGATGCGTTCGCCCAGGGCCATCAGGTCATTGATGATCAGCGCAAATTCCTCGGTGGACTTGCGCAATTCCTTCACGTCTTCCTTTTGCAGCCATTGCGGCGGGCGGTTGAGCAGGCGCAACAGCGAGCCCGGTTCCAGCGCCAGCAGGCGTTGCAGGCGCACCAGCACCCGGCGTGCAGCACCGAGTTCGGCGCGGTTGGTGGACAGACGTGACGACAGTAACTGGTCTTCGATATGGTCGACGCTGATGCTGGTCTTGCGCACGATCTGGGTCAGCACTTCACCCTGGTCGCGCAACAGGTGTACCAGCAAGGCCAACGGTGAGCGAAAGCCTTCGCCAGCCTTAACCGACGAGCGCAGCTTGTCCACCGAGTGCAGCGGTTGCAGGCGCGCGCTGATCAGCAAGCGACTGCGGGCGCAGACCCACAGCGTGGAGATATCCGACGACACCATGCTGCTGAAGTTGAACACCACGTCGTTGACCACCGCCAGCAAGGCCGAGTCGACGTGTTCGATGCGCGTGGAACGCGAGCCCTCATGCAGGGCTTCGAAGAATTCTTCCGGCAGGTCCAGGTTTGCCTGCATCCAGCGCTCGCACGCCGCATGGGCGAGGTTCAGGTGCAGCCACATGAATTCTTCCGGGTCGCCCGGTTGGCGCAGGGCCTGGATCGCCGTGGCCGAATCGATCTGCTCACCCTTTTCACCGGGGCGAAAACGGAAACCGTAAAGCAAGCCAAACAGGTCGGAATCCTGATGGCTGTGGTCGATGCTGTGGTTCATGGGGACTCGCAGAGAAAAGGCCTGTAGGACGTTTCACAGGTCGCGTCGCGAATCATTGCAAGGGGGTTTGACAGTTTTGTGACGGTTTGCGAATTACTTCGCTGTTGAGCGCTTGATCAGGCCGTTGGCAGGCTAGGACGCAGATCGTGCCGGAGAACTGGCCGCCGGTGCGGAACTCCGGCACCGAAATGTAGCTTTCAAATGGGTAGGGACGCTGGGAGTGGTGGTCCTGGTAAAGCGGATCTTAGTGCCCGCGCCGACGAACGTAATTAAGCGACCTTGCGCGCCGTAAGTGGAATTTCATTCGGTGAATTGAGCTTTTTTCCTACGCACGGACATAAAAAAACCGCGCGACCCGAAGGTCGCGCGGTTTTCAGTGAAGCGGTCACTCAGCTATCGATCTTGTCTTCCAGCACGGCGCCGGTCTTGGCGTCGAGCTTCACTTCAAAGCGCTTGCCGGCGGTGTCGGTCAGGTCAACTTCGTAGACCAGTACACCGCTGTTGTTGTGGTCCAGCTCGGTGTCAGTGATGGTGGCACCCGCGTGTTTGGCCACGGCGGCAGCGTTGAGTTTGTCGAAAGGCATTACGGCGCCGGACTTGAGCAGGCCTTCAATCTGGTCTGGGCGAACATCCGCCTGGGCCAGGCCGGCGGTCAGGGTCAGGGCGGTAGCGGCGAACAGGGCGGTCAAGGTTTTCATGGTGTGTATCCTTTTCGGGTGAGCTGTTTAAGTGGGATCAGGTTAACCAGCGCAACTTAACTCACCCTTAATTAATTCAAACAGTTGCGCAGTTTGTTCAATCCGCCAGGCGCGGAGGATTTCATGCTGGAGGCTCACTTGAAGGGAGACTCTGCATGAAACGGTTAGTGAGTTGGATCTACGCGCCTGCATTTCTGTTTGGCTTTATCGCTTGCGGACTCTGGCAACCGCACGCGCTGATTTTGCTGTTTGTGACAGCGGTTGCAGTGTCATTCCTGGCGGAGCAGTGGTTGCCCTATGAACCACAGTGGAATCGCAGTCTCGGTGATCGTCGGCGCGACACCGTGCACGCCTTGGTCAACGAAAGCCTGAATGCCGTGGGCTTGTTGATCCTGCCTGGGCTCACGGCGTTGTTGGCGTTTGAAGGCATTTGGCCGCGTGGCTGGCCGCTGGGGGAACAGCTGCTGATGGCTATTGTTCTGGCTGATGCCGGCATTACGTTGATGCATTACGCCAGCCATCGCATCGCACTGCTGTGGCGCCTGCATGCGGTGCATCACAGTGTGCAGCGGCTGTACGGTTTCAACGGTTTGATGAAGCACCCGTTGCATCAGATGCTCGAAGCCACTGCAGGCTTGCTGCCCTTGATCCTGTTAGGTATCCCGCTGGACGTGGCGCAATTGCTGGCGCTGGCCATTGCTCTTCAACTGCTGTTGCAGCATTCCAATGTGGACATGCGCCTAGGGCCATTGCGCTGGGTGTTCGCCTGGGCGCCGGTGCATCGGTTTCACCACATGAAATACGGCCGTGCCGGGGATGTGAATTTCGGCTTGTTTTTCAACCTCTGGGATTGGCTGTTGGGCACGGCGTATTACCGCTCGGGCTACCGCATCGGGCCGGGGGATCTTGGGATTGGCAGTCGGCCGGATTTCCCGGTGGGCTATGGGGCGCAGTTGCGTGATCCTTTCAAGACGGTTGGCTTGAGCAAAGAGCCGTCACTGCCGGATGGTTTAGGTTAACAACTCAACCTTCAGCTGGCGCAAGGACGCCGCCGCCGTGACGCCAAACAACTGCTTCATGGTCCGTGAAAAATGCGCTGAGTCGGCAAACCCCGCACCGTGAGCCGCTTCGGTCAGCGTGCCACCGGCAAGCGCCAAGTGCAGGGCGATGCGCAATCGTCGCCACAGCACCAGGCGACGCACAGGCAAACCGAGTTGGTGGGCGAACAGTCGTTCCAGTTGACTCAATGACAGGTGCGCGGCCTGGGCCAGGGCCTGGGCCGAGACTTTGCCGGCGAGGTGTTGATCCAGTGCGGCGAGGGCGCGCTCCAGACGTGGATCATCCAGGCTGCGCCGAGGCAGTCGACGCATTGCCTCCAGGGAGAGGTCCTGGTGCAGCAAAGGGGCAATATCAAACACGGCAGGTTCGGCGTACAGCACCGAGACCTCACCTTGAGTCTCAAGAATGGCGTGAGTCTGTCGCGATGGGATAAACAGGCGGTGGGCCGTGGTGACCTGGCCGTCGAGGCTGACCGTGATCGGTGAGCCTGTGGAGAACATCAATTGGTGGGCGTAGTGCGCATGGGGCGCGGTGCGCCCCAGCTCGCCGCGGATCAGGCCGTAGTCACGGCCCAACCACAGGCGGCCTGACCATTCGGCCTTCACTCAGTACTTATAGTCGTTCAGCAGATCCTGCACGCTGGACGACGGCCAGCGCTTGTAGAACTTCAGCAGTTCGGCGGCGCGGTTGGTGAAGATGCCATCGACGCCAGCCTTCATCACTTTTTCGAAGTCCACCGGCTCATCCACGGTGTAGACGTGTACCAGCAGGCCTTTGTCGTGGGTCAGCTTGTTCATTTCCGGTTTGACCAGGTCCGAATAGCTCTGGTCGCCGTGATTGGTCAGCTCAGCCGATGGGCCGGTGCCGATGGCGCCGAGGCTCTTGGCTTCGTCGACCCACTTTTCGAACTCGGCAGCGTCTTTCGGCTCTTGCTTGGCGTAATAGGCGGCCTTGGTGGTTTCGCCGGATTCAGCGAACGTCTGCTTGTTCTTCGGCTCGATACTGCCTTCGCCCACCCACAGCAGCAGGATTTTCGGGGTGTTCGGCATTTCTTTCTGCAGCTCTTTCAGGCTGGCCACTTCGAAGGTTTGCAGCACCACGCGACCCTTGCCCTGGCCGACGCCAACGTTGCTCTTGCCCAGCTTGGAACCGGCGGAGCTCAGCCAGCCTTTGTCGAGCAGCTTGTTCTTCAGGTCGGCTTCGATGCCGGGGAATTGCTTGGGCTCTTTGGTTTCGATGTACAGGCCGGGTTTGTGCTGAGGATTGCCTTCAGCGATCTTGATGATGTCGTCCAGGCTCTGGATTTTCAGGCCGACGAAACCTGGGCGCGCGCGGTCCGGGTAGGCGGCGTTGAACCAACTGCCGGCGTCGAGGGTTTGCAGTTCTTTCCAGGTGAACTCGTTGGCCGGGGCGTCCTTGCGATCAGGGAACTTGGTGGCCACGTCGGTGGTGCGCTGCAGATTATTGTCGTGCAGGGCGAACAGTACGCCGTCCTTGCTGCGCTGAAGGTCCATTTCCAGGTAGTCGGCACCCAGGTCGCGGGCGATCTTGTAGGCGGCAGCGGTGGATTCCGGTGCATCGAAGGAAGCGCCACGGTGGGCGATCACGGCAGGGTAGGGGATGCCTTCGTTGGTCGCCAATTCGGCCGGGCTGATAGGGGCTTGCGCATGTGCCTGGCCAAGGCCGAGCATCAGGGCGAGCAGCAGGGCGCTCTTGGTAGACGTGACAGGCATAGGCGAAGTCCTTTCGTAGAGGTAGCTTTGAGAAGGCCTCCTTTTTAACAATTGATTGCGAAAGGCGCTATCACCAAACCGACATTAACGTGTGCAGCCCTCAATTTTCTCGGTTTTTTTCTCGGGCATTGCCGTATTCTTGGCCGAAGCTGCCCCGTTAGAGGGCGGCGCTTTTCGCCACGCGTGTAAACCATCTTTCCAGTCCCTGTGGGACTTTTCAGTGAGGTTTACCATGCGCATCACCTCCGAGCTTATCTGCCAGGCCGCCGACCAACTCCACGGTTTTGTTGGCCTCAACCGCAAGACAGGCCATTACATCGTGCGATTCAGCGAAGACGCCTTCGGCATGGACGTGGCCGATGACGGCATCATTCCCACCGCCGAATTCGTCTGGCTGCCGGCCCCGGAGCAGACCATGACCCTGTCCCGCGAACGTATCCAGTTGCTGCTGGACCAAAACATCGACGACCGCATCAACATCACTGAGCCGTTGCGGGTGTATATGCGTCGGGTGGAGATTCCGCAGATCAGTGCGTTGCGCAGTCTTGTGAGCTAGCCCGCCTTGAAACGGTAGTCCCGTTCGACTTTGCATACCCGCGTCTGGAAGGCTGAGTACCAGGCGGCGCGCCCTTGTTCGCGCACCGCCCGGTGCTCGGCCTGCTGCTTCCAGGCCAGGATGGCCGCTTCACTCTCCCAGTACGACACGGCGATGCCCAGAGCGTCCTCCCGTGCGGACTCCACGCCGAGAAACCCCGGTTGTTCGCGTGCCAGTTCCAGCATGCGGCTGGCCGCCTGGCCGTAGCCTTGATCGCCTTCGGTGCGCTGTGAGCTGAATATCACCGCGTAGTAGGGCGGGTTGGGTGTGGGGGCGATCATGCGGACTCCGCCTGGCAAGCCTTGAGCAGGGCAATCGCCAAGGGCGGGGTGATACCTTTCAGCGCGACGCGCTCGGGCTGGAACAGGGTGGCGACGAAGAACGGGTGGTCGAGCAATTCCACCGCCCGTAGATCGCCCGCCGAGTCATGGCCGCTGGGGATCAGGTCGCCGTTGAGCAAGGCATCGAGAAACGCGGGGTTCACGCCATAACGGCAGCGATAACCTTCCTGCACATCAAGGGTGCCGTAGGCCTCGGCGATCCGGGTGTAGGGCGCCAGGCGCACGGTGTCGGTGGCTTCCACCAGCGCGCAGCTCAGTGGCGCGATCACAGCGCGCGTGGACTGCGGGGCGAGCTCGCCATGCTCGGCATCCTTCCAACCCAGAACGTTGCGCGCGTATTCAAGCACCGCATGTTGAAAACCGCCGCAAGTGCCCAGGAACGGTCGGCGTTGCTCGCGGGCAAACTGGATCGCGCGCATTGCGCCCTCGGTGTCACGGTAAGGGCTGGCGGGGACGCACCAGAAACCGTCGAAGCCGTGCAGTGACGGGGGCAGGTTATCGGTGTCGAGCCACTGTACGTGAATGCTCAGGCCCAGCGTCTCGGCGGCCTGTTGCAGCGCCACGGGGATGGCTTGGTGAGCGATGACATCGGGGTTGTAGTCGCCGATCAGGGCGAGGTGCAAAGGCGTGCTTTTCATCGTGTACGTCCTAGGGCTTGTGGTGTCCTGGGACGCACTATAGATTGGCGTTCACGCAATCAATATTGGCGTATCAACACATGCTCAATGCAGCGACGCACTATTCAATCGAATACCCAGACTTATCGTTGATCCTCGCCCTGGTGCGCGGCGGCACGCTCGCACGGGCGGCGGCGCTGTTGCGCGTGGACGTGTCCACGGTGTTCCGCGCGGTGCGGCGCCTGGAGGCGGCGCTGGGCCAGACGTTGTTTGAAAAAAGCCGCGCCGGCTACCTGCCCACCAGTCTGGCGAGCAACCTGGCGCAGCAGGCAGAACGCGCCGAACAAGCGCTGGAGGCCGCGCGCATCGGTGTGGAGCAAGGCGGTGAGGTGATCAGCGGCACGGTGCGCCTGACCTGCACCGACTCGGTGCTGCAAGGCTTGCTGTTGCCGGCCCTGGCGCAGTTCATGCCAGAGTACCCGGCGCTGACCTTGGAGTTGAGCACGTCGAATGATTTTGCCAACCTCAGCCGCCGCGACGCCGATATCGCCCTGCGCCTGACCCGCACGCCGCCGGAGCATCTGGTGGGGCGGCGCCTGGGCAATGTGGCTTATCAGGTGTGTGCCCGTCCGGAGTTCGCCCAACAGCACATGGGTCATGAATTGGCTGACCTGCCTTGGATCGCCCCGGATGACTTCCTGCCCGACCACCCCACGGTCGTCTGGCGCCGCGAGCACTTGCCTGGCGTGCGCCCCAGCTATCGCTGCAACAGCATGTTATCGGTCACCGAGTTGGTGCGTGCGGGTTTGGGGGTGGCGGCGTTGCCCGACTTTTTAATGGGTGAAGGCCTGCAGCCGTTGGGCCCTGCATTGGCGGGGCATGACACAGCGCTGTGGTTGCTCACGCGTCCCGATTGTCGGGCGCTGCGCTCAGTGGTCACGCTGTTTGATGAGTTGGGCCGACACGTGCGGTTGCCTTAGGTTTTTCGCACAAAGTGCTCATGCATTTCGCTCGTCAGGCTTTCGATTCGTTCTGTCAGTTGCTTGGTCATCTCCGTGAGGCGAGTATTTTGCTCCAGCAGCTCCAGTAACTGTTTGCTGGTCTGAGCCGCCTGGGCCTGGCGCTCAGTGTTAGCGCTGGCCAGGGCTTCGCGGTGTTGGGCGTCGGCCTCTGACTGCGCCTTGTCGCGAGCGGCCTGGCGCGTCTGGGCCAGCAGGATCAGCGGCGCGGCATAGGCCGCTTGCAGGCTGAAGGCCAGGTTGAGCAGGATGAACGGGTACACATCGAAGTGCGTGATGCCGGTCGTGTTCAGCACCACCCACACCACCACGATTGCGGTTTGTGCGCCGAGGAAGGTAGGCGTGCCGAAGAACCGGGCGAAAGCTTCAGCCTTGAGGGCAAAAGTGTCATTGCCGAAGGTCGGCGCCAAGTGGGCGTGGCGACGGTGGAAGCGCAGGTGGTCGACGGAAGCGGTTTCGGTCTTTTCTGGGGTCATGGCGGGCTCGGACGTTTGCTTGAAAACAAGCAAGCACTATAGACCGAGCGCTCACCCCCCCGTATGAAGATCGGCTCAGTTGCCACCGCGCTCATTGGCGAATGCACTCACCGCCTGCACCGCGTCGCTGGTGCCTTCGCGGATTTGCAGGATCACCGTGCCGGCGCGGTTGGCCAGGTCGACCCCTTGCGCGGCGCGGTCGCGGGTGCCGTCCATGCTGTGGATGGCTTGGCGGGTTTCGTCCTGGATCATCGCGATCATGCTGGAGATTTCCGCCGTGGAGCCGCTGGTGCGTGCAGCCAATTGCCGCACTTCATCAGCCACCACCGCAAACCCGCGACCTTGCTCGCCTGCACGCGCCGCCTCGATGGCGGCGTTGAGGGCCAGCAGGTTGGTCTGGTCAGCGATGCCGCGAATGGTGTTGACGATGGCGGTGATCTGCTGCGAGCGCTCGCCCAGCTTGGCGATCAGTTGTGAGGAACCGTCGATATCCGCTGCAATATCGCGCATGCCGCTGGCGGTTTGCTGGATCACTTCGGCACCTTTTTCGGCGATGTCCCGGGTGTTCAGGGAGATGTGATACGCCTGGGCGGCACTGGCGGCGTCGGCGGTATGTTGCTGCACCATGGCGGTCACGTCCGAGGCGAACTTCACCACTTTGCACAGGCGCCCGCCAGCGTCGTACACCGGGTTGTAGTTGGCTTCGAGCCACACGGCCTGGCCGTTCTTATCCACCCGTTCGAACTGGCCGCTGAACATTTCGCCCTGGTTCAGGCGTCGCCAGAAATCCTCGTAGGCCGGGCTGTTGGCCAACGCTTTGGTGCAGAACAGGCGGTGGTGCTGGCCCTGGACCTGCGCGAGGGTGTAACCCATGCGCTGCAGGAAGTTTGCATTGGCCGTGATGATGGTGCCGTCGAGGTTGAACTCGATCACCGCCATGGCCCGGCTGATGGCGGCCAGTTTGGCATTGGCTTCACTTTCTGCCTGCAGGCGTGGGGTGACATCCATGGCGTACTTCACCACTTTGATGACATGGCCCGCGTCATCGCGCACCGGGTTGTAGCTGGCTTCCAGCCACACCGACTGGCCATCGCCGGCCACCCGTTCAAAGGTGCCGGACTGGTACTGGCCATTGCGCAGGTTCGACCACAACTGGTTGTACTCGGCGCTGCGGGCGAACGCGGGAGTGCAGAACATTCGATGGGACTGGCCCTCGATCTGCTCGGCGCGGTAACCCATGGCCTGGAGGAAGTTGGCATTGGCCCGCAGCACGTTGCCGTGCAGGTCGAATTCGATCACCGCCATGGAGCGCTCGATGGCGTCCAACAGACTGGCGTGTTGGGCAAGGGTGTGTTGCAGGGAATCTATGGTTTTCTTGTGGGCGTTGAATAGCATGTTCGGGTGCTCGGACAAGCAGGCTGCTGGGAGTTTCCATGGGTGTGCGCCTGCCCCCGTAAGGCATGCGCCGTACGGTTGACTTGCTCATTGTCGGCTTCCTTGTGCCGACAGAGGGGTGGGACAACGGGTTCAGAGTGATCAGCCTGACAAGAAGTTCGCCGCAATGGCAGGACCTTTTTTGGGTACCCGACAAGTGGTGGCCTTTTGCTTTGATCCAGCGCGCAGGAAGGAAACTCAGATGAGGTGTGGTAGGACCGGTTCCGGCGACTAAGCGACCCTCTCGTCGCTCATGTTGACCCGGTTACGCCCGGTGTCTTTTGCGGCATACAGCGCTCGGTCCGCCGCATTCAGCCACATGGCGGCGTCGGTAAAGACGGGTTGGAAATCGGCCAGGCCGATGCTCAGGCTCACGCGCAATTCAGGGATCTGTGGGTTGCGGTAATTGCTGAAGGTCTCGCGCATGCGCTCCATGACCTGGGCGGCCTGTTCCATGGGCATTTGCGGAAGAATCACACAGAATTCATCGCCGCCATACCGCCCTGCAAGGTCGTTTTCCCTCAGGTTGCGCCGCAGCTCCAGGCTCAGTTGCCGCAGGACCGCGTCACCGACGATATGGCCGTGGGTGTCATTGATCTGCTTGAAGTGGTCGATATCGATCAGGGCGATGGTGGCGTGGCTTTGCTGTTGCTGACATTTGTGGAATTTGAGGTGCAGCAGGTCTTTCCAAGAGCCGTGATTGAGCAGGCCGGTGAGGCTGTCGGTACGGCTTAGGGCACTGAGCGCGCGTTTGTGTTCCGACAACTTAATCGCCAACTGATAGCAAACCATGCCGATGGCCATGGGGTAGAGCGTTAGCATCGGCAGGCAGGTGTAGACCTGGGTGAGGCTGACGTTGGGGTTGAATTTAATGCCGAAAAGCGCACCTGCGACCCCGATACCGGCCACTTGCGCCAGCAGCCCACGCAGGAATAGCCGCTTGCCGCCCGCCGCCACGTTGTTCATGGTCATCATGGAAAGGATGGTGACGGTTGTCAGTGGTGTGAATTGCGTGGCCGCGGCCCAGAACCCGCCGAACAATGAGTCGTACAACAGGTTGCGTTGCTCGGCCTGGTAGGGAAATTGCGAGCGCGCTGAGAGTTGGTAGGCCACATGCGCCCAGGCGAAACCGTTGAACAGCAGAAATGCCCAGACCCAGCCCGGCATTGCGAGCGGATAAAGCGCGCCTGTGACACTGATGCAGCCGATGCCCAAGCCGATAATCCTTGGCTTGTAGATACGTCTGGCAAATGAAAGCCCTTTGCCTCGTCTGTTTTCCATAAATTCCTGAGGCTGTTCTTTATTAGCAGGTGCGGCAAGGCGCGTCAGCGGGTCGAACCGTTGATCGGATAATAGCTGTGAATATTGTCAGTTATTCGCGTGGGAATAATCAGTGTCCTTCCAAGCCATTTGTTCAGGACAGCGCGTGAATATGCCAAAAAGATCAGGAATGTCGTTCACACCACAGGTTTTATGGCTGACGGGAAGGGGTGACTTCGTAGCCGGCCAGGAACAGGTCGATGGCGGACTCGATAACATTGGCCTGAGTGGCGGCGTCCAGAACCGGTTGGCCGAGCGTAATTTGCGGCCAGAAGGCGAACGCCTTGAGCAGGCTCTGAATCTGGTGCGCGGCAAATGCCGGGTCGTTGCAATTGAGCCGGCCATCTTCCTGGGCGGCGCGGACCCATTGGGTAAAACCCTCTTCGCGCTTGCTCAGACGGGTGACCATGTCCTGCGCACGCTCCGGCGAATGGATGGTGGCGGCGATGGCGACCCTGGCAAGGTCGAGGAAATTGGCGTCCGCCATCATCTTCATCTTCGCTTCCAGCAAACCGCGCAGTTGTTCGCGCAGTGGGCGGTCGCTGGCGTAGCTGACGTCGAGCTGCGCAACGCTGCTTGCCCAGAGTTGATGGAGAATTTCGGCAAACAACTCCTCCTTGCTGGGGAAGTGGTTGTACACCGTGCGTTTGGAAACGCCGGCGGTGGCGGCAATCTTGTCCATGCTGGTGACCTCGAAACCGTTTTCGCGAAACTCAGCGATGGCCGCGGCCACGATGGCTTCGCGTTTACGGTCGGTGAGGCGTTGAGGGGCAGTCATGGAGGGCGCTCGGTTCGTCAAGGAAAGTTACACTCAGTAGTTTACTTGCTGTGTATTTTGTTGCAATCTTAAAACTACACTGTGCAGTGTAATTAAAGATCGGTCTGTAGGAGTCACCTGTAAATGGCCACGATTTCGTCCCGTGTCGATTCTTCGCCGGCAGCGCCCAAGCAAGACCAGGGGCACTTCAGCAACGAGGCGCCCGTACAGCAGGGGGGCTTCGGCAAAACCCTGCGTATTTTCTGGAATATGTTGTTCAACAAGCCGCGTAGCACGCGGCCGGTGGGGCAGATCCCGGTGCAGCCGCTGACGCGCGAGCAGCTGTTGGCGGCGCCGGATCACAGTGTGTTCCGCCTTGGGCATTCCACGGTCTTGCTGAAAATGCGCGGCAAATTCTGGGTGACCGACCCGGTGTTCGCCGAGCGTGCGTCGCCGTTCAGTTGGGCCGGCCCCAAGCGTTTCCACCCGCCGCCCATCAGTCTTGATGAGCTGCCGCCGCTAGAGGCAGTGATTCTTTCCCACAACCACTACGACCATCTTGACCGCAAGGCTGTCGTCCAATTGGCCGATAAGACCCGCTATTTTCTCGCGCCGCTGGGCGTCGGGGACATTCTGGTGAAATGGGGCGTGGACGCCAGCAAAGTGCGCCAGCTGGATTGGTGGCAGGGCACTGAGGTGGAGGGCATTCGGTTTGTTGCCACGCCTGCGCAGCATTTTTCCGGGCGGGGCCTGTTGGATGCCAACCAGACCTTGTGGTGTTCCTGGGTGATGATCGATGGTGCGCGACGGATTTTTTTCAGCGGCGATACCGGTTACTTCGACGGCTTTAAACGCATCGGCGAACAGTACGGTCCGTTTGACCTGACGCTGATGGAAACAGGCGCTTACAACGTCGATTGGCCCCACGTGCACATGCAACCTGAGCAAACCCTGCAAGCGCATATCGATCTCAAAGGCCGCTGGTTGCTGCCGATTCATAACGGCACCTTCGACCTGGCGTTCCATGTCTGGCACGAACCGTTCGACCGCATCATGGCCCTGGCCTGGGAGCGCAACGTGTGTATCACCACACCGCAGATGGGGCAGGCGTTCAGCTTGAACCAGCCTGAGCGAGGGTGTGCGTGGTGGCTAGAGGTTGAAGCCCAAGGTGCGCAGGAACAGCTAGCCGGCTGACGGAACAGCCGCCGGAAAAAGGAGTTTTCAAGCTGTTTCAGAGCTGCGACAGACGCCAGCCAAGGGTGCGATGATCCCCGGAAAATCAATTCTCGGGGGACGGTATTTATGGAGAGTAAGTGTCGGAAATATTGGCAGGCGGGTATACCGTGCCCACCGAGTCAACCAGCTTCTGTGCTCACTGAAGCGTCTGGCCTGGCGACTTCGCTCAACGAGCAAGGGAACCCGCGAAGTATCGCTTTCGGTGTCGAGCCCCAGGCTCGTGACAACCCTGGACGAATCGTCCCCATTCCAGGTTATGACGCTCCGAGTCTTCCCCTGAAACCCTTGCGCGACCCGGCGCTGTCGTTGATTGCCTTAAGTGGCGTCGATCCCTCTGGGCCGGTGATGGTTGAAGTCCCCTTGGTGGAAAACAACACGGCCTTCACGGCTACTCACGCGCTGGGCGGCAGGCGCGTGGGGTTTGCCGAGCGGTTTGTGGATGACCACGAAGAGGGGCGGATCGAACACCCTCCCTCCTTCCTGAAAGCCTTGGACATCCTGCGCCAGGCCGGTATCGAGCTGGTACCAGTGCCTGCACACCGGGCCAATCACACCCTTCACACCCGCAACGAAATCGATGAGCTGGTGCGTGCATTCCGACTGGATGCCCTGGTATCCGACAGCCGTAGCAGCGCCTTCCATAGCGCGTGCTGGAGTGGCTACCCAGGGGTTGGCGCGCCGCTCGAGGATGGCGCGACGCTGTGGTTCTACGGTGCACGTTGGGCGAAAGATTGGCTGCCGGCGCTGGTACAGGGGTATCAAAACGTGTGCCGTCTGATGGATCGACAGGATGAGCCACCCGCAGCGCTGAACTATCCCACACGGTGAATCACCCTCGCCGCGCTGCCAAGGAGGGGTGGAGTTTTTAGACTGGCCTACGGATCAACGTTGGTCCTTCTTCATTTCTTACTTCTCAGGAGGTCGTATGTTAGGAATCGCATATGGCATGGGCGCCATGGTTTGGCAGGTCGTAGAGTCGTTCGCTGGAGACGCCTCACCCATTGCCTCAACACCTGTGCCCGCGGGTACTGAGTACCTCGGTGTCAACGAGCTCAGCAGGCAAATGGCCCTGCCGGGCGGGCTCACTTCGGTCGATCTGGTCACTCACCTGCAGGAGCGGATTCGCAGGCTGGATCCGCAACTGAGCGCCATCATCGAACTCAATCCCAAGGCGCTTGAAACCGCACGTGAGTTGGACCGTGAGCGGGCCAATGGCAACGTGCGCGGGCCGCTGCATGGCATTCCCATCTTGCTCAAGGACACGATCGAAACCGAAGGCATGCAAACCAGTGCGGGTGCGTTTGGGCTGGTCGGTGCATCAGCCAGCAAGAACGCCCCGTTGGTGGACTACCTGATCCAGCAGGGCGCGGTGATCCTCGGCAAAACCAACATGACTGAAATGGCTGGGTTCCGTGGGGGCCCCGATGGTTGGAGCAGTCGGGGCGGGCAGACCCGCAACCCTCATCAAAGGGATGCCGACGTTGGAGGGTCCAGCTCCGGCTCTGCCGCCGCCGTTGCAGCAGGGTTGGCGCCCATGGCGGTGGGGGCAGAAACCAACGGTTCGATCATTGTGCCGGCAGCGCGCAACGGTATTGTCGGGCTCAAGCCCACTGTCGGCCTGCTGGATCGCAATGGAATTATTCCCGCGAGCCAGTACCAGGACACACCGGGCCCGATGACGCGTTCTGTGTTTGATGCTGCACTGATGCTCAATGCCATGTCAGGCAGTGATCCTGCGGATCCAGCAAGCGTGGGAGCACCCCAAGGTATCGATTACACCCAGTTACTGGTTCCAGGCGCGTTGAAAGGCAAGCGTATCGGCTATCCCGCCACGTTCTCCAAAGAGGGTGAAACCCTGCCAGTGGAGAACAGCACGACGTTCAATCGGACATTGGAAGTGCTTCGCGAGCAAGGCGCGGTGTTGGTGCCGGTCAACCTGCGCCTGGCCGATGCCTCACGGTACGACGAACTATTGCTTTCGGATGTGAAGGACTCACTGAATACCTACCTGGGCAAGCGCTCGGGATTGCCGGTCAAGTCACTGACCGAACTGATCCGGTTCAACGACGAACGCGATGGCAGTGAGACGGATCATCAACCGGTGCTCAGGGAAATCAGCGCCTCAACGCTGACGCCAGCTGCACGCAAGCCACTGTGGGATGCGCTCATCCAGGATTTCAGAAGCTCGATCGATGACCCGATCAAGGCAGAAAACCTGGACGCGATGGTGTCGGATTTCGACACCAACAGTTACTTCGGCGTCGCGGCAGCCGGCTATCCGGGAATCGCCGTACCGTCTGGTGTAGATGAGGATGGTCTACCCACCAGTGCCTACTTTTTTGGTACCCAATGGGCCGAGCCTACCTTGCTGGCAGTGGCCCATGGGTATGAGCAAGCAGCTCAGGTAGCGGTTAAGCCGCAACTTTGACGCCGTAGCGTGCCGCTGGGGAGCGATGCGACAGGTTGGGTGCCAGGGAGCCTTGCTGTTTCGTAGGCGTCCCTGCTGCTCGATCTTGGCGACCACTTCATCGACACCATCGCCCGCGAAACCGGCTTCGGCGACCCGGAACGGATGCGCCGTGCATTCCTGCGTGCCTTTGGCCAACCGCCGCACATGATGCGCTGGGCGCGACAACTGCAGGCATGAAGCTCTACGCACCTTTAGGTTCAAGGGATGCCGACGTTGTGCCTATCAGACGGGAGAGGATGCCCTGCGCTACAGGCTCTGGTTCTGCACAGTCAAACCGGCGCACACTCATCCCCCACCCCGGTGCAAACCCCGGGAAAAACACCAGCCCTTCAGCTTCCAACCGAAACGCCAAGGCCAGGCGGGTTTCATCCCCCACGTCATGCTGGCTTTCAAACTGTTGAACCGCCTCAACGGCCACACCGGCCTGGCGAGCCAGGTCTTCCCGGCTCCAGCCCAGCATCGCGCGGGCTTGCACACTGTGTTTGGCGGTGAATTGATGCAGGACGATCTGCTGTTCTACGAAAGAGCTCATTGCCAGAGAGGACATGGGGTTTCTCCAGGTTCGACGGGGGAGGGCAAACTATACTGTGTTTTTGTACAGTTGTTTTGACCGCTCATCAACTGGATTTTTGCTGACCCACTATTCCACCCCTGGCGCTTCCCGAATGATCAGATGGTCCAGGTTCTCGATATTGGCACTGAATACTCCGAAGGTCTGCTCGGGATTCTTCTTGCTCGGCACCTGTTTCAGCTCCGGCGTCACCCCGTAGAAGAAGCAGTACAACGCGCGCTCACTGTCCACGGCCGCCTTGATCTGCTCCAGGAACACCTTGCGTTTGCGGTAGTTCTCAATGAGTTTTTTACTCAGGTAGACGTTGACCGAGTAGGGCTTCTTGTCGAGCCACACTTTCTTTTCGAAGTCGATGCGAAAGCTGCTGGTGTAGTCCTTGATCGCCCTGATCTTGCCCCAGTAGATCAGGCCTTTGTTGTCTTGCAGGTATTCGATTTTCTTGAAAAACGTCCAGTAGGTCGCGGTGTGGTCACCGATTTTCAACGGCATGGACTTGAGCTTGTCCTTGTCGTCGATGTTGGACACGAAACATTCGACCGGGTGGGCGAACACGCTGGTTTTGTCTGGGGTGCTGTCATTGGCGCGGTGGGATACAGAGCTTCGGTTTGAGGGCGCTTTCACTGGATCGTGTGGGATGCTTCCCTCTGTACTCGCAAGCGGCGTCTGGCGTTCGTACTGACGACGGGTGAGTACAAACTCCGATGGGAAATGGTCCTCACGCTCGTCGTCACTGTCATCTACCGCAGTCTTGTGCGTGCTGGCGTAACGACAACCGTCGATATGCCGGGTGCTGGTCTTGTTCTTGAAATGCGGCGTGCGCAGGTAATTGACGTTTTTGGCGTTGAAGGTGCTCAGCGCGTTGCCGGGATCAAACGCCGCACGACAGTCGTCATTGGGGCAGAGAAAGCTGTCCTTGTCTGAGTCGAAATCGGTTGTTTCGTCGAAATTCAGGTCTCGTACGTCGTAGATCGACAGCTTGTCATCGAGACTCAGGCAGTAGGCCGTGTCGAATTTCATGGGGCTCGGGTCCGTGAGAGGTTTCGCTATTAATAGCGGGATCCTGGGTAAATATCAGCAAGAACCTGCAACCCGCCGCCCGCTCAAGAAGCACAGCGCACCGCCCGCCGCCGTCAACCCGGCCAGTGCATAAAACATCGTGGTCGGCGGTGAGTTGATCAACAGATAGCCACAAATCACCGGGCTCAGCGCCCCGCCAAAGGCCGCCAGGTTCTGCGCACCGTAGTAACTGCCACGCAGCGACTCGGGGGCAAGGGTGTCGATAAACAGGAATTCGGACGGGAAGATAATCATCTCGCCCAACGTGAACACGAACATGGCCACACACCACGACAGCAGGCTGTCGGCCTGGCTGAAGCCGATCAGGCCGCCGATGAACAGCGCAGTGCCCAGCAGGATCCAGTAACGCAATTGCTCACGCTTAAGGAAGCGGCCGATCTGGTATTGCAGCAACATTACCGTGATTGCGTTGCACGCCAGCACGGCGGAAAGAATTTTCAGTGCATCATCCGGGTTGTGAATCACCAGCAGAAATTGCGACAGGTACAAGGTGTAACGGCCATGCACGATGGTGCTTAGCAGGCTGCCGCCGGTGAACAGCACCAGGCTGCGATCGTTGCGCAGGGTCTTCAGCGTGGTGAGAAAACTCAAGGGCTTGCTGCTTTCCTCACGCTGGGTAGGCGGGATGCCTATCATCAGGAACACGCTGATAAACGCGATGGCGCTGGACAGCATGAATGGCAGCAGGGGCATCTGCCCAGCAATCACCACGCCCACCATGGGGCCTGTGGCGTAGCCGATATTGGTCAGGGTGTAGCGCAGGGAAAACACCTTGGCGCGCTGCTCCACCGGCAGGTTCTCGCTGATGATCGCCTTGGAACCGATCAGGAACAGCGCCGATGCCGACTCGGTGATGACGAGTGTCAAGGTGGTGAGGTAAAGGTTGGTGGCAAAGGTCAGCAACAGAAAACCGATGGAGCTGGAGAGCATCGCCAGGATCAGCAGCTTGCGCTTTTCCATGCGGTCGATGACGTAGCCGCCGTACAGGCCCATCAGGGTGGCGGTAAACACCGCGATGCCCATCAGCAAGCCGATGTCCTGCTGGTTGAGGCCCAGGCGCCGGCTGAGCAACAAAGTCATCAAGGGACTGGTCATTGCCCGGCTGATGACGATGGTCAGCGAGCAAATCATCAGGCGGCGGATTACCAGGGAGTAGGTGGCCACGGTGGGGCACATGTCCTTGTCTGGGTGGCTTGGTTTTCTGTAGGAACGAGCGTGCTCGCTCCTACAGAAGGAGGGTTATTGGCCGGCGTTGATGCTGATCTTCTCGACCGCGCCCTGCTCCAGATCCCACTTTTTCAGGATCTTGCCGTAAGTGCCGTCATCGATCATGCCCTGCAACGCTTCACTGATCGCGGTGACCAATTGCGTGTTGCTCTTCTCGATCCCAAGCCCGGTGAACTGCTTGGAAATCGCCAAGCCCACCGGCTTGTACTTGCCCTTGTCCAGCGACATCAAATAAGGAATCGTCTCGCTGCCCTGCATCGCCGCATCCAAGCGGTTCTGCTGCAACTGCGCGCGCGCATCCGCCGAGCCTTCAGTGCCGATTACCACGATCGCTGGCTTACCCGCCGCTTCGCAGTTTTCCTTGCTCCACGCGGCAATTTCCGACGGCCAAGTGGTGCGACGGCTGGTGCCGACTTTTTTCCCGCACAGGTCAGTCAATTCCTTGAGGTCTTCACGCTTGGCCATCGTGTACAGCTGCGGGCCGCTGCTGAAGTAGTCGATAAAGGTTACGGATTTCTGCCGCTCGGCGGTATCGGTCATGCCCGACAGCACGATGTCCACGCGCTTGGTGGTCAGGCCGCTGAGCATTTGCTCGAAGCCGGTTTCCTGCCACTTGATCTTTACGCCCAGGCGCTCGGCGAGGGCGTTGCCCAGATCGAAGTCAAAACCGGTGAGTGTGTTGGTGGCCGGGTCCTTGAAATCCATCGGCGGATAGTTCGGCACGATGGCCGCGCTGATCTCACCCTTGTCCTTGATTGCCGCCGGCAAAGCCGCGAAAACAGCGGAGGAGGCCAGCAAGCCTGCGAGCAAGGTTGGGATAAATAATTTTTTCATGGGGGCGTTCTCGTTTGTTTTTTAGTTAAGTGCGAACGGCAGAAATAAAGCTTTGGGTACGCGGGTTTTGTGGGCTTATTAGAATTTCTTCGGGGCTGCCGGCTTCCACAATCTGACCGGCATCCATGAACACCATGCGGTTGGACACTTCGCGGGCGAAGCCCAACTCGTGGGTGACCACGATCATGGTCATGCCGGTGGTGGCTAGATCGCGCATCACCGACAGCACCTCTCCTACCAGCTCCGGGTCGAGGGCTGACGTGGGTTCGTCAAACAACATCAACTTGGGGCGCATGGCCAATGCGCGGGCAATCGCCACACGCTGTTGCTGGCCGCCGGATAACTCCACAGGGTAGGCATTGCGCTTGTCTGCCAGGCCGACGCGGGCCAGCAACTCCAGCGCATCTTCGATGGCCTCCTTGGGCGAGCGCTTGAGCACCTGGCACGGGCCTTCGATGATGTTCTGCAACACGGTCATATGAGGGAACAAATTGAAGCGTTGGAACACCATGCCGGTGGCCAGGCGCTGGCGGGCAATCTGCGATTCATTCATCTCATGCAGCTTGTTGCCGACGACCCGGTAACCCACCAGTTCGCCGTCGACCCACAGGCCGCCCTTGTCGATTTTTTCCAGTTGGTTGACGCAACGCAGCAGCGTGCTTTTACCGGAACCCGACGGGCCGATGATGCACATCACTTCGCCTTGCTCGACCTCGATGTTGATGTCGCGCAGCGCGTGATACTGGTCGTAATACTTGTTCAGGTTGACGGCCTTGACGATGCTTCTCATGGGGCAAATCTCCTCAACCCAGACTTACGAACGCTTGCCGGCGCCGCGGGCAAAACGACGCTCAAGGCGGCTTTGACCAAATGAAAGAACAGTCACCACCGCCAGGTACCAGATGCCGGCCACAATCAGCAGCTCCATGACCCGTGCGTTGGCGTAGTAGATGTTTTGCGCGTTGTGCAGCAGCTCCGAGTACTGGATCACGCTGGCCAGGCTGGTCATTTTCACCATACTGATAAACTCATTGCCTACAGGCGGAATGATCACGCGCATCGCCTGGGGCAGAATTACCCTATGTAGGGCTTGCAGGCTCGGCATGCCGATGGATTTGGCGGCTTCGTACTGGCCGGTGTCGACCGAGAGCAAACCGGCGCGCACCACTTCGGCGGTGTAGGCGCCCTGGTTGATACTCAGGCCGAGCAGGGCGGCCACGAAGGGCGTCATCAGATCGACAGTGTCGATACTGAACAGGCCCGGAATCGCGATCACCGGGAAGATCAGCGCCAGGTTGAACCACAGCAGCAGTTGCAGGATCAGCGGCGTGCCCCGGAACAGCCAGGTGTAGGTGATGGCCACATACCGCAGGATCGGGTTGGCCGACATACGCATGATCGCCGTGATCACGCCGATCACCACGCCCAGCGCCATGGCCAACACCGACATGATGATGGTGTTCACCAGGCCCCAGAGGATGGCTTCAGACGTGAGGAACTGACCGATGTAGGACCATTCGATCTGACCATTGGCAAATGCACGCAACAGCGCGGCCAACACAATCACGATCAACGTGGCAAAAAACATCCGCCCGTAGTAGCGACGCGGCACGTGCTCGTACTGCGTGATATCGAACTGGTTCTCGGACAACTTGCGCTCGGCTTCCAAGCGCTCTGCCGGGGTTTGGTTCATGGTGCTTCTCCAAAACTGATGACGCTACTACTGATGTACTCGGTCCAAATGTGGGAGCGGGCTTGCTCGCGAAAGCGTCAGCCCCAGCACCACACCTCTGACAGGCTTAAATCCGAAAGCCCTGATAGCTCTCAGCCCACTGCTGCTGAGCCGCCAATGCAATCTTCAACCGCCCAATCTGCTCGCGAACCCGCTCCGGCGCCGTCCCGCCCCACCCACTGCGCGCCGCAATCGCCGCTTCCAGGCTCAAGCAGTCCCGCACTTCAGGCAGCAACCGCGCGTCCACCTCCGCCAACATCGCCGGCGAGGCTTCCCACAATTCAATCTCATGCTTCTCACAGGCCTGAACCAGTGCGCCGGTAATCTCATGCGCCTCCTTGAACGGCACACCGCGCGTGGCCAACCAATCCGCCACCTCCGTCGCCAAGGTGAAGCCCATCGGCGCCTGGCGCCGCAGCTCTTCAACCTGCACCTTCATGGTTGCGACCATCCCGGCCATCGCCGGCAGCACCAGCAGCAAGGTATCCACACTGTCCAACACGCTGTGCTTGTCTTCACTTAAATCGCGGTTGTACGACAGCGGCAACGACTTGAGCGTCGACATCAAACCGGTCAGGTTGCCAATCAAGCGCCCTGCCTTGCCCCGCGCCAATTCGGCAATGTCCGGGTTCTTCTTCTGCGGCATGATCGAGCTACCGGTGGCGTAGGCATCGTCCAGCACTACCCAGCGAAACTGCCGCGACGACCACAGGCAAAATTCCTCAGACAGGCGCGAAATATTCACCCCGAGCATGCCCGCCACAAATAGAAACTCCGCCACATGGTCACGGCTGGCGACCGCGTCGATCGAGTTTTCACAGGGCCCGGTGTAGCCCATCTCCTTGGCCGAATGCTCCGGCTGGCGCGCAATCGCCGAACCGGCCATGGCCGCCGCACCGAGGGGCGACAACGCCGTTCGCGCATCCCAATCCACCAACCGCTGCACATCCCGCAACATCGATTGCGCGTGGGCCAGCAAGTGATGAGCAAACACAATCGGTTGTGCCTGCTGCAAATGGGTAAAGCCGGGGCAGACGCTCTCGATATGCTGTTCAGCCTGGTCCACTAACGCCTGCTGCAGACCCAGCACCTCAGTGGTGATGGTGCGCGCGTGGTCGCGCAGGAAAAGACGCAGGTCATTGGCCGTTTGGTCATTGCGCGAACGCCCGGCGCGCAATTTGCCACCCAAGGCGCCCAGGCGCTCGGTCAATACGCGTTCGATAAAGGTGTGCACGTCTTCGTCATCCAGGGTCGGATGCAGCGTGCCGGCGGCGAAGTCCATGCCAATACTGTCCAGCGCTTCAAGGGTGCGCAGGGTTTCCGACTCATCCAGCAAACCGGCGCGCTGCAACTCACGGGCATGGGCACGGGAGCCGGCCAGGTCGTAAGGCGTCAGACGGAAATAGCGCTCAGGGCAACGCGACAACGCGGCCAATGCAGCAGACGGACCGGTCTTGAAACGAGCGCCCCAAAGGCGGTCGGTGGGCTGGGACATGGATGTTCCTCACGCTTGTTTTTAGAAGAGTCGGAGGCAGTAAAAATAAGGTTTCAACTAGACTGAATCGGCGTCTGACGCGCCGTATTCATGGTTGCCAAGGGCGGATGTTTATGTTCATTATCGCCGCCTGGCTATGTTCAAGGACTGGGTCAAAGCCTGTTGAATATGGCACTTGAGGTCAACGCGTATTATGGAAACCCCACTTTCCACTTCTGGAAACATACCGCCCAAACCCGGCACAAGACCGCCCCTGCAACTGAGCGGGCTGGACTTCAAATTGCTCCGGGTATTCATGGCGGTTGTCGAAGCCGGCGGCTTCAGCGCCGCGCAAAACGAGCTGAATGTGGGCTTGGCGGCCATCAGCAAACAGATCTCCGACCTTGAAATCCGCATCGGCATGCGCCTGTGTACGCGCGGCAGGGAAGGCTTTGGCCTCACCGAAGAAGGCAAGTTGGTGTATCAGGCGTCCATCGAGTTATTTACCTCGGTGGACAGTTTTCGCGACAAGCTTAGTTCGGCGCAAAACGAGCTTATTGGTGACCTTAGTGTCGGCGTAATTGATAACACTGTATCGGACGTTAATTCGCCGCTGATTACCGCGTTGGGGAAATTACACAGCGAGTCGCCCAAGATTAGATTGCGCTTACATGCCTCACAATTGGACGAAGTTGAGCGCGGTGTGGTGGAAGGAAGGCTGATCGTCGGCATCGTCCCCGTGTACCAACGCCGTGAGGAATTCGACTACTTCCCGCTGTACGAAGAAAAGGCCCACGCCTACTGCGCCGTAGGACATCCGCTGTTCACTGCGAGCGACATCACGCCGGAAGTCTTGCGCCAATACGAAGTGGTCAACCATCGGTACGCGATCCACCGCGACAAGGCCAACTTCGTCAACTACGACAGCCAGTCGGCCTCGGCCTCACAAGTGGAAGCCGTCGCCATTCTCATCCTGACCGGCCGCTTCCTCGGCTTCCTGCCACAGCATTACGCCGCACCGCTGGTAAGGGAAGGGCGCCTGCGCGCACTGTGCCCGGAGCATGTTCACCTGAGCACCGCCTTCAACCTGATCCTGCGCCACAACGCCCCAAGAAGCCCGCTGGTAAAAGCCTTCGCTACAGCGCTGGGCGTGGACCTCAAAGCCACGACATAAGCTCCGCCGAACACCGCTCAACAAGCTCACGACGCTCAACTGTGGGAGCTGTCGAGCCCCAGCGAGGCTGCGAAGGGATCACCTCGGTCCACCTGCCGAACTCGCTATTGGTATCGATACATTTTCCGCCTAGGCAATGTGCTATCTAACGCGCAGTGTTTTCTACCAGGCACAAAAAAGCCCAACCTTTTCAGGTTGGGCTTCATCACCAATCTGGCATTCAACCCCTGGCATCTCATGCCAGTGCGCGATCACCGCAACTGCTTGCGCTTCTTCTTCGAATGAAAATGCCGAAAATGCGCATCCTGCGCCGCCGCCAACAACTCCCTATCCCCACGCGTATCGCCCCAGGCCCGGAGCCGATACTCCCCCAGGTCTCCATACACCGCTTCAAGGCGCAGCACCTTGTTCTCACACCGGCAGTTATTCCCGGTGAGTTTGCCGGTCAACACCCCGTCGACCACCTCAAGCTCAGTCCCGATCAACTTGATCCCCAGCCGATTCGCAAACGGCTGCAACACCAACGCCGGCGACGCCGAACACAGCGTGACCTCCGCTCCCGAGCCCAACTCGTGCTCCACCGACAACACCCCTGCCGGGCGCATCAGCCGCGCCCAATTGCGCTGGCAATACTCCTCGGCCTTCTGTTGCACCCACGTCTTCTCCACCCCGGTCATAAAGGTGCGAATCAACTGCGCCTTCAACTCATCCCGGCTGATCTGCCGCACCAAAAAGCGCAGCCCCGGCACCGCCAGCTTGACCATCCGGCCATAAAACTCACCGGTACCAAAGGCAAACTTGAGGAAGGGCACGAAACTGTCGTGGTGGGTCAGGGTGCCGTCGAAGTCAAAGACGGAGAGTACTTTGGCGTCAACGGGGCCGGCTTCGAGCATGTCTGGGTTCACGGGTTGGCCTCGGTCCTATCTAGTATTTTTTTAGCGTGCATCAGGTGTGACAGCAGGAGTTTACTCCCGTGCCAATCTTCCGACTTTGCTGTAAAGCGCTTCAGTGAAAGCGTTCCGATCACTCGACCGGTGACAACGCTGATGGCAATTGGGGCACAAGGCTACAGCATTGGTAGTGCGATCCGAACCCTTCTGGGTCAGGTGGTCAGCCGGATGTGCTTCAAGAAGTGGCAATTCACCGGGCATAAAAAAGCCCTGAACACGTCAGGGCTTCATAGGGGGGCTGGGCTCAGGAATCAATCCCAGCTCAGCGCGCCGCCGGTCTGGTACTCGATCACACGGGTTTCGAAGAAGTTTTTCTCTTTCTTCAAGTCCATGATCTCGCTCATCCATGGGAACGGGTTAGTGGTCCCTGGGTACTCTTCTTTAAGACCGATCTGCGACAAGCGACGGTTCGCGATGAACTTGAGGTAATCCTCCATCATCGCCGCGTTCATGCCCAGTACACCGCGTGGCATGGTATCGCGCGCGTATTCGATCTCCAGCTGAGTCCCTTGCAGGATCATCTGGGTCGCTTCCTCTTTCATCTCGGCATCCCACAGGTGTGGGTTTTCGATTTTGATCTGGTTGATCACGTCGATACCGAAGTTCAGGTGCATCGACTCGTCGCGCAGGATGTACTGGAACTGCTCGGCCACGCCGGTCATTTTGTTGCGGCGGCCCATGGACAGGATCTGGGTGAAGCCGCAGTAGAAGAAGATGCCTTCCAGGACGCAGTAGTAGGCGACCAGGTTGCGCAGCAGTTCCTTGTCGGTCTCGACGGTGCCGGTTTCGAACTTCGGATCGGAGATCGAGCGCGTGTACTTGAGGCCCCAGGCGGCTTTTTTAGCCACCGATGGAATCTCGTGGTACATGTTGAAGATCTCGCCTTCATCCATGGCCAGCGATTCGATGCAGTACTGGTAGGCGTGGGTGTGGATCGCTTCTTCGAAGGCCTGGCGCAGGATGTACTGGCGGCACTCCGGGTTGGTGATCAGGCGGTACACGGCCAGGACCAGGTTGTTGGCGACCAGGGAGTCGGCGGTGGAGAAGAACCCCAGGTTGCGCATGACGATGCGGCGTTCGTCGTCGGTCAGGCCTTCGGGGTTTTTCCACAGGGCGATGTCGGCGGTCATGTTGACCTCTTGCGGCATCCAGTGGTTGGCGCAGCCGTCGAGGTATTTCTGCCAGGCCCAGTCGTACTTGAACGGCACGAGTTGGTTGAGGTCGGCGCGGCAGTTGATCATGCGCTTTTCGTCAACGGCGACGCGGGCGGCGGAGCCTTCCAGCTCGGCGAGGCCTTCGGCGACGTCGAGTTTGTCCAGGGCGGCCTTGGCGCGCACGATGGCGGCGGAGTCACTGGCGGTGACGGCGCGGGCTTCGAGGGCGGCTTTGGCGCCGTCACCGTCGAGGCGGTCCATGTTGGCTTCGGTGGCGTGGCCGGCGTTGGCGCCTTTGGTGGCTACTTCGCCTTCTTCTTCTTTGTCGAATTCGTCCCAGCTCAGCATGACGTGTCGTCTCCTGCGTGAGGGCTCAAAGGTGCCCGTGTGAAACCGGATGGTTGGGTGTTCACACGGCCCTGAGGCCGCGGTGGATCTTAAGGAATCGTTTGTTGCAGCTAGCGCACGCATTAAACGGAATAGGGTTACGGGTGCTCTGCGTGAGGCTTGAGGTGCGGAGCGGTAGGTGCTTGCTCCAGCGGGAGGCCTCAGGTCTGGCTCTTCATCCCAGTGTAAAGGGATATTGCAGGCCCGATTTACCCGCGCATTATAGGGAAAAAATCGGCTTTGTGTTGTGGCGGATGGTCACGGATCGCAGACAAAAAGCCTGCTTTTCAAGCCAAAGCGCGGGTTTGCTGGGGTTGGCCGGAGGGACGAGCGGCAGGATTTTTTTCGAGGGGGCGCAGTGAGGGGAGGAGGGGCCCGGTTCTTTGCCGCAAGAACGATTTCTTGCGGCGAATAAGATCGGATTCAGGTTAACCTAATCAGGTTATTACCCGTTAGAACAACCATTGCCCATCACATGGTAATTAAGAATGTGACGCTGACCTTGTGAGTCTTCATATTCCATCTTCACCGGTACAACTTCACACACTTCCGGAATACTGCTCATGGACACTACTTTGGCAACATCCAAGTGGGTGCTGTAAGTGTAATCCTCAACGATCGGGGTGTTGCGGCTAGCTACGTCAGTCGGGGCTTCGTCGGCTAGGGCGGCGGTGACGCACAAGCTGCTGAGGGCCATAACTACTAAAGCTTTCATTTCTCTATATACCTTATTCAGGGCGAGTGGGGTCACGGGGCCCTTGTGAGGCCACGTGTGTAACTTAGGGTTGGAAAGTTCGGATTAACGTTGCCTTCGTGGGGGCTGTTGCGTTGTTAATCACAGTGTCGTGTTGACGGAGTTGATTTTAGGCCTGCGGGTTATATTCATATACCCGTACTTTTGATAAACACTATTGGCGGTTTTTGTAACAATCCCGTGGTAAAGCTTTTTTCACACAGCTGCGAAGCGCCGCAGCCCGCGGGCTAGAGGTGTAGACGGCGATATCAGGGCAATTTGTAGGGGCTTGTTACTACCATCGTCGAATGGTTCTATAGGTCGGCCCCGGCTACAACAGGGCCATACAACAACAACTATGTCACCGAGGTAAGAAAGATGAGTGCGGCTTCCCTGTACCCCGTCCGCCCCGAAGTAGCAGCCAACACGCTGACCGACGAGGCGACCTACAAGGCCATGTACCAGCAGTCGGTGGTCAACCCCGATGGCTTCTGGCGCGAGCAAGCCAAGCGCCTTGACTGGATCAAGCCTTTCACCACGGTGAAGCAGACCTCGTTCGACGATCACCATGTCGACATCAAGTGGTTCGCCGATGGCACGCTGAACGTTTCCTACAACTGCCTGGACCGTCACCTCGCCGAGCGCGGCGATCAGGCGGCGATCATCTGGGAAGGCGATGACCCTTCCGAAAGCCGCACCATCACCTACCGCGAGCTGCATGAAGAAGTCTGCAAGTTCGCCAACGCCCTGCGCGGTCAGGATGTGCATCGCGGCGACGTGGTGACTATCTATATGCCGATGATCCCCGAAGCCGTGGTCGCCATGCTGGCCTGTACCCGCATCGGTGCGATCCATTCCGTGGTGTTTGGCGGTTTCTCGCCGGAGGCCCTGGCCGGTCGCATCATCGACTGTAAGTCGAAGGTAGTGATCACCGCCGACGAAGGCATCCGCGCGGGTAAGAAGATTCCGCTGAAGGCCAACGTCGACGACGCCCTGACCAACCCGGAAACCAGCAGCATCCAGAAAGTCATCGTGTGCAAGCGCACCAATGGCAACATCAAGTGGAACCAGCATCGCGACATCTGGTACGAAGACCTGATGAAAGTGGCCGGCACTGTGTGCGCGCCGAAAGAGATGGGGGCTGAAGAAGCGCTGTTCATTCTTTATACCTCTGGCTCAACCGGCAAGCCTAAAGGCGTGCAGCACACCACCGGCGGCTACCTGTTGTACGCAGCCCTGACCCATGAGCGCGTGTTCGACTACCGCCCAGGTGAAATCTACTGGTGCACCGCCGACGTCGGCTGGGTCACCGGCCACACCTATATCGTCTACGGCCCGCTGGCCAATGGCGCGACCACGCTGCTGTTCGAAGGCGTGCCGAACTACCCGGATATCACGCGGGTGGCGAAGATCGTCGACAAGCACAAGGTCAACATCCTCTACACCGCACCGACCGCGATCCGCGCGATGATGGCTTCGGGCACCGCTGCCTGTGAAGGCGCCGATGGCAGCAGCCTGCGTTTGCTGGGTTCGGTGGGCGAGCCGATCAACCCGGAAGCCTGGGACTGGTACTACAAGAACGTCGGCCAATCCCGTTGCCCGATTGTCGATACCTGGTGGCAGACCGAAACCGGCGGCAACATGATGAGCCCACTGCCGGGTGCCCATGCGCTTAAGCCGGGTTCGGCGGCGCGTCCGTTCTTCGGCGTGGTGCCGGCGTTGGTGGATAACCTGGGCAACCTGATCGAAGGGGCTGCCGAGGGCAACCTGGTGATCCTCGATTCGTGGCCAGGCCAGGCGCGGACGCTGTTCGGCGACCATGACCGTTTCGTCGACACCTACTTCAAGACCTTCCGTGGCATGTACTTCACCGGTGACGGTGCGCGTCGTGATGAGGATGGCTACTACTGGATCACCGGCCGCGTGGACGACGTGTTGAACGTGTCCGGCCACCGCATGGGTACCGCCGAGATCGAAAGCGCCATGGTTGCCCACCCGAAAGTCGCCGAAGCGGCGGTGGTGGGTGTCCCGCACGACATCAAGGGCCAGGGCATCTACGTGTATGTCACGCTCAAAAATGGCGAAGAGCCGAATGAAGCCCTGCGCCTGGAACTGAAAAACTGGGTGCGCAAGGAAATCGGTCCGATCGCTTCGCCGGACGTGATCCAGTGGGCACCGGGCTTGCCGAAGACGCGTTCGGGGAAAATCATGCGCCGTATCTTGCGCAAGATTGCCACGGGCGAGTACGACGGGTTGGGCGACATTTCCACCTTGGCGGACCCGGGTGTGGTCGCGCATTTGATTGAAACGCACAAGACCATGAACGTCGCGTAAGGCGGGTTGATGGGGCAGAGCCCCATTCGGTGTGAGCCGAGTGGGGCTTTTTTGTGGGATCTGGCAAACGCTTGAAATCCCTGTGGGAGCGGGCTTGCTCGCGAATGCGGTGTATCAGTCAAAGATGTATTGACTGACCCGCCGCATTCGCGAGCAAGCCCGCTCCCACATCGGGAGGGTACTGCGAGCAGGTATCGGTTAGTGATCTGAAAGACCGGTATAACCTGCAACCCAATAAATATCGGTTTCTCGCGTAGGAGGTTTCTGAATGTTACCGTCGAACGCAAATGTGTAACCCCACGCCCAAACCTGAGGCAAAGGGCTACGCCCATGCCTCGAAAAACCGCGTTTTAGACGCTCCAAGAAATAAGATTAAACGCCAGACTTGCCGTGCTAGAAGGGTTTGCGAATAATAGGCCCGCAACTTGCAGCATCTACAGGTTTAATGTCTTTTGTCTCTGCATAAAATTCAGAGGCTGTCAATGAGCTGGAACCGCTTTCTCGGTGCTTCTGTAAATTGTTGTCGCATTGAGGAAATATCGGCTTCCGGCCTGTCGTTAGAATGCCGATCACTCGCTCGTCGTCTCCAGTGTGTCGCTGGTGTGGGACGCAGCACCGCAATTCGGTTTCCCTTACGCCGCATCGTGGGCCATGGCTCATACTGCTGTTTTGCCCTATACCGATGGAGTCCCAAGATGAAGAAACTCGTGCTGTTGGGCGCCCTGGCGCTGTCCGTGCTGTCCATGCAGGCTTTCGCTGAAGGCAAGCCTCTGAAAATTGGTATCGAAGCGGCTTACCCTCCGTTTGCCTCCAAAGCGCCCGATGGCAGTATCGTCGGCTTTGACTACGACATCGGCAACGCCCTGTGCGAAGAGATGAAGGTCAAGTGCACCTGGGTCGAGCAAGAGTTCGACGGCCTGATCCCCGCGCTGAAAGTGCGCAAGATCGACGCGATCCTGTCGTCCATGTCCATCACTGACGACCGCAAGAAGTCCGTGGACTTCACCAACCGCTACTACCTGACCCCAGCGCGCCTGGTATTGAAGGAAGGCACCGCCGTCAGCGACAGCCTGGATGAACTGAAGGGCAAGAAGATCGGCGTACAGCGCGGTTCGATCCACGATCGTTTCGCCAAGGAAGTCCTGGCGCCTAAAGGCGCAACCATTGTGCCTTACAGCTCGCAGAACGAAATCTACCTGGACGTGGAAGCCGGTCGCCTCGACGGCACCGTGGCTGACGCGACCCTGCTGCAGGAAGGTTTCCTCGATACCCCGGCTGGCAAAGGCTACGCGTTCACCGGCCCAGCCTTCACCGACGCCAAATACTTCGGTGACGGCATAGGCATCGCGGTACGCAAGGGCGACAAGGAAAACCTGGACCGTATCAACGCTGCCATCGCCGCGATCCGTGCCAATGGCAAGTACAAAGAAATCGAGAAAAAGTACTTCAACTTCGACATTTACGGCCCTGAAGCCCAGTAAATCGTCGCAGCTGTCTGTCCGAAATGGCGCAAGCAACAGAATTCCTGAGGTTTGCGCCATTTTTTCATCCCCCTTTTCGAGGACCTGAATCATGTTGAAAGGCTACGGGGCCGTCATCCTCGATGGCGCATGGTTGACGCTTCAGCTCGCCTTGTCGTCCATGGCCTTGGCCATTGTTCTGGGTCTGATCGGGGTCGCGTTACGCCTGTCGCCGGTGCGCTGGTTGGCCTGGCTGGGTGACTTGTACTCCACGGTGATCCGCGGGATCCCCGACCTGGTGCTGATCCTGCTGATTTTCTATGGCGGCCAGGACTTGCTCAACCGCGTCGCGCCGATGCTCGGCTACGACGACTATATCGACTTGAACCCCTTGGCCGCCGGTATCGGCACCCTGGGTTTCATCTTTGGCGCCTACCTCTCGGAAACCTTCCGTGGCGCCTTCATGGCCATTCCCAAGGGTCAGGCCGAAGCCGGCCTGGCGTATGGCATGAGCAGTTTTCAGGTGTTTTTCCGGGTGATGGTGCCGCAGATGATCCGTCTGGCGATCCCTGGCTTCACCAACAACTGGCTGGTACTGACCAAGGCCACTGCGCTGATTTCGGTGGTGGGCCTGCAAGACATGATGTTCAAGGCCAAGCAGGCGGCAGACGCCACCCGCGAGCCTTTTACCTTCTTCCTCGCAGTGGCGGCGATGTACCTGGTGATCACCAGCGTGTCGTTGCTGGCCTTGCGTCATCTTGAGAAGCGCTACTCGGTAGGCGTAAGGGCGGCTGATCTATGATCTTCGACTACAACGTCATCTGGGAGGCCATGCCGCTGTACCTTGGCGGCCTGCTGACCACCCTGAAACTGCTCGCCATCTCGCTGTTCTTCGGCTTGCTCGCTGCCTTGCCTTTGGGCTTGATGCGCGTGTCCAAGCAGCCGATTGTCAACGGCGCGGCCTGGCTCTACACCTATGTGATCCGTGGCACGCCGATGCTGGTGCAGTTGTTCCTGATCTATTACGGCCTGGCCCAGTTCGAAGCGGTGCGCGAAAGTTTCCTGTGGCCGCTGTTGTCCAGTGCCACGTTCTGCGCGTGCCTGGCGTTTGCGATCAACACCAGCGCCTACACCGCCGAGATCATTGCCGGCAGCCTCAAGGCCACCCCCAACGGCGAGATCGAAGCGGCCAAGGCGATGGGGATGTCGCGCTATAAGCTGTACCGCCGCATCCTGTTGCCATCGGCCTTGCGTCGGGCGCTGCCGCAGTACAGTAACGAAGTGATCATGATGCTGCAGACCACCAGCCTGGCCTCCATCGTCACCCTGATCGACATCACCGGTGCCGCGCGCACGGTGAACGCCCAGTTCTACCTGCCGTTCGAAGCCTATATCACCGCCGGTGTGTTCTACCTGTGCCTGACCTTCATCCTGGTGCGCCTGTTCAAGTTGGCCGAGCGCCGCTGGCTGAGCTACCTGGCTCCACGGAAGCACTGATATGGAACGTGTCGATCACCTGTTGCCCTGGGGCCACCTGGGGTGCGAGCGCCAACTGAGCGTGTTCCGTTTCGGCCAGGGCGAACGCAAGGCCTATATTCAGGCCAGCTTGCACGCCGATGAGTTGCCGGGGATGCGCGCCGCGTGGGAGCTGAAGAAGCGCCTCACCGAACTGGAACAGCAAGGTGCGCTCAATGGCGTGATCGAGCTGGTGCCGGTCGCCAACCCGATGGGCCTGGGCCAGTTGCTGCAAGGCAGCCACCAGGGCCGTTTCGAAGTGGGCAGCGGCAAGAATTTCAACCGCGATTTCGTTGAGCTGAGCGAGCCGGTGGCCAAGTTGCTCACGGGCAAGCTGGGGGATGATCCTCACGCCAACGTGCGCATGATTCGCCAGGCGATGACCGATGCGCTCAACGCATTGCCCGAGCCGAACAGCCAGTTGCAAGGCATGCAGCGCATCCTGCTCAGCCACGCCTGCACCGCCGATGTCGTGCTCGACCTGCACTGCGACGCCGAAGCCGCGCTGCACATGTACGCATTGCCCCAGCACTGGCCGCAGTGGCGTTCGCTGTCGGCGCACCTGAATGTGAAAGTCGGCCTGCTGGCGGAAGACTCCGGCGGCAGCTCGTTCGATGAAGCCTGTTCGCTGCCGTGGCTGCGTCTGTCCCAGGCATTCCCCGAGGCGCAGATCCCGCTGGCCTGCCTGGCGACTACGCTGGAATTGGGCGGTCAGGCGGATACGGGACGTGACGAGGCGATCTTCCACGCCGAAGGCATTCTCGCGTTCCTCGCCGAGCAGGGGTTGATCAAGGGCGAATGGCCCGCGCCACAATTCGAACCCTGTGAAGGCCTGCCCTTCGAAGGCACCGAATTACTGTTTGCGCCCCACGCCGGCGTGATCAGCTACCTGCGTAAAGCGGGTGAGTGGGTCGAAAAAGGCGAACCGATTTTTGAAGTGATTGACCCCTTGGAGGACCGCGTCAGCACCCTTTGCGCGGGCACCTCGGGGGTGTTGTTTGCCGTTGAACGGCTACGTTATGCCCAAGCGGGTTTCTGGCTGGCCAAGGTGGCGGGGCGCGATGCGCTGCGTCACGGGCGCTTGCTCAACGACTGACCACCTGTTTCTGTGAGAACCGACCGCATGTACAAACTTGAAGTCCAAGACCTGCATAAACGCTATGGCAGTCATGAAGTGCTCAAAGGCGTGTCCCTGGCTGCTGCAGCCGGTGATGTGATCAGCATCATCGGTTCCAGCGGTTCAGGCAAAAGTACCTTTTTGCGCTGCATCAACCTGCTGGAGCAACCCCACGCCGGCAAGATTCTGCTCAACAACGAAGAGCTGAAACTGGTGGCCAACAAGGACGGCGCCATGAAGGCCGCCGACCCCAAGCAACTGCAACGCATGCGTTCGCGCTTGTCCATGGTGTTCCAGCATTTCAACCTGTGGTCGCACATGACCGCGATTGAAAACGTGATGGAAGCGCCCGTGCACGTGCTCGGCGTGTCGAAGAAAGAAGCCCGTGAAAAGGCCGAGCACTACCTGGCCAAGGTCGGCGTGGGCCATCGTAAGGATGCGTTCCCTGGCCACATGTCCGGCGGTGAGCAGCAGCGCGTAGCCATCGCCCGTGCCCTGGCGATGGAACCTGAGGTGATGCTGTTCGACGAACCCACCTCGGCCCTCGACCCGGAACTGGTCGGTGAAGTGCTCAAGGTGATGCAGGACCTGGCGCAGGAAGGCCGCACCATGGTGGTGGTGACCCACGAAATGGGCTTTGCCCGTGAAGTCTCGAACCAACTGGTGTTCCTGCACAAAGGTATCGTCGAAGAGCGCGGCAACCCGCGTGAAGTGCTGGTGAACCCACAATCGGAGCGCTTGCAGCAGTTCCTCTCGGGCAGCCTGAAATAATCAAGACTGCTTTTGTGCACTGAAGTAGTGCATGCTCGGCAGTCTTCAGGTTGGCCCAGGCCCCCTGTGGGAGCGGGCTTGCTCGCGAAGCGGAGTGTCAGTCGATACATGTATAGCTGAAGTACCGCCTTCGCGAGCAAGCTCGGTCCGACATTTGGATATTCATCAGCTTTAAAGATTTGTGTTGGTTTACGGGCTAGCATTAGCCCTTGTCTTCATTACGTTACTCGCTTCGGATAGCACTCCATGACCGCCCATAAAATTGGTTTCCTGATTTGGCCCAGCACAAAAGCCCTGACGCTTGCGCTGGCTGAGGAGGCCTTGCGCGTTGCCCAGCGGGTGCATCCGGACGTGGTCTACGAGCTGTCGTTCCTGCAAGCCGAGCCGTCCACCGAGGGCGCCTGGCAACTGCCGGGCGAGCCGTGGGGCGGTAAGCTGGAGGGTTTCCAGAAGCTGTTCCTGCTGGCGGACGAACCCCCCGCGGTCATCGCCTCCCCATTGAGCACCGCCCTCAAGCAACTGGTTCGCGCCGGATGCGTGATCGGTGGCTTGTCGGCTGGTGTGTACCCGCTGGCCCAGCTCGGCCTGCTCGACGGCTATCGTGCCGCCGTGCACTGGCGCTGGCAGGACGATTTTGCCGAGCGTTTCCCCAAGGTCATCGCCACCAGCCATTTGTTCGACTGGGACCGCGATCGACTCACCGCCTGCGGTGGCATGTCGGTGCTCGACCTGCTCCTGGCAGTGTTGGCCCGTGATCATGGCGCCGAACTGGCCGGTGCGGTCTCCGAAGAGTTGGTGGTGGAACGCATCCGTGAAGGTGGCGAACGCCAGCGCATTCCGCTGCAAAACCGCCTGGGATCCAGCCATCCCAAGCTGACCCAGGCCGTGCTGCTGATGGAAGCCAACATTGAAGAGCCGCTGACTACCGACGAAATCGCCCAGCATGTGTGCGTGTCGCGACGACAACTCGAACGGATCTTCAAGCAGTACCTCAATCGCGTCCCCAGCCAGTACTACCTGGAGCTGCGCCTGAACAAGGCCCGCCAGATGTTGATGCAAACCAGCAAGTCGATCATCCAGATCGGCCTGTCGTGCGGTTTTTCCTCAGGGCCGCACTTCTCCAGCGCCTACCGTAATTTTTTCGGCGCCACCCCTCGTGAAGACCGCAACCAGCGCCGTAGCAGCAGCCCGTTTGAGTTGTCGTCGGTACCGTCCGAGCGCGGTTGATCGACAGCGGGGTCTTATTCCTCCATCGGCTCTGGTGAACGGGGCCTGACCAAAGGACTGCCGTTCTCATCCAGCCCGGCTGCGGCCACCGCTAAGTCGTCACCGGTCAGCAGGTAGTAGTGCCTGAGCGTATCCAGGCTCGATGCCGACAAGGGGTTGCCGCTGATGTCTGAGTCGGTGTCGAGCTGCGTGGCCAGTTGCAGAAAGTCTGCAGGAATCTCTTCGATCAAATTGTCGCTCAAGTCCAGGCTGCGCAACTCGTGCAAGGCGAACAGCCCTTGTGGGAGGTGGGTAATGTCGGTGTCTGGCAGGTACAGCGTTTCCAGTTCGGTCAGTTGACTGACGTCAGGCGTGAGGCCCAGCCGGTTGCCACCCAGGTCCAGGTACTCCAGTCTGCTCATCCATGACAGGGCGTGGACACTGGTGGGTGTCAAGCGGATAGCTGACTCGGTCAGGCTCAGGGCGTTGAGCGCTGGCAGGCTGAGTGCGGTGAGGGGAATTTCGCCCAGACTGAATCGTGTGATGACCAGGCTCCTGAGTTTTGGGAAGCATTTGAGCAGTCCGTCGATGCGGGTGGTGGTGCCATTGCCTTCTAGGTCGAGTGTCGTCACATGGTCGAACCGGGCGCTCAGTTCGGGCAGCTCGCCCAGTATCGGCATTTCAAAAGTCAGCTTATGGGTCGGCCGAACGTCGTCGTTGTTGTCGTCCAGTTCGCTTTCGCGGCGCCAGGCTGCTTCAAGCAGCGTTTTGAATGCACGGCGATTAAGCTGATCCTGTGCCCGCGTTTGTTCATCCAATGGTGTGTCCACGACGGGGTGCCGTTCTGGGACATTCACCACCCACTCTTCTAGGTCGGTGCGCAGTTGTGCGTATTCGGTTTCAAGTCGTTCGATGGCAGGCTCTGTCGCGTCCAGGTCACCGGACAGCTCAAAAAAGAAGCGGCTGGCTTCGTGTTCGGTGAAGGTGGGGTACAGCGCTTTGATCCTTTCTCGCGACGTCGTCGGGGCATCGACGCGCCAATGCTCGCCAGTGCGTTGGCAATGGCGTTTGATCTGCATCAGCCCCGAGCGGTTCAGCGGGTTGCGGGAGAGGTCGAAGACGGCGGTTACTGAGTCGGGGAGCCTGAACGCGCTGTCGGGAATCTGGGTGATCAGGTTGTTGCTCAGGTTGACGCGTTGGCGCTCCACGGCCTTCAGCAGGCCGTCGGGGATTGCCGTCAAGCCGGTGTCTTCAAGTTCGATGCTGGTAAGTCTGGGGAGCGCGCTGAAATCCGGCAGTTGCCCCAGAGCGGTGTTATGGCTCAAGTCCAGTGTTGCCAGCTCGCTCAGCGTGGTGAGTGAGGCGGTACTCTCGGTTGATAAGGTGAGCGCGCAACGGGGCAGGCGCAAGGATGACAGTTGCGGCAGGTCCCATACCGAAGCAGGGATATCGCCCATCACATACCCCTCGATGAATAAGTGGTTAAGGGTCGGGAATCCTCTGAAAAAAAGCGGCGACTGCAACGGGAATGGACCCTGCGCGCCCTTCAGGTGCAATGAAGACACGTGCCTGAACACGCCGCTGTCGAGTGACGGGAAGGTGCCAGTCACAGGCTGCGGGCTTTCCACGGTGAACGTGGAAATGGCCTGTGGGCCGCTCGTATCCAATGCACCTTCTCGGCGCCAGCACGCTTGGAGTTCCTCTTTGAAATTCACTCGCCGGGCTTGCTCCTCCGGTACGGGGGCCTGTCGTGCCCACGTATCAAGGCCGTCGGACAGGTTGGCATATTCGACTTCCAGCCGTGCCAGTTCGATCTGACCTATTTCAATCGTGCCGGGCAGGCCAAAGAGAAAGCGGTTGACTTCGTTCACGCTAAAGTCGGGGAAGAGCGTGTTGACGCGCTGAATATCGATTGCCAGGGCATCGACTTCCCAATAGCGGCCTGTTCGTTGGTAATAACTTTTTACCTGCTCCAAGGTCGCTCGCGACAGGGGATTGCCCGAGAGGTCGAAGGTGGCCGAGGTGTCGGCGGGCAGCTCGAACAGCGCGGAAGGCAACTGGGTGATCCGGTTTCTGGACAGCACCGCCAGCTCCAGCGATGCTCGACTGAGCAGCCCGGCAGGGAGGTTGGAAATGCCGGTCTCGGACAGGTCCAGAGCGCGCAGATCAATCATGCGTTCAACGCTCGGGGACAATCCCAGCGGGTTGCTGTACAGGTCCAGGGTCCGAAGTCTATTCATGGCTGTCAGCGTATTCAGGCTATCGGGTGTCAGGGTGATACCGCAGTTGCTGAGGATCAATGTGTTGAGGCGCGGCATTGCGCTGAGAGTGGCTGGCAGCTGACCCAGTTGGGCATGGGTGATACTGAGGTGGCGAATGTTCGGAAAGCTGCGCAAAAAAACATCGATATTAGTCAGTGCAGACTGGTTGCCACTGAGTTCAAGGTAGGAAATATGCTCGAAATTGGCCGGCAGCGCCGGTAGCTCTCCATACAAAATGGCGTGCGATTTGAGTGTTTGACCGTTTTGGCTGGGATGCTCGAAGTAGGTGTCTGTCTCGGTTTCCCGGCGCCAGGCGCGTAAGAGTTCACGCCAGAAAAGGATGCGGTTTTGCCGCATGTCACTGTATTCCTGACGGCCCATGCTCACCTCGGTGCCCGGATAGCTGTGCGGGGGGCGGGCGGCCCAGTCGGCCAGGGCACGATTCAGATGCTGAAACTCCTGGCGCAGGGCCGTTAATGTCGCAAAGGCTCCGCCCGGACGGCGCTCCAACGTTTGGATCATCTCGCCGATCTGTTCATCGGTGTGGGCTGGATACAGTTCCCGTGCCAGCGCCTGCAGGTCGGGCTGTTCGGCCGGTGCCGGCGGGTAGTTGTCCATGCCCAGCAGGCGCAGGTGGGTGCGGGTGTCGGTGGGCGCGCGTGCGGGTTCGGCGGTGATCAGCGTACGCAACGGCGCGCGTTTCAGGGCATGGGTGCGCAGGGCCAGCCTTAAAGCGGGGCCTTGGCCGATGTGCAAGCCCAGGGCGTTGCGCTCGGCATCGGGGAGGGCCTGCAGCACCGCGTTGTACAGGTCGGTCGCGCCGGACAGTTCGCCGCTGTCGTCTTGCGGGGTGTAACGCCCGTCGGGCGAACGGACCAGGGTTCGTTTGATGCGTGCCTTCGGTTTGCCGATGGCATCCAGGAGGGCGGCCTCGGGCGTGGGGCTTCTGATCTCAATGCGCACCTTTTTTCCTGCCCAGCCAGGCAATTTCTCCAGGGAGTGCAAGGCCAGTCGGTGGGTGTCGAGGGTCTCCGTCGAGTCGAGGTACAAACCGTCGTAGGCATGGTTCACCCTGGCTTCGTCCCGCAGCGATTGGGCCAACTCGCTCAAGCGCGCGGGGATCTTGCCTTCGTCAACGGCCTTGAGTTCCTGGCTGTTGGCGGTGTCCAGCAGGGCGTCGGCTGCGGTGAGCGGCAATCCGGGTGTGTTGTCTATCATGGCCTGTTGGCGAGGGGTGATAGGGCGCTCCAGCTGTTGGTAGCGGGTGTTGAACAATTCAGCTCGATGCAATTGGGCCCGCCCGGCCAGTTTTTTTCTGAGTTTAAGCGCGCGATTTTTCAGGGAGGTGACCGGGTCGCCGAATGCTTCCCCCAGCAAGGTTTTGCGTTGGGGCTCATCCAGGGCCTCCAGCAGCGTTTCCAGCACGACATCTTGTTTCAGCTGGGCTTCGTGTATCTGCACCACACTGGCGTTTTTTTCGCCGGGCAGCTCCCAGGCGGTTCTGCCGTTTGAGTCAAGGAAACGCAGGGTCTTGGCTTTTGGCCAAAGCTCCAGGTTGGCCAGCAGGTGCAGTTGGGACTGCGCATCGGCCCGTCGGTAAATCGCCGGATCATCGCTGTTCATTTGATCGATGAAGTCCTGCAACGCCTGGTCGATCCGGAAGCGATCAACGGTGTCGGTCAGCAAGGGGGGCGGCTGATGCTGGTTGACGTACATCTTGCGCAGCGCACCTTCGCGGGTGCCGCTGATACGACGAGCAGCGACCAACTGCTCATCACTGAGCCCGGCGGTTTTAGGGCCTTGACGTTTCATGAGGGTGGTGCTGTCCCAGCTTAGCGGCGTGTCCAGCTCGTTTAGCCAGGCGCCCTTGTCGTTGCTCAACAGGGGTGGGCGGTAGGCGTTGCTCCGGGTGGGATGTTGCAGGTAGCGCTGCTGGGTGACGGGATCGGTCTCGACCATGAAAGGTTTGTCCGCGAGCAGCAGGATGTTTTTACCGTTGTAGGCATGCAGCCCTTGGGCGTTTGGGTAGGAGTGGCTCGCCAGTCGGAGGTCGTGGGCGTAGGGCGCGAGGTCGGGTTTCCAGAGCCGCGTCTTGCCATTGGGTAGAGCGACAGGCTTGAAACTGTCGAAAAACTTTATGGCATCCGCGGGCAACAGCGTGCGCAGGGTGCTCGCGGCAATGGGCGCACCCGCGATGAACAGGCCCAGTTGTATCCCTTGCTCTACGAATGACAGCAAATGTGCGAACGCCTCGGTCACGTCGCCCACCGCCCAGTCAATGACCCATTCGAAGGCCTCGTCCAGCATTTGGTAGGCGCTGTAGCCAAGCATCAGCAAACCCACGGGCGGCACAAACGGGGCGACGATGAGCGCCGCGATTTGCAGGATCGCCGAGGCGACTTTCTGCACGATGGCCCAGCGCTCCCAGCGTACTCGCTGGTCGACGCTGGCGGTGGACACCGCGATGGCGCGGGCATCGCTGAACACCTTGCTGAGTTTTGTCTGAAACAAGTGGGTGAACAGATCCCCACTGATCGCAGTGGCGCGGAATGCCAGGTGCGGCTGGTCGATGGGTGTTTCGCGCCAGGACGGCAGTGGATCGCCGCGGGTGTGCGGGTGCCAGGTGACCTTGGACAGCCTGCGGTTGAGGTCGGCGAAGAAGAGGCCGCGTTCTTCGTGGCTGATGAAACGGCTGAAGAATTGTTGATACTCGGCGCTGCGCAGGTTGTTGCCCAGGGCGGTCATGAAGTCGACAAGAGTGGGGTACTGCTTGAGCGGTGCGTAAGGGTCGTCGGGGATATAGGCGATAACGCCTACGGGATGCCGGCTGCCGATGTTCTCGGCAAACAGCACGATGCCGGTGAGCGCCGTCGACATGATGCTCAGGTTGTAGCACTGCAGTGGGTAGCAGGTGCTTGGGTTGTCGTCGGTGTTGAGCAGGCGCTGCAACCGTGTGACGGACTGATCATCGTGCAGATCGCCTTTCATCCAGGCCATTTGCAGCGCGACGTTCAAGTCTGCTGCCTGGCTGTGCTTGAGCTTCAGTTGCAGGCTGGCCATGGCCAGCGGGTTGTTGAAGTCAAAGAACTGCTCAAGGTAGCGCTGGTACTTGGCGCCGATGTCCAGCTCGCGGCACAAAGCGGTGAACTGCGCCACCGTGATGCGTGTGTCGAGCGCAGGCAGCGTGTCGAATTGGCCGGTGCTGGTGGGCTTGGTGATGAAGCCGGATGACGCTTCAAATACCTCGCCGGCTTCGAAGTTGTGCAGGGCAGCGTCCAGCAATGACACAGTCCAGGTTCTTGCCGCGCCTGAGCGCACCGAGAACCATGGGATCGTCAGGGGAATATAAAGGCGCAAATACGTGGTCTCGACGTCACGTTCGATGCCAAAGCGCCGTTTGAGTAACTGCGCGAGCAGGGGCGCCCCGAATGCCTGCGGCGATTTCAGGGTGCCCATGGCCTGATCCACCTTGGATTGTGCCTCCCAGGCACGACTCACTCGGTTTTTCAGGGTGTCATGAGCGTCGGGGGACGCGGTTTTGTACCACTGCGGAATGCTTGGCTTAACGTTGTTCAGCGCTGTGCGCTTGGCTGGGGAAAGGGTGGGCAGCCAGGCGGGCACGGCTTGCATGAGGATATCCTGGTGCAGGTCGCGATATGCCGACACGTCCGGGAGCTGAATGGGTGAGGTCACTGGAATACGCCTTTGCGTGATGAACAGGCGCAGTAGCAGAACAATTTCGGCCAGTCGGCCGGAGGTAGATAGATAGCCGGCTGCCGATTACATTGCCGCTATCCTGCCCCACCACCTGCCGCTGGGACACGCGAGCGTTTAAACTGCGCCATTGCGACGCTATTTGTCGCATTGGCGTAAACCCGCCAAAATCGCGGGTTGGCGCTATAAGAAGTTGTCGCTTGGCGGCAAGGCCGCGCTGAAAACTGTCCTTACAATCCCTGCATCGCCCGCCAGTTCCAGGCAGGCGTTCCTCTTCAGGAGACTCCGATGTCCGTTGAGCAAGCCCCGGTGCAACGTGCCGATTTCGACCAGGTCATGGTGCCTAACTACGCACCGGCTGCATTCATCCCTGTGCGTGGCGAAGGTTCGCGCGTATGGGACCAGGCGGGTCGCGAGCTGATCGACTTTGCCGGCGGCATCGCGGTCAACGTATTGGGCCATGCCCATCCGGCGCTGGTCGGTGCGCTGACCGAACAGGCCCACAAGCTGTGGCACGTCTCCAACGTCTTCACCAATGAGCCGGCCCTGCGCCTGGCCCACAAGCTGATCGACGCCACCTTCGCCGAGCGTGTGTTCTTCTGCAACTCCGGCGCCGAGGCCAACGAGGCCGCGTTCAAGCTGGCCCGTCGCGTGGCGTTCGACCGTTTCGGCAGCGAGAAATACGAGATCATCGCGGCGCTCAACAGCTTCCATGGCCGTACCCTGTTCACCGTCAACGTCGGTGGGCAGTCCAAGTACTCCGATGGTTTCGGTCCTAAAATCACCGGTATCACCCACGTTCCTTATAACGACCTGGACGCGCTGAAAGCCGCCGTGTCGGATAAGACCTGCGCCGTTGTATTGGAACCGATCCAGGGCGAAGGCGGCGTGCTGCCGGCCGAACTGGCTTACCTGCAAGGCGCCCGCGACTTGTGCGACGCGAACAACGCGCTGCTGGTGTTCGACGAAGTGCAGACCGGCATGGGCCGCAGTGGCCACCTGTTCGCTTACCAGCACTACGGCGTGACCCCGGACATCCTCACCAGCGCCAAGAGCCTGGGCGGTGGTTTCCCGATCGCGGCAATGCTCACCACCGAAGCGTTGGCCAAGCACCTGGTGGTCGGCACCCACGGCACCACCTACGGCGGCAACCCGCTGGCGTGTGCGGTGGCCGAGGCGGTGATCGACGTGATCAACACCCCTGAAGTGCTGGCCGGCGTGAATGCCAAGCACGACCTGTTCAAGGCGCGCCTGGAGCAGATCGGCAAGCAGTACGGTATCTTCACCGAAGTGCGCGGCATGGGCCTGCTGCTCGGTTGCGTGCTGAGCGACGCGTTCAAGGGCAAGGCCAAGGACGTGTTCAACGCGGCCGAGAAAGAAAACCTGATGATCCTGCAAGCCGGCCCCGACGTGGTGCGTTTCGCGCCGAGCCTGGTGGTGGAAGACGCGGACATCAAGGAAGGCCTGGACCGTTTTGAACGTGCTGTGAAGGCGTTGACGCAAGCCTGATGGACCGATCGGCGCCTGGTAATCCCGGTGCCGAACACAAATTTTGTATGCCGGATCCCTTGGTTGGAACGGTGGAGATCAAATGTGGGAGCGGGCTTGCTCGCGAATGCAGTGGTTCAGTCACCTCAAATGTTGAATGACACAGCGCTTTCGCGAGCAAGCCCGCTCCCACACTTGACCTCACCGTTTTCAAGATCGTGTCCGGCATTTTTTCCTGTGAGTTTTTCGAGTTAAGGAGTGACACCATGCTGGTGATGCGCCCCGCGCAAATGGCTGATCTGGGCGAGGTACAGCGTCTGGCTGCGGACAGCCCGATTGGTGTCACCTCCTTGCCGGACGATGTGGAACGACTGAGCGACAAGATCGCCGCCAGCGAAGCATCCTTCGCCGCAGAGGTCAGTTTCAACGGCGAAGAGAGTTATTTCTTCGTGCTCGAAGACACCGAGACCGGCAAGCTCGCCGGCTGCTCGGCCATCGTCGCCTCGGCTGGCTACTCGGAACCCTTCTACAGCTTCCGTAACGAGACCTTCGTGCACGCCTCCCGCGAGCTGAAGATCCACAACAAGATCCACGTGCTTTCCCAGTGCCACGACCTTACCGGCAACAGCCTGCTCACCAGTTTCTACGTGGTGCCGGAGCTGGTGGGGTCGCCGTGGTCGGAACTCAATTCCCGTGGCCGCCTGCTGTTCGTCGCCAGCCATCCCGAGCGCTTTGCCGACTCTGTGGTGACCGAGATCGTCGGCTACAGCGACGAGAACGGTGACTCGCCGTTCTGGGACGCCATCGGCCGCAACTTCTTCGACCTCAATTACGCCGCCGCCGAGCGCCTGTGCGGGCTGAAAAGCCGCACCTTCCTCGCCGAATTGATGCCGCATTACCCGATCTATGTGCCGCTGCTGCCGGACGAAGCCCAGGAAGCCATGGGCCAGGTACACCCGCGTGCGCAGATCACCTTCGACATCCTCATGCGTGAAGGCTTCGAGACCGATCACTACATCGACATCTTCGACGGTGGCCCGACGCTGCATGCACGGGTCTCGGGCATTCGCTCGATTGCCCAGAGCCGCGTGGTGCCGGTGAAGATCGGTGAGATGGTCAAGGGTGTCGGCCGCCAGTATCTGGTGAGCAACGCACAGTTGCAGGATTACCGCGCGGTGATGCTGGAGCTGGACTATGCGCCCGGCAAGCCGGTGACGTTGGACCTCGCAGCGGCCGAAGCCCTGGGTGTTGGCGAAGGCGCGAGCGTGCGCCTGGTAGCGGTTTAAAAAGAGAGTTTCGCGGGTGGCTGACAACAGCGGCCCGTCTGAGGAGATAGCATGATCGTTCGTCCCGTACGCAGCAGCGATTTACCGGCCCTGATTGATCTGGCGCGCAGCACCGGCACTGGCCTCACCACCTTGCCGGCCAACGAGGAGCGCCTGACCCATCGGGTAGGCTGGGCCGAGAAAACCTTTCGCGGCGACGCCGGGCGTGGTGATGCCGACTACCTGTTCGTGCTGGAAAACGACGAAGGTCGCGTGGTGGGGATTTCCGCCATCGCCGGCGCCGTTGGCCTGCGTGAACCCTGGTACAACTTCCGGGTCGGCCTGACGGTCAGCGCCTCCCAGGAGCTGAATATCTACCGCGAGATCCCGACGCTGTTCCTGGCCAACGACCTCACCGGCAATTCCGAGCTGTGTTCGTTGTTCCTGCACGCAGATTACCGCACCGGCCTCAACGGCCGCATGCTGGCCAAGGCACGTCTGCTGTTTATCGCCGAATTCCCGCACCTGTTTGGCAACAAGATCATCGCCGAGATGCGCGGTGTGTCTAACGACGCCGGGCGTTCGCCGTTCTGGGAAAGCCTGGGTCGGCACTTCTTCAAGATGGAATTCAGCCAGGCCGATTACCTCACCGGTGTGGGCAACAAGGCGTTTATCGCCGAGCTGATGCCGAAGTTTCCCCTGTACAGCTGCTTCCTGTCCGAAGACGCGCGCAATGTGATCGGCAAGGTCCACCCGGACACTGAGCCCGCCTTGAGCATGCTCAAGAGCGAAGGCTTCAGCTACCAGGGCTATGTCGACATCTTCGACGCGGGACCTGCGGTGGAGTGTGAAACCACCAAGATCCGCGCCGTGCGTGACAGCCAATCGCTGGTGCTGGCCATCGGCACGCCGGGGGACGATGCCACGCCGTTCCTGATCCATAACCGCAAGCGTGAAGAGTGCCGCATTACCGCCGCACCGGCCCGTCTGGCGGCAGGCACGCTGGTGGTCGATCCACAGACCGCCAAGCGCCTGCAACTGGTGGTGGGTGATCAAGTGCGTGCCGTTCCGTTGTCCGCTGCTCGGGAGTCGAAATAATGAATTCGTTGTATATCGCAGGGAGCTGGCTGGCCGGCCAGGGTGAACTGTTTGAATCGCGCAACCCGGTGACCCAGCAGGTGCTGTGGGCCGGCAATGGCGCCACCGCCGAGCAGGTCGAATCCGCTGTGCAGGCCGCACGCCAGGCGTTCCCTGCGTGGGCCAAGCGTCCGCTGGAAGAGCGCATCAGTGTGCTGGAGGCCTTCGCTGCCACCCTGAAAAGCCGTGCCGACGATATCGCCCGTTGCATCGGGGAAGAAACCGGCAAGCCGCTGTGGGAGTCGGCCACCGAAGTCACCAGCATGGCGAACAAGATCGCGATCTCGGTGCAAAGCTACCGTGAGCGTACCGGCGAGAAGAGCGGCCCCCTGGGCGACGCCACTGCGGTGTTGCGCCACAAGCCGCACGGTGTGGTGGCAGTGTTTGGCCCGTACAATTTCCCAGGCCACTTGCCGAACGGGCATATCGTCCCGGCGTTGCTGGCGGGCAATACCGTGCTGTTCAAGCCGAGCGAGCTGACCCCCAAGGTTGCCGAGCTGACCGTGCAGTGCTGGGTCGAAGCCGGGTTGCCGGCAGGCGTATTGAACCTGCTGCAAGGCGCGCGGGAAACCGGCATCGCGTTGGCGGCCAACCCAGGTATCGACGGGTTGTTCTTCACCGGTTCCAGCCGTACCGGCAATCATCTGCATCAGCAATTCTCCGGGCGTCCGGACAAGATCCTGGCCCTGGAAATGGGCGGCAACAACCCGCTCGTGGTCGACGAAGTGGCCGACGTGGATGCAGCGGTCTACACCATCATCCAGTCGGCGTTTATCTCTGCCGGCCAGCGCTGCACCTGTGCGCGCCGCTTGCTGGTGCCGGAAGGCGCCTGGGGCGACGCATTGCTGGCGCGCCTGGTGGCGGTCAGCTCGACCATCGAGGTGGGCGCATTTGATCAGCAACCCGCGCCGTTCATGGGCTCGGTGATCTCCCTCGCAGCGGCCAAGGCCTTGATGGACGCTCAGGAACTGATGTTGGCCAATGGCGCCGTGGCGCTGCTGGAGATGACCCAGCCCCAGGACCAGGCCGCGTTGCTGACCCCTGGCATCATCGACGTGACCGGCGTCACCGAGCGCGAAGACGAGGAGCTGTTCGGCCCGTTGTTGCAGGTGATCCGCTACGCTGATTTTGAAGCGGCGATTGCCGAGGCCAACAACAGCCAGTACGGCCTGGCCGCTGGTTTGTTGTCGGACTCCGAAGCGCGCTACCAGCAGTTCTGGCTGGAAAGCCGCGCCGGTATCGTCAACTGGAACAAACAGCTGACCGGCGCCGCCAGTACCGCGCCGTTCGGTGGGGTGGGGGCGTCGGGCAACCATCGCGCCAGTGCGTATTACGCCGCGGATTACTGCGCGTACCCGGTGGCCTCGCTTGAGACCCCGAGCCTGGTATTGCCAGCCACGCTGACCCCGGGCATAACACTGGTCTAAAAATGTGGAAGCGGGCTTGCTCGCGAATGCGGTCTGTCAGTTGATGTATGAGGTGACTGGTGCACCGCTTTCGCGAGCAAGCCCGCTCCCGCATTGGATCTGTGGTGTGCTGAAGATTGCCTATAAAAACAGATGTTCGTGGAGCCTCGCCGATGAAATCCTATGAAGTCAATTTTGACGGTCTAGTGGGGCCGACCCATAACTACGGCGGCTTGTCCTTCGGCAACGTCGCGTCCCAGAGCAACAGCCAACAGCATTCCAACCCCAAGGAAGCGGCGTTGCAGGGCCTGCAAAAGATGAAAGCCCTGATGGACATGGGCTTTGTCCAAGGTGTGTTGGCGCCTCAGGAACGTCCTGATGTGGCTGCCTTGCGCAACCTGGGTTTCAGCGGCAGCGACGCCCAAGTGATCCAGCAGGCGGCCAAGGATGCGATGCCGTTGCTGGTCGCGAGCTGCTCGGCGTCGAGCATGTGGGTAGCCAACGCCGCCACCGTCAGCCCAAGTGCCGACACCTTTGACGGGCGCGTGCATTTCACCGCCGCCAACCTCAACTGCAAGTACCACCGCAGCATCGAACACCCGACCACCAGTCGCGTGCTGGGGGCGATGTTTGCCGATGATAAACACTTCGCCCACCACGCCGCGTTGCCGGCCGTGGCGCAATTCGGTGATGAAGGCGCGGCCAACCACACACGCTTCTGCCGTGAATATGGCGAGGCGGGCGTCGAATTCTTCGTGTTTGGTCGTAGCGCGTTCGATCCCCGTTACCCGGCGCCGCAGAAATACCCTGCTCGCCAGACGCTTGAGGCGTCTCAAGCCGTCGCACGTTTGCATGGCCTGAAAGATGACGGCGTGGTGTACGCCCAGCAGAACCCGGCGGTGATCGATGCCGGTGTGTTCCATAACGACGTGATCGCAGTGGGTAACGGTGAAGTGCTGTTCTATCATGAGGATGCCTTTCTCAATACCGAACAGATGCTCGCCGAACTGCAAGGCAAACTGGGCAAGTTGGGCGGTAACTTCCAGTCCGTCTGCGTACCCCGCGCTCAGGTCAGTGTCGAAGACGCGGTACGTTCCTACCTGTTCAACAGCCAGTTGCTGAGCCGCGCCGACGGCTCGATGCTGCTGATCGTGCCGGAAGAATGCCGCGCCAACGAGCGCGTCTGGCAGTACTTGCAAAGCCTGACCGCGACCGGTGGCCTGATCCGTGAAGTGAAGGTGTTCGACCTCAAGCAAAGCATGCAGAACGGCGGTGGCCCGGCGTGCCTGCGTTTACGTGTGGCGTTGAATGAAACGGAACTGGCGGCGGTGAATCCAGGCGTTATCATGACCGCGCCGTTGTACGACACGCTCACCCAGTGGGTCGACAAGCACTACCGCGACAGCCTGCGCGAAACCGACCTGGCAGACCCGCAATTGCTGTTGGAGTGCCGGACGGCATTGGATGAACTGACGCAAATCCTTAAACTGGGCTCGGTTTATCCTTTCCAGATCAATTAACGCCACCTTCTTTTACGACCTATGGCTGAGAGCTAATTTATGACCACCGACACCCTGAAACTGATTCTTGAAGACACCGACGGCACCCAGCTGGAAACCTCCTGCACCCGCGTCGCCGTGGTCTGGCAGGGCAAGGAAATCTGGATCCAGCACGATGGCCGTGGCCAACTGCTGATCGGCGTGGACGTGGAAGAAGGCGATGCCGAGTACGCCAACCTGCTGATGCGTCCACTGGCCACCAACCTGATGAGCCTGCAACTGGAAATGGAACCGGCCGACGTTGAAGGTGATGACGACGATCACGTCCACGGCCCAGGCTGCAACCACTAAGGAAGCTGCGTATGCTCGCCCTTGGCAAACTGCTTGAACTGACCCTCGCCGGTCGCGAACCGGCGCAAAAAATTCAACTGACTGTCGACGGCGTGCAGATGCGCTGGCTCAGCGAGGGCGCGCTTGAAGTGCGCCCGCCTGAGGCGAAGGACAACGGCAGCGACCTGCTGCTGTCGTCCGGCATCCATGGCAACGAAACCGCGCCGATCGAGCTGCTCGACCGCCTGTTGCATGGCATTGCCCGAGGGGAGATCAAGCCCCGCACCCGTATTCTGTTCCTGTTCGGCAACCCTGAGGCCATGCGCCGCGGCGAGCGTTACCTCGAACTGGACGTCAACCGGCTGTTCAACGGCCGTCATGAAAAAAACATCGGTCCCGAAGCCATGCGCGCCGCCGAGCTGGAGCAATTGGCCCGCAGCTTCTTCAGCCTGCCTGGCCGTTCGCGCCTGCATTACGACCTGCACACCGCCATCCGTGGCTCGAAGATCGAACAGTTCGCCCTGTACCCCTGGAAGGACGGTCGCCAGCATTCTCGCCACCAGTTGGCACGCCTGAACGCTGCCGGCATGCAAGCGGTGCTGCTGCAGAACAAGACCTCGATCACCTTCACTGCGTTTACCTATGAGCAACTCGACGCTGAGGCCTTTACCCTGGAACTGGGCAAGGCGCGGCCGTTCGGGCAGAACCAGGGCGTGGACGTCTCTCGCCTGGAAACCCGCCTGAAGCAGCTCATCGAAGGCACCGAGCCCGAAACCGAGAGTCTGGATGGCCTGCAACTGTTTGCCGTCTCCCGTGAAGTCATCAAGCACAGCGATGCCTTCCTGATGCACCTGCCCGCCGATGTCGAAAACTTCTCGCCGTTGGCCCAGGGCTACCTGTTGGCCGAAGACGTGGCCAAGACCCGCTGGGTGATCGAGGAGGAGGGTGCGCGCATTATCTTCCCCAACCCGAAGGTGAAGAATGGCTTGCGCGCGGGCATCCTGATTGTGCCGACCACCGAGGCAGGCCTGGCTTAAAGCGCATGCCTGGACGATGAGCGCAGGTTTCAGAGGGTGTAGTGCTCACTCAGCAAGCGCGGCGGCAAGCCCAACTCCCTGCGCAAGCCGTTCTCGCTGAACGGTTCGGGGTTGGTCGTGGTTGGGGCGGTGGCCGGGTCGTTATCGAAGTCGAACGGTTCGGCGGACGTTGGCAGGCCCAGGGCTTGAAGTTCTTCGTTGGAAACCTGAATACGTGCTTGGTTGCCGTCCGCGGCCGCCTCACTGAACCCGTGCAGTCGCGTGCCGGTAATGTGGTTATACGCGTGGCATAGCTGGTGGAACAGCGCGATGATGCTGGGTTGATGGGAGCGGGTGTCAGTGGTGTTCAACCCTATTTGCCCTCCATAAGAGGGCGTGCCTGGATGGCCATTCTCTATAAACGCACCGTCGCGGGTCGCGGGGTCAGCGCTGAACCTGGTGGATGGCGTGCCACTGAGCTCATTGATCGCAACCGGGATACCACTCTCGAGCGCCGCCCTCTGCAGCACGGCCAGCAGTTGTCGGCCGGTCGGGGAAGTGTTCAGCAGCCGCAGGTCATCGTTGATGCGCTCAACGAACTGCGGGCTACCTACGACCGTCACTCCGCTCTCCTGGATATTCCCGGGCTCGACCTGAAGGTTGCCCGTCGCCGGTTCGCCAGGGGCAAACGCGTTCAGTCTGTCCCACTCCTCTGATGAGGTCGGGAACTTGATGGACAGCTCGGTCAGGAGGCTGTGGTACGTCATGTCATCAGGCTTGAGCAAGGTGACTTCATTCCTTCCTTCACCGGCAAAAATGACGTTGGTAGCGTCGCCGGCTTCGATGTGGTCGTCGCCTGGGCCGCCACTGAGAATGCTGTGGCCGTGGCCGCCGATGATGAAGTCATTGCCGTCGCCACCATCGATGAAGGAGGCGCCGGCGGCGACTATTTCATCGTCCCCTGGACCACCATACGCAGTGATGTTGGCATCAAACTTCGCCAGGATCATATCGTCGCCGGGGCCGGTTTCGATATGGCTCGACCCTTGGAAGACCGTCACGCTGTCATGACCCGGTCCGGTAGAAATGTTGGCAAGGGGAGCAGTGCTGATCACAAAGTCGTTGCCTTCGCCGGTGTCAACGATGACGGGGTTTTCGATCCTGTCATCGATCTGCACAACGTCTGAGCCGCCCTGAGTGATGAACACCAACGCCTGATCCCGGGTGGCGGGGATGATGCAGTACTTAGCGTCATTGACTTCAAGCGTGACGGTCGTGGACGGCAGCGCGGTGTGTGAGCGGTTGACGGCAATCGTGTGAATCGCCCCCGCTTCGGGCACATACTTTCGCAGAACAATGACGTCATCGTGGTCCTGCGTGGTGACTATCAGTTGATCCGCATCTGCGCTCATCCTGCGTTCGATTGTCAGTTGGTTGCTCGAATGCAGCAGCACCTCAATGCTCTCCTGTGCCTCAGGATGCTCGTTATTGATGGGGGGGACAGGTCCCTGCCCCCAGGCTCCCCCATGAATGATCTGGAATCCCTGGGCGGTTATCTGGTTTATTTCCAGTTCGTATTGGCCTGCAATGGTCATGCGAAGATCTCCCTATCTAACAAGTAATGTCGCCGGTACGGCGCGTCAGCGTTACTAAATAGAAAAGCGCAGGGGGCAGGGGGGTAATTAATTAGTGCGAAGCCAGACCCCAATAAAAAAAACGCCCCGGCAAGAGCACTTGCCGGGGCGTTTCTTTGACGGGCTGAGGGGGTCAGACGGCCAGTTTTTGCTCACTGCGACGGATCGCGCGCACCTTGTGCAGCGTGTCGGCGCAGGTACGTGCAGCTTCCTGGCCTTTGTGCACAAAGTGCTCGTAGAAGAAGGTCTGGTGTTCGCTGCCGGCGTGGAAGTGATGCGGGGTCAGGGACACCGAGAACACCGGCACTTCGGTTTCCAGCTGAACCTGCATCAGGCCGCTCACCACCGATTGGGCAACGAATTCGTGGCGGTAGATGCCACCGTCGACCACCAGTGCGGCAGCAACGATGCCGGCGTAGCGACCGGTCTTGGCAAGCAGCTTGGCGTGCAGGGGCATTTCAAAGGCGCCGCCGACTTCGAAGAAATCGATGTCCGATTCCTGGTAGCCCTGGGCGATCATTTCGGCGAGGAAGCCTTTGCGCGATTGGTCGACAATATCCTTGTGCCAGCAGGCCTGGATAAACGCGACGCGCTCGCCGTGGTGGTTTTTGCTTTTGCTATCGATTGCGGTAGGTTGCATGTTCTGACTCCTGTTTAAGAAAAAAACAGGGCGTTATGAATCGAATGGGATTTAAGGGTACGCGAACACAATAGGTGCGCGGCCCTTAGGTGCCAATCCCGTTCTCTCTTCATCCGGACTATGACCGTCGGCCCCGGGATCACACCGGGTCTGCTGACCTTGCCGCCGTCCTGCATGAGCAGTTCGAGGCGCCAAGCGCTCGCGGGCTATACACATTGCGTGTAATTACCGCCGGTGGGGAATTGCACCCCGCCCTGAGAACGTTGCCGCCAGAACCCTGGCGGCGGAGAGTTTTTAACATGGTTTTTCAAAAACTGCACGATCGCTGTATCGATAAGCTATATCGGTTTGTTTGGTTGGTATTCGATTGAGCAACGATGGGGCTTGATATTCCGAGGCTTTGCCCGCAGTAATCATCGATACAAGAAATTTAATACTTCTCAGAGGCTTGTTTCATGTCTGTGATCGACCTGCGCAGCGACACCGTGACCCAACCCACCCCCGGCATGCGGGACGCGATGGCCACCGCCGTCAGCGGCGATGACGTGTATGGCGAGGACCCCAGCGTCAATCGCCTCGAAGCCGAACTGGCCAAGCGCCTGGGCTTTGCCGCCGCCTTGTTCGTGCCGACGGGCACCATGAGCAACCTGTTGGCGTTGATGGCCCACTGTGAGCGCGGCGAGGAGTACATCGTCGGTCAGCAGGCCCATACCTACAAATACGAAGGCGGTGGCGCGGCGGTGCTCGGTTCGATCCAGCCGCAACCACTGGAAGTGCAGGCCGATGGTTCGCTGGACCTGGACCAGGTGCTCGCGGCGATCAAGCCCGACGACTTCCATTTCGCCCGCACCCGTTTGCTGGCGCTGGAAAACACCATGCAAGGCAAGGTATTGCCGCTGGATTACCTGGCAAAGGCGCGGGCGTTCACCCGTGAGCATGATCTGGCCCTGCATCTGGATGGTGCGCGGCTCTACAACGCGGCGGTCAAGCTGGGGGTGGATGCGCGCGAGATCGCCCAACATTTCGATTCGGTGTCGGTGTGCCTGTCCAAAGGCCTGGGCGCACCGATTGGCTCGGTGTTGTGCGGTTCCACGGCGTTGATCGCCAAGGCCCGGCGCCTGCGCAAGATGGTGGGTGGTGGCATGCGCCAGGCCGGTTCACTGGCGGCGGCCGGGTTGTACGCCTTGGATCATCAGGTTCAGCGTCTTGCGGAGGATCACGCCAATGCCCACTGGCTGGGCGACGCCCTGCGCCAGGCCGGTTATGAGGTGGAGCCCGTGCAGACCAACATGGTCTATGTGCAGATCGGTGACCAGGCCCAGGCCTTGAAGGCGTTTGCCGCCGAACGCGGGATCACGTTGAGCGCCGCCCCGCGCCTGCGCATGGTCACGCATTTGGATGTCAGTCGGGCGCAGATCGAGCGCGTCGCGCAGACATTCGTCGAATTTTCGCGGAAATGACAGTGCAGACCGTCTAATTGAACGTTTCAATCGTATAAACACGCTGTACCACCGGCAAAGGGCCGATATAATGCGGCCCTTTGCCGTCGCTCCGTCTGATGATGTTGCGCACTGGCCTTTGGCCGCAGCCTCCGTGGAAGAACCTAATGAAAAGCGCAGAAATCCGTGAAGCCTTCCTTCGCTTCTTCGAAGAGCAAGGTCACACCCGTGTCGCCTCCAGCTCCTTGATCCCAGGCAATGACCCAACCCTGCTGTTCACCAACGCGGGGATGAACCAGTTCAAGGACTGCTTCCTGGGCCAGGAAAAGCGCGCGTACACCCGCGCCGTCAGCAGCCAGAAATGCGTCCGCGCCGGTGGCAAGCACAACGACCTGGAAAACGTCGGCTACACCGCCCGTCACCACACTTTTTTCGAAATGCTCGGCAACTTCAGCTTTGGCGATTATTTCAAGCAAGACGCGATCAACTTCGCCTGGACCTTCCTCACCGGCGTGCTGAAGCTGCCCAAGGAAAAACTCTGGGTTACCGTCTACGCCAGCGATGACGAGGCCTACGACATTTGGACCAAAGAAGTCGGCGTGCCGGCTGAGCGCATGGTGCGCATCGGTGACAACAAAGGCGCTCCATACGCCTCCGACAACTTCTGGACCATGGGCGATACCGGCCCGTGCGGCCCTTGCACCGAGATCTTCTACGACCACGGCGCCGACATCTGGGGCGGCCCACCGGGCTCGCCAGAGGAAGACGGCGACCGTTACATCGAGATCTGGAACAACGTGTTCATGCAGTTCAACCGCACCGCCGACGGCGTGTTGCATCCGTTGCCAGCGCCGTCGGTGGATACCGGCATGGGCCTGGAGCGGATCAGTGCGGTGATGCAGCACGTGCATTCCAACTACGAGATCGACCTGTTCCAAAGCCTGCTGGCCGCGGCGGCCAAGGCCATTGGTTGCACCAATGAAGACCAGGCCTCGCTGAAAGTCGTGGCTGACCATATCCGGTCCTGCGGCTTCCTGATTGCCGACGGCGTGCTGCCGTCCAACGAAGGCCGTGGCTATGTGCTGCGTCGCATCATCCGTCGTGCTTGCCGTCACGGTAACAAGCTGGGTGCCAACGGCAGCTTCTTCTATCAGATCGTCGCGGCCCTGGTGGCCGAGATGGGCGAAGCCTTCCCGGAACTCAAGCAGAACCAGGCGCATATCGAGCGCGTGCTCAAAGCTGAAGAAGAGCAGTTCGCCAAGACCCTGGAACAGGGCCTGAAGATCCTTGAACAGGACCTTGCCAACCTGCAAGGCTCCGTCGTGCCGGGCGACGTGGTGTTCAAGCTCTACGACACCTACGGTTTCCCGATGGACTTGACCGGCGACATCGCCCGTGAACGCAACCTGACCCTCGACGAGGAAGGTTTCGAACGCGAGATGGAAGCCCAGCGTGTGCGCGCACGTTCGGCCAGCTCGTTCGGCATGGACTACAACAGCCTGGTCAAGGTTGACGTGGCCACCGAATTCACCGGCTACAAGGCCACCCGTGGTGCGGCCAAAGTGGTTGCTCTCTATAAGGAAGGCCAGTCGGTCGACGTATTGAACGAAGGGGATGACGGCGTGGTGGTTCTGGACCAGACGCCGTTCTACGCCGAGTCCGGTGGCCAGATCGGCGACTGCGGTTTCCTTGAAGCCTCGTCCGGACGTTTTGACGTACGCGACACCACCAAGACGGGCGGCGCGTTCCTGCACCACGGTGTGTTGGCGTCGGGCAGCCTGACCGTCGGTTCGCCGGTCGAGGCGCAAGTGGACGCCGATGTGCGCCACGCCACCTCGCTGAACCATTCGGCCACGCACTTGCTGCACGCCGCGCTGCGCCAGGTACTGGGCGAGCACGTCCAGCAGAAAGGGTCGTTGGTCGACAGCCAGCGCCTGCGCTTCGACTTCAGCCACTTTGAAGCGATCAAGCCGGAGCAGATCAAGGCCCTGGAAGACATCGTCAACGCCGAGATTCGCAAGAACACCGCAGTCGAAACCGAAGAAACCGATATCGAGACCGCCAAGGCCAAGGGCGCCATGGCGCTGTTCGGCGAGAAGTACGGCGACAGCGTGCGCGTATTGAGCATGGGCGGCGATTTCTCGGTAGAACTGTGTGGCGGTATCCACGCCAACCGTACCGGCGACATCGCCCTGCTGAAGATCGTCAGCGAAGGTGGCGTGGCGTCCGGTGTGCGTCGTATCGAGGCAGTCACCGGCGCTGCGGCCCTGGCCTACCTCAATGCGGCTGAAGAACAACTCAAGGAAGCGGCCAGCCTGGTCAAGGGCAGCCGCGACAACCTGATCGACAAACTGTCCGCTGTGCTGGAGCGCAACCGCGCGCTGGAGAAACAGCTGGAGCAGTTGCAAGCCAAGGCGGCCAGCGCGGCAGGCGACGATCTGTCGGCTTCTGCGGTGGACGTCAAGGATGTGAAAGTCCTGGCTGCACGCCTGGACGGTCAGGACGGCAAGGCGCTGTTGGCTTTGGTCGATCAGTTGAAGAACAAGCTCGGCCGCGCAGTGATCCTGCTCGGCGGTGTCCATGAGGATAAGGTCGTTCTGGTTGCCGGCGTAACCAAGGACCTGACTGGCCAACTCAAGGCCGGTGATTTGATGAAGCAAGCCGCCGCGGCAGTGGGCGGGAAGGGCGGTGGTCGTCCGGACATGGCGCAAGGCGGTGGTGTCGACGCCGGTGCCCTGGACGCAGCCCTGGCCCTGACCGTGCCATTTGTCGAGGCAGGTATTTAAGGCATTGTTAACCGGCCCGTGATCTAGTCACGGGCCTGTTCGGTGCTGGTTGATTGAATATTAGGCGCCCCTTTACGGGCTGAGGCGGCTTAGAAATGGCTTTGATCGTACAGAAATTTGGAGGCACCTCGGTCGGCTCTGTCGAAAGAATCGAGCAGGTGGCCGACAAGGTTAAGAAATTCCGCGATGCCGGCGACGACCTGGTGGTGGTGCTGTCGGCGATGAGCGGCGAGACCAATCGCCTGATCGATCTGGCCAAGGCAATCAGTGGTGATCAACAGCCGCTCCCGCGTGAGCTGGACGTGATCGTGTCCACCGGCGAGCAGGTGACCATCGCCTTGCTGGCCATGGCGCTGAACAAGCGCGGTGTGCCGGCGGTGTCCTACACTGGCAGCCAGGTACGCATCCTTACCGACAGCGCGCATACCAAGGCGCGCATTCTGCAGATCGACGATCAGAAAATCCGTACGGATCTGAAAGCCGGTCGCGTGGTAGTGGTAGCGGGCTTCCAGGGTGTGGACGAGCAGGGCAACATCACCACCCTCGGCCGTGGCGGTTCGGACACCACCGGCGTGGCGCTGGCAGCGGCGCTCAAGGCCGATGAATGCCAGATCTACACCGATGTGGACGGTGTCTACACCACTGACCCGCGTGTGGTGTCCGTGGCTCAGCGCCTGGACAAGATCACCTTTGAAGAGATGCTGGAAATGGCCAGCCTCGGTTCCAAGGTTTTGCAGATCCGTGCGGTGGAATTCGCCGGCAAGTACAACGTTCCGCTGCGCGTATTGCACAGCTTCAAAGAGGGTCCGGGCACCCTCATTACTATTGATGAAGAGGAATCCATGGAACAGCCGATCATTTCCGGTATCGCTTTCAACCGTGATGAAGCCAAGCTGACTATCCGTGGCGTGCCGGACACCCCGGGCGTGGCGTTCAAGATCCTGGGCCCGATCAGCGGCGCGAACATTGAAGTCGACATGATCGTGCAGAACGTTTCGCACGATAACACCACCGATTTCACCTTCACCGTGCACCGCAACGAGTACGATGCGGCGGAGCGGATCCTGCAGAACACGGCGAAGGAAATCGGCGCCCGTGAAGTGGTCGGCGATACCAAGATTGCCAAGGTGTCGATCGTGGGTGTGGGCATGCGTTCCCATGCCGGCGTTGCCAGCCGTATGTTCGAAGCCCTGGCCAAGGAAAGCATCAACATCCAGATGATCTCCACTTCGGAAATCAAGGTCTCGGTGGTGATTGAAGAGAAGTACCTGGAACTGGCTGTACGCGCGCTGCATACCGCTTTTGAGCTGGACGCTCCGGCCCGACAGGGCGAGTGACGAAGTGCCAGAAAGGCGCGGTTTACCGCGCCTTTCCTTTTTTTGTAGGGCGCATGTTCTTTTGCGTGCGCTCGACAATACTTAGGCGGTAGGGCTATGGCCTTTGGGTTGTAGGTCGAAGGCCTTTTTTTTGCAGACTGTTGTTCCTGAACTGAAATGCGTGAGGAGAAAGGTATGCTGATTCTGACTCGTCGTTGCGCAGAAAGCCTGATTATCGGTGATGGCGAAATCACCGTGACCGTGCTCGGCGTCAAAGGCAATCAAGTGCGTATCGGGGTTAACGCTCCGAAAGAGGTGGCGGTACACCGCGAGGAAATCTACCTGCGGATCAAGAAAGAGAAGGACGAAGAACCAAGCCTTTAATTTTTATCGTTTTTTATGTTTGCAAACGGGGATGAACGTGGTTAATATACGCCCCGTGTTGCGGAGAGCTGGCCGAGTGGCCGAAGGCGCTCCCCTGCTAAGGGAGTACACCTCAAAAGGGTGTCGGGGGTTCGAATCCCCCGTTCTCCGCCATTATTTGCTTAGTACGTTGCAATCTGGTTTTTTCGGTAAGTTGTTGAAACTAAACGAAAAAATAGCTTTACATAGAGATTGAACGGCCTATAATGCGCGGCAACAAATGCACTCGTAGCTCAGCTGGATAGAGTACTCGGCTACGAACCGAGCGGTCACAGGTTCGAATCCTGTCGAGTGCACCATTTAAGAGTCAGTTGCAGCAATGCAGGTGATTCGGTTACAACCAGTTGTGATCTGGTCTAAAAACACAATCTGCACTCGTAGCTCAGCTGGATAGAGTACTCGGCTACGAACCGAGCGGTCACAGGTTCGAATCCTGTCGAGTGCACCATACAAACAAAAAGCCCGCCTAGTGCGGGCTTTTTGCCGTCTGGGGTTTGTGTAGGATTTTTCGTTTTTCTCTCGCCTCCATGTGTTTTCCTTCCGCACTGCGTCGTCGCAGTTCATAGATGCAGCCAATGCTCAGCTTTGGCTCGCAAGCGCTTGTTCTTTCCAGTTTTTTGACGTTTAAAGTGGCCGGGCGGTGTATCATTGCGCCCGTCAGCCCCGCCGGGGCTTGTGGAATACCTCCATGGACTTACCCAGTAGTTACTCAGTACCCCGTTTTACCAATCATGAATTGACTGATTGATCCTTCCGGCGTGCCCCGCTGCTGGGAGTGGAGTTCGCCTATGACCGAAGTAGAAGTAAAGAAAACACAAGAAAGCCTGCAGGATCGCCTGGCTCAAGTCATCGAGCTGCTGCAGCGCCAGCGTGTGGTCGAAGACCTTACGCATCGCCAGGATGGCCCGAACAACAACCTGGTCGAAAACCTGGTTCACCGGCAAAACCTCGTTGAGCTGCAACGCAAGCTCGACGACCTGCACTCTGCCGACGTCGCCTACATTCTCGAAGCCTTGCCGCTGGACGATCGACTGACCCTCTGGCAGTTGGTCAAGGCCGATCGCGACGGCGACATCCTGCTCGAAGTATCCGACTCGGTCCGTGAAACCCTGATCGCCGACATGGACGATCACGAGCTCTTGGCGGCGGCCAGGGAGATGGACGCCGACGAACTGGCTGACCTGGCCCCCGAACTGCCCCGTGATGTTGTCCATGAGCTGATGGAAGCCCTCGATGGCCAGCAGCGTGAGCGTGTGCGCTCCGCGTTGTCCTACGACGAGGACCAGGTCGGCGCCCTGATGGACTTCGAGATGGTCACCATCCGCGAAGACGTCAGTTTGGAAGTGGTCTTGCGTTACCTGCGTCGTCTCAAAGAGTTGCCGGGTCATACCGACAAGCTGTTCGTGGTCGATTACGAAGGCATTCTCAAAGGCGTGTTGCCGATCAAGCGCCTGCTGGTCAACGACCCTGAGAAGAAAGTGGCCGACGTCATGGCCAGCGACCCGGTGAGTTTCCATCCGGATGAAGACGCGTACGAGGCTGCTCAGGCGTTTGAGCGTTATGACTTGATCTCGGCGCCGGTGGTGGACAAGAACGGCAAGCTGATCGGTCGTTTGACCATCGATGAAATGGTCGACCTGATTCGTGAAGAGAGTGAGACCGAAGTCCTCAACATGGCAGGTTTGCGTGAAGAGGAAGATATTTTTGCCTCGGTTTGGCGTTCCCTGCATAACCGTTGGGCGTGGCTGGCCATTAACCTGATCACTGCCTTCATCGCGTCGCGGGTTATTGGACTGTTCGAAGGTTCGATCGAGAAGCTGGTGGCGCTCGCAGCGCTCATGCCGATTGTGGCCGGGATCGGCGGCAACTCGGGTAACCAGACGATTACCATGATTGTGCGTGCCATGGCGCTGGACCAAGTGAGTACGGCGAACTCGTCGCGCCTGCTGCGCAAAGAGTTGGCGGTCGGCCTGATCAACGGCCTGGTGTGGGGTGGCGTGATCGGTGTGGTGGCCTACTTGCTGTATGGCAGTTGGTCGCTCGGCGTGGTGATGACCGCCGCCATGACCCTCAACCTGCTGTTGGCCGCGCTGATGGGGGTGTTAATCCCGATGACCCTGGCCCGCCTTGGACGCGACCCGGCAATGGGCGCCAGTGTGATGATCACGGCCATGACCGACAGTGGTGGCTTCTTCATCTTCCTCGGCTTGGCAACGATCTTCCTGCTCTGATTCCATCCAGCGGGGGCAAATCTGCCCCCGCTTCACACCCTTTTCCCGAATGGCATGCAAAAAAAAGCCAGCACATGGCTGGCTTCGGCTTTCAGTTGCAAATCAATTGGCTTCTGCGGCCGCCTCAACGTCGTGCGCGATAAGCGAGACGAGAGCATTTTGCTGGCGGTGGGAGAGCTGACGAAAACGCTGCAGCAGTTCGCGTTCGTGCAGCGACAGCTCGGGGCTGTCCAGGCGCATGCTCAACTCGTCGCCCAGCGCACCTTCCTGAATGAGGCTTTGTTCCAGGCGCGCGATGATTTCGGAGTTCATGCTGCGGTGATGATTGCGAGCCACCTCGGCAATGCGTTCCCGCATTCCGTCTGGCAGACGTACGACGAACTTGTCAGCCGTACGGCTGGAATAAATTGCCTGTTTCAATGGGCGCATATATTTAACCGGTTAGTTCAGGGGAGCGGTTTTTGGAATTGGCCGCAAGATGAGTGTTAAGACAAGGCTCACGACCAAAGTTCAACCTGAATTGCAAAGAGGCCGCATCATGCCTCAGATTTGACATTTCCTTGGCGTCAATTCTGTGACAAATATTGAACTGCCTAAAGGCTTTATGCCAGCACTCATTTGCATTTTTGCGGACTGGTTGGAAAACTTTGCCACCCGTGAAGCTTCACGGGAACTTCCCTTAAGTCCATGCCACCACAGGGTTTGAGGCCGCACATCCTATAGCAAAGTGGCCTTTTGCCCTTAACTTTAAGACTAGTGGCAATTTGCCGATTAGCGAGGCTGAGGCGACATAAGGTAGGGGGAGAGGCAGGGCGTTAGCGCAGGACTGGATCGAATTTGATGCGTCGACCCATGATCAAGGTGAGCAGCGATAGGCTGGCGAACACGCCGCTGGCAATGAAGGCCGTCGTTTGGCTGTCTGAGGGTTCGGCGTTCAAGCCCAGAATGCCTGTTAGGGCGGTCAGGCACAAAAACAGCCAGGCAAATTTGTTCATCAGAGGTTCCTCAGAAAACCCAGTGTTCAGAAGCGGGTGCGGACTGAGTGTCTTGGGTCAGGCGTACAGGCGATTGCGCGGTCGGTGTCATCACCGCCAGTTGCGGGCGTTGTTGCAAGTGATGGGGCACTGCCTGGCTGATCTGTGCAGGATCGTTGCTGCCAGTCGATTGAAAGTGAAACATCAGCAATGCAGCCAAGGCTACGGTGTTGAGGGCTAACAGAAGGGCACTGTTCATGGTCATGTTCTCCGCTTAACGCCGTGGCTTATTGGGTTTGTAGGAGAACTGTTGCAGGTGTCGTGCCAATCTAATAACTCAATAAAATCAGATAGTTGAGTCTACTTTAAAGCACTGAAAGGTTGCAATTTGCAATGGTGGCGTTTTGGTGGAGTGCATTTTGCACGATAGGTTCAAGGGCCCGTGTTTCCGGGGCCGACTCACGATTAATCAGGCAGTTATCGGCCTACACTCAAAAAGCCCACGGACGACATGACAAAACCCACCTCGGCCGTTAACATGCACGCCGTCCGTCGCCACACTCACAGCGCGACGGCTGTCATTTGTCCCAGTAGCTCAATTGGATAGAGCATCCCCCTCCTAAGGGGAAGGTTGGCCGTTCGAACCGGCCCTGGGACACCAGATACAAGGCCCCGCACAGTTCCTTCTGGCGGGGCTTTTTTGTGGGCGCTTTCCGAAGATGAGTCGAACCTTGCCTGGGTTCTGGGTTCACACCACTGGCATCGTGTATTTATAGCAATCTGTGTATCCCGCGAGCAGCCGGACAGCGTCTGAGTCTTTAAGCAAAATAATCCCCGGAAACAGCGCCTACCGCCTGTCCGGACCCAGTTACCCCGGACTATCATGCCGATAGCCCTGTCTCTCACCGCAAGGAGCCGCTCGGAACGCCGATGCGCCAGATCTGGAAATCTTTTCGAGCCCTTTATTTCGCCTCCTTGATGATGCTGATCGGCTCCGGCCTGCTCAGTACTTATCTGGCATTGCGCCTGGCGGCCGACCACGTCGACAGCCTGTGGGTCGGTGCGCTGATGGCGGCCAACTATTTTGGCCTGGTTCTGGGCGGCAAGATCGGGCACCGCCTGATTGCCCGGGTCGGGCATATTCGTGCTTACGCCACCTGTGCCGGGATCGTCGGCGCGGCGGTGTTGGGCCACGGCCTGGTCGACTGGTTGCCGGCCTGGATCGTGCTGCGGGTAATCGTGGGCCTGGGCATGATGTGCCAGTACATGGTCATCGAGAGCTGGCTCAATGAGCAGGCCGACGCCAAGCAGCGTGGTGTGGTGTTCAGCGGCTATATGATCGCGTCCTACCTGGGCCTGGTGCTCGGCCAACTGATCCTGGTCATGCACCCTCAGCTCGGTCTTGAATTGCTGATGCTGGTCGCGCTGTGCTTTGCCCTGTGCCTGGTGCCGGTGGCCATGACGCGACGGATTCACCCGGCGCCTCTGCATCCTGCGCCGATGGAGCCGCGCTTCTTTATCAAGCGCGTGCCGCAGTCGCTGAGTACTGTGCTTGGGGCGGGGTTGATCGTCGGCTCGTTCTACGGTCTGGCGCCGCTGTACGCTTCTCAACAGGGCTTGACCACCGAGCAAGTGGGCCTGTTCATGGGTAGCTGCATTTTTGCCGGGCTGGTGGTGCAGTGGCCATTGGGCTGGCTGTCGGACCGCTATGATCGCGCGCTGCTGATCCGCTGCTTTGCCCTGTGCCTTGCAGTGGCGGCGTTGCCGCTGGCGATATTGACCCAGGTGCCGCTGGAAGTGCTGTTTGTCGCGGGCTTCGTCTGCTCCCTGGTGCAGTTCTGTCTTTATCCGCTGGCGGTAGCGTTCTCCAACGACCATGTGGAAGGTGATCGCCGTGTATCGCTCACGGCCATGCTGCTGGTGACCTACGGCGTCGGCGCCAGTATCGGGCCGTTGCTCGCCGGTGTGGTGATGAAGCTGTTCGGCAGCCAGATGCTGTATGCGTTTTTCAGCCTGTGTGCGTTGATCCTGGTGTGGCGTATTCGGCCCAAAGCGGTGACCAACCTGCATCAGGTGGACGATGCACCGTTGCACCACGTGGCGATGCCCGACAGCATGTCCAGCTCGCCGTTGGTAGCGGCACTTGATCCGCGGGTGGATGAGGCGGTGGTGCAGGAGCAAATGCAAACTGCGGTCCCGGAACCTGAGCCGGAAGCCGAGCCGGCCCCAGAAGTGGAGGAGCCACCCTTTGTCGGGCCGCCTGAGCCTGTGGGGCCAGACGAGCATCCTCACGACTTGAGCAGGGCGCGCCCCTGAATGCAAAACGGGCAGATCCCATCAGGATCTGCCCGTTTTTTTTGCCGCGATCGTTAAGTGTTAAAAATCGTCGTCTTTGTCGAAGCGACGTGCTTCGCGTTGCAGTTGGTACACGAACCGCTCGACCTGGCGCTGCACCAAGCCGCTCATGTTGTGGAAGCGCACGCCGGCGAAGGTCGTGTTGATCTTCTCTTCGAAATGCAGGTAACGCAGTTCGACAGCGGTGGTCATGCTGCCAAAGGGCAGGGCGGCGATAAAACGGTCATAGACCTGGCCCAGTTGCAGTCGCTCGGAGATATCCCCTTCAAAGCGCAATTTGCAGCCAGTGGCGGAAATATCCAGCAGCTTGCCGCTGATAGGCGCCTTGAGCTTCTCGCCACCCAGCTCGATGTTGACCAGTTGTGCCAGCTTCAAGGCGGCGCGGAAGGCATTGCGGCGCTGATGGTAGACCACTTCGTCGGGCATGTTGCCGGTGTAGATGCGGTGGCCGTCCTTTTCGCTGATGCTCAGGCTGCCGTTGCTTTCCCAGGCAACGCGTACACCCTCGTGGAAGCCTTCGATGCGGAAGGGTTCACCGTTTTCCAGGTAGCGTTCGCCGTCACGGGGGATCATTTCATCCAGGGCCAGGGTGCCGCTGTCCCGATTGACGTCCACCAGGTAGCTCTGGAAGCGCTGGCTGCGTTCATGGAAGGTGATGATCAGCGGGTCATGGCTGTCTTGCAGCATCCGCAAAGTGCTGGCGATTTCCAGAGGGGTGGTGAGGACCTTGGGTGGCTGCGGAGCATCTTCCGCATTAAGGGCGTTGAACACGGTTCTTCCATCTCCAGACAAAATACGACTACACGCAAGAGCGGGCATTTTGCCAGTATGTGGCGCGCCTTGGATAGGTCGCGCTGTAATCCGGCGTCAGGCTTGGCTGCGGGTGCTTGGCTTGACCAGGCGCGAGGTGGAGCCTTGAGCGTTGTAAAGCGCCGGGGGCTCGCCGCCGTGAAGTATGCGCAACTGGTTGGCGGTCGTGGCTTGCTGAAGCTGGATCGACTGACCGTTGAGCAGGTTGGCTTCCTGGCACTGGGTGAGCAATTGATTGAGTTCTTTGCTCTGGGCCAGCAATTGATCGCCAACCGTGGAGTGGCTGGCCAACTGTGCCAGGCCGTCATGGTCTGCCGGCAGGCCCAGGCTGGTCAGGATCTGGCTGCGTTTCTTGCCGTGCTGTTCCAGCAGGACAATCAGCGATTGCTTGCGCGCCAGGATTTCTTCCAACAGGGGCATGTCTCGGCCGTAGAGGGCCAGGGATTCCTCCCTGAGCAGCTCGAGCAGCTGTTGTGTCGGCGCTAGATCATCAATGATCAGTTGAAGCAGATTTTCGTCGTGATGCATGGCTGGCCTTGGGGTTTAAGCGTCCAAAAGCCCGGCGCAGGCCTTTGCCTAGCGCTCGGCTTCGAAATTAAGCAGCTTGCTGGCTACACGGTTGCTGTCGACTTGATAGCTGCCATCGGCGATTGCCTGTTTCAATTCGGCCACACGGGCTTTATTGACCACCGGTTGATCGCGCAGCGAGTCAGTGACCTTCTGCAACTGTTGAGCCTCATTGCTCAGGTGTACGGATTCCCCGCTCTGGCTGGCGCTGGCCTGTTCCGCCTTGGCAGGCAGTGGCTGGGCCTTGGCTTCTACGCTGTCCTTGGTGCCAGTAGCTCGCGTAGGGGCCGACGTGGTCGGGGTGTTATTTAAACGACTGAAATCGATGACCATGATCAAAAAACCTCTGGGTATTTGGACGCTTGCCATGTTTTCGGCCATACCCGGACAAACTTTAGGCGCGAATGACAATAAATCTCCGCACGGCACTTCTCATGCACAGTGTAGGAAAACCCAGCGTCCTGTACCAGTAATCTATAACGCGACCTCGACTTGCCCTGGGGCTGTCACCCGCGCTTTGATCACGCGGTTGGAATTGAGGTTCTTGACGCGAATCTGTTCGCTCATGCCGCCGTTGGACAGCGCTTCCCCCGGCATCTTCACTTGAAGCGCACCGCTGCTGGCGGAAATCACCACTTGGTCGCCCTTGCGAATCACCTCCGCTTGCTCAAGATGCACCAGAGTGAGGACTTGGTCAGTGACCACTGGTCGGGTCAATTTTTGCCCGATGGCCTGGTCGAGGGACGTCAGGTAGCCCTGGCTGATCATGCTGATGTCGCGTTCGCGTAGTACAACGTCCTCAAAATCGATGATCCCGGTGCGCTTGAGTGGGCGAGCCACTACCACTACATCACGGAACAGCTTCACCTGGGCCGGCACGAACACCGTCCAGGGCGAGGCGCCGTCGCAGCGCACCTTGACCGTCACCCGGCCAATCGGCTGAGCGGGGCTTTCCAGGGTGGCTGTCAATTCCTTGTCGCACTTTGGCATGCGCAAGCGCGGGTCCAGTTGGTTGACCTGGATTTCATAACGCCCCGGTGTCTGGGTGGTCGCCAGATAATCTTCTACAGTGAACTCAAGAAAGCCTTGGGTGACGCCGATAAGTAGATCAGGCAAGGTGACGTTGTCCGCACGGGCCGTAGTGCCCAGGCCTAGGGCAAGCAACACCAGCGGTGCGCAGAGCAATCTGCGAAACCGTGTCAGGATGGGGCGTCGGGAAACTGTCGTTTTAATATCCATGACCAATAAATAGCAAAGGCCGTGCCGTTTAGCGTTGGTGCGCGTCACTGCCCTTATAGGTATGGCCAAAGGTTCAGCGTGGGAGTCAAGGCATGGCAGGAGTAATGGATTCAGTAAACCAGCGCACACAGCTGGTAGGGCAGAATCGCCTGGAGTTGTTGCTTTTTCGCCTGGATGGCAAGCAGCTGTATGGCATCAACGTGTTCAAGGTGCGGGAAGTGCTGCAATGCCCCAAGTTGACGATCATGCCCAAGTCCAGCCCGGTGGTGTGTGGCGTTGCCAACATCCGTGGTGCGACGATCCCGATTCTTGACCTGGCCCTGGCCACGGGTTCGGCAGGATTGCAGGACCGTGAGAGCCCGTTCGTTATCATTACCGAGTACAACACCAAGACCCAGGGTTTTCTGGTGCGCTCGGTGGAGCGCATCGTCAACATGAACTGGGAAGAGATCCATCCGCCGCCCAAGGGCACCGGTCGCGATCACTACCTCACGGCGGTGACACGGGTGGATAACCAGTTGGTGGAAATCATCGACGTGGAGAAGATCCTCGCCGAAGTGGCGCCGACCTCGGAAACGATTTCCGTGGGGGTGGTGGACGCCGAAACCGCGCACAAGGCCGTTTCCCTGCGGGTGCTGACGGTGGACGACTCCTCGGTGGCGCGTAAACAGGTGACCCGTTGCCTGCAGACCGTCGGCGTGGAGGTAGTGGCCCTCAACGACGGTCGCCAAGCGTTGGATTACCTGCGCAAGCTGGTGGACGACGGCAAGAAGCCGGAAGAAGAATTCTTGATGATGATCTCCGACATCGAGATGCCGGAAATGGACGGCTACACCCTCACGGCCGAGATACGCAACGATCCACGCATGCAAAAATTGCACATCATCCTGCATACTTCGTTGTCGGGGGTATTCAACCAGGCGATGGTCAAGAAGGTCGGTGCCGATGACTTCCTGGCCAAATTCCGTCCTGATGACCTGGCATCCCGGGTAGTCGACCGGATCAAGGCAGCAGATCACGGCTAGGGGGCATTTCCCCTGGCGGTCACACGATTTAAGAGGCGGTATCATTGTCTACGGGTAATTTGGATTTCGAGCAGTTCCGGGTCTTCCTGGAAAAAGCCTGTGGCATATTGCTCGGTGAAAACAAGCAGTACCTGGTATCCAGCCGTCTCAACAAACTGATGGAGCAGCAGGGCATCAAGTCGTTGGGTGAGCTGGTTCAGCGCATCCAGGGGCAGCCGCGCAGCGGGCTCAAGGAGATGGTGGTCGATGCCATGACCACCAACGAAACCCTGTGGTTTCGTGACACCTACCCCTTTGAAGTGCTCAAGAACAAAGTGCTGCCGGAGGCTATCAAGGCCAGCCCGGGCCAGCGCCTGCGGATCTGGTCGGCCGCCTGCTCTTCGGGGCAGGAGCCCTACTCGATTTCGATGTCCATCGATGAGTTCGAGCGGACTAACATGGGCCAGTTGAAGGCCGGAGCGCAAATCGTCGCCACCGACCTCTCCGGCACCATGCTCACCAATTGCAAGACCGGCGAGTACGACAGCCTGGCCCTGGGCCGTGGTTTGTCCCAGGAACGCCTGCAACGTTACTTCGACCCGAAAGGGGCTGGGCGTTGGGCGGTCAAGGCGCCGATCAAGAACCGTGTGGAGTTTCGCTCGTTCAACCTGCTCGACAGCTACGCCAGCCTGGGCAAGTTCGACATGGTGTTCTGCCGCAACGTGCTGATCTACTTCTCGGCCGAAGTGAAGAAAGACATCCTGCTGCGCATCCATGGCACGCTCAAGCGCGGCGGCTATCTGTTCCTCGGCGCTTCGGAAGCGCTAAATGGTCTGCCGGACCATTATCAGATGGTGCAGTGCAGCCCTGGGATCATTTACCAGGCCAAATAGTACGCAAACCTAAATGTGGGAGCGGGCTTGCTCGCGAATAAGGTCTGTCAGTCATAGATAAGTTGACTGCTCCACCGCATTCGCGAGCAAGCCCGCTCCCACATTTGTTTTGCGGCAACCCTCCCAATAGCGGCAACCCCCATTGCCGCTTTACTGGCGCCACGCGGAAAGCGTTTGCCGCTTTTCTGGCATTGCCACCCGGCAATCTCCCCTCAAGCCCTTGATTTACTGGCCTTCAGTAGATTGGCATGCACCTTGCTATAACCCAGTTAACGAACAGCAGGTCAGCCCTTAAAGGTTTCCACCATGAGCATCAGCTTCGATAAAGCGCTCGGTATCCACGAACAAGCCCTGGGCTTCCGCGCCCAGCGTGCCGAAGTCCTGGCCAACAACATTGCCAACGCCGACACCCCGAACTACAAGGCTCGGGATTTGGACTTCTCCGCCGTGCTCGCTGCACAGCAGGACAAGACCAAGAACGGCACCTTCGCCTTGAACATGACCAACAGCCGTCATATCGAAGCGCAAGGCCTGAGCAATGGTGACGAGTCGCTGCTGTATCGCACGCCGATGCAGCCGTCGATCGACCAGAACACCGTCGACGCGCAGCTGGAGCAATCGGCCTACGCCGAGAACTCGGTGAACTTCCAGGCCAGCTTCACCCTGCTTAACAGCAAATTCAAAGGGCTGATGTCAGCCCTGCGTGGAGAGTAAGCCATGTCCCTGTCCAGTGTTTTCAATATTGCCGGCAGTGGCATGAGCGCGCAGACCACGCGCTTGAACACCGTCGCCAGTAACATCGCCAACGCCGAGACCGTGTCTTCGAGCATTGACCAGACTTACCGCGCCCGTCACCCGGTGTTCGCCACCATGTTCCAGGGCGGCCAGGCAGGTGGCAGTGATTCGTTGTTCCAGGACCAGGGGGCCGCAGGCTCCGGCGTGCAAGTGCTGGGTGTGGTCGAAGACCAGAGCAACCTTGAAGCCCGCTACGAACCCAACCATCCCGCCGCGAACGAAAAGGGTTATGTCTATTACCCGAACGTCAACGTGGTCGAGGAAATGGCCGACATGATTTCCGCCAGCCGCTCGTTCCAGACCAATGCGGAAATGATGAACACTGCCAAAACCATGATGCAGAAGGTCCTGACCCTGGGTCAGTGATAAGGGGCGCCAAATAATGGCCATCGTTGATACGAGTAACAACACGCCAGTCCAGGACCTTTTCAATTCCAAGGTCAAAACTGCCCAGGACAACAGCAGCGTCACTGATGCTGCCAATAAGGCCACGGGCAAACAATCGCTGGGCAAGGATGCATTCTTGCAGCTGTTGGTCACCCAACTGAAAAACCAGAACCCGCTGTCGCCGCAAGACAACGGCGCGTTCGTGGCCCAGCTGGCGCAGTTCAGCAGCCTGGAAGGCATCAACACCCTGAATGATTCGGTGAATGCGATCTCCAGCAACTTCAGCTCGTCGCAAGCGCTGCAGGCGTCGTCGCTGGTCGGGCGCTCGATCATCATCCAGACCGACAAGGCCATGGTTGATACCAGCAAGAGCATGACCGGATCGGTGGATGTCACAGCGGCGACCGGCAATGTCTCCGTCAAGATCACTGACAAAGACGGCAATGTGGTGCGCACCATCGAAATGGGGGCCCAGAGCGCCGGTACCCAGAGCTTTATCTGGGATGGCAAAAACGACAAGGGTGAGGTCGCTCCTGCGGGCACCTACACCTTCAATGCCACCACCAAGAACGACAAGGGTGATGCCGTCGCCCTGAGCACTTCGCTGCCGGCAACGGTAACGAGCGTGACCTTGAGCAAGACCGGCGGCGAAATGCTGCTGAACCTGGCAGGCGGCATGGGCAGCGTCAAGCTGTCGCAAATTCAGACTATCGGTACATAGAGCCGGCTAAATACGGCAGAGGGAGAGAAACATGTCTTTTAATATCGGCCTTAGCGGGCTCTATGCGGCCAACAAACAACTGGACGTGACCGGCAACAACATCGCCAACGTGGCGACCACGGGCTTCAAGTCGTCCCGTGCGGAGTTCGCGGACATTTACGCCGCCTCCAAACTGGGCACCGGCCAGAACAGCATCGGCAACGGTGTGAACCTGGCGGCCGTGTCCCAGCAGTTCACCCAGGGCGACGTCAATGGTAGCGGCGGTATCCTGGACATGGCGATCCAGGGCGGCGGCTTCTTCGTGCAGAAGGGCAGCGACGGTTCGCTGGAATACACCCGTAGCGGTGCCTTCCGTGCCGACAAAGACGGCTACATCACCAACAACACCGGGACTTCGCGCCTGCAAGGCTATGCGGCGGATGCGGACGGCAAGATCATCAAAGGCGGCCTGACCGACCTGCAACTGAACCTGTCGAACCTGCCGCCCAAGGCGTCCACCAAGGTAGATTCCACCAGTAACCTGAACTCCTCGGAGCCGGTGATCGACCAGACGGCCAAGCCGTTCAACCCGAACGACACCAGCACCTTTACCACTCAGTACAGCACCACGTTGTACGACTCCCAGGGTAACGCGCACCCGATGGTGCAGTACCTGGTGAAAACCGACGGTAACAAGTGGAACGCCTACACCCTGATCGATGGCCGCAACCCTAACGGTTCGGCGCCAACCGGCACTCCGTCGACCCCGCCAGTACCGTCGGCACTGACCTTTGATGGCAATGGCAAGCTGACCAGTGTCGTGACCGGCGGTGTGTCCGACAAGACCCTGACCATCACCGGTTGGGTCCCTGGAACTGTGACTGATGGTGTGTGGAAGGCCAACGGCGCCAATGCCAACCCGACCGGTATCGCGGTCAACATGGCCAACATCACCCAGTACAACTCGGCCACCTACCGCAACCCACCGGTCACCGATGGCTATGCCACCGGCCAGATCACCGGCCTGAAAATCGACGGTAACGGCGTACTGTTCGCAACGTTCAGCAACCAGCAGAGCAAGGCCATCGGCCAGATCTCCCTGGCCAGCTTCAACAACGAACAAGGCCTGCAGCCTGCCGGCGGTACCTCCTGGAGAGAGACCTTCGCTTCGGGCCAGCCAGGTTACGACACCCCGCAAGCGGGCACCCTGGGTTCGATCGTGGCCAACTCACTGGAGAACTCCAACGTCAACCTGACCAACGAGCTGGTAGACCTGATCAAGGCCCAGAGCAACTATCAGGCGAACGCCAAGACCATCTCCACCCAGAGCACCATCATGCAGACCATCATTCAGATGACGTGATGCGGTAGTGCTCTATAGAAAGCCCCTCGAAAGAGGGGCTTTTTTTTGCGTGTCATTTGGCCTTAGGACCTTTCCCACCGTTGCTGTAGTCAGGGGATGACGCGCGACTACCGGAACGTATCACATCGCTCCTTCCACTCATTCAGGCGTAGGCCGTTTGGATCATATGGGGAGGGTTTGGTATGTGGAGTTCGTCAGCATCCGCCCAAGAGGCTGGAGGTGCACGTCGCAACGTTGCCTGGGGTGGGAGTTACCCGGTAGATGCACGTCGTTCGGACACTACAACGCAGGACGTAGGGTCCAATAAACAAGCTATCAGTCAGTTGCTCAAAGAAATTGAAGATGCCGAGAAAACGTCAAAGAGCCAGGTCGTACGGGATCTGCGTGACAAGCTGAATAAAGTACGAGGGGAGCTGGGTGACGAGAAATTCAAGGAGGTCCTTGAGGAGCTGAAGAAAGATAAGGCTGATGCCTGGTGGGCGTGGCTGAAGGCCCTGTTTCCGGATCTATTTCCAGATGATTCGCCTTTGGAGCCGCCCTCTCCAGCACCCTCTCCACGTGGAGGCGGAGGGGGTGGAGGAGGCGGAGGCGGCAATAGAGTCAACCCGCAAGGCTTTGGGCCCGCCGACGTCATGAGCAACAAGCCCATTACCGAGGGTGCTAAATATTTCAACTACAAACCTGACAACAGTAACCCAGGTAAAAAGCCAGACAATATCTGGAGCGGATTCAGCCAGGGGCCTGATGGAAACTGCGTGACTGTTTCGTCAATCAAGGCCGCGATGATGCAGTTCGGGCAGAAACCCACCGACGTGTTCAAAGAGGTGAGGGAGACGGGCAGTGGCTATGACGTGACCATGCGAGATGGGGTCAAGGTTTCTTTTACTAAAGATGAATTGAGGCAGGCTGCCACTCAAGCTCGTTTCAAGGGAGATGATCCGCAGATGATCACGGACGCCAACTTCATGTATGCAGCGAGCGCGAAGCGGGCACAGATGGAAAACAACGATGGCACGGCGGGGCGAAGCTTCCAGGCTGCAATGAACAGCCTCAATGATGGTGAGGGCTCGCGCGAGGGGCTAAACCGCTTGGGTCTTAAGGGGCACTACAGGCCGGCGACAGACTCTGATTTGAGAAGCAGCAAGGTGGGGACGGTGGAGTACGGAGGCCATTCGATGGCGGTGATCGATGGTCGAATTGAGTTGTGGGGTCGACGCGGTGGGGTGCCCCAGTCGGGTATGGCGACCGTGTTGTTCTGAGGTTCCGGTCTTTCGTCCTGGCCAATAAAAACCCCCGATAAACCCCAGTGAATCCGGGGTATATCGGGGTTTTTTCAGTTCCGGGTGATTAAACCCGGAACTGCCTCAGCTTATTGGCAAGCTTCGCAATCCGGCTCGTCAATCGCGCAGGCCTTTGGCACTGGCGCCGGGCCGGCTGGCGCTGCAAGCACCGAATCATCACCGTGGTTGCCACCGCTGGAAACAGCGTTCAGCTTACCGGTGTTGATGGTCGACTTCTCGGTGCTGGTCGCGGCCAGGGCGCGGAGGTAGTAAGTGGTTTTCAGGCCACGGTACCACGCCATGCGGTAGGTCACGTCCAGCTTCTTGCCCGAAGCGCCGGCGATGTAGAGGTTCAGGGACTGGGCCTGGTCGATCCACTTCTGGCGACGGCTGGCGGCGTCAACGATCCACTTGGTGTCCACTTCGAAGGCCGTCGCGTAGAGCTCTTTGAGTTCTTGCGGGATGCGCTCGATCTGCTGCACGGAACCGTCGTAGTACTTCAGGTCGTTGATCATGACCGAGTCCCACAGGCCGCGGGCTTTCAGGTCGCGAACCAGGTACGGGTTGATCACGGTGAATTCGCCCGACAGGTTCGATTTCACATACAGGTTCTGGTAGGTCGGTTCGATCGACTGCGATACGCCGGTGATGTTGGCGATGGTGGCGGTCGGTGCGATGGCCATGATGTTGGAGTTGCGAATACCTTTCTGCACGCGGGCACGTACCGGCGCCCAGTCCAGGGTTTCGTTCAGATCAACGTCGATGTACTTCTGGCCACGGGCTTCGATCAGGATCTGTTGCGAATCCAGCGGCAGGATGCCCTTGGACCACAGCGAACCCTGGAACGTCTCGTAGGCGCCGCGCTCGTCGGCCAGGTCGCAGGAAGCCTGGATCGCGTAGTAGCTGACCGCTTCCATGGACTTGTCGGCGAACTCGACCGCAGCATCCGAACCGTAAGGAATGTGCTGCAGGTACAGCGCGTCCTGGAAGCCCATGATGCCCAGGCCCACTGGACGGTGCTTGAAGTTGGAGTTCTGCGCCTGTGGCACCGAGTAGTAGTTGATGTCGATCACGTTATCGAGCATGCGTACTGCGGTGTTGACGGTGCGCTCCAGCTTGGCGGTGTCCAGCTTGCCGTTGACGATGTGGTTCGGCAGGTTGATCGAGCCCAGGTTGCAAACGGCGATCTCGTCCTTGTTGGTGTTCAAGGTGATCTCGGTGCACAGGTTCGAACTGTGGACCACGCCCACGTGCTGCTGCGGGCTGCGCAGGTTGCACGGGTCTTTGAAGGTCAGCCATGGGTGGCCGGTTTCAAACAGCATGGACAGCATTTTGCGCCACAGGTCTTTGGCCTGGATGGTCTTGAACAGCTTGACCTTGCCTGGGTATTCGGTGAGGGCTTCGTAGTACTCGTAGCGCTCTTCGAAGGCTTTACCGGTCAGGTCGTGCAGGTCCGGGACTTCGGATGGCGAGAACAGGGTCCATTTGCCGTCATCGAAGACGCGCTTCATGAACAGGTCAGGGATCCAGTTGGCGGTGTTCATGTCGTGGGTGCGACGACGATCATCACCGGTGTTCTTGCGCAGCTCGATGAACTCTTCGATGTCCATGTGCCAGGTTTCCAGGTAGGCACATACAGCGCCTTTGCGCTTGCCGCCCTGGTTGACCGCAACGGCGGTGTCGTTCACGACTTTCAGGAAGGGCACAACGCCCTGGGACTTGCCGTTGGTGCCCTTGATGTACGAACCCAGTGCACGCACCGGGGTCCAGTCGTTGCCCAGGCCGCCGGCGAATTTGGACAACATGGCGTTGTCGTGGATCGCGTGGTAGATGCCCGACAGGTCATCCGGCACGGTGGTCAGGTAGCAGCTGGACAGCTGTGGACGCAGGGTGCCGGCGTTGAACAGGGTTGGGGTCGACGACATGTAGTCGAAGGACGACAACAAGTTGTAGAACTCGATGGCACGGTCTTCTTTCTGCTTCTCTTCAATCGCCAGGCCCATGGCCACGCGCATGAAGAACACTTGCGGCAGTTCGAAGCGGATACCGTCCTTGTGGATGAAGTAACGGTCGTACAGGGTCTGCAGGCCCAGGTAGGTGAACTGCTGGTCACGCTCGTGGTTGATCGCCTTGCCGAGTTTTTCCAGGTCGAAGGTGGCCAGGATCGGGTTCAGCAATTCGAATTCGATACCCTTGGCGATGTAGGCAGGCAGGGCCTTGGCGTACAGGTCGGCCATTTCGTGGTGGGTGGCGCTGTCGGCGACTTTCAGGAAGCCCAGGCCTTCGGCACGCAGGGTGTCCATCAGCAGGCGCGCGGTCACGAACGAGTAGTTCGGCTCGCGTTCAACCAGGGTACGGGCGGTCATCACCAGGGCGGTGTTGACGTCGGTCAGGGCCACGCCGTCGTACAGGTTCTTCAGGGTTTCGCGCTGGATCAGGTCACCGTCGACTTCTTCCAGGCCTTCGCAGGCCTCGGTGATGATGGTGTTCAGGCGACCCAGGTCCAGCGGCGCAAAAGTGCCGTCGGCCAGGGTGATGCGGATCGATGGGTGAGCCTGTACGGCGGCTTCTTCAGCCGGGGCACGTACAGCGCGCTCCTTGGAGCGGGCATCACGGTAGATCACGTAGTCGCGGGCAACTTTCTGCTCGCCGGCACGCATCAGGGCCAGTTCGACCTGGTCCTGGATTTCTTCGATGTGGATGGTGCCGCCCGAAGGCATGCGACGCTTGAAGGTCGCGGTGACTTGTTCGGTCAGGCGGGCAACGGTGTCGTGGATGCGCGACGAGGCAGCAGCGGTGCCGCCCTCAACTGCAAGAAACGCTTTGGTGATGGCGACGGTGATTTTGTCATCGGTGTAAGGGACGACAGTGCCGTTACGCTTGATCACACGCAATTGGCCGGGTGCGGTGGCTGACAGATCCAGGTTCGAATCGGCGGCCTGCTGCACGGAGCCTTGCGGGTTCTCGCGAGTTGTGTCGGTTTGCATGGGGGGTTGTCTCCACGTTCTATATTTGATTGCGAGTGCCAGGCTCTTCCTGCAACACCCGTACCGTTTTCCATATCGGGGATGGGAAACAGCTGCCATCCGCGTGAGCGGTTTGGTCTACTGAAAATCGGTTGGTTCCATGCTGCGGTAGCAATAAAACGCTTGAATTTCTTGCCACTTGTGTGGTTGGGCGCTTTCTTGAAAAACCCCACATGTAGGGTCTTATTCAGTGCCGAGGTACAAGATAATGCGTTTTTGAGGGGTTAGCAACGCAGTAACCTGTGGATAACGCTGTGGGTAAAATGTGTAAGAAAGGTTGAATGGGCGTGTAGGCCGCATTGCTGCTGGATTACGCCGTTTGTCATTAATTGTTTCGGGCTTAAAACAACCTGCCCATTTTCGAAGGGCGCGAACCCTATCACAAAAAAACGCGATCACCGAATGGATTTCCCGGCTTGTGTTTGAGGGCTGGCCCGTGGCTACAATCGACCGTATCGGGCTACGCAGTTACCCAGATCATGCCCGCCTTTTATGACAGACATTGAGGTCACCCGTGGAGCAAGAAGCCTGGCAGGTATTGATAGTCGAAGACGACCAGCGACTGGCCGAATTGACCCGTGAGTATCTGGAGAGCAATGGCCTGCAGGTGTCCGTGGAAGGCGATGGCGCCCTGGCGGCGGCGCGCATCATCGCCGAACAGCCGGACCTGGTGATCCTCGACCTGATGCTGCCCGGCGAAGACGGCTTGAGCATCTGCCGCAAGGTGCGCCAGCGCTATGACGGGGTGATCCTGATGCTCACCGCGCGTACCGATGACATGGACCAGGTGCTGGGCCTGGACATGGGGGCCGACGATTACGTGTGCAAACCCGTGCGCCCGCGCCTGTTGCTGGCACGCATCCAGGCCCTGCTGCGGCGTAGCGAACCGACCGAACCGGTTGCCGTGGAGAACCAGCGCCGCCTGCAATTCGGCCCCTTGGTGGTGGACAACGCCCTGCGTGAAGCCTGGCTGAACAATGACGGCATCGAGCTGACCAGCGCCGAGTTCGACCTGTTGTGGCTGCTGGTGGCCAATGCCGGGCGCATTTTGTCCCGCGAAGAACTCTTCATCGCCCTGCGCGGCATCGGCTATGACGGTCAGGACCGCTCCATTGACGTGCGTATCTCACGCATACGCCCCAAGATAGGTGACGACCCGATCCACCCGCGCCTGATCAAGACCATCCGCAGCAAAGGCTATCTGTTCGTCCCCGAAGCCGCCGCCGACATGCCGCTGTGAACTCGATCTTCCTGCGCATCTACGGTGGCATGTGCGCGGCGCTGATCCTGGTGGCGCTGCTCGGCGTGCTGGCCCTGCACCTGCTCAACGAAGTGCGCAGCGGCCAATACCGCGAGCGCCTGGCCCACGGCACCTTCGCCTTGATGGGCGATAACCTGCAACCCATGAGCCCCATCGAGCGGCAACGGGCCCTGGCGGTGTGGGAGCGTTTACTCGGTATCCCGCTGGAACTGCGCCCCCTGGCCGATGCGCAACTGGATTTGAGCCAACGCAATCGCCTGCAACGCGGCCAGGTGCTGGTGGAGCAGACCGGGCCCCACGCCGCGCGAGTGCTGCGTTTGGTCAATGATCAGGCGCAGTTGGTGCTCATGGGGGAAGTGCAGCAGATCAGCGAACAGCTGGCGCGTGCGACGATCTACCTGCTCGCCGACGAGCTGGTGCGCTTCCCCGTGGCTGAACAGCCGCAGCGCCTGGCGGATATAAAAGAAGCCAAGGGGTTTGGCTTTGATATGCATCTGATGACTCTCGACCAGGCCGACATGGACGAAGACCAGCGCCGCCGCGTCTCGGAAGGCGACACGGTGATGGCCCTGGGCAAGGGCGGCGACTCGATCCGCGTGTTTGCCGGCATGGTCGGTACGCCGTGGGTGCTGGAACTCGGGCCGCTGTATCAAATGAACCCTTACCCAGCGCAATGGTTGATCCTGATTACGTTGATCGGCCTGACCCTGATCGGTTTGATCGTCTATCTGTTGGTGCGCCAGCTTGAACGGCGGCTGCGCGGCCTGGAAGCCGCCGCCACCCGCATCGCCAAGGGCAACCTGGAAGTCCGCGTACCGGCCCGTGGTGCTGACTCGGTGGGGCGCCTGGCCGCCGCCTTCAATGGCATGGCCGAGCACTTACAGCAGTTGCTGGCGATCCAGCGTGAACTGGTGCGCGCGGTGTCCCACGAATTGCGCACGCCGGTGGCGCGCTTGCGTTTCGGCCTGGAGATGGTCGGTGATGCCACCACGGCCGAGGCGCGGCGCAAATACCTGGAAGGCATGGACAGCGATATCCAGGACCTCGATGGCCTAGTCGATGAAATGCTCACTTACGCGCGGCTGGAACAAGGCTCGCCAGAGTTGAATTTCCAGCGGGTCGACCTCGATGCGCTGCTCGATCAGGTCATAGGCGAATTATCGCCACTGCGTCCGCAGGTCAGCGTAAGCCGGGGCATTTGCCTGTCTTCGGCCCATTGGGATGATGCCTGGGTGGATGCTGAGCCACGTTACCTGCACCGTGCGTTGCAGAACCTGGTGAGCAATGCCATGCGTCATGCCCAGGGCCACGTGTTGATCAGTTATCAGGTGGGCCAGGTGCGCTGCCGCATCGATGTCGAAGATGATGGGCCCGGTGTGCCTGAGAGTGCCTGGGAGCGCATTTTCACGCCATTCCTGCGCCTGGACGACAGCCGCACCCGTGCCTCCGGCGGGCATGGGTTGGGGCTGTCGATCGTGCGACGGATTATCTATTGGCACGGCGGGCGGGCGTTGATCAGCAAGAGCAACAATTTGGGTGGGGCGTGCTTCAGTCTGAGTTGGCCGAGGGATCAGGAGAAAACCTAAGCCTGGATGGCGACCAGGCTCAGCAACTGCCCATCATTCACCGAAAACTGCGCGTTCAGCTCTTTGCCGTGGCACCACTCGCTGGACAGGTCTGTCAGCAACCGCAGCCGTAGCTGGCCCGCGTCGGACCACTCCAGCATTTCGGCATGCTCAAAATAGAAGCGCTTTTGCACGATCGGGTACAGCGCCTTGAACAGGCTCTCTTTGGCCGAAAACGTCAATGTCACCAGCTGTGCGATCTGTTCTCGCGGCAGCGTCGCCATCCGTTGCAGTTCATCGGCCGTGAGGATCTCCCCAGCCAAGCGCTCCGCCCGCTCCAGTGTCAGCACATTCTCCAGGTCCATCCCCAGCCCGCGCCATTGCGCCGTGTGCGCGACAATCGCGGCGGCATGCCCGGTGCTGTGGGTGATGGAGCCACAGATATGCGCAGGCCACACCGGCGCACGGTCTTCACCGATGGCGGGGATATAGTTGAGGTGATCGAGCTGTTTCAGCGCGGCGCGGGCGCACAGTCGGCCGGCCAGGAACTCGGCCTGACGCTTGGCCACCGAGCGCTGGATGCTGGCCGGAGGCGGCACGGCGCTGCGCTGGAAATCGCCGGCCGTCAATAAAGCCGGATCAAAGCGGGTGCTGAGAAACACCGTACCCGGCAAGGGGACGGGCAGCGGCCAATGGGCGTCGAGTGGGGTGCAGCAAGCGGGTAGGGAATTCATGGGCGGTATTTTGCCGAGTTGATGGGCAACAGGATAGCCCGCTGCGGTTCAGGTGAGGTTCAGAGCCTGTTCAGGGGGAGTTCAGGGGCGCCTGCGTAGTCTGGGACTCACACAAAGGCAACAGCCAAACGCATAGAGGTATCACCATGACTGCGATCAAACAGCTGATGTTGGCGTTAACCATGCTCAGTGCCACCGCCGGGGTCCAGGCCGCCGACGGTGCCTTCGCCGCGTTCGGCGGTGAGAAAACCAAGAAATCCAGCACCATGCTCCAGCGTGTCAGCTTCGAAGAAGTGGGCAGCCAACCCGCGCCCTGGGGCCAGTCCCTGGGCCTTGCAATCCCGCAGCCGGGCTACCGCGCCGGCTATGAACACCTGACGGGCCAGTTCAATGGCACTAAACTGCGCCCGCAAGACCTGCAGGGCCGCTATGATATCCCTCTGTCGGACAGTTGATTTGCCTTGGAGAGCTTTATGAAATTGCTGGTGGTGGAAGATGAGGCGCTGCTGCGTCATCACCTGTTTACCCGCCTGACCGACAGCGGGCATGTGGTCGAGGCTGTGGCCAATGCCGAAGAGGCCCTGTACCAGACCGGGCAGTTCAACCATGACCTGGCGATCATCGACCTGGGCCTGCCCGGCATGGGGGGGCTGGACCTGATCCGCCAACTGCGTACCCAGGCCAAGACCTTCCCGATCCTGATCCTCACCGCGCGTGGCAACTGGCAGGACAAGGTCGAAGGCCTGGCAGCCGGTGCTGATGACTATGTGGTCAAGCCGTTCCAGTTCGAAGAACTGGAGGCGCGGATGAACGCCTTGCTGCGCCGCTCCAGCGGGTTTACCCAGTCGACGATTGTTGCGGGCCCGTTGCTGCTGGACCTCAATCGCAAGCAGGCGTCCCTCGACGAACAGCCCCTGGCGCTGACGGCCTACGAATATCGGATCCTTGAGTACCTGATGCGCCATCACCAGCAGGTGGTCGCCAAGGACCGCTTGATGGAACAGCTCTACCCGGATGACGACGAGCGTGATCCGAATGTCATCGAAGTGTTGGTCGGCCGGCTGCGTCGCAAGCTGGAAGGCCCGGCCGGGTTCAAGCCGATCGACACCGTGCGTGGCCTCGGCTACCTGTTCAACGAGCGCTGCCGTTGATTCGCTCGCTTCGCGTGCGCTTGATGCTGGCGGCCGCCACCCTGGCCGTGCTGTTCATGCTGGGCTTGTTGCCCGCCATGCAAGGGGCGTTCAGCCTGGCGTTGCAGGATTCCATCGAGCAGCGCCTGGCGTCGGACGTCACGACGCTGATCTCTGCCGCACGGGTTGAAAACAACCGCCTGCTGATGCCGGCGCAATTGCCGGACGAGCGCTTCAACCTCACCGACAGCCGCCTGCTCGGCTATATCTACGATCGCGAAGGTCATCTGGTGTGGCGTTCGCGGGCGACCAAGGAAGAAAACATCAACTACAAGCCGCGCTACGACGGGCGCGGTAACGAATTCGCGCGGATCCGTGAGGCCAACGGCCAGGAATTCTTCGTCTATGACGTCGAGGTCCGGCTGCTGGGCGGCAAGAGCGCGGCGTTCAGTATTGTCGCCCTGCAACCGGTGCGCGAATACCAGTTGACCCTCGAAGGCCTGCGCGAAAACCTCTACCTGGGCTTTGGCGCAGCGTTGCTGGTGCTGTTGACCTTGCTGTGGCTGGGCCTGACTTGGGGCCTGCAGGCCCTGCGGCGGTTGAGCCAGGAACTTGACCAGATCGAAGGTGGCACCCGCGAAAGCCTATCCGAACAACACCCCCGTGAATTGTTGCGCCTTACCGGTTCCCTCAACCGCTTGCTGCACAGCGAGCGTGAGCAGCGGGCGCGTTACCGCGATTCCCTCGACGACCTGGCCCACAGCCTGAAAACCCCGCTCGCGGTACTTCAAGGTGTGAGCGAAGACATGGCCCAGCGCCCGGAAGACCGCGACCAGGCCTGGGTGCTGCAATCGCAGATCGAGCGCATGAGCCAGCAGATCAGCTACCAACTGCAACGCGCCAGCCTGCGCAAGAGCGGCCTGGTGCGTCACCAGGTGCGTCTGGAGCCGGTGTTGCAAAGCCTGTGCGATACGCTGGACAAGGTCTACCGCGACAAACGTGTCACGGTGTCCTTTGAGCTGCCGGAAGAGTGCGACGTGCCGATCGAGAAGGGCGCTTTGCTGGAGTTGCTCGGCAACCTGCTGGAAAACGCCTACCGCTTATGTTTGAGCGAGGTACGCATCAGCTTCGCGGAAAACCTCGAAGGCAGCGAGTTGTGCATCGAGGATGATGGGCCAGGTGTGCCACCGGATCAGCGCGCCCGGATTCTGCAGCGGGGCGAGCGGCTGGACCGCCAGCATCCGGGGCAGGGGATCGGCTTGGCGGTGGTCAAGGACATCATTGAAAGCTACGGTGCACGGCTGACCTTGGGCGATTCGCCTTTGGGCGGGGCGGCGTTCAAGATTCACTTTCCGGCCTTGTGATCGTTACTGGCCGTGCGGGCCTCCTCGCAGGCAAGCCAGCTCCCACAGTGAATGGGGTTCGAATCACGATGTGTAAACCCGATCCACTGTGGGAGCCGGGCTTGCCCGCGATGGGGCCCTTCCAGGCCATACAGCTCTAACTCTCTTGGGCCCGGTAAGCCCCCGGTGTCAGCCCCGTCCACTTCTTGAACGCCCGATGAAACGCCGACGGTTCGGAAAAGCCCAGCTGCTCGGCAATCTCCTGCAGCGACAAATCTGCGCGGCCCAAATGATAGATGGCGATGTCCCGCCGCAGCTCATCCTTGAGTGCCTGAAAGCTGGTGCCTTCTTCACGCAAATGCCTGCGCAGGGTCTGGGGGCTGATGTGCAAGTGTTGGGCGACGGCTTCCAGGTCCGGCCAGGGACTGCGGTCGCGGCTGAGCAAGCGGCGTAGCTGGCTGCTCAAGCTGTCGCCTTCGTCCGGCCGCGACAGCAGATCGGCGGGGGAGCGTTCCAGGAAGTGCTTGAGCGTGCGTTCATCCTGCAACAGCGGCAGGTTCAGGTAACGCGCGGGAAACACCAGGCTGCTGTTCGGTGCACCGAATACCTGGGCACAGGGAAACAGCAGGTCATATTCGCTGGCGTGAGCCGGCTGCGGGTAGCTGAAGGTGGCCTGGTGCAGCCGGATGCGTTGGCCGATCAGCCAACTGCCCAGGCGATGCCAAATCACCAGCAGGCACTCACTCAAGAAATGCTCCGGGTCCCATAGCTGCGAGTCGTCCAGGCTCAAGCGGGCCATTTCGCCTTCGCGTGTCAGCTGCCAGCGCGGGCCTTGTGGGAATAGGCTATAAAATAATAAGCCGCGTTCCAGAGCCTTCTCCAGCGTGCGGCAATGGATCAGCGCGTGGCACATCATGGCGAAAGTGCCGCGTTTACTCGGACCGTCGGCGAACCCCAGGTATTCGTCGTCCAGCGCCAGCCAGAGCATTTGCAGCAAACGAGTGAACTGCTCCGGCGCGATGCGGGCGCGGGGTTCGGTCAGCAGTTCCGGGGTGATGCCCACTTGTTGCAGCAGGCCCGAGTAGTCATAGCCGGCCCGACGCGCCCCGCCGAGGGCCGCACGGGCGTAATGGCTGGCGATGGTACGTTCACGCATGCGGAGGCCTCGTCCATGGAGGGGCCGATGGTAGCCAGCCCCGGCTGCGGTCACAAGGCGGATATCCGCCAAATTGTAGGACGGGATGGGTCGAGTGGGCGGAAATCCGCCACTTGTTTCGCTGCCTGGGAGGGCGTCTCAAAACGCCAGGCCCTGATGTCTAAGGGCCTTCAGAGCTTTTCAGCAAAGTGGCACGGCGTTTGCGATAGGGATTACAGCGCAGCCTTGTTCCTACAGGGCTCGCAAACAACAAATCCCTCCAGTGCAGGAGGGTTCGCAATTCAAGTGTCGTGGGCAATGGCGGATATTTGCCACACGGGACGATTGAGGAACTTTGCAATGACGACTCGTCAGCCAATCTACAAATCCCTGTACTTCCAGGTGATCGTTGCAATCGTTATCGGTATTTTGCTCGGTCACTTCTACCCGCAGACCGGTGTGGCCCTCAAGCCGCTGGGTGACGGGTTCATCAAACTGATCAAAATGGTCATCGCCCCGATCATCTTCTGCACCGTTGTCAGTGGCATCGCTGGCATGCAAAGCATGAAATCGGTGGGCAAGACCGGCGGCTACGCGCTGCTGTACTTCGAGATCGTGTCTACCGTTGCGCTGCTGATTGGCCTGATCGTGGTAAACGTCGTGCAACCGGGTAACGGCATGCACATCGACGTAGCGACCCTGGACGCCTCCAAAGTGGCGGCCTACGTCACCGCCGGTAAAGACCAGAGCATCGTCGGCTTTATCCTCAATGTGATCCCTAACACCATCGTCGGCGCCTTCGCCAACGGCGACATCCTGCAAGTGCTGATGTTCTCGGTGATCTTCGGTTTTGCCCTGCACCGCCTGGGTGCCTACGGCAAGCCGGTGCTGGACTTCATCGATCGCTTCGCCCACGTGATGTTCAACATCATCAACATGATCATGAAGCTCGCGCCAATCGGTGCCCTGGGCGCCATGGCGTTCACCATCGGTGCCTACGGCGTAGGTTCCCTGGTGCAGCTGGGCCAGCTGATGATCTGCTTCTACATCACCTGCCTGCTGTTCGTGCTGGTGGTTCTGGGTGGTATCTGCCGCGCCCACGGTTTCAGCGTGATCAAACTGATCCGCTACATCCGTGAAGAGCTGTTGATCGTTCTGGGTACTTCGTCTTCCGAGTCCGCACTGCCACGCATGCTGATCAAGATGGAGCGTCTGGGCGCGAAGAAATCCGTAGTAGGCCTGGTGATTCCAACCGGCTACTCCTTCAACCTCGACGGTACTTCGATCTACCTGACCATGGCTGCCGTGTTCATCGCCCAGGCGACTGACACCCACATGGACATTACCCACCAGATCACGCTGCTGCTGGTGCTGCTGCTGTCCTCCAAAGGCGCTGCAGGCGTGACCGGTTCGGGCTTCATCGTACTGGCTGCCACCCTGTCGGCCGTAGGCCACCTGCCGGTTGCCGGCCTGGCGCTGATCCTGGGTATCGACCGCTTCATGTCCGAAGCCCGCGCACTGACCAACCTTGTCGGTAACGCCGTTGCCACCATCGTTGTGGCCAAGTGGGTCAAGGAACTGGACACCGACAAGCTGCAAAGCGAGCTGGCGTCCGGCGGTACCGGTATCTCGGAAACCCGCGAACTGGATGACCTGGGCGTGGCCGAAGGCCCTGCACCTGTCGTCAAGTAAGCCGCTGCTGGCGTGAACTAACGCCGACAGCAACGTACAAACGCCCCGACTGGTTCGGGGCGTTTGCGTTTCTGGCGCATTACTTTGGCAGCTTTTGTTTTACAGTAAGTGAATAGGTTGTAACGCTTGCAGGAGGTTATGTGGACAGTGTGGATTTGAACGTCCTGCGCAGCGTGCTCGAATGGCGCCGTGCCGGGCAGCGAGTAGTGTTGTACAGCGTTGTCCAGACCTGGGGCAGTGCCCCGCGTCCACCGGGCGCCATGCTGGCGCTGAGGGGGGACGGGGTGGTGATCGGCTCAGTGTCGGGCGGCTGCATCGAGGACGACTTGATTGCACGCCTGCAGGATGGCCGGTTGCCTGCAGACGGGCCGCCGGTCCAGTTGGTGACCTACGGCGTTACCCGCGATGAGGCCGCGCGTTTTGGCCTGCCCTGTGGGGGCACCTTGCGCCTGACCGAAGAGCGTGTGCGCGACTGGGCGTGGGTGTCGGAACTGCTGGCGCGCTGTGAAGATCATCAGATCGTCGCACGTGAGCTGGACCTGGCCAGTGGTGACGTCACCTTGAGCAGTGCAAGCAAGACCGATGTGGTCACCTTCGACGGCGAACGCCTGCGTGCCATCTACGGCCCGCGCTGGCGCCTGCTGTTGATCGGTGCCGGGCAACTGTCACGCTACGTGGCGGAGATGGCGCGCTTGCTGGATTTCGAGGTGTTGATCTGCGACCCGCGTGATGAGTTCGTCTACGGTTGGGAAGAACAGCACGGCCGCTTTGTGCCGGGCATGCCCGACGAGGCTGTGCTCAACATCCAGACCGATGAGCGCACGGCCATTGTGTGCCTTACCCATGATCCGCGCCTGGATGATATGGCTTTGCTGACGGCGCTGAACTCCTCGGCGTTCTACATCGGCGCCCTGGGGTCGCGGGTCAACAGTCAGAAGCGTCGGGAAAACCTCGCCGCGCTGGGGTTATCGGCGGAAGCGATCACCCGCCTGCATGGGCCGATCGGCTTGCATATCGGCAGCCACACCCCGTCGGAGATCGCGTTGTCGCTGATGGCGGAAATTGTCGCGATCAAGAACGGTGTGGCCCCGATGCAGAAGAAGCCATTGCCGGTGGTGGCTGAGTGACAGTCACTGCGATTGTGCTCGCGGCGGGGCAGGGCAGTCGCTTCCGCGCCGTGGCAGGGGCTGGCCAGGATAAGTTGCTGGCTGATTGTGTGGGCTTGGATGGCATGACGCGGCCGGTGATCGAACAGGTGCTGGTGAATCTGCCGGCTACTGTGGTTGAGCGTTGGGTGGTGACGTCGCCGGACCGTCATGAAGTGATTCGTTTGGCCGAGGCCTGCGGTTGCAAGGTCCTGCTGCTGCGCTCAGCCGGCATGGGCGACAGTATTGCGGCGGCGGTTGCAGCCAGTGCTGCGGCGGACGGCTGGCTGGTGGTGTTGGGGGATATGCCGTTTATTCGGTCGTCGAGCATTGAGCGGGTGATCGATGGGCTGGAGGAGGGCGGTATCAGTGTGCCGATGCAGGATGGGCAATATGGGCATCCTGTGGCATTTAGCCAGGCATTTGGGCCGGGGCTGATGGCGTTGACCGGTGATCGTGGGGCCAAGCCGTTGTTTGCGCACGCTGCAGTGAGGCAGGTGCAGGTAAATGACCCCGGCGTGTTATGGGATGTCGACCTGCCGCACTCCCTGAGTTTCATCTCGGGCTAAATGTGGGAGCGGGCTTGCTCGCGAATGCGCTGGGTCAGTCACTGCAGTTCTGCCTGACCCGGCGCATTCGCGAGCAAGCCCGCTCCCACCGTGAATCTACGATATCTACAAGATGGTTATAAAAAAGCCCCGCCTGATCACTCAGGCGGGGCTTTTTAGTCGCTGCTGGAATCAGGCGAGAGGTTTGCTCTCGTGCTCTGCTTCCTGTGCCGCGGCAGCTGCTGCGGCTTCAGCTTCCTTGCGACGACGACGCACTTCACGTGGGTCGTTCGGGGCACGGCCGTTTTCGGTCAGTGCACTGACCGGGGCTGCTTCAACCACCGGTGCTGCCACTTCGGCAACTACCGGAGCTTCAACCACGGGCGCAGGTTCTACGACCGGAGCAGGCTCAACCACTGGGGTTGGCTCGGCGACCACGACTTCGGCAACCGGCGCTGGCGCTTCTTCCACCACAGGGGCAGGTTCTGACGCTTCAACCGGTGCGGCAGGCTCGGCAGTCCATTGGAAGGCGGTCTGTTCTTCACGAACTTCGCGTACTTTCGGGGCTGCTTCGACAACCGCTGCTTCGACCACTGGCTGAGGCTCAACCACTGGCGCGTGTTCAACCGTTGCCACTTCAATTTCTGGCTGGGCTTCTTGAACCGGGGCAACTTCCACTTCCGGAGCAACCGGCGCTTCGATTGGGGTGGTGGCTTCGACAACCGGTGCTTCGACAGCCGACGCTTCTACGACTGGCGTTTCAGCAACCGGCGCTTCAACAGCAGGTGCTTCAACGGCTGGCGTCTCGGCAACCGGTGCTTCCACGGTGACCGTGTCTTCGACCGCTGCGGTAGCGCGTTCAGCCTGCTCGTGAGCCTGGGCTTCAGCCGGTGCGCTGATGACCGAGCTGGCAACGGCAGCGGTAACGGCCAAGCCGGCAGCCAGTTCGGCGCCAGTCGGTTCGCTGGTAGCGGCTTCTGTGTTTTCGCCGGTCTCTTCCGAGCCTTCGATCACGTTGCCGTTGGCATCACGTTGACGCTCACGACGGTTGCTGCGACGACGCTGACCACGGGAGCGGCGGCGTGGACGATCGCCTTCGGCGCCTTCCTGACCGTCTTCCTGCAGTTGCTCTTCGCCGGTCAGTACCTCTTCTTCGCTGGCAGCAGCCGCTTGTTCGGCACGTGGTTGACGCTCTTCACGCGGGGCGCGAGGTTGGCGTTCTTCGCGTGGCGCACGCTCTTCACGCGGCTGGCGGGCCGGGCGTTCTTCAGCAGCAACGGCAGCACCGGCTGGCGCGGCGTCCAGCGGCTCGCGCAGTTCACGCACGCGTTCTTCGCGCTCGCCACGTGGCTTGCGATCTTCGCGTGGGGCACGTGGAGTGCGCGGTGCGCGCTCTTCACGCGGTGCACGTTCTACGGTCGGGGTTTCTTCACGGGGTTCGCGAGGTGCACGCTCTTCGCGTGGGGCGCGTTCTTCACGCGGCGCACGTTCTTCGCGCGGCTTGCGCTCTTCGTCACGGCGGCCGTTGCGGTTACGGCTCTGCTGACGACCGTTGCGACGCTCTTCGTTGCGCGCAGGACGCTCGGTAGCCGGTTTTTCGACCACAACCGGAGCAACAGGCTCTTCCTTGGTGGCGAACAGGCTGACCAGCGACTTCACCAGGCCTTTGAACAGGCTTGGTTCAGGCAGGGCGGCCGGTGCGGCAACCGGAGCGGCGACTTCGGTCGGCACCGGAGCGTTGGCGCGAGCCGGCGCGGTCTTGACCGCGGCTTCCTGGCGAACCAGGGTGCGGGTCGCGGCGGCTGGCTGGACTTCTTCCACTTCGGCTGCGGCAGCGGCGATTTCGTAGCTGGACTGGCCGCTGTGGGCTTCCGGGCTGTCGTCACGCAGACGCTGCACTTCGAAGTGCGGGGTTTCGAGGTGATCGTTCGGCAGGATGACGATACGGGCACGGGTGCGCAGTTCGATCTTGGTGATCGAGTTGCGTTTTTCGTTGAGCAGGAAGGCGGCAACCGGGATCGGCACTTGCGCGCGGACTTCAGCGGTGCGGTCTTTCAGGGCTTCTTCTTCGATCAGGCGCAGGATCGCCAGGGACAGCGATTCAACGTCACGGATGATGCCGGTGCCGTTGCAACGCGGGCAGACGATGCCGCTGCTCTCGCCCAGGGAAGGACGCAGGCGCTGACGGGACATTTCCAGCAGGCCAAAGCGCGAAATGCGGCCGACCTGTACGCGGGCACGGTCAGCTTCCAGGCATTCGCGGACTTTCTCTTCCACGGCGCGCTGGTTCTTGGCAGGGGTCATGTCGATGAAGTCGATCACGATCAGGCCGCCGATGTCACGCAGGCGCAGCTGGCGGGCGATTTCTTCAGCCGCTTCCAGGTTGGTCTGCAGGGCGGTTTCTTCGATGTCGCTGCCTTTGGTCGCACGCGCCGAGTTGATGTCGATGGACACCAGGGCTTCGGTCGGGTCGATCACAATGGAGCCACCGGAAGGCAGTTCGACCACGCGCTGGAAGGCGGTCTCGATCTGGCTTTCGATCTGGAAACGGTTGAACAGCGGGACGCTGTCTTCGTACAGCTTGATCTTGCTGGCGTATTGCGGCATCACCTGGCGGATGAAGGTCAGGGCTTCGTCCTGGGCTTCAACGCTGTCGATCAGCACTTCGCCGATGTCCTGGCGCAGGTAATCGCGGATGGCGCGGATGATCACGTTGCTTTCCTGGTAGATCAGGAACGGCGCGGAACGATCCAGGGACGCTTCTTTGATGGCGGTCCACAGTTGCAGCAGGTAGTCGAGGTCCCACTGCATTTCTTCGCTGCTGCGGCCCAGGCCGGCAGTGCGAACGATCAGGCCCATGTCGGCTGGTGCAATCAGGCCGTTCAGCGCTTCACGCAGTTCGTTGCGCTCTTCGCCTTCGATGCGGCGGGAAATGCCGCCGGCACGTGGGTTGTTCGGCATCAGGACCAGGTAACGGCCGGCCAGGCTGATGAAGGTGGTCAGGGCAGCGCCCTTGTTGCCACGTTCTTCTTTTTCTACCTGGACAATGACTTCCTGGCCTTCGCTCAGGACGTCCTTGATGTTCACGCGGCCTTCAGGGGCTTTCTTGAAGTATTCGCGGGAGATTTCTTTGAGGGGCAGGAAGCCGTGGCGCTCGGAGCCGAAATCGACAAAGGCAGCCTCAAGGCTTGGTTCGATGCGAGTAATACGGCCTTTATAGATGTTGGCCTTCTTTTGCTCGCGTGCACCGGATTCGATGTCCAGGTCGTAGAGGCGTTGGCCATCTACCAGTGCAACACGCAACTCTTCGGGTTGAGTTGCGTTAATCAGCATTCTTTTCATGTTGTACCGTCGGTTTCCGGGCTGCCGGAAACGGCGTTCGGCACACACGACTTCTCACGGTCGGTGTCAGGTGCGTCAAGAGTGGTTGGCCACTCCAGTGTCCAGCAAAAACCAGCCAATTGGGCCGGTATCGCGACGGACGCGTCCTGCTTGTTAGCGGTGGTGACAAAGGCACCACTTCAACAAAAGCTAAGGTCAGGAGGAGGAATCAACCGGCGACTGTGGACGAGATGAAGCGTCTAAATATAAGCCTAGTGCTACACGGTCCGACGGTTGTGCATCTCCACCCTACACGTATCCCTGATAATTCGGGTGCTGCCGCGCGCAGAATCCGCAGCGGGTTGGCATTTACCGTGTTCTCCAATGGGGAGTCCACGCTCATGGCTAAACAAGACTAGGTGTGGGCGGTTGCGCTCTCACTCAGCTCTTAACAGGCGTTGTTTCCGAAGTATTCGCCGTGGTCTGGTTCAAGACTGACTGCACTTTGTGAACTGGCCGTAAATATCGGCGCGGAACGCGAGTATTCACTCTGCTTTCTGCACTCGCTTCAGGCCTCATGTCACCTGCGCTTGTTACAATCTTGAGCCTTCCAGGGTGGCGAAAGCCCCGTAGGACGGCCTCGCGTCCTGATGAATTGCGATGGTCAGGGCCGGCAGTTTGCCGCATGTCCTCTGTCCAGGCCGCTTTTGGCGGCGTTCGCGACTATAGCAGCAATGATTAAGTGCTTCAATTCCATAAAAAATTGTTATCATCGCCGCCATGACGACTACCGCCCCCCAGACCCCCAGCGTCCAGCTGCTCGAGGTCTCGCCGGAATATGCCGGCCAACGCATCGACAATTTTCTCCTGGCCAGGCTCAAAGGCGTGCCCAAGACCTTGATTTACCGCATCTTGCGTAAAGGTGAAGTGCGGGTGAACAAAGGCCGGATCAAGCCCGAGTACAAGTTGCAGGCGGGCGATATCGTCCGTGTGCCGCCGGTTCGCGTGCCTGAGCGTGATGAGCCCGTGCCATTGGCCCAAGGCTTGTTGCAGCGCCTTGAAGCGTCGATCATCTTTGAAGACAACAAGCTGATCGTGATCAACAAGCCCTGTGGCATTGCGGTTCACGGCGGCAGCGGCCTGAATTTCGGCGTGATCGAAGCCTTTCGTCAGTTGCGTCCGGACGCCAAGGAGCTGGAGCTGGTCCACCGCCTGGACCGTGACACTTCCGGCCTGCTGATGATTGCCAAGAAGCGCAGCATGTTGCGCCACCTGCACACCGCCCTGCGTGGCGATGGCGTGGACAAGCGCTACATGGCGCTGGTGCGCGGCAACTGGGCCAGCTCCATCAAGAGCGTCCGCGCGCCGTTGCAGAAGAGCAACCTGCGTTCCGGCGAGCGCATGGTGGAAGTGGACGAAGAGGGCAAAGAAGCCCTGACCCTGTTCAAGGTGCTGCGCCGCTTCGGTGACTTCGCCACCATGGTCGAGGCCAAGCCGGTAACCGGCCGTACTCACCAGATTCGCGTGCACACCCTGCATGCGGGCCATTGCATCGCTGGCGATACCAAATACGGTGACGAGGATTTCTCCAAGGAAATCCGTGACCTGGGCGGCAAGCGCCTGTTCCTGCATGCCTACATGCTCACTGTGCCGCTGCCCGATGGTGGCGAGTTGAAGCTGCAGGCGCCGGTCGATGAGATGTGGGCCAAGACCGTGGAGCGTTTGAGTGTCGCACCTTGATTACAAACTGCTGATATTCGACTGGGATGGCACCCTGGCCAACTCCATTGGCCGGATTGTCGAATCGATGCACGCAGCGTCGACCCGCTCGGGCTATGCGCCGTGCACGGATCACGCAGTCAAGGGCATCATCGGCCTGGGCCTGCCTGAGGCGATTCGCACCTTGTATCCCGAGATCAGCGACGCTGAACTGGTCACCTTTCGTGATCACTACGCCGATCACTACATCGCCCTGGAGGCCACGCCTTCGCCCCTGTTCGACGGTGTGGTGCAGTCCCTGGAGGCGTTCCGCGCCGAGGGTTATCACCTGGCGGTCGCCACCGGCAAGGCGCGTCGCGGGCTGGACCGGGTGCTCAAGGCTCACGGCTGGGAAGATTATTTCGATATCACCCGCGCCGCCGATGAAACTGCCAGCAAGCCCCACCCTCTGATGTTGGAGCAGATCCTGGCCCATTGCGGCGTCTCGCCACGCCAGGCGCTGATGGTGGGGGATGCTTCCTTCGACCTGATGATGGCGCGCAATGCGGGCATGGACAGTGTGGCGGTCAGCTATGGCGCCCAGGCTGCCGAGGCGTTGCAGCAATACGAGCCGCGCCTGACGATTGATCATTTTTCCGAATTGCAGGCCTGGCTCAGCCGGGCCCAATAAGTCTTTGTTGGGGTTGATGGCATGAGTGACGAGTGGAAAGCGCCCGAAAAGGCTGAAAACAGCGATGATAAAAGCTGGAAGCTACTGGAGAAGACCCTCCTGGCCAGCGTCCAGGAACAGCGTCGTGCACGGCGTTGGGGGATATTCTTCAAGCTGCTGACGTTTATCTGGCTCATCGCCATGCTGGCGCTGTTCAGCCCGTTGATGGACATGGAAAAAAGCGCTACCCGGGGTGCCAACTACACCGCCCTTATCGAAGTGCGCGGGGTGATTGCCGACAAGGAGCCCGCCAGCGCCGACAATATCGTCAGCAGCCTGCGTGCCGCGTTTGAAGACCCCAAGGTCAAGGGCGTGATCCTGCGCATCAACAGCCCTGGCGGGAGTCCGGTGCAGTCCGGTTATGTGTATGACGAGATTCGTCGCCTGCGTGCTCTGCACCCTGATATCAAGCTGTACGCCGTGATTTCTGACTTGGGTGCTTCGGGTGCCTATTACATCGCCAGTGCCGCTGACCAGATCTACGCCGACAAGGCCAGTCTGGTGGGTTCCATCGGTGTGACAGCGGCCGGTTATGGCTTTGTCGGCACCATGGAGAAGCTGGGGGTGGAGCGTCGTACCTACACCTCGGGTGAGCACAAGGCATTTCTCGACCCGTTCCAACCACAAAAGGCAGATGAAACCCAGTTCTGGCAGGGCGTGCTCGACACCACTCATCGCCAGTTCATCGCCAGCGTGAAGCAGGGGCGCGGCGACCGCCTGAAGGATAAGGACCACCCCGAGCTGTTCTCCGGTCTGGTGTGGTCGGGCGAGCAGGCGTTGCCGCTTGGCTTGATCGACGGGCTGGGCAGTGCCAGTTCGGTGGCGCGGGATGTGATTGGCGAGAAGGAGTTGGTGGATTTCACGGTTGAGGAATCGCCGTTTGATCGGTTCTCCAAGAAGCTCGGAGCGAGTGTGGCGGAGAAGCTGGCGCTGTATATGGGCTTCCAGGGTCCGACTCTGCGCTGAAATCCTGAGGCTGGCATCGCTCAAAATGTGGGAGCGGGCTTGCTCGCGAATGCGGTGGTTCAATCAGCACATCAGTGACTGATACACCGCATTCGCGAGCAAGCCCGCTCCCACAATTGGTTTTGTGGTGGGCTTAAGGGATCTGCACGCCTTCGACCAGTAGCATGTCTACTAGGCGGATCAGCGGTAGGCCGATAAGGCTGGTTGCATCCGGCCCTTCGGTACTCTGGAACAGGCTCACACCCAGCCCCTCAGCCTTGAAGCTGCCCGCGCAGTCGTACGGCTGCTCAATCCGCAGGTAGCGCTCAACGCGCTCAGCGTCCAGCTCACGCATGTGCACAGTAAAAGGTACGCAGTCCACCTGGCAGTGCCCTGTCTTGCTGTTCAGCAGCGCCAAGCCGGTGAGGAAGCTGACACGCTTGCCGCTGGCGGCCAACAGTTGTTCGCGGGCGTTCTCGAACGTGTGCGGCTTGCCGATGATCCGGCCGTCGAGCGCAGCCACTTGGTCGGAGCCGATAATCAAATGCCCAGGATGGCTGGCCGCAAGCGCGCGTGCCTTCTCTTCGGCCAGGCGCTTGACCAGCTCAATGGCGGATTCATTCGCACGGTGGCTTTCGTCGATATCCGGCGAGCTGCAGATGAACGGCAGGTGCAGGCGGCTCAGCAATTCCCGGCGATAAACCGAGCTGGATGCGAGTAATAAAGGCAGCATGGGCGTCTCCTCAGGGCAGCCGGGGATTCTAGCGGGGTGACCGGCTGACGCACAGGGCTGAATTTCCTTTGACATGGCTGGGTGCATCCCTATAATGCTGCGCCTATGTTGAATGACCCGATTCCACCTCACGTTGACCCGCGCAAATTGGCTGATCGTGGCACTTCCCTTCAAGGTGAGTTGCTGCTGGCCGATTTGGAGAGACTCTGCGACCCGCTTTCCGACACTGTCGGTAGGGTGCAGGCCAAATTCGTTTTTGAACGAGATGAACGTAAGTCTGTGGTAATCCACAGCTTTATCGACACCGAAGTCAAAATGGTTTGCCAGCGTTGTCTTGAGCTGGTCACCCTGCCGATCCACAGCGAGTGCAGTTATGCTGTGGTGAAGGAGGGTGCGAATACCCAGTCGTTGCCGAAAGGTTATGACGTGCTGGAACTGGGCGAAGATCCTTTGGATCTGCATGCACTGATCGAGGAGGAGCTTCTGCTCGCCTTGCCCATTGTGCCTGCTCATCATCCGGAAGAATGCCAGCAGCCGGCGGGCCTCGATGACGAGCCCGAACCGAGCGAGGACGAGGTAACGCGGTCCAACCCGTTCAGTGTATTGGCGCAGTTAAAGCGTGACCCAAACGTTTAGGAGTTAATCAATTATGGCTGTTCAGCAGAACAAAAAATCCCGCTCCGCCCGTGACATGCGCCGTTCGCACGACGCTCTCGAGGCAAGCACCCTGTCCGTAGAAAAGACCACCGGTGAAGTTCACCTGCGTCACCACGTATCGCCAGAAGGCGTATACCGTGGCCGTAAAGTGATCGACAAGGGCGCTGACGAGTAATCACTTGTCTGCTCTAGTCATCGCGATAGACGCAATGGGCGGGGACTTCGGTCCCCGCAGCATTGTTCAGGCCTGCATTGCCAGCCTGTCCGCTACACCCTCGCTGCACCTGACCCTCGTCGGTCAACCCTCCCTCCTTGAAGAACTGATTGCCAGCCATCCGGCGGTGGATCGCGCGCGCCTGACGATTACGCCGGCCAGCGAAACCATCACCATGGATGACAAGCCGGCGGCGGCCCTGCGTGGCAAACCCGACTCTTCGATGCGGGTGGCGCTTGAGCTGCTGCGTGATGGCAAGGTGCAAGCCTGTGTCAGTGCCGGCAACACCGGGGCTCTGATGGCGCTGTCGCGCTTTGTGCTGAAAACGTTGCCCGGCATTGATCGGCCGGCCATGGTGGCGGCGATTCCGACGCAGAAGGGCTATTGTCAACTGCTGGACCTGGGCGCGAATGTCGATTGCAGTGCCGAGCACCTGTTCCAGTTCGCCGTGATGGGCTCGGTGGCCGCCGAAGCGCTTGGCGTGGCCCGCCCGCGGGTGGCCTTGCTGAATATCGGTACCGAAGACATCAAGGGCAACCAGCAGGTCAAGCTTGCTGCTACGTTGTTGCAGGGTGCGCGCGGCTTGAACTACATCGGCTTTGTCGAGGGTGACGGCTTGTATCGCGGTGAGGCGGATGTGGTGGTGTGCGACGGTTTTGTCGGCAATATCCTGCTCAAATCCAGCGAAGGCCTGGCGACCATGATCGCCACGCGCATCGAGGCGTTGTTCAAGCAGAACCTCGCGTCGCGCCTGGTCGGCGCCCTGGCGCTGCCGTTGATGCGCCGCCTGCAGGCCGACCTGGCGCCAGCGCGGCATAATGGTGCGAGTTTTCTGGGCTTGCAGGGCATTGTGGTGAAGAGCCATGGTTCTGCGGGCGTTGAAGGCTTTCAAAGCGCGATTGCGCGGGCCCTGATCGAGATCCAGGAAAACCTGCCGCAACGCTTGCACGGCCGTCTTGAGGACCTGTTGCCTTAGGCGAATCGGCTCGGGAGTGCTTAAATGTGACCGGCCAGTTCAATTGACCATCCAATCTGTCAGTTTCGTGCACTCCCACCGTAGGCGTGCGCATTTTCGACGACCAGATCATTAGGGGCTTGTTACATGTCTACATCCCTCGCATTCGTCTTTCCAGGGCAGGGTTCGCAGTCCCTCGGCATGTTGGCCGAGCTGGGCGCGCAATACCCGCTGATCCTGGACACCTTTAAAGAAGCGTCCGACGCCCTGGGGTACGACCTGTGGGCACTGACCCAGCAAGGCCCGGAAGAGCAGCTCAATCAAACCGATAAAACCCAGCCGGCCATCCTGACCGCTTCGATCGCCCTGTGGCGTTTGTGGCTGGCGGAAGGCGGCGCGCGTCCGGCATTTGTCGCGGGTCACAGCCTGGGCGAATACAGCGCCTTGGTGGCAGCGGGCAGCCTGACCCTCGGTGAGGCGGTCAAGCTGGTCGAGCGCCGTGGCCAACTGATGCAAGAAGCCGTTCCGGCCGGGCAGGGCGGTATGGCCGCTATCCTGGGCCTGGACGATGCCGTGGTGATCGAAGCCTGTGCCGAAGCGGCCCAGGGCGAAGTGGTCAGCGCCGTGAACTTCAACTCCCCTGGCCAGGTGGTCATCGCCGGTGCCAAGGCTGCGGTCGAGCGTGCCATCGAAGGCTGCAAGGCCCGTGGCGCCAAGCGTGCGCTGCCGTTGCCGGTGAGCGTGCCGTCGCACTGTGAGCTGATGCGCCCGGCAGCCGAGCGTTTTGCCGAGTCCATCGCCGCCATCAACTGGCAGGCACCGCAGATCCCGTTGGTGCAGAACGTCAGTGCAGCCGTGGCTGCCGACCTCGACACTCTCAAGCGCGACCTGCTGGAGCAACTCTACAAGCCCGTACGTTGGGTTGAATCGGTCCAGACCCTGGCGGCCAACGGCGCCACCGAGCTGGTCGAGTGCGGTCCGGGCAAAGTCCTGGCCGGCCTGAACAAGCGGTGCGCCGAAGGCGTGTCGACTGCCAACCTCAATACCCCGGATGCCTTCGCTGCCGCTCGCGCGGCACTGGCCTAATCCCCGAACTAAGGAGAAGCCTGCATGAGTCTGCAAGGTAAAGTTGCACTGGTTACCGGCGCAAGCCGTGGCATTGGCCAGGCGATCGCCCTGGAACTGGGCCGTCAGGGCGCCGTTGTGATCGGCACCGCTACGTCCGCTTCGGGCGCCGAGCGTATCGCCGCGACCCTGAAGGAAAACGGCGTGCAAGGTACCGGCCTTGAGCTGAACGTGACCAGTGATGAGTCCGTGGCTGCCGTACTGGCCGAGATCACCGCACAGTTCGGTGCGCCGGCGATTCTGGTGAACAACGCCGGTATCACCCGCGACAACTTGATGATGCGCATGAAAGACGACGAGTGGTACGACGTGGTCGACACCAACTTGAACAGTCTGTTTCGCCTGTCCAAGGGCGTTTTGCGCGGCATGACCAAGGCGCGTTGGGGTCGAATTATCAATATTGGCTCCGTAGTGGGTGCCATGGGCAACGCAGGCCAAGTAAACTACGCCTCTGCCAAAGCCGGTCTGGAAGGTTTCAGCCGTGCATTGGCACGTGAAGTCGGCTCGCGGTCGATTACGGTCAACTCGGTGGCCCCAGGGTTCATCGACACCGATATGACCCGCGAACTGCCAGAAGCACAGCGTGAAGCCTTGCTGACGCAGATTCCGCTGGGCCGTTTGGGCCAGGCTCAAGAGATCGCGAATGTGGTCACTTTCCTGGCATCCGACGGTGCGGCATACGTGACTGGGGCTACAATCCCGGTGAACGGCGGGATGTACATGAGTTAAATTGTGACGGATCGCTTCAAAAAAATGTCATACGAGCTGTCTAAAATCCGTTATAAAGCTGCAACTTAATTTATAGGCAGGTGGCCGACCGGGTACAGGGTGAAGCTTTCAGTTGAAAAGCTGAAATGGCTTTCTATACACTTACCCACTGGCCAGCTGCCTGAATTTGTCCATTAGGAGTTAAACAAGGTATGAGCACCATCGAAGAGCGCGTCAAGAAAATCGTCGCCGAGCAACTGGGCGTTAAAGAAGAAGAAGTGGTCAACACTGCTTCCTTCGTAGAAGACCTGGGTGCCGATTCCCTTGACACCGTTGAGCTGGTGATGGCTCTGGAAGAGGAATTCGAGACCGAAATCCCGGACGAAGAAGCTGAAAAAATCACTACTGTTCAAGCTGCTATCGACTACGTTACTAGCCACCAGGCGTAATAGTTTGTAGTCGTCGTTTGCTTTCAGGGAAAAACCGCACTGCTGTAACGGCGTGCGGTTTTTTCTTTAGCCCTGATCAAAAGTAAACGTTGAAGCAAAAGTGTCGTCATTAGAAAAAGGAGAGTGCTGTGTCGCGTAGACGCGTCGTAGTCACCGGTATGGGTATGTTGTCGCCACTGGGCACGGATGTGCCGAGCAGTTGGCAGGGCATTCTGGCTGGCCACAGTGGTATTGGTCTGATCGAACACACGGACCTTTCTGCCTATTCCACCCGTTTTGGCGGCTCGGTAAAGGGTTTCAATGTCGAGGAATACCTCTCGGTCAAAGAATCCCGCAAACTCGACCTGTTCATTCAATACGGCCTGGCAGCCGGTTTTCAGGCAGTGCGTAATGCCGGCCTGGAAGTCACCGACGCCAACCGTGATCGCATCGGCGTGGCGATGGGTTCGGGTATTGGCGGTTTGACCAATATCGAAGAAACCAGCCGCACGTTGCATGATTCCGGCCCTCGTCGAATTTCACCGTTCTTCGTCCCGGGATCGATCATCAATATGATTTCCGGTTTCCTGTCGATCCACCTGGGCGCACAGGGGCCTAACTACGCCATCGCCACGGCGTGTACCACTGGCACGCATTGCATCGGCATGGCGGCGCGCAACATCGCCTATGACGAAGCCGACGTGATGATTGCCGGCGGCGCCGAAATGGCGGCCTGCGGCCTGGGCATGGGCGGCTTCGGCGCCTCCCGGGCGCTGTCGACCCGTAATGACGAGCCGAGCCGTGCCAGCCGTCCATGGGACAAAGGCCGTGACGGTTTCGTACTGTCCGACGGTGCCGGTGCGCTGGTACTGGAAGAGTTGGAGCACGCCAAGGCGCGTGGTGCCACGATTTACGCCGAGCTGATCGGCTTCGGCATGAGCGGCGACGCTTACCACATGACCTCGCCACCGTCCGACGGTGCCGGTGCTGCGCGTTGCATCACCAACGCCCTGCGCGACGCGAAGGTCAATGCGGACCAAGTGCAGTACATCAACGCCCATGGCACGTCGACCCCGACCGGCGACCTGGCTGAAGCCGAAGCCATCAAGTCGGTGTTCGGCGAGCACGCCTACAACCTGGCGGTCAGCTCCACCAAGTCGATGACCGGCCACTTGCTGGGCGCAGCGGGCGCGGTCGAGGCGATCTTCAGCGTCATGGCCATCAAGGATCAGGTCGCTCCACCGACCATCAACCTGGATGAGCCGGATGAAGGCTGTGACCTGAACTTCGTGCCTCACGAAGCACAGCCGATGCCGATCGACGTGGTGATCTCCAACTCGTTCGGTTTTGGTGGCACCAACGGTTCCCTGGTGTTCCGCCGGTTCGCCGAGTGATGCACAGCTGGGTCGACGGTCAGCCAGCGGACAGCGTGCCCCTGAAAGATCGCGGCCTGGCGTATGGTGATGGGCTGTTCGAGACCATCGCCGTCAGGGCCGGGCAGCCTGTGCTGCTCGACCGCCACCTGCAACGCCTCGATGAGGGGTGCAGGCGCCTCGCCTTGGTTGCGGATCGTGAATTGATCCGCAGCGAAGTGCTGGCCTATGCCGCCGCCCTCGGCGACGGTGTTCTCAAATTGATCCTGACCCGCGGCGACAGCCTGCGCGGTTATGGCATCAACCTCGGCGCTCCGGTGCGCCGCATCTTGCAGGGCAGTCCGCCTGCTACCTATCCCCACGCCCATGCAGCCGACGGCATCCGTCTGTTCGCCTGTGCGACCCGCTTGGCCGAACAGCCGTTGCTGGCCGGTCTCAAGCACCTCAATCGCCTCGAACAGGTGATCGCCCGCGCCGAGTGGCAAGACACTGAGCACGCTGAAGGCTTGATGCTGGATGTGTCCGGACGCGTCATCGAAGGCGTATTCAGCAACCTGTTCCTAGTGCGCAACGGCTTGTTACTAACCGCTGATCTGACCCGTTGCGGCGTTGCCGGTGTGATGCGCGCCGAGATTCTGGCCCAGGCACAAAGCCTGGGCATCCCGGTGGCCGTGGCCGACATCGATCTTGAGCAGGTACAGCAGGCCGACGAAGTCTTTGTGTGCAACAGCGTTTATGGCATTTGGCCGGTGCGCGGGTACGCTGCGATGAGCTGGCCGGTTGGGCCGCTCACCCGTAAACTGCAGGCCATTGTTCGCGCGCTATTGGAAATTTGAGTTGATACGAAAACTGGTTGTACTGCTGCTGGTCGGTCTGTTCTCGGCGGCTTTGCTGTTGGGCTATGGCGTCTGGAAATTCGACGCTGCCTTGAAGCAGCCCTTGAACCTGACCCAGGAGCAATTGCTCGACGTGCCGGCGGGGGCAACGCCCACAGGCACCTTCAATCGCCTGGAAGCCGATGGCGTGCTGGATGGCGCCTTCTGGTTGCGCCTGTACTGGCGCTTTAACCTCGACGGCCAGCCACTGCACAGCGGCGAATACCGCATGACCCCCGGCATGACGGCGCAGGGCTTGATCGGCCTATGGCAGCGTGGCGAAGTGGTGCAATACAGCCTGACCCTGGTCGAAGGCTGGAACTTCCGCCAGGTGCGCTCGGCCCTGGCCAAGCATGAAAAGATCGTGCAGACCCTCGCAGGCCTGAGCGACACCGAGGTCATGGACAAGCTCGGTCACCCCGGCGTGTTCCCGGAAGGTCGGTTCTTCCCTGATACCTACCGCTTCGTGCGTGGCATGACCGACGTCGAGTTCCTGAAAAAAGCCTACAACCGCCTCGACGATGTACTCGCTCAGGAGTGGAGCAAGCGTGCCGCCGATGCGCCGTACACCGACCCTTATCAAGCGCTGATCATGGCCTCCCTGGTGGAGAAAGAGACTGGCGTGCCTGAAGAGCGTGGGCAGATTGCCGGTGTCTTTGTGCGTCGCCTGAAGGTCGGCATGTTATTGCAGACCGACCCGACGGTGATCTATGGCCTGGGCGAGCGCTACAACGGCAAGTTGACCCGCGCTCACCTCAAGGAAGCCAATCCCTATAACACCTACATGGTGGCCGGCCTGCCGCCGACGCCCATTGCCATGGTCGGGCGCGAGGCGATCCATGCCGCGCTTAACCCGGTGCCGGGCAGCAGCCTGTATTTTGTCGCGCGGGGTGACGGCAGCCATATTTTCTCCGATGACCTGGATGCGCATAATGCCGCCGTGCGGGAGTTCCAGCTCAAGCGCCGGGCCGATTACCGCTCCAGCCCTGCGCCTGCCGTGAAGCCTGAGGAAGACGCAACGCCTGCGGTGGATGTGCCCGCGCAAGCGCCGGTTGAAAAGCCGACCGAGCCTGCGCCGGACACCGCCGCCCCGCAAAGCCCGCAATAATTCTGACTAAGGACTGCCTGTGACTGGCTTGTTTATTACCCTGGAAGGCCCCGAAGGCGCCGGCAAAAGCACCAACCGCGATTACCTGGCCGAGCGTTTGCGCCACGAAGGTATCGAAGTGGTGCTGACCCGCGAGCCCGGCGGCACGCCGCTGGCCGAGCGTATACGCGAGGTGCTGCTGGCGCCGGGTGAAGAGCAGATGAACCCGGATACCGAACTCCTGCTGGTGTTCGCCGCCCGTGCCCAGCACTTGGCCGAAGTGATTCGCCCGGCCCTGGCGCGCGGTGCCGTGGTCATCTGCGACCGATTCACCGATTCCACTTATGCCTACCAGGGCGGTGGCCGAGGCCTGTCCCTGGAGCGCATCGCGACGCTCGAAACCTTCGTCCAAGGCGACCTGCGCCCTGACCTGACCCTGGTCTTCGACCTGCCGGTGGAAGTCGGCCTGGCCCGTGCCAGCGCCCGTGGTCGCCTTGACCGTTTCGAGCTCGAAGGCCAGGCCTTCTTTGATGCGGTACGCACGGCGTTCCTCAAACGGGCTGCGGCCGAACCTGCGCGTTACTACCTGCTGGACGCCGCCCAACCGCTGGCCCAGGTGCAGCGCGCCATCGACGGCCTGTTGCCCACACTGCTGGAGCGCGCCCGTGGCTGAAGCCTACCCGTGGCAGGACAGCCTGTGGCAACAACTGGCCGGCCGTGCCCAGCACGCCCACGCCTACCTGTTGCATGGGCCGGTGGGTATCGGTAAACGTGACCTGGCCGAGCGCCTCATGGCTAGCCTGCTGTGCCAGCGCCCGGTCAACCTGGAAGCCTGCGGCGAGTGCAAATCCTGCCTGCTGCTCAAGGCCGGCAGCCACCCGGATAACTACCTGTTGGAACCCGAGGAAGCCGACAAGGCGATCAAGGTCGACCAAGTGCGCGACCTCGTCAGCTTTGTGGTGCAGACCGCGCAGATGGGCGGGCGCAAAGTCGTGTTGATCGAGCCGGTGGAGGCGATGAACATCAACGCCGCCAACGCCTTGCTCAAGAGCCTGGAGGAACCGTCCGGCGACACCGTATTGTTGCTGGTCAGCCACCAGTCCAGCCGCTTGTTGCCGACCATTCGTAGCCGCTGCGTGCAGCAGGCGTGCCCGCTGCCGAGCGAGGCGATGAGCCTCGAATGGCTCGCGCAGGCGTTGCCGGCGTGCAGCCAGGATGAACGGGTCGAGCTGCTGACCCTGGCGGCCGGCTCGCCCCTGGCGGCGGTGAAGCTGCAAGCCCAGGGCGTGCGTGAGCAACGCGCGCTGGTGGTGGATGGCGTGAAGAAACTGATCAAGCAGGAAGTGTCTGCCACTCAACTGGCCGAAAGTGCCTGGAAGGACATTCCCCTGTTGTTGCTGTTCGACTGGTTCTGCGATTGGTCGAGCCTGATCCTGCGCTACCAGCTGACTCAGGATGAAAGTGGCCTGGGCTTGCCGGATATGCGTAAGGTGGTGCAGTACCTGGCGCAGAAAAGTGCCCAGGACAAGGTGCTGACGATCCAGGACTGGATCCTCGCCCAGCGCCAGAAGGTGCTCGGCAAGGCCAACCTCAACCGCGTGCTGTTGCTCGAAGCGCTGCTGGTGCAGTGGGTCGGCTTGCTTGGCCGCCGTTAAATTCCGTGGCCGACAGGTGTATCGTCGGTCAGACACTTTTCGTGACTGAAGTTGTAGAGCCTTATGCTAGTAGATTCCCATTGCCACCTCGATCGCCTCGACCTGGCCCAACACGGCGGTTCCCTTGATGCGGCCCTCGACGCTGCGCGCCAGCGTGGGGTAGGGCATTTCCTGTGCATCGGCGTCAGCGCGCAAAACGCGGCTGACGTCAAAGCCCTGGCTGATCGCTATGCCGATGTGGATTGTTCGGTGGGTATACACCCGCTGGACCTCAAGCCCGGTGAAGCGCCTGCGCTGGACTGGCTACTGGCTGAGCTCAATCACCCGCGCGTGGTTGCCATCGGCGAAACCGGCCTGGATTATCACTACGAGCCCGAAGCCGCCGAGTTGCAGCAGGCCTCCTTCCGTTTGCACCTGCAAGCCGCCCAGCAAACCGGCAAACCGGTGATCGTCCACACCCGTGGCGCCCGTGCTGACACCCTGTCCTTGCTGCGCGAAGCCGCGCTGCCCCAGGCCGGCGTGTTGCACTGCTTCACCGAAGACTGGGACATGGCCAAGGCGGCCCTGGACCTGGGGTTCTACATTTCCCTCTCGGGCATCGTCACCTTCCGCAATGCCGACGCCCTGCGTGATGTCGCGCGCCAAGTGCCGGCCGACCGCCTGCTGGTGGAAACCGACTCGCCGTACCTGGCGCCCATTCCTCATCGCGGCAAGCCGAACCTGCCTGAATACGTGCGCGATGTAGCGGATTACCTGGCGATGTTGCGCGGCGAGTCCTACGAGCGCTTTGCCGAACAGACTACCGAGAACTTCAAACGCCTGTTCCCGCTGGCTCATGTAACCGTTTGACGCGGCCACATCGCAGGCAAAAAAAACCCGGCTTCTGGGGGGGGAATCCGGGCTAAGACCATTAGGAGTAAAACAAGGGTACGCGGTCCGTTGGTACCCAGGTCGGCGCTTCACTTGGGGGAGATGTCGCGCCGACAGTTGAAGTATTGATCAGTATCCGATTCAGTCCAGTCGCGGCTGATCGTTTTTTAAACAGATTTGGAATACGCGCGCTTCGCTTGAGTTCTCATCGGACAGGAGCACGGTGGCAGTTTTTGCGTGTTATTTCTGACTGGGATCCATGAAATCGTTGGCGCACTGAAAGTAAAGTGCGTTTCGGGTTCACATAGGCATTGCCCAGCGACCGTTCAGTCGGGATAATCCCTCGTACCGGGTAAATCGTATCGCCGCGTATCCGTGGCCCTGCGTTACCCTCCCTATTTTGACCTTTGCAGACCTCTTCCTCATGCACAAAGAACCCCGTAAGGTCCGTGAGTTTCGCCGCCGTGAGCAGGAAATTCTCGACACCGCACTCAAGCTGTTCCTCGAACAGGGTGAAGACAGCGTCACCGTCGAGATGATCGCGGATGCCGTGGGTATCGGCAAAGGCACGATCTACAAGCACTTTAAATCGAAGGCCGAAATCTACCTTCGCCTGATGCTCGACTACGAGCGCGATTTGAACGAACTGCTGCATTCGGCCGATGTGGACAAGGACAAGGAAGCCTTGTCCCGCGCCTACTTCGAGTTCCGTATGCGTGACCCGCAGCGCTACCGCCTGTTCGACCGCTTGGAAGAGAAGGTGGTCAAGGGCCATCAGGTACCGGAGATGGTCGAGGAACTGCACAAGATCCGTGCTTCGAACTTCGAGCGCCTGACCCTGTTGATCAAGGGCCGCATCAGCGAAGGCAAGCTGGAAGACGTGCCGCCGTATTTCCACTACTGCGCCGCCTGGGCCTTGGTGCACGGTGCCGTGGCGCTGTACCACTCGCCGTTCTGGAGCAATGTGCTGGAAGATCAGGAAGGTTTCTTCCAATTCCTGATGGACATCGGCGTGCGCATGGGCAATAAGCGCAAGCACAGCGCTGAGCAGCCACCGGCTGAAACGCCCGCCACGTAATGATTTGCTGCCACGCGTAGTACCCCAGGAATATACTCAGGCATGGACTCTTGCTAAAAGCTGATTTATCAGTCAGCTTTTAGCGCGCCCGAATCATCCTCTGCCGGAGTGATCCATGATCGTTGATCGTCAAGGCAGGCGTTTTCGCAATTTGCGGATCAGCCTGACCTCAGCCTGCAATTACGCGTGTACCTACTGCGTGCCTAACGGCAAGCGGCTGGTGGCTGCCCAGGACGAACTCTCGGCCGAGGCCATGGCCCGTGGCGTGGCTTACCTGATCGAGGCGGCGGGCATTGAGCGCCTGCGCATCACCGGCGGTGAACCGCTGGTCAGCCCCAAGCTGGAAGCCTTCATGGGCGCCGTCGGGCAGATGGGGCTCAGTGACATCAGCCTGACCACCAACGGCCAACTGCTGGCGCGCAAACTGCCGCTGCTGGTCGAGGCCGGGATCAAGCGCATCAACGTCTCCCTCGATACCCTGGATGCGGACGCCTTCCGCAGCATCGCCCGTGGCGGCGACCTGGCCACCGTACTCGACGGCATGGACCAGGCCCGTGCTGCCGGGATCAAGATCAAGGTCAACATGGTGCCGTTGCGCGGCCAGAACCTCGACCAGGTAATGCCGCTGCTCGAATACTGCCTGGCGCGCGGTTATGAACTGCGCTTTATCGAGCTGATGCGCATGGGCCACCTGGCCAAGGACTCCAACGCGTTCCTGCAGCAATTTGTCAGCTTGCAACAGCTGTTGGGCCTGATCGGCGAACAGCATGAATACTTGCAAGCCAGCGCGCCCATTGACGCGACGGCGGTACGTTATGAAATACCTGGCAAGGGCTACTTCGGGGTGATTGCCAACGAAAGCGTGCCGTTCTGCCGTACCTGTTCGCGGTTGCGGTTGTCGTCCACCGGTTGGCTGCATGGCTGCCTGTCGTCGAGCAATCGTCACTATGTCGGCGACTTGCTGGACAAACCGCGCCACCAAGCGCTGCCAGCGTTGCAGGGCCTGTTGATGAAGGCGTTGGGCGACAAGCAGGAAGTTGCCTTCTCCGGGGGCGCGACCATCATGAAGATCATCGGCGGCTAGTCTTCCAAGCTGGCGCAGAACCTGCATCTCACGCCCATTCGCCGGTTTTCCGTCACCGGCTTCTGGAGGATTAGGATGCGTAGTCTGGTTTTGTTGCTGGCGTCGTTGACGCTGAGTGGTTGCATGACCGTCAGCGATATGGCCGAAGGCACCCGCTATCAGATGAGCGATGCCGGTTTGCTGGATCACAGCGATACCCGTCGCACCGCCTCGGTTCGCATACAGCCGGATTCTTTCGTGTTTATTGCCCAAGGCGCCTTCGTACCGCCGGGTAGCGCTTATCCGCGTCCGAACGTGGTGGCTGAGGAAGCCTTCAACGGTTTCATCGAGTATTTCCCCATGGTGCGTCGTGCCCGTCAGCCAGAAGGTCTTGAGCAGGCAATGTCCGAAGCCCGTGCGGCCGGCGCTCACTATCTGCTGTACTGCCGCTTCGCCAAGGCGGATGACCGTATCGGCAATGCCGATGAGTGGTCCGATCAGGAAGCTCTCGACCGTGTCGGGCTGGACAGCGGCGTCATTCAGATCATGTTGATCGAGACCAGCACCCAGTATTTGATTGATACTGCACGTATTCGCAGTCGTGGCGGTTTACTGACGTTCCACGACAACAAGCCAGAAGATCTGATTGCCCGCCCGCTGAGGCAGTACGCCCGCAGTCTGCTGGGTATGAGTGATCAATAAGCACCAGGAGAACGCTATGACCGATTCCGCCAAGGCCAACGATCTGTTGGCCCAGCTGCCCAAGGGCAAGGGACCGGCGCCGGTACATCTGTGGAACCCGGACTTCTGCGGCAACATCGACATGCGCATCGCCCGCGACGGCACTTGGTTCTACCAGGGCACGCCGATCGGGCGTAAGCCGATGGTCAAGCTGTTCTCCAACATCATTCGCCGCGATGGCGATGACTACTTCCTGGTCACTCCCGTGGAAAAGGTCGGCATCAGCGTCGATGATGCGCCGTTTGTCGCGGTTACGCTGGAGGTCGAAGGGCAGGGCGACGGCCAGGTACTGCGCTTCACCACCAACGTGGACGATCAGATCGAAGCGGGCCTTGAACATCCCTTGCGGGTGGTGATCGACCCGGTTACCCAGGAACCTGCGCCCTATCTGCGGGTGCGCACCAACCTCGAAGCCCTGGTGCATCGCAATGCCTTTTACCAATTGGTGGAGCTGGCGGTGAGCCGTCCGATCAATGGTCAGAACTGGCTGGGTGTCTGGAGCGGCGGGGAGTTTTTCCGTATCGGCCTGGAACCTTGAGGCCGGTTTTTTTATTTCCCTGAAATAATTCGCTTGCTGGAATCGGGCACTTTCGGTTATCAATTTGTACATGATTAGACATGTCCGATTTGATAAGAAAAAACGCGTCGTCGACGAGCTCATCCGCCGTATCGAAGGTGGAATGATGGCCGACGGTTTCCTGTTGCCGGGCGAGCACCAACTGGCCGAAGAATTTGCGGTCAGCCGTGGCACCCTGCGCGAAGCCCTCGCCGAGCTGAAGCGGCGCAACTACATCGCCACGCAGAGCGGCGTCGGTTCCATCGTCACCTTTGACGGCATGGTGCTCGACCAACGCAGCGGTTGGGCCCAGGCCCTGGCCGACACCGGAGCGCGGGTGAACACTGACATCCTGCGCCTGGAAGCGGTGACCCGCCCCGACCTGTTCAGCCGCTTCGGCAGCGACCAGTTCATCGCCCTTGATCGCCGCCGCCGTACCACCGATGGCACGTCGGTATCCCTGGAACGCTCATTGATGCCCGCGTCCGGCGGCCTGGAAAGCCTGCCGACAGTCGGCCTGATCGATGACTCCCTGACCATCACCCTGGCCGCCTACGGTTTTATCGGTGCCGAAGGTGACCAGTGGATCGGTGCCGAACCCCTCAGTGACGAAGATGCCGAGTTGCTCGGCCGTCCCGCAGGCACAGTGTTTCTCAAGGCGTCACGAACCACCTATGACCGTCGCGAGCGTTTCATGGAGTATGTGGAAAGCTTGCTCGATCCTCTGCACTTTCGCCTGCACCTCCAGTTTGGACGTTCGACATGACCTCGCTCAACCACGCCATCGGCGCTTTCTACGGCCTGGCCTTGGGTGATGCCCTGGGCATGCCGACCCAGTCCTTGAGCCGCGAGCAAGTCCGCGCGCGTTTCGGCGGCATCACCGGCCTGGAAGATGCCGACGCCGACCAGCCTATCGCACCGAACATGCCCGCCGGTTCCATCACGGATGACACCGAGCAGGCGATCCTGGTGGGTGAGTTGCTGGTCGAAGGGCAGGGCGTCATCGAACCGACGGTGCTTGCCCAGCGTTTGATCGAATGGGAAGCGGTGATGCGTGCCAAGGGCTCGCAGGATTTGCTCGGCCCCTCGACCCAGCGTGCGATCAGCATGATCCTCGCCGGCCACACCCCGGAAGAGTCCGGCCGTTACGGCACCACCAACGGCGCTGCGATGCGCATCACGCCGGTAGGCATTGCCGCCGATGTCAGCGACCCGGCGACATTTATCCAGGCGGTGATCCAGGCCTGTCAGGTGACCCACAACACCACGCTGGGAATCTCCAGCGCGGCGGCGGTGGCGGCGGTGGTATCGGCCGGTATCAACGGCGTGGACCTGGGGGGAGCGCTGAACATCGGCACCCAGATTGCCCAGCAGGCGGAAGGTCACGGTCACTGGGTTGCCGGCGGGCGTATCTCCACCCGCATCAGTTGGGCGCGCACGTTGAGTGTCGGCAGCGGCGACAAAGCCCTGTTCGCCGACCTGCTGTACGAATTGATCGGTACGTCCGTTGCGTCCCAGGAGTCGGTGGTGGTGTCGTTCGCCCTTGCCCAACAAGTGGCGGTGGGTGAGATGAGTGCGTTGGAGGCGTTGTGCCTGGCCGCCAGCCTTGGCGGTGACACTGACACGATTGCCGCCATTCTCGGCGCCATGCTGGGTGCGTGCCTGGGCATGCAGTGCTGGCCTGACGCGATGATCGAGCAGGTCAAACAGGTCAATGGCCTGGATTTGCAGCCGCTGGTTCTGGGGCTGCTCAAATTGCGCTGAACACCACAGAGCAAAAATCTGGGCGCTGGCTTGCCTGCGATATCAGTGTGTCATTCATTGATGCACTAACAGGTTGACCGCTATCGCAGGCAAGCCAGCTCCCACACTGATTGCGTCGAGTCAGGATGACCGGTTAACGCTTTGATTCTCTGCCACAACCACAACAATACAGGCACTTGGAGCACCCCTCATGAGCACGACTTCTTCCGGCCAGAGCGCCGGGCAATTGGAAACACGCGGCATCGAACCGGTCCCAGAAGGCGAGTGCAACGGGCACCCGCTGCAACTGTTCTGGGTGTGGTTCGCCGCCAATATCAGCATCCTTGGCTTACCGCTCGGCGCCACGTTGGTTGCGTTTCGCGGCCTGGCGATCTGGCAGGCCATTATCGTGGCGATCCTCGGCGCTGCCGGGTCGTTCGCGGTGGTGGGCATCATCTCCATCGCCGGTCGTCGTGGACGCGCGCCGAGCCTCACCCTTTCCCGCGCCATCTTCGGCGTGCGTGGCAATATCGGGCCGACGCTGGTGTCGCTGATGTCGCGCCTGGGCTGGGAAACCGTCAACACCACCACGGCCGCCTTTGTACTGCTGTCGTTGTGTTCGATCCTGTTTGGTTCGCCGGTCGAGGCGAAAAGCGCGCCGGTGCTTACCCTGATCTTTATCGCGATCTTCGTGCTGCTGACCCTGTCGGTGTCCGGGCTGGGCCACGCCACCTTGCTGGTGATCCAGAAGTGGGCCACCTATGTGTTCGGTGCCTTGAACATTCTGGTCGGCGGCTTCCTCTGCGCGACCATTGATTGGAGCGCGGTGTTCAACGCGACCCCGGCGCCGCTGAGCGCGATGATCATCGGCGTCGGCACCATGGCCGCCGGCACCGGCATTGGGTGGGCGAATGCCGGTGCCGACATGTCGCGCTACCAGCACCGCAGTGTCACCGCCGTGCGCCTGGTGGCATCGGCCGCGTTTGGTGCAGGCATTCCGCTGGTGTTGCTCATCACCCTCGGCGGTCTGCTGTCGGTGGGCAACAACGACCTGGCCTCGGCCACCGACCCGATCGTCGCGATCCGCGACATGCTGCCGACCTGGATGGCGGTGCCGTACCTGATCACCGCGTTTGGTGGGCTGCTGCTGTCCAACAACCTGTCGGTGTACTCGGCAGGCCTCACGACCTTGACCCTGGGCTTGAAGGTCAAGCGCGTGCATGCGGTGATCGTCGACATCGTGGCGATCTTCGCCGGTTCGATCTACTTCATGCTGATCGCCGACAGCTTCTACGGCCCGTTCATCACCTTCATCTCGTTACTGGCCGTGCCGATCACGGCGTGGGTCGGCATTTTCGTGGTTGACCTGATCCACCGTCACTACTACAGCCCCAAGGACCTGCTGGACGTGAGCCCAAGCAGCGCCTACTGGTATCGCGGCGGTGTGGAATGGCGTGCGTTCGGCGCCTGGGCTGTGGCGATCGTGCTGGGTTTCAGCTTCACCACCATTGGCACCACCGCCGAAAACATCTGGTTCGCCGGGCCTTTGTCCGACTCCTGGCTGGGCCACAACGGTCTGGGCTGGATCGTCACCTTCCTGGTGGCCGGCGGGATTTATGCAGTACTGGGTGGCGCAGCTGACCGTCGCCCGGCTTTGGTAGAGCGTCCTAATGTCTAGATTGCTGCACACCGGCCAGGTCATCGTCGACTTGGTCATGGCCCTCGATACCTTACCCGCCACTGGTGGCGACGTGCTGGCGCAATCGGCCAGCTTTGAGGCCGGCGGTGGCTTCAACGTGATGGCCGCTGCTCGGCGTAACGGGCTGCCAGTGGTCTATCTGGGGCGTCACGGTAACGGGCGCTTTGGCGACCTGGCCCGTGCAGCGATGCAGGCCGAGGGCATTGAAATGGCCCTGGCCGCCAGTGCTGGCAAGGACACCGGCTTGTGTGTGTCCCTGACCGAAGCCACCACCGAGCGCACCTTCATCTCCCACATCGGTGCCGAAGGTGAGCTGAATGCCGAGGACCTGGCCAGGGTTGTGCCGCAGCTTGACGACTATGTATACGTCAGCGGCTATAGCTTGCTGCTGGAGGGCAAGGCGCAGCCGCTGATCGATTGGTTACTGGCGTTGCCACGGGAGATCGTGGTGGTGTTCGATCCAGGCCCGCTGGTGAAGGCACCGGACTCGGCCTTGATGCGCACGTTATTACCGCGTATCGACATCTGGACCAGCAATGGCCCGGAAGCCCTGGCCTTTACCGGTGCATTGGATATCGCCGCCGCGCTGCCCGAGCTGAGCCAGCACCTGCCCGCCGAAACGCTGCTGGTGGTTCGTGATGGGCCCAATGGCTGCTGGGTAGGGCGAACGGGCTCGGTTGAGCATGTGCCCGGCTTCAAGGTGCTGGCAGTGGACAGCAATGGCGCCGGGGATGCGCATGCGGGGGTATTTATTGCTGGCCTGGCGAAGGGGCTGAAGCCTGCTGAAGCGGCACGTCGAGCGAATGCAGCCGCAGCCTTGGCGGTAACACGCTGGGGACCTGCAACGTCTCCAGGCACCGCCGAAGTCGACGCACTTCTTACCGAATAAACACACCAAAACCTGTAGGCACCGGCTTGCCCGCGCCTACAGGTTTTTTGTTCAACCGGCTTTGCGCAGTGCTTCGATCAATTGATCCTTGCGCATGCTGGATCGGCCCGGTATGTCCTTGGCCCGCGCTTCTTTCAGCAGGCTTTCCTTGGTCTGGGTCGCCAGCGAAGCGCGGCTGCTGCGTGGGTGGCCCTCACGGGTGGCCGCGGCACGCTTGGCTGATGCTTGCCGGTCCGCGGCTTTCCTGGCCGGCGCTTTGCGCTGACCCGAGCCGCCGGCCTTTTCGCCCCCGCCGGACTGCTTGTTCACGGTGGCCCAGGCACGGGCTTCAGCTTCATCCTTGGGTACGCCTTTGTGCTCATAACTTTCTTCGATACGAGCAGCTTTGCGCTTCTGTGCGGCGGTGTATTTGGCTTTGCTTCCAAGAGGCATTGCGATACTCCTACTGGCCCCGGCAGCGGGGCCAGACCAGACAAAAATGAATTACTGCGGGCCTGCACCGTCGAGCTTGCGCGCCTCATCCACACCGGACGCGGTCAGCTTGATCGGCAAGTTCAACGAATATTCACCGGCGTCGTCGGTGGTCACATGCCCATCCTTGATCAACCCACGGTCCTGCAGAAACGCCAAGACACTGGCGACCTCTTTTTCGCCGCGGTAGTTATCCAGCACCTCCTTGCCTAGACCTTGCGGGTGAGCGTGCAGCAGGCGGGTGAGGACTTCTTTTTCAAGGTTTCTATCGACGTTCATGCGTACCTCTTCATTGGGAGATGATCGGGTGTTCGTCTAGCGTTCGATGGATCAAGGCGCAGGTTGCTTTGGTGCACCTGGGACGTTGGAGTCATCGCCCTTGTTGATGTTGGGCTGATTGATCGCCGGGCCCATTTTGCCGTTACCGACGGCAGCAGGCGCTTGGCGTTGGGTGTCATTGCCTTTGGTGCGCGGGTCAGCGCCGTTATCGATGACCGCACCACCGTTGGTGTCCATGCCGGTGCCCATGGACTTCTGCGACTCGGTGGTGGCGTCAGGCGTTGGATCGGTCGGTCCGGTGGTCGAGCTGGCGGCGAAGGCGCTCAGCGACGCAGCAGACAACAGGCCAGTGAGGGCGAGGGCGGCAAACTTGGAATTTTTCATGAGGGTGTCTCCATATGATTAATGTCCTTACCTACTATTGGTCAGCCCTCGTTTCGTGTTCGTGCCTTGATGGCGACGAACGGTCTTGTGTCACCTGTAAGATTTTGTGTGCCGGTAACCGCGAAAATGCGCTGCAACTCGTCATGAAAGCGCCTTAGTATGTGTGCTTTGAAATTGCCAAGGCTCGCCCATGACCATCGAGATTCGCCCCGCCGTGCCCAGCGATGCTGCGCAGATCCTGACTTTCATCACCGAGCTTGCCGAGTATGAGAAAGCCCGGCATGAAGTGATCGCCAGCGTGGTGGATATCGAGCGCAGCCTGTTCAGCGAGGGCGCCACGGCCCATGGCCTGATCTGCTTGCGCGACGGCTTGCCGATTGGTTTTGCGGTGTTTTTCTTCAGCTATTCGACTTGGCTGGGCAGCAACTGCCTGTACCTGGAAGACCTTTATATCAACCCGGAACAACGCGGCGGCGGGGCGGGCAAGAAGCTGTTGCGCCACTTGGCGAAGATTGCTTTCGATAACGGCTGCGGGCGCTTCGAGTGGAGTGTGCTGGACTGGAACGAACCGGCGATTGCCTTCTACAAATCCATCGGTGCCCAGCCGCAGGAAGAGTGGGTGCGCTATCGCATGGAAGGCGATGCGCTGCGGGACTTCGCCCTGGGCTAGCACCGTTCTGTAAACACTGAAGATCAAAAATGTGGGAGCGGGGCTTGTGTGGGAGCTGGCTTGCCTGCGATAGCATCACCTCGATGCAACTGAAGAACCGAGGTGCCTGTATCGCAGGCAAGCCAGCTCCCAGACGGGCCCGCTCCCACATTTTTTTTGTGACTGTGCTCAATATATGGGATGAGAATTTATATATTGAGATATTTCAAATGATGGGTTTATAGTCGCCTGCATCAGCACTCACTACCAAAAATAAAACAGGTGAAGCGATGCAGGCACAACCCTTGTCACTCCCCGCCGTGCCCGAGCCAACCTATGGCGAGCGGCTCAACGGCAAAGTGGTGATCATCACCGGCGCCGCCCAGGGCATTGGCGAGGCCATCGTCGCGTGTTTCCAGGCCCAGCAGGCGCGGTTGATCATTGCGGATATCCAGGGCGAAAAGGTCGAGAAGGTCGCCGCCCACTGGCGTGAACGCGGCGCGGACATCTACGCGCAAGCCGTCGACATCACCTCAAAAGATCAATGGCAGGCGCTGGTCAATCTGGCCATCGAACGCTTTGGCCGCGTGGATGTATTGGTCAATTGCGCCGGGGTCAACGTGTTCCGCGACCCGCTGGAAATGACCGACGAAGATTGGCGCCGCTGCTTCGCCATCGACCTCGACGGGGCCTGGTTCGGCTGCCGCGCGGTGTTGCCGCACATGATCGAGCAAGGCATCGGCAACATCATCAACATTGCCTCCACCCATTCCAGCCATATCATCCCCGGCTGCTTTCCCTATCCCGTGGCCAAGCACGGCTTGCTCGGCCTGACTCGCGCCCTCGGCATCGAATACGCGCCCAAAGGCATCCGCGTGAATGCCATCGCGCCGGGCTATATCGAAACCCAGCTCAACGTCGACTACTGGAACGGGTTCCCCGACCCCCACGCCGAGCGCCAGCGCGCCTTCGACCTGCACCCGCCCAAGCGCATCGGCCAGCCGATCGAGGTGGCAATGACGGCACTGTTCCTGGCGACCGACGAGGCGCCTTTTATCAATGCAACCTGCCTGATGATCGATGGCGGGCGTTCTGTGATGTACCACGACTAAAGCGTTTTCCAATAACAAGAAGGAGGTGGTCCATGTTCAAGAAGACTCTAGGCACCCTGGCGCTGGCCATGGCGTTCAGCAGCGTGGCGCTTGCCGAGGAAGTGAAGATCGGCTTCCTGGTCAAACAGGCTGAAGAACCCTGGTTCCAGACCGAATGGGCCTTTGCCGAAAAAGCCGGTAAGGACCAGGGCTTCACCGTGATCAAGATCGCCGTGCCTGACGGTGAGAAGACCTTGTCTGCCATCGATACGCTTGCCGCCAACGGCGCCAAGGGCTTTGTGATCTGCCCGCCGGACGTGTCCCTCGGCCCGGCGATCATGGCTAAGGCCAAACTCAATAACCTCAAAGTGCTGGCGGTGGACGACCGGTTTGTCGACGCCAAGGGCAAGCCCATGGAAGACGTGCCCTACGTCGGCCTTGATGCCTACAAGATCGGCCAGAAACAAGGCGAAGCCATGGCCACCGAAGCCAAGCATCGCAACTGGGACTGGAAGGACACCTACGCCGTCATCAACACCTTTGACGAGCTGGAAACCGGCAAGAAACGCACCGACGGTTCGGTAGAAGGCCTCAAGGCCGCCGGTCTGCCCGCTGACCACATCCTGTTCAGCGCGCAGAAAACCCTCGACGTGCCCGGCAGCATGGACGCCACCAACTCGGCCCTGGTGAAACTGCCCAGCGCTGCGAAAAACCTGATCATCGGCGGCATGAACGACAGCACCGTGCTGGGCGGCGTGCGGGCCACCGAAAGCGCCGGGTTCAAGGCGGCCAACGTGATAGGCGTCGGCATCAACGGCACCGATGCGATTGAGGAACTGAAAAAATCCGACACCGGCTTCTACGGCTCGATGTTGCTGAGCCCTGACGCCTCCGGCTACAAGACTGCCAGCGCCATGTTCGAGTGGGTCACCCAAGGCACGGAGCCGGCCAAGTTCACCGCCCTGGACAACGTGACCCTGATCACCCGCGCCAACTTCAAGGAAGAGTTGAGCAAAATCGGGCTGTGGAAATGATCGGCGCGGCCTTGCGTTTCAACGGCATCGGCAAAGAATTTCCCGGTGTGAAAGCCCTGTCGCAGATCAGCTTTGAAGCGCGGCCGCGCGAGGTGCATGCGTTGATGGGCGAGAACGGCGCGGGCAAGTCGACGCTGCTGAAGATCCTCGGCGGTGCCTACCTGCCCAGCAGCGGCACGTTGCAGATCGGCGAGCAGACCATGGACTTCAAGTCCGCCGCCGATAGCATTGCCTGCGGCGTGGCGGTGATCCACCAGGAGTTGCATCTGGTGCCGGAAATGACCGTCGCTGAGAATCTGTTTCTTGGGCATTTGCCGACGCGCTTCGGGGTGGTCAATCGCAGCCAGTTGCGCAAGCAAGCGTTGGCCTGCCTCAAAGGCCTGGCGGATGAAATCGATCCGGATGAAAAGCTCGGTCGGTTGTCCCTTGGCCAACGCCAACTGGTGGAAATCGCCAAGGCACTGTCCCGTGGTGCCCATGTGATCGCCTTCGACGAACCCACCAGCAGCCTGTCGGCGCGGGAGATCGACCGTTTGATGGCGATCATCACGCGCCTGCGCGATGAGGGCAAAGTGGTGCTCTATGTGTCGCACCGCATGGAAGAAGTATTCCGCATCTGCAACGCGGTGACAGTCTTCAAGGACGGCCGTTATGTGCGCACCTTCGACGACATGAATGCGCTGAGCCACGACCAGTTAGTGACCTGCATGGTCGGTCGCGATATTCAGGACATCTACGATTATCGACCACGGGAACAAGGCGAAGTGGCGCTGAAGGTCGAGGATTTACTCGGGCCAGGCCTGCGTGAACCGGTGAGCCTGAACGTGCACAAGGGCGAGATTCTCGGCCTGTTCGGATTGGTCGGGGCGGGGCGCACGGAGCTGTTTCGGCTGCTGAGCGGTTTGACCCGTAGCACCGCTGGAAGCCTGGCACTCTGCGGGCAAACGCTGCAATTGCGGTCACCCCGCGATGCCATCGCCGCCGGCGTGCTGCTGTGCCCGGAAGACCGCAAGAAGGAGGGCATCATTCCGCTGTCCAGCGTGGCCGAGAACATCAACATCAGCGCACGCGGTGCCCATTCCACCTTTGGCTGGCTGCTGCGTGACGGCTGGGAAACGACCAACGCTGATCGGCAGATCAAGGCGATGAAGGTCAAGACCCCTAACGCCGAACAGAAAATCATGTACCTCTCCGGCGGCAACCAGCAGAAGGCCATTCTCGGCCGCTGGTTGTCGATGCCGATGAAGGTGCTGTTGTTGGACGAGCCGACCCGAGGCATCGATATCGGCGCCAAGTCGGAGATCTACCAGATCATCCACAACCTCGCCGCCAGCGGTATTGCGGTGATCGTGGTGTCCAGCGACCTGATGGAAGTGATGGGTATCAGCGACCGCATCCTGGTGATGAGCGAGGGCGCCTTGACCGGCGAACTGACCCGCGATCAGGCGGACGAAGCTCGGCTGTTGCAACTGGCTCTCCCGCGTTCGCGGGCTTGAAGAACTCGAGGTGAATGATGTCTGAGGTAAAAACTGCAAAGGGCTTCTGGCCGGGTTTCAACCAGCGCAAGTTTCTCGATGACTGGGTGATGTTGCTCGCTGCATTGAGCATCTTTGTGCTCAGTGCGTTGTTTATCGATAACTTCCTGTCGCCCCTGAACATGCGCGGGTTGGGCCTGGCGATTTCCACGGTGGGCATCGCTGCGTGCACCATGTTGTTCTGTCTGGCGTCGGGGCATTTCGACTTGTCGGTGGGCTCGGTGATTGCCTGTGCCGGGGTGGTCGCGGGCATCGTGATCCGCGACACCGACAGTGTGGTGCTCGGCGTGTCCGCCGCGTTGGCCATGGGGCTGGTGGTGGGGCTGATCAACGGTATTGTCATCGCCAAGCTGCGCATCAACGCCTTGATCGCAACGTTGGCGACCATGCAGATCGTGCGCGGCCTGGCTTACATCTTCTCCAACGGCAAGGCCGTCGGCGTGATGGACGAAGGTTTCTTTGTGTTCGGCAACGGCCAGCTGCTGGGCGTGCCGGTGCCGATCATCATCACCGTGCTATGTTTTGTGTTCTTTGGCTGGCTGCTCAACTACACCACCTACGGGCGCAACACCATGGCCATCGGGGGCAACCAGGAAGCGGCGTTGCTGGCCGGGGTGAACGTTGATCGCACCAAGATCATCATCTTTGCCGTGCACGGCCTGATCGGCGCTTTGGCCGGAGTGATCCTCGCCTCACGCATGACCTCGGGCCAGCCAATGATCGGCCAGGGTTTTGAGCTGACGGTGATTTCTGCCTGTGTGCTGGGCGGGGTGTCGTTGAGCGGCGGCATCGGCATGATCCGGCATGTGATTGCCGGGGTGCTGATTCTGGCGATCATCGAGAATGCGATGAACCTGAAGAACATCGACACCTTCTACCAGTATGTGATCCGGGGTTCGATCCTGTTGCTGGCGGTGATCATCGACCGCATGAAGCAACGCTGACGTCCTGCCATGTGACGATCAACATGCGGGAACTGGCTTGCCAGGCTGTGCCAGCCTATAAATTTACTGACTGACACTCCCTCATCGCAGGCAAGCCAGCTCCCACAATGGATCTCCTCTGTTCTGGAGGATGGTATTTGCCATAATGGCGCCGTTTTCGTACTTCCCAATAGGCCCGATATGCAGGAAAACGCCCACACCCCCGTCAAAGACGCTGCCCCCACCGGCACCCAGACCCTGTTGCGTGGCCTGGGCGTGGTGCAAGCGGTGGCGGCCGGTGCGCGGGATCTGAAAGAGATCGCCAAGCGCATCGGCACCACTCGTAGCACCACCCACCGCCTGGCCAGTTGCCTGGTGGAGGAGCGTTACCTGCGCGTGGTGCCGCAGGTCGGTTACCTGCTGGGGCCGAAGTTGATCGAGCTGGGTTTCCAGGCGCGGGAAGAACTGCCGCTGGTGACCTTGGCCATCCCCTATCTGGACGAGTTGTCGGCGCTGACCGGCGATACCATCCACCTGGCGATCCGCGAATACGACGATGTGCTGTACCTGCACAAGAACCCCGGTCGCAATGGTCCGGAAATGCGTTCGCGGGTCGGCCATCGCATGCCGCTGGCGCGCACCGGGATCGGCAAGGCATTGCTGCTCGATGACAGCGTCGCAGAGTGGCAGCGCCTGTACGAAGTCAGCTTGCCGGCGGGTGGTAAAAGTCAGCAATGGCCGCAGCACCCGGAGCAATCCTGGGCGCAGTTCGAGCAGCGCATGCATGAATACGTGGTGGGCGGTTATGCGTTCGACCTGGAAGACAACGAACCGTCGATCCGTTGCGTGGCGGCTCCGGTGCGCGATGCCAGCCGGCGAATTATCGCCGGCATCAGCATCGCCAGTACCGTGCCCTACATGCCGCTGGAGAAAATGGCCGAGCTGATCCCTGTGGTCAAACAGGTCGCAGCCCGGCTGTCGGCGGAGTTGGGGGCAAAGGCCTGATCAGGCCTTCAGGGTCGCCATGTCGATGACAAAGCGGTACTTCACATCGCCGGCGATCATGCGGCTGTAGGCTTCGTTGATGTGGCGGATGTCGAGCATTTCGATGTCACAGGTGATGCCGTGCTCGGCGCAGAAATCCAGGACTTCCTGGGTTTCGGCAATGCCACCGATCAAGGAACCGGCCAGGACTTTGCGGCCCAACACCAGCTTGGCCGCGTTCACGGGCGGGTCCACCGGTTCGATCAGGCCGACCAGGATGTGCACGCCGTCAAAGCGCAGCACGTCGAGGTAGGGGTTCAGGTCGTGTTGCACCGGGATGGTGTCCAGCAGGAAATCGAAGCTGCCGGCGGCGGCTTTCATCTGGGCTTCGTCGGTGGACACGATCACATGATCGGCGCCCTGGCGGCGGCCTTCCTCGGCCTTGCTTGCCGAGCGGGTGAACAACGTCACTTGCGCGCCCATGGCCTTGGCAAACTTGATGCCCATATGGCCCAGGCCGCCCATGCCGAGTACACCGACTTTATCGCCGGCCTTCACGCCGTAGTGCTTGAGCGGCGAGTAGGTGGTGATGCCTGCGCACAGGATCGGCGCGGCGCTGGCCAGGTCGAGCTTGGCCGGGATCTTCACCACGAAGTGCTCGCTGACCACGATGCTGTCCGAGTAGCCGCCCATGGTGTTGCTGCCGTCGACGCGGTCCGGGGTGGCGTAGGTCATGGTCGGGCCTTCGAGGCAGTATTGCTCCAGGTCCGCTTGGCAGGCGTCGCAATGACGGCACGAATCGACCATGCAGCCTACGCCAACCAGGTCGCCGACTTTGTGTGCGGTGACGTTGGCGCCGACGGCGGTGACCTTGCCGACGATCTCATGGCCGGGCATCAGCGGGTACACCGCGATGCCCCACTCGTTGCGCGCCTGGTGGATGTCGGAGTGGCACACGCCGCAGTACAAGATCTCGATCGCCACGTCATCGGCGCGTGGGCTGCGGCGCTGGAAGGACATGGGGGCGAGGGGCGTGGTGGCCGACTGGGCGGCATAACCGATGGCGGTGTACATGGGGGAAACCTCGCTAAAGCAATGACAGGTGAGGCGGCGCATTCTCCGCGCCAGCCCTGGCTACGGCCATGGTGATTGCTCCGAGTCTCATGCCTATTCGTCCGGGAGTGCCCCGTGTTTGGGCCTATGTGACGCCAGACCTGCGATGATGTTCTCATCCCTTTTTCGCGAAGTTTTTTGCCATGTTGCTCACCCGCCATCTCGACGCCAACGCCACACTGGTTGCCTTGATTGAGGGGCTCACGCCCTGCGACGGTTTTTCCCCCACTAACCTGCCCGGCGTTCAAGTGCTGCGCGCCAGTTGCGACGTGGCGCGCGGGCCGCAGATCTATGAGCCGAGCCTGATGTTCGTGGCCCAGGGCAGCAAAGTCGCCTACCTGGGGCCTCGTACGCTGGAGTATGGCGCCGGGCACTACCTGATCCAGGCAATGCCGGTGCCGTTTGAGTGCGAGACGTTTGCCATGGCGCCGGATGCACCGCTTTTGGGTGTGACGGTGGGCATAGATCGCGTGGTGCTGGGCGAACTGGTGATGGCCATGGGCATTCAGGCCGGGCCGCCGCCGACGGCGCAGACGCTGGAGTCGATGAGTTCGGTGGTGCTCGATGATGCCATGCGCGGGTGTGTCGAACGGCTGCTGCAGTGCCTGCACGATCCGCTGGAAAGCCGGATCATGGGCCCGGCGCGGGTACGCGAATTGTTGTTCACCGCGTTGCGCGGGCCGCAGGCCGATGTGCTGCGTGCGCTGGTCGAACAGCAAGGGCAGTTTTCGCGGATTGCCACGTCGTTGAATCACCTGCACGCCCATTACGCCGAGCCGCTGAATATCGAGACGCTGGCGGGCTATGCACACATGAGCGCGTCGACTTTTCATGAGCACTTCAAGCGCTGTACGTTGTTGTCGCCGGTGCAGTATCTGAAGCGTTTGCGCTTGCTCAAGGCCCAACAGTTGCTGCTGGTGGAAGGGATGGGGGTGGCGCAGGCGGCGCATAGCGTGGGGTATCAGAGTACGTCGCAGTTCAGCCGGGAATATAAGCGCTACTTCGAGCGCAATCCCGGGGAAGAGCGGGCGGCCTGATGACTTCAGGTACAACACACTCAATGTGGGAGCGGGCTTGCTCGCGAAGGCGGTGTATCAGTCAGCAAACTTGTATCTGACCCACCGCCTTCGCGAGCAAGCCCGCTCCCACAGTTGATGTGTGTTGACTATAAAAAAGGCTCCCGTTCGGGGAGCCTTTTTGTTCAAGCAACGGACTTACATGTTCGGGTAAGTCGGCCCACCCGCGCCTTCCGGCGTGACCCAGGTGATGTTCTGCGAAGGGTCCTTGATGTCACAGGTCTTGCAGTGCACGCAGTTCTGGGCGTTGATCTGGAAACGCTTCTCGCCGTCTTCCTTGGTGATCACTTCATACACGCCCGCCGGGCAGTAGCGCTGCGCCGGTTCATCGTAGAGCGGCAGGTTGGTGCCGATCGGGATGCTCGGGTCTTTCAACTTCAAGTGGCACGGCTGTTCTTCTTCATGGTTGGTGCCGGAGATGAACACCGAACTCAGCTTGTCGAAGCTCAGCTTGCCGTCGGGTTTCGGGTAATCGATCTTCTTGCTGTCTTTCGCCAGCTTGAGGCAGGCGTAATCCGGCTTGGTGTCGTGCAGCGTGAACGGCATCTTGCCGCCCAGGATGTTCTGGTCGAACCAGTTGAAGCCGGCGCCGATGATCGGGCCGAACTTGTGCATCGCCGGGCCGAAGTTGCGGCTGGCGAACAGTTCTTCGTAGAGCCAGCTCGATTTGAAACTATCGACGTAAGCGGTCAGCTCATCACCGCCTTCGGATTCGGCGAACAGGCGGTCGGCCACGGCGTCGGCGGCGAGCATGCCGGACTTCATAGCGGTATGGCTGCCTTTGATCTTGGCGAAGTTCAGGGTGCCGAGGTCGCAACCGATCAGCGCGCCACCCTTGAAGACCATCTTCGGCAGCGAGTTCAGGCCGCCTTTGCAGATGGCACGGGCGCCGTAGCTGATGCGCTTGCCGCCTTCCAGGTACTGGGCCAGCACCGGGTGATGCTTGAGGCGCTGGAACTCATCGAAGGGCGACAGGAAGGTGTTGCTGTAAGACAGGTCGACGATCAGGCCGACCACCACCTGGTTGTTTTCCAGGTGATAGAGGAACGAGCCGCCTGTGTTTTCGGCGCTCATGATGTCCAGCGGCCAACCGGCGGTGTGCACCACCAGGCCAGGCTGGTGCTTGGCTGGGTCGATTTCCCAGATTTCCTTGAGGCCGATGCCGTAATGCTGGGCGTCGGCGTCGCTGTCCAGGTTGAAGCGCTGGATCAGTTGCTTGCCGATATGGCCACGGCAACCTTCCGCGAACAGCGTGTACTTGCCACGTAGTTCCATGCCTGGGGTATAGACGCCTTCTTTCGGATTGCCTTCGCGGTCGACGCCGAGGTCGCCGGTGATGATGCCGCGGACCACGCCGTTTTCGTCGAACAGCGCTTCCTGGGCGGCGAAGCCTGGATAGACTTCCACACCGAGGTTCTCGGCTTGCTGGGCGAGCCAGCGGCACAGGTTGCCCAGGGAAATGATGTAGTTGCCTTCGTTGTGCATGGTCTTGGGCACAAAGAAGTCAGGCACCTTGGTGGAGGCTTCGGGGCTGCGCAGTACATAGATGTCATCGCGCACCACCGGGGTGTTGAGCGGGGCGCCGAGTTCTTTCCAGTCCGGGAACAGTTCGTTCAGGGCGCGTGGTTCGAACACGGCACCGGAGAGGATATGCGCGCCGACTTCGGAGCCTTTCTCGACCACGCAAACGCTGATTTCCTTACCGGCTTCGGCGGCCTTTTGCTTCAGTCGGCAGGCGGCAGACAGTCCCGCCGGGCCAGCGCCGACGATGACCACGTCGAATTCCATGTATTCGCGTTCCACAGGCTATCTCCTACTCAAGGCTCAACAGGCTTTTTTTTCTAATGGGTGGAGGTTCGGTGTCGTCTTGCAGCAACGGCAGGACCCACCTTTCTCTCTAGGTGGCGCATTATATCTACACCACTGTCAGCGTCCAATACAAACGTTTGTTTGAATTGCCCGCAGGCTAGGTAAATCAAAGTGGTGCGGCTTATGACTGGCTATTTTGCCGTATTGACCAGAATAGGTGTTCCGGTCAATATACGGTCGGTTTTGCGCTAACCGTAGGCAGACTGCAGGTTTCAAGAGCACGTCCAAAAGCAAGACAGGTGGCGCGCGTCCAGACAATGGCGCGCAGTTTACACGCTGCGATAAAGAATGACCTCTCAGTCACTGCTGACGAACGGTCACCATTTCCCGTGAGCAAGGTCATCCGCCGACGTTTTTGGAGGTGCCCTTGTGTGCCGATGAGCATCAACCGCCAGGTTCGCCTAGGCGACTTTCTTTTCACCGGAGAGTAACGAGGAATCCATGAAGGTTCTTGTAGCTGTCAAACGCGTTGTCGATTACAACGTGAAAGTTCGCGTCAAAGCGGACAATTCCGGCGTCGACCTTGCTAACGTCAAGATGTCGATGAACCCTTTCTGCGAAATCGCTGTGGAAGAAGCCGTCCGCCTGAAAGAGAAAGGCGTGGCGACCGAAATCGTCGTGGTTTCCATCGGTCCTACCACCGCTCAAGAGCAGTTGCGTACCGCCCTGGCACTGGGCGCCGACCGCGCCATCCTGGTCGAGTCCGCTGAAGAGCTGACCTCCCTGGCCGTTGCCAAGCTGCTCAAAGCCGTTGTCGACAAGGAACAGCCTCAGCTGGTGATCCTTGGCAAACAGGCCATCGACAGCGACAACAACCAGACTGGCCAGATGCTGGCTGCGCTGACCGGTTACGGCCAGGGCACCTTCGCTTCCAAAGTCGAAGTGAACGGCGACAGCGTAGCCGTGACCCGTGAAATCGACGGCGGCGCGCAGACGGTTTCCCTGAAACTGCCAGCCATCGTCACCACCGACCTGCGTTTGAACGAGCCGCGCTACGCGTCCCTGCCAAACATCATGAAAGCCAAGAAGAAGCCGCTTGAGTCCCTGACTCCGGATGCCTTGGGCGTTTCCACCGCCTCTACCAACAAGACCGTCAAGGTTGAAGCACCGGCTGCTCGCAGCGCGGGTATCAAGGTCAAGTCTGTTGCTGAGTTGGTCGAGAAACTGAAAAACGAAGCGAAGGTGATCTGATCATGACTATCCTCGTAATCGCCGAACACGATAACAAGGTGCTGGCCCCGGCCACCCTGAACACCGTGGCCGCTGCCGCTAAAATCGGTGGCGACATTCACGTGCTGGTTGCCGGCCAAGGCGCTGGCGCCGTGGCTGAAGCCGCTGCCAAAATTGCTGGCGTGAGCAAAGTCCTGAACGCTGACAATGCCGCCTACGCGCATCAGCTGCCGGAAAACGTTGCGCCACTGGTTGCCGAGTTGGGCAAGAGCTACAGCCACATCCTGGCTGCCGCTACGTCCAACGGCAAAAACATCCTGCCACGCGTTGCTGCGCAGCTGGACGTTGACCAGATCTCCGAGATCATCTCGGTCGAAAGCGCTGACACCTTCAAGCGCCCGATCTATGCCGGTAACGCCATCGCGACCGTACAGTCCAACGCTTCGGTCAAAGTCATCACCGTGCGTGCCACCGGTTTCGACCCGGTTGCCGCCGAAGGTGGTTCGGCGACCGTTGAAGCCGTTGCCGCTGCTCACGACGCTGGCACGTCCAGCTTTGTTGGCGAAGAGCTGGCCAAGTCGGACCGTCCAGAGCTGACCGCTGCCAAGATCGTCGTTTCCGGCGGCCGTGGCATGCAGAACGGTGACAACTTCAAGCACCTGTACGCCCTGGCCGACAAGCTGGGCGCTGCGGTCGGCGCTTCCCGCGCGGCCGTCGACGCAGGTTTCGTACCCAACGACATGCAGGTCGGCCAGACCGGCAAGATCGTTGCGCCACAGCTGTACATCGCCGTTGGTATCTCCGGCGCGATCCAGCACTTGGCGGGTATGAAAGACTCCAAAGTGATCGTCGCGATCAACAAGGACGAAGAAGCGCCAATCTTCCAGGTGGCCGATTACGGCCTGGTGGCGGACTTGTTCGAAGCCGTCCCTGAGTTGGAGAAGCTGGTCTAATCCAGTCGCTTCACTTATAAAGAGCCCGGTCCTTGTGACCGGGCTTTTTTTTGACTTGGAGACACCCGCCATGGAATTGCGCCCCTGGGCTGTACTGATGGGCCTCACATTACTGCCTGCGCTGTCGTTGGCCGCCGGCAAATGCGATCGCCTGGTGATCACCGGCAGCCCGGATGCACCGCCGTTGCTCTGGCGCGACCCGCAAGACCCTACGCACCTGATCGGCGCCACCGCCGATGTATTGCAACAAGTGGGCAAGGACCTCGGGTTGAAAATCGACCTGCTCTACGGTGGCAAACGCTCCCTGGCCCTGGAGGAAGTGCGCAGCGGGCGCATGGACATCCTCGCCGACGCGCCGCTGAACCTGGGTGAGCTGGAAACGCTCGACTACATCCACCCGGCGCTGGTGCAACTCGACTACCTGGTGTGGACGCGCAAGGATTCGGCGCTGGACTATGCCACCGCCGCCGACCTGCACGGGCACACAGGCGCGGTGTCAGAGCGCGCGCGGTTGAGCGCGGCCTTCGAAACCTTCGCCAGTGAGCAACTGAGCCTGGAACGCCTGCCGTCGCTGACGCCGGCATTCCAGAAACTGCTGCTGGGTGAGGTGGACTACGTGCTGGCCGGACGTTATTCCGGTATGGCCATCGCGCAGACCTTGGGCATGAGCAACGACCTGGTTGCCCGGGATATACCCATCGACCAGCCGGGCCTGTACCTGGCGATTTCCCATAACTCGGCCTGCAATGATCCGTGGCTGCGCGGACAGCTGGCCAAAAAGATGACAGAATTGCCCGCGTCCGGTGTGGCGCAAGCTGCGTTGCAGAGCAATCTGGAACGCTGGAAAGCGCAATTGCAGCAACCCGTCGGCACCCCAACAAAGTAGGGATTTTCAGTGACTTTTCGACCTCTTTTCGCGGCCCTCGCCGTTGTCGCTCTGGCGGGATGTGCAGCCGATCCTGCGCCGAATGAACAAATGCGCCTCACCCAGCAAGCCTTGGAGCAAGCCAGTGCCGTGGGTGCCAACGCGGATGAATCGCCTGAATTGAAACTGGCCGAAGCCAAGTTCGCCCGGGCCAAGTCGAGCATGGCCGACCAATCCTACAAAAACGCGCGCATGCGTCTCGAACAAGCTGAGCTGGATGCTCGCCTGGCCGAGGCCCAAGTGCTGACCCGCAAGAGCCAGGAACAATTGGACGTACTCAACACCCGTATCACCCGCCTGCGCAAACAACTGCAGTTGGGAGAAGCCCAATGAGCCGGATGATCCGCGGGTTGAGCTGTGCGGTGCTCCTGGGCACCGCCGTGTTGGGCGGTTGCGCCAGCCACCCCGACAGCGAGCAGGCCTTGCAACAGGCGGGTAACGACTTCCAGCAGGTCAAGGAAGACGCCAACGTGCTGCGCTTTGCGCCCAAGGACGTGATCCGCGCCGGTGAGTCCCTGGCCCGCGCCGACCGCTTGTCCAGCTACTGGGGCAGCGGCGCCGACGTGGTGCATTACGCCTACCTGAGCCAGCGCTACAGCGCCATCGCCCGCGAGCACACCGAACAGGCGCTCAACCAGGAGCGTGGCGCCAAGCTCGAACTGGAGCGCCAGCGCCTGCAATTGGCCCTGCGGGAAAACAAGCTGATCAGTGTGCAGCAACAGGGCAAATGGCTTGAAGAGCAGATCGCCAGTTTGGCCACTACCCAGACTGATCGCGGCCTGGTGATGACGCTGGGCGATGTGCTGTTCGATACCGGTGAAGCAGAGCTGAAAAACTCGGCCAACCGCACGGTGTTGAAAATCGTACAGTTCCTGCAACTCAACCCCAAGCGCGTGGTGCGCATCGAGGGTTACGCCGACAATACCGGCGGTGAGCGGGAAAACCTCAAACTGTCCCGCGACCGCGCGCAGTCAGTGGCGGATGTACTGGTAGACCTGGGGATCGACGAAAAACGCATCCAGGTCGAAGGCTATGGCGACCAGTATCCCGTCGAAGCCAACGCCTCCGAGCGGGGCAGGGCGCAGAACCGTCGGGTGGAAATCGTGTTCTCTGACGAGAAAGGCCAGCTCGGCGCCGCGCGTTAGGCGCTTGGCATAGATCAACATGTGGGGGCGGGCTTGCTCGCGAAAGCGGTATATCAGTCGATATTTCATTGGCTGACAAACGGTTTTCGCGAGCAAGCCCGCTCCCACGTTCTTTCGAAGTAGCCCCACAACTCTGTACGCCACCCTTACAGTTTTTACTGTCACTCCCGCCCGCGCTCGACTATTGTGGCAACTGTCCCCGTACACTTCTAAACTGTGCCGGTATGTTTCACACAAAAATAAAATACCCGTGAAATCGAGTGCTGCGTCATGACCAATCTGTTGCTTTACCAACGTATCGCCCAGCAGCTGGCTGAGGATATCCGGCGCGGTGTCTATCAACCGGGCGAGCGCGTGCCTTCGGTGCGCAAGATGAGCTCGCAGTTGAACGTGAGTCACGCCACGGTGTTGCAGGCCTACGCCAACCTGGAAGACCAGGGGCTGATCCGCGCTCGGCCGCAGTCCGGCTATTACGTGCACCAGACACCCGCACTCACCGCGCCGACGCCGGACATTGCGCGTGTCGAACGCCCGGGTCTGGTCACCCGCAGCAGCATCATCCAGCAGGTATTGGGTGAGTCGCGCCGCGAAGGTGTGTTCCCGTTGGGCGCCGCCGTGCCGAGTGTGGATTACCTACCGGTACGCGCGCTGCACCAACAGTTGGCCAAGGTCACGCGCTTCCAGAGCCCACGGGCATTCAGTTACATGTTCAGCCCCGGTTTCGAGCCGCTGCGCCGCCAGGTGGCGATCCGCATGCGCGATGCCGGTGTGGTGGTGGACCCTTCCGAAGTGGTGATCACCCACGGTTGCGTTGATGCCCTGCAGATGTCGCTGCGGGTGTTGACGCGGCCTGGCGACCTGATTGCCGCAGAGTCACCGACCTATTACGGCTTGCTGCAACTGGCCGACCTGCTCGGCCTCAAAGTCATCGAGATCCCCAGCGATCCGTCCACCGGCATGAGCTTGGAGGCGCTGCAATTGGCGGCCAACCAATGGTCGATCAAGGCGCTGGTGTTGACCGCGCGGCTGAGCAACCCGTTGGGCGGCACCATGCCCGAAGAACGGCAGAAACAGTTGCTGCGCCTGGCGTCGGACTTCGATATCCAGATTGTCGAGGACGATATCTACGGTGAGCTGATGTTCGAATTGGGCCGCACCAAGGCCCTGAAGGCCTATGACCGCCTGGATCGGGTGATCTATTGCTCCAGCTTTTCCAAGACGCTGTCCCCCGGCGTGCGCATCGGTTGGATGATCGCCGGCAAGTACCAGCAGGAAATCCAGCGCTTGCAGATGTTCAGCACCCACTCCGCCTGCAGCGTGACTCAGATGGGCGTCGCTGCGTACCTGGAAAACGGCGGCTACGATCGCCACCTGCGTTACATCCGCCAGGAGTACCGCAAGAACCTCAGCGCCTTCCAACTGGCGGTGCAGCAATATTTCCCGGAAGGCACACAGATGACACGTCCGACCGGCGGTTTCATCCTGTGGGTCAGTTTGCCCGGACGGGTCAACACCCAGGAACTGCACGTACGCGCACTGCAACAGGGCATCAGCATTGCACCGGGGCTGATCTTCAGTAACACCGAGCAGTTCAACCACTGCATTCGCCTCAACTGCGGTACGCCGTGGAACCGCGAGGCAGAGCGGGCGCTGATGACCTTGGGGATGCTGGCGAGCCAGTTATGCCAGGAAACCGCAGCCGGACTGTGACGCACGGAAAGGGGACAAATCCTATAGCAAGCTAATCACCGCGCTTGTCATGCCGCGCACAACAAGCGAGCATATGGCCCTCTGCCGTTAATGCTGTAGGCAATATGACTTCGATTTTTCGTGCGGTTTTCGTGATTGGCCTGATAAGCCTGTGCAACGTCGGCACTGCGCTGGCGGCGGCGCCTGTGAGCGAAACCAAGCCCGCCGCCAGTACCGAGCAGAAGCCCCCGACGAAAAAACCGACCCCCGTAAAAAAAGCGCCAGTGGTGAAGAAACCCACCGCCGCCGCCAAAAGGCGGGCGGCCACCAAGGCCAAGGCGTCCCGCGAAGTGGCGCAGACACAATTGCCACCGGCACAGTTGGACCTGTCGCTGCCTTCTGACATGGTCAGGCACTTGCAACCCATTGGCACCATGCCCAAGCCGAAAAGCGTGCCCCTGCTGCCGCCGATGTTTGGCGAGAAACCTACGGACAACAGTGCATTCCAGATCAACGGCCGCCTGCTCAGCAATGAGATGAGGCTGCAATTGCGCAATGACGAGCGGCGCGATGTGGAAGGTGCAGCGCTGGATTTCGAGTTCAAGCAGTAAACTTTTCCCACAAAGGTGACGTCGACCGCCGACCATGTGTCGGAGACTGATCAGTCACTTTTGTTTTCTGCGAAAAACCACTGTTAGGCCATTTTAAAACGGCTGTTTTAGGGCGTACCCTAGCCCGGCCATCCACATTGAGTCGTCGAGGACCTGCTGGTCATGAATTGCCGTGAAGGCTGTGGCGCGTGCTGCATCGCCCCCTCCATCAGTTCGCCATTACCCGGAATGCCACAGGGCAAACCGGCAGGCGAACGCTGCCTGCACCTGTCGGTCGAACAACTGTGCCTGCTGTTCGGTCAGCCGGAGCGACCGGCGGTATGCAGTGATTTCAAGGCGAATATCGAGGTCTGCGGCACCGACCAGGCCGATGCGATCCGTTTGATCGGCTGGTGGGAGCAAATGACGGCGGCTTGATGGGCTTTACTATCGGAACTTCAACAATAAGGAATACAACAATGGGTTCGCTGAAACGAATGGCTGTGTTGTGCGGTTTTACGGTGTTGTTTGCTGCCACTGCCCAGGCTGAGGATTGGCAAGTCGCCAAGGACGAAGACGGTATCAAGGTGTCCCTGAGCGAAATTGCCGGCTCCAAATACAAGGCGTATCGCGGTGTAACGGTGATCAAGGCGCCTGTGGCAAAAATCGTCGCCCTCCAGGACGACGTAGCCGGTGCCTGTGCCTGGATCCACGAGTGCAAGTCCCAGAAGCTGGTCGATAAGAAAGGCGACGAGAGTTGGACCTACACCCAATTCAAAGCCCCGTTTCCCGTGACGGACCGTGATTCCTACCTGCATATCACCACGACCAAGGCGGCCGACGGCACGCTGACGCGTAAGCTGGAAGGTGTGCCGACCTACAAGCCTGAAGAAAAAGGCTACGTACGTGTCGCCCAGGTCGACGGCTTCTGGAAGCTGGTGCCCAAAGGCGACAACCAAACCGAAGTCACCTACCAGGTGCACACCGAGCCAGGCGGCAGCGTGCCATCGTGGCTGGCCAACAAGTTCGTGGTGGACGCACCGTACAACACCTTGAAAGCCTTGAAAGAACGCGCTGAAAAGTAAGCGCAGTTGATCAGGTGTCTCCTACCTTGGGTGGAACGTTTGCCGAGCCCCCAAGGTCCAGATAGAAGTAAGCCCACACCCGGGTTTTATCGAGGAGGCACCGATGCAAAAGTGGCAGATTACCTTCGTTGATGATCACGGCGTGAAGTCCGTCGAGCAGTTCACCTGCGACCAGAAGCCCAGCCTCGAAGATGCGGCACACATGATTCGCAACAAGTTGGTGCCCGTTGCCGCCGAACTCGATCTCAACGACTTCGAAGGCCGCCAGCCCGAACCTACGCTCAAGATCCTCAAAGACCAGAACGGTATCCAGATCCTCGACATCTCTCCCGCCGCCTGAACATTCCCTGTACACCCTTAAAACCCCTCTGGTGGAGGCGAAAGCTTCGCGCTACTCTGCAAGGGAGATCAGCGAATGAATCGCTAGGTTCTGGTCTTGTCAGCTACATGCTTGTTTTCCAGCGGTGAAGTTATTGCCGTAGTTCCCACGCCAGTAAGGCGTGGGCTTCGGGAAGCACGGAAAGTCTATCCATCAATTCGAGGAGCACTTTTCATGAGCACAGCCTATCAAGAAGACATCAGCACCAACGTCCTGCGCCGCATGAAAGAAGGCGGCTTCGACTTCTCGCGTTTTCACCCCATCGAGTTCTACGCCATTTTCCCGGATGAGGAACGTGCGCGCAGGGCTGCGGGTGAGTTTCGTGGGGAATCCCTGAATGCCCAGGTCAGTGCGCGCGACGACGGCGCCTGGTACCTGGAGCTGAGTAAAATCATGTCGGCCACCTACGATGGCATAGGAGACTTCGAGCAGGACTTCGGGGCGGTGGTCGAGCCGCTGGGCGGGATCATCGAGGGATGGGGCGTGAAGCAGGAGGTGCGTGGGTTACCCATGTAGCAGCAGTTTATGAGCAGCACAGCGTGTCGGCTGACCTTTTGGGTCGGCCGATTTTGTTTGTGCAGCATGCTCAACATCGCCCTCACTGCTACACGTTGCAGGGCGCAAAAAAAAACCACCCAAGAGGGTGGCTTAAAGGGAAGAGCGGTTCGCTGAAGCGCTAGGACGTGTCCTGTTCAGCAGATGGGACCATTATCCGCAGACTTGGCCAGGCAGTGAAATCAACTCTGACTATGCTGTTGATAGTCAAAGCCCGCATTGCGATGAAGCGTCGGGCGGTGCACCGGGCATTCTGCGCACCAGGACGGTGCGACTGGATTCTGGTTGTAATTCAACTCACTGATTTTCAAGTGTTTATGCCGCTGGCACGGGCCTTGCGATGGTTCTTTCGCCCGGGTGACAAGGAGTTCGGCATGATCCGCACTTATTACGATGAAATGTACGATGGGGCAGGCCAGGTCCGGCCTCATTACCGCGAGTTCGCGCGCTGGTTGGCCGACACCCCTGATGATCTGTTGGCCCAGCGCCGACGCGAGGCCGATTTGCTGTTTCACCGCGCCGGGATCACCTTCACGCTTTATGGCGACGAGCAGGGCACCGAGCGGTTGATTCCTTTCGATACCATCCCGCGCAGTATTCCGGCCAGCGAATGGCGGATTGTCGAGCGCGGCTGTATCCAGCGGGTCAAGGCGCTGAACATGTTTCTCGCCGATCTGTACCACGAACAGCGCATCATCAAGGCCGGAATCATTCCCGCCGAACAGGTGCTGGCCAACGAGCAATACCAGTTGGCGATGCAGGGCTTGGACCTGCATCGTGACCTTTATTCCCACATCTCCGGCGTCGACCTCGTACGCGATGGTGACGGCACCTATTACGTGCTCGAGGACAACCTGCGCACACCGAGCGGCGTGAGCTACATGCTCGAAGACCGTAAGATGATGATGCGCCTGTTCCCCGAACTGTTCGCCGCCCAGCGCATCGCGCCCATCGACCACTACCCCAACCTGTTGCTGGACACCTTGAAAAGCTCCAGCCCTCTGGATAATCCCAGCGTGGTCGTGCTGACGCCGGGCCGTTTCAACAGCGCGTTCTTCGAACATGCCTTTCTCGCGCGAGAAATGGGCGTGGAACTGGTGGAGGGCGCCGATCTGTTCGTGCGCGATGACCGTGTCTTCATGCGCACTACCGACGGGCCCAAGGCCGTGGACGTGATCTACCGCCGTCTCGATGACGCGTTCCTCGACCCATTGGCTTTCAATCCGGCGTCCATGCTTGGTGTGCCGGGCCTGCTTGCGGCCTATCGCTCGGGTAATGTGGTGCTGGCCAATGCAATTGGCACCGGCGTGGCGGATGACAAGTCGGTATACCCTTTCGTCACCGAGATGATCCGTTTTTACCTGGATGAAGAACCCATCCTGAAGAACGTTCCGACGTTCCAGTGCCGTAAGCCCGACGAACTGTCCCACGTGCTGGCCAACCTGCCCGACCTGGTGGTAAAGGAAACCCAAGGCTCCGGCGGCTACGGCATGCTGGTGGGCCCAGCGTCCACCGTTGCGGAAATCGAAGCCTTCCGCGCCCGTATCAAGGCCAAGCCCCACGCCTATATCGCCCAGCCGACCCTGTGTTTATCCACGTGCCCGACCTTTGTCGAAAACGGCATCGCGCCGCGTCATATCGACCTGCGCCCGTTTGTGTTGTCCGGCAAGGAAACCCGTGTCGTGCCTGGCGGCTTGACCCGAGTGGCACTGCGCGAAGGCTCGTTGGTGGTCAACTCGTCCCAGGGCGGCGGCACCAAAGACACCTGGGTGGTCGAGGACTGATGCCATGTTGAGTAGAACTGCCTCGGATCTGTACTGGATGTCGCGCTACCTGGAGCGTGCGGAAAACCTCGCACGCATGCTCGATGTCAGCTATTCGCTGTCGCTGATGCCCCAGGACGGGCGTGGCGATGGCCTGCACGAACTGGCCATGCCGCTGTTGATCACCGGCACCCTGGAGGATTACCACGAACGTCACGGTGAGCTGCACGCCGAACGCCTGTTGCACTTCTTTGCGCTGGATGCTGCTAACCCGGCCAGCATCTACAGCTGCCTTGGCGCCGCGCGGGCCAGCGCCCATGCGGTGCGTGGGCGAATTACCGCCGACATGTGGGAAAACATCAACGCCACCTGGCTGGATATTCGCGATATCGCCCAGCAGGGCTTGAGCCGCTATGGCATGAGCCGGTTCTGTGAGTGGGTAAAAGAGCGTTCTCATCTGTTCCGCGGTGCCACCTACGGCACCATCATGCGTAACGATGCATTTCGCTTCATCCGCCTGGGCACTTTCATCGAGCGTGCCGACAACACGCTGCGCCTGCTGGACGCCCGCTATGAAATGGCCGGCGACCGTGCCGACGCCGTCACCGATGACACAGCGCACGCCTACTATCAGTGGAGCGCCTTGTTGCGCGCGTTGTCGTCGTTCGAGGCCTACACCGAGATCTACCGCGATGCGCCCGGCGCGCGGCAAGTCGCCGAGTTGTTGCTGTTGCGCGCCGATGTGCCGCGCTCGCTGCGCGCCTGCAGTGAAGAGATCGACCAGATCCTGGCCAGCCTGCCCGGCCTCAACGGCCGGCCGGCCCAGCGCCTGGCCGCCGAGATGGACGCGCGCCTGCGCTTCACCGCCATCGATGAAATCCTCGAGGAAGGCCTGCACGCCTGGCTGACCGACTTTATTCCCCTGGTCCGCCAATTGGGCGACGCCATCTACAGTTCCTACCTGGAGGCGGCATGAGACTCTCCATCAGCCACGAAACCACCTACCACTACGAAGACCAGGTGCGTGCCAGCATCCAGTACTTGCGCCTTACGCCCCACGACAGCGAGCGCCAGCGCGTACTCAGCTGGCAGCTCGACCTGCCGCGCCCGGTGCGTGCCCAGGTGGATCCGTTCGGCAACATCCTGCATGTGCTGACCTTGGATGAGCCCCACGACGCCATCATCATCGGCGCCCGTGGCCAGGTGGACATCGACGAATTGCGCGAGGCCGAACATGAGAGCCAATCGGCGTTCCCGTTTCTGCGTTGCACCCGCCTGACTGAACCTGACGAAGCCTTGCGCGGTTTTGCCGACCAGCAGTGCCATCAACGTCGTGACCGCACCGCGTTGATCGACCTGATGCATGCGCTCAACCAGGCGATGGTCTACACACCCGGCGCCACCGAAGTCGACACCTGTGCCGCCCAGGCCTTCGCGGGTCGTGCGGGGGTGTGCCAGGATCACACCCATGCATTCCTGGCGTGCGCGCGCAGCCTGGGGATCCCTGCGCGGTATGTGTCGGGGTATTTGTACAGTGAGGACAGCACGCACCTGGCCAGTCACGCCTGGGCCGAAGCCTGGCTGGATGACGCCTGGTACAGCTTTGATGTGACCAACCAGCTGTCACGGCCGGAGCGGCATTTGAAACTGGCGGTGGGGTTGGATTACCTCGATGCCTGCCCGGTACGCGGCATGCGCCGTGGCGGTGGGCATGAGCAGATGCATGCCAAGGTGTTTGTGGCGCCGACCCCGGTGATCGCCGTCCAACAGCAATGATCTCCAGAGCGGAGCGTTCCCCCCTCAGTGGGAGCGGGCTTGCTCGCGAATACGGTGGGTCAGCCACACATTTATTGACTGACACACCGCTTTCGCAAGCAAGCCCGCTCCCACAGAGGGAATGCGCCAAGCTTATGGCTGCTTACGCCCTGCCATGTGTTTCAAATACCCCACCAACAAATCCAGCTCACTGTCCGGCAACACACTGGCCGCAAACGCCGGCATCTTCGCCTGCGGCCAGTGCCGCAAACTCTGCGGGTCACGGATGTAGCGCTTGAGGAAATCGGCGCCGAAATACTCGGTGGGGTTATACGGAATATTCAAATCCGGCCCCACCTGCGCATCACCGGCACCATTGAGCCGATGACAGGCCAGGCAGTTCTTCTGGAACACTGCAAAACCCTGATTGATCGGGTCGTTGGCCGCCAGTTTCGGGTCAGGCAATAACGCCGGAAAGCGCTCCGCCACGGTCTTCAATTGTTTGATCCTGGAGATCTGGAACGGCCACTGCTCAGGACTGATGTGTCCGGCTTGCGGATCGGTCCACACCAGGTAGAACGGTCCCGCACTCGGTTTGCCTTCCGCCAATGCCGGCCAGGGTTGCGTAGGATCTTCCACCGCCAGCCAGGCGCGTGCGCCGCGGGTTTCCAGCAGTGGCGCGGCCGTGAGTTCGGCGGCGAAACCATCCAAGGCAATGGCTTGCAGATGGCTCTCAGGTTTCAACCCCGGCAGCAGCGACGCCAAAGGCACTGCGCGATAGCTCATAGTGCGCTTGTAGGAAACGTCATCGACGATTTGCACCGTTTGCACCTGGGGATGCGTGAGCAGGTCATCGGTCTGCCACGTCTTGCTGGTGTGGTCGAGTTCGAGAGTCAATTGTGCTGCCGAAGCGGGAAGAGCGATCAGGAAGGCGAGGAGGGCGAAGATCGATTTCAAGAGGGAGGCCCGGTGTGAAGTGGCGATGACGCTCACGATACCGGAAATCGGCGCGCAAAAAGGCAGCCCCTGCAGGACCGCTATGCGCAATGTCCCGGCAGGTGCTGCCAAAAGCTGCAAACCCGGTGCTGTGAAGGCACTGAACGTAGGCGTTGAGGGGTCACCCAATGACCTTGGTCAGGTTGGGCAAAATCAGAATCAGTGTGGTGGCGAACAGAATAAGTCCCGCCTGACGTACTTTCGAATGTTTAAACATGGCTGACTGCCTTTTGTTGTTATTCCTGAGCGTCAAATGCATGCCGGTGTCTTTCAGTATGGCGAGATGACGTGTCGCTTTTCTTACAGCCGCTCCAGCAAAACCCGGCAGCAGCCTCCTACTGATTCAACCTTAGAGCCCTCGTTCTTCGTGGCTTAGACTCATTTCATATCAGCTAATAAGCATTTCAGCTTAAAAAGGCATGAGGCATATCGCCATCCTGGCGCCAATGCCTTGGCTAGACAGCTAAAACGATTAACCCGGCAATTAGCTTAGGAGACTACCGTTCGTCCGAGCGAGGGGGTCAAAAGCAATGAGCGCATCCGTCATTGAAACCGTGTCAATCGGGCCTAAGGTAGAGGCACACATGCACAGCGGTTCGAGGACGTCATGACCCAAGCTTTGATCTTTGATGCGATACGCACGCCCCGTGGCAAAGGCAAGGCCGACGGTGCCTTGCACAGTGTCAAACCGGTGAACCTGGTGGCCGGCCTGCTCACGGCATTGGCCCGGCGCAGTGACCTCGACACCCACCAAGTGGACGACATCGTGCTCGGCTGCGTGACCCCGATCGGCGACCAGGGCGCCGACATCGCCAAGACCGCCGCCCTGGTGGCGGACTGGGACATCAGCGTCGCTGGCGTGCAGATCAACCGCTTCTGCGCCTCGGGCCTGGAAGCCGTCAACGTGGGCGCGATGAAGGTGCGCTCCGGCTTCGAAGACCTGGTGGTGGTCGGTGGGGTCGAGTCCATGTCCCGCGTGCCCATGGGCAGCGACGGTGGCGCTTGGGTACTCGACCCGCAGACCAATATGCACAGCCATTTCACCCCACAGGGCATCGGCGCGGACCTGATCGCCACCCTGGAAGGGTTCACCCGCGACGACGTCGACGCCTTTGCCCTGCATTCGCAGCAGAAAGCGGCCAGGGCCCGTGCGGACGGTTCCTTCAACAAGTCGCTGATCGCGGTGCAGGACCAGAACGGTATTGTGCTGCTGGACCATGACGAATTCATCCGCGGCGACTCCACCCTGGAAGGCCTGGGCAAGCTCAAGCCCAGCTTCGAAATGATGGGGCAGATGGGCTTCGATGCAACCGCGTTGAGGGTCTACAGCCATGTGGAGCGCATCCACCATGTGCACACACCGGGCAACAGCTCCGGTATCGTCGATGGTGCCGCGTTGATGTTGATCGGCTCCGAGGCCAAGGGGCGCGAGCTGGGCCTGCAACCCCGCGCGCGTATCGTCGCCACGGCGGTCACCAGTACCGACCCGACCATCATGCTCACCGGCCCTGCGCCCGCCACGCGCAAGGCCCTGGCCAAGGCTGGCTTGCGAATCGAAGACATCGACTTGTTTGAGGTCAATGAAGCCTTTGCCTCGGTGGTGCTCAAGTTCATCAAGGACATGGGCATCGACGCGGCGCGGGTCAACGTGAATGGCGGCTCCATCGCCATGGGCCACCCACTGGGCGCCACCGGTTGCGCGATTCTCGGCACCTTGCTCGACGAACTGGAAGTGCGCCAGCAGCGCTACGGCCTGGCCACCTTGTGTGTCGGCGGTGGCATGGGCATCGCCACCATTATCGAACGCCTCTGAGCCCAAGGAATTTGTCATGACCCAAGCTATTCGTTACGAAAAAGGCCAGGACGGCATCGTGGTGCTGACCCTCGACATGCCCGGCCAAAGCGCCAACACCATGAACGGCGCGTACCGCGAGGCCATGGCGGCGATGGTCGAGCGTCTGGAAGCGCAAAAAGATGACCTTGCCGGCGTGGTAATCACCTCGGCCAAGAAGACATTTTTTGCCGGTGGCGACCTGAATGAACTGATCAAGGTCGACAAGGCCCACGCCAAGGATTTCTACGACAGCGTACGGGAACTGAAAGCGCAACTGCGCCGCCTGGAAACCCTCGGTAAACCCGTGGTGGCCGCCATCAATGGCGCGGCGCTGGGGGGCGGCTGGGAGATTTGCCTGGCGTGTCATTACCGCGTGGCGCTGGACGACAAATCGGTGCAGCTTGGCCTGCCGGAAGTCACCCTGGGCTTGCTGCCGGGCGGCGGCGGGGTGGTGCGCATGGTGCGCATGCTTGGGTTGGAAAAGGCTTTGCCGTATTTGCTCGAAGGCAAGAAAGTGCGGCCGCAGCAGGCGCTGCAAGCCGGCCTGGTAAATGAGCTGGCGGCGGATCGCGACGAGCTGCTGGCCAAGTCCCGCGCCTGGATCCTGGCCAATCCGGACGCCAAGCAACCGTGGGACAATAAGGGCTACCAGATCCCAGGCGGTACACCGTCGAGCCCCAAAGTGGCGCAGATGCTGGCGATTGCGCCGTCGATTCTGCGCAGTAAGACCCAGGGCTGTTTCCCCGCGCCCGAGAAGATCCTCTGTGCCGCCGTCGAAGGTGCCCAAGTGGATTTTGATACTGCGCACCTGATTGAAACCCGCTATTTCACCGAACTGGTGACGGGGCAGGTGGCGAAGAACATGATCGGCACGTTCTGGTTCCAGCTCAATGAGATCAACGCGGGTAGCTCCCGGCCGCAAGGTTTTGCGCCGTACGTCACGCGCAAAGTCGGCGTGCTCGGCGCAGGGATGATGGGCGCAGGCATCGCCTACGTCAGCGCCAGCGCAGGCATCGAGGTGGTGCTCAAGGACATCAACCTGGCGGCCGCCGAGAAGGGCAAGGCGCATTCGGCGGCACTGCTGGACAAGAAAGTCAGCCGTGGGCAACTGACCGCCGAACAGAGGGAAACCTTCTTGGCGCGGATTCATCCTACGGCCACCGATGAAGACCTGGCCGGTTGCGACCTGATTATCGAAGCGGTGTTCGAAGACCGCGAACTCAAGGCCAAGGTCTCAGCCGCCGCGCAAAGTGTGGTCGGTGCCGACGCCGTGATCGCCTCCAACACCTCCACCTTGCCCATCAGCGGCCTGGCCACGGCAGTGCCGGATCAAACCCGGTTCATCGGTCTGCACTTCTTCAGCCCGGTGGACAAGATGCCCCTGGTGGAAATCATCAAGGGTGCGCGCACCAGCGACGAAACCCTGGCCCGTGGTTTCGATTTCGTACTGCAAATCAAGAAAACCCCGATCGTGGTCAACGACAGCCGTGGCTTCTTCACCTCGCGGGTGTTCGGCACCTTCACCAACGAAGGTATCGCCATGCTCGGCGAAGGCGTAGCGGCGCCGATGATCGAGACTGAAGCGCGCAAAGCCGGCATGCCGGTAGGGCCGTTAGCGGTGTCGGATGAAGTTTCCCTCAGCCTGATGAACCATATCCGGCAGCAGACGGCCAAGGATCTGCAGGCGGAAGGCAAGGCCGTGCCGACACATCCGGCGACAGCGGTGATCGATCTGCTGGTCAACGAATACCAGCGCATGGGCAAGGCGGCGGGCGGCGGCTTCTATGACTATCCCAGCGGCGGGCACAAGTACCTGTGGCCGGAGCTGAAAAGCCGCTTTGAACGGCCCGACCAACGTATCTCGCCACAGGATGTGCGCGACCGCCTGCTGTTTATCCAAGCGATCGAGACTGTACGGTGTGTGGAGGAGGGGGTGTTGATGTCCACGGCGGACGCCAACGTGGGGTCGATCTTCGGCATTGGCTTCGCGGCCTGGAGCGGTGGCGCGTTGCAGTTTATCAACCAATATGGGCTGAACGACTTCATAGCCCGCGCCCGCTACCTGGCCGAGCAATATGGCGAACGCTTCATGCCGCCCGCGTTGTTGCTGGAGAAAGCCGCGCAAGGTGACGTGTTCCGGTGACCAAGAGGGGCTTGCCTTGAAGGGGCATTTCAAGGCAGGCTCTGGGGTGTGCAATATTCCCATCACCGTGTCAGGTATTTTTTATGTCGCTACGCGTCTGTATCCTGGAAACCGATATCCTGCGTCCAGGCTTGATCGATCAATACCAAGGGTATGGGCAGATGTTCAAGCGCCTGTTCTCCAAGCAGCCCATACCCGCTGAGTTTGTCGTGTACAACGTGGTGAACGGCGAATACCCGTCGGACGATGAAGTGTTCGATGCCTACCTGGTGACCGGCAGCAAGGCCGATTCCTTTGGCACCGACCCATGGATCCAGACCCTCAAGACCTACCTGCTCGAACGTTACGAGCGCGGCGACAAGCTGCTCGGGATCTGCTTCGGCCACCAACTGCTGGCACTGTTGCTCGGCGGCAAGACTGAACGCGCCGGCCAGGGCTGGGGCATGGGCATTCACGACTACAAGCTGGATGCCAAGACACCGTGGATGAGCCCTGAAGTGGAGGAGCTGACGCTACTGATCAGCCACCAGGACCAAGTCACCACGCTGCCGGACAATGCCACGGTCATCGCCTCCAGCGCCTTTTGCCCGTTTGCCGCGTACCACATCGGCGACCAGGTCCTGTGCTTCCAAGGTCACCCGGAGTTTGTCCACGACTATTCCCGCGAGTTGCTGGAGATTCTGCAGACCACATTGGGCGAAAAGGTCTACACGAACGGCGTGGCCAGCCTGGAGCGCGACCACCACGGCGCAACCGTGGCGGAATGGATGATGCGTTTCGTGGCGCACAAGCCCGAGGCCCAGGTTTAAAGCCAGCCCGAACGCTTGAAACTGGCCCACAGGCTGGTGCAACCCACCGCGATAAACCCGAGCACCGCAAAATAGCCGTAGTGCCATTGCAGCTCGGGCATGTTCTGGAAGTTCATCCCATAGATCCCTGCCACCGCGGTGGGGAACGCGAGAATCGCCGCCCATGCAGCAAACTTGCGCTGCACCACACTCTGGCGCGACGCCTCCAGCAGTACACCGATCTCGATGGTCTGGCTGGCGATATCGCGCAGGGTGGTGAGATCTTCCATCTGCCGTGTCACGTGGATCTGCACATCACGGAAATACGGGCGCATGTTTTTGTCGATGAACGGGAAGTTGAGTTTCTGCAGCTCCTGGCTGATCTCCACCATCGGCGCCACATAGCGCTTGAGCCGCAACACATCGCGACGCAGGCCGTGAATCTTCTGGATATCCCGCTCGCTCAGCGAACTGCACAGCACATTGCGCTCCAGCTCATCGATCTCGGCATGGATCGCCTCGCTCACCGGTTGGTAGTTCTCGGTGACGAAATCCAGCAGCGCATAGAGTACGAAATCTTCCCCATGCTCCAGCAACAGAGGCCGTGCCTCACAACGCTGGCGCACAAAACCGTAGGACGCCGAGTGCCCGTTGCGTGCGGTGATGATATAGCCGTTGCCGGCAAAGATATGGGTCTCGATAAACTCCAGCTTGCCGTTTTCGCGCACCGGTGAGTAGGTGACGATAAACAGCGCATCGCCGAAGGTTTCCAGCTTCGGGCGGCTGTGTTTTTCCAGGGCGTCTTCGATGGCCAATTCATGCAGGTTGAACTGGCGTTGCAGGTTGGAGAGCTCCTGAGCGTCAGGCTCTTCCAGACCGATCCATACAAAGTGGTTGGGTTTGGCGGCCCAGGCCGCCCCTTCATCGAGGGTGATATCCGTGACTTTCTTACCGGCACTGTAGACAGCGGCCGCAACAACTCTACCCATGGTGCTGATCGCTTCTTATTGGGAGGACAGGTGTTGGGCAGCTTAGCCTGAATGGCGTTCCGTTGTAGCTACCGTTGCGGCAAGCTTTTTTGTGGTGAACGAGCTTGCTCGTGCTGGGGGGCGAATCGCTCCAAAGCGTTAAAGAGGGCCCGGTGCCAATTCGCGATCCATCTCCTCTATGCACGCCTCCATCTGCGCATGACACGCCTGCATCAACGCGGGGATGTCATCCGGAGTCATCCCAATGGTAGGAATCGGCGGCAACGACCGTATGAGCACATCCCCACTGTTCCAGCGATTGAGCTGCATATGTGTCACGTAATTGCTGACACACACCTGCACGATCGGCACACCGGCCGCAATCGCCATATGGAACGCGCCTTTCTTGAACGGCAGCAACCCCTTGCCCAAATTGCGCGTGCCCTCCGGGAACACCCAGATCGACGTGTCCTCATGTTGCAACGTGTGAGTGGTGGTGAGCATCGCACGGCGAGCCTTGTACGCATTGCCCCGGTCGATCAGCACGTTACCCGCCAGCCAGAACAACTGACCGAACAGCGGCACCCATTTCAGGCTTTTCTTGGCGATACACACGGTGCGGTAAGGCACCACGTTACCGAACACAAACAGGTCATAGTTGGACTGATGGTTGGCGATAACCACGCAGGTGCCGGGCTTGTGGCGCAGCGAGTCCACATCGGCCTTTACGTTCAGCCCCAGAATCCACATGGCCGGCAGCGCGTAGAGGCGAGCACACAGGCGACTGTTGTCCGGGTTGAACGGTCGACACAGACCGACCAACACGCCCAGCACACCGGCGAGCATAAAGTGCAGGCCCATCAACAACATACGCAGCAGAAAAAGCATCGACACAGCCTATCCGGACAAAAGGTGGCGCAGTGTACGGATGTGCACTGTATTCGGCAATTAGCCCTGTAGAGGTAGGAGATAAGCGATGTTTAAGAGCATGTTTCAGCATCTACCGACACGGGCAGGCTAGAGCGGCTCAGTAGGATTCGGATTAGTTTGTAAGAAAAAGCCCGACTCAAGGTCGGGCTCTGGCGTATCAAGGGTAGGACTTAGCTCAGGATATGCCCCTGGTCCTGGATGATTGCATCGTCCAGGGCTTCCAGCAGCGCTTTGCGCACCTTCAACTTGGTGTGTTTGTGAGCATTCATGTTCAATTTCTTCAACTGACGCGCCGCTTCCAGGGCTGCCGCATGCAATTCTTCCGGTGCCACCACCTTGTCGAGGAAACCGGCTTGCAACGCGCCCTGTGGGTCAAACATCTCGGCATTGATCACCGAACGATGGAACGCCGACTTACGCAGACGATCCCGCGCCAGCTCGATACCGGCGTGGTGCATGGTCATGCCGATCGCCACTTCATTCAGGCCAATGCTGAACGGGCCTTCCACGCCAATCCGATAGTCTGCTGACAACAGCAGGAACGCACCCTTGGCCACCGCATGCCCAGGGCACGCCACAATCACCGGGAACGGGTGCGACAACAGACGGCGTGCCAAGGTCGAACCGGACGTCACCAGGCCGATCGCCTCTTTAGGGCCGGCGGTCATCACCTTCAAATCATAACCACCCGACAGAATCCCCGGCGTGCCGGTGATCACCACCACCGCCCGGTCCTTCTCCGCCTGATCCAGCGCTTCATTAAACGCACTGACCACCGCCGGAGAAATGGCATTCACCTTGCCGTTGCTCAAGGTCAGGGTCGCGATACCGTCTTCGAGGTGGTAGGCAATCAACTCACTCATGACGCGGTTCCTTGTAGGATTTTTTATAGAAGGCTAGTTAATAGACGTGCATGCGCAGACGTTACCCACCACGCCCGCCCCGGTAAAGCGCTGTGACTGACTGCCCAGTCAGACTTTTCCCGCATATAGGCGTTTGAAAAGCCGGGGGCAGGGCGCAATCACCGCCCCAGACCCATCCTGCCGATGCCTGAGAATGGCACAATCACCGCCCCTTGCCGGGCGTGGATCGGCATAACCGGCTAACCGCATGAAAATTCTGAAAAAAACCTTTGCCATCAGAAAGGCTTTCGACTACATTAGCGCGCCTCGACAGACTGAACTGGTTTGCCGAGATACGGTGAAGTGTCCGAGTGGCTTAAGGAGCACGCCTGGAAAGTGTGTATACAAGAAATTGTATCGAGAGTTCGAATCTCTCCTTCACCGCCATATTATGAAAACGCAAACCCCTGATTTTCCTAGAGAAAGTCGGGGGTTTGTGGTTTTTGGCGTCCAAAAAATAGCCTCATGGGATCGCCATGGGACTGGCGCGCTGTTTTGGTGCGAAAAAATGTGGCTCACTGATGACGCCTGCCAGGGCATATTCGCGCTTTGGACCGATCAGAATTTCCTATGACACAACTCTCAACGGAGCGGAGAAGAATGAATCAGCAGCAATGGAATGAGCGGGCAAGCGATGTAGTGAATGCGCATGCCAAAGAGATTCAGGAGTTAAAGGAATTTCAGCTTCATCTCGAAAGAGATAAAGATGCTGACCTGTTGATGCAACTGAATGAAAAGCAGATGGCGGGCGCTACCAATTACACAAATCTCCTATTGGTCGCTGGATATGCGGGTCTGTTTGGTTTTTGGTCGACTTTGTCTACGAAACTACCACCCATGCTTTACGCGCTTTGCGGGCTCCTCGGCTTACTGTCCTTGATGCTCTTCATATCATGGGAAATCATCAAAATGATCTGGGGCAGTATCCATATGGCCAGAACAAACGCGATGATTGAGAGCATGAGAGGGCCTCAACTTCTCCAGTTGTTCCTCGCATCTACGAAAAAATTTCAAATCCGTTCACAACGGGTATGGTGGCTTTTCTTAATCCCATCCTTGCTTAGCGGGCTGAGTGCCGGCTTTCTTTTAGTGGGTTTTTTCTGCTATCAGCTTTGGCAAGCATTTTAATAACGCACGTGACAAACAGAAAGGACTCTCTGCTATGCCGACATTCACCGAAAAAGAAAAAGCTCGTTACCTCAATCAAGCGCGGCGCAAAGTGGCCTTGATCCTTCAGGCTACTCGGCAGCAAATCCACCATGCTGAGGTGTTCGCTTGCGGCTATGCCGAAGCGCTGGCCGATGTTGACGCAATCACCCATGAGCAGCGTGCCGACCTGTGCGAATTGGCCAAACAGACTGCCGAGGATCGGGTTCGCGAATTTGAAGCCAGAGAGGCGGATCGCTGACCTACGAATACGCACGCGCGGAAAGGAACCACCGCCACCTCGGCCGCTGTGGTTACAATGGGCCATCATTACAAGGAGCTTTAGCTATGACCGTGTACATCTGTCCTGAGTGCAGCGAACTGTTCCAGAGACATTATCTGAGCGGCACTTTTCCGGGTGGCAAGGAAAAGGAAGATATTGATTGCCCGAGCTGTGGCCACACGGTGGCCACTGAAATGACCAGCGCGGTTATCACGACCAAGGCCCTCAGCGCTGAACAGAAAGCGGCGTATCTGGCCCAAGCCAAAAAGTAGGCGGCGCGTTACCAATAACGCCACTTATGTTCAAAAGGCCCCCACACTTAAGCCAGGTGCGGGGGCCTTTTGTGTGCCCTCGTAAACCAGAACCCCCTGGATTGCTATTCCGAAGCCAGGGGAATTGGTCGCTAAAGCTCTAAAGCGACCTGCAGTATTTTCTAGGGTAGCGGAACATCCATTCGCCGGCCTATGACATCCAGCAAGTCACACCCGTCGCGCATTGGAATTGAGCACAGCAAGGCAAAGTCGCTGAGTACCACCGCATCGCTGCCTATCTCACTACGTAGCGCAAGATTCTCAAGCACCTGCGTCACCGAGCGGATTCGATAGTTCGCGGCATCAAGAAGGATTTCCAACGGGACGGTTGTGTCGACGAAAAGGGCGGGTGTGGCGCTGTCGTTGCTGGTGAGTGCTATGTATTGGTTCATGCCTTAAGTCCGTTCACTTAGAGGATGTGAGCCACGCATTTGTCGCCAAACAAAAGGTGGCAGCTGTACGCAGGTTGGCGAACCGGGACAAGAACGGACAAAGACCGGCAGACCCGAAGGTCTCCCACGCACAGCTACCATGAAGCAGCTTATTGCGTGCAGGGGCATCCCGCAAATCTGCCGGGAAGCTTTTGCCATCTTGTAGTCGAGTCGCCAAACCCGGTCGCCCTGTGAGCGACCGTTGGACTATAGGCGGGGTGAATTTGAAGTGGGAGAGTGGCGCTTCTGAATAGGCCGTAGGAAATTGCCCAAATCAATTATCAGGGCCAGTACAGCCGATTCAGTGGATATACACCCGGCCTATTTTCTTCACGCTCAACCGTCGCAGGTTAAGGTGTCTCTTCCGTATTCAATAACGGCCCAACCGACCCAAATGGATAGCTGCCCATTCCGATGCGCAACGGCGCTATCGGGTTCGCTGCGGCGCCTATCAGCAGTACATTGTCGATGACAATGGTTTCCCCTGGCGCACGGTTATCCGCTGCGACGATAAGGTAGTAGGTTCCGCTGTTTTTCACCGTGCCTTTCAAGACCTGGCTGATGACCCCCACGATGCCAGACGCCTTGCCAAAGCCTTCAGCCTGCACATTGCCTTGGGCGTCCATCAGGATCAAATAAGGGTTCAGGGCGTATTTGCTGAATCCCAGGCACGCGTTGACGCACCAAGAGTTAACGTCGATATGGAAGGGTTTATCTTTTATTAAGGCTACGCTGAATAATCGGTAGTTCGACGGGATCCCGTTGATCAGGATGCGCGGTTCTTCGGCCGTGATCTTCCACTGGGGCGGCCGCCACCCTGGGTCGATCGGCATGGGCACCGCTTGAGTGTTACGCATGGCCTCAGAGGGGGTTCGCGCTAACGGCGTGCTGCTGTTTTTGACTTGTTCTTCAAACAGTGTTGTCGGATTGCTTGAACAGGCGGTGATTAACAAACAGCACAGCAATAGAAACAGACTCCGCATTCGTACTTCCCTGTCATTGTCGTTTTCGAGAGGGCAAGACTACCACCCCGCGCGTCAGGCTTGTACGTACACCCAAGCCCTCAACCCCACAGCCACCCCCACCTTTTGACTGCACCGCGTCAGATATGCAGCCACGCCAGGCTGCCCAATACCACTGCCACACCCGCTGCCGCATACGACAGGCGCTTCAACCATTCCCGCCTCGTCAACAACGTAATCGCCGCCAACGAGATCGCGATCTGAATCGCGGTCATTGCCTGGGCCCAGCGGTGATGCTGGTGCAGCGCCTGTTCCGATTTTTCATCCCATTCCTTTGAGGTGGCTTCAAGCGTTTCGGCTTGTTTGCGCACGTCTTCCTTCTGGCGCTTGTAGCGTTCGATCTCGTCCTTGTAATGCGCTGCATCTACGCCGGGAATGTGAGTGGCCAGTTCCGCAAGGTTCTGCCGGCTGGATTTGGCCTGGTAGTAGTTCCACTGGTTCGCGGCTTCGGTCTTGATGATGGCAGCGTTGTTTTTGTCCATGGCCGCTTCACTTTCGGTGGAGCCGGCCTGGTAGCTGAGCATGGCGCCGAGAGTCGCCATGAGGGCGGTCATCACGGCGATGCGGCTGGCGAAACTGTCACCTCGCCCGTGGGCATGTTCGGTGGTGTACTCGAGGTGTTTTTCGTGGGGGCTGGGGACTTCGAAGGCTTCGGACATGGTGGCGTCTGTGAAGGGACTGAGGGAGTCTGATTCTTCACCAGTGAAGCTGTCTCAATCCTGTACGTAACGCTGCAAACCTTCCACCAGGGCGTCGAACATTACGCGGCAGCGCGGGCTGTTGCGCAGGTCTTCGTGCATCGTCACCCAGGTGTCCAGCCTGAGTGCAAAGCCTTCCGGCAGGACTCGGCGCAGGCGTGGGTCGCGCTTGGCCAGTTGGACCTGGCAGCCGCCGATGCCGGCGCCGGCGCGGATCAGGGCCAGTTGCGCCAGGTCGCTGTCGCTGCTGCAGGCGAAGGTGCTGCGTTCGAAGCCCTTGATGGCCAGGCTGCGGATAAACGCATTTTCCTGATCAAAGCCGATCACTGAGTGGCTGGCCAGGTCTTGCATGTGCAGGGGCGTGCCGTGTTGTAGCAGGTAATCATCGCGGGCATGCAGGCCCACTTCGATCAGGCCAATGCGTCGCGCCAGCAGTTGTTCCTGGCTGGGACGGACCATGCGCACGGCGATATCGGCTTCCAGTTGCAGCAGGTCGCTCAGGCGGTTGGTCAGGACCAGTTCAACCCTGAGGTGCGGGTGAGTCTGGCGCAATTGCGTGAGGATCGGCGGCAGCACTTCTACGCCGACCACTTCACTGGCGGACACGCGCACCACGCCGCGCACGTCGTCGCCTTGAGAAGAGGCCGCACGTTCAAGCGCCGCTGCCGTGCGCTCCATGGTTTCGGCGTGGGCGCGCAGGGTGCGGGCCAGTGCTGTGGGCAACAAACCGTTCGGTGAACGGGTAAACAGCACCACGCCCAGCGCCGTTTCCAGCGCGGCAATGTGCCGTCCGACCGTGGGCTGTGTAATGCCGAGCTGCCGTGCGGCCCCCGACAGCGATCCCTCCCTGAATACACCGAGGAACGATCGGTAAAGCTCCCAACCAATAGTCGATGCCATGCATAAATGTATAGCGACTGCATTGTGTTCGGCAATTTATCTATAGCGAGACTGCACACAAAATGGCCACATCAACCTCTGTGGGAGAAGGCCATGAAAAAGGTTCTGGTACTGGGTGCAACCGGCGGGATAGGCGGTGAAGTGGCGCGACAGCTGAGTGCTGCAAGCTGGGAAGTGTGTGCGTTGACCCGTGATGTCGACAGAGCCCGCAGCCAGAACGCAGCGTTTACGTGGGTTGAAGGCGATGCGCTCAATCGTGATGCGGTACTGGCGGCTGCCCGTGGCTGCGCGGTCATCGTGCACGGGGTCAACCCACCCGGTTATCGCAATTGGGCGGAGCAGGTGCTGCCGATGATCGGCAACACCATCGCAGCAGCCCTCGTCGAAGGCGCCACTATCGTATTACCCGGCACGGTCTATAACTACGGGCCGGATGCATTCCCGGTGTTGCACGAGGATTCACCTCAGCACCCGCAAACTCGCAAAGGCGCAATCCGCGTGCAATTGGAGCAGCGCTTGCTGGACGCCTCCCGTCAGGGGGCGCGGGCGCTGATCGTGCGCGCCGGGGACTTTTTCGGCGCGCGGGTGGCTAACAACTGGTTTGCCCAGGGTTTGGTCAAGCCCGGAAAGCCGGTGCAGGTCGTCAGCTACCCAGGTGCCCCGGGTGTGATGCATCAATGGGCGTATCTGCCCGATGTAGCGCGCACGATGGTCGAGCTGATTGAGCGTCGAGCAACCCTCGACGCCTTCGCCTGCTTCCACATGGCCGGGCACGTGGATGCGGATGGCACGCAGATGGTCCAAGCGATTCAGCGCGTAATGCTGCGTAGGACGGGGCATCAACCGCGCGTCAATCGTTTCCCGTGGTGGTTGCTGAAAGTGGCGGCACCCTTTGTCGTCACCCTGCGCGAGATGCAAGAGATGCGCTACCTGTGGCAAACCCCCTTGCGCATGGATAACCAACGCCTGTTGGTGGCCCTGGGCCATGAGCCGCATACGCCGCTCGAAGCCGCGGTGGAAGCTACGTTGGCCAACCTTGGTTGCTTGCCTGCGCACGCCTGATCAAGCACGCATACACCGCGATATTGATCAGCAGCACCACCGTCCCGAGCGCCAATTGAACCCCAGGGGTCAGCCCCGCCGGGTAGATCAGCGTGAGGATGTAATGCTCGACAAAACCACCGCCGTAACCGTCTTGTCCGGCGAGGTGACGAAGCAGGTTTTCCCACCGGGTCAACGGGCAGGGCAGGTGCAGCACTTCCACCGCCACGCCCCAGGCGGCCGCCGGCAAATGCAGCCAGATTACCCGGCGCCATTTGAGCGCGAGCAAGCCGCCAAACAGCACGAACAGGATAAAGGTGAGGTGAAACAGCACCAGGCTGTCGGCAGCGAGACGGAAGAGCATTGCGGGTACTTCGAAAGGAGGGGGCTACAGTCTAAAGGGTTGCTTGCCGGCAAGTGTGGCCGTTATTGTGCTGAATCCTTTTAGTCCTCTCCCAAGGTTCTGTTGCGATGAATGCACCGCGTACCGCAGTCGGTCCAATCAAGGCCGTGATTTTCGATATGGACGGGTTGTTGCTGGATACCGAAGGCATCTACACCGAAGTTACGCAGATCATCGCCGAACGCTACGGCCGTACCTACGATTGGGGCATCAAGCAGCACATCATCGGGCGCGGTGCCCAGGACTTGGCTGACTACGTGGTGAAGGCGCTGGATTTGCCGATCACACCGGCGCAGTTCCTGGAAATACGCGAGCCGCTGATGAGCGAGCGCTTCCCCAAGGCATTGGGCATGCCTGGCGCTGAAGCTTTGGTGCGGCACTTGAAAGCGCACAATATCCCGATTGCGGTGGGCACCAGTTCGTCGCGCAATTCGTTCGGCCACAAGACCACGCTGCACCGCGAATGGTTTGGCCTGTTCGATACCATCGTCACCGCTGACGACCCGGAAGTCGGTGCCGCCAAGCCTGCGCCGGACATCTTCCTCACCGCCGCCCGCCGCCTGGGCGTTGCGCCCGAGGACTGCCTGGTGTTCGAAGACTCGCCGTTTGGCGTCACCGCCGCCAAGGCCGCGCACATGACCGCCATCGCCGTGCCGGATGAAGCCATGGCCGACAGCAAGTACCACCATGCCGACCAGATCATCCGCAAGCTCGCGGACTTTGACCTAGCGGCCTATGGCTTGCCGCCCCGTCCCTGAATCAAACACAGGTCAACCCTGTGGGAGCGGTCTTGCTCGCGAAAGCGGTGTATCAGTCGATGTATTAAGTGACCGATACTCAGCCTTCGCGAGCAAGCCCGCTCCCACAGGGTTTTGCAGTGTTTAAGAAGTACTAGGCGCTGAAGCCACCATCGATGGTCAAACTGGCACCTGTGATGTAACCCGCTTCCGGCCCTGCGAGGTAAGCCACAAAGCTGGCGATCTCTTCCACATGCCCGTAACGCCCCACCGCCATCAGCCCGATCAAGCTTTCGGCAAAATCGCTGTTCGCCGGGTTCATATCGGTGTCCACCGGCCCAGGCTGCACGTTGTTGATGGTAATGCCGCGTGGCCCCAGATCTCGCGCCAGGCCCTTGGTCAACCCCACCAGCGCCGCCTTGCTCATGGCGTACGGGCCGCCACCGCCAAACGGCATGCGCTCGGCATTGGTGCTACCAATGTTGATCACCCGACCGCCGTCAGCCATATGCTTGGCCGCTTCCTGGGTCGCGATAAACACGCTGCGTACGTTGATCGCTAACGTCTGGTCAAAATCTTCCAGCTTGAAATCTTCCAGCGGCGCGATGGCCAGTACACCGGCGTTGTTCACCAGAATGTCCAGGCGACCAAAGGCTTCGACGGTGGCGTTGACGGCGTTGCGGATCGCCCCGGCATCGGCGCTGTCGGCGTGGATCGCCAGGGCTTTGCCGCCCTCGCTGATCACGCTGTTCTGCAGTTCTTCAGCCTTGGCGACCGAGCTGACGTAAGTAAAGGCGACTGCTGCACCCTGCGCTGCGAGGCGCTTGACGATGGCGGCGCCGATGCCGCGGGAACCGCCTTGGATCAAGGCGACTTTGCCGCTGAGGTTCTGTGTGGTCATGTCGATCTCCTAGCTGTTCAAGGCAGGATGCCTTGTTGTTGGGGGCGAGTATCGACCTCGCCAGTCCCTCCCGGTAGACCGTGATTGCTATAGTCTGTGTAAACCAAAAGTTTAGAGTGAGTCGATATGGAGAGCTTTGGCAGTATCGAATGCTTCGTGCGCAGCGCTGAAGGCGGCAGTTTTGCGGAGGCTGCCCGGCACCTGAGCCTGACCCCGGCAGCCGTCGGCAAAAGTGTCGCCAAGCTGGAGGCGCGCCTGGGGGTGAGATTGTTCCAGCGCAGCACTCGGCGTCTCACCCTGACCGAAGCCGGAAAACTGTTTCTGGAAGAGGTCAGCGGTAGCCTCACCACCATCCAGAACGCCATGGCCAACCTGGCGAGCGCTGAAGGGCGGCCGGTAGGGACGCTCAAGGTCAGCATGGGCACCGTGTTTGGCAATCGCTATGTGGTGCCACTGCTGGGGGAGTTCATGCAGCGCTTTCCAGACATCAGCCCGGATTGGCATTTCGATAACCGTCAGGTGGACCTGATCGGCCAAGGTTTCGATGCGGCCATCGGCGGCGGTTTTGAACTGCCCCAGGGGGTCGTGGCGCGTAAACTCACACCGGCACATCGGGTATTGGTGGCGTCGCCGGATTACCTGGCGCGACGCGCGCCGGTATTGACCCCAGAGGACTTGGCGCGCTGCACGGGGATTCTCATCCGCTCCCCCCAAACCGGCCGCGTACGCTCCTGGCAGTTGACCAGCACCGAGCGTGAACACCGCCCGCTGGTGCTTAAGTCGAGAATGACCATGAGCGACTCTGAAGCTGCCTGCTGCGCCAGCGCGCAGGGCCTGGGCATCGCCCTAGTGAGCATGCCCATGGCCGTGCCGTTTCTGGACAGCGGCGCGGTGGTGCGGGTGCTGCCCGACTGGTATGTCGACGACGGCAACATCTCCATTTACTACGCCGAACATAAACTGCTACCCGGCAAGACCCGCGCGTTTGTGGATTTCATCATCGAGCAGTTTGCCGAACAGCAGTTGAGCCAGCGTTTTAACGCGGCCAGCCGATGATTTTTTTCGGCCTTGGCGTCGCATAAGTCCTGATCTTCGACGTCGACAACCCCAACCGCACCAGCGATTCGGCGATGGTCACTGCGGCGGTTACGCCGTCCACCACTGGCACGCCGGTGCGCTGGCGGATCTGCTCGTCCAGCCCGGCCATGCCGCCGCAGCCCAGGCAGATCACTTCAGCCTTGTCTTCGCTGATGGCCAGTTCCGCCTGGCGCACGATGGCTTCCATCGCCGCCCGCGGGTTTTCTTCCAACTCCAGCACTGCCATGCCGCTGGCCCGTACCGAGGCACAGCGTTGATACAAGCCGGCCAGTTTCAGGCGGTCTTCGATCAGCGGCACGGTGCGGTCCAGCGTGGTCACCACCGAATAGGCATGGCCCAGAAACATCGCGGTACTGGCGGCCGCTTCGGTGATGTCCACCACCGGCACGTTGAGCAACTCCTGCAAGCCTTCGCGGCCGTGCTCACCGTAACCGGCCTGGATCACCGCGTCGAACGGCTGGTCGTAGGCCATCACGCGGTCCATCACGGCGATGGCCGCCAGGTAGCTTTCAAAGTTGCCTTCCACCGACTCCGCGCCGAAGTAGGGCGTGAGCCCGACAATCTCAGTGCCCGGCGCAGCCACAGCCCGTGCCTGCTGGGCGATGGTTTCAGTGATGGATTCGGTGGTGTTGACGTTGACCACGAGGATACGCATGGAGTGTCCTTGATTAATGACTGACGTTATCGACTGCAATGCTTTCGCCGCTGACATCGGCGTAGAACGGCTGACGCTTGGCGATCAGCAGGTAGAGCAACCCTGCAATACCAGCGCCAAACATCCAGGAAAACGGTGAAACACTGGCGAAACCGGGCAGCAGCGCCAGGAGAATGGCGATCACGGCTGCGGGAATGAATGCTGCCACCGCGCGTAAATTGACCCCACGGCTGTAGTAATAAACGCCATTTGGGTCTTCGCTATACAGCTGCAACACGTCCACCCGGCTTTTACGGATCAGCCAGTAATCAACCATGATCACCCCATACAACGGCCCCAGCAGGGCACCCAGGCCGGAGAGGAAATACACAATCACCAACGGGCTGTTGTAGAGGTTCCACGGCAGGATCAGCACCGCCACGGTGGCACTGATCAACCCCGCGCGGCGGAAGTTCAGGTACTTGGGCGCCAGGTTGCTCAGCACAAAGGCTGGTGCGACGAAGTTGGCCATGATGTTCACTGCCACGGTAACGATCAGGAACGCCAGGCAACCGAGCACCAGGAAAAAGGTGCTGGGAATGGCCGCGATGATTTCAGTGGGGCTTTCGATCACCCGGCCGTTAAGCTGGAATTGCCCGCCGCACAGCAGCACGGTGATCGCGGCAAACACCAGGATATTCACCGGCAGGCCCCAGAAATTGCCGACCTGGATGGTCTTGCGGCACGGCGAAGAGCGGGCGAAGTCGCAGAAATTGAGGATCAGCGTGCCGTAGATCGCCAGCCACAGCGCGCCACCGGCAAAGATATTGCGCCACATCTCGCCGCCGCACAGCGGGTCGCGGATCGACCAGGCGATGTTCCCGCCCGTCTGGAAGTACATCCAGCCGGCCAGTGACGCTACCGTCAGCAGAATCACCGGTCCGGCGAAGCCTTCGTAGCGGCGCACCATCTCCATGCCGTAAGCCAGGATCACCAGCTGCACCAGCCAGATCGCCACAAAACAGGCCCAGCCGAGGGACGACAGGCCCAGGATCGAGTTGTGGTCATAGTCGGCAAAACCTGGATGAATTGCCGTCAGCAACACGCGGAAAACCACCGAGGCCAGGTAGGTCTGGATACCGAACCAGGCAATCGCAATCACTGCGCGGATCAACGCCGGAATCTGCGCGCCATGGATGCCGAAGCTGATTCGACTCATCACTGGGAACGGCACACCGGTCTTCTGCCCCATATAACCCGATAGGTTCATGAAGAAGTACACCAACGCCGCGCCGATACCCAGGGACAACAGAATTTGCCAACCGCCCAGACCCAAGGCATACAAGCTAATGGCGAAGGAATAGTTGGCGATGTTGTGCACGTCGTTGGTCCACAGTGCAAAGATGCTGTAGCGCCCCCAGCGTCGGCCTTCGACCTTGGTCGGGGCCAGGTCTTTGTTGTGCAGCCGTGGGCTCAGCACCAGGGGGCCGGGGCTTGTCGCTTCGGGGTTGAGGGGCGAGGAGGGCAGATCCAGTGCGATATTGTTCGAGAGGCTTGGACGCATTCCGGCAGGCTCCAGCGCATCGGCAGCCAGGCCGCAGATGGCAAAGTGTATGTATGTTTTGTATTTATTGTATACAAAGTGCATTTCACCTTAAGCCACTTACGTGCCAGTTTTTGATCTATGAAAGCTGGAGGTAATTTCCTTTTTGCATGTTCTTGAAATAACTATCTGAATTACAAACGATATAAATTGACCGTTTGAACAGCTATTTATTTTGCTGTGGGAAGCGTGCGATGCACGGTGGGAAACTGCGGGCGGATAGAGGTGTTACGTTAGGGTGCGGATCACAGAAAATTGCACACATAAATGCCACCTATGGTTACATCTGTGTGTACACCTTCAGTGTTAAACACATAACAAATGTGGGAGCGGGCTTGCCCGCGATGACGGAAAATCAGTCACGCAGATAGCGACTGATCCACCGCGATCGCGGGCAAGCCCGCTCCCACATTGATTACTTGATCGCGAAGCCCTTAGGCCTTGCTGATGATGTTCCCGGCATGCAGGCCGCATTCCTTCTGCGTGGCTTCTTCCCACCACCAGCGACCTTCGCGTTCATGCTGGTTTGGCAGCACCGGCCGGGTGCAGGGCTCGCAGCCGATGCTGATAAAGCCGCGCTCATGCAGGCTGTTGTACGGCAGCTCCAGCATGCGGATGTAACCCCAGACTTCCTCACTGGTCATCTGCGCCAGCGGGTTGAACTTGTACAGCGTGCGTTCCGGGGTGGAGAAGGCTGTGTCAATTTCCAGCGCCGCCACTTGGCTGCGGGTACCGGGACTCTGGTCACGGCGCTGGCCGGTGGCCCAGGCATTCACGCCTGCGAGTTTGCGGCGCAGCGGCTCGATCTTGCGCACGCCGCAGCATTCGCCATGGCCGTCCTTATAGAAGCTGAACAGGCCCTTCTCTTTGACGAAGGGTTCCAGCTTGCTCTGGTCCGGCGAGATCAGCTCGATGTCGATTTTGTAGAACTCGCGTACCTGCTCGATGAACCGGTAGGTCTCCGGGTGCAGGCGGCCGGTGTCGAGGCTGAATACCTTGACGTTCTTGTTCAGCTTCCAGGCCATGTCGACCAGCACCACGTCCTCGGCACCGCTGAAGGAAATCCACAGGTCATCACCGAACTGGCTGAACGCCAGCTTGAGAATATCCTGGGCGGATTTGTTGGCGTAAGTCGCGGCGAGTTCAGCGACGTCGAAGGCTTGGTTCATCAGGACGGTTCCTACAGGTCAGTGGCGCTGAGCGCTCTATAGGGGAGCGATGGTATCAAAATCCGCTCTGCGTTGCGGCGGTGAGCTTGAATCGCTAGAGTTCGGCAGTCCTTTTGCTCGCTCAACCAACAAACTACAAATGGGAGTGTCTTGTGGAAATTGCCTGTCTCGACCTGGAAGGGGTGTTGGTTCCGGAAATCTGGATCGCCTTCGCCGAAAAAACCGGTATTGAATCCCTGCGGGCGACTACCCGGGACATTCCCGACTATGACGTGCTGATGAAGCAACGCCTGCGCATCCTCGACGAACACGGGCTCAAGCTCGCCGACATCCAGGCAGTGATCGCCACTCTCAAGCCGCTGGACGGCGCCATCGAATTCGTCAACTGGCTGCGCGAGCGCTTCCAGGTGGTGATCCTGTCCGACACCTTCTATGAATTTTCCCAACCCCTGATGCGCCAACTGGGTTTCCCGACCCTGCTGTGCCATCGCCTGATTACCGACGACACCGATCGCGTGGTCAGTTACCAACTGCGCCAGAAAGATCCGAAGCGCCAATCCGTGCTGGCCTTCAAGAGTCTGTACTACCGGGTGATCGCCGCCGGCGACTCTTACAACGACACCACCATGCTGGGCGAAGCCGACTGTGGGATTCTGTTCCATGCGCCGGAGAACGTGATCCGCGAATTCCCGCAATTCCCGGCGGTGCATACGTTCGAGGATCTGAAGCAGGCGTTCATCAAGGCGTCGAATCGGCCGTTGAGCCTGTAGGTTTTTCGCCAAGGCTGGTGGCCCCTTCACAGGCAAGCCAGCGCCCACACGTGAACAGGTTTACACGTCAAAATGTGGGAGCCGGGCTTGCCCGCAATGAGGTCCTTACAAACACTGTAATTTCAGACGCCAGCCAGCAAGCGCTCATAAGGAATACTTAAGCCTTCATGCAGGCGCTTGATCATCGACAAGCTCAGCTTGCGCTTGTGATTCAATACTTCGGACACACGCCCGCTTGTCCCGATGAAAGGCTCAAGATCCCGAGCGGTCATGCCCAACTGCTCCATGCGAAATTTAATCGCTTCCACTGGATCCGAAGGAGGCATTGGATAATGTTCTGCCTCGTATTTCTCTATGAGGACTGCAAGAATTTCGAGCTCGTCACCTTCCGGTGAGCCGACTTCGGCTCCCCATAGCTGCTCGACGCGCGTGAGTGCCGCGGTCAGGTCTTCCTGGGAATGTATAGGTTTGATGTTCATCACACGGTCTCCGCGTTGATCTGGTCGTACTGCGCATGCGTCCCCACGAAACGTATGAACCCAAGCTGGCGCTGGTAATCGATCGCCATGATCACTCGATATTTGTTGCCGCCCACGTTGAAGGCAACCCTGCCACCTTTCAGGATACTTGCCGCTCTAAGCTCTGCTTTGAGTGCTTGCGGCGTTGGGTAAGTGGCTTTCTCCAAATGACGGTACAGTTCGACCAGCGGTGTTTTGGCGTCGGAATAAGCTGAGTGGCTTTCCCAGAATATTCGTAGGGTTGAGAGAGCGATTATGCGCATCGCTGCATCCTCCCAATTTGGGAGAATATAGGCGCGGTTGGATCGAGATGCAATCTCGGAAACAATTTCTTAAGAGTAAGCAGTCGGTTCATGTGATCCCTCACAGGCGGCTAGTGGACGGTCCGAGCCGGACGCTATCTTCCAGCTCGAATGTCGTCCATAGACGTTCTGATTCAGGTTTTTTCCTGCCGGGCGGCTTTGCGTCCGAGAGCCAGGAGGGGCTTGGCGACTACAGGTTTTCCAAAGTGTGTAACAACACCTTCACCTTGGTCAGCGACTCCTGGTACTCCGCTTCCCACTGCGAGTCCGCGACAATCCCGCCGCCCCCCCAGCAACATACCTGCCCATCCTTGACCAGCAGGCTGCGGATGGCGATGGAGCTGTCCATCTCGCCACGCACGTCCAGGTACACCAGCGAACCGCAGTACAACCCGCGTCGCGTCGGCTCCAGCTCGTCGATGATCTGCATCGCGCGGATCTTCGGCGCGCCGGTGATGGAGCCGCCGGGAAAGCTGCCGGCGATGAGGTCGAGGGCGTCTTTGCCGTCGGCCAATTCGCCGATAACGCTGCTCACCAGGTGGTGCACGTTGGGGTAGCTTTCCAGGTTGAACAGTTCCGGCACGCTCACCGAGCCGGTGCGGCAGGTGCGGCCGAGGTCGTTGCGCAGCAGGTCGACGATCATCAGGTTTTCGGCGCGGTCTTTGGGACTGGCCAGCAGTTCGGCGGCGTTGGCGGCGTCCTCTTCGGGCGTCAGACCGCGTGGGCGAGTGCCTTTGATGGGGCGGGTCTCGACGCGGCGCTCGCTGACATGCACGAAACGCTCGGGCGACAGGCTCAGCACCGCGCCGTCGTCCGGCAGGCTCTGGAACCCAGAGAACGGCGTCGGGCAGGCTTCGCGCAGGGCGCAGTAGGCGACCCAGGGATCGCCGACACACGACGCACGGAAGCGCTGGGCAAAGTTGACCTGGTAGCAGTCGCCGGCCTGGATGTAGTCCTGGATGCGCACGATTGCCTGGCGGTAGGCCTCACCGGTGAGGTCCGGGGCCATGGGGCCGTTAAGTTTGAAGGTCGCTGTGTTGTCGGCTACCGGCCGACCGAACAGGGTGATCAAGCGTTGCCGCTCTGTCTCCGCCAGTGCGGGATGAAACACAAGCTGGCTGGTCCGGGCCTGATGATCACTGATCAGCGCCCAGGCATACAGCCCGAAACGCGCATCCGGCAGGTGCAGATCGTCCACGGCAAGGTGTGGCATTTGCTCAAGGTGCCGGCCGAAGTCATAGCTCAAATAGCCGATCAGGCCACCGGCAAACGGCAGTTCACACCCGGTGGGCAGGTCTGCTTTCCCCAACTGGGTAAGGTTTTTCCGCAAGCGTTGCAGGAAATCACTACCACTTTCGTCAGGTGAAACCGTCAAGGTTGCAAGTGGCCAGGCACTCAGCACGTCATACCGCCCACGCTCGGCTGCCGGTCGCCCGCTATCCAGCAGCACCGCGCCAGGCGCGTGGCGAATCGCCGCAAAATACTCGGCGGGGTTAGCCCGATAGGGCAGCGTATATACGGAGCAGGTCGACATGCGGGGTGGATCAGCTAATGGCGCGGGGGAGGGGATTGTAGTCCCCTGTAGGATTTGCTCCTAGAGGGGATGTCGGGGATAAGGCGATGAAAAGTCGCGTTAACCTTCTACGGGCGGAATATGCCCAAACATTTCCTGCGCAAACTTCACCCGCTCCTCCGGCGTTTCCGTCACGCCAGCGGCGTTCAGCTCTTCCAGCCGCGCCTCTACTGCATGAGTTCGCAGGGTCAAACCGCAGTCGTTGGCGATCTGGATATTCAGCCCCGGCCGCGCATTCAGCTCAAGAATCAGCGGACCTTTTTCCTGGTCCAGCACCATGTCCACGCCGATGTACCCCAGCCCACACAACTCATAGCAACCCGCCGCAAGCTTCATGAACCCGTCCCAGTTGGGCAGTTGCACGCCATCCACCGCGTTGGTTGTGTCGGGGTGTTTGGTGATGATGTTGTTGAGCCAGGTGCCGCGCAGGGTCAGGCCCGTGGCGAGGTCCACACCCACGCCGATGGCGCCTTGGTGCAGGTTGGCCTTGCCGCCCGATTGACGGGTCGGCAAGCGCAGCATGGCCATCACCGGGTAGCCCATCAGCACGATAATGCGGATGTCCGGCACGCCTTCATAGCTGATGCTCTTGAAGATCTGGTCAGGCACCACGCGGTACTCAATCAACGCGCGGTCGCGGTGGCCGCCGAGTGAATACAGGCCGGTGAGGATGCTGGATATCTGATGTTCGATCTCTTCGTGGCTGATGATCTTGCCGGACACCGTGCGATAGCGCCCTTCAAAGCGGTCCGCCACCACCAGGATGCCGTCACCGCCGGCACCTTGCGCTGGTTTGATCACGAAATCGCTGCGCCCGCCGATGATCTCGTCGAGCTTGTCGATTTCCTTCTCGGTGGAAATCACCCCGTACATTTCCGGCACATGGATGCCGGCGGCCAGTGCGCGTTCCTTGGTGATGATCTTGTCATCCACGATGGGGTACAGGCTGCGCTTGTTGTACTTGAGCACGTAGTCGGCATTACGCCGGTTGATGCCCATGATTCCCCGCGCTTCCAGCGCCTTCCAGGTCTTCCAGAAACCGAACATTACTGGTCAGCCTTCAAGAAGGCCTTGAAACGCACCAGCTCGGTCAAGCGGTAGCCGCGATAACGACCCATGGCCAGCATGAAGCCCACCAAAATCAGCAGGATGGCCGGGAAGGTGAATACAAAGTAGATCAGCTCCGGCACGCTCATGATCAGGTGCGCCAGGGACGCGGCGAACAGCGTGCCAATCGCCACCTTCAGCGCATGGTTGGCGCCACGCTCTTCCCAGGTGATCGACAGGCGTTCGATGGTCATGGTCAAGATCACCATCGGGAACAGCGCCACCGACAGCCCGCGCTCCAGCCCCAGTTTATGGCTGAACAGGCTGATGGCCGCGATCAGCACTACCACGAACGTCAGCACCACCGACAGTCTTGGCAGCATCTGCAGCTTCAAGTGTTCCAGGTACGACCTGAGGGACAGCCCCAGCGCCGTGATAATCGTAAACAGCACAATCCCGAAGCCCAACTGCGTCTCTCGGAACGCCAGGGCGATCAGCACCGGCGTGAACGTGCCCAGCGTCTGCAAGCCGATCAGGTTGCGCAGGATCAGGATCACCAGCACACCGATCGGGATCATCACCATGATCATGAAGGTCTGCTGGGTTTGCAGCGGCAGGCCATACAGCGAGTATTCGAGGAAGTTGGCGTCGGTGTTCTCGTCGGTCAGCTTGGCCAGGCGAATGGCGTTCATCTCGCTGTTGTTCAGGCTGAAGGTTACCGTGGCTTTCTTGCCGCCATCGACGGTGATCAGGTTTTCATCGCCGGTCCACCACAGCAGGCGGTCGGCGGGCAGGCCTTGTTCGCCGGTTTCCGGGTTGAAGTACAGCCAGTCATTGCCGTTGAAGCTGCGCAGCCACAGTTCCGGGGTTTGCGGCTGGTCGGCGACCAGGCGGATGGTGTGGACCTTTTCCACCGGCACGTGGGCGATGGACAGCAGCAACTCGACGATCTTGGCCTTGTGCGGCGTAGACGGATCGCCCGCCAGCAACAGCTTCACGTTGTCATCGTTGAGGTTGTTGGTGCGCTTGATGGCTTCGCTGATAAACGTCTCGACGTCGGCCGAGTGCTGGCGGATCGGCGCCAGCAGGGCTTCGGCAGCGATCTTTTCCGGGCCTTCCACGGCAATGCTGTCGCGGAAGGTCGGGCCCTTGATCTTGACCTTTTCACCGCTGTAACGCTTGGTGAGGACCAGGCGGTAATACAGGGTCTGGTTGCCCTTGGCGCGGCGGGCCGACCAGGTCACCTTGCGGTTGCCATCGGTGCGGTTGACGCTCACGCCGTAGTTGTTCGAGATGAAGCTCTCGTTGAGGCTGACGAAGTCGCGGCTCAGGGGCGGCACGAACATCTGGATCTTCACCGGGTCTTTCGGGCTGGCGACGAACTCGACCTTGGCGTCGATGTTCCACAAGTCGTCGGTGGCGTCCTCGGTGACGGGGATCCCCAGCACGAAGATCTGGTAAGCGGTGACCGAAATACCCAGCACCACCAGGATGGCGATCAGGATTTTCAGGTGCAGGGTCAGAGAGCGCATTCGGTTTACTCGGCGGTATGAGCGTCGGCGGCGCAGGCGGGTTTGCCTGCTGCGTATTTAAGACTGGGGTCGACCAGCGCATCAAAGCGTTTCAGCGCTTCGGAGCCGATCAGCAGCGGGTATTGGAAAGCGCTGCGGTCAGTCAAGTTCACTTCGATGCTGCGTAAAGCAGTGCCCATGCAGATATCCAGGGCAATCACCGGACGGGCGGTGTAGTTCTTGTCCTCATCGGGGTCGTAGTCACCGGCGCGGCGCTTGATCTTGCTGACGCGGGCCAGGGGGCGTTCGATGGGGTGGGAATGGGCGGTGTCGATGGCCAGGTAGAAGCGCACCCAGGATTCGCCGTTGCGCTTGAAGCGCTTGATATCACGGGCACTGAGGGAGGCGGTCTTGGCACCGGTGTCCAGTTTGGCGGCGACTTCCAGGTCGATCCCGGCCAGTTGGGCATATTCGTTGAGGCCATACACGGTCTTCTCGGCGGCAACGCCAAGGCCCGGTGCGGTCAGGAGGCAAGTCAATAAAAGGAAGGGCTTGAGTCTCATAAATCCCGAGGCGGTGCAGTGCGATGTTCAATTCAAGGCGACTGGCATTACTGCGCAAGCTCCCTCGTGCGCCGTTTCATCTCGCGATGTCAGGCAAAAGTGGCGTGCATTCTAACATGATGCTTTTTTGGCGCCAGCGCTGGCAGGCGGCCATGCTCTGGAAGAGTGCAACAGCGGTTATTAGACGATTGTCGACAATGTGCATTTATTCTTTGACTATCCAGGGCTGATTGGCTAGTTTTTGCGGCATTGCTTTTAAAGGTGTCGACAATATGCTGGATCAGCTGGAATCCCCAGTGGTGGCGCAAGACGATTCCCAGACCATGTCCGAGAACGTCTTCCGGCGTATCCAGGCCGCCATCGTCAAGGGTGAGATCGCGCCCGGCAGCAAGATTTCCGAGCCGGAACTGGCGCGCACCTACGGCATCAGCCGTGGGCCGCTGCGCGAGGCGATTCACCGCCTGGAAGGCCAGCGCCTGCTGGTGCGCGTGCCGCATGTCGGCGCGCGCGTGGTTTCGTTAAGCCATGCCGAGCTGGTCGAACTCTATGAAATCCGCGAATCCCTCGAAGGCATGGCCTGTCGCCTGGCCGCCGAGCGCATGACCGACGCGGAAATCGAAGAGCTGCGCCAGGTGCTGCACACCCACGAACGCGACGAAGCCTTCCAGGCCGGCCTCGGTTATTACCAGCAGGAAGGTGACTTCGACTTTCATTACCGGATCATTCAAGGCGCCGGTAACCGTACTCTGACCCAAATGCTCTGCGGCGAGCTGTACCAATTGGTGCGCATGTACCGCATCCAGTTTTCCGCCACCCCCAATCGTCCACGCCAGGCCTTTGCCGAGCACCACCGCATTCTTGACGCGATTGCCGATCGCGACGGTGAACTGGCCGAACTGTTGATGCGCCGGCATATCGGCGCGTCAAAACGCAACATTGCCCGTCACTTCCCGGACGGTACTGCCCAATCACGAGGTGAATGATGAGTTCCAATAATAAGACGACTCCAGGCCAGCGTTTTCGTGACGCGGTCGCCAGCGAGCATCCTTTGCAGGTGGTCGGTGCGATCAACGCCAACCACGCTCTGCTGGCCAAACGCGCCGGGTTCAAGGCGATCTACCTGTCGGGTGGCGGCGTAGCTGCCGGTTCCCTCGGCGTGCCGGACCTGGGCATTACCGGCCTGGATGACGTGCTGACCGACGTACGCCGCATCACCGACGTGTGCGACCTGCCGCTGCTGGTGGACGTCGACACCGGCTTCGGCTCCTCGGCGTTCAACGTGGCGCGCACCGTCAAGTCGATGATCAAGTTCGGCGCGGCTGCGATCCATATCGAAGATCAGGTGGGCGCCAAGCGCTGCGGTCACCGTCCGAACAAGGAAATCGTGTCCCAGCAGGAAATGGTCGACCGCATCAAGGCCGCCGTGGATGCGCGCACCGATGACAGCTTCGTGATCATGGCGCGCACCGATGCCCTGGCCGTCGAAGGTTTGGAATCAGCCCTGGAGCGCGCCGCCGCCTGCATCGAGGCCGGCGCCGACATGGTATTCCCGGAAGCCATCACTGAACTTGAGATGTACAAGCTGTTCGCGTCCCGTGTGAAAGCGCCAATCCTGGCCAACATCACCGAGTTCGGCGCCACGCCGCTGTACACCACCGAACAGTTGAAATCTGCCGATGTTTCCATCGTGCTGTACCCGCTCTCGGCCTTCCGCGCCATGAACAAGGCCGCCGAAAACGTCTACACCGCGATCCGTCGCGACGGCACCCAACAGAATGTGATCGACACCATGCAAACCCGCATGGAGCTTTACGATCGCATCGATTACCACACCTTCGAGCAAAAGCTCGACGCGCTGTTTGCAGCCAAGAAGTAACAAACAGCCTCCCTAATAAATTCAAGATTGGAGAACCGACATGGCTGAAGCAAAAGTATTGAGTGGGGCCGGCCTGCGCGGCCAGGTGGCCGGGCAGACCGCATTGTCCACCGTGGGCCAGGCCGGTGCCGGCCTGACCTATCGCGGCTATGACGTGCGCGAACTGGCCGCCGATGCGCAGTTTGAGGAAGTCGCCTACTTGCTGCTGTACGGCGAATTGCCGACCCAGACCGAACTGGCCGCCTACAGCGCCAAGCTGAGCAAGCTGCGCGACCTGCCGCAAGCGCTGAAGGAAGTCCTGGAACGCATCCCCGCCGACGCCCACCCGATGGACGTGATGCGCACCGGTTGTTCGTTCCTGGGCAACATCGAACCTGAGAAAGACTTCAGTGTGCAGCGCGACGTCACCGACCGCCTGCTGGCCGCTTTCCCGGCGATCATGTGCTACTGGTACCGCTTCAGCCACGACGGCAAACGCATCGACTGCGTGACCGACGAGCCTTCCATCGGCGGCCACTTCCTGCACCTGCTGCACGGCAAGAAGCCGAGCGAGTTGCACGTCAAGGTCATGAACGTATCGTTGATCCTCTACGCGGAACACGAATTCAACGCCTCGACCTTTACCGCGCGGGTGTGTGCTTCGACCCTGTCCGACCTGTATTCCTGCGTCACTGCCGCTATCGGCTCCCTGCGTGGCCCGCTGCACGGCGGCGCCAACGAAGCGGCGATGGAGATGATCGAGCGCTTCTCATCCGCTGAAGAAGCGGTCGAAGGCACTCTCGGCATGCTGGCGCGCAAGGACAAGATCATGGGCTTCGGCCACGCGATCTACAAAGACAGCGACCCGCGTAATGAAGTGATCAAAGGCTGGTCGAAAAAACTCGCTGACGAGGTGGGTGACAAGGTGCTGTTCCCGGTCTCTGAAGCCATCGACAAGACCATGTGGGAACAGAAAAAACTGTTCCCCAATGCCGACTTCTACCATGCCTCGGCATACCACTTCATGGGTATCCCGACCAAGCTGTTCACCCCGATCTTCGTCTGCTCACGCCTCACCGGCTGGGCCGCGCATGTATTCGAACAGCGCGCCAACAATCGCATCATCCGTCCAAGCGCCGAATACACCGGCGTAGAGCAGCGCAAGTTCGTGCCAATCGAACGTCGCTGAATGGAGAAACCGCTGATCCCGGGGTGAAACCGGATCAAAAATGTGGGAGCGGGCTTGCTCGCGAAAGCGGTGTGTCATTCAACACACATGGCGACTGTTAAACCGCTTTCGCGAGCAAGCCCGCTCCCACCTTTTGATCGCATTCCCTCCCAGGATCCGTGGGCTCCTTTTGCAACCACCGTGACCGAGTCCTGACGATGAACACTGAATTCCGCAAACCGCTTCCCGGCAGCCGCCTGGATTACTTCGACGCCCGCGCGGCAGTTGATGCAATCAGTCCCGGCGCCTACGCCACGTTGCCTTACACCTCCCGCGTGCTCGCGGAAAACCTGGTGCGTCGCTGCGACCCGGCCACCCTCAACGCGTCCCTGAGCCAACTGATCGAGCGCAAGCGCGACCTCGACTTCCCGTGGTTCCCGGCGCGTGTGGTGTGCCACGACATCCTCGGCCAGACCGCCCTGGTCGACCTCGCCGGTCTGCGCGATGCCATTGCCCTGCAAGGCGGTGACCCGGCGCAGGTGAACCCGGTGGTGCCAACCCAACTGATCGTCGACCACTCCCTGGCCGTCGAAGCCGGTGGTTTTGACCCGGACGCGTTCGAAAAAAACCGCGCCATTGAAGACCGTCGCAACGAAGACCGTTTCCACTTTATCGAGTGGACCAAGAAGGCGTTCAAGAACGTCGACGTGATCCCGCCCGGCAACGGCATCATGCACCAGATCAACCTGGAGAAAATGTCCCCGGTGATCCAGGTGCGCGACGGCGTGGCGTTCCCGGACACCTGCGTCGGCACTGACAGCCACACGCCTCACGTAGACGCGCTGGGCGTGATCGCCATTGGCGTCGGCGGCCTGGAAGCGGAAAGTGTGATGCTCGGCCGCGCCTCATGGATGCGCCTGCCGGAAAGCGTTGGTGTGGAGCTCACCGGCAAGCTGTTGCCGGGGATCACCGCTACTGACATGGTGCTGGCGCTGACTGAGTTCTTGCGTAAACAGAAAGTGGTCGGTGCCTGGTTGGAGTTCTTCGGCGAAGGTGCTTCGGCACTGACCCTGGGCGACCGCGCAACCATTTCCAACATGGCCCCGGAGTACGGCGCCACTGCGGCGATGTTCTACATCGACCAGCAAACCATCGCCTACCTCAAGCTCACCGGCCGTGAAGACGAACAAGTCACCTTGGTGGAGCAATACGCTCGCCACACTGGCCTGTGGGCCGATGATCTGAAAGGTGCGCAATACGAGCGCGGCCTCACTTTCGACCTGTCCAGCGTCGTGCGCAACATGGCCGGTCCAAGCAACCCGCATGCCCGCGTTGCCACCAGCGACCTGGCGTCCAAGGGCATTTCCGGTCAGTGGGATGAAGTGCCGGGCCAAATGCCCGACGGCGCGGTGATCATCGCAGCCATCACCAGTTGCACCAACACCAGCAACCCACGCAACGTGATTGCCGCCGGCCTGCTGGCGCGCAATGCCAACAAGCTGGGGCTGACGCGCAAGCCGTGGGTCAAATCGTCTCTGGCACCCGGCTCGAAAACCGTGGCCATGTACCTGGAAGAAGCGGGCCTGGGTCATGAGCTGGAAAAACTCGGTTTCGGTGTCGTCGCATTTGCCTGCACCACCTGCAACGGCATGTCCGGTGCGCTCGACCCCGTGATCCAGCAGGAAATCATCGACCGCGACCTGTACGCCACCGCCGTGCTTTCGGGTAACCGCAACTTCGACGGGCGTATCCACCCCTATGCCAAGCAAGCCTTTCTCGCCTCGCCGCCGCTGGTAGTGGCCTATGCGATTGCCGGCACTATCCGTTTCGACATCGAAAAAGACGTGCTCGGCCTCGACGCCAACGGCAAGGAAATCCGCCTGCAGGATATCTGGCCGAGCGACGAAGAGATCGACGCGGTGGTCAAGGCCTCGGTCAAGCCGGAGCAGTTCCGCGCGGTGTATATCCCGATGTTTGCCATCCACGAAGACACCGGCCCGAAAGTCGCGCCGCTGTATGACTGGCGCCCGCAAAGCACCTACATCCGTCGCCCGCCTTACTGGGAAGGCGCGCTGGCCGGTGCCCGTCCGCTCAAGGGCATGCGCCCGCTGGCGGTGCTGCCGGACAACATCACCACTGACCATCTGTCGCCGTCGAATGCGATCATGCTCGACAGCGCCGCCGGCGAATACCTGGCGAAAATGGGCCTGCCGGAAGTCGACTTCAACTCTTACGCGACGCACCGTGGCGACCATTTGACCGCGCAGCGCGCGACCTTCGCCAACCCGAAACTGTTCAACGAAATGGTGGTTGAGAACGGCAAGGTCAAGCAGGGTTCCCTGGCGCGGATCGAGCCGGAAGGCCAGGTCACGCGGATGTGGGAAGCCATCGAAACCTACATGGAGCGCAAGCAGCCACTGATCATCATCGCCGGCGCCGACTACGGCCAAGGCTCGTCCCGTGACTGGGCGGCCAAGGGCGTGCGCCTGGCGGGTGTGGAAGCGATTGCCGCCGAAGGTTTCGAGCGCATCCACCGCACCAACCTGGTGGGCATGGGCGTGCTGCCGCTGGAGTTCCTGCCAGGCACGGATCGCCACACCCTGAAGATCGACGGCAGCGAAACCTATGACGTGGTGGGGGCACGCACTCCGCGTGCGCAGTTGACCCTGGTAATCAACCGCAAGAATGGCGAACGTGTCGAAGTGCCGGTGACCTGCCGCCTGGACACCGCCGAAGAAGTGTCGATCTACGAAGCGGGCGGCGTGTTGCAACGTTTTGCCCAGGACTTCCTGGAATCGGCGGCGACGGCCTGAGGGGACACCATGGCACACGTAGCGCAAATCAAGATACCCGCCACCTACATGCGTGGTGGCACCAGCAAGGGCGTGTTTTTCAGCCTCCAGGACCTGCCCGAATCGGCGCAGGTGCCGGGTGCTGCGCGCGACGCCTTGCTGTTGCGGGTGATCGGCAGCCCCGATCCCTACGACAAACAGATCGACGGCATGGGCGGCGCGACATCGAGCACCAGCAAGACGGTGATCCTGGCCAAAAGTACCCGCGCCGATCATGACGTGGACTACCTGTTCGGCCAGGTCTCCATCGACAAGCCCTTTGTGGACTGGAGCGGCAACTGCGGCAACTTGTCGGCGGCGGTCGGTTCCTTTGCCATCAGCGCCGGCCTGGTCGACCCGGCCCGCGTCCCCCACAACGGCGTGGCGGTGGTGCGGGTGTGGCAGGCCAATATCGGCAAGACCATCATCGCCCACGTGCCAATCACCGACGGCGCGGTGCAGGAAACCGGTGATTTCGAACTGGACGGCGTGACCTTCCCGGCCGCCGAAGTGCAGTTGGAGTTCATGGACCCGGCGGCGGAAGAAGAGGGCGGCGGTGGTTCGATGTTCCCCACCGGCAATCTGGTCGACGACCTGGAAGTGCCCGGCGTCGGCACCTTCAAGGCCACGCTGATCAACGCTGGTATCCCGACGATCTTCATCAACGCCGAAGACCTCGGCTACACCGGCACCGAGCTGCAAGGCGCGATCAACAGCGACCCGAAAGCCCTGGCCATGTTTGAAACCGTGCGGGCGTATGGCGCCTTGCGCATGGGCCTGATCAAACACCTGGACGAAGCCGCCCAGCGTCAGCACACCCCCAAGGTGGCGTTCGTGGCCAAGCCTGCGGACTACGTGGCGTCCAGTGGCAAGGCAATCAATGCCGGGGATGTCGACCTGCTGGTGCGCGCACTGTCCATGGGCAAGCTGCACCACGCGATGATGGGCACGGCGGCGGTGGCGATTGGCACAGCGGCGGCGATTTCCGGGACTTTGGTCAACCTGGCTGCCGGTGGTGTGGAGCGCAACGCGGTGCGGTTCGGGCATCCGTCCGGCACCTTGCGCGTGGGCGCTGAAGCCACTCAGGTCAACGGCGAATGGGTGGTGAAGAAAGCCATCATGAGCCGCAGCGCGCGCGTATTGATGGAAGGTTTCGTCCGCGTTCCCGGCGACGCTTTCTAAGGTTCGACACTGCTCCCACAGTGGGGGCTTCTATCCCAAGGCTGGCGATCAGACCGGCCATGACCCCATCAACCGTTAGCCCGAGGACTGTCACCCCACCTACCTTTTGGAGAACTGCCATGAGCGCCAACGTCGACCAGAACAACCGCCCGGACTACGACCAGGTTCTGCAGGATATTGCTGACTATGTCCTCAACTACCGCATCGACTCCCGGGATGCGCTGGACACCGCCCGCAACTGCCTGATGGACACCCTGGGCTGTGGCCTGTTGGCCCTGCGCTTTCCCGAGTGCACCAAGCACCTGGGGCCCATCGTCGAGGGCACGGTGGTGCCGTTTGGCGCGCGGGTGCCGGGCACGTCGTTTCGGTTGGATCCGGTCAAGGCCGCGTGGGACATCGGCTGCATCGTGCGTTGGCTTGACTACAACGACACCTGGCTCGCTGCCGAATGGGGTCACCCCTCGGACAACCTCGGCGGCATCCTCGCTGTGGCTGATCATCTGTCGCAAAAGCGCGTGGCCAATGGCGACGTGCCGTTGACCGTGCGCGCGGTGCTGGAAGCGATGATCATGGCTCACGAAATCCAGGGCGTAATTGCCCTGGAAAACTCTTTTAACCGCGTAGGCCTCGACCATGTACTTCTGGTGAAAGTCGCCTCCACGGCTGTCACCGCCAAGCTGATGGGCGCCAACCGTGAGCAATTGCTGGCAGCCTTGTCCCATGCGTTTGTCGATGGGCAGGCATTGCGAACTTACCGGCATGCGCCGAATGCCGGCTCGCGAAAATCCTGGGCGGCGGGGGATGCGTCGAGTCGCGGCGTACGTCTGGCGGATATCGCCATGCGTGGCGAGATGGGGATTCCTGGCGTACTGAGCGCGCCGCAGTGGGGGTTCTACGACGTGCTGTTCAGCCACACCAACAAGGACCTGGCACTCAAGCCGGAGGATAGACGCGCGTTCAGCCTGTCCCAGCCTTACGGCACTTATGTGATGGAAAACGTACTGTTCAAAATCAGCTTCCCCGCCGAATTCCATGCGCAAACGGCCTGCGAAGCAGCGGTGACATTGCATCCATGGGTGAAAGATCGTCTGCATGAAATCGACCGCATCGTGATTACCACCCATGAATCGGCGATTCGCATCATCTCCAAGGTCGGCCAACTGGCCAACGCCGCTGACCGCGATCATTGCCTGCAATACATGACCGCCGTGCCGTTGGCGTTCGGCAACCTGGTGGCCGAGCAGTACGAAGACGAATTCCACGCCGCCCATCCGATCATCGATCAGTTGCGCGACAAGATGGTCATCGTCGAAGACCCACGCTACAGCCGCGAATACCTGGAGGCCGACAAGCGTTCCATCGCCAATGCGGTGCAGGTGTTTTTCAAGGACGGTAGCTGCACGGAACAGGTGGCGGTGGAATATCCGATTGGTCATCGCCGTCGTCGGGTGGAGGGCATTCCGTTGCTGGAAGACAAGTTCAAGGCCAACCTGGCGACGCGGTTCACCGGGCAGCGCAGTGCCGAGATTTTTGCACTGTGCAAGGACCAGGCACGGCTTGAAGCAACGCCAGTGAACCGCTTCGTGGACCTGTTCGTGATCTAGCAGACACCCCGTATTCATCTGTGTAAACCCTATGAATGTGGGAGGGGGCCTGCCCCCGATAGCAGTGGGGCAGTGCCCGCTGCCTCAACTGACAGACTGCAATCGGGGGCAAGCCCCCTCCCACAGTTGACCGTGTTCACTCGAATCGCAGGATTACCCGGCGGTTATGCTTGCTCTTCTTCTCGATCTTCTCGCAGAACACCCGGCCGATTTCTTCGGTGTTGATCACATGGGTGCCCCCACACGGCTGGATATCAATGCCGGCGATTTCAATCACCCTTACCGACCCCTGAATCACCGGCGGGGCCACGGCCTGTGTGCGGGTGATCTGTAGCAGAGTCGAGTATTCGGAAGCCGGCATCGACAGGGTTTTCACCGGGTGGGCCTGTTCGATCAGCGCATTGAGGTCGCGGGTGATGCTGTCTTTATCGAGGGTCATTTCCGGCAGGTCGAAATCCAGTCGGCCCTTGTCCGCACTGATGCTGCAGCCGGTGACCGGTGCGTCGATGATCGAGCACAGCAGGTGCAGGCAGGTGTGCATCTTCATGTGCTGGTAGCGCCGGTCCCAATCGAGGCCGGCATCTACTTGTACGCCTGCAGTCAACTGCGTGGGGCAGTGTTCCACCTGGTGCCAGATGATCGAGCGCAGTACCGGATCGCGCACAGTGCCGGTGACCTCGACTCGCGTACCGTCCGCCAGTGTGAAATGGCCCGTGTCGCCTGGCTGTCCGCCGCCAGTGGGGTAGAACAACGTGTGCTCCAGGGCGATGCCGTGTTCGCTGACGGCAATCACCCGGGCGCTGAAGGCATTCTGGTAGGGCGCGCTGTCGAACAGCGCCAGGGTTTCCATGGTGTGCACGGACATGTTCAACCTCCGACAATCAGTGGGCTGGCTTGCAGCAGGGAGCGCACCATTGCACTCAAGCCAGGGGGGGAGAGCAGGGTAATTTCAAATTCCGGGCCGCAGACTTTCAGGTTCAGCGGCAAGCGCGGTAAATGGCTGCCCGACTCGACGCGATGCAAGCGAAATTGCAGGTGGTGGCGCTCCTTCACCGTGGGCTCCAGCATCAGCCCCGGCAAAGGGTGGAAGTCGGCGTCCAGCACTGTCACCTTATGGCTGGCGTTGATCTCGCCCACCACATGCAATCGCTCTTCCAGGGCGAAGGCTCCGAGGTAGTTGCTGTGGTCCGATTCATCGTTTTTTTGCAGCTGGATCTGGTTCACCACCTTCACCTTGGTGCCGGCGGGGACGTCCTGGGTGATCACGCAGGACGGGCTGATAAACACGTTATCGCCGATCAGCACATAGCCCAGCACGCGGGCACCGGAGCCTACCTCGACGTTGTTGCCCAGGCGTGGGTGGCGCTTGCCGTCGGGGTTGTTGGCGATGCCTCGGGCGCCCAGGGTCACGCCGCAGAGGATGTAGCAGTCGTTGCCGATCTCGCAGGTTTCGCCGATCACCGTGCCGTAGCCGTGGTCCAGCACGAAGCGTCGGCCGATGCGTGCCGCTGGGTGAATCTCGGCACCGGAAAGCACCTTGCCCTGGTTGCTCAGCTTGAGGGCAATGCGCGAAAACACACTATTGGTCTGGTTCGGGAAATGCCACACCAGGTGCGCCAGACGATAATACAGTACCGCCTTGAACGAGGCGTAGGACTCCAGGATTAAATCGCCGCGGCCGCGTGAGGCCGGATCACGGTAGGCATAGGCGATCAGGTCCTCAGCCACCGCCTGGGCGGCGTTCTGGATCAGCGGGGCCAGGTGCGGTTCCAGTTGTTTCATTTGGGCGGGTGTGAGGGTCTTGATGAGGTGGGTAAGCAACTCATCGTGCAGCTGTTGCATGTCGATAAAACCGCCCATGGGGGCACCCCCGCATTCTGGTTGGCTGGATACCCGTTTATTCGAAACCGGGCAGGTAGCTGTCGGCATTGTCGTAGACCATGGTCAGCACCACCGTTTCGGGTGGAAGTTCGGGGGCGAGCCTGGCGATGGCCACCATGTTGGCGGCGGACGACAGGCCCAGGCTGATGGCGTCGGTGCGCATGATGCGTTTCATCATGTCGATGCAGTCCTGGCGCGAGACCTTGAGCATGCCGTCGATCACGTCCAGGTTGAGGATGCTCGGGATCAAACCGATCGACAGGCCCTGGATGTGATGCGGCGCGTGCTGGTTTTTCAGCAGGTCGCACTCTTCCGGTTCCACGCCCATGACGCGCAGCTCCGGCCAGGCGGTTTTCAGGGTTTCGCCGATGCCGGTGATATGCCCCCCAGTGCCGATGCCGCAGACAAAGTAGTCGGCGCGTTTCTCGCCAAAGGCACGCAGGATTTCCGGTGCGGTGGTGTCGCGATGGGTCTGTGGGTTTGCGCCATTGCGTTGCTGGTTGAGCATCACGTAGCTGGGGTTTTCCAGCTGCAGTTCCATGCACTTTTCGCCATGGGAATTGTTACCCAGGCGACTGTCCGACAGCACCACCTTGGCCCCATATAAACGCAGCAGCTTCTGCTTTTCGGGGCTGTAGTTATCGGGGATCACCAACACCACTTTGTAGCCCAGTACATTGCCGGCCATCACCAGGCCGATGCCGGTGTTGCCACCACTGGGTTCGATGATGGTCTGCCCGGAATCGCGGATCAGCACGCCCCGGCGCTCGGCGTCGAGGATCATGCCCAGGGCGATGCGCGCCTTGTGGCTGCCACCGGGGTTAAGGGACTCAAGCTTGGCGTAGACCTCGATGCCGAGGTCTTCGGAAAACTGCGCCAGGCGCACGATCGGCGTTTGGCCGATCACGTCGAGAATGGAGTTATGCAACATCATTCAGCCCTCGCCTCAATACAACGGCATGTCGGGTTCGACATCGCGAACCCAGTGCTTCATGCCGCCCTGCAGGACTTTGGTATTGGCGAAACCGGCTGCCAGCAAGGTACTTGCGGCTTGCTCCGCGCGGGTGCCGGCGTAGCAAATCAGGTAGTGGGTGTTGTCCCGGCTGAGGCGGTCCAGGTGGCCGTCCAGCTCGGCCAACGGGATATGCACCACGCCCGGCAATTTGCACACTTCCAGTTCGCTGGCGTCGCGCACATCCAACAGCACATCGGCGCTGCTGTGGTGTTCGAGTACTTGTTTGAGTACCTGCGGCTTGATATAGCGCTCTTCGGCCAGCGACGGTGGGCTGGGCATGGTATCTGCGCAGGCGGCCGGTGCCCGGGTCTCGCTGTGGCGCAGCGCTGAGCAGCACGGGCAGTCGGCGCGGCGCTTGAAGCGGATTTCACTGAATTTCATCGCCAGCGCGTCGAAGCGCATCAGACGACCGGATAACGGTTCACCAATACCGATCAGTAGCTTGATGGCCTCGGTGGCCTGGATCATCCCGACCACACCGGGCAGCACGCCGATCACCCCACCGGCACTGCAATTGGGCGCGAGTTCTGCAGGCGGTGCGCTGGGGAACAGGCAGCGGTAGCACGGCCCGCCTTTGTAGTTGAGCACGCTGATCTGCCCGTCGAAGCGGTAGATCGCGCCGTACACCAAGGGCTTACCCAGTTGCACGCATGCGTCGTTGACCAAGTAGCGGGTATCGAAATTGTCGGTGCCGTCGATCACCAGGTCGTAGGCGCCCACCAGCTCCAGCGCGTTGTCGGCGTTCAGGGCGGTGTCGTGGGCGTTGATCTGAATATGGCGGTTCAGGTCCTGCAAGCGCTGCCTGGCGGATTCCACCTTGGGCATGCCGAGGGTGCTGTTGCCGTGGACGATCTGGCGTTGCAGGTTGCTGCTTTCGACCACATCGAAGTCCACCAGTCCCAGGGTGCCTACGCCGGCAGCCGCAAGGTAAAGGCTGATGGGCGAACCCAGACCGCCGGTGCCGATGATCAGCACCTTGGCTTTCTTGAGGTTCAACTGACCTTCGCGACCCACGCCTGGCAGGGTGATGTGGCGCACATAGCGTTGTACTTCTTCATTACTCAGCGCGTCGACGTCCATGCCGCCGGACGTGGCCAGGAGCACTTCGATTTTGGCTTTTTCCGGCAGTGGGTCATCAGCACCGATCAATGCTTCCTCGGCAGTGAACAGGAAGTGCTCCTTGAGCTGGTGGTTTTTTTCGTGAAACAGGTGGGGGCGCAGCTGCGGGTGACTGCTGCAGAGGTTTTCAATGACTTCGCGCAATGTCGATCCGGAGCCCTCAAGGGTCGATTCCGGCAGCTTGGCCACGCGAACCAGAATGTCGGGGAAAGAGACAGCGTTCATGGACAACTCCGTGTGCAGGTCGTTGAAAGGTTGAAGAGCGAAATGCTTGCCATCCCAGGCAAACAGCTTGGAGCCCAGCGCCTGGCCCCGGCGAACGTCGACCACCAGGTAGCTGACGGGGTAGATCGGCTCACCCATGAACAGCGCCTTGTCTTGGTCTTCGTCGCTGAAATAGGCACCCACATCCGGGTGCGAGTGGTAGATCACCACCACTGGGTTGTCGCTGCGAAACGCCTTGTTCATCAGCAGGGTGTCGGCCACCGAAAACGTGTAGCCGTTGGCCGCGCTGCGCGGGTACATCTCGGGGTGCTTGCGGTGCAGCTCATTCTGGATATTGCTGCCCAGGTACACGCTGCCGTCGGCGAAGACGAAGCCACAGCATTCTTCGGGGTAGCTGCAGCTGGCGTGGGCGTAGATCTGTTCCAGGGCTTTTGGGCGGAGGACGTCCATGTTTCTCTCGCAGGGTTGTAGAAGGGTCAATTTTTCTTGGCCAGGAGTTTTTCTACCGGCAATTTGGTGATCGCAAAACCGGCCAGCAGGATGGCCGAATACAGCATCAGGTCGCGGGAAATCGATACGCCTTCGTACCAGGCGCCGATGATGACCGCGAACACCGGAAAGATGATGAACACAAACGACAGGATGATCGGGCTCAAGCGCTTGAGCAGCATGAAGTAAACGATGAAGCCGCCCACCGAAGCCACCAGGCCCAGGTAGAACAGCGCGCCCCAGGAACGGAGAGTGATGGCTTCGAAGGTCGGCGTTTCAAACCACAGTCCGGCGACGAACAGCATCAGCCCGGCAATGCCGATGGGCAGGGTGTTGTAGGTGATCACACTGATCGCGCTGCCTTTCTGCTTGGTAATCACGTAGCACAGGGCATGCATGATCGCGGCGGTGAGGATTGCCAGTACGCCGAAGAACTCCGCATGGTCCAGGTGCAGGCCCTGGCTCTTGATGATCATGTAGAGGCTGCCGAAACCGATGCCGATGCCAACCACCTGGGAAAGGTAGATGCGCTCGCGCAGGAACAATGCGGAGAAGATCAGGATGAACACCGGCATGCAGCTGAACAGCAGCGCCGTAAGGCCGGACGACACGTGCATCTCGCCATAATTGAGCAGGTAGTAGGGCACGCTGAAGTAGGACAGGGTCACGAACACGAAGAACCAGCGGCTTTCACGGGGGAACAGGATCGGCTCGCGACGCACCATGGCAAAACACAGGAACAACGGGAAGGCGATCAGGAAGCGCAGACCGGCGGACGTCAGTGGCGGCACGCTCTCCACTGCGATCTTGATCCCCAGCCACGTGGTGCCCCAACTCAGGCACACGATCAGGAACATCACGCTGGTGATCAGCCCGGCCAACCACTGTTTTTGGGTTTTGGTCTTGGCGGTGTTTTCGAGAACGGCGGACATTGGCATCGTTTATTGCTTCCCTGAGCCAGAATTGAACTCTATATTGAGCTTGTAATGAGTTGTAAAATTCGGCGATTGAACCCGTAAAAGCACACTATTAGGGCGAAAGATGGCTGTCAAAACAAATATTGACATGGTGTCAATTATGCGTGAGGGGTTGTCCAACGGTCAGGGCGTGAAGTACAAGCGCCTGTCCGATGTCATGGAACGGGGCATCCTTGAAGGCTTGATTGAACCAGGACGAAAACTGCCTCCCCATCGGGTGCTGTCCGACAACCTGGGTGTGACGATCGGCACCATCAGCCGAGCCTACGGCGAACTGGAACGCCTGGGGCTGGTTGTGGCGCGCGTCGGTGACGGCACCTTCGTGCGCAAGCGTGGAATGGAGCGCCAGCGCGACGAAGGCTTTCGCAATTTCAGCGAAGAGCCGCGCCAGTACTTCGACATGAGCCGCAATATGCACATTCCGGGTCAAGAGACCGTTTTCCTGGCCCAGAGCTTCCAGACCCTGTCGACCAACACCAAATTCCTCCAGGACATCAGTGCCTACACCCCGGATGCCGGCCTGCCGCGCTACCGTGAAGCGGGCGCGCAATGGCTGGTGCAGCGTGATTTTCACCCGATCCCCGAACAAGTTATTTGCGTCAATGGCGGCCAGCACGGCTTGCTGTGCTCGATGATGGCGCTGTTGCGGGCCGGCGATACGGTGGTCACCGAGCAACTGACGTATCCGGGCCTGATCACCGCTGCGCGGATGCTGGGTATCCGGTTGATCGGCCTGGAGATGGACGAAGAAGGCGTGCTGCCGAGTGCGCTGGACGAAGTCTGTCGAAATCACCGGGTTTCAGCGCTGTACTGCACCCCGACTATTCAGAACCCCACCACGGCGGTACTTTCGGTGGCGCGCCGCGAAGCATTGGTCAAAGTGTGTCGCGAGCACAATCTGCTGATTCTTGAAGACGAAGCCCACGGTGTACTGGTCGAAGACCGGCCGCCGCCCCTCAGTCATTTCGCCCCGGAACGGACGATTTTGATCAGCAGCCTCAGCAAAGCCGTGTCAGCCGGGCTGCGTGTGGGCTATGTGCATGCGCCACCGGCGTTGGTCAGCCGTATTTCGGCGGCGCTGCGTTCGACTTGCTGGATGGCCACGCCCGTCACCCTGGAACTGGCTACCCAGTGGATCGAAAACGGCACGGCGGAATACCTGTTGCGCCAACAAATCAACGAGATCAGCCGACGCAAAGCCTTGGTGCGCGACTTGCTGACCGGGCTGGAATACCGCACCCACCTCAACAGCCCACATTTCTGGATTGAAGTGCCGGAGCCGTGGCGAGCGTCGGAAATTGAGGCGGAGCTCAAGCAGAATAATTACCTGATCGCCACCGCCGAGGCGTTTGCCGTGGGACAGACGGCGGTGCCGCAGTTCATTCGGGCGAGTATCTGCAATACGTCGGGGGATGATCAGTTGCTGAGGGCGGGGTTTGATGCGCTGGCGACCGCGTTGGGGCAGGGCGGTGGAAGGTTTCACCTATAACTGCGTGATCGTTCTTCGCGAGCAAGCCCGCCCACATTTGACTGCGTTGTAGGCTTGAGCACGGTCAAATGTGGGAGCTGGCTTGCCTGCGAAGGGCCAGTCCGGACGACACAACTATTTGAATCTACGCTCCACGCCTTTCTCCACCAGAATCTTCGCGGAAATCTCTTCCACCGAAAAATGCGTGGAATTGATATGTGCAATATTCTCGCGGCGGAACAGATTTTCTACTTCGCGGACTTCGAACTCGCACTGTGCGTAGCTGGAATACCGGCTGTTGGGCTTGCGCTCATTGCGGATCGCCGTCAGCCGGTCCGGGTCGATGGTCAGCCCAAACAGCTTATGCGAATGCGCACGCAGGGCGGCCGGCAGCGTCAAATGCTCCATGTCGTCTTCGGTCAGCGGGTAGTTAGCCGCGCGGATGCCGAATTGCATGGCCATGTACAGACAGGTGGGCGTTTTGCCGCAGCGGGACACGCCCACCAGGATCAGGTCGGCCTTGTCGTAGTAGTGGGTGCGGGCGCCGTCGTCGTTGTCGAGGGCGAAGTTCACCGCCTCTATACGCTCCATATAGTTGGAGTTGTGCCCAATGGAATGGGACTTTCCTACCGAGTACGACGAATGCTCACTCAGCTCTTGTTCCAGTGGCGCCAGGAATGTCGAGAAAATGTCGATCATGAAACCATTCGACGTTGCGAGAATCTCACGAATGTCTTGATTGACGATGGTGTCGAAAATGATCGGACGAAAACCGTCTTTTTCAGCCGCCAGATTGATTTGTTGTACCATGGCCCGCGCTTTATCCACGCTGTCGATGTACGGCCGCGTAAATTTGGCGAAGGTAATGTTTTCGAACTGCGCGAGCAGGCTTTGACCCAATGTTTCGGCTGTGATGCCCGTGCCGTCGGAGATAAAGAAAGCAGATCGTTTCATTTGAGCCCTGGGCCTTAAGCTGATGGCGAATCTTGGATATGATAGGCGCGATTTTGCCGTCCCGCAGTGGGCCGCATTCTCACTTATTTTCCAGGTCCAGGCCACAAGCGCTGGTACTCGCTCCTACTGAGCAGCCGGCGTCCTGAGCTTTTCCAACACAGTTAGTGGAGAGATCACCTTGGTAGAGTACGTAGTTTCCCTCGATAAGCTCGGCGTCCATGATGTAGAGCACGTGGGGGGCAAGAACGCATCCCTCGGCGAGATGATCAGTAATCTTGCAGGCGCTGGTGTGTCGGTGCCCGGTGGTTTCGCCACCACGGCCCAGGCTTACCGCGATTTCCTCGAACTGAGCGGCCTCAATGCTCAGATCCACGCCGCGCTGGACGCCCTGGACGTCGATGACGTCAATGCCCTGGCCAAGACCGGTGCCCAGATCCGCCAATGGATCATGGAAGCCGAGTTCCCAGAGAAGCTCAACGAAGAAATCCGCACCGCCTTCGCCACGCTGTCGGCCGGTAACCCGGACGTCGCCGTTGCCGTGCGCTCCTCGGCCACCGCCGAAGACTTGCCGGACGCTTCCTTCGCCGGCCAGCAAGAAACTTTCCTGAACATACGCGGCGTGGAAAACGTGATCCGCGCGGCCAAGGAAGTATTCGCTTCGCTGTTCAACGATCGCGCCATTTCCTACCGCGTACACCAGGGTTTCGACCACAAGCTGGTGGCCCTGTCTGCCGGTGTGCAGCGCATGGTGCGTTCGGAAACCGGCACCGCCGGCGTAATGTTCACCCTCGATACCGAATCGGGCTTCCGTGATGTGGTGTTCATCACCGGCGCCTACGGCCTGGGCGAGACCGTCGTACAAGGCGCGGTCAACCCCGACGAATTCTACGTACACAAGGGCACCCTCGAAGCGGGCCGCCCGGCCATCCTGCGCCGTAACCTGGGCAGCAAGGCCATCAAAATGATCTACGGCGACGAGGCCAAGGCCGGTCGTTCGGTGAAAACCGTTGAAGTCGATAAGGCTGAACGCGCGCGTTTCTGCCTGACCGACGCTGAAGTCAGCGAATTGGCCAAACAAGCGATGATCATCGAAAAGCACTACAAGTGCCCGATGGACATCGAGTGGGCCAAAGACGGTGACGACGGCAAGCTGTACATCGTGCAGGCCCGTCCGGAAACCGTGAAAAGCCGTACCTCGGCCAATGTCATGGAGCGCTACCTGCTCAAAGAAACCGGCACTGTGCTGGTGGAAGGCCGTGCCATCGGCCAGCGTATCGGTGCCGGCAAGGTGCGGATCATCAAGGACGTGTCCGAGATGGACAAAGTCCAGCCAGGCGACGTACTGGTCTCCGACATGACCGACCCGGACTGGGAACCGGTGATGAAGCGCGCCAGCGCCATCGTCACCAACCGTGGCGGGCGTACCTGCCATGCGGCGATCATCGCCCGTGAACTTGGGATTCCTGCGGTCGTGGGCTGCGGCAACGCGACCCAACTGCTCAAAGATGGCCAGGGCGTCACCGTTTCCTGTGCCGAAGGCGACACCGGTTTCATCTTCGAAGGTGAGCTGGGCTTCGATATCAAGCAAAACTCCATCGACGCCATGCCGGACCTGCCGTTCAAGATCATGATGAACGTCGGCAACCCGGACCGCGCCTTTGATTTCGCGCAGTTGCCGAACGCCGGTGTGGGCCTGGCCCGCCTGGAGTTCATCATCAATCGCATGATCGGCGTGCACCCCAAGGCCCTGTTGAACTACGACGGCCTGCCGCTCGACATCAAGGAAAGCGTCGACAAGCGCATCGCCGGCTACAACGACCCGGTAGGTTTCTACGTCGAGAAACTGGTGGAAGGCATCAGCACCCTCGCGGCGGCGTTCTACCCGAAAAAGGTCATCGTGCGCCTGTCGGACTTCAAGTCCAACGAATACGCCAACCTGATCGGCGGCAAGCTCTATGAGCCGGAAGAAGAAAACCCGATGCTGGGTTTCCGTGGCGCCTCGCGTTACATCAGCGAAGCGTTCCGCGACTGCTTCGAACTGGAATGCCGCGCCCTCAAGCGTGTGCGCAACGAGATGGGCCTGACCAACGTCGAGATCATGGTGCCGTTCGTGCGTACCCTGGGCGAGGCGAGCCAAGTGGTCGACCTGCTGGCTGAAAACGGCCTGTCCCGTGGCGAAAACGGCCTGCGCGTAATCATGATGTGTGAACTGCCGTCCAACGCCATCCTGGCCGAGGAGTTCCTGGAATTCTTCGACGGTTTCTCCATCGGCTCCAACGACCTGACCCAGCTCACCCTGGGCCTGGACCGTGACTCCGGGATCATTGCGCACCTGTTCGACGAGCGAAATCCTGCGGTCAAGAAGCTGCTGGCCAATGCCATCCAGGCCTGCAACAAGGCCGGCAAATACATCGGTATCTGCGGCCAAGGCCCTTCCGATCACCCTGACCTGGCCAAATGGCTGATGGAGCAGGGCATCGAAAGCGTTTCGCTGAACCCCGATTCCGTGCTGGAAACCTGGTTCTTCCTGGCGGAAGGCCAAGCGTCCGCCTAAGACCGTCACGTCAAAAGTGCCGGTCACCCGTTGTGGGTGACCGGCATTCTTATCTGTGCAGGGCGGAATTCCTTCCGGACGCCGCCCTTTTTTGTGCAAGAGCATTATGCAAAGCAGCAGCAACCTGTTTCCCGTCGCCCTGATCAGCGCTGAACGTCGTGGCGACCTGAGTGAAGACGTGTACCGACTCAAACCCGGCAACAGTCCCGACGGCACCGTCGAGCTAGCGGTTACCCGTTTGGGCCTGGCCGATGTCCCGGAAAACCGGGGCATCCCGGTCATTTTGTTGCATGGCAGTTTTTCCAATCGGCGTTTCTGGTACTCGCCCAAGGGTATCGGCCTGGGCGCTTACTTGGCGCGCGAGGGGTTTGATGTCTGGATCCCGGAAATGCGCGGCCATGGCCTGTCCAAGCGCAATCATGACTACGCGCGCAACCGCGTCGCTGACTATGCGCGTTACGATTTGCCGGCCATCAGCGCATTCGTGCGTGAGCAAAGCGGGCAGATTCCCCATTGGATCGGCCATTCGCTGGGCGGTACCAGCTTGGCGGCCGCTCTTGGCGGGCAGCACCTTGGTGCGCCGGCTGTGGCGTCGGTGGCGCTGTTTGGCTGCCAGGTCAGTCGCACTCATTGGCCGTTGAAACTGCCACCGGTGGAGTGGACAGGCCGCTTGCTGTTGAAACGCTTCGGCGAGGTCTCTGGCTCGCGCCTGAAGCGGGGCCCCGAGGACGAACCGGCGGGCGTGATGATCGAAGCTATGCGCTGGAATGGCCTGTTTGGCCGCTTTGGCGAAGGCAAGAATGATTGGTGGAAAGGCTTGGCCGAGGTCGATGTGCCGCTGTTGGCCGTCAGCGCAGCCGGGGATCATCAAGACCCCGACTGGGCCTGTCGCAAGCTGTTCGAGCAAATGGGCTCCGAGCACCGTCAGTACCTGTGCCTGGGCCGACAACAAGGCTTTACCGGGGATTTCGGGCATGTGGAGATGCTCGTCAGCAAAGCTGCCCAGTCCGAAGTGTGGCCGTTGGTGGCGCAGTGGCTGAAAGATCCGCTCACACCGCTGTCAGGCGCACAGGCCGAGGTGCGGGCCGCGGTTTGAGGCGGTGCTCTGCCAAGGGCGTTTCGCTTGTGTGTGGTTGCGGCTAAGATATGACGCGTTAAACGCTTCTGGTCATATTCAGTCGCGCAGTGGCTATTGCGTTGCGGCGAGGCGGATGGGATGTTTCGCACCTGCTTGGGCTGGCGCTTCTTTCGAAAGACACTTCTTTGACAGAAAGGAATTTTTCAATGAACCATTACGTGACCCCCGACCTGTGCGACGCCTACCCAGACCTGGTGCAGGTGCTCGAACCGATGTTCAGCAATTTCGGCGGCCGGGACTCCTTCGGCGGCGAGATCGTCACCATCAAGTGCTTCGAAGATAATTCCCTGGTCAAGGAACAAGCCGATCAGCCGGGTGCCGGCAAGGTGCTGGTGGTCGACGGCGGTGGTTCCCTGCGTCGCGCGCTGCTGGGCGATATGATCGCCGAGAAAGCGGCGAAGAACGGCTGGGAAGGGCTGGTGATCTACGGTTGCATCCGTGATGTTGACGTCATTGCCCAGACAGATCTGGGCGTACAGGCCCTCGCCAGCCATCCGATGAAGACTGACAAGCGCGGTATTGGCGACCTGAACGTGGTCGTCACGTTCGCAGGTGTGACCTTTCGTCCGGGTGAATACATCTACGCCGATAACAATGGCGTGATCGTTTCCCCCAGCCCGCTGAAAATGCCTGAATAAGACAGGAGTAAGGATGTTCGAGGAAGAAAACGCGCAATGGGGCCTGGTGCATGCCCTGGTGCTGGACGGTAAAGGCGGTGCGCGTTCGATTGCCCGGACTGAGCTCGACGAATTGCAACTGCAGCCCCAGGAAAGCCTGTGGCTGCATTGGGATCGCAGTCACCCGCAAACCCAGACCTGGCTGCGCAAATCCAGCGGCTTGAGCGAATTTGCCTGTGACTTGTTGCTGGAGGAGAACACCCGTCCGCGCCTGTTGGCGCTGCCGGACTCCGAATTGCTGCTGTTCCTGCGCGGGGTCAACCTCAACCCCGGTGCAGAGCCGGAAGACATGGTCTCGGTGCGCATCTTTGCTGCCGCCAGCCGCGTTATTTCCCTGCGCCTGCGGCCGTTGCGCGCCACTGACGAGCTGTTGGTGCAATTGGCGGACGGCAAGGGGCCTAAGACCGCGTCGGAACTCATCCTTTATATGGCGCAGTACCTGACCAATAAAGTGCAGGATTTGGTCTCCGACCTGTCTGAAATCGTCGACGCAGAGGAAGAAAAACTCGATACCGACGAACGGTATACCCCGGAACATGGCAGCGTTCTACAGATCCGTCGACGAGCCGCAGGGCTGAAGCGATTTTTGGCGCCGCAACGGGATATTTTTGCCCAGCTCACGCGGATCAAATTGCCGTGGTTCTGTGACGACGATGCCGACTACTGGAACGAATTGAACAACAGCCTGACCCGCTATCTGGAAGAGCTCGAATTGACCCGAGAGCGCGTGGGGCTTGTGCTGGAGGCTGAAGACCGGCGTTTGAGCGTGCGCATGAATCGCACCATGTACCGCTTCGGGATCATCACTGGGATCTTTCTGCCGATGAGTTTTTTGACCGGTCTGCTGGGGATCAATGTGGGGGGGATTCCGTTCTCCTCCAGCCCCTATGGATTCATGGTTGCGTGCCTGTTAATGGTCTCGGTGGCGCTCGGACAATGGTGGCTTTTTCGACGACTGCGCTGGGTTTGAGCTGAATATGACCTGAACGTAGGAAGGGGCGTATGTGACCCCAATAATTTTACCCTCGTCTTTTAAAACACTTGCGAGAGGTTTTTATGCACGATCCGTTCGAACAGTCTTTGCGTGACATGCTCAATGCCTCGCCGTCCAACCGCGACGACGATGCTTGCCTGGGCCGCGTGTTGAAAACCGCCAACCGTCAGGTGGGGGCGGGTGACCTGTTCGGTCTGCTCGGCCGTTGGGTGCCGGCGCTGATGATGGCCCTGAACAATGGTTCGGCCCATGTATCGCCCGTGTCCCGTCGTAAATCTCTTGCTCGCACTGCTGATAAGGCTGATTGAATATGGAACTTGATCTCTGGACCCAGAGCCTGGTCACCGCGATGACCGCATTGTGGACCAAGGTGGCGAATTTCATTCCCAACCTGTTTGGTGCCCTGGTGCTGGTGTTGCTGGGCTTTGTCGTGGCCAAGTTGCTCGACACCCTGCTGTCCAAATTGCTCGCAAAACTGGGCCTGGATCGCTTGATGGCAGGCACCGGCCTGACCAAGCTGCTGGGTCGCGCAGGGTTGCAGGTGCCGATCTCCACCTTGATCGGCAAGATCGTTTATTGGTTTGTTTTGCTGATTTTTCTGGTTTCTGCGGCTCAATCGCTTGGACTTGAGCGAGTTTCAGCTACGCTCGACATGCTGGCGCTGTATTTGCCGAAGGTTTTCGGCGGCGCGCTGGTATTGCTGGTAGGTGTTTTGCTGGCGCAACTGGCCAATGGGCTGGTGCGCGGCGCTGCCGAAGGCGTGGGTTTGGATTATGCTGCCGGCCTGGGACGAATCGCCCAGGGGCTGGTGATCATCATCAGTATTTCGGTCGCGATCAGCCAGTTGGAGGTCAAGACTGACCTGCTCAACCATGTGATTGTGATCGTTTTGATTACCGTTGGTCTGGCCGTTGCGCTGGCCATGGGCTTGGGAAGCCGGGAAATTGCCGGTCAGATTCTTGCGGGAATCTATGTGCGTGAGTTATATCAGGTTGGGCAACAGGTGCGTGTGGGCGAGGTCGAAGGGCAAATTGAGGAGATCGGTACGGTCAAGACGACGGTGCTGACCGATGACGGAGACCTGGTGTCGCTGTCCAATCGGATTCTCCTGGAGCAGCAGGTCAGTAGCCGCTAAACCGGCAAACCCTGCTAATGTACGCCGCCGCTGGCCCGGCTGACCGGGTTGTGGCGGACATTGACCTGACTGTCGGCACGACTTGTTTTGAATAAAGCCCAAACGTTGTCCACGCGCTATGACCCCCGTGAGCTCTCTGATGAGGAGTTGGTCGCGCGCTCGCACACGGAGCTGTTTCACGTAACTCGCGCGTACGAAGAATTGATGCGCAGATATCAACGCACTTTGTTCAACGTTTGTTCAAGGTATTTAGGGAACGATAGAGATGCGGATGATGTCTGTCAGGAAGTGATGCTCAAGGTGCTGTACGGCCTGAAGAACTTCGAGGGCAAATCGAAGTTCAAGACATGGCTATACAGCATCACGTACAACGAGTGCATCACGCAGTATCGGAAGGAACGGCGAAAGCGTCGCTTGATGGACGCGTTGAGTCTTGACCCCCTTGAGGAGGCGTCTGAAGAAAAGGCGCCGGCACCCGAGGAGAAGGGTGGACTTGATCGCTGGTTGGTGTATGTGAACCCGATTGACCGGGAAATTCTGGTGCTACGATTTGTCGCAGAGCTAGAATTCCAGGAAATCGCTGACATCATGCACATGGGTTTGAGTGCTACAAAAATGCGTTACAAACGTGCTCTTGATAAATTACGTGAGAAATTTGCGGGCGAGACTGAAACTTAGTGCGTGGCAAATATCTCTTACGTGTAGGCAAGTTCTGTTAGACTTGTCGCCGAGTTGTCCCCCGGTTTGTGGGACTGCTTTACAATCACCAGATGGGGATTTAACGGATGAAACTGAAAAACACCTTGGGCTTGGCCATTGGTTCTCTTATTGCCGCTACTTCTTTCGGCGTTCTGGCACAAGGCCAAGGCGCAGTTGAAGGCGAGCTGTTCTACAAGAAGCAGTACAACGATAGCGTCAAGCACATCGAAGACGGCTTCAATCCTGGCGCTCGCATCGGTTACTTCCTGACCGACGACCTGTCCTTGAACCTGTCCTACGACAAGACCAACCACACCCGTTCGAACGACGGTACTGGTAACCAGAAGATCAAAGGCGATACCGGCAGCCTGGTTGCCCAGTATCACTTCGGTCAAGCTGGCGTAGACAGCCTGCGTCCATACGTAGAGGGCGGTTTCGGCCACCAGAGCCGTACCAACGTTCAAGCTGACGGCCACAGCGGTCGCGACCAGACTACCTTCGCTACCGTTGGTACTGGCGTGAAGTACTACTTCACCAACAACCTGTACGCTCGTGCCGGTGTTGAAGCTGACTACGGTCTGGACAACGGCAAGTGGGACTACTCCGCACTGGTCGGCCTGGGCGTGAACTTCGGCGGTAACGCTGGCGCAGTTGCTCCAGCTCCTACCCCAGCACCAGCTCCAGAGCCAACTCCAGAGCCAGAAGCTCCAGTTGCTCAGGTTGTTCGTGTTGAGCTGGACGTCAAGTTCGACTTCGACAAATCCGTTGTTAAGCCTAACAGCTACGGCGACGTGAAAAACCTGGCCGACTTCATGGCTCAGTACCCAGCTACCAACGTAGAAGTTGCTGGTCACACTGACTCCGTAGGTCCAGACGCTTACAACCAGAAGCTGTCCCAGCGTCGTGCTGACGCTGTTAAGCAAGTCCTGGTTAAAGACGGCGTTGCTCCTAGCCGTATCACCGCAGTAGGTTACGGTGAGTCCCGCCCAGTTGCTGACAACGCAACTGAAGCTGGTCGCGCTGTTAACCGTCGCGTAGAAGCGTCGGTTGAAGCTCAAGCTCAGTAATTACTGAGTGGTAGAAAAAAGCCCGGCTTAGGCCGGGCTTTTTTTCGCCTGTGATTTGCCTCAGGCGCTCACGGCCTGAGCGAGGCAAGCGGCCTGGCCTGGGGCTGCAACACGGCCAATCACCAGGATGGCCGGGCTTTTCAAGGCAAATGCCTGTGCATCTTCGTGCATACGCCACAGCGCGCTGCGACATTCCCTTTGCTGGGGCAGCGATGCGTTCTCGATCATCGCCACTGGCATATCCGCCGCCATCCCGCCGTCCAGCAGTTGCTGGCAAATTTCCTCCAGCTTCGCCACGCCCATGTACACCACCAGGGTTGTCCCACCTTCTGCCAGCGCACGCCAATTCAGGCTGCTGTCGTCCTGGGTATGCGCCGTGACCAGCGTCACGCCCCGACTCACGCCGCGCAAGGTCAGTGGCACCGCGCAATTCGTCGCGCCTGCCAACCCTGCGGTAATGCCGTTGACCAACTCCACCTCGACGCCCCGTTCACGCAACCACATCGCCTCTTCACCGCCGCGTCCGAAAATGCACGGGTCGCCGCCTTTGAGGCGTACCACGCACTTGCCCTGGCGCGTATAGCGCAGCATCAGCCGGTGGATGAAATCTTGCGGGGTCGACCGGCAGCCACCGCGTTTCCCCACGGTGACCACCCGCGCGTTCGTGCAATGTTCCAGCACGGCCGGGTTGACCAAGTCATCGATCAGCACCACATCGGCCTCACGCAGGGCGCGTACCGCCTTGAGGGTCAGCAACTCCGGGTCACCCGGACCCGCGCCCACCAGCCAGACTTTTGCATTCATAGGGTGTTCCTCGTCCAGGGATGACATCAGCGGTGAAAGAGTGAGTACAACAGCACCAGATTGATCAACAGCGAAAGCAGCGCCAGCGTGCGCCAGACCTTCAAGGGTTCACGCTCCAGCAATGGCTTGGGGCGGACACTCAGTTCCTGCCGGTCAGCCTGTTCCAGCACGCGCAACCACTCTTCGGCGGTTTCATAGCGATGGGCTGGATGGGCGGCCACGGCCCGTTCCAGGCTGAGGGGAAGCCAATCCGGCAGGTCGGGGCGGTAGCGGCTGGCGCTGACAGGCTGAGTGAACCGGGGCCGTTGGAAGGCCTCGATTTCGCCGTAGGGGTAATGTCCGGTCAGCAGGTAATACAAGGTTACGCCTACGCTGTATAAGTCCTGTTGAGTCGTAGGGCGCTCGCCGTTGAAGGCTTCAGGTGCAATAAAGCTAGGCGTGCCCGGCAGCGCATGGACGTGGTCTTCAGACAGGCCTGGGCAATACGCCAGGCCGAAATCCAACACACGTAATTCGCCGTCTTCCCCCAGCAGCAGGTTTTCGGGCTTGAGGTCGCGATGCAGGATCTGCCGACGGTGCAAAATGCCCACGGCCCGCAGCAGACGTTCGGCTATTGCCTGCCATTGTGCCAAGGGCAGTGGGCCTTGACGCTGGAACAGTTCGGCCAGGGTCTGGCCCGAATACTCACGCATCACATAATACAAATGCTGACGCGCGCTACCGGCATGGACCTCAGGGAACGCCCGCCCCGCAACCCGCCGCAGAAACCATTCCTCCGACAGTAAGGCCTGGCCGGCGTCGTGATCATCGTCGCGGCTCAAGGGCAGGGTTTTCAGCAGCCAGGGTTGCTGCTGGGCATCGCGCACCCGGTAGAGCAATGACTGCCGGCTTTGCGCCAATACGCTTTCCACCTGCCAGCCTTCAAAGTGTTGCCCGGCTTTCAACAAGGGCGGCAGTGGCCATTGCTGCAACTGCACCAGCGCATCGCCGAGGGTGGCTGCGCCGAGGGCGTCGATACGCACGAGCAGCGCGCTGGCATTGTCCTGGCTGCCTGCCAGGTGCGCGGCATTCACCAGGGTGTTGACCGCCAATTCCATGTCTGTTTGTTCGCGCAAAATCGTCTGGATACTGGGATCACCCAGGGTTGCCCACACGCCATCACTGACCAACAGGAAACATTCGCCTTCACGCAGCTGACCGTCGAGAAAATCCACCACCAGATGCTGATCCAGGCCAAGGGCGCGCTTGAGCACGTGCTGCATGCCCGGTTGCTCCCACACGTGATCCTCGGTGATGCGCTGTAATTGGCCAGCGAACCAACGATACGCCCGACAATCGCCGACATGCGCCAGGGTAAAACGCTGGCCGCGAAACACCAGCGCACTCAGGGTGGTCAACAGAGGCTGGCCACCGCCATTGGCTTGCAGCCAGCGATTCTGTGCCAGTAGCAACCGCTCCAGGGCCTGGGCCACGCCCCAGGTTTGCGGCGTGGCGTAGTAGTCCAGGGCCAGCGCCTGCAAGGTCGAGCGCGCAGCCAGGCCGCCGTCGGCGCACTGGCTCACCCCATCGGCGATGGCACATAAGTAGCCTTTGCTCGCCGCCAGTTCGGCCACAGGCGTGACCACCCGCAGTGCGTCCTGATTTTCCGTCCGTGGCCCGATGGCACTGGCCTGGGCGACGCTCAGTTGCAGGCTCATCAGACCCGCGCAGCCGTGACGGCAGCCGAGCCCCAGGTGGTTCTCCAGCGACGCTTCACGCCGTGCAGGCCGAACCAGGCCAGCACGCCCAGGCTGGCGAACAACCACAACGCCAGCTGATAGCTGCCGGTGCTTTGCTTGATCGCACCCATGCCCGCCGCCAAGGCAAAGCCGCCGATACCGCCGGCCATGCCGATCAGGCCGGTCATCACGCCGATTTCACGGCGGAAACGCTGCGGCACGAGTTGGAACACTGCGCCGTTTCCTGCGCCGAGACCCAGCATGGTGCAGACGAAGAGCGCGAGCGCCGCAACGGGACTCGGTAGGTTGAAACCCACCGCTGCGATACAGATCGCCGCCACGCTGTACATGCCCAGCAGCGTACGGATCCCGCCGAAGCGGTCCGCCAGCGCGCCGCCCAGTGGGCGCATCAGGCTACCGCCAAAGACACAGGCGGCGGTGTAGTAACCAGCGGTCACCGGGCTCAGGCCGTATTGGTCGTTGAAATAACCGGGCAGGGCGCTGGCCAGGCCGATAAAGCCCCCAAAGGTAACGCTGTAGAAAAACATGAACCACCAGCTGTCACGGTCGCCCAGGGCCTTGAAGTAGTCGGCCATGGACTTCGCCTTCGGCCGTTCTGGTGCATTGCGCGCCAGCCAGGCAAAGACAATCAGGGTCAGCACCAAGGGGATCAGCGCGAAGCCGAACACGTTGCTCCAGCCAAAGGCGGCCGCCAATACCGGTGCCAGCAACGCGGCGAACACCGTGCCGGAGTTGCCCGCGCCCGCGATGCCCATGGCTTTGCCCTGGTGTTCCGCTGGATACCATTGGGAGGCCAGCGGCAGTGCGACCGCAAACGATGCACCGGCCATGCCGAGAAACAAGCCCAGCAACAGCGCTTGTTCGTAGCTGTGGATCCCAAGTTTCCAGGCGCCGAACAGGGCGCAGATGACAATCACCTGGCCAATCAGGCCGGCCGTCTTCGGCGACAGCTTATCCGCCAGCATGCCCATCAGAAAGCGCAACACCGCGCCCGCGAGAATCGGTGTAGCGACCACCAGGCCGCGTTGTTGAGTGGTCAGGTGCAGGTCGGCGGCAATCTGCACGGCCAGTGGGCCCAGCAGGTACCAGACCATAAAGCTCAGGTCGAAATACAGGAACGCGGCAAACAGGGTCGGGGTGTGCCCGGATTTCCAGAAGCTTGATTTCATCACGCACCTCAACGGTTGGGAGTCTTGTAAGAAGGCCAAAACGAAAAAACGCCGCCACCGGGTTCGCGTGAGCAAACCGGGTGTGCGACGTCTTTGTCGTGGAGGGGCAACCGCCGTTGGCTACCTGTGATCAATCCTTAGCAAGAGCTGCGCCACATCAGCCAAGCAGCTCACTCATGGCGATAATCTGCTCTGCCACCTGAATCAGTTTCTGCTGGCGGCTCATGGCTTGGCGGCGCATCAGGGTGTAGGCCTCTTCCTCATTGCAGTCCTTCATTTTCATCAGCATGCCCTTGGCCAACTCGATGCGCTTGCGCTCGGCCAACTGTTGGTCCCGCGCCTGGAGCTGCGCGCGCAAGGCCTGATCGCTTTCGAATCGGGCCATGGCCACGTCAAGGATCGGCTGCAGGCGCTGGGCCTGGATGCCTTCGACGATATAGGCGCTGACGCCGGACTTGATCGCCTGGCGCATCACGTTCGGGTCGTGTTCGTCGGTGAACATCACGATAGGCCGGGGTTGGTCACGACTGACCAGCACCACTTGCTCCATTACATCGCGGCCCGGTGACTCGGTATCGATCAGGATCACATCCGGGCGCACCGTTTCGACGCGCGCGGGCAGGTCGATGGTCAGGCCCGACTCATCGATGACGTCAAAACCGGCTTCGATCAGCGCAGTCCTGAGTCGGCCTACTTTGCGCGGCGTGTCGTTGATCAGCAGGATTCGCAGCATGGACGTCCTCCTGTCAGCGCAAGGCTTGGCGGTGGGTGGTATCGGCCAGGGCGTGCAGGCGGAAGCTGCGGGCATAGCCGGCGGGGTCGGAGCCGTCCCAGACTTTGCCGTCGATCAATTGGCTGCTGCGCATGTCCGGGTGTTTTGTGGCGATACCCAGCGCAGCGGCGGCCTGGCGATACAGCGGCAGTTGCTGCACCTGGCGCGCAACGCCGAGGTAGTCGGGGTCTTCGCGCAACAGACCCCACCGCCGGAACTGGGTCATGAACCACATGCCATCAGAGAGGTAGGGCAGGTTCACTTCACCGTCGGCAAAAAATCGCAGCGCGTGGGGATCCTGCCAGTGATTGCCCAGGCCGTCGTCATAGGTCCCCAGCAGGCGCGGCTCGATGCAGTCAAGCGGGGCGTCGAGGTATTCGCGGCCACTGAGCAATTGCGCGGTGGAGCGGCGGTTTTCGCTGCTTTCTTCGATAAAGCGGCTGGCCTCCAGGATCGCCATCACCAGCACGCGTGCAGTGTTGGGATACTGGTCCACGAAAGCCTGAGTGCAGCCGAGCACCTTTTCCGGATGATCCGGCCAGATCGCCTGGGTCGTCGCCAGGGTAAACCCTTGGTTCTGCTTTACCGCGCTGGCGCACCAGGGCTCGCCGACACAAAAACCATCGATGCGTCCGGCTTGCAGGTGCGCAACCATTTGCGGCGGCGGGACCACCACGCTGTCCACGTCCTGCAACGGGTGAATGCCCTGGCTCGCCAGCCAGTAATACAACCACATGGCGTGGGTGCCTGTGGGAAACGTCTGGGCGAAGGTCAGTTTTGTTCGGCTTTGGTGCACGTGGCGATCCAGTGCCTCAGGAGTGATCACCCCTTGTTGCTGCAAGCCGCGGGACAGGTTGATGCTCTGGCCGTTCTGGTTGAGCCCCATCAGCACGGCCATGTCGGTGGGGGCGACACCGCCGATGCCCAAGTGCACGGCGTAGATCAGCCCGTACAGGCTGTGGGCGGCGTCCAGCTCGCCGCTGACCAGTTTGTCGCGCAGGTTGGCCCAGGACGTTTGGCGCTTGAGGTTCAAGGTCAGGCCGTAGGGTTGAGCGAAGCCCTGGGTGGCTGCCACCACCATTGAGGCGCAGTCGCTCAAGGCCATGAAGCCCAGGTCGAGACTGCTTTTTTCCGGTGCATCACTGCCGTTGACCCAGGCCAGCGGGTCATTCATCGGGCTGTTGCCATCCGAATCGTTCATCAACACCTACCTTTTCTTTCAAAAAAAAGCGTCGTTCCCTCAGATGGCGGTGTAAGCCAATGCGGGTAACGACGCCTTTGTCCGTAAGCTCGCTCCGCCATTGGCGCGTGCTCTGATACAGAGTTCATAGCAAGGCACATGCCACGGGTGAGTGGGCCTGGAAAGTCATCAACTTTTCATCAAGATTGAAAGCGGGCGGGCTCTCAGTATGGCCACACCTTCAATGCCCGATCACCCAGGAACTCCCCACGGTGCACGCCGACTTTCTCGCGACGATTTCCTTCCGCCGGTACTGCCGTTGGATGCTGTTTTCTGCGCTGTTGCTGGGAAGTGCGCTGGCCTGGGGCACGCTTTACCAGGCTCAGGACGAAAGTCTGTACACGGTGCTCACCGCACTCTCGGAGCCACTGGGGTTACCCATCGTCGTCAGTCGCGAAGTCGCACGCAAACGTCTCAGCGCCGCCCTGGATTTCAATGCGCCACAACAGACCCTGGAGGCGCTTGCACTTCAACAAGGGTTGATCTGGTACAGCGACGGGCAGGCGCTGTACGTCTATGACGCGGGCGAAGCCAAAAACTCTGCGGTCACCTTGCGACACATTTCCGTCGACAGGCTGCGTAGCCTCATGCGCCGCTCGGGCCTCGATGAGTCACGCTATCCCTTGCGGGAAAGCGGAGCGCGCACGTTCTATGTGTCCGGTCCACCGAATTACATCGATCAGGTGCTGCGTCTGGCCCAGTTGATGGACCGGCAAAGAGCGGAGTTGCGGGTAGGCGCTCAGTCCTTTGCCGTCGTCCAGGTGCTCAATACCGATGTGGCAGACCGGCAGTACGGTACGCGCGCTAACCCGGTCACCGTGCCGGGGATGGCGTCGATGATCGAAACCTTCCTGGCCGGCGAACACAAGGGGTTGCTCTCGGACAAGAGCCTCGGCGTGATCGCTTACCCGGATAGCAACAGCTTGTTGATCAAGGGCAAGCCGGCCCAGGTGAGCTTCATCCAGAAACTGGTGGCGGAACTCGACATCCCCAAGCGAGCGATCGAGGTCTCGCTGTGGCTGGTGGATGTTGAGCGCGAAGAATTGAAGAAGCTGGGCCTGGCCTGGGACGAAGAAACGAAGGCGTCGACCACGCGAGTCCTGGCTCCTTTGGACGATAGCCACCTTATGGCAAAGGTCGGTGCATTGGAGCGCCGTCGACGAGCGAAGGTAACGACATTGCCGGTGATCCTCACTCAGGAGAATGTGCCGGCGGTGTTCCAGGACAATCATACGTTTTACCTGCCACCCCGCGGAGATGATCGCGCTGACTGGAAACCGCTGCGTTATGGCACCCAGGTCAGCGTACTGCCGCGTTTTGTCGAGGCTAACCAGATCGAGATGCGTCTTGAGGTGGAAGAAGGGCGCCTGATGAGTGAGGCGAGCCAGCGTGAGAAAAACGCGGCGGTGAGGCAAGTCGGCATCAACAGCGTGGTCCGAGTGCCTCAGGCCAGGCGCCTGTGGCTGGGGGCGTTTCAACGGGAATCAGAAGGGCGGGGGGCTGGTCGTCCGGCCCAGGCGCGCCTGTTTGTGATCCAGGCCACGGCGGTGGGTAGTGAGTCGAAGGGGCTGGAAGAGGCGGGAGGACCACCGCCCATGACTGCGGCGCAATATGAGCGTGTCCAGCGTGCGTTTGTAAGGCCGCAGCGCGATGTCTCACCGTAAACAAGGTGTTAACCCATGCATCTGGAAATTCTTCTACAGGAACAACTGATCAGCCGCAGGCGCCTGGCAGCCTTTGCGCCCGGAAAGGTGTTGCCGTTGATGCCAGAGATCATCCACTGCGTGGAGGTTCGGGTGAATGGGCAATTGCTGGCGTTGGGCGAGTTGGTGCAGTTAGAGGACCGGCTAGGGGTTGAACTGCATGAGGTGTATCAGACGTGGCTGCCTGGAGGAGCAGGGTAGCGAAACCTCCTACAGTGCTTTTTCAAACGCCGCCTGATGTATGGGTTTTTTCCTAGGGCGAGCCATGAGGCAGGTTTTTACAGTGGTGACATGGGCACATGGGCCAGTGATTGGAATGAGGACGTCAATGTCATTAGTCGGAGGTCGGGGTAGCAATGGCTGTCAAGGATGATGGAGGGGCGACGACTACCCTGGTTTTTGCGCGTTGGAAGCTGCATGACCACGGTCGCCTGACGGGTGAAGGGTCGGATGTGCAGTTACCCCCTAAGGAATGGCAGGTGTTGCGGCTATTGTTGGTGTCTGGTGGTGCCTTGATGACCAAGGATCGCTTGCTGGAACTGGGCTGGCCGCAGGGGGAGGTTGCCGAGGAATCGTTGACGCGCTGCATTTATTCGCTGCGCAAGTACCTCGGTGCCGACAAGGGGTTTATCAAGACGATCTACGGCCGGGGGTATCGCTTTATCTGTCCGGTGAGCACAGTGTCGGGTTGTGCGGAACAAGTGTGTTCGGCCTGCGGCCACGTCAGCCAGGGTGTGTTGAAACGTGGCTAGGTTCTGGAGGAAGGGCTTGTTGCTGGGCGCTGTGATAGTCAGTAATCAGGCGTTGGCCTACTGCTGGGAGGAGGCCGCCAGCCACTACCAAATCGAGCCGGAGTTGCTGCAAGCAATCGCCGTCGTGGAGTCGGGTAATCGTGCGCAAGCGATGAATCATGCCAACCGTAATGGCACCCGGGACATCGGGCTGATGCAGATCAACAGCATTCATCTGCCACGTCTGCTCAAGCAAGGTATTACCGAGGACCGCTTGATCAATGAGCCATGCTTGTCGGTTGAGGTGGGGGCTTCGATCCTGGCCGAGTTCATTCAGCGTTTTGGTTACAACTGGACAGCTGTGGGTTCCTATAACGTGGGAACAGGCGGCGGGCCCGAGCGTGAGGCGCTGCGCCTGCAATATGCACAGAAAATCTGGGCGTATTACGAGCAGTTGGTCGCGCACCGTTACTGACATTGAGGTTCACGCCTCGCGCGTGCCCTCTCACCCCGGCTATAATCGCCGCCACCTTTCGCCGCCTTCGAGTCTAGCCCACCCATGTATACCCTGGCCCGCCAGCTGTTGTTCAAACTCTCCCCGGAAACTTCCCACGATCTGTCCTTGGACCTGATCGGTGCCGGTGGACGCCTGGGGCTCAATGGCCTGGTATGCAAGGCACCGGCGAAAATGCCGGTCTCGGTGATGGGGCTCGATTTCCCCAACCCGGTCGGGTTGGCGGCTGGCCTGGATAAAAACGGCGCGGCCATCGATGGCTTTGCACAGCTGGGTTTCGGTTTCGTCGAAATCGGCACCGTGACCCCGCGACCGCAGCCGGGCAACCCCAAGCCGCGCATTTTCCGCCTGCCGGAAGCCGAGGCGATCATCAACCGCATGGGCTTCAACAACCTGGGCGTTGATCATCTGCTGTCGCGGGTTCAGGCGGCGAAGTACAAGGGCATCCTCGGTATCAATATCGGCAAGAACTTCGATACGCCGGTCGAGCGTGCCGTCGACGATTACCTGATCTGCCTGGACAAAGTCTACGCCCACGCCAGCTACGTCACGGTCAACGTCAGCTCACCCAACACCCCGGGCCTGCGCAGCCTGCAGTTCGGGGACTCGCTCAAGCAACTGCTCGAAGCCCTGCGTCAGCGCCAGGAAGACCTGGCCGTGCGCCATGGCAAGCGCGTGCCGCTGGCCATCAAGATTGCCCCGGACATGAGCGACGAAGAAACCGTATTGGTCGCCCAGGCCCTGGTGGATTCGGGCATGGACGCGGTGATTGCGACCAACACCACCCTCAGCCGCGTAGGTGTCGAAGGCCTGGCCCATGGTGACGAGGCGGGCGGTCTGTCGGGTGCTCCGGTGCGCGAGCAAAGCACTCATATCGTCAAGGTGCTGGCCGCCGAACTGGCTGGACGCTTGCCGATCATCGCCGCCGGTGGCATCACCGAAGGTAGGCACGCGGCCGAGAAGATCGCCGCGGGTGCCAGCCTGGTGCAGTTGTACTCCGGTTTCATTTACAAAGGGCCGGCCCTGATCCGCCAGTCGGTGGATGCGATTGCCGCCCTGCGCTGATGCTTCTCATGTCGGAGTGGTCGTGTTCGCGAAAGCGGTGATTCAGTAACAGATAGGCTGGCTGACCCACCGCTTTCGTGAGCCCGCTCCCACACAGATTATTCTCCAGCCAATAAAAAGGGCTCCATTAAGGAGCCCCCTGGGCCGAAGCCCGCCGCCCGGATGGGGCGTGCATGGTAAGTCGTTACATATTCAGAAGTGGTGATGTCGGAATTAATTGCCCTTGATTAGCCGACGGCGTGAAGTTCGTTGAGTCTGTGGATGCCCGCAGTGCCAGTCATACCGTCCCAGTTGTCGCCGCGTCCTTCTCGCCAGCCGTTGATCCAGGCTTGGCGTACCGACGGTAGAGTAAATGGGCAAAGCTCACGGGATTTGCCATGAACGCCATATTGATATCCGCGTAAAAATGCTCTTTCCAACGGATCACGCTTAAGTCTTCTCATAGGGTGTTTCCCTCACTTGTTGACTGTCTTGATATCCTTCGGTCTCGTCTGAGGCCGGGCAGAGTTTTTCTGCCGTTGGTGGGCTCGCTGCCGGCGTGGCGAGCCTGAGTGTCGGCGTCGTTACGGCGCCAACCTGTGTTGAGTTCTAACCAATAGGTCACATGGATTCAATGATCGTTTTGTCATAAGCACGTAACGATAACGATGCTATAGCCATAAGCTGGGATGGCTTTTCGCCCCATTTGTTGGGCAAAGCCAGCTATGATGCACCCTGCATAGAGGATGGGTTTAATCCTTTAGTGAGAATACCCGCCCGTTGCAGTCGGTTATTATTCGACGAAGGGTCGGAATATTTCTTTTTGTTACGGCTAATTGTTTATCTGCCCCGTCAATAAAGGCCCAAGCGCCTGTTGGAAAGGGGTGGGACGGCACATTCGTGCCACGCGAGCACTCTTCAAGAAAAGTGCTTGATTGAAAACCGAGCCGGCGATGCGTCGCCCGTTCATTTATTGCTGAAAAGCCTGGAATGCCCCATGTCGGACCGTTTTGAACTCTTCCTCACCTGCCCCAAGGGCCTCGAAGGCCTGCTGATCGAGGAAGCCGTCGGGCTTGGCCTTGAGGAAGCCCGTGAGCACACCTCGGCCGTGCGCGGCATGGCCGACATGGAAACCGCCTACCGCCTGTGCCTCTGGTCGCGCCTTGCCAACCGCGTGCTGCTGGTACTCAAGCGCTTCCCGATGAAGGACGCCGAAGACCTCTACCACGGCGTCCTGGACATCGAGTGGGCCGACCATATGGTGCCGGACGGTACCCTGGCGGTTGAATTCAGCGGCCACGGCTCGGGCATCGACAACACCCACTTCGGCGCGCTGAAGGTCAAGGATGCGATCGTCGACAAGCTGCGTACGCCGACCGGCGAACGCCCGTCCATCGACAAGATCAACCCGGACCTGCGCATCCACCTGCGCCTGGACCGTGGCGAAGCGATCCTGTCCCTCGACCTGTCCGGCCACAGCCTGCACCAGCGTGGTTATCGTTTGCAGCAGGGTGCTGCACCGTTGAAGGAAAACCTGGCGGCCGCGATCCTGATCCGTGCCGGCTGGCCGCGCATTGCTGCTGAAGGCGGCGCGCTGAGCGACCCGATGTGCGGCGTGGGCACCTTCCTGGTGGAAGGCGCAATGATCGCCGCCGACATGGCGCCCAACCTGAATCGTGAACTGTGGGGCTTCACCACCTGGCTTGGGCACGTCCCGGCGCTGTGGAAGAAACTGCACGCGGAAGCGGCTGAACGCGCCGCCGTCGGCATGAACAAGCCGCCGCTGTGGATCCGTGGCTACGAAGCCGACCCACGGCTGATCCAACCTGCGCGCAACAACATCGAGCGCGCAGGCTTAAGCCATTGGATCAAGGTGTACCAGGGCGAAGTCGGCACCTTCGAGCCACGCCCGGACCAGAACCAGAAAGGCCTGGTCATCTGTAACCCGCCTTATGGCGAGCGTCTGGGTGACGAAGCCAGCCTGTTGTACCTCTACCAGAACCTCGGCGAGCGTCTGCGCCAGGCGTGCATGGGCTGGGAGGCGGCGGTGTTCACTGGCGCGCCGGACCTGGGCAAGCGCATGGGCATCCGCAGCCACAAACAGTATTCGTTCTGGAACGGCGCGTTGCCGTGCAAGCTGCTGCTGATCAAGGTCAATCCGGACCAATTCGTCACTGGCGAGCGTCGCACCCCGGAGCAGCGCCAGGCTGAGCGTGAGCAAGCCGCTTACGACCAAGCCCCGGCTGAGCCGCAGGAGCGCCAGTACAACAAGAACGGCAACCCGATCAAACCCGCACCGGCCCCTGTCGTCGAGCAGGCGCGCCTGAGCGAGGGCGGGCAGATGTTTGCCAACCGCCTGCAAAAAAATCTGAAGCTGCTAGGCAAGTGGGCCAAGCGCGAAGGCGTGGATTGCTACCGTGTGTACGACGCCGACATGCCGGAATACTCCATGGCGATCGACCTGTACCACGATTGGGTGCACGTGCAGGAATACGCGGCGCCGAAATCCATCGATCCGGAAAAAGCCTCCGCACGCATGTTCGATGCCTTGGCGGCGATTCCCCAAGCGCTGAACATCGACAAGAGCCGCGTGGTGGTCAAGCGTCGCGAGCGTCAGAGCGGTACCAAGCAGTACGAGCGTCAGAGTGCGCAGGGCAAGTTCACTGAAGTCAGCGAAGGCGGCGTGAAGTTGCTGGTCAACCTCACCGACTACCTGGACACCGGCCTGTTCCTCGACCACCGTCCGATGCGCCTGCGCATCCAGAAAGAAGCGGCCGGCAAGCGTTTCCTCAACCTGTACTGCTACACCGCGACCGCCAGTGTGCACGCGGCCAAGGGCGGTGCACGCAGCACCACCAGTGTCGACCTGTCCAAGACCTACCTGGACTGGGCGCGTCGCAACTTCTCTCTCAACGGTTTCTCCGACAAGAACCGCCTGGAGCAGGGTGACGTGATGGCGTGGCTGGAGGCCAGCCGCGATGAGTTCGACCTGATCTTCATCGACCCGCCGACCTTCTCCAACTCCAAGCGCATGGAAGGCATCTTCGACGTGCAACGAGACCACGTGCAGTTGCTCGACCTGGCCATGGCCCGCCTGGCACCGGGCGGCGTGCTGTATTTCTCGAACAACTTCCGCAAGTTCGCGCTGGAGGACAACCTCAGCGAACGTTATGCGGTCGAGGAAATCAGCGACAAGACCATCGACCCGGATTTTGCGCGCAATGCGAAGATCCATCGGGCATGGAAAATCACCGCACGCTGATCGCCCCCTGTAGGAGCGAGCTTGCTCGCGAAAAACTCACTGTCGACGCGTTTTCATGAATAAACGCGGCGTCTTCAAGTTATTCGCGAGCAAGCTCGCTCCTACAGTTCTTTTGGCTGGTCAAATACGGGGCTGATGGCTATAACTTAAGGTCCAGCCAAAGTGACACCCCCGCACGCTGGCGTTGTGAGTGTTGCCTATGCCGTTGCAAGCCGTCCGCCCGAAAATCCTAGGCTTTATCAGTGAGCAGGCGTCGGCTTGGCTGGTGGCAATAGTGGTGTTACTGGCAGGGTTTACCTTGACGGCGATTGTCGCCTGGGCAGCTTCCGACCTCTATCAGCAGCAGGTGCGCCAGCGCTTTCAGTTGCTGGTCAATGAGCGCTACACCCGCCTGCAGGAACGTTTCGAAGACCAGGAGCAACGGCTGAACAGCCTGCGGCGCTTCTTCGTCAACTCCGACACTGTGTCCCGCGAAGAATTCGACGGGTTTGCCCAGCCCCTGTTGCTGCGTGCCCGCGCTTACTCCTGGGCGCCACGGGTGTATCGCGAACAGCGCAGCCAGTTCGAGCAAGACGTATCCAGCCAGCTCGGCACACCCTTTGTCATCCGTGAGTTGAATTCGGCCGGTGAGCTGGCCCCAGCGCCCGAGCGCGACGAATACGTACCGGTGTTGTACAGCCAGACTCAAAGCTTGTTGGGCGCGCCCTTCGGCTTTGATCTTCTGGCCCAGCCCCTGCGGCGTTCAACCCTTGAGCGTGCACAAAAGACCGGCAGGCTGGCGGTGTCCCAGCCCATGCAATTGGTGGGGGTGGAGCCGGTCTATGCCACTGGGGTTTTACTGGTGGCGCCGGTCAGCCACCTGGGCACTTCTGATCAGTCCCAGCACGAGCCCTTTGGTTATGTGATGGCCGTGATCAGCATACGCCAGCTGGTGGCCGACGGTTTGCCCAAGCCGGACCGGGACAACCTGGTGATGCAGATCATCGACACGTCCGACCTGCAGAAGCGCGTGCTCTTCGAGTCCAGCAATGTGGTGGGCGACAGCGACCTTGTCGGCGCACGTCGTCTGACGCTGGGTGACCACGTGTATGCCTTGAATCTGCGCCCGAGCCAGGTATTCGACCATGCCAACCACTCCTCGCTGAACACGATCCTGTTCATGGGCGGCCTGCTGAGCCTGCTCCTCAGTGCTTTGCTCTATGTGCTGGTGAGCCAGCGTCAGCGCGCATTGAAGCTGGTGGAGCAGCGCACTGCCCAGTTGCGCCTGCGCGAGCAGGAGTTGCGCGGCGCCCATGGCCAATTGCGCAGCGTGCTGAATGCCGCGACCCAGGTGGCGATCATTGCCACCGACCTGCGCGGCGTCATCAATACCTTCAACGCCGGTGCCGAGCAGATGCTGGGCTTCAAGGCCGAGCAAGTGGTGGGCACGCACACCCTGGAAAGCCTGCACGTGGCGGCGGAGCTGGAAGCGCGCTCGGCGAGCCTGAGTATGGCGTTGGGCAAGCGCATCCCGGCGAGCCAAGCCATGCTGGTGGAAAGCCCTGACAACCTGCATGAAGCCCACGAGTGGACCCTGATCCGCGAGGATGGCAGCCAGTTGACCGTCAACATGCTGGCCACGGTGTTGCTGGACGACCATGGTTTATGGATCGGCCACCTGGCAATTTACCTGGACATCACCGAACAGAAACGTGCCTACGAGGCATTGGCGGCCCGCGACCGCCTGCTCAAAAAACTCAGCGCCCATGTGCCCGGAGGGATCTTCCAGTTCACCCTGGAACCCCAGGACAACTGGAAATTCATCTATGCCAGCGACGGCATGCGCGACATCTATGAAATCGAACCCAATATATTGCAGCAGGATGCGAAGCGGGTCTTCGAGCGTATCCATCCGTTGGATGCGGAGCGGGTGCGTGCTTCGATCCGCTTGTCAGCGTTGCAGTTGAGCCATTGGCGCGAGGAATACCGCGTGGTGTTGCCGCAACGGGGCCTGCGTTGGATTCGGGGTGAAGCGACTCCGGAAGAGTTACCAGCAGGCGGTACGTTGTGGCATGGGTACGTGTCGGATATTTCCGATCTTAAGCGGGTGGAAGAAGAACTGCGTGCGCTCTCCATCACCGACTCCCTGACCGGAATCCATAACCGACGCTATTTCCAGGATCGTCTCAAGGCGGAGATGGTAAGGCTCAACCGCACTTCGGGAAACTTGTCGGTGATCATGCTTGATATCGATCACTTCAAACGCATCAACGACCAGCACGGGCACGCCGTCGGCGATGGTGTATTGCAGGAACTGTGCAGGCGCATCAGCCAGCGCCTGCGCCGCACCGACGTGTTCTGTCGCCTGGGCGGCGAGGAATTCATGGTGCTGTGCCCGCACACCGATGGCGAACAGGCCTACAGCCTGGCCATGGAATTATGGGCGTCGCTGCGCGGTGCGCCGATGGACCCAGTCGGTATCGTCACTGCCAGCTTTGGCGTGGCCAGTTGGCGGGTCGATGAAGGCATCGACGGGCTGCTGTTGCGCGCCGACTCGGCCGTGTACGTGGCCAAGCAGGCGGGCAGGGACCGGGTGGAAGCCGAGCGCTTGCGTGCTTGAGACCGCCGCAGGCCAATGTGGGAGCGGGCTTGCTCGCGAATGCGGTAGACCAGCCACTCCATTTGGCGACTGATACGCGGCATTCGCGAGCAAGCCCGCTCCCACAGGGGGACTGCGTTACCGTCTTAAAGGACGGGAGCGGCCGCCACTGCCTTAGGCTGGCGATACAAATCCAGCAGCACCTGATCCAGCACCGACGAAGCGCCCCATGGCTTTGGATCGTTGAGGATCGCCACCACGGCCCAGGTATTGCCATTGTTGTCACGGCTGAACCCGGCGATGGCACGTACGGTGTTCAACGTACCTGTCTTGACGTGGGCTTCGCCGCGCATGGCGGTGGTTTTCAGGCGTTTGCGCATGGTGCCGTCGGTGCCGGTGATCGGCATCGAGCTGATGTATTCCGCGGCGTAAGGGCTTTTCCACGCGGCTTGCAGCATGGTCGCCATTTCGCGGGCGCTGACGCGTTCGGCACGGGACAGGCCGGAACCGTTCTCCATCACCAGGTGCGGCGCGGTGATGCCTTTCTTCGCCAGCCACTGGCGCACGACGCGTTGTGCAGCCTTGGCGTCGTCGCCATCGGCATCGTTGCGGAACTGCGCACCCAGGCTCAGGAACAACTGCTGGGCCATGGTGTTGTTACTGTATTTATTGATGTCGCGGATGATTTCAGCCAGGTCCGGCGAGAACGCCCGGGCCAGCACCTTGGCATCCTTGGGCACTGGCGCCTGGATATCCCGGCCCTGGATGGTGCCGCCCAGTTCCTTCCAGATCGCGCGCACGGCGCCAGCGGTGTAGGTGGCGTGGTCCAGCAGCGACAGGTAGGTCTGCGAACTGCAGCCATCGGCCAATTGGCCGCTGACCGTGACCGTCACGCTGCCATCGGCGGCGGTGACCGGGTTGTAGCGCACGTCGCCGGTGCACTGCTTGGCGTTGGAGACCTTGACCTGGTTGTCGATGCGGATGCTGGCAATCGGCGGCTCGACCGACACCAGCACCCGGCCGGAATCATTGCGAGTCACAAAACGCAGGGCTTTGAGGTTGACCAGCAGCGCGTCCGGCTTGACCAGGAACGGTTTGTTCTCATCGTTGCCGTCGTCATTGAATTCCGGCAACAGCGGCTGGTTGAAGAAACTGCGGTCCAGCACCAGGTCGCCGGTGACTTGCTGCACGCCGTTGGCGCGCAGGTCGCGCATCAGCAGCCAGAGTTTTTCCATGTTCAGCTTGGGGTCGCCGCCGCCCTTGAGGTACAGGTTGCCGTGCAGCACGCCACCGCTGAGGGTGCCGTCGGTATAGAACTCGGTTTTCCACTGGTGGTTGGGGCCGAGCATTTCCAGGGCCGCGTAGGTGGTGACCAGCTTCATGGTAGAGGCGGGGTTCACCGAGACGTCGGCATTGAAGACGGTAGGCGTACCCGGGCCGTTCAGGGGGATCATCACCAGGGACAGCGCTGTGTTTTGCATTTTGGCTTTGGTCAGCGCCTGTTGAACACTCGGCGGCAGGGTGGTGTTGACGGGGGCAGCGGAGACGGAAAAGGCCACTGGCAGAATAAGGCCGGCAAAAAAGATTGAACGCAACGATTTGATCATAAGAAGTAAAACCCTACTGCTGAGGAGGGTGAAAAAGTTGAGGGGGAAATAAGAAAAATCCCTCAATGGTCATGAAAGTGTCGGCATTATGCCCCAAGGTAGAGTCACTTGTAGCTGAACCATAGCGGGTATTCGGCGTTTTTTTTACAGGCATTGTGCCGCCTGTCCCAGAGAGTCGGGCAATCGTCGCCTTAAACTGCTAAAGTGCCGCCCGTTATTACTTATGAGGATTGTTCCAATGGCGACTAACCGTTCCCAGCGTCTGCGCAAAAAACTGTGCGTTGATGAATTTCAAGAGCTGGGTTTCGAACTGAACCTGGACTTCAAAGAAGGCCTGAGTGAAGAAGCTATCGACGCTTTCCTCGAAGCATTCATCAAAGAAGCCATGGAAGCCAACGGCCTGGGCTATGTTGGCGGTGATGACTACGGTCTGGTCTGCCTGCAGAAGCGTGGCTCGGTCTCCGAAGAGCAACGTGCTGCTGTTGAAGCCTGGCTGAAAACCCGTTCCGAGCTGACCAAGGCTGAAGTCAGCCCGCTGCTGGACGTGTGGTATCCGGAAAAGCCGATCAACGCGGCTAAGTGATACTAAATAAAACGGCGACCTGAGGGTCGCCGTTTTTTTATGCCTTGCGCCAATTCAGAATCAGCAGCGTCAACACCCCCGCCACAATCCCCCAGAACGCCGACCCGATGGAAAACAGTGTCAAGCCCGACGCCGTGACCATAAAGGTGATCAGCGCCGCTTCCCGCTCCTTCGGCTCATTCATGGCGATGCTTAGCCCATTGATGATCGAGCCAAACAACGCCAGGGCCGCAATCGACAGCACCAGCTCTTTGGGCAAGGCTGCGAACAACGCCGCCAAGGTCGCGCCGAACACCCCGGCAATCCCGTAGAACACCCCACACCACACCGCTGCTGTGTAGCGCTTGTTACGGTCTTCATGGGCATGCGGCCCGGTGCAGATGGCCGCACTGATCGCTGCCAGGTTGATGCCGTGGGAGCCGAACGGCGCCAGCACCAGGGACGCCAGGCCGGTGGCGGTGATCAAGGGGGAGGCGGGCACGTTGTAACCGTCGGCCCTGAGCACGGCAACGCCGGGCATGTTCTGCGAGGTCATCGCGACCACGAACAGCGGAATGCCGATGCTGATGGTCGCCGCCAACGAGAAGTGCGGCGTTGTCCACACGGGCGTTGCGACTTCCAGGTGAAAACCGCTGAAGTCCAGCAGCCCCATCAACCCCGACAATGCGGTGCCGATCAGCAGCGCGGCCAGCACCGCATAACGCGGCGACAGGCGCTTGATCACCAGGTACGTGATGAACATCCCCAGCACCAGCCCGGTGCGATGCTGCGCGGCGACGAAGATCTCGCTGCCGATCTTGAACAGAATCCCTGCCAGCAAGGCGGCCGCCAACGATGCCGGGATGCGCTTGACCAATTTTTCAAAGCTGCCGGTCATCCCGCAAATCGTCACCAGCACGGCGCAGGTGATATAGGCACCGATGGCCTCGCCATAACTCACACCGCCCAGGCTGGTGATCAGCAGCGCGGCACCCGGTGTCGACCAGGCAATGGTGATAGGGGTGCGATAGCGTAGCGACAGGCCGATGCTGCACACTGCCATGCCGATGGAAATCGCCCAGATCCATGACGAAATCTGCGCCGTGGTCAAACCGGCGGCTTGCCCGGCCTGGAACATCAGGACCAGGGAGCTGGTGTAGCCGGTCATCATGGCGATGAAGCCAGCGACAACGGCCGACGCAGACGTGTCGGCCAACGGGCGCAAAGGCGCTTGGGTGGCGTCGTTCATGAAGAGGTGTTCCTTTTACCTGGGTTTTAGCCGGTGACGGCGCGGATTCAAGCCTAAACTCAAACGTAACGACTCATTGCAATACAGCCGACGGCGCAAACAGCCGTACAGTGTGTTGGCGCACTGGGTTGTGTACAATGTGCCCTGTTTTTAGGTGATACTTGCCAGCGACCCGCTGTTGCCGTATTACCGTTAATTCGCCGCCGTTCTCCAAACCCGAGTGCCCATGAACGAACAGTTGCAACCTCTCAAGAAACAACCGCGAGCCGGCAAGGCCGGTCGCAGCGGAACCCAGGACGATATCGTCTACGCGCATATCTTCGAAGCGATCCTCGAACAACGCCTGGCACCCGGTACCAAATTGAGTGAAGAGGCACTGGGCGAAATCTTCGGCGTCAGCCGCACCATCATCCGCCGCGCCCTGTCGCGCCTGGCCCATGAAGGTGTGGTGCTGCTGCGGCCCAATCGCGGCGCGGTCGTGGCCAGCCCGAGCGTCGAGGAAGCACGCCAGGTATTTCTCGCGCGGCGTCTGGTGGAGCGGGCAATTACCGAGTTGGCAGTCCAGCACGCCACGGCCGACCAATTGGCCGAGTTGCGTCAGATGGTCAACGACGAGCGCGACAGCTTTTCCCGTGGCGATCGCGGCGCGGGTATCCGCCTCTCCGGTGAATTCCACCTCAAGCTGGCCGAAGCGGCGAAGAACGCGCCGCTGATCAGTTTCCAGCGTAGCCTGGTGTCCCAGACTTCATTGATCATCGCCCAGTACGAAAGCGGCAACCGCTCGCACTGTTCCTACGATGAGCACACCCAGTTGATCGACGCGATCGAAGCACGGGACGCGGCGTTGGCGGTGAACTTGATGATGCATCACATGGATCATATCGACAGCAAGCTCAACCTCGACGAAGAGAGCGCGTCGGATGATCTGCATGCGGTGTTCTCGCACCTGTTGCAGACCAAGAAGCCGGGGCGCTCCTCGGTAAAACTGTAGTTACCCTGGTTCACCTGGGACTAAAAATGTGGGAGCGGGCTTGCTCGCGAATGCTGAGTGTCAGTCACCCGATGTATTGACTGATCCAGCGCATTCGCGAGCAAGCCCGCTCCCACATTTGGTTCCGGCGTGCTTCAGATCAGCGCTGATGCACCAACTGGCCGGCCGCATAGGTCTGCAACACCGTCCGATCATCCCCCAGCGTCATCAGCACGAACAACGTCTCGGCGATGGTCTTCGCCTGCTTCAAGCGATAGCTCAGCAGCGGTGTCGCGTTGTAATCCAGCACTAGGAAGTCCGCATCGGTGCCCGGTTGCAGCGTGCCGATCTTGTCTTCCAACCGCAGCGCCCGCGCACCGCCCAGGGTGGCCAGGTACAGCGACTTGAACGGGCTCAAGCGCGCACCCTGCAGTTGCATGACCTTGTAGGCTTCGTTCAGGGTCTGCAGCAGCGAGAAGCTGGTGCCGCCGCCCACGTCGGTGCCCAGGCCCACATTCAGTTTGTGCTTCTCGGCCATCGGCAGGTTGAACAAGCCGCTGCCGAGGAAGAAGTTCGAGGTCGGGCAGAATGCGACCGCCGAGCCGGTCTCCGCCAACCGCGCGCACTCGTCATCGCACAGGTGCACGCCATGGGCAAACACCGAGCGTTCGCCGAGCAATTTGTAATGGTCATACACATCCAGGTAGCCGTTGCGCTCCGGGAACAGTTCCTTCACCCATTCCACTTCCTGCTTGTTCTCGCTGATGTGCGTCTGCATGTACAGGTCTGGGTATTCGCCCAGCAGTTGCCCGGCCAGTGCCAGTTGTTCCGGCGTGCTGGTCGGCGCAAAGCGCGGCGTCACCGCGTAATGCAGGCGGCCCTTGCCGTGCCAGCGCTCGATCAGCGCCTTGCTTTCCTGGTAGCCGGATTCGGCGGTGTCGGTCAGGTAGTCCGGCGCGTTGCGATCCATCATCACCTTGCCGGCGATCATGCGCAGATCGAGTTTCTCAGCGGCTTCAAAGAACGCGTTCACCGATTGCGGATGCACGCTGCCAAACACCAGCGCGGTGGTGGTGCCGTTGCGCAGCAGTTCCTTGATGAAAATATCCGCGACTTCTTCGGCGTGGGCCTTGTCGGCGAACTGGCTTTCGCACGGGAAGGTGTAGGTGTTGAGCCAATCCAGCAACTGCTCGCCATAGGCGCCGACCATGCCGGTTTGCGGCAGGTGGATATGGGTGTCGATCAGGCCGGGGGTGATCAGCGCGTCCTGGTAGTGGGTGATGTCGATATCGGCAGGCAGGGTCGGCAGCAAGTCGCTGGCATGGCCGACAGCGCTGATCTGGCCGTTTTCGATCACCAGCAGGCCGTCTTCGAAATACTCATAGGAGGCTTCGATCCCCACTTCAGCAGGGTCGGCGATGCTGTGCAGGAGGGCGGCACGGTAGGCTTTACGCGTTAAAGGCATGGCGATCTCAATTCAAATGGCTTGGCTGCGGCGTGAAGCCGGCAGCAGTTTGGCAATAGGTTCGGCGCTGGCGGTGTGCTGGCCGAAATTGGCGTTATAGGTGGCGATGATTTCGCCGGCGATGGAGATGGCGATTTCCACCGGCAACTTGCCCTTCACCTCGGTGAGGCCCATGGGGCAGCGCATCCGTTGCAAGTGCGCGGTGTCGAAGCCGCGATCTCGCAGGCGGTGTTCGAACTTGACGCGTTTGGTCTTCGAACCGATCAGGCCGAAGTAGGCAAAGTCATTGCGTTTGAGCAGGGCGGCGGTGAGTTCCAAGTCCAGCGCATGATTGTGGGTCATGACGATGCAGTAACTGCCCACTGGCAGGTCAGCAATTTCGTCGACCGGCTCTTCGCTGACGATTTTACGCACGCCCTGGGGTATATGTGCCGGAAACTCCTGGTCACGGGAATCGATCCAGCGCACCCGGCACGGCAGGCTGGCCAGCAACGGCACCAGTGCACGGCCGACATGGCCAGCGCCAAATACCGCGATCTGCGCCTGCACTTGGCCCATGGGTTCGAAGAGCAGCACGGTCACGCCACCGCAGCACTGACCCAGGCTGGCGCCCAGGCTGAAGCGCTCCAGATGAGTGTTCTGCTGACCGCGTACGAGCATGTCGCGGGCGATCTGCATTGCCTTGTATTCCAAGTGCCCGCCACCGATGGTGTCGAAACTCTGCGCGGCGCTGATCACCATTTTGGAACCGGCATTGCGTGGCGTGGAGCCGAGCTCTTCGATGATGGTTACCAGGACGCAGGGTTCGCCCCTGTTTTGCAGGTCGGCGAGGGCGCTGATCCAGTTGTTCATGTCTACCTCAACCTTTCTGTTGTCAGTTCGGCCGTCTTCGCAGGCACGCCAGCTCCCACATTTTATGGGGTTCACACATCAAAATGTGGGCGCCGGGCTTACCCGCGATGGCAGCGCCTCGGTCTAGAGCGAAGCCATCTCGGTTTCAATCTCAACGGCCCTGGCCGCATTCAACTGCCGCATCTGCTCACACCCCCACAACACCCGCTCCGGTGTCGCCGGCGCATCGATCTTGGGCTGATGGCGATAGTCACCCAGGCTCGCCACCGCATCCTTGATCGCGCACCACGACGCGATGCCGAGCATGAACGGCGGTTCGCCCACGGCCTTGGAATGGAACACCGTGTCTTCCGGGTTCTTGCGGTTTTCCACCAGCTTCACCCGCAGGTCCAGCGGCATGTCGGCCACGGCCGGGATCTTGTAGCTGGCCGGGCCGTTGGTCACCAGCTTGCCTTTGTCGTTCCACACCAGTTCTTCCATGGTCAGCCACCCCATGCCCTGGATAAAGCCGCCCTCCACCTGGCCGATGTCGATGGCCGGGTTCAGCGAGGCGCCGACGTCGTGCAGGATGTCGGTGCGCAGCATCTTGTATTCGCCGGTCAGGGTGTCGACGATCACTTCGCAGCACGCCGCGCCGAACGCAAAGTAGTAGAACGGCCGACCGCGCGACTGGCTGCGGTCGTAGTAGATTTTCGGGGTCTTGTAGAAGCCGGTGCTCGACAGCGAGACCTGGGCGAAATACGCCTGCTGGATCAACGCCTCGAAGGTGAGGATCTGATCGCGCACGCGCACATGACCGTTGTGGAACGCCACATCCGCTTCGCTCACGTCGTATTTGCGTGCGGCGAACTCCACCAGGCGCTGCTTGATGGTTTCGGCGGCATTCTGCGCAGCCTTGCCGTTCAAGTCGGCACCGCTGGAAGCGGCGGTCGGCGAGGTGTTGGGTACCTTGTCGGTGTTGGTGGCGGTGATTTGAACGCGGTCGATTTCCACTTGGAACACTTCGGCCACAACCTGCGCGACCTTGGTGTTCAAGCCCTGGCCCATCTCGGTGCCGCCGTGGTTCAGGTGGATGCTGCCGTCGGTGTAGATATGGATCAGCGCACCGGCCTGGTTGAGAAAGCTGGCCGTAAACGAAATACCGAATTTCACCGGGGTCAGCGCCAAGCCTTTTTTCAGGATCGGGCTGTGGGCGTTGTACAGGCGGATCGCTTCGCGACGCTCGGCGTATTGGCTGCTGGCTTCAAGCTCGGCGGTCATCTCTTCGAGCATGTTATGCTCGACGGTCTGGTAGTAGTGCGTGACGTTGCGCTCGTTCTTGCCGTAGTAATTGATCTTGCGCACCGCCAGCGGATCGAGGCCCAGATGGCGGGCGATGGCGTCCATCACTTCCTCGATGGCGACCATGCCTTGCGGGCCGCCGAAACCGCGATAGGCGGTGTTGGACGCCGTGTTGGTCTTGCAGCGATGGCCGTTGACCGTGGCATCGCCCAGGTAATACGAGTTGTCGGAGTGGAACATCGCGCGGTCGACAATCGAGTTGGACAGGTCCGGTGAGCAGCCGCAGTTGCCCGCCAATTCCAGGTTGATTCCGTGCAGGCGGCCCGTGTCGTCGAAGCCCACGTCGTATTCGATGTAGAAGGGGTGGCGCTTGCCGGTCATCAACATGTCTTCGACACGCGGCAGGCGCATCTTGGTCGGCTGGCCGGTGAGGCGCGCGACCACCGCGCACAGGCACGCCGGGCTTGCGGCCTGAGTTTCCTTGCCGCCGAAACCACCCCCCATGCGACGCATGTCCACGACGATTTTGTTCATCGACACGTCCAGCACTTCGGCCACCAGTTTCTGCACTTCGGTGGGGTTCTGCGTGGAGCAATAGACGATCATGCCGCCGTCTTCGGTGGGCATTACCGAAGAAATCTGGGTTTCCAGGTAGAAGTGTTCCTGGCCGCCGATGTGCAGGGTGCCTTGGATGCGGTTTTTCGCGGTCGCCAGTGCGCCTGCCGAATCACCGCGCTGATGGGTGTGGCTGTCGAGCACGAAATGCTTCTTGCGAAACGCCTCGACCACGTCCAGCACGGGTTCCAGGTCTTCGTATTCGATCACGGCGGCCATCGCGGCTTTACGCGCGGTTTCCAGATCGCGGGCGGCTACCGCCAGCACGACCTGGCCGACGAACTGCACCGTATCGATCGCCAACAATGGATCGCCCGGCATCAATGGGCCGATGTCCTTCAGGCCCGGCACGTCTTCATGGGTGATGACAATCCGCACGCCTTCAAAGGCGTAGCAGGGCGCGGTGTCGATGCTGATGATCCGGGCATGGGCACGGTCGGACATGCGCGCATACAGGTGCAATTGGTTGGGGAATTCCAGGCGGTCATCGATGTACTGCGCTTCGCCGCACACATGTTTGGCGGCGCTGTCGTGCTTGACGCTGCGGCCCACGCCAGAGGTGAGGTCCTGTGCGAACAGCTCGGCGAGTTCGGCCTGGGTTTTAACGACGGCGTGATGGTTAGACATAAGCGGTCACCCGAGTCTCGATGTGCGGCGTTTGCAGTTCGATGAAGTATTTGCGCAGCAGGTTCTGGGCGCTGAGCAGTCGGTATTCCTTGCTGGCGCGGAAGTCCGACAGCGGGGTGAAATCCTCGGCGAGGGCGGCGCAGGCCTTTTCCACGGTGGCGCAGTTCCAGGTGGCGCCGACCAACGCCGCCTCGCAGTTCTTGGCGCGTTTTGGCGTGGCGGCCATACCGCCGAACGCGACGCGAGCCTCGCCGATCACACCGTTATCGATCTTCAGGTTGAACGCGGCGCAGACGGCGGAAATATCATCGTCCAGGCGCTTGGAGACCTTGTAGGCACGGAACAAGGCGTGGCCCTTCGGAACGATGATCTTCTCGATGAACTCGCTGTCCTGGCGCGCCGTGACGCGGTAGTCGATGAAGTAATCCTCCAGCGCCAAGGTGCGGCGGGTTTCGCCCTTGCACAGTACGATCTGCGCGCCGAGGGCAATCAGCAGCGGCGGCGAGTCACCGATCGGCGAGGCGTTGCCGATGTTGCCGCCCAGGGTGCCCTGGTTACGGATCTGCAGGGAAGCGAAACGGTGCAGCAGTTCACCGAAGTCCGGGTATGCGTGGTGCAGCGCGGTGTAGCAATCGGAGAGGGCGGCGGCAGCGCCGATTTCCAAGCGGTCGTCGAAGTCGTCGATACGCTTCATTTCTTCAATATTGCCGACGTAGATCATCACCGGCAGCGTGCGGTGGAACTGAGTGACTTCCAGCGCCAGGTCGGTGCCGCCGGCCAGCAGCCGGGCTTGCGGGTAGGCGTCGTAGAGATCGGCGAGGTCGGCGACGGTCAGCGGCACCAGGCAGCGCTTGTCGCCGCTGTTGAGTTCACCGGTTTGCGTCGGCGCAATGGCCTTGAGGCGGGCGATGGTCTCGGCTTGGCGGCTGTCGAACTGATCCTGGGGTTTGTTGCAGCAGGCCTGTTCGGCGGCGGCGAGAATCGGGCGATAACCGGTGCAGCGGCACAGGTTGCCGGCCAGGGCTTCATGGGCCTTTTGGTTGTCGGGGGCGTCGCTGTTCTTTTGCAGGGCGAACAACGACATCACGAAACCGGGGGTGCAAAAGCCGCACTGCGAACCGTGGCATTCGACCATGGCCTTCTGGACGCTGTGCAGTTGACCCTGGTGCTTGAGGTCTTCGACGCTGATCAGTTGCTTGCCGTGCAACGACGACACAAAGGTCAGGCACGAATTGAGACTGCGATAACGAATCTGCTCGGCGCCGGTGTCATCCGTGTGCAGCTCGCCCACCACCACAGTGCAGGCACCGCAATCGCCGCTGGCGCAGCCTTCCTTGGTACCGGATTTGCCCAGGTGCTCACGCAAATAGTTGAGCACAGTCAGGTTGGGGTCCAGGGCGTGCTCGCTACGGAGTTCCTGGTTAAGTAAAAACTGGATCACGGAAGGCCTCGCAGACTCATTATTGTTGTTAACCGCTTTGCGCCGAATCTAGTCATGTCTGACTTTTCGGTCAACGATTTTCTGACCAGAAGGTCAAGAAAATGCGGTCGCAACAATTTCAATTATGGTCCAGTCTTCTGGAACCGGCGTTTTTAGGGGCTTCTGGGTGTTCATCTGTGCTTATTCCGTGCCAAATTCTGAAAGGTGGGCGTAGCGCCATCAGCCAGCCAATGCGCTACACTGCCGCGCTTGTACCGATAGAAGATTTTGAAGGTAAAACATGACGTTCAAGGCGCCGGACAGTCTCGCCGAGCAAATTGCTCACCACCTCGCCGAACGCATCATTCGCGGCGATCTCAAGCCTGGAGAGCGGATCCAGGAGCAAAAGGTCACGCTGGCGCTCAATGTCAGCCGTGGCTCCGTGCGCGAAGCCTTGCTGATTCTCGAACGCCGCCACCTGATCGCGATCCTGCCGCGCCGTGGCGCCCACGTCACAGAGCTCACTGCGCACAAGGTGCAGAGCCTGTGCACCTTGATGGGCGAGCTGTACATCCTGCTCGGCAATGCGGTTGCCCAAGGCTGGCAGACGCAGGCCGACATGGCGCCGTTCGTGCAGATCCAGCAGCGCCTGGTCACCAATTTCGAGCGTCAGGACATCCGCGCCTTCGTTGAAGAAAGCTTCAATGTAATGCGCGCCGCCTATCCTTTCGCTAACAACCCGTACCTGCAGGAAACCGTCGAGAACCTGCAACCGGCGATGAACCGCGCCTATTACCTGGCGCTGGATCAGCGCAAGGCGTCCATGAGCGAGTACCTGGCGCTGTTCGAGCAACTGCTCGCCGCGGTACTGGCCCGTGACCTGCCGCACATTCGTCAAGTGCTGTCGACCTACGGCGAGCGCAGTTGCGCGCTGGTCATCGCTGCGTTGGCGGACGCCTAAGCGTGCGGCTCAAGTGCATCAAACTGGCGGGGTTCAAATCCTTCGTCGACCCGACCACGGTGAACTTCCCCAGTAACATGGCGGCGGTGGTCGGGCCCAACGGTTGCGGCAAGTCGAACATCATCGACGCCGTCCGCTGGGTGATGGGCGAGAGCTCGGCCAAAAACCTGCGTGGCGAGTCGATGACCGACGTCATCTTCAATGGCTCCACCAGCCGCAAGCCGGTGAGCCAGGCCAGTATCGAACTGGTGTTCGACAACTCCGACGGCACCTTGATCGGCGAGTACGCGGCCTACGCGGAAATCTCGATCCGCCGCAAAGTGACCCGCGACAGCCAGAACAGCTACTTCCTCAACGGCACCAAGTGCCGACGCCGCGACATCACGGATATTTTCCTCGGCACCGGCCTCGGCCCGCGCAGCTACTCGATCATCGAGCAGGGCATGATCTCCAAGCTGATCGAAGCCAAGCCCGAAGACCTGCGTAACTTTATCGAGGAGGCGGCCGGCATCTCCAAGTACAAGGAGCGCCGCCGCGAGACCGAAAACCGTATCCGCCGCACCCATGAGAACCTCGCTCGCCTGACCGACCTGCGCGAAGAGCTGGAGCGCCAGTTGGAGCGCCTGCACCGCCAGGCCCAGGCTGCCGAGAAGTATCAGGAGTACAAGGGCGAGGAGCGCCAGCTCAAGGCGCAATTGTCGGCTTTGCGTTGGCAGGCGTTGAATGACCAGGTGGGGCAGCGCGAAGCGATCATCGGCACCCAGGAAATCAGCTTTGAAGCCCTGGTGGCCGAGCAGCGCAACGCCGACGCCAGCATCGAACGCTTGCGTGACGGCCACCATGACCTGTCCGAACGCTTCAATCTGGTGCAGGGTCGCTTCTATTCGGTGGGCGGCGACATTGCCCGCGTCGAGCAAAGCATCCAGCACGGCCAGCAGCGCCTGCGTCAGTTGCAGGATGACTTGAAGGAAGCCGAACGCGCGCGGCTGGAAACTGAATCGCACCTGGGCCACGACCGCACCTTGCTGCTGACCCTCGGTGAAGAGCTGGACATGCTCACCCCCGAACAGGAAATCACCAGCGCCGCCGCCGAAGAAGCCGCTGCCGCGCTGGAAGAATCCGAAACCACCATGCACGGCTGGCAGGAGCAGTGGGACACCTTCAACCTGAAGTCTGCCGAACCACGGCGCCAGGCCGAGGTGCAGCAGTCGCGTATCCAGCAGCTGGAAACCAGTATGGAGCGCCTGGCCGAGCGCCAGCGTCGTCTGCAGGAAGAGCGTGTGTTGCTTGCCGCCGACCCGGAAGACGCGGCGATCATGGAATTGAGCGAGCAGCTGGCTGAAAGCGAAATGACGCTGGAAGAGCTGGAAGCCAGTGAAGAGCAACAAGTGGAGCGCCTGGAGCAATTGCGTCAGCAACTGCAACAGGCGACCCAGGCACAGCAACAGGCCCAGGGTGATTTGCAGCGGCTTAATGGCCGCCTGGCGTCCCTGGAAGCCTTGCAGCAAGCCGCCTTGGACCCCGGCACCGGCACCGCTGAATGGCTGCGTGACCAGCATTTGGCCGAGCGCCCGCGCCTGGCGGAAGGCTTGAAGGTCGAGGCGGGTTGGGAGTTGGCGGTTGAAACTGTCCTCGGTGCCGATCTCCAAGCCGTCTTGGTGGATGATTTTGGCGGCTTCGACCTGGCCGGTTTTGCCCAGGGCGATTTGCGTTTGCTCAGCCCTGCGGCGGATGGCACGCGGGTGCCGGGCAGTTTGCTGGATAAGGTTGAGGCGGCGATTGATCTGTCGCCGTGGCTGGGCCAGGTCAAACCGGTTGAATCACTTGAGCAGGCCCTGGCCCAGCGCGGCCAACTGGCGGCCGGCGAAAGCCTGATCAGCCGCGACGGCTACTGGGTCGGCCGCCATTTCCTGCGCGTACGCCGCGCCAGTGAAGCCGAAAGTGGCGTCCTGGCCCGTGGCCAGGAAATCGTCAATCTGATCGCCGAACGCGAAGAGCGCGAAGCCACCCTCGAAAGCCTGGAAACCGAACTGCAAACCCTGCGCGCCACCCAGCGTCAGCAAGAGACCGGCCGCGAACACCTGCGCCGCCTGTTGCAGGACGAAGCGCGCCAGCAAGGCGAATTGAAAGCCCAACTCTCCGCGAGCAAAGCCAAGGTCGAGCAATTGACCTTGCGCCGCACCCGCCTCGACGAAGAAGTCGCCGAGATGGGCGAGCAGCGCGCCCTGGAACACGAACAGATCGGCGAAGCGCGTCTGCACCTGCAGGAAGCCCTCGACAGCATGGCGCTCGACACCGAGCAGCGTGAATTGCTGCTGGCCCAGCGCGACAGCCTGCGCGAACGCCTCGACCGCGTGCGCCAGGAAGCCCGTCAGCACAAGGATCATGCCCACCAGTTGGCGGTGCGCCTGGGTTCGCTCAAGGCCCAGCACGCGTCCACGGCCCAGGCCCTTGAACGCCTGGAGATGCAGTCCGAACGCCTCACTGAAAAGCGCGAGCAACTGAGCCTCAACCTGGAAGAGGGCGAAGCGCCGCTGGAGGAGTTGCGCCTCAAGCTGGAAGAATTGCTCGACAAGCGCATGACCGTCGACGAAGAACTCAAGACCGCGCAAATCGCTCTGGAAGACGCCGACCGCGAATTACGCGACGCCGAAAAACGTCGAACCCAGGCCGAGCAGCAATCCCAGCTGATCCGCGGTCAGCTCGAACAACAGCGCATGGAATGGCAAGCCCTGACCGTGCGCCGCAAGACCCTGCAAGACCAATTGCTGGAAGACGGCTACGACTTGCACGGCGTGCTCAATACCCTGACCGCCCAGGCCAACGAGAAAGAAGCCGAAGAAGAGCTTGAGCGGATTGCTGCACGTATCCAACGCCTCGGCGCGATCAACTTGGCGGCCATCGACGAATACCAGCAACAATCCGAGCGTAAACGTTATCTGGATGCCCAGGACGCTGATTTGGTCGAAGCCCTGGACACCCTGGAAAACGTGATCCGCAAGATCGACAAGGAAACCCGAAACCGCTTCAAAGATACCTTTGATCAGATTAATAGCGGTTTACAGGCGTTATTCCCAAAAGTTTTCGGCGGTGGCAGCGCTTACTTGGAACTGACGGGCGAAGATCTACTCGATACAGGGGTGACGATCATGGCGCGGCCTCCGGGCAAGAAGAACAGCACCATCCATTTGTTGTCCGGCGGCGAGAAAGCCCTGACCGCATTGGCTCTGGTATTTGCCATCTTCAAGTTGAACCCGGCGCCGTTCTGCATGCTCGACGAAGTTGACGCCCCGTTGGATGACGCTAACGTTGGACGGTATGCGCGGTTGGTCAAAGAGATGTCCCAGACCGTGCAGTTCATCTATATCACCCACAACAAGATCGCCATGGAGATGGCTGACCAATTGATGGGGGTAACGATGCACGAGCCGGGCTGTTCGCGTTTGGTCGCGGTGGATGTGGAAGAAGCGATGGCGATGGTGGAGTCTTGATCCTTGTTGGGACAGAATTTTTATAGCGCGCGGTAAGACGCTTTACCGGTCTGGCGAAAGTGGCAAATGGACATATTTGTTCAAGGCTTTTTGACAGACGGTGTAAAGTTATCTTTGGTCGTGCTAGTTTAATGTCAAATTTTCGTATGCGTGGGCAAAACGTCAGTCAGAACATAGAGTTGGCGCCACGTTTTAAAGCGGTTTGCACGTTGCTAAACCCCTTATTTTTCAGCATTTTTTATTAGAGGCACGGGATTACATGGAAATCGGTCTGCGCGAGTGGCTGATCGTCATCGGCATTATTGTCATTGCCGGTATTCTTTTTGATGGCTGGCGCCGCATGCGCGGTGGCAAGGGCAAGCTCAAATTCCGTCTGGACCGCAACCTGTCCAACTTGCCTGACGACGACGGCAGCGCCGAGCTGCTGGGGCCGCCCCGTGTGCTGGATACCCATAAAGAACCGCAGCTGGACGAGCACGACTTGCCGTCCATGAGCGCGCCGGTGCGAGAAGCGCGCGAGCCGTCTTCCAAACGCGGCAAGCGCGCCGCGCCGGTGGTGGCAGAGTCACGTCAGGCTGATTTGGACCTGGACGTCGATGACGGCCCGAGCTTCAGCAGCCGCGACGATGATTTCCCGGACGAAAACGCTGGCAAGAACGCCCCGCGCCAATCCGTGAACGACCAGCCTGCCGCCGAAGAAGTGTTGGTGATCAGCGTGATCTGCCGCGACGCCGCCGGCTTCAAGGGCCCGGCTTTGTTGCAAAATATTCTGGAAAGCGGCCTGCGCTTCGGCGAGATGGATATTTTCCACCGTCACGAAAGCATGGCGGGTAACGGCGAAGTGCTGTTCTCCATGGCCAACGCGGTCAAGCCAGGCACCTTCGATCTGGACGATATCGACCTGTTCAGCACCCCGGCGGTGAGCTTCTTCCTCGGCCTGCCAGGTCCGCGTCACCCGAAACAGGCTTTCGACGTGATGGTGGCCGCAGCCCGCAAGCTGTCCCAGGAACTGAACGGCGAACTCAAGGACGACCAACGCAGCGTCCTCACCGCCCAGACCATCGAGCATTACCGTCAGCGCATCGTCGAGTTCGAGCGTCGCGCCCTGACACAGAAACGCTGAGGTTCGATCTTAAGCGTTGTCTGTAGAATCCGTGCACTAACATATTGAGCAGCTTCGGCTGCTCTTTTGCTTTATGAGAGAACACCCATGACCGCCGCCCACACCCGCATCCTCGAACTGCGCGCTGAACTGGATCAGCACAACTACCGTTACCACGTCCTCGACGAGCCGAGCATTCCGGACGCCGAGTACGACCGTCTGTTCCATGAGCTCAAGGCCCTGGAAGCCGAGCATCCGGACCTGGTCACGCGCGATTCTCCGACGCAGCGGGTCGGCAGTGCGGCGTTGTCGGCGTTCACCCAGGTCAAGCATGAGATCCCCATGCTCAGCCTCGGCAACGCCTTTGACGAAACCACCATGCTGGAATTCGATCGCCGGGTCACCGAAGGCCTCGACCTGCCGGCCGGTGATCTGTTTGGCAGTGGCGCGGCGGTGGAGTACAGCTGCGAACCGAAGCTGGATGGCCTGGCGGTCAGCCTGCTGTATCAGGACGGCGAACTGGTTCGCGGCGCCACCCGTGGCGACGGCACCACCGGCGAAGACATCAGCGTCAACGTGCGCACCGTGCGCAATATTCCGTTGAAGCTGCACGGCAGTGGTTGGCCGGCGACCCTGGAAGTGCGCGGTGAAGTGTTCATGTCCAAGGCCGGTTTCGAACGGCTCAACGCCTCGCAGCTGGAAGTCGGCGGCAAGACCTTCGCCAACCCGCGCAACGCCGCTGCCGGTAGTTTGCGTCAGCTGGATTCGAAGATCACCGCCAGCCGTCCGCTGGAATTCTGCTGCTACGGTGTGACCACTGATATCAGCGACACCCATATCGGCAACCTGCAACAGTTGCAGAAATGGGGCATGCCCATCAGCCGTGAGTTGAAGTTGGCAAAGGGTATCCAGGATTGCCTGGAGTACTACCGCGATATCGGCGAGCGGCGTAACAGCCTGCCGTATGAGATCGACGGCGTGGTGTTCAAGGTCAACAGCATCGCTTCCCAGCGAGAACTGGGCTTCCGCGCCCGTGAACCGCGCTGGGCCATCGCGCATAAATTCCCGGCCATGGAAGAGCTGACTGAGCTGCTAGACGTGGAATTCCAGGTTGGTCGTACTGGCGCCGTCACGCCGGTGGCACGCCTCAAGCCGGTCAAGGTCGCGGGTGTCACCGTGTCCAACGCGACCCTGCACAACATGGATGAAGTGGCGCGCCTGGGCGTGATGATCGGTGATACCGTGATCATCCGCCGCGCCGGGGATGTGATCCCGCAGGTGGTCTCAGTGGTGCTTGAGCGGCGTCCGGAAAACGCCCGTGCGGTGCCGATCCCGCAGAGCTGCCCGGTGTGTGGTTCCCACGTGGAGCGCACGCAACTGGTCAAACGCAGCAAGGGCAAGGAAACCGTCAGCGAGGGCGCGGTGTACCGTTGCGTCGGGCGTCTGGCCTGTGGCGCGCAGCTCAAGCAGGCGATTATCCATTTCGTCTCACGCCGCGCCATGGACATTGACGGCCTGGGCGACAAAACCATCGAACAACTGGTGGATGAAAAACTCATCGGCTCGCCGGCCGACCTCTACAAACTCAAGTACGAACACATCATCGACCTGGAAGGCTTTGCCGACATTTCCAGCAAGAAGCTGATCACCGCCATCGAAAACAGCAAATCCCCGACCCTGGCGCGCTTTATCTATGCGCTGGGCATTCCTGATGTAGGCGAGGAGACCGCCAAGGTGCTGGCGCGCTCCCTGGCCTCCCTGGAGCGCGTGCAGAAGGCCTTGCCCGAAGTGCTGACGTACTTGCCGGACGTGGGCCTGGAAGTGGCGCATGAGATCCACAGTTTCTTTGAAGACAGCCATAACCAGGACGTGATCGGCGCGCTGCTGTCGCCGGAAGAGTGCGGCCTGCAATTGCAGGATCAGGGTGACCTGAGTGCCGAATTCGCCGCCAGCACCACACTGGGCGGGTTGCTCGACAAGCTGCACGTACCGAGCGTCGGCCCGGGCGCCGCGCAAAAGCTGGCGGACAAGTTCGTCACCCTCGAAGGCGTAATCAAGGCCGACTGGCTGGACATGCGCCAGGCCCTGCCGGAGAAACAGGCCAAGGCCGTGCGCGAGTTCTTCGATAATGCCGACAACGCCCACCGCGCCCTGGCCATCGAGCAGCAGCTCAAAGACTTCGGTATGCATTGGGACAGCGAGAAGAAGGTGGTCGAAGGCTTGCCCGAAGCCGGGCACACCTGGGTACTCACCGGTTCGCTGGAGTTGATGAGCCGCGACGTGGCCAAGGAGAAGCTCGAAAGCCTGGGCGCCAAGGTGGCGGGATCTGTGTCGGCGAAGACCCACTGCGTGGTGGCTGGGCCGGGCGCCGGTTCCAAGCTGACCAAGGCCAGCGAATTGGGCTTGAAGGTGCTGGATGAAGAAGCCTTCGTCGCCTTCCTCGCCAGGAACAACATCAAGGTCTGAACCGATCCCACTGTAGGAGCGAGCTTGCTCGCGAAAAACTTGAGAGCGTCTCGATAAACCAGGAACGCTGCGTCATCGTTGACGTTCTTCGCGAGCAAGCTCGCTCCCACAGAAGCCATGTTGAACGATCGGTAGCGGGAAATGATCTAGTCTCAGTCACCCAGGGAGAGATCGCCATGTTCCGCTACTTCGAGCAACTCAGTTCGCGCATCGCTGCACCGTTCGTAGCCGGCACATCCCGCGACAGCAAAGTGTGGCAGTGCCGTTGCGGCCAATCGCTGTTCTTTCGCAACAGCCAATGCCTGGCCTGCCAGGCGCTGCTCGGCTACCAAGCCCAACAAAGTCGTCTCGCCTCCCTGCAACCCGGCCCCGTCGAAGGCACCTGGCTGCAGGACGGCAACCTCGACGCCGGTGCTTTCCGCCGCTGCGCCAACCTCGATACACCGGCCGCTTGCAACTGGCTGATCCCGGCCCACAGCACCGCGCCGCTGTGCGTGGCGTGCAGCCTGAACCGCACCATTCCTGACTTGTCGATCGCGCAAAACCACGAACGCTGGCGCAAAGTCGAAACCGCCAAGCGCCGCCTGGTAGCACAGCTCATTAGTCTGGGTTTACAAGTGGTTCCCAAAAGCGTCGACGAAGACACGGGCCTGGCCTTCGACTTCGTCGGCATCGACCTGGAAGGCAACGCGCCCATGACCGGCCACGCCAACGGCCTGATCACCCTGGACATCAAGGAGGCCGACGACGCCCACCGCGAGAAAGTCCGCGTACAAATGCGCGAACCCTACCGAACGTTGCTCGGGCACTTTCGCCATGAGGTCGGCCACTACTACTGGGATCGCCTGATCGCCAATACCCACTGGCTTGAACCGTTTCGCCACCTGTTCGGCGACGAACGCGCCAGTTACGCCGACGCCCTCGACCAGCATTACCAAAACGGCCCACGCCCAGACTGGCAACAAACCTGCGTCAGCGCCTACGCCACCATGCACCCCTGGGAAGACTGGGCCGAAACCTGGGCGCACTACCTGCACATGATGGACGCCGTCGACACCGCCCTCGGCTTTGGCATGAGCGCCCGTGAGATGGACCTGGATTACCAGCCATTCCCGCTCACCACCCTGTACGACCCCGAACACCCCGGCGGCGTGGCCTTCCTGTCGTTCGTCAACGCCTGGATCGAACTGGCCGGCATGCTCAATGAACTGTCACGCAGCATGGGCCAACCGGACTTCTATCCCTTCGTGCTGCCACCGGCGGTGATTGCCAAACTGCACTTTATTCACTTGGTCATTCAGGAAGAAGGCGGCAGGGCCGACGAAGCCGTTCTTTTGTAGGCGCGAGCTTGCTCGCGAAGAGCGTCAACGATGACGCAGTGTTCCTGGTTTATCGAGGCGCTCTCAAGTTTTTCGCGAGCAAGCTCGCTCCTACAGAGAATTATGTGAATCCACCAGTCAAGTGCTTGAACCATCGAATATTTTTAATCCGCCGCCAACGGTTGTAACTTCCGATGAGATCGGTACAATGGCCCCGCTTGCCGAGAGGCAGGCGTCGTTATGGTGACCCCATCGGTCCCCCCGCAACGATTACCCGTGAACCTGGTCAGAGCCGGAAGGCAGCAGCCACAGCGGGAACATTGTGTGCCGGGGTGTGGCTGGTGGGGTTGCCTCCATAACGCTCTTCCTTGCAACATCTCCTCAAATTCAATTCAAAAAAATGCTTTCAAGCCATCTGCCATCGCGCAGTCCATGGCGGCATACTCCAGTGCCTGGCATCCGGAGACAACACACGTGGAAAAAGTCGACGACCTCACTCGCGAAAAACTGCGGGAGTGGCAGATGCGGCGCCTGGAGATCAAGGACCGCATTCAATCGCATCCTGAACAGACCCTGGAATTGTCGAGGGTGCTGGACCTCATGGACGACGAGCACGCGGAAATCCTCAGCCAGGCGGAAATGATCCGGTCTGCGGACGCGTCCCAAGAGCCCGCACCGCCCGCCGAGGCCGTGCCGACGCCCCTCACGGGCGCCTACACGCTGCAGTTGAATGTGGCCGCGCAAAGTGCCGAGGACCTGCGCCGGTTGCTGGATATGGCGGTCTTCGAACTCCAGCAGCAGGTCAATGCGATGGCCGCTAAGGCTGACGCGGGTCCCCATTGCGGCGGTATGTCTGGCTCCCTGGGGGAGTATCGGTTTGAACTGGGCGGTCAGGGCAATGCCTGATTCCCTGGCGGCGAGGCACTATGCAACCGGAACACTTTGATTTATCCAGTCCTGTCTTCCTGCCCGTCACGGATGAAACCTGCACGGGCCTGCTCGGGACGGACGGCGCCAAGACGCTGATGGGCCTGACAGACCCGGAGCTGGCTGCCGTGCTGGTCATCCAGAACCTGGCCCAGGCGGCGGAAAAAGACCTGACCTGCGCTGGCGCCGAGCGCATTTTGGCCAAGCTGCTCGACTGGGCGGTGGACAACCGGGCAGAGGGCGCCGCGACGTTGTTGTCCGAAGCCCAGCGGTTGTTCGATCCCCGCAAGCTGTACTTCGGTTTCAACGCCCTTAAAACGGTCAATCTGCGCCTGCTCTCGCCTGAAGAAGTCGCAGCGCGGGATTACCTGCTGCCCACCGGCAAATGGGATATTGGCTACAAGGTCCGTCATCTGCGCAGCAACGATCCGTTCAGCCAGCAGATGGTCACGCCCCGGCACCGCGAGCGCTGGCTCAGCCCGGCCCAGGACAAGCTGGTGCGGACCTTCCGCGCCAACCTCAACGAAGACCTGCATGTCCAAGGTTACGCCGGCATCGGTAAGAGCCACCTGCTGGGCGCCTTGATGGAGTGCCTGCGGCCCGCCCAGACCTTGATACTGGCGCGTACCGGGGCGAAGCTCGCCACCTTGCGTGAACGCATGGGTTTGGCCAGGGACAGCAAGACCGGCTCGACCTTTGCCGCCTTCGCCAAAGCGCTGTTACAGGGGCAACGACCGTCCGTGCAGGCCTCGCCGGCCCGGTTGCCCGGCAAACACGAAGTGTCGCAGACCCTCAATATCCATGGCTGGCGCGGTCACGATGGCGCGGCGACGCTCGATATCTGCCTGAAGGTGCTCGACAGCTATTGCCATTCCAACCATCACAGCCTGTCGGCCCGGCACTTGCCGCATTTCAAGCAACCCTTGTCCAACGTGGATGCCCAGGCGTTGCTGGAGTACTCCAGCCGGTTGTGGACGTATCTGGACGCCAATCCGCAATGGGCCGGTCAGACGGCCTTCGCAGCGCTGTTGCTGATCAAGCGTGCGAGCCTCGATGGCTGCGAGGTGCCGCCCCGGTACACTCATGTGCTGATCGATGAAGCCCAGGACATTCCACCTTCGTTGTTGCAGATCATCGAACGCGGCCGCCAGGTGCTGATCACCCTCGGCGATGAGTACCAGCTGGCCAGCGGTGTGATGGTCAGGCGCAAGCGCGAAGTCCGGCACACCGACATCAATTACTCCGTGCGCTCGGGCCGCAACGTCGAGCGCCTGGTCAACCCGTTGATCAGCGTGCACTCGCAGAAGGGCAAGACGCCCTTCGAAGGCGCGCGGGATGCCGACGTTGGCATTGAGCATTACCCTCAGGGCTTCGTACCGCCGGAAGGCTGCGCGGTATTGACCGCGTCCCATTGGGACACCATGAAATGGGCGATTCAATTGCAGCAGGCCAACTGCCCGTTCGGTTTCTTCGACAGTGCAGCGCAGCAGGATCTCCAGCGCTTCATGATCAGCGTCATCGCGCTGTTCAAGCCGGAGTTCTACAGCAACGAGCACAACGACAATGGCGCCCATGCTTACTTCAGTGACATGGACGATTGGCAACAGGTACGCGATGCCAGCCAGTACGACGAGTCGTTCCTGTGGGTCGAGAGCGAGCTGGAAAAAGGCTTCAATGTCGCCGATATCACGCGTTTGAACCGCCTGAGCGGCGTCCCTGGCAAACGCTGCCTGCTGATGCTGGCGGAGGAGGCGGGCGGCATGGAGTTCGACCGGGTGCTGCTGACGCCCGAACTGCTGACCAACGTGAAATTCAAGGACGCCTACGCGTTCGACCAGCGGCTGTGTGCGGTATACATCGCCATTTCCCGGGCGCGGATGCAGCTTTACCTGCCTTACGACGTGGTCGAGTGGATTGATTTCCACACGTATCAGAAAACCCGTGAATTCCACGGTTACTGATTTAATTAATTCGGCTGTTTCACAACTTTCAGCGGTCGCTCTGGACAACCTAAAACCACCTTGTTAGTTTCCGCCAGCCACTTGTTTCAGAGTGTGACAAGGGTGCGGAGTTGATATTGAAGTGCCATCACCTCTTTAACTAACAAGGATGTCTGTGATGAAAAGCCTGCAAGGGTTGCCCCGTCTTATCAGTGCTTCGGTAGGCGCGCCCGGTAAAGCCCGCAACTTGCCCGCCGATGTGCAGTGCATTCAGTATTTATTCAATTTGATCATTCCCAAACTGGGCTTCCCACTGGCTGAAAACGGTAAGTGCGACGGTCAGTTGGTGCAGTGCATCAGCCAGTATCAGTTCCGTCACCTCAAATATGCGCACCCCGATGGTGTGATCGACCCGACCGGTAAAACCTTCAACAGCCTCATCGAAGAAGCGGTGAAGGTACCGGTGAAGGCGTTCCCGAGCATGCGTATCCCGACCTTCCTGAATGTGTTCGGCAACAACCAGGCAGATGCGGTGCAGGCCACGGTCAATGTGTATCTCGACCGCATGCGCGCGATGATCGAGGCCGAGAAACGCAACCGCCAATTGATGCTCCAGGCCACGTGTGACGGGGGGATGACCCTCAGCGAGACCGACTTCCAGAACGCCGCCACGCAGTTGGGTGGCGGTATTTCGGTGAACATCATCAAGGCCTTCGCCACCGTGGAGTCCGGCGGACGTTCGGGGTTCGGTCCGGCCAAATTGCCGGTGATCGCGTTTGAAGGGCACCTGTTTCGCAAGTACACCAAGCATATCTACGACCAGGCGCACCCGCTGCTGTCCTACCCCTACAAGAAAAAGGCCGGGCCGCAGTGGCAGACCAATAACAAGGACCAGGCCAAGGCCTGGGAAACCATGGCCACTGCCTTTGCGCTGGATCAGGAAGCCGCGTTGATGTCGGCGTCCTGGGGCATGTTTCAGATCATGGGCTTCAATTACGCCTCATGCGGTTACAAGACAGTGTTTGAATTCTCGGCGGCATTAAAAGTGAATGCCGGCAACCAACTAAAGGCGTTCCTTGGTTTTTGCAGCAAGAGCCCGGCGTTGATGAAGGCCATGAAAAGCAAAGATTTCACCAGCATGGCACGTAACTATAACGGCGAGGACTACGGCAACTATGACGTCCTTATGCAGAAAGCCTACGAGAAACTGGAAGGGAAAAAGTAAAATGATGCGTTATCTAGCAGTGGGTGTGTTGTCGTTGTGCGCCGTAGCCCCCGTCTTCGCCGGCTCGCCTGCATTGCATTCCGGCAAGTACGAAGGGCTGATGCTGGCGGTGACGCCCGAGCACCAGGTGGAAGGTTACTACTCGGAAGAAATGGGCGAGGGCGTGACCCGCAGCTGCAGTTTCTACCTGCAAGGCAAGCCCGCCGCGCTGACCACTTGGCTCGATGACGCTTATCCCGGCAGCGTGGCGCCTTCCTCCGACGGCGTGACCCTGACCGTGGCGCAAGGCCGCCAGCATCCCGGTTGCCTCAACGTGCTGATGCCGGAGATTGCCACCGGCCTGGACCTGAGCCAGACCGCAAGCAAAAAATGGATTGGCTTGGTGAAGGTCTCCGCCGACAAGGCTTACCTGCTGAAAAACCCAAATGCCAAGCCTGCTAAACGCCCGTACATCGTCAAGAACGACGTGGTCGGTGTCCTGGCATTCAAGGATGGCTGGGCCCAGGTCGAGTTCATCAATGCCGATGATCGCTCGTTTACGGGGTGGATCAGCCAGGATCAGTACGCGCGGTTAGCGGCCCCCCAGAGCTGATCTCGACAACGATAACAATCTAAGTGTGGGGGCAGTCCCCAAATGTTGGATCTTCATTAACCGAATGTTTCGCGCAGTAATCCGGCAAACGCATCCCGTGCCAGGTGCCGCTGCGTGTCCTTGTGCCAGAACAGCAGGTTTTCCACCGCCTGCAGTTCCTCGAACCGGTACGACGCCAGCTGGTTGGCCTGCTCATAGCGGGCCAGGATGCCTTCCGGTGCCAGCGCCACACCAATCCCTGCACTCACACAACCAATGATCGTGCCCCAACTGGCGTAGCTGGCGATGGCCGGTTTGAAGGCGTGGGGCTTGACCCAGTTTTCCAGCGCCGCCCGATAGGGACAGCCGGGTGGCCACACCAGGAGGGTGCGCCCGGCCAGGTCTTCGGCGCTGCGGATCGGCTCGCTGGAGGCGCTGGCGATCAGTACTAGGCGTTCGCTGTAGACCACGCTGTGTTCGAGCTTTGCGCGTTTGTTGCCGGCGGCCACCAGCGCCACATCCAGGCGATGGTGCTGCAGGTCATCGAGCAGCTCGCCCCAGGCACCGGTTACCAGTTCCAGGCTGACATCCGGGTAGCGCCGGTGATACTCCGCCAGCAGCGGCGGCAGGCGGCCACTGGCGCTGGACTCCACTGCGCCGATACGCAGGGTGCCACGGGGAATGGCATTGGCGTCCACGGCGCGTTTGGATTCGTCCACCAGGGCCAGGATACGCTCGCAGTACTCCAGGAAAATCTCACCCGCCGCACTGATCGCCAACCCGCGCCCGGCACGGATGAACAGTGGCGTGCCCAACTCGCTCTCCAGCTGCTTGATCCGCGTGGTGATGTTGGACGGCACGCAGTGCAATTGCACGGCGGCTTGGGCCACGCTGCCGGTTTGCGCCACGGCTCGCACCATTTTCAGTTGGGCCAGTTCCATTGCTCAGTTCCAGTGATTTCAGAAGTCAGAAACGGTTAATTGTCCTACGCGTTGCTCGGGCCAAGACTGACAGCATTCCTTCTCAGTATTCGGATGCCGTCGATGAACACCCCGTCCCCCCTGAAGCTTACGCTAGTCATCGCCAGCGTCATCCTTTGTTGGGCCTATTCGCCGATTGGCGTACACATGGGGCTGCTCAGCTACGGCCCTGGTCAGCTGGCGCTGTTGCGGTTCTTGATCGCTTCGGTGTTCATGGCCGGTGTGGCGCTGGTGATGGGCATCGGTCGGCCACGCCTGTGGGATCTACCGTGGCTGCTGGTGTTGAGTTTTTTCGGGGTATTCCTGCACCACACCAGCCTCAATTACGGACAGCAATTCGTGACGGCGGGGGCGTCCAGCGTGCTTGCGCAATCGGCGCCGCTGTTCAGTGTGTTGATTGCGTTTTTCTGCTTGAAGGAACGGGTCAGCCTCTGGCGCTGGAGCTGTGTGCTGCTGGGGTTGCTCGGTGTGCTGGTGGTGATCTGGGGCGATCACGGGGTGGGGAATATCGACCCGCGCGGCTTGCTGCTGCTGTTGGCGGCGGTGTCGTGGAGCCTGTACTTCGCCATCCAGAAGCACTACGCCCACCGCTACAGCCCGCTGACGATGGCGTGCTACATGGTCTGGGGCGGCACCCTGATGCTTTGCGTGAACCTGCCGGGCCTGTCGTCTGCCGTGGTACAGGCGCCGTTGCCGGAAAACCTTGCGGTGCTGGTGCTTGGGATTTTCCCCAGCGCCTTGGCGTACCTGGCCTGGGGTTATGTGTTGAAACATGTCGAGGTCAGCCGTGCGTCGGTAGCGATGTACCTGATCCCGCCCGTGGCCATGATGATGGCGGCGACGCTGTTGGGTGAACACATCACCCTGCAAGTGGTGCTGGGCGGTGTGATCGTGTTGGCCAGCGTGGCCGCCATCAGCCTGGAAGGGCGCTGGCGCTCAGTCGCTCAGGCAAAACGCGCGCAGCCGGTGGCCGTCGAGGTCCTGGGCGACGAAGGTGTAGCCGAAATCCAGGGTGGTCGGTGACTGGATGATCGTCGCGCCGCGCGCTACCCACTGGTCGTGCAACGCGTCCACAGCGGCCTTGTCGGCCAGAGACAGGCCCACTTCACCCCCGCCGCCCGTGAGCTGCGCCGCCGGCTGCACGGTATGACGTGACCACAATCCCAGCTTCACGCCATTGTCGAGCATGAACAGGGCGAAGGTCGGGTTGAGTTCCACGGGCGGCTTGTCCAACAGGCGGCTATAGAAGTTGGCGCTGGTGGCCGGACTGTCGACGTACAGCAAAAAGTAATGGGCGACGGTGTACATGTTGGCTCCTTGGAAGCGCGTGTTGTGAGGGGCCGAGTCTATAAGGCGGTGCTGTCAGTTCCTGTCAGGAGTCTCATCGGTGTGGAGCTGGATGATTTGCTCGATCTCGCCCGACATCTTCATAGCGGTGGGGGCGCTGCAAGGCTGCCCGTGGCCATCATTCATAAAACGCCCAGATGTGTGCGCCTAAGCTCTCCGGGTTCAGGCCTTTTCGGGGCCAGTCACAAGGGCTTAGTCAGATTAGGCAAGCATGCCGGATGCAATTTCCCCCTTGCTCCGCTAGCATTACCGGCTTCTGTTTCCCAGTTGCGACGGTTTTCGATGAGTTATCAGGTTCTTGCACGTAAATGGCGTCCGCGCTCGTTCCGCGAAATGGTCGGCCAGACCCATGTGCTCAAGGCTCTGATCAATGCCTTGGACAGCCAACGGCTGCACCACGCGTACCTGTTCACCGGTACGCGGGGGGTGGGCAAGACCACCATTGCGCGCATCATCGCCAAATGCCTGAACTGTGAAACCGGGATCACGTCGACGCCCTGCGGCACCTGTTCGGTGTGCAAGGAAATCGACGAAGGACGTTTTGTCGACCTGATCGAAATCGACGCCGCGAGCCGCACCAAAGTTGAAGACACCCGCGAGCTGCTCGACAACGTGCAGTACGCGCCGAGCCGTGGCCGCTTCAAGGTTTACCTGATCGACGAAGTGCACATGCTCTCCAGCCACTCCTTCAACGCCCTGTTGAAAACCCTGGAAGAGCCGCCGCCCTACGTCAAATTCATCCTGGCCACCACCGACCCGCAGAAACTTCCTGCAACGATTCTGTCGCGGTGCCTGCAGTTCTCCCTGAAAAACATGACCCCCGAGCGCGTGGTGGAGCATTTGACCCACGTGCTGGGTGTCGAGAACGTACCGTTCGAAGACGACGCATTGTGGCTGCTCGGCCGCGCCGCCGATGGCTCGATGCGTGACGCCATGAGCCTCACCGACCAGGCCATCGCCTTTGGTGAAGGCAAGGTCATGGCCGCCGACGTGCGCGCCATGCTCGGCACCCTCGACCACGGCCAGGTTTTCGACGTGCTGCACGCGCTGATCGAAGGCGACGCCAAGGCGCTGCTCGAAGCCGTGCGCCATCTGTCGGAACAAGGCCCTGACTGGAACGGTGTGCTTTCGGAAATCCTCAATGTGCTGCACCGCGTCGCCATCGCCCAGGCCCTGCCTGAGGGTGTCGACAACGGCCATGGCGACCGCGATCGCGTGTTGGCCCTGGCCCAGGCGTTGCCGGCCGAAGACGTGCAGTTCTATTACCAGATGGGTTTGATCGGCCGCCGCGACCTGCCCCTGGCACCCGACCCGCGTGGTGGCTTTGAAATGGTGCTGCTGCGGATGCTGGCGTTCCGGCCCGCCGATTCGGCCGATGCGCCGAGACAGCCGCTAAAGCCAGTGGGGATCAGCCAGGCCACAGTTGATTCCGCCAAACCAGTGGCTGGCGCGGCGGTGGTAGCGCCAGTGGTTGCTGCGCCTGCGCCCGTAGCACCTGTGCCAGAGCCTGAGCCTGTGGTCGCTGCACCCGTGGTCGAGCCGGAACCGGTTGTCGTGCCTGAGTCGGTCGTCGACCTGCCCTGGAATGATCCGGTTGACGCTGAAGTCGAAGCTGAGCAATTGCCCGCCGTGGAGCCCGTGCTGGATACCACCGGCGAGCAGCCCGAGTTGACTCCGATGCCTACCCCGACCCCGGACAGCGTGGTGCCTGACGCCCCTGAATGGGTCAGCGCGCCGGTTCCCGAGCCGACCGTGGCCCAGGTGGAAGCGGCGACGCCGGGTATCGACCTCGACGACGAGCCGCCGCTGGACGAAGACTACATCGAGCCGGATATGGATTCGGCCTACAGCTACCTGGACGACCTGGCCAGCGAACACACCACCGAGCCGGCCCCCGAGCCCGAGGCGGAACCCGCTGCCGCACCGGCGACCGGCCTGGCCCTGCAATGGCTGGAATTGTTTCCGAAACTGCCGATTTCCGGCATGACCGGCAGCATCGCCGCCAACTGCACCCTGATTTCCATCGACGGCGATCACTGGCTGTTGCACCTGGACCCGGCCCACAGCGCCCTGTTCAATGCGACCCAGCAACGCCGCTTGAATGACGCGCTGAACCAGTACCATGAGCGCACGCTGAGCATTACCATCGAGCTGATCAAGCCCGAGCAGGAAACCCCGGCCCAGGCCGCGACCCGCCGGCGCATCAACCGTCAGCGTGAGGCCGAGGACTCGATCCATGGTGATCCGCTTATCCAGCAAATGATGCAACAGTTCGGTGCGGTCGTCCGTCACGATACTATTGAACCTGTCGAAGCTCCGGTGCCTCAGGCGTCCTGATACCGGGCTACTAATTTGATCCACGTACTTTGAGGTGATTCCCATGATGAAAGGTGGCATGGCCGGCCTGATGAAGCAGGCGCAGCAGATGCAGGAAAAGATGGCCAAGATGCAGGAAGAACTGGCCAACGCCGAAGTCACCGGTAAAGCCGGTGGCGATATGGTCAGTGTGGTGATGACCGGTCGTCACGACATCAAACGTGTGAGCATCGACCCAAGCGTGCTGCCAGGCGTCGGCGAAGATGATCTGGAAATGCTTGAGGCCTTGTTCGCGGCGGCCGTCAACGACGCCGTGCGCAAAATCGAAGCCAACAGCCAGGAAAAAATGGGCGGCGTGACCGCTGGCATGCAATTGCCTCCGGGCATGAAGCTGCCGTTCTGATCCTGTCGCTTTAGCTAGACTCCAATGCCAGGCCTCGTGCCTGGCATTTTTGTTTGTGCCAAATCTGATCGAACCCTGGCACAGCACGCATGGTCTGCACCCTATACCGATGGATTCGATAAAGGACCCCCTTCATGCCTCAAGAACCGACCCTGAACCAGCGCATTGTCCTGGTCTCACGCCCCCAGGGCGCACCGACCCCGGAAAACTTCCGTTTGGAACGCGTGAATCTGCCGGAGTTGGCGGACGGCCAAGTCCTGCTGAAGACGTTGTACCTGTCCCTGGACCCCTACATGCGCGGGCGCATGAGTGACGCGCCGTCCTACGCAGCACCGGTGGAAATCGACGAAGTAATGACCGGTGGGGCTGTCAGCCGTATCGAACAATCGCGTAATCCGAAATTCGAAGTGGGCGATCTGGTGGTGGGTGCCACGGGGTGGCAGAGCCACTGCATCTCCGATGGCCGTAACCTGATGCCAGTGCCCAAGGGACTGGCCAGCCCGTCCATGGCCTTGGGTGTGCTGGGCATGCCGGGCATGACCGCCTACATGGGCTTGATGGACATCGGCCAGCCCAAGGCCGGGGAAACCCTGGTAGTCGCCGCAGCGTCTGGCGCGGTGGGTTCGGTGGTGGGGCAGGTGGCCAAGCTCAAGGGCTTGCGCGTGGTCGGGATCGCTGGGGGCGCAGACAAGTGCCGCTACGTGGTAGATGAGTTGGGCTTTGATGTCTGCGTCGATCACAAGAGCGCGACCTTTGCCAATGACCTGGCCCTGGCGTGCTTCAAGGGCGTTGATATCTATTTTGAAAACGTCGGAGGCAAGGTGTTCGATGCCGTGGTGCCGCTGCTCAATCCCAAGGCGCGCATCCCACTGTGCGGGTTGATCGCCGGTTACAACGCCCATGAAGCCCCCAGTGGTCCTGATCGCCTGCCAGCCTTGCAGCGAACGCTGCTGACCAAGCGGGTGCGCATCCAGGGCTTTATCGTGTTCGATGACTACGGCGATCGCCAGCCCGAGTTCCTGAGCGCCATGGCGCCGTGGGTGCGAGACGGCAAGATCAAGTTCCGCGAGGATGTGGTCGAGGGCCTGGAGCAGGCGCCGGAGGCCTTTATCGGTCTACTGGAAGGACGCAACTTCGGCAAGTTGGTCGTGCGCATTTGACGCTAATCCGGGGCGCGGGTATAAACCGCGTCTCGTTGTTTTGTCGGACCCTTCGCCCATGAGCTTCAGCCCCCTGATTCGCCAACTGATCGACGCCCTGCGCACTTTGCCAGGTGTCGGCCAGAAAACCGCCCAGCGTATGGCGCTGCAACTGCTGGAGCGTGATCGTAGCGGCGGCACCCGGTTGGCCCAGGCCCTGAGCCAGGCCATGACCGGTGTGGGTCACTGCCGCCAGTGCCGCACGCTGACCGAAGAAGAACTCTGTCCGCAATGCGCCGACCCGCGCCGCGACGACACGCTGCTGTGCGTGGTGGAAGGGCCGATGGATGTGTACGCGGTGGAGCAGACCGGCTACCGCGGCCGCTACTTCGTGCTCAAGGGCCATCTGTCGCCGCTGGACGGCCTGGGCCCGGAAGCCATCGGCATTCCGCAATTGGTGGCGCGCATCGAAGCACAGGGCACTTTTACCGAAGTGATCCTGGCCACCAACCCGACGGTGGAAGGCGAGGCGACCGCACACTACATTGCCCAACTGCTGACCAACAAAGGCCTGATCACCTCGCGCATCGCCCATGGCGTGCCGCTGGGGGGCGAGTTGGAGTTGGTGGATGGCGGCACGCTGGCGCATTCCTTCGCTGGCCGCAAACCCATCGCACTCTAAAGAACACCGCCCCACAAATGGGGGAGCAAACCAGCTCCCACTGTATTTTGTGGGGTTGTTCAGTGTTTTGTCTTGCTTGATAACCAAGCAAGCGCTTGGTAAGTTCGCTCCATCTCGCCATGGAGCTTGCCGATGTCTGCCTATCAGGACTACTTCGACCCCAGCCACCAATTGGTCCGCGACAGCGTGCTTCGCTTCGTCAAGCGCGAGCTGTTGCCGGGCATCGAGCAGTGGGAGGAGGCGGAAAGCTTCCCCCGTGAGCTGTACCTCAAGGCCGGCGCGGCGGGAATCCTTGGCATCGGTTACCCCGAAGCGCTGGGCGGCAGCCACGAGGGCGATCTGTTCGCCAAGGTGGCAGCCAGCGAAGCACTGATGCGTTGCGGCTCCGGTGGCGTCGTGGCGGGGTTGGGGTCGTTGGATATCGGCTTGCCGCCCGTCGTCAAATGGGCGCGGCCTGAAGTGCGCGAGCGTGTGGTGCCGCAGGTGCTGTCGGGTGAAAAGATCATCGCCCTGGCGATCACTGAACCGGGCGGCGGTTCCGATGTGGCCAGTCTGCAGACTCGCGCCATTCGCGACGGCGAGCATTACCGCGTCAGCGGCAGCAAGACGTTCATCACCAGCGGCATCCGCGCCGATTTCTATACCGTGGCCGTGCGCACCGGCGCGCCGGGCTTTGCCGGCATCAGCCTGCTGCTGATCGAAAAAGGCACCCCCGGTTTTACTGTCGGCCAGCCCCTGAAGAAAATGGGCTGGTGGGCGTCGGATACGGCTGAATTGTTTTTCGATGATTGCCGAGTACCCGTAGGCAATTTGATTGGCGCCGAGAACATGGGCTTTGCCTGCATCATGGGCAACTTCCAGAGCGAGCGCCTGGCCCTGGCCTTGATGGCCAACATGACGGCGCAGATGGCGTTGGAGGAAAGCCTCAAATGGGCTGCTCAGCGCGAAGCCTTCGGCAAACCCATCGGCAGATTCCAGGTGATCAAGCATCGCCTGGCGGAGATGGCCACCGCCGTAGAGGTTTCACGGGAATTCACCTACCGCCAGGCGGCCAAGATGGCCGTGGGCATCAGCGTGATCAAAGAGATCTCGATGGCCAAGAACCTCGCCACCGACACCGCCGACCGCGTCACCTACGACGCCGTGCAGATCCTCGGGGGCCAGGGTTACATGCGCGGTAGCCTGGTGGAACGGCTGTATCGCGACAACCGTATCCTGTCCATCGGTGGTGGCACCCGCGAGGTGATGAATGAAATCATCAGCAAGCAGATGGGGTTGTGATCTGCGCTGTTCTTGTGGGCCTCATCGCGGGCAAGCCCGGCTCCCACATCTGATAGCGTTCACAGATATGAATGTGTGAACCCAATCAAATGTGGGAGCCGGGCTTGCCCGCGAAGAGGCCGGCCCTGGCAACCTTAACGTTCAGTCAATGCAAACTGCGTCAAACAAAACGTCGGAATCCCCATGTCTTCCAGGCGTTGCGACCCGCCCAGCTCCGGCAGATCAATGATCGCCGCCGCTTCGAAGATCGTCGCCCCCATGCGTCGTACCAGGTTCGCCGCCGCGATCAGGGTGCCGCCGGTGGCGATCAGGTCATCGAACATCAACACTGAATCGCCCTCGCACAGGCTGTCGGCATGCACTTCCAGGAACGCTTCGCCGTACTCGGTTTGATAACCCTCGGCCAAAACGTCTGCGGGCAGCTTGCCCTGCTTGCGGAACAGGATCAGCGGCTTGTTCAACTGGTAGGCGATGATCGAACCGATCAGGAAACCCCGGGCATCCATCGCGCCGATATGGGTGAAATCGGCTTCGACATAACGCTGGGCAAAGCTGTCCGCGACCAGGCGCAGCGCGCGCGGCGATTGGAACAGGGGCGTAATGTCACGGAAGATCACCCCAGGCTTGGGGAAGTCGATGACGGGGCGGATCAGGGATTTGATGTCGAACGAATCGAAGGTCATCGTCGAAGAGTCCTGGGGCTGGAAACGGACTCGAAGTATACCTGCGGCCTCGCCGGTTGGCGCGGCCGCAAGTGTCTGGATCAACCCTCCAGCGAACCACCCGCCAGCGCACACAGCTGGATCGGGTCGAGGATATGCACTTCCTTGCCTTCGGCGGCCAGCAGTGAGTTCTGCTGAAAGCGCGTAAACACACGGGACACGGTTTCCACCGCGAGGCCCAGGTAGTTGCCGATTTCGTTGCGCGACATGCTCAGTCGGAACTGGTTGGCCGAGAAACCACGGGCACGGAAACGCGCCGACAGGTTGACCAGGAAGGTGGCGATGCGCTCGTCGGCAGTTTTCTTGGACAACAGCAGCATCATTTGCTGGTCGTCGCGAATCTCGCGGCTCATCACGCGCATCAACTGGCGACGCAGTTGCGGCAATTGCAGGGCCAGTTCATCCAAGCGTTCGAAGGGGATTTCGCACACCGATGTGGTCTCAAGGGCCTGGGCCGACACCGGGTGAATCTCGGTGTCCATGCCCGACAAGCCGACCAGTTCGCTGGGCAGGTGGAAGCCGGTGATCTGCTCTTCGCCGCTGTCGCTCAGGCTGAACGTCTTCAATGCACCCGAACGTACTGCATAAACGGAATCGAACTTGTCGCCCTGGCGAAACAAAAACTCGCCTTTCTTCAACGGGCGGCCACGTTTAACGATGTCGTCCAGCGCATCCATGTCTTCCAAATTCAACGAAAGTGGCAAGCAGAGGGGGGCCAGGCTGCAATCCTTGCAGTGGGCCTGGCCGTGAGCGCGCAGTTTAACTGGCTCGGACATTTCTTAAATCCTTGTGGGAAAACACACATAAGACGTAAGGGTAACGCACTGGGGGCCAATCAGGCCAGCGTGTACAAAAAACCGCCAGCGGTATAAAGCTTTTTGTATCGGGGCCGATACAACGGGCATACCTATTCGTCGGAGCTCGGATCATGTCTGTTATTGCGGCCTACAACCCTGCCATTCGTATCCCGACTGTGCCGGACGCAAAGCCGATTACCGAGACCAAGGCAACAACACCGGTCATTGAAGCTGCCACTGAAACCAAAGTGGTTGAAGGTGTGACCGTGACTATTTCCGCCGATGCATTCAAGGCCGCAGGTGCGGCCAAGAGTTCCAATGCGGATATCGATGACAGTGGCCTGGACGACAACGTCAAGCAGGTGCTGAAAATGATCCGTCAGTTGAAACAACAGATTGCCGAAAAACAGGCCGAGCTGGCGGCCGTTGCAGCGGCCAATAACCTCTCCCCCGAAGAGGCCCGAGCCAAGACCAGTGCTTTGCAGAGCGAGATAAGCTCTCTGCAGGCGGGCCTGATGTCAGCTCAGGCTTCGTTGGCCAAGGCGATGAAAGGCATGAGTGCCGAGGACTCGATGAAAGCCGCCTCGCTGTCGATGTAAATCAGATCACCCGTGAAAATCGTTGCCTGTTCTGGTGTTCCAGATAGGCATCGAACACCATGCACACCGAGCGCACCAACAAGCGCCCCGCCGGCAGTACGCGAATGCCCTGGGCGTCGAGTTCGATCAGGCCATCCTCGGCCATCGTCTCCAGCTGCGGCCATAGTTCGTCGAAATACCCGCGAAAATCAATATTGAAGGCCTGCTCGATCGCTTCGAATGCCAGGCTGAAATTGCAGATCAACTGCTGAATTACCTCCCGCCGCAATCGATCATCCGTGGTGCACACCAGCCCACGGCTGGTAGCCAGCTGTGCGCCGGCCAATGCGTTCTGGTAGCCGTTGAGGTCGCTGCTGTTCTGGCAGTACAGGTTGCCGATCTGGCTGATCGCCGACACCCCGAGCCCGATCAAGTCGCAGTGCCCGTGGGTGGTGTAGCCCTGGAAGTTGCGTTGCAGGGTGCCTTCTTCCTGAGCGATGGCCAGCTCGTCGTCGGGCAGCGCGAAATGGTCCATGCCGATGTAACGGTAACCGGCCTGGGTCAGTTGCTCGATAGTGGTTTGCAGCATCAAGAGCTTTGAGGCCGGGGAGGGCAGGTCCTCGGTGTTGATGCGCCGCTGGGGCATGAAACGCTCCGGCAGGTGCGCGTAGTTGAACACCGACAACCGGTCGGGTTGCAGCTTGATGACTTCTTCCACGGTACGCGCAAAATTGATCGGCGTTTGCTTGGGCAGGCCGTAGATCAGGTCGATATTGATCGAGCGAAATTGCAGCGTGCGCGCCGCATCGATCACCGCGCGGGTTTCTTCCAGGCTTTGCAGGCGATTGACCGCCCGTTGCACCTCGGGATCGAGGTCTTGCAGGCCGATACTCACGCGGTTGAAACCCAGCTCACGCAGCAGGCCCATGGTGGCCCAGTCGGCTTCGCGAGGGTCGATTTCGATGCCGTAGTCGCCCGAGTCGTCATCCAGCAGATTGAAGTGCTGGCGCAGGCAGCCCATGACCTGGCGCAGTTCGTCGTGACTGAGAAAGGTCGGGGTGCCGCCGCCGAAGTGCAGTTGCTCAACCCGCTGTTTCGGGTCGAGGTGGCAGGCCATCAGCTGGATTTCCTGCTCCAGGCGTTGCAGGTAGGCCTGGGCGCGACCCCGGTCCTTGGTGATGACCTTGTTGCAGGCGCAGTAGTAGCAGATGTTCGCGCAGAATGGCACATGCACATACAACGACAACGGCCGCGCGGCCTTGCGGCTGTCGCGCAGGGCGTGGAGCAGGTCGAAGGTGCCGACCTGGCTGTCGAATTGTACGGCGGTGGGGTAGGACGTGTAGCGCGGTCCCGCCAAGTCGTAGCGGTGAATCAGATTGGCGTCCCAACGAATGGCGTCGAGCATGCGGGCGTTCCCCCGGATAGGCTAGTGGGCCGAGTCTAGGGGCGTGGCGGGGATGGCATCTTGACTTGCATCAACGGGGAGCGGCGCTATGCCACATGGCGATTTAATGGCCCATTAGCCAGTGCTGGTGTGGGCCGGGTAATGTCCAGATACCGAAGAGCATGACCAGCAAACCACCCGCCATCCGCACGCTGCGCTTTCGCAATAACGCCGTCACCCGTTCAGCGGCCAACCCCGTCGCCAGCAAGACCGGCCAGGTGCCCAGGCCAAATGCGAGCATCAGCAGCCCGCTGTCCCAGGCATTGCCTTGGCTCGCCGCCCACAGCAGGGTGCTGTAGACCAACCCACACGGCAACCAACCCCACAGCGCGCCCAACAGCAATGCGCGCGGCACGCTGGACACGGGCAGCAAACGGTTGGCGACGGGCTGTATGTAGCGCCACAGGCCGCGTCCGAGGCTTTCGATACGGGTGAGGCCACTCCACCAGCCGGCCAGGTACAAGCCCATGCAGATCAACAACAACCCGGCCAGTACACGCATGAACAGGGCGGCCGGGCTGTTGGCGACTGCCCAACCCGCCAGGCCGATCAACACCCCGGCCGCGGCATAGCTGAAGATGCGCCCCAGATTGTAGGCCAGCAGCAGTTGAAACCTGCGACCGCGCTGTTCCTTGGGGATCGCCAGGGTCAGCGCACCCATCAGCCCGCCGCACATGCCCAGGCAATGGCCGCCGCCCAGCAGGCCGAGGATCAGTGCGGAGACCAGCAGGGGCGCCAGTTCAAGCATGGGGCGGGTCTTTAGGCGGTTGCTCGGGGTGGTTGGCTTCTTCGACGCCGGCCAGGTGGTTCGGGTCCTGATCGTCGAACAGCACGCTATGGGCGGGGCCGTCGAGGTCGTCGTACTGGCCGCTGTCCACCGCCCAGAAGAAGATGTAGATGGCCACGCCCACTAACAGCAGCGCCGCCGGAATCATCACGTATAAAGCTGGCATCTGCACTCCATGTCCCTGCGGCTCACACCGGCAGCGGGCGGGTTACTGAGGGGGCTCGGGTCGCCGGCGCGCTCGGCAGGCGAGTCAGGCGCAGGGCGTTGAGCACCACGGTCAACGAACTGAGGGACATGCCCACGGCCGCCCAGATCGGGGTGATCCAACCCAGGGCGGCAAACGGCAGCATAAGGCCATTGTACAGCCCGGCCCACAGCAGGTTTTCAATGATCACCCTACGGGTGCGCCGCGCCAGGGTGAAGGCTTGTACCAAGGCGTCCAGGCGGTTGGACAGCAGCACGGCATCGGCGCTGGTCTTGGCCAGGTCGGTGGCCGTGCCCATTGCCACGCTGATGTCGGCGGCGGCAAGCACCGGTACATCGTTGACCCCATCGCCGAGCATCAGCACCTTGCGGCCTTCCTTGTGCAGTTGTTGCAGGACTTGCAGCTTGTCATCGGGGCGCAGGCCGCCGTGGGCCTCATCGATACCCAGCTCAGCAGCGACACTGGCGACCATCGGCGAGCTGTCTCCGGACAACAACAGTGTGCGCCAGCCGCGCGCCTTGCACGCGGCCAGCAATGCAGGGGCGTCGCTGCGCAGGCGGTCGTCGAGCACGAACCAGGCCAGGGCGCCTTCGCGGTCGCCCAGCAGTAGCCACTGGCCCGACACTTGCGGTTCGGCAGGAATCGGGCAACCACTGAGTTCACACACAAAACCGGGTTGGCCAATGCGCAATACGCGCTCGCCGACGCGCCCTTCCAGGCCCAGCCCTGGCGAACTGATGACCTCATCAGCGGCCAGTGGCGCTCGCCCAAAGGCGCGGGCAATCGGGTGTTCGGAACGGTTTTCCAGGGCGGCGGCGAGGCTCAGGCACAGGTCGGTGCTCAGGGGGCCGAGGGGCCGGATGGCCCTTAATGCCAGGCGCCCTTCGGTCAGGGTGCCGGTCTTGTCGAAAATCACCGTGTCGATCTGGTTCAACCCTTCCAGCACATGGCCTCGGGTCAACAGCAGGCCGAGTTTGTGCAAGGTGCCGGTGGCGGCGGTGAGGGCGGTGGGGGTGGCCAGGGACAGTGCGCAAGGGCAGGTCGCCACCAGCATTGCCAGCACAATCCAGAACGCCCGCGACGCGTCCAGCTCCCACCACAGCAGGCCGATCAGCGCGGCGGCCATCAGCGAACACAACAGGAACCACTGCGCGGCGCGGTCGGCGATTTGCGCCAGGCGCGGTTTCTCCGCCTGGGCCCGTTCCAGCAGGCGCACGATGGCGGACAGGCGGGTGTCGTGGCCCAAGGCGCGCACTTCGACGGTCAGCGCGCCTTCGACATTGAGCGTGCCTGCCGTGACCGCGTCGCCAGCCTGGCGGGGTTGCGGCAGGTACTCGCCGGTTAGTAGGGATTCATCAATGCTCGATTGGCCTTCCAGAATCACGCCATCCGCTGGCAGCACGGCGCCCGGATGCACCAACACACGATCGCCCAGCGCCAGTTCGGGCAGCAAGATGCGTTCGCTCTGGCCGTCGGCCTTGAGCCGCAGGCACGACGCGGGCAGCAAGTTGACCAACTGCGCGGTGGCCGCGGCCGTGCGTTCACGGGCGCGGCGCTCAAGGTAGCGACCGGCCAGCAGAAACAGCGCGAACATGCCCACCGCGTCGAAGTACAACTCACCCACGCCGGTGATCGCGGTCCAGATCCCCGCCAAATAAGCACCGCCGATGGCCAGTGACACCGAAACGTCCATGGTCAGGTGGCGGGTGCGCAAGTCGCGCATAGCCCCCTTGAAAAACGGTGCGCAGCTGTAGAACACGATGGGTGTTGTAAGAAACATCGCCACCCAGCGCAGGATCACGTGCAGCTCCGGGCTGAGGTCTATATTGAATTCCGGCCAGGTGGCCATGGTTGCCATCATCGCCTGGAACCACAGCAGACCCGCCACGCCCAATTGGCGCAAGGCCAGGCGGTTTTCGCTGGCCAGTTGCTCGGCGGCGCGGTCCGGCTGATAGGGGTGGGCAGCGTAGCCGATATGGCGCAATTCGCTGAGCAGCTGGCTCAGCGGCAGTTGCCCGTCGGCCCAGCGCACCTGCAGTCGATGGTTGGACAGGTTCAACCGCGCCTCGGCCACAGCGGGCAGGCTGCGCAGGTGTTTTTCGATCAGCCAGCCGCAGGCCGCGCAGCTGATGCCTTCCATCAACAAGGTGGCTTCGGCCAGTTCGCCTTCGTGGCGCACGAAAGGTTTTTGCACATCGGCGCGGTCATACAGCGCCAGCTCGTCCACCAGTTGCACCGGCAATGCCTCAGGGTTGGCCGAGGCTTCGCTACGGTGCTGGTAGTAGCTTTCCAGGCCGCCGGCGACAATCGCTTCGGCCACTGCCTGGCAGCCGGGGCAGCAGAGTTCGCGGCGTTCGCCGAGGATCACTGCGGTGAAGCGGCTGCCGGGCGGGACGGGCAGGGCGCAGTGGTAGCAGGGGATCGGGCTGGTCATGGTTATGGATCTTAGTCGGCTGTGAGGGCCTCATCGCGGGCAAGCCCGGCGCCCACAGGGGACCGCGATCCAATGTGGGAGCGGGCTTGCCCGCGATGCGCGAAGCGCAGGTTCGTTACTTCTTCAGGTCTTCGGCACCCTGCAACGGTTCATCGCCCAACAGCAAGTCCTTGTCGTGGCTGACCTGTTCTTCTTCGAACATGCGCCAGGTGCGGTCGCCTTCCACGCCGAGCAACTCGACGAAGCGACGGCCTTCGACCTTGTCGGTGACTTGGCCGATGTAGCGGCCAGGCTCGCTGGCGCTGCGGGCCAGGTTGATCTTGCGATCCTTCTCCGGCTGGGTCGGAGAAATCAGGTTCAATTCCAGGGTAGTCGGGTTGCTGTTGCCGGTGAGGTTCACCTCGACTTCACCGGTCAGCTCATCCAGGTGCACCTTGGCGCGCAGTTGCAGGGTCTGGGCCAGCAGTTCGCGGTCCAGGGAGCGGTTGATGCCTTTGCCGGCCTCGTAGTAGTTGTCGTTGACCAGGTTGTCCGGGTTATTCACTGCGATAGTCACCATGGACAGGGTCAGCGTCACCGAGCAGGCCAGGATGGCAATGATGATCCAGGGCCAGAGGTGCTTGTACCAGGGGCTTGCGGCAGTTGCTACGGACATTGTTCGGTTCTCTTGATTAACGAACTTGCGGGCCGATGAATCGGCTCTTGGCTTCAATGTGGACGCTGGCGTCATCGGCATCGGTGAGGATGAATTTCACCTCGTTGGTGCTCGACGGCAATTGTTCCGGCGCACTCGACAGCTCGACCGGCATGCTGACGATATCACCGGCAGCCACCTTGATTTCGCGGCGGCCTTGCAGCTTGAGGTCCGGCAGGCCGGCGGCGTCGAGCACGTAGGTGTGGTCGCGCTGATCCTTGTTCATGATCTTCAGGCTGTAGACGTTTTCGATGCGGCCTTCGGCGTTTTCGCGATACAGCACACGGTCCTTGCTCACGTCGAAACCCACCAAAGAGCGCATGAAGAACGCCGCCACCAACAGGCTGATCATCGCCAGCAGCACCAGCGCATAACCGATCAGGCGCGGGCGCAGCTTGTGGGTTTTTTGCCCCGACAGGTTGTGTTCGGTGGTGTAGCTGATCAGGCCGCGCGGGTACTCCATCTTATCCATGATGTTGTCGCAGGCGTCGATACACGCGGCGCAGCCGATGCACTCGATCTGCAGCCCGTCGCGAATGTCGATGCCGGTGGGGCACACCTGCACGCACATCGTGCAATCGATGCAATCGCCGAGGCCCTGGGCCTTGTAGTCGACGCCTTTTTTGCGCGGGCCACGCAGTTCGCCACGGCGTGGATCGTAGGAAACGATCAGGGTGTCCTTGTCGAACATCACGCTCTGGAAGCGTGCATACGGGCACATGTAGATGCACACCTGTTCGCGCAGCCAGCCGGCGTTGCCATAGGTGGCGAGGGTGAAGAACCCCACCCAGAAATACGACCAGCCATCGGCCTGGCCGGTAAAGAAGTCGAACACCAGTTCGCGGATCGGCGAGAAATAGCCGACAAAGGTCATGCCGGTGACAAAACCGATCAGCAGCCACAGCGTGTGTTTGCTGAACTTGCGCAGGAATTTGTTGGCACCCATCGGTGCTTTATCGAGCTTGATGCGCTGGTTGCGGTCGCCTTCGGTGACCTTTTCACACCACATGAAGATCCACGTCCACACGCTTTGCGGACAGGTGTAGCCGCACCACACACGACCGGCATACACCGTGATAAAGAACAGGCCAAACGCCGCGACGATAAGAATGCCCGAGAGCAGGATGAAGTCCTGGGGCCAGAAGGTCGCGCCAAAAATAAAGAACTTACGCTCCGGCAGGTTCCACCACACGGCCTGGTGGCCACCCCAGTTCAGCCACACGGTGCCGAAGTAGAGCAGGAAAAGACCGGCACCACCGAGCATGCGCAGATTGCGGAACAGGCCGGTGAAGGCACGGGTGTAGATTTTCTCTCGCGAGGCGTAGAGGTCGACGGTTTTACTGTCGGAACCGTTTGTGTGTTTGGCAGGCGGGGTAACGTCATGTACCGGTATCTGGTTGCTCATCATTGCATCCCACGGCGGTGGAGATTTGCCTCGGCCAGTACGTGCCAACCGGGGTCAAATTAAGGGTGTTGCAGTGGCCTGATGATACGCCCCTGAGGGTATGCCAGGGGTGCGACCTTTGGTCGCGTTGGGGAAAATCAATTGATGGTGTACGTGATCTGGATCAATTGACTTGGCAAGTATGGACGGTTTTTGCGGGTAAGGCGGTCATTCGTCCCATGGGTTAATCAGTGAAACGCCGCTGGATTTGAAATCACTGACATTGCGCGTAACGACGGTTAACCCATGTACCAGAGCAGTAGCGGCGATCAGTGCATCGCTTTCATTGGCCCGGTCAGGAACATGCAGATGTGCACAGCGCAGTGCAACCGCAGCATCCACCGACAGAATCCTGGCATCAAAAGCGGGCATTACATGGCGCTTGAGCCAGGTTCTCAGCACCTTCCCTTGTGCCGGGTTTCGGCGCTCAACACGCAAGACCCCGGTTTCCAATTCTTTCAGCGTAATCGCTGAAATAAACATGCGTGGAGCGATCACACTTTTGGCCCAGGCGACCACCTTTGCATCGGCGTGGGGTTTACGCAGTTCGGAGATAACGTTGGTGTCGAGCAGATACATCAAGAGAGGTCCACGGGTCGATGAGTGATCACGGCACGTTCGGTTTCGAAGTCGATATCGGCCGCTTCCGGCATCACTAGCAGATCAACGATATCGGCATTGAGCCCTGTCAGTTTCTGGTAGTCCTCAATACTTAGCAGTACATGGGCAGGCTTGCCGCGATCGGTGATAAAAACCGGCCCCTGGCGGGCGGCTTTTTTGGCACCACTTGTGTCTTGGTTGAATTCGCGGCTGGAAATGGTTGTGATGGTCATGAGGTGACCCCCTCCGTCAGACTTCATGTAGTTACGTTACTACTTGGAAGTCGACGGCGGCAAGTCGGAGGCTACAAACGGTCATGTGCTCCAATTTGAACAGCTTCTGGGAGCCAGAAAGACCAAAGCCCCGCCAGCTTGCGCTGCACGGGGCTCTGGTCTTTTCGAGTGGTTACTGCTCTTCAGCCTTCTTATCCCCATGGGACAAGCTGTACACATACGCTGCCAGCAAGTGCACTTTGTCGTTGCCTTGCAGTTGCTCCTGAGCAGGCATCTGGCCCTGGCGGCCCCAGCGGATGGTCTGTTGCAGTTGAGCAAAGCTCGAACCGTAGATGAACGCGCCCGGATGGGTCAGGTCGGGCGCGCCCATGGCAGGGGTGCCTTTGCCGGCAGGACCGTGGCAGGCCACGCAGTTGGCGGCGAAGAGTTTCTCGCCGTTGGCCACATCGGCTTTCACGCCTTCGGGCAGCTTGCGGCCGTCAAGGTTGGTGACGACGAACGCCGCCACATCACTGACGCCTTGCTCCTTGAGGATATCCAGCCAGGCCGGCATCACCGCATGGCGGCCTTTCATGATGGTTTCCTTGATGGTGGCCGGCTCGCCACCCCAGCGCCAGTCGGCATCGGTCAGGTTGGGGAAGCCATAGGCACCCTTGGCGTCGGAACCGTGGCACACCGAGCAGTTGGAGGCGAACAGGCGGCCGCCCATCTTCAAGGCTTGTGGGTCCTTGGCGACTTCTTCAATCGGCATCGACGCGAATTTGGCGAAGATCGGGCCGAACTTGGCGTCCGACTTGGCCATTTCCTTTTCCCATTCGTGCACGCCGGTCCAGCCGGTCTGGCCGTTGGCGAAGGGGGTTTGCTTGTCGTTGTCGAGGTAGCTGTAGCCCGGCAGCAGGCCCTTCCAGTTACCCAGGCCGGGGTACAGCGCCAGGTAGCCGAGGGCGAAGATGATGGTGCCGACGAACAGCATGAACCACCACTTGGGCAGGGGGTTGTCGTACTCCTCGATGCCGTCGAACGAGTGGCCGACGGTCTCGTCGGTTTGCTCGGCGCGCTGGCCCTTGCGGGTCGACAGCAGCAGCCAGGTCAGGGCGAAGATGGTACCCAGGCTGAGGACTGTGACGTACAGACTCCAGAACGTAGTCATTCTTTGTTACTCCTAGAAGCTTGCTCGACGTGCTTGATGGCTTCGGGATCATCCGCAAAGGGCAGCAAGGTCGCGTCTTCAAACTCCGACTTGCGCTTGGGGCTGAACACCCACAACGCCAGGCCGATAAAGGCCACCATCACCACAACGGTGCCCAGGCCACGAATCATCCCGATATCCATGAAGAATCACCGTTTGCTTTTGATGATGGTGCCCAGGCCTTGCAGGTAGGCCACCAGTGCGTCCATTTCGGTCTTGCCCTTTACGGCTGCGGCTGCACCGGCGATGTCTTCGTCGGTGTAGGGCACGCCCAGGGTGCGCAAGACTTCCATCTTCTTCGCGGTGTCCTTGCCGTCGAGCTTGTTTTCCACGAGGAACGGGTACGCCGGCATTTTCGATTCAGGCACCACGTTGCGCGGGTTGTACAAGTGCGCGCGCTGCCAGTCATCGGAGTAACGCCCGCCGACACGGGCCAGGTCCGGGCCGGTGCGCTTGGAACCCCACAGGAACGGGTGGTCCCACACGCTTTCGCCGGCAACCGAGTAGTGGCCGTAGCGTTCGGTTTCGGCGCGGAACGGGCGGATCATCTGCGAGTGGCAGCCGACACACCCGTTGGCGATGTAGACGTCGCGGCCTTCCAGTTCAAGGGCGGTGCGCGGCTTCATGCCTTCGACCGGCTTGTTGGTCACGTCCTGGAAGAACAGCGGAACGATCTGGGTCAGGCCGCCGATACTCACGGCGATGACCATGAAGAAGGCCAGCAGGCCGATATTCTTCTCGACTACTTCATGCTTCATCAGTGAGCTCCCACAACGGCGATCTTGGCGGCGGCTTCGGCTTCTGCCGGGTCGGAGGCACGCACGGTGCGCCAGACGTTGTAGGCCATGAACAGCATGCCGGCGGCAAAGAACGCACCGCCCAGGGCGCGGACGATGTAGCCCGGGTGGCTGGCTTGCAGCGCTTCGACGAAGGAGTAGGTGAGGGTGCCGTCATCGTTGATCGCACGCCACATCAGGCCTTGGGTGATGCCGTTGACCCACATCGAGGCGATATAGAGCACGGTGCCGATGGTGGCCAGCCAGAAGTGGGTGTTGATCAGCGCGACGCTGTGCATCTGCACGCGGCCGAACAGTCTGGGGATCATGTGGTAGATCGCACCGATGGAGATCATCGCCACCCAGCCGAGAGCGCCGGCGTGTACGTGGCCGATGGTCCAGTCGGTGTAGTGGGACAGTGAGTTGACGGTCTTGATCGCCATCATCGGCCCTTCGAAGGTCGACATGCCGTAGAAGGCCAGCGATACCACGAGGAAGCGCAGGATCGGGTCGGTGCGCAATTTATGCCACGCGCCCGACAGGGTCATCATGCCGTTGATCATGCCGCCCCAGCTCGGGGCCAGCAGGATGATCGACATCGCCATGCCCAGCGACTGCGCCCAATCCGGCAGCGCGGTGTAGTGCAAGTGGTGCGGACCGGCCCAGATGTACAGGGTGATCAGCGCCCAGAAGTGCACGATGGACAAGCGATACGAGTAAATAGGACGTTCGGCCTGTTTCGGCACGAAGTAGTACATCATCCCCAGGAAACCGGTGGTGAGGAAGAAACCTACGGCGTTGTGGCCGTACCACCACTGGATCATCGCATCCGTGGCCCCGGCGTAGGCCGAGTAGGACTTGAACAGGCTGACCGGCAACGAGGCGTGGTTGACGATGTGCAGCATCGCCGTCACCAGGATGAACGCGCCGTAGAACCAGTTGCCCACATAGATGTGCTTGGTCTTGCGCTTGACGATGGTGCCGAAGAACACCACGGCATAGGTCACCCACACGATGGCGAGCAAAATGGCGATGGGCCATTCCAGCTCGGCGTATTCCTTGGTGGTGGTGTACCCCAGCGGCAGGGTGACGATGGCGCCGACGATGACCGCTTGCCAACCCCAGAAGGTGAAGGCCGCGAGGCTGTCGGAGATCAGTCGCGTCTGGCAGGTTCGCTGCACGACATAGTAGGAGGTGGCAAACAATGCACATCCGCCGAAGGCGAAGATCACCAGGTTGGTGTGCAGCGGGCGCAGGCGGCCAAAGGTTGTCCATGGCAAACCGAAATTCAATTCCGGCCAAACCAGTTGCGAGGCGATGAACACCCCGAGCCCCATGCCAAGGATCCCCCAGACCACCGTCATGATGGCGAACTGGCGGACTACCTTATAGTTATAAGCAGTCGGACTGATTGCTGTGCTCATTCTAAGGTTCCACGGTTTAGGTTTTTTTATAGGTAAAATCGGCCGCAAGTATGTAGAAAGCGAGGGGCCATTGCAACGCAATGGCTGACCTGTATCAATGCGTTCCACGCCAGATTCTGCGCCCTTTCCATGTTTGGCGTAAGGACAAAATTCGAAATCAAAAGCTGATCGAGTGGACAGGAAAATTTTGGGGTCGCAACGAATGCCGTCGCGTACGCCAGGATTGGTCCGCTTTGGGAACAAGCGTAGACCCGAAAGTGAGGGGGGGAAAGGTGGGCTTTGGAAGGGTGTGACACTTGGTCGCGTGCGAAGTCGAGCTGCCGCCCCATGGTGGGGCGGCAGTTCAGGGGTTACTCGGGCTGGCTTTCTGGCGTTGCGCCATCAGCGTTGTGGGATAGGCTGTAAACGTAGGCGGCCAACAGGTGCACCTTGTCATTGCCTTGCAGCACTTCCTGCGCCGGCATCTGGCCTTGGCGGCCGTGACGGATGGTCTGCTGCAACTGCGCGAGGCTGGTGCCATAGATGTAGCCGGCCGGTTTGGTCAGGTCGGGCGCACCCATGGCTTCCATGCCGTGGCCTTCCGGACCGTGGCAGGCAACACAGGTGGTGTTGAACGCCGTTTGGCCAGCCGCCAGGTCGGCAGTGCTGTCAGCCGGCAGGGGCAGCTTGGCCACGTCGTGACGCACATAGGCGGCGACGTTTTTCACACCTTCATCGCCGAGCATGTCACCCCAGGCCGGCATCGCGGCATGACGGCCGTTCAGGATGGTGGTCTTGATTGCCTCGGCCGAACCGCCCCAGCGCCAGATGTTGTCCGCCAGGTTCGGGAAACCAAACGCGCCCTTGGCGTCCGAGCCGTGGCACACCGCGCAGTTGGAGGCAAACAGGCGACCGCCCATTTTCAGCGCTTGCGGGTCTTTGGCGACTTCTTCCACGGGCATGGCCGAGAACTTGGCGAAGATCGGCCCGAACTTGGCATCGGCCTTGGCCATTTCCTTGTCCCATTCCTTGGTCTGGGTCCAGCCGTCTTGATAGCCTGGCAACACGCCTTTCCAGTTGCCCAGGCCCGGGTAGAGGATCAGGTAGCCGACCGCAAACACCAGGGTGCCGGCGAACAGCATGAACCACCACTGGGGCAGGGGGTTGTCATATTCCTCGATGCCGTCGAAGGCGTGGCCCATGGTCTGGTCGACGCTGCCCTTGGTCTCGCCCTTGCGGGTGCCGACCAAAAGCCAGGTCAGGCCGATCAGGCTGCCGAGGGTCAGTACGCAGATCCATGTACTCCAGAATAGGGTCATGGCCGAGTGCTCCTTATTGCAGGCTCTTCTTGAGCGTCGGATGGAGAAGGTTCATCGGCGAAGGGCAGCAGGCGCGCCTGCTCGAATTCCGCATTGCGCCGGTTGTTGAACACCCACAACGACAGGCCGATAAAGGCGATAGCAACCACCAGCGTGCCGAGGCCGCGGATGGTGCCCGCATCGAATTCAAATCCCATGGCTCACCTCTTGCTCTTGATGGCAGTGCCGAGCACTTGCAGGTACGAGACCAGTGCATCCATCTCGGTCTTGCCCTTGAGGCTGGCCACGGCACCATTGATGTCGTCGTCGGTGTACGGCACGCCGAGGGTGCGCATCACGTTCAACTTGGTCTCGGTGTGGCTGCTGTCGACGGCGGCGGTGACCAGCCACGGGTAGGCCGGCATTTTCGACTCGGGCACCACGTTGCGCGGGTTGTACAAGTGCGCGCGGTGCCAGTCGTCCGAGTAGCGGGCGCCGACGCGTGCCAGGTCCGGGCCGGTGCGCTTGGAGCCCCACAGGAACGGGTGGTCCCACACGCTTTCGCCCGCCACCGAGTAGTGGCCATAGCGTTCGGTCTCGGCGCGGAACGGGCGGATCATCTGCGAGTGGCACTGTACGCAGCCTTCGCGGATGTAGATGTCACGGCCTTCCAATTGCAGCGCGGTGTAGGGCTTCATGCCTTCCACCGGTTTATTGGTGACGTCCTGGAAGAACAGCGGGACGATCTGGGTCAGGCCGCCGATGCTCACGGCCAGCACCATGAGCAGCATCAGCAGGCCGACGTTCTTTTCAATCGTTTCGTGTTTCATCACAGACTCCTCAGGCCAGCTGCGCAGTGGTGGTGGCTTCGACGGGCTGCGCCGAACGCACGGTGCGCCAGGTGTTGTAAGCCATCAGGAACATGCCGCAGAGGAACACCGCACCGCCCACCAGCCGCACGATGAAACCAGGGTGGCTGGCCACCAGGGTTTCGACGAAGGAGTAGGTCAAGGTGCCGTCTTCGTTGATTGCACGCCACATCAGGCCCTGGGCGATGCCGTTGACCCACATCGAGGCGATGTAGAGCACGGTGCCGATGGTGGCCAGCCAGAAGTGCGCGTTGATCAGGCCGAGGCTGTACATCTGCTCGCGGCCGAAGACTTTCGGGATCATGTGGTACAGCGCGCCGATGGAGATCATCGCCACCCAACCGAGGGCGCCAGCGTGTACGTGGCCAATGGTCCAGTCGGTGTAGTGGGAGAGGGCGTTGACGGTCTTGATCGCCATCATCGGGCCTTCGAACGTCGACATGCCGTAGAAGGCCAGGGAGACGACAAGGAAGCGCAGGATCGGGTCGCTGCGCAATTTATGCCAGGCACCCGACAAGGTCATCATGCCGTTGATCATGCCGCCCCAGCTCGGTGCCAGCAGCACCAGCGACATCACCATGCCCAGGGACTGTGCCCAGTCAGGCAGCGCGGTGTAGTGCAAGTGGTGTGGGCCGGCCCAGATGTACAGGGTGATCAGCGCCCAGAAGTGCACAATGGACAAGCGATAGGAATACACCGGACGCTCGGCCTGCTTGGGCACGAAGTAATACATCATGCCGAGGAAGCCGGCGGTGAGGAAAAAGCCTACCGCGTTATGCCCGTACCACCACTGCACCATGGCATCCGTCGCACCGCCGTAGAGGGAGTAGGACTTGGTCAGGCTGACCGGGATTTCCAGGTTGTTGACGATATGCAGGATCGCCACGGTGATGATGAACGCACCGAAGAACCAGTTGCCGACGTAGATGTGCTTAGTGTTGCGCTTCATCACCGTGCCGAAGAACACGATGGCGTAGGCCACCCAGACGATGGTGATGAGGATGTCGATCGGCCATTCCAGCTCGGCGTATTCCTTGGAACTGGTGTAGCCCAGCGGCAAGCTGATCGCGGCCAACAGGATGACCAACTGCCAGCCCCAGAAGCAGAACGCGGCGATCTTCGGCGCGAACAGCCGGGTTTGGCAGGTGCGTTGTACCGAGTAGAAAGAGCTGGCGAATAGCGCGCAGCCGCCGAAGGCGAAGATCACCGCGTTGGTGTGCAACGGGCGCAGGCGGCCGAAGCTGGTCCAAGGCAAGTCGAAGTTGAGTGCAGGCCAGACCAATTGGGCGGCGAGAAAAACCCCGAGCCCCATGCCGACGATGCCCCACACCACCGTCATAATGGCGAATTGGCGGACCACCTTGTAGTTATAGGCGGTACTTAAAGTAGTGTTCATGGTTCCCCATCCACGGTTCAACCCAAGCAAGTGCGGCACTTGGGCTGGAGTTATAGGCAGACTGAATAGCGAGGCAAGCATGGGCAAAGAGCACAAGGCCAGTATTGACGGGGATCAATGGGCGCAGTGTGTGCGGGAACACGGCTGGTTGTGGGATGTCGCGTCGACGGTTGCGGGACGTGAACCTGTGACGCTGATCCTGGCCCACGGCGCTGGTGCACCGATGGACTCATCCTTCATGAACGACATGGCTGCACGCCTTGCCGGGCATGGGGTCAGCGTGTTGCGCTTCGAGTTTCCCTACATGGCTCAACGCCGTGTCGACGGCGGCAAGCGCCCGCCGAACCCGGCACCGAAACTGCTGGAAGCCTGGCGCGAGGTGATTACCGAGGTGCGACGTCATGTCGCTGGGACACTGGCCATTGGCGGCAAGTCCATGGGCGGGCGCATGGCCAGTTTGTTGGCTGATGAAGTGGGCGCCGATGGGTTGGTGTGCCTGGGGTATCCGTTCTATGCGCCGGGTAAACCGGAGAAACCACGCACTGAGCATCTGGCTGGGTTGAAGACGCCGACCTTGATTGTGCAGGGCGAGCGCGATGCCCTGGGGAATCGGGCGACGGTGGAGGGGTATGTGTTATCGCCGAGCATCGAGGTGATGTGGTTGGTGGCGGGGGATCATGATTTGAAGCCGTTGAAGGCCTCGGGGTTTACGCATGAGCAGCATTTGGCGGCTGCAGCGGCGAAGGTCGCTGAGTTTCTCGGCGCCTGTTAGGGACCCTTCGCGAGCAAGCCCGCTCCCACATTTGAATGCATTCACACATCAACATGTGGGAGCGGCCTTGCTCGCGAAAGCGGTCTACCGGTTAAACCGCTCCACCAGCGAATACTGGGTATTCGCCGTATGGGTCAGCTCTTCACTCAACTGCGCCGAGTTCATCGCCTGTTCCGACGTCTGGTCCGCCAACAGCGCAATCGTACTGATATTACGGCTGATCTCTTCTGCCACCGAGCTTTGCTCTTCGGTCGCTGCCGCGATCTGGGTAGTCATGTCGGTGATATGCGCCACCGCTTCACTGATGCCCACCAACGCCTGATCGGCCTCCATCACCCGCGCCACGCCTTCTTCGGCCTGGCGATGCCCGGCGTCCATGGTTTGCACGGCGGCGGCAGCGGTCTGCTGCAGCTTGGCGATCAAGGCATGGATCTGCCCGGTTGATTCAGCGGTGCGCTGTGCCAGTTGACGGACTTCGTCGGCGACGACCGCAAAACCACGGCCCATCTCGCCGGCACGGGCCGCTTCGATGGCGGCGTTGAGTGCCAGCAGGTTGGTCTGGTCGGCAATGCCTTTGATCACATCGACCACGCCGCCGATTTCATCGCTGTCCTTGGCCAGTTGGGTGACGGTCACACCGGTCTCGCCCACGGCCACTGACAGACGCTGGATCGCCTCGCGGGTTTCCCCGGCGATATCGCGGCCGCGACCGGTCAGGCGGTTAGCCTCCTGGGTCGCATCGGCGGTACGCTGCACGTGGCTGGCGACTTCCTGCGTGGTGGCTGCCATCTGATTGACTGCGGTCGCCACCTGTTCGGTCTCGACGCGCTGGCGTTCCAGGCCACTGGAGCTGTTATGCGCCAGGGTGTTGGACTGCGCGGCTTGGTCGTTGAGGTGTTCGGCGGTGTCCTGCAAGCGCGTCAGGCAAGTCTTCAGACGTGCCTCCTGGCTGAGGATCGACATTTCCAGACGCGCCTGGGCGCCACGGCTGTCGGTGTACATCTGCGCGATCAACGGGTCGGACGTGGTCTGCTCAGCCAGGCGCAGCAAGCGTTTGAGGCCGCGCTGTTGCCAACTCAGGCCCAGCAGGCCCAACGGCACCGACAACCCCGCCGCCAGGGCAAAGCCCCAGTGGGAGTTCAGCGACGCACCAATCATGAAGCTCAATTGGCTCACCAGGATAAACGGCAGCCAGTCCTGCAACACCGGCAGCCACTTGTCCCGTTGGGGGATCGCCGACTTGCCCTGGTTGATGCGGTGGTAGAGCGCTTCGGCACGGCGGATCTGCTCGGCGGTGGGCTTGATGCGCACCGATTCGTAGCCGACCACCTGATTGCCTTCGAAAACGGGCGTCACGTAGGCGTTAACCCAGTAATGATCACCGGTCTTGCAGCGGTTCTTGACGATGCCCATCCATGGCAAGCCTTGTTTGAGCGTGGACCACATGTGCGCGAACACCGCCGGCGGCACATCCGGGTGACGCACCAGGTTGTGCGGGGCACGCACCAGTTCGTCGCGGGAGAACCCACTGATCTCGACGAAAGCGTCGTTGCAGTAGGTGATCACGCCTTTGGCATCTGTGGTGGAGATCAACCGTTGCTGAGCGGGGAAGGTACGTTCGCGCTGGGTAACGGGTTGGTTATTACGCATGATTGTTCAATCCGCAAGGCTTTCAAGGGTTGTCGGCCGCAGCGGGCTTTTATTTAGCTTAATTTTGTAATAATCAGCTGGCCAGCATCGGGTAGGTAAACAACCCGAAGTGAAGCAGATTCAGGCCAAAGTGCGTGGCAATGGCTGCACCCAGTCCGCCAAAGCGATAAGCGAGGCCATAACCGACGCCTGCAATGCTCGCCAGCAGTACCCAATGCCAGCCTGCCCCAAAGTGCACCAGGCCAAATAGCAGGGATGCCAGCAGCAACGCGAGGTTTTCTCCATAGGGCAGGTGCTTGAAGCGCCTGCTCAAGCCGCCTTGGACATAACCACGAAACAGCGCTTCTTCGACAAGAGTCACCAGCAGCAAATTATTCAGCACCCATAACCAGGCCTGTTCCGGCCATTTCGGCGCCCAGGTGATCATCCCCAGCAAGGCGGCGCCGCCCAAGGCCGCGATGGCGGTGAGCGTCAAGGCGAGGGCGGCCACGCAGATCGATAAACGCAGCGAACGCCGCGCCACAATCCACGGGCAGGCCAGCAGCAGCCAGAAGCCAATCAGCGGTTTGTCCTGGTTCAGGTACATCGAGAAGGGCACGGCATCGTCCGTGAGGCGTTGCGGCGCAATGCCACGTCCGTTGTAGAAACCGGGCAACCAGTGCATCGCCAGGCCCAGGGCCAATACGATAAACAGCCCGTGACCCAGGTAGCGCGCCCACGGCGTGCGTTGCTGGCGTACGGCGTAGGCGGCGATCAGCAGCAGGGCGATGGACACGCCTGCCAGCGCCCCCAGCTGCCCGTAGATCAAGGCCAGCAGATAGCCGATGGAAAGAAGCGCCAGGTACAGCCAGGGCAATGCGATCATGGGGAGTCCTTGGAAAAATCTGGGCGGCATTATAGCGAGCCATCTCACAGGGCCCACATGAAAACTCCGCCATTCAGGGTGATTGCAAAACCTATCAACGGCTGGTTATAGTCCGAGTCTCTTCATCCCTTCACACAAGATCAGCCCATGTCAGCTCTCCAGCGCACAGCAGTAGTCGATTCAGCGGTCAACGCTGCGGTCGAGCCGTGCGGAGAAAAGCAGCCTGTGCAGATCAGTCACTACCCCCCACCTGTCAGCAGCACGCCGGTGTACGCAGTCGTATCACCGCCGGGTGTTGGTATTTCGGGCTGATCAGCTGATTGCTGTTCCCGTCTGCCCGCCTGAAAAAACCTTGAACTTCAGCTTTTGCTGAGTCGGCTTTTTTGCCTGATTACAGGTGGTAACCATGTCTGTTCTTTCGAAACAATCCGTGGCCGCGGCGGCGTCGACGAGCCTGTTTGTCCTGCTGTGGAGCAGCGGGGCGATCTTCTCCAAATGGGGCCTGGCCCACGCGTCCCCCTTCGCGTTTCTGCTCATCCGCTTTGCCATCGCTCTCGCGGGCCTGATGGTGCTGATACCGATCCTCAAGCTGAAACTGCCGCGCCCCGGCAAGCCGCTGTTGTACGCAGCGGCGACGGGGTTGGTGTTATTGGGGGCCTACCAGATTTTCTATCTGTTGGCCCTGGACCTGAGCGTCACCCCCGGCGTGATGGCAACCATCATGGGCGTACAGCCGATCCTCACCGTGGTGCTGATGGAACGCCAGCGTTCGCTGCGCCGCGTGTTCGGGCTGGGCCTCGGGTTGGCGGGGCTGATCATGGTGGTGTATCAAGGCATCGGTCTGTCCGGCATGTCCCTGGCGGGCATGCTGTTCGGGCTGTTGGCCCTGGCCAGCATGACCTTCGGCTCGATCATGCAGAAGCGCATCACCGACAACCCCTTGGGCACGCTGCCGGTGCAGTACCTGGCGGGGCTGCTGCTGTGTTCGGTATTCGTGCCCTTTCAGCCGTTCCACTTTGAATACAGCAGCAGCTTTTACCTGCCGGTGCTGTGGATGGGGCTGGTGGTATCGTTGCTGGCAACGCTACTGCTGTACCGCCTGATCGCCCGAGGCAACCTGGTGAACGTCACCAGTCTGTTTTACCTGGTACCGGCGGTGACGGCGGTGATGGACTACCTGATCTTTGGCAACAGGCTCGCGATGCTGAGCGTGTTGGGGATGGGGTTGATCATTGTTGGGTTGGTGTTTGTGTTTCGCAAAGGTTAGGGACGCGTGCCCTCCTGCGTCGTTGTGGGCGCAGGAGGGCCAGGCCGGAGGGGCTACTGGCTCAGTGTCTCGGCCAGGGATTTCACGTATTCGCGTAATTCCGGTACAGCCGTCGCTTCCCAGTCACGTGCCTGGAGGAAGGGGCCGACGTAATACAGCCAGCTTGATTCTGTCCCGTCACACCCTACCAGGGCGCCGGAAGGGGCGATGGCCATGCTTGTTCCAAGTGCGTCCGGAATCAGCAGGCCGCCGATTCGCAGTGATTCCAGTAAGGGGTCGTCCAATTCTCGCAGGTCAAATGCCGGTGTCGTACAGTTGATCACTGCGCCGACTTCAATGCTGTCCTGGATGCAGGTGCCCCGGCGTTGAAAACTTACACTGACATGATCTTCATTGGGGGTGTAGCCGGTTACCCGTCCCGCAAAAAGTTTGAGTTTGCCGCTGGCGATCTCGGCCTGCAGGCGTGCTCCTGGCTGTGGGGCGCAACGGTGGCGATGAGTATCCCAGTACGGGCGCACATGACGCAAAAAGCGCTGTCGCTCGATAATGGGCAGTGCATGCCATAGTTGAGCCGTGGTTGACCTGAGCCCGCCGATGACGTCCCTCCAGTCCCCCCCGGTACGCGCTTGGTGCATGATTGCGTCACGGACTGTGCGCAGATAGTGACGGATCGTGCAGTTGTCTAACATTCGTCGGGACAGGTGTTCATCATAAGAAGGGCGTGCGTTCAGCACCCGATGAGGTTGTGGGGCGAGGCCTCGACGAGATACGGCATAAATCATTCCCTGATGCCCACGGTCACGCAGGTCAAGCACGACGTCCAGCATCGTCAGTCCGCTACCGATGAGAAAAATGGGGGCGTCCGAGCCGACATTGCTGAGTGCGTCGGCTTTCCAGGGGTCATGTATGTAGCGCGGGTTTGCGTAAAACAGTTGGTGCCCTGCTGCGCTGGACGGTTTTTGGCGGGCGCAGCTGCCGATACTCAAGACGACCTTGTCGACCTCCAAATGATCGCCGTTGTTCATGATTAAGCGCGCCCCATCACGCTCTGCGTTGGGTATCACCTCAACAACCTCGCCGATGACATTGTGCAGTTCGCAACCTTTAGCTGCGTTTTGCGAGGCGTTGCTCAACAATGACTCCAAATAGTCACCGTAAAGGCGTCTTTGCACAAAGGATCCGGACGTGATGTTGGAATCATGGTTCTTGGCGAACGCATAGAAACTGTCTTCATCGTCACTCAGGGCGTTCATTCTGCCCGCGGGGACGTTGAGTAGATGCGCGTAAGAGCGGGTTCCATAGGCAATGCCACGCGCAATTGCGCCAGGCCGGCTAATCAACAGGATTTTCTGTCGCGCGCCGGTTGGATTACGCAGTAAACGCACTGCTAGCGTCGAGCCGCAAAAGCCTGCACCAATAATTGCGATGGTCTGGGTCTTCATCCTTGCTCCAGTGTGGATGGGGGGGGGCTCACCTGACAACGTGAGACGTCCAATTTTTTTTGAGAGCGGGTGGTCCTGCAAGCGATGAGCGCATAGTGACGCGGATGGCGGCACCATTCCAGTGCTCAACGGGTAGGCTCGAGCGTTTATTGATAGGGGTCAATGGGCGTGCGGCTATATAGGGAATTAAAACTCAGAAGCTCGAATGATGTTAATGAGCCATATCGATCAAAAGTTAAGTACGTGCTTGGCTGTAATTAGTGAACTTTCTTACAGGCCATGCTGTCACTGTTCCTTGGCGCCAAGTTAGTCATATAGCCCATAGCACAAAAATTCTTTCACGAGTAACGTCTTAGTAATAACCCGATGGATATTTCTGGGTGGGTTAAGCCGGCGATTTTCACCTTTCAGGCGCTCTAGCTTCAAGGTGTGTGCCATGCAGCCTTCCGGGCCGTGCCAGGCCTGACTATTACGCCCGACCATTGGTTGTGATACAAGATTGTACGTTCTGAATATAACTGCAATAATTCCAGCTTTCTTAGGGCACATACCGCAGATTCCTACAGGCGAGTAAGTGCGTTGCAGCGGGATATTTGTGTCTATTACTACATTGCATAGTCCTTCTCGTCTTCAACCAAGCGATGTTTGCGAAGCAAAAGTTGTCGTATTGATGTGTACGTACAACGGCCAGGCATTCCTTGCAGAGCAGCTTGACTCGTTTGAACGGCAGACCCATTCCAACTGGACGTTGATGGTGTCGGACGACGGTTCTCAGGATGGAACCCTTTCGCTGTTGGAAGACTACGGTCGCCGCTGGGGTCATGCTCGCCTGGGAATAATGATGGGGCCTAAGAGAGGATACGCTGCCAATTTCCTCTCGTTGACCTATCGAGTGGATGATGCAGATTTCTTTGCCTGGTCCGATCAAGACGACATCTGGAGCGAGGACAAGCTGGAGGTGGCGCTGGCGTGGTTGCGAACCGTGCCAACCCATGTGCCTGCGCTTTATTGCGGTCGTACTCAGTTGATCAGCGAAACGGGCGTGCATCTCGGCTATTCGCCGCGTTTTCGACTCGCTCCCGGTTTTGGCAATGCACTGGTTCAGAGTATTGCGGGGGGGAACACGATGGTTTTCAACAAAGCCGCTCGTGCGCTGTTGTGCGAGGCGGGCTACGACCTGAGTGTGCCTGCTCACGACTGGTGGCTTTATCAGTTGATCTCGGGGGCAGGCGGACGTGTTCACTATGATCCGCAGCCTAAGATGAAATATCGTCAGCATGCTGAGAATGTGATTGGTAGTAATGCTGGTTGGGCGGCACGATTAGTTCGATTGCGGATGGTTTTTCAAGGGCGTTTCCATGAATGGAATGACCAGAACATCCGGGCCCTCGATGCCATGCAACACCGTTTGTGCAAGCAAAATCAAGGGACGCTTGAGTGCTTCAAGCAAGCACGGACGCAGACCGTCTTTCGCAGAATCTCTGGTGTCTGGTTGGCGGGACTTTACCGGCAAACCCTGCTGGGGAATTTGGGGCTTCTGCTGGCAACTATAATGAAGAAGCTCTGAATTCTCTCGAGCGTAAATCCGCACATTCAGCGGATGAGCTTTGGTCAGCACGTCGTTGGCGACGGCCAATTTTCGGTGATTTTCGAGGGCGCTACGCTCTGCTTTTGCGATCATAGATAGGCACTTGAGTGCTAGAACTGTCCCGGTCCCTGTTTTCAAGTTAGCCAATATTAGAGTGTTCGATAATGCATCCAGTTGACGCGAATAAAAATGTAGTGATCGTTCTGGGGATGCATCGCAGTGGCACCAGCGCTATCGCTGCGGGGCTTGAGCAGCTCGGCCTGAGTATGGGAAGTTCTTTGTATCAAGGCGACGAATGGAATCCCAAGGGGTATTTCGAAGAGCGCCAGGTTGTCGAGTTCAATAACAGGCTGCTTGCCTTGCAGAACTGCCGCTGGGACTCCCCCTTGCCTCCAGTGTTGGGGAGTGGAGGGCAATGGGAGGCATATGTCGGTGAAGCTGTCGAGCTGGTCCGAGGTTTGTTTGGCGACGCGCCTGCCTGGGGATTCAAAGACCCACGGATGTGTCAGTTGGCCCCTTTTTGGGGGAGAGTGTTCTCGCAGTTGGAGGTCAAGCCGCAGCTGATGTTAGTGGTGCGTCATCCAGCTGAGGTAGTGCATTCGCTGGCTCGACGTGATGGCATTTCCGTTGAGCGTGGGGCCTGGCTGTGGATGACACATTTGCTTGGGGCCTTGGAATACTTAGATAACGCTGAAGACATGCGATTTTTCGCATTCGATCATTTGCTTTTGCAACCGGCCGACTTTCTTTCAGACGTCGCGAGCTGGCTTAAGTTGACACCCGCCCAAGACACCGTTGAGCGCTTCGCCGGCGACTTCATTGCACCAACATTATCCCATGGCTCGGACGCCCGACATCTGAGCCTCCCGGGGCTAGTTCTGAGAGCTTATGAGGCTGTGCATGGTGCTATCGAGGAGGGCATGACCCCCAGGGCCTTTCGAGAGAGTGCTCAGTGGATTCGTATAACATCTGAATTTCAGCGTGATATCATCCCGAAACTTTTGTCAGTACAAGCGTTTTACAAGGATGATCGGCAGCTTTCGACCTTAGAGTCCCGAATTGTTGCTTTGAGTGAGGGATTGGCAATGGCTGAAAAATTGGCAGTCGAACGTCTGGATGAGATGCAGAGACTCGATACTCAGCTTATTCAGACCAGTGATGCTCTGGCCCGCGCTGAACTGATTGTGTTGGAACAGCGGTCGACGCTTGAGTGTGCAAACGAGCAGCTCGGTAGCGAGCCCGTCGACCAGGCCACGGGCGCGCACTCGCCGTTGGCTGAATCTCAATTTCAGCGAGAAGCATCAGCGCAAATAGAAGCGCTTGATTGCCGTCTTCGCGACGCCGAAACACTTGCGGTTGAGCGTTTGGAGCACATAAATAGGCTTGATGCCCAATTGAGTCAAACCAGTGCCGCGCTTGACCGTGCTGAGCACATCGTGTCGGATCAACAGGCTGCGCTCGAGCGTCAAAACGACGCCTATGCTCTGTTCCGTGGGGCTGAGTTGATCGCGATTGAACGTTTGGAACATATACAAAAGCTCGATGCTCAGTTGATCGAAATGAGTGCCGCGCTTTCCCGCGCCGAAGGCATCGTCGTTGAGCAACAGCAGGCATTCCAGCAAAGAGATGCGATGCAAGCAGGCTTACTGGAAGCAGAGAGACTTGCTTTTGAGCGTTTGGCAGAGATGCAGAAACTCAATGCTCAGCTTATCCAAACCTCGGATGCTCTGGCTCACGCTGAACGAATCGTACAGGAGCAACAGGACGCGTTGGAACGCGCATATTTACTGGTGTCGCGTAGAGAGATGACGCCAGTAGGTGTAGCGGAGTCATTGCAAAACGCGACGCTGGACCCTCAAATTAAGTAGGTGGCTTTGGCTTATGTCAAAGAACCGTTGTGGTAGTGAGTTGATAGTGGAACCGATATACATGGATGTAGTTGATCCCAGCCTGCAGTATGGCAGCACCCAAGAAGTACTATCGACAACGTTAATCTGTCAGACAGACCATCTCGTACGCCATCCCCATGGCCTGTTCGGATTCGGATGGGCTCTGGATCATGAACATGTAATTGTTCAGGCCTACCTTCATATGCATTTTGCGGGGGGGCGGCTTGAGCGCGTTGCAGTATCCTTGGGCCGGTCGCGGGAAGACGTTGCCGCAGCGTTCCCTGGTAACGCCCAGGCGGCCAACTCTGGTTATATGGTAATCGCCGGGTGGGGAGCTGAGGCGCCCGAAAGGTGTGAACTCGTTTTTGAAATGCGCGCTGGCGTGATAGCTCGTCATGAGCTTGCTTTGCCAGCACACGACGCAGTGCAAAGTACTGAAGTGTCGCAGAGTCTGTATCTCGCTAAGCGAGCCTGGGCCTATCTGCGTCGAGGAAGTATCAAGACGCTGGTCAGAAAGTGCCTTCGATATCGTGGGCGAAACCCTACGCTGGTGAACTCTGACGAGACTGCTCTCGCGGCACGTCTGAAAAACCGCCCATGCCGCCTGGTGATCGATCATTCGATGGGAGGCGGAGCCAATCTGTTTCGCGAGCGCGTGGTTACTGATTGGCGATCCTCGGGCGATACCGTGATATTGCTTAGTTTTCGCGTTTCTTCCATGCAGACTTTTGTGGAAGTACGAGACCGCAGCGGAACCTATTCATGCCAATTGCCCAGCTTGGACAGCTTTGTCGAGTTGCTGGTGCGCATGGATCTTAAGCAAGTGTTTTTCAACTGCGCCGTATCTTTTCCGCATCCGCAAAGCCTTAGAACGTTCATGCTGGCGTTGAAGCAACGGACCAATGCCAGCCTGATCGTGGCCATACATGAGTACTTCCTTGTTTGCCCTTCGCATTTCCTGCTCGACGATGGTGGGCAATATTGCGGCATACCGTCTGTGTCGCGCTGCAATGCCTGTTTGAGCAATCATCCGGACGGATTCGTCTCCCTAACGGGGGAGCGCTCGATCGTACGTTGGCGTGAAATGTGGGGAGAGCTGCTGGATGCGGCCGACGAAATTCGCTGCTTTTCACAATCTTCTTGTACGTTACTTGAGCGTGCCTACCCGGGGATCGGGGGACGCGCGAAGCTCTTTCCTCATTATGTGGAGCCCCTTCGCGAAGTTAGCGTCCCCGCACCGCCGCGAAAGTATCTGACGATTGGAGTAATAGGTTCGATCTCCCACCACAAGGGCGCAGGCATCCTGCAAGATCTGGCGGCGGCGATTCATCAAGTGGGCGCGCCGGTGCGAATCGTCGTCGTGGGAAGTGTCGACGCGCCATGCCACCCGGAAGTGGTGAAAGAAACAGGCCCCTATGCACAAGACGATTTACCCAAAATCGTTGAAAAGCATGGCATCAGCATGGCTTTTCTGCCTTCAATTTGCCCTGAAACATTCTCATTTGTCGCGCATGAAATACTGTCGATGAAGCTACCGCTGATCTGCCTGGACCTGGGGGCTCAAGCTGACCTGGTTCGCAGTCTTGAAACCGGCTATATCGCGACGCGGCAGGATGGCCCAAGCTTGCTTGAGGATATCCTGGCTTTTGAGCGTTCTCTTCACCCTTTAAGTATTAAGGTCATTTCTTGAAAAAAATACACGTTTACACCAGTGCCGCCTGTAACTACATTCCGAAAGTTCGAGCATTGGTAGAGTCGATCAAAAAATTCCATCCTGATTGGGTCGTGCATTTGGCTCTGTCGGATGAAGTGCCCGCCGGTCTGGATCTTTCCGCAGAGCCGTTTGATGAAATTCACCCGATCAGCAGCCTGGATATTCCGAATGCAAATGGCTGGGCGTTTTGTCACACGATCGTAGAGTTGTCGACAGCCATCAAGCCGTTCCTCCTGGCACGACTGCTTGATCGTCCAGATTGTGCCGGGGTCATCTACCTTGATCCAGATACTGTACTTTTTTCACCTCTGCATGATGTGCTGGAAGCTATCCAGCATTCAAATATCGCTCTGACGCCTCACCAGGTCACTCCAGAGCCAACGTTAGCCGCCATCATGGATAACGAGATCTCCAGCCTGAAACACGGCATTTATAACCTGGGCTTCCTTGCCGTTGCGCCAACGGAAATAGGTAAACAGTTCGCGAGATGGTGGTCAGACCGTCTTTATTATTTCTGCCGCGCTGAAATTCACAACGGCTTGTTTACTGATCAGCGTTGGATCGATCTGGTACCGGCTTTTTTCGAGGGTGTATGCATCCTGCGAACTTCGCGTCTGAACGTCGCCCCGTGGAACATTACGACTCGACAAATTACAGGTGAATTACCGGATAACGTCATGGTGGATGGACAGCCTCTCGGCTTCTATCACTTCACAGGGTTTGACAGTGGTGCGCATCGGACCATGGCGTGGAAAAACGCAGCTAACCAGCCAACGGCACATGCGTTGATCAATTGGTATACGGAGACTATTGCTGACCTGGGCAAGGATCCTTTAAGCCAAGTGCCGTGGGCGTTCTCTCGTTTTGCAGACGGTACTGCTATTCCCAAGGCCGCACGCCTCATTTATCGAGAGCGACTGGACCTGCAGCAAACCTTTCCTGATCCTTTTGCAACCGAAGGCGGCGGTTACCTCGCGTGGTGGGAATCCCAGGGGCGTGTGGAGTTCCCGGCACTTTTTGATCCAGCCACTTCTGCAGCGGAGATGCTTCGGGTGACGTCTGCGTTGACGCCGGGTTATCAAGCAGGTGGGGTACCGGTTGTCTTCAGTTCCAGCCGTGTGCGTGAGCATTTGGGTCAAGTACTGGACGACCCTCGTCACGGAGTGTTGTTGGCCAAGCGTGCGTGGGAAGTGCTTCGCACGGAAGGTGTTCCAGGAATCATGAAGCGTATTTCCCGATGATTCTGCCCGCTGAACAGGACTGGACGCAATGTCAATTATAGATGTTAACCAACGGCGCGCCGTGACAAGTCAAAGCAAGTTGTCTGCGCTGGTGACTGTCAATTCGAGCCCTGTGAGCCGCCTCGTTGTTTTGCTCACCTTCGTTCTTGCATGCGCTGCCATTGCGATACATGCCCCGGGGCAGATGTCGATGGACACGAGCATCCAACTTTACGAAGCCAGCCTCGGGCAGTCCGTAAGTTGGGGGCCGCCGTTCATGTCGGCCCTGCTCAGGTGGATGGGGGGTGGGGAGCTTTCGGCTGCGTTGTTTGTGATGATCAATTCGGTTCTTCTTTATGGGGCCTTTGCCGTTGTCACCTTAACAATGCTGCAAGTGCGCGCTGCTCAAGGCCTTAATACTATCCCTACATGGCGGGTCGTTATTGCGTTCTTGCTGATCATGAATCCGATTGTTTTCATTTATGTGGGAATTGTCTGGAAAGATGTGCTTTTCGCGTCATTGTTAACAGCGGCGTGTGCATTTGCGATCGCGGCAACCGTAGGTTCGCCTCTGCGTCGTTATTGCTGTATCGGCTTGTCGATAGTCTTGCTAGCTGCCGGATACCAGGCTCGTCAGCAAGGGGTTTTCATGGCACCGATCCTCTTACTGTCACTTATGGTCGCCGTTTATTCCTTCAGGCCGACTAAGAAAGTTCTGGCTTCGTCAGTGATCATTGTTTTATTCGTGAGTGTTGTTCTGGGCATTCAGCACCAGGTCGCATCGTCGGTGAAAGGCGCCGGTGATCGCGCCAGTTCTGTGGGCTTTCGCAGCATCATACAGTTTGATCTTGCCGGCATTGTCAGTAACTCAAAGCTTCCCCCTGCCGAGATGGCACTCCCTGTGACGCAAGAGCAGCTTTCTGCAATCAAGTCCGCCTACGACCCGGCCAGGATTGACTTTCTTGATCTGAATCCGGTTGTTCGTGCTTGGTTCGCTTCCATACCCAGCGAAACGCTCCGGCATGAATGGTGGGTGATGGTGAAGCAAAATCCGGGCGCCTATTTGGAGCACCGTTTAACGACCTACGCGACTTTGCTGGGGCTACGAGGACTAAATGGCACTCTGCCGGTCTTTGTCGGAGTTGAAGGCAACCCTGAGTACCTGACTGCAGCCCATGTGAGGCCAGGAACCACGTCAAGAGCTCAAGTAGTTTATGACATGGCCGTGTCTTTTTTCAGTTGGCCGATTTACCGTCACGCTTTCTGGATGTTGTCGCTTATAGTGATTGTGGCTGTGGGCGCGCTCAAGATTTCTCCGGGGCCAGTTAAAGCGATTGGTGGCGTGATTGCACTGGCCACAGTCTTGATGTACGGGTCCTTTCTACCGACGAGCATTGCTTCGGATTTCAGGTATTTATTTGCGACGATACCGTTAGTCATGATGTTGGGCTTGATCCTGTTGTTCGGTGCCGGTGAAAAGAGAGTCGCGGAGGGTGAATGACAAACCGATGGCAACGCACTGTGCATTCAAACGTCCAAGTCTGCCTAAGATGAATATCAATTCGGTTTCTCATTGCTGAGCAGCCCGCCCAGCGGTTTTGTCAAATCACTGGGTCTTTTAATCTCGGCCATAGGCTGTCTTATACGTGTGACCCCAAGACGGCCTATCCAAGCTCCGCTCGGAAAGGTTAAACGTCAGGTTTGAGGAGAGCCATTATCAATACCTATATGGAATACGATCTGCAGGGCGACGTGAGAGGTAGGCCATGAATCCTCATGCCCCCCAACCGATTACGATTGGATCACTGCTACGTAGTTTGTGGGTGAATCGCCAGCTTATTGCTCAAATGACAAGGCGAGAGGTGATCGGTCGCTATAAGGGATCATTCCTTGGTTTGGGGTGGTCGTTTCTCAATCCCTTACTAATGCTCGCGGTGTACACCTTTGTCTTTTCTGTTGTATTTCGTTCACGCTGGGGGATAGCGGAGAGTGGCGGCGAGGAAAGCAAGGCGATGTTCGCCGTTGTGCTATTTGTCGGTATGATCGTGTATGGCTTGTTTGCTGAGATACTTAATCGCGCACCCAGCTTGATTGTCGGTAATGTCAATTATGTGAAAAAAGTAGTTTTTCCTCTTGAGATCTTGCCCGTCGTTGCCGCCTGTGCGGCGCTTTTTCATGCACTGGTTAGCCTGACGGTCTGGCTAATGGCATACACATTACTTATTGGTGTGCCTCACTGGCACGTGCTGTTTCTTCCTCTTGTGCTATTTCCGTTATTGGTCCTTGCGTTAGGACTTGCATGGTTTCTTGCAGCCCTTGGCGTTTTCTTGCGGGATGTCGGGCAAACAGTGGCCATTATCACCACCATGATGATGTTTTTGGCGCCGGTGTTCTTTCCCGTCAAAAACCTCCCGCCGGAATTTCAACCGCTTATCATGGCGAACCCCCTGACATTTATAATTGAACAATCTCGCGATGTTTTAATCTGGGGGAAAATGCCGGATTTCATGGGGTTGCTTAATTACTTTATTGTCGCGCTGGTGATGTTCTGGGCAGGGTATATCTGGTTCCAGAAAATGCGAAAAGGATTTTCTGATGTGCTCTGATATTGCGATAAAGGTAAATGCTGTTAGTAAGTGCTTTCACATTTATGACAATCCGCGTGATCGCTTTCTGCAAATGTTTAATGGTCGACGAAAACAATATTTCAGAGAGTTCTGGGCGCTGCGTGATATTTCTTTTGTTGTAAGAAAAGGTGAGACCGTTGGCATCATTGGTCGCAATGGCAGTGGTAAGTCTACCTTGCTGCAAATTATTTGCGGAACGCTAACGCCGACCGCTGGAGATGTTCAGACTTCTGGGCGAGTAGCTGCATTACTTGAGTTAGGTTCAGGGTTCAATCCAGACTTCAGTGGGCGCGAAAATGTCTATATGAATGCCGCAGTGCTTGGCTTGTCGCGGGAGGAAACAGACGCTCGATTTTCCCAAATCGAGGCATTCGCAGAAATAGGCAATTTTATTGATCAGCCGGTCAAGAGCTATTCCAGCGGCATGATGGTGCGCCTTGCTTTTGCGGTGGCGATTAATGTTGATCCGCAAATTCTCATCGTTGACGAAGCATTGTCAGTGGGCGATGAGCTGTTTCAACGTAAGTGTTTTGCTCGAATTGAAGCGATTAAAGCCAACGGTGCGACAATCCTCTTTGTATCGCATTCCGGCAGTGCCGTTGTTGAGCTGTGTGATCGCGCTATTCTTTTGGACAATGGTGACAAGCTTACGGAAGGTGCTCCCAAGAATGTAATCGGGAAATATCAAAAGTTGCTTTATGCTCCTGCCGAGAAGGTTGAGGGTATTCGTGCAGCGGTGAGCGCTGAAGGGGATGTATCGCTGTCGACGTTGAATTCAATCGCAGGGGCGAATGCACACGCCTCCTCGAAGAATACTACGGATGACGTTGAGGAATTTTACGACCCCCATTTGAAATCCCAAAGTGAACTCGCCTATGAATCCCATGGTGCAGTCATTAATTTGCCGCAGATTGTTAATCTGGCAGGCGAGCCGGTTAATTGCCTGGCGCGAGGGAGAACCTATCGCTATACCTATAAAACTGATTTTTCCGTTGCGGCAACCGGTGTGCGTTTTGGCATGATGATTAAAACACTGGCTGGCGTCGAGTTGGGGGGCGCGGCCACCGCGACCAGTCCTCAAGACGCGGTCAGCTATGTATCGCCCGGAACCATCATTCAGGTTGAGTTTGCCTTTGAGTGTAATCTGAACCCAGGGACGTATTTTGTGAATGCAGGCGTGTTGGGATCAGTCAACGGGGAGGAAACATACCTCCATCGGCTACTGGATGCATGCTTGTTCCGAGTGCTGCCAGTGACTGAGCAGTTAGCAACAGGCGTCATAGATTTTAAATGTGTTTCTGATGTACTAATCTCCAGCAGTGAAAGCGTTTAGCACATGAATAATCAACTTTTAATGAGTCCTTTTTAATGGTTAATAATTTGGTGTTTCAAGCGTCTAGCGTCAGTGCCGACGCCAGAGCCACGATGAAAGGGCAGAAGCCCTTAGTATTGTGGTTAACCGGCCTGAGTGGCGCGGGGAAAACTACCGTTGCCAACGCAATTGAAATCGCTTTGGTTGAACGAGGTCGACACACTTTCTTGATCGACGGCGACAATGTTCGCCTAGGGTTATGTCGGGATCTAGGCTTCAGCGACGCTGATCGTGAAGAAAATATCCGGCGTGTTGCGGAAGTGTCACGGTTGTTCGTCGATGCAGGACTGATTGTGATTACCTCGTTTATCTCGCCATTCGAGCGGGATAGAGCGCTTGCGCGCGAAGTTATCGGTGCGGATGCATTTATGGAAATATTCATTGATGCGCCGCTTTCCGAGTGCGAACGCCGTGACCCGAAGGGGCTTTATGTAAAAGCCCGTAAGGGATTGATCAAGAAATTTACCGGTATCGACTCTATCTACGAAGCGCCTCTTGCGCCAGATATACACCTCAACACGTTGAACGATGATGTAGCAACGGTGGTTTCTACGGTGATGACTTATCTGGATGAGCGCGCGTTGGCGTAGATAATGTGGCGCGGGCTCAGGACTTCACGATTACAGTAATGCCTAGCATAATAATTGCTACGCCGACGAAATACTGTGGTTGAAAGCGTTCTCCAAATACAAAGTGACTGCCTATGGGGACTAAGACGAATGCCAGCGCCATCAGCGGGTATGCCTTGCCTAAATCAATTTTTTGCAATACCCATATCCAGGCTATTGTAGTGATTCCGTACAGTGCAAAAGCTGAAAACAAGGTGATCAATGTTTTGGTATCAAACCAACTGCCACTTTGATGAACGGAAAGGGCACTAAGTTTAAATAGGATTTGTCCGGTCGCAATGCCGATGACACAGGCAAACGCTATCAGGTAAATCATGAGCGTTGGTCCCTTTTAGGCAGTATGTGTTTCTTGCGTAACACGTGGAAGGCTCGCCGTGGCGAAGAAGAAATATCATGGCCTATGAAGGCCAGTAGAAGCTGGAAGCCGATTATAACAGGCAGTGCAGACAGCATGACCGTGCCGGCAGGGGTCGGGACATTTTGCTGCAACGACTCTATCCAGTGGCTAATTCCAAACGTTGAGCCGGCGGTCAGCAAGATAAGACCGAAAGGCAACTCTATCGATGCCAGCGACATGCCGCGGAGATAGTAGTTGTAGAAGATACGTTTTCCAAAGTTTCGAATATGCTTAATTAAAAACTCTCCAATCACCTTAGACACTTTAAGGTTGCTGACTTCATCTTCATACTTTGCGTCCATAGGGATGTCGATCACCACAGCGCCCAATGTGTTAAGACGGAATAGCATGTCGGTTTCAAAGAAGTAGCGCTGGCTAATCTTGTCAAGCGGAAGGTGTTTGGCTACTTCGCTATGTATAGCCGTGTAACCATTTGTCGGGTCAAACAGTTCCCAATAGCCGGAGGACAGTTTTGTCATAAATGACAGTACAGCGTTTCCGAAAAGCCGAATTTTCGGCATTTCGGATATTTTTTCCAAATTGAAAAAACGATTGCCTTTGGTGTAGTCGGCGTTGCCTGCGATGATAGGGGATACAAAGTCACTGATCAGGCTTGGGTCCATTTGGCCATCACCGTCAATTTTGACGATGATATCAATTCCATCTGCGATAGCGGTCCGGTAGCCCGTCATGACTGCACCGCCAACGCCCAAGTTGACAGGGTTACGCAACACGATTACCCGTTCGTCTGTGCAGTGTTGAATGACGAAGTCGCCTGATCCATCCGGGCAGCAGTCGTCAACGACGTAGATCTTACAAACTTCCGGCCCGATCAACCGAATAACTTCTAAGATGTGGCTCTTTACTTTATAGCTGGGAATCAGAACCGCTATTTTCGTCGTTTGATCTGACACGCGAGTGCTCCATCTCTCATGTAAAAAATAAAAGTGAGACTAGCATACTCACTTGTGATGAAGAACCGTTGGGTGTGATTAAATTGGTTGTCGTCTGATACAACGCTTGATTGAACGAGAATAGGGTCTACTCATTTGTAAATGGCAGCGGGCGTCAGAGTGCTTGATCATTTGGTCGAGAGGAAGGTGTGGCTGTGACGGAGCGCTGGTCTGTTGAAAATTGACACCTTGCAGGCGTTGGAGGGGATTTTACGAGGAGATCTCTCGTAAGGGATAATCGAGTCGCTGGTTCATGAAGGAGCAGTGAATTTTGCAGGCTTGGACGACGGTGCAGGGGCTGCATTTTTATCGAGGTTGCCAATCCGGGACGGGTAAGCAACCTGATAAACAGGAGCCTCGAAATGCTCTAGCTTAGGTCTGTTAGAGGCAATTAATGATGAACTTGATTCAGGTGCGACAACTTTTTATGAAGTTGCGCGACTGCAAGGCACATAGTAGGCCAGTCTAAAAAGCCCCGTTGTTCATAATACAGAGGCTGTTGATGTGGTGGCTGTTGTAAGCGATGCCGGTCCACCCCTTGTAAAGACTGAACGCCGTAATAAAAATAGTGCCCTCCCACAAAGGGAAATAAACCTAACCAGCTGCGCCATTGAGACGGATAGGAGAGGCAAAGTCTGATGTAGCGAAAGCGCGCTCGCCAGGCAATGGGATGTCGCTCAGCGGGGCCATTTTCTGGCAGCGGCGACATCACACGAAAAAACGGACCTCGACAATTTCGAGCATTGTAGAGTGGGTATTGCCAGACTGTGGCTGGCTGCGCGCGTGCGCTCATCAACTCAACGACAATAGCATGTAGTACGTCGTGGTCAGGGTGTCCGCCTTCCCAGGCGGGTACGAAACAGGCCTGAAGCGTTGGGTGATCATTAAGGAACGCATCGAGCCAGTCGACAAATACGTCGACATGCTGATGCAGTTGACCATCCGTAATTGACAGCTGCCGGCCTATAAAAAAGATATCATCCACTGCAACCCCCAGTTTTTGCAGCACTGCTCGAGACTCACGGTCTCGGAGATCTGGGTCAGCAGTTGCGGAGCCGTCGGTTACGTAGATGCAACGCACACTTCGGCCGGCCGCTAACTCGTGTTCGATTTGATGGAATAAACCAAACTCATCATCTTGGTGAGGCATAAAAAATACAGACGTGGGCTTCATGCAGGGCCTCCCGAAATTAGGGTATATCAATGGTGTCGAGATTTAGGCGTTTTATTTTTTTAAGAAACAGGGTGTTCCTTTCTACGTCTTCGGTGAGGCATTTGTATCCAAAACTTCTCGGTTCGAAAAGAAAGCCAGGAATCTTAATGAAAAACGGGCCGGGTCTATATGCGGATAGGGTAATCACCAGCCCAATATTAGAAGAGTACAACCCATCTGGACCGAGCAGGTTGATAAGCAGAGGCTTTTTCCTCGTGAACCATCCCCCTGTGGGCCTGACGGCTTTCCATAAACCATCTTCTTTGATTGACTGTCTAAAAAACCGCCAGAAAAACGGTATGCCGACATACAAAAACAAGTTTCCATCAAGCGTCCAGCCCAAGCCTTTTTCGCGAATTCTCCGAATATTCTTATTGGGGTAACCACAAACGACGTCAATATCATCGTCTGCAAACGATTTATATAAACGCTTACCAAGGATAATCGACGACCCTTTTTGGGTTCCATCGGACATAGTATCTGTAGAGAGGAAAACAGCAGAACCTTCATGGCTGAGTTTCAGACCGCAGTACGCGGCCACCATGGTGCCATCCTTGATGGAGTAACAAATTCTTGACTCATTTAGCAAGTACTTTTGGAACACGAGCGTTGCGTTGCTTTCGGAGCCGCCGAAACATCTCTGGAAGAGGCGAGTCCATTGGGAAGTGAAGGCGTCGTTGAAATCACTGCGTCCGGCTATGTGAATGCCGTCATCCAATAAGCTGCTCATGAATAAGTCCCTCTCCTTGTGAAAACTTTAAATATTAATAGCGCACAATTGATTGAATGGTGCATTGCCTTTTTGCTTTGTCAGCAGCATAGCCAGTAGGCGAGTCACGAACGGGAAATTGTAAAGGGTTGGAAGAAAACCTACAAACCGTTTGATCGGGTCAGTCGGTCATCGCGGTAGGGAGATCTGCATGCTGTTCTGTCGCAAAATTCAGCAGCATTTTAACCTGAGCCGACTCGGTACCAAGTGAAGCGCTAAGCACAGCGCAAACCGCCTGAGTACGGCGATGAAACGGCCTGCTTGGTGATTGTGAGAAAACGGATGGCCACCCACTTGGCTACGTGATGATAAATCTTGGTCTGGCAGTGCGGATTTTGTTCAGTTGTCGCTGTTTTATGGTAGATTTCCGCAAAAATTTACTATGGACGGAAAAGAAATGGTTTTCAGCTCGGTCGTATTTATTTTTTACTTTTTACCCGTTTTTTTATTGATTTATTATTTGACAGGCGTTAGGAACGCCGTGCTGCTGACGGCGAGCGCAGTATTTTATGTGTGGGGGGAGGGGCTTTATTTACTATTGCTAATAGCATTGTTGGCCCTTAACTACAGTGCAGGAAAAATAATAGGCGCAGCAGCTGGGCAGCAACGCAAGTGGACGTTGGGTGTATTTATTTTTATAAACCTTATGGTGTTGGGGGTCTTTAAGTATAGCCAGTTTTTTGTAGATATTATATCGGGTCTTATGGGGAGCGAGCCTCCCCACCTCAATATGCACTTACCTTTGGGGATTTCCTTTTTTATTTTTCAGTTGGTATCTTATCTGGTAGAGGTTTACCGTCAAACGATCAAGCCAGAGAACAGCATTATACGGCTGTCTACATACGTAATGATGTTTCCACATCTGGTGGCGGGTCCGATTGTTCGTTATACCGATATCAACGACGAGCTGCATCATCGGACAGTCGGTATTGAGAAGTTTGGTTTGGGTGTTCAGTATTTTATCGTAGGCCTGTGTCAGAAAGTGATGATTGCCAACTCGGTCGCGCCGGCGGCTGATCACTTGTTTAGTCTTGATCCGACAGGCGTCACATCCGCCGTCGCTTGGATCGGTGCAACAGCTTATACAGTGCAGATCTATTTTGATTTTTGTGGTTACTCCAATATGGCTATTGGTCTTGCCTTTATGTTGGGGTTCAGGTTCCCCAAGAACTTTGACTATCCATACTCATCCAAGTCGATCACTGAGTTCTGGCGGCGCTGGCATATGTCTCTCTCGTTCTGGTTTAGGGACTATGTGTATATACCGTTAGGCGGGAGCCACGGAGGAGAGATTTCGACCATTCGAAATCTGTTGATTGTATTTTTTGTGACGGGCCTCTGGCACGGTGCGGCATGGACCTTCATTTTCTGGGGCCTGTTTCACGGCGTATTCGTTGTATTGGAACGTGTGTTTTTAAAACGTGCGCTTGAAGCGGCCCCTGATTTTTTGGCACGCCTCTACACATTGCTTGTCGTCATGGTGGGATGGGTCTATTTCAGAGCCGATAGCTTTGATCAGGCCTGGGTTATTCTAAAAGCGATGGCTGGGTTTGATAGTGCGCTGCAGGAATGGCAGCCCATGATGGTGTGGATGACGCCTGAAACAGTGGTTGCCTTGATTGCCGGAGTAGTTCTTTCATTTCCGGTTATTCCATGGGTATGTGCGCGGCTAAAGTTCACAAGCGTCAATGGATCTACTGAGCCGGGCAGGCATGGTCGTGATGCAGCGGATGTTCATGCGCTGCCTGCGTTTCTGTTGGTAGGCGGTCTGGTCTGTAGTGTGGTTTTGCTGGCCAGCAGTTCGCTTAATCCCTTTTTATATTTTCGATTCTGAGGCGCGTAAATGAGCTATGCTTCTGAAAGTAGTGAGCGGTCTACTGCGACTAAGCGCACCTATCACTGGTGGTCGTTGATAGGAGGGGTAGTGGCAGTAGTTGTCGTCGTTCATCTGTTTCCCCTGTTCAACATTCCTGAGCCTGGGCTGGCTGAAAATAGGGTGCTTGCAAGTGCTCCTTCAGTGCCAAAAAGCCTGTCTGACTGGGCAGTATTGCCAGCAAAGTTGGACGCGTTTGCGATCGACCAGTTTCCACTGCGCACACACATGATTTCGACGTTGAATTTGATTCGGTACACACTCGGATATTCAGGTTCGAAGCGGATTATTGTGGGTCAGAATGGTTGGCTGTTTTATGATGATGGCAGTCACTTGGTGCAGATGTCAGGCGCGTTAATCCTGGATAAACCTAATATTGATGCCTGGGTCAGCGGCTTTCGCCAGCGTGTGGAATACCTGAGCAAGAGGGACGCAAAGTTTTATTTCATGGTGGCGCCTGTAAAGGAAGATATCTACCCCGAAAATCGACCTTATTGGATGCCTGAACAAAGAGTCAATACAGAGGTCGATGAGATCATTAAGGCTTCCAAAGAAGCGGGGATCGATCAGATCGTGGATCCGCGTGTAGCGATCTTCCAGGAGCGCCATAATCAAAAGCTTTATGATGAGTACGATACACACTGGACAGGGTTGGGTGCTTACATTGCCTACAACCAGCTAATGACCAGAATGTCTGTAGACTTTACCGATATGCAGCCATTGCCTCTGGCCGCCTTTACACCGGTAGTACTACCAATGGTGGGGACCGCTAGAGATTTGTCCTTAATGCTTGGGATTGCAGGTTCTGTTCCGCACGATCGAGTTTCGTTTGCCGAGATGTTGACCCATCCCCTCGAAAAGACGACATTTTTGAGTGATAACCATAGTTGGGTTGGGCCACAAGTTCTTCATACCGATGCCAAAACGGGAAAAACACTGCTTCTGTTGAGGGATTCTTTTTCAACTGAACTGCTCCCATTCCTCAAGGAGCATTTTGATAAGATTGTTACAGCGCATGTTCAAGACGGTTTTTTTCGAACGGATCTCATTGAACAGTTCAAGCCAGACGCCGTTGCGGTTGTCATTATCGAGACCGGAGCGCGGCATACAATGGGAATGATGCCCGCCCTAGAGTCTCAATGAATAGCTGGTTTATAACTGCGTGTTTCTGAATATTTAGCGTCATGCCGAAGACGGTGACCGACGTAGTCGTCAAAGCCGTCGGGTTCTTATCTGGCTGAAGATGCGCCCCACCGTGAAGCTGGTGGGGTTTAGGGGGGAGGCTTATTTTGAGCAGTAAAACGTATCTCTCCAGCCTTCGCTGTAATCGACCAGTGCACCTTTGACTTCAGGCTTTTCTGAAATGTATTCATCCCAGTCGAAGGTCTTTGTGGTGTACCCGAAGTGTTTGGCGATGAAGCGTACAGCGCTTCTTGATGGGCGCCCTACAAGGGTCTGTCCATGCCGAGTCAGTGAATCGGAATAGGCCATCTGTTGGTCATCTACCGGGTCAAGCAAGAGCTGGACACCGTAGGGGTTGCCAAACACTACACGAGGGTCACTGGTTTCACCTTCCGGAAACTCATCCACAGTCGGAGTGACCTCGGTGTCGATCACTACCAGTTTAGCCCCTGTACGTTCGATCAAGTCAAATAACTCGGCATGTCGAATAGTGTGGTAATAAAACCCAAGGCAGAAAACAACGTCAAATTCTTTATTGCTGAGGTGGTCGAAGACATCACCGCATAAAAACTCAAAACGCGAAGGGTCGATGCTGTACTCGTTAAATGTCTCTATGGCGTTTTTTATTAGCTCTTGCCTGGGCTCAATACCCGTTACATGAGCTGCACCTGCCTGCAGCGCTGCAAATGACCAACGTCCATCATGGCTTGCTATATCAAGGACACGCTTACCCTTTATAAACTCTATATTTCTTTCCATTATCGCGGTGTGCCGCGAATTCAGGCGGTCTGGAAAAGGGCTGGTTTGGCTGGTTTTATAAAACCTTGGGAAATTATCAAAAAAACCCATATGGCTCCCATACACGCAACTCGGTGAGAGTTGACGTTGAAATGAATAAGGTTCCGATAATACACGACGTACCTGTTGGCGGGAGACCGTAGTCGGATTTATTCGTCTTAAGCAGATGTCCGGATGTGCGGCCTTTATCACCGAGAGTCAAAACACTCAAACAGCTCGCTCACGATTTTTCGGCCTCAACACCAACCACAACGCCCCCCCAATCAACACCCCCCCATACACATGCGCCATCGACAACGGCTCCCCCAGCCACAACGCCCCCCACAACACCCCAAACGGCGGAATCATAAACGTCACCGTCATCGACTTAACCGGTCCAATCGACGTCAGCAGCCTGAAGTACAGGATGTAGGCAAACGCCGTACACACCAGCCCCAGCCCCAGCAACGACCCCCACACCTGCCATCCACCCCAGCTCGCCGGCGGTTGGCTGATGGCGCTGTAGGCAAAGAACGGCAGCAGGAAGAGGGTGGCGCCAAGCATGCTGCCCAGGGCTGATAGGCGGCTGTCCAGGCCACCGCGCTGATCCAGCCAGCGCCGCGCCAGGAACCCGGCAAAGCCGTAACAGGTGGTCGCGAGCAAACAGGCCAGTGCACCCGTCAGCAATTCCAGGTCAAACGCCACCGGCCCGGCGCGGGTCAGCACGCCCACACCGAACAGTCCCAGACATACTCCGGCGATTTTCGACGGTGTGAGACGTTCGCTGAAGAACAGCCCGCCAATCAACACGCCCATCAACGGTGTGGTGGCGTTGAAGATCGCCGAGTAACCCGCCGGCAGCACCTGGGCCGCCACCGAATACATGGTCGCCGGGATGCCGGAGTTGATCACTCCCAATAGCAACACAGTCCTGAACTTGCCTTGAAAATCCCAGTTCACCCGCATCACCGCCAAAATCACTAGCAACCCGGCTGCGGCGATCGATACGCGGAAAAACGCCGTCGGCACCGTGCCGATCTCGGGCGCAATGATGCGCATAAACAGGAAACTCGCGCCCCAAATGGCGGCGAGCCCCAGCAAGTACAAGGTGTCGACAGGTCTCACGGAATACTCCTACATCAATAAGGCGGCGAGTGTTACACGCCCCCTTTACTGATTACAGGACAAACCGCGCCACCAGCCCATTCAGGTCCACCGCCAGGCGCGACAGTTCCTGGCTGGCCGCTGACGTCTGGGTGGCGCCGGCAGCGGTCTGGGTGGACAGGTCGCGGATGTTAACCAGGCTGCGGTCCACATCGCGTGCCACCAGCGCCTGCTGCTCGGCGGCGCTGGCGATCACCAGGTTGCGCTGGCTGATCTGCGAGATGGCCGCGGTGATTTTCTCCAGGGCGCTGCCTGCGCTGTTGGCGCGTTGCAGGGTGTGGCCGGCCTGTTCGGCGCTGCTGTTCAGGGCTTCGACGGTGCCTTGGGTGCCCTGCTGGATACCGGTAATCATCTGCTCGATTTCTTCGGTGGAGTCCTGGGTGCGCTGCGCCAGGGAGCGCACTTCGTCGGCCACCACGGCAAAACCACGCCCGGCCTCGCCCGCGCGGGCCGCTTCAATGGCGGCGTTGAGCGCCAGCAGGTTGGTCTGCGCGGCGATGCCACGGATCACCTCCAGCACCTTGCTGATGTCCTGGGCCTGTACGGCCAGGCCTTCGGCCTTGTTCGACGCGCCGAGCACCTCGTCCACCAAGTTCTGGATCGAGCTGATGGTTTCGCTGATCTGGTAGTGGCCGTGCTTGCTGTCCTCGTCGGAGGCCTGGGAAGCTTCGGCGCTGGACACCGCATTGCCCGCTACTTCATCCACCGCCGCGCTCATTTCGGTCACGGCGGTGGCAGCCTGTTCGATCTCGTCGTTCTGCGCTTGCAGGTCACGGGTGCTTTGTTCCATCACCGAACTCATCTCTTCGGCAGCGCAACCCAGTTGCTGCGCCGACTCACTGATGCCGCGGAGGGTGCCTTGCAACTGCGCCTGCATGGTGGCCAAGGCTGTGAGCAATTGGGCGGGCTCGTCCTTGCCACTGACGGCGATCGGCTGGCTCAAGTCGCCGCTGGCAATGGTGCGTGCCACAATCAGCGCCTGGCCGAGGGGGGCGGTGATGCTGCGGGTCAGCAGCCACGCCAGCAGTAAGGTGGCGGTCAGCGCGAGCACAATGATCGAGCCGACGATCCACTGCGCGCTGGAATAGGTCTGTGCGGCTGAATCCACAGCGGTTTGCACACCGCTCTGGTTGAAGGTAATCATGTCCGTCAGGCTTTTGTTGAGGATCACACCCTGTGGTGCGAGGCGGCTGTTGAGCAGGTCGATGGCGTCTTGTTGCTGGTCCTTGTCTACCAGGGCAACGATTTGTCCGACAAGGCTCAGGTAAGCGTTCGCATTACCTTCGAGCTGCGTGAGCATTTCGCGCTCTTCATCGCCGCTGAGCAGGGTTTTGTGATGGTCGAGCAGGGTTTGCAGCTCGGTGTGCTGGCGGGTGATCAGGGCTTTGCTGTTGTCGCGGATCCGCGATTCGTCGGTGGTCGCCAGGCGCAATGCCTCCAGGCGGATGCTGGCGACAATGGCCGCGCTGTCGTGGATGTTCTCGATGCTGGGCATCCACGATGCTTCAATGACCAGCGCGCTTTGCCGCAACTTGGCCATCTGACCAAGGCCGAACATTCCTACAATCACCAGCAAGCTGGCCAAAACCCCAAAACTCAGACTGGCACGCAGACCGATCCTCATGTTCCTCAATGACATCTCAATGCTCCTTGGGCGATTAGAACCTGTTCCCGGATCGGTCTTCGGACCTTGTTAGGGTGGGAGAGGGCGCGCTATATATCAAAGTGCTATCACTGTGGTAATCAGGGTTTCCCTTAGTTGGATCCACAGCGCTGCGCGGTAACCGCGCCCGGCGTTGTGCGCGGTTTTCCAGTATCAACCTGCCAGGTCCCGCCATTGCAGGGGTGTGAGTAAAACGCGAAGAGACTTCGGGGTGCGTTTATTGACCGAATGGTCTGCTTTAGAAAATTGCAAATAAATGTACGAAATGAACGAAGTTGTACAAGACAGTGCAAGAAATGACTCTTCTCCTGTTCTCGTACACTGGCTAAGCTCAGGGCATCCAGATGCCCGTTCGAGGTTTCCCGCATGTCGCAATCCGCCCTCGCTGTCGCCCAGATGATCCTCGATGGCTTCGACGATTACCGTGAGCACTTCCGCCAGATCACCGATGGCGCCCGCGAGCGTTTTGAGAGGGCTCAGTGGCAGCAGGGGCAGGCGGCGTCGGCGGCACGGATCAACCTCTATGAAGAAAAGGTCAGTGAAGTGACTACGCGCCTGCGCGAACACTTCGATGACGGCACACTGCTTGATATCGACACGTGGCCCGTGGTGAAAAGCGCCTACATCGGGCTGATCGACCTGCGTTTCGACGATGAACTGTCCGAGACCTGGTACAACTCGATCTTCTGCGGGCTGTTCAGTCATGACCTGATCAGTGACGGCTGCATGTTCATCCACACCACCCGGCCCAGCCTGCGCCGGGCACGGGCCGCGCAGACGCGCACGTACACGCCCGCCGGGAACATCCCGCAAATGCTCGCGCAGATCTTTGCCGACTACCGTTTCAGTGAACCCTACGCGGACCTGGCAAGCGACCTGCACCGCCTCGAAACCCAACTGCGGGAAAACCTGCCGGACTGGGTGTGCAAGGACCCGGACCTCAAGGTCGAGCTGTTTTCCTCGGTGCTCTACCGCAACAAGGGCGCCTACCTTGTAGGACGCATCTATACCCGCGACGAACAATGGCCGCTGGTGATTCCCCTGTTGCACCGTGAAGGGCAGGGCATCCAGATCGACGCGTTGATCACCGACGAAGCTGAGGTGTCGATCATCTTTTCGTTCACCCGCTCCTACTTCATGGTGGATGTACCGGTGCCGGCGGAATTCGTCGGCTTTCTCAAGCGTATCCTGCCGGGCAAGCACATCGCCGAGCTGTACACTTCCATCGGCTTCTACAAGCACGGCAAGTCGGAGTTTTACCGCGCGCTGATCAACCACCTGGCGACCACCGATGATCAATTCATCATGGCCCCCGGCGTGCGTGGCATGGTCATGAGCGTGTTTACCCTGCCGGGCTTCAACACGGTGTTCAAGATCATCAAGGACCGCTTTTCGCCGTCGAAAAACGTTAACCGCGCCACGGTGATCGAGAAGTACCGCCTGGTTAAAAGCGTCGACCGGGTCGGGCGCATGGCCGATACCCAGGAGTTCGCCGACTTCCGTTTCCCCTTGAGTAAATTCGAGCCCGAATGCCTGGCCGAACTGCTGGAAGTCGCCGCCGGTACCGTCGAAGTGGAAGGCGACACCGTGTTGATCCGCCACTGCTGGACTGAACGACGCATGACCCCGCTCAACCTCTATCTCGACAACGCCAACCCCGCCCAGGTGCGTGAAGCCCTGGAAGACTACGGCCTGGCGATCAAGCAACTGGCGGCGGCGAATATCTTCCCCGGCGACATGCTTTTGAAGAACTTCGGTGTCACCCGCCACGGCCGTGTGGTGTTCTACGACTACGACGAAATCTGCTTTCTCACCGAGGCCAACTTCCGCCACATCCCCGCGCCGCGCACCCCCGAGGATGAAATGGCTTCGGAACCCTGGTATTCCATTGGCCCGCTGGATGTATTCCCCGAGGAGTTCCCGCCGTTCCTGTTCGCCGATGCTGGCCAGCGCAAGCTGTTTGATGAGCTGCATGGCGAGCTGTACAACGCCGATTACTGGAAAGGGCTGCAGGAGGCGATTCGTGCCGGTAAGGTCATCGACGTGTTCCCGTACAGGCGCAAAGACCGCGATAACGAATGAGGGGCGCGCGCTTTGGCGGTTTTCTGCGACAATCCGCCCCCTGCATAAATAGACGACCTATACGTACCTGATGACTGATCAAGCGCCCGCTATCGACCAATTGCTGAACAACCTCGACCACGCCATGCTCGCCGACCGCCACCGCTTGCGGCGGCAGCTGCTTGAGCTGCGCAAGAAGCCCGACGAGGAAAAGTTGGCGCAGTGGGTTGCGCGCATGCAGGCGTCCTGCGCCCAGGTCACGGCGCGGCGTGCCAGCCTGCCGGTGATCCGTTATGACGACAGCCTGCCGATCGCGGCCAAGCGCGATGAAATCAAAGAGGCGCTGAACAAGCACCAGGTGCTGATCATTGCTGGCGAGACCGGTTCGGGTAAAACCACCCAGTTACCGAAGATCTGCCTGGAAATCGGGCGTGGCCAGTTCGGCCTGATCGGTCACACCCAGCCACGCCGGATTGCCGCGCGTAGCGTGGCCAGCCGCGTCGCCGAAGAGCTGGCCACGCCCTTGGGCGCGCTGGTCGGCTATCAGGTGCGCTTCGAAGACCAGAGTGACTCCAACACCCTGATCAAGCTGATGACCGACGGCATCCTGCTGGCGGAAACCCAGAACGATCGCTACCTGGAACGCTACGACACGATCATTGTCGACGAAGCCCACGAACGCAGCCTGAACATCGACTTCTTGCTGGGCTACCTGAAAACCCTGCTGCCGCGTCGCCCGGACCTGAAGGTCATCATCACCTCGGCGACCATCGACCTGGAGCGCTTCTCCAAGCATTTCGACGATGCGCCGATTGTCGAGGTGTCGGGCCGTACTTTCCCGGTAGACACCTGGTATCGCCCGCTGACCTTGGAACAGGATGAAGAAGGCAACCGCGTCGAGGACGACTTGACCGTTGACCAGGCGATCCTCGCCACCCTGGATGAAATCGCCGCCTATGAGCGCAGCGAACGGCGCAGCCCCGGCGATGTGCTGGTGTTCCTGCCGGGAGAGCGTGAGATTCGTGACGCTGCCGAGATGCTGCGCAAGGCCCAGCTCAAGCACACCGAAATCCTGCCGTTGTATGCGCGCCTGTCGCCAGCCGAACAGCAGCGCATCTTCCAATCCCACCCGGGGCGTCGCGTGGTGCTGGCGACCAACGTTGCGGAAACCTCCCTGACCGTGCCGGGCATTCGTTATGTGATTGACAGCGGCACCGCGCGCATCAGCCGTTACAGCTACCGCGCCAAGGTGCAGCGTCTGCCGATCGAGGCGATCTCCCAGGCCAGCGCCAACCAGCGTAAAGGCCGTTGCGGCCGGGTCGAGCCCGGCATTTGCGTGCGCTTGTACAGCGAAGAGGATTTTATCGGGCGTCCGGAGTTTACCGATCCCGAAATCCTGCGCACCAACCTCGCCGCAGTGATCCTGCAGATGCTGCACCTGCGCCTCGGCGAGATCACCGATTTCCCGTTTATCGAACCGCCGGACGGCAAGGCCATCAGCGACGGCTTCAACCTGCTGCAAGAGCTGTCGGCGGTGGACCGCAACAGCCAGCTCACGCCACTGGGTCGCCAATTGGCACGCCTGCCGGTGGACCCGCGCATGGGCCGCATGCTGCTGGAAGCCGCCAAGCTCGGCAGCTTGCAGGAAGTACTGATCGTCGCCAGCGCCATGTCGATCCAGGACCCGCGCGAGCGTCCGCCGGAACGCCAGCAAGCCGCGGATCAGGCTCACGCACAGTGGAAAGATCCGGATTCGGACTTTGCCGGGTTGGTCAATCTATGGCGCGGCTTTGAAGAGCAGCGCCAGGAACTCACCGCCAGCCCGCTGCGCAACTGGTGCCGCAAGAACTTCCTCAACTACCTGCGTTTGCGCGAGTGGCGCGATTCCCATCGTCAGTTGAGCCTGATCTGCCGCGACATGCAGCTGACGGTCAACAAAGAACCGGCGGACTTCCCGAAACTGCACAAGGCGGTGTTGTCCGGGCTGCTCAGCCAGATCGGCCAGAAAACCGAAGACGGCGATTACCTCGGCGCGCGTCAGCGCCGCTTCTGGATTCACCCGTCGTCGGGCATCGGCAAAAAGCGCCCGCAATGGCTGATGACCGCCGAACTGGTGGAAACCACCAAGCTGTATGCGCGCATGGTCGCCAAGATCGACGCCGACTGGATCGAGCCGCTGGCTGGTCACCTGATCAAGAAAAACCACTTCGAACCCCATTGGGAGAAGAAGCGTGGGCAGGTCGTGGCCTTTGAGCAGATCACGCTGTTCGGGCTGATTGTGGTCGGGCGTCGCCCGGTGCATTACGGTCCGATTGACCCGGTGGTGTCCCGCGAGCTGTTTATCCGCGAGGGCCTGGTGCGTGGCGAGATCCAGTCGCGGGCCAAGTGCCTCACGGCCAACCAGCAACTGCTGGAACAGCTCGACGAGTTGGAAGCCAAGGCGCGCCGTCGTGACATTCTGGCGGATGAAGAAACCCTGTATGCCTTCTACGACGCGCGGTTGCCGGCGGAGATCCACCAGACTGCGACCTTCGACAGCTGGTACAAAATCAACAGCCAGAAAGACCCCCAACTGCTGATCATGCGCGAAGAGGACGTGCTGGCCCGCGAAGCCAGTGAAGTCACCGCCGCGCATTATCCGGACACCCTGCACCTGGGCGACCTCGAACTGGCGTTGAGTTACCACTTCGAGCCCAACCACCCGCGTGACGGCGTGACCTTGCGCGTGCCGGCACCGTTGCTGCCGGCCTTGCCACCCGAGCGTCTGGAGTGGCTGGTGCCGGGGGTGATCGAAGCCAAGTGCATTGCCCTGGTGCGCAACCTGCCCAAGGCCCTGCGCAAAAACTTCGTGCCGGTGCCGGACTTCGTCAAGGCCGCGCTGCAACGCATCGAGTTCGGCCAGGGTTCGTTGCCCCAGGCGCTGGGGCGCGAGTTGCTGCGCATGACGGGTGCGCGGGTCAGCGATGAAGCCTGGGCCGAAGCCGCGCAGCAGGTGGAAAGCCACCTGAAGATGAACCTGGAAGTGGTCGACGGCCAGGGCAAGTTCCTGGGTGAAGGCCGCGACCTGGCCGAACTGACCGCGCGCTTTGCCGAGGCCAGCCAGGCCGCGCTGGCAGTGCCGCAAACCGCGAAAAGCCAACAGCCGGTTGAAGCCAAAGTGTTTGCGGCGGTGGCGGAAAAGACCCAGCAGAAGATCGCCGGGCTGTCGATGACGGTGTATCCGGCGTTGGTGGAAGAAGGCGGCACGGTCAAAGAGGGGCGCTTCTCCACCGCTGCCGAAGCTGAATTCCAACATCGCCGCGCCTTGCAACGCCTGCTGATGCAGCAGTTGGCAGAACCGGCAAAATTCCTGCGCGGCAAATTGCCGGGCTTGACTGAGCTGGGCCTGATGTACCGCGAGCTGGGCCGCATCGATGCGTTGGTAGAAGACATCCTGCTGGCCAGCCTCGACACCTGCGTACTCGAAGGCGAAACCAACCTGCCGCGTGATGGTGCCGGTCTGGCTGCCTTGGCCGAGCGCAAGCGCGGCAGTTGGACCGAACACGCCGAGCGCCTGGCGCGCTTGACCCTGGATGTGCTGAAACTGTGGCACGGCCTGCAAAAACGCTTCAAAGGCAAGATCGACCTCGCCCAAGCCGTGGCGCTGAACGACATCAAGCAGCAACTGAGCCACCTGGTGTACCCAGGTTTCGTGCGGGAAACCCCGGCGCACTGGTTCAAGGAGTTGCCGCGTTACCTCAAGGCCATCGAGTTGCGCCTGGAGAAACTGTCGAGCCAGGTGCAAAAGGACCGGGTGTGGAGCGGCGAACTGGCCGGCTTGTGGACGCACTACGAAAACCGTCTGAAAAAGCATGCCCAGGAAGGCAAGCGCGATCCTCAGCTGGAGCTCTATCGCTGGTGGTTGGAGGAATACCGGGTGTCGTTGTTTGCTCAGCAATTGGGCACCAAAGTGCCGATTTCCGATAAGCGCCTGAGTAAACAGTGGAGTTTGGTGGAGGCCTGAGATCGTTCCCGGTCTCAAGGACGACGCAGGTCCAATGTGGGAGCAAGCCCGCCCCCACACTCGTTTTAGGGTGCTTCGGTGAATGCAGTGTTTATTGGGGATATGGCGCCAAAACCCTGGGTTTGTGGCAAACTTCGCGGTTATAAATGCCGGGATCGTCGTGAAGGGCTGCGACGCGATGGAATAAAGCGATGCCAGTTTGATGTCCGCTGGGCGGGATCGAACTACTTATAGTTTGGTACGACGGTACCAATATCTTCTGCCTGACAGATTTAGAGGAACGACCGTGCATAACGTCGTCATCAGCGGCACTGGCCTGTACACCCCGGCCAACAGCATCTCCAACGAAGAGCTGGTGCAGTCTTTCAATGCCTACGTGCATCAGTTCAACAGCGACAACGCCGCCGCCATCGAGCGCGGTGACGTGCAGCCGCTGACTGAATCCAGCGCAGCCTTCATCGAAAAAGCCTCGGGCATCAAGAGCCGCTTTGTGATGGACAAGGACGGCATTCTCGACCCGCAGCGCATGGCCCCACGCCTTCCCGAGCGCAGCAACGACGAATGGTCGGTGCTCTGCCAGATGGCCGTCGGCGCCGCCGAACAAGCCCTGCAACGCGCGGGCAAGACCGCCGCCGACATCGACGGGGTGATCGTCGCCTGCTCCAACTTGCAACGTGCCTACCCGGCCATCGCCATTGAAGTCCAGGAGGCCCTGGGTATCGAAGGTTTTGGTTTTGACATGAACGTGGCGTGTTCCTCGGCCACCTTCGGCATCCAGAACGCGGCCAACAGCATCCAGCTGGGCCAGGCGCGGGCGATCTTGATGGTCAACCCGGAAGTCTGCACCGGCCACCTGAATTTCCGCGACCGCGACAGCCACTTCATCTTTGGTGACGCGGCCACGGCCGTGGTGCTGGAGCGCGCCGACCTGGCGACTTCCGAGCATCAGTTCGACGTGGTGAGCACCAAGCTGCTGACCAAGTTCTCCAATAACATCCGCAACAACTTCGGCTTCCTCAACCGCGCCGCGGAAGAAGGCATCGGCGCGCCGGACAAGCTGTTCGTGCAGGAAGGCCGCAAGGTGTTCCGCGACGTGTGCCCGATGGTGGCCGAGCTGATCGGTGTGCATTTGGAAGAAAACCAGCTGAACGTGGCCGATGTGAAGCGCTTCTGGCTGCACCAGGCCAACCTGAGCATGAACCACCTGATCGTGAAGAAACTGCTGGGCCGCGAAGCCTCGGTGGAAGAAGCGCCGGTGATCCTCGATACTTACGCCAATACCAGTTCGGCGGGCTCGGTGATCGCCTTCCACACCTATCAGGATGATTTGCCCAAGGGCTCCGTGGCGGTGCTCAGCTCGTTTGGCGCGGGCTATTCAATCGGTAGCGTGATCCTGCGCAAACGCTAAGACAATCGAGGTCTTGAATGGCAGCAGCGGACGACGCGCACCTGCTTGAACGGCTGCTCAAGGGTGAGCAGCGGGCCTACAAGGAACTGGTCACCACCTACCAAAGCGCCATGCGGGCGGTGGCCTACGCCATCGTCGGCCAGCGTCACGCCGACGAAGTCGTGCAGGACGCCTGGCTGTCGGTGGTGCGCAACCTGGCCAAGTTCCAAGGGCGTTCCAGCCTCAAGACCTGGCTGCTGACCATCACCGCCAACGCCGCCAAGGGGCGCTACAAGCAGAATCGTCGCGAAGTGTTGCTCGACGACCTGCCTTCGCCCCACGGTACCCTTGGTGATGACCGTTTCTCCCCCGATGATGGTCACTGGGCCGTTGCCCCCTACGCCTGGCACCAGGACACCCCGGAAGCCCTGCTGACCGAGGATGAACTGCGCAAATGCCTGGAGCATACGTTGCTGAGCTTGTCTGAGTTGCAAAGCAGCGTGCTGGTGTTGCGTGAGCGCCAGGGGCTGGAGTTGGAAGAGATTTGTAATCTTCTGACGCTGTCGCTCTCCAATGTCCGTGTGCTGTTGCATCGAGCGCGGCTTAAAGTCTTCGCCACGGTGGAGCATTTTGAGGAAACGGGCGAATGTTAACCTGTAAAGAACAAGTGGCACGTTCCAGTGACTATCTCGATGGGCAATTGACCTTTCGCGAGCGTCTGCTGGTGCGTCATCACTTGATGTTCTGCCCGAACTGTCGCCGGTTTATCCGCCAGATGCGCCTGATGCAGGCGACGCTGAAGATCATGCCGGATGAGCCGGTAGAGGGTGTGGAGGCCTTGGCGCAGCGTCTGGCTGACGAGCGGCTCAAGCATCACAAAGACGGGGAATAAGCAGGCTCGCGTGGGTAGAGCGAACGGATGATGGGGAGCGATCCACCCACGCAAGACGGGTTCTGCCACCTCGGGCCGTCCTGGCCCAAGGTTTTCAACACTGAGCGTTAGAACTTGGCTTCTGCATCGAGCTGCAGGGTGTTGGTGTTCGCATCACGCTGGGTGCGGCTGGCGTAGTCGGCCTTGGTCAGGAAGTAGGTGGCACCGAGAGCGAAGTTCTTGTCGATGTCGTAGCTGACCTTCATCTTATGCCCGCGCGAACCGGTGGTGCCGTTGGCGAAGTCCGAGTCGGTGAAGGCACCCACCACGGCATTACGTTGAATGTCGCGGTAGTTGTAGTCCAGGTTGAAACCGAACACCTTGGACTTGGCGCCGATCAGCCAGGCGGTGTCCTGGTCGGTCACGGCATCGTTGTTTTTCACGTACTGGCCGTAGAACGCCAGCGGTACTGCCAGGCCGCCGATGTCGGCTTGGGCAAAACCTTCATACAAACGGAACTGGTTGTCGGCCGAGTTACCGTTGACCGCCAGTGCGCAAGGCGTGGTGGTGGTTGTGCAACGGCTGTCCTTGTCGTTCTGGTAGGCGTAGACGCTGCCGCCCAGGGTCATTTTCAGGTTGTCGGTGACCGAAAAGCGCGTCCCCAACTGGCCAGAGGTCAGGCGCAGGTCGTGGCGGAATTGCACGCCGTCGCCGTCGACGTTGTCCTTGAGGTTGTAGTTACCGAGGCTGCCGAACAGCTCGGCACTGCTGCCCAGTGGGTATTTGTAAGTCAGGGCCAGGCCTTCGGGGTTGATGTCGCTATCCCAGATGACGTCGCCCATGCTCACCCACGGTTGCAGCATTTTGCCGCCGATCACGTGCAGGTTCTTGATCTGGTCCGGGTGATAGTCGATGTAGCCGAGGTCCAGCCAGATCGACTTCTTGTCGAAGTAGTTGTCCTGGTCCTGGTTGGTCGAACGAGCATCGTCGCTGCTGCCGGTGGCAATGCGGATGCCCGTGTCGACTTGCGAGTTGATCTCGGTGTAGGCGCCCAGGCGGGCACGGATGCGTTGACGGTCCTTGTCGCGGCCGCCATTGTTGGATTCGCCCTGGATTTTCACGGTTTCCTGGCGGAAACGTACGTCACCCTTGAACTGAGTCTTGGCCGCCCAGGCCAGCTTCTGGTCGAAGCTGCTCAGCTCGTTGGTTTTCTTCGCGGTGGCCGCGATCTGTTCGTTGGTCTCTTGTTGAGCTTGCCGTGCGATCTGCTGTTCTTTCTGGTCTTTGGCCAGTTCGCTTTGCAGTTCGGTGTACTGCGCTGCGGTGATCTGGCCGTTGGCCTTGAGCATGTCGAGCAATTTAGCGTCGACTGCAGCGCTGGCTGGAACGCTCAGGGCCAGTAACAGGCCGCCGCACAGAACCGCCGCAGTTTTAGTGGAAGCAAGACGCATATCAATCTCCGAAAGTGAGGAGGGATGGCTAACCATCCAGGACACAACCGACCGATGACGGACGGAAAAATAGCCGCCGGGTAGAACCAGGCGCTCTAAAAACAGGCGTCAGTATCACGATCGTTTATGACGGAGCAGTGGCGAAGTGATGTCATCTAGATGACAAATTTTTCATGTTCGGAACTATTGGTTTAGTGCCTTGTCGCGCGAAACGGGGGTGTGCCAAGGCCGGCAATCAGCGATACTCGCCAGGCTTTCACGCCCCAAACCAGTGAGGATGCCGATGCCGTTGCAACGCCTGGACAGCCTGTCCGAAATCGCCCCGCAAACCTGGGATGCACTGGTGCCACAGGCCCAGCCGTTCGTGCGGCACGCGTTCCTGAGCGCATTGGAAGACAGCGCCAGCCTGGGCCCGCAATCGGGTTGGCAGCCGGAGCATTTGTTGCATTGGGAGGGCGATCGGCTGGTGGCGGCGCTGCCCAGTTACCGCAAGTGGCATTCCTACGGCGAATATGTGTTTGATCACGGTTGGGCGGATGCCTGCGAGCGGGCTGGCATTGAGTACTACCCTAAGTTGCTGACTGCCGTGCCTTTCAGTCCGGTCAGTGGGCCACGCCTGCTGGCGGCGAGTGCAGACGAGGGTTTCGAACTGCTGAAAAGCCTGCCGGGTTACCTGGAAATTGAAGGCCTCTCCAGTGCTCACATCAACTTCACTGACGAGCTGGCCGACGCCGCGCTGGCCCAACATCCGGGCTGGCTGCAGCGCCTGGGCTGTCAGTTTCACTGGCAGAACCGGGGTTACCGCGACTTCCAGGACTTTCTCGATGCGCTGAGTTCGCGCAAGCGCAAACAGATGCGCAAAGAGCGCGAACAAGTGGCGGGGCAGGGCATCGACTTCGAGTGGTTGCGCGGCCACGAACTGAGCGAGGCGCAGTGGGATTTTGTCTACGCCTGCTACGCCAACACCTACGCTATCCGCCGGCAATCGCCCTACCTGACTCGCGCGTTCTTCAGCCTGCTGGCCGAGCGCATGCCCGAAGCGATCCGCGTGGTACTGGCCAAACAAGGCGCACGCCCGGTGGCCATGGCCTTCAGCCTGATCGGCGGCAACAGTTTCTACGGTCGCTACTGGGGCTGCCTGGCGGAGTTCGACCGCCTGCATTTCGAAACCTGTTTCTATCAAGGTATGGACTACGCCATTGCCCACGGCCTGCAACGCTTCGACGCGGGGGCACAGGGTGAGCACAAGTTGATTCGCGGGTTTGAGCCGGTGATTACACGGTCATGGCACTACCTGCGCCATCCGGGTTTGAAGAATGCCGTGGAGGATTTCCTCGAGCGTGAGCGGATGGGGATCGTGGCGTATGCCGAGGAGGCGAGGACGGCCCTGCCTTATCGGCAGGTGTAACGCTCGGGTCCCGCTGTAGGAGCGTGCTTGCTCGCGAAGAACCAAGACCCCACGTAAAACCAGACCGCCCGCGTTATCCTTGACGTTTTTCGTGAGCACGCTCGCTCCTGCAGAGGGGGCTAGGTCGGTTCCTCCTTGCCCAGCCAGCGGTAGGTGACACCACCGATTACCGCGCCCAGGATCGGCGCGAGCCAGAACATCCACAATTGCTGGATCGCCCACCCGCCGACGATCAGGGCCGGACCGGTACTGCGGGCCGGGTTGACCGAGGTGTTGGTCACGGGAATGGAGATCAAGTGGATGAGTGTCAGCGCCAGGCCGATGGCGATGGGCGCAAGGCCCGGCGGGGCACGGCGGTCGGTGGCGCCGAGGATGATCACCACGAACATGGCGGTCATTACCAGCTCACAGACAAACCCCGCCACCATCGAATAACCGCCGGGCGAGTGCTCGCCATAGCCGTTGGACGCCAGGCCCGACGCCAGTTCGAACCCCGGTTTACCACTGGCAATGAAATACAGCAGCGCAGCGGCGATCGTACCGCCGACCACCTGCGCCACGATGTACGCCGGCAGTTCCCTGGCCGGAAACCGTCCGCCCACGACCAGCCCTACCGACACCGCCGGGTTGAGGTGACAACCGCTGATATGCCCGATGGCGAACGCCATGGTCAGCACCGTGAGCCCGAATGCCAGGGACACACCCAACAACCCGATCCCGACTGCAGGAAACGCTGCGGCCAACACCGCACTCCCGCAACCGCCCAACACCAACCAAAACGTACCTAACCCCTCTGTGATTGAACGCTTGAACAAAGACATGCAACCCGTCCTTGATAGATCGCTCTACCGGATCTGTAAATCAGTGATGCTCCCTGCAGATTTACTTCAGCGCCCGTCTGGGCACTGCACTGATTACAGCACGGTTGCGGCACAAATCCAGAGCATGAAAAAGCGCCAGGGGCCGATGAGTTCGCAAGCCTGGCGCTGAGCGAATGTGGGAGCGAGCTTGCTCGCGAATGCGGAGTGTCAGTCACTGGATGTCTTGACTGATCCAACGCATTCGCGAGCAAGCCCGCTCCCACATTTTTGATTGTGTATAAGCTCGGAATTGTCAGTCGATACCGACAAACCCACCCGTCTGATGCTGCCACAACCGCGCATACAGCCCGCCATGGGCGAGCAATTCGGCGTGGCTGCCGCTCTCGGCAATCTGGCCTTTCTCCAGCACCACCAGGCGATCCATTCGCGCAATGGTCGACAACCGGTGTGCAATTGCGATCACCGTCTTGCCCTGCATCAGGGTTTCCAGACTCTCCTGAATGGCGGCTTCCACTTCCGAGTCCAGCGCGGAGGTGGCTTCGTCCATGATCAGGATGGGCGCGTCCTTGAGCAGCACGCGGGCAATGGCGATACGTTGGCGTTGGCCGCCGGAGAGTTTTACCCCGCGCTCACCGACATGCGCGTCCAGTCCGGTGCGGCCCTCGGAGTCCGACAGCAGCGGGATGAACTCATCGGCGCGCGCCTTGTGCACGGCGGCCCAGAGTTCTTCATCGGTGGCGTCCGGTTTGCCGTACAGCAAGTTGTCGCGGATCGAGCGGTGCAGCAGCGACGTGTCCTGGGTGATCATGCCGATCTGTTCGCGCAAACTTTCCTGGGCGACATCGGCGATGTTCTGGCCGTCGATCAGGATGCGCCCACCTTGCAGGTCGTAGAGGCGCAGCAGCAGGTTGACCAGGGTCGACTTGCCCGCACCGGACGGGCCGATCAGGCCGATCTTTTCACCGGCCTTGATCTCAAGGTTGAGGCCGCCAATGATCCCGCTCTTCTTGCCATAGTGGAAATCCACCTGCTCGAAGCGCACTTCGCCATGGGGCACGCTCAGGCGCGGGGCATTGTCGCGGTCGATCACGGCCAGCGGTTGGGCGATGGTCTTCAGGCCGTCCTGCACTTGGCCGATGTTTTCGAAAATGCCGTTGACCACCCACATGATCCAGCCGGACATGTTGACGATACGGATCACCAAACCGGTGGCCAGTGCAATCGCGCCCACCGAGATCAGCGACTGCGTCCACAACCATAGCGCCAGGCCGGTGGTGGTGACGATCAGCAGGCCGTTCATGGTGGTGATCACGATGTCCATGCTGGTCACCACGCGGCTGGCCAGCTGGGTTTTTTCGGTCTGCTCGATGATCGCTTCCTTGGCGTATTCCTGCTCATAACGGGTATGGGCGAATAACTTCAAGGTGGTGATGTTGGTGTAGCCGTCGACGATGCGGCCCATCAATTTGGAGCGCGCTTCGGAAGAAATCACCGAGCGCTCCTTCACCCGTGGCACGAAGTAGCGCAGCGCCAGGCCGTAGCAAATGATCCAGGTCACCAGCGGGATCATCAGACGCCAGTCGGCTTCGGCAAACAGCACCAGGGAACTGATGGCGTAGATCACTACGTGCCAGATCGCATCCACCGCCGCCACCGCAGAGTCGCGCAGGGAGTTGCCGGTTTGCATGATGCGCTGGGCAATACGCCCGGCGAAATCGTTCTGGAAAAAATTCAGGCTCTGCTTGAGCACGTAACTGTGGTTCTGCCAGCGGATCAGGCTGGTCATGCCGGGGCTGATGGTCTGGTGCACCAGCAGGTCATGCAGGGCGCCGAAGATCGGGCGCAGCAGCAAGGCGACCACGGCCATCCAGATCAGCTCGGTGCTGTGAACCTGGAAGAAGTCTGCGGGCGGCGTGCCCTGGGCCAGGTCGATGATGCGACTCAGGTAGCTGAACAGCGCGACTTCGATCAGTGCACCGATCAGGCCCACCACCAGCAAGGCGGCGAAGTGCGGCCACACCTGGCGCAGGTAGTAGAGGTAGAAAGGCAGGACTTTGTCGGGCGGGGCGGCGCTGGGGGCGTCGCGGAAAATATCGATCAGTTGTTCAAAACGACGATAGAGCATTAGGTATGACCCGCGTGGCGGGCTCTCCTTTCAAATGCGCGCGCGGCCTTGTGGGCTGCGCGCGGAACTACCTGCTACCTCAGTCGATGCGCTTGGCCGACTTGATGTACACAGGATCGATTGGCACGTTCTGCATGCCCTGCTTGGTAGTGGTCTGCGAATTGACGATCACATCAACCACGTCCATGCCCTTGACCACCTTGGCGAATACGGCGTAACCGGCATCACGACCCGGGTCGAGGAAGGCATTGTCGGCGACGTTGATGAAGAATTGGCTGGTGGCCGAGTTCGGGTCATTGGTGCGCGCCATGGACAGGGTGCCACGTACGTTATGCAGGCCGTTGCTGGCTTCGTTCTTGATCGGGTCCTTGGTTGGCTTTTGGGTCATTGCCTGGGTGAAACCACCGCCCTGGACCATGAAACCTGGGATTACGCGGTGGAAGATCGTGTTGGTGTAGAAGCCGCTGTCGACATAGGCCAGGAAGTTCTTGGTGCTGATCGGCGCTTTGACCGGGTCCAGTTCGATCTCGATGTCGCCATTGGTGGTGGTGATCAATACGTGGGGCGCCTTGGCTGGCTCGGCGGCCATCAGGTTGGCGGCGAACAGAACAGAACCGGCAAAGAAGGCGATTTTTTTCAGCATGGGTCAGTGATCCTGGGTAGTGGTTTCGACTGTCTTTAGAAAATCGAGCAAGGTTGCGTTAAAGACTTCGGGTTGGTCCAAGGGCGTGGCATGGCGGGAATCCTCGATCACCACCAGTCGCGCATTGGGTAGCAGTTTTACATAGTTTTCTTTCTGCGCCACAGGGGTGTAGTCATGGTCGGCGCTGATGACCAGGGTTGGACAGGTGATTCTGGAAAGTCGTTCCTGCACGCCCCAGCCCACGATTGCATCGAAGCTGGCGAGATAAGCACGTTTGTCGTTTTTTGCCCAGCGTTCGGCCATCTTGCGGCGCAGGTCGGCCTGCTGCGGCTTGGGAAACAAGCGGTCGCCCAGCGCCTTACCAATGGTGGCCAGGCTGAATACACGTGCCAGGCTCCAACGTTTAGCCCATTGCCAGTAGTCATCGGCACTGCGCACCTTCACCTCCGGTGCGCTGTTGACGATGCACAGGCTCTTGACCTGTGCGGGTTCATCCACCGCCAGTTGGAATGCGATCATGCCGCCCATGGACAAGCCCACCACGTGGGCGGCTGGCAGGTCCAAGTGTTCGATCAGCGCCAGCAAATCCAAGGTGAAGCCCTGAATGCTGTAGCGTTCTCGCGGTTTGTCCGAGCGTCCGTGACCCCGTACATCCACCACGATCAGGCGGTAATGCCTGGCCAACACTGGAATCTGCAGCTCCCAATCCTGGCTGCTGGAGCCCAGGCCGTGGATCAGGATCAGCGGCGTACCGTGGCCGTATTCCTCATAGTGCAGGCTGCATCCTTCGTGGTCGAACCAGGCCATGCATGAACTCCGTTTCAGGCTTGCTGAGGGGCGGCGAAAGGCGCGTCCAGCGGGGCGGTGTCAAAGGTGCGCAGCAGTTCCACAAGGATCTGCGTGGCGGGCCCCAGGGGTTTGTCCTTGTTTGAGTACAGGAAGAACGTGGGGTGACGGCTGCCGCCCTGTTCCAAGGGGAGTTGCTTGAGCACGCCTTCGGCGAGTTCGCGTTCGATCATGTGTCGGGGCAGCCACGCAAAACCCAGGCCGCTGCCCACGAAGGCGGCGGCGGTGGCCAGGCTGCCGACGGTCCAGCGTTGCTCGGCGCCGAGCCAACCCACATCCCGGGGTTGCTGACGGCCGGAATCGCGGATCACCACTTGCATCTGGCTTTCCAGGTCCTGAAAGCTCAGCTCGCGATTCAAACGGTGCAAGGAATGCTCGGGGTGTGCCACGGCGACAAATTCCACATCGCTCATTTCCGTGCCCAGGTAACCCGGGATGCTGAAACCGGAAATCGCCAGGTCGGCTACGCCTTCCATCAGCAACTCTTCGACACCCGACAGTACCTCTTCACGCAGGCGCACACGGCAACCCCGGCTCTGCGGCATGAACGCGGTGAGCGCGCGCACCAGGCGTGCGTTCGGATAGGCCGCATCCACCACCAGCCGCACCTCGGCTTCCCAACCTTGTTCCATATGGTGCGCGAGGTCTTCCAACTGGCTGGCGTTTTTCACCAGTTGCCGGGAACGGCGCAACAGCACTTCACCGGCGTCGGTGAGTACCGCTTTGCGCCCGTCGATGCGCAGCAGCGGCACACCCAGTTGGTCTTGCATGCGGGCCACGGTGTAGCTCACCGAAGACTGCGAACGGTGCAGCGCTTCAGCCGCCTGGGCGAAGCCGCCATGGTCGACCACGGCTTGCAGCGTGCGCCATTGATCGAGGGTAACGCGGGGCGCTTTCAAGATGGGTTCCTCTTGTCCTAAGCTGACAGTCCTTATTGGAGACTGCCGAATGAGAAAATTCTGTTATGTGTTGCTGGCACTGCTGCCGCTGAGCGCATTTGCCTACCCCATCGACGTGACCAAAAAGATCGACGGCGTCAGCATCGATTACACCGCCTCCGACGTGGACGGCGATATCAGTTCGATTCAACTCAATAACTACGGCAAGCAAGACGCGGTCTGCTCGGTAATCTTCACCAACGGCCCGGAATCGCCGCGTCGCCGTACGGTCACGGTGCCGGCGGGCAAAAGCACCAACACCACGGTCAGGTTCAACCGCGCCATTATCAAGATGCGGATCGCCCTGTCGTGTGCGCCGAAGTGACCGAGCAGCGGAGCATGCTCCGCTTATAAACAAATTTATAGATGGGTTATAGCAGTTTTTTGCGCTTTTTAATCGAATTGGCTATGTTTAATCTTCACTCCATCGCCTTACAGCAACTTCTGATGGAGCCTACAACGCCATGTCCAATGTTCTGATCATCGAAAGCAGCGCCCGCCAGCAGGATTCGATTTCCCGCCAACTGACCCAGCAATTCATCAGCCAATGGCAGGCCGCCCATCCGGCTGATCAGATCACTGTGCGTGACGTGGCCCTCAACCCGGTCCCACACTTGGACGCCAACCTGCTCGGCGGCTGGATGAAGCCCGCGGATCAACGCAACGACAGCGAGCAGGCGTCCCTGGACCGCTCCGATGAGTTGACCCGCGAACTGCTGGCCGCCGACGTTCTGGTGATGGCCGCACCGATGTACAACTTCGCCATCCCCAGCACCCTTAAAGCCTGGCTGGATCACGTGCTGCGCGCAGGTGTGACCTTCAAATACACCGCCACCGGGCCACAGGGCCTGCTGACCGGCAAACGTGCCATCGTGCTCACGGCGCGCGGCGGCATCCATACCGGTGCCAGCTCCGATCACCAGGAACCTTACCTGCGCCAGGTCATGGCCTTTATCGGGATTCACGACGTCACCTTCATCCACGCCGAAGGGGTGAACCTCAGTGGTGACTTCCAGGAGAAAGGCATCAACCATGCCAAAGCGCTGCTGGCCCAGGTCGCCTGATCCGTTAATCGTCAGATAATCCCGCGATGGTTATCTAGTGCCACGCAAACCCTTCAAGTACGCGTAACAGACCTCCCTTTGCACTTTCTGCTCCTGAGTGCTCCTGCCCGACTGCCGCTTTAGCGAGGTCGGGTTTTTTTTGCCCCGAGTTTCTTCAACCGCCGAAAACCTTTAATGTCCCGCCCATTCGAAACGAGGCGCGCATGGGCTACTTACTGGTTGTCACCCTGATTCAGGCATTTTCCTTCAGCTTGATCGGCGAATACCTCGCCGGTCACGTCGACAGCTACTTCGCCGTGCTGGTGCGCGTGGTGCTGGCTGGGTTGATCTTCATCCCGCTGACCCGCTGGCGCTCGGTGGAGCCGGCCTTCATGCGTGGCATGCTGGTGATTGGCGCGCTGCAGTTCGGGGTGACCTACGTGTGCCTGTACCTGAGCTTTCGCGTGCTCACGGTGCCGGAGGTGCTGCTGTTCACCATCCTCACGCCGTTGCACGTGACCCTGATCGAAGACGCCCTCAACCGTCGCTTTAACCCTTGGGCATTGATCGCCGCGTTGGTGGCAGTGGCGGGCGCAGCGGTGATTCGCTTCGACCAGATCACCCCGCACTTTCTCGGCGGCTTCCTGCTGCTGCAGTTGGCCAACTTCACCTACGCCGCCGGGCAGGTGATGTACAAGCACTTGGTGGCGCGCTATCCGAGCGATCTGCCGCATTACCGGCGCTTTGGCTACTTCTACCTGGGTGCTTTGTTGGTGGTACTGCCGGCGTTCCTGCTGTTCGGCAAGGCCAACTTCCTGCCCGATGCGCCGCTGCAATGGGGCGTGCTGGTGTTCCTTGGGTTGGTCAGTACTGCGCTGGGCATGTACTGGTGGAACAAGGGCGCCTGCCTGGTGCAGGGCGGCACCCTGGCGGTTATGAACAACTTACATGTACCGGTGGGCTTGCTGCTCAACTTGCTGATCTGGAACCAGCACGAACCGCTAGGGCGGTTGGCCTTGGGCGGGTTGGTGATTTTGGCGGCGGTGTGGATGAGTCGGTTGGGTGTACGCAAGGCGCCAGCGCCACGCTGACGCCCTTGCAGGAGCAAGCCGGTAAGCACTGTTAACTTGAATGCTGTTCGATGGCCGGCAAATGACTGGCCCCCAACACCGCCGGCAACACCCCCGCACGCAAATCATTCCCACTCGGCTGCTGATACAGGCTCAAGCCAAACTCCGGCAATACCGCCAGCAGATAGTCAAAAATATCCCCCTGGATACGCTCGTAATCCGCCCACGCCGTGGTGCGGGTAAAGCAGTAGATCTCCAGCGGCACGCCTTGGGCGGTGGTTTGCATCTGGCGCACCATGCAGGTCATGTTCGGCTGGATGTCCGGGTGGCTCTTCAAGTACGCCAGGGCGTAGGCGCGGAAGGTGCCGAGGTTGGTCATGCGCCGGCGGTTGGCCGACAGTTGCGCGCTGTGGCCCTGGGCTTCGTTCCAGGCCTTGAGCTCGGCCTGCTTGCGCCCGATGTAGTCAGTCAGCAGGTGCACCTGGGTCATGCGCAGCTCTTCGTCGTCGCGCAAAAAGCGCACGCCACTGGCGTCGATGAACAGGCTGCGTTTGATCCGTCGTCCGCCGGAAGCCTGCATGCCACGCCAGTTCTTGAACGACTCGGACATCAGGCGCCAGGTGGGGATGGAGACGATGGTCTTATCGAAGTTCTGCACCTTGACCGTGTGCAGGGTGATGTCTACCACGTCGCCATCGGCGCCGACCTGGGGCATTTCGATCCAGTCGCCGACCCGCAGCATGTCGTTGCTGGTCAGTTGCACGCTGGCGACAAACGACAACAGCGTGTCCTTGTACACCAACAGGATCACCGCCGACATGGCGCCAAGGCCCGAGAGCAGCAACAGTGGCGAGCGATCGATCAGGGTGGCAACGATGATGATCGCGCCAAACACGAACAGCACCATCTTCGCCAACTGCACGTAGCCCTTGATCGAGCGGGTGCGCGCGTGTTCGGTGCGAGCGTAGATATCCAGCAGGGCATTGAGCAGGGCGCTGGTGGCCAGCACCAGGAACAGGATGGTGATTGCCAGGGCCACGTTGCCGATGAACAGGATGGCGGTCTTGCTCAGGTCGGGCACCAGGTAAAGGCCGAATTGAATCACCAAGGACGGCGTCATCTGCGCCAGGCGATGGAAGACCTTGTTGTGCCGCAGGTCGTTGAGCCAGTGCAGCGCCGGTTGCCGGCCGAGCAGTTTGACGGCGTGGAGGATGAGGTAACGTGCCACTCGTCCGAGCAACAGGGCCACTACCAGCAACACCAGCAAGCCGAGGCTGGCATGCAGCAGCGGGTGTTCGTCGAGGGCGCCCCAGAGGTCTTGGACGTTGAGCCAGAGCTGTTTGATATCCATGGGTGAAACCGATTCTTCTATAAGACAACACGGGGCGATTAGAGCATTTAAGTGCAACAAAGTTGATGACATGGACAAATGCCCTGACAAAAAAGCGGCTGATTAGCACTGTTCGCGTAAAGAAACTCGGTTTGGACGCCCGAAACCGGTAACCTATGCAGCTGATTTTTGTATTTCTTCGAGGTAGCACCCGTGTTTTCCCAATTCGCCCTGCACGAACGCCTGCTCAAAGCCGTGGCCGAGCTTAAATTTGTCGAGCCTACGCCGGTGCAAGCAGCGGCCATCCCGCTCGCGCTCGAAGGGCGTGACCTGCGGGTGACAGCTCAAACCGGTAGCGGCAAGACCGCCGCTTTCGTCCTGCCTGTGCTGAACCGCCTGATCGGCCCGGCCAAGGTTCGTGTGAGCATCAAGACCCTGATCCTGCTGCCGACCCGCGAGCTGGCTCAGCAGACCCTGAAGGAAGTCGAGCGCTTCTCGCAGTTCACCTTCATCAAGTCCGGCATCATCACCGGCGGTGAAGACTTCAAGGTCCAGGCCGCCATGCTGCGCAAGGTGCCGGACATCCTGATCGGCACCCCGGGCCGCATGATCGAGCAACTCAACGCCGGCAACCTCGACCTCAAGGAAGTCGAAGTGCTGGTGCTGGACGAAGCCGACCGCATGCTCGACATGGGCTTTGCCGACGACGTCCAGCGTCTGGTGAGCGAGTGCGTCAATCGCCAGCAGACCATGCTGTTCTCCGCCACCACCGGCGGTTCGACCCTGCGTGAGATGGTCGCCAAGGTGCTGAACAACCCTGAGCACCTGCAGGTCAACAACGTCAGCGACCTGAACGCCACCACGCGCCAGCAGATCGTCACCGCCGATCACAATGTGCACAAAGAGCAGATCCTCAACTGGCTGCTGGCCAATGAGACCTATCAGAAAGCCATCGTGTTCACCAACACCCGCGCCGCCGCCGACCGCATCTACGGCCGCCTGGTGGCCCAGGAATACAAGGCATTCGTGCTGCACGGCGAGAAAGACCAGAAGGACCGCAAACTGGCCATTGACCGCCTCAAGGCTGGCGGCGTGAAGATCCTGGTAGCCACCGACGTAGCCGCCCGCGGCCTGGACGTCGACGGCCTGGACCTGGTGATCAACTTCGACATGCCCCGCAGCGGCGACGAATACGTACACCGTATCGGCCGTACCGGGCGTGCCGGCAACGATGGCCTGGCCATCTCGCTGATCTGCCACGGCGACTGGAACCTGATGTCGAGCATCGAGCGCTACCTCAAGCAGTCGTTCGAGCGCCGCACCATCAAGGAAGTCAAAGGCACCTACACCGGGCCGAAGAAGGTCAAGGCGTCGGGCAAGGCCGTGGGCGTGAAGAAGAAAAAGACCGACGCCAAGGGTGACAAGAAGAAAACCGGCGCCAAGTCGCCGACCAAGCGCAAGATCGCCAACCGGCCGAAGACCGACAACCTGTCGCTCGTCAGCAAGGACGGCATGGCGCCTCTCAAGCGCCGCAAGCCGGAAGCCCCGGCTGCCGAATAAGGCTTGAGTGATGTGAAAAAACCGGACAATTGTCCGGTTTTTTTATGCCTTCAGTTTTTGGCCTTGGCCGCTGCTTCCTTGAGTTCCTTCAGACGAGCGTCGATCAACTGGCACTTGTCCGGGAACTCCGCACTTTCAGTGTCCAGGTCCATCTTCTGCAGTTCATCGTTCATTTCCTTGGCCTTGGTCGGGTTCTGCTCGGTCAGCTTGGCCACTTCCTGGGCCAGTTGCTCGCGCTTGGCCGTGGCCTCGTCCGGCGTACAGGCCCAGGCGGGCAGGGCGGCCAACAATGTGGCCGCGAGCGTCAGGTTCATCAGGGTTTTCATGGGTGGACCTCCTTGGCAGGGATATTCAGTGGAGGTCGCCGATACCCGGAAAGTTCACGGGAATGACGCTCGTCTCCTGGGCTGAACGGCCAGTGATGCGGCGGGTCACACCTTTAACGGGCTACCTTCCATCCGCCCGCAGGAGAAATCAGGATGACGACTTACAACTGGGATCTGATCGAACGTCTGCTGCACGAAGTGCAGAACGGCGAAGGCAGTTTCGCCCCGCGCAAATACGCCGAGCAGGAAGCGGCCGAGAAGGCCACGGCGGGCGAGTCCACCGGCAATCTGGACGCGCTCAAGAAGACGGCTGCGGATTATGAAGCGCTGCTGTTCAAGCGCGGTTTTATCGAGTCGCGCCCTGAAGACGAGGGCGGCAATGGCGAGAATTTCATCCTGACCCCGCTGGGCGCGCAGTTGCTGGCGCTGATCGACAGTTCGATCCCTGGCAATGACCACCCGCGCCAAGTGCTGGATGAGCAGCCCGATGCGCTGGACCCGGCGACCTTTGCCGAGGTGGCTTCCAAGGCTCAGATCGCCTGATCGACGTCACGCCTCGGCACAGTCGCAACGTCGGGGCGAAACTGTCAGATCGGTAATCTGTCGCTAAGCTGGCTGACAGCCAGCCCTGCCTACTCTGCTGCCATTCAACTCATGGAATTGAATCGGCATGCACTCCAACACTACCCGACGTACCTTCGTCAAAGGCCTGGCTGCCGGTGGCTTGCTGGGCGGGCTCGGCCTTTGGCGCAGCCCGGTCTGGGCCGTGACCAGTCCGGGCGAACCCACGGTGCTGGCAGGCACCGAGTTTGATCTGTTCATCGACCAAACCCCCGTCAACCTCACCGGCCGCCACCGCACTGCGCTGACGATCAACGGCAGCCTGCCCGGCTTGCTGCTGCGCTGGCGCGAAGGTGACACCGTGACCTTGCGCGTGAAAAACCGCTTGGCCGAACCGACGTCGATCCACTGGCACGGCATTCTCCTGCCGTCGAATATGGACGGCGTACCGGGCTTGAGCTTCAAGGGTATCGAGCCGGGGGGCGTGTTTGTCTACCAATTCACGGTCAAGCAGCACGGCACTTACTGGTACCACAGCCATTCCGGGTTCCAGGAACAGCAGGGCGTGTATGGCCCACTGGTGATCGACCCGAGAGAGCCCGAGCCCTACACCTACCAGCGCGACTACGTGGTGATGCTGTCGGACTGGACCGACGAAGACCCTGTCGCCTTGATGAAAACCCTTAAGAAACAGTCCGACTACTACAACCTGCACAAGCCCACCATGGGCGACTTCGTGCGGGATGTGGGCAAGCAAGGCTGGTCGGCCACGATTGCCGATCGCCTGATGTGGGCGCAGATGAAGATGAACCCCACGGACCTGGCCGATGTCAGCGGCGAGACCTACACCTACCTGCTTAACGGCCAGCCGCCGGAGCGCAACTGGACGGGTGTGTTTCAGGCGGGCGAGACAATCCGTTTGCGCTTTATCAACGGCTCGGCAATGAGCTACTTCGATGTGCGCATTCCGGGGCTGAAGATGACCGTGATAGCCGCCGATGGCCAGCCCGTGCAGCCGGTGGGTGTCGACGAGTTCCGTATCGCCGTGGCGGAGACCTTCGATGTATTAGTCGAGCCGACGGCCGAGGCCTACACGCTGTTCGCCCAGTCAATGGACCGCAGTGGTTATGCCCGCGGCACGCTTGCCAGACAAACCGGGGCGACGGCCCCCGTACCGGCACTGGATCCGCGACCCTGGATCACCATGGACGACATGGGCATGGGCGGCATGGACCACGGTGCCATGGCGGACATGCCGGATATGGCGGGCATGGATCACAGTGCCATGTCGATGCAGGCCCACCCTGCCAGCGAGCAAGACAACCCGCTGGTGGATATGCAGGCCATGAGCCCGGTGCCCAAGCTCGACGACCCCGGCATCGGCCTGCGCAACAACGGCCGGCGCGTCCTGACTTATGCCGACCTGCGCAGCACCTTTGAGGACCCTGACGGGCGCGATCCCAGTCGCACGATTGAACTGCATCTCACCGGTCATATGGAGAAATTCGCCTGGTCCTTCAATGGCGTGAAGTTCTCCGATGCCGAGCCGTTGCAACTGGCCTATGGAGAGCGGGTCAGGCTGGTGCTGGTTAACGACACGATGATGAGTCACCCCATTCACTTGCACGGTCTGTGGAGTGATCTGGAAGATGAAAACGGCCAGTTCCAGGTGCGCAAGCACACCATCGATATGCCCCCGGGCTCACGGCGCAGCTACCGAGTGACTGCCGACGCGCTGGGGCGTTGGGCCTACCACTGCCATCTGCTGTACCACATGGAAATGGGCATGTTCCGTGAGGTGCGCGTGCATGAATGAGGACGCAAGCATGAGCCGTCGAATTTCACCTGTTTTGCTTGCGCTGGCGTTTGCTCCGCTGGCGCAGGCCGACGAGTTCCAAGGCATGAGCCCAGCGACACCGGCGCTCACCGAAAGTCGCACACCGATTCCCGTGTTGACTGACGCTGATCGTGCTGCGATCTACAACGCGCCCGGTGGGCACCGTGTCCACGACCATGGCATCAACTCGCTGCTGCTGATCAACCAGTTGGAATGGCAGGGCGGCGAGGGCGACGGCGCGCTGAACTGGGATATTAAGGGGTGGGTCGGTGGTGATATCGATCGCCTATGGCTACGCAGTGAAGGCGAGCGCAGTGCCGGTCGCACCGAAAGCGCCGAAGCCCAGGCGTTGTGGGGGCATGCCATCAGTCCCTGGTGGGACGTGGTCGGCGGCGTGCGCCAGGACTTCAAACCAGGGGACGGCCAGACCTGGGCGGCGTTCGGCGCCCAGGGCATGGCTCTTTACAACTTTGAAGCCGAAGCCACGGTATTTGTCGGTGAGTCTGGGCGTACCGCTGCGCGGTTGGAGGGCGATTACGACTTCCTGCTGACTAATCGGCTGATCCTGCAGCCCACCGCCGAACTCAACTTGTATGGACGCAATGATCCGCAGCGCGGCGTCGGTTCGGGCCTGTCGGACAGTGAGTTAGGCCTGAGACTGCGTTACGAAGTACGCCGCGAATTTGCGCCGTATGTGGGCGTGACATGGCATCGCAGCTACGGCCAAACCGCGCAATACGCCCGAGATGACGGCGAAGACACGAACCAGGTGCGCTGGGTCGTGGGTATGCGCTTGTGGTTCTGACGTTTTTATTTTTCCTATAACTCGCCGCCATGAGCGGCCTGGAGCCTTGCATGTCGATGTTTAAAACCGCCCTGGCGGGCGTTGTGCTGTCGGCCGGTGTGATCATCAGCCTGGGGGCCTCGGCCCATCCGAAGTTGTTGTCGTCCACGCCAGACTCCGGTGCCCAGGGCGCGGCACCGGCAGTGATTGAATTGCGTTTCTCAGAAAACCTGTTGACGCAGTTCTCCGGCGCCAAGCTGATCATGACCGATATGCCCGGCATGCCCCATTCTCCGATGCCGGTAAAGGCCAGTGTCGCGGCCAGTAGCGATCCTAAGGTGATGTTGATCAAACCGGCCTCCACACTGACGACCGGGACCTATCGGGTTGATTGGCGCGCCGTATCGTCCGACACGCACCCGATCCTTGGCAACGTGGTGTTCAGCGTCCAGCCATGAGTGAACTGGTCGCGGTGTTACTGCGTTTCGCGCTGTATCTGGACTTGATGCTGGTGTTTGGCCTGGGGCTGTTTGGCCTGTATGCAGACAGCAGGTTGCTGAATCTGAAGCCGTTGCTGCGGAGGTTGGTGGGGCTGGGGGTGCTGCTGTCGTTGGCGTCGCTGCTGTCCATGACCCAGGCCATGAGTGGCGCCGAGAATTGGCCAACACTGTGGATGCACCTGCAGATGATGCTCTGGCAGACCGAGCTGGGCTGGACTTGGTGGTTGCGCATTGCGGCGCTGGTGCTGGTTGTGCTCAGTACCCGATTGGCCACTTTGTTCGGCGGTGTCGCGTTGGTGACGCTGGCGTGGGCTGGGCATGGCGTGATGCATGAGGGCTCGTTGGGGGGGTGGCATTTGCTAAGCGACAGTGCGCATCTGCTCGCTGCGGCGGGCTGGGTCGGGGCATTGGCGGCGTTCGGGCTGATGCTAGCGAGTGCGTCTGAGCAGGCGGTGCCGGTGTTGGCACACGCATTGACGGGCTTCGAGCGTGTTGGTGTGGTCTTCGTTGCGGTACTGATGGGTACGGGCGTGGCGAATTATCTGTTTGTGGTCGGGCCGAACCTGGATGGCATCACCGGCGGTGTCTACGCAATCCTGTTGTGCTTGAAGTTGGGGGCTTTCGGCTTGATGTTGGGGCTGGCGGCGCTCAATCGCTCGCACTTGACGCCCCTGCTTCAGCGCTCCCTCGCGGCGGGTGACCACCGAGCGGCACGTCAAGCCTTGCGTCGCAGCATCACCCTGGAGTTTGGGGCGGCGGTTTTGATCCTGGGGCTGGTAGCCTGGCTGGGGACCTTGGCTCCCCGCTAGGGCTGCACGCTCTTCAGGCACTTAAGCGCCTGGAAATCGCTGCGCACCTTGTCGATTTTCTGGGTGAGCTTCTGTCGTTGTTGCACGGTGCTTTCGGCCATCACGTCGACAATCAGGCTGCGGGCCGCGGCTTCCGTCTGAGCATAGGCGGTGCGGTATTGCGGGGTCCAAAGGCTTTCGCGGTCCACCAGCAACTGCTGCATTTTCTGCGGGAAATCGGCGTTTTTGCGCTGTTGCACGGCATCGATAAATTGCGCCTGCCAGCGGGCGCGGTTGCCGATCCATTCCTGGTTCTGCTCGCCCAGTGCGATGGACCAGGCCGTCACACGGTTCTGCTGGCTGGCGCTGAGCGGGCCGATCCAGGCGTCCAGGCGCTTGTTCATGCGCTCGGCGCGCTCCTTGATCTGCTGGGCCAGGGGCGGCTTGAGGTATTCGTCCTGGCGCTTGCGCAAGTCCTTGGCCAGGGCCGCGCTCATGTCCTGGACCTGCTGATCGTCCAGGCCTTGGAGCAGTTCGATGGCAGACGGCGTGATCTCACGGGCGACTTCGTCGATGGCCAGTTTGGCTTCGGTGGTACGGGCTTGTAGCGCGGCGTCGGTGACCTGGTTGTCGTCGGCCATCCGTTGCAAGCGGTCCAGCCAGTCCAGATAGCCTGGCAATTGCGTGGTGCAGTGCCAAGCCAGGTGTTCCTTGAGTGTGTCGTTGAACCAGCTCTTCTGCCCGGCGTTCATGTCCAGGTAGTCATTGAGGGTCCAGGGAATGATCACGTCCAGGTTACGATAGGCGAGGCCCACGCGATTGCAACCGGCGAGCACCAGGCTCAGGGTCAGTAATGCCACCAGTAATTTGAGCCGACGCAGCATGGGCGGGTCCTTCGCAGAGTGGGTTATCACATGTGAACCCGCGCCGGGTGCGACAGTTCAGCCCATCAATAAAACGACCGCGCGGCCTTCAGCGTCAACAGGCCATCGCATTGCGAATTGTGTCCGGAATAGGCCGAGCAATCTCCGCCGCTGAGGCTGGAATCGCTGTAGATCAGGTTCAAGTCCACGCCCATCCACTGCCGGGAGAATTGCACCGACCAGTCGCTGAAGGTATGAATGGAGCCTCCATCGACCGAAACCGGGGTGCCCAATTGATGAGTGGTGTATTTCATGCTGACGCCGATGCCAAACGGTTGGGTGCCGCCGAGGTCGGCAAACAGGGTGCTGTCCTGGCGGTCCGGATCGTTACTGAAGGACGCACCGAAGCGGTTGCCCAATAGATTCAGGCCGCCGTAGAACTCCTGGCTGTCGAGGGGGCTGAGCTTGGGGTAGCTGTAGTGGATCAGGCCCACTTCGTAGCCCAGGGTTTGGTCGAAGGGGTGCTTGAAGCCCATGTAGGAATCGACTTCGAGGTTGCTGGACGAGGACAGGCCCATGTTTGGGGAGAACTGCCCGAAGTACAAGCCGCTGTCGTGGCTCAGGTCCAGCCCACCATGGAACGAATCGCTGCCGGGAGACGTCGGCTTGACGAGTCCTTGGGCCATGCTGCGGCTGGGTGTGGTGCCCAGTTTCAAGTCGAAATCACCCAGTTCACGCTGAAAGATCTGCGCTTCGGCGAGAGGGCTGGCGACCAGGGCACCGACCAGGAATATGCAGGATTTGAACATGCTTCACTCCATGAAAAGCGAGGAGCAGTGACGGAGAAAATCGGGCAGATGCCCGTGCTAGACGTGTGCAAGCATACCGGCGAATGCGTGGCGGTGAGGCCCGTTCGTCGATTGGTGCGGTTACGAAGAGAGTGCAGGGAGCATTTCGGGCTCTAGTCCTAGCGCCTTGAAGGCAAGACGCTTAGGGACCAGGTGTGTTGCGCAGTATTACTTCTTACCCAGGCTGATCTGCTTGGATGGGCCGAAAGTCTGGCCGCTCACGCCCTTGGCAATCTGCTGGATTTCGCCGCCGGACTTGAGAAATGCAGCAATCTGGCTGTTGATCGATTCGCTGGTTTCAACGGCGGGAGCTGGCTTTGCTTTGCTGTTGGATGCTTTTACGCGCATGGCGGCCACTAACCTGTAGAAAATTAACTTGGCCAGGCATCGTACAGGAAATACTTGACAATTGCTTGGTAAATATCCCTCAGGAATAACAGGGGCCATGGGAAATAGCCGAAGTTCATCTTTGAAATAAACCCCTAACTTACTGTTTTAACTCGAAACCATGGATCTATCGGTGCATGGCCGGCTGGGAAAAATTAGCTGATTGATCGGACGAGCGGGGCGATGCCACTGCAATGCCACGTCAGCCCGCGATTTTTCGGGCACGCGCGCGTGGCGGGCGCAAGTCGGGTAGAATGCCGCCCACGTAATGAGGGTATTGAAAATGGCTTTGGTCGGGCGCTACAACAGCTTGCAAGTGGTTAAACATACTAACTTTGGTTTGTACCTGGACGGTGCGCAAGATGGCGAAATCCTCTTGCCTAATCGGTATATCCCCAAAGATATTCCCAGTGAAGATGAAGACTGGCTTAACGTTTTCATTTATCTGGACAGCGATGACAAACTTATCGCCACGACTGAAAAACCCAAAGTTCAAGTGGGTGAGTTCGCCAGTTTAAAAGTGGTGGAAGTCAACAGTATTGGCGTGTTCCTCGACTGGGGTTTGCCCAAGGACCTGCTGCTGCCGTATTCGGAAGAAAAACGCCAGTTGAGCGCCGGTGAATACTGCGTGGTGCACGTCTACCTCGACAAACACACCAAGCGCATCACCGCCACCGCACGGCTGGACCGTTACTTGGACAAGACGCCGGCTAACTACCAGGTGGGTCAGGAAGTCGACCTGCTGGTGGCCGAAGCCACTGATATGGGCTTCAAGGCGATCATCAACAACAAGCACTGGGGCCTGATTCACAAGAACGAAGTGTTCAAGTTCCTGCGCCCAGGTAAAGAAGAAAAAGGCTTTATCAAAGAGATCCGTGCCGATGGCAACATCAGCCTGAGCCTGCAACCGGTCGGTCAGGAAGCGGCCTCCAGTCTCAACTCGAAGATCCTTGCCAAGTTGCGTGAAAACAACGGCAGCCTGCCGGTCAGCGACAAGAGTGATCCGGCAGTGATCAGCAACTTGTTCGGCGTGAGCAAGGGCAACTTCAAGAAGGCCATTGGTGCGTTGTACAAGCAGGGCCAGATCGTGATTCACGCGGATCGCATTGAACTAAGCTGACCCCGTTTCGTTCTTCTGTAGGAGCGAGGGGGACCCCTGGTCCTTGCTCGCGAAAAAGGTACATCCGACACCGTGATGCGCCAGGAATATTTTCGCGAGCAAGCTCGCTCCTACAAAGGGCTGCACCCATGTCGAAAAAGACGTTGTTCGCCTACCTCGGCACGTTGCTCGCGTTCCTGATCCTGGACGGCCTCTGGTTAGGTGTCCTCATGGGCCCCACCTATAAGTCCCTGCTGGGGCCGCTGATGCTGGATCAGCCTCGCCTGTTGCCCGCAACACTCTTCTATCTCCTCTATGTGCTCGGTTGTGTCGTGTTTGTGGTCTTGCCCAGCGCAAGCTGGCAACGCGCCGCACGCCTGGGCGCCTTGCTGGGCCTGGTCGCCTACGGCACCTATGACCTGAGCAATTGGGCCACGCTGCAAGGGTGGTCTGCGCAGTTGGCGGTGATGGACATGGCGTGGGGCACCTTCCTGACTGCAGCTTGCTGCACGGCGGGTTATCTGTGTGCACATCGAGTGCAGCGCTGATTGTGTACAGGATTTCTGTGCACCGTTGCTGAGCGCGTTACCCATCGCTAAGCCTGTATCAGCCCCTTTGGGACGCCGTTCCAGAGGGATTGGGTTCAATTGGCACGCATTCTGCTGACTGTCTCGTATACAAACCATGCCGCCTCCCGTATGCACCCTGCAACGGAAGCGCAGGCCCGTATTTCGAGGAGCCCAGCGATGACCGAACAATTGCCCAAAGGCTACAGCCCGCGCCTATACAACCAGGACCTGGGCCCGCTGCCGCAAAAGTGGAACTGGTACAACATCTTCGCCTTCTGGATGAGTGACGTGCACAGCGTCGGCGGTTATGTGTTTGCGGCCAGCCTGTTCGCCCTGGGCCTGGCCAGTTGGCAGGTGCTGATCGCCTTGCTCGCTGGTATCTGCATCGTGCAGTTGATCGCCAACTTGGTGGCCAAGCCGAGTCAGCAAGCCGCTGTGCCTTATCCCGTGATCTGTCGCCTGTCGTTTGGTGTATTTGGTGCGAACATTCCTGCGGTGATACGCGGCTTGATCGCCGTGGCCTGGTACGGGATTCAGACGTACCTGGCGTCGAGCGCCTTGATCATCGTGGTGCTGCGTTTCTTCCCACAGATGGCGGTGTATGCAGAGCCGCATTTCGCAGGTTTGTCCTACCTTGGCTGGTTTGGTTTCCTCAGTCTGTGGTTGCTGCAAGCGGCGGTATTCTGGGCCGGCATGGAATCCATCCGCCGTTTTATCGATTGGGCCGGGCCGGTGGTCTACGCGGTGATGTTCGCCCTGGCGGGTTGGATCGTGTGGAAGGCGGGCTGGTCGAACATCAGCTTCACGCTGGCAGAGAAATCCCTGTCGGGCTGGCAGGCATTCGGCCAAGTGATTGTGGCGACGGCGTTGGTGGTGTCGTACTTCTCCGGGCCGACCCTGAACTTCGGCGACTTCAGCCGCTACTGCCGCAGTATGCAAGACGTGCGACGCGGCAACTTCTGGGGGCTGCCGGTGAATTTCCTGGCATTTTCGCTGGTGACCGTGGTGATCGTCTCGGGCACCTTGCCGGTGTTTGGCGAAATGCTGCATGACCCGATCGCTACGGTTTCGCGGATTGATAACAGCATGGCGGTGTTGCTGGGGGCCTTTGCCTTTGTCACCGCAACCATCGGTATCAATATCGTCGCCAATTTCGTGTCCCCGGCGTTTGACTTCGCCAACGTCGCGCCGAGCAAGATCAGTTGGCGCGCGGGCGGGATGATCGCCGCCGTGGCGTCGATTTTCATCACGCCGTGGAACCTGTTCAATAACCCGCTGATGATCCATTACACCCTGGATATTCTCGCGGCCTTCATCGGGCCTCTGTTCGGCATCCTGCTGGTGGATTTCTACCTGATCAAAAAACAGAAGATTGACGTGGATGCGCTGTTTGATGACAGCCCGAGCGGGCGTTATTACTTCGATGGCGGGGTGAACTGGACGGCAGTCAAGGCGCTGGTGCCCGCGACGCTGGTGGGCGTCGCGATCACATTCACGCCAGCGCTGCAGGGCATGGCCAACTTCGCCTGGTTTACCGGCTGCTTCCTGGGTGGGCTATTTTTCCTGGTGTTGACGCGGCGTGAACAGGTGCGTGTGCCTGCGCCGCTGGTTGCCGGCTGATCAATATCGAGCCCGCCACCAGCAAACCGGCACCGGCGACCACCAGTGCCGGTTGCAGCCCACCACTCAGGTGGCTGCTGACCGAGGCCAGCAACGGGCCACTCAATTGGCCGATGGCGAAACTGGCGGTCAGCATCCCGGTGTTGCGCTGGTAGCCGTGGGGCGCGACGTCCCGCAGGCGTGCCATCACCAATTGCATACAGGCCAGGAACGGCCCGCCGCATAGCAACACCCCCAGCGCCAGGCCCCAGCCGTTGCCGAGCAAACAGGCGAATACCCCGGCCGCTTGCAGCCACAATGTGGTCATCAGCCAGCGGCGAGTGGTGTCTGGATCCTTGCGGCGCAGGGTCGCCACCACCACGCCGATCGCGGCGGCCAGGCCAAAGCATGGCCAGAACAGGTCGGCTTGCCAGGCGCCCTTGAACTGCGCGCTGGCCATCTGCGACAGGAATGTCGCTGGAATGATGTAGCCAAGGCCATACAACACATAGATCCAGCACAAATGCGCGATGCTGGCATTGCGGCCTGCGTCGACGTGGCCGGCAACGGGCGTGCCGGTGGCAGAGGGTTTGGGCAGGAAGGGCAGGATGGCCAGCAACATCACCAGCGCCACCCCGCCATACACCAGCCACAACGTGGCCGAGTTTTGCCCCATCAGGTTGGAGCCGAGTGCCAGCAAGCCGGTCAACAAAATCCCCAGTCCCGGCCCGGCGAAGACCAAGGCGCCCAGGCGCGGACGCCCTGCGGCAATCGCCAGCGGCTGGCTCAGGCTGGTGATCATTACCAGGGCCCAGGCACTCGCGACACCGGTGCCAAAGCGCAACAACAGATGCGGCCAGAACCCGTGGGCCCAATACGACGCCAGGGTCAGCAGTACACACAACCACAACCCGCCATAGAGACGTCCGCGCACATGATGATGGCTGCGCGCAAAGATCGAATCCACTGCGCCGACGAAGTAGCCCAGGTAGTTGGCGGCGGCGATCAGGCCGGCGCCGGTCAGGTCGATCTGCCCTTCACTGAGCAGATGGGGCATTTGTGGGGTGAGGGCAAAGCGGCCAATGCCCATCGCCATCATCAGGGCGACAAAGCTGGCGAGTAAGCGGACTAAAGGAGACATGGTCGGTGTTCCTGCGGGTAAAGGAATACCCTCAGGCTAAAGCGGATTGACTTTCTGCAAAAATGAATAATAGTGAGTAACTTGTTCAGTTTTGGAGAAAGGTATGGAGTTCAGTCAATTGCGCATTTTTCAGGCGGTGGCGGAAGAGGGCTCCATTACGCGCGCGGCGGACCGCTTGCATCGGGTGCCATCGAACCTGTCGACGCGGCTCAAGCAAATGGAGGAGCAGCTCGGCGTAGAGTTGTTTGTGCGTGAGCGTCAGCGCTTGCAGCTTTCTCCTGCCGGCAAGGTGTTGCTGGACTACAGCACTCGACTGCTGGCCCTGCACGACGAAGCCCACGGCGCGGTGCAAGGTGGCCAACCGGCCGGCGATTTTGTTTTAGGCAGCATGTACAGCACCGCGGCGGTGCATTTGCCGAAGCTGCTGGCGCGCTACCACAAGGCTTATCCGATGGTGAACCTTCAGGTGCAATCGGCGCCCAGCGGTGAATTGCTCGAAGGTCTGATTACCGGCCGCCTGGATGCGGCATTTGTGGATGGCCCCATCACGATCGCCTCCCTGGACGGTGTTGCCCTGTGTGAAGAGCGCCTGGTGCTGATCTGCGAGGCCGACCATCCGCCGGTACAGGGTCCCCAGGATGTGGCGGGACGATCTGTCTTCACGTTCCGCCGCAGTTGCGCCTATCGCACCCGTCTGGAAACCTGGTTTTCCCATGAGCGCGTGGCCATGGGCCGGGCGATTGAGATCGAGTCGTATCAAGGCATGCTGGCGTGCGTGATCGCCGGGTCCGGAGTGGCGTTGATGTCCGAATCAATGCTTGAGAGCCTGCCAGGCAAGGACAGCGTGTCCGTTCATCCGCTGAAAGGGCCTTTTGCCACTGCGACCACCTGGCTGATGTGGCGAAAGGGTATGCTCGGCGCTAACCTCAATGCATGGATCGACCTGCAGCAAGCCGGCAAGACTGCGGTCCTGCAAGACACGCGCGCCATTGCTTGAGCGATCCGTCAGGATTTTGATGAATTCGGTAATAGTTCGTTGTGGTTTCGTTCAAGCATTACGTAGGACTTAGGGCTACTATCAGTGTAGGAAAAGGCGAAAGAACTTGCGCCTACCAGCATTACCCTCAAAGGGGGCAACCATGAAAGAGAAAATTCAAAACTGGCTCCATGATCTGGGTGTTGCACTGGGCTTGATCGAGCCTCCGCTGCAGCCCGTGCCGATTCGCACCGATGACGAGCAACGTCGTCCACGTCGCAGGTAAGTCCTGTAAGCGCTCACGCAATTGCGATGGGCGCACGCTGCATGACGAGTACGACTGGGCGTCTTGTTACCTTGAAGGCACGCTGAACGATCATGGCAAGGCGTGTACTTGGCGGGAGTAACAGGGGAGGTCCTGTGCCCGACAACCGAGCAGTATTTTGGCTGCAAGGCGTGCGGTGATTTGTTTGAAGCGTCCAGCCGGAATGCTGAATAAAAAAAACGGGCACGACATCCGACGTCGCACCCGCTGAAGAAACCGCTTTAACTCCCGGTTTTATCTCAAACTGCGCTAGCCGCAACGCCCGCTGGGCGGCGCGACAGCAAACTCACCACCACAAAACTTACCAACCCCACCGCCAGGCTGTAGTAGATCGGCGTGTTTGCATCCAGCCCATCCTTGATCATGAACACCAGCGCAGTGACAAAGCCCAGCGTCATGGAGGTAATCGCGCCGGATGTGGTTGCGCGTTTCCAGAAAATCGCCCCGATCAACGGGATCAACATGCCGCCCACCAACAGGTTGTAAGCCAAGGTCAGGGCACTGATCACATCGTTCACCACCAGTGCGATACCCAGCACGGCAATACCGGTCAGCAGGGTGAACAGGCGGTTGACGCCCAGGCTCGACTGTTTGCCGCCCCGCAGGCGCGGCAGCAGGTCTTCGGTCAGTACGGTGGAGGCGGCGAGCAGGCCGGCGCTGGCGGTGGACATCATCGCGGCCAGTGCTGCGGCAATCACCAGGCCACGGATCCCGTCCGGCAGCGACATTTTGACGATGGCGGCAAAGGCGTTGTTGACGTTGTCCAAGTCCGGGATCAGCACATGCGCCGCCATACCGATCAGTGCACAGGCCAGGCCGTAGAGGATGCAGTAGAAGCCGGCGAAAGTGCCTGCGTACTTGGCGACTTTTTCGTCACGGGCGGTGAACACCCGTTGCCAGATGTCCTGTCCGATCAGGATGCCGAAGAAGTAGATCATGAAGTAGGTGATGATCGTGTCCCAGCCGATGGCGGTGAAGCTGAAGCTCGACGCTGGCAGCTTGGCAACCAGTTCGTCCCAGCCGCCGACGCGGTACAGGCAGATTGGCAGCAGGATGAACATCAGGCCGACGGTCTTGATCACGAATTGCACGATGTCGGTGAGGGTCAGCGACCACATGCCGCCGATGGTCGAGTACACCACCACCACACCGCCGCCGAGCAGTACCGAGATCCAGAATGGCAGGCCGAACAGCACTTGCAGCACGGTGCCGATGGCCAGGATCGAGGTCACGCCAATCATCAGGGCGTAGGCCAGCATGATCACGGCGCTGGCCTGGCGGGCCATGGGGTTGTAGCGTTTTTCCAGCACCTGGGTCACGGTGAAGATCTTCAGCTTCAACAGCGGCTTGGCCAAAAACAGGTTCAGCGCAATGATGCCCGCGCCCAGCGCGGCACACAGCCAGAAACCGGAGATGCCATGTACATAGCCCAGGCGCACGGTGCCGACGGTGGATGCACCGCCCAATACCGTGGCGGCCATGGTGCCCATGTACAGCGACGGGCCCAGGTTGCGACCGGCCACCAGGTAGTCTTCATGGGTCTTGGCACGGCGCATGCCGTAGTAGCCGAGCACGAGCATGCCAGCGGCGTAGATGAGTACGACGAATAAATCCAAAGCCATGACGGCGGTTCTCCGATTATCTTTTTTATGAGGGTCAGGCGGCCTGTTGCAGCGCCGGTTTAACGCGCGCATCCGTGCGCTTGCTGCGGGAGTCGGTCGGCCCGTAGACAGCCGCCGGTTCCGGGAACACGCGAAGCAAGGTCAGGTACATCAGCGAGGCCAGTCCCAAGGTCACCGGCAGGCTTATATCGATGCCTTCGGCGAGGTTGCCCAGTGGCCCGACAAACTGCCCCGGCAGGTTGACGAAGCACAGCCCCACCAGCGCACTCGGAATCCACGCCCCCAGCCCGCGCCAGTTCCAGCCGTGGCTGAACCAGTAGCGCCCGCCGGTTTCACCCCGGGTGAACACCTGCAGGTCATCCGGGCAATAGAAGCCGCGACGCACGATCAGGCCGATGATCATCATCACCATCCACGGCGTGGTGCAGGTGATGATCAGTACGGCGAAGGTCGACACGCTTTGCACCAGGTTGGCGGCGAAACGGCCGATAAAAATGAAGGCAATCGACATCACCCCGATCAGCAACGTGGCCTTGACCCGCGACAGCAGGCGCGGAAACACGCTGGACATGTCCAGCCCGGTGCCATACAGCGACGTAGTCCCGGTGGACATGCCGCCGATCACTGCGATCAGGCACACCGGCAGGAAGAACCAGCTCGGCGCCACCGCCAGCAAACCGCCGACATAGTTGTTGGCCGCGATGTAGTCCGGTGCCTTGATTGCCACGATGGTCGCGGTGGCCAGGCCGAACAGGAACGGGATCAAGGTCGCGATTTGCGCCAGCACCACTGCCAGCATGATGCGTATTTTTGGCGTTTCACGCGGGATGTAGCGCGACCAGTCGCCGAGGAACGCACCGAAGGAAATCGGGTTGCTCATGGCCACCAGCGCCGCGCCGATGAAGGCGGCCCAGAAGCCGGTCTGGCCCAGCGCGACAGTGCCGGCGAAGTGGCTGTCGAACGCGGGGGCAAACGCGAAGATCCCCAGCAGGAACAGCAGGCTCGCCGCCCACACTGCAATGCGATTGACCCACAGCATGAAGCGAAAGCCGTAGATGCACACGGTCAGCACCAGGATCGCAAACACGCCGTAAGCCAGGCCCAAGGTCAGGTCAGTTTCCGGCAAGCCGATCAGACGTTTCGCACCGCCCACCAGAGCATCACCTGAACTCCACACTGACAGTGAGAAGAAGGCGATCGCCGTCAGCAGCGAGAGAAATGAACCGACAATCCGCCCGTGAACACCAAAGTGCGCACCGGAAGACACGGCGTTGTTGGTGCCATTGATCGGCCCAAACAGGCCCATGGGGGCCAGGATCAGCGCACCCACCAGTACGCCCAGCACAATCGCCCAGACGCCGGCCTGGAATGACAGGCCGAACAGCACGGGGAAGGAACCCAGCACGGCGGTGGCAAAGGTATTGGCACCGCCGAAGATCAGTCGGAACAGATCCTTGGGGCCGGCGGTACGTTCGTGGTCCGGGATCTGCTCGACCCCATTGGTTTCTATCTTGCGAATACTTTTATGGTTGTTTTTATTATTCATGATCTGCTCCGATCACATTGGCTAAGGGGGCGGCAGCCCTTCCGGCATAGCGGACAAATGTTCGTGACAGGCCAGCCACAGGCCTTGTTTTTGTTCTGTGCGGGATCCTTGTCGTTTGAAGACAATGGTCTCGCGTTCCTGGCTAAAAAATTGCTCCCCGTTCATGCGCAGCTCAGTGGCCACGTCATGCATGAAAATCGCCACGTCGCCCTGCAGGCTGACAACGGCGTTGCTCGAGGCGCAGGACAGCACCTCGAACCCCTCGTCCCGACGCCATTGATCCCACAACGCCTGGTAGGCATCGCGACTGAGCAGCGGCTGGGGCAGGGTGTAGAACACGAAGCTGGCATCCGCCGTGAACGCGCCGAAGTAGGCGGTGCGGTCATTGCGGGCGAAGGCCGCCACCAGGTCGGCAGCGGCTTGCAGCACTTCGTGGGTGCTCATCAGCGATGCGCCACACCCGGCAGCACGCAGAGCATCTCGTACAGCAGGTTGGCGCCCAGCAGCGAAGTGTTGCCGGTGGTGTCATAGGGCGGGGAAACCTCTACCAGATCGCAACCAATCAGGTCGAGTCCCTGGCAGCCACGGATGATTTCAATGGCCTGGATGGTGGTCAGCCCACCGATTTCCGGGGTGCCGGTGCCGGGGGCCCAGGCCGGGTCGATGCCGTCGATGTCAAAGCTCAGGTACACCGGGCCGCCGCCGACTTTTTCCCGGACTTCGGCCATCAATGGCGCGAGGGAGTGGTGCCAGCATTCTTCGGCCTGGACCACACGGAAGCCCTGTTTGCGGCTCCAGTTGAAGTCTTCGGCGGTGTAGCCCTGGGCGCGAAGGCCGATCTGCACCACACGGTCGCAATCGAGCAAACCTTCTTCTACCGCGCGGCGGAACGTGGTGCCGTGGGCGATTTTCTCGCCGAACATATGGTCGTTGACGTCGGCGTGGGCGTCGATGTGCACCAGCCCGACCTTGCCATGTTTCTTGTGGATCGCCCGCAGGATCGGCAGCGTGATGGTGTGGTCGCCGCCCAGCGTCAGCGGGATCACGTCATGTTCGAGGATCTCATCGTAGGCTTCTTCGATGATGCGCACGGCGTCGAGCAGGTTGAAGGTATTGATCGCCACGTCGCCAATGTCGGCCACCGACAGCGAATCGAACGGTGCGGCACCGGTGGCCATGTTGTACGGACGGATCATCACGGATTCGGCGCGGATTTCACGCGGCCCGAAACGGGTGCCAGCACGCAGCGAGGTGCCGATGTCCAGTGGCACGCCGATAAAGGCGGCGTCCAGGCCCTTGGCCGTTTGCAGGTGGGGAAGACGCATCATGGTGGCGATGCCGGCGAAGCGCGGCATTTCGTTGCCGCCCAGTGGTTGGTGAAAAATCTTGTCCACAGGAGTGCCTCATCGTTGTTTTGTTTGTTAGGGGCCGATTCTGCGAAATGTGTCGATACGAAAGAATCGGCAGGGGCAAATACTTAGTTCAGGTTTTTCTAAACTAATGCAGGCAGGTAGACTGCAGGCATCCACACCTGGAGCCGACCATGGCCAGCGCCTTGCCCGACCTGAAACTCCTGCGCATCTTCGTCAGCGTTGTGCGGCACCAGGGGTTCGCCAATGCCCAGCACGAACTCAATCTGTCCACCTCGGCCATCAGCACGTACATGAGCCAGCTGGAATCGGCGTTGGGCTTGGTGCTGTGCCATCGTGGGCGGGGCGGGTTCAGCCTCACCAGCAAGGGTGAGTTGTTCCATCAGGAAACCCTGCGCTTATTGGGCGAGCTTGAAGGCTTCGAGCAATACGCCGCCGCGCTCAAAGGCGAGCTGCGCGGTACCCTCAAACTGGGCGTGCTTGATTCCACCGTCAGCGACAAGGCCTTGCCGTTCGCCGAAGTGATCGGCGCCTACAGCCTGGAACACCCGGCGGTACACCTGCATCTGTCGGTGATGAGCCCCTACGAACTGCAACTCGGTGTGCAGGACAATCGCCTGGACCTGGCCATCGGTGCCTTTTCCAACCGGATGAGCGGGCTGATCTACATGCCGCTGTACCGCGAACAACACTGGCTGTATTGCAGCACCCGGCACCCGCTGTTCAACGAGCGACGCATCCCCGAACAAGTGATCACCCAGCAACGCATGGTCGGTCGCGGCTACTGGAGCCAGGCTGAACTGGCGCGCCACGGCTTCAAACACAGCGCCGCCACCGTGGAAAGTATGGAGGCACAACTGATCCTGGTGCTGTCCGGTGCCTATATCGGTTACTTGCCGGAACACTACGCCCAGGCCTGGGCCGACAAGGGCGACCTGCGCGTATTGCTGCCGGCGACCTTTGGCTACCAGGCACCGTTCTCGATGATCATGCGGCGTGGCCGCAGCCGTGAGCCGCTGATCCAGACCTTTCGCGACTTGCTCAAGACTCAGCTCAACCAGGCCTGATAAAACCATGTCCAGACCCCAATGTTCACATTGCCTCAGGCCTGCCACCCACTGCCTGTGCGCGCTGATCCCCAGCCTCGACAGCCGCACCCGTGTGTTGCTGTTGCAGCACCCGAGCGAGGTCAATCATGCGTTGAATACTGCACGGTTGGCGGCGTTGGGGTTGAGCAATGCGCAATTGGTGGTGGGGGAGATATTTGAGGATCTACCGAGCCTGTTGCACCCGCCCGGTTATCAGGCGCGGCTGTTGTTTCCGGCTGAGGATGCCCAACCACTGCAGGCCTACGCGCCCGGCAGTCAGCCATTGCTACTGGTGGTCCCCGATGGCACGTGGCGCAAGGCGCGCAAACTGTTGCACCTCAATCCCTTGCTGGCGGCGTTGCCCCGGGTGACCTTGGCCGAAGGCGCTGCGTCCCGCTATCGATTGCGCAAGGCCCCCGGACCGGGCGCGCTGTCGACAGTGGAAGCGATTGTGCAGGCGTTGCAGGTATTGGAATACCCCACCTCGTTCGAACCGTTACTGCAACCCTTCAACGCGTTGATCGACGGGCAAATTGCGGCCATGGGGCAGGCGGTGTACCAGAAGAACCACACATGAGTCTGCGTATTACATAGCTACCCAATGCGCGCGCGGCAACTGAGTAGGGTGGTCATTTTTCAAGGATAGAAAAATGGCTGAGCCTCCTGCCTATACACCCTCATTGGCTGCCTTCACGGCCGAACAAACGGCTTCGGGACCGTTTCTGACCAGGGACGAATGGTCTTCACTGCAAGCCCTGGACGCTGTGCGAAGCAAGTTCGACGGGTTTCTTGACGGGCTCGACGATGAAGAAAAACGTGAATATGTACGCCTGCAAAAGGCTTGGGTTCAGGCCCGGAAAGCCGTTGAAGACGGTGTCCCCCGGTTTATCGAACGTTTTGAACAGCAGTCCCTGGCGTCCCTGCGCGATGCTTTAAAAACACTGACGGGTTCAGACGTCGACCCGAAAACCGCAAGGATCTACACCCGCTACCTGGCGCCTGCTCGCCGCGTTCGTCGTGAGGCCCAGGGTGATCAGGTGAAGGTTGCCAGCCTGACCTTATGGGAAGCGGCATGCATGAATTACGACGGCGTGACCGGCTGGAGTTTTCCTGGGAATACGGGGATAGCGGACGCCAGCTATATGGACTCGTCCATCAATGCCAGTGCGGCAGCATTCATTGCCTTGGTACGCAAGCTCAATATTGGCGAGACACTCAGAACGTCTCTTGCCCAGGCATTACGCGCGTCCTCCTCCCTGGGCGATGCAATCATGAGGCAGGCAAGCGCCGAATTTGAGTTCGCGTTGATCAATGCCCTCAAGGACCGCGCGACCAGCCGCGTGGACAAAGCCAAATACCACCAGTTGAAGCGTGCGCTCGTCGGTGAAGTGCGTTGGGGCCAGATTGAAGAAATGCATCTGTTTATCCCCCACGGTATCGACAACATCAGCTGGGTCCCTCAACACATTGGCTTGACGGGCCAGTATGTAGGGTCACCGCCTGGAGACAGTGTGAAGATTCCTCATATCGTCTTTTCAGTGAGCGGCTGCAAAGGTGCCTTCAGCTATTTCCCCCATCGACCGTCGGGGGCCCTGCTTCACTACGACAGCCACCGGGAAGCATGCACGGAGTTTTACATGGCCTTTCAGGCCTCCTATGGCAACGGTGACGTGTCGTGGCTGTACCCGTTGATGACCTTGCGTGACAGTGTCCGGCTCAAGCAGATAGCGACATCTCAGCCTCGCCCCGAGCAGCTTTCCCCGCAGGCCGAAGTGCTTTATGACCTCGTTGAGTGGTTGCCGAAGACCACGCTTGTGAAGCGCGTCGGATACGTCCGACAGTCGGTCGAAAAGACCCCAATGGTCTGCTTGCATGATTTTTACACCGCACGTTGTCGCACCAACCTGCAGGAACTGGCAGCCGAAACACCCGGCTGGATGGTGACGATCAGCCGTGTTTTTCAAACGGTGCTCGGCGAGACGCTTGATCTGTTGCTGATTCCGGCGCCGGGCCCACTCAAAGGCCTGGGACGGCTCAGGGCCGTTGCGATGTTTGCCGTCCTCACGCAGTCCTTGATCGAGGGGGGAGCCATGGCAGTGCAGGGTGACTCGGTTGAGTTGCTCCAAACCTTGGTCGACCTGGCTGATTTGCTGATCAGCAGCCGCTTGCATACTCGCCTGGCACGCAGCGTGATGCGTCGCCACCAAGCGCTGTACCGCCAGTTGTCCCCACCAGGCAGCGTTGCCGGTGAGCGGGTCGATACCGCGCTGTTGGAGAGAATGCTCGGCGCCTCGCAGGCGCCGGTCAAGTCGTTGAACGCAGTGCTTGAGGCGAGCAATACGCCTCGACAACTCCTCGACAAGGTCTGGGAGGGCGAGCGACCGTCGGCTTCCCTGGTGGAGGCTTCGCAGCGCTTTAATGTCGATCGTCTGATCGATTGGGCGTCAAGCCCGTCGCCACCCAGTCATCCACCGCCGACTCAGGCGTTCGAAGTGCTGGGGCCGTTGGTCACTCAATTGGCGCAATGGCCGGTTGATACTGCCTTGAGCGTCGAGAACCCGCAGGGCCTGGAGTTGCGACGTTACACGCAGCAGGCGGGCCGTCCCGCTTCTCGGGTGGTCACGGTGACCCGTCAGGAGAACTTCCAGTTCGCCTACTCATCCCCGCGTCGTTTTACTGCGAATTTTCTCCAGGCTGTGGTGGACTTGTTGCCTGCCGTGTTTTCGGCCGGAGAACCGCCGTTGCGCCAGCAGTTGGCGCTGCGGGCCCGCACCGTGAGGCTTGAGCTGTTCGAGGCACTTACACGCTTTGCCCAGGCCGATCGCGCAACGGCCTCTGGCGCGCCGACGGCGATCAAGAACCTGTTGCCTGAGCGCTTGGGGTCTGATCAGCCCGAACCCGCGGTCATCAGTACCCTACGGGCGTTGCACCCCGAAGTCAGTCTGCCCCGCTTGTTGGAGGTGCTGGATCAGCAGCCTCTTTCTTCCCACCAGCAGACCCAACTGTTGGCGTCAAAACTGCAACCCGAGGCGCTCTATACCGCCTTGCGCAGTGCACGGCGGGCAGCCCGCCGAGAGGCGATGATCGACGGGATTTTCCATGGGCGCCGGTACGACGCGCAGACCCTGCGCTGGGCAGGCGAATTTGCCGGCGCAGTATTAAAAAGCGTCACTGGCCAAGCCTTGGTCATCAGTCGCGCCGATCAGCCGGTGCACTATATGTCGAAAGGTGCCAAAGACCGGACTGTGGTGGTGCTGGACCATGGCCGGGGGCGCTTTGCGCCGTTTGATCATCGCACCTCCCTTGCGGGCGCGAGGCTCGGTACTCCCGACGGTTTTTACCAGGCCATCCTGAACCAGTTAACCCATAACGAACGCGTCCGGCTCGGGCTTGAAGGCCCCCAGGCGGTCACCGATTTCCGTCACCGGATTGCCCGCGCCATGCTCGACCATCGTACGGTCGAGGGGCAGTTTTACCCTCACCAGCGCGACATCGCGCAGTATTCCAGTGCTGCGGATACCATGGGCCTGACCCCTGACGCACTCGGTCTCTTTCGCCAGGGCGCGGACTGCTTTCTGTATATGGACGGCTTGTGTTTCAACGTCTCCCAGGCTGGCCCGACCCTGCCATGGCGCATTCCACACCCCACATTGCACGATGCTTACGCCCCGGTGTTGACGCATAACGGCGCAGGTGCCTGGCGCCATGAATGGGAAACGCCGCTGACCTGGGATGGCCACAAACCGTTTTATCGCCTCGGGCCCGCCGTTGGAGCATGGTCGCCGGATGCTATCAACCAGATTCAACAGGTCAGCGGCGTGACCCCGGCGATGCTGCGTCGCGTGCACCTGCGTAACGAGCGCCCACCTGCGATTTTGATGGAGACCATCGAGCGATTCACGTTGCATCGACGGGTCAAGGCGGGCGTGGAGACGGGATGGGATTTTTTTGACGAGTTACTGGGTGAAATAGGGCCTGAAAGCGCCGATGTGTTGGTGGGCAGTGCGGGCTTGAGCCGCGCTGATCAGGTCAGGCGGCTCGAAACCTTTGTTGCGCAGGACAAGCCAGGTATGGCGCGGCTTTTTTTCAAGGCGTTGCTTCATAAAAGCGCGTTGTCTTCGGAGCCCCTGGCACAGGTGCTGCAGCGTGATTTTCCCAGTTTGACAGCGCAAATCGCCGAAGACCTGGTGCGCGATCTCACCCCGGTTGAGCGTCGAAGCCTGGAGGCCGGCCGTGTCCCGTTGACCAAAACCAAAGCCATCCGCTGGTGGATAGAGTACCTGCGCAAGACCAGGGCGATGGAGGGTGTGCACCTGGGAGGTGCGGCAAGTGCGGACAGCTCAAAGCTGATCCTTCATACAGTGGCCGAGATGGACGGCTGGTCTGTTCAAGCACGGGTTGAAGTACGTGAGCGCGGGCGGCTCATTGACAGTGTCGGCCCTGCTGAAGGGCGGCCCAAGCGGGTGCTGGAGGCGCTTGATGGCCGCTATCAGGCCTTTGCTCCCCAATCGAACGGCACGTTGCAACCGCTCGGAAACCCTGGCGATTTTCTCACGGTCTTACTCGACGCTTTACCTCCCCCTGAGCGTCAGGCGATGGGATATACCCATGCGAGTGGCGTTGAAGAGTTGACCCAGGAGATCGGTTATCGCTTGGAGCGTCACTGGGAGTTTGCCGAAACCCTGCTCGAAATAGGGCGTCGCCCTTGGTACAACCCGCCGCGTCGCGTGGCGGATGGGCGGATTGGTTATCCGTTGAGTGGCGGCAATGAGCTGGGGGCAGTGGACCGTGACCAAGTCGCACGGTTGCGGCAGTTATTTCCGACGAAAACCGATGAACAGGCGTTTGAGATCCTTGAGAATCTGAGTGACTCCGTTCAGGAGCGTGAGGACGCGATCAACACCCTGTTCCGAGAACGCGACGCCTTGAATGACAGCCTTGAACGCTGGTGCTTGCTGGGGAAACCCGAGCAACTCAAGGCACAAGTCGAGGCCTCCGCGCGAATTCGACGTTGCTGGAGCAAAGAGGACTCCCCGCGCGGGGTGATGTTTGAGCTCTATCTGGATGACCTGGCCCTGGAAGACTTGCCACAGGTGACGGCGCATTTCGGTCATGTCATGCAACTGAGCCTGCGGAACAATCAGTTACAAGCGCTGCCGATGAAGTTCCTCGGGCGCTTCCCGGCGCTGCGGACGCTGTTTCTCGACGGCAACCGCTTGGACCATGTGCCTCAGGGCTTGTCTGCGCTTCAACACTTGAAACAACTCAGCCTGGCGAACAATCGCATTCAGCCTGAATCAGCGGATATCAGACGGTTGCAGGGCCTGACGCGCTTGACCACGTTGAATCTGTCCAACAATCCCCTGGGCAGAGGGAAGCGCTTGAACGTGTATGCGCTGACTGCGCTGGAGGTCCTCAAGCTCAGGAATACTCAACTCGATCTTTTGCCTCTGTGGGTGGTGATGCTGCCAAGACTTCGCACGTTGGATCTGCGAGACAATCGTTTCAAAGTGTTGACCCACTCTGATCTTCACCTCAATGAAACCGTGTACCGCGCCATGAACCTTCACGGTAACGCGCTTTCCCAGGCGACCTTGCGGCTGCTCAGCCAATACCGGAGACGGCCGGGTTATCAAACGATCGATTTTGGCCTGTGGCACGACGGGGCATTTCCGTTGCCCTCGGTTGAACGCTGGCTATTGCCGGTGCCGCTGAATGAAGTGCCGCAACGGCGGGCTGAATGGGCGCTGTTGGCCGGAGCGCAAATGGCGGACGGTTTCTTTAACCTGCTGTGGAACGTGTCTTCCTATCCGCCGTTGATTGCCCCGGAGCATCACGCCTTGCGCCAGGACATTACGCGGCGCGTCTGGCAGTTGATTGACGGGGCCAATCACAACGGGCGCCTGCAACAAATCCTTTTCCAGGCACCTTTGCGGTACATGAGCGGGGGGATCGACGGGTGGCTGTTGTGCCTCAATGAGATCGAACTGGCTATGTTGCCGGTACAGATGCTCGCCGGAAACGTGGATGCCGCAGGCCCGGATTTTGTGAATTATTACCGAGCCCTTCGCCGGCTGGGTGCCATCGACCACCACCTGTTGAGGGCGTTTCCGCAGCAGTCTGCGCAGGAAGCCTGCGTGCGTTTCCTGGCCTATCGAATCGCGCTGGCGTCGAGTCTGGACTTGCCTCTTGCATTGCCGGGCCGGTTCGACGCCGCCACTGCGGTGCCGGATGCGCCTTCGGTGATCCGAATACTCCGACTGATCAAAAATGAGGAGTTGAATCTGAATTGGCCCAGTCGGCTTGAAAACGAGGAGTACTGGGTCGAGTTCCTGGAGCGCAAGTACCCGCAACGTTTTGAGGCTGCGCTGGCGCACTACCAGCGTGAGCTGGAACGGGCCACCGACAAAGTCACGAATGGCGACATAAACGAGGGAACCTACAAACACGCGCTCGAAAGCCTTGCTGTACAGATGCGCCAAGCCAAGGCCGATCTGGTCCGCGTGTTGACCCTTCAGGAGTGGACGGAATTTGTAATTGCCTGAGCCAATACTTATGCCTTTAAGGAATAGGCACCACACTTTGCGTGATATGGCCCGCCGGCCTTTCCCGGTATGATGTTCGCCCCCGCAGTCTGGATTGCGAATACGCCATGACCTTGCAGTACCCTACAATCGCCGATTGCGTCGGCAACACGCCCCTGGTCCGCTTGCAACGCATGGCGGGAGACACCAGCAACACCCTGCTGCTCAAGCTCGAAGGGAACAACCCGGCCGGTTCAGTGAAGGACCGCCCGGCGCTGTCGATGATCACCCGTGCGGAGCTGCGCGGGCAGATCAAACCCGGCGACACCTTGATCGAAGCCACCTCGGGTAACACCGGCATCGCCCTGGCCATGGCCGCCGCGATCAAGGGTTACAAGATGATCCTGATCATGCCCGACAACGGCAGCGCCGAACGCAAAGCGGCGATGACCGCCTACGGTGCCCAACTGATCCTGGTCACCCAGGAAGACGGCATGGAAGGTGCGCGCGATCTGGCTGAACGCATGGCTGCCGAAGGCCGCGGCCTGGTGCTGGACCAGTTCGCCAACGGTGACAACCCCGAGGCGCACTACACCAGCACCGGCCCGGAAATTTGGCGCCAGACCCAGGGCACCATCACTCATTTCGTCAGCTCCATGGGCACCACCGGCACCATCATGGGCAACTCGCGCTACCTCAAGGAGCAGAACCCGGCCATCCAGATCGTCGGCCTGCAACCGATGGAAGGCTCTGCCATCCCTGGTATCCGTCGTTGGCCCGAAGAGTATCTGCCGAAGATCTACAACTCGAGCCGCGTCGACCGCATCATTGATATGGCGCAGCGCGAGGCCGAAGACACCACCCGCCGCCTGGCCCGTGAAGAGGGCATCTTCTGCGGCGTGTCTTCCGGTGGCGCGGTGGCGGGTATGTTGCGCTTGTCCAAAGAGGTGGAAAACGCGGTGATCGTCGCGATCATCTGTGACCGAGGCGACCGTTACCTGTCGACCGGCATCTTCGACGAACCCAACTGATGGCCAAGCACGAGAGAGGCCTGCGCTTCCAACCGACGGGCGGCAGCCGCGCCCCGCAGATCCCTGTGGGCAAGAAACAGCGCCTGACCATCGAGCGCCTGGCCAACGACGGCCGAGGCATCGTGTTCTTTGAAGGTCGCACCTGGTTCGTGAACGGCGCGCTGGCGGGCGAAGAAGTCGAAGCACGGGTGCTGGGCACCCATGGCAAGATCGTCGAGGCGCGCACCGAGCGGGTGTTCAGTGCCAGCGAATTACGCCGTCCGGCGCCGTGCGCGCATTTCGGCCGCTGCGGCGGTTGCAGCGTGCAGCACTTGCCCCACGGCGAACAACTTGCCCTGAAACAGCGCATGCTTGCCGAGCAACTGTCCCGCGTGGCGGGTGTCGAACCGCAGGAGTGGGCCGCGCCCTTGAGCGGGCCGGAATTCGGTTACCGTCGCCGCGCCCGCGTGGCCGTGCGCTGGGACGCCAAGACGAAACAGCTGGAAGTGGGTTTCCGCGCGGTGGCTAGTCAGGACATCGTCGCCATCGACGAATGCCCGGTGCTGGTACAGGCCTTGCAGCCGATCATGCAGCGCCTGCCCAACATGCTGCGTCGCTTGAGCAAACCTCAGGCGCTGGGGCATGTGGAGTTGTTCAGTGGTACGTCCGTGGCCGTGTTGCTGCGCCATATGGCGCCGCTGTCGGAAGCGGACCTGCAGGTGCTGAAAGAATTCTGTGCCTTCCATGAAGCCCAATTGTGGCTGCATGGCGAGGGCCAGCCGGAACCGGTTGAGGCCGATTCGGTGCTCGGGTTTCGCCTGAGTCACTGGGATCTGGAGCTGGCTTACCGGCCCGGAGATTTTGTCCAGGTCAATGCCGGGGTCAATGAAGCGATGGTTACCCAGGCCTTGGAATGGCTGGCGCCACAACCCGATGAACGGGTGCTGGACCTGTTTTGCGGCCTGGGCAACTTCGCCCTCCCACTGGCGCGCCAGGTGCGTGAAGTGGTGGCGGTGGAGGGGGTGCAGACCATGGTGGAGCGGGCGGCCGTCAACGCCGTCAGCAACGATTTGCATAATGTGCAGTTTTTTCAGGCTGATTTGTCCCAGCCTTTGACTGACGCGGAATGGGCCAAACAAGGCTTTTCTGCGGTACTCTTGGACCCACCCCGTGATGGTGCCCTGGAGGTTGTGCGCAAGCTCGCGACCCTGGGAGCCAAGCGTCTGGTGTATGTGTCCTGCAATCCGGCCACGCTGGCGCGGGACACGGTTGAGTTGGTCAAGCAAGGCTACCGGCTAAAACGTGCCGGGATCCTCGACATGTTTCCGCAAACCGCGCATGTCGAGGCCATGGCGTTATTTGAAGCGGGCTAGGATGCCCGTTTAATCCGACCGGCCTGTCGTCTCCAGGGCCTGTGATCTGCCAGGGAGCAGTAGAAGGTCGGCGATGAATTCTGGCGCATCGAAGGTGCGTCGTAGGGAAGGTAAGCAAGATGGTACAGGTGAGAGCACACCAGCCGATCAACACCGACGGCAGTATCAATCTCGAGGCATGGCTGGATCATGCCATCAGTGTCGACCCGGCACTGGACCGTGAAGCCTTGAAAGCAGCCTGCGAGTTCGCTCGCGAGTCTGAGCAGCAAGACAATGCTTCCAAGAACCTCTGGGCCGAAGGCACTTCAAGCTTTCGCACCGGGTTGGAAATCGCCGAGATCCTCGCCGATCTCAAGCTGGACCAGGATTCACTGATCGCCGCCGTGCTGTATCGCGGCGTGCGGGAAGGGCATATTCAGTTGGCGACCGTGGGCCAGCGTTTCGGCTCCGTGGTGGCCAAGCTGATCGACGGTGTGCTGCGCATGGCTGCGATCAGCGCCAGCCTCAGCCCGCGTCAGTCCATGGTGCTGGGCACCCAGGGCCAGGTCGAGAACCTGCGCAAGATGCTGGTGGCGATGGTCGACGACGTCCGCGTCGCCCTGATCAAGCTGGCTGAGCGTACCTGCGCAATCCGTGCGGTGAAAACCGCCGACGACGAGAAGCGCAACCGCGTTGCCCGCGAAGTCTTCGACATCTATGCACCGCTGGCGCACCGTCTGGGGATCGGCCATATCAAGTGGGAGCTGGAGGACTTGTCCTTCCGCTACCTTGAACCCGATCAATACAAGCAGATCGCCACGCTGCTGCACGAACGGCGGCTCGACCGTGAGCGCTTCATCACCGACGTGATGAACCAGTTGCGCTCCGAGCTGCAGGCCACCGGTGTCGAAGCCGACATCAGCGGCCGTGCCAAGCACATCTATTCCATCTGGCGCAAAATGCAGCGCAAGGGCCTGGCGTTCAGCCAGATCTACGATGTGCGCGCCGTGCGCGTGCTGGTGCCGGAAATGCGCGACTGCTACACCGCGCTGGGTATCGTCCACACCTTGTGGCGGCATATTCCCAAGGAGTTTGACGACTACATCGCCAACCCCAAGGAAAACGGCTATCGCTCGCTGCACACCGCGGTGATCGGCCCCGAGGGCAAGGTGCTGGAAGTGCAGATCCGCACCCACGCCATGCACGAAGAGGCGGAGTTGGGTGTGTGCGCGCACTGGCGCTACAAGGGCACCGACGTCAAGGCCGGGTCCAACCAGTACGAGGAGAAAATCTCCTGGCTGCGTCAAGTGCTGGAATGGCACGAAGAACTGGGCGACATTGGTGGCCTGGCCGAACAGCTGCGCGTGGATATCGAGCCTGATCGGGTCTACATCTTCACCCCTGACGGCCATGCCATCGACTTACCGAAGGGCGCGACGCCGCTGGACTTCGCCTACCGCGTTCACACCGAGATCGGTCACAACTGCCGGGGTGCCAAGATCAACGGGCGCATCGTGCCGCTCAACTACAGCCTGCAGACCGGTGAACAGGTCGAAATCATTACCAGCAAGCACGGTACGCCGAGCCGCGACTGGCTGAACCCGAACCTGGGCTACATCACCACGTCGCGGGCGCGGGCGAAGATCGTCCACTGGTTCAAATTGCAGGCGCGCGACCAGAACGTCGCCGCCGGCAAAACCTTGCTTGAACGCGAATTGGGGCGTCTCGGCCTGCCTCAGGTGGACTTCGACAAGTTGGCCGAGAAAGCCAACATGAAGATCGCCGAAGACATGTTCGCCGCCCTCGGCGCTGGCGATTTGCGCCTGGCGCAATTGGTCAACCTGGCCCAGCAACTGGTCGAGCCGGAACGTGGCAGCGAACAGCTGGAACTGATTCCACGCAAGGCCACCGGCTACAAGCCTGGCAAGCGCGGCGATATCCAGATCCAGGGCGTGGGCAACCTGATGACGCAAATCGCCGGCTGCTGCCAGCCGCTGCCGGGCGACGCCATTGTCGGTTACATCACCCAGGGCCGCGGCGTGAGCATTCACCGCCAGGACTGCGCATCGGTGCTGCAATTGGGCGGGCGTGAACCGGAGCGGATCATCCAGGTGAGCTGGGGCCCGGTGCCGGTGCTCACCTACCCGGTGGATATCATCATTCGCGCCTATGACCGTTCCGGTTTGCTGCGGGATGTGTCGCAAGTGCTGCTCAACGAGCGGATCAACGTGCTGGCGGTCAACACCCGCTCGAACAAAGAGGACAACACTGCGTTGATGTCCCTGACCATCGAGATTCCGGGGCTGGACGCGTTGGGACGGTTGCTGGGGCGGATCTCCCAGTTGCCGAACATCATCGAGACACGCCGCAACCGTACCCCATGAACATCTGGATGAGCACAGTCTGAACGGTGGGAGGGGGCTTGCCCCTCCCACCGTTGACCGGCGGTGTTCATACCTGATCGGAAGTAGAATGATGTATTCACTGGATGACCTGCTGCACCTGATGAGCCGCCTGCGCGACCCGAAGTACGGGTGCCCGTGGGACATCAAGCAAACCTACGCCACCATCGTCCCGCACACGTTGGAAGAAGCCTACGAAGTCGCCGACGCCATCGAGCGCGGTGACTTCGATCACCTGCAAGGCGAGTTGGGCGACCTGTTGTTCCAAGTGGTGTATTACAGCCAACTGGCGCGGGAAGAAGGGCGCTTCGAATTTGCTGGGGTGATCGACAGCATTACGCGCAAGTTGATCCGTCGCCATCCCCATGTGTTTCCAACCGGTGATCTGTATGCACCCCTGGATATCCCGCAGTTGAGTGAAGAACAGGTGAAGGAGCGCTGGGAGCAGATCAAAGCCGAGGAACGGTCGGAAAAGTCCGACGCGCCGGAGCAGCTTTCCTTGCTGGACGATGTGCCCACGGCGCTGCCGTCCCTGTCCCGCGCCGCCAAATTACAGAAGCGCGCCAGCCAGGTCGGCTTCGATTGGCCCTGCGCCTTGCCGGTGGTGGACAACGTGCGCGAAGAACTGGATGAAGTGCTCGAAGCCATGGCCGACAACGATTCGGTGGCCATTGCCGATGAGGTCGGCGACCTGCTGTTCGCGGCAGTCAACCTGGCCCGTCATCTCAAGGTCGACCCGGAAACCGCGCTGCGTGGCGCCAATGCCAAGTTCGAACGTCGCTTCCGATTTATCGAACAGGCATTGCGCGATACGCACCAATCCATAGAAGATTGCACCCTCGAAACGATGGACGCCCTGTGGGGCGAAGCCAAACGTCAGGAAAAGAATGTGTCCAGCTGCGGTTGAGCAGTTGCCTAAGTGAGTAAGCACCATGAGCCTTTCCCTTCGCGACCAGTTGCTCAAAGCAGGTCTGGTCAACCAAAAGCAGGCCAAGCAGGTCGGCAAAGAGAAACAGAAGCAGCAGCGCCTGGTCCACAAAGGCCAGATCGAGGCGGATGACACCCAGGCCCGCCTGGCGGCCGAAGCGCAGGCCGAGAAGGTCAAACGCGACCAGGAACTGAACCGCCAACAGCAGGAAAAAGCCGAAGCCAAGGCCCGCACCGCCCAGGTCAAGCAACTGATCGAGACCTCGCGCCTGCCCAAGCTGACCACCGAGGACTACTACAACTTCGTGGATGACAAGAAGGTCAAGCGCCTGTCGGTCAACACGTTGATGCGCAACAAGCTGAGCAACGGCTCCCTGGCCATCGTGCACCACGGCGGCGGCTACGAGGTGATCCCGCGCGAGGCCGCACTGAAGATCCAGGAGCGCGCACCAGAGCGTATCGTGCAGCTCAATATCCTGACGGAAAGCCAGGTGCCGGATGAGGATGATCCGTACGCGGCCTACCAGATCCCGGATGATCTGATGTGGTAAAGCTGTAGGCCTGAAGGAGGGTGAGTACGCTTGCCCTGCGCTGCGTAGCAGTGCGAAAAACACAAACCCCGCTCAAAGGCGGGGTTTGTTTTTGCAGGGGCCCAGCTGCGTGGGCCCGGCCTCTGCACAATTTCAGAGTCTCAGGAGCTTTGCGCCTGGCGTCTCATCTCAAGGGCTTCGAGCTCGTTTTTATAATTATGAGCGTCGCTCTCGTTGTGAAACATGCCGACCAACAGGTCTTGTTGGTGTACATCCCAGATGTGAATCCCATGGCCCAGTGCTTCGTGGGACATATGTTCGTCGTCGCGTTCAGTTACTTTTACAGTCATCTGCTTGCTCCAATCTCTGGTGGATCTGCGGCAAGTCGTCGCAGGCCTTTGTTATATGATTTGTTAGCTTGCTAAGTAAACCGACTTTTCGTGCAACAATTCATTGCGGAAAACGCAACAGTGCTGCAGGCCGCGAAAACCGTGACATTGCGTCGCAGGGTGCTGAGTTTTATGACAAAAGTTTCATGTTGGCGTAAGGCTTCAGCCTCTAGTGATTGAGCCGCCGCTATCGCAGGCAAGCCAGCTCCGACCTTTTGAAAAGCATTCCAAATGTGGAAGCTGGCTTGCCTGCGATAGCGCGAGAAGCTTCAAGACAAAACGAGCAGACGAAAAAAAGCCCCGCATTCCGCGAGGCTCTTTTTTGATTCACCAGCGCATCAGCTACCTTTGACAGCCTTACCGTCAACGGTACCGTCCTGCAGCATGATGTTGTATTCCTTACCGTCGGTTTCCACCTGACGCAGGGCAACCAGGATGCCGCCCTGGTCCTTGGCAAACCACATCTGGGTGATGCGCTTGCTCTGAGTCGGGTCACGCACGCGCTCTACCTTGATCGCGTCGATGGATCCCACCTTGGTCTGGACCTTTTCCGGGCCGATCACGCGGAAGTCGTAGGTGTCGACGTCAGTGCCTTCCACCACGTTGTAGCTCATGCTCTTCTTGCCGGCAGCCACATCGCGCTGCAGGGCCAACTGGTAGGTCGACTTGTCGAGCATGCTGCTTTGCAGGGGCACGTTGACTGGGTCTTTGTTCTCAAAACCGGTGACTTTCTTGGCGGTTTGATCGAAGTCCAGGTTGATCTTCTTTGCCTTGCCCAGACCGCCGCGTTCGAAGGTGTAGCTCTTCGGTTGCAGGGTGTCCTTGTCAAACAGGATCACACTGGTTTCGGTCAGGCTGGCGATCATCATCGAAGCCTTGAAGTTCAAGGTCCAGGTGCCGTCGCTGTTCTTGGTCAGGCTGCGTTCTGCCGAGCCACTCATGGGCAACTGTTTCCAGTCGGCGGTATAGCTGGCGGAGAATGGATGTAAATCTGCTGCTTGCACGGCAGGCAAGGCAAACAGAGCAAAAGCGAAGAGCAAGGCGCGACGCATAAAATCTCCTAGGTTCGAATCAAGTGGCCGCTGGCCGCGAGTAACTGACCGTCCAATAATGCACCCTGGTCACCAAGAATCAACCGTCCCTCGGCAAACCAGCGAACGGCCAGCGGGTAAATCCTGTGTTCCTGGGTATGAACCCGTTGCGCAAGTGTCTGCGCCGAGTCGTCAGACTCTACCGGAACCACTGCCTGTACGACCAGAGGCCCGCCATCGAGTTCCTCGGTGACAAAGTGCACGCTGCAGCCGTGCTCGCTGTCGCCGGCGTCGAGCGCACGCTGGTGCGTGTGCATGCCCTTGTATTTGGGCAGCAGGGACGGGTGGATATTGAGCAGGCGCCCTTCGTAATGCCGCACGAAATCAGCGCTGAGGATGCGCATGAAGCCGGCAAGTACCACGAGTTTGGGGTTGAAGGCGTCGATCAGTTCGATCAAGGCGCTGTCGAAGGCCTCGCGGCCTTCGAAAGCCTTGTGATCCAAGGCGCGGGTGTCGATACCCGCGTCCCTGGCGCGTTGCAGGCCGTAGGCATCGCTGCGGTTGGAGATCACCGCAGCGATGCGCACCGGGCTGTCGCCGGTGCGCGTGCTGTCGATCAAGGCCTGCAAGTTACTGCCGGTGCCGGAAAGCAGCACCACGACATCACAGGTCTGAGGCATCAGTGAGCCTTGAGGTTCTTCAGTTCAACCTGGGCCGCGCCTTCAGGGGCGGTAGCGATCTGGCCGATGACCCAAGGCTGCTCGCCGGCTTCACGCAGTACATTCAGCGCGGTTTCAACGTGCTCTTGAGCCACGCAGATGACCATGCCCACGCCGCAGTTCAGTACGCGGTGCATTTCGGTTTCGTCGACGTTGCCTTTCTCTTGCAGCCAGTCGAATACCGCAGGACGCTGCCAGCTGGCCACGTCGACGATCGCCTGGGCGCCTTTTGGCAGGACGCGCGGGATGTTGTCCAGCAGGCCGCCGCCGGTGATGTGGGCCATGGCTTTGACCGCGCCAGTGTCCTTGATCAGCTTGAGCAATGGCTTGACGTAGATGCGGGTCGGGGCCATCAGCAGGTCGGTGAGCGGCTTACCGTCGAGCTGAGTGTTCTCGATCTCGGCGCCGGACACTTCGATGATCTTGCGGATCAGCGAGTAACCGTTGGAGTGCGGACCGGAAGAGGGCAGGGCCAGCAGGGCGTCACCGGCGGCAACCTTGGAGCCGTCGATGATTTCGGCTTTTTCCACGACGCCGACGCAGAAGCCGGCCAGGTCGTAGTCTTCGCCTTCGTACATGCCTGGCATTTCAGCGGTTTCGCCGCCGACCAGGGAGCAACCCGACAGTTCGCAGCCGGCGCCGATGCCGGTAACCACTTGTGCAGCGGTGTCCACGTTCAGTTTGCCGGTGGCGTAGTAGTCCAGGAAGAACAAGGGCTCTGCGCCGCACACCACCAGGTCATTGACGCACATGGCAACCAGGTCGATGCCAATGGTGTCGTGCTTGTTCAGGTTCAGTGCCAGGCGCAGCTTGGTGCCCACGCCGTCGGTACCGGAAACCAGTACAGGCTGCTTGTAGCCGGCCGGGATTTCGCAGAGGGCGCCAAAACCGCCCAGGCCGCCCATGACTTCGGGGCGCGCAGTGCGCTTGGCGACGCTCTTGATGCGTTCGACCAATGCTTCACCGGCGTCGATGTCTACACCGGCGTCCTTGTAGCTCAGGGAGGGTTGCTTGCTCATGATCCAGGCCTTTAGGGGGGATTCAGGGGTAACGACCGAGCGGGCAGGCGCTTTTGGTAAAAGGCCCAGCCGTTGACGGTCTGCGAAGGCGCGCGATTTTATCAGGCTTGAGGGGCAGCGGCCATCCTCGGGCCGACGGGCAGGGCCATATAGGCAAAAAAAGCCGGTTAAAAAAATGCTAATCGGCTCTGCTTTGGCGTGTATTAAGGTATAGCCTTTAACCCGCTATCGTTATGACAGTACAAAAACTGCCGAGGCCTTGTGAATGTTTTACCGGTCGCCATGGTCACAGCCTTGGCAAACCGGATCCACGCGGTCTGTTGCAGCCGCTAAATTTGTCGTTCGGGAATCTTCCATGCGTCTGTGTAAATTCTTCTTTGTAGGCTGCTTGTCGTTGCTCAGCCTGGCGAGTCATGCCGAAACCCTCAATGGCCTTTATCAAGTACTTGAACCCGTCAGCAGCCAGTCGCCCCAGGAGCGCGACCAGGCCACCCAGCGCGCCGTGCAGACCCTGGTGATCCGCCTGACCGGCGACGCCAAGGCCGCCGACGGCCCGGGCCTGGCGGCCGTTCGTAAAGATCCGCAACAAATCATCAGCCAGTACGGCTATGACGCCGGCCCGCCGGAAAGCCTGCAAGTGGATTTCGACCCGGTGAGCACCGATCGCGTCCTGCGTGAAGCCGGCTTGTCGATCTGGGGCAGCAATCGACCGTCGATTCTAGGCTGGTGGCTGAACGACTCCACCGAAGGCAGCAGCCTCGTTGGCGATGGCCAGACCGTCGCCCAAGCGTTGCGCCGTGCTGCGCAACACCGTGGCTTGCCGTTGCGCCTGCCGCTGGGCGACCTGGATGAGCAGGTGGTCGCTACCGCGCCGAACCTGGAAAGTGCCGACGCTACGCCGCTGCGCACCGCCTCCGAGCGTTACGGCGCCGATGCCTTGCTGGCCGTGCATGCGCGCCAGGAAGGCAGTCAATGGCAAGCCAAATGGCGCTTGTGGCTGGGCGACAAGAGCGAGCAGGGCACGGTTCAAGGGGCCGACACCGGCGCCGTGGCCGATGCGGTGATGCTGGCGGTGAGCCAGAAGCTCGCGCCGCGCTTCGCGGTCAAGCCCGGCGTGAGCACCGAACAGTTGCTGGAAGTGCAGGGCATGACCCTGGAGCGTTATGCCGCACTGGGTCATCTGCTGGAGCCTTTAGGCGGTCAGCCGCAGTCAGTGGATGGCAATCGCATCGTGTACCGCGTCAACGGCAGTGCCGATCAGTTGCGCACCCAGTTGAGCCTGGCCAAGTTGCAGGAGATTCCTGCGGGTGAGGCGCCGGTCCAGCAATCGGCAGTGGATGGCGCGCAACCGGCAATGGCACCCGAGCCTCAGGCGCAATTGCGTTTTCGTTGGTAGCAGTTTTCTTCTTTATATAGATGGAGTGGTTTATGGCGGATACGCGTCGTTGGGTGTGGCTTGGCGGGATTGTCCTGCTGTGCGTCTTTGTGTTCTTGCTGCATTCGATCTTGACGCCGTTCCTGGTCGCGTTGCTGCTGGCCTATCTTTTCGATCCGGTGGTGGATCGTCTGGAGAAGGCCGGGCTGTCGCGTACCTGGGGCGTGGTGGCGGTGTTCGCGCTGTTTACCCTGATCATCACGGCGTTGGTGCTGGTACTGGTGCCGATGCTGGCCAAGCAGCTGTTCCGACTCTATGAGCTGGCGCCGCAGATGCTCGATTGGCTGCAGCACACGGCAATGCCATGGGCCCAGGCCAAGCTGGGATTGGCGGATGGCTTCTGGAAGTTCGACAAGGTCAAGGCCGCGATCAGCGAGCACATGGGGCAGACCACCGATATCGTCGGCGTTGTACTAAGCCAAGCCACTGCGTCCAGCCTGGCGCTGATCGGTTGGCTGACCAATCTGGTACTGATCCCGGTGGTCGCGTTCTACCTGCTGCGCGACTGGGACCTCATGATGGCCAAGATCCGCAGCCTGCTGCCGCGTGACCGTGAGGAACGCATCGTCTCCCTCGCCGAAGAGTGCCACGAGGTACTGGGCGCCTTCGTGCGTGGCCAACTGCTGGTGATGTTGGCCCTGGGGATCATCTATGCGGCTGGCTTGATGGCCATCGGCCTGGAATTGGGCCTGCTGATTGGCCTGATCGCCGGCCTGGCTGCGATCGTGCCCTATATGGGCTTCGTGATTGGTATCGGCGCGGCACTGGTGGCCGGGCTGTTCCAGTTTGGTGGTGACTTGTACCCAATGTTGGGCATCGTGGCCGTGTTCATGGTCGGCCAGGCTCTGGAAGGCATGGTGCTGACGCCGCTGCTGGTCGGCGATCGGATTGGCCTGCACCCGGTGGCAGTGATCTTTGCGATCCTGGCGGGCGGTGAGCTGTTTGGCTTTACGGGCATCTTGCTGGCGCTGCCGGTGGCGGCAGTGATCATGGTGCTGGTGCGCCATGTGCACGATTTGTACAAGGATTCGGATGTGTATACAGGGGTTGAAGACCCGGATCTGTAACTTTGTCATCACAAGAAAAAATCGGAATCCGCTAAGGATTCCGATTTTTTTATGCCTGTGGCTCTGAGCCCCGTCGTAGTTAAGAACGTCGCCGGACCGCAGTTTTCACGTTTTCAGCCAGGCGTTTCTCCACGCCACCAGGTGTTCTTCCTTGAGTATCCAGTTCTTGAGCACCGCGCTACGCAGCGCGTCTCCGGCTCGAGCGCTGGCGTCCCGTTCGGTAAGGTGCTCGCGAATGGCGGCAATCCAGTCTTTAGGCGTGTTTCTGACCCGGGTCACCGGCAACTCACCGCTGTAACAACGAATATCCGAGCAAATCACCGGAAAACCACAGGCGCCATATTCCAGTAACCGCAAATTGCTTTTGCAGGCATTGAAAAAGTTGTCTTCCAGCGGCGCCAAGGCCAGATCCAGGTTCAAACCGGCCAGCCGTGATGGGTACTTTTCGATTGTCACACCTTGGTGGAATTCGTGGACATAGGGGCGTAGTTCCGGTGGGCACATACCCATGAATACCCATTCCACATCCTGCGCCAGCTCGCGAACCACTTCGGCGATAACTCGCAGGTCGCCGCCGTGACTTGAACCACCGGCCCAGCCGACCCGTGGCTTGCGGCCTTGTTGGCGATGGCTGGTCAGATCGTTCCACCATGTGCCTGGCAGGCGGTTTTCCATCACGCGGATGTCTGCATTGAAGTGTTCCAGCGCATCGGCGAGCGGCTGGGTCGACACCACCAGCCGGTCGCAGAGGCCGATAGCTTGTTTCAGACGGTTTGCGGTGTCTTTGGGAAACAACTGGCGACTTGCGTTGCCGGTGGGGACATCAAGAATATAGTCATCCAGTTCATAGACCTTGAACGCCTTGGAGAATGCTTTGGTGTTCTCGATAATCTCCAACTGAGGTGTAGTGAATTGCCGCTGGAAAATGATCGTATCCGGCGCATGGCGCTCCACTTCTACAGGTTGTAGTAGCCAGTCGCTGACCGCGCCCTCGATCAGCCCCGCTGCCTTCAGGGCAGCAAAAGGTTGGCGCACGCGGTAGTGCCCACTGCCGAAAAAATCGCCGGGGTAGCAAAGGGCGTAAGGCAATTGATGGCTGGCGAACGGATGCCAGCCCGCGTCGCTACGGCATTCATAGGCAAATCCGCGGCCTTCCAGTGTCAGGTTGCGGTTATAGGCCGGGTCATTGGCGAGCTGCGGCAGCCAGCGCTGGTACATCACCGATTGCTCGCGTTTGAAGCGCTCGCGTTTGGCTTCCAGTCTGGTCGTGTCGACCTTGTTCTGACTGACGTTGGCTTCGTGCATCAGCAATGCATAAGGTGTCCAGACAATCAGTTGCCCGGCTTGGCCCACTTTCAGGCAGAGGTCTACGTCGTTGAATGAAACCCCCAGGCTCGTCTCGTCCATTCCACCCACCTGGTGGTACAGGTCGGCACGGATCATCAGGCAGGCAGCGGTGACCGCGCTGTAGTTCTGGTCAACTTGCAAGCGATGAAGGTAGCCGTTGGACTGTATGGGGTCGCCGACAAAGGGGTGGTCCGCTACGCCGTGCAAACCGAGCACCACGCCCCCGTGCTGAATAGTCCCGTCGAGTAACAACAACTTGGCGCCGACTATCCCCACTTCCGGCCGCTGGGCGTGATGGAGCATGGCGCCGAGCCAGTCGCCATCAATGACCGCAGTGTCGTTGTTGAGGAGCACCAGGTATTCGCCACGGGCTTGGCTGGCGGCGTAGTTATTGATGGCTGAATAGTTGAACGGATGCGGGTAGCGCAGTATGCGTACCTTGGCGTTATTCAACTGCTCCATGCCCGTGAACCACTCACGGGCCTGCGCCGTTTCACTATTGTTGTCGATGATGATCAGTTCGTAGTTCGTGTAGCGGGTTTTCTCCATCACGCTTTCGATGCAGCGCATCAACATCGGCAGTTGGTCCTTGGTCGGGATCACGATGGACACCAATGGTTGCCCGGCGTGTTGGTAAATTACGCGATTGACCATCGGCAAAGGCCCCGTACGCATTTCATGAGCCACGTCCAAACGTTGCAAGTGCGCTTGGACTATAGCTGCCGAGTGTGCAATGACCTGAGGCTCGCCGAGCCACTGGCCGAAGTTGATCTGCTGGTGCACGAGCACATCCGCGAGGTGTCCGACGGTGCCTAGCCCGTGGGTTTCTATCAGCCGAAAGAGCAGGTCATGGGGCGCGAGTTCGGCGAAGGCGGGGTCGAAGCCATTGAGATTCAACGCTGACTCGCGACTGAATGCCAAGGCTCGGCCAACATAGGGATAACTACGCAGCAGGTCCAGATTAAGGTCAGGCTTGAACACCGGGTCTTGGTAACCGGTAGCGGTCAGCGAATCTTCATCGGTGTAGCACATGCTGATGCCCGGGTTAAGGGCGATGCCCTCTGCCAGCAATAGCAACGCGTGGGGATCAAGTCGGTCGCCGCCCCGTAGCAGGTAGCACCAGTCGACCTGGATGGCCTGAAGCAGCTCATTGAGCTGGCTGGGCCAGGACTCCGCCAGCGGTAGCCAGACCAAGTTATCGGCCGGTGTCATCCCGGCCGGCTCGCTGTTTGACAGCACCACGATGGCCGCCGCCTTGTAGAGTTGGCGGTTGATGCTTTCCAGGCTGGCACGTAGCTGCGCAATATCACCGGTAGTATCGGTCAACACCACCAATACGTCGGTGTGCTGTGGCCAGCCAGCCAGCCGTGTTGGCAAGCCTTCGAAGTCCGCGGTAGACAGTTGTCGGGTATCCAGCCATCGCCGATACTGGTCGATATTGCGCTGGTGTTTGCCTGCATTCGCCAGCACGCCGAAGAAGCGCTCGATAGCGTGTGCCAGCGTGCCGGTAAGCTGACCGCGTTCAGTGTCGAAATCTTTGCCGGTGAGGTTCATCCGTTCCAAGGGGGCCAACGCTTCAATGCGTACAAAGAACATGGAGCCGGCAAAAAAATCCGCATCGTCGATTCGTTGTGAATCAATCCCGGCGCGTTCGGCCAGGGCCAGCAGGCGCTGACGGTCTTCTTCTTCAAGGTCCTGAGTGACTTGCGCCCGGTAAGGCTCTGTGCCGAGCAGTGGATGGTGCGATGGGGCGGCAAGATATTCTACCGACTGCCGGAATCGCACAGGGCTGAGCAAATCATCGAAAAGGTCATGTGCCCAGGAGCTCTCGGTGCCCATATGGGCCGAGCGTTTGGTGTGCAGCTTGACCAGCGTGGTGATGTTGTCGGCACGCAAGTTCGCAAGTACGTGGAGGAATGGCAGGGCATCCCTACCGTGATCGGGCACCCGATAGAGCGAGTATTTCAAACCGCTGACGGCGAGGTGGCTGTGTACGGTGTCTTCCAGGCCGGCTACGCACGTTACGTATAGATGCAGGCGTTCATGCAGCAGGACCAGGCGGCGCAAAATGTCTAGCAGCACACCTGGAAGATACACATGGATCACCACGCCAATGGGAGGCTCGCCGTCTTCGAGAACGGGCTGCTCGGCGACAAGTACTTCGCACTCGCCGACAAGCGGGGCGGCACTGTGCGAGGTAATGAGTGGCTGGAAATCGCAAGCCAGGTAGGCGCCCTGTACATGAAACAGCTCAAAGGCCTCAGGGGCTGACAAGGGGGCACGTCGCACCTGCGATGAAGGCTGCGGGTTGTAGAGCCCCAGTGCGTGGATCTGGCGGGTGAAATTGGCGAGGCCCTGATCGAACAGATCCTGCATATCTGGCTGGTTCTGGCGTTGCTCGGCATGCCGGCGAAAGAGTGACAGGGGCTCCTGTATGAAAGCGAGATGGCCGTGTTGCAGCAGGTTCACAAACATGGCCAAGTCGTTAATGGCACGAATAACGACGCCGCCCAAAGCGCAGATATGTGGCGCTTTGTCGATCAGTTGGGCGCGACGAAACATCACTGTGCTAGGTTCGCCAATGAAATTGACAGGCCAGTCGCACAGTAGCGAAATGAGGTCTGCACCCTGCAGGCAGGCGTCTTTGTCGAATACTTCACACGTCTGGAGGATGTCAGGCAGTGGCTCGTCTTCGGTTCCAATCAGTCGGCGCCGTGAAGTGACCAGCGAGATATCGTTACGTGCCTCAAGCACGGCGGCAAGGCGCTCGACGCAATTGGGCAGCAACAGATCGTCGTCATTGAGAAACTTGATGTATTCGCCCCGGGATTCTTCCAGGCAGCGACTGAGGTTGAGCTGGCCACCCAACTGCTGTTCGTTGTGCAGGTAGCGCACCGGCACTGCGGTCTGTGCAGCAAGACGCTCGGTGATCAGGCGGATGCCGTCGTCACGACAATCGTCTGTGATCACTATCTCCAGATTCGCGTAGCTCTGGTTCAGTGCGCTACTCAGCGCGGCCTCGAAGAACCGCGGGTTATAGGCAGGTATCGCAATGCTGACCAGCGGTAAGCGGCTGGTCGGGAGGGTATTGGTCATGCTCACACCAACTTGAACAGGGGGCGAAGGTAGAACTCGCTGAGGCCGCCTTCACGGCCGAGGCGATCACAGGTTTCAGCTTGAGCGAGGGCGCCGGGGCTATCGAACAGCTCGATTTTCCGTGTGTGCGGGTCCAATACCAACCCGATGTGTTCGATCTCCCAGCCGGTGCCTCTCAGTGCTGCATCGACGTAAGCGAGTTTTTCGGCCAGTACATTGCGACCCGCCACGGGTTGCGCGGTGTCGCCACCCCAATTGAAACCCATCTGGTAGAGGAGGCAGCCGGCTGACGGGCGAAGCGCCTTCAGAAAACCCTGGATATAACCTTGCAGGGCATGTTTGTCGGGCACAAGCGCGGCATCGAAATCGACTCCTGCATGATGTAATACGTTGAACAACAACAACGTATCGAAATGCCCCGGCATCGCCTGCGCGACTGCGTAGTCGAGGGCTTGCTGTACGACCTCGACGTTGTTCAAATCGAACTCGACGCTCAAGGCGCGAATAAAGTTGGCGCTGGTCTCGTCCAGCTCCCAGGCAACGCAGTGGCTGCTGGGGTAAGTATGAGCGAGGGTGGTGCTGAATAGTCCGGTATTGGCGCCGACATCCAGCAGCCGTTGGCCGCTGAAGTCGAAGTGCGCTTCCAGGTATTCCAGGCGGCCGTGGTCGGCACGCCAACGCGGGTTCACCGGTACGTCAAAGCCTAGTCGTTCTGTCACGAAAGCAGGCAGCGGTTGGTAACAGGCGTGTTTCCCGGAGTGCATATACAGCGCCAGTAGTTGTTCTTTGGTCATTGGCGTTTGCCTGAACGAAGGAATTCGAAGAAGAACAGCCTCAGGCTGTCAGTGGCGAACCAGATGTCATAGCGCGGCAGCCAACAGCAGGCCTTGAGCAGCCAGCTGCGAGCGCCGGCGAAAAAGCGCATGTCACTGCGTGGCTGTCCGACAAAGCCGCCGAGCCAGAGGTACTTGTCCCGTTGCCAGACGCCTAGAAAACGCTGTTGCGCGGCCATTTGCGGCGTCTGGTGCCGATCTTGCACCAACCAGCTGGCGCGGAAGCCATTTTCAAGCGCCAGTTGCATCGGCCCCCAAAGGCGTGGGTTTGCCTCGATGATGAAGTGTTGGCCGGCGCTTTCCATCACCTCAAACATGATGAAGCCGCAATAGTGATGCTGTTCAAGCAATGCCCGCAGGCGCTGGTCGGTATTTGTATCGGGGCAGCGCACCAGCTCGGCGGCAACCATCGATTTGCCTGCCGCCTGCTGGGCGATGTTGCGTTGATAGAGCGCGACGACACCCGCGTCGTTGCGGAAATAGAGATAGTAAAAACTTTGTCCGTCTATATAGCGTTGAATGAGGTAGCGTGCGGCATCGTAGTGGCGTGCATGTTCAGCATACTCGGCAGCACTACGCACCAGCAGCGGGTAAAGGCGCTGGCCATGGGGGCCGCTTTCGACCCTGGGCTTGAGCACAAAGGGCAACTGGCCTTCAGACAATTGCTCGATTTGCGCGGGTATTTTCAGGCCGACGACTTTTGCCGCCGCCAAGAGTTTTTCCTTATCGGAAAACAGATGGTAAATAGCCGGGCTGACAGATATACCCTGGATGCCTTCCAGGGATAACCAGTCTTGCATGCCCATCAGCAGACGGTTTATCGACTCGGCGCTCGGGGCGATGGTCAGCGGGCGTGTGGGGTGGCTGGCCTTGATGTCGAGCAGTAGGCGCTTGAATTCATTTTCATCAAGGGCCTCCTGAGTGCGTTGTGCAAACAGGTAGCGGCGAAGGCGTGTGCGATATAGCGCATCTTGAGTGTTGCGTGTGATTAATACGAAGTCGATGCGGTCGCGCTGAAGGGAGCGACAAAAAGCGCCGACCGCGCGCTCGTTGGCCCCGGTGAATATGATCACCAAAGGCTTTTCAGCGGGTGTCATCGTCATCGCGCAGCCAGTTGTTCAGCGAGCAATTCGGCCAGGCATTCTATGACTCTATCCACGCATTGATCGCTGAGTGAAAGATGAAACGGCAATCCCAGCAAACGCTCCGCTAATTGGTCAACCACTGGCAGCGGGCCAGCCGTATAGGCTTGGAAAGCGGGGTGGCCATGCAGCGGAGGGCAGTACCAGCGCCGGGTTTCGATGTCTTTGCCCAGCAGGCGCAACTGAATATCTACACCGCGTAACCCCGCGGGCAGCATTACGGGCATCAGGCTGTACACGCCATCGACGGGCTTGGACTGGAGTTTCAGTGCAGGGATTTTTTCATTTAGGCGTTCTACGTAGCGTTGATGCAAATTGCGTCGTGCTTCTGCGACAGTTGGCCAATTGTCCATCGCGGCCAGTGCGACGGCGGCGTGGTATTCGCTCATCTTGCCGTTCTCGCCGGCCTCGAAGACCAGGCCTCCACTCTGTGCATCGATGCCGAAGTTACTTAATGCTCGCATGCTTTGGGCGTAGGCGTGGTGGCGCGAAGCCACGAAACCACCTTCACCTCCCCCTAGGGATTTGGTGGCGTGCAGGCTGAAGGCGACTTTGGTCGTCAGTCCAATCTGCTGGTTACCCCAGGCGCCTGCGGCATCGACGACCACCGGAATTCCGGTTTCGGCACTAAAAAGATCCCAGCCAGCGACATCTTGAGCGCAACCGTACGTGGACACCGGCATCACTGCATCGAAGGGCACTTCGGCCAGCACTGCGCGTGCTATGGCGGGGGTCAGCAACCAATTGTCAGGATCGACGTCGCTGATAAGCGGCGTGAGTCCGGCCCGGATGATTGCGGTAGCCGTGGCAACGAACGTCAATCCGGGTACCAATACGCGGCCGCTCTTGCGAAGCTTCAGGGCTTCCAATGCAATTTGCAGCGCACACGTACCATTCGCCATAGACACAACATGGACTTGCGCGGGCTCGCGACTGAAAGAGCGCGATAGCCGGCCCTCTAGCTCATTGACCAGCGGGCCGAAGTTGGTGTACCAGCGGTTTTCATCGATTTGCTTCCAGTACGCAAGAATCTGCTCGACTTTGGGCATTTCCGGAACGAGCAGCTTGATGATGTTTTTCATGGTACGCACAACCGTCAATGAAATGTCGTTCTTGGCAATATGACGAGGCGAAGCAGGAAACATACCAATTTGGTAAAGGGTCGGCTTGGTGGGTTCGCGGTTCTGCGGCATCGAACAATTTGCATAAAACCAACAAGTTAACGCAAACCTTTGATTTTGCTTGGGGTCTGTTGCATTGTGCGCCCGGCGTCACGGGTATAAACTTTGCAAACTTTACACAGAGGCCACTAACGGTTCGTTTGGAGCCGTTCAGTCAGCATGAAACCGATTCAGCTGCCCTTGGGTGTGCGTCTGCGTGACGACGCCACCTTTATCAACTACTACCCAGGCGCCAATGCCGCTGCACTCGGCTATGTCGAGCGGCTCTGCGAAGCCGACGCCGGGTGGACCGAAAGCCTGATCTATTTGTGGGGCAAGCACGGCGTAGGGCGTACCCACCTGTTGCAGGCCGCGTGCCTGCGTTTCGAGCAAATGGGCGAGCCGGCGGTTTACCTGCCCCTGGCTGAGTTGATGGATCGCGGTATCGGCATTTTCGACCATCTTGAGCAGTACGAGCTGGTGTGCCTGGACGATCTGCAAGCGATCGCCGGCAAGGCGGAATGGGAAGAGGCGCTCTTTCACTTGTTCAACCGTTTGCGTGACAGTGGTCGGCGCCTGCTGATTGCCGCGTCTACCTCGCCACGGGAATTGCCGATCAAGCTGGCCGACCTCAAGTCGCGGATGACCTTGGCGCTGATCTTCCAGATGCGCCCGCTCTCCGACGAAGACAAATTGCGTGCCTTGCAACTGCGTGCTTCCCGTCGTGGCCTGCACCTCACCGATGAAGTGGGGCATTTTATTCTCACTCGCGGTACACGCAGCATGAGCGCATTGTTCGATTTGCTCGAACAGCTCGACCAGGCCTCCTTGCAGGCCCAGCGCAAGCTGACCATTCCCTTCTTGAAAGAAACCCTCGGCTGGTAGACAGCCCTTTGTTTTTGCCGCGTTCGGCAAATTCCAGGCGCCAGAAAACCTGCGCTTGAGCCGATGTGGCTACGCAAAAGGCAGGTACGGGGTGTTAAGGGCTTAGATGTCATGGTCCAAACAAGAAGTCACATAGATCACGATTGAATTTGCAAATCGATGTGATAGAGGGCATAGTCTCGTCTTCTTTACATATCAGCCACGGTCGTGCCCATGCTAAATCGCTTCGCACCCCTCGTGCCCCTCGCACTCGTTACCCTGTTGTTTGGTTGCGCCTCCCACCCTCAACAGGTGGCAGAACAGCAAAAACCACAGGTTCAAAATCAGGCAAAATTCGTTGCTGCACAGTCTGCTTCTGTTTATGAAGAAGAGCTGGCAACTGAAAAAGAGCTGACCAACTTCTCCGGTAGCAAGCCTTACCAGCTTCCCGTTCTGGCCGACAGCATCCTCGAACGCGGCATGTCCCTGATCGGTACCCGTTACCGTTTCGGCGGCACTTCTGAAGCCGGCTTCGACTGCAGCGGTTTCATCGGCTATCTGTTTCGTGAAGAAGCGGGCATGAACCTGCCGCGCTCCACCCGCGAAATGATCAACGTGGATGCACCGTTGGTCGCGCGCAACAACCTCAAGCCCGGTGATCTGCTTTTCTTCAGTACGGCAGGGCGTGGTCGTGTGAGTCATGCCGGTATCTACTTGGGCGACAACCAGTTTATTCACTCCAGCAGCCGTCGCAGTGGCGGTGTTCGAGTCGACAACCTGGGCGACAGCTACTGGAGCAAAACCTTCATCGAAGCCAAGCGCGCACTCGCCATGGCCCCGACGACAGTTACCGCTAGCAAGTAAACTTAAAGTGATACTTGAAGTTTGACGTGTAAGCGCTAGAATCCCTGGACATTGTTGTAATCTGTTCGCGCGAGCTTTGCTTGCGCGTTCTGGTTTTCAGCGTTCGGCAGCGAAAGCCGCATCCAGACCAGGATTGTTCTGCCCATGTCGACCTCGGCCCGCCTGATCCTCATTCTTTGCGCCGCGCTGCTCAGCGCCTGCGCAAGTCGTCCACCGCCGCCCGCTCCCGTAGCGGTGAAGCCCAAGCCGGTGTTCAACTATTCCAGCCAGAATTTCTCGCCTGCGGCCGAAGACGTCCTCTTCCGTGCCCTGGGCCTGGTCGGCACGCCTTATCGGTGGGGCGGCAACACACCGGACTCCGGGTTTGATTGCAGTGGCCTGATCGGTTTTGTCTTCCGCGACGCTGCCGGCATCTCCCTGCCGCGTACCACTCGCGAATTGATCGTGATGCGTGCGCAAGATGTCAGCGAGCAGAATCTGCAGACGGGCGACCTGTTGTTCTTTGCCACGGGCGGCGGTTCACAGGTCAGCCACGCCGGGATCTACGTCGGTGAAGGCCGTTTTGTGCATGCACCGCAAACCGGTGGTACGGTGAAGTTGGACACCTTGTCCAAGGCGTATTGGCAGAATGCCTACCTGAGCGCCAAGCGCGTGTTGCCAGGCAATCTGGCGCGTAATCCTTAGAAAGCAGCGGCAGGTTTCACGCGTGAAGCTGCAAGCGGTGCGATGCCTGCTTGCGGCGATCAGCTTGAAGCTTGCAGCTCGCCCCTCAAACTACTACCCTTCGCCGCTTGTTCCAGGTGCTCTGTGACCCATGGGTCGACGGAGTGAAACAGGGAAGCCGGTGAGTGAGCGCACTTGTACACAGTGACGCCGCGATCCCGGCGCTGCCCCCGCAACGGTAAATGAGTCAAGACGCTGCCTTTTGCCACTGTATCGCTCGCGATATGGGAAGGCGCAGCGTCGGTCTGCGCTTCTATAAGACGTGCGCCACTCATGAGCCCGGAGACCGGCCTGCAACATCCAACAGCATCACGGTGGGCGATGCTTGGCTGTCTGTTTTTTCTTTTTCCTGCCCGCCGTTTTTGTCCAGCCCCAACGGAGAGCTGCCATGACCGATTCCCCCGACCGCGACGAACGCCACCTGGCGCGCATGCTGCGCAAAAAAGCCGTGATCGATGAACGCATCGCCAACTCCCCGAACGAGTGCGGCCTGTTGCTGGTGCTGACCGGCAACGGCAAAGGCAAGAGCAGCTCCGCGTTCGGCATGCTGGCCCGGGCCATGGGGCACGGCATGCAGTGCGGTGTGGTGCAGTTCATCAAGGGGCGCAACAGTACCGGTGAGGAATTGTTCTTCCGCCGTTTCCCCGAGCAAGTGCGCTTTCATGTCATGGGCGAAGGCTTCACCTGGGAAACCCAGGACCGCCAGGGTGACATCGCCGCCGCCGAAGCCGCCTGGGCGGTTTCCCGCGAGTTGCTGCAGGACCCGTCTATCGGTCTTGTCGTACTCGACGAACTGAACATCGCCCTCAAGCACGGCTATCTCGACCTGGACCAGGTGCTCAGCGACCTGCAAGCCCGCCCGCCGATGCAACACGTGGTGGTCACCGGCCGCGGTGCCAAGCCTGAACTGATCGAAATGGGCGACACCGTCACCGAAATGGGCATGCTCAAACACGCGTTCCAAGCCGGTATCAAGGCACAGAAGGGCGTCGAACTTTGAATCAGCCCCGTCATTGCCCGGCCGTCTTGATTGCCGCACCGGCGTCCGGCCAGGGCAAAACCACCGTCACCGCCGCGCTTGCCCGATTGCACCGCAACCTGGGGCGCAGGGTACGCGTGTTCAAATGCGGCCCGGACTTCCTCGATCCGATGATCCACGAACGCGCCAGCGGTGCGCCGGTGTATCAATTGGACATGTGGATGGTGGGCGAGCAGGAAAGTCGTCGCTTGCTATGGGAAGCGGCGGGGGAGGCGGACCTGATCCTGATCGAAGGCGTGATGGGCCTGTTCGATGGCACACCGTCCAGCGCCGACCTGGCGCGACACTTCGGCGTGCCTGTCTTGGGCGTGATTGACGGTACGGCGATGGCCCAGACCTTCGGCGCGTTGGCCCTGGGCCTGGCACGTTATCAGCCGGATCTGCCGTTTGCCGGGGTGCTGGCCAATCGCGTTGGCACCTTGCGTCACGCACAATTGCTCGAAGGCAGCCTCACCGAAGGCCTGCGCTGGTACGGCGCGTTATCCCGCGAGACCGGTATCGAACTGCCTAGCCGTCACTTAGGCCTGGTACAGGCGAGCGAACTGAACGACCTCGATGTGCGTCTCGATGCAGCCGCCCAAGCGCTGGGCAGCAGTTGCGAAGTGGCTTTGCCGCCGCCAGTGACCTTTGCCGCACCGGAAGTGATCGAAACCCAGCCACTGCTCAACGGTGTGCGCATCGCCGTGGCCCGCGACGAAGCCTTCGCGTTTACCTATGGCGCCAGCCTCGACCTGCTGCGGGCAATGGGCGCTGAACTGGAGTTTTTCTCGCCGATCCACGATCGCAAATTGCCTGACGTCGACAGCCTCTATCTGCCCGGTGGTTATCCGGAATTGCACCACCAGGCGCTGGCGGAAAACACCTCGATGCTTGACGCCATCCGCGCTCATCATGCCGCCGGCAAACCGCTGCTCGCCGAATGCGGCGGCATGCTCTACCTGCTGGACTCGCTGACCGACGTCGAGGGTGTTCGCGCCGAACTGGTGGGCCTGCTGCAAGGCGATGCGGTGATGCAGAAGAAACTCGCGGCCTTGGCGCTGCAAAATGTCGAATTGCCCGAAGGCACGCTGCGCGGCCATACCTATCACCACTCCCTGACCACCACCGAATGGCAGCCGATTGCCCGTGGCCTTAGCCCCAATGGCGGACGCGGTGCCGAGGCGGTTTATCGGCAGGGGCGGATGACGGCTTCCTACGTACACTTTTACTTCCCCTCGAATCCCCAGGCGGTGGCCGCATTGTTCGCGCCCGATCCTGTAGGCGCCGGCTTGCCGGCGATGAGGCCATGACCGACAACGCCTTCCCCGAGGCCGACCGCCAGGCGGTCTACCGCGCCATCGCTGAACGTCGCGACATGCGCCACTTCAGCGGCGGCACTATCGCCCCGGAATTGCTCTATCGTCTGCTCCAGGCCGCGCACCAGGCACCCAGTGTCGGCCTGATGCAGCCCTGGCGTTTTATCCGCATCAGCGACCGTCCGTTGCGTGGGCAGATTCAACAACTGGTGGAAGAAGAACGCATACGCACCGCCGAAGCCCTGGGTGAACGCTCCGATGAGTTCATGAAGCTCAAGGTCGAAGGCATTCACGACTGCGCCGAAGTGCTGGTGGCGGCGTTGATGGATGACCGTGAGCGGCACATTTTTGGGCGGCGCACGTTGCCTGAAATGGACATGGCGTCACTGTCCTGTGCTATTCAGAATCTTTGGCTGGCGGCCCGTGTCGAAGGGCTGGGCATGGGCTGGGTCTCGCTGTTCGAGCCCCAGGCCCTGGCTGATCTGCTGGGTTTGCCACCCGGCGCGAAACCTTTGGCCGTGCTGTGCCTGGGGCCGGTGGCCGAGTTCTACCCGGCCCCGATGTTGCAACTCGAAGGCTGGACCGAGCCTCGGCCGCTGAGTGACATGTTGTATGAGAATGGGTGGGGAGTGAGTCAATGAGTGTGGCCTTGCTGTGTGTCGCTGCAGTCGCGCTGGATGCGCTGCTGGGCGAACCCAGACGCTGGCATCCGCTGGTGGCGTTCGGCAATTTCGCCGGGCGTATCGAGCAACGTTTCAATACCGGTGGTCGCGGCTGGCGCAGTCATGGCGTGACCGCGTGGGTTATCGCCGTGGTGCCGCTGACTCTGCTGGCTACGGCTTTATCCTGGGCGCCGTACATCGGCTGGGTATTGGAGATCCTGGCGTTGTACTGCGCGCTTGGCATGCGCAGCCTTGGCGAGCATGTGATCCCGGTGGCCCAGGCCTTGCGCAGCGATGACCTGGACGAAGCGCGACAGCGCGTGAGCTACCTCGTAAGCCGTCAGACCAGTGAACTGGATAGCACCGAAGTCGCCCGCGCGGCCACTGAGTCGGTGCTGGAGAACGGCAGCGATGCGGTCTTCGCCGCGCTGTTCTGGTTTGTGCTCGCGGGGGTGCCGGGCGTGGTGCTTTATCGCCTGAGCAACACCCTTGATGCCATGTGGGGCTATCGCAACGAACGTTTTGAACGCTTCGGCTGGGCGGCGGCAAAGATTGACGACGTGCTGAACTACATTCCTGCACGCCTGGTGGCGTTGACCTACGCGGTACTGGGTAAGACTCGTCTGGCGCTCAAATGCTGGCGCACCCAAGGCCCGACCTGGGACAGCCCGAACGCTGGCCCGGTGATGGCTGCCGGTGCCGGCGCCCTGGGCGTGGAGTTGGGCGGCGCCGCCATCTATCACGGTGAAGTGCACCAGCGTCCGCAACTGGGCGAAGGCCCGGCGGCGGATGCCGATTCCATCGACCGGGGCTGGCAACTGGTGCAGCGCGGCGTATGGTTGTGGCTGCTGATCCTATGCGCGGGGGCGCAATTCTATGCTTGAGCACGGTGGCCGGTTGCGCAGGGCGTCGATTCAGTACGGGATAGCCGAGGCCGATTGGCTCGACCTGTCCAGCGGCCTCGCGCCCTGGCCCTGGCCGATTCCCGAGATCCCGCTGCGGGCCTGGGCGCGCCTGCCGGAAACCGACGACGGCCTGGAGCAGGCCGCCAGCGAATACTATGGCGCTGCACACCTGTTGCCGGTGCCCGGCTCCCAGGCGGCCATCCAGTTGCTGCCACGCCTGCGCCGCGCTGGCAAAGTCGGCGTGTTGTCACCGTGCTATGCCGAACACGCCGAAGCCTGGCGCCGCGCCGGCTACGTGGTGCGCGAAGTGCAAGAGCAGGAAGTCGACTTCTTCTTGGAGGGGCTCGACGTACTGGTGGTGGTCAACCCCAACAACCCCACCGGCCTGAACCTGGCCCCACAACGCTTGCTGGACTGGCATTCGCGGCTGGCCCAGCGGGGCGGCTGGCTGGTGGTAGACGAAGCGTTCATGGATGTCACCCCTCAATTCAGCCTGGCGGGCCACGCCCATCAGGTCGGCCTGATCGTGTTGCGCTCGTTCGGCAAATTCTTCGGTCTGGCCGGGGTGCGGCTGGGCTTTGTATTGGCCGAGCGCAAGCTGCTCAAGTTGCTGGCTGAACAGGTCGGCCCCTGGGCCGTCAGCGGACCGACGCGGGTGTTGGGTCAGATATGTCTGCGCGACACCACCGGTCAGGCGTTCCAACGCGTGCGTTGCATCGAGGCAGGCCAGCGTTTGTTCGCCTTGCTGGAGCGCCACGGCTTTCCCCCCCAGGGTGGCTGCGCGTTGTTTCAATGGCTGATCACGCCTCACGCCGAACGCATGCACGAATTCATGGCCCAGCGCGGCATCCTGCTACGGCTGTTTGTCCACGACAGCAGTCTGCGTTTCGGCCTGCCCGACACCGAGGCTGACTGGCTACGGCTGGACGAAGCCTTGGTCGCCTTTAAGGACGCTACATGAGCACGCTGATGGTGCAAGGCACCACCTCCGACGCCGGCAAAAGCACCTTGGTGACGGCGCTGTGCCGCTGGCTGGTCCGTCAGGGCGTGGCGGTGGTGCCGTTCAAGCCGCAGAACATGGCGCTCAACAGCGCCGTGACCGCAGAAGGCGGCGAAATCGGCCGCGCCCAGGCTGTGCAGGCCCAGGCCGCCAACCTGGCGCCGCACACCGACATGAACCCGGTGTTGCTCAAGCCTAACAGTGACACCGGCTCCCAAGTGATCATCCACGGTCGCGCCGTCACCACCATGAACGCTGTGGCCTACCACGACTACAAATCCATCGCGATGCAAGCGGTGCTGGCTTCCCACGCCCGGTTGGGCCAGGCTTACCCCGTGGTAATGGTGGAAGGCGCGGGCTCCCCGGCGGAGATCAACCTGCGCGCCAATGACATCGCCAACATGGGCTTCGCCGAAGCGGTGGATTGCCCGGTTTTGCTGATCGCCGACATCAATCGCGGCGGGGTGTTTGCCCATTTGGTCGGGACCTTGGAATTGCTATCGCCCACGGAGCAGGCACGGGTCAAGGGCTTTATCATTAACCGTTTTCGCGGTGACATCGCGCTGTTGCAACCCGGTCTGGATTGGCTGGAAGCGCGCACCGGCAAACCGGTGGTGGGCGTGTTGCCTTACGTGATGGACCTGCACCTGGAAGCCGAAGACGGCATCGACAGGCGCCAGACCGACAAGGTGGCCCAGGTACTCAAGGTGGTGGTGCCGGTGTTGCCGCGCATCAGCAACCACACGGATTTCGACCCGCTGCGCCTGCATCCTCAAGTGGATCTGCAATTCATCGGGCCAGGCCAGCCAATCCCCGCCGCCGACTTGATCATCCTCCCCGGCTCGAAAAGCGTACGCAGCGACCTGTCCTATTTGCGCACCAACGGCTGGGACACCGCCGTGGCGCGGCACTTGCGCTATGGCGGCAAGGTGCTCGGCATTTGCGGCGGCCTGCAGATGCTCGGCGAGCAGGTGCATGACCCGCTGGGCCTGGAAGGGCCTGCCGGCTCCAGCGATGGGCTTGGGCTGCTGGCGTTCAGCACTACGCTTGAAGAAGAGAAGCAGTTGCGCAACGTGCGCGGGCGGCTGTTGCTGGAGGATGCCGAAGTCTGCGGCTATGAGATTCATGCGGGCGTGACGTCTGGCGACGCTTTGTCGAACGCTGCCGTGTTGCTGGATGACGGTCGCACGGATGGCGCGCAAAGTGCCGACGGGCAAATTCTCGGCACCTACCTGCATGGCTTGTTCGAAAGCCCGGCGGCCTGCAGCGCCTTGCTGCGCTGGGCCGGTCTGCAGGATGTGCAGGCAGTGGATTACCACGCGTTGCGCGAGCGCGATATCGAGCGCCTGGCGGACCTGGTGGAGAATCACTTGGACACCGATTTATTGCGCAAGCTGTGCGGGGTCTGACGGTGAGTACGCGGTCCCGATGTGGGCGCTGGCTTGCCCGCGATAGTGGCCTTAAGGCCGAGCCTTTTCAGCCAACCCAAGGTGCTGTCCCATGCTGCAACTGATCCTCGGTGGCGCCCGTTCCGGCAAAAGCCGTCTTGCCGAAAAGCTCGCCAGCGACAGCGGCTTGCCCGTCACTTACATCGCCACCAGCCAACCGCTGGATGGCGAGATGAATGAACGCGTCGCCCTGCATCGCCAGCGTCGTCCCGATCACTGGGGGCTGATCGAAGAACCTGTCGAATTGGCGCGCGTGCTGCGCGAAAATGCCGCGCCCGCGCAGTGTCTGCTGGTGGATTGCCTGACTCTGTGGCTGACCAATCTGCTGATGCTGGAAGACTCGAATCGCCTGGTGGCTGAGCGCGATCAGTTGCTGGAAACCCTGGCCGTGCTGCCGGGTGAAATCATTTTTGTCAGCAACGAGACCGGTCTGGGTGTCGTGCCGCTGGGCGAATTGACTCGCCGCTATGTGGATGAAGCCGGTTGGCTGCATCAAGCCTTGGCCGAGCGCTGTCAGCGTGTTGTCCTGACAGTTGCCGGCCTGCCCCTGACGTTGAAAGGTACTGCGTTATGACTGACACCTGGTGGCTCAACCCCTGTAAGGCGATTGACGCGCACGCATACGAACACGCCCTGGCTCGCCAGCAGCAATTGACCAAACCGTCGGGCTCCCTCGGGCAGTTGGAGGCCCTGGCGGTGCAATTGGCCGGCTTGCAGGGCCAGGTCAAACCGTTGGTGGACCACGTGTGGATCGCCATCTTCGCGGGTGACCATGGCGTGGTAGCGGAGGGCGTGTCGGCGTTTCCTCAGGAAGTCACTGGGCAGATGCTGCACAACTTTGTCAGCGGTGGCGCGGCCATCAGCGTCTTGGCGCGACAGTTGGAGGCACAGTTGGAAGTGGTCGACCTTGGCACGGTCACGCCGTCCCTGGACCTGCCAGGTGTGCGCCACCTGAACATCGGTGCGGGCACCGCCAACTTCGTCAATGGCCCGGCAATGACCGAGGCCCAAGGGGTGCTCGCCCTGCAAGCCGGCCGCGACAGTGCGCGGCGAGCATTGGCAAGCGGGGCACAGCTGTTTATCGGTGGCGAGATGGGCATCGGCAACACCACCGCCGCCAGTGCGCTGGCGTGTGCCTTGCTCGACTGCCAGGTCAGTGACCTCACGGGGCCTGGCACTGGGTTGAATGCTCAGGGGGTCAGCCACAAGGTGGCCGTGATCGAACGCGCCCTGGCGTTACATGCCGGCCAGCGTGGTGATGCGTTGCAAACGCTGTTCAATCTCGGCGGCTTTGAGATTGCCGCACTGGTGGGCGCGTACCTGGCCTGTGCGCAGGAAGGCATCGTGGTGCTGGTGGATGGTTTTATCTGCACTGTCGCAGCGCTGGTTGCGACGCGCTTGAACCCGGCATGCCATGAGTGGCTGGTGTTCGGCCATCGCGGTGCTGAACCAGGTCATCGCCATGTGCTGCAAAGCCTCGACGCGAAGCCGCTGCTGGAATTGGGCCTGCGCCTGGGCGAAGGCAGCGGCGCGGCACTGGCGGTTCCCTTGTTGCGCCTGGCATGTGCGCTGCACGGTCAGATGGCGACTTTCGCCGAAGCCGCCGTGGCAGACCGCCCGGTATGACCTTGCGCCTGGACCTGCTGCGTCACGGCGAGACCGAGTTGGGCGGCGGCCTGCGCGGCAGTCTGGACGATGCACTCACCGCCAAGGGTTGGGCGCAAATGCGCGCAGCCGTGGTGGCGCAGGGGTCGTGGGACCGTCTGGTCAGTTCACCGCTGCAACGGTGCGCGCGGTTTGCCGAGGAACTGGGGGCTCAGCTCCATGTGCCGGTGGCCCTGGAAAAGGATCTGCAAGAGCTGCACTTCGGTGCCTGGGAGGGGCAGAGTGCGGCAGCCTTGATGGAGACCGACGCCGAAGGGCTGGGGTTGTTCTGGGCTGATCCCTACCGCTTTACACCACCGGAGGGCGAACCTGTCAGCGCCTTTTCCGACCGGGTTCTGGGCGCTGTCGCGCGCTTGCATCAGGCCTATGCCGGTGAGCGTGTGTTGTTGATCAGTCATGGCGGTGTGATGCGTCTGTTACTGGCGCAAGCGCGTGGTTTGCCGAGGGAGCAACTGTTGAACGTCGAAGTGGGCCATGGCGGGCTGTTCAGTCTGCACGTCAATGCTGGCGGCACACTGACGGAAGTGGGGTAGACATGCTGCCATTCTGGATCGCCCTGCAATTTCTCAGCAGTCTGCCGATTCGCTTGCCGGGTATGCCGCAGCCTCAGGAATTGGGGCGTTCACTGCTGTTTTATCCGGTCGTCGGTCTGTTGTTCGGTGTGTTGTTGTGGGGCCTGAACTCGGTATTGATGGGCGCGCCGTTGTTGCTGCATGCCGCATTGTTGCTGACGGCCTGGGTATTGCTCAGTGGTGGCCTGCACCTGGACGGTTTGGCGGACAGCGCCGACGCCTGGCTCGGCGGTTTTGGCGACCGCGAACGCACGCTGACGATCATGAAGGACCCCCGCAGCGGCCCGATTGCCGTGGTCACCCTGGGGATGGTGCTGCTGCTCAAGTTCACTGCGTTGGTGGCCCTGATCGAGCAACCTAACGGCGCAGCACTGATCCTGGCGCCGTTGATTGGCCGCGCATCGATGCTGGCGCTGTTTCTTACCACGCGCTATGTACGTGCCGGCGGATTGGGCCAGGCATTGTCGAATCATTTACCGAGGATCGTCGGCCAGCAGGTACTGATCCTCAGTGGTTTAGCCTGCATCCTCATCGGCGGCTTCAGTGGCGGGCTGGCTGTGCTACTTGCCGCGATCTGCTTCATAGGGTTGCGCCAACTGATGGTCAATCGGCTGGGCGGCACCACGGGCGATACCGCAGGCGCTTTGCTGGAACTGCTGGAAGTCGTGGTTCTGGTCGGCCTGGCGCTGTAACACTTTCTTGCATTTCATAAATCGCGGGTATATACACCTTCTATGCTTGCCTCCCAATGTTTGTGCACCAACCTGCGACGTGCCGCCCGTGGCGTCAGCAGGCATTACGACGGCGCCCTTGATGGCTTCGGGATCAACGTCGCCCAGTATTCTTTGTTGTGTAACCTGCAGCGCCTCGATCAGCCGAGTATTTCCAGCCTGGCGGAAGCCATGGGCCTGGATCGCAGCACCTTGGGGCGGAACCTGCGGGTGCTGGAAGGTGAGGGCCTGGTGAAACTGGTGGAAGGCGATGACCTGCGCAACCGCTTGGTGATGTTGACCGAGGACGGTGAAGCACGACTTGCCGCCGCATTACCCGCCTGGGAAGCGGCGCAGCAAAAATTGATCGATCAACTCGGCGCGGAAAAACGCGAAACCTTGTTGGCCTTGCTGGACGAACTCGCCTGAGCGCGGGGTTTGTTCGAATACAAGCGGGTATATACCCGCGAGCGGAGAATAAGAAATGACCTCGATGTGGCGCACCAGTGGTTGGATTCTTGTAGGGAGTGCGCTGATTCTGGCGTTGTCGTTGGGTGTGCGGCACGGTTTTGGCCTGTTCCTGGCGCCGATGAGCAGCGAATTTGGCTGGGGCCGTGAAACTTTCGCCTTTGCCATCGCCTTGCAGAACCTGATCTGGGGCCTGGCACAGCCGTTCACCGGCGCTTTGGCTGACCGTTTTGGCGCCACTAGAGCGGTGTTTGTTGGTGGCATCCTGTACGCGGCGGGCCTGGTGTTGATGGGCATGTCCGATTCGGCGTGGTCGTTGTCCCTCAGCGCCGGCTTGCTGATTGGTATCGGTCTGTCTGGCACCTCGTTCTCGGTGATTCTTGGTGTGGTCGGTCGGGCCGTGGCGCCGGAAAAACGCAGCATGGCCATGGGGATTGCGAGTGCTGCCGGTTCGTTCGGTCAGTTCGCCATGGTGCCGGGCACCTTGGGTTTGATCAGTTGGTTGGGCTGGTCTGCTGCATTGCTGGCGCTGGGCCTGATGGTGGCGCTGATTCTGCCGCTGGTGGCGATGCTCAAAGACAGGCCATTGCCGGTGCTGGCGGGCCAACAAACCTTGCGCGAAGCCTTGAAGGAAGCCTGCTCCCATTCCGGCTTCTGGTTGTTGGCCTTCGGCTTTTTCGTCTGCGGTTTCCAGGTGGTGTTTATCGGCGTGCATTTGCCGGCTTATCTGGTGGACCAGCATTTGCCGGCCACCGTCGGTACCACGGTGCTGGCACTGATCGGCCTGTTCAACATCTTCGGTACCTACACCGCCGGCTGGCTCGGCGGGCGCATGTCCAAACCGCGTTTGCTGACGGGGTTGTACCTGCTGCGCGCGGTGGTGATCGTGCTGTTCCTGTGGGCGCCGGTCACTGAAGTCACGGCCTACCTGTTTGGCATGGCGATGGGCTTCCTGTGGCTGTCCACCGTACCGCTGACCAACGGCACCGTCGCCACATTGTTTGGTGTGCGAAATCTCTCCATGCTTGGCGGGATAGTGTTTTTGTTCCACCAACTCGGTTCGTTCCTGGGCGGCTGGTTGGGCGGGGTGGTCTATGATCGAACCGGCAACTACGATTTGATCTGGCAGGTGGCGATCCTGCTGAGCCTGCTCGCCGCAGCCCTGAATTGGCCGGTACGTGAGCGCCCGGTGGCGCGATTGCAGGCACAGATGGAGGCGGCATGAGCAGAGTGGCACACGGTGTGATACTGGTTGCGGGGCTGGTCCTGGTGGTGTTGGCCTGGTGGGGCTGGCAGCGTGGCGGGCTGGCGTTGATGCAACTGGGCATGTCGATCTGTTAAGTTTCCGGTCTGGCTGCTTTTAGTCAGGTCTCTTCAAAGGACACATAACATGCAGATGCGTTGGCTCGCTGTACCCGTCCTGATGGCCATTGGCAGTGCTGCCCTGGCCGCCAGTTGCCCGCCGCTGTTGGAAGGCCAATTGCCCAAGCTGCGCGCCAAAGAGTCCATCGACCTGTGCCAGCGCTTTGCGGGCAAGCCGCTGGTCATCGTCAACACCGCCAGCTTTTGTGGGTTCGCCCCACAATTCAAAGGCCTCGAAGCTTTGTATCAACGCTACAAGGGCGAAGGGCTGGAAGTGATCGGCGTGCCGTCGGATGACTTCAAGCAGGAAGCCAAGACCGGCGAAGAAACCGCCAAGGTCTGCTACGTGAATTACGGCGTGACCTTCACCATGACCGAGCCACAAAAGGTCAAGGGGCCGGATGCGGTGCACCTGTTCAAGGTATTGGCGCAGCAGACCGACGCGCCGCCGAAGTGGAATTTCTACAAGTATGTGGTGGATAGGCAGGGCAAGGTGATTGCCAATTTTTCCAGCCTCACCAAACCGGACAGCCCGGATTTGATCAAGGCGGTGGAAGAGGCGTTGGCCTCCAAACCCTGACAATCGCCCATTAAAAAGCCCCGCTTCCTTTGCAGGAGGGCGGGGCTTTTTTATACGGCGTCAGATCAGAACTTGTACGTTACGCCCAGGCCAAAACCGTTGGCGCTGTTTTCGTACTTAGCATTGTAGGACTGGCCCAATGCGTTGGCACGAGCGACCTTGACTGGTTCTTCCTTGAGGTAGGAGTAAGCCAGGTCCACGGTCATATTCGGCATTACATCGTAGCCAAGGCCGAGACTGAAGATAGTCCGGTCACCGGTTGGGATACGCGGCGAACGGTCGGTGTTGTTGGTCGGCGACTGGTCGAAGGTCAGGCCGGTACGCAGCACCACTTGCTTGGTGACACGATACGAGGTACCCACGGCATAGGCCCAAGTGTCGTGCCAATTCTGGTCTTCTTTGATGGTGCCGACAATTTGCGGAGCCAACACACCGCTACCGGCTGCGGCCGATACACCTTCGTTGTTGACGGTGATGTCTTTCAGGCGGCTCCAGCGGGTCCAGGTAGCGCCTGCGTAGAGTTTCCACGCGTCGCTCATATCTTGAGTAACCGACAGGTCCCAGGATTCAGGTGTGTCGATCTTCAGCGACGCGTCGTAGCGGCCATTGTTCAACAGCGAAGCTGGAACGTTGGTGCCTTTGGTCACTTCGGTATGGCCTTCGAGCTTGTACTTCACTTTCGAGTGGTAGGTCAGGCCCACTCGCGTTGTGTCAGTAGCTTGAACCAGCAGGCCGGCATTGAAGCCGACGGCGGTGTCATCACCCTTGATCTTGATGTTGTTGGAGCCGGTACCCGCGACTGGCAGGTTGATATCGGACTCAAGCGTACCAGCGATACGGTTGATGGTCGGACCAAGACCAATGGAAACCCGATCGTTGAAGGCGTAGCTGACCGTCGGCTGGAAAGTGATGACGGTCACTTCGCTTTTGCTGCCAAAGGCTTTGCCTTGGAAGCCACTTTCGTAATCGGTCACAAGGCCAAACGGAGCATAGACGCCGAAACCGACAGCCCATTGATCGTTGAGTTTATTGGTGTAGAAACCGAAAGGAACGGCAGTGAAAGGCACCATATCGCCTTTGTTCGTGCCGCTGGAGCGGCCGCTGACATCCTTGATGTTGCTTGAGGCATCAATCGCCGCAACACCGCCAGTGACTTGCTGGCCTTCAAGGCGAGCCATACCGGCAGGGTTACCATAAACGGTGCTGGCGTTTTCGGCAGAAGAAGAGCGGCCTGCGAAACCCGTACCCATCCCGGCGACGTCTTGTTCGTTAAGGGCAAAGCCACTTGCGAAAATATGAGAAGAGGCCATGGCAACGGCGAGGCTAAGTGTGGTCTTGAGCATTACTTTTTTCATTATTAGAACTCCGTGGTGATCACCGCTGCGGAAAGTAACAATAAAATTAAGATCGCGCTATAGGCTGTAATGCAGGAGATAGAGCGGTTTTGTAGGACAATCCGACCAAAATACAGGGTTTTTGACGAATCTTGCAAATTGCCCGGTCAGCAAACCACGTGATTCATGGGTGAAACACAGGTGTGCCAGGCTTGAATGAAATCGCGCAGCCGTCCTTGTGGGTGAAAAATTTCTTTCCAGATACGTGCCATGGCCAAGACATCACCGGGTGGAGGCAGTGTAGGAGTGTGTTGTTCCACCAACAGCCAGGCGATGGCGGTGGCATAACGCAAGTTTACGGTGAGCTCCAGTTGCGGTGCGCTGAGGAACGCATGCTGGCTCGCGAGTCCGCGTACCAGGCTGGCGCGTTCGGGGTCCAGCGCCAGATAGTTGTCCCACAGGGCACGATGGCGTGGTTCGGTGATGCTGTACAGGCCGTGGCCGCGCCGGTCGTGCAAGGCGGAACCGAGTTCCGACTGGCTGGCGGCAATGCCCAGCAGGAGAGACTCAGCCGTCGGGTGATGGCGGCCGAGGTACATCAAGGTCGGCCGGATCACATATCGAGACAATTCGCTGGCAGCGATACCCATACAAGCCTCAATCCGTGAAAGTGGTCGACGAGGCCTGAGAGGGGGGCTTGGCAGCAGTGGATCGGATCTCAGGCTCGTCGGAAGCGGATCATGCCGCTTGAGTTGAAGTGTAGTGTCATATTTGTGATGTAAAGGACTGTTTTTAAAACATCTTATTCATTTAGTTATAACGGTTATATCTATTTGAACTGAGTGCAACGGCCCAATAGGTAAATTCCGGGCAATAAAAAACCCTGTTTTTTAAACAGGGTTTTTGTGTTTCAGCGACGCGGGTCGATCAGGCAATCAATGCCTGACGGGTACGCTCGATCACGGCCTGCAGCGGTTCTGCGCTGGAGTATTGATCGGGGTACAGGCGTTCGCTGTGACGAGCGATGCCGTGTTCGTTGACCAGGGTGAAGCTGAAGCAGCCTTTGCGAGCGGCCATGATCAGGCAGTTCATTGGAGCAAAAGCGTTGGTGAGGGTGCGAATGGCATCCTGAGTATGGATTTGAGCGTTCATATTATTGGTGTTCCTACAAATGACACGGATTAAGAACCGTGCAACGTTAAAACGTTCCAGTAACGTTGATCACCATTGATCAAACGAAGAACCCGACTGGAACAAAGCAGCCAGTTTGAAGCGCTAATAATTTAGGCGCGCTTGGGCTGGCAGGTAGGTACTTAGGAGGGCAGGCAACACAACAGGGGCAAAGGTTCTGGGCCCGGGGTGAAGATCCTGATCAATTTGCAGGTTGGTTCGGTCAGAGTATGGAAACTTCGCGACACCCTTTGCTTGTTCAAAGGCAGTGTCGTCGCAAGTGATACCTGGAAACCATCGAGGTGGTCGATCCCGTGTTGTGCGGGGGAGTTGTTCGACCAGAATTGACTTTCAGCTTGGTACTAACGCCGCGGATAGTAACGGATTGAAACCGGTAAGGGAAGTATGTTAGCTAAAAAACTTTTATCAGCCGCCCAACAGGCCTCGATAGACCAAGACGGTGATCGCTGCTGCCAGTGAGCAGCCCAGTCCGTAGGCTGCAAGGGTCAAGCGCAGGGATTGGCCGGTCTCGACCACCTTCATCACGTCGCCGATGTCGTTTATCCGGCCTTCGCCCAGCTCGATGCAGAGGCTGACGGCAGTGAACGCCGCCGACAGCAGGATCGCGATGGCGAACAGCGCCCCATCCGGTGACGGCAGTGCTGCATTGATCCCCAAGGAAACGGCGCAGATGGCCAATAGCAACACGGCGAATAACAGAATCCCTTTCATCAACTCACCCACTGTTGCGTTGTAGGTCGGGGAGTGTGGCGAGCCGGGAAAGATTTGAAAAGTCCCTGGTTTGTCCAGGCGGTAACATTTTTGTAGCGAGTGGCTTCAAAAAAGGCCGGCGATATAACCATCGAATGGGTACTTGTGCACATTGGTTGCGGAGTGTGTAACCGCGCTGTCAACTGCACTCCAAGGCCGCCATTTGCCTGCAATGGAAATTTAAGTCAATGAAAAATCTGGCTTTTTTTTATTGGTGAAAAAATCGTCAGTTTGACTGCGGGCCCCATTCCATGGGGCTTTGCGCGAGTTAAAGGCGTGTTGTCCACTGAGTTATCCACAGCTTCTGTGGATTGTCCCGAGCGCTTGCTCTAGAACGGGCGTGCACAGTTTTTTCAGCTTTACCTGTACGAAAAAAAGAGTAGAGTGGCGCGCCTTCCGTTCTGTCTCACAGTGCTTTATGAAGTTTCGCTCAGTATCATCTTCTGTTACCGACACCCCTCAAACTGTTACCGCTCCCAAGCGCTTCTCCTTGAAAGTTGCCTTGTGGTTGCTCGACAGTCCGCGCTTGGGTCACAACACCAACGTAAAGCACCTCGCCGGGCGTTTGCTCAAGCAGCCGGCCCGTGAAGGTGTGGTCGCTGCGCAAAGCCGCCTGGGCCAACTGATGTGCCGCGAATGCGGGAATGCCCGCGACCGCCGCATCGGCCACGACCTGCTGCGCCTGGCCGCCCGTGCCGGTGACCGCCGCGCCCAGCGCGAACTGGGTCAGGTCGAAGACTGAGCTGTCCTTAGGCCCTCTGCTCCGCTAACCTTGGTTTTTTTCGGTGATGGCAGACATGTCTATGGTTTTTGACTGGACCAGTGTTGCCTTGGGCCTCGCTGGCGCTGCCGTGCCGTTATTGGCCGTGTGCTGGCAGCTGCAGCGACGCTTGAACGCACGCATGACCGGCTGGGAACTGCTCGAAGAGCGCCTGGCCACCGCACAGCTTGCCCAGGAAGGTCTTGCCGCGCAGTTGGATGCGAGCCGCGATGAGATCAGCGATTTGAGCCAAGCCAATGCCGCCAAGCAGGCTGACCTGGCCGCTGTGCGTCGCGAAGTCGAGTTGCTGCAGATCGACCGCGACAACGCCCGCGATGCCGCTCACGCCTGGAACCTCGACCGTAGCGCCAAAGAGACCGAGCTACGCCGCCTCGATGCCTTGTCGGCGGCCTTGCGCGCCGAGCTGCGTGAACAACAGGACAGTCATCAACAACGCCTGACCGACCTGCAAGGCTCGCGTGATGAGTTGCGTGCACAGTTCGCCGAGTTGGCCGGCAGGATCTTCGACGAACGCGAACAGCGCTTCGCCGAAACCAGCCAGGAACGCCTGGGCCAATTGCTCGACCCCTTGAAGGAGCGCATCCAATCCTTCGAGAAACGCGTGGAAGAAAGCTACCAGAACGAGGCGCGCGAGCGTTTTTCCCTGGCCAAGGAGCTGGAACGCCTACAGCAACTGAACCTGCGTCTGTCGGACGAAGCCACCAACCTGACCCGCGCGCTCAAGGGGCAGAAAACCCAAGGTAACTGGGGAGAACTGATCCTTGAACGTGTGCTGGAGCATGCAGGTCTGGAGAAGGGCCGTGAGTACCAGACCCAGGTCAGCCTCAAAGGCCCGGATGGCGAGCGGTTCCAGCCCGACGTGCTGATCATGTTGCCCGGCGACAAGCAGGTGGTGGTGGACTCCAAGGTCAGCCTGACTGCGTATCAGCAGTATGTGGCGGCGGAGGATGACGTCATTGGCCAGGCAGCCCTGAAGCAGCATGTGCTGTCGCTGCGAAATCACGTCAAAGGCCTGGCCGGCAAGGACTACAAACGCCTGGAAGGCCTGCACAGCCTGGATTTCGTGTTGCTGTTCGTGCCGATCGAAGCGGCGTTTTCCGCTGCGTTACAGGCCGAGCCCAACCTGTTTCAGGAGGCGTTCGACCGCCATATCGTGATTGTCAGCCCAACCACCTTGCTAGCGACCCTACGTGTGATCGACAGCCTCTGGAAACAGGAACGCCAGAGCCAGAACGCCCGGGAAATCGCCGAGCGTGCCGGTTGGCTGTACGACAAGTTCGTGCTGTTTATCCAGGACTTGGATGAAGTGGGTAACCGTTTGCAGCAGTTGGATAAGGCTTACAGTGCGGCGCGAAACAAGCTGACAGATGGACGCGGAAATCTGGTCAGCCGGACCGAGCAATTGCGGTTGCTGGGCGCGCGGGCGAGTAAAAGCCTGCCGGCGGATTTACTGGAGCGGGCGATGACCGACTCCGATGGTGTGGCACACCTGCCCGAATAAAATACGGCGGTGTGCAAACTCCCATATTTGACCGCGCTGGATCGCCCTACAGCGGCAAATGCCGACTCAGCAACGCCCGCAACGCCGCAGGCTTCACCGGCTTGGCCAGATAATCCAACCCCGCCGCATGCACCTCGGCCACCATCTCCGGGCGGCCGTCGGCGCTGATCACCACGCCGGGAATCGGCTCCGCCAATTGCGCTCGCAGCCAACCCATCAGTTCAGTCCCGGTTTCGCCATGGTCCAGGTGGTAGTCCACCATGGCCAGTTGCGGGCGCACGCCGTCGGCGAGTAACGCTGCGCATTGGGCCTGGTCGGTGGCGGTCCACACCTCGCAGCCCCAACGCGTCAGCAGGCTGCGCATGCCGATCAAGATGCTCTCTTCGTTATCTACACACAGCACCTGTGCACCGCTCAATGGCAGGCCGTTTTCCTGGGGGGGCTTGATCGGAGCGCTGACTTGATTGCGCGCCAACGGCACGCGCACGCTGAACACGCTGCCCTTGCCTGGCCATGAGCGCACGCTCAACCGATGGCCGAGTACGCGACACAAGCCATCGGCGATCGCCAGGCCCAGCCCCAGTCCTTTCTCCGCGCGGGTCTGGTGACTGTCCAGGCGCTTGAATTCTTCGAAGATCACCTTCTGTTTATCCAGCGGGATGCCGGGGCCACGGTCCCACACTTCCAGGCACAGCTCGCCCTTGCGTCGGCGTACGCCCAGCAGTACCGGGCCGTCGGCATAACGGAAAGCGTTGGTCAGAAAATTCTGCAGGATGCGCCGCAGCAACTTGATATCGCTGTCGACGCGCAAGCGACTGCCGCGCAGGCGGAAACGCAGGCCTTGCTCCTGGGCCAGCGCTTTAAACTCCGCGCCCAAGGTGTCGAACAGTTCGTTAAGCACAAAAGGCTGGCGCTGCGGATTGATCTTGCCGTTTTCCAGGCGCGAGATGTCCAGCAGGTCGCTGATCAGGTCCTCGGCAGAGCGTAGGGAACTGTCCAGATGCTGCACCAATTGCCGGGCTTCGCTGGACAGGCCGTCGTTCTGATGGGAAAGGGCGGCGGAGAACAGGCGTGCGGCATTCAAGGGTTGCATCAAGTCATGGCTCACGGCCGCCAGAAAGCGCGTCTTCGACTGGCTCGCGGACTCGGCCACGCCCTTGGCATCGGTGAGCGCGACGTTGAGTTGCGACAGTTCGTAGGTACGCGCGGTCACCCGTTGTTCCAGGCCTTCGTTGGCCTCGGTGAGTGCCTGTTCGGCTTCGCGGAACGCGGTGATGTCAGTGAAACTCATGACGAAACCGCCGCCGGGCATCGGGTTGCCGATCAGCTCGATCACCCGGCCATTGGGGAACAAGCGCTCGGAGGTGTGCGCACGGCCCTGGCGCATCCAGTGCAGGCGGCGCGCCACGTGTACTTCGGCCTCGCCCGGCCCGCACAGCCCGCGTTCGGCGTTGTAGCGGATGATGTCGGCGATCGGCCGGCCCACGCTGATCAGCCCGTCCGGATAGTTGAACAGCTCCAGATAACGCCGGTTCCAGGCCACCAGCTTGAGGGACTGGTCGACCACGCTGATGCCCTGGGTGATGTTCTCGATGGCGCCTTGCAGCAACGCGCGGTTGAACTGCAGCACCTCCGAGGCTTCATCAGCGATGCGGACGACGTCCTCCAGCTGCATTTCCCGACCTTCAATGGCCGCTTTTACCACTGCGCGTGTCGAAGACGCTCCCAGCACGCCGGCCAATAAGCGCTCGGTATGGGCGATCCAATCGTTGTCGGCGTTCTGGTTGGGGTTGAAGCCCTTTCCCTGGCGATAGGCGAAGCGGATAAAGCTTTGCTGGGCGCGTTCTTCACCGACAAAACGCGCCGCCAGGCTGAGCAAGTCGCTGATTTGCACCGACAACATCGAGCGGGCGCTGGCGCGTTGGCTGATTTCCTGGCCGATGAAACGCCCGGCTTGCCAGTGTTCTGACACGCGTGTGCGCGACAGCATCGACACCCACACAAACAGCGTGAAGTTACCCGCCAGGGAGAACACGGTGCCCAAGGTCAATGAGGTGACGGACAGGCCCAGCGGGTGGGAGTGCATCCAGGTCAGCCCTGGGAAAAGGCTGAGGGACCAGCCCAGGCTTTTCGCCGTCACCGGTAGGACCAAGGTGTAGAACCACAGGAAAGTACCGGCTGCGAGCCCTGCGAACACACCGCGTCGGTTCGCTTGTTTCCAATACAGCGCACCGAGCATGGCCGGCGCCAGTTGGGTCACGGCGGCAAAGGCGATCTGGCCGATGGTCGCCAGGCTCGCAGTAGAGCCGAGCAGGCGATAGCTGACGTAGGCCAGCAACAGAATGATCACGATGCTCACCCGGCGTACCGACAGCATCCAGTGGCGAAACACTTCGAACGGCCGTTCGGCGCTGGAACGACGCAGCAGCCAGGGCAGCAGCATGTCGTTGGACACCATGGTCGACAGGGCGATGCTCGCCACGATCACCATGCCGGTGGCCGCCGACGCACCGCCGATAAATGCCAGCACGGCCAGCGCCGGATGGGCTTCGGCCATGGGCAGGCTGATCACATAGGAGTCCGGCAATACCGAGCTGGGCAGCAGCATCTTGCCGCCGAGGGCGATAGGGATCACGAACAACGCGGCCAGCACCAGGTACGCGGGAAACACCCACTTGGCCAGGCGCAGGTCCTGGGGATCGATGTTCTCCACCACCGTGACATGGAACTGCCGAGGCAGGCAGATAATCGCCATCATGGCCACACCGGTCTGTACCACCATTGATGGCCAGTTGACGGTCTCCTTCCAGTATTCATCCAGGCGAGGCGCGAGCATGGCCTGGCTGAACAGGTCGCCGAAACCGTCGTACAACCCGTAGGTCACAAACGCGCCGACCGCAAGAAACGCGAGCAACTTGACCAGGGATTCAAACGCAATCGCCAGCACCATGCCGCGGTGGTGTTCCGTGGCATCGAGGTTGCGCGTACCAAACACAATGGTGAACAGCGCCAGCACCAGCGAGACGATCAGCGCGGTGTCCTGGGCGCGGGTGCCGGTGGTGTCGGCGCCGGCGCCGATCAGCAGGTTGACGCCCAGTACGATGCCTTTGAGTTGCAGGGCGATATAAGGCAGCACGCCGACCAGGCAGATCAGCGCGACCACCACGGCAAGGGATTGGGATTTGCCGTAGCGCGCCGCAATAAAGTCGGCGATAGAGGTAATGTTTTCCTGCTTGCTGATCAGAATCATCTTCTGCAGCACCCAAGGTGCCAGTACCAACAACAGCACCGGTCCCAGGTAGATCGGTAAAAATGCCCACAACTGTTCGGCAGCCTGGCCTACAGCGCCGAAGAAGGTCCAACTGGTGCAATACACGGCCAGCGACAGGCTGTACACCCAGGCGCGCATACGCGGCGGCAGTGGCGCACGGCGACGATCACCGTAGAAGGCGATGGCAAACATAATGGCCATATAGGCCAGGGCAACGGTGGCGATCAGCCCGCTGGACAGCGTCATGGTAACTCCGAGCATAAGAACACCCGGGCATTCCGGGCCCGGTTGGACAGTCTCGCAGAATGCTGGGGGTTAGTCAGTGTCGACCAAGGTCTGAGCGCGACGTGATGTCGCGGCCTAGCGGGGTGGCAGGGTTTTCTGGCGCAGGATGTAAATAGTCACCAGCACCGCGCTGGTCAGCATGAAACCACGTGCCCACGGCAGTGGCACCAGGTAGCAGGAGACGCTGATGCTCAGCCACATCAGGCCGATGGCGTAGACCTTGCCCTTGAGAGGGATGCCATTGCCGTCCAGGTAATCACGGATCCATGGGCCCAGGCGCGGGTGTTGCACCAGCCAATGGTAGAAACGCGGAGAGCTTCTGGCGAAACAGGCGGCAGCGAGGAGTAGGAAGGGTGTGGTCGGCAATACCGGTAGGAAAATGCCTATCACCCCCAACGCTACGCTCAGCCAGCCGATGGCCAGCAGCCCGTAGCGCAGGAGCAGTGAACGATTGCCCATGGGTGTCACGGGCAAGCGACTCAGTGGTGACGTGGCTTGAGGATCGCCGGTTTTTCGTCAGGAGCGTTGCACAGCAGGTACAGCGCAGTCAGGGCTTCCGGGATCTGAACGATCATGTCGTCCATCAGGTTGGCATCGGCGGCGATGTCGGCGAACTCAGGCTGGTCGTCGAACAGGCCCGAACCGACCATGATCGGCAGCAGCATTTCGCTGACTTCTTCCTCGGCGGTTTCGAACCAGGCGGCTTCGCGCAGGAACACGCCTTCCATGAAGCCGATGCACCAGCCGCGCAGATCGGAGTCATCCGGTTCTTCGCCCAGGTCCAGCTCGCACGGCAGCTCGAATTCCTCGTCGGAGGCCAGTTGGCGACCGATGTGGGCCTTGAGGGCCAGCAGGGTGGATTCGATTTCTTCGCGTTGGGCGGCGTCGGTGTAGTGCGGCTCTTCGGCGAACAACGCGTCGATCCATTCACGGTCAGGTACGACTTCGGAGCAGATCGACAGGGCGGTCAGGTAGCCGTGGGCGGCCACGTAGTCCAGCGCCTCGTCATGCAGCTCATCGGCGTCGAGGAAGGCTTGCAGGCGGGTTAGTTGCTCAGCGAAGGACATTGAAGGACTACCTTGGGAATAAACGATGCTGAATTCTAGGCTTTCTTGAGCGCACAGGCCAGCCGAACGGCATTTTAGATCGCGGTCGCTATTCGTCAGTGGCGCCCTTTGCCAGGTAGCGCTCGGGTATACTGCCGCGTTTTGTGATGCCCTTGCAGGCCAAGCGCCAGTCCGCGAAAACTTCGCTTACGGATTTTTTCCCGTGAAAGCGCATTTTTTCGGCCAGCCTGTACAGAGGGATTTCGGCACTATTTTTGGAGTTTTACATGCTCGAGCAGGCACAACGCGTCCTCAAGGACATCTTCGGCTACGACAGTTTTCGTGGCCGCCAGGGTGCGATCATTGAGCGCGTGGCCAGCGGCGGTGACGCCCTGGTCCTGATGCCTACCGGCGGCGGCAAGTCGTTGTGCTTCCAGGTGCCGGCGCTGTTGCGCAATGGCCTGGCGGTGGTGGTGTCGCCGTTGATCGCGTTGATGGACGACCAGGTGGCGACCCTTGAAGAGCTCGGTGTCGCCGCTGCTTCGTTGAACTCCACCCTCAGTGCCGAGCAGCAGCGCGACCTGGCGGCGCGTATCAAGCGCGGTGAAGTGAAGATGCTGTACCTGGCCCCCGAGCGTCTGGTGCAGCCGCGCATGCTGGCTTTTTTGCAGAGCCTGGAAATCGCCCTGTTCGCCATCGACGAAGCCCACTGTGTGTCCCAATGGGGTCATGACTTTCGCCGTGAGTATTTGCAACTGGGTCAATTGGCCGAGCTGTTTCCCGATGTGCCGCGCATTGCCCTGACCGCCACCGCCGACAAGCGTACCCGCGAAGAAATCGTCGAGCGCCTGCACCTGCAGAACGCCGAGCGCTTCCTGTCGAGCTTTGACCGGCCGAATATTTTCTACCGCATCGTGCCCAAGGAGCAGCCGCGCAAGCAGTTGCTGGCGTTCCTCTCGGAGCGACGCAGCGATGCGGGCATCGTCTATTGCCTGTCGCGCAAGAAGGTCGATGAAGTCGCCGCGTTTCTCTGTGAGCAAGGCTACCCGGCACTGCCGTATCACGCCGGCCTGCCGAATGACCTGCGTGCCTACCACCAGAAGCGCTTCCTCAACGAGGAAGGCCTGATCATGGTGGCCACCATCGCGTTCGGCATGGGCATCGACAAGTCCAACGTGCGATTCGTCGCGCACATGGACCTGCCCAAATCCCTTGAGGCCTACTACCAGGAAACCGGCCGTGCCGGCCGTGATGGTTTGCCGGCGGATGCGTGGATGGTCTACGGCCTGCAGGACGTGGTGATGCTCAAGCAGATGCTGCAGAACTCCGAGGGCGACGAGCGCCACAAGCGCCTGGAGCAACACAAGCTCGACGCGATGCTCTCGCTGTGTGAGGAGACCCGCTGCCGCCGCCAGACCTTGCTGGCGTATTTCGATGAAGACATGCCCGAACCCTGTGGCCATTGCGACAACTGTGTCGACGGCGTGCAGACCTGGGATGCCACTGAGCCGGCGCGCCAAGGCTTGTCCGCTATCTACCGCACCGGTCAGCGTTACGGCGTCGGTCACCTGGTGGACGTGTTGCTGGGCAAGGACAACGAGAAAGTGCGCAGCTTCGGCCACGAAAAACTCTCGGTCTACGGCGTCGGCAAGGCCCGCGCCGAAGGCGAGTGGCGCTCGTTGTTCCGGCAGATGGTGGCGCGTGGCCTGGTGGACATCGATATCGAGGGGTTTGGCGGCCTACGTCTGAATGACAGCTGCCGGCCGTTGCTCAAGGGCGAAGTCAGCCTGGAGCTGCGCCGCGACCTCAAGCCGCAAACCACCGCCAAGAGCAGCACCAGCCAGGCCAGCCAGTTGGTGCGTGGCGAAGAACGCGAACAGTGGGAAGCCTTGCGCACCCTGCGACGCAAACTGGCGCAGGAACACAGCGTGCCGCCGTACGTTATTTTCCCCGACTCCACCTTGCTGGAGATGCTGCGCGAGCAGCCCACCAGCATGGCCGAGATGGCGCGGGTCAGTGGGGTGGGCGCGCGCAAGCTGGAGCGTTACGGCCAGGCCTTCCTCGAAGTGCTCGGCGGCCAGGCCGAGGCGCCAAAGGAAGTCGCCGATATCCGCCACGAACTGATCAGCCTGGCACGCGCCGGTATGACCCCGGTCCAGATCGCCGGTCAGTTGCAGTGCTCGGAGAAGAACGTCTACACCTTGCTTGCCGAATCCATTGGCAAGCAGCAACTGTCGTTGGAGCAGGCCCTTGATTTGCCAGAGGATCTGCTCGGTGAAATCCAAGACGCGTTCTTGGACGGAGAGGGCGAATTGCCACCTGTGGCGGAGATTGCCCCGCTGTTTACCGGGCGTGTTCCGGAAGGTGTTTTGTACTGCGTGCGGGCGGCTTTGCAGTCTGAATTCGAAATTTAGTGCGCCAATTGCGACAATGTAACGAATCAGTACATAGCAACTCTTGCCTACGGGCAAAGCTCATGCTTAGCTGACTAATAATTAGCCACACTTTATTTTCAGTCTAAAACATGAGTTTTTTATGCCGTTAACCGATCAACACCGATTTGGCATGCAATTGGCGCAAATGTCCCGTGGTTGGCGCGCCGAGTTGGACCGCCGCCTGGCCGGGCTTGGCCTGTCCCAGGCGCGCTGGCTGGTGCTGTTGCACCTGGCCCGTTTCGAAGAGGCACCCACCCAACGTGAGCTGGCGCAAAGCGTCGGGGTAGAAGGGCCGACACTGGCCCGGCTGCTGGACAGTCTGGAAGGTCAGGGCCTGGTGCAACGCCAGGCCGTGGTGGAAGACCGTCGTGCCAAGCGTATCTTGTTGTGTGACACCGCCCGTCCCTTGATCGAACAGATTGAAACCATCGCTACCGCCCTGCGGCATGAGCTGTTTGTGGGTGTGGATGAAGCTGATTTGAGCGTGTGCATGCGCGTGCATGCACACATCCTGTCGAATCTCGAAAAGTCCTGAAGAAACCACTGGGCGGGCTCACCACAAAAGCCCGTTCCCACATCGGGTTCAGCGTAAGCCTTTAGAACGTCTGCCCCAGGTTCAGGTACACCGCCTTCTGATTATCATCATTGAACCCATAGCTGAAATTCAGTGGCCCCAGCGGTGTATCGAACCCCAGGAAAATACTCGCCGCATTGATATACCCGCTGTCGAATTCATTGTCGTTGTTCCACGCCCGGCCGCGCTCCAGTGACGCGCCTAGGTACAGCGGGAAATCCAGCGGCAGGTACGAACGCGGCGTGAGCCTGCGGTAGTACACCGCGCGCATCAGGCTGATGTTCTGGCCTGAGATTGCGTCCTGGCGGAAGCCCGACAACTGTCGCGCACCGCCCAGCAGGAAGCTGGAAATCACCACGTCCGAATCATCCAGGGTACGCCCGTAGCGCCCGCCCAGCACCAGGGTATCCGGGCCGTGGCTCATGGCTTTGTCGAGCTTGAACTCCCACTGGCGGTAGCGCTGGTCCGAGCCCAGCCCAGGTTCGAACTCGCGGTAGGCCAGGCCGATGTCTTCACCGGTATGGGGGAAGTACACGTTATCCAGGGAATCGAAGGAGTACTTCAGCTCATAGAAGCCTTCGCTGAAACTTACACTGGGCAGATCCCGGTCGCCGATGCGCACATCCGCCTTACCCCAGGCTTCGCCGACGCCAAAGCGGATTTCGCCACTGTTGCCGATCTGCCGTCCAACGTTCAAGCCGAAGCCGTAGCGTTCCAGGCGGTATTCGGAGATGGGGTCGTTGTCCAGGATCAGCTCGACGTTCTGAGCCTGGGCGCTGATATACGGCGCGACAAAGTAACGCGAACCGGTGTCCATCGGCTGATAGAACTCGCTGTACAGCTCTTGGCGATCACCGATTTGTACCCGCGTCAGCCATTCGGCGCCGAGGCGGTTGATACCATTCATGCGGTAGCTGGCGCCGAGGTTGAAAGCGCTGTCGCCACGCATGTCATCCGACAGGTTCAACCCCAGTCGCAGGTAGTCGGTGCCGCTGCGTTTGCCGCGCGCACTGATCACCAGGGTGTTGTCTTGACCCTTTTTCACCACGCGGTATTGCACCTGCTCAAAATAGTCCAGGCCGTAGAGGGTGCCCATGTCCGTTTGCAGGCGGCCCAGGTTCAGCGGTTCGCCCAGGGGTTGGCGGATGTAGTAGCGGATCACGTCGTCGCTGACTTTCGAGTCGTTTTCCACGTTGATGGCGGTGATCACCGGTGTGCGTTCGCCGGGTGCACGGGCGGCCACCAATTGCGGGTCGATCGGCTCGGCAGGGCGCACGTGGGCCAGGCGGGCATCAAGGGCGCGGGTGGCGCGGTAGCCGGCATCGATCATGTCTTTGGCGCGGCCGAAGTCAGTCACGCCGTAGGCGGCGAGGGGTGGCTGGATCAGCACGTCCTTGGGATGCAGGGCCTTGAGTTGTTCTTCGGAATTGCGCCGGGTCATCAGGGTGATCGACTGGTTGAGTACGTCCACCACCGTCGCCAGTTGCTTGCGCGAACGCAGTGGGGTGCCGATGTCGACGACGATGGCGATATCCACGCCCATTTCACGCGCCACATCCAGCGGGATGTTGTCGGTCATGCCGCCGTCCACCAGCAGCCGGCCGTCCAGTTCCACTGGCGCGAATACCGCCGGGATCGACATGCTGGCGCGGATTACCTGGGGGAGGTGACCCTTGCGGAACACCACCTTCTCGCCGGTGGTGATATCAGTCGCCACGGCGCGGAAGGGGATCGGCAGCTTGTCGAAGTTACGCGTGTTGCTGCTGTGGGCGAACATGCTTTCCAGCAGCAGCGCCAGGTTCTGGCCCTGGATCACGCCCAGTGGCAGACCCAGGCTGCCGTCGTCGCGGAAGCTGAGTTTCTGCTTGACCAGGAAATCTCGGTCATCCTGCTTGCGCCGGAACGGCACGTCTTCCCGGGGCGGTGCGTCGGACAGCGCCTGTTGCCAGTCGATGCTCAGCGCCAGTTTTTCCAGCTCATCGATCTTGTAGCCCGACGCGTACAGCCCGCCGATCACCGCGCCCATGCTGGTGCCGGCAATCGCGTCGATCTGGATGCCTTGCTCTTCCAGCGCCTTGAGCACGCCGATATGGGCCAAGCCACGGGCGGCGCCGCCGGACAGCACCAGGCCGATTTTCGGACGTGGCGGTTCAACGGCGTCGGCTAGAAGAGGGATCAGGCACAGAAACAGGCAGGACAGCAGGCGGCGCATCATGAATCTCTAGGCTGGGCGATAAAGGCCGGTATTATAGCCACTCGATCCGCCGAGCCCGTTACGCCTGGAACCTCTCAAATTATGTCTTCGATCAAACCCGAGATCGTCATCACCTATTGCACCCAGTGCCAGTGGCTGCTGCGCGCCGCCTGGCTGGCGCAGGAATTGTTGAGTACGTTTGCCGATGACCTGGGGAAAGTGTCGCTGGAGCCGGCCACCGGTGGCGCGTTTCGCATCACCTGCGACGGCGTGCAGATCTGGGAGCGTAAGGCTGATGGTGGCTTTCCTGAAGCCAAGGTGCTGAAGCAGCGTGTACGCGACCGGATAGACCCGCAGCGTGACCTGGGGCACAACGATCGTACACAGTGAGAGTCACCACCTGATGAGGGCGGTGACCTTGTGGTGCAGCGTTATTTGGCCGCCATCTTTTGTTTGATGAAGCCAATAAGCCAGGTCAGCAACAGCCCACCGACGCCACCGCCAACAATATTGCTGCCGACCGCCGCCACATCCAGCGCCTCGCCGCCGGAGGTGCCCGTCAGTGCCGCGACAAGCTGACCCAGCACCAGTCCGCCTACACCACCGATAACGGTATTGAGCCCGGTCCCCAGGCTCTGTTTGGTCATTCCTGCAATGTTGCCGCCGACGGCCCCGCTGATAATCTGCACCAACAAACTGATGAACATTTCCATAGTAAAGCTCCCGCATCGCGTTGAGGTTTTGACCACTCGCGTGCAGCAACTTCAGAAAATACCCAGGCTGTCGTCGAGCTGTCGGTTATCCGTTGAACGACTACTCACTGTTGCGGATATTTAAAGTATAGATCAGACCGTTACAGCGGGCTGTTTGGCTTGGCTGGCGCTGCCCATCAGGCCGGACAGCACAATGGCGACAATGATCAGCGCGCCCCCCAGCAGCATGCGCAACGTCGGGGTTTCGGCAAACAGCAGCCAGGCCGCGGTGATGCCGTAGACCGGCTCCATGGCAAACACCACCGAAGCAGTGCGTGCCTTGATCACTGCGAGGCTGGCGACAAACAGGCTGTGGGCCAGGCCGGTGCAGAACACGCCGAGCAGGCCGATCCACAGCCAATCAAGCGCCCTGACATCCGCCAGCGCCGGGGCCGCGACGGGCAACAGGCACACCGCGACCACCACGTTCTGGCACAGCGCTGCCTGCACCGCCGGGATGCGCCCGGAACTGGCGCGGTTGTTCAGCGACAGCAGCGAAAACAGCAACCCCGAGGCGATCCCCCAGAGCAACCCGCTGGTGGCTTCGCTGGCGAGGTTGAAGTCCGGGGTCACCAGCACCAGGCCGACGCTGACCAGCGCCACTAGCATCACTTCGTTAGCCCGGATGCGCTCGCGGAAGATCAACCCTTCGAGGATCACGGTAAAGGCCGGGAACGCGGTGAAGCCCAGGGTCGCGACGGCCACGCCGGCCACCTTCACCGCTATAAAGAACGTCACCCAATGCGCCGCCAGTAATACACCGCTGACCAGTAGCCGGCGCCAGTCACGCAGCTCCAGCGTTTTCCAGGCGGTGTTGCTGGCGAACCGTGCAAACACCGCCAGGGCAACCACGGCAAACGCGGCGCGGCCAAAGACGATGACGGCCGGCGAGGCGGCGGCCAGTTTGCCGAATACGCCGGTGAGGCCAAACATCAGTGCGCCGATATGCAGGGCGCCGAGGGCTGAGCGGGGAGTCATTGCGATCCTTGAATAAAACGGGTGACAGAAGCGCAGTCTAGTGGCTCGCCAGTACAGGTGTCTGTCGCTCGGCTCGCGATTTTTATCGCGAGGCTCTCGCTACGCGTTGCGTCGCAAAGCACCCGGGGAGGCGCCAAACTCACGCAGCATCGCCGCCGCAAATGCACTTTGCGAGGTATAGCCGACGCGCTCAGCGATTTCGCCGATGGGCAACGGGGTTTTGCGCAGCAGGTCCAAAGCCATTTGCAGGCGACGGCTACGGATATAGTCCATCGGCGTCTGCCCGCATTCCGCCATGAAGCGTGCATGCAAGCGCGGCACCGACAGGTCGGCGATGCGCGCCAGGTCGGCCACCTGCAGCGGGTGTGCAACATGGCGCTCGATATGCGCGTTGAACGCCGCGTACGGCAAACGCCGGCCCAGCGCCGGTTGGGCTGGCGGATGATTGAGACTGGCCATTAGCAGGATCGCACCTTGCTGGACGATCAGCGGGTCATGCACCGGGCTGTGCGCCAGCCATTGCACCAGTTGGTGCTGCCGTGAGTCCAGGGTCAGCCGCGCCGGTTGATCCAGCAGGCGGCGACTGGCATCGGCGTGTTCCCCCAGCGATTGCAGCACCCAGTGCTCGGTGGGCACATCCAGCACCAGGCAGCGGCTGCCATCGCGACTGCAGCACGCATGGTGGGCGGAGAAGGGCAGCACCATCACGCTGCTTTCGCGCACCTGGCTGCCACGGCCGTTCACTTCCAGGTCCAGATGCCCGGACAGGCCGAACACCAATTGCGCATGGTCATGGCTGTGGGCGAGGGGCGCTTCGACGTAGTGGCGTAGGGTGAGGGCGGGTCCCATTGCGGTCTCCTGGGCGGCAAGCGGGCAGTCTACAACGCTTTGCGGGCACTGAGCGCTGTCATCAGACTGACGCATCGTTGTCATAGGCTATTAATCGCCAGGGTGCAAGCTCGCGAAAACACCGTCGAGGGATGCCCATGACCAGTGCCGAGTTCGCCAAGCCCAGCCGCAAGCAACGGGTTCGTACCCTGTGGATATCCGATGTGCACCTGGGCACCCGGGATTGCCAGGCCGAACATTTGTCGCAGTTCCTCAAGGGTTATCACGCCGACAAGGTCTACCTGGTCGGTGACATCATCGACGGCTGGAAACTGCGTGGCGGCATGTATTGGCCCCAGGCCCACACCAACGTGATCCGCCGCCTGCTGACCATGGCCAAGCGCGGTACCGAAGTGATCTACGTCACCGGCAACCATGACGAATTCCTGCGTCGTTATTCCAAGCTGATCCTGGGCAACATCCAGTTGGTGGACGAAGCGGTACACGTGACTGCCGATGGCCGGCATCTGTTGGTGATTCATGGCGATCAGTTTGACGTGATCACCCGTTACCACCGCTGGCTGGCGTTCCTTGGTGACTCGGCTTACGAGTTCACCCTCACGCTGAACCGCTGGCTGAACCACTGGCGTGCGCGCTATGGCTATGGCTATTGGTCGCTGTCTGCGTACCTCAAGCACAAGGTCAAGACGGCGGTGAACTTCATCAGCGATTTCGAAGAAGCCATCGCCCATGAAGTGACCAAACGTGAGCTGCACGGCGTGGTCTGCGGGCATATCCACCATGCGGAGATTCGCAAGGTGGGCGAGGTGGATTACCTCAATTGTGGGGATTGGGTGGAGTCGTGCACGGCGTTGATCGAGCACTGGGATGGGAGTATCGAGTTGTATCGGTTGGCGGATGCGCAAGCGAAAGCAGCACTGCTAAAAGCTGAGATGGTTGCGGGCTAGAGGATTCACACAGCCAAGCAATGTGGGAGATGGCAAGCCAGCTCCCACATGGGGTCCCGGTTTCTTCAGTTGGAAACGTCGGCGATGGCTTTGGCCAGCAATGTCAGGCGTGTCGCATCGATGCCGGCCACGTTGGCCCGTCCCGAACTCACCATATACACGCTGTGTTTCTCGCGCAGTTGCTTCACCTGTTCGGCACTCAAGCCGGTGTAGGAAAACATCCCGCGCTGCGCCCCGATATGCGCGAACCGCGCCGACAAGCCGTGTGGCGCTAACGCCTCCACCAGCCCCGAACGCAGGTGGGCGATTCGCGAACGCATGGCTTCAACCTCGTCGCTCCACCGCTTTTTCAGTTCGGCATCACCCAGGATGGTCGCCACCACCGCAGCACCATGGTCCGGCGGCGTCGACCACAGGTTACGCGCCGTGTTGGCAAGCTGGCTGCGTACATCCGTCAGCTTCTCGGCATCCGCCGCACACACGATCAACGCGCCGACGCGGTCGCTGTACAAGCCGAAGTTCTTCGAGCACGAACTGGTCACCAGCACTTCCGGCAGCTCCGCCGCAAACAGCCGCACCGCCCAAGCATCCTGCTCCAAGCCGTCGCCAAAGCCCTGGTAGGCGAAGTCGATCAGCGGCAGCAGCTGGCGCTCGCGCACGATCTGCAGTACCTGGCGCCAATCGTCCTGGGACAGGTCGAAACCCGTCGGGTTGTGGCAGCAGGCGTGCAGCAGCACGACATCGCCCTTGGGCACTGTGGACAAGGTGGCGAGCATCGCCGCCACGTCCAGGCGGTTGTCAGCGCCCACGTACGGGTAATGACTGACTGGAATGCCAGCCTTGGCAAAGATAGTTTCGTGGATCGGCCAGGTCGGATTGCTCAGCCACACGCCACGGCCCGGCAGGTTGTGCGCAATGAAGTCGGCGCTCAGGCGCAGGGCGCCAGTGCCGCCTGGGGTCTGGGTGGCGCCGGCGCGGCGCTCGCGAATCAATGCCGAATCGGCACCGAGCACCAGCTCGCTGATCAGCGTGCCGAAGGCCGCATTACCGTGGCCGCCGATGTAGGTCTTGGTGGTTTGCGTGTCCACCAGGCGCTGCTCGGCCAACTTGACCGAGTGCGGAATCGGCGTCAGGCCCTGATCGTCCTTATAGACGCCCACGCCCAGGTCGAATTTGTTCGGGTTGGTGTCGTGGGCGTACAGGTCCATCAGCCCGAGGATCGGGTCGCCGGGCACGCGGCCAATGGCATCGAAATGCATTACTTGCGGCCCTCGGCGTCCTTGGCCACTTCGTCGGTGCGCGCGGCCATGATGAAGTCGTTGCGGTGCAGGCCTTTGATGGAGTGGCTCCACCAGGTCACGGTGACTTTGCCCCATTCGGTGAGCAGGCCCGGGTGATGGCCTTCGGCTTCGGAGATTTCACCCATGGCGTTGGTAAAGGCCAGGGCGAATTTGAAGTTCTTGAACAGGAAAACCTTTTCCAGTTGCATCACGCCGTCGCGGACTTCGATGTTCCAGTCGGGGATCTGCTTGAGCAGCACCGGCAATTCTTCATCGCTGACTTGTGGGGCATCGGCGCGGCAGGCTTCGCAATGGGCTTGGTTCAACGTGGTCATGGTGGTGTCCTGAATTCGAGTGTTTGAAGATCAGTAGCGTCACCCTAAAGCAACGCGCGGCCAGGGAACAGACTCACCTGGCCTCAAGATGTAAGGTTCACGCCGCCTTGGGCTTGGGCGGAAACTTCGGTGCGTGCAGACCCAACTGCATGCCACGCTCCACCATGCCCATGATGTCCTCCTGCGCCACTTCAAACAGGCGCTTGAGGTCAGGCAGCACGAAATACAGCGGTTGCAGAATGTCGATGCGATACGGCGTGCGCATCGCTTCCAGCGGGTCGAACACTTGATGCTCGGGCTCGGACGACAGGCTGTACACCGTCTCCTTGGGCGACGACAGAATGCCGCCACCGTAGATGCGTCGACCTTCGGGCGTGTCCACCAGGCCGAACTCGATGGTCATCCAGTACAGGCGCGCCAGGTACACCCGTTGCTCCTTGGTGGCCGCCAGGCCGAGCTTGCCGTAGGTGTGGGTGAATTCAGCAAACCAAGGGTTGGTCAGCAGCGGGCAGTGGCCGAAGATCTCGTGAAAAATGTCCGGCTCTTGCAGATAGTCCAGTTCTTCGCGGGTGCGGATAAATGTCGCCACCGGAAACTGTTTGCTGGCGAGTAATTCGAAGAACGTCTGGAAGGGGATCAGCGCCGGCACACGGGCGACCTGCCAGCCAGTGGTCTCGGCCAGCACCTTGTTGATTTCATCCAGTTGCGGAATACGATCGTGGGGCAGGCCGAGCTTGTCGATGCCATCCAGGTATTCCTGGCAGGCGCGACCCTCGATCACTTTCAACTGGCGAGTGATCAGGGTGTTCCACACCGCATGTTCTTCCTGCGAGTAGTGGATAAAACCTTGCGCATCGGGCTCGCGGGCCACGTATTGCGTCTGCTTCATACGGCTCTCCTGCTAGGCATTCGTTCTTGTTATGTCCTGCGATGAGCTTATTGATACCCCGTGCGCGGCCAGATTCCATCTGTTTAAAGCGGCCACAGGTAGGAAAAGTTACCGCTTTTCGTAAAGTATTCGTTACGCTTGTGGGGGTGGCCGTTGTGCTGGGCTGTGAAAAGCCCGCAGGCTGTCACATAATCTTGACGACTATCTGCGCCCAGCGACAAAAAGACGCGGCGCCTCCCCACTTTTCGGGCCTCTTCATGCGTATCAAAGTGCACTGCCAGAACCGCATCGGCATCCTGCGGGACATCCTCAACCTGCTCGTGGAGTATGGCGTCAACGTCGCCAAGGGCGAGGTGGGCGGTGAGCATGGTAATGCCATCTACCTGTTTTGCCCGAACCTGGTGAACATGCAATTCCAGGCGTTGCGCCCGCAGTTCGAGGCGATTGCCGGGGTATTTGGTGTCAAAAGGGTAGGGCTGATGCCCAGCGAGCGTCGGCATATGGAGCTCAATGCGCTGCTTGGTGCCTTGGAGTTTCCGGTGTTGTCCATCGATATGGGCGGCTCGATCGTCGCCGCCAACCGTGCGGCGGCGCAGTTGCTCGGGGTGCGTGTGGACGAGGTGCCGGGGATTCCGCTGTCGCGCTACGCCGAGGACTTTGATCTGCCCGAACTGGTCCGCGCCAGCAAATCGCGGATCAACGGCCTGCGGGTCAAGGTCAAGGGCGACGTGTTCCTGGCGGATATCGCGCCGCTGCAATCCTCCGAACATGACGACAGCGAAGCCATGGCCGGTGCCGTGCTGACCCTGCACCGCGCTGACCGCGTCGGTGAGCGCATCTACAACGTGCGCAAGCAGGAACTGCGCGGCTTTGACAGCATCTTCCAAAGCTCCAAGGTCATGGCCGCCGTGGTACGCGAAGCCCGACGCATGGCGCCGCTGGATGCGCCTCTATTAATAGAAGGCGAAACCGGCACTGGCAAGGAACTGCTGGCGCGTGCCTGTCACTTGGCCAGCCCACGTGGGCAATCGCCGTTGATGGCGCTCAACTGCGCGGGCCTGCCCGAGTCGATGGCCGAGACCGAGCTGTTCGGCTACGGCCCCGGCGCGTTCGAAGGCGCACGCGCCGAAGGCAAGTTGGGGCTGTTGGAGCTGACGGCGGGGGGGACGTTGTTTCTCGATGGTGTCGGAGAAATGAGCGCACGCTTGCAGGTGAAATTGCTGCGCTTCCTGCAGGACGGTTGCTTCCGTCGCGTAGGCAGCGATGAAGAGGTCTACCTGGACGTGCGCGTGATCTGCGCCACGCAGGTGGACTTGTCCGAGCTGTGCGCCCGTGGCGAATTCCGTCAGGACCTCTACCACCGCCTCAATGTGTTGTCCCTGCATATCCCGCCCCTGCGCGAATGCCTCGACGGGCTGGCGCCCTTGGTGGATCACTTTCTCGACCAGGCCAGCCGGCAGATCGGCTGCCCCCTGCCGAAGCTGGCGCCGGCTGCGATGGATCGCCTGAGCCACTACCACTGGCCAGGCAATGTGCGGCAACTGGAAAACGTGCTGTTCCAGGCGGTGTCGTTGTGCGAGGGCGGGACGGTGAAGGTCGAGCATATCCGCTTGCCGGATTATGGCGTGCGTCAGCCGCTTGGCGATTTTTCCCTGGAGGGCGGCCTGGAGGACATCGTCGGCCGCTTCGAGAAGGCGGTGTTGGAAGCCTTGTACGCCGAGCATTCCAGCAGCCGACAGTTGGGCAAGCGCCTGGGGGTGTCCCACACCACCATCGCCAATAAGTTGCGTGATTACGAAATTCTCAAGGCTGACAAGTGATTGTCTGACACTCCTAGGTCAACACACATTTGATCTTTGTCGCTAATACGACCGGGGTTTGCCGTTAGCGGCAGTAGTCCGCCGTTTTTTCGACTCGCGCCCAATCACGAAATCATCACACCTCAGCGCAAACCCCCGCCCCGCCTGCACTTCATCGTCTTTTTAAAAGTTGGTTCGCAAATTGCTTAAGCCTCATCAGTACAGCGGTGGGCGGCAAGCGTCCGTCAGAAAGAGGAAAGAGCGTGGACAAGTACCTTTATGTGGCAATGACCGGCGCCAGCCAGAATGCTCTGGCGCAGAAGGCCCATGCCAACAACCTGGCGAACATTTCCACCAATGGTTTCCAACGTGATCTGGAGCAGGCGCGTTCGATGCCGGTGTTCGGTGACAGCTTTCCGGCGCGGGCGTTTGCCATGACCGAACGCCCAGCCACTGACTTCACCCCCGGCGCCATGATCGAGACCGGCCGTGACCTGGACGTTGCCGTCAATGGCGATGGCTGGATGGCCGTGCAGACCCCGGACGGTGGCGAAGCCTACGTGCGCAGCGCGAGCATGAACGTCGATGCATTGGGCGTGCTGCGCGCCGGCAACGGTATGCCGATCATGGGTAACGGTGGTCCGATTGCCGTGCCGCCGCAGCAGAAGATCGAAGTGGGTTCCGACGGCACCATCAGTATCCGTGCCATGGGCGAGGGCCCGCGGGTGATGGCAGAAGTGGACCGCATCAAGCTGGTCCAGCCTGACCTGAAGAACATGAATAAAGGCCTGGACGGCACCATCCACACCAAGGATGGCCAGCCAGCCCAAGCCGACGCGAACGTCAAGCTGACCTCGGGTTTCCTGCAGGCGAGCAACGTCAATGCCGTGGAAGAAATGACCGCGGTGCTGGCGCTTTCCAAACAGTTCGAGCTGCACATCAAGATGATGAACAGCGCCAAGGAAGACGATCAGGCCATGACTCGCGTCATGCAGATGAGCTGATAGCCGCGTCACTGAACCACGACTAATTTCGCAGCGCAGCGCCAACAAACAGGCGCACGAAGGAGAACAGCATGCTTCCGGCTCTATGGGTTGCCAAAACAGGTTTGTCCGCCCAGGACACCAACCTGACCACCATTTCCAACAACCTGGCCAACGTGTCGACCACGGGTTTCAAACGTGACCGCGCCGAGTTCCAGGACTTGCTTTATCAGATCAAGAAGCAACCAGGCGCCCAGTCGACCCAGGACAGCGAACTGCCGTCGGGCCTGCAATTGGGTACCGGTGTGCAGATCGTCGGCACCCAGAAGAACTTCAGCGCCGGTAACCTGCAACAGACCGGCCAGCCGCTGGACATGGCCATCAACGGCCGTGGCTTCTTCCAGATCCTGCAGCCAGACGGCACGACTTCCTACACCCGTGACGGTACTTTCCACCTGGACTCCAACGGCCAGATCGTCACCGCCAACGGTTTCGCCCTGGAGCCGGCCGTGGTTGTTCCTGCTGACGCCAAGACGTTCACCGTCGGCAACGACGGCACCGTGTCCATCACCGTGGCCGGCAACCCGGCGTCGCAAGTGATCGGCAACCTGCAGACCGCCGACTTCATCAACCCGGCCGGCCTGCAAGCCATGGGTAACAACCTGTTCCTGGAAACCGCCTCCAGCGGCGCGCCGCAAATCGGTACGCCTGGCTTGAACGGTTTCGGCACGACGCTGCAAAGCACCCTGGAAACGTCCAACGTGAGCACGGTTGAGGAGATGGTCAACATGATCACCACCCAACGCGCCTACGAGATGAACTCCAAGGTGATTTCCACCGCCGACCAGATGCTTTCGTTCGTAACGCAGAATCTGTAATCAAGTCTATGGGGCGCTCTTGAGGGTGCCTGCAACACCGTGAGGTAAGGGTCATGAATCGCTATGTTTCCGTTCTGGCATTGAGTGGGATTGCCGTGCTCGCGGGCTGTGTCGCCCCGACACCAAAACCCAATGACCCGTACTACGCGCCGGTGTTGCCACGTACGCCGTTGCCGGCGGCTGCCAACAACGGTTCGATCTATCAGGCCGGCTTCGAACAGAACCTGTACAGCGACCGCAAGGCGTTCCGGGTCGGTGACATCATCACCATCACCCTGAACGAGCGCACCCAGGCCAGCAAGAACGCCAACTCTCAAGTCGGCAAGACCAGCAAGGCTGGTATCGGTCTGACGTCGTTGTTCGGCGCTGTGCCCAACGTCAACAACCCATTGGGTGATGGCGACCTGAGCCTCAGCGCCGGCTACAGTGGCGACCGTGCCACCAACGGCAAGAGTGCAGCGGGGCAGGGCAACAGCCTGACCGGTTCGATCACCGTGACCGTGGCCGATGTACTGCCCAACGGCATCATCGCCGTACGCGGTGAAAAGTGGATGACCCTCAACACCGGCGACGAGCTGGTGCGCATTGCCGGCATGGTCCGTGCCGATGACATCTCCACCGACAACACCGTGCCGTCCACGCGGATTGCCGATGCACGCATCACTTATTCCGGCACGGGCGCCTTTGCCGATGCGAGCCAGCCAGGCTGGTTCGACCGTTTCTTCCTTAGCCCGCTGTTCCCTTTCTAGGTGGCCACTTTGAACTTCAAACAGCTGATGGCGGCCGCACTCCTGCTTTCCTTGAGCGCTGTCGCCCAGGCCGAACGCCTGAAGGACATCGCCAGCATCTCCGGCGTGCGTTCCAACCAGTTGATCGGCTACGGCCTGGTGGTGGGGCTCAACGGTACGGGTGACCAGACCACGCAGACCCCGTTCACCCTGCAGACCTTCAATAACATGCTCTCGCAGTTCGGCATCAAGGTGCCGGCGGGATCGGGCAACGTGCAGTTGAAAAACGTCGCGGCCGTGTCGATCAGTGCTGACTTGCCGGCGTTCTCCAAGCCGGGCCAAGTGGTGGACATCACCGTGTCGTCCATCGGTAACTCGAAAAGCCTGCGTGGCGGCACCTTGCTGATGACGCCGCTCAAAGGTATTGACGGCAACGTCTACGCCATCGCCCAGGGCAACCTGGTGGTGGGCGGGTTTGACGCCGAAGGTCGCGACGGGTCGAAGATCACCGTCAACGTGCCATCGGCCGGTCGTATTCCGGGTGGCGCCACGGTTGAACGCACCGTGCCGAGCGGTTTCAACCAAGGCAACAGCCTGACCCTGAACCTCAACCGCTCCGACTTCACCACCGCCAAGCGCGTGGTCGACAAGATCAACGACATGCTCGGCCCAGGCGTGGCCCAGGCCATCGACGGCGGCTCGATCCGTGTGACTGCGCCGCTGGATCCAAGCCAGCGTGTCGACTATTTGTCGATCCTGGAAAACCTTGAAGTCGACCCAGGCCAGGCCGTGGCCAAAGTCATCATCAACTCGCGTACCGGCACCATCGTGATCGGCCAGAACGTCAAGGTGTCGCCGGCAGCGGTGACCCACGGCAGCCTGACCGTGACCATCACCGAAGACCCGATCGTCAGCCAGCCAGGGCCTTTGTCCAACGGCCAGACGGCGGTGGTGCCACGTTCGCGCGTCAATGCTCAGCAAGAAGCCAAGCCGATGTTCAAGTTCGGCCCCGGCACCACCCTGGATGAGATTGTCCGTGCGGTGAACCAGGTGGGCGCAGCGCCCGGCGACTTGATGGCGATCCTTGAAGCGCTGAAACAGGCCGGCGCCTTGCAAGCCGACCTGATCGTGATCTGAGGCCATGGCCATGGATATGCGCAAGAGCGGTATCAGCAGCACGGCGGACTCGGGGTCTTACTCCGACTTGAACCGGCTTAACCAGCTCAAGGTCGGCGACGACAAAAACAGCGAAGGCAACATGCGCAAGGTCGCGCAGGAGTTCGAGTCGCTGTTCTTGAGCGAGATGCTCAAGTCCATGCGTTCGGCCACCGAGGCGCTGGGCAAGGACAACCCGATGAACACGCCGGCCGCCAAGCAGTACCAGGAAATGTACGACCAGCAACTGGCGGTTTCGATGTCCCGCGAAGGCGGTGGTATCGGCCTGGCTGACGTGCTGATGCGCCAGATGCAAAAGAACAAACCGGTGGAGGCCCAGGCCGCCACGTTGCAAGGCCCGGCGGCTGCCGAAGCTGTGAAGAAAGTTGATGTGCCGACGGAGATTGCGGCGGGTACCCAGGCCGTAGGTCCGTTGGGCCGCTCCAATGGCCAGCGCCCGCTGTGGGCTTACCGCGTGGCGGAGCCACAGGCCGGCGCCGTGGCCTCCCACAGCAATGACATGGAGCTGATGAATCAGCGCCGTATTGCCTTGCCAAGCAAGCTGACCGATCGCCTGCTCGCCGGCATCGTGCCGAACGCGCCAGTCGCGATCGATGCCAAAAGCGCACCGCTGCGTAACAGTGCGGCCGACGACAACGTGGTCAACAGCACCGCGCGCACGTTTGCCGTGCCGAGCGGGCGCATGCAGGTCTATGGCCGCGCCGTGGCCCAGCCACCGTTGGCGCCGGCGAAGAAAGCCTTCAGTTCGCAGGACGAATTCGTCGCCACCATGTTGCCGATGGCCAAGGCGGCTGCCGCGCGCATTGGTGTCGATCCGAAGTACCTGGTGGCCCAGGCTGCCCTGGAAACCGGTTGGGGTAAATCGGTGATGCGCGCAGAGGATGGCAGCAGCAGCCACAACCTGTTCGGCATCAAGGCTGGCCAGAGTTGGCAGGGCGGCCAGGCCCGCGCGATCACCAGCGAGTTTCGCGATGGGGCGATGGTCAAGGAGACGGCGCAGTTCCGTTCCTACAACTCGTACCAGGACAGCTTCCACGACCTGGTGACCTTGCTGCAAAGCAATGATCGCTATAAAGAAGTTGTGAAGTCGGCCGACAACCCGGAACAGTTTGTTCGCGAGTTGCAAAAAGCCGGTTACGCCACCGACCCGGCCTATGCCAGCAAGATTTCGCAGATCGCCAAAACGATGGACAGTTACCAGAACTACGCTGCCGCTGGCGCAACCACACATTTATAAGGTCTGAACCATGAGTTTGCTCAGTATCGGGATGTCAGGGCTAAACGCCTCTCAAGGAGCGTTGTCGGTCTTGAGTAACAACATTGCCAACGCCAATACCTCGGGCTACTCGCGCCAGCAGACCACCCAGAGTGCGAGTGCGTCGAACCCGTATGGCGGCGTGTTCATCGGCAGCGGCACGACCCTGGCGGACGTGCGTCGGGTCTACAACGAATTCCTCGATGCGGCCTACCAGAACAGCACCGCGCTCAACAACGATGCCAAGGCTTATTCGAGCCAAGCCAGTGCCATCGACAAAACCCTGTCGGACAAGACCACCGGCATGTCTTCGGTACTCAGTGCGTTCTTCGCCGCGGTGCAGACCTCTGCGGCAAATCCAAGCGATGTTTCCGCGCGGCAGGTGTTGCTGACCAGCGCCCAGACGTTGAGCAATCGTTTCAACTCGATTTCGACCCAACTGAACCAGCAAAAAGAGTCGATCAACGGCCAGTTGAAGACCATGAGCGATCAGGTCAACCAGTTGACCTCTTCGATTGCCTCCCTGAACAAGCAGATCACTCAGGCGCAGGGCTCAAGCAACAGCGCTCCGGCGAACTTGCTGGATGCACGTAATGAGGCAGTACGTTCGCTGAATGAGTTGGTGGGCGTCACTGCCGTCGAAAAGAACGGTGTATTCAGCGTCAGTACCGGCACAGGCCAGTCCCTGGTGCTGGGTGATCAATCCAACAGCATTTCAGCGGTGCCGAGTTCGAGCGACCCTAGCCAGTACACCATCCAGCTCAATGCAGGCGGCGGGACCTCAGTGGACATGGGTAATGTACTCAGCGGCGGCAGTATTGGCGGCTTGCTGCGTTATCGCAGCGATGTCTTGATGCCTGCCATCAATGACCTGGGGCGTATCGCAATCGTAACTGCGGACACGATCAACAGTCAGCTGGGCCAGGGCGTTGACCTGAACGGTGACTTTGGTTCGTCCTTGTTCAAGGATATCAACAGCGCCGCTGCCATTGCGCAACGTAGCGTGGGCGCGGCGGGTAACAGTGCTGGCTCCGGTAACCTGAATGTGACCATCAGTGATACCAGCAAGCTGACCCCCTACGACTATAAAGTCACCTTCACCAGCGGCAACAACTACACGGTGATGCGTTCCGACGGCAAGTCCATGGGGGCGTTCGACACCACTACCACGCCGCCGCCGGTTATTGATGGTTTCACCCTGGCCCTGGATGGCAAGGGGCCGATGGCCGCAGGCGACAGCTTCAAGGTCAGCCCTACTGCCAACGGCGCCACCAACATTGGCACCGATTTGAAGGACGCAAATAAGATCGCGTTCGCCGGGCCGTTGCTGGGTGAGGGCAGCAAGACCAACCAGGGCACCGGCACCTTTACGCCGCCAACCCTGACGGTGCCTATCGATATTCACGGTGGTGCCAATACCGCTCAACTGCGAACCGGCATTGAGCACTCGATGCCGGTAAAAATGGTGTTTGGTAAGCCCGCGGCTGACGGTACTCAGGCCTACACGGTCAACGATGCTCAAGGTAATCCAATCGGCACGGGCAGCATCATTCCGGGCCAAACCAACAAGATCACCATTGATGTGCCGATGCGTGACGCCAACGGTGCGCTGGTGGTGCCGGCCAAGAGCTTCAAGTTTGATACCGCTGTCGGTGGGGCACCCGCCGATGGCGACAGCACGACCTTTTCTTTCAATGCTTCGGGCAAGTCGGATAACCGTAACGCCCAGGCGTTGCTTGACCTGCAAACCAAGGCCACCGTCGGCCTGGCGGATGGTAGCGGTGGAGGCGTGAGCCTGGTAGCGGCCAACAGCCGGTTGGTGTCAACCGTCGGCGCCAAGGCGGCTTCGGGGATTACCGACACCACCGCCACGGGCGCACTGCTCAAGGCCAACCAGGATGCACGCAACTCGGTATCCCAGGTCAATCTGGATGAAGAGGCCGGTGACATGATCAAGTTCCAGCAGTACTACACCGCGTCGTCGCAGATCATCAAAGCTGCGCAAGAAACCTTCAGTACGCTGATCAATAGTCTTTAAGGGAGCCTGGGACGATGCGCATTTCTACCGCACAATACTTCGAAACCACTTCCGCCAAGTATTCGGATAACTACTCAAGCGTCGTGAAGGCCCAGAACCAGGCCAGCACCGGAGTGCGCGTTGAAACTGCCTCCGATGACCCGGTCGCGGCAGCGCGCCTGTTGATGCTGCAGCAACAGAAAGACATGTTGAGCCAGTTCAACGGCAACATCACTAGCTTGAAGAACTCGCTGACCAACGAAGAAAGCGTGCTGGGCTCGATCAACGACGCGCTGCAGAAAGCCAGTGAGCTGGCCTTGCGTGCGGGCGGCTCGCTGAGCGATGCCGATCGCAAGTCGATTGCCGGCGAAATTGGCGCGATAGAGGATCAAGTGCTGGGCTTGCTCAACAGCAAGGATGCGTCGGGCAACTATCTGTTCTCCGGGTCCAAGACTGCGACCCCGCCTTATAGTCGCAACAGCGATGGCACCTATACTTACCAAGGGGACGAGACCCCATTGAGCCTGCAGGTTTCGGATACGCTGAAGATCCAGGCGGGCGATACCGGCAAGAGCATCATGGGGGGAGCGGCGAATTCGGGTCGCACCCAGGCTACCTGGATAGCACCACCGATCGTCCCGCCGGCGACGGCGCCGGTGCCGAACGACAATAAAGTCTCGTTGTCGGCAGGTCTGGTGACATCGGGCACTGACTACACCAAGCAATTTGCCGACGGCCAGCCTTACAAGTTGACCTTTACCAGCAGCACCCAATACAAGGTCTCCGACAAGAACGGTAACGACATCACTTCGGAAATTCCGGGTAATGGTACTTTCGACTCCACCAAGGAAGGCGGTTCCAGCGTGAACCTGCGCGGCGTGAAGTTCGATATCACGCTGGACCTCAAGGATGTTGCGTCGGGGCCGAACGCGGATGCTCTGGTTAAGGACCGTTCGTTTAGTCTGGCCGCCAAGCCGGACACCTTCAGTGTGTCGCGTACTCCAAGCAACCCATCCACTGCGCAGTTGACCAATGCCTCGGTGACCAATCAGGCGGCGTATGCCAGCACATTCCCGGCGAACAGCGGTGCGGTGATCAAATTCACCTCTGGTACTGCGTACGAGGTGTATGCCCAGCCCTACACGGCTGACAGTAAAGCCATTGCTACAGGTGACACGGGAGGCGGCACGACGGTCACGGCGGCCGGGGTGACGTTTGATGTCAGCGGTACACCGCAAAGCGGCGATCAATTCGCAGTCGCTGCAACGACGCAGAAGACTCAGAATGCACTGGATACCCTCAGCCAGCTGCGCCATGCCCTGGAGCAACCGGCCGACGGTAATCCTGCGGCGATGATCAAGCTCAAGGATGCCCTGGATGCTTCCATCGCCAACTTTGGTAATACCCGTACCCAGGTCGATAATGTCCGCGGGTCCATTGGCGCGCGGCAGAATGCACTGGATATTCAGACCAGCGAGAACACCAGCATCGGCCTGGCTAACACCAGCACCATGAGTGATCTGGGCAATATCGATACGGCTCAAGCCGCAATCAACCTGACCTTGCAGCAAACCATGCTGCAAGCCTCCCAGTTGGCCTTCGTGAAAATCTCGCAATTGAGCCTTTTCAACAAGATGTAAGTGGCTCTACGTCAAGCGGCCCGCTCTGGAAACAGGGCGGGCCGTTGTCGTTTCTGGGGCTTAATTGTTTGAAGGTTTTGCACAAAGCACACAAAATTGAGTGACCTGTGAGTCATAAAGCGCATCTTCACTGTATCGTATGAAAAGGATAAGTCGTCACAGGGTCCTTGCGAGGCGGCTTTCAGCGAGATTTTTATGGGGTTATCCCCTTTATTGTCAGCACTCCGGGCGTAGTCCCAGGGGTGTTCTCCAGCTATTTAGTATTGGGAAGCCACAATGATTGGCATAAAAAGCATCGCCAGTTACGTGCCGGCAGACGGGATCGATAACTACGCCCAGGGTGCCAAATTCGCCAAGGATGAAGAGTTCATCATTGGCAAGATCGGTTCGGCGTTCCTGCCGCGCAAGGAAGCCGCGCAGGAAACCTCCGATCTGTGTGTCGAGGCGGTCAACGCTTTGTTTGCCAATAACCCGGATCTGAAGCGCGAGTCCATCGACGCGCTGATCGTCGTCACCCAGAACGGCGATGAAGAAGGGCTGCCGCACACGGCTGCCATCGTCCAGGACAAACTCGGCCTGCCGACCCACGTGGCAGCCTTTGATATCTCCCTGGGCTGCTCCGGCTATGTCTACGGCATCTACGCGATGAAAGGCTTCATGGAAGCCGCAGGCCTGAAAAACGGCCTGCTGATCACCGCCGACCCGTATTCGAAGATCGTCGACCCGGAAGACCGCAACACCACCATGCTGTTCGGCGATGCCGCCACCGCCACCTGGATGGGCGAAGACGCACCGTGGTTGCTGGGCAAGTCGAAGTTCGGCACCGACGGTTCCGGTGCACCGCACCTGAAGGTCAGCGACGGCGTGTTCTTCATGAACGGTCGTCAGGTGTTCAACTTCGCTTTGCTCAAGGTGCCGGCTCACCTGCATGAGCTGCTCAATGAGTCGGACCTGAAGGCTGATGAGATTGATGCCTTCTGCATTCACCAGGGCAGTGCAGCCATTGTCGACGCTGTGGCGCGTCGTTTTGAAGATGCACCGGTGGACAAGTTCATCAAGGACATGGTCGAGACCGGCAACACCGTGTCGTCGAGTATTCCATTGCTGCTGGAAAAGCACGTGATGGACGCCACCTGGAAACGCGTGGCCATCAGCGGTTTTGGTGTGGGCCTGTCGTGGGGTTCGGCGATTCTCTATCGCCCTTGATGCCTTGATAGCTTCAACAAAAAAACGCCGAGGGTCGAATGACCCTCGGCGTTTTTTATTTGGCGCCAGAAAACCCAATGAAATCGGCGTTTCGGGCCTGCGTAAACCCTTGAATTGCAAGGGGTGGCACGGCGCCAGTAAAAAAATTCAAAAAAATCCTCAAGCAACCGGCTACCACGACGATAACTATTACGTAGGTTCTCAGGCCACACCCGGCGGTTGCCAGGGCCGGAAGCCGCAGTATCCATCCAACGAGGATTTCGTCATGGCTTTAACAGTAAACACCAACATTGCTTCCATCACTACCCAGAACGGCCTTGGCAAAGCGGCCAACTCGCTGCAAACCTCCATGCAGCGTCTGTCCACTGGTCTGAGCATCAACAGCGCTAAAGACAACGCTTCGGGCCTGCAGATCTCCAACCGCCTGACCAGCCAGATCAACGGCCTGGGCCAAGCTGTAAAGAACGCCAACGATGGCATCTCCATCGCGCAAACCGCTGAAGGCGCAATGCAGGCTTCGACCGACATTCTGCAAAAAATGCGTACCCTGGCTCTGTCCTCGGCCACCGGCTCCCTGAGCGACGCTGACCGTACTTCCAACCAGGAAGAATACCAGGCGCTGACTTCGGAACTGACCCGTATCTCGCAGACCACTACTTTCGGTGGCCAGAAACTGCTGGACGGTTCGTACGGCACCAAAGCTATCCAGGTTGGCGCTAACGCTAACGAAACCATCAACCTGTCCCTGGACAACGTTGCTGCTAACAACATTGGTTCGCAGCAAATCAAGAGCGTGGGCGTTGCACCTAGCGCTTCGGGTGTTGCTGGCGGCGTGATCGGTATCACCGGTAACGGCCAGACCAACAGCGTAACCGTAGCTGCCGGCAGCTCGGCCAAAACCATTGCCAGCCAACTGAACGGCGCTGTAGGTGGCCTGAGCGCTTCCGCTAGCACTGAAGCTCAGTTTGTAGTCGGCGCTGCTGCCAAGACTGCACCGGCTACTTTCTCGATGACCGTTGGTGGCCAAACCACCACCTTCACCGGCGTGACCGACACCGCCAGCCTGGCCGACCAACTGAAGTCCAACGCTGCCAAACTGGGTATTAGCGTTAACTTCGACGAAGCCAAGCAAAGCCTGTCGGTTAAATCCGACTCCGGTGAAAACCTTGAGTTCAGCGCTGCAACCGCCGCTGGTTCGATCACTGTTGCGACCAAAGACGGCAGCGGTAGCTACGGTAGCGCCGTGGCCATCGCCAACGGCTTGAAAGCCACTGGCGCGGTGAACCTGGATTCTTCCAAAGGCTACGCTCTGAACGGCGCTGGTGTAACTGGTCTGTTCGCTGCTACTGGCACCGCCGCTGCTTCGGCCAAGACTTCTGTTGCTCAAACCGACGTGACCAGTGCCTTCAACGCACAGTCCGCCATCGCTGTAATCGACAAAGCCATTGGCGGCATCGACAGCGTACGTTCGGGCCTGGGTGCTGTTCAGAACCGTCTGACCACAACTGTAGACAACCTGACCAACATTCAGAAGAACTCCACCGCTGCACGTTCGACTGTACAAGACACAGACTTCGCTGCTGAAACAGCCGAGCTGACCAAGCAACAAACCCTGCAGTCGGCGGCTACCGCGATCCTGTCGCAAGCCAACCAACTGCCATCCGCTGTACTGAAGCTGCTTCAGTAATAACGGCGCTTGGTAACTGACGGAAGGGCGCGTTTACGTGCCCTTTCGTCTTTTCGGTTTTAGAGGAGATTGGACATGGATATGAGTGTAAAGCTAGCCTCGTCTTATCCACCGGTTGCACCTCAAAGCGCACCCGTCCCGGCAGTTGCGGACAAAGACAAAACCAGGGTCGAGGCGATTGTGCCGACCACCGGTGAGCCTGAGCGGGCTGACCTTGAAAAAGCAGTCACTGATATTCGAGAATTCGTACAAGCGGCCCAGCGCAAACTGGACTTTTCCATAGATGATTCCACCCATCGGGTTGTGGTCAAGGTTATCGCCACTGAAAGTGGTGAGGTGATTCGCCAGATCCCGTCGGAAACTGCCTTGAAGTTGGCACAGAGCCTGGCGACTGCCAGTCACGTGTTGTTCGACGAAAAGGTCTGAGCTGGCATGAAACTTGTTGCGCTGACGGATTGAAGTGTTGTTCGTCAAGAAAGCGGCAACAATCGAATTAGGAGAAAGACGATGGCGAGTACCACGGTTAACGGTGTTGGTTCGGGTATCGACATTCAGGGCATTGTGAAGTCGCTGGTGGACGCTGATCGTGCGCCCAAGCAGACCCAGATCAACACCCAGTCACAGAAAGCAACTACTCAGCTGTCGTCGATCGGCAAAATTCAGTCGGCTTTGGATGCGTTCCGGGGCGCAATCAAAAGCATGACTGATGACAATAGTTTCAGTGGCTTGACGGGTACGTCATCGAACGAGAAGGTCGCCACCATGACGACGGGGAAGGGGGCAGCCAACGGCAGCTTCAACCTAGTGGTCAACCAATTGGCCCAGCCTTCCAAGTTGTCGACCACAACGCTGACGGGGGGCGCCTCTACGGTGGTCAACAAGGGGGATACGGCCACGACATTATCCATCTCCCAGTCGGGCAAGAAGTTCGACGTGAGTGTTCCGCCAGGTGCAACCTTGCAGCAGGTGCGTGACTCGATTAACTCGCAGTTTGGCACCTCCGGCCTGAGTGCCAACATCGTGACCGATGCCAGTGGTTCGCGCATGGTATTGACCTCTACCACCGGCGGTGTGGGATCGGATCTTACCCTTTCGGGCAACTCGGGTATCGATACCGGTTACAAAGTGATCGATGAGCCCAAGAATGCCGAGTACACGATTGATGGTGTTGCCTATACGGCCAAGACCAACAACATTACGGATGCGGTCAGTGGCGTCAGTATCAAGCTGCTTTCGGTATCTCCGCCAGTCAGCAGTACCGACCCCACCAAGGCGGTCACGACTATTTCTGTCTCTACCAGTACCGCCGCGCTTAAATCCGGGGTCAAGGGTTTCGTCGATAGCTACAATGCCCTGCTCAAGGCGATGAATGCTGAAACCAAGGTGACGAAGGATGCTGCGGGTAACTCCGTGTCGGCTACTCTGACTGGTGATGCGAACATGCGCTCTTTGCAGAGCGCCCTGCGTTCCGAGTTCAATGCCTTGTCGGGGAACGGCCAGTTCAAATCCTTGGCACAATTTGGTATCGGCACCGATTCCAATACCGGTCTGTTGACCATGGATGACAAGGCCTTTGACAAGGCCGCCTTGACCAACGCAGCTGACATCAACAGTATGCTGGGCGGCAAGGACGGCTTGTTGGCCCGCATGACAGCTGCGACAGACGGCTATGCAAAGCCGACCACTGGAGTCTTCGCGACGCGCTCAAGTGCACTCTCCGACAGCCTCAAGAAGCTGACCAAGGATCAGTCGGACCTGGACGCTCACGTCCAGGACCTGACCGACAGCCTGACTCGCAAGTACGCGGCCATGGACTCCCTGGTCGCCCAGCTGCGCCAGCAGAGCAACAACATCATGGGTACTCTCAACGCGCTGAACAACCAGAAAAACAGTTGATCGCGCGCCCATGAAAAAGCCCAGGTCCATCGGCCTGGGCTTTTTTCTTAGAAAGACCATCGGGTTAAAGTTTTTTGCGGCCCAGTCGACACAATGGTTACTGAAATCCTTTTCGCTGTTACCTGTCACGAGGTAGAACCATGAATCCCATGAGAGCCCTTCGCCAATACCAGAAGGTCAATTCCCATGCCCAGATCTCCGAAGCCAGCCCGCATCGCCTGGTGCAAATGCTGATGGAGGGCGGGCTCGACCGCATGGCACAGGCCAAAGGCGCATTGGCTCGTGGGGACATCGCACAAAAGGGCCTGATGCTCGGTAAGGCCATTGATATCATCATTGGGCTGCGTGATGGCCTGGATGCGGAGAAGAGCGAAGATCCGGCTTACGTCCAGCAATTGGAAAGTCTGTACGCGTACATGACCAACCGTTTGATGGAAGCCAATCTGCACAACGATGCCAGCATGATCGACGAAGTCGCTCGGTTGCTGATTACTGTGAAAGAAGGCTGGGATGCCATCGCACTACCACAAGGTGCCGCACAATAAGGCCATCGGCCTTGAGGAATACATCATGAGCCACGCACTGCAACGCATAGACGAAACCCGCGAAGCCCTGATCGGCGCGCTGGCGGAACGGAACTGGGACGCCATCGGCGAACTCGACCTGGGCTGTCGCAACGTGATCGAGGAAGTGCTCAGCGAAGCGCCAGTGAACGAGGACGTGCTGCGAGAGAAGTTGGAAAGCTTGCTAGTGGTGTATCAGCAGTTGCTTGAGGTGACGACCGGCGAGCGCCAGGCGATTTTTGAAGAGATGTCGCTGATCAACCGAGCTAAAAACGCGTCAAAGGTTTACCATCTGTTCGGCTGAATGGGCTCAGTTGGTCCGAACGGTGCGTCATATATTTGACTGTGCCAGCATTTTTGACTTAACTAGTGCTGTTTTCAGATTTCAGACGTCTAGTAAGGTACAAAGTCTTACAGGCGCCTCGATTGCCCTCACTTCGGGGCATGAAGTTTTACTAGGGAAGTTGCTATTGCATGTGGCGTGAAACCAAAATTCTGCTGATTGATGACGATAGCGTCCGCCGCCGCGATTTAGCGGTGATTTTGAATTTTCTCGGCGAAGAAAATTTGCCCTGCGGCAGCCATGACTGGCAGCAGGCGGTCAGCTCATTGTCATCGAGCCGTGAAGTCATTTGTGTGCTGATCGGGACGGTAAACGCTCCTGGCGCTGTTTTGGGCTTGTTAAAGACACTGTCAACCTGGGATGAGTTCCTTCCCGTGTTGCTAATCGGCGATATTTCTTCCGTCGAACTGCCCGAAGACCAGCGCCGCCGGGTGCTGTCCACCCTGGAAATGCCCCCCAGCTACAGCAAATTGCTCGATTCCCTGCACCGTGCCCAGGTCTATCGCGAGATGTACGACCAGGCCCGCGAGCGCGGCCGCCACCGCGAACCCAACCTGTTCCGCAGCCTGGTCGGCACCAGCCGTGCCATCCAGCACGTGCGCCAGATGATGCAGCAAGTGGCTGATACCGACGCCAGCGTGCTGATCCTCGGCGAGTCCGGCACCGGCAAGGAAGTGGTTGCGCGCAATCTGCACTATCACTCCAAGCGCCGCGACGGGCCGTTCGTGCCGGTCAACTGCGGGGCGATCCCGGCGGAGCTGCTCGAAAGCGAATTGTTCGGTCACGAAAAGGGCGCCTTTACCGGGGCGATCACCAGCCGTGCCGGGCGTTTTGAGTTGGCCAACGGCGGTACGCTGTTCCTCGACGAAATCGGCGACATGCCGCTGCCGATGCAGGTCAAGCTGCTGCGTGTGTTGCAGGAGCGTACCTTCGAGCGCGTGGGCAGCAACAAGACCCAGAGCGTCGATGTGCGCATTATCGCGGCGACCCACAAGAACCTTGAAAGCATGATTGAGGTCGGCAGCTTCCGCGAAGACCTGTACTACCGCCTTAACGTGTTCCCGATCGAAATGGCTCCGTTGCGTGAGCGCGTGGAAGACATTCCGCTGCTGATGAACGAACTGATCTCGCGCATGGAGCACGAAAAGCGCGGTTCGATCCGCTTCAACTCCGCCGCGATCATGTCCCTGTGCCGCCACGGCTGGCCGGGCAACGTGCGCGAGCTGGCCAACCTGGTGGAGCGCATGGCGATCATGCACCCCTACGGCGTGATCGGCGTGGTCGAGTTGCCGAAGAAATTCCGCTACGTCGACGACGAAGACGAGCAACTGGTCGACAGCCTGCGCACTGACATGGAAGAGCGGGTGGCCATCAACGGCCATACCCCGGACTTCGGTTCCACCGCCATGCTGCCGCCGGAAGGCCTGGACTTGAAGGACTACCTCGGCAACCTCGAACAGGGCCTGATCCAACAGGCTTTGGACGACGCCAACGGTATCGTCGCCCGTGCCGCCGAGCGCCTGCGTATCCGTCGAACCACCTTGGTGGAGAAGATGCGCAAGTACGGCATGAGCCGCAAAGAAGGTGACGAACAGGCGGATGATTGACGCCTGTTTTTCAACTAACTGAAAAATAAGGTTATTTTTTTCGGCACGGGTATTGCTACAGCCCTCGCAACGTTCCGTTTAACTGACGGTCAGCCAAGCGAGAGAGCATGATGCCCCACGCCGCCCAACATTCTTCCAGCTCTGCCATCGCGGGGCTCGTTCCGTCTGTAGAACAGCAAAGCCGCCAGGGCCTGGAACAGGCCTTTTCGCAGTTCAGTCAGATGTCCAGCCAATTGACCGACTCTTACAGCTTGCTCGAAGCCCGGGTGTCCGAGCTTAAAGGCGAGCTGGCCGTGGTCAGTGCCCAGCGCATGGAAGAGTTGGCCGAGAAAGAACGCCTGGCCAATCGTCTGCAAAACCTGCTGTCACTGTTGCCCGGTGGCGTGATTGTCATCGACGAAGAGGGCCGCGTGCGCGAAGCCAACCCGGCCGCCTGCGACATGCTCGGCTTGCCCCTGGAAGGCGAGCTGTGGCGGCATGTCATCACCCGCTGCTTTGCCCCCCGTGAAGACGACGGTCACGAAATTTCCCTTAAGGATGGCCGCCGCCTGTCCATCGCCACCCGTTCCCTGGACGCGGAGCCGGGCCAGTTGGTGCTGCTCAACGACCTGACTGAAACCCGTCACCTGCAAGACCAGTTGGCACGCCATGAGCGATTGTCGTCGTTGGGGCGCATGGTCGCTTCTTTGGCGCATCAGATCCGCACACCGCTGTCGGCGGCCTTGATCTACGCCAGTCATTTGACTGATGAGCAATTGCCCGCCGCCACCCACCAGCGTTTTGCCGGCCGCCTCAAGGAGCGTCTGCATGAGTTGGAGCATCAGGTGCGCGACATGCTGGTGTTTGCCCGTGGCGAATTGCCGCTGACCGACCGCATCACGCCGGCGGGGTTGATGCAGGCCCTGCAAGCGGCGGCTGCACCCCATATCCAAGACGTCCAGGTGCGCTGGCAATGCGACAGCCATCTCGGTGAACTGCTGTGCAACCGCGACACCTTGGTCGGTTCACTGCTCAACCTGATCGAAAACGCCACCCAGGCCAGCGGCCCGGGCGCGCGGCTCAAGGTGCACCTGTACAACCGCGGGCAAAACCTGCGCTTGTGCATCAGCGACAGTGGCAGTGGTATCGAACCTGCCGTGTTGCAGCGTCTGGGCGAACCCTTTTTTACCACCAAGACCAACGGCACCGGCCTGGGCCTGACCGTGGTCAAGGCAGTGGCACGCGCCCATCAGGGAGAATTGCAGCTGCATTCCCGTGTTGGGCGTGGCACCTGTGCATTGATGACCTTGCCGCTGTTTTCCGGCGCGGCAAGCGCGGAGTAGAAAGGTTATGGCTATCAAGGTTCTGTTGGTGGAAGACGATCGCGCCCTGCGTGAAGCATTGGCTGACACGCTGCTGCTGGCGGGCCATGACTACCGGGCGGTCGGTTCTGCCGAGGCTGCCTTGGAGGCGGTGGAGCAGGAGTCCTTCAGCCTGGTGGTCAGCGATGTGAACATGCCCGGCATGGACGGTCACCAATTGCTCGGCCTGCTGCGTGCGCGCCAGCCGCAATTGCCGGTGTTGCTGATGACCGCCCACGGCGCCGTTGAGCGTGCGGTCGACGCCATGCGCCAGGGTGCGGCGGACTACCTGGTCAAGCCATTCGAGCCGAAAGCGTTGATCGAGCTGGTCGTGCGGCATGCCTTGGGCGTGATCCCGCCCAGTGACGGCGAGGGGCCGATTGCCTTCGAGCCGGCCAGTGCACAATTGCTGGAACTGGCGGCCCGCGTGGCGCGCAGTGATTCCACCGTGTTGATTTCCGGCGAGTCCGGCACCGGCAAGGAAGTGCTGGCGCGCTACATCCATCAGCAATCGACCCGCGCCAAGCAACCCTTTATCGCCATTAACTGCGCGGCGATCCCCGACAACATGCTCGAAGCCACGCTGTTCGGCCACGAAAAAGGCTCCTTCACCGGCGCCATCGCAGCCCAGGCGGGCAAGTTCGAACAAGCTGACGGCGGCACCATCCTGCTCGATGAGATTTCGGAAATGCCCCTGGGCCTGCAAGCCAAGTTGCTGCGGGTGTTGCAGGAGCGTGAAGTGGAACGCGTCGGCGCCCGCAAACCGATCCAGCTGGATATCCGTGTGGTTGCCACCACCAACCGTGACCTGGCGGGCGAAGTGGCGGCGGGGCGCTTCCGTGAAGACCTGTTTTACCGCCTCTCCGTATTCCCCCTGGCCTGGCGGCCCTTGCGCGAGCGCCCGGCGGATATCATTCCGCTGGCCGAGCGTCTGCTGAACAACCACGTCAAAAAAATGAAGCATGCCCAGGCGCGGCTGTCGGCCGAGGCTCAGGCCTGTCTGATCGCATACCCGTGGCCGGGCAATGTGCGGGAATTGGACAACGCCATCCAGCGCGCGCTGATCCTGCAGCAGGGTGGCTTGATCCAGCCCCAGGATTTTTGTTTGGCGATGGGCAGCGGTGCGGCGCCGTTGCCGACTCTGGCGCCCACGCCTGTGGTGGTCGAAGCCGAGACCGCCGGTGCCTTGGGCGACGACCTGCGTCGCCGCGAATTCCAGATGATCATCGACACCCTGCGTTCCGAGCGCGGCCGCCGCAAAGAGGCTGCCGAACGCTTGGGCATCAGCCCGCGCACCCTGCGCTACAAGCTGGCGCAGATGCGCGACGCCGGGATGGATGTGGAAGCGTATCTATTCGCCACATAACCGGTAACAAGGTCGACAAGGTTTGTCGCCTTTTCTTACGAGTTGATACAGAGCTGGCACCCTTGTTGCTACTTCCCTAGTAATTGCGGCGTAGCGTCAAAAAACATGCGGGTTGTCGGAGAGAGAAGTTCATGAGCCAGGGTATTGAGTTCAATCGGTTGATGTTGGATATGCGCGCCATGCAAATGGATGCCATGGCTCAACCGAAATCCGTCGCGCCAGCGCCGGAATTGGGCCAAAGCAGCTTCGCCGATATGCTCGGTCAGGCCATCAACAAAGTCAGTGACACCCAGCAAGCCTCCAGCCAGTTGGCCAATGCCTTTGAAATTGGCAAAAGCGGCGTGGACCTCACCGATGTGATGGTCGCCTCGCAAAAGGCCAGTGTTTCCTTCCAGGCGCTGACCCAGGTGCGTAACAAGCTGGTTCAGGCCTATCAAGACATCATGCAGATGCCGGTTTAAGGACGAGATTTAAGTCATGGCAGAAGCACTCGTGGACAACGCACCCGCCAAGGCAGATGGCAAGCCGCCGCTGTTTGGCCTGTCGTTCCTGGAAAACCTCTCCGAAATGACCATGCTGCGTCAGGTGGGCCTGATGGTCGGCCTGGCCGCCAGCGTGGCGATTGGTTTTGCCGTGGTGCTGTGGTCGCAGCAACCTGATTACCGGCCGCTGTACGGCAGCCTGGCGGGCATGGACTCCAAGCAGATCATGGAAACCCTGGCCGCCGCCGACATCGCCTACACCGTGGAGCCCAACTCCGGGGCCCTGCTGGTCAAGGCCGACGACGTGGCTCGTGCGCGCATGAAGCTTGCCGCCGCCGGCGTGACCCCGTCCGACAGCAATATCGGTTTTGAGATCCTCGACAAGGACCAGGGCCTGGGCACCAGCCAGTTCATGGAAGCCACCCGCTACCGCCGTGGCCTGGAAGGCGAGCTGGCACGCACCATCTCCAGCTTGAACAACGTCAAGGGCGCCCGCGTGCACCTGGCCATCCCGAAAAGCTCGGTGTTTGTACGCGACGAGCGCAAGCCCAGCGCCTCGGTGTTGGTTGAACTGTTTGCTGGCCGCTCCCTGGAGCCTGGCCAGGTCCTGGCGATCGTCAACCTGGTCGCCACCAGCGTGCCCGAGCTGAGCAAATCGCAGATCACCGTGGTGGACCAGAAGGGCAACCTGCTGTCCGACCAGGCGGAAAACTCCGCGCTGACCCAGGCCGGCAAGCAGTTCGACTACAGCCGTCGCGTCGAAAGCATGCTCACCCAGCGTGTGCACAACATCCTGCAACCGGTGCTGGGCAACGACCGCTACAAGGCCGAAGTGTCGGCCGATGTGGACTTCAGCGCCGTCGAGTCGACCTCCGAGCAGTTCAACCCGGACCAGCCTGCCTTGCGCAGTGAGCAGTCCACCAGCGAACAACGCACCGCCGCCAATGGCCCGCCGCAAGGTGTGCCGGGCGCATTGAGCAACCAACCGCCAGCCCCGGCTTCGGCGCCGCAAACCACCGGTGGCGCTACTGCCAGTGCTGGCGCGATTCAGCCAGGCCAGCCACTGCTGGATGCCAACGGCCAGCAAATCATGGACCCGGCCACTGGCCAGCCGATGCTCGCCCCGTACCCGGCGGACAAACGTAACCAGTCCACCAAGAACTTCGAGCTCGACCGTTCCATCAGCCACACCAAGCAACAACAGGGTCGCGTCAATCGCCTGTCGGTGTCGGTGGTGGTGGATGACCAGGTCAAGGTCAATGCCGCTGACGGCGCCGTCACCCGTGCGCCATGGAGCGCCGACGAATTGGCGCGCTTTACCCGTCTGGTGCAGGATGCTGTGGGTTTTGACGCCAGCCGTGGTGACAGTGTCAGCGTGATCAACATGCCGTTCTCCGCCGAGCGTGGCGAAGTGATCGCTGAACCGGCGTTCTACTCGCAGCCGTGGTTCTGGGACATCGTCAAGCAAGTGCTGGGTGTGTTGTTCATCCTGGTGCTGGTGTTTGGCGTGCTTCGCCCGGTGCTCAACAACATCACCGGCAACGGCAAAAAACAGCTGGCCCTGGCCGGTGGCGACGTCGAGCTGGGCGGCATGGGCGGCCTCGACGGCGAACTGGCCAACGACCGTGTCAGCCTCGGCGGCCCGCAAAGCATCCTGTTGCCAAGCCCGAGCGAAGGCTATGACGCTCAGTTGAACGCAATCAAGAGTCTGGTGGCAGAAGACCCGGGCCGTGTGGCCCAGGTCGTGAAAGAGTGGATCAACGCAGATGAGTGATAATCGAGCCGCTGTTGCCAAGCTCACCAAGGTCGACAAAGCCGCAGTCCTGCTGCTGTCCCTCGGTGAAACCGACGCCGCCCAAGTGCTGCGCCACATGGGGCCCAAAGAGGTTCAACGTGTGGGCGTGGCCATGGCGCAGATGCGCAATGTGCACCGCGAACAAGTCGAGCAAGTGATGAGCGAGTTCGTCGAGATCGTCGGCGACCAGACCAGCCTGGGCGTCGGCTCCGACAGCTACATCCGCAAGATGCTCACCTCGGCCCTGGGCGAAGACAAGGCCAACGGCCTGATCGACCGCATCCTGCTCGGTGGCAACACCAGCGGCCTCGACAGCCTGAAATGGATGGAGCCCCGCGCCGTTGCCGACGTGATCCGCTACGAACACCCGCAGATCCAGGCGATCGTGGTGGCGTACCTGGACCCCGACCAGGCCGGTGAAGTCCTCGGCCACTTCGACCATAAGGTGCGCCTGGACATCATCCTGCGCGTGTCGTCGCTGAACACCGTACAGCCGGCAGCGCTGAAAGAGCTCAACACGATTCTGGAGAAGCAGTTCTCCGGCAACTCGAATGCCTCGCGCACCACCTTGGGCGGTATCAAGCGCGCGGCCGATATCATGAACTTCCTCGACAGCTCGGTCGAAGGCCAGTTGATGGACTCGATCCGCGAGATCGACGACACCCTGTCCGGCCAGATCGAAGACCTCATGTTCGTGTTCAACAACCTCTCCGATGTCGACGACCGTGGCATCCAGGCGTTGCTGCGCGAAGTGTCTTCCGACGTGCTGGTGCTGGCCCTCAAGGGCTCGGACGAAAACGTCAAAGAGAAGATCTTCAAGAACATGTCCAAGCGTGCCTCGGAACTGCTGCGCGACGACCTGGAAGCCAAAGGTCCGGTGCGGGTCAGCGACGTGGAAACCGCGCAGAAAGAAATCCTCACCATTGCCCGCCGTATGGCCGAAGCCGGAGAAATCGTTCTCGGCGGGAAGGGCGGCGAAGAAATGATCTAAGGCGCCTTTCATGTCGAACAAAGATGAGGCGCCCAGCGATCTGATTCGCGCGCGGGACGTCGGTGGGTTCGACATCTGGTCGTTGCCCAGCTTCGATCCACATGTGCCCGAGCCTGAGCCTGAACCGGTTGAAGAGCCGCCGGCGGAAATGGAAGAAGTGCCGCTGGATGAAGTCCAGCCACTGACCCTCGAAGAATTGGAAGCTATCCGCCAGGAGGCCTACAACGAGGGCTTCGCGGCGGGTGAAAAAGATGGTTTTCGCAGCACCACTCTCAAGGTCCGTCAGGAAGCCGAGGAGGCGCTGAGCGCCAAATTGGCCAGCCTGGAGCGCTTGATGGGCGGCCTGTTCGACCCCATCGCCGAGCAGGATTCGCAGATCGAAAAAGCCATGGTCGAGCTGGTGCAGCACATCGCCCGCCAGGTGATCCAGCGTGAGTTGGTGCTGGACTCCAGCCATATCGAAAGCGTGATGCGCGAAGCCCTCAAGCTGCTGCCCCTGGGCGTCGGCAATGTACGGCTGTACATCAACCCCCAGGATTTTGAACAGGTCAAAGCCCTGCGCGAGCGCCATGAAGAAACCTGGCGCATCGTCGAGGACGCGTCGTTGCAGCCCGGTGGTTGTCGAGTCGAAACCGAGCACAGCCGCATCGATGCCACGGTGGAAACCCGCATCAGCCAGATCATGGCCAAGCTGCTGGATCAGGCCCACGAGCAGGTGTTGAACCCTGCCGAGCCAGACCTGAGCGTGGACCTGGACGCCCCCGATGCGCCTTGATCGCACCAGTTTCGCCAAGCGCTTGAGCGGTTACGCCGAAGCCGCCGAGTTGCCTGGCCAGCCGATCCTTGAAGGACGCCTGTTGCGCATGGTCGGCCTGACCCTCGAAGCCGAAGGCCTGCGTGCTGCCATGGGTAGCCGTTGCATGGTGATCAACGACGACAGCTACCACCCGGTGCAGGTCGAAGCCGAAGTCATGGGCTTTTCCGGCAGCAAGATTTTCCTGATGCCCGTGGGCAGCCTGGCGGGCATTGCCCCCGGCGCGCGCGTGGTGCCCTTGGCCGATACCGGCCGCCTGCCGATGGGCATGAGCATGCTCGGCCGCGTGCTTGATGGCGTCGGTCGCGCGCTGGATGGCAAAGGCGGCATGAAGGCCGAAGACTGGGTGCCGATGGATGGCCCCACCATCAATCCGCTCAACCGTAACCCCATCAGCGTGCCGCTGGACGTGGGCATCCGCAGCATCAACGGATTATTGACGGTCGGCCGCGGCCAGCGTCTGGGCCTGTTTGCCGGTACGGGCGTGGGTAAGTCGGTACTGCTGGGCATGATGACGCGCTTTACCGAGGCCGACATCATCGTGGTGGGGCTGATCGGTGAGCGGGGCCGCGAGGTGAAGGAATTCATCGAGCACAGCCTTGGTGAAGAAGGCCTCAAGCGTTCGGTCGTCGTCGCTTCCCCGGCGGACGATGCACCACTGATGCGTTTGCGCGCCGCCATGTACTGCACACGCATCGCCGAATACTTTCGTGACAAGGGCAAGAACGTGCTGTTGCTGATGGATTCGCTCACGCGTTTCGCCCAGGCCCAGCGGGAAATCGCCCTGGCCATCGGTGAACCACCGGCCACCAAGGGGTATCCGCCCTCGGTGTTCGCCAAGCTGCCCAAGCTGGTGGAACGTGCCGGTAATGCCGAGGCGGGCGGGGGCTCGATCACGGCGTTCTATACCGTGCTGTCCGAAGGTGATGACCAGCAAGACCCGATTGCTGACTCGGCGCGGGGCGTGCTCGACGGGCACATTGTGCTGTCGCGGCGTTTGGCCGAAGAGGGGCATTACCCGGCCATCGATATCGAAGCGTCCATCAGCCGGGTGATGCCGGCGGTGGTGACGCCGGAGCATATGATTCGCGCGCAACAATTCAAGCAGTTATGGTCGCGCTACCAACAGAGCCGCGATCTGATCAGCGTCGGCGCCTACGTGGCGGGCGGCGATCGCGACACCGACCTGGCCATCGCCCTGCAACCGCAACTGGTGACCTACTTGCGCCAAGGCCTCAACGACAAGATCAGCATGGGTGAAAGCGAAGCGCACCTGCAGTCGATCTTCGCCCCGGCGCCGGGCGGCTAAGCCATGGCCAACAGCCGCGCCGCACGCCTGGCTCCGGTGGTGGACATGGCCGAAAAGGCCGAGAAAACCGCCGTGCAGCGCCTGGGTTACTTCCAGGGGCAGGTGCGCTTGGCCGAGAGCAAGCTGGGCGACCTGGAGCGCTTTCGGGGCGAATACCAGCAACAGTGGATCGAGCGTGGCGCCAAAGGTGTGTCCGGCCAATGGCTGATGGGCTACCAGGGCTTTCTCAACCAACTGGAAACGGCTGTCGGCCAGCAGCGCCAGAGCCTGGCGTGGCACCAGAACAACCTCGATAAAGCCCGCGAAAGCTGGCAAGCCGCGTTTGCCCGGGTCGAAGGCCTGCGCAAGCTGGTGCAGCGCTATATCGACGAGGCGCGGGCCATCGAAGACAAGCGTGAACAGAAGCTGCTCGACGAACTCTCCCAACGCATGCCGCGCAAAGACGTCTATTGACAGTTGCCCATGGCGCCTTCTCCTGCTAAACCTTGTGTCATTGCCAATGACAAGGAAGCAGTCGCATGTCAGTCGAGTCAGACGTATCCCTGGATGGGAAGAAGTTAACGATCGTGGTCAAGGGCCGGTTCGATTTCGGCAGTCACCAGACGTTTCGTGATGCCTACGAACGGTTTTACAAGGTTCCCGAGTCGTACGTCGTCGACTTGAAGGAAACCACCTACATGGACAGTTCGGCCTTGGGCATGCTCCTGCTCCTGCGTGACCACGCGGGTGGCGACCAGTCCGAGGTCAGGGTGGTCAATAGCAACTCAGACGTGCGCAAGATCCTCGCCATCTCCAACTTCGACAAGCTGTTCGACATCAGTTGAGCGCCCTGGCCCCGGTCCTTGAACCGCTGACGATCCTGATCGCCGAAGACAGCGCCGCCGATTTGCTGTTGCTGTCGACCATCGTGCGACGCCAAGGTCACCAGGTGCTCACGGCCACCAATGGCGCTGAAGCGGTCGACGTGTTTACCCGTGAGCGCCCGCAACTGGTGTTGATGGATGCCCTGATGCCGGTGATGGACGGCTTTGAGGCGGCACGGCGGATCAAGCAGTTGGCGGGTGAAGAGTTGGTGCCGCTGATTTTCCTCACCTCCCTGCGCGAGAGCGAAGCGCTGGCCCAGTGCCTGGATGCCGGCGGTGATGACTTCCTGCCCAAACCCTACAACCAGCTTATTCTCGCGGCGAAGATCAACGCCATGGACCGCCTGCGTCGGTTGCAGGCGACGGTCTTGCAGCAGCGCGACCTGATCGCCAAGCATCACGACTATCTCCTGCATGAGCAGCGAGTGGCCAAGGCGGTGTTCGATAAGGTCGCGCATTCGGGCTGTATCAATGCCGCGCCGAATATTCGCTACCTGCAATCGCCCTATGCGCTGTTCAACGGTGACCTGTTGTTGGCGGCCTACACGCCGTCCGGTGATATGCACGTGCTGCTCGGCGACTTCACCGGCCATGGCCTGCCGGCAGCGGTGGGGGCCATGCCTCTGGCAGAAGTGTTCTATGGCATGACCGCCAAAGGCTATGGCCTCGCGCAGACCCTGCGGGAGATGAACGCCAAACTCAAACGCATCCTGCCGGTGGACATGTTCTGCTGCGCCACCCTGTTGTGTCTGAGCACGCAGCGACGGGTGGTGGAGGTATGGAACGGCGGCATGCCCGAAGGCTACAGGCATGAAATCGCCACCGGCCGGCGCACGCCGCTGGAATCGCGGCACTTGCCGTTGGGGGTACTGTCGGCGCAAGCCTTTGATGATCGTACTGAAGTCTGGCCCATGGCCCTGGGTGACCGGGTGTTCCTGCTGTCTGATGGGGTGTTGGATACCGCCGATGCCAACGATCAACTGTTCGGCGCCGAACGCTTGCAACAGGTGTTTGCCGCCAATCGCGAGCCTGATCGTTTATTTGAAGACATCGAGCAGGCCCTGGCGGCGTTTCGCGGTGAAGTGCGCGATGACGTGAGCATGGTGGAAATCACCTTGCAGCCTGACCAGCAACTGCGCGCCACGGGGCCGTTGTATGCGGACAGCGGGCAGTCGTGTCCGCTGGATTGGTCGGTGAGTTTCGAGTTTCGCGCCGAGACCTTGAAGCGTTACAACCCGTTGCCGTATCTGCTGCAACTGTTGTTGGAGATTCATGGGTTGCGTGAGCAAAGTGGGGCGCTCTACAGCGTGATGGCGGAGCTGTATTCCAATGCCCTGGAGCACGGCGTCTTGGGTCTGGACTCTCGGCTCAAGCGTGACGCCCAAGGGTTTGCCGAGTATTACCGTCAGCGTAATGACCGCCTCGCGCAACTCAATAGCGGGTATATACGGGTGCATGTGCAGGTGGTGCCGATCGGGGCAGGTGGGAAGATGACCCTGCGCATTGAAGACAGCGGTTCGGGGTTTGATGTGGAGCAGGTGCTGGCGCGGCCGCTGGATATCGACCGTCTGTCTGGCCGTGGCTTGAGTCTGGTACGGCAGTTGAGCAGCGAGGTAGGCTGGTCGGATGGTGGGCGCAGTGTGTGCGTGGAGTTTTCCTGGGAGGCTCTGGCATAATCCGCCGATTCTTGATCAAGGAGCGAGCAAGTGGTTGATCTACATCTGGACCCGGCGGTGTTGTCGGGTTTGCAGGAAGTCATGGAAGGCGAGTATCCGAAGTTGCTTGATACCTTTCTCGATGATTCCCAGAAGCGCGTCGAGGCGCTGCGCAAGGCGCGGGATGATGCGAAGGCGTTGGGGCGGATTGCGCATAGTTTCAAGGGGAGTAGCGGTAACCTTGGGGCGGTGCGGTTGGCGCAGTTGTGTCAGCGGCTGGAGGTTGAGTCGGTTGAATCCACTACGGATTTGGGGGCGCTCGTGGATCAGATTGATCATGAGTTTGCGTTGGTTAAGCCGATGTATGAGTCGGAGCGGCAGCGGTTTGGGGTTTGAGTCGCTGTAAGCGCGAAACCCTAAGCGGCCTTTACCGAGAAAATGGATATTTACTCGGTCGATATACCAACCTGGCCCAACTCTTGCTCTACCTCCAGATACTGCATCCCCGACCCCTATGCAGTGGAGACCTTTACCTATGCCAGTCGCCCCGAATTCGCTCCTTCAGGCTGCCCCCGCGGCCAAGCCTCAAGCGCCCACCGCCAACCCACCGGCAGTGGCAGCGGACCCACGGGACAAGGGCCCTGGCTTCGCTCAAGTGTTTGCCAGCCAGGGTTCCAAGCCCACGGCCAAGGCCGACGACAACGCGCCCAAATCCACCGCAGGCAAGCCTTCCGACGCCAGCGCCAAGCCGGCAGCGGGCAACGACAAGCCTGCCGCCAGCACACCAGCCGTTGCCGATAGCGGCAAACCCTTGCCTGCCACCCCTCCGGCCAACACCGACGACAGTGCCAGCAAGGATGACGACGCGCCCGCCGACCCGTCCCTGGTGCAGCAGCCCCCGGTGGACCCGGTCGTCGACCCTGCATTGATTGCCACCGTCACCCCGGTGGCCGTGCCGGTGCCGGTTGAAACCCCAGCGCCTGTCACCAACAAGGATGAAAAAGCCCTGCCGGTGGTGGCGGCGCCGGTCGCTGCGACTGAGGAGGCCAAGCCGGCCTTCGATCCAGAGGCCGATCCCTTGGACGCCATGCCCGCCGTGCGCCTGGCGATGGAGCAGGGCGGTCACGTGTCGGCCAGCAGTCAGGCCCAGGCAAAAACCGCTTCGGCACCGACTCAGGATCAACCCACCGCCGCACAGAACTTTGCCGCAGGCCTGGCCACTATGGTCGACCAGCAAGCCACCAAGGACAGCACTGACCAGGGCGGTGACAAGGCTTTCAGCGGGCTGATCGACGACGGTCTCAAGGACCTGAAGAACGCCAGCAGCGACACCCGTGTCGATGACTTCGCCAACCGTCTGGCCGCGTTGACGCAAGCCGCCACGCCGAAGACCGCCAACGCTTTGCCGCCGGTGACCAATGCGCCATTGGCCATGCACCAGAGCGGCTGGACCGACGAAATCGTCAACCGCGTGATGTACCTGTCCAGCGCCAACCTCAAGTCGGCGGAGATCCAGTTGCAGCCGGCTGAACTCGGTCGCCTGGACATCAAGGTCAACATGACCGCCGACCAGCAGGCCCAGGTCAACTTCATGAGCGCCCATCCGGTGGTACGTGAGGCGTTGGAAAGCCAGTCCGGCCGTTTGCGGGAGATGTTCGCCCAGCAGGGCATGGGCCAAGTGGATGTGAACGTGTCCGACCAGTCCCGTGGCCAGGAGCAACAGCAGCAACAGGCCCAGACCCGTGGCGTGAGCGGCAGCGGCGGGCGCGGTGGTGATAACAGCGACAGTGGTAGCCACATTGATGTGGCTGAAGCCGTGGCGCCGGTCACCTCAACCGTAATCGGCTCCAGCGCCGTCGATTACTACGCCTGACTCGAGCCCTGCACAGGCCCAAATGTGGGAGCGGGCTTGCTCGCGAAAGCGGTGTATCAGTCGCTGAATCAGTCGACTGACCTATTGCTTTCGCGAGCAAGCCCGCTCCCGCATGGGACCTGTTCCATGGCCAATATCGTAGCCCTCTTCCAAATCCACCAGACAACTCTGGCATAACACTTGCTCTTGCCTTTCCGTAGATCTATGAATTCCCGAATAGTGACGGATTATTGGCATGGCGAAGAGCGACGACGCAGCAAAAGCACCCGCAGGCAAAGGTAAGCTCAAGCTTATCCTGTTGATAGTCGTGGGCCTGCTCCTGGCCATCGGCGCCTCGGTCGGCGGCACTTGGTACATTATGCACAGCAATGCCAGCAAGCCGGCACCCGCTGCCGAAACCGCCAGTAACGTCAAGCAACCGGCAATCTTCGAGCCGATGCTTCCGGCCTTTGTCGCCAACTTCAATCAGAACGGTCGTCAGCGTTACCTGCAGGTGAGCATCACGTTGCTCGCCCGCAACCAGTCGGACCTGGACGCCCTCAAGGTGCACATGCCAGTGATCCGCAACAACCTGGTGATGCTGTTCTCCAGTCAGGCCTTCGACACACTTGCCACCCCGGTGGGCCAGGAAATGCTGCGCCAGAAGGTCACGGCCAGCGTGCAGGAAGTGGCCCAGAAGGAACTCGGCAAAGTCGTGGTCGAGCAGGCGCTCTTCACTAACTTCGTATTGCAGTAGGATCACGACATGGCCGTGCAAGACCTGCTGTCCCAGGATGAAATCGACGCGCTGCTGCATGGCGTCGACGATGGTCTGGTACAGACCGAAATGGCTGCCGAGCCCGGCAGCGTCAAAAGTTATGACCTCACCAGCCAGGATCGTATCGTCCGTGGGCGCATGCCGACCCTGGAGATGATCAACGAACGTTTCGCCCGTTACACCCGCATCAGCATGTTCAACATGCTGCGCCGTTCGGCGGACGTGGCGGTGGGCGGCGTGCAGGTGATGAAGTTCGGCGAGTACGTGCACTCGCTGTACGTGCCCACCAGCCTCAACCTGGTCAAGATCAAGCCGCTGCGCGGCACCGCGCTGTTCATCCTCGATGCCAAACTGGTGTTCAAGCTGGTGGACAACTTCTTCGGTGGCGACGGCCGTCACGCCAAGATCGAAGGGCGTGAGTTCACGCCTACCGAACTGCGTGTGGTGCGCATGGTGCTGGAACAGGCTTTCATCGACTTGAAAGAAGCCTGGCAGGCGATCATGGAAGTCAATTTCGAGTACATCAACTCGGAAGTGAACCCGGCCATGGCCAACATCGTCGGACCCAGCGAAGCCATCGTGGTGTCGACCTTCCACATCGAACTCGATGGCGGTGGCGGCGACCTGCACGTGACCATGCCTTACTCGATGATCGAGCCGGTGCGCGAGATGCTCGACGCCGGTTTCCAGTCCGACCTGGACGACCAGGACGAACGCTGGGTCAAGGCTCTGCGCGAAGACCTGCTGGACGTCGACGTTCCACTGAGCGCCACCGTGGCCCGTCGCCAATTGCGCCTGCGCGATATTTTGCACATGCAGCCGGGGGACATCATCCCCGTCGAATTGCCGGAAGAAATGATCATGCGCGCCAACGGCGTGCCGTCGTTCAAGGTCAAGCTCGGTTCCCACAAGGGCAACCTGGCACTGCAAGTGGTCGAGCCGATCAACCGTCGCTGATTCGCCCTAATTAATTTATGAATGTTTGCTCCGCCGAGGACATGTAATGGCTACCGAACACGAAAACACTTCCGCCGAAGACCAGGCCCTGGCTGACGAATGGGCGGCAGCCTTGGAAGAAACCGGCGATGTCGGCCAGGACGACATTGACGCGCTGCTGGCCGCTGACGCCGCCACCGCGCCGGCCGGCAACCGCCTGCCGATGGAAGAATTCGGCAGCGTGCCGAAAAACAACGAACCGGTGACCCTCGACGGCCCGAACCTGGATGTGATCCTCGACATCCCGGTGTCGATCTCCATGGAAGTCGGCAGCACCGAAATCAACATTCGCAACCTGCTGCAACTCAACCAGGGCTCGGTGATCGAGTTGGACCGCTTGGCCGGCGAACCGCTGGACGTGCTGGTCAACGGCACCCTGATTGCCCACGGAGAAGTGGTGGTGGTCAACGAGAAGTTCGGCATCCGCCTGACCGACGTGATCAGCCCGAGCGAACGCATCAAGAAGTTGCGCTGATATGAAGTATTCGATGGCGGGACTGTTTCTGGCGCTGCCATTGAGCGCCCTGGCGGCTGAACCGGCCGCGCACGCGACCGCCGCGGCTGCGCCGGTGGTAAGCAGCGGTATCGGCGGGCAATTGACCCAGTTGGTGCTGGGCCTGTTGCTGGTGGTGGGTTTGATCTTCGCACTGGCGTGGTTGCTGCGCCGCGTGCAGCGCGTGGGGCCGGGCAACGGCCAGGTGATCGAGATGATCGGTTCCCGCGCCCTCGGCCCGCGTGATCGGCTGGTGCTGGTGCAAGTGGGCGAGGAGCAGATCCTGCTGGGCATCACACCCGGTCGCATTACCCCGCTGCATGTGCTCAAGACCCCGGTGAGCGTGGATCAGAACCCGCCCGCCACGCCAGAATTCGCCCAGCGCCTGATGGAATTGCTGGGCAAGGATCAGAAGGATAAGAAGTAATGCGCGTTTTATTGACGCTCATGCTGTTGCTGGCGGCGCCATTGGCGTTTGGCGCCGACCCGTTGTCGATCCCGGCGATTACGCTGGGGACCAACGCGACCGGCGCGCAGGAATACTCGGTCAGCCTGCAGATCCTGCTGATCATGACGGCGCTGAGCTTTATCCCGGCGTTCGTCATGCTGATGACCAGCTTCACGCGGATCATCATCGTGTTCTCGATCCTGCGCCAGGCCCTGGGCCTGCAGCAGACGCCGTCGAACCAGATCCTCACCGGCATGGCCCTGTTCCTGACGCTGTTCATCATGGCGCCGGTGTTCGACAAGGTGAACCAGCAAGCCCTGCAACCTTACCTGGCGGAAAAAATGACCGCCCAGGACGCAATCGACAAGGCCCAGGGCCCGATCAAGGACTTTATGCTGTCGCAGACCCGCTCCAGCGACCTTGAACTGTTCATGCGCCTGTCCAAGCGGACCGACATCGCTACGCCGGATCAGGCGCCGCTGACGATCCTGGTGCCGGCGTTCGTCACGTCGGAATTGAAGACCGCATTCCAGATCGGTTTCATGATCTTCATCCCGTTCCTGATCATCGACCTGGTGGTGGCGAGCGTGCTGATGGCCATGGGTATGATGATGCTGTCGCCGCTGATCATTTCGTTGCCGTTCAAGATCATGCTGTTTGTGCTGGTGGACGGCTGGGCGCTGATTATCGGCACCCTGGCCGGCAGTTTCGGCGGGGTATAGCGCGATGACGCCAGAAGTAGCTGTCGACCTGTTCCGTGAAGCGCTGTGGCTGACCACCGTGATGGTCGCCGTGCTGGTAGTGCCAAGCCTGTTGGTGGGCCTGCTGGTGGCGATGTTCCAGGCCGCGACCCAGATCAACGAACAGACCTTGAGCTTTTTGCCGCGTCTGCTGGTGATGCTGGTTACCCTGATCGTGGCCGGCCCTTGGCTGGTGCAGACATTCATGGAATACATCCTGCAGTTGTACGGCAGTATTCCGCAGTTGATCGGCTGACCTGATGCAGTCGTTGCTGGCGTTGACCGACACCCAGATCAGCACCTGGGTGGCGTCTTTCATCCTGCCAATGTTCCGGGTGACGGCGATGTTGATGGCCATGCCGGTGTTTGGTACCACCCTCGTACCACGCCGCGTGCGCCTGTACTTTGCGGTGGCGATTACCGTGGTGATCGTGCCGGGCTTACCGCCGATGCCGCCGGTCAATGCCATCGATCTCAGTGCGTTGCTGTTGATTGCCGAGCAGATCCTGATCGGCGCGCTGATGGGCTTTTCCCTGACGCTGTTTTTCCAGGCCTTTGTGGTGGCCGGCCAAATCATCTCGATCCAGATGGGCATGGGCTTCGCCTCCATGGTCGACCCTACTAACGGTGTGTCGGCGGCGGTAATCGGTCAATTCCTGACCATGCTGGTGACCTTGCTGTTCCTGGCGATGAATGGCCATCTGGTGGCGTTCGAGGTGATGACCGAAAGCTTCACCACCTTGCCGGTAGGGTCGGGGTTGGTGGTCAATCACTTCTGGGAGGTCGTCGGACGCCTGGGTTGGGTATTCGGCGCGTCGCTGTTGCTGGTGTTGCCGGCGATTACCGCGTTGCTGGTGGTCAACATCGCGTTCGGCGTGATGACCCGTGCAGCGCCGCAATTGAACATCTTCTCGATTGGCTTCCCGTTGACCCTGGTATTGGGCATGGGGATTTTCTGGGTCGGCCTGGCCGACATTCTCAATCAGTATCAACCGCTGGCGACCGACGCCTTGCAGTTCTTACGTGATCTGGCACGGGCGCGCTGAGCCATGGCCGAGAGCGAGAGTGGTCAGGACAAAACAGAAGACCCCACGGAGAAACGCAAAAAAGACTCCAGGGAAAAGGGCGAGATTGCGCGCTCCAAAGAGCTGAATACCGTTGCCACCATGATGGCGGGTGCCGGCGCCTTGCTGATCTACGGTGGCGGCCTGGCGCTGGACCTGATGGAGTTGATGAAGCACAACTTCACTTTGCCCCGCGACGTGTTGCTCAATCCCGATGCCATGGGCCAATACCTGCTGCACTCGGGCAAGATCGCGATCCTGGCGGTACAACCGATTCTGATCACCTTGCTGCTGGCTGCACTGATCGGCCCGGTCGCCCTGGGTGGCTGGCTGTTCGCCGCCGGCAGCATGGCGCCCAAGTTCAGTCGGATGAACCCTGCTGCGGGGCTCAAGCGCATGTTTTCCACCAAGGCCCTGGTGGAGTTGCTCAAGGCCCTGGCCAAATTCATTCTGATCCTGTTTGTGGCGCTGATGGTGTTGTCGTCCGACATCGACGACCTGCTGCGCATCGCCCATGAACCGCTGGAGTCGGCAATCATCCACAGCGTGCAAGTGGTGGGGTGGAGCGCGTTGTGGATGGCCGCCGGGCTGATCATCATTGCTGCCGTGGATGCGCCGATCCAGCTGTGGGAAAGCCACAAGAAATTGCTGATGACCAAGCAGGAAGTGCGCGACGAGCACAAGGACCAGGAAGGTCGCCCAGAGGTCAAACAGCGTATTCGCCAGCTGCAGCGCGAAATGTCCCAGCGCAAGATGATGGCCGCGGTGCCCGACGCCGACGTGGTCATCACCAACCCGACCCACTATGCGGTAGCCCTCAAGTACGACCCGGAGAAGGGTGGCGCGCCGATGCTGCTGGCCAAGGGCAGCGACTTTACCGCGCTGAAAATCCGCGAAATCGCCGTGGCCAATGACATCCTGCTGCTGGAATCGCCGGAACTGGCGCGGTCGATCTTCTATTCCACTGACCTGGACCAGGAAATCCCGGCCGGACTCTACCTGGCCGTGGCCCAGGTGCTGGCGTATGTCTATCAGATCCGCCAGTACCGCGCGGGCAAGGGCAAGCGGCCTGACCCGCTCAAGGATCTGCCAATCCCGCCGGACCTGCGCCGCGATTCCTGATCGGCTCCGCCTTACCATTCCTCCTGATCGCCCGTCTACCTGTCAACTTTGACAGTAGTCATCCTCTGCGTCTCGCAGTTCTACTACAACCAGCACTGCGCGCAGGCGGTAAACAAGATGCAGGGAGAGGTGGTTTTGAAGGTGTTCAGAGGCACAGTCAAATCTTATGACCGCAAGACAGGGAAAGGTTGGATTGCCCTGGAAGGTGAGGACGACGTGCAAGTGGATCTCTTCGGTTCACGCTGCATTTGGCTTGCCGTGGGCCAGCAAGTGGAATTTCGCATGATCCACCGACCCTGTGGCGTGTATGCGTTAGACGCCACAGTTGTCCCGCACGTCCTTGAATGAGATGTGAGGACAACGGTAATGGCAACAGGCACGGTGAAATGGTTTAACGCGGAGAAGGGGTTTGGGTTTATTACCCCTGACGATGGCAGCGCTGATGTTTTTGTCCACTATTCGGCCATCAAGAGCGACGGTTTCAAGACCCTTGAAGAGGGGCAAAAAGTAGAGTTCGAAGTTACCCAAGGCGCCAAAGGTGCTCAGGCTGAAAACGTCCGCGTCCTATGAACTTCATGATTGTTTCAGTAGGCGCTAAAAAAGCGTCGACTGGGTGTACGGAGACTAGTTAGCGGCTTTCCCAGGGGCCGCCTCAACACCTTGTCGGACATTTCCGCTGTAGCAGCAGGCGGACACAAATCCAAAATGTGGGAGCGGGCTTGCTCGCGAATGCTGACGATCAGTCGCCAGATGTGCTGGCTGACCCTCCGCCTTCGCGAGCAAGCCCGCTCCCACATTTGAATCGATTTACACTTTTTTTTGGGGGGGGGGGGCGGTTGCTTGTGAGCTCGTCAACGCTCAAGCCGAAAGCGATGTAACCGGGAAAACAAAAGTTGGAAGGCTTCTTGCAATACCACCTGCAAGACGTCTGACCGCGTCAAAACTTTGCTTCAAGGAAACGAGGAATACCGGTGGTGGATCGCTCTCAAATGCTCGGCACGGCCCGGACGACCCTGACTGACCTCTCGCGAGGCAATCTGGGTGTGCCGTTGTTGTTGCTGGTGATGCTGGCAATGATGATGTTGCCGATGCCGCCGTTCCTGCTGGACGTGTTCTTCACCTTCAACATTGCCCTTTCCGTCGTGGTACTGCTGGTCTGCGTGTACGCCCTGCGGCCCTTGGATTTCGCCGTATTTCCGACCATTCTGCTGGTGGCGACCCTGCTGCGACTGGCGCTCAACGTCGCGTCCACCCGTGTGGTCATGCTCCACGGTCAGGACGGTCACGCTGCCGCCGGTAAGGTGATCCAGGCCTTCGGTGAGGTGGTGATCGGCGGTAACTACGTGGTCGGTATCGTGGTGTTCGCGATCCTGATGATCATCAACTTCGTGGTAGTAACCAAGGGCGCCGGGCGGATTTCCGAGGTGAGCGCGCGGTTTACCCTCGATGCGATGCCCGGCAAGCAGATGGCGATCGACGCTGACCTCAACGCCGGCCTGATCGACCAGAACCAAGCCAAGTCGCGCCGCCTGGAAGTGGCCCAGGAAGCCGAGTTCTACGGTTCCATGGACGGTGCCAGCAAGTTCGTGCGCGGTGATGCCATCGCCGGCCTGCTGATTCTGTTCATCAACCTCATCGGCGGTATGGCCGTGGGTATCTTCCAGCACGGCATGACCTTCGGCGATGCGGGCAAGGTGTACGCCCTGCTGACCATCGGTGACGGTTTAGTGGCGCAATTGCCATCACTGTTGTTATCTACAGCTGCGGCGATCATGGTGACTCGTGCTTCGGGCTCCGAAGACATGGGCAAGCAGATCAGCCGGCAGATGTTTGCCTCGCCCAAGGCCTTGGCCGTGGCGGCGGGCATCATGGCGATCATGGGTATTGTACCGGGCATGCCCCACGTGTCGTTCCTGAGCATGGCAGCCATGGCGGCTGGCGGTGCTTACCTGTTCTGGAAAAAGCAGAATGCGGTCAAGGTCCAGGCCCAGCAAGAGATCGCGCGCCAGCAGGAACTGCTGCCATCCCCGGCCCGCGCTCAGGAAACCAAGGAGCTGGGCTGGGATGACGTGACCCCGATCGACATGATCGGCCTGGAAGTCGGCTACCGCCTGATCCCGCTGGTGGACCGCAACCAGGGCGGCCAATTGCTCGCGCGGATCAAGGGCGTGCGCAAGAAGCTGTCCCAGGACCTGGGCTTTTTGATGCCCACCGTGCACATTCGCGACAACCTCGACCTGGCTCCAAGTGCCTATCGCCTGACCCTCATGGGCGTGATCCTGGCCGAAGCCGAGATCTACCCAGACCGCGAACTGGCGATCAACCCAGGGCAGGTGTTCGGCAGCCTCAACGGTATTACCGCCAAAGATCCGGCTTTTGGCCTGGACGCGGTGTGGATCGAAATCAGCCAGCGCAGCCAGGCACAATCCCTCGGCTACACCGTGGTGGACGCCAGCACCGTGGTCGCCACCCACCTCAACCAGATCCTGTACAAGCACTCCCATGAGCTGATTGGCCATGAGGAAGTCCAGCAATTGATGGGTTTGCTGGCCAAAGCGTCGCCGAAACTGGCCGAAGAGCTGGTGCCGGGTGTGCTGTCGCTGTCGCAGTTGCTCAAGGTGTTGCAGGCGTTGCTGGCCGAACAGGTGCCGGTACGGGACATCCGCAGCATTGCCGAGGCCATCGCCAACAATGCCGCCAAGAGTCAAGATACTGCCGCCCTGGTGGCCGCGGTGCGCGTCGGATTGTCGCGTGCAATCGTCCAAAGCATTGTAGGGCTTGACTCCGAGCTGCCTGTGATCACCTTGGAACCAAGGTTGGAACAAATATTGCTCAATAGTATTCAGAAGGCAGGACAAGGCCAGGAAGAGGGCGTTCTGCTGGAGCCAAGCATGGCTGAGAAGCTGCAGCGTTCGTTGATCGACGCCGCACAGCGCCAGGAAATGCAGGGCCAACCGGTGATTCTGCTGGTGGCAGGCCCCGTCCGGGCGATGTTGTCGCGGTTTGGACGCCTGGCAGTACCGAATTTGCACGTTTTGGCTTATCAGGAAATTCCTGACAACAAGCAAGTGACTATCGTCGCGACAGTAGGCCCCAATGGCTGAGGGTAGTGGGTTATGCAAGTGAAGCGTTTTTTCGCCGCCGATATGCGTCAGGCCATGAAACTGGTTCGTGATGAGCTGGGCGCTGACGCCGCGATTATCGGAAACCGTCGTATTGCCGGCGGTGTCGAGCTGACGGCTGCCCTGGATTACACCCCCCAGGCCCTGGCGCCGCGTGTGCCGAACATGGAGCTCGAAGACGAGCTGCGCAAGACTGCTTCACGCATTGTCTCGGCCCAGGCGGAACTGAGCATGCGCGGCGACAGCGATGCCACCACTAATCGCCAGTTGTTCGCCGGCCTGCCGCTGACCGCTTCCGAGCCGCTGGTCGAGCCGACCTTCAAAGAACCGCCACGTCCTTCTGCGCCTGCTCCGGCGCCTGCGGTTGACCAGCGGGTGTTCGACTCGATGCGCTTTGAACTCAATGGCCTGCGTGAGCTGCTGGAAGTGCAGCTTGGCTCGTTGGCCTGGAACCAGCTGCAAGGCAGCAAGCCGCAACAGGCCAACCTGTGGCGGCGCCTGCAACGTATCGGCTTGTCCGGCCCGTTGTCCCGCGACCTGCTGGCCTTGACCACCGAAATCGAAGAGCCTCGCCAGGCTTGGCGCATGTTGCTGGCCCACCTGGCACGGATGATTGTCACCCCGGAAATCGAACCATTGGAAGAGGGCGGTGTGATCGCCATGGTCGGCCCTGCCGGCATGGGCAAGACCACCACCCTGGCCAAGCTGGCGGCCCGTTACGTACTCAAATACGGCGCACAGAATATCGCGCTGGTGAGCATGGACAGCTACCGTATTGGTGCCCAGGAGCAGCTCAAGACGCTGGGCCGTATTCTCAATGTATCGGTGACTCACGTCGACCCGGGCCAGTCCCTGGCCAACGCCCTCGACCCGCTGTTGCGCAAACGCGTGGTATTGATCGATACCGCCGGCCTGCAAGCCAGCGACCCGGCATTGCGCATGCAGCTTGAAAGCCTGGCCGGACGTGGCATCAAATCGAAAAACTACCTGGTGCTTGCAACCACCAGCCAGAAACAGGTTCTTACCGCTGCGTATCACAGCTACAAACGCTGCGGCCTGGCCGGTTGCATCCTCACCAAGCTCGACGAAACCGCGAGCCTGGGCGAGGTGCTGAGCCTGGCCATCAGTCATGAATTGCCGGTCGCTTACCTGACCGACGGGCCGCGGATCCCCGATGATCTGCATCTACCGCGCCGTCATCAGTTGGTCAGCCGTGCAGTCAGCGTGCAAATGCAAGAAGAGCCTAGCGAGGAAGCGATGGCTGATATGTTCGCCGACCTTTATCACAACCCGGCAAAACGGGTCGGTTGAGGGCAGGATGAACACCGTGAAATGTACCTACATCGATGGTCTGCAAGCGATTCACGCGGCCAAGCCATGTAGCCTGCGTCTAAGCAAGACAAGGTAAAGAAATAAAATGGGCAGCATGCATCCCGTACAGGTGATCGCGGTGACCGGCGGCAAAGGTGGCGTCGGGAAAACTAACGTGTCAGTGAATTTGTCCCTGGCCCTGGCAGAGCTTGGCCGTCGCGTCATGCTGTTGGATGCTGACCTGGGCCTGGCGAACGTCGACGTTCTGCTGGGGCTGACGCCCAAACATACCCTTGCCGATGTGATCGAGGGCCGCTGCGAGCTGCGCGATGTGCTGCTGCAGGGCCCCGGTGGCATCCGCATCGTGCCGGCTGCCTCGGGCACCCAGAGCATGGTGCACCTGAGCCCGGCGCAGCATGCCGGCCTCATCCAGGCGTTCAGTGATATCGGCGATAACCTCGACGTGCTGGTGATTGACACCGCCGCCGGGATCGGCGAGTCCGTGGTCAGCTTCGTGCGCGCCGCGCAGGAAGTGTTGCTGGTGGTCTGCGACGAACCCACCTCGATCACCGACGCCTACGCCCTGATCAAACTGCTTAACCGTGACTACGGCATGAACCGCTTCCGCGTCTTGGCCAACATGGCCCAGAGCCCGCAGGAAGGGCGCAACCTGTTCGCCAAGTTGACCAAGGTCACGGATCGTTTCCTCGATGTCGCCTTACAATACGTCGGCGCAGTGCCCTACGACGAGTGTGTGCGCAAGGCTGTGCAAAAGCAGCGTGCAGTCTACGAAGCGTTCCCTCGTTCCAAGTGCGCATTGGCGTTCAAGGCTATTGCCCAGAAGGTCGATACCTGGCCGTTGCCCGCCAACCCACGGGGGCATCTGGAGTTTTTCGTCGAGCGATTGGTGCATCAGACGAGCGCAGGACCCGTGCTATGACAGCGACTGGCTACAACGCTTACAAGAGGTCTGCCCGTGACAGTCAGGGCGAGTTGATCGAGCGCTACGCGCCCTTGGTCAAGCGCATTGCCTACCACCTGCTGGCACGCCTGCCGGCCAGCGTCCAGGTCGAAGACCTGATCCAGGCGGGCATGATCGGCCTGCTCGAAGTGTCGACCAAATATGACGCGAGCAAGGGCGCGAGTTTCGAGACGTATGCGGGGATCCGTATCCGTGGCGCGATGCTTGATGAGGTGCGTAAAGGTGACTGGGCGCCGCGTTCGGTGCATCGCAATACGCGCATGGTCAGTGACGCAATTCGCGCAATTGAAGCAAAAACCGGTCGCGACGCTAAAGATCACGAAGTTGCGGCCGAACTCCAATTGAGTCTCGACGATTACTACGGGATTTTGAACGATACCTTGGGCAGCCGCCTGTTCAGTTTCGACGACCTGTTGCAGGACGGCGAACACGAAGGGCTGCACGAGGACGGCGCGAGCGCTCATATGGAGCCATCGCGTGACCTGGAAGATGAGCGTTTCCAGGGGGCGTTGGCGGACGCGATTGCCAATTTGCCGGAGCGTGAGCGACTGGTGTTGGCGTTGTACTACGACGAAGAGCTGAACCTCAAGGAAATCGGTGAGGTCCTGGGGGTCAGCGAGTCGCGGGTCAGCCAGTTGCACAGCCAGTGCGCAGCCCGCTTGCGGGGGCGTTTGGGAGAGTGGCGAGCGCGCTGACAGGCAGTGTGGGGACACTGCAGACGAGACCGTGAGGGCGACCAGCCTTCGCGGGTTCGACCCGTGGTGCCCTCGGCAGTCCTTTTTGTGTAATGCCTGTTGATTGAAATGGCGCGTCCAGGTGCTGGGCGCGTTTAAGACTGCTTGGAGGTCGAATTGGACAAGAACATGAAAATCCTCATCGTTGATGACTTCTCAACGATGCGGCGGATCATAAAAAACCTGTTGCGTGACCTTGGGTTCACTAACACGGTCGAGGCGGATGACGGCATTACGGCCATTCCGATCCTCAACAGCGGGAGCATCGACTTTCTGGTAACGGACTGGAACATGCCGGGCATGACCGGTATCGACTTGCTGCGCCACGTACGTGCTGACGAAAAGCTGCGCGGCCTGCCTGTGCTGATGGTGACCGCCGAAGCCAAGCGTGAGCAGATCATCGAAGCCGCCCAAGCTGGGGTAAACGGTTACGTGGTCAAGCCATTCACTGCATTGGCCTTGAAAGAGAAGATTGAAAAAATCTTCGACCGCATCGGTCATTGATGCTGCCACGGGGGAGCTATGGAGCATAAAGAATCATCGCAGGCCGACTTCGAGTCGACCCTGAAAAAGCATGCTCACCAGTTGGTCGAAAGCCTTGAAAAAGGTCAGTTCGGCGACGCGGTGCAGTTGATCCATGAGCTCAACCAGACCCGTGATCGCGGCCTGTACCAGGAAGTGGGCAAGCTCACACGCGAGCTGCACAGTGCGATCGTCAATTTCCAGATTGACCCACACATGCCCCAGGCTGAGGAAATCTCGCAGATCACTGATGCCACCGAACGCCTGTCCTATGTGGTCAGGCTGACTGAGGCAGCGGCCAACCGCACCATGGACCTGGTGGAAAACGCCACGCCTCTGGTCAACGGTATGGCCAACGAAGCCCAGGCCCTGAGCAACGACTGGGGCCGTTTCATGCGCCGCGAAGTCGGCGCTGAAGAGTTTCGTGAGTTGGCGCGTCGGGTCGAAGGGTTCTTGTCACGCAGCGAGCAGGAAAACCGCACGGTTTCCAGCAACCTCAACGACATTCTGCTCGCCCAGGATTACCAGGACCTCACCGGTCAGGTGATCAAGCGTGTGACCCAGTTGGTCACCGAAGTGGAAAGCAACTTGCTCAAATTGGTGCTTATGGCAGGCCAGGTTGACCGTTTTGCCGGCATTGAACATGACCGCGAAGCGATCCTCTCGGAAAAAGATCCAAAAAAACATCTCGCCAAGGGTGAAGGTCCGCAGATTCATGCCGATAAACGTGAAGACGTTGTATCGGGTCAAGATGATGTTGATGACCTGTTATCCAGTTTAGGCTTCTAAGGAGCACCCACATGAGCTTCGGCGCCGATGAAGAAATCCTTCAGGATTTCCTTGTAGAGGCCGGCGAAATTTTAGAGCAGTTGTCCGAGCAACTGGTCGAGCTGGAAAGCCGACCGGATGATGCGAACCTGCTCAATGCAATTTTTCGCGGTTTTCACACTGTAAAAGGGGGCGCCGGCTTCCTCCAGCTCCATGAGCTGGTGGAATGCTGCCACATTGCCGAGAACGTGTTCGACATCCTGCGCAAGGGTGAGCGTCACGTTGATTCGGAATTGATGGACGTGATTCTCGAAGCACTGGATGCGGTCAACGGCATGTTCAGCGAAGTCCGCGAACGTGCCCCGATCACCGCGGCCACTCCGGAACTGTTGGCTGCGCTGGCACGTTATGCGGAGCCCGCCGACCTGTCGGCTGCGCCGGTAGCAGAAGCAGCACCCGAGCCAGTGGCTGAGGCCGAGCCGGATGTGACCGACAGCGAATTCGAGCAGTTGCTTAACTCCCTCAGTGCCGTGAAGGCCGAGGCAGAAGCACCGGCTGCGGCTGTTGCCGCGCCAACCAGCGAAGACATCACTGACGCTGAGTTCGAATCCCTGCTTGACCAGTTGCATGGCAAAGGCCAGTTCGCGGCCGACGCCGTGACACCTGCCGCTGTGTCGGAAGCGCCGGCAGCACCGACCGCCAATGCCAACACCGATATCACCGACGACGAATTCGAAGCGTTGCTCGACCAACTGCACGGCAAGGGCACCTTCGTGGCCGACGCCTTGCCGGAAGTCGCCGCCACGGCCGCAGCGCCTGCCGCGGCCAGTGCAGCACCGGCCGGCGACGGCCTGATCTCCGATCATGAGTTCGAATCGCTGCTGGACGAACTGCACGGCAAGGGCAAGTTCAGCGAAGTGGCCCCAGCGGCGACGGTTGCCACGGCTGCTCCGGTTGCCGCCAAAGCTGCAGCGCCTGCCCCTGCACCAGCGGCCAAACCTGCGCCGGCTGCCGCACCTGCTCCGGCACGTGCCGCCGCCGCACCGGTTGCCGATAAACCCGCCAGTGAAGCCGAAACCACCGTGCGCGTTGATACCGCACGCCTGGACGACATCATGAACATGGTCGGCGAACTGGTACTGGTGCGTAACCGCCTGGTGCGCCTGGGCCTGAGCAGCGGCGATGAAGCCATGCAAAAGGCCGTGTCGAACCTCGACGTGGTGACCGCCGACCTGCAGACCGCCGTGATGAAAACCCGGATGCAGCCGATCAAGAAAGTCTTCGGCCGCTTCCCGCGCCTGGTTCGTGACCTGGCACGCCAGTTGAAGAAAGAAATCAACCTGGAACTGGTGGGTGAAGAAACCGACCTCGACAAGAACCTTGTCGAGGCCCTGGCCGACCCGCTGGTCCACTTGGTGCGCAACGCTGTCGACCACGGCGTGGAAACCCCGGAAGAACGCGAAGCCTCGGGCAAGTCCCGCAACGGCAAAGTGATCCTGGCGGCGGAGCAAGAGGGCGACCACATCCTGTTGTCGATCACTGACGACGGCAAGGGCATGGACCCGGCGATATTGCGCAATATCGCGGTCAAGCGTGGCGTGATGGACAAGGACGCCGCCGACCGCCTGACCGATAGCGAGTGCTACAACCTGATCTTCGCCCCGGGCTTCTCGACCAAGACCGAGATTTCCGACGTGTCCGGCCGTGGCGTCGGCATGGACGTGGTGAAGACCAAGATCAGCCAGCTCAACGGCTCGATCAACATCTACTCGACCAAGGGCCAGGGCTCGAAGATCGTCATCAAGGTGCCGTTGACCTTGGCGATCATGCCAACCCTGATGGTGATGCTGGGCAACCAGGCCTTCGCTTTCCCGCTGGTCAACGTCAACGAGATCTTCCACCTCGACCTGTCGCGCACCAATGTGGTGGACGGCCAGGAAGTGGTGATCGTGCGCGACAAGGCATTGCCACTGTTCTACCTCAAGCGCTGGCTGGTGGCATCGGCCAAGCATGAAGAGCAGCGCGAAGGCCATGTGGTGATTCTTTCGGTGGGCACCCAGCGCATCGGCTTCGTGGTCGATCAACTGGTGGGCCAGGAAGAAGTGGTCATCAAGCCTTTGGGCAAAATGCTGCAGGGAACCCCGGGCATGTCGGGTGCGACCATTACCGGTGACGGCCGGATCGCGCTGATTCTCGATGTTCCGAGCATGCTCAAGCGTTACGCCGCTCGGCGTATTTGATTCTGGTGGGGCAGGGCGGTAGTGCCCGCCCCGCCTAACGGAGTGTTTATGGCAGTCAAGGTCCTGGTGGTGGACGATTCGGGTTTCTTCCGTCGCCGCGTCTCGGAAATTCTTTCCGCCGATCCAAGCATCCAGGTGGTCGGCACGGCCACCAACGGCAAAGAGGCGATTGATCAAGCCATTGCGTTGAAACCGGACGTGATCACCATGGACTACGAGATGCCGATGATGGATGGCATCACGGCAGTCCGGCACATCATGCAACGTTGCCCGACCCCGGTGTTGATGTTCTCCTCGCTGACTCACGAAGGCGCCCGGGTCACCCTGGATGCGCTGGACGCCGGCGCGGTGGATTTTCTGCCGAAGAATTTCGAAGACATCTCGCGCAACCCCGAGAAGGTCAAGCAGATGCTGTGCGAGAAGGTGCACAGCATTTCGCGCAGTAACCGTCGTAGCCTGTTCAGTGCGCCTGCGCCAGCACCCGTTGCTGCGCCTGCTGCTCCCACCAGTTCTTCGTATAGTCGCCCGGCGCCTGCGCCGGTTGCACGGCCTGCGGCGCCGCCGGTACGTACGGCTGCACCTGCGGCGGCGTATTCGCCTGCACCCAAGCGCAAAGCCTATAAGCTGGTCGCCATCGGTACGTCCACGGGCGGCCCGGTTGCCCTGCAACGCGTATTGACCCAGTTGCCGGCCAACTTCCCGGCGCCGATCGTGCTGATCCAGCACATGCCCGCTGCGTTCACCAAGGCCTTTGCCGAGCGCCTGGACAAACTGTGCCGCATCAGCGTCAAGGAAGCCGAGGATGGCGACATCCTGCGTCCGGGTCTGGCGCTGCTGGCGCCGGGTGGCAAGCAGATGATGGTGGACGGCCGCGGCGCGATCAAAATCCTGCCGGGTGACGAGCGTCTGAACTACAAGCCATGCGTGGATATCACCTTCGGATCGGCGGCCAAGTCCTACGGCGACAAAGTTCTGGCGGTGGTGCTTACCGGCATGGGCGCCGACGGCCGTGAAGGCGCGCGCCTGCTCAAGCAAGGCGGCAGCGCCATCTGGGCCCAGGACGAAGCCAGCTGCGTGATCTACGGCATGCCCATGGCCATCGTCAAGGCCGACCTGGCTGACGCTGTCTACAGCCTGGACGACATCGGCAAGCATCTGGTGGAGGCCTGCCTCTGATGGATGTCCTGAGCCTGATCGGCATCATCATGGCGTTTGTCGCGATCATTGGCGGCAACTACCTTGAAGGCGGCCACCTCGGCGCCCTGGCCAACGGCCCGGCGGCGCTGATCGTGATCGGTGGCACCGTGGGTGCTGCGTTGTTGCAATCGCCCCTGAGCTCGTTCAAGCGTGCCATGCAGATTCTGGTGTGGATCATCTTCCCGCCACGTGTCGACCTGCCGGGCGGCATCGACCGTGTAGTCAACTGGAGTCTCACCGCGCGCAAGGAAGGCCTGCTGGGGCTGGAAGGCGTGGCCGATGCCGAGCCGGACAGCTACGCGCGCAAAGGCCTGCAATTGCTGGTGGACGGGGCCGAGCCGGAAGCGATCCGCAGCATCCTGGAAGTGGATTTTTATACCCAGGAAAGCCGCGACATCAACGCCGCCAAAGTCTTTGAAAGCATGGGCGGTTATGCGCCGACCATCGGCATCATCGGTGCGGTGATGGGCCTGATCCACGTGATGGGCAACCTGGCCGACCCTTCGCAACTGGGCAGCGGTATTGCCGTGGCGTTTGTCGCCACCATCTACGGCGTGGCCAGTGCCAACCTGGTGTTGTTGCCGGTGGCGAGCAAACTCAAGTCGATCGCCATGCGCCAGTCGCGTTACCGCGAAATGTTGTTGGAAGGTATTTTGTCGATTGCCGAGGGCGAGAACCCGCGCTCCATCGAATTGAAGCTCCAGGGCTTCATGGATTGATGGGAGGTATGCATTGTGAGCCGTCGCCGTCGCGAGCCTGAAGAACACGTCAACCATGAGCGGTGGCTGGTGTCCTACGCGGACTTCATTACCCTGCTGTTCGCCTTTTTCGTGGTGATGTACTCCATCTCGTCGATCAACGAAGGCAAGTACAAGGTCATTTCCCAGGCCTTGATCGGCGTGTTCAACGACGCCGACCGCTCGCTCAAGGCCATTCCCATCGGCGAGGAGCGACCCAAGACCGTGACCCCGGCCAAGCCGCTGGTCAACGACAGCGATGAAACCGCTGCCGGGGTGGGTGGCACCAGTGATCCGCTGAAAAGCATCGCCGATGACATCAGCGCAGCGTTTGGCGACCTGATCAGTTCCAACCAGATGACCGTGCGCGGCAACGAGTTGTGGGTGGAGATCGAGCTCAATTCCAGCCTGCTGTTTGCCAGCGCCGACGCGTTGCCGAGCGATCAAGCGTTTACCATCATCGACAAGGTGGCGGCGATCCTCAAGCCGTTTGAAAACCCGATCCATGTCGAAGGCTTCACCGACAATTTCCCGATCAGCACCGCGCAGTACCCGACCAACTGGGAGCTGTCCTCGGCGCGCGCTTCAAGCATCGTGCGCATGTTGGCGATGCAGGGCATAAACCCTGGACGCCTGGCGTCGGTGGGCTATGGCGAGTTCCAGCCGGTGGCCAATAACGCGACGGCAGAGGGCCGCGCGAAGAACCGTCGGGTGGTGCTGGTGGTGTCGCGCAACCTGGATGTGCGTCGCAGCCTGACTGGCACCGGCACCGCCAATGCAACACCGGATGCGGCCTTGAAGCGGGCTGGCACACAAACTGCACCGCCCCCTGTAAAACCGCCGGTTCGTCAGAGCGCCGTCAATTCTCCGTCGCCGGCTCAATAACCCTATGCAATGTCTCGGTCGCGCCTGTGCCTGCCGGGAGGAACCAACCGAATGAGAGTCTGGGCAGTTGCCAATCAAAAAGGTGGAGTCGGCAAGACCACCACTTCTATCGCCTTAGCCGGCTTGCTGGCCGAGGCGGGCAAGCGCGTGGTTGTGGTGGACCTGGACCCCCATGGCTCCATGACCAGCTATTTCGGCTATGACCCGGACGCGCTGGAACACAGCAACTACGACCTGTTCCTGCACAAAGGCAGCGTACCGGCCGATTTGCCTGGGCAACTGCTGCTGCCCACCAGTAACGAAAGCATTTCCCTGCTGCCGTCCAGCACCGCCCTGGCCACCCTTGAGCGCCAGTCGCCGGGGCAGAGCGGGTTGGGCCTGGTGATCGCCAAGACCCTGGCGCAACTGTGGCAGGACTTCGACTACGCGATCATCGACAGCCCGCCGTTGCTGGGGGTGTTGATGGTCAATGCCTTGGCGGCGAGCCAGCAGTTGGTGATCCCGGTGCAAACCGAGCACTTGGCCGTCAAAGGCCTGGAGCGCATGGTCAGCACCCTGGCGATGATCAACCGTTCGCGCAAACAGGCGCTGCCGTTCAGCATCGTGCCGACCTTGTTCGACCGGCGTACCCAGGCCTCCCTCGGCACCCTGCGCGTGTTGCGCGATGCCTACCCGGACACCATCTGGAACGGCTACATCCCGGTGGACACGCGCCTGCGTGACGCCAGCCGTGCCGGCCTCGCGCCGTCGCAATTCGACTCGAAAAGCCGCGGCGTACTGGCCTACCGTGCGTTGCTCAAGCACCTGCTGTCGCAGCAACTTGTGGCGCAGGTGGCGTGATGAACCGTCCCGTAGAACTCAAGACCCGGCCGCAACTGGCACTGGAATCCTACCTGGATGCCTTGTTGCAGGATGCGACCGCGCAAGAATTTCCGGAACCGATCCTGGTACTGGAACCGGCTGTTGAACCAGAAGCCGTACTGGATGAATTCCAGTTGGCGGTGTTGGAAGAGCAAGCCCGGGATGCGCGAAGCGTGGTGCCGATGACACCGCAGGTGGCGCCGGTGGTGGTTGCCCCTGCCGTGGTCGAGCCAGTGGTGGAAGTGCACCTGCCGCCGAGCATCACGCCGCCGCCGGTGGCCGGTGATGACCGCCCGAGCTGGGCTGCCGAACCGTTCGAATGCCTGCTGTTCGACGTCGCCGGCTTGACCCTGGCAGTTCCGCTGGTGTGCCTAGGCTCGATCTATTCCCTGGAGGGTCAGGAGCTGACGCCGTTGTTCGGGCAACCGGAGTGGTTTCTTGGCATCCTGCCCAGCCAGGCCGGCAACCTGAAAGTCCTGGACACTGCGCGCTGGGTGATGCCCGACCGCTACCGCGACGACTTCCGCCAAGGCTTGCAATACGTGATCTCGGTGCAGGGCTACGAGTGGGGGTTGGCGGTGCATCAAGTCAGCCGCTCGTTGCGCCTGGACCCGAACGAAATCAAATGGCGCAGCCACCGAGGCCAACGGCCTTGGCTGGCGGGCACCGTGATCGAACATATGTGCGCGTTGCTCGACGTCGCCGAACTGGCCGAGTTGATCGCCAGCGGTGCCGTTAAGGCGATGCCAGTGAACAAACGCAGTTGATTGGACAATAAGGGCCGCACGCGCGTGCGGCCAATAGAAGTACACACGCCGCCTACATCGGCATTTGAAGGGGTCAGAGATATGAACAAGTCAGCGTCCGCACAAGGTTTGGATGATCCGATCCTGCAATGGGTTACCTTCAAACTGGACAACGAAACCTACGGTATTAACGTGATGCGCGTGCAGGAAGTGCTGCGCTACACCGAGATCGCTCCGGTTCCCGGTGCGCCAAGCTATGTGCTGGGCATCATCAACCTGCGCGGCAACGTGGTGACGGTGATCGACACCCGCCAGCGTTTTGGCCTGGGCACGGTCGAAGTCAGCGACAACACGCGTATCGTCATCATCGAAGCCGACAAGCAAGTGGTCGGGATCATGGTCGACAGCGTCGCGGAAGTGGTCTACCTGCGCCAATCGGAAGTGGAAACCGCGCCGAACGTGGGCAACGAGGAATCGGCCAAGTTCATCCAGGGCGTGTGCAACAAGAACAACGAACTGTTGATTCTGGTTGAGCTGGACAAGATGATGAGCGAAGAAGAATGGTCGGAACTGGAGAGCATCTGATTGTTCCTTGAAGCTGCGGTGATCGTCCTGGCCCTGTTGTGGGCCGGGACCTTGGCGTTTCTGTTGCGCTATGTGCGTCAGCAGCGCGAATGGTTGTTGCAGCAGGCTGAGCGTGATGCTGTGCGTGACCGGCGCGTGCTTGAGTTGGTGAAGCGGGTCGATCATTACCAGCAGAGTGCGGTGAGGGTGGGGGATGAGGTGCATGAACTGCGCGCGATTCTTGCGCCGTTGCCGGACAAGCTGGCGCAGATCGAGCAGCGGGATCCTTCGAGTCTTTCGTTTGCCCAGGCTGCCAAGCTGGTGGGGATGGGGGCTACGGTGGATGAGCTGACGCAGTCGTGTGGGTTGACTCAGGCTGAGGCGCAATTGATGAGCAAGTTGCATAAGAGCTGATTGAGTGCATATCCATTATTTGGGTAACGGCTGCTATTGGTTCCGCCCCAACACTCGGCACCTCGCCTCGGCTCGGTGTGCCCTCACTCCAAAGCGTGCGTTCGGCCTGCGCGTTTGACGGGGCGCCTTAGATCACAAGCAGAAGCGCGGCGGCCTAGTAGCCGACCGGTTTCTGGAAGCCGGTCTCAGTTTCAAATGTGGGAGCGGGCTTGCTCGCGAAGGTGGCGTGTCGGCGATTACATGGCTAACTGATCCACCGCTTTCGCGAGCAAGCCCGCTCCCACAATTTAGATCTCCTATATCAGGTAGATATCAATCTGCTCTGGCTCTGGCTTTGTTTTTGATCTTTGGCGCCCCCCAAATCACTGTCGGATTACGGGCACACCGAGTGTTGGGGCTCTTTTCCAAAAGTGACCCGCCGTAAGGGCGGCACCCTAAGCAGCCGTTACCCAAAAAACGGATATGTACTCAATCATCCAATTATTTTCCCATTCGATGGCTTTTTTTTCCTCGCCAAAGGTCCACATCTTCCGAGCACCTTTGAATCCAGGAGTAACCCACCCATGACCACCCCCAAAGCCCTGTTGATCCTCCACGGCAAGCAAGCCCTCAACGAGGACGTACGCTCCGCCGTGCAGGCCCGGCGCGAGCAGGGTGGGGAGCTGGCCGTGCGGGTCACCTGGGAAGGTGGCGATGCCCAACGTCTGGTCAGCGAAGCCCTGGCCGACGGCTACACCCACATCATTGCCGGCGGCGGCGACGGCACCTTGCGCGACGTAGCCGAAGCCATGGCCCAGGCCAAGACTGACGCCAGCCTGGTGTTGATGCCCCTGGGCACCGCCAACGACTTCGCCAAGGCTGCCGGCGTGCCGCTGGAACCCGCCCAGGCCCTGGCACTGCTGGATGTGCCGCCAAGGGCCATCGACCTTGGCCAGGTCGGCGGGCAAATCTTCCTCAACATGGCCACCGGCGGTTTCGGCAGCCAAGTCACGGCCAATACCTCTGAAGACTTGAAGAAGGTCCTGGGCGGCGCCGCCTACCTGTTCACGGGTTTGACGCGGTTCAGCGAGCTAAAGGCCGCCTACGCCGAGCTGGACGGCCCCGACTTCCATTGGAAAGGCGAGTTGCTCGCCCTGGGCATCGGCAACGGTCGCCGGGCGGGCGGTGGGCATGAGCTATGTCCAGGCGCCATGGCCGATGATGGCTTGCTGGATGTCAGCATCCTGCCCGCGCCTCAGGAAGTGGTCGGTACTCTGCGAGAACTGATGAGCAATGGCTGGGGCCTGGACACCATGTTTGTGCGGGCGCGCCTGCCATGGGTGAATATCAAGGTCGCGCAGGGCCTGTACATCAACTTGGATGGCGAGCCGCTGGAGGGCGATGACCTGCACTTCGAGGCCTTGCCCAAGGCCTTGCGTGTGCACCTGCCGGTGGATTCGCCGTTAGTCGTCCAGGCTGATGATCTGCTCGCGCACCGCAAATAACACCAGGCCCGCCACGTCGAAAATCTGCAGGCGCTTCATGATCTGCGAGCGGTGCGCTTCCACGGTCTTGATGCTCAGGCCCAGGCCGTGGGCGATTTCCCGGGTAGACTTGCCGCGTACGATCAGGCGCAGAATTTCCAGCTGCCGCGCCGTGAGGTTGTGGCTATGACCCGCGGGCGGGGTTGGACCCTGGCTGCGCACCAGCGCCTGGTTGATCACCGTGTGGGCAATCGCCGGGCTCAGATAGCGCTCGTTGTTGCGCAGGGCCAGGAGCGCGTGTTCCAGCTCGTTGGCGGTGGTGTCCTTGAGCAGGTAGCCGTGGGCGCCGGATTCCAGCGCGCACATGATCAGTTCCGGGTCGGTGTGCATCGACAGGATCAGCACGCGGCTCTTGGGGTAGGCGCGCTTGAGTTGCTGCAGGGCATCCAGGCCGCCGGTGTGTTTCATCGACAGGTCCAGCAGCACGATATCGGGCAACAGGGCGCTGAACCGCTCCAGTAATTGCGCGCCATCGCTGGCTTCGCCGACCACCGTGTAGCCAGGAATGTCCTGGACCAGCGCGCGTACGCCGGCCCGGATCAGTGCATGGTCATCCACCAGGAGTAATGTGCAGGTCACTCGAGAACCTTAGGGGAACTGGCCCGTTCGAGGGCGCGGGGCGCCCAGGGGAAAAGCGCGTCGATCCGTGTCCCTTTGCCTGGCTGGCTGCTGACGGATAATGAACCGCCAAGCTGATCAATCCGCTCTGACATACCGGCCATACCTCGCTGGCCTTCCAGGCCCGGGTTGATGGCTGGCGAAAAGCCCTGGCCGTCATCGCTGATAAACAGTGACAGGCCCTCAGGCAGGCGTTGCAGGCGTACCAGCAGATTGCGCGCCTGGGCGTGGCGCAGCATGTTGGTCACCGCTTCCTGGGTAATGCGAAAGGCCGCCACGGCCATTTCTTCCGGGATGCCGGTCAGCCGTTGCTGGCATTCCAGGCTCCAGCACACCTGCGTGTTTTCAAGGGTCTTGAGCAGGTGCGCCCGCAGGCTGGCTTCCAGGCCCAGGCTGGCCAACTGGCGCGGGTTGAGGATGGCGGAGACGTCACGCACCTTGGCCAGGGTTTCATTGAGGGTGTTGCACAGCACCGTGCACTGGCTTTGTAGGTCTTCGGGCAGGCGGCGCTTGAGCCATTCGCTTTGCAGCTTGGCGGCGGTGAGCAGTTGGCCGATGTCGTCATGCAGTTCGCGACTGAGGCGGTGGCGTTCGTTTTCCTGTACTTGCAACAGGCGATCGGCCAGTTCCTGGGGCTGGAACTTGATGGCTTTGCGCGAGTGCCACTGTTGCAGGCCGACCACCACCAGTGTGGTCAGGTTGAGGATTACCAGCAGCGGCAAGGCGGCGGAAAAATGGTAGGCCCACAGGCTCAGCAGCAGCGAGCCAAGGCACAGCGCGAGGATCAGACGGCGTGCATTGCTGCGGGACGCGGACCTTGCGATGAGTGTCTTGAGGGAGGCGTACATAGCGGATGGAGCCAATGAAGGTTCGCTGCGGAAAGTCCGGTCACGGCGGCTGACAGGGCTCTGTTTGGACCGTGTAATCGAATCGTTTTTATGCATGATGAAGTTGAGTCACTTCGAGTGGGGCATAGTACCACCACTATTACCGTTGGTCGCCTGGTGCCGTGCCAGGCAAGGGGTATTAACTGCGCAAATGCTCCGGGCGGTATTCCCAGAGTTCATGGAGTAGGGGCATTATATTATTTCTGTTTGTTTGTATCGTTATTACCGTTAATGGCTAATTGATATCTTTTTCTGCGCAACAAAATGCCCTTGAATTAATGGGGATGTCGTTTTCAGATAACTTCCGGTTAAACACGACCTGATATTCGCTCAAGACGCGTGGTGCATCCGCTGCTGCGGTTTATAGCTGAAGTCTTTTTGCGGAATCTGTAGCGTGACAGTAGCAATCAGGGTTGCTTGCTCACTCTCATCCATGCCCAGTTCGCCGGTGCGGGCATCGATCAGTTCAAGCTGCCATGCCAGTAGCGTCAGGCACGCGTGCAAGGCATCCAGCGCCTGATCATGCAGTTGCATCGGGCTGGCAGCATTGGCAATCAGGTAGTGGATATGCCGGGAAAATTCGCTGATCGCCTGCAGGGCCAGGTTGTCAGCCTTCTCGGCCAGTTTCGTCAAGCTGGCCTTCATGCACTCGATGGCATCGCTGTCGTCGCGGATCAGGTGCAGATGGCTCAAGCACTCTTGCGACTTGGCCAGCAGGGTTTCTGCTTCAAGCAAAAATTCAGGAAGAGTTGTCTGCCATTCATTTGCGCTGTTCATCATACAAGTCTCCGCAACATAAGGTCGGGTGATGAGATGTCGCACCGGGTGAATGGCTTAAAAGTAGCGCTGAAATATGACTGGGATCTGTAGGTTGCTTCTGAATTGTCAGTAGGAAGATTATTAGAGTGACGGCGAGGGCTGTGCGCGGCCGTCATGAACGGGGTCAATTGCACACCTTCAATTGCCGACATTTGAATGTCTAGAAGGCCTGTGGGCCGAGGGCTTGGGATGGCAAACAAAAGCCTGACTCCATTCATGCATTGAGAATGGCGTCACATTAATGGCTATTAGATATTGCGAATATCAGGTTGGGCCTGATTGTGCATAGGGGAATCCCTTACATGGCGGAACCTTGCACCGAATTGAATGTCGTGCACCGTCGCCGTGCCGCTCTCTGGAGAGGCCAGCGCAGTAAACCATGATGTCAGTGTGACATCAATGGATTTACGTGGCATTTTACAAGGGTCAAGGTCTGGCGCTTGCCGCCGATAACAAGCTGTAAGTGAGCTGCACAACCTTTAGCGCATCAGGAGCATTTAATGGCCGGCATTCTCGACACGGTAGATCAACGCACGCAACTGGTGGGTGAGAATCGCCTGGAAATCCTCATGTTCCGCCTGTTCGGGCGTCAGTTGTTCGCGATCAACGTGTTCAAGGTGCAGGAAGTCCTGCAACTGCCCAAGTTGACCTTGATGCCGCAGCGCCACCCGTTCGTCTGTGGCGTGGTCAACCTGCGGGGCCAGACCCTGCCGGTGATTGACCTGTCCCAGGCCATTGGGATGCGCCCGCTGGTGCCGGGCCCCAACAGCACCATTATCGTCACCGAGTACAACCGCTCGGTGCAGGCGTTCCTGGTGGGCGGCGTGGACCGCATCGTCAACATGAACTGGGAAGCCATCCTGCCGCCACCGACCAGTGCCGGTCGCCAGCATTACCTCACGGCCATCAGCAAGGTCGACGACCAGTTGGTGGAAATCATCGACGTGGAAAAAGTCCTGGCCGAGATCGTGCCGTACAACGCCAAGGTCTCCCGTGAAAAACTCGAAGATCCGGTGCTGGAGCGTGCCCGTGGCCGCGAAGTGCTGCTGGTAGACGATTCCAACGTGGCCCTCTCGCAACTGCGCGACACACTCGGCCAGTTGGGGGTGAAGATGCACATCGCCAGCGACGGTCTCAAGGCGCTGAACATGCTCAAGGCCTGGGCCGACAGCGGCCAGGTGATGACCGACAAGCTGCTGATGATCTTCACCGACGCCGAAATGCCCGAGATGGACGGCTACCGCCTCACCACGGAGATCCGCAACGACCCGCGTCTGCGTGGCTTGTATGTGGTGCTGCACACCTCGCTGTCGGGCAGTTTCAACGATTCGATGGTGAAGAAGGTCGGCTGCGACAACTTCCTGTCCAAATTCCAGCCCGACAAGCTGGTGGATGTGGTGCGTCAGCGTCTCATGCTGGACGAAGTGCCCGCTTGACCTTAGGGTGATGGCTTTGTCCCTCAGGAATGCAGGCTCATGCTTCGTCTCAGCGCGTTGTACCGTTACCCCTTGAAGTCCGGCAAGGCCGAAATACTGCAGCACGTCGGCCTGGATAAACTCGGGGTGGACGGGGACCGACGCTGGATGCTGGTGGATGAAGCCAGTGGACGTTTCCTCACGCAGCGTGCCGTGGCAAAGATGAGCCAACTGTCGGCGTTGTGGAACCGCAGCGGCGGCCTCACCTTGAGTTCGCCGGGTTACACGCCGCTGGACGTGGCGCTGCCCGGCAGCGACGCCGAGTTGCGGGGTGTGACGATCTGGCGCGACACCTTGCGCGTGCCGGACGCGGGCGACGCGGCGGCCGCGTGGGTCAGCGATTTCATCGGCAAACCGACGCGCCTGGTGCAAATCCCCCTCGAACGCGCCCGCACCACTCAGGCCGGTTACGGCAAGGACGACGACCAGGTCGCGTTTGCCGACGGTTACCCGCTGCTGGTGATCGGTCAGGCGTCACTGGACGACCTTTCACAGCGCATCGGCCGCCCCATGGACATGTTGCGCTTTCGGCCCAACCTGGTCATTGAGGGCAGCGCAGCCTTCGCCGAAGATGGCTGGAAACGCTTGCGAATCGGCGACGTGGAGTTTCGTGCGGTCAAGCCGTGCTCGCGCTGCATCCTCACCACCATCGACCCGCAGACTGGCGAGCGCAGCGCTGACCGCGAACCTTTCGCCACGCTTGAGGCATATCGCAAGACCGAAGCCGGCGCGATTTTCGGCCAGAACCTGGTCAACGACGGTATCGGGCGCCTGGAAGTCGGGATGCCGGTGACGATCCTGGAGTAACTTTCCTCACGCATAAAAAAAGCCCGTCTCCTGCGAGACGGGCTTTTTTTTGCTTCCGGGAAACCCTTAGCCGCGGTATTCGCACAGGTAAGCGGTGTCCACGGCGACCTTCAGCTGGAACTTGCTGTTGGCGGGCACGTTGAACTGGCTGCCGGCGGCGAAGGTTTCCCACTCGCTGGCATCAGGCAGTTTGACGGTCAGGGCGCCAGACACCACGTGCATGATTTCACGCTGGGCGGTGCCGAACTCGTATTCGCCGGGGGCCATTACGCCGATCGTCGCCGGACCTTCTGCGGTGCCGAAAGCGATCGACTTGACGGTGCCGTCGAAGTACTCGTTGACTTTGAACATGGGCGATTCCTCGGAAAAGGGGTTGATGCTTTTATTGTAGGAGCGAGCTTGCTCGCGAAGAACGCCCAGGCACCGCGTTTAATCAGATTACCCGCTTTAGCGTTGACGTTCTTCGCGAGCAAGCTCGCTCCTACAGGTAAGCATCACCAAAAAGGGCGTCCAGTATGCCCAAGGCCAGAGGAGCTGCCTAGACCGGCAAAATCAACGGCAGCAGGCGCGCGGTGTTGCGTGCATCCTCCAGCGCCCGATGCTGTTGGCCATGGAACTGCATCCCCGCCAATTGCAGGGCGCCGTTGAGCCCCAGGGGCTTGTCCAGCCGCCTGGCCTTGGCGAAGCGCTGCTTGAGGTTCAGGTGGGGCGTGGTCGCGAGTGCGCTGGACAGGCCGTGGCGCTGCCATTCGAGCTCCAGTTGCTTACGATCGTAATCACCCCAGCTGGCCCAGCCTTCCAGGCGCGGCTGATGCTGGCCCAGCCAGCGCTCGAATAGCGGCCACACCTCGGTCATCGGCGCCGCGCCATCAATGTTTGCCTGGGTGATGTGGGTCAGTTGGCGACAAAAGGGCGTTAGCAATGGCCGGCGCAGCGGCCGCACAAAGCGCTGGAAGTGATCCAGTTCGCGGCCCTGGCGGTTGACCAGGCTCGCGCCGATCTCGATGACTTCCATCTCCGTCACGGGCCAGCCGCCTTCATCCGTTGTGGCTTCAAGGTCAATAATCAGCCAATGAGGCATCGTGCAGGTTCCCGTACTCTTCCCTTTCTGATGGGGATAGAGCGTAGCCCGGCCCTGTAGTTCCGCCTAGGGGCTAGACGATCTCCAGTAAAACTTGACGATTGCGCACCTGATCACCGGCGATTACTTGCACGCCCTTGATCACACCGTCGATACCGGCCGTCAACGGATGCTCCATTTTCATGGCTTCGAGCACCAGCAACAGTTGGCCTTTGGTCACGCTGTCGCCGGCGCTGACCCGTACATCGACAATTGCACCGTCCATCGGCGCCTTGACCGTGCCGCTGCTGACGTTGGCCTGGCGGCTGGCGACTTGCTGGGTGCGGTCAGTCACCGTGAGGCCAGGTAGCCACAGTTGGTTGCCGACGAGGTGATAGGCGGTGCGGCGACGGATGCCATTGAACACGTGGTTGGCGTGGCGGCCATCGGTGGTGAGAGGCAGGGGGGCAGCGTTGACGGTGTGGGTGTCGCCGTTGACCTCCAGGCGATAGGTGCAGGGTGCGCTGGTGTTGTTGCGCCATCCCGCCAGGCCTTGGGGATGCTGGTTGGCGCTGTGCTGGTAAAACAGTGCGGCGGCCAGGGCAAGGTGTTCTGCTGACGGCGTCAGGGGCCGGATTTCGCTGAAGTGCTCAGCAATAAACCCGGTACTGAAATCGCCGCCGACAAAGTCCGGATGCTTGAGCAGATCAACCAGCAGCGGCTGATTGGTGGTGACCCCGAGCAGCACCGTATCTTCCACCGCCCGTAGCAATTTGCGTCGCGCCTCTTCGCGGGTCGCGCCATAGGCAATGATTTTGCCCAGCATCGGGTCGTAGAACGGGCTGATGCGTTGGCCTTCCGTCACTCCATGGTCGATACGCACGCCAGCGGCCGGATTCCAGCGCAACACCTCACCGGTTTGCGGCAGGAAACCCTGGGCCGGGTCTTCGGCGTACAGGCGCACTTCCATGGCGTGGCCGTTGAGGGAGACGTCCGGCTGTGTCAGCGGCAACGGTTGGCCGGCGGCGATTTGCAACTGCCAGTCCACCAGGTCGAGGCCGGTGATCAGTTCGGTCACCGGGTGTTCCACTTGCAGACGCGTGTTCATTTCCAGGAAGTAGAACCGGCCGTTGCGGTCGAGCAGGAATTCCACGGTGCCGGCGCCGACGTAGTTCACCGCACGCCCGGCGTTCAAAGCGGCTTCGCCCATGGCCTGGCGCAGTTCGGGCGTCATGACCGGGCAGGGGGCTTCCTCTATGATTTTCTGATGGCGGCGTTGGATCGAGCAGTCGCGCTCGCCGAGGTAAATGAGGTGGCCGTGGCTGTCGCCGAACAGCTGGATTTCGACGTGGCGCGGCTCGATCAGGGCTTGTTCGAGGATCAGTTCGCCGCTGCCGAAGGCGTTTTTGGCCTCTGAGCGGGCGGTGTGCAGGTTGTCCAGCAGCTCTTCTGGGTGCTGGACGAGGCGCATGCCGCGACCGCCACCGCCGGCGCTGGCTTTGATCATCAAGGGGTAGCCGATGGCGTCGGCTTCCCGTTGCAGGGTGCTGTCGTCCTGGGCGCTGCCTTGGTAACCGGCGATGCACGGCACGCCCGCGTCGAGCATGGCGAGTTTGGACAGGCGTTTGCTGCCCATCAGTTCGATGGCTTCGGGGCTGGGACCGATAAAGGTCAGGCCGGCTTGCTGGCAGGCGCGGGCGAAGTCGGGGTTTTCGGAGAGGAAGCCGTAGCCGGGGTGGATGGCATCGGCGCTGGTGACTCTGGCAGCGTTGAGGATGGCGTCGATATTGAGGTATGACTGTTGGACCGGGGCGGGGCCGATGTGCACGGCTTCGTCGGCCATCTGTACGTGCAGGGCCTGGGCGTCGGCATCGCTGTAGACCGCCACCGTGCGATAGCCAAGGGCCTGGGCGGTGCGCTGGATGCGGCAGGCGATTTCACCGCGGTTGGCGATCAGGATTTTGCTGAATGCGGGCATGGGTGTATCCCTTGGCTGATGGGGTGTTTGAGCGGGCCTCATCGCAGGCAAGCCAGCCCCCACAGTTGTAGGTGTTCGCACCTCTGCACTGTGGGAGCTGGCTTGCTCGCGATGGCGTCACTTACACCACCGAGGCTTTCTTTTCTGCACAAACGCCTGCGTCCCCTCAATCCCTTCTTCGCTCCTTACCGCCTCGGCAAACCACTGCGCCCCTCGGTCCAGCACAGCCTCAAGCGGCTCATCCACACTCGCCAGCAACAGGGATTTGGTCCGTCCATTCGCGCCTGGTGCGCAGCGCAGCACGTGTCCCAGTACCTCATCCAACCGCTCTGCCAGCGCCTGCGGGTCGCGCTCGGTAAAATGCACCACCCCCAATCGTTCAGCTTCCACGCCATCAAACCGAGCTGCCGTCAGCGCCAACCGTCGAGCCTGGGTCAGGCCAATCCGCTTGACCACAAACGGCGCAATCTGCGCTGGTAATAATCCCAGGCTGGTCTCCGGCAATCCGAATTGCGCCTGGTGATCGGCTATCGCGATATCACTCACACACGCCAATCCAAACCCCCCGCCCAGCACCGCGCCTTGCAGCACCGCGATCACGACTTGCGGCACGCTTTCCACTTCCTGCAGCAAGGTGCCAAACGCCCGGTTCAGTGCCTGTAGTTGGCTACCCGCGGTGACGAGATCCTTCACGTCCGCCCCGGCGCAAAAATGCCCGCCTGAACCGCTGATCACCACCGCCCGCGTCTGGCTGTCCAACTTCGCCATCACGCTGCGCAGTTCATTGACCATTTCCAGGCTCATCGCATTGCGGCTTTCAGGGCGGTTGAGGGTGATGTGCAACACGCCGTTGTGCGGTTCCAGCAGCAAGGTCTTCATGATTTTTTCCCCGGCAAGGTGCCCATCAGTTTGCAGATGATGCCCAGCATGATTTCGTCGGCGCCGCCGCCGATCGACACCAGGCGCACATCGCGATAAGCGCGGGCCACGGGGTTGTCCCACATAAAGCCCATGCCGCCCCAGTATTGCAGGCAACTGTCGCTGACTTCGCGGCCCAGGCGCCCGGCCTTGAGCTTGGCCATGGAGGCCAGGCGGGTGACGTCCTGGCCTTTGATGTATTGCTCGGTGGCCTGATAGACCAGCGCGCGCAGGCATTCGATTTCGGTGGAGAGCTCAGCCAAGCGAAAGTGAATGACCTGGTTATCGATCAGCGCCTTGCCGAAGGTCTGGCGTTCTTTGCAGTAGTCGATGGTGCTGTCGATGCAGTGCTCCAGGCCCTTGATCATATTGGCCGCGCCAAACAGGCGTTCTTCCTGGAACTGCAGCATCTGCATCATGAACCCCGCGCCTTCATGGCCGATGCGGTTGCGCTGCGGCACGCGCACGTCGTCGAAGAACACCTGGGCGGTCTCGGAGCTGTGCATGCCAAGCTTTTCCAGGGGCGGGCTGACGCTGATGCCGGGGGTGTTCATCGGCACCATGATCAGCGACTTGTTGATGTGCGGTTTGTCGTCGGAAGTGTTGGCCAGCAGGCAGATGAAGTCGGCGCTGGGTGAGTTGGTGATCCACATTTTGCTGCCGTTGATCACGTAGTCGTCGCCGTCCTTGCGCGCATGGGTCTTGAGCCCGGCCACGTCGGAGCCGGCGCCGGTTTCCGAGACGCCGATGCAGCCGACCTGCTCGCCGCTGATGGCCGGACGCAGGAATTCGTCGCGCAGTTCATCGCTGCCGAAGCGGGCGAGGGCGGGGGTGCACATGTCGGTCTGCACGCCGATGGACATGGGAATGCCGCCGCAGCGAATGGTGCCGAACTCTTCGGCGGCGACGATGGAATAGCTGTAGTCCAGGCCCATGCCACCGAATTTCTCCGGCTTGGAAATGCCCAGCAGACCGAGGTCGCCAGCCTTGCGGAAGATCTCATGGATGGGAAAGCGTCCGGCTTTTTCCCATGCGTCCACATGGGGGTTGATCTCACGGTCGACGAAGGCGCGGACGGTGCGGCGCAGTGCCTGGTGTTCTTGGGTAAAGATCATTTTTATTGTTCTCCTAAAAACGCGCTACACCGAAGGTATTGGCTTGCAACTCACGCACCTGCGCCTCGTGGCAGATATCCAGCAGAAAGCCCAGCAAGGTCCGTGTATCCCGTGGATCAATCAGCCCGTCGTCCCACAAATTGGCACTGCCATAAAGCGCGGTGGATTGGCTGTCGAGCTTCTGTGCGGTGACCTGCTCCAGCATGTCCAGCACCTTGGGGTCCGGCACCAGGCCGTCCTTCAACTGCTTGGCCTCAGTGACGATGCGCAGCACTTTGCCCGCCTGCGCACCGCCCATCACCGCCGTGCGGCTGTTGGGCCAGGCGAAGATAAAGCGCGGGTCCAGGCCGCGGCCGCACATTGCATAGTTGCCGGCGCCGTAGGAGCCGCCCACCACAATCGTGAGTTTAGGCACTCGTGCATTGGCCACCGCCTGGATCATCTTCGCGCCGTGCTTGATCACGCCTTGCTGCTCTGACTCGGTGCCGACCATGAAGCCAGTGGTGTTGTGCAAGAACAGCAGCGGCGTGCGGCTTTGGTCGCACAGTTGGATAAAGTGTGCGGCCTTGGTCGCGCCCTTGGGCGTGATCGGGCCGTTGTTGCCGATCACCCCGACGGCGTGGCCTTGGATGTGCAGGTGGCCGCAGACGGTGTGGGCGTCGAACTCGCCTTTGAATTCAAGGAAGCGGGAGCCGTCGGCCAGGCGCGCGAGGATTTCGCGGACGTCGTAGGGTTTCTTCGGGTCGTCAGGGATCAGGCCCAGCAGTTCTTCGATGGGATACAGGGGTTCTGCGTAAGCACGGTTTGGCACCATTGGCAGGTGATCATTCCAGGGCAACAGGCCGACGATGTCCCGTGCGATGCGCACACCGTCGGCGTCATTTTCCGCCAGGTATTCGGCGGTGCCGGCGGTGTGTGCGTGCATCTCTGCGCCGCCCAGTTCTTCATCGGTGGCCACTTCGCCGGTTGCGGCCTTGAGCAGCGGCGGGCCCGCGAGGAACAGTTTGGCCCGGCCACGCACCACCACCACGTAATCCGACAGCCCCGGCTGATAGGCACCGCCCGCCGTGGCCGAGCCATGCACCACGGTGATCTGCGGCAAACCCATGGCCGACATGCGCGCCTGGTTGGCGAAGCTGCGCGCGCCCTCGACGAAAATCTCGGCGGCGTAGTTGAGGTTGGCGCCGCCGCTTTCGGCCAGGGTCACCACGGGCAGTTTGTTCTCCATCGCGATGTGTTGCAGGCGCAGAGATTTCTTCAGGCCGGTGGGGGAAATGGTGCCGCCCTTGATCGCGCTGTTATTGGCCACCACCAGCATGCGCACGCCCCTGACGTAGCCGATGCCGGCGATCAACCCACCGCCGGCGGCGCTGCCATCCTTGTCGTCGTGCAGCTTGTAGCCGGCCAGGCTGGCCAGTTCCAGGAACGGCGCGCCGGGGTCCAGCAACAGGGCGAGACGCTCGCGGGGCAGCAGTTGGCCGCGCTTGTCGAACTTGGGCTTGGCTTCCTGAGCCTTGGCGAGCAGGGTGTGTTCCAACTGGTGAAGGTGGGCGATGGCCGCCAGCATGGCCTCGCGATTTTGCGCGAACTGGGCGTGGTGGGTGTCGATCAAGGACTCGATTACCGGCATGGTCTATTTCTCCGCCTTGAGCACATCCGGCAGGTAGGCACGGTGAAAGCCATTGAAGGGTTCGCTCGGTGCCTGCGCCTTGTGCAACGGCCAGGCGCGGCTGCCCAGGCTGGCCGCACCGTCGATGCGCAAAGTGCTGCCACTGATGAAGGCGGCGGCGGGGCTGAGCAGGAACACGATGGCCGCGCTGACTTCCGATTCGGTGCCGATGCGCTTGAGCGGCACGTGTTCGCGCAAGGTCGGGATCACCGCCTTGAACGCGCCTTCGTAGGTGTCCATGCCGCTGGAGGCGATCCAGCCCGGCGCCACGGCATTGACCCGTACCCCGGCGTAACCCCATTCGAAGGCGGCGGTCTTGGTGAAGTTGTCCATGCCCGCGCGCGCCGCACCCGAGTGGCCCATGCCGGGCATGCCCCCCCACATGTCCGCGAGCATGTTGACGATGGCGCCGCCATGCTTGCTCATGGATTGGTTGAACACTTCCCGCGCCACCAGGAAGCCGCCGACGAGGTTGGTGCGGATTACGGTTTCGAAGCCTTTTTGGTTGATCGCCGCCAGCGGTGACGGATATTGGCCCCCCGCATTATTGACCAGGCCGTGGATCGGGCCGTGGGCATGAATGATGTGTTTGACCAGCGCCTTTACGGCCTCTTCATCGCGAATGTCGCACGCCTGCCACGCGGCGCTGCCGCCATCTTCGGCGATCTCGATCGCGACGTTTTGCAGCTTTTGCGGCTTGCGTCCCACCAGGATCACCTTGGCACCCAAGGCCGCCAACTCATGGGCGGTACAGCGGCCAATACCGCTGCCACCGCCGGTGACCATCACGGTGTGCCCGTGGAACAGGTTGGCTTTGAAGATCGAGTCGAAGGCCACGGCAACGCTCCTGTCAGGTGAGTGAATCTGCGATGTGTTGCGGCACGGCGATGGGGATTTCCAGCAGTTGCTGGGCGAAGGCTTTGCCCTGCGGGTCGATGCGCAGGCTGGCGATGCCGCCGCCGCCCAAGGCGTTTTCCAGCAGGAAGTTGAGGCTGTGGCTGCCGGGTAAATACCAGCGCTCGACGCGACCGTGAACGGGGTCCAGCACATGGCCCATCCAGTCGACGATCACTTCCGGGGTCAGCGCTTCGGCGATCCAGGGCAAGTACTCGGGGTCGCGGGCGATCACGCCGATGTTGCTGTGGTTGCCCTTGTCGCCGGAACGCGCCACGGCCAGTTTCACCAGAGGGACGCTGGCGTCGGCGCGGCCTCGGGGCTTGGGTGGGTCAATCGGTGCATCGGGCAGGGCGGGGGCGTCGGCAACCGGCAGGGAGCAGGTGTGGCGTTTGTCCTGCAAGTCGATCAACAGCTGGCAGGCGGATTTATCGATCAGGAATGAAAACAGCCGGATCAACGGGTACACGGTTGGCCGTCCGCCCACGATGCCGGTCAGGCCCGGCGCCATGCCGGTGGCGGCTTGAGCGATCTCACGTGCGAACAGCACCAATGCCTGTTTGCTCGGGTGACGCACCGCCAGTTTCACCACCACTTCGCGGCAGTCCTGACGCTTCGCGTGGGCGCCATAGGTCGCCTCACTGCCGAGCAGTTCGATATTCACCTCGGTGTAGGGCGCCCAACCGCGTTGGCTGAACAGTTCCGAGGTCTTGTGGATGATGGCCTGGCTGACCCGCTCGGCCTTTGCCACCGCATCGATCCCGGCGATCAGGCAACTGGCGGTGCAGCGGAAGCCGTCCGGGTAGGTGGCGCTGACCTTGTACTGATCGGTGGGCGGCAAGCCCCTGGCGCCGTGCAGGCGCACACAGTTTTTGCCTTGCTGCTGCAACTTGACCTGGCTGAAGTCGCAGATCACATCGGGCAGCAGATAGGCCCGCGGGTCACCGATCTCATACAGCAACTGCTCGGCCACGCTGAGTTCGCTGATCAACCCGCCCGTGCCGTCGACCTTGCCGACGGTGAACTGCCCGTCGGCGCCGACTTCTACGATGGGAAAACCGATGTGTTCGTAGTCCGGCACATCGCGCCAATCGGTGAAATTACCGCCGGTACACTGTGCGCCGCATTCGATGATATGCCCGGCCAATGCGGCTTGGGCGAGGCGGTCGTAGTCTTGCCAGGACCAGTTGAACTCATGCACCAGCGCCGCGCTGACCACGGCGCTGTCCACCACGCGACCGGTGATGACGATATCCGCGCCCAGTGCCAGTGCCTGGGTAATGCCCGGTGCGCCGAGGTAGGCGTTGGCGGACACGCACACCGGTGGCAACGGCGTGCCGTTGAACATGTCCGTGATGCCGTGCAGTTGCTTGAGTTGGGGGAGCAGGTCATCGCCCAGCAGCACGGCGATGTTCAGTTTGATACCTGCTTTGTCGCAGGCCGCTTGCAGGGCGGCGGCGCAGGCCTGGGGATGGATACCGCCGGCATTGCTGATCACACGAATGCCCTGGCGCTGGATATCCGCCAGCAAGGGCGTGAGCACTTCGACAAAATCCGTCGCGTAGCCCGCCTGGGGATCTTTCATGCGCGCGCCGGCGAGGATCGACAGGGTGACTTCCGCCAGGTAGTCGAACACCAGGTAATCCAGCTTGCCGCCGTGCACCAACTGGGCAGCGGCGGTGCAGGTGTCGCCCCAGAAGGCGCTGGCACAGCCGATACGAACTGTCTTGCTCATGAGAAATCCTTCCTCGAATGGCTGTGGGCGAGACTACCAAGCAAGCGCTTGGTTTGTAAACGCCAGTCACAAGTTTTAGCCAAGCGCTTGCTTGGGTGGCCGCCACGGCCTAAATTGCCGGCCAAGACGTCCGTGGAAGTAGAGGAGAGAGGCATGGATGAGCATAAAGCCCTGCGGGTGATGCGCACCATGGTTGAAGCCGGCCAACTGACCGACCCCGACAGCGCCCGGGGCAAGCTGCTGCAGACCGCGGCCCACCTGTTTCGCAACAAGGGCTTCGAGCGCACGACGGTGCGCGACCTGGCCGGCGCCGTGGGCATCCAGTCCGGCAGCATCTTTCATCACTTCAAGAGCAAGGACGAGATCTTGCGCGCGGTGATGGAAGAAACCATCCATTACAACACCGCGATGATGCGCGCTTCCCTTGAGGAAGCCAGCAACGTGCGTGAGCGTGTATTGGCGCTGATTCGCTGTGAATTGCAGTCGATCATGGGCGGCAGCGGCGAGGCCATGGCGGTGCTGGTCTACGAATGGCGTTCGCTGTCGGCCGAAGGCCAGGCCCAGGTGCTGGCCCTGCGTGATGTGTATGAGGCGATCTGGCTGCAGGTACTGGGTGAGGCCAAGGACGCCGGCTATATCCGGGGCGATGTATTTATTACCCGGCGTTTCCTCACCGGTGCCTTGTCCTGGACCACCACTTGGTTCCGCGCCGAGGGCAGCCTGACGCTTGAGCAGTTGGCCGAAGAAGCCCTGTTAATGGTTCTGAAAGCCGATTGAGGTGCAAGCTATTAATTTGCCGATGGAAAGTTGTCTCGCCAGACGAAAACGCCTAGCTTATCGCCATTAGCGTTTTTGAACGGTGTGTGCCTTGATGTTTTCGCCATGGCGGCTGGCTGCAGGACTTACCTTTTGGGCACTGGGCACCGCGTGGTGGGGGCAGGCTTCGGCTGCGCAACTGGTCCGCATCGGCGCGGCACATTTCCCACCCTACACCGTGCGCCCCGAGCAAGGTGCCGATACCGGGTTGCTGCCGCAACTGGCCGAGGCCCTGAACGCCTCGCAAACCGACTACCAATTTGTACTGGTGCCCACCTCTATCCCGCGACGTTTTCGCGATTTCGAGCAGGGCCGGGTGGATATGGCCATCTTCGAAAACCCTGACTGGGGCTGGCAGAAGATTCCCCACACCACGGTCGATATGGGCCTGGAAGACGCAGAGATTTTTGTCGCCCAACGTGAGGCCGGTCGCGACCAAAGCTATTTCGCTGACCTCAAGGGCAAACGCCTGGCGGTATTCAGCGGTTATCACTACGCCTTCGCCAACTTCAACCCCGACCCCAAGTACATGGCGGAGCACTTCAACGCCACGTTGACCTACTCCCATGACAGCAACCTGCTGATGGTTGCGCGCGGGCGTGCCGACATCGCCTTGGTGACCCGTTCGTACTTGAGTGACTTTATGGTGCGCAATGCGGAGATGGCGGGGCAGTTCCTGGTGTCGGAGCGCATCGACCAGGTGTATCACCACTTCGCGCTACTGCGCCCGAAAGCGCCGATCACGGGGGAGGCCTTTTCCGCATTGCTCAAGCGCTTACGTGACGATGGCGAGATGCTGAAGATTTTCGAGCCGTACCGCATTGATGTGACGGCGGTACCCTGAGTGTGGGAGCAGGCCTGCTCCCACATTTCCTACAGCGGTGTGTCACACCCTACGTGCAAACGTATCGCTATGGCTGCCCGACACTTTGCGGCAGTGCACCAGCGCATCCCGGATCATGAAGTTCACCAGGGTCGGCGATACGCCAAGTTCCTTGGCGATGTCCTTTTGCGGCACGCCGTGCAGGCGGTACATCTCGAACGCGTAGCGGGTGCGTTGCGGCAGCTCCGTCAGGGCGTCGGCGATGTTTTCCAGGGTGTTGAAATTGATGTGCGAGGTTTCCGGTGAAGCGCCGTGAATAACCACATTCAAGCCTTCCTCTTCCGTCCCGGAGTATTTGAGCTCCAGGGCCTGTTTGCGGTAGTGATCGATCGCCAGGTTGCGCACGATCTGGAACAGATAACTCAATTGAGCCTTGAACGATGACGTGATCGTCGGCGCCGACTGCAGCCGGAAGTAGGCGTCCTGCACTACGTCTTCGGCACGGGAGCGGCAGCCGGTAATACGTGCCGCGATCTTCACCAGGATCAGCCGATTATCAACGAATGCCTGGAGAAGCGGTGAGTCGCACCTGCCTGTGGATACTTGTTCCGTCATGGAAATCACCTTGTCGCAAAAGAAGTCAGGGGAGGGCGTCCTTGCTGAGGCCTCCTACACATCGGGCAACAAATTATGCTGAATGATAATGATTGTCAAATGAGAAGACGAACTAATCTTATGCTTTCTTGTTAGGTGTGAACCACGTCTCGCTCGTACCCGGCGACTAATTATTTGCCGGTGCCGTCCGTTCTTCTGGGTGACAGGTCCGTTAGCAAAACGGCCAAGGATCAGCACCCGCAGGAGGACGAAATGGGTTTTTATCGTGCATACAGCGTGTTTCAGTTTGGAGTCGTCACGCGATGAGTGCGCCGACCCGACTGCGCCTGTTCTGCCTGCCCTATTCGGGCGCCAGCGCCATGGTTTACGCGCGCTGGCGTCGGGCCCTGCCCGAGTGGTTGCAGGTATGCCCACTGGAATTGCCCGGGCGTGGCATGCGCATGGACGAGCCGTTGCAGCGCGACATCAAGGTGTTGGCGGCCCAGCTCGCCGATGAAATCAGCCGCGACCTGAACGGCCCCTACGCCTTGTTCGGTCACAGCCTCGGCGGCCTGCTCGCCTTCGAGTTGGCGCATGCGCTGCGTGCGCGCGACGTGCCGTCGCCGCTGGCCCTGTTCGCTTCCGGCACGGCCGGGCCGGCACGCCGCGACGTCAGCGAATACGCCATCGAAAAGACCGACGCACAACTGATCGCCCGCCTGCGCGAGCTGCAAGGCACCGCCGAAGAAGCCCTGACCAACCCCGAGTTGATGCAGTTGATGCTGCCGATCCTGCGCGCGGATTTCCTGCTGTGCGGCAGCTTCAGCTACGGCGAGCGCACACCGCTGGGCATGTCGATTCACGTGTTTGGCGGCAAACAGGACAGCGTGCGCGCCGACCAACTGCTCGACTGGCAACTGGATGCCGCCAGTGGCTTTTCCCTGGACATGTTCGACGGCCACCACTTCTTCCTCATACAGCACGAAAGCGCCGTGCTGCGCTGCATGCGGCGTTACGCCGAGGAACACCTGGCCCGATGGCGCAATGGCGTGGCACGTCCACTTGCCGTCGGCTGAACCAGCCCCCCCGAATTCTCGAATTTCCCGTAAGCCGATTTCAGGCAGGAACCCCATGATGGACGCCTTCGAACTTCCCCCTACCCTGGTCCAGTCCCTTCAACGTCGCGCTGCGCAGACCCCGGACCAGGTCGCCTTGCGCTTCCTCGCCGAGTCCGCCGAGCACAGCGTTGTGCTCAGTTATCGCGATTTGGATCAGCGTGCCCGCACCATCGCCGCCGCCTTGCAGGCCAATGCGGACCTGGGCGACCGTGCCGTGCTGTTGTTCCCCAGTGGCCCGGATTATGTCGCGGCGTTCTTTGGTTGCCTGTACGCGGGTGTGATCGCGGTGCCGGCCTATCCGCCGGAGTCCACCCGTCGCCACCATCAGGCGCGCCTGCTGTCGATCATCAGCGATGCCGAACCGCGTCTGCTGCTGACCATCGCCAGCCTCGCCGATGGCTTGTCGCAGCTCGAAAATGCGCCGCCCGTATTGAGCGTCGATCGGCTGGAAGGTGCCGGCAATTGGGTCGCCCCTGACCTGCATCCGGACGACATCGCCTTCCTGCAATACACCTCAGGTTCCACCGCGTTGCCCAAGGGCGTGCAAGTCAGCCACGGTAACCTGGTGGCCAACGAAGTGTTGATCCGTCGCGGTTTCGGCATCGACCTGAACCCCGATGACGTGATTGTCAGTTGGCTGCCGCTGTACCACGACATGGGGCTGATTGGCGGTCTCCTGCAACCGATCTTCAGTGGTGTGCCCTGCGTGCTGATGTCGCCGGCCTACTTCCTCGGGCGACCGTTACGTTGGCTGGAAGCGATCAGTGAATACGGCGGCACCATCAGCGGCGGTCCGGACTTCGCCTATCGCCTGTGCAGCGAAAGGGTCAGCGAGACCGCGTTGGAGCGCCTGGATTTGAGCCGGTGGCGCGTGGCCTATTCCGGCTCCGAGCCGATTCGCCTCGACACCCTGGAACGCTTCGCCGAGAAGTTCGCCGCCTGCGGTTTTACCCCGAACCATTTCTTTGCCTCCTACGGCCTGGCCGAGGCGACCCTGTTTGTCGCGGGCGGCAGCCGTGGCCAGGGCATTGCGGCGATGCGCGTCGACGATCAGGCCCTGGCCGCCAATCGCGCCGAGCCGGGGCAGGGCAGTGCGATCATGAGCTGTGGCACCCGCCAGCCGGAACACGCGGTGCTGATCGCTGACCCGCATACCCTTGCCGAGCTGCCCGACAACCACGTCGGCGAACTCTGGGCCACGGGTCCGAGCATCGCCCACGGCTACTGGCGTAACCCCGAAGCCACCGCAAAGACCTTTGTGCAACATGCCGGCCGTAGGTGGCTGCGTACGGGCGACCTGGGCTTCATCCGTGACGGTGAGGTGTACATCACCGGTCGCCTCAAAGACCTGCTGATCGTGCGCGGCCACAACCTGTACCCACAAGACATCGAGCAGACCATCGAGCGCGAAGTGGAGGTGGTACGCAAAGGCCGGGTCGCCGCATTTGCAGTGAATGAGCAGGGCCTGGAAGGCATCGGCATTGCCGCTGAAATCAGCCGCAGTGTGCAGAAAATCCTGGCGCCCGAGGCGCTGATCAAGGCGATTCGCCAAGCCGTCGCCGAGGCGTATCAAGAGGCGCCAAGCGTGGTGGTGCTGCTCAACCCTGGCGCCTTGCCGAAGACCTCCAGCGGCAAGCTGCAGCGCGCGGCCTGTGCGCTTCGTCACAAGGACGGTAGCCTCGACAGCTATGCGCAGTTCCCGAACCTGCACGCGCAGGAGGGCGATGGGGCGCTGGAATCCGAACTGCACAACCAGATTGCGGCGATCTGGTGCGAGCAGTTGCAGGTGGCGACGGTTGCGGCCGATGACCACTTCTTCTTACTCGGCGGCAACTCCATCACCGCCACCCAGGTGGTCGCACGCCTGCGCGAACGCCTCGGCCTGGAGCTTAACCTGCGCATGCTGTTCGAAGCACCGACCCTGGAAGGCTTTGCCGCCAGCGTTGCGCAGTTGCAGCAGGACGGCGGCGTCGCCCAAGGCGCGATCCACAGCCTGTCGCGCCAAGAGGAATTGCCCCAATCCCTGGCACAGAGCCGCCTGTGGATCACCTGGCAACTGGACCCCCACAGCAGCGCCTACACCATCCCCGGCGCCCTGCGCCTGCGCGGCGAGCTGGATGAAGACGCGGTGCGTACCAGCTTCCAGCAACTGATCCAGCGCCACGAAGCCCTGCGTACACGCTTCTACGAGCGCGACGGCCAGGCTTTCCAGTGTGTCGATACCAAGGCCGATTTCGACCTGCAAGTCATCGACCTCAGCGACCTGCCCGTTGCCGAGCGCGAAGCCCGTGCGCAACAGATCCGCGAAGACGAAGCGCGCACCCAGTTCGACCTGGAAAAAGGCCCGCTGTTGTGGGTGACCCTGGTGCGCCTGGACGATGAAGATCACCAACTGTTGGTGACGCTGCAACACATCATCGCCGACGGCTGGTCGCTCAATATCCTGATGGACGAGTTCTCACGCCTCTATGCCGCCGCCGTCCAGGGCCAGACACTGGAGCTGCCGCCCCTGGCCCTGCAATACGCCGACTACGGCACTTGGCAGCGCCAATGGCTGGCCGAAGGTGAAGGCCAGCGTCAACTGGCGTACTGGAAAGCGCAGTTGGGTGAAGAGCATCCCACCCTGAGCCTGGCGACCGACCACCCGCGCTCGGTACACCACCGTCACAGTGCCTCACGTCACACTGTGCGCCTTGGCGCGAGCCTCAGCGAAGCCATTCGCCAGACCGCCCGTACCCACGAGTCCACCCCGTTCATGCTGTTGCTGGCAGCCTTCCAGAGCGTGCTCTACCGTTACAGCGGCCAACGCGATATCCGCATCGGCGTGCCCAACGCCAACCGCCCGCGCCAGGAAACCCAAGGCCTGGTCGGCTTCTTCATCAACACCTTGGTGCTGCGCGCCGAGCTGGATGGGCGCTTGCCCTTCACTGAACTGTTGGCCGCGACACGCCAGGCTGCGCTGGGCGCCCAGGCCCATCAGGATTTGCCATTCGAACAACTGCTGGAGGCCTTCCCGCAGGCCCGCGAGCAGGGCCTGTTCCAGGTCATGTTCAACCACCAGCAACGCGACCTCAGCGCCTTGCGCCGCCTGCCGGGCATGCTCGCCGACGAGTTGCCGTGGCACAGCCGCGAAGCCAAGTTCGATTTGCAACTGCACACCGAAGAAGACCGCAACGGGCGCCTGAGCCTGTCGTTCGACTATGCCGATGAACTGTTCGAAAGCGCGACCATCCAGCGCCTCGCCGAGCACTACATCAACCTGTTGCACGCCATCTGCGAACAGCCCCGGCAAGCCATCGGCGACCTCATGCTGATGCAGCACGACGAACAAGCCCTTTACAGCGAAGCACCCTGCGCACCGGCCCAAGTGTGGCTGCCCGAACTGCTCAACCAGCAGACCTCGGACACCACCGCGCTGGTCTGGGGCGGCGGCAGCCTGACCTTCGCCCAATTGCACACCCAGGCCAACCGCCTGGCCCATTACCTGCGTGACAAAGGCGTCGGCCCGGACGTGTGCGTGGCCATCGCCGCCGAACGTTCGCCGCAACTGTTGATCGGCTTGCTGGCGATCATCAAGGCCGGGGGCGCTTACGTGCCGCTGGACCCGGATTACCCCACCGAGCGCCTGGCCTACATGCTCAAGGACAGCGGCGTTCACCTGCTGCTGACCCAGACCGCGCTGCTGGAGCAGGTGCCGGCTGCCTGCGGCGTGTGCGTCATCGCCATGGACAGCCTGCACCTGGACAGTTGGCCCACCCAGCCGCCCGGCCTGCATTTGCACGGTGATAACCTCGCCTACGTGATCTACACCTCCGGTTCCACCGGCCAGCCCAAAGGCGTGGGCATCACCCATGCCGCGCTGGCCGAGCGCTTGCAGTGGATGCAGGCCACTTATCCACTCAACGAAACCGACGTGCTGATGCAGAAGGCACCGATCAGTTTCGACGTGTCGGTGTGGGAATGCTTCTGGCCGCTGATCACTGGGTGCCGCCTGGTACTGGCCGGGCCCGGTGAGCATCGCGACCCGCATCGGATCGCGCAGTTGGTGCAGGAACACGGCGTGACCACGCTGCACTTCGTGCCGCCGCTGTTGCAGTTGTTTATCGACGAACCGCTGGTGGCCGAATGCACCAGCCTGCGGCGCTTGTTCTCGGGCGGGGAAGCCTTGCCCGCCGAACTGCGCAACCGCGTTCTGGCCCAGTTGCCAGCCGTGCAATTGCATAACCGTTATGGTCCGACCGAAACCGCGATCAACGTGACCCACTGGCACTGTCGCGCAGAAGACGGCGAGCGCTCGCCGATTGGTCGGCCACTGGGCAACGTGATCTGCCGCGTGCTGGATGAGCAGCTCAACCCCGTGCCGCTGGGCGTGCCGGGTGAGCTGTGCATCGGCGGTATCGGCCTGGCCCGGGGTTACCTTGGCCGCGCCGGGTTGACGGCTGAGCGTTTTGTCGCCGATCACCAAGGCGCCCGCCTGTACCGCACCGGTGACCGCGCCCGTTGGAGCGCCGACGGTGTGATCGAGTACCTCGGGCGTCTCGACCAGCAGGTCAAGCTGCGCGGCTTCCGTGTGGAGCCGGAAGAAATCGAGGCGCGCATGCTCGCCCTGGAGGGCATCGCTCAAGCTGTGGTGCTGGTGCGTGACGGGCAGTTGATTGGCTACTTCACCGCCCATGGCGACCTGGACGAACAACAGGTCAAAACCGCCCTGGCCGCGGAGTTGCCGGAATACATGGTGCCCGCGCTGCTGATGCGCCTGGACGCCATGCCATTGAGCCCCAGCGGCAAGCTGGACCGCCGCGCGTTGCCGGAGCCGGTGTGGCAAGTGCGTGAACACGTCGAACCCGAAACGCCGCTGCAACAGCAAATCGCCGCGATCTGGCGCGAAGTTCTCGGTCTGCCAAGCATTGGTCTGCGCGATGACTTCTTCGCCCTCGGCGGCCACTCGTTGCTGGCCACGCAGATCATTTCCCGCACCCGCCAGGCCTGTGATGTGGAACTGCCGTTGCGCACCTTGTTCGACGCCAGTGAACTGGGGGCGTTTGCCGAGCAGGTCGGCCTGATCCAGGCCTCGGGACAACGCAACCAACAGACCGTCATCGCCAAGGTCGACCGCGGCCAACCCGTGCCGCTGTCCTATTCCCAGCAGCGCATGTGGTTCCTGTGGCAGATGGAACCGGACAGCCCGGCCTACAACGTCGGCGGCATGGCGCGTTTGCGCGGCGTGCTGGACGTGGGGCGTTTCGAGGCGGCGCTGCAAGCGCTGATCATGCGTCACGAAACCCTGCGCACGACGTTTCCGAGCGTCGATGGTGTGGCTTATCAGAACGTTTCGCCGCAGACCGGGCTGCGCATGGATTGGCAGGATTTCTCCGCGCTGAGCGAAGCCGACCGTCAACCGCGCCTGCAGCGACTGGCTGATCATGAGGCACACACGCCGTTCAACCTGGAAACCGGGCCGTTGTTGCGTGCGTGCCTGGTCAAGGCCGGCGAGCAGGAACACTACCTGGTGCTGACCCTGCACCATATCGTCACCGAAGGCTGGGCCATGGACATCTTTGCCCGTGAACTCAGCGCGTTGTACGAGGCCTTTATCGACGAGCGCGACTCGCCGCTGGCGCCGCTGCCCGTGCAATACCTCGACTACAGCGTGTGGCAGCGTCAGTGGCTGGAGTCCGGCGAGCGCCAGCGTCAGCTGGATTACTGGACTGCGCAACTGGGCAATGAACACCCGCTGCTGGAACTGCCCGGCGACCGTCCACGCCCGCCTGTGCAAAGCCACCAGGGCGAGTTGTACCGCTTCGACCTCAGCGACGACCTCGCTGCCCGCGTGCGTGCCTTCAATGCCGAGCGCGGCCTGACCCTGTTCATGACCATGACCGCCACCCTGGCCGTGCTGCTCTACCGTTATAGCGGCCAGACCGACTTGCGTATCGGCGCCCCGGTTGCCAACCGTATCCGTCCTGAAAGCGAAGGCTTGATTGGTGCCTTCCTCAACACCCAGGTGCTGCGGTGCCAGCTCAATGGGCAGATGAATGTCGCTGAGTTGTTCGAGCACGTGCGCCACACCGTGATCGAGGGTCAGTCCCATCAAGACCTGCCGTTCGATCACCTGGTGGAGGCCCTGCAACCCCCGCGCAGCGCGGCGTACAACCCGCTGTTCCAGGTGATGTGCAACGTGCAGCGCTGGGAATTCCAACAGAGCCGCCAACTGGCCGGCATGACCGTCGAATACCTGGCCAACGATGCGCGGGCGACCAAGTTCGACCTCAACCTGGAAGTCACCGACCTCGACCATCGCCTGGGTTGCTGCCTGACCTACAGCACTGACCTGTTCGACGAGCCACGCATTGCGCGCATGGCCGCCCATTGGCGCAATCTGCTGGAAGCCTTGATCGCGGATCCGCAGCAACGCCTCAGCGAATTGCCGTTGCTGGGTGCGGATGAACAGCGTGTGTTGCAAGACAGCCTGGGCATTGAGAATGGCGAGCACCGTCTCGATCAGTGCATCCACCCACTGTTCAGCCAGCAGGTGGCAGCCCGTGGCGATGCGCCGGCGCTGACCTTTGCCGGCGTGACCCTCAGCTACCGAGAACTCGACGCCCGCGCCAACCGCCTGGCCTGGATGCTGCGCGAACGTGGCGTCGGCCCGCAGGTGCGTGTCGGCCTGGCGTTGCCGCGCTCCCTGGAAATGGTCATCGGCCTGCTGGCGATCCTCAAGGCCGGCGGTGCCTATGTGCCGCTGGACCCGGAATACCCGCTGGACCGCCTGCACTACATGATCGAAGACAGCGGCATCGGCCTGCTGCTCAGCGATGCGGCGATGTTCGAGGCCCTCGGCGAGTTACCGGCCACTGTTGCGTGCTGGTGTCTGGAGGATGACTTGCCGGTGCTGGCCAACTACCCGGCCGATGCGCTGCCGTTTATCAGCCTGCCGCAACACCAGGCGTACTTGATCTACACCTCCGGCTCCACCGGCAAGCCGAAAGGCGTGGTGGTATCCCACGGTGAAATCGCCATGCATTGCGCGGCGGTGATCGAGCGGTTTGGCATGCGCGCGGATGACTGCGAGCTGCACTTCTATTCGATCAACTTCGATGCGGCCACCGAGCGTCTGCTGGTGCCGCTGCTCAGTGGCGCACAGGTGGTGTTGCGGGCTCAGGGGCAGTGGGATGCCGAGGAAATCTGCGGATTGATACGCACCCATGGCATCAACATCCTGGGCTTCACCCCGAGCTACGGCAGCCAGTTGGCGCAGTGGTTGGCGACCCGGCAGCAGACCTTGCCGGTGCGTATGTGCATTACCGGCGGCGAAGCCCTCACCGGCGAACACTTGCAGCGCATCCGTGCCGCGTTCCAGCCGCAGGTGTTCTTCAACGCCTATGGCCCGACTGAAACCGTAGTGATGCCGCTGGCCAGCCTGGCGCCCGAGCACTTGGAGGAGGGCGCCGCCAGCGTGCCGATCGGCAGCATCATCGGTGACCGCGTGGCTTATATTCTCGACGCCGACCTGGCCTTGGTGCCGCAAGGCGCGACCGGCGAGTTATACGTGGGCGGTGCGGGTCTGGCGCAGGGGTATCACCAGCGTCCGGGCATGACCGCCGAACGTTTTGTCGCGGACCCGTTTGCGCGCAACGGCGGGCGCCTGTACCGCACCGGTGACCTCGTGCGCCAGCGCGTCGATGGCTTGGTGGAGTACCTCGGGCGTATTGACCACCAGGTGAAAATTCGCGGTTTCCGTATCGAACTGGGCGAGATCGAAACCCGCCTGCTGGAGCATGACGCCGTGCGCGAAGCGGTGGTGCTGGCGCTGGATGCGCCGAGCGGCAAACAGTTGGTGGCGTATCTGGTCAGCGATGCCGAGCACGTCGCGCTGCGTGATGCGCTGAAGGCCCATCTCAAGGCGCACCTGCCGGACTACATGGTGCCCGCGCACCTGATCGTGCTGGACAGCATGCCGCTGACCGCCAACGGCAAGCTCGACCGCCGTGCCTTGCCGCAGCCGGATCCCGAAGCCAACCGCCAACACTACGTGGCACCCCGCAACGAACTGGAAAGCACCCTGGCGGCGATCTGGTGCGCGGTGCTGAACGTGCAACAAGTCGGCCTGGACGATAACTTCTTCGAGCTGGGGGGCGACTCGATCCTGTCGATCCAGGTGGTCAGCCGTGCGCGGCAGGCCGGGATTCATTTCAGCCCTCGCGACCTGTTTCAGCACCAGACCGTGCAGACCCTGGCTGCTGTGGCTACGCGCTCCGAGCAGGTTACGGCAGAGCAGGGCCTGCTGACCGGCAGTTCGGGTCTCACGCCGATCCAGCATTGGTTCTTCGACACCGAGACCCCGAACCGTCAGCACTGGAACCAGGCGCTGGTCCTCAAGCCGCTGCAGTTGCTCGACCCCCAGCGCCTGGAACAAGCGCTGCTGGCGGTACTGGAACACCATGACGCCTTGCGCCTGAGCTTCTCCAAGCGCGACGCCCAATGGCACGCCGAACACAGGGCCGTGCCGCAGGGCGGCGTGCTGATGCAGGCGCAAGTGCGTGACATGGCGCACTGCACCGCGCTGTTCACCGACACCCAACGCAGCCTCGACCTGGAGCACGGCCCGCTACTGCGCGCCTTGCTGGTGGACGGGCCCGAGGGGCAGCAACGCCTGTTGATCGCGATCCATCACCTGGTGGTGGACGGCGTGTCGTGGCGTGTATTGCTGGAAGATCTACAAACGGTTTATCGCCAGTTGAACGATGGCCAGTCCGTCAGCCTGCCGGCCAAGACCAGTGCCCTGCGTGATTGGGCCGCGCGTTTAAAGGCGTATGCCGGTAGCGAATCCTTGCGTGAGGAATTGAGCGTCTGGCAGCACCAGTTGGCCGGCCCTGACGCCGCATTGCCGGTGGCCCGCCCACAAGGGTCGCTGCGCAACCGCGATGCCGACACCGTCAGCGTGCGCCTGGATGCCGAACACACCCGCCAGTTGCTGCAGCAAGCCCCAAGCGCCTACCGCACCCAGGTCAACGACCTGTTGCTGACCGCCTTGGCCCGCGTGTTGTGCCGCTGGAGCGGTCACGCTTGCGCGTTGATCCAACTGGAAGGCCACGGCCGCGAAACCCTGTTCGATGACATCGACCTGACCCGCAGCGTCGGCTGGTTCACCAGTGCCTATCCGCTGCGCCTGACCCCGCAAACCGGGCAGGGCGATTCGATCAAGGCGATCAAGGAACAACTGCGCGCCGTGCCGCATAAAGGCTTGGGCTATGGCGTGCTGCGCTACCTCGCCGATGACCTGTGCAAGCAGACCCTGGCCGCACTGCCGAGCGCGCAGATCACCTTCAACTACCTCGGCCAGTTCGACCAGAGCTTCGGCGCCGATGCGCTGTTCCACCCGCTGGATGAATCCGCCGGCCTGGCCCATGACCCGGACGCGCCGCTGCCCAACGAGTTGAGCGTCGACAGCCAGGTGTATGGTGGTGAGCTGGTGCTGCGCTGGACCTTCAGCCGCGAACGCCACGATCAACAGAGCATCCATGAACTGGCCGATGCCTACCTCACCGAGCTGCAAAGCCTGGTTGCACATTGTCTGGAGGACGACGCCGGTGGTCTTACACCGTCCGACTTCCCGCTGGCGCACCTGACCCAGGCGCAACTCGACAGCTTGCCGATTGCCGCCAGCGCCATCGAAGATGTCTACCCGCTGACCCCGATGCAGGAAGGCCTGCTATTGCACACCCTGCTGGAGCCCGGCACCGGCCTCTACTACATGCAGGACCGCTACCGCATCAACAGCGCCCTGGACCCCGAGCGTTTCGCCCAGGCCTGGCAGGCGGTGATCGCCCGCCACGAAGCCCTGCGCGCGTCGTTCTGCTGGAACGTCGGCGAAGACATGCTGCAAGTGATCCACACACCCGGCAGCACGCCGATTGAGTACCTGGACTGGAGCGACGATCCGGAGGACCAGCAGGAGCCGCGCCTGCAAGCGCTGCTCAAGCAAGAGCGCGAAGCCGGCTTCGATCTGCTCAACCAGGCACCGTTCCACCTGCGCCTGATCCGCGTCGGCGCCGAGCGTTACTGGTTCATGATGAGCAACCACCACATCCTTATCGATGCCTGGTGCCGTTCATTGCTGATGAATGACTTCTTCGAGCTCTACATGGCCCTCGGTGAAGGCCGCGACGCGCAACTGGCCACGCCGCCGCGCTACCGCGACTACATTGCCTGGCTGCAACGCCAGAACCTCAATGAGGCACGCCAATGGTGGCAACAGAACCTGCAAGGCTTCGAGCGCACCACGCCAATCCCGAGCGACCGGCCGTTCCTGCGTGAACACGCGGGCCACAGCGGCGGCATGGTGGTGGGCGATTGCTACACCCGTCTCGATGCCCGCGACGGTGCACAACTGCGCGAACTGGCACAGGCTCACCAACTGACCGTCAACACCTTCGCCCAGGCGGCGTGGGCGCTGGTGCTGCGCCGTTTGAGCGGCGATCGCGACGTGCTGTTCGGTGTCACCGTGGCCGGGCGCCCGGTGGAAATGCCCGAGATGCAACGCACCGTCGGCCTGTTCATCAACAGCATCGCCCTGCGGGTGAAACTGCCCGAGGACGGTCAAGCGTGCAGCGTGCGCCAGTGGTTGAGCGAACTGCTCGACAGCAATATGCAACTGCGCGAGTACGAGTACCTGCCGCTGGTGACGATCCAGGAACACAGCGAACTGCCCAAGGGCCAGCCGCTGTTCGACAGCCTGTTCGTGTTCGAAAACGCCCCGGTGGAAGTCTCGGTGCTGGACCGTGCACAAAGCCTGAACGCCACCTCGGATTCCGGCCGCACCCACACCAACTTCCCGCTGACCGCCGTGTGCTATCCAGGTGATGACCTGGGGCTGCACCTGTCCTACGACCAACGCTACTTCGACGAAACCACCGTGCAAGGCATGCTCGGCGAGTTCAAGCGCCTGCTGCTGGCGCTGGTCCAAGGCTTCCAGGGTGACATGGCCGACCTGCCACTGATTGGCGAGCAGGAGCGTGAGTTCCTGGTGGACGGTTGCAACCAGAGCGAGCACGACTACCCGCTGGAGCGCAGCTACATCGAGCTGTTCGAAGAGCAGGTCGCCGCTCATCCGCAGCGCATCGCCGCCAGTTGCCTCGACCAGCAATGGACCTATGACGAACTGAACCGTCGCAGCAACGGCCTGGGCCACGCGCTGATAGCTGCGGGTGTCGGCCTGGATCAACCGGTGGCGTTGTTGGCCGAGCGTAACCTCGACCTGCTCGGCATGATCATCGGCAGCTTCAAGGCCGGTGCCGGCTACCTGCCGCTGGACCCCGGCCTGCCGAGCCAGCGCCTGCGCAGCATCCTCGACTTGAGCCGCACGCCATTGCTGGTGTGCACCGAAGCATCCCGTGAGCAAGCCATCGAGTTGCTGGACGGTTTTGACTGCCAGCTTCTGGTGTGGGAGGAAATACCCGCGCGTGGTGAAAACCCCGGTGTCTACAGCGCTCCGGATAACCTTGCCTACGTGATCTATACCTCCGGTTCCACCGGTCTGCCCAAGGGCGTGATGGTGGAACAGCGCGGCATGCTCAATAACCAACTGAGCAAAGTGCCGTACCTGGCCTTGAGCGACGCGGATGTGATTGCGCAAACCGCGTCGCAGAGCTTTGATATTTCCGTATGGCAGTTCCTCGCTGCGCCGCTGTTCGGCGCGCGGGTGGACATCGTGCCGAACACCATCGCGCATGATCCCCAAGGCCTGCTGGAACATGTCCAGGCCCAGGGCATCACCGTGTTGGAAAGCGTGCCGTCGTTGATCCAGGGCATGCTTGCACAAGACCGCATCGGCCTGGATGGCCTGCGCTGGATGCTGCCGACCGGCGAAGCGATGCCACCGGAACTGGCGCACCAGTGGTTGCAGCGTTATCCGGAGATTGGGCTGGTCAACGCTTACGGCCCGGCGGAGTGTTCGGACGATGTGGCGTTCTATCGTGTCGACCTGGCGTCTACCCGAGGCACCTATTTGCCGATTGGTACGCCCACCGACAACAACCGTTTGTACCTGCTGGATGGCGCACTGGAACTGGTACCGCAAGGCGCGGTGGGTGAGTTGTGCGTGGCCGGCACGGGTGTCGGTCGCGGTTACGTCAGCGACCCGCTGCGCACCGCGCCCGTATTTGTGCCGAACCCCTTCGGCGCACCGGGCGAACGTCTCTACCGCACCGGCGACCTCGCGCGCCGTCGCAGTGACGGCGTGCTGGAGTACGTCGGACGTGTCGACCACCAAGTGAAGATTCGCGGCTACCGCATCGAACTGGGTGAAATCGAAGCGCGCCTGCACGAACAACCGGAAGTGCGCGATGCGGCGGTGGGCGTGCAGGAAGGCATGAATGGCAAGCACCTGGTCGGCTACCTGGTGGCGGCGGATGAAGCACTGAACCCAAGCGAACGCCTGGACCGCATCAAGCAACGCCTGCGCGCCGAACTGCCGGAATACATGGTGCCGCTGCACTGGCTCTGGCTCGACCGCCTGCCGCTCAACGCCAACGGTAAACTCGACCGCAAGGCGTTGCCGGCGCTGGAGATCGGCCAGCTGCAAAGCCAGGACTACCTGGCACCGCGCAACGAACTGGAGGCTACGTTGGCCGCCATCTGGGCCGAGGTGCTGAAAGTCGAGAGGGTAGGGGTGCAGGACAACTTCTTCGAACTGGGCGGGCACTCGTTGCTGGCCACGCAGATTGCCTCGCGGGTGCAGAAGACCCTGCAACGTGATGTGCCGCTACGCGCAATGTTCGAGTGCAGCACGGTGGCGGAATTGGCCGAGTATATCGACGGGCTGGCAGCCAATGAGGTCAGTGCCGAGAAGGTAGATCGGTTGAGTGATTTGATGGCGGAGTTGGAGGGGTTGTGAGAGGGCCGTTGGTCGGCAGCAACGTAGGGCTTCGTCAGAACTGTTAATTCTGACAGTAGGCGAAGGTGCATCAAAGGCGCTCACTAAAGGGCGGCTCTCGGCCTCGGACTGGCTGAGGGCCATAACCCCTCGAACATGGAGTTCCTGTCATGGCTAAAGAAAAAACAACAGCTGAAGTTCCCTCAGATCCTGTCGATGCAAAAACACCAAAGTCGATCAAGCCCCAAGCTCTGGAAGTTGCCGCTCCGTTAATTTCCAGTGAGGTGAATAGCATCATCGAACCCTCCAAAATGCCGGACTCCTACCTGACCGTTGACGCACGCATGGACAACCCGCCCATCACAGTCAAGTTCAGCGCAAAGGAGGTGCCTGAGCTGGTACTTGAGGATGTTGTGGATTCAAGCGGTGAGTCAGGGGCCCGGAAGATAGACATCCCTTTGGCTTACTTGACGAAACTCATGGGGTTCACGGCTCTCATTTCATATTCGGGGAAGTCACAAGGGCAGGCCGTGGAGTCGTTGGTCAAGGAGGTGGGGGTAGCGTTTTACCCTGCCAGTGAAAGTCAAAATCTTGCACCTTACTTACTTCACGAAAAAATCGTGCATAACACGCCTACCTATGACATGCACGATCACACAGGCGATGAGACGGTTCTTGTGCCGGTCCCGCCTCTTGCCAAAGCGGGGGATAAGCTTTACTGCACTGCGGCTACCGAGCAGGACGCTCCTCGGCATGTGTTTTACACAGTGGTTTATGGCTATAAGTTAACGCCTGAAGATGCTGTCCCGGGCAACGTACTTCAGTTCCCAATTCGCCGTGGTTGGTTGGCGCGACGCAAACCATGGCGATCGCTTACCCTTCAATGTGGCTGGATCACGAACGACTTGGAGGCCCAGCCTCCCGCCGAGGTTGACCCGCACCTGGAGACGCGCTTGCCGAGGAATGCGCTCGAAATTCAATATCGCCGAACTGCTGCTTTAATTGTTGACCCTCGGCTAGACCTAAAGGCACCCCATCTGCGGCAGTCTGTGGAGTACAACGGTGGTTGGTGCCTTAATCCTGAACTCACCAGAGACGGAGGGACTGTAGATGTAAGTGACCTGGATACGTATGCGGACGATCGTGTCTGCTTTTTTGTGAGCGGACCTGGTTTCGAGCAGAGACCGTTGGGTTGCGTGACCATTGAATATGACGGGGATCCGGCGTCGGTCAAACTATCGCCCTGTATCGTTGCTTGTTTGTTCAACCAGTCGATGACGCTGACCTACACGGTTGCCTTCAACGAACAAGAACAGCTATCACCTGCACAGTTGGTCAGTGTTTCGGTGCCCCGGTTCATTCACCCGAATATTGAAGAGGCAACTAACGGCACGGTAGACCTCAATATATTCCCAGGGGCCGCACTGGCTACAGTGCCTGTATGGGCGTATGCCGAGTGCTCAAGTTTTTGTTGGATGTGGATCTCGGGTGAATACGAGGACGGCAGCGCTTACCGGTACGACATTTTGCTGGATGAGCCCGTTACTGACGACTGGAAGGCTCGAGGAGTTGAGGCGCCTATTCCAAGGACTGAACTTCAAAAGCTGGCCGATTGCAGCGAATTTAAACTGCACTTCTCGGCGAGCTTTTGTGAGGCGAGTGGGCTAGAGAACGCCTATGAGTTTCCTGCTCAGACCTTCAAAATCGAGCAGGAGCCTCTGTCGCTTCCTATGCCTGCGGTGAGGCAAGCTGATGGCTCCGACCTGACCGCCTGGAATGGGCGCTACGGTGTAGATGTCGAAGTGGATTACCCAAAAAACAACAGCAGGCACAGCATCAGTGTTTGCTGGAAAAAACCGGATGGCACTTGCTGGCCGTTGGCTTCCAAACCCGGCAGTACGGCGGGGGCAGTCATCTTCACTCTGCCGCCGGAAGCCGTGATCGAAAGCATGGGCAAAACCGTGCAAATCACTTACACCGTGACCCCCGCGTGTAAGGCACAGACGTCACTGCCGTTGAACCTGACGATCAGTTTGCCGAGATACTTGCCGCCGCCCGCTGTGGAGCAGGCTACGCCGCCCGCTACCCAAAAGGGTATTTTGGATTTGAGCGCATTTTTCGGGGATGCCGTCATTACCGTGCCGAAATGGTGGTTCATGCGGGTCGGGCACAGAGGTTGGCTGCAGTGCACGGGTATTCAGGAAGATGGGACTGAACTCGTGATTAAGGTAATGCACGCTGAGATCATCACTGCTGGAGACCTGACTAACGGATTATCGCGTGAACTGTCGCGGCTAGAGCTGACAAATTACGTTAGCAACGTGGAACTGACCTTTGAATTCAAGGTGACTGTAGACGGTAGTACTGACGTGACGAAGGCGATCGTCTTTCCTTTGCTCAAGTTGATCTTTCGCAAGCGTTTGATTGATGAAACTAACTTCGATCCGGATGAGAAGGGTTGGAATGGTTGGGAAAGAGGCCGTGGCGCCGCTGACCCCAGGGATCTAGCACTTGCTTTCGGATCACATGGTTTCTGGAACGGCTATTGGCTGCGTGACTGGAGTTATACAGATACAAAGGATCCTGCTACGGATAGCGAAAAACTGTTCAAGACGTTCAACAATCTGGAAGTGGGACGCTCATATCAATTCCTAGCCTGGGTCTGTAATGACGGTAGCTCAGGTGTTTCGCCTCTGATGGCGCTAACTGTTAATAGAGCCGATTTAACCGAGGTAATAGCGCCTGGTTTAGACTGGGAGTTACTCGGAGGGACGTTCAAGGCAACTTCAAACACTGCAAGGCTCAGCGTCGACAATCGCCGGATGGGGTTCCAAAATGGCAACGACTTCAGGGTGACTTGGCTCAGACTTTACGAAGTTTAATTACGTCTCACTGAGCCGCATCAGGATAAGGTCTCTGATAGTTGGAGACCTTATTCATAAGGAAGAGTGCTTTATTTCGGCCCCAATATCTTCCCCAACTTCTCCGGCGAAGGTGCCCCCTGCTGTTGCTGCAACCCACCCTTGTCATCCAGATAGAAGATAGCCGGCGTCGCCGACAACTCCAGCCCATCCATCAATTTCATGTTCCCATCAAGCTTGGCCTCGATATCCGCCGGAATCTTCTCCAACGCCTGCAACTTGCTGCCCTTACCGGCGGCTTCGTGTTCTTCCAGGGCCTTTTGCGGGTCTTTGGCGGCAAACAGCGCGGCGGATTTGCCGGGGCTGTCTTCGCGGATGATGCCGACCATGATGTGGCGCAACTGCACTTTGCCGGCTTTTATCCACGGACGGGCTTGTTCCCAGAACATGTTGCAGTAAGGGCAGTTAGGGTCGCTGAACAGGTAGACGATGCGTGGGGCTTTAACGTCGCCGTCCTGGATCCAGCTGCTTTTTTCCATCTTGGCCCAGACTTCCTTGGCCATCGGTGCATACACCAGTTTTTCCAGGGGCGCGCTGCTCAGGTCATTGCCTTGGGCGTCGTACAGGCTACCGGCAATCACGCTTTTGCCGTCGGCGGTCAGGTACAGGGCCATGCCGCGATTCTGGTACTGGGCGGCGTAGCCGGTGAGACCGCTGGGGGCGTCGAACTTGCCGAGGATCTTGGCGCCTTTGGCCTCGATCTGTTTGATCGGTGCTGGCCAGTCAGCGGCCTGGGCCAGGGTGGCTGCAAGCGTCAGCGGCAGCAGGGTCAGCAGGTGGCAGAGGCGGGGCATGTCGGTTTCCTTGTGGCAGCAGGAGCGGAGTCGAAGGGTTCCATGGCGCGGGCCAGGCTGGCCTGGGACAGTTCGCCGAGGTGGCTGTTGATCAGGCGTCCATCGGCTTGATAGAACAACGTGGTGGGCAAGGCCATCGAGCCCACGGCCTGGCCGAGGCGACCGCTGGCGTCGAACAGGATGTTGTCCAGAGTCAGGCCTTGTGTGGCGAGGAAGGTGCTGACGCTTTGCATGCTTTCGGCCTGGTTGACGAACAGGAAGGTCACGTCGGGACGTTGATGTTGGGCACGTTCCAGCACCGGCATCTCGCGGCGGCATGGCGGGCACCAGGTGGCCCACAGGTTGATCACCAGCGGGCCGCCTTTGTAATCGGCCAGTTGCACCACGTCGCCATCGGCGTTGCGCAAGGTGATGTCCGGCAGTTGCGAGCCTTTGTCGTACAGGCTCAGGGACAGGCTGGTCAGGCCCCAGAACACCAGGCCGGTGATCACCCCAGCGCCCAGCGGCTTGCGCAGGGCTGGACGCCGCCGGCCGTAGAGCAGCGCACCCAGGATCAGCGCGATCACGCCCGGCCAGGCGAGGAAACCGCCGTCGCGCAGGTCGACCATCTGCAGTGGGGCTTGGCTGTAATCGCTCCAGTACATCAGCACAAAGCTGACGCGGGCCACCAGCATGCCCAGCAGGAAGAGGCTGAACAGCACCGATTCCGGGTTTTCACCACCACGCTTGGCCACGCGCCAGCCCACCAGGGTGGCGAGAATCAGCGCGCTGATCAGCAGGATGTGATTCAGGGCGATGGCGAAGGTGCCGATGGTCAGGGTCAGCATTCAGAGGGCGTCCCGGGTTTGCGTCCAGCGTTGCAGGAAGGCGGCGGCATCCACTTCGCCAGTGATGCGTTGGGCGCGGCGTTCTTCACCGTCCGGGCCGATCCACACGAAGCTCGGTGGGCCAGGCACTTTGTAGCGGCCGAGCAGCTCTCGGCTGGCGGCATTGTCGGCGGTAACGTCCAGGCGCAGCAGGCGTACGTCTTTCAGGGCATCCATCACCTCGGGTTTGCCGAACACCTGCTTTTCCATGATCTTGCACGACACGCACCAGTCGGCGTAATAGTCCACCAGCACCCACTGGCCTTGAGCCTTGGCGCTGTCGAGCTGGCTTTGCAGCACGACGGGATCGTTGATGGTCATGAAGGCATCGTGGGCGCTCGGTGCGGCGGCGGTCCGCGAAGCGCTGTAGACCTTCAGCGGTTGCCACAGGTCATCGCTGCCACCGGCGGCGCCCACCACCAGCAGTGTGCCCCACAGGCCGAGCACCAGGGAACCGGCGCCGAACACCTTGGCGGCCAGGCCGTATTCGCGGGCCAGGGTCCAGCCGCAGTAGGCCATCACCAGCGCGAGCGTGCCCCACAGGCCGATCCACAGGCTTTCATCGACCACCGGGCGGATCATCAGCACGGCGGTGCCGAGGAACAGGAAGCCGAAGATGCCCTTGAGCACATTCATCCAGGTGCCCGGCTTGGGCAGGAAGCGATTGCCCACGGTCACCAGCAACAACAGCGGAATGCCGATGCCGATGCCCATGGCGAACAGGATCAGGCCACCGTGTAACGCGTTGCCGCTCTGGGCGATGTACAGCAGGGCACCGGCCAGGGGGGCGGTCATGCATGGGCCCACCAGCAGGCCGGACAATGCGCCGAGAATCCCTGCGCCGACCAGGCTGCCGCCGCTTTGCTGGCGGCTGACGTTGTCCAGACGATCGCGCAGGAACGCCGGCAGTTGCAGTTCAAAGAAACCAAACATCGGCAGGGCCAGCAGCACGAACAGGGCGGCGAAGCTGCCGAGAATCCACGGCGTCTGCAGCCAGGCGGCAAGGTTGCCACCCAGCAAGGCCGCCAGCACGCCGAGCGCGGCATACACCAGTGCCATGCACACGACGTAGCTGCTGGCCAAGGCAAACCCACGACGCGGGCTGGCGCCACTGCCAACCACCAAACCGGCGAGAATCGGCAGCATCGGCAATGAACACGGCGCAAAGGCCAACAGCAGTCCCAGGCCGAAAAATATCAGCAGGCTCCAGCCCAGACTGCGTTGTTGCAGGCCACTGGCCAGGCTTTGGTCCTGGGCTTCGGCGGTCGCGGCGACGGCCGGGTTGCCCCCCAGGTCCACGGTGATCGACTGCGGCGGATAGCACAGGCCCGCATCGGCGCAGCCCTGCCAGCCCAGTTTGACCTGGCCGGTGGCGCCGGCCGGAATCTTCACTTCCAGGCCTTGGCGATACACTTCCTGGTCGCCGAAGAATTCATCGCTATGGGCCTCGCCTTGCGGCAACGTGGGCTGTTTGGCCAGTCCATCGAACTTCATGCGCTGCTTGTACAGGTAATAACCGTCGGCAATCTGCCAATACAGCTGGGTCTCGCCACTTTCAAGACGTTCGGAGGTAAAAGTGAAGGCTTTGCCCACCGGCAGGAAGTCGGGTTTGGTCTCAAATGGGTTGCCCGGCGCGGCCTGGGCGAACCCCGCGAACAACACCAGCAGAAAGGTAAACAAATGCCGCATGGTCAAGCCTTAGTTCGATGCAAGTAGGCACACAATGTGTGGCGTTGATTAACCGATGATTAACCGAGGCTATTCTAGATTGAGTGTGGGTGGTTTAGCGGCATAATCTGCACTTAATCCGCCGCACTTTTAATCACCCGATCTTTTATGAAGGGTTCACCATGCACGTACTGGTCTGTGAAGACGACGAACTGATCGCCAGCGGCATCGTGGCCGGCCTGACCGCGCAAGGTTTTACCGTGGAGCGTGTGGCCTCGGCCGGTGCCGCGCGCGCGATGCTCAGGGCGGCCACGTTCGACATCATGGTGCTCGACCTCGGCCTGCCGGACGAAGACGGCCTCAAGCTGCTGCAGCAACAGCGCAGCCAGGGCCTGGAAATCCCGGTGCTGATCCTCACCGCGCGCGATTCGGTAACCAACCGCGTCGACGGCCTGCAAGCCGGCGCCGATGACTACCTGCTCAAACCCTTCGACCTGCGCGAACTCGCCGCGCGCCTGCAAACCCTGCTGCGCCGGGTGGCGGGGCGCAGCGTCAACCTGATCGAGCATGGCCGACTGGCCTACGACCCCAGCAGCCGTGAGACTTTCCTGGGGGGCGAGCCGGTAGACCTGTCGCGCCGCGAACAGGCGCTGTTGCAAGCCCTGCTGCACAACAAAGGTCGGGTGCTGTCCAGCGAGCAACTCAAGGACAGCGTCTACGGCTTCAACGACGAGTTGGAAAGCAACGCCCTCAACGTGCATATCCACCACCTGCGACGCAAATTGGGCAATGGCATTGTCGAGACCGTGCGCGGTCTCGGCTATCGTCTGGGCCCGGCGGACGGGGGCGAGGACGCATCGTGAAAAGCCTGCGCCTGCGCCTGACATTCAAGCTGGGCGCTGCTTTTGTGTTGATCTGGGCCCTGGCGGCGGCCTGGATGCTCAACGATCTGCGTAACCAGATGATGTTCTCCCTCGATCAACGCCTGGTGGCGTCGGCGCGCATGGTGGCGGGGCTGACCGAGCAGATGCCGGGCCTGGCCAGTGTGAGCGGTGGTGCGCATTTTCATGGGGCACAGCTGAATGTGCCGGGCGGCATGGCGTGCCAGGTCAGCTCCTTGCGCGGCGAAGTGTTGGCGCGCAGCCATGCCACGCCGGATGAAGGCCTGGAATCGCGCCAGAGTGGTTTTCGTGATCAGCTGATCGATGGTGTGAACTGGCGCAGCTTCACGCTTTCCCGTGGCGACCTGTTGATCACCACGGCCGACCGTCAAGTCGAACGTGAGGCTTTGAACCTGTCGATCCTGCTGGCCGCTTCGGTGCCAGTGGGCGTTGCCATGCTCGGCTGCCTGTGCCTGTTGTGGCTGGGCATCGGTCAGAGCCTGGTACCGCTCAACCGCATGCGTGACGCCTTGATGCGGCGCAGTGCCGACTCCCTTGAACCGCTGCAGATCCACCCGTTGCCCAGCGAACTCAAGCCGCTGCTCGACACCCAGAACCAATTGTTGCAACGCATCGCCAAAACCATCGAGCGTGAACGTCGCCTCACCGGCGACGCCGCCCACGAGCTGCGCAGCCCGCTGACGGCGATCAAGACCCACCTGCAAGTGGCGCGCATGACCGACGGCGCAGCCCGCGACCAATCCCTCGCCCACGCCGAGGAAGGCGCGGACCGCCTGCACCGCACCCTGGAGCAATTGCTGTTGCTGGCGCGGGTAGAAGGCAACCTCTCATTTGACGATGGTATGCACTCCAGTGCCGAGGACGTGGCACGGCTGGCCATCCAGGATGCCAATGCCGGTGATAACACGCGCATCGACCTGATCCTGCCGGAAAACCTTTCGGCTACCCCGGTGGAAATGCCAGTGGGCCTGGCGGTCGCAGCCCTGCGCAACCTGCTGGACAACGCACTGCGCCACACGCCGGCGAACACGCGGGTGGCGCTCAGCGTGACGACCGACGCCGATAACGTCGTGTTTCGCGTGCGTGACCACGGCAAGCAGATTTCGCCGGAGGACCTGCAATACCTGACCCAGCGCTTCTGGCGCAATGGCAACAGCGAAGGCTGCGGCCTGGGCCTGGCGATTGTGCAAGCGATTGTGCAGCGCTGTTCTTGCTCGTTGAAGTTCGACAGCCAGCCGGATGGCCTGCGCGTCGACCTGGGGATGCCGCTGCGACGCTGATCACTTTTCTTTCACGCGCCACATAGTTACCGCCCTCTTGAGGATCAAGCCTTCAGGATGGCGGTAATTTTTTTGCGCTTGAACGGGCTGAACGACTCGGCCTGTATTGAAAAGGATGGTTCTCATGTTGGTCATCGATACCAGTTTCCCCGCCAAAGGCTTCAACGAACGTAACGGCGAGCCCGTGCGGCAGGTGATCCTGCATTACACCGCGGCCCCTTTTGCCTCCTCCCTGCGTACCCTGACCCAGGATGGCGTGAGTGCACACTATTTGCTGCCCGACCCTGACGATCCCCGCTATCGCGACGCAGGCTATGAAGAATTGCGGGTGTTCCGGTTGGTGGAAGAAGACAAGCGCGCCTGGCATGCCGGGGTGAGCCACTGGGCGGGGCGCGACAATCTCAACAGTCGCTCGATCGGCATCGAGATCGTCAACCTGGCACGGGATGACGGCGGCGTATTCACCTTTCCAGCCTATGGTGAGGAACAAACCCAGGTGTTGATTGCCTTGGTGCGCGACATTCTCGGGCGTTACCCACAGATTGGGCCTACCGACATTCTCGGGCATTCGGACGTTGCGTTCAGCCGCAAGAGCGATCCAGGACCATGTCTGCCGTGGCGGCGTTTGCATGACGCCGGCGTGGGGGCCTGGTTTGATGAGGCGACCCAGGCGATGTATCAACGCCGCTTTTGCCTCGGGTTGCCGTCGGAAGTCGAGGTGGAGCGCGCGTTTCAGCGCTATGGGTATGCGCCTGCGAAGAATCGGCAGGGGTTTGAACAGCGCACGCGGGCGTTTCAGATGCACTTTCGCCCACGGGATTACTCGGGGTCCCTGGACGCGCAGACCTGCGCGATTCTTTATGCGTTGAATGAAAAGTATCTGGGGTTGTGTGGTTGACGGTATTTCGCGACCGGAGGAGTAAATCCTCCTGATGCTGGTGCGTTTCCAGAACAGGAAATCCGTGCGCATGCCCCTTGGGCCAGACGCCAGCGGATCGGCAGTTTGGTCACCATCATCAGCGTATTGAGGGATCGAGAAATGTCAGTCGCTACCAGCCGTATCGAAGACGTCCAGGTGCATGAAACGCTTTACCAGTTCGACGAAACCCCGCTGCTCGCCCGTCAGCGCCAGCAGGAATCCAATGCCCGCAGCTACCCTCGGCGTATCCCCCTGGCGCTCAAGCGCGCCAAGGGCCTCTACGTTGAAGATGTGGAAGGCCGCCGTTTCATCGACTGCCTGGCCGGTGCGGGCACGTTGGCGCTGGGGCATAACCACCCGGTGGTGATCGAGGCAATCCAGCAGGTACTGGCTGATGAGTTGCCACTGCACACCCTGGACCTGACGACGCCGGTCAAGGATCAATTCGTACAGGACCTGTTCGGCCTGTTGCCGCCAGCGTTGGCGCGGGAAGCGAAAATCCAGTTCTGTGGTCCCACCGGCACCGATGCGGTGGAAGCCGCATTGAAGTTGGTGCGCACTGCCACCGGGCGCAGCACGGTGTTGTCTTTCCAGGGCGGTTACCACGGCATGAGCCAGGGCGCCTTGAGCCTGATGGGTAGCCTGGGGCCAAAGAAGCCTTTGGGTGCCTTGCTCGGTAATGGCGTGCAGTTTTTGCCGTACCCCTACGACTACCGTTGCCCGTTCGGCCTGGGGGGCGCGGAAGGCGTGCGGGTCAACCTGCATTACCTGGACAACCTGCTGAATGATCCCGAGGCGGGCGTTTTGCTGCCGGCGGCGGTGATTGTCGAAGTGGTGCAGGGCGAGGGCGGTGTGATTCCAGCTGATCTCGACTGGCTGCGCGGTCTGCGCCGAATCACCGAACAGGCGGGCGTGGCGCTGATCGTGGATGAAATCCAAAGTGGTTTTGGCCGCACCGGCAAGCTGTTTGCCTTCGAACACGCCGGCATCATTCCGGATGTGGTGGTGATGTCCAAGGCCATTGGTGGCAGCCTGCCACTGGCGGTGGTGGTGTATCGCGACTGGCTCGACACCTGGTTGCCGGGCGCCCATGCCGGCACCTTTCGTGGCAATCAGATGGCGATGGCGGCGGGTTCGGCGGTGATGCGCTACCTCAAGGACCACGACCTGGCCGGTCACGCGGCCGCGATGGGCGAACGCCTGGGCGAACACCTGCGCATCCTGCAGCGCGACTTCCCGCACCTGGGGGATATCCGCGGTCGCGGGTTGATGCTCGGTGTGGAACTGGTGGACCCGAATGGCACGCTGGATGTCCAGGGCCACCCACCCGTGCATCGCCAATTGGCGCCGCTGGTGCAGCGTGAATGCCTCAAGCGTGGCCTGATCCTGGAACTGGGTGGGCGACACGGCAGCGTGGTGCGTTTCCTGCCGCCGCTGGTGATCACTGCCGTTGAAGTCGACCTCGTGGCGGACATCTTTGGGCGTGCGTTGGCAGCGGCGGTCGCCAGCCTCTAATTTTTTGCACGCTTGGTACGTTTCTACAGATATCAGTGCTGCGCGCGGTGCGCAGCCAGGCTTTCAGCGATGGAGAACAGCAATGACCTCAGTATTTGACCGCGACGACATCCTGTTTCAGGTAGTGGTCAACCACGAAGAACAGTATTCCATCTGGCCCGATTACAAGGCCGTGCCGGAAGGCTGGCGGACGGTGGGCAAGAGCGGCATGAAGAAAGAATGCCTGGCCTACATCGAAGAAGTCTGGACGGATATGCGCCCGTTGAGCTTGCGCCAGAAGATGGACGGGGCCGCGGTCGCGGGCTGATCCACCCAGACGCTCTGTAGGCGCGAGCTTGCTCGCGAAAATCGCAAGGGCACCGCGGGCACTCAGCATGCCCGCGTTTTCGTTAACGTTCTTTGCGAGCAAACTCGCTCCTACAGGAAGGTGGGTTATTGAGGTTGGCGGGCGTACAGGTAATCCGTCGCCAACGACGCCAGCGTCCTCACCCCCACCACCAACGCCGACTCGTCCACGAAGAACCCCGGATTGTGGTTCGGCGCCGCCTTGCTCATGTCCTGATCCCTCGGCGTCACCCCCAGGAACACAAACAGCCCCGGTGCCTCCTTGGCATAAAACGAGAAGTCCTCGGCACCGCCCACCAGCGGGCCCTGCACCACGTCATCCTTGGCCGCCCAGCGCAGGCTTGGCAGCATTTTCTCGGTCAGCGCCGGGTTGTTGATGGTGGGATCGTATTTCTCGATGATGGTGACTTCGGCCTTGGCGCCACCGCTTTCGGCGATTTTCTCCACGGTCTGCCGTACATCCGCGTGCAGTTTCTGGCGGATGCCGTAGTCGTACGAGCGAATGGTGCCGCTCATGTCCATCGACTCCGGAATGATGTTGTAACGCGTGCCGCCATTGATGGTGCCAATGCTCACCACCGACGGGAATGACGAGATATCGGTGCGGCGGCTGACCACGGTCTGTAGGCCGACAATGGTCTGCGCGCCCACGGTGATCGGGTCGATGCCATCCCAAGGGCGACCGGCGTGGGTCTGTTTGCCAAGGATTTTGATGCGCAAGTCATCCGAACTCGCCAGGGTCGGTCCCGAACGGTAGGCAATCTGACCGGCGGGCACACCCGCCCACACATGCAGACCGAACACCGCGTCCGGCTTGGGCGACTGCATCACGCCTTCCTGCACCATCATTTTGGCGCCCCAGGTGTTTTTGCCGTCGGGGATGAAGTCGCTCGGGCCTTCCTCGGCCGGTTGGAAATAGAACTCCACGGTGCCCGGCAGGCGCTCGCGCATGCCGGTCAGAATCTTCGCAGTGCTTAGCAGGATGGCGACGTGGGCGTCGTGGCCGCAGGCGTGCATCACGTCAACCTCCTTGCCCAGGTAGGTGCCTTTGGCTTTGGAGGCGAAGGGCAGGTCGGCGACTTCCTTCACCGGCAGTGCATCCATGTCGGCGCGCAGGGCGACGGTGGGGCCGGGCAGGGCGCCTTTTAGCACCGCAACGACGCCCGTACGGGCGACGCCGGTTTTCACCTCAAGGCCCAGGTCGCGCAGTTGTTTTGCGACCAACTCGGCCGTGCGCGTTTCCGTGTTGCCCAGTTCCGGGTGGGCGTGGATGTCGCGTCGGGTTTCCAGCATCGCCGGTTCAAGGGCTTTTGCCTGGGCGGCGATTTCCTCACGGGCACTGTCCTGGCCGCTGCTGGCGGCTATCGCGGCACTGCTGGCAACCCCGCACAGCACGCCGAAAACCCATGGGGGTGTCAGACCGGTTAAACGCATAAGGACCTCTCCTGAGTTTATTGTTGTTGATCTTTCTCCTGCACAGTGCCGGCGGTCACTACCTGCACACTCAAGCGCGGCGTGGCCAGGTCCAGCCCGGCTTCATCCAGATGACGCTTGAGGGACAGGTTGAACGCCCGCGACACTTCCCACTGCTTGATCGGCGCGGTCTTGAAGCGCGCGCGCAGAATCGCGCTGCCCGACTCGAAACTCTCCACGCCTTGAATCTCCAACGGCGACCAGATATTGCGGCGCTGCAAGGGGTCGTTGCGCATTTTCTGGCCGACATCGCGCATCAGCTTGATGGCGTCGTCGATCTCCATGTTGTAGGGGATCGCCACCCGGAAGATCGCGTAGCCGAACTCCCGTGAGTAGTTCTTGATGCTCTTGATCTCACTGAACGGGATGGTGTGCACGATACCGTCGATGTCACGCAGGCGCACCGTGCGGATGGTCAGGCCTTCGACGGTGCCAAGGTGGCCGCCGACGTCCACGTAGTCATCGATGGCCAGGGAGTCTTCGATGATGATGAACAGGCCGGTGATCAAGTCCGCCACCAGGGACTGTGCGCCGAAACCGATAGCCAGGCCGATCACACCGGCACCGGCCAGCAATGGCGTGACGTTCATGCCCATGTTCGCCAGGGCGACGATGGCCGCGATGATGAAGATGGTCACGAACAGCACGTTACGGATCAACGGCATCATGGTCTGCGCACGGGCATTGGCCAGGCCCTTGCGCGAGCGGGTGAGGGCGTGGTGGATCGCGGTGTCGCTGAGGATCCAGATCAACCAGGCAAACAGCAAGGTCCCTGCCAGCCCAAACAGCTTGACGCTGACTTCATGGCCATCGCCTTCGGTAAAGCGGATCAGTGACAGGCCCCACACCCGCAAGCCCAACTCGATAAACGCCAGCCATACCACCAGGTGGGCCAGGGTGTAGACAAAGCTTTTCAGGCGTTCGGAATACAGCGCATGCCGCTTGTGCCCGCGCTGCGGCTTGAGGGCGTGACGGCGTACCAGGCCGTTGATCACCATGCACAGTACCAGCAGCACCGTGCACAGCAGCGACTGGCGCAATGCCGTGCTGGTATCGCCCGCCGAGACGAAGGTGGCGAACAGCGAGATGCCCACCAACAACAACGCCGGGATGTACCAGAAGGAACCGATGATTTCGATAGTGTCACTGAGGGCACGGCGTGTGAGGCGGCGCGACAGTGGCTGGTTGCGGATCAGGTGGGCGATGGGCCGGCGGAAACGCAGGATGAACACCCCGGTCGACAGCGCCGCCATCACATTGGCGACGGTCGCGGCGGTATGGGACAAGTGCTGTCCAAGCGCCGTGACCAACCGTGGGTCGCTCAAGGCTTCACCGAAGGCGGCGAAGCTGCCGATCCACCACAACGGGCGGAAAGCCTGATGACGCAGGATGTACAGCGCGCGATGGCGATGCGGACCGTCGAGCACGGAAAATGCAATCACGCAGATCGCCGAGAAACAGGTGCCTACCACCAGCGCATAGGCCAATACCATCGCCAAGGATTTGCCCAGGGACGAGGGCAGCGCATAGCTCAGGTACACCGTGATCACCAGGGCGATCAGCCATGGGCCGAGTTTACGCAGGGCGAAACGCACCATGTCCCAGGTGCGTGGGTGTTGCGGCAACTCTTCAGGCAGGCCGAAGCGTTCGCGTACGCGGTGGCTGAGCCAGATCAGCGCGGCAGCGAGCAGGCTCCATACCGCAAGGATCAAAGCAAAACCGAAAATGATCGGCAGCCATTCGTTGGCCGGCAACATCAGCGCACTGAGTTCTTCCTTGGCCAGGTCGACTTCATTGGACCAGCGCCCCAGCGGGCTGTCGGCCCCGGAAAACTGTGATTCCAGGTTGGCCAGGGTGCCGCCGATCAACCCCAGCACGCCTTCTTCGGCGGCCGGTTGGGCTTTTTTCGTGGCTTCACGCAGCTTTTTCAGGTCACTCAGCAACTGGGTGCGTTGCTGGTCGTTTTCCAGGGTCTTGATCACTTCGTCCAATGACTGCCCCAACGGCACTTGGGCCTGGGGCTGGGTCTTGTTGGTGTTGCCGAGCAGGCCGGGCAAGCCCACGGCGTGGGCAGGCGTCAGCGGCAGCAGCGTCAGCAGGGCGATCAAGCAATAGCAGGGCAGGGCAAACAGACGGGAAAGCACGAGGCGGTCAACCTTGGAAACGACGAGTTGACCGAGTGTACGAGCGCAATCGTTATTCAGCCAGTTTTGCGAGGATCTTGTACACCACGGTGCCGAGAATCAGCAGCATGCCGATCCACATGCCAAACACGCCGAGTGGCTTGTCACGGAAGTTGAAGCCTACGGCAAGCATGATCATGCCGATCAGGATCGGGATAAGCATGGCGTGGAAGGAGGACATGGAGATCATGGTGCGACGGCCTTGTCGGAGTGGGAATACTGACAAGTCTAGGCGCGATTACGGGAAATGGAATTGATGTGAGTCAGATAGCGTGGTGGGTATCTGCAATCGTCATCGCGGGCAAGCCCGCTCTCACAGTTGAAATGCATTCCCCTGTGGGAGCGGGCTTGCCCGCGATGGCCGCGCCTCGGTCTCAGGGCAAGTCGTGGCTCGCGTAGAACGCGCCCAGCACCTTCACCAGATGCGCCAGGTCATGGCTGCCGCACAGCTCACGAATGGAGTGCATGGCAAACGTCGGCAGGCCGATGTCCACGGTGCGCACGCCCAGGTGGCTAGCGGTGATCGGGCCGATGGTGGAGCCGCAGCCCATGTCGCTGCGTACCACGAAGCTCTGCACCGGTACTTCCTGGGCCATGCACAGGTGGCGGAAAAACCCGGCGGTTTCGCTGTTGGTGGCGTAGCGCTGGTTGCTGTTGACCTTGATCACCGGGCCGGCGTTGAGCTTGGGACCGTGGTTGGCGTCATGCTTCTCGGCGTAGTTCGGGTGTACGCCGTGGGCGTTGTCCGCCGACACCAGCAGGGATTTCTGAATGGTACGTACGAATTCATCACCTTCCGGCAACAAGCGACGCAGGGTCTGTTCCAGCATCGGGCCATCGGCACCGCACGCCGAGCAGGAACCGACTTCTTCGTGGTCGTTGCACACCAGCACGCAGGTTTCTTCGCTGTCGCTGGTGAGCAAGGCTTGCAGGCCGGCATAGCAGGACAGCAGGTTGTCCAGGCGTGCACCGGCGATGAAGTCGCCGTTCAGGCCGATGACTGCAGCGCTTTGGGTGTCGTAGAAGCTCAGCTCGTAGTCGAGCACCACGTCGGCGTTCAAACCATGTTCGCGTGCAAGCTGCTCGGTGAGCACGGCACGGAAGTCCACGCGCTCGTCCCCGGCAAATTGCGCGAGGATGGGTGGCAGCTCGGTCTGGGCATTGATCGCCCAGCCCTGGTTGGCTTCACGGTTTAGGTGAATGGCCAGGTTGGGGATGATAGCGATAGGCAGCTTGAAGTCGATCAACTGGCTTTCGACCTTGCCGTCGCGGCGGAACGTCACGCGGCCGGCCAGGGACAGGTCGCGGTCGAACCATGGCGCCAGCAGTGCGCCGCCATAGACTTCCACGCCCAGTTGCCAGAAACCCTGGCGTTGCAGTTCCGGCTGGGGCTTGACCCGCAGGCACGGGCTGTCGGTGTGGGCGCCGACCAAGCGGATACCGCCCTGCAGCGGCGAATGACGGCCGAGCTTGAAGGCGATGATCGAGGAATCGTTGCGGGTCACGTAATAGCGACCGTTGGCCTCGGTGGTCCAGGTTTCGCGCTCATCGAGACGCTGGTAACCGGCCGCTTCCAGGCGCTGGGCCAGGGCGGCAGTGGCATGAAAAGGAGTAGGGGAGACCTTGAGGAAGTCGATCAGGCCTTGATTCAACGCTTCGCGCATAAATAGCTCCAGACAGCAATGCGCGGAGTTTACCGTTCGATGGCCAGAAGTGCACAGAACAAATGTGGGAGGGGGCTTGCTCCCGATTGCGGAGTGTCAGTGAGCAAATACAGTGACTGACACTCCGCCATCGGGGGCAAGCCCCCTCCCACATTTACCCGTGTTCGCAGCTTAAAAGGGGGCAGGGCACTCAAAGCGCAAGCGCTCGCCGCTTTGTGGATGGGTGAAACTGAGCATGCTTGCATGCAGGCACAGCCGCGGCCAGGCAGCCAACGCTTGTTCATGGGCATACAAGCCATCACCCAGCAACGGATGCCCGATGGACAGCATATGCACACGCAACTGGTGCGAGCGCCCGGTGATCGGCGTCAGTTCCACGCGGCACCAGTCGCCACAACGCTCCAACACTTTCCAGAAGGTCAGCGCATGCTTGCCGAATTCGTGGTCCACCACATGCCGTGGTTTGGTTGGCGGGTCGTAGCGCAAAGGCAAGTCGATGCTGCCGCTGTCCAGTTCCGGTTGGCCCCAGGCCAGGGCGGTGTAGGCCTTTTCGGTTTCACGGTCGTGAAACTGGCGGGACAGTTCGCGGTGGGTGTCGGCGTCACGGGCCAGGAGGATGATGCCGGAGGTTTCCCAGTCCAGGCGATGGACGATGCGGGCTTCAGGATAGCCGTTTTCCTGCAGGCGGGTGATCAGGCAGTCCTTGTTGTCGTCGGCGCGGCCAGGCACCGAGAGCAGCAGAGTGGGCTTGTTCACCACCAGGACAGCGTCGTCCTGATAGAGGATATGGATGTTGGACAGCGGCATTAAACAGCCTCGTAACAAACGCCAACGGCGGCTCGCCCACCCGGTTCCCGAAAAGGGATCAAGGTGTGTGAGCCGCCGTGGCGACCGCCTGTTCGATCAACGATCAGGCAGGGTGATATTGAGTTCCAGAATCGAGCAGCTGCCGTCATTTTCCAGAGCGACATGCACGTCATCGTTGCCGATATTGACGTACTTGCGGATCACCTCAACCAGTTCCTTCTGCAAGGCTGGCAGGTAGTCCGGCGTGCTGCGTTGGCCGCGTTCGTGCGCCACGATGATCTGTAGACGCTCTTTCGCTACCGACGCGGTCGTAGGCTTTTTGTTGGCGCGAAAGAAGTCGAGAAATTTCATTGTTTAGTTGCCTCCAAAGATACGCTCGAAGAATCCCTTCTTCTTGACATCGAGGAAGCGGTGTTCCACGGTCTTGCCCAGCAGGCGATCCACTGCATCGCTGTACGCCTGGCCGGCGTCGCTCTGGTCGTCAAGAATCACCGGAACACCCTGGTTGGAAGCCTTCAGGACGGCCTGGGATTCTGGGATCACGCCCAGCAGGGTCACTGCGAGGATTTCCTTCACGTCTTCAACACCCAGCATTTCGCCGTTGCTGACGCGCTCAGGGTTGTAACGGGTGAGCAGCAAGTGCTCCTTGATCGGGTCCTGGCCTTCTTCGGCGCGCTTGGATTTGCTGGCCAGCAGGCCCAGCATGCGGTCCGAGTCACGTACGGAGGAGACTTCCGGGTTGGTCACGACGATGGCTTCATCGGCGAAGTACATCGCCAGGTGAGCGCCGGTCTCGATACCGGCCGGCGAATCGCAGACCACGTATTCGAAGGTTTCCTTCAGCTCGGCCAGGACTTTGCCTACGCCTTCTTTGGTCAGCGCGTCTTTGTCACGGGTCTGGCTGGCGGCCAGCACGTACAGGTTCTCAAGGCGCTTGTCCTTGATCAGGGCCTGTTGCAGGTTGGCTTCACCGTTGACCACGTTGACGAAGTCATACACCACGCGGCGTTCGCAACCCATGATCAGGTCGAGGTTACGCAAGCCGACGTCGAAGTCGACAATAACTGTCTTGTGGCCGCGCAGAGCGAGACCGGTACCGATAGCGGCGCTGGTGGTGGTCTTACCCACACCACCCTTGCCGGATGTAACCACGAGAATCTTGGCCAAGGTGTTTCACCCCTAAGGAAGAAGGACGTTTCGGTCCCTGAAAAACATCTCTTGGAACTCGCTGCAGGCGGACAGCCTTGTAGGAAAAAAATATTCCTACATAAGTAATGCCGGTTTCGCTGTGCTATCAGAGTCTAGAGATGCTTGGAAAATGCGGCAGTATCCGTTAAAGACGGATGATGTTCAACACATCGCCCGACAGGTTGACCTGCACCGAAGCCCCCCACAGCGGATCACGGCGCAAATCTTCTGAAACCTTGTACTGGCCTGCGATGGACACTAGCTCAGCGGTCAACTGCTGGCAAAAAATACGGGCCTTGGTATCACCCTTGATGCCGGCGAGGGCACGTCCGCGCATCGGGCCGTATACATGGATGTTGCCATCGGCAAGAAGTTCCGCCCCCGGGCTGACCGAAGAGATCACCACCAAGTCGCCACCCTGGGCGTAAATCTGCTGTCCGCCGCGTACGGGCGAGGTGATGATCTTTGTAGGCTTGATCGTAGGCTCGGGTGGTTTTTCCGGTTTTTTCTTCTCTTCACCGACCAATGGTTCAAGCGGACGCTCGCGCGCGCCGGACGGTGGCAGTACTGGCAGTTCAATGGCGATTGCAGCGGCAATGTCTTCAATACGGCTGGCGCGGATTGCCAGGGTACGTAGGCCATGGGAGCGGCACACGCGCATCAGACCGGGCAGGTCGATGCTGCCTTGGCCGGCCGGCAGTTTGTCCAGCGCCAGTACCAGCGGGGCATTGTTGAAGAAATTCGGCGCCAGGGCGACCTTGGCGGCGAGCTGGCGGTCCAGGGCGTCGAGGTCGTTACGGGCGAGTTCCAGCACGGTGATGGCGAGCATGCTGCCTTTCAGCTGGAACACGGGATCTTGGTCTAGCGGTTCGGTTTGGCTCATGGTCGGCAAAAGCGGCTTGTCACGAAAAGTGTCGAGACTTATAACGAGAACACTCACCCGCCGCAAGCCGAGTCGAACCGTTGTAGAATGCGCGGCCCTTGTCTTTACCGGAATCTGTAATGGATCGCCCGCGTTTTCGAGCTGTATTTCTTCACCCGCGTTTCTGGCTGTTATGGCTGGGACTCGGCCTGTTGTGGCTGGTCACTCAACTGCCGTATCGCGCGCTGCTGACCATTGGTCGCCTGCTGGGCGCCGGCATGTACCGTGTGGCCGGCGAGCGTCGCCGCATTGCCGCGCGCAATCTGGAACTGTGTTTCCCGGAAAAATCCGCCAAAGAGCGCAAACAGCTGCTCAAGGAAAATTTCGCCTCCACTGGCATCGCCTTCTTTGAGATGGCCATGAGCTGGTGGTGGTCGCGCCAGCGCCTGGCGCGCCTGGCCCACGTCGAGGGCCTGGAACACCTCAAGCAAGCCCAGCTGGATGGAAAGGGCGTGATCCTCATGGCCCTGCACTTCACTACCCTGGAAATCGGCGCGGCGTTGCTGGGGCAAAAGCACACCATCGATGGCATGTACCGCGAGCACGGCAACCCATTGTTCGACTACATACAGCGCCGTGGCCGCGAGCGCCACAACCTCGATTCCCTGGCCGTGGAGCGCGAAGACGTGCGCGGCATGCTCAAGCTGCTGCGCGCCGGCCGGGCCATCTGGTACGCGCCGGACCAGGACTACGGCGCCAAGCAAAGTATCTTCGTGCCGCTGTTCGGTATCCAGGCCGCCACCGTGCCGGCCACCAGCAAGTTCGCCAAGCTGGGCAAGGCATTGGTGGTGCCGTTCACCCAGCAGCGCCTGGCCGATGGCAGCGGTTACCGCCTGGTGATTCATCCGCCGCTGACTGACTTCCCTGGCGAGAGCGATGAAGTCGACTGCCTGCGCATCAACCAATGGGTCGAAGCTTCGGTACGTGAATGCCCTGAGCAATACCTGTGGACCCATCGCCGCTTCAAGAGCCGGCCACCGGGTGAGCCTAAGCTGTACGAAAAACGCCGCCGATAAGACAGACATTTCCCCACATGGAGTGACGCAATGCGCCCAGCTGAACCGGTTACAGGCTTGATTCTTTCCGGCGGCGGGGCGCGAGCGGCGTATCAAGTGGGGGTATTGGCGGCAATTGCCGAACTGTTGCCGCCGGGCGCACCCAACCCTTTCCCGGTGATTGTCGGCACCTCGGCCGGCGCGATCAATGCGGTGAGCCTGGCCAGTGGCGCCACGGACTTCAGGGCCGCGATACAACGTCTTACCGCTTTCTGGCAGGGCTTCCGTAGCCATCTGGTGCTGCGCAGTGATTGGCCGGGGGTGATCCGCCAGGCCAGCCGTTTCTTGATCCACAGCCTCCTGGGCCTGGGCGCTCAGGTGCCGGTGGCGCTGCTCGACAGCACGCCCCTCAAAGCGCTGCTCAAAGACAAGCTGCACTTGCCCGGCATCGATGAAGCCATTCGCAATAAGCATCTGCACGCGGTGGCGGTCACGGCCTTCGGTTACGAGTCCGGCCACGCAGTGACCTTCTACCAGGGCGGCGGCACCATCGACGCCTGGTTGCGCCATCGTCGCATCGGCATGCCCACGCAACTCACGGTTGAACACCTGCTGGCCAGTTCAGCGATTCCCTTGCTGTTTGCGCCGGTCAAACTCGACCAGGAGTATTTCGGCGACGGCGCCGTACGGCAGTCGGCGCCCATCAGTCCGGCGTTGCACCTGGGGGCCAGTCGCGTGTTGGTGGTTGGCGTCAGCGGCAACCCACGCGGCAATGAACCCGCGACGCAACGTACCTACACCGGCCAAGAGCCGACCTTGGCACAGATCGGCGGGCATATGCTCAACAGCACCTTCATTGACAGCCTGGAAAGCGATATCGAGTTGCTGGAGCGCTTGAATCAGTTCAGCCATGCCGCGCCTGGTGTGGCGGCGGTGGACGTGCTGGTGATTGCACCTAGCCAGCCGATCGATGAAATCGCCGCGCGGCACCGTCAGGAATTGCCGGCGGCATTGCGCTTGTTTTTGCGTGGGCCGGGGGCGACCAAGACGAGTGGGGCAGGGGTATTGAGTTACTTGCTGTTCGAGGCGGGGTATTGCAGCGAGTTGATCGAGTTGGGGCGCAAGGATGCGCTGGCCAAGCGCGAGGAACTCACCCGGTTCCTCGGCCTGACACCGAACCTGTAGGAGCCGGCTTGCCGGCTCCTACGAGGGTCAATCAGAAGTGATACTTGACCAGGAAGCTCGCAGTGTCCTGGTTAGTCTTGAACGCGCCCGAATCTTCGATCCCGTACTTGTTCTTCCAATAGTCGTATTCAAAGCCGACATACAACTGCTTGTCGCCCCAATGCAGCGCTTTACCCAGGTCATATTTGACCTGCGGGTTGAAGTGCAGGTTGGCGTGGTAAGTGCCACGGGCGTTCTTGTCGTTGTCGACTACCCAGTCCATAAAGCCGTCGATCAGGATATTCGAGTTGCCCACCGGGATCGTGTACGACCACACCGGAGTGATCTGCCAAACACCGTCACCCGGGCGATTGCCTTCGGTCTGGCGCTGGTAGAAGTTCAACTGGAAGTAGTCGAAACCGGGGATGTTCAGGTCAAAGCCAGGGCCGAGCAGGTACGACTCGTTATCGCCTTCGCCAAACTCGTAAGTGAACGCCAGCAGCACGTCTTTGATTGGGCCGAACGACAGGTCTTTATCAAAGATCTTGCCGAACGACAGGCGCGGGCTTATTTCACCGTAGTAAGTACTGGGGCCGACGTTGCCGTCTTCCTTGCCGTTGTAAAAGATGCGGTCGACGAAGATAAAGTTGTCGCCGTATTTCCAGGCATCGGCATGTTCGAACGTGACGGTTTGCTGGATCTGCGGGTTGACGGTAAAGCTCTTGCCCCACAGATAAGTCAGGCTGTTGTTCTGCCACTGCAACAGGTCACCGGCCACGGCTTGGCCACCGGCCAGCAGTGATCCCGCCAGCATCAGGCCTTTGAACATAGGTTTCATTCGGTTGCTCCCGAGTTAAAGTTTTATGGTTTTTCTTCTACGCAGGCGCTCTGGTGTGGCGCCTTTTGGTTCGCTGAAAAAATCGTCTGTTCGGTCAGCTTTAGTGCTTTTAGCAAGAGCTGCGCCAAGGTGTTTAAAAAGCCAAAAAATCCCTGTCGGCTGCATCGGATGCAGTCGAATTCAGAGGACTTTTGCGCACTTTGGCTGCAGACATAAGGCCGGGATAAGTTGGCCTTGCAGTCAGTTTTTACATTCGCTGTTTTTTTTTGAGTCGATTCGAGCGGGCGCGGAGAATACTGGCTCCCAGGCCGTGGCTCAAGTGCGCTGTTAGAGAGCGCGTGGGGCGAGAATGGGGCACGGCTTGTGGCCGGCCCCAAGTGAAGGGTGTGCATGTTGATATTCCTGTTTCGTTATTGTTTTTGTTAGAACGAAGGAATCAATGCGTAGGGGCAACTTCAGGGCGTTCCGCGCCGCCCAGGATGTTGAACAGGATATTCAGCGACAACGCGCTGAGCGTGGCCATGGCGATGCCGCTGTGGGTAATCGGGCTCATCCACAACGGTAGCTGCGCGAAGAACTCCGGGCGCACCACGGGGATCAGGCCCATGCCGATACTGACCGCCACCAGCAACTGGTTGCGACGGTCGGCGATGTCGGCTTCCTGCAGGATCTTGATCCCGGTCGCCGCCACCATGCCGAACATGGCGATGGCCGCGCCGCCCAGCACCGCCGGAGGAATCGACGCCACCAGGTAGGCGGCCTTGGGCAACAGGCTCAGCACGATGAGGAAGACCCCGGCCATAAGGGTGACCGAACGGCAACGCACGCCGGTCATCTGCACCAGGCCGATATTCTGTGCGAACGAGGAGTGGGTAAAGGTGTTGAAGAAACCGGCAAAGAACGACGCGCCGGCATCACACAGCAGCCCGCGGCGTAGCATCTTCGGCGTGACGTCTTGGCCGGTGATCTTGCCCAGGGCGAGGAACATCCCGGTGGACTCGACAAAGATGATCACCACCACCAGGCACATCGACAGGATCGGCGCCAATTCGAACGTAGGCATGCCGAAGTGCAAGGGTGTCACCACCTGCACCCAGGGCGCCATCGCCAGGCCGCTGAGGTCCACCATACCGAGTGCACCGCACAAGGCGTAGCCCAGGCCCATGCCAATCAGCACCGAGATGTTCACCCAGAAGCCGCGCATGAAGCGGTTGATCAGCAGGATGGTGGCGAGTACCAGTGCGGCAATCGCCAGGTAGATTGGTGAGCCGAACGTGGCGGTGGCACTGCCGCCGCCGGCCCAATTCACCGCCACTGGAAACAGCGACAGGCCAATTGCGGTGATCACTGTGCCAGTCACCAATGGTGGGAAAAAACGCACGACCTTGGACATGAACGGCGCGATGAGCATGCCAAAGAACCCGGCGGCGATGGTCGCGCCGAAGATCCCCTGCAACCCGATGCCTGGCATGCCGGCCATCGCGACCATGCTGCCGACGGCGGCAAAACTGGCGCCCATCATCACCGGCATGCGAATGCCCACCGGGCCGATGCCGAACGACTGCACCATGGTGGCGATACCGGCCACGAGCAGGTCGGCGTTGATCAGAAAGGCGATTTCTTCACGGCTCAGGCCGGCGGCCTGGCCAATGATCAGGGGCACGGCGACGGCGCCGCCGTACATCAGCAAGACGTGTTGCAGGCCTACCAGAATCAGTTGCAAGAGGGGCAGCCGCACCATGGCGGGCGCGGCGGGAATCTGCGGTTCGGCTAACTCGGTCATGCAACACCTCGGATCTTTTTTATTTTTGTGTTGTGTGGAACGCAATCTCTACAGCACCACAAATTCTCTGTGGGAGCGGGCTTGCTCGCGAATACGGTGTGTCAGTCATTGAGTGTGCTGACTGATCCAGCGCCTTCGCGAGCAAGCCCGCTCCTACATTTGGATCTGTGTGAGTCAGTCAGTTAATTGGTGCGGGCTCCCTGGTTGATCCAGGTACCAATCAAATCCCGCTCCTGTTGGGTCATCTGGGTGATGTTGCCCAACGGCATGATCTGGCTCGTCACGGCTTGCGCTTGAATACGCGCGGCCTGCTGCTGGATCTGCGCCGGTGTGTCAAACATCACCCCGGCCGGCGCGGTGCTGAACAGCGGGCTGGTGGGCTTGGCCGAATGGCACACAGTGCAACGCTGCTCGATCACGCTGTGGATCTGGCCGAAATCCGTGGTGGCCTGGGCCGGTGCCGGTTCAGCGGCCGGTGCGGCAGGTGCAGCGGGTTTCAAACCACCGCCCAGCGCCGTTTCCGGCAATGGCTGGTACTCGATGGCGGCGGGCGCCTTGGCCACTTCTGGTGCGGTCGACACCGGTTTTGGTCCGGTGACGTAGGCCAGACAGATCATCGCCAGCGCGCCAACCGGCAAGGTCCACGCATACTTCTGGCTGTTGTGACGGGTATTGAAGTAGTGCCGTACCAACACCGCCGCCACCGCGATACCCGCCAGGATCAGCCAGTTGTATTGGCTGCCGTAGGTGCTCGGGAAGTGGTTGCTGATCATGATGAACAGCACCGGCAAGGTGAAGTAGTTGTTGTGACGCGAACGCAGCAAGCCCTTGGCCGGCAGTGCCGGGTCGGGCGTGCGATTCTCTGCGATCGCTGCGACCAACGCGCGTTGCGCCGGCATGATGATGCGGAACACGTTACCGACCATGATGGTGCCGATCACCGCACCGACGTGCAGGTAGGCGCCACGGCCACTGAACACTTTGCTGAAGCCGTATGCGGCGGCAATCAACAGCACGAACAGAATGAAGCCGAGCAGGGCAGGGCGCTTGCCCAGGGCCGAGTCGCAAAGGAAGGAGTAGATGAACCAGCCGGCGAACAGTGAGCCTATGCCCAGCAACACGCCTTCCGGACCACTGAGGCTGCTGCCCGGGGCCAGCAGGTACAACGTGGGGTTCCAGTAAAACACCACGCACAGCAGCGCAATGCCCGACATCCAGGTGAAATAGGCTTCCCATTTGAACCAGTGCAGGTTGTCCGGCATGGTCGGCGGCGCCAGTTTGTATTTTTCCAGGTGGTAGATACCGCCACCGTGGATCGCCCACAAGTCACCGGCCAGGCCGCTCTTGGGGTTGACGCGATTGAGGTTGTTTTCCAGCCAGACGAAGTAGAAAGAAGCGCCGATCCACGCGACGCCCGTGATCATGTGAACCCAGCGCACGCTCAGGTTCAGCCATTCCATCAAATGTGCTTCCACAGTCCTTACCTCTCGCCTGTCACCCTTGTTGTCGGGTGATCAGACCTTCTCTTATTGGTGGGGGGCGAGGATCAACCGCTCATCCTCTTTGAAAAAATGCTCATCGCAGTTATTGCCTGTGCCACTGCGATCAACCACCAGGAAGTCATCCCGCTTTTCGATCGTCAGCACCGGGTGGTGCCAGACGCCGCGATGGTAATTAATGCCCTGCCTGCCGTTGGTGACGAAGGCGCGGACCAAGCCCGATACAGGTTCATCGCCAAGTGGCGCGACCACGATCAGAAAGGGGTTGCCGAGCAGCGGAATGAAAGCCTGGCTGCCCAGCGGGTGTCGTTCCAGCATGCACACAGTCAGCGGCATGTCCTGCGCGTCGGCGCGGAAGATGCTGATGATGGCGTGGTCTTCCGGCTGTGCGGTTTCGACCGTGGCCAATTTGTGAAAGCGCATGGTCGACCCGTTGTTGATCATGAAGTGATCGCTGCCGTCGGTTTCGATAACGTCTCCGAAAGGCGCGAAGGCTTCTTTGGTCAGGGGTTCGATCATCAGTGTGCGCATGGCTGTCTTCTTAAGTTTCCGAATTTGATGTTGTCTGGTCTACCGCTATCGCGGGCAAGCCCGGCTCCCACATTTGACCGCGTACCCCTGTGGGAGCCGGGCTAGCCCGCGATTGGGTTCACCTTTATTTCGCTACCTTGCCCAAGACGCGAAGGCGGCTCACACCACCATCCGGGAACACATTCAGGCGGATGTGGGTAATCGGCCCCAGTGCCTTGATCTGCTCGGCGAAGGTGTGTTCGGCGTGCATTTCCAGTTTCTGCGCCGGCAGCAATTCGCGCCAGAACAACGATTGGGTTTCGATCTGGCTGTCGGTGCCGCCCTTCACGAAGGCGCCCTGGATCGAGCACGTGTCCGGGTAGTTGCCCTTGAAGTGCAGGGTATCGACGATGATCTTCTCGATCTCGCCCGGGTGGCCCAGGGCGACGATCACCCAGTCATTGCCTGGCGTGCGACGACGTGCGGTTTCCCAGCCGTCACCCATGTTGATGCCACGGCCTGGGTTGAGGATGTTGCTCATGCGGCCGAAGTGTTCATCGGAGCAGGCCAGGGCGCGACCGCCGTTGAGTGCGGCAGCCAGGTCGACCTGTTCGTTGTCGCCCACCGAGGACCAGTCGCGGAACGGCACGCCGTACACGCGCAGACGGGCCACGCCGCCATCCGGGTAGATGTTGAAACGCAGGTGGCTGAACGCCTGGTCGTTGTTGATCTCGTGGTAGTGGTGGCTGTTGCCTTGCAACTCGACGGCGGACAGCACTTCCACCCACTGGGTGTTGTCATCCGGCTCGCCCGAAGCCAGGAAGCAGGCTTCCAGGGAGGCCGACGGCGGGAAGTTGCCGGTGAAGAATGAAGTGTCAATGTCCACGCCCTTGATCGAACCGGGTACACCCAGGCGGATCACTGCGCTGTCGTAGCCTTCGAAGCGCTTGCGGCGCGACTCCCAGCCGTCCATCCACTTGCCGTTGTCATCGAAAACGCCCTCCTTCCACACGGCCGGGGTCGGCTGGAACAGGCGGTTGGCGTCGGCGAACCAGTCATCGGTGACGGAGATGATCTTGGTGCCCAGGCGGGCGTCGGCCAGGTTGACGAACTTTTCGAAAGGTACGGCGTAAGCTTTCATTCTTCTTGTCTGCCTTAAAAAGAGTGGCTGGGGATGGTCGTTTAGAGGGTCAGTAATCGGAACAACGCGATCTTATTGATCTCGGCCAGTGCGCATTTGAACTCAGCGTCCGCCGAGTGGTGGATGCGCGTTTCGAACGCGGCCAGGATCTGATGTCGGTTGCTGCCTTTTACCGCCATGATGAAGGGAAACTTGAACTTGGCCTTGTAGGCATCGTTCAGCTCGGTGAAGCGTGAGAACTCTTCGGCCGTGCATTGGTGAATACCGGCGCCAGCTTGCTCATTCGTGCTGGCTTCGGTCAGTTGGCCCTGGACGGCGGCTTTGCCGGCCAGGTCCGGGTGAGCGTTGATCAGCGCCAGTTGACTGGCATGATCAGCGCTCAACAGGATGTCGCTCATGCGCTGGTGCAGGGTTTCGATCTGGTCGATCGATGCGTCCTGGCCCAGCGCGAAGGCCTTTTCGGCCACCCATGGCGAATGTTCGTAGATGTCGGCGAAGGCGTTGACGAATTCATCGCGGCTCAGGGTCGACGGCTTAAGGGTTTGGAACGCAGTCATTTCGCTGCTCCCGTGTACGGATGGGTTTCCTGCCAGTGACGGGCGATATCGACGCGGCGAGTGAACCACACGTGTTCGTGACCTTTGGCGTACTCGATAAACCGCTTCAACGACGCCAGGCGTGCCGGACGGCCGATCAGGCGGCAATGCAGGCCGATGGAAAGCATCTTCGGCGCCTCGGCGCCTTCGGCGTAGAGCACGTCGAAGGCGTCCTTGAGGTATTCGAAGAAGTCATCGCCCTTGTTGAAACCCTGCACCTGGGTGAAGCGCATGTCATTGGTGTCCAGGGTGTAGGGAATCACCAGGTGCGGCTTGCCGGTGGGGTTGTTGGGCTCCCAGTAGGGCAGGTCGTCGTCGTAGGTGTCGCAGTCGTAGAGGAAACCGCCTTCCTCCATCACCAAACGCCGGGTGTTGGGGCCGGTGCGGCCGGTGTACCAGCCCAGTGGGCGTTCGCCAGTCAGTTCGGTGAGGATGCGGATCGCTTCGAGCATGTGCTCGCGCTCCTGGGCCTCGTCCATGTACTGGTAGTCGATCCAGCGGTAGCCGTGGCTGCAGATTTCGTGGCCGGCCTCGACCATCGCGCGGATCACATCCGGGTGACGCTGGGCAGCCATGGCCACGGCGAAGATGGTCAGTGGGATATCGAATGCTTTAAACAGCTTGAGGATGCGCCACACGCCGGCACGGCTGCCGTATTCGTACAGCGACTCCATGCTCATGTTGCGTGCGCCTTGCAGCGGCTGGGCCGAGACCATTTCCGAAAGGAAGGCTTCGGACTCTTTGTCTCCGTGCAGGATGTTGCGCTCGCCACCTTCTTCGTAGTTGAGTACGAAAGACAGCGCAATGCGCGCCTTGCCCGGCCAGTGGGGGTGAGGAGGGTTACTGCCGTAACCGATCAGGTCGCGTGGGTAGTCAGCGCTCACTGCAGTCTTCCTTCTTGTTCGTCGTGTTAGCGATGAGTGATTGTATACAACTTATTGTCCACTTTGTAAGCCTAGATTTCTGCATTTTTTCCGCGGGCCACTGGAATAAACACCTGCAAGAAACTTGCCCAACCGGTCAGCTAACCTGGCAAAAATTCCTTGCGGGAGCGAGTGTGCCCGTGAAAAACGTGAGAGCGTCAACTTTCAGCCTGAACGCCAGGGTTTTTGTTGACGATTTTCGCGAGCGCGCTCGCTTCCAAAGGGGAGCGATGGCGTGTTGAATTTATTGTGTACAATTTTATTTAAAAGTGTCTTAATCAGTCACTGCCGGCTTTTTCGCTGCTCTGAAAAGGTGCGGATCACTTTTCTACTGACTATGGGAGGCGCGTAGACGCCATGGGACGTTTGACCACACACGTTTTGGACGCCGCACACGGTTGCCCCGGCAGCGCAATCAAGGTGGAGCTGTACCGCGTCGAAGGCGCACAGCTGGAGCGGGTAGCCACCGCGGTGACCAACAGCGACGGCCGCTGCGACGCACCATTGTTGCAAGGTGATGATTACCGCAGTGGGGTGTACCAGCTGCAATTCAGCGCGGGTGATTATTACCGCGCCCGTGGTGTGCAACTGCCAGATCCTGCCTTCCTCGACGTGGTGGTGCTGCGTTTCGGCATCAGCGCCGAACAGGATCACTATCATGTCCCGCTGCTGATTTCGCCTTACAGCTACTCCACCTATCGCGGTAGCTGAGCGTCACCTCGCTTCACACCCCCAAAGCTCTTCGTTGGTTTCGCCCGCGCACACTGCGGGCTTTTTTTTGCCCGTTGCACGGCTAACTATCTAGTGCCGTGGGGCGGTTGGTGATGTTTAGGCTGGGCGTTTTCCTCCTCGATAAGAAAGCATCATGACATTGCCCACGGATCACCCGAGCGCTGCGCCCTCTTTCGATCCCGACGATCCCCATGCGTTACAGTCTATTCGGGAGCCATTGATGCGGCGGATCGCCGCCGCCACCCGCCCCAGCCGTCTGATCAATCAGATCGCGCTTGCCGACTCGCGGTGTAAAGAGTCGACGCATGAACTTGCTCGCCTGATAGGGCGTTCGCCCAAAATCCTGGCGGTCATTCGCGCCCAGTTGCGCAAAGCGTTCGCAATGGAACCGGATAGCCTGTTGTTTACCGAGTCCAGGCCACCGGGCATACCCCACAAAGTCGACAGCCTGACCGACCGGGCGTTGTCGTTACTGGCCCTGCCCACGGTGGTGACCAACGTCAATCAATTCACTGCATTGAGTGTCAGGGGCGATCCGAACAAACAGTTACCGTACACGCCGCAGGAGGTTTTGCAGCGTGTTATAGCGCTGAGGCTCTTTGAGCGACTGGATCACGCGGCCTCGCGCTATTGGAACACCCTGGTGCCTGGATCCTGGCTCACACGTCGCGAGCGTTGGGTCGAGTTGCAAAAGGCGCTCTTCGCCGACCGTGCCTTCATGGCGTTGCAGTTGGAGGAGTTGACGAGTGCGGGCATGGCCATGGTGCAAGCCCTGATCGATGCTCCGGCCGCAGCAGCGCGTGAGCGCGCCGGTGGGGAGTGGGCCAGCGTGAAAGTGAGCCAATTGATGTGGCCGGGTACTCCTGCCGTCGCGATTCCCGGTGCGTTGTATCTTTACCGGGAGGGCAATTCCAGCGACGCGTCACATGTGGTTTATCTACCGGGGGCGGTTCGGAATTTTTACGAGGCCGCGTCCTTCAATGCCCTGCAGTGCGACCTGCTGGCGTTGAACGAGTCCCTGTTCCATGAGCTCTGGGATTGCTTGCCGATCAGTCGCCGTAAGGCGTTGCACCGGCCGGCAGATATATCGCCAGCGGCTGGTTTTATTTGTGGCTTGGAGGTGATGGACGATGCACTGGAGCAGGGCGCCCAGGCGTTACTGGCCGGGCAATGGAACAACGAGCTGGGATGTGCGGTAAAGGTTCATTTTGCGCACGTGTTTTCTGACCAGAAACCCGCACCTCAACCCCTGAACGCAGCGATGTTTCTTACGCATGCGCAGTGCGCCCGAAAGCAATTGGCCGGTGGCGCTCGGCTCGGCTCCATGGGCGATCACTTGCTCAGGTGGGACCAGCAACGACGCGCTGAAGAAATAGTCTTCGCCAGTTCAGCGCCGGGTTTGGCCCTGCTCACCGAGGAACAGCAGGTCAAGCGCTATGAAAAACGTCTGCTCGCACTGCTCAACCTGGATGACATCAGCGCAGAAACGCCAGCCTATCTGGAGATCATGTCCCTGATGGGGCAACTCAGCGTGCATGCCTTTGTGCTGAATACGGCGATGCAAAACGCAAGGTCCCGGCTGCTCGAGCTGGCTTTCTGGGCGGAGCGTCCTGACGGAGCAGGTAGAGCCCGACGGGTTAATCGTTTTATGCAGGCCCAGACCGAATCCTTGCGGTGTGAGGTTCAGTTGCTACACCGACTCAAGTTGATCGGTACGGCCCATCGAGATTTGGTGATTGAAGTGGTAGCGCAGCCCTCGGCAACCCGATTCGCGGACACTGATACCCGGGTGTTGTCGATTGCGGTGGGCAGCGAGCCGGACGCCTTCTACCCGCTTCATAACGTCTGGGTGATAACGACGGCGGCTGCGATGAGGGTCCCGACCCGCCAGCATCCGGTGGTGTTGTACGCGTTTGGAGTGGAGGGTGGGGTAAAGGCGTTTTCCTGTGTGGACGCATTGACCCGGAGCCTAAAGGCCAGCTTGAGCAGCCTTGACGGCTCGGTGCTGTGGGGCGCTGTCGAGCGTGATAAACGCCGCGACCTGCGTGCCCATGCGGCGCGGGCAACACTCGCTGTTCGTTACCTTGAGATCAAGGGCAAGCCAGCGCTGGCCGCACTGAAAAAATTGCTCGGTTGTTACCATCGCCTGGAGACAAGCACCGAGGACATTACACGCATTTTCAGTGAGGTAAAGGGCCCCGAGTTGAGTCGTGCGCTATTGAGGGGCGAGCTGGAGGAGCAGCTGAAAATCCCCGTCAATAATGCCCTGAGCCAGGCTTGGGCGAATGTCGAGCTACTGCGCAAAACCGTGTCTGAGGCGAAGAAACTGCCCACGTGGCTGGCATATGCCACGCGCGCCCAGCGTAAAAAATTCATGCACTTGCAGCGTCTGTACCTGAGCAGTACCTATGCCTTCGAAAACCGGCTTGAGTACGTGCTGCCTGACCTGTATACGTTCGCCCGTCGCACCTTGAAGACTCGCTTGAGTCAGGATGGTATCTCCCCGCAGTGGGATATCGATGCGCCCTTTATTGATATGCCTGATGGCGTATACGGCAGCTTTTGTGTCGGCTCAGCCACGTGCACGGTGGGCGATCGCAACATAAGACTGACCCCGACCGCTGAGCGGACAACGTTCAGTCTGCTGCAACTGGCACTGCACAACCTGGACCCGCTGGCCCCCTGGACGAAGTGGCGACTCAATCGTGCCCGTTATCTAAAGCCTGACTGGCAGCAGCGGCTCAATGCGGGTTACCTGATCAGTCTGGTGTCCTCACTGGATATCGGCGGCCAGTACGATGCGTTGATCAATGAGGTGTTTTATCCACGCGTTGACGCTCACGGAAGGCCCGGCGAAGGGCGTATTCCCGAGCTATTGAATCGTGCCTTGCGTACCGGCTTTGAGCATCATCTTTTCTCGGCCGCTCAGCGGGGGCTGTCGGCTACCGCACAGCGTGTATTCAACACGGCAATGGCGGCAAGAACACCGCAAGATCTGTTGAAAAACCAGCACCAGTTGCAGTTGTACGTGATTCAATTGGTGGGGCACACGATGCTGCATGATCGCTATATCGCGGGGATTGTGCTGGTGCACGACGAGACTTCCGGGGTGTGCGTGGTCTATTGGCCCGAGGCGGCGCAAAACCTGATACTCACCGAGTACGGCAGCCTGCAACGGGCCCATGATGAACTCAACCGTATCGGTGCATTGCCGGACAACGCCAAGGCGCTGGCGCGACAGGTCGCCCCCGGTTGGGCAATTGATCCAATAACCCATCATCCGGATGGCATCACCTTCAGTTTGCTGGACCGATTACCTGGTTTTTTCATGGTGAAGGGGGTTTGGCAGGGGCTTGAGTTTGTACGCTCATTTAGCATCAAGCACCTGGAGCCCACACCGATACCGGACCTGATTGAAGCTCAAGTCCTCGAGCAGATTGCCTGTGATCCACAGCACTGGCTGGCGGTTGTCCCAACCTCTCACAGCCATGCCCAGGCCTTGCTGTACCGCGCCAGCGTGCTTGAACTGCAACGCCGGACCCAGGCCGCCAGTGATTCCGGCAAGACGCTGCAGGAATATCGAGCTCGCCGCCTGGGTGAGCAGAGCGATGCCACCCGGCGTAGGTTGGTAGGTTTTTTTTCTCCGCTCTACGGGATGTTCAATGAAGCCTATGAGTTGTTGCTGGTCGCGCGGCGTTTTCATCGTTTTGGTGATGCTCACGATGCCGTCGATGTGGGTTTTATGAGCGTGTTTTTGGCGATCGACCTGTTTTCGAACTTCATACCCGGCCCGAGGAAGGCGGGCAGTGCCGTACCCCGTATTGCACGGCCAACACTGAGCGCCGTGTTGGGTCGGATACATCGCTTGCGCATGGCCGAAAACAGTGGGCCTTCGCGCTTTGCGCCACCCGCGGTGACTCAGCTCAAAGCGCTGGAGCGTTTCAAGGTCAAAGGCGTACCTGAGGGAGCCGTAGCGCTCAAAGGTGCCAGCGAGCGTGGTGTCTACGTGAAAAATGGCGAGTGTTTCGTGGAGGATGGCACCCACCAGTTTCCGCTTTACCGGCGCGGCAGCGAGCAGTGGTTGCGTCTGAAAAACCGGCAGTCACCGGGTCAAGACGAACTGATTCTGACTATCCACCAGCCCAGGGAATGGTTACTGAGCGCGGATGCGCCGCAACCGATGGCGGGGCCGAGTTCGGGCAGTCTCAACCCGTGGCGTCCACCCACGCCACCGCCGCCCGATTGGCGCCCACCGACTGTGCGCGGGGCAACGGAAGACGCCATTCGTCAGTCCATGACGACGTCTGACCATTGGTTGAATTGGCGTACCCAACCTCCGGACACGCAGATGAGTTCCCCGGCGCCTGGGATATTCCATAACGCGTTGGATGCCCGTGGATTTCCGCACTATCTCCTGCAGATGGCGCCCCCTGATGCAGGCGTGCTTGATCTGTGGAGTGGTTATTACAGGCTGCTCCCGCAAGGTGACCAGGCGCCCTTGGATGGCATCGTGTTTATCCACCGCAATGAGCCGCTGGTTTCACTGGCGACCCTGAGCCTTGAACGTTGGGCAAGCTCGGAGTTACACGAGCAGCCCTTTCCGGTGTCACGTAATCCTGCGGGTCACTGGCAGGTTCATAAACGCTTGTTCGATAGGCCTTTGTCGCAGTCTGTAGGCACAGCGTTCCCGACCCTTACCGCCAAAAGCCGAGAGTTTGCCGTGGCAAGGATTATTGAATTGTCAGGCCCGGAGCGTCCCGCGACGGCCAGCCACATGCTCAATGTCAGGGCGACGCTGGACAATTGGTTGCCCGCGGCCCCCGCGAGGCCGGGTCAGACGGATGATTTGCTGAGAATGCTGCGGGCCACCGAGAGGGGAAGAACATCGATATTCATTAGTCTGGAAGACAAGGCCCCAGGCTTCACTCGTGTCGATTTTCGGATCCACAATTTGGACCCGGCGCTTCGCCCCCGGGGCGGCAGGCAGACGGAGCAGCGGGGTATTGCAATGCGTCAGGCTGTCACGCGGGAGTTGCAGCAGCAGGGCTTCGATGTGCAGCAGGTTCAGGTAAGACGTTCGAATGTACTTGTACATGACCTGATCGCGACTCATGCCCTTTCCAGTTCGAACGAGGTTTACTACCTATCAACCCATTGGACTTACGCAGGTACGATAAGGTTGAACACACGGCTGACGAATGAATGGTTCAAAAAAACCTTCATCGACCATCCTCATCTGCTTCCGTTGGCAAGCGTCAAGCGTGCCATGAGGGAAAACCGTCTGATCAGGATTGTTGCAGGCATTCAATGGAGTACTGAGGGCATGAGTCAACCCAGCGTTTATTTTGCCAAAGTCAGCCCGTCCTGACCTTGATCAGCGCCATCACCCCCGCGCCGCCGAATAGCCCCGCACTGACACGGTTGAACCAGCTCTGGCCGTTGCCGCTGCGCAGATAGCGCGCAGCGCCCTGGGCGCCAAGGCCGTAGGCCAATTTGCAGAGCAGATCGAGCATGGCCCAGGTGGCGATCATGACCAACAGTTGTGAGAGGAACGGTTGCTCGCGGTTGAGAAACTGCGGCAGGAAAGCAGCAAAGAACAGGATGTCCTTGGGGTTACTGGCGCCCAGTACAAAGGCGCGGCCAAACAAGGCGCGAAAACGCGGTGTGGCGATGGCCTGGGGGACCACCGCACCCTGGGAGGGTTGGCGCGATTGCTGCCAACTCTGCCAGGCGAGGTAGAACAGGTAGAGCGCGCCGACGATCTTCAGTGCGCTGAACACTTGTTCTGAGGCCAGCAGCAACGCGCCCAGGCCAAGTGCCGAGGCGCTCAACAGACAGATTGAGGCAAACACGCCGCCAAGAAACGCCGGGTACGAGCGACGCAGACCATAGTTGAGACTGTTGCTGATCATCAACAGGGACAGTGGCCCCGGGATCAGGATCACGATCAATGCCGCGCCGCTGAACAGCAGCCAGGTTTCCAGGGTCATGCGTCACTCCTTTTTATAGAAATACGAACTTGGCGATGAAAATCGCGCACAGCACCCACAGGCTTACGGAAATGTCGCGGTACTTGCCGGTGCCCGCCTTCAGCGCCACATAGGTGATAAAGCCCAGGGCGATGCCGTCGGCGACCGAAAACGTCAGCGGCATCATAATCGCCGTGACGATCGCCGGAATGCTGTCGGTGGCTTCGTCCCAGTTGATATGCGCCATGCTCGCCATCATCAGCATCGCCACATAAATCAGCGCGCCGGCCGTGGCATAGGCTGGGATCATGCCGGCCAGCGGCGCGAAAAACATCGCGGCCACAAACAGGATACCGACGGTCACGGCGGTCAACCCGGTGCGGCCACCGGCGGCCACACCCGCGGCACTTTCCACATAGCTGGTCACCGGCGGCACGCCAACCATGGCGCCGAACACACTGGAAGCGCTGTCGGCTTTCAGTGCGCGGGAGAGGTTATCGATCTTGCCATCGGCATTGACCAAGCCGGCCCGTTGCGCGACGCCCATCAGTGTACCTGCGGTATCAAACATGTGTACAAAAAGAAATGCAAATACAACGCTAATCATGCTGACATTGAACACACCTTTAATGTCCATCGCCATCCACGTCGGCGCCAGGCTCGGTGGGGTGGAGATCATACCGTTGTAGTGCACCAAACCCAGGCCCCAGCCGGCCAGGGTCACAGCAATGATGCTGATCAGGATCGCGCCGAACACGCGGTGGTAGCTGAGGATGGCGATGAGCAGAAAGCACACGGCCGCCAGCAGCGGCGCGGGTTCATGCAGCGAACCGAGCTTGATCAGCGTGGCCGGGCTCTCGACGATAATCCCGGCGGTTTTCAGGCCGATCACCCCGAGGAACAAGCCCACCCCGGCGCCCATGGCGTGGCGCAGGCTGACGGGAATGCTGTTGAGCAGCCATTCACGCACCCGCGAGAGCGTCAGGCCCATGAACAACACGCCGGAGATAAACACCGCGCCCAGCGCGGTTTCCCAGGTGTAGCCCATGGTGCCGACCACGGTGTAGGTGAAGAACGCGTTCAAACCCATGCCCGGCGCCAGGCCCACCGGCCAGTTGGCGTACAGGCCCATCAGCAGGCAACCCAGCGCGGCGGCAATGCAGGTGGCAACGAACGCCGCGCCGTGGTCAATGCCGGCGTCGGCCATGATATTGGGGTTGACGAAGATGATGTAGGCCATGGTGATGAAGGTGGTAAGGCCGGCGATCAGCTCGGTCCTCACTGTGGTGCCATGCAAGCGCAGTTTGAACAGGCGTTCCAGCCAGCCGTTCTGTGAGGGGGCAAGGTCGAGCGTCGGGGCTTCGGATTTGCGGCTATCCACAGCGAGTACTCCTCAAGAGTTTTATTGTTATTTCCAGCGCCGGTCACGGATGGGCCGCAGCGCTTTGAGGTACTGGCGGGTTTTGTTGACCAATAGGTCAGGAACTCGCGCGAAGCGAATTATGCTTTTGTATACAAATAAAGCAAATAATGTTTTCGAATAGCCGCGTGAAGGGCTAGCTCGCGCTCAATGCCTGGTTGACGGCCAGCCATCCCGTCACCGCTTCTTCGCCCGCTTCACTGAACGCGCGTTGCAACAGTTTCACCTGTTCACGACGCAGAGAGTGCTCGAAACGCGAGCCTTCCTCAGTCAATTCCAGCAGGCGTTTGCGCTTGTCGGTCTCGGACGCAACGCTGTTCACCAAGTGCATTTCCTGCAACTGGCGCAATGGAATGTTCAGCGCCTGCTTGCTCACGCCGAGCAATTCCAGCAGTTCCTTCACGCTCAAGGCTGGGTAACGCGCGATAAAAAACACAATGCGCTGATGCACCCGGCTCAGACCACGGCGCTCAAGCATTTCGTCGGCCTTGGCGGTAAACGCCTGGTAGCCGAAGAAGAACGCTTCCATGGCTTCTTGCTGGGCGGTGGGGTTTTTAAGGTCAAGCATATTGACGTATCCGTCTAAGTTGTCGTAATTTCGGTCAATCAGTTTGACGTATTTCCCACAGGCTTCGCTACCGGTGACCTTATGGCCTTCTCTGAACGTGTTACGCGCCTCAAAAGCTCCTTGATCCGTGAAATCCTCGCGGCAGCCCAGCGCCCGCAAGTGATGTCGTTCGCCGGTGGCCTCCCGGCCGAAGCCATGCTGCCCGCGCTGGACTGGGATGACATGCCCCTCAACATCGGCCAATACGGCATGAGCGAAGGCGAGCCGCAGTTGCGTGAACTGCTCGCCGCCGAAGCCCGCGCACTCGGCGTGCCGTGCCAGGCCAGCCAAGTGCTGGTGGTCAGCGGTTCCCAGCAAGCCCTGGACCTGGCGGCCAAGCTGTACATCGATAAAGGCACCCAGGTTCTGTTGGAAGGCCCGACCTACCTGGCCGCGTTGCAGATCTTCCAATTGTTCGGCGCCGATTGCCTCACGGTACAACTGGAGGCCGACGGCCCAAACCTGAGCGCGCTGCGCGCCAGCCTCGAACGCCATCGTCCGGCATTCATCTACCTGATCCCGACGTTCCAGAACCCTTCGGCGGTGCGTTACAGCGAAGCCAAGCGCGAAGCTGTCGCCGCATTGCTCGATGAATTCGGTGTCACGCTCATCGAAGACGAGCCCTACCGTGAACTGACCTTCGATGGCGGCAGTGCCAAACCCATCGTCGGGCGCCTGAAAAAGGCCAGTTGGATCTACACCGGCACCGTGTCCAAGACCCTGTTGCCAGGCCTGCGTGTCGGCTACCTGATCGCCAGCCCGGACCTGTTTGCGCACCTGCTCAAACTCAAGCAATCGGCCGACCTGCACACCAATCGTGTCGGCCAATGGCAGGCGATGCAGTGGATCGGCAGCGAAAAATACCAGCAGCACCTGGTGGAACTGCGCAGTTTTTATCGCGAACGCCGCGATGCGTTCCAGGCTGCGCTACAGCGTCATTTTGCCGATCTGGCCGACTGGCAAGTGCCCCAAGGTGGATTATTCTTCTGGCTGACCTTGAAACAACCACTCGACACCCGCACCTTGTTGGCGCCAGCGTTGGAACAGGACGTCGCGTTCATGCCCGGTGAACCGTTCTTTTCCGAACCGGACCAACACCCTGGTTCGCTGCGGCTCAATTTCAGCCATATCGACCCGGCCCGCCTCGACGAAGGTCTCAAGCGCCTGGCCGCCGTGGTCCGGCAAGCACAGCACGCGCAAGCGGCATAAGGGGAGCCCCATGTACAAGGTTTATGGCGATTACAAATCGGGCAACTGCTACAAGATCAAATTGATGCTCAGCCTGCTGGGCATCCCGTATCAATGGGTGGATGTGGACATCCTCAAGGGTGACACCCAGACCGCCGAATTCCTGGCGAAGAACCCCAACGGCAAGATCCCCGTGCTGGAACTGGAAGACGGCACTTGCCTGTGGGAGTCCAACGCGATCCTCAACTTCCTGGCCGATGGCAGTGAGTTTCTGCCGTCCGAGCCGCGCCTGCGCACCCAAGTGCTGCAGTGGCAGTTCTTCGAGCAGTACAGCCATGAGCCGTACATTGCGGTGGCGCGGTTTATCCAGTTTTACCTGGGGCTTCCCCAGGAGCGTCTGGAGGAATACAAGAAGCTGCACAAGGGCGGTTACAAAGCGCTGAAGGTCATGGAGCGCCAGTTGCAGCTGACGCCGTACCTGGTGGGCGATCAGTTCTCCATCGCCGACGTGGCCTTGTATGCCTACACCCATGTGGCCCATCAAGGTGGTTTTGACCTGGACGCCTATCCGGGGGTGCAGGCGTGGATGGCGCGGGTAGCCAGCCATCCGAAGTATGTGCCGATGCTGGACTGATAACGGGGTCGAAATGTGGGAGCGCGCTTGCTCGCGAATGCAGTGTGTCAGTCACTGATGATTCGACTGACGCACCGCATTCGCGAGCAAGCCCGCTCCCACATTTAGCTCAAGGGTGTGTCAGGTAGTTCGTCGTGCAGCAGATCGAAGCAGCGTTGCGCTGCGGGGCTCAGCCCCATCCCGCTCCGACTGATCAAGCCGATTTCCCGATTCACGCCGGGATGCTCGATGTTGATGCGCTTCAATCCCTCCAGGCTGTCCGCCGCCGATTCCGGCAGAACACTGATCCCCAGCCCCTGGCGCACCAGCGCCAACACCGTCGACATGTAGTTGGCTTCCATGCCTGCGTTCAGGGTCAGTCGTGTCTGGTCAAACAACGCATCCACCTGCTCGCGCACACTGCTGTCGCGACCGGTGAGGATGATCGGCTGGTCCGCCAACTGCTCCAGGGTCAGTTGGGGAAAGCGGGTGAGGGGATGATCCAGCGGTACAAACGCGCACAAGCGATCATTCAGCACCGGCACGAATTCCAGGCCATGACTGAGCCGTGCGCGCACGCCGATACCAAAATCCACCTCGCCGGAACGCACCTGAGCGTGAATGCGATGGGCCACTAGATCATGCAGGCGCACCTCGATCCCGGCAAAGCGTTCGCGAAACAAGCGTAGAACCGGCGGCAAAGCGCCGGCACATACCGAAGGCAGCGCGGCGATTGTGACCACGCCTCGACGCAGGGCGGCCAGGTCGCGGGAGCCGGTGACGATGTTGTCCAGGTCCAGCAGCAGTTTTTCCATGGGGCCGCGCGCGTCCTGGCCGGCGGCGGTGATGCTGACATGGCGCGGGCTGCGGTCGAGCAGGGCGACGCCGAGCCAATCCTCCAGTTGTTGCACCTGCACGGTCAGTGCAGAAGGCGACAGATGCAGCTCATTGGCTGCCTTGGTGAAACTGCCCGTGCGGGCCACCGCCAGAAACGCTTGAATGTGTTGGATACTGTTCTTCATTTTGTTTTTCCGAACACTAGCTGGTGAATATTCCAATTTACAAAGACTAACCCGCTTCCAATACTCCGGGTAAAACAATAACCGGCCACCAAGGCCGCTCTGGAGTAACCCATGCTCGCTACCCTGGGTGTCATTACCATCCTGTGCCTGCTCGCTGCCGTCATGAGCAAACGCCTCTCGCCCCTGGTGGCCCTGATCGCACTGCCGATCATCGCCGCGTTGCTCGGCGGGTTCGGCCTGCAAACCAGCGCTTTCATCATCACCGGTATCAAGAACGTCGCCCCGGTCGTGGGCATGTTTGTGTTCGCGATCCTGTTTTTCGGGATCATGACCGATGCCGGCATGCTCGACCCCATCATCGATCGCATCCTGCGCACGGTAGGGACGCGTCCTACACGCATTGTCGTTGGTACCGCGACCCTGGCGTTGCTGGTGCACCTGGACGGCTCCGGCGCAGTGACTTTTCTGGTGACGGTGCCGGCGATGCTGCCGCTCTACACACGGTTGGGCATCGATAAACGCATCCTTGCCTGTGTCTGCGCGATGGCGGCCGGGGTCAACTTCTTGCCGTGGACCGGTCCGGTGTTGCGTTCGTCGGCCGCCCTGCACGTGCCGGTGGCAGACCTGTTCCAACCGCTGATCCCGGTGCAGATCGTCGGCCTGATCTTCGTTTTCGCCTGTGCCTGGTGGCTGGGCCGTCGCGAAGAAAAACGCCTGGGCCTCGGCGCCGGCTCCACCGTGGATGCAGTGCCCCAGCGAGTACTCAGTGACGACGATATCAAGCTGCGTCGCCCGCGCCTGTTCTGGGTCAACCTGATCCTGACCGTGCTGGTGATGGTGGTGATGATTGCCGGCTGGGTCGACCCGGTGGTGATGTTCATGCTCGGCACCGTGGTGGCGCTGTGCATCAACTACCCGAACGTCGACGCCCAGCGCGCCCGCATCGATGCCCATGCCAAGACCGCCCTGACCATGGCCAGCATCCTGCTCGCCGCCGGGGTGTTCACCGGCATCATGCAGGGCACCGGCATGCTCAAGGCGATTGCCGAAGTGGCGGTGGCGCAGATTCCCGCCGGCCACGGCAAGTTGATTCCTGCGGTGGTGGGTTTCATTTCCATGCCGTTGAGCATGTTGTTCGACCCCGATTCCTACTATTTCGGCGTGATGCCGGTGATCGCCGAAGTCGGCAAAGCCTTGGGCGTCGACCCCCTGCAAGTGGCCCAGGCCTCGTTGCTCGGTGTGCACACCACCGGCTTCCCCGTCAGCCCGCTGACGCCCGCGACCTTCCTGTTGGTGGGCCTGTGCAAGATCGAACTGGCCGATCACCAGCGCTTCACCATTCCGTTTCTGTTCGCCGCGTCGGTGTTGATGACCCTGACGGCGTTGCTCCTGGGAGTTATTTGAGATGAAAACCTTGCGCATCGGCTCCGGCGCCGGCTATTCCGGCGACCGTATCGAACCTGCCGTGGAACTGGCCGAGCAGGGCGACCTGGATTACCTCGTGTTCGAGTGCCTGGCCGAAAGAACGATTGCCTTGGCGCAACAGGCGCGGATCAACGATCCAGACGGTGGCTACGATCCGCTGCTGAGTGAACGCATGCGCCGCGTGCTGCCCTTTGTTGGCGAAAAGGACGGCCGCCGTCGCTTGCGGGTGATCACTAATATGGGCGCGGCCAATCCGGTGTCGGCCGCCAGTGAGGTGCGTCGAATAGCTAAGGAACTGAGCCTTGATCTGAAGGTGGTTGCGGTCGTCGGCGATGATGTGTTGAAGGCGTTGCGGCCCGAGTGTTTGCTGGATAACGGCCAGACCGTCGAGTCCCTTGGCGAGCGGCTGATTTCCGCGAATGCCTATTTGGGCGTCGACGGCATTCTGCAGGCGCTGCGCGCGGATGCGGACGTGGTAATCACCGGACGCGTGGCTGACCCTTCGCTGTTCCTGGCACCGCAGATGTTTGAATTCGGTTGGGCCGCGGACGATTGGCAGCGCCTGGGGCGTGGCACGTTGGTGGGGCATTTGCTTGAATGCGCCGGGCAAGTCAGCGGTGGCTATTTTGCAGACCCTGGCTTCAAGGATGTGGAGGACCTGGCGCGCCTGGGTTTCCCCCTGGCCGAGATTGACGCAGAGGGTGAAGCCTTGATTACCAAGGTGGCCGGATCCGGCGGGCGGGTCAGCGGCGCAACCTGCACTGAGCAGCTTATCTATGAAGTGCATGACCCGGCGGCGTACCTCACGCCTGACGTGACGGCCGATTTCTCTCGAGTGGGCTTTGTTGAGGAAAGTACTGATCGCGTGCGTGCCCAAGGTGCGGACGGCCGTGCACGCCCCGAAAAGTTGAAGGTCAGCGTCGGCTATCTGGACGGTTGGATTGGTGAGGGGCAGATGTCCTACGGCGGCCCTGGTGCTGTCGCACGGGCGCAGCTGGCGCGGGATGTCGTCCTCAAGCGGCTTGAGTTAATGGGCGTGAAGATGCAGGACGTGCGTGCCGAACTGATCGGCATGGACTCGCTCCACGGCCCACGCAGCACGGTCGAGCCCTGGGAAGTACGCCTGCGCGTGGCAGCGCGCTGTGACGATCGCGGCGAGGCGGTGCGGGTGGGCAATGAAGTGGAAACCCTTTACACCAACGGCCCGTCGGGCGGCGGCGGCGCGAGCAAAAGCGTACGTCAGGTGGTGGCGGTGGCGTCGTTGTTGCTACCGCGCGATAAGGTCAATCCGAGGATCGAAGCATGAAATTGCACACGCTGGCCCATTCCCGTACTGGGGATAAGGGCGATACGTCGAATATCTCGATCATTGCCTACCGTGCCGAGGATTACCCACTGCTGTGCGAACAGTTGACGGCCGAGCGCGTGGCCGAGTTTTTCGCGGGGTTGCGGGAGCCTGGGGCGGCGCCTGTGCGGCGCTATGAATTGCCGAACGTGCAGGCCCTGAACTTCGTACTGCCGGGCATCCTGCGCGGTGGGGTCACCCGTTCGCTGGCGCTGGATGCCCATGGCAAGTGCCTGGGCTCGGCGTTACTCGATCTTGATTTGGCAAGACTGAACTAAATGTGGAAGCGGCGTAAGCCTGTCAGACCGCAGCGAAGCGCTTGTCCAGATAATCAATGATCATCTTGGAGTCATACATCCAGGTGGTCTGGCCATTCTCTTCGATACGCAGGCACGGCACCTTGATCTTGCCACCTTGCTCCAGCAGGGTCTGGCGGGCCTGTTCGTTGTTCTTCGCATCTTTCAGCGCGACGGGCACATTCAGGCGGTGCAAGGTGCGGCGGGTCTTCACACAGAACGGGCAGGCGTGGAACTGATACAGGGTCAGTTCCTTGGCCGCTGCGTTCACCTGTGCCTGTTGCTCGGCGGAACGCTGTTTTTTGCGAGGGCGGGTAAGAAAGTCGCCCGCGATGATGACGTGGCCGAGGCCCACTCGAAGTGCTTTGACGAACATGGCTGAAACCTCTTGCCCATGAAGAAGGGGCCGCAGCTTACCTCAATTTTGCGGGCGAAAAAAAACCGGCGATGAACGCCGGCTTTTTCGTACTCAGCCTGTTACTTGATCAGGCTGAGGAATTCGCTGCGGGTGGCCGCGTTTTCGCGGAATTCACCCAGCATCACCGACGTGATCATCGACGAATTCTGTTTCTCCACACCGCGCATCATCATGCACATGTGCTTGGCTTCGATCACCACGGCCACGCCCAGGGCACCGGTCACTTGCAACACGGCATCGGCGATCTGGCGGCTAAGGTTTTCCTGGATCTGCAGGCGGCGGGCATACATGTCGACAATCCGCGCAACCTTTGACAGGCCCAGCACCTTGCCGCTTGGGATATAGGCTACGTGCGCCTTGCCGATGAACGGCAGCAGGTGGTGTTCGCACAGCGAGTACAACTCGATGTCCTTGACCAGCACCATTTCGCTGTTGTCAGAGCTGAACAAGGCACCGTTGGTGACTTCTTCCAGTGTCTGCTCATAACCGCGGCAGAGGTACTGCATCGCCTTGGCGGCACGCTTTGGCGTGTCGAGCAGGCCCTCGCGGGAAACGTCCTCGCCGAGTTGGCCGAGGATCGCCGTGTAATTCTGTTCCAGGGACATGAAACTACCTGTGGGATTTTCGCAAAGCGCAAGGTTACGGTGACGGGCACATCGCTGCAAGCCTGACGATGGCACTTGTTACTCGTCGCGCCCTTCCATCATGGTGCGTTTGAGCATGACATACACTGCCCCCGCGCCGCCGTGGCGGGCTTGGCATGAGGTAAAGCCGAGCACCTGGGCATGCTGGCGCAGCCAGGTGTTGACGTGGCTTTTGATCATCGGCCGCTTGCCGTCCAGCCGCACGGCCTTGCCGTGGGTGACGCGTACACAGCGGATTTCGAATCGGGTGGCTTCGGCGAGGAAGGCCCACAGGGTTTCCCGGGCTTTCTCCACGCTCATGCCATGCAGGTCAAGGCTGCCTTCGAACGGGATCTGGGCGGCCTTGAGCTTGCGCATCTGGCTTTCCTGCACGCCATCACGGGCCCACATCAGCTCATCTTCGGGGCCGACATCGATGACGAACTGGTCCGACAGGCCATCCACGGTGGTGGCCTCGGTGCGCACAGTCGCGGCCTGGCGCAGTTTGGCGATCTGCGCCCGGTCGGCCTTGGGTTTGCCGGTGTCGGCGCGGTCGTGCTTGATCGGCTTGACGCCGCGCAGCTCGTTTTTGAACAGGGAAAAATCGTCGTCTTGCATGTTGGCCTCCGCGAAGGGCGGGCAGTTTACCTAAATCGCGGCGGCCAGGGCGCAGGAAACGCTATCCAAGCGCCATCAGTCGTGCTTTTTCATCAGGTGTGAAGCGATATTCAGCGACAACGGCTGACGCATTTTCCGCCGGCTGCGTCGCCATAACCGTACGCCCAACCACAGCACCAACAGCCCGATCGCCAACAGAATCGCCGAGCCACCTGGGCTGGCATTCAGCTCGCCGAGCGCGGGCGAGTGACCAAACAGACCCGCGCCACCAGCGCCGGCCAACAGCAAACCAACTATCGCCAGCAGCGCGGCAATGCCGGCCACCAGGCGCAGACGCCAGTTGCTCGGGCCCTTGGGGCGCAAGCGACGAGCATCAAAACCATCGGATATCTTCATTCCGACCTTTCCTCCAGGGTATCGGCCCTTCGACCGGACAATACACAGGTTGTTCCGGGGGGAGGGGTAAATGCGCCAAATGAAAGGGCTTTGCGGATGAGCGGGGCAATAAACATTGCCGCGCCGCTCATCAGAAGGTCGATCAGATCAGATCTTTGGTCAACGCCAGGGTGGCGAAGTTGTCGGCCATGATGGCCATTTCAGTCTGCTGCACGTGTTCGGCGCTGAGGATGCCGCCTTTGTAAGGCAGGTCGCGGGTCGCGCAGGCGTCTTCCACCAGGGTGCAGCGAAAGCCCAGGTTCTTGGCCGCGCGCACCGTGGTGCTGACGCTGGAGTGGCTCATGAAGCCGCAAACGATCAAGTCCAGGGAACCGAGGTCCTGCAAGTGTTTTTCCAGGCCTGTGCCGTGAAAGGCGCTGGGCAGCAGCTTGCCGATGATGGTTTCGTCGCCTTCAGGCTCAAGGCCGGGAATGAATTCGCCGCGCTCACCCTGCGGGTCGAACAGGCCGCCAACGGTGCCTAGGTGACGGACATGCACGATCGGCCGCCCGGCGTTGCGTGCGGCTGACACAAGTTGCTTGATGTTGCCGACAGCCGCGTCCATGCCCGAGAGGGCGAGGGGGCCGCTGAGGTATTCCTTCTGGGCGTCGATGATCACGAGGGTCGCATGGCTGAGGTTCGCCGCTGCGTAACCACGACCGCTGAGTTGAAACATCGTCTTTGGAACGGACATTCTGGGGCTCCTGTGAGGGGGGCTTTTGCGACATTGTCCACTGGCTGAGCGGTTCTGTGAATCGCTACCATCGTAAGGTACGCCGTTGTTGGCGTGCAGCCATGTCAAGAGGTGGGCCTGTTTACCACAATGATGGCAATTTGGATGAAATCCGACGGATGGCGACGGGTTTCCGTACATCGTCGGTACAGGTGAAGGCTGTTAGAATCGCCAGTCGTTTTTTCCAGGAGCTTGCCCCCGTGACCACTTCTTCCCGCCTGCGCACCTTGCGCGACCATATCCGTTGGGCTGTCAGCCGTTTCCATGGGGAAGACCTGTATTTTGGCCATGGCACCGACAATGCCTGGGACGATGCCCGGCAACTGGTGCTCGGCGCGTTGCACTTGCCGTGGGAAATCGCCGACAGCTACCTCGACTGCAACCTGGAAGAAGAGGAAATTGCCCACCTGCAACGCTTGCTGCACCGCCGCATCCACGAACGCGTGCCGACGCCTTATCTGATTGGGGAGGCCTGGTTCTGCGGCATGTCGTTTATCGTCGATGAGCGCGTGCTGATCCCGCGCTCACCGATTGGCGAACTGATCGAAAACCGCTTCGAACCCTGGTTGGCCCAGCCACCGGCACGCATCCTCGACCTGTGCACCGGCTCCGGTTGCATCGGCATTGCCTGCGCTTATGAGTTCCAGGACGCCGAAGTGGTGCTGGGGGATTTGTCCTTCGAAGCCTTGGAAGTGGCCAACCAGAACATCGAGCGCCATGGTATCGACGAGCGTGTCTACACCGTGCAGGGTGACGGTTTTGACGGCCTGCCGGGCCAGCGCTTTGACTTGATCGTGTCCAACCCGCCGTATGTGGATGCCGAAGACTTCGCCGACATGCCCGACGAATACCAGCACGAACCGGAACTGGGCCTGGCGTGTGGCGACGATGGCCTGAACCTGGTGCGGCGCATGCTGGCCGAAGCGGCGGACCACCTGACCGAGAAGGGCCTGCTGATTGTTGAAGTGGGCAACAGCCAGGTGCACGTCGAGGCGCTGTACCCGGAAGTGGATTTTGCCTGGCTTGATTTCCAGCGCGGTGGGCATGGGGTGTTTATGTTGACGGCGGAGCAGTGCCGCCAGCATCAGGCAGTATTTGCCGCCAAGGTTTAACGGTAGGAACGCGGTCAGTGTGGGCGCTGGCTTGCCTGCGATAGCGGTGTATCAGTAGCAGATGTGGGCGCTGACCTACTGCTATCGCAGTCAAGCGAGCTCCCACATTTGATTGCGTTTGCGCCCACTAACGGTGCGTCGCAATCCAGATCAACAACCCGGCCTGAAACACCGTAAACGCCACCAGGCAAGTGATGGTAAAGCGCAACCCGCTGTCCTCGCGCTTGAACTTGATCACCTTTTCCTCTTCCTTGCGCAGCTTCACTTCCTGTTCCGCCAGGTTCTGCTCGGCTTGTTGCAGCATCTGCGCCGCTTCCAGAATCTCCACGAATTGCACTTTTTCCGTGTTCCAACTGTCCAGCACGTTGCTGACCTTGCCCGGCTGAACGTTACCTTTCAGGTGCTGCACATCGGCGTAGGCCACATCAAAGCCCTGGATGCGCAGGAAGTGATCGCGGCGCAGGCGGGTGGCTTCGTTCAGCGCATCTTTGTTGGCCAGGTCGACGCCGTCGACGCGATAGTGCGACCACTTCTTTTTCGCCCACGCTGCGCCTTGGGCGACGAGGAAGCGGCCCAAGCCACGGTTGGCCGGCTCGATTTCCAGGCTGTTACCAGGGCCAAAGTGCACGCGATGCGTATCGTGGTCGACCCAGATATCCAGCTGATTCTGTTCACGGCGCACGCGTTGGCCGGGCAACTGGATGACCATGCGCAGCAGGCTACGGTGTTTGTCATGGCGCTCGGCATAGCCGAACTGCACGAACCGCAACGGCCGCACGCCCGTGGCGCGGTCGGTGGCCAGGGGCGCCAGGCGCAGCATCTTGAAATGCTCGGCCTGCACGTCTGCCCACGGCAGGGGCGCCACGTTGACGGCCTCGGTTTGTTCAGCCGGGGTGTCGGCGGTGGATTCCGGTGTTGCTTCAGTGGTTGTCATGCGGCGCGATCCTGTCCAAGCCCAGCTAGCCGACAGTCTTTTTACTGTCGACTCTGGGCTTATCGGCCGTTTTCCCCAGGACTGGAGGCAAATTGTCGCTTAACGGGGTTGAAGTCCGTCGATAAAGCGCACCAGGCGGTTGCCTAGCTCGGCGGCAAGGGGCAGTTGCGGGTCGTTGTAGGAGGCCAATTGCTGCTTCACGTCGTTGGGCACGATACGCATCACGTGGTTCATGCCCTCGATCACTGCAAGCTGCGCGTCGGGCTTGGCGTTTTTCAGTTGCTGAGCGTCGCCCACGCCGACCTGAATATCGTGGGTGCCCTGGATGATCAGTGCCGGCATGTTCAACTTTGCAAAGGCCGCCGACGGATCGGCACGGAACAGGCTGATCAGATACGGCTGCACACTGGGTCGGAAAATGCCTTCCAGCGGGCCAGGCACATCCGCATCCACTTGGCCGGCCTTGAGGTGATCAAGAATTTGGTTGCTGCGCAGCAGCAGGGCAGGGGGCAGGTGATCGGCCAACTGTTGGCGGATGACTTGATCAACCGGGCGCGCGCTACCGGACAGCGAGACCACGCCCGCCGGGTCCAGTTGCGGCGCGGCGAGGGCGGCCACCAGCGCACCTTCGCTATGACCCAGCACAATCAGCGGGCCCAGGCGTTTGTCAGCCTTGAGCAGTTTGCCCCAGGCCACGGCGTCTGCGACGTAAGCGTCCAGGGTCAGGTTGCGTTCATCGGGGGTGGCCGCCAGGCTGGCCGCGACCCCGCGCTTGTCGTAGCGCACGCTGGCGATGTTATGTCGCGCCAGCACCCAGGCCAGGCGCTTGAGGCTGTCGTTGCGTGCGCCGTCGGCGCTGTTGCCGTTGCGGTCGGTGGGGCCGGAGCCGGCGATGATCAGCACCACCGGTACGGGTTCTTCGGATTTAGGCAGCAAAAGCGAACCAAACAGCTCGCCGCTGCCCGTGTCCAGGCTGATAGGCCGTTGCAGCACCACAGGGGAGGCGGCGAAGCCAAGGCTGGAAAACAGGGTGAGGGTCAAAAGCAGTACTCGCAGCATCATCGCGCCATCATGAGGAAGGTGCCGGTTGGACCAAGGTCTGCCGCTAAGGTTTCGAGGATGAACTACTCGGTTAGCCTGCGTATACTGGCCGCCTTAAGTTATTACGGTTGACTTGATTCAACTGATTTCACGGAGCGCCCTGCATGTCCGGCAATACCTTCGGCAAGCTGTTCACTGTCACCACCGCGGGCGAAAGCCATGGCCCGGCGTTGGTCGCCATTGTCGACGGCTGCCCGCCCGGCCTCGAGCTGTCCCTGGAAGACCTGCAGCGTGACCTCGACCGCCGCAAGCCCGGCACCAGCCGCCACACCACCCAGCGCCAGGAGCCCGACGAAGTCGAAATTCTCTCCGGCGTATTCGAAGGCCGCACCACTGGCTGTGCCATCGGCCTGTTGATCCGCAACACCGACCAGAAGTCCAAGGACTACTCGGCGATCAAGGACCTGTTCCGTCCGGCCCACGCCGACTACACCTACCACCACAAATACGGCGAACGCGATTACCGTGGCGGCGGCCGCAGCTCGGCCCGCGAAACCGCGATGCGCGTGGCGGCAGGTGCCATTGCCAAGAAATACCTGGCCACCCAGGGCATCGTGATCCGCGGCTACATGAGCCAACTGGGCCCGATTGAAATCCCGTTCAAGACCTGGGACAGCGTGGACGACAACGCTTTCTTCAGCCCCGACCCGGACAAGGTGCCTGAATTGGAAGCCTATATGGACCAGTTGCGCCGCGACCAGGACTCCGTCGGTGCCAAGATCACCGTGGTCGCCGAAGGCGTGAAACCCGGTCTGGGCGAACCGATCTTCGACCGCCTCGACGCTGAACTGGCCCATGCGCTGATGAGCATCAACGCGGTGAAAGGCGTGGAAATTGGCGCCGGCTTTGCCTGTGTGTCCCAGCGCGGCACCGAACACCGCGACGAGCTGACCCCGGAAGGTTTCCTCAGCAACAACGCGGGCGGCATCTTGGGTGGTATTTCCTCCGGCCAGCCGATTGTGGCGCACCTGGCGCTCAAGGCGACGTCGAGCATCACCACGCCGGGCCGTTCGATCGATGTGCACGGCAACCCGGTGGACGTGATCACCAAGGGGCGCCACGATCCTTGCGTCGGCATCCGTGCTACGCCGATCGCTGAAGCAATGATGGCCATCGTGTTGATGGACCACCTGCTGCGCAACCGTGGGCAGAATGCCGATGTTCGTGTGAGTACGCCGGTGCTGGGCCAGCTGTGACGACCTGCTGGAAAGAGCCAGCGTGCTGTGGTGAGCGAGCTGGCTCGCGCTGGGCGGCGAAGCAGCCGCAGTCATGACTCCGGCCCTCCCATACTGGCGCCTCTCCAGCTTCTATCTGTTCTACTTCGCCCTTCTGGGGGCGACGGCGCCATTCCTGGCGCTGTACTTCGACCACCTGGGCTTCTCCAGCGCGCGCATCGGCGAGCTGGTGGCCATCCCCATGCTGATGCGCTGCGTGGCGCCCAACCTGTGGGGCTGGCTGGGCGACTACACCGGCCGGCGCCTGGCCATCGTGCGCTTCGGCGCGGTGTGCACCCTGGCGAGTTTTTCGCTGATCTTCATCAGCCACACGTATGCCTGGCTCGCCCTGGTCATGGCCCTGCACGCGTTCTTCTGGCACGCGGTGCTGCCGCAGTTCGAAGTGATCACCCTCGCGCACCTGCAAAAACAGACCTCGCGCTATAGCCAGATCCGCCTGTGGGGCTCCATCGGCTTCATTCTCACCGTGGTGATCATGGGCCGCCTGTTCGACTGGCTGAGCTTGGACATCTACCCAGTGGTAGTCGTGGTGATCATGGCCGGCATCATCGGCGCCAGCGTGTGGGTGCCGAATGCGCAACCTGCCAGTCACGGCAATCGTCTGGCGGGCGAGGGCTTTCTCAAACAATTGCGGAGCCCCGGCGTTCTGGCGTTTTATGCCTGCGTGGCGCTGATGCAAATGAGTCATGGCCCGTATTACACCTTTCTCACCCTGCACCTCGAACATCTGGGCTACAGCCGTGGTGTGATCGGCATGCTGTGGGCGTTGGGCGTGGTGGCTGAAGTGCTGATGTTCCTTGCCATGAGCCGCATCCTCTCGCGCTTTTCGGTACGCCGGGTGCTGCTGGCGAGTTTCCTGTTGGCGGCGCTGCGCTGGCTGCTGCTGGGCTCGTTTGCCGAGTTTTTCTGGGTGCTGTTGCTGGCGCAGGTGATGCACGCCGCGACCTTCGGCAGCTTTCATGCGGCGGCGATTGCCTTCGTGCAGCGTAGTTTTGGCGACAGGCAACAAGGTCAGGGCCAGGCGCTGTATGCAGCGTTGGCCGGCACCGGTGGCGCATTGGGCGCCCTGTATTCCGGCTATAGCTGGAACCTGTTGGGGCCGACCCTGACCTTCAGCATCGCCAGCGTCGCCGCCCTGGCGGCCGCCGTTATTATCGGTTTTCGATTGCAAGAGCAGAACCAAGGAACCCTTCAATGAGTTATGTCGCTGTCTACTCCGTCGCTACATCGGATACGCCGAACAAGGTCCTGACCCATTTCGATGACATCGTCGCCACCTTGGCCGAGCATGGTGTGCGTTTCGAGCGCTGGCAGCCCGGCCCGGTCGAGAAGGGCGCCAGCGATGCCGAGCTGATCGCCGCCTGTCAGGCGCATATCGATACCCTCGGCTACCGTGCTGTCGAGGTGCTGAGGGACGCCGGTGATCAGGCGCAGAACGCCGAATTACGTGGGCAATTTCTCGACGAGCGCCGCTACAGCGAAGACGACGCGCGGTTTTTCCTCGCCGGCCAGGGCCTGTTCACGCTGCACATTGGCGACTACGTATACGCCGTACGCTGTGAGAAAAACGACCTGCTGGTAATCCCGGCCGGTATGGCGCACTGGTTTGACGCGGGCGAGCACCCGCACTTTGTGGCGTTGCGTTTATTCAATACAGCGGAGGGCGGGATTCCGGAGTTCACGGGTGACGATATTGCCCGGCGTTTTCCCGGATTGGATGATTAATCGCGAGCCATCAGAAACTTCAACCCCCGTACGTTGGAAGTTGTTGTGGGAAGAAACTTAAGCTCGTGTAGGGCCTTGCTGTTTATTCTGGGGGCCACGCTTTAATCCCACGCCTTATGTAACTCTCTTCGGTAAGCACGTTTATATCATCCGTCAATAGGAGGAATCCGAAGGGTGATAGGACGTCCGCCAATAAAAAAGGAGAGAAACTAATGAGAGGCCCAAGTAAATCGTTAGCGGCCCCGTATTTGGTGCCCAACGCAGTCAGGCGGCGTATTAATCTGGCGGGCAAGCGCTTGACGCCCACGGAGCTGGAAATACTGCGCTGGGCCTCGGAAGGCAAGACGGTGTGGGAGATCAGCCAGATACGCGCCACGTCTGAAGCCACGGTGAAATTCCATCTGCGCAATATCTACGGCAAGTTGGAAGTCAGTAACCGTGTCCAGGCGATGAACGAAGCGGCGCGCAAGGGGCTTTGCTGAAGGCATCAAAAAAAGGGCCGCGACACCCTGGGTGTCGCGGCCCTTTTCTGTATCGGCTGCTTAAGCCGAGTGGTAAGTCGGCAGGGCAAAGCGGTTCTGGCTTTGCAGCATCGAAATTTGGGGCAGGTCGCTGGCTTGTTCAGCCAGGTCGCGGCGGATGGCGCTGATCACCCAAGTCAACTGGTCGGCAGTGTGCAACTGCTGGTAGGAGATCGAACGCTTGACCTGCTTGCCTTCGCTGTTACGCAGGGTCAACAGGATGCCACCGTCGGGACGTGGCTGAGTGGTGACGTCGTAGTTGGAAAATACTGAAGCGAATTTATCTTGGATCAGGCTCATGTCTATCAGCTCCGTTGGCTCAAGTTGGCAAGCATGGAGTGATAGGTGCAGTGATTGTGCCAGCTATTGATTTTATAAAATGTCGTTATAAATCAATAATATACAAAAAGTGTAAATTTTCGATTTCGTGCAATTTGCATGAATGGCCATCATGCATCCTGCATTTTGCGTGGCTCGACACGGCTGGACGGACGCGCCATTACCCTTAAAGACTGCGCCCGCGTTGCGAAATTCCTTTTTCCATCGGTCGTTCATCGGGATACAAAACTTTTCAAATCCTGCGTGTACAGCCCAAGAGAGGCTGACGTACTTTCCTGCAAGGTTTACTAAGAATAAGAAAAAGGACGTTCCCATGAACCATTCGCCAAACGACATGATTACCTGGGGCATGATGCTGCGTAAGGTGCCCGCTATTGTCCGCGCCCTGCCACGGGTAGTGCGCGGCATGCGTGCCGCCAACGTCACCGACCCTCAGCAACCCTGCGGCCTGGGCTGGCACTTCGAGCAAGCCACCCTGCGCAATCCGGATGGCGCCGCGTTGTTGTACGCCGACCGCGTACTCAGCTACACCGAAGTCAACCAGTCGGCCAACCGTATCGCCCACCACTTGCATGCTCAGGGCATCCGTAAGGGCGATGTGGTGGCGATGTTCATCGAAAACCGTCCCGAGTTGCTGCTGAATGTGCTGGCCGTCGCCAAGTTGGGCGGTATCTGCGCCATGCTCAATACGGCGCAGACCCAGGCGGCGCTGGTGCACAGCCTGAACCTGGTGAGCCCGGCGGCGATCGTGGTGGGCGCGGAATTGGTGGCTGCCTACGAGGCCGTACGCAATCAAGTGGCGATTCCCGCCGAGCGCACCTGGTTTGTCGCTGATCAACAGGCCAGCGCGCTGCCTGACGGGTACTCCGACTTGATGGCCGCCAGCACCGAAGCCCCGGTGGATAACCCGCCGAGCAGCGCGCAGATCTTCTTCAACGACCCCTGCTTCTATATCTACACCTCCGGCACGACGGGCCTGCCCAAGGCCGGCATCATGAAACATGGCCGCTGGACCAAGACCGCCGTCAGTTTTGGCAGCATCGCTCTGGACATGGGCCCGGACGATGTCCTCTATTGCACCTTGCCGCTGTACCACGCCACCGGTCTCTGTGTGTGCTGGGGCTCGGCGATTATCGGGGCGTCGGGGTTTGCCATCCGGCGCAAGTTCAGTGCCAGCCAATTCTGGGATGACGCTCGACGGTTCAAGGCGACCACCCTGGGTTATGTCGGCGAATTGTGCCGTTACCTGCTTGATCAACCTACCAACGTCAGCGACCGCGATCATCGTGTGACCAAGATGGTCGGCAATGGCCTGCGTCCCGGCGTGTGGGCGCAGTTCAAGGCGCGGTACGGCGTTGAGCATGTCTGCGAGTTGTATGCGGCCAGCGACGGCAACATCGGCTTCACCAACATATTGAATTTCGACAACACCGTCGGCTTTTGCCTGCAGCATTGGGCGCTGGTGGACTACGCCCATGACAGCGGCGAGCCGGTTCGTGGCAGCGATGGCTTCATGCTTAAAGTGAAGACCGGCGGGCAAGGTCTGTTGCTGGCCAGGATCGATGAAAAGTCGCCCTATGACGGCTACACCGACCCGGAAAAGAACCGTAAGGTGATCCTCACCGACGTGTTCGAGAAGGGCGATCGCTACTTCAATACCGGTGATCTGGTGCGCAGCATCGGCTTCGGTCATGCGCAATTCGTCGACCGCTTGGGGGATACCTATCGCTGGAAGGGCGAAAACGTCTCCACCACCGAAGTGGAGAACGTGCTGCTGCAACACCCGCAGATCGCTGAAGTGGTGGCCTACGGTGTCGAAATCGAAAACACCAATGGCCGCGCCGGGATGGTTGCCATCACCCCGAGTGAGTCGCTGGCCTCGTTGGATATGCGTGAGTTACTGCAATTTGCCCACGGCCAGTTGCCACACTACGCGGTGCCTCTGTTCCTGCGCATCAAGGTGAAGATGGAAACCACCGGTACGTTCAAATACCAGAAGGTGAAGCTCAAGGAAGAGGCGTTCGACCCGGAGAAGGCGGGCAATGACCCGGTCTACGCCTGGTTGCCCGGTTCGGACTGCTATGTGCCGGTCACTGGGCAGCTGTTGGCGCAGATCCAGGCCGGACACTTTCGTTATTAAGCCGCGCGATTGAATATGCCTATGGAGGCTTTTGACAAAAAAGCCATGACAGGTGGGAACTCCCTCGCGACACTGGGCGCCATATAGAGGACCAGACAAGGAGCCCCACATGTCAGACCAAGCCAAACAAATGACCGATGACGAAGCCGCAGAATTTGCCGAGCAGGTGTTCGACGTCGCCCGCAAAGGCGACGCCGCCATGCTTGCCGCGCTGCTGGCCAAGGGTTTGCCAGCCAACTTTCGTAATCACAATGGCGACACCTTGCTGATGCTTGCGGCCTATCACGGTCATGCCGACGCGGTAAAAGTGCTGCTGGAATTCAAGGCTGACCCGCTGATTGCCAACGACAAGAACCAGCTGCCGATTGCCGGTGCTGCTTTCAAGGGCAACCTGGAGGTGGTCAAGGCACTGATCGAAGGCGGTGCGCCAGTGGATGCGTCTTCCTCCGATGGCCGTACGGCACTGATGATGGCCGCGATGTTCAATCGCGTGGAAATGCTCGACTACCTGCTCGGCCAGGACGCCGATCCCAAGGCCACTGATGCACAGGGCGCAACCGCGTTGGCGGCGGCACACACCATGGGCGCAGTGGATACGGCGGCGAAGTTGCAAAAACTGGTGTAGGTCGAGGAAGGCGAATCACGGGTTACAGTAGCTTGGCCCAAACATACCAAGTGAATACACCGGTAATTTGCAGCCTTGAAAAACAGTAGTAAGCGATAAGCCAGCGTTTCAAAACAATAGGGATCGCGGCGAGCTCCTCTTCGGTGATCTCGCCGCGTTTGACGTAAAGGTCCCGTTGCTGGAGAAACGTCCTCCTCTCCAGCGTACCGTTCTTGAATCGTTGGTGACGTTGTTCAATCTCGCTCAGTGCCTGCTTTACTTCGTCCACATGCTGTGCCCACGCGGAGGTCGTGCTGCCTACGCCCAGGGAGCCATACCCCAACCAACTCTGAAGCACGTCATAGTGACCAATGACTACCGTTCCCGCCGAAGCATCTTGGTCCAACCTGGGCCGTATCTCCTGTACGTGGCGCATCAGCCACGCATCATCGGCAGTACAGGCCACACCATATTCTTGCGGAATTAGCACCCTCTGACCTGGCGTGACCAAGCCATGACGCAGGTGCAGGTTCAGTGCATCGAACTTTTCACTCAACGCTCGACTTGATCCGGGTAACAAGCGCGACTTCAAACTGAGCAAATCGGTGGTGTACTGATTGATATACGCTTGGGCCATGCGCTCTGTCCTTAGAGGAACAAACAGGGTCACGGACTATAAGTAGCTGAAGGCGCCATAAATCAGCGTGATGGAATTTCGGAATTGGACTACGCATGCACCTGAGCAGGTCCTACAATTGCGCGAAGTTGTTGTACAGGGTAGCCGGTGTTATCTTCCCGGCCCCAATTCAGCCCGCTACAGGACCACGCCCATGAAAACCGCCCTCGTCGAACTCATCAGCAAAATCAGCGCCGGCGTCATGAGCGAGGACGAAGTGGCGCGCATTGCCGATGAAGCGGCCCAGGCCTACGCGGACCCGGCGGCGTTTCTGGCGGCCAACCCGGATATCAACTACGACGACAGCTTCCCGATTCCGTTGGGGGAATGGATCGTGGTCGGCAGCCTGCCAGACACCGTGCTGTTCCAGGCCGATACCTACGGCGACCTGTTCGCGCAGATCGTCGCGTCGTTCGGCCCAGGCGTGGCGTTCAACCTCAAACCCAAGCAACTGGCCAAGACCGAAGACCTCACGGCGTTGAACCGCATCCAGATCCAGATGAGTGCCCTGAGTCCGGAAGACGGTGGCTATGTGCTGCTTAACTTCAGCCAACTGCTGGATGACGAGATCCAGGCCGTGCTGGTCTACGGCAACGACCTGCCGCGGGTGCTGGAGTTGTGCGCCGAACTGGGCATCAAGGGCGAGCCGTCCCTGGAAGCGCTGAAGATCGCCGTTCACGTCTGAAATAAAACGGAACCCCCACCAGGGCTGGCTATCCTACAAGTGCATGCCCTCACTTTAGGAGCGACACCATGGGTTCCACTTTTAATGGCTTGATCGGGCTGATCATCCTGGCGCTGGATATCTGGGCGATCATCAACGTATTCAAAAGCGGCGCGAGCACGGGCGCCAAGGTGCTGTGGATTTTGCTGATCCTACTGCTGCCGGTGCTGGGGCTGATCATCTGGGCGATTGCCGGGCCGCGGGGCAATGTGCGGATTTGATTATCCGATAGATCTAGACTGAGCACCGTTCGTGTGGGAGCAAGCCAGCTCCCACATTGGTTTGCGTACACCCATTAGATTTGTGTATCGAAATATTCGTTGCACGGAATTTTCACATCCCATCCAAGACAATTCGCCGGCTTCATTTCCCTGCCAGGGGCTCTAATCCCAGTGCCACTCAAGGCGGGGCAGGGGTGCGCGTTCAGTAATTAATAGCCTTGCTGCCGTTGATCGGGCACCATTTGCGCCACTGCACTACTTCGTCACTTAAACTTCCAATGGGTCCTAAAACGACATGGCAAACCCGGACGCCCTGAATCAGCAGCGAGCTTCTAATCGCCTGCTGCAACCAACCGTCAAATCCCATCTGGCGTACACACTGCTCTGTGCACTGGTCATGATGGTGATGTTCTCCCTGCTGCGCCTCGCGCTGCTGGTGTACAACCGCGAGATGATCCTCGACACGCCGGCCTCGACCTTCCTGGAAGCGTTCGGCAATGGCACGCGCCTGGACATCCGCTTCGTGATGTACGCGTTGATCCCGCTGCTGCTGGCACTGTTCAGCGTCCGCGCCATGGCCGCGCGTGGGTTCTTCCGTCTGTGGCTGACCGTCGTGTCCAGCATTGCCCTGTTCCTGGGCCTGATGGAAATGGACTTCTACCGCGAATTCCACCAGCGCCTCAACGGTTTGGTCTTCCAGTACGTGAAGGAAGACCCGAGTACCGTGATGAGCATGCTCTGGTACGGTTTCCCTGTGGTGCGCTACCTGCTGGCCTGGGCCGTGGGTACGCTGATCCTGAGCATGGCCTTTACAGGTGCCGATCGCGCAACGCGCCCGCGCGGCCCGTTCAGCGGTGGCAGCATCGGCACCCGGCAGGTAGCGCCGTGGTACACCCGCATCGCGGTGTTTGTGGTCTGCCTGCTGATCGCCGTGGTCGCCATTCGTGGCACCCTGCGCCAGGGCCCGCCGCTGCGTTGGGGTGACGTGTACACCACCGACTCGAACTTCGCCAACCAGCTGGGTCTCAATGGCACGCTGTCGTTGATCGGCGCGGCCAAGGCACGTTTCTCCGAGCACCGTGACAACACTTGGAAGGCCACACTGGAGCAGCCGCTGGCGACCCAGACCGTGCGTGACATGCTGGTGCTGCCGACAGAAAAACTGGTGGATACCGACACCGCCGCCGTGCGCCGTGAGTTCACCCCGCCGGCCGAGAAAACCCTGCCAATCAAGAACGTCGTCGTGATCCTGATGGAAAGCTTCGCCGGTCATTCGGTCGGTGCGCTGGGCCGTCCGGGCAATATCACGCCGTACTTCGACAAACTGTCCAAGGAAGGCCTGCTGTTCGACCGCTTCTTCTCCAACGGCACGCACACCCACCAAGGGATGTTCGCCACCATGGCGTGCTTCCCGAACCTGCCGGCGTTCGAATACCTGATGCAGACCCCGGAAGGCAGCCACAAGCTGTCGGGCCTGCCGCAGTTGCTCAGCGCGCGCAAGTTTGACGACGTGTACGTCTACAACGGTGATTTTGCCTGGGACAACCAGTCAGGCTTCTTCAGCAACCAGGGCATGACCAACTTCATCGGTCGTAACGACTTCGTCGACCCGGTGTTCTCCGATCCGACGTGGGGCGTGTCCGACCAGGACATGTTCAACCGTGGTCTGGAAGAATTGAAAGCCCGTGAAGGCGGCAAGCCGTTCTATGCCCTGCTGCAAACCCTGTCCAACCACACGCCGTATGCGTTGCCGACACCATTGCCGGTGGAAAAGGTCACGGGCCGTGGCAGCCTCGACGAACATTTGACGGCGATGCGCTACTCCGACTGGGCCCTGGGCCAGTTCTTTGAAAAGGCCCGCAAGGAGCCGTACTTCAAGGAAACCCTGTTTGTGATTGTCGGCGACCACGGTTTCGGTAACGAGCAACAGATTACTGAAATGGACCTGGGCCGCTTCAACGTGCCGATGCTGATGATCGCACCGGGCATACAGGAGAAGTTCGGCGAGCGTGATCACACCGTGGGGACCCAGATCGACATCGTGCCGACCATCATGGGCCGTCTCGGTGGCGAAACCCTGCACCAGTGCTGGGGCCGCGACCTGTTGAACCTGCCGGAAGGCGACAAGGGCTTCGGCGTGATCAAACCGTCGGGTAGCGACCAGACCGTGGCGCTGCTGACGGGCGACCGCGTGCTGGTATTGCCTAAGGAAATGCCGCCTAAGCTGTGGTCGTACGAACTGGGCGCCGAGCCAAGTGGTAAGGTCATTTCCGAATCGCCAGACGAGGCCGCACTGAAGCAGAAGCTTGAATCGTTCCTGCAGACAGCGACCAAGAGTCTGTTGGATAACACCGCAGGGGTGGTAGACGGTAAGCCGGACTAATCGACCGGCAATAAAAAAGAGGCCTTCAAGAAGGCCTCTTTTTTTGCCCGGCGTTTATATTTTGCCGAGCAACAACAACACCAGCAGCACGACCAGGACCACGCCCAGGATGCCCGATGGGCCATAACCCCAGCTACGCGAGTGCGGGAACACCGGCAGGCCGCCCACCAGCAGGAGGATAAGGATAATGATCAGAATAAGGCTCATGGTTTTTTTCCTTGTAGGCCTTCTTTAAAGACCGGTTGTTTAAAAAGTAGGCCCGACTTAAAACCGACTTAAATACGGACGCCTTAATAACTCCGACTGCACCTCTTCGTGGAAAATTCCCTGTTTTTTTAAAGCATTTTGCAGTGGCGCTTATTTCTTTTACTGCGTGAACACTTTCTTCTGCTTAGTTGAAAAAGATTGAACTTAGGCTACGCCTCGCTATCCGACCGAGCCCGCGGTTTGCCAGGGCTATTCATCACTCTGATGGTGGATGGGTGTGGGAAAAACCTTCGCTACACTGCCGGTTACTTCTTCCGTGAACCACAAGGCTACTTCCTATGCAAAATCGCATGATGATCACTGGTGCCGGGTCGGGCCTGGGCCGCGAAATCGCTCTGCGCTGGGCCCGTGAAGGGTGGCAGTTGGCCTTGTCGGACGTCAGCGAACCGGGCCTGCAAGAAACCCTCAAGCGTGTACGCGAGAGCGGTGGCGACGGTTTTATCCAACGCTGCGATGTACGCGACTACAGCCAGCTCACCGCATTTGCCCAGGCGTGCGAAGTGAAGCTGGGTGGCATCGATGTGATCGTCAATAATGCCGGTGTGGCCTCGGGCGGGTTCTTCGCCGAACTGTCCCTGGAAGACTGGGACTGGCAGATCGCAATCAACCTGATGGGTGTGGTCAAGGGGTGCAAGGCGTTCCTGCCGCTGCTGGAAAAGAGCAAGGGCCGCATTATCAACATCGCGTCGATGGCTGCGCTGATGCAGGGCCCGGCGATGAGCAACTACAACGTGGCCAAGGCTGGCGTGGTGGCGCTGTCGGAAAGCCTGCTGGTGGAACTCAAGCAGCAGGAAGTCGGCGTGCACGTGGTGTGCCCATCGTTCTTCCAGACCAACCTGCTCGACTCGTTCCGTGGGCCAACCCCGGCGATGAAGGCCCAAGTGGGCAAGTTGCTTGAGAGCTCGCCGATTTCGGCGGCGGATATTGCCGATTACATCTACCAGCGCGTCGCGGAAGGCGAGTTCATGATCCTGCCCCACGAACAGGGGCGGATGGCGTGGGCGTTGAAGCAGAAGAACCCGCAGCTGCTCTATGACGAGATGACCACCATGGCCGACAAAATGCGCGCCAAAGCGCAGGCGGCCAAGGGCTGATCAGGCGCTAGTCTGTCAGGCAATTTACCTGTCTTTGTAGGTGCTGCCTGTTTTCGCCGCGAGCCATTGCTGCGACCCATCCCCTGCGCGCATGGTCAAGGTCCTTTCACTATTAAAAGGACAACCGCCATGTTGGTCTTAAGCCGCGCTGTACGCGAAGTCATCTCCATCGGCGATGACATCGCCGTACATATCCTTGAGTTGAACGGTAAACAGGTCAAGTTCGGTGTGGAAGCACCGGCCGGGGTGCATGTTCATCGCGCGGAGGTGTACCAGAAAATCCTTGAGCGCCAAGACGCCAGACACCCTCCAGTGCCTGTGCCCAACCCCTGAAACCCCGGTCAGTCGAACAGATGCTTGGGCACATCGTGCTTGAGCATCAACTGGCACTGCTCGCTTTCCGGGTCGAACACGATCAGCGCCTGGCCCTTGGTCAGCGCCTGGCGTACGCGCAGCACGCGGGTTTCCAGGGGCGTGTCGTCGCCATTGTCGGTGCCGTCACGGGTGACGAAGTCTTCGATCAGGCGGGTCAGGGTGTCGACTTCAAGTGCGTCGTAGGGAATCAGCATACAAGCCTCGGGTAATGGATCCCGGCGATGCTACTGCGCCGGGACCCCAGTTGCCAGCCTCAGGACTTGTTGCCCACCAGGCTGTCTACCGACGGCACACGTGTGTCGCTCTCCATCTGCGTCTCGTGCTCGATCTGATGACTGAACCGATCCAGGGAACCCTGGGCCGGTTGTGCATCGCTGGCGAACACCGGCGGGCTGAGAATGTAAGCGCCCAGCAAACGACTCAGGGCCGCGAGGCTATCGATGTGGGTACGTTCGTAGCCGTGGGTCGCATCACAACCGAATGCCAACAAGGCAGTGCGGATATCGTGGCCGGCAGTGACCGCCGAATGCGCATCGCTGAAGTAATAGCGGAAGAGGTCGCGGCGTACTGGCAGTTCATTGTCCGACGCCAGACGCAGCAGATGCCGTGACAGGTGATAGTCATACGGCCCGCCGGAATCCTGCATCGCCACGCTCACCGCGTGCTCGCTGGAGTGCTGGCCGGGGGCGACGGGGGCGATATCGATGCCGACAAACTCACTGACGTCCCAGGGCAGAGCGGCCGCCGCGCCGCTGCCGGTCTCCTCGGTGATGGTGAACAGTGGATGGCAGTCGATCAGCAAGGGTTCGCCACTGTCGACGATGCCCTTGAGCGCGGCGAGGAGGGCGGCGACACCGGCCTTGTCATCCAGATGACGCGCGCTGATGTGGCCGCTCTCGGTGAACTCCGGCAGTGGGTCGAAGGCCACATAATCGCCGATGCCAATCCCCAAGGAATCGCAATCGGCACGGGTCGCGCAGTAGGCGTCCAGGCGCAACTCCACGTGGTCCCAGCTCACCGGCATTTCGTCCACCGCGGTGTTGAACGCATGCCCGGAGGCCATCAATGGCAACACACTGCCACGGATCACGCCGTTATCGGTAAACAGGCTGACACGGCTACCTTCGGCAAACCGGCTCGACCAGCAGCCCACCGGCGCCAGGCTCAGGCGGCCGTTGTCCTTGATCGCGCGCACGGCGGCGCCGATGGTGTCCAGATGCGCGGACACGGCGCGGTCGGGGCTGTTTTTCTGGCCTTTCAAGGTGGCGCGGATGGTGCCGCGCCGGGTCATTTCAAACGGGATACCCAGTTCTTCCAGACGCTCGGCGACGTAGCGCACGATGGTGTCGGTAAACCCGGTGGGGCTGGGAATGGCGAGCATTTCCAGCAGGACTTTTTGCAGGTAATTCAGATCCGGTTCGGGGATGGTTCGGCTCATAAAGACTCCTGGGGTTCGGATCGTTCAGCTATGGGGAAACAGCAAATCCACAAATTTCTCCGCGGTAGGCTGCGGTTCATGATTGGCCAGGCCGGCCCGTTCGTTGGCTTCGATAAACACGTACTCGGGTTGATCGGCGGCGGGCACCATCAGGTCGAGGCCCACCATGGGGATGTCCAGGGCGCGGGCGGCGCGCACGGCGGCGTCCACCAGCGTGGGGTGCAAGATGTCGGTGACGTCTTCCAGGCAGCCGCCGGTGTGCAGGTTGGCGGTGCGGCGCACGGCCAGGGTCTGGCCACGGGGCAGGATGCTGCTGTAGTCGAAACCGGCGGCTTGCAAGGTGCGTTCGGTCTCGCCATCCAGGGGGATTTTGCTTTCGCCGTCGGTGGCAGCCTGGCGGCGACGGCTTTGGGCTTCGATCAACGCGCCGATGGAGTGATGGCCGTCGCCGGTCACCTCGGCAGGACGACGGATCGCCGCGGCGACCACCTCGAAACCGATCACCAGGATGCGCAGGTCCAGACCTTCGTGAAAGCTCTCCAGCAACACACGGCTGTCGAACTGGCGCGCGGTTTCAATCGCCTGTTGCACCTCTTCGATGCTCTGCAAATCCACCGCCACGCCCTGGCCTTGCTCGCCATCCAGCGGCTTGACGACGATGCGCTGGTGTTCATCGAGGAAGTCCAGGTTGTCATCGGCGCTGCCTGCCAATTGCTGCGACGGCAGCTTCAAACCGGCGGCTTTCAACACTTTATGGGTCAGGCTTTTGTCCTGGCACAGGGTCATGCTGATGGCACTGGTCAAATCGCTCAAGGATTCACGGCAACGCACGCGACGCCCACCGTGGCTCAAGGTGAATAACCCGGCATCCGCATCATCCACCTGTACGTCGATACCACGCCGGTGGGCCTCCTCGACAATGATCCGCGCATAGGGATTGAACTCCGCCTGCGGGCCCGGGCCGAGAAACAACGGCTGGTTGATGCCGTTCTTGCGCTTGATCGCAAAGGTGGTCAGCGCACGGAAGCCGAGCTTGGCGTAGAGGTTCTTGGCCTGACGGTTGTCGTGCAGCACCGACAGATCCAGGTAACTCAGGCCACGGCTCATGAAGTGTTCCACCAAATGGCGCACCAACACTTCACCCACGCCGGGCCGGGTGCATTGCGGGTCGACCGCCAGGCACCACAGGCTGCAACCGTTTTCCGGGTCGTGAAAGGCCTTCTGGTGATTGAGGCCCATTACACTGCCGATCACGGCGCCGCTGTCTTCATCCTCGGCCAGCCAATACACCGGGCCACCTTGGTGGCGTGGGGTGAGGCGTTCGGCGTCGACGGGCAACATGCCGCGCCCTTGATACAACTGATTCACTGCCAGCCAATCCGCCTCGGACTGCACCCGGCGAATGCGGAAACCGCGAAATACCCGAGTCGCTGGGCGATAGTCGCTGAACCACAGGCGCAAGGTATCAGACGGATCAAGGAACAACTGCTGCGGATCAATCCCCAATATCTGCTGGGGCGCGGCCACGTAGAGCGCGATATCCCTTTCGCCAGCCTGCTCGTTGAGCAACTCCTGGGCGAGGCTGGCGGGGTCTGGAAATGTATGACCGATCAACAATCGGCCCCAACCGCAATGCACGGCAATCGGTTCGGCCGCCAAGGGGCTGCCATCTTCGGCCAGGCGGGCTTGCAGGCGCTCGTAAGTGGGCGCCTGGCCTTTGAGCAAGCGTTGGCTGTAAGCCGCTGCGTGGGGTTTCATTGATCAGATTCCTTGTTCGCTGAGCCACAGGTTCAGCGCCGCCAGTTGCCACAGCTTGGAGCCGCGCAGCGGGGTCAGTTGGCCTTGCGGGTCGGTGAGCAAGCGGTCGAGCATGGTCGGGTTGAACAGGCCGCGATCCTGGCTCGGGTCGAGCAGCAGTTCACGCACCCAGTTCAGGGTATCGCCCTGCAAATGCTTGAGGCCCGGCACCGGGAAGTAGCCTTTCTTACGGTCGATGACTTCGCTCGGAATCACGCGGCGCGCGGCCTCCTTCAAGACTTGCTTGCCGCCGTCGGGCAGTTTGAACTGGCCGGGCACGCGGGCCGAGAGTTCGACCAGGCGGTAATCGAGAAACGGCGTACGTGCTTCCAGGCCCCAGGCCATGGTCATGTTGTCGACGCGTTTGACCGGGTCATCTACCAGCATCACCGTGCTGTCCAGGCGCAGAGCCTTGTCCACGGCGGCGTCGGCGCCGGGCATGGCGAAATGTTCGCGCACGAAGTCGCCGGCGGCATCATTGGCGGTCAGCCATTTCGGCGCGACAGTGGCTGCGTAATCGTCGTAACTGCGGTCGAAAAACGCGTCGCGATAAGCGGCGTAGGGATCGCTCGCGCCGTCCACCTGCGGGTACCAGTGGTAACCGGCGAACAGTTCATCTGCGCCCTGGCCGCTCTGCACCACTTTGCAATGCTTGGCCACTTCCCGCGACAGCAGGTAGAAGGCGATGCAATCGTGGCTGACCATCGGCTCGCTCATGGCACGGAACGCCGCCGGCAATTGCTCGATGATCTCGCTTTCGGCGATGCGTAACTGGTGGTGGCGGGTGCCATAGTGCTTGGCGATCAGGTCGGAGTACTGGAACTCGTTCCCGGCCTCGCCGCCGGCGTCTTCAAAACCGATGGAAAATGTCGACAGATCCTGTACGCCCACTTCCCGCAGCAGGCCGACGAGCATGCTTGAGTCGACGCCACCGGAAAGCAGCACGCCCACATCCACCGCCGCACGTTGGCGAATGGCCACGGCTTCGCGCGTGCTGTCGAGGACGCGGTCGGTCCAGTCTTCCAGGGTCAGGTTTTTTTCATCTTCATGTGGGCCGTAGGGCAGGGTCCACCAGGTTTTCTGTTCTGTCTTGCCGCTGGCGTCGATGCGCATCCAGCTCGCCGGCGGCAGTTTTTCAATGCCCGCCAGCAAGGTACGCGGCGCAGGCACCACGGCATGGAAATTCAGATAGTGATTGAGGGCGACCGGATCGAGGATCGGGTTGATATCACCGCCCTTGAGCAGCGCCGGCAATGCCGAGGCGAAGCGCAGGCGCTGGCCGGTGCGCGACAGGTACAAGGGCTTCACCCCAAGGCGGTCGCGGGCAATAAACAGGCGCTGGGCATCACGTTCCCAGATGGCAAAGGCAAACATGCCATTGAGCTTGGGCAGCAGCGCCTCGCCCCAGGCGTGATAACCCTTGAGGAGAACTTCGGTGTCGCCACCGGAATAGAAGGCGTAGCCCAAGGCTTCCAGCTCTTGACGCAATTCCGGGAAGTTATAGATCGCGCCGTTGAAGGCCAGGCTGAGGCCGAGCTGCGAATCGACCATCGGTTGGGCTGAGCCGTCCGAAAGGTCCATGATTTTCAGGCGGCGGTGGCCCAGGGCAATCGGCCCTTGGGCATGAAAGCCCCAGGCATCAGGGCCGCGTGGGGCCAAGTGATGGGTGATGCGCTCAATCGCAGCCAGGTCGGCAGGTTGGGCATCGAAACGTAATTCTCCAGCTAATCCGCACATAAATTCCTTACCGGTTTTTCCGTTGGGGAGGGGTCATTCTCAATACGCCCAAAGGGCGCGTACCCAGAAACTGACCCAGTGCTATCCGCGGAGTTTTAGACCAATAAGTTATAAGGCAAATAGCCGTGATGGCTTCAATGCCGCTCTTTGTTGACCGTTGACTTGACTCTTACCAACGCGCGCAGGGCAAACCGATTCGGGTGGCAAGCCTCGGCTACGCTGGCCGGAACCGGCAGCGGTTCGTCATTCAGCCAGGCGGCGAGCAACTCGCCACAGAGCGGCGCGGTGATCAGCCCGCGAGAGCCGTGGCCGCTGTTGATGTACACCCCCGGCAGCCATGGGCAGGGTATGTCCGGTACCTGGCGGGCATCTTTACTCAGTACCGCATAGGTGCGTTGAAACGCCTCGGTGTCGGCCAATGGCCCGACGATTGGCAGGTAGTCAGGGCTGGTGCAACGAAAGGCGGCACGGCCCTCCAGTTGTTCTGGTACCAGTTGATTGGCCCCCAGGCGCTGCACCAGGTCTTCGGAAATCTCGCGCAGCATCGCCAGGTTGCCGGCATGTTCGGCAACCGTTGGTGTGAGGTCGTCATTGTTGAAATCAAAGCTGGCGCCCAAGGTGTGTTCGCCACGCCGGGCTGGCGCGACATAACCCTCGGCGCAGACCACCGTGGCCAGGGCCGCACTGGCCGTTGTTTGCGCCAGCCGAGTGATTTGCCCGCGAATACGCTTGAGCGGCAAGTCAGCGCTCAGCGCGAATCGCTTGATGTCGGCAGCCCCGGCGAGCACGACCACCGTGGCGCTGGCCAGTACCCTATCGCCGTCGCGGGCTTGCCACTGGTCGTCGACACGGTGCAACTCAAGGGCCTCATGATGAGTGAGTACCTTAATCAGCGGATGCGCCGCTTGCCATTGGCACAGCGCCGGAGGATGCACCCAGCCACCTTCCGGGAAAAACAGACCGCCCTGGGCCAGCCTGATCCCCGCCTGTTGTTGAGCCTGATCACGGTCCAGCAGGTGCAGCAGGTCCGGTGCGAACGCGTGTGCAAGCTGTGCCTGGCGTTCGGCTTCCTTGGCGTTGAAGGCCAGTTGCAGCACGCCGCAGCCGTCCCAGTCGACGCCACGGTGCAGGTGCTCCAGCAGGCGCCGGGTGTGACCGAACCCAGCGACGATCAGTTGCGACAGCGCTGTGCCATGGGCCGACAGCTTGAGGTACAGCACGCCCTGCGGATTACCCGAGGCCTCCTGGGCCAGGCTCGCGTGGCGCTCCAGCAGGCTGACTTGCCAACCGCGTGCCGCCAGGCTGGAGGCGGTGGCGCAACCGGCCAGGCCGCCGCCGATGACCAGCGCGTGCCGTTCGCCCGCTAACGCCGCAGGGCGCGCAAACCATGGTTTGGCAGCGGACGGTGCGGGTGCGTCCGCCGGCCAGCCGAGGAATTCGCCGCGCAGGATCTCCCACTTGTGGCCAATGCCCGGTGTGCGTTTCATTTTGAACCCGGCGGCATTGATCAGCCGGCGTACCCAACCGGTGCTGGTGAAGGTGCTGATGGTCGAACCTGGAGCCGCCAGGCGCGCCAGTTCGGCAAACAGCTCGGCGGTCCACATTTCCGGGTTTTTCGCCGGGGCGAAGCCGTCGAGAAACCACGCATCGACCTGTGCGTCCAGTTGTGGCAACTGCTCCAGGGCATCGCCGATCAACAGGGTCAAGGTCACGCGACCGTTATCCAGCACCAGGCGCTGGAAACCCTGGTGAATGGCGATGTACTGGGCCAGCAGTTGCGCGGCCAAGGGCTGCAACTCGGGCCAGAGGGCGAGGGCACGTTGCAGGTCGGCGCGACTCAACGGGTACTTTTCTACGCTGACAAAGTGCAGGTGCGCACCGGCTACCGCGTGTTGTTCAAACAGTTGCCAGGCGCATAGGAAATTCAAGCCCGTGCCGAAACCGGTCTCGCCAATCACCAACCGACCGCCCACCGGCAAGGCGGCAAAGCGCTCTTGCAAACGGTTCTGCTCAAGGAACACATAGCGGGTTTCTTCAAGGCCCGACTTGTCGGAGAAGTACACATCGTCGAAGACTCGCGAACGCGGGCGGCCTTGGTCGTCCCAGTCGAGCTGGGCGTGGGTTACGGGGTTCATGGGCGGCTCATAAAAATAACGCAGGCAAAGGCAAGGCGGCCATTCTAGCCGATCACGCGTCACAGGGCTGATCCAGGGTGGTAGCCCTACAGTTTTTGCATGGGAAATACTGCTGCGCGCGCCCGCCAACCCATCAACAATCAGCGTTAATTCCGCGCAGGCCGCTGCGGTATCGTCATTCCTTGATTTTCTGGCAATAAAGGATATTGCTGATGCGGCCCAAGGATGATTTGAATAACAAGTTGAACCAGTTGACCCAGAGGCAACTGCAAGCAGCTTTACTGGAAATGACGGGCGATCTGGACAAGGCCCAACTGCTGCAAAAAAAGCTGCCGGGTTGGATGGTCAACGCGCCGCCTGGCGTGCTGCAAGCACTGGAGAGAGAGGTCGTACAGGTGGCCGGTGCCCAGGCGAGCGTCGCCGAGCGCATGAAGCCCTTGCAGGCGCTGGATGAGTTTTGCAATGAGCGGCTCAAGGACTACTGCCAGACACGGTGGCAGTTGACGCTGGAGCCCAAAAAAGATCGCTTCGTGCGTGCTGTGAACGAGTACGAGACAGAGCTTTTACCGTTGCAGTACGTGAAAAAGGTGAGGCTGGTGCGGGACAGCCTGTTGCATGTGGCGATGCAGAACTTTTCTGAGCAAGAGGCGCAAGCGCAACACTATCCGGCGGGGTCGCTGCTGCAGTCGGGGTCTGCGGCGGGGGAGGTCATCGGCCTGTCACCCCATGCGTTTGCCCAGGGGTGTCGGGCCCTGGATCTTGGCCGCTTGTATCAGCAGCACATCCGTGACGTGCTCAAACTGGACAGCGCCCCGGCGAGTGATGAGCCCTACATCAATGATGTGGCGACCGATATTGGCCGGATGAAAACCCTGGATATGAAAATCGATGCCCATATCGCCCTGATGCGGGGGGATATCACCCAGGCCATCTATGGGATGCTGTGCGCCTTGCTGGACCGCTCACTCACACCGTCCCAGGCTCAGGCGGCAGGGGTGCGCTTTCAAGGGCTTCCGGTCATTTGGCAGGGGTTGAATACACAGGGCGGTTGCTTGTGGAGCATCCTGGTGTTCTCGGGTCGATCGATTGTGCAATACCCGCATGAGCCTTGTGTGGTGTATATGCCCAATGAGCCCGAGCGGCCATTGTTTGAGTATTCCTCGCTGGACGATTTCCAGGTCTACCTTAAGCGCAAGAGTGAAGTAGCCGCCTACCGTACCTTCTTTAGCCGCTACCTGAGTCAGGGCGACCGGGCCGGTTTCTTTAGCCGTTTCGAACATGCCCACACGCTGGGGGTGCTGCAAGAAAACCGCATTACGGTCAGCCTGGCGCAGCATTTTTTCGACGCTTACACAGCAAAGCTGCAAGCCGATGCTCGGGCGCTGGCGGTGCCGGTGGCTGACGTGGATGAAGAGGTCCGTGAACATCGCTTGCAGGCGTACCTGGATGCCGGGTTGACGGTGCTCAACCTCGCCGGGTTTGTCGTCCCGGAGCTGGGGATGTTGATGACGGGCGTGGCGCTGGGCCAAATGCTCGGGGAGCTATATGAGGGCATTGAAGATTGGCGCCGGGGTGACAAGGAAGAGGCGTTCAAGCAGTTGGCGGGGGTGGCGGAAACTATCACCTCGATGGTGTTATTCGCGGCAGGGAGCAAGGTGGTCGGGTCGGTGCTCAAGCGCAGCGGCCTTAGCCTGGACAGCTTTTTTGGCAAGTATGAAGTGGTTCGCCCGGCTGATGGGAACCAGCGGCTGTGGCGCCCCAATTTCATCCAGTACGCCCACGATCGGAGCCTTATCGACGACGAGCCGGCGGACGCTTCTGGCGTCTACAAGGTGGAGGGGCATTCATATGTCGTGATCAATGATTGTGTGCACCGGGTTTCGTTCGACGCCAAACTGGGTCAGTGGCGGGCACACCACCCGGCTCGGCACACGGCTTATCGCCCCGAAGTGCTGCATAACGGTGAGGGGTGTTGGCGTTTTGCGTTGGAAAAACCTGACGAGTGGGAGGACCCCGAGTATCTCTTTTCACGCTTGAAACCGACGGGCCCCGGCGCCTCGCTCCCGCCAAGGAAACTTCTACAGATCAAGTCCATTATGGACAAACCCCACGATTGGGGCGTCTATCAGGCCCAGGAGTGCTTACCCTTTCCCGCACGCTTTCGCGACCTGTACGAGCGTTTCAGGCTGGATCAGTCCATTCGCGATTTGATCTGGCAGTTGCAAAACGGTGCCTCCCCCAGCCTCGAAAACTCAACCGTGCAGATGCACGCCTTGCCCCTGTTACAAGGGTGGCCTGAGGGACGCTATTTTGAGCTGCTGGATGCCCAGGGCAGCGTCAAGGCCCGCTACCCCGCCAACGCAGCGTCTAACCCCGTGAGCCTGCGTTTGCCGGTCACCGAGCAGATGCTCAGTGAGGGGAAAGTGTTCGATGTGCTGTTGTCCGGGCTGGATAAGCCACAAAAAATCGCCCTGCTGGGAGAGGGTGTTGCGGCCGATCAGGAGCACGCGGTGCTGTCCCGTCAGTTGCTCGCGCAGCTCAAGGCTGATCACAAGCCGTTGTTTGAGCAGCTGTATCAGGCCTATGACGGCCCAGTCCCGCCCGAAGGGGCGTTGCTCCGGCGTGCCTATCCGCAATTGCCCTGTACGCTGCTGCGCGAATTGATGGCCGAGACCTCAACGGTGCAGCGTGAGTCCCTGCACGATAATCAACGGATTCCCATGGCACTGGCCGAGGCAGTGCAACGTGCCCTTGGGGAGCAACGCCTGGACCGCGCCCTGATGGGGTTTGAGCAGCCAGAGTTGGCCAGCCTGGATACCGCGCTCCTCGCGGTCCGGTCAATGCCGCGTGTAGCGGGGTGGGGGCGGGAATTGCAGCTCGAGTTGCGTCAGGATTCGCCACAGGGCGAGTTGCTGGCCTTGGGCGCACTCACTGGGGCCAGCGTGCGGCGAGTCGTGGTCAGATCGGACGCCGGGTTTGAAGCGTTCAATGACAAGGGCCTGCGTATCGGTGGGCCTTATGCCGGACCGGACGGCCTGTTCGAGGCAATTGATGCGGCGCTGACGGGGCGCCAGCGGGTGGCACTGGGTTTACCACCCGAGGAGGCCAGCAACCTCTGGCGGTTGCGCTACATGTGCGCGTCGCAGGCGAAGGGGGAACGGGAACTGGCCGCCGAAGCGTTTTCCGGCAAAGTCAAAGAGCCCGTGCTGGAGGCAGCGTCCTGCAGAATGGCCGACTCACCGACGGGGCCGTTGGTTCATCCGCCCGCGCTGGTGCGTAAGGTGAAAGGGTTATACCCCTTGTTCAGTGACGGGCAAGTGTCGTCGTTGCTGCTGGCCTTGGGCGCAGACCATCTTTCCCGGGCCAAGGCGGTAAAGCGTCTGGAGGCAGAGCTGGCTCATTTGCGAGCACTGCTCAGGCACTGGAAGAGCGATATCCAGGGCCTGGATAAACAGCCGGGCCTGAGTGACATCCGGTATAGCCGCGAGCAGGTGGCAGAGCGCCTTGAGGCCTGTTGGCGACGTCAAAGTTTTGCTCTGAATGAACACCAGACGTCCGTACCCAGTTTAAACCTGGACGGGATGCGCATTGGTTCGTTGCCGACGCTGCCCCCTGAAATCCGTTTCGACCATGTCGAGCAGCTGTCACTCAAGAACATGCAGTTAGGCGATGATGTCGCTTATTTCCTTAAGTGTTTCAAGGGGCTGAGGCGTCTGGACCTGGACCGAAACCGTCTGACCCGATTACCGGAAATACTCTCACGCATGTTGGCGCTCGACAGTCTGTCGATGCCCCGCAACCGGTTGGCCCTGACCGAATACACCCGGGTGAAATTGGCTGACATGAGCACGTTGCGGAGGCTGGACTTGAGCCACAATCCCCTGGAAAAGCTGGTGGATGTCGGCAAGATGCGTGATTTGCATACGCTGTTATTGCAGGACACAAAAATCACCGACCTGCCCGTAGGGCTCGGGCGGTTGGCCCAGTTGGAGCAAATGGACCTTCGCGGCAACTCGATCACGGTGCTGCCCGAGTGGGTGTTTACCACGCCGCGTAGTTTCAGCCAGTCGGTTAACCTGGGCGGTAACCCGTTATCCCGTTCGACGGTCGAGGCACTTGAGCGTTATCGCGACGAAGTGGGGATTGGCATGGGGTATGTCGAGGACGATCAACCCCGCATGACTGAGTTGAAAGCCAGGGCGTTGTGGTTGCCAAAGGACACGGCCAGCCGAGATGCCCACAAACGTGCGGTTTGGGCCAACCTTCGCGACGATCCGGAATCGGCACCATTGTTCGAGTTGCTGGCCCAACTGTCAGCGACTGCGGACAGTCGTTACGTACGCGAGGATTTGACCCGGCGCGTCTGGGAGGTCTTGCAGGCGACCCATGACAGTGTCGGGCTGCGTGAGCGGGTCTTTCAACTGGCCGCTCATCCGGCGAACTGTTCAGATGGGACTGCGCAGATTTTCAGTCAGTTGGAAGTCTTGAAGGAGGTTGAGAGCGCGACGCTCCAGGCCGGTCGCGCGCAGGGCAACTCCGGGGCGCTGTTGAAGTTGAGCCGCGGTTTGTTTCGCCTTAGCGAGCTGGAAAAAATTGCTTCGACCTACGCTGCCGAACACTTTTCTGTGGACCCGCTGGAAGTCAGCCTGGCATTCCGGGTCGGCTTGGCCCAGTCCCTGCAATTGCCGGGGCAGCCCAAGCACCTGAATTTTGCACTATTCGCCAATGTGACCAACGAGGGTCTGGAGGTGGCGCACTCCCAAGTGCGCACGGCAGAACTCTCACCTGCATTCCTGCGTTTCATTACACAGTTGGCGTTCTGGAGAGCCCACCTTAAACAGCAATTTCCTGAGGCATTCCAGTCAGCGACAGCGTCCTTCGATTCGCGGCAGCAAACACTCTTCGAGAACAGCCAGAACCTCACCGACGCGCAATACCTCGAGCAAATGGAGGCCCTGCGTTCGCCGCGCCGGCGAGCAATAAGCGGCGTGGTGGAACGCCTCACGCAGCAGATGTTGAAGGATCAGGACCTGGGTATTTGCCACGTTCCGGGGAATTAGCCGTCGCCCCCGATGATTGATCCACGGCAAGCCTGTTGGAATTCCTTGACTGGCGTGGTGCCCAATCCGCTAGTCTTGAGTCATCTTGAAACGGAGCTGCCCATGTTCGAATCCGCCGAAATCGGTCACGCCATCGACAAAGACACGTATGACGCCGAAGTGCCGGCCTTGCGCGAAGCCCTGCTGGAAGTGCAGTACGAACTGCAACAACAGAAGCGCTTCCCGGTGATCGTCCTGATCAACGGCATCGAAGGCGCCGGCAAGGGCGAGACCGTCAAGCTGCTCAATGAATGGATGGACCCGCGCCTGATCGAAGTGCGCACCTTTGACCAGCAGACCGACGAAGAACTGGCCCGTCCGCCCGCCTGGCGCTACTGGCGGCAACTGCCCGCCAAAGGCCGCATGGGGATCTTTTTCGGCAACTGGTACAGCCAGATGCTGCAGGGCCGGGTGCATGGGCAGATCAAGGACGCACGTCTTGACCAGGCCATTGCCGGTGCCGAGCGCCTGGAAAAGATGCTGTGCGATGAAGGCGCGCTGATCTTCAAGTTCTGGTTTCATCTGTCCAAGAAGCAGATGAAGGCGCGGCTCAAGTCCCTGGCCGACGACCCACTGCACAGCTGGCGTATCAGCCCGCTGGACTGGCAGCAGTCCGAGACCTACGACAAATTCGTGCATTTCGGTGAGCGTGTGCTGCGTCGTACCAGCCGCGACTATGCACCGTGGCATGTGATCGAAGGGGTCGACAGCAATTACCGTGGGCTCACCGTGGGCAAGCTGCTGCTGGAGGGCATGCAAAATGCGCTGAAGCTGCCCAAAGGCAAGGCCAGCGGTATGAATCCGGCGCCGTTGATTGCGTCGGTGGACAAGAAGAGTCTGCTGGACAGCCTCGACCTGACGCAACGCCTGGAGAAGGACGATTACGAAGAACAGTTAATCACCGAGCAGGCGCGTTTCTCCGGTCTGATGCGCGACAAGCGCATGCGCAAGCACGCGTTGGTCACGGTGTTCGAAGGCAACGATGCGGCAGGCAAAGGCGGGGCGATCCGTCGGGTAGCGGCGGCGCTGGACCCACGCCAGTACCACATCGTGCCGATTGCCGCGCCCAGTGAAGATGAGCGCGCTCAACCGTATTTGTGGCGGTTCTGGCAGAAGATTCCGGCGCGGGGCATGTTCACCGTGTTCGACCGTTCGTGGTACGGCCGTGTGCTGGTGGAGCGTATCGAGGGCTTCTGCACCCCGACGGACTGGATGCGCGCTTATGGCGAGATCAACGACTTTGAAGAACAACTGCGCGACGCGGGTGTGATTGTGGTCAAGTTCTGGCTTGCCATCGACAAGGCCACCCAGCTGGAACGCTTCCAGGCCCGCGAGGAAATCCCGTTCAAGCGCTTCAAGATCACCGAGGATGACTGGCGCAACCGTGACAAGTGGGACGACTACCGTGCCGCCGTGGGCGATATGGTCGACCGCACCAGCACCGAAATCGCGCCCTGGACGTTGGTGGAAGCCAACGACAAGCGCTGGGCGCGGGTCAAGGTGCTGCGCACGATCAACCAGGCGCTGGAAGAGGCGTTCGAGAAATCCGACAAGCACGACAAGAAAGTCAAGAAAGGCAAGAAGAAGTAGGCCTATCCACAGGGTGAATGATCGTCGCGGTTGACGGGAGCTGGATCTATCCTCGGTCCATCTCCCAACCCTCACAAGATCGAGGTAGCCCATGCGTGAAGTAGTGATCGTCGACAGCGTACGAACCGGCCTGGCCAAATCCTTTCGTGGCAAGTTCAACCAGACCCGCCCGGATGACATGGCGGCCCATTGTGTCAACGCGCTGCTCACCCGCAACGGTATCGACCCGGCCACCGTGGAAGATTGCATCGTCGGCGCCGGCTCCAACGAAGGCGCCCAGGGCTACAACATCGGGCGCAACGTGGCGGTGTTGTCGCAACTGGGCACCGGCACGGCGGGCATGACCCTCAACCGCTTCTGCTCGTCGGGCTTGCAGGCGATTGCCATCGCGGCCAACCAGATCGCGTCGGGCTGCAGCGATATCATCGTCGCCGGTGGCGTCGAGTCCATCAGCCTCACCCTGAAAAGCGTCAACACCGACAACCTGATCAACCCGCTGCTGAAAGAGCAGGTGCCGGGCCTCTATTTCCCCATGGGCCAGACTGCCGAGATTGTTGCGCGGCGCTATAGCGTCAGCCGCGAAGAACAGGACATGTATGCGCTGCAAAGCCAGCAACGTACGGCCCAGGCTCAGGCTGATGGTTTGTTCGACGATGAAATCGTACCGATGGCGGTCAAGTACAAGGTCGAAGACAAGAACACCGGAGAAGCGCAGGTGCTCGATGGCGTAGTCGACCGCGATGATTGCAACCGGCCGGACACCACGCTGGCCAGCTTGCAGGGCTTGAAGCCGGTGTTCGCCGAAGACGGTTCGGTGACGGCGGGTAACTCGTCGCAATTGTCCGACGGCGCTTCGATGACCTTGGTGATGAGCCTGGAAAAAGCCCTGGCACTGGGGCTCAAGCCGAAGGCGTTTTTCCGTGGGTTCACGGTGGCCGGTTGCGAACCGGACGAGATGGGTATCGGCCCGGTGTTCTCGGTGCCCAAGCTGCTCAAGGCCAAAGGCTTGCAGGTGGCGGACATCGACCTGTGGGAACTCAACGAAGCATTCGCCTCCCAGTGCCTGTATGCGCGTAATCGCCTGGAAATCGACAATGCCAAGTACAACGTCAACGGCGGCTCGATTTCCATCGGGCACCCGTTCGGCATGACCGGGTCGCGGCAGGTGGGGCACCTGGTGCGTGAGTTGCAACGGCGTAATCTGCGTTACGGCATCGTCACCATGTGCGTGGGCGGGGGCATGGGCGCCACTGGCTTGTTCGAAGCGGTGCGCTAGTTTCAATTGGCTAAATGAGGTCAATGTGGGAGGGGGCACGCCCCCTCCCATATTTTGAAATGCGGCGTAGCCCAATCCTTTCGCTTGCCCCTAGAATGCGGCTCCACTTCCTCTGGCTTCTGGGGCACTCATGCACATCTCTTCCGGCCGCTGGGTCTATGGTTTTCTGCTGACCCTGCTGACCGCGCTGCTCTGGGGCATTCTGCCGATCAAACTCAAGCAGGTGCTGCAAGTGATGGACCCGATCACCGTCACCTGGTTTCGCCTGATCGTGGCCGGCAGTTGCCTGTTCGTCTACCTGGCGCTGACCAAGCGCTTGCCCAGACGCAGCGTGTTGGGCCCCAAGGGCGGATGGCTGGTAGGGATGGCGGTGTGTGGGCTGGTGGGCAACTACGTGTTGTACCTGGTGGGTCTGAAAAGGCTCAGCCCTGGTACGGCGCAACTGGTGGTGCAGATGGGGCCGATCTTCTTGATGATCGCCAGTGTGTTTGTGTTCAAGGAGCGCTTCAGTCGCGGGCAGGTACTCGGGCTGTTTGTGTTGATCGCAGGCTTCGGCCTGTTCTTCAATCAGCGCCTGGAAGAGTTGCTGACGTCCCTTGGCGCCTATACCGCCGGCGTGCTGACCATCCTGCTCGCCACGTCTATTTGGGTGTTCTACGCCCTGGGCCAGAAGCAGTTGCTGACGGTATGGAATTCGCTGCAAGTGATGATGGTGATCTACCTCACCTGCGCCTTGTTGCTCACGCCTTGGGCGCATCCACTGGAGGCCTTGGACCTGAGCCCACTGCAAGCCTGGCTGTTGCTGGCGTGCTGCATGAATACCCTGGTGGCCTACGGTGCCTTTGCCGAAGCGCTGGCCCACTGGGAAGCGTCGCGGGTCAGCGCGACCTTGGCGCTCACACCTCTGGTGACCTTTGTGGCAGTCGCCCTGGCGGCGTGGCTGTGGCCGGCGTATGTGCAGGCTGAAGAAATCAACGCCCTGGGTTATGCCGGGGCATTGGTGGTGGTGCTGGGCTCGGCGACCGTGGCGCTGGCGCCGTCGTTGCTCGCCGGGCTCAAGGCCCGGCGGTTACGCGTGGCGCCCTAGGCACCCAGCATATCTTCCGGACGAACCCACTGGTCGAATTCCGCATCGGTGAGGTAGCCCAGGTCCAGCGCGGCCTTCCTTAGGGTCAGGCCTTCGGCGTAAGCCTTCTTGGCGATTTCTGCCGACTTGTCGTAGCCGATGTGCGGGTTGAGCGCGGTTACCAGCATCAGACCGCGTTCCAGGTGCTCGGCCATTTGCAGGGGGTCGGGCTCAAGCCCGGCCACACAGTGTTCCTGGAAGTTGTTGCAGCCGTCGGCCAGCAGGCGGATGGATTCCAGCAGGTTGTGGATAATCACCGGCTTGTACACGTTCAACTGCAAATGCCCCTGGCTGGCGGCAATGCCGATGGTCACGTCATTGCCCAGCACTTGGCAGGCCAGCATCGACAGCGCTTCGCACTGAGTCGGGTTGACCTTGCCCGGCATGATCGAACTGCCCGGCTCGTTGGCCGGCAACTTCACCTCGGCCAAGCCGGTGCGCGGGCCGGAGCCCAGCAGGCGCAGGTCGTTGGCGATTTTCATCAGGGCCACGGCCAGGGTTTTCAGCGCGCCGTGCAAGGTCACCAGCGGTTCATGACCGGAGAGGGCGGCGAATTTGTTCGGCGCCGTGACGAACGGCAAGCCCGACAGCGCCGCCAGCTCGGAGGCAATCGCCTCGCCAAAGCCATGGGGCGCATTGAGCCCGGTGCCGACGGCCGTGCCGCCCTGGGCCAGTTCGCAGACGGCGGGGAGGGCGGCGCGAATGGCGCGTTCGGCGTAATCGAGCTGGGCGATGAAGGCCGAGAGCTCCTGGCCGAAGGTAATCGGCGTGGCATCCATCATATGCGTGCGGCCGGTCTTCACCAGCTTCATGTGCTTGGCGGCCTGCTCGGCCAGACCACCGGAAAGCGTGGCGATAGCCGGTAACAAACGCTGATGCACAGCCTGGACGGCTGCGATGCTCATCGCTGTGGGAAAGCAGTCATTGGAACTCTGGGAACGGTTGACGTGATCGTTGGGGTGCACCGGGCTCTTGCCACCGCGCTGGTTGCCCGCCAGTTCGTTGGCGCGGCCGGCGATCACTTCGTTGGCGTTCATGTTGCTCTGGGTGCCGCTGCCGGTCTGCCAGACCACCAGGGGGAATTGGTCGTCATGTTGCCCGGCGAGTACTTCGTCGGCGGCCTGTTCGATCAGGCGGGCGATGTCGGCGGGCAAGTCGCCATTACGGTCGTTGACCCGTGCCGCCGCTTTCTTGACCAGGGCCAGGGCGTGCAGTACCGCGAGGGGCATGCGCTGTTCGCCGATGGCGAAGTTCACCAGTGAACGTTGGGTCTGGGCGCCCCAGTAAGCGTCATCCGGGACATGGACTTCTCCCAGGCTGTCGGTTTCGATACGGCTCATCGGGCACACTCCTTCAGGTCTGTTTGCGCAGTTTAGGCCTTGATCGACCGGTGGGGTTCCCTAAAAGACGTTTCATCGGGTTCATCCCCCGAGAATCCTTGTCCTACGAGGCCTGGGGTTGAGCCCTAAGGTTTTTTAGGCGCAGAATGGGCGCCCTTGGGGTCTTACCTCGCCTGCTAGAAAAGGAAACTCGATGACTCGTCTTCGTGCCATCTGTACCGCGGTTGCTCTGGTTTGCGCCAGCGGCCAGGTTTTTGCCGATACCGCCAGCCACAACGCCAGTGCCGAAGCCTTCCTTACCCTGGCCCACGCTGACAAGCTGGGTACCCCGGTGTACATGCAAGTGCAGCAAATGTTCGCCCAGCGTTTCGAACAGACCAAGGCGCCTGCCGCCAAGCAGTCCGTACTGGACAGCTACCAGGCCAAGGCCAACGCTGCCCTGGACCAGGCTATCGGCTGGCCAAAACTGAAACCGGACATGGTCAAGCTCTACACCACCAACTTCAGCGAATCCGAACTCAAGGACCTGGTTGCTTTCTACCAGTCGCCGTTGGGCAAGAAAGTCCTGGAAAAAATGCCGCAACTGACCCAGCAATCGGCCCAGATGACCCAGGCCAAGCTGGAAAGCGCCGTGCCGGTGGTGAACAAGCTGCTGGAAGACATGACCAACGAACTGGCACCGGCGAAGAAACCCGCCGCCCCTGCCAAGAAGTAAGTGGAGCCGGCAATGACCATGCAACAGCGTATCGAAACGGCACTTGCCGCACTGGGCCCGAATCACTTGAGCGTGCTGGATGAAAGCCATATGCACAGCCGTGGGTTGCAGACCCACTTCAAGGCTGTGCTGGTGAGCCAGCAGTTCGATGGGCTCAACCGCGTCAAGCGCCACCAGAAGGTCTACGCCACCCTCGGTGACCTGATGAGCGAGTTTCATGCGCTGGCGCTGCATACCTACACGCCTGAAGAATGGGCGAAAATCGACGCAGCCCCGGCCTCGCCGACCTGCGCCGGCGGGCATTGAGGTTGTCTGCAGGTTTCAACCGGCGATGACCGGTTGATGCCTGCATACCCTGATACCTCCTTTCTCCAAGACATGATCCTTAGGCTTTTCTGACCATTGTGTCATTGGGGTCAGGAAATCATGCCTATTTCACTTCATCGAAACACTCCCTCACTTACGGCATTCGACCCACGTGGATTGATTGTTCGTAACGTCGAGTATCACCGCTCAAACGCACAGTCTGAACCGCAAGTGCGCATTCATCGTCAGGTGTTTGACAGTTCCGGCTTGATGATCGAGCAGTGGGATCCGCGTCTGTTGCAATTGTCGCACTCAGAGGCTGGCACCCAGGCCAATCAACGCACGGTCTACAGCCTTGGCGGGAATGCATTGCGCATCGACAGCGTGGATGCCGGCTGGCGGCTCACGTTACCGGGTGAGGCCGGGCAGTTATTGGAAGAGTGGGATGGGCGGGGCGCTCATCAGGCGCATCACTACGATCAATACGTGCGGCCCATCGCCGTTTTCGAGCAAGCGGCCAATGACGAGCAACCGCTGTGTGTCGAGCGTATTGCCTATGCTTCACACTCGCTTGAGGAAGCCGCACACAATCGCTGTGGCCGGGTGATTCGGCATGATGACGGCGGTGGTTCGTTGTTCCACGAGTTGTATGGTCTGCACGGAGAAGTTGTCCGGCAAACTCGACGCTTCCGGCAGGCGACTGCGGCGCTGGATTGGCCGCTGGACGATGCACAACGCGACGCACGCCTGGAACCTGAGCATTTCCAGGCCTCAACGGGTTTCAGCGCGCTGGGTGAGCGCTTGCATCATACGGATGCCAAGGGCAATCGCCTTGAGTATGCCTATGGCATTGACGGCCAACCGGCGAGCATCGTTGTGTTGCCCACGGGCGGCGTGCGCACGCCGCTGATGGGCCAGCGTCGCTACAATGCGGCGGGCCGAGTGATCAGTGAGCGCGCGGGGAATGGCGTTGTGCGTACCCTGCTTTACCGTGAAACCGATGGTCGCTTGCGGCAGATGAGTGCCCGTGTGCAAGGGGCGGCGAGCATAGTGCTGCAAGACCTGACCTACGATTATGATTGCGTCGGCAACATTGTGCGGATCGACGACCTTGCCCAGCCGACACAATGGTCGAGCAACACCCGGATCAGTTCGGCCTGCGTCTATGAGTACGACACATTATCGCAATTGACCAAGGCCAGCGGGCGCGAAACCGCTGGCAACCAGGGGGGACCCGCGTTACCCGCAAGGCTGGAGTTCGGCTCGACTGACGACAGCGTCTGGCGTCGCTACACCCAACAGTTCAGCTATGACGCGGCCGGCAATTTGCTTGAGTTGCAGCATGTGCCCAGCAGTGGCACGGGTTTCACGCGCCGGATGAGCGTGGCCGCCACCAGTAATCATTTCATGCCGCAGGCCGATGGCAGTGCCGTGTCGGGGTGGGGGCAGGACTTTGACCGCAACGGCAATCTGCAAGCGTTTGAGGGCCATCATGGGATGGGCTGGGATGTGCGCAATCAACTGGTGCGCATCACCCAGGTGCAGCGCGAGGGAGGAAACGACGATGAGGAGCGCTATGCGTACGACGCAACCGGTCGACGCATCCTCAAGCGCCGGGTAACCCACGCCAAGGGCGTGTCGCATACGGCGCAGGTGCGCTACTTGCCAGGGTTGGAGATTCGCCATGACAGTGCAACGGGTGAGCAACTGAATGTACTCAACCTCGATGTCGGTACCCTTACCGTCCGGCTACTGTTCTGGGATCGTCACCCTTCGGGGAGCAGCCAGGATGTGCAGATCCGTTATGGCTTGTCCGACCACTTGGGCAGCAGCACGATGGAACTGGGTGAGCAGGCACAGCTGCTCAGCCAGGAAAGCTATTATCCCTACGGTGGTACCGCGTGGTGGGCGGCGAAAAGCGCCAGCGAGGCGAGCTATAAATTCATCCGTTATTCGGGCAAGGAGCGCGATGCCAGTGGGCTGTCCTACTACGGCTTCAGGTATTACGCGCCGTGGTTGTGTCGCTGGATCAGCCCGGACCCGACCGGCGATGCCGATGGCTTGAATTTGTACGCCATGGTCGGCGGCAACCCCGTTACCAAGGTCGATGAGCAGGGGCTGACGGCGACACCGGCTTTGGAGCAGCCCCGGCAGACACAACTGCGCAGGCTTTCTATCAGTCGCAGGCTCGCGCATATGGCGCGTATTGCTCGACCCAGGATGCAGGCGGGCGCATCGGCTGCGATTCGCGATGGTTTATCCACCTATATTGCCAATGCTATTTCGACAGGTGTCGATCTGGCGGTCTTCAGCAACATCCAGCCCACCGCCCAACGCAACCAAATCTTGCGCCTTACCGTCGCGGTGCTGGATGCCGTCTCCACGGCACATATGAGCACCGGTGTCGCGGGTAACTGGACGCGATTTGCGCCACAGATCGGCGCTCTTTTTGCGGGTGCTGCGGGTGTGGGGTATACCGTTTATGGCGACTCGATAGGTGATCAAGCCGAGCACAGCTGGGACCCGGTGGCAGTCCGGCGGTTGGGTGGGCATGTACGCGCACTCTCCAGGGAACTCGTGCAGCAGGTCCTTCGTGGGCACGGTACCGGCGTCTCCTGGGGCAGCACGCCCCTGCGCGGCAGGGTCACGCGCACCGCCGGAGCAACGGCGGCCTATGGCCTCGCAACGGTGGCCAACGCGGTATACGGCGGGGAAGTGCCTGCGTTGATGCTGCCCAATGTCACACCCGCAATAGAGGCCTACGATGCAGCGATGGGAACGATGATTCGTGGAGGTCACCCGACGGCCACCCATGACTCCCATGGTCAAACCCTGCAGCTGCCGGACCCTGTCGCGACGGCGCACGGAGGGCTGAGCAGAATGTTCAATCAGGTGTGGACGCATTGGGCTGCGTCCGGTGTCGAGGCATTGGCCGTTGCGCTGACGGGCTCGCCGGTGGCCTCCCAGGGCCGGGTGACTCGCAACATTGTGATGGTGGCCCGCGGGATGATTTCTGCGCTGACCGAATGGCGTGGCTTTTTCGTACAGTTTGCCAGGCGCGGGTATTCGACCTTGGAGGCGGGCTGGCGCCGAGGCCCGCGGCCTACAAAGTAGGAGGATGAATGGGCCGCCGCAGCGGCTCATTCATATATCGACACACTACATTGCGCTCAGTACCACGTGTGCGTGTGAGCTATCTCTAGGCTTGGCTGATCGTCTGCTATTCAGGTTGTTACGCCATGTCTCATCTCCTGCACCAACATACGCCCACGCTATCGGCCATTGATCCTCGTGGTTTGGCGGTCCGCAGCGTGGCCTATCATCGTGATACCTCCCAGGACCTGCCCCGCGCACGTATTGAGCGCCGGGTGTTTGGCAGCCAAGGGAGGTTGCTGGAACAATGGGACCCACGGCTGCACGCGCTGAGTGAGTCGGCATCGGCCAGCGTCCGCCCCAATCAGCGCCAGTATTACAGCCTCTCGGGGCAATTGCTGTGTACCGACAGTGTGGACGCCGGCTGGCAGATGTCACTGTTGGGCGGGGGCGGTCAAGTGCTGGAACGCTGGGACGCCCGAGGCTCTCACCAGTGTTATGAGTACGATACCCAGGTGCGCCCCTTGGCCATCTTCGAACAAGCGGCGGATCAGCCGGCGCGGCGTTGTGTCGAGCGCCTGACCTATGCGGCAGCCGCGCCCGCCGAGAGGGCTGGCAACCGTTGTGGTCGACTGATTCGTCATGCGGACCCGGCCGGTGTTTTGTGGATGGGTGGGTACGGGATCGGTGGGAGCGTCATCAAGCAGACTCGACGGTTTCGCATGGATACTCCGACAGTTGACTGGCCGCCGAGCGATGAAACTCAAGCCGAACAGCTAGAGCCCAACGCCCATACCACGACCTGGCGCTACGATGCCTTGGGGGCGCTGTTGGAGCAGATCGACGCCAAGGGCAATCGTCGGCACCAGCGCTATGGGCAACAAGGCTGGCTGCTGGAGGTTGCGCTGACCCTGCGCGGGGGCACGCGCCAAGTGTTGATGAACCAGCGTGTGTACAACGCCAGCGGTCTGGTGGAGTCCGAACGGATGGGCAATGACGTCACCAAGAGGGCGAAATACGCCGCTGAAGATAATCGTTTGTTGCAGCTGACGGTGTATCGCAAGGGCGAGGCCGCCAAGCCTCTACAGGACCTTGTGTACGAGTACGATCCGGTAGGTAACATCCTCAGCCTCAGCGACCAGGCCCAGCCGACTAAATGGCACAGCAATGCTCGTGTTGATGCGGTCAGTCGTTACCAGTACGACAGTTTGTACCAGTTAACCCAGGCCAGCGGTCGGGAAAATGCCGGCAACAGAGGTGGTCAGGCAACTGCGGAGCGGGTGACGTTCGGTGCAACCGCTCCCGGACTCTGGCGCAATTACACCCAGCATTACACCTACGATGAGAGTGGCAACTTGACACGTCTCCGCCATGTGCCGAGCAGTGGAGCAGGTTATACCCGGGACATGAATGTAGCAGTGGGCAGCAATCGCGCCTTGTCGGTCACTGACGGAGCGCCGCAACCATGGGCAACGATGTTTGATGCCAGCGGCAACCAACAAATATTGGGCAGCGGCCAGCAGTTAGGCTGGAACGTACGTAATCAACTCACCCACGCGACGCAGGTGCGGCGCGCGCAGGTTGATCCTGATGTGGAACGTTACCTCTACGATGGCCAAGGCCAGCGGGCAGCCAAGATCAGAAGCCAGCAGGTCGCTGGGAAACCCCATACACATATCACGTGTTACTTGCCGGGTTTGCACCTGCATGGACAACCTGGCAAGCGCTTGAGCGTGCTGGAGATTGATACGGGCGGCGGCCGGGCCACGGTGTTGCAGTGGGAGGCCGGTGGCCCCAGTGATAAGAGTGAAGAACAGCTTCAGTTCAGTATCCTTGATCACCTCAATAGCCATTTACTGGAGCTGGACGGGCAAGCGCAGTTGTTGAGCCAGGAACATTATTATCCTTATGGCGCAACGGCGTGGTGGGCTACCAACGGTACGCAGAGGGCTACCTATCAGGTTCGCCGTTACGCGGGTAAGGAGCGCGACGCAACAGGGCTGTATTACTACGGATCGCGGTATTACGCGCCGTGGTTGCAACGATGGATCAGCCCGGACCCTTTGGGTGATGTGGACGGTCTGAATCTGTACGCCATGACGTTGGGCAACCCCCTGCGATTCACGGATGCCGATGGCACGCAAGCGTCGTTTGGCGAACAATTTCAACCCAGTCGAGGCGACATCATTTTCGGTAAGGGCAGTACCGTGACAAGCTACCGCAGCTTTTGGTCAAAGCTGACGGCACGTGGGGACGCAATGGTCACCTATTTCGGGGCTGAAGAGATGGGCGCGGCGATGGCAAGGTTGAAAACAGAACTCATCCCTATGTACGTTGAGTACGGGAAGGGCAGGCTCACCGACGATGAGTTTGAACAACAGCTCCAGGTGCATGGCGCACCGATCGCGCAGCAGTTCTATGACGCCATTAAGTCGAAGTATGCGGGCTGTACGTCGACTGCCGCCAACCGAGCGTTCGCGAAGAAATTCGTGAGTGACTATTCTTCTGGTACCTATTCGTTCGAGAAAACCCTTTTAGACCATGGCATGAGCTTGCGTACGTTCGAGGGCAAGCTGGTTAGTCGCGCCAGTAAGTCAGCGTTGAAAACGCTGACGGACCCTCAGAGTATTCGCCATGTGCATTTTGCGCTTGATCATCTGGATATGGCCAACGTGATCAATAAGACCGAGACCTCTTTCGCGGGTTCGGAGCTGCGCTGGCTTTATCGACATCGATCGCGCGTGCCAGGCCATGTGACGTTCTATCATCAGAAACAACAGGTTGACGCCCCTTGGCGGTCCGACCCTTCCCTTTGGCGTCGCTACAAACCGGTCAGCTCACTATCCCGCTCCAGCGGTTCAGCGCGGGCGACGCACTGACTGAACGGTTCAGCGTGGCCGCCTTGCAACGGTGGCCACGCTGGCCCAGGCTTTACTGTTCAGTCAATGGAGTTACCTGGAGTGCTCCCTCTGTGTCGTTTTCATCCTCGTTGACGGTGTACCAGGCCCAATAGGTGGTGCGCCGCATGAATCCTCCTGCGGTCAGTGTCTGTGTCGGGCGTCCGAGGGGGTCATAGAACTGTCGGTCGCAGTGGCCCAGTTCGCGCATGGATTGATCGTTGACGTAGGCGTGCTTGTCGGCGAAGTAGGGGCGGTAGACGCGAATGACCAGGCCCTTGTTGTTGTATTCGACACGCTCACTGACGCGCCAGCGGGGGTCGGCTTGCACTTGGCGCAGCTGTTTTTTCAAGGTGCCGGGTGCCTTATCGGGTACCTCATCGACCAGCAGGTTGCCCTTGTCGTCGACCGCATTGGCCAGGCCTGACTCAGTCTTTTGCTTGGTCTGCAAGGTACGACCAAAACCATCGCAACAGGTCAAGGTCATGCGGATCTGTTGGGCGGCATCGTCCGGGTAGCGGTCGGCCTGCAACATGAGCCCATGCACCGGGGTCCGACGGGCGTTGTCGATCAACGCCTTGAGTTGTTTGTCGCTGTCGCTGAGCCCCTGGCGACCGCTACCCTGGCGCGCTCGTGCGCCCAGACGTGCCCTCGCGCCCGCGCGGATATGCCCGCTGGGGAGCAGGTAGGCTTTGGCGACCCACTCTGGCTTGACCAGGGCCAAGTCGACCGCGCCCATCCAACTGAATGGGGCGTAGCAGTGTAGGCGGGCCATGCTCTGCAACACGCTTTGCGCGTGTTCTATGGCAAACCCGGGCGTTACATCCTTGAGCGGGCGGTAGCGCTCCAAGGCGTCGAAACCCACGTTGAGGCTTTGCTCGCGACCGCGAAAAGTGTTGACGAGCATTTGCCCGAAACCGTCATACAGCGCTTCTTGAATATTGCCATTGGGGTCGACAATTTTTGTCGGCAGCAGCAATCGATAGTCGTATTCGGCTTTGGTCACACAACCGTCGGGCATTTTTACACGCACAGTTTGCAACATGTAGGGGTCATGGTTGAGCGTTGTTTCACCATGGGCCTCGGTGGCCCGCAGCGCCCTTATCCGATAAAACTGGGTGGCCTTGCCATAGCGGGGAAAGTGCCGGCGAATCGACCACAGGCGATTTTCCTTGGGCGGCACCTCGCCGGGGAAGAGAAAAAACAGCTCCATGGGGTGATAGCCGCTGTCGCTGAGCTTTTGCACCAGGTCCACCGCAGGTTGGTTGGGCATCGCCGGTATGTCCTTGTAGACATTTAGGGCCTGGTCATCCAGCTCTGCGCTTTCCTGGTAATCGGTCAAGGCCTGGACAGTGGCGACGCCCGGCTCCAGGGTTTTACCGAGGCCACCGGCTTGCCGATAGCGTTGCACCGACAGGCTGCTCAGCTCACGCTTGGCACCTGCGGCCAATGGCCCGTCGAGGTTGTCGATGAACGCCTCATAGGCGATACGCTTGAGGTCTAACCCGCCAGCCGTTGGGGCTTTGCCCAGCACCAGGGCATTGTGTCGTTGGCGGTAGGGCAAGGCCAGGCGCCAGTGCGGTGCGTCGTCCAAATGAATGTGCTGTGCCAGCGTTTCGCTCAGGTAATAGAACTGCTGCGCGCTGTCATGGGTATCGTGCCACCAGCGCTTGTGATGCTCATCGATCAACACGGCGGGCGGTGAGCTGTTAGCGTTTGTACGGCGGGCATAGTGCAGGGTGACGCCGTGCACCAGGTAACCGTAGGCATCCCAGCGCAGGTTGATCTGGTGCTGGCACACGGGATCATCTTCCACCCCTTCATATTGATAGCTGATCGACTCCAGGGCTAATGGCAGTAGCCGGGCGTAGGGTGTATGGGCGCTGTTCGGCGCCAGTTCACGGATCAGATAACGCTGTTGCGTGACGGTATAGGGCACTGCGTCTTGCGCCGGGTCCGCCGCTGTCACCTCTACCCGTAGCACGCTGCCGCTGAGTGCGCGCGCCACTTCGCGTGCCAGCGACGGCGCAGGATCGCTGATCAAGTCGTCGTGATGATCCAGCGGCTGCGCCCCGGACGTCGCCTTGTATCGGCTGACCAGCGTGCGTCCCATGGCCTTGGCCTGTGGGTCGTGAGTGCTATGGCCGAGGGTGGGCATGTCGATGGATTGCCCGGTATGAAACCAGGTTTTGGTGCGCACGGGTGCGCTGAAACCCTGGAGGTGTTGTGTGTCTGTGCTGCTTTCGGTGTCGGTTTGCAGCACAAGCCCGAAGCCACGAAATTCGCGGTCCGTGCGGTCGTAATATGCCTGGCGATAGCGCCAGCGTTGGGTCAGTTGGTTGCCGGTAATTTCGTCTCGCTGGGTGTGTTGGCTGACCAGCAGCAGCGCAAAGGGTAATTGGCAGAGAGCAGGCTGGCCGTCGGCGGGGCGCTCACGTTTTTCATCCAGCCATTCCTGGGCACTGCTGCGATACTTGATCGAGGCCTGAGCCCCCATGTTGTTGTCGGTGTGCAGGAGCAGCCAGGGCTTTCGGGTAAAAAAGTCGTAGCGCCAGTGCATGGGGGTCTGGTGGGCGGCGGTCAGGATCAGGCTAGGGCAGCCCAGGCCGGTCACGTCGACGACGTTGACCTGACAGTGGTCGTCATACCGCACGCCCTCGGGCCATGGGATTTTGATCGGCTGTACCTCGAAGCCGTTGCCGCCTTTATTGAGGAAAATACTCAGGTGGTCGGCGCTCAAATACAGCAAGTCCGTAGCGCCACCTCCATTCAGGTCGACCAGCAGTACATGGGTTGCCTTGAACATTTCATAACGGAACGGCAGCGTGGCCAACACAAACCCTTGGGCAAAACGTCCTCGACCCAGGTTTGGCCAACATTTCACTTCGTTATGACGTATACGCACCAGATGCTGCTGGCCCGTGGCAAGCACATCGCTGAAGGCCACCAGTTCGTTGGGCGAGGCAGAAATGATCGGCAGGGTATCGTCGAGCGTATGAGACACCTCAATGGCGGGTTCAAAGCCTTTTTTTTGGCGATTGGCATACAGGCGCACGCTACGGGGGCCGATCATGGCAATGTCGGGATGTCCCGTCCCCATCAAGTCGGCGAGTACTCCCTGGGGATGGAAAAACTCCGACGGGAACGCATCGAACGGCGTGAAGGTTGACCAGTTGCGCTGTTCGTCCAGGCTGAAAAAGCCGCTCATTCCCGGGTGGGCAACCAGCCAGTCCAGGCGGCCATCGCCGTCCACATCCGCCAGCGCCTGGTGGATGGGCCGGGTGCTGTCGGCGACCGGCACCCGCGCCAATTCCCGGGCTTCGCCGTAAATCACCTCGTCGCCGGTTTTCGTATGCTGCGGCCGGAGGGGTTCACGGTAGTACCAACTCCTGTCAGCGCGATACAACACACCCGGTAGGCCGTCTCCATACAGATCGACCAATTGATAACGATCGCTGTCATGCAGACCGCGCAGCGAACTGAAGGGCTGATAGCCGCTCTTGTCCACCTTGAGCTGGCTCGATTGGTAAAAACACTCCAGCGGCGGGCGGCTCACGCTATTGCCCGCGCTGTCGAACGCCTGCTCATGCACTCCCATCAACAGGCTGACATGGCTGGGTGCGCGGTATTCCAGCAGCAGACGGTTGACCAGCACCGGGTCGGCGCCCATTTGCGCTTCCTTGGGGAAGTGGTGAAACATCAGCATCTGGTTGCAACAGCGCAGGGTGCGTAACTCGAAGCCGAACGAAAAATCCGAGCAGGGGTCGGGTCGTGCCGGCCATTCCCGCGTGGCCTGGTACGTCGGCCGCTTATCCAGTTCAAGGTCACGTTCGCCATAGTCAAAGAGCAACTGAAAGTGCCAACCCATGTCCGGCTTATCGTCGGTCTGCCAGAGGTAGAGCTGTTCCTGCTCCTTGGCGGTGAAGTTGCCGTAGCAGACGCGCTCCAGGTAATGCTGGGCTCGACAGTCCCTCGGGTAGCGCGAGGGGTCGGTTTCTTGTTTGTAGTGATAATAAATGTGCTCGCCGTGGGCATTCAGGCTTTCCTGCAACAACCATTGCGCCACGTGGTGTGGGCGGTCCGGATCGGCAATCCGGGCCAATGGGGTCTTCCCGTAAAAGTGCTGACTACCATCGGCACTTTGTATCAACCAGAAGCCTGCTGGATCGGTTGCACTATGCCAGTGCTCGATACGGTCGAAGCGGCTCTCGAGCCTGGGAAAGTACCGCGTGACCGTGTAGGCGATGGTCAGTGGAAAATCATTGAACGCGGTCTGGCGACGGCTGACGATTGCCCCTTCGGCGTCGCGCTCGGGTAGCCATATTTGCGCGTCGAGGCCCACTATTACGTCGTGCTCCGTGTAGGCCGGCACGCCATGGGAAGTACGCCGGCTGACGGCAGGCAGGGGCACGCTCCAACCCAATCCGAAGGGACCGTTACCGGCGCCGCTGTGGTAGGTCAGCGACAGGGCTGGCGCATAGCTGCGTGCGGGAGAAACCGGCAAGGGAATCTCAAAGGTGGCCATGCCGCTGGCGCCGACATCGCCCCAGCCTTTGCCGGTGCCTTGAATGGCACCGCCGCCTTTGGGCAGGGCCGGGGTATTGACCTGCAGGTTGAGTGTATCGTCGTTCATGCCCGGCTCCCGTTGGCAGCCGGCACCCTGGCGGTGTAGCGCAGGTGAATGACAATGTCGTTGATTGATTCAAGTACGGCTTTTTGCCGGGCAGGATTGGGGAACTCCAGGATCCAGTTGGAGATGACCCCGGTGTATTCAAATGGCAGGTAACGTGGATCGTTGTCGAAGCTGAGGGTAAACAGGCCGTTATCATCCAGCCCGCGTGACAAGGCGATTTGCTGGTGTGCCCTGAAGTCGTTTTTGGTGATGCCATCAGGCATCTGAATTTTATTACTGGTTTGGGTCAATGTCGCCTTGATGTCTTCATAAGGCCCCAGCGTGGCGGGAAGTGAGACGCTGACGTGCTTGATCCGCCGCAGGGTGTGTCCAGGATAGTCCTCATCCAGTAACGCTTGGGTCAGGGAAAAACCAATCGTGCCGCTGCTTACCAGCCCCGCCTTGTGCGCGACCCAGGTTTTGGCGGCTTGAGACGCCTGTCCCTCGGTTATGACCGAGCACTCGATCAAGCGATGGCGCAGTGACACGGTTTTGCTGATTTCCAGCTCGCGTGGCGTGTGCTGCAGGTATGCAGTGTTCATTTTTACCAGGTTCAGTTTCAAGTTTTCAGCACTCAACAGTCCTCGGGAGGCGTGGTGCCAGGCTTCACCTTGAAAGAACTGCCGGCTCTCGGCGGTCTCATACTGCCAGCAGGCTTCAGCGGCCAGGCACAGGGAGTGGACGCTGTCATACAGTGCGTAATAGAACGTGCTCAGTTGCGCAGTGAGCCATTGATAAAGCTGTGCCCCTGTAAAGCGCATGCCGAGGAGCTGGTAGGCTGACTTGGCCTGGGCCAATGCGCTGTGGGCGCTGCGCAGTTGCAGGCGAGTGGCTTTTTCCTGCTCGGCATGCACCAGCAGCAGGGCGTCGATCTGGGCCAATTCCAGGCGGGCCTGTTGTTCGGCGTGGGCCCATTCCTGGGCACGACGATTGAATTGCTCGGTGCGTTCCCGCTCGTTACCGTTGGCGCGGGCGGTGTTGGCCTCGCCCTGGGCGAAGGCCTGGTAGGCTTGGAACGCGCCCTCAAAACGCATCCCCCCGAACGACGTACCGAAGATATTGGGCGCGAGCATGGCGGCACCGGCGCCCATGCCGGCAATCGCGACTTTTCTCTCCCAGGCGGCGCTCTCCAGATAGTGTTGGCCAGCCGACATTTCACCGGTGCTGATGCCTTCGCTGAGCTGGTGCGCCAGGAAGTCCAGTCGCCCGTGGACGATTGCGCGGCTGCGACGTAGTGCGTCTTTGTTTTTTTCGTCGATGGCCAGGGCCTGGGTTTGCTGGGTCAACACCAGCTCGGCGAGTTGCCAGGCGTTCTGTTGCTGCACCTCAAGGTAGTGCGCCTGTTCCTTGCGCTCGATCAGCGTGAGTAGCGTGGTGCCGAACTGCGCCAGGCTGTCGACTGCGCTCAAGGCATGCCCCTGCATGACCTGGAACCGGTAGTGACCCACTTCAGGCCGGACCGGTGACAGGGCACTGGCGCCACCCGTGGCGCTCTGTGCGTTTCGCGTCAGCAGGGCCGCGGGGGGCAAGGGGGTCGCAAAGAGGGTTTGGCGCAACGGCTTGCCGGCAATGTCCAGATGATGGCGCAGCCCATGCAGGCGACTTTCCAATGTGTCCCAGCGTGTGACCAGTTGCGTGTTCAACGGGCGGTAGAAGTAGGGGCTGTCCGTGAGCCAGGTACGTTGCCCGGTGGTTTCACATTGCCGGGACAGTAGCGCGGTGTATTCGGGCTGTTGTTCCAACTGGCGTACTGCCGGAGAGTCCGCTTGCGCCAGTGTGCGCAATGTGCGCGAGGTCCAGGCATCGGCACGTGTGATTGTCGGGCGCAGGCCGAGCAGGTTCTGCGCCTGGATGTACCAGAGTTTGGCTTCGGCCAGGCTGTCGGGGCTTACCTGGCGATAGGCCGCATCGCCCCGGTTGATCAGAATATCCACATTGAGGAGGTACAACGCCTTGCGAAGGTAGGTCGGAAAACTGAGAGCCAGGTAATGCGGGCTCTGGGGGTGTTGGCAGGCGTAGCTCAGCTCAACGGTTTTGCTGAGCAACACACTCAGCGCCCCGGCGTCTGTTCGGCGAGGGTCGAACAAGTAGTGCAACCAGGTTTCAGCCTGAGCGTATTGCTGCTGCTGGTTGAAGCAATGTGCGAGGGTCCAAGGCAAATAGATGAACAGCTCCCGCAAACTTTTGCCGTGCGCACCCTGGAAGTCCAGGGGCACGCGTGAGGCGTCAGCCGTCAATGCCGGTTCCGTCCAATCCTCAGGGGACCGTAAAAATAAGGGGTCGAAGCTGAGCAAGGCAGTCTGGATCAATTGACTCGCAACGCTGGTATTGAGTCGGATTGCCGGGATCTTCCGGACGAAGCTTGTGGAAAAATCAATGGATTCGACCGTCTCTCCGGTTGTTTGCTGCTGGCGCATGATGCGGGGGGAATGGGCAGGCTCGTCGACGGTAAGGGATGTGTCGAGGGTGCATTTGACAGCCTTGAGCGCATAGCCGAGGACTTTCACCTCGTTCTCTTGACTCTCCAGTGTGATGACGCCATGGATCACCGTGATGGCTGATGCGGTTTGCTCATCGGATAACGTTATCCGTGTACTCGCCAGATGCCCGGTTGCTAATTCTGGGAACGCGCCCGCCAGGCTTTCGTGTTCGACGTCCGTAAAGTTAAGGATTCGGGCGGTGTTGTTATTGATGGCTTGCGGGGTGGGTACGTCTTCCAGTTTGGACTGCATGATGACGTGCTTGTAAAAACGCACCTTGGGCATGGAAGTGTTGACGGACTCAAGCCTCAGTTCATTCATGAAGTGCAGTTTTTTGTTGGCGGCCTCATCACCTGGCAGGGCGTAGCCGCTGTAGCGGTCGAGTATCGCCAGGAAGGGATCCTGATGATGGGTATATAAGTGGAGGAATGCATTTTTGTTGAGAAACTTCCCGGCCAGGGAGTATTCAGTGACGGGCTTAACTTGATTTTGTTGTCCCGGTCTCATGTCCGGCATCGTGTTCATCTGCCCCACAAGGTTCAACAATATGGAGTTTTTGTCATAGATGGCGTTGGAAAAGCTTTTTCCGGTCCTGGGGTTTTTAAAGAACATCGAGTGGTAGGTGGCGCTTCCGACGGGGTGTATCGCGCAGTCGATCCTGATGTTCGAGCCGCTCATGAGTTCAACTTCGAATGAGGTCGGGTCATGCAACGCAGATTTGGTGACCAGGGTAATGCTGAACGCGGAGTACTGGGATGCAAGGGTGATGCTGTAAGTCTGCAGAAAGGGCTGAATGGTTTTCGAGGTGAAGACGAACTCTTTGGTGACCGGATCAAAGCTTGTGGTGGCGGTATCGGCAGCCTCTATATCCTTGCTTCTGAATTCAAAGTCCCACGTTTTCTGGTGTTCGATCTCGAGTGCTTGAGCCGCTAAGGTTACGGTTCTTTTGTCCTGCTCCAGCGCTACGCGTGTCTTGAACTGTAAGTTGTCCTTGTTTATATCGAAAAACAGGCGGAAGTATTGGTGGGCAAACGGAGGGAGTAACACGCTGGAAAATACGTTGCCCGGGTCGGCGCCACCCAACAACGCGGTCTGCAGTGGCGTGTTCTTTGTAGCCTCATAGGCTTCCAGCAACCTGATGGTTTCCTGAGCGACGTCTGAGCCTGGCACGATCTTGTATCGGCCAGGGCTGCCCGCAGAAGCGACGATTTTTATACCCAGTGACTGATCGACGCGGATGGCCTGGAAAAAATCGCCCATTTGGTCGCTGCCATGATTCAGGGTGTTGGCCCTTATCCCCAGGAACAGGGTGTGGGGGGCGCGGCTATCAACCACGGCAACGGTCTGCGTGATGCTGATAAGTTGCGCCGACGTGAGTGCGTTGATGCCCCGCGTAACGCAGTGCTCTTCCAGGCCCGTGTGCGGAAGGCTCCAGGTGCCATCCAGTTTTTTATAGGAAAAACACAGGCGAAACTTCACGAACCGGCTGTTCAGCCACTCAGTCTGGCGTTGTTTTTCGTCGTCGCCGTTGTCCTCGTAGTCGCCATTGCCGTTTCCCTGTGCCTTGAAGGATTGGTAGGGCGCAGGCTTGATGCTCTCGGCCCAAACAATAAACAGCCGATGATTGAACAGGACCGGGCGAATACTGTGATCGGGTGTATCGGCGGAAAACGTCAGGTTGACGGGTTCCCAGTCTGTCCAGGCCAGGGGCGCAGGCGCGTCAGGCTTGCCGGTGGAGCGTTTGGACAGGTCCAGTGAACGCCAATAATAGAGGTTGTCGGTGGCGGACTTGCCGACGAAGTAATAGGTGCTGGTATCCAACTGCGCGACATTGCCGTCAATGTAGCCATTGAGCGTATGAATACTGGCGATCCCTTCGAACCGTGACAAATAGCCTTGTATGGCGTTCTGCACAGTGTTGGGTTGAATTCGATGTTGGTTGAGGTCGTTTTCCAGTTGCTGGAAGCTCTCGCTCTTGTCCTCACGCAGTGTGGGGTCGAGAAAGTTATGCGGGTGATAGCGCAGTTGCTGGCTGGCGCTCCACAGGGGGTAGGTGTGCAGGGACTTCTGCCAGGCCAGGCTCTCGTGGGGCGACATGCCCTGGGTCTCATAACCCGGTTCGAGGCCCGAGTGAATCCGGTTGATGTAGTGCTGCAGGCTGGTGATCGCACTGGCGACCGGGCTGGTCGGTACCGCCTGGCTGATCTGAACGTCCAATAGCCAGTAGTCGTACAGGTCGTTGGGGGTGCGCAGCGAGTCTTTAAGCTCGGTGTCGATGCAATGGGCCAGATAGTAGGCGAGCATGGCATCACGCCAGGCTTCACTGAGGTGCTGGTCGAGGGTCTCAGACATGATCATTCCTTGAGTCTGCTGGTTGAGAGAAAGCCTTTACTGACGTGCGGCGATGATGGCTTCGCCCACGAGCTTCCATTTATTGAAGTCGCTGGCGGTATCCAGCTCGCTGGCGTCGAGCAGCATTTGGCTGGCGAGGCGGGTGATGGTGCAGGCTTGCCGGCAGCGCATGATCCAATCCAGCTGGTCCATGGACTTGACCCTGTGTGTGGGCAAGGTCTCAGTGAGCGCCCTCAGTTCTTTTTCGTCCCACCCCAACCATTGACTTAGCCGGGTATCGAGGGTTTGAGACCCGTTGCTGTTGGCGCTCTCGAAATACTCCAATAGGCTGTCCTGTGCCAGGCCATACCTCTCGCAGCAGTCTCTGAAACGCTGCAACAGATAGAGCGTGCCCAGGCTCAGCTCGACCAGTTCTGTGGGGGATTTTTCGCTGTCCAGCCAATGGGGGTTGATCAGTAATTGACGCAGTGACGTGCTGTTAACCGGCAACGGCAACAGCGTGGTGATATCCGGCGCCAGCAGGATCAGGTGGGTGGGCTCAGTGTCCGTTTTTTTGAAATGTAGCCTGTAGTAGCGCTTAAGCTCATTGCTGTAGAGGGCCGGCGCCGGGTTTTCCAAAAACTGTTGGATGCACGCCTCAAGTCCCTTTGGGAGTAAATCGACCCAGCGCTTGAGCGCCGGGTTATCAGCGACGGGTTCCAGCAGTAATCGCTGGCGCAACTGCGTAACGCTGGTGTCATTGTCCCTGAGCCAGGTGACGGCCCAGTCCAATCGCATGAGCACATCGAGAAAATCCATCTCGGTGCTTAATGTGGGGTTGGCCAGCTTGCTCCAGGTGGACGGGCCGAGCAGGTCGGCCAGTTGTTTACAGTGCAAGACAGAAAGGCCGAAAACCTGGGCAATGCGTGCCAGGCGATAGATCCCGGAGTACGTGACCAGGTTCCTGTGGAGAGGGTTGGGGAACGCGTCTGTCAGCAGTTGCAGCGAGTCCGGTGTATCACTCAACGCCAACGCGGCGCAAAGCTGCTGGCGGGTATGCGAATCGAAGGTTTGGTCGTCCAGCGGTAACGGTCGCTCGGACAACAGTGTGCGATTGAACACCTGATCGAATAAGGCAGGCTCGTTGGCGCTGGCCTGCACGGGTAGGCGATCCAGCCACGCCGAAAATTCCAGCGGCTTGAGCCTGTAGCGCCCACGAAGGTAGCGGTAGACCCCCAGTGCGCGCAGGGTGGTGTGGCTTATCTGAAGATCGGCGTTGGCTGTGCCCTCAAGCATCATGGTGCTGACGATCAGCGTATCGAGTTCGGCGAATGGCAGATCGATCCACTTTTGCAGGCGGATCATCCGATGCAGACGGTCGAACCGATCGAGGCTGGTATTGAGTAGTGTCGCTGTTTTCCCGTCGGCGGATTGGCCAACCTCTAGCTTGGGCAGGCGGTCTGTGCCATTGACATAGCGGGCACCATAGGTCAGCAACTGTTTAGACGCCGAGAGGGAGGCATGGGCGGCGAAACTGTTTTGCGCCAGGAGGGCTTGTAACTGGGTAGTGTCCAGCGCCGTACATTTCAGAAAGTCGTCAAGGTTTTCTGGAGCACTGGGTCTGCCAAAGTAGGTTTCAAACAGAGTGCTTCCCGTGACGTGTGGCTGCGTCAACAGTTCTTGCTGTTGGGGATTCAGTTCGCTTAGCAGGCATTGCACGTCATTGTTGCGCGCTTTGACCGTGCCATACCGTGTGCTGCCGGCATCGTCAAACGGCAGCCGCTTGCTGATTCGATAATTCAATTCACCCAAGGCGTGCTGGGTTCCCGACAGTCCCAGGCGGCATTGAAGGTGATGATGGTGGTAAGGCAGTGTCAAGGGGTAGCGTTGCTTGCTGAGCAGCGCGCGCACCTTCTCCTGCGGGTGATGGAGTTTGATCTGTTTGCGCAACATGTCATCGATCAGCGTCAGCAGCGGGCGCTGGGCAAAGGTCGTGTCGTGGTCAATCGGTAAATTTTTCAGCTCTGGGCGCCGTTGGCTCAAGAGGATTTTGGTTTTCGTTCCCTTGCCGTTTTTTTCAAGCTGAGTTGCAAAAAGAAACAGTGCTCGCAGGTAGGCGACAGGCGAATCGATAGCGGCGATGGCATCGGGGTGGCAGGCATTGCCCCAGTCCTCATTGAGCAGGCTGGGCGCGCTCGGCTCAAGGTCGCGTTTGCTACGGGCATGAGGGGTGTTCAATGGTTGTTGGTCGTACAGCCATTGCAACTGAGTGGTGTAGGAGCATGCGTTTGTATAAGCCTGGGCGCCGTCGTCATCATTGTACTGGGCCAGTCGACGGATGAACTCGGCCTCGGGCAGCTCGACGATGTCGAAGACGCTGGTGAAGCGGAGCAGATCCATGGCAGTGGTGAAGTCGACCTTCCCAACACTTGGAGTAACGGGCTGTTCCACCAGCCTGGCCAATAACGAACGGTTTAAGGTTTCCATGTCATCGATCTTCCTGTGAGCCCAAAGGTGGATCCACTGGGCGACGCAAGACGCTATCACGCAGGTGGCTCGGGCCGAGGTCAGCCAAAGGCGTGAGCGTGTCAGGGAAATATCGTTAACGGAGTGTCGATGCGGTGGCGTCGCGGTTTTGCTAGAATGCGCGCCGCGCGACGTGGTTCGCGTTTTTAGCATCCGGTTCACCCCTTACGAGGGTAGCCACCTGGAGAGAACACCCATGACTCAACCGATTGTCGTGGCGGCACTGTATAAGTTCGTCACCCTCGAAGATTACGTCGCCCTGCGCGAGCCACTGCTGCAGGCGATGGTCGACAACGGCATCAAAGGCACCTTGCTGATCGCCGAAGAAGGCATCAACGGCACCGTTTCCGGCAGCCGCGAAGGCATTGACGGCCTGATGGCCTGGCTGAAGAACGACCCGCGCATGGTCGACATCGACCACAAAGAGTCCTACTGCGACGACCAGCCGTTCTACCGCACCAAGGTCAAGCTCAAGAAAGAGATCGTGACCCTGGGCGTCGAAGGCGTCGATCCGAACAAGAAAGTCGGTACCTATGTCGACCCGAAGGACTGGAACGCGCTGATCAGCGACCCAGAGGTGCTGTTGATCGACACCCGTAACGACTACGAAGTGTCCATCGGCACCTTTGAAGGCGCGATCGATCCGAAAACCACCAGTTTTCGCGAATTTCCCGACTACATCAAAGCCAACTTCGATCCGGCCAAGCACAAGAAAGTCGCCATGTTCTGCACCGGCGGCATTCGCTGCGAGAAAGCGTCGAGCTACATGCTCAGCGAAGGCTTCGACGAGGTCTATCACCTCAAGGGTGGCATCCTGAAGTACCTCGAAGAGGTGCCGCAGGAAGAAACCAAGTGGCAGGGCGACTGCTTTGTTTTCGATAATCGCGTGACCGTGCGCCACGACTTGAGCGAAGGCGACTACGATCAATGTCATGCCTGCCGCACACCCGTCAGTGTCGACGACCGCGCCTCCGAGCATTATGTGGCGGGCATCAGTTGCCCGCATTGCTGGGATAAGCTGCCGGAGAAGACCCGTCGCAGTGCGATCGACCGGCAGAAGCAGATCGAGCTGGCCAAGGCCCGCAACCTGCCGCACCCGATTGGCTTCAACTACAAGCAAACTCCTTCCGAGGCCTGAGCCATGTCCGCGCGCCTGCTCTATGTAATGGACCCGATGTGTTCCTGGTGCTGGGGCTTTGCCCCGGTGGCCAAAGCGTTGGTGGAGCAGGCCCAGGCGGCCGGTGTGGAGCTGCACCTGGTGGTGGGCGGCTTGCGTACCGGCAGTGGCGCGGCACTGGAGCCGACCACCCGGCGCTACATTCTGGAGCATTGGCAGGCGGTCACTGACGCTACCGGCCAGCCGTTCAAACGTGAAGGCGCGTTGCCCGACGGTTTTGTGTATGACACGGAGCCGGCGTGCCGGGCAATTGTCACCGCCCGCAGCCTGGCGCCGGATTGCGCCTGGAAGCTGCTGGGGCTGATCCAGCGTGCGTTCTATGTCGAAGGCCGCGACGTGACCCTCGCCAGCGTGTTGGTGGAACTCGCCGAGCAGGCGGGGATCCCGCGTATCGAGTTCGCCGGCGAATTCGACCGCGCCGAGCAGCATGCGGCCACGGCGGCCGATTTCACCTGGGTGCAGGACCTGGGCATCGCCGGTTTCCCGACGCTGCTGGCCGAGCGTAATGGTCAACTGGCCTTGCTGACCAACGGTTACCAGCCGCTGTCCGAGCTGTCGCCTTTGCTGGGCCGATGGCTGGAGCGAGCCACCTGTGCATGAACCCGCCCAGCGCACCGATCGCCTGACCTGGGCGGAAATTCGCCGCCTGGCCCTGCGTCACAAGAAATCCCTGTGGATCGCCAACGGCGTCGCCGTGCTGGCGACCCTGTGCAGCGTACCGATCCCCTTGCTGTTGCCCCTGCTGGTGGATGAAGTACTGCTGGGCCACGGCGACGCAGCCCTCAACGTGATGAACCACGCGCTGCCGCTGGGCTGGCAGAAAGCGGCCGGTTATATCGGGCTGATGCTGCTGGTGACCCTGTTCCTGCGCTGCGGCGCATTGGTGTTCAACGTGGTGCAGGCGCGGCTGTTTGCGCGGCTGGCCAAGGACATCGTGTACCGCATCCGCGTGCGCCTGATCGAGCGGCTCAAGCGTATTTCCCTGGGCGAGTATGAAAGCCTGGGCAGCGGCACGGTCACCACGCACCTGGTCACCGACCTCGACACGCTGGACAAATTCGTCGGCGAAACACTGAGCCGGTTCCTGGTGGCCATGCTCACGCTGGTGGGCACTTCGGCGATCCTGGTGTGGATGCATTGGCAACTGGCGCTGCTGATCCTGCTGTTCAATCCGCTGGTGATCTATGCCACGGTGCAGTTGGGCAAGCGCGTCAAACACCTGAAGAAGCTGGAAAACGACAGCACTTCACGTTTTACCCAGGCCCTGACTGAAACCCTGGACGCGATCCAGGAAGTCCGCGCTGGCAATCGCCAGGGGTTCTTCCTGGGGCGTCTGGGCCAGCGTGCCCGGGAAGTGCGCGACTACGCGATCCATTCCCAGTGGAAAACCGACGCCTCCAGCCGCGCCAGTGGTTTGCTGTTCCAGTTCGGTATCGACATCTTTCGCGCAGCGGCCATGCTCACCGTGCTGTTCTCCGACCTGTCCATCGGCCAGATGCTCGCGGTGTTCAGTTACCTGTGGTTCATGATTGGCCCGGTGGAACAGTTGCTGAACCTGCAATACGCGTATTACGCGGCGGGCGGGGCGCTGACGCGGATCAATGAGTTGCTGGCGCGTGCCGATGAGCCGCAATACGCCGGGGGCGAAGACCCATTCGTTGGGCGTGAGACCGTCGGCATCGAAGTACGTGGACTCAATTTCGGTTATGGCGAAGACCTGGTGCTTGACCAGTTGAACCTGGCCATCGCCCCCGGCGAGAAGGTGGCAATCGTCGGCGCCAGCGGCGGTGGCAAAAGTACCTTGGTGCAACTCTTGCTCGGCCTCTACACGCCCCAGGCCGGGACTATCCGTTTTGGTGGTGCCACCCAGCAGGAAATCGGCCTGGAGACGATTCGCGAAAATGTCGCCGTGGTGCTGCAACACCCTGCATTGTTCAATGACACCGTGCGCGCCAACCTGACCATGGGCCGTGAGCGCAGTGACCAGGCGTGCTGGCAGGCACTGGAAATTGCCCAACTGGATGCTACCGTCAAGTCACTGCCCTTGGGCTTGGACAGTGTGGTGGGGCGTTCCGGCGTGCGGTTTTCCGGCGGGCAGCGTCAGCGCCTGGCGATTGCGCGGATGGTGTTGGCCGAGCCGAAGGTCGTGATCCTCGACGAAGCGACTTCCGCCTTGGACGCCGCCACCGAGTACAACCTGCATCAGGCGCTCGCACGCTTCCTGAGCGGGCGTACTACACTGATCATTGCCCACCGCCTGTCGGCGGTTAAGCAGGCAGATCGAGTATTGGTGTTCGACGGCGGTCATATTGCCGAGGACGGTGATCATCAGCAATTGATTGCCGATGGCGGCTTGTACGCCAAACTCTATGGACACTTGCAACAAGTGCGTTGATTTAGCCTGGGCTGAGCTATCGGAAGCGGATATTCGCGTGCGTATCCAGCAGTGCATGTGCAAGGGACTTCATGAAGCAAAAGCGGACTCTCGGAACGCCAAAACTGTTGGGCATCGTCTGGCCCTTTATCGCCGTTGTACTGTTCCAGGCATTGTTGGGCTGCGTCAGTCTCTACGTGCTTTCGGCAGTGCGTGGCTATGTGGCCGGTGAAAGCCTGTGGTCCAAAGGCCAGAAGGACGCCATCTATTACTTGACGCTGTACGCCGATAGCCGCGACGAAACCACTTACCTCAAATATCAGCAGGCCATTGCCGTGCCTCAGGGCGGCCACGAACTGCGCACTGCCCTGGACCGTCCTACCCCTGACCTGAGCGCCGCACGCCTGGGTATTCTCAAGGGCGGCAACCACCCGGATGACGTGTCCAACCTGATCTGGCTGTACCTCAACTTTCGTCATTTCAGCTACCTGGAAAAAGCCATCGAGTTGTGGGCAGTGGGCGATGGCTACCTGATGCAACTGGATGACCTCGCCCGTGAAATGCACGGCGCGATCACCCGTGATCAGGTCAGCGCCAACGACGTACGCCAGTGGAAAGCACATATCGTTGGCATCAACGAAGGTGTGACGCCGGCTGCCAAGGCGTTCAGTGATGCGTTGGGCGAAGGCTCGCGGATGATCCTGCGGTTGCTGCTGATCACCAACCTGGCCACGGCCCTGGGGCTGATCGTGCTGGCACTGTTGCGCACCCATAAGCTGCTGACCCAGCGCCACGCGTTTGCCGACGCCCTGCAACAAGAGAAAGAGCGTGCGCAGATCACGTTGGAGTCGATTGGCGACGGGGTGATCACCACCGATGTCGACGGCGCCATCACCTACATGAACCCGGCGGCCGAAGCGCTGACCCACTGGAATTCGGCCCAGGCTCAAGGTCTGCCCCTGGCTGCGCTGTTCAACCTGCTGGATGACAATGCGCAACCAGACGGCTTTACCCTGATCGAACATATCGTCAAGGGCCAACTCAGCGGCGGCAGCGAGCATTCCAAAACCATCCAGCGCCTGGATGGCAGCACGGTCTCGGTGACGCTGGTGGGCGCGCCGATCCGCAGCACCGGCAAGGTCACGGGGGCGGTGCTGGTGTTGCATGACATGACCCAGGAGCGGCAATACATCGCCAACCTGTCCTGGCAGGCGACCCACGACGCCCTGACCGGCCTGGCCAACCGTCGCGAATTCGAATTCCGCCTGGAACAGGTACTGCATCCCACCGCCCAGCAGAATGGCGGGCGCCATGCATTGATGTTCCTAGACCTCGACCAGTTCAAGCTGGTCAACGACACCTGCGGCCACGCGGCGGGGGACGAGTTGCTGCGGCATATCTGTGCGCTGCTGCAGTCGGACCTGCGCGAAGGCGACACCCTGGCGCGGTTGGGCGGAGATGAATTCGGCATCCTGCTGGAAAACTGCCCGGCGGCGGTGGCAGAAAAGATTGCCGAGAGCCTGCGCCACACCGTGCAAAACCTGCACTTTGTGTGGAAGGGCCGGCCGTTCATGACCACCGTCAGCATTGGCCTGGTGCACCTGGGGCACACCCCGACCACCTTGGAAACCTCACTGCGCGCCGCTGACATGGCGTGCTACATGGCCAAGGAAAAGGGCCGCAACCGCGTGCAGGTGTACCACGCCGACGACTCGGAACTGTCGCTGCGCTTTGGCGAAATGGCCTGGGTGCAGCGCCTGCACATGGCGTTGGAAGAGAACCGGTTCTGCCTGTACGCCCAGGAAATCTCGCCCCTCGGGCAGACCAATGGTGGCGATGGGCATATTGAGATCCTACTGCGGCTGCACGACGAGGCCGGACGCATCATCCTGCCCGACAGCTTTATCCCCGCCGCCGAGCGTTACGGTCTGATGACGTCACTGGACCGCTGGGTGGTGGAAAATGTGTTCAAGATCATCAACCGGTGCATGCAGGAGCGGCCGGGGCTTCCCATGGCCATGTGTGCGATCAACCTGTCAGGCATCACCATTGGGGATGATGACTTCCTCGGTTTTTTACGTGAGAAGTTTCATACATACACTATTCCGCCGGGCATGATCTGTTTCGAAATAACCGAAACCAGTGCTATTGCAAACTTGGGTAGTGCGATCCGCTTTATTAATGAACTCAAAGCCTTAGGTTGTCATTTCTCGCTGGATGACTTTTGTGCCGGAATGTCCTCATTCGCCTATCTCAAACATTTACCTGTAGACTTCCTGAAGATCGATGGAAGTTTCGTAAAGGATATGCTGGACGACCCGATTAACCGCGCGATGGTCGAAGTGATCAACCACATCGGCCACGTCATGGGTAAGCGCACAATTGCTGAATTTGTCGAGACACCGCAAATCGAACAGGCATTACTCGAAATTGGTGTGGATTACGCTCAGGGCTACCTGATTGAACGACCGCAATTGTTTACCTTTGATAGCTTGCAGTGTCGACCTGTGCGGCCGCAGCCTCTGTTATTCAAGGCGCCCGGCACATTCCGCTGAAACATTTGCTGGTCTGTACAATCACACTTAAAAAGGAGCCTTAACAGTGATCGACACCTTCATCAGAACCGGCCCGCTTATGGAAGCCTCCAGTTATCCGGCCTGGGCTCAGAAACTGATCCTGGACTGTAGCGAGAGCAAGCGCCGCGTTGTCGAACACGAACTGTACCAGCGCATGCGCGACAACTCGCTCAGTGCCAAGACCATGCGCCATTACCTGATTGGTGGCTGGCCTGTGGTGGAACAGTTTGCCTTGTACATGGCACAGAACCTCACCAAGACCAAATTTGCCCGCCATCCTGGGGAGGATATGGCGCGCCGCTGGCTGATGCGCAATATTCGTGTGGAACTCAACCACGCCGACTATTGGGTGCATTGGTCCCGTGCCCACGGGGTCAGCCTGGAGGACCTGCAGGCCCAGAACGTGCCGCCGGAGTTGCATGCGCTGAGCCATTGGTGCTGGCACACCAGCTCCGCCGATTCGCTGATCGTGGCCATTGCCGCGACCAACTATGCGATCGAAGGGGCTACCGGGGAATGGTCCGCCGTGGTGTGTTCGACCGGCGTCTATGCGGCGGCTTTCCCCGAGGAAGAGCGCAAGCGTGCGATGAAGTGGCTGAAGATGCACGCCCAGTATGACGATGCGCACCCATGGGAAGCGCTGGAAATCATCTGCACCCTGGCCGGGATGAACCCGTCCAAGGAATTGCAGACGGAGCTGCGCCAAGCCGTGTGCAAGAGCTACGACTACATGTACCTGTTCCTGGAAAGCTGCATGCGTCTGGAGAAAGAAAAAGCTCCGGCCGTGGTGCGCGAGCGCCAGGCGCGGGTCGTCAGCGAAGCGTGATGTAACGGTGATGGCGGGGGCTTACCCCGCCATCGCCAGGCGGTTACGCCCTTCGCGCTTGGCCACGTACAAGGCGCTGTCGGCCCGACGCAGCAGGCTTTCGGCGGACTCAGCGGCCAGCAAGGTCGAGCAACCCAGGCTCACCGTCAATTCAATCCGCGTGTCATCCGCCCAGTAATCCTGGGTCTGTGCCGCCTGGCGCAGGCGTTCGCCAACCATCGCCGCCGCATCGCGACCCGTGTTGGACAGTAGGATCAGAAACTCTTCCCCGCCAAACCGGAACACCATGTCCACATTGCGCAACTGGCCTTTGATCGCCGCGGCGACGGCGCGCAGCACGTTATCGCCAGCGGCGTGGCCGTGGGTGTCGTTGATGGTCTTGAAGTGGTCGATGTCCAGCATCAGCAAGGACAGCGGGTTGAGGTGCCTGCGCGCCATGTCGATTTCCCGTTGCAGGGTTTGGTCCATGGCGATGCGGTTGCCGGTCTCGGTCAGCGGGTCGCGCAAGGCACTGCGGGTGGCGGCGCGGTAGAGCAGGGCGTTACGCATCGGGTAGAGCAGGGTGGCCAGCAGGGATTCGAGTTGGCCGAGTTCTTCTTCGGCCAGGCGCTGGTTGCGACGAAAGATCAGCTCGCCCAGGTGCTCGCCTTCATGGCTCAGGCTGTAACTCACAGAATGGTGGCCACGATGGCCGAACTCCAGGCGCAAATCGCTGGCTTGATGGCGGTATTGCAAGGCGTCCAAGGGCACCAGGCGCTGGATCTCACGGAAGAACACCCCGAGGATGCGCTCCGGCTCCAGGCTGGTTTGCAATTGCAGGCCCAGTTGCTGGCGAAGTTGGGCAAGGGTGGTGGGGCGACGTGGTACGAGAGATGGTTGACCAAACCCCAGGCGTTGCAATTTGGCAGTATCGAAGTCAATTGCGTTGGTCTGGGTGGGTGTTTTCATAAACGATCGGCCTCTAAGCACTTGGCTGTCTTACAGGCTCAATGAGAGTGGCGAGTGCCAAGCGTCTTACTGTTCCTTCAGTTCCGTAAAACATAGGTAACAGTCTAGACCGCTTTGCAATGGGTTATAACCCCTGGGCACTGCCGCACGTCTTGTCATCGCCTTACCTGCTAGAACAGAGTTAGAGCGAGATTCATGCCAGAGAGGTTCAACTTAATAAAAAGTCTTATAAATCAATCGACTGTTTTTACCGCCAAAAACAGTCGCTGAAGGATGACGCCAGTTAATTGGCAACTCGGCGGTGGTCTTGAAGTTTCTGTGGTTCGCACTGTTTATCGCGAATAAACAACGCCGGAATGACACCACAGATAAAATAAGCGCCGCCCATCACCCGCACACCACTGCCCATGGCGCCATGGGACGCCAGACGGCCGCCGGCACCACCGTCTTGCCGCCAGGCCCGCGGGATCGTCGAGCAGCAGGGTTAAACCAAGGTGGAGCGATCGATCTGCGCGATGGAGGTCACACCGGTGAGGGTCATGGCCACGCGCATTTCCTTGGCGAAGATGTCCAGCAGGTTTTCCACGCCGTGCTGGCCGTCGGCGGCCAGCGCATAGGCTGTCGCGCGACCCAGCAGGCAGGCCTTGGCGCCCAGGGCCAGCATGCGTACCACGTCCAGCCCGGAACGGATGCCGGAATCCACCAGCACCGTGAGGTCATCGCCCACGGCATCGGCAATCGGAGGCAGGGCCTTGGCGGTGGACAGCACGCCGTCCAGCTGGCGACCACCATGGTTGGAGACCACGATGCCATCGGCGCCGAAACTCACCGCGTCCTTGGCGTCCTGGGGGTCGAGGATACCTTTGATGATCATCGGGCCTTTCCAGAATTCGCGGATCCACTCCAGGTCTTTCCAACTGATGGAGGCGTCGAAATTGTTCGCCAGCCAGCCGATGTAATCTTCCAAGTGAGTGGGTTTGCCCAGGTATTTGGAGATATTGCCCAGATCATGGGGGCGCCCCATCAACCCCACATCAAAGGCCCATTGCGGCTTGGTGACGGCTTGCAGCATTCGCCGTTGTGCCGCGAACGGCCCGGACATGCCCGAGTGCGCATCGCGATAACGCGCGCCAGGCGTTGGCATGTCCACGGTAAATACCAGTGTGGTGACGCCCGCGGCTTGCGCGCGCTCCAGCGCGTTGCGCATGAAGCCACGGTCCTTGAGCACATACAGCTGGAACCAGATCGCCCGAGCGCTTTGCGACGCCACCTCTTCAATCGGGCACACCGACACCGTCGACAGGCAGAACGGAATGCCCTTGTTTGCCGCCGCCTTGGCCGCTTGCACTTCGCCACGTCGTGCGTACATGCCAGTCAGGCCCACCGGGCTGAGGATCACCGGCATGTCCAGTTCCTGGCCGAACAGCGTGGTCTTCAGGCTCAGGTTGTCCACGTTGCGCAGGATGCGCTGTCGCAGGCTGATCTCGGCCAGGTCCGAACTGTTCGCACGCAGCGTGTGTTCGGCGTAGGCGCCGCCGTCGATGTAGTCGAACAGGAAACGCGGCAGCTTGCGCTTGGCGGCGGCGCGGTAGTCGGAGGCGGAGGAGATGATCATTATTAGGGGCTCCACAAGGCAAGGTGCAGGCAGGATAGGCATTTCTCTGGCATGATAAAAACAACTTTTATCGATGGTAGTCAGTCGCCAAAGGAATACTGATGAACCTGAGAACATTACGCGCCTTTGTCGAAGTGGTGCGCCAGGGTGGTTTCTCCCAGGCGGCGGAGGTGGTGTCCCTGACCCAGTCCTCCGTCAGCAAGGCCGTCAAGACGTTGGAAGATGAACTGGGCACACCGTTGCTCAATCGCCTGGGCCACCGCAACGAACTGACCGCCGCCGGCGAAATCGCCTACCGTCGCGCGTTGGTCCTGCTCGCCGAGCGCAACGACTTGGTGGCCGAGATCAACGACCTGCGCGGTTTAAAGCGTGGCGTGCTGCGCATCGGCCTACCGCCGGTGGGCTGCGGTGTGCTGTTCGCGACGATGTTTGCGACCTACCGCAGCCGCTACCCGGACATCGACATCGAGCTCACCGAGTACGGCAGCAAAAAGCTGCGCGAGTGCCTGGAAGCGGGGGAGGTCGACCTGGCGGCGCTGCTGTTGCCGGTGGACGAAGATTTCGATTACCAGCCCGTGCGCAATGAGCCGCTGATGGCCGTGCTGCCCATGAGCCACCCGCTGGCCCACCTTGAGCGGATCGACTTCACCCACCTGGCCGATTCGCCGTTCATCCTGTTCGAAGCCGGTTTCGCCCTCAACGCCAAGATCCTCGCCGCCTGCGAGCGCAAAGGCGTGACCCCCAAGGTGACGGCCCGCAGCGGGCAGATCGACTTCATCATCGACCTGGTCGCCGCCGGCTTGGGCGTGGCCTTCGTGCCACGCATGCTGGCGTACAAGCATCAACACGCCGGCATCGCCCTGATCCCCTTGGACGAACCCCACACCGACTGGCACATCGCCCTGGCCTGGCGCACCAGCGCCCACCTGCCGCCGGCTGCCTTGGCCTGGCTGGAGTTGGCCAGGGAGCACGCGGTTTCAACCGGTCATCCGATTTAATCGCGCCGAATGCCAGAGAAAGCTTGACTTCTCCTTTTCAATCAGTAACATACGGCGCATTCCGCGATAGCTCAGTTGGTAGAGCAAATGACTGTTAATCATTGGGTCCCTGGTTCGAGTCCAGGTCGTGGAGCCAGATAGCGACATAAAAAGAAGCCTGCAGAGATGCAGGCTTTTTTTTGCCTTGGATTTCTCCGGGGTGATCAAGGCGCGCAGTGTGACCCGCATGAAGGTGTCAGTAATGCTGCTCAACCTTTGCAAACCTGGCGATTACACGAATGATCTTTTCGCCACGTCACCGTTTGTAGAGGCAACACGGGTGATGACGGTTTTGGATCAAATCAACGAGCGTTGGGGCAGGGGGACACTGCGCTCGGCCAGTGTGCCGGTTGATCCGGATTGGGGCATGCGTCGAGAGATGATGAGTCAGAGCTATACAACTAGGCTTGATCAGCTCTGGTCGGTCGATTGCAGGTGAGGGCTGATACCTATCAAGCTCTGTTATTCGCGCAGGGCAGTTAACGGCCCAGAGTGTGTAAAAACACCAACCGTGCTATCGCCGCCGAACTCAAATGGGAAGGAATTCCAACGTTTCAAGGTCGATCTCAGCATAACGCCCCAAATCGGCCTTGTAGAGGTAGATCCTAGAGCCCCCAAAATCCGTCTGCAAGAAAGTGATGAGCTGTCTAAGGTTGCCGCTGGCATGCGCCGTGGTCGGACTTACGACAGTCGCACATCCTGGTTCGTCGTCGTAAGTTCTGATCAGGAACATACCCCCATCGCTCAGCACGCTGTAATTATGACCACGGTACTCATACCCTAAATCGTGGTCGACATCGTCAAAACGGGTAGATTTCACTATCTTCACAGCAGCATCCAACATTCGGGTTCCACAAGAGGATCGTCTCGTGAAGCGCTTTATTCAAGGGGAGCACAGAGGTCAAGGCACCTTACTTCCCGAAAGCCTCGACGACTACGTCAGCGATACCAACCCGGTGCGTATAGTCGACGTCGTCGTCGACGAACTCGACCTGGTCAATTTGGGTGTCGACGGTGCTGTTCCTGCTCTTACGGGCCGACCTGCATACCACCCTGAGGTACTGTTGAAGGTCTATATCTATGGCGATCTCAACCGCATCTAATCGAGCCGACGCCTGGAGCGAGAAGCTCAACGCAACGTTGAGTTGATGTGGTTGACGGGTCGTTTAATGCCGGATTTCAAGACCATCGCCAACTTCCGAAAGGACAACAGCAAGGCCATCCGATGCGTCTGTCGTCAGTTCGTTGTGCTCTGTCAGCCGCTCGCATTGTTCGGAGAAAACCTGGTTTCCATCGACGCAAGTAAATTCAAGGCCGTCAACAGTCGTGACCGCAACTTCACTAGCGTCAAACTAAGGCGGCGAATGGAAGAAATTTAATCGAGCATCAGCCGCTACCTGGCCGCGCTTGATGCTGTTACCCGCCGAAGATATTGGTGCATGCGATGGTCGGTGGGTTACTTGCCCAGGCGACCGGTGGGGACTTCAAGACCGGCGCGCTGGCGGCGGGTATTAACGAAGCGGCTGTAGTTCACTTGGATTCGTTGGTTAGCGGTGATAAGAATCTGCTAGCTATGAGTTCTCAAATAGTCGGTGTTCTGGCGGCAGCTTCGCAAAAAGATGCTGATGCGAAGTCCATCGAGAAAGGTGGATGGATGGTCCATTGGTCTACCAGGGGGCGGATACGTTACTTTCCGCCGGTGCTGGCTTTGGGAAAGTCCCTCTCGTGATGGGAGCTTCGGATGGATTGAGGAAGGGTTCGATCTTCGGGGTTTTGGTTCCGAAGATGGATATTAATTTTTTCATTCCGTTGTTAGGCACGAAAACGCCATTTGGTACTGCGCTAGGTGTGTATGTCGGCGGAGTGGGTTATAAGGGCTACGGCTTTTACGAGGAGGCTAAGGGTGACGGTAAGTAAGTTGATGTCCTCAGCAATAATGGCGGCGGGTGTTTTAGTCGTAATGCTTTCCATAGGATGCCTGCTGGCATTGTTACCAGTCCTGTTTATTTCTGCAGGGTTTGAGGTGGAATTTGATGTGGTATTTGTATGGTTGGGAATGCCATTCTCGATTTTGTTTGCGTTGAGTTGGTTTTATAAGTATGCAGACTTCGCAAAATCAATCATCTTTAGGCACTAGTGAGTCGCGTGCCTGTTAGCAAGGCATGGGGTAAAGCGGATTGGCGAGGTCGGTGCGCGGAGTCTCTTGGTGACTCGAATGATGAGCGGGCGTTGCGTGTTGTACTAACGCTTTTAAAAGCTAGAGAGGAGTCGGTTGTCATTCATGCAATTGAATCAATTGAGTCTGTTTTTTGGCTGGCTACATTGACAGGGCGCAGGTCATGCGGGCTCTAGATGAGGGGTTTGAGGCAGAGAGCAGAACGTTGAAGCTCATGGCGGCTACGTTGGTCAGGAAGTTAAGTGAAGCATGAAGATTGCTCGGTAGCTGACAGAGTGCGCCTCCTTTTCCTGCTGGTCATTGCCTTGCCACGCTTTGACAACCCAATCCAACCCAACTAATTTTCGTGGCGTGCTGCGCTTATGCGGCTCACGCTATGCAGAAACCCTAGATCTCCACCACGTTCTTGCGTGGCACCGTTGCGCCTAACAGCCAGCAAATGACTGTTAATCATTGGGTCCCTGGTTCGAGTCCAGGTCGCGGAGCCAGATAGCGACATAAAAAGAAGCCTGCAGAGATGCAGGCTTTTTTTGCCTTGGATTTGCCCTGGCAACCCAAGTGCACGGTGTGATTGCTGAAAGGAGTGATCTGACGCCTTCAGTGGGCCTGGCTTGTGATGAGGCTTGCGGTCGTCGTACTCATGGATTCCTTGTCGAGTAATTCCGCACTGTCTTGATTTGAGGCAAGATGCTTGGCGTTACGGGGCTGCTTCAGTACCTTCCAGCATGTTTTTGGTGTGTCGGACAGGCTTCGCATATTTCCAGAAGACACATGGAGTGTTTACAGATGCCCTCTGAGATCGCCATTCAAGTTCGGAATGTCAGCAAGCGTTTCCAGATTTACGACAGCCCAAGGGCGCGGCTGTTGCAGGTGTTCCGCAAGAAGCGCTGTTATACGGAGTTTGTTGCCCTTGATGATGTTTCCTTTGTTGTTAACAAAGGGGAGACCGTGGGTATCGTCGGCCGCAATGGCAGTGGTAAATCCACACTGCTGCAAATGATCTGCGGGACACTGACGCCGACTGAGGGAGAGGTGTCGACCCATGGCAGAATCGCGGCATTGCTGGAGTTAGGCTCTGGATTCAACCCGGAATTCAGCGGCCGCGAAAACGTTTACATGAACGCCTCCGTCCTCGGGCTCTCCCACGCTGAAACCTCTGCTCGCTTTGCCTCTATCGAGGCGTTCGCAGAGATTGGGGATTTCATCGATCGGCCGGTAAAGAGCTATTCCAGTGGGATGATGGTTCGCCTGGCCTTTGCCGTTGCAATCAATGTTGACCCCCAGATTTTGATTGTCGATGAGGCGTTGGCGGTAGGGGATGAGCTCTTCCAGCGTAAATGCTTTGCCCGAATAGAAAGTATCAAGTCTCAGGGCGCGACCATTCTTTTCGTGTCCCATGCCAGCGACACAGTGGTAGCGCTTTGTGACCGTGCGATCTTGCTGGATGGCGGACAGAAAGTAGCGGAGGGAACCCCCAAGGCTATTGTCGGTAAGTACCAGCGCATGCTGAACGCTTCGCCCGCTAAAGCGAAAGAAATGCGCGAGCAGATGATGGCCGGTTCGGTCGAGTTTACATCGGTGGCTGAGGTTGACGCCCCGGCGCTTGATGCGAACTCCGGCTTGGCAAGCGATTATTTTGATCCCCATCTGCTCTCCAAAGCAGTGCTTTCGTATGAGGCACGCGGTGCGGTGATTGCCAATCCTGGATTGCTCAATGCACGCCGGCAAAAGGTCAACTGCCTGAAGGCAGGAGAGACCTATTTGTATACGTATCAAGTTGCGTTCGAACAGGATGCGAGTCACGTACGCTTCGGCATGTTGATCAAGACCACCACTGGCGTTGAACTTGGAGGGGGGACGTCAGCCAAGCGCATCACCGAAGGTATTGAGTTTGTTGCTGCCGGTTCGGTACTGACGGTCGAATACAGTTTTGTATGCCGTCTGAATGAAGGCCTGTATTTTCTTAATGCTGGCGTTTCCGGTGATTGCGGGGAAGGTTTTCGGCACCTGCACAGAGTGGTGGACGCGTTGTGTTTCAGAGTGAATTCGGAGCATACGCAGTACGGCGTGGGCGTCGTGGACTTTTCATGCGCTCCAGAATGGTCGTTGGCAAGGTGACGGAATGTTGAAATTTGTCGGTATCGGCGCGCAAAAAAGCGGTACCAGTTGGTTGTATGAAGTATTGAATAAACACCCATCGATTTGCTTTCCCGGTGGTAAGGAAGTTCACTTCTGGGATTCAAACATCGCCAACGGCGTGGCTTGGTATCACGGCTTGTTTAATGTCGAGGGTCGAACTGCCGGCGACATCACGCCTGCTTACGCCATCCTGTCGCCGGAAACCATTAGAGAGGTTTACTCTCATTTTCCTGCATTACGCATCGTTTTTCTCATGCGTAACCCCATGGACCGTGCGTGGTCATCGGCACGCATGGCTTTGCGTAGGGCTGAGATGGAGTATTCGGAGGCTTCTGATCAGTGGTTTATAGATCATTTTAAATCACAAGGGTCGCTGCTACGGGGCGATTATGCGACTTGCCTGAAGAACTGGATGGGGGTCTATCCACGGGAGCAACTCCTGATTGCGCGCTATGAGGAGATCGTCAAAGATCCCGTGGTTTTGGCTAATCGGGTGTTGAACCATATCGGGCTGGATGGTTTTTTTACCGATGCGCATCGCTGTGAACTTTCGCAGCCGGTGTTCGAAGGCAGTCGCCATGCGCTGCCTCCTGGTTTGGCTGAGCTATTGCGGGCGCTTTACGCCGACAAAATAGATGCGTTGAGTGAGTTTCTGGAAGAAGACTTCTCGCACTGGAAGCAGATTCCAGCGGCACCCTGCTTAAAGCCTTGAATGTTGAGTCGATAGGCACAAGCCGGCGCATCCAGCAAACTCCAGCCCCTCAATGTGATACACCTGCGGCTCGTCCGAAAAATAGTTCTCCAGCCCCAACATGAACACCCGATGGTCTTCACTCGCTTCGAAGCCCGGTGTGTGGTCTTCGAGCGATTCCCAGCGCACGATCAGGTTGAATCGCTCCGGCGTTTCGATGCCTTGCGCGAGCAAATGGCCCAAGTAGCCTTTCGCGCGGCTGAGCAACGGTGCGACCTCCGCAAATGCCAGTCGGAATGCATCGATGTGTTGTTTGTGAACGGGCAGCAGGGCGATCTCGTAAATCATGGCGTGGCGCCTTCAATAGGCGCGACGGCAATCGCAATCTTCCCTTGGACGCCGTTGTTGCGGCTCTCCAGCCGCGCATGGGCGAGTCCAATGTCGGCAAGCGCATAGACCGCGCCGACATGCGGGCGCAACTGACCCTGTACGACCAAGCTGCTTAACTCATCCAGCTTGCCGCGATTTTGCCGCGTGAACACAAAGTGATAACTCGCATTTTTGCCCCAGGCCTGGACCAGGTTTTGCGGCTGGGAGATGTCCACGATCGAGACCACACGGCCCATTTGCGCGAGCGCATCAGGGCTGCGCGACAGTGTGTTGCCGCCGAGGGTATCGAATACCACATCGACTCCACGGCCAGCCGTTTCCCGCATGATGGCGTCGACATAGTCTTCCTTTTCGTAGTCGATGATCACATCGGCGCCCATGCGTTTAACGAACTCAGCATTAGCCTCGCGCACGGTAGTGAACACCTTTGCACCAATAGCTTTTGCCAGTTGGATTGCCACATGGCCGACACCCCCAGCGCCGCCATGTATCAGGATGCTTTCGCCCACCCGCAGTGCCGCGCGCACGGTCAGCGCTTCCCATGCGGTACCGCCAACCAGACTCAGGCTGGCCGCCTCAAGGTGGCTTAACGAGAGAGGCTTCTTTGCCACAATGTTCTCGGCCGCTACATGGTATTCGGCGTAACTGCCGGGGCCGTCGAAGATCTGCGGGGTGTACCAGACTTCGTCGCCTGGTGCGAAGTTGGTCACGCCCGGCCCGATGGCTTCGACAACACCGGAGACGTCGTGGCCGGTGATGGCGGGGAGGGGCACCAGGTCGGCATAGTCGCCACGTCGCACCTGATAATCCAAAGGGTTGATGGACGTTGCGTGAACCCGAACCAGCACTTGCCCGGTGTGCGGTACCGGCTTGGGCACCTCGCAGAGTTCGAACGAATCCGGGTTGCCAAACGACTTAAGTATCTGCGCTTTCATTGCATCACCTCGTTTCGGTAAAAAGGGATATCGGGAAATCTCGATATCCTGGAGCAAAAAATTACAGGTCCTTGCCAATGATCTCGGCAAGCGCACTGATGGTTGCTTCGTTTCGCTTGTAGTAGGTCCACTGGCCAATGCGCCGTGTTTCGATCAGGCCTGCCCGATGCAGCGTGGCCAGATAATCAGACACGGTTGACTGCGACAGCCCGACGCCCTCCTGAATACTGCTGACACAGACGCCCACGGTATGAACGTCCCCTTCATCCTGTGGCGGGAAGTACTTTTCGGGATCCTTCAAACCTTTCAGGATTTCGAGTCGAGTACGGTTTGAGAGGGCTTTGAATATTTCGAGTAGGTCCATGTCGCGAGGATATCGAGATTTACCGATATGTCAATACGCAAGATAAAGTCGCGATTTTTACCGCTGTATCAAATTTCCGCCCGCCAGCCTTCCAGTGTGCGCCACAACTTCCGCATCGTCGGGTTTTGGTTTTCAATCGCGCAGTACGAGCGAATTTCCAGACGCGTACTCCATTCCTCACCTGCGGCGCGCACCAGCACGCCACGTTCAAGCTCATCGACCACCGCGCTCTGCGGCAGCCACGCCACGCCGTAACCTTCGATCGCCATGCGCATCAGCAGCATGGCCATGTCAGCTTCGTAGCAGCGTTCCAGCACCGCGGGGGCAGGGCCATTCTTGATCACGATTTCCGCAACCCGACCCAGGAACGTCGTGGCGGTGTACGCCAGATGCGGCACGGGTTTCCCTGCATTTCCCGGCAGGCGATAGAGCGGCCGGCCGCGTTTGTCCGGTGCGCACAGCGGGATAAATGCATCATGCCCCAGGGCCAGGCTGCCAAAGCGTTCCGCGTCCAGCAGGATAGGCGCCAGCGGGTGGTGGTAGACAATCATCAGGTCACAGCTGCCTTCCTCCAGTGCAATCACCGCATCATGAATATTCGCCGCCACCACCCGCGCATTGAACTGCTCGGCGTGTCGCTGGAACTGCGCCAGCCACTTGGGCAGGAAGGTCATCGACAGGCTGTGGCCGGCGGTCACCTGGATCGAGCGTCCCGGCATGCGCTCCACTTCGCGCAGGCTGGCGCGCAGGCGCATGAGGCCGGCGAGGGCATCGCGGCTTTCGCTGCAAAAGGCGACCCCTGCGGCGGTGAGTTGCACCGGGTAGGTGCCGCGGTCGACCAGCTCGACACCCACCCATTCTTCCAATGAGCGAATGCGCCGCGACAAGGCCGACTGGGTCACGCAGCGCACTTCGGCGGCGCGGGAAAAGTTCTTCCACTCGGCGATGGCCAAGAGGTCATCCAACCATTTGATCTGCATGCCGGTTCTCCAGGCGATGAGCCAGGAGTGTAAGCGGTCACGCCCAGGCCAGGCCTGGCTTTTTACAAACTATTCCAAAAGCGCATGGGGTTAGCCGGATTACTCATCATGGGGAGCGGGGGCGGTCCCTAGAATCCGCTGCATACAACAAAAGCCATCCGAGGGCCGCACCTGTGAACAAGAACAAACTCCCGCGTCGTATTGCAGTCGGCATCGCCCTGGGCGTGCTGGTGGGTTGGGCGTGTCACCACTATGCCGGCAGCGAACAAGCGGCCAAGGCGCTGGCCGGGTACTTTTCGATGGTCACCGATATCTTCCTGCGCATGATCAAGATGATCATTGCTCCGCTGGTGTTCGCCACCCTGGTGGGGGGCATTGCGAGCATGGGCAACTCGCGTTCGGTGGGTCGCATCGGGATGCGGGCGATGCTCTGGTTTGTCACGGCGTCGCTGGTCTCGCTGATGCTTGGCATGGCGCTGGTCAACCTGTTCCAGCCGGGCGCCGGGTTAAATATGCAGGTGGTGCAGCACGCCACGGCGGCGGTGCCGGTCAACACTGGCGACTTCAGCCTCAAGACCTTCATCAGTCATGTGTTCCCACGCAGCATCGCCGAAGCGATGGCCAACAATGAGATCTTGCAGATCGTGGTGTTTTCGCTGTTCTTCGGCTTCGCCCTGGCCGGCGTCAAACGTGCGGGTTATACGCGTATCACCGACACCGTGGACGAACTCGCCAAGGTGATGTTCAAGATCACCGACTACGTGATGGCCTTCGCGCCGATCGGCGTATTTGCCGCCATCGCCTCGGCGATCACCACCAACGGCCTGGGCCTGCTGGCGGATTACGCCAAGCTGATCGCCGAATTCTACTTGGGCATCGCCTTGCTCTGGGTCTTGCTGTTCGCCGCCGGCTACCTGTTTCTCGGGCGCTCGGTGTTCACCCTCGGCAAGCTGATCCGCGAGCCGATCCTGCTGGCATTTTCCACGGCCAGCAGCGAGTCGGCCTACCCGAAAACCATGGAGGCCCTGGAGAAATTCGGCGCCCCCAAGCGTGTGTCCAGTTTCGTGTTACCGCTGGGCTATTCCTTCAACCTTGACGGCTCGATGATGTACCAGGCATTCGCGATCATGTTTATCGCCCAGGCCTACAACATCGACCTGAGTTTCACCCAGCAACTGCTGATCCTGCTGACGCTGATGATCACCAGCAAAGGCATGGCCGGCGTGGCGCGGGCCTCGGTGGTGGTGGTCGCGGCGACCTTGCCGATGTTCAACCTGCCCGAAGCCGGCCTGCTGCTGATCATCGGCATCGACCAGTTCCTCGACATGGCGCGCACCGCCACCAACGTGGTGGGCAACAGCATCGCCACGGCAGTGGTCGCGAAATCCGAGGCCGAAGAAGAACCCGCTGAGCTGCCGCAGGGGGCGCGCGCATGACCACCACTTCTCGATTGGGCATCGTCGGCGGGCTCGGCTCGCTGGCGGGCGGCGATCTGTTCTACAAGCTGGTCAAATCCAGGGCCGTGCTGGAAGACCAGGGCCGTTATCATTTCCTATTCGAGCAGCACCCGTTCAAGGATGTGCGGCTGCCCCTGGATCGCCACGCGAGCATGACCGCGCGCAAATTCTATGTGTTCCAGGTGTGCAAGACCTTTGAAGACAGCGGTGTGGATGCCGTGCTGCTACCCTGTTTCGCCAGCCAGACCTTTCGCGAGGAAATCCAGCAGGAATTGGGCATCCCCTTGCTGGACATGATGCAGGCGCTCGTCCGGCACATCCTGCGTTTTGTTGCACCGGGCACCACCTTGGGGGTGATCGCGTCGGACTTCGTGCGCCACTGTGGTCTGTTTGAAAAGCACCTCGGTCAGCACTTTAACCTGGTGTATCCGGAGGACCACGCCCAGGTCGCGCTGATGGAGGCGATGTACGGCGTCAACGGCATCAAGGACGGCCACCTCGATGGCGTGCCGCTGGAGTCGGTGTACCAGGCGTGCTTGTCATTGCAAGGGCAGGGCGCCACGGTGATCGTGCCGGGCATGACCGAGCTGTCGCTGGTGTGCGGCGATCTGCAACGGCGTGGTATCAGCGTGCTCGACATCAACCAGATCTACGCCGAGTTCGCCACCCAGGCCGACGGTCCGACGCGCCAGTCGCCGTTCAAACTGGGCATCGTCGGTGGCGTCGGGCCCGCGGCGACCGTGGACTTCATGGGCAAGGTGGTCGCCCACACGCCGGCAGGCAAGGACCAGGACCATATCAAGATGGTGGTGGAGCAGAACCCGCAGATACCTGATAGAACCGCCAACCTGTTGCGCGACGAAACTGACCCTACCCTGGCCCTGTTCGCCACCTGCAAACGCCTGGAAAGCGCCGGCGCCCAAGCCATCGCGATCCCGTGCAACACTGCCCATGCGTTTGTCGAGCGCATCCAGGCGCACTTGCGCGTGCCCATCGTCAACATGCTCAGCGAGACGGTGGAGTGGATTGTGCACACCTATGGGCGTGGCCAGGCGGTTGGCTTGCTGGCGACTTCAGGCACGCTGCAAAGCCAGGTCTATCACCAGGCCGCGCGACGTTCGGGGTTGGAACTGATCACCCCCGGTTTTGATTACCAGGCGTTGGTGATGGAGGCGATCTACGGCGAGCGGGGGATCAAGGCGGGGTTTACCCAGGGCGTGTGCCGCGAGCAGTTGCTGCTGGCGGCGGAGCATCTGTGTGAACAGGGGGCGAAGGTGCTGATCCTTGGGTGTACCGAGTTGCCTCTGGTACTGGCGCATTGTGACGTGTTTGAAATCGGTGCCCACCGGGTCGCCTTGGTTGATCCCACGACCGTCCTCGCGCGTAGGTGTGTGAGCCTTTCGTCGGGGGCTTATCGCATCGGGTAAATTTTTTTTGTGGGCGCCGCTTGAAAATTTTAAGCCTGAACCTACTTAGGCTTTACGCGATGCCGAATACGGGTCGCGTACCAAATCACTTGGAGAAACCTCAGGAGATTTTGCAATGGCTACTACTCTTTCGTTGGCCCCACTGTTCCGCCATTCCGTCGGCTTTGACCGTTTCAACGACCTTTTCGAATCGGCGCTTCGCAGCGAGGCCGGTACCACCTACCCACCGCACAACGTCGAAAAGCATGGCGAGGACCACTACCGAATCGTCATTGCGGCCGCAGGCCTGGTGGAAGATGACCTGGAAATCCAGGTGGAAAAGGGCGTGTTGACCGTCGCTGGCGGCAAACGCGAACACAATGAAGGTATCACCTACCTGCACCAGGGCATCGCTCAGCGCGCGTTCCGCCTGTCGTTCCGCCTGGTTGACCACATCGAAGTGCAAGGCGCACAGCTTTCCAATGGCTTACTGAGCATCGACCTGCTCAGGGTCGTGCCGGAGGAAGCCAAGCCTAAACGCATTGCCATCGGTGGCGCTGCCAAGGCTGAGGTAAAATCCATCGGCGAGCAGTGAGTTGAAATGAATAAAGGCGCTCTTTGGAGCGCCTTTATTCGTAAGACCCTTGCTACCGTGAAGGCACATTCTTGGCGCTCGGTTCGTGCGTCGCCTTAGCGTCACGGCCCTCCCACTTGGCAATCACCAACGGCGCCAGCGCGTTGCCCAGCACGTTCAGTGCGGTAGTCGGCATCTCCATCAAGCGATACACCCCGGCAATGAACGCGATCCCTTCCAATGGCAATCCGGCACTGGCGAGCGTTGCGGAGAGAATCACGAACATGAACCCCGGCACACCCGCAGCCCCCTTTGAAGTGAGCACCATGGTCACCACCAGTAGCGCCTGATCCCCAAGGCTCAGGTCGATTCCGTATAGCTGCGCCACGAACAGCGTGCCGATCCCAAGGAACAGCGAGGCACCGTCGAGGTTGAACGAGTAACCCACCGGCACCACAAAGCTCACCAGCGAAGGCGACACGCCGTAGGTCTCGAGCTTCTTCATCAATTGCGGCATGACCGACGCTGAACTCGCCGTGGAAAAGGCCAAAATCAGTTCATCCTTGATATGGCGCATCAAGGCAAACAGATTGATCCCGCACAGGCGCGCCACCAGGTTGAGCACCACCAGTACAAAGAACGCGATAGACACGTAACTGACCATGATCAGCTTGGCCAACGGCAGCAACGAACCAAATCCGAAGTTGGCCACGGTCACAGCGATCATGCCGAACACGCCGATGGGCGAGTAGGCCATGATCATCGACGTGACCTTGAACATGGCATCCGACACGCCTCGCAGCAGCGCGATCACCGGGTCTTTGCGCTCGGCGGGCAGGCGTGCCACGCCAAGGCCGAACATCACCGCAAAAAACAGTACCGACAACAGGCTGCCCTGGGCCATGGCACTGATCACGTTATCGGGGATGATCCCGACGATAATCTGCCCCAGGCTGTGACCTGCGCCGCTGCTGGTAGGCAGGGTAATAGACGCTGCATGCAGGCTCGACAGTTCAGTGCCGGCCCCCGGCTTGAGCAGATTGCCCAGCACCAGCCCGACAATGATCGCCAAGGTGGTGATGCAGAAAAAATACCCCAGGGAGCGCGCGCCGATACGGCCCAGGGATTTACCGTCGCCGTGCCCGGCAATGCCCACCACCATGCAGGCAAACACGATGGGCACCACGATCATCTTCATCAGCTTGATAAAGATATCGCCCGCCGGTTGCAGGAGATTGTCCACCAGCCACGGCCGGGATTCGGGGAATTGGTGCAACAGGGCACCAATGGCGATGCCGGCAAGCAAGCCGATCATGATTTGCCAGACCAGCGCGATACGGGGCGTGTGCATAGGAATGCCTCATTTGAGATCAATGATTTTTAAGTTGTTGTTCTAGGCAGTCAAAACAGCGGCCGTCCGGTGGCCGCCGGGTGCAGCAAAGGGCGTCAGCGCAGGTCGCGGCACGCGTCCTTGAGACGACGGCAACCTTCTTCGATCACTTCTGGCGAGCTTGCGAAGGACAGGCGCACATAGGGCGACATGCCATACGCCGCACCGCTCACTGTGGCCAGGCCGTAGTCACGCAACAGGTAGTCCACCAGTTGGGTGTCACTGTCGAGGCGATCACCTTGCGGGGTGAGCTTGCCCATCAGCCCGCTCACGTTGGCGAACACATAGAACGCGCCGTCTGGTGGGGTACAGCTCAAGCCGGGGATGTCCGCCAGCAGAGCCAGCATGCGTGCGCGGCGTTGCTGGTATTCCTCGCGCATGGCGGCGATGGGCGCCTGGTCGCCTGTAAATGCGGCCACGGCGGCGGCCTGGCTGAGGGAGCTGGGGCAGGTAGTGGTTTGCGACAGCAGCTTGGCGATGGCCGCGATCAGCCAGGCCGGGCCTGCACCGAAACCCAGGCGCCAACCGGTCATCGCATAGCCTTTGGACGCGCCGTTGACGATCAGCGTGCGCGGCTTGAGGTCGGGCGCCAGGCGCGTCAATGGCACATGCCGGGCCCTGCCGTAGATGAAGTGTTCGTAGATCTCGTCAGCCATGATCAGCACATGGGGATGACGACGTAACACCTGCGCCAGCGCGAGCAGTTCGGTCTCGTTGTACACCGCACCACTGGGGTTGTTCGGGCTGTTGAGGATCACCCATTTGGTGCGCGCCGTGATCGCCTGTTCAAGGGCGTCGGGGGACAGCTTGAAACCCAGGCTTTCATCGCCGGGAATGATCACCGGTGTTGCATCGTTGAGCCGTGCAATGTCCGGGTACGACACCCAATAAGGCGTGTGCACGATGACTTCATCACCCCGATTCAGCGTGGCGGCCAGCGCATGGTAGATGATGTGTTTGCCGCCGCAACCGGCCACCACTTCATCCAGTCCGTAGGCCAGGTCGTTGTCCTGCTGCAGCTTGAGGCAGATGGCCTGGCGCAGGGCGAGGGTGCCGGTGGTGGATGTGTAGTGGGTGTCGCCGTTGTGCATCGCCTGGCTGGCCGCCGCAAGGATATGCGCCGGGGTGTCGAAGTCCGGCTCGCCCACGGTGAAATTGACGATATCGCGGCCTTGGGCGCGCAGTTCGGTCACCAACGCATTGGCGGCAATGCTGGGGGAGGGCGCGATGCCCAGGACGCGGTCAGACAAAAAGTGCTTCATGGCGCCAACCCTGCGTGGTCCAGGACCTTGTCGATCCAGCTCTGGCGCACGGCACCGCTGGCGATCTCGGCTTTGACGGCCTCTTCATGTTCGGCATGTTGCGCGGCACGGCGCAGCACTTCGGCGGCGTCGGCCTGGGAAAACGCGACCAGGCCGTCTTCATCACCCACCACCAGGTCGCCGGGGTTGACCAGCATGCCACCGATGGACACCGGCACGTTCACTTCACCGGGACCAGTCTTGTAGGGGCCGGTGTGCACCACGGCGCGGGCGTAGCAGGGCGTGTCGTCAAAGCTGGCGACATCGCGGATCGCACCGTCGATCACAAAGCCCACACAACCACGTTGCTGGGCGTAGAGCTTGACCAGCTCACCGATCACCGCGTTATTGGTATCGCCCTGGCCGTCCACCACCAGTACGTGACCAGGTTGCAGCAGGCTCATGGCTTTGTAGATCAGCAGGTTGTCGCCAGGTCGGGTCTTCACCGTGATCGCCGTGCCCACCAGTTTGCCGCTGCGGTTGTAGCGCGTCAGGCCGCGCGCGCCGATATGCCGGCCAAGGTTGTCGCTGATGTGTGGGGTCACCACCTGAGCGAATGCCTCGACCAGTTCGGCCGGGGCCATGGGGGCGTTGGGAAGGATGCGTGAACCGGGCAAGGACATGGCAAATCTCCAGAGTCGTTTGGATAGCGATGGGCTATGGCCGGATCTTAGGAGTGATGATCGGAGAGTTTTAGCGATATTTTATGATGTGATAGCATCGATTTTTTTCATGATAGCCTCGCCATGATCACCTTCAAGCAAATCGACGCGCTTTACTGGATCGCTGAACTGGGCAGTTTTGAAGCGGCGGCCAACAAGCTGAACATGTCGCAGTCAGCGATCTCCAAGCGCATCCAGGAGCTGGAAGAAACCTTCGATGTGGAGATTTTCGACCGCAGCAAGCGCAACGCACGGTTGACGGAAAAGGGCGGCGAGTTGCTGGACTACGCCCGCGACCTGCTCAACAGTCGCGACCAGTTACTGGAGCGGGTCAGCGCCCGTGAAGTGCTGGTGCGCAGGTTTCGCCTGGGCGTCACTGAACTCACTGCACTGACCTGGCTGCCGGCGTTGGTGGAGGCGCTGCGCCAGACCTACCCCAAGGTGCAGATCGAGCCGTCGGTGGAACTCAGCAGCGAGCTGTTTCGCAAACTGGAAAGCGACCAGTTGGACCTGGTGATCGTGCCCGACGTCTACAGCGATCCGCGCTTCCACAGCACCCCCCTGCAATGCGTGGAAAACGCCTGGATGTGCTCCCCTGGCCTGATCCCGGACGTCGACCCCATCAGCCTCGAGACCTTGGCCAGCTACACCGTGCTTACCCAGGGCGCACAGTCGGGAACCGGGATGATCTACGAGCGCTGGCTGGCGGCAAACAACGTGCAACTGCCCCGTACCCTCACCAGCCACAACCTGCTGGTGCAAGCCGGGTTGGCGCTGTCGGGGATCGGCGTGAGCTACCTGCCCTTGGCATGCCTGTCCCATCTGATCGAGCAAGGCACCTTGCGCGCGTTGGTCACAGAGCCGGCGCTGCCGGATATCCAGTATGTGGCGTTGCACCGGATGGACCGGCAATACGGGTTGAATCAAGAGGTGGCGCAATTGGCACAAGCGTGCTGCAATTTCTCGCGGCTGTTGTTCTAGGGAGCGATCATGAAACGCCATTTCGAAGATTTGCAGCTCGGCAGTATCGAACTCTTTTGCCTCGCTGCCGAAGCCAGCAGCTTCACCGCTGCCGCGCAGGTTGCCGGTGTGACCCCCGCAGCGGTCAGCCGCAGTGTCTCGCGCCTGGAAGAACGCTTGGGTTCACGGTTGTTTGTGCGCACCACCCGCAGCATCCGACTGACCGACAGCGGTCGGACCTTCTTCGAGCAATGCCGCCAGGCCCTGACCCAGTTGGTGGAAGCTCAGCAGGAAGTGATGGGCGCGCAGGCCGTGCCGTCTGGCCTGCTGCGCATCAGCATTCCCACCACCTACGCCCATCACCGCTTGCTGCCGCTATTGCCGAGGTTTCGTGCGCTGTACCCGCAAGTCACGGTGGATATCCACATCAGCAACCGCAATATCGACTTCGTCGCCGAAGGTTATGACCTGGCCATCCGCGTGCGCGCCCAGCCGGACTCGTCGCTGATTGCCCGCCTGCTGGAGGACGGCGAGCTGGTGGTGGTCGCATCTCCGTCCTACCTTAAGCGCGCTGGCATCCCACAGACGCTGGAGGATTTATCCGCCCATGAATGCATCCAGTACGAACTGCCGAGCAATGGTCGTCGGATCTCATGGCTGTTCCAGGTAGACGGTAAGGCGCAGGAGTATGCGGGGGAGGCGGGGTACAGCTGCTCCGACGATGTGCTGGGGGGTGTGACCCTGGCCATGCATGGCGCGGGGCTGTTTCAGACCTACAAGTTCATCGTCGAGCAGGCGCTGGCCAACGGTAGCCTGGTGGAGGTGTTGCAGCCGTTTGGTGGGCGCTCGCGGCCGTTTACCTTGTTGTATCCCCATGGGCGATATGTGCCGCATCGGGTGCGGGCGTTTGTGGATTTCCTGATGCAGTGTCGGGACGAATGGGCGGCGCAGTAGAGGCGGCGATATCCCAGGTCAGCAGCAGTTGGCTGATGGCCGCGTCGATAGTGGCATGGGGCACAGTGTCCCGCGCCAGAATCGAAATGCCCTGCAGGAAGCTGTCAAACACCGTTGCCATCACGGCCGGGTTGACGGTCTGTGGCAACTGCCCCAGGCGCATTGCCCGCTCTACGCACGCCACAATCCCCGCGCGGGTGCGCAGCCGCGACTGCGTCAACCCATCTGCCACCCGAGCGTTATCCGGGCTCGGCGCGCTCATCACCCCCAACGCCACCATGCACCCCTTGGGATGCCCGTCTTCACACTGCATGCGCGCCGACTGGCGCAATGCCGTTTCAACCGCCTGGCGCGGTGGCAGGCTTTCGTCCCACAAGCATTCGGTGACCCGGGCGTAGGTCGCCAGGTAACGCTGCACGCATTCGTCGAACAGCGCCTCTTTGGAGCCGAACGCCGCGTAAAAACTCGGTGCGGAGATGCCGCCACCCAAGCCGGCCTTGAGCTGGGCGAGGGAGGTGGCGTCGTAGCCGTGTTGCCAGAACAGGTGCAAGGCCTGGTCCACAGCGCGTTCGCGGTCGAAGGTACGGGGGCGGCCCATCTGTGCCATGTCAAGTCTCCGGTGGCTAGCGATATAGATACTAGTCGATACATAAGTCGTTGACAACGCGGCGCGCTCAGTTGCAACATTTGTATCGATCAGTATCTAAGTCTCGCTCAAGGAGTGTTCTGTGACACCTTCACTTACGTTATCGGCGTCATCCGACCGCCTGCCCATCGGCGCATTGCTTGCCCTGGCCATGACCGGCTTCATTTGCATCGTCACCGAAACCCTGCCGGCGGGCTTGTTGCCGTTGATCAGCGAAGGCCTGGCGATTTCGCCCTCCATGGCCGGGCAAATGGTCACCGCCTATGCCTTGGGCTCGGTGCTGGCGGTGATCCCCATGACCATCGCCACCCGTGGCTGGCGGCGGCGCAATGTGTTGTTGCTGACCATCGTCGGGTTTTTGCTGTTCAACTCCATCACGCATGGTCGTCTCATTACGGCGTGACGCTGGTGGCGCGGTTCTTTGCCGGTGTGGCGGCGGGGTTGGCCTGGAGCCTGTTGGCCGGTTACGCCCGGCGCATGGTGGCGCCGCATCAACAGGGCAGGGCGCTGGCATTGGCGATGGTTGGTACGCCGATCGCGCTGTCGTTGGGTGTGCCGTTGGGCACGTGGCTGGGTGGGTTGGTCGGCTGGCGCACAACCTTTGGCCTGATGTCGGCGGTGAGCCTGGTGCTGATTGTGTGGGTGCTGGTGAAAGTCCCGGACTATGCGCCTCAACCTACGCATCAACGTTTGTCCCTGGGCAAGGTGTTGACCACACCGGGCGTACGGCCGGTGTTGGCGGTGGTAATCAGCTGGATGCTGGCGCACAACATTCTGTACACCTACATCGCACCGTTCGTGGCGCCGGCTGGCTTGGCGGATCGGGTTGACCTGGTGTTGTTGGTGTTCGGGGTGGCCGCGCTGGCGGGAATCTGGCTCACGGCCAAATGGGTCGAGCCGCTGCTGCGCCGGACCGTGCTGGTCAGCCTGGTGGCCTTTGCCGCGATGAGCGCGGTGTTCGGCTTGCTCGGGAATGTACCCGAGGTGATCTACTTCGGCGTAGCGGTGTGGGGCCTGAGTTTCGGGGGCGCCGCGACATTGCTGCAAACCGCCCTGGCTGATGCGGCGGGGGATGGCGCTGACGTTGCGCTGTCGCTGAATGTGGTGGCGTGGAACAGCGCGATCGCCGGCAGCGGTGTGGTCGGCGGGGTATTGCTGGACACCTGGGGTGTGGCCTCATTTCCGTGGGCGATGCTGGTGCTGATCGGCGTATCGCTGGCGATTGCCTGGGGGGCCAGCGCCCATGGTTTCAAGCCGGGCGCGCGGGATGCGGGAAAACCCGCAGCGGTCGGGCACTAATTCGACATTCGCCAGTCAATAACCCTCGCAATATCATCCACTTGGCTCCGCTCGACGGAGCCTGTCGCTTCACTCCCTTTCGAAGATTTAATGCATGTACCTACGCAAAATTGCCGTTGGGCTGACCGCCCTTGTTTTGCTTTCTTCCGGGGCCAACGCCCGAAGCCTGCCGGACCTCTATTCCAAACAGGAAAAACAGCTCACCTTCGACAGCTGCGCCGATCTGTTCCCCGCCACCCCGATCAAGACCGCCACCGTCCCGGCCGCGATGAAACCCCTGGCCCTGTGCTCCGACCATTTCGCAGTGCTCTATTCGCAAACCAGCAAGACCCCTCTGGTGGTGGTCGAGCGCCTGAATGCCGCACTTCTCAAAGACGCCAAGGGCGAGGAGCGCACCAACCAGTTTTACGCCGACCCACGTATTCCCAAAAGCGGTCGTGCGGAGTTGAGTGACTACCGCGCTCAGCATCCGGCCGTGGACCGTGGCCACCAATCCCCAGCCGCCGATGCGCCGAACGCCAACGCCATGGCGCAGTCATTTGCGCTGTCGAACATGGTGCCCCAGGACCCCACCAACAACCGCAAAATCTGGAGCAAGGTCGAGGCCGACGTACGCAAGTTTGCCGTGCGCGCCGGCGGCGATGTGTACGTGTTCACCGGCCCGCTGTTCGACCCTGGCTACGGCACCATCGGCGCCAACAAGGTCTGGGTGCCGACGCGCCTGTTCAAGCTGGTGTACGACGCCTCAAGCAAACGCGCCTGGGCGTATGTGCTGCCCAATGCGGAAACACGCATTCAAAAGCCAATGGACTATGAGACGTTTGTGAAGAGCACCGGGCTCAGGTTGTTGGGGGATCTTCCGGTGTCGGGGTCGGTGGGGCGGGGCTGATAAGGGTTTATACTCGCCCCCTGACATTCAACTCCATTGACACGACCGGGATACCCCATGAGCACCTCTCTCCCTCTCACCCCCGCGCGCAGGCCCCTCGCGCCGTTGGTGGCCTTTATCATCCTGGTGCTGGGCGCCCTGTTCCTGCAAAACAGCGTCGGCTCACGCCAGGTGCTGTTGCTGGTGGTCGGCGCGGCACTGGGCTTGACGCTCTACCACGCCGCCTTCGGGTTCACCTCGGCCTGGCGCGTGTTCATCAATGATCGCCGTGGCGCCGGTTTGCGTGCGCAGATGGTGATGCTGGCGATCGCGGTGCTGTTGTTCTTCCCGGCGTTGGGGGCGGGCAGTTTGTTCGGGCAGCCGGTGGTCGGGCTGGTGGCGCCGGCCGGGCTTTCGGTGGTGTTCGGGGCGTTCATCTTTGGTATCGGCATGCAGTTGGGCGGCGGGTGTGCGTCGGGCACGCTGTTCACCGTGGGCGGCGGTAATGCGCGCATGCTGGTGACGTTGTTCTTCTTTATCTGTGGTTCGCTGATCGCCACGCACCACGTGGACTGGTGGTTTGCGCTGCCGTCATTCCCGGCGGTGTCCATCGTCAAGAGCTTCGGCGTAGTGCCGGCGATGGGCTTGAGCCTGGCGGTGTTCGCGATCATTGCGCTGGTGACCGTGCGCCTGGAGAAGGGCCGTCATGGTCAATTGGAGGAGGGCGTTAAAAGTGAGCATCAAGGCCTGCACCGCTTCCTGCGCGGCCCGTGGCCGTTGGTGTGGGGCGCAATCGGCCTGGCCTTGCTCAACTACGCCACCCTGGCACTGGCAGGTCGGCCTTGGGGCATTACCTCGGCGTTTGCCTTGTGGGGGGCCAAAGTCGCCAGCGGCCTGGGGGTGGACGTGGCCAGTTGGGCGTTCTGGCAGATGCCGGGCAACGCCAAGGCGCTTGCTGCGCCGGTGTGGGAAGATATCACTAGCGTAATGGACATCGGCATCGTCCTCGGTGCCCTGTTGGCCGCCGGCCTGGCCGGGCGTTTCGCCCCCAGCCTGAAGATTCCAACGCGCTCTCTGGTGGCGGCGGTGATCGGCGGCCTGCTGCTCGGTTACGGCTCGCGCCTGGCCTATGGCTGCAACATCGGCGCGTATTTCAGCGGCATCGCCTCGGGCAGCCTGCATGGCTGGGTATGGTTGGTGGCGGCGTTTATCGGCAACAGCGTGGGCGTGCGGCTGCGGCCGTTGTTTTTTGCGGGTGAGCGACCGCAGGTGGCGTTGAGCGGTTGCTGAATCAGTTTTCCGGGGCGTTGTCTGGCGCCTGAGCCGCTTCAGCCGCCAGCTTTTCCCGGTCCGCTTTGCTGATGTACTTGTCCTTTTTCTTCGGCGCCAATTTGGCGTTGGCCTTCTTGGCTTTTTCCTTGAAGAGCTGCTGGAGTTTTTTCTGGCGGTTCATGTCGTTCTACCCGGGTTGTACAGGGGCGGGATGATACCAGTTTCGTTCACTGGGTCGCTTTTTAGCGCCGATCTGTGCATTGAATCGCCTGGCCTTTCGCCAATAATCGGGTGCTCCAGCGCATAACGGAAGACACGGATGAGCATCCACACCCGCACCAAACGTCTGACAGTCCCGCAACTGGTCGCCATGAAAGGCCAGCAGAAGATCGTCTCCCTGACGGCCTACTCCAGTGCCATCGCCAAGTTGATCGACCCCGTGGTCGATTTCATCCTGGTCGGTGATTCCACGGCGATGGTCGGCTATGGCCGGCCCTCGACCTTGAGCATGCAGCTTGAAGAAACCATCGGCCACACCCGCGCTGTGGTCGATAGCACCCGGCTGGCGTGTGTCATTGCCGACATGCCGTTTGGCAGTTATCAGGAATCCAATGAGCAGGCCTTTCGCAATTGCGCCCAGGTACTGGCGCGCACCGGCTGCGATGCCGTCAAGCTGGAGGCCAACCAGGCCTTGGCCGGCACCGTCGAATTCCTGGTGGCGCGGGGTATTCCGGTAATGGCTCATGTGGGGCTGATGCCGCAATTCGTCAACGTGATGGGCGGCTTCAAGGCCCAGGGCCTCACCGCTGAGGCCGGCGCGCGGATTGCCGAAGACGCGCGCGCCAATCTGCAGGCGGGTGCCTTCAGCCTGTTGCTTGAAGGGGTGGCTGAAGGTGTGGCGCGTCAGATTACCCTCGACTCGAAAATGCCGACCATCGGCATCGGTGCTTCACCGGCCTGCGACGGCCAGGTGCTGGTCACTGAAGATGTGCTGGGCCTGGGCGGTGAACACCTGCCGCGCTTCGTCAAACAGTATGCGGATGTGGGGGCGGTGATCCGCGACGCCTGCGAACGGTTCGCCGAAGAGGTACGTCACGGCCGGTTCCCTGAGGCGCGGCACTGCTACGGACTCTGACGAATAGCCTGCGACAACTTCTCCACGGCCTGGGCAATATCCTTGCTCCAATCGAGGGTGAAGCTCAGACGCAGGTGCTGTTTCCAGCTGCTTTGCTGGCTGAACAGTTCACCGGGGGCGATGACGATGCGCTCGACCAGCAGGTGTTCGAACACCCGGCGCATGTCGACCGGGCGCATCGCCGCAAGCCAGAAGCACGCCCCGCCTTGTGGAGTCATGACCTCAAAGGCACCCCTGGCGTATTGGTCCAGCAGGTTTTTCATGCGGATCATGCAGTCGTGCAACAAGGCCCGCAGCTTGTGCAGGTGCGCGTCGATGCGCTTGGAAGTGAACAGCTTGGCGATCGCTTTCTGACGGATCGGTGAGAGGCGAAATGCCCGCTCCAGGAACATACGCTGCAACTGCGGCCCACACCCACGGCACAACACATAACCGTAGGGTGCCTCCGAGCCGATCACCTTATCGAAGGTCGAGAACACCAGCAGCCTCTGTGGGTCGGCAAAGTCGCGGTAGCGCGCCGGTTGGGTCGCGAAATACAAGTCGCCGTAGGTGTCGTTTTCGAACAACCAGATGTCCCGTTCCGCCAGCCACCGGCAGATCTGCTGTTTATCTTCGCTCGGCATGCGGCTGCCGTGGGGAATGTTCACGGTGGATGACAATACCGCGAGGCGGATGGGCTCATGTTCGAGCCGTTCATTCAGGGCGTGCAGGTCGAAGCGGCCGTCGGCGTCCAGGTGCAGTTCGATCACACGGATGTTCGCCGCCTGCAACTGGCGCAGGATCGCCCACGAACACGGTGATTCCACCAACGCCACCGTGCCGGCCAGGTCCAGGGCGTTAAGCGACAGCTCCAGCACGCTGTGCAGGTCCGCGCCGATGTACACCTGACCGGCCTGCCAATAGTGGTCCGTGGAACAGGTGTAGCGCTCGGCCAACGCTGCGCGCAACTCGGGCTCGCCGTAGGGCAGGTACTGCGGTGTAAGGGCGCGCGGGTAGTGGCGGGCCAGTTCGCGCTCGATCATCAGCAGCGGGTTTTCCAGCGATAGCAGGATGGCCGGGACGTCGGCGCTCAGGGCTAGCATGCCCGGTTGGCGGGAGTTGGCGAAGACCTGGTCGAGCAGGTTGGATGAGCGTTCAGTCGATAAAGGCGTGGGTATCAACCGCGTGAAATAACCGAGCTTGGGCTGGGCGTAGACCCGTCCCTCATCCTCCAGCAACGAATAGGCGTATTTGGTGGTCGACACCGACACGCCGAGGCGCTGCGCCAATTGGCGCAGGGACGGTAGTTTTTGCTCGCCTTGCGCTGAGCTGGCCTCGATCAACTCGACGAGGTAGCGATACACCGATTGATAGGCGAAGGCGGTGTCCTTGGGGTTAGCCATGCACGCTCAAGAGATAACGGCCGTGTGCGCGTCCGCTCTCTGCGGCTTATGCATGACAAACGTTGCCTTTACCCGTTTGGATACCAGCATGTAAGGCACCCAGATGAACAAGGTAATCAATGTCCGTGCCAGCTCTTTTGTCGTGTTGGAGTCGAAAATGGGTTCATCTACGAACACCAGTGAGCACACCCAGGCATCGAGGGGAATGAACACCGCCGACGCAATCACCGTCGCGATATAAACCTTGGGGAATAGATAGTGCTCGGAGATGAAAAGGTAAATGAGGTAGGCGTAGGTGGCGACAAACAACCCATTAATCAGCGCTTCCGACACCAAAATCGGCGCCCACAACGGGTTGTACAGCGTCGTCCCAGGCGTAGACAGCACGGTAAAAGTGCCATCTGCAAAAAGAGGGTAATGCACCGCGAGAAGGCTATAGGCCGTGCGGGAAATCGAGATGACCAGGCCTATTACAATGAGCACGAGCCAGCCTCGTAACCCTCTCAACGCTTCGCTTTCTTGCATGTTGCTCTCCATGGGTGACTCAGTTGATCAATGGTTGAACGATTGCTGCAGGAACGCAGTGATCAGGCCTACCACCTGTTGTTGGATTTCTGCCCTGGGCCGAGCCCCTTCACCATCCCGGCAAATCATGCCGTCCCCAGGTGAACTTTCTTCAATCAACTCCATCCCGCCCGGCTTGCAGATCGACATGAACGTGAAGTGAGTGGCATCGCCGATCTCCACGTATTGGGTCGAGGCTTTTGGCAGGCGCTTGACCAAGGCGGCGGACTCCAGGTTCGGGTCCATATCCTCCGTTGGCACGCCGCCCGCAATCACCAGCGCCGGTACGGGAAGTGCGGCCAGGCTGGCGTCGGTGAAGCCGCGCGCGAGGCCCAGGTCCAAAGACACAATGGCGGTGACGCGTTTGTCGCTCAAGTCCGCGGCCAACTGGGCTTTGCCTTCGGCTGTGCCGGCGGGGTTCATCTCGTGGTAGCCAATGCAGCCGCCGAGCTTCGGGTGTGCGTTGCATTCCTTCGTGAACAGGTCGGGATCGAAGCGTGCGCCGGCAATCTCCAACGCGGTCCAGCCGCCGAGGGAGTGGCCTACTACGGCAATCCGGTGTTCCGCCACCGCGCCAAATGGCTTGGGCTGGGCCAGGACCGCATCGATGGCGCGGCTCAGGTCAGCCGGGCGTTTCCATAACTGAGCGGCGGTCTGCGGGTTGCGATCTTTGGTGGTGGTGCCGGGGTGATTCACCGCCGCCACCATGTATCCGTTGTGCGCCAAGGCACTGGCCAGCCACACCTGTTTGCCCCAATTGCCGCCGTAGCCGTGGGAGAGCACGATCAGCGGGTGTTCACCGGCAGCCGGCGGTGCATCGGGCACAGCGAGGGCGCCGATGAAGACGGCGTTGTCGGCGATCAGCACGGGTTTGGCGGTGGTTGCCGCGGGATACCAGACGACCATCTCCAACGGGCGGCTGCTCTGCGCGTCGGGCAGGATGGCGGTCCTGAAGCCGACGGTGCTCTCGGCCGCGAGGGCGGGAGTGGCCAGGCAGAGCAGCAGCAGCGTGCGCAACGCGGTTTTCATTGTTGTTATCGTCCTTGATTCTGGTGGCGCATCATTACCCGAAACCAATCGTCTGGGTACCCCCCTTACCCTTGGTATTTGCCAACACAGCCCCATAACTAGCGTGTATCCATTGCGCGGAAGAACACACCATGACCCACTCAACCGAAACCGCGATCCTCGCCGGCGGCTGCTTCTGGGGGATGCAAGACCTGTTGCGCCGCTACCCCGGCGTGCTGCACACCCGCGTCGGCTACACCGGCGGCGATGTGCCGAATGCCACCTATCGCAACCATGGCAACCATGCGGAAGCGATCGAGATCGTGTTTGACCCGGCGGTGATCAGCTACCGGCAGATTCTGGAGTTCTTTTTCCAGATCCATGACCCGAGCACACCCAACCGGCAGGGCAATGATCTTGGGCCGAGCTATCGTTCGGCAATTTATTACCTGAGCGAGCAGCAACGGGATGTGGCCGAGGATACGGTGGCGGATGTGGATGCCTCGACATTGTGGCCGGGGCGGGTGGTAACGGAGATTGCGCCGGCGGGGCCGTTTTGGGAGGCAGAGCCGGAGCACCAGGATTATCTGGAGCGGATTCCCAACGGGTATACCTGCCACTTTATCCGGCCGAACTGGACGTTGTCGAAGCGCGGCTGAAAGGGCAGGGGCACACGGGCTTGTGTTGACACAACACCGATAGATCGCAAAAAAACCGAGCCGTCGTCAGGGGTCAGGACTTGTCGTACGCCATGTACTCGTTCTGCAACACGATATGGTCCGCCAGGTATTTCGCATCGTGCCAAACCCCATAGATAAACGACGATGCGCGGTTCACCAAATTCGGCAGGCCCAGGAAGTAAATCCCGCTCTGCGCGGAGATCCCGCGCTTGTGGAACGGCTCGCCTTTCTCATCGAATGCATCGACCTTCAACCAGCTGAAATCGAACGTGAAGCCAGTGGCCCAGAGGATCGTGGTCACGCCCGCTTCTGCCAGGTCCAGGCTCGACATCGGATTCACCAAACACTCAGGATCTGGCAACAACTCCCAGGCCTGCGGTTCCGGGGGAAACGGTAACCCGTTCGCCTCGATATAGGCATCTGCATCGCGCAGCACATCAAAGTAGGCGCGATCCCCTTGAGCCACGTTCTCGGCCAAGCCGGGTTGGAAGGTCATGACGCCGTCTTTCCAATCCTCGGTGACGCCCACCAGATGAATCCCTTGGTGCGCCAGGCGGCGGAAGTCGACCGTCTTACCGCCTTCGTAACCGCTGACCGCAAAGGCGACGTGCTTCTTCTTCGGCTGGATTTTGACTTCATCCCACAGGCCCAACGCACCCAGCCACCAGCAGTAATCGCGACCGCGATAGGCGCGGGGAGGGCGGTAGTGTTCGCCCACCGAGAGGTACACGGTCTTGCCGGCCTTTTGCAGTTCTTCGGCGATTTGCGAGCCGGAGGCGCCGGCGCCGACGACCAGTACTGCGCCTTCGGGGAGTTGGCCGGGGTTCTTGTAGGTGCAAGAGTGCAGTTGATGCAGCGGCGCGGTGGACGGGACGATGTTCGGGATGGACGGGCGCTGGAACGGGCCGGTGGCGGCGACCACATTGGCGGCTTCGATCACGCCGGCCGATGTGGTCACTTTGAAGCCGGGTCGTCCCACATGACGCTCTACCTGCTGCACCTCGACGCCGGTGCGCACGGGGGCCTGCAATTTGTCCACGTAGGCTTCAAAGTAGTCGGCCATACGCTCTTTGGGGGGGAAGGCTTCCGGCGAAATGCCTTCGAATGTGAGGCCGGGAAACCGGTCATGCCAGGCCGGCCCGTTAGCGACCAGGGAGTCCCAGCGCTCCGAACGCCAGCGTTCGGCGATGCGGTGGCGTTCCAGCACGATATGCGGCACGCCCATCAGCGATAGGTGTTCGCTCATGGCGACGCCGGCCTGGCCTGCGCCGACGACCAGAGTGTTGATTTTTTCGACGGACATAGGCGGTTCCTGCACAGTCATTAGGCGGTTTGGTCCAGCAATTCGGCCACGGCCGTGAGTGCCAGTTGGTAACCCAGCGCCCCCAGCCCGGCGATCACACCGGTGGCGGCTTTGGACACGTAGGAGTGGTGCCGGAAGCGTTCGCGCTTCCAGATATTGCTCATGTGCGTTTCGATGATCGGACCGTCGAAGGCCAGCAGCGCATCGAGGATCGGCACCGAGCTGTAGCTGAGCCCGGCGGCGTTGATCACGATGGCGTCGGCGTTCAATCGTGCCTCTTGAATCCAGTCCACCAGCACGCCTTCATGGTTGCTCTGACGAAAATCCAGGGTCAGGCCCAGGGTCGCGGCGAGGTCTTGGCAGCGGGCTTGGATGCTGGCAAAGCTTTCGCTGCCGTAGGTGCCGGCTTTGTCCAGGCCATAGAGATTGGCGTTGGGCCCGTTGAGGAAAAACACAGGGTGGGTCATGGCGTACTCCAGGTCATTCAGGGCTGCCAGTCATCCGGCACCACCGCGATCACGTCGATTTCCATCAACCACTCCGGCTGGCCCAGGCCCGAGATCACCAGCCCGGTCGAGATCGGGAATACGCCTTTGAGCCACTTGCCGACTTCCTGGTACACCGGCTCGCGGTAGCGCGGGTCGATCAGGTAGGTGGTGGTCTTCACGATGTGCGACAGATCAGAACCCGCCTCTTCCAGCAGTTGCTTGACGTTCTTCATCGCTTGCTCGGCCTGGGCGCGTGGATCGCCGAGGCCGACGAGGTTACCGTCGAAGTCGGTACCGATCTGGCCGCGCACATAGATGGTGTTGCCGGCACGCACGGCCTGGCACAGGTCGTTGTCCAGCGCCTGGTTAGGGTAGGTCTGTCGGGTGTTGAACATGCGGATGCGAGTGTGGGTCGGCATAACGGCAACTCGTGGGAAACGGGATGACGCCAGCTTCACACCGCCCTGACTCCGGCGAAACCAGCATTTGCGCGGGGTAGTGCTTAGGAAAAACCGAAGCCCCTGCAACTCATCGCCTGGCGCGTGACCCGGCACGAACCCTGCAACGCTTCCCCTACAGTCATTGTTGAGAGGGCAGGCGTGATGCTCAGTCGTATTACTCAGCGTCAACTGGAGTATTTCGTCGCGTCGGGAGAGGCGGGCAGCATCAGTGCGGCCGCTGAACGCATCCACGTGTCGTCGCCATCGATCTCGGCGGCGATCACCCATATGGAGGCCGAGCTGGGCATTCAACTGTTTATCCGCCACCACGCCCAGGGCATTTCCCTCACGGCGGTGGGGCGCCTGGTGATGCAGGAAGCCAAGCTGATCCTGGAGCAGATGACCAACCTTTACACCATCGCTTCAGAGTCCTTGAACACCGTGCGTGGGCCGTTGCGAGTCGGCTGCCTGGAGTCGCTGGCGCCGATGATCACGCCGGAACTGGTGTTTGGTTTCGGCCGGGCGTTTCCAGGCGTGCGGCTGACGCAAGCTGAGGGTAACCATGAAGAACTGCTGGAAAAACTGCGCAGCGGTGAGCTGGATATCGCCCTGACCTACGACTTGGTGACCAGCCCGGACATCGACTTCCAACCCCTGGCGCAGCTGCCGCCGTACGTGATGGTCGGCGAGTATCACCCGCTGGCGAATTCACCGGCCGTCAGCATGCAAGACCTTGAGGCTTACCCGGTGGTGCTGCTCGACACTCCGTGGAGCCGCGACTATTTCCTCAGCCTGTTCATCCAGGCCGGCACTACGCCGAACATCATCATGCGCTCCACCAACCTCGAAACGGTGCGTGCCATGGTGGGCAATGGCATCGGCTATTCCTTTGCGAATGCGCGACCCAAATCGAACCTGTCCCAGGACGGCAAGCGCGTGATCCGCCTGCGTCTGGCCGGCGCACACCGGCCGATGCGCCTGGGCTACGCCACGGCCAGCAACACTCAGCTGTCGCGCGTGGTGTCGGCGTTTGCCGAGCGTTGCCGCATGTTCGTGTCCGACCAGTACATCCCCGGCATGGCGCCGCCGAGCTTTTTCGACCCCCATGCGGTGCGGACGCTGACCGGTGTGAATTGAGGATGCTCCACAAAGGGGCACCTATCACCTGGTGGTGAGCGGGCTTGCCCCGCGCTGGCGCGGGGCAAGCCGGCTTATCACTGTAATGTCGCTGCATAGGTTCTGCCTACCCAGTGCCCCGGCTTTTACGAATTGACCCCAAGTGCCTCCCCCCACGACTCTGAACCCATCGATGTAGATCAATTTCTCAGGGCACAGCGACGATGACATTCGACTGGAATTACATGTTTGGTTTGCTGGGCGATGCCGAGTTCTGGCGGGCGACGTGGACGGTGATCAAGCTCAGTACCCTGACCTGGGTCTTGAGCATTGGCCTGGGCTTTCTGCTGGCGCTGGCCAAGCAGTCCAGGCATGGCCTGCTCAGTGTGCCGGCCCGTGGCTATATCTGGCTGTTCCGCAGCCTGCCGCTGCTGGTGTTGTTGATTTTTATCTACAACCTGCCGCAAGCGTTGCCCGGCACCTCGGCGATCCTGGCCGACCCTTTCTGGTCCGGCCTGCTGGCGCTGGTGATCTGCGAAACCGCCTACGTGGCTGAGATCCATCGCGGTGGACTGCTGTCGATTCCCAAAGGGCAGGCCGAAGCAGCGCGGGCGCTGGGCCTGAAGTTTTTCGGCACCCAATGGCGCGTGGTGATTCCCCAGGCACTGCGGGTGGCCTTGCCATCGCTGGCCAACGAATACATTTCCATCGTCAAGCTCACCTCCCTGGTGTCGGTGATTTCCCTGACTGAAATCCTGATGGTCGGCCAGCGCCTGTATTCGCAGAACTTCCTGGTGATCGAGACCATGGCGGCGGTGGCGTTCTTCTACGTGTTTATCGTCACGGTGTTCGACTTCCTGCTCAAACGCCTGGAGCGCTTTCTCGACGTCAACGAGCGCAACGTCTCCCGTGTTCCCGATGCGGCGGTGCTGGCCCTGGCCAGCCAGCAGCGCACAGCCTTGGCGCGTCCGGTCACCCACGGCGAGCCCGCGTTGCAAGCTGCGCGGTTGCACAAGGCCTACAACGATATCGAGGTGCTGGGCTCGGTCAACCTGCAAATACAGCCCGGTGAAGTGGTGTCGGTGATCGGCCCGTCCGGCTCCGGCAAGACTACGTTGATCCGCCTGCTCAATGGCCTTGAACAACTGGACAACGGCGAAATCAGGATCAACGGCCAGCCGTTCATTCACTTGAATAAAGTCGGCGCGCAGAAACCCCAGTACATCGAGCACGCCGAGCATCGCCTGAACATCGGCATGGTGTTCCAGAGCTTCAACCTGTTCCCGCATCTGACCGTGCTCGACAACCTGCTGATGGCGCCGAAATACCATCGCCTGGGCGCGACCGTCGAACTCAAGCAGCAGGCCTACGCACTGCTGCACAAGGTCGGCATGCTCGACCACGCCTGGAAGTACCCGCACCAGCTGTCCGGCGGCCAGCAGCAACGCGTGGCCATTGCCCGTGCCTTGATGATGCGCCCGCAGATCATGCTGTTCGACGAGCCCACCTCGGCGCTCGACCCGGAGAAGGTCAACGAAGTGCTGCAAGTCATCGAAGCCCTGGCCGAGGAGGGCATCACCATGGTGATCGTCACCCACGAGATGAACTTCGCCTTCAAGGTATCCGACCGCATCGTATTCATGGAGAAGGGCCGCGTGGTCTGCGACGACACGCCGGGCGCCCTGCGCAGCGGACACAACCCACGCGTGGAGGCGTTCCTCAAGGACGTCTCGTTGGCGTGACCCCCTCAACGTTCAGGACACACAACATGATCGAGCAAGCGCAAATCGAACAATTCCAGCGTGACGGTTTCTTGGTGGTCGAAGGCGTGCTGTCATCGGCGGAAGTGGCTGAGCTGCAACACGACTTCGACCAGTGGGTCGAAGAAAGCCGCGGCCACTCGCAGGGCTGGGGCGCCACCGTGGATGGCCGCGAGCGCTTTGACCTGGAGGGCGACCACCGCGCCGATCACCCGTCGCTGCGCCGGGTCAGTTCGCCCACCGAGATCTCGGCGGCCTATGAGCGCGTGGCGTTGCACTCGCGCATGGCGGCGATTTCCGCGCAGCTGATCGGCGCCAATGGCGCACGCTTTCACCACAGCAAGATCAACTCGAAACTGCCCCACACTGCGACTCAGGTGAAGTGGCACCAGGACTTCCTGTTCACGCCCCACAGCAACGACGACATCGTCACCGCCTTGCTGATGGTCAGCGAAGTGACCCCTGAAAACGGACCGCTGAACGTGATCCCCGGCAGCCACAAGGGCCCGCTCTGGTCGCACTGGCAGCACCAGCGTTTCACCGGTTCCGTGGACGACGCCGTCGTTGACGCGCACTGCCAGCACCCGGTGGCCTGCTACGGCCCCGCTGGCTCCGTGTGCTTCATGCACACCCGTCTGCTGCATGCCTCCAGCCCAAACGAGACCGAACTGCCGCGGACCCTCTTCATCAGCGTGTACGCCGCTGAAGACGCGTTGCCATTCGGCGAAAACCCATTGCCCAGTGCACACGCCGGCCTGTTGGTGGCCGGTGAAGAAAGCGGCTTGGTGCGTTCCACGGACAACCACATGCGCTTGCCGCAGAAGCCCAGTGGCGCCTCGTTCTTCGTGCAACAGGCCGGCCAAGATTCCGCCACTGCCTAACCTCCCAAAAACCTTGCAGGTAATCACCATGACAGCGTTTCGTAAAAGTATTCGTCCCCTTGCCGTGTGCCTGCTGGGCGCCGCGGTTGCGATGACTTCGTTGGCAGCTTCGGCGTTCCAGCAGGACGGCAAGATCATCGCCGGCTCCGACGTGACGTTCTTCCCTTATGAGTACATGGATAACAACAAGCCCGCAGGTTTTGACATCGAGTTCATGGACGGCTTGGGCAAGGTCATGGGCCGCAAGGTCGAAACCCTCGACACGCGTTTCCCCAACCTGATCACCGGCCTGCAGGCCGGGCGTTTCGATGTGACCAACTCGTCGATGTACATCACGGCGGAACGGGTCAAAGTCATCGATATGATCCCTTACCTCAAGAGCGGTGAGTCGATCCTCACCCTCAAGGACAGCAGCTTCCAGCCCAAGACCCCGGAAGAGTTCTGCGGCCACAAGATCGGCTCCATGGGCGCCACCTCGTGGTTGGCGCAGATGAACAAGCTGTCCACCGAGTACTGCGTGGCCAAGGGACTGAAGCCGATCCAGATCAGCGAATACAGCACCGACCCGCAGACCACCCAGGCCCTGCTGGCCCACGCGGTAGAAGCGCAAATCACCGACGCCGCCGTGGCCCGTGGCGTGATCGACAAGCTCGGCAGCCGCGTGGTGATTTCCTCCGACACGCTGATCTACCCGGTGCTGAACGGCTTTGGTGTGAAGAAGGGCAATGACACGGTGAAGAAGGCCTTGCTCGACGGCCTGGAAAAATACCGCGCCACGCCGGAATACGCCGCCTTGCTTAAGAAGTACAACTTCCAGGCACCGACCGATGCCGACATCGCGGCGCTGATGCCGAAGTAAACCTATCAGCGCGTGCCGCATTCGCGTGCGGCCGCGCCCTGCGGAGACCGATTCATGGCGTTATCCCACGAAGAACAGGCGCGCATCGACCTGGCGGCGACCTTTCGCATCATCGCGCACCTGGGCATGCACGAAGCCGTGGCCAACCACTTCAGTGCTGCGGTGTCGGCCGATGGCAAACAGTTTTTGCTCAACCCGAAGTGGAAGCACTTTTCACGTATTCGCGCGAGCGATCTGCTGTTGTTGAACGCCGATGATTCGGCCTGTGCCGATCACCCGAACGTGGACCCCACCGCCTGGTCGATCCACGGGCAGATCCATCGCCTGTTGCCGCAGACCCGCGCGGTGTTGCACTTGCACCCGGTCTACACCACGGCAGTGGCGTGCCTGGCCAAGCCGCATATCCCGCCGATCGACCAGAACACCGCGCGTTATTTCAACCGCGTGGCGGTGGACGAACTGTACGGCGGCATGGCCGACACCGAGGCCGAAGGCGCACGCCTGGCCGGGCTGCTGGATGGCAAGAGTCGGCTGCTGATGGGCAATCACGGCGTGATGGTCACGGCCGGCTCCATCGGTGAAGCCTTTGACGATATCTGGACCCTGGAGCGCGCCTGCCAGATCCTCGTCACCGCCTGGTCCACCGGGCAGCCGTTGCGGGTGTTGTCCGATGAAGTGGCGGAAAAAACCGCGCGCGGCTGGGAAGGTATTGCCGATTTCTCGCGCCGGCACTTTGAAGAAATGAAGCAGTTGATGATCGACGCAGACCCTTCCGTGCTCGACTGAGGACTCCACATGACTTTTTCCGTTGTCGCCCGCTGCGCCGAGACGGGCCAGTTGGGCATCGCCATCAGCTCTTCGAGCATTGCCGTGGGCGCGCGTTGCCCGTGGCTGCGGCCCGGCGTAGGGGCAGTGGCGTCGCAGAACATCACCTTGCCGAGCCTGGGGCCGCAGGTGCTGGACCTGTTGGAACAGGGGGTGGCGCCGAGTGAGGCGCTGGCCGCCTTGGCTGGGCAGGATCACAGTGAATATCGCCAGGTGACGGTGATTGATAACGCAGGCCGCACGGCGCATTTCAGCGGCGCGCAGACCCTGGGCATCCACCATGCGGTGAGTGGCGAGCAGTGTGTGGCGGCGGGGAATATGCTCGCCCATCCTGCTGTGATCGATGCCATGGTGGCTGCTTTCGAAAAAGCCTCCGGGCATCTGGCCGACCGCTTGCTGGCGGCGATGCACGCCGGTGTGGCTGGCGGTGGTGAAGCCGGGCCGGTGCATTCGGCGGCACTGGTGGTGGTGGATGACCTCTTGTGGCCCATCGTCAACCTGCGGGTGGACTGGGCGGATGAAGACCCCATCGGCGCCCTCGACCAGCTCTGGCAGGCTTATCGCGAGCAGTTGCAGGCCTACATCGACCGTGCCATCAACCCGCAGATCGCACCCGGCTACGCCGTACCCGGAGACGATCGATGAACAGCCGCGAACTGCTGGCGCAACTGGTGCGTTTTGACACCACCAGCCGCGAATCCAACCTGGCCCTGATCGACTTTGTGCGCACGTATTTGCAGGACCACGGTGTGGCCTGCGAGTTGGTGTACAACGAACACAAGAGCAAGGCCAACCTGCTCGCGACTATCGGCCCGGCAGAAGTGCCCGGCATCGTGTTGTCCGGGCATACCGACGTGGTGCCGGTGGAGGGGCAGCGCTGGAGCGTGGCGCCGTTTGACCTCACCGAGAAAGACGGCAAGTTGTACGGCCGTGGCACGGCGGACATGAAGGGCTATATCGCCTGTGTGCTGGCGTGCGTGCCGGCCCTGGTGAAGGCTTCGCTGCGCATGCCGGTGCACATTGCGCTGTCGTATGACGAAGAAGTCGGTTGCCTGGGTGTGCGTTCGCTGATCGAGCGATTCCATGAGCAACCGGTCAAACCGCTGCTGTGCGTGATCGGCGAACCCACCGAACTCAAGCCGGTACTCGGCCACAAGGGCAAACTGGCGATGCGTTGCCACGTGCATGGAGCGGCGTGCCATTCGGCCTATGCGCCGGCGGGCGTAAATGCCATTGAATACGCCGCGTGTTTGATCAGCGAACTGGTGCGGCTCGGCGAAACGCTCAAGGCGCCGCCGCATCTGGATCAGCGCTTTGCTCCGGCGTTTTCCACGGTGCAGACCGGCCTGATCAACGGCGGCAAGGCACTGAACATCGTTCCGCAGGACTGCAGTTTCGATTTCGAAGTGCGTTCCTTGCCCGCCCAGGATCCCTGGCAGGTTGCCCGGCAATTGCAGGCATACGCCGAGCAAACCCTGTTGCCGGCGATGCGGGCGGTGAGCGAGCAATCGGCGATCAGCCTCAGCGAGTTGTCCAGCTATCCGGGGTTGGCCACGTCGCTGGAAAGCCAGGCCGCCGAGTGGGTGGCGCAGTTCTGTGGCTCGCGGGAGTTCGCCACCGTGGCCTTTGGCACTGAAGGCGGATTGTTTGACCAGGCCGGCATTCCCACGGTGGTGTGCGGGCCGGGCAGCATGGAGCAGGGGCACAAGCCGGACGAGTTTATCAGCGTGGCGCAGTTGCAGGCCTGTGATCGGATGCTGGCGCGGGTGCTGGAGTTTGTGAGCCAGCCTGCAAACTAAGGTATACACGGCCCATACCCAAGTAGGATTACGAGCGGTGTTGCCCCGTCGCACACTGTTTTGCAGTGCGATGCACTCGCCGCAAACAACCGGAGAGCGACCATGCAAACCCCGCTGGAAGTCCTGATGAACCAGGGCACAGCGGGGTGTCTGTGACCTCTGGCCGTTATACCTGTGCCACACCCACCCGCCACTGCGCAGGCGGCAGGATCCCATTCACCAGGTAATTGCCCACAATCCGCGACTTGTACACGCGCGGGTTGTGGTTCGCCAGGGTTCGCGCGTTTCGCCACAGCCGGTCCAGCGCCTTGTTGCTGGCGGTGGCACTGGCGCCCAGTGCATCGAACAGCGCCGTGGTGGCCGCCAGTGTCGCATCCACCACCGGGTTCACGGCCAGGCACACTTCCAACTCAGCCAGCGCGACCTGCGGATCGTCATCGTGCAACGGTTGGTCATGGGCGATTACATACTGCGCGGTGTGCTCCAGCCGTTGCGCCGCTTGCTGGGCGATGGCTTGCGCAGCGTAGGCCTGGCTGGCGACTTCGCCGATCACTTGCAGCAGTTGCACGTCCTGGCCGGCGGTGTCGGCATTGCCGGTGGTGAAGGTGCGCGCGCGTTGGCGGAGTTCTTCGGCGCCGCTGAGGGCGGCGCGGCGGGCGATGCCGGCGAGGGTACTGAGGTGGTAGAGCTGGAAGAACGATTGACCGTGGCCAAAGCGCTGTTGGGTGAGGCGTACGTCGTCGTCCACCACGGGCGCGTTGTCGAAGATGCAGGTGCCGCTGGCGGTGAGGCGTTGGCCGAAACCGTTCCAGTCATCGACGATCTGCACGCCGGGGGCCTTGAGGTCGACGACCACGCTGTAGATCGTGCCGTCTTCGCCGGTGGCGATGGTGTTGATCAGGTCGCTGTAGAGCGCGCCGGTGGTGTAGAACTTTCTGCCGCTGATGCGCAAGGCGCCAGCTTCGTCACGGTGCAGGCGGGTTTCGAAATCGCCGCGGGTCTGGTTGCCGACTTCGGTGCTGCCGGGGGAGAGCAGGGCGCCCTGGCCGAGCCGGTCTAGCCATTTGGCGCGCCAAACCCGGTCCTTGGCACTGAGCACGTCTTCGCAGAAACCGAAGTGCCCACGCAGGGCTTGGGTGATGTTGGAGTCGGCGGCGGACAGTTCCGTGAGCAACGTCAGCAATTCGACCAGCGTCGCATCCTGGCCGCCGTAACTGGCCGGCAGACGCCAGCGCGGCAAGCCCAAGGCGTTCAGTTGCTGGATCACGGTGGCGAGGCTGCCGCGTGTCTGATCCGCCACCGCCGCCTGCGCGAGAATCTGCGCAAAGAGGGGACGAAACGGCGCGGCCAGTTGTTCGTAGCGGGCGGTGGGCGGTGTGCCCCAGATATTCAAAGTGGGAATCGACATGCAATGGACCTTGCAGAAAATGGTTCAGGTGCTGGGGTCCAGTGGTCTGGTACGGCCACCCTAACTCAGGTGCGGCAAAGTTTTTAATACGAAAAGCAGCTAGCGAGCTGTACGACGGTTCTATCGATAGTGCCCAACAGTATTAAACCCTGCGCTTTTATTGCGTTAGCTTCTACGTCAAACGGCCAGACTGCATACCCACAGATGGTTGAACCAACCCTCCAACCCTGTGGGATTTTCCATGATCAACCGTCGAACACTGCTGTCCTTGCTGGGCCTGGCCTCTCTTGCACTGTCTGGAACGTCGGCCGGAGCCGCCGAGCCGCTGACCCTCACCGTGGGTGATCAGTTTTTCTCCAACCGTATCGTGCTGGAGCTGTCGGGTGAGCTTAAAGACCTGCCGTACAAAATCGATTTCAAACGGTTCAACACCGGCTCGCCGGTGGCCTCGGCCGTGGCCAGCGGCGCGCTGGATGTGGGCATCGTCGGCGACACCCCGGTGATCAGCCTGGCCGCCAATGGTGCGCCGGTCAAAGTGGTCGCCAGCACCCAGACCAGCCTCGACGGTGTGGGTATCGTAGCGCGCAAGGGCATTCACTCGGTGGCTGACCTCAAAGGCAAGACCGTCGCCATCTGGAACGGCTCGTGGAGCCAGCAACTGGCGTACAGGGCGCTGGATGAAGCCGGTGTGCCGCGCAGCAGCGTCAACTTCAAATACCTGCTGCCGGCAGAGGCCAGCCTGGCGCTGACCCAGGGCGACATCGACGCCTTCGGCACCTGGGAACCCTACGTGTCGCTGCAGGAAAAAGAAGGCAGCACCCTGATCCGCAACGCCAAGGGCCTAATGAGCGCACCGACCTACATCGTCGCCTACGAGCCGGCCCTGGCGCAGAAAAGCGCGATCATCAAGGACTTCATCGCCCGCCTGACCCGCGCCCGTCAGTGGAGCAACACCCACGTCGATGAGTACGCCGAAGCCTGGTCCAAGGCCAACCAGTCGGCGCCGGAAATCGCCAAGGTGTGGTTCAAGCGCGACGCGATCAAGGTGCTGCCGATCTCGCCGACGATTATCAGCGAGGCCCAGGCCACGGCGGATTTTTTGGTGGATGCGCAGATGTTGAAGCGGCGGTATGACGTGGCGCCTTTGTTTGATCGGGTGCTTTAAACGCGGGGGAAACAAGCCCTCATAGTATCCACCCAATGGTTGTCGGGCCCGGCTACCGGATGTATTTCGTGCGTACGGGTATCACGGCTTACCTGAGTCTGTGGGGGCGCGATAAAACCGACCAGAAAGGGTAGGGGGCAAAGACGCGCTATGAAATGATCCAGAAGCTGATGCTGGCGCCAGGGATTGAGCTGACTGTGCGGCCGATTGCAGGAGCGAGCAAGCCCGCCCCTACAAACCTCTGAATCAGCGCACCAGGCACGGCTGCTTGTTGTTGAAGCGCCACCCCGGAATCAGAAACTGCATCGCCACGCTGTCATCCCGCGCGCCGAGGCCCATGCCTTTGTACACCTCATGGGCCTTGGCGACCGCGTCCATGTCGATCTCCACCCCCAGGCCTGGCTTGTTTGGCACTTTCACGTAGCCGCCTTCGATTTTCAGTGGCGCCTTGGTCAGGTGTTGACCGTCCTGCCAGATCCAGTGGGTGTCGATGGCGGTGATGTCGCCAGGGGCCGCGGCGGCTACCTGGGTGAACATCGCCAGGGAAATATCGAAGTGGTTGTTGGAGTGCGAGCCCCAGGTCAGGCCCCATTCATGGCACATCTGCGCCACGCGTACCGAGCCTTGCAGGGTCCAGAAATGCGGATCGGCGAGGGGGATGTCGACGGATTGCAGTTGGATCGCATGGCCCATTTCACGCCAGTCGGTGGCGATCATGTTGGTGGCGGTCTTGAGGCCCGTGGCGCGGCGGAATTCGGCCATGACTTCGCGGCCCGAGTAGCCGTTCTCGGCGCCGCAAGGGTCTTCTGCGTAGGCGAGTACGTGGTGCTGGTCGCGGCACAGCCGGATGGCTTCTTTCAATGACCAGGCGCCATTCGGGTCGAGCGTGATGCGGGCATCCGGAAAGCGTTCGGCCAGGGCGGTGACGGCTTGGATTTCTTCGTCGCCGCTCAGCACGCCGCCTTTGAGCTTGAAGTCGTTGAAACCATACTTGGCCTTGGCGGCTTCAGCCAGGCGCACCACGGCGTCGGCCGTCAGGGCTGTTTCGTGACGCAGGCGGAACCACTCATCGTCGCTGTCGGCTTCGTTGCGGTAGGCCAGAGGGGTTGCGCTGCGGTCGCCGACATAGAACAGGTAGCCGAGCATTTTTACCGCGTCGCGTTGCTGCCCCTCACCGAGCAAGGCCGCCACCGGGACGTCGAGGAATTGACCCAGCAGGTCGAGCAGCGCGGCTTCCATGGCCGTGACGGCGTGGATGGTGATACGCAGGTCAAAGGTCTGCAAGCCACGACCGGCAGCGTCGCGGGAGGCAAAGGTGCTGCGCATCTGGTTGAGGATGCGCTGGTATTGGCCAATGGGTTGGCCGATCACCAGGCTGCGAGCGTCTTCCAGGGTTTCGCGGATGCGCTCGCCACCGGGCACTTCGCCCACGCCGGTGTTGCCGGAGCTGTCCTTGAGAATCACGATATTGCGTGTGAAGTAGGGGCCGTGGGCGCCGCTGAGGTTGAGCAGCATGCTGTCATGGCCGGCGACGGGGATGACCTGAAAGTGAGTAACGACGGGCGTAGTCATGGCAAGTTCCTGAATAGGCTCAAAGAGGTTTGCTGAGGGCGGCGTTTGTTGGCTCGGCGCTCGGTGAAATCGGAACGGCAGAGGGCGAGGTCTTGGCGAAAAACACCAGGATCGCGGCCAGCAACGAAGTGCCGGCCAGGCCGTAAAGGCCGCCCTGGATCGAGCCGGTGGTCTGTTCCAGGAAGCCGAAGGTGGTGGGGGCGACGAAGCCGCCCAGATTGCCGATGGAGTTGATCAGCGCGATCACCGCGGCGGCAATGCGCACATCCAGGTAACCCTGGGGTATCGGCCAGAACAGCGACGACGCCGACTTGAAACCGATGGCCGCGAAGCAGATCGCCACGAAGGCAAAGATCGGCCCGCCCGTGGTAGACATGAACATGCCCGCTGCCGCAATCAACAGCGCCGCCGCGACCCAAGCCTGCTGGAACTTGAATTTGCCAGACAGCGAGGCGAAGGCATACATGGCGATGATCGAGATCAGCCACGGGATCGAGTTGAAGAAGCCGACCTGCACATCCGTGAGGTCACCCATCTTCTTGATGATGCTCGGCAGCCAGAAGGTAGCGGCATAGATCGTCAGTTGGATGCAAAAGTACAGTGCGCAGAACAGCAGGATCTGGCGGTCCTTGAGCAGTTTGCCGAGGGTCGGTTTGACCGTGGTGAGGGCTTCACGGTCGCGCTGCTCCTGGTCGATGGCGTTGACCAGCGCGTCCTGCTCTTCGCGGGTCATCCACTGGGCGTCGTGGGGTTTCGAGTCCAGCCAGAACCACACAAAGAACCCCAGTGCCACCGAGGCCAGGCCTTCAATGGCAAACATCCATTGCCAGCCATGGAAACCAAAGCCTTCGATCTGCAACAGCGCGCCTGAAAGCGGGCCGGAAATCAGCGACGCAACCGCCGAGCCGCTCAAAAAGATTGCAATGGCTTTACCGCGTTCCGCGCCAGGCAGCCAGCGTGTGAAGTAGTAGATCACCCCAGGAAAGAAGCCGGCCTCGGCCACACCCAGCAGGAAGCGCAGGATATAGAAGTGGGTTTCGTTCTGGATGAACGCCATCAGCGTGGCGACGATGCCCCAGGTGAACATGATGCGGGTCAGCCAGAGACGTGCGCCGACCTTTTGCAGCAGCATGTTGGACGGCACTTCGAACAGGGCGTAGCCGATGAAGAACAACCCGGCGCCGAAACCATAGGCGGCCGCGCCGATGCCCAGATCATGCTCCATGTGCGTGCGCACAAAGCCGATGTTGACCCGGTCGATGTAGTTGAGGATGAACATGATCACGAACAGTGGGAGCACATGGCTCTTCACTTTGCTCACGGCGCGCGCGAGGACGGGATCACGGTGTGGAGCGGCAGATGCATGGCTTGAATTGTTCACAATTCAAAACTCCCCCTGATTATTTTTATGCGGGTTTGCGTGTCTTGTTGATAGACATCATACAAGTAGGTTTCTTGCGACCGCAATCCGCTGGGGAGTGTTTTTCTTCTTATAACGCGGTGGGTAGAACAGATATTCCGGTTATTTATAGCGTGTTTATTGGGCGCGGTGCGGGTTCTTGAGCGAGATTTTTACCGGCAAAGAGCGTGAGGAGGGTATCTGTGAGCGTGAACGATAAGTTTGGTTGTCATACAAGTTGTGGGTTTTTTCAATCAACCCACGCTTGGCGCCGGGCTGGGTGTTAAGCTCCCCGCAGCTCAACCCCGTGGACCTGTTGCAATGCCCATCGAAAGTGGAATCCCCCTGCGTAAACGCTCCACCAACCTGGCCCAGGGCGTGGTCGATGTGCTGACCCAGCGCATTCTGCTCGGCCAATTGAAACCCGGCGAAAAGCTGCCTTCGGAATCCACCATCGTGCTTGAGCACGGTGTGAGCCGAACCGTCGTGCGCGAAGCGATCTCCAAATTGCAGGCCTCCGGGCTGGTCGAGACCCGCCACGGCATCGGCACCTTCGTGCTGGCGCAACAGGCCCAGCAGGGCTTGCGCCTGCATGTGGACACGGTGGCCAGCGTGCGCAACATGCTCGAACTGCGCCTGGGCCTAGAGGTGCAAGCCGCCGCGCTGGCGGCATTGCGCCGCACCGACGAACAGCTGGACCACATGCGCCAGGCACTCGATGACTACCAGGCCTCCCTGGCCAACAACGACAGCTGCGTGGAGGAAGACAAACGCTTTCACCAGTTGATCGCCGAGGCCACCGGCAATACCTTCTTCACCGAAATCATGCTGCACCTGGGCAATGCAATGATCCCGCGCACCCAGGTGAAAGGCGATGAACGTGGCGGCGCCGACTTTGCCAAGCTGGGCCAGTTGGCGAACCTGGAACATGAGGCGATCTTCAACGCGATCAAACGCCAGGACCCGGACGCTGCCCGCGCGGCCATGGTGTTGCACCTGACGAACAGCCGGGATCGTTTTTCGGGGGAGCAGGGCCGTTGAACGAACACACTTTGTCCAAACGCCTGGAGCGCGTCGCCGCCAACGTACCGGCTGGCGCGCGCCTGGCCGATATTGGCTCCGATCACGGTTATTTGCCGGTGGCGTTGATGCGTCGCGGCCTGATCACGGCAGCCGTGGCGGGGGAGGTCGCGACCACGCCCTTTCAGGCGGCGCAACGTAGCGTGCGCGACAACGGCCTGGAGCAACAGATCACGGTGCGCCTGGCCGATGGCTTGGCGGCCATCGAACCTCATGACGGTATCACCGCGATCAGCCTCTGCGGCATGGGCGGCGAGACGATTCGCGACATCCTCGAAAGCGGCAAGCAGCACCTGAGCGGCCAGGAACGCCTGATCCTGCAACCCAACGGCGGCGAGCAACCGCTGCGCCAATGGCTGATGGATAACGGTTATACGATCCTCAGTGAAGAGCTGCTGTTGGAGAACCGTTTCTACTACGAAATCATCGTCGCCGAGCGCGCTGGGCCAGTGGCTTACACTGCTGAACAGCTGTACTTCGGGCCGCTGCAAATGCAAGCCCGCAGTCCGGCGTTCATCGCCAAGTGGCAACGCATGTTGCGCCAGAAGCACAAGACCCTGTCCAGCTTCGAGCGCGCTCGGCAGGCGGTGTCGCAAGAGAAGCGACAAGAGATTGCCCAACAGGCCAGATGGATTGCCGCGTTACTGGCCTGATACCCCTTCATTCAAACCTGATGACCTAGGACACCGACAATGGCCGACGCCACCGACCTCACTTTCTACGACCGCGCCGACGCGCACATCGAACTGTCGAACCAGCAGCTGCAGGCTCACGAAAACCTCGGCCAGGTCAGCGCCTCGATGATGTTCGGCACCACGCGCTTCAATGCCTGGGCCAGCGCGCGCAACTTCAAGTCCGGCGCGGAAATGGCCGATGCACGGGAGGCGATGTTGAAGTACTTCTGTGACCAGTACCGGATGATGCTTGAGGATAATCTGGATGATCACATCAATAATTTCGACCGGTACAAGGTGATGCAATAGGTCCTTTTAAGCGCCTTTAGGGGGCGAAGTCCGAAGGGGCCTGTGCGGTGGGCTGTTCGGTGATAGGGGACGGACCTGGCGGGTTTGCGATGGGGCTGATCAAATGGGTGTACTCCTCGATGATTCGGTTGATCGCCTCCGGTGGCTCGCACGCCTTGAACTCGATACGAATCTGCACCTCATCGGGATCGCGTTCCTGACCCTCACGCTTGGTGGCGCCAAAGGTCACGAAAAACTTCTCGCTGTGGAGGTCGCCGTTCTCCAGGTCGTGGCTGGCTTTTTGCACCTCAGTGCTGTGCATTTTTACCGACAGGTCTACATCCATCTTGTGCAGCGCCAAACCCTTCGGCGCGACCAGTGCGATCAGCGGTACGCTGATGGTATGTCCCTCGGTCAGCGAAATCTCCACCATCTTGGCTTTCATTGGCGTGCCCAGGTCCTCAGCGTTGTAGTCGAAGAACTGGTCGAACAGCGCAATGTATTGATGGGCGATCAAGTTATGCGTGGCCGCTGCGGCCTGCTGCAACCCGCGGGTGATGTGGCTCAAGTCGCTGGCCGACATGGGTTCCTTGGGGCGCGAAAAAAATGCCATGGTGAGCTCCTTTCAAGTCGAGTGGGTTGCCCCGCCCAGAGGGACGGGGCGGGGTGGGACTATTTGGTTTTTTCCGCAGGCTTGGCGTCAGGCAGTGGAAGCACCCCTGCTTTTGGCAGCTCAGTCGGGCTGGTTGGAGTGGCGCTCGGCAGAGTGACCGGCTTGGTGGCGGCATCGGTGAGGAAATCGATGACGCGCATCAAGGCTTCCGGTGGGTCTTGGCGAACGATTTTGGTCTTGATTTCGTAGCGTGCGCGGGTATCTGTCTTACGTGTCTGGGATGACTTGTGGCTGGCGGCACCTTTGACCGAAACGCTGAAAGGACCCCAGCCCATCTTGGCGTCGAAGCTGCCGGAAACATCATTGGAGCTGGTGTCCTCGGCCATTTGGGTGATGGTCAGCTCAAACTCGATGCTGCCTTCTTCGATGGTGATGTTGGGGTGGCTGATCGCAGCCAGCAGCGGAATGCGCATGGTCTTGCTGACCGTGCCTTTGTAGATGCCCTGCTCATCGACGAGGGTTTCGTCATAGTCAAACTGTACCGAAACGGCCTTGCCGGCCTGGATACACACGCCCATGAGAAAGTCCGCATACGCTTTACTGGCAGCGACTTGGGCCTGGATCATTGCCATCAGCGGCCCGGTAATCATCTTGTCCAGTGGGAGTGCGGCGATCACGCCTCCAATGAGACCTTTATCAATATCTGGCATTTTTAATTTCCTTATCTTGAGTGCGCGAAAGTGCGCAACTTCAATTTATCCATGTGGCACTTTGTGATTCAGTAGGAAGTAATTACCGATGAATGCAAATGTCTTGGCGGCGAATATTGGCGATTTGCCGCAGGCTCAGTCCGTACTTCTCGGCTAATACACTTCGTGAAATGCCATCGGAAATACCCATCTGGATATTCTGATTACGGATCTGCCGAAAAAAATGGTCGGACTTGGGTATCTCCAAAGAAATACCTGCGAAGTCATTGATTAAGGCCCGTAAGGCTTCCGGCGATAAAATCAGCGCCAGCGAAGTACGTTGTGCGTGTTTGGGGATGTACTTGGGGCGACCGCCATATACGCAGGTCAGGCGGAACGCGTTTTCCATACCGATACAGGCAACCAGCACCTGAAGGGAGTGGGGGAGTTGTCGAACATCGATGTGTTCCAGGTCTTTCGGTTCCATCGGCCTAACCTCCTTGTGATGTGAGCTGGTCAGAGCTTAGGAAGTAATGCGTGCGGATAATCAGTAGGAAACTTTACCTATGAAGATGGGGAAGTTTTACCTTCTGAAGAGGGGGAGGCGTGGGTGATGGACTGCAGTTTCCTAAACCCAAGAGGAAACTCACCATGCCCAACAATTCGATAGATATGGCTTTCATCGCTCAGCTCGAAGGCGGTAGCGCCACACGTGGTTACGTGCCTGATCCGGAAAACAGCCGTAGCGGCGTCACCATCGGCACCGGCTTTGACCTGGGCCAGCAAAAGGACCTGACTATGCTGCCCAAGGATCTCAGTGACCGGCTTTTACCCTACCTGGGGTTGATCGGTGCGGAAGCCGTCGCATGCCTCGAACGCCTGCCGCTGAATGTCAGTGCGGAGGATGCGCGCAGGATTGACGAGGCCTACAAGGCACCCTTCATCGAGCGCCTGGCCAGTGATTACAGCAAAGCTGCCGGACGCCCATTTGATGCATTACCCGCTCCGATGCAAACCGTGATCGCCTCGGTTGCCTTCCAATATGGCAACCTTGCCAGCCGAACACCGAAGTTCTGGGCGCAAGTTGTGGCGGCGGACTGGAACGCAGCCGAGAGCAACTTGAGGAATTTCGGCGATCGTTATTCCACCCGACGTTGCAAGGAAGCCGCTTTGTTGGCGAGTGCTTTGTAACACTCTAGGAACAGCCACCCAAGCGAATCTTGGGTGGCTGTTTGCATCAAGGGCAGGGTTTGGCGAGCAACAGGCTCACCGATCGCATCGCGTGGGCATCTTCAACATCGGCGCCTTCGTGCAGAGTGCGCCAGTCCACATCAACGCACAGTGCCGTGACGGCCACGTTGTTGAATAAACCTACTTTGTCTGCAAAGTCATAGCGGTAGGTGGCGCGGGTTGACGCGAAGGGTGTAACGGTCGTTGCCTTATTCAAAACGGTGGACACAAGGTCGGGTACTTGTGCCATGGGTGCAGTGAAGTACGTGGGGGAGTTTTTGTTGAAAAAACCATGTTCACGCGTGGCTCTCCATAATTGCTGCCACTGAAAATGACTCGCATGGGCGTTTAGTGTGACGGCATACTCTTTTAGCGTTTGAGGTTCAACATCGGCAGTACTGAGCGCGTGCGCCGGCGCCGCCAACATGTATAGCGCTGCCAGTGAGGCGCGCATCAATAATCGACGTTCCATGTTCAACTCCTGATCGTGGGGGATGAAAAAGCCTGTCCGAAAACAGGCTTTTTCCGATTGCCGCAGCCCTGGATCAATAGGTGTCTTCCACCAGATACTCCCAGCTGTCGGCATTGTTAATGACGGCATTCAGGTTCCCGTCATGTTGCTGTGCCTGCTGAACCAGGCGCAGGCAGGCGTCGCGTCCATCAGCATTGTCGTCAGTGTTCAGCACATCGCGGAAATGGCTGGTTTCGTGGATAAGCGTACCGGCGCGGGAGTCATTGCCATACGTCGGGGCCTCGAAGAAGGGGCGGGCGACTGTGATGACGTGCGCCGGGCCTTGAAGGTTGACGTTTACTTTGGCGAACCAGTCAGCCTGCGGGTCTGTGTCATAAAAAACCTGGTTTTGATGAATGTTGCTCAACGCCGTACGAATCAGCCCCAGGCGTCGCGCCAATTCCTGCAGATTCTGAGGATGGGCGACGCCCATCCAAACCCGGGCGACAGTGGCATTACCGGCATTGAGTTGGTCGATGGTGTAGTTGAGTGAACGCAGTGCCGCCCAGCGTGCTGCGCGGAAGGTTCGGTTTTCGGAACTGGTCAATGGACGTACGGGCATGATGAATCTCCGGTGGTGTTAGGAGATTTCAGTGTGAGCGTGGAGAAAAGCGCTAATCAGCAGGAAGTAATTCCGCTGTTCCTACGGACTGCGCCAATAGTTACAGCGGCGTCTTCAGCACTGAGTGCTTTTGCCCCATTTTCGAGCACGGCACTTGCACGCTCAACACGCGAGCCCGCTTGTTTCCAGCCCCACTACCCACGGCCCGTATCTTGCTTGAGCCAAGCTAATCAATGACATGGCATTTTGCCGTTAGTCATTTCAAGGCTTCACCCCGCGGTGCACCGCGTGGGTCGTTTTTGGGGAGTGGTCGGACATGCACAGCCTTTTATCACCCGGTATCCGCCTGCTGGGGCGTTTCGGCTTTGCGCGCAAGTTCCAGATCCTGTTCTTCCTGTTCATGCTGCCCCTGGCGGGTAGCCTGTGGATGATCGGTTCGGACTATCGCGACAAATTGACCGTGATTTCCAGCGAGCAGTCCGGGGTTCGGCAACTGCTGGCCCTGGATGCGCTCGATGGTCAACTGACGGCCCAACGCAACCTCGCCGCGCGCTGGAAAGCGGCAGACATCCTGCACGCGCCCACCCCGGCGGCGAAGGCGGCGATGGACAAGGTCGACGCCAATTTCCCGGTGATCCTGCAAAGCCTGCAAGCCCTGGGCGATTCGCTCAAAGCCCAGAACGCCAGTGCGGACATCCAGGCCCGCTTTGACGCGTTGCAGGCCACGGTCAAGGGCATGGACTCCCAATCCCTGCGTACCGTGGGCTGGTGGCCGGATGGCTACGACCGTTTCACCTCGGCCCTGACCGCGATGCAAATCTTGCGCGAGCAGATCACCCTGGATGCCGGGCTGATCCTCGACCCGTGGCTGGAAACCTACCTGCTGATGCAGATTTCCACCCAGTACACCCCCGACCTGATCGAGCGCATCGGCCGCATGGCCAGTGTCGGTCAGGCGTCCATTGCTTCGGGTCAATTCACCTTGCAGAGCCGTTTGCAGATGCGCGATTTGCGCAGTCGCATTGGCGATGCGCGGGACCAATTGGTCAAGGCGGCGGCCTCACTCAAGGCCAAGCAATATGCGGGTATTGAACCCTGGACGGCGCAGTACGACAACAGCCTGCAACGCCTGGACAGCGAACTCAAAGTGCTCGACGACGGCGTGTTCGGCGGCACCATCAAACTCGACACGGCGGCCTTCGACACCAGTGTCGACGGCATGCTCGACAGCCTGGGCGCGCTGCGCAACCAGTCCCTCGCCTCGCTGGATGCGCGCCTGGGCCACTACCGTGACCGTTCGTTGCAGAAATTCGTGCCGGTGGCAGCAACGTTCAGCCTGCTGGCCTTGGCCGCGTTGTACCTGTTCATGTGCCTGCAAGCCTCGATCCGCCGCAGCGCCAGCGGCATCACCACCCTGGCCGAATCCCTGCGGGACGGCAACCTGTGTGTCGAAGTGGCGGTGGAAGGGCGCGATGAACTCGCGGCCATCAGCACCGCGCTCAACGTGGCGGTGGTGCAACTGCGCACCAGCCTGTTGGGAGTCAATCACGAGACGCAGCAGCTGGGTTCGGCAGTGCTGACCCTCAACGCCCAATCGGGCAACACCCTCACCGAAGTCGAAGACCAGCAACAACAAATCAGCCAGATTGCCACCGCCGCCACCCAACTGGCCGCGACGTCTTTGGGCGTCGCTAGAAGCTGTGAGCACGCTTCGGACAGCGCCCAACAGACCCGGCGCATTGCCGAAGACAGTAGCCGCGACAGCCAGCGCACCACAGCCAGCATCCAGCAACTCAACGTGCGCCTGACCGACACCGCCGATGCGCTGGAGCAGGTCAGCCAGCAGGGGCAGCAGATTCAATCGGTGGTCGACACCATCCGTGGCATCGCCGAACAGACCAACCTGCTGGCGCTCAACGCCGCCATCGAGGCCGCCCGTGCTGGTGAACAGGGGCGCGGATTTGCCGTGGTCGCCGATGAAGTGCGCAGCCTGTCGCAACGTACCCAGGCCTCCACGGCGCAGATCGCCGGCACTGTCGACAGCCTGCGCGCCACGGTCAGCCAGGCAGTCGCCCTGATGGGCGCGGCGTGTGAGCAAGCGCTGACGGATGCGCAATCCGTCACCGGGCTGGGTACCCGTTTGGGCGAGATTGCCGGCGCGGTGCAGCACGTCACCGACACCCTGGCACAGATCGCCACCGCCGTTGAGGAGCAAGCCGCCACGGCGGATGAAGTGAGCGGTAATATCCAGCAAGTGGACCAGGCGGCAGGGCGTTTACTGGACGGTGCGCGGGCAGTGAACCAGGCGGCTGACACCCTGAGCAAAGGCAGCCAGGCGCTGAGCGACAACACCGCGCGATTTCGTCTGAGCTGACCAGGATTTTGTGAAGGGCAAGCGTGTTGTGGTGAGCGGGGCAAGCCCGCTCACCACATTGTCCCGATCCTCATGGCAGGAACCTTCGGTCGCTCCAGGGCTCACTTACTAAGTCGCCCCGTTTCGTCGCCGAAAGGACTCCGCATGACTTCAGCCCCGCCAACGACTCTCCCGCACGGCCCCGTCACCCGCGAGCTGAGCTTGCGCGCGGTCATCACCGGCAGTGTCCTCGGCATCCTCCTTACGCCTTCCAATGTGTATGCCGGGTTGAAGATCGGCTGGTCGTTCAACATGTCGATCATCGCGCTACTGATCGGCTACGCCATCTTTCAGGGAGTGGCCAAGCGTTCCACCGAGCACCTGCCGTGGACCTTGCACGAAAGCAACATCAACCAGACCGTCGCGTCGGCCGCCGCGTCAATCATTTCCGGTGGGTTGGTGGCGCCGATCCCGGCCTATACCTTGTTGACCGGCAACCAGTTGGACGCCGTCCCGATGATCGCCTGGGTGTTCTCGGTGAGTTTCCTGGGCATCTGGATCGCCTGGTATCTACGGCCCTCGCTGCTGAATGACAAGGCGCTGAAATTCCCCGAAGGCATGGCCACCTTGGAAACCCTGTTGCACATCTATAACCACGGCCGCGAAGCCGCGACGCGCTTGAAGGTGTTGCTCAGCGCCGCGTTGCTCTCCGGGCTGGTCAAGTGGGTGGACACCTTTATGTGGGCCTTCCCGCGCTGGTCGCCCAGCGCTCAGTTGGAGCGCCTGACCTTCACCGCCGACCCTTCGCTGCTGCTGGTGGGCTTCGGCGGCATCATCGGCATTCGCGTGGGCCTGACTCTGCTGCTCGGTGCTTTGCTCGCCTGGGGCGGCTTGGGCCCCTGGTTGTTGGCGCAACACCTGGTCACGTTGCCTGCGGACAGCAGCGGCCCGCAGTTCGCTGCGCTGGTGGAGTGGTTGCTGTGGCCGGGCGTGAGCTTGATGGTGTGTTCCACCTTGGCGTCGCTGGCGATTCGTTTGTGGGCGTTGTACCGGTCAACGCACTCCAGCGGTGGATCGACTTGGACAGTGCCCAAGCCAGGTCCGGCCGCCGGTTTTGCGTTGGCGATTGTGCTGGTGGTGAGCCTGCAGGCGCTGCTGTTCGGTATCAACCTGGGCATGGCGTTGCTCACTATTCCCTTGGCGATCTGCCTCGCCGCCGTCGCCGCGCGCGTGGTGGGCGCCACCGGTATTCCGCCCATCGGTGCCATCGGGCAACTGTCCCAGCTGAGCTTCGGCATCGTCGCGCCGGGGCAGGTGCCGATCAACCTGATGAGCGCCAACACGGCCGGCGGCGCGGCCGGGCAATGCACGGACTTGATGAATGATTTCAAGGTGGGCAAGGCCATTGGCGCCACGCCGCACAAGCAAGTGATCGCGCAAATCCTGGGGATCTTCATCGGCAGCATTGTCGGCGTATTCGCCTACCTGGCCTTGATCCCTGATCCGCAATCCATGCTGCTCACCGAAGAATGGCCGGCACCGGCGGTCGCCATCTGGAAAGCCGTGGCGCAAACCCTCACCCATGGACTCGATTCTCTGTCCACCAGCATCCGCTGGGCGATTGCCATTGGCGGCTTGGTTGGCGTGGTGCTGGGTGTGCTGGACAGCACGTTGCCTGCCCATCGTGCCCGCTTCCTTCCGAGTGCCGCCGCCCTTGGCCTGGCCTTCGTATTGCCGGCCTCGGTCTCGCTGATGATGGCCCTGGGCGCGATACTGACCTGGCTGGTGAGCTGCCGCTGGCCGAGCCTCACCGAGCGCTTTGCGATCACCGCTGCCGCCGGTTTGATTGCGGGGGAGAGCATCACCGGGGTAGGGGCATCACTGTGGTCGATGGTGAGCTGAAGCGTGGCTCGGCAAAGGCCGAGCCTGCCATCACGGCCTCAGGCGATCTTCACGTTCATGGTGATCTTCGCGGTAAACACCTTCACCTCGCCCTCATCGAAAATATCCACCGGCACGATCTTGTCTCCAGCGGTTGACCAATCAATGCCGCTGCCATCCGCGACGGCGCGGATGTTTGACTTGGCCTTCGCCAGATACTCCACGGTCATGCCCTTGGGAATCCATTTGGCACCTGACGGGATCGACACGTCCGTCATCGTCCCACCCGCCAATTCCGCTGCGTTGCACAGCGCAATGGCATGCACGGAGGCCAGGTGATTGGTGATTTCCTTTCGAAACGGCACGTTGACCACGGCATGCCCAGGGCGCAGTTCGGCGATTTCCGGGTTGATGGTGCTGAAGTAGGGCGCCACTTGGCAGGCCATTTGGCTGAACGCTGCCGGGCCTACACTGTTGAACATGCTGAGAAACTGGCTCATGGATTATCCTCGCAATGGGTTAACAGAATAATATTCTGTAACGGAACAATATTCTGTAAATTGCGCGAGTGTCAAGCCATGCCTTCTCTGCAGGCGGCTGTACCCTTAGACTCCGCACATTTGGCGAGCCACTTCATGCACGCACCTGATCTGATCGAGCGCACCTTCCCGAGCCGGCGCAGCGACCTCAAGCGCAGCATCCTGCGCGAGGCCCTGGCCAGCTTTAACGAAGTCGGTATTGAAGCGACGAATATCGAAACCATCCGCGCGCGGTGCGAGACCAGTGTGGGCGCCATCTACCATCATTTCGGCAACAAGGAAGGTATCGTCGCCGCGCTGTTTTTTGCCGCGCTGGACGATCAGGCCGCACTGCGAGAACAACACCTCAAGCAGGCACAAACCGCTCAGGCGGGGGTGGAAGCGCTGGTACGCAGTTATGTGGAGTGGGTGGATGCGCAACCCGAGTGGGCACGCTTTATGTTCCAGAGCCGCTTCGCCGTGGCCAACGGCCCGCACAAGGACGAACTGCTCACCCGCAACAAGCAGCGCAATGCGCAATTGACCGAGTGGATGAGCGGCGAAGGCCGCCGTGAGGCGTTCAGCCATATCCCGGCGGAATTGTTGCTGTCGCTGATCATCGGCTCGGCGGAAAGCTACGCCCGTGCGTGGTTATCCGGCCGGGTCAAGCACAGCCCGAATCACTACGCGCAATTGCTGGCGCAGGCGGCGTGGGCCTCGATCAGTCAAACGCCTCCAGAATAAACGCCTCCAGCGTCGCCTCTTCCAGGATCTCCATGGAGAAATGCCCAAAGCGTTTGGGCAGCCAGATAATGCGCCCCCCGGAAGGTGACTGCAGATGCTCGCGGGCCAGAGGCACGCCGTTCTCGTTCTCAGGCTGCACACCCGCGGCGATCAGCTGGTCATAGGCGATCTCGATGTCCGGCGTGGTGTAGCAATGGCGATAAATCATGCCTTCGCCGTGAGCATCCAACAGTTCGCGCAGGTTCCCGGCGATCGGCTGGACCAGCATGAAGCGTTCTTGCCCCATCAGCACCACGGCATAGCGCACATGCAGGCCGCCGCGTTCCCACACGAAGGTCTTGGAGATGCGTGCATTGAGGATGCGTGCGTAATAGGCACAGGCTTCCTCAAGGTTTTCGACCAGTATGTCGACGTGGCTGAATTTCAGATCCATGGTGTGTCCCCTTCCGAACCGATCCCCATGGTAACCACGGCGTCTGTCACGCAGAAAATAATTTGTCGGCACTCGCGGAGGCTGGCGTAGTCTGTTTCCAAGACACCCCTCTCGCCCCGCGGAGCACTCAATGATCATCGTCCACCACCTCAACAACTCACGCTCGCAACGCATCCTGTGGCTGCTCGAAGAACTCGGCCTGCCCTACGAGATCAAGCGCTACCAGCGCGACCCGAAAACCAACCTCGCACCACCGGAACTCAAGGCGATCAACCCGCTGGGTAAATCCCCGGTGATCGAAGACGGCGACCGGGTGCTGATCGAGTCCGCCGCCATCATCGACTACCTGATCCGCCGCCACGGCCAGGGCCGCCTGCAGCCGGACCCGGCCAGCGCCACCTACGACCAATACGTGCAATGGCTGCATTTTGCCGAAGGTTCGGCCATGTTGCCGCTGATGCTCAACCTCTACGTCGGCCGCCTGGGCGAGGCTGGCGCGCCGTTGCATCCGCGTATCGAATCGGAAGTGGCCAACTACCTCGGTTACCTGAACGACGTGCTCGCGGATAAAAGCTACCTGCTCGGCGATGAACTGAGCGGCGCGGATATCCAGATGAGCTTTATCGGTGAAATCGCCAAGGCCCAGGGCAAGTTGCAGGCTTATCCGAACCTGGCGGCGTGGGTGCAGAAATTCCAGGCGCGACCTGCGTATCGCAAGGCAGTGGAGCAGGGCGGGGAGTATGCGTTTGCCAAATAAAGGCCCCGGCGTGACGTTTTAAAGCAGCAGCGGGGCTCCGTTCATTTCTCGTCGCAGTGTTTACAACTGTTAACGAATTGAACGGGGCAATCGCTATAGGCTTGGCGGTGTCCAAACCGGAGTCGTACGCCATGAACCTGCGAGCCATCGCCGCCACGTTGTTTGCCTTTGCCCTGTTGCTGCCGTCACCGGCCGAGGCCGGCACGCCTATCACCCACGTCGCCATTTACCGGGGGCCGGCGGGCTGTGACGACTGTTCCGAAAACGTGGCAAAAGCCCTGCAACGCCTCAACCCTGACTACCACATTGATTTTGTGGGCGCGGATGAGTCGATCGACATCACGCCGCAAACCCTGGCGCGCTATGACCTTTACGTGCAACCCGGCGGCGGCCAGGACATCCCCGGCGCCCTGCGCAGCCTGGGAGAGGCGCGCAGCGAGGCCATCCGTGGTTATGTTGCCAACGGTGGGCGCTACCTGGGGTTGTGCATGGGCGCCTACCTGGCGGATGACAGCAACCTCGGTTTGATCCCGCAGGACCTCGACGCAGAAGCCGGTCGTCCCGGTTTTGAAGTGCCTGGCATTGCCGATGCCGCCGTTCAGGTCACCTGGGCGGGCAAGGTTGACCACGTCTTCTTCCAGGACGGCCCGTACTTTCCCAAAGGGTCACACACCACCATCGCGACCTACCGCAACGGTGATGTGGCGGCCGCGCGGTACACCTATGAGAAAGGCGTGGTGGTGCTAAGTGGCCCGCATCCTGAGGCCGGGCAAGCGTGGTTCGAGAATGCTGATATTCCGTTGAGCAAGATGCCTGAAGGGGATCTTTTCGGCTCGCTGATCCGCAGCTTTTGAGACCCACCTATCCCTTTGCAGTGGTCAGACCAACCTGCGTCAGCGCACCACGTCCAGCGTCTGGATTTCATTCACATAGTGGGTCTGGCTCGATGTCGACTCCAGCGTCAGCGCGACGCCCAGGTCCTCGATAAACGCGCGCGACGATGAATACCCGTCCTGCTCGCAGGCCAACCGGATCGCATCGCCCGTCAGCGACGCAAACACCTGGCGCGCCGGGAAGCGCTCGCCCACCTTGCAGGTCAAGGTGGTTTCGGTCGGTTTGTCGGTGGACTTGACCGGTACATTGGCCATCTGCAGATGGGCACTCAAGGTCTGGCCCGGCGCCCAGCTCGTCGGTAGTTTCACCTCGGCCTCGCGGGTCTGCAGTACCTGGCCGTCGCCCACACCGTTCATTTTCGATTTCAGCTGGATCAGGTCCGCCAGCATCAAACGGTCCACATTGAAGGCGCTGCCGTAGGCTTCATTTTTCACCAGCAAACCGCCCTCGGCCTTGAACCGGATCGTGATCGGTGCGTCCTTGCCCGCGCCATTCTTTGACAGGTAGGTGTAGCTCAACGTCTTGAACTTGGGCTGCAACAGCGGCGAGTCGAGGCCCTGGAGCACGTTGGGCGGCACCGGCACATCGGCGAGGTTAGTGTCGGCCACGGTGCGCGGGTAATCCACCGGCGCAATGTCCGGCCGCAACAGCGCCAGCAACCCGGCATTCACGCCGCCCTGCACCGAACAGCTCACACGGGAATACTTGCCCTCCGGCTCCACGATCAGCACCCGTTCCACATTGCGCAGCCCCGGTGCCTTGCCCGGCATGGGTTTGATCGCCTGCCAACTGTTGCCCACCTTCAACTCGCTGCGCGTGTATTGCCCCTCGCCTTTTTGCAGCGCCCCCGGTTGGTCCAGCAATGCCGCGAAGCGCTGGGCGACGTCATCAAGACTGCCGTCCACCGTGAAACCCCAGAAATAATACAGGCCCAACGGGCCAAGATCGCTGACCTCGTCGTTGTAGGACAGCAGCTTCAACCCCGCGATGGCTGGCGCGCTCACCGGCACCGCAGTGGCCTTGGGGTCGGTGCGATCGCGCACCGCGATCCAGGCGAAGTCCTTTTCCTGCTTGAGCGGTGCATAGGCCTGCCAGGCGTCACGGTGGGTGTTCAGACGGCTGAAGAACGTCTCGTCACAGCGGGTGAAGGCCTTGAGCGTGTCGACCAACGCAGCGTCGTCGGCCTGGGCAATCGAAGGCGACAGCAGGGCAGATGCGAGCAGGGCAGCGGAAAACGGCAACTTCATGGGAAAGGACTTCCTTATCGGCGGGCGAGAAACAGGGCGAGGCATTATCCAGCAGTTGGGCGCCAGGCTCTAGTTGGCTGAGCGCGTCAGGCGCAAACGCCAATTGCCGCCGTGCTGAGCATGGCAGGCTTCTTCAGAATCAACGTGAACACAACGCGCCAAATGTACAGGCGGGATCTCGGCGTCGTGCAGCGCGGTGGCGGTCAGCTCGCGGAGACGTGCATCCAGCCCCGTGGCCACGGCATGCGCCTGGTTGGCGCGGGTGTCGAAGACCCAAGTGATGCGCAGACTGTGGGGGAAGTCGGCGTAGTTGACGGTGTGGGTCAGCCATTCAAACCCTGGGATTTCGGCTTTGGCGGTTTCGCAAGCGTCGGTCAGGGTGGCGACAAGGCGACGTTCGATGCGGGCGCTGTCGCGTTTTGATGAAGTCACAGAAAGCTCCGAAAGAAGGCAGGCACCGCAGATTAACAGGGCGCAGGTGATGGCTAGGGCTGAATTCTTAGCGCACTGATGATAAACCCATGCAGGCTATTGACCGCCTTCGACCCGCGAGACGCCCGGCTGCGTAGAATCGACACCTCCATCGGCTCGATATTCCCCAAACCGTGCTCGCTGCCCAAGACCTGAAGTGACGGCTGCACCGTGCACTGAGTAATCGCGGCAATCGCGAGCCCGCCCTCAACCGCAGCCACTTGGCCGGCGAGGCTGGAGCTGTTGTACACCACCTTGAACTGACGCCCCTGCTGGGCCAGTGAATTCACCGCATACCGGCGAGCCAGGCTGGCGCTTTCGTAGACGGCGATAGGCACCGGGTCCCGGCGCCACAGTTCGAACTGAGGCGAGCCTACCCACACCATCGGTTCCTTGAACAGAAAGGTGCCACTGTGCGGCGAGTCCCTGGACACCAGCGCCAGATCAAGGTCACCACTGCGCACGCGTGGGATCAGTGCGGTGGACTGTTCACAGGTCAGTTCGATGTCCACACCGGCGTAACGCGGCGCAAAACGCTTGAGCACCGGCGTGAGGTACTTTGCCGCATAGTCTTCCGCGACCCCGAGACGAATGCGCCCGGTCAAGGCTTCACCATGAAACGCCGCCTGGGTTTCGGCGTGCAAGGCGAGCATGCGACGGGCAAAGCCCAGCAATGTCTGGCCGTCATCGGTCAACTGCAGGTGCCTCGGGCCTCGGTTCAACAAAGGCCGTCCCAGCGCGGCCTCCAGTTTCTTCATTTGCATGCTGACGGCGGACTGCGAACGGTTGACCTCATGGGCCGCGCCCGACAGCGAACCGGCGTCCACCACCGCCACAAAGCACTTGAGCCAATCGATCTGCAAATCACTGGAAGGCATGCGGTTTACCTCTATTCGTTTATCGAATGGCTGTGTAGTGAATTATGCGCTTTTCATGATAGCCGTTCGCTCGCAGGATACGGGCTTGAATCCACCGTTGCCGGACCTGATCATGCCCTTCGAGACCTGGTTGCTCTACCTGTTCACCTGCTGTGGCATAGCGGTAGTGCCTGGCCCCAATGCGTTGTTGGCGCTGACCCATGGCGCGATCCATGGCAGCCGTAAAACCCTGTTCACTATCAGCGGAGGCGTGCTCGGCTTTGCCTTTGTGCTCATGCTGTGCGCACTGGGCCTGGGCGCGTTGATCCAGGCCTCCGCCACCTGGTTTACCGCCTTGAAAGTGGCTGGTGGACTGTACCTGATCTGGTTGGGTTTCGGGTTGTGGCGATCCGCCCCGGTCAGCCTGGACGCGGCCGGCGCCCCGACGCTGAGCAGTGGGTCGCTGTTTCGTCAGGGACTGGTTTCGGCCATTTCAAACCCCAAGGCTTTGCTGCTGTTTACCGCGTTTATTCCACCTTTCCTGGACCCGCACAGAAGCCTCATCGCGCAGACGGCCACCATTGCACTGACTTACGCTGTCGTCGAGTTTGTCGTTGAATACACAGTGGCCAGCGCCGCACACCGGGTTCGACCTTGGCTGGCGCGTAGCGGGCGACGGTTCAATAAAGTCTGCGGTGGGTTCTTTGTGGTGTTTGGGTTGGCGCTGCCCATTCACAGCTGAGGGCAAGGCTTCCCTTTGTTTCTTCTCAATCACCGGCGACAACGCGCCCGACGCCAGCTCATTCAGGATAAACGCCTTGGCCGGCGGTCAATTGCATCACGCGTTTCACCAGGTGTTCTTCATCGCTGACGATGACGCTGGCGTTGCCGTAGGTGCAGTCACGGCGGCGTGGGTAGAGGCTCAAACCACGTCAGGCGCGGCGATGTTGCAATATTGCCCTTTGAAATACAGCAACGGCTGCGTCGCTTCCGCCTCTTGCAGGTTCAGTGCTTTCACTTCGCCAATCACGATCAGGTGATCTCCGGCGGCGTGTTCGGCGTGAATGTCGCAGTCCAGCCAATGCAGGCTGCCGGCGATGATCGGGTTGCCCAGCGGCGATGCCTGCCAGTCGACGTCGTGCCACTTGTCGGTGCCGCGCCGCGCGAACTGGTTGGAGATCCTGACCTGCGCGCCCGAGAGGATATTGACGGCGAATCGACCGGCCTGACGGATTTTGGGGTAGCTGGCGGAACTGGCCATGACGCTGAATGACACCAGCGGTGGGTTCATCGACACGCTGTAGAACGACTGGCAGGTGAAGCCAATCGGCTCGCCATCGATGTGCGATGTAATCACCGTGATGCCGGAGGCGTAGTGCCCGAGCGCTTCGCGAAAACTCAAGGGCTCGATGGCCGCACGGGGACGTGACAGGGTGGGCATCAGTTCGACAGTTCTCGGCGGATGATTTCAGCGCCTGCACTCAACGCATTCAGCTTGCCGCGTGCCACACGGCGGGGCAGGGGGGCCATGCCGCAGTTGGTGCACGGGTAAAGCTTGTCGGCATCCACGAACTGCAGGGCTTTGCGCAGGGTATTGGCGACTTCTTCCGGTGTTTCAATGGCGTGGTTGGCCACGTCAATGGCACCGACCATCACCTTTTTACCGCGAATGAGTTCGATGAGTTCCATGGGCACATGGGAGTTATGGCATTCCAGCGAGACGATATCGATACTGGATTGCTGCAGCTTGGGAAACGCCTCTTCATATTGCCGCCACTCGGAGCCCAGCGTCTTTTTCCAATCGGTATTGGCTTTGATGCCGTAGCCGTAGCAGATGTGCACCGCGGTTTCACATTTAAGGCCCTCGATGGCCCTTTCCAGGGTGGCAACGCCCCAATCATTCACCTCATCGAAGAAGACGTTAAAGGCCGGCTCGTCAAACTGGATGATGTCCACACCTGCCGCCTCCAGTTCGTGGGCTTCTTCATTGAGGATCTTGGCAAATTCCCAGGCCAGTTTTTCGCGACTTTTATAGTGGTTGTCATACAGCGTATCGATCATCGTCATGGGGCCTGGCAGCGCCCACTTTATCGGTTGATGGGTTTGCTGGCGCAGGAACTTGGCGTCCTCGACAAACACCGGCTTTTGACGCGTGACAGCACCCACCACCGTCGGGACGCTCGCATCATAACGGTCACGGATTCTGACGGTTTCACGCTTCTCGAAATCAACGCCGCTGAGGTGCTCGATAAAGGTGGTGACGAAGTGTTGGCGCGTTTGTTCACCATCACTGACGATATCAATGCCGGCGTTTTGTTGTTCTTGCAGGGACAAGCGCAACGCATCTTGCTTGCCCTCGAGCAAGGCCTCGTCTTGCAGTTTCCAGGGCGACCAAAGTGTCTCGGGTTGTGCAAGCCAGGACGGTTTAGGCAAGCTGCCGGCCGTTGAAGTAGGTAATAACTTTTTCATTCGGGGTGACCTTGTCTTTTAAATGAGTCAACGCGCGCCGTGGGCAGACCACTGCTCCAGCACCGACTGGTAGGGCTTGATGAAGTTTTCCTCAACAAATTTGCCCTGTTCAATGGCCAATCGGCTGCGTTCTTCGCGGTCATACACAATCCGCGTTAATGAATAATCTTGGTGTTGCAGGCTGGGCTGGTAAGATTTACCGGCTGCAGAGTTAGCGTTGTAGATCTCCGGGCGGTAAATCTTCTGGAAGGTGTCCATAGTGCTGATCGTGCTGATCAGCTCAAGCGTGGTGTAGTCGCTGAGCACATCGCCAGCAAAGTAAAAAGCCAAGGGCGCCACGCTATTGGCAGGCATGAAATAGCGCACTTTCAGCCCCATCTTCTTGAAGTATTCATCCGTCAGGGAGTATTCATCTTGCAGGTATTCGACGCCCAGTACAGGGTGCAGGTTTTCAGTGCGATGATAGGTCTTGGCACTCGACACACTCAGGCAGATGACGGGCGGCTTGTTAAAGTGTTCTTTATAAGTGCTCGAGTTGACGAAGCTCTTGAATAACTTTCCGTGCAGCTCCCCAAAGTCAGCGGGTGTGCTGAAGTGGGGCTGGTCCTTGTTGTGCTCCAGCAAGCGCACGCTGAAGTCATAGTCGCGCACGTAAGAGGAGAAGTTATTACCGACAATGCCTGGCAGGCGCTCGTTGGTTTTTCGATCGACAATATGGGTTTTCAATATTTCAATCAACGGAATGGCATGGCCGCTAAGTTGATCATCGATGTCCATTTCAACGGAAATGATGTCAAGTTCGACAGAATAACGATCGCCTTTTGGGTTATCCCAGTGGGCCAAGGCGTTGAAACGGTTGTCAATCATCCTTAACGTATTGCGCAAGTTTTCTTGACGACTCGCGCCCCTCGCCAAATTGGCAAAGTTGGTGGTGATGCGCGTATTTTCGGCGGGGTGGTAGTGTTCGTCGAAACGAATGCTCTTGACCGTAAATGCAAACTCTTTGTTCATAGTGATACCACACCCTTTTTGCCGCGATAGAACCTGAAGGTATTGAGTGTTCAGGTGCTTATTCAGCGGTCTATAACTTGTCTTTAAGTAAGGTGTATTTTAGGCAGGGCTATAACGTGAGTGAAACTGAATTGATTTCACTGAACCTTTAGCCCTCCTCATGATGGTGCATGTCCGTTGAAGACGTCGTTGCCGGTGCCAGCATCAAAACCAGCCCATTTCTGTGCAAACCGGTCTACCATGCCTCCCCGGCAGTGGTTCCACGCGCTACCGATCTCTCTCTTGCAAGGTATCGCCCATGTCCATCGACCAGATTTCCCTCCCTAAAGGCGTAGGCCCGCACGCCAGCAAACTCCTCGACGCCATCACCGGCGCTGCCACCCACGAAGCACTCAACCGCGCCGGTGGCAAGGCCGAAGGTTTTGTTCTCGGGCTGGAATCCACCAAGGCGATCAAAAGCCAGGTCGCCGAGTCGCTGTATGTGGCCTACGACGACGCGGCGAGTCACCGGGCAACTGAATTGAACGGCTAGGTGCTAGTCCTGTCATGAGGGTGCGCTAGAGTGGGTGCCTGACGCTGGCCCGATAGAAAGGAATGCCCATGACATTGACCGTCGACGATTTGCTCAACCTGGCCATGGCCAACCCCATCAACGCCGAAATCACCGCGCGCCTGCCTGACCTCGGGGTGGACCAGTGCTTTCTCACGGCGGGCTGCCTGTTCCAGGCGGTGTGGAATCATCAGTCGAACCTGCCTGCTGCCCAGGGCATCAAGGACTACGACGTTTTCTACTTTGATACGGACCTGTCCTACGAGGCTGAGGACGCGGTGATCCGTGCGGCCGAGGTGTTGTTTCAGGACCTGGGCGTGAATGTGGAAGTCAAAAATCAGGCACGGGTTCATCTCTGGTACGGCGAGCGATTTGGTCGGCCTTATCCGCAGTTGCACACGGCCAAACAGGGCATCGACCGGTATCTGGTCGCGGGCACCTGCATCGGCCTGGAGATTGCGACGGGCGAGGTGTACGCGCCCTATGGGCTGGAGGATGTGGAGCAGGGGGTACTGCGCATCAACCCGGTGCATCCGGAGCCTGAGTTGTTTATGCAGAAGGCCCGCAGTTATAAGGCGCGCTGGCCTGGGTTAAGGATTGTGGAGCCTGCCTGGCTTTAGCGAGGCTGCGAAAGCGCTAGGCCAGGCGATAAAGTGGCCCGGCATTGCCAGTTCCCACCTGTTGATCCGCAGTGAACTTTTACCTGCATACAACACGTCAAAGCTTGAAATGCCCAGCCAAGGACCGCTCATGACTTTCTTCATTTTCCTGCTCGCCTGCGCCGCCGCTGCCAGTACCGGCATGCTCTTTAAACCCGGTGCCTGGTACGAATCCCTGGTCAAACCCAGCTTCACCCCGCCCAATTGGCTGTTCCCGGTGGCGTGGACGCTCATCTACCTGCTGCTGGCCTGGGCCGGTTATCGCCTGAGCCTGATGCCTGGCAGCCAAACCGTGTTGGCGCTGTGGGCGGCGCAGATTGCGTTGAACACCTTGTGGACGCCGGTGTTCTTCGGTGCTCATCGCCTCCTGGCCGGGATGGTGATTCTGGCGGTGCTGTGGCTGACCGTCGCGGCGATGGTGGTGTTGGCGGTGCAGTTGGACCTGATCACCGGCTTGATCCTGTTCCCGTACCTGGCGTGGCTGTGCGTGGCGGCGGCGCTGAACTTCTCGATCCTGCGGAACAATCGCTGATGGCTTATCAACCCTGGCCCGCCAGTGAGACAGAACGGGTCGAGATGCGCCGCTTCAATCAAAAGCTCGCCTGGTTGCCGCGCTTCAAGATCCGCAATCGGGTCACGCCGCGTTTGATCCAGGCGCTGTTGCGGGTCAGTCAAAAGATCAAGAAAGCCCCTCTGGCTGAAACCCACTGCGCCGACTCAGTGCCCGTGCGCATCCTGCGCCCAAGGGGCAAGCCCAAAGGCGTGGTGCTGGATATCCACGGCGGCGGCTGGGTGATCGGCAACGCGCAGATGGATGACGACCTCAACCTGGGCCTGGTCAATGCCTGCGACGTGGCAGTGGTGTCGGTGGATTATCGGCTGGCGATCGACACACCGATCGAGGGCCTGATGGACGACTGCCTGGCGGCGGCGCGTTGGCTGCTCACCACCGAGGAATTTGCCGACCTGCCGGTGATCGTCGTCGGCGAATCGGCCGGTGGTCATTTGGCCGCGGCGACCTTACTGGGGTTGAAGCAATGGCCGGCGTTGCTCCAGCGGGTGAGCGGCGCGATGTTGTATTACGGCGTTTATGACCTGACCGGCACACCCAGTGTGCGCATGGCAGGGCCGGACACCTTATTGCTGGACGGGCCGGGCATGGTCGAGGCGCTGCGCATGCTCACGCCGGGGTTGAGCGATGACATGCGTCGGCAGCCGCCGTTGTCACCGTTGTATGGCGACTTTGAAGGCCTGCCCCCGGCGTTGATGTTTGTGGGTGAACTGGACCCGTTGAAGGATGACACGCTGTTGATCGCTGAACGGTGGCCGGGGGCAGAAGCGCATTTGTTGCCGGAGGCGGCGCATGGCTTTATTCATTTTCCGGTGGCAATGGGGGCGAGTGTGCTTGCCTATAGTCGCCAGTGGATAAGGCATCGTGTGAATGGGCCTGGAACTTAAAAGTTGATCGGTTGGTCAGGTTGTTCATCTTCCATAACAAGGGTTCCCCTATGCGCGAATACACCCTCAACTACCTGTTCAACGACGAACCGCGGACCCACGTGTTCGCACTCCAGCAACCCCAACTGCCGGTGCATGAAGCGGCGTTGCACTTGCTGCAGTTGCATTTCGGCGATGCGGAAAATGGTTTGATCCTGCCGCCTGCGGATGCGACGCCGGATGAAATTCTGCAGCAGGCACAGGTGATGGGGATTACGCAGATCGAGGTTGCATGAGCCCAAGGCCGAGTATTCAGGCAGTCACAGCGGCGGATATCCCTGAGGTCATGAGGTTCGTGCTGCGCGCCCGCGCCGAGCTTTTCCCCACGCTCAGCGCGACGGGAGTGCCGGCGGACCTGGCGCATTTCGAGGCGACCTACCTGCAGGGCGATGGGCATTTTCTTGTTGCTCGCGATGAGGGCCAGATCGTCGCTGGCATCGGCTATCTGCCCTATGACGGGCGTTTCCCGCAGTTGAATTACCAGGGCCGCAAGACCGTGGAGGTGGTGCGCCTGTTTGTGCTGCCGGCGTTTCGCCGCTGTGGTCTGGCGGGCGAGTTGTACCGTGCGCTGGAGGTGCAAGCTAAAGAGGATCGGGTCGCGATGATGTACCTGCACACCCATCCGTTTTTACCGGGGGCGATTGATTTTTGGCTTCGACAGGGGTTCGAGGTAGTGGATGTGGACGCGGACCCGGTGTGGCGCACGACGCATATGCAACGCGCCCTCTAACACAACAGTTGAATGCCCTGATCAGTTCGGGCGCAAGCGCAGTATCTGCGCCCCATCGAACGGGTCCGTCAGGTAGTGCGCCTGCACCCCAAACGTCTCCTGCAAACGCTGCGGCGTCAGGACCTCCAGTGGTTTACCCAGTGCCACCAACCGCCCGTGATCCAGCACCGCCAGGCGATCACAGGTCAACGCTTGATTCAGATCATGCAGGGCAATCAAGGTGGTGACGGGCAACCCTTGCACGCCCTGCAAAATGCCGAGCTGATGCTGGATATCCAGGTGATTGGTCGGCTCATCCAGCAACAGGATCTGCGGCCGCTGCGCCAACGCACGGGCGATGTGCACGCGTTGGCGTTCACCGCCCGAGAGGCTGCGCCAGGCGCGATGGCTCAAGTGGGTGGCGTCGACGTCACGCAAGGCCTGATTGACGATGGCGTCGTCTTCGCCGGACCACGGGCTCAGCGCTGACAACCATGGAGTGCGGCCCAGCGCCACCGCGTCGAACACGCGGATGGCGTCGTCGGTGTCGGCCTGCTGTTCCACCACCGCCAGCTGCTGCGCGATGGCGCGCCGCGACAGCTTGCCCAGGTGTTGGCCGCCCAGTAAGACTTCGCCGGACGCCGGCGTGCGCAGCCCGGCGAGCAGCTTGAGCAAGGTGGATTTGCCGGAGCCGTTCGGCCCGACGATGCCGAGGGTTTCACCGTGCTGCACGTCCAGATGGATATCGCGCAGCAACTGCGCCTCACGCACCTTGAAGCCCAACCCTCTGCAGCTCAGTACTGTCATCGCGCATTCCTCCGGCCAATGAGGATCAGCGCAAACACTGGCGCGCCGACCAGCGCCGTGACCACGCCGACCGGAATCACCTGGCCTTTGATCAAGGTGCGCGACAGTACATCGGCTGCAATCAAGAACAACGCGCCGCCCAACGCACTGGCCGGCAGCAAGCGCGAGTGCCCGGTGCCGAGCAGCAGGCGCACGGCGTGGGGGATTACCAATCCGACAAAGCCGATGGAGCCAACAATCGACACCATCACCGCCGTCACCAGGGCCGCGCAGCCCACCAGCACAAATTGCACCCGGCGCACCGGAATGCCGAGGGACGCTGCCGAGTCGCTGCCGAAGGTAAACGCATCCAACGCACGGCGGTGCCACAGGCACACCGCCAAGCCTGCAACGGCCACCGGCACCGCTAACCACACCGAGGGCCAGCGCACACCACTGAGGTTGCCGAGCAGCCAGAACAGGATGCCGCGCGCCTGTTCGGAACTGGCGGATTTGGTGATCAGGAAGGCGGTGAGCGCATTGAACAACTGCGAGCCGGCAATGCCCGCCAGGATGATCTGGCCGGTGCCGCTGGCCGAACCGCTGGCGCGCGCGAGCAGGATCACCAGCGCAAACGCCGCCATGGCGCCAACAAACGCGCCCGCCGACAACGAAATCAACCCGCCGCCCACGCCGATCAACGCCACCAGCACCGCGCCAGTCGAAGCGCCGGCACTGATGCCCAGCAGGTAGGGATCGGCCAGTGGGTTGCGCAACAGCGATTGCAGGATCACCCCGCACGTCGCCAGCCCGGCGCCACACGCAGCGGCGACCAGGGCGCGGGTGAGGCGGTAGTTCCACACCACGCCTTCGTCGATGGGGTCAAGCACGTAGCTGGCCGCCCACAGTTTGTTGGCGAGCACCTGGAGCACGACTTGCGGCGAGATGGCGGTTTCGCCGATCGCCACCCCCGCGAGTAGGGCGGCTAATAGCAGGGCCAGGGCGAGTAGGGTGCGCGTCATTTGGGCAGGTCGTAGCCGTCGATGGCCGTGGCCAGTTGCTCAAGCCCGTCGAACGTGCGGATGCTGGCCTGCAGCGCCAGGGCATCGAGGATGATGATGCGGTTGTTTTTCACCGCGTCCATGTTGCGAGTCACGGGATCGCTGCGCAGGAAGGCCAGTTTCTTTTCATGGTCGTCGGCGGGGTAGCGGCGGCGGTCCATGCGTGCGATCACCAGAAAGGTCGGGTTGGCCTTGGCGAGGGTTTCCCAGCCGACGGCGGGCCATTCTTCATCGGATTGCACCACGTTGTGCAGACCGAGGGTTTCCAGCATGAACTCTGGAATGCCCTTGTGGCCGGCCACGTAAGGATCGCTAGCCATCTCGGAACTGGAGAACCACACCAAGGCACTGGCTTGCTTGAGGCCTTTGCTTTGCACGGTGGCAACAGATTTGGCCAAGCGTACCTTGAGGTCGTCGTTCAACTGTTGGCCGCGCGCCTGTACGTCGAAGATCTCGGCGAGTTGGCCGATGCTTTTATAGATCGTTTCGATACGGAACGGCTCCAGCCGTGTGCCGTCGGCGCCTACCAGGTTGTCCTTGCCTTCGCAGTCGGAGGGCAGCAGGTAAGTGGGGATCTTCAGTTCATGGAATTGCTCGCGGGTGCCGACCACGCCCTGGGGCCCGACCACCCACTCCAGCTCGGCGGCCACCAGCTGCGGGCGCTTGGCGATCACGGCTTCAAAGCTCGGCTCATTGTTGGCTAGCCGCTCGATGCCGTCGTTCTGCACCTTGTACTGCGGCAGTACGCTGTTGAACCACAGTGAGGTGCCGACCACTTTGTCGCCCACGCCCAATGCGTAGAGCATCTCGGTGGCCGCCTGGCCGATGGTCACGCTGCGGGCGGGGGCTTGCTGGAAGGTCAGGCGACTACCGCAGTTTTCCACGGTCAGCGGGTAGTGGGTGGGCGCGGCTTGGGCGAGGGCACAGAAGCCCAGGCCGGTGAGCAGGGCGGTAACGCGTGGCAGCATGGGGCAATCTCCGAATGAACCGTACGTGCCATTCGGAAATACACCCTTAAGCGCTGCACTAGAAAAACAGGCAAGAATGTCCTTCCCGGACACCCCGCCGGTTGGTAATTGAGCTTGGGCCGGCAGGTCTCCTGACTGATGCGTCGTCGCCAGGCTCCGGCCTTCCCGGACAAGGTCCAGTGGCATCAGGGAGCAGGCTCAGCACCTACAGTTGCGGGGGCAGTTCCGATTGGCGAGGGTGTACCGCGCTTCGGATTCCCTATTAGTCCCGTTTGGGAACCGGCGCGGTATGGTAGTTGATTAGGGCGGGGCGATATAGCCCGAGGCACGCCCGGTCAGAGACGAATGTCTTCAGGCCCCTGTATCAGCGCTTCAATCCGCGTGCCGGTGGCGCGTTCTTCGTTGCTGAAGCCGTCGTAGTCGGCCAGGTTGGCAAAACGCAGGCCGGTGAGGCGTTCTATCTGGATTACGCTGCGCTGGTAGGTCCTGAGCTGGCCGAACACCAGGTCGAGCTGGCCCAGCTCGCGGCTCTGGTCGATCATGTAGGCGCTGGCCGAAGGCTTGCCGTCATCGCTGAGGTAGGCGACCACTTTCCAGAACGCCTTGGGGATCTGGACGCCCCGGTACACCCGGTCGTCGTCGGCGAACACCGGGCCGGTGAACACGGTGGCTCGGGCTTTCCAGCGCTGGGTGTTGTCGAGGATGTAGTCTTCGAGCTCCAGCCACGTTTTCTGGTTGAACCCGCTCATCTGCGGTGAACAGTTGGTGAAGTGGAAGGTGTCGAAGTTGGCGGTTTGCGCCGCGTCGCCCCAGTTCGGGTCTTGTCGGCGCACCAGGTGGCCGCGATCCAGGCCGTTGCTGGCATACAGTGCTTCGCCCACCTGCGCATCAATGGGCAGGCGTCCGTCGTAGGCCCAGGTGTCGTTGCTGCGAATGATGTCCACATGCTGCCCGCCATCGATGTTGACGCCCACATACAGCGCGAGCCGCTTCGAGCGTGACATCGTTATCGAGAAGTGCGTGTAGTCCAGGCGCTTCTGGACATCGCCGGCCAAGGTCTCTTCAACCGTAGGCCAGGGCACCCCGAAGCTGCCGAGAAAGTCCTCAGCGTAGCCGCGTCGGTCCTTCAAGTCGTTGGCCGAGGTGACGCGGGGCGTCGCGGCTCGTGCCTCCAGCAATGTGGGGCTCGGTGCGATCAATGGGCGCAGGTCAGCGAGCCTGGGGCGGTATGAAAGGTCGATTTTGGCTTTACGTGCGGGCATCGGTCAGTCCTCCTTGGATAAACACGACTGCAACATAGGTTAATGACAATTGATGACACGCGATAACCCCTGGAGGCTATCCTGAATCGATGACCCGGACGTTGTTACCTGCCAAATGGAGCCAGCCAATGTGTGTTCGCCAGCCGAATCGTAATCCGATTTTCTGCCTGATCCCGCCCTATATGCTCGACCAGATCGCGCGCAACGGGGACAAAGCGCAACGGGAGGTCGCGTTGCGCACCCGCGCCAAGGACACAACGTTCCGCTCGCTACGGATGGTCGCCGTGCCTGCCAAAGGGCCGGCGCATATGGCCCTGGCCATGGGGGCCGATAAACGCCGCTCGATCTACAGCGCCGAGGGCGCCGACAGCCTGCCGGGCACGCTGGTGCGTGGCGAGGGGCAGCCCGCCAGTGGTGATGCGGCGGTGGACGAGGCCTATGATGGCTTGGGCGCCACCTTCGATTTTTTCGACGAGGTCTTCGATCGCAACTCCATCGACGATGCCGGGATGGCGCTGGACGCCACTGTGCACTTTGGCCAGAACTACAACAATGCGTTCTGGAACTCGACCCAGATGGTGTTCGGGGATGGAGACGGGCAGTTGTTCAACCGCTTTACGGTGGCCCTCGACGTGATTGGCCATGAGTTGGCCCACGGCGTCACCGAGGACGAGGCCAAACTGATGTATTTCAACCAGTCCGGGGCGTTGAATGAATCGCTGTCGGACGTGTTCGGTTCGCTGATCAAGCAGTATGCGTTGAAGCAACGTGCGGAAGACGCCGATTGGTTGATCGGCAAAGGGCTGTTCACCCAAAAGATCAAAGGCACCGCCCTGCGCTCGATGAAAGCCCCCGGCACGGCGTTTGACGACAAACTGCTGGGCAAGGACCCCCAGCCCGGGCACATGGATGATTTTGTGCAGACCTACGAGGACAATGGCGGGGTGCATATCAACTCCGGCATTCCCAACCATGCGTTCTACCAGGTGGCGACCATACTGGGCGGGTTCGCCTGGGAGCGCGCCGGGCGCATCTGGTATGACGCGCTGCGTGATGCGCGGCTGCGGCCCAACTCGGGTTTCCTGCGCTTTGCGCGCATTACTTACGATATTGCAGGCCGACTCTACGGCGCTAACAAGGACGAACAGAAAGCGGTCAAGGACGGTTGGAAGGCGGTCGGCATTGCTGTCTGACGAGAGGAACGGCCATGCAAATTTCAATCAAGGAAAACGGCGGGCCCGGTTTTTTTCCGGGCCTGGCCAAGCCACAGACGGTGGAACTGGACACGCTGCCGGAGCAGGAACAACAGGAGCTGCGGCAGCTTGTCGAGGCTTGCGACTTCTTTCAACTGCCGCCCAGCAATGCGCCTGCCCCCGGTAATCCGGGCCAAGTGCATTACACCGTGACGGTAAAGGACGACGAGCGCGAGCACACCGTTTGCGTGCTCGCGCCGGTGAAGTCGCAGGCGCTGGATGGGCTGGTGCAGTGCGTGCGACGGCATATTCGCTGTTGAGGCCGCTTTAGGTCTAGCGGGACGGTTCGACAGGCCCCCTTGCCACCGATGTCGCTTGATTTACTTGCGATCCAGCCATACCGTCTGGGCGTTGCAGAATTCCCGCACGCCGAAGTGCGATAGCTCGCGTCCGAAACCACTCTTTTTCACGCCACCAAATGCCACCCGAGGGTCGGAGACGCTGAAGGCGTTGATGAAGATGCCGCCGGTTTCCAGCTGATTGGCGATGTCCCGTGCCTTCGCGGAGTCGGTGGTGAAGATGCTGGCCGTGAGGCCAAACTCGCTGTCATTCGCCAGGGCCACCGCATGGTCGGCATCACGGGCGGTGATGATCGAGGCGACTGGGCCGAACAGTTCCTGTTTGAACGAGGTCATCTGGTCGGTGACGTCTGCCAGCACGGTCGGTTCGTAGTAGTTGCCGGCGCCGGGCACTTTGTGGCCGCCCAGCAGCAGGGTGGCGCCTTCTTCCAAGGTCGCCTGGACCTGGCCGTGCAGCTCGTCGCGCAGGTCGAAGCGTGCCATCGGGCCGATGTAGGTGGCGGCTGACGTCGGGTCGCCCATCACCAGAGCGCGGCTGGCTTCCAGGAATTTGACGGTGAAAGCCTCCACCACACCTTCTTCGATGATCAGGCGCTTGGCGGCGGCGCAGACTTGGCCGCTGTTCTGGAAACGACCGATCAGCGCCGCTTGCACCGCGGCGTCGAGGTCGGCGTCGTTGAGTACGATGAACGGGTCGGACCCGCCCAGTTCCAGCACGCACTTTTTCAGCGCGGCGCCGGCCTGAGAGCCGATGGCGATGCCTGCACGTACGCTGCCGGTCAGGGTGACGGCGGCGATGCGCGGATCGGCGATGGCCTTGGACACGCCGTCGTTGGTCACGTTGACCACTTCAAACAGACCTTCGGCGAAGCCGGCCTTCTGGAACGCTCGTTGGATCAGATAGGCACTGCCCATCACGTTTGGCGCGTGTTTGAGCACGTAGGTATTGCCGGCCAGCATCGTCGGTACGGCGCCGCGCAGCACTTGCCACACCGGGAAGTTCCACGGCATCACGGCGAAGATAGGGCCTAGCGGGCGGTATTCGATCTGCGCACTGCCGTTGTCCACCAGGGTCGGTTCCGGGGCGAGCATGGCCGGGCCGTGGGCGGCGTACCACTCGCTGAGTTGCGCGCACTTTTCGATTTCGGCACGGGCCTGGGCGATGGGTTTGCCCATTTCCAGGGTGATCATCTGCGCCATGTCTTCGGCTTGTTCGCGCAGGGCGCTGGCCAGGCTCAGCAGCAACTCGGCGCGCTGGCTGACCGGCTGACGGCGCCAGGCACGGAAGGCGAGGGTTGAGCGGTCGAGGGCGGCGTCCAGTTGCTGCGCGGTTTCATACGGATAGCTGCCGACCGTTTCGCCGTTGGCCGGGTTGATCGAGAGGGCGTGGGTAGTCGCGTTCATGGCACCGTCCTGCTGAGTGAATTAGGTTGAGTTCAGCGTACGGGGCTATATCTTTTCTGGAAACTGAATAATATTAAGCAATACATTCACGATTGGAGAATGATTTGGACCTGGTGCAACTGGAAATCTTCAAGGCCGTTGCCGAGCAAGGCAGCATCAGCGCCGCCGCGCAGTTGATTCATCGCGTGCCGTCGAACCTGACCACGCGCATCAAGCAACTGGAGCAGGACCTCGGTGTGGAGTTGTTCATCCGCGAGAAAAGCCGCCTGCGCCTGTCACCGGCCGGGTGGAATTTCCTCGGTTATGCGCGGCGCATCCTCGACCTGGTGCAGGAAGCCCGCGCGACAGTCGCGGGGGAGGAGCCCCAGGGTGCGTTTGCCCTGGGATCGCTGGAGAGCACGGCGGCGGTGCGTATCCCGGCGTTGCTGGCGGCGTACAACCAGAAACACACCAAGGTCGAGTTGGACCTGAGTACCGGGCCTTCAGGCACCATGATCGAAGGCGTGTTGTCGGGGCGGCTGACGGCAGCGTTTGTCGACGGCCCGCTATTGCACGCGACCCTGGAAGGTGTGGCGGTGTTTGAGGAAGAGATGGTGGTGATTGCGCCGCTGCATCACGCGCCGATCACCCGTGGGCAGGACGTGAACGGGGAGAGCATCTACACCTTTCGCTCCAACTGCTCGTACCGGCATCACCTGGAGCGCTGGTTTTCACAGGACGGCGCGGTGCCGGGCAAGATCTTCGAGATCGAGTCCTACCACGGCATGCTCGCTTGCGTCAGCGCCGGCGCGGGCCTCGCGCTGATGCCGCGCAGCATGCTCGACAGCATGCCGGGGTCGGCGGCGGTGAGTGTTTGGCCGCTGACGGACAACTTCCGGATCCTGCACACCTGGCTGATCTGGCGGCGGGGGACGGTGTCGCAGAGTTTGAACAGTTTCGTGAAGTTATTGGAGGAGCAGGGCGCCATCCGTGCGGCTTAGCCACCGAATTGCAGGGTGCCCATCGCCAGCTTTGCCATCAGTGCGGTCGCACCCAATTGCACCAGCCACAGCGCCAGACCGCCCAGAAAGACGCCCAGCGCCACTTGCAGCACCAGGCTCTTTTGAGGCTTGGGTTGCGGTGCGCGTGGGGCGTAGTCATCCAGTTCGTCACGGTCGGCACGCAGGTCCAGGTCATCGTTTCTCATAGCATTCTCACAGCGAAGGGGCGGTCAAGGTTCAGTCTAGGGGCTGGATACGAAAAAGGGGAAGCCATAGGCTTCCCCTTCTGGTGCAACCGCTGCAGGTTTACAGCACCTGAACGATCGCCTTTGTGACTGCATCGATGTTCGACTGGTTCAACGCCGCCACACAGATACGGCCGGTGTCGAGGGCATAGATACCAAACTCGCTGCGCAAGCGGGTGACTTGCTCAACGGTCAGGCCAGAGTAGGAGAACATCCCACGCTGGCGACCGACGAAGCTGAAGTCGTGGCCCGGAGCTGCCTTGGCCAGTTCGGCCACCATCTGCTCGCGCATGCCACGGATGCGCAGGCGCATTTCGGCCAGTTCGGCTTCCCACTGGGCACGCAGCTCAGGGTTGTTCAGCACCGCTGCAACGATCGCCGCGCCGTGGGTTGGCGGGTTGGAGTAGTTGGTACGGATCACGCGTTTGACCTGGGACAGGATGCGCGCGCTTTCTTCCTTGGAGTCGCCGACGATGGACAGTGCGCCCACACGTTCGCCGTAAAGCGAGAACGACTTGGAGAACGAGCTGGACACAAAGAAGGTCAGGCCCGATTCAGCGAACAGGCGCACGGCGGCAGCGTCTTCGTGGATGCCGTCGCCAAAGCCCTGGTAGGCCATGTCGAGGAATGGCACCAGGTTCTTGGCCTTGATCACGTCCAGCACGTTCTGCCAGTCGGCCGGGCTCAGGTCGACGCCGGTCGGGTTGTGGCAGCAGGCGTGCAGCACCACGATGGACTGGGACGGCAGGGCGTTGAGGTCTTCGAGCAGGCCGGCACGGTTCACGTCGTGGGTGGCGGCGTCGTAGTAGCGGTAGTTCTGCACCGGGAAACCAGCGGTTTCGAACAGCGCGCGGTGGTTTTCCCAGCTCGGGTCGCTGATGGCGACGACGGCGTCTGGCAGCAACTGCTTGAGGAAGTCTGCACCCAGCTTCAGGGCGCCAGTGCCGCCTACCGCTTGCACGGTGGTGACGCGGTCAGCGTTCAGCAGTGGCGATTCAGCGCCGAACAGCAGGGTTTGCACGGCCTTGTCGTAGGCCGCGATGCCGTCGATCGGCAAGTAACCACGGGCGGCGTGTTGCGCCACGCGAATGGCTTCCGCTTCGGCAACGGCACGCAAGAGTGGAATCTTCCCCTCCTCGTTGCAGTAAACGCCCACGCCAAGGTTGACCTTGGTGGTTCGTGTATCGGCGTTGAATGCTTCGTTGAGGCCCAGGATAGGATCGCGTGGTGCCATTTCGACAGCGGAGAACAGGCTCATTTTTGCGGCAGCTCTATGGGGGATAGGAGGGACGTGTCGCGCTCCAGCCGAATGCACTAGAGCGGTGCACAAACGGGGAGCTAGTATAGAGGCCATCACCGCCAAGGGCGACAGCCGAAATGGCTTTTCGGCCAAGTTTTTCGGTTTATTTGCCGACCGTTAGTCTTATTGCAACATTGACTGGTGAGGGCGTGTATGACGATTGCCTTGAAACCCATGACATTCGCCACCACTTCTATGTCTATCATGGTTTTTTCCTACTATCCGCTCTGAGTCTTCGCGGGTGGCGGTCTATTTCGTCCTCGACGGGTTTACAGTCTGGGGGTGACCACACGAGGTACGTTATGTCGGATTTCCAACTCGTCACCCGCTTTGAACCCGCTGGCGATCAGCCGGAAGCCATTCGCCAGATGGTCGAGGGCATTGAAGCCGGCCTGGCCCACCAGACGCTGCTCGGGGTGACCGGGTCGGGCAAGACCTTCAGCATTGCCAACGTGATTGCGCAGATCAATCGGCCCACCCTGGTGCTGGCGCCGAACAAGACCCTGGCCGCGCAGCTCTATGGCGAGTTCAAGGCGTTCTTCCCGAACAATGCGGTGGAGTATTTCGTTTCCTACTACGACTACTACCAGCCCGAAGCCTATGTGCCGTCCTCCGATACCTTCATCGAGAAGGATGCGTCGATCAACGATCACATTGAACAGATGCGGCTGTCGGCGACCAAGGCCTTGCTGGAGCGCAAGGACGCGATCATCGTCACCACAGTGTCGTGCATTTACGGCCTGGGCAGCCCGGAAACCTATTTGAAGATGGTCCTGCACGTCGATCGCGGCGACAAGCTCGACCAGCGCGAGCTGCTGCGCCGACTGACCAGCCTGCAGTACACGCGCAATGACATGGACTTCGCCCGTGCCACCTTCCGCGTGCGCGGCGATGTCATCGACATCTACCCGGCGGAATCCGACCTGGAAGCGATCCGCATCGAGCTGTTCGACGATGAAGTCGAGAGTCTGTCGGCCTTCGACCCGCTGACAGGCGAGGTGATCCGCAAGTTGCCGCGCTTCACCTTCTACCCGAAAAGCCACTACGTGACCCCGCGTGAAACCCTGATGGGCGCCATTGAAGGCATCAAGGTCGAGTTGGCCGAGCGCCTGGAGTACCTGCGTTCCAACAACAAGCTGGTGGAAGCCCAGCGCTTGGAGCAGCGCACCCGCTTCGATCTGGAGATGATCCTGGAACTGGGCTACTGCAACGGCATCGAAAACTACTCGCGCTACCTGTCGGGCCGCGAATCCGGTGCGCCGCCGCCGACGCTATATGATTACCTGCCGCCTGACGCGCTGCTGGTAATCGACGAGTCCCACGTCAGCGTGCCGCAAGTGGGCGCGATGTATAAGGGCGACCGTTCCCGCAAAGAAACGCTGGTGGAGTACGGTTTCCGCCTGCCGTCGGCACTGGATAACCGGCCGATGCGTTTTGACGAGTGGGAAGCCATCAGCCCGCAGACCATCTTTGTGTCCGCCACGCCGGGTAACTATGAGGCCGAGCACGCCGGCCGCGTGATCGAGCAGTTGGTACGGCCGACAGGCCTGGTCGACCCGGAAATCGAAATCCGCCCTGCACTGACCCAGGTCGACGATTTACTCTCGGAAATCACCAAGCGCGTGGCCCTGGAAGAGCGGGTGTTGGTTACCACGCTGACCAAGCGCATGTCCGAAGACTTGACCGACTACCTGGCCGACCACGGCGTGCGCGTGCGTTACCTGCACTCGGACATCGACACCGTGGAGCGTGTAGAGATCATTCGCGACTTGCGCCTGGGCACCTTTGATGTGCTGGTAGGCATCAACCTGCTGCGCGAAGGCCTGGACATGCCGGAAGTGTCGTTGGTGGCAATCCTCGATGCGGACAAGGAGGGCTTCCTGCGCTCTGAACGCTCGCTGATCCAGACCATCGGCCGAGCGGCGCGTAACCTCAACGGTCGGGCGATTCTCTACGCGGACCGCATCACCGGTTCCATGGAGCGGGCGATTGGCGAGACCCAGCGGCGTCGCGACAAGCAGATCGCGTTCAACCTGGAAAATGGCATCACCCCGAAAGGCGTGTTCAAGGACGTTGCCGACATCATGGAAGGCGCCACTGTGCCGGGCTCGCGCAGCAAGAAGCGCAAAGGCATGGCCAAGGCTGCCGAGGAAAGCGCCAAGTACGAGAACGAGTTGCGCTCGCCGAGTGAGATCACCAAGCGGATCCGTCAGTTGGAAGAGAAGATGTATCAGTTGGCGCGTGATCTGGAGTTTGAGGCGGCGGCGCAGACGCGCGATGAGATCGGCAAGTTGCGCGAGCGCCTTTTGGCTGTTTGATCTGCGCTGACAGGACTGGCCTCATCGCAGGCAAGCCAGCTCCCACATTTGACTGTATTCATAAATCAAAATGTGGGAACTGGCTTGCCTGCGATGGCCGCGCCTCGGTCTCCCGGATTCACCCAGGCTGGAGCCCAACCGCCCCAGGCTGTTACCATTCCCCCCTTGTTTCAATTTTCAGTTTTATCGCCCATTCGAGACCTGCCATGACCACCGTCCGCACGCGCATCGCGCCATCGCCTACTGGGGATCCCCACGTTGGCACTGCTTACATCGCCTTGTTCAACTACTGCTTTGCCAAGCAGCACGGCGGTGAATTCATCCTGCGGATCGAAGACACCGATCAACTGCGTTCCACCCGCGAGTCGGAACAGCAGATTTTCGATGCCCTGCGCTGGTTGGGCATTACCTGGGCCGAAGGCCCGGACGTCGGCGGCCCGCACGGCCCGTATCGCCAGAGCGAGCGCAGCGACATCTACAAGCAGTACACCCAGCAATTGGTCGACATGGGCCATGCCTTCCCGTGTTTCTGCACCGCCGAAGAGCTTGACCAGATGCGCGCCGAGCAACAGGCCCGTGGCGAAACCCCGCGCTACGATGGCCGCGCGTTGCTGCTGTCGAAGGAAGAAGTGGCCCGTCGCCTGGCCGCTGGCGAACCCCATGTGATCCGCATGAAAGTGCCAAGCGAAGGCGTGTGCGTGGTGCCGGACATGCTGCGCGGTGACGTCGAAATCCCGTGGGACCGCATGGACATGCAGGTGCTGATGAAGACCGACGGCCTGCCGACGTACTTTTTGGCCAACGTGGTCGACGACCATCTGATGGGCATCACCCACGTGCTGCGCGGTGAAGAGTGGCTGCCGTCGGCGCCGAAACTGATCCTGCTCTACGAGTACTTCGGCTGGGAACAACCGCAGCTGTGCTACATGCCGCTGCTGCGTAACCCGGACAAGAGCAAGCTGTCCAAGCGCAAGAACCCGACCTCGGTGACTTTCTACGAGCGCATGGGCTTCATGCCGGAAGCGATGCTCAACTACCTGGGCCGCATGGGCTGGTCGATGCCGGACGAGCGCGAGAAGTTCTCGCTGCAGGAAATGGTCGACAACTTCGACCTGTCCCGCGTGTCCTTGGGTGGGCCGATCTTCGACATCGAGAAGTTGTCGTGGCTCAACGGCCAATGGCTGCGTGACCTGCCGGTGGATGAATTCGCCAGCCGCGTGCAGCAGTGGGCGCTGAACCCTGAGTACATGATGAAGATTGCGCCACTGGTGCAGGGCAGGGTGGAGACGTTCAGCCAGGTCGCACCGTTGGCCAGCTTCTTCTTTGCCGGGGGCGTTAGTCCGGATCCCAAGCTGTTCGAGTCCAAGAAACTCTCGGGCGACCAGGTTCGTCAGTTGATGCAATTGATCCTGTGGAAGCTGGAAAGCCTGCGCCAGTGGGAGAAGGATGCGATCACCGCGACGATCCAGGCGGTGGTGGAGTCTCTGGAATTGAAGCTGCGCGATGCCATGCCGCTGATGTTTGCCGCGATCACCGGCCAGGCCAGTTCGGTGTCGGTGCTCGATGCGATGGAAATCCTCGGCCCGGACCTGACCCGTTTCCGTCTGCGCCAAGCCCTTGATTTGCTTGGTGGTGTGTCGAAGAAAGAAAACAAAGAGTGGGAAAAGCTGCTGGGCGCTATCGGCTGAGCATGCGGTTGAAACGGCGAAACCCCGGTTTTCCGGGGTTTCACCGGTAAGTGATTGTTATCCCGGCAAAAAATTTTGGAAATTGTTGAAAATAAATTTGACACACTTCCAAAGCGCCATTAAGATTCGCCCCGTCCTCACCGATGAGGGGCTATAGCTCAGCTGGGAGAGCGCTTGCATGGCATGCAAGAGGTCAACGGTTCGATCCCGTTTAGCTCCACCAATTTACAGGTTCAAGGTCTGGCCACACCGTCCTTGAATCGATCAGGTCTCAGCCCTGATCAGATGTACAGAAGGTTTTGTCCCCTTCGTCTAGTGGCCTAGGACACCGCCCTTTCACGGCGGTAACAGGGGTTCGAGTCCCCTAGGGGACGCCAGTTTCAACAAGCAGCTCGAAAGGTCTGCTGCGTCGCGAGACGAAAAATCCGGGGCTATAGCTCAGCTGGGAGAGCGCTTGCATGGCATGCAAGAGGTCAACGGTTCGATCCCGTTTAGCTCCACCAATTTACAGGTTCAAGGTCTGGCCACACCGTCCTTGAATCGATCAGTTCTCAGCGCTGATCAGTGTACAGAAGGTTTGTGTCCCCTTCGTCTAGTGGCCTAGGACACCGCCCTTTCACGGCGGTAACAGGGGTTCGAGTCCCCTAGGGGACGCCACGATTACCCGCTCTGCGGGATTTTTAAGGGTCATTCAATTATTGAATGGCCCTTTTGTTTGTCTGGCGTTTGGCCAATTCTCTCCTCTTTCCCATTCTTCTCCTCTGACCAACGGTCGCGCGGGTGGCTTGCGGAATATTATTATGGTAATAATATTCAACCCATGAGCATCGGAGGCAATGATGAGCGATAAAAAAGCGCAAACCCGCGAACGCATTTTGCAGGCCGCCAGCGCCGCGTTGATCCAGCGCGGCCCGGCTGAGCCGAGTGTGGGTGAAGTCATGGGCGCGGCGGGGCTGACCGTCGGTGGTTTCTACGCGCACTTCGAAAGCAAGGACGCACTGATGCTGGAGGCCTTCACCCAGTTGCTGGCCAAGCGTCGTGCGTCGATTGATGACATGGACGCCCAGTTGACCGGAGAGGAGCGCAGAAGCCTTGTGGCGGCGTTTTATCTGTCACGCAAACACCGTGACTCAACTGCCCAGGCCTGTCCGATCCCGGCAACTGTCGGCGAGATGAGCCGCCTGCCAGATGAATTCCGCCAAGCGCTGAACGAGCATTGCGAGCTGATGGCCGCGCAACTCGCCGCCAGCCCTGAAGACACCGACAAAGCCCTGGCTGACATGGCGCTGATGATCGGTGGCCTGGCCTTGGCCCGCGCCTTGGGGCCCGGTGAGTTGTCTGACCGTGTGCTGCGCGCCGCCAAGTCGGCCGTGCGCTAGAAGAGGGTTGTCATGATGGGCACATTAACCTGGATTCGTCGCTTCAACGGCACCCTGGGGCACCTGGCGCCGCAAACGGTAGCCGGCAAGATGCGCCGCGCCTTCATGACACCCCGCGACCTGCCGCCGCGTGACTGGGAACTGCCGCTGCTGGCGCAATCGGAGCGCATCACCTTGCGTTTCGGTTTGTCCGCCTTGCGTTGGGGCCAGGGGCCCGCAGTATTGTTGATGCACGGTTGGGAAGGGCGGCCCACTCAATTCGCCAGCCTGATCACGGCGTTGGTCGATAACGGTTACTCAGTGATTGCGCTCGACGGCCCTGCCCATGGTCGTTCGCCAGGGCGTGAAGCCCATGTGCTGCTGTTCGCCCGTGCCATGCTCGAAGCCGCTGCCGAGTTGCCGCCGCTGCATGCGGTGATCGGCCATTCCATGGGCGGCGCCAGTGCGATGTTGGCGGTGCAGTTGGGCTTGCGTACCGAGGCGTTGGTCAGCATCGCTGCACCGTCACGCTTTCTGGATGTGCTGCGTGGTTTCACCAAGATGGTCGGTTTGCCGGCGCGGGCACGCCGCTTGGCCTTCATCCATGAGGTCGAAATGACCTTCGGCATGCCGCTCAAGCATTTGGATGTGGCCCACTACCAGATGAACATTCCTGGCCTGATCGTGCACGCCGAAGACGATACCTTCGTCCCGGTCAAAGCCTCCCAAGCCATTCACGAAGCCTGGTTTGACAGCCGTCTGCTGCGCCTGGAACAGGGCGGTCACCAGAAAGTACTGGCCGATCCGCGCGTGATCGACGGTGTGCTGGCGCTGCTGGCCGGCCGTCGTTTACAGGAGCGGCAAACTGCCTGATACACTGCCCCGGTTAAGTTAATCGACCGGGAGCAAGGCATGGGCTGGGATTTGGCAACGCCGTTTATCATCGATCTGCAGGTCGCCCCTGAAGACATCGACGGACTGGGGCACGCCAATAACGCGGTGTACGTGTCCTGGCTGGAGCGCTGCGCCTGGCGCCATTCCCAGCGGCTGGGCCTGGACCTGACCGAATATCGCCGCCTGGACCGTGCCATGGCGGTGGTGCGTCATGAGATCGACTACCTCGCCGCAGGCTACGAAGGCGATGAGTTGCAACTGGCCACCTGGATCGTCGACTGGGACCAGCGCCTGAAGATGACCCGGCGCTTTCAACTGGTACGCCCGCGTGACGGCGCGACCCTGCTACGCGCGCACACCACCTTTGTCTGCATCGAGCTGTCCACCGGCAAACCCAAGCGCATGCCCGCGGAATTTCTCGACGGTTATGGCCCCGCCCTGACAGGGGGTTAACGGTTGCTGTGGGAAACCCAGTAAACTGCGCCACGATTTTTGTTGAGTGTTTTCCATGCAAATTGCTTTGGCGCCCATGGAGGGGTTGGTCGACAACATCCTGCGGGACGTTCTCACCCGTGTCGGCGGTATTGACTGGTGCGTGACCGAGTTCATCCGCGTCAACGACCGCCTGCTCACCCCTGCGTATTTCCACAAACTCGCCCCGGAACTGCTCCACGGTGCCCACACCGCTGCGGGTGTGCCGTTGCGTGTGCAATTGCTCGGCTCCGACCCGGTGTGCCTGGCGGAAAACGCTGCGCTGGCGTGTGAGCTGGGTTCGCAGGTCATTGACCTGAACTTCGGCTGCCCGGCCAAGACCGTCAACAAGTCCCGAGGCGGTGCGGTGCTGCTCAAGGAGCCGGAGTTGCTCAACCAGATCGTCGAACACGTCCGACGCGCAGTGCCGGCCCACATTCCCGTCACCGCGAAAATGCGCCTGGGTTTCGACAGCCCGGATGGCGCTCTGGTCTGCGCCACGGCCCTGGCCGAAGGCGGCGCGGCGCATATCGTGGTGCATGCGCGTACCAAGACCGACGGCTACAAGCCGCCTGCCCATTGGGAATGGATCCCGCGCGTACAGGAGGTGGTCAAGGTCCCGGTGTTCGCCAATGGCGATATCTGGAGTGTTGAAGACTGGAAGCGCTGTCGCGAAGTCAGTGGCGCCGAAGACATCATGCTGGGCCGTGGCCTGGTAGCGCGTCCGGACCTGGCGCGGCAGATCGCTGCGGCGCGGGCAGGGGAGGAGGTGGTCGAGATGACGTGGGCAGAGATGCAGCCGATGCTCCAGGAGTTTTGGACCCAGTCGGTGGCGCAACTGACCGAGCGTCAGGCGCCGGGGCGTTTGAAGCAATGGCTGGCGATGCTCACCCGCAATTACCCTGAGGCGGTGGAATTGTTTACGCTGATGCGCAGGGAAACCGACCTGGAGCAGGTCGGGCGTTTGTTGGGTATGCCCAGTCGGCGCGAACAGTCTGTGGCGCTGCAAGATTAGGTTTACATATATAAGTGTTTCATCTGTTGCTGTAAGGGGCGCCGAAAGGTGCCTTTTTTTTGTCTGAAAAATATGTTTGGCATCGTCCTGTGCTGCCTGGGCCTGGCTTGGGTTTTTTATTCGTTTTGGGTGGTTGTTGTGGTGTTGCGAGATATATGCAAAGGCGTATGAATGTTTGGCCCAACTGCTACTGAAGTTTAATTTTTTAATGTTCTCGGGTGGTGGGGCAGGTACTTGCGCGTGCGCCAATTAACATAGCTTTTGTTTTTTAAATAGCGTTGTTGTTTTCTTTAAGTTGCTTTGTTCATGGGGTGTTTCCTCAAGTTTCCACTCTTGGGTGGATGTGAGGCGCGTGCAGTCAGGGTTTTTCTGCGAGTGTCCATAGGCAAACGTCTCCGTTGCTGAATTGGTTTCCTTATATAAGCCACGATTATTCGGAACTCATCTCCTTTGCGCCCCACGAATCTTGCGAGTTTGTCGAACTCACCGTTGTTTCACACTTAATGTCAATCATGGTCTCTCTCCTGCCGGTGCGGGGGTGGGCACAGATTCAGGAATAAAAATATGTCTAATGTCTCGGCCAAGCAGTTCATGCCAACGAACACACATTATCCACAGCTTAATCAGACTTCCGTGCACGCTGATAAGTCGCTCGAGTTGTCGCCGTCTATGGACAGTATGAATAAGTTTCTAAAGGACAGTAGTCCGACACCAAAAGAAAACAATGTGCCGATGAATAAGGAGTCCCTGGAAAAGTTATTTGCCATGTTTGAGTTCGCGGTCAAAGCGATGCGTAGCATGCTCGCGGGCATGGGGGTGTTGCCCCGCCTGCCTGGTGACCTTGATGCCCAGCCCCCGGTGAAGCCTGGTACCGATGGCAAAGACGTTCCGGATATGAAGGCCGAACACAAGGTCGCACCGGGGGTGGATACCAAGAAGACCGTGCTACCTGGCACCGATGCCAAGAACGTGCCGGATGTGAAGGTCGAGCACAAGGTCGCACCGGGGGTGGATACCAAGAAGACCGTGCTACCTGGCACCGATACCAAGAACGTGCCGGATGTGAAGGTCGAGCACAAGGTCGCACCGGGGGTGGATGCCAAGAAGACCGTGCTGCCTGGCACCGATGCCAAGAACGTGCCGGATGTGAAGGTCGAGCACAAGGTCGCGCCGGGGGTGGATACCAAGAAGACCGTGCTGCCTGGCACCGATACCAAGAACGTTGTGGATGCGAAGGCGCAGGACAAGGTGGCACCCGAAGCGGATACCAAGGCACGGGTGAAGCCGGACCCGGAGGTTAAAGTCATGCCGGATGGTCGTACCCAGGTGAGCATTAGGCCTGACGGCAAACTCGATACTCAGCAGGCAAAGCCTCCTCTCACCCCTGTGGATTATAAAAATAAGCTGTCGTCTGATATCAACGTGACGGTGCAGGTCCAAAACTGTCATTGCCCGCATACAGATGAAAAAGTAGCGCCACAACCCCCGGTGACGCCGAGGCTTGATAAGCAGCCGTCTCCACAACCCCCGGTAATGCCGAAGCCCGACGGACAGCCGTCGCCACAGCCTCCGGTCATTCCGACCCATGTGAATCCCAAGCCTGTTACCCCGACCAACGTGAATCCAAGGCCGGACATCCCGACCAACCTGAATCCAAAGCCTGATACCCCGATCCATGTGAATCCAAGGCCTGTTACCCCGACCAACGTGAATCCAAAGCCTGATACCCCGGCCCCTGTGAATCCAAAGCCTAATACCCCACCCAATACGGACCTTACATCCCCCGCACCGGATGACTTGGTTGATGATTGCAGCAGCCAATCCCATAAGCGTTTCGACAACCACCGAGCTAACAAGCCTGGCCTCCGTCCACGTTTTTGAGCCCGTTATCTTGACGCGTTGAACATAAATGCTGGTCCTCTGGTCGTTTCGGCCAGGGGGCACTCAATGAGACTTAAACATGTTATCGATAAGCCATAACCGTGTTGTATCGCCAACTATTGAGCCTTGCCGGACACCAGACCATTCAGTTCGTGCATCGCTCCACTCTGTGCCCAGAGAAAACGTTCGTACTGCAACAGCTGTTCCTCGCTCAGAGGTAAAGTCCGATAGTTTCAGTAATAACGCGGACACTTCGGCCTTGCTCAGCATGTTGGGAGAAGTGTTCAAGCAGTTTTTCACTCAATTGCAAAGCCTCTTGCGTGGAGACGTGCATCCGGTTGAACCGAAAAACAACGATGTACCTGCACCGTCGCCACGCGTACAACCCACTCCCGATACGAGGCTCACCGATAAACAAAACGAACCTATCCCCGAGCTTTCCACTCAGCGTCGAGGTGCAAAGCCCAAAGATATCTTCAGTGGTTTTCGTCAGGGCAGAAATGGTAACTGTGTGACAATCTCCGCTATCAAGGCGGCGATGGCAAAGTTTGGCCAAAGCCCTAAGGATATTTACAAGTCTGTCGAGAAAGGCGTGGATGGATTTAAAGTTGTCATGCGTGACGGCATGACGGTAGAACTCAGCAAGGCGGAGTTGGACAGTGCCATCCGCGGCTCCAACTTTGTTGGAATAAATGATCCTGGCATGCTCAAGGATGCACATTTCCTGTTTGCAGTTTCTGCCAAGCGGGCGCAAATGGAGAACAACGACGGACGGGCAGGCAAAAGTTATGAAGCCGCCATAAGAAGCCTCAACGATGGTGAAGATGAATGGGGCCCTGGGGAGGGGTTCAAACGTCTGGGGCTAAAAGACCATATGAAGCGTGTATCGGTGCGTGAATTCGCTGACAAGTCATTGATTGGCATGGTCAACCGGCGCGGGCACTCAGTGGCTATCGTGGACGGAATTGAAGAGAACTATGGGCGCAAAGGCGGCCGGCCCACAGGCGGCCAAGCCATCGCGTTGATGTGACAACAACGTTTGATCTGATTTTCTTGTCACGAACTCGTCCAACTAATTAATAAAAGAGTTAACGATATGAGTACGTTTGCAATTGGATCTTTCGTGCGTTCTAACCCCATGGCTGCGCAGTTGTCGAGTGCTTTAGGAATATCTCGCACTCCCCCTGTTGATGTGCCGGAGCGTGGCTTCGGTGAGCATTTCAATGCCAGTTCGCACAGCGCCGTCATTAATCTGATGATGCTCACGTTTGGCCCGCGTCCTGCGGATTTTTTCAACGAAGTAAAGGGCAGTAACGATGGGTATGACGTGACCATGAAAGATGGTTACACGCTGCATGTTTCCAAACAGGAGTTGCAGCAGGCGGCGTCCGCGTCGCGTTTTACCGGCCATCACAACGATGCACTGAGCAGTGCCCATTTTGCGTTGGCTGTGTTTATCAAGCGCAAACAATCAGCCAGCGGTAATGCGGATGATCGGCCTGGTTTTGAGTCGGTCTTGACCCAGTCGTTGCAGGGTGAAACGGCGTTCAACATGCTCAAAGGCATGGGGTTGTCCGGCCATCTCCAATACCGCCCCACTGCAACGGCTATCTCGGAGGGGCTGGCGGGGGTTGCAGACAGCTATGACTCTGGCTCGTCGTTAATTTACGCTGACAAGGCGCATCAGTTTGGCCGGCAACGTTCTCCCGATCGAAGCTATATGTATACGTTGGTGAGCGACAGTGCGCCAACGCGCCGCGTTGCCCCTGCCCCCGAACCGCCGACGGTCGTCCCCGAGGTTGAACGCCGCAATAAAAGTGCCCCTCCCGACGTTGCAGAGGTGTTGCAGGGATTCGCGCCGGTTTCGCGTAATTTCGGCGAAGTGTTTGACCTGAGCAGCCATGCTGCTGTCATCAAGATGATGATGCTGCGGTTTGGCCGTTCGCCCTCCGACATGTTTGAAACGGTCGAGGCCACGAAAACGGGTTACCGCATCACCATGAAAGATGGGTTTGAAGTGACGCTGTCAGCGCAGGAGTTGCAACGCACCTGTGGAGCCTCACGATTGACCGGCCCTGACGCGCCAATGGGCGCCGATGCCAATTTCATGCTGGCCGCCTTTGCCAAGCGCAAGCAGGTCGAGGGCAATGTTGAGTTTGATGCAGCGCTATCGAGCACCTTGCGTGGGGAGCACACCTATCGCGTGTTGAAAGGCATGGGCCTGATCGGCTTCATACGCGTTGTGCCCCCCGATAAATTGCGTGAGCCAGGCAGCGTCGGCGTTATCAGCACCTTTAACTATTCGGGTGCATTGGTCGCGGATGGCATCAAGCATGATAACGGTGGGCAAGCGGCTGTCAGCAAGGATTATGGCTACCAGCTTGCCGCAGACGTACCGGTCGAACCCAACGGTAAGCCTGCGCAGTTCTCGGCGGTGCCCGTCGGCACAAAGCCTGTCGATATCTGGAACGGTTTCTATCAAGGCGTCGAGGGTAACTGTGTCACGGTGTCGGCAATCAAGGCTGCGATGATGAAGTATGGGCAGAACCCTATGGGGATCTTCAAGCATGTCACCGAAACGCCCGAAGGTTTCACCACCATCATGCGTGATGGTTGCACGGTGCGCTTCACTCACGTCGAGTTGCAAAGGGCGCGAGCGGCTGCCAACTTCCATGGCGAGGACAAGGGCCTGGTTGACGATGCGGTATTCCTCTACGCGGCGAGCGCCAAGCGTGCCCAGCTGGAAAATCATGAGTTCCGCGCCAGTGCAAGTTTTGACGCCGCCCTGAAAACGCTGAACGACGGTGAGATCCCGGGCGATGCGTTGCGTCGCCTCGGCTTATACGCCTTTACCCGCTCCAGTAGCGTGCAGGAGCTGGCATCAGGCGTGCCAGGCACCTTGGCGAACTTCGGGCATTCGGTGGTCGTTGTGGAGGGGGCCATTGATGAATATGGCATCAAGCGCGAGTTGCAAGGTTCGGACTGGATGCAAAAGGAAGGTCACGCCTTGAAACTGGTTTAACCCCGGCCTTCTCCCGCGAGTAAACGCTCGCGGAATCCGATCATGGGCAGCGGTCGGCTATGCAAATACCCTTGGTACAAATGGCAGCCCAGGCCCTGCAGGAAGGCCAGTTGGTCCTGGGTTTCCACCCCTTCGGCAATCACCTCCAGGTTCAGGCTGCGGGCCATGGCGACAATGGCGCGGATGATCTCGGCATCGTTGGGGTCATGGGTGGCGTCACGCACAAACGACTGGTCAATCTTCAGGGCATCCACCGGCAGGCGTTTGAGGTAAGTGAGCGATGAATAGCCGGTGCCGAAGTCATCCATCGCAAAGCTCACGCCGAGTTTTTTCAAGCGACGCATTTTGCTGATGGTGTCGTCCAGGTTCTGGATCACGATGCCTTCGGTAATTTCCAGTTTCAACAGGCTGAACGGCAATTTGTGCTGCTTGAGACTGCGCTCCACCCGCTCCACGAAGTCGTTCTGGCGGAACTGCCGAGGGCTGATGTTCACGCACAGACTGAAATTCAGCGGGTCGACCAGGCCTTCCGCAATCAGTTGTTGGAAGGCCGCACAGGCTTCATCCAGGATCCAGGTGCCGACTTCAAGAATGAGGCCGCTGTCCTCCAGCACCTTGATGAATTCGGAGGGTGACTGCGCGCCCAATTGCGGATGCTGCCAACGCACCAGGGCCTCGGCGCCGACGATGCGGTTGCCCCGCGCATCCACTTGCGGTTGGTAATGCACGCTGAATTCACCGCGCGACAGGGCCAGGCGCAGGTCAGTCTCCATGCGCAGGCGTTCGCTGGCGGTTTTTTGCATGCTGTTGTGGAACATCTGGGTGGTATTGCGTCCTGAATCCTTGGCGCGGTACAGGGCGATATCGGCACGCTTGAGCAGGTCCGCCGGCGTGGAGCCGTGATCGGGAATCAATGCCACGCCAATGCTCGGTGTGACCTGTAAACGATGGCCGTCCAGAAACATCGGCTCGGAAAGCAGCTCACGCAACGTGTCGGCCAGCTCCTGTACCTGGTTGCTGACCTCCGTGCGCGTGCCATCCAGGCCGCTGAGCAACACCACGAACTCATCGCCACCCAGGCGCGCCACGGTGTCTTCCATGCGCACGCTGGCTTCCAGGCGGGCCGTGACGATCTTCAGCACGGTATCGCCCACCGGATGGCCCAGGGAATCGTTGATGTGCTTGAAGTGGTCGAGGTCGAGGAACAACAGTGCGCCGCGCAGGTTATGCCGCTTGAGCAGGGCGATCTGCTGGCTCAGGCGGTCCATCAGCAGGGCGCGGTTGGGCAGGTTGGTCAGTGGGTCGTGGTAGGCGAGGTGGCGGATCTGTGCCTGGGCGTTTTTCAGCAGGCTCACGTCTCGTGCGGTCAGTAGCAGGCACGGGGTTTCGTTCAAGGTAATGGGCTCTACCGAGACTTCCACTGCCAGTAACTCACCGCGTTTGTTGTGCCAGAGCATTTCCAAGTAATTGATACGGCCCTTGATCTGCAATTCGGCCAGTAGCGCGGCGCGTTGGTTCTCGTCGGCCCAGATGCCGATCTGGTAAAGGGTCAGGCCGATGGCCTCCTCGGCGCGATAGCCGGTCAGGCGGCAGAAGCCGTCGTTGACCTCCACATAACGGCCGGTGTCGCGCTCGGTGATGGAGATGGCATCGGGGCTGGAATGGAAGGCTTTGGCGAACTTCTCTTCGCTGGCCTTGAGCGCCGCTTCCGAGCGTTGCTGCTGAGTGATGTCGCGCAAGGTGGTGACGATACACGGCTGGTCACCCACTTTGATCAGTCGGCTGGAAATCACGCAGGTCAGCGCCTGACCGTTCTTGTGATGCGCCACGATCGCCACATTGCTCAACGCCTGCTCGCGGATCACCCGCTCGATCCGTTGCAGACGCTTGCTGGATTCGTCCCACAGGCCGATCTGTTCGGCGCTCTTGTCGATGACTTCGGCGGCCGTCCAGCCAAACGTCTGGGTAAACGCGGGGTTGATCTCGATAAACGTGCCGCCGTCCAGACAGGTGACGCAGATCGGGTCGGGGCTGACCTGGAACAGGCTGGCGAATTTTTCCTCGGAGGCGGTCAGGCGCTGTTCGCGTTCCACCTGGTCAGTGATATCCAGCAAGGTGCCGGCCATGCGCAGCGGTGCGCCCTGTTCGTCACGGTACAGGCGCGCGCGGCTTTCGAGGTAGCGCGAACTGCCGTCTTCCATCGGCACGCGGTAAGTCAGTTGATAGTTGCCGGCTGGGCCTTCGCGCAGGGTCCGATAGGCGTTGCGCATGCTTTCGCGCTCGTCATCGGGCATGCCTTCGAAGAAGGCGTCGAACGACTCATGGAAGGGTTCCGGCGGCAGCCCGTGCAATTGGGCGGCGCGGGCCGAGCCATAGAGCATGCCGGTGGGGATGTGCCAGTCCCAGGTACCCAGTTGCGCCGAATCCAGGGCCAGGTCGAGGCGCTCCTGGCTGTCCTTGAGGGCCTGCTCGGCGTTTTTGCGCTCGGTGGTGTCGAGAAAGGTGCTGATCAGGTAGGCCTCGCCCTCCAGCTCGACCTTCTGTGCACTGAGGGTACCATCGTGGATTTGGCCATTACTGGCGCAAAACTGCACCTCCATGGTGATCGGCTCGCCCTTGCGCTGGGTGGCTTTTACCAGCTGCGCGCGTTGCTCCGGGTGGCGCCACAGGCCGAGGTCCAGGGTGGTGCGGCCGATGGCGTCGGCGAGCGGCCAGCCGAACAGCATTTCAAAATACTGGTTGGCTTCGCTGATCAGGCCGTCGGCCTGGCGGGTCAGCAGGACCATGTTCGGGCACAGGTGGAACAGCGTGGCGAAGCGTTTCTCGGAGTGGCTGAGGGCGTTTTCGCGGTCGCGCTGGTGGGTGATTTCGCGGATCACCCCGATCATGCGGCGCCGTCCGGCCTTGTCCGGCGCCAGGCTGCCGTTGATTTCCAGCCAGTGCAGGCTGCCATCTGGCCATTGGATATGGTGATGCATGGCCTGTTCGAACGGCTCGCCCGCCAGCACCGCATGGAATGCCCGCACTACGCGGGCGCTGTCTTCGGGGGCCAGCAGGTCCAGGTAGTCCAGGTCGTTGGGCAGCGGCTGGCGTGGGTCAAAGCCAAACAGTGCCTGGGTGCCCCGTGACCAGCTGATACGTCCGCTGTCGATTTCCCAACACCAAGCCCCTAGCCGGGCAGCATTGAGCGCTGCCAGCAATTGCGGGGCGCTGTCCCAGCTTTGTTCCGCCGCTTGGGGATCCAGGGCGTAGATGCGGGGCAGGGGTGGCACGGAATCGACGGGGTTGCGCATTATCAAAGGGCCTTGGCTCAATGGGCGTTCAGCGCGGTTCTGTTCAGACCTTGAGGCCGCACGGCTTCATGCCGGTATCCCTGGCAGATCGACCTGTGCATCCAATAGGCTCATGAAAGCCCGCGCAGCGTTCGACAGCGTCCTTTCGGTGTGCACGATATAGCCTAGCTGGCGACTGAGCTGTATGCCCGGTAAAGCGATACTTGCCACCTGATCATCGAGCATGGTGCGTGGCAGCACGCTCCAGGCCAGGCCGATGGACACCATCATCTTGATAGTTTCCAGATAGTTAGTGCTCATCGCGATGTTCGGGGTGAGGCCCTGGGCCTCGAACAGGCGGCTGACGATATGGTGGGTAAAGGTATTACCTCCAGGGAAAACCGCCGGGTGGCCGGCAATATCGGCCAGGCTGACGCTGCCGTTGCTGATCAGGCTGTGTTCCGGCGCCACCACGAAATCCAGCGGGTCATCCCAGACCGGGGTGGCGCGTACCAGGTTGTGAGGATCGGGCGCCAGGGTAATCACCGCCACTTCGGCGCGGCCATGGAGGATTTCTTCGTAGGCCACTTCCGAATCGAGGAACTGAATATCCAGCGCCACATTCGGGTATTCCCGGGTAAAAGTACGTAGCACCGGCGGCAAGCGATGCAGGCCGATGTGGTGACTGGTGGCCAGGGTCAGCCGGCCGCTGACTTCGCCGGTGAGGTTGGTGAGTGCGCGGCGGGTGTCGTCCAGCACGTTGAGGATCTGATAGGCGCGCGGCAGCAAGGCCCGTCCGGCTTCGGTCAAGCCGACTTCACGGCCCAGGCGATCGAACAGGCGCACCTTTAATTGTTGCTCCAGACCGGCGATGCGTTTGCTGATGGCCGGTTGGGTCAGGTGCAGGCGCTCGCCGGCGCCGGAGAAGCTGCCAGTCTCGGCGATGGCAATGAAGGCATTGAGGTTGGCCAGATCCATGGATGTATTCCAGTTGGTAATCCAAAGCATAAAAAATATGAATTTGAGTTATTTAATGTAGCGCCATACCATCAGCCTCACAAGCCAAAGGGTTATTGAAAAGCCCGCATAAAGAAATACCGCTGATGAGGACCGACTGATGGCCGGCAAAACGCTTTACGACAAGCTTTGGGATTCCCATGAAGTGAAACGGCGCGACGATGGTTCGTCGCTGATCTATATCGACCGTCACATCATCCATGAAGTGACCTCGCCCCAAGCGTTCGAAGGCCTGCGTCTGGCCGGGCGCAAGCCTTGGCGCGTCGACTCCATCATCGCCACCCCCGACCACAACGTGCCGACCACTCCCGAGCGCAAAGGTGGCATCGACGCGATTGCCGACCAGGTTTCGCGTTTGCAGGTTCAGACCCTCGACGATTACTGCGACGAATATGGCATTACCGAATTCAAGATGAATGACGTGCGTCAAGGCATCGTGCACGTGATCGGCCCGGAGCAGGGCGCCACCTTGCCGGGCATGACCGTGGTGTGCGGTGATTCCCACACCTCCACCCACGGTGCATTCGGCGCCTTGGCCCACGGCATCGGCACCTCCGAGGTGGAACATGTGTTCGCCACCCAGTGCCTGGTCGCCAAGAAAATGAAGAACATGCTGGTCAAGGTCGAAGGCACATTGCCATTTGGCGTGACTGCCAAGGACATCGTCCTTGCGGTGATCGGCAAGATCGGCACCGCTGGCGGTAACGGCCATGCCATCGAGTTCGCCGGCAGTGCGATTCGCGACCTGTCTATCGAAGGCCGCATGACCATCTGCAACATGTCCATTGAAGCCGGTGCCCGCGTCGGCATGGTCGCGGCGGACGAAAAAACCGTCGAATACGTCAAGGGTCGCCCATTTGCTCCGCAAGGTGCGGATTGGGACGCCGCTGTTGAAGCCTGGAAGGACCTGGTCTCCGACGCCGACGCGGTGTTCGACACCGTGGTCGAGCTCGACGCTGCCCAGATCAAGCCACAAGTCAGCTGGGGCACTTCGCCGGAAATGGTCCTGGCCGTCGACCAGAACGTGCCGGACCCGGCTAAAGAAACCGACCTGGTCAAGCGCGGCTCCATCGAGCGCGCCTTGAAGTACATGGGCTTGCAGGCCAACCAAGCGATCACCGACATCCAGTTGGACCGCGTGTTCATCGGGTCCTGCACCAACTCGCGGATCGAAGACCTGCGCGCTGCGGCGGTGATCGCCAAGGGCCGCAAAGTGGCGTCGACCATCAAACAAGCCATCGTGGTGCCGGGTTCGGGCCTGGTCAAAGCGCAAGCCGAAGCCGAAGGCCTGGACAAGATCTTTCTTGAAGCCGGTTTTGAATGGCGTGAGCCAGGCTGCTCGATGTGCCTGGCGATGAACCCGGACCGTTTGGAATCGGGCGAGCATTGCGCCTCCACCTCCAACCGTAACTTCGAAGGGCGTCAGGGCGCCGGTGGGCGTACCCACTTGGTCAGCCCGGCCATGGCTGCTGCAGCTGCCGTCAACGGTCGTTTCATCGACGTTCGCGAATTGATCTGAGGAATACCCGATGCGTGCTTTTACCCAACACACCGGCCTTGTCGCCCCATTGGACCGTGCCAACGTCGACACCGACCAGATCATCCCCAAGCAGTTCTTGAAGTCGATCAAGCGCACCGGTTTTGGCCCGAACCTGTTCGACGAGTGGCGTTACCTGGACGTGGGCTACGCCTACCAGGACAACTCCAAGCGCCCGCTGAACAAGGACTTCGTGCTCAACGCCGAGCGTTACCAAGGCGCCAGCGTACTGCTGGCCCGGGAAAACTTCGGTTGCGGCTCCAGCCGTGAACACGCGCCGTGGGCCCTGGAAGAATATGGCTTTCGCAGCATCATCGCGCCGAGCTATGCCGACATCTTCTTCAACAACAGCTTCAAGAACGGCCTGTTGCCGATCATCCTGACCGACGAAGAAGTCGACGAGCTGTTCAAGCAGGTGGAGGCCGAAGAGGGCTACCAACTGACCGTCGACCTGGCTGCGCAAACCGTGACCCGTCCGGATGGCAAGGTGTATCACTTTGAAGTCGATGCGTTCCGTAAGCACTGCCTGATCAACGGCTTGGACGACATCGGCCTGACCTTGCAGGACGGCGATGCGATTGCAGCGTTTGAAGCCAAGCACCGGGCGAGCCAGCCTTGGTTGTTTCGCGATGCTTGATTTTATATAAGCCGGACAGGCCCCTTCGCGAGCAAGTCGAATCGTCGCACCGCCGCTCCCACTTTTGATTGCATTTCAACTGAAGAAACTCGGTCAAATGTGGGAGCGGGCTTGCTCGCGAAGGCGGCAGCAAAAACAACACACGTCCCAAGGAAAGCCACCATGACCACCACCGCCCACACCCACATCGTGCAAAAACAATTCGGCGAACAGGCGTCTGCCTACCTGAGCAGTGCCGTGCACGCCCAAGGCACCGAATTCGCGCTGCTCCAGGCCGAACTGGCCGGGCAGGGCGCTGCACGGCTGCTGGATCTGGGCTGCGGTGCCGGTCATGTGAGTTTCCATGTGGCGCCGCTGGTCAAGGACGTGGTGGCGTATGACCTGTCCCAGCAGATGCTCGACGTGGTTGCAGCCGCTGCCAAGGATCGTGGCCTGGGCAACATCACCACCGTGCACGGCGCTGCCGAACGTCTGCCGTTCGCCGATGGCGAGTTCGATTTCGTGTTCAGCCGTTATTCGGCTCACCACTGGAGCGACCTCGGCCTGGCGCTGCGCGAAGTGCGCCGCGTACTCAAGCCGGGCGGCGTGGCGGCGTTCGTCGACGTCTTGTCACCGGGCAGCCCGCTGTTGGACACTTACCTGCAAACCGTCGAAGTGCTGCGCGACACCAGCCACGTGCGCGATTATTCCGCCGCGGAGTGGATGCAACAGCTCAGCGAGGCCGGTCTGCACGTGCGCACTAGCAGCCGCCAACGCTTGCGCCTGGAATACACCTCCTGGGTCGAGCGCATGCGCACGCCAGAGGTATTGCGCGCTGCAATCCTTGAGCTGCAGAAGGCCATGGGCCAGGAAGTGCGCGATTATTACGAAATTCAGGCCGACGGCACCTTCAGCACCGACGTACTGGTGGTCTTCGCCGAACGCTGATCGATTTTTCCCGACCTGCCCACGGGCGGGTCGCTTGATGAAATGAGGAACGCATGAGCAAGCAGATTCTGATTCTCCCTGGCGACGGTATTGGTCCGGAAATCATGGCCGAAGCGGTCAAGGTGCTGGAACTGGCCAACTCCAAGTACAGCCTGGGCTTCGAGATGAGCCACGACGTAATCGGCGGCGCGGCCATCGACAAGCACGGCGTGCCCCTGGCCGATGAAACCCTGGACCGTGCCCGTGCGGCCGATGCCGTGCTGCTCGGCGCCGTGGGTGGCCCGAAATGGGACAAGATCGAACGTGACATCCGTCCTGAGCGCGGCCTGCTGAAAATTCGCGCCCAACTGGGCCTGTTCGGCAACCTGCGTCCGGCGATCCTCTACCCGCAACTGGCTGACGCGTCGAGCCTCAAGCCGGAAGTGGTCGCGGGCCTGGATATCCTCATCGTGCGTGAGCTGACCGGCGGCATCTACTTCGGCTCGCCACGCGGTGTGCGTGAGTTGGAAAATGGCGAGCGCCAGGCCTACGACACCCTGCCGTACAGCGAGAGCGAAATCCGCCGTATCGCCCGTGTCGGTTTTGACATGGCCCGCGTGCGCGGCAAGAAAGTCTGTTCGGTGGACAAGGCTAACGTCCTGGCCTCCAGCCAACTGTGGCGCGAAATCGTCGAGGAAGTGGCCAGGGACTATCCGGATGTCGAGCTGAGCCACATGTACGTCGACAACGCTGCGATGCAACTGGTGCGCGCACCCAAGCAGTTCGACGTGATCGTCACCGACAACCTGTTCGGCGACATCCTGTCCGACCAGGCGTCGATGCTCACCGGTTCCATCGGCATGCTGCCGTCGGCGTCCCTGGACACCAATAACAAGGGCATGTACGAGCCTTGCCACGGTTCGGCGCCGGACATCGCGGGCCAGGGCATTGCCAACCCGCTGGCGACGATTTTGTCGGTCTCGATGATGCTGCGTTACAGCTTCAACCTGAGCGACGCAGCCGACGCGATCGAGAAAGCTGTGAGCCTGGTGCTGGATCAGGGTTTGCGCACCGGCGACATCTGGTCGCAGGGTTGCACCAAGGTCGGTACGCAAGAAATGGGCGACGCAGTAGTCGCCGCGCTGCGGAATCTGTAATCTCTCGGGCCCGCTTGCAGTTCTTGCTGCAAGGCGGCCCACTTTTTAACAAGGTGTAGTTGCGATGAAACGTGTAGGTCTGATCGGTTGGCGCGGTATGGTCGGTTCCGTGCTCATGCAGCGGATGCTGGAAGAGCAGGATTTCGATCTTATTGAGCCGGTGTTTTTCACCACTTCGAACGTGGGTGGCCAAGGGCCGTCCGTGGGCAAGGACATTGCCCCGCTCAAGGACGCCTACAACATTGAAGAGCTGAAAACCCTCGACGTGATTCTGACCTGTCAGGGTGGCGACTACACCAGCGAAGTCTTCCCCAAGCTGCGTGAAGCCGGTTGGCAGGGTTACTGGATCGACGCCGCGTCGAGCCTGCGCATGCAGGACGATGCCGTCATCATCCTAGACCCGGTGAACCGCAAGGTCATCGACCAGCAGCTGGACGCGGGCACCAAGAACTATGTCGGCGGCAACTGCACCGTCAGCCTGATGCTGATGGGCCTGGGTGGCCTTTTCGAAGCGGGCCTGGTCGAGTGGATGAGCGCCATGACCTATCAGGCGGCCTCCGGTGCCGGCGCGCAGAACATGCGTGAACTGATCAAGCAGATGGGCGCGACCCACGCGGCTGTGGCCGATCAACTGGCTGACCCGGCCAGCGCGATCCTCGACATCGACCGCCGTGTGGCCGAGGCCATGCGCAGCGAGGCCTACCCGACCGAGAACTTCGGCGTGCCTTTGGCCGGCAGCCTGATCCCCTGGATTGACAAGGAACTGCCGAACGGCCAGAGCCGTGAAGAATGGAAGGCCCAGGCCGAGACCAACAAGATCCTTGGTCGCTTCAAGAGCCCGATCCCGGTGGACGGCATCTGCGTGCGTATCGGCGCGATGCGCTGCCACAGCCAGGCGCTGACCATCAAACTGAACAAAGACGTGCCGATCGGCGATATCGAAGCGTTGATCAGCCAGCACAACCCTTGGGTCAAGCTGGTGCCGAACAACCGCGACATCAGCATGCAGGAGCTGAGCCCGACCAAGGTCACCGGCACCCTGAATGTACCGGTGGGCCGCTTGCGCAAGCTGAACATGGGTACCCAGTACCTGGGCGCGTTCACCGTGGGCGACCAACTGCTGTGGGGCGCGGCCGAACCACTGCGTCGCATGCTGCGGATTCTGCTGGAGCGTTGATCGCGTAAGGCAAGATGAGAAACCCGCGTTCTGGTGACAGGCGCGGGTTTTTTATTGTTCTTTCGGGCGCTATCGCAGGCAAGCCAGCTCCCACATTTGATTGCATTCCAACTGACGAAACTCGGTCGAATGTGGGAGCGGGCTTGCTCGCGAAGAGGCCATCAGCCACACCACAAAAGCTGGGTTAATTGCCTCACCCCCCACCACCCGGTAAAGTGCCGCTCCCCCCGCAATGCCCGAGGCAGCCCCCATGACCCAGACCTTTGATATCGCCGTGATTGGCGCCACCGGCACCGTTGGCGAAACCCTGGTGCAGATCCTAGAAGAACTGGGCTTCCCGGTGGGCACCCTGCACCTGCTGGCGGGCAGTAACTCTGCCGGTGCATCGGTGCCGTTTCGCGGCAAGAACGTGCGGGTGAGGGAGGTCGATGAGTTCGACTTCAGCAAAGTCCAGCTGGCATTCTTTGCGGCGGGGCCGGCGGTGACCTTGAGTTTTGCGCCGCGTGCCACGGCGGTGGGCTGCTCGGTGATCGACTTGTCGGGCGCGCTGTCGGTCGAACAGGCACCGCAGGTGGTGCCGGAAGCCAATGCCCATGTGCTCGACGGCCTGGAAAGACCCTTCCAGCTCGGCAGCCCAAGTCCATCGGCGACCCACCTGGCAGTCGTCCTGGCGCCATTGCGGGGCCTGTTGGATATCCAGCGCGTGAGCGTCACCGCCAACCTGGCAATGTCGTCCCAGGGGCGTGAAGCCGTCAGCGAATTGGCCCGGCAAACCGCCGAGTTGCTGAATATGCGCCCACTGGAACCGAAGGTGTTTGATCGGCAGGTCGCCTTCAACCTGCTGGCTCAGGTCGGTACGCCGGACGCCCAAGGTCATACAGCCCTGGAGAAGCGCCTCGTACACGAGCTGCGCGCAGTGCTGGAATTACCTTTGCTAAAGATTTCCGCAACCTGCGTTCAAGCCCCGGTGTTTTTTGGCGATAGCCTGACAGTGTCTCTGCAACTGGGCGCACCGGTCGACCTCGCCGCCGTGAACCGCCTGCTCGACGCAGCGCCGGGAATAGAGCGGGTTGAGGAGGGGGACTACCCAACGGCGGTGGGCGACGCGGTTGGCCAGGACGTGGTCTATGTAGGACGGGTCCGCGCAGGTGTGGATGACCCCGCGGAACTAAATCTGTGGCTGACGTCAGATAACGTACGCAAAGGCGCGGCACTGAACGCCGTACAGCTGGCGCAGTTGTTGATAAAAGGCCTTGCGTAAAAGATACTTGGCGGCAATTTGTAGATTGATTCTAGCCAAGCGCTATGCTTGGCCCCAGGCAGGAAAAGTTGCGCGTCGGTGACCTATCGGCTCGCCATGCCTTATGGCAGCGGTTACCAACCTTCTCGCAGGCCGGGGAGTGTTCAGACAAAGGATGAGGCTATGGTTCAAGTTCGCAAACTGGTGTTAGCAATAGCGGCCGCCTCGGCGCTGTCCTCCGGTATGGCGCAGGCGCTGCAGCTGGGGGAGATGACCCTCAAGTCGAAGTTGAACCAGCCGTTGGCGGTGGAAATCGAATTGCTCGATGTCGGTGGGCTCACCGCCTCCGAGATCACGCCAAGCCTGGCTTCGTCCCAAGCCTTCGTGGATGCCGGCGTTGATCGCCAGGCGTTCCTCGACGACCTGACGTTTACCCCGGTGGTCAATCCCAGCGGCCGCAGCGTGGTGCGTGTGACCTCCAGCAAGCCATTGCCGGATTCCTATGTCCGCTTCCTGTTGCAAGTGCAATGGCCCAATGGCCGTTTGATGCGCGACTACAGTGTATTGCTTGACCCGGCCAAGTTCGACCAGCCGGCACCGACGACCGCCGCGCCTGCGCCGCGATTGGCGGCACCGGCCAGCACCGCGCCGGCCGTGAGCAAGCCGGCACAACACACCACGACGTCTCGCGACACGTTGTGGGAAATTGCCGCGAAGAACCGCAATGGCGGCTCGGTACAGCAGACCATGCTGGCAATCCAGGCGCTGAATCCCGACGCATTTATCGACGGCAACATCAACCGTTTGAAAACCGGCCAGGTCCTGCGCCTGCCGGATCCCGTGCAAAGCACCTCGCTGCCACAACCCCAGGCGATCGCCGAAGTCAGCGCGCAGAATGCGGCCTGGCGCCAAGGCCGACGCGCCGCCAACAATCCCGCCGCGGGCAAGCAGCAACTGGACGCCACCAAGCGCACCCAGGCCGGCAATGCGCCAGCGAGCACCGGCGCCAAGGACAACCTGAGCCTGGTTTCCGCTGAGGCGGCCAAGAAAGGCGTCAAAGGCAAGGCGGGCGATAGTGCGGCGTTGAGCGACAAACTGGCGATGACCCAGGAGCAACTGGACACTACCCGTCGCGACAACGAAGAGTTGAAAAGTCGCGCAGCAGACCTGCAAAGCCAGTTGGACAAGCTGCAAAAGCTGATTCAACTGAAAAATGATCAGCTCGCACGTCTGCAGGCCGAAAAGGGCACCCCGGCCGCTCCGGCCACGGCGGCGATGCCCGCGCAGTTGGCAGGTGAGCCGGTGGCCGCTCCGGCAGTGCCCGACGCCGCCACTGCTACCCCCGCACCTGCCGCGCCGGCGCCTGAGCCGGTCAAGGCGGATGCAACGCCGGCCAGCGCCGAAGGCAAGTTCAATGACCTGCTGACCAACCCGGTCGTGCTCGGTGTGATCGGCGGTGCCGCAGGCCTGCTGGTGCTGTTGCTCCTGCTGTTGTGGGTGCGCCATCGCAATGCGCGCCGCGAGGAGGAAAAACACCTGCGCATGGCGCGCGCGCTGGCTGAAGAGCCGGTATTCACCTCGAACATCGACCAGGATCTGCCACCAGACAGCTTCGAAGGCTTGGAAGTGCCGCCGCCGAACGTCAAGCTGGCCGCAGCTCCAACTCCAACGCCTACGGTTGAGCCGGCAGTCGCTGTGCCGACTGTCGCCTCGGTGCTGGCGCCGCTGGCGGTTGCCGTGGCTCCGGTGAACGCCAGCGATGCCCTGGCCCAAGCGCAGTCCCTTGTCGACCGTGGTCACCTGAACCAGGCCGCCGATGTGCTGGAGCAGGCGATCAAACAGGAGCCCAAGCGCAGCGACCTGCGTTTGAAGCTGATGGAGGTCTACGGCCTGCAAAACAACAAGGACGGCTTCGTGACCCAGGAGCGTCAACTGGTGGCCAATGGTGAGAACCATGCCCAGGTCGAACAGCTCAAGAGTCGCTTCCCGGCCATGGCCGTGCTGGCGGCGGGTGTCAGTGCTGCGGTGGCCGCGGCTGCCTTGGACGCTCAGTACGTCAAGGATTTGCTGGAAGACAAGCCAGCGCCTGCGGCTACAGAGCCAGAAGCGTTCGACACCGATTTTGACCTGAGCCTGGACGACCTGGAAGAAGCCTCCCCGGCTGAGGCCAAGGACGATCAGCAGACCTTCGAATCGCTGCTGCAACAGCAGACCGAAGCCAAGGCCGCGCCGGATGACCTCTCGGACTTCGACCTGGACCTGCAATTGGATGGCCCGGCATCGGCGCAATCCGATGACGACTTCCTCTCCGGTCTGGAAGAGCAGATGAAGGATGTGCCGCCGGTCGAGCCGCCCACCCTGGCCCCGACGGCGCTGGATGACTTCGACCTGCCGGAAGATTTCGACTTGTCCTTGGCCGATGAGCCGGAAGCGGCGGCCAAGCCTGATGCATTTGCGTCCGAGCTGGACGATGTCAACGCCGAGCTGGACCGTTTGTCCCAGAGCCTTGAGCATCCTTCCATCGAGCCATCCTTCACCGCAGAAGACGCGGCGCAGGGCGACGATGAGCCGGAATTCGACTTCCTCTCCGGTACGGACGAAGTGGCGACCAAGCTCGACCTGGCCCAGGCCTATATCGACATGGGCGATGCGGACGGCGCGCGGGATATCCTCAGCGAAGTGCTGACCGAAGGTGATGAAGCTCAGCGTGGCGAGGCCAAGGAAATGCTCGGCAGGCTGGTCTGACCGTCAATCGTCAAGGCAGCGGCGACCTTCGGGTCGCCGTTTTGCTTTTGTGGGCACTCACACAAATCGGCATAATGGCCGCCTTTGCGCAACTCATCAGGCTCTCAGTTCTTGGCAAATATAGATAACGCGGCCGCCGAAATGGCGGCCGCAGGCTTTTACCGCATCGCCCTGGGCGTGGAATACAAAGGCTCGCGCTATTGCGGCTGGCAGCGTCAGGCGTCCGGCGTGCTGACGGTGCAGGAAACTCTGGAGAACGCACTGTCGAAAGTGGCTGATTCGCCGGTGTCGCTGATGTGCGCCGGGCGTACCGATGCGGGCGTGCACGCCTGTGGCCAGGTGGTGCACTTCGACACTCAGGCTGAACGGTCGATGAAGGCGTGGGTGATGGGCGCTAATATCAACTTGCCCCATGACGTCAGCGTCACTTGGGCCAAGGTCATGCCAGCGCACTTTCACGCGCGCTTCAAGGCCATCGCCCGGCGTTATCGCTACGTGATCTACAACGACCAGATCCGTCCGGCGCACCTTAACGAAGAAATCACCTGGAATCATCGTCCGCTCGACGCCGAGCGCATGGCCGAAGCCGCACAGCATCTGGTCGGCGTGCATGATTTCAGCGCCTTCCGTGCCGGCCAGTGCCAGGCCAAGTCGCCGATCAAGGAAGTCCATCACCTGCGGGTGACCCGTCACGGCAAGATGATCGTGCTGGATATCCGTGCAGGAGCGTTCCTGCACCATATGGTTCGAAACATTGCCGGGGTGCTGATGACCATCGGCACCGGCGAGCGTCCGGTGGAGTGGGCCAAGGAAGTGCTGGAGAGCCGCGTCCGTCGTACGGGCGGGGTCACGGCGCATCCGTTTGGCTTGTACCTGGTGGATGTGGAGTACCGTGACGAGTTCGAATTGCCGGAGCGTTTCATCGGGCCACACTTCCTCACAGGTTTCAGCGAACTTGGCGGCTGACGCCCGGAAAAGCTTTTGTTACCATCCGGGACTTTATCGGTCCAATCCCTGGGGTTTCCACGACATGTCAGCCGTTCGCAGCAAGATTTGCGGGATTACCCGCATAGAAGACGCGCTGGCGGCGGTCGAGGCGGGGGCGGATGCTCTCGGTTTCGTGTTCTATGCCAAGAGCCCGCGGGCGGTGAGTGTGGTGCAGGCGCGGGCGATCATCGCTGCGTTGCCGCCATTCGTGACCACTGTGGGTTTGTTCGTCAATGCCAGCCGCTGCGAGCTCAACGAAACCCTGGATGCCGTACCGCTGGATATGCTGCAGTTCCACGGCGACGAAACGCCGGACGAATGTGAAAGCTACCAGCGTCCGTACCTCAAGGCGTTGCGTGTCAAGGCGGGGGACGATATCGCTGCGGCGTGTGCGGCCTATGGCAGCGCCCGCGCAATCCTGCTCGACACCTATGTCGAAGGCGTGCCCGGCGGTACCGGCGAAGCGTTCGATTGGTCGCTGATTCCCGAGGGCCTGAGCAAGCCGATCATCCTGGCCGGCGGGCTCAACCCCGGTAATGTCGGGGCGGCGATAGAGCAAGTCCGGCCTTATGCCGTGGATGTCAGCGGCGGCGTGGAGCAGGGCAAGGGCATCAAGGATCACAGCAAGATTCGCGCATTCATGCAGGCCGTGCGCAACAGCAGTGACCGGATGTGACGGCTGGCAGTCTGCCGCCGTCCATAACTACCACTGTGTAAAACAGCCCGGCGCCGCCTGAGGGTGGCCCGGAAACGAAGTGGCAACCCTGCGCTGGCAGGTTGTCTGGAAGGCTGAGGATACAGGCGGGAAAAGGCCGGTCGAACGTCTGACCCCGTCCAGCTTGTGTCATCGCCACATATGAATTTAGCTCAAGGGCATACGCGGGGCTGTGTTCAAGCCACCGGTACTGGAGAAAGAAAGCATGAGCAACTGGTTAGTAGACAAACTGATCCCTTCGATCATGCGTTCCGAGGTGAAAAAAAGCTCGGTTCCTGAAGGTCTGTGGCACAAGTGCCCATCCTGCGACGCGGTGCTGTACCGCCCGGAGCTGGAAAAGACCCTGGACGTTTGCCCCAAGTGCAACCACCACATGCGTATCGGCGCTCGCGCTCGCATCGACATCTTCCTGGATGCCGAAGGTCGTAACGAGTTGGGTGCCGACCTGGAGCCGGTTGACCGTCTCAAGTTCCGCGACAGCAAGAAGTACAAGGACCGTCTGGTCGGCGCGCAGAAGCAGACTGGCGAGAAGGACGCGCTGATTTCCGTCAGCGGTAAGCTGCTGGGCATGCCGGTCGTGGTGTCGGCCTTCGAATTCTCCTTCATGGGCGGCTCCATGGGTGCCATCGTCGGTGAGCGCTTCGTTCGCGCCGCCAACTACGCCCTGGAAAACCGTTGCCCGATGATCTGCTTCGCCGCCTCCGGTGGTGCGCGCATGCAGGAAGCGTTGATCTCCCTGATGCAAATGGCCAAGACCTCTGCGGTATTGGCGCGTCTGCGCGAAGAAGGCATCCCGTTCATCTCCGTACTCACTGACCCGGTCTACGGCGGCGTTTCCGCCAGCCTGGCGATGCTGGGTGACGTGATTGTCGGCGAGCCAAAGGCATTGATCGGCTTTGCCGGCCCACGTGTGATCGAGCAGACCGTGCGTGAGAAGCTGCCGGAAGGTTTCCAGCGCAGCGAATTCCTGCTGGAGCACGGTGCTATCGACCTGATCATCCCGCGCGGTGAGCTGCGTCCACGCCTGGGTAACCTCCTGGCACAAATGATGGGCCTGCCTACCCCTGTGTACGTCGCGCCTAAAGTTGAACCGATCGTCGTGCCGCCGGTGCCTGCAAACCTATGACCCAGCGTACCCTGGGCGAATGGCTCGCTTACCTTGAGCAGTTGCATCCGTCCGCCATCGACATGGGCCTGGAGCGCTCGCAACAGGTAGCGGCCCGCCTCGGGTTGGGCCGTCCGGCACCGCGTGTGATCACGGTGACCGGTACCAACGGCAAAGGCTCTACCTGTGCCTTTGTCGCGGCGCTGCTGCAGGCCCAAGGGCTGAAAGTCGGCGTCTACAATTCCCCGCACCTGCTGCGTTACAACGAGCGGGTGCAGCTCAATGGCGTCGAAGCCACGGATGAGCAACTCTGCGAAGCCTTCGCCGCACTCGATGCCGGCCGTGGCGAGATTTCCCTGACTTACTTCGAGATGGGCACCTTGGCGGCGTTCTGGCTGTTCGAGCGTGCTCAACTGGATGTGGTGGTGCTGGAAGTCGGCCTGGGCGGGCGTCTGGACACGGTCAATGTGGTGGATGCCGACCTGGCATTGGTCACCAGCATTGGCGTGGACCATGCCGACTACCTGGGCAATACGCGCGAATCCGTTGCCTATGAAAAAGCCGGGATCTTCCGCCAGGGCAAGCCTGCGCTGTGTGGTGACCTGGATCCGCCGCACACCTTGCTCGACAAGGTGCGCGAGCTGGATTGCCCGTTTTTCCTGCGCGGTCGCGACTTCAATCTCGAGATCGGTGCGCAGCACTGGCAATGGCGTGGGCGCGATGCCCGCGGCCAGGTTGTAGAGCTGTGCGACCTGCCGCTGCTGAATCTGCCGATGGAAAACGCTGCGCTTGCGCTGCAGGCCTATCTGTTGCTGGACCTGCCGTGGAATGCCGAGCAGATTGCCGCCACCTTGTTGTCGACACGTGTGGTCGGGCGATTGGATCGTCGTGAGTTCCAATGGCAAGGCAAGCGCCTGAACCTGTTGCTGGATGTGGGCCATAACCCCCATGCGGCCGAGTACCTGGCGCAACGCCTGTCGCGTACGCCGCCGGTCGGTCGTCGTCTTGCAGTCTTTGGCTTGCTGGCCGATAAGGACCTGGACGGTGTCGTCGCGCCGTTGCTGGGCAGCGTCCAGGCTTGGGCGGTAGCGCCATTGGATACCTCGCGCAGCCGTCCGGCCGCCGAGCTGGAAGTGGCCTTGCAGAACCTTGGTGCGCCGGTAGCGTCGTATGCAAGCGTGACCGATGCCCTTGAAGCACAGTGCGCCGTTGCCACCCCCGACGATGAGATTCTGTTGTTCGGGTCATTTTATTGTGTTGCCGAGGCGCTCGAGTGGTTGGCCCGGCGCTCCACGGAGGAAGCTGCACATGGCATTACTGGATAGCGCATACAAGCAGCGAATGGTCGGAGCCCTGGTTCTGGTGGCGTTGGCGGTGATTTTCCTGCCGATGCTGTTTTCTCGCCAGGATGAAGAGCGTCAAGTGGTCGTCGAGGCGCCGGCTGCCCCACAGGCCCCGGCGGTGCCGCAAGTACAGGTTGAGCCGGTGGTGGTGCCTGAGCCCCAGGCCTTGCCGGAAGAAGAGCCGGTGCCGACCGATGCTGAAGTGGCTGCCCAGCAAGCCCCGTCGATGCCGGTTCAGCCGAGCGTACCGGTGGTCAAGCCGGCACCCGCTGCACCGGTTGCTGCCGCCAAGCCCGCTGCGCCCGCACCTGCACCCAAGCCGGTAGCGCCGCAACCTGCCGCGCCGGGCAAGCCGGACGTGGGGCAAAGCCGTATCGATCCGAATGGGTTGCCGATCAGTTGGTCGATCCAGGTGGCCAGCCTGGGTAATCGCGAAGGCGCTGATGCCTTGCAGAAAAAGCTGCGTAGCCAGGGCTATAACGCTTACATCCGTAGCGCTGACGGCAAGAACAGGGTGTTTATCGGTCCGCTGATCGAGCGTGCCGAGGCGGATCGCCTGCGGGACCTGCTGGATCGCCAGCAGAACCTGAAGGGGTTTGTCACCCGCTTCCAGCCTGAGCGCGGCTGATACCGCCAGCCTCTGGTTGGAATGCAGGCCAAGTGTGGGAGCTGGCTTGCCTGCGATGACGGTGGGCCAATCAACAGGGATGTTGAATGTGCCCGCCCCATCGTAGGCGAGCCAGCTCCCACATTTGTTTTGTGGTGGGCTTGAGATCGGATTCGCTCGCCCCAACTGACTGATTTGCAAGGCACTGACAATCACAGCTTACCGACAGCCCGACGCTCTGCTAAAATGCGCCGCCTTATCTGTCCGTAGGCTCAAACGTGCCATTTACCTGGGTTGACTGGGCGATCGTTGCAATCGTCGCCATCTCCGCTTTGATCAGTCTAAGCCGCGGCTTCGTCAAAGAAGCACTGTCGTTGCTGACCTGGATCATCGCAGGAGTCGTAGCCTGGATGTTCGGCGGTTCATTGTCGGTCTACCTGGCCGGATACATCGAGACACCTTCGGCTCGCGTCATCGCGGGCTGCGCCATCATGTTCATCGCCACGCTGCTGGTGGGAGCAATGGTCAATTATCTTATTGGCGAGTTGATACGTGTCACCGGCCTCTCCGGGACCGATCGATTTCTCGGCATGGCCTTCGGCGCCGCGCGTGGCGCGTTGCTGGTGGTCGTGGCGGTCGGGCTGTTGAGCCTGGGGCCGGTACAGCAGGATTCGTGGTGGCAGGAGTCGGTACTCGTGCCAAAATTTCTATTGGTTGCAGATTGGTCCAAGAACCTCATTCTGGGGTGGAGCAGTCAGTGGCTGGCCAGCGGAATCAGCGTACCCGCTGATCTTCCGTTCAAGGAACACCTCTTACCGGCCAAAACGCCTCAGTAAGCTGTGTTCAGTCAAGATTCATTAAGTAGGGGTTGCGTCGCATGTGTGGCATCGTCGGTATCGTCGGTAAGTCGAACGTCAATCAGGCGCTGTATGACGCGCTAACCGTCCTCCAGCACCGCGGCCAGGACGCTGCCGGTATTGTGACCAGCCACGACGGCCGGTTATTCCTGCGCAAGGACAATGGTCTGGTGCGTGACGTGTTCCACCAACGTCACATGCAGCGCCTCGTCGGGCACATGGGCATTGGCCATGTGCGTTACCCGACTGCCGGTAGCTCGACGTCGGCCGAAGCTCAACCGTTTTACGTCAACTCGCCTTACGGCATCACCTTGGCGCACAACGGTAACCTGACCAACGTTGAACAGCTGGCCAAGGAGATTTACGAATCTGACCTGCGCCACGTCAACACCAACTCCGACTCGGAAGTGCTGCTCAACGTGTTCGCCCACGAGCTGGCCCAGCGCGGCAAGCTGCAGCCGACCGAAGAAGATGTGTTCGCCGCCGTCACCGACGTGCATAACCGTTGCGTCGGTGGTTATGCGGTAGTGGCCATGGTCACCGGTTATGGCATCGTCGGCTTCCGTGACCCCCACGGCATTCGTCCGATCGTGTTCGGCCAGCGTCATACCGACGAAGGCGTCGAGTACATGATCGCGTCCGAAAGCGTGTCGCTGGACGTGCTGGGCTTCACGCTGATCCGCGACCTCGCGCCAGGCGAAGCGGTTTACATCACCGAAGACGGAAAGCTGCACACCCGTCAGTGCGCCGTGGCGCCGAAACTCACCCCGTGCATCTTCGAACACGTCTACCTGGCGCGTCCGGATTCGATCATCGACGGTGTTTCGGTGTACAAGGCGCGTTTGCGCATGGGCGAGAAGCTGGCCGAGAAGATCCTGCGCGAGCGTCCTGAACACGACATCGACGTGGTGATCCCGATCCCGGATACCAGCCGCACCGCTGCGCTGGAGTTGGCCAACCACTTGGGCGTCAAGTTCCGCGAAGGCTTCGTGAAGAACCGCTACATCGGCCGTACCTTCATCATGCCGGGCCAGGCTGCGCGCAAGAAGTCGGTGCGCCAGAAGCTCAACGCCATCGAGCTGGAGTTCCGCGGCAAGAACGTGATGCTGGTGGATGACTCCATTGTGCGCGGTACTACCTGCAAGCAGATCATCCAGATGGCCCGCGAAGCCGGTGCTAAAAACGTGTACTTCTGTTCCGCAGCGCCTGCCGTGCGTTACCCGAACGTCTACGGCATCGACATGCCGAGCGCCCATGAACTGATCGCTCACAACCGTTCGACCCAGGACGTGGCCGACCTGATCGGCGCCGATTGGCTGATCTACCAGGACCTGCCGGACCTGATCGAGGCGGTTGGCGGTGGCAAGATCAAGATCGACCAGTTCGACTGCGCCGTGTTCGACGGCAAGTACGTGACCGGTGATGTCGACGAGACCTACCTGAACAAGATCGAGCAGGCGCGCAACGACTCCTCGAAGATCAAAACCCAGGCGGTCAGCGCGATCATCGACCTGTACAACAACTGAGTGACAACCGGCCCTGAGGGGCCGGTTTTGTATCTTAAATAAAGAATTGAGTAAGGAGTCGCAGCATGAGTCAGGAATGGGATGCCGGTCGGTTGGACAGCGACCTCGATGGCGTAGCTTTCGATACCCTGGCTGTGCGCGCTGGCCAGCATCGCACCCCGGAAGGTGAGCACGGTGATCCGATGTTCTTCACCTCCAGCTACGTGTTTCGTACCGCTGCCGACGCCGCTGCGCGCTTTGCTGGCGAAGTGCCGGGCAACGTGTATTCGCGTTATACCAACCCGACTGTGCGCGCGTTCGAAGAGCGTATCGCAGCGCTGGAAGGCGCTGAGCAGGCAGTGGCCACGGCCACCGGCATGGCGGCCATCCTGGCGGTGGTGATGAGCCTGTGCAGTGCCGGCGACCACGTGCTGGTGTCGCGCAGCGTGTTCGGTTCGACCATCAGTCTGTTCGAAAAGTACTTCAAGCGTTTCGGCATCGAAGTGGACTATGTGCCTCTGGCGGACCTGTCTGGCTGGGATGCGGCGATCAAGGCCAACACCAAGTTGCTGTTCGTCGAATCGCCGTCCAACCCATTGGCCGAGCTGGTGGATATCGCCGCATTGTCCGAAGTGGCACATGCCAAGGGCGCCATGCTGGTGGTCGACAACTGCTTCTGCACTCCGGCGCTGCAACAGCCGTTGAAGCTGGGCGCGGACATCGTCGTGCATTCGGCCACCAAGTTCATCGACGGCCAGGGCCGTTGCATGGGCGGCGTGGTTGCGGGGCGCAGCGAGCAGATGAAAGAAGTCGTCGGCTTCCTGCGCACGGCTGGCCCGACCTTGAGCCCGTTCAACGCCTGGATCTTCCTGAAGGGCCTGGAAACCCTCAGCCTGCGGATGAAGGCCCACTGCGCCAACGCTCAGGCCCTGGCCGAGTGGCTAGAGCAGCAGGACGGTATCGAGAAGGTGCATTACGCCGGCCTCAAGAGCCACCCGCAACATGAGTTGGCCCAGCGCCAGCAGCGTGGTTTCGGTGCCGTCGTGAGCTTTGAAGTGAAGGGCGGCAAAGAGGGCGCCTGGCGCTTTATCGATGCGACCCGTCTGATTTCCATCACCGCTAACCTGGGTGATAGCAAGACCACTATTACCCACCCGAGCACCACCTCCCACGGGCGCCTGGCGCCGCAGGAGCGTGAAGCGGCCGGTATCCGTGACAGCCTGATCCGCATTGCAGTGGGCCTGGAAGACGTCGCTGACCTGCAAGCTGACCTGGCTCGTGGGCTGGCGGCCTTGTGATCGAGTGGTCCATGGACGCCGCGGCAGCCAGCAATGGGCGCGTCGCGCTGGTGACGGGTGCGGCGCGGGGCATTGGCCTCGGCATTGCCGCGTGGCTGATCAGCGAAGGCTGGCAGGTGGTGTTGACCGACCTGGACCGCGAGCGCGGCTCCAAGGTGTCCAAGGTGCTGGGCGAAAACGCCTGGTTCATCAGCATGGACGTGGCCGACGAAAAACAGGTGGCCCAGGGGGTCGCCGAGGTATTGGGGCAGTTTGGGCGCCTGGATGCGCTGGTCTGCAATGCCGCGGTGGCTGACCCTCGCAACATCACCTTGGAAAGCCTCGACCTGGCTTACTGGAATCGGGTGCTCGCCGTGAACCTCAGTGGGCCCATGTTGCTGGCCAAGCATTGCGCGCCTTACCTGCGTGCCCATGGTGGTGCCATCGTCAACTTGGCATCGACCCGGGCTGGCCAGTCTGAGCCGGACACTGAGGCCTATGCGGCGAGCAAAGGTGGCCTGCTGGCGCTCACGCATGCCTTGGCGATGAGTCTGGGGCCGGAAGTGCGGGTCAATGCGGTCAGTCCCGGCTGGATCGATGCGCGCGACCCTGCTGCGCGCCGCGCTGCGCCGTTGAGTGATGCCGATCACGCTCAGCATCCGGCGGGCAGGGTGGGGACTGTAGAAGACGTGGCGGCGATGGTGGCGTGGCTGCTGTCGCGCCAGGCGGGGTTTGTCACCGGGCAAGAGTTTGTCGTGGACGGTGGCATGAGCAAGAAGATGATTTACAGCGAGTAGGGTGGGTAGCCGTCTTGAAGCAATTTTGTCTTTTTCAGAAAAACTTCAAGCAGGCTATTGACTTAGGTCCGTTACCTGCGTAAATTTCGCGGCCTCAACGAAGCAAAGGGTGATTAGCTCAGCTGGGAGAGCATCTGCCTTACAAGCAGAGGGTCGGCGGTTCGATCCCGTCATCACCCACCACTTCTTGAGAGTTTTGCCTCAGGGCAAGACGCAACGTTAAAGGTTGCACCGACGCGCAGCGGTAGTTCAGTCGGTTAGAATACCGGCCTGTCACGCCGGGGGTCGCGGGTTCGAGTCCCGTCCGCTGCGCCATATTTTCCAGGTCTGATTCGTCAGGCTTGAGATTGAACAGTCAAGGCTGAACGATCAGATGTTTAAAGACGGTTGAGGCTTTACGCGCAGCCGGTCAAGCGATACGCAGCGGTAGTTCAGTCGGTTAGAATACCGGCCTGTCACGCCGGGGGTCGCGGGTTCGAGTCCCGTCCGCTGCGCCATATCTGCCTCAAGGCCCACTGAACGCCTTGAAGCACAAAGCAAGCCTCTGGCTACTTTGATCCGATAGCAAAGACCCTGGTCGAAAGACCGGGGTTTTTTGTGCCTGCGATTTGATAATGCGACCCGTGGGATCCTGATTGCGGGCGATGGCGTCAGTTAAATCGCCATCGACCGCAAACGGGCTACCGGTTCCGAGTCAGAATCCCAATTTGTCGCGCAGCCCGTAATACCAGGCACCCATTGCCGCAAAGGGCGTGCGCAGCAGTTGCCCGCCCGGGAACGGGTAGTGCGGCAGGTCGGCAAACGCATCAAAGCGCTCTGCCTGGCCTCTGAGCGCTTCGGCCAGTACCTTGCCCGCCAGGTGTGTGTACGTTACGCCATGACCACTGCAGCCCTGTGAGTAGTAGATGTTGTCGCCCAGGCGTCCCACTTGCGGCAAGCGCGACAGGGTCAGCAGGAAATTGCCGGTCCAGGCGTAGTCGATCTTCACATCCTTGAGTTGCGGAAACGCCTTGAGCATCTTCGGACGGATGATCGCCTCGATATTGGCCGGGTCGCGCGCGCCGTACACCACGCCACCGCCGAAGATCAGGCGCTTGTCGCTGGTGAGTCGGTAGTAGTCGAGCAAATAGTTGCAGTCTTCGACGCAGTAATCCTGCGGCAGCAGGGTTTTTGCCAGTTCGTCACCCAGAGGAGCGGTAGTGATCACTTGCGTGCCGCAGGGCATCGACTTGGCCGCCAGCTCCGGCACCAGGTTGCCCAGGTAGGCATTGCCCGCGACGATGATGAACTTGGCCCTGACCTTGCCCTGCGCGGTGTGCACCACTGGATTTGCGCCGCGCTCGATCCGCACTGCCGCCGATTGTTCGTAGATCGTGCCACCCAGGGATTCCACGGCCGCGGCTTCGCCGAGTGCCAGGTTGAGCGGGTGGATATGCCCGCCGCTCATGTCCAGCAAGCCACCTACATAGTTGTCACAGGCCACCACTTCGCGGATACGGCGTTCGTCCAGCAGCTCCAGTTGAGTGTGGCCGTAACGCTCCCACAGACGCTTCTGCGACTCCAGGTGGCCCATGTGCTTGCTGTTGAGCGCGGCGAATACGCCGCCGTCCTTCAGGTCGCACTGGATCTGATAGTTGGCTACTCGCTCGCGGATGATCTTGCCGCCTTCAAACGCCATTTGGCCCAACAGTTGCGCTTGCTTGGGCCCGACGCTGCGCTCGATCACATCGATATCACGGCTGTAGCTGTTGACGATCTGCCCACCGTTGCGGCCCGAGGCGCCAAACCCCACCTTGGCGGCTTCCAGCACGGTGACGCGAAAACCGTTCTCCAGCAGAAACAGGGCACTGGAGAGGCCGGTATAGCCGGCACCGATCACACACACATCGGTTTCGACTTCGCCTTGAAGTACCGGGCGAGGCGGAACGGCATTCGCGGAAGCGGCGTAATACGACTGGGGGTAGGGGGTGTTCGCCATCCTGGAACCTCTGTTTTATATTTTTTACGAGTGCGTCGATCCTACCTGAGTTGAAAATTGCCTGCCAGCCACCCGAAATTCACGGGTGTGCTCCCCGCAAATAAAAAATTCGCATATTCATAGGGTTAGCTGCAAAAAAGATGTTGACACCCCTCCGGAATTCCGTAGAATGCCGCCTCACAGCAGGCACGTAGCTCAGTTGGTTAGAGCACCACCTTGACATGGTGGGGGTCGTTGGTTCGAGTCCAATCGCGCCTACCAAACAAAATCCGCTCTGCTGGGCGGTCTAGAAGGGCTCACCGAAAGGTGGGCCCTTTTTTGTTGTCCTGGATTTCTTCAGAACGTTTGCAAGACACCCCTCTCAGAACGCCAAAGTAAAGAACACGACGTGCAGGATGATCTGCAGTCAGGCGCTGCCCTCCGGTTGCCGGACGCAGCGAATAGGGTCGGAAATGCGGAACTAAAATCGGCAATCCCGTCTACATTTCAAGGGGGAGTTCCCTTTCGGAGAAGACGATCATGTTTAAAGCTCGCTCGCTTGTATCCGCGGTTACCTGTCTTGTATTGGCCGTGGGTTCGGTGACGGCCCTGGCCGATCCTGGCAACGGTAAAGGCCAAGGCAATGGGAAAGGCAATTCACAAGGCGGCCAAGGCCATGGCAACCAGGGCAACAAGGGGAAAGGTTCCAGCGCAAGTGATTGGGATCACGGGCCCAGCATTGACCGGGGCGGTGTGCTGGGCGTGATCGGTGGCTATCGTGACTATTGGCGCCCAGGCCCTTCACTGCCACCCGGAATACAGAAGAATCTCGCTAGAGGAAAGCCGCTTCCACCTGGCATCGCCAAAAAGCTGGATGGCCGGTTGCTGGGCAGGTTGCCCCATTACGACGGCTACGAGTGGCAACAAGCGGGCACTGATTTGATACTGGTAGCCATCGCCTCAGGCATCATTTACGAGGTGCTCAACGGAGCGTTCGATTAAGTCGATAAGGGTTCGATTCTCTCCTCGCCAGGGTCTTTCTGGGTGGCGAGCAGGCTTTTATTACGGAATTCCCGCGCCACGTTGTCGGGTGTCTCACCTTCGTGGCGCGGGGGCTTGAGCCAGCTGGACAGCGGTTTGAAGATTGCCACGGCAAGCATGCGGGCAGTGATGCCGACGCACCCCGAAGGACGAGGCCCCTTTTGGTGGGGCGGCAGCCCCAGCCGCGACCCTCGAGAACAATCCATAGCGCTTCAATCACCGACAAAATTTATTGGTTCGCAGCAACAATTTTTCTTGTTGGACACCTCCCGCCCCCAGGCAGCAAAGTTGCCGCCACTGACGCTCGACCTTTCGGGTCAACAATAAAAAACCGAGCCGACTGCACGCCCATTCTTGCTGTGAGCCCGTTGTTCACATCCTGCTGTAATGGCGCCGCAGCGCGCATTTAAGGACCTCACGCCATGCAAACTGTTGTGAACTTATGGCCGTTGATCGGCGTACTTGTGATCGTGGTTGGCTTTGTCTTGCGCTTCAACCCGCTGTTGGTGGTCACCGCCGCCGCTATCGCTACCGGGCTTGCTGCCCATTTCCCTCTGGAAAAAATCCTCGCGACCATGGGCGATGGCTTCCTTCAGACCCGTGCCCTGCAATTGATCCTCCTGTTGCCCCTGGCGGTCATCGGCCTGCTGGAGCGTCATGGGCTGCGCCTGCATGCGCAGAACTGGATTGCGCGGTTCGAGCGCGCCACGGTGGGGCGTTTGTTGATCATCTATCTGTTTGTGCGCGAGTCCACGGCCGCCATGGGCTTGACCAGCCTGGGTGGACACCCGCAGATGGTGCGGCCACTGTTGGCTCCGATGGCCGAGGGCGCGGCGGAAAAACGCTACGGCAAGCTGCCGGACAAGTTGCGTCACAAGGTGTTGGCCATGTGCGCCGCGACGGATAACGTCGGCCTGTTCTTTGGTGAAGACATCTTTGTCGCCTTTGGCGCGATTGCCTTGATGCACACCTTCCTGCTTGGCTCGGGGATTGATGTGGAGCCACTGCACATTGCGGTATGGGGGATTCCGACGGCAATCTGCGCTTTCATCATCCACGCAATCCGCCTGCATCGGTTCGACCGAAGACTCACCCGTGAGATGACGCCTGCCGCCGCCTCGGTGGAGGCTGTGCAATGATTATTTCCATTCAATACCTGTACTGGCTGGCTGGCGTTCTGCTACTGATCACGGCGGGCATGATTGTGATGGACCGAACCCATCCAAAGCGCTGGTCCACTGCGCTGTTCTGGCTGTTGTTCGCCATTCCGTTCCTGATCGGTGAGCGTCTGCCGTCGGTGGCTATCGGCGCAGGCATCGTGGTAATGGCACTGATCGCCGGCATGGGCGGCGTCGGTCGTGGCAAACATGTCGAACTGCATGACAAGGCATCCCGTGCCAGTGCCGGTCGCCTGGGTCATAAGCTGTTTATCCCGGCGTTGGCCATTCCCCTGACCACCGTCATCGGTTCGGTGTTGCTCAAGCACACAGAGATCGGCGGTGTCCCGCTGCTGGACCCGAAAAACACCACCTTTGTGTCACTCGGCATCGGCTGCCTGATCGCTCTCGGCCTGGCCTGCTGGCTGACCCGTGATACGCCGGTGCAAGCCTTGCGTGAATCCCGTCGCCTGACTGAAGCACTTGGCTGGGCCATGGTGCTTCCGCAAATGCTGGCAATGTTGGGCTTACTATTTAACGAAGCTGGAGTCGGTACGGCAGTCGCGCACGTCACCACCACCTATATCAACCTGGATTTCAAGTTGGTGGCGGTGATGGTCTATGTACTGGGCATGGCGTTGTTTACGGTGATCATGGGGAATGGCTTTGCGGCTTTCCCGGTGATGACGGGCGGCGTCGGCGTGCCGGTGCTGGTCGGTATCTACGGCGGTAACCCGGCGGTGATGGCGGCGATCGGCATGTTTTCCGGCTATTGCGGTACCCTCATGACGCCGATGGCCGCCAACTTCAATATCGTGCCGGCGGCATTGCTCGAGCTGCCGGACAAGAACGCGGTGATCAAGGCGCAGTTGCCGACTGCGTTGATGATGCTGGTGGTCAATATTGTACTGCTCTACCTGTTGATGTGAGGCCAGGATGCGAATTGTACTGCTGACGGGTTTCGAACCCTTTGATCAAGACCCGGTGAACCCTTCCTGGGAAGCTGTGCGCCAACTGGATGGCGTGCAGTTGGGAAGCGACGTGAAGATTGTTGCACGCCGGCTGCCTTGTGCATTTGCCACGGCGGGTGAATGCCTGACCCGGCTGATCGACGAGTTGCACCCGGCGATGGTGATCGCCACCGGATTGGGGCCGGGGCGTAGCGATATCTCAGTCGAACGGGTGGCGATCAACATCAATGATGCACGCATCCCCGATAATCTGGGTGAGCAGCCTATCGATACGGCAGTCGTGGCTGACGGCCCGGCGGCTTTTTTTACGACGCTGCCGATCAAGGCGATGGTCAAGGCCGTGCGTGAAGCGGGAATCGCGGCCTCGGTATCGCAGACGGCAGGGACGTTCGTGTGTAATCAGGTTTTTTATCTGCTGCAGCATGCGCTCGCAGGGTCTGGGGTACGCAGTGGGTTTATCCACGTGCCGTTTCTGCCGGAGCAGGTGGCGGGTTCGCAGCGGCCCTCGATGGCACTGGATACAATGGTTGCGGGATTGCAGGCGGCTGTACTGACAGCTTGGCATACACCGGTGGATGTCAAAGAAGCGGGCGGGCAGGTCAGCTGACCGGCCCGACGCGTCTCACATTGCAAACAGTCGGGTGAGCCCGAAGGTGATCGCGCAGGCTAGGCCTGTCATTGCGCATGCGGTGGCCACGTACCACTTGATAAGGTTCGTTTCAGTGGTTGCCAGGTCTGCCTTGGACGCGAAGTGCTTATCCATGGCGTCTGCCTTGTTCGAAACGCTGATCAGCTTTTCATTCATTTCAGCCAGCCCCTTTTCCAGTAAACCTAATCGTATTTCCATTCCTGAATCTCCATTTTTTGGCGGTTGCCGGCTCTGCCTTGAGCCCCTTGGGAAGAAAGATTAGTGCGGCTTCAGTCAAACAGTAAGCGACAAACTTTTGCAAAATAACACCGGGCGTTTTGACGCTCAGTCTTCCCGTTTCGGAAAGAACAACTCAAAACACGTCACCCCTGCCTCGCTGCTCACGTCGTAACGTCCATTGTGCAGCTGCATGATGGTCGCCACGATCGACAAGCCCAGCCCATTGGACTGCGCCGAACGTTCTCGTGACTCATCCACCCGGTAAAACCGTTCGAACAGTCGCGGTAAGTGCTCGGCGGCGATGGTTTCGCCTCGATTGCTGACCCTCAGGTGAATGCCCTCGGCACTTGGAACCGCCCGGATCTGCAGCACAGTGCCCGGCGCACCATATTTGATGGCGTTGGCGCACAAGTTCGCCAAGGCCCTGCGCAGCAGCATCGGCTCCGCCCAGATTACCCCGTCGCCTTCAGCAAGAATGCTGATATCCACATCCCCCGCCAGGCCTTCAAAGTACTCGGCGATGCGTTCCACTTCGTCCGCGGCATTCAGTTCCTGGCGTTGACGCAGGGCACTGGCGGGGTCAGTGCGGGCCAGGAACAGCATGTTGTCGAGCATCCGTGCCAGGCGTTCAAGTTCTTCGACGTTGGACGCCAACAGTTGCTGATAGCTCTCGATGCTGCGGTTTTGTTGCAGGGCGACCTGGGTTTCTCCCAGCAGGTTGTTGATCGGCGTGCGCAGTTCGTGGGCCATGTCGGTGGACACCTGGCCCAGCTGTACAAAGCCCTTGGCCAGCCGCTCCAGCATGGTGTTGAACGAATCAATCATCGGCAGCAGTTCTTTTGGCGCGCCGTGACTGTCGAGGCGTTCGGCGAGGTTGCCGACGCCGATGCCCTGGGCGTGTCGGGCCAGGCGGCGCAGCGGCAAAAGCCCACGATGAACCAGCAGGTAACCGACCACGGCCAGGATGATTGCGGCAATGCTCGCCAGGACATAAACGCTCAAACGGTAGCTGGCGAGCACGGCGGTGCGCTCGGTCATCAGGCGCCCCGTGGTGACCTGCAGGCTGCCCAGGTCGCCGGAGTCGATGGACGCGGCGACGGTCGCGAAGGGCACGCCATTGATGCCGGGAAAGTGGTGCACATCGGCAAACGTCAGCTTGTGGTTCTTCGGGACGGGGGGCACGGAGGGCAGGTTGATATTGCCGGGGTTGACCGTCAGCAACGGTTGTTGCCCTGGCGCGGCGATGCTCAGCACTGATTCACGGTTGCCCAGCATGTTCTGGAACAGTTCCGGCTTGGTCTTGATCAGGTCCAGGGTGTTGCTGTCATTGAGCAGGTTGCGCAGTTGGTCGATGCGATAGATCAAGGCGGCATCGTCACGCATGATCAGCTCGCGCTCCAGCTCGCGGTACAACGCCACACCCAGGGTTGCCAGCAAGGCGAAGGCGAGCAGGGCAAAGATCAGCGCCAGGCGCAGGGTCAGGGAGTAATGGCGACGTGTGTTCATGGCTGGGTATCGAAACGGTAGCCGATGCCGCGCACGCTGTGGATCAGCTTGAGTTGGAACGGGTCGTCGATTTTCAAGCGTAGGCGCCGCACGGCGACGTCCACCACGTTGGTGTCGCTGTCGAAGTTCATGTCCCACACCCGCGAGGCGATCAGCGAGCGGGACAGTACCTGGTCCTGGTGGGTTGCGAACAGATGCAGCAGGGCGAACTCTTTATTGGTCAGGGTAATGCGCGTGCCGGCGCGGGTAACGCGGCGCTTCAGCACGTCGATTTGCAGGTCGGCGATCTGCAGCTGTTCCTCGTCCCGGCTCGGGCCGCGACGGGTCAGGGTACGCAAGCGTGCTACCAGTTCGGCGAAGGAGAACGGCTTGATCAGGTAATCGTCGGCGCCCAGTTCGAGTCCCTTGATACGATCGGCAATGTCATCGCGTGCAGTCAGAAAAAGTACTGGCGTGTCAGCTTCCTTGCGTAGGCGGCGCAGCACTTCCCAGCCGTCCATTTTTGGCATCATCACATCCAGCACGATCACGTCGAACGGGGTTTCCAGGGCCTGGTGCAGACCGTCCACGCCGTCGCGGGCGAGACTCACGGAATAGCCCAGTTCCTGCAGGCCATTGAGCAGGTAATTGCCGGCCTTGGGTTCGTCTTCGACTACGAGAATGTTCATGGGAAATGCCCTGTCTCAATGCGTGGCGCAAGTGTAGCCCGATCAATTGTCACTGGCGCAACCGATGCCCTGCACCTGGTAGTCCAGCACGTGTTCGCGGCCTTGGCTGTCGAGGTAGTTGAGGCGTGCGGGGACGATGCCGCATTGGCCGTAGGTGTCGGTGCTCGACAGGACTTTTGCCACGTCCAGGTGGACGAAAAAGCCGGTTTTATCGTGGATCACGGGCTCGGCGGCAAACACGGAACCGGTAGCGAGCAACGCGGCAACGCCGAAGATAAACAGTTTCATGGCGGTATCTCTCTTAATGGGTTGGCTGCCAGGTCATGGCAGTGAGTTCACAGTAACCAGGGGGGCCGAACAGCCAACCAACAGGATGATGACAAGTGTGTAATGCAAGGCTTAAGGCTGGCGGCCCGAGGCTTCGAGGATCAGGTCGGTGATTTCCTTGGCGTGGGATACCAGCGACAAGTGGCTTGATGGCAACTCGATGGTGGTGGCGTTCATGCGTTTGGCAAGGAAGCGCTCCAGGTCCGGGTTGATAGTCTGGTCGTTTGCCGACACCGCGTACCAAGACGGCTTGGTGTGCCAGGCGGCATTGACGGTGCGGCCGCTGAAAAGCGTCTTGGTGATGGGTTGCTGCACGGCATACAGCTGCATGGCTTTGGCGCGCGGCACGTCGGCGGCGAAATACTTGAGGAAGGCGTCCTGGTTCAGGGTGAGGTAGCCGCCGTGATCTTCGACGCCGGCGCGCACAGGCATGGTCGGGTACTTGGCCGAGAGTGCAACGAAGTCTTCGTTGGCATCTGGAGCCCGGGCGGCCACGTAGACCAGGGCGCTGACGTTCGGGTTGACCCCGGCGTCGCTGACCACGGTGCCTGCGTAGGAATGGCCGACCAACACGGTAGCGCCGTCTTGCTGATCCAGCACACGGTTGGTGGCGGCGACATCGTCGGCCACCGAGGTCAGTGGGTTCTGCACGGCAGTGACGTGCAGCCCAGCGGCCTGGAGGCGGGTAATCACCTCGGACCAACTCGAGCCGTCAGCCCAGGAACCGTGCACCAGTACTACATTATTGGCTTTGACCGGCGCGACAGTGCCGGCCATGGCGGTGCCAGTGCCCAGCATCAGCAGCGTGGCGGCGATCAGGCAGAGTTTGCTTGCAGGTTTCATGGTGAAGACCCTTTTCATCAGTAGGAAGTGACGTCATCCGGTGTGGGTGACTGACGACTCCACTGTATGAAGTGAGGGTGGTGACAAGACTTACCGTTTGATTACAAAGCTGTAATGCAATCGGCTCGGTAGCGTTTACAAGCGACGAGGTGATCCGTAGATTGCGTTGGGCCCATCATTTGTCTCCGTCCATGAGGAAGCCGCGCAGTGTCCATCCGAGGTTCAGCCGTATACAACCGCCGTTACCGTGCCTTTCTGTTCGATATGGATGGGACGTTGCTCAACTCCATTGCTGCCGCCGAGCGAGTGTGGAGCATCTGGGCTGAACGCCATGGTCTGGATGTGCCGGCGTTTTTGAAGACCATTCACGGTGCCCGCGCGATCGACACCATCACCCGCCAGGCATTGCCCGGCGTCGATCCCGAGGCTGAGGCGCGGTGGATCACCGAGGCAGAGCTCAATGATGTCGAGGGCGTTGTCGCGATTCCCGGTGCTGTCACGTTTCTGAACAGCCTACCGGGCGATCAATGGGCACTGGTTACTTCAGCACCCAGGGAGCTGGCCTTGCGTCGCCTGCAAGCGGCGGGCATTGCGCCACCGGCGGTACTGGTGACGGCCGAAGATGTTGCCATCGGCAAGCCGAACCCCGCCTGCTACGTGCTGGGCGCGCAACGCCTGGGCGTGCCGGTGCAAGAGTGCCTGGTGTTTGAAGATGCGACGGTAGGCATCCGTGCGGGAGAGGCCGCAGAGGCGGATGTGATGGTCGTGACCTCGACACATCACACGCCAATGGTTACCGAGCATCCATCGATTGACGGGTACGAGCAGCTAAACGTACGGCGTGACGCACAAGGATTGTTGTACGTGCAGAACGCGGCGGGCTGACGCGAAAAGGCCGAGCCCGTTAACGGTCTCGGCCGTGTTCTGCGCTGGATGGATCGGGCGGCTGCATCCGGTCATTCCTCATGCTCTTGCGTGACTGCACCATCTCCCTGAGTATTTCATTGGCCAGCCCTGCGATCGCTTCGGCTCCGCGGTAATGCGCGCGCACGATCCCGGTAATTGCAAAATGGTCGGTTTCCGGCCCGCTGAGCACGACCGAAAGGGTTCCATCCGCATGTAACGTACAGGTCACCTGATAGCTGGGCAGCCGTGCTGCCAGTGCGGATTCGATCTGGGATTTGCTCAGGGTATCCATCTTGCGTCAGTGCCTTTTCCTGATCATGCACGCCCAAGCATAGGTCGTGTTGTGGTGCTGTAAATACCGGCGATCTGATAGCGAATGGTGCCGCTTCAACGGGCCGCTTGCCGGCACAACTTACGCTGCACGGCTTTCTGGATGGGTTGGAGGCAGAACAGCAGCAGGTAGCCGCCGAGCAGCAGTGTCAGGTTCAGCCAGGAGTGGGGGGTGTTGGAGTCAGTGCCTTCGATTGCATGCCTCACGCCATACGCCAGCCCCACAACGATCAACCCGATCAATAGGGCAATTATCCAAGAAATGTAGGAAAAAGGCGGTGCGGTCGTAGGCCTCATCGACGTGCTCCTGAATGCACATGGATGGCTGAGTGTCAGTCAGGGGATTCGGCCGCGAATGAAACAACAAGTTCCAGGCGTGAAGACAGTTTCATCTTTCCACGAAGATGAACACGTTGGCGACGTCTATCACGCAACAAAGATCAGAGCAGTCCGAAGAAGTTTTCGCCAGCCATTACAGTGAACGAAAAGGCTGGCTACTGAAGGCGCTTCAAGGCGTCTGGTTTTTGTCCGGTGCAGTCAGGCCAGCCTGGATGCGCTGGTAGATCTCCTCGCGATGCACGGCAACATCTTTGGGGGCGTTGATGCCGATTCGTACTTGCTGGCCGCTTACGCCCAGGATGGTGATCGTTATGTCATCACCGATGTTTATGCTTTCACCGACTTTGCGGGTGAGTATAAGCATGGACTTCTCCTTGATTACTTTTAAGGACACATGTTTCAGACAGGGCAGGTGTCGGATGTGTGTAGCTTACTGCTAAGCGCTTCCCTGTGACTGCCTCTTTTAGGACGCATAGAGGCGACATTAATTCCCATGGCGGCATCATACAGGTCTGCGATACATGATTCGCATTGTTTAAGCCAACGTTTATGACGGCCAGAATAGACAGTGAATGATAAAGTCGCCTCTTTATCTTTTAAGGAGCAGGGCAGTGCGTAAAGTAGCGATGGCAATTGCGGTGTTGGCATTGGCCGGTTGCGGTGAAGGCAAAAGCGTCGATGCGCCCAAGCCCAAGCCTGCCGTGACCGAAAGCCAGCCCCAGACCGGTGCGATTGCCGCCCAGGAATGGGACGTTCGGGTAGGCCCGCCGGACCACAAGTTGCAGGCGATCACCGACCTCACGGCCTGGCTGCTGGAGCATGGTTTCAATTTTTACATCGTGAAAGTGGATGGCAAGGACGAAGTCCTGCTGGGGCCTTTCGCAACCAAGGCTGAAGCCGAGGCGAAACAGACCCTGCTCAACGAGAAAATGGCCCGCGCCAAAAAAACCGACACTGTGTCAGAAATCATTGAGCACAGTGCCGCCCAATAAGGGCCACGTGGGCGGGCGCCCCGCCCACGTTCAACCGCAGGCTTTGAGGTTTACCGGGCCGACAAATTCATTGCCACGCCCCATCACGCACGCCACGGTCTGGTTGCGTTGACGCTCCCAGGCCTGCACCGGGTAAGTCTTGTTCCAGGCTTCATATAGCTGGCGATCCTGTTTTGACAGGCGCAAGCCGTACTGCTTGCTCATGTAGAAATACGTGCGGGCGATCATCCCCCGAATGGAAGGGCGCGGCATGACCTTCTTGGCCTTGAAGTCCACCTGGGTCAGACAAGAGCCGTATTGCCCGTTTTGCACCGGCAGCCAACCAAAGCTGAAGTTGTTACGGTCCCCATTGACCTCGCCGATGCTCGGCACCAGGTTGTGCAGGTCGGCTTCGGCGCGCTTGAACACGTCGTCGTGACGCGTGCAGTTCTTGCGCCCGCCATCCTGCCAGCACTGACGCTGATGCCCGATCTGCCACGCTGGAACGATGTGCTCCCATTCGATGCGTGCGGCGCGGTTGGCGTTTTTGCGTGGGATGTAGCCACAGCCCTTCAAATCCACACGGTTGCCGGTGTATTTGCAACCGCAATAGAACTCGGTGGATTGTGGGGCGTAGAGCTTCCAGGCGACTTTCTTGGCTTCACTGAAGGTTCGGGGCGCCTGGGCGTGGGCGGTGAAGGTGAGAAACAGGCAACACACAGCGATAAAACGGACACTCATTGAATCAATCTTCCTTCGGTACAACCCAGAAAATCTGTACACCGCCGTCGTCCCGATAGGCGAGGGTGACGTTGTCGTTTTCAGCGATTTCCTCCAGCAAGCGCGCCCACTCATCCTCAGGCTCTTCCGGCAAACGGAAGATCAAGGCCGCCTTGGCTTTCTGCGCGTTGGTCGAATTGATGATCTTTTGCACACGAACAGCCAGGCGTTCGTAGGCATCGGGCGGGGTTGGCGCTGCGGAAGAGGACTTTGCCACGGAGTATTCCTTAATATGCTGTACGCACATACAGTATTTAACTGTAGGCGTTTTCGCAACTGCTTAAACTTCAAGAAGTCCGTCTGACAGCAAATCAGGCAATTTCGTGTAGGGCGGGGGCGGGGATTTGTAGGAGCGAGCAGGCTCGCTCCTACAGGACGCGGCTAGGAATCAGTATTCCCAGAACATCCGTTGCAGCTCTTTGCTGTCCTGGGTCTTGGTCAGGGCGACCATTGCCAGGATGCGGGCTTTCTGTGGGTTGAGGTCGAGGGCCGCGACCCAATCGTATTTGTCGTCAGGCTGTTCGGCGTTACGCAACACCATGCCGCCGGCATTCACGTGGGAAGAACGAATGATCTGCACACCTTGTTTGCGCAGTTCTACCAGTGCGGGCACGACTTTGGAGGACACAGAGCCATTGCCGGTGCCAGCGTGGATGATCGCTTTGGCGCCGGCTTGAGCCAGTGCCTTGTAGGCGGTATCGCTCACATTGCCATAGCCATAGGCAATCTCGACATCGGGCAGGCTCTTGATGTTCTTGATGTCGAATTCCGAATCCATGGTGTGGCGCTTGGCAGGCAAGCGGAACCAGTAGGACTTGCCTTCAACCACCATGCCCAGTGGGCCCCATGGGCTCTTGAACGCTTCGGTCTTGATATTGATCATCTTGCTGACGTCGCGACCCGACTGGATCTCGTCGTTCATGGTGACCAGCACGCCCTTGCCGCGTGCATCTTTGCTGCCGGCCACGGCCACGGCGTTGTACAGATTGAGCATGCCGTCTGCCGACATGGCGGTGCCTGGGCGCATGGAGCCGACCACCACGATTGGCTTGTCGGTTTTTTCCACCAGGTTCAGGAAGTAGGCGGTTTCTTCCAGGGTGTCGGTACCGTGGGTGATCACGATGCCGTCCACGTCCTTGCTGTCGGCCAATTCGGCGACGCGGCGACCCAGCTGCAGCAGGTTTTCGTTGTTGATGCTTTCGGACGCAATTTGCATCACTTGCTCGCCGCGCACGTTGGCGATCTGGCTAAGCTCAGGAACACCGGCGATCAATTGCTCGATGCCGACCTTGGCCGCCTGGTAGGTGGCACTGTTGGCCGCGCTGGCGCCGGCGCCGGCAATGGTGCCGCCGGTGGCGAGGATCACCACGTTGGACAGTTTGGTCTTGGATTCAACTTCCTTTGCCTGGGCGGCAACGGGGAACAGCAGCAGGAGGGCTAACGCGCCCGGAACAAAGTTTTTCAGTGCAGATTTCATTATTTTTCTCTCTGGTTTTTGATGAGTGCTGTAGCAGGTTCATCTAGAACACCCGGGCGATACTGAATGCCACGAGGTAACGGGGTAGAGCAGGATTTGTACCAGGCCGAGCGTGAATCCATTTACAAATTAAATCATTGATTTATAACAACTTATATTGAAATTTAATGGCGATTGACCCGGTGGGCGTCCGGCTTTCCGAACATCAGACGACATTGCGTTCGGTTGTCCGAAAGAGCTGGCGCTCGCTGCGTGGAGGTTTGCAGGCGTGACGCAGCACAGTCTGTCGTTTTAGAGAACGATCAAGCGCGCGCTATGTTTACAGACGTGGTTGTCTATCGCGAGGGAAGGGTGAGATGAAAGGCTATTTTCAACCGTTGACAAATCTCGACAAGGTTCTCATAGTTTGAACAACGCAAACGTTTGCGAGATGTTTCACGGAACACTCCTGGAGTATCGTGACAGCTCGTTTCAGCCACCCGGGTGGGAAGGCTGCCGAAGTGCCCTTCGGTGCAAGCGTTGCTCACAATAATCATAAGATCGGAGTGAACCCATGAAGCTGCCATTCGCTGGACGTCTTCTTGCTGTCGCTGTGCTTGCCGCCGCATCCGCTGCCCTGCCTCTCTCCTCTGCATTCGCTGATGACGCCGCCAAACCCAAGGTCGGCCTGGTCATGAAATCCCTCGCCAATGAATTCTTTGTCACCATGCAAGACGGAGCCAAGACGTACCAGAAAGAACACGCCGCCGATTTCGACATGATCACCAACGGGATCAAGAACGAAACCGACACCAGCGCGCAGATCGATATCGTCAACCAGATGATCCTCGCCAAGGTCAACGCGATCGTCATCGCACCCGCTGACTCCAAGGCGCTGGTCACCGTGCTGAAGAAGGCGTCCGATGCGGGTATCAAAGTCGTCAACATCGACAACCGCCTGGACCCGGACGTGCTCAAAAGCAAGAATCTCGATATCCCGTTCGTAGGTCCGGACAACCGCAAGGGCTCAAAGCTGGTGGGCGATTACCTGGCCAAGCAACTGGCTTCGGGTGACAAGGTTGGCATCATCGAAGGTGTGCCGACGACCACCAACGCCCAGCAGCGCACCGCAGGCTACAAGGATGCGATGGACGCTGCAGGCATGAAGATCGTTTCCACTCAATCCGGCAACTGGGAAATTGACCAGGGCCAGAAGGTCGCCTCCGCCATGCTGAGTGAATACCCGGACCTCAAGGCGCTGTTGGCCGGTAACGACAACATGGCGCTGGGCGCCGTCTCCGCTGTGCGAGCGGCAGGCAAGGCCGGCAAAGTACTGGTGGTCGGCTACGACAACATCGAGGCCATCAAGCCGATGCTGCAAGACGGTCGTGTGCTCGCCACCGCTGACCAGGCAGCTGCCCAGCAAGCTGTGTTCGGTATCCAGAACGCGCTCAAGCTGGTCAAGGGTGAGAAAGTCGACTCCAAAGACGGCGTGATCGAAACCCCGGTCGAACTCGTCCTCAAGAAGTAATCCTGGCAGTACCCAACAGCGCCCGCTCGTCCTGAGCGGGCGCCTGGAGATTTTCCTATGTCATCTTCCGCCCCGAACGCTGTCCTCTCGGTCAGCGGTATCGGCAAGACCTATGCCCAGCCGGTTCTGTCCGACATCACCCTGACGCTCAATCGCGGGGAAGTGTTGGCGCTGACCGGTGAGAACGGCGCAGGCAAAAGCACCTTGTCGAAGATCATCGGCGGGCTGGTCACACCGACCACCGGGCACATGCAGTTCAATGGCCAGGATTTCCGCCCTGGCAGCCGCACCCAGGCCGAAGAGCTGGGCGTGCGCATGGTCATGCAGGAGCTCAACCTGCTGCCGACCCTGACTGTCGCCGAAAACCTGTTCCTGGATAACCTGCCCAGCCATTGTGGCTGGATCAGCCGCAAGCAACTGCGCAAGGCTGCGATCGAGGCCATGGCCCAGGTCGGCCTGGATGCTATCGACCCGGATACACTGGTCGGCAGCTTGGGGATTGGCCATCAGCAGATGGTCGAAATCGCCCGCAACCTGATCGGCGACTGCCATGTACTGATCCTCGACGAACCCACGGCCATGCTCACTGCCCGCGAAGTCGAGATGCTTTTTGAGCAAATCACCCGCCTGCAGGCCCGGGGCGTGGCGATTATCTACATTTCACACCGGCTGGAAGAGCTGGCGCGTGTGGCCCAGCGCATTGCGGTGTTGCGCGACGGCAAGCTGGTCTGTGTCGAGCCGATGGCCAACTACAACAGCGAGCAACTGGTCACCCTGATGGTGGGGCGTGAGCTGGGCGAGCACATTGACCTGGGCCCACGCACCATCGGCGGCTCGGCCCTGACGGTGAAAGGCTTGACCCGCTCGGACAAGGTCCGCGACGTGTCCTTCGAAGTACGCGCAGGCGAAATCTACGGTATCTCCGGCCTGATCGGCGCGGGGCGGACTGAATTGTTGCGCCTGATCTTCGGCGCCGACCTGGCCGACAGCGGCACTGTGGCGCTCGGTTCGCCGGCCCAGGTCGTGAGCATCCGCTCGCCCGTGGACGCGGTAGGTCATGGCATTGCCCTGATCACCGAAGACCGCAAGGGGGAAGGCTTACTGCTGACCCAGTCCATCAGTGCCAACATTGCCTTGGGCAACATGCCGGAGATCTCTGGCGGGGGCGTAGTCAACAGCCGCGACGAAACCGCCTTGGCCAAGCGTCAGATCGACGCCATGCGCATCCGCAGTTCCAGCCCGGCGCAGTTGGTCTCCGAGCTGTCCGGCGGTAACCAGCAGAAAGTGGTGATCGGCCGCTGGCTGGAGCGCGATTGCTCGGTAATGCTGTTCGATGAGCCGACCCGTGGCATCGACGTCGGTGCCAAATTCGATATTTATGCCTTGCTTGGCGAATTGACCCGCCAGGGCAAAGCGCTGGTGGTGGTGTCCAGTGATCTGCGTGAACTCATGCTGATCTGCGACCGCATCGGCGTGTTGTCCGCCGGTCGCTTGATCGAGACCTTCGAGCGCGACAGCTGGACCCAGGACGAATTGCTCGCCGCCGCCTTTGCCGGCTATCAGAAACGTGATGCGCTGCTCAACGATGCAGTGCTTAGGGATACCCCATGAAAACCACAACTTCCCCCGGCAAGACTGGCGGCAACTTCTACGGCCTCGGCACCTACCTGGGCCTGGCGGGCGCCTTGCTGGCGATGATCGCTCTGTTCTCGGTGCTCAGCGACCACTTCCTGTCCTATGACACCTTCAGCACCCTGGCCAACCAGATTCCAGACTTGATGGTACTGGCGGTGGGCATGACCTTCATCCTCATCATCGGCGGCATTGACCTATCGGTGGGGTCGGTACTGGCACTGGCGGCGTCGGCCGTCAGCGTGGCGATCCTCGGCTGGGGCTGGAGTGTGTTGCCGGCTGCCGTGCTGGGTATGGGCTGTGCAGCCTTGGCCGGTACCATCACCGGCTCGATCACCGTGGCCTGGCGCATTCCGTCGTTTATCGTGTCCCTCGGCGTGCTGGAGATGGCCCGTGGCGTCGCGTACCAGATGACCGGCTCGCGCACTGCCTACATTGGTGATTCGTTTGCCTGGCTGTCCAATCCGATTGCCTTTGGTATTTCGCCGTCGTTCATCATCGCCTTGCTGGTGATCATCGCCGCACAGCTTGTACTAACGCGCACCGTATTTGGTCGTTACCTGATCGGTATCGGCACCAACGAAGAGGCCGTACGCCTGGCGGGGATCAATCCCAAGCCCTACAAGATCCTGGTCTTCAGCCTCATGGGCCTGTTGGCAGGTGTGGCTGCGCTGTTCCAGATCTCGCGCCTGGAAGCGGCGGACCCGAATGCCGGCTCCGGCCTTGAGCTGCAAGTGATCGCGGCGGTGGTGATCGGCGGTACCAGCCTGATGGGCGGGCGCGGTTCGGTGATCAGTACCTTTTTTGGTGTATTGATTATTTCGGTATTGGCGGCAGGCCTGGCGCAGATCGGCGCCACGGAACCCACGAAGCGCATCATTACCGGTGCCGTGATCGTGATTGCCGTGGTCCTCGATACCTACCGCAGTCAGCGCGCCAGTCGGCGAGGCTGAACCATGGCAACGATCAAGGATGTGGCAGCGCTTGCAGGTATTTCCTACACGACGGTGTCTCATGTGGTGAACAAGACGCGCCCGGTCAGTGAGCCGGTGCGCATCAAGGTCGAAGCGGCGATCAAACAGCTCGACTACGTGCCCAGTGCCGTCGCGCGTTCGCTCAAGGCCAAGACCACAGCCACCATCGGTTTGTTGGTGCCCAACAGCCTCAACCCGTATTTTGCCGAGTTGGCCAGGGGCATCGAGGATTACTGCGAGCGTAACGGCTATTGCGTGATCCTGTGCAACTCCGACGACAATGCCGAAAAGCAGCGCAACTATTTGCGCGTGTTGCTGGAAAAACGCATCGACGGCTTGATCGTAACTTCGGTGGGCGGCGATGACAGCGGCCTTGCCGCTGGATTGAGCGCGGTACGTACGCCCATGGTGATTGTCGACCGGGCGCTGGATGGCATCGACGTGGATTTGGTGCGTATTGACCACGAGGAGGGCGCCTACCTGGCGACCCGACACTTGCTCGAACTGGGCCATCGAGACATCGCCTGCATCGGCGGACCTGCCCATACCCGTGTCGCGCAAATGCGCTTGGCGGGCTATCACCGTGCGCTGCGAGAGGCAGGCGTAACGGTGGCAGCCAATCGCACCCAGGAAAGTGACTTCACCAGCACGGGCGGTTATACCGCCGCCGTGCAATTGTTGACGGAAAATCCGCCCAGCGCGATTTTTGCCAGCAACGATATGATTGGTTTCGGCGTGTTGCGCGCAGCAGCGGAGCGTAACATCCGCGTGCCGGGCGAGCTGTCGGTGATCGGTTTTGATGACATTCAAATGGGCCGTTATGTCTACCCGGCGTTGACCACGGTCGGGCAATCGATCGTGCAACTCGGCGAGACGGCGGCCGAACTCTTGCTGCGAAGAATTGCAACACCCCACATGCCGATCGATCAACGTATCGTGACGCCGAGCATTGTGTTGCGCGAGTCGACGGCGCCCGTCGCCGGTACATTTGCCCAATACCGCTGAACCGAATTGATGAGTACTGATGTATGCCAGCAAAAGTAGTGGTAGTAGGCAGCTTGAACATGGACCTGGTGACCCGCGCCAGCCGGCTGCCGCGTGCCGGTGAAACGCTGATCGGCCAAACGTTTTCCACGGTGCCTGGCGGTAAGGGCGCGAACCAGGCTGTAGCTTCGGCACGCTTGGGGGCCGATGTTTCAATGATTGGCTGCGTTGGCAGCGATGCCTATGGCAGTCAGTTGCGCGAGGCATTGCTGGTGGAAGGCATCGATTGCCAGGCCGTCAGCACCGTGGACGGCTCCAGTGGCGTGGCGCTGATCGTGGTCGATGACAGCAGCCAGAACGCGATTGTGATCGTGGCGGGCAGTAACGGCGAACTGACGCCTGCGTCGTTGCAGGCGTTCGACGCAGTATTGCAGGCGGCTGACGTGATCGTCTGCCAGCTGGAAGTCCCGATGAATACGGTGGGCTATGCGCTCAAGCGCGGCCGTGAGCTGGGTAAGACGGTGATCCTCAACCCGGCTCCCGCCAGCGGTCCATTACCGGCTGAGTGGTATGCATCGATCGACTATTTGATCCCCAATGAAAGTGAGGCCTCCGCACTCAGCGGCGTGACAGTCGATTCGATTGACGCTGCCAAAGTGGCTGCGACCCAATTGATTCAGGCGGGCGCCGGCAAAGTCATCGTCACGCTGGGGGCTCAGGGCGCGTTGTTTACCGACGGCCAGCGCTTTGAGCATTTGCAGGCGCCGAAGGTCAAGGCAGTCGACACCACGGCAGCGGGGGACACCTTTGTTGGTGGCTTTGCCGCGGCGTTGGCCAACGGCAAAAGCGAGGCCGAGGCCATCCGTTTTGGCCAGGTCGCGGCGGCACTGTCGGTCACCCGTGCCGGTGCGCAGCCCTCTATTCCAACGCTGCACGACGTACAAGGTTTTGTGCCCTCATGAAAAAGACACCTCTGCTCAATATCGCCCTGTCGCGCGTGATCGCCTCTCTGGGGCACGGCGACATCCTGGTGATCGGTGATGCCGGCCTGCCGGTGCCGCCGGGCGTCGAGCTGATTGACCTGGCGTTGACCCAGGGCATCCCGGATTTCATCAGCACCTTGCGTATCGTGCTCAGTGAAATGCAAGTGGAGAGCCATGTGTTGGCCGAAGAAATCCTGCTCAAGCAACCGCCGGCACTGGCTGAACTCAACGCACTCACAGAACAGACCGCCCTCGGTGAGCGGCGCCTGGTCAGCCATGAAGAATTCAAACAGCTCAGCCGCAAGGCACGCGCCGTGGTGCGCACTGGCGAATGCCAGCCTTACTGCAATATCGCGCTGGTGTCCGGCGTAACGTTCTAGCGTTCTCAACGACAAGGAGTGTTTTATGCAATGTAGTCTTCCAACCCTGAAAAACCTGTTCCGGAGTGTTCTGCTTTTGTCCGCACTCACTGCTGCAAGCGCCCAGGCGGCGGAAAAGATCGATCTGATCATCGACACCGACCCCGGCGCTGATGACGTGGTGGCCTTGCTGTTCGCCATGGCCTCTCCGGATGAGCTGAACATCCGCGCGCTGACCACCGTCGCCGGCAACGTTCGCCTGGACAAGACCTCCCGTAACGCCCGGCTGGCCCGTGAGTGGGCAGGGCGGGAAGAAATCCCGGTGTACGCCGGTGCGCCGGCACCTCTTCTGCGCAAACCGATCTACGCCGAGAACATCCATGGCAAGGAAGGTATTTCCGGTGTCACCGTGCATGAGCCCAAAAAGGGCCTGGCGGACGGCAATGCCGTTGATTACCTGATCAAGACCCTCAGCACCGCCAAGCCTCACAGTATCACCATCGCCATGCTTGGCCCGCAGACCAACCTGGCGCTGGCATTGACCCAGGCGCCGGAAATCACCCAAGGCATCAAGGAAGTGGTGGTGATGGGCGGTGCGCACTTCAATGGCGGCAATATCACCCCGGTGGCGGAGTTCAACCTGTTCGCCGACCCGGTTGCAGCCGAGATTGTGCTCAAGAGCGGCGTAAAGCTGACCTATCTGCCGCTGGACGTGACCCACAAGGTACTGACCAGCGAAGCACGCTTGAAAAAGATCGCCGACATCAAGAACAACGCGAGCAAGGTGGTGGGCGATATTCTTAACGAATACGTCAAGGGCGACATGGAGCACTACGGCATTCCTGGCGGCCCGGTGCATGACGCTACCGTTATCGCCTACCTGCTCAAGCCTTCGCTGTTCAGTGGTCGTCAGGCCAATATGGTGGTGGATAGCCGTGAAGGCCCGACCTTCGGCCAGACCATCGTCGATTGGTACGACGGCCTGAAGCAGGACAAGAATGTGTTCTGGGTTGAGAATGGCGACGCGCAGGGCTTCTTCGATTTGTTGACTGAGCGCCTGGCGCGCCTGAAGTAAGGGGTTGACCGGTCGGCGTTCGCTGGCCGGTTCTTATTCGCGCTCGGGGTCGTGTGCCCCCATGTGATCGGCCGGATACTTTTCGAATATCTGGCCGATAAACGCTTGCGCCGCCTGCGTGCCCAGTTCCTTGACCAGTAGGTCGATACCAATGATTGCCAATTCCTCTGGGCTGCCAGGACTGTAGGAGCTTTGTCCTTGTGGCCACTTGGCTTTGATGTCGGCTTGGAGCGTTACGGTGGTCATGACTGTCTCGCGGGGTTGAGAGTACTGGGCAATGCGCTGGAACGCGGTTCTTACCGGGCCAGTTAACCATTTTGTACCGCGTTTGGCACTGATACTTAGGCATGAGGCGATTCGGAATGACGGCGACGCTGTGCGACACTGTTCGCCTGTTTAATTGCCGGGGACACCACGTGCAGATCGATTTGAACAATCCCGAGAACCTGACATTGGGAAATGTGCGCCTGCTGCTCGCCAGTGCCAGCGACGACGAACATACCCAGTTGCGCGTGACCAAGGCCGGAATCGCCTATATCTCCTCTGGGAGGGTGGTAGGTGGTGTGGATATCGACGGGCTGCTGTTCCGCCTGGAGACCTGGGCAAAAGGCTCTGGATACGTAGGTAATGTGGCCGCCAGCGATGAAGTCTGGGTGACGCAGATTTTCAATGCGCTGAAGGAAAACTGGCCGAAGCCGGCGTTCGACTACATCGACATCTACTGAACACATTCATATCTGGTCACGATTGACCGGGCGAATGCCTGCCCAGAGTCAGGCAGACTTGCCCAGCGGCGGTTTACGTCTTGAAACCAATCCGCCCAATCGCTGTCGCACGATCTCTGTCCATTTTTTATCATAGGAGGCTTCATGCCTTGGAAGCTCGCATCATTCGGTACTTTGTTGGCAGCGCTCGCGTTGGCGGGTTGCAGCACCCAGGGCGCCTCTGAGCCAGCCAAAGACGCCGTGGCCGATGCCGGTCATAGCCGCTGTGAGTCGAAGGCCGCCGAATTCACCATCGGCCAGAAAGCCTCGCCCCAGTTGCTGGAGCAGGCCCGTACCCGTGCCGGTGCCCAGAACGCACGCATCCTCAAGCCTAACGATATGATCACGCTGGAGTACCGCTCCGACCGCTTGAATCTGAACACCGACGATAACCTGGTGATCACGCGGGTCAATTGCGGGTAAACCGCTCCAGGCTTTAGCCGCGCCCATAAAAAACCCCGTCACATGGACGGGGTTTTTTTAGCTCAGCGGAGAATTACTCGCCGCGAACCTGTGCAGCTTGCATACCCTTTTGGCCTTTCTCAGCCACGAAGGAAACGGTTTGGCCTTCTTTCAGGCTTTTGAAACCGTCGCTTTCGATAGCTTTGAAGTGTACGAACAGGTCGTCACCGCCACCTTGAGGAGTGATGAAGCCGAAGCCTTTTTCATCGTTGAACCATTTAACGGTGCCGGTTTGGCGATTAGACATGGTGTATCTCCAAGAAACATATATTTTCAGTAGTGCTGTGCTGCTCAGGCCAACTGGGCACACCGGGCTATCATAGTCGAAATGTTCGACTTGGGAGCCCCCCCAAGGCATTGTTTGCTAATCAATAGCGTCGCATTAAGTGCTTTGGTCGGCTGAAAGCCCCGAATTACGGGGCTTTGGCTCGAAATATCAGCTAGTAAAAAAAGCCGTAAAAGCTGTGTAATTTGTGCGAAATGGCAGTTTTCGGGCCATTTTTTCGGCAAAACAGCTGTGTGATCAGCCGCAAATCTTACTTTTTCTTCACCACTTTGCAGGACGAAATAGCCGCGACCGCTTTGTTTTTAAGCTCCGGGCTGGCGTTCTGATTGGTCATCAGTTCCTTGATTTCGGCAGTGCTCAATTCGGCGTTGATCTTGTCGGCGCCACATTCGCAGTGGGCTTTGGCAGTTTTGACGTCTACGTTCTGGCTGGCAGCTGCGCTGCAATCGCTGACGAAGCTATCGCGAGCACCGGCTGGCCAGTTGGACGGGGCTGCTGCGTGCGCGCCAAGGGAAAGAACAGTCAGGGAAGCGGCGAGAGCGAGAGTAGAGGTAAAACGCATCATGAGGATGCTCCTTTGGGTCGAGGACGAACGGCGATTCTCAGTGGGTTTGAGGTAGTGCGTACAGCTCAAGTTCACTTTTGCAGCTATAAAGGCCGGATTTTGTCGTTACGCAAGATAGCAGCGCCGCGATGACCGTTCATCTGTGCTAGGATCTTGCGCTTGGCTATTTCCAGGCGCGCCAATTGCCGCCTTGCCATATTCTTTTTAGCTCACTCCAGTCACTCTGGTTCGATTATCGGTTGGCCGAAAGGCTCCTGCCGCTGTAAGGCAGGCGTTCATTACTGAGCGGCCTGGTGTTGGATCTTGTACTGGCTCATCCCAACCCACGTGACCTTTGGTAGGGGTCACCACTAGGAGAGGAGGCGCCATGCCAACTATTACTCTTCCCGACGGCAGTCAACGTTCATTCGATCATTCGGTTTCCGTAGCCGAGGTCGCCGCATCCATTGGTGCTGGCCTGGCCAAGGCCACCGTGGCCGGCAAGGTTGACGGCAAGCTCGTCGACGCCAGCGACCTGATCACTCGCGATGCCAGCCTGCAAATCATCACGCCCAAGGATCAAGAGGGGCTGGAGATCATTCGCCACTCTTGCGCGCACCTGATTGGCCATGCGGTCAAGCAGCTGTACCCAACGGCGAAGATGGTGATCGGTCCGGTCATTGAAGAAGGCTTCTATTACGACATCGCCTACGAACGTCCTTTCACTCCGGACGACCTTGCTGCCATCGAGCAGCGCATGCATGCGCTGATCGAAAAAGATTACGACGTGATCAAGAAAGTCACGCCGCGCGCCGAAGTGATCGACGTGTTCACCGCCCGTGGCGAAGACTACAAGCTGCGCCTGGTGGAAGACATGCCGGACGAGCAGGCCATGGGCCTGTACTACCACGAAGAATACGTCGACATGTGCCGTGGCCCGCACGTGCCGAACACGCGCTTCCTCAAGTCGTTCAAGCTGACCAAGCTGTCTGGCGCCTACTGGCGTGGCGACGCGAAGAACGAGCAACTGCAACGGATCTACGGCACTGCCTGGGCTGACAAGAAGCAGCTGGCGGCCTATATCCAGCGCATCGAAGAAGCCGAGAAGCGCGATCACCGCAAGATCGGCAAGCGCCTGAACCTGTTCCACCTCCAGGAAGAAGCGCCGGGCATGGTGTTCTGGCATCCGAATGGCTGGACCCTGTACCAGGTGCTTGAGCAGTACATGCGCAAAGTACAGCGCGAGAACGGTTACCTGGAGATCAAGACTCCCCAGGTCGTTGACCGTAGCCTCTGGGAAAAGTCCGGGCACTGGGCCAACTACGCCGACAACATGTTCACCACGCAGTCGGAAAACCGCGACTACGCCATCAAGCCGATGAACTGCCCTTGCCACGTGCAGGTGTTCAACCAGGGCCTGAAAAGCTACCGCGAGTTGCCGATGCGCCTGGCCGAGTTCGGTGCCTGCCACCGTAACGAGCCATCGGGTGCGCTGCACGGCATCATGCGCGTGCGTGGCTTTACCCAGGACGACGCCCACATCTTCTGCACCGAAGAGCAGATGCAGGCTGAATCCGCCGCGTTCATCAAGCTGACCATGGACGTTTATCGCGATTTCGGCTTTACCGACGTCGAGATGAAGCTGTCCACTCGTCCGGAAAAACGCGTCGGTTCCGATGAGCTGTGGGATCGCGCCGAAGCTGCACTGGCCGCTGCGCTCGACAGTGCGGGCCTTGCGTACGATCTGCAGCCGGGCGAGGGCGCTTTCTACGGTCCGAAGATCGAGTTCTCACTGAAAGATTGCCTTGGCCGCGTCTGGCAGTGTGGTACCCTGCAGCTCGATTTTAACCTGCCGATCCGTCTGGGCGCCGAATACGTGTCCGAAGACAACAGCCGTAAACACCCGGTCATGCTGCACCGGGCGATCCTCGGCTCGTTCGAGCGGTTCGTCGGGATCCTGATCGAGCACTACGAGGGTGCATTCCCTGCGTGGCTGGCTCCGACCCAGGCAGTGATCATGAATATCACTGATAAACAGGCAGATTTTGCCGCTGAAGTTGAAAAAACACTCAACGAAAGCGGATTTCGTGCCAAGTCCGACTTGAGAAATGAAAAGATCGGCTTTAAAATCCGCGAGCATACTTTGCTCAAGGTTCCCTATCTTTTGGTTATCGGAGATCGGGAAGTCGAGATGCAGACTGTCGCTGTGCGTACTCGTGAAGGTGCTGACCTGGGCTCGATGCCCGTCGCCCAGTTCGCTGAGTTCCTCGCGCAAGCGGTTTCCCGGCGTGGTCGCCCAGATTCGGAGTAATTATTATTAAGCGTGAAATGAGACAAGATAAACGAGCTGCACCGAAAGCCCCGATCAACGAGAATATCTCGGCACGCGAGGTTCGGTTAATTGGCGCTGACGGCGAGCAGATTGGCATCGTCTCGATTGATGAAGCGCTTCGTATCGCTGAAGAGTCCAAATTGGACCTGGTGGAAATCTCCGCCGACGCAGTCCCGCCTGTTTGCCGGGTGATGGACTACGGCAAGTCGATCTTCGAAAAGAAGAAGCAGATTGCTGCGGCGAAGAAGAACCAGAAGCAGATTCAAGTAAAAGAAATCAAGTTTCGTCCAGGGACGGAGGAAGGGGATTACCAGGTAAAACTGCGCAACCTGGTACGTTTCCTGAGTGATGGGGACAGGGCCAAGGTATCCTTGCGATTCCGCGGCCGTGAGATGGCCCACCAGGAGCTGGGGATGGAACTCCTCAAGCGGGTTGAAGCTGACCTGCTGGAGTACGGTTCCGTCGAGCAGCATCCTAAGATGGAAGGACGCCAGCTGATTATGGTCATCGCCCCGAAAAAGAAGAAGTAATCAACAGGGCACGGCAGGCCTTCTGATTATGTTTATCAACTGAATGCGGAGTATCCGAACATGCCAAAGATGAAGACTAAAAGTGGTGCTGCTAAGCGGTTTCTGAAAACTGCTAACGGTATCAAGCACAAGCACGCTTTCAAGAGCCACATCCTGACCAAAATGTCGACCAAGCGTAAGCGTCAACTGCGCGGTAGCAGCTTGCTGCATCCGTCTGACGTGGCAAAAGTCGAGCGCATGCTGCGCCTTCGTTAATTTTTGGATCAAGAATAGAGGAAGTAACTCATGGCTCGTGTAAAGCGTGGCGTCATTGCCCGTAAACGTCACAAAAAAATTCTGAAACTTGCTAAAGGCTACTACGGCGCGCGTTCACGCGTATTCCGTGTTGCCAAGCAAGCGGTAATCAAGGCAGGCCAATACGCCTACCGTGACCGTCGTCAGAAAAAACGTCAGTTCCGCGCTCTGTGGATCGCTCGTATCAACGCTGGTGCACGTGTTAACGGTCTGTCCTACAGCCGTTTCATCGCTGGCCTGAAAAAAGCGTCCATTGAGATCGACCGTAAGGTTCTGGCTGATCTGGCAGTGAACGAAAAAGCGGCGTTTGCTGCGATTGTCGAGAAAGCTAAAGCCACCTTGGCTTAAGTACCCCCGACAGTCACCTTGGGTTACGCTGTAGCCCAAGGTGTTAAACGTCATAAATAGGGGAAGAGCCTTCAAGCTCTTCCCCTATTTTGTATCTGGAGTCTGTACATGGAAAACCTGGACGCGCTCGTCGCCCAAGCCCTTGAGGCTGTGCAAAGCGCTGAAGATGTAAATGCCCTGGAGCAAATCCGGGTTCACTACCTTGGCAAAAAAGGTGAATTGACTCAGGTGATGAAGACCCTGGGGAATTTGCCGGCTGAAGAGCGTCCGCAAGTCGGTGCGCTGATCAACGTCGCCAAGGAGCGTGTCACAGAGGTGCTCAATGCGCGCAAGGCGACCATGGAGGAGGCCGATCTCGCGGCCAAACTCGCCGCCGAGTCCATTGATGTAACCCTGCCTGGTCGCGGCCAGGCCTCGGGCGGTCTGCATCCGATCACCCGGACTCTGGAACGTATCGAGCAGTTCTTCACCCACATCGGCTACGGCATTGCCGAAGGCCCTGAGGTCGAAGACGATTATCACAACTTCGAGGCGCTCAACATCCCAGGCCACCACCCGGCCCGGTCGATGCACGACACCTTCTATTTCAACGCGAACATGCTGTTGCGCACCCATACCTCGCCGGTACAGGTCCGCACCATGGAAGCGAACAAGCCGCCGATCCGCATTGTCTGCCCAGGCCGTGTGTACCGCAGCGACTCCGATATCACCCACTCGCCGATGTTCCACCAGGTCGAAGGCCTGCTGGTTGATCGCGACATCAACTTCGCCGACCTCAAAGGCACCATTGAAGAATTCCTGCGGGTGTTCTTCGAGAAGGAGCTGGCGGTGCGGTTCCGTCCATCGTTCTTCCCGTTCACCGAGCCATCCGCTGAAGTCGACATGGAATGTGTGATGTGCAGCGGTAAAGGCTGCCGCGTCTGCAAGCAGACCGGCTGGCTGGAAGTGATGGGCTGCGGCATGGTTCACCCTAACGTGCTGCGCATGTCCGGCATCGATCCGGAAGAGTTCTCGGGCTTTGCCTTCGGCATGGGCGTTGAGCGTCTGGCCATGCTGCGTTACGGCGTGAACGACTTGCGTCTGTTCTTCGACAACGACTTGCGGTTCCTCGCGCAATTTCGCTAGTCGTAACGAATCTTTAGGAGAGCAGGATGAAATTCAGTGAACAATGGCTGCGTGGCTGGGTAAGCCCGCAGGTAGATCGTGACGAGCTGGTTGCTCGTCTGTCGATGGCCGGTCTTGAGGTCGATAGCGTTACCCCGGCCGCCGGTGTCTTCAGTGGCGTGGTGGTGGGTGAGGTGCTGAGCACCGAGCAGCACCCTGACGCCGACAAGCTGCGTGTATGCCAGGTCAGCAATGGCGCGGAAACCTTCCAGGTCGTGTGCGGAGCGCCCAATGTGCGCCCGGGCCTGAAGATCCCGTTCGCCATGATCGGTGCCGAGCTGCCGGGCGACTTCAAGATCAAGAAGGCCAAGCTGCGCGGCGTCGAGTCCAACGGCATGCTGTGCTCCCAGGCAGAGCTGCAGGTAGGCGAGGGCAACGATGGCCTGATGGAACTGCCGGCCGATGCGCCAGTGGGCCAGGACATCCGTGTTTACCTGGAGCTGGAAGACGCCAGCATTGAGGTCGACCTGACCCCGAACCGCGGTGACTGCCTGTCCCTGGCTGGCTTGGCCCGTGAAGTCGGAGCGCTGTATAACGCCCCGGTCACCCGCCCAGTCGTCGCCGCCGTGCCTGCGGTGCACGACGAAGTACGCTCGATCGAAGTGCTGGCGCCCAACGCTTGCCCGCGCTACCTGGGTCGCGTGATCCGCAACGTCGACCTGTCCAAGCCAACCCCTCTGTGGATGGTTGAGCGCTTGCGTCGCGCCGACGTGCGCAGCATCGACGCTGCCGTCGATATCACCAACTACGTGATGCTGGAGCTGGGCCAGCCGCTGCACGCTTTTGATCTTGCCGAAATCAACGGCGGCATCCGCGTGCGCCTGGCCGAAGAAGGCGAGAAGCTGGTGCTGCTCGATGGCCAGGAAGTCAGCCTGCGTGCCGATACCCTGGTGATTGCAGACCACTCCCGCGCCCTGGCGATTGCCGGCGTGATGGGGGGCGAGCACAGCGGCGTGTCCGCGACCACTCGCGATATATTCCTTGAGAGTGCGTTCTTCGACCAGATCGCCATCGCCGGCAAGGCCCGCTCCTACGGCCTGCACACCGATGCATCGCACCGCTATGAGCGCGGCGTGGACTGGAAGCTGGCGCGTGAAGCCATGGAGCGCGCCACTGGCCTGCTGCTGGAAATCACCGGTGGCGAAGCCGGCCCGATCACCGAAACCGTGAACGAGCAGTACCTGCCGTCTGTTGCGCCGATCACCCTGCGTGCCAAAAGTGTCGAGCAGATGCTTGGCCTGGTGATCGAGCCGGCTGAAATCGAACAACTGTTGTCCGCCCTCGGCCTGGGTATTTCCGCAGGCGGGGAAGGGCAGTGGACCGTTGAAGTGCCAAGCCATCGCTTCGATATCAGTCTGGAAGTTGACCTGATCGAAGAATTGGCTCGCCTCTACGGCTACAACCGTCTGCCGGTTCGTTACCCGCAAGCGCGCCTGGCGCCACAACCCAAGGCCGAGGCGCGTGCGCACTTGCCCGAGTTGCGTCGTCTGCTGGTTGCCCGTGGCTACCAGGAAGCGGTGACCTACAGCTTCATCGATCCCAAGCAGTTCGAGCTGTTCAACCCAGGCGTCGAGCCGCTGCTGTTGGCCAACCCGATCTCCAACGACATGGCGGCCATGCGTTCGTCCCTGTGGCCAGGTTTGGTGAAAGCGCTTTCCCACAACCTGAACCGTCAGCAAGACCGTGTGCGCATGTTCGAAAGCGGCCTGCGCTTCGTCGGTCAGTTGGACGGCCTGAAGCAAGAGCCGATGCTGGCTGGCGTGGTTTGCGGCAGCCGTCTGCCGGAAGGTTGGGCACAGGGTCGCGACGCTGTGGACTTCTTCGACGTCAAGGCTGACGTGGAAGCGGTGCTGGGTTTTGCGGGTGCTCTGGATGCCTTCACCTTTGTACCGGGCAGCCATCCTGCATTGCACCCTGGCCAGACTGCGCGCATCGAGCGCGAAGGTCGCCTGGTAGGCTTCGTCGGTGCCATTCACCCTGAGCTGTCGAAAACCCTCGGTCTCGACCGTCCGGTCTTCGTGTTTGAGCTGGTTCTGGCTGAAGTGGCCTCTGGCAAGATGCCTAAATTCAGCGAGTTGTCGCGCTTCCCTGAAGTGCGCCGTGACCTGGCCCTGATCGCCGACCGTGAAGTGGCCGCCACTGCCGTTCTGGAGGTAATCCGTGAAAATGCAGGGGAATGGCTGACAGACCTCAGGCTATTTGACGTCTATCAGGGTAAAGGTATTGATCCGCATAGAAAAAGCCTTGCAGTTGGCTTGACCTGGCAGCATCCATCGCGCACTCTTAATGACGATGAGGTGAATACCACGACACAAAATATCCTCACCTCGCTCGAACAAAGGTTGAACGCCACGTTAAGGAAGTGACGTATGGGGGCTTTGACGAAAGCTGAGATGGCGGAACGTCTGTACGAAGAGTTGGGTCTGAACAAGCGCGAGGCCAAGGAATTGGTCGAGCTGTTTTTTGAAGAGATCAGACACGCTCTGGAAGACAACGAACAGGTCAAATTGTCCGGTTTCGGCAATTTTGACCTGCGGGACAAACGCCAGCGGCCTGGCCGCAATCCAAAAACGGGAGAAGAAATCCCGATCACGGCTCGCCGTGTGGTCACCTTTCGTCCAGGGCAGAAGTTGAAGGCCCGAGTTGAGGCTTATGCTGGAACCAAGTCATAACGACGAGCTACCCGTCATCCCAGGCAAACGCTACTTCACCATTGGTGAAGTCAGCGAGCTCTGTGCGGTAAAACCGCACGTACTGCGCTATTGGGAGCAGGAGTTTCCTCAACTCAACCCCGTCAAACGCACCGGGAACCGTCGGTATTATCAGCGCCAGGATGTGCTGATGATCCGACAGATCCGTGCGTTGCTGTACGATCAGGGGTTCACCATCAGCGGCGCGCGCCAACGCATGTCCGGTGATGAAGCCAAAGACGACACCACCCAATACAAACAAATGATCCGCCAGATGATCGCCGAACTCGAAGATGTGCTGGTGGTTCTGAAAAAGTAATTCCGGCTTTTAAAATACTTCCACATTTCAAAAGCTTGCGGTATATTCCGGATCGCTTCGTCAAGAAGCGTACCCAGTAACACGCCTAGTCGGGGCGTAGCGCAGTCCGGTAGCGCACTAGCATGGGGTGCTAGGGGTCGAGTGTTCGAATCACTCCGTCCCGACCATATTTTTCAATGACTTAGGCCAATGTTCACAGCATTGGCCTTTTTCATGTGCGTGACTTTTGCGTGACTTCTATATTTTTCACGCCTGCTTCCTCTTCAAAATTGTCAGGACCGGTCCGCGAGAATCGGTTGCTGATACCATGTTCGCAGCTTCGATCAGATGCCCGAGTTCAGCGCCCGAGTAGTGACTGGTGATGCTGCCGTTCTTGTGCCCCAGCAGGGCCTTGCGATCTTCTTCGGTTACGCCTGCTGCGCGCAGCCGGCGGCCAAATGTGTGCTTGAGGTCATGGATCCTGATGGATGCATACCCAGGGTGAGCGGGGCGAAGGTTTTCCTCCTGCCAGAGTTTCGCCGCTCTCACCCGCGCCTTCTTCCAGGCTGAGTCGTTCATGCGGTGCATCGCGGTTCCGTTGTATGGGAAGACCCACTCCTTGCTGATGCCGCGTTGCTTCTCAATGATCGACCTGGCCACGCTGTTCAGCACCACCAACCTTTCGTCACCATTTTTCACGCCAGAGCGCTCATGCCGGCCACCAAAGTCGGCCGGTATCAGAAATACGCTGGTGCCCAGTTCCGGTACCGCGATCTCCCAATCCCACCTCAGCTTGCAGACTTCCTGCTCCCGGGTGCCGGTGTTCACCTTGAACAGCGCCATCGTTTGCAGGTGCGCCGGCAACTCCCCGAAAAGAATCGACTGCTCCGGCCATGACATTGGGTATGGCTTACGGCTCGACTTCTTCTCTTCCAGCTTCGTGAGCATCGGCACGCTATCCAGCCACGGCCTGCGCTCATCGTCTCGCCACTTCCTGGCACACAACGACAAAATCCGAACCACGCGTTCTATCGAAATGTTCACCGTTCTGTTGCTGACGCCCTTCTTGATCTTCCCGTTCTCCAGCTTCTTCGTCGCCAGCCTGTCTTTGATGAACGGCACCAGGGCCTGGTCATCGATATGGGTCAGCGGCATGTCGCCAATGAATGGGTCCAGCTGTGAAAGGTGGTGGGCGGATAGCTTGATTGACGGCTGGTCTTTGAACTCCAGCAGGAAGCGAGTTGCCGCCTCCCGCCACGTCCTTACCTTCTTTACTCCATACACCTTCTGTTGCCGGATCTGCTCCAACCTATAAATCAGGTAGCGTTCCGCTTCTTCCCGGTCACCAGTTCCAGTGCTTTCGTAAAGTCGTTCTCCGTTGATTTTCTTGTCGATATGCCAGATACCTTTCCTTTGGGAGAGGCCTGTGATCGATTTTCGCGCCATGATTTATCTCCTTTCCGGCGCTCGCTGCGGGGCGATTGTTGCTCCGTTGCGCCTTTTTTATCAATCGCCTTTGCCTCGACGTATGCCGTGGCCCAGTCGTCCAGTTCTTGCCGATCGAACCCGACGCCACGCCCGCCGATTGGGAACTCGCTGACGAAGGGTCTGACGGTCTCGTCGAAGATTGCCCGGCACATGCCCAGATAACCCGGAGCCTCTTTGGCTCGAATGAAGCGCGGGATCAGCTGTTGAGCGCCCATACCTTCCTCCTGCCGCCCATGCTGGGCAGCGTCTTAATGATGTTCATGGTGAAGATCTACTCTGCGTGCGGCGGCAGAGTGTTCAGTGGATAGTCACGCTGTCCTGGCCCGGGGCGACGGCGCGTGCCTGCTGTTCTGTGCGGAAGGACATGTGCTGCTTGATTCCGCTGCATTCCGCGATCACCCACCAATAACCGCCAAAGCGGTTTGGGCCTTTGATGATTTTGGTAATGGTCATTTGGTGTCCTTGCCGCGCTGGGCGGCAGAAGGTGGGGTTATGCTGTCCGGCGTCCGCTCTCTTTCTGGCGCTCTATGTCGATTTGCTCGTAGAGGGCGTCGACTCTTTTGCTTTTCCTGTCGATGGCCTGTGAGCGTTTGATGTGGTCTGACATAGCCTTGTCGTAAGGCTCGATTTGCTTGAGAAGCCGAAGTTTCTCTTCAGGGTCTTTCGACTCATTGAGTTGGGCTGCAAGCCGGTCGCGCGCCTTGAAATCCACACCATCCAACGCCCGGTTTTCCTTTTGCATCTCGTCGAGAACTTCGGCGGATTGCCGTTCCCAGCGCAGATACAGAACGTCGCTTCGTTTTGGGCGGAAGAAGTACTGGTTCTTGATCCAGGCAACCAGTTCATCCTTCGTCATTTCATCGAGGACATCTTTCGCGGACGAATCTTTCATGCAGGAGTACCTCGCCCGCCGCTCACCGGCAGGCTTTTGAGTTGGAGGAGGGGCAAAAAAGGGGAGGGTGTTAGCCGAACTGCTATACGGAACTTTTCAACCTTTTTTTGTACAAACAGGTGTTTCGTGTATAGGTTGTCCTGCCGCAATCAAGGTAGGAGAACTATTCGGTTAACTGGCTGCAGACCGCCACAGAACATCGACCGCCACCATGAATTCCACAGAAGATCTACGATTCCAGGCACACGTTCTTCTTGTTGAGCTTGATGCTGCTACGACGCAGTTAATGATGCTTGTAGTTGCGGGCGAGCTCTCCGGTCCGAGCTGGGATGAAGCCTTCGCTCGTCAAAGCTCCGCTTATTCAGCTTGGGTAACCACCGTAAAAGGCGTCAAAGTCGACCCAATGCCAATTCTCGATGGTCGTGCTCCTGAGGAGCCGCTCACTTCCTGATGCCGCATCACCGCGGCCCCTTGTAGCAGTACACCTAGGCGAACCAGAGGGTGGCGATCATCAGTAATCTCCCCAATCCAATCCTTGAATGTACTCGCTCGGGATGGTCACGGCCTCGGTCGGTATGGTGCTTTCGACTTCATGGTTGCCGAAGTATTCGATTGCTGCCTTCGCGCGCTCCATGGACAACTGGGCATGCTTCATCTGCCATGCTTTGCGGGCCTTGTACGAGCGCAGTGCCAGCGCCTTGTCGGTGTAGGCGAAGCGCCGGCCCCATTCGCCACCTTCTTTCAGCACGCGCTTGCGACGTTTCTTGATCGCCTCAGCAGTCCAGTTGTATTGAGGGCCTTTGACCATCGCGCAGGTATGGGTGTCGCCGATGTAGTAGCACTGTTCGGTTTCGCCAATCACCTGGTAAGTGATGCAGTGGACCTCAAGGCCATCCGGGCCAATGGTGTCGATGTAACGGAAGTGATCCGGCCAGGCTTTTTGAGTTTCTTCAGTCATGACTTCGTCCTTGCCGCTATAGCGGCTGACTTTGAAAGGGGGAGGGGTTACAGGTTTTGCGGGTGGAGTACAGATGTACTCCTATCGGGATTTGGCGGCACGCTTGCGGAACTCGTAAACCATGCCGCGCAAATCTATCAGAGCTTCCTGCAGGTCGCTGCGGGTGGAGTCGATACTCTCAAACAGCTCCCCTTCACCGTCGTCGCCGCCCTCATCGACGGCCAGAAGAGCCAGCCCATATGCCTGGAACTTCGCCAACACGTCATCGGCTGACTTGGCCATGTACTCGGCGTGCTCAATGGCATAGTCCTTGTTGGATCGCTCATTGGTGACAGGCGCTGCCGGAGCGGCGGCGAGCATGGCGGCCCAGCACAGTTTCGCGCGGAACGCCGCTTGCTGGCAGCCGCTCATCCCTTGGTATTGCTCCCAGATTTCCTCGTTGGTGAAGCTCTCGTCAGGCACCGACTCGAAACCGTGTATCACCATGGTTTCGGTCGGTTCAATCGGCACCAGTTTCCATTGACTGCTCATAAAGCCTCCCTCGTTACCAGATCATGGGCATCCACAACCGTCATGCCGAGGCGTTTGGCGATCAGGACTTCCAGGCGCGCGCCCTGTGACTTCTCCCAGTCAGGCAACAGGGCGATTACACCGCATAGGCCCAGGCGGGTCAGGTTGTAGGCCATGTAGTCGGCCCACTGGGCACCCTCGACGATGCCGTGGTCTGCGGGGTTCTCAATTTCGTAGCCCTGGGCGCGCAGGTGGTCGGCGACGGCGTTGAAGGCGGGGTAGTTGAAGTCAGCGATACCCGTCATGGGCCCCGCCACGTATACGCGGTTGGCGCGGCTTGCCTGGAGCGTTACGAATGGCTCGCCTGGCTGACTTTTACCGCTGAATGCCCATGCGGTAGGTCCCTGGCACATCTCGCAAGTGAGGTTGCGCGTGATTTCGTCGATCGCTTCGCGATCAAGCTTCTTGCCGTAGTGGTTGACGAGCTCGTTGGCGATCGTAAATACCATAGTGCCGAGTCGTGTGGATTGCGGGTTTTGGTTCTCTTTAGTGCGCATGGGGAGTCCTTGCCGGGCCATGCCCGGGCGGTGGAGTGGTGACATTTCTGGGATCAGCTACAGTTGGCTGGTCATTCACAAGGAGCATCAGAAAATGACTTGCTTGATTTGCAAAAAGCCCGCTCAGAACATTCAGACCATTGGCGATTTCGATGAACTGAAATGCTCTGATGGGTGTGGTCACTACAGAGCCTCAGGAACGCTAATCGCGGCCTTGAGGACTTCGGGGAGGTCTTTGGACGTACAGCAGACAAGGCAGTGGCTGGCGGCACACCGGGTAACCGAGCCCGCGCCAATCATCACCTCGTCGACTGCAATCTACGTCTGAAGCTGGATTAGCAGGCGCTGGCCGATCCATCGAACCACGGTGACGGCCTTGCTGTTGCCGATCGCCTTGTAGCGGGGGCCGTCCGGGCATGCGCTGGCTGGTTTGCCGCGCCATGGGATCAGGGTGTAGTCGTCGGCCATACCCTGAAGGCGTTCGCACTCGCTGGGAGTGAGTCGACGGACAGCACTGGTGGAAGACACAACGTTGGGGCCCAGGGATGAGTCGGTGTTGTCCACTTGCTTGCCGTAGTTGCTGGTCAAGGTTTGAGCTACGTCGCGGCATGCGACTATCGGCTGCCCACGGCCTGTTCCGTCCTCACTCCCATCGAACCCTTCAGCTTTCAGAGTGTGAGTGATGTCGCCAGTGATGCAGACGGCCACCTGGCCCCCGGCGTTGGCGTGGCTGCCTGAGTGATTCATGGCGCGCAGGGTCGGCGCGATCTCCCCGGCGTCAGCGCCGTGATCCTTGCAGGAGAAAGCCAGCACCGCGTTTTCCTGGCCGTTATTCCTGCCCAGGGCAAAGGCGAGCCTTTCGCTGACACCAGGATCTTGTGTGCCGTGCACGACCAACAGGCCCGACTCGGCATCTTGTTGGGTTGCGCTGCCAGCCGCCTTGCCGCCAGCCTGAAGCGTGCCGGCCACAATCAACAGACTTTCCCGGCTCTCATGATCGCCGTATTGGTTTGTTGTGAGCGGCGCCGTAACGACGAATGTTTCGGTCTCAGCATCCATCCTTGTCCCGCCAGGGTGTGCGCTGAGAGCTGTTGCTACCTCGGTCTGTTCGCAGTTGGCGCCGCCGCCGAAAGCTACTGACTGAAGATGGCCTGCTATTGCGTGGTCGACATCGCTGCCGCCGTCAGTGCTTCTAAGAGCGCCGGCGGGAGAGTCCGCTTTCTCGCCTCGGCGCGGCGCAGAATCCCGGCGCACGCCTTCGCGCTCAAAAAGTACCTGGATGGGATCGAACCCTTCTCGAGCACTTGCGACAACGAACACACGACGGCGTCGTTGGGCCAGGCCGAAATATTGGGCGTCCAAGACCCGCCAAGCGATTGTTCTTTTGGGTCCATACACACAACCAGCGTCCTGCCATTTCTTCCCTGGAGGCTGCAGCTCGCAGTCTTCCCCAGCAAGCGCGCCAAGAAAGCATCCGAAGGCGTTCCCTTTGTCACTGAGGACGCCGGGGACGTTCTCCCAGGTAAGGACGCACTCAGCTTCTCCTCTTGCGGTTCGAACATAGTCAACTGCATCTGCAAGCTCCACGTATTTGATGGTGAGGGCGCCGCGCGGGTCAGTGAGACCTTCGCGCAGGCCGGCGACCGAGAAGGCCTGGCATGGGGTGCCGCCGACCAGCGCGTCCGGCGCCGGGATCTTGCCGGCCAGCACCAAGGCCGCCAACTTGGTCATGTCGCCGTGGTTCGGAACGTTGGGATAGTGGTGGGCCAGTACCGCCGAAGGGAACGGCTCAATCTCGGCGAACCATGCGGCGCGCATGCCCAGCGGGTGCCACGCTTGTGTTGCAGCCTCAATGCCGCTACACACGCTTCCGTAAGTGATGGCCATATGGTGTATCCTTCTTGATTTAAACTCGGGCTAAGATATGGACTTACCTAAGTCATTTGAACTAAACGCTGCTGATATCAAGTACGAAGGGCAAGTATTGACGAGTCAAGTTGGCACTGAGATCGGCGTTAAAGATTCGCCAATATATATACATGTCGACTCAGACACGGACTGGGCAACAGTTGTTCCGGCTGCAGCTGGAGTGGTAGTAGCGCTTTTAGTGGCGTGGTTAACGATCGGCGTTCAGAGGAATCAAATTCAAGGGAATTTGAGTAATTTCAGACATCATTGGATGGCCGAGCTTAGAGAAGCGGCCGCAGAATTGATTTCTCTTATGACATATGTTGTCAATATGAACTCAAAGCAAGAAGGGTTTAAAGGCTCCGATGACTACTACAAAGCCTGCGCTAGGATGTCGCAACTGCGTGCTAGAGTTAATCTTCTTTTAAGTCGAAATGATGGGCGTTCTAGAAAACTAATAAAGTTCGGTGGTGAGGCTAACTTGCTGGCGATCAGAGTCGAGCATGATAGTCCTACAGTTAAACCGCTTCAAAAAATAAAAGAATACCGCGATTTGCTAAGGGCGGAACTCGAACAGGCTTGGGTGGATACTAAAAACGACCTTGGTTTCGGCCGAAGATTGATATTCCCAAAAATGTCGTGGTTGCTGAAGCGAAAAAAGGCCACCGGTGCGTAAATGCTCGTAAACGATGGATAGGCGTGGTGGACCCTCACCGGCTGGCGTGATTCGTTGATATGGGGTATTACGGGCGACCGGCATGGAGCCAGATCAAGGAGGTATGTATGCGTGATGACAACTACGAAGCAGGCCTTCTCGAGCTTCAAATCGCAAAGGAGGAAGCTGAGGCAGCGGCGGAAGATTTCTACAAGAAATACTGGCCGTTCCAGACTGACGAGATAGCCGCTCAGTACGGGGAGTTGCAGTTCACGGCCGTTATCATGCTCGCCGAGTTTGAACAATTCGCGCAGCAGGGCAGCGCCAAGCGTTCACGTTGATGTTCCTCAAGGCGTGTTGCTTGTTCCGCAGTTCCGGCAGTCTTCCCGGTAGCGCTGCGCGTCGCTTATGAACCGACCGCAACCATCGCAGTTGAACATCATCATTCGCGGCTTTTGCGGCTTGGCCAGTTTTATGCCGGTGCCACGCAAGGCCTCCTTGATGTTCACGTCGTCTCGCTCAACCAGCCTTCGGGCGAACTTATCGATGTATGGCTTGGGCCACACTATGGCGCCTGTTGAGCCAAGCTTGCTTATCCAGGTGATGGTGTGAGCCTTCGGTACTACGACTGCCTTCGACAGATCGCTTGTGAATACTCCGTCCTCACAAAGCCAAATCAGGTTGTTGCCGTTCCAGCACTGCGGCTTCTGGATGTAGAACTCGGCTGCGTCGGGGTGCTGGTCTAGGGCCTCGCTCAAGGTGACATATTGGCAGTCGACACCAACACGCGCCCTGGCGTCGATATAGGCCTTGGGCCAAGGTATATCGGTGTCTCGGTGATCGCAAACGCCGTCACGGGTGGACACCTGGGCCTTGGCCAAGTCGGTGACGTACCCAGAGCCACCGAAGCCCCAGAACGATAACCCGTCGCCGACGTAGGCGTGGCTGCGGCTGTCTTGCAGGTAGAACTGGTCGTCCATGGATTATCTCCAGTCAGGCGCCGCCCTCCGTGACCGGATACGGCTGTGTGTGAAATTTGGTGAAGTGGCGGTTTGATGGCTCTATGATTTGCCACCACCTACAGGGAGAGTTTTAAATGCGTTTTTTACTGGCTACAGCGATAGCTATTGCGATTGCAGGCTGCTCCGGACCCGGAGTTGTTCCGATGGGCCGCGACACCTACATGATTGCGAAGGACGGTAGCTTCACTACTTTTGGTGGTGGCGCTGTAAAAGCGGAGCTGTACCAAGAAGCCGATGCGTTCTGTGGCAAGAAGGGAAAGCAGTTGATGCCAGTCAAAGAGGCGTCCAGGGATTCGGGTTACGGGCGCTACGCAAATGCCGAATTGCAATTCCGTTGTCTTGACGCGAACGACCCAGAGATGGGCCGACCGACGATGGAGTCAGAGCCGCAGCTGAAGATCAAAGTGGAGTAAGCCGCCATTTGCGCTGATGGCAATTTGTTTTAGGTTGGGGTATTACGGGTGACCGGCATGGGGCCGGTCGAAGACGCGAACAAAAGAATTCGCATGATCTTAAAGGATGATATTCAATGTCCCTATCAAGGCAATTGCACGCTGGATTCGCAGAGTTTTTTGCAAAGCCTTCCTACGAAACCTTGAGAAGTCTCATTAAAAATAATATAGGCGAAACTAATGAGGTAGATTTCAAAGAGGTTTGGCCTGACAAGGGGAAGTTAGCTAAGCATGTATTGGCTTTGGGTAACTCCGGTGGCGGCGTTCTTGTGATTGGTGTGAAGGATGGTGAGCAACCGATAGCTGTCGGCTTGGATGTTGGAGCAGTTAAGGATAAAACTGTCATCGGAAATATGATAAAGTCTCTGATTCCTTCAAGTTTGAGCTATGAGGTTTTCGATTTCACCTACCGTGAATCAGAAAATAGTGATCTCAGGGGGAAGGCGTTTCAAGTGCTTCTCGTTGATTCCAGACCTTCTGACTTGCCGTATCTTGCAATTAAGGCATCTGGGGATTTAAAGGCAAACGCTGTTTATGTTCGTTCCAGTTCAAGCTCTAATGAGGCAACCCACGACGAGCTGCAGATAATCTTGGAGTCTCGAATTGGTACTCAGGAGGCTGCGAGACGGTTGCTGAATTTAGGGGAGCACTGCGAACAGCTTAAGATGCTGTTTTCTCAGTTGCCAACGCGTAATGAACTAGATTGGTTGATGCCTAAATCTTTTCGTAGTCAAAAATATTTGTCCAATGTTCTTTTTAGAAATTTCGAATCAAATATCATTGATGGCCTTCCAAAGCAACCTACCTATGAGGATTTCATTAATCAATGTATAGAAAAAAAGAAAAAAAGAATAGAGCGAGAGTTGGATATATAAGGGTTTTATGTTGGTATAGATCTTGGTTTGCTTGTTTTTAATTGCTGGATGATTGTCGCGTTATATCTGGCTTATTTATTTACTATCCTCTCTTAGAGACGGCGCGCCACGTTTTTATCTGTTAATTACCTCGTGGCGCGGATTTTCAATCGCGAGGTAGGAGCGTAAGTCCAAGGATGTCAGTGCTCAAAAGTTCATTTCACTTCTTCGCTAGTCTCGACATGGTGTACTGCTGCTTCACTTACCCAAGGTCCTGCCTGGAGCCTAGCCGTATCTGCTTCTTGCCCAGATTCGCTTTTCAGTTATGGACACCCCAATTACGCTGACCTGACAATCCGGCCAAGTCTGTCGGCGACTTAGATGCGCGTGGTTAATGGAGCACTTCACGCTGTGACCTTCTGCTGATACCACGCGTCGACCGCTTCGAAGATCCGTGCGGCGTGCGCCTCGTCCAGCGACATCACCTCGGGAATGGCGATCCAGCCGGAGGCCACCATCTGGCTTTGGTTGGCCTCGGCGCGCAGCTTCATGTAGCAATGCTCGATCACGTCTTCCAGGTGGTCGGACAGGTAAACCCCGTCCGGCGCCAGTTCCACCGACTTGCTGTAGCGGTCGCCGCGAGCGTCAATGCACATGGCGCTCATGTAGATCGTCCAGCGGTGAGGAATGCCGCACACGGCCTGGCCAATCTTCCCGGGCGCGATGTTCTTGAGTGACTTGTAATTGATCATGCCCTGGCGGCCGCTGGGATCGATGTTCACCACCGCGACGTGGTTGGATGCCAGCAATGAGCGGCACGACCGGGCGATGCGCGCCTGTAGGTTGTGAAGCTTACGCTTGCTCATAATGCCTCCGCCAATTTGCGCAGCGCCTCACGCTCGGCCCGGGTGATGGGCGGCTTGCGGCGCTTGAGGATGGTTGCCGGGTCGATGAATTCCGAACGCTTCGCCGGGGCTGGATTGATCGCCGGGCTGTCGTCGATTGTGAGCCTGCCGCCGGCGGCCAGGTGCTGACGTACCTGGCTGGAAAGCTCCAGCGCTTTCTCGCGTCGGAACTCGATATCAGATCTGAGGTTGCTGATCATGCTGCCGCCTTGCCGAGTGTCACCCCGGCCATGCTGAAGTTTGCACCCTGCGCTGCAACCATCGCGTCGAGCGCTTCCCAGTTGACCAAAAGCAGCGTGACCGGCGCCTGACCATATGCCACCGCTTTGATCAGTGCCTCGAAGTCTGTCACGCTGGCCTGCAGCGCTACCTGCTCGACCACGTGGCTCGTTACTGGCTTTGTAGCCTGGGAGACGGGTGCCGCTGTCTGAACTGGCGCGGCGCGGACTGGCTCGGGCGCCGCCACTTTCTCCACGACTGGCTCTGGCTTGATGGCTGCCAGTCGCTGGGCTTCCTGCTCTTCGGCGATGCGCTTCGCGTCGGCCTTTGCCTGCTCCGTCTTCTGGTGTTCGGAAATGCGGAATTTGATCAGCGTTACCAGGTCATCGTTTGCCTTGGTCACCAGCTGCTGCACGTCGCTGAACAGGAAGGCATGATCAACGGCGAGCTCTGCAAGACTGGTCAGGTTCAAGCGGATGCCGTCGGCTGCCTGGCTTGCATCGATCTTCGCGCGGGCAAGCTCGGTATCAACTGCGTCCTGGAGGCTGGCGATTGTGCGCTTGCTCTTCATGGCGCCGGCGAAGTCGACGTGCACATGAGGCAGCGCCACCTGGCCCAAGGTCCTGTTGATCCCCGCTATGTGCTCCGCAAGCGCTAGCTCGGCCTTTTGCTTTATGGTGGTCTTTACCAGAAGTTCCTGGGCCTTCACCAGCTTGTCGACCTTCAGGCGAGTCTCGCGGGCATGCGCACTGATGCGATCCAGCGACGAAAACAGCTCGTCGATGCTTTGGGTCTGCGACAGGGCCTGCTTTTTGGCGACAGCAACAGCTTCCTCGACATCGCCACACCACTTGACCGCCTTCTTCGCGTCGGCGAAGTCCTGGTCCGTAGAAAGTGTGGTTTTCACCGAGTCGATGACAGCGAGCGCCGAGTCTTCGAACACCTTCAGGTTGCTGGCGGTAACCATGCCAGTCAGCTCGATGCGCAAGGCTGGCAACTCATCAGGCGCCTTGCCGACGACAATTGAAGGCGCGTTGGCCATCTCGAAGTTGGCCAAGTCTGCCTCGAACTGTTTCCAGCCCTCGATCAACTGGGCCGCACGGCCGGCGACGGGCCGGTACTCCATGTGCACGAAGTTTTCCGGCGTGCCGTCCGAACAAACAAAGATCACTCGCTCTGCGCCGCTGACCAGCAGTTGCTGCTCAAGCTGCCAGTAGTAGTGCGGAGCCAGGTCGCCAGCCTTCACCTGGGCCACGACCGACTCGTTCCAAAGTTTGTGCTCGAACAGCGTCTCGCCGAGCATTGTGGCTCCGTCCATGGAGGCGAGCAGATTGCCCTCGGTAGCAACGATCGGATAAAGCTCTTCGCCGATCAATGCTTCAGCCAGCGGGCGGGCCAGAGCTTCAGTAGCGTGGCCCTTGTCGAAGATGAACTGCTGAGACGGCGTAATATCGGGCGTGATGCCGGTCTTCTTGGCCGCCAGCAGATCGGTCCGGGTTTGGTACTTCGAAGCGCCCATCATTGCCGGGGCTTCGGAGGCGGTGCGGAACTTGGCGCGAAGGGTAAGCCACTCGGCGGAGCCTTGAGCTACGTTGTGAATTTTCATGCGGCGTCTCCATCGAGGGCTTTGAGGTTGGTGATTTTTTCAATCTGCGCCGGGCTCAGCGTGTACTTGCTGCTGATGGTCGCAATGAGGTGTTCGGGGCTGGTGCGGTTCGAGTCGATCAATGGCTGCCACTTCACGATGTTCTCGGTTAACAGTTCGTCGGAGTAGGCGGGCAGCGCTTCCGGTTCAGGCTGAGCCTGCTGTTGTGGGCTTACATCGCGCGCCGGCTCCTCGAACGCTTTACCTTCCATCTCGTCGGCCGTTGGCGCTGATCCAACTTCAGGGAAAGCTTTGCGCAGGGCCTGGGCCTCGGCGCATTTGGCGAGCTGGGCAAATGCTCGGCGCTTCCACATGGCGTTGGGCGCCGCAGTGTCCTTGCTTGATGTCGCGTAGTTTTCAAGCCAGCGCTCATTGGCCGTGTATTCGGCAACAAGCCCGTTGCTCATCTGCCGCTTGACGGTCACGCGGCACCATTCGGGATACGTGACTTCTACGCCGCTCAGCTTCGCCGTTACTGGAGGGCCATATTCAGGCTCGCTGATTCCGGCGTACTGGCCGGTGCGTGCCGCTTGGATGCGGTACAGGCCGATGCCAGGCATCACTGTGTCCTGCATCTTTTTCGTCTTCGAGTTCCAGATCGGGACGATGTGCACCGGCTTCAACATTGGGTCCAGGTGGGCCGCCTGGCAGTAAGCCAACACCATCACTACAGAGTTCTTTTCTGCGCCGGGATAGAGGCTGCTGCTCAGCACTTCAACGAGCGCGGCCTCCGACATCGCAGGCGTGTTGTCGTCCTGCTTCATTACTGCGGACATGGGGATTCCTTGCCGCGATGCTCGCAGCGATGAAAGGGGTAGGGGAAATAAGAGTTGATAAACGTTCTTATTCGTATTTAAGATACGTAATAACGTATCAACTTAATGTAAGGAGCCTCACCTATGAAAGTGCTGTCCTCACTCAAAGAAGCTAAAAACCGTCATCGCGACTGCCAGATCGTGAAGCGCCGGGGCCGGATCTACGTGATCTGCAAATCCAATCCTAAATTCAAAGCGCGGCAGGGCAGTGCGAAGAACAAGAACAAAGGGAAAGGTTGATCAACTCTGCTGCTCAACCCTATAGCGCAGGACCTGGAGGACGCGACCGCCGTAACCAGGTTCTGCATATTGCTCAATTGGTGCACCGTAGAAGCCGCGGCGCTCTGCCAGGCTGTACGCCTCGCGTAGGTTGTGAGCGCTGATATCCTCAAGCTGCTCGTCGATCAGTGATTGGACTGGTGCAGTAGTCATGGCCTTCTCCTTGTATATGCGCCGCTGATTCTGATGTGCCCGCGAATGGTTTTTTCGACGAGTGACGTGTCTAGATCAATGGTTCTAAGGGCATTAGGGGTTGTCACCTCAGAATTTGGTGTTTACTCTGAAAATGTTCGAATTGTTACGAATAATTTCGGAGGCGCCTGTTTGTGAGGCGCGATACTTCAGGACGAGGAACGAAACATGTTTTCACACGAAGGTCCCGCAATAGAGCTGATGGTGTTGGTTTTTTGTCTGGCTGGGCTGCTTCTGGTTGCTTGGTTAATTCACCATCTGTACGAGCGTAAAAACGGGAAAGGCGTTAAAAAACAACAAAATCGTAACGCAGGTCGTTCAACTTAGGATCGTTGCAGTTCTATCCATTTGAGCCAGCCGCTTCCGGCTGGCTTTCAGTAACCAGGCGCTGTAGTGGTGAAATTCATCCGCTGTGAAGGTGCCGCTGGTGAAGTGACACACTATTAGTTCTTCAACCAGTGCCTCTGCAAAAACTGTGGAGTCGGGATGATCCAACGCGAGCAGGGCGGTCGAAACTTCGACGTGCGGGCTCATAACTCGTCATCCACGTCGTCTTCGGCTTCCTCACGCTCTGCTGCTGCCGCATCGGCGGCGTAAGGCCTTAGCAGGTCCATGGCGAACCGTTCGACTGTCTCGACTGGGCGCTCATTGCTAAGCAAGTCCGACGCATGATTGCGTGCCTCGCCCTGGCTGCCTAGGATCGCCGATAGGAAGAGGCGGGCAAACGAGTCTCGCTCATCCAAACCGTCAATCTGGCGCTGATTAAGGATGCCTTGCAGGTAGGTGCAGAAGCGGTCGAACGTCACCACCTGTGGCTTGCCATGGCGGCGCTTCCACTTAATGTCGACGCCGCACACCAGGCGCTCCGCCGAATGCTCAAGCCAGTCCGTTACCTCGTCGCTGTCGCTGACTTCTGGAGGCAACTGAGCGTCGTAACGCTCCTGGCATATCTTCAATGCTGCGTTCATGGTCGCCTCCAAAGTGGCGGGTTGTTCACCTGTATTCGTCAACACTCATACCTCCCGCTGGTTGCCGATGGGCGCGGGGGAGGAGTGCTGACGTAATAGAGGTGGGGAAGGGGGCCCAGGCCCGCTACTGGCGACGGCCTGGGTTGTTGCGTCAGCGGTGTGGCCCGTTGCCCGCTGCTGATTGCAGGGCTGGCCGGTCGTCTTCGGTGTGGGCTTCGAGCTTCCTACTCACAGCGTCAAACAGCATCTGTTCGCCGTGGATCACAGGTCCTTACAACATGCACGCTACAGCTCTGAATGCCCTGGCTGAGTGGGGCAGGGTGCATGAGGTCCGGCGTTCCCAGCCGAGGCTAGCGGGATCGCTAATTCAAATCTTTTGGGGTGGGCCGTGACCCGCTACTGGCGTCAGTCACCGGCTTGAATCAAATGTTCTTCCAGCCGCGGGCCTTTCGGCTTGTTCTCCCGCTGGATAACTGTTCTTGGCGCTTTACGCTGCACGCCCGGGTCAGTTGCCAACCCTCTGAACCGTTTAGGCCGGTTCATCGCTGCCTTTGAATCTGGGCCGGTGGTGAACCGGCAAGGGTTTCGCTAAAGAGCGGCACAGCTCTCGCTGCTGGCCGGCGGTGTTCGTTGCTGGCTTGAGTTGAATTTAAGCAAGCTGAAATAAAAGTGTCAAGCATGCTGAAATAGATAATTCAGATTGCTGAAACTTGAGGGTGATAAAAAGCCCGCTCACTGGCGGGCTCATTTAAGAATCGCAGTACTCACGCCAACCGATCCTGACGGCGCCGTCATCCAGATGCTCGATCCTTATCCCGGCGGTGTCGCCGATGTCTTGGATGACCTGGCGCCAGGCTTCAGGGCTTTCGTCGTCGCGTCTGGAAACCTCGACCAACTGAACCCGCTGTACTCGAGGAGAGGCAATTATGCGTTGCAGGCGGTGACCAACAAGCTCGTAGGAATTTCTCGGTTTAGGTGTGGGGTAGGGTGGCTGGATCATGCCTCGCTCCTTGCGAATACTGTATTCATACACAGTATTTGCACTGACATATCCTGGCAATAGGGTAGCAAGAAGTTTCATGCATAAATGCATATTTCTGTTGCCGAAGAGTTTTGGGGCAGGGTCGCGTCAGGCAAATTTGCAGGTATAGAGAAGCTCGCTCACTGACTGGCCTGGATAGAAAGCCAGTAGCGACCCAAGTAGGCGCGTAGTACGGTCCGCTTTCGACAAGTTGCCCGGTCCGTCGCTTGGTAGACCACGGAGCGGGACACTCATGGCATGGAGGTCAAATGGACGTTACTCGACAGGTCAAGAAAGAAGAATTGGATGCAGCCCTGGTAGCGTTTGCCCGTTACAAAATCGGGGAGATAAGAATCTTCGACCTGGAGCAGGCAATGAGTTTTGAAGTAGGCGAGGCCCTGTCCAGAAGCGGGCTGGTCAGGTTTTCAATTGCGAAGATGCTGTCCGGTCGTTATCGCATCAGCGATGAAGGGGAGAATGCGATCACAGATGCCGGCCGAGATCGCCTCAAGGTGATCCGAGGATGACGCGGCTTTTTGGCGAATGATAGGCAGCAAGAGCCCGCTCAATGGTGGGCTCAGATCGGGTAGGGCGTCAGTCCGGCCCTTGGGCCTTCAGCTTTGCCAAGCCCTGCTTGATATACCCGGCATTCTCGCCGATCGTCTCCAAAGCGCCACGTACGTTGCCGCCGACCTCGGCATTGCCTTGTTCTTCGACGAGCAGCGTAAACTCCATTAGTGCAGCCTCCAGGGCGAGTTGGTTCTCATAGATTCGCTCAAGGGTGTCCGGGAGAGAATATTCGGGATGGGGCATAGCTTTGGCTCCAGTCATTGATGCTGGAAGAGTAGTCGACGGCTGCTTGGGAGCGCGAGCAAATCACAGACAAAGAAAAGCCCGCGATGGGGAGTAGCGGGCTTAAAGGGATGTTCTCTAGGAGCTGGGGTAACCGTAAGCGCCCGACTGTGAAAGGGATGTGAAATGCTGTGCTCAGTAGGACGTCGCGATTGCCTTGGCGAGTTGCATATCGGACATGAGGGGCGACCTATAGCTCAATCGATAGTGCCTGGATGCTTGCTCAAACTGTGCGCCGCGAATTTCTCCATCCGACCCAATGAACGCCAAAGCGTCGGTCTTCGCCGATTTGAAAACCTTTGGCGGCTCGGTCGTGAGGGATGTGGTCGCCCCAATCAAAATGGTTGGCGCGGAGATAGTGAGAAATATCGCGGCAGCGATAGGGTTGGCGCCATCACCTGATACGGCTTGAGTGCTGACCGCTACCAGCAGGGCGATCGCCAGGGTCTTCCGTGAGTCCATGCTTCGATGCTTCCATTGCGATCATAGGGCGCCACGATAGCAGAGTAGGGGGATCACCAGATACAAGAAGCCCTGCGCTGGGCCGGGCTCGATGATGGCTGCTTATGCTGCTACTGCCAGGGTATCGGCTCTCACAAGCACCAGGATATTCACAAGGCGGCCTTCAGAAGGACTTTGCATTCGGCGTCGTATTTTTCACGCAGCTTGGCAGTACTAGCTGGCGTCATCGGCCCTGGTGTCTCTTTGTGCAATTCCACCATTTTTTGCGCAACTTCTTCCTGGGCCTGCGGGGTGTAGCCAGCGTGCACCAATAGTACATAGGAGGCTCTTGAGGACTGACTGCGGCTTATGTCTGGCTGGTCACCAGCTACTGAAAGCACTTCGTAGTAGGCCGCGCAGTAGATGTCTCTTTCTTTTTTTGGTGTCGGCTTGGGCTGTTAAGGAAGTGCAGGTGAAGATGGCGCATAAGGCCATTGGCATCGAGGATAGGCGCATGAAAAACGAGTCCATTCGAGAGGGGAGCAGATTTTATCAGCTCAAGGTGGAGAAACAAGAAGCCCGGCGCTTGGCCGGGCTTAGGTTTTCAGTGAAGCGTATCGGGAATGCCTTGCTTGATTTGGTCAATTATTACTGACTTTCCCTCCGCCGAGCTGGTGACGCGTATACCCGGAAAGGTCTGCAGCTCTTCAGCGATTTCGCGATACGCCTTAAGTAGCTTCGGCTTGCCTTCTTCAGGTGGTCCCGCAATAAAAAGGGTATCTTTTGCGAGTTGCCCTGCAGCACTCAAACGTCTTATTTTCGAAATCCATGCGTCGCCATGCTCAATGATTTTAGAAGACTCATCGTGCCCCAGGTGGATAGGCTTTAGGGCCTGCACAGGCTCGGTACCACTCATCAGCACAAACGGAAATTTTACTGGGTAATCAGCATTACCTAACTTCTGCTCGCTGTAGCGCTGTTTTAAGTTGGAGGCTGCGAGCAGCTTTCCAAGCTGGCGCTCTAATACCGTTTCCTGATACTCCTTTGTTGCAAAGCTGTGGTTTACATAATGGTCGAATAGAGTAGCAAGCGCTTGGTCCGCGTTATCTGTGGCCATCGTGCCGGGATCGCTAAACCTCATCATCGTTTCACGAGGATGGATCAGGTGCTTGAAGGTTGAGAGTAGCAGCGAGATATCTTCACGATTAACGGTGAGAAAGCCACTAAGGCGTGCTAGTTCTACATCAATTTCCCTGCGAGCCCTGACGAATATTTTTGCCTCGAGACTGGGGAAAAAATTTGTGATGCGCTGTCTTTTTTTCTCAATTTTGAAGCGAAAGTCACCATTATTGGCAATCAGCACGATTCCAATATTCACGAATTCGCCTGTTTCAGGGTAAGGCAAAAACCTCAGAATTGAATAGTTGCATATGTACTTCATAGCGCTCCCCAGAACCGCTCGTCCTTGAACACTTCCAGCATTTGCAGTCTTTCCGCCAGTGTGGGCTCTGTTTCGTCGATGTGGTCGCGATCTCGATACAGCCAATCGTCTGGCAAAAGGGCCGTGATCGTACCCCAGTTCTTCATAGCCTCGCCAAGCATTTGCTCGCAGTCCTGACGAACGACCAAATCCCTGAAGAATGACCGACACTCTCGAAAAACGTGCCCCTCCATAAATGCATCGCAGTCAAACGTTCTGTCAAACGCGAGATTGTGATCGATTACGGCGAGATCTCCGTTTGAGTCCAGGATCAGGTTGACGTTCCCGCCGCGATCCCCAAGGCACCGATCCTCGTTACGGATCCACCAATCAAATAGAAGAATTCGTCTTCTGAGGTCTACGGGAGTTCGATTGATATTGCTGAGACTGAAGTCAGTGGCGTTTTCTACTGCGAGAGAGGCAAATGCAAGCCCTCCTCCAAGATCCCCAACGTTGGGGATTGCACTGAATGCAATGAGGTCTTGTGGAATGTGCATCAAGCGCCAAGGAGGTATTGGTAGGTTTAGCGCCTTGCCAAGCTCAGCGCCAATCGCCTCTGAGATCAGAGCAAATCCACCGGCCTTATCGAGACCTTTCACGAAGTATGGAAGACCATCGTCCCCGCGCACAATGAAAGGCTTTATAGAATATCCCTGATGACTCTGCCGGACGATTTCAATCGCTGTAATGCTCTCAGGCATTCTTATTCTTCCATGTTCGATACACAGTGCGTGTCCGGTTTTGCTGGCCGCTTTGCCTGCGTGCTTTCGCAGTGGCCCGCTTTCAATAAAACTTCTGTAGCGCCTGCACAACCACGCCCACGATCCGGCAGTTCTCGTCGACGGCCTCGATGGGGTAGCTAGGGTTCAGCGGCTTCAGGAACAGCCGTCCGCCGTCGCTGACCAGCTTCTTGAATGTGGCTTCATTGCTGTCCGGTAGCTTGGCCACGACCAGCTTACCTGGTGCAACCTCCGCCTCAGTGTCCACTAGGATTAGCGTGCCCTCGGTGATGCTCTGGCCGGCGGGCGCTGTCATCGAGTCACCTTTGACTGTCAGCCAAAACGCTGGGCCTTTGGAGTCGTACTCCGAAAATGCGTAGGTGTCCGAGATTCCAGCCGGGTAGGGCTCTACTGCTTCCGCCCAGGCGCCGGCGGCAACCCAGCTCACTACCGGATAGCGGAATGATTTGGTGGGTTGCGCGGCGGGGGAGACGTTCGATTCTGAAGCATCCCGCTCATCACCCTCACCGATTGCCAGCCACTCAGCTCGGAATCCAGTCGCTTTTGCCAGTGCGTAAAGGTTCTCCGGCCTGAGGCTTTTGCTCTCGCCGGTGATCCACTGCGTAACGGCAGAATTTGCAACGCCGCAAAGCGATGCAATTTCTCCTTTCTTTTTACCGCTGATCTGTATGGCGCGGGCGATGCGTTCATGTCTTTCCATGGACTCAATATTAAGTTAACTGAATTTAAGCATGCAGTAGGCCTTAAACGCCGTTGATGTCATAACTTAAGCATGCTTAAATTACGTCAGATTCGAACGAGGATTCGCAATGAATACGCATGAAGTCGCCGAATTCTTCGGCAGCAAGACAAAGCTGGCGCTGGCCCTGGGTATCCGTCCAAGCGCAGTGACCATGTGGGGAGAAACGATTCCCGAATCCAGGCAGTACCAGATTCAGGTTCTCTCCAAGGGCAGATTCAAGGCAGCAAAGAAGGCGCAGGCCGCCTGACATTGATGTCCGCCGATCCATAGAGCAAATGATCGCTTCTGCATCGGCAGGGCGCCACGGAAACAAATTTGAGGTTTTACGAATGGAAGACTTTTTAGATGCATGCCAGGCAGCAGTGAAGGGCAATGAGCCCAAGATCCTGGCTGCAAAGATGGGTATTCCGCACGTTGGCCTGCTTCAGCGCGCTAACCCGGACAACGAGGCTCACCACCTGACCGTGGAGCACCTGTTCGGGATCTTGCTGCACACCCGCGACATGCGCCCTCTGCTGGCTCTCGCCAATGAGTTCGGCTTTGACCTGGTATCGAAGTCAGCGCCGGAGCCGCAAGCGCTCACCAAGTCGCTGATCAACGTGGGCAAGGAAGTCGCCGACCTGACGATCGCGGTTCACGAAGCGCTGGACGACAACCACGTCAGCACTTTTGAAAAGAGCCTGATCCGCCAGGAGATCAATCACGTTCGACAGAGCCTCGACGTGATGGATGCGTCCGTGAAGGCAGCCTGAATTTCAGACACAAAAAAGCCGACGTACGAGGTCGGCTTCTTCAACAGCTTTATGCGAGAGAAATCATGCCAAACATTGTTGCGTTACACAACCCTCGGGGATTCACCCGTATGGACAATAGCCTTATGGAGGCATTGGCTACGGTTGACCTGCCAGCGCGTGAGCTGCGCGTGCTCATGGCCATTGCACGCCAGACAATCGGCTATCAACTAGAAACCAAACGCCTGACTGCCGACGATATCGGCAAACAGACCAACTTGCGCCGTGACGTCACGTCGAAGGCGATCAGCCACCTCCTTGAGCGCCGGATCATTTTTCGCGTTGGCGGGAGCCGTGGGGATATCGGCATCGCGCCTGTGCGCGAGTGGTCTTACTTCGAAGAAAAACAACCGAGTCTCACTGAGACCAAAACGTCTCACTCAGACAATATCGTCTCACTGAGACCGCCTGCGAGTGAGACCAAAACTGCTCACTCCCTTCTTTATACAAAGAAAGAACCCCTATTAACTCTTTCTACGAAAGAGATTAATCCGCCCCAAGAGCCAGCCGGACCTCCGAAGCCTGATCGCAAAACTCCGTTCGGCATGGCGCGGCTGTTGGCCGACAACCCGCACAATGTCCCTGAGCAACTGCTGGCCGACTGGCTGACACAGCGCAAAGCCAAGCGCGCCGCAGTGACCGCCACCGTCTGGGCGACCGTGAACACCGAGCTGGCCAAGTGCGCCGAGGCCGGGATCACTGCAGACGATGCAATCACCGAAGCGCTGAATTCCGGCTGGCAGGGTTTCAAGGCTTCCTGGGTGATCAAGCGTCTGGCTGAATCCGCACCGGTGCCGGCCCCTCAGTCTCGTCACACCGGTTTTGCTGACCGTAACTACACCGATAGCCTGATTCAGCGTGAGGACGGTTCCTATGCGATCTGAGCGAACTGAGCAACCCGCACCTGAGCTACCGCCGGGAACTCGCATCCAGCCAGGAGGCTGTGAGATTCACGGTGCTTTCGAGCAGAAGGTATTCCCGGTGCTGGGCAAGGAGCTGAAGAGCGCCTGCCCTGAGTGCAGCCGAATCTCACGCGAGAAGACTGAGGTCGCCGAGCTGGCGAACAAGGCGATGGAGCTACGTATGGCCATGGAGCGCAAGCTCGGTGCCGCACTGATCCCCAAGCGCTTCGCCAGTAAAACCCTGGACGGGTACATCGCCACCACCGCAGAGCAGCGCAAGGCGTTGAACACTTGCCGCCGGTACGCCGCCGAGTTTAAGCAGATAGCCGAGGCAGGCCGCTGCCTGCTGCTGCTGGGCAAACCCGGTACCGGAAAGACGCACCTGTCCGTGGCGATTGCCAATGAAATCATGGCCAAATCAAGCGCAACCGCTGTGTACCGCACCATAGGTTCCGTGCTGCAGGCGATCCGTGCGACTTACGACCGCGCCAGCGACCAGAGCGAAAGTCAAATCCTTTCGACCCTGATCAGCCCCTCGCTGCTCATCCTGGACGAGATCGGCGTCAGCAAGGAAAAGCCCAGCGACTTCGAGTTGACCACGCTTTTCGCAATCATCAATGGCCGATACGAGCAGGTGCGCCCCACGGTGATTGTTTCCAATCTCGACGGTAAGGCGTTACCGGATGCCATCGGCGACCGCTGCATTGATCGGCTCCGAGAGGGCGGCGTGATTGTTATTCCGTTCGAATGGGAATCGCAGCGCGGAAAGGAGGGCTTTTGATATGACCAGGTTGACAAAGCCCCGCCCAATGCCTGTGTACCTAGTGCTGCGGCGCCTGGTAGATCCGGCCACCGGCAAGGAGGTCGCCGCGTTCGTACCGTCCTCCGACGCCGACCGGTCGATCCTTCGCGAGCGTGAATTCAAGATGAACGCGAAGATCCGCGCCGACCTCAAGCAGCCACGCAACCCACGGTTCAACGGCTTGGTCCACGGCCTGGGCCGGGTGCTGAGCCAGAACATCGATCGGTTTTCCGGGAAGCAATCGCATGATGCGATCAAGGCCTTGCAGTTGGAGTCGGGCGTGTACTGCGACGAGGAATTGTTCGACATCCCTGGCCTGGGCCAGCTCACCCGCAAGATCCCCCGCAGCCTTTCCTACGACTCGATGGGGGAGGAGACATTCCAAGATTTCTGGCGGCAGTGCTGCGCGTACCTGGTGCTGCATGACTGGCCAACGCTCACAGAAGAGCGCCTGACCGAAATGGCCGAGTTCGAAGCATTCAAGGAGGCTGCATGACGATTGAGCGCAAGCCGCCCAAGCCAAAGAGGTGCCGTGTCGCAACGTGCAGGGCCTCATTCGTGCCTGCGCGCCTGGGCCAGGCCGTATGCAGTCCGAAGTGCGCACTCGTCGACGGGCCGCGCCACGCGCCGAAGGCTCGCAAGGCCCTGGACCAGATCGAGCGCGCCGAGATCAAGGTCCGCAAGGAGAAGCTGAAGAGCAGGGCGGACCACCTGCGTGAAGCCCAGGCCGCTGTGAACGAGTACGTGCGCCTGCGTGACGCTCACCTACCGTGCATCAGCTGCGACTCGACGCCGAACGACAACGACCTCATGACCGGCAGCCGGTGGGATGCCGGGCACTACCGATCCGTCGGCGCCTGCCCTGAGCTGCGCTTCGAGCCGCTGAACATCCACCGCCAGTGTGTGAAGTGCAATCGCAACCTTTCCGGCAACGCCGTGGAGTACCGCATTCGCCTAGTCCGGCGCATCGGCGCCGAGAAGGTGTCTTGGCTGGAAGGCCTTCACCCGGCTTGCAAGTACACCGTGGAAGAGATCAAGGCCATCAAGGCCAAATACCGAGCAAAGACCAGAGAACTGAAAAAAGGTGAAGCCGCATGACCTATCGCAACGTTGTTTCAGCAGTAGTTCGAGCCCTCGCGGCCGAGACCATCAGTTCCGCCGGCGGCTGCGACTTTGAGCCGAAGGTGCAATGTGCCAAGCAGAAGGGGGAGATTGTCGGCAAGGAGGCAGCATTTCTGCAGGACTGCTGGGTGTTCGGTCGGCTACATAAGACGTTGACCCCGGCTCACTGGCGGGTGCTCGTTGCGAAGTACTCAACGCATCAGGAGCACAAGCACGACGCCATTCTTGAGCTGCTTAACTCGGTGTGCACGCCGGCGCCGAAACGCTTCCGGGAATGCGCTGTGCTGACCTGGGCCATTCCGCAAGTGGCAGGGGCCGAGGGCAAGCGCTCCGCCGCGGTGCTGCCGGCTGCCTGGTATGACATAGCCAACTGGGATAACGACGGCAAGCCGGAATCGACTCGTTATCGGTGGCGGTCTTCCATACGAAAAGCTTTGGATCGTCAGATGAATGAGGCGCTGGTGGCCGCTCAAGAGCTCCTTGACGCGGAGGGGCTAATTGAGACGTTCGCTGCATAATAAATTGCCGCGGCGATGAACTGGAAAGGTGGCCTATATGACCCCAGCTTTGTGAGATGGGCGGGAGCTGGAAACGAGCTTCCCGCCGACAAGTTCTAATGAATTAAAAGGACTCAGTACCTGGCTCTGTAGTCCGATCACATGGCCGCGTTGAAACCACCTTGCTCCAGCCATTCTTCTAGTGGTTTCGCTTTCAGTGGGGGTGTGAATAGGTATCCCTGCGCCTCTGAACACCCCCAGGGCGTAATTAGATCTAAGATACTTTTGGTCTCGACTCCCTCTGCTACGACTCGATACCCTAACCCTCTCGCAAGCTCGATTAGTGTCTTAACTAACCTCTTATCTTTTTCGTTTGTGTCCAGATTGCTGATCAGTGACTGGTCTAGTTTTACCGTACTGACCGGAAGTTGCCTTAGGTATGTCCAGTTGCTGTAGCCAGTGCCGAAGTCGTCCACGGAAATATCAATGCCTAGCCCACGGGCGCGCTCTAGCTGAGTAATAACTGCCTTTGGGTCTGACATGTGCATACTTTCAGTGAATTCAAGTTCTAGATTTTTGGGTAGGAGTGCGCCGTCGTTTATGTACTCTGTGATTTTGTTTACGAATTTTGAGTTTTCAAGATCACTGACAGTCACATTCATGGAGATTCGTAACTCAATACCTTTGCTCCTCCATACTTTCGCTTGGGAAACTACGGCATGAAGTACCCAAAAGGTAATCGAATGCATCAACGCAGTTTTCTCTGCCAATGGTATAAATTCTGCAGGGCTGATAGGTCCGAGCGTAGGGTGATTCCACCGGATCAAGGCTTCAACACTTTCACATGCTAGGCTAGGTAACCTGATTTTCGGCTGGAAAACTAGGCTCAGTTGATTTCCAGATCGAACGGCGTCAGGCAAGGAACTCAGTAGCACAAATGCTCGCTGCTGAGCTGCGTCCAACTCAGGCTGATACATTGTCCATCCCAAGTTACGAACTCTGGCGTCGTCGGCAGCGCCTACCACCAGGCGTAGCCAGTCCCTCTCTTCTGCATCAGCGATCTTCAAAACTCCAATGCCTGGCTGCATAGGTATTGGAATTCCTTGACAATCAACCGGTTCGCAAAAGTTAGAAAGAATGTCAAGGCAGAGGCGCTCGACCGGCTCGCCAGCTTTCAAAAGAAACCCAAAACGTGTGGGACTAATTTTGTACAGAAGATAATCTTTAGGTAGTAAAGACTGAAGTCTAGTCTTTACGTCGAGCATTAATTTTTGAGAAAAGCTGTAACCAAGTGCTTTTACTACGTCATTCAAAAATTTCGGTGATATTACGTCCACCGCAAAAAGGTCATGCTGAATGCCGCTGGAGCTTGCCATGCGGATATCTTCTTCCAATCTAAGTCGATTGAAAAGTCCAGTAGGCTGATCAATGAAGTTCCGTGAGCGTAAGCTTGTAATCCTCATTACAACGAGTTGAGCAAAATAAACGAGCATTCCCGCATCTCGCTTGCTCATTGGTTCTCGAGCTGAAGTATCTATTATGCATAGGCTGCCCAAGGAGAAACCATCACTTGTGAGAAGTGGTGCGCTAGCGTAGTAGCGAATGAAGGGCGGGCCGGTGACCATAGGGTTATCTTTGAAGCGCTCATCATCTCGCGCGTCCAAAACCTCTAAGGGCTTTCTGTCGCGTAGCGAGTGGGCGCAGAACGAAACGTCCCGTGGTGTAGTGTGTTCTTCAATCCCAATCCGAGCCCTGAACCATTGGCGGTGCTTATCGACAATAGAAATTAGCGCGATGGGAGCATTGAAGTATTCTGAAGTCATCGAAATCATTTTCTCGAAGACTTCATCGTCTTGTTCATTTTGCGGGCAGAGGGCCTCAACGCGTTTTAAGCGTTCTGCTTCGTACTCAGGAAAATGGGCGTTTACGTCCATAATTAGCCTCGTGTATCACGACCATATGGCTAAACGGTATCAGATCCCCTGCAGACCTACGACTTCATTTACCTATCGCTCCAATAGGTTAGACCCGGTCACACGTATGGCGCATACCCCGGATACGACCGTTTTACCGTTCGAAAGGATGTAGGCAAAAATCTGGAACGCCCTGGATAGGTTTTAATCGGCGGAGCTACAAGCAAAGTTCGGATACCCAAAAAATGTTGCACTGAGTGAGAAAATGAGAGATTATTTATTCATCCTATCGATCTTACGCGTTAGGAAGTTGCACTGCGAAGCCCGGCTAATATGTCGGGCTTTTTGTTGCTCTCAGTCTGTCCAGAGTCGAAAATAGAGATTCCGACTATAAACTGGGAGAGCGTCATGGTTTTGCGTGGCATGGCACAGATGCATGTCGACGACTTGGCGGAACGGTTCAAGAAGTTGGTTGTAGGGCAGGCTGGCAACGCGGATATTCAGTTTGCGTGGGTTGTTTTTTATCAGGGCAGAATGTTCGGAGCTTATTCAACGGCCGAGCTTGCACTGAAGAAAATAACGGATATTGAGCACTGCATCAGCATCGACGAGGCCCCAGTCCCTCAAACTTCAAGCGACTAAAGTTTTTATGAAGCCCCGCCTAGAGCGGGGTTTTTTATTGCCAAAATGCAGGCGAAAGACCGGAAAGACCCTCCTGCTCAATCGACGTTCGAGGATCTACCGATGACCTACATCACCCGCTGCAAAATGACTCTTCGCTCCAAAGGGCCTGTTCAGGGCTCGACGGAATCACTGACCCGCCTGCACTTCGGCGCCGTGTGGTCTGCCAATCCTGCGGAAGAGGATGCGATCTACGGCAAGTACACCCCGTACGGCGAATACGTCGTGAATGTGGCTGCCGACCGGGCCGAGCATTTCGAGGAAGGGAAGGACTACTACTTCGATATCTCGCCGGCTTTCTGATTCACCTGTAGCCAGGACAGCCTTCGGGAAGGCCTGGACGTCGATAGCCGGTAGTGCGACGTACGGAAATAACACCGGCAGCCCGTGCATCCTGACCTCACTGTGCTTCCAGGGTGGCGCGAGACAAGAACGGCGAGATCGATGCATTGGGGCGTCGACGCTGGGACTGTCTTTGGCTGACAGCGGGAAAGACCGCGCACCTATTCAGGGCCTCGACATTGATCGGGGCCTTTTCGTTTTCGGCCCCACCACACCCGTTGCTCCGAGCTGGGAGTGCAGTTGGTGCCGGATCTATCAATCTCCCCGAGGGGAGCAACCCGGATGCCTACCATGCCTGACAAGCCAGACACATGGGCCAAGATCTGGCTGGCGTTGAGCAATCCGCTCTGGCAGGGCGCAATCATGGCCATCACAGTATCGTTGCTTCGAGTCATGTACGACGCGAAGGAAACCAGTAAGCGTCGGATCTTGTTCGAATCGCTGATCTGCGGATCGCTGAGCCTTGTTGCGTCCAGCGTGATCGAGTGGATGACCTGGCCGCCCAGCTTATCGGTTGCTGCTGGAGGGACTATTGGGTTCCTCGGCGTGACTGCCATCCGCGAGCTGGTGACCCGCTTCCTGGGCCGCAAGGCGGATTCAGTATGAAGGCCTTCGCTGCTGCAATCATCATCGCCCTGGTCGGCCTGCTGCTCGTTGGCATCCAGCAATCCCGTGTCGTCGCCCTGCGCGGGGAGGTGGCCTTCGAAGCCGGCGAGAAGAAGAAGGCGGTCGACGCCAACCTCGAAAGCCAGGCGACCATCACCACGCTGCGCGCTGAAGCAAAGCGCAATGCTGAATACCAGGCAGACCTGGCAAAGCGCCTCAAGGCCAGCCAGGACAAAGCCAAGAAGGCGGAGAAGAACTTTGAAAACCTCAAGCGCAACAGCAAGCCTGTTCGTGACTGGGCTGCTCAGCCTCTTCCTGACGGCCTGCGCGGCAAAGCCGGTAGTGGTAACAAAGACCCAGGCCGTAAGAATTGAAGCCCCTGAGCTGATCCCATGCGAGCGCATTAACGACAGCGATGAAGACCTTCGCCTCAATGGTGACGTGTGGGAGCTGAAAGACAAGGCGGTCCGGCTGCTGGACACCTGCGCAGATCAGGTTGACGCGCAGATCCTCCGAAGCCAGAGCAAGTAATCCGCGCCACGTTTTCGAATGCGCCAAATCGTGGCGCGCAATCATGAGGAATCACCCATGGATAACCAGCACAAGAAAACCACCGGCTACCGCGACCTGAGCCAGTCCGAGATCGACGGCATGAATTCCATCAAGGCGCTGGAGGCGGACACGGGCGAACTGTTCAAACAGATCGGCCAGATCGAAGGCGTTGACCCGCGGCTGCTAGCACTGGCCAAGACGAACTTACAACAAGGTTTCATGTGGTTCGTGCGCTCTATCGCCAAGCCAGCCGATCCATTCAGCTGATGGGCGACGTAACCCGCCTGCGCCATGCGCTACCGATGAGTCAGGACATCAACGCAGCGGTAAGCGCTCTCGACAAGGCCATTGCTACCGCCGTGGACGCCGCCAAGGCTGCCGGGCTCCCCCAGGGCCTGATCGTTGGATTGCTCCACGGCCATGCCCATGCACAGACACACCAAATGGTGATCGAATGACCGTCAAGGTTCTGGAGTTCAAGCGGGAAGACTGGCGCGACGCCGCCAAGACCCTGCGCAAGATTGCCGATAACCTTGATGCCGGTGAGCATCCCGAGTGCACCGTAGGTGCCTTGACCCTGATCGGTGCCAAGGGTGAGGTGACAGTGTTCGGCCTCGGCCCCAAGTGTAACGACCTGCAATGCCTCGGCGCTATGCGCCTGGGTGAGCAGAAGCTGATTGATGTGCTGCTTGACGACGACGGGAACTGATCTCGCCGCCGTAACATCGCTCAGTGGATGGGCGGGTTTTCGGTCCGAAGCAGATGTTCTGCGCCGATAACCTGCATCCGTTGGCTATTGTACTTTTCATCAAGCGAAAGATATTCGTCCTGTTCTTCTGCCGATTTATGTCTAGTAGACATGCTTAAGGCAACGTACCTCTCTGACTCTTCATGCGTGAGCCCTACAAAAATTTCCCTGCCAAGCTGGTCAGTGTTCAAGGCTCGAATCTCGTTGAGCAAAGCCCTGCTTTGGTCATCAAGAAGCAGCTTTTTCGATTCTCTGTTTAACAATGCACAATGAGCTTCTGCGTCAGGCAATTTTTCGTAATGGCCGGGCAGATTTCGTTTTTCTACAGTGTCGAAAATTCCATAACCCTCAGGGGATGCCTTTGACGTTCTCCTGGCGCCGTTGACGCCAATTAGCTCAACGTGAACCTTCCGCTTTACCTTGTATCTCGGCTCCATTTTCTTCTTCCTTGTGCTGAGTGGATGAATCTTCACAAATACCGGCAACGCGCCACTATTTCAACCTCGCCTGTAGGCGCACCTGAGACAATTTATGACAACCAAGCAACCCGACTGGGAGGCAATCGAACGCGCCTACCGGGCTGGTTCGCTTTCCATCAGGACTATCGCAGAGCGCCAAGGCGTGAGCGACACGGCAATCCGGAAGAAAGCCAAGGTTCAAGGATGGGCGAGAGACCTTTCTGACCAGGTGCGTAAAGAGGTTCGAAGCAAGCTGGTTCGCGGAGAGGTTCGCAACGACCAAGGCGCGAACTGCGAACTTGACGCCGAGATCATCGAAGAGGCCGCAGAAGAAGGCGCTCGGGTGGTTCGCAGTCATCGCCGAGACATTCGCAAAGCCACGAACCTCGCGAACCTGCTGATGGATGACTTGCTCAACACCATCCAGCGCCGCGAAGAGATCGAAGACGCGATCATCGACGCGACTGACGAGGACAATAACGGTATGCGCCGGGCCTCGATGCTCGCTGCTGTTGCGCTGCCCAGCAACTCCAAGACCTTGTTTCAGCTTTCCTCTGCAATGAAGAACCTGCAAGTCCTTGAGCGGCAGGCATTCAGCCTGGACGAGAAGGAGAAGACGGACGACGCCGACGAGATCTCGAAGATGATGGACGAACTATCACAGGACGCCTGATATGAAGCCCGAGCACATGAAACTGCTTCGGGACCGGTTCTGGCGACTGAACAACCTTTACTTCATCACTGACAAGCAGGGGAAGAAGGTTCGCTTCCGCATGACGCAGGAGCAGATCGATTACTTCCAGGGGATGCATACCCGGAACATCATCCTGAAAGCTCGCCAGCTGGGCTTTACGACGCTGGTGTGCATTGTGCAGTTGGATGCAGCGTTGTTCGAGGCTGCCAAGTGCGCCTTGATTGCTCACACACTGAACGACGCGAAGCGCCTGTTTCGTGAAAAGGTCAAGTACGCCTACGACAACTTGCCGAAGGAGCTACGCGCTGCCAATCCGGCGAGAAACGACGCTGCCGGCGAACTGGTGTTCAGTAAGGGCGGCTCGCTTTACGTCTCTACCTCATTTCGGGGCGGTACGCTGCGCTACCTGCACGTATCTGAGTTCGGGAAGATCTGCGCCAAGTTTCCGCACAAGGCGCGGGAGATCGTCACCGGTGCTTTCGAGGCTGTCGCTGCTGAGTGTTTCGTAACCATCGAGTCGACGGCAGAGGGCAGGGCCGGGTATTTCTTTGATTACAGTCAGTCAGCAGAGCGCCAGCAACTCGCTGGTGTCCCGCTGGGCCTGCTTGACTGGAAGTTCTTTTTCTTCAGTTGGTGGAATAACAAGGCCTACTGGCTTGACCCGACTAACGTTGTCATCCCGCAGCGCCTGACCGACTACTTCAACGAGCTGTTCGCGAAGCACGGCATTGACACGAACCCGGGCCAGCGAGCCTGGTACGCCGCCAAGGAGAAGACTCTCGGCGACGACATGAAGCGGGAATACCCGTCACTGCCGGCGGAAGCCTTCCAGCAGTCGATTGAGGGTACCTACTACGCCAAACAGTTCACCAAGCTGTATGGCGCTCAGAGGATCGGCCCGCTACCGGACAACAGTCATCTGCCGGTGCACACGATATGGGATATCGGCGTCGGCGACTCCACGGCGATCTGGTTCGTCCGGATCGTTGGCGAGGAATATCACGTCATCGACTTCTACGAGAACAGCGGTGAAGGCCTGCGGCACTACATGAAGGTGCTCAAGGATCGCAAATACACGTACGGCGATCACTGGGGCCCGCACGACATCGACAACCGCGAATTCGGTAGCGACGGCAAGACCCGGCGCGAACTGGCCCGGGAGGGCTACGAGATCGACGGGCAAAAATACAGCCTCAAGTTCAGCGTTGTTCCAAAGCTCGGCATCGACGAGGGCATTGAGCAGGTTCGGGAGATCCTTCCGGCCTGCGCCTTCGATGAGTCCAAGTGCGAACTGGGTATTTCCTGTCTGGAGAACTACCGAAAGGAGTGGGACGACAAGCGGGGCTGCTGGAAAGACAAACCACTTCACGACTGGTCATCGCACGGCGCGGACGCCTTCCGCTACTTCGCCGTCTCGATGGGCCGACGCAAACGCACAGGCGGAACACGCCGAATTGGAGGCTTGGCCTGATGCCAGTGCAATCGACAAACCCCGACTACGACGTGCACATCGCCGAGTGGGAAATGATGGACGACGCGCTCGAGGGTGAGTGCGCCGTGAAGCGCAACGAGCGCAATCTGCCCAAGCCGAGCGGCATGGTCGAGGCGGAAAAGCTCGACGGCGCCGGCAACAAGTACCTCTACGAGAACTACACGAACCGAGCTCAGTACGAACACTGGGTGCGCGACTCGCTGCGGTCGATGATGGGCCTGGTCTCACGGCTTATTCCTGAGATCGAATTGCCCGGCGGCTTGAAAGGGCTGGAGGACAATGCCACTGCCGACGGCTTCGGCCTGAAGCAGTTGTTCTTTCGCATGGTGCGCCAGGCCATTTCACACGGCCGGGTACCGCTGGTGGTGAATATCGACGAGAGCGGTGAACCGTATTTCTCGACGTACGCCACCCGCAACGCGATCAACTGGGACACGGCTGATCAAGGCGGCCGACAGGACCTGGTGCTTTCTGTGTTCCGCGAGTTCCGCAAGAAGGGCGGCGATCGCTACAGCCATGACTGCGACACGGTGTTCCGTGAGTTCTTCATGCTCAACGAGGTCTGCTACACCGCCGTGCGAAATGAAGGCGGTGAGCTGGTTGAGGACGAAACGCCGTTGGGCACAACAGGAACTGACAACCGTCTGGTTAAAGGCCTGCCGTACTTGCCGGTGATCTACTGCGGCTCGACCGACAACTCGCCAGACGTCGACGAGGTGCCGCTGCTGACCATGGCGCGGGCCGCGCTGAAGTCCTACCAGTTGAGCGCTGACTACTTCACATCACTGCACCAGACCAGCCACCCGCAGCCGTGGGTTTCTGGCTTGGATGAGGCGGTGGAGCTGAGCGTCACCGGCCCATCGGCGGCATGGGACCTTGGTCCGAATGGCGAGTGCGGTTACCTGGAATTCCAAGGCGCCGGTATCGAAGCAGTGCGTAAGGCCATGGATGACCAGAAGAACGCCGCGCTTGAGGCAGGCGCCAAGGTCATGGACGTCGGCGGTACCGAGTCAGGCGAGGCGCGTAAAACACGCCAGAACGATCAGCACGCCACGCTGCACAGCATCGTCATCACTGTGGCAGAGGCGGTGGAGCAGGGACTGCGGTATGCGGCCGAGTGGAAGGGCTACGACCCAAAGCAGGTCAAGTTCAAGGTGAACCCTGAGTTCGTGACCCCAGTGGTCGATGCCCAAGTACTCGCTGAGCTGCTGAAAGGCGTGATGGCCGGCACAATCAGCGCCGACACCTACTGGCAGTACCTCACCACCGGCAAGCTGCCGGAGCGCCCATACGAAGACGAAGCCGAACTGATCAGCGATGAGCGCGAGTCGGCCGGCATCAACTTGGACAAAGACGATGCCATCGAGAAACCTGGTGCAGGCGGACAGCCAACTGCTGGAGCAGACGACTCGCCACTCGGTAATGCTGGAGCGGCTTAAGGCCGGCGAGGTCAAGAAATTTGAAAAGTACCTGCGCCAGATCGACAAGCTGGTGCGGGAGCAACTCACCCGCAAGGAGCTGACCACCTACAGCCGGGACCGCCTTGAGCAGTTCCTGGCCCGGGTGGACGGCAAGCTCCTGGAGATCTACAAGGCCTACGGTGATCTGGTGCAGGCTGATCTGGTCGACATCGCGCTTTACGAGTCGAGTTTTGAGGCCAAAAGCCTCAGCAATGCGCTCTCCATCGATGCGGTGGTGCCGACCAACACGGTGATCCGCGCGGCGGTATTCTCCTATCCGCTGCAGGTGAAAGGTATCGACGGTGGAAAGCTGCTGAAGAGTTTCGTCAGCGGCTGGACGCGCACGGAGACGATGCGCGTCACGAACACCATCAGGCTCGGCTTCGGCCAGGGCCAGACCAATGCGCAGATCATCCAGGCGATTCGCGGTACCGCGGCGCAGAACTTCACGGACGGCGTCTTGGCGGTGAGTAACCGCAACGCTGCCGCTGTGGTGCAGACGGCAATCCAGCACGTGGCTACCACGGCGCGAATGGAGACGCTGAAGGCCAACAGTGACGTGGTTCTGGGCTACCGCTGGGTGTCGACGCTCGATCGCAAGACCTCTCAGCAGTGCAAGGGCCTGGATGGGATGCGTTTCGACCTGGGTAAAGGCCCGCTGCCGCCGGCGCATATCAACTGCCGGTCAACCACGGTGCCCTCCACCAGGCTTTCGGAGATGTTCGCCAAGGACGCCACGCGCGCTTCGGTGGGCGATAACGGCGGGGCCCAGGTCGACGCCGGCCTAAATTATTACGAGTGGCTGGCAACGCAACCGGCGAGCTTCCAAGACCATGCCCTCGGGCCAGTCCGAGGCAAGTTGTTCCGTGATGGCGGGCTGACGCCGGAGAAGTTCGCAAAGCTGCAGCTCGACAAGTCATTCAAGCCACTGACGCTGGCGCAGCTGAAGGAAGCAGAGCCTGACATGTTCACCCGAGCAGGCGTTACACTCGGCGCTCCACCAGGTTGAGATAGCCGATGCAGATCATCGTTGAGGACGGGAAGGGCAGGCCAGACGCGAATAGCTTCGTGCCGCTGGAGAAGCTGACCTTCTACCGCGACTACTACGGGTTCCGGATACCTGAAGCTGAGGCTGAGCAGGTCGAACTGCTGCTGCGCGCTGCGGCCGACATCAACAGTCGCCAGTGGAAGGGGCGCAAGGCCAATCCTGACCAGGCAATGGCCTGGCCCCGGCGTGACTGCAAGATCGAATACCAAACGCTTTCCGAGACATTCGTGCCCTTTGAGCTGGAATGGGGGCAGGTACGGCTGGCCGTCGAGTTATACGCTGTCGAGCAGGGCTTCCAGATCGAGGAGCCAACGTATTGCACTGAGCCCAATGGCCGGCGCACGCGGCTCAACCGAGATACGCCAGGGCTGCGCATGCGTCCGCCGCCCTATGCGCCGAGCAGGGCGCAGTTCGCCGATTACTTAGTGATGCGAGGTTTTTACGTCGTTCGATAACTGTAATGCGTAGAGGCACTAGGCTATCATTCAAGCTATCACAAGGAGGATTTATGAGTGAGCGCTTGATTAGTAGTTTTGCAATGGTCTTGATTTCTTTCACGCTGGGCATGGTTGTAGGTGTAGTCAACGTTGACTGGCTTGCCAATCATGTCTCCGTTACTGGAACGATTGGGGAATGGTTCGCGGGCCTGGCTACATTCTCTGCGGTGGTATTTGCTCTGTGGCAATCCTACGAGCATAGACATAAAGAGCGAATGAAAGCTCGGGTTCTTGATAACAATGCAATTGAGGACTGGTCCCTTAGCGTTGTTTCTGAGGGGTTGATTCCTGTTACGGTTGTTGATGTGGATTTGATTGTTGGTAAAGGATCCTACAAGTCGAAGCTTGAAAAGAAGAAGAACTTACAGCTAAGTTTTCCGCATAAGCTTGAGCGTGGCGAGGTTCTTCAGCTCATCGCTATGGAGAAGGAGAGTCTGTCAGGCTTTGCTGATTGGCTCCTAGCACCCTTTGTAAGTGAACTTAGCTCGAAAAATATCAATAAAGGGCGACTTGACTGTCAACTAAATGATGATTACTTTGATGCTTTAAGTTCGCTGTCTAAGTCTCAGTTAAAGATTGTAATTCACTTTGCTCATGAAAGTATTACTCATGTTGTCAGTAGTAGTCTGTTGAATAGGCTTGTTTGGGATCTGAGCGAGCGACATAAGGCGGATCAGCTTGAAAAGCTGCGAGAACGACAAGAGGGATACGACGAAGTTGACAGAATGCTAGGGCCGGATTTTTTTTCGAAGTAGTAATGAATAGCGAGTTTCAGAACCCAGCGAACGCTGGGTTTTTTTATGCCTGCAAAGCGGGCCGACCAAACCCAAGGGGTGCACCAAGTGGCAGACGAAAACCAGATTGATCTTGAAGACCCGGCAGTTCAGACCGCCATTGCTGCAGCCGTTGAGGCTGCAACCCTGGGCCTCAAGAACAAAAACACCGAGCTTCTTGGCTCGCTCCGGACCACGAAGACCGAGCTGGACGGCTTCAAGTCCCAGTTTGAAGGCCTGGACATCGCTGCCGTGAAAGGGCTACTGACCAAGGTTGGCCAGGATGAAGAGACCAAGCTGATTGCCGAGGGCAAGCTGGACGAGGTCATCACCCGCCGTACCGAGCGCCTGCGCACCGACTACGACACCAAGTTGGCCGCCGAAAAGGCCCGTGCCGATAAGGCAGAACAATTTGCCGCCAAGTACAGCGACAAGGTCCTGGCCGACTCCATCCGCGCTGCTGCCATCAAGGCCGGCGCGCTCCCTGAGGCTGCCGAGGACATCATCCTGCGCGCCCGGGGCACTTTCAAACTCAGTGAAGACGGCGAGGCGATTGCCACCGACCGTGACGGCGAGGTCGTTTACGGGAAGGACGGGAAAACCCCGCTGTCGCCGCTCGAATGGGCGGAATCTCTGCGTGAAACAGCAACACACCTGTGGCCAAGGGCTCAGGGTGCCGGGCAGACCGGCGACAACGGTGGCAAGGCCACGAAAAAGTGGGGCGAGTACACGGAAACCGAGCGCGCTGGGATCGCCCGTGACAACCCCGAGCTCTTCAAGAAAATCCAGGCCACCAAAGGAACCTAATCCATGGCAACTACCCAACTGACCGACATCTTCGTCGGTGACTACTACGCCTCCCTGGCACCGGTTAACAGCCCGGAAAAGACCGCTGTGTACGAGTCGGGCATTGTGACCCGCTCGCCTGTGCTGGATGCGATCGCCTCCGGCAGCCAAGGCACCGCCGAGATCAGCTACTGGCAGGATCTCAACGCCGATGAAGCCCCGAACATCAGCAACGACGACCCGAACGACCAAGGCGAAGTCGGCAAAGTCACCCAGGACAGCATGCGTGCCCGCGTTCTCTACCTCAACAAAGGCTACGGCGTCACCGACCTGACCGCTGAGCTGGCAAACAGCGAGCCTCAGCAGCAGATCCGCAACCGCTTCGGCACCTACTGGACCCGCCAGTGGCAGCGTTACACCCTGGGCGCGGCTCGCGGCATCATCGCGTCGAACATCGCGAACAACGGCGGTGACATGGTCATTGACGCGGGCGCGACCATCAGTGCGAACGCTTTCCAGGATGCCGCGTTTACCGCCGGCGACGCGGCTGACCAGTTCGGCGCGATCGGCGTGCACTCGGTGGTGATGAACCAGATGGTCAAGCAGGACCTCATCGAGTACCTGCGTGATTCTGACGGCAAGATCATCCTGGCCACCTACCTCGGCAAGCCAGTGTTCATGGACGACGCTCTGGTCTACGGCGCGGGCAAGTACCTGTCCGTGTTCTTCGGCCAGGGCGCTTTCGGTTACGGCGAAGGCACACCAAAGGTTCCGGTAGAACTGGAGCGGAAGCCCAGCGGCGGTAACGGTGGTGGTGCCGAAGTGCTGTGGGAGCGGAAGACCTACATCCTCCAGCCCGCAGGCTTCAGCTGGAAAGGCTCCGAGGCTCAAAACCTCAGCCCAACCGCGACTCAGTACGCAGCTGCTGCAAACTGGCAGCGCGTGTTCAGCCGCAAGCAAGTTCCCTTCGCTGCTGTCATCAGCGGTACCACCACGCCGTAATCCGGCCCACACAACCTGGCGTCTTTATCGGCGCCGGGGAGCTTTTGAGGTGACTCATGAAAGTGATCTACACGGACAAGCCGGGCAAAGAGCGCGGCGTGTGCTACCGCCTGCTGAGCGAATTCTTCGGTGTCATCGGCTCCGCTACCGAGGTGGTGGTCGATGGCGATGCCCCGGATATCTTCGATGCCTACCAATCGGCCGGCATCAAGGTGTCAGACGGCAAGGAGCCAGAGAGCAAAGAAACCGACCCTCTGAAAATGAAGGTCCCCGAACTGAAAGAATGGCTGACCGAGAAGGGTATTGCCTTCGACCCGTCCGCCAAGAAAGAAGACCTGCAGACCCTGGTGCCAGCGGAATAAGGACAAGCACATGACCGATTACATCACCGTCGCCGATGTTGACGCCCAGCTCGGTCCTGACTGGGCCGGCACCGGTGATCCGGTCCTTGCTGTGACCATGGCCAATGCCTGGCTCATGGCCAAGATTAAGCGGGCTGTTCCTGATCCGGTTCCGGCTGAGATCAAAACAGCCGGCGCCCAGGTTGCCAAAGAGGCGGCGGCGGGCAAGCTGTACACGGCCACGCAGAAGGAAGTGCAGAGCAAGACGGTCTCGGCCCAGTCCGGCACATCGGTGAGCAAAACCTACGTGGCGGGCTCAACCGATCAGTCGGCGGGGGTCAACTTCGCCCTGGCGCTGCTGGCTCCGTGGATCACGCGCTCCGGCGTGATGATGCTGAAGAGGATCTGACCGTGGGCATGCGCGAAGAGATCCAGGCCGAACTGGCGGAAGCATTCGACGATCCCGATGGCCTGGCCGACGCAGTCAAACCGGTGACAGGCGTGCGCAACGTTGCGGGTGAGTATGACCCCGACCTGGGTGGAGAAACGCCGGAGACCACCGTCACGTACTCGGGCCGCGGCGTTCTTGGCAGTTACTTGTCCAAAGAAATCGACGGCTCCCTCATCCAGACCAGCGACAAGAAGCTGCTGGTGCTGCAAAACGAGCTGTTCGTGTTGGAGGCCGGCGTTCCGACGGCGGTACCGGCTGCCCCGGCCATTGGCGATATCGTCAACGGGCTGCGGGTGATGAACGTGTCTGCGGACCCTGCTGATGCAACGTGGACGGCGCAACTGAGGAAATGACATGGCGACCCAATCCGGCAGCTTCGCCCTGAGCCTGGCCGAGTTCGCCGCCCAGGCCAGTGAAGCAATCGACGCGAGCCTGCGTGAAATCATCATCGAGATTGGCAGTAGCCTCATCCGTATGTCGCCGGTGGGCAACCCAGAGATATGGGCCGCGAACGTCGCTCACCGCGAATCCAATGCCCGCGCTGCCGATGACTACGACTTCAACGTCGCCGTCCGCAACACGCTCATCAACCTGACCGAATCGAACTTCACGAATGCGGGAAGTCTCAAGCGCGGCGTCAAATACGCCAAGCCGCTGACAAAGACTGAGCGCGACCAGAATTTCAACGTGAATGGCCTGGTGGCCGGTCAGGACTATGTCGGCGGCCGCTTCCGGGCGAACTGGAATTTCTCTATTGGCTCTGTCGACAACAGCTTCCGCATTCACCCGGACCCGACAGGGGCTGAGGCGACTGCGCGGCTTGTGGCGGGCGCCATTGAGTTCAAGGCCGGAGAAACGGCTTTCATCGTAAACAACTTGCCCTACGCGATTCCGCTGGAGTTCGGCCATTCAACCCAGGCTCCCGGCGGTATGGTGAGGGTAACCGTGGCTCGCTTTCAGCAGATCGTGCTGGAGGCTATCAGGAACAACAAGGTATGAGTCACGCACGAGCCCGTCAGGCCATCGAAACGAAGCTGGCTGCATGGGCGGCTGAGCGCCCGATACGAGTGGCCTACCCAAACCAGCCTTTTACACCAAGCGCTTCTGAAACGTATCTGCGAGCCTTCCAACTGCCGGCCAGCACAACCTGCCGCTATCTCAGCGGGGAGGCTTACGAATACGCCGGTGTTTATCAGGTCAGCATCGTCTGTCCCTCTGCGCAGGCCATGGTCACCGCCGAAGCGCTTATTGACGAACTGACCCGGCTGTTTCGCGTCGACACGCCACTGGCCCGCAATGGTTTCGAGGGCTTGATCACTGAGCCAGTAGATCAAGGTCCAACTATTACCGAGTCGGCGACCTACACGGTCCCGGCCAGCTTCACCTATCTGGGTGTCGCAGACCAACCGCCCGCTGGGGCATAACCTACCGCCGTCAGGCGGGCACTCAAGAGGAAATACACCATGGCCGCACGCTTCCCGCTGCCGAACGGCGCTGTGCTGGAGATCGCCAGCGTTTTGGGATCTGCTGTCCCATTCACCGCCTTGACCAATGCCAAACCTCCAGTCGCTGCATCTGTTGGACACAGCATTGAAATGGGCGACATCTTGCTGGTCAACTCTGGCTGGGCGCTCATCAATGACCGCGCTGTAAAAGCATCCGGGATTACTGCCGATGCCTTTTCCTTGGCTGGCCTCAATACCACCAACACCGACAAGTACACCCTCGGCGCAGGTGCCGGCTCAGTGATTCCTGTATCCGGCTGGACGCAGATCTCGAAGGTCACGTCCTTCACATCTTCCGGCGGCGAGCAGCAGTATCAAACTGTCGGCTACCTGGAGGATGATGACGACAAGCAGTTCCCCACCAACCGCAACCCGACCACGATCACTATCGTGGTGGAGGATCAACCCACGGCGCAGTACGTCGAAACCGTCGAAGGCTACGACGACACCAAGGAGTTGGCGGTGGTCCGCATGAAGCTGCGTAACGGCGATCAGATCCTCTATCCGGGCTATGTGAGCATCACACCCGACCCGACCATGGAGCGCAACAACGTCATGACGCGCACCATCAGTATCGGGCTTTCGGCTCGTTCGCTTCGCTACCTGGCTGGCGCATAAGGACTTCTCATGGCAAAGATCAGGATCGCCCAGAACCCAACATTCAAGGCATTCGTGTTGATCCCGGTAGTTGGGGAGGAGCCCGAGAAAATCGAGTTCACCTTCAAATATCGGGATCGCCCGGGACTTGCAGCCCTGTTCGATGATTGGAGCGCAAAGGGAAAGGAGATGCGCGCCAGTTTCGGTGAAGGCACCACTCTGTCTGATGTCGTTTCGGCCGAGACCGAGCTTCAGGTGCAGCAGATCAAGGATCTCGTTGTTGGCTGGGGCTTTGATGACAAGTTCGACGACAAGAGCATCCAGGCTCTTGTTAAGTCGTGCTATGGCACCGCCGAAGCGGTCGTGAGCGCCTATCAGAGCGCTTTTAGCCAGGCCCGCCTGGGAAACTGATATCGGCAGCCAAAGCCATGTACGAAAGTGGCCCATCTGCTGAGCAGTTGGGTGTTCTCGGGCTGACGGCTGCCGACCTTGATGATGAAGATGTCGAGGTCTGGCCCTGCAACTGGCCGGCCTTCCTGCTTTTCAACCGCATGTCCACCCAGTGGCGAGCAGGCTCGGGCGGCGCTATCGGCCTCGACTACAGCAGCATCCGCGACGTGGCCGGCTTCCTCGGCATCAAGAAAAATAAAATCGCTGAAATCTTCCCTGACCTTCAGGTGCTGGAAGGCGAAGCCCTGCGCGTTATGGCGGAGGAAAGGGAAAACAGCCCGTGACCATGGGCACTTATTCAAGGTGAGTCGATGAACATTGCAGAACTCGGCGTCAAGATCGACTCGGCCGATGCAATCCAGGCGAAAACAAGCCTGGATGAGATGGCGAAGGCCGGCGGCCGGGCCGAGCAGTCCGCCGTTTCGCTAATGAACGAAATGCAGGCCCTGGAAAAGTCGCTGTCCACTAGCGCAAAAACCACCCAGGACCTGGCAAAGCAGCGTGACGCCCTCGCCAAGCTGACCAAGACCGGCGCCTATGGCGAGGCAGAGGCGGCGAAGATCTCCGCTCAGTTGGACAAGCAGCAGATCGCCCTGGCCAAGTCGGCCATGGACGAGCAAAAGGCCCTGAATAGCCTGTTGGGTGCCATCGACCCGGCCCGCGCTGCGCTGGCGAAGCTGGATACTCAGGTCGAGCAACTGGGCAAGCACCTCGACGAAGGGCGAATCAGCCAAGAGCAGTACAACAGCGCCCTGGGCAAGATCGACAAGGATTACGCCAAGCTCGAAAAGACGGCCACCGGTTTCGACAAGCTGCGCCTCGGCACCCGCCAGGCGCAGGAAAACGTTGTGCAGCTGGGCAACGCGCTGTCGTCGGGGGATTGGGGTAGCGGCGTTCGTGCCGTGGCTCAGTTGGGCGCCGGTGCTGGCGCTGGTGCGGCTGGACTGCTCGCTATCCTGGCCCCGCTGGCCCTGGCCACTGCAGCCGTCGGTGGCCTCGCCGTTGCCTACTACAAGGGCAGCGAAGAGCAGAACCGCTATAACAAATCACTGATCCTTACTGGCAACTACGCCGGCGTGAGTGCCGGGCAGTTGGGCGACATGGCTCGGCAGGTCAGCGCTACCGTGGGCACCACCGGCCAGGCGGCCGCAGTCTTGGCGCTGCTGGCAGACAACGGCAAGATCGCCGGCGAGAGCTTCACTGGGATCACCCAGGCCGCCGTGTCGATGCAGGATGCCACCGGCAAGGCGGTCAGCGAGACTGTTGCTGAGTTCGTCAAGCTCGCCGATGACCCGGTAAAGGCATCTGCTGCGCTGAACGAGCAGTACCACTACCTCACCGCTTCGGTTTACTCGCAGATTGCCGCGTTGGAAGAGCAGGGTGACCACGCCGGCGCCGTAAAGCTGGCGACTGAGCAATATGCCGATGCGATCAACGAGCGCACGCCGAAGATTCTGGAGAACCTGAGTTTCTGGGAGAAAGGCTACAACGCGGTTGCACGCGCTGCGGACAACCTCAAGAATATCGGGCGCCCAGACATTGGTGCTGATATTGAACAGGCCCGCCGAGATCTGGCTAGCGCGCAGTCGGGTGACGTTGGCTTGTTCCAAAACAAGCAGGAGATGATCGATCTCTATCAAAACCGCCTGAATATGCTCGAGGACCAAAAGGCGGCGCAGGCTGAAATAGCCAAGTTGGAAGGCGACCAGGCAAAAGCTCAACAGGCCGCTGTCACGTCCATGCAAAAAGTCGACGCGCTCACCAAGTCTTCATGGACGAATGAACAGAAGCGGGCCAATGCGCTCAAGGACTACAAAAAGCAACTCGACGACATCCGTAAGGTTGCGCCGAATGACCCGCGCCTGGCCCAGGCAACGATCGACAAAAACATCGCCAACATCAACGACAAGTTCAAAGACCCGAAAACCGCCGGGACCCAAGTTGACCTGACCAGCTTCAACGACGCGAAGAACGCACTTGCGGCGATCACCGACACCTACAAAAACTACCAGAAGGAACTGGAAGCGGCGCAGAAGGCCGGCCTGCTGTCTGAGGAAGACTATCTGCTGCGGCGCCAGGCTCTGATTGGCAATCAGCTCGACCAAACCACGGCGGCGTACGAGGCTGAGATTGCCGCACTGGAGGCAGCGAAGCGCAAGAAAACCACGTCTGCCGCGCAAAGCATCCAGCTGGACCAGAAGATCGCCGACGCGCGCGCAGGGATGGTCAAGGCGCAGAAGGATGCGGATAGCCAGCTCGAGGTATTGGCGACCAACGAGACCGGGCGACTCGCCAAGCAGGAGCGGGCGATCAGCACATATGTGCAGGCGCTCGGGCAACAACAGCGCGCCCTGGAGCTTGCCGGCCAACGTGCAGTTATCGGCGTTGGGCAGGGCGATCGCCAGAACGCACTCAGCGGTGAGCTGAACAGCCAGCAAGATCGTTTCGCTCAGCAGTCGCTGGAGTTGGCCAACCAGAAATCCGACCCGTCCCGCAACATGTCCGAGGAAGAGTTCACCAGGAAGTCGCAGGCGCTTGCAGACGCGAACAAAGCGGCCACCGACCAGATCCGGCAGAACTACGCGGATGTGGAGAACGCCCAGGGCGATTGGACGAAGGGCGCGACGTCAGCCTGGGCCAACTACCTGGATTCGGCGCGCAACGTTGCCGGCCAGACCAAGGCCCTGTTCGGCAACGCCTTCAGCTCTATGGAAGATGCAGTAGCGAACTTTGCCATCAGCGGGAAGTTTTCGTTTGCTGACTTCACCAAGTCGATCCTGGCCGACATGGCTCGCATTGCCACCCGTCAGGCCAGTTCGGCACTGCTGAGCAGTTTGGTGGGTGCAACCGCGAGTTACTTCGGCGGCAGCGCTGCCGGTGGCAACGGATTGGCCGCCGGGTCTGCAGGTGCGGCATCGTCAAATCTTGGCGCGTCAGCGGCCGGCTATTCGGGCTCGTACTTCCCTCAAGCTCTGGGCGGCGCATGGTCAGGCGGTGTGCAGATGTTCGCCGATGGCGGCGCCTTCACAAACTCCATCGTCAGCAAGCCAACGGCATTCGGTATGGCTGGTGGCAAGACTGGAGTCATGGGCGAGGCGGGGGAGGAGGCGATCATGCCGCTGACCCGTACGTCCAGCGGGAAGCTTGGAGTTATGGCCATGGGCGGCGGCGGGGCGGGTGCTACTCAGATCAACGTCGAGGTGCATATCGATGGTGACGGCAACGCGTCATCCACTGCTGATGCGCCTGGCTACGATCTGTTCGGCAAAGAACTGGCGACCTTCGTAGAGCAGAAGTATCAAGAGTTACGCTCGAAGGACATGCGCCAAGGCGGCGTCATTAACAAAGCAATCAAGGGGCGCTGATGGCAATCGAACGATTCACCTGGGCTACGGAGAAGGGCGCAGAGGGGGATATCACCCAGCGCGTTCGCTCCAAGCAGTTAGGCGATGGATACGAGCAGTCGGTAGAGGATGGCCTCAACAACCGGTCGCAATCCTGGCCCGTGACCTTTACGGGCTTGAAGGGGCGCATCAAGGACATCATGGCGTTCCTAGATCGACACAAAGGGGCGAAGGGCTTCCTCTGGGAGCCGCCCCTGGGTGAGCTTGGCCTTTACAAGTGCAACGGCTACAAGCCCGTGCACCGCGGCGGCCAGGTCTACGCCATCACCGCCACCTTCCAGCAAACCTTTCATCCCTGAGATAACCGCCCATGGCACTGATCACGGACATCCAGAAACTGGAGCCCGGCGGCGAGATTCGCCTGTTCGAAATTGATGGGACCGAATATGGCGCGGATTACCTGCGCTTCCATGGGCACGCCATTCCGCACACGCCTGAGGAATTGCTGGCCTATGAGGGCTCGGAAGAGGACCTGCCGGCCAAGTCGATAATCTGGCAAGGTGAGGAGTACGCGGCGTGGCCGGTGCAGATTGAGGGTATTTCCTCGAGCAGTGACGGCACCGCCTCTCGGCCGACTTTCGCTGCCGGCAACGTCAACGGGCGCGTCACGGCGCTGTGTCTGGCCTTCGAGGACATGCTCAAGTTCAAGTTGACGGTTCGCGAAACCCTGGCCCAGTACCTGGATGCAGCGAACTTCCCAGAGGGCAACCCAACTGCTGATCCGACTCAGGAAGCGCTGGAGATCTGGTACATCGACCAGAAAACCAGCGAGGACGGTGAGGCGGTTGTCTGGGAGCTGTCTTCGCCGGGCGAGATCGACAACCACGGACTTCCCGGCCGACAGATGACGACGCTGTGCCATTGGAGCATGACAGGGGGATATAGAGGCCCTGATTGTGGATACACCGGCGCGGCCATGTTCGACGACGAGGACAACCCTACGGACGATCCAGCCAAGGATCAATGCAAGGGCTGTCTGTCGTCCTGCAAGTTGCGCTTCGGTGAGAACAACGAACTTTCCTTTGGCGGATTCCCTGCCGTATCCCTCATTGCTCGGAGCTGACCATGCGCAAGCACATAATTGCGGCTATCCAGGCGCACGCGGCGGCGGAATACCCCCGCGAGTGCTGCGGCCTGCTGCTGGCCGTTGGCCGGGCGCAGAAGTACTACCCGTGCCGGAACATCGCCACGGAGCCCAACGAAGAGTTCCGGCTGGACCCAGAGGACTACGCTGCGGCGGAAGACCTTGGCGAGGTGATCGGCATCGTTCACTCGCACCCGGACGCCACCAGCAGGCCTTCACCGCATGACTTGGCCATGTGCGAGGCCACGGCCTTGCCCTGGCACATCCTGTCTTGGCCGGAGGGCGACATGCGCACGATCACACCAACGGGCAGCACGCCGCTGCTCAAGCGCCCGTTCGTGCATGGCGCCTGGGACTGCTGGCAGGTCTGCGCTGACTGGTATGCCCGCGAGTGGGGCCTTGAATTCGAAACCTTCCAGCGCACCGACGGTTGGTGGGAGAGCGCGAAAAACGCAAGCTTGTACGAGAAGCACTACGAGGCGGCCGGATTCGTGCGCGTCGACCGGCCAGAACGCGGCGATCTGATCGTCATGCACGTAGGGCGCACAGTGCACCCGAACCACGCCGGGATCTACTTGGGGACTGATCCTGCGCTAGCCGACGAAGAGTCGAGCACCTTCGGCCCCGGCCCGTTCCTGCTGCACCACCTGTACGGCAGGCCGTCCGAGATAATCGTCTACGGCGGCCCTTGGAATGACCGAACACGCCTGATCCTCAGGCACAAAGGTGCTCAGAGCCATAAAGTTTCCATATAGGCACAGTGAGATCGAGCTCTTCAACTTCAGAGTGTCGCAACGTCTTTGTTTAACTACGCTTTGCGTAGCAAAACTGTTTTTCCTCGGATGCCCTCAATTTGCGCAAGGAGATGCCGATAGGATTGCTATGACCTAAGAGGCGATTTCCTATGTTCAACGCTAAGCTTAAAAAGCAGCTTCAATCACAAGACAGCGAATTGTTTGAGCTACGCCAGCTACGCGATGGCCTGAACCGTGAAATGTTGACGTTGAGTATTGACTCGACGTTTAAAATTACGGGATGCAACGAAAACTTTGGAACGGCGTTGGGGTACGCTCCGGATCGACTTCTAGGTCGTGCCATGGCAGAGATTGTTCCACAGTACGTCTCCCAGTTGCCGTGCTTTCATAACTTCCGAGCAGCAGTTGCTGCAGGCAAGTCTATAACTGACGATTACAGGTACATTCATGCTGATGGTTCATTGGTGTGGATTCATGCTCATTGGCAACCGATCATGGATGCGAGCGGCCAATTGAGTCATGTCACTTGTTATGCGACAAATATTACGTCACGAGTTGAAAAAGCCTCAGAAAATGCTTCATTTATTGAGGCGTTATTACGTTCTACGGCGGTAATCGAGTTCGATCTCTCTGGGCATGTACTAATGGCAAACGATCAATTTTTACAAGCCATGGGTTATAGCTTGGGACAAGCGAAAGGGAGCCACCACCGTATTTTCTGTAAACCAGAACAAGTTTCTTCCCAAGAGTACAAGGATTTCTGGTCAACTTTGAACAGGGGTGAGTTCGTTGCTGGCCGATTCGAACGTATAGACAGCCGCGGCCAAACGGTATGGTTGGAGGCAACCTATAACCCGGTTTACGACACCGAAGGGAAACTTTGCAAAGTGGTTAAGTTCGCGACGGTAGTATCCGATCAGGTGGCCCGCGAGCAAGAAGTCAGCGGGGCAGCTCAAACAGCATTTGAAATATCTCAGCAAACTGATGTCAGCGCACAGCGAGGAGCAGTCGTAGTCAACGATACTATGCATACAATGCGCAAAATTGCCGTTGACATGCAGGCGGCCTCCGGGGGAGTAGAAGCGCTGGGCAAGCAGTCACTGTTGATCAGCTCCATTATTCAGACAATCAGTAGTATCGCCCAGCAAACCAACCTTTTGGCTTTAAACGCAGCGATTGAAGCTGCTCGCGCAGGCGAGCAAGGTCGAGGCTTTGCCGTTGTGGCTGATGAGGTCCGACAGCTAGCTGGAAGAACCAGCACAGCTACCGAAGAAATCGCTTCAGTTGTGCTGCAAAACCAGAAACTGGTAGATGAAACCGTCGCAGAGATGGCAAATAGCAGATCTCAAGCCGAGCAAGGGCTTGAACTTGCCACTCAGGCAGGCCAGGTTATTGTTGAAATTCAAGATGGCGCCAAGCGAGTGGTTGATGCGGTGGGTAGGTTCGCTACACAAGTGGCTTAGCAATTGAGTTGGCTCTCTAAAAGGTTTAGCGAGGGTTTGACGTTCATCTGGTGGGCAATCATTGCAATAGGACTGCATTCCAATACGCCCTATTTGCGAGGCTAGATAAAACTGTGGTTTATCTGGAGGCCGATTAACCTCCTCTGAACCCTAAGAGCCACGCATATGCGAGGCTTTCGTTTTTGCCCCTTTTTAGGTGATAAAATCCTGAGAAATCAAAGAGGGAACGACATGCGGATTTTGATAGCTGCGGTAGCGGTGATGGTGCTGGCGGGTTGTGCATCCACGGCGATTTCAGTACGTGATGCGAAGCCGGTGCCTGCGGATGAGCTATATGCATTTCAGTCCAAGCCGTCAGGTGAGAGCGGAAAAATTACGGTGGTGCGCGACTCCGGCGCGGTCGGCTCGGGGTGCGACATCGTTGTTTATGTCGACGGACGAAGGGCTGCAAAAATCGGCACCGGCCAGCGGGCTACATTCTACCTTCCGCCAGGCTCCCCCAATCTCGGCACTGGTCTGGCTGGCTCTGGTTTGTGTGCAGGCGCTGCAATCCGGACCATTGCGGCGACGGTGCAGCCCGGCAAGGAAAGCCTCTACAGGATCAGCGGGGATATGTCGGGCTTCTACATCGGACCATACGTCGAGTACAACTGAAACCAAACCATCCAAACCGCCTTCTGGCGGTTTTTTTACGCCCGGAGAAAGCAATGCAAGCCCCTGCAATCAACTACCAACCCATGACGACTATTCGGCTACACGGGCAACTCCGGCAATTCGGGAAGTCGTTCCGACTTGCAGTTAAGTCTCCGGCGGAAGCTATCAAGGCCCTTTGCGTGCAGATCCCCGGGTTTGAGCGTTTTCTTTCGAATGCTAAATCGCGGGGGCTTGAGTTCGCAGTCTTCCGCGATAAGCGCAACATCGGCGAAAAAGAGCTGAGCTATAACGGGACCGGTGATATCCGTATCGCCCCCGTCGTGGTTGGTAGCAAGCGCGGAGGTGTTCTTCAAACCATTGTCGGAGCGATTTTGATTGTCGTGGGTGTGATTTTCTCGGCAACGCCTTTCGGTACTCCTCTCATCGGCGCTGGTATTGGCCTTGTCGCCGGCGGAGTGATCCAAATGCTCAGCCCCCAGGCCGGCGGCCTCAAGACCAGCGCCGCTCCGGAAAATACCCCCGGCTACGCCTTCGGTAGCGCCAAGAACACCACGGCATCCGGTAACCCGGTACCGCTCTGCATCGGCGAGCGCCGGTGGGGCGGCGCGATTATCAGCGCTGAGATCTACGCAGAAGATCGCATGTAACTATCACTTGCAGCACCGCAGCCGCCCATGAGGCGGCTTTTTATTGCCTGGAGAAAAGCATGGGCGCAGCACACAAAATCGACGTTTATGGCGCCAAGGGCGGATCGGATAAGCCCAAAACACCTACTGAAGCGCCGGATAGCCTGCGCTCTGTCGCCATGGCAAAGATGCTGATCGCCGTGGGCGAGGGAGAGTTCGAAGGCACACCTACCGCGCGCGATATCTTCCTCGACAACACCCCGCTTCAAGACCCCCAAGGCAACATGAACTTCCCGAACGTTAAATGGGAGTGGCGCACCGGGGCGGTAGACCAAACCTATATCCAAGGCATCCCGTCGATCGCTAACGAAACAACGATCGGTACGGAGTTGCGCAGTGGCACGCCCTGGATTCGAGCCATCACCAATACTCAGCTTTCTGCTGTGCGCGTGCGCTTTGCCTGGCCGGCACTTCAATCCGTCGACTCGGGCGGGAACATCAACGGGTACACGATTGGCTACAAGGTCGAGCTGGCAACTGACGGCGGTGCCTACCAGGAAGTCCTGAATGAGGCCGTGTCCGGAAAGACTACAAGCGTCTACGAGCGCACGCGCCGCATCGATTTGCCAAGGGCGAGTTCTGGTTGGCTGATGCGGATCACTCGCCTGACCGCGAACCAGAACAACAACAAAATCTCCGACACCATGCAGATTGCCGGCTTCACCGAGGTAATCGACGCGAAGATTCGTTACCCGAACACCGCGCTGCTTTTCATTGAGTTCTCGGCAGAACAGTTCCGAAGCATCCCGGCCGTGACCGTGGGCTGCAAGGCTCGAAAATGGTCGGTTCCGAGCAACTATGACCCGGCATCGCGGACATACAGCGGCGTGTGGGACGGTACCTTCAAGGAGGCCTACACCAACAATCCGACATGGGCGACGCTTGGTATCACTACCAACGACCGTTTCGGCCTGGGCCGTCGCATCAAGCCGTGGATGGTGGACAAGTGGGAGCTCTACCGAATTTCCCAGTACTGCGACCAACTGGTGCCGGACGGGAAGGGCGGCGAGGAGCCTCGTTTCATCTGCAACCTGAACCTGCAGAGCAAGGCTGACGCTTGGTCGCTGCTGCGCGACATTTCGGCGATTTACCGCGGCATGACCTACTGGGCCCAAGGCCAGGTCTTCACTCTGGCGGACATGCCACGGGCTACTGACTTCGACTTCGCCTATACCCGGGCGAACGTCATCGACGGCAAGTTCACCTACTCAAGCGCATCGGAGCGCACGCGCTACACCAGGGCACTGATCAGCTACGACAACCCGCTCAACAACTACGATACCGACGTCACCGCCGTGACCGATGCCAAGTTGCAGCGGCGCTACGGCGATAACCCGCTGGAGATCAGCGCGATTGGTTGCACCCGCGAGTCGGAGGCGCAGCGCCGCGGTAAGTGGGCGTTGCTCACCAACTCCAAGGACCGGGCCGTTACCTTCAAGGTCGGCCTCGATGGGCGTATCCCGCTGCCTGGCTACGTGATCCCTATCGCCGACGAACTTTTGGCCGGTCGGCCGGTTGGCGGGCGTATCTCGGCGGTGAACGGCAAGGTCATCAAACTGGACCGTGATACCCAGGCCAAGCCCGGTGACAGGCTGATCCTCAACCTGCCAGACGGCAAGTGCGAGGGGCGCACCGTACAGTTGGTCAGCGGCCGACAGGTCACCGTTACCGTTGCCTACTCCGTTGCGCCCGAACCCGAACTGGTGTGGGCGCTGGATGCCGACGATCTGGCAATCCCGTTGTACAGGGTGGTAAGCGTGGCCCGGCCGGAGCCAGGCGTGTTCGAGATCTCGGCCGTGCAGTACGACCCAAGCAAGTTCGATCACATCGACTCCGGTGCCCGGCTGGAAGAGCGTCCAATCAGCGTTGTGCCGATTACCGTAGTTCCCGCGCCGGCAAGCGTCACGCTCACATCCAGCTACGCCGTAAATCAGGGTATTGCGATCAGCACCATGAACATTTCGTGGCCAGCTGTTGCTGGCGCGGTTGCCTATGACGTGGAGTGGCGCAAGGACAGCGGAAACTGGATCAAGGTGCAGCGCACGGGTTCGACCAGTGTCGACGTCACCGGCATCTATTCGGGCGCCTACGTGGCCCGGGTCCGCTCGGTGAGCGCCTTCGAGATCTCTTCGATCTGGAAAAGCTCCAGCCTAACCAACATGGAAGGGAAGGTCGGCCTGCCGCCTGCGGTTTCGTTCCTGACCACCACCAGCGAACTGTTCGGCATCGGCATAAAGTGGGGCTTCCCTGCTGGCGCCGAGGATACCCAGCGCACCGAGCTGTGGTATGGCCCCGCGAACGACCTGGGAGCGGCGACCAAGCTGGCCGACCTGGCTTACCCGCAGGCCGATTACCGGATGCAGTCGCTTCTGGCGGGCGCAACCTTGTTCTTCTGGGCGCGCCTGGTGGACCGGACCGGCAACGTCGGGCCGTTCTATCCGGTGGTAGACGGTGTGGTGGGCCAGGCCAGCTCGGATGCTGGTCCGATCCTTGGGATGCTTGCCGGCAAGATCAGCAAAACCGAGCTTGGCCAGGACCTGCTCAGCGACATCGAGAAGATCCCGGACTTGCAAGCCCAGATCGACGCACTGGACGGGCTCGGTGCATACGTTTCGGGTCAGGTCTACCTGAAAGGGCAGATGGTGGTGGCAGGGGATCGAATCTACCAGGCGAAAGTAGAGGTGCCGGTCAACAACCCTCCACCGAACACCACCTATTGGCTGGATGTAGGTCAATCGATTGAGACGGCCAATGGCTTGGCACAGCAGGTCTCCACCAACACCGCCGACATTACCAAGTTCGACGGCGTGGTCACCGCCCAGGCCAGCACCACCAACGTCCTGCGGGCTGCGGCGCGTGATGACAGCGGGAACGGAGCGAAGGCTGACGCGCTGAAAGGTTGGGCCAGCACGGCCGCGATCGTTCAGGAGAGCAAGGTCAGGGCGTCAGAAACGGAGGCCAGCGCCGAGCGAACCACGATCCTTGACGCCAAGGTCAACCAGAACGCTGCGAACGTCACCTTGCTGGAAAGCACGGTAGCCAACAACAAGCAGGCCTCGGCACAGCAAATAGCTCAGGTCAGCGCGGAGGTGGCGGACAACAAAGCAGTGATTCAGCAGACAACGTCAGCCCTTGCCGACACCAACAACAAGCTGTCGACAATCTGGTCGGTGAAGATGGAGACCACGGCTGGCGGCCAGAAGTATGCCGCATCGTTCGGCCTGGGCCTGCAGGTTGACCCGTCCGGTGTTTCTTCGCAGTTCGTCGTCAGGGCTGACACGTTCATGCTTTTGAACCTGACCAATGGCACACCGGTGTCTCCGTTCTCGGTGTCTGGTGGACAGACCTTCATCCGGTCCGCTTTCATCCAGGACGGCACGATCACCAACGCCAAGATCGGCAACTACATCGAGTCGAATAACTACGTGGAAGGCACCAGCGGCTGGAAGTTGTTCTTCGATGGTACCTTTGAAATCAACGGCGCATTCGGTGGGCAGGCGCGCCAGGTGATCAATAACAGAGGCGGCAAAGTCTTCGATGAAAACGGCGTGAAACGCTACCAGTGGGGAGATCTGTCCGCATGAGTTTCGGGATAAGAATCTGGGGCCCCACTGGTGCCCTTGAACTGGATGAGACCTCGTTTACTGTGAGGGTGGTGTATTCGGCTGTTGTGGCTTTCGTTACCGGCGGGAATCGGTCTCAAACAATTCCAATTGCTGGAGTTTCTCCCGCAACGCACTCAGTTGTATGCATTCCAATCGGGGCCTACCCTCAAGATCCAAATGCGCAAAACCTATCTGCCATTCAATATGAGCCACAGGTTTACGATGGGGGCGTCATTGTTTGGTTCGGAAACCGTGCGCAGCCGAGTGGAACAGTTGGGATTGGTCCTCAAAGACTTTTAGTTATGAGGTATCGATAGATGAGCTATGGCGTACAGTTCACTAATAACAATGATGTAGTGACACTTGATTCCGAGTTCTCGCGGTTAGTGGTTTTGCAGCGGGGGAGGTACCAAGGGGGCGCGTCATTTAGCGCACCTATAACCAGCGCGGAGCCGCCACTGGTATTCGTAAGGCCGGACGCCACCACTACGTTCAGCTACGCCACGATCGCCGGAAGCCCGGGAAACTGGACTGGGTTTTCGTTTCTTGGTGGAGGAGCGGGAAACTTTTTTGTTGCTGCCTATAGCTCAACCCCTACCGCAACTTATGGGATCAGGATATGGGACGGATCGACAAAGTTGCTTTTTGACAGTGGCACCCCCTGCGCCCAGTTCACTCGGACTATTTCAGCGTGGACCTATCTCGGCTCTAGCTCTACCGGCCAGGGGACCACGCGTAGCAATTGGACGGCAACTAGTCCTTTAGATACGGGTGACTTCATGCTCATCAATAACATAGGCATGGACGTAGCCGGAGCAAGCACGCGCGCCGCAAAACTGTATTGCACTTGGGACTATGGATCAAACAGATTATTGATGTGGGTGGTCGGGGTAGCCAACTCCACGTCTTTCTTCATACCAGTTGTATTTGCAAAGCCAATAAGCTGAATTAATGCCAACCACCTATGCCGCCTAGAGCGGTTTTTTATTGCCTGGAGAAAACTATGGTTTGGCAAAGAGCCGGAACAGTCGCCGTACAGAACGGCAGCAGCACAGTCATAGGCACGAACGTAGATTTCGCAGCCAGCAGCAGGATTGGGGATTCGTTCGTTGGTCCTGATGGTGCGACATACGAGCTGGCCAACGTCGCAAGCTCCACTGTTATCTCTATTCTGCCTGCTTACAAAGGACCGACCGTAAGCGGTGCGGCCTACGCTATTATGCCCGTGCAGGGCTACGACAAGATGCTGTCGGATGCCTTCAACAACCTGAATAACCAATTTGGGGCTAAGCTGGCTGCGCTGGGCACGACGGGTAACTATGACATCCTGCCAGAGACAAAGGGTGGAACCGGAAGAACAGCGGTAGGGACGGCTATATCAGCTAATGTCGCCATAAGTTCATCTGACGCTACATCGGGTCGCTTGCTAGCGGTCGGACATGCTGGATTTAACGGCGGTGGCGGGCTGGTTCAGCCATCAAGCGTAGATGCAAATTCATTAATAACGTCCGGGGTATATATATTCTCAAACGGAGGAAACGCAAATACCCCTACAAACTTGGGTTACATGATTGTCCTCACGCACCCCTCAGCTGGTTATTGCCGCCAGGTATTCAAGAGTTTCAACACAAATGCGTACTTTGAGCGCTTCCAGTCAACCGGAACCTGGAGTGCCTGGGATCAGGTTTACGGAGCCACATCATCAGTTCTTGATCCGCAAACTGCCGGCGGACTCATGTCCATGACTGCGGTTAGTGGATTCACCGTATTCAAGTATGCAAACGGTCAAATGATTGTTCAAGGGCCGGTGCCCACAACTGCAATTATTGCGGCTAACACTCAATTTGTAGTTAGCGTTTCAATTCCCGTCAGTTTTCCCGTCGGGTTCGTAACATTGGTTGGCACCCTTTACCCATCAGTTGGCAATGATTTTGCCATACGGAACACCCAGGCCCCTGGGACGACTGCGTACCTGTTTTGTGCCAACGGCACCTCAGCTCAATCTTTTTCGGGGAACATAGCCCTTTTTGGTAGGTGGAAATAATGAAAATTAAGCTGTGGGCCTGCTTAATGGACGGGCATTTAGATGCCTCGATTAGTGGTGACATCATCACTATCAATGGGGAGGCCATTGATCTATCCGGTATTCCGTCGGGTTTTCGGCTTCCGGGTAGCGCGGTCGGCAATAGGTTTTTTGTCGAGTCTGACTACGTTGAGCGGATAGGAAAAACACTTCACCTAACTTTACGTCTTCCAGTGGCTTGGGATAGCCCGGAGGAGTTTCGAAACCCAGCAGAGCCTATTGTAATTGATGCTCGCAGTGGGCCTGTGAAGTTTCCCGACACGTCGCCGGCAACCCCCCGACCTGTACAACATCCGGAAATATTTGAGGTATCAGAAAATGGTGGACTTGAGCAAGCTTGAGCCGATCAAAACCGCGCAGGACGAATCTGATCAAATCAGCCTGGACCAGGCGCGCGCATACCTGAACGAAACCAATTGGCATGCCTTCGCCTTACTTGAAGATGGCACGCCGATACCCGACGACATTAAGCAGGCGCGAGCCAATGCCAGGGATACTATAAATCGTCTCGGACCACCGACATCGGCTTGATCCAAAAAAACACCGACACCGCCTAGAGCGGTTTTTTTTCGTCTGGAGAAAAGCATGCCGATCACTGAGCAGCAGTTGCTGCAGATCCTCCCGAACGCCGGCCACCAAGCCGGCGTTTTTGTTCCTGCCCTGAACACGGCCATGAACCGCTATGGCATCGTGGGCACCGCGCGCGCTGCTGCATTCATCGCCCAGGTTGGGCACGAATCCGGCCAACTACGCTACGTGCGCGAGATTTGGGGGCCCACTGCGCAGCAACTCACGTACGAAGGCCGTGTCGATCTGGGAAACACCGTTAAGGGTGACGGCTCGAAGTACCGTGGGCGCGGACTGATCCAGATCACCGGGAGAGCCAACTATGCCGCATGCGGGGAAGCCCTGGGCCTGGACCTGATCAACAGGCCCGAGCTGCTCGAGCTGCCCCAGCACGCGGCGATGTCTGCGGCCTGGTTCTGGTCCACCAAGGGGCTGAACACGCTGGCGGATCAGGGGGAGTTCACGAAGATCACCCGCCGCATTAATGGCGGTCTCAACGGCCTGGAAGATCGCTTGCAGTTGTGGGAGCGGGCGAAAAAGGTGCTGGCATGACGCCGGTACAGAAGCTGGCCGGTTTGGTGGTGCTGATCCTGGTGCTAATGGCGACCGCCGCCGGCGTCACCTGGCAGGTGCAGGACTGGCGGATGGGCGAGAAGCTTTCCGAGCAGGCCGGCCTGCACAAGGACGACCTGGCGGCGATCAGCAGTGCCGCCGCCGCCCAGACCAGAACTGAGCAGGACAAGCGCCTGGCCGCAGAACAGAGAGCGGCCGCCGCAGACCAACAACACTCCCTGGAGCTTTCCAATGAACAACGCAAGCAAGCTGCTCTGCGCGATCGCCTTGCCACTGCTGATGTACGGCTGTCAGTCCTTCTCGACGCCACGGATTCAGCCAGTGACTGCAACGTGCCTACCACCCCCGGCGCCGTCGGCGTGGTTCATGCAGCCCGTCGAGCCCAACTTGACCCAGCGCATGCTCAACGAATTATCGCCATCACCGACGCCGGCGACCAAGGACTGATCGCGTTGAGGGCTTGCCAGTCGTACGTCAGAACCATTAGGCCCTGATCAACACTCCAGATCGCAAAATTAACACGACCCAAAATGAACACTCACCTTGCAAAGGATTGCAAAAATGACAAACCCAATCGTTCCATGGATGGGTGGCAAGCGCCGCCTGGCCGACCGTCTGATTCCTCTATTCCCTCCGCATGAATGCTATGTTGAGGTTTTCGCTGGCGGCGCGGCGCTCTACTTCATGCGGCCCCAGGCTGCACCAGTTGAAGTCCTCAACGATATCAATGGCGACCTGGTGACGTTGTATCGGGTGGTGCAAAACCACCTGGAGGAATTCGTGCGCCAGTTCAAATGGGCGCTCAGTTCCAGGCAGGTATTTGAGTGGCAGAAGATGACTCGGCCGGAAACTCTTACCGATATTCAGCGGGCTGCGCGATTTTTCTACCTGCAGCACCATGCCTTTGCCGGGAAGGTCAGCGGCCAGACTTTCGGCACAGCCACAACGGGGCCGGCTATCAATCTGTTGCGGATTGAAGAGAACCTTTCCGCAGCCTGGCAGCGCCTTTCTGGAACCTATGTCGAAAACTTGGGATGGCTTGAATGCGCTGAGCGCTACGACCGCCCCCACACTTTCCACTATATGGACCCGCCGTACTGGCAGACCGCGGGCTACGGGGTGGACTTTCCGTTCGAAAACTATGAGCGGATGGCCGACTTCATGCGCCGCTGCAAAGGCAAGGTCATGGTGAGTATCAACGACCACCCTGATATCCGGCGGGTATTTGAGGGGTTTCACTTTGAAACGCTGGACATCCGCTACAGCACCACCAATCAGCGCCAGGGAAAAGCCGAGATCAGCGGCGAGCTTGTGATCATGAATTGGAAACCCTCTGACCTCGGTGGGCTGTTTTAGGGTACAGGCTGTATCAGGTGGGGCCCCTTGTTCCGGACGTTACCCACGGCCGTATCGACCTTGAACCATTCGAAGGCCTCGGCTGGCTCGCCCTGGTGCAGCACCATCTGCTCGGCGCGCTCCTTGGGCGTGGTCGGGTCCAACCATTCCAGGGCTAGATCGGGTGTAAGCACCACGGGCCGCCGATCGTGGATGTCCACCATGCCGCCGGCGCTGTCGGCGGTAATGATGACGAAGCCGTCATGCTCACCTGGGCCTTCATCAGCATCCGGTAGCTGACCGATTGCGGCACAGAATATAGGTTCACCATCCCGCCGGCGGATCAGGTAGGGCTGCTTCTTTGCCCCGCCTTCATCCACCCATTCAAACCAGTTATCGATTGGCGTGATCGCCCGGTGCGGCCAGATAGCCCGAAAGAACGGGCCGTGGGCGACTTTCTCCACGCGTGCATTGATTGGTGCTGCACGATCTTTCGCCCAATGCGGTCGCCAACCCCAGCGAACGGGATCCGCATGGAGCATGTCCCCCTGCATGTGCAGCAGCGCAACTGCGGTTGTCGGTGCAACGTTGTAGCGCTCAATTGGCTGATCTCCCACGGAGTTAGCCAGGGCATTGGGCATGCTCAGAGCCGCGACAAAATCGTGGATTCCTCGATACTGTGAAAGCCTTCCACACATGATCTTCCCTCCCGCCGTCATTTCAGCCTAGCTTGCGCTGGAGGATTGAGCTTGACGAATCTCGCCCAGCAATCGTTGATTTTCCCTGAGCAGGTGGTCTCGCTGGCTGGTAATGAGATCGATGGGGCGAAAGCTTCCGTTGTCAGAAGGCTCATTGCTCATCGCCGCAATTTGATCAAGGGCCCTTCTTAGCGCAGCCTCCGCCGAAGCCTTGCCAGTGGCGAGCAGGTCATTCATCTGCACCAAGCCGGCCACATTGGCCCGGGCCTTTCGCAGCATCGCCTCGGTTTGGATGAGCTCGTCCTCGAGCAGGGCGCACTGGTGTTGGTACATTTCCAGGGGCGTGGGGCAGCCAAGCCACTCAGAGGTGTCTTCGTCGATGTCGTTCATGGTGCTTATCCGATACTGTATGTGCGTACAGTAATCGAGGTGTTGCGGATTGGGGAGTGGTGTTCGTCGGCAGGACGCCAGGGGAGGGTGCGTGACATTTGCGTGACTCTCTCACGCACTCGTAAGCTCTTGTAGGCATTCGATTGCAGCGAGCGCCAATAAAAACAGCCACTTAACAAGGTCTTACAGAGGTACTGCGTGCATGGGGTGCTAGGGGTCGAGTGTTCGAATCACTCCGTCCCGACCATTATTCCTGAGTAAAATCAGACACTTAAGCCGATCAGATAGATCGGCTTTTTTGTGCCCGCGCGAAACTGCCTGGTGATGTCGCTGGTATTCGGCTCAAGGGCTGTGTTCTGCTCAGTCGGGTTGCCACCTTCAGCTCTGGCAATTGCTCTGAAAATTTCCAACCGATTCATGTCTTTTTGTCGTCGGCCAGCGGGGCAGTCGGTTGGGCTTTCTCTTCGAATCAGCCTTGTCCCTTCAAGCCCTCAGGCGTTGGACAACTGAAACCGATAGCCCACGCCGTACAATGACTCGATGGGTGTTTCCCCTGGGCACGCCTGCTCCAGCTTGCGCCGTAGGTTGCGGATATGACTGTCTACCGTACGGTCGGTGACCACGCGGTGGTCGGAGTAGAGCTTGTCGAGCAGTTGGTCGCGGGAAAATACCCGGCCGGCGGAGCGTGCAAAAGTGCTCAGCAGGCGTAACTCCAGAGGCGTGAGGTCCAAAGCGACGCCGTCGAGTGATGCGCGGTACTGGGCTTCGTCGATCAGCAGTCGCGGTGGGGTGTTGCTCAGCAATTGGGGGCCACGGCGCAGGATGGCCTTGACCCTGGCAACTACCTCCCGGGGGCTGAAGGGCTTGCAGATGTAGTCGTCGGCGCCCAGGTCCAGGCCCAGCAGGCGGTCCACTTCTTCGACGCGGGCGGTGATCATGATGATCGGCACGGCACTGAAACCGCGCAGGTCCTGGCACACTTGCATGCCGTCGCGCCCTGGCAGCATCAGGTCGAGCAAAATCAGGCGAGGGGGGCGGGCGCGCACGGTCGGTACCACCTGAAGGCCATTGTCCAGGCACAGGGTCGGGTAGCCCGCTGCGGCCAAGTAATCCTGCAGCAATGCGGCCAGTTTCGGTTCGTCTTCAACGATCAGGATCGGGCGTTCTTCGCTCATGGGTCAGGTATTCCGTGGGAGGCGCAGGCTCAGCCAAAGGCCACCGAGGGGGGAGTGAGCGGCGCTGAGGCTGCCGCCGTGGGCGAGGGCGATGCTGTGGCAGATCGCGAGCCCCAGGCCGGCCCCGCCACTGGCACGGTTGCGCGAGGATTCGCCGCGATAGAAGCGCTCGAACAGGCGCGGCAATTGCTCGGCCGACACACCAGGGCCGGAGTCGAGGATGTCGATGCATACGTCAGCGCGATCCAGGGCGACGCGGATACGTATTAGCCCATTCGGGTCGGTGTAGCGCACCGCATTTTCCAACAGATTGGAGAACAGTTGCTGCAAGCGACCGGCATCGGCCAACAGTTCCACGGGCGGTGCTGGCAAATCCAGTTCGAGGCGCAGGTGGCGCGCGTTCAAGCGCTCCTGGAACATCGACACACTGGCGCGCAGCAGTGGCTCCAGTGCGCAGGCGCTCTTGCGGTAGGTCAGCGCCCCAACATCCGCCAGGGACAGTTCATACAGGTCATCCACCAGCTTGCTGAGCATGCTCACTTCGCCCTGCAAGGACTGCATCGAGCCTGGGTCGAGGGTGCGTACGCCATCCTCGATAGCCTCCAGCTCGCCGCGCAAGACCGACAGCGGGGTACGCAGTTCGTGGGACACATCGGCCATGAATTCGCGGCGCATCTGCTCATTGCGCTCCAGGGTGTAGGCGAGTTGGTTGAAGTCACGGGCCAATTGGCCGACTTCGTCATTGGAACTCACTGCCACCCGGCTGCTGAAGTCGCCGCTGGCCAGGCGATGTGTTGCCGCAGCCACCCGCTTGACTGGCTCCAGCAGCGTGCGGGCGATCCACCAGGCAATCAGCATCGCCAGCAGCAGTGAGAAGGCGCCCATGACCAGGCTGGTGCGTAACTGGTATTGCTGGAATCGTTCGCCGCCGGCTTCGGTCACGCTCTGGAACGGGGTCACGGCCAGCCAGCCCACGGTTTCATCGGCCACCACAATCGGGCGTAGCAGGGCGTCCGTGCCGATGTCCGGGTAGCCGTTCACGCGCTTTTTATATTTATCCAGCAGGGCGATCCGAAACAGGGCGCCCGTCAGGTCCGAAGCCATGGGCGAGCGCAAGTCGTTCTTCGCCGGGTCTGCGCCGAGTTCGGGCCGCATGATCTCAAACCAGCGATCCGGCTGGTTACGCAGGAACTCCCAATTGCCCTCACGCGCGTAAGCACTGGCCAGACGTGGCAGCACGGGCGCCATGCGCTCCAGTGCCTGCTCATTGAGGTACCCGAGAAAGCCGCGTCCAAAACTCCAGCTCGTCGCCAGGCCCATGCTCAGGATGACCAACAACACACCGGCCAGTACCGCAATAAACAGTTTGGTGGAGATACTGAACTTCATGCAGATGGGCCGTTAAAAATAGGTGGGACCATTTAGGCCCTAGTGAGGGATAGATTCAACCCGGCTGGGCAATCTTCAATTTTCCTGCACATTTGCCTCGCAGGATGGCGCTGACTCAAGCCATTCCGTGTCGCAGAGGCTGCTATGTCCACGAAAGTAATCGCCAAATACCTGGTAACCGCCGCAGTTTTCCTGTCCTTGATCGTTCTGGCCATGCTGGGCGGCTGCTCCGGTGGCGAGCCACCTCCTGAGGCGGTCACCCCCAAAGTCTCGGTCATCAGCATAAAACCCCAGAGCCAGGTGCTGACCACTGAGCTGGCGGGGCGCACCCAGGCCTTCATGGTGGCGCAGATTCGTCCTCAGGTTGGCGGTATCGTCCAGCGTCGACTGTTTGTCGAGGGGGCGGATGTCAAGGTTGGGCAAGCGTTGTACCAATTGGATGCAGCGTCCTACACCGCCGCGCTGGCGCAGGCCGAGGCTAGCCTGGCCAAGTACCGCGCCACGCTTAAATCGGCGCAGGCCACCGCCAGGCGCGACGCCGAACTGGTGAAGATCAATGCCATCAGCCAGCAAGATAACGAAGACGCCCAGGCGACCTTGCTGACGGCCGCCGCCGACGTGCAGGGCGCCGAGGCCGACGTTCAGACCGCGCGGATCAACCTGGCTTACACCCGTATTACCTCTCCGGTCGGCGGGCGCATCGAAACCTCGACCGTGACCCCTGGGGCGCTGGTGGTGGCCAATCAGGACAGCGCTTTGACCACGGTGCAGCAACTCGATCCGATCTATGTGGACGTGACTCAATCGACCACCGAATTGCTCAAGCTCAAGCGTGACCTGGCCAGCGGCGCATTGCAGTCCAACGGCGATGGCCAGGCACGGGTCAGCCTGAAGCTGGACGATGGCAGTGCCTACAACCAGCAGGGGCGGCTCAAGGTCAGTGGTGTCAGTGTCAACGAGGGGACGGGCACGGTCACCCTGCGTGCGGAGTTCGCCAACCCGGATCACCTGCTGCTACCGGGCATGTATGTCCGCGCGGTGCTCGAACAGGCTCGCAACGAGCAAGCCATTCTGGTTCCGCAAAAAGCTGTGAACCGCAGCGCCAGTGGCGTGACCACCGCGTTGCTGGTGGTTGACGGCAAGGTCGAACAACGTGAGCTGACCATCGATCGGGAGGTGGGGAATCAGTGGTGGGTTACGGCAGGTCTGCAGGCAGGTGACCAGTTGATTGTCGAAGGCGGACAAAAAGTCCGTGCCGGTGCCGCGGTCCAAGTGCAGGAAGCCAATGCTCAGGCGGCCACACCCCGCACCCCAGCGAAGGAGGGTTGAGCGTGGCGCACTTTTTTATTGATCGACCGATTTTCGCCTGGGTCATTGCCATCGTGATCATGCTCGGTGGCAGCCTGTCCATCAGCCAGTTGCCGTTGGAGCAATACCCGGATATTGCACCACCCACGGTGAAAATTTCTGCCACCTACACCGGGGCCTCGGCCAAGACCGTCGAAGACTCGGTGACCCAGGTCATCGAACAGCAGATGAAAGGCCTGGATAACCTGACCTATATGTCGGCCACCAGCAGTTCGGCAGGCAGTGCCAGCATCAGTTTGACCTTTACTGCCGGCACCGACCCGGACGTCGCCCAGATGCAGGTGCAGAACAAGCTGCAACAAGCCGAGTCGAGGCTGCCGCAGTCGGTACAAAGCGAAGGCCTGACCGTGACCAAGGGCGGTTCGGACTTCTTGATGATTGTCGCCCTGGCATCGGACGACCCCAGCGTCACCGGCACTCAGATAGGTGATTACATTTCCACCACCTTGCTCGATTCCATCAGCCGAATAGACGGCGTCGGCGATGTGCAGACGTTGGGCTCGGGCTACGCCATGCGGATCTGGCTGGACCCCGCCTTGCTGGAAAAATATGCGTTGATGCCATCGGACATCAGCAGCGCCCTGGAAGCGCAGAACACCGAAGTCTCGGCTGGACAGCTCGGCGCCTTGCCCGCGATCAAGGGGCAGCAACTGAACGCTACGATCAGCGCCCGCAGCAAACTGCAGACCGTGGACGAGTTTCGCAAGGTCGTGGTCAAGTCCAACAGCGACGGTGCCGTGGTACTGCTGGGCGATGTCGCGACCCTGGAACTGGGCAGTGAAAGCTACGACATCAGCACCGCCCTCAACGGCAAGCCCGCGGCGGCCATGGGCGTGCAGTTGGCCGCCGGCGCCAACGCGCTGAACGTCGGCAAGGCGGTCAAGGCCAAGCTCAAGGAGATGGAGCCCTTCTACCCGACGGAAATGCAGCTGAAAAATGTGATCGCCTACGACACCACGCCCTTTGTCAGCCTGTCCATCGAAGAGGTGGTCAAGGCCCTGGGCGAGGCCATCGTGCTGGTGGTGTTGATCATGTTCCTGTTCCTGCAGAGCCTGCGTGCAACGCTGATCCCGGCGATTACCGTGCCGGTGGTACTGCTCGGCACGTTCGGCGTGTTGGCGCTGTTCGGCTACTCGATCAATACCTTGACCATGTTTGCCATGGTCCTGGCGATCGGCTTGCTTGTAGACGATGCCATCGTGGTGGTGGAAAACGTGGAGCGGCTGATGGGCGAAGGGCTGTCGCCCGTGGCGGCTACGCGTCAATCGATGCGTGAAATCAGTGGCGCACTGGTCGGGATCACCCTGGTGCTGAGTGCGGTATTTATCCCTATGGCGTTTTTCGGTGGTTCCACCGGGATCATCTATCGGCAGTTCTCCGTGACCATCGTCTCGGCCATGGTCCTCTCAGTGTTGGTGGCGATGACCCTGACACCCGCGCTGTGCGCGACGTTGCTCAAAGCGCGCAATGGCAAGGGGCATGGTGCTCAGCATGGGTTCTTTGGCTGGTTCAACCGCACCTTCGAGCGCGCCAGCGCCGGTTATGAGCGCTGGGTGGGCGTGGTGTTGCGGCGTTGGGGGCGCAGCCTGCTGCTGTATGGGCTGGTGCTGGTGGTCATGGCGGTGGGTTATGTCAGCCTGGCCACTTCGTTTCTGCCGGACGAGGACCAAGGGATTCTGCTGGCACAGATCCAGTTGCCGGTCGGCGCGACGGACAGCCGCACACAGGCGGTGATCAAGCAGTTCGAGGACTACATCCTGCAACAGCCCGAGGTCGAAGCGATGATCAGCATCAGCGGCTTGGGCATGGGCGGTAACAGCCAGAACACCGCACGGGCGTTTATCCGCCTCAAGGATTGGTCCGAACGCGGTGGCTCTGGTCAGGGGGCAGCCGCGATTGCCCAGCGGGCGACCCTGGCACTGTCCAGCATCGGCGATGCCGATGCGTTCGTCATGCAGCCGCCGACCGTGCGTGGCCTGGGCCAGAGCTCGGGGTTCGACCTGCAGCTCAAGGACCTCGGTGGCCTGGGCCATGATGCGTTGGTGGCCGCCCGCGAACAGTTCCTTGAGTTGGCCAGGAAAGACGCCCGCTTGCTGGGCGTGCGCAGCAACGGCCTGGACGATGCACCGCAGCTCAAGGTCAGCATTGACGACCGCAAGGCCGGGGCCCTGAGCCTGAGTACCAGCGATATCAACAGCACCCTTGCGACGGCCTTAGGCGGCACTTATGTAAACGACTTTCTCAACCAGGGCCGGGTGAAAAAGGTCTATGTACAGGGCCAGGCATCCTCGCGCATGCAGGCTGCGGACCTTGATCATTGGTTTGTGCGCAACAGTAACAATGAAATGGTGCCGTTCTCGTCCTTTGCCAGCAGCACCTGGGGCTACGGCTCGCCGCTGCTGGAACGCTACAACGGTAACGCCTCCCTGGAGATCGTTGGCGATCCGGCGCCAGGGGTGAGCTCCGGCGATGCGATGGCCGCCGTGGAGGCCATTGTCCGGCAGTTGCCCCAGGGTATTGGCTACGAGTGGACCGGGCAGTCCTATCAGCTGCGCTTGTCCGGGTCCCAGGCGCCGCTTCTCTACGGCATTTCCGTGTTGTTTGTATTCCTGTGCCTGGCCGCGCTCTACGAGAGTTGGTCGGTGCCGTTTTCGGTGATCCTGGTCGTGCCCCTGGGGGTCATCGGTGCAGTGCTGGCGACCCGTGTCGCCGGGCTGAGCAACGACGTGTATTTCCAGGTCGGGCTGTTGACCACCGTGGGCCTGGCCGCAAAAAACGCGATCCTGATCGTTGAGTTTGCCAAGCACTTGCAAGAGCAGGGCAGCAGCGTGATCGACGCGACGCTGGTCGCGGTGCGCCAACGCCTGCGGCCGATCCTGATGACCTCCCTGGCCTTCATGTTCGGCGTACTGCCGCTGGCCTTGAGCACCGGTGCAGGCTCCGCCGGACGCCAGGCCATTGGTACGGGAGTACTGGGCGGTATGTTCAGCGCCACAGTGCTGGGGATCTTCTTTGTACCGTTGTTTTTCGTGCTGATCCGCGGTCGTTTCGGCCGCGTGCGCAGCGCTAATCAATCTGCCCCGACAGGTGATGCATGATCAAGTCACACTGGCCTCTGCTGGCCGCCATGGCCCTGGGCGGCTGCATCAACCTGGCGCCGCAGTACGAGCGCCCTGAGGCCCCCGTCTCCGAGCAATGGTTGCCGGCGGCCAACCTGCCCAAAGGAAAGGTTGGGGCTGATATCAAGTGGCAGCAATTTTTTACCGACCGCCGCCTGGCGCAGTTGCAGCAATTGGCGCTGGCCAATAACCGCGACCTGCGCCTGGCCAGCCTCAACGTTGAAAAGGCCCAGGCGCAGTACCGCATCAAGCGCGCTGACCTGTTTCCTACCGTCGACGCGGGCGTCAGCGGCACCCATAGCCGTACGCCGGGGTCGTTGTCCAACACCGGCACGGCAGTCACCACACACGACTACAGCGCTCAGTTGGGGCTGAGCAGCTATGAACTGGACGTGTTTGGCAGGGTTCGCAACCTGCGCGATGAGGCGCTGGAAGACTACCTGGCGTTGACGGAAACCCGGCGCAGCACGCAAATCAGCCTGGTGGCGGAAATTGCCACCGCCTGGCTGACCTTGGCCGCCGACAACGAACGGCTGCTGCTGGCCCAGGAAACCCTGACCAGCCAGTTGGCCACCTACGACCTGACCCAGCGCAGCTACGCCTTGGGTGGCTCTTCCGCGTTGTCGGTGGCGCAAGCCCAGACCACCGTCGAATCGGCACGGGGCGATGTAGCGTCCTATGAGAGCCAGATCCTGCAGGACCGCAATGCTTTGCGCCTGTTGGTGGGCAGCGATCTGCCCGAGGCCCTCTTGCCGGGCACGCGCCTGGAGTCGGCGGCAGTGCTGGTGGATATTCCAGCAGGCCTGCCCTCCAGCCTGTTGCAACAACGCCCGGACGTGCTCTCGGCCGAGCATACGCTCAAGTCCGCCAACATCGATATTGGCGCGGCCCGTGCGGCGTTTTACCCGAGCATCAGCCTGACCGCCAACGCCGGCTCTTCCAGCTCGGCATTGGCCGGCCTGTTCAAGTCCGGCAGCGGCGCCTGGACCTTTGCCCCGAGCATCAGCGTGCCGATTTTTGACGGGGGCAGTAACCGCGCAACCCTGGATTCGGCCAAGGTCGAACGCGAGATCCAGGTGCAGACCTATCAGCAAACCCTGCAAACCGCATTCCGCGAAGTGGCCGACGCACTGGCGGTGCGCAGCACCCTGGATCGCCGTATTGCCGCGCAACAGGCGCTGACCGACGCCAGCCGCAAAAGCTTCGAACTCTCGGATGCCTTGTATCGGGGCGGCTCCCAAAGCTACCTCGAAGCCCTGGATGCGCAACGCTCGCTCTACAGCGCACAACAGGACCTGATCACGCTGCGCCTGACCGAGCAGAGTAACCGCATCACGTTGTACAAAGTGCTGGGTGGCGGTTGGAATTAACGGCGCTGGCACATGCACACATCACCGCAGCAATGGAACGGCTTGCGCGGATCAAATCGGCTAGTTCATTCAACGGGGAATCAACATGTGTGCTTTTCGTTCCACTTTAAGCGGTTGCGTCCAGGTGCTGGGCTGCGCCTGTTTCATCATGATGTCACCGCTGTGTCTTGCGAATTCCGACGCGGACCCATGGGAAGGTGTTAACCGACCGATCTTCGCATTCAATGACGTACTGGATACCTATGCACTGAAACCCCTCGCCCAGGGCTATCAACTCATCACGCCCGGTGTTGTCCAGGACGGCATTCATAATGTGTTCAACAACCTCGGGGAGGTCAAAAACGTGGCTAACGATGTCCTCCAGGTGAAGTTCCACAGCGCTGGCGTCGACACAAGCCGCTTTTTGCTCAACAGCACGATTGGCCTGGTGGGGTTGATCGACGTCGCGACCCCCATGGGGCTGCAGCGCAGTGACGAGGATTTCGGGCAAACCCTCGGTTACTGGGGGGTCAATAGCGGGCCTTACCTGGTGCTGCCGTTCCTGGGGCCCAGCACACTGCGCGATGCACCGGCCATCCTTCCCGATGCCTACGCCAATCCGGTTCGCTACATGGGCGACGTGCCTACGCGTAATAGCCTGTACGGCGTGGGCGTGATCGACGGGCGTGCTCAATATCTGGCATCTGAAAAGCTCATGACGGGCGATAAATACACGTTTATTCGCAGTGCCTATCTGCAAAACCGAGCGTTCAAGATCAACGGCGCAAACGTAAAGGATGACTTTTGACCGGCGCCCCTGCGTGCTCTTCCCCAACCCGCTCGGCAAAGAAGATCAGTATCGTTCGTCACTCTCCAGTTGGAACGCAACACTAACGTTGCGCTTACTCCAACACTGCCGGTTGTACGGCTGCGCCCTGTGCGATCTAAAATTCGGTCACGACGGTTACGCCAGCGGTCTCGAAGCGATCCATGTTCATCAACGCGTCGATGGACTGCTCCAGGCTGATGGTTTTACCCACGAGTTTTTCCGGTGCCAGTTTTCCGCTGGTGATCATCTGGATCATGGCGTCATAACGATGTGCTTGCATGCCGTGGCTGCCGTAGATCTCAAGCTCGTGCGCGATGACCTTGCTCATGGGGATCGCCGGCTGTGCGTGGTCGGCGAGCATCAGGCCTACCTGGACGTGCTTGCCTCGACGGCGCAGGTTGTTGATGGAGTTGAAGCAGGTGGTGGGATGGCCCAATGCGTCCAGCGATACGTGGGCGCCCCCCTGGGTGATTTCCAGCACGGCTTCGGTGACGTCCGCCACGCTGTGTGCGTTCAGGGTGGCAACGGCGCCGAGCGTGCGTGCCAGTTCGAGTTTTTCCGGCGAAATATCGATGGCGATGACATTCGCGCCAAGGGCCTGGGCGATCATCACGGCGGACAGGCCCACACCTCCGCAGCCATGCACCGCGACCCACTGTCCGGCGCTGACCTTGCCTTGGTCAACGACGGCGCGGAATGACGTGGCGAAGCGGCAGCCCAGGCTCGCAGCAGTGGCGAAGTCCATGTTCTGCGGGAGTGCGACGAGGTTCAGGTCGGCCTGGTGTATACCGACGAATTGCGCAAACGACCCCCAATGAGTGAAGCCCGGTTGAAACTGCGTATTGCAGACTTGCTGGTTACCGCTGTTGCACTCGGGACACGCGCCACACCCGCCGACAAAGGGCACCGTTACACGGTCGCCGACCTTCCACCGGGTGATGTCCCTGCCAACTTCCGTCACGATGCCGGCAAGCTCATGCCCGGGAACATGCGGCAGTTGGATGTCCGGATCATGCCCCTTCCAGCCGTGCCAGTCGCTGCGGCAGACGCCGGTGCCCCGCACCTGTACGACCACGCCGTGACGCTCCGGCGTCGGGTCTTCGACGTTCATCAAGCGCGGCGGTTGGGAAAAGGCTTCGTAGACAACTGCTTTCATGAAAATCACCTCTGCTCGGATAGACACGACGTTGTATTCGTTCGATTTCTTGCGCGGGGCGGCTCGAATCAACGCTGATCCATTATGTGCGAATGCCTTGAAATTGCTTTTCAGATTCCAGTTGATAGTGGGCGATAAATGAAATTAATCTCCGTTATCCGGCACATAATTGAAAGGATCAACCATGTTTGAGCGTTTGGATAAGGTGGATATTGCGATATCGGAGCGACTGCAGCGAGATGGGCGACTCTCGAATGTCAAGTTGGCGGAGCAACTTTCCCTCAGTGAAGCATCGTGTTGGCGTAAACAGAAACGCCTGGAGGAGTGCGGCGTGATCGAGGGGTATCAAGCCATCCTGAATCGCAGAAAACTGGGCCTGGGGGTGATGGCTTTCGTGCAGATTTCCTGCAGTGATCACAGTGAAGAAGCCACGGAAAAGTTTGAGAAAATCATAGCGTCGGCGCCGCAGGTACTCAGTTGTCACAACACAACGGGCGAGGCGGATTTTTTACTTCAAGTGGTCGCGAGAGATTTGGACAGCTACAGCCGATTCGTTGAAAAAGTGCTGAGGAAGCTGCCGGGTGTATTGAGTATCCGGTCGAACCTGTCACTGCGAGAAATGAAGACCACCCATCGTTTTCCCGTGGCCGAACTCCTGAGCATCTGAGGACCTTTGAATCAGGGCGACGGCCTGATCATCAGGCGCCCAGGCGCTACCTGGTTCAAGGCAGGGCCTTTATCGCCTGGACGACAGCATTGACGATGGCCTGGGCGATGACCCGACGCTGGGCTTTCTCCATCCTGGGGCTCAGCCATGCAGGCAGGCTGTTCAGCATGGGCACGATTGCCTGCAGTGCGCCTTCGCGCAAGGGGCCACCAGGCTGATGGCATAGCTGCCCGACCAAGCTCAGTATTTCCGACTCATAAGCCTCCCTCAATCGCCGTACACTTTCTTCCATCGGCGCGTTCAGGCAGCCGGTGTCCATGACGGCCAACTTAAACTGCCCGGCCATGTGTTCATGCAATCGAAGGTGGCCTTCGATCAGTTTTGTCAGACGTTGCGCGGGCGTCAATCTTCGTTTTTTGATCAGCTCAACGTGCGACAACAACGTCTGATACAGCTCCATCAGCCACTCGAAAAGCAGTGCTTCCTTGCTTTCTACATGGTGATAAATCGCCCCCGGAGTGATGCCGATATGCGCCGCCAGTTCACGCATGCTGACCTGACTGAAACTGCGCTGCTGGAACAACTCCAGGGCTCTGCGCTGGAATTCAGAGCGGCTTAGCACAGTGCGCACGCTGTGTTGCGCACACGCAGCCACACCCGACGGCCGTAGCCTTGAGTCATGTGTCGAACGCCTGCTGCTTCGCGATTTCCTGGTTGCGCAGAATGAACCGCTGCAATTTGCCACTGGGTGTTTTGGGCAGGTGTTCGACGAACTCGATTTCCCTCGGGTACGCGTGCGCGGCCAGGCGTTGCCGGACATGCAGGCGCAGGACCTCCGCCAACTCGGTGCTTGGCAGGCTTTGACTGTTCAGTACGACGAACGCCTTGATCAACTCGGTGCGTTGCGGGTCCGGTTTGCCAATCACGGCGGCTTCAACCACCGCAGGGTGTTCGATCAGCGCACTTTCCACATCGAAAGGTCCGACGCGATAGCCGGAGGTAGTGATCACGTCGTCGTTACGGCCCACGAAGCTGATACTGCCGTCGTCATTCAACTCCACGATATCGCCGCTCAAATAATAACGGTCGACAAAAGCCTGGGTGGGCATTCCGAAGTAGCCCTCGAACCAACACAGGGGCGACCGCTCGCGATCCACCGCCAGCACGCCTGGCCGGCCCGGCGGCAGTTCCCGATGAGCATCATCCAGCACGACAATCCGGTACCCCGGAACCGCATAACCAGCTGAACCCTCACGTACCGGGTGACGCAGGCCGTGGTGGTTGCACAGCACCATGCCGATTTCAGTCTGGCCATAATGGTCGTGGATGACCACGCCGAGTTCGTCGGCAAACCAACGGATGACCTGCGGGTTCAGCGGCTCGCCGGCACTGCTGATGACACGCAGGCGACCACGCACGGTGTCGGCGAACGCAGCCCCCGCCGCGATCAGCAGGCGGTAGGCGGTCGGCGAGCCGGCCAGGTTGGTGATCGCATACTTGGTAATGATCCGGCAGGTACTGTCCACCGCGAACGGGCCGTCATAGAACAGCGTGGCACGGCCACATGCCAGCGGGCCGGTCACCGCGTAATACAAACCATAGGCCCATCCGGGGTCGGCGAGGTTCCAGAAATGGTCGTCCTCTCGCAGGTCAATCGAATCACGCATATAGCCCTTGAAGGCCAGAATGGCGCTTAAGGGCACCTCCAACGGCTTGGCCGGCCCTGTGGTGCCTGACGTACACATCAGCAGGAACGGCGCACTGGCGTCCAGCAACTCGGGTACACAATCGGCCTGTTGGCGATCCAAAACGGTCCAGAAGTCGTAATCGTCCGGGTTGCGTGGGCCTGCGCCGGTCACGATGATGCGTGGGCAGTCAATGACGTCGTCCAACTTGGGGCGATTATGGGCATCGGTCACAATCCAGCGCGCCTCGGAGCAACCCAATCGCTGCTCGATCGCCTTGGGGCCGAATGCGGTGAAGAGCGGTTGGTAGACCGCGCCGATGCGCCAGGTCCCCAAAATGGCAATCAACAGTTCAACCGTGCGTGGCATCAGGCCCGCTACACGCTCTCCCGGCTTGACCCCTTGCTCGCGCAAAAAGTTGCCGAAGCGCGCAGCGTGGGCCTGCAGTTCGCTGAACGTGTGGTGCGTGGCGCGGCCATCCGGCGTTTCGCAGTACAACGCCACGGCATCACCCAGGGCGTGCCGGTCGCAGCATTCGATGCAGGCGTTCATGGCCGTCAGCTCGCCGTGCAAGTCCTGGGCGGCCAGTTGTCGATAATTGAAAGAGGTCACTGCCGAGTCGTAATCACGCATAACGTACCTGATTGTTATTGTTGGTAGATGTTCGGTGTGCACACGCCCAGTGCGCGCGCTTTGATGTGGCTAGCTGTCCATCATTTCGGCCGCTTGCTGTGTGGCCTGGCTGGTCCGAGTGGCCAGCTTGCGGACTTCATCAGCGACCACGGCAAACCCGCGCCCGGCCTCGCCTGCGCGCGCCGCCTCAATGGCGGCGTTCAAGGCGAGCAGGTTGGTTTGGCTGGCAATGCCCTGGATGGTGGCGACAATGTGCGTCAACTTGCTGAGCGTTTCCTGCATCACGCGATGTTGTTCCGCCTGCGCCTCACGCATCGTGCTTTCTTCATGGTGGGCATGGATATCGGTAATGGCACCCACCACTCGCTGCGGGGAGCCGTCCGATGCGCGGCGCGTTTGCCCCCGGCCGCGGAACCAGCGGTAAGTGCCACTTTTATGTTTGAGTCGGTAATCCACATCAAACGGTGTTTTGCCGCTGCGGTCTTCAACGTGGGCAACAAACGCTGCGATCGCCCGTTCGCTGTCGTCGGGATGCAGGCGCGAGGTCCAGCTTTCCAGGGTATTGGGGAACTCTTCAACCGTGCTGCACCCCAGCAGTCGGCGCATTTGCGACGACCACCAGATGGTATTTTTCGGGTTCGCAGGGTCGCCGGCCACAACCTCGATGTCCCAGAGCCCGTCGTGCAGCATTTCCCGGGAAATGTCGAAACGTGTGGCCGCCAGTTCAAGTGTCTCGTTGTGCAGGTGTTGTTCGTGAATGTCACGAAGGGTTCCACCGATGGCGAGAGGTACGCCTTGAGGATCACGACTTGCGTTACCGCTGACCCTGCACCAGCGATAGTCACTGCCTGATGCGGACTTCAGGCGCACATCGAGCGCAAAGGGCGTCCGCCCACTGCGATCGGCAAGATGCCGGGCAAGCGCTTCCAGGTGCGGTTGCCGGTCAGCGGGGTGTAACTGTTCGCTCCAACGGCCGAGCTGATCAATACCTTGGGCCTGGATTGACGCCGACCCCGACCACTCCATTGCGCACTCCGGCCCGGGGGCGGCGGTTGCAGCCAGATCCAGTGTCCAGAACAGTTCATCTGCACCCTGGGTGATCAGTGCCCAGCGCGTCTCCACATGACGCAAATGCTTGTCGCGGCAGGCCAGACGTTCGTCCAATTGGCTGACTTTCAATGTCAGTGCACGTGCTTGCTCCTCCAAGGCACGCCGCTCCTGTAGCAATTGATCGACGCCTGACAGAATGCGGCGCAATAACGGGTTGTTCGATGATAACGGCATGCTCGGCTGGTCTGGCTGCTCCAGCCTCTCGGCGAGCGGCGCCAGTACCCAACGGGTGGTTCTGCTGAAAAAAAGCATGGAGCACCTCTACCTCGTTCAAAGGGGATCCGCCTGCAAGAGGGGGGACGGGCATGCCGACAAGGCCCGGGTGTCAAAGTCTGTCGCTCCCGGCAGGGTTTGCCAGGCCGACGGGCCTGCGGCGATTTCCTGAGCACTCAGCAGGCAGTTGTCGAGCTCGTGTTGCAACCTATGGGTATCCAGATCCTGGCCGATGAAGACCCATTCCTGCCGGCAATCCCCGACAATGCTGTCCCACTTGGCCATGATGCTTTGCAACCGATATTCATCCCGTGGCCATTGCGACGGCTCAATGAAGGTCCACCAGCGCCCGACATAGTCCCACTGGAACTGCTTGCCGCTTTGCACCAGCAGGCCGATTTCAAGGTGGCGGCTGGCCAACCAAAAGTAACCTTTGCTGCGCAACAGGCGCCCGTTGCACCAGGGTCGCAGGAGGAAATCGAACAATCGCTGCGGATGAAAAGGGGCGCGCTCGCGGTACACCCAGGACGTCACGCCATAGGTATCCGACTCGGAGGCCGGTGCGTCGCTGGCCTCCATTGTCTTCATCCAGCCCGGCGACGCCGCAAGGCTGGGTAAATCAAACAGATGGGTGCCGAGGATGTGGGATAGCTCAACGTTACCCTGAGTCATTGGCTCGATCCGCGCGGACGGGTTAAGGCCTGCGAGGATTCCGCGCAAGGCCTGGTAGCCAGGCTCATCGATCAAGTCCATTTTGTTGACAAGAATGACGTTGGCATACTCCACTTGCTCGATCAGAAGGTCGGTTAGAGGGCGCTGGGGCGTGTCCTCCTGTGCGTCGTCGCGGGGCACGGTGTCCGGTGACTCAAGCAGCGCCTGGAAACGGCTGCCATCGACCACTGTCACCAAGGTATCGAGCCGTGCCAACTCGCTGAGGCTGAAGCCTTCGGCGTCCAGGAAGGCGAACGTCTCCGCGACCGGCATCGGCTCAGAGATCCCGGTGGACTCAATGAGCAGGTAATCGAAACGCTGCTGGCGCGCCAGCGCACTGATCTGCTCAAGCAAATCGGCGCGCAGCGTGCAGCAAATGCAGCCGTTGCTCATCTCGATCAACTCATCGCTGCCACGGTGCAGTGACACATCGCGCTGCACCTCCTGGGCATCAATGTTGACCTCGCTCATGTCATTAACGATGACCGCCACCCTGAGGCCTTCGCGATTGCGCAGGATATGGTTGAGCAGGGTGGTTTTGCCGGCGCCGAGGAAGCCGGAAAGCACCGTCACCGGCAGTCGGCCTGTCAGGGCGCCGTCAATCATGCTTTCACCGCTTGAGCGACATCGGCGTGGTCCAGGTAGCTTTCGAAAAGATCGACCACCACCAGCCCATCGTCTGCCGCATCACCCCAGAGATCCTTTACGCGAAACTCGACATGGTAGGTCGGCTGGTGCGCCGCGCTCACGTCGCCATGGCCAATCGCGTCCGGGAACGGCCACTGCTCCGATGTGCGGTGCAGCACCACGCCTGCCTTGCCACGCACATAGGCTGGCATGCGGGTATGCCCGGCCACGTACTCGTCTCGCACGACGACCCGGTCGCCCACCTCAAAATGCGGTCGACCGGTGATCGCCGGGCGACCTTCGGCATGAGCAGGGTTCGCCAGCTTGAAGGGGGAGCCCAAGGCCTGATCGAGTTCTGCCTGGGTGATGACGCCTGTTTCGACCAGCAGGGTGGCGGTCGCAATGACATAGCGTTCGTAGTACTGAGTGCCGACATGTTGGCGGACATCCAGGCGTTCTACGGCGTGGCGCACTTCGTCCACGCTGAACTTTTTCAAGTGATCGGCACCGATAAACATCAAGCTGTAGGCCAGGTGTTCCCAGTCCTGCTTGAATACCTGTTTGTAGTCCAGACTATTGATGGTGTGAGGGACCTTGCCAAAGCCCTGAAAACCACCGAGATCGTGAAAACCATCCATTGTGAATACCTCTGAAAAGTGAAAGAAACAAAGCGCCCCGGTTACGCGACGTGCGGTAGCGCCACGCCGATAAGGACATCCTTGGTGATCAATTTTCGAAGCGCCTCTTCATCCATGGACTCGCTCCCTTGCGGCCGTACAGGCAGCACCAGATAGCGGCTTTCGGCGCTGGTGTCCCACACCTTGATGGTGACGTCGTCCGGCAGTTGCGTGCCCAATTCCCGCAGGACAGTGCGCCCTTCGCGCACCAGCCGGGCACGAAATTCGAAGCCCTTGTACCACTCCGGTGGTAAGCCGAGGACGGGCCAATTGGTGCAGGAGCAGAGGCTGCACACAATCACGTTTTTCAGAGTGGGCGTGTCTTCCAGGGCAACAATGTACTCACCCTGCGGGCCGGTGTAGCCAAACTGGGCACACGCTGCGGTGCCATCCCTTAGCAACAGTTCACGAAACTGCGGGTCTACCCAGGCCTTGGCCACAACCCGCGCACCATTTTCCGGGCTCCATTCGTGGGCCATCAGTTGCGTCATGTGCTCGATGTAACCGTCGGGGATCAGGTCCTTCTGCTTGAGCACTTGCAGTAACGCTTGTGCTCGTTCGCCCGGGGTTGATGTGTTTCTCTCAGGAGTGGTCATCGGTTTATTCCTCATCATTGAGCGTCTAGGCAGCGCCTGGCGGCTTGGTCTTTTTTGCGCTGCGGGGGGCCGGCTAACAGTTTTTCCAGTCGACAGCCGCCTCGAACGCTGCGGCAGCCTGATAAATCGTGCCTTCGGCATAGTGCTTGCCCACCAACATGAGCCCGACAGGCAGACCGTCTACCAGACCGCAGGGGATCGACATCGCCGGGTGGCCCGTGATGTCCTGGGCGGAGGCATTGCCGATCATTTCCAGTGCTCGCGCCACGTACTCAGTGATCGAGCAATCCGGTTCCGGGTGCGGCTGGGCAATGATCGGGACGGTAGGCATCACCAGCAGGTCATAGCGCGCCAAGGCCGCGTCATAGGCCGAGCGAGCCAGGCGCCTGAGGTTTTGCGCCTTGGCGTAGAAACGCCCGTTGTAGCGCTCGACACCGTATTGGCCGACGAACATGCACAGCTTGAGAGAGGCGGACAGGTCATCCGCCTGATCGCGCCATCCGGCTTGCTTGTCCAGCAAGCCCACGTCATACAGCCCTTTCCAGTTAAAACCCGCCCCATTGCCGTGCATCATCTGCATCGTCAGACCCTCACAGCCGATGGGGTGCCACAGCGCCCCGGCGATCGCGTGCTCAGGCACCGACACCTCCTCGACCTGCGCGCCCAGTTGCGAAAACCGTGCGATGGCATTGCGGACCGACGACGCAACGCGTGGATCCTGGTTGGCCAATTCGAAGCCTTCGCGCAGGACGCCAATCTTCAGACCGCTCACACCGCGTGCCAGGTAATCGCTGTACGTGTCGACCTGGGGCGCGGCTTGCCGGGGATCAAGCCCGTCCGCGCCGGCCATGACCTCCAGCATCAAGGCGTTGTCTCTCACATTGGCGGTGATGGGGCCGGCATGATCGATGGTCGCTTCGATGGCCATGATCCCGGTGTAAGGCACCAGACCGTGCGTAGGTTTCATCCCGTAAGTGCCGCAGAATGCGGAAGGAATCCGGATCGATCCGCCCTGGTCACCGCCGACTGCGAGGTCGACCTCGCCCGCGGCGACCAGCGCCGCGCTGCCGGAAGACGATCCACCCGAGGCAAACCCATGACGATAAGGGTTGTGAACCGGTGCGGGATCGGAAGTGTGACTGCCACCTGACAGGCAGTAATGCTCGCACGTCGCCTTGCCGAGGATGGTTGCGCCCGCGTCCAGTAACCGAGTGACCACAGTGGCGTCGAACGATGGAACGTGGCCTTCCAGTGGCTTGGCACCATTCATCATGGGCACGCCAGCCAGTGAAATGTTGTCTTTGAGTGCGACCGTTTTACCCGCCAGTTTGCCGTCACGGGCACCGCTGACTTCCGTTCGCACGTACCAGGCGTTGAGTGGGTTGTGTGCAGCCGATGGACGATAGCCCGAGCTGCGTTCGTAACGTACCGGTGGAATGAAATCGGGCAACTCGTCAATCAGGTCGTAGGCGTCAAAGCTCGCCTGCATAAGCGGCAAGTATTCCCGCGCATGCTCGGGGCTGAGCTGCATGTGCAGGCGGCTGGCGATATCCAATAACTGCTCAAGGGTGGGGCGAACGATTGCCATGGTGGGGCTGTCCTTATCGTCTGTGGCCGAAGAGCACTGCATGCTCATCAAGGTCAGTGGGCCTGGTGCTCAAGATAGTCCGCGCCTCCAGTCGAAGGCTTGGTTGAAAAAGACAGCGACTTGGCTGAGCCGGACAGCCCTGCGCCAAGGCAACAGAGGGCTGGGGCCGCTGTCCGGTGGACGCTTGCGTCAAAATACGCGGGCGTAGCGCAGGTTCATGCGGAAGTCTTCCTTGGCGCCGTTGTCCACTGACAGATCCTTGCCCAACTGCAGCTGGATCTGGTCTTGGGGGGTGACGAATTTGGTCGCTGTCAGGCGGAAGTTGGTTGTACCCAACTCGTTATCCTGATTGACGTGCTCGACGTTGGTCTCACCTCCCCAGGTGCGCCCGAAGCCGATACCAAACGCTGTGGTAGCGTCAGGCATGTAACGCCCCATGATCTGTGCTGCATAGGAAACGTCTTGCTTCAGACGGTCGGCATTTGCGCCATAGTCGGTGTTGTCGCCATACCAGGTTGCGCCGCCGACCAAGTCCATTGCCCATTTTTCTGTGAAGTGCTTGACGTAGGCACTCTGCAGTTCGAACTTCCAGCGGTTCTCACCGATATTGAGCGCGTCATCCTTGTCATAAGTGCCAGTGGGTACATACAGATAGGGGGCGATACTGAGGGTGTCGCGGGCTTCGTTGAGCCGCCACTTGACCGGCGCGGTCAGGATCAAGTCGCCGACGCCGCGGGTACTGCCCAGCGTCGAGGCGTCACCGCCACTGGAGACGTGCCCGAAGGGCAGCAGGAATTGCGGGTCGATGGTGACTGTGTCGCTGAGTGCGTAGACGTGGAGCAGACGCAGAATGCCGACGTCTGAGCTCAACCTGTAGTCGGAGCTGACCTTGTGCCCGTTGGCGTAAGCCGAGTCCGTGGTGGAGTGCTGGTAATAAATCGCACCGATGGTCGCGCCGACCGGGTATTGCTCATAGTCGCCAGGGGCTACTTCACCGGCGTTCGCGTGAAGTGCGGGCAACAGGGTGGAAAGTGTCAGCAGGCGGATCTTGTTCATTTTTTTATTCCTCGCACAGGAAACCACGCCACCCGGGGAGGGTGGCAAGGAAGTAGGAAATGGGGGAGAAGTGCCGACGGCACTCAGGCGGTTGGCGACAGCGCGTCGCGCAACATGCCGGTCTGCGAGTGACAGTTGATGTACTCGAATACCTGGCTCTTGGCGTCTGACACCGACACTTCGTGGTACAGCCGTAACTTTTTCAAACCCGCGGCCACACGGAAGAACGTCACGAAAATACGCAGGTGGGTAGGGTGCGACTCTGCCCAGCGTTCGAGTTTTTCCACCGAGCGCCAGTGACCGATGTTGTAGCTCACGTCGAGAAAGTTACCGTCGATATCGATATTGCGCACAAACCTGTTGCTGTAGCAGCCCAGGGGTTGCCCGTTGTCACGCAGGAAGTCCATGCCGTCCTGCAAGGTCGGCAAAATTTCATCCAGGTACAGCGAGCGTTCGTCCGCCTCGGCATCCGCCCAGTCCTGGCCTGAACGGATCAGCGTGAGGTTGTCATGCCCCATGACCACGACCCGCCCACCCTTGGCAGGGTCACCCGCGACCACTTTCAGCTCACTGGTAGGTTTCATCCAGTCCGTCTGAGAGATCGGGAAGCGGTCGCGCATCGAGCCCCAGTAACCGTGTTCCTCGATCTCGCCACTGGTGCTATCCATGACCGCGCCGACACCGGGCAAGTTTTCCTGGAAGGCGTACAAGGTTTCGAACTGTTCGGCGCGTGGGGCGGTGATTTCGCGGAAATAGCCCAGGCCGTCACTGAGCCGATCCGGCGAATTCCACCAGTCATTTACCTGGGGTGAGCGCAACCAGCGACAGTGGGCGGCAGGGTCTTTCCAGTACCCGACCACAATCAAATTATCAAACCCACTGCTGTCGGTGTGGTGGGTCAAATCATGGGTCTGCGGGCCATCGGCCAGACTGAAACTGCCGACGATGTGGCGCATTGACTGCAACGCGGCCTCGCGCTGGGCGTCGCCGCGATATTGCACGCCGAGGTATCCCATCACCACTTGTTCAAGTTGCTCGTCAGCGCGCGCGACCCACATCGGGAACGGCGGTTGATATTCGTCGGGCACCCGGCGTGACAGGGTGCGTGGGCATTTGAGATGTGTGTCGATTGCAGATTCCATGGTGAGCTCCTCGTTATTTTCGTTCAGGCCTACGGGTGGGCATCAGCGCTTCGGCGGCAGGTCGCGTTTGACGACTTGCCGTCGGTGCAGCAGCGTCATGGCTCCCCATTCAATCAACCAATACGCCGACTCTTCAGGGACCAGGTCGCGCCTCTGCAGAAACCAGGAGGAATCAGCCCGTCGTTGTGAATAGTGTCGATACATGGCGTGCCTCATCAGCGGGGTATGAGCTGCTGTGAGGTGGAAATTAGGCTGGGTGGCGAGGGGGCGCTTTGTTCGACGGGACAACCGTTTGGTTGGAAAAGACATTGCAGAAACTGACATTGCGCCGTGGTCCGCGTTGGTGCACTTGGGCCGACCGCGTGACGGGCTGTGCCTCTAAATGGGGATAACGGCACAGGCAACCGCCTGCGGCCTGAGGCGCGTTGCGAGGGGCATCGCACGGCAGTGTGACTGGACGGCCTGCAGCGGTGTTTGGCCTGCAAATTGCTTTTGATGGGGGACAGTTGACCGCAAGTTACCCCTTATCGAGCGCCTTTTGCATTGATGTCGAGGTCAGTGACATGAACCCGAGCACGCAGTATTCGACCCTTGCAGTGTCGGCCCCCCGTCGCTTTGATTACTGGAAGGAAGTGGTGTGCCGCCATTGCCTGGCAGCAGACAGCAAACCCTTGTCCCAGAGCAGTTTTGATGGCGCGCTCGCGATCAATACGCTCGGCGACCTGGACATCTGTTCGCTGTCTTCGCCGCTGCATTACTGGGAGCGCTCAGAGCGTCACCTGCGCAGCGGCCCGGCTGAAGATTTATGGTTGGGCTTCTCCCGAAATGGCCATGGGCAAATTGAGCAAGGAGGAAGAAAAGCCAGCCTGGCAGCTGGAAATCTGTTTCTTTATGACGCAACACAGGCGTTTCGATTCAGTTTCGGTGGTACCGAAAACCACTTGGTCCGTATTCCGCGAGCCTTACTGACCGAGCGTCTGCCACGAATCGCCGATTACACGGCGATGGTCCTCGACGACCGCCGCCCCGGCGTCGTGCCCTTGCGTGAAATGTTGCGTCAGGCCGCGAGCTCGCCGATGTCGTTGCAGGATGAGCACATCTCGAATCGTTATTCCGGCGCATTGATCGACCTGCTGGTGATAAGCCTGGAACTCCAGGACCTGAAGACAACCCACCAGGAACTCGACCTCTACGGTCGTATCATGCAGTACATCCAACGGCACTTGACCGAGCCGGACCTATCCATTGACGTCATCGCGCAGGCTCATAATGTGTCCACGCGAACTGTCACGCGCGCGTTCGCGCGATACCAGAAGACCCCCGTTGCCGAGATCTGGAAAGAGCGCCTGAATGCGAGCCGTGAAGCGATCGAGCGCGGTCAGGTGCGCAGCGTGTCCCAGGCGGCGCTGGACTTCGGGTTTTCCGACTTCTCCCACTTCAGCCATGCCTTTCGCAAGGCCTTTGGCGTTGCGCCGAATACCCTTTTGCGCCGCAATTGAGAGGCTTCGCGCTCAAACGGCTGGCGATTGAGTGCGGTTGTCGCTGGCCGTTTCCCGGAACAGTCGTGGTGACATACCGAATGTCGATTTGAAGTGCCGGCTGAAATGTGAACTGCTGCCATAGCCCCAGGCATAGGCGATCTCGGTGAGTGAGCGATGGGCCTGTTCGCGGTTGCGCAGGTCCTCGGCGCATCGGGACAACCGACGCTGCCAGATATACTCGCTGACGCTGCAGCCCAATTCATCCTGAAAGGCCCGGTGCAAGCTGCGCACCGAGCACTGTTCAGCATTGGCGATGCGCTCAATGCTGAGGTCGCGGTCCGCCAGGTGGCGCTCAATATAGGCCTTGAGGCGATTCTGTTTGAAGAACCGGAAGTCGTGGTCCAGTTGCTTTTCATCTTGCTTGTTCTTCAAGGCATTGTTGAGCAACCCGGCGATGCTGTCGCCGATCAGCCCGGCCGACTGGCTGTTGAGCAAGGGGTATTGATGGTAAGCGTCGCTGATCAGGTGCATCAGCATGCGCCCCAGCCCGTTGCGGCCACTCAAGTGCATGTCGCCGGTCTGTGTCAGTTGGCCGGCGGCGCCTTGGAACAGCAGGATAAAGTGTTCGCAACCCTGGGTACTGGTAACGCTGAAGGGCTTGCCACAATCGACCAGGAGCATTTCGTCCGGTGCGACGGTACTGCTTTGCTGTCCTTGCTCGAAGTGGCTGACACCGGCAACTTGCAGGATCAACATGCGCGGCGTGTCGACGACATCGAGTGCTTTGCTCAAGTGGCGTGAATAGCGATGGGCACTGGCGGTCATGCGGCAGAAACGCAGCTGGCCCAGGTCGCCATATTCCAGCCGCCCCTGGAAGTTACCGTTGTGCAACGGGTCGATATGGGTGGCTTCCAGGCGCTTTATATACTCAGGCGTGCGGCCCAGGTGATCGCTCATGAACTCTTTCCACTTCATCAGCCGGTCAGAGCGAACGACCTGATCGGTGGACACACAGGCTAGGTTGTTCATTGGTTTCGCCTTCTGTCTTTTTGTTATGGCTGAAGGGGCAAGGAGGGCGCCTTGCCCGATTCTGGCATGCGATCAGAACGGGTAGCGATGGCTCCCCGCTTGCCAGGTGACCCAATGGGCCCGGGTAAACTCATCCAAGGCATAGTGACCGTTGAAGCGCCCTAGGCCGGAGTTCTTCTCGCCACCGAACGGTGCATTGGGTTGGTCGTCGACGGTGATGTCGTTGATATGGGTCATGCCCGCCACGATGCCACGCGCAAAACTCAGGCCGCGCGCCATGTCCCGGGTGAACACGGCACTGGATAGACCGTACTCGCTTGCATTGGCCAACTCCAGGGCGTGGGCCTGATTGTGTGCAATCATCAATGGCAATAACGGGCCGAAGGTTTCATCGCGGGCCAATGCCTGCTCGGGGCCCACTTCGCCGAAGACATGGGCTGGCAGCACGAGCCCTTGCGCCTGGCCACCACACAGTTGCTTGAGACCGGCACGCTCGGCTGCGTCGATCTTCCCCAGCAGGCCATCGAGCTGACTCTGGTTGACCACCGGCCCGATCACCGTATCGGGCTTGGCCGGGTCACCGGTCTTGAGGTTGCGCACGCGCTCCACCACCAGCGCCGCGAAGTCGGCATACAGCGAACGATCGACAATGACGCGGTTGACGCTCATGCAGATCTGGCCCTGATGCAGGAAGCGCCCGACCACGGCGGCATGCGCCGCGATCTCGATGTCCGCATCGTCCAGGACCACCAGCGGTGCGTTGCCGCCCAATTCCAGCGCCACGCGCTTGATGTGCTTGCCGCCGGTGGCGATGCGTCCGACATTGCGGCCCACGTCGGTGGAACCGGTGAAGGAGATCAGGCTTGGTATCGGGTGCTCGACGAATGCATCACCAATCTCCGAGCCCGCGCCGACCACCACATTCAGCGCACCCGCGGGGAACCCGGCTTCTTCGAACAGGTGCGCAATCAGCAGGCCTCCGGTGACCGCCGTGTCACTGGCGGGCTTGAGCACCACGGTATTGCCCAGCGCCAGGGCCGGCACCACCGAGCGCATGCTCAGGTACAGTGGAAAGTTCCAGGGGCTGATGACACCGACCACGCCCAGCGGCTCGCGAAACACGAAGCTCTGTTCGCCAGGCTTGTAACTGCTCAGGATTCGCCCCTCAACCTGCATCGGCAGCGTTGCGCACTCGCGAACCAGGTTGAGGGTGAACTGCCATTCCATCCCCGCCTTGATACGGGTACTGCCGGACTCACGGATCAGCCAGTCGATGATTTCTTCGCTGCGGTCCTGGATGACCTGAGCGAGTTTTTCCAGCTGCGCACTGCGCTGGGTCGGGTGCAGCGCTGCCCAGTCGGTCTGTGCGCGCTGGGCCGCCTGGTAGGCGTCATCCAGGTCAGCCACCGAGGCCAGTGGCATCTCCAGCAAGCGTTCGCCGTTGAACGGGTTACGGTCATCCAGGCGTCGTGTCGAACGACCTGTGCGCCAGGTGCCGTTGATGTATTGGTCGCCTCTGATGGCGTAGGTCGCGAAGGTTGGAATTGTCATTGTCTTACCTTAGGCAGGTAGCCGCGTTGATTGAGGGTAGGTGAGGGCAGACCCTTTGAAGTGTGTCTTTTCAGCTGCGTATCCAGGCGCGTCCCCAGGAGTTGAGGGTGTATTCCTCTTGGGGCCAGACGCCTGGCGCGCGGCTGGCTTCGGTGATTTCCAGCTCCGCCGAGAACTCCAGGCGATTGCGATCGGCATCGACCACCATGAAGAACAGGTTATTGCCCGGACCGTGGCGACCTGGGCCAAAGAACAATGTAATCCGCTCCTTGGCGAAACGGTCGCCCCAGTCGCGAATGTCATTCCACTCGTTGGTTTCGTAACAGTGATGATCCCATTCGTTTTTCGAACCGCGGAAAAACGCCAGCGAGTGGTGCTCGTCGTCTGAACGCAGGAAGCAGGTCGTGAGCTGGCTGCTCTGCTCATCGACAACATTGTCCGAGACCGTGAACCCCACCGTGTTGACGTAGAAGTCGATCATCGCTTCCAGCTCTGTGGTCTGGAACACCACATGCTGCAGGCGGCCCGGCATGCCCTTGCGGTCGGTGGCGACGGCGCCAAGAGACACGCCAAACACGGTTTGCCGGCCCTGGGGGTCGCGGATTTGAAAGGCGCCGGCTTCCAGCAGTGGCGAGTCGAGCGCTTCGACGCTACAGCCCTTGCTCACCAGGCGCGTGCGCAGTTCACTCAAGCGCGCTTGGCTGCCCAGGTCGTACGCGGCCGCGAGCAGGCCGCTGTGGTCGGCGGGCGAGATTAGCATGGCCCGTTGCGGGCCTTGGAGCAGCCAACTGCCGTCTGCCTGCGCCAGGCAGTTCATGTCCAGCAGGCGCCGATAGAAATCAACTTGTTGCTGGGGCGCTTTGCTCGCCAGGTGCAGGTAACACAGGCGTGCGGGGGTAGAAGTCTGCAAGGTTTGCATAAACACCTCGGTGGCTGAAGGTTCAGGGGTAGACGGGGGCCATGGCCGGTTGATCCGCATAGGCGCTTGTCGAGGGGATGCCGAACAGCGCCTGCAAGGCGGCGGCAGCCTGGTCTTGGGTGGTCTTGTCGAAGAGGGCGGCGACATAGCGATCGGGGCGCAGCAACACAAACGTGTGGCTGTCGCCCAGCAGGTCCTTGAGCGCATCCTCATGGTCTTGAAGTACGGTGCAGCCAGGCAGCGATGGCAGAGCCTGGAAGTGCGCAGGCAGGATCAGGATGCGCTTGGCCTCCAGGTGATCCCAAAGACCGTGGCGCAGTTCATCAAGACGCTGGCGAGCAGGGTCGCCATATTGAATCAGGGCAAAGCCGGCACCGATGCTCGCGTCCAGCAACTGGGCGTGGCCTTGGGCGTCGGTCAGCAGCGGCTGAGGAAACATTTGCCCACAGGCCAGCTTTCCGGCCTTGCCGTCGGGCAGCACCAGGCCTTGGGTAAAGCGTGGTTTTGGCTTGAAGCGCATCTGCAGGAAATAGTCGCGCAGCGGCGGCACCAGGCCGACCAACGCGAATGCCGCACTGATCAGGCGAGCCCGCAGCACGGTAGCCGGCGCCATGACCACGCCCAGGTTCAGGGCCAACTTGATCAAGGCCCAGGCATGCCCGCGCCGCTCGCTTTCGTAGGACTGCAAGGCGGTCGCGGCCAATTTGCCGTTGAGTACGCCGATCAACTTCCAGCCCAGATTATGAGCATCGCGAACGCCGCTGTTCATCCCCTGTCCGGCGTAGGGCGGGGTCAGGTGCGCGGCATCACCGGCGAGCAATACGCGGCCCACCTGCCAGCGCTCTGCAACGCGGGCATGAAAGGTGTAGACCGTCTTGCGCACGATCGAAACCGGTGCATCGCCCTTGAACGGACGCAACAGCACGTGCAGGCTTTGCGGGCTGAGCACCTGCTCCTCGGTTTCGTCCGGCCGGAGCATGAATTCGAAACGCCGCGTACGGTGCGGACCGGGTACTTCCACCACCGGGCGCCGGGCGTCACAGTACACGCGGGTCTGCCAGAACGGGTCGTCGTCCTGGTCGGTATCGACCACCAGCCAGCGCGAGGAGAAGCTCGACCCGACCATCTCGATTCCCAGTTGCTTGCGCACCGGGCTGCGGCCGCCGTCGCAGGCGACCAGGTAGTTGGCCTTGACGTCGAGCAATTGGCCATCGGTGTCCTTGATCAAGGCACGCACACCGTGCGCGTCTTGAGTGAACTCCAGCAGTTCGTGATTGAAGCGTGCAGTCACGCTCGCAAAGCGCTCAAGGCCGGTCTTCAGCGTGTGTTCGAACAGTGGCTGGCGAAAGGCATTGCGTTTGGGAAAACCATACACCTTGCCGGTGGGCTCGACCTTGCCAAAGCAACGCCCGCCCGGGCGGGTGAAGTAATGCACGCCGTAGCCCGGCACCACATCGTGTAGCACGGCGGCATCCAGCCCGATCGCCTGCATGGTGCGCAGGGATTCATCGTCGATCGAGACAGCGCGGGGCTCGGTCACGGTGCCGGCCTTGCGGTCGATGATCAGGGTATCCACCTGACCCTGGCCAAGCAGGTTGGCCAGAGTCAGTCCGGTGGGGCCGGCGCCGATGATCAGGACTTGAGTGCTGAAGCTGTTGAGGGTTGTCATTGTTATTCCCTTCCAAAGGTTTCAGTCCGGCTGCGCGGGGCGTTGAGTCAGGGCCGCCATGCGTTGCGAGAGTGTCTGTGCGAGGGTCAGCATCTGTTCCCCTTGTTGCGCTTCCTGGGTGTTGTCACGCTCCTGGATCGGACGCACGCAACTGATGCTGCCCAGCACCTTGCCGTCGCTGTCGAAAATCGGTGCCGCGAGGCCGTAGACGCCGGGATCGATTTCCGCCGCACTGGCGACATAGCCCTGGCGACGCAGTTGCTGCAGCGCGCGGCGGAACTGTTCCCAGGTTTGGCCCAGGTGGCTGGCGCGCACTTCATCCGGGTTTTCCAGGAACAGCTGGCGGTGCTGGCGCGAGGTCATGTTGGCGAGGATCGCTTTCGATGTCGCGCCGAGGAACAACGGCCTGGGCGAACCCCGGGAGTAGCTGACCTCACTGAACAACTCGCCATGCTGGTGGATACATACCACCTGGTCCTTGAACAGCCGACAGATCAGCCATACCTGTTGCTCGCTCCAGCGTGGCAGAGCCTGTTCCAGCGACTGTGCCGCGCGCACCAGAGGGTCGCTCAGGCGCAGCTGGCGGTCCCAGGTGATGATCCGTGCGCCCAGTGCATAGCGTCCGGCTTCGACCTGAAACAACAGGCTCGCCTCGGCCAGTTCGCGTACGTAGCGGTAAATGGTCGAGCGGGTGTAACCCAGTGCGGCGCCCATTTCGTCCACCGCCCAGATCGGGCTGGCCTCGGTGAACAGGTCCAGCACCCGCAGCATGCGTTCCAGGCTGGAGCCTTTGCTATCGGCTTCCAGCTCCGACGGGCGTTCTGATTCAAGTAGATTCATGACTCACTGCTCGTCGGCGATGCTGTTGCGCAGGCGGCCGATGCCGGTTATCTCGACTTCGACGGTGTCGCCGGGCTTCATCCACACCGGCGGTTCACGGAAGGCACCGACGCCACCAGTGGTGCCGCTGACAATCACGTCGCCGGGGGCCAGTTCGGTGAACGTGGAGCAGTACTCGATCAACTGGCGCACGTCGAAAATCATGTCGCTGGTGCGGGTGTGTTGCATCACTTCGCCGTTCAGGCGCGTGGTCAGTTCCAGCTCCTGCGGGTCGTTGATCTCGTCGTGGGTCACCATCCAAGGGCCGAATCCACCGGTTTGGGGGAAGTTCTTGCCGGGCACGAACTGGAGGGTGTGCTTCTGCCAGTCGCGCACACTGCCATCGTTGTAGCAGGCATAACCGGCCACGTAGTCCAGCGCGTCCGCTGCGTTGACGTGCCTTGCGGTTTTGCCGATGACCACTGCGAGTTCGCCTTCGAAATCCAGTTTGTGCGACACCTTTGGACGAATGATCGGCTGCAGGTGCGCGACCTGGCTGTCGGCGAAACGCGTGAAAATCATCGGATAGGTCGGCATGTCACGCCCGGTCTCCCGCACGTGGGTGGCATAGTTGATGCCGATGCACAGCACTTTCCCGGGATTGGCGATCACCGGCAGGAAGGTGACGTCGGCCAATGGCACGCGGGGCAGTGGCGCGAGCACGGCCGGTGTCAGCTCCCCCAGGCGATTGGCGGCAATGGCTTGCTTGAGGTCAGCGCCAAAGGTTGATTTGACCGATTCCAGGTCAATCAGTTGATCACCTTCGACCACACCGTAGGTCGTGCGACCGTGAACAATGAAGCTTGCAAGTTTCATGAAGTGTCCTCTCGAAAAGGAAGCGGGAGATGGCAGCAATGGGTTTAATCTAGTCTTGAGCATTTATCCTGTAAAGTGGGATTTTTGTATAAATCCTGCATTACGAAATAAACGTGAGTTTTCTGTTCGATCATCGGATCCAGCCCTGTAACGCCGGGCAGCCCGCGCCCTTCCAGCAAGTGGAGGGCCACGGGCGTGTCGCATGGAGAGAGGGGGAGCGGTGGCGCGACTTAGTGCGGTGCCCAGCAGCCGTGCAGTGACATGCGCATGCGGAACGGGATTTTGATGCGTGCGAGGGGGCCGGCGGCCATGGCGGTGGCGTCCAGCACCACCAGTTCGCTGCGGCCTTCGGCAATCAGGTTGAGCAGGCAGACTACGTAGCCGTCGCCTTCCTTGGCTTGCGCGGAGCGCGGAATGAAGATGGGTTCCTGGAAACAGCCGCTGTCCCCGGGAAACCAGGCATCGGTGACACCGGTCGTGAGGTTGAGGTGAACCAGCAGGTTGAAAAACTGGAATGGCATCGGCCCGTTCGACGGGTTGTACGGGCGCTCTGGATCGAAGGCGAGCATGAATCCATGTTCATACTTGCGGCCGATGTAGCGGTCATCGCAGCGGGGAAACTCGCAGGGATAGTCCGTCAGCGCCTGGGGTTGTAGTTCATCCTGCGCACTGTTCAGGTCGAATATCCAGCGCATCAGACTGGCGGCCAGGGTCTCTGGCGGCGGTACGAAACCGTCCGCCTGGGGGAAGAAGTAGAAGATGTTGCCGCCGGTGACCGGCATGTCCAGATACACTTTGCCGTCTTCATCGAACGCATTCAGGGTATGGCCCTGGAAGCCGTCCTTAGGTCCTTTGAACCAGCGCACGTCGCGCGCATGGCCGTAACGGGGCACCACGGCAAACAGCTGGGGCAACTCGGGCTGCCACTGGAAATGCTGGCCGCCTTTTTTCATGCGTTCGACGTCCACTGTCAACGGGATTAGTGGGAACACCACATACCGTTCGGTGACCGCGAAGTCGTGGACCATCGCGGCGTAGGGCGCCTGGAACCAGATTTCATGCAGCAGCTTCCCCTCTGGCGATATCTCGAAATAGGCCATGTCCGGTGTACCGTCGCCTTTGGCTTCGTAACTGAAGGCCAGCAGGTTTCCCGTGACGGGGTCGAGCTTGGGGTGGGCAGTGAACGTCGCAGAGTCAATCTGCCCGTCGAAATTCCACTCGCCGAGAGTCTCCAGGGTCTGCGGGTCCAACGCCCAGGGCATGGCATCCTCCTTGAGAGCCAGCAGGACGTTGTTGTGCGGGATCACAGACGTGTTGGCGGTGGTGTTGTTTTTGGCCGCCAGCGGGTCGTTGGTGTAGACGTTGCGGTACACACCATTGAGCGAGCGCCCTTCACGGCGCTGAGCGACCAGGCGATCGGTCAGCACATAGCGGCGGCGCAGCGAGACCTTGCCATCAGCAAAATAAAAGCCGCTGACCAAGGCATCGCCATTGAAGAAAATATCGTTGCCGAGCATGGGCGGGTATTGCGGGTCGGGTGACACCTGGTAAAAGGCCCCACGGATCGCCTCGGGAAGGGCGCCTTCGATTTCAAGGTCATACACGTCGCCCTCGACGCGGCTCGGCGCATACAGCGCTCCGGAAAATTCCGGGGTGTTTGGGAATGGCGTATTCATCGCGTTATCTCATTGATCGGTTTGGGTGGCGTCGTTCAGGCGGATTGGGCTGACAGGGCCTGCCCGCCGGGCTTAACGCCGCGACGGAAGCGAGCCACCACCAGGCACGAGATGATCAAGGCCAGCCCATAAGCGCAGGCGGCCAGCCAGCCCACCGCGCGGAAATGCCCTTCGCCCACTACCAGCGCGGCGCCAAAGGGGCCAAGCCCTTGCCCGACGAATATCGCGGCGTTGCCCAGTCCCGCCAGGCGCCCGGAGGGATCCAGTTCGGCGGCCATGGAAAGCAGATAGGGCAAGCTGAAAAACCACACCATATGGATCAGGCACGCCGTGGTGGCAAAGGCAACGGTACTGTCGCCATACACCATGATCAGGGTCGCCACTAACGCAGCACCGAAGCTCAACAGTTGCGGGAACAGTAGGCCAAGCCGCCGTCCGATGAGCCCGGAAAGGCCTGCACCCAGGGCACCCGCCAGGATGCTGCCGCCGAGGATAGCCCCGATCTGTTGAGGTTCCAGGCCCAGGCTTTTACCGATTCGTTCCTGGTACACCCATAGAGCGGAATGCCCGAAGAATAGCAGCGCAAACAGCGCGATCAGCAGCAGTGAGGTCACCCCGAACGGTCGGGCCGCGCCATGGGCGATGCGTTGGGCGTCCGGGTAATGCCTGGGGATTCTCCCGCAACCCAGTGCGGCAAGCAGGCTGGTGATGGCCAGCAGGCCAAAGGCACCCCGCACGCCAAATACCTGCAGCAGCAGAGGCATCGAGGTGACCAGCAGCATGCCCCATAACAAGTTGCCGATATTGATCACTGCAAACGTTGCATCTTTGGACCGGCGCAGTGCCGCGGTCGCATACACCACCGCCATGACCGCGCCACCGCTGGCGCCGCAGATGATCCGCAAGACCACCAGCCACGTCTGGCTGTGAACCTGAGTGCTGATCAGGTTGCCGACGGCCAGTATCAACAAGGCCACCCGTGCAAAGCGGCGGCGGTCGACACGGGCCATGAGCAGGGCACATACGCCGCAGGCGATGGCCATCGCGATTAGCTCGGCAGCGAAGATCACGCCGATGGCATTGAGCGGCACCCCCACTTGGTCAATCAGCGCGCCGCCCAGAATCGGCTGGATCTGCAGCGTTCCCAGGGAAATGACCATCATCAGGCAAATAGCGCCCAGTGATTGCTTGCTGTCGATGGAGTCGAGCGCATTCATCACACATCACCTCAGTCAAAACTTATGAACGTAGCGAACTTGCACGGCGTAATCGGTCTTGCTGCGATTCTCTACGCCGGTTTCTTTATAGGTATTGAGCCAGAACGCCTTGTCCTCAGTGATCTTCCAGAACAAACCGGGGCCAATGCCAAGGACTTTCTCGCGAGAGTTGCTCAGGCGGTCGCCGTTGACCCGGTCATCGGAAATCTGCCGGAAGTAATAGCCGTTGATCCCGACCGAGATTTTCGGGTACACCTCGTAGGAGGCCGTAAAGTTGGCCCAGGCCGATTGCCCTGATTGGGTGTCGCGCACGGGGCGCCCTTCAAAGAACTGTGCCGAGCTGCTCGCGGGATCGTCGTTCTTGAAGTTGTACAGGTAATTCAAGCGCCAGCTCACTTCCCAGCGCGGTGCCGGCATCAAGGTCGCGGCCCAGTAGGGGTTGACGGAAAAGTAATGGGAACCGGGGTTCAAGTCCTTGTGTTTGTCGTACTTACCTGTGGGCAGGATCGTATCGAAGGCCACGCGTTGCACGAACACCGGCCGGCCTTCGGCGTTGAGGAGCGGATCGAACTGGATTTGCGGGCCAACAGTGACGTCGCCCAGGCCGACCCCGTTGTCCTTGAGTTTGACGCCGTTGTCGCCGAAGTCGCCGTCCAGGGAAACCACCGGGACCAACAGGCTCCAGCCCAGGTGTGCGCCGCCGCCGATGGTGTCCGGTGAGTAATAGCTGAACTGGTTGATCAGGGTAATGACATTGATCTTCTGGTTATCGAAGTTGCGGTTGTCCTTGCCACCATTGTCACGAATGCTGCTGGACGTACTGAACTTCAAATAGGTCTGATGCGTCAGCCCCGGTGGCCCGGCGAACCCGTCGAAGAAGCTGGTGCCGCCCAGGTTGATACCGCTGGGTTGGCTGACGGAGGGCGGTGGGGGGCCTTCGGCAGCAAAGGCGGCAAGTGATACGCAACTGAGGGCCAGGCACGCTGGCAAGGATGGTGTCAGTCTCATTGACGTCGCTCTATTATTGGAGTTGTGAGCTGGGGTAGCTTCCCCTGGCACTTCAACTTTAATTCTCGAGCGTTGCTGTTACTTGTACACAGCGGTCAGAGTTGACTGAGAGCGTCATGTCACGCCGGTTGATTTACCCTATCCACGGATAGAGAAGGGGGTGTTCGCAGGATGATGGCGCTTGCGCAGCCATCGTAGTGTGTCCCCATTCAGCGGATTTAACCCCTGCGCCGGTTCTCCAGTACCGTAAACAACAGCATGCCGCCCAGCATGGCCACCGTGAACAGGATGACCTGCCACTGCCCTGTCAGCAGAATGGCCACGGCCGGACCCGGACAAACCCCGGCAATACCCCAACCGATGCCGAACAACAGGCTGCCGCCCACCAGGCGCCGGTCCAGCCCGCGCTTGGCGGGCAACTGCATGGGCGCGCCCAGCAGTGAACGGGAGTGCCGGCGGGCCCAGGTCAGCGGGCCAATCGCCACGGCAATGGCGCCAATCATAACCAGTGCCAAGGACGGATCCCAAGCGCCGGCTATATCCAGGAACGCCAGTACTTTTGTCGGGTTGGCCATGCCCGCCAGAAGCAAGCCCAAACCGAACAGCAACCCGGCGATGAATGCCGTGACCTTGATCATGTTCAACTTCCCAGTAGATGACGCAGCACAAACACCGTAACGAAACCGCTGGCCATGAAGCAGGCAGTGGCGACCATTGAGCGTGGCGAAAGTCGCGATAAGCCGCACACTCCATGGCCACTGGTGCACCCTGAACCGTACCGCGTGCCCACCCCTACCAGGAAACCGGCAAGGATCAATGCGGGCCAGCCGCTCTGGAATTCAATCAACGGTAGCGTGGCGAACGCACCCCATAGCAGCGGGGCGACGAGCAGGCCGAGCAGAAACAGTGCTGTTTCACTCACGCCCTTGCCCTCTCGCTGCAGAAGATGGCCGATCAGGCCGCTGATGCCGGCGATACGGCCGTTGCTGACGACGAACACGCTGGCCGCCAGGCCAATCAGTGCGCCGCCTGCCAGAGACGACCAGGGTGTGAAGTTGAGCCAGTCGACAGTCATGAAGCATTGCTCCTGAGTGATTCGGCGCTATTGTGCTTCAGCGTCGCCACTGATAGTGGAAAAAGTCGATCAGGCCCTTTAAAACGTCTGCCCCATGGAAAACTGGAAGACCTGCTTGTCTGCGTTCTCAGGTGTGCGAATCGGATAAGCCAGGTTGACACTCAACGGCCCCAGCGGGCTGTACCAGGTCACTCCCACCCCCACGGAACTGGCCATCTGGCTCAGGTCCACGCCGCCGCAGCCTTGGGTCGTGCTCAGGTAGCACTTGTCCGAATACACCGAGCCCACATCCCAGAACAGTGAAGTGCGCACGGATTTGTTGTCCTTGATGAACGGCACGGGGAACAAGTACTCCGCGCCGCCGGTAATCAGGATATTGCCGCCCAGCGCCTCTGTATCCCGGTCCGAATAGTACGCCTGGCCGGCACTGGCATACGTTCCGGTCGCCGGCGTGCTGCGTGGGCCGAGCGTGCCGCTCTCAAAGCCGCGCACTGTGCCTTCACCGCCGGCCGTATAGCTTTCGTAGAAGGGTAAGCCGTCGGTGGAACCGTAGCCGTTGCCGTAACCGAGCTTGGTATGCAAACGCAGGGCGGTGTTATTGCTGACCGGTAGGAAGGTTTGCCCCGTGTAATCGATTTTGTAGAAACTCAGGTCGCTGCCGGGCACCGTCACCGTCAGGTTGAGGTTTTGTGCGTGCCCACGCGTCGCCAGCACGCCTTTGTTCAAGGTCGATTCCGACCAGCCCAGGTTGGCTTTGAAGTTGGTGAACTGTTTGCCTTCGCGCTCGATGAAGTCGTAGATCTCGTCGGCGCTGTAGGTGCCCGGTTCGATACTGTCGTGTTGGGCGGTCAAGCCGAAACTCAGGCGCGACGTCTCATTGATCGGGTAGCCGAGGCTGGCGCCCAGGCCATAACTGTTAATGGCGTAATAGGACACTCCGTCATCGTAGTATTTGTTGTAGTCGGTCTTGTTATAGAACGCGTTGTAACCCAGGCTCACCCCATCACGAGTGAAGTAGGGATCGGTGAAGCCGATGTTGTACTTGCTCTGGTAGGACGACCGGGTCAGCCCCAGGCTGGCAGAATTGCCGGTGCCGAGAAAGTTGTTCTGGGTAATTGACCCGCCGAGGATCAGCCCAGAACTTTGGGCGAAGCCGACGCTGGCCGTGATCGAGCCGGATGCTTGCTCTTGCACGGCGTAGTTCACATCCAGCTGGTCATCCAGCCCGGTCACCGCTGGCGTCTCGACGTTCACTTCCTTGAAGTACCCCAGCCGCTCCAGGCGCACCTTGGACTGGTCGATCAAGTAGGTCGAGGCCCAGCCGCCCTCCATCTGGCGCATTTCGCGTCGCAGCACCTTATCATCGGTCTTGGTATTGCCCCGGAAGTTGATGCGGTTGACGTAAGCCCGCTTGCCGGGCTCGACGCTGAAGGTGATATCGACCGTGTGATCCGCTTCATGCACCTGCGGCGTGCCGCTGACGTTGGCGAACGTGTAACCGTCGTTGCCCAGGCGGCGGGTGATCAGGTCCGACGTGGTGGTCATCAATTTGCGCGAAAACACTTGGCCTTTTTTCACCAGTAACAACGCCTGCACCTGATCCTGCGGGACTTTCAGCTCGCCACTCAACTTCACGTCGCGCACCGTGTATTTCTGGCCTTCCTGGATATTCACGGTGATGTACACGTGCTTTTTGTCCGGGGTCATGGAGACCTGCGTCGAGGCGATATCCATGTTGATGTAGCCGCGGTCCAGGTAAAAGGAGCGTAGGCGTTCAAGGTCGCCGGAGAGTTTCTCCCGTGCGTATTTATCGTCGTTCCTGAAAAAGGACAGCCAGTTGCTGGTCTTTAGCGTGAATTGGTCGAGCAAGGCGGCGTCGGCGAATACCGTATTGCCGACCACATTGATGTGCTGGATCGATGCCACTTCGCCTTCGTCGATCTTGATCTTCAGGCCCACGCGGTTGCGCGGTTGGGGCACGACCTCGGTGTCGACCGACGCCGAATAGCGGCCCTGGGCCACGTACTGGCGCTGCAGTTCATTGCGCAAGCCCTCCAGGGTGGCGCGCTGGAATATCTCGCCTTCGCTCAGACCTGATTGCTTCATGCCTTTCATCAGGTCATCGGTGGCGATCGCTTTGTTGCCCTCGAACTCGATACTGGCAACCGAAGGGCGCTCGACGACGTTGATAATCAGCACGTCGCCTTCGCGGCTCAACTGGATGTCCTGGAAGTAACCGGTCTTGAACAATGCTCGGGTGGAATCCACCAGGCGCCGGTCATCGGCTTCATCGCCAACGTTCAGCGGCAATGCACCGAAAACGCTGCCTGCCGAAACCCGTTGCAGGCCATTGATTCGAATATCCGAGATTTTGAAGCCTTGGGCGAGTGCCAGTGAGGCATTGAGCAGCAGCGCAACCGAGCAGAGCAGGCGCGAAAAATTCATCAAGATCTTTTCCAGAACACATCGACGAGCAGCGCCGGCGCGCTTGGTTCACTCGCCGACCGGTGAAGAGCCAGCATAAGAGTGCGCGGCGTTTGGTGCGGTTAACTGAATGTCAAGTTAGGTAAAGGTTGGCCCGGATTCCGGCAGCAAGGCTGATAATGCGCGCCCACCCCCGGACGAGCCCGTCATGATCTCCGTACTGTTAGTCGACGATGACCAGGAATTGACTGAAATGCTGCGCCAATACCTGGAGTGCGAAGGCTTCGAGGCCACGGCCGTGCATACGGGCGAGGCGGGTGAGGCCGAGGCGCTGTCGGGTCGCTACAGCATCGTAGTGCTGGATGTGATGTTGCCGCAGCGTTCGGGCATTGAGGTACTGCGGCGTATCCGTGCCGTCAGCCAAGTCCCGGTAGTGTTGCTCACCGCCCGTGGCGACAACATCGACCGCATCACTGGCCTGGAGCTCGGTGCTGATGACTACGTGCCCAAACCCAGCTCCCCAGGCGAGTTGGTGGCGCGCCTGCGCGCCATCATGCGCAGGGTGCAGGCAGTCGGTCAGCCCACCACCGAGGTGATCAAGACTGGTTCGCTGGTGTTATGGCCCGGCAAGCGCCAGGCCGTGTGGAATGGTGCAGAACTGGGCGTGACCAGCACCGAGTTCAGCCTGCTCGAAGAACTGGCCCGCTGCGCCGGCCAAGTGGTGAGCAAAAAGGATCTATCGCTCAATGCCCTGGGTTGCCCGCTGACCCGCTATGACCGGCGCATCGACGTGCATATCAGCAGCATCCGGCAGAAGCTGGGGCCGCGCCCGGACGCCAAGGCCTGGATCCAGAGCGTGCGTGGCCTGGGCTACCTGTTGATTGCCGAATGACCAAGCCCAGCCTGCTGTTCTGGAAACTGTTCCTGGCGTTCTGGCTGGCGACCACCTTGACGTTCCTGGTCGGGGTCGGTGTGCTGGAGCTGAGCCGCTTCCGCCCGGGCGACCCGCATGTGGGCGCCATCCTCGCAAGTGAGCAAAAGCTGCTGGAACAATTTGGTGTCCAGGCCGCTGGCCAGTTCCTGGCGGTATGGGAGCGTCCGCCGGACGAAGTTATCGGCATCTATGACCGCACCGGCCAGTTACTGGCTGGGTCTGCGGCTGCGGAGCCGGCCTTTGAGCGCGCGGTGACCAGCAAGGAAGGCCTGGCGCTTTCACTGCGCTCGAGTCACGCCCCCGGTGAGGACGGCGGCAGGCCCTGGCAACAGGTCCCGCTGATCATCGGCACGCTGATGAGTGCGCTGTTCAGCGGGTACATGGCGTACTACCTGGCCTGGCCGTTGGCGCACTTGCGCCGGGCGATGAGCGAGGTGGCCCAGGGGCGTTTCGAAACCCGGGTCAAGCCCTCCATGGGCAAGCGCCGCGATGAAATCGTCGACCTGGCCGAAGACTGTGACCGCATGGCCAACCAGTTGAAGGTGTTGGTGCAAGCCCAACACCATCTGCTGCACGACATCTCCCATGAACTGCGCTCGCCATTGACGCGCATGCAAGCGGCCATCGGCCTGTTGCGCCAGGACGCCGCACGCCTGGAAATGCTCGAGCGCATCGAGCGCGAGTGCGAACGCATGGACACGCTGATCGAGGCGTTGCTGACCCTGGCCCGCCTGCAGGGCCGCCCTGAAAGCATCGAGCGCGAGCCGGTGGATATCGTGGAATTGCTGGCGATGATTGTCGACGATGCGCAATTCGAAGCGGGTATCAAGGACTGTCGCGTTCACCTGCAGGCTTGCCCGCCGTTTATCGCCTGTGTCAGCGGTGAGTTGCTGTACCGCTGTTTTGAAAACGTGATTCGCAACGCCGTACGCTATACCCGTCCGGGAACGACCGTGCAGGTGTCGGCGCAGGTCAATCGCGAAGCTAATCGCTTGAGCGTACGCATCAGCGACCTTGGGCCTGGGGTGGCGCCTGACCGACTGAGCACCATCTTCCAGCCGTTCGAACGCGGTGTGGGTGATGCCACTGTCGGCTTTGGCCTGGGCTTGGCCATTGCGGCGAGGGCGGTGCAGATGCATGGCGGCCATATCGAGGCGCGCAACGAGTCGGGGGGCGGGCTGACCGTGGAGATCAACCTCCACAGTGCGCGATCTTTACACGACATTACATTGGCTTGACCGCCCTGTACGTCGCCCCTCATTAGACTGGTCGCCAGTGATTGAGCGGAGGTGACAATGTTTCAGGTGCATAAAAAGGGCTTTGTACCCGGTAGGAAAATGGTCGACGGCCTGGTCCCGTATGATTTTTTTTGCGAAGACAATCCGGCGATCAATCTCTTCGTGTTTACCGGTGCCGCCACCCCAGGCGCGGCGGTCAAGGAGCAGACGCTATGGGGGTTTACGCGGCTGGAACGGTTCGAGGCGATGACCTGTGCGCTGCTCGGCAACAAGCAGCACAGCGGCTGGTTCCAAAGCGTCAGCGTGTTGACCGGGCCTAACCAGAACGGTACGCAAAGCATGAAGTTCCAACGCGTGCTGAAAATCATCAAGCACGCAAGCAACACCCGCAACGTCGACTACGAGATCCTTACCGACGAAGGTGACACCTACTTCACACGCCCGCCCGTCACTGAAAACAGTGCGCAGACCATCATCTACTCGGCCGAACCCGGTTGAAAATGGCCGGTTGCCTTCAATCCTGATCTGAGGCCAGGGGCCGTGTTTAGACATCTGCCCCGACGTGGCCCGCGACCTGTTACGTGTGCCCACTCACGGGGCAATTTATGTGCTGTTTGGTAGCAAGCACCTGCAACGTCATTGCGCACCCTCTGTCGACAAATCCCCCGCTGTTTCATCCAAATCAACCATTTGGCACACCTTTGCATAATCTGGCACGCAAACTGCTTTTTTGTATTCATGGATAATTGGATACAAAAATACAAAAGGTGCTGCCAATGCAATTCGCCCCCGCTTACGTTGACCGTCAGCCCCTCACCGCCGAGGAGGAGGCCTACAACTTCCTGCTCGACGCCATTTGCGGTGGTCGCTACCGCAAGGGCGACCGGCTGATCGCTGAAGACATCGCCAGTGAGATTGGCATGAGCCGCATGCCGGTGCGCGAAGCCTTCCGCCGCTTGGATGCCCAAGGTCTGGTCACCTTGCGACCCAACCGTGGTGCCGTCGTCAGCGGCCTGGATATCGATGAATTGCACGAAGTATTCGAGATGCGCAGTGCCCTCGAAGGCCTGGCAGTGCGTGTGGCAGTCCCACGCATCGGCGAACGTCAATTGGCCGCACTGGAGCGCATGCTCGACGAGATGGACGACTACCGCGACGAAAGCGCCGCTTGGGTCAGCCGCCACCGCGCTTTTCACGAATACCTGTGCAGCCTCAGTGGCCGTCCACGCTTGATGAAGCAGATCTCGGCGCTGTACTCGCTGGTGGAAGCGCCCATGCGCCTGTGGTTGCAGCATGGCGAGAAACCCCTCAGCGCCCGCCAGGAACATGCGGTGATCCTTGATGCCATCCGTGCCGGTGACGCCGCCCGCGCCGAGGGCGTGGTGCGCGAGCATATCGAGGGCACCGTGCCGGCGCTGATCCAGTTCCTGCAAGCGGAAAAATAACAAGAGGCGGGCCCAAGCCCGTCCGTGTGTTGACTTTGAGTCCTGCCCCGTTAAACAACGAACTGGAGTGTCTGGTCATGCATAAACGCCGCGCCTTGTTGATGGCTGTCTCCCTCGGCTTCTGTACCCAATGGGCTTCTGCCGCGCCCCAGGTGCCGGAGCGCCTGAAGACAGTCGATAAACTCGTCTACTGCTCCGGGATGGATTCACCGCCCCTGGTGTCCTTCGATGAAGCGCAGAAACCGCGCGGTCTCACCGTCGACCTCGGGCTTGAAGTTGCCAAGCGCCTGGGCGACAAACAGGTGCAATGGCGGGTCATTCCGTTTTCCGGCCTGGTGCCTGCGTTGCTTGCCCAGCAATGCGACATGATCGTTGACCAGCTGTTCGACAAACCCGAACGGCGCCAGGTGATCGACATCGTTAACTACATGTATTCCAGCCAGTCGGTGGTGGTGCCCAAGGGCAATCCAAAAGGCATCAAGGCCCTGGATGACTTGTCCGGGCACAAGGTCGCAGTGCTCAACGGCTCCACCATCAAGACCCTGCTGGACGCGCAAAACGACAGCCTGACCAAAGCCGGCAAGCCGCCGATGAAACTGGTGGTGTACAACAGCGACACCGATGCCTTCCAGGCCCTGCGCATCAGCCAGGTCGACGCCTACGGCACCACGGTGGAAACCGCCGGCTACTACGCCGCGATGGCCCCGGACCTGTTCCAGGAAGGCGTGCCGGCATTCAGTCGCATCCTTACCGGCCTGGGCATGCGCAAGGATGACCCGCAACTCAGCGCCGCCGTGCAGCAAGTGATCAGCGACATGCGCAGTGATGGCAGCTATGTGGCATTGCTCAACAAATGGCATGTCAGCAGTGACACTCTCGACTGAGGTTTCCCGCAATGAACTTCAATTGGGATGTGTTCTGGCAGTACCTGTTGCAGCCCAGCGGGGTGTACCTCACCGGGCTCTGGCTGACCTGCCTGATCGCGGTGTCGGCGATGCTGCTGGGCTGTGTGCTGGGCTTGGCGGCTGCACTGTTGCGCCTGTCAAAGAACCCGCTATTGCACCTGCCGGTGCGTTTTTATGTGTGGCTGATGCGCGGCACGCCGTTGCTGGTGCAGATCGTGTTCCTGTACACGGCGCTGGCGGCGGGCGGGATTTTCCGCTTTGAGGATATCGACCTGTTCGGTCTGGTGGTGCCTGGCAATATCCAGGCGGCGATCATCGCTTTGGGCCTCAATGAAGGCGCCTATATGGCCGAGATCATCCGCGCCGGCATTGGCGCGGTCGACAAGGGCCAGTACGAAGCCGGGCGCTCCCTGGGCATGGGCTTTGCCAAGCTGATGCGGCGTATCGTGCTGCCCCAGGCATTCCGCGTGATCGTGCCGCCGCTGGGCAACGAGTTCAACGTGATGCTCAAGAACACCACCCTGGTCAGCGTGATCGGCGTGCAGGAATTGTTGCTCAGCACGCAGATGGTCACCTCGGCGACGTTTCGCGTGTTCGAGTTGTACCTGGTGGTCGCGATCTACTTCCTGATGCTCACCACGCTCTGGGGCTTCTTCCAGCGCTGGCTGGAGGCACGTTTCGGCCAGTCCGACCGGCCTTCCGCACCGCCACCGGCGTCCAGCCGCATGTTCGGGCGCAGCACCTTGAAACTGCTGAGGGGACGATAACCATGGCGCATCAAAGTGAAGAGCTGATTATCGAAGCGTTGGATATTCATAAGTCGTTCGGCGCACTGCAGATCCTCAAGGGGATCTCCCTGCAAGTGCGGCGCGGTGAGGTGGTGGTGCTGATCGGCGCCTCGGGTTCGGGCAAGACCACGTTTATCCGCTGCATCAACCTGCTGGAGGACATCCAGGGTGGACGCATCCGCGTCAACGGCCGCGCCATGGGCTATCGCGAGCGCAGCGACGGCAGCCTGGTGCGCGACTCGGAGCGCAACATCGCCCGTCAGCGCCGCGACATCGGCATGGTGTTCCAACGCTTTAACCTGTTCCCCCACATGACTGCGCTGGAAAACATCATCGAGGCGCCGATCCAGGTGCTTGGCACGCCTCGCGCCCAAGCCTTGGAACAGGCCCGTGGATTACTAGCGCGGGTTGGCCTGGCGGACAAGGCCAGCCACTACCCGGCGATGCTCTCCGGCGGGCAGCAGCAACGGGTGGCCATCGCCCGTGCACTGGCGATGAAACCCCAGGCCATGCTGTTTGACGAACCCACCAGCGCCCTCGACCCGGAAACCGTCGGCGAAGTGCTGCAGGTGATGAAGGAGCTGGCCGAGGAGGGTATGACCATGGTGGTGGTCACCCACGAAATGGGTTTTGCCCGTGAAGTGGCCGACCGCGTGGTGGTGCTCGATCAGGGTGAACTCATCGAGCAAGGGCCGCCGGAACAGATTTTCAGCCACCCCAGCCATCCGCGCACGCGTGCGTTCCTTAGTCGTGTGTTGTGAGTCTTCCCATCACGCTTGTGTTGACGAGTCTTAGCCATGTTGAAATTTTCTGCTCACGAGTACCCTTATCCCTCCCAACGCCAGAGCGTGTTTGCCCAGCGCGGCATGGTCGCGGCGTCCCAGCCCCTGGCCGCCCAGGCCGGTATCGAGGTCATGCAGAAGGGCGGTAACGCCATCGACGCTGCGATTGCTACGGCGGCCGCTTTGACGGTGGTGGAGCCCACCGGCTGCGGCATCGGCGGCGATGCGTTTGCCCTCGTCTGGTGCAAGGGCCAGTTGCACGGTTTGAATGGCAACGGCCATGCGCCGGCGGCCTTGAGTATCGAGGCGGTCAAGGCAGCGGGGCATGATCAGATGCCGCTGTATGGCTGGACACCGGTCACGGTGCCAGGCTGCCCGTCGGCTTGGGCCGAGCTGTCGCAACGCTTCGGCAAATTGCCGTTTGCCGAGTTGCTGCAACCGGCCATCCGCCTGGCGCGCGATGGTTTCCCGCTGTCGCCGGTGGTCGCCCATCAATGGCAGCTTACCCTGGAAGAATTCAGCCCCCATCGCGACGCTGCGCTGGATGCCTGGTTCGACACCTTCCTGATCGACGGCCGCGCGCCACGGGCCGGGGACATGTTTCGCAACCCGGCCCAGGCCCGTACCCTCGAAGAACTGGCGGCCACCCGCTGCGAAAGCCTGTATCGCGGAGCCCTGGCCGAGCGCCTGGATGCGCATTCCAGGGCGAGTGGCGGCTACCTGCGCGCCAGCGATCTCCAGGATTACCGCGCTGAGTGGGTGGAGCCGATCCACGTCAACTACCGGGGCGTGGATGTCTGGGAAATCCCCCCCAGCGGCCAGGGCCTGGTGGCGTTGATGGCGCTGAACATCCTCGAAGGTTTCAGCTTCGATCACCGCGACAGCCAGCAGACCTGGCACCGCCAATTGGAGGCCATGAAACTCGCCTACAGCGACGGTCTGCACTACATCACCGACCCGCTGCACATGCGCGTGGCCGTCGCCGACCTGCTCAGCGATGACTACAGCAGCCGTCGCCGTGGGCAGATCGGTGAACAGGCCCAGCCCCCCAAACCCGGTGATCCCCACGCCAGCGGCACGGTGTACCTGGCCACGGCCGACGCCGAGGGCAACATGGTTTCGTTTATCCAAAGCAACTACCACGGCTTTGGTTCCGGCGTGGTGCTGCCCGACAGTGGCATCGCCCTGCAGAACCGTGGACAGGAGTTCAGCCTCGACCCGACACACGCCAACTGCCTGGCGCCAGGCAAAAAAACCTTCCACACCATCATCCCCGGCTTCCTCACCCAAGACGGCCAGGCCCTCGGCCCGTTCGGCGTGATGGGCGGCTACATGCAGCCCCAGGGCCACGTGCAGATGGTGATGAACCTGGTGGATTTCGGCCTCAACCCGCAAGCGGCATTGGACGCGCCGCGCTGGCAATGGCTGGGCGACATGAAGGTCGGTATCGAACAGGGTGCCTCCCGCGACTTGGCCAATGCCTTGGCGCGGCGCGGGCATCAGGTGCAGATGGCCAGCGACCTCACCGACTACGGGCGTGGGCAGATCATTCTGCGGGACCCGGTCAGTGGTGTATTGTGCGGCGGAACGGAGCCGAGGGCGGATTCAACGATCGCAGTGTGGTAAGCGAAAAAATTGGCTGAAGCCTGTCCCCTTTTTTCATCTCGCCTGTCATTCCAGGCAAGTGAACAATATTGAGAGCTTCCGCCAATGCCTGTAGTCCGCCCCTTGCTGAAACTCAGCCTGCTGCTGAGCCTCAGCGCCAGCCCGTTCTTCGCTGCTGTCAGCTACGCCGAAGACACCGCCACTCGCCGCAGCTATCAGGTGCCCGCCGGCAGCCTGAGTGCGGCGCTCACCCGCTTTGCCGGGTTGGCGGGCGTCAATCTGTCGGTGGACCCGGCGTTGGTCAGTGGGCGCAGCAGCAGCGGTTTGTCCGGCGAGTATGCGGTCGAGGAGGGCTTTGCCCGCTTGCTGCAAGGCTCTGGCCTGCAACTGCAGCCGATGGGTGCACAGGCCTATATGCTGGTGCCGGCGCCGGAGGGCAGCAGCCTGGAATTGGCCCCGACGTCGATCCTCGGCACCACCGGCCTGTATGACGGCGACACCTACGCCGGTGGCCAAGTGGCGCGCCGCACGGCCCAGGGCCTGCTCGGCACGCGGGACTTCATGGAAACCCCGTTCAGCATCACCACCTACACCGCTGACACGGTGAAGAACCAACAGGCCCGCACCCTGGGCGACCTGATCGCCGCCGACCCGTCGGTACGCGCGACCAACCCGGCCGGTGGGCGCTACGAGCAATTCACCATTCGCGGCTTCAGCCTGTTCAACAGCGACGTGGCGTACAACGGCTTATACGGCGTGCTGCCGACTTACACCATCGACATGGAAATGGCCGACCGTGTCGACATCCTCAAGGGGCCGAGCCAGTTGATCAACGGCATTTCGCCGCGTGGCAGCGTGGGCGGCGGGATCAACGTGGTGCCCAAGCGCGCCACCGACAAGGACATCAACTCGTTTACCGGCAACTGGGCTTCCGACAGCCAGGCCGGCGGCGCAGTGGACATCGGTCGACGCTTTGGCGAAGACAACCAGTTCGGCATTCGCTTCAACGGCGTGAAGCAGTCCGGCGATACCGAGTGGGATCACCAGAGCGTCGACCGCGAAATGGCCGTGCTGGGCCTGGATTTTCGTGGCGAACGCTTGCGCCTTTCCACTGACATCGGCCACACCGAGCGCGACACCGATGCGCCGCAAGAGCGCGTACAGGTGGCGGCCGCAGCGCCGGTGCCCAGCGCCAATGACGTGCGCCGCAACTATGCGCAATCCTGGAGCAAGGCCCGCACCAACGACACCTTCGGCACGGTCAATGCCGAGTATGACCTCAGCGACAACGTGATGCTCTACGGCGGCATGGGGGCGCGCAAAAGCAACCACGATTTCCTGCGCCACGCGGTGTCCGTATCCAACGCAGCCGGTGACTTCAGCGTGCAGCCACGGGATTTCACCCGCGATGAAAACGTGCGCACCTACACCGCCGGCGTGCGCAACTGGTTCCAGACCGGGCCGGTGAGCCATGAGGTCAACCTGGCCGCCAGCTACTTCGACATGGACTTCACCAACGGAGGCGCGCGTTATACGTCGCCGTCGAGCAATCTCTACAACCCGGTGCAAACCCCCACGCCTTCGCGGCCGACGCGGTTTGATCCCAAGGTCTACACCGAAAACAAATTCAGCGGCGTGGCCTTGTCCGACACCCTGGGCTTCTTCGATGATCGCCTGTTGCTCACCCTCGGTGCGCGCTGGCAGCGCGTGAAGGTCGATGACTGGAGCGACGGCATCAAAGGTGATACCGCCTACGACGAAGAAAAGGTCTCGCCATCCGGCGGCATCCTGTTCAAGGCCACCGACAGGTTGTCGCTGTACGCCAACTACATGGAAGGCCTGAGCCAGGGCAAGATCGCGCCGTCCACCTCGATCAACGAAGACCAGATCTTCCCGCCGTTCATCAGCCGCCAGGTCGAAGTGGGCGCCAAGTACGACGCCGGGGCGTTTGCCGTGACCGCTGCGGTGTTCCGTATCAAGCAGCCGGCCTATGAAACCAATGCGACCACGCGGCTGTTTGGTCCCAATGGCAAACGCGAGAACTCAGGTGTGGAACTGAGTGTGTTCGGCGAACCGCTCAAGGGCTTCCGCCTGCTCGGTGGTGTGATGTACATCGACAGTGAGCTGAAGGACACCACCAACGGTACCTGGGACGGCAACCGTGCCCCGGCCACGCCCAAGTACAACGTCAACCTGGGTGCCGAATGGGATGTGCCGGGCCTCGAAGGCCTGACGCTGACCAGCCGTGGCATTTACTCCAGCTCGCAGTACCTGGACCAGTCCAACGTCAAGGAAATCGACGCCTGGAACCGCCTCGACGTAGGGGCGCGCTACGCGTTCAAGGTGGACGACAAACACATCACCTTGCGGGCGAATGTGGAGAACGTCGCCGATAAGCGCTATTGGAGTTCGGCCGGGGCTTCGGATGACAGTGAGCCGGGGCTGACCTTGTCGACGCCGCGTACCTATCTGCTGTCCGCCACCGTCGACTTCTAAGGGGGGACACCGATCAACCTGTGGGCGCTGGTTTGCTTGCGATAGGGAGGGGCGCCAGTCACAGCGCTATTTGCTGATGTAGCGTCATCGCAGGCAAGCCAGCTCCCACACCTGATTTTGGCGTTAATGAGAATGTTTTTTGATCACGCCGCGCCGATATGGAATAGTACCCGCCGTTTTCCCCGGCCTGTCTAGCGGGGTGTTTTAACGCCGAGGTCCTTGTCATGCGAATGCTGCGCTCCATCCCCACCCTTGCCGCCTGCGTGTTGGCGTTCTCTTCAAGCCTGCTGAGCGCCGCCCCCATCGACCTCAACGACGGCCAGCACGCGGTGCATCTGCCGGATGCGCCCAAGCGCGTGGTGGTGCTGGAATTCTCCTTTCTCGACAGCCTGGCTGCCGTTGACGTCACGCCCGTTGGGGCCGCCGATGATGGTGATGCCAACCGCGTACTGCCCCGTGTGCGCCAGGCCATCGGCCAATGGAAGTCGGTGGGCCTGCGCTCGCAACCGAGTATCGAGGAAATCGCCCGGCTCAAGCCAGACTTGATCGTCGCCGACCTCAATCGTCACCAGGCCTTGTACAGCGACCTGGCGAGCATCGCGCCGACCCTGTTGCTGCCGTCACGCGGCGAGGACTATCAGGGCAGCCTGAAGTCCGCCGAGTTGATCGGCAAGGCGTTGGGCAAAAGCGCGCAGATGGAAGCGCGGATCCAGAAGAACCGCGAGAACCTCAACGCCATTGCGCAACAGATCCCGGCCGGCGCCAGTGTGCTGTTCGGTGTGGCGCGTGAAGACAGTTTCTCCGTACACGGCCCGGACTCCTACGCCGGCAGCGTGCTCGAAGCCATCGGCCTGAAAGTCCCTTCGGTACGCGCCAACGCTGCACCTACCGAGTTCGTCAGCCTGGAGCAACTGCTCGCCCTCGACCCCGGCTGGTTGCTCGTCGGCCATTACCGTCGCCCCAGCATCGTCGACAGCTGGAGCCAGCAGCCGCTGTGGCAAGTGCTGGGAGCGGTGCGTAACAAGCAGGTCGCCGAAGTGGACGGCGACAGTTGGGCGCGCAACCGCGGCGTACTGGCCTCGGAGCAGATCGCCGAAGACGCGCTGGCGATTCTCAAAGGCGGTAAAGCCGTACTGAGCCAATAAGCATGGGGCGCAGTCTCGCGGCGGCAGGCATTGTGCTGCTGGGTGCCGGCTTGTTCTGGCTGTCGCTGTACAGCTGGTCGCCGTTCACGATCACGGCGACGGATGCGTGGAATGGCCTGGTTCATCAAGGCCGCGTGGGCGGCAATATGGCCTACATCGTCGCCCAGCTGCGTGTGCCACGCGCGCTGTGTGCCGCCTTGGTCGGCGCCTGCCTGGGCCTGGCCGGTGCGTTGATGCAGGGCATTACCCGCAACCGTCTGGCCTCGCCGTCCTTGTTTGGCGTGACGGCGGGGGCGGCGTTGGGCTTGGCGTTGTTTTCCACCGGGCTGGTTGCGTTGCCGTTTGCGGGCGGTGCGTTGTTGATGACCTGCCTGGGGGGCGCGCTGGCCTGGATCACCGTATTCAGCCTCGGCGGCGCCTGGTCGCCGACTACGGCCCAAGGCCGCCTGGTATTGGCTGGCGTCGCGGTGGCCGCGTTGTGCGCGGCATTGACCCGGCTCACGGTGATCCTGGTCGAGGCCCAGGCGCAAAGCGTGCTCAACTGGCTGGCCGGTTCCCTGGCCAATGCCGGGGCCGCGCAAGTGCAATTGCTCTGGCCGTGCACCTTGATCGGCGGCCTGTGGGCGCTCTGGTGTGCGCCGCGACTGAACCTGATCAACCTCGGCGAAGACGCCGCACGCTCCCTGGGCGTGGGCATTGCCAGCCTGCGTTTGCAGGTGTTCATCGCCAGCCTGTTGCTGGTAGGGGCGAGTGTCTGCGCGGTGGGGCCGATCGGATTTGTCGGGCTGATCGCGCCGAATATCCTTCGTCAGTTCCTCGGGAATGACTACCGCTGGTTGATTCCGCTGAGCGCTGCGTTGGGCGCGGTGATCGTGCTGGGCGCCGACCTGCTCAGCCGCGCCGTGGCGTTTCCGGTGGAAACCCCTGCCGGTGTGGTCACCGCGCTGATCGGCGCGCCGTTCTTCCTCTTTCTTGCCAGGCGTGCCCTATGACCCGGCCAACACTGCGCTTATGGCTGCTGCTGGGCCTGTTGCTGCTGGCGACGTTAATCAGCCTCAGCGCCGGCACTGTGTGGCTCACGCCTGACGCTGTGTTGGACCGCTTGTTGGCCCACGACGCCCTCGACTTCGACGTCTGGAACCACCGCCTGCCACGCAGCCTGATTGCGATCCTCGCCGGATGCGCGTTCGGCCTGGCCGGGGCGATTGTGCAGGGTGTGATCCGCAACCCGCTGGCCTCGCCGGAGATCCTCGGCGTGACCCAGGGTGCGGGCCTGGCGCTGACCGTAGCGATCATCAGTTGGCCGCATATGCCGATTGCGTGGTTGCCGTTGGTGGCGTGCCTGGGTGGAGCAGGCGGTGCGTTGCTGCTGGCGCTGTACAACGCCGGGGTGAGTTTTTCCGGAGTGCGCTTTGCACTGTCCGGGGTGGCGATTGCGGTGACCTTGTCCAGTGTCACCGAGTTTCTGATCCTGTCCCATCCGTTGGATATCAACACGGCCTTGCTCGCCCTCACTGGCAGTTTGTGGAGCCGTAACTGGCACCATGTGGCGCTGGTATTGCCGTTCCTGGTGCTGATCCCCGTGGGCCTGTGCCTGGCCAAGCCGCTGAACCTGATTGCCCTCGGCGACGAAGCCGCCCACAGCCTCGGCACGGCACTTGGCCGCACTCGCTGGCTGGCCATGGCCTGCGCGGTGGTGTTGACCAGCCTGGGCGTGGGCGTGATCGGGCCGATCGGTTTTATCGGCCTGGTCGCGCCGCACATGGCACGTCGCTTGGTGGGCGGGCATCACCAGTATTTGCTGCCGGCGGCGATGCTGACGGGTGCGCTGTTGCTGGTGCTGGCCGACACGTTGGGACGCACGTTGATCGCGCCCAGCGAAATCCCCGCCGGGGTGCTCACGGCGGTGATTGGCGCGCCGTATTTTCTTTGGTTGCTGGCACGGTTCAAGGGCTGATCACATGAGTATTCTTCAAGCACGCGAGCTGGATATCGGCTACGGCACTACGCGTATCGTGCAGGGGTTGTCCTTTGTGCCGCCGACCGGAAAGGTCACCGCCTTGATCGGTCCCAATGGCTGTGGCAAATCCACCTTGCTCAAAGCCTTCGCGCGCATCCTCAAGCCGACCCAGGGTGAACTGACCCTGGATGGCCAGGCTTACACCAGCTTGTCCGCCCGCCAATTGGCGCGGCAGATCGCATTCTTGCCCCAGGTGTTGCCAGTGCCAGAAGGCGTCAGTGTGCGTCAGTTGGTCGCCTATGGCCGCAGCCCGCACAACTCATTGTGGGGACGCCTGAGCGGCAATGACCAAGCCCATGTCACCCAGGCCATGCAACGCCTGGAACTGGATACCCTGGCCGACCGCGCCCTGGCGGACCTGTCCGGCGGCCAGCGCCAACGCGCCTGGCTGGCCATGGTGTTGGCGCAGAACGCGCCGGTGGTACTGCTCGACGAACCCACCACGTACCTCGACATCAGCCACCAGGTCGAACTGCTCGACCTGATGGGCGAACTGGCTGGCGAAGGCAAGACCGTGATCACCGTGCTCCACGACATCAACCAGGCCTGCCGCTATGCCCACCACCTGGCGGTGATGCACGGCGGCAAGCTGGTGGCCGATGGTGCGCCGGGGCAGGTGATCACTGCCGAGTTGATGCGGCAGGTGTTTGAGGTGCAGGTGCAGGTGATGAGCGAGCCGGTGGCAGGCACGCCGATGTGCCTGATCGAAAAAAGCACCCGACCTCATACCTGACGTGGTTGAAAGTGTGGTTTTGCTTCTTGTTGATAATGAAGTAACCCGGTTGAATGTATTGAAAAACCGTTTAATTGCGCGAGAAAACGCATAAGTGGCTAATTGCAACTAGTGAAAGGATGGCTATTAGCTTCTAAGGCTCTGGCGCAAGGGTCTTGGCCATTATGTTTATTTTATTCCCGGTCTTCAGGAACTAGGGCTATAACTTCCAGTCGATAACCCCGGCTTACTCTCGCTTGGGTTATGGCTAACTAATGGCATGTTGCTGTAGTTCCAAATAGCCATACTTTCTCGCAACACTAGATACCTGAACATTATGTCGTCAGCGCCTATCGATGCCTGCCAGATGCAGATCCCGCACACCGAACAGGTGTGCGCGTGGCTGATGCAGCATGCCGGGCTGAAAACGGTGGACCTGGAGCGCGCCCGACGCTTGTCCACGGACGACCTGCTGAGCCTGCTGACACGTCTGGGCCTGGTCTCTGAAGTCGAATTGGCCCGCGCCTGGGCGGCGTTACTCGGCGCGCCGCTGTTATTGGCCGATGCCGCGCCGCCGTTGCTCGATCCCTTGCCCGTCTTGACCGAACGCTTCATGCGTCACTACCAGGTAGTGCCCATGGGCTGGACCCAGGGCGGCCTGCGGGTGCTCGCCGCCAACCCGGCGCAACTTTATCCGTTCCAGGCCTTGGCTTATGCGTGCCAGGTGCCGGTGTGGCTGGCCATCGGCCCGCGCAATGAAGTCGACACCCTGATCGAGCGCTACTACGGCCAGGGCCGCTCGGCCATGGGCACGCTGATCGAAAACCTCGATGAGCAGGGCGGCGCCGAGGAAGATATCGAACACCTCAAGGACATGGCCTCCGAAGCACCGGTGATCCGCCTGGTCAACCTGATCCTGCAGCGCGCCGTGGAACAACGGGCCTCGGACATCCATATCGAACCCTTCGAAAACCAGCTCAAGGTGCGCTACCGCATCGACGGCGTGCTGCACGACGCCGAAGCGCCGCCGGCCAGTTCATCGGCGGCGGTGATCTCACGGGTGAAGATCATGGCGCGGCTGGACATCGCCGAACGTCGGCTGCCCCAGGATGGGCGCATCATGCTGCGCATCCAGGGCAAGGAGCTCGACCTGCGCGTGTCCACGGTGCCCACCAGCTTCGGCGAGTCGGTGGTGCTGCGCTTGCTGGACCGGCAGACCGTGCAGTTCGATTTCCCGAGCCTGGGCTTTGACGGCCAGCGCCTGGCAAGCTTCCTCGATCTGCTGGAGCGCCCCCACGGCATCCTGCTGGTCACCGGGCCCACCGGTTCCGGCAAGACCACCACGCTCTACACCGCGCTGTCGCGGCTCAATACCACCGAGCGCAAGATCATCACCGTGGAAGACCCGGTGGAGTACCAACTCGAAGGCATCAACCAGATCCAGGTCAAACCTGCCATCGGCCTGGACTTCGCCGGGGCGCTGCGCTCCATCGTGCGCCAGGACCCGGACGTGATCATGATCGGCGAGATCCGCGACCTGGAAACCTGCCGCATCGCCATTCAATCGTCCCTGACCGGGCACCTTGTGCTTTCCACTCTGCACACCAACAGCGCCGCAGCCAGCATCACGCGGCTGATGGACATGGGCGTGGAAAGCTACCTGATCGCTTCGACCGTCAGCGGCATTCTCGCCCAGCGTCTGGTGCGGCGCCTGGATCCGGTCACCCGCGTGGCCTTTGAAGCGCCGCCGGAACTGATCGCAGAACACGGCCTGGATCGCCTGACCGAACAGCGCCCGATTCTGCTTTATCGCGGGGACTATCACGGCCGCAGCGCCCTGACCGAGCTGTTGGTGATGAACGACGAACTGCGCAGCCTGTTGATGCGTCACGCCGATGCCGCCACGTTGGAGCAGGCGGCTCGCCGCGCCGGTTTGCGCACGTTGTATGAAGAAGGACTGCGCCAGGCCTTGGCGGGTATTACCTCGTTGGAAGAGGTACTGCGCGTCACCCGTGGAGAGGGCGCGTGAGCCTGTTCAAGTTCCGCGCCCTGGACAGCCAGGGTGTGCCGCAGAACGGTACGCTGGAAGCGGTGGATCAAGTCGCCGCCGTCGCGGCCCTGCACAAGCGTGGCCTGTTGTTGTTGCAGATTGAGGCGGCCGGCAGCCCGCTCCTGCGCAACCCACGCGGGCAGTTGAAGGGCGCGGCGTTGGTGAGTTTCACCCAGCAGTTGGCGACGCTGCTGGGGGCTGGTCAGCCGCTCGAACGTTCGTTGAGCCTGTTGCTCAAACAACCCGGTCAACCCCAGGTGCGTGCACTGATTGGGCGCATCCGTGATCACGTCAAAGCGGGTAAACCACTGTCCGCCGCTTTGGAAGAAGAAGGCGGCAGCTTCTCACCGTTGTACCTGAGCATGGTGCGCGCCGGTGAGGCGGGTGGCGCACTGGAGAACACCCTGCGCCAACTCAGCGACTACCTGGAACGCAGCGAGCGGCTGCGTGGTGAAGTGATCAATGCGCTGATCTATCCAGCCTTCCTGGTGGTGGGCGTACTCGGGTCCCTGGCGCTGTTGCTGGCTTATGTGGTGCCGCAATTCGTGCCGATCTTCCAGGACCTGGGCGTGCCGATTCCGTGGATCACCGAGGTGATTCTCGCCTTGGGTGAGTTCCTGGGCGCCTATGGCCTGCTGGTGTTGGCCGGGCTGATCGTGAGCGGTGGGTGTTGGGCGGCACGCCTGCGTAATCCGGCGTTTCGAGAACAATACGATCGGCGCCTGCTCGGTGTCCGTGGGATCGGCCCGCTGCTGCAACGTGTCGAAGCGGCCCGCCTGACGCGCACCCTCGGCACGCTGCTCAGCAATGGCGTGGCGTTGCTGCAAGCCTTGGTGATCGCACGGCAAGTCTGCACCAACCGCGCGCTGCAGGCCCAGGTCGGCAGTGCGGCGGAATCGGTCAAAGGCGGCGGCACCCTCGCCAGCGCGTTCGGCAGCCAGCCGCTGCTGCCCGAGCTGGCCCTGCAAATGATTGAAGTCGGCGAACAGGCCGGTGAACTCGACAGCATGCTGCTCAAGGTGGCCGACATCTTCGACGTCGAAGCCAAGCGCGGCATCGATCGCCTGCTCGCCGCACTGGTGCCGTCCCTGACCGTGGTCATGGCGGTGCTGGTGGCGGTGATCATGTTGGCGATCATGCTGCCGTTGATGAGCCTGACCAGCAATATATGAAGGAGCTGAACCCATGAGAAAACCACGCCGCCAAGGCGGTTTCACCCTGTTGGAAATGCTCGCGGTGATCGTGCTGCTGGGCATTGTCGCCACCATTGTCGTGCGCCAGGTCGGCGGCAATGTGGACAAGGGCAAGTACGGCGCGGGCAAGGCGCAATTGGCCAGCCTGAGCATGAAGATCGACAGCTACGCGCTCGACGTCGGCGCGCCGCCCACCAGCCTGCAACAACTGGTGGACAGACCCGGTGGCTATGCCAAGCCGTCGGACCTCAAGGACCCGTTCGGGCATGCCTTCGGCTATCGCTTCCCCGGTGAACACGGTGCGTTCGACCTGATCTTCTACGGCCAGGATGGCCAGCCGGGCGGCGAAGGTTATAGCGCCGATCTGGGCAATTGGGAGTAACGCGGCTATGTTCCAGCGCGGCTTTACCCTGCTGGAAATGCTGGTCGTGATCCTATTGATCAGCCTCGCCGCCGGGTTGCTGGGGATGGGCGTGCGCCAGGGGCTGCAGGCGGCGAAGGAGCGCCGCGCGGTCGGACAGATGGTGGAGGCGTTGCGCACCACGCGGGCGGGGGCGATTGTCAGCGGGCAGTCCGCACGTACTGCGTTCGACCTGCGCGCCCGCACGTTCCAGGCGCCGGGCCGTGCGCTGCAACAGTGGCCGTCCGAGCTGCAAGTGACACTGCACACCGCCGAACAGGTGGGCCCCGCCGTCGAGTTCTATCCGGACGGCAGCTCCACCGGCGGCAATCTGCTAGTGGCCAACGGCACCCGGCGTTGGCGCATCGATATCGGCTGGCTCACCGGCAGCGTGCAATCCAAGGCGCTGCCATGAAGCACCAGGCCGGGTTCACGCTGCTGGAAATGCTCGCAGCACTGACGCTGATGGCGGTGTGCAGCACGGTGCTGCTGGTTGCGTTCGGCCAGAGCGCGAGCTCGCTGTCCCAGGTGGCCCGCAGTGACCGGCTCACTCATGCGGCGCTGACGATTTTCGATCAAGAGGCCGCAGGGCGATTGAGCAACGGCGTCAGCCAGGGCGAACTCGATGGTATCCACTGGCAACTGACCTGTACCCGTCAGCAAACGCATATTTTTCGTCTCGATCTGGTCGTTGGTGAGGGCCCGCACCAGGCCCGTTTCAGCACGTTGAAGGCGCGCCTGTGAAGCGCCGCGAACAGGGCTTTACCTTGCTGGAAATCCTTGTGGTACTCAGCTTGCTGGGCGTGCTGCTGGTGTTGGTCGGCGGCGCGTTGCTGGGTGCCAATCGTGCCGTGTCCAAGGCCCAGGCATATGCAGTGAGCCTGGATGAAATGCGCGCCGCTCAACAGTTTTTGCGCACGGCGATCAGCGAGGCGTTGCCCCTGGCGGTGGGTGAGGGCGATGGATTTTTCGTCGGCACGCCACAGCGCCTGGAGTTCGTCTCGACCTTGCCCGGTGTGCTCGGTGGTGGGATCCACCGGTTCAGCCTGCAACGGGTCGAACAGGGTCTGCAGGTCGGGTTTTCCCAGCGTGAACCCCAGGTGCTGCTGAACAACATCGAGGGTCTTCAATTCAATTATCGCGGCACGTCACCGCTGGGCCAGCCCACCGGTTGGATCAGTGACTGGCCATGGTCCAGGCGCTTGCCTGCGGCCGTGCGCATCGCCGCCCACGTCGACGGCCCGGTGCCCTGGGTCACCCAGGTGATTGCCCTGCGCTTGAACCTGTCCAGCGGGAGCGTGGAAGAATGAGACGCCAACGCGGCGCGGCCCTGCTGCTGGTGTTGTGGGTACTGGCGTTGCTCAGCGTGTTGCTCGGCGGCCTGGCGGGCTGGGTGCAACTGGAAAGTCGCCAGGCCCTGTGGCTGCGCCAACATACCCAGACTGTTTTGGCCGCCGAAGCCGGCATCGCGCACGTCTTGGTCGACCGACGCTGGGTTGCCGATGGCCGCGATATCGCCCTGGCTTTTGACGACGCCCAGTTGCACGTCAGCTTGCGTAGCGAACGCGGCAAGCTCTACCTGATCAATGCCCAGGCACAGGATTTCACACGCCTGGCCCTGGCCTGCGGTGCCACTCCGGCCCAAGCGACACAGTTGGCCACGGCCCTCGACGCGCGACGTCACCAGGGCCTGGCGCCGTTCCGGGTGCTGGAAGAAGTGCGCCAATTGCCCGGCATGACGCAAACCCTCTATAGCCAATTGCTGCCCGAGATCACCTTGTGGAGCGACCTGGACCGCCCCGATCCCGCCTTCGCTAGCCCGCTGATGCGCAAGGCGCTGAACCTGCCGCGTCAGAACGCCGAAGGTGCCGACCCTGGCGAAGTGCTGGTGGTCGACAGCCGCGCCGAGCGCCCCGGCGGTTATCAGGCGCGGCTGCAAGTCACCGTTTTATTGAGCCCATCGGAGGACAGCGCACAACCCTATCGGGTGTTGCGTTGGCAAGAATGAATCGATTGGAACCCATTGCCCGGCACTGGCGCGGCAGCCTGCTGCAACAGGGTTGGCGCGTGTGGCTTGCGGAGTTGCGCGCCTGTGTGCCGAGTTGGTTGGCACGGCCGGAACCGCCGGAGCAGATCCACCACTGGCCGTTAGCGGTGCCGGTCGTGTCGAGCAGCACACGCCAAGTGCTGATGCTCGGCGCGGATGCCGTGCTGCTGCAACGCGTACAACTGCCTCTGGCCGCCGGGCGCAATCTGGAGGCCGTGGTCGGTTATGAACTGGACCGCTACACCCCGTTCGAGGCTGACCAACTCTACTTTGTCGCCCGCCAGGAGCGGCGCACGCCCAGCCACCTTGAGGTCACGCTGGTGGCGATCCTGCGCGAGCGCCTGGACCAGATGCTTACCGACTGCGCCGCCCTCGGCCTGCATCCCCATCGCGTGGACGCGGCAAACCTCGGTATCGACCTGCTGCCCGCACCGCTGCGCCCCCGTCAACGCCGGCCGGGCATGGGCTTGCAGCGTAGCCTGCCGTGGTTGTGCGGGGCCTTGCTGATCGCGGCGATGGTGCTGTGGCTCAACGACCGCCAGCGTGTCATCGACGTGATGCATACCAGCGTCCAACAGCAAAAAGCCCAGGTCGCCGAGGTGCATGCGCTGCGCCAGCAACTGCTCAATACCCGCGGCGCGGCGCAGTACCTCACTCGGCGCAAACTGGCGCAACCACCGCTGGCCGCGCTGCTCAATGACCTGACCACCTGCTTGCCCGCCGACACCTGGTTGGATCAACTGGAGGTGAAGGACGGTGAGATTTCAATCTCCGGCCAAAGCGCCAAGGCCAGCGCATTGATCACCCGTATCAAAGGCTGCCGCAGCCTGGAAAACGCCCAGTTCGAAGGGGTGATCCAACCCGATGCCCGCACCGGCAAGGACCAGTTTGCCTTGCGTGCACACCTACGCCAGGAGGCTGCCGATGCGCCGACCCCTCACACCCCGTGAACGCCGTGGTGCTGCCTTGCTGGTGCTGGCGTTGGTGCTTGGCACGGCCTACTGGCTGTTGATCGACAGCTGGTTCGCCGGCCCCCTGCGCGACATGGGCGAACAGGCCGAACAACTGCGCGAGCAACAGCAGCGGTATGCCGGCGTGTTGCGTCAACGCGATGCACTGCGCCAACAGCTTGAGCAAGCCCGGCAGGATCCCGCCAGCAGCACCAGCCTATTGCCGGGGGATGACCCCGATGTGGTGGCCGCCGACCTGATGCAGCGTCTCGCCGACCTGATCAACAGCCACGCCAACCTCGGCGGCGGTTGCAGTTTGACCCAGCGCAAGCCCATCACCCCGGAGCAGGACGACGGCGAGCCGTATCGCCAGGTCAAGGTCAGCCTGACCCTCGATTGCGCCATCGAACCTCTGGAAGCCCTGCTGCATGAGTTGGAGTACCAGCCGCCGTTCCTGTTCGTGGATGAACTGCGCATCCGTCGCAGCCAGCAGGCGCCGGCCAATGGCGGTGCGGGCAAGTTGGTGGTGCATCTGTTGGTGCGCGGCTATCTGCAACCGGCGCGGGTGACGCCATGATCGGCAGACTACGCCCCGTGGAGTGGGGCCTGCTCGGCTTGTCGGGCTTACTGGGCGTGTTGATGGCGGTGATCCTCAGCAGTATCGGCGATGAACCGAAATGGCTGCCTGAAGCGCCCACGCGCGCCCATCCCACCGCTCAGGTCCAGGTCGCGCCGAGTGTCCCGCTGGAAAACCTCGCCGCCACTTGGCAAACGCCGCTGTTCAGCCCGGACCGCAGCCCGGATCGCGTCGTGGGTAAAGCCCAAGGCGCCAGCCTGGCCAACCTGACCCTCAGCGGCATCATGATCACCGGCAACCTGCAAATGGCCATGCTCAAACAGGCCGACGGCCGCGCCCTGACGGTCCGTCTCGGCCAGGCCCTGCCCAACGGCTGGCGCCTGGACCACCTCACCCCGCAATACGCCCGATTCAGCCTGGACGGCCGCACGCAAACCTTGAGCCTCTACGCCAAGCGCCTGCCGCCGCCGTCCAGCAGGCCCCCCATTACTTTGCCCCGCGAGCCTCTCCCTTGATCGACATGCGCACCTCAACGTTTTGCCTGGCCACCGCCCTTGTCCTGGGCGGCTGTGGATCTTTTCCCGACCGTCTGGAGCCGGATGACGATCTGCTGCACGAAGCCATGCAGGGCACGGGCTCGCAACGCCCGCCGACCGAGCAGGCCGCAGCGGAAACTCCGCCGCCTTCGGTGCAACCGCCAGCGCAGCGCCAACTGATCCGTGGCAACCAACAGTTCGTGCGCGCGCCGGCAGCGCAGCCGGTGGCGAAAGAGAAGGGGGGCGATATCGTCTTCAACTTTGCCGACCAGCCCATCGAAGCGGTGATCAACAGCGTGATGGGCGACCTGCTGCACGAAAACTACAGCATCGCCCAGGGCGTGAAGGGCAACGTCAGCTTTTCCACCTCCAAACCGGTGGACAAACAACAGGCTCTGTCGATCCTTGAAACCCTGCTGTCCTGGACCGACAACGCGATGATCAAGCAGGGCGATCGCTACGTGATCCTGCCCGCCAACCAGGCGGTGGCCGGCAAACTGGTACCGCAGATGAACGTGGCGCAACCGTCCAGCGGCCTGTCGGCGCGGTTGTTTGCGTTGCGCTACATCTCCGCCACCGAGATGCAAAAACTGCTCAAGCCCTTCGCCCGCGAGAACGCGTTCTTGCTGGTGGACCCGGCGCGCAACGTGCTGAGCCTGGCGGGTACCCCGGACGAGTTGGCTAACTACCAGGACACCATCGACACCTTCGACGTGGACTGGCTCAAGGGCATGTCGGTGGGCGTCTTCGGTCTGCAACGGGCTTCCGTGGCCGAGTTGATGCCCCAACTGCAAAGCATGTTCGGCCCTGACAGCGGCATGCCCCTGGCCGGCATGCTGCGCTTTTTGCCGATTGAACGGACCAACTCGGTGGTGGCGATTTCTTCCCAGCCGCAGTACCTCAGCGAAGTGGGCGACTGGATTCGCACCATCGACGAAGGCGGCGGTAACGAGCCGCAGATGTACGTTTACGACGTGCGCAACATGAAGGCCGCCGACCTGGCCAAGTACCTGCGGCAGATCTACGGCACCGGCGCAATCAAGGACGACACACCGGCCAAGGTCGCGCCGGGTCTGCGCACGACCACCCTGTCGTCGCTCAATTCCGGCGGCTTGCAGAACAACCCGCCTGCGGCCGAAGAGTCGGAGCCGCAAGAAAAGGAAGTCGCCCCCACCAGCGCGCTCGAAGCCGGCACCCGCATCACCGCGCAAAAGAGCAGCAACCAGCTGCTGGTGCGCACCCGACCGGCACAGTGGAAAGAGATCGAAGCGGCGATCAAACGCCTCGATAACCCGCCGCTGCAAGTGCAGATCGAGACGCGCATCCTTGAGGTCAAGCTTACCGGTGAACTGGACCTGGGCGTGCAGTGGTACCTGGGGCGCCTGGCGGGGAATTCCTCCAGCACCACCGTGGCCAATGCCTCTGGCAGCCAGGGCGCGCTGGGCGGGGGTGGGGCGGGGTTGGGGGCAACGGATTCGTTGTTCTATTCGTTTGTCAGTTCGAATTTGCAGGTGGCGTTGCATGCGTTGGAAACCAATGGCCGCACCCAGGTACTGTCGGCACCGTCGCTGGTGGTGATGAACAACCAGCCGGCGCAGATTCAAGTGGGGGACAATATTCCCATCAACCAGACCACGGTGAACACGGGGGATGCGGATACCACCTTGAGCAGTGTCGAGTATGTGCAGACGGGGGTGATTCTGGATGTGGTGCCGCGGATCAATCCGGGTGGGTTGGTGTACATGGATATTCAGCAGCAGGTCAGTGATGCTGAGAATCAGAGTACGAATAGCGACACGCCGGTGAATCCACGTATTTCCACGCGTTCGGTGTCGACGCAGGTGGCGGTGCAGAGTGGGCAGACGGTGTTGCTGGGGGGGTTGATCAAGCAGGACAACCAGGAGAGTGTGAGTGCGGTACCGTATCTGGGGAAGATTCCGGGGTTGCGGTGGTTGTTCGGCAGTACCAGCAAGTCGAAGGATCGGACGGAGTTGATTGTGCTGATTACGCCTAAGGTGATTACCAGCAGCGGGCAGGCTCGGCAGGTGACGGATGATTATCGGCAGCAGATGCAACTGTTGCGGCTGGATAAATAGGTGTACCTATCCGTTTCTTCGGTAACGGCAGCTTAGGGTCCCGCTGTTGCAGCGGGTCACTTTTGGAAGCGCCAACAGTAAGCAAAAACGCTTCTCGCCCCAACACGGCTTGCGCCAGCAAGGCCTGGACCTGGGCGATCAGGACCGCGTGATCGATTGACCGCCCATCATTGATGCTTGGCAATCACACCGCTCATGTACTGATTCAAATCGCGGAAGTCGTTAACCCTCCAAGCGAACGGCGGTAGTTTTACGCCGTTCTCTCGCAACGTTCTTGGGATCAAGTCGCCATTGGGGCGAAGTATGATCGAAGAGACGATAACGCCCGGATAATCATTCAGGCGTTTTTTAAAGGCAGCGGTGGTCAGGTCTGGTGTAGGCGGGTTGCTTTTTTTGGCCAACGGCCCTGTTCCCTTGATATCCGCGCCGTGGCACATGGCGCATCGCTGCATATAGAGATTTTTTCCGTTGGCGTTATCGGCGAACGCCAGCGATGTTTGGGTCAGCGACAAGATGCCGAACGCAGCGATCAACACTCTTTTCATTTCCATATGCCTTATTGTGTCCGTCGGCGGACAACTTATTGATTAAGTGAACAAATACTACACTTGGTGGTGGTTGTTTTTCTGAGAAAAATCCTACAACCAGCCAGGATTTTTCATTCTTCTAGTCTGCATTTTTCCTCCTAGGATGGCGCGATCGCTTGAACACAAGCGAGACGGCAAGGGCTGTTCCCATCGCCCCGCAGCCGTAAGAACATGCTTAGGAGTCAACACATGAAGATGACCAGTGTGAGCAAACGCCTGCGCCGCTCGGCCTGGGCCGTGATCGCCGCCGGTGTACTGGCAGGTTGTGCCACGCCGCAGCCACCAGCGGTAAAGATCTCCCTGGCCCGTGATGCGGTAGGGCGTGCCTTGGCAGCGCAAGCGACCCAGTTCGCGCCACTGGAAATGAAAACGGCCCAGGACAAACTGGCGCGTATGGACCAGGCCATCGGTGAAATGAAGTACGTCGAGGTCGACGCACTGGCCGATCAGATCGAAGCCGATGCCAGCCTCGCCGAAGCCAAGGCCAATGCCGTGCGTAAACAACAAGTCTTGAAGCAGGCGCGAGAGGGCATCCAGGTGCTCAAGCAGGAAATGCTCAACGCCCCCGCGACTACCCACTGAGGATCTTGCCATGCGTGCCCTTTTTTTCATTCCTGTTCTTTCGGCCCTGAGTCTGGTGTTTGCCGGTTGCGCCACGCCGCCGGAAAACCCGCAATTGCTGCAAGCGCGCAGCCAGTTCTCCAGCCTGCAGGAGAAGCCGGAGTCCAACACCCTGGCGGCGGTTGAAACCCGTATCGCTTCCAACGCGCTGGACCGCGCCAACCAAGTGTCCCTGCACGACCGTACCGCCCTCCAGATCGACCAACTCGCCTACCTTGCCACGCAAAAAATCGCCCTGGCCGAGCAGACCATCGTCGGCCGCAAAACCGACGCCCAGCTCGACAACATCGCGGTCGACCGCACCCAGGTGCAACTCGACGTGCGCACCGCGCAGCTCAAGGCGTTGCAGGCGATGAAAGCCCAGCCGACCGAGCGTGGTCAGGTCATCACCTTTGGTGACGTGCTGTTCGATACCGGCAAGGCCGATTTGAAAGCGGGCAGCCAACGGGACTTCCAGGGGTTGGCGAACTTTCTGGTGCAGAACCCGGAGCGTCAGGTGCGCGTAGAGGGGTTCACTGACAGCGTCGGTGGCGATGCCTACAACCAGAGCCTGTCCGAGCGACGTGCCCAAGCAGTCGCCCGTGGCCTGCAACGGCTTGGCGTGGGGATCGAGCGTATTGCGGTAATCGGCTACGGCAAGCAATTCCCGGTCGCCGATAACCAGAGCGCGCAGTCACGCCAGTTGAACCGCCGTGTGGAAGTGATCGTGTCCAATGACGCTTCGGCAGTCAGCGCACGTCGCTGAGGAATCGGTATACGGCAGCATCCCAGGCCCGTTCAGTCGCGCGGGCTATTCCTGCAACTGCAACGCCTGCTGCTTGAGCGTGCGCTTTTGCTCAAACGGTAACTTCTCATCATCCCCATACGGCGCGCTGTACCAGTTGCCATAGGTCGGGTTGGGCAGCAGAAACCAGCGTTGCCCCAGCCAGTTCACATAGGGCGCCACGGCCTTGCGTTGATCCGCGACGGTGTTGTGCTCGGCCTGGACGAAATCCCCAAGGGAATCACCCGCCATCAACAACACCCGAGCATGGGCAGCGACCCATTGGCGGCGGCAGTTCTTGCCATAGCCGGCGCTTTCGCAATGGCCGGTAGGTGTGCTGGCGGCGAGGACGTGTTCGTCGCTTTCCACCGGAAAGCCGCGCAGGCGCAGGTTTTTCACCGTGGCGGTGACCTGGCTGTGTTCGCGGTTGGTCAGGTAGTAGACCGCGATGCCTTTTTGCTGGGCCGCTTGCAGGAAGGCGACTGCGCCAGGCAACGCCTGGGCCTTGGCCTGGTCGACCCAGGTGTTCCAGCGGTCGTAGGAGTAGACCTGGTTGTTGACCACATCCCGCGCGTTGAGCGGCACGTTGTCCAGCAGGGTTTCGTCGATATCCACCACCACGGCCGGCGGCAAGCCCGTCAGGTTGCGCGGTGGTAAGGGCAGGGCGTCCCAGGTGGGATCAGCCAGGGCCACGTCGAGTTGGCGGGTGGCATTGGCAAAGAGCTGGCGGTAGATCAGCTCATGCTCGATGGAGGTCTGGGTCCAGAGCACGGCGTCGAGCTGGTCGTTGGCGGGTGGCGTTTGTTGGCAGCCGGCCAACAGGCAGAGGCTGACGAAGATCAGGTTGCGCATTGAAATAATCAACCTTGGAAAAGGCGCGCCGCGTGGCAGGCGTAGAGTTTGATGGATGCCGCACCATACGGCCCCGAGCGGCTTTGTGGCAAACGCTCAATAGGATTCACCAGCACGTGTGCAAGCGATCAGAGCGGGTATTGCCCGTCGCAGCAGACTCTCCGTAGATTTCCTCATCCGCAGCTCCATTGAGCCGTCCGATTGCAGAATGATGATGCCCGCCAGCTTGTCGTGATAGTTGCGTTCTTCATGAAATCCACCGCTGTCCGTAAACAGCATCAACAGGCCACGTTCTTTTTGGGTGATGTCGTAGACTCCCTTGGGTCCGTTGACGGTTTTTTCGAACAGCGACAGCATGGCGTTACGCGTTGGCTGGCCGGGACTCACGGGTTCCGGGTAGTGCTGGTTAAGTATGAGCCCCATGCCCGAATCAGCAATGCGCTCGGCAGTGGTTGTCCAGCTATCCAAGGCTTGAGTATTCAGCACTCCACCCATTGAACTCGACAAGTCGACAATCAGGCGGGGCAGAGGTAACGCGTACTCTGTGAGTGCACGACGAAAATGCTGGCGCAATAGGTGCGTTGACATCGCGTTGATGGGGGTGACGCCTGCAAATGCCTGGCAACGCTCACTCACGTTTTCATCGCCATTCTGCGCGCACAGGTCCACCAGCTTTTTCGGCTGACTGGCGGGCACCGGTCCGTAGTTTGCGAGGGCTACAAGGGCGTGTGTGTTGATCTTTGCGTAGTCGCGCAGGGCTTCATTAAAGTTTCGAGTGTTGGCGCGCGCGTACTGCTTTGCTTCCAGCACATAGACAACTTTTTCGGTTTTATTCGGCAGGCGCTGCAGGAGCGAATAGTCAGGTTGAATGTTCTGGCTACGGCCTGCACCTGCCAACTTAATGTCTTTGGAGGCGACGCGAAGCTCCGCCATCAGCTCGAGCACATCGTTGCCGACATGCAGCTTGGCAATAAGAGTAGGCCTGAAGGCGAATGTGAGGCCGTTGTCTTCGGCCATCAGTTGAAAACGTTCACCCGACTGTTTGAGTTCGCGCTTCAGCAGCGTAATAAGCCACACCGAATAGAGCTGTGAACGTTGTTTCCAGATGGGCAGGTCCAGCAGGTCTTCCAGCTCACGTGACAAGGGTTGGGGCGGGACGAACTGCGAATGGGCATTGGTGAGTGCTTCAATTTTTTCTGCGAAATTGTCCCTGTGTGACAGGGGGACAAGCTGTTGGCAATACCAAAGTCCGCGTAAGAGGTGATAGCGCGCGATGTGATCGTCCTGAGCGTGCGCTAACTGGGATTCACTCCATTGATGGATGGGCGCTCTCTCTGATGGGCATGGCTCGTCATCACGGCGGGCGCTGCGCAGGTCATTCTGGCTGGTATAGCGGCTTGTACGTTGGCACAGCTGCTGGATCAGGGTCGCCAGTGGTGCAAGTGCCTGGGTCAGTGAGTCATTGGGCGCACCATCGGGCAGCGGCACAGGCGTTTGATAAGGCCATTCGTGGCCATCAATCCAGCTTTTTGCAGCCATATCCACGAGAGAAGGGGGTCTGGTAGTGTCCACCCCCGGCGTTTCTCTCAACGCACGGAACACGCCGTTGCTGATGAGCCTCAAGTCCTCTGCACAATAGGCGCGCTGGGCAACTGCGTGGCTGAGGTTTTCCATTATCGCGCGGGCGCGACGAAACGCATCGACGTCGAAGGGCACTTTGTCGCCCTGACCAAAATCGAACTCGATCAGCAGTCGCTCATTGCTCTGGGACACACCGCCCTCGGCGAACATTTCATAGATGTCGTTGAGCATCATGCCGAAAGGCTGCAAGGCATTCAGTACCGCGACGAGGAAAGACGTGGCATCGACGGTGTGACGTTTCAGATAGGCGCCAATGTCTTGAGATGGCGCAATGTGCAACGCCGCGCGCAGGTCTGCGACGAACTGTCTGTCATAGCTCCTGGGCGCCAGGCGGTCCGCTGAGTTCAGGCTGTTCCACAGGTCAGCTGCTGTTCGAAGGGTCACAAATCTTCCTTGATAAGAATAGGTGGCTATTAGCCATGTGGTGCGAAGTGTGGGATGTTATCCCACTCAAGGAAATCATGCGCTGGTCAGGAACATCATGAACGCACAGCAAGGTCTTTACGAAAACATCACCCTTATCGACGTCCAGTTGGCGTCCGTCTATTACCCAATCCTGGTTGATCTGGCCAAGCATAAACATTGCCTGACGTACTCCGAACTGGTCGATCGTGCCCAGTGTGAGAACCCTGACCATCCGGTCGTTCAAAATGCTATTCCCGTTTCCACCGGGCGGCGGCTGGACGTGGTCAGGCTGTTCACCAATGAGCGAGAACTGCCAGACCTGACGTCGTTGGTGATCAGTAAAAGCTCGGGGGAGTGTGGCAGTTTTTTTACTCGACACTTCGATCCGGTGGCTGCGCGTAAGCAGGTCTTTGAGTTTGACTGGAGCGCCGCGACAGCGGACTTCGATGGTTTCGTCAGTGTGACCACGCAGGCAGTGAAACCTCGCCGAAAGGTCAAAAAGCCGCAAGCTATCCAGTGTATGGCGGCTTATTACCAGACGAACAAGGCGACCCTGCCGGTGAAAGTCAGTGAATACAGAGAGGCTATCATCGACCTCATCATGGAGGGGTTCTCGGCTGAAGAAGCCTACCTGATAGCCCTGCGCTGAAAGACGGGTTGGTTATCCTCATCAATCGTCCAGTGAGGTTGGCCGGGTTGGATGCACGTTCCACCGACCCAGCGTTCATGGGAGCAATGGTCGGGCCAATAGGCTCGGCCTTTGAGCACGTCTTGGCCCAATGCCGTCAGCGTCAACCCTCTTTGCGGCCATGCTTTTTGGGCTTCTGCTTCTAGGAGCAAAGGGTTGTCGCCATCGATCAGCGGCCGCAAGAGCGCATGAAACATCATGTCCCCCAGAAACGGCAGCGGTTCACGCTTGGCCATCAGCTCGGCAAACACCCGACCGAAGGGGGTTGGCCCAGCTTCAGCAAGGTACGTCAGGGCCAATCGCTCGGTCAGCGACAGGCCATCGCGCACCCCAGGCAACTCCTGCAATTGACGCAACAGCGCCGGGGCGAGCAACGGTAAGGCGGGATGGCTGTCATGGGCCAATTGCGCCCATTTGACTGGCGAGCTATCGCAGTACGCCGACCAGGCCCGTTTGGCCAATTGCACGGCATCATTATCGATCAGACGCCGTTGCGGCCACAGCCACGCCAGCACATCCGGCGCCAGTTGGCCGATGCCGATAAAGCGTTGCACGCCGGGAATGTGGTCTACCTCGATCAGTTCCAACTTACGCGGTGCTTGTTCGAGGCCGGCAAGCGCACGGACCAGGAACAATTGGTCATAGGCATCCGCTTCGCACCACAGCACGCTGTGATCGGCGCTGGCCAATGCGTCGAGGTGGCCGTATTCAACGTCTACGCGACGCGCTGCGTCTGCTTCATCGATGGAAAAGGCCTGGCTGATAAATGCACTGCGCATGGCGCGGAAGTCTTGGCCGGGCAAGTCGCGGACCGGCCCCATGCACAGCGGGTCGGCGAGCATCCGGAACTGCCCTTTGAACCCCGCCAGCTGGAGGGTGTGGGCAATGTCATTGCCGCAGCGCCAGTGGGTGGTGCGGGCTTCATCACTGGCGGCAAAGTCGGGGTGGCGGGCGGCGAAGTCGATGGCGTCGATATGGGCCTTGAGCTTGGGCCAACTGCTGAAACCCAGCTGCTTGGCGATCGTCCACTGGGCCACGGACAAGGTAGCGTTCGGGTCCTGGGTTTTCAGGTGTGGCAGCAGTTCCTTGGCGCGCTTGCGCTGCTGCTCAAGGTTGAGGCGGCCATCGGTGTTGAATGGATGGGACATACGATCTCCTTGCACAAACCTTTTCCGCTTCAAGGTTGGGAGTCGTAAAAAAAGAGGGTGTTGCAGGGTCTTGGGCGCAGCCCTTTCCGCGGAAGGTGGCGTAGAGAGCGCCAGGCGGGAAATATAGGCAGTGCCGCGCTCGATTGCAAATCAGTCTCTTGTGTCCGGCTCCCACAGAGGTCAGTCGGGTTTTTTCAGCACCGTGGTGGGACCTGTGGTTGAGCGAACACTGTCTTTGGGAACTCGGCGTTTCTGAAACTGGATTTCGCCGCCCTCCCTGTGTTTTTCCACCAGATACAACATATCGTCACTTTCGCCGACGATACAGGCCGTGACCACATCGAGGTTGTTGAGCTGGAGAATTGATGGCTTGCAATCACGAATCTCTTCGTAGGCTCTCAGCTTGCCATGTGCCATCGACTGCGCGTACGCCAGCGACCAGATGATCCAGGCGAAAAATGCCAGCAGGCTGATCAGCAGTGCGCCGGATATCGGCGTCGTGGCTTTCCTGTAGCTCTTCTCCAGCCTGCGCAGCATTCGATAGCGACGTGTGTGGATCCCCAATTCCCGAGTGGGTAAAACACGGTCAGGGTTTTCGGTGAAGTACATCAGGCAGGCGAAAACCAGGACCGCTGCGGTGAAGATAAGCAAGGCCGCCAGTTTGACCAGAATGTCGTTTCCGCCGTACACCACGTAGTGATAAGTGTCGTAGCCGAGACGGTTAACGGGCACGCCGAGCACCTTGTTATAAGTCTCCAGATAGGCGTAGCCGTTTGAGTAAAACAGCGCAAACAGCAGCAGCATGATCGGCAGGCTTTGACGCTTTAGCAGTCGCCATAACCACGCTGCGCTCAAGCGGGAAGCGGGGGTATTGGATACTTTCTGTTCGTCCATGAGGGTTCCTTTTTATAGGACTGCGAGTCTAGCGAGCACAATGGGCCTTGCCCAGGCCAACTGCGCGCTTCTGCTCGTGCACATGAGTTTGAATGTTTTGCATGAAATCCCGACGAGTGTGCTTCACCATTGCACCATCCAGATTGAGAGGAACACCGCGTCCATGAGCGCACTGATCGAAACCCGCGCCCTTACGCGCATGGACGAGCGCCGCCACGTGGCCTTGCTCCAGCCCACCGATTTCACCTTGAATGCCACCGATCGCGTGTCGATCACCGGCTCATCCGGCTCGGGCAAAAGCGTGTTCCTGCGCGCACTCGCCCTGCTGGACGCGCCCAGCTCCGGGCAGATCCTGTGGAACGGCCAGCCGATTAACAACGCGCAGATTCCTCACTACCGCTGCCACATCAGCTACCTGTCGCAACGCCCGGCGCTGCTCGACGGCACAGTGGAAGACAACCTGCGCTTCCCGTTCAGCCTGAAGACGTCGCGCAAACGCCGCTTTGACCTGGCGACGGTGACCACGCTGTTGGGCCACGCGGGTAAGACTCCGGATTTTCTGGCCAAGCGCGCCGCCGACCTGTCGGGCGGTGAGTCCCAGGTGGTTTCGCTGATCCGCACCCTGCAGCTCAACCCCGAAGTGCTGTTGCTCGACGAGCCCACCGCCGCCCTCGACCCCACGTCTTCCCGCGAAGTGGAAGCGCTGATCGACGCCTGGTTTGCCGTGGATCGCTCCCGCGCCTGTGTCTGGGTCTCCCACGACCTCGAACAGGCCCGGCGCATGAGCGACATCCATTTGCAGATGAGTGCCGGTGTATTGAGTGGAGTGGCCCAGCCATGAACTATCAGAACCTTACCGCGCTGGACATGGGCATCGCCGCCTCGCTGATCCTGATCAACGGCGCGCTCTCCCTGCTGTTGCGCCTGGGCCTGGAGCGTCAGTTGTTGTGGGCGGCTGTGCGCACCGTGGTGCAACTGCTGGCCATCGGTTATCTGCTGGGCTGGGTGTTCGAGTTTGCCTATTGGTACGTGGTGCTGCCGCTGATGTGCGCCATGACGCTGATTGCCGGTATCTCGGCGGCGGGGCGCGGGCGGCGCACGTATCGGGGGCAGCGCGTGGACAGCATCCTGTCGGTGTGGGGCAGTTCGTGGCTGGTGACGGCGGTGGGCTTGTTTGCGGTGATTCGCATCCATCCGTGGTACGAGCCGCAGTATGCGATCCCGATCCTTGGCATGATTCTGGGCAACACCCTGACTGGCGTGTCGCTGGGGATAGAGCGTATGACCCAGGAACTGACGTCGGGCCGCAACACCATCGAAATGATCCTGGCCCTTGGCGGCTCGCGCTGGGAAGCGGCCCAGGAAGCCATCCGCCAGGCGGTGCGCGCCGGTATGATCCCGACGCTGAACCAGATGACGGTGGTGGGCATCGTCAGCCTGCCCGGCATGATGACGGGGCAGGTACTGGCGGGGGAGAGTCCGGTGGACGCGGTGCGGTATCAGATCGTGATCATGTTTCTGATTGCCGCATCGTCGGCGTTGGGCACGGTGGGGGCGGTGCTGCTCACGTATCGGCGGTTGTTTTCGGTGAGCCATCGGTTTTTGCGTGATCGGCTGCAAGAACGTGCCTGATCGAGGTCTTGGCCTGGATCGCGTTGGACAGCGTGGTGATGACCACCGTGTTCAACCTGATCGTGGGTATTATTCGACGAGTGATTGTTTCACCAGATGAAATGCTGGATTGTAAATCCTGGTGATTCCAACGGCCGGGGCAGCGGCGGAACATGCGGGGCGTCGATACCTCACTCTTTTGGAGCCTTTCATGATCAAACTCTACGGTTTCCCGTTGTCCGGCCACTCACACCGAGTCGAGCTGATGTTGTCGCTGCTCGGCCTGCCTACGGAGTTTGTGCAGGTTGACCTCAAGCAAGGCGCTCACAAAGCCCCCGAGTTCATTGCCTCGATCAACCCGTTCGGCCAGGTGCCGGCCATCGATGACAACGGTGTTGTGCTGGCGGACTCCAATGCGATCCTGGTTTACCTGGCGAACACCTATGGCAACGGTCAATGGCTGCCGAGCGACCCGGTGGGGCAGGCTCGCGTGCAGCGCTGGCTCTCGGCCGCTGCCGGCCAGTTGCACGCCGGGCCTGCGTCTGCACGACTGGCCACGGTGTTTGGTGCCGAGGTCGACACCGCCGTCGCCATTGCCCGTTCCCATGCCTTGCTGAAACTGGTGGAGGCGCAATTGAGCCAGAGCCGTTTCCTGGTCGGCGAGCAACCCACTATTGCCGATGTGGCGTTCTACACCTACACCGCTCACGCGCCGGAAGGCAATGTTTCGCTGGCCGACTACCCTCAAGTGCGCGCCTGGCTCGCCAGCATCGAGGCGTTGCCGGGGTTCGTGGGCATGCCGCGTACGGCGGTGGGCTTGCAGTCGCAATAACTTTCTAGAGGCGTGTCGATGGACCGATTTCATGAGATGCAGGTGTTCCTGGCCGTGGCCGAGGAGGAGGGCTTCGCCGCTGCGGCGCGCCGCCTGAAAACCTCGCCGCCCAGTGTGACCCGGGCCATCGCCGCCATGGAGCAACGCATCGGCACCCAATTGCTGGCGCGTACCACACGCAGCTTGCACCTCACCGAAGCCGGCCAGCGTTACCTGGAAGATTGCCGGCGCATCCTGGCGGAGCTCGATGAAGCCGAGGAAGCTGCGGCGGGCAGTTATTCCATTCCTTGCGGCCATTTGACGGTGACCGCGCCGGTGCTGTTTGGCGAGCTGTATGTGGCACCGGTGCTGGGGGAGTACCTGGACCGGTTCCCGCTGGTGAATATCAACGCCTTGCTGGTCGATCGCGTGGTCAACATGACCGACGAAGGTGTGGATGTGGCGGTGCGTATCGGTCACTTGCATGAGCCGGGGCAGCAGGCGATCAAGGTCGGTGAAGTGCGCCGAGTGGTGTGTGCATCGCCGGCCTATCTCGAACAGCACGGGCGGCCTACGCATCCGTCGCAGTTGCGTGAAGCCAAGATCGCCACGTCGTCGTCCAGCCGGTTGGTGAGTGGCTGGGAGTTCGTCGACGGCGGCCAACCCTTGACCGTGTCCATCGAGCCACGTCTGGTGGTCACGGCGAACAATGCCGCGATCAACCTGGCGCGGTTGGGCTGGGGCATGACGCGTGTGCTGTCCTATCAAGTCGCAGCGGCGGTGGCGGCGGGTGAGTTGGAGATTGTCCTTGAAGCCTATGAGTCGGCGCCGTTGCCGATCCAGGTGGTGTTCCAGAAAAGCGGCCGGGTGCCGGCCAAGATCAACACCTTTGTCGACTTTCTCACCCACCGCCTGGGCCAGGACGCCGCGCTGAACCCGGCAATCAAGCGGCGCAGCTGATGGAGCGTTATCGCGATATGCAGTTGTTCGCCGCGCTGGCCGGGCAGCCTAGCCTGGCCTCGGCGGCGCGTGACGCGAAGGTCTCCGGCCCGACCCTGGTACGCGCGATTGCCCGCCTGGAGGCGCGTTTGCGCGTGCCGTTGCTGGCGCGCAGCACGCGTGGCGTGAGCCTCACCGACGCCGGCAGCGCCTACCTGGCGGACTGCGTGCGCCTGCTCGCCGCGGTGGACGCCGCCGAAGCCTCCGCCAAGGGGCTGCATGTGCAGGCCCAAGGCAATCTGCGGGTGTTTTTGCCGTTCCTGTTCAGCCGCTATGTGATGGCGCCGGTCTTGGCCGACTACTTGGACCGCTATCCCGAGGTGAACCTGGTCGTCAGCTACCACGACTATTACCCGAACCTGCACGAAGAAGGGCTCGACGTCGCCATCCTCGTCGGAGAACTGCCCGATTCGTCATTGATTGCCCGACCGCTGGGGCACGTGCGGCCTATCCTCTGCGCCAGCCCCGACTATCTTGCTGTTCACGGTGAGCCTCAACGCCCGGATGACCTCAAGCAGCATCGACTGATCGCCAGCACCGATCAGGTGCATTGGGATTTTCCGGGCTATCAACTCAAGGCCCGCGCCCGACTCGGCTGCGCCACGGTGCAGGGCGCGATCAATGCGGCGGTGCATGGCGCGGGGTTGATTCGCTGCTTGAGTTATCCGGTGCACGACCACCTGCAGACCGGGCAGCTGCGTAGGGTATTGCCGGACTTTGAGCCGCCGCCCCTGCCGGTGCAGGTGGTGTACCGCGAAGGCCGCAACGCACCGATGCGCGTGCGCAGTTTTGTCGATCACTGTGTGACGGCGTTGCGCGACTACCCGGCATTTCAGCTGGCGTAACAGTGGATTGCCTGGCGTGGTGATTCTCACGCCGGCTGACAGGGCGCAGCATCGACACATCCAACATGAGGTGCTCGCCATGAACCTGATCGAACAATCCCCCTGGCATGCCGGTGAACGGCACATACAAGCAGCGGTGGGCGTGGCCGACCGTATGGCCGTGGTCGGGCCCAAAGTGATCCGCGATCACCTGCCGGAACAGCACCGGGATTTCTACCCTTTATTGCCGTACCTGATACTGGGTGCGGTGGACGAGCAGGGCATCCCTTGGGCGACGATGATTGAAGGCGCGCCAGGCTTTGTCCACTCGCCGGATCCGCAGACCCTGCAGATCGACAGCCTGCCGTCCGCGACTGACCCGGCCCGCAACGCCTTGCGTAGGGGAGCAGCCGTCGGCCTGCTGGGCATCGACCTCAACACTCGGCGCCGCAATCGCATGAACGGCCGAATCGGTGCATTCGATCACGAAGGGTTTTCGGTCGACGTGGTGCATACCTTCGGCAACTGCCCCAAGTACATCCAACTGCGCCCGGTCGACGGCATCGCCCGCAGACCCGGAACGGTGGTCGAGCGCTTCAACGACCTGGACGATGCCGCGCAAACCCTGATCCGCAACGCCGACACGCTTTTCGTCGCCAGTTACGTCGAGGTCGATGGCCAACGTTCGGTGGACGTTTCTCATCGGGGCGGTAACTCAGGTTTTGTGCGGGTCGAGGGCAACGTGCTGACCATCCCCGACTTCGCCGGCAACCTGTTCTTTGCCACCCTGGGCAACCTGCAAGCCAACCCGGTGGCGGGTTTGTTGTTCATCGACTTTGAGTCGGGGGATGTACTGCAAGTGGCTGGACGGACCTCGTTGATTCTCGACGGCCCGGAAGTGGCGCTGTTCGAAGGCGCCCAGCGGCTGTGGACGGTGACAGTGGAACACGTGGTGCGCCGCCCAGCGGCGTTGGCGTTGCGGTGGCAGTTCGCGGAGTTTTCGCCGTTCAGTCTGGCGATGGGGAGTTGGTAGCCAGGCCCGGACCATAGGAGGCATTCGGGAACAACTGGTTGGTCATCTCGATGATCTTGCTTTGTGCATCGATAAACTTGCCCATTCGAGCGCCACCCGAAGTCGAGTCATACAGCGCCTTGCCCACCTGGCGGCCATTTTCAAACACCTGGATATCGGCATAGCTCATGTAAAGCGCCAGGTCCCAGCTCCATTGACCAATGTAGGTCGTCGACAGGGCGCAACTGGCCGGTGGGGTGCCGGGCCGCAGCTCACGAGTCTGGAACCCTTTGCTGCGCAACTGCGCGGTGTAGGTGGCATTGAACCCGGCACGCAAGCCTTCGGCGGGGATCATGCAGATCTCAGGCGCCTGGGCGCCGCTGAAGGCAACCGGCGTGACGGTTTGCTTGATGCTGCAGCCAGCCAGGGTTAAGGCGGCCAGTAAACAAGCGGGAGCTGTTATCAGGCGCATAGCGACGTCCATTTCTTCAGTAGTGGTTTGATGATAGCAGTGAAGGCCTGATGCCGAGCGCAGCATTTCAGACGCAGGGGGTCGTCTGTATGGGAGCTGGCTTGTCGGATCGCCGCACTGCTATCGGGGGCAAGCCCTTATGCCAGTCAGTTAAGACAAACACTGTAACTGTGGCGAGGGAGCTTGCTCCCGTAGGGTCGCGAAGCGGCCCCAGCTCTATGTTTGAACAGACTGGGACTGCTGCACAGTCAGCGGGAGCAAGCTTTCTCGCCACAGGGATTGCTTTTTATGATGGAGTTACGTGTTTGATCAGGCTACCGGGCATTCCCGGTTTAGCGCTTCATTGACCAACAACTGCGCAATCTCGACCATCTGCACCACCGCCAGCACCTTTTTCAGGCTTGGCCCATCAAGGTGTTCGGCACAGTCATAGGCGCAGACAGCCGCTGACTCAAGCATCTCGCTGGCATTGTTCAAGGCGGCTTCGGTACTGAGTCCGGGACGGACGGTGAAAATGACATCGGGAGGAAGTTGCGGATTGTCATCCGAGGTGGATGGCGGGGATTGGGGGTGACGTTTGTCAGGGTGAAACGCCTATGAATGAGCACCTCCATTTCGCTACCACACGAAGTAAGGAGGCGACTGTACACGGGGTGGTAGACCGGTCATAGAAACCCGGAAGGCCGAAGCCTCCCATGCACAGCCGCCACAAAGCAGCCCGCACAAAAAAACGCCCATGAGCGTTTTGGGGTCTATGAAAGAACTGGGCTACCACACCCATTCGCTGAATTTGCAGCGACCCGCGAAGGTTAGCGGCGAGGTTCATCGGACGCAACCCGAAAGTTATTCAGGAACGGTCCGATAAAAAGGGCCTTCTATACCATTCGTGCCCCCCGGTTAACATTCAATTGCGCCATGCCCGGTGGTGACCCGTGCTTTTTGAGGCAATACTCCCTCACGTTTCTGCCTTGAGGTTCCAACCATGAATGTACCGAGCCGTCTTGCGCTCCTGATTGCCGCTGCCGCTGTCCTCAGCGCTTGTGGCGAAGCCTCCAGACTGCCTTTCCAGGCGGGTGTCGGGCCTGCGCCGCAACTGCCCGAGCCCAGCCCTTCTTTGATCCCTACGCTCAAGGTCTCCAAGGCCGTGGGCTGGTCTGACGGTGTGCAACCCACCGCGCCTCAGGGCTTCACCGTCACGGCCCTGGCCGACAATCTCGACCACCCGCGGTGGGTCTACACCTTGCCTAACGGCGATGTGCTGGTCGCCGAAAGCAACCACCCGCCCATGCCCGAAGGTGCCACCGACGGCGGCACCGGCTTGATCGCCTGGGCACGCCGCACGGCAATGGGCGTGGTGATGGGCCGCATCGGCGCCGATGCACCCAGCGCGAATCGCATCACGTTGCTACGCGATGCCGATCACGATGGGCATGCGGAGGTACGCACCGAATTCCTGACTGGCCTGATGTCACCTTTCGGCATGGCGCTGGTGGGCAACGATTTGTACATCGCCAACGCCGACGCGGTGGTCAAGGTGCCCTACACCCCGGGCCAGACTCACATCGACGCAACTCCGGTGAAGGTCACCGACCTGCCGGCGGGCATCAACCATCACTGGACCAAAAACCTGCTGGCCAATCCCGAAGGCTCCCGGCTGTATGTGACGGTTGGATCTAACAGCAATGTCGGCGAAAACGGCCTAGACGCAGAGGAGGGTCGTGCGGCTATCTGGGAACTGGACCTGGCCAGCGGCGAGAAACGGTTATTCGCCAGCGGCTTGCGCAACCCCAACGGCCTCGCTTGGAAACCGGGTTCTACCCAGCTGTGGACGGTGGTTAACGAGCGCGATGAAATCGGCAGCGACCTGGTGCCCGACTACCTCACCTCGGTGCAGGACGGCGCGTTCTACGGCTGGCCGTGGAGCTATTACGGCAGCCACGTGGATGTACGCGTCCAACCGCCGCGCCCGGACAAGGTCGCCCAGGCCATCGCGCCGGACTACGCCCTGGGTACCCACGTCGCCCCCCTGGGCCTGACGTTCTCCTACGCACGCGGCATGCCGGCCGCTTTTGCCGATGGAGTGTTTGTCGGTGAGCACGGCTCCTGGAACCGCAATCCGCAAGCGGGCTACAAGGTGGTGTTTATCCCGTTCAAGGACGGCAAACCGTCGGGCGCACCGGTCGACTTCCTCACTGGGTTTCTCAATGCCGAAGGCGAAGCGCAAGGTCGGCCGGTGGGCGTGACCCTGGATGAGCAGGGCGCCTTGCTGGTGGCGGATGATGTGGGGAACAAGGTGTGGCGGGTGGCGCAGAGCAAACCCTGACCGTCGATATGTTGCGGGATGTTGAACTGCCAGATTGAACGATGCCTTTGGGTTAGCCTTGTTTGCCTACCGACAACAAGGAAGCGTCATGCAACGAAAGGTCATCAATCCCACGACGGTATTCAACTCCCTGCAATACGGCTTCAGCCAGGCGCTTGAGGTGCCACAGGGGCGACGTATCATGCTTTCCGGCCAGGTGGGCGTGGATGCTGACGAGCGCACGGTGGGCGGAGGCATTGCCGAGCAGGCCGCCAAGGCGCTGGACAATATCGACAAGGTGCTGGCCGAAGTCGGGGGGGACCTTTCCGATGTGATCATGCTGCGGCTGTACATCGCCGAGTCCGCTCGTGACCAGCAGGAGCCGATCGCGCAGGCGCTGCGCCAGCGCTTCCCACATAACCCGCCGCCGTCTTCGTGGATTATCGTCAGCGGGTTGTCGTTGCCGGAATGGTTGATCGAGATCGAGGCCGAGGCGGTCGTTCCATTCAGTACCGAATCATCACCGATTTGAGTTCGGTGTAATCCTCGATAAACGCACTGCCGAACTCCCGCCCAACCCCCGAAGACCTATTGCCCCCAAACGGCACCGCCGGATCGAGCAGCGTGTGCATGTTCACCCACAAGGTGCCGGCCTGGATGGCCGGCACCATGCGCAAGGCCTTGCCCAGGTCGTTGGTCCATAGGCTGGCGCTGAGGCCGTAGGGGCCGTTGTTCATCAGCGCGAGCAGTTCGTCTTCGCTGTCGTAGGGCAGGAAGGTGGCGATGGGGCCGAAGGTTTCTTCGTTGAGCAGGGTGTCGTTGATGCTGTTGGCGAGGATCACCGTGGGCTCGACGTAGCAGCCGGGGCGGTCAATGAGGGTGCCGCCATGGATGATCGTGTTGTTTTCGGCGCGGGCCTGGTTGAAGTAACCGAGCAATTTGAGTTGGTGCTGGTGGTGGGTGACGGGGCCGAATTCGGTGCGTTCATCCAGTGGCGAGCCGATGTTCAGGCGACTAAGGCGCTGGCTGAGTGTGTCCAGCACCGCGTCGATCTGCGAACGGTGCACGAAGAAGCGCTCGGCCGCCGCGCAAATTTGCCCTGAGTGCAAAAAGCCCGCTTCGATGATGCCGTTCACCGCCGTGTCCACGTCCACATCGCGCAGGAAACCGGCAGCATTCTTGCCCCCCAGCTCCAGGGTTGCACGGGTAAGGCCGGCGCCCATGGCGCTGCGGCCGACCGCAATGCCCGTAGGCACGGAACCGGTGAAGGACACTTTGTGGGTGCCAGGGTGTTCCACCAGGCCTTTGCCGACATGGCCGCCGCCCGTCAATACATTGAGCACACCCGGTGGCAACCCGGCTTCGACGGCCAGCTCGGCGATGCGCAGAACGGTCAGCGGCGTGAATTCGCTGGGCTTGATGATGATGCAGCAGCCGGTTACCAGCGCGGAGGCGAGTTTCCAGATGGCGATCATGGTGGAAAAATTCCACGGTACGATGCCCACCACCACGCCCACCGGTTCACGCAGGGTGAATGCGGTGTAGCGTTCGCCGTTGAACGAGGGCAGCGACGGAGTGAGGGTCTGGCCGCTGAGCTTGGTCGCCCAGCCCGCGTAGTAACGCAGGAAGTGCGCGGCCTGGTCGACCTCGAATGCGCGGGCAATCTGGATGATCTTGCCGGACTGGCAGGTCTCGATCTGCGCCAGTTCTTCGCGATTGCGCTCCAGCAGGTCGGCGAGCTTGAGCAGTACATTGCCGCGTGTCGCGGGTAAAGCCTGGGACCACACCTGGAAGCCGCGGTTGGCGGAATTCACCGCCGCGTCGATATCCGCCAGGTCCGCATCGGCCACCTGGGCGATCACGTCACCGGTGGCCGGGTTGGTCACGGCCAGTGTCTGACTGGAATGGCTGCGGATGTTGACGCCGTCGATGAACAGCCCATGGGGCCGACGCAAAAAGGCTTCGACTTGAGGCAGCAGCGGGATATCACTCATGGCGGGTTCCTGGCAGGTCACAAAGGAAAAACCGAGGGTAACCAAGCCACCGGGCCATGGCTTGACTCTGCCTGCCGTGCGAGATGTCTGTGGCTGCCAGCCCTATGAAAAGTACAATCTTGCCTGTGGAACGTGCATTTTCCAGCCGTGCCACCCCACCGATACTGGCCCTGCATCAGGCGCCGTTCCTCAACCCGGAGCGCGCGCCCGACTTCCAATAATAAGCAGGGCCGTCCATGAAAAAGCCAAACCCGCTCCTTGAAGACCTCAAGCCACTCCTGCCCATCATCGCCGCGAATGCCACACAGGCTGAACAGCAGCGTCAGGTGCCGGATAAAAACATCGCCTTGCTCAAAAGCATTGGCCTGCACCGCGCTTTTCAACCCAAGGCCTTTGGTGGCCTGGAACTCTCGCTGCCGGAGTTTGCCGATTGCATCGCCTTGCTTGCCGGCAGTTGCGCGAGCACCGCCTGGGCCATGAGTTTGCTGTGCACCCACAGCCACCAACTGGCGTTGTTTTCGGCCCAGTTGCAGCAGGAGATCTGGGGCGAAAACCCGCACGCCACCGCCAGCAGCAGTATTGCGCCATTCGGTCGTGTGGTGGAGGGCGAAGGCGGCGTGCACTTCAGCGGTGAAATGGGCTGGAGCAGCGGTTGTGACCATGGCGAGTGGGCGATTGTCGGCTGCCGTCGACAGAACGCCGAAGGCGGCCAGGATTACTGCTTCGCCGTGCTGCCGCGCAGTGACTACCAGATTCGTGACGATTGGTACGCCGCCGGCATGAAAGGCAGCGGCACCAAGACCCTGGTCATCGACAACGTCTGGGTGCCCGAACACCGGATCCAGAAAGCCAAAGACATGATGGAAGGCAAGTCCGCAGGTTTCGGCCTGTATCCCGACAGCCAGATTTTCTACGCGCCGTACCGGCCATATTTCGCCAGCGGGTTTTCCACCGTCAGCCTCGGCGTGGCCGAGCGCATGCTGGAGGTGTTCCGCGAAAAAACCAAAAACCGCGTGCGCGCCTATACCGGTGCCGCCGTTGGCGCCGCCACTCCCGCCTTGATGCGCCTGGCCGAGTCCACCCACCAGGTGGCGGCCGCCCGCGCATTCCTTGAAAAGACCTGGCAAGACCACGCCGAACACAGCGCCGCGCACCGTTACCCGAGCCGCGAAACCCTGGCGTTCTGGCGCACTAACCAGGCCTACGCGACAAAAATGTGCATCGAAGCCGTGGACCGTCTGTTCGCCGCTGCCGGCGGCAACGCCTGGTTCGAACATAACGAGATGCAGCGCCTGTTTCGCGATTCCCATATGACCGGCGCCCATGCCTATACCGACTACGACGTCTGTGCGCAGATCCTTGGCCGCGAGCTGATGGGCCTGGAGCCGGACCCGAGCATGGTGTGACGCGTTCTTCCCCCCACAACAATCAGGGCGCCCGTTCGACGGCGCCCGGGAGTCTTGCATGTCTGACAGCAGCCTTTTCGACCCACGGGCCTTTCGCCGTGCCCTGGGCAACTTTGCCACCGGCGTGACCGTGGTCACCGCCGCCACCGCATCCGGGCGCAAGGTGGGTGTGACCGCCAACAGTTTCAACTCGGTATCTCTCGACCCACCGCTGGTGCTGTGGAGCATCGACAAACGCTCCAACAGCCATGAGGTGTTCGAGGAGGCCAGCCATTTTGCGGTGAACGTGCTGGCGGCCGACCAGGTGCACTTGTCGAATAACTTTGCGCGCCCCCGTGAAGACCGCTTTGCCTTGATCGAATACGAACCGGGGGAGGGTGGCTCGCCGGTATTCGCCGATTGCTCGGCACGGTTCCACTGCGAGAAGTACCAGCAGGTGGACGGCGGCGATCACTGGATCATGATCGGCAAGGTGGTCGCCTTTGATGACTTCGGGCGTGCGCCGCTGTTGTATCACCAGGGCGCTTATGCCGAGGTCCAGGCGCTGCGTCCCTGCGCGCCCGAGACGGTTCAGAACGGCACGGCAACCACCAACTGACTGTAGACGTTGATGCCGTTGCCCCCGACCTGATTGCCACCGGTCTCTGCAGCCTTGTTGGGTTTGTAGAGACCCAGCAGCGGCGTAATGATCAGGTGATCGTTCACCGCCCACTCGGCGTACAGGTCCAGCTCACGGCCATCCAGGTTGAGTTGGCCACGGGTGCTGACGGTGGTGTAGTCGAAAAACAGCGCGCCGAGGGTGACGTTCTCCAGCGGCTTGACCTTGAGCGCCACGTGTTGCACTGAGGTGTTGGTGTTGTAGGGGCCGGAGTAGTTGCCGGCGACTTCACCCTGCACCCAGGTGCCGTAGCCCCGGCTGAAACCGGAGAACATGGCGTCCCAGTTCTTTGAATAGCGCGCGTAGCGGTAGGTCAGGTCCGGCGACCAGGGCAGGTCGGCGAAGGTGTAGCCGGCTTCGGCGTAGCCCGCATTTTGCTGGCTGTCGCGGCGGTCCTGGCGGGCCAGTTCGAAGGCGAAATGCGCGTTGTCGATACCCGCATTGCCCGCGCCACGCAGGCTATAGAGGTTCATGCCCTTGCGTTGGCGCTGTACGTCGCTGGCGAAGCGTTCATCCACGTCGATTCCGTGAATGTAGGTGAGCCCGAGCGTGCCCGGTGCCGCGCTGTATTCCAGGGTGCCGGCGGCCATTTCAGTCATGGCCTGGGCAGGGTTGTCGGACTTGAGCCACATCAGGCTGCCATGTACGCCGTCTTTGCCGCCCAGGCGGATCACGGCGGTCTTGTCGAAAGCATGGCGAGCGGCAATGTAGTAGGCGCCGCCACGGTTGAAGTCCCCATCGCCCACGCCCTTGCCGAGGTTGGGACCGTCATCATTGATGAGAAAGCCGTCGCCCAACAGGATGATTTGCCGGCCGAACGATAGGTCTAGACCGTCCTTGCCCAGGGCCGGGAACAGGTCGCCGGAGCGCCAGCCGGCGAAGGCTTCGTCAAACTTGGTGGTGCGCTCCTTGCCCGTGGTGACCCCCGACGCATCGCCATCGCCCCAGGTGCCGGAGCTCACCAGGTTGACCGTGCCATACACGCCGCCAAAGGCGCCCAGGCTCTGGTCCACGCTCAGGCCGTACTTGATAAACGCCTCGCGCCAGGTGGAACCGCCGCTGCGCCCATCGTAGTTCTTCGGGCTGTTGAACATGCCGTACACGGCGAGGAAATTGCCGGTGACCTGAGTGTCGGCATCGGCATACAACTCAATGGCCTGGGCCTGGCCCACCAGCAGCGCAATGCCCAGGCCGACCGCCTGGCGCAGGCGGCGATTTTTCAGTGTGTACTCCATTGTTATTGTCCCCATCTTGGTTAAGAGTGAGGGCGCATTAGGGCGAGCGTTGGAGGCCTGAGTCTTTTCTCTGCGTGCCAGGGAATTGACCCAGGCCGCCACGCCATACGTTGTGGCAGGGAGCAACAAAACCGGCGGCAGACAGGGGCAAGACGATCAACTCGAGTGGGGCGCAGAGTGCTGACACATTAAAAAAACCGCTTTCGAGGACCCCAACATGTCGATCAACGACCGACTCACCGCGCACCTCAACCGGGGCACGGTAGGTTTCCCCACCGCTTTGGCCAGCACCATTGGCCTGATCATGGCGAGTCCGGTGATTCTCACCGCCACCATGGGCTTCGGCATCGGCGGCAGCGCGTTTGCCCTGGCGATGCTGATTGCCGTAGTGATGATGCTGGCCCAGGCCACCACCTTCGCCGAGGCCGCTTCGATCCTGCCCACCACCGGCTCGGTGTACGACTACATCAACTGCGGCATGGGTCGTTTTTTCGCGATCACCGGCACCTTGTCGGCGTACTTGATCGTGCATGTGTTCGCGGGCACCGCTGAAACTATCCTGTCCGGCGTCATGGCCCTGGTGAACTTCGAACATCTCAACACCTTGGCAGAGTCGGCCGGCGGTTCATGGTTGCTGGGCGTCGGCTTCGTGATCGTCTTTGGTGTGCTGAACGCATTTGGCGTCAGCGCGTTTGGCCGTGCGGAAATCATCCTCACCTTTGGCATGTGGACGACCCTGATGGTGTTCGGCGTGCTGGGGCTGATCGCCACGCCCGCCGTGCAGTTGGACGGCTGGTTCGGTGAGTCGCTGGTGGGCACCGACCTGATCACCGTGCTGTCATTGGTGGGCATGGCGATGTTCATGTTTGTCGGCTGCGAATTCGTCACGCCGCTGGCGCCGGACCTGCGCCAATCGGCCAAGGTGATGCCACGCGCCATGATGCTGGGCCTGATGGGCGTGGCCACGTGCATGTTCATCTATGGCGCCGCAATGAAACGCCAGGTGGAAAACGTGGTACTCGATGCCGCCTCCGGCGTGCACCTGCTGGACACGCCCATGGCGATCCCCAAGTTCGCCGAGCAGGTGATGGGCCAAATTGGCCCCCTGTGGTTGGGCATCGGCTTTCTGTTCGCCGGCGCGGCCACTATCAACACCTTGATGGCCGGTGTGCCACGGATTCTGTATGGCATGGCGGTGGATGGAGCGTTGCCCAAGGTTTTCACTTACCTGCACCCACGTTTCAAGACGCCGCTGCTGTGCATCCTGGTGGCGATGCTGATTCCCTGCCTGCACGCGCTGTACCTGGGCGGCAACACCGACAACATCATGCACTTGGTGCTGGCGGCGGTGTGTGCGTGGAGCTTTGCCTACCTGCTGGTGACGATCTCGGTGGTCAGCCTGCGTATCCGTCGGCCGGATTTGCCGCGGGCGTATCGTTCACCGTGGTTCCCGCTGCCGCAGATCGTATCGAGCATCGGCATCCTGCTGGGCATGTGGTTTATCACGCCTCCGGGCATGAACCCGGCGGACATCTATGTGCCGTTTGGCGTGATGCTGGGCGGTACGGCGGCGTACGCGCTGTTCTGGACCCTGGTGGTGCAGAAGGTCAACCCCTTCAAGCCGGCTTCCGTGGAGGAAGTGTTGGCAAAGGAATTCAGTCATCAACCGGAGCAGGCCGATGAGGGTCATGGCGACTTTGCGGCAAAGACTGTTTGAACTGTTTCGCACCGGTCGTGCCCCGGCGGGGTATCGGCCAGGGGTGACCCTGGCGCACCTGCGGCGCAACCTCGGGCTGGCGACGCTGGACGTGGAGGGGGTGGCGTTCGAGATTGTCGAACGCACCGAGTCGCAGTTGTTGATGCACCTGGTGCTGACTGAATTCGTCCTGCAGGTACCCGCTGCGACAGCGGGCACGGCGAGCTTCGAGGTGCACCATGGCGGCGCGATCCGCCGCACGGGCCTCCGTGTGAGGTGCCGTTCCGGCGACCAGGCGCTGGGTCGCGAGTTGCAGGTGCGATTGCTGGCCGACACAGCGCTGTTCCAGGCGCTGATGCCGCTGGATTTCAAACGCCTGCGCATCCAACTGCAAGACCAGCACTGGTGCGTGCGCCTGGAGCATATGGGCGGCAGCGAGGTGGTCAATCGCCTGCCGGCGTTTCGGCGTTACATCGCGCTGAGCCCGGTGCAACGCACCCACCTCCTGGCATCCCTGACAGGCCTGCAGCGGGTACTGTCACACCTCTAAAAAACGACCCACGCTGCGAAGCGCTACTCATCGTGGGTGCGCGGACCCGCAGGAGCCGGCGCCTATCCTTCCCATTGGCATCAATAGTGCTACTCCAGCAGCACACCAGATGTTGTTGCGTGCATATAGATAACATGTTAACTATTGCACCAGAACAACAAAAAGAAGCCATTGCGGAGACACCCCATGAGCATCCCACAGCATGCACACGACGGGCTGGACACCTGGAACCGCGAGCTACGCGCCGCGTGCGGGTATTTCGACACAGAACTGGCCTTCAACCGCTCGTTGTTCATCGGCGAGATCAGAGACCTGCCGCGCGGCCTGGCCCTCTTGCGCACCAATGCCGGGCTGATCAAACGCCCGGCGCACCACGCCGACCATGACAACGACCAGGACTGTTTCCTGATCAGCCAGCGCAGCGGCTACTCGCAGATCGTGCAGAACGGCCAGGCCCTGCAACTGGCCCCCGGCGAGATGCTGCTGATGGACTCGGTGGGCTCCATCGAAATCACCCCCTTCGGCCTGATCGAACACGCCTCGCTGTCATTGTCGCGCCCGCAGGTGTGCAAGCACCTGGGCGGCGACGCACGGGCCTTCGGCAAGATCTCCTCGACCAAAGCCTGTGGGCGCATGCTGCATGTGCTGATGGACCAATTGTGCAAGGACGACACCGAAGACGGCGCGGGTGAAGTGGAGGCGCTGCAAAGCGCTTTTGTATCGCTGTTGGGCTCGGCCCTGGAGCAGGGCGACGAGTGTCGCGAAGGCTTGGCACTGCTGCAGGGCAACAACCTGCGCAGTTATGTGCAGAAGGTTATTGATGAGTCCCTGAGCCAGCCTGGCCTCAGCCCGATCGGCCTGGCCAACCGCCTGAACATTTCGGTACGCCACTTGTACCGTCTGTTCGAAGAGCAGGACGACAGCGTTTGCCGCTACATTCAGCGCGCGCGGCTCAAACGCAGTGCGGATGACTTGACCAACCCGTTCCTGCGCAGTGAGTCGATCACCTCGATAGCCTACAAGTGGGGTTTTACCGATTCGGCGCATTTTAGCCGGTCGTTCAAGAAGCAGTTCGAGGTGTCGCCCAAGGATTTCCGTTCGAGCCGCATGCAGGCGGTGGGGGCGTAGGAAGGTCAGACTTCTGGCAGGGTGGACCCGCCGTCCACCACCAGGGTCTGCCCGGTGATGTAGCCGGCGAGGTCGGAGGCAAGAAACAGCATGGCGCCGGCAATATCCGCCGCTGTTCCCAAACGCCCCAGTGGCACGCGACTGGCGATGGTGTCGTTCAGCGCGGTATCGCCCAGGTTGGCCATCGCCGGCGTGGCGATCATGCCCGGTTCCACGCCATTGACCCGCACATTCAGCGGCGCCAGTTCCAGCGCTGCATTGCGGATAAAACCGTTGACGCCGGCCTTGGACGCCGCGTAGTGGCTGAGGCCCGGATAACCGACACGGTTGCCGGTCACCGAAGAGGTCACCAGCACGCAGCCCCGGCCTTGTGCGCGGAACGCCGGCAATGCGGCCTGGGTCAGCCAGAACAACGCCGACAGGTTAACCGCCAGGGTGCGCTGCAGGAGGTCCGGGGTGATGTCTTCAAAAGCCGTCAAAGGAAAATACCCGGCGTTGTGCACCAGAATATCCAGCTGCGGCAGCCCTTGAACGCACTCAAACACAGCCTGGGATTCGGCCAGGTCGACGCCCACCGCTTCAACTCGGCAACCCTGCGCGGATAACTCAGTCGCCACCGCCTGAGCCTGTTCCCGCTGCCGATCGGCGATTACCACCCGTGCGCCACGTTGGACAAACGCCTTGACGATGCCTCGGCCAATGCCCTGGGCGCCGCCCGTGACCAGCACCACTTGCCCGCTGAAATCCAGGTCATTCATGGGCATTCTCCAAGTGAGCGAAAGCCAGCGTGGGCACATCGACAATGCTGGAACCGCCATCGGCCACCACCGTCGCCCCGGTAATGATGGACGCATCACTGGAAGCCAGGAAGCGACACACCTTGGCGATCTCGTCGGCACTGGCGGCCCGTCGCAGCGGCACGTCGGCGCAGACCCGGTCATAGGCTTGCTGCAACGTGTCGCCAAAGGCCTCCATCAGCGGCTGCATCTCCGCATCGGCCATAGGTGTGCGCACCCAGCCGGGGCAGACCGCGTTCACCCTTACGCCGTGCGGCCCATAGTCGCGCGCCAGCGAGCGATTGAGCCCGAGCAACGCGTGTTTGGCCGTGGTGTAGCCGCACACCTCAGGCCCCGCCGCCAATGCGGCGATGGAGCCGATCAACACGATATTCCCCGCACTTTCCTGCAACAACGGCAAGCAGGCGCGGGCGCTGTAGAACGCGCTGTCCAGATTGCTGCGCAGGGCGCTTTCCCAGGTGCTCGGGCTGGTCTGGGTGGCGCTGCCCAGGCCATGCCCGCCAGCACAGGCGAGCAGCACATCGAGGCGCCCGTGTTGCTCGCGGATCTGGTGGATAAACCCGTCCCAGGTCTGCGGGCAGGCGGCATCACCCACCAGGATCAGGCCGCCCGTGTCCTGCGCAACCTGTTCCAACGGCGCTCTGCGCCGACCGATCAGCACCAGGCGTGCACCTTCCTGCGCATACAGCCGGGCACACGCTGCGCCGATGCCTGTGCCGGCGCCGGTGATCACCACCGTGCGCGGCTCAGTCATCGGGATACTCCGTGCGGTTGAGCACCTGGCAATACGAGCTGATGGGGAAGTTCGACAGCGCATCGAAGGACGCACCCGCATAGCCGAAGATCTTGCCGTCGCTGCGGTGTTGTTGCAGGTCGATCAGCACCAGGCCGAGGGTCGGCACGATCTTCTCCTGCCATACGAACAGATACAGCTGCTCGGCGATCTTGTAGGAGTGGCAGCGGTCGGTGTCGCACAGGCCTTGTTCTACACCTTTGAGGCATTGCCAGGCGTAGAAGCGCTCGTTGAGGTAGATGTGTTCGTAGACTTCGCTGGGGCTGTAGCGGTAGTGGTTGCGCAGGCCCACCAGTTCATCGGTGGGCGCATGCAGGCAGTGGCCGGCCTGCCACGGGCGGTCGAGGCTGCCATGGAGGAAGTCGACTTCGACCGAGGTCAGCGGTTTCCCGGCGAGGGCGCGGTGATAGAGGCCTTCGTGAGTCTCGGCGTGGTCCGGCAGGCGCCCGATCACCGCCGTGAATGAGGTGTTCGGTGCGTCCAGCACCAGGCTGATCGACCAACTGTGCCCGGCCTCATGCTTGATGAAGTCCACCAGATACAGCCCTGGACGGATCGAGGTGGCGCGGTACGGCGCACTGCCGCTGGAGTGCCCGTCAGCGGCGTGCCAGGCCAGGCGGTCCTGCTCGAAACGGTGCTCGATCTGCCAGCCGTTGGCGAAATGCAGGGTGAAGGTTTGGCCCGCCAAGTCGGCGAGGTTGGGCAGGATGAAAGCGTCCGGGGCGAAACCGTCGGCCAGCGCACCGACGGTGATCCAGTCAGAAGAGCTCGTCATGGCAATGTCTCCTTTATACGACGGCGAAGTAGTGTTTAACGAAGCTTTCGGTGAGCACTTCCCACAACACTGGCGTGCCCTTGGTCACGAACCAGCTGTCACCGGCTTTGTAGTGCGTGGATTGGCCGGTGGACTCGTCGGTGAGCCGCACTTCGCCGGTCACCACCGTGGCGTGTTCGGCGAAGGGGTAGACCATGCGGAATTTGCCCTGGGTGGTGCCAAAATAGGCGCTGCTGACCGGGTCGGTGGGCGCGCCGAAGGTCATCTTGCCGAAGGCACGCACTTCGCCTTCGAGAATCTGCGAGCCGAGGTCGGCCACAGTGCCCCAGGCGTCGAGTTCCGACAGCGGGATGTTGTGCTTGAGGGTCGTGAGAGTCATGGCGTTGCTCCTGATGAGGAAAAAATGTAGGAGCGAGCGTGCTCGCGAAAAACGCAATGGCACCGCGATCAATCGGAATGCCCGCGTTATCGTTAACGATTTTCGCGGGCAAGCCCGCTCCTACAGGGGGGTGGTTTAGCGGCGCCCGTTCCAATAACCGGACAGTTGGTGCCAGGATTTGCCCGCCGTCAGCAGCAAGGGGCGGATCGCGTCCTTGCCGATGATGGTCGGGCGATGAATCGAGCTGACTAGGTCATAGCGCACCGAGCCTTCGCTCATGCCTTCGGCCAGGACCTTGCAGATGATGTGGCTGGGCGTCACGCCGAAGCCGGAGTAGCCCTGCACGAAAAACGCGTTGCTGCGCCCCGGCAAGGTGCCGACCTGCGGGAACAGGTTGGGGCTGCACGCCATGGGGCCGCCCCAGGCCAGGTCGATCTTCACGTCCTTGAGGTAGGGGAAGATCTTCAGCATGAGGGTGCGGTTCCAGGCCTTGAGGTCGCCGGGAATATGCTCCACCAGCGGCGTGGCGGCGCCGAACAGCAGGCGGTTCTCGTGGGTGACGCGGTAGTAATCGATCACCGGGCGAATGTCGCTGTAGGCCCCGCGAATCGGGCTGATGCGCTGGATCAGTTCCTCGGACAACGGCTCGGTCATCATCTGGAACGCGTAGGTGTTGATGGTCGAGCGGTGCAGCTCCGGCTCCAGCTTGTTGAGGAAACTGTCGCAGGCCCACAGCAGCTTGCTCGCGCGCACCGAGCCGCGGCCGGTACGCACGGTGATGCGTTCGCCATAACTGACTTCCAGCGCCGGGCTGTTCTCGAAAATCCGCACGCCATGGCTGGCCAGTGCGGTGGCTTCGCCCAACAGCAGGTTCAGCGAGTGCACATGCCCGCCGCCCATGTGCAGCAGGGCGCTGCTGTAGGCCTTGGAACCGATGATCTGCTGCACGTCCGAGCCGCCGAGAAAGCGGATCTCGTGCTGGCTGTTGACCGACTTGAAGTCCTTTTCCCAGGCGCGCAGGGTTTTTTCCTGGCGGGCGTTGAAACCCATGTAGCCGTAGCCGTGGCAGAAGTCAGCGTCGATGTTGTACTTGGCGATGCGGTTCTTGATGATGTCGGCGCCCAGGTCGCTGATCTCGAACACTTTGCGCAGACCGTCTTCGCCCACGTCCTTCTTGATCTTTTCCAGATCGTGGCCGATACCCGCCATGATCTGCCCGCCATTGCGGCCGGTGCCGCCGAAACCGAGGTAGCGCGCTTCGAGCACCACGATATTGGTGATGCCTTTTTCCGCCAGTTCCAGGGCCGTGTTGATGCCGGAGAAACCGCCGCCGATCACCACGACGTCGGCGTCGATGTCCTGTTCCAGGGTCGGGAAGCTGAGGTTGTATTTCTTGGTGGCGGTGTAATACGTCGGGGTTTCGATGTTGATCATGGCGCAGCCTGAAAAGGTGAAGGAAGGCTCTAAAGCGGATGCCTCCATTAGGGGCCCTGGCGGGATGGAAGTCTTGATCCTGCGTGCCCAGGCTTTTGATTCTGCGCGCCATGGGCGGTGCGATAGACAAGTTATAGCGCGCTCGCTGGCAGGGAATGCTAGAGTTTCGTTAAATTATTAACTAAATACGTCGTGACCCTGATTCCTATGCTCAAACCTCGCCAGTCCCTGACCCTGACCCTGCTGCAAGCCCGCGAAGCCGCGATGAGTTTCTTCCGCCCGTCCTTGAACGAACACGGCCTGACGGAACAGCAATGGCGGATCATCCGCATCCTTGAACAGTACGGTGAGCTGGAGATCTACCAGCTGGCGGAACTGGCCTGCATCCTCAAGCCGAGCATGACCGGCGTATTGGTGCGCATGGAAACCGCCGGTATGGTGCACCGGCGCAAAGCCGAGCAAGACCAGCGCCGGGTACTGGTGACCCTGGCCGACAAGGGCAAGGCCAGTTTCGAGTCCATGAGCCAGTGCATGGAGGCCAACTACCAGCGTTTGCAGGATCAGTTGGGCGAAGAGAAGTTGCAGACCCTGTTGGGTCTGCTGGATGACTTGAAGAACATCAACATCAAGCGTTGAGTCAGCACCGCACAACCCCCTGTAGGAGCCGGCTTGCCGGCGATAGCGTCTTCAAGATCGCCATCGCCGGCAAGCCGGCTCCTACAGGGGGTTAGTACACGCTACCGGCGTGGGTTGGCGTGGGAACGCCTTTGAACTTGCCGGCCAGCGCCTGCAACCCGCGCATCAACACCGTGGTGTCCACGCCGACCGCCACAAACGTCGCGCCCAATTCGATATAGCGCCGCGCCAGGTTTTCATCGGCACTCAGAATCCCTGCCGCCTTGCCCGACTGCACGATGCGCCCGATGGCGTCTTCAATCGCTACCTGCACCTCGGGATGCCCAGGATTGCCGCGATGCCCCATCGACGCGCTCAAATCCGCCGGGCCGATAAACACACCGTCCACGCCCTCGACGGCGGCAATCTCATCCAGGTTCGCCAGGCCCTCAAGGTTTTCGATTTGCACCAGCAGGCACATCTGATCATCCGCCTGGTCGAGGTAGCCCTGGATACTGTTCCAGCGCGACGCCCGCGCCAGCGCGCTGCCCACTCCACGAATCCCCTCGGGCGGATAGCGCATGGCTCGCACGAGCTCGCGGGCCTGGGCGGCGCTTTCGACCATGGGCACCAGCAGTGTCTGGGCGCCGATGTCCAGCAGTTGCTTGATCAGCGCGCTGTCGCCGATCACCGGGCGAATCAGCGCCTGGCTGGGGTAGGGCGCCACGGCCTGTAGCTGGGCGAGCATGCCTTGCAGGTGATTGGGCGCGTGTTCGCCGTCGATCAGCAACCAGTCGAAACCAGCGTTGGCAGCCAGCTCCGCGCAATAGGCATCGGCCAGGCCCAGCCACAGGCCGATCTGTACCTCGCCGTTGCGCAGGCGTTGTTTGAAGCGGTTGACGGGCATGTCCATGACAATCCTCCAGGGTTCAGACGAAGCGGCAGGCGATCGAGCCGAGCAGGTCGTAGTCGACGTGGAATGTATCGCCAGGGCGGGCGGCGACCGGGCGCGTAAACGAACCACCGAGGATGATTTGCCCTGGTAGCAGGGTTACGTCATGGGGCGCCAGTTTGTTCGCCAGCCAGGCCACGCCCTTGGCCGGATGGTTGAGCACGGCAGCCGAAACGCCGGACTCTTCGATCACACCATTGCGGTACAGCACAGCCGGCACTTTGCGCAAGTCGATCTCGGTTGGCCGCACCGCGCGACCGCCCAGCACCACACCGGCATTCGCGGCATTGTCGGAGATGGTGTCGAATACCTTGCGTGTTGCGTTGGTCTGCGGGTCGACCTGCTGGATGCGTGCGTCGATGATTTCCAGCGCCGGGATCACCCATTCGGTGGCGTCGAGCACATCGAACACCGTGCAGTTCGGGCCCTTGAGGGGTTTGCCGAGGATAAACGCCAGCTCGACTTCCACGCGCGGCACGATGAAGCGTTCGAAGGGAATGTCGCTGCCTTCGTCGAAGAACATGTCATCGAGCAACGCGCCGTAGTCCGGTTCGGTGATGTTCGACGACACCTGCATGGCCCGCGAGGTGAGGCCGATCTTGTGGCCCTTGAGCGTGCGCCCGTCCTTGATCTTCTGCGCGACCCAGGCGCGCTGGATCGCGTAGGCGTCTTCGATCGTGATGCCTGGATAGTCGAGGGAAAACTGGCGTACTTGTTCGCGGCTGCGTTCGGCGCGGTCCAGGTTGGCAGCGGCCGCAAGAATTTGCTGGGAGTCGAGCATGGCAAGGGTCCTTAACGGGGATTTACGATGGCAGCGTGGGTGCGCAGCACCAGCAGGCCGCCGAGGGCGATAAATACAGCGAGTACGTACAGGGCCAAGCTGGCGCTCTGGGTGGCGTCACGCATCCAGCCGATCAGGTAGGGCGCGAGGAACGCGGCGATGCTGCCGAACGAGCTGATCATGGCGATACCCGCTGCCTGGGTGGTGTTGGAGAGAAACGCCGGCGGCAGTTGCCAGAACATCGGCAATGCGGCGCTGGCGCCCATGCCGGCGACGATCAGCCCACCCATCACCAGCAGCGGATTACCCGGCGCCAGGCCCGCCACGGCGATACCGACGGCAGCCATCAGCAGCGGCACGCACAGGTGCCAGCGACGTTCGCGGTGGCGGTCGGAAGAACGCCCGCAGCCGATCATGAAAAAGCATCCGGCCAGGTACGGTAAGGCGCTGAGCAGGCCGACCTGGCTGTCGCGGCCGATACCAGCGCCGTGGATCAGCGTGGGCATCCAGAACGCCAGGGTGTTCACTGCCAGCATCACCGCGAAATACACCGCCACCAGCAGCCAGACCTGCGGGTCACGCAGGATGCCGCCGAACGAGGTGATGGTCTTGCGCTGTTCCTCACTGCGCAGTTGGGTCTGCAACTGGCGCTTTTGCTCGGCCGTCAGCCAGTGCACCGAGTCGAAGCCGTCCGGCAACCACTTGAGCACCACCAGCCCGAGCAGCACCACCGGCAGACCTTCGATCAGGAACATCCACTGCCAGCCGCGCAGGCTGCCCACATCATGGAAATGTTCGAGGATCGCTCCCGACAACGGCCCGCCCAGCACGCCCGCCATGGGCACGGCAATGGCAAACAACGCGGTGACCTGGGCACGACGGCGTGCCGGGTACCAGCGGTTGAGAAACACCAGGATCCCCGGGAAAAATCCGGCCTCAGCCATCCCCAGCAGAAAGCGCAGCACATAGAAACCACGGGCGCTCTCCACCCACAGCATGCCGGTGGACAGCAGCCCCCATACCACCATCAGGCTGGCGATCCAGCGCCGTGGGCCGACGCGGTCCAGCGCCATGTTGCTGGGCACGCCAAACAACGCATAGGCGATAAAGAACAACCCGGCGCCGAAGCCGTACACCGTGTCGCTGAAATGCAGGTCGCTGCTCATCTGCATCTTGGCGAAGCCGATGTTGATGCGGTCCAGGTGGGCGAACAGGTAACACACCAGCAACAGCGGCATCAGGCGCCAGGTCACTGAACGATGGGTGCGGTCGTGCTCGGCCAGCACGCGGCTGGCAGTCGATTGGGCTGTGCTCATGATGTTGTACTTTTTGTCTGAGAGGCCGTGGGAGGAGGCCCGTGGGCGCTGGCTTGCCAGCGCCTACGGGGTTGCGTGATCGGTGGAGACCGTCGGGTTGTTCAGGAACGCATGCACATTGTTCTGCTTGAAATTGAGCTGCGCGTGCAGCTCGACCATTTCGAACGACAGCGCCAACAGGCGTTGCGCCTGCAGCTCGGCGAAGTGCGTGGTGATCACCGCAAACACGGTCTCGGCCACTGCTTGGCGCGTGCTCAGGTCGCGACCGTGGCCGACCTTGAGGGTCATGTGTACGAAGGCGTAATCGTGCTTGCCGTCGGCCATGCGCCAGGTGTCCAGGCGCACGCCGCGGCTGCGGATACCGCCCAAGGGAAACACGCCACTGTCTCCCAGCACGCGGTGGACCTTTTCAAAAAGGCCGGGCAGGTCGGCCTGTCGTTCGATGTTGTCGGTGTACTCGGCGATGAAGTGCGGCATGGGTTTCTCCCAGGTTTACAACGGGAAAATCGCGTTGATCTGGCCGGTGCCCGAACTGCCGAACGGCGGCGTGATGATCTCTGCGGGCTTGGCATAATCCGGTCCGCCGAGCAGCCCCAGGAGCATGGCGGTGTCATGCATCTTGCCTTCGCCGAAGCAGTGCTCGGCGTAATCCGGCAGCATCGCGCAGAACGCCTTGAAGCGGCCTTGCTTCCACATCTCCACCACATGCAGGTCCATCTGCTTGTCGAACTCGCGGGTCCAGTTGTGGATGTTTGCTTCGGCCTGGCGGTCATCCGAGAAGCGGTGCGACAGGGAACCGGACGCCAACACCAGCACCTTGCGGTCGCTCTTTTCGATGGCCCGGCGCACGGCGGCGCCAAAGGCAAAGCTGTCTTCCAGGCGATGCCAGGCGCACCACGCGGCGATGGAAATGACCTTGAATTTCTCGTCCTCCGGCACGCCCATGTGCATGTAGCGCATGGGCACCAGCGTGCCGTATTCCAGCTCCAGGCTCGGAATGTTATGGGCCATGCTGCGCACGCCGGCCCCGTTGGCCTCGGCGGCGATCAGTGCACCCAGCTCGGGGCAACCGGGGTAGGCGTAGTCCATGTTCTTGATGAAGTGCGGCAGCTCGTTACTGGTGTAGGTGCCCTGGAACTGCTCGCCGCAGTTGACGTGATAACCGCTGTTGACCAGCCAGTGCACGTCGAACACCACTGCCGTGTCGGCGCCCAACTCACGGGCGCGGCGGCCGATTTCCTTGTGGCCGGCAATCGCCGCTTCGCGACAGCCGTGATGCTTGCCGGGCAGTTCCGACAGGTACATCGACGGTACGTGGCAGATCTTCGCCGCCAGGACCACTTCGCCCATGATGATTCTCCTGAATAGTTGTTTTTATTAGAGTGCGCATTGTTGCGGGTTACACACCCCAACGCGGGATGTGATGGCTGCCCATGGAAATGCACACGTTCTTGATCTCGGCAAACACTTCGAAGCTGTACTGGCCGCCTTCACGCCCGGTGCCGGAGCCTTTGACGCCACCGAACGGCTGGCGCAGGTCGCGCACGTTCTGGCTGTTGATAAATACCATGCCGGCTTCAATCCCGCGCGCCAGGCGATGAGCCTTGCCGATGTCCTGGGTCCAGATGTAGGAGGCCAGGCCGTACTCGGTGTCGTTAGCCAGTTGCAGGGCCTCGCCTTCGTCCTTGAAGGGGATCAGGCACACCACCGGACCGAAGATTTCTTCTTGGGCAATGCGCATTTTGTTGTTCACATCGGCAAACACCGTTGGCTGGATGAATTGGCCTTTGCTCAGGTGCGCCGGCAGATTGGCCGGGCGGTCCAGGCCACCGGCGAGCAGGGTAGCGCCTTCCTCGATACCAATCTTGATGTAGCCGGTGACCTTGTCGTAATGCGCCTGGGTGATCATCGAGCCGACTTGGGTCTTCGGATCCTGTGGGTCACCGACGATTAGGCGCTTGGCACGTGCGGCGAATTCGGCGACGAACTGCGGGTACACGCTTTCCTGGATAAAGATGCGGCTGCCGGCGGTGCAGCGTTCGCCGTTCAGGGAGAAGATGGTGAACAGCGCCGAATCGAGGGCGCGTTCCAGGTCGGCATCCTCGAAGATCAGCACCGGCGACTTGCCGCCCAACTCCATGGAGTATTTTTTCAGGCCCGCGGTCTGCATGATCTTCTTGCCGGTGGCGGTGCCGCCGGTAAAGGAAATCGCCCGCACGTCCGGATGGCGCACCAGTGCATCGCCGGCCGTGGCGCCGTAGCCCTGGATCACGTTGAGCACGCCGTTGGGGATCCCGGCTTCCACTGCCAGGCGCCCCAGTTCATTGGCGGTCAATGGCGACAGTTCCGACATCTTCAATACCGCTGTGTTGCCCAGTGCCAGGCACGGTGCGGTCTTCCAGGTGGCGGTCATGAACGGCACGTTCCACGGCGACACCAACCCGCACACGCCCACCGGTTGATAGAGGGTGTAGTTGAGCATCTGGTCGTCCACCGGGTAGCTGTGGCCGTCCATGCGCGTGCAGACTTCGGCAAAGAAATCGAAGTTGTGCGAAGCGCGTGGGATCAACACGTTTTTGGTCTGGTGGATCGGTAGGCCGGTGTCGAGGGTTTCCAGCTCGGCCAGGTGCGGCACGTTCTGCTCGATCAACTCACCGAGCTTGCGCATCAAGCGTGCGCGCTCCTTGGCCGGGGTGTTGGCCCATTTGGGGAAGGCTTCCTTGGCCGCGGCGACGGCCAGGGCGACTTCCTCGGCGCCGCCGCTGGCGACTTCGCCAATCGCCTCGCCGGTGGCCGGGTTGTAGTTGATGAAGGTGTCTTTGCTCTCGACCTCACGGCCGTTGATCCAATGTTTGATCATGCTGATTACGCCTCTTTCCGGGCGGAGAAGAAGTCCGCCTCGCTGACAATCCGGTTGACTAGGCGGCCCACGCCTTCGACTTCCACTACCACTTCATCGCCGGGCACCACATCGGCCAGGCCCTCGGGCGTGCCGGTGGCGATCATGTCGCCGGGTTGCAGGGTCATGAAGCTGGACAGGTATTCGATGAGGTAGGGGATGTCGAAAATCATGTCGCGGGTGCTGCCTTCCTGGCGCAGTTCACCGTTGATCCAAGTGCGCAGGGTCAGGTTGCCTGGGTCGGGCACGTCGGCCACGTCGACGATCCACGGGCCGACCGGGGTGGTGGCGTCGCGGTTTTTCACGCGCAGGTTGGGGCGGTAGTAGTTTTCCAGGTAGTCGCGGATCGCGTAGTCGTTACACACCGTGTAGCCGGCCAGGTAGTCCAGGGCGTCGGCACGCTTGACGTTGCGCGCGGCCTTGCCGATGACAGCTACCAACTCGCACTCGTAGTGCATGTAGGCGACGTTGTCCGGGCGCCAGGTGACGTGGCGGTGGCCGGTGTAGGTGCCGACGGACTTGATGAAAGCCAGCGGTTCCGTGGGCGGGGTGAAGGCCAGTTCGGCGGCATGGTCGGCGTAGTTCAAGCCGAGGGCGAACATGTTGCCGGTGGCCGGGGGCAGCCACTCGACCTGATCCTCGGCGAGCAGGCGTCCATCGTCCAGGCGCACGGCGTTGTCGGCTTCGACCTGTACCGCGTGGATTTCATTTTCAAAGCGAATGCGCGCGCGTTTCATGCTGGGGTCTCCGCTTGAATATGATTGACCAGGCGGCCCACACCACTGATCTCGACTTCAACTTTGTCCCCCGGCAGCACGTCCACACGGCCTTCGGGCGTGCCGGTGATCAGCACGTCGCCGGGGTGCAGGGTCATGAATTCGCTGATTTCGGCGATCAATTGCGCAATATCGCGGACCCAATGGGCGGTGGAGTTTTCCTGGCGCAGTTCGCCGTTGACCCACAGCTTGAGGCTCAGTTGATTGGGGTTGGCCACCTGGTCGCGCGGGATCAAATGCGGCCCGAGTGCGCAGAATCCATCGCGGCATTTGGCTTTGACGGCGGGGCGGTAGTAGCTGTCTTCCGGCAGGCTGAACTCGTTGACCACCACATAACCAGCCACATGGGCCATGGCATTTTCCAGGCTGACGCGGCTGGCCCGCAGGCCAATCACCACGCCTAAAGCAGGGCCGGGTTGCAGGCGTTCACCCTGGGGATGCAGCACCACCGCGTCGTGCTGATTACGCGTATTCGGGGTCTTGATAAACAATACCGGCTTGGTCGGCGGCTTCTGGTAGGGCGCCTGCTGGAAGGCGGCGAGATGCTGGTCCAGCAAACCCTGATAGTTCAGCGCAACGCCGAACAGGGTGCCGCTGGCAACATCATGCAGGGTACGGCTCATGCGTTTCTCCTGACGGTGGCGACTGCTGCATAGGCAGTTCGTTAAGTTGTTAACGTTATAATTAATATGTTAACTACCGTCAAGCGTGGCAAAATCGGTCAGCCTCAAAACAACAAGAAGAGAGCCACGTGAAGCCGATCCCCAACATCAACATCGGACAGGTCTACGACCAGCGTTACAGCGATGCCGAGGTGCATTACGACAAGCTCGGCAACCTGGCGGGCTTTTTCGGGCGCAACATGCCGGTGCATCGGCATGACCGGTTTTTCCAGGTGCATTACGTGAAAAGCGGCGCGGTGCGGGTGTACCTGGACGACCGCCAGTACGTGGAGTCCGGGCCGATGTTCTTCCTGACGCCGCCCACGGTGCCCCACGCTTTTGTCACTGAGGCGGATGCCGACGGGCATGTGCTGACGGTGCGCCAGCAGTTGGTGTGGGGATTGATCGATGCCGACCCCAGCCTGGCCTCCGGCGCCGCCTGTGTGGCGCTGACGGCGGGTGACCAGGGGCTGGATCGGTTGTTCGAAGAGTTGAACGAAGAGATCAACGGCGCGAGGGCAGGGCGTGCCGCCGCGCTGGACAGCCTCACGCGGCTGATCATGATTCGCCTGCTGCGCCTGTGCGTTCACTCACTGCCCGCGCAGCCGACCCGCCATGAAGACCTGCGCATCTTCCATCGCTTCAACGAACTGATCGAGGCCCACTACCTGGAACACTGGCCGCTGGCACGCTATGCCGAAGGAATTGGCGTGACCGAGGCACGCCTGAATGATGTGTGCCGGCGCCTGGCCGACCTGCCCTCCAAGCGCCTGATCCTGGAAAGGCTGATGCAGGAAGCCAAGCGCCTGCTGTTGTTCACCGGTAGCTCCGCCAACGAAATCTGCTATCAGCTGGGCTTCAAGGATCCGGCGTACTTCAGCCGGTTTTTCCTTCGGTATGCGCAGGTGACGCCGGGGGAGTATCGGCTGCGGCAGTCGGGCTTGCGCTGACTTGCAACGCGCCGCCCAACTCAACGGCGCCGCTGAATCTGACGGTTTAAGTGCGGTCCCTGTGGGAGCACCCTTAAACCATTCTTTAGATGCTTTTCTTTTAAGGGGGCAAAGAACTAATTATAAAAAACTGTCATTTATAACAGTCGCTGCGCAGTTGATTTCGGCTTAAGTTTGGATGGGCGAATCACTGTGCGAGTGTTGAAATGATCGAGTTAAAGGATAGTGTGAAAACGTACAAGCCTTATACGTTAGAGTATCCGTCCTGGTTGTTTGGGACCGGCTTTAGCAAAGGTATTTACCATGATCGCCAGTCGCTGGGCATTGCGTTGCCTGCCGGTGCCAGCTTTTCAATTCGTCGATCGAGTCCAATGGACACCGTGTTAGAGTTGGATATGCTGAATGATAGCGGATCGACGGAAACCTACGTTAGGATCACTGGAGAGTGGACGACACTTACTGTGACTAGCGCATCGGTCCCCTTTATTCGTACACCCTATATTCCCATCGATGTGCAAATTGAATATTCGGCGGTGGGTGAGCATGTATTGCCGACCTATCGCGCGGGTGATGATGCTGACTTGTTTTTTCGGCAATGGGATGAAACTGACTCGGCGTTTACACTTGTTCAAACAACGTATGCAAATTTGCTGGTGCCGGCAGTTGATAAGTCAAGGCTCAAGGAGCTGCATCAGGCGGAAGGTCTGGGCGCCCTTGAAGCCTATTATGTGAATGTGTTTGAATATTTTAATCGGTTGGCGGGTATTTCGCTTGATGCAACAGTGCCTACGGATAAAAATATTCTCAATCGTTATTTTATCAAGGCTGATAAGGACGGAGGAGGGTCAGCGTATTATGGTCAGTATTGGACCGCCCAAGTGGCAGCAACTATCGCGCCTTGTTGGCTGGATACCCGCCCCGATAATTGGTGTGCGCTGCATGAGATCGCTCACGGTTATCAAACGTTAGCGATGTATAATAGTTCGATACCGACCGGTGAGGTTTGGAATAATATATACGCAACGTACTATCAGCATAAGATGATGGGCGACAGTGTGTATGAGCGTGGTTGGATGTATGGGGGAAATGCTCAGGCTACCTTTGATGCCGTGCGTAGTCGTATTGATAGTGACGTCCCCCTTTCGATGTGGCCCCTGAGTGAGTTGCTTTTCATATTTATGCTTGTCATTGATAAAGTCGGTGAGCCTGCATTTACCGAGTTTAATCAGTATTATCGACGACTCGCCAACGCTGAAGGGTTTAATTACCTCACCTTTCCTTTGGAAGATATCTTCGTCACACGCTGGGCTGAACGAACCAACCTGGATGTCGGCCCGTTCATGACGCAAGTGGGGGCCAACGTCACGAATGCGGTTAGCTTCAACACTGCCTATGCCAATTATCAACCCTGTTGCCCCTTGTACAGGGTTGTTCCTCCCGAACAGCTGGCCTCCATTCAACGACGCCTGAAGTTAAAGACGCCACTGTCTCTTGTTGATTGCAAATCCCTCCTGGAGACCGACCTCAAGGGCGACGTGACACTGAGAATGACAGAGCGAGCCTATTTCGAAAATAAAGGCAAATCCCTTGTCATTCGGACGGGTAGCAATATATCAAGGGTCGTTAAGGTGATTTCACCAACGTTAGAAGTAAAGGGGCTGCCAATCGGTGTTTATACCTTGCAGCCCCCGGCGATGACCAGTGGGAATCTCATCAAAAATTACACGTACGTGGAAGTGGCCGCCAATATGAACAATCTCGTTGAGTTAGATAGCGTGCTGGCGAAGGGGACTTCATTGGCTTCCCAAACAATTGACTTTTTGGGACTTGGCGATGGGAAAATTGCAACGTTATGTATTGATATGGAATCGTGCAGGGCTTCGTTCAGTGTTGTCAGTACCACGCCACACTCTTACTTTGGTTCTGCGACGTATGCAAGTGTTCTTGTTAGGGATTTGAATGGCTTTATATTGTGCGATGTGGTACTTCCGGGCGTGGGTGCGCTCGTGGGCGTGTATGAGTTTCCGATAGCCCCGGGTTGTACTGTCAACGTTCACCACCAGGAACCTGTTCGGCTGAGAGAAGTTCCGAGGTTGCAGCCATTTATTGACCTCAAGGCAATAGATAATTTTTTAGAAGTTACAACGCAGGGTTTTAAAAATATCAAGATGGGCAGCTGGCCCGCGGATAACCTCAAGACCAGAATTGCAGCCGCGGCCGATGAAATCAGAAAAACACCGCATGTATTGCTCCATGCTGGATCAGCACCTGTGATGGATGTCTTCGCAGCGATCCATACGTTCGACGGCGCCGAAAAAGACACGCTTATCGGCCTGTATAAGGACTTGATCATTTCTTACGCGGACACGGGGGGACCAGTCGTTTCGGGTAACTATTTTACCTGGAGTCAGCCTGGACTTGAAAATAGGTCGGTCGCGGAAATCAATATTAATACAGCGACTCAGCAAGTGGCTATCCAAGTGCACCCCGGTGCGCCGCACTATTATTTTTCAACGATCTATATTGCCGTATGGGTGAGGACTGCGACAGGTGAAGTTCTGTTCTCTCAGGAACTACGAGGTACTGCGCCTGCTGAGGCCAGTTATGTAAGTCTGCCGTTTGTCAAAGGGTCTACGGTCAGCGTTCTGCACGTGGAGTCGGTACGCTCTGAATTGGTGAATACCGATACTCAAGCGCGATATCCGGTGAAACAGATACAGGTTGTTCGAGCGCTCGGCGACGGGAAGTTACAGGTCTGATCGCCCTCGATGGATTACGTCTTGCTGGACGACGTTGCTCACCCCAGCGCTTGTCCGACCTGTAACGGGTGACCAACCGCGCGATTGTGTTGCAGGAGGACGAGTGACCAGCGACCTGAGTTCCTGACACTTGCTGAGTACGGCGTACCTTGTTTGAGGATGTGGTCGAGCATCCGACGGTGCAGGCGCTGGTGGCAGGTTTGCGAGTGGACACGGCCGAGGCCGGTATGTCGCGCATGAACGGGTTCAATCCTGGTTTCGACTACGGATTCAACCTGACCTACGGAAAAGGCTACACGGATGCCGATCCTTTGTTTGAAAGGCTCCACGGTCTTATTGATGCGGGGACCCGCGAGAAGATCGACCTGTCGGGCCGATGAAACCTCTGTCTATCGAAGCGTTGGCACAAACGCCACGCTTCCATCCTCACGCTTATGAAACCACCGCTCGTCATTATCTGGTTGGGTGGTTATCACCCCATGATCTTCGCCTAAGTACGCCAGAGGCTCCCCCACATGTGGTACTGCTGCCACGGCGCGCGTTTGGCCGCTTCTGTTCGCACATCCTCGGCGAGCGCAGTTACTACGCGGGTAAGCAGCCAGTATTAGCGTCGCGCAGATAGCAAACCCTTAGAGACAAGCAGCGCCACTTGTCGGATTTATTCTGCACACCTGTCGAGAAAAGTTCTGTTTTGCAAAAAAAATCGATATTGGTGTTGGCTGTTGCTTTTGGTTAGACGATTTGCAACGTATTAATTTTATTTAGATTGATTTTTTAATGCGTGGGTGGCGACGGTTTTTATATTTTTGGCAATTGTTTGGATTCCGAAATTCATGAATGAATTTTCCTAAAATTATAAGTTATATGTCCTACATAAATTTTTTATTGTTGTTGCGAGATTCTCCAGTCGGACTAGATTTGATTTTGTTGCTTGTTGATGAGCGACCTAAAGTCAATAGCTTCACAAAGCTGGAGATCCGACATGAACAATGAAGCGTTTGGGGAGTTTGTTTTTAGCTTTGAAAGTGAGGAAGGGTTCAACCCGTACGCGGGTAACGCCGGAGCCTCGGGAAGTCAAGGTGGGTGCGGGGGTAGCGGAGGATGTGGTGGAGGCGGCGGGTGTAATGGGGGGAGCGGGGGGTGCCATAACTCGATAATAGAGCCCCCACCGGCGGATGAGTAGATTCAGTATTCACTCACCTAATGAGGTTTTCTGGTTTTCCAGAAAACCTCTACAGGAGATCGTGCAATGAATATCATCATACCCAATTACGAAATCCTGAACTTTGAAACCGAAAGTCTTCTGGTTTCCGATATTGGGATTTCAAAAATCCATTCTCAGCCATTGTTAAAGGCGCTTCGGAAACTAAAGCTTTCGAAGGTGATGACGAAGGTCGAGTTGGATGAGGTGTTGGCAGAAAGTGGGTTGAATCAAAGTGATGCCTTTGCATTTTTAGAGAGAGTAATCCCGCTGAGGTCGGTTGAGGAAATATATTTTGAGAAAACTATTGTTATCCATGATTGGGGAGGTCAGGTTGATATAGAAAATCTATTCAGGGGCGAGCTGTCCACGTCTTTGGAGTTTAGATCATTCTCAAGTGAATCGGTTGAAGCGGTCCGGAATTTAAGGTGTTTTATTGTACTGTTGTGCTATGTGTATGATTATGATCGTGTTAAGAGCTTGTATTTCGATCTCGTACGTGCGTCTCCTAAAAGTGCCATTAGCGTTTGTTGGCAAATGGGTAGTGTTTTTTGCATCGGGCAGCCTTATATCCCGGAGATAGGGAATCCGTGTCATTTTTGTAGCGTTGACAGGTTTATTCCCAATCAGTTGGTGAAGACTTCAAGGAACGACTGGGCAAGTATTTTGGCGTTTTTGTAAAAACAAGCATGTAGGTGTGCCAACCAAGGCGCTCAGTCTTTATCAGGAGATGATTGTTGTCGGTGCGGTTATAAAAAAGATTAAATTCTTCACCGAGTATAACGATGGGCATAAGTATCAGGATGACGTTCTGCATAGCTCACATCTTCGGCTAATGGATGGTCACATTTCAGAAGAGCCTAATTCGCACTGGTATATGTGTGATTGTTTGAGGGCGCGTGAATGAAAAATATTCCGCACGATTACTATCTAAGGTTTATAGAGTCCTCGGTTTACGGTGAGGTGCTTGAGTTTCATAATAAGGGTAATTTTGTATTTCATGGGGCGATCAAAGGCCGCACGAGCCTCCATCGATTAAATGAAAAAAACCTTGAACAACTGACAGGGAATGAATTGGCCCTTTATCCCGATATGGATCTTACGCTGACGATAAACGTCTCCCAAGAGGAAAGAGAAAAAACGCTGTACAGAAATGAGTCATGTGAGCACTTTTCGCCTCACTTGTTAGCGTTCTCGGATGTAGAGATGCTTATGTGGCCATTATTATCAAGGAGTATTGAATCCTGCAAAAGAGGGTATCCGAGCGGTGGCGCACTGTACCCTGCCGAAGTTTTCCTCTGCTCAATGACTGAGGACAACCCCACCTGGCCCTGTCCCGGGAAAGTACTCCATTTGCTTCCGAGATCCCGAAAATTTGAGGTGATGCAGATTCAGGTTGATGTAGAGGAACTCAAGGCGGCACTGCTGTTTTCGTCTAATAGTATTGGGACGCCCAGTCTGGCGATAGTCTACGCGGTCTATATGCCTAAAAATCTCTTCAAGTATCGGTATCGTGGGTATCGAATGGCTCTGATGGAGATTGGCTCAATTTACATGCTTGTCGAGCTGCAAGCCAAGTCCTTGGGACTGTCATCTCGGCTATGGTCTGCGTATACGGACCTCATGCTGTGTAAAGTCCTGGGAATTAACCCGGCTCTGTTTTTACCAATGTGTGTTCATTTTATAGGTAAGCGGCATGAAGCTTATTAATGAAATGCATAAGCCGGATCTCCCCGGAGTACTTCTTTTTCAGCCTGCGGGGATGCTCGGCCTGCCAAGCGCCGTAGAAATATCAGATTTCCTCTCGGTGAATGGATCTGGTGTAGGAGGAGGTTCAAACTCGATCAAAACTGCTATAGGTGAGTATTTCGAACGCCGACATTTTTATAGGGAGGTTTTTTCAAAAAAACGCGGGTTTCTTAGTGAGACTCTGTCAGAAAGTGAAGCTCTCGGTTTCGCGGAGGCGTTCGTTCAGACGTCGAATAAGAAAGTCTCTCTTGCAGATATCGGTGGATATAAGTTTGCTTTAAGCCAGGTGGTCAGGGCTTCTGACTTCTCTACGTGTTTTATCCCGACTGCCTGTATTTCGCTCTCGTCCTATAATCTCGGTGATGATAGCGTGCTCTACCCTCTTCGGGATACATGTGGGTGCAGCTTCCATTGGTGCGCAGATATAGCTTTCTTAGGAGCGATAAAAGAATATCTTGAACGCCAGTTTCTTGTCAGGTTCTGGTTAACGAAGACGTGTCGTTCGCGGATTTCTTCTAAACAAGTGGTGCAGTTATTGGTGAGGCGGGACGTTCTACACCTATACAATGCGCTATCCATGTCGGGGGAGATAACCTTTTTAGATATATCTGATACTAGATTTCCGGGGTTTTGCATATTGGTTGTATATGGGCAAGAGAAAGACGGTCGGCACGTAAAATATTGTGCTGGGATGGCTTATTCGTCGGATATGTCTATTGCGTTGGAAAAATCTTTGCTTGAGTTGTGGCAGACTTTTCGCTTCATGAATGTGTTCAGGGCTACTGGTTCTGAAGAATCAAAGCTTGAAGATTCATATATACGTTATTTTTTAAGTTGCAATGCTTATGAGACCTATCAAGATGTTGTTGATGTGCTGGAGTGTGGAGGGCGTAGGTCTCTGCAGGATTTTACAGTGCCTGATTTTTTGTCAGTGCTAAAGCAATTGGGTATCTCTGGCTATTTCTACTCAAAAATTGAGGAGGTTAATGGCGTGGTGGGGGTTTTCGTTAAATTCGTCTCCCCTGATTTGTTTCTTCACATGAATAACTCGAAGAATTTCAATTTGATAAATCAGTATTCCAGAGCGTTTGAGTTATCGATACTCGGCTCCAGATTAGCAGTGATGGTCCCGTTTCCGTGAGGTGAGTGATGGTTTTTTATTGTGTGTCGAGACCGGTCTCGTTAGCGGCGTTATTTATAAAAGAACAGCTCAGAGAGCCTGTTGCATTGTTTTGGACGGTGATATCTCCAGTGGTGACCTACTATTTGATTACCTACGTGCGTGCGCCACTGAATAGTTCGGCTGTGGATTATCTCTCCAGTACTTCGTGGTTCTATGCTTTTGTGTCATCGAACGTGGCATTGTTTGGGCTGGCGTTTTATATGGTCGGTCGGAGGGAAAGTGGTTTTCTTCGGTCTTTTGTTTATACGGGGCGTACTAAGGTTGTCTTTTTGGTTGGGCAGTTTTTCGCATATACAGTTGTGTCGATATTGTATGGCTCTGTGTTTTATTTACTTACCCGTATTTTTTCAGGGCGTGTGGATGTTGCCGAGTATCTCGTGATTATTGGACGGTTTTACGTTTGTTTTCTTGTTTTTTCTATTCCCTCGCTGTTGCTGACACTGGTCCCGTTAGGTTTTCAAAATACGAGTACACTTTTTTCTATTGTGTCCCTCACGATGTTAGCACTTGGAATTCTGAGTGTGGGTCCAGTAAGTCCGGCATTAGGGGTTATCAGTTTTTTTAATCCGATGTGGTGGGCGAATAGGATTATGTTGGACGGAGTGATGGAATGTGGGATGGTTGTCTTGGTGGTTATTATTTCACTTCCGTTTTTGTTTTTAGTGATGTGCCGGTTTTTACTGATTAACCCTGTTTGGAGCCGTTACTGATGGCGGGACTTCTTGTAGATTCTCTTGATGTCAGATATGGAACTCATATCGTGTTTCATAAGGCTTCTCTGACAGTCGAGGCCGGCTCCATATCAGGCCTTCTCGGTCCAAATGGCTCCGGCAAAACCACCTTTTTTGATGTGCTGTGCGGCCTGAAGAAAATGGATGGCGGCGCGATAAACAACGCCTTCTCAAAGCTGCTCTACCTGTCGCAGATCATCAGCACACCCCCTGTATTTCGCATGTTCGACATCTTCAAAATGACCATGCTGTTTTGCTCTGACACCAAGGTCACCCAACAACATGCGCTTGATAAAATCGAAAAATGGAGCCCAGGCATCGCAGAGCGTTACGGCGAGATCTGGAACAAAAAATCTGCACTCTGCAGCTACGGGGAAAAACGCTGGTTTTTTACGTTGTCCCTGCTCTGCGCCAGCCCGGACCTTGTGATATTGGATGAACCCACTGCGGGTGTGGATCCAGAGTTCCGTTATCACATCTGGCGTTGTCTGGAGGGGGCCGCGGCAGGAGGTGTCGCGGTGTTGGTTTCATCACACAATGTCGATGAGATCGTTGCGCATTGCGATGATTTCTACATGTTGAGTCAAAGACAATTCAACCGTTTCACTGATGCGCAAGGCTTCATGGATGCATACAGCGCTAATAGCTTGGATGAGGCATTTATTCACGCCGCCAGCCTGCCAAAAGGATAAGACCGCCTCATATTTGGGCTGCGGAATGGACACCACGCTCCCACAGCGCGCTTTAGGGCGCCGCGGTTCGAACGTCTTCGGCAAAGCGCGGCACACCGCCATTTCCGTTGCTCCACGGGTAAACCACGCCCAGTATCAGCAGCATCAGCACAGCAGCTGTTCGTTGATCAGATAGATCCGCCACACGCTCAGCCAGGCGCCGATCCCGTACGGAAGACGCAGTGACCAGGACCGAGGCCACCCAGCTAGTGGGCATTGGCAATGATCAACCAGTTGCAGGACAGCGCGCCGCGTTCGGTCTTCCAGAACGTAGCCATCAAGGCGATTGCGGATAAATGATCAGTTCAAGGGAGCCCTTGTAGTAGCGTTTGCCTCCTGGCGGTAGTTGCCCGGCTTCGCGCATTTCACGGGTGCTGTTGACGCGCATCAGTACGCCGACCGAGCCGATAAGGCGCTTCTCCTTGAGCCAGGCCTGCACGTCTTCCAACCCCACTTTGCGATGTACTGACCCCGCGTATTGCAAGCCATAACGCAACTCGCCCTCGGTGTCATACAACGCGACTTCCGGGCGTTTCAGGCGCCAGGCCAGGGCGCTGGCATTCCCCAGTTCGTTGCTCAGCAGGGCTTGGGTCTGTTGCAGTTCTTCCAGGTGTTCGAGCACAAACTGGTCGGGCATTTCGTTGTCTGCGATCCACTCCGGCATGCTCGCCGGCAGCAGGATAACCAGCACGCCAATGCCCAAGGTCGGCATCGCCCACAGCGTCAGCGGGCGGAAGGCTTGCAGCAGGTTAGTGAGGATCCACACCAACAACACGATAAACGCCAGGGACAGGCTGAACATCTCCGCGTGGCTGTTGCTGTAAAGCGGCCGGGCGATTTGCAGGTAGATCAGCGCGATCATGGCGGCCATGCCGATCAGGAAATTGAGCAGGCCATTGAGGCAAAGGGTGCGGGCGCGGCCGTTGTTGATCAGGTTGACCAGCGTATGCCCCATCAACAAGGCCAGGGGCAGCAGGCACGGCATGATGTAGGTCGGCAGCTTGCCTTTGCTCAAGCTGAAGAAACCCAGCGGCAACAGCAGCCACAAGGCGAGGAAGGCGATCGCCGGTTGGCGCTTTTCCTGCCAGGCCTTGCGCAGGGTGGTCGGCAGCAACCCTGCCCAGGGCAGGCAAGCCACTGCGATGATCGGCAGGAAGAACCACCATGGCCGCACGTGTTGCGCGTTGTCGGCGCTGAAGCGGCGGATGTGTTCATTCCAGAAAAAGAAGCGCCAGAAGTCCGGTTCCTGCAGATGGACCGCCAGTGCCCAAGGCAGGCACACCAGCAAGCACACCAGCATGGCCAGTGGGCCATAGCACAGCAGTTCGCCCAGGCGGCGTTGCCAGAGCATGTAAGGCACTGCAATCAGCACCGGCAACGCCAAGGCCAGGAAACCCTTGGTCAGGAAACCCAGGGCGCAGGCCAGGCCCACGACGGCCCAGGCCCAAAGACGGCCGCGCAATGTGCTGCTGTCGAACGCAAACCACAGGGCTACCAGGCTCAGATTGACCCACAGGGTGAATTGCGGATCCAGGTTGGAATAACCCGCTTGCCCGGCCACCAGGCCGAAGCTCAGGTAGAGCAGCGCGCAGGCGAAGCTTTTGCGAGGGTCTTTCCACAGGCGACGGGCGATCAGATAGGCGAGCAGCACGCTCAATCCGGTGGTAAGGGCCGAGGCGATGCGCACACCAAACAGGTTCTGGCCGAACACCGCCTGGCCCAGGGCGATCAACCAGTAGCCGCCGGCAGGCTTTTCGAAATAGCGGATGCCCATGAAATGCGGCGCTATCCAGTTGCCGCTCTGGAGCATTTCCTGGCTGATCTGGGCGTAGCGGGTTTCGTCCGGGGTCCACAAGCCGTGCAGGCCCAGGGGAAGCAGGTAAAAGGCGACAAAGGCCAGTAATAATATCGGCAGGGGTTTTAATCGAGTCATGCAAACGTCGCTCCCTGACGTTTAGTTGCGGGGCTTTCAAGTAATGAAGTAGAAGAAAAAATCACAGCGCTCACTGAATTACGGGAAATAGTCATGATGTCCTTAGTTAAAAGGCGCAACTAAACATGCCAGAGCAGGGCTGTCTTTTTGCTGAACAAACAGACAGGAAAGTGTCTAGAGTTGTTTTAAGGCGGCGGGCCAGTCCTGGCTGTTGACGATGCCCAGCGTGTTGAATTTTCCGTTGGGCAATACCTGCACGAACAAGGCGCTGCCGTATTTGGGGAACGCGGCACGGGGAAAACCCAGGGTGCTTTCGAAGTCGGCGATGCAACCGCTGTGGGTGACGAAGACCAGGTTGCGTCCGGGGGTTTTGTGACTGAGCAATTCTTCGCCCATGGCCGCGCCGCAGACGGCTTGCTGGCCGGAGGTCAGTTCATTTTTGCCGAACATGAAGCGTAAGGTCTGGGCGGTGCGGATGGTTGGACTGGCCAGCACGTCGCTGCCCTCCATACCCAATGTTTTAAAGGCTTTTCCCAGGGCTTCGGCGTTCTGGCTGCCGTTGATCGTCAGGCCTTCCACGGGCCCCAGGCAAGGGTTGGTCGAACGGTCGCAACGTTCTTCGTGGCGCACCAGCACGATCAGGTCGCCGTCGCGCCACAGGGGCAGCATGTGGGAGGTCAATAGGCGATTGCCGATGCCCAGGTCCTTTGGCGATGCGTTCCACAGCAGGCTGGCGGCGAACAGCAAACCCACCACGAAGAGCCCCAGCCACAGGCGTCGCAGGCGCTTGATAAAGACCCATCGCGAGCGCGGTTTGGTCAGGGTAAAGTCAACCACTTCAGTCACCATGGGCAGTGTTGGCAAAGTTGTATTAGTTAGGTGCAACGTGTTGGCGTATGCCCACAGTGAAGCCAGAGGCTGTCATACGGAGGCTGTCTTTTGGCTGAACATGCTGCGGTTAAAAAGTTGTCAGGCGGGGCAACTAACAAGTTGCCGGCGAACGACCCATGGCCGGTAATCTAAAGTGTGCTGGGTGGTTAGCCGGTGAAATCCATGTGAAAAATTTGCATGGCCTGGATCGGCAGCCGTTATTCTCGATTGCCCCCCTATCAAACGAGTGTCGTCATGCTGCAGGTGCAAGGTGTGTTCAAAAGCTATGCCACCCCCCAGGGACCTCTGGCGGTGTTGGCCGGTGTGGATCTGCATTTGGCCGAGCGCAGCAGCCTGGCATTGATGGGCGAGTCGGGCAGCGGCAAGAGCACCTTGCTGCATTTGGTGGCCGGGCTGGACCGCGTGGACGGTGGCAGCATCCAGGTCGGCGAGCAGCGCCTCGATCAGCTCAGCGAAGCGCAGCTGGCCCACTGGCGGCGCACGGACATCGGGCTGGTGTTCCAGCAGTTCAACCTGATCGGCAGTCTGCGGGTGGATGACAACCTGGCGTTTCAGGCGCGATTAGCGGGGCGGTTTGACCCGCAGTGGCAGGCCCAGTTGGTGGAGCGCCTGGGCCTGGGTGATCTGCTCAAGCGCTATCCGGAACAGCTTTCCGGCGGCCAGCAGCAACGGGTCGCGGTGGGGCGGGCATTGGCGTCACGGCCGGGTCTGTTATTGGCCGACGAACCCACCGGCAACCTGGACGAAGCCACCAGCGACGAAGTGCTGCAACTGCTGCTGGACTTGCTGCGTGACAGCCCCACCAGCCTGCTGATGGTCACTCACAGCCCGCGCATCGCCGCCCGGCTGGACCAGCAGGTGGTGCTGCACCGCGGTCGTGTCGTGCCCGCGGGCGTCGCCTGACATGGCGGTCTTTCATTGGACCCTGCGCGCGTTGCTCAGCCACTGGCGGCGGCATCCTGTGCAGTTTTTCAGCGTGCTCACCGGCTTATGGCTGGCCACCGCGTTACTGGTCGGCGTGCAAGCCCTCAACAGCCAGGCGCGTGATAGCTATGCCCGCGCCAGCCAATTGATCGGCGGCGAACCCCAAGCCAGCCTCGGTACGCCGGACGGCGCCAGTTTCGCCCAAGAGGTCTTTGCCCAATTGCGCCGTGCCGGATGGCCGGTGTCGCCGGTGGTACAGGGGCGGGTGCAGCTCGAGGGACAGCCAGACGTGCGCCTGCAACTGATGGGCATTGACCCGGTGTCGTTGCCCGGCAGCGGTGCGGTGGCGGGGCAGCGTTTGAGTCAGGCGCAGATGCTGGCGTTTTTCGATCCGCCGGGGCGTACCTGGATCGCACCGCAGACCTTGCAGGCCTTGGGGCTGCATGAAGGTCAACAGCCAACCACCCTGAGCGGACACACCCTGCCGCCGCTGCAAATCCAAGCGGATATGGCTCCCGGTCTATTGCTCACCGATATCGGGTTTGCCCAACCGGTGCTGGAGATGCCGGGTCGCCTATCGCGCCTGCTGGTGGACAAGGCATTCGCTGCCGGCCAGCCCACGGCGCCCGCCGGGCTGCAACTCAAGCAGGGCGAGGATAATAACCTCGCACGCCTCACCGAGAGCTTTCACCTGAACCTCGACGCACTGGGCTTTTTGTCCTTCGTAGTGGGGCTATTTATCGTGCATGCCGCCATCGGCCTGGCACTGGAGCAACGGCGCGGACTGCTGCGCACCCTGCGGGCCTGTGGCGTCAGTGTGCGGATGTTGATTGCCAGCCTCAGCGTGGAACTGGGCGCGCTCTCATTGCTGGGCGGTGTGTTAGGCGTGGCCAGCGGCTACCTGTTGGCCAGCCTGTTGTTGCCGGATGTGGCCGCCAGCCTGCGCGGGTTGTATGGCGCTGAGGTACCGGGGCAGTTGAACCTCAGCCCCTGGTGGTGGGGCGCGGGGTTGGGTTTGAGCCTGCTCGGTGCCTTGCTTGCCGGCGCCAGTAGCCTGTGGCGGGCGGCGCGTTTGCCCTTGCTGGCGCTGGCCAATGCACAGGCCTGGCATGAAGCCCATGGACGCTGGTTGCGTCGCCAAGGCTGGGTGGCCAGTGCGGCGCTGTTGATTGCGGTGCTGGCGCTGTGGTTGGGCAACAGCCTGGCTGCTGGTTTTGTGTTGATGGCGGCGTTGCTGCTCGGCGCCGCCCTGGGGTTGCCGGTGGTGCTCAATGGCCTGCTCAAGGCCGTGTTGGGGCGCAGCCGTTCGGTGCTCGGCCAATGGTTTCTGGCTGATTGCCGCCAACAATTGCCGGCATTGAGCCTGGCGTTAATGGCACTGTTGCTGGCCCTGGCTGCGAACATCGGGGCGGGTTCGATGACCTCGGGGTTTCGTTACACCTTCAACAATTGGCTGGAGCAACGCCTGACCGCCGAGCTGTACCTCAACCCACAAACCCCGGCTCAGGCACAGCAACTCAGCACCTGGCTGGCGCAGCAACCGTTGGTGCAAACCGTGCTGCCCACTTGGCAGGTCGCCGTGCAACTGCAAGGTTGGCCGGCGGACCTGTTTGGCGTGGTCGACGACCCGACCTATCGCCAGCATTGGCCCCTGCTGGAAGCGGCCAATAAACCGTGGGACCAGTTGCAGCAAGGCGACACCCTGATGCTCAGCGAGCAACTGGCGCGCCGGCTCAACGTGAGGCTGGGCGATAGCGTAAACATTGCCACGCCCCAAGGCGTGTGGGCGCCGAAGGTGGTGGGGGTCTACGCCGACTACGGCAACCCCAAGGGGCATATGTTGGTCAATTCCACGCACCTGTTGACCCACTGGCCGACGCTGTCGCCGGCGCGTTTCAACCTGCGGGTTGCGCCGGAAAATGTGGCGCCACTGGTGCGCGAGGTGCAACGCGCCTTTGCCCTGGACGACAGCCGTATCATCGATCAGCAACAACTCAAAGGCTGGTCGAGCCAGGTGTTCGAACGCACCTTCGCCGCCACTGCCGCATTGAACAGCCTGACGCTGGGCGTGGCCGGTGTGGCGCTGTTCATCAGCCTGTTGACCCAGAGCCAGAGCCGCCTCGGTCAACTCGCGCCGCTGTGGGCGTTGGGTGTCACGCGACGGCAATTGATGCTGCTCAACCTTGGCCAGACCTGGCTGTTGGCTGTGCTCACGCTGATCCTGGCGTTGCCCCTGGGCCTGCTGCTGGCCTGGTGCCTGGATGCCGTAATCAATGTGCAGGCGTTTGGCTGGCGTCTGCCGTTGCAGGTGTTCCCGTGGCAATTGGCGCAATTGCTCGGGCTGGCAATGCTCGCCACGTTGCTGGCTTCGGCTTGGCCGCTGTGGCAGTTGTACCGCAGCCGTCCGGCAGACTTGTTGAGGACGTTTGCCCATGAAGATTAAGTGCCTGCTGTGGACGTTCCTGTTACTGGCCGCTTGCGACAAAGTGCCCGCGCCACAGGAGAGCTTCGCCGGCTTGGGCAGTGATGCGGCCGACTTCGCCCAAGTGGTACCTGGCAAGGTGTTCAGCTTCCCCGAGGATCATGGCCCCCACGCGGGGTTTCGGATCGAGTGGTGGTACGTCACTGCCAATCTCAGGGATGAACAAGGCAACGTATTCGGTGTGCAATGGACGTTGTTCCGCAATGCCCTCAAGGCCGGGCCGACACAGGCTGGCTGGCGCGATTCGACCATTTGGCTTGGCCACGCCGCCGTGACTTCCGCCACCCAACACTATGCCGCTGAGCGCTACGCGCGCGGCGGCGTGGGCCAGGCTGGAGCCCAGGCGAAGCCATTCAACGCCTGGATCGACGACTGGCATTTCGTCACCCGCCCCGGCGCCGCGAGCAGCTTGGCGGACATGCAACTCAAGGCCAGCGGTGCGCAATTCGCCTACGACCTGCACCTGACTTCCAGTCGCCCGCTGGTGTTGCAGGGTGACAATGGCTACAGCCGCAAGTCCGACCAGGGCCAGGCATCGTACTACTACAGCCAGCCGTTTTTCAGTGCCAGCGGCAGCGTCACTCTCGACGGCAAGGTGTATCAAGTCACGGGCCCGGCCTGGCTCGATCGCGAGTGGAGCAGCCAACCGCTGAGCGCCAGCCAGACCGGCTGGGACTGGTTCTCCCTGCACCTGGACCGTGGCGAACAGTTGATGCTGTTCCGGGTTCGACAAACCGACGGCACCGGGTATCTCACGGGCACCTGGATCGACGCGCAAGGCCAGACACAGACGCTGCACAACGCTGATATCCAGCTCGTACCGTTGGAAACCAGCACGATTGACGGCCGCAAGATTCCCACGCGCTGGTCGCTGAAAATTCCCGCAAAGCAGCTAGACATCACCACCCAAGCAGTCAATCCGAATGCCTGGATGAACCTGAGTATTCCATACTGGGAGGGGCCGGTGCAGTTCGAAGGTGGGGTGGGTTACCTGGAAATGACCGGGTACTAGCGCGGTTTCCGTAGGCTCTATTTCTTCGCTGCGTAGGCCGATTCCCAAATATAGATCTGCCCCCCCCCCCTGGACTTGTGTCCGGGGCGTAGGCGCTTGCTTATATTTCGACGCCATCTTCATCGCATCGGGAATGTGAAGCATGGCGCAGAGCTTTATCAATGACCGCGCGACGGACTATCAGAGTTTGAAAAATCGATCGATGGGCGGCGCCCTGAGTCGACCGCGCTCCGATCATTTCGACGTGTTGAACCGGTACCTGCGGCCCGGCCTGGTGGCGCCGGGGCAACTGGTGATTGTCCCCGACGGCCACAGCGTGAATTGTTCGGTCGAGGAAGCGTGGTTGATGCGTCATGCCGAGGAGGTGCGTCGCCACCTGGAGATGAGTGCAGCGGGCGGCGCAGTGGTGATCGACAACTATGACTTGCTGCAGAGTTTCATGGCGAATGGCTCGATTGGCATCGGCAGCGCGACGTCGGCGTGGGCGCGGCACCTGAATGAAGTGGCGCAAACGCTGGAGGACATCGAGCGGTTGCATCAGCGGTTGAAAGCCGGCGGCCTGGACAGGGCGGCATTTATCCAGCAGCGCCAGGCGTTGTTCCGGGGTTTAGAGGTGCAACTGCAAAGTGCGTCGCGGGTTGGTGCGGGGTTGCGGGGCAATGAGTCGTTGAAGAAAGTGCTGGGGATTTCGACCAAGAGCTATTTGCACAAGGGGGAGATCGCGGGGTATGCGAAGCGGATTCGGGAGACGGCGCAGACATCGAAGTGGTTGGGCAGAGGGACTTATGTGGGGTTGGCCTTGGACGTGGGCGTGGCGGGGTTGGAGATCAAGGAGGCGTGTGTGACGAGGCGGGAGGCACAGTGTCGAAGGGCGAAGTATGTGGAGACGGGGACGTTTATGGGGGGCGTGCTGGGGGAGGCGTGTTGGGTGCTGAGCTAACTCGTCGTGCATGCACCATTTTTTTAGGTGTCGCGACGAGAGGAAGCGGTGCTCTGACCTGCGCAATCGTTGGGGGCGCTGCTGGCGGGTATGCAGGAGGCAATCTAGGTGGCGACGGTGGCAAGTTCCTAGGCGGCAAGGTCATCGAGATGGAGGGTGATTTGATCTTTCAACCAGAGGGGGCTTAACAATGTCATGGTTTTTTGCCTACACCATCGTGATGGTGATTGGGACGTTTGTTGTCGTGGGACTGGTGCGTTATGCCAAGCGCACAAAACTCGACGAGTTGGAAAGTTACTTCAGTGAAAACGCAGAGGTACGCAAACTTCTGCAACGCTGGGAAAACCAGCGGTTTGCTAGATTTAATCGCATGTGCCTCATGATCAGTATCCTCACAACGCCAAAACGACATGTGAAAGACAGGCTCGTGACTGAGGCAGAGTTGGCCTCCATACCCATAGCACTCAAGCGGTGGGCGGTAGGGTTGTATCGTCTTGCGATTTTTTTGGCTGCCTACTGGGGGCTCTGGTTCACTTGGCTCTAGATTGCCCTTTCGGCGAAACATTTATTTGAAATAGTGCTGTACATCCATCCAGTACTGTCCTACATTCCATCCCAGGTGACCGGATGTCACCTGAGCTTCACTTTTTAACTATGGATGGATAAAAAATGAAATCGAAAAAAGCCTTTATGCTGGGCGCAGCCATGGCAGCCTCCTGCTTCGTTTCGGCCTTTGCCCTGGCCGAGCAAACCCCTCAGAAACTCAGCGCCGAAGCGGTCAAGCAGGCCGTGGACAAAGCGCTCAAATCCGGTGGCAAGCTGGACGCGGCGAAGGTCCCGGCCAGCCTCAAGCAAAAACTCCAGGCGGCTAAGAGCGGCCAGTCCAAGGCTGTCACTCAGTCCGTCAAATCCGCGCCTTTCAACACCGTGGTCGGCGAGTTGAAAAAGCCCGGCCAGGCCGAGCTGAAAAGCGCTGCCGTTGCGGCCTTCGTACCCCTGTTCCCGACTCTGGATATCAACACGCTGTACACCATCACCGGGGTGGCTCAAGGTGAAGAGTTCGCTTATCACTTCAATCTGCCTGAGAACGCGCGGATCCAGGTGCAACTGGTCAACCAGAGTGCGGGCAGCGACATGTCGTTGACCCTGTTTCAGGACGACGGCCAGGGCAACCTGAGCGTGGTGGGTTCCTCGGATGCGGCGGGCAATGCCGACGAGTATCTCAACGGTGTGCTGCCGGCTGGTGACTACTACTGGTACATGGTCGCCAAGGTTGCCAACAACTCGCAGTTCAGCTTTGGCGTGGCGGTGGACACCAACATCGACGCCTACGAGCCCAATGACTCGCCGCAAGCCGCCTTTGTGCTGCCGGACTCGATGAACAAGGTGACCGGCAACCTCGACAACGCTAACGATGTCGATTACTTCGACTTCAAGGCGGTGCGTGGCCAAAGCGTGAGCATGTACCTGGCCGGTGACGCGAGCGGCAGTCGCAACCAATGGATCTTCGACCGTTTTGACGGCGTCAATTGGGTCACCATCCCTGCCGGTTCGACCTCCACCTACCCGAGTGTCACGCCGGGCACTACCGTGAAGGTGCGTGTGCGGGCCAACCCGGCGGCGGTACAAGACCCGACCAAGCAGTACCAGTTGAGCTTGGGCTCTACGCCGCGGCTGAACACATCGGATGTGAAGGGCGACAATATCGTGCGTGTACCCGCGTCGATTTTCTGGATGGCGACCCAGGCCGCACGTACGGTGAACTGGACCACCAACTGGTCCGACTCCACGGGCGCACCGCTGTTGGGTGTCACGCCGGTCCTGCGCATCGACAAACGCTTCGACGGTGCCGAGTTCCACTGGACCGACTTCAAGGCCACCACCAACAGTGCGGGCACATCCCAGGCGAGTGCCGGTATCGGTGAGTGCTTCGGCGATAACCGTGTGCAGTACCCGGACAGCAGCACCGGTGTCACCTACACCTGGGACACCACCTTCAACTTCGGCGGCTGGCGTATCGAGCTGGACGAGTTCCCGGGTGTGGGCGTGGGGGGCGAGAACGTGCCTTACGTGACCTTCGGGCACATCTGCACCCAGAACATCGTCCACTGATTCAACGGTGTAAGTAAGCAGGGGCAGCCTGACGAGGCTGCCCCTTTTTTATTCACCCGCCAATGCCAGGTCCAACGGCAGGCGCGCCATGCTCGTGCTCGTCAGCGAGCCCAGGTACAACCAGTTTCCGTACTCCCTCGCGGTGGTGATCGGCGAGTAGTTCCCCGCGCTGCCATCCTGCAGGTTGGCGATGACCTTGCCTTCGGTATCCAACCCCAGCACAAAGGCTTTGTGCTCGATAGGCTTGGGCACCACCATCAGCGCCCGCACCATCACTTTGCGCAGCGATGGATAGCCGGCAAATCTGTCCAGCAAGGGATTGCGTGGTGAGTACAGCGCTACCCAGAAGCGGTCCTGGCCGTTGAAGCTGAGATTGTCCGGCAGTCCGGGCAGGTTGTCGAGAAACAGGTCATGGGTACCGGCGCGCTCGCCTTTGAGCCAGTAACGGCTGATGCGATAGGCGCCCGTTTCATTCACCAGCACAAAGTTTTCATCCGGGCCCAAGGCAACGCCGTTGGCGAATTGCAACTGGTCCAGCAGCACCTCGGTCGTGCCGTTGCTGAAGTCATAACGCAGTAGCCGACCATCGCCGCCATGTTCGATCACCGCTTCACCGTCCTGCCCATAACCCCAGCGGCTCGACGCGTCGCTGAAGTAGGCATAACGCCCGCTCGCGTCTACGGTGACGTCATCGGTAAAGCCAAAGGGCACGCCGTTGGCGCTGGTACTCAAGGTGGTGAGCTGGCGCTTGGCATCCAGGGCGAGCAAGCCCTTGATCCCGTCGGCAACGATCAAGCGTCCATCCGGGTGCATCGCCAGGCCCAAGGGCCGCCCACCGGTATTGACCAATACTTCCAGGCTGCGGCTGTCGGGCGAGGTGCGGATGATGCGTCCGTCATGCAAACCACTGATCAGGTAGCCCTGAGTATCCAGCAACAAGGCCTCGGGGCCGGCGATGTCCTGGGCGCCGATTCTCTGCACGCCCTTGAGGCGCAGGTTTTCGGCGTAAGGGCCGCTTTTCATCGACGGAGCCTTGGGCGGTGTCCAATTCACCGGTTGCACCTTAGTGGGCATCAACAGCAGGAAGGCGATCACCGCCAGAAACAGTACAAACAGCAGATGACGCAGTTTTTTTGGACGGGTGCTCATGACGATTCCTGGTTGTCCGGGGTGCTCGGTTCCCAGTGCAGGGTACCGAAGAGGTAATCCATCAAAGGGAGGACGATATTGAAGTTGCGCCCCTGCATCAGTTCACGACGGTGATGCAGGGCGTGCAGTTGGTGCATCTGGCGGATCCACGGCAAGCGCGCCACCGGATGCTCGGCGGGCAGGTGCTCGCAGGCGTGAAACACTTCGTAAAGTAAATACCCGAGGATCATGCACCCGGCGAACAGCCCTGCAACGTTGGGGCTCAATTGATTGAGCAACCACCAGGCGGGCAGGGTGATTGCCAGGCTGTGCAGCACGATCAGCCAGGCCGGGAACAGGATGACTCGCCAGTCGCGGGGGCTGTCGTAGGTCATGTGGCCGGGGGTGAAGAAACTGTGATGGTCGCCGGTGTGGCGTGCGTAGAACAGGCGGGCCAAGGCGTGTTTGTGGTGGCCGAGGTGGCGGTGTACGAGGTAGATGCAGAGGTTGAAGAACACCAGGGTCGCGGGCACGGTCAGCCATTGCAATGCGGATATATGGGCAGTGGATGACCAGGCCAGGGTGATGCAGGCAACGCCGTAGCCGAACACGAAACTGGCGTGGAGCCAGGGGTTGTAGTGGGGCGCGACGTTGGCGCGGTAACGGGCGCGAAAGGTCTCGGTGGGGTGGGCCATGGCGGGCAGCTCAGCGGCTTTTTGTTGGAGAGTGAGCTTAGTTGGTACTCGAATTTGTGCGAGTTTTTGCGTGGTACACCAATCTAATGTGGGAGCGGGCTCGCTCGCGAAAACGGTGTGTCAGGCACTCCATTGGGTGACTGGCTTACCGCATTCGCGGGCAAGCCCGCTCCTACATTTCGATCGCGACCGACCAGTGGCCCCTTGCGCCTGCCGAATTTACTTGTTAGCTTTTGGAAAAATGTTAACGATAACATTTGCTCTAACAATAAAAACAAAACAGAGAACCACGCCATGAAAATGCTTCCGAAAACCCTGTGTTTATTGGCTGTAAGCATCACCCTCGGCACCGCTGCTCCTGCTTTTGCCGACGCTGCCAAGCCGATTCGTATCGGCGCGTCCTTCCAGGAAATCAACAACCCTTATTTCGTCACCATGAAAAACGCCCTTGAAGAAGCCGGGGCGACCATCGGCGCGAAACTGATCATCACCGACGCCCGCCACGACGTGTCCAAGCAAGTCAGTGACGTTGAAGACATGCTGCAAAAAGGCATCGATATCCTGCTGATCAACCCCACGGATTCGGTCGGCGTGCAATCGGCAGTCAAGTCTGCCCACGCTGCGGGTGTGGTGGTCGTCGCGGTGGACGCCCAGGCGGACGGCCCGCTGGATTCCTTCGTCGGCTCGAAGAACTTCGACGCCGGCTTCCAGGCCTGTGAATACCTGGCCAAGAACATCGGCGACAAAGGCAATATCGCGATCCTCGACGGCATCGCCGTGGTGCCCATCCTCGAGCGCGTGCGCGGCTGCAAGGAGGCCGTGGCGAAGCACCCGGACATCAAGATTGTCAGCATCCAGAACGGCAAGCAGGAACGTGACCAGGCGTTGACCGTCACCGAGAACATGTTGCAGGCCCAGCCCACCCTCAAGGGCATTTTCAGCGTGAATGACAACGGCTCGCTCGGTGCGCTCTCTGCCATCGAAGCCAGCGGCCTGGACGTGAAACTGGTCAGCGTCGACGGCGCACCGGAAGCGATCGAGGCGATCCAGAAGCCCGGCAGCAAATTCATCGCCACCTCGGCGCAATACCCCCGCGATCAGATCCGCCTCGCCCTGGGCATTGCCCTGGCCAGGAAGTGGGGCGCGCAGGTGCCGGCCACCCTCCCGGTGGACATCACCCTGATCGACCAGGCCAAAGCCAAGGATTTCAGCTGGTAAATCACCCAGGCCCCACACAATCCGTGGGGCCCAGGTCATCCTTCTGAATACGAGGTCGGCGGTATGAGCAGTCTTCTGAAGCTGGAAAACATCTGTAAACGTTACCCGGGCGTACAGGCCCTCAAGTCCATCAACCTGCAAGTCGAGCGCGGCGAGATCCATGCCTTGCTCGGCGAAAATGGCGCGGGCAAATCGACCCTGATGAAGATCCTCGGCGGCGTCGAGCACCAAGATGAGGGCCAGATCCTGATCGATGGCCGGGCGCAGCAGTTCGCGACCTATCGCGATGCGATTGCCGCCGGTATCGGCATCGTGTTCCAGGAATTCAGCCTGATCCCCTACCTCACGGCGGTGGAAAACATCTTCCTCGGCCATGAGCTGAGCAACTGCTTCGGCCTGCTGCGCAAGCGCGAAATGGTCGAGGCCAGCGAGGCCTTGTTCAAGCGCCTGGGCGTGACCATCGACCTGCAATGTGCGGTCAAGCACCTGAGCGTGGCCGAGCAGCAGTTTGTCGAGATCGCCAAGGCCCTGGCCCTGGATGCGCGCCTGCTGGTGCTTGACGAACCCACCGCGACCCTCACGCCCAGTGAGGCGGAACTGCTGTTCGAGATCATGCGCGAGCTCAAGCGCCAGGGCGTGGCGGTGATTTTCATCTCCCATCACCTGGAGGAGATTTTCCAGGTGTGTGACCGCATCAGCGTGTTGCGCGACGGCGGCAATGTCGGCGTTACCGATGTGGCCGACAGTGATATCGATCACTTGGTCGAGATGATGGTCGGGCGTCGCCTGGCATGCAGTTTTCCGCCCAAACCGACTCGCGAACGCGGCCCGCTGTTGCTGGAGGTCAAGGATATCCAGCTGGTGCGCAACGGGCCCCACAACCGCTTCCAACTGCACAAGGGCGAGATCCTCGGCTTTGCCGGACTGGTCGGTTCCGGTCGCACCGAACTGGCCCTGGGCATGATGGGCGCGCTGCCGTCGGTGAGCAAAGACGTGTGGCTGCGCGGCGAGAAAATCACCCTCGACGACCCGGCCCAGGCGCTGGCCCATGGCATCGGCCTACTGCCGGAAAGCCGCAAGAGCGAAGGGCTGATCACCGACTTCAGCATTCGCGAAAACATCTCGCTGAACAACCTGCCCAAATACCAGAACGCTTCGGGCCTGATCGACAAAAACCGCGAATGCGCCAGTGTCGAGGGCCTGATGAAGCAACTGTCGATCAAGGCTCCCAGCAGCGAAAGCCGGGTGTTCAACCTCAGCGGCGGCAACCAGCAAAAGGTGGTGATCGCGCGCTGGATCAACCACCACTGCGATGTGCTGGTGTTCGACGAGCCCACCCGTGGCATCGACGTGGGGGCCAAGGCGCAGATCTACGCGCTGATGCGCAGCCTTACCGAGCAGGGCTACGCAATCATCATGATTTCCTCCGAGTTGCCGGAAATCATCGGCATGTGCGACCGGGTCGCCGTGTTCCATAAGGGCGCCATCGTCAAGCTACTCGAAGCGTCCGCCGTCAATCCTCAAGAGGTCATGCGCCATGCAACAGGGGGCTCAAGTGAATACGTCCATTAGTACCGGCGACAGCAGCCGGCTGCGCCTCAACCTGGCGCGGCTGGTGCGCTCGCCGGCCTTCTACCCGTTCGTGGGGCTGGTGGTGGTGACCTTGGTGATGATCCTTGCCAGCGACACCTTCCTCACTGCCAGCAACCTGTCGAACATTGCCCGCCAGGTGTCGATCAACGCGATCATCGCGGTGGGCATGACCTGCGTGATCCTCACCGGCGGCATCGATTTGTCGGTAGGGCCGGTGATGGCCTTGTCCGGCACCCTCACGGCCGGGTTGATGGTCGCGGGGCTGCCGCCGGGCCTGGCGATTGGCGCAGGCATGTTGATCGGCGTGGCCTTCGGCATCGGCAACGGCTTGTTCGTGGCCTACCTGCACATGCCGCCGATCATCGTCACCCTGGCGACCATGGGCATCGCCCGTGGCCTGGGCCTGATGTACACCGACGGTTATCCGATTTCCGGTTTGCCGGACTGGTTTGCGTTCTTCGGCCGCGAAAGCCTGTTCGGCATCCAGGTGCCGATCCTGATCATGCTGCTCACCTACCTGGTCGCCTATGTGCTGCTGCAACACACACGCATCGGCCGCTACATCTACGCCATCGGCGGCAATGAAGAAGCCGTGCGTTTGTCCGGCGTGCGCGCAGCGCGCTTCAAGCTGCTGGTGTATGGCATCAGCGGCCTGACGGCGGCGATTGCCGGGCTGGTACTCACCTCACGCCTGATGAGTGGCCAGCCGAATGCCGGCGTGTCGTTCGAGCTGGATGCGATTGCTGCGGTGGTGCTCGGCGGCGCCTCGATTGCCGGCGGGCGCGGCGTGATCGTCGGTACGTTGCTCGGCGCCATGCTGCTCGGCGTGTTGAACAACGGATTGAACATGCTTGGCGTTTCGCCCTACGTCCAAAGCGTCATCAAGGGCGGGATCATTTTGCTGGCGATTTTTATCAGCCGTCAGCGCCACAAATAAACTCCTAACAAGAACAGGACTCGACACCATGGACAAGCACACCGAAATGCAAGCCGTCGTCTGCCACGGCCCCAAAGACTATCGCCTGGAACGCATCGGCAAACCCCAGGCACGCGCCAATGAACTGGTGATCCGCATCGCCGCCTGCGGCATATGCGCCAGTGACTGCAAGTGCCACTCGGGCGCAGCGATGTTCTGGGGCGGCGACAACCCGTGGGTCAAGGCGCCGGTGGTGCCGGGCCACGAGTTTTTCGGCTATGTGGTGGAAGCGGGCGAGGGCGCCGAAGAGCACTTCGAAGTCGCGGTGGGCGACAAGGTGATCGCCGAACAGATCGTGCCGTGCGGTAAGTGCCGTTTCTGCAAGTCGGGCAAGTATTGGATGTGCGAAGTGCACAACATCTTCGGCTTCCAGCGTGAAGTGGCCGAAGGCGGCATGGCCCAGTACATGCGGATTCCCAAGACCGCCATCGTGCATAAAATCCCCGAGTCGGTGTCGCTGGAAGACTCGGCGCTGGTGGAACCGATGGCCTGTTCCATCCATACCGTCAACCGCGGCGATATCCAGCTCGATGACGTGGTGGTGATCGCCGGTGCCGGCACCCTTGGCCTGTGCATGGTCCAGGTCGCTGCGTTGAAGACGCCGAAGAAACTGGTGGTGATCGACATGGTCGACGAGCGCCTGGAACTGGCGAAGAAGTTCGGCGCCGATGTGGTGATCAACCCGTCGCGGGACAACGCCCGCGAGATCATCAATGGCCTGACCGACAACTATGGCTGCGACGTGTACATCGAAACCACCGGCGTTCCGGCCGGCGTGACCCAGGGGCTGGACCTGATCCGCAAGCTCGGGCGTTTTGTCGAGTTCAGCGTGTTTGGTGCCGAGACCAGCGTCGACTGGTCGATCATTGGCGATCGCAAGGAGTTGGACGTACGCGGCGCCCACCTCGGGCCGTATTGCTACCCGATCGCCATCGACCTGTTCGAGCGCGGCCTGGTCACGTCCAAGGGCATCGTTACCCATGACTTCCCGCTGGACGACTGGGCCGAAGCCTTCGAGCTGGCGAACTCGACCAAGTCGATCAAGGTGCTGTTGAAGCCGGTGGTCTGAAAAATGAACTACGTGATGGGTGTCGATATAGGAACCCAGAGCACCAAGGCGCTGCTGGTGGATGGTCAAGGTACGATCATCGCCCAGCACAGCCAGGGGTATCGTGTGGATACCCCGAAAGTGCGCTGGGCCGAGCAATGGCCTCAGGTCTGGCTGGATGCGGTCGAGGCCTGTGTGGCGCAGTGCATGGCCAAGGCCGGCGTGGCGGCGGAACAGGTCAAGGCATTGTGCATCAGCAGCCTGTACGGCGGCTCGGGGATTGCGGTGGATGCGCAGATCACGCCGCTGCACTCGTGCCTGATCTGGATGGATCGCCGCGCCGGCGAGCAGGTAGCCTGGGTACGCGAGCAGGTTGACCTGGACCGGCTGTTCGCGATCACCGGCAATTCGGTGGACAGCTACTATGGCTTCACCAAGATGCTCTGGCTCAAGCAGCACCAGCCTGAGGTGTGGGCGAACACCCGCTACCTGTTGCCGCCCAACAGCTATATCAATTGGTGCCTCACCGGGGAGTTGGCGGTGGACCATAGCAGCGCCGGCAATATCGGCGGTGTCTACGACGTGAAGGCGCGTGACTGGTCGGGGGAGATGCTGGATGCGCTGGGCATTCCCCAGACAATGATGCCGCAGCGGCTAGTGTATTCAGGGGAGGTGGTGGGTGGCCTGCTCGACACCTGGGCAACACGCCTGGGCCTGCAAGCTGGCACGCCGTTGCTTGCCGGTGGCGTCGATGCTGCCATGGCCACGCTGGCCGCAGGGGTCACCCAGCCGGGCAACCACGTGGCAATGATCGGCACCAGCATGTGCTGGGGTTACCTGAACCAACAGGTGGACGCCCATCACGGCTTGGTCAGCATGCCCCACGTCTACAACGGCCACCGCGACCTGTACATCTTCGGCGGTGCGATCACGGCCGGTGCCTCGGTCAGCTGGTTTCGCGAGCAGTTCTGCCAGGCCGAAGAGCAACAAGCCAAGGTTACCGGCCAGGACAGCCTGGTGCTGCTGGAGCAGCGTGCGATGAACCTCCCGGCGGGCAGCGAAGGCCTGTTGTTCCTGCCGTACCTGATGGGTGAACGCAGTCCGGTTTGGGATGACCGTGCCAGTGGCAGTTTTGTCGGCTTGAACCTTTACCACAGCCGCATTCACCTGTATCGCGCGGTGCTGGAGGGCGTGAGTTTTGCCTTGCGGCACAACATCGAAGCGGGCACCCGTGGCGCGCATTCCCTGGACCCGCGCTTGATTGTGGTGGGTGGGGCAAGCCATTCGGATTTGTGGATGCAGATCATCGCGGATATTACGCAGTACCCGGTGTACACCATCGTTCAGGAGGTGGAGGCGGCGTTGGGTGCGGCGTTGTTGGCGGCGCATTCGGTGGGGTTGGTGAGTGATGGGGAGATGGACAAAGGGTGGGTGCAATTGGCGCTGCGGGCGGAGCCCAAGGTTGAAAACGTCGGGGTTTATGACCGGGCGTTTGCCGAGTACTTGAAGCTGTATCCCGCGCTGAAACCGATCATGCATAACCTGCAAACCAACTGATTCAACACAGTCCAAAAATGTAGGAGCGGGCTTGCTCGCGAATGCGGTGTGTCAGTCAACAGATTCATTGGCGGATCCACCGCATTCGCGAGCAAGCCCGCTCCCACAGGGGATCTTCATTGCTTTTGAGATGTGTATTCATGAACGCAGCCTTCGACTTCACCCACCACCGTATCCTCGTCACCGGCGCCAGCAGCGGCATCGGTCGCGAAATCGCCCAACAGCTCATCGCCAGCGGCGCTGAAGTCTTCGCCCTTGGCCGCGACGCGCAAGCTCTGGCCCAACTCGGTTGCCACACCCTCTGCCTGGACATCGCCGACAGCGCCGCCCTCGACAAAGCCCTGCACGACCTGCCGCCGCTGCATGGCCTGGTCAACTGCGCCGGCATTTCGCGCCTGGAGCCCGCCGCTGCCATCAGCGCCGAAGCCTTCGACCAAGTGATGCAGGTTAATGCCCGTGCCGCCGCGCAAGTCGCCAGCCGCGTGGCGGCCAAGATGATAGAAGCGCAGATCGCCGGTAGCATCGTCAACGTCTCCAGCCAGGCCTCGCTGGTGGCCCTGGACGATCACCTTGGCTATTGCGCGTCCAAGGCCGCGCTGGATGCGATCACCCGTGTGCAATGCGCCGAGTGGGGTCGCTTTGGCATACGCGTCAACAGTGTCAACCCCACGGTGACGCTCACGCCGATGGCAGCCATGGCCTGGTCCGAGCCGGCCAAGCGTGACCCGGCGCTGGCGGCCATTCCATTGGGGCGCTTTGCGCAAACCGTGGAAGTGGCCTTGCCGGTGCTGTTCCTGCTGAGTCGCGCCGCCAGCATGATCAGTGGCGTCAGCTTGCCCATCGACGGCGGTTACACCAGTCGCTAGCCGTTTTCCAACTGGCCGGCGATCACCACCTTGTCCCGTGGCTTGAACGGGTCTTCCAGGCGGTCGAGCAGCAGGCGCACCGCGCTGCTGCCGGCCAGGGACGCATCGTGGGCCACGCAGGCGATGGGCACGCCAAAGATATCGGCGAAGGGCAGGCGGTCGATGCCGCAGATGGTCAGGCTGTCGTGGGCGATGTTGTGCATGCGCAGTGCGCGTAGGGCGCCGAGGGTGATCAACTGGTTGAAGCCCATGATCGCGTCTGGCGCCGAGTGTTCGGCCAGGTAGTCGAGGGTGTGCAGGTAGGAGGGCATCAGCGTGTAGTCGCCGGCCTGCACCTCGACCTGTACCTGCGGGTGTTCGGCCAGCACTTCGCGCAGGCCCTTGAGGCGTTCGACGGTGATACGTGAGTGCTCGGGGCCGGTCAGCACCAGCAGGCGCTTGAGATTTGGTGTCTGGCGCAGCAGGTAATGCGCGGCCTGGATGCCGCTGTGGTAGTTGTCGAGCACCACGCGGCTGAACGGGCTGTCATGGATCGTGCGATCGAGCAGCACCACCGGGGTCTTGCCGTTGGCCAGGCGTTCAAGGTAGTCGGGCTGATAGCTTGGCTCATCCGAGACCGGCGACAGGATGATCCCCGCCACACGGTAGCCCAGCAGGGTATCCACGGCCTTGCTTTCCAGCTCTTCCAGCTCATCGGTGTCCACCAGCATGATGGTGTAGCCGTGCTGTTTGGCCTCGCGGGAAATCGCCTTGATCATTTCGCTGTAGAACGGGTTGTCCACCGATGCGGTGATCACGCCGATGATCAGGCTCTCACTGCGTTTGAGCCCGCGTGCGAAGGCGTTGGGCACGTAGTCCATCTCCCGTGCCACTTCAAGGATGCGCGCCAGGGTGGCCGGCTTGACCAAGTCGGGTTTGCTCAACGCCCGGGACACCGTGATGGTGGTCATGCCGACGCGTTTGGCGATATCGCTGATGGTGACGGACTTTTTCTTGTTCATCGGTAAGGCTGCAAAAGGAAACACTCGCAGGCTAGCATGCGCGCAGGGGGAGGGTGATTCAAATCAATGGGTCCCAGCGCTGCGACCAGTCACTTTCAGCCTTGACCACTTCGCGCAGCAACCCCAGTGCCTGTTGCAACACCGCCGAATCCCGCGCCCGTGAATACACCAGGTAAGTGGGGAAGCTGAACTCCGGCGCCTTGGGCACGCGCTGCATCACGCCATTGTCCAGGTAGCTCTGCACCACGCGGGTACGGAAGTAGCCGGCTCCACCGTTTTCCAGGATGTACTGCAACGCCAGCGGGCCGAGGTTGAAACTCAGCGCGGCGCGGGCCTTGTCGGGCAGGGCGGCATCATGCTGTTGGCGAAAGCCGGGGCCCCAATCGATATACACGTAGGGGGCCGGATTGCTCGCCAATTGCACCAGGATCAGTTTTTCTTCCAGCACTTGCTCCACCTGCAACCCCGGCCAGTACTGCGGCTGGAACACCAGCGCGGCGTCGAGCACGCCCAGTTCCAGCTGGCGCAACAGGTACTCGCCTTCGCGTACTTCGGTGCGCAGCGCATGGCCGGGGAGATGCTGACGCAGGGCCTGGGCCCAGCCGAGCATCAATGGATTGCACAGGCTGACCTCGCCGCCGATATGCAGCACGTTGCGGTAGCCATCGGGCAGCGGCAGGTCGCGTTTTGCCGCTTCCCAGGTTTGCAGCAATTGGTTGGCGTATACCACGAAGGCCTCGCCGTCGGCGGTCAGCCTGGCGCCGGCGCGGTTGCGCACGAACAGTGTGCTGCCTAGCTGGCTTTCGAGGCTTTTGACTCGCGCGGTGATGGCGGTCTGGGTTACGTGCAGTTTCTCGGCGGCTGCGGCCAGGCTGCCGCAGCGGGTGATTTCGAGGAAGGTGCGTGCCAGTTCGATGTCCATGAAGCCCCCCGGGGTTGAATGGAGGGCATTGTAGTGGATGGCGGCCTGACAGCCGACGACAATCTCACTGTGGCCCCACGATCCAAATGTGGGAGCTGGCTTGCTCGCGAAGGCGGCCCGACAGCCGACGACAATCTCACGTGGCCCCGCGATCCAAATGTGGCAGCTGGCTTGCCTGCGAAGGCGGCCTGACAGCCGACGACAATCTCACTGTAGCCCCACGATCCAAATGTGGGAGCGGGCTTGCTCGCGAAGGCGGCCTGACAGCCGACGACAATCTCACTGTGGCCCCACGATCCAAATGTGGCAGCTGGCTTGCCTGCGAAGGCGGCCTGACAGCCGACGACAATCTCACTGTAGCCCCGCGATCCAAATGTGGGAGCGGGCTTGCTCGCGAAGGCGGCCTGACAGCCGACGACAATCTCCCTGTAGCCCCGCGATCTAAATGTGGGAGCTGGCTTGCCTGCGAAGGCGGCCTGACAGCCGACCTGGATGTTGGATCTGACCGGGTATATATCCGTTATTTAGGTAAAGGCGGCTATTGGTTCCGCCCTTACGGCGGGTCACTTTCGAAAAGCGCGAAAGTAACCAAAGCGCTCTTGCCCCAACACTCGGCACCTCGCCTAGGCTCGGTGTGCCCGTAATCCGACAGGGATTTGGGGGGCCGCCGCCACGCGCCATCCATGGCGCGGGGCGGCTAAACCGGCATCCCTGCCGGTTTACCCCCCAAATCCCTGTCGAATTCCGGCCAGCGTGTTTGACGGGGCGCTTAGGATCAAGATCAAGATCAAGATCAAGATCAAGATCAAAAGCAAGAGCACGGCGGCCTGATAGCCGGCCTGAGTGGTTGAATCAAAAGCCGGTAGGTGTAGGCGCCGGCAAGCCGGCTCCTACAGGGGGTATTTCAGGTTGGGGTTTGCGGGGCTTGGAGGTGCTGGGTCGGGAAGGCCTTCGCGTAGGCGTGGCACACCCGTAACACTTGTTCGTCGGCAAACCGCGCGCCCACTACATGCAAGCCCACCGGCAAGCCATTCGTCGCCAACCCACACGGCACCGAGGCCGCTGGCTGTTGGGTCAGGTTGAAGGGGTAGGTGAACGGTGTCCACTGTGTCCATTCCTCCAATCCGGAGCCGGGCGGTACGTCGTGCCCGGCGTCGAATGCCGTGATGGGCATCATCGGCGACACCAGTACATCGTAGTGCTCATGGAACGCCGCCATGCGCGCCACCAGGGCTGCGCGGGCTTCGAGGGCTGCGTTGAAGTCATCCAGGCTCAAGCGTTCGCCGCGTTGTGCAATACGCAGCAGGCCTGGGTCCAGCAGCTGTTTTTGCGCATCGTTCATGGGTCTTGTCAGGCGTGCGGCGCCGGCCGCCCACAGGGTGCTGAAGACTTCCAGCGGGTCGCTGAAGCCGGGGTCGATTTGCTCGACATGGGCGCCCAGTTGCACCAGCCCTGCCACCGCTTGAGCGACGACCTTGGCCACTTGCGGGTCGACGTCCACGTAACCGAAGTTCGGGCTATAGGCGACACGCAAACCGTTCAGATCCGTACCCGGCGTGAGCCACTGCGTGGTGCGTGGCGCGCCGATCAAGCCATCGCGCGCGTCCGGCTGGGCGATGGTCTGTAGCATCAACACGCTGTCTTCCACCTTACGGGTCATCGGCCCCAGGTGCGAGAGAAGGGTCATGGCGCTGGCCGGCCACTGCGGCACATAGCCAAACGTCGGTTTGATCCCGAAGGTGCCGGTAAATGCACAGGGAATCCGGATCGAACCGCCGGCATCGCTGCCTTGGTGCAGCACGCCCAGGTTCAGCGCTGCCGCGGCCCCCGCGCCGCCGGATGAGCCGCCCGCCGTGGTGCGTGTGTCCCAGGGATTGCGGGTAATGCCGTACAACGGGTTGTCGGTGACGCCTTTCCAACCGAATTCCGGGGTAGTGGTCTTGCCCAGCAGCACCGCACCGGCCTTGCGCATAAAGGCGGTGAAGGGCGCGTCGACGTCCCACGGGCCCTCGGCCGATGTGGTGCGCGAGCCCTTGCGGGTCGGCATGCCGACGGTCAGCGTCAGGTCTTTGATCGACGCCGGCACACCGTCCAGCGCGCCGCAGGGTTGGCCGTTGAGCCAGCGTTGTTCCGAAGCGCGCGCGGCGTTCAGCGCGCCTTCCGGGTCCACGTGGCAGTAGGCATTCACCACCGGGTTATAGCGTTCGATACGCAGCAGGGCGTCTTCGGTGACGTCCACCGGTGACAAGGTCTTGTCGCGAAAATGCTGCAGCAGCTGCACTGCCGTCAGTTGGCCGATCTCGCTCATGCCGTTTCCCCCTGGGCTGCATTGACCATGGCGCGCAGCAATACCGCGCAGCCCGCCGCCAGGTCGTCCGGCGCCGCGTTTTCGATTTCGTTATGGCTGATGCCGCCTTCGCACGGCACAAAAATCATCCCGGCCGGGCCGAGTTCGGCGACGAAAATCGCATCGTGCCCGGCGCCGCTGACGATATCCATATGGCTCAAGCCCAATACAGCCGCGGCGTCGCGCACAGCGTTGACGCAGACCGGGTTGAAGTCCAGCGGCGGAAAATCAGCCGTCGGCGTCAGCTCGAAGGTGAGGCCGTGCCTTTTAGCGGTGTCTTCGATCACGCCGCGCACTTCATCGACCATGGCTTGCAGCTTGTCCGCATGCAGGTGGCGCAGGTCGATGGTCATGTGCACTTGGCCAGGAATCACATTGCGTGAACCGGGGTGCAGGCTCAGGCAACCGACCGTGCCGCAGGCGTGCGGTTGTTGTTGATGGGCGATACGGTTGACCGCGCTGACCACCTCGGCGGCGCCGACCAGGGCATCCTTGCGCAGGTGCATCGGCGTCGGGCCGGCGTGGGCTTCTACGCCGGTAAGGGTCAGGTCGAACCACTTCTGGCCCAGGCAGCCCATGACCACGCCAATGGTGGTGGCCTGGTCCTCCAGCACCGGGCCTTGTTCGATGTGTGCTTCGAAGTAGGCGCCCACCGGGTGGCCGAGCACGGCGCGGGCTCCGGCATAACCGATGCGCTGCAATTCGGCGCCGACCGACAGACCCTGGTCATCGAGCTTGTCGAGGGTGTCCTGCAAATCGAACTTACCGGCAAACACCCCGGAGCCCATCATGCACGGCGGAAAACGCGAGCCTTCTTCGTTGGTCCACACCACCACTTCAATCGGCGCGGCGGTTTCGATGTTCAAGTCATTCAGGGTGCGGATCACTTCCAGCCCGGCCATCACCCCGTAGCACCCGTCGAACTTGCCGCCGGTGGGCTGGGTGTCGATATGGCTGCCGGTCATCACCGGGGGCAGGGCGGGGTTGCGCCCGGCACGGCGTGCAAAGATATTGCCGATGGCGTCGACACTGACACTGCAGCCGGCGGCCTCGCACCATTGCACAAACAGGTCGCGGGCCTGGCGGTCCAGGTCGGTCAGCGCCAGGCGGCACACACCACCTTTGACGGTGGCACCGAGCTGGGCCAGGTCCATCAAGGATTGCCAGAGGCGGTCGCGGTTGATCAGCGGGGCGTTGCTCTTGAGCGGTTGCGCAAAACTATTCATGTGCAATCTCCGGTCAGGCACTCAGGGCCAAATAACGGTTTTTGATGGTTGGGTCGGCGCGGAAGGCTTCGGCGCTGCCCTCGTAGACCACGCGGCCCTGTTCGAGCACGTAGTGGCGGTCGGCGAGCTTGTCGCAGACCATCAGGTTCTGTTCCACCAACAGCACCGGCAGGCCGTCGTCCTTGACCTTGCGCAGGATCTTCACCAGTTCGTCGACGATCACCGGCGCCAGGCCCTCGGTGGGTTCATCGAGAATCAGCAGCTTGGGATCGTTGAGCAGGGCGCGGGCGATGGCGAGCATCTGTTGCTCGCCGCCGGACAGCGCATGGCCGGCGTTTTTGCGGCGTTCCTTGAGACGCGGGAACATGCCGTAGACGTCCTCAAGCTGCCAGCGGCTGGTCTTGCGCGTGGCGATGCGCAGGTTTTCCTCGACCGTGAGCAGGCGGAAAATCCCACGGTTCTCCGGCACCAGCGCCAGGCCCTGGCGCGCGATTTCGAAGATTTTCTGGCCCACCAGCGCCTGGCCGTTGAAGTGGATCTGGCCCTGGCGCGGGCAGATGATGCCGAGGATGCTGCGCAGGGTGGTGGTCTTGCCGGCGCCATTGCGTCCCAGCAGCGTCACCAGTTCGCCAGGGTTGACGGTCAGCGACACGCCTTCCAGCACATGGCTCTTGTCGTAGTAGGAATGGATATTCTCGACGATCAGCATCAGGCAGCCTCCCCAAGATACGCGGTGCGCACGCGTTCATCGGCACGCACGAATTCCGGCGTGCCTTCCACCAGGATCTGCCCGTGGCTCATCACCGTGATGCGTTGGCTGATGGACATGACAATGCTCATGTTGTGTTCGATCAGCAGCACCGTGTGGTCACGGCCTAGGTCGCTGATCAACTGGGTCATGATCGGGATGTCATCGATGCCCATGCCCGAGGTGGGCTCATCCAGCATCAACAGTTTCGGTTTGGAGCAGATCGACATGCCCACCTCCAGCACCCGCTGCTGGCCGTGGGACAACTCGCCGGCGAGGGTATCGGCGCGGGCAGTGAGTTGCAGACGCTCCAGCACCTGGTCGGCCATCTCCAGGTGTTCGCGCTTGCTGTCGACGCGACGCCAGAAATTCAAGGCACGCGCACCGTCGCGGCCTTGGGCGGCCAGGCGCAGGTTTTCGCGCACGCTGAGGTTCTGGAACAGGCTGGTAAGCTGGAACGAGCGCGCCATGCCCAAGCCGACCCGGCCGTGGGCGGGCTTGCGCATCAGGTTCTTGCCGTCGAAATGAATCGCCCCGGCGGTGGCCTGGCGTTCGCCGGTAAGGCAGTGGAAAAGGCTGGTCTTGCCCGCGCCGTTGGGCCCGATGATGGTGTGGATGGTGCCGGCCTCGACCTTGAGGTTCACGCCGTTCACCGCATGGAACGCGTCGTAGGCCAGTTCCAGGTCTTTGGTTTCCAACAGGATGCTCATAGCCCTTCCTCCTTGGCGACAGCGGCGGTCTTGCGGCTGCCACGCACCCGTTCAAACAGCGACACCAGGCCGCCCCACAAACCACCGCGCATGAAGATCACCACCAGGATCAGAATCACCCCCAGCAGCATCAGCCAGCGCGGCCACAGGTCGGAGAGGAAATCCCCCAGCAACACGATGGAACCGGCGCCCAGCAACGAGCCGAACAACGAGCCCGTGCCGCCGACGATGGTCATGATCAGGATGTTTTCGGACATCATCAGGTCGATATTCGACAGCGGCACAAAGTGCAGCAGCATCGCGTAGAGCGCGCCGGCGATGCCGGTGACGGCGCCGGACAGCACAAACACCAGGATTTTGAAGTGGCGTGTGTCATAGCCGATGGCTGAGGCGCGGGTTTCGTTTTCGCGGATGGCCATCAGCGTGCTGCCGAACGGCGAAGCGATCACCCGGCGTGCGCCGATGAAGATCAGCAGGAACAGCACCGCGACAAAGGCGTAGAAGGCGCGGGCGTCGGCCAGTGACAGCAGCACGGTTTCACCCAGGCGGATCTCCGGGCGTGGCACGCTGAGCAGGCCGTTGTCGCCACCGGTCCAGTCGCTGAGGGTGTAGGCGACAAAGTAGGCCATCTGGCTGAATGCGAGGGTCAGCATCACGAAGTAGATGCCGGTGCGACGGATCGCCAGGGCGCCCACCAGCAACGCCAGGAAGCCACCCGCGATGGCGGCGCCGAGCAATGCGGTGAACAGGCCCAGTTGCAGATGAATCATCAGCAACGCCGCACAGTAGGCGCCGGCCCCGAAGAAGATGCCTTGGCCGAACGACAGCAGCCCGGTGTAGCCCAGCAACAGGTTGCAGGCGAGGGCGGCCATGGCAAAGATCAGGATCTCGGTGGCCAGGGTCGCCGAGGGCAATATCAACGGCAGGCCGATCAGTACCGCCAGCACCCACAGCAACATGGCCTTGGATTGGGTCTTGGCGAACGGCAGGGGATTTTTCTCGCTCATCTCAGGCTCTCCCGAACAGGCCGTAAGGACGTACCAGAATCACCACGGCCATTGCGCCATAGATCATCAGGCTCGCGCCTTGGGGCCAGAGTGTGGTCATCAGGCTTTGCACCACGCCCACCAGCAAACCGCCGACCAGCGCACCGCTGAACGAACCCATGCCGCCGATCACCACCACCACGAAGGCCACCCCGAGAATCTCCGGGCCGACAAAGGGCTGGGCGCCGCGCAACGGGGCGAACAGTACGCCGGCAACGCCGGCCAGGGCCACGCCGAGGGCGAAGGTCATGGAGAACAGGCGGAAAATATTGGTGCCCAGCAGCGACACGGTTTCGGTGCTTTCACTGCCGGCCCGCACCAGGGCACCGAAGCGCGTGCGTTCCAGCAGCAGCCACAGGCCCAGGCCGACCAGCCCGGAGAACACGATGAGGAACAGGCGGTAGTAGGGGTAGACGAAGTCACCCACCACCAGCACGCCGCGCAGCAGTTCCGGCACGGCGACGCTCTTGCCCACCGGGCCCCAAATCATCACGCTGGCTTCCTGGATGATCAGCGCGATCCCTAAGGTCACCAGGATCTGGAACATGTGTGGCAAGTGATAGATCCGCTGGATCAACACTCGCTCGATGACCCAGGCCAGTGCGGCCACCACCAGCGGCGCGATCAGCAGCGCCAGCCAGAAGTTGCCGGTGAGGCTCACAGCGGTGTAGCAGATGTAGGCACCCAGCAGGAAAAACGCGCCGTGGGCGAAGTTGACGAAGTTGAGCAGGCCGAAAATGATCGTCAGCCCGACCGCGATCAGGAAGTAGATCATCCCCAATCCGAGGCCGTTGAGAATCTGGAACAGGTAAAGATTAAGCATGCAGGAACCCTCTGCAGGAGGCCGCTTGCACGGCCCTGCGCTACCAAATTCAGGGGATCAGCCGAGCGTGCAGCCCGTGGCTTCCACGGGTGGGAACGACTGGCCGGCGCTGAGCACTTTGGCCAGGTCATCCTTGTCGGCCATGTCGGCAGTGGCCTTGCCGATCAGCAGGTAGTAATCCTTGATCACCTGATGGTCGCCGGCGCGGATCGATTCCTTGCCGGTCGGCCCTTCGTAGCTCAGGCCCTGCATGGCCTTGGCCACGGTGGGCCCGTCGAAGCTGCCGGTGGCGATGATGGTGTCGAGCATGATCTTGGTGCTGATGTAGTCGGCGGCCAGCGGATAGGTGGGGTTGATGCCGTATTGGGCCTGGGTGAGCTTGACCAGTTCACGGTTGAGCGGGGTGTCGACCTGGTGCCAGTACTGCGCGCCAAGGTACACGCCTTCCAGCACGTCGCTGCCCAGTTCCTGGAACTGGTCGAGGCCGGCGGACCACACCAACAGCACTTTCATGCGTTCCTTGATGCCGAAGTTGACCGCCTGGCGCAGGGTGTTGGACGACTGGCTGCCGAAGTTGAGCAGTACCAGCACATCGGGCTTGGCGGCGATGGCATTGGTCAGGTAACCGGAGAACTCCTGTTCCTGCAGTGAGTGGTAGCTGTTGCCGATGTGCTCCAGGCCGTTTTCCTTGAGCACATTTTTTGCGCCTTCGAGCAACGCTTCGCCGAACACGTATTGCGGGGTGATGGTGTACCAGCGCTTGGCGTCCGGCAGCAGCTTGATCAGCGGCACCATGGTTTCGCGGATGGCACCGTAGGTGGGCACCGACCAGCGGAAGGTCGCGAGGTTGCAGTCCTTGCCGGTGACTTCATCGGCGCCGACCGGGGTCATGAACACGCCACCCACCTTGTCGACTTCCTTGGCCACCGCCAGTGCCGACGACGACAAGGTGCAACCCTGGAAGAACCGTGCGCCGTCCTGCTGGATGGCTTCCTGCACCTTGCGCACCGCCTTGCCGGCGTTGCCTTCGGTGTCGATGACCTTGTAGTTCAACGCGCGACCTAGCACCTGCGGGTGCTGTTGCACCGCCAGGCGCGAACCCATGTCGGCAAACTTGCCATAGCTGGCAAAGGCGCCAGACATGGACTTGAGGCCGTAAAAGGTAAAGGGCTCGGCGGCGAATGCAGACCGAATGCTCAGCGGGAGGCTGAGGGCGGCGGCTGCGGTAAGACTGGCTTTCAACAACGTACGACGCTGCATGGGGTGACTCCCTGGTTTAGTTATTGGCAGGAGTGGCAATGGCGATACGGTGGAGCAAGGGCCTGTGGGCAGGCCTGTTATTGGGATAACGCGGTTTTGGTTGGAATAGGGTCAAACTGTGGGAGCGGGCTTGCTCGCGAATGCGGTGTATCAGTCACCGGGTGCATTGCTGACCCACCGCATTCGCGAGCAAGCCCGCTCCCACATTGGATTCGTGGTGTCCTTAACGATGATCGAACTCCAATAGAAAATGCGGGCTGACTTCACCTTCCAGCGCCGTCATATGGTGTTCGGCGTCGCACATGTGTTCATGCATCAGGCTGCGCACTGCGCTTTCATCCCCGGCCCGAAACGCGATCAGCAACTGCTTGTGATAATCCAGGTTGGCCGCATCGAACTGCTTGCGCTTGGGCTTGTAGGCCTTTTTCAACACCACCAGGTCACGCAACAGGTCGTTGAGGAACTGCGCCATGAAACTCAGCAACGGGTTGGGGCAGGCCTTGGCCAGCAGGTTGTGAAACTCCAGTTCTGCCAGGCGCTGTTCACGCTGGCCAGCCTCGCTGTCTTCGGGCGCGCTGCAAAAATCCACGTTGTCTTGCAGGGCTTGGTAGTCGTCTTCGCTCAAGCGTCCGAGTACCGACACCGCCAGTTCCACTTCGATGACTTTGCGCAGTTGGTACACCTGCTCGCCGTCCAGGTGCTGGAAGTGCAGGTAGTTGCGCAACGCCCGGCTGGCCGGTTCGGTGCCGGCCTGGTTCAGGTAGGCGCCGCCGCTGGGCCCGGTACGCGTGCTCACCAACCCTTCGACTTCCAAGGCCTTGAGCGCTTCACGGGCCGAGCCTTTGGAGCACTGGAAGCTTTCCATCAGCTCGCGTTCGGTGGGCAAGCGGTCGCCGGGCTTCAAGGCATCGGTGACGATGGAGCGCTTGACCGACTCGACAATCACGTCGGACAGCTTCTGGCGTTTGCGTCGTAGCGGGCGGCTTAGCATAAGTTCGATTTATCGTATTAATGCGGATAAATAGCACTTAATAACGATCGGGGGGCAGCGTCAACGGCGGGTGTCGTTTTCGACGGCAACAGGTCGCAATCGGGTGGTTACTCCCCGTTGCCTGAGTCCAGGCATCGGGTGGACGGCGGCGGCTGCTTGCCGAAGACCAGGAAATCGCCCACCCAACGGTTGATGCAGCTGCTGGCGTCCTGTTTGGTTGTTTCTTTCAGGCGCAGTTGTTCGACGTGGGGCGCTGCCGATTCGGGCTGCTGCGCATTGACCAGCACCATGCGCGCTACCCGTTCGGGAAACAGGGCCGCGTAACGGTTGCCCAGGCGGGTGGCATCGGCATTGCCCAGGTAGAACAGTTGGGCCTCGCCCAGTTGGCTGCGCACATACTCAAGGTCTTGAGCGGCCTGTTCGACTCCAGTCTCGTTGTCGAGGTCGCGAGGGCTGAGCTCGATGACGTCGTAGCGGTTGACCAGTGTGCGATACGCCGGGTTGGAGTAAGAACCCCAAAGGCTGGTCAGGTGAATGACGAAGGTGCCGCCCTGATTCCTTTTAGGCGCGTCGCCGGCCTGGGCGAACACCACGCCTTCCCGGTTCAGTGGGTCTCGGGCGCCGACGCGGGTCAGGTAGAGGCGCAGGTTGCCTTGCCGGGGGGCTGCGTAATTGCGCGGTACGCTCACGACGCCGCATTGGGTGCGCTGCAGCACTTCGGGGTCCAGGCGTTCAACGGTCGGCAGGGGGCAATCCAGCAGCCAATCGATGGCGGTGGGGGCAATCAGGTCTTGGGCAGCGCTTGCTGTCATCCAGAGACAGGCGCACGTCAGGTATTTTGCGACAGTCATCAAGAGGTCCTGGGCAACCGTGTGAGTGCGGTTTTTTTACCAAGGACCGTTGGTCGAAGAATGTAGGGCGAGAAGACAGCTGGCGTACGAAAACGGAGTTTTGTTTATCGGATCTGAGTCTGCCAGCCGCCGCCTAATGCTTTGTACAGCGCGATGCTGGCCTGTAGGCGCGACAGCCGCAGTTGCACGTTCTGGTCCTGGGCTGTGTACAGGGTGCGCTGGGTTTCCAGTACCGTGAGCAAGTCTTCGGCACCCGCCTGATAGCGGCTTTCTGCAATCTGGAAGGCGGTCTGGGCCTGTTGCAGTTCTTCGCTTTGCCATTCGCGCTGCTGGTCGAGACGCGTGATGCTGCTGAGGGATTTTTCCACGTCGGCAAAGCCGTTGATGATCGCACCGCGATAGGTTTGCAGCAGTTCATCCTGGCGCGCGCGGGCCTTGTCGCGTTCAGCACTTAAACGGCCGTTGTTGAAGATCGGCGCCACCAGTCCAGCGGTAAGCGTGTAATAAGGGCTGCGCAGCACATCCACGGCTTTGTAGGCGTCGGAACCCAGGGTGGCGCCAAGGGTGATGGCGGGCAGCATGGCCGCGCGAGCCACCGTGACGTCGGCCTGCGCTGCCGCCAGCTGTGCCTCGGCCTTGGCGATATCGGGGCGACGGCTGAGCAACTGGCTTGGCAAGCCGGCGCCGATTGCAGGCCAGGTCAAGGCTTGGAACGGTTCGGTGCCTAGGTTCAGAGCCTGTAACGGCTGGCCGAGGAGGGCAGCCAGCGTAATCCGCGACTCTTCGGCCAATTGCTGGATCAACGGCAGTTGGCGTTGCTGGCTGGCCACCAGGCTTTTTTGCTGGGCCAGTTCCAGGGCAGTGGCGGAGCCGGCGTCATAGCGAGTCTGTACAAGGTCGAGCACATTACGCGCATTGGCCAGGTTCAACTCGGCAATCTGCTGGCGTTGCTGCGCGGCCAGGGTTTGTGCGTAGCGGTCGGCCACGCTGCTGAGCAAGGTCAGCTCCACGGTGGCCTGGTCAAACTCGCTGGCGCGCACGTTGTGCAGGGCGCTGTCGCGAGCGGCGGCGCGACCGCCCCAGAAGTCCACTTCGTAGCTGGCGGTGAGGTTGGCGCCGAAATTGTCGACGGTGTCATCGCTTTGTGATGCGTCAAGATCCGGTCCACCCGGACCACGCAACAGTTTCTGACGGCTGGTGGTGAGGTTGAGCTTCACCTCCGGCAACAGCGGCGCGCCGGCGATCACTGCACTGGCTTGGGCTTGGTGCACGCGTGCGGTGGCGGCGGCCACGTCGAAGCTGTCACGCCGGGCCTGGTCGATCAGACGGTTGAGCTGCGGGCTGCCAAACTGTGTCCACCATTGCTGATTGGTGGCTTGGGCGGCGTCGCGTTCGGCAAATTGCCAGGCGGCAGGCGGTGCAATCCCGCTGTCGACCGCTGGCGGGTTGCCGGTGCAGGCGCTGAGTAATACGCACAAGGCGGGCAGGTAGAGGGATCGTTTATTCACTGGTCAACGCCTTAACCGGATCGAGCCGGGCAGCTTTACGGGCCGGCATGAAGCCGAATACGACACCGGTGACGAGTGCGCAACCAAACGCGCCAAACACCGCCAATAGGGAGAACTGCACCGCCACCTTGGCCAGCACCAGCACCCCGCCGACCAACAATGCTAGGGCGATGCCGCACAAACCGCCGACCACCGAGAGCATCACCGCTTCCGTGAGGAACTGGCGCAGGATGTCGCGCTGGCGTGCGCCGGTGGCCATGCGAATGCCGATTTCGCGGGTACGCTCGCGCACGGTCATCAGCATGATATTCATCACGCCGATCCCGCCCACCAGCAGGGAAATTGCCGCAATCGAACCGAGCATCAATGACAGCGTGTTCTGAGTGCGGGCCTCGGCCTGGATCATCGCGGCGTTGTTGGTCAGCTCATAGTCGCGCTTGCCGTTGTGCAGCTTTTGCATCAACTGGTCGATGGCCACCTCGGTTTCGCGGACCTTGCGCGCATCGGCCGCCGCGATCACGACATACTCGGGGTTGTAGTTGCCGAACAGACGCACGCTGGCGGCGGTGTAAGGGATGGCAACGCGGTCGTCACTGTCCTTGTTGCCGGAGGCGGCGCCTTTTTCCGCCAGCACACCGATTACCTGGAATGGCACGTTTTCAATCAGGATGTACTGGCCGATCGGGTTGACCTCGCCCTTGAACAGCTTCTCGCGCACGCGATGACCGATCACCGCCACCGTGGCGGCGGCACGCTCGTCGGCGGCCGTGAAGTAATTACCCTCGACCACCGGCCAATTAAAAATCTCCGGGAAGTTGGTGTCATTGCCCCCCACGTAGGCCATGTAGTCGACGTTGCTGAAGCGCACCCCGACTTCGCTGCCGTTGACCGGCATGATGCGCTGGACCTGGGGTAACGCCGCCAGTGCGTGGACGTCGTCGAGGGTCACGATACCCAGGGGCGTGCGCGGGTTGGGCGATGTTCCACTGAGGTAGATAATGTTGGAACCGAACGCCCCCATCTGCGCCATGACCTGGCGCTTGCTGCCCTCACCGACGGCCAGCATCACCACCACCGAGGCCACGCCAATGATGATCCCCAGCAGGGTCAGTGCGGTGCGGAAGCGGTTGATCCACATCACCCGCCAGGCGGCTTGCACCGCGTCCACCAGCTCGGCTTTCCACGCGCCATTGTGCTCGGCGCCGTCGGCCAGGCGCTGGCGCAGATCCACGGCTTGCAGGGCGCCGTTCGCTAATGCTGGCGCAACGTCGCTGCTGTCCGCCGAGTCGCTGATGATCAAACCATCGCGAATCTCGATGATGCGATTGGCCCGCGCCGCCACTTCGCGGTCGTGGGTGATCAGGATCACCACGTGGCCCTGGCTGGCGAGTTCATCGAGCAGGGTCATGACCTCGGCGCCACTGTGGCTGTCGAGGGCGCCGGTGGGTTCGTCGGCGAGGATGATATGCCCGCCGTTCATCAAGGCTCGGGCAATGGATACCCGCTGTTGCTGGCCCCCGGAGAGTTGGTGCGGACGGTTGCCGGTGCGTTCGGCCAGGCCCAGGCGCGTGAGCAGGGCGTTGGCGCGGGCATGGCGCTCGGCGGCGCTGATGCCGGCGTAGATCGCCGGCATCTCGACGTTCTCCTGGGCCGAGCCCGACGGGATCAGGTGGTAGCCCTGGAACACGAACCCGAACGCTTCGCGGCGCAGCCAGGCCAGTTCATCGCTGTCCAGGTGGGCGACGTTTTCCCCGGCGAACAGGTAGTCGCCTGTGCTGGGGCGGTCGAGACAGCCAAGGATATTCATCAACGTGGACTTGCCGGAGCCGGAGGCGCCGACGATGGCGACGAACTCCCCGGCATGGATCGACAGGTCGATGCCGCGCAACACGTCGACCTGCGGACTGTCGCCGCCGCCGTAGGATTTGCGGATGTTCTTGAGTTCGATCAGGGGCGTGGTCACCTCAACCCCCGTTGCCGTCGGCGGGGCCGATCAGCAGGTGATCGCCTTCGCTCAAGCCGTCGAGCACCTGGACGCGCAGGCGGTCGCTGATGCCCACCTGCACCTGGCGCTGCTCGATACGGCCGTTCTTGCCCACGACCTGGGCGATCTGCTGGTTGGCGTTCGCCGTGCCCGATAACGCGGCAACCGGCGCGGTGAGCGCATCCTTGACTTGGCTGGCGACGAAAAATACCTGGGTGGTCATTTCGGCCATCAGCGCGTTGTCGCTGTTGTCCACGTCCAGCAGCACGGTGTACAGCACCACGCGGCCGCTGCCGCTTTTACTGGTGCTGTTGGGGCTGCCGCTGCCTTGGGTTTCATTCAACGGCTTGGGCGGGATCGGCAGGATCTGCCGCACGGTGCTGGTCCAGCGTCGGTTACCGCCGCTCAAGGTAGTGAAGTACGCGGTCATGCCGGGTTTGACGTGGCCAATATCGGCCTCCGAGACTTCTGCCCACACCGTCATCGGCGACAGCTTGGCGATGCGCAGGATCAACGGCGTCTGCTGCTGGGCATTGAGGGTTTGGCCAACCCGCGCGTCCACCGCGACCACGGTGCCGGTCATGGGCGCGTAGATGCGTGTGTAGCCCAATTCCGCTTCGTCACTGCGCAGGCTGGCCTGGGCTTGCAGGATCTGCGCCTGGAACATGTCGACCCGGGCCTGGGTAGCGCTCAGTTCGGCCTTCGCGGTTTGCACGTCTTCCTCACGGGTGGCGTTTGCGGCGGTCAGGCGTTGCTGGCGCTGGTACTTCTGGCGTGCCAATTCGTGCTGAGCCTTTTGTTCCTGCAACTGGGCCTTGAGGTTTTCGATGGCGTAGCGGCTGGCGTCCAGCTTGGCTTTTTGCGTGGACGGATCGATCTCAACCAGCAATTGGCCTTCCTCGACCTGGTCGCCGGCTTCGACGTGGATTTTGCGGATCTGGCCAGAGGCCTGGGCACCGACGTCCACATAGCGACGCGGTTGTAGGGTGCCCAAGGCGGTCACGCTGTTTTCGATACTGCCGCGGGTGACGGTGACGGTGGTGAGAGTGTCACGCCCCGGCGGCAGCACCTGCCAGGCCGCGACGGCGATAAAAGGGATCAGGCACGCGATAACAAGCAAGGCGCGTCGGGCAGGTCGAGGGCGTTTCATGCTTTGGTTCCAGCCAGGAAAGTTCGGACCGCAGTTGCGGGGAGCTGACAAGTAAACGAGGGAATTGCGCGGGGATTTAGGCGGTTACATAAGCAGTTACAGCTCCCTTGAAGAAAAAAATCGTCCGTTGATGCAAGTCTGCTTTAAAAGTAGATGAGAATTACTATAAATTGCACGCACTCAAACTGCCATCACCGAACGGGTTGATTTAAGTGTAGGAGCGAGCTTGCCCGCGAGGGACGTTCAGGCGCTGCGTTTATCCTGAATGCTCGCGATATCATTAACGGTCTTCGCAAGCACGCTCGCGTCTACAGGCTGTTTTTTGCACCCAGGGACCAAATGCCGCCACCCGGCGGTCGGGAGTCATGTTGGAAAACTACTATCGCGAGCTGGTGTGTTTCCTCAACGCCAAGCTGGGCAACCGTCAGGTGGCCGAGGATGTGGTGCATGACGCTTATGTCCGGGTGCTGGAGCGTTCCAGCGACACGCCCATCGAACAACCCCGTGCCTTTTTGTACCGCACCGCATTGAATCTGGTGATCGATGGACATCGGCGCAATGCCTTGCGCCAGGTTGAACCCCTGGACGTGCTGGATGCCGAAGAGCGCTTCGCCAGCAGTTCGCCTCACTCCCACCACGATCACGGCCAGCGCCTGGAACTGCTCGAACGCGCCCTGGCCGAGCTGCCGCCGGCCTGTCGCGACAGCTTCCTGCTGCGCAAACTCGAAGGCCTGACCCACCTGCAGATCGCCGAACGCCTGAGCATTTCCCGCGCCATGGTGGAGAAACACATCGTCAATGCCATGAAGCACTGCCGGGTGCGGATGCGCGAGTGGGAAACGCACTGATCGAAGATCAGTTAAATTTTATTTCATTGTCCTCGTTTCCTATCAACACACGACCTGTTGTTCAGGTCTTGAAGGTATTCCCGCCCCACCGCCAAGGGGCTTATCCAGAGGACACTGGAATGACACAGGCAATTGCTTCGCCCGCGGTTCACGACCTGATCGGTATCGGTTTCGGCCCTTCGAACCTGGCGCTGGCCATCGCCCTGCAGGAGCGCGAAAAGGCCCAGGGCAAACTGGATGTGCTGTTTCTCGACAAACAGGCCGACTACCGCTGGCACGGCAACACCCTGGTGACCCAGAGCGAGCTGCAGATTTCATTCCTCAAGGACCTGGTGACCCTGCGCAACCCCACCAGCCCGTATTCCTTCGTTAATTACCTGAAAGCCCACGACCGCTTGGTGGACTTCATCAACCTGGGCACCTTCTACCCGTGCCGCATGGAGTACAACGACTACCTGCGCTGGGTCGCCGGGCAGTTTCAGGCCCAGGCGCGCTACGGCGAGGAAGTGCTGTCCATCGAGCCGATCCTGCACCAGCAGCAGGTTGAAGCGCTGCGTGTGATTTCCCGCGATGCGCTGGGGGAGCAACATGTACGCACCACCCGTTCGGTGGTGGTCAGCGCCGGGGGCACGCCGCGTATTCCCGAAGCGTTCAAGGCGCTCAAGGGCGATAGCCGGGTGTTCCACCATTCCCAATACTTGGAGCGGATGGCCAGCCAGCCATGTGTCGAGGGCAAGGCCATGCGCATCGCCATCATCGGCGGTGGCCAGAGCGCGGCAGAAGCCTTTATCGACCTGAACGACAGCTTCCCGTCGGTGCAGGTCGACATGATTCTGCGCGGTTCGGCGCTCAAACCCGCCGATGACAGCCCGTTCGTCAACGAAGTGTTCTCGCCGGCCTTCACCGACCTGGTGTTCCAGCAAGAGGGCGCCGAGCGTGAGCGCCTGGTCGCCGAGTACCAGAACACCAACTATTCGGTGGTGGACCTGGACTTGATCGAGCGTATCTACGGCATCTTCTACCGCCAGAAGGTCTCCGGCATCGCCCGCCAGGCGTTCCGCACCCTGACCGTGGTCGAGAAGGCCACACCAGGCCCGTTGGGCATCGAACTGGTGCTGCGCAACAACGCCAACGGCGACACCAGCGTCAACCACTACGACGCGGTGATTCTCGCCACCGGCTACGAGCGCCAGACACACCGCGCGCTGCTGGCGCCATTGGAAGACTACCTGGGCGACTTCGACGTGGCGCGCGACTATCGCATCGTCACCGACGAGCGTTGCAACGCCGGTATCTACATCCAGGGCTTCAGCCAGGCCAGCCATGGGTTGAGCGATACCCTGCTGTCGGTACTGCCGATTCGGGCGGATGAGATTGCGGCGTCGCTGTATGCGCTGGACCGTGGGCGCGGCAAGGGTCGTTCGGTGCAGGATTTGTTGCTCGCCACCGCGAGCTGAAACGCGCTCCTACAAACGGCACTTGTGGCAACGAGTGGCTATTGGTACTGTACAAAAAACCAGTATCGGTAGCCCCCATGCAGTTGATCGAAAAACTCAGCATCCTCGCCGACGCCGCCAAGTACGATGCCTCGTGCGCCAGCAGTGGTGCGCCCAAGCGCAGCTCCGAGGGCAAGGCGGGGCTGGGTTCCACCGATGGCATGGGCATCTGCCACAGCTACACGCCGGACGGGCGTTGTGTGTCGTTGCTCAAGGTATTGCTCACCAACTTCTGTCTCTACGACTGCCAGTATTGCGTCAACCGCCGCTCCAGCGACGTGCCCCGCGCGCGTTTCAGCCCGGAGGAGGTGGTCACCCTGACCCTGGATTTCTACCGACGCAACTGCGTCAGCGGGCTGTTTCTCAGTTCCGGCATCATCCGTTCGTCCGATTACACCATGGAGCAATTGGTGCGGGTCGCCAAACTGCTGCGCGAAGAGCATGACTTTCGCGGCTATATCCACCTCAAGACGATTCCTGATGCCGACCCGGCACTGATCGCCGAAGCCGGACGCTATGCCGATCGCCTGAGCGTGAACATCGAACTGCCCACCGAGGCCAGCCTGCAGACCCTGGCGCCGGAAAAGAAGATCGTGTCGATCAAACAGGCCATGCAGACCATCTACACCGGCGAGCAGACGGTACGCAACGAGCCACGCGCACCGCGTTTTGCCCCGGCCGGGCAGAGCACGCAATTGATCGTCGGCGCCGACGACACCGATGACAGCACCATTCTCCACGGTGCCGAGGCGTTGTACGGCAACTTCAAGCTGCGCCGCGTGTATTACTCGGCGTTCAGTCCCATCCCCAATAGCCCGAAAACCGTGCCTCTGGCCGCGCCGCCGCTGATGCGCGAGCACCGTTTGTACCAGGCCGATTTCCTGTTGCGCAGCTATGGGTTCAACGCCAATGAGCTGTTCAAAGGTCCTGGTCACCTGGCGCTGGATATCGATCCCAAGCTGGCGTGGGCGCTGGATAATCGCGAAGTCTTCCCTCTAGACCTGAATCGCGCGGAACCGACCTTGATAGCGCGCATTCCGGGCATTGGCCTGCGTACCACCCAGCGTCTGGTGGACCTGCGCCGTGAACGCAAGATCCGCTTCGAAGACCTGGCGCGCATGCGGTGCGTATTGGCCAAGGCCAAGCCGTTTTTCATCACCAGCGACTACCACCCGCAACAGGCCGACAGCACCAGCGTGTTGTTGCGCGAACAACTGCGCGACCGTCCTCAGCCGCAGCAAATGGGGTTGTGGGGATGATCAGCCTGGAATGCAACAACCTGTTCAGCACTTGGCGCGATCAGGCGCGCTGGCTGCTCAGCCATCAGGTCGACCCCAGCCAGGTGAGTTGGGGCGAGGCCGAAGTGGCGGACCTGTTTGCCACCGACGAACCGATTCCCGAGGGGATGGGGCCTTTCCAGACACGGGTGCCCAAGGCCCTGCTGGAATTGTTGGAGTCGGCCGCCTGTTACCACGGCGACCAGCGCTGGAGCTTGTTGTATGAAGTGCTGTGGCGCGTCAGTCATGGTGACCGCACGGCGATGCTGGCAGGGGACAAACTGGGCAGTGAGTTGCAACGGCGGATCAAGCAGGTCAGTCGCGAGGCACACCATCTGCACGCGTTTGTGCGGTTCATCGCGTTACCCGCCGAGGCCGGGCTGGAATTGCCCGAGTACGTGGCCTGGCACGAGCCGGCCCATGACATCTTGAAATCGGCCAGCCAGCATTTCATCGGGCGCATGGGGCGTCACCGCTGGATGATCGCCACGCCGTTGGACGGTGTGTACTACGACGGTGAGCAGTTGATCCACCAGCGCGAATGCCCCGAGGCGTGGCGGCAATTGGCGCAGAATGTCGAGGATCCACACAGTGCGATGTGGCTGACCTACTACAGCCACATCTTCAATCCAGCACGGTTGAACCCCAAGGTGATGGAAGGGCATTTGCCCAGCCGGTTCTGGAAGAATCTGCCAGAGGGCAAGTTGATACCGGGGTTGATCAGTGAGGCGCGTACCGGCAAGCAAAAGGATGGGCAGGCGAAGATGATCGGGGCAAAGCTGGGCAAGCGAATCGCTCGCGCCTTTTAAGGCTCAGGTGAGTTCCGTCGCTGTGTTCTTGACCACCGCCAACTCCGGATGCGCGACCAGCTTATCGATGTGCAATTCGTCGTTGTTCAACCAGGTCTCCGTCAGCACCCGGTAGTGCTCCATATCCCGGCAACGCATGCGCAGGCTGTAGTCAAACGGACCGCTGATCAACTGGCATTCGAACACCTGCGGGCAAGCCTTGACGCAGGCTTCGAAGGCCTTTTGCGCCGAGCGCCCGCTCTGGTTGGACAAGGCTACCAACACCAGCAATGACAGCCCTGGCGAGACCATCTGCACATCGATGATCGCCCCATACCCACGGATCACCCCGCGTCGCTCCAGCTTGCGCACCCGCTCCAGGCAGGGCCTGGGCGTGAGGTGCACCAGCGACGAGAGCTTTTCGTAGGTGATACGCCCCTGATGCCGCAGCACTTCGATGATGGCTTCATCAATGCGGTCCAGCGTGGGGGAGGAATGGGGTCCGTTGGCCTTGGTATCCATGGGGTTCACTTCAAACGGTTGGAGAGAAATTGCTGCAAGCGCTCGCTGTTGGGCTGGTCGAGAATCCTGGCATCGCCGTGTTCCTCAACCCGGCCCTGGTGCAAGAACAACACTTGGCTGGACACCTGGCGGGCAAAGCCCATTTCGTGGGTGACCATCAGCATGGTACGACCTTCCTCGGCCAACGTCTGTATGACTTTGAGGACTTCTCCTACAAGTTCTGGGTCGAGTGCGGAAGTCGGCTCATCGAACAGGATGATCTCCGGCTCCATCGCCAAGGCCCGGGCAATCGCCACGCGCTGTTGTTGGCCGCCGGAGAGAAACGCCGGGTACTGATCCGCCACGCGGCTCGGCAGGCCGACCTTGTCCAAGTACATTCGCGCGCGTTTTTCCGCCTCCGCAGCGCTTACGTCCAGTACCCGGCGCGGCGCCATGGTGATGTTTTCCAGCACGGTCATGTGGCTCCACAGATTGAAGTGCTGGAACACCATGGCCAGGCGTGTGCGCAGGTTCTGCAATTGATCTTGGTGCGGCGCACGGGTGCCGGCGCGGCCCTGGCGCATTTCAATGCTGATGCCGTCCAGGGTGATCACCCCGGCGTCCGGCTGTTCGAGGAAGTTGATGCAGCGCAGCATCGTGCTTTTGCCAGAGCCGCTGGCGCCGATCAGGCTGATCACATCGCCCTGGCGCGCATTCAGGGAAACACCCTTGAGCACTTCGTGCTCGCCATAGCGTTTGTGGATGCCTTCGACTTGAAGCTTGATGGCCGCGGTGACGGGTTGGGCAACGGGTTCATCAACGGGATAAGCGGCCAGGGCCTGCGCGGACTGATTCATGGGTTAGCCTCGGGTAGGAACAAGAAAGCGCATCCAGCGACGTTCGGCCAGTCGGAACAGGCCCACCAGTGCAAAGGACAGCAGCATGTAGAGCAGGGCAGCGATGCCGAACGCCTGGAACGTCAGGAACGTTTCGGCATTGGCGTCGCGGGCCACCTTGAGGATGTCGGCGACGGTGGCGGTAAAGGCCAGCGAGGTGGCGTGCAGCATCAGGATCATTTCGTTGCTGTAGGCCGGTAACGCACGACGCAGCGCGGCGGGCACCACCACGAACAGGTTGAGACGCCAACCGTGCAGGCCGTAGGCGCGGGCCGCTTCGATTTCGCCATGGGGGATATTGCGGATCGCCCCGGCGAAGATCTCCACGGTGTAGGCGCAGGTGTTGAGCACGAAGGCCAGCAGCGTGCAGTTCAGCGCATTGCGGAAAAACTGGTTGAGCAGGGCGTTATCCTGCACGATTTCCAGGCTGTACAGCCCGGTGTAGCAAATCAGCAGTTGGATATACAGCGGCGTGCCGCGAAACAGGTAGGTGTAGACCTCCACTGGCCAGCGCAGCCAGACGTGCTCGGAAACACGCGCGAGCGCCAACGGGATCGACAGGAAAAAACCCAACACCACCGAGATGATGAACAACCACAGTGTCATGGCCACGCCGGACAATCCTGCGCCATCGCTGAACAGATAGGCCAGACCGTATTGCTGGAACAGTTCGATCATCGCGCCATCCCCTTGATGCCGAGGTTATAGCGCCGTTCGAGGCGCTTGAGGACGCGGTTGGACAGGGTGGTGATCACCAGGTACATCAGGCCCGCGAGGATCAGGAAGTACAGCGGCTCATTAGTGGTTTTGCCGGCATTTTGTGCGGCCTTGACCAGGTCCGACAAGCCGATGATCGACACCAGCGCCGTGGATTTGAGCAGCACCAGCCAGTTATTGCCCAGGCCCGGCAGGGCAAAGCGCATCAGTTGCGGGAACAGCACCAGGTGAAAGCGCTGCCAGCGGCTCAGGCCATAGGCGGTCGCCGCTTCCAGCTGGCCCACCGGCACGCTGAGGATCGCGCCTCGGAAGTTCTCGGTGAAATACGCGCCGTAGATAAAGCCCAGGGTGATCACCCCAGCGGTAAACGGGTCAATTTCAAAATAGTCCCAGCCGAACACTTCACTCAGGTCGTTGAGCCACAGTTGCAGGCTGTAGAAAATCAGCAGGATCAGCACCAGGTCCGGCACACTCCGGATCAAGGTGGTGTAGAGCGTGGCCGGCAAACGCAGCCATTTGGCGCTGGAGAGCTTGGCAGCGGCGGCGATCAGGCCCAGGGCGAGGCTCAGCGCCAGCGCGAGGAAGGCCAGCTTGAGCGTCATCCAGGCACCCTGGGCCAGCATCGGGCCGTAGCCGTGCAGATTCAGGAATTCGTTCATGGGGAAGGAGATCTCTTTTATGCAGGCGCGAGCTCGCTCGCGCCTACAGGGGACTTTTGCCTGGCTCGGACATCACTCGTGGTAGATGTCCTGATCGCCGAAGTACTTCTTCTGGATCTGTGCGTAGGTGCCATCCGCCTGCACAGCGGCGATGCCTTTGTTGATCAGCGCCCGCAGTGCCTGATCGTTCTTGCGCAGGCCCATGGCGATGTCCAGGGGCAGGGTCGGGTCCTTGAAGGCAGGGCCGGTCTTGAAGTCGCTGCCTTCGGGTTTGGACAGGAAGTTGAGCTGGGCTTCGAGCTTGTCGGTCAGGGTCGCGTCCAGGCGGCCGTTCTGCAGATCGGCGTAGTTCTGGTCCTGGGACTGATACGCCTTGATCTGCGCGCCGAGCTTGGCCAGGTGGGCACGGGCGTAGGCCTCCTGCAACGAGCCTTGCAGTACCCCGACTTGCTTGCCCATGAGGGATTCCGGGGTGTCGCCGAAGTCGGCGCTCTTGCGCGTGATCACGGAGGTAGGGCTGAGGAACAGGCGGTCACTGAAGTCGATGATCTTTTCGCGGGCCGGGGTTACAGCCATGGAGGACATGATCGCGTCGAACTTGCGGGCGCGCAGGGCCGGGATCATGCCGTCGAATTCGTTGTGCACCCAGGTGCATTTCACTTCCAGCTTGGCGCAGATCGCGTTGCCCAGCTCGATATCGAAGCCTTGCAGGCTGCCGTCGGCGGCAACGGATTCGAAGGGGGGATATTCGGGGAACACGCCGAAGCGGATTTCTTTCCATTCCTGAGCGTGGGCGGTTGCGCAGAGTGGCAACAGCAACGCAGCGAAGAGTGATCGCAGTGGAGTCATGTGTAGTCCCTATATTTTGTAATTGATGTCAGGGCAGTCATTGAGCTGAAACAAATCGTTCTTATTGGCGGAGAGAATGCTCCATGGTGGTGCGTTTTTTGTGTCGTTTACCCCGTGCTCAAAGCGCGAATTGCGCTGTTAAAACGGGCAATGCAGCGGAATCGGCTGTGCCACCCGCTGAATCGGCTTTTCACCCACCCAAATCTGGGCCGCCCTCGACGCAGAGCGGCAGGCCAGAGCGTTCTCAGGCGCGCTTTTTCTGCTGTGCGCGAGGTTGTTGTGCCAGGCGTGCGAACAGGTCTTTCGGGTCGGCCAGGTCCGGCACCAGCTCCAGGTCGCTGCCCACATCCAAGGCCTTGGCCACGTCCAGCACATAGCGCAGGGCCGAGTAGTCTTCGATGGCAAAACCTACCGAGTCGAACAGGGTGACCTGGCGCGCATTTTCGCGGCCGGGTTGTTGCCCGTTGATCACTTGCCAGAGTTCGGTGACCGGCGAGTCTTCCGGCATGTGCTGGATTTCACCTTCGATGCGGCTTTGCGGTTCGTACTCGACGATCACCCGGGCGCGCTCGACGATACGTCGGTCCAGCTCGGTCTTGCCGGGGCAGTCGCCGCCGACGGCGTTGAGGTGCATGCCGGGTTCGATCATCTCGTCCGTCAGGATGGTGGCGTAGGCCTTGTCGGCCGTGACGGTGGTGACGATGTCCGCGCCTTTTACCGCTTCGGCGACGCTGCCGGCCAGGATCACCTTGATCGCCGGGAAAGCTTTGAGGTTGGCGGCCAGCTTGGCGGTGGCCTTGGCGTCGATATCGAACAGGCGGATCTCAGTGATGCCGAGCATGGCGTGGAAGGCCAGGGCCTGAAATTCGCTCTGGGAGCCGTTGCCGATCAGCGCCATGCTGCGGCTGTTGTCGCGGGCCAGGTAGCGGGCGACCAGCGCCGACGTGGCGGCGGTGCGAATCGCAGTGGTCAGCGTCATTTCCGCCAGCAGCACCGGCAAGCCGGTGTCCACGTCCCCCAGCGCGCCGAAAGCCATCACGGTGAGCATGCCGGCCAGGGTGTTTTTCGGGTGGCCGTTGACGTATTTGAACGCGTACAGCGATGCGTCGGAGACCGGCATCAGCTCGATCACACCGTCCGGCGAGTGGTTGGCCAGGCGCGCGCATTTTTCGAAATCCTGCCAGCGCAGGTAGTCGGCACGGATGTACTCGGCCATCTCGGTGATGCAGGTTTGCAAGCCTTTTTGCGAGACCAGGTAGCAGAGATCGTTGACGTCGATATAGCGGGTCATGACAAGACTCCTTGAGTTATTGGACGGTGGCGCGGGCGGGCAGGTGCACTTCCGCCAGCATGCAGCGGGCACTGCCGCCGCCGATGCGTTCGATGTTGTCGATGTTTACCACCACCGGCCGCGTATGGCGTTCCACGTGCTGGCGCTGGGCGGGTTGCAAGGCGCCCCAGGCGCTGGCGGACATCACCAACAGGGGCTGCCCGTCGCGGTCGTGGATTTCGAGCATGTTGCCGGCGAAGCCCTCCAACTGATCGAAATCGAGCGCGAGGATGTCCTTGCCGGTGTCGCGCAGGGAGCGTTCCAGGCCCTGGCGTTCGCTGGCGTCCGGCAGGGCTTGCAGGCACACCACCGAGAGGTCGCGACCGACGCTCATCATCACGTTGCTGTGGTAGATCGGCGCGTGATGGCGGTCGACGGCGTGAAAAACGCAGAGCTGGTAGTCGAGGCGTTCGGCGAACTGGCGCAGGGCGTCCTGGTGAGTGCGCCCGGAGTGGCAGGCGTAGCTGATGCGGTGTTGGCGGTCGAGCACCATGCTGCCGGTGCCTTCGAGGAAGATGTTCTGCTGTTCCAGGTGGCTGAGATCAATGGTGCTGTTGATCGCAAAACGTTGCTCCAGCACTTGCAGCACGCCTTTGTTGCGCTCCAGTCGTCGGTTCTGGCCTTCCATCGGGTACAGCACCAGGCTGCCGTCGGCGTGGCTGCTCCACCAGTTGTTGGGGAATATCGAGTCGGGGGTGTGGGGCGCCGGCGTGTCCTGCACCACCAGCACTTCCACGCCGTGCCGGCGTAGGGTGTCGACATAGCCGTCGAACTCTTCCAGCGCTTTCTGCTGTGCGCCGAGTGGGTCGAGGGGTTGGCGTTGGAAGCGGTTGTTGATCGCGGTGTCCGGGTTGAAGGCAAAGCGCGCCGGGCGAATCATCAAGACGGTATTGGTGGTTTGCATGGGTGCACGAATCCATGGGTTGAACTGTGGGGCTATTTTGTGGGTTGTGCGGGGTGAATCCCGGCTGAAACCGGGAAGCGGGTCAGCCGGGAAAGCTGAAGAGTGGGGTGAGGCAGCCGAATCGGCTGTTCGGGCGAGCGCAGGTCAAAATTGCTATTGTGCGGGTTGTTCAAACGCAGTCAGCCAGGAGGAATCATGTCTACCGCCGTTCGCCTCGCCCAGGCAGCCGATGCCGAGGGCATCAGCCAGGTCATCCTGGCGGCCTTGCATAGCAGCAATGCGCGGGATTATCCGGCGGATGTGATTGCGCGGGTGGCCAGTAACTTCACACCGGATGCGGTGCTGGCCTTGCTCAAGCGTCGCCAGGTACTGGTGGCAATTCAAGATCATGTGATCGTCGCCACCGCCGCCCTCGACGGTAATGTGGTGCGCTCGGTGTTCGTCAATCCAGCGCTGCAAGGGCAGGGGATCGGTCGCCTGCTGATGATCGAGATCGAACTGCGCGCCCGCGAGGCTGGGGTGACGGTATTGAGCGTGCCTGCTTCGCTGACGGCCGAGCCGTTCTACACCAAGCTGGGGTTTAACACCGTGCGTGACGTTTACCACGGCAACGAACGTACATTGGTGATGGAAAAAGCGCTGCTGTCCCGGCATCCCATCGGTCCGTATCGCGACCGTCAGCATCGGGCGCAAGTGGTTGCGCTCTGGCAGCAGGCCTTTGGCTATGACACCGCCCACAACCTGCCAACGCTGGCGATTGATAAGAAGCTGGCCGTCAACGATGGGCTGTTCTTCGTAGCCATGGATAAAAAAGCAGTGATCGGGACGATTCTTGCCGGCTACGACGGTCATCGCGGCTGGCTGTATTCGGTGGCGGTGCACGCCGACTATCGGCGCCATGGCTTGGGGTCTTCGTTGGTACGCCACGCGGAACAGGCATTGACCGCGTTGGGGTGCATGAAGATCAACCTGCAGATCACCGGCGGCAACGACGCGGTGGTGGGGTTCTACGAGGCGTTGGGGTATGGGGTGGAACCGAGGATCAGTATGGGCAAGAAGATTGTAGGGAATATTCCCAAGGACTTGTGAGAACACCCAAATAAACTGTGGGAGCTGGCACGCCAGCTCCCACATAGGCTTTGTGGTGGGGCTCGTTGCAGAGTTAGACCTTGACGATCCAGCCTTGCGGCGCTTCAACGTCGCCGGTCTGCACGCCGGTCAGCTCTTTGTAGAGCTTCTGGGTGATCGGACCGACTTCGGTCTCGCTGTGGAACACGTGCAGCTTGCCGTTGTACTGGATGCCGCCGATTGGCGAGATCACTGCAGCCGTACCGCAGGCGCCGGCTTCCTTGAACTGGTCGAGCTTGTCGATGAACACTTCGCCTTCGACCACTTCCAGGCCCAGGCGGGTCTTGGCCAGTTCGATCAGCGACAGGCGGGTGATGCCTGGCAGCACCGACGGCGACTTCGGCGTGATGAACTTATTGTCGTGGGTGATCCCGAAGAAGTTGGCCGAGCCGACTTCTTCGATTTTCGAATGGGTCATCGGGTCCAGGTAGATCGCGTCGGCGAAACCGGACTTCTTCGCTTCGGAACCTGGCATCAGGCTGGCGGCATAGTTGCCACCGACCTTGGCGGCGCCGGTGCCTTGTGGTGCCGCGCGGTCGAAGGTGGAGATCTGGAAGTTATGTGGTACCAGGCCACCTTTGAAGTAGGCGCCGACGGGGATGCAGAACACGGAGAAGATGAACTCCGGGGCGGTCCGCACGCCGATGTTGTCACCGGTGCCGATCACGAACGGGCGCAGGTACAGCGCGCCGCCGCTGCCGTATGGCGGGATGAAGTGCTCGTTGGCCTTGACCACTTGCTTGCAGGCGTCGATGAACACGTCGGTCGGCACATGCGGCATCAGCAGGCGGGCGCAGCTGCGTTGCATGCGGGCGGCGTTCTGGTCCGGACGGAACAGGTTGATCGAACCGTCCTTGCAGCGGTAGGCCTTGAGGCCTTCAAAGCATTGCTGGCCGTAGTGCAGGGCAGTGGAGCCCTCGCTGATGTGCAGCACATTGTCATCGGTCAGGGTGCCTGCTTGCCATTCGCCGTTTTTCCAGACCTGGAGAAACCGCTTGTCGGTCTTGATGTAGTCAAAACCCAGCTTGTCCCAATTGATGCTTTCGTTACCCATGACACCCTCTATCTCTGGTCAACCGCCTGGTCGAAGGCAGGCTTGTCGGTTTTTTTCTGGATGGGCACAACAATACTTCATTCTTGGCCGGTGTGGGAGCGGGTGGGTGGGCCCTGCCGCGCTTTTACAGGTGCAGGGCGTGGCCCAACGCCCTTAACGCGGCTTCCTGAACGGCTTCGCCGAGGGTCGGGTGGGCGTGGATGGTGCCCGCCACATCTTCCAGACGTGAACCCATTTCCAGGCTCAGGCCAAAGGCGGTGGACAGCTCGGAGACACCCACCCCCACGGCCTGCCAGCCGACGATCAGGTGGTTGTCACGTCGCGCCACCACCCGCACGAAACCGGTCTTCGACTCCAGGGTCATGGCCCTGCCATTGGCCGCGAACGGGAAGCTCGACACGATGCAGTCCAATCCGGCGGCCTTGGCTTCGTCGGGTGTCTTGCCGACGACCACCAGTTCCGGGTCGGTAAAACACACGGCCGGGATCGCGGCCGGGTTGAATTCACGGTGTTTACCGCTGATCAGTTCGGCCACCATCTCGCCCTGGGCCATGGCGCGGTGCGCCAGCATCGGCTCGCCGCTCAAGTCACCGATGGCATACACGTTGCGCATGCTGGTCTGGCAGCGGCTGTCGATCTTGATCGCCGCGCCGTTCATCTCCAGGTTCAGCGCCTCGAGGTTCCAGCCTTGGGTGTTGGGCTTGCGACCCACAGCAACCAGCACCTGATCAGTTGCCAACGACACGGTGTCGCCATTCGGGTCGCGTACTTGCAGGCTGCCATCGGTAAAACCGGTGACACTGTGCTTGAGGTACAGCTTCACCCCCAGGTGCTTGAGGGATTCGTTCACCGGCTGCGTCAGCTCAGCATCATAGGCCGGCAGGATACGATCCTGGGCCTCGACCACGCTGACCTCGGCACCCAGCTTGCGGTAGGCAATGCCCAGCTCCAGGCCGATATAGCCGCCACCCACCACGATCAGGCGCTTGGGCACCCGCGTGGGCGCGAGCGCCTCGGTGGACGAGATGATCGGCCCGCCAATCGGCAGCATCGGCAGGTTGACGCTCTTTGAACCGGTGGCCAGCAGCAGGTGTTCGCACTGGATGCGCTGGTCGCCGACCTCGACGGTCTTTCCGTCTACGACCTTGGCCCAGCCGTGGATCACTTGCACCTTGTGCTTTTTCAGCAGCGCGGCGACGCCGGTGGTCAGGCGGTCGACGATGCCGTCTTTCCATTCCACGCTTTTGCGGATGTCCAGGGTCGGCACATCCACTTCGATGCCCAGGTGCGAACCCTGGCTATGGTGGATGGTTTGCTGGAACTGCTCGGCCACATGGATCAGGGCCTTGGACGGGATGCAGCCGATGTTCAGGCACGTGCCGCCCAGCGCCTGGCCTTCCACCAGGATGGTCGGGATGCCCAGTTGGCCGGCGCGGATCGCCGCCACATAACCGCCAGGGCCGCCGCCGATAATCAGCAGCGTGGTATTCAACGTCTGAGTCATGCGTTACTCCAGGAACAGGCTGGCGGGTTGTTCGAGCAGGCCGCGAATGGCCTGGATGAATTGCGCCGCGTCCATGCCATCGACTACACGGTGATCGAAGGAACTAGAGAGGTTCATCATCTTGCGCACCACGATCTGACCCTTGATCACCATCGGCCTTTCGACGATACGGTTGACGCCCACGATCGCCACTTCCGGCAGGTTCAGTACCGGCGTGCTGACGATGCCGCCCAAGGCACCCAGGCTGGTCAGGGTGATGGTTGAACCGGACAGCTCATCGCGACTGGCCTTGCCATTGCGCGCAGCAGTGGCCAAGCGGGCGATTTCTTCGGCGTTGCCCCACAGGCTGCGAGCTTCGGCGTGACGCACCACCGGCACCATCAGGCCTACGTCGCTTTGGGTGGCGACACCTACGTGCACCGCGCCAAGGCGGGTGATCACCTGGGCTTCATCGTCGTAACGCGCATTGATCTGCGGGAAGTCCCGCAGTGCAACCACCATGGCGCGCACGATAAACGGCAGCAGGGTCAACTTGCCACGCGTGGCGCCGTGCTTCTCGTTGAGGTGCACGCGCAACTCGTCGAGGGCGGTGACGTCGATCTCTTCTACATAGCTGAAATGCGCGGCACGACGGGTGGCGTCCTGCATGCGCTGTGCGATCTTGCGGCGCATGCCGATGACGGGGATCTGTTCTTCGGTGTTGCGTTCGGCGTAGGGATTGGTGGCTGTTGAAGACTTTGACGCGCCTTGTTGCAGGTAGGCGTCGAGGTCCTCATGCAGAATCCGCCCGGCCGGACCGGAGCCCTGGACCAGGCGCAGTTGAATCCCCGCGTCCAATGCGTGCTTGCGTACGGCGGGGGAGGCCAATGGGCGTTCGTCGGCGGCACGCGCCACAGGCGGCTGGGTTGCGACAACCGGCGCTGGTTTGCTTTCAACGGCCACCGGCGCAGGCTTGGCTTCAACCACCGGCGCGGCTTTCGGCGTCTCCTTCGCTGCCGGCGCTTCCTTGGCGTTGCCCGCACCTTCCACTTCAATGCTGATCAAAATACTGCCCACGGCCATGACTTCACCTGGCTCGCCGCCGAGGGAAATGACCTTGCCATGCACCGGCGAGGGAATGTCCACCATTGCCTTGTCGGTCATCACATCCGCCAGCACCTGGTCTTCGACGACCATGTCGCCGACCTTCACATGCCACACCGACAATTCAACTTCTGCGATGCCTTCGCCAATGTCCGGCATCTTGATAACGTGCGTGCCCATTCAGACCTCCATGACCCGTTTCAACGCCGCGCCCACTCGGGACGGCCCTGGGAAATACGCCCACTCCTGCGCGTGCGGATAGGGGGTGTCCCAACCGGTGACGCGTTCGATCGGCGCTTCCAGGTGGTGGAAGCAATGCTCTTGCACCAGCGACACCAGCTCGGCACCAAAGCCGCAGGTGCGGGTGGCTTCATGTACCACCACGCAACGGCCGGTCTTTTTCACCGACTTGACGATGGTTTCCAGGTCCAGCGGCCACAGGCTGCGCAGGTCGATGACTTCGGCGTCGATGCCGGTCTCTTCGGCAGCGACTTGCGACACATACACCGTGGTGCCGTAGGTCAGCACCGTCACGGCCGAGCCCGGACGCACAATGGCGGCCACGTCCAGTGGCACGGTGTAGTAGCCGTCCGGCACTTGGGCTTGCGGGTGTTTCGACCACGGGGTCACCGGACGATCGTGATGGCCATCGAACGGGCCGTTGTACAGGCGTTTTGGCTCCAGGAAGATCACCGGGTCATCGTTTTCGATGGAGGCAATCAACAGGCCTTTGGCGTCATAGGGGTTCGACGGCATGACCGTGCGCAGCCCGCAGACCTGGGTGAACACCGCTTCGATACTCTGGCTGTGGGTCTGGCCGCCGTAGATGCCGCCGCCGCAAGGCATGCGCATGGTCAATGGCGCGGTGAACTGGCCGGCCGAGCGATAACGCAGGCGCGCTGCTTCGGAGATGATCTGGTCGGTGGCAGGGTAGACATAGTCGGCGAATTGGATCTCGGCCACCGGGCGCAGGCCGTAGGCGCCCATGCCCACCGCCACGCCGACAATGCCGCTTTCGGAGATCGGCGCGTCAAACACGCGAGAGCTGCCGTATTTGGTCTGCAAGCCTTCGGTGCACCGGAATACTCCGCCGAAATAGCCGACGTCCTGGCCAAATACCACCACGTTGTCGTCGCGTTCGAGCATCACATCCATGGCCGAGCGCAGGGCCTGGATCATGGTCATGGTGGTGGTGGTCATGGCGGTTTCCACTTCAATGCTGTTGTTGTGATCGTTCATGTCAGATCCCCAACTCTTGACGCTGGCGCTTCAAATGCTCCGGCATCTCTTTGTAGACGTCTTCGAACATCGTTGCGGCGCTTGGAATCTGGCCGCCGGCGAGGGTGCCGTACTGTTCGGCTTCTTTCTGTGCCTTGACCACTTCGGCTTCAAGTTCGGCACTGACCGCCGCGTGTTCCTCTTCGGACCACTGGCCCATCTTGATCAGGTGCTGCTTGAGACGGGCAATGGGGTCGCCGAGGGGGAAGTGGCTCCAGTCGTCGGCTGGGCGGTATTTCGAAGGGTCATCAGACGTGGAGTGCGGCCCGGCGCGGTAGGTGACCCACTCGATCAGCGTTGGCCCCAGGTTGCGGCGCGCACGCTCGGCAGCCCAGGCGGAAGCGGCGTACACCGCAATGAAGTCGTTGCCGTCCACGCGCAGGGAGGCGATGCCGCAACCGACGCCGCGTCCGGCGAAGGTGGTGGCTTCACCGCCGGCAATCGCCTGGAAGGTGGAGATCGCCCACTGGTTGTTGACCACGTTGAGGATCACCGGCGCGCGGTATACGTGGGCGAAGGTGAGGGCGGTGTGGAAGTCGGATTCGGCGGTGGCGCCGTCGCCGATCCAGGCGGAGGCGATCTTGGTATCGCCCTTGATCGCCGAGGCCATGCCCCAGCCCACGCCTTGTACGAATTGGGTGGCGAGGTTGCCGGAAATGGTGAAGAAGCCGGCGTCCTTGACCGAATACATGATTGGCAACTGGCGGCCCTTGAGCGGATCTCGCTCGTTGGACAGCAGTTGGCAGATCAGGTCCACCAGTGGCACTTCACGGGCCATCAGGATGCTTTGCTGGCGGTAGGTGGGGAAACACATGTCGTCGATGTTCAAGGCAAGGGCCTGGGCGCTGCCGATGGCTTCTTCGCCGAGGCTCTGCATATAGAACGACATTTTTTTCTGACGCTGGGCGACCACCATGCGGTTGTCGAAGATCCGCGTCTTGAGCATGGCGCGCATGCCTCTGCGCATGATTTCGACGGAAACACCTTCGGCCCACGGCCCCAGGGCCTGGCCCTGGTCGTCGAGCACGCGGATCAGGCCCTTGGCCAGGTCGGCGGTGTCGGCGGGTTCTACGTCGATGGCGGGTTTGCGCACGGTACCGGCGTCGGTCAGGCGCAGGTAAGTGAAGTCGGTCTTGCAGCCTGGGCGGCCCGAGGGTTCAGGGACGTGCAGGCGCAGTGGTTCATACTGCTGGGTCATGGCTTTCTACGCTCTATCTTGTGAATTTCTTGTAGTGGGCGCGCTAGCTGACAGTCAGCCTCCGGATAGGAGAAATCTTGTCCTACAACAATCATAGGCGGGGCGTAGAAGAATATTTATCTGTGTTTCATTGCGCTCACGATCATTTGCGGATAAAAAAACTGCATAAACATAATAAACAGGTGATTTTGTCTCATGCGTAAACTAGACCGTACCGATATCGGCATTCTCAACGCCCTGCAGGAGAACGCCCGCATCACCAACGCCGACCTGGCCCGCTCGGTGAACCTGTCGCCCACGCCGTGTTTCAATCGGGTGAAAGCGATGGAGGAGCTGGGCTTGATCCGTGACCAGGTCACGCTGCTCGACGCCGATTTGCTGGGGCTGCACGTCAACGTGTTCATCCACGTCAGCCTGGAAAAACAGAATGAGTTGGCGTTGCAGCAGTTCGAAGGCGCGATCTCCGACCGGCCCGAAGTGATGGAGTGCTACCTGATGGCCGGTGACCCGGACTATCTGATCCGGGTGCTGGTGCCGACGATCCAGTCGCTGGAGCGTTTCATGATGGACTTTTTGACCAAGGTACCGGGGGTGGCGAACATCCGGTCGAGCTTTGCGTTGAAGCAGGTGCGCTACAAGACTGCGCTGCCGTTGCCGGCCAATGGTATCAACCTCGGTTAGAGGTGGTTGATCGGGATCTTCAGGTACACCACCCCATTGTCCTCAGCCGGCGGCATATTCCCCGCCCGCACATTCACCTGGATCGCCGGCAGCAACAGCGTCGGCATCCCCAGCCCGGCATCGCGCTGGGTGCGCATCTCGACAAACGTGGCTTCATCCACGCCATCATGCACATGGATATTTCCTGCGCGCTGCTCCGCCACCGTGGTCCGGCACTTTGCCTCACGGCCGTCGGGCGGGTAGTCGTGGCAGACGTACAGTTCGGTTTCCAATGGAAAGGCCAGCAACTTGCGCATCGACGCATACAACTGCCGCGCATCCCCTCCGGGGAAGTCACAGCGCGCCGTGCCGACATCCGGCATGAACAGCGTGTCGCCCACCAGAATCAGTCGGCCATCGATCAGGTAGGCCATGTCCGCCGGGGTATGCCCAGGCACATGCAGGGCCTGGGCCTTGAGGGTGCCGATGTGGAACACCTCATCCGGCGCAAACAGATGATCGAACTGCGAGCCATCCACGCGAAACTCCGGCTCCAGGTTGAACAGGTTCTTGAACACGCCCTGCACTTTGCTGATCGACTGTCCGATGGCGATCTTGCCGCCCAGCGTCCGGCGCAGGTAAGGCGCGGCAGACAAGTGATCGGCGTGGGCGTGGGTTTCCAGCAACCATTGCACCTGCAGGCTGTGCTCGCGCACAAAGGCAATGATCTTGTCTGCCTGGACGGTCTCGGTGCGCCCCGAGGCCGGGTCGTAGTTGAGCACCGAATCGACGATGGCACAGGGGCCGCCATCGCCTTCATAAACGACGTAGGTGTAGGTCGATGATGCCTCGTCCAGAAAGGCTTGAATCAGCGCTGGCATGGCGTTTGTCCCGGGTGAAGAAAAAAGTAGTTACAATCAGTTTATGTTTTCACATAATGTTTCGAGCTTAAGTGACAAAAAGGACCCGAAGCAAATGGAATCTACTCTGAGTGAGGGCGAAGTCGCCCAGCTGCGCGCATCGGCGTCCAAGGCCTGTTCCTTGCTCAAGGCCCTGGCCAATGAGGACCGCTTGTTGATCCTGTGCCAACTGACCCAGGGCGAGCGCAATGTCGGCGAACTCGAAGCCCTGACCGGCGTGCGTCAGCCGACGCTGTCTCAACAGTTGGGCATCCTGCGTGACGAAGGGTTGGTCGCCACCCGTCGGGAAGGTAAATACATCTTCTACGGGCTGGCCAGCCACGAAGTGATTCAAGTCATGAAGACCCTGTCCGGGCTGTACTGCGGCGCGGTCATAAAAAGCTGGGCGTGACGCCATCTGGCAGCGACCCTTGTGTGCATGTATGACAAAGGCGATAGACCATGACCGACCAACACTGGGGACCGACCATCAGTGGCGACATCGTAGTCATCGGCGGCGGCTCGGCAGGCATTGGCCTGCTGGCCAGTCTGCTCAAGCGCGACCCGAATCTGAACATCATCCTGATCGAACCGAGCGACCACCATTGCTACCAGCCCGCGTGGACCTTGGTGGGTGGCGGCGCCTACGACCTGAAAAAAACCCGCCGCCCGCTGGCGGATGTATTGCCCAATGGCGTTACCTGGGTGCAGGCCGCCGTCAGCGAAATACTGCCCGACGAGCAGACCCTGATCCTCGACAGCGGCCAGCGCGTCAGCTGGCAACACCTGATCGTATGCCCCGGCCTGAGGCTGGCGTGGGAGAAGATCGAAGGCCTGCAAGACACCCTCGGCAAGCATGGCGTCACCTCCAACTACAGCTACCAACACGCCGCCTATACCTGGCAACTGGTCCGGCAACTCAAGGGCGGCAAGGCGATCTTCACCCAGCCGGCCATGCCGATCAAATGCGCAGGCGCGCCGCAAAAAGCCATGTACCTGTCCTGCGATCACTGGCTCAAGCGGGGCGTGCTGAAAAACATCGACGTCGAATTCAACCTGGCCGGCGCCGCGCTGTTCGGCGTGGCGACGTTCGTGCCGCCGTTGATGAAGTACGTAGAGAAGTACAACGCGCGCCTGGCGTTCAATGCCAACCTGGTGAAAGTCGACGGCCCGGCACGCAAGGCCTGGTTCGAAGTGAAGGACGTCGAAGGCAATGCTCGCATTGAAGAAAAATCCTTCGACTTGCTGCACGTCGTCCCACCGCAAGTCTCCCCGGATTTCATCCGCCAAAGCCCTTTGGCCGACGCCGCCGGCTGGTGCGAAGTGAACCCCCACAACCTGCAACACCTGCGTTACCCGCACATCTTCGGCCTGGGTGACGTGTGCGGCACCACCAACGCCAAGACCGCCGCTGCGGTACGCAAGCAGATCGTGGTGGTTGCCGAGAACCTGCTGGCCCTGCGCAAACAGGCGCCGCTGCCGCTCAAGTACGATGGTTACGGCTCCTGCCCATTGACGGTGGAGAAGGGCAAGGTGGTGTTGGCCGAGTTCGGCTACGGCGGCAAGTTACTGCCGACCTTCCCCCTGGACCCGACCCAGGCACGTCGCTCGATGTGGTTTCTCAAGGCCACGCTGCTGCCATGGTTCTACTGGAATGGCATGCTCAAGGGCCGCGAGTGGTTGACCCGTCTGAGCAAGGTGGACTGAATGCTGCTGGCCAGTGTGTTGGGATTATTGATGGGCGTGGTCATGGGGTTGACGGGCGCAGGCGGCGGCATCCTTGGGGTGCCGGCGCTGGTGCTGGGCCTTGGCTTGAGCATGACCCAGGCGGCGCCGGTGTCGTTGCTCGCCGTCGGTGCGGCGGCAGCGGTGGGGGCGATCGACGGTTTGCGCCATGGTCTGGTGCGTTATCGTGCTGCGTTGCTGATCGCGTTGCTCGGCGCGCTGTTCTCCCCGGTGGGGGTGTTTGTCGCCCACCAATTGCCGGAACCGCTGTTGATGGGCTTGTTCAGCGCGTTGATGGTGCTGGTCGCCTGGCGCATGTTGCAGCGCGAAAAAAACCAGCCGGGACCCAGTGATCATGGCAGCGCGTCCTGGGGGCAGAAGAACTGCATGCTCAACCAGCAGACCGGGCGCTTGGCCTGGACCGCCAAATGCAGCGCCACCCTGGCCGCACTGGGCGCGGTGACGGGGGCGGTCTCGGGTTTGCTCGGGGTGGGCGGCGGCTTTTTGATCGTACCCGCGTTCAAGCAACTCACCGACGTGCAGATGCGCGGCATCGTCGCCACGTCGCTGATGGTGATCAGCCTGATTTCGCTGATCGGCGTGGCCGGCGCGTTGCATGCCGGGGTGCGCATCGAATCCGTGGGCTGGGTATTTATCGCGGCGAGTATCGTCGGCATGCTGATCGGCCGGCGCCTGTGCTCGGTGGTTGCCGCACGCACGTTGCAGGTGGGGTTTGCCAGCCTGTGTGTGGTGGTGGCTATCGGCATGCTGGTCAGCGCCTTGCTTTGAACGTAATCGTTCCTACGCGGCGGGAACGATCAAGCGCCCTCATCCCATCGCATCCCCCTACCCAGTACCCAAGTAGCATAGGTCCCAACCCTCGCTCTTCGTAAACTCATGCCTCAGAGGGGGAGGCAACGATGCATAACGGTGAAGGCGTAGTCAGTGCCATGTCCCAGGCTACCGATGCCGGGCAGGCCGCCGAGGAGTTGGCGCGGCAACTGCTGCATCCGTACCTGGGCTTCGTGCTGTTTTTCTGCTCGGCGTCCTACGACCTGCAGGCCCTGGGCCAGGCCCTGCAAGCGTGTTTCGGCAACGTGCGCGTGGTGGGCTGCACCAGCGCCGGCGAGATCACGCCCCAGGGCTACGGCCGCAATTGCGTGACGGCAATGGGCTTTAACCATGCGCACTTTTCCATCGCCACGGAGCTGATCGACCAGGTGGAACACTTCAGCCTGATCGATGCCCAGCAGATGGTCGAACGTCTCGTCGGCGGTTGCCGCAGCAATACCCTGGCACCGATCAAGGGCAACACCTTCGCCCTGACCCTGCTCGATGGTTTGTCCAGCCGTGAAGAGGTGGTGCTCGCTGCCCTCAGCGCGGCGCTTGGCGACATTCCGCATTTCGGCGGTTCGGCCGGCGACGACAATTTCCTCACCCACACCCACGTGTATTTCAACGGCGCTTTCCACAGCGGTGCGGCGGTGGTGGTGCTGGTCAATACCTGGCTGGATTTCGAGGTGTTCACCACCCACCACATCCTGCCGCGCAGCGAAAAACTGGTGGTCACCGGCGCCGACAGCCCGTCGCGCCGGGTCTTCGAGCTCAATGCCGAACCGGCCGCCGAAGAATACGCCCGGCATATCGGCGTGGCGGTGGCCGACCTCGATCACCGGGTCTTCGCGGCGCATCCGTTGGCGGTACGCATCCACGACCAGTACTACGTGCGGGCGATCCAGCAAGTGCACGACGACCTCAGCCTGAGTTTCTACTGCGCGGTGGAAAACGGCATCGTCCTCACCGTGATGAAGCCCGGGCTGATCCTGCCGAACCTGCAAACCCTGTTCGACGGCTTGCAAGCGCGCCTTGGCGACCTGCTGTTGACCATCGGCTGCGACTGCTTCCTGCGCCGCCTGGAGTTGGAAGACAGCGACAATCTGGAACAGATCGGCGGTTTCCTGCGTGACCAGCGGGTGATGGGCTTCAACACCTACGGAGAACAGTTCAATGGCATGCATATCAACCAGACCTTCACTGGAGTCGCCATTGCCCGAGGTCGGCGCTGAACTGCTCGCCCAGGTTGCCCAGCTGCAACAGGACAACCACAAGCTGGCACGGATCAACGCCGCGCTGATCGAACGCATCGAGTCCGGCATGGCCCAGGGCAATAACCCTTACACCACCTTTCAGCATTCCGTGGTGCTGGCCGAGCAAGTGCGTGAACGCACCGACGCGCTGAACCAAGCGATGGCCGAACTCAAGGCCAGCAACCACTTGCTGATCAACGCCCGGCTGCGCGCCGAAACCCTGCGCGGCGAACAGGTCGCGGCACAAAAGGCCCAGGAAAGCGAACGCTGGATTCGCCTGATCACCGATAACGTCCCGGCCCTGATCGGCTACCTGAACGCCGACCTGGTCTACGAGTTCACCAACAAAGTCTATGAAGAATGGTATTGCTGGCCGCGCGGCATGATGCTCGGCCAGAGCCTGCGCGAGGTCCACAGTGAGCAACACTGCCAGCGCCTGGACGCCTACGTCGCCCGCGCCCTGGCGGGGGAGAGCGTGACCTTTGAATTCGCCGAGACCAACATCAATAATCAGGAGCGCTACATGCTGCGCTCCTATGTGCCGAATACGCTGGCCAGCGGCGAAGTGGTGGGGATCTTCGTGCTGATCCGCGACATCACCGAACGCCGTCGCACCGCCGAAGCCCTGCACCAGGCCTATCAGCACCTGGAGCAACGCGTGGCCCAGCGCACCTCGGAACTGACCGCGCTCAACGACCAGTTATTGCAGGAGATCGACGAGCGCCGCCGTGTGGAGGCGCGCCTGCGTGAAGCCAAGTTGGAGGCCGAGCAGGCCAACCTGTCAAAAACCAAATTCCTCGCCGCCGTCAGCCATGACCTGCTGCAACCTTTGAATGCGGCGCGCCTGTTTACCAGTGCGCTGCTGGAGCGGCCCAGCGAAACGTTGGTGCGCAACGTGAGCAATTCCCTGGAAGACGTGGAAAATCTGCTGGGCACCCTGGTGGATATTTCCAAGCTGGATGCCGGGGTGATCAAGGCCGACATCGCGCCGTTTGCCCTGAGTGAACTGCTCGACAACCTGGCCGCCGAGTACACCGAATTGGCCCGCAGCGAGGGTCTGGCGCTGCATTTTGTCGGCTGCTCGGCGTTGGTGCGCAGCGATATTCAGCTGCTGGCGCGGATTCTGCGCAACCTGTTGAGCAATGCGATTCGCTACACCTACAACGGGCGTGTGGTGCTGGGGTGCCGCCGCCAGCATCAGCGTTTGTTGATCCAGGTGTGGGACAGCGGCATGGGCATCGCCGAGGAGCGGTTGGAGGAGATTTTCCAGGAGTTTAAGCGCGGCGATGTGCAGCGGCCCGACCAGGACCGGGGGTTGGGCCTGGGGCTGGCGATTGTGGAAAAGATCGCCGGGATCCTGGGTCATCGTATCAGCGTCAAATCCTGGCCGGGTAAAGGCTCGATGTTCTCGGTGGAGGTGCCGTTGAGCGCCACGGCGCCCAAGTCGCTGCCAATACTGGCCATGAGCGAACCGATGCTCGAACGCCTGCAAGGCGCGCGGGTGTGGGTGCTGGATAACGACGCGGCGATCTGCGCGGGCATGCGCACCTTGCTGGAAGGCTGGGGCTGCCAGGTGATCACGGCGTTGTCGGAGCAAGACCTGGCACGACAGGTGGATAACTACCATGCCGAAGCCGACTTGCTGATCGCCGACTACCACCTCGACGACGACCAGAACGGCGTCGACGCCGTCGCCCGCATCAATGGACGACGCGGCCGCGCGATACCGGCGTTGATGATCACCGCCAACTACAGCAATGAGTTGAAGCAGCAGATCCGCGAGTTGGGACACACCCTGATGCACAAGCCGGTACGCCCGATGAAACTCAAGACCGCCATGAGCCACCTGCTCGGCAAATGAACGGCGAAATACCCACAAGTGGAGATCAAAATGTGGGAGGGGGCTTGCGCCCGATAGCGGTGGGTCAGTCGACATCATAACTGACTGATGCACCGCCATCGGGAGCAAGCCCCCTCCCACATTTGACCGGTGTGGTGTGAGGCGGGTCAGCGGCGCAGGTAAGAGCCGAAATCGATATCCCCGGCGCTGAGGATCGCCTGCACCCGGTTATGCACATTCAATTTGCGCAGGATCGCCGACACGTGGGCCTTTACTGTGGTCTCGGCAATCTCCAGCGTGTACGCGATCTGTTTGTTCGACTCGCCCTTGGTCATGCGTTCCAGCACCAGCAATTGCTTGCGCGTCAGGGCTTGCAGCAGTTCGGGGGCGAAGCCGGGGTTTTCGTTGAGGCGCCGGTGGGTGCCAGGCTTCTGGGTGCGGATGATGTCCGGCGGCAGGTACACGTTGCCGTTGAGAATCTGCTGGATCGCCTCGGTCATTTGCAGGCGCGGCGAGGATTTGGTGATAAAGCCCACGGCGCCATAGGTGATGGCTTGCAGCACGACTTGCTTGTCCTGCTCGGCCGAGACGATCACCACCGGAATGGTCGGCGCCTCGTTGCGCAGGTTGATCAGGCCATTGAGGCCGTGCATGCCGGGCATGTTCAGGTCGAGGAGGATCAGGTCGAGGTCGTCGTGTTCCTGGGTCAAGGCAAGGGCGCTGTCGAGGTCGGCGGTTTCCATCACTTCGCTGCCGGGAAAGCCGTCGCTGATGACGTTATGGATCGCTTCGCGAAACAGTGGGTGATCGTCGGCAATCAGGATTTTGTACATGGCCGTTCACCTTGCTTATTGTGATGTTTGAAATGGCTCGGGTTGGGCGACCGTCACCGGCAGCTTCGCCGCTTCCCAGGCATCCAGTCCGTCGCGATACCAGTACACAGAGGTATAGCCGAGGTTGGCGGCACGTTTTACCGCGTTCCAACTCAGCCAGCAATCGGAGCGGCAATAGAAGACCAACGGTCGCTTGAGGTCGCCGCCGCTGTAGGCATACAGGTGGCGCACGAAATAGCTTTGCCACTCCGGCGTCAGGTCGCCGTCGCCCGTATTGGCCAGCCAGTGGCTGCCGGGCAGGTTGGCGTGGGGCTGGTCTTCGATGAAGCGACCTTGCAGCCACTGGCGGCGGTACACGTCGATCAGCACGGGCGCGGGTGTTTGGCTGAGCAGGGTTTGCAGCGCCGCAGTGTCGACAATCGTGGCACCGGGCAGGTGGTCGGGCGTGGGGCTGCGGTACAGGCTGATGCGGTAGCCGTCGGCGGAAAACAGAGGGGCGTCAGCCTGGACGTTGGCGACGAACAGGCACAGCAGTGCCAACAGAGGCAGTCGGGCGTACAGCATGGCAGGGCGATCCTTATCGTTATGCGCGCATTACACGTGAGTCCCGAGCCCTTGGGAATGCGACGATAGACAGGAAAACCAGTACTAAAGTAGTAGTTTTTGCCGCCGTCAGCCCTTTTTGCGCAACGCCGCATGCTGGGGATTGAAGGTCAGCACCGCCAACACCGCGAACAGCACGGTCAAGCCCAGGCACACCGCCAAGGCCAGGCCGGCGAAGCGTTCGTACAGGGCGAAGCGCACCAGCTCCACAGCGTGGGTAAACGGGTTGATCGCACACAGCCAGTACAGCCATTCACTGGAGTCGCGCATCTTCCACAGCGGGTACAGCGCCGAAGACAGGAAAAACAGCGGGAAGATCACGAAGTTCATCACCCCGGCAAAGTTCTCCAGTTGGCGAATCGCGTTCGACAGCAACAGGCCCAGGGCGCTCAACATCAAGGCCACCAGCAGCAACGCCGGCAGGGCGATCAACAGCCCCATGGCCGGTGGTTGCACGCCGTACACCCAGGCAATCGCCAGGAACCCATACACCTGCAACAGTGAAATCAGCGCGGTGGCCAACAGCTTGCTGCACAGCAAAAACGTGCGCGGCAACGGGCTGGTCAGCAGCACGCGCATGCTGCCCATCTCGCGGTCGTAGACCATCGACAGCGAGCCTTGCATGCCGTTGAACAGCAGGATCATGCAGGCCAGCCCCGGGATGATGTACACCTCGTAGGGGATGTAGGTGTCGTAGGGTTCGATCACCGAGATGCCCAACGCGGCGCGGAACCCGGCGGCGAACACCAGCAGCCACAGCAATGGGCGCACCAGCGCACTGAGAAACCGCGTGCGCTGCAACACAAATCGCAGCCACTCGCGCAGCACGATGCCGCGCAGGCATTGCCAGTAAGCGTTCATGCCGCTGCTCCCGTCGTGGTGGGGCGAGTCAAACGCGCGAACACACTGCCGAGGTCGCCGCCTTGTTGCGCGATCAAGGCATCGACTTGCCCACGGGCCACCAGACGACCCTGATGCAGAATCATCAACGCATCGTCGGCCTGCACTTCGTCGAGCAGGTGGGTGGTCCACAGTACGCTGATGCCGTGTTCGAGGCACAGGCTGCGCACGTGCTGGTTCAGCGCCAGGCGGCTGGCCGGGTCGAGGCCGACGCTGGCTTCATCCAACAGCAGCAAGCGCGGCTCATGCAGCAACGCCCGGGCGATTTCCACCCGGCGCCGGTGTCCGCCGTTGAGCTCGCGGACTTTTTCGCGGCGCCGTTCCGTGAGGACCTGGCGTGCCAGTTCGGCGGCTACGCGCAGGTCGGTCTGGCGCCGCGATAAACCATGCAGCGCGGCGTGGTAACGCAGGTTCTGTTCCACGCTCAGATCCAGGTCCAGGGTGTTTTGCTGGAACACCACACCCAACTGGGTGAGGGCCGCACGCGGTGCCTCACGCAGGGAGTGACCGCCCACGCGAATGTCGCCGCTTTGCAGGTCATACAGCCGCGTGAGCAGGGCGATCAAGGTGGATTTGCCGGCGCCATTGGGCCCCAGCAGCGCCGCAAAGCGCCCCGTTGTGAGGCTGAAACTCACTTCGCACAAGGCCTGCCGTGCGCCGTAGGCGAAACTCACGTCGCGCACTTCCAGGGCGTTCATGGTGTGACCACCACGCCCCACGGGTAACGCCCGACCTTCACCGACTTGATCACCTTGAGGCTGTCCACATCGATCACCGACACATCGCCGCTCACGCCGTTGGTGACCAGCAACTGTTTCTCGTCCGGGGTAAATGCCATCTGCCACACGCGGCGGCCCACCAACAGGTAGTCGAGGACCTCGAAGGTCTTGGCGTCGATCACGGCCACATGGTTGGCCGGGCCGAGGGCCACAAAGCCGTACTTGCCGTCGGCGCTGAGCTTGATGCCGACCGGCTGGACTTTGTCCGGGTGCACGCCCTTGATGCTGAAGGTCAGGGTCTTGAGGATCGCGCGGCTGGCTACGTCGAGGATGGTCACGGTGCCGCCGATTTCCGCCGAGGCCCACAGCTGCGAGCCATCGTGGTTGAACTCGACGAAGCGCGGGCGCTGGTCCACCAGGGTGCTGTCGGCCAGGGTCTGGGTGCTGGTGTCGATCCAGTGCAGCATGTTGGTGGTTTCGCTGGTGTTCACCGCCCACTTGCCATCGGGGCTCACGGCCATGCCTTCGGGTTCGACGCCGACGTTGATCTGGCCGAGCACCTTGGCGGTCTCGGTGTCGATCACGGTGACCAGCGCGTCGTCTTCGTTGGACACATACAGCCAACGGTTATTGGGGTGCAGGGCGAACTGCTCGGGGTCTTTGCCGGAGGGCAGTTCCTTGATGATCTTGCGCGTGGCCACGTCCATCACCTGCACGCGGTCCGAGTCGCTGGCGCAGATGTACAGCAGCTTGTTGTCATGGGACAGCAGCAAGCCTCGCGGACGCTGGCCGACCTTGAGGGTGTCGGTGACTTGCAGGGACTGCATGTCGATCAGGCTCAGGCTGTTGTCTTTCTCGTTGGAGACCCAGGCGGTACTGGCCACGGCGTGCCCGGCGGCAAGCAGCAGGGCGCATGAGAGCAGGGTGCGGCGCATGGCGGAGTCCTTATTATTGTGGGTAGGTGATCAAGGGAAGCGGCAGGTCACCTCGGGTTTGTCATAGCCCAGGCTGTCCATTTCGTTGGTGGGGTGCAGGAAGCCGTCCTGGGGCGAGGTGCTGACCAGCGCGCGGGGCTGCACGATGGGAATCGGTTGGCGCAGTTGGCCGTTCCAGGGGCGGTAGCTGAGCTTGCGGCCCTTGAAACCATCCAGGGGCAGTTGCTCGCTGATTTCCAGTTGACGGATCGCCATGGGCTCGACCTGGCGCAACTTGCTCACTGCACTGGCGATGCTGCGCACGGCCATCCAGGCGGCGAAGTCGCGGTCGTTCATCCAGCGCCCGGCCAGGGCCTCGAAGCGTTTCTGCAATTGGGCAGCGCCGTAGGTCTCGACGGTTTTGTGCCAGCCAGTGGGCGTCAGGCCCTGAGTGCCGGCGACGGGGCGCGGGTACCAGGTTTGGTAGGGCACGTACTCGCCGAAGTCGCCGCGCTCGTCGGCCACCAACACCACGTCGTATTCGGCGGTCTGGGTGAACAGCGGCATATCCGCCTGGGCGCTGCGGCGTTGGTCGTTATCGAAGCGCCAGGCCTTTTCCGCCACCCACTGCACGCCGAAGCGTTTGGCGGCGCGACGCAGGGCGGCGGCGTAGGCCTGGTCATCCTCGGTGGGGCCGACGATCAACAGCGCTTTCTGCCATTTGCGCACGACCAGGAACTGCGCCAGCGCATCGGCGAGCATCGCGCGGCTGGGCAGCGTATGCAGCACGTTGCCCAGGCAGGCGGTGCTGCGCAGGCTGTCATCCGGGCTGCCGGCATTGAACAGCAGGCTGTCGGGCAGCGCCGCGCTGAGTTGGCGCAGGCTGGCGGCAGGCGCGTTGACCACGAACAGGCGCAGGCCTTGGGCATGCTGGGCTTGGGCGGCGGCGAGCAGGGCGTCTGGGGTGTCTACCGTGGCGGTCGTCAGGCTATAGCGCTGGTTGAGAAAGGCGCCGGTGCTGTTGCTGTCGAGGATCGCCAGTTCAGCGCCGCGCTGCCCGGCATCGGCAGGCTCGGGAATGACGTTCGACAGCAGCGGGCCCGGATCGGGCCGATAACCCAGGTAGCCGATCTGCACCTGCAAGGGCGCTTCAGCGGCCTGGCCGTTGGCGGCCCAGGCGATTGCCAGCAGGCAGATCACGGCGTAGGGGGCGAGCTGGCGCATAAGGCACTCCATGACAGGTAGCGCCAGCATAGGAACCCTGAACGTCGCTGCAAATATGCAGAAAGTAGCGCTGGGGCAGTACCAAGGTAGTAGCCCCGCGCAGCGAGTGCGGTCTTAGCATGGATCCCTACCGGTCTTATTCACAGGAGTGACACGAGCATGCGCGTCTTCACCACCCGGCCCGGCCTGTCGGCCCTATGGCGCATCAACCTGTGGGTGTGCGGCTTCTTCGCCCTGGTGACCTGCGCCTGCACCGCGCTGTTGCTGCACCAGGCCCTGGCCGATGTGGAGCACGAGCTGCAATCGGCCGAAGCAGTGGTGCACTACCTGAGCGAAACCGCCGAGCGCGACCCGGCCAGCCTGCAACCCCACCTCACCGCGAGTTTGCGCCATGTACGTGTGCACTGGCTGGCGAGCGGCGACACCGCGCAAGCGCCGGCCCCGGACGGGCTGGACGCCTGGCTCGGGCGCCTGCTGTTTGCCGAGGCACGACGCAGTGCCCAGGTGCTGGACTTGTCGGACGGTCGGCGCGTGTCCATCGCCGTCGACCCTCGGGATGAGATCGATGAGGTCTGGGATTCCCTGCAACAACTGCTGGGCCTGTGCGCCCTGGCCCTGGTGTTGAGCCTGTTGACCATCCGCTGGGCGGTGCGCCGTGGCATGGGCGTGTTGGATGAATTACTGCGCGCGCTGCAACAGGTGTGCGCCGGCCAGCTCAACGTGCGCCTGCGCAGTAAAGGCGCGCCGGAAGCACGGCAGTTGGCGCTGCACTTCAACCGCATGACCGACGCCCTGGAGCAGGCGCGTACCGATAACACCCGGCTCACCCAGACCCTGCTGGCGGTGCAGGAACAGGAGCGCACCCACCTGGCCCAGACCCTGCACGATGACCTCGGTCAATACCTGGCCGGCATTCGCGCCCAGGCCTGCCTGTTGCGCCTGGTCACCGACCAGCCGCATCTGCTGGCGTCCACCGTGGCGCAATTGGAGGATCACTGCGAGCACTTGCAGCAAGGCTTCAGGGCGCTGGTCCACGATCTCTATCCGGTGGCCCTGCAACACCTGCCGATGGCCGAGGCGTTTTCGATGCTGGTCACGCAGTGGCAGGCCAGCCACGGCATTCCCTGCCACCTGCAAGTCAGTACGGACCTGCCGCTGTTGCCCGGCGCCAGCAAGACCCATCTGTACCGTCTGCTCCAGGAAGCCCTGACCAACATCCTGCGGCATGCCGACGCCAGCCAGGTGCACGTGCGTCTGCAACATCGCGGTTCGCGCCTGCGCCTGTGGGTGCGTGATAACGGTCGCGGTGCAGACACGCCCCAGCGGCCCGGCGTGGGCCTGTATTCGATGGCCGAACGCGCCCGCTGCCTGGGCGGCGAATTGAAGATCATCAGCCAGCCCGGCGCCGGCTGGGCGTTGGCGTTGAACGTGCCGTTGGAGGCTTCATGAATATTCTGTTGGTGGATGACCACGCTGTGGTGCGCCAGGGTTATGCCAGCCTGCTGCGCGCGCTGCTGCCGGCCGTTGAAGTGCGCGAGGCGGCCAGTGGTGAAGAAGCGTTGAGCCGGGTCCAGGAAGCGCTGCCGCACCTGGTGATCATGGACTTCGGCTTGCCGGGCATCAGCGGCCTGGAAACCACCCGTCGCCTGCGCCAGCGCCTGCCGCACCTGCGTGTGCTGTTTTTCAGCATGCACGACGAGCTGCCCCTGGTGCGCCAGGCCCTGGACGCCGGGGCCTCAGGCTACCTGACCAAAACCTCGGCCCCCGAGGTGTTGATCGAAGCGGTGCGGCGCATCCTCGACGGCCACGCCTACATCGAGCAGGCCCTGGCCACCGAACTGGCCTATACCCCCAGCGATCAACGCTTGCAGGGCATGACCCCGCGTGAACTGGAGATTTTCCTGATGCTGGCCAGGGGCACGCCTACCCGAGCGATTGCCGACCAGCTGAATATCAGCAGCAAGACCGTGTCCAATCACCTGACCTTGCTCAAGAGCAAATTGCAGGTGAGTTCCCATGCCGAGCTGGTGCACCTGGGGATCGACATGGGGGTGGTGCGGGTGGTTGGATAACCGGGCGTGCACAAAACCCACATTTCAATGGCGTCGTTTCAGCGATCCCAGGTCGTTGGGCAATCCTGGCAGCCCTCCATATTGGCATCCTGGAAGTTCGCATAGTGCTGGCGACTGCCGGTGAGGGTGGCCTGTTCCAGGTTGCTCTCGCCGAACTTGGCTTCCTGCAGGTTGGCGTCGCTGAGGTCGGCACCTTGCAGGTCGGCCTTGCTCAGCCAGGTCATCTCCAGGTCGGCCGCACGCAGGTTGGCCTTGTGCATTTTTGCCCCGGACAGCCGCGCAAACTGCAGGTAGGCCGCACTGAGGTTGGCGTTTTCGAACTGCGCCCCCTGGGCAAACAAGCCCCAGCCCTGGATCGCCATCAGCGTGGCGCCGCTGAAGTTGGCCAGGCGCAGGTTGGCCTGTTGCAGGCTGGCGCGGGTCAGGTTGGCGCCTTGCAGCTGGGCTTTTTCCAGGTTGGCCAGGTCGAGGTTGGCATGGCGCAGATCCGCCTCGCGCAGGTCGGCGCCGGCCAGGTTCATCTTGCTCAAGTCCTGGTTGCGCAAATCGGCGCCCTTGAGGTTGGCGCCGGGGCATTGGCTGTGTTCGGCGAGGGTACAGCCGTTGATGATCAGCGGGGCGTCGTCGCCATCGTCGGCGTGCGCCAGGGGCAGGGAGAGCAGGAGTAACAAGGGCAGGTAGTTCATCGTGCAACCTCTAGGGATCCTGTGGTGAGCGGGGCAAGCCCGCTCATCACAAAAGGCGGTCCGGTCATCTCGCAAGGGTTACTTCTGGGCGGTCTTGTTATCCCAGCTCGGGATCTTGAACACCCAGAACGACCCGCCCTGTGCCACCGGCTTGGTCAGCTCGGCCATGTCGCCGCCCCACAACGGCACCGCGCCGCCATAGCCGACGGTTACGCCGACATATTGCTCGCCATCCTGCTCCCAGGTGATCGGCGGCGAGACGATGCCGCTGCCGGTCTGGAACTTCCACAGCTCCTTGCCGGTTTTGGCGTCGAAAGCTTTGAAGAAGCCGTCGCCGGTGCCGGTAAACACCAGGTTGCCCTTGGTGGCCAGCACGCCAGCCCACAGCGGCAAGGCTTCCTTGTGCTCCCACACCACCTTCCCGGTGGTTGGGTTCATCGCACGCAGGGTGCCGACGTGGTCGTCATACATGCGCTTGATGCGAAAGCCCATGCCCAGGTACGCCGAGCCCTTCTTGTAGTTGACCTCTTCGGTCCAGTATTCCTCTTTCCACTGGTTGCCGGGGATGTAGAACAGCCCGGTGTCCTGGCTGTAGGCCATGGGGTTCCAGTTCTTGCCACCCAGGAACGGCGGCGAGACTTCCACCGGTTTGCCTTTGGTTTCACCCGGCAATGGCTTGGCCGGACGCTGGCCTTCGTTCTCCACCGGACGCCCGGTCTTCAGGTCGATATGGCTGGCCCAGGTGATGTTGTCGACGAAGGGGAAGGCGTTCTGCAGCTTGCCGTTATTGCGGTCCACCACATAGAAAAAACCATTGCGGTCGGCGTGGCCGGTGGCCTTGACCACTTTGCCGTCCTTGTCCTTGTAGTCGAACAGCACCAGCTCGTTGTTGCCGGAGAAGTCCCAGGCGTCGTTCGGGGTGTGCTGGTAGAACCACTTCACTTCGCCGGTGCTGGGGTCGACGCCGACCTGGCCCGAGGTGTAGAGGCTGTCGAAGTCGTGGGGGTTGCCGTCCTTGGCGGTGCGCGCCCAGGTGTTCCACGGGCCGGGGTTGCCGGCGCCGACGATGATCGTATTGGTCTCGGCATCGAAGCTTGCGCTCTGCCAAGGGGCGCCGCCGCCGTGGCTCCAGGCCTCGACCTTGCCGGTTTCGGTGGTCGGGTCATCCGGCCACGAAGGGGCCTTGACGTCGCCGGTCGGCGTGCTGTCCTTGCCGTTCAGACGGCCCATATGGCCCTCCACGAACGGGCGCATCCATACTTCTTCGCCAGTGTCCGGGTCGCGGGCAAACAGCTGGCCGACCACGCCGAATTCATCGCCGGAGCTGCCGTGGATCAGCAGCACCTTGCCGCTGACCTTGTCTTTGATCAGCACCGGAGCGCCGGTCAGGGTGTAGCCGGCGGCGTGGTCGCCGAACTTCTTGTTCCACACCACTTTGCCGGTGTTCTTGTCGAGGGCGATCAGGCGCGCGTCGAGGGTGCCGAAGTAGATCTTGTCGCCGAAGATCGCCGCACCCCGGTTGACCACGTCACAGCACGGGCGAATGTTGTCGGGCAGGCGGTGGTTGTAGGTCCACAGGCGCTTGCCAGTCTTGGCGTCGAGGGCGAACACGCGGGAGTAGGAGCCGGTGACGTAGACCACGCCGTCGCTGACGATGGCCTGGGACTCCTGGCCGCGTTGCTTCTCGTCGCCGAACGAGTAGGACCAGGCCGGGGTGAGCTTGAACACGTTCTTGTCGTTGACCTGGGCCAGCGGGCTCCAGCGCTGGGCGTTGGTGCCCATGCCGTATTGCAGCACGTCCTGGGTGGTCAGGTGGTCGTTGGCGATGTCTTCCCAGGTGACAGTGCGCGTCGGCTTGGCGGGTTCGGCGGCCGCGAACGTTACAGCACTGAGGGACAGGCTGCCCACCAGCACAAAGGCTTGCACGGCAAGGCTTAAAGGTGAGCGGGCGGGTAGCGATCTTATTGTCATGGTTGCAGTTCCCAGTGGAGGTTTTGGCCTGCACAGGGTGGAACGCCGGGGCGCCGGGCGGATACGGAAAAAGTCCCGCTGTGGCCGGGAAGACTTCCCGGGGCGCCGCTGTTTTAGGCGTGCCCCACAAGCCCTACTACCAAGGGAGGAGAGGGCGGCCACCAAAGCAGCATACGGCCCATGTCCCGGGGTTTCTAAGATGGTTGCCATAGCCTCTGCAATGAGGTTTTGCGTGCAATCCTGAGGGCAAAAATAATGACAACAAAACACAATGCCTTGCTCGTCGCCGGGCTGTTGGTCGGTGTGATCGCCGCGGGCTCCGCCTGGGCCCATGGTGACGTGGTCCCGCAAGCGGTGGAAACCCAGGGCCTGACCTCGATCAAGGACGCCGGCGTGCCGGTCAACGAAGACGGCTGGGCGGCGGTCAATCCGTACCGCACCTCGCCTGAACACGATCGGGCCGTGGAGATTGGTTCGTCCGCCTACAACCAGAACTGCGCCGCCTGCCACGGCCTGGAAGCCAAGTCCGGCGGCATCGCCCCCGACCTGCGCATGCTCGATGTGGGCGAAGCCGGTGATGAGTGGTTCGTCGAGCGCGTGCGCCATGGCGCGGTGCGTGACGGCCGCGTGTACATGCCGAAAATGGCCGACTACCTGAGCCAGGAAGCCTTGTGGGCCGTGCGCACCTACCTGGATACCGTGCACGTCGAGGAGTAAGCCATGCGCCTGTTCGCTTATGTGCTTGGCCTGGCCCTGCTGTGTTGCCAGCCGGCACAGGCGCAGGTGCGCAGCTATGACCAGATGATCGCCGCCGGCGACATCAACGTGGCGGTGTACAAGGACTTTGCCCCCTACAGTTTCGAAGACGGCGCCACCGCGCGCGGGGTCGACGTGGAGCTGGCCCAGGCCCTGGCCACGGCGCTGGGGGTACGGCTCACGTTGATCTGGGCGCCGGCCGGCGAGAAGCTCGACGACGACCTGCGCGACTACATCTGGCGTGGCAGCCAGTTGCACAACCAGCAACTGGCCGACCTGATGATGCGCGCGCCCTACGATCGCGATTACGCACAGAAGCGCAACGACCAGGGCGAACTGGAAAACGGCCATGTGGTGATGTTCGGGCCGTATCAGAACGAACAATGGCAGGTGGCTTACGACCGTCGGCGCCTGGACAGGGTTGCCAGCGTGGCGGTGTTCGAGCAGCACCCGATTGGCGTCGAAGTCGACAGCGTGCCGTCGTTCTACCTCACCTCGGTGTTCAACGGCATGCTCGCCGCCAAGACCCATCACTACCCCGACGTCCCCCAGGCCTTTGCGGCGATGAAAGCCGGTGAGGTCGATGCGGTGATGGCGATGCGCGGCGAAGTCGATTGGCAGGTGCATGAAGCCCACGACCCGCAACTGGCCCTCGCCGAAAACGCCTACCCGAACATGGGCAAGCAGCGCTGGGAGATCGGCATGGCGGTGCACGAGAGCAATCGCCAGTTGGCCTACGCGGTGGAAGAGGCGCTGGAAGGCTTGATCCGCGACGGCGCGGTGCAAGCCATCTATGCCCGTTACGGCCTGCAGTATGAAGTCCCCGAGATGTATCAATAGGAGCAGGCGATGAACTGGCGACTGAGCTGCATCTTGGCGTGCTGGCTGCCGCTGGCGGCTCACGCCGTGGAGGTCGACCCGGTACCGTCGGTGATGTGGGCGTTTTATCACAAGCAGTTCCTGGCCGAGGCGCCGTTCGTGTTCGACGACCGAGTCAAGCTGCTCGCGCCGCCGTTCGCCGAAGATGCGCGCCAGGTGCCGCTGGAAATCGACGCCCGCGCCTTCAACGGCCATGTGGTGAAAATCCTCGCCTGGGCCGAGCTCAACCCATTGCCGAAAATCGTCGACTTCCAACCCAAGACCGGCGTGCTGCCGTGGCTGTCGCTGCGGATTCGTATCGAGCAGGCCACGCCGTTGCGGGCGGCGGTGCTCACCGATGACGGGCTGTGGCATGTGGGCTCGACCCTGATCGACGCGGCCGGTGGCGGCTGCACCGCGCCCAGCGTGGTACGCACCCAGCCGGGCTGGGAAGAGCACATCGGCGAAGTGCTCGGCGGCCGTTACCCGCGGGGCGAGTTCAGCCGCGTACGTGTGCAGGTGGCGCACCCGATGGACAATGGCATGGTCAGCGGCATCCCCGAGTTTTTTATCAACCATGCACAACTGCTTGGCCGGGACGGCCAGGTGTTGGCTGATCTTGAGCTATTCCCGGCGGTCAGCGAAAACCCCAACCTGGCCTTCGACATCGACGCGCCGGGGCCTACCCGGCTGGTGCTGCGCGACAACAGCGGCAATGAGTTCGACGCGGCCATCCCCTGACCAGAAGGAGCGCGGCATGCGCTGGATTCTATTGTTATGCCTGGGCCTGAGCCTGCCCGCCCTGGCGGACCTCGACTACGCCCTCAAGCCCCGATTGATCGCCGATGACACCTGGCTGCTTGAAGGCAGCACCGACAATTTTGCCAAGGCCAATGGCGGCAATATCGTCAACACCGCCTTCATTGTCACCGAGGCTGGCGTGGTGGTGATCGACACCGGGCCGTCGCGGCGCTATGGCGAAGCCATGCGCGAGGCCATCGCCCGCGTCACCCCCAAGCCGGTGACCCAGGTGCTGATTACCCACCATCACCCCGACCATGCGCTGGGCAACCAGGCCTTCAAGGACGTGCCCATCGGCGCCCTGGCCGAGACCACGCGGCTGCTGCACGAGCAGGGCGACGGCATGGCGGAAAATCTCTACCGCATGGTCGGCGACTGGATGCGCGGTACCGAGGTGGTATTGCCGACCCAGGTGCTGGAACCCGGTGTGCTGAGCGTCGGCCGCCACGACTTGCGCTTGCTCGCGCTCACCGGCCACACCGGCGCCGACCTGGCGATCTTCGACCAGAGCACCGGCGTGCTGTTCGCCGGCGACCTGGTGTTTTACCAGCGCGCGCTCACCACCCCCAACAGCCCGGGGCTGGCGGTGTGGCTGGCCGACCTCGGCACCCTGCAAGCCTTGCCCTGGACCCTGATCGTGCCCGGCCATGGCCCGGTGGCCAGCGACGCGCAGCCCTTCACGCAGATGCGCGACTACCTGACCTGGCTCGATCAACTGCTGCGTGACGGCGCGGCCCACGGCAGCGACATGGCCGAGATGATCCGCAGCCCCATCCCTGAACGCTTCGCCACGATCAGCCTGAGCCGCTATGAACTGATTCGCAGCGTCAGCCACCTGTACCCGCGTTACGAGCGCGAACGGATGCAACGCGTGGATTCGGCGCGCTGACCCGCTACTAAGGAACTAGCAAACTCGATACTGCGGTCAATTGTGACAACTGCCCCTGCGCCCAAGAATCTGCTCCAGACCGGGAAAATTTCCCGGGTATAACAAAAAACCGCAGAGGTAGCCGTCATGACCCAACCCGCACGCCGCCAACCCTTCGCCTTGAGTGTGTTGCTCGGTGCCATCCTGTTGTCAGGCCAGGCCATGGCCTCGGTGACCGATGAGGAAATTCTCCAGGACCCGAAAAACCCCGGGCAGATCGTCACCAACGGCCTGGGCGTGCAGGGCCAGCGCTACAGCCCCCTCGACACCCTGAACGTCGATAACGTGAAGGAACTGCGACCGGTCTGGGCGTTTTCCTTTGGCGGCGAGAAGCAGCGTGGGCAACAGGCGCAGCCGATGATCAAGGATGGGGTGATGTACCTCACCGGTTCCTACTCGCGGGTGTTCGCGGTGGATGCGCGCACCGGCAAGAAGCTCTGGCAGTACGATGCGCGTCTGCCCGATGACATTCGCCCGTGCTGTGACGTGATCAACCGTGGCGTGGCGCTGTACGGCGACCTGGTGTTCTTCGGCACCCTCGACGCCAAGCTGGTGGCGCTGAACAAAGACACCGGTAAAGTGGTGTGGAGCAAGAAAGTCGCCGACCACAAAGAAGGCTACTCCATCAGCGCCGCGCCCCTGGTGATCAACGGCAAGCTGATTACCGGTGTGGCCGGTGGCGAGTTCGGCGTGGTGGGCAAGATCGAAGCCTATGACCCGAAGAACGGTGAACTGCTTTGGAGTCGCCCGACGGTCGAAGGCCATATGGGCTACGTCTATAAAGACGGCAAGGCGGTTGAGAACGGTATCTCCGGTGGCGAGGCGGGCAAGACCTGGCCCGGAGATCTGTGGAAAACCGGCGGCGCCGCACCGTGGCTGGGCGGCTACTACGACCCGGAAACCAACCTGCTGCTGTTCGGTACCGGCAACCCGGCGCCGTGGAACTCGCACCTGCGCCCTGGCGACAACCTCTACTCGTCCTCGCGCCTGGCGCTGAACCCGGACGACGGCACCATCAAGTGGCACTTCCAGACCACGCCCCATGACGGCTGGGACTATGACGGCGTGAACGAGCTGGTCTCCTTCAACTACACGGAAGGTGGCAAAGAGATAAAAGCTGCCGCCACAGCCGACCGTAACGGCTTCTTCTACGTGCTTGATCGCACCAACGGCAAGTTCATTCGTGGTTTCCCGTTTGTCGACAAGATCACCTGGGCCACCGGCCTGGACAAGGACGGTCGGCCGATCTACAACGACGCCAGCCGCCCTGGCGCTCCGGGCAGCGAAGCCAAGGGCACCTCGGTGTTCGTCGCACCGGCGTTCCTGGGCGCGAAAAACTGGATGCCGATGGCCTATAACCGCGACACCGGGTTGTTCTACGTGCCGTCCAACGAGTGGGGCATGGACATGTGGAACGAAGGCATCGCCTACAAGAAGGGCGCGGCGTTCCTCGGTGCGGGCTTCACTATCAAACCATTGAACGAAGACTATATCGGCGTGCTGCGCGCCATTGACCCGAAGACCGGCAAGGAAGTCTGGCGCCACAAGAACTTCGCGCCGCTGTGGGGCGGGGTGCTGACCACCAAGGGCAACCTGGTGTTCACCGGCACGCCGGAAGGCTTCCTGCAGGCGTTCAATGCCAAGACCGGCGAGAAAGTCTGGGAATTCCAGACCGGCTCCGGCGTGCTCGGCTCGCCTGTGACCTGGGAAATGGACGGCGAACAGTACGTCTCGGTGCTCTCGGGCTGGGGCGGTGCAGTGCCGTTGTGGGGCGGTGAAGTGGCCAAGCGCATCAAGGACTTCAACCAGGGCGGCATGCTCTGGACCTTCAAGCTGCCCAAAGAGCTGGTCGCCAAACACTGAATCTACGACCAAATGACAAGCGCCCCCCTGCCAACGGCGCATTCGCCCGGCAACGGGGGCTCTTTACTATCGGGTCATCGCCTGTTGACCGACAGGCCCGGACCCAGACAGAGGCTTTAACATGATCTACGCACAACCTGGCACCCCTGGCGCCATCGTCAGCTTCAAGCAGCGCTACGGTAATTACATCGGCGGTGAGTTCGTCGCCCCGCTCAGCGGTGAATACTTCACCAACACTTCGCCGGTGACCGGTGAAGTGATCGCCGAATTCCCGCGCTCCAACGCCGCCGATATCGACAAGGCCCTCGACGCTGCCCATGCCGCCGCCGACGCCTGGGGCAAAACCTCGCCTCAGGATCGCTCCCTGGTGCTGCTGAAAATCGCCGACCGTATCGAGCAGCACCTCGAAGTGCTGGCCGTGACCGAAAGTTGGGACAACGGCAAGGCCGTGCGCGAAACCCTCAACGCCGACGTGCCTCTGGCCGCTGACCACTTCCGCTACTTCGCTGGCTGCATCCGCGCCCAGGAAGGCGGCGCCGCCGAGATCAACGAACACACCGCGGCCTATCACTTCCATGAGCCATTGGGCGTGGTCGGGCAGATCATTCCGTGGAACTTCCCGCTGCTGATGGCCGCCTGGAAACTCGCCCCGGCCCTGGCCGCCGGTAACTGCATCGTGCTCAAGCCGGCCGAGCAGACGCCGCTGTCGATCATGGTGTTTGCCGAGTTGATCAATGACCTGCTGCCACCGGGCGTGCTGAACATCGTCCAGGGATTTGGCCGCGAAGCCGGGGAGGCACTGGCCACCAGCAAGCGCATCGCCAAGATCGCGTTCACCGGCTCGACCCCCATCGGTGCGCACATCATGCATGCCGCCGCCGAGAACCTCATTCCTTCTACCGTGGAACTGGGCGGCAAGTCGCCGAACATCTTCTTCGAAGACATCATGCAGGCCGAGCCGCAGTTCATCGAAAAAGCCGCCGAAGGCCTGGTGCTGGCGTTCTTCAACCAGGGTGAAGTGTGCACCTGCCCGTCGCGGGCGCTGGTGCAGGAGTCGATCTACGACGACTTCATGAAAGTGGTGATGAAGAAGATCGTCAAGATCAAGCGCGGCAACCCGCTGGACACCGAAACCATGGTTGGCGCCCAGGCGTCCGAGCAGCAATACGACAAGATCCTCTCCTACCTCAAGATCGCCCAGGAAGAGGGCGCCGAGCTGCTCACCGGCGGCGCAGCCGAGCGCCTGGAGGGCGACCTGTCCAGCGGTTACTACATCCAGCCGACCTTGCTCAAGGGCCACAACAAGATGCGCGTGTTCCAGGAAGAAATCTTCGGCCCGGTGGTGGGCATCACCACCTTCAAGGACGAAGCCGAAGCCCTGGCGATTGCCAATGACAGCGAGTTCGGCCTCGGCGCCGGGCTGTGGACCCGCGACATCAACCGTGCCTACCGCATGGGCCGGGCGATCAAGGCCGGGCGCGTGTGGACCAACTGTTATCACCTGTACCCGGCGCATGCGGCGTTTGGCGGCTACAAGAAGTCGGGCGTGGGGCGTGAGAACCACAAGATGATGCTCGATCACTACCAGCAGACCAAGAATTTGCTGGTGAGCTACGACATCAATCCGCTGGGTTTCTTCTAACCCTCTGACTGCAATGCGGTCTCCTGTGGGAGGGGCGGTGCGACGATTCGACTTGCTCCCTCCCACATTTTGCTCCCTGTACATTCGCGACTAATGCAGTGCGGCATTTACTTCGAAAGTAGCATTCGCCCCCCCATCCCCCCATGCATTAATGCCCATACCGGAATCTTCCGGCACAACAAGAGGACTCTCCCTATGTGGACCAAACCCGCCTTCACCGACCTGCGTATCGGCTTCGAAGTGACCATGTACTTCGCCAGCCGCTGATCCATCTCCGGCCAGCCTTGTGCTGGCCGGTGCGGTATTGGGAATGACCCTTTGGTCTGATTGCATTCGCCCCGGAATGGGTTAGTGTGAAGCGCATCTACCAAAATAATAACAACAGGCTTTCCAATGAGCCCCAATCTGAGCCTCCTGCGTAAATTCGTCTCGCCTGAAATCATCTTTGGTGCCGGCTGTCGGCATAACGTCGGTAACTATGCCAAGACCTTTGGCGCGCGCAAGGTGTTGGTGGTCAGCGACCCCGGGGTGATCGCCGCCGGTTGGGTCGCCGATGTGGAAGCCAGCCTGCAAGCCATCGGCATCGACTATTGCCTGTACAGCGCCGTGTCGCCCAACCCGCGCGTTGAAGAAGTGATGCTCGGCGCCGAGGTGTACCGCGAAAACCACTGCGACGTGATCGTGGCCATTGGCGGCGGCAGCCCCATGGACTGCGGCAAGGCCATCGGCATTGTGGTCGCCCATGGGCGCTGCATCCTCGAGTTCGAAGGCGTGGACACCATTCGTGTGCCGAGCCCACCGTTGATCCTGATCCCCACCACCGCCGGCACGTCGGCGGATGTCTCGCAGTTCGTGATCATTTCCAATCAGCAGGAACGCATGAAGTTCTCCATCGTCAGTAAGGCGGTGGTGCCGGATGTGTCGCTGATCGACCCGGAAACTACGGCGAGCATGGACCCGTTCCTGTCCGCCTGTACCGGCATCGACGCGCTGGTGCATGCCATCGAGGCGTTCGTGTCTACCGGCCACGGCCCGCTGACCGATCCCCATGCGCTGGAAGCCATGCGCCTGATCAACGGCAACCTGGTGCAGATGATCGCCAACCCCGGTGACATTGCCCTGCGCGAGAAGATCATGCTCGGCAGCATGCAGGCCGGCCTGGCGTTCTCCAATGCAATCCTCGGCGCGGTGCATGCCATGTCTCACAGCCTCGGCGGGTTTCTCGACCTGCCCCACGGGCTATGCAACGCAGTGCTGGTGGAGCATGTGGTGGCGTTCAACTACAACTCGGCGCCGGAGCGCTTCAAGGTGATCGCCGAGACCTTTGGCATCGATTGCCGGGGCCTCAGCCATCGGCAGGTTTGCGCGCGGCTGGTGGAGCATCTGATTGCACTGAAGCACGCCATCGGCTTTCACGAAACCCTCGGTTTGCATGGGGTGCGCGTGGCGGATATTCCGTTCCTGTCCCGGCATGCGATGCACGACCCGTGCATCCTCACTAACCCGCGCGAGTCCAGCCAGCGTGACGTCGAGGTCGTGTATGGCGAAGCGCTCTGAAGATCAGCAACAGGCCCTGGCCGGGCTGCTGGGCCTGGGCAATCACTCGGCGCGCAAGAGCCACTACCCGGAACTCACCGCGCGTCTCGACGAACTGGAGGCCGAGCGCAACCGCTATATCCGTCTCAACGATGAGCTGGAGCAGCGCGTGGCGGTGCGCACCGATGAACTGCTGGAAGCCAACCGTAACCTGCAACAGCAGATTGCCCAGCGCGAGCAGGTCGAGCAGGAGTTGCGCGATGCGCGCGACGCCGCCGAGGCTGCCAACCGCAGCAAGGATAAATACCTCGCCGCCGCCAGCCACGACCTGCTGCAACCGCTTAACGCGGCGCGGTTGCTGATCTCGACCCTGCGCGAACGCAACTTGCCCAGCGTCGAGCAGGTGCTGGTGGAACGTACGCACCAGGCCCTGGAAGGCGCCGAGGATTTGCTCACCGACCTGTTGGATATTTCGCGGCTCGATCAGGCGGCGGTCAAGCCCGACGTGGCGCTGTATCGCCTGGATGAGCTGTTTGCGCCGCTGGTCTCGGAGTTCCAGTCGGTGGCGCTGGCGGCCGGCCTCAACCTGCGCGCGCGCACCGGCCATTATGCGATTCGCACCGACTTGCGCCTGGTGACGCGAATCCTGCGCAACTTCCTCAGCAACGCCTGCCGCTACACCGACGAGGGCTGCATCCTGCTCGGCGCACGCCGCCGTGGCGATTGCCTGCGCCTGGAGGTGTGGGACACCGGGCGCGGCATCGCGGCCGACCGGCTCGACGCGATCTTCCTTGAATTCAACCAGCTCGATGTCGGCCGTGCTTCGGACCGCAAAGGCGTGGGGCTGGGCCTGGCGATTGTCGAGCGCATCGCCGAGATCCTCGGCTACCCGGTGGCGGTCCGTTCGTGGCCGGGGCGTGGCTCGATGTTCAGTATCGAGGTGCCCATCAGCGAGGAGATGCCCCTGGCGATCAGCCAACTGCCGGTGCTACCGACCACGGGTAACCCGCTGCCGGGGCGGCGCCTGCTGGTGATCGATAACGAGGTGAGCATCCTCGACAGCATGCGCGCCCTGCTGGCGCAGTGGGGCTGCGAGGTGATCACCGCCACCGACCAGGCCGGGGCGTTGCTGGCACTGCAGGGCAGGGCGCCGGAGTTGATCCTCGCCGACTACCACCTCGACCACGGCGTGGTGGGCTGTGCGGTGGTCAAGCACCTGCGCGAGCATTTCGCACAGAACATCCCCGCCGTGATCATCACCGCCGACCGCACCGACCAGTGCCGTCGCGTGCTGCGCCGCCTGGACGCGCCGTTGTTGAACAAACCGCTCAAGCCCGGCAAGTTGCGGGCGGTATTGAGCCAGTTATTGACCTAGGATCTTGATACCCGTCAACACCCGTTGCGGCGCTTTGCCCCATGCTGCGGGCCTGATTCAGAGCCCGACGGAGCCCGCCATGAACGCCCCCGCAACAACCGCAGCATCCTTCAAGTTGCCCCTGGGCCTGGTGATCGGCGTACTGGTGATGGTCGGCGTGCTGCTGTTGCCGCTGCCCGCCGACCTGCCGGTAGCCGGGCAGCGCATGCTGGCGATCCTCGCGTTTGCCGTGGTGGTGTGGATCACCGAGGCGGTGTCTTATGAAGCCAGCGCGATCATGATCACCTCGCTCATGGCGTTTTTGCTCGGCACGGCGCCGTCGCTGCAAGACCCCACGCACCTGATCGGCTCCAGCCCGGCCATCAGCATGGCGCTCACCGGCTTTTCAAATCCGGCGCTGGCGCTGGTGGCAGGCGCGTTGTTCATCGCGGCGGCAATGACCCACACCGGCCTGGACCGGCGCATCGCCCTGGTGACCCTGACCCGCGTCGGCACCAGCACCCGCGGCATTCTGCTGGGGGCGATTGCGGTGACGATCCTGCTCAGTCTCGTCGTCCCCAGCGCCACCGCGCGCAGCGCTTGTGTGGTGCCGATCATGATGGGCGTGGTCGCAGCGTTCGGCGTGGACAAACGCTCCAATATCGCCGCCGGCCTGATGATCGTGGTGGCCCAGGGCACCAGTATCTGGAACGTCGGTATCCAGACCGCCGCCGCGCAAAACCTGCTGACCGTGGGCTTTATGGATAAGATGCTCGGCCAGCGCGTGTCGTGGATCGACTGGCTGATCGCCGGCGCGCCGTGGGCGGTGATCATGTCGGCGGTGTTGCTGTTCCTGGTAATCAAGCTGTTACCGCCGGAAACCGACAGCATCCCGGGCGGCAAGGAGGCCGTGGCCCAATCCCTGGTAGACATCGGTCCGATGACCGGGCCGCAGAAACGTTTGCTGACAGTGTCGGTGCTGTTGCTGTTGGCGTGGGCGACGGAAGGGCGCCTGCACCCGTTCGACACCACCTCGACCACCTACGCCGGGCTGGTGTTCCTGCTGCTGCCGGGGGTTGGAGTGATGACCTGGAAGGACGTGCAATCGCGCATTCCATGGGGCACCGTGATTGTGTTCGGCGTTGGGATCAGCCTTGGTACGGCGCTGCTGACCACTCAGGCCGGGCAATGGCTGGGCTCCCAGGTGGTGGCGCACACCGGCCTTGATCAGGTCGGGCCGCTGGGGGTGTTTGCGATCCTGGGGGCGTTTCTGATTGTGATCCACCTGGGCTTTGCCAGCGCCACGGCGCTGACTTCGGCGCTGTTGCCGATCCTGATTGCCGTGCTGCAGACCTTGCCGGGGGAGTTCAACCGGTTGGGCATGACCATGCTGTTGGGGTTTGTGATGAGCTACGGGTTTATCCTGCCGATCAATGCGCCGCAGAACATGGTGTGCCTGGGGACCGGGACGTTTACGGCACGGCAGTTCGCCAAGGTGGGGATTTTGGTGACGTTGATCGGGTATGGGTTGATGTTGGTGTTTGCGGCGACTTACTGGAGTTGGCTCGGTTGGATCTGATTGGGAATGCGTTTCTGGGTGCACAGGAGATCCAATGTGGCAGGCGGCTGAATCTCCGACTTAGCGCTGTCGCACAGCAAACTGGAAGCCCCAAAACCAGCCACTGCGCAATATCGGGTACACCGCATTCGTCCTGCATTGGGGGCGCTTCGCACCCCAACAGTTCTTATGGTTCGCGTGACTATCACACCTTGGCTTGATAGCGCTCGGCGACGGCCGATTGGCGGATCTCTGACAGCAAACCTTGGCGGGCGGCCTGCAGAGCATCCCAGCGGGCGGCGTCTTGCAATGGCGGAATGGTCACTGGCTCGCGACGATCAAAACCGACCAGCGCAGCATCGACCAGCTCGTCCACGCTCATGATTTCGCTCAGGGTATTGATGTCGATGCCCGCGCGATCCCAGATTTCCGTGCGGGTGGCGGCTGGCAGGACAGCTTGCACGTAGACGCCTTTGGGTGAGAGCTCAAGGCTCAGCCCCTGGGATAGAAACAGCACAAACGCTTTGGTTGCACCGTAGACGCTCATGCCGAATTCCGGTGCCAGCCCCACCACCGAGCCGATGTTGATAATCGCGCCGCTACCGGCGTGTGCCAGGCGTGGCGCGATGGCGCTGGCAAGTCGCACCAAGGCGGTGGTATTGAGCGCGACCAGGTTGGTAACGCTGTCGATGGATTGCTCGATGAAGCTACCGGAGAGGGCGGCGCCCGCATTGTTCACCAGGATGCCGATACTGGCGTCATCACGCAGGCGTGCTTCGACGCTGGTCAGATCGCTGGTTTGAGTCAGGTCGGCCTGGATCACGTCAATGGAAACCGCGTGTTTCTCACGCAGCCGCGAGGCCAATGCGTCTAGCCGGCCTTTGTCGCGGGCAACCAGCACCAGGTTATGCCCACGCTGGGCAAAACGCTCGGCGTAGGTCGCGCCAATGCCTGTTGAGGCGCCGGTAATCAGTACGGTTTCTGGGGTGCTCATAAGTAGATGCTCTTGAGTGTTCAGGATGGTCAGAGACGGCGATCCGCGCCGTACCGTCGCAGAGACATGCGCTGGTGGTTTTATGATGTCGATCATAATCAAAGCTGTCAACAATTTTGATTATGACCGACATCAGAGTATAGTCAGACCATTGTTCAGGAGTTCCAGGGGCGCGAAATGAAGATCACCAAAACGCAATCACTCGCCAACCGAGCGCATATTGTGGAGACGGCGTCAGAGCTGTTTCGGGAGCGTGGCTATGATGGTGTGGGTGTGGCAGAACTCATGGCGACTGCGGGTTTTACCCAGGGAGGCTTCTATAAACACTTCGGCTCCAAAGCCGACTTGATGGCCGAAGCGGCCGAAAACAGCCTGGCAAAGTCCCTGTCGAGTACGTGCGATCTCGACGTGCCGGGATTTGTAAACCTGTACGTGTCCAGGGATCACAGAGACGGCAGGGGAGAGGGGTGCACCCTGGCAGCCCTGTGTGGTGACGCCGCCCGTCAGTCGGATGATCTGAAGGCGACCTTTGCCAGTGGCGTTGAAAATACGCTGGCAGCCCTTGAGGACAAGTACACGGCGGGTGTGGATGTCACCCGCCAAGAGGTCCGCACGAAAATGATCAACCTGCTGGCCCACGCAGTCGGTGCGGTCATGCTGTCGCGGGCGTGTCCGGATGACTCGGAACTCGCGGATGAGATCCTGCAAACGTGCCGCGCTGAGATAATCGCATCGCTGCCATCGAGTAAAGAAAACAGCGCATGAGTGGCAAGATGGGCGTTAACCGATGCGCCCAAGATGGCAAGATGAACCCCGCTCAGGTTTACTACTCTGAGTAATGGTTTTACCGACGTCACCCGTCGGGTCATCTAGGTCATCGAATGGATAAATACACCCCCCACACCTGGGAACCCCACGAGCGCCCGAGCCTGCCCGGTTCGCCGTCGACGCCGTGGCACCCCACCCACAAGCGCTGGCTGTATGCGCTGGTGGGCGTGCTGGTGGCGATCACCGGTGGCCTGGGCAACGCGCTGGTCATCGCCAACCTGCAATACCTGCAAGGCGCCCTCGGGGCGACCACTGCGGAAATGGCCTGGCTGCCCGCCGCCTATGTGATGACGAACGTGTGCATGAACCTGCTGCTGGTGAAGTTTCGCCAGCAATTCGGCTTGCGTGCGTTTACCGAGGTGTTCCTGGTGCTCTACGCGCTGGTGACCTTCGGCCACTTGTTCGTCAACGACCTCAACTCGGCCATCGCCGTACGGGCGGCCCACGGCATGGTCGGCGCCGCGCTGAGTTCGTTGGGCTTGTACTACATGATCCAGGCGTTCCCGGCCAAGTGGCGGTTGAAGTCGCTGGTACTGGGGTTGGGCACCGCGCAACTTGCTTTACCCTTGGCGCGCCTGTTCTCCGAAGACTTGCTGCAAATTGCCGAGTGGCGTGGTCTGTACCTGTTCGAGCTGGGCATGGCACTCATCTGCCTGGGTTGCGTGTTCCTGCTTAAACTTCCACCCGGCGACCGCTTCAAGACGTTTGAAAAACTCGATTTCCTCACCTTCGCCATCCTCGCCAGCGGCGTGGCCCTGCTGTGCGCGGTGCTGTCCCTGGGGCGCATAGACTGGTGGCTTGAAGCCCCTTGGATCGGCATTGCCTCAGCCTGTTCCCTGGTGCTGATCATGGCGGGCCTGGCCATCGAACATAACCGCGCCAATCCGATGTTGATGACCCGTTGGCTGGGCAGCGGTGTGATGATCCGCCTGGCGCTGGCGGTGATCCTGATTCGCATGGTGCTGTCCGAGCAGTCCACTGGCGCGGTGGGGTTCATGCAGATGTTGAACATGAGCTACCAGCAGATGCACACCCTTTACGTGGTGATGCTCGCCGGGGCGATTGCCGGGTTGGTGGTCAGTGCCTTGACCATCAACCCGGCGCACCTGTTGATGCCGCTGGTAATTTCCCTGGCGCTGATGGCCACCGGCTCGGTGATGGACAGTTTCTCCAGCAACCTCACGCGCCCGCAGAACCTGTACATCAGTCAGTTCCTGCTAGGCTTCGGCGGAACGTTCTTCCTTGGCCCGACCATGGTATTGGGCACCAAGAACGTGCTGACCAACCCGCGCAACCTGGTGAGTTTTTCGGTGATGTTCGGTATCTGCCAGAACCTCGGCGGCTTGATTGGCGCGGCGTTGCTGGGCACCTTCCAGATCGTGCGCGAGAAGTATCACTCCAGCATGATCGTCGAGCACCTGACCCTGCTCGACCCACGTGTGGCCGCACGGGTGCAGAGCGGTGGCTCGGCCTACGGCGGCGTTGTCGCCGACCCGGAACTGCGTAACCTCATGGGCATCCGCAGCCTGGCCACCGCGGCGACCCGTGAGGCCAATGTCATGGCCTACAACGATGTGTTCATGCTGATCGCGATTATCGCGATCCTGACCATGATCTGGATCTTTATCCGCAGTCTGTGGCTGATGAGCACCACTAAAGCAGCCACTCCCGTTCAACCCAGCGGCGCACCTTCATGACCGAATCGACCACCACGACCACCAACGCCATCGCCGCCACCCCGGAAGGCACCACGCCGCCCGGCGCCACGGTCACCGAGCCGCGCTCACTGCGCGTGCGCATCCTCTCGTCCCTGGGCTTTGCCGCGATTGCCATCGTCGGGGTGCTGATCGTGCTGTATGCCTGGCAATTGCCGCCGTTCAGCAGCGCGGTGGAAACCACCGAGAACGCCCTGGTGCGTGGCCAGGTGACCATCATCGGCCCACAGCTCAGCGGCTATGTGTTCGAAGTGCCGGTGCAGGACTTCCAGTACGTCAAGGCCGGCGACCTGCTGGTGCGCCTGGATGACCGCATCTACAAGCAGCGCCTCGACCAGGCGCTGGCGCAACTGGCGGTGCAGAAGGCCGCGCTGGCCAATGTGGTGCAGCAACGCAACAGTGCCGAAGCCACCATCAAGCTGCGCCAGGCAGCCTTGGCGGACAGCCAGGCCCAGGCGCGCAAGAGCACCGCCGATTTGCGCCGCAATGAAGAACTGATCAGCGACGGTTCGGTGTCCAAGCGTGAGCTGGACGTAACCCGCGCGGCCAACGCGCAGACCATCGCCGCCGTGGCGCAAGCCCAGGCCAGCCTGGAAATCGCCCGGCAGGACCTGCAAACGGTGATCGTCAATCGCGGCTCCCTGGAAGCGGCGGTGGCGAGTGCCGAGGCGGCGGTGGAGTTGGCGCGTATCGACCTGTCCAACACCCGCATCACCGCGCCGCGCGATGGTCAGCTCGGGCAGATTGGTGTGCGTCTGGGGGCCTACGTCAACTCCGGCGCACAGTTGATGGCGCTGGTGCCGCCGCAGTTGTGGGTAATCGCCAATATGAAGGAAACCCAGATGGACAACGTGCAGGTCGGCCAGCCGGTGACCTTCACGGTGGATGCACTGAACCATCGCAAATTCCATGGCACGGTGCAGCATATTTCCCCGGCCACGGGGTCGGAATTCAGCCTGTTGCAGGCGGACAACGCGACGGGCAACTTTGTGAAGATTGCCCAGCGCGTGCCGGTAAGGATTACGGTGGACCCGGACCAGGCCGAGAGCGAGCGGTTGCGGCCGGGGTTGTCGGTTGTCGTGAGTATCGATACCGCCGGCCGCCTCAAAAACTCACCACCTTGAGCATGGCGCTGATCCCTGCACGAGCGAGCTTGCTCGCGAAGATCGTCAACGATAACGCGGGGCGCCTGATGCCCGCGTTGCCCTGAGGTTTTTCGCGAGCAAGCTCGCTCCTACAGGGGGGTGTATTTCAGGTTGAAATTGAGTTGGACCGACTGATTGTGTTCCAGCAGTTTCAGGCCCGGTCGTCCCGCCAGGTGATGAGCGTTCACTGGATGACTCACCGGCTCGACGCAAAAGAACCCCAGCCCCGGCGGGCAGTACAGCAGGAAGTAGTCGGCCCCGCTGGCCTGGCATTCCAGCGCATAGCCCAGGTCCGGCTGTTCGATCCGGCAGTACCCATCCCACTGGCAAAAGCCGTTGTCCACCAGGCCTTCGGGCAGGGTATTCAATACCTGGAAATCCCATTCGCCCGGCACCAGCGTCAACCCGGTCGGCAGCTTGGACGCGTCACTCATCCACACCTGCGCGGCCCTGGCCTGCAACCGGGTACCTGGCCGGCGCGGAAAGTATGGATGCAAGCCCACGCCATGCCACGCCGCTGTTTCGGCCAGGTGTGTCACCCGCAGCTCGATACTCAACGCCCCGTCGTTCAAGCGAATCCGCTGCTCGGCGCGATAGGCAAACGGCGTGTCACAGCGCACTTCCAGCACCACTTCATCCGCTGTGTGGCTGACCACCTGCCACGCCTGCTGCCAGGCCGAACCATGAATCGGCAGCGGGTCGGTCAGGCTGTTGGGCGTGAGCGCGAGCCAACCGTCGGGGTTGTCGAAACCGCCGTGGGCAATACGGTTGGACCAGGGCACCAATGGATAGCACCCCAGCTTGCCCGGCAAACCGGTATCGATCGCCTGCTGATCGTTATGGCGCAGCAACGGCTGCCCGGAGGCGCGCACCGTCCAATTGACAAGGCTGCCTCCCGTGGCTGGCGCGAGGGTGAGGTGGGTCAGGTTGTCCTGCAGTTCAATCAGCATCAGAGCACCACGCTTGGCAGCCACAACGACAGCGCCGGAATGTAGGTCACCGCCATCAGCACCAGGAACAGCACGCCATAAAACGGCAGCAGCGCTTTCACGGTCTTCTCGATACTGACCTTGCCCACCGCCGCGCCCACGAACAGCACCGCGCCCACCGGCGGGGTGATCAAGCCGATACCGAGGTTGACCAGCATGATCATGCCAAAGTGCACCGGGTCGACGCCGATACCCAGCACCACCGGCAGCAGGATCGGCGTGAGGATCAGGATCAACGGCGCCATGTCCATCACCGTGCCGAGCAACAGCAGCATGGCGTTGATGCACATCAGGATCACGTAGCGGTTGTCCGACAGGGTCAGGAACAGCGTGGTGATCTTCGCCGGGATCTGCATCAGGGTCATGATGTAGCCGAAGCTGGCGGCGAAGGCGATCAGGATCATCACAATGGAAATGGTGCGCACCGTGCGGTGCATCAGCTTGGGCAGCTCGCTCCATTTGTAGTCGCGGTAGATGAACATGGTCACGAAAAACGCCCACAGCACCGCAATTGCGGCGGACTCGGTGGCGGTGAAAATACCCGAAAGGATACCGCCGAGGATGATCACCATGGCCATCAGGCCCCAGAGCGCATCGGCGCAGATTTTCAGCGCCTGCTTGAGCGGGATGACTTCACCCTTGGGGTAGTTGCGCTTTTTCGCGAAGATCAGGCACAGCACCATCAGGCACGCGCTCATCAACAACCCAGGCACCACGCCGGCCATGAACAGCGAGGCGATGGACACCGTGCCGCCCGCCGCCAGGGAGTAGAGCACCGAGTTATGGCTGGGCGGGGTCAACAGCGCCTGCACCGAACCGCTGACGGTCACCGCGGTGGCGAATTCACGCGGGTAGCCACGGCGCTCCATTTCCGGGATGAGCACTGAGCCGACCGAGGCGGTGTCCGCCACCGACGAGCCGGAAATCGCGCCGAAAAACGTCGAGGCCATGATGTTCACCAGCGACAGGCCACCGCGCACAAAGCCCACCAGCACGCCGGCAAACGCGACCAGCCGCCGTGACATGCCACCTTCGGCCATGATCGCGCCAGCCAGCACAAAGAACGGAATCGCCATCAGCGAAAACTTGTTCACGCCGCCAGCCACCTGGATCATCAGGGCCTGGAACGGGATATCGATCCACCACGCACCGATCAGCGCTGACAAGCCCAGGGCGTAGGCCACGGGCATGCCGATCAGGATCAAGGCGATAAAGCTGCCCAACAGAATCAATGCGTCCATATCAGGCAGCCCCTTCGCTTTCTTCAACCAGGTCGAAGCGCACGACCCGACGGTTGCTCTGATCACCGAGCAAGAGTTTCTCCACCACGAAAATCAAGGTCAGCAGCCCGCCAATCGGGATCGGCATGTAGGTGATGCCCACGCGCAGGGTAGGAATCGCACTCATGAACTGGTTCCAGGTGGACAGGCACAGTTTGGTGCCCCAGATAGTCATGAACAGGCAGATGGTGCCCATCAGCAATTGCGAAACGACGCCGATGATCTGGCGTTGGCGGGGCGGCAGGCGGTCGGTGACCATGGCCACCGACATATGCGCGCCGGCGCGGTAACTGGCGGCGGCGCCGATAAAGGTGAACACCAGCATCAGCAGGATGGCGGTGGGCTCCGGCCAGCTGGAGCCGGTGCCGAGGACGTAGCGGGCGAAGATGCCCCAGGGGATGATCAGCGCGACTCCCAATACCGAGAGGCCGGCGACCCAGATACAGGTCATGTAGATGCGGTCGTTGATGCGCAGCAGTAAATTCTTCATGGCGTTCACCGTAACCGGGCGCGTCGATGCCGACCGCGCCGGGCCTTGCTAGAGAAGGAGGGCGTTACTGAACGGCGTCGATACGCTGGATGATGTCGGCGTACGCCGCCCCGTACTTGGCGCGAACCGGTGCGGTGGCGTCATAGAAGGGTTTTTTGTCGACGGTGATGAACTCCACACCGGCGGCCTTGAGCTTGGTTTCACTGCTGGCGGACTTGGCGTCCCACAACACACGCTCGTCAGCCTGGGCGGCCTTGGCGGCTTTTTTCACCATATCCTGTTGCGCGGGGGTGAGTTTGTTCCAGGTGATTTTTGACATCACGATGGGCTCGGGCAAGATCAGGTGCTCGGTGAGGGTGTAGTACTTGGCGTTCTGGAAATGGTTGTGCTCAAGCAGGGTCGGCGGGTTGTTTTCCGCGCCGTCGATCACGCCGGTCTGCAGGGCGCTGAAGATCTCGCCGGTGTCCATGGCGATGCCATTGGCCCCCATTTCATTGAACGCTTCGATGAACAAGGGGTTGCCTTGTACGCGGATTTTCATGCCCTTGAGGTCTTCGATCTTGCGCACGGGTTTCTTGGTGTAGAGGTTGCGCGTGCCGCCGTCCATCCAGGCCAGGGCGACCAGGCCGAATTCGGAGTCGGTGATCTTGGCAAGGATTTCGTCGCCGATCTCGCCGTCGATGACTTTGCGCATGTGCGCCTGGTCACGGAACACGAACGGCAGGTTGAACACGTTCACGTCCGGCACCACCGGGCCGACGATGCCCAGGCTGACGCGGGTCATCTGGATGGCACCGACTTGCGCTTGTTCGACCACTTCTTTCTCGGACCCGAGGACACCGCCTGGGAAATACTTGAAGGTCAGTTCGCCGTTGCTTGCCTGGGTCAGGGCCTTGCCCATGTTCTCTTCAGCAACGACGGTGGGGTACCCGGCGGGGTGGATGTCGGCAAATTTGATTTCCAGCGCATGGGCGGCGCTGCTGAGGGCGAAGCATGCGGCGGCGAGCAAGGTGCGTTTGAAGTCCATGGGAGGTCTCTCCTGTCTTGTTATTGTTGTATTCAAGGCACAGCGATGCAGCTAGAGGGTGAACGTGGGCTCCGGCAATCCGACAACGCCGGGGTTGAGGGCGAACACGCCGCCGGACAGTGACTGTTCACTCTGGTCATCGCGGATCGAGGTGACGAACAAGGTGTCCAGGCGACTGCCGCCAAACGCGCACATGGTGGGTTTTTTCACCGGTACGGTGAGGGAACGATCGAGGCGACCGTCGGGGTTGAAACGGTGGATCAGCCCGGCGTCGTTGGCGCAGATCCAGTAGCAGCCATCGGCATCCACGGCGGCGCCGTCGGGGCGGCCGAGGTGCTTGTGCATATCCACGAACACGCGGCGATTGGAGGGCGTGCCGGTGTCGATGTCGTAATCGAACGCCCAGATCTGCTGCACCAGCGGGTGTGAGTCCGAGGCATACATTGTGCGGCCATCGGGGCTGAAAGCCAGGCCATTCAAGGTGATAAAGCCGTCCAGTTGCGCATGGGGCGCCGCACCTGATGTGTAGCGATACAGGGTGCCCTCGGCTGCATTCAACCCCATGTTCAGCACCATGCTGCCGGCCCAGAATCGGCCCTGGCGGTCGCAGCGGCCGTCGTTCAGGCGCATGTCCTGGCGTGGGTGCTCGACAGCCGCCAGTAGCGTGGTGTCGAGGCTGCCGTCGTTGTGCGGGGTGAGCTGGAAGAAGCCGGTTTCCATGCCGGCGACCCAGTTGCCCGCATCGGTGCGGGCGATGCAGGCAAGCATCTGCGGGGCTGTCCAGGCGGCCACGTGGCCGGTGGCGGCGCTCCAGCGTTGCAGGCCACCCTTGGGGATGTCCACCCAGTACAGGGCGTTTTCCCCAGGCACCCACACCGGGCATTCACCCACGGCATTGCGCGCGTCGACAATCAATTCAGCGTTCATGGGTCAATCACCGAACGGGCCGGCCGCGCAGAACGCGCCGCCCTGGTAGACCTTGGCCGGGTCATTGTCGGACACCGGTGGCTGGGTTTCGACCTGGGCACGGAACACTTCGGAGCTGTCCTTTGGCGCAAAGCCCAGGTGGGCGGCGTAGCGGTTGTCCCACCAGGTGTCGAGGTTATCCGACATGCCGTAGACCACGGTGTGCCCGACGTTGGGGGTGTACAGCGCGCGCTCGAGCAACTGAGTCAGGTCGTCGAAGCTCAGCCACGTGTGCATCATCCGACGATTCTGCGGTTCCGGGAACGACGAGCCAATGCGGATGCTGACGGTCTCGATGCCATAGCGATCAAAGTAGAAGCTGGCCATGTCTTCGCCGTAGGACTTGGACAAGCCGTAGTAGCTGTCCGGGCGGCGAGGGGAGTGGGCGTCGAGTTTTTCACCTTGCTTGTAGAAGCCGATCACGTGGTTGGAACTGGCGAAAATCACGCGCTTCACACCGTGGCGGCGCGCGGCTTCATAGATATGAAAAATGCCGCTGATGTTCGCGCCGAGCACTTCTTCGAAAGAACGCTCCACCGAGACGCCGCCGAAGTGCAGGATCGCGTCGACGCCTTCCACCAGGTGGTGCACGGCTTGTTTGTCGGCGAGGTCGCAAGGTTGCACTTCTTCGGACGCGTCGGCAGCCGGGGCCATATTGGCGATGTCCGACAGACGCAGTACCTGGGCATAAGGGCGCAGGCGCTCGCGCAGGACCTTACCCAGGCCGCCAGCGGCACCGGTGAGCAGCAGGCGGTTGAATGGAACGGGCGTGGTTGGGGTAGTGGTCATGAGGGTTCCATTGTTGTTGTAGGTTGTCGTATGACTATGCCGAAGTATCGTTAGGGATTCCCTTGGTTGTCAACGTCCTTGCGGTCAGGTGATGGCCGGAAATGTGGGAGCGGGCTTGCTCGCAAATACAGTGTGTCAGTCGACTCATCCGCGGCGGATGTAGCGCATTCTCGAACAAGCCCGCTGCCACAGGGGTATGCGTTGACGGGAAGTTTCCGCTCGATCCGAAACCCTACAGCAGTGAGATCGGGTAGCTGATAAAGAGGCGATTTTCATCGAACTCGTTATTGCTGAAATCCCGACGCATGGTCGAATTGCGCCAGCGCACATTCAGATCCTTCAGTGCGCCGCTTTGCACTGTGTAGGCCAGTTCCGACTCCCGACCCCATTCCTTGCCATCGGTGATTGCCCCGGTGTGTACGTTACTGCCGCTGATATAGCGGTTCATCAGGGTCAACCCCGGAATGCCCAGTACCACGAAGTTGAAGTCATGGCGCACCTGCCAGGATTTTTCCTTGGCGTTATCGTAGCTGGCGTTGTAGCTGTCGTTGGCCAGGGTCCCGCCGCTGGTGCCGTTGACCCGCATCCACACGCTGTCACCGGTGAGTTTCTGCAGGCCCACATAGAAAGTGTTGCCGTTGTATTTGGCTGAGAGCAGGGCGAAAGCGGTTTTGTTGTCGAGGTCGCCGGCCAGGGCGCTGCCGTCTTCCTTACCGGTGAAAAAACCGAGGTTGGCGCCCAGGGTCCAGTCGCCGACAGGTTGGCTGTGGGTCAAGTTGAAATACTGCTGCTGGTAGATGTCGCTGAGTTCGGCGTACCACACACCGACCTGGGTGCGTTTGTCGTTGAAGCTGTATTCGCCGCCACCGAAGTTGAAGCGGTCGGAGGTGAACGCGGCTTTGCCGTTCATGAACATGTCTTCCATGCTCGCATCGTTGCGCGGGCTGTTACCGCGAAACTGCCCGCCGTAAAGCGTCAGGCCGGCGATTTCATTGGAGGTGACCTGGCCTCCGCGGAAGGTCTGGGGCAGGGAGCGGCCGTCGTCGGAGCGCAGGATCGGCAGCACTGGCATCCATTCGCCGACCTTCAATTCAGTCTTCGATAATTTGGTTTTCAGCGCCACGCCAAGGCGCCCGAAGTTATCGGCCGGGCGGCCATCGCTGTGGATCGGCAGCAACTGCGTACCGCCGGTGCCTTTACCGCCATCGAGCTTTTGCGAATACAGGCCCAGCACATCAATGCCGAAGCCCACCGTCCCTGTGGTGTAGCCGGACTTGGCGTCGAGAATGAAGTTCTGCGTCCATTCTTCGGCCTTGCCCTGGGGGTTGGTCGGGTTGGTGAAGTTACGGTTGAAGTAGGCGTTGCGCAGGTTGAGCGTGGCCTTCGCGTCTTCGATAAAACCGTCGGCCTGAACGCTGAGGGGGAGGGTAAATGCCAGGCTGCCGAGACCGAGGAGGCCGATACATGAGGACGAATTGCGGGCGAATTGACTCACAGTGGAACTCCCTTTTTTGTTGTTTTTATTATTTGTCATACGTCGTCGTACAACATTGAGCGGGATATTTGCGAGGTTTTCGAGGGCTGTCAAGCAGAAGTTATACGATGACTCGGGGCGGGTTGATCAAAAGCGGGCACCGCCACTGTGGGAGCTGACTTGCCTGCGATGGCATTGCCGCGGTGTTCCTGCCAGACCGTGTTGTCTCCATCGCAGGCAAGCCAGCTCCTACAGGGATTGCATTTCAACCTCTGTTTTTAGCCGGCCATAACCATTGGCGGGAGGGTACCCAACAGCGAGACGGCGGCTACCGCTGAAACACCCAGTAACCATTCCAGCATCACGCTGGCCTTCAAAGTGCCCAATCGCGCTTCACAACGTTCGATACGGAGCCGGTTCAGCAAGGCCAGCGCCAACATCCCCAGCACCAGCAGCACCTTGATCAACAGGATCAACGCGAACCCCTGGAACAAAGGCGTGGGCCACAGTTGCCCGGTAAGCACACGCACGTTGATCAAACCGGTGACCAGCAAACCGGCGACCAGGCCATAACCCACACCGCTGAACCGCCGCAGGATCGGCTCCAGCGCCAAGGGGGGCGAGTGCCTGAGGATCAACACCAGCAGGAGCAATCCGCCTAGCCAGGCACCCACACACGCCAGGTGCACCACCTGATTGAGGATCAGTAATTGCCCGCTGAGCCCATCGAGCATGGCGCCATGGCCGACCGGCGCCAAGGTCCCCAGCAACAACGCGATGACCGCCAAGCGCAGTGCCCGCCAGGGTTTGATCAGCACGATCAGCAGCAACAGGTTCAATAGCAGGTGCCATACCCACACCTGGCCAAAGAAGGTCTTGCCCAGTACCAACTGCACGGTGGCCGGTTGCAGCGCCGCGTTCCAGCTACCCGCCATGCTGGCGGTAATCAACAGCAACCAGGCCACGCCGGAAAACACCCCCAGCCAGGCCAGCCCACGGGTGATACGGTCAAGTTGCCGGTCCAGTACCGGTTGCGTTTCAGCGCCCAGCAGCCAGGGCCTGAAAGCGCAGGACCCGAACATCAGCAGCACGACGATGAAATGCAGGAAGCGGCACAGCACCAGCAGCGTCGCCATGGGTTATTGGCCGACCTTGAAGCTGTACTCACCGTTGCTCTTGTGGGTGTCGACCGAAACCGCGTTCCACACCACTGTGTAGTTACCGGCGGCCAGTGGTGCGGCCGGGGTGACTACCAGGACTTTCTTGTCGGCTCCTAAGGTTTCCAGGCCCTTGATCGCAACTTCGGTGCCGTCCTTGCTCAGGGACACCTTGGTAAAGGTGGCCTCGACGCCTTCGCTGAAGGTCAGGCGCAGGTCTTTAGGCGCGGCGACGCTGCTGTCGGCCGCCGGTTCGGCGCTTTTGAGGTGCGCGTGGGCGAATGCGGCAGATGCACCCAGCAGGGAGGCGAGCAGGGCGACGGTGGTGAGGCTTTTCTTGATCAACATTGTTCAATACCTTCGGGGTCAGGAGTCGGTAAAGCCATGTGCAGCAACGGAAAGGGCTTGCCTTCGCCATCCAGCGGCGAGCGCGCGACCTGGATAAAACCATAATGCAGATAGAAGCCCACGGCTTGGGGGTTTTGTTCGTTCACGTCCACCGTTAGCGTGTCGTGACGGGCGCGGGCGTGGTCCAGCAACTGGCGGCCGATGCCCTGGCCACGGCGGTCGGGCTCGATGAACAGCATTTCCACGTTGTGCCCACCGGTGCCGATGAAACCGGCGATGCCGTGTGGGTCTTCATACACCCACACATCCAGCGCGGGCATTGGCAGGTAGGTGTCGCGCACCAGGGGCAGCAGACGTTGGATGTCATCCTCGGGGAGGAAATCATGGGTGGCGCGTACCGAGCGCTCCCACAGTGCTCCCAGCACGGGGTCGTCGGTGGGCACGCGGGGTCGAATAGTCATTGCGATGATCCTTCATGGGGACCGCGATCCTAACCAATCCGATTTCCAGGGGAAAGGTTCGCGTCAGAAGTTTCATTATGGGCTGTCGCCGCGATCTAGAGCCGATGGTAGTCTTTAAGCCAAGTTGTTGTCAGGGAGCCCTTATGGGCAATCACAAGATCGGAATTCGTCGGGTCAACGTCGAGAAAATCCTGCTGGCGGCGGAGAAAATCTTCGCCGAAAAAGGCTATGGCAGTACCGCCATGGCGGATATCGCCGAAGAAGTGCAACTGCCGCGCTCCAACCTGCATTACTACTTCACCACCAAAAGCGAGCTGTACAGCGCGGTGCTGTTCGATCTGCTGGAGGTGTGGAAGCAGGACGCCTTGAGTTTTGAGACCTTCGATGACCCGCGGGTGGTGCTCAGCAGTTACATCCGCGCCAAGATGCAACGCTCGCGCACCCGGCCCTATGGCTCGAAAGTCTGGGCCAATGAAATCATCCACGGCGCGCCGACGCTTGGTGAGGCATTGGATGAAAGCCTGTACGACTGGGCCAAGATGAAGGAAGCGAAAATTCGCCAGTGGGTGGAAGACAAACGCATCCTGCCGGTGGAACCGTCGAGCCTGCTGTACATGATCTGGGCCTCGACCCAGCACTATGCCGACTTTGATCATCAGGTGAAGATCCTGAATGAGCACCAGCCGTTGTCGGATATGCAGTTTGAGAAGGCAATACAGACGGTGACGAGTGTGATCTTGCGGGGGATTGGGCTGGAGCCTTGACGGGGCGAGGCTGATGGCCTCTTCGCGAGCAAGCCCGCTCCCACATTCGACTGCATTCTATCTGGAGGAATGCGGTCGAATGTGGGAGCGGGCTTGCTCGCGAAGGCGGCCTGAAGGGCTACACAGCTTCGCGGTAGGGATTCCTCGGATCCTGCGTCCAATTCAAGAACGGCTTGCCTGTGTCCATCGGCACCATCTCGATACAGTCCGCCACCGGGCAGGTGATCTGACACAGGTTGCAGCCCACGCACTCATCATCGATCACCTCGTATTTATGCGTGCCATCCGCCTGTTTCAAACTGGCGATGGCCTGGTGCGACGTGTCCTCACAGGCAATGTGGCAACGTCCGCAGCCAATGCAGGCTTCCTGATCGATCTTCGCAATGACTTGATAGTTGATATCCAGGTACTTCCAGTCCGTCGTGTTGCCCACCGCACGCCCGGAAAAGTCCTGCAGGCTGTTGTAGCCTTGGCTGTCCATCCATCGCGATAGTCCGTCCTTCATCTCCTCCACAATCCGAAACCCATGCAGCATCGCCGCCGTGCACACCTGCACCGCGCCGCAGCCCAGGGCTACAAACTCCGCCGCGTCACGCCAGTTGCCGATGCCACCAATGCCGCAGATCGGCAGGCCCTGGGTCTGCGGGTCGCGGGCGATTTCGGCGACCATGTTCAGCGCGATCGGCTTGACCGCCGAACCGCAATAACCGCCGTGGGTACTTTGGGTGCCCACCACCGGCAGCGCGACCATGCGTTCCAGGTCGACGCTGGTGATGGAGTTGATGGTGTTGATCAGCGACACCGCATCCGCGCCGCCGCGATACGCGGCCCGCGCCGCCACGCGAATGTCGGTGATGTTCGGCGTGAGCTTGACGATCACCGGCAGCGAGCAATAGGTTTTGCACCAGCGCGTCACCTGTTCCACATACTCCGGCACCTGGCCTACCGCCGCGCCCATGCCGCGTTCGGGCATGCCGTGGGGGCAGCCGAAGTTCAGTTCGATACCGTCGCAGCCGGTGGCTTCCACCAGCGGCAGGATTGTTTTCCAGGACTCCTCGACGCACGGCACCATCAGCGACACGATCAGCGCGCGGTCGGGCCAATCCTTTTTCACCTGGGTGATTTCCCGCAGGTTGATCTCCAGGGAGCGGTCCGTGATCAGCTCGATATTGTTGATGCCCATCACTTCACGGTTGGGACCGTAGTGCGCCGAGTAGCGTGACGACACGTTGACCGCAGCAGGGTCTTCGCCAAGGGTTTTCCAGACCACGCCACCCCAGCCGGCCTCGAAGGCGCGCACCACGTTGTAAGCCTTGTCGGTGGGCGGCGCGGAGGCCAGCCAGAACGGGTTGGGGGCTTTGATACCGGCAAATACAATCGAGAGATCGGCCATTACGCAGCCTCCGCATTCAACATGAGTTGGGCGTGCATGGCCTCGGCGGCCAGCTTGCCGTGTTGCACGGCCTGCACGGTGAGGTCCTGGCCGAGGCTGACGCAATCGCCACCCGCGTACACACCGGGAATGCTGGTGCGCAGCTGTTCGTCGACGAAAATCCTTTCACCGACACGGTGCAACTGCTGGGCCAGCGGATCGTGCAGTGCCTCGTTGTCGAAACCCTGGCCGATGGCCTTGAAGATCGCATCGGCAGCCAGGTCGAAGGTTTCGCCGGTCGGGAGCAGACGGCCGTTTTCCATGCGCGTGCGCAGGAAGCGCATGCCGCGCACATGGCCCTGATCGTCCAGCAGCACCTCCTCTGGCTGGGCCCAGGTCAGCAGGCGTACCTGGTTGGCCTTGGCGATGTCCTGTTCATGGTGGGTGGCGCCCATGTCCGCCAGGCCACGGCGGTAGACGAGGTTCACATCGTGGGCACCGAGACGGGCCATCTGCACGGCCATGTCGATGGCGGTGTTGCCGGCGCCGAGCACGATGCAGCGATTGGCCAGGGGCAGTTGGGTCAGGTCGTCGGCCTGGCGCAGTTCGCGGATGTAGTCGGTGGCGGCGAGCAGGCCGGGGGCGTCTTCGTGGGGCAGGCCGAGCTGTTTGCTCGCGGCCAGGCCGAGGCCGAGGAACACCGAATCGAATTGCTGATGCAGTTCGCTGAGGGTCAGGTTATCGCCGAGGCGCTGGCCGTGACGAATCTCGATGCCGCCGATTTGCAGCAGAAAATCCAGCTCCTTCTGCGCGAAGTCATCCACCAGTTTGTACTTGGCGATCCCGTATTCATTCAGGCCGCCGGCTTTTTCCCGGGCCTCGAAAATCACCACGTCATGGCCGTGCAAGGAGCTGCGGTGGGCGCAGGCCAGTCCCGCAGGGCCTGCACCCACCACGGCGATACGCTTGCCGGTCGAGGCTGCGCGGTGGAAGGGGTGCTCGGTGAAGTGTGCATTGTCGACGGCATAACGTTGCAACAGACCGATCAGCACCGGCGCGCATTCTTCAGCGTTGTTACGCACGCAGGCTTGCTGGCAGAGGATCTCGGTGGGGCAGACCCTGGCGCAACTGCCGCCGAGAATGTTGGCCGAGAGGATTTTTTGCGCCGCGCCTTGTACGTTTTCGGTGTGGATGTTGCGGATAAACGACGGGATGTCGATTTCGCTGGGGCACGCATTCACGCACGGCGCGTCGTAGCAATACAGGCAGCGCGAGGCTTCCAGTTGTGCCTGGCGGGCGTTGAGAGGCGGTGCCAGGTCGGTGAAATGGCTGGCGAGGGTGGCCCCGTCTTCGTGGGGATGGGGGAGGTGGGTCAGGGTCTGGATCACGGTTTTGGCCTCACGGTGATTGAGGTGCTGCCTCTGATGGGCATTGGTTTTTTTGTTGCCTGTGCTGGCCTCTTCGCAGGCAAGCCAGCTCCCACATGCATCGGGTTCACAGGGTTAAAATGTGGGAGCCGGGCTTGCCCGCGACAGGCCTAAGGCCGTTTTCAGCGCTTCACAGCAGTGGGCCTGGAACGCTCTGCGCGCTTGCTCAACTGCTCGAACACCGGCGGGTACGTCGGCCGCTCTACATACCGCCCGGCCCCGCGCTCGGCGCGCAGGTCGCCATCGGCCCAGACCAGCTTGCCCTGGCTGATGGTATGGCTCGGCACGCCGCGCACGGTCTTGCCTTCGAAGATGTTGAAGTCGACTTTCTGATGGTGGGTCTTGGCGGAAATGGTCCGCGTCCCCTCGGGGTCCCACAGCACCAGGTCGGCATCCGCGCCCACACGGATCGCACCTTTGCGCGGGTAGAGATTGAAGATCTTCGCAGTGTTGGTGGAGGTCAGCGCGACAAACTCCTGCATCGACAGGCGCCCGGTGTTGACCCCTTCATCCCACAACAAGGCCATACGGTCTTCGATGCCGGCGGTGCCGTTGGGGATTTTGCTGAAGTCGTCACGGCCGGCGGCTTTTTGCTCGGCGCAAAAGCAGCAGTGGTCGGTGGCAGTGGTGTGCAGGTTGCCGGATTGCAGGCCGTGCCACAGCGCTTCCTGATGCCCGCGTGGGCGGAACGGCGGGCTCATCACGTAACCGGCGGCGGTCTGCCAGTCCGGGTGCTGGTAGACGCTGTCGTCCAGCAGCAGGTGGCCGGCGAGGACTTCGCCATAGACCGGTTGGCCTTTGCTGCGGGCGTAGGTGATTTCATCCAACGCCTCTTTGGTGGACACATGCACCAGATAGAGCGGCGTGCCGATGGTCTCGGCGATGCGGATTGCGCGGCTGGCCGCTTCGCCCTCGACTTGCGAAGGGCGCGACAGCGGATGCGCCTCGGGCCCGGTGATGCCCTGGGCCATCAGCTTGCGTTGCAGGTGGTACACCAGCTCGCCGTTTTCCGCATGCACGGTGGGCACCGCGCCCAGTTCCAGGCAGCGTTCGAAGCTGGCGACCAAGGTGTCGTCCGCCGCCATGATTGCGTTCTTGTAGGCCATGAAGTGCTTGAAGCTGTTGATGCCGTGCTGACTCACCAACTCGGCCATTTCTTCACGTACCTGTTCGCTCCACCAAGTGATCGCTACGTGGAAGCCGTAGTCTGAAGCGGATTTTTCCGCCCAGCCGCGCCACTGGTGAAACGCTTCCAACAGGGATTGCTGTGGGTTGGGAATCACAAAGTCGATGATCGATGTGGTGCCGCCCGCCAGACCTGCCGCCGTGCCACTGAAAAAGTCTTCACTGGCCACAGTGCCCATGAAGGGCAGTTGCATATGGGTATGAGGGTCGATGCCGCCGGGCATCAGGTATTGGCCGCTGCCATCGAGTATTTCAGTACCGGCGGGAATATCCAGATTCGTACCAATAGCCCGAATTAGACCGCCCGCGCATAACACATCGGCGCGATAACTTTCATCATGGGTAACAAGGGTGGCGCCACGGATCAACAGCGACATGTCGAGTTCCTCACAGGCTTGACCGGCTTGTGCCAGTTCTAAATGTTGTAATGCTGCTTACCGATGATCGATTAATTCCTGTCATCGGTGACAGGAATAGAAACTAGCCCGAGTTTTTCGATTGAGCAAGAAGATTTTTCATAAGCTTATATCAATGATAACTAGTTGATTATTAAGGATAAAAAATGAAATTCACCAAAATGTAGCGTGCACTCACCATTTTGACGCACTTGACAGGTTCTTAAATTGAGCAACATTTCTTATTGCAAATCAGACGCTTGAGACTTGCCTCTTGACGGGGCGGGAAAATAAAAATAATTGTGTTGCACCAGATTGAGTCCTGATGGTTCGGCCAACTTTCGCTTTAGTTAGCCTGAGTAAAGCGGCAAGTTCCGAAGGCTCACTCGGAAAGCTGATAAACATCAGCAAGTTATATAAGCGGTGTGGGTGCGGTAACGGTTGTCGGCACGGATATTGAGTGCAGTGGCGGCTGGCCGGGCCCGTGATGTCATGTTGTTTACGAGGTACTCCGGCCACCTGCACACACCTTGCAGGCGAGCAACAATAATTCGAAAAAACCGTGGAGCGGCCATGCAACAGAACAGATCGCAAGTCATTGAACGCAACGGCCTGTACGAACTCGACGCCGGCCCCGACGTCCTCGACAGCCCCCGCTATAACCACGACATGGCACCGACCAAGGTGCATGAACGCACCTGGAACAAGTGGCACATCACCGCGCTGTGGGTCGGCATGTCGATCTGCGTGCCCACTTATACCTTGGGCGGGGTACTCACCGCGTACTTCGGTCTGTCGGTGGGGGAAGCGCTGATGGCGATCCTGCTGGCCAACATCGTGGTGCTGATTCCGTTGACCCTCAACGCCTTCCCCGGCACCCAGTACGGCATACCGTTCCCGGTCTTGTTGCGCTCGTCGTTCGGCATCCTGGGTTCCAACGTGCCGTGCCTGATCCGGGCGCTTGTGGCCTGTGGCTGGTTTGGTATCCAGACGATGTTTGGCGGGCTGGCGATTCACCTGTTCCTGGGCTCGATTTTCGAGGGGTGGAAGTCCCTAGGCGGCACCGGTGAAGTGATCGGTTTCATGATGTTCTGGTGCCTGAATCTGTGGGTGGTGTTACGTGGCGCCGAGTCGATCAAGCGCTTGGAAACCCTGTCCGCGCCGCTGCTGGTGGCGGTGGGCATCGGCCTGCTGGTATGGGCGATGCCCAATGTGTCCCTCAGCGAGCTGATGGCCATCCCGGCCAAGCGTCCAGAAGGTGCGAGCCTCACGGGCTACTTCATGGCTGGCCTGACGGCGATGGTGGGGTTCTGGGCTACCTTGTCCTTGAATATTCCTGACTTCAGCCGCTACGCCAAAAGCCAGAAGGACCAGATCCTCGGGCAGATCTTCGGTTTGCCGCTGACCATGTTCCTGTTCGCCGCCCTCGGCGTGATCATGACTGCTGCCTCGGTCAAGCTGGTCGGGGTGAGCGTGTCCGATCCGGTGACCCTGATCGGGCATATCCAGAGCCCGGTGTGGGTGGCCGTGGCCATGGCGCTGATCATCGTCGCGACCTTGTCCACCAACACCGCGGCGAACATCGTCTCGCCCACCAATGACTTTCAGAACATTGCGCCGAAGCTGATCAACCGCACCACGGCGGTGATCCTCACCGGTTTGGTGGGGTTGGTGCTGATGGGCCATGAACTGCTGAAAAAACTCGGCTTGATCGTCTCGGATGTGAGCCTGGAAACCGTGTATTCCAACTGGTTGCTGGGCTACTCAAGCCTGCTGGGCCCGATCGCCGGGATCATGGTGGTGGACTACTTCATCACCCGCAAACAGCAACTGGACCTGGCCGGTCTGTACCGCGACGACGTGTACCCGGCGTGGAACTGGAGCGGCTTTATCGCCTTTGGCGTGCCGGTGGTGCTGACCTTGCTGTCGCTGGGCAGTGATGCGTTCAGCTGGTTCTACAGCTATGGCTGGTTTACCGGTTCGGCCTTGGGCGGGTTGTTGTATTACGGCCTGAATGCCAGGCGTGGCATCAGCCCCGTTGCCGCCAAGTCACCTCTGTAAACACGGCCAATGTGGGAGCTGGCTTGCCTGCGATTGCATCACCTCAGTTCGGCAGAAATACCGAGCCGCCTGTATCGCAGGCAAGCCAGCTCCCACACACGCCAGCTCTCACAGTTGAGTGAGTCAATTCATAAGAAATGTAGCCTGAGGAGATCCCCATGAACGCTGCCCTCGACGTTCTGCAATCGACCCATCAGCACATCAACCGCGACCGCTTGTGGCAGTCGCTGATGGACCTGGCCAAACTTGGCGCCACCCCCAAGGGCGGCGTGTGCCGCCTGGCGCTTACCGACCTCGACCGCAAAGCCCGCGACCTGTTTGTAAAGTGGTGCGAAGAAGCCGGTTGCACGGTCACCATCGACGGCATCGGCAATATCTTCGCGCGGCGCCCCGGCCGCAATCCCAACCTTCCACCGGTGATGACCGGCAGCCACATCGACACCCAGCCCACCGGTGGCAAGTTTGACGGTTGCTTTGGCGTACTCGCCGGCGTGGAAGTGCTGCGCACCCTCAATGATTTGAAGGTAGAAACCGAGGCGCCGCTGGAAGTGGTGGTGTGGACCAATGAGGAAGGCTCGCGCTTTCCGCCGTGCATGATGGGCTCGGGGGTGTTTGCCGAGAAATTCACCTTGGCGGACACCTTGGCCAAGGTGGATGTGGATGGCGTCAGTGTCGGCGACGCGCTGAATGCGATTGGCTATGCGGGCTCGCGCGCGGTAAGCGGTCATAAAGTGGGTGCGTATTTCGAGGCGCACATCGAACAGGGCCCGATTCTTGAGGACGAGCAGAAAACCATCGGCGTGGTGCTCGGCGCACTCGGGCAGAAGTGGTTTGACCTGAAACTGCGTGGAGTTGAAGCGCATGCGGGACCAACGCCGATGCACCTGCGCAAGGATGCCTTGGTGGGCGCGGCGGCAGTGGTAGCGGCGGTGAACGCAGCGGCACTGGGGCACCAGCCTCATGCGTGCGGGACGGTGGGTTGCCTGCAGGCTTATCCGGGATCACGCAACGTCATTCCAGGCGAAGTGCGCATGACCTTGGACTTCCGGCACCTGGAACCGGCACGTCTGGATTCGATGATTGCGCAGGTGCGCAAGGTCATTGAAGACACCTGCGCCAAACATGGACTCAGTTTCGAGATGGAACCCACCGCAGACTTCCCGCCGCTGTATTTCGACAAAGGCTGCGTGGACGCTGTGCGCAATGCGGCGAATGGCCTGGGCCTGTCGAACATGGACATTGTCAGCGGGGCAGGGCACGACGCGATCTTCGTTGCCGAACTCGGTCCGGCAGGGATGATCTTTGTGCCGTGTGAGGGTGGCATCAGCCATAACGAAATCGAGAATGCCGCACCTGATGACCTGGCGGCAGGGTGTGCGGTGCTGCTGCGCGCCATGGTCGCCGCCTCGGCAGCCATCGCCAACGGCAAACTCGCTGCCTGAAACCCGGCGGTTCAGTTAGGTGTTTACTGATTGGTCCACTGCAATCGCAGGCAAGCCAGCTCGCACATTTGAAAGGCTTCACAGCTTAAAAATGTGGGAGCCGGGCTTGCCGCCCTGACAGACGATGCTGTTACTGGGAGATTGCCTCGTTGGTGCCATCTGCGACTCGATCCACCAACAGCTGCACGCCCTCCACCCTCCGACAAATCCCCCGCACCACACTGCGTTGCGGACCATCGACTTCAAAAACCGGGTTCGCGGCAATGGCATTGATGGATTCAAGATCCTGAGAGGCATTGACCAGCAGGGTTTCGTTGTCGAGGGCGGGCCCGAAAGACATGTCCCAAACCTTCGTATGCCAGATTCAGGAACTACTAAAAAGTCGCTTTACTCAATCGTTACCACGATCCTGCTGGCGCTATGCTTGGTGTATATCGGCGGCGGCTGGCTTCTTTCGCCAAGTCGCCCGCAATTGACAGAGGTTGTACTCCGCACGCCTCTGAGCAATGACGCGTCCGTCTAGGGTGTGAAGGATGATCGTGGAGGGGCAACTGTTCCGTTCACCTACCGATACTACGTCTATCGCACCTTTGGGACTGACACAGAAGTATTGTCTGCTTTGGAAGGTGCCAGTCCATTTTTGATTACGCGTGACGCATCGGCAAAGATTGAGGTGCAAGGCCAAACGATCACTGTCTCGGTGGCGGGGGATGTTTCGGACTACCACAGCCGTACGCTGTATCGACATGCCAATGGCAGCGATTACACCGCGGTCAGTGTTTATCTTGATAGCCGGCCGCAAGTGAGCGAGTCAACGTTGACTCCTTGATTCCCCACAATCAGGAAAGTGCGAGCTGGCTTGCCTGCGAAAGGGGGCATCAACCCGTTGATTCGGCGACTGGCTCACCGGCATCGCAGGCGAGCCAGCTCCCACATTTAATTCGATGCGTGCCAACCCCCGCCGAGCGCAGTCACCAACCCTACACTGGCTTGCAGTTGCCGTGTCTGCACCGCCTGCAAGGTCCGTTGCGCCTGCAGCGCTGCCGTCTGCGCGGTCACCACGTCCAGGTAGCTCACGGCCCCGGCCTGGTAGCTGTTCATCGCCAGCGATTGAGTGTGCTGTGCCGCATCCGCCGCTGCCTGCTCATCCTGTGCCTCTTGCTGCAAGTCGCGCAGCTGAGCCAGGTTGTCCTCCACTTCGCGCACGGCTTTCAGCACCTGGCTGCGGTAGTGCGCCGATGCCTCTTCAAACTCGGCCTTGGCTTGGCGTTCGTTGGCACTTAGGCGACCGCCATCGAAGATCGGCAAGTTGACCAATGGCCCCAATGCCCAATAGCGATTGCCGGCGGACAGCAGGTTGCCGACCCCTTGCGTCTGCCCGCCAATCAACCCCGTCAGACTGAAATCCGGGTACCACGCCGCCTTGGCCACGCCGATGTTGGCGTTGGCCGCAAACACCCGTCGCTCTGCCGCTGCAATGTCCGGGCGGCGTTGCAGCAGGTGGCTTGGCAATTGCGAGGGTATCCCCGGCAAGGAGATCAATTGCGGGCTCGGCGACAATGAAAAATCACTGGCGGCCACACCCACCAGCTCACCAATCGCATGCTCGGTCAGGTTGCGCTGCCCGCGTATTTCATCCCATTGCGCCTTGGCTTCGGCCAGTTGATTCTGCGCGCGTGTAAGGTCCAGCTCCGAGGCAATCTGGCCTTCATAGCGGCTACGGGTCAGCTGTAGCGCCTGGCGGAAATCATCCAGCGAACGGTCGAGAATACGCGCCTGCGCATCCAGCCCATTGAGCTGCACATACAACGTCGCCAACTGATGCTGAAGGCTCAGGCGTGCCACCGCCAAGTCATCGCCGGATGCCTGCGCCTGGGCATCGCCCGCCGCGACCTGGTTGCGGATTTTGCCCCACAGGTCCAGGTCGTAGCTCAGTGAAAAGCCCGCGGTATTGCTGTTGTACACCGAGGGTTGCGTATCGCCCCTCAGCGGTCGCGAATCCGATTGCCGCTGGCGCAACGGTTGCGCGCTGGCAGTGATCTGCGGGAACAGCCCGGCATGCAGTTGGCTGGCATACGCCTGGGACGCATCGAAATGCGCCAGTGCCGCGGCCAAATCCGGGTTGGCCTTGAGCAGTTGCTGTTGCAGGTCGTTCAGGCGCGAATCGTTGTAGAGCGTCCACCACTCGGGCGCCAGTTGGTCGGACGGTTGCGCGCTGTGCCACGGGCCGTCGCTGGTCTGTTCGCGGTAGCCGGCGGGCAAGTCAACCGCAGGCACCTGGTAGGTTGGGGCCATGGAGCAACCCTGCAATGCCAGCAGCATCAAGGCAGTGAGAGGTTTAAGCCTTGGGCGCATGCGCACCTCCCGAGGCATCGGCCAGTTGCACCGGGTCACCTTCACGCAGGGCGTCGGGCGGGTTGTCGACTACACGATCGACCGGTTTCAGGCCCTGGTCGATCACCAGGCGTTCACCGAGATCCAGGCCGATGTGGATGGTTTGCAGATGCACATGATTGTGCGCGTCAAGCACAGCGACCTGAGTACCTTGGGCGCGAAAAATGAGGGCGCTGGCCGGAATGCTCACGCCATGGGTGTCCGCCGGAATCGGCAGCGTCGCTTCGGCGTAGTCACCGGGCAGCAATTCACCGTTGGGGTTGTCCGCAACGAACTGCGCAAGCAGGGTGCCGGAGCGGCGGTCGATGGCGGTGGAGTCGCCGATCAGGCGCGCCTTGAAGTGCTCGCCGGGATGCTCGGGCACCGTCAGTTCAGCTTCAAGGCCGGGATGGATGACCGCCGCGTAGTTCTGCGGCACCGGTACGTACAGACGCAATTGATGGGTGTCGGCAATGTTGAACAATTCCGGGTCACTGTCGGTATCGGCCTTGATCAACTGGCCGATATCGGTGTTGCGTGCGGTGATGGTGCCGGCGAATGGTGCGCGGATGGTTTTGTAGCTTTCCAGTGCGGACAGCCGCGCATAGTCGGCAGCGGCGGCTTCGGCATTGGCCTTGGCGGCTGCAGCGTTGGAGGTTTTCTCATCGGCTTCCTGGCGTGATACCGAGTGGCTGGCGATCAGGTTTTGCCAGCGCGTGGCGGTGGTTTGCGCCAGGCGTGCGTTGGCCTGTTCCTGAATCAGCCGGGCGTGGGTTTGCGCCATTTGCTGGTCCAGGTCCGGGCTGTCGATTTCGGCCAGGATTTGCCCGGCTTTCACCTGCGTACCTATGTCGGCTTTCCAGTCCTTCAGGTAGCCGCTGACGCGGGCATGGATGGGCGCCTTGCTCCAGGCTTCCAGGTGCGCCGGCAAGCGCAGGGTGTCGCCGGCGGCGTTCTGTTGCGGTTGGAACACCCGCACTTGCGGGATCGCTGCAGTCTCTGTCCAGGCGGTGACCGATTGTTCGTGCAGCGTGCGGGCATGCAGGCCATTGGCGACCAACAGGGCGGCCAGGGTCAGGCCGCCGACACCCATGAGCATCAGACGCTTGCGCGAGGGTTTGTGATCAGACGACATGTGGGGTTTCTCCTGCAACAGCGCGAGTTGGGTGGCGCCCGTGGATCAGACTGAAGACCACGGGTACAAACAGCAGGGTGGCGATGGTGGCGAAGATCAACCCACCGATCACAGCCCGGCCAAGGGGGGCGTTTTGTTCCTCGGAAATGGCCAGGGGCAGCATGCCGATGATCATTGCCAGGGCGGTCATGCACACCGGGCGGAAACGCGTATAACCGGCCTCCATCGCGGCTTTGAGTGCATCGCCGTGTTCGGCCAGGCGTTCACGGCAGAAACTCACCACCAGGATCGAGTTGGCGGTGGCCACCCCCATGCACAGGATGGCGCCGGTCAGTGCCGGCACCGACAGCGAGGTGCCGCTGAGGAACAGCATCCACACGATTCCCGCCAGTGCGGCCGGTAACGCCGTGATGATCACGAACGGATCGGCCCAGGACTGGAAGTTGACCACGATCAGCAGGTAGATCAGCACCACAGCACCGAGCAGGCCGAAGCTCAAGCCACTGAAGGCTTCATGCAGCGCATCGATCTGCCCATGCAGGCTGATCACTGCGCCTTTGGGGCGCATGGCCGCGGTGTCATCCAGTACCTTTTGCACATCGCGGGCCACGCCGCCGAGGTCGCGGCCTTGCACGTTGGCGTACAGGTCCAGGGTCGGTTCGATGTTGTAGTGGGTCACTACCGCGGGGCTTTCCACCCTGGAAATACTTGCCACACCGCCGAGGATCTGCGACTGACCACCCGCGCCGGTCACCGGCAAGGCTTCCAGTGACGGCAAGCTGTCGAGACGGTATTGCGGCGTCGCGGCGACGATTGAATACGACACGCCGTTGGCCGGATTGAGCCAAAAGGTCGGGGCCACTTGGGAGCTGCCGGCCAGGGAGGCGACCATGCTGTTGGTCACGTCACGCTCGGTGATGCCCAGGCCATTGGCGCGCAGGCGGTCGACGTTTACCTGCAGGGACGGATAGCCGGTGGACTGCTGGATTCGCAGGTCGGCAATGCCCGGTACATGTTGCAGTCGTCGCTCCAGTTCCACCGCATAGGCCCGGTTTTCTTCATCGCTGCGCCCGGATATTTTCACGTCCAGCGGGGCCGGGGCGCCGAAGTTGAGGATCTGGCTGCTGATGTCTGCCGGTAGAAACGCGAAGTGGCTGCCGGGGAAACTTTGCGGCAGGGCTTCACGCAGCTTCTTCACGTAGTCGGCGGTGGGCGCGTGGTCTTTTTTCAGCGTGACCTGGATATCGCCGTCCTGCGGGCCGATGGTGCCGCTGCTGCTGTAGGCCATGTCGATGCCGCTGAGCGGGATGCCGATATTGTCGACGATAGTGTCGAGTTCCTCGGCAGGAATCACCTCTCGAATCCGCGCTTCGATACGGTCGAACGCGGCTGCGCTTTCTTCAATGCGCGTGCCCAGCGGCAACCTCACGTGAAGGGCCAGGGCGCCGGCGTCGGTGGCCGGGAAAAAGTCTTGGCCCAGACTGGGCAGCAGCAGGAACGACGCGAGCACGCAGGCGAGGAAACCGACGATAAAGCGCTTGCGATTGCCCAGCGCCAACGTCAATAGGCCATGGTACGTGTCGCGGATATTCGAGAAGTGCCGCTCGAAGCCCTGCTGGAAGTTCAGCACCCCTTGCAGCACGGCATTGCGTTGTTGGGTGTGCTGCTCGCCCTCGTGGTGGTTGATGAATTCATCTTCCGGGTGATGGCCCGCGCCTTGCTCCGGTACATGGGGCTTGAGCAGGAACATCGCCAGGGTCGGCACCAGTGTGCGCGAGAGAATGAACGAGCTGGCCATGGCAAAGATCACCGCCAGGGCCATCGGCCGGAACAGGTAGCCGGCGATGCCTTGCAACAGGAACATCGGCACGAACACGATGCAGATACACAGCAGCGAGACGAACGCCGGTCCGACTATCTGCGCGGCGCCGTCGAGGATCGCGGTCTTCACCGCCTTGCCTTGCTCCAGGTGCCAGTTGATGTTCTCGATGGTCACCGTGGCATCGTCCACCAGGATCCCCACTGCCAACGCCAGTCCGCCGAGGGTCATCACGTTGAGGGTTTGCCCGCTGACCGCCAGCAGCGCGATGGCCGACAGCACTGCCAGGGGAATCGATGCGGCGATAATGATCGTGGAGCGCCAGCTGCCGAGGAACAGCAGGATCATCGCACTGGTCAGCAACGCCGCGATGATACCCTCCTGGGCCACGCTGCCCACGGATTGCTTGACGAACACCGAGGCGTCACCCAGCAACGAGGTCTTCAGCGACGGCGGCAGGGTTTCGTTGATACGCGGCAGCATCTGGCGGATGCCGTCGATAATCGACAGGGTGGAGATGCTGCCGTTTTTCAGTGCCGGCATCAGTACCGCACGGTGACCGTCGACGCGCACGATATTGGTCTGTGGCGGCGAACCATCCCGCACGTGGGCGACTTGGCCGATGGTGATCAGCGCGCCGTCGACGGTCTTGATCGGCAGGTCATTGAGCTCATCAATGGCCTTGGGGCTGTTGTTGAGCAGGATCGTGTATTCGTTGGGGCCGAGTTTGGCGGTGCCCACCGGGATGATCTGGTTCTGCAACGCCAGGGCGTTGCCCACGTCCTGGGCTGACAAGCCTTTGGCAGCCAACGCCTGTGGGTCGAGGTCCAAGGTGATCTGGCGTTGCTTGCCACCCATCGGTGTGGGCATGGCCAGACCGGGCAGGGCGCTCAGGGGCAGGCGAATGTTGTTCTGCACCAAGTCGCGGATCTTTGCTTCCGAGAGGCTGGGGCTGGAGAACGCCATTTGCAGGATTGGCACCGTGGAGGCGCTGTAGTTGAGGATCAGCGGCGGCGTGATGCCTGGCGGCATCTGCTTGAGCACGGTTTGTGACACCGCCGTCACCTGGGCGTTGGCGGTGCGGATATCCACGCCGGGTTGGAAGAAGATCTTGACGATGCCCATGCCGGGCAGGGATTGCGACTCGATGTGTTCGATGTCGTTGACGGTGGTGCTCAGGGAGCGTTCGTAGGTATAGATCACCCGACCGGCCATGGCGTCCGGCGACAGGCCGTTGTACTGCCAGACCACGGCAACCACGGGGATGCCGATGTCCGGGAAAACGTCAGTGGGGGTACGCAGGGCCGCCATCGGCCCGATGATGCAGATGAATATGGCCAACACGATAAACGTGTACGGCTTTTGCAGTGCGGTCTTTACCAGCCCGAGCATGCGTGAAACCTCCGAAAGGAGCAGGATTGCAAACCCCGGCAGTCTCACGCGACCCACCTAACACGCACCTTTCAGTCAGGTGAAGGAACATTTAGGAAGGGGCTGAAGATCGTTTCATATGTATTCATTTGTTCTACACAGGGTGGCTCCTCAAGCTTGTAGCCCACCGGACACATAGTCCTTCTTTGGAGCCCTGCCATGTCACTCAAACCTCTTTTGTTGATCCCCGCCCTCGGTGCTGTGCTGTTGTTGTCGGCGTGCGCCGGCCCGATCCCCAAGGCGGACCCGAGCGAAGCGTGGATCGGTTTGAAAGAAGAAGCCCCCAACGACCTGATGGCTGAGCGCGTGGACGGTCATCGCGTGGATGACGGACGTTTCTTCGAAGTGACGCCGGGAGACCATCGCCTGGATGTAACGCTGTTCGAGGAAGAGCCAGGCGACGACAACCAGCAGGACTGCCAAGGGCGGGTCGAGTACAAGCACTTCAAGGCGGGTGAGCACTACACCCTGGTGGAGTCGAGCCTGGGCACCACCGTGCGCGCATCCTTGATGGATGGTCACGGCAAGGAAGTGGCGGCGACTCAGGACTTCAATTGCATGCCTGGCTAGGCGTGATGCGCTGCCACCTTATGGGGTTTGGCGGGTGCAGCGGGTCTGACCTGGGGGTGATGGTGCCGACGGGTGATGCGCAGCACCCCCCACAACATGGCGCCGGCCACCGCCAGCCAACCGCAGATCAACAGGACAATCGTTGTTGCAAGGCTCATTCGGGCCTCCTTTCGCCCCCTCGGGGCACACACAGTCTTCTCAATGGACAGTCTAGCTACCTGACGGTTGCCTGCTATTGACCAATGGTCGTGTCTGTCCAACTTCTTTGCTATATCCACGACCTTTGTAGGCACGAGCTTGCGCGTGAAACACGTCAACGGTAAGGCGGGCTATCTGGATTGACCCGGCACCCTCAGGTTTTTCGCGAGCAAGCCCGCGCCTACTTAAACGTGATTGGGCTATGATCAGGCCCCTTACCGGCAGTTGATCAAGAGAGTCGAAAATTGCGGTTACGGTCGAACCTTAAAACATCCTTGTTCCTCGCGTGTGCCCTGGGCCTTGCGGCGTGTTCCTCCACCCCGTCGAGACTGGCGGGCCTGCCGGAGCGTGTCGAGCTCACCGGCGTGCCGACTTTTCGCAGCGAGGCATATCAGGGCGGTCCAACGTCTTTAGCCAGCATGCTGTCGCAACAAGGCATTGTCATGACACCGGGGCTATTGGATAAACCGCTGCATTTGCCGGGCGGCGAAGCGGACCTGGAGCGCAACATGCAGGTGTTGGCGCGTGATTACGGCCTGATGGTGTATCCGCTGGATGCCAAGCTGACGGCAGTGCTGGCCCAGGTGGCGGCGGGATATCCGGTGATGGCGCGGGTTGGCGGTGGGTTGTGGTCGGATGCGCACTATGTGGTCGTGGTGGGGTTCAACCAGCAAAAAAGCACAGTGTTGCTGCGATCGGGAATGGATCGGCGTCTGTTGATGAGCTTCAGCGACTTTGAGTCCAAATGGAAAAGCGCCGGCAGTTGGGCAATCCTCACCCAGCGCCCGAGCCAGTTGCCAGCCAATGTGGATGCACAACGGTGGCGGGACTCGGCGAATGCGACGGCTCAAGCCGGTCAGGAGCGGGCGGCGGCGCAGGCGCTGAAGGTGTTGGCGGAGAAAAAGTAACAGCCAGCCCCGAGGTGCCAATGTGTGCACCGGAACCTGTGGGAGCCGGGCTTGCCCGCGATGCAGGCACTGGGGTGGTTCAGTTACACCGCGGTGATGCTAGCGCAGGCAAGCCAGTTCCCACACAAGCCAGCTCCTGCATTAAGGTGGCTGCGGTTAGCGGCGTACTTCGGCGGCGTTGGGACGATTCTTCAGGTTCTTGTCAGCCTTGTAGCGCAGCGCCACATCCGGCACCGAACCGCTCTTGCCGGTCTCGACCCAATTGCGGATACGGCTGGCATCGGCAAAGTGGGTGAATTTGCCGAAGGCATCCAGGATTACCAGCGACACCGGGCGGTTGCCCATGTTGGTCACCAGCACCAGGCAGTGGCCGGCTTGGTTGGTGAAGCCGGTCTTGGTCAACTTGATGTCCCAGTTGGCGCGGTTGATCAGGTGGTCTGTGTTGGAGAAGCCCAGGGTGTAGTTGGGCTTGCGGAACGACACGGTCTTTTCCTTGGTGGTGCTCAACTGGCTCAGCAACGGGTAGTGACGCGCGGCGGCGAGCAGTTTGCTCAGGTCACGGGCAGTGGACACGTTGTGGATCGACAGGCCAGTGGGCTCGACGTAATGGGTGCTGGTCATGCCCAACGCCTTGGCTTTGGCATTCATCGCCGCGATAAATGCCGGGTAACCACCCGGATAGTGGTGCGCCAGGCTGGCGGCGGCACGGTTTTCCGAGGACATCAGCGCGATCAGCAGCATCTCTTTGCGCGGCATCTCGCTGCCGATCTTCACGCGGGAAAACACACCTTTCATTTCCGGCGTGTCCTTGATGTTGATGTCGATGTATTCATCCATGTTCTGCTTGGCTTCCAATACCACCAGACCAGTCATCAACTTGCTCACCGAGGCGATGGGGACGACCACGTCCGGGTTGCTGGAATAGATGACCTTGTTGGTTTGCAGGTCCACCAGCATGGCGCTGCCGGAAGCGATTTGCAGTTTGGACGTGTCACGCGGGGCCTGGGTGGTTTCGGCGGCGTGCGCAAAGGTGCCTGTGAAAGCAAATAATAGGCTGACGAGAGAAAGACGAATTTTCACGCGGATGAACTCGCTAAAAAGTAAGGAAATACCGTTCGGGAACGGTTTTTTGATAAATGCCGTTACATTTTAGGAGTATGGATCAGAAACTGTCGAATGTTCTTCTAGAACCCGATGAAAGTTCTTAAAAACTAAGAAAAAACAGGATTTATTGCGGGCAATAAAAAGCCCTGCGATAAAGCAGGGCTTTTTCAGTACGGCTGGTTATTAAGCGTGCAGGGTCTCTGCGGCGTACAGAGTGTTTTCCAGCAGGCAAGCGCGCGTCATCGGGCCGACACCACCGGGTACCGGGGTGATCCAGCCAGCGCGGGGCAGGGCGGTGTCGTACACCACGTCGCCCACCAGCTTGCCGTCATCCTGGCGGTTGATGCCCACGTCGATGACGATCGCACCTTCCTTGATCCATTCACCTTTGACCAGTCCGGGCTTGCCGGCGGCAACCACGACCAGGTCGGCGCGGCCGACGTGGCCTGCCAGGTCTTTGGTAAAGCGGTGGGTGACGGTCACGGTGCAGCCGGCCAGCAACAGCTCCATTGCCATCGGGCGGCCGACGATGTTGGAGGCGCCGACCACTACTGCATCGAGGCCATACAGGTCGACACCGGTGCTTTCCAGCAGGGTCATGATGCCTTTTGGTGTGCACGGGCGCAGCAGCGGAATGCGCTGGGCCAGGCGGCCGACGTTATAAGGGTGGAAACCGTCGACGTCTTTGTCGGGCCGAATGCGCTCCAGTAATTTGGAGGCGTCCAAATGCTCGGGCAATGGCAGTTGCAGCAGGATGCCATCGATCTTCGGGTCGTCGTTGAGGCCGTCGATCAGGTCGGTAAGGGCCTGCTGGGTGGTCTCGGAAGGCAAGTCGTAGGCCTTGGAAATAAAGCCGACCTCTTCACAGTCTTTACGCTTGTGCGAGACATAAACCTGAGAGGCAGGATCGCTGCCGACCAGGATCACCGCGAGGCCCGGCGTGCGCAGGCCTTGCTGGCTGCGCTCGGTGACTCGTTTGGCGATCTGCTGGCGCAGGCTGGCGGCGATTGATTTGCCGTCGATAAGTTGTGCAGTCATTACGCGTGATTAACCATCGAGAGGGGGAAGAAAAGTGCGCGCATTCTCGCATGCCAGGACGTTAGGGCAAAGGCGCTTGGTCTGCAAATTGCCCTAACCCCTTAAATAAAATGAATTTTTTTCAAAAAAGATTTGACGGGTTTCGAGGGCGTCTATACTATTCGTCGCACTTGTCGGGCACAGCCTAGCACTGGTTAAGAAGGTCGAGCAGAATAACGTGTTGTTCTGTAAGGCTGGAAGCACTTAGTTTGTAATCCTCCAAGAGTACAGATTAATAAGGCGCCCGTAGCTCAGCTGGATAGAGCATCCGCCTTCTAAGCGGATGGTCGCAGGTTCGAGTCCTGCCGGGTGCGCCATTAGGCAGCTTTGGCACAAGTAGCGCTATATGGTGGGCGTAGCTCAGTTGGTAGAGCACGGGATTGTGACTCCCGTTGTCGAGGGTTCGATCCCCTTCGTCCACCCCATATTTTAAAAGGCGCCAGATTAATCGTCTGGCGCCTTTGCTTTAAGAGCTTCAAGCGCGGATGTGGTGGAATTGGTAGACACACTGGATTTAGGTTCCAGCGCCGCGAGGCGTAAGAGTTCGAGTCTCTTCATCCGCACCAAATAAAGCCTGGCCCTGTCGAAACGCAGGGTAGGGCTCAACAAAGAAGTGGTTTGGTTTCTTTGTTAACGCAATATGGTGGGCGTAGCTCAGTTGGTAGAGCACGGGATTGTGACTCCCGTTGTCGAGGGTTCGATCCCCTTCGTCCACCCCATATTCGAAAGGCGCCAGATTTAACAGTCTGGCGCCTTTTTTGGTTTCAGCGGTTCGAAATATCCAGCGGCTGCAGGTAATGAGGCGCGACGGCAGGGCGTTTCGTCGTATTTATGTATCTCGATGATGCTGCGCTGCCTGCCAGCCCTGTTTGCGGGGTTGGCCGTCAGGGAGATGCATGACGACTTCTTCTATATATAGAAGGGGCGGCGCAGAGCCCTGGCGTGATGGGTTGTATTTGTCACCGGGGCGAGGTGCAGCAGTGCCTTCGTACCGATAAATTGCCGGCTGTTTTCGGGCGTATTTCCAGTAGGGTGACTTCTTGAGTTTGACCCACTAGAATGCATGCCCTTGATTGGGGTCGGAAATGGCCGGCTAACGTCTGTGCAACGAGGAATATCCATGCAAGTTTCTGTTGAAAATACTACTGCTATCGAGCGTCGCCTGAGCATCACCGTGCCGGCCGAGCGTATCGAGACTGCGGTCAACAAGCGTCTGCAGCAGACTGCCCAGAAGGCCAAGATCGCTGGTTTCCGTCCAGGCAAAGTGCCAATGAGCGAAATCAAGCGCCGCTTTGGTGCCGATGCGCGCCAGGAAGCTGTAGGTGACGTGATCCAGGCTTCTTTCTATGAAGCCGTTGTTGAGCACAAGCTGAACCCAGCGGGTTCGCCTTCGATCGAACCTAAGTCCCTGGAAGCTGGCAAGGACCTGGAATACGTTGCAACGTTCGAAGTGTTCCCTGAATTTGAAGTGGCCGGTTTCGACGGTATCGAAATCGAGCGTCTGAGCGCCGAAGTGGCTGATTCGGACCTGGACAACATGCTGGAAATCCTGCGCAAGCAGAATACCCGTTTTGAAGTGGCCGACCGTGCTGCCCAGAACGAAGACCAGCTGAACATCGATTTCGTTGGCAAGGTTGACGGCGAAGTATTCGCTGGCGGCTCGGCCAAGGGTACTCAGCTGGTGCTGGGTTCCAACCGCATGATCCCCGGTTTCGAAGACGGCCTGGTTGGCGCCAAGGCCGGCGAAGAGCGCGTTCTGAACCTGACGTTCCCTGCTGACTACCAGAACCTGGACCTGGCTGGCAAAGCCGCCGAGTTCACCGTGACCGTCAACAGCGTTTCCGAGCCTAAGCTGCCAGAGCTGAACGAAGAGTTCTTCGCTCAATTCGGCATCAAGGAAACCGGCATCGAAGGCTTCCGCACCGAAGTTCGCAAGAACATGGAGCGCGAGCTGCGTCAGGCCATCAAGTCCAAGGTCAAGAACCAGGTCATGGACGGTCTGCTGGCCGCCAATGCGATCGAAGTGCCTAAGGCCCTGCTGTCCAACGAAGTGGATCGCCTGCGCGTACAGGCTGTTCAGCAGTTTGGTGGCAACATCAAGCCTGATCAGCTGCCCGCTGAACTGTTCGAAGAGCAAGCCAAGCGCCGCGTCGTGCTGGGCCTGATCGTGGCTGAAGTGGTCAAGCAGTTCGACCTCAAGCCTGACGAAGACCGCGTTCGCGAAATGATCCAGGAAATGGCTTCGGCCTACCAGGAGCCTGAGCAGGTCGTGGCTTGGTACTACAAGAACGATCAGCAGCTGAACGAAGTGCGTTCGGTTGTGCTGGAAGAACAAGTTGTGGATACTGTTCTGCAGAAGGCTAAGGTGACCGATAAAGCGGTCTCTTACGAAGAAGCAGTCAAACCGGCGGAAGCAGCACAAGCCGACTGATTGTCCAACTCGTTGGAAATTCAACCATAAGCCAGCCTCGCGCTGGCTTATGCGTTTTCAAGACATGACTATTTGGGAGTAACTGCAGAGCATGTTCCGTAATTCCTATATTCAGCAGAACTCTGATATCCAGGCCGCTGGCGGCCTGGTCCCGATGGTTGTCGAGCAGTCCGCTCGTGGCGAACGCGCCTACGACATCTACTCGCGCCTGCTTAAGGAGCGAGTGATCTTTCTGGTAGGCCCCGTAGAGGACTACATGGCCAACCTGATCTGTGCGCAGCTGCTGTTCCTTGAAGCGGAAAACCCGGACAAGGACATCCATCTCTACATCAACTCCCCAGGCGGTTCGGTGACCGCAGGCATGTCGATCTACGACACCATGCAGTTCATCAAGCCGAACGTGTCGACCACCTGCATTGGCCAAGCCTGCAGCATGGGCGCATTCCTGCTGACCGCCGGTGCCCAAGGCAAGCGTTTCTGCCTGCCTAACTCGCGCGTGATGATTCACCAGCCACTGGGCGGTTTCCAGGGCCAGGCGTCGGACATCGAAATCCATGCCAAGGAAATCCTGTTTATTCGTGAGCGTCTCAACACGCTGATGGCCAAGCACAGCGGGCGCACCCTGGAAGAAATCGAGCGCGATACCAACCGCGACAACTTCATGAGTGCCGAAGCCGCGCAAGCCTATGGCCTGATCGACGCAGTGATCAATCAGCGCCCCGCTTAATATAAGCCGCTCAAAATAGGGCTGGTCGGCATGTCCGACCACCGGCGGGCTTGAAAAAGCCCGCATAAGCCTTCATCTTGTGTTGCAAGCCTATCGGATTTGGATCGAACGAATGACTGACACCCGCAACGGCGAGGACAACGGCAAGCTGCTCTATTGCTCCTTCTGTGGCAAGAGCCAGCATGAAGTACGCAAATTGATTGCCGGCCCCTCGGTCTTTATCTGCGACGAGTGCGTCGACCTGTGCAATGACATCATCCGTGAGGAGGTGCAGGAAGCCCAGGCCGAAAGCAGCGCGCATAAATTGCCTTCGCCTAAAGAAATCAGCGGCATCCTTGATCAGTACGTGATTGGTCAAGAGCGTGCAAAGAAGGTTCTGGCCGTAGCGGTGTACAACCACTACAAGCGCTTGAACCAGCGTGACAAGAAAGGCGACGAAGTTGAACTCGGCAAGAGCAACATCCTGCTGATCGGTCCTACAGGCTCGGGTAAGACCCTGCTTGCAGAAACCCTCGCTCGCCTGCTGAACGTTCCGTTCACGATCGCCGACGCCACCACCCTCACCGAGGCTGGCTACGTGGGCGAAGATGTCGAGAACATCATTCAGAAGTTGCTGCAGAAGTGCGACTACGACGTAGAGAAAGCCCAGATGGGTATTGTCTACATCGACGAAATCGACAAGATTTCGCGCAAGTCGGACAACCCGTCGATCACCCGGGACGTTTCCGGTGAAGGCGTGCAGCAGGCCCTGTTGAAACTGATCGAAGGCACGGTCGCTTCCGTACCACCACAAGGTGGTCGCAAGCACCCGCAGCAGGAATTCCTTCAGGTCGATACGCGCAACATCCTGTTTATCTGTGGTGGTGCGTTCTCCGGTCTGGAAAAAGTCATCCAGCAGCGTTCGACTCGCGGCGGCATCGGTTTCAGTGCCGAAGTCCGCAGCAAGGAAGAAGGCAAGAAGGTTGGCGAATCCCTGCGTGAGGTCGAGCCCGACGATCTGGTCAAGTTCGGTTTGATCCCGGAGTTCGTGGGTCGTCTGCCGGTCCTGGCCACGTTGGACGAGCTGGATGAGGCTGCTCTGATTCAGATCCTCACCGAGCCGAAAAACGCCTTGACCAAGCAATACGCCAAGCTGTTCGAGATGGAGGGTGTAGACCTTGAGTTCCGTACTGACGCTCTTAAATCGGTGGCCAAGCGGGCACTGGAGCGCAAGACCGGTGCACGTGGCCTGCGTTCGATTCTGGAAGGCGTGTTGCTCGACACCATGTACGAAATCCCCTCGCAGTCCGAGGTGAGTAAAGTGGTGATCGACGAAAGCGTCATAGAAGGTAAGTCCAAGCCACTGTATATCTACGAAAACAGTGAGCCGGCTGCCAAGGCTGCGCCCGACGCGTAAGCGTCTCGCAGTTTCGGTATAAACAAGGGGCCTTCAGGGGCCCCTTTGTTTTTACAACGTTTTTTGCCCCGAAGCGTTTACTGCGTTTAACTGCTGGCAATAAGCTTGTTTTTTTTGCATGCAGCCCCCATCTTGGCTTCAAGCTTATTTTTCATCTGTCATAGAGGCGAAATCATGAAGACCACCATCGAATTGCCTCTCCTGCCGTTGCGTGATGTCGTCGTCTATCCGCACATGGTTATCCCGCTGTTCGTGGGGCGCGAGAAGTCTATCGAAGCCCTCGAGGCCGCGATGACGGGCGACAAGCAGATCCTGCTGTTGGCCCAGAAGAATCCTGCTGATGATGATCCAGGCGAAGACGCCCTGTATCGCGTTGGTACCATTGCTACCGTGCTGCAATTGCTCAAGCTGCCTGATGGCACCGTCAAGGTGCTGGTGGAAGGTGAGCAGCGTGGTGCGGTTGAGCGCTTCATGGAGGTGGATGGCCACCTGCGCGCTGAAGTGGCGCTGATCGACGAAGTCGAGGCCCCTGAGCGCGAGTCAGAAGTGTTTGTACGCAGCCTGCTCTCGCAATTCGAGCAGTATGTGCAGTTGGGCAAGAAAGTCCCGGCTGAAGTCCTGTCGTCCCTCAACAGCATCGATGAGCCAAGCCGCCTGGTCGACACCATGGCGGCGCACATGGCGCTGAAAATCGAGCAGAAGCAAGACATTCTCGAAATCATTGATCTGTCGGCGCGTGTTGAGCACGTGCTGGCGCTGCTGGATGCCGAAATCGACCTGTTGCAGGTCGAGAAGCGCATCCGTGGTCGCGTGAAGAAACAAATGGAGCGCAGCCAGCGCGAGTACTACCTGAATGAGCAGATGAAGGCCATTCAGAAAGAGCTCGGCGACAGCGAGGAAGGCCACAACGAAATCGAAGAGCTGAAAAAGCGCATCGATGCCGCTGGCCTGCCGAAAGATGCCCTGGCCAAAGCCACTGCCGAGCTGAACAAGCTCAAGCAGATGTCGCCGATGTCGGCCGAAGCCACCGTGGTGCGCTCCTATATCGACTGGCTGGTGCAGGTGCCGTGGAAGGCCCAGACCAAGGTGCGTCTGGACCTGGCCCGGGCTGAAGACATTCTCGACGCCGACCATTATGGCCTCGAAGAAGTCAAAGAACGCATCCTCGAATACCTCGCCGTGCAAAAGCGCGTGAAGAAGATTCGTGGTCCGGTGCTGTGCCTGGTCGGGCCGCCTGGCGTGGGTAAAACCTCCTTGGCTGAGTCCATTGCCAACGCCACCAACCGTAAATTCGTGCGCATGGCCCTCGGCGGTGTGCGTGATGAAGCGGAAATCCGTGGTCATCGCCGGACTTACATCGGTTCGATGCCAGGAAGATTGATTCAAAAGATGACGAAAGTCGGCGTGCGCAATCCGCTGTTCCTGCTCGATGAAATCGACAAAATGGGCAGCGACATGCGTGGCGATCCGGCGTCGGCGTTGCTCGAAGTGCTCGACCCCGAGCAGAATCACAACTTCAACGACCATTACCTGGAGGTCGACTACGACCTGTCCGACGTAATGTTCCTGTGCACCTCCAACTCCATGAACATCCCGCCAGCGTTGCTGGACCGGATGGAAGTGATTCGTCTGCCGGGTTACACCGAAGACGAGAAGATCAACATCGCCGTCAAATACCTTGCGCCCAAGCAGATTTCGGCTAACGGCCTGAAGAAGGGCGAGATCGAGTTCGAAGTTGAGACGATCCGTGACATCGTGCGCTACTACACCCGCGAGGCCGGTGTACGGGGCCTGGAGCGCCAGATTGCGAAGATCTGCCGCAAGGCAGTCAAGGAGCATGCACTGGAAAAACGCTTCTCGGTGAAGGTGACGGCCGACTCCCTGGAACACTTCCTGGGCGTGAAGAAATTCCGCTACGGCCTGGCTGAGCAGCAGGATCAAGTAGGGCAGGTGACTGGCCTGGCGTGGACCCAGGTGGGCGGCGAATTGCTGACCATCGAAGCCGCGGTGATCCCTGGCAAAGGCCAGCTGATCAAGACCGGTTCCCTGGGTGACGTGATGGTCGAATCCATCACCGCGGCGCAGACCGTGGTGCGCAGCCGTGCCAAGAGCCTGGGGATCCCCCTGGACTTCCACGAGAAGCACGACACCCACATCCACATGCCGGAAGGGGCGACCCCGAAAGACGGCCCTAGCGCTGGCGTAGGCATGTGCACGGCCCTGGTGTCGGCATTGACTGGCATTCCGGTGCGTGCCGATGTCGCCATGACCGGGGAAATCACCCTGCGCGGCCAGGTATTGGCCATCGGTGGTCTGAAAGAGAAATTGCTTGCCGCACACCGGGGTGGTATCAAGACGGTGATCATTCCTGAAGAGAATGTTCGCGACTTGAAGGAAATTCCTGACAATATCAAGCAGGATCTGCAGATTAAACCCGTTAAATGGATTGACGAGGTCCTGCAAATTGCGCTGCAATACGCGCCGGAGCCCTTGCCGGATGTGGCTCCGGAGATAGTTGCTAAGGACGAAAAACGCGAGTCTGATTCCAAGGAAAGAATTAGCACGCATTAATGTGTTAAAGCCTGGGAGCTTCCTTGACAGCATTTTAGAGCCCTTGTTATAAAGCGGCTCTTAAGTGTCTGTAGGCCATTCAGCACTGGTTTTTGCTTTCATCAAAAAACTTAGAATCATACTCAATAGATATATAAGGGGACTTAGAGTGAACAAGTCGGAACTGATTGATGCTATCGCTGCATCCGCTGATATCCCGAAAGCTGCTGCTGGCCGTGCGCTGGATGCAGTAATCGAATCCGTCACTGGCGCTCTGAAGGCCGGCGACTCCGTGGTACTGGTAGGCTTCGGTACTTTCTCTGTGACTGACCGTCCAGCTCGCACTGGCCGTAACCCACAGACTGGCAAAGCACTGCAAATCGCTGCTGCCAAGAAACCAGGTTTCAAAGCCGGTAAAGCCCTGAAAGAAGCTGTTAACTAAGCTTCGATCCAGCCTTACCTACCCGGGTCGAACGTAGGTTCAACCTGGGAGCGGAGCGGCAGCAGACCCATGTATGCATCGGGTCGCCAAGCCGGGGGGAGAACCAAAGCCCCCGTCCGCTCCGCCAGTTGCGAGAAGGCGCATCCTTGGATGCGCCTTTCTTATATCCGTACTCTACCCACGCTCCACGGTTGCCTATTATTGAAGTTCAACCGTTTCTGGGGGACGCATGCTGCAAAATATCAGGGACAATTCACAAGGCTGGATTGCCAAGACCATTATCGGGATCATCGTCGCATTGATGGCGTTCACCGGTATCGAGGCCATTTTCCAGGCTTCGGGTAACAGTAAGCAGGACGTGGCCAAGGTCAACGGTGAAGAAATCACCCAGACCGAGCTGAGCCAGGCCGTCGACATGCAACGTCGTCAGCTGATGCAACAGCTGGGCAAGGATTTCGATGCCTCCCTGCTGGACGAAAAACTGCTGCGCGAAGCGGCCCTCAAGGGGCTGATCGATCGCAAGCTATTGCTGCAAGGTGCTGCCGACTCCAAGTTTGGCTTCTCTGAAGCTGCACTGGACCAAGTGATCCTGCAGACGCCGGAATTCCAGGTGGACGGCAAGTTCAGCGCCGAACGCTTTGACCAGGTGATCCGTCAACTGGGCTACAGCCGTATGCAATTCCGTCAGATGCTGACCCAGGAAATGCTGATCGGCCAGGTTCGCGCAGGTATTGCCGGCAGCGGTTTCGTCACCGATTCCGAAGTGCTGGCATTCGCGCGTCTGGAAAAACAGACTCGCGACTTCGCCACCGTCAACATCAAGGCCAACCCTGCCGCGGTGAAACTCACCGACGACGAGGTCAAGGCTTACTACGACCAGCACGCCAAAGAATTCATGACCCCGGACCAGGTGGTCATCGACTACCTGGAACTGAAGAAGTCTTCCTTCTTCGACCAGGTCAGCGTGAAGGACGAAGAGCTGCAGGCGGCCTATCAGAAAGAAACCGCCAACCTCGCTGAACAGCGTCGTGCGGCGCACATCCTGATTGAAGTCAACGACAAGGTCACCGACGCGCAAGCCAAGGCGAAGATCGAAGAAATCCAGGCGCGCCTGGCCAAGGGTGAAAAATTCGAAGCCCTGGCCAAGGAGTTTTCCCAGGATCCTGGTTCGGCCAACATTGGCGGCGACCTCGGTTTTGCTGGCCCTGGCGTCTACGATCCAGACTTCGAAACCGCCTTGTACGCGTTGAACAAGGACCAGGTCTCGGCACCGGTACGCAGCACTTTCGGTTGGCACTTGATCAAGCTGTTGGGCGTTGAGGCACCGCAAGTGCCGACGTTCGCTAGCCTGAAAGACAAGCTGACCAAGGAGCTGAAGACCCAACAGGTTGAGCAGCGTTTTGTTGAAGCGACCAAGCAATTGGAAGATGCGGCGTTCGAAGCTTCCGACCTGGCCCAGCCGGCGTCCGACCTGAAACTGACCGTGCACACCTCCGCGCCGTTTGGCCGTGAAGGTGGCGAAGGTGTTGCGGCCAACCGTGCCGTGGTCACCGCTGCGTTCAGCCCGGAAGTGTTGGATGAAGGTGCCAACAGCACCGCCATCGAACTGGATCCGGAAACCATCATCGTACTGCGTGCCAAAGAGCACCTGAAACCTTCGCAACTGCCGCTGGAAAGCGTCAGTGCGGCGATTCGTACGCAGATGGCCAAGGAGCGCGCCAGCGCGGCTGCCAAGGCTCATGCTGACGAACTCATCGCCAGCCTGCGTGATGGCAAGACTCCACTGAACCAGCCGGTCGACGGCCAGGCATGGAAGGTCACTGAAGCGGCTACCCGTAGCCAGGAAGCGATCGATCCTGCCGTGCTGCAAGCCCTGTTCCGCATGCCCAAGCCTGCGGCCAAGGACAAGCCGACCTTCACCACGGTGACTCTGGCGGATGGTAGCCTGGTGATCGTGCGCTTGAACGGCGTCAATGAAGCCGCTGCCCCAACGGACGAAGAAAAGGCGCAATATCGCCGTTTCCTCGCCTCCCGTGTCGGTCAGCAGGACTTCGCGGCTTACCGCAAGCAGTTGGAAACCAAGGCTGACATCAAGAAGTTCTGATGGCGGTTTGAAAGAGAAGCCCCCGGCCTGAAAAGACCGGGGTTTTTTTTATGTGCGCTAGACTGCGCGTACGTTATCGCCGATCAGGGAGTTTCAAGCGTGTCTATTCATGGAAGAGAGGACTGGATAATCCGTCGCGCCAGCGCGGCGGACGCCCCGGCAGTGCTGCAAGTGTTTGACGAGGTGATTGCCTGGTTTGTAGGGATAGGGAATACCGCCCAATGGGGTACCGAGCCTTGGTCGGCATCGCTCCGGCGAGTGGCGCAAGTCACAGAAGCGTGTGCGATGCCGGATGCGTGGGTGGTCGAGGCGCCCGAGGGGCAGGTCCTGGCGGCACTTGTGCTGGGCGAGCCCATGCCTTACGTGCCGCCAGCGTCCGGGCCGGAGGTCTATGTGCGATTGCTGATTGCCGCACGTGATGCGCGTGCGCGTGGGTTGGGCCGGCATCTGTTGGCCTTCGCCGATGAGCGGGCCCACGCTGCCGGGGTGGGGCGCCTGCGCGTGGATTGCTACGCCGGCGGCACGGGTGACCTGGTGCGTTTTTATGAGGCTTGCGGGTATCAGCGTATTTCAACGTTCGATCTTGAAGGGTGGCCGGGCCAGTTGTTGGGGCGCTGTCTGTAATCCGCCGGCCAGAGCCAGTAGCATCAGCAATACAACGGCCCAGGCAAATGCGCAGGCCCCCCAGCCCTGGAGTAACACGCCACCTACCAGGCCGCCGCCTGCGATGCCCAGGTTCCAGACGGTCACCAGCATCGATTGCGCGGCATCGGCCGACTCGCCCGCCGATTGGGCCAGTGCCGTTTGCAGCAAGGCAGGTAACCCGCCGAACGCCAGGCCCCATAATGCCACGGCGACGTAGATGACCGCTGGCAGGTTGATCCAGAACGCCAGCGCCAAGGCGATCAGGCCAAACATCGTGCAACTGATCAGCAGCAGTACGCGCAGCCATCGATCAATCAGCACACCGGCCATCCAAATGCTCAACAACGCTGCAAGGCCGAACACCAGCAGCACCTGATCAATGTCGGCAGCAATCCCTGCCGGCACCAGCAGCGGTGCGATGTAGGTGTAGAGAATGTTGTGGGCCAGTACATAGGTAAAGGTCACCCACAGCACCGGACGAATCCCCGGCAAGGTCAGCACTTGATGCAATCCCAGGCGTTTTCCTGCCGGCTCGCCCGCAAAGTCCGGGAGTTGCCAGCGCGCCCATGCCAGTAGCACCAGTGTCAGTCCAGTCATGATCGCAAAGCTCAGGCGCCAGCCAACTGCGGCCCCGAGGAAGGTGCCTGCTGGTACACCCAACGACAGCGCCAGCGGTGCGCCAAGCATTGCCACCGCAATTGCCCGGCCTTGCAGGTGTGGCGCAACCATCCGGCTGGCATAACCGGCCAGCAGCGCCCACAGCAGTCCGGCCCATACACCGGCTAAAAAGCGCGCCACCAGGGTCAACCCGTAATGACTGGAAAGGGCGGTCACGCTGTTGACCAAGGCGAAGCCGCCAATGGCTAACAGCAACAAGGGGCGTCGTCGCCAGCCACGGGTCAGCAGCGTCAGTGGAATGGCTGCCAGCAGTGACCCCAGGGCATACACCGTGACCATTTGACCGACTAAAGCGGGTGATACGCCCAGCCCTTCGCCTATTTGCGGCAGGAGCCCGGCGGGCATGGCTTCGGTGAGGATGGTGATAAAACCGGCGCTGGCCAAGGCCAGTAAGCCGCTCAACGGCAAGGTGTCCCGCCGGTCTGTCACTGCGGGGTCGGTAAGGGAGGTCATCGCGCTCTATCCAAGCAAAAGGGTAAGCAGGCAGGGTAGGGGGCTGTGCTCAGCGGAAAAACAGGCTAAGGTTCCGGACTTATCGGACTTAAACGTCCGCAATCATCAAGGACCCTTCCATGGACAGTCTGGGCAGTCTTTCCGTATTCGTGCAGGTGGCGGAGACCCGTAGCTTCACCGCCGCCGGGCGGGTGCTGGGCGTCTCGTCGTCGGCCGTGGGCAAAAGCATCGCGCGGATGGAAGAGCGCCTGGGTGTGCGGTTGTTTCATCGCAGCACCCGCAGCATCACTTTGACCAGCGAAGGCGCGCTGTTCCTTGAGCGTTCGCGGCGCATCCTGGCCGAGGTCGAAGCTGCCGAGCAAGAACTGAGCGACGCCAGCGCAACCCCTCGGGGCAAGTTGCGTATCAGCGTGCCGCAAGTGCGCGGCTTGCTGATGCCGGTCCTCAGCGACTTCATGCGCGCCTACCCGGACATCGAGTTGGATGTGGATTTTTCCGACCGCATGGTGGATGTGATCGAAGAAGGGTTCGACGCGGTGATTCGCACCGGCAAGCCGGAAGATTCGCGGCTGATGGCCCGTCATCTGGGGCATTACCAGTTAGTGCTGGTGGGTACGCCGGGTTATTTTCGCGAATATGGCACCCCGCAACAGCCGCAGCACCTGAGCGACCATGCCTGCCTGCGCCACAAGTTCTGCGCGACCGGCAAGCTGGAGCCCTGGCCTTTGCGGCGAGCACCGGGCGCCCCCGAGTCCATCTTGCGTGGGCCGTTCGTCAGCACCACCATCGAGTCCCTCAACCATGTCGTGCACGAAGGCTTGGGCATTGCCTGCCTGCCGGACTATATGGTCAACCAGGCTGTCGCCGAAGGGCGTCTGCAGAGGGTGCTGGATGATTACCTGGAGCATCGCGGCAGTTTCTGGATGCTCTGGCCATCAAGTCGCCACGCCTCGGCCAAACTGCGCGTGTTTATTGATCATATGTGCGCAGGGCTGTTTCCTACAGGTGGCGTCGTGTAAGGCTGTGACGTTTTACCGACAGGAATGCGCGCGCCAAGGCAGCGTTCTGTTGCACAATACCGCCCGGACTGTTTTCCTCAGGATTTTCAATGTCGACATCATTTCACTTGCGTAGCCTCGGGCTGGCGCTGGTGCTGGCGGGCGCCGCGGGCTGCTCGTCACCCAAGACCGCCATTTATGAACATGAGAATTTCGACGACTCCGGTACGTTTTCCCGGGATTACCCCGTCACTGACGTCGCCGCGTGCGAAGCCGCGCGACGCGCCTTGCTGAGCCAGGGCTACATCATCACCAGCAGCGATCCGAAACTGGTGGTGGGTAACAAGAGCTTCCAGCAGACCGGCGAGACCCATCTGCAGATCAGCTTCAACGTGGTGTGTGCCGATGATGGCAAAGGCACCAACCATTCGACGATGTTCGCCAACGCATTGCAGGATCGCTACGCGCTGAAAAAGGTCAACAACTCCGCGAGCCTGGGTGTGGGCGTGCTGGGCTCGGTGTCGATGCCGATCGGTTCCACCGATGACTCCATGGTGAAAGTAGCGAGCGAGACCGTGTCCGCGCCGAAGTTCTACGAGCGTTACTTTGCGCTGGTGGATGTGTTCCTACCGCAGGAAGTGAAGAAGGCCGAGCATATTCCCGAGCAGCCGAAAGCCGAGTTGGGGGTGCCGGAACCCAAGGCAGCTCCGGCTGCCGAGAAGGTTGAGCCGCCGAAGGAAGAGCCTGCGGTCTCCCAGCCTGTCGCTCCACCTGCCGAGTCCGCGCCAATTGCGCCGCAGGCAGAGCCCGCTCCAGCCACCAGCAACCCGGACCTGCCACCGCCGACAGAAGCGATTCCGCCCCTACCGGCGCCGTCGCAGTAACTTAGACCGCTACGGGGTTGGCCTTGTCGACGTTGATCCCGTAGCGGCTGATGGCTTCACTGACTTTCTCGCGTCCGATCACGCCGTCATCCGCCAAGGCCTTCAAGGCCGCCAGCACGATGAAATGCCGGTCCACTTCGAAGAACGCCCGCAAGGTTTCACGGGTATCCGATTGCCCGAAGCCGTCCGTGCCCAGCGCCACAAAGCGCCGGCCGGGTACGAAAGGTCGGATCTGATCGGCGAACAGCTTCATGTAGTCCGTCGCCACCACCACCGGCCCCGTTTCACCGGCCAGGCATTGCTCCACGTAGCTCACCCTTGGCTCGCTCTGCGGGTGCAGCAGGTTCCAGCGCTCCACTGTATGACCGTCACGGCGCAATTCGGTGAGGCTGGTTGTGCTCCACACATTACTGTGCACGCCGAAGTCCTCCTGCAGCAGCTCAGCCGCCGCGATCACTTCGCGCAGGATTGAGCCACTCCCCATCAATTGCACCTGGGCCTGCTGGCTGGTACTGAGCCGGTACATGCCCTTGAGAATGCCGTCTTCCACGCCTTCGGGCATCGCCGGGTGCGGGTAGTTTTCGTTGAGCAGAGTGATGTAGTAGTAAATGTCCTCTTGTTGCTCATACATCCGCCGCATGCCCTCGCGAATGATCACCGCCAACTCGTAGGCGAACGTCGGGTCGTACGACACGCAGCACGGGATCACCGACGACAGGATATGGCTGTGCCCATCGTCATGCTGCAAGCCTTCGCCCATCAACGTGGTGCGGCCGGCCGTGGCCCCCAGCAAGAAGCCGCGCGCGCGTGCATCGCCTGCTGCCCAGGCGAGGTCGCCGACCCGCTGGAAGCCGAACATCGAATAGAAGATGTAGAACGGCACGGTCATCAGACTGTGGTTGCTGTAGGACGTACTCGCCGCGATCCACGAGGAAATGGCGCCGGATTCATTCAGGCCTTCCTGCATGATCTGTCCGTCCTTGCTTTCCTTGTAGTAGCTCAATTGCCCTGCGTCCTGTGGAGTGTAGAGCTGGCCTACGGCGGAGTGGATGCCGATCTGACGGAACAGGCTTTCCATACCGAAGGTGCGCGACTCATCCGGTACGATGGGCACGATCAGTTTGCCCAGGTGCGGGTCCTTGAGCAGGGTGCCGAGGATGCGCACGAAGGCCATGGTGGTGGAAATCGCCCGTTCGCCGGTGTCCTTGAGCTGCGTGGCGAAGGCGGCCAGTTCGGGAATCTGCAAGGGCTCGACCGCACTGTGGCGCGCAGGTACGTAGCCGCCCAGGGCCTGGCGGCGTGCGGCGAAGTAGCGGGCTTCTTCGCTGTCGGCGGCGGGCTTGAGGTAAGGGATGTCGGCGAGCTGATCGTCCGCGACGTCCAGGTCAAAGCGATCTCGGAAAGCTATTACCGCATCGGCGCCCATTTTCTTCAGTTGGTGGTTGATGTTCTGGCCTTCGCCTGCTTCACCCATGCCAAAACCCTTGACGGTTTTCGCCAGGATCACGGTGGGCTGGCCGTTATGGCGCACGGCCGCCGCATAGGCGTTGTAAACCTTGTCCGGGTCATGCCCGCCCCGCGAGAGTTTCCAGATTTCGTCGTCGGACATGTCCGCAACCAGTGCGAGTAATTCCGGGTATTTGCCGAAAAAGTGTTCGCGCACATAGGCGCCGTTCTGCGACTTGTAATTCTGATAGTCGCCGTCCACGCATTCCATCATGCGCTGGCGCAGCAGGCCGCTCTGGTCTTTGTCCAGCAGGGCGTCCCAGCCACTGCCCCAGATCACTTTGATCACGTTCCAGCCAGCAGCGCGGTACAGGCTTTCGAACTCCTGGATCACCTTGGCATTACCACGCACCGGGCCGTCCAGGCGTTGCAGGTTGCAGTTGACCACGAAGATCAGGTTGTCGAGTTTCTCGCGCCCGGCCAGGGAAATGGCGGCCAGGGATTCCGGCTGGTCCATTTCGCCATCACCGAGGAAGGCCCAGACCTTGCGCCCTTGGTGCTGTTTGAGGCCGCGCAATTCTAGGTAGCGCATAAAGCGCGCCTGATAAGCGGCGGTGATGGGGCCGAGGCCCATGGACACGGTAGGGAATTGCCAGAAGTCCGGCATCAGCCTTGGGTGTGGGTAGGAGGAAATACCGTCGCCACCGGCCTCGCGGCGGAAGTTGTCGAGTTGCGCTTCGCTGATGCGGCCTTCCAGGTAGGCGCGACCATAAATGCCGGGGGAAGAGTGGCCTTGGATATACACCAGGTCGCCATCAAAGCTGTCGGTGCGGCCACGAAAGAAGTGATCGAAGCCTACGTCGTAAAGTACTGCGGCTGACGCATAGGTCGCGATGTGCCCACCGACCCCCGAGTGTTTGCCTGCACGCAACACCATCGCCATGGCGTTCCAGCGGATAAACGCGTTGGTACGCCGCTCGATAACGACGTTGCCGGGGTAGGGCAACTGACGGTCCACCGGGATTGTATTGACGTAGGGCGTGGTCACCCGCCCGTAGAAATCGCCATGCCGCGCCACGTCGAAATCCAGCAACTGATCGATCAGGTAGTGGGCGCGCGGGCGGCCTTCGGTGGACAGCACCGATTCGATGGACTCCAGCCACTCGCGGGTTTCCTGTGGATCGTCGTCGCGTCTGACTGCGTTGTTCGGGGTCATGTGAGGCTCCAGGGTAGGCGGATTTCAAGCGGCGTGCTCCTTGTGGGAGTGCCGGCAAATGTAATTGCAATTGCAACTACATGGCCGAATCTAGCGCGGGATGAGCTACTATTGCAACCTTCTTGAAATTGCCCGGATGGTGTTGCATGTCGTCGAAAGAGCCTGATGTCTGGTTTCGGTTTGTCAGGGCCCACAGGACGGTCATCCGCGAGATCGAGCGGCGCCTGGCAGAGGCGGACCTGCCGCCCTATGCCTGGTATGACGCGTTATGGGGCCTGGAAAGCGGCCCCGACGGTACTCGCCGCATGCACGAATTGGCTGATGTGCTGGCCATCGAGCGCTACAACCTCACGCGCTTGGTCGACCGCCTGGAAAAGGACGGCCTAGTGGTGCGCTCCCGCTCCGACGGCGACGGCCGTGCGGCATTTGCCTCGATCACCGGATCGGGCCGGGAGCTGCGTAAAAAGATGTGGAAGATCTACGAAAGCACGGTGGATGAGCTGTTCCTGTCACAGATCGAGCCTGAGCAGCGCCAGGCTTTCGCCGACGCGCTGGAGCGCACCGCCGGGCTGGCGATGGAGGCGGGCGCCCAGACCCGCAGCCGCCGCAAAGTCTGAAGGCCCTCGACAAAACCTTGTAGGCGCCGGCAAGCCCGCGCCTACAGTCCATTGCATTCCAATGCATAGCGATTCATCGCTGCCTCCACTTGCAGTGCATCGATGCACCCTTCATCCGCCAACGCCCTGAGCGCAGCCACCACAATCCAATACCGACTCGGCGCCGACGCCTGCACCGAGCCCGCGCCCAACGCTACGAACCGCGCATCCACGTGTGCCCCTAACTGGTGGACAATCGCTTGCGGATAGCCGGTCACCGCAATCACCGGTGCTGCACTTCCGGCCAGACAATTGCGCAAATGACAGCTGCGCTTGGGCACTCCGGGGTGCAGGCGATTCCAGCGTTCAACCGCAGCAGCCTCGCGGGCCAGTCGTGTGTAGCTGGGGCAGCTCCACAGTTGCGCGGTGATGTTCCAGTCCTGTGCCAATAAGCGCTTGGCCTGCACCACCTCTGCAAGCGCCCGGCCTGCGCCGAGCAATCGCACATCCCCCCGCGTGTCCTGCTGCAGCGGGTACATGCCCTCGAGCACGGCTTCACGGTCCTGCTCGCTCAGGGGCGTTGCGCCTTCATGATCATGCAGGGCCAGGTAATAGAACCCGGGCTTGCCGTCGACGTACAGGCTACGCAACGCCGCCAGCACAATCGCACGGGCCTCTTCGCCCGAGGCCGGGTCATACGGCGTACAACACGGGTGGGTGGCCAGCCACAACGGTAAGGAAGGTTGCGCACCCTTGGGCCAGCGGGAGGGCTGGTTTTCAATGTCGTTGCACAGAATGCCGCGCTGTTGGGTGACGTCCGACAGCGCACTCAGTTGCGCGGACGATTGCGCACTGTGCAGGTATAGCAAAGGTTTTTCGGTGGTATTACGGGCGAACCAGCCAGGCCAGTTACCCATGCGCCGGGAGCTTGACTGGCCGCGGATCACCCAGGCCTGGCGGCTGAGTTCAAGGGTATTGGCCATGTTGATGACGGTGTACAGCGGTGAGTGGCGGGTGGGGGCGGTTGTGCTCAAGGCGTTGATGCAGAGCTGCGCGGCGTGTGCGGTAGCGGCGGTCATGGAGAGGATCACCTGGCGACGAATGTCATTACCTTAACGGAGACTGACATATGATTGCAATTGCAATGATTGCAATAGTTCCTCTAAGGCCACGTGCTAAATCCATATGGCGCTGCTACGTTTAATCCTTGAGTGCAGGAACGTCATGACGTCGACATTTTTTCGTCATCACGGCACTTTAGGCTGGTGATGCAGGTCATTTATCTGCAGCCACTCTTAACTCAAAAAGGAGTCCACCATGGACGATTACCAGGAAGAACTGCTCGAGTACCACGCGATTGAGTTGGACCCGCTGGAACCGGCTGACGATGCCACTGAGCTGTAAGACCGACTTCAGGCGGAATGCCGCTGACTGCGGCGAAATTCCCCTGGGGTCTGGTTGTTCCACCGCCTGAAGGCCCGTTGAAACGCCTGGGCCGAGGCAAAACCGAGCAAGTAGGCGATCTCGCCGAATGCCAGTTCCGTATCGCGAATGTAGGTCATGGCCAGGTCGCGGCGGGTGTCGTTGAGAATCGCGCGGAACTGAGTGCCTTCGTCGGCCAGTTTGCGGCGCAACGTCCAGGTGGGCAGCTTCAAGCGTGCCGCCACTTCTTCCAGGTCGGGTTCCCGGCCGCCATTGAGCATGGGCCCGAGCAACCGGGTAATGCGCTCGCGCAGGCTGCGGGTGCGCGTCAATTGCACCAACTCTCGCTCACAAAGTTGTAACAACAGATTCCAGGTACTCGGGCAGTGCTGTGGGTTGCGCAGGGCCAGGGTCTGCTGGTTAAGACGCAACTGGTTGGCCTCGGCACCGAAGTGGACGTCGCCCAGCACGCTGTATTGATCGCTGTACTCCGGTGCTTCAAATTCGATGTCGATGCGCTGCGCCTGCACCGGTTGCTGGGCCAGGCTCGACAACTGGTGCAGCCAGCCGGCGATGATCGAGTCCACCACAAAGCGGTTGTAGGCGTTGTAGGGGCTGATGGAATAGAAGCGCAGCCAGGCGCCTTCGGCATCTTCGACAAAGCTCGACTGCCCGCGATAATTGGAGCCGTACAGCGCTTCGAAGCGGGTGAGCGCGCGCGCAGCTTCGCGCACGTTGGGGGCTTGCGCGGCGGTCACGCCCGCCAACCCGCCTTGGCTCAAGCGGCTGAGCTGGCCCATGCGCAGACCCAAGCCCGGGTCGCCGGTGAGTTGGATAGCGGCATGGCCAAGACGCATGTAGCGCGGGATCGACAATCGTGCACCGGCCTCGGCCAGGCGCGCCGGGTCGAGGCCGTATTGCAGCAGCAGTGGCTGCGGGTCCAGGCCGTGGCTGTGGATGGCGTCGGCCAGGGCGTGCACGAAGCCCACCGACAAATCCCCCAGCCGTACGGGCTTCACAGCCAGATATTCAACAAGCGCGCGCCACGGGCTTCGCCATCGGCGCTGACTTGCCCGTTGCTGCTGAGAAAGCTGTGCCCGGCAGTGCCCAGGTCCCAGAACTGGCCGCGCAGGAACACGCTCATGCCGGCGCTGGCCTGGCTGATGGGGGGCTGGCTGATCAATGTAAGACGGCGCCAAGCCTCGCCCTCGCTGAGTTCTTCGGGCTTGAGGCTGATTTCTGTCGGGGTGGACACGCTTTTGAATCCACGCCAAGGACGGTCCCAGGTATCACGGCCAAGCACGAAGGCCGGTACCGCGATCAATTGCGCGCCTTGTTCGTTGAGTTTGCGGTAGTTGTCCGGGTACCAGCTGTCGCTGCCTACCAGTACACCCAGTCGACCAGCCGGCGTGTCGACCACGCTGACGACGTTTTCATCACCGGGCTCGATAAAACCGCGTTCATCGTAGATCGGGTAGAGCTGGCGCTGCGGATCGCCGATCGGCAAGCCATCGGCGGCAAACACCACGCTGGCGTTATACAAGGCACCATGGCCGACGTGCAGCTGGCCTTGGCTGACACTTGGGTTGGGCAGGGTGATGGAGCCCGCCACCAGCGTGACGCCGAACTCCTTGGCGAGGCCACCGAACAGCACTTGGTAATCCCGTGCCATGCCGTCGGCTTTCATGCGCAGGTAGGCATCGTCGGTGCGGTTGTCGCCAGTGGCGCTGATCCAGGCGCGGGCGAACAGCAGCGGATTGCTCACCGACAGCCAGTTCATCGCATCTTTAGCGTGGAGAGCCTGGTACACCTCGTTCTTTTCGCCGGTCAGCATCAGCCAGGTACCGATGTGCTCAGGTAGCACCACGATGGTCTTGTCGTTGATCAGCCCCTGGTCGCGGGCGTTTTGCAGGTAGGCCGCAAGCTTCAGGTGCAGGCGTTCCAGGCTCTGGTAGTCGGCGGGGAACAGCTCTGGCTGGATGCCCAGCAAGTTGCCACGGTCGGCAGGCAGGCCTTCGTTGACGGCAAGGGTAATACGCAGGTCCGACAGGTAATGCGCCACGGGGCGCTCCTGGGTCCAGACCAGATACGCGGCGACGGCGGCAACCAGGGCCATGGTGACGGTAAAAGCTAGAAGTTTACGCATGGGGGAACAGACAACAGACCGGGTGCAGGGTTCGCCGACTAGGGTATGGCCCATGGGCCGGCTTGCCAAGGGGGGGGCTGTGCATTTGGATCAATAACTTGTCAGTTTCAGTCATTGAGCCGTTGTCCACCGCCTCTTAGTCTGTGGGACATAAACCGATGGCAGGCCATTCGAGCCTTCCACGTCCCGTGATGATCCGTTGTGGAGCTTGACCATGACCGCTGTTGCCTACCCGCACCTGCTGGCCCCGTTGGACCTGGGTTTTACCACCTTGCGCAACCGTACCCTGATGGGGTCGATGCACACCGGCCTGGAAGAAAAGCCCGGCGGTTTCGAGCGCATGGCGGCCTACTTTGCCGAGCGCGCCCTGGGCGGCGTCGGCCTGATGGTCACCGGCGGCATCGGCCCGAATGACGAGGGCGGTGTGTATGCCGGTGCGGCCAAGCTGACCACCGACGAAGAAGCACAAAAGCACAAGATCGTGACCAAGGCCGTGCACGAAGCGGGCGGCAAGATTTGCATGCAGATCCTCCACGCCGGCCGGTATGCCTACAGCCCCAAGCAGGTTGCGCCCAGTGCGATCCAGGCGCCGATCAACCCGTTCAAACCCAAGGAGCTGGACGAAGAGGGCATCGAAAAGCAGATCCAGGATTTCGTCACCTGCTCGTTGCTGGCCCAGGTCGCCGAGTACGACGGCGTGGAAATCATGGGGTCCGAAGGCTACTTCATTAACCAATTCCTGGCAGCTCACACCAATCATCGCACCGACCGCTGGGGCGGCAGCTACGAAAACCGTATGCGCCTGGCCGTAGAAATCGTGCGCCGTGTGCGTGAAGCCGTGGGCCCGAACTTCATCATTATCTTCCGTCTGTCGATGCTCGACCTGGTGGAAGGCGGCAGCACCTGGGAAGAAATCGTGCAACTGGCCAAGGCCATCGAGGGCGCCGGTGCGACCCTTATCAACACCGGGATTGGCTGGCACGAAGCACGCATCCCGACTATCGCCACCAAGGTGCCCCGTGGTGCGTTCAGCAAAGTCACCGCCAAGTTGCGCGGTGCGGTGCAGATTCCGCTGATCACCACCAACCGTATCAACACCCCGGAGATCGCCGAGCAGATCCTCGCTGAGGGCGATGCCGATATGGTGTCCATGGCTCGCCCATTCCTGGCCGATCCGGACTTCGTCAACAAGGCCGCCGCCGGGCGCGCCGATGAGATCAACACCTGCATCGGCTGCAACCAGGCCTGTCTGGACCACACCTTCGGCGGCAAGTTGACGACCTGCCTGGTCAACCCTCGAGCGTGCTACGAGACTGAACTCAATTACCTGCCCGTCAAACAGATCAAGAAGATTGCCGTGGTGGGTGCCGGCCCTGCGGGCTTGGCGGCGGCCACTGTGGCGGCAGAGCGCGGACATCAAGTGACCCTGTTCGATTCCGCCAGTGAAATCGGGGGCCAGTTCAACATTGCCAAACGTGTACCGGGCAAAGAAGAGTTCTTCGAAACCCTGCGCTACTTCAAGCGCAAATTGCAGACCACTCACGTCGAGCTGTGCCTCAACACCCGCGTTAATGTGGCGCAACTGACAGCAGGCGGTTACGACGAGATCATCCTGGCCACCGGTATCGCACCGCGTACCCCGGCGATTCCAGGCGTCGACAACGCCAAGGTGCTGAGCTACCTGGATGTGATCCTCGAACGCAAGCCCGTGGGCAAGCGCGTCGCGGTGATCGGCGCGGGCGGTATCGGTTTCGACGTGTCGGAATTCCTTGTGCACCAGGGCGTGTCCACAAGCCTGGACCGCGAAGCGTTCTGGAAGGAGTGGGGCATCGACACCCAACTGCAAGCCCGTGGCGGCGTGGCGGGGATCAAAGCCCAGGTGCATGCTCCGGCGCGTGAGGTGTTCCTGCTGCAACGCAAGACCTCCAAGGTCGGTGACGGCCTGGGCAAGACCACCGGTTGGATCCACCGCACCGGTTTGAAGAACAAACAGGTGCAGATGCTCAACAGCGTCGAGTACCTGAAGATCGACGATGAAGGCCTGCACATCCGCATCGGTGCCGAGGGCGAGCCCCAGGTGCTGGCGGTGGACAACATCGTCATCTGCGCCGGCCAAGACCCACTGCGCGAATTGCAGGACGGCCTGGTGGCGGCCGGCCAGAACGTGCACCTGATTGGCGGCGCCGACGTGGCGGCCGAACTGGACGCCAAGCGCGCCATCAACCAGGGCTCGCGACTCGCGGCCGAGCTGTAAGACCCGAAGCGGGGCGGTGTTAGACTACCGCCCCGTTTTTCATGCAGATTCCTCCCGATGGGTCCCTTCGATTGGCTTCCCCACGCCCCGCTTGAACCTTTGCGCCTGGACTGGCTGAGCGGTGTCGAGTTGGCCGTGCTGCGCCTGGACCGCATCGACCCGCTGATCAGCGGCAACAAGTGGTTCAAGCTCACCGGGCATCTGGCGCAGGCGCAAAATGCTCGTGGCATCATTAGCCTGGGGGGCGCGTACTCCAACCATCTGCACGCGCTGGCGGCGGCGGGAAAGCGGTTTGGTTTTCCTACCGTCGGCCTGCTGCGCGGACATCCCCAAGACACCCCGACCGTCCTTGACCTGAAAGCCTTCGGCATGCATCTGCATTGGCTGGGTTATGGCGGCTATCGTGCGCGGCATGAGCCGGCGTTCTGGCTACCTTGGCGCGAGCACTATCCGCATCTTCATCCCGTGCCCGAAGGCGGTGGCGGGCTTGCCGGCGCGAGTGGCTGTGGTGTGCTGGTCGAACAGGCTCGCGCGCAGTTGCAAGCGCTGGGCTGGGCTGATTACGACGCTTGGTGGTTGGCGGCGGGTACGGGGACCACGTTGGCGGGGTTGGTGCTTGCAGAGGCGGGGGCGCATCCGGTTTACGGCGCCTTGGCCGTGCCGGATGATCACGGTGTGGCACAGAACATCGGTGCCATCGTACAGGCGGGCTATGAGTTGCTGGACGCCAGCCGAGGTGGCTTCGCCAAAGTCGATCCCGTGCTGCTCGACTTCATCGACACCACGCAGCAAACGTGTGGCCTGCCCTTGGAGCCGCTCTACACCGGCAAGGCGTTAATGGCCTTGAAGGCGCAGGTCGAGGCCGGGCGCTTCACCCCCGGCACTCGCCTGATCTTCGTTCACACCGGCGGCCTTCAGGGCCGTCGAGGCTTCACGGGTTAGCGCGCTTGCCCGGCATCATGCGCAATGCCGTGTTGTCCCGCAGGATGTAGTGGTGGGCGATCCCCGCCAGTGCATGCAGCCCGATCAGCCAATAACCGACCTTGCCAAACCACACATGCCACCCCTCGATCTGTTTGGCCAGGTCCTTGTTCTCGCCGATCAACGGCGGCAATTCCATCCCGTAGAACATCACCGAATGACCCTCGGCACTGACAATCAGCCAACCCGCAATCGGCATGCCGATCATCAACGCGTACAGCGCAACGTGCATCAGGGTCGCCAACAGGGTTTGCCATTGCGGCGGCGCCGGCACGATCTTCGGCGCCACGCCCAGGCTGCGTGCGAACAACCGCAGCCACACCAGCACAAACACGGTGAGGCCGAACATGAAGTGCATCTCCACGATCAACGTTCGCGCACCGCTGCCTTTGGGAAACTGGCCGCGTAATTCAATGCAGGCGTACACCACCGCCAGCAGCACCACCATCAACCAGTGCAGCGCGATCGACATGCTGCTGTAGCGTGTATCGGAGTTTTTCCACGGCATCGCTGGGTTCCTCACTCATCAGGGCAAACCTCCATTCTTGGGTGATGGAGTCCTTTTACTGTATGCCGGTTTTGAGCGGTTTGCCTGGCGTAAGTGGCGTAGTTTTGACCTCGATCAGTAGCTCTGTGGCATTTCTCCACGGGCCAGCCGTGCATTGATGTCGAGGATGACCGCAGGCAGGTCATTGATCGTGTCGATCAGGTAATGCGGGCGCGAGCCTTCGAACATCGCCTCGATACGCTTGCGTTCGCTGGCCAGGGCGGCGCCGTCCAAGTCGCGGAACTGCTCGTAGGTCAGGCCCAGGGCATTGCCGGAGCAGGTCAGGGCCACGGTCCACATCCCGGCGCGGCGGCCTTCGAGGATACCCGGCACGGTGTCGTCGACCTTCACGCACGCCGCCACATCGTCGATACCCAGCGCAATCACGTTGGCCAGCGCCTGGGCTGGCCATGGGCGGCCATTGGGCACTTCGTCGGTAGCGACCACATGGTCGGCGATATAGCCGTTGGTGGCCGCCAGGGCGACGACTTTATCCATGACTTGCTTGGGGTAGCCGGAGCAGGAGCCGATCTTGATGCCTTGCACGCGCAGCCGGGCAATGGTGTCGAGGGCGCCGGGGATCAGCGCCGAGTGTTCGGCGATTTTCTCGATCTGCAAGGGCATGAAGCGCTGGTAGATGGCAGTCACGTCGTCATCCGTGGGCGTGCGGCCGAAGGCTTTGCGGTAGCGTTCGGCGACCTGTGGCTGGTCGCAGAGGGTGCGGATGTGGTCCCACTTGCCCATGCCCATCGGGCCACGGGCTTCTTCGATGGAAACCTGTACGTCGAACTCGGCAAAGGCCTCGACAAAAATCTGCGTGGGGGCGAATGAGCCGAAGTCGACCACGGTGCCGGCCCAGTCAAGGATGACGGCCTGGAGGGTGTTGGGGTTTTGATAGTTCATCATTCAGATCCTGTGGGTTATGGGGAAATCAAACGTCCAACACTTCCATTTCTTGCAGCACGTCGGCGATCGCCTTGACCGCCGCTCGCATCCCTGCCGCGTCGACATGGCCAATGCAGCCCACGCGGAAGGTTTCCACCTGGGTCAATTTGCCGGGATACAGAATGAAACCCTTGGCCTTGACCCGCTCATAGAAATCCTTGAACTGATAGCGCGGGTCCCTCGGTGCATGGAAGGTGACGATGATCGGCGCCTGGATGTCAGCCGGCAGGAAGCTGCGCAGGCCCCGTTCGGCCATGCCGTCGAGCAACGCCTGGCAGTTGCTGGCGTAGCGTTTATGCCGCGCGATCAGGCCGCCTTCCTCCTGGTACTGCAGCAGCGCTTCGTGCAGGGCGGCGACTACATGGGTAGGAGGGGTGAAGCGCCACTGACCGGTCTTGGCCATGTAGCTGTGTTGGTCGAACAGGTCCATCGCCAGGGAGTGGCAATTGCCTTGAGCGGCGGCCAGCGCCTGTTTGTTGGCGAAGACGAACCCCATGCCCGGCACGCCTTCCAGGCACTTGCCGGAGGCGGCGACCAGCGCGTCGAATGGCACTTCGCGGGCGTCGATCGCCAGCGCGCCAAAAGAACTCATGGCGTCGATGATCAAGCGTTTGTCGTGGGCTTTAACGACCTGGGCAATCTCCGGCAATGGGTTGAGGATGCCGGTGCTAGTTTCGCAGTGGATGAGCGCGACGTGGGTGATGGCCGGGTCGGCGCGTAGCAGACGGTCCACATCGGCGGCGGTCGTGGGCTCATCCTCGGCGGTTTCAAAGGTGCTGAACGCGCGGCCCAAGACTTCGCAGATTTTCGCCAGGCGCTTGCCATACGCGCCGTTGATCAGCACCAGCACCTTGCCGTCACGCGGGACGAGGGTGCCGATGGCGGCTTCGACGGCGAAGGTGCCGCTGCCCTGCAAGGGGACACAATGGTGGCTGCCTTCGCCGTTGAGGATCGCCAGCAATTGCTCGCACACGCTGGCCGTGAGTTGGTTGAAGCGGTCGTCCCATGACCCCCAGTCCACCATCATGGCTTGGCGGGTGCGGTTCGATGTGGTCAGGGGGCCAGGGGTCAGCAGGATCGGCGCGGCAGTGGTCATCTCAAGTCCTCGCAAGGCATCGGGGGTTGAAGCTACGGCGCTTAAATTGCAGTTTGGCTTGTTATCAATCAAATTGTTTGTTGTTATGCGAGCTATCAGTGAGGCCGATAGCCATGAATTTGTTCCAACTGCGTGCATTCGATGCCGTGGCCCGCGAGGGCAGCTTTACTCGTGCCGCCGCACGGCTGTTCATCAGCCAGCCGGCGGTGACCGGGCACATCAAGGCCCTGGAGGAGTACTACCAGATCCCGTTGCTGCGGCGCACCGCGCGACGGGTTGAGTTGACCGAGGAGGGCGCACGCCTGGCGTCAATCACCCGGGCGATCTTTGGCCTGGTGGACGAAGCGCAGACGATGCTGGAGGCCAACCGTCAATTGCTCACCGGGCGGCTGGAAGTGGCAGCGGACGGCCCGCACCTGGTGATGCCAATGATCGCCAGCCTGCGAGCGCGTTACCCGGGGATCACCGTGAACCTGCGCCTGGGCAATGCCCAGGAAACCCTGGCGGCGCTTATGTCCGAGCATGCGGATGTGGCGGTGCTCACCGAAGTGGCGCCGCGCAATGGCCTGCACCTGCAACCGTTGAGTGAGTCGCGGATCTGCGCGCTGGTGCCGGCTGCGCATCCGTGGGCGATGCAATCCGGGGGCATTCGCCTGGCGCAATTGAATGAGGTGATCATGGTGCTGCGCGAACCCAGCTCGATCACCCGGCGTACGTTCGATGAAGCGTGTGCCGCGACCGGTGTAAAACCCAAGGTGCTGCTGGAACTCGACAGCCGTGAAGCGGTGACCGAGGCCGTCGCCGCCGAGTTGGGCGTCGGTGTGGTCTCGTCCATGGAGGTCAGCCAGGACCCACGCGTGCGGGCGGTACCGCTGCTGGGTGATGGCCTGGTGAACCGGCATGTGCTCGGTTGCATGGAGCGGCGCCGGTCGCTGCGCCTGATTCAGGCGTTCTTCGAGCTGGCGCCGGGCTGAAGACTCTCGCGCATGATGTCGAGGAACGTCGCCACCACCCGCCGTGAGCTCTGCTCCTTGAGGCACACCAGGGTTTCTTTCATCCGCTGGCTGCAATCGCGGATCGGCATGGCGTAGACCCGTGAGTCCGCGCCGAACTCCGCCGCCGAGACCACCCCCACGCCAATCCCCACCACCACCGCTTCTCGTGCGGCTTCACGGCCTTCGACCTGGATCGCCGGGCGAATGCGCAGCCCGGCCTGGCTCATCTCCTGCTCCAGGGTCTGGCGGGTGACAGAGCCCGTTTCCCTGAGCACCAGGGGCGTGTCGTCCAGGTCGGCCAGGCAGATAGATTCGCGCCCGGCCCACGGGTGGTTGCGCGCGACAAAAGCCAGTAGCTGGTCGTCGGGCAGGGGCAACGACAAGAGCCGTTCGTCATCGACATCGCGCCCCAGCAAGGCCAGGTCGGCCTGGTAGTTGTACAGGCGAAACAGTGATTCGTCGGTATTGCCGGTTTCGATCTTCACGCTGATGCCCGGGTAGCGCTCGCAAAAACGCGCGATCTGCGGCAGCACGTGGACCGGTGCGTCCACCGCCAGCGTCAGGGTGCCGGTGAGCAGGGCGCGCGAGTCTTGCAGCAGTTCCTCGGCTTCGGCCTGGATCACGAACAGGCGTTGGGTGATGGCGAGCAGGCGTTCACCCAGGTCGGTCAGGCGCACTGCACGTTTGTTGCGATGAAACAGCAACACCCCAAAGCGCTCTTCAAGTTTGCGCACCTGGTCGGAGATCGCCGGTTGCGTGAGGAACAGCCGTTCGGCGGCCTGGGTAAAGCTGCCGTGGACCGCTACGGCGTGAAAGGCTTTGAGTTGCGCATGAGACACCGACATGAACAGACCTCCTACAAGCTCAGCTTATATTTGAAATACGATAAATCGATTTTACCTATTAGTCTGCCGTTGCTTTTATACGCCTCAGTCGCCGTAGGTTGAGTCCTACAACCGCGGTGGCCATGAGCCCTGGCAAACAGCGCTCATCTGACCAATGCCGTTCCCCAGGGACCGGTGTTGCAGTGCTCAACAATAAAAAAACAGGCATTTGCTTCGCGATTCTGCCGGCACACTCAACCTGAGGTCAGAACCACCATGAATATCCCTATGGGTAGCATCAAGCGTTGGCGCGTGCAGATTTTCGCCATCACCTGGCTGGCGTACGCCGCCTTTTACTTCACTCGCAAAGCGTTTTCGGTGGCCAAGCTGGGCATTGGCGACGACCCGAGCTTCCCCCTCGATAAAATGATGATGGCCAACCTGGACGGTCTCTACCTGGCGGCGTATGCCGTCGGGCAATTCACCTGGGGGATGTTGGCCGATCGCTTCGGGCCACGGGTCGTGGTGCTGGGCGGCTTGTTGATTTCCGCTGCCGCCGCCCTGGTCATGGGCACGTTCGCGACCTTGCCGATCTTTGTCACATGCATGTTGATCCAAGGCCTGGCGCAGTCCACCGGCTGGTCGGGGTTGTGCAAGAACCTCGGTAGTTTCTTCCCGGCGCAACAGCGCGGACGGGTACTGGGGTTGTGGAGTTCGTGCTACGCGTTCGGTGGCTTGGTAGCCTCGCCCTTTGCAGGGTGGTGGGCCTACACCTTGATAGGCAGCTGGCACGCGGCGTTTATCTCCAGTGCGGTGGTGGTGGCGCTGGTGGCGCTGCTGTTCTTTATCTTCCAGCGCAACACGCCGCAGGATGTGGGCTTGCCCGCCGTCGAACCGGAGCCGGCGTTGAGTGCGGAGGAGGCCGCCGCCGAAAAACGCATCAGCGTGCTGGAGCCATTACGCGCGATCTTGCGCAACCGCACGGTGCTGACCCTGGGGCTGGCGTATTTTCTGTTGAAACCGGCGCGTTACGCGATCCTGTTGTGGGGCCCGGTGATCGTCTACGAACAGATGCCGTCGGTGGGCAAAGTGGGGGCGGCGATCGTGCCCACGGCGTTCGAGCTGGCGGGCTTGCTCGGTCCGGTACTGATCGGCCTGGCTTCCGACAAACTCTTTGGTGCCCGCCGCATGCCCGCCTGTGTGCTCAGCCTGCTGGCCCTGACCGTGGCCCTGGCCTTGTTCATGGGGGCGCTGCATACCGGTAGTGTGGTGCTGGTGATGGCCTTGCTGTTTGTCATGGGCCTGACCCTGTACGGGCCGGACTCGATGATCAGCAGCACCGCTGCCATCGACTTCGGCACCGCCAAGGCCGGTGCCACCGCCGCGGGCTTTGTGAATGGCTGCGGCTCGGTGGGCGCGATCCTCGGCGGGCTGCTGCCGGGGTACTTCGATACCGTAACGGTGTTTATCGTGTTTGCCGGGGCTGCGTTGTTTTCTTCGCTGGTGTTGATGCCGTACTGGAACGCCCGGCCGGCAGTGCTGGCCCAGGTCGGGGATTTCGTGCCGGACTGTAACGTGGCGGTCAAACCCTTGCGAACCTGAGGGGTATGGCCGGTTTTTTGGTGGATTAGAGCGTTTTTGCCCTATAAACTCTGCCCCCAAAGCGCCGGCCAGTAGACGTTTCGGCGCGATGGATAGAAGAGAGTGAGTCATGGGCGCACAGTGGAAAGTCAAACATAAAGAAGCGGCAGCGAATGCCAAGGGCAAGATCTTCGGCAAGCTGGTGAAAGAAATCACCATCGCCGCGCGCAACGGCGCCGATACCTCGACCAACGCTCACCTGCGTCTGGTGGTGGAACAGGCCAAAAAGGCCTCGATGCCCAAGGAAACCCTGGACCGCGCCATCAAGAAAGGCGCCGGTCTGCTCGGCGAAACCGTGCAGTACCATCGCGTGACCTATGAGGGGTTCGCCCCGCACCAGGTGCCGCTGATCGTCGAGTGCGTGACCGACAACATCAACCGTACCGTGGCGGAAATCCGCGTGGCATTCCGCAAGGGCCAACTCGGTGCTTCCGGCTCCGTGGCCTGGGATTTCAACCACGTCGGCCTGATCGAAGCCTCGCCGGACAGCCCGGACGCCGATCCGGAAATGGCAGCCATTGAAGCCGGCGCCCAGGATTTCGAAGAGGGTGAAGAAGAAGGCACCACCCTGTTCATCACCGAGACCACCGACCTCGACGCCGTACAGAAAGCCTTGCCGGAGCAGGGGTTCACCGTGCTGTCGGCCAAGTTGGGCTATATCTCGAAGAACCCGGTGAGCGGGTTGAGCGATGAGCAAATGGCGGAAGTCGAAGCCTTCCTCGAAGGCTTGGACAACCATGATGACGTTCAGGACATGTTCGTCGGTCTGGCGGGCTAAAACACGCTAACAAATGTGGGCGCTGGCGTGCCTGCGATGAAGTCGTGTCATTCACTTTTTCAGTGATCGATACACCGCTATCGCAGGCACGCCAGCGCCCACATTTGGATTGGGTTTCAGCCCCGGCTCAGCAGTGATTCGATTTCGTTGAACCCCGGTCGTGCCAGCACATCAGGCTGACAGCAGCTTTTTTGCAACGCTGCCAGTCCATCACTCAGCTGTTCCTCAACCCGCTCCAACAATTCCCCCAACAACACCCCAAACGCCCGCACTTCAATCCGCTGCAAGGCCCTGGTTTCCACGCCATCGGCCGTGGCATGGAACGACGCCGCGCCAAAATCCCCCAGCAAACAGTCTCCCGCCTCATTCCACAGAATATTGTGGCCATACAGGTCGCCATGGGTGATGCCGTGGCGATGCAGATGCGCCGCGACCGACGCGATGCCCCTTGCAATGCGCAGCGCCACATCAAGGCTGAAGCGCGTACCCGGTTCATAGATGTCGCGGGTGCACGAAGCCAGGCTGGGCAGGGCTGCGAGGTTGCGGTAGCTCGGGTCGATCAGGTCCATCACCAGCGCGGCCTGGTCATCCGGGTGGCCGACAACGCGGCCTTCTACCTTGATCAGGTTAGGGTGCAGCCCGGCGGCGATGCAGGCCTGCATTTCGTGCAGCGGCGAACCATCGCTGGTGATGCTGCCTTTATACAGTTTGACTGCGACCGGTTTGCCTGACGGTTTCCACAGGGCCTTGCGGATAACGCCGGAGGCGCCTTCGCCAAGGACTTCGGCCAGTTCCAGCTGGGCCCAGGGAATATCCGGCGTGGCGACATCACCTGTCACCTCCACCGCCATTTCCACCGGGTTACCGGCATAGGCCAGCCAAGTCAGGCTTGGCAGGGCCAGCAACCACGCCGGCAACTGGGTGAAACGGTTGGAGGCGATGCGCAGCAATTCGAGGCTGCGGCAGTTGGCCATGCTCTCCGGCAGCTGCGACAGTTGATTGCCGGCCAGCATCAGCTTTTGCAGCAGCGGGCGTTTGCCCAGTTCATCGGGCAAATGGTGGATGCGGTTGTCGGTCAGGATCAGCCAGCGCAACAACGGCGGCAACGCGGCGGCGGGCACGTGGCTGATCTGGTTGGCCTTGAAGCCGATCATGCTCAGCTTGGCGCACAGGCCCAGGCAAGTCGGCAGCTCGGTGAACAGGTTGTCTGAACAGAACAGCACACGCAGGTGGGGCAGGCGATGCAGGTCGTCGGGCAGGCTGCTCAGGGCGTTACCGCTGAGGTTGAGGATCTCCAGGGAGTCGGCCAGTTCGAAGATTTCCTGGGGAAATTCGGTCAGCCCGCAGGACAGGTCCAGGCGCGTGATACCGGCCAGTTGGCCGGCCTTGAGTTGGGCGAGAGTATTCATGAACGCAGCGGTTACTCGGTAAAGGGGCGCAAATGGCGCTCATGATACCGGGTCGTGTGCAGGTTGCGGGTCAGCCTGTTGCAATTGGCCGAGACGGCTGGCGGTGCGGGCGAGGTCGATGGCCTGGCCACTCAGGGCCAGGTCGAGGGGTTGCTCGCCGATCAGGATCAGGTGCTTGTCCCGGTCGTAGAGCACATCCACCAGGTTGATAAAGCGTTGCTGTACGGCAATCGGGCAATCGGCCAGTTGCGGCAGGCCGTCGATGATCCAGTGATCATAGTCTTGGCACAGCAGCAGATAGTCCATCACGGCGGTCAACTGTTCACAAAGATCGCTGAAGGTGAAAGCAATGGTGCGGCCTGCGTGGTGGCGGCAGATCAACGTCCGGTTGCCGACGGCCAGAGGGCGCGGCGGGCAGTCGGCAGCGGGAAGCCCCAAGGCTTGGCGCTGGCTCGCGTTTGCGGGCCAAACGTACCGACCGCTGGTAAAACGTTGTGCGCTCTGGGCTTGAGGCAGGCTGCGAAAATCCTGGGGCGAGCTGACTTCCAGCACCGCCATGCGCGCATCGATCAGGTCGATCACCGGCTTGAAGCGCTCGTGGTACAGCGGATTGGGCAGCAGCCCCTGCGGCGCATAGTTGGACGTCACCAGCACCAGCACACCGCGCTCGAACAAGGCTTTGAACAGCCGCGTGATCAGCATGGCATCGCCGATATCGTGGACGTGGAACTCGTCAAAACACAGGACACGGCAGTCCGTCAGCAGTTCATCGAGGGTCACAGCCAGGGCATCGTCCTGCTCACGGTGCGTGAACATACCGCGATGCAGGCGCGCGAAAAAATCATGGAAGTGCACGCGCTGTTTCTCGGCAATCGGCAGCGCTTGGAAAAAGCCGTCCAGCAACCAGCTTTTGCCGCGCCCCACCGGCCCGTGCAGGTACAGGCTGCGGGTAGGTCGGCCGGCGAGCAGGTGCTGGGTTTCTCGGGCCAGGGCAGCAATGGCTCGGGTTTGACCGGCACTGAGGGTATAACCCTGTTGCTCGGCTTTGCGCTGAAAGAACGCGGGGATAGGCGAGGCGTCCAGGGCGTCGGTTTTCTTACCGAGCAGGCGACGGATCAGGGAAAGCGCGGCCAATGCAAGTCACTCTGTATTTCAGTGGTCGCTCACTTTAGGGCGCCCGCCGCGTTTTGACCAATAGAGAAGGGCACTGCCAGCTATCTCGAAAAAGCATGTCACGGAGGTAATCCTGTCCAGACTGGCAGTTTCTCGTTGAGTGACTAACCTTCTACACAGCAGTCACCCCTGTAAAAGGATTTGGGGCAGTGAAGGGACGAGCAGTATTGGCAGTCATGGGCGCGATGCTCTGCAGCACGGCTTACGGTGCACAGCTTCAGGTGGAGGTGCGTATCGACGTGCAGCGGGGCTGCCAACTGGTGGGCACGACCCGCCAAGCGGGCATCGAGCAGCTTGGCGTATTGGATTTTGGCAGCGGCCCGCGTCTGGATGACCCGGCCGGGCCCCTGAGTGCGGCACTGATCAGCCAGCGCCAGCCGCGCCTGGAGTGCAACCCCGACACGCCGTATCAAGTGCGCGTGGATGGCGGCCTGCATGGCGGCACCGGTGAACTTCGTTACCTCAGCGCCACCCCTTCGACCCGACCCATTCCCTATCGCATCTATGCCGACGCCGCGCGGCGCGTGCCGTTGCCGGTGGATGTGCCGCTGAGTGGCCGGGTGCCTGACGCCGGTTTCGTCGACCTGCCGCTGTATGGCCGCATCGAGCCGCTCAAAGACATACCCGCCGTCGGCCGCTACACCGACCTGCTCAAGGTGACGGTCACGTGGTAAGCCGCTATCTGGCCGCGGTGGCCATGGGCGGCCTGCTGGTGCTGGCGGATGACGCGCAGGCGGCTGTCGCCACCGGGTTTATCCAGGCGCGGCTGGTGATCACCGCCAGTTGCGAAGTGAGCAAAGGCGTCGAAAGCGCACCGGTCAACCCCACGGGTGGCACGGCGATGCTCGACTTCGGCAGCCAGGGCCCGACCTGGAACAGCACGCTGGGCGCAGCGGTCTCCGACGGCGACAAGGCGCCGCTGGCGGTGTCGTGCAACCCTTCGGTCTCGAGCTTTACCGTGACCATCGACGGCGGCACCAATGGCGATGGCACTACACGACGCCTGAGCAATGGGCGCCAGATGATTCCGTATCGGCTGTCTGCCGACCCGCAGGGCCGCAGCGCTTACAGCATCGGCCAACAACGCAATTTTGTCGTGGCCAGGGGCACCCAGATACCGATTCCGGTGTTTGGCTCCGTGGTGGCAAATACCAGTGCCTTACCGGCAGGGATCTACACCGACACGTTGACGGTGACACTGGACTGGTAACTCAAGAGGATGAAAACCATGCATGTACTTGTTTCGCGATTAGGTGTCTGTGCACTGGGCCTGGCCATGGCCTCCAGCCTCAACGCGGCGACCACCGTGACCGGGCAGATCACGTCCAGCCTGATATTGATCGCCAGCTGCCAGGTCAACGGCTCTGGAGCCGCCAGCGGCCTTAACTTTGGTAGCTTGAACTTCGGCACCACCAACAGTCTGTTCACCAACGCCGATGCCCAGTTGCTCGGCGGCACCGGCACCGGTGGGGCGCTGTCTATTCTGTGCTCCAGTGGCACCACCCCAGCGGTCAAGGTGCGCGCCGGTGCCCATGACGGTGCGTCTCCGGGTGGAAGTCGTGCGTTGGCCGACGGTGCAGGCAACTTCGTGCCCTACGACTTCTATACCGACAGCGGCCACTCCGCGCTGTTGGCGATTGACGACGTGATCACACTCGCCACCAGTACCGGCGTAGCGCAGACCGTCAACCTCTACGGTCGAGCGGTGGGCAAGGCGGGGCTGCCAGCCGGCACCTACACCGACACCGTGGCCGTGGAACTGACGTTCTAGCGATGTGGCTCAGAGCGTTGCTGGCCTGCGGGCTGGCGGTGCCGCTGCCGTTATCGGCGGTGACCAGCCAAAGCTTCCAGGTGAGCGCGACTATCACACCAGGTTGCCTGGTTGTGGGCGCAGGCTCCAATTATGGCGCGCTGACCTACGGCAGTTACTCGGCCCTGGCTACCAGCACGGTCACGGCGGCGCTGACGGGGGGTGTGACTTTGCAATGCACGCCTGGGGTGACGCTGAGCATGAGCGTCAACGGCGGCCTGCACAGCGGCACCGGGCGCAATTTGCAGCTCAACAGCGGCAGCGCGCGAGTGGCTTACCAGTTGTTTCGGGATGCGGCGTTCAGCCAGAGCCTGGGGATTGGCCAGAGCGTCAACGTGGCCTACAGCGACGCGAATAACATCAACCTGCCCATCTACGGGCGGGTGCAATTGCCGGGCAATCAGCCTGGGGGGACATACAGCGACACGCTGCAGGTGCAGCTGACGTGGTAAGGCTATCGGTATAAGGAGTGGGGTTATGCGTTCACCTTCCCGGCGGTTGTGGGCCGCGGGTATTGCCTTGAGTGCGGTGTGCACGGCGGGGGTCGTGCAGGCGGCCAGCTCGGTGCTGATCTGGCCCATCGATCCAGTGCTGGAGGCCGACCAACAGGCCAGCGCGCTGTGGCTGGAAAACCGTGGGACCGAAACCGCGAGCCTGCAGATACGCGTGTTCGCGTGGAGCCAGAGCGGCTTCGATGAGCAATACCAGAACCAGCGCGATGTGATCGGCAGCCCGCCGGTGGCGCGAATCGAGCCAGGGCAAAAACAACTGGTGCGCCTGACCCGCACCCGCGAAGTGCCGCCGGGACAAGAGTTGGCCTACCGCATCATCATTGATGAAATCCCTTCGCCGCTGCAGGTGCCAGCGCCGCCAGAGGGCAAGAATACGGCGGCGGCTATTCGCTTCCAGATGCGTTACTCGGTACCGCTGTTTGCCTACGGCGCGGGCCTGTGGAGCAAGGAAGACAGCACACGTCAGCGTGATCCCAAGGGCGCCGGCAAGCCGGACTTGAGTTGGCAGAAAGTCACGGTGGCGGGGCGCAATTACCTCGAAGTACGCAACCAGGGCGCCGTGCATGCGCGCCTCACCGATGCCTCATTCAAGCAGGGCGGGCAGACACGGCCCTTGGTGGACGGTTTGCTTGGCTATGTCTTGCCGGGCGCGACCATGCGCTGGCCGGTGCCGGATGGGCTGTCGGCTGACCAGCCCCTGCAGGTCAGGATCAACGGCGCGCAGCAGTTGGAGAACCTTGCGCCGACACGGTAACCGGGTGTAACGGGGCGGGAAGCTCCGGGATTTAAACGGATGGAGATGTCCATTGAAGGACACAACGCCATGTGTGAGTCGTGGTTGGACTCGAGGTCTATGGCCGTCGGTAGCAATGGTAAGCGGGCTATGGGGCGCAATGATTGCGCCGCAGGGGGGGGCTGGCGACTTGCCACCGCCCCCGAGCAGTATGGAGGCTGTCGCCGATGCACAGTTGTTTCTGGAACTGGTGGTCAACCAGATGGACACCGGCCGCGTCATCGCGGTCGATCAACGGGCCGGACAGCTCTATGTGCCGGCCAGTGCGCTGCAGGATGTGGGCATGAAGCTGCCCGGTGAACTGAGTGGCAGCGTGGCGTTGGACACGCTCCCAGGTCTGCACAGTGACTACGACAGCAACGCTCAGCGCCTGCTGCTGGATGTGCCGCCTGCGTGGTTGAAAGAGCAGTTCATCGGTAACCGCAACGCCTATCCGCGCACCCAGGCGATGAGCAGTTTCGGCGCCTTGCTCAACTATGATCTGTATTTCAGCGACACCGACGAAGGCGGCAGCTACCTCGCCGCCTGGAACGAAGTACGGCTGTTCGACAACTGGGGCACCTTGTCCAATACCGGCCAGTATCGCCAGACCCTGGCCGATGGCGTGAGCAGCAGTACGTTCAACAATGGCTATCGGCGCTATGACACCACCTGGCGTTTCTCCGATGACGAACGGCTGCTGACCTACGAGGCCGGTGACGTGATCAGCGGCGCCTTGCCCTGGAGCAGTTCGGTGCGCCTGGGGGGGGTGCAGTTTTCCCGTGACTTTGCCGTACGCCCGGACCTGGTGACCTACCCGTTGCCGCAATTTGCCGGTGAAGCCGCGGTGCCGTCGTCGGTTGACCTGTTCATCAACGGCTACAAATCCGACAGTGCGCTGCTGCAACCGGGGCCTTACACTCTGACCAACGTCCCGTTCATCAACGGTGCAGGCGAAGCGGTCGTGGTGACCACCGACGCCCTGGGCCGCCAGGTGTCGACCACGGTGCCGTTTTATGTGACGAGTACGCTGCTGCAAAAAGGCCTGACGGATTTCTCGGTGGCTGCTGGTTCCTTGCGCCGGGAATACACCTTGAAAGATTTCGCCTACGGGCCTGGCGTTGCCAGCGGTACCTTTCGTTATGGTTATTCCGACAACCTGACCCTGGAAAGTCACGCCGAAGCGTCCAGTGACCTGACCCTCGGCGGACTGGGTGGCAACCTGCGGCTGGGCAACTTCGGCGTGCTCAATACCGCCGTCAGCCAAAGCCAGTTCGAAGGCCGCGGCGGCCAGCAAATGAGCCTGGGCTATCAATACAACAGCATGCGCTACAGCCTGTCGTACCAGCGGGTCGAGCGGCGCGACGAGTACGCCGACCTGACCCTAGTCGACACGCCCTATGCCAGCCTCAGCAAACGCAGCGAGCAAGTGACCTTGAGCCTTAACCTTGAGCGCTTCGGCAGCCTGGGCGTAGGTTACTTTGACGTGCAGGCAGCGGACGATTCTCGAACGCGCTTGCTCAACCTCAGCTGGAGCAAGCCGCTGTGGCGCAACACCAGCTTCTACCTGTCGGCCAACCGTGAGATCGGCGACAGCAACTGGGCGATGCAGGCGCAGCTGGTGATTCCGTTTGATCTCAACGGCAGCCTGGCCTTGAGCACCGAGCGCAGCAAGGATGGCGCCAGTCGCCAGCGCCTCAACTACAGCAGTGCGGTGCCCAGCGAGGGCGGGGTGGGTTACAACCTCGGTTATGCCCAGGGTGATGGCCCAGCGTACCGGCAGGCCGATCTGACCTGGCGCTTGCAGTCGGTGCAGTTGCAGGCCGGTGTGTACGGCAGCAGCGACGCCGAGACGCGTTGGGCGGATGCCAGTGGCTCGCTGGTGTGGATGGGCGGCGACACTTTTGCAGCCAACCGTATCAATGATGCCTTTGTGGTGGTGAGTACTCAGGGCTTCGCCGGGATTCCGGTGCGCTATGAAAACCAACTGGTGGGTGAAACCGACCGCAACGGTCATCTGCTGGTGCCGTGGAGCAGCGCGTATTACCGCGCCAAGTATGAAATCGATCCGCTGAACCTGCCGCTCAACGTGCAGAGCCCGAATGTGGAGCAGCGTGTATCCGTGCGGCGCGGCAGCGGTTATCTGCTGGAGTTCCCGCTGCGCCGGGTGCTTGCGGCCAGCGTCACGCTGGTGGACACCCAGCACCAGGAATTACCCCTGGGCAGCCTGCTGGTGCACGAGCAAAGCAACCAGCAGGCGGTGGTCGGCTGGGATGGCCTGGTGTACCTGGAAAACCTCTCGGCGCATAACACCTTGCAGGTCACACTGGGGGACGGGCGCACGTGTCAAGCGCGATTCGATATCGACGAGCAGCAGCAGGGCGTGCCGTTGATCGGGCCGTTGGTGTGCCAATGAGAGGCTTGGGATGGCTGTCGCTCATCGGGCTGTTGTGTTCGGGGCAGGCGATGGCGCTGTGTTCGACGGTGGCGACTGCTCCGGTGAGTTTTGGCTCGGTGAGTTCGATCAACGTGCGCACCGCGACGCAAAACAGTTCGACCCTCAATGGCGGTTTGAGCTGCACGGCCTCATTGATCGCCCTCGGCACCAATGACCACTTCTATGCCACGATCACTTCAACCACCAGCGGCATGGTCGGCCCCACGGGGGACGTGATTGGTTATACGATTTATGGCAATAACACCACCACGTTCCCGATTACCCGGGGGATCCAGTTCGATTTCGGTCCCAATGGCATTGCGACCAGCGCGGGGCTTTTGACGGGGCCGGGCAGCAAGAACCTGCCGCTTTACGTGGGCAGTATTACTGGGACGAATGTGGCGGCCGGGGTGTATACCGAAGTCTTGAGCGTCGCGTGGACCTGGGATTATTGTATCGGCCTGGGCGTTGGCAATTTGTGCATATTGCGTGACAAGAACCTCACCCCCCAGGTCAAGCTCCTGACCGTGAGCATGACCGTCACCAACGACTGCCAGATCACTGCACCCAATATCAGTTTTGGCAGCGCGCCCGTCATCAGCGGCTTTACCCCGGTCACCGGCCAGACCATCAGCATTTCCTGCACCAAGGGCAGTGCTTACAGCGTAGGTTTGAGCGATGGCCAGAACGCCGTCAGTGTGGGCGGGCGACGCCGGATGGTCTCAGGCAGCAACTACTTGGCCTATGACCTCTTCAAAAGCGCCGGTACCACGCGCTGGGGCAGTGTCGGCGCTGCGCGTCGCGACAGCTCCACCGCCGAGATCAACCCCGGCAATGGCCTGGGCATTGGCAGCCAGGTGTTCAACTATAACGCCCGGATCTACACCGACCAGCCCACCCCGCCCGCGGGCACCTACCTGGACAACGTGGTGCTCGACGTCGGCTTCTAGAATTTCAGCAGCGGCGGGCCGGGCTGATCCACCGGGCTGACCAGCGCATAGTTATAGCCGGCACCGGACCAGTATTGCGCTTGCAAACCATCGGCGCTGCGGCTGCCCCGAGGCAGGAAGCCGTTTTCCGGGCCTGGCGGGCGGATATAGAAACTGATGCGCCGGCCTTGCGGGTCCTCGTACAACACCATGGCGGCGGCGCCTTGCTCGGTGGTGAGCAGGCGCCCGCTGACCGGAGTGAACCCGGAGGTGCTCAAGTCCGGCAGGCGGTGTGCCTGGTTGAAGTAGCGATCGAGCCAGGCCTGCATCGTGCCGCCGCCCTGCACCTTGTAGTCGGCGGGCATGATGCCGTCCTGGGCAAACAAGCGGAACGCCTGCATGGCATCGGCCATGGGCAGTTGGGCGGGCTGGGTGGCTTCACGGGCGTGCCAGCCGCCGATACCGCCGAGGCTGACGGCGAGAAGCAGCACGGCGGCCGTAGCAAACTGTCGACGCGATTGGCGCTTCATGCGCTGGCGGATCAGGGCCGGGTCCAGGTCCGGGTTGGCCGGCTGCTGCAGGGCGCCGCCCAGCGCTGCACGCAGCAACTGCGCGTCGTGTTGCCAGGCATGGACCTGCGCGGCGACGTCCGGGTGCGCCGCCAAATAGGTCTCAAGCACGCGGCGATCACTCTCCAGCAGTTGGTGATCGACGTAGGCATGCAAATCGCGTTCGCTGGGGGGCAGGCTGATCATTTGAGTATCCGCAGGGAAGGGCTGGCAATTTCGCCATCACTGAGTAGACGCAGGGCTTGGCGCGCACGGGACAGGCGCGACATCACGGTGCCGATGGGCACCTCAAGGATCTCGGCGATTTCCTTGTAGCTCAGGCCTTCGACCGAGACCCACAGCAGCAGCGCACGCTGCTCGGTGTTGAGTTGATCGAAGGCTTGCAGGGTCGACTGGGCGATCACCGTACGTTCCACCGACGGCTGCGCATCGTCGCGTCCGGTGAAAAATTCGAGCATGCGAGCGTAGCGCCGGGTACGGCGGTGGGCATCGAGGAACTGCCGGTAGAGGATCGAAAACAGCCAGGCGCGCAAATCGCCTTCGACGCGTTTGTCGGCCCAACTGATGATTGCCCGTTCCAGGGTCGACTGCACCAGATCGTCGGCGCTGCTGGCGTTACGGGTCAGGGACACGGCAAAGCGCCGCAGCCTGGGGATGAGTTCACGTAACTGTTCGTCGAGTTCATGCATGGGTATCTGGCTGGTCACTACGCTGGGACTAGAGAGACGTGCGGCGTTGACGATTATTCCGCGTGCCAGGAAATAAATCCGAGGCCAGGGAATAGAGCCGATCGGCGTTCGTCTTAATGCTCCGACCTTATGTTCATCCCTAAGGCCTTTGGCCCTGGAGTTCCTTCATGGTAGATCACTCATCACCGCCCCGTCCTCCGCTGAGCACTGCGAGCCTGATCGCGCGCCTGGCGGGTATCGGTGCCGTGGTTGCGGTTGTGGCGGGGGCTTTTGCCTACGTCAATGGCAGCCTCGACCCGCAGCGCCTGCGCCCTAAAACCCTGGTCAATGCCTTGGAAACCAACAATGGCGTGCACCCTGGGTTCCGCCGTAACCACGCCAAGGGCGTGTGCGTGGCCGGGTATTTCCAGAGCAGCCCCGAAGCCCGTGCCTACTCCAGTGCCCAGGTGTTCAGTGAGGCCAAGACCCCACTGATTGGCCGATTTGCGCTGCCCAGCGGCAACCCCTATGCGCCGGACAGCAGTGTACCGATCCGCAGTTTTGCCGTGCAGTTCAGCCAGGCCAACGGCCAACAGTGGCGCACCGGCATGAACAGCATGCCGGTGTTCCCAGTGGGCACGCCTGAGGCGTTCTACCAACTGCTCAAGGCCGGTGCGCCGCAGCCCTCCACCGGCAAACCGGACCCGGCGAGCATGCCGGCATTCTTTGCCGCCCATCCCGAGACCGCGCCGTTCCTGGCGTGGGTCAAATCCGCCAAGCCTTCGGCCAGCTATGCGACCGAAACCTACAACGGCATCAACGCGTTCTTCCTGGTGGGGGCCGATGGCAAGCGCCAGGCCGTGCGTTGGGGCGTAGTGCCGCAGAGTCAGGACGCAGCGGGCGATACTGCGCCTGCCGGCAGTGATTTCCTGGAAAAGGACCTGGTACAGCGCCTCGCTACCGGTCCGTTGCGCTGGCAGTTGAACATGACCCTGGCCAATCCCGGCGATCCTTTGGACGATGCAAGCAAAGCCTGGACCGGCGAGCATAAAGTCATCAACGCCGGCACCCTGGTGTTGCAAAGCAGCCAGCCGCAAGCGGACGGGGATTGTCGCGATATCAACTTTGATCCACTGATTCTGCCCAGCGGCATTGAAGCCTCCAATGACCCGTTGCTGGCGGCACGTTCGGCGGCGTACGCCAGCTCGTACCTGCGTCGCGCCGGTGAAGTCAGCCCGTTGCACAGCGCCCCTCAGGAGTTGAAGCCATGAATGTCCAACCACGGTTTTTTGCCCCCCTGGCGCGCCTGCTGCATTGGCTGATGGCGCTGATGGTCATCGCCATGCTGTTTATCGGCGCGGGGCTGGCGGCTTCTGTTTCGCAGCGGCATGAGTGGCTGATCCACCTGCACAAGCCGTTGGGTATCGCGATTCTGGTATTGGTGATCGTGCGCTTGGTGGTGCGCTTTTCTACTCGCCAACCGCCGTTGCCTGCCGACTTGCCGCTGTGGCAAGTGCTGGCGGCCAAGGCCTCCCACCTGGTGTTGTATGCCCTGATGCTGGTCTTGCCGCTGCTGGGCTGGGCGATGATCTCGGCGGCGGGTGATCCAGTGATGCTCAGCAGTTCGGTGCAGTTGCCAGCGCTGGTGGGAGCGAACGCGCCACTGTTCGCGGTGCTGCGCAGGGCCCATGGGTTCCTGGCCTATCTGCTATTCCTGACGGTGCTGTTGCACCTGGCGGCGGCCTTGTTCCACGGGTTGATCCGTCGTGACGGCGTGTTGCAAAGCATGACCGGCAGCCAGGACTGAAACAGGTTTCGGGGGCAGTGTGGCCAGCCAGTAGACCAGCGCCAGCAGGTTGATGGCTGCGCCGAGGACACACACCCCGATCCAGCCGCCCCAGGCATACATGGCCGTTGCGCTGATGGAGCCCAGCGCACTGCCCACCGAGTAAAACAGCATATAACCGGCCACCAGCCGACTCTGGGCAATGGGGCGCACGGCGTAGATCAGGCTCTGGCTGGTGACATGCACGGCTTGCAGGCCCAGGTCGAATACAATCACGCCGAGCAACAAGGCCCACAACGAGGATTGGGTGAAGCCGATTGCGACCCATGACAGCAGCATCAGCAGCAGGGCTGTGCCACTGGTCCATTGGGCCAGCCCTTGGTCGGCCAGGCGCCCGGCGTGGGCGGCACCTAAGGCACCGGCGGCGCCGGCGAGTCCGAACAGGCCGATTTGCGTGTGGGAAAGCGACAACGGCGGGGCGCTCAGGGGCAGTACCAGCGGCGTCCACAAGACAGTGCCGGCGGCGAAAATCAACATCGCCAGCACGGCGCGGTCACGCAGGACTTTTTCCTCCTTGAACAAGCTGAACACCGAGCGGATCAATGCGCCATAAGTGCCGCTGGCGCGCGGTGGCTCGGTGCTTGGCAATACACGCCACAGCAAGATCGCCATCAAGAGTGTCAGGCCTGCCGACAACAGGTAGACCGAGCGCCATCCCGCCAGGTCGGCCATCGCGCCGGAAACCGAGCGGGCCAGCAACAAACCGACCACGATACCGCTGGTGACCAACCCCACCACATGGCCGCGCTGTTCAGGCGATGCCAGATGAGCGGCCAGTGCCACCAGCACCTGGGCGACCACTGCCAGCAGCCCGGTCAGTGCCATGCCGGCCAGCAGCCAGAAACTGCTTGAGGACCATCCCACCATCAGCACGGCCAGGGTGGAAAGCAGCAGTTGGCTGACGATCAGTCTGCGCCGGTTGAGCAGGTCCCCCAGTGGCACCAGCAACAACAGGCCCGCCCCATAGCCAACCTGGGTGAGGGCGATGATGATGCCGACGGTGGCGTGGTCCATGGCAAAGGTTTCAGCCATGGCGTCGAGCAGCGGCTGGGCGTAGTAGACATTGGCCACCGACAGGCCACAGGCGACGGCGAGCAGCAATACTACGGCGCCGCTCAAAGGGGATGACGACATGCGAATAATCCTTGTGTGGTTTCAAAATGAAACTCGTTGTACGGTAAGGATTCTGGTTTTATATTGCAACTACATAACTGGTCGACGACAGGCAGCCCGATGGTCAAGCTCACCCGCTTTGAAAGCGCCGAATGCCCGGTGGCGCGCTCGTTGGACGCAATTGGCGATGGCTGGTCGCTGCTGATCATTCGCGATGCATTCGACGGGATTTGCCGCTTTGGTGAGTTCCAGCGCAGCCTCGGGATGGCCAAGAACATCTTGTCCACGCGCTTGCGCAGCCTGGTCGCCCATGGGGTGCTGGAGATCGTGCCGGCGTCGGATGGCAGTGCGTATCAGGAGTACGCCCTGACGGAAAAGGGTCGAGGCCTGTTCCATGTAATCATCGGGTTGCGGCAGTGGGGCGAGGGATTTTTCTATGGGGCAGAGGAGAAGCATTCGGTGATGGTGGACCGCGCCAACGGCGAGCCGCTGCGAGCGCTGGAGTTGCGCTCGGCGGATGGGCGCTTGCTGGGGCCCGAGGATTGTCGGCGGGTGCCCGCCGCACTCGGCTTAGCGTAAGACGTCGACGATATCGGCCACGCTGCTCAACACATCCTTGCCCAGTTGCATCGAACGTTTACCTGACCAACCGGTGAGCAGGTTGGGGGCGTCGTCGTTGTCCTTGAAGGGCATTTCCAGGGTCAGGGACAGGCAGTCGTACTGCTGACCGACTGCATTGCACGCCAGGGTCATGTTGGCTTCGCCCGGCAGGTCGCGGGTGTAGCCGTAGGTGGTCTGGAAGTCGCGGGTCAGGCTGCTCAAGTGGCTGCGGAAGTGTTTTTCCAGCGTCTCGATGCGCGGCGTGTAGCCGGGGTTGCCTTCGCATCCGGCGGTGAAAACGTAGGGGATTTCCTCGTCGCCGTGGATATCGAGGAACAGGTCTACGCCGTATTTCTCCATCTGTTGTTGCACGAACAACACTTCCGGGCTGATCTCCTGGCTGGCGCTCTGCCACGCACGGTTGAGGTCCTGGCCCGCGGCATTGGTGCGCAGGTGGCCATGGAACGCCCCGTCCGGATTCATATTGGGCACCAGGTACAAGTCGGCGACTTTCAGCAGTTTTTTCAGCTCGGCGTCACCGTCCTGTTGCAGGCGTTCGATGATGCCTTCCATAAACCATTCGGCCATGTGTTCGCCGGGGTGCTGTTGGGCGATGATCCAGACCTTGCGGCGGCCTTTGCCGCCTTTGCCGCGACGTAGCAGTTGGATATCACGACCTTCGACACTTTTACCGGTCGCCAGCAATTGGGTGCCGGCGCGAGTCAGGGCCTGCTCGATCAGCCAGTCGTGGCGCTCACGGCTGTAGGGTTCGAAATAGGCAATCCAGGCGTGCTTCTCGCGGGTCTCAAGGCTGATATGCAGGATTTCCCCATCAAAGCGCGAGGGCACCCGAAACCAGTTGATATTGTCGTAGGAGGCCACGGCGTTGTAGCCGCTCCACGCGTGCGGGTAAGACGACTTGCCCGCATTGCTCAGGCGAAACGTGTGGGTGTGGCCCACGTGCATGCCTTCGGCCTTGAAGTGAAACCACTGGTAATGTTGGCTACGGGTGTCGGGTTTGATTGCCAGCAACAACTGATGGGAATCGTGGGCATCCAGTACCTGGATATTGCCACTGTCGAAGTCGGTGCTGATCTTGATGGAGGTCAAGGCCACGGTCATAGTCTGGTTGCCTGATTATGAGTGTTGTGGCGGCTATATTACACAGGAGTCCGGTAAAGACTGGATGCAAAATTGTTGCACGGGGGGAGGGGGCGTCATCCTTGACGCCGCAGCAGCTTAGAATCTATGAGATTGATTCTCAAGCGCTATTTCGCAAAGATCTGGGCTAGAGCGGTCGACTGGCTTTCTTTTGACGATGGTCTTTTGCTACCATGCGCGTCATCAAGCAACACACAGTCTTCATTAGCCTGAAGCCATGCCAGGGAAACTGGCAAAAAAAAGACCCGGCCAAAGAGCCGGGTCAAAAACCGTGATTAGCCTGATGAGGAGATATTCCAAGAGTCCGACCTAAGGTCCCTTGGTCTATCGACTGATCTCGCGATCAGCTAGGTCCAATAATAATCATTATCATTTGCAAGTCAAATGTTTTTATCCGTCAGATAGAAATATTTTTCTCTGTGCCTGTTATCCGTTCGCGTGAGCCGCTGGCACTTGCAACGACCGCTCCACCATCGCCTTCGCCATATCAATCAAATACACCACCGAAAACGCCAGGTCGCGATGATTGCCCTGATGGTTGTTCGCTGATTCATAGGCCGTAGCTGCGGCACTGCGCAACAAGTCCGAGGCGTGCACCAGGGCTTCCTCCTGGCTGATGCCTGGCTTGATGGCGAACAGGGCGTCGTCAGGGGCTGCTGCCGACATCTCCTCTTTCAAGTAAAAGTCCAATGCGCGCCGGGCGGCACCGCTGCTGCGTAGCACGTGCAGGTCGTGTTCTTCTGGGGTTTCGGGTAGCAGATACGGGCTGGTCGTCATAAGGGGCGGTACTCTGTTGTGGGTGTCGAAAACCTTATGTCCGATGATAGTACGTATCGTATTTGTGTCGTTTTATGGATTACTACAAACTGTTTATTGCCCTGAACACTGCATGACGTATTGTCAGCTCCATGGATAACTGGATAGCGTTGGTCAAGGCCAACATGGAAGACCGCAAGGTCACGCAGGGTGAATTGGCTGAACGCCTGGGCATGTCCCAGGGCGGCGTTGGCCACTGGCTCAACAAGCGCCGTGCGCCGAACCTGACGGACATGAACCGGGTACTGACGGCGCTGGGGCTGGGGTACCTGGAAGTTGCGCTGGATATTCGCGAGCGGGCCGAAGAAGCGCTTCCGGAGAAAAACTACAACCCGTATTTCCGCTACCCGGTCAGCGATTGGAAAGGGCTGTGCGAGGTCCGCGAAGAGCGGGCGACCTATGGCGCGGCCCGTTTCGAATTGAGCGATTATCATGCCCAGGGCGACGCTTTCTGGCTGCCGGTCACAGGCGACGCCATGACCGCGCCCAGCGGCCTGAGCGTCAGCGCGGGCATGATGATCCTGGTCGACCCGGCCATCAAGGCCGAGCCCGGTAAACTGGTGGTCGCCCAAGGAGCTGCGAACCCCCAGGCGACCTTCCGCCAGTTGCTGGAAGAAAGCGGCCAGCTCTACCTGGTGCCGCTCAATCCCACCTACCCAAAGCAGCCCTTCACTGACGACTGCCACATCCTTGGCGTCGTGGTTCAGGCCATGGCAAAGTTCTAACCGGCCGGTTCGAGTTCCACCAGCGCGCAACCTTCTGCAACCATTTCACCTTCCTGGCAGAACAACGCCTTGACCACTCCAGCCTGGGGCGCGCGAATGCTGTGCTCCATCTTCATGGCCTCCAGCACCACCAGTTGCGTGCCGGCGTCGACGTGTTGGCCCACCTCCACCAGCACACGTACGATGCTGCCGTTCATCGGTGCCGTCAGGCCGCCCTGGTGCGACTGGTTGGCCTCAACGGCCGCAATCGGGTCGAACAGCGTCACGCCGTGCATCTCGCCGTCCCAGCGCAAAAACACACTGCCTTCGCTGCGCACTGCCAGGTGGCTGCGACGTACGCCCTGTCGCTCGATCAGCAGCTGCTCGCCGCGCAATGGCGGCGCATCCGCGGCCAGCGTCACCAATCGATCCTGGCCAGTGCAGCTCAAGTGCAACGACACTTCGGCAGGTAACCCAGCACGAAATCCGCGCTTATCCCCCCAAGGCCCATCTTCCGGCGGCAAACTCTGTATGAATGCCGATCCGGCCGCCTGCCAGAATTCATCACTCAAGTCCCCTGGGGCCGGCAGCAACTCCTCCTGATAGCGCGGAATAAACCCGGTATCCAATTCGGCTGCCGCAAACGCTGGATGCCCGATAATGCGCCGCAAAAAGCCCAGGTTGGTCTTGAGTCCGCCGATGGCAAACTCATCCAGCATGGCCAGCAACCGCAATCGCGCCTGCTCACGGTCTTCGCCCCAGGCAATCAGTTTGCCGAGCATGGGATCGTAGAACGGCGACACGCTGTCGCCTTGTTCGACACCGCTGTCCACACGACGCCCCGGCCCCGGTGCGGATTCGCGGTACAGCGCCAGGCGTCCGGTGGCGGGCAGGAAGTCATTGGTCGGGTCTTCGGCATACAGCCGCACTTCGATCGCATGGCCCGTCAGCGGCACTTGCTCTTGATTGATCGGCAACGCCTCGCCCTGGGCGACACGGATCTGCCAGGCCACCAAGTCCAGGCCGGTGATCGCCTCGGTCACCGGGTGCTCCACCTGCAGCCGCGTGTTCATCTCCATAAAGAAGAATTCGCCACGCGCGTCCAGCAAGAACTCCACGGTGCCTGCGCCGACATAGCCGATGGCCTGGGCCGCACGCACGGCGGCTTCGCCCATGGCCTTGCGTTGTTCACCACTCAATCCCGGTGCCGGGGCTTCTTCGACGACCTTCTGGTGGCGACGCTGGATCGAGCAGTCTCGCTCATTGAGATACAGGCAATGCCCGTGCTGATCGGCAAACACCTGTATCTCCACGTGACGTGGCTTGAGCAGGTACTTTTCCACCAACATCTGCCCGTTGCCGAAGGACGACAGCGCCTCGCGCTGTGCCGAGGCCAGGGCCTCGGCCAACTGGCTGACATCCTCCACCACCTTCATGCCCTTGCCGCCACCACCGGCCGTGGCCTTGAGCAGCACGGGGTAGCCGATGCGCTCGCAGGCTGCGCGGAAGGTTTCCAGGTCTTGGGCTTCGCCGTGGTAACCCGGCACCAGAGGCACGCCGGCGGTTTCCATCAGTGCTTTGGCGGCCGATTTGCTGCCCATGGCGTCGATGGCCGAGGCGGGTGGGCCGAGGAAGATCAAACCAGCCGCTTCAATCGCGCGGGCAAAACCGGCGTTCTCCGACAAAAAGCCGTAACCCGGATGAATCGCCTGGGCGCCGCTGTCCTGGGCTGCGGCGATCAGTTTGTCGATTTGCAGGTAGCTATCAGTGGCCTTGCTGCCGCCCAGGTCGACACGGATATCCGCTTCGCGGCTATGGCGCGCATCGCGGTCGATGGCGCTGTGCACCGCCACGGTGGTCAGGCCCATGGCCTTGGCGGTGCGCATTACCCGGCAAGCAATCTCGCCACGGTTGGCCACCAGCAGAGTTGTCAACGTGCTCATGAACGCGGCTCCTGGGATTGCCAGCTGGGTGGACGTTTTTGCAGGAAGGCACGCAGGCCTTCCTGGCCTTCAGGGCTGACACGTATGCGCGCAATGGCATTTTCGCAATAGCGGCGCAGGGCCGGGGTGAGGGCGCCGTGGCCCACTTCGCGCAGCAGGTCCTTGCTGGCGCGCATTGCCGCCGGGCTGTTCTGCAGCAGGTTGGCGATCCATTGCTCGACTTGTTGATCCAGTTCGTCGACTGGATAGCTTTCCGCCAACAAACCGATCTCCCGTGCCCGCTGGCCGCCAAAGCGCTCAGCGGTCAGCGCATAGCGCCGTGCTGCACGCTCGCCGATGGCCTGTACCACGAACGGGCTGATCACCGCCGGTGCGAGGCCGATACGCACTTCCGACAGGCAGAACTGCGCATCGTCGGCGCCAATCGCCATGTCGCAGCAACTGATCAACCCCAGCGCACCGCCATAGGCCGCGCCTTGCACCACCGCGAGGGTGGGAATCTTCAGCTTGGCCAGGTTGTACATCAACTCCGCCAGTTCGCGCGCATCGTCCAGGTTGGTGTGGTAATCCAGCTCGGCGGATTGCTGCATCCAGGCCAGGTCGGCCCCGGCACTGAAGTGCTTGCCGCGCCCGCGCAGCACCAGAAAACGCAATGATGAATCACCTTGCACCTGGTCGAGGGCGATGATCAGTTCGCGGATCATTTCGGCATTGAACGCGTTGTTCTTGGCTTCGCGACTGAGCCACAGCGTGGCAAAGCCACGACGGTCGGTGATCAGTTCGAGGGTATTGAAATCGCTCATGCAGGGAGCTCCATGATGATAAGAGGTCTCCTGTAGGTGCGAGCAAGCTCGCTCCTGCAGGTTACATGCGGAAGACGCCGAAGCGGCTCGGCTCGATGGGGGCATTCAGCGAAGCGGACAAGGCCAGGGCCAGCACGTCTCGGGTCTGCAGCGGGTCAATCACACCGTCGTCCCACAGGCGTGCGCTGGAATAGTAGGGGTGGCCCTGGGTTTCGTACTGGTCGAGGATCGGCTGCTTGATCGCGGCTTCTTCTTCAGCGCTAAAACCCACGCCGGCGCGCTCAGCCTGCTCACGCTTGACCTGCACCAGCACGCCGGCGGCCTGTTCGGCGCCCATCACGCCGATGCGTGCATTCGGCCACATCCACAAGAAGCGTGGGTCATAGGCGCGGCCACACATGCCGTAGTTACCGGCGCCAAAGCTGCCGCCGATGATCACGGTGAACTTCGGCACCTTGGCGCAGGCCACTGCGGTGACCAGCTTGGCGCCGTGCTTGGCGATGCCACCGGCTTCGTATTTCTGGCCGACCATGAAGCCGGTGATGTTCTGCAGGAACAGCAGGGGAATCCCGCGCTGGCACGCCAACTCGATAAAGTGCGCGCCTTTTTGCGCGGCTTCGGCAAACAGGATGCCGTTGTTGGCCAGGATCGCAATCGGGTAGCCGTGCAAGTGCGCAAAGCCGCATACCAGCGTGGTGCCAAACAGCGCCTTGAACTCATCGAACACCGAACCGTCCACCAGCCGCGCGATCACTTCGCGCACATCAAAGGGTTGCTTGGCGTCGGCGGGGATCACGCCGTACAGTTCTTCGCTGCTGTAAAGCGGCGCCACGGGCGTACGTTGCAGCAACTCGCCCTGTTTGCGCCAATTGAGGTTGGCCACGCTGCGCCGGGCCAGCGCCAGCGCGTGTTCATCGCTGTCGGCATAGTGATCAGCCACGCCGGAGATCTTGCAGTGCACATCGGCACCGCCGAGGTCTTCGGCACTCACGACTTCACCGGTCGCGGCCTTCACCAGTGGCGGCCCGGCGAGGAAGATGGTGGCTTGCTGGCGCACCATGATCGCTTCATCCGCCATGGCCGGCACGTAGGCGCCACCGGCGGTGCACGAGCCCATCACCACCGCAATCTGCGGAATGCCCTGGGCACTCATGTTGGCCTGGTTGAAGAAGATCCGCCCGAAGTGCTCGCGGTCGGGGAACACCTCGTCCTGACGCGGCAGATTGGCGCCGCCGGAGTCGACCAGGTAGATGCATGGCAGGCGGTTCTGCTCAGCGATGGTCTGGGCGCGCAGGTGTTTTTTCACGGTGAGCGGGTAGTAGGAGCCGCCTTTCACCGTCGCATCGTTGGCGACAATCATGCATTCGACGCCTTCCACCCGGCCGATCCCGGCAATCACTCCGGCGGCGGGTACGTCCTCGCCATACACCTGATGGGCGGCCAATTGGCTGAGTTCAAGAAACGGCGAGCCGGGGTCGAGCAACCGATTGATACGTTCACGGGGCAACAGTTTGCCGCGTGAGGTGTGCCGCTCCTGGGCCTTGGCGCCGCCGCCTTGTTGCACGTGGGCAAGCAGGCTGTGCAGGGCGTCGACCTGTTGGCGCATCGCCGCGCTGTTGGCGGCAAACTCCGCCGAGCGCGGGTTGAGTTGGGTATGCAAGGTGGCCATGGTGCGCTCCTTCAGCGGGTTTCGTTGAAGAGTTCGCGACCGATCAGCATCCGGCGGATCTCACTGGTGCCGGCGCCGATCTCATACAGCTTGGCGTCGCGCAGCAGGCGCCCGGCCGGGAATTCGTTGATGTAGCCATTGCCACCGAGGATTTGAATCGCATCGAGGGCCATTTGCGTGGCGCGTTCGGCGCTGTAGAGGATCACCCCGGCCGCATCCTTGCGCGTGGTCTCGCCGCGCTCGCAGGCCTGGGCCACTGCGTAGAGGTAGGCACGGCTTGCGTTGAGTTGGGTGTACATGTCGGCAACCTTGCCCTGGATCAGCTGGAATTCGCCGATGCTCTGGCCGAACTGCTTGCGGTCGTGGATGTAGGGCACGATCAGGTCCATGCACGCCTGCATGATCCCGGTAGGGCCGCCGGACAGCACCACGCGTTCGTAGTCCAGGCCGCTCATCAGCACTTTGACGCCGCCATTGAGCGTGCCGAGGATGTTTTCCTCCGGCACTTCCACGTCATCGAAAAACAGCTCGCAGGTGTTGGAGCCGCGCATGCCCAGCTTGTCGAACTTGTTACTGCGGCTGAAGCCTTTCCAGTCGCGCTCGACGATAAAGGCGGTGATGCCGTGCGGACCCTTTTCCAGGTCAGTCTTGGCGTAGATCACATAAGTGCTGGCGTCGGGACCGTTGGTGATCCAGGTCTTGCTGCCGTTGAGCACGTAATGGTCGCCGCGTTTGTCGGCGCGCAGTTTCATCGAGACCACATCGGAGCCGGCATTAGGCTCGCTCATGGCCAGGGCGCCGACGTGTTCGCCGCTGATGAGTTTGGGCAGGTACTTGAGTTTCTGTTCGTGGTTGCCGTTACGGTTGATCTGATTCACACACAGGTTGGAATGCGCGCCGTAGGACAACGCCACCGACGCCGAACCCCGGCTGATCTCTTCCATCGCCACCACGTGGGCCAGGTAGCCCAGGCCGGCGCCGCCGTATTCTTCCGGGACGGTGATGCCCAACAGGCCCATGTCGCCGAATTTCTGCCACAGGTCGGCGGGGAACAGGTTGTCACGGTCGATCTGTGCCGCGCGCGGCGCGATTTCCTTGCTCACGAAGGACTGCACCTGGTCGCGCAGCATGTCGATGGTTTCACCGAGGGCGAAGTTCAGGGACGGGTAACTCATGGACAGGCACCTTAATGTGAGCTTTGTTTTTGTGTGGAGGGCGCGCCAGGGGAGGGCGCTCACCTTTACGTTAACGTAAACTTGCGTTACGGCGGTGTCAATCGTAGTTTACGTTTACGTCAACCTACAAAAAAGACAAACAGGGGTCGTTATGGATCAACCGAACCAGAGCTACAGCCGTGGCTCCCAGGACAAGACCTTGCTGGCCATGACGATTGGCCAAGCCTTTGACCGCACCGTCGCGCAATTCCCCGATGGCGAGGCCCTGGTGGTGCGACACCAGCAGCGTCGTTACACCTGGCGGCAATTGGCCGAAACGGTCGATTTGCACGCCCGTGCCTTTCTCGCCCTGGGTATGCAGACCGGCGACCGCCTGGGTATCTGGGCACCCAATTGCGCCGAGTGGTGCATCAGCCAGATCGCCAGCGCCAAGCTCGGCGTGATCCTGGTCAATATCAACCCGGCGTACCGCAGCAGTGAACTGGAATACGTGCTCAAGCAGTCCGGCTGCCAGTGGCTGGTGTGCGCCGGGTCATTCAAGACCTCCGACTACCACGCGATGCTGCAGGCACTGAACCCCGATCTACGCGGCATGATCAGCCTAGACCCCAGCCCGCCCCCGGGATTCCTGCCCTGGGCGCAATTGGCCGCGCTCGGGACAGGCATCCCGCTCGAACAGTTGCACAGCCGCCAGGCCAGCCTGCACTTCGACCAGGCGGTGAATATCCAGTACACCTCCGGCACCACCGGTTTCCCCAAAGGCGCCACCCTCAGTCACCACAACATCCTCAATAACGGTTACATGGTCGGCGAAAGCCTGGGCCTGACCGCGCAAGACCGCCTGGTGATCCCGGTGCCGCTGTATCACTGCTTCGGCATGGTCATGGGTAACCTGGGCTGCATCACCCATGGCACCACCATGATCTATCCCAATGACGGCTTCGACCCGCTGCTGACGCTCACCGCCGTCGCCGAAGAGCACGCCACCGGCCTGTACGGCGTGCCCACCATGTTCATCGCTATGCTCGATCATCCACAGCTGGGCGGCTTTGACTTGTCCAGCCTGCGCACCGGCATCATGGCCGGCGCCACGTGCCCCATCGAAGTGATGCGCCGGGTGATCAGCGAGATGCACATGAGCGAGGTGCAGATTGCCTACGGCATGACGGAAACCAGTCCGGTGTCCTTGCAGACGGGGGCGGATGATGACCTGGAGCGCCGCGTGACCACGGTCGGGCGCACCCAGCCGCAGTTGGAAAACAAGATCATCGATGCCGACGGCAATACGGTGGCGCGAGGCGAGATCGGCGAGTTGTGCACCCGTGGCTACAGCGTGATGCTTGGCTACTGGAACAACCCCGATGCCACCCGCGAGGCCATCGACGACGCTGGCTGGATGCACACCGGCGACCTGGCGAGCATGGACGCCCATGGCTACGTGTGCATTGCCGGGCGCAACAAGGACATGATCATCCGTGGTGGCGAGAACGTTTACCCGCGTGAGCTGGAGGAGTTTTTCTTCACCCACCCGGCAGTGGCGGATGTGCAGGTCATCGGCATTCCGGATGAGCGTTACGGTGAAGCCATCGTCGCCTGGGTCAAGTTCCATCCAGGCCATGTGGCCAATGAGCTTGAGCTGCAAACCTGGTGCAAGGGCCGCATTGCGCACTTCAAGACGCCCAAGCATTTCAAGTTCGTGGAGGAGTTCCCGATGACGGTAACGGGCAAGATCCAGAAATTCCGCATGCGCGAGATCTCAATACAAGAGCTGAAGAACGCGCTCTAGCTAATGACGCAAGACCAATGTGGAGCGGACTTGCTGCGAATGGGGTGCCTCAGTCGCCACCTGTATCGACTGAACCACCGCATTCGCGAGCAAGCCCGCTCCTGCATTTTTTGACGCGTGCCAGGCCAGGGTTTATCAATTCCCAGAAAGCACAAAGGGGACCCGAGGGTCCCCTTTAATTTGTCGTTGCGTGCTCTTTTTTTATTATTGAGGGGCGGTCTATTGTTGTTTTTGGCAACCGTTACCCTTTACCGCTGTTTTTGGCGACCCCCATGCGGGGTCAAGAGCAAACGTATTTTTTTGAGCGCTGATCTGCTTCTTCGTTATCGATCCAACCAGTGGGTAGCTACCTGAGGTAGTTTTATTTTTCTCTAACCGGTTGCGGGTTTCGGCATGCCGTACCCTGCGAAGCACATCTTCTCCAAAAAAATCTGTTAGCTGCGTCTCTGCCGTGTTGTTTTTGTTATGTCAGAGTCGTTTCGTCTTATTTTTATTAGGTTTGGCGCTTTTTATTCTTGTTATGCCATAGAGATAGCAGAAGCCGTGCCAACTTTTAAAAATGCTTTAAAATCAATAACATAATTTTTATGTAGGGATTGGCCTACGGCAAATACGACAAAATATGTTCCCGTGTTACTCGATGTGTAGCAGGGCGGTAACACATTCTTACCGCTAAGCTACTCAACCGGCGTTACGCGCCTTCGCCACGCGCGACCCGGTAGGCCTACCCAGCACGCTGCTGATTTGCTGGCCCGCGCCGATCAAGGCCTCCAGGTCGATACCGGTCTCGATACCCAGGCCATTGAGCAGGTACACCACATCTTCGGTGGCGACGTTACCGCTGGCACCTTTGGCGTAAGGGCAGCCGCCGAGGCCCGCGATAGAGCTGTCGAACACCGAAATCCCTTCCAGCAGGCTGGCGTAGATGTTCGCGATGGCCTGTCCATAGGTGTCATGGAAGTGCCCCGCCAGCTTGTCCCGTGGCACCTGCGCACCGACCACCTCGAACAGGCGACGCGTGGCGCCCGCTGTGCCGGTGCCGATGGTGTCGCCGAGGGACACCTCGTAGCAGCCCATGGCATACAACTCCCGTGCGACCGCCGCCACTTGCTCTGGCGCGATCTGACCTTCATAGGGACAACCCAGCACGCACGAGACATAACCCCGCACGCTGACCCCATTCTGCTTGGCCGCCGCCATGATCGGCGCGAAGCGCTCCAGGCTTTCGCTGATGGAACAGTTGATATTGCGCTGGGAAAACGCCTCGGATGCCGCCGCAAACACCGCCACTTCCTTCACGCCGGCCGACACTGCGTCCTCGAAACCGCGCAGGTTCGGCGCCAGGGCACCATAGGTCACGCCAGGCTTGCGCTGGATCTGCGCGAAGACCTCGGCGGAACCGGCCATCTGCGGGACCCACTTGGGCGATACAAAACTGCCGACTTCGATATAACTCAGGCCCGCCGCGCTGAGGGCGTCCACCAACCGGACCTTGTCCGACACGCTGATGGGCTGGGCTTCGTTCTGCAGACCGTCGCGTGGGCCGACTTCCACCAGGCGGACGTGTGAGGGGAGTGACATGGCAGTTACCTTCTGATCAATGGCCGGCCTGGCGCATGGTGTGGGCCAGGGCCTGGGTGCAGCGTTCTTCGGCGGTGTCCAGTTCCAGCTTCATCTGTTCGATGTCCAGCAGTTGCTGTTCCAGCTGTTCACGGCGCTCGGCAATTTTTGCGAGCATGCTGTTGAGTTGCACATGGTTGCCGCTGGTGGGGTCGTAGAGTTCGATCAACTCACGGCATTCCGCCAGGGAAAAACCGATCCGTTTGCCGCGCAGGATCAGCTTGAGGCTGACCTTGTCCCGCGCCGAGTAGATGCGCTCCTGGCCCCGGCGTTCCGGAGCCAGCAGGCCTTGTTCCTCGTAGAAGCGAATGGCGCGGGTGGTGATGTCGAGCTCGCGGGCGAGGTCGGAGATGCTGTAGGTAGTGCTCATGGCGGCGCTCAAGAAGGTCTTGGCGCTAAGCTAATGGCAGGTTGACGTAAGCGTCAAGCTCAACCCTGTAGGCGCTAGCCTTAGGGTTGTTGCTTGTCGAGCTTCTTTTCGTGCGCCGTGACCTGCTGGCACAACTCGATCATCTGCTCACGCATCCAGCGGTTGGCCGGGTCCTGGTCGGTGCTTTCGTGCCAATACAAATGGGTTTCCACCGGCGGCACGTCGTTGACCGGCAGGTTGAACCAATGCAGTTCGTGGCGGCGGGCGAAGCGCTCGGGCACGGTCATCACCATGTCGGTCTGCTGCAGCACCTGCGAGGCCATCAGGTAGTGCTGGGAACGCAGAGCGATCTTGCGCTGCAGGCCCATCTTGCCCAGTGCCAGGTCCACATGGCCCAGACCGTTGCGCCGGCTGGAGATATGGATGTGGGTCAGCCCCAGGTAATCATCCAGGGTCAGCTTGTCCTTGCCCGCCAGCGGATGACCCTTGCGCATGGCGCACACGTAGCGGTCTTCCATCAGCTTGACGTGTCGCACCTGCGGATCGGTGTTGAGCGGCGCGTCCACGGCAAAGTCCAGGCGCCCGGCGGCCAGTTCCTTGGTGGTTTCGCGGCGTTTGGACAGGAAACTCTCGATCACCACGGTAGGCGCCAGGCGGCGCAGACGCTGAAACAGCAGCGGCAGGATCACCGCTTCGGTGAGGTCGGTCATGCTGATGCGGTAGGTCTTGGCCGCCTGTTGCGGGTTGAAGATGCGGCTTTCCTGCACCGACACCCGCAGCAACGACAACGCATTGCGCACCGGGCCGATGATGTTCTGCGCCATCGGCGTGGGCACCATGCCTTGGGCGGTGCGCACGAACAGCGGGTCGTTGAAGGTCTCGCGCAGGCGTGCCAGAGCGTTGGACACCGCCGGCTGGGTGATGCCGACAATCTGCCCGGCGCGGGTCAGGTTGGCTTCGGTGTAGATCGCGTCAAAGACGATAAACAGGTTGAGGTCGACCTTGCTCAGATTCATTTCGTAGCGCTCTTATTGTTAGGTGGCCATACGTCGATCATATATCGGTGATGAATGTTAATACACGCCGAGAATAGGCTAGGTAAATTATCAACGCTGTTCTAGCATCGATTGCATGACCTAAACAACCTCTCAGAGAAGGGAGCTGCTCATGGATTTCGCCTATTCGCCCAAGGTTCAGGAACTGCGTGAACGCGTCACTGCGTTCATGGACGCTTACGTGTACCCGGCCGAGCCGGTATTCGAACGCCAGGTCAGCGAAGGCGACCGCTGGCAGCCCACCGCAATCATGGAAGAGCTGAAGGCCAAGGCTAAAGCTGAAGGCCTGTGGAACCTGTTCCTGCCGGAGTCCGAACTGGGCGCCGGCCTCACCAACCTCGAATACGCACCGTTGGCTGAAATCATGGGCCGTTCGCTGTTGGGCCCTGAGCCGTTCAACTGCTCCGCCCCCGACACCGGTAACATGGAAGTGCTGGTGCGCTATGCCAACGAAGAGCAAAAGCAACGCTGGTTGGAGCCGTTGCTGCGCGGCGAGATCCGCTCGGCCTTCGCCATGACCGAACCGGATGTGGCGTCCTCAGACGCCACCAACATGGCCGCCCGCGCCGAGCGCCAGGGCGATGAATGGGTGATCAACGGCAAAAAGTGGTGGACCTCCGGCGCCTGCGACCCGCGCTGCAAAATCCTGATCTTCATGGGCCTGAGCAACCCGGACGCACCGCGCCACCAGCAACATTCGATGATCCTGGTGCCGGTGGACACCCCCGGCGTGAAGATCGTGCGCCCGCTGCCGGTGTTCGGCTACGACGACGCGCCCCACGGCCATGCCGAAGTGCTGTTCGACAATGTGCGGGTACCCTACGAAAACGTGCTGCTGGGTGAGGGGCGGGGCTTTGAGATCGCCCAGGGCCGCCTTGGTCCGGGCCGTATCCACCACTGTATGCGCTCCATCGGCATGGCCGAGCGCGCACTGGAACTGATGTGCAAGCGCTCCGTCAGCCGGACTGCATTCGGCAAGCCACTGGCGCGCCTGGGCGGCAATATCGACAAGATCGCCGACTCACGCATGGAGATCGATATGGCACGCCTGCTGACCTTGAAGGCGGCGTACATGATGGACACCGTGGGTAACAAAGTCGCGAAAAGCGAAATCGCCCAGATCAAGGTGGTCGCGCCGAATGTGGCCTTGAAGGTGATCGACCGCGCGATCCAGATCCATGGTGGTGCCGGTGTTTCCAACGATTTCCCGCTGGCCTACATGTACGCCATGCAACGCACCCTGCGCCTGGCCGATGGCCCGGACGAAGTACACCGGGCGGCGATCGGCAAGTTCGAGATTGGCAAGTATGTGCCTAAAGAGCTGATGCGCGGCGGGCAGTAAGACCGAGCCGCCTGCATCACGGGCAAGCCCGGCTCCCACATTAGATGGCGTTTACATGAACGACTCGATCCACTGTGGGAGCCGGGCTTGCCCGCGATGAGGCCGGCCCGAACACCACAACGCTCAAGGTTCAGTAGACCCAAACCTCCACGCGCCGATTCTTGATCCGGCCTTCATCCGCCGTATTCGCCGCCACCGGCATCTGCGCGCCAAACCCTCGGATATCGCGCAATACCACGCCGTTCTTGACCAATTCCCGGCGCACCGCCATTGCCCTGAGTTTCGACAGCAATGCCGCCCGCTGCGGGTCATTCTTGGCATCTCCAAACCCCACCAGCGTCACCTGTTTATCCAGCTTGTCGTGGCTTTTGAGATACGCCACCACCCGCTGCAGATCCTGGCGTGCCTTGTTGTCCAGGCTGGCGCTGCCTTCCTCGAAACGAAAATTCACCGTCAGGCGCTGAGCATCACGTGCGATCGCTTGATAGTCCTCAGGCATCGACGCGCGCGGCTCCACGGCGATCGCCTGCACCTGCTGCGCGATAAAGCCGTTGGCTGCCACAATCGCCTGGCCCTTGCTGCTCTGGCTGAAGTCCACCAGCGCCTTGGCCCATGGATTGCGACTGGATGGCGGCAAGTAAAAGAACAGTCGACGTGAGAGTGGGTAATCCTCGGTAGCAATCAGGCTGTTCAGCGGCAGCATGGGGTGCGAGTCGCCATCCACAATCGCCACCGCCTTGGCCTGGCGTACGTAGGGCAGGCCGATAAAACCGATGCCTTGGGGGTCCTGGCTGACCGAATCGGACAACTGCTCGCTGGACTCGAAACGTGTGGCGCCCGAGGCGAGCGACTTGCCACGCAGGCGCAGTACCAGTTCCTTGAAGGTGTCATAGGTGCCCGACTGATCATCCCGTGCGTACACGTGAATCGGCCCACCCACGCCACCCAATGCCTCCCAGGTGCTGATCTCGCCATTGAAGACCTGCGCCAGTTGCTCGGTATTCAGGGTGTTCAGCGGGTTTTGCGGGTGGAGGATGATGGCCAGGCCATCGATGGCGATCACCTGTTCGGCTTCGGGGCTTTTCAGGTCGCCGAGGGGTTCGAGGTCCACCAGTTCGCTGTCCTTTATCGGGCGCGATGAGGCCGCCAGGTCGGCAGTGGATTTCTTTAGGGCAGTGAAACCGGTGCTTGAACCATGAGCGGCGATTTCGATGATCACCGTCTTGCCTTGGCGGGTCTTGCCGATCACGCGCTGTTCATTGGCGCCTTCCGCCGGTTCACCGTGCACCGCCTGCAAACCCTGATGTTCCATCAAGCCCTTGACCAGCGCCGGGCCCAACGCCGCGCCAATGGTATTGGAACCCTGGATGCGCAAAGCAGGGCCTTGATCGGGAGCGGGTAGGGGGGCGGAAACAGCGTAGAGAGGAAAGAGTGCCAGCAGAAACAGAACGCGCAGCATCATGCCGGCACCTTCTTAAGCCAAAGGGAGTGCCGCGAGAATAAGTCAGGCCGGTTGCAGAAATATGACTGATAAGCCAAGGATCCAATTGTGGGAGCTGGCTTGCCTGCGATAGCGGTGTATCAGCAAACCAATCTTTCACTGGCCCACCGCTATCGCAGGCAAGCCAGCTCCCACATTGAATGGTGGTGTCAGCTCAATTCCAGCCAGATCGGCGCATGGTCGGACGGTTTTTCCAGCCCCCGCAGTTCGTAGTCCACCCCGGCATCCTTGACCCGCGACAGCAGGCCATTGGAGGCCAGGATCACGTCGATGCGCAGGCCGCGCTTGGGCTCGTCTTCAAACCCACGGCTGCGGTAGTCGAACCAGCTGAAACGATCGGCAACGTCCGGGTTGAGGTGGCGGAAGCTGTCCACCAGGCCCCAGTTCTTCAGGCGCGCCATCCACTCGCGCTCTTCCGGCAGGAAGCTGCACTTGCCGGTCTTCAGCCAGCGCTTGGCGTTGTCGGCGCCGATGCCGATGTCGATGTCTTCCGGGGAAATATTGATGTCGCCCATCACCACCAGTGCCTGATCATTGCTGAACTGGCTTTCCAGCAGTTGCTGCAAGTCTTCGTAGAAGCGCTGCTTGGCCGGGAACTTGGTGGGGTGGTCACGGCTTTCGCCCTGGGGGAAGTAACCGTTCATGATGGTGACCGGGTGGCCATTCTCGTCGGCGAAGGTGCCCCAGATAAAGCGGCGCTGGGCATCTTCTTCGTCACTGGCGAAGCCTTTGTGCAGGCTCAACGCCGGCTGGCGCGAGAGCAGGGCGACACCGTAGTGACCTTTTTGGCCATGGTAGTACACGTGGTAGCCAAGGGCCTGTACTTCGGCGAGTGGGAATTGGTCATCGTGGACCTTGGTTTCCTGCAGGCCGATCACATCGGGCTGGTGCTTTTCAATCAGCGCCGCCAGCTGATGAGGGCGGGCGCGCAGCCCGTTGATATTGAAGGAGACGATTTTCATGGTCGGCAGTCCAGTCCTGGCAAAAGGGCGATGCTAGCGGACAAGACGGACGGGGGCCAGCGTGGCGGTAGGACAGATGCACTGCTAATGTCTGGGAACGACTGATGCTGTGTAGGTTCGTACCATAAGAGCGCCATCCTTTCAGTGGCGCCCAGGGAGATTGACGGTATGCCGGACACTTCAACTGCAATCGCTGAAATTCGCCTGCTCAACAGCGGCTATTCACGCGAAGCCCGTTCCTTGTTGTACCAGGCTTATCGGCATGAGCCGACGTTCGCCTACATCTTCGAAGCCGAACGCCCTGGCTATGAACAGCGGGTACGCGCCACCGTGCGCGAACTGGTCAAGCAGCACTTCTTTCAGAAACTTCCGGCCATCGGCCTGTTCGTCAACGACCGGCTGATCGGTATCGCCCTGATCGCACCGCCGCAGCGGCGCCTGGGCATTACCGAAAGCTGGGCCTGGCAACTGCGCATGTGGCTGAGCACGGGTGTGCGCGGTACGCGACGTTACCTCGACTACCATCACGCGGTGCTGGCGTGCCTGCCCACTGAATCAGTGCATGTGCTGCCGTTGTTGGGTATTCATCCGCACTTCCAGGGCAAACACTACGGCGAGCAGTTGCTGGAGGCCGTGCACAATTGGTGCGCCGAAGACCCGCATTCGTCCGGCGTGGTACTGGACACGGGCAACTCGCGTTATCTGGAGTTCTATAAGCGTCAGGGCTATCAGGAAATCGGTGAAGTCGCTGTAGGCCCCATCCTGGAGCATGTGTTTTTTCACCCCAATCCCCAGTCGTTACATGCTGCAACGGCTTAATACAGAATTATTCAGACATTTCCGAGTTCAAAGAGGCTCCCCAGGTCGTGTAGCATCCGCGCCTATGAAGTTTCCAGGAAGATTTACCAGCGGCTTGATTCTGCTGTTCACAAGCTGCGGCGCCTTGGCGCAAAGCGAATTGGACGTGCGAGTCAAACCTTCAAACGACGCGTTGAAAGCCAACATCGAAGGCTATATCGGCGGGGTGGGCGATCGTGATGAAGAGGCCTTGCTACGGTTCAGCCGTGGCGCGGAGGAGCAGGCGCGCAAAGCCGCCCAGGCCCTAGGCTTCTATCAGCCACGGATCGAGAGTGACGTGAAGGGCGGCAACAACCCGCGCCTGATCCTCACCATTGACCCCGGCGAGCCCGTGCATTTGCGTAACGTGACCATTCGGGTCGACGGCCCGGCCGCCGACCTCAAGGCCTTTCGCGTGCCCGTCAGCAACGACCTCAAGTCCGGCGCCGTGCTCAATCACGGCCATTACGAAGACGCCAAGCGTCTGATTCAGAACCAGGCCTCGCGCTATGGCTTTTTCAGTGGGCGCTTCACCCGTCAGAAATTGGCAGTAGACCCGCAGGCTGGCGTCGCCGATATCGAACTCATCTACGACAGCGGTCCGCGCTATACCCTCGGCAAAGTGAGCTTTGCCGGCGATACGCCATTTGACGAAGAACTGCTGCACCGCATGGTGCCGTTCAAAAGCGGCACGCCCTACGACTCTGAACTGATCGCCGAACTCAACCAGAACCTGCAAGCCAGTGGCTTCTTCGAAGGCGTGCGCGTGGACGCGGCCCCGGCCGCTTCGACCAACGACATCATTCCGGTGGCTGTGCGCTTGGAAACCCGCAAGCCGCGCACCATGGGGCTCGGCCTGGGGTTTTCCACCGACGTCGGTCCGCGTGGCAAAGCCAACTGGACCCGCCACTGGGTCAACCCCCAGGGCCACAGTTATGGCTGGGAAGCCGAGCTGTCGGCGCCCCGGCAGAACGTCGGCCTGTGGTACGACATCCCGCTCGACCCGCCGTTGACCGACAAGCTGCGTTTCGCCGGGGGCTACCAGAACGAAGAAATCGCCAACACCGATACGGTCAGTAAATTGCTGACCCTCGGCCCTGAATGGCATAGCAAGTTGCCGAGCGGCTGGACACGTGTGATTTCGCTCAAATACCAGCGTGAGGAATACCGCCTGGGCAATGACTCCGGCCTGAGTAACCTGGTGATGCCGGGCGTCAGCTATTCCTACCTGCGCAGCGATAATCGCATCGACCCGCACAACGGCTACCGCCTGCAATTCGACACCAAGGTCGCCAAAGAGGGCCTGGGCTCCGATACCAACCTGCTGTATGGCACGGCCCTGGTCAAAGGCCTGACCACGTTGTGGGACAACCACCGCTTCCTGGCCCGCGCACAGGTGGGTGGCAGTGCCACCAACGGCTATAAATCGGTGCCGCCGTCACTGCGTTTCTTTGCCGGTGGTGACCAGAGTGTGCGGGGCTACGAGTATCAGACGCTGTCGCCCGAGAACGACCGTGGCGACCGCATCGGTGGCCGCTACATGGTGGCCCTGAGTGCCGAGTACCAATATTCCATCGCCGAGAAATGGCGGATCGCAACCTTCATCGACCAAGGTAATTCCTTCAACAACCTGGACCTGCCGAGCCTGAAAACCGGCGTGGGTGTCGGCATCCGCTGGGTTTCGCCGGTCGGTCCGATCCGCCTTGACCTGGCCCATGCCCTGGAAGACCCGGGCGGTATTCGATTGCACTTTTCCATGGGGCCTGAGCTGTGATGCGTGGTGTAAAAATAGCGGGGCTGGCGGTGGTGGCCATCCTTGTAGTGCTGTTGCTGGCACTGTGGGCGGTGCTCGGCACCCAGGCGGGCAGCCGCTGGGCGTTGGGCCGCGTGCCGGGTTTGACCCTGGAAAATTTCCAGGGGCATTTGGGCGGCCAGTGGAGCGCCGACCATGTGCTGTGGCAGCAGGACAGCAGCCGTGTCGAACTCAAGGCGCTCACGTTTGATTGGTCGCCGGCATGCCTATTGCGCATGACCCTGTGTATCGAGACGTTGGATGTGGAGCAGGTCAGCCTGCAATTTCCTCCGAGCACCGAAGAAAGCAGCGGGCCGATTCAACTGCCCGACTTGAAACTGCCGCTGGCCATCCAGTTGGGCGACGTTCGCGTCGGCAGCCTGCTGTTCAATGGCAGTGAGGAACTCAAGGGCCTGCAATTGGCGGCGCATTGGACCGCCGCCGGATTGCAGATCGACTCGGTGCACCTGCAACGCGATGACCTGGTGCTGGACCTCACCGGGCTGCTGCAACCCACCGGCGACTGGCCGTTGAACGCTACCGGTAACCTGAGCCTGCCTTACGCACCGGGCGGCGCTTCGTGGAAGGTGGCGCTCAAGGTCGATGGCGACCTGCTCAAGACCCTCAAGCTTGACGCTGACAGTACGGGTTACCTGCCGGCCAAGCTCACGGGCGAACTGCAACCCCTGGTGGAAAATCTACCGGCTCAATTGCACATCACTGCCGACGGCTTCAAACCGAGCGCCGATCTGCCCGATACCCTGCAACTCAATCAACTGGACCTCACCGCCAAAGGTGACTTGAATCGCGGCTACCAACTGCAGGGCAAAGCCGTATTGCCAGCGGAAAAAGGTCCGGTGGATCTGCTGCTGCAAGGCCGGGTCGACGCCAAGGGTGCGCAGATCGCTGGCCTGGACCTGAATGCCGGTGACAAACAAAGCCTCAAGTTGACGGCCCAACTGGATTGGCAGCAAGGCTTCAGCGCCGACGCCAAGATCGACTGGCTGGATTTCCCCTGGCATCGCCTCTATCCGGTGATCGACGAGCCGCAGGTCGCCCTGCGAACGTTCAACGGCGAGATTTCCTACAAGGACGGCAACTACCTGGGTAATCTCAAGGCCGACCTCGACGGCCCGGCGGGCACGTTCAATGTGGTCACGCCCTTCAGTGGCGACCTCAAGCAGATCTTCCTGCCCGAGCTGAAACTCGCCGCCGGCCAGGGCAAGGCTGAAGGCCACCTGAACCTGCAATTTGCCGACGGCATTACCTGGGACACCGCGCTGGACCTGTCGGCGCTGAACCCGGCGTACTGGGTCGCAGAACTGCCGGGCACCCTGGCGGGACCGCTACGCAGCAAGGGCGAGTTCAAGAATGAGCAACTCAAGCTGAACGCCGACCTCGACCTCAAGGGCCGCCTGCGTGGGCAAACCGCCGTGTTGGCGGCCAAGGCTGAAGGCGCTGGCGAGCAGTGGACGTTGGCCAACCTGGATATTCGCCTGGGTGACAACCGCATCAACGGCAGTGGCAGCCTGCAACAGCGTTTGGCCGGGCAGATCGATATCAAGCTGGCGCGCCTGGCCCAGCTTTGGCCGCAATTGCGCGGCCAGGTCAACGGCCGACTTGACGTGGCCGGCAGCCTCAAGGCTCCCCAGGGCAAACTCGACCTCAAGGGCCAACAACTGGCGTTTGCCGACAATCGCCTGCAAAGCCTCACCCTCGACGCCACCCTCGACAGTGCCCAGCGCGCCAAGATCGACTTGAAAGGCAGCGGCATCCAATCCGGCGACACCCAGGTTGGCACCCTGACCGCCAGCGCCCAGGGCGATATCAAAAACCAGAAAGTCCAGCTGGACCTGGCCGGTCCGCTGGTCAAGCTTGCCCTGGCGTTGGATGGCAACCTCGACAAAGGCAACTGGCGCGGGCGTCTGGCCAGCGGCGATGTACAAGCCGGTGGCCAGGACTGGAAGCTGCAAGCCCCGGCGAAGATCGAACGCATGGCCGATGGCAAGCTGACGTTTGCCGCGCACTGCTGGGTGTCCGGCCCTGCCAGCCTGTGTGGCGAAGACCAGCGCCTGATGCCCGAGCCGAAACTGCGCTACCACCTCAAGCAATTCCCCATCGACAGCCTCGCGGCGTTCCTGCCCAAGGATTTCGCCTGGCAGGGCACGCTCAACGCCGACGTGCAACTGGACTTGCCCGACAGCGGCCCCAAAGGCGTGGTCGCGGTGGATGCCAGTGGCGGCACCTTGCGTGTCAAGGACAAGGACCAGTGGCTGGACTTCCCCTACGACACCTTGAAGCTGGAAACCACCCTCAATCCCAAGCGAATCGACACACAGTTGAATTTTCGTGGCGGCAAGCTTGGCGAATTGATGGTGCAGGCGCAGATCAACCCGCTGCCGAAGAACAAACCGATCACCGGCAATTTCAGCCTGGTCGGCCTGGACCTCGCGGTGGCGCGACCGTTTGTGCCGATGGTGGAAACCCTCAGCGGCAAGCTCAATGGCAACGGGCGTATTGCTGGTGGCCTGTTGGCGCCCCAGGTCAACGGCAACGTGAACCTGGTGGGCGGCGAGGTTTCCGGTCCGGAACTGCCCATCAGCCTGCAAGGTTTGAACGTGCAAGCAGTGATTGCCGGCGAGAGCGTGCAGCTCAACGGTGGCTGGCGCAGTGGCAAGGCCGGGCAGGGCAGCCTCAAAGGCCAGATCGAATGGGGGCAGGCGTTGGCGGTGGATCTCAGCCTGCAAGGCTCGCAACTGCCGGTGACGGTGGAGCCCTACGCGGTGCTGGAAGTGGCGCCCGACCTGAAAATCAGCCTGAAGAACGACAAGCTGGCCGTCGCCGGCAAAGTGCACATCCCGCGCGGCGATATCACGGTGCGCGAATTGCCGCCGTCCACCGTCAAGGTCTCGGATGACACGGTGATCATCGGCAGCCAGACCGAAGAGGGCAAGCCGCCGATGGCGATGGCCATGGACATCGACGTGGTGGTGGGCGAGGACAAGCTCAACTTCTCGGGCTTCGGCCTCACCGCCAAGGTGCAGGGCCAGGTGCATATCGGCGACAACCTCGACACCCGTGGCGAGCTGTGGCTCAACGATGGCCGTTACCGCGCCTACGGGCAGAAGCTTGATGTACGCCGTGCACGACTGCTGTTCGCCGGCCCCCTGGACCAGCCATACCTGGACATCGAAGCGATTCGCAAGACCGACGATGTGATCGCCGGGATCCGCCTGAGCGGCAGCGCCGAGCAGCCCACCACGCAGATCTTCTCGGAGCCGGCCATGAGCCAGGAACAGGCGCTGTCCTACCTGGTGCTGGGGCGTCCGCTGAGCACCACCGGTGAAGACAACAATATGCTGGCCCAGGCCGCGTTGGGCCTGGGTTTGATGGGCAGCGCCGGAGTGACGTCGGACCTGGCGAAGAACTTGGGCATCCAGGACTTCGAACTGGATACCCAAGGCAGCGGCAACAACACTGCCGTCGTGGCCAGCGGCAAGATCACCGAAAAACTCAGCCTGCGTTACGGCGTAGGGGTGTTCGAACCGGCGAGTACCATCGCCTTGCGTTATCTGTTGAGCAAGAAGGTGTACCTGGAAGTGGCGAGCGGTGTGGCCAGCTCCCTGGATATCTTCTACAAGCGCGACTTTTAAGTCCGACCACTCGGCACCTCGCCCGGCTTAGCGTGCCCATACTCCGACATGGATTTGGGCCAGCGTGTTTGACGAGGTGCTTACGGGTTCGGCGCGCAGGTGAGTGCTACCCGCTCGTAGTTCAGCGCCTTGTTGCGTTCGCCCAACGCATAAGGCGCCTGGCAGTGCTGGTCGGCCCATTTGATCACCAGCGTACCCGTATCTTCTTCCACCAAGGCCAACGCCTTGCCACCCGGATCGGCGATCGCCATCTGCTTGCCCGCCATGCTTTCCAGCGACGCGCCAAACGGGATCGGCCGATGTTGGGCGTCGAACAAGGCGAACTGCACGCGGCGCCCGCTCTTGCTGGCATAGCGCGCCAAGACCACGGCCCCGCGCCGAGGGACAACTTGCTGGGTGGCGTTATCGATTTCGATATCAGCGCCCAGGTCGCGGGTGTCCAGGCTGATCCAGTTAACCCGATAAGGCTGCGTATTGGGGATCACTGCATAGCCGTTGCTGCCAGTCCTGGCGCCGGAGAAACTGCTGATCTTCACACCGGGCACGCCTTCGACTTGCGCCAGCGCAAAGGTCTCGCCCACGGTCTGTCCCAGGTTGATACCGCCCGCGTGGGCCACCACTGACCCGGCCACATTGAGGTTCTGTGCGCTGTACCCACGGCCCTGGCTGTAGCCACCGCTGATGTCCATCAACGCCGTGCGGGTGCTGAGGTTGGCCGAACCGGTGCTGCCGCCCGTGCTGCTGTTGCCGGCTTGCAGCGAATAATAGGTGTTGCTGTCTTCCGTCAGGTAGCCGTTGACGCCCATTTGCGTGGTGTCGTTGTCTTTTTGCGTGCTGGCAGAAACGAATGCCCTCGGCGCACGGGGCTTCGAGCCCAGCGGAAACGACAGTGACAGGTTAATCAACGTGTCGTTGTTCGACGGCCCGTAGTTGCCCACATCCTTGGTGTGCGTGGCGCTGAGGTTGTAGGTCACGTCTCTCCAGTAATTGCTGTAGCCCGCCGACAAGCTTTGCGCGCCGCCGCGTCCCCAGTAGCGCTGGTCGCTGGCGTTCAGGTACACACTGCCGAACTGCTGGTTGCGCCCCAGGCTCTGGTTGACGGTCAGGTCGGTGCGGGTTTTCGAGTTGCCGAGGTGTGTCCGGCCGTCGCTGCTCAATTCCTCGACATGTTCGGTGAGGGTGCGATAGCCCTCGGTCGAGTACCTATAGGCCGCTAGGGTGAAGTTGGTGTCGGTGCCGGTAAAGGTCTTGGCATACAGCGCGCGCAGGCTGTTGCCCGTGACCTGCCGGCCGAAGGTACGGCTGGCGGAGTGGGTCATGTCCAGCGACACCGCACCAATCGATGTGTTGCGCCCGGCCCCGACCGACAGCGCCTGGAAGTCCTGCGTGGCCTGCACCCCGACGATCCCCGACAGGTTGCTGCTGATGCCATAGGCCAGGGTGCTGCTGACAAACTGCGGGGTTTTCTGCCCGTCACTGTTGCTGTTGTACTGACCGGCCGAGAGGCTGTATTTCACCTGGCCTTCACGCACCATGATCGGCAAGCTGGAAAACGCCTGCACCGTGACCCGGCGACGGCCGTCCGCCTCGATCACCGTCACTTCAAGGTCGCCGTTGGAGCCGCTGGGGTAAATGTCACTGATTTCGAACGGCCCCGGCGGCACGTTGGCGGTATAGAGGATGTAGTTGTTCTGGCGGATCTCCACGGTGGCGCTGGACTGCGCAACGCCCCGGATGATCGGCGCGTAGCCGCGTTCGCTGTCGGCGCGCATGCCGTCATCAGAGGCCATCTTCAGGCCGCGATAGCGCACGCTGTCAAACAGGTCGGCATCCGAAAAAATGTCCCCGGCGCTGAACTGCCCCTTCAAGGCGGTCAGGTCATGTTGCAGGTAGCTGCGGTTGCTCTTGAACGTGCTGGAGCGGCCGGTGCTGCTGCTGAAGTTCGACTCGTTGCGCAGGCGCCAGCCCCCGAGGTTGATACCGTTGCGCAGGCCCAGGTTGTTTGAAAGCGTGGTGTTGGCGTCGTTGCTGCTGCGGTTGCTGCTCAACTGGTAGTTCATGAACGCGGCGGGTACGCCATCGTCCCACAGGGCCGGATCGACATAACCGCGGCGCCCGCGCTCCATGGCGCGTTGCGGCACACTGACCAGCAAGCGCAGGCGCGGTACGTCGTAGCGAACGCTGGCGTGTTCGATCAGTGCGGGCAGGTCGAGACAGGCGTTGGGATCGGTGTCGACGAGTTTCCCGTTGGCCTGTAAGGCGCCGATATCGACGCCCACTTGTTGCAGCATCTCCAGGGTCAGGCAGGCCTCGACCCGGCCGTTCGAAGGGTTGCGGCGAAAGTCGATATCGCGTCGGCCTACCAGGGTGTCGTTACCATACAGGTCAACCCGGTAATTGCCGGGGAGCACGCTGCTGCTGGCGAGCAACGACTGCAGGTCGACCGACGCCGCTGCGCCCTGTAAAAACGAAGTATTGAAGTGTTCATCGCCGTCGGCGTGACAGACCGAGCTGAAGCCCACGGCAATCAAAAGTGGCGCCAGACTATCGCGCTTGAATAAAAACATGCAGGAACCCTATATCACCTCCGATACGAACTAACGGAGCGAAGAGAAATACAGTGAAAGTGTGGCTGCGCGAAGGGCAGGCGCGTTATGGTGATTCTTTGTTCAAACTGGCGCTTATTTGAGCGCTGTTGGAAATTTGCGCGCTGTAGGGATCTTGTGCGCCATAGTCATTAATACTGCTGAACTTCAAGTGCGCTGTATTAGTGACCGGAAGTTGTTTGAGGACGAACTCTTTTTGTTCGCCTGGCGCAATCATCATCGTATCGAATGGGTGTTCGCTGACGGCACCGGCCTGCAGGGTAATGTCGGCAATCGACACGTGATAAGCCCCAGGGTTGCTCACCCGCAGCACAGGCTTGCCGCCGTGCTCGGCCAGTTGCCAGCGCAGTTCGGTCGGCGCCAGGTAGGCGTTGTTTTTCATGCCGGCTGGGCGAAAGAACACCTTGATGCGCTGGCGCACGGCAAGCTGCAAGGTGTTCTCGGTTTTCGAGGCCTTGGGAATTTCCTGCACGTTGAGCCAAACGACGGACTCGCGGTCGGTGGGCATGCCCGTGCCTTCGTAGATCACCCGCAACAGTTGTTGCTCATTGCTGGTGACCCGCGCCAGCGGCGGGGTGACGGCGAACGGTACGGAGCTTGCGTCGGCGTCGTCCGTGTCGACCCAGGACTGAATCAATATGTCCTCGCCGCTGTTGCGTACGGTGATACCGGCTTCTTTGTGCTGGCCGTCGAACACCAGGCGTGTGCTGCTCAACGAAATGCCGGCTGTGGCCTGGCCGACCGCAAACAGGCCGAGCAGACCCGCACAGAGGGACAGTGAATAGCGAAAAAACATAATGGCTACCGCTATGTTTGAGAGGTATGCGAGGCCCGCAGGCCCCGCAACAGGTTGGGCTTATTCGTACTGCAGGGTGAATGGCAGGGTGGCATCGGCGCGACCGGCCACGGCGGAGGCGGCGTCAGCGGTGGTGACGTAGGCAGCCGAGAATTTCAGCGTGGTATTGCTGTCTTGCAGGGTGTTCTCGACCTTCGCGGCGGTCGGCGAGCTCAGGTCGATCAGCGCGCCATTGGAGTCGAGCAGGGCGATACCGATGTTCTTGGCGGCGCCCAGGCCGTCGGTCAGCTTCAACACTTTGGTGCCGGTCACGATGCCGGAGCCGGCGCCTTTGGTCGGTTGGAAGATCATCGCCACCTTGGTGCCAGCGTTGCAGTTGATCGTCATGCCGAAGTTCTCGGCGCTCAGGGTGCCGTTGCCTTTCGGTGCGGTGGCTGTGCCTATGTCCTTGATCGACACTTCGCCCATGCTGACCGAGATAGTTTTGTTCTCACCGATGCCTTCAACAGAGCAAGCATCATTGTTGATGCTGCCGGTGAAGTTGATGGTGCCGCTACCGGCTTTGGTAGGGGTTGCCGGTGGGTCGGCGGCAAACGCATTACCAGCGGCGAAGATCGACAATGCCAGAAGTGTGCGAGACAGCTGTTTCATGTTGTTTTTTCCATGTTGGGGTTAAAACAACACAATAAGGCTGCAGCGGTGAGTGGGACATCAGACGATCCCTAGAAACCGGTGTTAGTTGAACAAGTTGCGCTCTATGCAATAAGCCAACAAGTCCTGATCGCTGCCGACTTCCAACTTGCGCATGGCCGAGACTTTTTGTGTGCTGATGGTTTTGGCGCTGCGGTTCAAACCTCGCGCAATTTCATTGACACTTTGTCCTGAGATAAACAAACGCAGGATCTCATGTTCCTTTGGGGATAACCGAGTGAAGCGCTCATCGAGATCGGACGATTCCAGTACCGAGGTCGGTTGCGGGCCCTTGCTGCGTACCGGGATGCCCCGGGCGATGGCCTTGAGCACGGCCTGAATCTCATTGTGCAGTTGGTTTTTCTGGATCACGGCCAGCACGCCCACTTCCTGCAAGCGCGTGAGGATCAGCGGATTGGAGATCATCGTCAGCACCAGCACGCGTACCTTGGGGAAATGCCGCACCAGGTATTCCACTAACTTCAGGCCATCGCCGTAGGGCGAGTCCGCCGGCATATTGAAGTCGGTGATCACCAGGTCCACTGCAGTGTTTTCCAGTAGCGTCACCAGTTCGTTGGAGCACACGGCTTCGCCCACCACGCGAAAACGCTTGTCGCGCTCGACCAGCTCCCGTACCCCGACCAGCACGATGGGGTGATCGTCTGCAATGACTACGTTGAGGGTTTCCATGGGTTGATTATCCAGAGTGAAATTATTCAAAGGAGTCGAGCAATGCCGTGAGGCGAGCCAGGTTGCGCCGTACTTCCAGGGCAAGCGTGGGCGTGATGGCCATGCCGGTCAGGCGCAGTTCCAGTTCGACAAAGGCGTTGGCCAAATCAACGAGCTGCACCGCGCCGAGGGCTCCGGCCATGCTGTGCAATTGTTGCGCCGTGCCGCTGGCGTCCTGGTTGTCCAATGCGGCCAGGGTGGTGTGCACATCCTGACGCAGCGTGGTGACAAACAGTTCGCGCATCTTGGGCGACAGCGGCGGCATATCGACGACGGCGGGCACTTCGATCTTGCAGTGTTTTTCCAATTGCGCACGCAAGGTGGCGAGGTTCAGCGGCTTGACCATCCACCCGTTCATGCCAACAGCCGTACAGTGTTCGCCTTCTTCGCGCATGGCATTGGCGGTTATCCCGATAATCGGCAACGTGGCATCTTGTCGGCGCAATGCTTCGGCCAACTGATAGCCGTTCATTACCGGCATATTCACGTCGGTCAGCACCAGGTCGAAGCGTCCGGGCAACCATTGGGTCAGTGCCTGTTCGCCGTCGGAGGTGAGTACCACCGAGCAGCCCAGGGCTTCCAGTTGCTCCTGGATGATGGCCGCGTTGATCACATTGTCCTCGGCCACCAGTACCTGCAGGTTCAGCGGGCGTGCCTGGGTGGGTGGCGCGGGGCGATGGTCGGCCTCGGCACCGTGCTGCGCCAGGTAGACCGCCCAGGCGATGGCGCGAACATCGTTGGCGTCGACCGCCCAATCGCTGCCGTACGGTTGCGCCGGGCTCGGCCCTCCGGCGCTGGCGATGATGCGTGTGCCGGGCCATGCCGGGTCATGGGTGAAATCCACCAGCAGCGCGGCGGCGGGTGTGTCGGCGGCACATACGCGGCTGTCGAGCCCCAGGCGTTTGAGCCAGTCGATCATGCATTGCGTCCGCTCCGCTTCCGGCGCGCGCACGTAGACAGCCGGCGTGTCGGGTCTGAAGACGGGGCAATCGGCCAAGGTGCCGGGCACGGACTCCAGCGCGACTTGCAGGGTAAAGCTGCTGCCCAGGCCGGGTTCGCTGACCACGTTCAGTTGGCCGTGCATCAACTCGCACAGCCATTTGCAGATGGCCAGGCCCAGGCCGGCGCCGGCCTGTCGGGTGGCATCTTCGGCCTGGTAGAACGGGTCGAATAGTTGATGCTGTTGTGCTTGGGCAATGCCCACGCCAGAGTCGCTGACTTGCCACTGCAACTCGACCCGCCCATCGCTGGTTTCCAGGCCCCGCAGGCGCAGCACCACGCGCCCGTTATCGGTGAACTTGATCGCATTGCTCAGCAGGTTATTGAGGATCTGGCGGATACGCAGCGGGTCACCGCGTAACCTGTCCGGCAGGTTCGCGTCGATGCAGGCATACAGCTGCAAGCCCTTGGAGCGGGCGAATGCGCCGTAGGTGCGCACGCAGTCTTCCGTCAGTTCCAGGGGGCAGAAATCCTGGAGTTCGAGGGTCATTTGCCCGGCCTCGATCTTCGACACATCCAATACATCGCTGATCAACTGGAACAAGGTGGTGGAAGAACGCTGGATGGTCTGCAGGTAATCCTGCTGGCGTGGCGCGAGTGACGTCAGGCCAAGCAGCTCCAGGGTGCCCAGCACGCCATACAACGGCGTGCGAATTTCATGGCTCATAGTCGCGAGGAAACGGCTCTTGGCCTGGCTCGCCGAGTCTGCGGCCTGACGCGCTTCTTCCAGGGCGGCAGCGTCTTCGATATGCCGGGTCACGTCATGCACCACGCACAACCACGCGTCCTGGCTCTGATAGCGAGTGGGCACGAACGCCACGTGCAGATGCCGGCCGCGGCTTTCCAGGTCGGCCTGGCCCGGTGCGGTGTGAGGCTGTTGCTTGAGCAAGTCGTACAAGGGGCGAGCGTCTTGCCATTGCAGGGCGTGCTGGTTCTGCAGGAGTACGTGATGATCACTGCGACGGATCACGCACAAACCGATCGGGGCCGTGTCGATGAGTGCACGGCTGAAGGCCTCGCTTTCGGCGATACTGGCATGGGCCTGATGGGCGGGAAGGACCACCCGTACGGTGTACCAACGCGTGAACGCCCGACTGCACCCCAGCATCGCCAGCGCCACGGCCACCAGGCACAGTAATGGCCACATCGCATAGTCGAGAAAACGCTGCACGCTGATCACATAGATCGCCGTCCAGTGTTGCTCGCCCTGGCTGGTCAACTTGAACACCAGGCCATCACGGGTGAAGTTTATGCCCTCGTTCAGCACCTGGCCGGGCTTCGTCGCACCGGTCAGCACTACACCGGCGGGCGTGATCAGGGTGAAGTCGTCGTAGATCGACCATTGCATCAGCCGCTCGATGTTATTGACCTTGGCCAGGTCCAGCAACGAGGCCACCACCACCCAAGTACTGGCGCCGTCGATGGTCAGCGCGGTCGAGGCCAGGTTGATGTCGACATAGCCCAGCAGCACAGGGGCGCCCTTGTCATCGGACGCGGGATGGTAGGGTTCCCAGCGCACGGGATGATCTGGCAATGACGCGTTCTGCAGGTGCAGGCGCTTGTTCACTTGGGTTATCACCTCCACCAGTGCACCGATCTGCACGTGGCCGCCATCGCGCAGTCGGCCGGTGGCGGGCACGCTGATGTCGAAGTTGTCCGGGCCGTTGACCACCACCACTTGCGGGGATTGGTAGTGGGATGCCGCCCAGAAGGCACTGTAGTAGGCGGACAGGTAGGTGCCCAGCGCGAACACTTTGGGGTATTGGTCGACGGCGACCTTTTGCGGGTTGATCTTCAGGCTATAGGGCAGGGAAAACGGCAGCCCGCGGCCTTCATAGATATTGGCGCCTTCTTCAGGCAGGTGTTTTTGCACGTAGGGCGGCAGCATGGCCGAGGGGTTGAACTTACCCGTGCTGCTGCCCCGCGAGATATCGCCGAGGAACGCTTCCTGCTCGCGGATGTTTTCCATCAGCCGGGCGAAGTGGAACTGCAAGGTGTCGCGCTGCTCCTGAACCATGCGCTGCACCCCCAGATAGCTGATGCCCAGCAGCAACAGTACCAAGGCTCCCAGCACCAGCAAGCCTTTGTTCAGGCGCAGCGAACTGCTGGTAAGTTTCTCCAGGAAGGCGTTGGGGTGATGCATGACGCGGTGACCTCGCAAGCTAACGGCGTTCGACCACACCCGGCCGGCGGGTCAATAGGCGCTCGCCGGACCGTCGTGGGTCAGCAATTGCTGGAACTGATCCGCAGACACGGCGTGGGAGATCAGGAATCCTTGGACCTGAGTGCAGTCGATTTTACGCAACAGCGCAAGTTCTTGCGCGGTTTCTACACCTTCAGCCACCACGATCAAACCCAGCTGGCGTCCCAGGCTGACGATGCTGGTGAGCGCCTGGGCCAGTTCCTCGTTGGCGTTGCAGCCTTGCACCAGTGCACGGTCGATTTTCAACTCGGTGAAAGGCGCCGATACCAGGTTCATGTACGAGCTGTAGCCTTTGCCGAAATCATCTTGGGACAAGCCAAAGCCCTTGATGCGCAAGCGACAGGCCCCAGCGTAGAAGTTGCTGATGTCATCCGGTACCGAGCACTCCATCAGCTCGAAACAGATGCGCGCGGGCAAGCCCTGGTGTTCCAGCACGAACGCCTGGATGCGGTCGGGCAGGTCGTGGCTGTTGAGCAGGTGAGTGGGCAAGTTGATCGATACCGGGATGTCGTAGCCTTGTTGGCGCCACGTGGCTTGGGCGGCCATCGCCTGTTTCAGCACGCACCACAACAGGCGTTCCTCCAGGTTGCAGGCAATCAATGCCGGCAGGAACACACCGGGCAATAACAGCCCATGCTCGGGGTGGGCCCAGCGCACCAAGGCTTCGGCCGCGACGATGCGGCCATTGCTCAGGGCCTTCTTGGGCTGGAACCAGGCTTGCAGGTCACCATTGACCAGGGCGTTCATCAGGCTTTGGCAATCAATACCCGGCTGGATCTCTGCCGGTGCGACCTGACGCAGCGCTTGCAACTGATCGGTCAGGCAGCGCAAAGCGGCGGCATTCACCGGCTTGGAGATCAGCCCGATCACCTTCACTTGCAGGTTGCTCGCCACCAGGCTCGCACCCATCAGCATGCGCCGCGACGCGGCGCTCATAATTGCCAGCGCCGGACGTGACGGTTGCGCAGCGAGGCCCTGGATAAATTGCACGCCGTCCATGCCCGGCATCAGCAGGTCGGTGAGCACCAGGTCGAAATCACGTTGTTTCAGGCAGGCCAGTGCTTCTTCACCGTCCCTGGCGCACACCAGGTCGAAATCGCCCAACTCGCTGAACAGGTTCTGCAAATACAGGTGCTGAAAGGGATGGTCTTCGACAATCAAAATGCTACAGGGCTTCATGGGTGGCTCGTTCGTAGGGAGCCAGGACAGTGGACAAGGCTCGCAGCGTAAAGGGTTTGACCAGGCAGTGATTCATGCCGGCCGCCAGGCACAAGGCCTCTTCTCCGCGCAGGGCGTTGGCGGTGGCGCCGATGATCGGGGTGGTACAGCCCAGCCGCCGGAGTGCTTCGGCCAGTTCGTAGCCGTTGAGCCTAGGCATGTTGACGTCGGTGAGGACGACGTCAAAGGTGCCTTCGTGCCAGCGTGCCAAGGCGTCTTCTCCATCACCGGCCAGTTCCACGCTGCACCCGAGTTCCTCAAGCTGGTCGCGCAGGATCAACTGGTTGATGACGTTGTCTTCGGCCACCAGGATGTGCAGGTGCAAGGGGCGCAGGTCGCGCGCTTCGCAGCGCGTCTGGGGTGGCACGACTTGGCCGTTCTGGGCGTGGCGAACCGCTTGTTGGATCGCGTCCAGGTCGTTCAGGTTGACCTGCCAGCCATCGCCGTTGAACTGCGGTTCGTGGGCTCCGTCATTGCTGGCCAGTACCCGTGGCCCCTGCCAGGGCAAGTCGAGGCGGCGTTCCATGAGTTCAAGCAATACACAGTGCCCCGCCAGCTGCGTGCTGGTCGGCAGACCGACCTGCGCGCGCGCGCCCCAGCGGCGCAGCCAGCCGCAGAGACTGTCGGCCAGTTCGCGGATCGGCGACAGCACATACACGATCTCCGGCGCCAGTGCCTGCAAGCTCTGCGGCGCGTTGCCGGAAGGTTGCTCCAGTGGCACGGTCAGTGAAAAGCTGCTGCCCAGTCCCGGCTCGCTGACCATGCGTAGTGTGCCGTTCATCAAGTGGGTCAGGCGCAGACAGATTGGCAGGCCCAGGCCGGTGCCGGCGATCACATGGGAGTTGCCTTCGCTCTGGTAGAACGGTTCAAAGATGAACGCCTGGTCGGCAGGGGCGATGCCTTTGCCGGTGTCGGAAATTTGCCATTGCAGGCACACCCGTTCGCCTTCGCGGCCGAGCTTTTTGACCCGCAGCACCACGCGACCGGAGTCGGTGAACTTGACGGCGTTGCTCAGCAGGTTGTTGAGGATCTGGCGCACGCGGCTGGCGTCGCCGATCAAGCGCCGGGGCAGTTGCGGGTCGAGGCAGGCATACAGCTGCAAGCCTTTGCTGTGTGCCGCTGCCGCATAGCCTTGCACCACTTCCTGTACCAGGGTCGGCACACAGAACTCGCTTAATTCCAGGGCCAGTTGTCCGGCTTCGATTTTCGACACGTCGAGCACGTCGCAGATCAGTTGCAGCAGCGTCGCAGACGATCCTTCGATGGCGTGCAGGTAGCTTTTCTGCTGGGCATCCAGGCGGGTGCGGGCGAGCAGTTCGAGGGTGCCGAGTACGCCGTACAGGGGCGTGCGGATTTCATGGCTCATGGTGGCCAGGAACAGTGTCTTCGCTTCGTTGGCTGCGTCGGCGGACTGGCGTGCCTGTTCCAGCGCCGCTTCGATCTGCGTGCGCGCGCTGATATCGCTGAAGGCGCAGAGCAACACGTCTTCGCCTTTGTAGCGGGTGGGCGCGCAGCTCAGGTACAGATGGCGGCCGTCGGCGGCTTCGAAGTAGTCGGTGAGGGACGGTGCGTCGGGGTCGAACGCCTGACGGATCCAGCCGGGACCGAGTTGTGCGCCACGTTCGCCGAGCCATTGTTGGGCAAGGGTGTTTTTCAGTACCTCTGCGCCATCGGTGCGACGTAGCACGCACAGCGCTACGGGGGCCGTCTGGATCACGTCGCGGCTGAACAGCTCGCTTTCCACCAGCGCCTGGATGCGGTGGATCGCCGGGGTGATGAAGCGGTGTTCCAAGCGGCGGGTCAGCAGGCACACCAGGCTGATGGTCAGCAGGCAGAACAGCAGGGCGCCGAGCATCTGCGGCCAGAGTGCCCACAGGACCGCGCGCAGGTCGATGGAGTAGGTGAGCTGCCAGTCCGAAGACTTCAGTTGTTTGCGCAGCACAATTTGCTCGGGCAGCCAGCCATCGCCGACAAAGCCGAAGAAGTCCTGCTGGCGCAGGTGCGGCAGATTTTGTCCTGGTGGTGGTCTATGGCTGTTGCTGAATAGCGGCATACCCTGGGTATTGAACATGGTGAAGTCGCCAGCGCTGTGATCACTCAAGGCGTTAGAGACTTCACGGTCGTCCATTTCCAGGCCGAGCCAGCCGGAGTTCAGGTCGCGCTCATCCAGGCGAATGAAGATGTACAGCTGTGAGTGACCGTCCGTGGCATGGGTCAGCCAGAGTTCCTGCAGGGTTTTCTGCTGCTTGAGGGCGTGCAATTGCTCAAGCATGGCCGCGGGAAAATCCGCAGCCACGGGCGTCGCATCGTATAGCCGCAGCACCTGGGCATCCGTGCTGACATACAGCAGGTTGAGCTGCTTGGACTTCAAGAAGGCACGCATGCGTTCGGTCAGCCAGATACTCCATTGCTTGCCCGGGGTGTTTCCCAGCAACAGGCGGATCTCTTCATCGGAGACCGGCAGGTCCAGTTTAACATTGCGTGTCGCCGACAGGCTGAGGCTTTCCAGCACGGCTTCACGGGTGGTGAAAAACGTATGCGCCTCGGCAATGGCGCTGCTCATGTAGCTGCGCCGCTGGGAGATCTCATTGTTGAAGGTGAATAGCAGGAAGCTGTACACACCGCCCAAGATGCCCACCAACAGTACCAACGCAAAAATGCGCAACAGGCGACGCGCGGCATTGGGCGTGGATAGTACGGGGCTGATCTGGTGCAGGTAGCTCTTTAATCTCATCCCGGCACTCTAGGGGTGGCCGAGCGCAGGAAAAATCAGACGATCCTTAGAACACCGCCACTCATCCGCCAGATACCAAGCAAGCTAATAATTCCATTTGACATTCGCTGCCTAAGCAGTAACATCTTGTCATACATTCACTGCCTAGGCAGTAATAAGGTGACTTCCGATGCCCCACTTCACCCCTGACAGCTTTCGCAACTGCCACCTCGGCCTTCTCCTGGGCCGGGCGGCGCTGCTCAAGGACCGCATTATCGACACCCATATGGAGCCGCACGGCGTGACAGCCGCGCAGTTCAAGGTGTTGATCATCATCGCCCAGTTCGACGTGGATACCCCGGCGGAGCTGTGCCGCAACCTGTCCCTGGACAGCGGTTCCATGACCCGCATGCTCGACCGCCTGGAGCAGAAAGGCTTGCTCGCGCGCCAGCGTTCCGAGCAGGACCGGCGCCAGGTGCGGTTGGTGCTTACGGAAGACGGCAAGCGCCTGGCGGACATGCTGCCGTACATCGGCGCCCAGTCGATGAACGAATTGGCGGGTGCCCTGGAGCCCGGCGAGTTGCAGACCCTGGAGCGCATCCTCAAGAAAATTCTGGTAGCTGCCGGTGACGCCATCGTCATCCAGCGGGTAGGTAATCAATGAACACACGCGCCTTATGCCTGGTGCTCGTGGCCATGAGCATGGCCGGTTGCGCCAACTACAGCGGCCTCGACACCCAAGGCAAACGCCTCGACGCCAGCACCTTGCAAGCCGGTAAGTCCCTCAGCGGCATGACCTTGTCGAGCGCCGCCTGGCCCACCGCTGACTGGTGGAAAAGCCTCGGCGACCCACAGCTGGACGGCCTGATCCAGGAAGCCCTGCAGAACAGCCCCGACATGCAAGTCGCCAGCGCCCGTGCCCATCAGGCCGAAGCGGCCGCTTACGCCGCCAATGCCGAGCGCATGCCGACTCTCGACGCTAGCGCGGGCGTGAGCCGCTCACGCCTGGCCAAGGATCAGGACCCGCGGGGGCAGGGCGATGCCTACTCGACCGTGCGCAACATCGGCGCCAGCTTCAACTACAACTTCGACCTCTGGGGTGGCCAGCGCGCTGCCTGGGAAGCCGCGTTGGGCGAGGCGCGCGCCGCCCAGGTCGATCAGCAGGCGGCGCGCCTGACCTTGGCCGCCAACGTCGCCAAGGCTTACAGCGACCTGGGCCAAGCGCACATCGTGCGCGACCTGGCCAACGACGACCTCAAGCGCACCCGGCAGATGCTTGACCTGAGCAAACGCCGCCTGGACTCGGGCATCGACAGCCACTACCAGTACCAACAGACCGAAAGCCTGGAAGCCAGCTCCCAGTCGCAACTGATTGATGCGGAAAAACAACTGCAGAGCGCGAAAATCGCCCTGGCGGTGCTGCTCGGCAAAGGCCCGGACCGTGGCAATGAGCTGGCCCGTCCCCACGTGCTGAAACCCAGCGCGGTCGCCGTGCCTTCAGTGCTGCCGGCTGAACTGCTGGGTCGTCGCCCGGACTTGATTGCTGCGCGCTGGCGTGTCGAGGCGGCGGGCAAAAGCATTGATGCGAGCAAGACCCGCTTCTACCCCAACCTCAACCTGAGCGCGAGCGCCGGGGCCGAGTCGTTGCTGGGTGACGCGATGTTTGGTTCGGCCAGCCGCTTCTTCAATATCGCACCAACAATTTCGCTGCCGATCTTCGACGGCGGCCGCCTGCGCGCCGACCTGGATGCGCGCGACGCCGACTATGACCTGGCCGTGGCGCAGTACAACAAGACCCTGGTGCAAGCCCTGGGCGATATCGGCAACACCCTTTCACAACTGCGCGACACCGGCCGGCAGATCCAGGCCCAGCAACATGCCGCTGACATTGCCCAGCAGTCCTACGACACCGGCGTGCAGCGTTATAGCGCCGGGATCGGTAACTACCTGGACGTGCTCAGCATCGAGCAGCAATTGCTGCAGGCCCAGCGCCAGCTGGCGACCCTGAATGCCGCGCAGATCGATCTGTCGATTCAACTGATGCAGGCCCTGGGCGGTGGCTACAGCGCCGACAACGTGGCAGCGACCACCCCAGCCACACGCACGGAATAATTTGAGGTATTTGTCATGGCCACTGCTGAAAACACCAACGCAACCGAACAACCTAAAGACAACAACCCACGCAAACGCAAAGTGATGCTGATCGGCCTGGCGCTGATCGTCGTCCTGGCGGTGGTGGGCGTGTGGGGCTGGTATGAGCTCTACGGCCGCTTCAACGAAAGCACCGACGACGCCTACGTGAACGGCAACGTGGTGGAAATCACCCCGCTGGTCACCGGCACCGTGGTCAGCATTGGCGCCGACGATGGCGACCTGGTCCATGAGGGTCAGGTGCTGGTCAACTTTGACCCGAACGATGCCGCCGTCGGCCTGCAAAGTGCCCAGGCCAACCTGGCGCGCACCGTGCGCCAGGTGCGTGGCTTGTACAGCAACGTCGACGGCATGAAAGCTCAGGTCAATGCGCAGAAAGCCGACGTGCAAACCGCCCAGGACAACTTCAACCGACGTAAAGCCCTGGCCCAGGGCGGGGCGATTTCCCAGGAAGAACTGTCCCACGCCCGTGACAGCCTGACGGCGGCGAAAAACGCACTGACCAACCTTGAGCAGCAACTCAAAACCACTAATGCCTTGGTGGATGACACCGTGATCTCGTCCCACCCCGACGTGCAAGCCGCCGCCGCACAATTGCGTCAGGCCTACCTGACCAATGCGCGCAGCACCCTGATCGCACCGGTCACCGGCTATGTGGCCAAGCGCACCGTGCAACTGGGCCAACGCGTGCAACCGGGCACCGCATTGATGGCGGTGATCCCGCTGAATCAGCTGTGGATCGATGCCAACTTCAAGGAAACGCAACTGCGCGACATGCGTATCGGGCAGCCGGTGGACATTGAGTCGGACATCTACGGCAGCGACGTGAAATTCAGCGGCACCATCGACAGCCTGGGCGCCGGTACCGGTAGCGCGTTTGCCCTGCTGCCGGCGCAGAACGCCACGGGTAACTGGATCAAGATTGTGCAACGGGTGCCGGTGCGTATCCATATCAACGCCGATGAGCTGGCCAAGCATCCGTTGCGCGTGGGCTTGAGCACCCTGGTCAATGTCGACCTGCACGACCAGAGCGGCCCGGTACTGGCGCAACAGGCGCCGCAGAAAGCCTCGTTCACCACCAACGTGTATGACCGCCAACTCGCTGAAGCTGACGCCATGATCAACCAGTTGATCCATGACAACAGCCTCGCCGCGCCTAAGGCTGTGCAACGCTGATGAGCAATAACGCCTCCTTCACGCCACCCAGCCTGTTGATGGCCACCATTGGCCTGTCGCTGGCGACCTTCATGCAGGTGCTCGACACCACCATCGCCAACGTGGCGTTGCCGACCATTTCCGGCAACCTCGGCGTGAGTTCGGAGCAGGGCACTTGGGTGATCACTTCGTTTGCGGTGAGCAACGCGATTGCCTTGCCGCTGACCGGCTGGTTGAGCCGCCGCTTTGGCGAGGTGAAGCTGTTCTTGTGGGCGACCCTGCTGTTTGTGTTGGCGTCGTTTCTCTGTGGTATTTCTACGTCGATGCCCGAACTGATCGCCTTCCGGGTCATACAAGGCCTGGTGGCCGGGCCGTTGTACCCGATGACCCAGACCCTGCTGATCGCGGTCTACCCGCCGGCGAGGCGCGGCATGGCCCTGGCGTTATTGGCGATGGTCACGGTGGTGGCGCCCATTGCAGGGCCGATCCTCGGCGGTTGGATCACCGACAGCTACAGCTGGCCGTGGATCTTCTTCATTAACGTCCCCATCGGCATCTTTGCTGTGATGGTGGTGCGTTCACAGTTGAAGAAGCGTCCGGTCGAAACCAGTTACCAGCCGATGGACTACGTTGGCTTGCTGAGCCTGATTGTCGGTGTCGGCGCCTTGCAGATCATCCTCGACAAGGGCAATGACCTGGATTGGTTCGAATCCAACTTCATCATCATTGGCGCGGCGATTTCGGTGATTGCGCTGGCGGTATTCGTCATCTGGGAAATGACCGACAAACACCCGGTGGTGAATCTGCGGCTGTTTGCCTACCGTAATTTCCGTATCGGCACCATTGTGTTGATTCTGGGCTACGCGGGTTTCTTCGGTATCAACCTGATCCTGCCGCAATGGCTGCAGACCCAGATGGGCTACACCGCCACCTGGGCGGGGCTGGCGGTAGCGCCCATCGGCATCCTGCCGGTCTTGATGTCGCCGTTTGTCGGCAAGTACGCGCACAAGTTCGACCTGCGCCTGCTGGCGGGGCTGGCGTTCCTGGCGATCGGCTTGAGTTGCTTCATGCGCGCAGGCTTCACCAATGAAGTGGACTTCCAGCACATCGCCCTGGTGCAGCTGTTCATGGGTATCGGCGTGGCGCTGTTCTTTATGCCGACCCTGAGCATCTTGATGTCCGACCTGCCGCCGCACCAGATTGCCGACGGCGCTGGCCTGGCAACCTTCCTGCGGACCCTGGGCGGTAGTTTTGCGGCGTCGCTGACCACCTGGATCTGGATTCGCCGTGCAGACCAGCACCATGCGTACATGAGCGAAAACATGACCACCTACGACTCGGCCACCCGCGATGCCCTGCAGGCACTGGGTGGGGCAGGGCAGAAGGCCTACACGCAGCTGGACCAGATTCTCACCAGCCAGGCGTACATGATGTCCACCGTGGACTACTTCACGTTGCTGGGGTGGATGTTCATGGGGTTGATGCTGCTGGTGTGGCTGGCCAAGCCGCCGTTTGGCGCGAAGGCCGGGCCGGAAGCTTCCGGGCACTGATCACAGGATGTAAGCGGTCAAAAATGTGGGAGCGGGCTTGCTCGCGAAGGCAGTGTGCCAGTCAACTCATGTATCGACTGAGTCACCGCCTTCGCGAGCAAGCCCGCTCCCACATTCAGATCTCGATCTACAGGGAGTCAGGGGGGAGGTCATGCGCCAGGCAACGCCAATTGCGGGTTCACAAAATCAAACGCCGCCAACTGAAACCCTTGCTCATCCACCTGCAACGCCCAGCCCTGCTTGTCCCAATCCCCCAGCACAATGCGCTTGGCCGCCTGATCGCCAATCTGCAACTTGTGAATGGCGGGGCGGTGCGTATGGCCGTGGACCAGGGTGCGCACGGCAAACTGCTGCATCACCCGTGGCACTTCCTCGGGGGTAACATCAACGATGTCGTTGGCCTTCATGCGGGTCTGCGCGCGGCTTTCACTGCGCAGCTTGCGTGCCAGTTTATGGCGCGTGCTCAGGGGCAGGTGCTGCAGGATAAACAGCACAATCGGGTTGCGCAGGATGCGTCGCAGCTTCATATAGCCGACGTCGCGGGTGCAGAGGCTGTCGCCATGCATCAACAGCACGGGCTCGCCATGGAGTTGCACGACACTCGGGTCCTTGAGCAAGGTGGCACCTGCTGCTTTGCAGAACGCCTTGCCGATCAGGAAGTCGCGGTTGCCGTGCATGATGAAAATCGGGGTGCCGCTGTCGCTCAGTTCGCGCAGGGCTGCGCAAATCGAGCGCTGAAAGGGCGTCATCCCATCGTCGCCAATCCAGGCTTCAAAGAAGTCCCCCAGAATGTACAACGCCTGGGCGCCACGGGCGCGGGTGTGGAGCAGATCCAGAAACGCCCGGGTGATATCCGGGCGCTCCTCTTCCAGATGCAAATCTGAAATCAGCAATATCACCCAACGATCTCGGCTTTCTCGACGATAACGTCTTCTACCGGAACGTCCTGGTGACCGGCTTTACCGGTGGTCTGCACGCCTTTGATCTTGTCGACGACGTCCTGGCCTTCGGTCACTTTACCGAATACCGCGTAGCCCCAGCCCTGTACGTTCTTGCCGCTGTGGTTGAGGAAGGCGTTGTCGGCGACGTTGATGAAGAACTGCGCGGAGGCCGAATGCGGCTCCATGGTACGGGCCATGGCGACGGTGTACTTGTCGTTGGAAAGGCCGTTGTCCGCTTCGTTCTGGATGCTTGGACGCTTGTCTTTCTTTTCTTTCATGCCAGGCTCGAAACCGCCGCCCTGGATCATGAAGTTGCCGATGACACGGTGGAAAACGGTGTTTTCGTAGTGGCCGGCGTTCACGTACTCGATGAAGTTGGCGACGGTGATCGGCGCTTTCTCGGCGTTCAGCTCGATGACGATGTCACCGTGGTTGGTGGTCAGTTTGACTTGAGTCATGTTCACTACTCTTTTCAGGGAATTCGTGGGTTTGGGTGCCTGGGCACCACGACCGGTATGGCGAAACTGCGGCCAAGGCGCGCAGTTTAGCGTGCCCTGCAGGAATTTCGAGGTGGTTTTTTACCGCCGATGCAATAAATGCAGCAGTTTTCGGCCTCGCTCTGTCAGGTACTTGACAGCATCAGCTATGATATCGCCTTTGTTTTGTCGGCCTAGCCCGGCCACGTACTCGTCTGTTCAAGGATCCTATGAGCAAGCCCACTGTCGACCCTACCTCGAATTCCAAGGCCGGACCTGCCGTCCCGGTCAATTTCCTGCGCCCGATCATCCAGGCGGACCTGGATTCGGGCAAGCACACGCAGATCGTCACCCGCTTCCCGCCAGAGCCCAACGGTTACCTGCACATTGGTCACGCCAAGTCGATCTGTGTGAACTTCGGCCTGGCCCAGGAGTTCGGTGGCGTCACGCACCTGCGTTTCGACGATACCAACCCGGCCAAGGAAGACCAGGAATACATCGACGCCATCGAAAGCGACATCAAGTGGCTGGGCTTCGAATGGTCCGGTGAAGTGCGCTATGCCTCCAAGTATTTCGACCAGTTGTTCGACTGGGCCGTCGAGCTGATCAAGGCCGGCAAGGCCTACGTCGACGACCTGACCCCGGATCAGGCCAAGGAATACCGTGGCACCTTGACCGAGCCGGGCAAGAACAGCCCGTTCCGCGACCGCTCGGTGGAAGAGAACCTGGACTGGTTCGCCCGCATGCGCGCCGGTGAGTTCCCGGACGGCGCCCGCGTACTGCGTGCCAAGATCGACATGGCCTCGCCGAACATGAACCTGCGCGACCCGATCATGTACCGCATCCGCCACGCCCATCACCACCAGACCGGTGACAAGTGGTGCATCTATCCGAACTACGACTTCACCCACGGTCAGTCGGATGCCATCGAAGGCATCACCCACTCCATCTGCACCCTGGAGTTCGAAAGCCACCGTCCGCTGTATGAATGGTTCCTCGACAGCCTGCCGGTACCGGCGCACCCGCGCCAGTACGAGTTCAGCCGCTTGAACCTGAACTACACCATCACCAGCAAGCGCAAGCTCAAGCAACTGGTGGATGAAAAGCACGTACACGGTTGGGATGATCCGCGCATGTCCACGCTGTCGGGTTTCCGTCGCCGTGGCTACACACCTGCTTCGATCCGCAACTTCTGCGACATGGTCGGCACCAACCGTTCCGACGGCGTGGTCGACTTCGGCATGCTCGAATTCAGCATCCGCCAGGACCTCGATGCCAACGCTCCGCGCGCCATGTGCGTGCTGCGTCCGTTGAAGGTGGTGATCACCAACTACCCGGAAGACAAAGTCGACCACCTCGAACTGCCGCGTCATCCGCAGAAAGAAGAGCTCGGCGTGCGCAAGCTGCCGTTCGCCCGCGAAATCTACATCGACCGCGATGACTTCATGGAAGAGCCGCCAAAGGGCTACAAGCGCCTGGAGCCGAACGGCGAAGTGCGCTTGCGCGGCAGCTACGTGATCCGCGCCGACGAAGCGATCAAGGACGCCGATGGCAACATCGTCGAACTGCGTTGCTCCTACGACCCGGACACCCTGGGCAAGAACCCTGAAGGCCGCAAGGTCAAGGGCGTGATCCACTGGGTGCCGGCGGCGGCCAGCATCGAGTGTGAAGTGCGCCTGTACGATCGCCTGTTTCGCTCGCCGAACCCTGAAAAGGCTGAAGACAGCGCCAGCTTCCTCGACAACATCAACCCTGACTCCCTGCAAGTACTGACGGGTTGTCGTGCCGAGCCATCTTTGGCCGACGCACAGCCGGAAGATCGTTTCCAGTTCGAGCGCGAAGGTTACTTCTGCGCGGATATCAAGGACTCGAAACCCGGTCAGCCGGTATTCAACCGTACCGTGACCTTGCGTGATTCGTGGGGCCAGTGATGCAGCCGTGAGCGGCTTTGCATAGAGAGAAAAGGAAGCATCGTGCTAACGATCTACAACACGCTGAGCAAAACCAAAGAAGTCTTCAAGCCGCTGGATGGCAACAAGGTGCGCATGTATGTGTGCGGCATGACCGTGTACGACTATTGCCACATCGGCCACGGCCGCAGCATGGTTGCCTTCGACCTGGTGACCCGCTGGTTGCGGTTCAGCGGCTATGACTTGACCTATGTGCGCAACATCACCGACATCGACGACAAGATCATCAATCGCGCCAACGAAAACGGCGAGTCGTTCGACGCGCTGACCGAGCGCATGATTGCTGCGATGCACGAGGACGAGGCCCGCCTCAACATCCTCAAGCCGGACATGGAACCGCGTGCCACCGATCACATCCCTGGCATGCACGCGATGATCCAGACCCTGATCGACAAGGGTTACGCCTACGCCCCAGGCAACGGCGACGTGTACTACCGCGTCGCCAAGTTCATGGGCTACGGCAAGCTGTCGCGCAAGAAAATCGAAGACCTGCGTATCGGCGCACGCATCGAAGTCGACGAAGCCAAGCAAGACCCGCTCGACTTCGTGCTGTGGAAAGCCACCAAGCCGGGCGAACCGAGCTGGGAATCGCCATGGGGCGCGGGCCGTCCGGGTTGGCACATCGAATGCTCGGTGATGTCCACCTGCTGCCTGGGCGACACCTTCGACATTCATGGCGGTGGCAGCGACCTCGAGTTCCCGCACCACGAAAACGAAATCGCCCAAAGCGAAGCCGCCACCGGCAAGACCTACGCCAACGCCTGGATGCACTGCGGCATGATCCGCATCAATGGCGAGAAGATGTCCAAGTCCTTGAACAACTTCTTCACCATCCGCGACGTGCTGGAAAAGTACCATCCGGAAGTGGTGCGTTATCTGCTGGTGTCCAGCCACTACCGCAGCGCCATTAACTACTCGGAAGACAACCTCAAGGACGCCAAAGGCGCCCTGGAGCGTTTCTACCATGCGTTGAAAAGCCTGCCCGCCGTTGCCCCGGCTGGCGGCGAAGCGTTCGTGGCACGGTTTACCGAAGTCATGAACGACGACTTCGGCACCCCCGAAGCCTGCGCGGTGCTGTTCGAAATGGTGCGCGAGATCAACCGCCTGCGCGAGAGCGATCTTGATGCAGCGGCGGGCCTGGCGGCACGCTTGAAAGAGCTGGCCAGCGTGCTGGGCGTGTTGCAGATGGAAGCCGATGACTTCCTGCAAGCCGGCGCTGAAGGGCGTGTGGATGCGGCGCAAGTGGATGCGTTGATCCAGGCGCGTTTGGCTGCGCGCACCAACAAAGACTGGGCCGAGTCCGACCGTATCCGTGACCAATTGACCGCGATGGGTGTGGTGTTGGAAGACGGCAAGGGTGGGACGACATGGCGGTTGGCTGATCAGGCTTGATCGGTAAACGCTAAATGAAAAACGCCCCGACTGGTTCGGGGCGTTTTTTTGCACACCGTTTAACGGCTCACTCGATCTACTGTGGGCGCTGGCTTGCCTGCGATGACGGACTGTCAGTCACCGGAAATGTTGACTGACCTGCTGCAATCGCAGGCAAGCCAGCTCCCACATTTTTTACCGTGCGCACTTTGCGAACTCTTCGGTTTCAGATTTATGTGTGAGTCGAATGGTCTTTGAGGCTTAGTGTTTTATCCACCATTAGCTGGATCCCCTCCAGCATCCGACACATTCCCAAGGCCACGCTGCGAGGATTGCCGTCGATCTCAAAAGCCAAATGACTGCTGTCGGAAATTTCCTTGCTTCGCTTACTCGCCTGAAGTTTGCAATACCTGTGCTAGGTAGGGGGGCCTTGTACTGACTTTATAGGCGTTACTCGTTGCGTCGTTATAGATCGTCTCGTGGTACTTACCGTCCTTGAAATGCAAAGCGACGCCATCGTCGACCGCGTACGCGGGTTGTATCCCCTCAAGCTGAACAAGCTCGACAAACGAGGTTTCCCTTCCTGCTTCTGAGCTGAAATGCGGACACAGTGCTCCAGGCAGCAATCCCAGGCCCTGAACCAGCGCAAACGCTCCCCCTGAGTCGGAATGCCCATGCTCGAACCAGCAAATGGCGCCTGCACTGACACCGCACAGGACTTTGCCGTTTTCCCAGGCCTTCTTCAGATGGTCCACGACAGCAAATTCGTGCCAGACCGCCAACATGGCGCGGGTATTTCCGCCTGGTACGTAAATGATGTCGGCTTGCTCAAAGAGTGATGAAACATGATTGGCGTTGGGGAAGGGTGAAATAAAAAATGCCAGCGAGGTTACGCGACAGCCAGCGCTTTCATATTTGGCGGTGAAATCGGAAATCTTGATTCGGTCATCGCCATTGGCGGTGGAGATATAGAGCACGCTAGGGTGCGTTTTGCCTGATGACGCGACGATGTGTTTATCGATACGCGTCATGCGGGTCATGTCTTCGGTGGACTCGCCGCCAATGACAATAATGTGTTGAGTCATCCTGAACTCCAGTCCCTATTGCGCGGCGCGAGCGCCTGCCCTCACTTGATATTGGCTCTGAACAAAACCATTGTCCGACACGTAGGTTCCGACGTGGTGCAGCGCATGCTCACTGCCAAGCTGGTTGAACAGTGGAATACCTTGCCCCAGCACAACCGGGATACGCGTAATGATCAGCTCATTGACCAGGCCTGCTTCAAGAAACGTCTGAATCGTCTGGCCGCCGTCGATATAGACGTGCTTCATACCGCGTTCGGCTAACGTTGCCATGAGTGAGGTGACGTCTCCCGCCATGACCTCCAACTTGCCCTCCAGGTGCGCAGGGATCCGCAGAGGGTGATGGGAGAGCGCAATGACCGGCGTACCCTCATAGGGCCACTCGGGAAAAGACAGCACTTTCTCCAGGGTTTTGCGCCCCATCACCAGCGCATCCACCGTGGCGATAAAGCTTTCATAGGTCACGCCGCTCAACTCGCTGGCTTCATACTCGGGTCGATGCAACCAGTCGATATCACCGTCCGGACGGGCAATGAAGCCGTCGACGCTCGCTGCGATGAAGACTGAGCATTTGATATCCATGGCGGAAACTCCTTTTAGTGCGCTTGGACGCTAATGTTAATTTAATCCCCGCGTGCAACAACCGGGCGTCTAAGAAGCAGCCCTGACACCCCTTTCTGCAGTGCGAGGATGTATGCGAAGTTGGTTGATCCGTTACCGTTACGCAATCATTTTCTGGATGTGCTTCGGCGTTTTCCGTACGTCCCTGGCTGACTGGAACCCCATTCCTTCTGGCTCCATGCGCCCGACCTTGCTGGAGGGCGATGTGGTGCTGGTGAACCGGGTGGCGTATGACCTCAAGGTGCCGCTCACGGACATTTCCCTGGCCAGGCTCGATAACCCTCAGCGCGGTGACGTGGTGACGTTCTCGTCGCCCAAGGATGGCATGCGCCTGATCAAGCGCATTGTCGGCATTCCCGGTGACAGCCTGGAAATGAAAGATGAAGTGTTGTGGGTCAACGGCGTGCCTGCTACCTACAGTGATGCGCAAGACATCAGCGAACCGATTGTTCCCGGCCATACGGTGCCGGGGATCAAGCTGAATGAGTGGGTGGCCAACCGTCAGCGCACGGTGCAGTTCATGCCGACGGTGCGCGCGTTGCGTGATTTCGGGCCGGTGGTGGTGCCGGCCGAAAGCTATTTCATGCTGGGGGACAACCGCGATAACAGCGATGACTCGCGGTACATCGGCTTCGTGCCACGTCGGCTTCTGATCGGGCGCGCACATCATGTGCTGGCCTCTGCGGACATCCTGGATCATTGGATGCCACGCCTGAACAGATTTGGTGCAAAGATCCTGTAACGGCGAGCGCATCGATTGCCACCCGATGCATCGCTAGGTGCTGACAAGCCGGCTCCTTCCGTTGGGTGTGTTGCGCAGGCCCCATGAATCCGGACACTTACTTTTGAGTGAGCCCATTACCTTTTCGTGCGTTCTTGTGGCCTGTTCGTCCCGTTCCTATCCTGGGTTTTCTTTTAACCAGGAGTAGGTTCCATGAGCTTTGATCTCGGACTAACAGGCCTTCGCGCGCTGGTCACCGGTGGCACCAAAGGTATCGGTGCGGCCGTGGTTGCCGTGTTGCAGGCGCAGGGCGCCCAGGTGGTTTCGGTCGCGCGTTCGGCGGTGGTTTCGCCACCCGAGGGTGTGCATTTCATCGCCGCCGACCTGGGCACTGCCGCCGGTTGCACCAGCGCTACCCAGGTGGTGAAGGAGCAATTTGGCGGCGTGGATATCATCGTCAATGTACTCGGCGGTTCCAGTGCGCCGGGCGGTGGTTTTGCGGTGCTCGATGATGAGCAATGGGCGAATGCGCTCAACCAGAACCTGATGGCGGCGGTGCGCGTGGATCGGGCGCTGTTGCCGGGCATGGTCGAGCGTGGGGCAGGTGTGATCATTCATGTCACGTCGATCCAGCGGGAGTTGCCGTTGCCGGAATCGACCACGGCGTATGCCGCTGCAAAGGCAGCGTTGGCGACGTACAGCAAGAGCCTGTCGAAAGAAGTGACGCCCAAGGGCGTTCGGGTCGTGCGGGTTTCGCCGGGTTGGGTGGAGACGGATGCGGCGGTCGCGCTGGCAGAGCGTCTGGCGGACGAAGCCGGAACCGATTACGCAGGTGGCAAGCAGATCATCATGCAGGCGCTGGGTGGCATACCTTTGGGTCGGCCTGCAAAGCCTGAGGAAGTGGCTGATTTGATCGCTTTCCTGGTCTCGCCCCGCGCCGCGTCGATCAGCGGCACCGAGTACGTGATCGACGGCGGCACCGTGCCCACGGTCTAGCGTGTCGTTTTGGCGGCCTGCCATTTGAGCAGGCCATCCAGCACCGGGCACAGGCTCTGGCCCCACTCGGTCATGCGGTACTCCACTTTGGGCGGCACCACCGGGTAGACCGTGCGCTGCACCAGACCATCAGCTTCGAGCTGGCGCAGTTGTTGAGCGAGCATCTTCTGTGAGATATCCGGGATCAGCCGTTCAAGGTCGGAATAACGCTGCACCTGGCCGCCGAACAGGTGAAACAGGATGATCAGCTTCCAGCGCCCACCGAGCCAGGCGAGGGTGGTTTCGACATCGGCTGCGGCGGTGGCGGGGGTGTAGGTTTTGCTCATCGCATACGTCCTTGGGGCATTTCGGAAAATGCGCATTTATTTTGACGCCCGCCTGATCCTGGCTTTAGATGGTCGCCACGACCCAACTGGCGGTGATTCAAATGGAATGTATTTTCTGCAGCATCGTTAAAAAGACGTCCCCGGCGCACATCCTGTGGGAAGACGACCAGCATATGGCATTTTTGTCGATCTTCCCCAATACGCCGGGTTTCAGCGTAGTGATCCCCAAGCAGCATTACGGCAGCTATGCGTTTGCACAGTCGGATGAAGTGTTGGCCGGGCTCGCGATAGCGGCGAAGAAGACCGCGTTGCAGATCGACCGGGCGTTTCCGGATGTGGCGCGCACCGGGATGATGCTGGAAGGGTATGGGGTGGACCACCTGCATGCGAAGTTGTTTCCCATGCACGGGACGGGGTGTGACAGTACCTTCAAGCCGATCAGCTCCAAGGTGGAGAAGTTCTTCGAGGCGTACGAGGGCTATATCTCGTCCCACGATTATGTGCGGGCGGATGATGCTGAACTGGCGGAATTGGCAGCGCACATCAGGTCTTATGTCTGATACACAACCCAATGTGGGAGCGGGCTTGCTCGCGAAAGCGGAGTATCAGTCACTGTATGTGTTTCTGACACACCGCTTTCGCGAGCAAGCCGCTCCCACATTTTTCAAGGGGGTTCGCTTGATGAATCAGCGGCGGCTGCTGACCTCGGCCGGCACATCATCACCGGCCATGCGCTTGCGGAACAGTCCGGTGCGGGCCAATAGCAACGTGGTCACTGGCACCGTGATCGACAACAAAATCGGTATCAACCACCCGTGCAACACCGGCCCGGACTTGAGCACCGAAAAGTAGATGATCGACGCCAGCGCCACGCACCATGCGCCCAAGGTCGAGGCCAGTGCCGGCGGGTGCATGCGCTGAAAAAAGTCTTTCATCCGCAGCAAGCCAATCGCGCCAATCAACGCAAACACACTGCTCAATACCAGCAGTACGGCCACGATCACTTCCACCCATAACGGCATCATTCAATCACCTCCCCACGCAGCAGGAATTTCGCCAGGGCAAACGAGCCCACGAAGCCAAACAGCGCAATCAGCAGCGCCGCTTCAAAGTACGTGTCACTGGCATAACGAATGCCCAGCACCAGCATCATCAGCATCGCCAGGATGTACAAATAGTCCAGCGCCAGGACCCGATCCTGGGCCGACGGGCCTTTGAACAGGCGGATCAGTGTCAGCACCATGGCCAGCGAGAACAGGAACAGGCTCAACAGGATCGCATTGGAGAGCAGGGCGCTCATTCGAAGATCTCCATCAGGGGCCGTTCGTAGGTGGTCTTGAAGTGCTCGATGAAGGGCGCTTCGTCCTCCAGGTCAAACACGTGCAAGAGCAGGATGCTGCGGTCCAGCGCCAGTTCCGACCAGATAGTGCCGGGCACCACGGTGGTGATCATCGACAGCGCAGCCAGGCCGTTGGGGTCGCGCAGGTCCAGGGGGATCTTGACGAAGCGCGACCGCGGCGCTCGTGTGCCGCACATCAATACGCCCCAGGCCACTTGCAGGTTGGAGATGATTACATCGCGGCCGACCAGGAAGAACAGGCGAATGATCACCCCAGGGCGGCGAATGCGGATCGGCAAGGGGCGTAGCGGCGCCATCATCAATGGCGCAAGAAAGCCCAGCAAGGCGCCCAGCAGCAGGTTGCCGGGACTCACGGACAGGTTCAGCACCAGCCACAACGACCACAACGCCAGCGACAACCACGGGGCAGGGAACAGGCGCTTCATGGTTGCACCTCCAGCGCGGCGGTCTTGGCTTCAGGGCTTGGCACCGGACGCGTGGCCATCACCGCCATCACGTAGTGTTCCGGGTTGTTCAGGCTGACGGCTGTGTCCTGGGTGTAGCGCATCAACGGCTCGGCCTTGAAGGTGAGCAGGATGCTCAGACCCAGCAGGAAGAAGATCGGCAGGCACTCGTAGCGACGCAGTAGCGGCGAAGGGCGCTCTTCCGGGGTCCAGAAACGCTGGATGCCCAGGCGGGCGAAAGCGATCAGCGAGGCCAGGCCAGACAGGATCAACAGTGCGACCAAGCCCCAGGCAGCCGGGCGTATCGGCGCGTCAATGCTGACACCCAGGCCCAGCGGATTGACCAGCGCGCTCAACAAGCTGAGCTTGCCGATAAACCCGGACAGCGGCGGCATGCCGATAATCAGCAGTGCACAGGCAACAAAGCTCAAGCCAAGGAAGGCCATGGTCCAGGGAATCACTTGGCCGACCACGGCTTTCTGTTCATCGTCGAGGTTCACGCCGGGCCGCGGATGCAGGGATTCCATGGCCTTGGGCAACGCATCGATTTCCTCATCCAGTGGCAGGTCATTGGCCGAGCGCGAACGTTCGATCAGTTCAGCCAGCAGGAACAGCGCACTCAGCGCCAACGTCGAGCTGACCAGATAGAAAAGCGCCCCCGCCGTCAGGCTGGGTTGAGCGAAACCGACGGCAGACAACAAGATTCCCGCCGACACCAGAATGCTCAAGCTGGCCATGCGCTCCAGCCGCTGCGCCGCCACCATCGCCAAACCGGCGCAGAGGATGGTTGCCATGCCGCCATACACCAGCCAATCGCCGCCAAACAATGCCGATGCACCGGCCTGGCCGGAGAACAACAGGGTCCACAGGCGCAGCACGGTGTACACGCCGACCTTGGTCATGATCGCAAACATCGCCGCCACCGGCGCGCTGGCCGAGGAGTAGGCGGGGGCCAGCCAGAAGTTCAGCGGCCACATGCCAGCTTTGGCCAGGAACGCGGTCGCGAGGATAGCGGCACCTGCGTGCAACAGTCCGCGATCGGCCTCGGGCACCAGCGGGATTTTCAGCGCCAGGTCCGCGAAGTTCAGCGTGCCGGTGACACCGTAGATCATCGCCGCGCCAATCAGGAACAGCGACGAGGCCAGCAGGTTGATCGCAATGTAATGCAGCCCCGACGACACCCGCGCACGGCCGGAACCGTGCAGCATCAAACCATAGGACGCCGCCAGCAGCACCTCGAAGAACACGAACAGGTTGAACAGGTCCGCCGTGAGGAATGCGCCATACAAACCCATCATCTGAATCTGGAACAGTGCATGGAAGCTGGTGCCGGCACGGTCCCAACGGGCCATGGCGAACAGCAGCGCGCTCACACCGATGATCCCGGTAAGCACCAGCATCAACGCCGAGAGTTGATCGACCACCAGCACGATGCCGAATGGCACCTGCCAGTTGCCCGGCAGGTAGACGCCAATCGAGCCGGGGCCGCCTTTTTGCGTCCAGTACAACAGCAGGATCGCGATGCCGAGGCCGATGACGCTGGAGAACAGGTTGATCTTGGCCTTCAGCGGACGGCGTTTTTCGCCGAGCATCAGCATCAGTGCGGCGGTGAGCAACGGCAGCAGGATGGGGGCGACGATCAGTTGGTTGACCCAATTCATTCCTTGGGCTCCCTGCCATCCACGTGGTCAGTGCCGGTCAGGCCCCGTGAGGCCAGCAGCACCACCAGAAACAGCGCGGTCATGGCGAAGCTGATCACGATGGCGGTGAGCACCAGCGCTTGGGGCAGCGGATCGGTGTAGTTGAGCAGGTCTTGTGGCACGCCGTCCTTGATGATCGGCTCCTTGCCGATAAACAGGCTGCCCATGCTGAAAATGAACAGGTTGACCCCGTACGACAGCAGGCACAGGCCCATCACCACCTGGAACGTCCGTGGCCGCAGGATCAGCCAGACGCCGGAGGCGGCCAGGACCCCAATGGCAATTGCGATGACTTCTTCCATCAGGCGGCTCCTTCCGTTGCGGCAACTACTTTGGCCTGGTTGCTCGGTTTATGGGCACGCACGGACTGGTGACCGAGGGCGGTGAGCATCAGCAGCGTGGAGCCTACGACCATGGCGTACACGCCGACGTCGAAGAACAAGGCGCTGGCGATGTGAATATCGCCGAGCACCGGCAGGCTGAAATGCCAGGTGTGGGTGGTGAGGAATGGATACCCGGCAAACAGTGCGCCGAGACCGGTCAGCGTCGCCGAGAACAGGCCAAAGCCCATCCAGCGCATCGGCCGCAGGCTCATCTGCGCCTCGACCCACTGCGTGCCGGCAACCATGTATTGCAGGATAAACGCCACGGACATCACCAGGCCCGCGACAAACCCGCCGCCTGGCTGATTGTGCCCGCGCATGAACAGGTAGAACGACACTACCAGCGCAATCGGCAGCAGCAGGCGCACCAGCACCGCCGGCACCATCATGAAGCCCAGGGCGGTGTCGCTGGCCTGGCGCGGGTTGACCAGGTCGGTGGCCACGTCCGGCGCCAACTGACGCTGTTGCGCGGGCAATTGCATGCTTTCCTTGGACGGGCGGAAGCGGCGCAGCAGGGCGTATACCGTCAGCGCCACGGCGCCAAGTACGGTGATTTCACCCAGTGTGTCGAAGCCGCGGAAATCCACCAGCATCACGTTCACCACATTGCTGCCGCCACCTTCGGGCAGGGCACGGCTGAGGTAGAACGAGGAGATATCGTTGGGCGTCTGGCGGGTCAGCATCGCATAGGACAGCAACGCCATGCCGCCACCCACCACGGTCGACAACAGGAAGTCGCGTACCCGTCGAATCCGCGCTTTGCGCAAGGTGTTCGGCAATGGCGACACCTCCTCTATCCGCCGGGGCAGCCAGCGCAGACCCAGCAGGATCAGCACGGTGGTGACCACTTCCACAACCAACTGGGTCAGCGCCAGGTCCGGCGCCGAGAACCACACGAAGGTCACGCAGGTCATCAGGCCGCACACGCTGACCATGGTCAGGGCCGCCAGCCGGTGGTACTTGGCTTGCCAGGCGGCACCCAGGGCGCAGGCAATTGCCAGCAGCCACAGGGTCACGAACACGATGGAGCCTGGGATTTTCGGGCGATCGCCCCAGCTCAAGCCACTGTTGAGCATCGGGATCATGCCGCCGATCACCGCCACCAATACCAGCAAGAAGAGTTGAGTCTGCAGGCGCTTGGTGCTGATGCGTTTTTCGATCTTGCGCACGCCGCGCATCATCACTACCAGGCTGCGCTCGAAGCCGCGCTTGCCGTTGAAGTAACTGATGATGGGCGGGTATTTGAAGCGACCGCGCTTGAGTTGCTTGCGCAGCAGCAGGTACAACACCACGCCGCCGGACATCGCCACCAGGCTCATGATCATCGGCGCGTTCCAGCCGTGCCAGATCGCCAGGCTGTATTCCGGTAGTTCACCGCCGACGACGGGCAGGGCGGCGGCAGCGAGGATCGAACCGACCACCTGAGCCGGGAAGATCCCCACCAGCAGGCAGGTGAACACCAGCAACTCGACCGGCGCGCGCATCCAGCGCGGCGGTTCGTGGGGCGTGTGCGGGAGATGGGTGGCAGGCGGACCGAAGAACACATCCACGGTAAAGCGCAGGGCATAGGCCACGCTGAACGTGCCGGCAATCGTCGCAATCAGCGGCAGGGCAATTTCGACCCACGCGGTCGATGAGATAAACACGGTCTCGGCAAAAAACATCTCTTTGGACAGGAATCCATTGAGCAGCGGCACGCCGGCCATCGAGGCACTGGCGACCATCGCCAGGGTCGCGGTAAACGGGATCAGCTTGACCAGCCCGCTGAGCTTGCGGATGTCCCGCGTGCCGCTCTCATGGTCGATGATGCCGGCCGCCATGAACAGCGAGGCCTTGAACGTGGCATGGTTGAGAATATGGAAAACGGCTGCGACGGCAGCCAGTGGGCTGTTGAGACCCAGCAGCAAGGTGATCAGCCCGAGGTGGCTGATGGTGGAGTAGGCCAGCAGGCCCTTGAGGTCATTTTGGAACATGGCGCAGTAGGCGCCGAGGAGGAGGGTGAGCGCGCCGGCACCGCCGACGATCCAGAACCATTCTTCGCTGCCGGACAGCGAGGGCCACAGGCGGGCCAGCAGGAACACGCCGGCCTTCACCATCGTCGCCGAATGCAGATACGCCGACACCGGCGTGGGGGCCGCCATCGCGTGGGGCAGCCAGAAGTGGAAGGGGAACTGGGCGCTTTTGCTCAGGGCGCCGATCAGTACCAGGGCGAGCATGACCGGGTACAGCGAATGGGCGCGAATCTGATCGCCCGCCGCCAGCACCCGGTCCAGGTCATAGCTGCCGACGATATGCCCCAGCAGCATCACGCCCGCCAACAGGCACAGGCCGCCGGCGCCGGTGACCATCAACGCCATGTATGCGCCGCGTCGCGCATCGGCGCGGTGGTGCCAATAGCCAATCAGTAGGAACGAGAACAGGCTGGTCAGTTCCCAGAAGAACACGATCTGGATCAGGTTGCCGGAGATCACCAGCCCGAGCATGGCGCCCATGAATGCCAGGAAAAACGCGAAGAAGCGCGGCACCGGGTCGTCCGGCGACATGTAATAGCGCGCATACAGCGACACCAGCGTGCCGATGCCCAGCACCAGCATCGAGAACAGCCAGGCAAACCCGTCCATGCGCAAAACGAAGTTCAGCCCAAGGCTGGGCAACCACATGAATTCTTCGCGGATCACGCCACCGTGGGCGATCTGAGGGTAAAGCAGGGCGACTTGAATAGTACCGACCAGTGCGACAAGGCCGGCCAACAGGGATTCGGTGTTACGTGCGTTGTGCGGCAGCAAGGCCGCCAGACAGCTGCCAATAAACGGCAGAAGCAGTAGAACTATCAGGGACATAGGCTTCTAATCTGCGGAAGTTTGGGATGCATCATACGTGCCGCTTTCACGATCACCAAACGGCAAGATGTGGCAGGATCCTACAAGGTAGGCCGAAACCGCTCATTTAGCTTTGTTTCAAGCGAGCCTGTTCCAGTGTCCACACCGCCCTCTGTAGGCGCCGGGCTTGCTTGCGATGGCGATCTGACAGCCACTGCAAGCATTCGGACCTTATCCCTGCTGTTCCTGTTCCCGCTCATCGCGCAATTCGAGGGCCTTCTGCCCCTTGGTCTTCATCTCACTGACAATCACCGCCGCCACAATCAACGCCGCGCCCACCATCGCAATCGGCGGGAAGCGCTCCCCGGCGATTCGCCCCACCACGCCTGCCCACACCGGCTCACCGGCATAAATCAACGTGGCACGGGTTGGCGATACGCTTTGCTGGGCCCAGTTCATGGCGACCTGGATCACCGCACTGGTCAAGCCCAGGCCCACTGCGCTGAACAGCAACAGCCAGGAGAAACCCGGCAATGCTTCGCCCATCGGCACCACCATCAGGAACGACAGCAACGATGCCGTGGCCAGTTGCACCACGGTCACCCGGCGCACATCCACCTGGCCGGCAAAGGCACTGATCAGGATGATCTCCGCCGCAATCGCGACCGCCCCGATCAAGGTGGCGATTTCACCAGGGCTGAAATTCAGCGAAGCGCCCGCCGGCCCGGTCAGCAGCATCAGCCCGGTGAACGCCAGCATGATACCGATGCTCGGCATCAACCCCGGGCGCCGCCCTAGCACCAGCCATTGCAGCAATGGCACGAAGGGCACATAGAGCGCGGTGATAAACGCCGACTGGCTGCTCAGGATCGTCTGCAGGCCAATGGTCTGCAATCCGTAGCCAAACATGATCGCTACGCCGATAAACACCCCGGCCTTCAACTCGAACAGGGTCAGGTCGCGCAGGGTGCGCAAGGAAAAGAACCCCACCACGATGGCCGCCGCCGCAAACCGCAGGCCGACGAAAAACATCGGGCCGCTGACGGTCATCGCATGCTGCACCAACAAAAAGGTGCCGCCCCAGATCATGGTGATCACCACCAGGATGCATTCGGCTTTGCTGAAGCGGTTGAAACGCGAAGGGGAGTTTGGGGTGGTCATGGCGGCTCGGTCTTGCAAGGGAAAGGCACGGACCGCACAATGCGCCGCACGCTGGGCAGTATACTGCGCACACCCACCCATTGAGCAATATAGTGCACAAAGAAAATCCACACCGGGCTTCGGTCCTGCAGCACGTCAGCCAGAACGTTCGTCGCCTGCGCCACGCCGCCGACCTGAGCCAGACCGCGCTTTCGGAAAAATCCGGGGTCAGCCGGCGCATGCTGGTGGCCATCGAGGCAGGGGAAAAGAATGTCAGCTTGTCCACCCTCGACCGTGTCGCCGAAGCGTTGGACGTAGCCTTCAGTGACCTGATCCAGGCCCCGGATGCGCCTGACCACAGCCGCATCAACGAACTGGCCTGGGCGGGTGAAATTCCGGGGAGCAAAGCGGTGCTGTTGGCCAAGGCCACGGCGCGGCGTGAGGTCGAATTATGGGAAATGCAACTGGAGCCAGGTGATCGCTACAGTCCCGACCCCGACCCGGATGGCTGGAGCGTGCAGCTATTTGTATTCGAAGGCTGCCTCACATTGCTGGTGGGCGATGAAGAGAAGCGCGTTGCCGCCGGTGAGTTTTATATGTTCGCCAGCCGTCACGTCCATGGCTATCGCAATGACGGCGATGTGGCTGTGCGGTTTGTGCGCAACGTGGTGATCTAACTGTTCACCCGGCAACAGTGGATGGACACTTTGCTGGTTTGAACTACGCGCTACTGCGCTTAATTGCCAGCAACTCGCTGATTTTATTGGCGATTAGATTCAGGCACGACTCCTGCAATCACTCCAGTATCCCCTCGGAGCCTGGAGTCGGCCCATGTCAGCCCACCCTCAACACCCTGCCCATGTCATCCGCTCGGACGCGGAAGCCATCGAAGTCGCCACGCGCCTGGCCGCACGGTTTGCTGTCGACGCCAGCGCGCGCGACCGTGAGCGTCGCCTGCCGGTGGCCGAACTCGACGAATTCTCTGCCAGCGGCCTATGGGGCATCACCATTCCCAAAGAGTACGGCGGCGCAGGAGTGTCCTATGTGACGGTCGCCGAGGTGATCAAATTGATCTCCGCCGCCGACCCGTCCCTGGGGCAGATCCCGCAGAACCACTTGGGCGTGGTGGACATCCTGCTGCAAACGGCCACAGAGGCACAAAAGCAGCACTACTTCGGCAAAGTCCTCCAGGGCTACCGCTTCGGCAACGCCTTCTCCGAAGCCAAGAGCAAAAACGCCGGCACCTTCGACACGCAGATTCGCTTCCACGGTGAAACCGCGCAAATCAACGGCGAGAAGTTCTACTGCACCGGCGCGCTGTTTGCCCATATCGTGCCGACGGTCGGCAATAACGAACACGGCCAGGCGTTCATTGGCTTTGTCGAGCGCGATGCACCAGGCCTGACCGTGATCGACAATTGGGATGGCTTTGGTCAGCGCACCACCGCCAGCGGCGGCGTGACCCTCGATGGCGTCACCGTGCCGTTGAGCGCGGTAGTCCCTGCGCACCTGGCCTTCGATCAACCCACGGCCGATGGCCCGATCTCGCAAATTATCCAGGCTGCCGTCGATACCGGCATCGCCCTCGGCGCCCTTGAGCAGGCGAAGATTTTCGCGCGCCAGGCACGCCCATGGATCGACAGCCAGCAGGATCACGGCTGGCAAGACCCGTTCACCATCGCCGCCATCGGCGACCTGGAATGGCGGGTGCACGGCACCGAAGCCATCCTCGCCAAGGCCGGCCAGGCGGTGGACCGCGCCCTTGCCGAGCCGAGTGAAGACTCCGTCGCCCATGCCTCGCTGGTCGTCGCCCAGGCCAAAGTGTTGTCCGCCGAAACCGCCTTGCTCGCCAGCAGCAAACTCTTCGAACTGGCCGGCACCCGCTCGGTCACCGGCAAGCACAACCTCGACCGTTTCTGGCGCAATGCGCGCACCCACACCCTGCACGACCCGGCCCGCTGGAAATATCACCTGATCGGTAATTTCGTGCTCAACGGCGTGAAACCCGCGCGCCACGCCTGGAACTAAGGAGCTTAACCATGACCGCACTGAGCCTTGCGCGCCAACTCTTGGACAGCACCCGCCGGCATGTCGAGAAAAGCGCTGACCCTTACGAGATCAGCCGCTTTGGCGACTTACAGATCCGCGTCGATGTCGCCGCTGCCCTGTTGGAACGCGCCGAAACCCACCCCAGCCCGGTGGCCGCCACCGAAGCGCAAATTGCCGCCGCCGAAGCCCTGATCGCCGCGAGCAACGCCGAATTCGAACTCACCGGGCAACGCACCGCACTGCCGTCGACCCTCGACGACCCCCTGCGCTGGAAATACCAGGTCGTCGGCAATTATCACCTCAACGGAGTGCTTTGATGTCCCGTGAAATCCGCTTGAATGCCTTCGACATGAATTGTGTCGGCCACCAATCTCCGGGACTGTGGGCCCATCCGCGTGACCGTTCGTGGCAGTACAAGGATCTGGAATACTGGACCGACCTGGCGAAAATCCTCGAACGAGGCAAGTTTGACGGCCTGTTTATCGCCGACGTGCTCGGTATTTATGACGTCTACAACGGCAACGGCGATGCGGCGATTCGCCAGGCCGCGCAGGTGCCGGTCAATGATCCGCTGTCGCTGATCGCGCCGATGGCCTTGGTCACCGAGCATCTGGGTTTTGGCCTCACCGCTTCGCTGTCCTTTGAGCATCCGTACCCGTTCGCCCGCCGTCTCTCCACCCTCGACCACCTGACCAAGGGCCGTGTCGGCTGGAACATCGTCACCTCCTACCTGGAAAGCGGCGCCAAGAATCTCGGGCAGCAAGCCCAGACCGAACACGACGCGCGCTACGACTACGCCGAGGAATACCTGGAGGTTTGCTACAAACTCTGGGAAGGCAGTTGGGAGGAGGGCGCTGTCTTGCGTGACCGTGAGCGCCGGATTTTCAGCGACCCGAGCAAGATCCACGAAATCCGCCATGTCGGCAAACACTTCCAGGTGCCCGGCATTCACCTCTGCGAGCCGTCGCCGCAGCGCACGCCGTTGCTCTACCAGGCCGGTGCGTCCAGCCGTGGCAAGCAGTTTGCCGCTGAACAGGCCGAGTGCGTATTCGTCGCCGCGCCCTCCAAGGTGCTGCTGAAAAAGACGGTCGCCGACATCCGCCGCCGCGCCGCCGAAGCCGGGCGGGATCCGCAGAAGATCCTGATCTTCAACCTGCAGACGGTGATCGTCGGTGAGACCGACGCCAAGGCCAAGGCCAAGTTTGACGAATACAAATCCTACGTCAGCTACGAAGGCGCGATGGCGCTGATCTCTGGCTGGACCGGTATCGACTTCAGCCAGTTCAAGCCTGATGAACCGCTCAAGCACGTGCACACCAACGCGATTCAATCGGCGGTGGAAGCCTTCTCCACGGCGGACCCGAACAAAGTCTGGACGCCAAACGAACTGGCCGATTGGGTCGGCATCGGCGGTTTTGGCCCGCTGTTTGTCGGCGGCCCGGAAACCGTGGCGGACCTGTTGCAGGAATGGGTCGAAGAGACCGATGTCGACGGCTTCAACCTAGCCTATGCACTGACCCATGAAACCTTCATCGACGCCGTGGACCTGCTGGTGCCGGAGTTGCAGAAGCGTGGTGTGTACAAGACCGAATACGCCCAGGGCACCTTGCGCGAGAAGTTGTTTGGCGACGGTGCGAGGTTGGCCTCTAACCATCCTGGCGCCAGCTACCGCGACCTCAAAGCCACCCGTCTCTGATTGAAACACCTCGGTCAATGTGGGAGCAGGCACGCCAGCTCCCACCGTTTGATCTTTATTGTTTGATCGATACCCGCCAGCGGACCACCGCACGCACACCACCCAATAGGAGCAACCCCCCCTATGAGCGTGCACGAACTCAAACGTCCGCTGGTCCTGGAATGGCCTGCCGAACTCCTCGGCAACCTGCCCAAGGCGCTGGAACAACTGCAGCACTGGGCGCAGATCACGCCGCTGCACACCGCCCTGCGCCACAAGCGCCAGGGGCAGTGGTACGCGTGGCGCTGGATTGACGCATTGCGTGACGTCGAGCGCCTGGCCGATGGCTTGCGCCAGCAAGGTTTCGGCGAGCACTCGCGGCTGGCCCTGAGCGGTGCGTTCGAGCCGAACCTATTGTTGCTGGCGCTGGCGGCGCAATCCATCGGCGGGCAGGTCCTGACCCTGGCCGATGACCTGGAACCCGAGGCGCTCCAGCCGCACCTGTGGCGCATTCGCCCCACCCATGCTTATGTGCAGAACCGCCAGACCGTGCGCCATTGGCAGTCGGCCAATTTGTTGGACTTCGTCCAATTGCTCGGTCCGTTGGCGCCCGCGCAACACATCGCACGTTGGTGGCACCCCACAGGCGAAACTTCATTGTGGAGCGAAGAGGGCACCCATTGGCAGGGCGGCCTGGCGGTGGTCCTGGAGCAGTGGCTGAACAGCGGCCATGGCCTGGCCTTTCCGGAAAGCCTGGCGTCGGCGCGACGTGATCGCAGTGAAGTCGCTCCCACCGGCCTGCTGTTGTCGCCCGCACGCCTGCAGCACTTGGCCGACGAGATCGAAAGCCGCCTGGCGCCCCACGGCACCTGGCGTCGGCGCCTCTGCGACTGGGCCATCGCCCATCCTCAAAGCGGCCTGCGTCGCCTGCTGAAAAACCGCGTGCGCAAACTCCTGGGTTTCCAGCGACTGGCGTATATCTGGCAACCCGTCAAATCCACCCCTTCGCCGGCGTGGCTGGCGGAATTCAAGCGGGACATCGCATGAGCCAGGCCATTCTCCAAGTGCGGGATATTTCGCTGTCGTTCAAGGGCGTCAAGGCGATCAATGCCTTGTCCTTCGAGGTGGCGCGCGGCGAAATCTGCGCGCTGATCGGGCCCAATGGTGCCGGTAAAAGCTCGCTGCTCAACGTGCTCAATGGTGTGTATCGCTTCGACGCCGGCGAGATCGTCTTCGAAGACCAGCACTTCCACCGCATCGACCCCTTGGGGGCCGCGCGCCGGGGCATTGGCCGCACCTTCCAGAACAACGCGCTGTTCAAGAAGATGAGCGTGCTCGACAACATTCTCACCGGCCTGTCGCGCCACATGCGCAGCAGCGTTATCGAACAGGCCCTGGGCTTGCCCCGCGCACGCCGAGAAGCCGAAGCATTCCGGCTGCGGGCCCAGGGCATTCTCGAATTCCTTGAGCTGCAAGCCCATCGCGATGTGTTGGTGGGCAACCTGTCCTACGGCCTGCAAAAGCGCGTGGAACTCGGCCGGGCGTTGATCGCAGGGCCGAGCCTGTTGCTGCTGGATGAGCCCATGGCTGGCATGAATGCCGAAGAAAAACAGGAAATGGCGCGCTTCGTCGCCGACGTAAACCGCGACCTCGGCACTACCGTGGTGTTGATCGAACACGACATGGGCGTGGTGATGGGCCTGTCCGACCATGTGGTGGTGCTCGATTACGGGCGCAAGGTCGGCGACGGCACACCAGCCGACGTGCAGGCCAATCCCGAGGTGATCGCGGCCTACCTGGGAGTTGTAAACGCATGACGTTCTTCTTCGAAACCCTGCTCGGCGGCCTGCTCGCCGGCACCATGTACTCGCTGGTTGCCATCGGCTTCGTGCTGATCTACAAGGCCAGTGGTGTGTTCAATTTCGCCCAGGGCTCGATGCTGCTGTTTGCCGCACTGACATTCGTCAGCCTGCATGACCAAGGCGTGCCGTTTGCCCTGGCGCTGCTGGTGACAGTGATCGTGATGATCGTCGGCGCCTTGCTCATCGAACGTTTGGTGCTGCGGCCGCTGGTAAACCGTTCGCAAATCACCCTGTTTATGGCCACGTTGGGCCTGTCGTTCATTATCGAAGGCCTGGCCCAGGGCTTGATGGGTTCCCAGGTGCGCGCCCTTGACCTGGGCATCGACGACGTGCCGCTGTTCGTTGGCCCGCTGATGCTCAGCCAGTTCGACCTGATCGCTGCCGCCGCCGCTGTGGTGCTGGTGACCGTGCTGGCGCTGCTGTTCAACAAGACCCGCATCGGTGTGTCGCTGCGTGCGGTGGCGGATGACACCACGGCGGCGCTGTCCATCGGCATCAACCTCAACCGCATCTGGCAGATCGTCTGGGCGGTGGCGGGCATTGTCGGGCTGGTGGCTGGCCTGCTGTGGGGCGCGCGCCAGGGCGTACAGTTTTCCTTGTCGCTGGTGGTGCTCAAGGCTTTGCCGGTGCTGATCATCGGCGGGTTTACCTCGATTGGCGGGGCGATTGTCGGCGGGCTGATTGTCGGCGCGGCGGAGAACCTCGCCGAGGTGTACATCGGCCCATTGATTGGCGGCGGCATCACGCCGTGGTTCGCCTATGTATTGGCCCTGGCCTTCCTGTATATCCGTCCCGCCGGCCTGTTCGGCGAGCGCGCCATCGAGCGAGTCTGAAACCATGTCGATCCCCGTTGCTCAAGACACCGCGCCGTTGCTGCTGATTCAGCGGCGCATCCCCTGGGCCCTGATCGGCCTGTTGGCGCTGGCCTTTATCGTGGTGCCGCTGTGGGGCAATGACTATTGGCTGAACGCGATCCTGATCCCGTTCCTGGTGCTGTCGCTGGCCGGGCTGGGCCTGAACCTGCTCACCGGCTACACCGGCCAGACCTCAGTGGGGGCGGCCGGCTTCATGGCCGTCGGCGCGTTTGCGACCTATGGGTTTTTGCTGCGCCTGCCGGAGCTGGGGTTGCCGGTGGCTCTGCTCGGCGGTGGCATCATCAGCGCCTTGGTCGGCCTGCTGTTTGGCCTGCCGAGCTCGCGGATCAAGGGCTTCTACCTGATGGTCACCACCCTGGCCGCGCAGTTTTTCCTGGAGTGGCTGTTCGTCAAGTTCCCCTGGTTCTACAACTACGGTTCGTCAGGGACCATTTCCGCGCCGAAGCTGGCGCTGTTCGGTCATGACCTCAACACGCCGTTGGGCCGTTACCTGCTGACCCTGGTCACCGTGCTGCTGTTGACCTGGACCGCGATAAATCTGGTGCGCAGCCAGATCGGGCGCAACTGGATGGCGATCCGTGACATGGACACCGCCGCCGCCGTGGTCGGCATCCCGGTGGTGCGCTACAAGCGCCTGGCGTTTGCGGTCAGCTCGTTTTACTTAGGGATTGCCGGCGCGCTGTGGGCCTTTGCCTACCTGGGCACGGCCAGCGCCAGTAGCTTCGATATCAATCGTTCCTTCCAGATCCTGTTCATCATCATTATCGGTGGCATGGGCAGCATCGCCGGCAACTTTGTCGGTGCGGCCTTCATCAGCCTGCTGCCGATCTTCCTCAGCCATGCCGGCCAGGCACTCTTCGGCGGTTCGGTGGATGCGGGGCAGTTGCAGAACCTGCAGAAAATCATCTTTGGCGTGTTGATCATCGTGTTCCTGATCAAGGAACCCGAGGGTTTGATTCGCCTGTTGCACAACCTGCGTGACCGTGTGCGGCAGTGGCCGCTGCGTTTCTGAGCCTTTTCGACTGACTGTTTATTTTACTGACTGATAGAGAGCCCCCATGCGTGCATCCTTGAAACGTTCCTTGATCGGCGCCGCGTTTACGCTGGCAACCCTGGCCGGTGCGGTCCCCCAGGCGACGGCCTCGCCGGACCAGCAGTTCATTCCCCTGGCCACCTATCGCGTGGGCGCCTACGCCTCCAGCGGTGTGCAGGTGTGGGCCGGGATGATCGACTATTTGCGTTATATCAACGAGGTCGAAGGCGGCATCAATGGCGTAAAGCTGGTGTGGCAGGAGTGCGAAACCGAGTGGACGGCGGAGAAGGGCATCGAGTGCTATGAGCGCTTCAAGAATGGCCTGGATGGCGCGCCGGTCGCGGTCTACCAGCCCAACGGCGCGCCAGCGGCGTATGCGCTGAGCGAGCGCGCGGAGGTCGACAAGATCCCGCTGATCACCCTCGGCTACGGCCGCACCGAAGCCACTGACGGCACTGTGTTCCCTTACAACTTCCCGGTGATGCTGACCTTCTACAGCGAGGCATCGACGCTGGTGAACTACATCGCCCAGCGCGAAGGCGGCTTCGACAAACTCAAGGGCAAGAAGATCGCCACGGTCTACCACGACTCGGCCTATGGTCGCGAAACCCTCGGCCCGCTGAAGTTGCTGGCGGAAAAGTACGGCTTCGAAAACATCCAGATTCCGGTGGCCGATCCCGGCAACGAACAATCCGCGCAATGGCGGCAGGTGCGTCAGGCCAACCCGGACTGGGTGTTCCTGCGCACCTGGGGTGTGTCCACGCCGGTCGCGGTAAAGACCGCCGCGCGCTTCGGCTTCCCGGTCGACCACATCATCGGCGATATCTGGGCCAGCTCCAGCGAAGACGTGTTGCCCGCCGGTGCCGCCGCCAAGGGCTACCTGGCCCTCACGCCATACCCGGCCGGGGCTGATTTCGAGATCCACAAACGCCTCAAGCAGTACATCCTCGACAAGGGCCACAGCGACCTCAAGGACCTGAAGAACTTCGGCAGCGTCTACTACAACTCCGGCCTGGTGAACGCCGCCGTGGCGGTAGAAGCGATTCGCACCGGCCAGGTCAAGTTCGGCAAGCGCCCGCTCAATGGCGAAGAAGGCCGCTGGGGCCTGGAGCACCTGAACATCGACGATGCGCGCTTGAAGGACATGGGCTACCTGGGCCTGATGCAGAACCTCAAGCTGTCGTGCCGCGACCATGAAGGTGGTGGGTCGGCGCGAGTGCAACAGTGGGACGGCGCCAACTGGACGCTGATCAGCGACTGGATCGCCGCCGACCGCGCGCTGTTGCGCCCGCTGATCGATGACAAATCGGCAGCGTTCGCCAAGGAAAAAGGTCTGACGCCGCGTACCTGCACCGGGGATGAATAAACCATGAGCCAGCCCGCCGCTGAATCCGCCAGCCAGGCACTGTTAAGCGTCAACGACATCGAAGTGATCTATGACGGCGCGATCCTCGCGGTAGCCGGTGTGTCGCTGAGCGTACCCAAGGGCGCGATCGTGGCCTTGCTCGGTGCCAATGGCGCCGGCAAGAGCACCACGCTCAAGGCCATCTCCGGGTTGGTGCGTGCCGAGCGGGCCGAGGTCAGCCGGGGCACGATCGAATACGCTGGCACCGACCTGGCCGGCATCGACCCCAGCCAGCGCGTGCGCCAGGGCATGGTCCACGTGCTGGAAGGTCGCCATGTGTTCGGCCAACTGAGCGTGGAAGATAACCTGCGCAGCGGTGGTTTTGTCCGGCGCCTGAGCCGCCAGGAGATGGAGCACGACCTCGAACGCCTCTACGCGTGGTTCCCACGGCTCAAGACCAAGCGCCACACCCGCGCCGGCCTCACCTCGGGCGGCGAGCAGCAGATGGTCGCCATCGGCCGGGCGTTGATGACCCGTCCTACTTTGGTACTGCTCGACGAGCCATCCATGGGTTTGGCGCCTATGATCGTGCAGGAGATTTTCGAGATCATCGGTCAGCTCAACCGCGAGCAGCAGGTGAGCTTCCTGATCGCCGAGCAGAACATCAACGTCGCGCTGAACTATGCGTCCCACGGCTACGTATTGGATACTGGGCGCGTGGCCTTGAGTGGCAGTGCCGCTGAACTGTTGGCGCGGGGTGACTTGCATGACATTTATCTGGGCAAACGGTAAGGGCGACTCTGCATGACTGAATCCATCCGCAACGCTGATGTACTGATCATCGGCGGCGGCCTGAGCGGCACGATGCTGGCCGTGCAACTGCTGCGCCTGCCTGGCCAACGCCGGATCCTGGTGATCGAGCCGCGCGCGGAACTGGGGCGCGGCGAGGCCTACAGTGCTGTCGAACTGGGCCATACCCTGAACGGCAATGCGGCGCGCATGAGTGTCGACCCGGACAATGCCGACGACCTGACCCAATGGCTCACCGACTACATCGGCGCTGGTGGCTGGCCCGAGTCCGACCAGCAACGCGTGCCGATCAGCGAACTGTTCCCGCCGCGCGGGATTTTTGGTTTGTACGCCCAGCAGCGCTTGGCTGAGGCCAGGGCGCAGTCCGCATCCAGCGTCGAGCACGTGCGCGGCGAAGTGGTCGACCTGCAAGTGGAGGAAGCCTCGACGCTGCTGACCCTCGATAACGGCCAGCAACTGCGCGGCGGGTTTGCGGTATTGGCCACCGGCATGTTCCCGGCGGCCCGTACACCACAGACTGAATCCACAGGGCTGAACGCGGCGGCGGTGGACCCGTGGGATGTCAAGGCGATGACCGGGATTGACCCACAAGCGCCGGTGCTGATCATCGGGTCGGGGCTGACTATGGTCGACGCCGTGGTCTCCCTGGAACAGGCCGGGCATCGCGGGCCCGTCGAGGTTTTCTCGCGTCACGGCTTGCTGCCCCATGTGCGCCGGCAACCGCCGAGCTGGGTGGATTTTCTCGGCGAGGATCACCGTCTGCGCAGCCCACGGCAGTTGTTGCGTGAAGTCCGTCGGCAATGCGCTATCGCGCAAACGCAGGGCATTGATTGGCAAGCGCCGCTGGACACCGTGCGCGCGCACATCGGCCGCCTGTGGAGCCAGGCCAGCGAGCGCGAGAAACGCCAGTTCGTGCGGCATGTGCGGCCGTGGTGGGAAAGCCATCATCACCGTTCGCCGCCGTTGAGCGCGCAGTTGGTGGCACGCTTGCATGATGAGGGGCGTTTGCGGATTCGGGCAGCCTCCTTCAAGGGCTTGGAGCCTTCGGCTGAAGGCGTGACCATTCGCTTGCGTCATCGCGGCGAGCAAGCCATCACCCTGGTTTCGGGTGCAGCGCTGATCAACTCCAGCGGCATCGAATACGACTGGCGCCGTGTGGCTCGTCCGCTGCCGCAGCAATTGCTCAAACGTGGACTGGTCCGCCCCGGGCCGCTGGCGTTGGGGATTGCGGCGGATGCGTCGGGCGCGGTGCTGGACGCCGAGGGCACTATCAGCCGGCGCCTGTTCGCCATGGGCCCGCCGTTGCGCGGGATGTGGTGGGAAAGCACCGCAGTGACGGATGTAGCGCTGCAAGCCAAGGCGCTGGCCGCACGACTCACCCTGTAGCGGGCTTGTCAGCTCCCACATTTGAATCGCGGGGCAACAGTAGGAGAGTGGTTGGCTGTCAGGCCGCCTTCGCGGGCAAGCCAGCTCCCACATTTGGATCGCGGGGCAACAGTGGGAGAGTGGTTGGCTGTCAGGTCGGCTTCGCAGGCAAGCCAGCTCCCACATTTGGATCGCGGGGCAACAGTTGGAGAGAGGTTGGCTGTCAGGTCGGCTTCGCAGGCAAGCCAGCTCCCACATTTGGGTCGCGGGGCAACCGTTGGAGAGTGGTTGGCTGTCAGGTCGCCTTCGCGGGCAAGGCAGATCCTACAAGGGGTTTGTTTTCACGAAGCCGGGTTTGAGGCCGAACACTTCCACGCCTTGGGCCGTCGCTTGCCCGGTGGTCACCTTCACCCGCTCCGACGGCTTATCCATCGCCTCGCGGTATTCGACCGTCTTATCCGCCCGGATCGCCTGGCTCGGAATCACAATCGCCTGCGCATTGTTGTAAGTCACAATAGTCAACCGCGCACTCATCCCCAGCCGCACCCGCTGCAACTGCTGCGGCGTGAGTTTGGGGATCGACAGGGTCACTGGAAACTGCGCGCTGCCCTGGCTGTCACCGGCAATCGCCAAGCCGCTCACCACGCTTACCGAGCCAGTCAGTCGCTCGCCGTCAAAACCATCCCCCAGCACTTCCACTGCCTGGCCCTGATGCAACTGGTTGATGTCCAGCTCCGAGACCTTGGCGACGATTTTAAGCCGTTCGATGTTCGCCAGGCCAAACAGCACCTGACCCTGACTGACCTTGCTGCCGGCTTGCACCGGGGCCGTATTGTTGCCGCCAGCCTGAGGTGAATTATTGCCGGGTGGTGGCACCACGATGCCGGAGAACGGCGCCTTGACTTCCTTGCCTTCGAGCAGCTTGTGCAGGGCGTCGTATTTCACCGTGGCATTGGTCAGTTCCATGTCGGCGATCTGGCGGTATTCGCCCTTGCCCTGGTCGATGGCCTGCTGCAGTTCGCTGCGCGCGGAGGCAAGGTCCAGCTGTTGCTGCTGGGTCTGCTGCTTGAGGTCATCGAGTTCGTTGCGTGGGATGATGCCGCGCTTGAACAGGTTTTCACTTTCGGTAAGTTTGCGCTGGGTATTACCGGCTGTCATTTCGACGGTGCGTAAGCTACGGCGCGCGCGGGTGACGGTGGGGCCGTTGTCCCAGTCCTGCATTTCCTGCACGGTGCGCCGGGCCTTGAGTTGGGCGGAAAGGGCGTCGCGCAGTTGCACCTCCAGGGTCGCCGGGTCCATGCGCAACAGTACCTGGCCGGCCTCGACGCGCTGGCCTTGCTCCACCAGGTTGGCTTGCACATTGCCGTCGAAAGGCGCGGTGAGGGTGATAGTGGTGTCGGGCTCGATCTTGCCGACCAGGCCGATCTGGTGCACCAATGCCTCGGGCTTGACGACCTGCCATTGCTCTTGGGTGCCAACCGGATCGGAGGCCGGGCTGCGCAAGGTCAGGACCGCGCCGCCCAGTAAGAGAATAAGTACAGCGCCCAGCAGGCGTTTCTGATTAGTAGTCATTGAGGGCAATTTCCCAACTTTCCAGCGTCATGCCCAGGGTCAAGTCGAGCTGGGTCTGGGCGTTCAAATAAGCGATCAGCGCATTCAGCTGCGCGTTTTCGGCGTTGCGCAGGTCGGTCTCGAAACTCAGCACCTGGAAGTTGGTGGAACGTCCGGCGCTGAGTTTTTCCCGCTCGATCTCGATCTTGCGCCGCGACAATTCCACGGCGCGCTGGGAGATTTCATATTGGCGCCAACGGGTGCCGAGGTCGCGCACCACATCATTGACGCTGCGCTCCAGGGCCTGGCGCGCGTCGGTGATACGGATCTCCTGATCCTCCACATTCACCCGCGCGCGCACTTCGGCCTGGCGCGTACTGATGTCGCCGATGGGGATTTGCACCTGCACCCCGGCGTAGCTGTCCCAGGTGCGGTTGTTGGAACGGCCGGCGTTGTTATCGGTGTTGGCGCGTATCTGGTTGGCACCGGTCACCAAGTCCACCTGCCAGCGCCCGGAGTCCTTGGCGATTACCAGGTTGAGGTCGGCCTGCTGGCTGCCGAGCAAGACCGCCAGGTACTCCGGTTGCTGGGTCTGGGCCAGGGTAAAGGCCTGGCGCTTGTCGATCTGCATGGGCCTGGCCTCCAGGGCTTCGGTGGCGCGAATCGGTGTGGACAGGTCCAGGGCCAGCAGGCGCAGCAGGGCCAGGCGGTTGGTGTCCAGTTGGTTCTGCGCTTCTTCCACGCCGAGTTGCTGGGTGGCGATATCGGCTTCTGTCTGCACGATCTCGAACTCAGCCATGCGCCCGGCATTGATCAGCGCCTTGTTCACTTCCAGCAAGGTGACGGAGCGCTTGAGGGCGTCCTGCACGATGCTCAGCTGCTCCTGGGCGCGCAGCAGTTCGCGGTAGGTGGCGATGATCTGGCTGATGGTCTGTGCCACGGTGGCCTTGAGGTTCAGGCGGTTGGCCTGCTCCGACAGCCGTGACAGGCGCAGCGGTGCGGTGGTGGCGTCCCAGCCGGCGCCGCGCATCAGCGGCTGGATGATCGCCAGGTCAAGGCCGTCACTGCGGTAGCGGCCGGCGCGGTCGGCGTTGTTCAACTGCTGGGTCCAGGCCATGCTCAGGCGCGTGCCGTACTCGCCGAGCAGGCTGGTGGCCGGCGCCACGTTGGCATTGCGCGCATTGTCGGCCGAGCCGCGGGTGCTGCGGTAATAACTGTTGAGGGTGAGCTTGGGGTTGAACTCGTCTTCGGCCACGCGCAGGTCGAATTTCTGCGCCACCCGTTGCAGGTAGGCGCTGCGGATCGCCGGGTTGTTGCGCAGACCCAGGTACACCGCGTCGCCCAGGGTCAGGCTGGTGACCTGGGCATTCAACGAGACGCCCCGGTCATAGCCGCTGCGGGTCGTACTGGGTGCCGATGGCTTGATTACCACGTCGGCGGCCATGCCGGGCAGGCTGGCGAAGACGAGCAGCCAGAGCCATTTATTCATCGCGCAGGGCCTCCACCGGCTGCAAACGTGAGGCCGAGACCGCCGGGTAGATGCCAAAGAACAACCCCACCAGCAACGTACTGCCCACCCCCAATGGCAAGGCAGCAATCGCCAGGGCAAATTCCCAGCCCGACAGCCAGGCGTACAACCAGGCGGCGGTCAGGCCCAGCACGGCGCCGCAGAGGGCACCGACGGCGGTGAGGGTCACGGCTTCGAGCAGGAACAGGTTGCGGATATCTCGCTGACGCGCGCCGAGCGCCATGCGGATGCCGATCTCGCGGCGGCGCTCCGAAACGTTCATCAGCATCACGTTCATCACCCCCACGCCACCGCCCACCAGTGAGATTGCGCCCAGGGCCAGCAGCAGGTAGGCGAAGGTGCGGCTTTGCCGGGTCATGCCGTCGATCATCTGCTGGGGCACCTGGATGTCCACATCGTGGTCGGTCAGTTGGGGTTGCAGCGCGACAGCCACGTCCTTGGCGATACGCTCCATGTCCTGGCCGGGCGCAGCGCGGATGATCAGGTTGCCGATCTGCGGCGTTGCATAGATGCGGCGCATGCCTTCGGCGGGAATGAACAGCGACTCGTTGGCTTGCACCGGCATCAGCATCGCCCGTGGCTGGCTGCGCAGGATGCCCACGATCAGGAACAGGTAGTCGTTGATGCGCACGCGATCGCCCAAACGCAACGGGTCACCTGGCGCTCCGAGTGACTGGGCCACTTGGTCGCCGATCACACCATAGGTTTCGTTGGCATCGAAACCCGACAGGAAGCGCCCCTGTTGCAACGCCAAGCGCATCGCGTCCTTGATGTCCGGGGTGCTGCCGACTAAGTTGGCGTTGACGGTACGGCCATGGAACACGATGGGGCCGCTGAACAGTGTGAGGGCGCCGACATGGGCAATGCCCGGCACCGTCTGGCGCACGGCGTCCAGGTCGAGGCGGGCGGGCATCGGGACAGTGCTGGCGCCTTTGGGGGGGAACTGTGCGATCAGGGTGTCGGTGCCCATGTCCTTGAAAATCATCGCGGCATCCACTGCCGCGTTGTGGCCGATATTGATCAGCGCAACCACCGACGAGCTGCCGATCACGATACCCAGCAGGGCCAGGATCGAGCGCTTGCCCAGGGTGCGCAGGCTGACGAAGGCTTCATGCAGCAGTTGGCTGAAGTTCTGTTCGACCCGCAGGCTGCTCTTTACCCGCTCGGTCATGGGCACCCGGCCTCTTGCACCACGCCATTGCGCACCAGGATCTTGCGGTCCAGGCGCTCGGCGATGTGTGGGTCGTGGGTGACGATGATCAGGGTGACCTGTTGTTCGCGGTTGAGCGTCAGCAGCAGTTCCATGATGTCTTGGGCGGTGGTGCTGTCGAGGTTGCCGGTGGGTTCGTCGGCGAGGATCACCGAGGGCTTGCCTACCAGCGCCCGGGCAATGGCAACCCGCTGGCGCTGGCCGCCGGACAGGTCGGCGGGGCGATGGTGGGCGCGGTCGGCCAGGCCGACTTGTTCGAGCATGCGCAGGGCTTGCTCCACCGACTCATGGCGCGACACGCCGCGATAACTCAGGGGCAGGGCGACATTGTCCAGAGCGCTGAGGCGTGGCAACAGGTTGAAGCTCTGGAACACAAAACCGATCTGCTGGTTGCGGATGGCCGCCAACTGGTCGGGCGTGGCCGTGAAGATATCGTGGCCGGCAAAGTGGTATTGGCCACAGTTGGGCAGGTCCAGCAGGCCGAGGATATTGAGCAGGGTGCTTTTGCCGGAGCCGGAGGCGCCGAGGATGCCGCAGCTGTCGCCGCGGGCGATGGACAGGCACACATCATTGAGAATGGACAGGTGCTGCCCGGCCAGCTGATAGCGTTTGCCGATGCCTTGCAGGGAGATCAAGCCTGGGTGCGCGGGGGTATCTGTCATGAATACGCCTTCAGTCTCGACGCTGCCGTCAGCCGCCCCAGTAAAGCTTTGTAACAAGTTGGGAGGTTGGCCGGGGATGCGTCATGGACTGCTTTTGTTTCTTGTTTTTAAAATATTGTTTGAATACTAACCGCGTTCCAGGCGCTCCGCCAGCCATCGATATAGAGCGGCTCAAGCTTGGGAAAATGCCTACCTGCGAGGGCGAAAGGCAGCTCAAAACCCGCTTGGGACTCCCCCGACGAGCCCGCCAGCCGAGGCTTTCGATCATATGGCGGTGTGTCACTACTTGCTTTCGAACGATGGCCCCGGTATAAAAAATCAAATTATTTTTTTAAACAATATTTCCCATGTGGAACTTCTATGGTCGCGAAGAAAGTCAGCGCTCCAAACATTACCAAGACTCGATTGCTGGATGCGACAGAGGCTCTCTTCATCAAATACGGATACGACGCGGTATTGCTGCGGCAGATTACCGAGCGTGCCCAGGTGAATCTGGCTGCGGTGAACTACCATTTCGGGGACAAGGACTCCCTGATGCAAACCTTGCTCAAGCAGCGCCTGGAGCCGCTCAACGAGCAGCGCCTGGAACTGCTTGCGCGCTGTGAGGCTGAGTCCGACGGCCCGTTGGACTGCGACACGTTGCTCGGCGTGCTGTTCGCCCCGGCCATGGGCCTGGAGCGCAGCGATCCAGCCAGCGCCAGTGGGGAAGGGCGTTCATTCATCCGCTTCCTGGGGCGGGTGTACAGCGACACGTCGCCGTTTATCCAGGAATACCTCAAGGTGCATTACCAGCCGGTGTTCCAGCGTTTCTTCGAGGCTTTTGCCTTGGCCTTGCCGGACCTGCCGCGCAATGAACTGGGCGTGCGTCTGCAATTTGCCCTCAAAGCGATTTCCGGGGTGATGGCCGGCACCGAGCTGCGCCTGCTGATGAACTCCATGAGCCTGGGCCGTCCGGCCACGGATGCCGAGGTGATGGCCAAGTTGATCACGCTGGTGTCAGCGGCGATTCGGGTACCGCAACAAAGCCCGGAGGCAGAAAATGCCTTGGCCAAGGTGCTGGATACCCAGCGTGCCATTCGTGAGCAGGCCATGGCGCCAGCGAGCAAGGCCGCGCGTTGACGCAAATCCCAGGCAAAAAAAAGCCCGCTGGGGCGGCGGGCTTGATGTGCAACATTTGTAACGGATGAGGCTTCACATTACGTTCCGAGATGTGAATAAAGCGTGAAAACTTTGTAAGACAAACTGTGAAATTTCTGAAATGTGTGAACACATCGGAATTTTCCTCTTCCACCCAGCGGATTCAGATTTTCCAGCGCCCCGCACTCTTGGCCAGCCGCTGGCGCATCGCGTCCACGTTCTGCGCCAATTGCAGGGTTAGCAGCCGATACCCATCCAACGCGCTGTAGACCGGAGCATCCAGTGCTGGCTCGACACCCGCATGGCTCTGCCGCTCCAAGCGCTCCGTCACCCCTGACTTCAATGCCCGTGCCATCCCCACCAATTGCACGCGGATCTGCCGATGTTCGGCCTTCAACACCCCCTGCATGCGCGCCATCGCCTGTTCATCGCGAGGGTCGGGCCGGGTGTTGCCGAGAATCTCCAGGGTGCTGATGCACAGGCGCAGATGCCGCTGGATCGCGTCCAGTTCGGTCATGGAGATGCGCACTTCCTTGGACACCGACGGCATCAGTGAACGCAACTGCAACATCGCCGCATTCAGGCGGTTGAGCAACTTGAGGTGTTCATCACTGGTGACGGACTCGCCATTGATGATCCGGCTGTAGATCTGGGCACAATCGCGTAATGCGCTGGCCAGGTTGTAGCGCCAGGAGTACACGGCATACAGCGGCAGGGCAAAGGAGAACGCCAGGGCCAGGGCGATACCGATCAGGATGTCCACGGTGCGCCACAACCCATCCGACAGCGGGTTGTCACCGTGGCCGGCGACGATAAATACCGTGATCGCCGACAACAGTGCGGTGTACCCACCCTTGCCGATGGCGTGATAGGAAAAGAACCCGCACACCACCGACATCAACAGGTAAGTCAGGAGTGGCTGGCCGACGTACGCCTCCTGCACCACCAGCAACAACCCGACGCTGGCGCCGATCAACGTACCGTAGGCGCGCTCCACGGCTTTCTTGCCGATATTGCCATGGTGCTGCAACCCGCCGATCACCACCAGCATGGTCACCGAGGCCCACTCACCATGCGGCAGGTTGATGCCGGTGGTCAGCAGGATGGTCGCCAGCAAACCGATGGACACGCGCACGGCATGGATCAGCTTGGCATGGCGATAGCGGCGGTACGGGTCGAGCAGTGGGCGCAGCAGGCGCCGGGCAAACACAGGCAGGTGCAGGTTAATCAACGACGAATCGTCCTCTAGAAAATGTAATCGGTGGTCAGGAAACTCGAATCGCGGTTGCGCAGGATGTCGCTGACCAGCGCCTTGTTGCTCTCCTGGAACTTGGTCGCCACCAGGGTGCGGATCGAGAACACGCGCAAGGCGTCATGTACCGACAGCGTGCCCTCTGCCGAGTTCTTGCGTCCGTTGAACGGGAAGGTGTCGGGGCCGCGCTGGCACTGGGCGTTGATGTTGATACGGCCGACCTGATTGGCGAAGGTGTCCACCAGGCGCCCGACTTCTGCGGCGTTGGTGCCGAAAATGCTCAACTGTTGGCCGAAATCCGAGTCCAGCACGTAGTCGATCACGGTCTCCAGGTCGCGGTAGGGCACGATCGGCACCACCGGGCCGAACTGTTCCTCGTGGTACACGCGCATCTGTGGGTTCACCGGGTACAGCACCGCCGGATAAAAGAACGATCCACGACTTTCACCGCCCTGTTCATTCACCACCGTGGCACCCTGTTGCGCGGCGTCAGCCACCAGGCCGTTGAGGTAATCCACCTTGCCCACTTCGGGCAATGGCGTCAGCGCCACACCGTCCTCCCACGGCATACCGGGTTTGAGCGTGGCCAGCTTCTTGTTGAATTTCTCGATGAAGCGGTCGACGACGTCTTCATGCACGAAGAGGATTTTCAACGCGGTGCAGCGCTGGCCATTGAACGACAAGGAACCGGTGACGGCTTCGCTGACGGCATTGTCCAGGTCCACGTCGGGCAGCACGATGCCAGGGTTTTTCGCGTCCAGGCCCAGCGCGGCGCGCAGGCGATGTGGCTTGGGGTGCAGTTTTTTCAGATCGCTGGCAGCCTTGTTGGTGCCGATAAACGCGAAGATATCGATCTTGCCGCTGGCCATCAGCGCGCTGACGGTTTCGCGGCCGCTGCCGTAGATCACATTGATCACCCCGGCCGGGAAACTGTCGCGGAACGCTTCCAGCAAAGGTCGGATCAGCAATACGCCAAGCTTGGCCGGCTTGAACACCACGGTGTTACCCATGATCAATGCCGGAATCAGCGTGGTGAAGGTTTCGTTCAGCGGGTAGTTATACGGGCCCATGCACAGGGCCACGCCCAGCGGCACGCGGCGGATCTGGCCGAGGGTGTCCTGTTCCAGTTCGAAGCGGCTGGAGCGGCGGTCGAGTTCCTTGAGGGCGTTGATGGTGTCGGTGATGTAGTCGCAGGTGCGGTCGAACTCTTTCTGCGAGTCCTTGAGGTTCTTGCCGATTTCCCACATCAGCAGCTTGACCACTGCGTCGCGCTGTTCACGCATGCGGCGCAGGAAGGCTTCGACGTGTTGGATACGTTCAGCCACGCGCATCGTCGGCCATTCACCCTGGCCCCGGTCATAGGCACGAACGGCGGCGTCGAGGGCGGTGAGGGCGGTGTCGGCGTCCAGCAACGGCGTGCTGCCGATGTGCACACGTTCGTCGCCAAACTGCACCGGGCTTTGCACCTTGGCCAAGGGGCCGCTCCACACCCTCAACTGGCCATCGACCAGGTAATCACGCTGTTCAATGGGCGCTCCCAGCTGGAATTGCTCGGGAATCTCGGCGGCGGAGTCAGGAAACAGCTGGGCAAGCAGGTTGCTGGTGGTCATGTCACTACCCCTGGAATAGTTGCAAAACATGACTAGAGAGTCACCCAACAACAGGCTCTATGGCAAGGCTTGCGCGCTTTCTTGTACGCAGTGTTGTGGCTGAAGGTTAAACTGCGCGGCTTTTCAGAAGGAGTTCACATGAGTCAGTACCAGCCGGGCATTCTTGCCGCACCGGTGCCGTTGCAGGCACGCCATCTGTTTTTTGCCGTGGACTCACTGACCGCCGTGCACGCTGCGTTGGACACGTTGGTGCAGTTGACCGATTCGGCGGCGGTGGTCGGTTTTGGCGAGCCGCTGGTCAATGCCTTGGGCGCCCGGATTGAAGGCCTGCGCGCCTTTCCCTCCGTCAGTGGGCCGGGTGCGCACAACCCCTCTACCCAGCACGCGCTGTGGATATGGCTGCACGGCGTGGACCGTGGTGAGTTGCTGTTGCGCAGCCGCGCTTTCGAAAAAGCCCTGGTCCCGGCGTTTCGCTTGGTGCAGATGACCGAAGGCTTCCGCTACAAGACCGGCTTCGACCTTACCGACTACGAAGACGGCACCGAGAACCCCCACGACGATGCGGCGGTTGAAGCCGCCCTGACCGACAGCGGCGCCAGCTTTGCCGCGATCCAGCAATGGCAGCACGACCTCGACGGCTTCGCCGCCTTGCCCGCGCAGGAGCGCGACCACATCATCGGTCGCCGCCATGGCGACAACGAGGAACTCGACGACGCCCCCGAGTCCGCCCACACCAAACGCACCGCCCAGGAAAGCTTCACCCCGGAAGCCTTCGTGGTACGCCGCTCCATGCCTTGGGCGGAGAACGGCCAGGCCGGGTTGATGTTTCTCGCGTTCGGCCACTCCTTCGATGCATTCGAAGCGCAACTGCGCCGCATGAGTGGACTGGAAGATGGCATTGTCGATGGCCTGTACCGCATCAGCACACCGTTGACCGGCGGTTACTACTGGTGCCCACCGATCAAGGAGGGACACCTGGACCTGAGCGCGCTGGCTTGAATCACGCGTAGGCCACCCGTCATAAAACCGTTCCTGAAGGTGATGGGGGGCGGGCAGCTTCAGGTACAACAACGATTGGGCCGCGCCAAACATTCCGTTGGAAACACATATTTTTTCAACGGAATGACCTCGGGCCATCAACTAACAAACATGACCACAACCGCATGAAATTCAGGGTGATTCTTGCGGTCGTCGACGACCCGCAAGCGCCATCGTTCGTAAAGGCAAATATATCTAATTATCTCGATAGGGATGCCGAAGCAATCGCCGGGGGTTTGGCATTGTTTTAGTAACTGTGTATCGAACTGTATCCCCGCACCCTCCTGATACACCCGCATGACGTTCTATCGCGTTCGCGACACAGACCGGATACACGCCTGGCTTTAACTCTGCACACCAGCTGGCGCAGGCGGTCACCGACCCCGAGGCGCCCTGGCCATACTCAGTCAAGCCAGGAGACTCACCCCATGAAGCGTCCTTACGCAGCCCTCGCGGCAACCCTCGCCCTGTCCCTCAGTGCCTTCGCGGCCGTGGCCCATGCCGATGAACCCAAGCCCCAGGAAAAGTGCTTCGGCGTGGCCCTGGCCGGTGCCAACGACTGCGCCGCAGGCGCTGGCACCTCATGCGCCGCCACTTCCACCACCGACTACCAGGGCAACGCCTGGGTACTGGTGGACAAAGGCACCTGCACCCAGATCAAGACCCCTAAAGGCTTCGGCAGCCTGACGGAGCAGCCGTGATCCAGCGCCTGCTTCCCGATGCCCTGTTGTTGCTGGTGGCACGGGTGGCGATCGCGGCGGTGTTCTTCCTGTCAGGGCGCACCAAGGTCACGGGGTTTCTTGAACTCAAACCGTCGACCTACACGCTGTTCCGTTCGGAATACGCCTTGCCGCTAATTCCGCCGGACTGGGCCGCGCACCTGGCGACCTACGCCGAGCACTTGTTCCCGCTGCTGCTGGTGCTCGGCCTGCTGACCCGCCCGGCCGCTGCTGCGCTGTTGGGCATGACCCTGGTGATCGAGGTGTTTGTGTACCCCGCCGCCTGGCCGGTGCACCTCACCTGGGCGGGCCTGTTGTTGCCGCTGCTGGCGTACGGCGGTGGGGCCTGGTCGTTGGACCGCCTCATCTCAGGCAAGCGTTCTTAACTTTGATGGAGATTTCCAATGCGTATGCTTTCTTCCCTGGCCATTGCCATGGCCCTGACTGTCCCGATGCTGGCCCAGGCGGCAGATGCCCCGCAGCCCGGCACCGGTAAAAGCGTGGTGATCGTGCCCGGTTCGTTTGTCGACGGTTCCGGCTGGCGCGTGGTGCACGACATCCTGATCCACAAGGGCTACAAGGTCACCGTGGTGCACCAGGGCCACGAGAGCCTGGCCGCCGATGTGGCCGAGGCCCGCGAAGTGCTGGAGCAGCAAGTCGGGCCGGTGGTACTGGTGGGCCACAGTTCAGGTGGCGGGGTGATCTCGATTGCCGGCGACCGCGACAAGGTCAAGTCGCTGGTCTACGTCTCGGCGCTGCAGCCGGAAGTGGGCGAGAACATGGCCCAGTTGATCGGCTCGATGCCGGCGCCCAGCGATGACATCAAGGCCAGCCGCGACGGTCATCTGTTCTTCGACCGCACCAAGTTCAACGCCGACTTTGCTGCCGACCTGACCACCAACCGCACCGACTTCATGGCCGCCTCCCAAGTGCCGGCGACCACCGCCTTGTTCGGCGGCACCGTATGGGCCGCGGCCTGGCACAAAAAACCGACTTATGCCGTGGTCTCCACCGAAGACCGCGCCCTGAGCCCGGACCTGCAGCGTTGGATGTACAAACGCGCGGGTTCCAAGGTCACCGAAATCAAGGCCAGCCACTCGGTGTACATCTCCCAGCCTGAGGCTGTGGCGAAGGTCATCGAAGACGCTGCTTCCGTTATCAAGTAATTCACCCCAACCCTGGAGCAATACCCATGAACACTGCACTCAAATCCCGTCTGAGCCTCGCTGCCGCGGCTGCCCTGATCGCCATGGCCTCCGCTTCGTTCGCTACCGCCGCCAGCGCCGCCGACGCGCCGGAAAAGCCCGGCCGTTGCTACGGCGTCAACACCTGCAAAGGCACCAGCCTGTGCGCCACCGCCAAGAACGACTGCAAAGGCCTCAACAGTTGCAAAGGCGAAGGCGTGATCGTCAAGACCCCGTCCGAGTGCCTCAAGGCTGGCGGTACCTTGACTGAACCTAAATAACGCCTCACCCCCTTTAGGCGCGGGCGAACCCGCTCCTAAAGGGTTATTGGAGCCCCTCAATGTCGACATCCAATCCTCACTTTTCAGGCTACGGCCTGGGACTGCGCAAGGAGCATTACTGCGATTTCCTGGAGACCTCGGTGCCCGTGGATTTCGTCGAAGTGATCTCCGAAAACTTCATGGTCGCGGGCGGTCAGCCCCGGCATATCCTGCGACAAGTCCGCGAGCGCTACCCGGTGGCGCTGCACGGTGTGTCCATGTCCATCGGCACCGCCGAAGGGCTGGATGCGGATTACTTGAAGCGCCTCAAGTCGCTGGTGGATGAAGTCGAGCCCCTGTTTGTGTCCGACCACCTGAGTTGGTCGCGCAGCGCGGGCTTCAATTCCCATGACTTGCTGCCAGTGCCTTACACCGACGAGGCGCTGGATCGGGTGTGTGCCAATATCCAGCAAGCCCAGGACGTGTTGGGCCGCACGATGTTGTTCGAGAACCCCTCAAGCTACCTGGCGTTTGAAGGCGCCTCCATGACCGAATGGGAATTTATTGCAGCCATGGCCAAGCGCACCGGCTGCGAACTGCTGCTGGACGTCAATAATGTGTTCGTCAGCGCCAGCAACCACGGTTTCGACGCCCTGGCGTTTCTCAATGGCCTCCCTGCCGAGCGCGTGCGCCAGGTGCACTTGGCCGGCCACAGTCAAGGCCGTGAGATGTTGATCGACAGCCATGACAGCCCGGTGTGCACCGGAGTCTGGGAACTGTACGCCCAGGCCATGACCCGGCTGGGCCCGGTGGCGACCATGATCGAGCGTGACGATGAGATCCCGCCGCTCGCCGAACTGCTTCAGGAGTTGTCCATGGCCCGAACGTTGGGAGCGCAACGATGAACCTGGCGCAGCTACAACAGACCTTTCGCCGCTGGTTGGTGAGTGCGTCGGATGAATCCGCGCAGGCGCTGGGCAATCACCACGCCGGCCTGGCGGTGTACCAGAACAACTACCGTGCGCAGTTGGTCGGTTGCCTGGAGCAGGCGTTTCCCTACCTGCGTCGTTGGGTCGGGGAGGAAGCCTTCCTGGCCGTGAGCATCACCCATATCGACCGTCATCCGCCTCACGCCTGGACCCTGGACGCGTACCCGGAGGGCTTCTACGCCACTTTGAAAGAGATGTTCCCAGGCAACCCGGATGTGCATGAGCTGGCCTGGATCGAGTCGGCCCTCAATGAAGCCTTTGTCGCCGCCGACGCACAGCCATTGGCCCTGGAGGCCTTGGCCGAGCTGGATTGGGACACGGCGGTGTTGCAGCTCACGCCGTCGCTGCGCTGCCACGGCCTGACCACCAATGCCGAGGCCATCTGGTCGGCGCTGTGGCAGGACGCACCGGTACCGGAAGCGGTAATGCTGGCGCAAGCGGGCGGCTTGCTGGTGTGGCGACGGCAGTTCACGTCGCGTTTGCGCCAGGTGGATGCGTTGGAGCTACTGGCCGTGCAACACCTGCAGGCCGATGGCAGTTTCGCTGGGCTGTGTGAGTACTTGGTGCAACGCCTGGGGGAAGAAGCGGGCGTGATGCAGGCGGGTGAATACCTGGCCGGTTGGCTGGGCAGTGAATTGATAGTGGGAGTCCGTCATGTTTGATCGTCGTGGTTTTTTGCTGTTGGCGGCGGTGGTGATGGCCGCACCGGCATTGGCAGTGCAACAGGTCAGTATTGATGACGGAGAGATCCGCTATGCAGTGTTCGGGCCGGAAGAGGGCCGGGCGATCATTTTGCTGGCGGCGGATGTGAACGCGTTTGCAGCGATCACCGGACCGCTGGCTGCGCAAGGTTTCCGGGTGATCGTCCCGTACCTGCGCGGGCAGGATGAGGCGGTACAGGGCCAGGATGTGCTGGAATTGATGAACGCGCTGCATATTCCTGAGGCTGTGCTCGCCGGTGTGGACGTCGGCGGACGGGTGGCCATCCGTGCTGCGGCCTTGAAACCGAGCCGCTGCGTGGGCCTGGTCAGCTTGAACACCGCACCCCAGGCCGGTTTTGCCGAGGCGGTGGGGGTTATGGCGAAGACCGGGCACTGGCGAACATGAAACTACTGACAGCCAGCCAATCCACGCCTGAAAAAATTCGCCGCAGCCCTTAATCTAAACGCCTTTGTCACTTGCGCGGATTGTCCATGCCTTCTGTTGCCGATGGGTTGCCCCTCAATAAACGCCTGCCGGCCGTGATTGCGATCTCCCTGGGGATTGGCATGGCGACCCTGGACACCGCCATCGTCAACACGGCGTTGCCGACCCTGGCCGAGGGGATTGGCGCCGATTCCGCCTCGGTGATCTGGGTGGTGAATGCCTACCAGTTGGCGATCATTGCCACGGTGCTGCCGTTTGCGTCCCTCAGTGATGTGCTGGGGCATCGCCGGGTGTACCTCGGCGGGTTGCTGCTGTTTATTGTTTCATCGCTGTTTTGCGGGTTGGCCGGCTCACTGGTCACCCTGACGGCGGCGCGGGTGGTGCAGGGGCTGGGCGCGGCGGCGATCATGAGCGTGAACACGGCGTTGCTGCGGCATATTTACCCGTCAAACATGCTGGGCCGGGGGCTGGGGTATAACTCCCTGGTGGTGGGGCTCGCATTTACCCTTGGGCCGACGGCGGCGTCAGCGATTCTGTCGGTGGCGACCTGGCACTGGCTGTACCTGATCAATGTGCCGTTGGGTGTGCTGGCGCTGGCGTTGGGCCTGCGCTCGTTGCCGACCTTGCCGATGACCGGGCATGCCTTCGACCGCTTTGCGGCCGTGTTGTGTGCGGGGCTGTTTGCCTTGCTGGTACTGGGTCTGGGTACGGCGGTGCACGGCGCCCAGGGTGCGTTGACTTTGGGCCTGATCGCCGTGGCGCTGGTGTGCGGTGCAGGGTTGCTGCGGCGCCAGGCCGGGCACCCGGCGCCGATGCTGGCGCTGGACCTGTTCAAGCGCCCGGTGTTTGCGTTGTCTTCCCTTACCGCTATTTGCGCGTTCAGCGCCCAGGGCCTGGCGTTTGTGTCGCTGCCCTTCCTGTTGCAGGCGGTGCTTGGCCATAGCCAGGTGGAAACCGGCTTTCTGATGACACCGTGGCCCGCGGTGGTGGCGGTGATGGCGCTGGTGGCGGGGCGCCTGGCCGACCGCGTGAACCTGGGCGTGCTGTGCGGCATCGGTCTGTTGATGCTCAGCGTGGGCATGGCCGCGCTCGCGACCTTGGGCAGCGGCGCTTCGACATTGGATATCGGCTGGCGCATGGCGCTGTGCGGGGCGGGTTTCGGCTTCTTCCAGTCGCCCAACCTCAAGGCGTTGATGACCAGCGCACCGCTGGCCCGCAGCGGCGGGGCGAGTGGCATCGTGGCCATTTCGCGGTTGTTGGGGCAGACGTTGGGCGCGTCGTTGGTGGCCTTGTGTTTCCATCTGTCCATGGGCAATGGTCCGCAATCTGCGCTGTGGCTGGGCTGTGGATTTGCCTTGGTCGGGGCCGTGGCCAGTGGTTTACGGTTGTTACCCTATGGGAAAAAGTGCTGATTAACGCTACCGTGGCGACCTGAGTATTTCGGAATGTTTCGGATTTATGTCCAGCCTGGCCCTCCGCACCGCTGATACCCACTCCCGCCGCGCCGCACTGACCCTGGCTTTATGCCTGCCCAGCGACGTGTTGCTCTACTTGCTGCTGCCGATGGAATCCCAGGCCTTCGGCATTACCCTGGCCCAGGCCGGTGTGCTGCTGGCAGCCAACCGCCTGGTGCGGATTTTCGGCTACCGCCATGTGCTCAATTTCTACGCGCGTCACGGCGACCGCCTGACCTGCATGATCGCCGCCGGCGCCGCAACCCTGTGCGCTGTGGGCAACTCGCTGTTGTCCGGCTTCGCCGCCTTGCTCTGCCTGCGACTGGTGTGGGGCCTGTGTTTTGCTGCGTTGAACCTGTCGACCCAAGTCTTGGCCACTTCGGAGCCAGCCGGTGCCGCACGCCGGGCCGGGCGTTCCCGCGCGCTGATTGCCCTGGGACCGATGCTGGCGTTGCCGTTGGGCGGCTGGCTGACACTGATGGCCGGGCCACGTCCGATCTTTCTGATTCTGGCCGGGTGCTGCCTGGTGGGCTTGTGGATGGCGCGCGGTTTGCCTAGGGCCGGGCATGATTTGCACGGCACGCCGGGGCGGCGCTTCAAGTGGCCGGACAGTGTGGCAATGTGGTCGTTTATCGAGGGGGTGGCGCTGGACGGCCTGTTTATCTTCGGGCTGTCGATCCAGGCACAGAAGCTCTTGGGCGGTGATGCGGTGCTGATCGCCGGTGGCTTGATGGCGCTGCGTTATGTCTCGGAAATGCTCCTGAGCCCCTTGGGGGGGCGCGCAGCCCAGCGTTTCGGCGCGACCTCGATGTTGCTGCTGTTTTCGTTCCTCAGTGCCTTGGCCCTGATCGCGTTCGGCAGCTACTGGGTGATTGTCGGTGCGGCGGCGGTGCTGGTGCTGCGCGCCCTGCAACTGCCGCTGGTGACGACATTGGTGGCCGAGCGCAACCCAGGGTCCATGCGCGTGTCGGCCCTGGCCTCGAATGCCGTGTGGCGCGATATCGGCGCCGGCCTCGGGCCATTACTCGCCGGCCTGTTGCTGCCGATTGCCTCGGCCCCCTGGGTGTTTGGCCTGGCGGGTGCTGCCATTGCCGTAAGTGCCGTGTTCTGTTGGCGGACAAAGATGTCCAACTGACGATATGGGGGGCATCAAGGAGACTGCGTAGGTGCGCTGGCCTAAGCGGTTTTAAAGGTGTCCAGCCACGCGGGGTCGAACCGGGTCTGCTCGGTATCGAGCCCCTGCGCCTGCATCTTGGCCTTATGTGCCTCGACCTCAGCGACCAGTTGCACCTGGGCGCTGGAGTTGGCGTCCAGCTCATGCATCTGCGTCAGGCCCAAGTGATAAAAGCGCAGCACCTTCAGCGCCGTCGGATCATTCGCCTGCACCCGCTCCGTGACCTTGTGCATTACATTGGTCACGCTCATCAGGTTGCGCTTGAGTTGCCAGCCATACACCGCCGCCGCCAGCCACGGCTGGGTCCAGAACGGGCCGCGCACCAGCGCCACCGTGATCAACACCCCGGCGAACACCCCGCCGACATTGAAGCGCAAGTTGTCTCCGCCAGGCTCGCCAAACAGCATCACCGCCAGGCTCGACAGCAACATGGCCAGGGCCAGGAACAGCACCGCCACGATCAACGTACTACGTCGGGTCTGTTGACGGAAGGTGACGGGGTCGCAGGGTTTGAGCTCGAACATCCGGTTCATGTCTCCAGAAGGGGCGGGCATCATCTCACGCCTGGGCAAACAAGTTGAACGTTGGCGCATAGCGGTTTCTCTAAACCTGTGTAGACCCACTGAGGTGAAGCATCATGTCCGACTACAACCAGCCACCACCCGGCACCCCGAACCCTGACCGCACACCCGGCGAAGAAGAGCGCGACAACGACGCGTTGCGCCCCAACGACCCGGCGGAGCGTCAGAACGATGACGTGGAACGCGTCGAGGAAGACCTGGAAAACCTGCATGACAAGGCCCGTCCGCTCTGAATGAGGAGAACGCCGTGAGTAATACGCCAAAAGGCCCGGCTTCGGGCGAGCATTCCAGTGGTAAGGACGAATTGGGGTTCGATCCCGATTCGCCGGATGTGTCGGATCCGCAGGTGGATCCGGTAGGGCCGGCGATTGCGCCGTTGGATAAGGACAAAAAAGGCAAGGATGAAAAAAAGCCGCCCTATGATCCATTGGGCGACTTGAAGCCATAAAGCGAGCCCCGCCCATGTGCGGGGCTTTCGTTTACTTGGGCGCTATCCAAGTGACGTCGGTAATCCCGAATTTCTCCGCCCACGGTCGAGTCGTCTTCTTCACCTGCTCATGCCCGACCCGCCCCACGCGGCTGACATGCGCGATATCGGCATCCACCGCCGCCCAGTGCCAGGCCTCGGCGTTGTTCATCACTTCGGCACGCACCACAAAGGATTTCGGTTTGCCGTGCAGCTGGTAATTGATGGTGTAGATTTTTGCGGTACTCATGTTGCCTCCCTGTGTTGTTATAGATGGATAGGGCAGCGTTCTAAAAGGTTCATTCAAAATGACAATCTGCTCGTTGGCGCGGCATAGTGTCGCCTTTATCCCGTGCCGAAGGATTGCGCCATGTCACTGCTGACCCATAGCCGCCTCTACCTGCAACGCCTGGGCTATGACTCGCCGCCAGCGCCGAGCCTGCGCACCTTGCAGGATCTGCAACTGCGCCATGTGTGCAGCTTTGCCTTCGAGAACCTCTCCAGCCTGATGCGCTTGCCGGTGCCTATCGACCTGGCCAGCGTCGAGCAAAAAGTGCTGTTGGAGGGGCGGGGCGGTTATTGCTATGAGTTGAACCAGATGTTCCTGGCGCTGTTGCAGGAGCTCGGTTTTGATGCTCGCGGCATCACGGGGCGGGTGGTGATGGGTGGGCCGCCGGATGCGCGCACGGCGCGTACCCATCGTTTGAGCCTGGTGACCCTGGATGGCGTGCGTTACATCACCGACGTCGGCTTCGGCGGCATGGTGCCCAGCAGCCCGTTGCTGTTGGACACCGAGGTGGTGCAGGCCACCGCGCACGAACCCTATCGCGTGACCTTCGACGGGCACGACAGTTACACCCTGTGGGTCCAAGTGGCCAATGAATGGCGTGGGTTGTATGTGTTCGATCTGCAAGTGCAGGCGACCATCGATTATGAAATCGGCAACTGGTATGTCTCCACCCACCCGGACTCGGTCTTCGTCGGCCAGTTGAAAGTCGCGCGGTTGGCTGCGGGTGAGCGTCATACCCTGAACAACGCCAACTATGCAATTCACTACCTGGACCGGCCGAGTGAAAAGCGCGCCCTCGTCAGTGCCGATGAGGTGCTGCAGCTGTTGACTGAAGTCTTCGGGATTTGCGTGCCGGTCACGGCGGCGCTGCGGGCTGCCCTTGATGGCTTGACAGTGCCGAATTCATAGGAGCATTGAGATAGAGCCTTCGCTGAACCGTTTTACCTCCAAATTAGCGCAAATTAATTCGAACCTTTGGCATCCACCGGGGTTCGAACCGGTTCCTGAATAATTTGCTCACCAGACAAGGAGATGTAAAACGATGTCCAAGCTATTCGGAAAATTCCTCAAGGGTTCCTCGCTGCTGGCGCTGGTTGCTGCGCCTGCCGCGGTGTTTGCCGCACCGTCCACCGACCCGATTTCTACCTTCGGGATCCAGGGCAGCTACAACGATTTCAAATTCGAAGACGGCAGCGAAAGCGACAAGAGCCACATGCCTGAAGCTGGCCTGTTCTACAACTTCGGCAATAAGCTCACCGCTGAATCCGGCTTTATCTACCAGGCCGGTATCGAAGCCAAGTACGGTGAAAAGAGCGACAACAAACTGAAGGAAGGCCAGGCTGACCTGGACCTCGGTTGGCGTGCCGCGCTGGATGCGCGCAACTTTGTCGACGTGATCGTCGGCGGTGGCTACAGCTGGACGCGCTACGAGCCAGAGATCAACGACCTCGACGTGAAACTTACCAACAAGTCGCCGTTCGCCAAGGCGGCCCTGGGCTACAACCACCAGTTCGATGACATGACCCTGCGTGTCGAAGCGGGCGCCCGTCGCACTATCGACGGCCGCACCAAGCTCAAGGTGGAAGATTTTGGCAGCGACACCGTGGACCTCAAGGACCGCACCAACCCTTACGCCGAAGTCAGCTTGCTGATGAACCAGAAAGGCGACCTGCCGGTGGTCGCAGGCCTGTACTACACCCGCACCGAGTATAAGCTTGACGGTAATTCCGAGGTGGCCGACAACACCAAGCTCAAGCGTGATGAGTACGGGTTCAAGGTCGGTATCGCGTTCTGATACCGTTGCAATGGAAAACGCCCCGAATGTTCGGGGCGTTTTTTTTGGGGACAATTGCAGATCAACCCAACGCAGCAAGTTGTGCCACGGTCTCAGGAAAACGCGCCACCAGGCGAATCAGGGTGGCGGCCTGGGCATTTGGTTTAGCCCGGCCTTGCTCCCAGTTCTCCAGCGTACGCGTGTTGGTGCGCAGGTACATGGCGAAGACGGCACGGGAGAGGTTGAGCTGTTGACGCACGGCGACCACTTCCTCTGCGGTGAGCGGCTCCAGGTTGTTGAGATGAACCTTGTGGGTCCGCAGGGTGACTTTGCCTTGGCGTTCGTTTGCCAGGGCGTCGAAGCCTTCGACCAGTTCGGAAAAGATTTCACGTTTCATGATGTGTTCTCGCTTTGATTTCCCTGTCCAGCATGTGTTTTAGGGCTTTTTTGTGCTGAGGCGTCAGGTCGTCCTGTTCGTGTTTGCCGTACAGGGTGAATAACCAGAATTGCGTGCCGCCTGACCACCCGTAGTAAATGACCCGCAGGCCACCGCGCTGGCCTTTGTTGCGTCGTTCGTCGACAAAGCGAACCTTGCGTAACCCACCTGTTCCCTCGATCACGTCTCCCGCTTCCGGGTTCTTCATCAACGCCTGTTGAAAACCGTGGAAAAGCTCGTCACTCAGATAGTCCTTGCGATGCCGCTCGAAGGCCGGCAGTTCGATAAATAGAGCATCCATGTTCTGTACGTAGCCTGCGTATAGTTTGGTGGCCCGCGCGCCTTGGGTCAAGTGACCTTGCTGTGGGAACTTTCCTAGAACGCAAACACCATACGGCGGCCTCCATCGGGTAGATGCCAGATAAGGAGGCAGCTGGAGGAGGAAATTTCCGTGAGCAGGGGAGGGTAAAAGCACCGGCCCCAGAAACGCAAAACGGCGCCCGAAGGCGCCGTTTTGTTTACCGCATCCCGCTAAGCGATCAAACGCCCAGCACCGCGTGCTGCACCAGGGTGAGCAACGGTTGTGGGTACACGCCCAGGAAGAACGCGAGCAGGGCGATGGCCAGCAGCATGACGCCACCGGCTTTCTGTTCCCAGTGCAACTCGGCATCCACACGGCGCAGGTTTGGCTCGATCAGGTACAGGGTGACCATCACGCGCAGGTAGTAGAACACGCCGATGGCGCTGCCCAGTACCAGGGAGGCAACCAACCACCATTCGTGGGCTTCAACACCGGTAGCGACGATGTAGAACTTGCCGATGAAGCCCGCCGTCAGCGGAATACCGGCCAGGGACAGCATCATCACGGTCAGTACGGCAGTCAGGTATGGACGGCGCCAGAACAGGCCGCGGTATTCATACAGGGCGTCGGCGTCACGGCCTTTGAACGGCGAGGACATCAGCGTGATCACGCCGAATGCGCCAAGGCTCGTGATCACGTAGGTGACCAGGTACACGCCCATGGCTTCCACGGCCAGGCCTTTGCTCGCCACCAGGGCGATCAGCAGGTAGCCGAAGTGAGCGATGGACGAGTAACCCAACAGACGCTTGAGGTTGTTCTGGGTCAGGGCCAGCAGGTTGCCGAACAGGATCGACGCGATGGCGATCACGGTCAGTACGGTGCTCAGCACACCCGTGTTGGCGGCAGGGGAGATCTGGAACAGACGCACCATCACCGCAAACACAGCCACTTTCGACGCAGTGGCCAGGAACGCAGCCACCGGCGCCGGGGCGCCTTCGTACACGTCCGGGGTCCACAAGTGGAAGGGCACCAGCGACAGCTTGAATGCCAGGCCGATCAGCATCATGGCCAGGCCCAGTTGGGCAACCGGCGCAGGCATGCTGGTGGCCGCCAGGGCGTGACCGATACCGGTGAAGCTCAGGTTGCCAGCTTCTGCATAGAGCAGGGCCATACCGAACAACAGGAACGCCGAACCGGCAGCCGACAGCACCATGTACTTGATGCCGGCTTCCAGGGAGCGCTTGTTGAAGAAGGCGTAGGCCACCAGGCCGTAAGTCGGGATCGACAGCAGTTCCAGTCCGATGAACAGGCCCGCCAGGTGCTGCGCGCTGACCAGCACGATGCCGCCGGCCGCAGCCAGCAGGATCAGCAGGTACAGCTCTTCGCGGTTGCCTGGGTAACCGGTACCGCCTTCGCCAAGGTAGGCGTGGGCGAGGGTGACACAGGCCAGGGTCGCGACCAGGATCAGCGCGATGTACAGCAGTGCGAAGTCATCCACCATCATCAATGGTGTTACCGCCAGAGGCGCGACCTTGAGGGCCGGGATGATCGACAGCAGGGCCAGGTTGAGACCGGCACAGGACAGCAGGAACGTTTGCGAGTGATTGCGGCGCCAGGCGATCGCCAGCATCACCACCACGATGGTGAGGCTGGTAATCAGCAGCGGCGCAAGCGCGATAAAGTGTTGGATCGTGAATTCCATAGCGCTCTTACCGGGCCGAAGCGAGTTGAGAGAAGGCGGTGCCGAACCACTGCTGCACGCCATGCATCGTCGCGGCAGAAGTGTCCAGGAACGGTTGCGGGTACACGCCGATGTAAATCAGCAGCACCGCAAGGCCGAGCACCATGATCAGTTCGCGAGCATCCATCCCTTGCAGGACGGTGTCGGACTTGGCCGGGCCGAAGTAGGCGCGGTGGATCATGATCAGCGAGTAGACCGAACCGAACACCAGGCCGGACGTTGCAATGGCGCTGATCCACGGCGTTTGCACGAAGGCACCCATCAGGATCAGGAACTCGCCGATGAAGTTACCGGTGCCTGGCAAGCCCAGCGACGCGGCGGCGAAGAACAGGCTGATCGCCGGCAGGTACGCGATGCGTGACCACACGCCACCCATTTCACGCATGTCACGGGTGTGCAGGCGCTCGTACAACTGGCCACTCAGGATAAAGAGGGCAGCGGCCGAGACACCGTGGGCCAACATCTGGATCACTGCGCCTTGCAGTGCCAGTTGGCTGCCGGAGTAGATGCCGATCAGTACGAAGCCCATGTGGGAAACGGACGAGAAGGCGATCAGACGCTTGATGTCGGTTTGCGCAAATGCCAGGAACGCACCGTAGAAGATCCCGATCAGACCGAGGGTCATGGCGATCGGCGCGAATTCGGCCGAGGCATTCGGGAACAGCGGCAGGGCGAAACGCAGCAGGCCGTAGGCAGCGGTTTTCAGCAAGATACCGGCCAGGTCCACGGAGCCGGCGGTCGGCGCCTGGGCGTGAGCGTCAGGCAGCCAGGAGTGGAACGGCACCACCGGCAGCTTCACCGCGAACGCGATGAAGAAGCCCAGCATCAGGATGTACTCGGTGGTCAGCGACATCTTGGTTTTCAACAGGTCGGCGTAGTTGAAGGTAATCACGCCGGTGTTGTTGAAGTTGACCAGTACCAGACCCAGGATCGCCACCAACATGATCAGGCCGGAAGCCTGGGTGAAGATGAAGAACTTGGTCGCTGCGTAGATCCGGGTTTTCTTGCCGTCCGAAGAACTGTGACCCCAGAGCGCGATGAGGAAGTACATCGGCACCAGCATCATTTCCCAGAAGAAGAAGAACATGAACAGGTCAAGGGCGAGGAACACGCCGACGACGCCGCCCAGGATCCACATCAGGTTCAGGTGGAAGAAGCCCACATGACGCTGGATCTCTTTCCAGGAGCAGAGTACCGAGAGGATACCCAGCAGGCCGGTCAGCAGGATCATCAACAGCGACAGGCCGTCGAGGGCCAGGTGCACGTTGATGCCGAAGCGCTGGATCCACACGTGCTTGAATTCAAGCGCGAAGGTGGGATCGACACCCGGTGCCGGAGCAAATGAATAGTCGCCATGGGCCCACAGCCAGAGGCCGAGTGCGAGTTCCAGGGACATGGTCAGCAACGCAATCCAGCGGGGGAGGGTGGCGCCGAAGCGTTCACCCATCCAGCAGAGCAGGCCGCCGATGAAGGGGATCAGGATTAGCCAGGGCAGAATCATGACAGGCTCGTTTCCTTTCGCAAGTTCGCAAAGTTCATATCAGACCGCTACCACGACGATGGCGCCGATCACCAAAACGGCACCGGCCGCCATGGAAGCTGCATACCAACGCAATTGACCCGTCTCGCTGCGGCTCAAGGCGGTGTGACCGGCCTTGGCGGCACGCGGGATCAAACCGATGGTTTGGTCAAGCGGGTCTTTACGCAGAATGTGGCTGATAGCCAGGTAAGGCTTGACGAACAGTTTGTCGTAGATCCAGTCGAAGCCCCAGGCAGCGAACCACCAGGCCGACAGGAAACGGCCAATGCCACTGTTGGCCACGGCTGTCACGAAGCGACGCTTGCCGAGGAACAGCAGGGCCGCCAACAGGATACCGGCGATAGCAATGGCGCCCGACGCGATTTCCAGGCTGTGCTGGGCTTCGCCGCCGGCATGACCGACGCTTTGTGGCAATACACCGTGCAGCGGCGGGGTGATCATGGCGCCAACAAAAGTCGACAGGATGATCAGCACCGACAATGGCAACCAGTGCGAGATGCCGTGACCTGCGTGGGCTTCAGTCTTGGCTTCACCGTGGAAGGTGATGAAGATCAGGCGGAAGGTGTACAGCGAGGTCATGAACGCACCCACCAGGCCTGCATACAGCAGGTTCTGGTTACCGCTGGCAAAGGCTTCCCAGAGGATTTCGTCCTTGGAGTAGAAACCGGCGGTCACCAACGGCAGGGCTGCGAGTGCGGCACCACCGACGATGAAGCTGGCGTAGGCCAATGGCAGTTTCTTCCACAGGCCGCCCATCTTGAAGATGTTCTGCTCGTGATGGCAGGCAACGATCACCGCACCGGAAGCAAGGAACAGCAGGGCCTTGAAGAAGGCGTGGGTCATCAGGTGGAAGATCGCCGCGTCCCAGGCGCCAACGCCCAGGGCCAGGAACATGTAGCCGATCTGGCTCATGGTCGAGTAGGCGAGGATCCGCTTGATGTCGGTCTGCACCAGCGCGGCGAAGCCGGCCAGTACCAGGGTCACGCCACCGACGATGCCTACAAGATGCAGGATGTCCGGCGCCAGGGTAAACAGGCCATGGGTACGGGCGATCAGGTAGACACCGGCAGTTACCATGGTTGCCGCGTGGATCAGTGCGGAAACCGGGGTAGGGCCGGCCATCGCGTCCGCCAGCCAGGTTTGCAGTGGCAGTTGCGCGGATTTGCCCACGGCGCCGCCCAGCAGCATCAGGGTGGCCAGGGTGATCCAGAAGTCACCGACCTGGAATTTCTGCGGTGCCAGCACCAGCAGTTCCTGGATGTTCAGCGTGCCCACTTGTTGGAACAGGATGAACAGGCCGATGGCCATGAACACGTCGCCGATGCGGGTGACGATGAACGCCTTGAGTGCCGCGTTACCGTTGTTGCGGTTGCTGTAGTAGAAACCGATCAACAGGTACGAGCACAGGCCCACGCCTTCCCAGCCGAAGTACAGGAACAACAGGTTATCGCCGAGCACCAGGAACAGCATGCTGGCGATAAACAGGTTGGTGTACGAGAAGAAGCGCGAGTAACCCGCTTCACCGCGCATGTACCAGGACGCGAACAGGTGGATCAGGAAGCCCACGCCGACAACCACGCCCAGCATGGTGATCGACAGGCCGTCGACGTAGAGGGCGAAGTTGGGCTTGAAGCCCTCCACCGACATCCACTGCCACAGCACCAGGGTGTAGTGACCGCCTTCCGGCGGCGCCACGTTGAATTGCCAGATGACGTAGGCGGCCACAATGGCCGACAGGCCAATGGAGCCCACGCCGATCAAGGCCGAGAGGTTTTCCGACCAGCGCCCGCGAGAGAACGACAGCAGCAGGAAACCGATCAGGGGGAATACGAAAGTCAGAAAGATCATGTTCATCCGCGCATCTCACTGGCAGCGTCGATATCAAGCGTGTGGAAGCGACGATACAGTTGCAGCAGGATCGCCAGGCCAATGCTGGCCTCGGCGGCTGCCAGGCTGATCACCAGGATGAACATGACTTGTCCATCCGGCTGGCCCCAACGTGCACCCGCAACGATGAACGCGAGTGCCGCGGCGTTCATCATGATTTCCAGGCTCATCAACACGAACAGAATGTTACGGCGGACCATCAGGCCGACCAGGCCAAGGCAGAACAGGATGCCGGCGACCGCCAGACCATGCTCCAAAGGGATAGCAGGCATCGTCATTGCTCCTTGGCTTCGTTGCGGCCCAAGTGGAAGGCGGTGATGGCTGCAGCGAGCAGCAGCATCGAAGCCAGTTCGACCACCAGCAGATACGGGCCGAACAGGCTGATGCCCACGGCTTTCGCGTCTACGGTGGTGTGGCCGATGGCCTGGCCGCTCTGGTGAGCGAACAGCACATACAGCAGTTCACCCAGCAGCAGCGCTGCCAGCACAACCGGGCCGAGCCAGATGCCGGGCTTGAGCCAGACGCGCTCCTGGGCGACCGAAGCCGGCCCCAGGTTGAGCATCATCACCACAAACACGAACAGCACCATGATGGCGCCAGCGTAGGCGATCACTTCCAGTACACCGGCGAACGGTGCGCCGAGGCTGAAGAAGGTCATGGCCACGGCGATCAGCGAAATGATCAGGTAGAGCAGGGCGTGCACGGGGTTGGTGTTGGTGATCACGCGAAGCGTGGACACAACCGCGATACCCGATGCGAAATAGAAAGCGAATTCCATCTTTCTTCCTTAAGGCAGCAAGCTCTTCACGTTGATCGGCTCGGCTTCGTTTTGTGCGGCGCCTTTCGGCTTACCGGCAACGGCCATACCTGCAACACGATAGAAGTTGTAATCAGGGTTTTTACCGGGACCAGAGATCAGCAGATCTTCTTTCTCGTACACCAGGTCCTGACGTTTGAACTCGGCCATCTCGAAATCCGGTGTCAGCTGGATTGCGGTGGTCGGGCAAGCTTCCTCGCAGAGGCCGCAGAAAATGCAGCGCGAGAAGTTGATGCGGAAGAAGTCCGGGTACCAGCGACCGTCTTCGGTTTCAGCTTTCTGCAGGGAGATGCAACCCACCGGGCACGCCACGGCGCAGAGGTTGCAGGCTACGCAACGCTCCTCGCCATCGGGGTCGCGGGTCAGCACGATGCGGCCGCGATAGCGCGGCGGCAGGTACACCGCTTCTTCCGGGTATTGCAGGGTGTCGCGTTTGCGGAAGCCGTGACCGAACACCATCACCAGGCTTCGCAACTGGGTACCGGTACCCTTAACGATGTCGCCAATATATTTGAACATGGGTCAAATCCTCACTGAACCGCGGCCGCTGGCGTGTTCAACAACACAACGGCAGCAGTCACCAGCAAATTGATCAGGGTCAGTGGCAGGCAGAAGCGCCAGCTGAAATCCATCACCTGGTCGTATCGTGGACGCGGAATGGAAGCGCGCAGCAGGATAAACAACATGATGAAGAACGCGGTCTTCAGGAAGAACCAGAAGAACGCCAACTGCGGCAGGATGCCGAATGGACCGTGCCAGCCGCCGAAGAACAGCGTGACCAGCAGGGCCGAGATCAAGATGATGCCGATGTACTCACCAACGAAGAACATGCCCCATTTCATGCCGGCGTATTCAATGTGGTAACCGTCGGCCAGTTCCTGTTCCGCTTCCGGCTGGTCGAACGGGTGACGGTGAGTCACGGCGACGCCAGCGATGAAGAAGGTGCAGAAGCCGAAGAACTGCGGAATGATGAACCACAGGTTCTGCGCTTGGTACTCGACGATGTCGCGCATGTTGAACGAGCCGACCTGCACCACGATGCCCATCAGCGCGAGGCCCATGAACACTTCGTAGGACACGGTCTGGGCCGACGCCCGCAAGCTACCCAGCAGGGCGAACTTGTTGTTACTCGACCACCCGGCGAACAGCACCGCGTAGACCGAAAGACCGGCCATGGCGAAGAAGAACAGCAAGCCGATGTTCAGGTCCGCCACGCCCCAGGTCGGGGTGATCGGGATGATCGCGAAGGCGATCAGCAAGGCGCTCATGGCCACGACCGGTGCCAGGGTGAAGATCACCTTGTCGGCAAACGGCGGGGTCCAGTCTTCCTTGAAGAACATTTTCAGCATGTCGGCGGCGATCTGGAACATACCAAACGGGCCAACGCGGTTCGGACCGTAACGGTCCTGCCACCAGCCCAGCAGGCGACGTTCGACGAAGCTGAGCAGGGCGCCCGCGACGACCACGGCCAACAGGATCACGATGGCCTTGACGACCGAGATGATCACGTCGATCACTTCAGGGGTGAACCAGGTCATTGCGCTGCCTCCTGCAGACCGTCAACGGTTTTGCCAAAGATCGCCGGTGGAATACCGGCGAGGCCTTTCGGCAGTGCAACCAGGCCGGCACCCAACTCATCATTGATGCGCAGCGGCAGACGCAGGGTCTGGCCGGCCACGTTCAGGCTGAGCAGGGCCCCGTCGTTGACGCCCAGGCGGTCGGCTTCAGACTTGGCCACGGATACGTAGGCAGTCGGGATACGTTCTTGAACCGGTGCGGCTTTGGACGAAGTCTCTTCGCTGCCGAACAGGTGGAAGAACGGCACAACCTGCCAGGTGCCCTGGGCCGGGTTGAACGGACGCGGTACGGCGGCGAACCAGTTCAACGAGTCGCCCTGGGTTTCGATCAGGCGGGTGCCCGGGTCGCCAGCGCGGATGTGACCACCGACTTCGTCCTGGAACTTGTTCCAGGCCTGCGGCGAGTTCCAGCCCGGCGACCAGGCGAATGGCACCTGCTGACGCGGTTCGGCCGAACCCGAGTACCCTTCCATGGAGAAGGCGAACGCGGTGTCGTTGTCTTGCGGGGTACGTGGTTCATGCACGCTGATATCGGCACGCATGGCGGTACGACCGGAGTAACGCAGCGGTTCACGGGCCAGTTTCATGCCCTTGATGCGGAACGCGGCGGACGGTGCAGCGTCGACGATACGTGCCAGCTGCGGCGCGCTTGCCGCGGCGGCGGCGGTGACGTGGTCGAGCTGGGTCCAGTCGATCGGCTGGTTCAGCAGGGTCGAGCGCAGGGCATGCAGCCAGCGCCAGCCTTCGTGAACCAGGATGCTGGCGTCCATGTACTTCGGATCGAACACCTGGAAGAAGCGCTGCGCGCGGCCTTCCTGGCTGACCAGGGTACCGTCGCCTTCGGCGAAGGTGGCGGCTGGCAGCACCAGGTGGGCGCGGTCGCTGGTAGCGGTCTTCTGGTGGTCGGCGACGATCAGGACCTTGGCGGCGTCCAGTGCAGCGTCAACCTTGGCGGCATCGGTGCGGGTGTACAGGTCGTTTTCCAGCACCACGATGGCGTCGGCTTTACCGTCGATGACCGCTTGCAGGGCTGCGTCCAGGGACTCGCCGCCAAGCATGGCCAGGCCAAGGCTGTTGGCTTCCGGCACGACCAGGCTGATGGAGCCGTTCTTGTCGCGCAGCTTCAACGCCTTGGCGATGTTGGCAGCGGCTTCGATCAGCGCCTTGGAACCCAGGGAGGTGCCGGCAATGATCAATGGACGCTTGGCTGCCAGCAGGGCGTCGGCGATGCGCTGGGCCAGTTCGACGGCTTCGGTGTCCAGGCCTTCGACAGCCGGTGCGCTGGCGTCGAGGGCGTGGGCCACGGCGAAACCGATGCGGGCCAGGTCGTCTGGTGCTGCGTGTACGCATTCTTCGGCGATGTCGTCGAGCTTGGTTTCAGCCAGGCTGGCGATAAACAACGGGTTCAGCGCGTGCTGGCCGATGTTTTTCACCGCGGCGTCGAGCCAAGGCTGGACGCGCATGGCGTCGGCCATGTCTTCGGCCTTGCCTTTGACCGACTGGCGCAGCGACAGGGCGATGCGGGCGGCGGTCTGGGTCAGGTCTTCACCGAGCACGAAGATGGCGTCGTGGTCTTCGATGTCGCGCATGTTCGGGACGGGCAGCGGGCTGTCGTTCAGCACCTGCAGGACCAGACGGATGCGCTCCAGCTCACCGGCTTCGATACCGGAGTAGAAGTGCTCGGCACCCACCAGCTCGCGCAACGCGAAGTTGCTTTCGAGGCTGGCGCGCGGCGAACCGATACCAACGATGTTGCGGCCGCGCAGAAGCTCGGCGGCTTTATCCAGGGCCTCGTCGGTGCTCAGCTTCGCGCCGCCGGCCAGCAGCGGCTGGCGTGGGCGGTCTTCGCGGTTGACGTAGCCATAGCCGAAACGGCCGCGGTCGCACAGGAAGTACTGGTTGACCGAACCGTTGAAGCGGTTTTCGATCCGACGCAGTTCGCCGTAGCGCTCGCCCGGAGAGATGTTGCAACCGCTGGAGCAGCCATGGCAGATGCTCGGGGCGAACTGCATGTCCCATTTACGGTTGTAGCGCTCGGAGTGGGTCTTGTCGGTGAACACACCGGTCGGGCAGACCTCGGTGAGGTTGCCGGAGAACTCGCTTTCGAGCACGCCGTCCTCAACGCGACCGAAGTACACGTTGTCGTGGGCGCCGAAGACGCCAAGGTCGGTGCCGCCAGCGTAGTCCTTATAGAAGCGTACGCAGCGATAGCAGGCGATGCAGCGGTTCATTTCGTGGGAAATGAACGGGCCGAGGTCCTGGTTCTGGTGGGTACGCTTGGTGAAGCGATAACGGCGCTCGTTGTGACCCGTCATCACCGTCATGTCTTGCAGGTGGCAGTGACCGCCTTCCTCACAGACCGGGCAGTCGTGGGGGTGGTTGGTCATCAGCCACTCGACGACACTGGCGCGGAACGCCTTGGATTCTTCATCGTCGATGGAGATCCAGGTGTTGTCGGTGGCTGGGGTCATGCAGGACATGACGATACGACCACGGGTGTCGTTCTCGTCGGTGTATTGCTTGACCGCGCACTGGCGACAGGCACCGACGCTACCAAGCGCGGGGTGCCAGCAGAAATACGGGATGTCGAGGCCTAGTGAGAGACATGCCTGTAACAGGTTGTCTGCCCCATCGACTTCGAGCGCTTTGCCGTCTACGTGGATAGTGGCCATGGTTCAAAGTTCTTCGTTGGCCCGTTGTCAGCGGGCGTGGCTAATGGAATCTTGTTATTCATGGGCTTCAACACAGCCTTTACGGCGTCAGCCCATGAGCAGTTGAAGGGCACGGACCCTTCGCCTTTTAAAGCGTTACGCGCCGACTACGATCGGCCTTGCCAGAGGCGGGACGGCGGCGCTGGTAGGCGCGATGCCGGCTTCGAACTCCGAGCGGAAGTATTTGATGGCGCTGCCCAATGGCTCCACGGCGCCCGGTGCGTGAGCACAGAAGGTCTTGCCTGGGCCGAGGAAACCGACCAGGCCCAGCAGGGTTTCGATATCACCCTCGCGGCCTTCGCCGTTTTCCAGGGCCATCAGCAGCTTCACGCTCCAGGGCAGGCCGTCGCGGCATGGGGTGCAGAAGCCGCAGGATTCCCGGGCAAAGAACTGCTCCATGTTGCGCAGCAGCGAGACCATGTTCACGGTGTTGTCCACCGCCATCGCCAGGCCGGTACCCATCCGGGTGCCCACCTTGCCGATGCCGCCGGCATACATTTGTGCATCGAGGTGCTCAGGGAGCAGGAAACCGGTACCGGCACCGCCTGGTTGCCAGGCTTTCAAGGTGTAGCCGTCGCGCATGCCGCCGGCGTAGTCCTCGAACAGCTCGCGAGCGGTCACGCCAAACGGCAGTTCCCACAGGCCAGGGTTCTTGACCTTGCCGGAGAAGCCCATGAGCTTGGTGCCCATGTCTTCGCTGCCTTCGCGGGCCAAGGATTTGTACCAGTCCACGCCGTCGGCGATGATCGCCGGCACGTTGCACAGCGTCTCGACGTTGTTCACGCACGTCGGCTTGCCCCACACGCCTACAGCGGCAGGGAAGGGCGGCTTGGAACGTGGGTTGGCGCGGCGGCCTTCGAGGGAGTTGATCAGTGCGGTTTCTTCACCGCAGATATAACGCCCGGCGCCGGTGTGCACGAACAGCTCGAAGTCGAAACCGGAGCCGAGGATGTTCTTGCCCAGCAGGCCAGCAGCCTTGGCTTCTTCCACGGCACGGTTGAGGTGCTTGGCGGCGGTGGTGTATTCGCCACGCAGGAAGATGTAGCCACGGTAGGTTTTCAGCGCGCGGGCGCTGATCAGCATGCCTTCGATCAGCAGATGGGGCAGTTGCTCCATCAGCATGCGGTCTTTCCAGGTGTTCGGCTCCATTTCATCCGCGTTGCACAGCAGGTAGCGGATGTTGATGGATTCGTCTTTGGGCATCAGGCCCCACTTTACGCCCGTGGGGAAGCCTGCACCGCCGCGGCCTTTGAGGCCGGCGTCTTTCACGGTCTGGACGATGTCGTCCTGGGCCATGTCGGCGAAGGCTTTGCGCGCAGCGGCGTAACCATTCTTGGCCTGGTACTCGTCTAGCCACACGGGCTCGGCATCGTCACGCAGGCGCCAGGTCAGCGGGTGGGTCTCAGGCGAACGCTTGATCAGGTTGGCCGGGCCGAAAGAAGTCAGGGTCATGGGTAGCCCTCGAGCAATTGGGTCACGCCAGCGGGCTGCACGTCACCGAATGTGTCGTCGTCGATCATCAACGCCGGCGCCTTGTCGCAGTTGCCCAGGCAGCACACCGGCAGCAGCGTGAAGCGGCCGTCCGGGGTGGTCTGGCCGAGGCCGATGCCCAGCTTGTTCTGGATTTCGCTGACCACGGATTCGTGGCCGCCGATATAGCAGACCATGCTGTCGCACACGCGAATGATGTGGCGGCCCACTGGCTGACGGAAGATCTGGCTGTAGAACGTGGCTACACCTTCAACGTCGCTGGCAGGGATGCCGAGGATCTCGCCGATGGCGTAGAGGGCGCCGTCCGGCACCCAGCCACGTTCCTTCTGCACGATCTTCAAGGCTTCGATCGACGCCGCGCGCGGGTCTTCGTAGTGATGCAGCTCGTGCTCGATGGCCGAGCGCTCGGTTTCACTGAGGGTGAAACGGTCTGTCTGGATAAGCGTGCTGTTCATGCTTAGCGGTCCACGTCGGCCATAACGAAATCGATACTACCCAGGTACGCAATCAAGTCCGCGACCATCTCGCCTTTGATCACCGAAGGGATCTGCTGCAAGTGGGCAAAGCTTGGGGTACGGATCCGGGTGCGGTAGCTCATGGTGCCGCCATCGCTCGTCAGGTAATAACTGTTGATACCCTTGGTCGCTTCGATCATCTGGAAGGATTCGTTGGCCGGCATGACCGGGCCCCACGAAACTTGCAGGAAGTGCGTGATCAGGGTTTCGATGTGCTGCAGCGTGCGCTCTTTCGGCGGCGGCGTGGTCAGCGGGTGATCCGCCTTGTACGGGCCGGCCGGCATGTTGCGCATGCATTGCTCGATGATCTTCAGGCTCTGGCGCATTTCTTCGACGCGCACGATGCAACGGTCGTAGGCATCGCCATTGGCCGCCAACGGGACTTCGAATTCGAAGTTCTCGTAGCCCGAGTACGGGCGCGCTTTACGCAGGTCGAAATCGCAGCCGGTGGAGCGCAGGCCAGCACCGGTGACGCCCCATTCCAGGGCCTCTTTGGTGTTGTACTGGGCGACGCCGATGGTACGGCCCTTGAGGATGCTGTTATCCAGCGCAGCCTTTTGGTACTCGTCCAGACGCTTGGGCATCCAGTCGATGAATTCCTTGACCAGGCGATCCCAGCCATTCGGCAGGTCATGGGCCACGCCACCGATGCGGTACCAGGCCGGGTGCAGGCGGAAACCGGTGATGGCTTCGATGACCTTGTAGGCGCGCTGACGGTCGGTGAACGTGAAAAACACCGGGGTCATGGCGCCGACGTCCTGGATATAGGTCCCCAGGAACAGCAGGTGACTGGTGATCCGGAAGAACTCGGCCATCATGATGCGGATGGTGTCGACGCGGTCCGGCACCTTGATGCCAGCGAGTTTCTCGACCGAGAGCACGTACGGCAGGTTGTTCATCACGCCGCCGAGGTAGTCGATACGGTCGGTGTACGGGATGAAGCTGTGCCACGACTGACGCTCGGCCATCTTCTCGGCACCACGGTGGTGGTAGCCGATGTCCGGTACGCAGTCGACGATTTCTTCGCCGTCCAGTTGCAGGATGATACGGAAGGCGCCGTGGGCCGAAGGGTGGTTCGGGCCCAGGTTGAGGAACATGTAGTCCTCGTTGGTGCCGGAGCGTTTCATGCCCCAGTCTTCCGGACGGAAACGCGCCGCTTCCTCTTCAAGCTGTTGCTTGGCGAGGTTGAGGCTGAACGGATCGAATTCGGTGGCGCGGGCAGGGAAGTCCTTGCGCAGCGGGTGACCTTCCCAGGTGGGCGGCATCATGATACGTGTCAGGTGCGGGTGGCCCGGGAAGTCGATGCCGAACATGTCCCAGACTTCACGCTCGTACCAGCTGGCGTTCGGCCAGATACCGGTCACGGTCGGGATGCTCAAGTCGCTTTCCGACAGGGCGACCTTGATCATCACGTCGCTGTTACGTTCCAGCGACATCAGGTGGTAGAACACGGTGAAATCGGCGCCGCTCGGCAAGCCTTGGCGCTTGGTGCGCAGACGCTCGTCCACGCCATGCAGGTCATAGAGCATGACGTACGGCTTGGGCAGGTTGCGCAGGAAGGTCAGGACTTCGACAAGCTTGGCACGCGCGACCCACAACACCGGCATACCGGTGCGTGTGGCCTGGGCGGTGAAGGCGTCAGGGCCAAAACGGTTATTGAGTTCGACGACCACATCCTGGTCGTCTGCCTTATAAGGCGGGATGTACAGAGCACTGCCTGTAGTCATGGTTTTTTATCGCTTTCGGTCAACGTAAAGAATGAAGCCAGGTTTTCGTTCTATAAAAGAATCGGTGCTGGATCAGACTTCGTCGGGGCTGCGCAGGTTGGTGACCTGAATACGCTGTTCGCGGCGCTGTTCCTTTTGTGACGGCATCTCGGCGCGGTAAACGCCTTGATCTCCGACAACCCAGGAAAGTGGGCGACGCTCCTTGCCAATCGATTCCTGCAACAGCATCAAGCCTTGCAGAAATGCTTCAGGGCGGGGCGGGCAGCCAGGCACGTAGACGTCCACGGGCAGGAACTTGTCCACCCCTTGAACAACGGAGTAGATGTCGTACATGCCACCGGAGTTGGCGCACGAACCCATGGAGATAACCCACTTCGGCTCGAGCATTTGCTCGTAGAGACGCTGAATGATCGGCGCCATCTTGATAAAGCAGGTTCCGGCGATAACCATGAAATCCGCCTGACGCGGCGATGCCCGGATAACTTCGGCGCCAAAGCGCGCGATGTCGTGGGGCGCCGTGAAGGCGGTGGTCATTTCCACGTAGCAGCACGAAAGACCAAAGTTGTACGGCCACAGGGAGTTCTTACGTCCCCAGTTGACCGCGCCACTCAGCACGTCTTCCAGCTTGCCCATGTAGATGTTTTTGTGGACTTGGTCTTCTAACGGGTCGGAAACGGTTTCCCGTTCGCCGATGGGGTACTGCTCGTTAGGAGCATCCGGGTCGATCCTGGTGAGATTGTATTGCATCGCCAAAGCCTCATTGTTTCAGCTTCGCTTGCCGCTTACGACGAGCTTCCGGAGCCCAGTCAAGGGCGCCCACTCGAAATAGGTAGACAAGGCCTGCCAACAGAATTGCTATGAAAACGAGGGCTTCGACGAATCCGGTCCAGCCGCTTTCGCGGACGGACACAGACCAGGCAAAGAGAAAGAGGGCTTCGATATCGAAGATCACGAACAGCATCGCGACCAGATAGAATTTGGCTGAGAGCCGCAAGCGGGCGCCACCTGTAGGCAGCATGCCGGACTCGAACGGTTCATTTTTGCTGCGGCCCCAGGCTTTTGACCCGAGGAGGCTGGAGACGCCGAGCATGAAGGCGCAGAGGCCGACAACACCGAGGAGGAAAATGGCAAAGCCCCAGTTGTGGGCCATGAGTCCTGTCGCTTCGGTCATGCTGGAAATCCTTAACAGAGAGCAAAGGTCTCTGAGCTCGAAAAAGTAACGATGCAGTGACGATATGTCGCACTGCAATCAATCGCGGTGATTTTATGGCTAAACACCGGGCAAGTAAAATTCCTATGGCGAAATTATTCGATGGAATAAGGACATAGTGCACCTTCTTGGGGCTGTAGCCCTTATGGTGTGGGCATTAGCGGGCTTTTGAACAATTAAGTTTTGTTTCAACTGTAACGAAGTTTTCACGCGACAAATGATAATGACTATTGTTTGCGTGGGGTTTAAGCGAATGTTTCTCGTGTGGCGCGGGAAGTTGTTGTTACTTGCTTGAAGGGCGCTTAGTTGTCGACGGGGATCTTTTAACCGATTTGATTCAGGTGAATACCGCTCTGGATCAATGTTTTGCACAAAATCTTCAGGTTGGACGCTTTCCCCTGTGGGGGCGGGCTTGCTCGCGAAAGCGGTGTGCCAGGAAAACATGTGCTGACTGAGCCAGTGCTTTCGCGAGCAAGCCCGCCCCCCTCATTTTGACTTTTTATTGTCAGGGGGGATTTTCAGAAAACAAAAAAAACGCCCCGAACCAGTCGGGGCGTGATTGTCGTGCGGCACTGCGGTTAGGTCTTCCTTGGGGCCGCAGTGGCCGTGTACGCGGTGCTTAGTGGAACTGCTCTTCTTCGGTCGAACCGGTCAGCGCGGTCACGGACGAGGTGCCGCCCTGGATCACGGTAGTCATGTCGTCGAAATAGCCGGTGCCCACTTCCTGCTGGTGAGCCACGAAGGTGTAACCCTTGGCGGCGTCAGCGAACTCCTGCTCCTGCAGCTTCACGTAGGCCGTCATGTCGTTGCGGGCGTAGTCATGCGCCAGGTTGAACATGCTGTGCCACATGTTGTGAATGCCGGCCAGGGTGATGAACTGGTGCTTGTAGCCCATGGCGGACAGTTCGCGCTGGAACTTGGCGATGGTCGCGTCGTCCAGGTTTTTCTTCCAGTTGAAGGAAGGCGAGCAGTTGTAGGACAGCAGTTGGTCCGGGTATTCCTTCTTGATGGCTTCGGCGAAACGACGCGCTTCGTCCAGGTCCGGCTTGGCGGTTTCGCACCAGATCAGGTCGGCGTACGGCGCGTAGGCCAGGCCACGGGCAATCGCTTGGTCCAGGCCGGCACGTACTTTGTAGAAACCTTCCTGGGTGCGCTCGCCGGTCACGAATGGCTGGTCGTAAGGGTCGCAGTCCGACGTCAGCAGGTCAGCGGCGTTGGCGTCGGTACGGGCCAGGATGATGGTTGGTGTACCGGCAACGTCAGCGGCCAGGCGGGCAGCGGTCAACTTCTGTACGGCTTCCTGGGTAGGAACCAGTACCTTGCCGCCCATGTGGCCGCATTTTTTCACTGAAGCCAGCTGGTCTTCGAAGTGCACACCGGCGGCGCCTGCCTCGATCATGCTCTTCATCAGTTCGTAGGCGTTCAGCACGCCGCCGAAGCCGGCTTCAGCGTCAGCCACGATAGGTGCGAAGTAATCGATGTAGCCTTCGTCGCCTGGGTTCTTGCCGGCTTTCCACTGGATCTGGTCGGCACGACGGAACGAGTTGTTGATGCGCTTGACCACGGTTGGCACAGAGTCCACCGGGTACAGCGATTGGTCGGGGTACATGGATTCAGCGGAGTTGTTGTCCGCCGCCACTTGCCAGCCGGACAGGTAGATCGCCTGGATGCCGGCTTTCACCTGTTGCACTGCCTGGCCGCCAGTGAGGGCGCCCATGCAGTTGACGAAATCTTTGTCGGGACGGAAGGAAGGCTTGGCACCTTGGGTCACCAGGTTCCACAGCTTCTCGGCGCCGAGTTTTGCAAAGGTGTGCTCAGGTTGAACCGAGCCACGCAGGCGGACGACGTCAGCAGCGGAATAAGCGCGGGTCACGCCTTTCCAGCGTGGGTTTTCAGCCCAGTCTTTTTCGAGGGCTGCAATTTGCTGTTCGCGTGTCAGTGCCATGGAAGTAAACCTCGTCGCGTCTTCTTGTGGTGGAAAAATCCATTTGCCAGCCCTGCATTCACATGCGTGGGCAGGGCTGCTCGCTGACCAGAAGCTTAGGCGGTCATGGCGGGTCTGGCGGGGAATGCGACGGGGTGAACGATTGGCGAGAGAGGCGGTAGGTAATGGCGGGCCGCGAACAGTCTGAGGGCGTCGTGGGCCCTTGGGTGTTCAACAGCGTGTAGCCGGGTTACCTGGTTAGCTTCCGTCCCTCGGGACAACTTCGTTCCAGTCGCAACCTCGTCAAACACGCCTTGTGGGCGGTACAGACACGAATCGGCTCAGGTGGGTAGCTTAGAGCGGCGATCCGAAGGCCCTTGCCAGGGCCCCTGATTAGCGGGAGCGAGGCCATCATGCCCATGCTTTTTTGGATCGTCAAATGTTTTGTAGTGCTTTTTTTCAAGCACTACATCTTTAGTCTAATACGACTCATCAGTCAGTTTTTGGTGCTTCAGTTCAGGGTGTCGACCTTGACCCGTAAAGTCAGGTCATCGCGGCCCTGGGTAGAGTAGCTGCGGGTTGTAGAGGATTTATCGGCCTGGGTTTCGCGATTGATGCCGGCCAGGGGAATCCACTCGCCCAGTCGACCGCTGACGGTTGTGTCGGTACTTTGCACATTCACTACATCGGGACGCTCCTGGCTCATGCGGTCACGATTGGTGCTGATCGCCAGGTGCACGGTCTCGCCAGTGACGCTGGCGGTGACGTAGAAGCCCTGGGTCACGTTGCGATACTGGGTCTGGTTCTGCAGACGGCCGTAGCTGTCCTGCTGGGTGGTGGTCAGCGGTACGCTCTGGCCTACCTGGATCAGCGCGGGCACACCTTCGCTGGCCTGAATCTGCTGGATCCCGCCGTCGCGGCTGGCGGTGCCGTAGCTGATGATGCGGGTCTGGCTGTCGCCGCTGTTCTGCTGGTTGTTTTCGTTGGTGTCGACGGTGATCAACAGGCGCTTGGCTGGTGTGTCCAATTGTGCAAGCAGGGCGCGCAGGTCTTGGATCTTGGCGGGGTCAGCGTTGACGATAAGTTGGTTGCCGTAAGCGCTGACGGTGCCGTCCTTGCCGATGAAGTTCTGCGCCACGGGCAGCAGGTCGGCACTGGTGCGGTTGCTCAGGTTGACGACTTCAGTGTCGGCCATGGCCGAGCAACTGGCGGTCAGGAGGAGGGCGGTGAGCAGGGTGCGTAGGGACATGTCCGTGATCTCTGCGAGTCATTTGGGCTTGATAGTGCCAGTTTGTCGGCCTGGTGGGTCGCAAGTTGAATCGTAGACGGCAAAATGCCCTGGCATGGCAGGGCATTGTTGGTGTTGCTGAAATAGCTATCGGGGGCAAGCCCCCTCCCACATTTTGACCGAGTACATCCTTGAGGATGCGGTCAAGTGTGGCAGGGGGCTTGCCCCCGATGGCAGCGACGCGGTCTCGAATCAGCCCCCGCGCACCATATCGACATGGGGAATCCCGACTTCCAGGAATTCCCCGCTGACGATCTTGAAGCCCAGTCGCTCATAGAACGGCGCCGCATAGACCTGCGCACTCAGGAACTGCTTGGTCTGACCGCGTTGCTCGGCCACGCCGATTACGGCTTCCATCAGCTTGTCGCCGACCTTCAGCCCGCGCCAGTCTTTGAGTACCGAAACGCGCCCGATTTCGCCGCTGGGCAGCAGGCGCGCGGTGCCGATCGGAAAGTCGCCCTCGAATGCGAGAAAATGCACAGCACTCGCATCGTCTGCGTCCCACTCCAGCTCAGGTGGAACCGATTGCTCAGCGATAAATACCGCTTCACGAATGCGCCGAATCTCGGCGATATCCTTTTGCCAGTCCGCGACACTTACGTGAATCTTATTCATCGGCAAATCCCAGGCTTCCTTGCTTGACCAATTCGCACAGCAGGTCGCGACCGTCTTCGTCCGCCAGCCATGGGGCGAGGTTTTCGGCGTGCAGCGCGTCGGCGGCGCAGATCAGCTTGAGCAATTCACGCAGCTTGCCCGGCAGGTAACGGCTCTGGCCGCTGGCGAACAGCAGCACATCATCGTCGACTTCCGACCAGGCCATGCGCGCGCTCGGATTGCGTACCAGGATCGCGCCGTCTTGCAGGCTGTTGACGAAATCCTCTTCGCCCAATTCTTCACCGGCCACCAGTTCAGGATAGCGCGGCTCGGTCATGAACTGGCCAAACCAGGTCAGCAGCATGCGCTCGTCACTCATGTGCTCGGCCAGCAGGCTCTTGAGCCGGTCGAGGGCGTCGCCCTGGATCTGGTGCGGGTCAGTGGCGGGCTGAGCGTCGGCGTCAGTGTAGCGCTCTTCATCCGTCAGGTACTGGCTGAGGAAGTCGGTGAAGTGGGTCAGCACTTCGGCGGCGCTCGGTGCACGGAAACCCACGGAGTAGGTCATGCAGTCGTCTTCGGCAATGCCGAAGTGTGCCAGGCGCGGCGGCAGGTAGAGCATATCGCCCGGTTCCAGCACCCATTCGGCGCTTTCTTCGAATTCGGCGAGGATGCGCAGGTCGGCGTGTTGCAGCAGCGGGCTCTCCGAACTGCACATCTGACCGATCTTCCAGTTGCGCTTGCCCTGGGCTTGCAGCAGGAACACGTCGTAGTTGTCGAAGTGCGGGCCGACGCTGCCACCCGGCGCGGCGAAGCTGATCATCACATCGTCGATGCGCCAGCTTGGCAGGAAGCGGAACTGCTCCAGCAATTCGGCCACTTCCGGCACGAACTGATCGACGGCCTGCACCAGCAGGGTCCACTCGCGCTCGGGCAGGGTGCTGAAGGCGTCTTCGGCGAACGGGCCGCGACGCAATTCCCACGGGCGCTCGCCGTGTTCGATCACCAGGCGCGATTCGACTTCTTCTTCCAGGGCCAGGCCGGCGAGTTCGTCGGCGTCGATCGGGCTTTCGAAGTCAGGGATGGCCTGACGGATCAGCAGCGGCTTTTTCTGCCAGTAGTCGCGCAGGAATTCCCGTGCCGTGATGCCGCCCAGAAGTTGAAGAGGGATATCAGGATTCATGTGTAACCTATTGAAAAAAAGCATTTTTCAGACTGGAATAAAAACGCCCGGCGCGGCCGGGCGTCTCAAAGGTCTAGCGATGATCAGATGCGCTTGGCTTGCTCTACAGCGTTGCCGATGTAGTTGGCCGGGGTGAGCAGTTTCAGCTCGGCCTTGGCCGCGGCTGGCATGTCCAGGCCGTCGATGAAAGTTTGCAGTGCTTCTGGGCTGATGCCCTTGCCGCGCGTCAATTCCTTCAGCTTCTCGTACGGGTTTTCGATGTTGTAGCGGCGCATCACGGTCTGGATCGGCTCGGCCAATACTTCCCAGCACGCGTCCAGGTCAGCGGCAATCTTTTGCTCGTTGAGCTCGAGTTTGCTGATGCCTTTGAGGCTGGCTTCGTACGCGATCACGCTATGGGCAAAACCCACGCCGAGGTTGCGCAGCACGGTGGAGTCGGTCAGGTCGCGCTGCCAGCGGGAAATCGGCAACTTGCTGGCCAGGTGCTGGAACAGGGCATTGGCGATGCCGAGGTTGCCTTCGGAGTTTTCGAAGTCGATCGGGTTGACCTTATGCGGCATGGTCGACGAACCGATTTCACCGGCAATGGTGCGCTGCTTGAAGTAGCCCAGGGAGATGTAGCCCCAGATATCGCGATCGAAATCGATCAGGATGGTGTTGAAGCGCGCAATGGCGTCGAACAGCTCGGCGATGTAGTCGTGCGGTTCGATCTGCGTGGTGTACGGGTTGAAACCCAGGCCCAGCTCGTCTTCGATGAAGGCGCGGGCGTTGGCTTCCCAGTCGATCTCTGGGTAGGCCGACAGGTGGGCGTTGTAGTTGCCTACGGCGCCGTTGATCTTGCCCAGCAGCGGCACGGCCGCGACTTGAGCGATCTGGCGCTCCAGGCGGTACACCACGTTAGCCAGTTCTTTGCCCAGGGTGGTCGGCGACGCCGGCTGGCCGTGAGTGCGCGACAGCATCGGCACGTCGGCGAAACGGATGGCCAGTTCGCGGATGGCGTTGGCGGTTTGGCGCATCAGCGGCAGCATCACGTCATCACGGCCTTCGCGCAGCATCAGGGCGTGGGACAGGTTGTTGATGTCCTCGCTGGTGCAGGCAAAGTGGATGAACTCGCTGACCTGGGCCAATTCCGGCAGCTTCGCCGCTTGCTCTTTGAGCAGGTATTCGATGGCTTTTACGTCGTGGTTGGTGGTGCGCTCGATCTCTTTCACACGCTCGGCGTGCTCCAGGGAGAAGTTTTCCGCCAGGGTGTTGAGCACAGCGTTGGCTTCGGCGGAGAACGCCGGCACTTCGCTGATGGCGGGGTGAGCGGCCAGGCGCTGGAGCCAGCGCACTTCAACCAGGACACGAGCGCGGATCAGGCCGTACTCGCTGAAAATAGGGCGCAGGGCCTGGGTTTTGCCGGCGTAGCGGCCGTCAACAGGGGAAACCGCAGTGAGCGAAGAGAGCTGCATGGGGTGTTCTCGGACAGTCGGGCAACGAAATGGGGCGCGTATCATACATGAAAAAATCCGCCGGTCCGTTGCCAACTGACCGGCGTATTACGCGTAACGGCTTGAAAATGGCTTGCTTATGCGACTTATTCGTTGCGCATCAACGGGTAAAGCTCTTTGAGCAATTTGCGTCGGCTGATCACCAGCTGCCAACGATGACCGCCCAACTGGCGCCACAACCGCGCCGAACGAATACCGGCCAGGAGCAAGGCACGGATTTTCGAGGCGTTGTTCGGTTGCTGCAGGTTGCGCATGTCACCGTGCACCTGGATGCGCTGCCGCAAGGTGCTCAAGGTGTCCTGGTACAGCGCACCGCAGGCTGCGATCACGTTTTCGTGGGCCGGGCCGAAGTGTTCCACCTGGGACTGAATCTGTGGCAGGCGCTTGCCGATGACCTCCAGCATGTCGTCGCGCTTGGCCAGTTGACGCTCAAGACCGAGCATCGACAGAGCGTAGCGCAACGGCTCGCGCTGCAAGGTGCTTGGGTCGCGCTCAAGCGCGCCGATCAGCGCGCGATAGCCTTCACGCAGCGCCAGATCGTCACCGCCGTAGACCTCCAGGGTGTCCTTGGGGTCGCGGATCAGTAGGCTGCCAAGCATGCAGGTGAGGCCGGCTTCAGTGACCTGGCCGGTCTTGGCGATCTTGTCCACCAGCACGGCGGAGAGAAAAACCCCGCCGAGTGCCGTCAATTGCTCCTGGGTCGGGCTCATGCCGGGTTGCTCCAGGCTTCGGCAACTTCTATCACGCCGCCGCCCAGGCAGATTTCGCCGTCGTAGAACACCACGGACTGGCCAGGCGTGACGGCGCGTTGCGGGTCGTCAAAGATGGCGCGGTAACCGGTGGCGGTTTTTTCCAGGGTGCAAGGCTGGTCGCTCTGGCGATAACGCACTTTGGCCGTCAGGCGGCGCGGGGTGCTCAGGTCGATCGGGTTGACCCAGTAGATTTCCGAGGCGAGCAGGGCGCCGGAAAACAGCAGTGGATGCTCGTTGCCCTGGCCGACGATCAGCTCGTTGTGTTCCAGGTCCTTGATCAGCACGTACCACGGCTCTTCACCAGCGTCTTTCAGGCCGCCGATGCCCAGGCCCTGGCGTTGGCCGATGGTGTGGTACATCAGGCCATGGTGGCGGCCGATGACTTCACCCTCGGTGGTCTTGATCTCGCCCGGTTGTGCTGGCAGGTATTGTTTGAGGAAGTCGCTGAAGCGGCGTTCGCCGATAAAGCAGATGCCGGTGGAATCCTTCTTCTTGGCGGTGGCCAGGCCGTGTTTCTCGGCGATCCTGCGCACTTCGGGCTTTTCCAGCTCGCCCACCGGGAACAGGGTCTTGGCGATCTGTTCACCACCGACGGCGTGCAGGAAGTAGCTCTGGTCCTTGTTCGGGTCCAGGCCCTTGAGCAATTCGGTACGACCATCGATGTCGCGTCGGCGCACGTAGTGGCCAGTGGCAATCAGGTCGGCCCCGAGCATCATGGCGTAGTCGAGGAACGCCTTGAACTTGATCTCGCGGTTGCACAGGATGTCCGGGTTCGGCGTGCGGCCGGCCTTGTATTCGGCCAGGAAGTGCTCGAACACGTTGTCCCAGTACTCGGCGGCGAAGTTCGCGGTGTGCAGCTTGATACCGATCTTGTCGCACACGGCCTGGGCGTCTGCCAGGTCGTCCATGGCGGTACAGTATTCCGTTCCATCGTCTTCCTCCCAGTTCTTCATGAACAGGCCTTCCACCTCATATCCCTGCTCCATCAGCAGAACGGCGGAAACGGAAGAGTCCACGCCGCCGGACATGCCGACGATGACGCGCTTCTTTTGTGTGTCAGAAGGGGCTGGATCACGCATAGGATTTCAACGGGTGTCTTGAAAAAGGACGCGATTCTATCAGGCTCAAGCCTTCAAGGCTAAAGAGAAGGGCGGATCAATTCGAGACTGTGGCGATGGCCGGCCAGATAATCATCGATGCAGCGGATGATCAGCTCGCTGCGCCAGTCGTCGCGCAAGGCCATCAGCTCGTCACGGGTCAGCCAGCGAGCACGCAGGATGCCTTCATCGAGTTGATAGTCCGGATGGTGTTTCAAGGCGTTGGCGATGAAACAGACCCGTTGATAAGTCACGCCATTGCTGGGGGCGGTGTACAGGTAGATCCCGACAATACCGGTGGCTTCGACGTCCCAGCCGGTTTCTTCGAGGGTTTCGCGCACGGCGGCCTCGGTCAGGGTTTCATGCGGGTCCAGGTGGCCCGCCGGCTGGTTGAGCACGGCGCGGCCACCCTTGAGTTCTTCGACCATCAAGAAGCGGCCGTTGTCTTCGACGATGGTGGCGACGGTGATGTGGGGTTGCCAGGTCATTCAAAACCTCGATTCGAGATGCGACGGTCTTTGGGCAGGATTGCAGTCAGTGTGGGAGCGGGCTTGCTCGCGAATGCGGTGTGCCAGTCGCCCGATGCATATCTGACCCATTGCATTCGCGAGCAAGCCCGCTCCCACACTTTGATCCGGTTTGTTCAGCAGAACTGCAGTGTCCTGAAACAGAAACCCCGGCACAGGGCCGGGGCTTCTTTGCATCCTTACAACCTTACTTCAACTTGGCAATGGCCGCGTTGAGGGTGGTGCTTGGGCGCATGGCCTTGCTGGTCAGCTCCGGGTTCGGCGCGTAGTAGCCGCCGATGTCCACTGGCTTGCCCTGTACGGCGTTCAGCTCGGCAACGATAGTCGCCTCGTTTTCGCTCAGGGTTTTAGCCAGTTCGCCAAACTGCGCTTGCAGCGCAGTGTCTTCGGTCTGGGCAGCCAGGGCTTGAGCCCAGTACAGCGCCAGGTAGAAGTGGCTGCCGCGATTGTCGATATTGCCGACTTTGCGCGATGGCGACTTGTTGTTGTCGAGGAACTGGCCGGTGGCCTGGTCCAGGGTCTTGGACAGTACCAGGGCTTTCGGGTTGTTGTACGTCACACCCAAATGCTCAAGGGAAGCGGCCAGGGCCAGGAACTCGCCCAGGGAGTCCCAGCGCAGGAAGTTCTCTTCCACCAGTTGCTGCACGTGCTTCGGTGCCGAACCGCCGGCGCCGGTTTCGAACAGGCCGCCGCCGTTCATCAGCGGCACGATGGACAGCATCTTGGCGCTGGTGCCCAGCTCCATGATCGGGAACAGGTCGGTCAGGTAGTCACGCAGTACGTTGCCGGTTACCGAGATGGTGTCCAGGCCCTTGCGGGTGCGCTCCAGGGTGAACTTCATCGCGTCGACGGGCGACATGATGCGGATGTCCAGGCCTTCGGTGTTGTAGTCTTTCAGGTAAGCCTGAACTTTCTCGACCACGACGCCGTCGTGAGCACGCTGTGGGTCCAGCCAGAAAATCGCTGGGGTGTTGCTGGCGCGGGCGCGGTTGACGGCCAGTTTGACCCAATCCTGGATCGGCGCGTCTTTGGTCTGGCACATGCGGAAGATGTCGCCGGCTTCGACTTTCTGTTCCATCAGCAGGCTGCCCTTGCTGTCGGTGACGCGGACTACGCCGTCAGCCTTGATCTGGAAGGTCTTGTCGTGGGAGCCGTACTCTTCGGCTTTCTTCGCCATCAGGCCAACGTTTGGCACGCTGCCCATGGTGGTTGGGTCGAAAGCGCCATTGGCCTTGCAGTCTTCGATGACCGCCTGGTAGATGGTGGCGTAGCAGCGATCCGGGATCACAGCCTTGGTGTCGTGCAGCTGGCCATCGGTGCCCCACATCTTGCCGGAGTCACGGATCATGGCCGGCATCGAGGCGTCGACGATCACGTCGCTCGGCACGTGCAGGTTGGTGATGCCTTTGTCGGAGTTGACCATCGCCAGGGAAGGGCGGGCGGCATAAACAGCCTGGATGTCCGCTTCGATCTGCGCTTGCTGCTCGGCCGGCAGGGCCTTGATGCGAGCGTACAGGTCGCCGATGCCGTTGTTCAGGTTGAAGCCGATCTGCTCCAGCACGGTAGCGTGCTTGGTCAGGGCGTCTTTATAGAACTCGGCAACGATCTGGCCGAACATGATCGGGTCGGAGACCTTCATCATGGTGGCTTTCAGGTGAACCGACAGCAGCACGCCTTGTTTCTTGGCGTCTTCGATTTCAGCGGCGATGAACGCGCGCAGGGCTTTCTTGCTCAGTACGGCGGTGTCGATGATCTCGCCGGCCTGTACCGAAGTCTTTTCCTTCAGGACGGTGGCGGTGCCGTCTTGGGCGATCAGCTCGATTTTGACAGCGTCAGCGGCTTCGATCTGTACGGCTTTTTCGCTGCCGTAGAAATCGCCACTGTTCATGTGGGCAATGTGCGACTTGGAGTCGGCAGCCCAGGCGCCCATCTTGTGCGGGTGCTTGCGCGCGTAGTTCTTGACCGACAGCGGTGCGCGGCGGTCGGAGTTGCCTTCGCGCAGTACCGGGTTCACGGCGCTGCCCTTGACCTTGTCGTAACGTGCACGGGTTTCTTTTTCCGCGTCGGTGGTTACGGTTTCCGGGTAGTCCGGCAGGGCATAGCCCTGGGCCTGCAGTTCCTTGATCGCGGCTTGCAGCTGCGGGGTCGAGGCGCTGATGTTAGGCAGCTTGATGATGTTGGCTTCAGGCGTAACGGCCAGGTCGCCCAGTTCGGCGAGGTGGTCCGGGATAGCCTTGGCGCCCAGTTGCTCGGGGAAGCTTGCGAGGATGCGCGCGGCGAGGGAGATGTCGCGGGTTTCCACGGCAATATCAGCGGAAGCGGTGAAGGCCTCTACGATAGGCAGCAGTGAATAGGTGGCGAGGGCCGGGGCTTCGTCGGTGAAGGTGTAGATGATCTTCGAGCGGGTGGGCATATTCGGATTAACTCTCTTCTTTGCTGAAAGCGTGCGCAGAAACTCGAGATGCGCCGGGTGGAGCGCGTTCGTTCAAAGTCATCCATGAGCGAAATGTCGAGGTTTCTTCGCGGTGATGTTGGGTTGCATCAGTCGAGCGTCAAGCGTTTGGACTATTGTAATAGTCCTGCTTTCTGGCTGAAGGCTACTGTCTAGAGCGGTCAGCCGTCGTGACTCTTTGGTCAGCGGCGGCATTATACATAGGTCGCTATGCTTACGCTGAGCCTTCATACAAAAGGTGTGTCGTCCATTGGTCTAAAGGTCGCAGGGCAGAAGTTGCTACCAAAGTCGCACGTTGTGCTCAAGATTGGCGATTTTGCCTTTTCTTTCAGGCTTGTAGGCGACAAATTATGCTGTTTTCGATGCAAATGAGCATGGCGTGAGGTTTCAGTCGCCATTTATCTGGAGTAGGCTCGAACGCAGCCAGATGTTCAATCCATAGATGGAGTTCAGCATGGGATACAAGAAGATTCAGGTTCCGGCAGTCGGCGACAAAATCACCGTCAACGCAGACCATTCTCTCAATGTTCCTGACCAACCGATCATCCCTTACATCGAAGGTGACGGTATCGGCGTCGACATCAGCCCGGTGATGATCAAGGTGGTCGACGCAGCTGTTGAAAAGGCTTACGGCGGCAAGCGCAAGATCTCATGGATGGAGGTGTATGCCGGTGAGAAGGCGACTCAAGTCTACGACCAGGACACCTGGCTGCCCCAGGAAACCCTGGATGCGGTCAAGGACTATGTGGTTTCCATCAAGGGGCCGCTGACCACCCCCGTCGGTGGCGGCATCCGTTCGCTGAACGTGGCCCTGCGCCAACAGCTCGACCTGTATGTGTGCCTGCGCCCGGTGCGCTGGTTCGAAGGCGTGCCTAGCCCGGTCAAGAAGCCTGGCGATGTGGACATGACCATCTTCCGCGAAAACTCCGAAGACATTTACGCCGGGATCGAATGGAAGGCCGGTTCGGCCGAAGCGATCAAGGTGATCAAGTTCCTCAAGGAAGAAATGGGTGTCACCAAAATCCGTTTCGACCAGGATTGCGGGATTGGTATCAAGCCGGTATCGCTGGAAGGCACCAAGCGCCTGGCACGCAAGGCCCTGCAATACGTAGTGGATAACGATCGCGACTCCCTGACCATCGTGCACAAAGGCAACATTATGAAGTTCACCGAAGGGGCCTTCAAGGAATGGGCCTACGAAGTGGCGGCTGAAGAGTTTGGCGCGACCCTGCTGGATGGCGGTCCGTGGATGCAGTTCAAGAACCCGAAGACCGGCAAGAACGTGGTGGTCAAGGATGCGATTGCTGACGCCATGCTTCAGCAGATCCTGCTACGTCCGGCCGAGTATGACGTGATCGCGACCCTCAACCTGAACGGCGACTACCTGTCCGATGCCTTGGCGGCGGAGGTGGGTGGTATCGGTATTGCGCCGGGTGCGAACCTGTCGGACACCGTGGCGATGTTCGAAGCGACCCACGGTACTGCGCCTAAATATGCGGGCAAGGACCAGGTCAATCCGGGCTCCCTGATTTTGTCGGCTGAGATGATGCTGCGTCACATGGGCTGGACCGAGGCTGCGGATCTGATCATCAAGGGCACCAATGGTGCGATTTCTGCCAAGACGGTAACTTATGACTTCGAGCGCCTTATGGACGGCGCGAAGCTGGTGTCGTCGTCCGGCTTTGGTGATGCGTTGATTTCGCATATGTAATCACGCAGGCATAAAAAACGGCCATCTCAAGTTGATTGGGGTGGCCGTTTTTTTATAACGCGCTGGACGCTCGGCGGCTGATCAGGCCGTTTGTTTCTTTTCTACGCCGCTCGCACGTACTGCCGGGCTCGCATCGGCTTCTGCTTTCACCGTATCGATATTCGCGGCGTGCAGCCCCTTGGGGCCTTGAATGATATCAAAGGTGACCGGTTGTCCCGCTTTCAGCGTTTTGTAACCATCCATGATAATCGCTGAGTAATGCGCAAAAAGGTCCTCGCTTTTTCCTTCTTCGTTAACAAAACCATATCCCTTGGCATTGTTGAACCACTTGACCTTGCCTTTGATCTTGACGCCAGACATACCCATATCCCTCTGCACCAGACTCCATCACTGGAGTATCATCCAGTTTATCCGTCCTAACCCGAATAAATAAGGTTGACTGCGCGGACCTTTTTTACCCACTGTGGGTTCTATTGGTTGTAACACCGTTTCGCCGATAGTCAAGGCGACCAGTCGGTCAGAGTTGAAATTCTGACAGGTCGCCCCCACCACTGTATTTGAACCACTGACGAACCTTTCTTTCCATGCATGCAAACAGCCAGATTCGACTAACATTCAATCAGGATCGACCGGATCAGGAACCTGATGACGACGGTTCTGCAGGCATTGCTGTTCAGGAGGCCAAGCCTGCCTTACAGGCGCCGCCGATGTACAAGGTGGTTTTGTTCAACGATGACTACACACCGATGGATTTCGTGGTCGAAGTGCTCGAGGTGTTTTTTAACCTGAACCGCGAGTTGGCGACCAAGGTAATGCTGGCCGTTCACACAGAAGGACGGGCAGTATGTGGAGTGTTTACCCGCGACATCGCCGAGACAAAGGCCATGCAGGTCAACCAGTACGCCAGGGAAAGCCAGCATCCGCTACTCTGTGAAATCGAGAAGGACGGTTAACGCCGACCACTTGGGTATGAGGTGAAGCTATGTTAAACCGCGAGCTCGAAGTCACCCTCAATCTTGCCTTCAAGGAGGCTCGTTCGAAGCGTCATGAATTCATGACCGTCGAGCACCTGCTGCTGGCACTTTTGGATAACGAAGCTGCCGCTACCGTTCTACGTGCGTGCGGCGCCAACCTCGACAAACTCAAGCATGACCTGCAGGAGTTTATCGACTCCACGACGCCACTTATTCCAGTCCACGATGAAGACCGTGAAACCCAGCCAACCCTGGGCTTCCAGCGGGTGCTTCAGCGTGCCGTGTTCCATGTTCAGAGCTCCGGTAAGCGTGAAGTCACAGGCGCCAATGTGCTGGTGGCGATTTTCAGCGAGCAGGAAAGCCAGGCAGTGTTCCTGCTGAAACAGCAGAGCGTTGCCCGTATCGATGTCGTCAACTACATCGCCCACGGTATCTCCAAGGTGCCCGGGCACGGCGATCATTCCGAGGGTGAGCAGGATATGCAGGACGACGAGGGCGGTGAGTCTTCTTCTTCGGGCAATCCACTGGATGCCTATGCCAGCAACCTCAACGAACTGGCGCGCCAGGGGCGGATCGATCCGCTGGTGGGGCGAGAGCTTGAGGTCGAGCGTGTAGCGCAGATCCTTGCGCGTCGTCGCAAGAACAACCCGTTGCTGGTGGGTGAGGCAGGCGTGGGCAAGACCGCGATTGCCGAAGGCCTGGCCAAGCGCATCGTCGATAACCAGGTGCCGGACCTGCTGGCCAACAGCGTCGTCTACTCCTTGGACCTGGGCGCGTTGCTCGCGGGGACCAAGTACCGTGGTGATTTCGAGAAGCGCTTCAAGGCGCTGCTCGGCGAGCTGAAAAAACGTCCGCAGGCGATCCTGTTCATCGACGAAATCCACACCATCATTGGGGCCGGCGCGGCGTCCGGTGGCGTGATGGATGCTTCCAACCTGCTCAAACCGCTGCTGTCTTCGGGTGATATCCGTTGCATCGGTTCGACCACGTTCCAGGAATTCCGCGGCATCTTCGAGAAAGACCGTGCCCTGGCGCGTCGCTTCCAGAAAGTCGACGTTTCCGAGCCTTCGGTTGAAGACACCATCGGTATCCTGCGGGGGCTCAAAGGGCGTTTCGAAGCGCACCATGGCATCGAGTACACCGATGAAGCACTGCGCTCCGCCGCCGAGCTGGCGTCGCGCTACATCAATGACCGTCACATGCCGGACAAGGCCATCGATGTGATCGATGAGGCAGGGGCTTACCAGCGCCTGCAGCCGGTCGAGAAGCGTGTGAAGCGCATCGACGTGCCTCAGGTCGAGGACATTGTCGCGAAGATCGCGCGGATTCCGCCAAAACACGTCAACAGTTCCGATAAGGAGTTGCTGCGTAACCTGGAGCGCGACCTCAAGCTCACCGTGTTCGGCCAGGATGCGGCCATCGATGCGTTGTCCACCGCGATCAAGCTGTCCCGTGCGGGCCTCAAGTCGCCGGACAAGCCTGTCGGTTCGTTCCTGTTCGCAGGCCCGACCGGCGTCGGCAAGACCGAAGCGGCGCGGCAGCTGGCCAAGGCCATGGGCATTGAACTGGTGCGTTTCGACATGTCCGAGTACATGGAGCGTCACACCGTGTCGCGCCTGATCGGTGCGCCTCCGGGCTATGTCGGCTTCGATCAGGGCGGTCTGCTGACCGAAGCGATCACCAAGCAACCGCATTGCGTGCTGCTGCTCGATGAAATCGAGAAGGCCCACCCGGAAGTCTTCAACCTGCTGCTGCAGGTAATGGATCACGGAACCCTGACCGACAACAACGGACGCAAGGCGGACTTCCGCAATGTGATCGTGATCATGACCACCAACGCCGGTGCCGAAACGGCTGCGCGGGCTTCGATCGGCTTCAGCCATCAGGATCACTCTTCCGATGCGATGGAAGTGATCAAGAAGAGCTTCACGCCGGAATTCCGCAACCGTCTGGACACCATTATCCAGTTTGGTCGCCTCAGTCATGAGGTCATCAAGAGCGTGGTGGACAAGTTCCTTACCGAACTTCAGGCGCAGTTGGAAGACAAGCGCGTGCAGTTGGAGGTTACGGACGCGGCGCGCAGTTGGCTGGCGCAAGGTGGTTACGATGCGGCAATGGGCGCACGCCCAATGGCGCGTCTGATCCAGGACAAGATCAAGCGGCCATTGGCCGAAGAAATCCTGTTCGGCGAGCTTTCCGATCATGGCGGCGTGGTGCATATCGACCTGAAGGATGGCGAGCTGGCCTTCGAGTTCGAGACCACGGCTGAAATGGCCTGATAGCGGTTGCAACAAAGCAAAAAGGCGCCGAAAGGCGCCTTTTTGCTATCTCTGATTGTGCAGCGCGGTCTTCAGGTCAATAAAGATCAAATGTGGGAGCTGGCTTGCCTGCGATAGCGGTGGATCAGGAAAGGGTTCCTTGGCTGACACACCGCTATTGCAGGCAGGCCAGCTCCCACAGGGTTGACCAGTATCTGCCAAATCGCACACACACAAAAACGCCCGGCATAACCGGGCGTCTTGTATTGACTTGCTTAGCGAGCGCGGTAAGTGATGCGCCCTTTACTCAAGTCATAGGGCGTCAGCTCGACGCGCACTTTGTCACCGGTAAGAATACGAATGTAGTTCTTGCGCATCTTGCCGGAGATATGCGCGGTTACGACGTGCCCATTTTCCAACTCCACACGAAACATGGTGTTGGGCAGGGTGTCGACGACAGTGCCTTCCATTTCGAAGCTGTCTTCTTTCGACATGCAGTAAAGCCCTCGGTATCCAGTGAATGGCCCGGTGCAACTGCGCCAGGCAAAAGCGGCGTGCATTGTGCCCGAAAAAGGGTGTTTAAGCCAAGGGGTTCTAGTTAAGCACGACCCATCTTTGATTAATTAGCAGTTCTATGGGCCGATATTGGGTCTTGTAGTTCATCTTTTTGCAGTTCTTGATCCAGTAGCCGAGGTACACAGCTTCCAGTTCCAGGCGCAAGGCTTCGCCAATTTGCCACAGGATCGCAAAGCGTCCCAGGCTACGGCGCTCTTCGCCGGGCTCGTAAAAGGTGTAGACCGCCGACAGGCCGTTAGGCAGTAAATCGGTCACGGCCACCGCCAGCAACCGGCCGTCGGCGCGAAACTCATAGAAGCGCGAGAACGGCAGGTCGCGTACCAGGAACGTGGAGAACTGGTCGCGACTGGGCGGAAACATATCGCCATCGGCATGGCGCTCTTCGATGTAGCGCTGGTACAGGTCGAAGTACTCTTCGGTGAACCGTGGCTTGGTTGGCATCACCGTTAGGTCGGCATTGCGCTTGAGGATGCGTTTCTGGTTGCGGTCCGGCAGAAACTGCGCCACGGGAATACGTGCCGGGACGCAGGCATTACAGTTCTGGCAATGAGGCCGGTACAGATGATCGCCGCTGCGCCGAAAGCCCATCTCCGACAGGTCGGCATACACATGCACGTCCATAGGCTGGCTGGGGTCGAGGAACAGTGTGGTGGCCTGCTCGTCGGGCAGATAGCTGCAAGAGTGGGGTTGAGTGGCATAAAACTTCAAACGCGCCAACTCGGTCATGATCAACCCTCGGATAAGCTTTGAAATAAGTGTAAGCCAGGAGCGCGGAAGTCGCCTAGGAAACCCACGGTCCAGCGTTGGGCTGGTCCAGATGGTCGCGCAGGAAACCTGCGAAGTCGCTGCGGGATATGGCGCGGGCACCCAGGCTATGGAGGTGATCGTTGGGCATTTGGCAGTCGATCAGTACAAAGCCCCAGGCCTGCAGTTGTCGGGTGAGTGTGGCAAAGCCAACTTTCGAGGCATTGTCGGCGCGGCTGAACATGGACTCGCCAAAAAACAGCTGGCCCATCGCCAGGCCATACAGCCCGCCCACCAGCGTGCCGTTGTCCCAAACCTCCACCGAATGGGCGTAGCCGCGCTGGTGGAGCGTCAGGTAAGCGCTCTGGATACTTTCGGTGATCCAGGTGCCGTCGGCATAAGCACGCGGTGCCGCGCAGGCCTGAATGACCGCCGCGAAATCCTGATCGAAGGTCACGGTGTAGCGCTGCTGGCGCAACAGTTTGCCCAGGCTTCGGGAGACATGCAGCTCGTCGGGGAATATGACGGTGCGCGGGTCGGGCGACCACCAGAGGATCGGCTGGCCCTCCGAAAACCACGGGAAGCAACCGTGGCGGTAGGCTTGTACCAGGCGCTCGGCCGACAGGTCGCCGCCGGCAGCCAGCAGACCATTGGGTTCGCGCATCGCCTTGGCGAGTGGAGGGAATGTCAGTGAATCGCGTTGTAACCAGGTCAGCATGGCATCCAGGCTTACGGAAGGGGAGGGGAGTGGCAGGTATGGCACCTGCTTGCGCAGTGCTGATTATTGTCGACATGGGGCCATCGGGCCAGCCCGAATCGGCCATTGGCGTGGATTAGCGTGAGCAGGTGTTTCTGCAACTCTGTGTCGGGGACGTGGTCGTAATCGGGTCTGTGCGATGCAGGCCATTTGCCAAGCTTGCCTTGATTGATAAAAACAGCGCATAAGCCTTTGTCAGCAAAGGCAATGCATGCTCAAATTGAACATGTTGTGACAAAAATTTGGCTAGGCTGCCGAGTGAAGGGCAAGGGCGTGGCATCGCCGGCACAAACCCGTACAATGCGGGCATTGTGGCGCTTTCGTCATTTCATCCAGCAAGCGCCCAATGTTAAAAGTAGATTCAACGACGCACGTTCATTTTTCAGCTGCTCGGATTGGGCAGTATTTGCAGTCATTCAACAGATGGACGCGCTAAAGGCGCAGGAAAAGACCCGTTTTGAAGAAATCCGCCGCAACACCTAAAGCAGCAGTCGTGCCGGCCTGGCGCCAGCACCTGCACTATCGCCTCAAGGAAGGTGCGCTGATCGCTATCGGCGCCCTGTGCCTGTTCCTGATGATGGCCTTGCTCACTTACGGCAAGGACGATCCGGGCTGGAGCCACAACAGCAAGATCGAAGACGTGCAGAACTTCGGTGGGCCTGCCGGTTCCTACAGCGCCGATATCCTGTTCATGGTGCTGGGCTACTTCGCCTATATCTTCCCGTTGCTGCTGGCGATCAAGACCTGGCAGATCTTCCGCCAGCGCCACGAGCCGTGGCAGTGGAGCGGCTGGCTGTTTTCCTGGCGCTTGATCGGCCTGGTGTTCCTGGTGCTGTCCGGCGCGGCGCTGGCGCATATCCATTTTCATGCACCGACCGGCCTGCCGGCGGGCGCGGGCGGGGCGCTGGGCGAAAGCCTCGGCGACCTGGCGCGCAAGACCCTGAATATCCAGGGCAGCACCCTGATGTTTATCGCCTTGTTCCTGTTCGGCCTCACCGTGTTCACCGACCTGTCGTGGTTCAAGGTGATGGACGTGACCGGCAAGATCACCCTCGACCTGCTGGAACTGTTCCAGGGCGCTGCCAACCGCTGGTGGGCGGCCCGTGTCGATCGCAAGCGCATGGTCGCCCAGTTGCGCGAGGTGGACACCCGCGTCAACGAGGTCGTGGCCCCGAGCACGCCGGATCGGCGCGAGCAGGCCAAGGTCAAGGAGCGCCTGATAGAGCGCGAGCAGGCCCTGAGCAAACACATGTCGGACCGCGAGAAGCAGGTACCGCCGGTGATCGCGCCGGCTCCGCCCAAGGCTCCCGAGCCGAGCCACCGCGTGCAGAAAGAGAAACAGGCGCCGCTGTTCATCGACAGTGCCGTCGAAGGTACTTTGCCGCCGATCTCGATCCTCGACCCGGCCGAAAAGAAACAACTCAACTATTCACCGGAATCCCTGGCGGCCGTCGGTCACCTGTTGGAAATCAAGCTCAAGGAATTCGGCGTCGAAGTGTCGGTGGACTCGATCCACCCCGGCCCGGTGATCACCCGTTACGAAATCCAGCCGGCCGCCGGTGTGAAGGTCAGCCGCATCTCCAACCTGGCCAAGGACCTGGCCCGTTCCCTGGCCGTGACCAGCGTGCGCGTAGTGGAAGTCATCCCCGGTAAGACCACCGTGGGTATCGAGATTCCCAACGAAGATCGTCAGATCGTGCGCTTCTCCGAAGTGCTGTCGACGCCTGAATATGACAACTTCAAGTCGCCGGTGACCCTGGCCCTGGGCCACGACATCGGCGGCAAGCCGGTGATCACCGACCTGGCGAAGATGCCTCACCTGCTGGTGGCCGGTACTACCGGTTCCGGTAAGTCGGTGGGTGTGAACGCGATGATCCTGTCGATCCTGTTCAAGTCCGGCCCGGAAGACGCCAAGCTGATCATGATCGACCCGAAGATGTTGGAGCTGTCGATCTACGAAGGGATCCCGCACCTGCTGTGCCCAGTGGTCACCGACATGAAGGACGCCGCCAACGCCCTGCGCTGGAGCGTGGCCGAGATGGAGCGCCGCTACAAGCTGATGGCGAAGATGGGCGTGCGTAACCTGTCGGGCTTCAACGCCAAGATCAAGGAAGCCCACGACCGCGGCGAGACCATTGATGACCCGTTGTACAAGCGCGAAAGCATTCATGACGAAGCGCCGAAACTGACCAAGCTGCCGACTATCGTGGTGGTGGTCGACGAATTCGCCGACATGATGATGATCGTCGGCAAGAAGGTCGAAGAACTGATCGCACGTATCGCCCAGAAGGCCCGTGCGGCCGGTATCCACTTGATTCTCGCGACCCAGCGTCCGTCGGTGGACGTGATCACGGGTTTGATCAAGGCCAACATTCCCACGCGTATGGCGTTCCAGGTGTCGAGCAAGATCGACTCACGGACCATCATCGATCAGGGCGGCGCCGAACAATTGCTGGGCCACGGTGACATGCTCTACATGCCGCCGGGCACCAGCCTGCCGATCCGGGTCCACGGCGCCTTTGTTTCCGATGACGAAGTGCACCGCGTGGTGGAGGCCTGGAAGCTGCGCGGCGCACCCGAGTACAACGACGACATCCTCAACGGCGTCGAAGAAGCCGGCAGCGGTTTTGAAAACGGCGGCGGCGGTGGTGACGACGATGCTGAAACCGACGCGCTATACGACGAGGCCGTGGCCTTTGTGCTGGAGAGTCGTCGCGCCTCGATTTCTGCGGTGCAGCGGAAACTGAAAATCGGCTACAACCGCGCCGCCCGCATGATCGAAGCCATGGAGATGGCGGGTGTCGTCACCGCAATGAACACCAACGGTTCGCGTGAAGTGATCGCCCCCGGGCAGATGCGCGACTGATCCCGCACCGCGTGGCAACACGCGGCGCGCCCTGAATAATCAATGAGGACTCCCATGCGCCTTATCCGCATGCTGTTGTTGCCGGCACTGGCCCTGACTGCTGTTTCGGCTCACGCTGACCCGGCCTCCGTCGCGAGCCTGAAGAACCTGTTGGACAAATCCCAGACCCTGACCGCGCGCTTCTCCCAGCTGACCCTGGATGCCGGCGGCACCCAGTTGCAGGAAACCGCAGGCGAAATGGCCGTGCAGCGTCCTGGCCTGTTCTACTGGCACACCGAAGGCAAGGCCGAGCAGACCATCGTGTCCGACGGCCAGAAGGTGACCCTGTGGGACCCTGACTTGCAGCAGGCGACCATCAAGAAGCTCGACCCGCGCCTGAACCAGACCCCGGCGCTGCTGCTCTCGGGTGATGTCTCGAAGATCAACGACAGCTTCGACATCACCTCCAAGCAAACCAGCAACGTGATCGAGTTCACCCTCAAGCCGAAATCCAAGGACACGCTGTTCGATACGCTGTCCCTGTCGTTCGGCAATGGCGTGATCAACAATATGCGTCTGGTCGACAGTGTCGGCCAACGCACCGACATCCTGTTCTCCGGGGTCAAGGCCAACCAGCCTGTGCCCGCCGCCAAGTTCAAGTTCGACATCCCCAAGGGTGCCGACGTGATCCAGGAATAACACGCTGCCCATGGACCTGTTTCGAAGTGACCCGATTGCCCAGCCATTGGCCGCACGCTTGCGTTCGACCAACCTGGATGAGTACGTCGGTCAGGAACACCTGCTTGCTCGCGGTAAGCCTTTGCGCGAAGCCCTGGAGCAGGGGGCGCTGCACTCGATGATTTTCTGGGGGCCGCCGGGGGTGGGCAAGACGACCCTGGCGCGGCTGCTGGCGAAGGTCTCGGATGCGCACTTCGAAACGGTCTCGGCGGTACTGGCTGGGGTCAAGGAGATCCGCCAGGCGGTGGAAGTCGCCAAGCAGCAGGCCGGGCAGTACGGCAAGCGCACCATCCTGTTTGTCGATGAAGTGCACCGCTTCAACAAATCGCAGCAGGATGCGTTTTTGCCCTATGTGGAAGATGGCACGCTGATTTTTATCGGCGCCACCACCGAAAACCCTTCGTTTGAATTGAACAACGCCTTGCTCTCGCGCGCGCGGGTCTATGTGCTGAAAAGCCTGGACGAAGCGGCGATGCAGAAATTGCTGCAGCGCGCCCTGAGTGAAGACAAAGGCCTGGGCAAGCGGCAACTTCGCGTCAGCGAAGAGGGCTTCAAGATCCTGCTGACCGCCGCCGATGGTGATGGTCGCCGCTTTCTCAACCTGGTGGAGAACGCTTCCGACCTGGCCGAAGACGGCAGCGAGATTGGCGTCGACCTCCTGCAAAGCCTGCTCGGCGACACGCGCCGTCGTTTCGACAAGGGCGGCGAAGCCTTCTACGACCAGATCTCGGCCTTGCATAAATCCGTACGCGGCTCCAACCCGGACGGCGCGCTGTACTGGTTCGCGCGCATGATCGACGGCGGCTGCGACCCGCTCTACCTGGCACGCCGCGTGGTACGCATGGCCAGCGAAGACATCGGCAACGCCGACCCACGCGCACTGAGCCTGTGCCTCGCCGCCTGGGACGTGCAGGAGCGCCTCGGCAGCCCGGAAGGCGAGCTGGCAGTGGCCCAGGCCATCACTTACCTGGCCTGCGCGCCGAAAAGCAACGCGGTGTACATGGGCTTCAAGTCGGCCTTGCGCGCCGCCGCCGAATACGGCTCCCTCGAAGTGCCGATGCACCTGCGCAACGCGCCGACCAAGCTGATGAAACAACTGGGTTATGGGGATGAATACCGCTACGCCCACGATGAGCCGGACGCCTATGCGGCCGGTGAAGACTACTTCCCCGATGACCTTGAGCCACTTCCGCTTTATCAGCCGGTGCCCCGTGGCCTGGAGCTGAAGATCGGTGAAAAGCTCAATCACCTCGCCGAACTCGATCGACTCAGCCCTAAACAACGGAGAAAGTAGTGTTCAAGACGATTCTAGCCGTGTCCGCAGCCGGCATCGCTGGTACATTATTGCGTTTCGCCACTAGCACCTGGGTCAGCGCCAACTGGCCGAAGCATTTTTATGCGGCGACCCTGGCGGTCAACCTGGTGGGCTGTTTGATCATCGGGCTGTTGTATGGCTGGTTCCTGTTGCGCCCGGAAGTACCGATTGAAATTCGGGCTGGCTTGATTGTCGGCTTTGTAGGCGGTCTGACGACCTTTTCATCCTTTTCACTGGATACGCTGCGCCTGCTGGAAAGCGGGCAGACCCTGATAGCCTTCGGGTACCTGGGCATCAGCGTGTTCGGCGGGCTGCTCGCCACCTGGGCTGGCCTGTCCTTGACCAAACTTTGATAAACGAGAGACCGACATGCTCGATTCCAAACTGTTACGTAGCAACCTTCAGGACGTAGCGGACCGCCTGGCATCCCGTGGCTTTGCCTTGGATGTTGCGCGCATCGAAGCGCTGGAAGAACAGCGCAAGACCGTCCAGACCCGCACCGAAGCACTGCAGGCTGAACGTAATGCGCGTTCCAAATCCATCGGTCAGGCCAAGCAGCGCGGTGAAGACATCGCGCCGCTGATGGCGGATGTCGAGCGCATGGGCACTGAGCTGTCCGACGGTAAAGTCGAGCTGGAAAAAATCCAGTCCGAGTTGGATTCGATCCTGCTGGGCATCCCCAACATCCCGCACGAATCCGTGCCGATTGGCGAAGATGAAGACGGTAACGTCGAAGTGCGTCGCTGGGGCACGCCAACCGCCTTTGATTTCGAGATCAAGGACCACGTCGCCCTGGGCGAATTGACCGGCGGCCTGGATTTCGAAACCGCGGCCAAGATGTCCGGCGCGCGCTTTGCCTTGCTGCGCGGTCCGATTGCGCGCATGCACCGTGCCCTGGCGCAGTTCATGATCAACCTGCACACCGGCGAGCACGGTTACGAAGAAGCCTACACCCCGTATCTGGTGCAGGCGCCGGCGTTGATGGGCACCAGCCAGTTACCGAAGTTCGAAGAGGACCTGTTCAAGATCAGCCGCGACGGCGAAGCCGACCTGTACCTGATTCCGACCGCCGAAGTGTCGCTGACCAACATCGTCGCCGGCGAGATCCTCGACGCCAAGCAACTGCCGATCAAGTTCGTGGCCCACAGCCCGTGCTTCCGCAGCGAAGCCGGCGCATCGGGCCGTGACACCCGCGGCATGATCCGCCAGCACCAGTTCGACAAGGTCGAGATGGTGCAAGTGGTCGAGCCGTCGACGTCCATGGAAGCCCTGGAAGGCCTGACCGCCAACGCCGAACGCGTCCTGCAATTGCTGGAGCTGCCGTACCGTGTGCTGGCGCTGTGCACCGGCGACATGGGTTTCAGCGCCGTGAAGACCTACGACCTTGAAGTGTGGGTGCCGAGCCAGGACAAGTACCGCGAGATTTCGTCGTGCTCCAACTGCGGTGATTTCCAGGCCCGTCGCATGCAGGCGCGTTTCCGTAACCCGGAAACCGGCAAGCCGGAGCTGGTGCACACCCTTAACGGTTCCGGCCTTGCGGTAGGCCGTACCCTGGTGGCAGTGCTGGAAAACTACCAGCAGGCTGACGGTTCGATCCGTGTACCGGAAGTGCTCAAGCCTTACATGGCGGGCGTTGAGGTCATCCGCTAAATGGAATTTCTGCCGCTGTTTCATAACCTGCGCGGCAGTCGTGTGTTGGTCGTCGGTGGCGGGGAGATTGCCTTGCGCAAATCCCGGCTGCTGGCCGATGCCGGTGCGTTGCTGCGGGTTGTTGCTCCCCAGATCGAAGACCAGTTGCGTGAACGGGTACTGGAGAGTGGCGGGGAGTTGATTTTACGCGGTTATCAGGAGGCGGACCTCGACGGTTGCACCCTGATCATTGCGGCCACAGACGACGAGCCGCTGAACGCACAAGTGTCCAGCGATGCCAAGCGCCGTTGCGTGCCGGTTAACGTGGTGGATGCGCCAGCCTTGTGCAGCGTGATCTTCCCGGCGATTGTTGACCGTTCACCGTTGGTGATCGCAGTGTCCAGCGGCGGCGATGCGCCGGTGCTGGCACGCCTGATCCGAGCGAAGCTGGAAACCTGGATTCCGTCCACCTATGGTCAGTTGGCGGGGTTGGCGGCGCGTTTTCGTGCCCAGGTCAAAGGCTTGTACCCGGATGTTCAGCAGCGTCGTGCGTTTTGGGAAGAGGTTTTCCAGGGCCCGATCGCCGACCGTCAGTTGGCCGGGCAGGGCGATGAAGCCGAACGCTTGCTGATCGAGAAGGTCAACGGCGCGCCACCCTACGCGCCGGGCGAAGTCTATTTGGTGGGCGCAGGGCCGGGTGATCCCGACCTGCTGACCTTCCGCGCCCTGCGCCTGATGCAGCAAGCCGACGTGGTGCTGTATGACCGCCTGGTCGCTCCGGCGATTCTCGAACTGTGCCGCCGTGATGCCGAGCGAATTTACGTCGGCAAGCGTCGTGCCGATCATGCCGTGCCGCAAGACCAGATCAACCAGCAACTGGTGGATTTGGCCAAGCAAGGCAAGCGTGTGCTGCGCCTCAAAGGTGGCGACCCGTTTATCTTTGGCCGGGGTGGCGAAGAGATCGAGGAGTTGGCTGCCCATGGCATCCCGTTCCAGGTCGTACCGGGAATCACCGCAGCCAGTGGTTGCGCGGCCTATGCCGGGATTCCGCTGACTCACCGTGACTATGCCCAGTCGGTACGTTTTATTACCGGGCATTTGAAGAACGGGACGTCAGACCTGCCTTGGCAGGATCTAGTGGGGCCGTCGCAGACCCTGGTGTTCTACATGGGTTTGATTGGCTTGCCGATCATCTGTGAGCAACTGATCAAGCACGGGCGTGCATCGGACACCCCCGCAGCGCTGATCCAGCAGGGCACCACGTCCAACCAGCGTGTATTTACCGGCACCCTGGCGGACCTGCCGCGCCTGGTGGCGGAGCATGAAGTGCATGCGCCGACACTGGTGATCGTCGGTGAGGTGGTGGTGTTGCGCGAGAAGCTCAAGTGGTTTGAAGGCGCGCAGTCCCAGGTTTGAGCCTTAAAAGCATCGGGAGCAAGCCCCCTCTCATATTGGAATGCATGCCAACGTGAGAGGGGGCTTGCTCCCGATGACGCCTTCAGACACAGCACTGCATCTGGATCAGCCCCAGACAGCTCTGCCGTTTAGCCGCCCACGATCATGCGCAGTATCAAACGCTTGCAACGGCCCCTTCGGCACAATCCCCGTCGGGTTGATCGTGCGGTGACTGGCATAGTAATGCCCTTTGATATGCTCGAAATCCACCGTCTCGGCCACCCCCGGCCACTGATACATCTCCCTCAGCCAATTCGACAGGTTCGGATAGTCCGCAATCCTGCGCAGGTTGCATTTGAAGTGGCTGTAATACACCGCATCAAAGCGAATCAGCGTGGTGAACAGCCGTACATCCGCCTCGGTCAGGTATTCACCGGCCAGGTAGCGATGGTCACCCAGATGATGTTCCAGGTGATCCAGCTCGGCAAACACATCCTCAAACGCACCGTCATACGCCTGCTGCGACGTGGCAAAGCCTGCGCGGTATACGCCGTTGTTCACGGCGGGGTAGATGCGCTCGTTCAGCGCGTCGATGGTCGCGCGCAGCGGCTCGGGGTAGAAGTCGAGGGTATTGCCGGTCAACTCATTGAACGCGCTGTTGAACATGCGGATGATCTCCGCCGATTCATTGCTGACGATGCGCTTGAGCTTCTTGTCCCACAGCACTGGCACGGTGACGCGCCCGGTGTAATCGGCAGTGTCAGCGGTGTAGCGCTGGTGCATGAAGTCAAAATCATCCAGCTTGTCGCCGGTCGAGCCGTGGGCCTTGTCGAAGGTCCAGCCGTTTTCCAGCATCAGCCAACTGACCACAGATACATCAATCAGGCTTTCCAGGCCCTTGAGCTTGCGCAGGATCAGGGTGCGATGGGCCCACGGGCAGGCCAGGGAGACGTAGAGATGATAACGGCCGGCCTCGGCCTTGAAACCGCCTTCGCCGCTCGGGCCTGGCGCGCCGTCGGCGGTCACCCAGTTCCGGCGTTGCGCCTGTTCCCGTTGGAATGCGCCGTCTGCGCTACTTTCGTACCACTGGTCTTTCCAGTGTCCTTCGATCAGCAAACCCATGACTGGCTCCTCGACTATTAAGCGTTGGAGCCCAGTCTAAAGGGCTGAGTTCGAACTAAAAGCGCAAAGACCGGACGTTAATGATCGATTAAATCGATTTGTCTCGCGCATCCCAGTATTGCTGGGCCAGGATGAACGCCTGTTCGCGTGAATGGCCCAGGCCGCGCAACGCCAGGGCCATGGTCGCGATCAAGGCCAATTGCGGATAACTGTCTTCGACATCACCGCGCCACAACGCCTTCAGGTGTTCCGGCTCGAGTGTGGCCGGTTTGACGTGGCGCTGGGCGGAGAGGGCGGCCCACTCCTCGTCCCAGCTTTCGCCGCCGGTGGTGCCGTACAGGTGGCTCGCCGAGTCAGGGTTGATCTCGATCTCGCCGCCATCACCCTTCACCACGATTACGTTGTCGCCGAGCAGGCCGCTGGCATCGCGGTGCACGCCCTGGTAACCGGGGTGGAAAATACTTTGCAGGCCCAGGCGGGCATTCAGGGGGTTGAGCAAACGCGCCAGGGAGTGGATAGGCGAGCGCAGGCCCAGGGTGTTGCGCAGGTCGATCATGCGTTGCAGTTGCGGCGCCCAGTCACCCAGCGGGATAAACGCCAGGTTGCCTTGCGTGTAGGCGCTCTCGACCTGCTGCCAGTTACGGCATAGCGGGATCTGCAAACCTTCCAGCAATTGCTCGGTGTACAGCCGCCCCGCCGTGTGTGCGCCGCCGCCGTGCATGAGAATACGCACGCCATTTTGCGCCAGGCACTTGGCCGCCAGCAGATACCACGGCAGATGGCGCTTCTTTCCGGCATAGGTTGGCCAGTCGACATCCACGTTCAGCGCCGGGGCGGCCAGGCGTTCGCGCACGGCCTCAGTGAAACCGGCGAGTTCTTCCGGGCTTTCCTCCTTGTGGCGCAGCAGCATCAGGAAGGCGCCGAGCTGGGTGTCTTCGACTTTTTCGTCGAGCAACATGCCCATGGCTTCGCGCGCTTCCTCGCGGGTGAGGTTGCGCGCACCGCGCTTGCCTTTGCCCAGGATGCGCACGAACTGCGCAAACGGGTGCTCGGCAGGGGTTTCGAGGGTCAGCGGGGCAAAGTCGGTCATAAGCAATTCGTCGGCCTGGGCAGGCCCGCCAGTTTGGCGGCGAGTTTGGCGGGAGTGCCGTTGAACAGTTTGTTGAGGTGCAGGCTGTTGCCCTTTTCCGGGCCGAGTTTCAAGGCCGTGTACTTGATCAACGGGCGTGTGGCCGGTGACAGCTGGAATTCGGCATAAAACTGGCGCAGCAATTCGAGGATTTCCCAGTGGGCCTCGGTCAGCTCCAAAGCTTCGGCGGCGGCCAGGGCATTGGCGACGTCAGCGGACCAGTCGTCCAGGTGGGCCAGGTAGCCGTCCTTGTCCAGTTCCAGGGTGCGTGCGCCTACGGTCAGGGTGTTCATAGCCAGGTGTTGACCTTGTCGTAGTCAATCGACAATTGCACGAAGCCTGGGTAGTCCACGCTGTCGGCCCAGTCCGGGAGCGGCAGATTGCGGGCCTGCATGTCTTCGGCCAGCACAAACACCTTCACGCCCTTTGTTTGCAGCGCCGCGTTGTGCAGCCCATAGGCGCCATCGCCGCAGAGCAGGATGGCGTCCGTGGCGCCGCAGATGCGCAGGCAGCTTGCGAGGCGGCTATCGGTAAACGGGGAATGGGATACCACATGTAGAGTCGACATCAGAGGGTAATCACCTGGTCGTAACGGTCAATCAGTTCGCAGATCGCTGCAGTGTCCAGCGGCTGGGCGTTGGCGGGTGTTGAGAGACCGCGCTCGGCCAGGCTGTGGCTGCAGGCGAACACTTCATCAATGCCGAACAGACCCAGTGCTTGAAGGTTGGCGCTGAGGTCTTTTTGCTGCACGGCTTTGGCGTCCTGGTGCGGCGCGAGCTGGAACACACCGTCATCGAGGAACAGCAGGCCGATCGGCAGATCGAAAGCGCCGCCGGCCAACACGATGTCCAGCGTTTCGCGGGCGCTTGGCCCGGACCACGGCGACTGGCGGCTGATCACCAAAAGAGATTTGGACATATCACGCCCCTCCAAAACAGATCAGGCGGTCGGCGGACTGGGCGGCATCGTGCAACTGCCCCAGGCCCGACAACGCCCAAGGTGCGTCGAGGTTGACCGCGCTGCGCTGATAACGCGTGGCTTCCTCCTGGTTGAGCACGCCGCGGCGCAAGGCGGCGGCAATGCACACCACGCCATCAAGCGAGTGCTGGCTGACAAACTCGCGCCATTGTCGGGCGATGTCTTGCTCATCTTGAGGCGCAACGATGTTGCTGGACGCGCTGTGCACGCCGTCCTGATAGAAAAACAGCCGCACAATCTCATGCCCGCCGGCCAATGCCGCCTGGGCGAACAGCAGGGCACGGCGCGAGGAGGGCGCGTGGGCGGCGGAAAACACTGCAATCGCAAACTTCATGGAACACTCTGCAAGCAAACGTGAGCCAATGATAAAGCCGCCGCCACGAAAAAGCCCGCCGTGATCAAAACGGTCACTGTCGGTGACCGTTCCGGCGATTGCCCTCAGGGGCAAGGCTGCCTAGTCTGTGGGCAGTCGAAACGGAAATGGAGTGCCCATGTCAGGTCCCTTGGCGTCCCTCAAAGTGCTGGATTTTTCCACCCTGCTGCCCGGCCCGTTTGCCTCCCTGATGCTGGCGGACATGGGCGCCGAAGTGCTGCGTATCGAGTCGCCCACACGCATGGACCTGTTGCGGGTGCTGCCGCCCCATGATCAGGGCACTTCGGCCAGCCACGCCTACCTCAATCGTAACAAGCGCAGTCTGGCACTGGACCTCAAGCAGGCCGAGGCGCTGGAGATCGTACGGGCACTGGTGAACGACTACGACATTCTGCTCGAACAATTCCGACCTGGGGTAATGGATCGCCTAGGGTTGGGCTATGAGGCACTGAAGGCGATCAACCCCCGGCTGATTTATGTGGCGATCACCGGTTACGGCCAGACTGGCCCCTATAAGGACCGCGCCGGGCACGATATCAATTACCTGGCGCTCGCCGGAGTGGCCAGCTACACCGGGCGCCAGGACGCCGGGCCTTTGCCCCTCGGCGTGCAGTTGGCGGACGTGGGCGGTGGTTCGCTGCATGCGGTGGTGGGGTTGCTGGCGGCGGTCATCGCTCGGCAGCAGAGCGGGGTGGGGCAATACCTGGATGTGAGCATGACCGATTGCTCGTTCAGCCTGAACGCGATGGCCGGCGCGGGTTACCTGGCGTGTGGGGTGGAGCCTGAGTGGGAAAGCCATGTGCTCAATGGCGGTAGTTTCTACGACTATTACCGGTCACGGGATGGGCGTTGGATGTCGGTGGGCAGCCTGGAACCGGCGTTTATGCAACAACTCTGCACAGCCTTGGGCCGCCCCGAACTGGCCGCGCAAGGTTTGTCGCCCAAGCCGGAACAGCAAAAAGCCCTCAAGCAGGCGCTGCAGGTCGAGTTTGAAAAGCGCAGTTTTGATGAGCTGTGTGCGCTGTTTGCCGCGACAGATGCCTGTGTGGAACCGGTGTTGACCCTGAGCGAAGCCGTGGCGCATCCGCAGTTGAAGGCGCGTGCGCTGGTCAGCCAGGTGCCGCGGGGCGACGGCTCGACCCAGTCGCAGCTTGCCTGTCCGTTGAAGTTTTCCGACGGGTTACCGGCGCCTCGGCATATTGGCGTTGCCGTGGGCGCACACAGTGATGAGGTGTTGGTGGAGCTGGGGCTTAGTGCCCAGCGGATAGCCGAGCTGCGACAGGCCAAGGTGGTTGGGTAGTGCCTGATCTGACGCTTTCGCGAGCAAGCCCGCTCCCACAACCGAACGTGTTCTGACCTTGGAATACAGGCGAATGTGGGAGCGGGCTTGCTCGCGAAGAGGCCCTCACTCCACCCGAGTTTCCCCGGTAAACACCAGCGTCTGCCGACACCTGCGACACAAATACCGCCGCCCCTGAGCCACCATGCCATGTCGCTGCGACGAAAACGGAAAGTCGCTATCGGCACACGGGCAACGATAGATATAGCGAGTCACCTGACGACGCTTCACCTCATAGGTATGGCAACGATCCGGCGGCAGTTCGTAGACCCCGCGCATGATCAATTGCCATTCCTCGCCATGGGGCTGGATACGTTCGCCAAACAATTGGTGGGCAATCAGGTGCGCGACTTCGTGGGCCACGGTCTGTTTCAGGAAGTGCTGGCTGTTTTCACGGTACAACTGTGGGTTGAAACGCAGCAGGTTCTCGTGCAAATGCGCGACACCGGCCTTTTGCCCACGCAGCTTGAGGCTGACCTGGGGGCGTTTGAAGCTTCGTTTGAAAAAGGATTCGGCTTGCAGGAAACAATCTTCGACGCGGGTATTGAGTTGCTCGGGCATGCTGTACATATCTCCAGAGACGTCCAGTATGCCGCAAAGCTGGGTGTTTCCGAATCTGTCAGGCGCCGAATGGTCATGCATGATGCACAAAGCCACCTTGCGGTGGCTTTGCCTGGGGGTTGAAAAGGTCAGTTGGTGTAGATAGGGCCCACGCCCAGGCCCCAGACGACCACGGTAAACGCCATGATTGCCACCAGGACCACCAGGCCCACGGCCAGTACCGAGCTGGAAAACAGGAAGCCTTCATCGGGGTCGATGTTCATGAAGGTCGGCAGCCCGACATAGAGCAAGTACACCGTGTAACAAATGGCCGCCGTACCCACGACCATGCCCAGCCACATATGCGGATAGAGCGCGGCCAGCCCACCGATAAACAACGGCGTAGCGGTGTAGGTGGCAAAGGCCACGCAACGCGCCATGCTGGGGTTGGCGTCGTAGGTGCGTGCCATCCAGTGGACAAACGCGCCCATTACCGCCACGCCGCCGAGCATGGCGGCGTAAGACATGAGGGTCATCCACAAGGCGCTTTCCTGGGTCAGCATCACCGGTGCGCGATTGCCGATGACCCAGCCGACCTGGGTGGTGCCGATAAAGGCGGATACGGCGGGGATCGCCGCAAGAATCAAGGTGTGAGTGAGGTACATGTGGCCGATGCTTTCTTCTTTATCGCCACGGATTTCCCGCCATTCCTGGTCGGGATGGGTAAACAGCCCCACGACGTGATGGATCATGCCAGTCACTCCTGTCGTTATTACCATCGCCCCCCATCGGAGCGCCCACGGGCCAAATGGCCTCAAAGGTCCGGATAGATGTGCGACCTCTAGTCGCAGTATAGGAAGTGATGACCGGAATAACTGTAGGGCCTTTAGAGCAAATTGCGCTGTAAACATTGAGCTTAATCGCGGCGAGGTCTTTTACCGCTAGCCCTTTTGATGGTTTTTTTGCGTAAAATAACCGGCTTTTCGTCACACACCTCTAGCGGATCCAAGCGCCATGGGCACTCTTACGGTCAACCAGAACAAACTGCAAAAACGCCTGCGTCGCCTGGCCGGGGAAGCGGTCGCCGATTTCAACATGATCGAGGACGGCGACAAGGTCATGGTCTGCCTCTCCGGCGGCAAAGACAGCTACACCATGCTCGACGTGCTGCTGCACCTGCAAAAGGTCGCGCCGATCACATTCGAGATCGTCGCCGTCAACATGGACCAGAAACAACCGGGTTTCCCTGAGCACGTGCTGCCGGCCTACCTCAAGGCGCTGGGTGTCGAGTATCACATCGTCGAAAAAGACACCTACTCGGTGGTCAAGGAGCTGATTCCGGAGGGCAAGACCACCTGCTCGCTGTGCTCGCGCCTGCGCCGTGGCACGCTGTACACGTTCGCCGACGAGATCGGTGCGACCAAGATGGCACTGGGTCATCATCGCGATGATATCGTCGAGACCTTCTTCCTCAACATGTTCTTCAACGGCTCACTCAAGGCCATGCCGCCCAAGCTGCGCGCCGATGACGGGCGCAACGTGGTGATCCGCCCGCTGGCGTATTGCAACGAGAAGGACATCCAGGCCTACTCCGACTTCAAGCAATTCCCGATCATTCCGTGCAACCTGTGCGGCTCCCAGGAGAATCTGCAGCGCCAGGTGGTCAAGGAAATGCTGGTGGACTGGGAGCGCAAGACCCCAGGCCGTACCGAAAGCATCTTCCGCAGCCTGCAGAATGTGATTCCCTCGCAGTTGGCCGATCGTAACCTGTTCGACTTCACCAGCTTGAAGATTGATGAGACCGCTGCGTCGCGCTTCGTCAATGTTGTGAACCTCTGAGTCGATTCAACGCTCTGACACACGGCGCTTGCGGGCGCCGTTTTCAATTCAATTGCTAGGAGAGGGCATGCGCGATTACAAGTGGCTGCACGAATACTGTCTGAACCGATTCGGTTCGGCGGCCGAGCTGGAAGCCCACCTGCCTGTACCCAAGACCCCGGCGCAATTGCGCAAGATCAGCGATGATCGCTACCTGTCGACCCTGGCGTTGCGTGTGTTTCGTGCGGGCTTGAAGCACAGCGTAGTGGACGCCAAGTGGCCGGCCTTCGAGCAGGTGTTCTTCGGTTTTGACCCGGAAAAGGTCGTGCTGATGGGCGCCGAGCACCTGGAGCGGCTGATGCAGGACACGCGCATCATCCGTCACTTGGGCAAGCTCAAGAGCGTACCGCGCAATGCGCAGATGATTCTCGACATCGAGCAGGAGAAGGGCAGTTTCGGCGCGTTTGTCGCCGATTGGCCGGTGACCGATATCGTCGGGTTGTGGAAATACCTGAGCAAGCATGGTCACCAGCTCGGCGGGCTGTCAGCGCCGCGCTTCCTGCGCATGGTCGGCAAGGACACCTTTGTGCCGAGTTATGACGTGGTGGCGGCGCTGAACGCGCAGAAGATTGTCGACAAGGCGCCGACCAGCCTGCGCGACCTGGCGACGGTGCAGGGGGCGTTCAACCAGTGGCATGCCGAGAGTGGGCGGCCGATGTGCCAGTTGTCGATGATGCTGGCGTATACGGTGAATCATTGAGACCACGTTGATGCTTTCGCGGGCAAGCCCGCTCCCACAGGGGAATGCATCCAAATGTGGGAGTGGGCTTGCTCGCGAAGGCTGAGTTTCAGGCGTCGCGGGCTTCAACCAATCGCCGATTCAACTGATGCCGCCACCGCACATACAACAACGCCGTACAAAACACCGCCAGGCTCGCCAGCATCTCAAGTACCCCGAACCACTGCCGGTTCGGGTCATAGGCCGCCAGCGCGCCCTTGATGAAGTACAAATTCACCACAAAGCACATCCACGAATGCCCGCGCGCGCTGCCCAGCAGCATGCCCGGCGTCAGCACCAGCAGCGGCACCAGTTCGATCAGCAGGATCACCCACGGCCGTGCGCCGTGCAGATCAGCAACGAACAGGTAGTACACGCACAGCAACCCCACCAAGCCGAAAAACGCCAGCAGGCTCAGCACGCGCGCCAGCTTGACCCGCGGCTCCAGCCACGCCTGGGGCGGCAGGACCTTAGGCTTTCTGGCCACGGCCGTTCTCCAGCAGCGTGGCGGTGGTGGCCAGGCGCAGGCCGAGTGCGCGGCACAGGGCGATTTCATGTTGATCGAGCAAGCGCTTGCCGTCAGGCCCGGCATGGTGGCTGGCGCCATACGGCGTGCCGCCGCCCTGGGTGTCGAGTAACGCCTGTTCGCTGTAGGGCAGGCCGGTGATGAGCATGCCGTGGTGCAATAGCGGCAACAGCATCGACATCAACGTGGTTTCCTGGCCGCCGTGCAGGCTGGCGGTAGAGGTGAACACCCCAGCCGGCTTGCCGACCAGGGCACCGGTAAGCCACAGGTTGCTGGTGCCGTCGAGGAAATACTTGAGCGGCGCGGCCATGTTGCCGAAGCGGGTCGGGCTGCCCAGGGCCAGGCCCGAGCAGTGCTTCAAGTCATCGAGGCTGGCGTACAGCGCGCCTTCCTCTGGAATACTCGGCGCCACGGCTTCGCACTCGGTGGAGATCGCCGGCACGGTGCGCAGCCGGGCTTCCATGCCGCCTTGCTCGATGCCCCGGGCAATCTGCCGGGCCATTTCGCTCACCGAGCCATTGCGGCTGTAATACAGCACCAGCACATACGGCGACGTCACGGCAGAATCTCCAGCACGTTTTCCGGCGGACGGCCAATGATGGCGGTGTCGGCGGTTTCCAGGATAGGGCGTTCCATCAGCTTCGGATGCTCGGCGATGGCGGCAATCAACTGTGCTTCGCTGAGGCTGGCGTCCGCCAGGTTGAGGGTTTTGTATTCATCTTCACCCGTGCGTAGCAGTTGGCGGGCGCTGATGCCCAGCTTGCCCAGCAACGCCTTCAATTGCGCGGCGTCCAGCGGGGTTTCCAGGTAGCGCACCACCGTCGGAGTGAGGCCGCGGGCTTCCAGCAGTTCCAGCGCACCGCGGGATTTCGAGCAGCGCGGGTTGTGATAAAGCGTCAGATCGGTCATGTGCGGGTCGCATCTTGCGTAAGGTGGCAGGTATTCTACCCGCGCAGCGACCTGTCCTTAAACCGTAAGAGGCGATAGGTCGCAGCCAACGTTCATTTTTGCGAAGGATTACCCCATGACAAGGCGACTGATCGGAGCATTGGCGATCATCACAACCCTGCTGCTCAGCGGCTGCGGTAACGATTACGGCGTTGACCAATATGGCAAGAAGGTAGCTTCCGAACGCCTGGACAAGCAATGGCTGGTGGTCAACTACTGGGCCGAATGGTGTGGCCCGTGCCGTACGGAAATCCCCGAACTCAATGCGTTGGCCGAGCAGTTGAAGGCGCAGAACGTAGGCGTATTTGGGGTCAATTTCGACAACGTGCAGGGCGAAGAACTGAAAGCCGCCAGCGACAAGCTGGGCATCAAGTTCACGGTGCTGGCGCAGAACCCGGAAGAGATTTTCGATATTCCACGCAGCGAAGCATTGCCGGTGACCTACATCATTGATGACAAGGGCAAGGTACGTGAGCAGTTGATGGGTGAGCAGACAGCGGAAGGGGTGTTGGCCAAGCTCAAGGCCTTGCGCGGCTAAAACCACGACTCAAAACACCTGTGGGAGGGGGCTTGCCCCCGATGACGGCATGTCAGCAATAATATATTGACTGATCCACCGCTACCGGGGGCAAGCCCCCTCCCACATTCAGCTTCCATCAATCCATCGATTGGGTAAATCAGCCTTCTTCGAGCCACAAGCGGATCGGCTTGCCTTCGGCCGGCCAGAACCGCGTCTGCTCGATGGGCGAGATATCCCAACGCTGCACGCCTTGCAGGGCCTGGAAGAAGCGGTGTTCCTGCTCCATCAGGGCCTCGGCGCAGAGTTTGCGGGTGCTGCCGATCTTGCCGAAGCTGAGGCTGTCGCCGTCGACGGTGTAGGGCGCAAACCAGTGGTTGCAGCCGCCATTGCCGTAGGCGCGGCCATCGGCGCCAAGGGTGACGGTCAGGTGCGCATAGTCCATCAGCGGGCGTTCACCAATCCATTCCACCACGTAGCTGTGATCCTGCTTGAGCTTGACCGAATCCCCGGCGCAACCCGTCAGGGCCGCACCGATGGCGGCGAGCAGAAGCAGGCCTCTCATTGCGCGGCCTTCTGGCATTTCGGGCAGCGGTGCTTGTCACCCTCGCTGGCCCAGCCCAGTTCGGCAATGCGCGCATTCGCGGCGGGTTGCAGCGGCTCTTTGGTCAGCTTGGTTTCCACCGCGAATTCGAACTCCAGCACGGCCTCGCAGCTGTCGCAGTTGACCTTCCAGGTGTGAATCTCCAACTCGCCGAACTTCGGCCCCTGGGCCATGGCGACCCACTGGCCTGCCGGGCGGATGGAGTAGCGCGCGTCACCTTCGACGGTGAGGCGCATCGACAGGGTTTTACTACCGCGCAAGGTGACGATCAGCACGTCGCCGTGCTTGATCGAACCACCGTTGCCAGTGACCTGATAACGGCCCGGCACCAGGGCGCGGCATTCGATCAGGGTGTGTTGCGGGCTCAGCAAACTGAAGCGGAAATCGTGTTCGGCCATGGATCCTCCAAATAGGCGCGGCATCCTATCACGGTGCTGGCTCATCATGAGCCCGGTATGTGACCGCTGATCATCCTTCGACAAGGTTCTGCGCCCGCCCATCGGCCCAGGCGGCAATGTTGGCCAGGGTGGTGCCGGCAATCGCCGCCAGGGCCTCGCGCGTGAGGAACGCCTGGTGGGCGGTGATGATCACATTGGGGAAGGTCAGCAGGCGCGCGAGGACGTCGTCCTGCAGGGGCAGGTCGGAGCGGTCCTCGAAAAACAGCTGGGCCTCTTCTTCATACACATCGAGTCCCAGATAGCCGAGCTGGCCGTCCTTGAGCGCCTCAATCAGCGCCGGGGTGTCGACCAGGCCGCCGCGACCTGTGTTGATCAGCATCGCGCCCGGCTGCATCTGCGCCAGGGAGCGGGCGTTGATCAAGTGCTTGCTGTCGGCGGTGAGCGGGCAATGCAGGCTGATGATCTGTGCCTGGGCGAGCAGTTCGGGCAGGCTCACGTAGCGCGTGCCCAGGGCCTGTACCTGCGGGTTGGGGAAGGGGTCATAGGCGAGCAACTGGCAGCCGAAGCCGGCCATGATTTTGGCAAACGTAGCGCCGATCTGCCCGGTGCCAACCACGCCGACGGTCTTGCCCACCAGGTCGAACCCGGTGAGGCCATGCAGGCTGAAATCGCCATCGCGGGTGCGGTTGTAGGCCCGGTGCAGTCGACGGTTGAGGGCGAGGATCAGTGCGACCGCATGCTCGGCCACCGCATGGGGCGAATACGCCGGTACCCGCACGATGGTCAGGCCCAGGCGCTTGGCGCAGGCCAGGTCCACATGGTTGTAACCCGCCGAACGCAAGGCGATCAACCGCGTGCCACCCTTGGCCAGATGCTCCAGGACCGGGGCGCTGAGGTCGTCGTTGATAAAGGCGCAGACCACTTCGTGATGCTCGGCCAGGGCTACGGTGTCCAGATTGAGACGGGCTGGCTGGAACTGAAGCTCCAGGCCAGGCGGCAGCGGTTCGCCGAGGAAACTGTCGCGGTCGTAGGTCTGGCTGCTGAAAAGAATGACGCGCATGGAAATGCTCCCTGCAATGACAAATGAAGGCACAGGCGTTTGTGGTGAGCGGGCTTGCCCCGCTCGCGCGATACGGCGAGCCGACAAGCCCGCTCACCACAAACGCCGGTACCTGTGCAAAATCAGGCGTTGACCCGCGCTTCACTGGCGAGTCGGGCGATGGCCATGTCCAGTTCGTCCAAGGCATGCTGGGCCTTGGCGTCGTCCTGCTTGAGCAGGGTTTCGGCGCGGTGGCAGGCGGCCCGCAGTTGCGGTACGCCGCAATAACGGGTGGCACCATGCAGTCGGTGCACACGCTCGATCAGGGCGTTGTTGTCGTTGGCGTCACGCGCAATGGTGATGGCGAGTCGGTCGGCCTCCAGGGAGGCGAGCAACATGGCGAGCATGTCCGCCGCCAGATCCGCCTTACCGGCGGCCAGGCGCAGGCCTTCTTCATGGTCAAGCACAGGCAGTTGTACGCCGGGGCCGAGGCCATCCGCTACGCGTTCCGGGCCTTGATTGCGCAGGGCCAGGCCGGTCCACTTCAATACCACCTGAGCCAGCTGCCGCTCGCTGATGGGTTTGGTCAGGTAATCGTCCATGCCGCTTTGCAGCAAGGCGCGTTTTTCGTTGGCCATGGCGTGGGCGGTGAGGGCGACCACTGGCAATGGCGTGCCGCTGCGTTCGCTTTCCCACTGGCGGATCGCCTCGGTGCTCTGGCGGCCATCCATGCCGGGCATTTGTACGTCCATCAGCACCAGGTCGAAGGTGTCCTGTTTCACGGCGTCGATGGCGGCATAACCGCTTTCCACGGCACGCACCCGCGCGCCCATGTCTTCCAGCAGGGTCTGTACCAGCAGCAGGTTCGCCGGATTGTCATCCACGCACAATACGCGCGGCGCACGGCTGGACAACGGTTCGCCCGGTTCACTGCGCGACGGACGCGGGCTGATCAGGTCGGACAGCGCACGGCGCAGTTTGCGCGTGCACGCCGGCTTGGCCTGCAACTGGCTGTTGGGGTTGGGCACAGACTGGTTGAACAGCATCTGCTCGGTGGTGGGGCACAGCACCAGCACTTTGCAGCCCAAGTGTTCGAGGTCCCACAGGTGCTGGTTGAGGCGTTCGGGCGGGATGTCGTTGGCCGTCACGCCGAGCACCGCCAGGTCGATGGCCTGTTCGGTCTGATGGGCGCTGGTGATGCCGTTGGTCAGACTTTCCAGGCTATTGAACGGGGTGACTTCCAGGCCGCAGTCTTCCAATTGATGTTGCAGTGCCTGGCGTGCCAGTTCGTGGTTTTCCAGCACGGCGACGCGATGACCCAGCAGGGGCGCGGAAGGCAAGTCTTCGACGTCGTCGCGGGTCTTGGGCAGGTTCAGGCTGATCCAGAATTCCGAACCTTCGCCCGGCGTGCTGTCGACGCCGATTTCGCCGCCCATCTGCTCGATCAGGCGCTTGGAAATCACCAGGCCCAGCCCCGTGCCGCCGGGTTGGCGCGACAGCGAGTTGTCGGCCTGGCTGAAGGCCTGGAACAGCGCGCGCACGTCCTGGCTGGACAGGCCGATACCGGTGTCCTGCACGCTGATGCGCAATTGCACGCTGTCCTCCTGTTCGTCCTCGATCATTGCCCGGGCCACGATGGTGCCCTCGCGGGTGAACTTGATCGCGTTGCTGATCAGGTTGGTGAGGATCTGCTTCAAGCGCAGCGGGTCGCCGACCAACGCCAGCGGCGTGTCGCGGTACACCAGGCTCACCAGTTCCAACTGTTTGGCATGGGCGGCGGGTGCGAGGATGGTCAGGGTGTCTTGCAGCAAGTCCCGAAGGTTGAACGGGATGCTGTCGAGCACCAGCTTGCCGGCTTCGATTTTCGAGAAATCGAGGATCTCGTTGATGATGCCCAGCAGGTTGTCGGCGGACTTTTCGATGGTGCCCAGGTAGTCGAGCTGGCGTGGGGTCAGCTCGCTTTTTTGCAATAAGTGGGTAAAGCCAAGGATGCCGTTGAGCGGCGTGCGGATCTCATGGCTCATGTTGGCCAGGAACTCCGATTTGATGCGGCTGGCCTCCAGGGCCTCCTTGCGTGCCAGGTCCAGCTCAATGTTCTGGATCTCGATGGTTTCCAGGTTCTGGCGCACGTCCTCGGTAGCCTGGTCGATGCTGTGTTGCAGTTCTTCCTGGGCATTCTGCAAGGTCTCGGCCATGCGGTTGATGCCGGAAGCGAGCTGGTCCAGTTCCTGGCTGCCCAGGGGCGGCAGGCGGGTTTCCAGATTGCCGTCCTTGAGTTGAGCCACGGCTTGTTTGATCTGGCCGATCGGCGAATTGATCGTGCGGCTGATGCGCAGCGCCAGCGCGGCGGTGCAAATCAGGCCGATGGCGATCAGCAACAGGCTGGCGAACAGGCTGCGGTAGCCGCGCAGCAACATGCCGTTGTGGGACAGTTCCACCTCGACCCAGCCCAGCAGGCGGTCGGCTTCATCCGGAATCAGCTCGCCGGCAAGGTTGCGATGGCGCCCGAACACCGGCAGCAAATAGCGGGTGGCGTCATTGCCGGTGCGTTGCAGCAGGTGAGAGCTGTTGCCGACCGGCGGTTGGTTGAGCATGGTCGGGCCGGCGTGGGCGAGGGACGCGCGTTCGGGGCTCAGGAAGGACACGGCACGCACGTCCGGCTGTTCCAGGGATTGAGTGGCGATGCGCTCAAGCAGATCGGTGTTGCGCGCGCTGAGGGCGGGCGCGACCAGCGGCGCCAATTGCTCAGCAATCATCTCGCCGCGTTGCAGCAATTGGGTCTGCAGTTCCGAGAGCTGCATCCAGGTGAAATAGCCCCCCAACAACGAGGCCATCAGGCTGGTCGGTAATAAGGTCAGCAACAGTACGCGGCCTTTTATCCCCATTCTTGTCAGCACGCCACTCTCCTGCTACCACATTGATATCTACGAAATTGCGCGGGCATCCGGTCCGCGCCACCTGCGCAGTGTAGCCATTTGCGCGGCGAGGAATCTTGCAAATTAATGACATACGGCAATCTTCAAGGCATTTGGCGCGCGGTGGCGATTGCCTGTGGCGGGTGAATCTTGAATAATCAGTGATTGAGAATGACTTGCAGATACTAATGAATCCCGCAGCGATTGGCCTACCCAGTGTCCTGACCATTGAAGATGACCCCGTGCTGGGCGCCTATGTCCAGGAGCACCTGGGCCGCTGTGGTTTCCACGTCACCTGGTGCCAGAACGGCCAGCAAGGCCTGCAGATGGCGCGCAATCAAGTGTTTGACGTGGTGCTGATGGATATCCTGCTGCCGGGGCTGGATGGGTTGTCGATCCTGACCCACCTGCGTCAGAGCCATTCGATCCCGGTGATCCTGATGTCGGCACTGGGGGCCGAGGCCGATCGCATCAGCGGTTTCCGCCTGGGCGCCGATGACTACCTGCCCAAGCCGTTCAGCATGATCGAGCTGCGTGTGCGCATTGAAGCCATCCTGCGCCGGGTGGCCCTGGACCGACGCCCATTGCCGAGCCTGGCACCCGCACGTGACGATGCCCGCACCCTGCGCTTCGACGATCAATTGTGCGATGTCTTCCACCTGGGGCACTGGGCCGGCTTGACCCGCAGTGAATACCGGCTGTTGGAAACCCTGCATCGCAACGCTGAAGAAGTCCTCAGCAAACCCTTCCTTTACCAGCATGTGCTGCAACGCGGTTACGCGCCCCATGACCGCAGCCTCGACATGCACATCAGCCAGATCCGCCGCAAGCTCAAGGCCATCGGCTACACCGAGCGCGAAGTGCGTACGGTGTGGGGCAAAGGCTATGTGCTGAGCGGTGCCGATGACAGCCTTTGAACGCCCCTTGAAGCGGCTGCCGGGCAAGCACTCGTTGTTCTGGAAGCTGGCCTGCCTGTTGATCGCCTTCTGTTTGCTGATGATCTGGCTCAGTTGGTCGTGGGGTCGGTACATGGAGCAGAAGAACGCCTACCTGTCCGATGAAGCGCGGATCACGTTGAGTGGCTACGCAGTCGGTGCCGAGCAGGCGTGGAGTCAGGGTGGACGTGCGGGTGTCGACGCTTGGCTGCAGGCGATGGGCAAGCGTGAAACCACCTGGATAGGCGTGATCGGCAATGACCTGCAGTCGCTCAGCAGTTACCCGCTGACCGATAAGGAAAGCCAGCGCCTGACCTTTCTGCGTGGCCTGGATTGGCCGGTGAGCCGACATGTCAAAGGCCTGCCGTGGCTGAAAATCCCGTTCCCCGTCGACCCCAACGCGGGTTCGCTGGTGATCGAGTTGCCGCAGCGCTTCATGCCGGGGCGCTATCAGCTGTTCTGGCGGGTGGTGACCAATGGCGTTATCCCCGGTCTGTTTACCCTGTTGTTGTGCGTCGGCCTGTATCGGTTGCTGATCGTGCCCCTGAATCAACTGCGTGAGCAGGCCAACGCCTGGCGTGCCGATCAATTGAATACCCGGTTATCCCACGATGCGACCAGTCGCCGGGATGAATTGGGCGAGCTGGGCCGTGCGTTCGACCATATGTCCGAGCGTTTGCAGGGTACCGTGGTGTTGCAGCAGCAACTGCTGCGGGACATGTCCCACGAACTGCGCACACCGCTGAGTCGTCTGCGGGTGGCCTGTGACAGTGAGCAAGACCTGACGCAACTGCGCGAGCGCCTCGGCCGTGAGATCGACGCCATGCAACGCCTGGTCGAAGACAGCCTGCAACTGGCCTGGCTGGACACTGAACGGGCGCCGCTGCCTCAGGAAGATATCCAGCTGCAGGCCTTGTGGGACATGCTGCGCGAAAACGCGTGTTTCGAGAGCGATTGGCCGGCATCGCGTCTGCCGTGCCTGCTCGGCCCGGATTGCTGGGTGCGAGGCAACCTGAACGCGTTGGCCCAGGCGCTGGAAAACATCCTGCGCAATGCCATCCGCCACTCACCCGTGGGCGGTGTGGTCAGCCTGGATGGGCGTCGCGAAGGTGACTATTGGCATGTGTGGCTGGAGGACCAGGGCGGCGGGATAGATGAAGGGGATCTGGAGCGGATCTTCGCACCTTTTACCCGGCTGGACGGTTCACGCCCGGGCGATGGTGGCTTCGGCCTGGGCCTGAGCATCGCGCGCAATGCCGTGCAGCGCCAGGACGGTAGCCTCTGGGCAGAAAATACCGGGCAAGGGTTACGGGTGCATCTGCGCCTGCGGGCTTGCTAGGCGCGACGTTGTTTGCGTTTTTTCCATTGGTGGGCCACCCACCAGCGCCAATAGCCCATGGTCAGGCAGTACGCGATCGCGCCCAATACCAGCCCCAACACCACTGAACCCAGCAGGAACGGCTGCCATAACGTGCTCAATTGGCCGCTGATCCATTCCCAGGTCAGGTCATCCGGCAAGCTGCGCGGCGGCACATTCATCAGCCAGGCGCCGGTCATGTAAGTACAGATAAACACCACAGGCATGGTAATCGGGTTGGTCAGCCATACCAGGCTGACCGCGATGGGCATATTGGCGCGCACGGTGATCGCCAGGACGGCTGCCAGCAACATCTGCAACGGAATCGGGATAAAGGCCGCGAACAAACCCACGGCCATTGCGCGTGCGACCGAATGCCGGTTCAGGTGCCAGAGGTTCGGGTCATGCAGCAAGGTGCCGAGAAACTGTAATGACTTGTGTTCCCTGATACTGCTGGGGTCAGGCATGTATCGTTTGAATAAGCGCCGGGGCATAAGGGGTCCAGGTCAGTTCGAGGGGCAAGTATGCCCGCATTCTATAAACAGAAAATTCAGACTTTGTGACAAAACATCATAGGCCGTATTGGACAACCGGCTAAGACTGAGTGGATCACTCGAAAAGGAGGATCCATGAGGACAGGGATGTTCGCGTTTGCGCTGGGGTTGCTGGCCTTGCGCTTTTTACCGGCATTGCCGCCGACCGGTTGGCTGATCGCCCTGCTGGTGTTGGCCTTGATGCTGTTGCCGTTTCGCACTTATCCCTTGGCGTTTTTTCTGTTGGGGCTGAGTTGGGCCTGTATCAGCGCGCAGTGGGCGCTGGATGACCGTCTCAGGCCCGCGCTGGAGGGGCAAACACGCTGGGTGGAAGGGCAGGTCAGCGGGCTGCCGCAACAGACGGGCGATGGCGTGCGCTTCGTACTCACCGACAGTCGGTCGCGTAACGCTCGGTTGCCCAAGCGCATCCGGGTGTCCTGGCGCGGTGGGCCGCCCGTGCGCAGCGGTGAACGCTGGCGCCTGGCAATCACCCTCAAGCGGCCGGCCGGGTTGCTGAACTTTCATGGGTTTGATCAGGAGGCCTGGCTGCTCGCCCAGCGCATCGGCGCCACGGGTACGGTAAAGGACGGAGAGCGCCTGGCCCCGGCTACCGCCGCCTGGCGTGACAGTGTGCGTCAGCGCCTGCTGGCGGTAGATGCCCAAGGCAGGGAGGCAGGCCTGATTGCCTTGGTGTTGGGCGATGGCTCTGGATTGGCGGCGGCTGATTGGCAGGTACTGCAGGACACCGGCACTGTGCACCTGCTGGTCATCTCCGGCCAGCACATCGGCTTGCTCGCTGGCTTGATCTACGGATTGATCGCCGGCCTGGCGCGCTATGGGTTCTGGCCTCGAACCTGGCCGTGGCTGCCGTGGGCCTGTGGGCTGGCGTTCACCACGGCATTGGGTTATGGCTTGCTGGCCGGGTTTGGCGTGCCGGTACAGCGCGCCTGTGTGATGGTTGGGTTGGTATTGTTGTGGCGATGGCGCTTGCGCCATCTCGGGCTGTGGTGGCCGTTGTTGCTGGCGCTCAATGGGGTGCTGGTCCTGGAACCATTGGCCAGTGTGCAGCCGGGTTTCTGGCTGTCATTTGCGGCGGTGGCGGTGCTGATCCTGGCGTTTGGCGGACGGCTGGGGCCCTGGAGCCTATGGCAGGCCTGGACCCGGCCGCAGTGGTTGATTGCCATCGGGTTGTTTCCGGTCTTGCTGGTGTTGGGGTTGCCCATCAGCCTGAGCGCACCATTCGCTAACCTGGTGGCGGTGCCATGGATCAGCCTGGTGGTATTGCCGTTGGCCCTGTTGGGCAGCGCATTGCTGGTGCTGCCGTTTGTGGGGGAAGGATTGCTCTGGCTGGCGGGAGGGGCGCTGGATGCCTTGTTTAACGGCTTGGCGTGGCTCGCCGGGCAGATGCCGGCCTGGATTCCGGCCGAAGTACCGCCGGGGTATTGGCTGGTGAGTCTGCTGGGCGCCACGTTGCTCCTGTTGCCCAAGGGCGTGCCGTTTCGTGTGCTGGGCTGGCCGATGCTGTTGCTGGCGGTGTTTCCACCGCGAGCGCCGGTGCCTGACGGGCAGGTGGAGGTGACGCAGCTTGACGTCGGCCAGGGGCAATCGCTGATTTTGCGTACCCGCCATCACACCTTGCTGTACGACGCCGGCCCGCGCTCCGGAGCCTTTGACCTGGGGGCCCGCGTGGTACTGCCATCTTTGCGAAAACTCGGGATAGGGGAGCTGGACATGCTGCTGCTCAGCCACGCCGACGCCGATCATGCCGGTGGCGCAGCAGCCATTGCCAAAGGCATGCCGATCAAGCGCGTGGTGGGCGGAGAGACCGAAGGCCTGCCAATATCGCTCGGCACCCAGCCTTGCGTCAGTGGCGAGCGCTGGACCTGGGACGGCGTGACCTTCGAACTCTGGCAATGGCCTGACGCTATCAGCGGCAACGCGAAGTCCTGCGTTTTGCAGGTGCAGGCCAAGGGTGAGCGCCTGTTGCTGACCGGTGATATTGACCGCGCAGCCGAACACGCCATGCTCGCGTCCCCCCTTGCGGTGCCCACCGATTGGCTGCAGGCGCCGCACCATGGCAGTCGCAGTTCTTCGTCCTGGCCCTTTGTGGAGCGACTTGCGCCGCGATCCGTGCTGATCTCGCGTGGGCGCAGCAACGCGTTCGGCCATCCCCATCCGCAGGTGATGGCGCGTTACCAGCGGTTGGGCAGCCAGGTGTATGACTCTGCCGAGCAGGGCGCCGTGCGTCTGCGATTGGGGGCTTTCGCAGCGCCGGTTGTTGCGCGCAGTCAACGCCGGTTCTGGCGCGAGCGGTTACCTTAGCCGAGGCCGATGGGGTCTGTGGTCTACGCACCTATATGGTAAAGTGGCGCACTTTTTCGAGGGGACATTCACTGTGTGGGAATTGGTCAAATCCGGCGGCTGGATGATGTTGCCGATCATCATGAGCTCTATCGCCGCACTCGGCATCGTCGCCGAACGCCTGTGGACCCTGCGCGCCAGCCGCGTGACCCCCGAGCATCTGCTGGGGCAGGTCTGGGGTTGGATCAAGAACAAGCAACTGGACAAGGAAAAGCTCAAGGAACTGCGCGCCAACTCCCCGTTGGGTGAAATCCTTGCTGCAGGCCTGGCCAACTCCAAGCACGGTCGCGAGATCATGAAGGAGTGCATCGAAGAGGCCGCCGCCCGCGTCATTCATGAGCTTGAGCGTTATATCAATGCCCTCGGCACCATCGCCGCGATGGCGCCGTTGCTCGGCTTGCTCGGCACAGTGCTGGGCATGATCGATATTTTCAGCTCATTCATGGGCGCCGGCATGACCACCAACGCGGCCGTACTGGCCGGCGGTATCTCCAAAGCGCTGATCACCACAGCCGCAGGCCTGATGGTGGGTATTCCTTCGGTGTTCTTCCACCGTTTCCTGCAACGTCGCATTGATGAGCTCGTGGTCGGCATGGAACAGGAAGCCATCAAGCTGGTGGAAGTGGTGCAAGGCGACCGTGACGTCGACCTGGTTGGGGGCAAAGCGTGAAATTTCGCCGCAAGCAACGGGAAAACGTCGATATCAACCTCGCGTCGCTGATTGACGTGGTGTTTATCCTGCTGCTGTTTTTTGTCGTCACCACCACCTTCACCCGGCAGACCGAGCTGCGGGTCGACCTGCCGGAAGCCGTGAGCGGCTCGCCGGCCGAAGACCAGCAAGTCAAGCAACTGGACATCGCCATCAGCGCCGACGGGGTGTTTTCGGTGAACAACCAGTTGCTTGAGAAAAACGACCTGGCCAGCCTGATGGACGCCTTGCAGAAAGAGTCCGGCGGCGACACCAAGCTGCCACTGTCCATCAGTGCCGACGGCAAGACCCAGCACCAGGCCGTGATCACCGCGATGGACGCCGCCGGAAAGCTCGGCTTCAGTCATCTGCGCATGACCACCGTCGAGGCGGCGGGCCAACCCTGATGGCCATGTCCGATCGTTTGCTCAAGGCCTGGTACGAGGGCCATCCGGCACTCTTGCTGCTCCGCCCGCTGGAGTCCTTGTACCGTGGGGTTGTGCAGCGCAAGCGTGCGCGCTTCCTGGCGGGTGAGGGCGAGATCTATCAATCGCCGGTGCCGGTGGTGGTGGTCGGTAATATCACCGTGGGTGGCACTGGCAAGACGCCATTGATCCTGTGGTTGATCGAACATTGTCGACGCAGCGGCTTGCGCGTGGGGGTGGTCAGCCGCGGTTATGGCGCCAAGCCGCCACAGTTGCCATGGCGGGTTGAAGCCAGCCATAGCGCCGAAGTGGCGGGTGACGAGCCTTTGTTGATCGTGCAGCGCTGCGGCGTCCCGTTGGTGATCGACCCCAACCGTAGCCATGCGGTCCAGGCGCTGTTGGCCAGCGAAACCGTGGACCTGATCCTTTCCGACGACGGCCTGCAGCACTACCGCCTGGCCCGTGACCTTGAACTGGTCCTGATCGACGCCGCCCGCGGCCTGGGCAACCGTCGTTGCCTGCCGGCGGGGCCGTTGCGTGAGCCGGTGGAGCGGCTGCAGAGTGTCGACGCGTTGCTGTACAACGGCGCCGTCAGTGATCGAGACGATGGTTTCGCCTTTCGCTTGCAACCCACGGCACTGGTCAACCTGCTGACCGGCGAGCGGCAGCCGGTGGATCATTTTCCCGCCGGCCAGCCGGTGCATGCGGTCGCCGGTATTGGCAACCCGCAACGTTTCTTCAATACCCTTGAAACGCTACACTGGCAGCCGATACCCCATGCATTTGCCGACCACGCGCCCTACAGCGCTGAGGTCCTGAATTTTACGCCGTCATTGCCGCTGGTCATGACCGAGAAGGACGCGGTGAAGTGCCGCGCCTTTGCCCAGCCCGACTGGTGGTACCTTGCGGTGGATGCACTGCCGTCGCGGGCGTTCATCGCCTGGTTCGACACGCAGCTGATGCGTCTGCTGCCTGCCCGTCTTTTGCCTTAAACCGCTGCTTTCCAGGAACCACTCATGGACACCAAACTGCTCGACATCCTCGCTTGCCCGATCTGCAAAGGCCCGCTCAAGCTCAGCGCCGACAAAACCGAGCTGATCAGCAAAGGCGCCGGCCTGGCTTACCCGATCCGCGATGGCATCCCGGTGATGCTGGAAAGCGAAGCCCGCACCCTGACCACCGACGAGCGTCTGGATAAATGACCACCGCCTTTACCGTTGTCATTCCTTCCCGCTACGCATCGACCCGTTTGCCGGGCAAGCCGCTGCAATTGATCGGCGACAAGCCGATGATCCAGCGGGTGTGGGAACAGGCCTGCAAAAGCAGCGCCGAGCGTGTGGTGGTGGCCACCGACGATCCGCGCATCATCGAAGCCTGCAAGGGGTTTGGCGCCGAGGCGGTGTTGACCCGCGAAGACCATAACTCCGGCACCGATCGCCTGGCTGAAGTTGCCACCCAGCTTGGCCTGGCACCGGACGCCATCGTGGTCAACGTACAGGGTGACGAACCCCTGATCCCGCCCAGCGTGATCGACCAGGTCGCTGCCAACCTGGCCGCCCATGGCGAAGCGCGCATGGCGACCCTCGCCGAGCCGATCGAAGACATCGAGACCCTGTTCAACCCCAACGTGGTGAAAGTGGTCAGCGACATCAACGGCCTGGCGCTGACGTTCAGCCGCTCGGTCTTGCCTTGGGCGCGCGACGCCTTCGCCAAGAAACCTGACGTATTGCCGGAAGGCGTGCCTTACCGTCGCCATATCGGCATTTACGCCTACCGCGCCGGTTTCCTGCATGACTTCGTCAGCTGGGGCCCGTGCTGGCTGGAAAACACTGAATCCCTGGAGCAACTGCGGGCCCTGTGGCACGGCGTGCGTATCCATGTGGGCGATGCGCTGGAAGCGCCGCCGGCCGGTGTCGATACCCCGGAAGACCTTGAGCGCGTCCGTCGCCTGCTGGGGGCCTGATGGAGGTTCTGTTTGTCTGCCTGGGCAACATCTGCCGTTCGCCCACAGCAGAAGGCGTACTGCGTCATAAATTGCGCGAAGCGGGGCTGGCGGGGCAGGTGGAAGTAGCGTCTGCAGGGACGGGTGAATGGCATGTCGGCAACCCGCCGGATCAACGCAGTCAGCGTGCGGCGTTGGTGCGCGGCTACGATCTGTCCGCCCAGCGTGCCCAGCAGGTGTCTCGCGCCGACTTTGCGCGCTATGACCTGATCCTGGCCATGGATCACAGCAACCTGCGCAACCTCAAGGCTCTGCAACCGGGCCAGGGCAAGGCGGAGCTGGACCTTTTCCTGCGCCGCTACGACGCCGAAGTGGACGAAGTGCCGGACCCGTATTACGAAGGTGAACAAGGCTTCGAACGGGTCCTGGACCTGATCGAACGCGCCTGTGATTTATTGGTGATCGAATTGAAGGAGCGGTTATGACCTTGCAAGTGCTTGCGCAGGTATCGCTCAAGCCATTCAACAGCTTTGGCATTGATGTCAGTGCCCAGTTGTTTGCCGAGGCCCACAGCGATGATGACGTCCGTGAGGCGCTGGCCTATTCAGCGGTGCACGCGGTGCCGCTGTTGGTGATCGGCGGTGGTAGCAACTTGCTGTTGACTCAGGACATTCCGGCGCTGGTCCTGCGCATGGCTACCCAAGGCATCCGTGTGTTGCATGACGACGGCACGCAGGTGGTGGTCGAAGCCGAAGCCGGCGAAGCCTGGCATCCGTTCGTGCTGTGGACCCTGGAACAGGGATTCTGCGGCCTGGAAAACCTCAGCCTTATCCCCGGCACCGTCGGTGCAGCTCCGATGCAGAACATCGGCGCCTACGGCGTGGAGATCAAGGATGTATTCGCCGGCCTGACTGCTCTGGATCGCCACACCGGCGAGCTGCGCGACTTTAGCCTGGACGAGTGCAACTTTGCCTACCGCGACAGTCTGTTCAAACACGAAACCGGACGCTGGCTGATCCTGCGAGTGCGCTTTGCCCTGAGTCGCGCCAGCCACCTGAAACTCGACTACGGGCCGGTGCAACAGCGCCTGGCGGGGCAGGGGATCACCGAGGCGACGCCGAGTGACGTCAGCCGCGCGATCTGCAGCATCCGCCGGGAAAAACTGCCGGACCCGGCAGAACTGGGCAATGCCGGCAGCTTCTTCAAGAACCCGCTGGTGTCCCAGGCGCTGGCGGCTGAGCTGCAAGCGGTGTATCCGGACCTGGTGGCGTACCCGCAGGCGGATGGGCAGATGAAGCTCGCGGCCGGCTGGCTGATCGACAAGGCGGGGTGGAAGGGCTTTCGCGACGGCGATGCCGGCGTACACAAGTTGCAGGCGTTGGTGCTGGTCAACTATGGCGATGCCACGGGGCACGATATTGCGAACTTGGCCCAGCGTATCCAGCGCGACATCGCTGAGCGTTTCAAGGTTGATCTGGAAATGGAGCCCAACCAGTATTAACTCCCTTGAAACAAAAATGCCCCGCATCTTTCGATGCGGGGCATTTTTTATTGCGTTAACAATCAGTCATCACGGCTCATGATGCCGAAGATCTGCAACAGGCTGATGAACAGGTTGTAGATCGACACATACAGGCTGACGGTCGCCATGATGTAGTTACGCTCGCCACCATGGATGATTGCGCTGGTCTGGAACAGGATGCACACCGAGGAGAACAGCACGAAACCTGCGCTGATCGCCAGTTGCAGGCCGCTGATCTGGAAGAACATGCCCGCAACCACCGCCGCCAGCAGCACGAAGAAACCAGCGGTGATGAAGCCACCCAGGAAGCTCATGTCCTTACGGGTGATCAGCACGTAGGCCGACAGACCACCAAACACCAGCGCCGTCATGGCGAACGCCGAGCTGACCACTTCCGCGCCGCCAGCCATGCCGAGGTAACGGTTGAGGATCGGGCCGAGGATAAAGCCCATGAAACCGGTCAAGGCAAACGCCGACACCAGGCCCCAGGCCGAGTCACGCAGCTTGTTGGTCAGGAAGAACAGACCATAGAAGCCGATCAGCACGACAAAGATATTCGGGTAGCCGACACGCATCTGCTGGGCCACGAACGCCATCACGCCGCTGAATGCGAGGGTAAGGGCGAGCAAGCCATAGGTGTTGCGCAACACGCGGCTGACTTCAAGCTGCTCAGCCTGCGCGTTACCATTCACTGCGTAATTCTGTTCGCGCATGGCGACACTCCTTCGATTTTGAAACGTTCAGTCGCAAAGATCATAACAGACGCTCTGTAACAAGCGATGGCAAGAGTTTGACAGTGTGTTTCATTCGGGTATTATGGCGCCCGCTGAGACGGGATGGGCTACTATAATCCTGTGATGCACAAGGGAAATTGGCAGAGTGGTTGAATGCACCGGTCTTGAAAACCGGCGGACGTTAATAGCGTCTCCAGGGTTCGAATCCCTGGTTTCCCGCCAAGATTCAAACAAAAGCCCCGCGATTGCGGGGCTTTTGTGTTTCTGGGATTAGGTGGTGGAAGATCAGCTTTTACTCGTCATCTCTTTGTTTTTTTACTACTATTGTCCGTCTGTGCGCTCAAGGAAGAGAGGCTGAGTGCCTTGAGTCTGGTAGAGAATTTACACTCGAAGATTGAGTGGGTTATTGCTTTTACCCAGAACCTAACGACTCAGCCAACCATAATGACCTCTTGGTGAACCCGATGGATAAAATGTGTGGCATCGTTGTAGTGGTAGGACTTGCCCTCGCGGGATGCGCTACGAAAACTCCAGAAAAAAAACCTGAAGTGACTCCACCTCCCGCCGTCGTCCATGAAGCACCACCTGAAGTCGCACCTTCGTCACCACCCAATTGGACTGTGCGATATGAGGCTGCACCTGCTAACGCGGCGGCCCACGCCTCTCCAGAGTCCGCTCAGCCAGAATCAGAAACAGACTTAAACCAGAATCGCGCTGAGCAATGCCGTAAAGAGCTGGATGTCTTAAAGGTTTACAACAAAGCGTCCTACGTTAAATACGAGGCGGAATACCAAGCCATTGCTGCCAAGACGGCTAAATATATGGAAATCAAGGACTCGTTGGGTTCCGATTTGAACTATATGGTTATGCCCGCGTATCAATTTCAAATTCGTGAGTTCTGCTTCCGCGTGAAAACCCGGCTGTCGGAGCTTGTGCTTCGCCAAGCCAAATAATTCAGGCGAACCCGCTGCGAGTGGTTTCTGGTCTAGAGAGGTCAGGTGGGGGCCGTAAGGCTTAAAAACCCTGTTGACGTATCCAAGACCACAAAAGTTAATGCCTCGACTTGTCGGGGCATTAACTTTTAGGCGGTGCTGGCGGCGTTTTAACACAGCCAATGCCGACACTCAGCGTGCTACAGATAGTTCATTACAAAGGTAACCGACGCGTTGGCAGTGCCGGCCTTCAGTTCGCCGTCAGCCAGGCGGTAATAAGCCGCAGAAAGAGGGATTTTGAAGCTTGTGCCTGTGGTACTGAAGCCATTGAATGGGTAGGTAGTACCCAGGACAATAGGTTTACCGGTGTCGTCCATCAGTTTCAGGCCGATGCCTTTTGCGGTCGAACTGGCGTTCAACGCTACGATGCCTTGTTGCTGATCAATCACTTGAGAAGTGGCTTTAAGGGCATAGGTGACCTTCTGGATACCTGTCTGGCATTGGTTAAGACCAATGTTGAATCGAACGCTTTGTGACGTATCACCAATCTTGCTGAATTCATCAAGGTAATAGTCATCTCCCATTTGAACAGAAACATCTGGGGTCTCGCAGGATGCAGCGTTCAAGATGATTGGGTTGGTCAGGTTAACCTTCACAAGATCAATATCGCCGTACCGATGCGCTCCCAGGTTGCCTGCGGGAACCTCATTTTTCGATGACAGTTCACCTGATTTAGTAATTTCAAGGGTGTACGTCCTGCTTGGGTCCAGGTAATTCCCGGACATAACCCTGTCTGCACTTAAATAGCCATTTTGTGAGGTCTTGATTTTCATTGACAGCCCTGTTTTACCCAGGGGGAAAGTAGTACCAGTCTTAACGCTACCAAATGTCGGGTTCAGACTAAAGATAAAGGGTGACGATACAGTGCAGTTAAAACCCTGCTTCGGTGCTGTGATGGTTTCTTCGTACACCACCGTGCCTGCGGGCGTATCTCGAGGGACCGTCAAGGTAATTGGCGCGGCGGCGTAGTTAGCCGTGAACGTTTCACCCTGGGTGAAATTGCAACTCGCGGCCATCGTATCCGCTGAATAAGCAGACATAACCGCGGCGGCGGTACTCAGCAGTGCACGCAGTCGGCGTTGTTTTTCTGAAACACACATTTTGTTCACGGCCATGATAGAGGCAAGATGGACGAGCACCCTATCGATCAACTACGGCTGAGAAAATCAGGCGATTCTTAGAGTGTGTGCCGCGATGACGCTATTTGCAGTGGAAGGGGCCGCGGGAGGAGGTCAATCATTTGCACACCTTGATACTTGCCCGCGACTTGATTGGTTTTCGAGCCAGGCAGGTTAGGTAAAACCATCGCCAGCCCGGCTGTTGATTAGTTCCACCGCTGCCTTTTCACCCGATACATCTCCCCATCCGCATGACTCAACAGCGTATCTGCATCCTCTCCATCCGCCGGGTAAAACGCCACGCCAACACTGCAGGACGGCATCTTAACCCCGCCAAACTCGGCACCCAGTGGCTCAGCCATGACTGCAAGTATCTGCGCCACCTTGCCGGCCACCGCATCCTGCGACTGGATATCCGTAATCAGCACCGTGAACTCATCCCCGCCCATCCGGGCCACCAGGTCGCTCTCGCGCACGCAGCGCTCCAGTCGTCGGGCAATCACACAGAGCACGCGATCGCCCATGGCATGGCCATGCACATCGTTGATGCCCTTGAAGTCATTGATGTCCAGGAACAGCAGCGCCAGGATCTGGTTATGAAGCTGTGCGGCCTTCAGGGCGTCGTCCAGCCGAGCATTGAACAGCGACCGGTTGGTGAGGGCCGTCAGCGGGTCATGATGGGCGAGGAAGCGTAGTTCTTCCTCGGCCTGGGTGAGTGCGGTCACGTCCCGTGCGACGCCGATCCGCGCCCCGACCTCTTCGGACCAGAACGCCGCCCACAGGATATGTACGACGCTGCCATCCTTGCGGATATAACGGTTGCGGAAGTCGACATGGGGTTGGCCGTTCATGACCCGGATAATGGAGGCGCGAGTGCGTGCCAGGTCTTCAGGGTGCATGTAGTGAGTGATCAGGGTACCCACCAGCTCATTGGCGCTGTAGCCGAGCAGTGCCTCACAGGCATCGCTCACGAAGACAATCTGGTTATCGCCGTCGACGACGAAGACCGTATCCAGCATCAGGTGGATCAGTTTGGGATAGAGGGCTTCCAGGTCAATGGGCATTGGCAGTCAGGCGTCTGATTCATAGGGGCTGATCATAGCCCGAACACGGCGAGTGGCGGCGAGACGTGCGGTGATTTTTTGATGCCCTGCATCACGGTGGCTCTTTGCCCGGGGTGTTCACAACACCTGGTCAAACGTATGATCGGGCCGAGCGCCCTATCCGGTCGCTGAGACTCACCCCCTTTTGAAGGACATGAGCATGCAAAAGCACTTCGGTAATTCAGGCCTGTTCAAGGCTGCTTCGTACATCTGCGACGAAACCCTCGGCAGCGGCATCGCCGGCTGGGAGTTGAAAAACAGTGCGTTGAATACGAAGGAGTTTTTGATATGTCCAAAGAATTACTCGGAGTTTCTGCTCTAGGGTTGATGGTCGTCGGTGAGTTTTGTGCAATCTACAGTGAGGTAGTCACCGCCAGGCTGGCCCAAGCCAGCGACGGCTCATGGCAAGCTTTCATCATGCCGGTGGTGGTGATGTGCTTCGCAGGACTTTGTCTGTTGGGGGCTTATTGGCTGGGTTATCTGGCAGTCGGTGATATCTGGGTGGTCACGGTGGTTTCCGTGACGTCGTTATTGCTGCTGGAACCGATCGTGATCTGGGCGCTGTTCCAGGAGTTTCCCGGCCGAGGCGCGATGATCGGGTTTTGCCTGGGAGCCTTGGGCATGCTGGCCACTGTCTTGCTGTAGCGGCACGCTCTGGCCCGGCATTTGGATGTCGGGCCAGATTAGAGTGAGCAGCGGGCAATACCTTCCACCGCCGCAAGGGCGGCTGAGTATTAAAGCCGTGACACGCAACTCAGCAAAAAAGCTGCGCCACCGAAAGCAGGCAAATCATCTGGACAACCATTTGCGCACGAATTGGATGTTTCATTGCCGTGACCCTGATTACAGTCGTTACAGTAAGTATAGAGACAGAATAGAATTATTCAGAATGTAAGCCCATTCATCTGCCCAGCGGTCTCTGGTTACAACTCTCTGCCCCCGGTCACTGCACTTTTCTGGATTTCTCCGCTCTATCCTTGTCCCAGCCCCGCCGATCCCCGCGTGGGCGGATGAATCAGATCGGGTGCCGATGGATCGCACGTTTCCTTGTTTCAATCGTCGACGGGTGCGCCAGCCCTTGCTGCTGGCGGCCTTGTTAATGCTCTGTGCCAGCGGCTGCAGCCAGCAGCAGGGGCAGGATATCGTCAAGCAGTTCAGCAATGGCAAGCCCGATGAGTTCTTCCAGACCAGTGTCGATCGCATGGCGACGCTGGGCATGCGTGACAATCTGCAAAGCCTGTATTTACTGATGAGCAAACTCTATCTGCGTAATCCCAGCCAGTGGCGGCAGTCGGGTTACCCGGACGCGGTGACTGCGGCGCGGGAGATTCGCCAGGCCATCGAGCAACGTCGCGCACTACCAGCCCTAGGGGAGCGTCGTGACCTGGCGGCGCTGAGTTACTCCTTGAGCCCTGAATTCAAAGGCGACCGGGTCGGCGCCTTCATCTACGCAATCGGCAGCATGATCGTGACCGCCCACGGTGGACGCACGGAGTTCTACATCACCGATTCAATCAACCCGCAGTTCGTCAGCAATGCCGCGCGCAATATCGAGAAGGCCACGTGGCTGCTGAGCAAACGTCAGGATGCGAATGGCGTGCTGCTGCTGTTTTCCAACGAAATTTCGGAGGAGGGCAGCAACCTCAGCTTCGCGGTGGAGTTCGGCAAGATCGTCGCGCGTCTCGATCTGCTGACCCAGATGCTCGATGAACGCTACCGGCGTATTGGCCTGAACTATGCGCAGAGCTTGTTGCTGATGAATTTTCTGCCGGTGCAATAAACAGGGATACGTCAGCATAAAGGTACGGTGCTTCCCTTTTGCGCGTAGGAATCGGCCTATCTTGCTGCCCACTGCTTGAAACACCCCTTGGTCATCAATAGCCTCGGATTTTTCTGAAATATGAGGCCTTTACCATGGGTAAGCGGAAAACGGTTTGGCCTACTGAAAGAGAAATACGCCTGCGCTTTATCCTGTTGGCTGTGATCGATGCGGCGAGTATTCAGGGTGTCTGCGCCGAACTGTTGTTGCCTGCGCACGAACTCCTGCGTGACTCGCCCATCGAGGCGCAATTGCTCGATGCACTGCGCGGGATACTGGCAACGGATGAAATGTATGGATTCCGATTGGCTCCGGGATCAGAAGCAGAAGAATTGATGCAGGTGCTGAATATCCCCGACAGCTGAGGATTTTGTGTGGGAGGCGACAACGTCCTGGATGGAGTCGCGCCCCATACGGATGTGAACCTCCTATGTGCCAGGTCAGCTTCAGCTGTGTCACGCAAAACAGCCCAGGAGGTCAAAGCGTTAATAAGGCGTGACCTGGCGCGCGTCCCAGCCTTCCCACCACGTGCCCCCCGAACTCCAAGGACCTGCCCGATGCTGTTGCGCCACCCTCCGTTCCTGTTTGCCGCCCTGACGTTAAGCTCGCTGGTGCACGCCGAAGACCTGCAATTGGCCCCGGTCGAAGTCACCAGCAGCGAAGCCAGCGCCGGTGAAGTGGCCGAGGCGCAGCTCAAGAGTGTGCCCGGTGGCACCAACTACATCGACATGAATAGCGTGCAGCAGGGGCGAGTGAGTACCAACGAAGACGTATTCAAGTACCAGGCCGGGGTGTACGCCAAGGCGGCTAACAACGAAGGGGTGAAGCTCTCGATTCGCGGCTCGGGCCTGAACCGCAGCCCCGGGTCCCACGCCTCCGGCCTGTACGAAATGTTCGACGGCCTGCCGTTGACCGGTCCTGGCGGCACCCCTTACGAGCTGAAAGACCCGTTGTGGCAAAGCCGGGTAGAAGTGCTGCGCGGCGCCAACGGTTTTGACCAGGGCGCGTTGGCCCTAGGCGGCGCCGTCAACTACGTGACCCGCACGGGCTACGATGCGCCCAAGCTGCAACTGCGCTATGAAGCGGGCAGCAAAGGCTACGCCCAGCGTGAGATCAGTTCCGGCCAGGTGCTGGGGGATGCCGACTATTACATCAGCCTCACCGATTCCGAATCCGACGGCTACCAGCACCAGAGCGCAGCAACCGGCAAAGGGGTGGCCGCCAACTTCGGTTACCGCTTCAACCCGGACCTGGAAACCCGCTTCTATTTCCGCTACCGCGAAACCACCAACGACACGCCGGGCAAACTCACGCGATACCAGATCAGCCACGACCCGCGCGCGGCCGCCAGCCTCAACGCCGCCCGTGACTCCAAGCGCCTGCAGCCGGGCTCGACCTGGATCGCCAACAAGACCACCTTGCAGCTGGACGATAATGCCCGCGTCGAAGTCGGCCTGGCGTACCACGATTACCCGATGGACCTGCGTGAAGGCACCAACCGCCTCAAAGTCGCGTACACCGATATCAGCAGCACCCTCAACTACATCCGTCAGGACACGCTGTTTGGCCACGACAGCAACACCACCGTCGGCCTGCGCACCACCCAGGCGATGCCCAACAACGGCGCCTCGGAATATGTGCGCACGCCTGCCGGTAATACCGCTGGCTACGCGCCCGGCACCAAGACCCGTGACTACAGCTACCTGGGCTCCGACACCGTGTTGCACATCGGCAACGATCTGGAACTGATTCCCGACCTATGGCTGACCACCGGCCTGGCGGCGATCTACACCCGTCGCGAAACCCAGGTCACCTATCCCGAAGGCCAGGCGCCGCTCAGCCAGCACGACTGGGACTACGCTCCGCGTATCGGCCTGCGGTACGACTTCACCCCGCACCTGCAGGTGTACGGCAACCTGAGCCGATCGGTCGAGCCGCCGCATGCGTGGTCGATGATTTGGGGTTCGAACAAATACTTCCCCAAAGACAGCGGCCCGGCCACCGGCCTTCAGCGTGAAGGCGTGAGCCTGAAAAACCAGACCGCCACCACCCTGGAATTCGGCGGGCGCGGCGAGCAATGGTTCGGCCAGTGGGACCTGGCGCTGTACCGCTCTGAAGTGCGCCACGAATTGCTCACGGTGGAAACCCAGGCGCAAACCGCCACCCGCAATGCCATCGTCGCAGAATCCAACGCCAGCCCCACTGTGCACCAGGGCGTGGAACTGAGCCTGCTCAGCCCGTTGTGGGAAGGCGGCCATAACGGCCAGCTCACTCTGCGCCAGGCCTACACCTTCAGCGACTTCCACTACCGTGATGACGACCGCTTTGGCGACAACGCCCTGCCGGGTATCCCCAAGCACTACTATCAGGCGCAGGTGCGCTACAGCCATCCGACCGGTTTCTACACCAGCCTTAACACCGAGCATTCATCAAGAGTGGCAGTGGACTACGCCAACTCCTACTACGCCGCGTCCTACACGGTGCTCGGTGCCACCTTCGGCTACGATGCGCCCCAGCAGGATTGGCAAGCCTGGGTCGACCTGCGCAATCTCACCAACCGCCGTTACGCCAACACCGTCACGCCGGGATACGACGATAAAGGCCTGGATGTAGCGCGTTCCACGCCGGCGGATGGCCGTGGCATCTACACCGGTGTGTCGTGGAGCTGGCGCTGAGCCCCTTGCCCAAACCCTGTTTTACTGGCATTGTCTGCGCAATTGGCAATTATTCCCATTTGAGATCTTTTTGCGCATGCACGACATTCCGGCCGCGCCAGGCGACTCCGTCCGGCAGCAGACCCTTACGGCGATGTACAGCGAGCACCACGGCTGGTTGCACGGCTGGCTGCGCAAGAAACTCGGGTGTTCCCAGCATGCAGCGGACCTCGCCCATGACGCCTTCATCCGCGTCTTGATGCTGGCCGAACCTCAACAGATCAAAGAGCCCCGCGCGTTCCTGGCCACCACGGCAGGGCGGTTGCTGATCGACGGCGCCCGTCGTCGTCGCATCGAAAAAGCCTACATGGAAGCCCTGGTGATCCAGTGCGAGGACGCTGGCATGCCCGACCCGGCCGCGATTCATGTCGCGCTGCAAGCCCTGGAACGTATTGCGGAGATGCTTGCCGGGCTGCCTGCCAAGGCGCGCGAAGCGTTCCTGCTGAGCCGCCTCGACGGGCTGACCTACAGCGAAATCGCCACACGCCTGGACGTGTCTGCCAGCACCGTCAAAAACTACATCTCCAGTGCCTTGGTTCACTGCTACCACAGCCTGCACCCGGCAGACCCGCTGGCATGAGTTCCGAACAGATCATCCAACAAGCGGCGCAGTGGCTGACCCGCCTGCATGACGAAAACGTCACCGAGGCCGACCACCAGGCATTCAACACCTGGCGCCAGGCCGACCCGCGGCACGCTGTGGCCATCGAACGCATGGGCGCAGTATGGGGCAGCCTCGACACGCTGCCGGCCAAGCCCGCACGCATTGCCTTGAACCGCGCATTCGCCCCGCGACGTGCGCGAGGTGCGCAAGCGGTGGGCTTGCTCGGCGTGGTCCTGTGCGGCTGGCTGGGCCTGCAACACCTGCCGGTCTGGATGGCCGACCAGCGCACCGGCGTCGGCGAGCGCCGGCAGATCGCCCTCGAAGACGGCAGCCAGTTGCAGCTCAACAGCAATTCGGCGGTCGACGTGAAATTCGACGGCCATCAACGGGTCATCGAGTTGCTGCAAGGCGAACTCTGGGTGGACGTGGCCAAGGATGCGCAACGGCCGTTCGTGGTGCGTACCGACCAAGGTACGGCCACGGCATTGGGCACGCGTTATCTGGTCAAACGTGCAGCGGATGGCACCACGGTGGTCACGGTGATCGAGTCCAGCGTCGCGGTCAAAGGCGCCACCCGCGACGGCGTCAACGTCACCGCCGGCCAGCGTTCGGTCCTCGATCACGGCCGCGCCCAGCCGCCGCAAGCCATCGGCAACAGCGACCCGGACGCCTGGACCCGTGGCCTGCTCAAGGTCAACGATCAACCCCTGAGCGACGTGCTGCAAACCCTCGCCAGCTACCGCCATGGCATGCTGCGCTTCGACCCTCAGGCGTTGCAGGACCTGCGGGTGTCCGGTGTGTTCAAGCTGGATGATACGGCGGCGGCGCTGTCGTCACTGGCGGACAACCTGCCGATCCAGGTGGAGTACTTCACCGACCTGCTGGTGGTGGTCAAGCCGCGTTAGCCTTCGTGCTGGCGCAGGCGTTTGTACAAGGTGTTGCGGCTCACCCCCAGCTCCCGCGCCAGGTGGGAGATGTTCCCGCCTGCCGCCTTCAAACGCTGGTTCAGATCGATGCTGTCATCCAGGTATTCACTGGCGGGCAGCGGCGGATCTACCTTCAAGTCCACAAAAAAATCATCTGGCAGGTGTTCCGCGCGGATCGGCTGTTCCTCAGCCATGGCCAGCGCCACCTGCAACACGCTGCTCACCTGACGCAGATTCCCCGGCCACGGGTGCTGTTCGAATAACGCCAGCACTTCGGCGCTGAGGCCTGCCCATTGAGTCGGCTCGCGGTGTTGCTGCCACAGTTGTTGGAACAGTGCCTGCTTATCGGTACGTTCGCGCAACGGCGGCAGTTCCAAGGTCAAGCCGCCGATGCGGTAGTACAAATCCTCACGAAAACGTCCGGCCTGCACCAGCTCGCGCAGTGCACGGTTGGTGGCCGAGATGATTCGCAGATCTACCGGGAACAGCTCGCTGCTGCCCACCGGCTGTACACAGCGCTCCTGCAGCACCCGCAGCAAACGGGCCTGGGTCGGCAGAGGCATATCACCGATCTCGTCGAGAAACAGCGTGCCCTTGTCGGCCTTGCGGATCAGGCCGATGCTGCCTTTCTGATTGGCGCCGGTGAAGGCGCCTTTTTCATAGCCGAACAGTTCCGATTCCACCAGCTCGGCGGGAATCGCCGCACAGTTCACCGCGATAAACGCCTTCTGGCTGCGCGAACTGGCCTGGTGCAGGGCTTTGACGAACACTTCCTTGCCCACGCCGGTTTCGCCATGGATCAGCAGCGGAATGTCCTTTTCCAGTAAGCGTTCAGCCTGGCGCACGGCCTTCTCCACGCGTACATCGCCGAAGTGCAGGGTCTTGAGGCCAATCGACGCAGGCGTCGGTGGCGTCGGCTCGGTGAACACGCGCGCCTGCACGGGCATCTGCTTGGGGCGTCTCAACACGCATTGGAAGCGGTTGCGTCCTGCGGCCTGCAGGGAGAAAGGCAATCCTTCCGGCTGGTTCAACAACTCCAGCAATGACACCTTGAACAAACTGTCGATCATCACCCGCGACAAGCTGATGCCCAGCAGGTTGTCGGCACGCCGGTTGGCTGACAGCACCTGGCCGCTTTCATCAAAGATCAGCAGGCCGGCCCACTGGCTGTCGAGGTTGCTCAGGCCGGTGTTGAAGGTCAGTTGGAAGTGCTCGCCGCGAAACAGGTTGAGGATCAGCCGGTTTTCCACGGTCTGGCTCATCATCTTGACCATGCCCAGGGTGTGCGAGGGCGGCAGGTAGCTGTCGCTGGACACATCCAGCACCGCGATGATCTCGCGCTGCGCATCGAAAATCGGCGCCGCCGAGCCGGTCATGAAGCGGTTGGCCTTGAGGAAGTGTTCATCGTGCTCGATATGCACCGCTTGGGCACAGGCCAGCGCGGTGCCGATGGCATTGGTGCCGCTGGAGCGCTCCATCCAGCTGGCGCCGGGGTTGAAGCCTCTGGCCAGCTTGGGGTCGATAAATCGCTGGGTGCCCCAGCTGGTCAGCACCTGGCCCTGGTTGTCGGCCAGCATGATCAGGCAGTTGGAATTACTGAGGATGTTTTCGTAGTAGGGCAGCACTTCCTGATGCGTGGTCTGTACCAGCGAGTGCTGGCTTTCCAGCAGTTGACTGATGCCCTCGGCGGGGAGCTGGTCGAAGCTGGGCGTGCTCTGGTGGTCCAGGCCGAAGGCGCGGCAGCGGCGCCAGGATTCCTGGATAAGGGTGTCGTGAGCCAGTGGTTCGGCCATGGGGTGACCTTCGTTTTTATTGTTATTGGGCTTGCACAATCTGCCTGGAAAAACCGCTCCCACAGTTGCCCTGTGTTGTGCATGAGAGTGTTGTTCAGAACTGTTCATTGTCAACCCCTGAACTGTTCAATTGTTCAGTCAGATTGTTCACTCTCGAACATCGCTTTCACCCCATTTCCTTGCACATCAAACACTTGTCGTTTTGGCACGAAACTCGCTCTGACAGCTGGCCAGATTCATTCCAATAATAAAAAAGGTCGTGTCATGTCATTGACCCTGGAACATGTCTCCCGCGTTGTCGAAGGCCAGACCTGGATCGACGACGCCACCCTGCGTTTCGAAGCCGGTTCCTTCAACGTCTTGCTCGGCCGCACCCTGTCCGGCAAGACCAGCCTGATGCGCCTGATGGCCGGCTTGGATAAGCCCAACAGCGGTCGCATCCTGATGAACGGTGTGGATGTCACGCAAAAGCCGGTGCGCCTGCGCAACGTGTCGATGGTCTACCAGCAGTTCATCAACTACCCGACCATGACGGTGTTCGAGAACATCGCCTCGCCGTTGCGCCAGGCCGGTGTGTCCAATGAGCTGATCCAGAGCAAAGTGCTGGAAACCGCGAAGATGCTGCGCATCGAGAAATTCCTCCAGCGTCACCCGCTGGAACTCTCCGGTGGCCAGCAGCAGCGCACGGCCATGGCGCGCGCACTGGTCAAGGACGCAGAGCTGATCCTGTTCGACGAACCACTGGTGAACCTGGACTACAAACTGCGCGAAGAACTGCGTCAGGAAATGCGCGAGCTGTTCGCCGCGCGCCACACCATCGCCATCTACGCCACCACCGAGCCCAATGAAGCGTTGGCCCTGGGCGGCACCACCACCATTCTTCACGAAGGCCGGGTGATTCAGAGCGGCAAGGCTGCCGAGGTCTATCACCAGCCGCGTACCGTGCTGGCCGCCGAGCTGTTTTCCGAGCCGCCGATCAACCTGATGCCGGGGCGTATCAGCGGCAATGAGGTGAGCTTTGCCAATTTCGTGCACTTCCCGCTGAACGTCGATCTGCGCCCGATTGGCGAAGGCGAATTCCGTTTTGGCGTACGCCCCAGCCATATCAGCCTGGTGCCAAGCAACGATGACGATCTGGAGCTGGCGGTCACCGTGGAAGTCGCGGAGATCAGTGGTTCGGAAACCTTCCTGCATGTGCGCAGCGAACATTTCCTGCTGGTACTGCACCTGCCGGGGGTGCACGAATACGACGTCGACGCGCCGATCCGCGTGTATATCCCCACCCATAAACTGTTTGTGTTCGATGGGCAGGGCCGTTTGGTCCAGGCCCCCGGGCGCCGTGTTGCGAGGGTTGCCTGATGGCCGAGATCCATTTGCAGAACCTGGCGCATAGCTACAGCCCTACGCCGAGCGGCCCTGAGGACTACGCCATTCGGGAAATGAACCATGTGTGGGAGCAGGGTGGGGCCTACGCCTTGCTTGGGCCGTCGGGCTGCGGCAAGTCGACCCTGCTCAACATCATCTCCGGCCTGCTCAGCCCGTCCGAAGGCCAGGTGCTGTTTGACAGCAAAGTGGTCAATGACCTCACCCCGGAAAAACGCAACATCGCCCAGGTGTTCCAGTTCCCGGTGGTGTACGACACCATGACGGTGTTCGACAACCTCGCGTTCCCGCTGCGCAACCAGGGCATGGCCGAGGCAAAAATCCACAGCAAGGTGCAGGAAATTGCCGAAGTTCTCGACCTGCAGAACCTGCTGACCAAGAAGGCCCGCAACCTCACCGCCGACGAGAAACAGAAAGTCTCCATGGGCCGTGGCCTGGTGCGTGACGACGTGTCGGCAATCCTGTTCGATGAACCGTTGACGGTGATCGACCCGCACCTCAAGTGGAAACTGCGGCGCAAACTCAAGCAGATCCACGAGCAGTTCAACATCACCATGGTCTACGTCACCCACGATCAGTTGGAGGCCTCGACCTTCGCCGACAAGATCGCGGTGATGTACGGCGGCCAGATCGTGCAATTCGGCACACCCCGCGATCTGTTCGAACGGCCCAGCCATACCTTTGTCGGCTATTTCATCGGCAGCCCTGGGATGAATCTGATCGAGGTGCAAGCCGAGGCGGGCGGGGTGCGGTTTGCCGACACCCACCTGCCATTGCCAGCGGCCTTGCAGCAACGTATTGCCAACACCGAGTACAAAAAGCTGCAGGTCGGTATCCGCCCGGAATTCATCCACGTGTGGGACGAGTACAACCCTGACGCCCTGCAGGCCGATATCACTCATCTCGAAGACCTCGGCACCTACAAGATTATTACCCTCAACCTCGACGGCGCGTTGCTCAAGGTACGCCTGGCCGAAGACAAACCCGTGCCCGAAGGCAAGGCCTCCATCAGCTTTCCCGCGCAGTGGCTGATGGTGTACGCCGACGATTACCTGCTGGAGGTGCAGCCATGAACAAGGTGCAAAACAACAAGGCCTGGTGGCTGGTGCTGCCGGTGTTCCTGCTGGTGGCATTCAGTGCGGTGATCCCGATGATGACCGTGGTCAACTACTCGGTGCAGGACATCTTCGACCAGTCCAGTCGCTACTTCGTCGGTGCCGACTGGTATAAGCAGGTGCTGCTTGACCCACGCCTTCACGATTCGCTGCTGCGTCAGTTCATTTACTCGGCCTGCGTGTTGCTGATCGAAATCCCGTTGGGCATCGCCATCGCCCTGACCATGCCGACCAAGGGCCGCTGGTCTTCGCTGGTGCTGATCATCCTCGCCATCCCGCTGCTGATCCCATGGAACGTGGTAGGGACAATCTGGCAGATCTTCGGTCGCGCCGATATCGGCCTGCTGGGTTACAGCCTCAACGCCCTGGGCATCAGTTATAACTACGCCGCCAACACCATGGACGCCTGGGTAACGGTGCTGGTGATGGACGTATGGCACTGGACTTCCCTGGTGGCGCTGCTCTGCTACTCCGGACTGCGCGCGATTCCGGACGTGTACTACCAGGCTGCGCGGATTGATCGCGCATCGCCCTGGGCGGTGTTCCGACATATCCAGTTGCCGAAGATGAAAAGCGTGCTGCTGATCGCGGTGATGCTGCGCTTTATGGACAGCTTCATGATCTACACCGAGCCTTTCGTCCTCACCGGCGGCGGTCCGGGTAACGCTACTACGTTCCTGAGTCAGACGCTGACCCAGATGGCTGTAGGCCAATTCGACCTGGGCCCGGCGGCGGCATTCTCGCTGGTGTATTTCCTGATCATCCTGTTGGTGTCCTGGCTGTTCTACACCGCCATGACCCACTCCGACGCCAACCGCTGAGGCCGCCAACATGAGTAAGCGCAAGGTTATTCCGCTGCTGATCTACATCCTGTTCCTGCTGGTGCCGATCTACTGGCTGCTGAACATGTCCTTCAAGAGCAACACCGAAATCCTCGGCGGGTTGACGCTGTTTCCGCAGGATTTCACCCTGGCCAACTACAAGGTGATCTTCACCGACCCGAGTTGGTACACCGGCTACCTCAACTCGCTGTACTACGTAAGCCTGAACACGGTGATCTCCCTGAGCGTGGCGCTGCCGGCGGCCTATGCGTTTTCGCGCTACCGCTTCCTGGGCGACAAGCATCTGTTCTTCTGGTTGCTGACCAACCGCATGGCGCCACCGGCGGTGTTCCTGCTGCCGTTCTTCCAGCTGTATTCGTCCATCGGGCTGTTCGACACGCACATCGCGGTGGCGCTGGCGCACTGCCTGTTCAACGTGCCGTTGGCGGTGTGGATCCTTGAAGGCTTCATGTCCGGCGTGCCCAAGGAAATCGACGAAACCGCCTACATCGACGGCTACTCGTTTCCTAAGTTCTTCGTGAAGATTTTTATCCCGTTGATCGGCTCCGGCATCGGTGTCACCGCGTTTTTCTGCTTCATGTTCTCCTGGGTCGAACTGTTGCTGGCGCGCACCCTGACCTCGGTCAATGCCAAGCCCATCGCGGCGGTGATGACCCGCACGGTGTCGGCGTCGGGTATCGATTGGGGCGTGCTGGCGGCGGCGGGGGTGTTGACTATCCTTCCCGGCATGCTGGTGATCTGGTTTGTTCGCAACCACGTGGCCAAGGGCTTTGCCCTGGGCCGGGTCTGAGGAGTCGATGATGGAATGGATGGCCTGGACCACCCCCACCGCGCTGTTTTTTGGTGCCATAGCCCTGATCCTGGCGGGCATGACCACTTGGGAGCTGCGTTCTCCGAGTATTCCCCGGCGTGGGTTCTTACCGATCAGCACCACCCGTGGTGATCGTTTGTTTATCGGTCTTCTCGGCAGCGCCTACCTGCATTTGCTGGTCATCGGCGTTACCGACTGGAGCATCTGGGTGGCGTCCGCGCTCTCCCTGGTATGGCTGTTGAGTGTGATGCGTTGGGGCTAGTGCCCTTATGAATAAACAACCTGGAGGTCTCTATGTTGAATAAGAACAATAAGCTGCGACATAGCATTTCATTGGCCGCCGTACTGGCCCTCAGTGGTTTGAGCGCCTCGGCCTGGGCCGATGCGTACGAAGATGCCGCAAAAAAATGGATCGGCAGCGAGTTCAAGCCGTCCACCCTCACGGCTGAACAGCAGCTTGAAGAGCTCAAGTGGTTTATCAAAGCTGCGGAACCGTTCCGTGGGATGAAGATCAACGTGGTGTCGGAAACCCTCACCACCCACGAGTACGAGTCCAAGGTGCTGGCCAAGGCCTTCAGCGAAATCACCGGCATCAAGCTGACCCACGACCTGCTGCAGGAAGGCGACGTGGTGGAGAAGCTGCAAACCCAGATGCAGTCCGACAAGAACATCTATGACGGCTGGGTCAACGACTCGGACCTGATCGGTACACACTTTCGCTACGGCAAGACCGAATCCATCACTGACCTGATGGCCAACGAAGGCAAGGACTTCACCTCGCCGACCCTGGATATCAAGGACTTTATCGGCATCTCCTTCACCACCGCGCCCGACGGCAAGATCTACCAATTGCCCGACCAACAATTCGCCAACCTGTACTGGTTCCGCGCCGACTGGTTCGAGCGTCCGGAGCTGAAAGCCAAATTCAAGGAAAAATACGGCTATGACCTCGGCGTACCAGTGAACTGGTCGGCCTATGAAGACATCGCCAAGTTCTTCAGCGAAGACGTCAAGGAGATCGACGGCAAGCGCGTGTATGGGCACATGGACTACGGCAAGAAAGACCCGTCCCTCGGCTGGCGCTTCACCGATGCCTGGTTCTCCATGGCCGGTGGCGGCGACAAGGGCCTGCCCAACGGCTTGCCGGTGGACGAGTGGGGCATTCGCGTGGAGGACTGCCACCCGGTCGGTTCCAGCGTTACCCGTGGCGGCGACACCAACGGCCCGGCCGCCGTGTATGCCACCCAGAAATACGTGGACTGGATGAAAGCCTATGCGCCACCGGAAGCGGCGGGCATGACCTTCTCCGAATCCGGCCCAGTGCCGTCCCAAGGCAACATCGCCCAGCAGATCTTCTGGTACACCGCGTTTACCGCCGACATGGTCAAGCCAGGCTTGCCTGTGGTGAATGCCGACGGCACGCCGAAATGGCGCATGGCGCCATCGCCCGTCGGACCGTACTGGGAAAAGGGTATGAAGAAGGGCTATCAGGACGTGGGCTCCTGGACGTTCCTCAAGTCGACGCCTGAGAAACAGAAGCTTGCGGCCTGGCTTTACGCGCAGTTCGTGACCTCGAAAACCGTGTCGCTGAAGAAAACCATCGTTGGCCTGACACCGATTCGTGAGTCCGACATCAACTCCCAGGCCATGACCGACATGGCACCGAAACTGGGTGGCCTGGTGGAGTTCTATCGCAGCCCGGCCCGAACCGAATGGTCGCCGACCGGCACCAACGTGCCGGACTACCCACGCCTGGCACAACTGTGGTGGAGCAACATCGCCGCCGCCGCCAGCGGCGAGAAAACCCCGCAACAGGCGTTGGACAACCTGGCCAAGGAACAGGACGCCATCATGACGCGTCTGGAACGCTCCAAGGTGCAACCGGTGTGCGGCCCGAAAATGAACCCCGAGCGTGACGCGCAATACTGGTTCGACCAGCCGGGCGCGCCGAAGCCGAAACTGGCCAATGAGAAGCCGAAAGGCGAGACCGTGAACTATAACGACCTGCTCAAGCAGTGGGAGGCGGCGCGTAAGTAAAACTCTTTTGCGACTAACGCTGTGCAGGTGGTGAGGGAGTACGATCCCTCGCCACCCTTGTATCGCGCCAAGTGATTAAACGGGTTTCTTCCAAGCACCAAGCAGTTTGGCAATCGAGTCGGCTGCATCGTAAATGCTGGGAGGTGGTGCGTTATCGCTGATCACTTCGGAGAAAATCATGTTTTCGAATTTCATGAGTGTTTCGCGCTCCAAATCCTTGGACTTGGCAGCATAATCATGAACGAATGCGCACATTGAACTTCTGAGTTCGAGTTGTGAGATTTGATTTTTCAATACTGCCCAGCGAGAGTGAATGAGTCTGAAGTAGTAGATTAAAATAATTTCCACGGCAATTGAAAATGTGAGGGTCAGGAGGGGCAGTGTCGTTTCTTTTTTGAACAAGAAAAGTGTTATTCCAGCTAGCAACTGAATGAGAGGAAGGGATAAGGCAAGTGCGCCTGCGATCTTGAGTGCTGATAGAAGGCCTGAAGCTTCTTTGCGCTTGCTCTCGACTATTTTATCGAATGCATGGCTCAGGCCGAGGTAGTTATTGCCTGAAGTCACCTCTCTGTAACGGTCTTCTGCTTCAGCTGCTCGTTTTTCCCATTGATCAATGTTTGAGCTCCACGTCTCGATTTTTTTGATATTTTCGTCAAGGTTTCGAGAATTGTATTCAGTTCGTTCACGGTAAATAGTGTACGCAACACCGAATGTGATTTCGTCGATCCTCGAAAGGAGGGTTTCTTCGAATTTAGGGTGGATGTAAAACTGGACAATTGGTGACGTACTAAAATCTGGTGTTGAGCCTAAGGCGCTTATGTATCTTAAAGTTTTCGCTAGCTCAAAGTGAGTATGCTCAATGGTTATTTCATCTATCGGAGAGGATAGTAGGTTTTTGATCGTTAACAGTTGGTCGTTGTAGTAGGTGGACTGTTGAGTGGGAAAAGAGAAGTCTCGGCGACCTAATAGGGTGCTGCCAATCTGTTTTGCCATGGTTTTGACGCAAGCGGATATATCACTTTTGTGCAGCTCAAGATATTCCTTGAGTGCACTTTGGTATTGTTCCGCCTGTTCTAGTGTCGTCAGCATATTTACATCCCTATTAATGTCTCGTCGCCTTGACCTGTTGCACGTCTGTCAGCCGGCCATCTGAGGCAACAGGTGTGATTCTCCGCCCACATCCTTGACCAACCCACTGGCCAAAAACAGCGGTGCCAGGCGTTTATGCAGTTGCGGTTCAACAAACTCCTTCACGGTGTCCAGCGCCAGTACACCGCTCAACGGCAACTCGGCCTTGGTGTACGACAACCAGGCTTTCTTCAGCGCCTGCAGCACATCGCTGCCCGCCGTGGATGCGAAGCGGCGTTGGGTGGGTTTACCGTCGAAGGTGAAGGTGTGCTGGAACTCATAGCCGGTTTCATCACCTTGGCTGGCCGTGCAGCGGATGCAGCTGCACGGGCCGTCGCCGAAGGCGCTGCGCAGGTAGGCGTTGAAGTCCACCACGGGTTTGAGTGACAGGCGCTTATCCACCTCGAACAGGTCCCCGGTCATTTTTTCGTCAGTGTTCAACGTCCATTTCCTCGCAGGTTCGGCAGTTTTTCAAAGCGCGGCACAATACCAGCCGAGCGAGTGTTTGTGGGTGATTTGCATAACAATAGATCCCGATATTCTTTTCCTGTCTTAAAAATCGCCGCTAGGCTCCATCACCTTCTTAAAAACGCGGCAGACTCCTATGACTTTCAAGCGTTCTTCCCTGGCCCTGCTGGCGGTTGCGACAGCGTTGATCAGTATCGGCGCCCAGGCCGAAGGCAAGATCAGCATCGCCCAGCAATTCGGCATCGGCTACCTGATCCTCGATGTGGTGCGCGACCAGAACCTGATCGAAAAGCACGGCAAGGAACAGGGCCTGGACATCAAGGTGGAGTGGAACAGCATTTCCGGCGCCACCGCGATGAACGAGTCGCTGCTGGCCGGTGCGCTGGATGTGGTCTCTGCCGGTGTGCCGCCGATGCTGACCCTGTGGGATCGCACCAAGGGCAAGCAGAACGTCAAGGCCATCGCCTCCCTCGGCTCGATGCCCAACTACCTGCTGACCAACAACCCCACCGTGAAGACCCTCAAGGATTTCACCGAAAACGACCGCATTGCCGTGCCAGCCGCCGGCGTGGGTTTCCAGTCGCGCACGCTGCAGATCGAGACCGCCAAGCAGTTCGGCGATGCCCACTACAAGAAATTCGACGACATCTCCATCAGCCTGGCGCACCCCGACGCGACCGCCGCGTTGATTGCCGGTGGTTCGGAGATCAACTCACACTTCTCCAGCCCGCCGTTCCAGTATCAGGAATTGCTCAATCCGAATGTGCACAAGGTGCTCAGTTCCTACGACATCCTGGGCGGTCCGGCGACGTTCAACGTGCTCTACACCACGCAGAAATTTCATGACGAAAACCCCAAGACTTACAAGGCGTTCTATGACGCGCTGGCCGAGGCCGAGAAGATCATAAAGGCCGATAAACCGGCAGCGGCCAAGGCATACATCCGCGTAGAACAGTCGAAACTGCCGTTGGACCTGGTGGAGCAGATCGTCCAGGACCCGGAAATCGATTTCACCATCGTGCCGCAGCGCACCTACCTCTATGCCGAGAAATTGCAAGCGCTGGGGGTGCTGAAAAACAAGGCTGCCAGTTGGAAAGACTACTTCTTCGAAGAAGCCCATGGTGGCGATGGCAGTTGATATCCGCGAAGGGCGTGCCACGGCGGGCATGGCGAATAGCTGTGGCGCCAGGCAATTGTGGCGAAGGCCTGCCTAGCGGAAGAACTCCCCTGGCGTCGCCTCGAACTGCTGGCGAAACGCATTGATAAACGCCGAGGTGGATTCATACCCACAGGCCAGCGCCACATCCGTCACGCGCTCGCCCTGCTCCAGGGCGGGCAGGGCAGTCAGCAATCGCAAACGCTGGCGCCACGCCCGAAAGGTCAGCCCGGTATCACTCAGAAACAACCGGCTGAGGGTCTTCTCACTCACGCCCAGCTTCTGGCTCCACTGACTCAATGTGGTTTGCTGTTCCGGGCGCAGGTTCAAGCTGCGGTAGATGTGGCGCAAACGCGGGTCCAGGGGCAGCGGTAGCATCAGATCCACCTGAGGCGCCGCCGCCAGTTGGTCCAGCACCACCTGGGCCAAGCGCCCATCCGGCCCATCCTCGGCATACTCCACCGGCAGTTCGCTGAAGCTGCGGATCAATTCCCGCAGCAAACTGCTCACCTCCAGCACATGACAGCGTTCGACCGCCCAGGCGGTGACGCTGCAATCCAGGTACAAGCTGCGCATTTCCGTGTGGGGCGAACTGAACACGCGGTGCGGCACACCTGCCGGGATCCACACCGCACGCTGAGGCGGTGCGACGAAGCGGCCGACGCTGGTCTGGATCTCCAGCACCCCGGAAATCGCGTAGGACAGTTGCACCCACGGGTGGCTGTGCCGGCGGGTCAGCGCACGATTGGGCAAGGATTCGGTGCGCCCGTACACCGGCCGCGGCAGGCTGGAAAGCCCAGGCACACTGCGGCGGACGGTCTTGTCATGTCCTTTAGGCGGCATTTAGTGGCTCATTGGCGTTAGTCGGTAACAAGGCGTTACGTTAGAGTCGCGACGACGCTCTTGGCAACCCCCGGAAGATCCTGCTTATGACTCGCCCCCGTTTTCTGCCTGACAACTTCACCCTGACCCTGATCGCCACGGTGATCCTCGCTTCCCTGCTGCCCGCCAGCGGCCAGACTGCCGTGGCCTTCGGCTGGGTCACCAACCTGGCGATTGCGTTGCTGTTCTTCCTGCACGGCGCCAAGCTGTCGCGCCAGGCCATCGTCGCCGGTGCCGGCCACTGGCGCCTGCATCTGCTGGTGTTCAGCCTGACCTTTGTGCTGTTTCCACTGCTGGGCCTGGCGCTCAAGCCACTGCTGTCGCCGCTGATTGGTAAAGACCTGTACATGGGCATGCTTTACCTCTGTGCCTTGCCGGCCACGGTGCAATCGGCGATTGCCTTCACCTCCCTGGCGCGGGGCAATATCCCGGCGGCGATTTGCAGTGCGGCGGCGTCCAGCCTGTTCGGGATCTTCCTTACGCCGTTGCTGGTGACGCTGCTGCTCAACGTACACGGCGAGGGTGGGTCTACCGTCGACGCGATCCTGAAAATCAGCGTGCAATTGCTGTTGCCGTTCATCGCCGGGCAGATCGCCCGTCGTTGGATCGGCGAATGGGTTGGCCGCAATAAATCCTGGCTGAAGTTCGTCGACCAGGGCTCGATCCTGCTGGTGGTGTACGGTGCCTTCAGCGAAGCGGTCAACGAAGGCATCTGGCATCAGATCCCGCTATGGGAACTGGGCGGACTGGTGGTGGCGTGCTGCGTGTTGCTGGCCTTGGTGCTGGTGGCCTCGACCGTGCTGGGCAAGGCCTTCGGCTTCAACCAGGAAGACCGCATCACCATTCTGTTCTGCGGTTCGAAGAAGAGCCTGGCGACGGGCGTGCCAATGGCCCAAGTGTTGTTCGCCGGAGCGACCATGGGCGTGCTGATCCTGCCGCTTATGCTGTTCCACCAGATCCAGCTGATGGTCTGCGCGGCGCTGGCACAGCGTTATGCCAAACGTGCGGAAAGCATTCCGGAAATGATGGGGCAGGTGGATCCTTGAACTACGTCACAGCGTTTGCCGAATAAACTCAAGTAAGCGGCGGGCCCGACGACTACCTTCTTAACCACCCAAGAAGGAGCGTCGACATGAACGTTAAGCGTTTTTCACTGATGACCGGCGTTCTTGCGGTATGGGCGGGGGCTTGCATGGCGGGATCCTCTGGCGTCATTCAGTTTCACGGCAGTGTTGTCGAGCCCAGTTGTCATGCGGCGTCGCCGGGTGGGTCGACGCTGGAACTCAAGAGCTGCCCGCAGGCCCTGCGTAGCAGCCATTTCGAGGTGCGGCCGGTGCGCACGGTGAAGGCAGTGGGCAACGCCCAGGCTGACGTCAAGTTAGTGGCCGACAGCAATGATGGGCGCTATTACGACCAGCGGTATGTACTGGTGGATGCCCTCGGCAAACCCATTCAATCGGGGGCCTACGTGGTCACCCTGACCGCGCCGTGACGCCACCGAGGTTGTTTTGAGCTGGATCGGCGTCAACAGCCGCGCCAGAAACCTATAGAATGCTCGGCGGCGGCGCTTGTCCTGGGTGGCCGCTTGATCACCGTCAGAGTACCGCGCCGTTCAATGAGCCTTTCAGCCGCAACGCCCCAAGCCAATTGGCAACCGGTCATCGCCCTCGCGTTGGCCGCCTTTGTGTTCAACACCACCGAATTCGTGCCCGTCGGGCTGCTCAGCGCCATCGGCGCCAGCTTCGACATGCCTGTGTCCAGCGTCGGGTTGATGCTCACCATCTACGCCTGGATCGTGTCGCTGACCTCGCTGCCGGTCATGCTGCTGACCCGTAACGTTGAACGGCGCAAACTGCTGATCGTGCTTTTTTGCATGTTTATCGTCAGTCACATCCTTTCCAGCGTCGCTACCAGCTTTGGCATCCTGATGCTCAGTCGCATCGGCATCGCCTTGTCCCATGCGTTGTTCTGGTCGATCACCGCATCGCTGGCCGTTCGCCTGGCACCGGAAGGCAAGCAGGTGCAAGCCCTCGGCCTGCTGGCTACCGGTACTTCCCTGGCGATGGTGCTGGGTATTCCGCTGGGCCGCCTGCTCGGCGAAGCCATGGGCTGGCGCACGACGTTCCTGGTGATTGGCGCCTTCGCCGCTGCCCTGGTGTTCTGGCTGGCGCGCACCTTGCCGCTGCTGCCGAGCCAGAACTCCGGCTCCTTGCGCAGCCTGCCGCTGTTGTTCAAGCGCCCGGCGCTGGTGGCGTTGTACGTGCTCACCGCCATGACCGTGACCGCGCAATTCACCGCCTACAGCTACATCGAGCCCTTCGTCGAAGGCGTCGCCGGCATGAGCGGCAGCGCGGTGACCCTGATCCTGCTGGTGTTCGGCGGCGCCGGCATCATCGGCTCGCTGTTGTTCAGCCTGGTGCACCGCTTCAACCCGCATGTGTTCGTGGTCGGCGCGGTATTCATTCTCGCCGCGTGCCTGGCGCTGCTGCTGCCGTTGAGCGGTGCAGAATCCTACCTGGTGGTGCTGAGTGTGTTCTGGGGCATGGCGATCATGGGCTTCGGCCTGGCGATGCAATCCAAAGTGCTGGTGCTGGCCCCGGATGCCACCGACGTGGCCATGGCGATGTTCTCCGGCATCTACAACATCGGCATCGGCGGCGGCGCCCTGGTGGGCAGTTGGGTCGGCAGCCAGTTCGGCTTCGCCTGGATCGGCGCGGCGGGCGGGTTGCTGGCGGCGCTGGCGTTGATTGGGTATTGCCTGGCGATCCGCCGGTTTGGGCAGGGTGTGGCGCGAGCCTGAGTCAAACTCCCGCGCCACCGTCAATGCATTCAACGCATGCATCGGGCCATTGTGAATGGCCCTCAACAGCGCTTTGGCCGGCCCTGTCGGTTCCCTCCAGACGTTAAACGTTCAAAAGCAGTAATCCAGACAAGTCTTACACAGCAATTTGATACCCATTGCTACCGTCGCCCAAGACCGCCCACGGCCTGTGGTGACGGCACTTGAACAGCAATGGAGTCGATTGTGCAAAAGCGTTTGACCGCCGAGTTTATCGGTACTTTCTGGCTGACGTTCGGCGGCTGTGGCAGCGCCATCCTGGCGGCGGCTTTCCCGGAACTGGGCATTGGGTTTGTCGGCGTTTCGCTGGCGTTCGGGCTCACGGTGCTGACCATGGCCTATGCGGTAGGCGGAATATCCGGTGGGCATTTCAACCCGGCCGTCACTCTTGGCTTGTGGGCGGGTCGCCGTGTAGCGGCCGGTGAAGTGCTGCCGTACATCGCGGCGCAGGTTGCCGGTGCGATTGGCGCTTCTGCGGCGTTATACCTGATTGCCAACGGGCAGCCGGATTTTGCAATAGGTGGCTTTGCCGCCAACGGTTATGGCCCATTGAGCCCTGGCCTCTTTGACATGAAGGCCGCGCTGCTTGCGGAATGCATCGCCACGTTCTTTTTCTTGTTCATCATCATGCGCGTGACCTCGTCGGGCGCTGTGCCTGGCTTTGCACCCATTGCGATTGGCCTGGCGCTGACCTTGATTCACCTGGTGCTGATCCCGGTGACCAATATTTCGGTGAACCCTGCACGCAGCACCGGGCCGGCGTTGTTTGCCGGGGGCGAGTACCTTGCGCAGCTTTGGCTGTTCTGGCTGGCGCCGATGGTCGGCGGGGTGATGGGAGCGTTGGCGGCGCGTTCGTTGGGTGAGCGCGACAAATCAGCGGGTCCGCCGCAGCCAGCGCCACCGTGCGATCAGCGGCGGGTGGGCAGATCCACACCGTGTTGATCTGACCGCTTGAGGTCCTTGGCTTCCTGGCCAACCAGCTTCATCTGGCGGTCCCAACCTTCGGTGAACACGGCGCCCCAGGCGCCGAGGTCGAGGCAGGTCACGTATTTGGGCTGGCTGTAGGTCATCGGCGCGACGCGCAACCGTTGGCTGATGCCGTTTTTGGCCAACCTGCTGCAACGCCCGGTGGTGCGCAGCCTGTCACCGGAGGTCTCGGCGCTGGGCGCGGCGCATCTGGCGGGAAGGGCGTTGGGGGTGCGCGACAGCCAACCACTCTCCAACTGTTGCGCCGCGGTCCACCTGTGGGAGCTGGCTTGCCTGCGATAGCGGTAGATCAGCAATGGGCAAAGCGGCCGACCCACCGCTTTCGCCACCGGATCTATCCTTGTTCCGCCCTCAAGGTTTCCAGGTCTGTACATCCTTGGCGTCCACGGCCTTGGGCAATAAGCCCGCCTTGAAGAAGGCATCGGCGATTTTCTGCTGTTCGCCCAGTTGATCGATCGTCACTGGCTGCACTTGATAGCTGCGGTGCGCATTGGCTGCTTCAACCGTCGCTACATCCAGGTTGCCCCACAGCGGGCCAAGTACTTTGGCCGCGTCTTGCGGGTGGGTTTTCACCCACTGGCCGGTCTTTTCCAGTTGTGCGTACACCACTTTCAACACGTCCGGGTGGGCCTTGGCGTACGGCGTGCCGGTGAGGTAGTAGCGCTTGTAGCTGGCCAGCCCCGCGCCGTCCGCCAGGGTACGTGTTGGCAGTTGGCGCTGCACGCTGGTGAGGAAGGGTTCCCAGGTGACCCACGCGTCCACCTTGTTGTTCTCGAACGCTGCGCGACCGTCGGCGGGGGACAGGTAGGCCGGTGTGATATCCGAAAATTCCAGGCCCGTCTGGGCCAACGCGGCAATCAACAAGTAGTGGGTGCCCGCCGCCTTGGTCACGGCGATTTTCTTGCCTTTGAGGTCCGCCAGTTGCTGGATCGGCGAGTCCTTGCGCACCACGATGGCCTGGGCTGAAGGCGAGGGGGCTTCCTGGGCGAAGTAGGTGAGCTTGGCCTGCGCAGCCTGGGCGAAGATCGGCACGGTGTCGGCCACGTCGGCACTGATGTCGACGTTGCCCACGTTCAACGCTTCGAGCAGGGGCAGGCCACTGGGGAACTCATGCCAGCTCACGTCGATGTTGTCGGCCTTGAGGGCTTTTTCCAGGGTGCCCTGGGTTTTCAGCAGGGTGATCAGGGTCGAGGATTTCTGGTAACCGATGCGCACAGTTTCCTGGGCCTCGGCGCTGACCGCAACGGAGAAGGCCAGCAACCCTGCTACCGCAGCGAGGGGACGACGTATGGACATGGCACGCTCGATTTTTGACGAAACAGTATTGAGCTTAAAGTTCTAAAAACTATTCGTTAAATACTTTTTCGATCTGAACTTAGGACGCTTTTTCCACCTGCCTATGAATTGAGCATAACCATAGAATTATAAGATTCTTTCATCATCTCCAATCATTAATATAATCGAATCAACTTTGCTGCCAGGCCTTAAGCGGTTTTTTGGCATATGCAGTTCTCTTCGTTTCTTCCTCGCCAAGGCCTCCCATGACGTTTAAAAAACTAATCGTTGCCGCCAGCCTGCTGTTCGCCGCGACCGCGGCCCATGCCGAGCAAACCCTGGACATCAGCTATCAGCGCTCATCCACCCTGTGGATCCTGCTCAAGCAAAATGGCCACTTGGAGCAGCGCCTCAAGCCCCTGGGTTTCACGGTGAACTGGCACGAGTTCAGCACTGGCTTGCTCAGCTCGCTGAACGCCGGCAGCGTCGACCTGCACGCCGACGTGGCCGACGCCTTTGCGCTGTTCACCCAGGCTGCCGATGCACCGTTGACCTACTACGCCCAGGAAAACTCATCGTCGAGTGCCCAGGCGATCATCGTCCAGGATCAATCGCCGATCCACAGCATCGCCGACCTCAAGGGCAAGACCGTCGCCGTGTCCAAGGGCTCTGGCAGCCATTACCTGCTGATATCCGCGCTGAGAAAAGCTGGCTTGACCCTGGCCGATATTACCCCGCGCTACCTGGAAGCCCCGGACGGCGGCGCCGCCTTCGCCAATGGCAGCGTGGACGCCTGGGTGATCTGGGACCCGTTCCTCGCCACCCAACAGCTGGATCACCACGTGCGTGTCATCGCCGACGGCAAGGACGGCCTGGCCGACTACAACCGTTTCTACTTGGCGACCACGCGATTCGCCAAGGCCCACCCGGACGTGTTGCAGGTGACCTTCGATACCCTGCGCGAGACCGGCCAATGGGCGAAGGCCCATCCCAAGGAAGCTGCCGAGATCCTCGGCCCGCTGTGGGGCAATATCGCCCCGGCTACAGTGGAGCGCGCCAATAGCCGCCGCAGCTACGACATCATCCCGGTGAAGGTGGAAAACCTCGCCGAGCAACAGCGCATCGCCGACACCTACTACGCCGCCAAGTTGATTCCCAAGCCGTTGAAGGTCAGCGCCATCACCGTGTGGACACCCAAGCCATGAGCCGCCAAATCCATTTATCCGCGTTTTTGTTGAGTGGGCCGGTGGTGCACAGCCATGCGGTGTGGCGCCACCCCGAAACCGTTGGCAATTACCTCGATCCCGAGTACTACGCGCGGGTCGCCAAGGTGGTGGAGGAGGGGCTGTTCGACTTCCTGTTCTTCGCCGATCGCCTGGCCGTGGGTGATCAGATGGGCGGCTCCCGCGAGTTCGCCTTGCGCTACGGCGCCCAGGACGCCACGCGCCTGGACCCGTTGCCGATCCTCTCTTACCTGGTCGGCAAGACCAGTAAGCTGGGCCTGGGCGCGACGCGTTCCACCACCTATTACGAACCGGCGCACATCGCCCGTGAATTCGCCACCCTCGACCACCTGTCCAAGGGGCGGGCGGCGTGGAATATCGTCACCTCGATGAACGACAGTGAAGGGCGTCTGTTCGGCAAGGACAAGCACCTTGAACACGACCTGCGGTATGACCGCGCCGATGAGTTTGTCGAAGTCGCACTGAAGCTCTGGAACAGCTGGGGCAACGGCGCGCTGAAGCTGGATCGCGAAAGCGGCGTGCTGGCGGACCCGGAGTTGATCCGTTCGGTGCAGCATCAGGGCGAGTGGTTCAGGGTTGAAGGCCCGTTGAATATTCCGCGCACGCCCCAGGGTCGGCCGGTGCTGATTCAGGCCGGTTCTTCCGGGCGTGGCCGGCGCTTTGGCGCGCGTTGGGCCGAGGCGATTTTCACGATTCATCCGCACTTGGCGGCCATGCGTGCGTTTCGCGATGACGTGCGTGCGCAGGTGGTGCAGCAAGGCCGTGAGGCTGACAGTTGCAAGGTGCTGACGGCGGTGATGCCGTTCATTGGTGGCAGCGAAGCGCAAGCCCGCGCCAAGCGCGATCAACACAACGCGCTGGCACGGCCGGAGCTGGGGCTGGTGACCCTGGCGTCGCAGCTGAATGTGGACCTGTCGCCATTCCCGCTTTGCGCGACGCTGGCCGAGATCGCCCAGTCGTCGCTGATCCACCCGGCCGCCGCTGAAAAGCTGTTGATGCAAGGGCCGGAAACCACCCTCGAACAGCTCGGGCGCATCTTCGCCAGCAGCGTGCGCGTACCGCAATTAGTAGGCACGGGCGCGCAAGTGGCCGAGCAGTTGGCCGAGCTGTTCGAACAGGGCGGTTGCGACGGGTTTGTGATCTCTCCGGGGTATTTGCCGGGTTCGTTCACCGAGTTTGTCGAGAGCGTGATCCCGCATTTGCAGCGCAAGGGGCTGTTCCGCACCGCTTACGAAGGGTCGACGTTGCGTGAGCACCTGGGCCTCTCCGAGCTTACTGGCTGAAACGCAAAGCTCGCTCCTACACACCGCACTACCGCACATAAAGGGATTCTTCTGTGGCTATATTCGATCATTTGACCCGCCGCCGCCTGCTCGGCCTGGCCGGCATCACTGTGGCCAGCCTGTCGCTGCCACGCTTGGGCGTTGCCGCCGACGAACATGCCGGTCACAACACTGCCCAGGAGCCCGCAGGCACCGGTGAGTTCATCCGCCTCGACGCACCGCGCAAGCTGAAACTGGCGGTCAACCTCAACGCCGTGTGCCTGGCGCCAGTGGTGATCGCCCATGGCCAGGGGTTTTTCACAAAGCACAATCTGGACGTGGAGCTGGTCAACTTCGGCAACTCCACCGAAGTGCTGCTGGAGGCCATCGCCACCGGTAAAGCTGACGCGGGCGTGGGCATGGCGTTGCGTTGGCTCAAGGCGCTGGAGCAGGGTTTCGATGTGAAGCTCACCGCCGGCACCCACGGCGGCTGCCTGCGTTTGCTCAGTGCCGTGAACGGCGCTGTGGCCAAGCTGGAGGACCTCAAGGGCAAGGCCATCGGTGTGACCGACATGGCCAGCCCGGATCGCAATTTCTTCTCGATCCTGCTGAAAAAACACGGTGTGGACCCGGTGCGCGATGTGGAGTGGCGCCTGTATCCCGCCGACTTGCTGGGCACTGCGCTGGAGCGTGGCGAAGTGCAGACAGTGAGCGGCAGTGACCCGTTCATGTACCGCCTGATCAAGTCTGGCGTGGCGCGTGAACTGTCTACCAATCTGGTAGAGGAATACGCCAACCTCAGCTGCTGCGTGGTCGGCGTCACCGGCAAACTGGTGCGTGAAGACAAGCGCGTGGTCGCGGCCTTGACCCAGGCGATCCTCGAAGCCCACGACTATTCCGTGCAGCACCCGGAAGAAGTTGCCAAAGGCTTCCAGGCCCATGCATTGAATACGTCGATAGAGGAAGTGCAGGCGATCCTCCACGACCACACCCACGGTCACCACGCGGTGGGCGCGGCATTGACCAGGGAAATCCTCACCTACGTCACCGACTTGAAAACCGTCGAAGTGATCAGCAAGAGCACTGACCCGGTGGAGTTTGCCAAGGAGATCACCGCCGATGTCTTCAGCTGATGCGACAACCCTGAACCCGTCCCTGGCGTTCAAAGTCCGGTGGCAAGGCGTGGCGGTGGTTGGGGCCTGGCTGGCCGTCGCGCTGCTGATCAGCTTCTGGCCCAACGCGACGCGTAATTGGCCGATGACCCAAGGCCTGGCCAATCTGTGTGTGGGTATTGCGGGGCTGTACGTCGTGTTGAGCCTGTTGGGGCGCACGGTATCCAAGCTTGGCCAGCGCTTGCGCAATGCCGGCCCTTGGCTGATCGCCTTACCGGTGCTGCTCGGAGGCTGGGAGCTGTTGACCGCCAAACTGGCGCTGTTGCCGGTGCCGTTTTTTGCGCCGCCCCAGGCGTTGCTGGCGGTGTATATCGAAGACTACGCGCGCCTGGCCGACAGCCTGTTGCACTCGGCATTGCTGCTAGGCTCGGGCGTGGCGCTGGGGACGATCACCGGGTTTATCGCCGGGGTGGCGATCGGGTGGTCGACGCGCATCGGTTACTGGCTGCACCCGGTGTTGCGCATCCTCGGGCCGGTGCCGTCCACGGCGCTGTTGCCGCTGTGCTTTTTTCTGTTTCCCAGCAGTTGGAGTGCCAGTGTATTTCTGATCGCCCTGGCCACCTGGTTTCCGGTCACGGTGCTCACCTGGTCTGGTGTGGCGAGTGTGGACAAAGCCTACTACGACGTAGCCCGTACCCTCGGTGCCAAGCAGGGTTTTCTGATTTTCAAGGTGGCGATTCCCGCAGCGTTGCCACATGTATTCGTCGGCCTGTTCATGGGCCTGGGGGCGTCGTTTTCGACCCTGGTGGTGGCAGAAATGATGGGCGTCAAATCCGGCATCGGCTGGTACCTGCAATGGGCCCAGGGCTGGGCCGCCTACGCCAATATGTACGCCGCCTTGCTGATCATGGCGCTCGCTTGTTCGGGGTTGATCACCGGGTTGTTCCTGGTGCGTGACCGGTTGTTGGCCTGGCAGAAAGGATCGATGAAATGGTAGCCCTGGCACACGCAGTATCGGCGTCGGAAAGTCTGGCGCTGCGGATAGAAAACCTCAGCCATGGTTTTGCCCTGGACGGCCAGCATCTGCCGGTGCTGGAGCGGGTTTCGTTGGACGTGGCGCCGGGCGAGTTCGTGGCGTTGCTCGGGCCTTCGGGGTGCGGCAAGTCAACCTTGCTGCGCCTGGTAGCCGGCCTGGAGCCCGCGGACTCCGGCCGCTTGCTGGCCGACGGTGAGGCGATCACCGGTCCGGATCCCAGCCGTGTGGTGGTGTTCCAGGACCCGACGCTCTACCCGTGGCGCCGTGTATGGGACAACGTCGCTGTTGGCCTGGAAGCCCAGGGCCTGCTTAAGACCCATGCGGCCAAGGTTGATGAAGCCCTGGAAAAAGTCGGCCTCAGCCAGTTCGCCCGCGCCTATCCCCGGCAGTTGTCGGGTGGCATGGCGCAGCGAGTGGCTTTGGCCCGTGCACTGGTCAATCAACCACGCCTGCTGATCCTCGATGAGCCGTTGGGCAAGCTCGACTCCCTGACCCGTATCACCCTGCAAAAGGAGCTGATCGACTTGTGGCAGCGCCAGGGCTATACGGCTTTGTTGGTGACTCACGATGTGGAAGAAGCCTTGCTGCTGGCCAATCGCGTGATTGTCTTCAGCGATCGCCCCGCCAGGATCCAGGCACAACTGACGATCGACCGCGCGTACCCCCGGCACCGCGACGATCCTTACCTGGTGGACCTGCGACGGCAGATTCTGGGCCTGCTGGGGTTGGGTGAAAACTGGTAGCCGACGGCGCTACTGTGTAGGCCCTACATGTGCGCATCGAAGCGCGGCAAAAGATCGGCAAGGCGGTGTAGGGGGCGACCGCGACCTGCATTAATCACAGGCGAAAAAAAACCGGCTGATCAGGCCGGTTTGGGGTTCCCGCCAGCAGCGCGGGGTTAAACGTTGTTGCCTTGCAAGCGATCAGCCCCGCCTTCAGCCAGGCCACGTTCCTGCAGACGATCAGCCCCGCCTTCAGCCAGGCCGCGTTCCTGCAGACGATCAGCCCCGCCTTCAGCCAGGCCACGTTCCTGCAGACGATCAGCCCCGCCTTCAGCCAGGCCACGTTCCTGCAGACGATCAGCCCCGCCTTCCGCCAGGCCACGTTCTTGCAGACGATCAGCACCACCTTCGGCGATACGACGTTCCAGCAGGCGGTCCGAACCGTTTTCGGCAACGCGGTTACCTTGCAGGCGGTCCGAGCCACCCTCTGCGACACGATTTTCGATCAGGCGATCCGAGCCGCCTTCAGCAACGACAGGGTGAGCAAATGCGTTTGCAGCGAGTACCGAGAAAGCGAGGCTAAGCAAGATTTGGCGTTTCATGAGGGTGTGCTCCGAGTGTTTTAGTTGGGTTGTTGCTGGTATGGGGTTGATGTTACGCGTTGCATTTTTTAAGAGAACTTCATTGGGCTGATGGTGACTATCGACCTCAGCGATGGCTCGTTCCGCCGAGCCATCGCAGGGCCGGTCAAGGCATCTGCGGCAGTTCCTGCGGGCGCAGGTCGAACACCAGCACCTCGGCGTCTTCGCCGTGGCCCAGGCGGATCTGCCGTTCATCCCGCACACGGGCACCGTCGCCTTCCTGCAAGCGTTGGCCGTTGACTTCAACGCTGCCTCGGGCCACATGGATGTACACATGCCGATCGGGCGCCAGGTCCAGGGTTGCGGCCTCGTCGCCGTTGAACAGCCCGGCGTACACCCGTGCGTCCTGGCGCACGCTGAGGGAGCCATCGCTGCCGTCCGGCGAGATGATCAACTGCAGGCGTCCACGTTTCTGCGCCTCGCTGAAGTGCTCCTGCTGATAGCGCGGTTCGGCGCCGGCTTGATTCGGCACGATCCAGATCTGCAGGAAGTGCACACCACGGGTCTGGCTATGGTTGAACTCGCTGTGGGCCACGCCGCTGCCGGCACTCATCAGTTGCACATCACCAGGGCGGATCACCGAGCCCGTGCCCAGGGTGTCTTTGTGTTCCAGCGCGCCTTCCAGCACATAGGAGAAGATCTCCATGTCGCGGTGCGGGTGCTGGCCGAAACCTTTGCCGGCCGCGACGCGGTCATCGTTGATCACCAGCAGGTCGGAAAAGCCTTGTTCTTTCGGGTTCCAGTAGTTGGCGAACGAGAAGGTGTGGAACGACTTCAACCAACCGTGATTGGCGGCGCCGCGTTCGGAAGCTTTGCGAAGGGTCAGCATGGTTTTGTCCTCAAGTGGGAGCGGGCTGCGACATGCAGGGCTCCGGCGTTGAGAAGAAGGTTAATGGTTACTGAAACATTCATTAAGAAGATGAAAACTGAATAACTGTCTCTCATGAGTTGACAGTGGCGGACGTGCCATAATGCCGTCCGCACTCCTTGACGATGGATCCTCCCCGATATGAAAACCGTGGCCATGGCGCTGTTTCCGGACTTCCTCCTGCTCGACATGGCCGGGCCGCTGGAAGTATTTTCGATTGCCAATCGCTACCTGCCGGCGGCGGAGCACTACCGGATCCTCACCCTCGGCACCGAGCCCGGCCCGCTGCGTGCCTCCAATGGCGTAGCGGTGCAGACTGATCTGTTACTGGACCAGGCCCAGGACGCCTATGACCTGTTGCTGGTGCCCGGTGGTCCCGGTGCCTACAACGAATGCCACCCCGCGTTGCTGCCCTGGCTCAAGGCAGCAGCCCCGCGGGCGCGGCGCTTCGGTTCTATCTGCACCGGGGCCTTTGTGCTTGGGCATGCCGGCCTGCTGGACAATCACCGCGTGACCACCCATTGGCACTACACCGAGCGGCTGATCAAGGCGTTCCCCAAGGCTATTGTCGAAACTGATCGTATCTATTTGCAGGACGGTCGCTTGATCACCTCGGGCGGCGTTACGGCCGGTATCGACCTGGCACTGTCGGTGGTGGCCCAGGACCACGGCAAGCAAGTCGCGGTGGACGTGGCCAAGGTGCTGCTGGTGGTGATGAAGCGCCAGGGCGGGCAAGCCCAGTTCAGCCCGATGACGGCGGCGGTTGCGCCTCAAGAAACCGCGATTACCCGTGTGCAGAACCATGTGCTCGAACATCTGTGCGAACCCTTCACCATCGAGTCCATGGCCGCGTTGGCTGGCATGAGTGCGCGGCATTTTGCGCGGCTGTTCGCCAAGGAGGTGCAGATGACGCCCATGGCGTTCCTGCAAGGCGCGCGCATCGACCGCGCCCGGCAGTTGCTGGAAACCACTGACCTGCCGCTCAAGACCGTGGCGTTCCACGCAGGCTTCGGCAGCGTGCGGCATATGCGCTTTTTGTTCAGCGAGAAACTGGGCCTGAACCCGACCCAATACCGACAACAGTTCAGTTAACGACAGAATGTCCGTGTTGCGCACCCGAATGTCCGTGTCGCTCCCCGTGCCAGCATTGTCCTGCCATCCCCAGGTGGCAAGATAGCGTCAGGCCCATGGAAAAGGATGCGCAGACGCCCAAGGCCGGGCGTTTCAGCGCTTTTACACGCATGAATAACCCTCAGGCGATTGACATTAATGGCACGCAGCGCTTCGGCGCTTATGTCTTTCACCGGCAACAGCGGAGGGTCAGCAAGTCTGGCTGGCCGGTGCCCTTGGGGGGACGTGCGCTGGATATCCTCACGGTGCTGCTCGAAACACCCGGGCAATTCATCAGCAAGGCGACGTTGATCGAGCGGGTCTGGCCGAACAGCGTGGTGGAGGAGAACAACCTGCGCGTGCACATCGCAGCACTGCGCCGTGCCCTCGATGGGCAGCGCTATATCCTCAACGACCCCCAGCGTGGTTATTGCTTCGCAGTCAAGCTGCAGGAAGGGCTGCCAGCCACGTTGCCCCGGCACAATCTGAGCGCACGGCTCAGCGCGGTGATGGGCTGCGAGGCATTGCTGGGTGTACTGGTGCGGCGTCTGTCCGGGCTGCAGTTGATGACGCTCACTGGCTGCGCCGGCGTCGGCAAGAGCACCCTGGCCCTGGCGTTGGCCGAACGCGTATTGCCGCGCTACCGGGATGGCGTGTGGTGGGTCGACCTGGCCACCGTCGAGGCGCCGGTGGCCATGCTGCGCCACCTGGCCACGGCATTGCACCTGGAGCCCATCGCCAGTGCCACCGAGCTGGGCCATCAATTGGCCTCCCGCCAGCTCTTGCTGGTGCTGGATGGCGCCGACCTGCTGCTGGGCGCCTGCCGGCACCTGGTGCGGGTGCTGCGCGAAAAAGCGCCCCAGGTCAGCGTGCTGGTCAGCAGCCGTGAAGCCCTGCATGTCGCGGGCGAGTGGGTGCAACGCGTGCCCCGGTTGGCAGTGCCTGCACCGTCGGCGCTGGGCAGTGTTGAGCAGGCGATGGCGTATCCGGCCGTGCAGTTGTTTGCGGCGCGGGCAAGCGCCGGTCAGCAGGGGTTTGTGCTGCGGCCCCAGGACCTGGCGCCACTGCGCGATATCTGCCGGCGCCTTGATGGCATCCCACTGGCCCTTGAACTGGCCGCCGCCCAGGTCGATGCGCTCGGCGTGCGCGGCTTGCAGCAGCAACTGAGCAAAGGCTTGCAGGTGCTGACCCGCGGCCGGCGTACGGCGGTGGAACGCCATCAATCCCTGACTGCCGCCCTGGACTGGACCTACCAACGCCTGAGCCTGCCGGAGCGCTGGCTGTTCCTGCAGTTGAGTTTGTTCAAGATGGCCGTGACCTTGCCCACTTTGAGCAAGCTGGTCAGCGGGACTGAATTGGAACACGCTGACCTGTCGTACCTGCTGGGGCGCCTGGTTGATACCTCGTTGCTAAGCCTTGAACCTGGCCCGGGCCTTGCGCGCTACCGCCTGCTCAACTGCGTGCGCAGCTATGCCCTGGCGCAGCTGCGTGACCCGGAGCAGGTGGCGCGCTTGCAGCAGGGCTATGGGCATTACCTGGGGCCGTTTTCAGGCCGGCCGTTTGTCCTGCAACTCGTCGAGCAGGCGGCGTACGCGGACTAGGTCAGGGGTGGCAAAACCTTCAGTGAACCGCGCGTAAATCGAGCCCAGCAAGTCCCGTGCAGCCTCTAGACGGCCTTGGGACAGCCACACACCCGCCAGTGACGTTGCACAGCGCAATTCCCAGGCCAGCGCGCCTTGCTGGTGCGCCAGGCCCAGGGCCTCCAGCAACAGTGCTTCGGCTGCGCGGGCATCGGTCATGCTTTCGGCGTGTACCCGCAGGATTTCCGGGGTGCACCAGCCCGCGTCGCCGGCGCGGGCACGGTCGAACCCGGGCGCGTCCACAGCGTGGGAACCCAGCGTGACAAGGATGTCCTCGATCAACCCCAGGCCTTGCAGGTCCTTGTGCCCGAGGATTCCCGCGTAGTGGCCTGCCCAGGTCTTGAATAACTGCACCGAATGCTTGTGGGCGTGTTCCAACAGCAACGCCTGCAGGGTTTGGGCGGCGTCTTCGTCACCGTTGTAGCGGGCGATGGCCACGCCCGCCAGGGCCAGGGTGTAACAGATTGAGGTGCCATGATTGATCTGCTGCGCCAACCCCAGCGCTTGGCTGGCGGTGCGCCAGGCTTGCTCGGGAAAGCCTTGCAACCACAGGATTCGCGCCAGCACCGTGAGTGAGGCGACGCTCTGGTCGTATTGCACACCGATGCCGTGGGCAAACCGGTTGAGGTGGCCACTGTGCGCCATGCGTTGGATCACTTGCTCGGCATTGTGCCGGGCGAGTGCCTGGTTGCCGTTGTAGTGCTGGGCCAGTACGCGCAAGCGCTGGGCGCTGATGTCCAGTTGCGGGTCGGTGCGTGGGTCGAGACGATCGAACTGCAGACTGTGCGCCAGCGCCTGGCGATACTGGCCAGCACACAGGTTCACCGCCATATGCCCGGAAACCGCACGCAATTGCCCTGGGACATCTTCGCTCGCGTCGGCCAAACGCCGTGCACTGACAAACGCGGCAATGGTCTGCGGGGCACCGCCCATGGCGTGATAGGACAGGCTGCCCAGCGCCAACTGCAGTTGCATCGTCAAACGGGGGCAGGGCGAGACGGCCTGGTCCATCAACGCCAGCGCCTTGTCCACGTACAAGCGGTGTTCCCTGAGCAACGACAACTCTTGCCACAGTGGCATTGCGCTGACCGTCAAGCGGATCGCCAGCAGGTGTTCGCCCTCCTGCGCGAGCCCCCAGTCGAGGGCCGAGCGGATATCTTCACGCAGCGGTGCATAGCGGTCGATCCAGGCTTGAGTGGCGACCGACTCCCAATCCTCGCGCGCCTGTTCCATCAGCGCCAGGCAGCGCTCGACGTGGCGGTCGCGGGTGGCGTCCAGCTCTTGGGCAACGCTAAGCTTTTCCAGGGCGTAGGTGCGGGTGATGTCCAGCAGGCGATAGACCATCTCGTCATCACCGGCTTCTACATTGAGCAACGACTTGGCAACCAATTGCGTGATCGAGGCCAGCACCTCGGTCGGCGCGACCTGTCCCCCGGCAATCACCGCCGCCGCGCTGGCCAGGCTGAACCCGCCGCGAAACACGGCCAGGCGACGCAGGCAGATCTGCTCGCAGGCCGTGAGCAGTTCAAAGCTCCAGTCCAGCGTGGCCCGCAGGGTTTGATGGCGGGGCAGGGCACTGCGCCGACCGCGGGTCAGCAAACGGAAGTTGTCCTCCATTTGCACCAGTAGACCTGGCAAACCAAAGCGTTCGATCTGCGCCGCCACCAACTCGATCGCCAGGGGAATGCCGTCCAGGCGCTGGCAGATATCGATCGCCAGCGGCAGTTCGGCGTCGCTCAGTTCAAAGCTGTCCTGGTGGGACATGGCCCGTTCGATCAACAATTGCAGGGCCGGATAGCCCAACGCCTGGGCGCGGTTGCCGGCGGCCGGCGGGCAGGCCAGGGGCTCCAGGCGCTGCACGTACTCACCTTCGGCGCGCAGTGCCTCGCGGCTGGTCGCCAGGATATGCAGCCTCGGCGCGTGGCGTAGCAGGGTTTCGCTGATCAGGGCGATGTCGTCCAGCAGGTGCTCGCAGTTATCGATCACCAGCAGCACCTGGCGTTCCTGCAGGCTGCGGGCGAACGCGACCAGGCGCTCATGCTCAGTGTGGGTGAGGTCGAGCAGCGCTGCGAGGTTGGGCAAGATCATCGACGGCGCACTCAGCGGCGCCAGGTCCAGAAAACGTATGCCGTCGCGGTAATGCCCGATCAGCAGTTCCGCCACCCGCAGCGCGACAGTGGTCTTGCCGATCCCGCCGGCGCCGGTGAGGGTGATAAAGCGCTGTTCGGGCAGTTGCTGCACCAGGCTGTCGATCAGGGCCTGGCGCCCGAGCATCCGGGTACGGCGCAGCGGCAGGTTGTGGCACGTGCCTTGCGGGGCGCCCTCGGTGGGTAGCGTCATCGGTTCGATGCTCAGTGGCGCAACAAAACTGTAGCCGCGCTGGGCGACGGTCACGATATAGCGCTGCCCGGCCTGGCCATCGCCCAAGGCCTTGCGCAACGCCGCCATATGCACCCGCAGGTTGCCGTCTTCCACCACACTTTTGGGCCAGACGCGGGCGATCAATTCCTGCTTGCTCACGACATTGCCGGCCTGTTCGAGCAGGATCAGCAGGATCTCCACTGCGCGCCGCCCCAGGCGCAACGGGCGACCGGCCTCCAGCACCAGGCGCTGGCGCGGGTGGATACGATAGGGGCCGAAATGCACAGCCTGGTCGCTGAGGTCACTCATGGAAGGCCATGCTCGAAAAGGACAGAGCGGCCAGCATATTCCAGGTAAGCACCGACCACTAGGCTGCGATCACTTGAGGCTTATGGCGTAAGTAGCGATTTCGCCAGGTCATGGGATTGACGCCTTCGCTGCGGGTGAACATATGGCAGAAGTGCGCCTGGTCGCAAAACCCGCATTCCAGGCTGATTTGCGTCAGGCTCAGGGATGAACTGGTGATCAGTTCCTTGGCCCGTTGGATGCGCTGTTGACGGATCCACTCCTGCGGCGACAACCCGGTGGTGCACTTGAACGCGCGGGAGAAATGGCTGCGTGACAACGCGCAGGCCTGGGCCAGGTCGGCAATGGCCAGGCTTTCGCCGAGGTTGGCCAGGATCAGTTGCTTGGCGATGCGCTCGCGCCGAGGGCACAGGCCTCCGGTCGCGGACAGACGAGGGGCATATTGCTCGAGTCGGGCCATGACAAATATCCGCAGTCGATGGGAGCGTTCCCGGTGGATGGATGCAGTGTAGACGGGGCCCATCTTGTTGCCGGACCATCCGGCTGACGAGTTAATCGTTGTTAATTTCGCCAGGTGCCGAGCTGGAAAAGACAGCACAGGCATGCAATGCAGGGCGCTTTTCCCATGCTTATCTGTAGGCTTGCCAACCGTTTGGACATGCTCCTATGAACCGCAACGACCTGCGCCGCGTCGACATGAACCTGCTGGTGATTTTCGAAGCGTTGATGTTCGAGAAGAACCTGACCCGTGTCGCCGAAAAGCTTTTTATGGGGCAGCCGGCGGTGAGTGCGGCCTTGGGGCGTCTGCGCGATCTGTTCGACGACCCGTTGCTGCTGCGTAACGGGCGGGGCATGGAGCCCACGCCACGCGCCGTGGCGATACTCAAGGAGTTGCAACCGGCCATGGACACTATTTCCGGCGCCGTCAGCCGTGCCAAGGATTTCGACCCTTCTACCAGTTGTGCGGTGTTCCGCATCGGCCTCTCGGACGACGCTGAATTTGGCCTGTTCCCACCCCTGCTTAGTCAACTGCGCGAGGAGGCCCCAGGGATAATCGTGGTGGTTCGCCGGGCTAATTACCTCTTGATGTCGTCGTTGCTGGCCAGTGGGGAGATCACGGTAGGGGTGAGCTACACCACCGAGTTGCCGGCGAATGCCAAGCGCAAGAAACTGCGGGACATTCCGTGCAAGGTCTTGCGTGGGGATGACGGTGCTGCACCGCTGACCTTGGATGACTACTGTGAGCGCCCCCATGCGATGGTGTCGTTTTCCGGGGATTTGAGCGGCAACATTGACCTGGACCTTGCGCGCATCGGCCGGGCGCGGCGGGTGGTGTTGGCCGTGCCGCAGTTCAGCGGATTGCGGGCGCTGTTGGCGGGCACCCAGATTATCGCGACGGTGCCCGATTATGCGGCGTGTGCGTTGACCGAAGGCACCGCCTTGCGCGCGGAGGACCCGCCGTTCGCCATCGACGCGGCGGAGTTGTCGATGGTGTGGAGTGGGGTGCATGACAATGATCCGGCGGAACGCTGGTTGCGGGCGCGGATTGGGGAGCATATGGCGCGGGTGGTTTGATCTTTTGAGTCCATATCCATTTCTGCGGTAACGACTGCTATTGGTTCCGCCCTTGCGCACGCTCCAAAGCCTGCGTTCGGTCAGCGTGTTTTACGGGGGCGCCGAAGATCAAAAACCAAAGCGCGGCAGTCTTATAGCCGACCGGTATTGTGTGGTCGAACTCGGTCAAAAACTGTGGGAGCGGGCTTGCTCGCGAATGCGGTGGGTCAGTTACAGATATATCAACTGACCCACCGCATTCGCGAGCAAGCCCGCTCCCACATTTGGGTCTGCCTCTATCAGCCGATATCTTGCTGCTCTTGATCTGGCTGTTGATCGTGATCTCGGGCAACCCCACCAAACAGCACGTACATCCAATTTTCCCCACCGCACCCCCGGCAAACTCCCCCTCATCGCTGAAACATCAAGGCAGAGGGACATCCCATGGACCCAGCAGCAAAACCCGGCCCCGACGAAGTCGTCACCCTCGTCGTCAAACACCTGATCAAACAAGGCCATGAAGCCGACTACGAAGCCTGGCTACGCCGCATCGTGCGCATCGCCGGCGACCGTCCTGGCCACCTCGGTGTCGACGTAGTGCGCAGCAAGCAGGGCAAACTGGCACTGTTCACCTGCATATTGCGCTACCGCTCCACCGACGACCTTGAAACCTGGCTCGACTCTCCCGAACGCAAGACCTTGATCGCCGAAGCCACTCCGATGCTGGCCGAAGGTGACAACACCGAAATCGGCGCGGTTAACGAATTCTGGTTCAACCCCGAATCTGAAAACGCCGCCAAGCCGCCGCGTTGGAAACAGGCGGTGGTCACCTTGTGCGTCATCCTGCCGCTGACCCTGCTGGTACCCATCGTGTGGGGCCCGGTATTGCGCCTGCACCCGTTCCTGTCCAACTACGTGGTCGCCACGTTCCTGGTCACCGTGACTATCGTTGTGCTGGTGGTCTACCTGTTGATGCCGGCGGCCACCCGCCTGTTCGCTCCCTGGCTTGAAGCCTCTGTAAAGGAAACCCTATGAACGCCGATCTGATTCTGTTCAATGGCCAGTTCCACACTGTGGACCGTGAAAACCCACGCGCCACTGCCGTCGCCATCCGCGAGGGGCGCTTTGTCGCCGTGGGCAGTGACGGTGAAGCCATGGCCCTGCGCGGCAGTGGTACCCAGGTCATCGACCTCAAGGGCCGTACCGTCATCCCCGGCCTCAATGACTCCCACTTGCACCTGATCCGTGGCGGCTTGAACTACAACCTCGAACTGCGTTGGGAAGGCGTGCCGTCCCTGGCCGATGCCCTGCGTATGCTCAAGGACCAGGCCGACCGTACGCCAACCCCGCAGTGGGTGCGCGTGGTGGGGGGGTGGAACGAGTTCCAGTTCGCCGAAAAACGCATGCCGACCCTCGAAGAGTTGAACCAGGCAGCGCCCGATACGCCGGTGTTCGTGCTGCACCTGTACGACCGCGCCTTGCTCAACCGTGCTGCGCTGCGCGTGGCCGGCTACACCAAGGACACGCCAAACCCGCCGGGTGGCGAGATCGTGCGTGACAGCCACGGCAACCCTACCGGCATGCTGGTGGCCCGTCCCAACGCGATGATCCTGTATTCGACGCTCGCCAAAGGCCCGAAACTGCCGCTGGAATACCAGGTCAACTCGACTCGCCAGTTCATGCGTGAACTCAATCGCCTGGGCCTGACCAGCGCCATTGATGCCGGCGGCGGTTTCCAGAATTATCCGGACGATTACGCAGTGATCGAGCAACTGGCCAAGGACGAACAGTTGACGGTGCGTATCGCCTACAACCTGTTCACCCAGAAGCCCAAGGAAGAACTCAGCGACTTCAAGCAGTGGACCGGCAGCGTCACCCTGCACCAGGGCGATGACTACCTGCGCCACAACGGCGCGGGCGAGATGCTGGTGTTCTCGGCGGCGGACTTTGAAGACTTCCTTGAGCCACGCCCGGATTTGCCGTTGAGCATGGAGCAGGAGCTGGAGCCGGTGGTACGCCACCTGGTGGAGCAGCGCTGGCCGTTCCGCCTGCACGCGACCTATGACGAATCCATCTCGCGCATGCTCGACGTGTTCGAGAAGGTCAACCGCGACATCCCGTTTAACGGCTTGCCGTGGTTCTTCGACCACGCCGAAACCATCACCCCGAAAAATATCGAGCGTGTGCGCGCCCTCGGCGGGGGGATCGCGATCCAGGACCGCATGGCATTCCAGGGCGAGTACTTTGTCGAGCGCTACGGCGCCAAGGCCGCCGAAGCCACGCCGCCGATCAAGCGCATGCTCGCCGAAGGCGTGCCGGTCGGGGCGGGCACTGATGCCACGCGGGTGTCGAGCTACAACCCGTGGACTTCGTTGTACTGGATGGTCAGCGGCCGCACCGTCGGTGGCCTGGAACTGCACGCCGAGGGCCTGCCGCGCCTCACCGCGTTGGAGCTGTTCACCCATGGCAGCGCCTGGTTCTCGTCCGAGCAGGGCAAGAAGGGCCAGATCAAGGTCGGGCAGTTGGCCGACGTGGCGGCACTGTCGGCGGACTTCTTCAGCGTCGACGAAGAGGCCATCAAGTGGATCGAGTCGGTACTGACCGTGGTCGGTGGCAAGGTGGTCTACGGCGCCGGTGACTTCGAAGATTACGCACCGCCGCGCGTTCCGGTGCTGCCGGATTGGTCGCCGGTGGTCAAGGTGCCAGGGCACTGGCGCCCAAGCTCGCCCTTGCAGGCTCAGGTGCACCAATGCAGCGGCCCGTGCGGCGTGCATTCCCATAGCCATGAAAAGGCGCGCCTTTCCAGTGTGCCGGTCAGCGACTTCCAGGGTTTCTGGGGGGCGTTTGGCTGCTCGTGCTTTGCCTTCTGAATTCCATACATCCCTAAAGGAGTTACCCCATGCCTTACTCGCGCTTGAACAAAGATGACGCCGTGGTCCTGTTGGTCGATCACCAGACCGGCCTGATTTCTCTGGTACAGGACTTCTCCCCGAACGAATTCAAGAACAACGTGCTGGCGTTGGCTGACGTCGCCAAATTCTTCAACCTGCCGACCATCCTGACCACCAGTTTTGAAAGCGGTCCCAACGGTCCACTGGTTCCAGAGCTCAAAGCCCTGTTCCCGGACGCCCCGTACATCGCCCGCCCTGGCCAGATCAACGCCTGGGACAACGAAGATTTCGTCAAGGCGGTCAAGGCGACCGGCCGCAAGCAGATCATCATTGCCGGCGTGGTGACGGATGTTTGCGTCGCTTTCCCGACCCTGTGTGCCCTCGATGAAGGCTTTGAGGTGTTCGTGGTCACCGATGCCTCCGGTACCTTCAACGAAACCGTGCAACAAGCTGCCTGGGCGCGCATGACGGCCGCCGGTGCGCAACTGGTGAACTGGTTCGCCGTGGCCTGCGAGCTGCAAGTGGACTGGCGCAACGACATGGAAGGCCTGGCCAACCTGCTGTCGCCGCGCATTCCCAACTACCGCAACCTGATGAACAGCTACTCGGCGTTCACTGCCAAGTAACTAGCCTTCAAGGATGTAGGTAATTCCCTGTGGGAGGGGGCTTGCTCCCGAATGCAGTGTGTCAGTCCCAGCATCTGTGACTGACCCACTGCATTCGGGAGCAGGCCCCCTCCCACATTTGTTCGTGTTTCCCTATTTTGGTTTGTGGCGTGCCCACTAAACCGCTATAAAAACCGCAAATGTCCACCGAGAAGCGACAATGAACCCCTTCGAAGACATGCGCCTGTTCTGCCAGGTCATGGAGTCCGGCAGTTTCACCGCCGCCGCCGAGCAATTGGGGCTGTCCAAGCAGTTCGTCAGCCGCCGCCTGATCCAACTGGAAGACCGCCTGGGCGTACGCCTGCTCAACCGTTCCACGCGCCGGCTGGACGTCACGCCACTCGGCCAGAGCTACTACGAGTCCGCCTTGCGCCTGCTCAGTGAAGTCGAGCAGGTGGAGCAGGGCATCGCCGGCCAGAACAGCGAACCCCGCGGTACCATTCGCCTGAGCGCGCCTTTGTCGTTTGCCATGGCCCACCTGGGTTGCCTGTTGCCGCTGTTCCTGCGGCGCTATCCCCAGGTCGCGGTGGAGGTGGACTTGAGCGACCGCCCCGTGGACCTGATCGGCGAAGGCTACGACCTGGTGCTGCGCATCGGCACCCTGGAAGACTCCACCTTGATTGCCCGTCGCATCGCCAGCATTCCCCGGGTGTACTGCGCCAGCCCCGACTACCTGGCCCTGCGCGGTACGCCGCATAAACCCGACGACCTCGCCGAACACGATTGCCTGCCCTACGGCCATGGTCGTCAGGTGCAGTGGCGCTTCAAGGGCAAGGTGCAGGCGCTGAACGTCAGCGGGCGCATGCGTGTGAACAACGGCGACCTGCTGCGCGACACGGCCATCGCCGGCCTGGGCGTGACCTACCTGCCGACCTTTATCGTCGGCGACGCGTTGAAGGACGGCCGCCTGGTCACCGTCCTCGACGAATTCGCCCCCGAGGCCCTAACCCTGTCAGCGGTTTACCCGCAACACCGGCAAGGCTCGCGGCCGGTGCAGGCACTGGTGGAGTTCCTGCGTGAACGCCTGGCTAGCGACTGTTGAACAGCTGGCGGATCAGGTGGGGCGTGCTACCGGTCCAGCGCTTGAATGAACGGCGAAAGTTTGCCGCGTCGTTGAAGTTCAGGTACGCCGCCACTTCGTCATTGCTGTAACCCTTGACCTGATACAGGTGCAGCGCCACCTGCTTGCGCACACGGTCAACCTGCTGCTGAAAGCCGGTGGCATGTTTATGCAGCTTGCGCTTGAGGGTCGCCGGGCTCATGGCGAAGGCGTGCGCGGCCTGTTCCAGGCTTGGCGGCTGGCGCACCTGCTCGTGCAGGTAGTCGTAGAGACAATCAAGAAAACTGCTGGTGAAACCCAGCTGTTCGATCTGCTCGCGGGCGTGTTGGCGCGCGACTTGGCCTGCGGTGGCCGAGGCGCCGGGCCACGCGCGGATGAGGTGTTCGCGGGGGATGCTCAGCATGTCCAGCGGTCGCTCGAAACGCGTGTCTTCCCCCAGGTGCACCCAATACTGTTCGACATAACGCGGTTCGGCATGGCTGAAGCTGGCCGTCCACGGCAGGCGCTCGCCGCTGAGCCATTGGCTCATGGCAACCAGTGAGGTCATGCTGGCTTCGAGCAGGAAGCGCCAGTGTTCACCGGCGCCGCAACTGTCCAGCCAGTACAGGTAGGCGTGGTGCTCATCCAGCTCCAGTTGCAGGGTGACCAGCGGGCTGAGCAACACCTGTTGCTGGATCAGAATGTCCAGGGCCTGGTGCAGGTTCTGTGCATGACCCAACGCGTGGCTGGCGGCGCCGTAGTAGCCGGGCAACAGGCGTTGGCCAAACAGAAAACTGCTGTCATCCGCGTCCAGTAACTTGCGACTGTTGCCGATCAATCCGAGGAACTGCTGCGGGCTCAACCGCGCAGTGCCGGCCAGGATGTCTTCGTGGAACAAGCCGGTGCCGCGCAGCAGGCGATGGCTGTCGATGTCCCGTGACAGGGCCAGGTCGATCAGCGTGGCCGGTTGGTAGTGACCGGGAATAAAGCGGCTGTCGGCTTCGTACCAGCTGGTTTTGACGGCCATCTCAGGCGCTTTTCGCCAGGGGCTGCTTGGCCCTGGCCAGGGCCAGGTTGAGGCGCTTGAGCAGGTCGTGGGGCGGCTCGTTCAGGGCCATGACCACGGCAGTGGTCGCCGCCAGTTGCAGACGTTCACCGTGCAGCCGGGTTTTGTGGGCCAGGCCGCGCACTGCCTGTTGCAACTCCAGCGCCAGCGCCTTGGCCTGGCGCTCGCCGGTATTGGGCAGCAGCACCACAAACCGATCGCCGGCCAGGCGGCACAGCAGGTCCTGCCGGCGCAGGTTGAGCAACAACAAATGGCTGAGGGCCTGCAGCACCGCGTCGCCCTCGGCATGCCCGTAGGCCTGGTTGATGGCGGCGAAGTTGTCCAGGTCCAGAGCCAGCAGCGACAGGGGTTGTTGCTGGGTGTGGCTGTCCTGCAGGCTGTCGGCCAGCTGGCGCTTGAGGTAGTCGGCACCGGCCAAGGGGGTGAGTTTGTCGAACAGCCGATGCTCGCGAAACAACCGCTCGCGCTTTTCCATCTGCGCGCTGATCGCCAGTTGCTCGCGGTGCCAATGGTAGATGCCGATGGTCAGCAGGATCATGCCCACCGGCATTGGTCCGGATTCCAGCCAGTGGTCCCAGGTGATGCTGTCGGGCAGGCGGATGAATTCGTCGAGGCTGTCGATCCACCAGGAGAAAAAGATGCATGACAGGCCTAGCGCCAGGTAGTTGGTGACGCGCCCGGCGGGGCGGCTTTTCAGCACCAGGCCCAGCCAGACCAACGCCAACAGCGCGGAGCCGCCTTCGCCGACGATATCCAGCCACACCCATTCGCTGAAGCTTTTCAAATCGCCGCAGGCCAGGTGCAGGATCAGCCCGAGGTTGGCCGCGATCAGCAACAGGGAGAGTTTCCAGCGGTGGGGCTTGAGCACGGAAAACATGGCCGCGAGTCCTTGGGCAAATAAGCGATGGGCGCCAGCACAGCAGATGGATGTGACGGTTGCGTGACGGTGGGGAGGGGTCGAATCAGCTCATCCGTCCAGGCATTGAAAATCAAAAATGGGGGAGGGGGCTTGCCCCCGATAGCGGTGTGTCAGCGGAAAATCAGGTGACTGACCTACCGCCATCGAGGGCAAGCCCCCTCCCACAGTTGATCTTCACAGGTCATATCAGCTCATTTCACATCGAATCCCAGCGTAGAGCCCTTGTTTACGGGCCTTCACGCCACCCCTTGTCACAGAACCGTCATCCCCCACCCCTAGCGTGCCCTTCCAGTTGCCGGGCCTCTTGCCTGGCGCCAACGGATTCTTGGGGAGGATTGCATGTACAAGCGCACCGGGCTCGTCGGCTTCACGCTTACTGCCTTGGCCCTGGCAATTGCCAGCGAGCGGCTTTCGGCGGCCGAAGTGAGCAACACCGAGCACGTCGAAGTGGTCGGCCAGGCGGCAGCCATGGATCAGGCGCTCAGGGAGCAACGCAGCGCCGACAGCATCAAGAGCGTGGTGCATGCCGACGGCGTGGCCCAGTTGCCGGATGAAAACGTCGCCGAAGCGGCGCAGCGCCTGCCGGGTATCAGCGTGGAACGCGACCAGGGCGAAGGGCGCTTTGTCAGCGTGCGCGGCCTGGGCCCGGACCTCAACAGCGTGACCATCAACGGCACCCTGGTGCCCGCCCCGGAAAGCGCACGCCGCGCGGTGGCCCTCGATGTGCTGCCTTCGGAGCTGGTGCAGTCGCTGTCGGTGATCAAGACCCTCACCCCGGACATGGACGCCAACTCCCTCGGCGGCACCGTGGATGTGCAAAGCCTGTCGGCCTTCGACCACAAGGGCCTGTTCTACACCGGGAGCACCGAAGCCAGCTACGACAAGAACACCCACCAGACCAGCCCGAAATTCTCCGGCGCTGCCAGCAACCGTTTCAGCCTCGGCGACGGCGTCGACAACTTCGGTGTGGCCGCCGCGCTCAGTTGGCAGAAGCGTGACTTCGGCTCGGACAACGTCGAGACCGGCGGCGCGTGGGATTTCACCAATGGCGCCAAGCTCAACGAATTCGAACAGCGCGACTACGACATCAGTCGAGAACGTGCCGGTGGCGGTCTGAACTTCGACTACAAGCCCGATGACCTCAGCAGCTACTACCTGCGCACCCTCTACAGCAGCTACAAAGACACCGAGACCCGTAACGCCACCAGCATCGAATTTGCCGACCCACTCGCCGCCGGCGAACTGGGCGATGCCGAGGCCAAGCGCAAGCTGAAGAACCGCGAAGAGACCCAGAAAATCCAGTCCTATGTGTTCGGTGGCGAGCGCATGCTCGGCCTGTGGACCCTGAGTGGCCAGGCCGGCTACAGCCAATCCAGTGAAGACAGCCCGGCGCATATCGCCGGCGCCACGTTCGACGGCGGTGACTTTGCCAGCAGCGGCTTCTACGACAAAGACACGCCACGCCCGATCATTGGCAGCGGCTTCTATGACGCACGCAACTTCACCCTAGACAAGGTCGACTGGGAAAAACAGAACACCAAGGACACCGAGAAAAACCTGCGCCTGGACCTGGCCCGCGACTACGACCTGAGCGGCTATGCGTCCCAGGTGAAGTTCGGCGGCAAGGTCAGCCGTCGCAACAAGGACAACGACCTGGAAGCCTGGGTCTACAAAGACTTCGACACCCTCGGTTTTACCGACGACCAGCTCAACCTCAGCCAATTCCAGAAAGGCAACGTGGACTACCGCCTGGGCAACTACGGGCCAGGCATCAGCCCCAGCAGCATCAAACACCTGATCGGCAACCTCAACGCCGCAGACTTCTATGACGAGACTGAATCCCGGGTCAACGACTTCACCCTCCGTGAAGACATCAACGCCGGTTACCTGATGAACACTATCGATATCGACGACTGGCGCTTCATCGCCGGCCTGCGTTACGAAGGTACCGAGTTCGAAGCCAAGGGCACGGGCGCCACCGATGGCGTGTTCACGCCCACCGAGACCAAGCGCCGCTATCACCACTGGCTGCCGGGCCTGCATGCGCGCTACCAGATCGACAAGAACACCCAGGTGCGCGCGGCCTGGACCAAAGCCGTGGTGCGCCCGACCTTCGGCCAATTGGCGCCGGGGTTTGTCATTGACGATGACGAGGCCACCTTCGGCAACCCGGACCTCAAGCCCCTGGAATCGAGCAACCTCGACCTCGGCATCGAGCACTTCATGGGCCGCGCCGGCACCGTCTCGGCGTTTGTGTTCTACAAGGACATCAAGAACTTCGTCTACAACACCGACCTGGCCGGCAGCGGGGCCTGGGCCAACTTTTCCGAGGCGCATACCTATGCCAACGGTGACAGTGCCAAGCTCTACGGCCTGGAACTGGCCTACTCACAGAAATTCGATTGGCTGCCTGCACCGTGGAACGGCCTGCTGATCGGTGCCAATACCACGTTCAGCCGTTCCAGCGCCGACATCGAAGGCTTCGACAGCGCCAGCGGTTCGAATCGCAAACGCAACATCAGCCTGCCTAACCAGTCAGACACCGTCGGCAACCTGATGCTTGGCTGGGAAGACGACAAGCTCAGCCTGCGTCTGTCGGCCAACTACAAATCGGCCTACCTCTACGAGCTGGCCTCAATCAACGACAAGGCCCACGACCTGCACGTCGACGCCCAGACCTTCGTTGATTTCAGCGCGCGCTACTCACTGACCAAGAACCTGCAAGTCAGCTTCGAGGCCCAGAACCTTACCGATGAGTCGTACTTCGTCTACACCGGCCACCGCAGCTACAACGGCCAGTACGAAGAGTACGGCCCGACCTACAAGCTGGGCCTGACGTTCACCCACTTCTAACTCGCCATTTTTCCACTGTAGGCGCGAGCGAATTCGCTCCTGCACGACAAGGATTTTGATTGTTCATGAGAATGTCCAAGCTCTACCTAATGATGGTGTTGGCCGCGTGCTCGCCGGTCATGGCCGCCGACCTGGCGCTCACCCCTTGGGCGCCAAGCCTGAATGCTGACGCGGTGACTTTCCTGCCGGGCCGCACTGAGCGCCTGGCCGCCGGTACCCGCAACGGCCTGCAACTGCTCGACGGCAAAGGTGCCGAACTGGTCCGCTTCAACGGTAATTTCAGCAGCCTTGACACCCGCACCGCTGGCAACCAAGTGCTGGTTGCCAGCCTCGACAACGACCGCCAGCAAGCGCTGTTGGTGAACCTCGATGCCTCGGCTAAAACCTTCGGCAAACCGCTGTACCTGCCGACTCGCGACTACCCGGTCAATGGCCTGTGCCTGTTCCGCGACGCAGCCGCCAACCTGTTTGTGTTCCTGGTGGGAGACGAGGGCAAGGGTGAACAATGGCTGGTGGGCAATGGTTCGACGCTGTCAGGCGAGCCTCAGCGCGTGCGTGGTTTGCCACTGCCGCCGTCGGCACAGTTCTGCCAGGTGGATGACGCGACCCAGCAGTTGCTGGTCAATGAAGAAAACGTCGGCTGGTGGGCCTACCCGGCGCACCCGGAGGCGGAGGTGAAACGCACGCCGGTGGCGCTGTTTGACGCTCCCAAACGCGAGGCTGGCGCCATGGCGTTGGTGCCGGGTGGGCTGGTGACGCTGGACCCGAAGACTGCCCAACTGCATCTGTTTCAGCACACCGGCGAGCGTTGGGTGGAACAGGGCAGCCTGACGCTGCCGGGCCTGAAAGAACCGGAGCAACTGAGCGTCAACGGCCAGCAAGTGCTGGTGCGCGATGACGACACCGGTCGGCTCTACCAAGGCCAACTCGACTGGCAGCCCAAGCCTGTGGCCACCGAGTCGGTATTGCCGGAAGTCGCCGCTCTGCGCCAGACCGACCCGGTCGGTCGCCAGGGCGATGCGGCGGATGATCCCGCAATCTGGATTCACCCCGAACAACCGGCCCGCAGCCGCGTGCTCGGTACCAACAAAAAACACGGCCTGCTGGCCTATGACCTCGACGGCAAGCTGTTGCAGGAGCTTGCGGTCGGTCGCCTGAATAACGTTGACGTGCGCCCCAACTTCAAGCTCGGGGCGCAGACCGTCGACCTGGCCGTAGCCAGCAATCGTGATCACAACAGCCTGAGCCTGTTCAGCATCGACCGTCGCAGCGGCGAACTGCGCGAAGCCGGTGAAGTGCCGACGCCACTCAAGGAAATCTATGGCATTTGCCTGTTCCAGCCCGCCAGCGGTGAGATCTACGCGATTGCCAACGGCAAGGACGGCACCTTCCTCCAATACCGCCTGAGTGCACCGGACGGCCGGGTGCAGGGCGAGTTGGTGCGCCAGTTCAACGTCGACAGCCAACCCGAGGGCTGTGTGGCCGACGACCAGCGCCAGCGTTTGTTCATCGGTGAAGAAGACGTCGGCGTCTGGGCGGTGGATGCGCGTGCCGACCAACCGGCCACGCTCACCAGCGTGATCAAGGTCGGCCCGCAGCTGCATGCGGATGTCGAGGGCCTGGCGTTGTACCAGAGCGATGAACGCGACTACCTGGTGATCTCCAGCCAGGGCAATGACAGCTACCTGGTGCTGGATGCCGAGCCACCGTTCGCCATGCACGGTGCCTTTCGCGTCGGCCTGAATGCGGCGGCAGGGATCGATGGCGCTTCCGAAACCGACGGCCTGGAAGTCACTGCCATCAACCTTGGCGGCCCCTGGAGCAAGGGCCTGCTGGTGGTGCAGGACGGGCGCAAGCGCATGCCCGAACAGACCCAGAACTTCAAGTTCGTGCCCTGGGCCGACGTGACCCGCGCGTTGAAATTGCCGTAGGCGTCATCACCCGGTCATCACTTTTTAATCGAATAGGAGCTTAACCATGCACGCGACGATGGAACATATGACGATCTGGGGCTTGATCAGTGACGCCAGCCTGTTGGTCAAGGCAGTGATGGTCACATTGCTGCTGGCGTCCTTGCTCAGTTGGTACCTGATCATCCAGCGCGCCAGTGTCCTGCGACGCCTGGAGCGGCAGTTGAAAGGTTTTGTGCTGCGCTTTCGGGCTGCGCCTGACTTGCAGCCGCTGTACCGCGAAACCGTGCAGGCGGGCGAGGGTGGCGTTGCGCCGATCTTTATCGCGGGGGTGCAGGAATATCAGCACCTGCAGGGCCACGACCCGGCGGTGCTGGAAGGTGTCGAGCGCGCGCTGCAGGTGGCGATCACCGAGCAGGAAATCGAGCTGGAAAAGGGTCTGCAATTCCTCGCGACTGTGGGTTCGGTCAGCCCCTACATCGGCTTGTTCGGCACGGTGTGGGGCATCATGAATTCCTTTATCGGTTTGTCCCAGGTGCAACAGGCCACGTTGTCGACGGTAGCGCCGGGCATCGCCGAGGCATTGATCGCCACTGCCATCGGCCTGTTCGCGGCCATCCCGGCGGTGATCGCCTACAACCGTTTCGCGGCACGTGGGCAGACCTTGCTGACCCGCTACTACGCCTTCGGTAACGAACTGCAAGTGCGTCTGCACCGCACCCTGCGCGGTACGCCGATCAACCTGGCCGTGGCCGCCTGAACAAGGAGCAAACCGATGTTGACCAGGCCACAACGCAAGCACGGGCCCAAGGCGGAGATGAACGTGGTGCCTTACATCGACGTGATGCTGGTGCTGCTGGTGATCTTCATGGTCACCGCCCCGATGTTGACCCAGGGCGTGAAAATCGAGCTGCCCAAGGTCGCCGCCGAGGCACTGGCGAGCGACACGCGCCAGCAGATCCTCACGCTGTCGGTCAAGGCTGACGGCGGCTACTACTGGAACCTGGGCGGCGAACTCGACACCACGCACCAGACCGACAGCGCCGTGACCCTGGATGAAATGGGCGCCAAAGTCACGCAGGTGGTGGCGGCGCGCAGCGACACCCAGGTGTACATCCGCGCCGATGACAACGCCGGATACGGCAAGGTCGTGGCGGCCATGGCGGTGTTGCAGAAGGGTGGTGTAAGCAACCTGGGGCTGGTGACCGAGGCCCCGCAATGACGGCGATGATCATGCACAGTCCGCTGCTGACGATGGCGCCCCCGGCGTTTTCCGGGCTCTGGAGAAACAGCTTGGCGGCCAGCCTCGCGGTGGCGCTGCATGTGGGGGTGCTGGCGGCGCTGATGCTGGGTTGGTCGACGGAAGCACCCACGCTGGAAGCGCCAAGGGTGATGCATACCCAGTTGGTGATAATGCCGCCAGCGCCAGTGCCAGTGCCTGAGCCGGCGGCGGTCGCAGCGCCTGCGCCGGAGCCTGTCGTGGTTCCCGTGCCGGCGAAACCGGTCGTTGATCCACAGGTCCAGGCACAAAAACTGGAAAAAGCCGCGTTGGCGCGCAAGCGGGTTGAGGAAAGGAAGCTGGAGCAGCAACAGCAACAGCAACAGCAACGCCAGGCCGCTGAACAACGCAACCGCGAGCTGGAGCAGCAGCGTCTGGCCCAGGAGCGCCTCGCCGCTGAACGCGCACGCCCTGCAGCCCCGGCCGCTGCGCCGGCATTCGACAGCCGCCAGTACCAACCCTTGAGCAAGGAGGCGCCGGACTATCCGGAGCGTGCCCTGGACAAGAACATTGAAGGCGATTGTTCGGTGGAGTACACCGTCAACACCCTGGGCCGCGTGGAAAACCCCAGGGTGCTGGACGGCTGCCACCCACTGTTCATGCGGCCTTCCCTGGCGGCGGCGAATACCTTCCGCTACCAACCGAGAGTGGTGGACGGCAAGGCAGTAGCGGTGCCGGCGGTGCGCAACACCTTCCACTACCGCATCAAATAATCCTAGATTTTTACCGCGTTAGGCGTTGGCGAGATTCGCCAGTTCGGAGCTCGCCGCATACCGCTCCAGATCTCATTGCGGCTGTTGGTGGAAATCGCCGACGTACGCGGCGACAACCTCACGCTCGGGTGGGTATACAAAGGATGCCCATCCCGCAACGCCTCGTGATTCAGCAACCCGCCCCGCGCGATCTGGCTCACCGGGCTCACGTACGTTCCTTCTGGCGTTGGACGAAGACGGCTTTGCCGATGCCTTGCAATACGGCGTCGTTCTGTGGGGTGTGTACGCGGCTGCACAGCACGTCGCGGTAATGCCGTTGCAACGGACTATGGCGCGACAGGCCGGGGTTGCCCGAGGCTTCGATGGCCAGCTCCACGGCGCGGATGGCGTTGTGGGTCACCAGGTATTTCAACTGCGCCGCGTTGGCGGCTGGCGTGTGACCTTCGGCGGCAGCGTCAAGCAGGCTGCGGTTGGCGAACAGCAGGGTGTCGATATGGCCGACGGTTTCCTGGAACCGCGGCAAGGTCGACAGCGCAGCACCAAGGTTGGACGGCGTACGCGCTTCCAACCAGTTCACCAGCCAGTCCCGCGCAGCCTGGGCCACGGCGTCGTATACCGAGGACAGCAACACCGACATCCACAGCAAGCCTTCGCCATCCAGCTCCGGCGTCGGCGCGCTCCACGGGCTGACGCTGACGGCATGGTCCAGCGGCACCAACACGTTGTCGAGCACCACTTCATGGCTGCACGTAGCCCGCATGCCCAGGTGGTCCCACGTGTCGATGATGGTCACGCCGGGACTGTCTTTGGGCACCAACCAGGCGCCCACCAGTGGGTCGGCATCATCACTGCGGCCCCACACGCTGAGCCAGCTCAGGCCGTGGCTGCCGGTGGAGTAGACCTTGCGGCCGCTGATGCGCCAGCCCTCGGCGGTGCGTATCGCGGTGGTCGCCGGCAGACCGCCGCGGGCCGGGGTGCCAAGGTCAGGTTCGACACGCAGGGCGTTGATCAAGGCGCCGTTGCGCACGGCGTCTTCGGCCACTTGCGTGCGCAGGTGGGCGGGCCAGGTCTTGCTGTCTTGCAGGCGCGTGTGTTGCAAGTACTGCATCACCAGGATCAGCGCCGTGGACGGTTCGCCCTTGGCGATCGCACTGATGGCCTTGCGCGCCTGGAGCAGGCTGGCACCGCCGCCGCCAAAAGCCTTGGGCACGGTGAGGGCGACCAGGCCATGTTGGTGCAGCAACTGGAAGTTGGCGTGGGGAAAGGCGCCGCTCTCGTCGTAGAGGTGCGCGGTGCTGGCCAGCTCGACGGTGAGGCGTTCGAGCAGGGCTTCGAAGTGGGCGACTTCCACGGAGCGTAGGGCAGGGTGCGAGGATTGGCTCATGCCAGCGCCTGCTGCTGCGCTTCAACCTCGGCGGCGACGCTGTAGCGGTCGGAGCCGCCTTTCTGGCTGTTGGAACCCAGGTCACCGAGTTCCGGGAACGGCGCATCCAGTTTCAAATGCCGTGGCTCGCTCATGTTCTGCTCCTATTTAGCGCGATGCTTGGGAAAGGGGGACACGCTTGGCGTTGAAGCTCTTGTCGAAGCCCTGAGACACGTCGATGTGCTTGAGCAACAGGCCCTCTTTTTGGTAGGTGTCGGCGGTCGTTTGCAGGCCGCTGATAACCGCGTCGTCGATGACGACCGGTGTCAGGTGGGTGTCCTTGGCCACTTCGACATGCACATCCAGCGGCAGGCCGGTGATCTTGGCCTGGGCGGCCGCGTATTCATGAGGGTGCACGTTGGCCCAGGCATAAGCGCGGTCGACGCGGGCGACAAAGTCATCCAGTTGCGGGCGCTTGTCGGCGATGGCTTGGCGGGTGGCCGCGAGGTACAGGTGATTGCTCAACAGCTTGTTGCCACTGATCAGCACGCGGGCCTGGCTTTGCGAGGTGACCACCGTGGTGTACGGGTCCCAGGTGGCCCAGGCGTCGGCAGTACCGTTATCCAGCACCAGGCGCGATTCGCTTGGTAGCAGGAAAATGAACTGCACATCCTGGGTGGTCAAGCCGGCGGTGGCCAGGGCCTTGATCGCCAGGTAATGGCCGATGGAGCCGCGCCCGGTGACGATCTTCTTGCCCTTGAGGTCGGCGACGGTCTTGATCGGTGAGTTCTTGGGGACGACCAGGGCGGTGGTGTTACGTCCCTCAGCGTGAATGATGCTGACCACCTTGAGCGACGCACCGGCACCCAGGGCGAACACGTAGGGCGCATCACCGAGGGCGCCGATGTCTACGGCCCCGGCATTCAAGGCTTCGCCCAGGGGTGAGGCGGAGGGGAACTCCGCCCAGCGAATGTCGTAGGGCACGTTTTCCGATTCGCCGGAAGCTTCCAGCAGTGCTTTGATGGTGGATTTCTGATTGGCTACGCGCAGCGGTTGCAGGTCGGCGGCGTGGCTGCTGCCGATCAGGCCGAAGGCGAGTGCGGTGCCCAGGAGCAGGCGCTTGAAGGGGGTGGTAAAGACCATGGAATGCAGGCTCCAGGCAGATCAAGAAAAGGTTCGTTTACCTCCGCCTGGAGAAGGGGTCGGTGCATGGGTTAACGTTATGCCTATAAAAACTGGCTGTGAAGTTCTTTTTGGTTATATTGTAATTATGAAAATAAATGATTAAGTGGAAGAATATTATTCTCTAGCCGTATTTTTTGGTGTGATTCGGGTCAGGGTCAGGTTGCCCTACAGGCCCCGATAATGGGTGTCGCCCCGTTTGTTCAGCAAGCATGCATAGTCGTCGCCCACGCCCGGTAAAAGGGGACGCGTTGATGTCATGGCGACGCCCTGTAGGAGCGAGCTTGCTCGCGAAAACCGTCAACGAAAACGCGGGCATCCGGATTAAAGCCTGCGCCGCGTGTGGGTGCAGGCAGCTTGGGGGATTTCAGATCACATAGAAACCATGGGTGCCGTCGCGGGCCAGTTGGTCGACCAGGCCGAATTCCCAATCCAGATACGCCTGCATGGCTTCCTTGGGATTGTCGGTGCCTTCGTACGGACGGCGGTAGCGGTCGATGCGCGGTGAGGCCAGGTGAGTTTCACCTTCTTCGAGTGGCAGTTGCGCGTCGATCCAGCCGGCGGTGCCGCCTTGCAGCAGGAACACGGGCTTGCCGGTGATGGCTTCGACTTCAGCTACCGCCAGGCGCGCCAGTTGGCTGCTGCCACACGTCAGCACATAGCGTTGGGCGGTGGGCACCTTGGCCAGGGCCTGGGGCAGTTGTGCGCGCAGGGCCCACCAGGCACCGGGGACGTGGCGCTTCACGTAGTTGGCGCTGGCAGTGAAGTCCAGTACCACGGTGTCGCCATGGGCCTGCCATTCGGCGAGGGTATGGGGGCTGATCAGTTCGGCCTGGGGCGGTGCCGGCACTGGTGCGACCCAGGCGCCTTTCTCGCTGAATTGCGCGGGCTGCAGGTTATCCAGCACGTACACTTCCCAACCCAGTTGGGCCAGCCAGGAGGCGGACATGTTTGCGCGCACGCCGTCGTCATCCGCCAACACCAACCGTGCGCCACGCACGCTGGCGACGTGGTCGGTTTCCTGCACCAACTGACCGCCTGGCGTGGAGCGCGCGCCCTGCAGATGCCCGGCGTCAAATTCTTCCGGAGTACGTACGTCGAACAGGTACGTCGTACGTTTCTGCTCCCGCTGCCAGGCGTGCAGATCGGCCAGAGTGGCACGGCCGACGCGAGCCTTGTCGGCAACCCGACGCGCATCGGTAGCGGCGAGCTGGCGGTGCTCTTCCGAGGTCGGCGCAAAGCGGCGCGACTGGCCGTGTGCGAGCGTCTGCCCGGCCAGTGTCCAGCCGATGGTGCCGTTGCGCAGCGCCGAGACGGGGTTGGCCACGCCGGCATTGATCAGCGACTGGGTGCCGATAATGCTGCGGGTGCGCCCGGCGCAGTTAACGATGATGCGGGTGGCCGGGTCCGGCGCCAGTTCGCGGGCGCGCAACACTAACTCGGCACCGGGCACGCTGATGCCGGTGGGAATGCTCATGGTCTGGTATTCGTCAAAGCGCCGCGCGTCGAGCACCACCACATCGGCCTGGCTGTCGAGCAGGGCCTGCACTTCTTCGGCGGCCAGTGACGGCGTGTGTCGTTCGCTCTCCACCAGTTCGCCAAATGCCTTGCTCGGCACGTTTACGTCGATGAACAGCTCGCCACCGGCTTTGCGCCAACCGTCCAACCCACCTTCCAGCAGGCTGACCCGGGTGTAGCCCAACTCGCCCAGGCGCTCGGCAGCACGGACAGCCAGGCCTTCGCCGTTGTCGTAGACGGTGACCTCGGTATCGCGCCGCGGGATGCGTGAATACACCTCCAGTTCCAGTTTCGACAGCGGAATGTTCGCGGCAAACAACGGATGGGATTCGGCGAACGGCGCTTCTTCGCGCACGTCGACCAGGGCGACTTCTTCACGGTCCAACAGGGCCTGGCGAATCTGCGCAAAGCTGCGGGTCGATACAGGGGTCATAGGGCAGGGCTCTTTTCTTTAGACAAATCCCAGATGTTCGGGAGGAAGGCGTTGGAATAACCGGAGATAAACAGTTTCTCGCTGCCGTCGGGCTGGTACACCGCGCGGCGCACCGCACCGATATTGGCGCCGTACACGTGGATGCTGATCGACACCTGGTCGCTGTGGGCGTTGCTCACCTGGTGAATGTCACCGACCTTGGGCGACACAGCCTCGACTTGGCCCGGCACCAACCGGACCGGCTTGCCATCGGCAATCAGGCTGCCATCGGGGGCGCGTTCGAACCCTTGGGAGAACTCCGAGCCGCGCAGCATCCCGATCAATCCCCATACCCGGTGGTCGTGGATCGGCGTGCTTTGTCCTGGTCCCCAGACAAAACTGACGATGCTGAAGCGCTGGCGCGAGTCGGCATGCAGCAGGAATTGTTGATAGCGCTCGGGATCGGGTTGGGCGAACTCATCGGGGAGCCAGTCATCATGGCTGACCAGTTGCGCCAGCAACTTGCCGCCACGGTGCAGCAGGTCGCCCTCGCGTGGATTGCCGTCGATCAATTCCGCCAGGGCGCCTATGAAGGCTCTAAGTCTCTCGGGGTGTCGGGCCTGGGTCATGACAATTCCATCGTGTGGTCGGTAATGATGGGTTTATCTAAGCATAATGTTTATTGTTAATATGCTATTTTTTAATGATTAGCTTATAGCCGAAGGTAATTTAGAACCGATCTGAATAGTGTAAGACGTTATCGATCACAGCGCGGGCTATCCAGACTTCGTTCCTGCAACTATGCTTCCCACACATCTTAATGACTGTTCTCTATGTGCGGCCCAAATGAAAATTGACGATATCGATGCCTTTGTCGAAGTGATTCGTTGCCAGTCCATCAGCCATGCCGCCGAGTCGTTGCAGCTGACCCAGCCGGCTATCACTCGCCGGGTGCAGAACTTCGAGCAGGCGCTGGGGGTGGAGCTATTCGACCGCAATACCAAACCTCTCAAGCCTACGCTGATCGGCACCCGGGTCTACGAGCAGTGCCGGTTGATCCTGCGCGAGATGGACGCCCTGCGTGAACTGGTGGCCACTGACGCACCCCCCACCGGCCTGTTGCGCCTGGGTGTGCCGCAGACCATAGGTGATGTGGTGCTGCTGGACGCGCTCAAACACCTGCGTACGGAGTATCCGGACCTGCGCGCCCAGGTCGCTACGGGCTGGGGCAGCCAATTGGTGGGCAAGATCGAGCGCGGCGAGTTGGATGCGGCGGCGGCACTGTTCCCGGCGGGCAAGATCTTCCCGGACAACATCGTCGGCGAGTCGATCGGCAAGATGGAGCTGGTGGTGGTCTGCGCCAAGGCGCAACTGCCGAAGAAGCCCTGCAAACTGGCGGATGTGTACCAGAACGGCTGGATTCTCAATCCGGATGGCTGCGGTTTCCGCGCGGGGTTGCAGCGGACCTTGTCCGATCAGGGGCTGGCATTGCGGGTGAACCTGGAGACGTTTGGCACTGAGCTACAACTGGGGTTGGTGGCGGACGGCCTGGGCCTTGGCCTGGTACCACGCCCGTTGTTGGAGCGCAGTGTGCACCGTGAGCAACTGGCGGTGATGCCGCTCAAGGATTTCAAGCCGGTGATGGATCTGTGGCTGATCTATCCGCACTTCCTGGGCAACCTGCAAGGGCCGGTGGATGCGTTTGGCAAGTTAGTAGCTGCCTCGTTGCACCCGATCAAGCATGCAGCTTGATATGAAAAATAATAATAATTAGCTTAGATTAAAATGTGCTTTTTATTATTTTTTTGCATCCCATAGGCTTGCCTGGAAGTCCTTAAGGCCATCCAGGAAGTTTTGCCATGAGCAGCGTCACCTCGATTTCCAACGTTTCCAACCCTGTACGCCAGCGCGTCACTGCGGAAGAATGGGAGGTGCGCGTCAAACTGGCCGCCGCCTATCGCCTGGCGGCGTTGTACAAGTGGACCGATCACATCTACACCCACTTCTCCGCTCGCGTGCCGGGCCCGGACGCGCATTTCCTGATCAATGCATTTGGGTTGTTGTTCGATGAAATCAATGCGTCCAACCTGGTCAAGGTCGACCTCGACGGCACTATCGTCGACGACCCTACCGGCCTTGGCATCAACTACGCCGGCTATGTGATCCACAGCGCCATCCACGGCGCACGCCACGACCTGCAAGCGGTGCTGCACACCCACACCCGCGACGGTATTGCGGTGTCGGCGCAAAAAGACGGCCTGTTGCCGATTTCCCAGCATTCCATTGGTTTCTCCGGGCGTGTGGCGTACCACGGCTATGAAGGCATTGCCCTCGACCTGGACGAGCGCGAGCGATTAGTCGCGGACTTGGGCGACAAAAGTGTGATGATCCTGCGTAATCATGGGTTGTTGACCGCCGGCGTTAGCGTAGAGCATGCGTTTCAGCAACTGCAGCAACTGGAGCGGGCCTGCAATATCCAGATCGCAGCCCAGGCAGCGGGGAATGCGGCGTTGATCTTCCCGCCGGTGGACGTGGTGGAGAAGGTCGAGCAACAGGCCAAGGCGAACGCCAGCGGCGAAGGACCGGGCGTGGCGCGGCATTGGAATGCGTTGATTCGGCAGTTGGAGCGCAGTGATACCGACTACAAGAACTGAACTTTCCTAAGGGAGCTGGCTAACCAGCTCCCCTATGAATCAAGCCACTTGCTGGGCCTGTTCGCGTTCAGCGATCAGCTGACGGGTGAGAGGAATCAAGCGCTTGCCATAGTCGATGGCATCATTCAAAGGATCAAACCCACGAATCAGGAACGTGGTAATCCCCAGGTCGTAGTAATCCACCAATGCCTCCGCGACTTGCTCAGCCGTGCCCACCAGTGACGTTGAGTTGCCCTGTGCCCCCAGTAGCCCGGCAATCCCCGTCCACAAACGTTTATCCAGCCGCGATCCCTGCGCCGCCGCCGCGAGCAACCGGCGCGAGCCTTCGTTCGGCGGTTCACGTCGGACAAATCCATTTTTCTCTGCCAGCTCGGTGGCCTGCTGCAAGATGCGGTCGGCCCGTGCCCACGCCAGTTCTTCGGTCTCGGCAAGGATCGGCCGCAACGAAAGGCTGAAACGAATCGTGCGTCCATGCTTGGCCGCTTCGGCGCGTACCTGGGTCACGATCTCGCGCACTTGTTCATAGGTTTCGCCCCACAGCGCGTACACATCGGCGTGTTTGCCCGCCACTTCGATCGCGGCTTTGGACGCACCGCCAAAATACAAGGGGATGTGCGGTTGTTGCGGTGACTTCACCGTGGAATGTGCACCTTCGACCTGATAGTAGGTGCCCTTGAAGTCAAAAGGTTGTTCGCTGGTCCATTCCTGACGCACCACGCTCAGGTATTCATCGGTACGTGCGTAGCGTTCGTCCTTGCCGATGTGGCTGCCATCGGCACGCAATTCGCGGTCGTCACCACCGGTGATGATGTGCACTGCCGTGCGCCCGCCGTTGAACACGTCGAGCGTGGCGAATTGGCGCGCCGCCAAGGTAGGCTGGGCGAAACCGGGGCGATGGGCGATGAGGAATTGAAGTTTTTGCGTCACGCTGGCGGCATGGGAGGCGATCAGCGTGCTGTCCGGGCTGTTGGAGTGAAAGGCCACCAGCGCGCGGTCGAAGCCGGCTTGTTCGTGAGCGCGGGCCACGGTCTCGATGTAGTCGGGTTGCAGGGTAGGGCCGCTGCGTGGGTGAATTTCGGAAGCGTGATGGCCGCCAATGTAGCCGATGAATTCGATGCTCATGGTCTGTCCTGGTTCAGTGCGTGATGGACACCTCCACCGGGCAGGGGGTCGGTTATTCGCCTCTAAAGTAGGGGCCGAAGCCAGGGCTGTAAAATGCCGATTGGTTCTATCCTAATTATTAAAATGTTGAATCATGGGTGAGTTGATGTATCAGTAATTTGCATCTGTATCCCGCACCGGCAACACCGGTCTCTGAGGCTTAAAGCCCCAGGCGTATCTCGGCACACAACCCACCTTGCGGCCGATTGCTCAAGGTCAGCGAGCCGCCTATCGCGACTGCCAGTTGTTGTGCAATCGCCAAGCCCAGTCCGGTGCCACCGGTGCCGCGGTTGCGTGAACTTTCGACGCGGTAGAATGGCTGCATGACCTGAACCAGTTCGTCTTCGGCAATTCCGGGGCCACGATCCAATACCTTGATCGACAATTCCCCGTCCGCCGTCGAGCCCACTTCCAGTTCGGCACTGCCTGCAAACTTCAATGCATTGTCCACCAGATTCACCAGCACCCGGCGCAAGGCGTGGGGGCGCGTGTCGAACACGACTGCGCTTTTTCCCGTGAGGCTGACCTGTTTGTGCATGTCCTGGTAGTCGAACACCAGGCTGTCGAGGAACGCATCGAGGTTGATCCGGTGGCTGGTTTCGGTAGCGCCGTGAACGCTGCGCGCATAGGCCACGCCTTCGCGTACCAGGTGTTCCATCTCGCCCAGATCACTCCAGAGCTTGTCGCGTTCGGCGCTATCTTCCATGAACTCAGCGCGCAGTTTCATGCGGGTGATCGGGGTTTGCAGGTCATGGGAAATCGCCGCCAGGATCTGCATGCGTTCCTTCAAGTATTCGGCGATGCGTTTTTGCATTTCATTGAACGCGGCAGCGGCATGGGCAACTTCGGTTGGCCCCTGTTCGTCCAGCGGTGTGGGATGGGCGTTGGGGTCGAGGGTTTCCACGGCGCGGGCCAGGCGGGTCAGCGGGCGGATGGCCAGGCGCACGGCGATCCAGGTGCAGCCCAGCAATAGAGCCAGTTGCAGCACCAGTACCACCGGCAGCCAATAGGCGACCGGCAGGGCGGCGGGGCGCACGTCGATGGTGATCGGGCTGCCATCGGCCAGGTTCAGGTGCGCCTGGAAGTGCTTCTGAATACCGGGGATGTCGCGGAAGGTCAGCGCGTAGTGTTCACCCAGCGCATCCGCGATCGAGGTGGCGGCCATGGGCACATCATCGCTGCTCATCGGTTCGCCGGTCTCGCCCGCGTTGAGCAGGTAGCGATAGTTCTGACGGTCGAGACGCGGCAACCAGCTGGCCCGTTCGTTGACCGGCAGCCGGTCGAGGATCGCCACCGAGGTGGACACATCGTTTTCCAGGTTGCCCAGCATGGCGGTGCGCGCGCTGATGTAGCGCTCGTAGAATTGCGCACTGAAGGACAAGCCATGGGCGCACACCAGGCTGATCAGGAAGATCAGCGACAGTTGTGATGCCAGGGTGCGCGGCCATCCCAACCTGAAGGTCATTGCTCGGCCCCGAGGATTTCCACCGGCAGGGAGAACACGTAGCCCTCGCTGCGCACGGTCTTGATATAGGCCGGTTCACGGGCGTCATCCAGCAGACGTTGACGCAGGCGACTCACCAGCAGGTCGATGGAACGGTCGAACAGGTCGGCGTCGCGGCCCTGGGTCAGGTTAAGCAACTGGTCGCGGTTGAGCACGCGTTGCGGGTGGTCGAGGAACACCCGCAGCAAGCGGTATTCGGCACCGCTCAGCGCCACGAGGGTGTCATCGTCGTCGAGCAGATGGCGGGCGGTGGTGTCCAGGCGCCAGCGACCGAAGCGGATCAATCGTCCGGTTTCACTGACCACAAGGTTCGGCGGCAGCATCCGCGTGCGGCGCAATACGGCGTTGATACGCGCCAGCAGTTCACGGGCGGCGAAGGGTTTGACCAGGTAGTCGTCGGCGCCCATTTCCAGGCCGATAATGCGGTCGGTTTCATCGTTGCGCGCGGTGAGCATCAGCACCGGCGTGGCCTTGTGTTTGCCGACTCGCAGTTCGCGGCACAGCTGTAGGCCGTCATCACCGGGCATCATGATGTCCAGCACGATCAGGTCCACCGGGGTGGTGTCGAGGAAGCTGCGCATCTGACGGCCGTCCGCGACCACGGTAGTACGCATGCCGTTCTTCTTCAGGTAGTTGCCTACCAGTTCGCGGATCTCCCGGTCGTCATCGACGATCAGGATGTGATCGACATGATCCATGCTGTGCCTTCCTCGTTAATTACTCATTGGGGCGCAGTCTAGCCACTGTCGGCGCCTTTGCCTTGTGCCCTTTGTATTGCAGTGTATCTGGCGATAAGGAGATACACGATGAAGCAAAATTGCGGCGTCAATGCTCCAGGGGAGCGCAAGCGTTGAGCGACGTCCTACGCGCTGCGGGCATAAAACGATGGATTCACTTGAACGTAATCGCTCGAATTCCCGGCTTAAACGCACATCCGATTATGTGCCCAAGGTTGCAAGATCAGGCTTCATTGCCTGATGAGAGCGCATTCATGACAGCCATTACCTCGCGAGCGAGCACCACATTCCAGACGATTGAACAGTTTCAGCACCGAGATGATCGCGGTGGCGGCATCCAGCACAACGGATTACCGTCCAAGACGCCCGAAGAAGCAACCGCACGACTTTGGCGTGGGAGTGCTGGCTGGCCGGATAAGAACGGCGACGGCCGTTATGATGTGACCTATACGTTTCGAGAGCCTCCCGAGGACAAGCATCAAAGACAGCACAATAAATCCGGGTTCACTCACGTGCTCGAAAATCAAAGGCAACAGACCCGGCGCAGCTTGCAATCCATTGCGGATGTGGCAAACGTGAGGTTTACCGAGGGGCCGAAAACGGCGAGCAGCGAAGGTCACATCACCCTCGGCAATTACGCTGATTTGTACAATAAGAAGGGCCAGTCCGTTGCGGCTTATCCTCAGACGTCCTTGCCCAACCCCAAGGACAGATTCAGCGGCGATGCTTGGTTCGTCGATACAAAAGACGATCAGAGCGTGCCGAATGCGTCCCACGGTGATGCAGGTCGCTTCACCCTCGTGCATGAGTTGGGCCATGCCTTGGGATTGAGCCACCCTAGCCAATACGACGTCAGTTCCGGGTCTGCCAAAGCCGGGTATCTGGAAGACTCCGAAAGCCATACCACCATGAGTTACTTGGGCGAACGTCACGGCTATATGAATCACGGCGGCATCCGCGCGTCGGCGCCGCAACTTGACGATATCAGCGCCTATCAACAGGAATACGGCGCCAACCCTGAAACCCGCAAGGACGACACCACCTACGGTTTCAATTCCAATACCGATCGGGATTTCCTCAGCGTCAAGGCCGACCAGGACAAGATGGTCGCTGCCATCTGGGATGGCGGCGGCACCGACACATTGGACTTCTCCGGCTACCAGCAGGACCAACAGATCAGTCTCAAGGCCGGGACGTTTTCGGATGTCGGCGGCCTCAAGGGCAATGTCTCGATTGCCTATGGCGTGACTATCGAAAACGCTGTGGGCGGCTTCGGCAATGATTTGCTAGTGGGTAACGACGCGGCCAACACCCTCAACGGTGGAGAGGGCAACGACCGCATATATGGGGCGGGCGGGGCGGACATCTTGTGGGGCGGCAAAGGCAATGACGTCTTTGTCTACGGGAAAACCAACGAGTCGACCCGCGACGCGCCGGATCAGATCATGGACTTTGTCAGTGGCGAAGACCGCGTGGATGTGTCCGGGATCCGCGCGACGCTGGGCGACAAGCCGCTGACGTTCGTGCGTGCATTTTCGGGCGCCAGCGGTGAAGCGATGGTGACCTATGACCCGGCAGTTCAGAGGAGTACGTTGCAAATCAGCGGCAAACCTGACGAGCCGGCCTTTCTCCTGGTGGTCCACGGCAAATTGCAGCAGAGCGACATCGTGAGTTGATTCAGCCGGTGCTTCGCAACAGCGTCTCAAACAGCTGCTGCACCCGTGGCTCATCACTGTGGGCCACATTGAAGCGCATCGAATCACGCTGGACCGGGTCGTAGCCAAACAGCGCGCCCGGTGCCAGCACCATGCCCTGTTTCAATGCCGCCTGGGCCAGCAGCTCGCCGTTGACCCCAGGCGGCAGCCGCGCCCAGATAAACATTCCGCCTTCGTAACCCATCGGCAGCTCGCAGCCGCAACGCTTGAGCCATTGCTCCACGCGTCCACCGGCCTCCATCAAGCGCTGCACCATGCGCTTGCGGTGCTTGGCGTAACTGCCTTCGCTGAGCATGCGGTACACGACCTGCTCGAACAGCTCGGAGGTCACGCCGCCGCTCATCAGTTTCATGTTGGTGAGGTTGGCTGCCAGTTGCGGTGCGGCCACCACAAAGCTGACGCGGGCGTTGGCGCTGAGGATCTTGGAGAAGCCCGACAGGTAGGTGACCTGGTCCAGGCCGGCGAGGGCGGCCAGGCGCGGCGGCGGGTTGGGGTGCAGGTCGCCGTAGAGGTCGTCCTCGACGATATGGCAGTGGTAGCGCTCGGTCAGTTGCAGCAGGCGGAACGCCTGGCCGGGGCTTAAGGAGTGGCCGGTGGGGTTGTGCAACACGCTGGTGGTCAAGTACAGGCTGGGGCGATGCTCGGCCAGCAGCTGTTCGAGGGCCGTGAAATCAAAACCGTCGGGGCGACGCGGGATCGTCACCACCTTGACCCCGTGCAAGGCCAGGTTGGCGTGGAAGTTGAAGTAGCACGGTGCGTCGAGCAGGACCGTGTCACCGGGACGTGCCAGCAGGCGCATCAGCATGTCCAGGCCTTGTACGGTGTTGGGAGTGGTGATGATTTGTTCCACCGACACCGACAGGCCCTCGCCGTGCAGCTTCTGTTGCAGCGCCTGGCGCAAAGGCAGCAACCCGGCCGGTGTGCCCAGGCTGGCGATGCGCAGCGACGGCGCCCGCACCACGCTGCGCAGGGTTTGGCGCAGGGCTTCGCTGTCCAGCCAGGTTTCCGGCAGGTGGCCGCCGCCGGGGCGCAGGTCGCCGTGGGCCGTCGCAAGCGGTCGACGCAACACGCTGAGCAGGTCCTGTGGCAGCAGATCGACCCAGTTCGAGGTTGTCGGGCGTGCACGGTCTGTCGCGACGAAATAGCCACGGCCTTGACTGGAAGTGAGCAGGTTGCGCCCGCGCAGGCGGTCAAGGGCCTCATTGAGGGTGAACTTGCTCACACCCAGTGTCTCGGTCAGTTCGCGCACCGAGGGCAACTTGCTGCCGGGCGTCCATTCGCCGTTTTCGATGGCCTGGCTGAACGCCTCTACGATCTGTAGCACCTTGGGGGTGCCTTCTACAAAGGTGATGGCTGATACGAACACGCGACGTCCTTGCCTTTGCTGGAAGTTTTACCGGTAAAGTTCGGGCGGATTAGGCCTCACTTTACCTGCCTTGCGCAATGCCAACTGCCTAGACTGCGGGCTCCATCCTCCAGGTCCCCGGCCATGACAAGTGCGTTAACCCTCTCCTCGTTCCTGTATTTCCTGCTGTTTTGCGCCACCATGACCTTCAGCCCCGGCCCCATGACTCTGCTGTTGTTGAGCCTGGGCGTGCGTGACGGTCTGCGCCGTTCGATCCCGGCGCAGATCGGCGCCAGTGTGTCGTACCTGATTTCGATCCTGATCTTTGCCGTGGGCTTTTCCGAGTTGATCAAGGGCTATCCGGTGATCACCCAGGTTATCCAGGTGGTCGGCGTGGCGTACATCCTGCATCTTGCCTACAAACAGTGGACCAGCAGCGGCGTGGTGATCGAACGGATCGGCCAGGTCGAAGCGGCGCGCAACCTGTTTGGCAAGGGCTTGCTGACTGGGTTCTCCAATCCCAAGACCCTCATCATGTTCAGTGCCGTGTTCCCCCAGTTCGCCGGTACCGGGGCGAGCCGTTCGACGGTGGACATTGCGATCCTTGGGCTGACGTTCCTGTTGCTGCAATTCGCCAGCGGCTGCCTGTATTGCTACTTCGGTCAGCGCATCAAGCATGTGCTGGAAAACCCCAAGCGCCGTGTGTTGTTGCAGCGCATCACGGCCGTGTTGCTGCTGGGCGTGGCAATGATGCTGGCGCGGGGCTTTGCCCACTGAGTCTTGAGCTAACGAGCAATAGTGGCGATCTGCCGTTACCCTGATAGACTCCAGGCATTCATTCAGGATCTCACCCCACCATGTCAGCTGCAGAAGGCACCGGACTTCCGCTCGCTTCTCGGTTGTACAGATCCCGTACCCTCGGGCTGACGCTCGGATTTGTCTGCGTGGTGTTCGGGATGTATCCCCTGGACCCGGCCTGGTGGGTGTGGGCCTGGATGTTGATCAATGCCTTTGTCTGGCCGCATGTGGCTTTTCAACTGACGCGGCGCAGCGCCAGCGCCCTGCGCAGTGAACGGCGCAATCTATTGTTCGATTCCTTTTGTGGTGGGTTCTGGGTCGGCGCCATGCACTTCAACCCGCTGCCGAGCGTGACCACCTTGTCGATGATGAGCATGAACAACGTGGCCATCGGCGGCCCGCGCTTCATGCTGGCGGGGTGGGTGGCGCAGGCGTTGGGTCTGGGCACTGCGTTGCTGATCTTCACGCCCGCATTCATCGCTGTGACCACCCAGGCGCAGCTCTACGCCTGCCTGCCGATCCTGATGCTGTATCCGCTGGCCTTAGGGTGGATCTGCTACCGTCAGGCGCTGACCCTGGCACGACATAAACGTGAACTGCTGGCCCTTAGCCGCACTGACAGTCTGTCCGGGCTGCTCAACCACGGCGCCTGGAAGGATCACCTTGAGATCGAGTTCCAACGCTGTCGCCGCGATTCCATGGGCGCCGTCATTGCGCTGATCGACATCGACCATTTCAAGACCATCAATGACACCTACGGCCATGTCACCGGCGATATCGTCCTGCGCCAGCTCAGCAAAGTGTTGCGCCAGAACCTGCGCGCCACCGACCTGGCCGGGCGTTACGGGGGTGATGAGTTCTGCGTGATCCTGCCGGGCATGCCGCTCAACCGCGCCACAGAAGTGATGGACGCCTTGCGCGATCGCTTCAACGCCTTGGCCTACGCCCAGGACCCGACCCTGCGCGTCAGCCTGAGCATCGGCCTGGCGCCGTATCAACCGACCCACGCAGATTCGACCAGTTGGTTGAATGACGCCGACCAGGCCTTGTACGACGCCAAAAGCAGTGGGCGGAACCGCGTCAGCACGGTACAGGAGGGTTGGTTGCGATCGGTCTAGTGGAGTAGGGTGTCACGGCACCTTCCAACAAAAAACAAGGATCGGTTCATGCTCTTCAACTTCCCCCGTACCCTCCTGGCCGCCACCCTGGCCATGTCCTTCGCCGTGCCGGCCTACAGCGCCGAACCCCACAAACAGATCCAGGCACACGCCGAGCAGTATAAGGCCGACGCCCTGAAACTGCTGGAGCGCCTGGTGAACATCGACTCGGGTTCCGGCTATGAACCGGGCCTGACGCAAGTGCGCGACATTGCTGTGGACGAGTTGAAACAGCTGGGTTTCTCGATTGAGCTGGTGCCGGATAAAGCGGCCAACAACAGTCACGTGGTTGCCACCCTCAAGGGCACCGGCAAGGCCAAGATCCTGCTGATGGCCCATATGGACACGGTGTTCAAGGAAGGCTCGGCCGCCGAGCGTCCGTTCCACATCAAGGACGGTCGCGCCTATGGCCCTGGCGTGATGGATGACAAGGGTGGCATCGTCGCCGGCATCTACGCGCTCAAAGTCCTCAAGGACCAGGGCTTCAAGGACTATGCGCAGATCACCTTCCTGCTCGACGCGAGCGAAGAAACCGGCTCCGACGCCGCCTCTGATCTGATCCGCAAGACCGCCAAGGCCCACGACGTCACTCTCAACCTCGAACCCGGCCGCCCAGCCGATGGCCTGGTGGTCTGGCGCAAAGGCAGCGCCACCGCCGTGGTTGAAGTCAAAGGCAAAGCCGCCCACGCCGGCGTCGCCCCGGAACTCGGGCGTAATGCTGCGATGGAAGCGGCGCACCAGATTCTGCAACTGGGCAAGCTGGGGGATGAAGAGAAGAAAACCACCATCAACTTCACCGTGATCAAGGCCGGCGACCGTACCAACGTCATTCCCGACCAGGCCACCGCCAAGGCGGACGTGCGCGCGGCGTTGCCGGAGGAGTTTGACCGCATCGAGAAAGACCTGGCCCGCGTATCAGCGAACAAACTGATCCCGGAAACCGAAGTGAAGACCAGCTTGCAGCGTGGGTTACCACCGATGCCGCAGACGCCGGAATCGGACAAGTTAGTGGCGATTGCCCAGGGGATTTATGGGGAGTTGGGCAAGAAGCTGACGATTGAAGGCAGCGGTGGCGCGGCAGACGCGAGTTTATCGGCTGGGGTGGGGACGCCGACGTTGGATGGGTTTGGGATTGTCGGCGGGAATATTCATACCCCGGAGGAGTATGCGGAGGTTGAGAGCGTGGTGCCGCGGGTTTATTTGCTTAGTCGGATGATTATGGAGCTTTCGAAGCGGTGATTTTCCGCTGATTGGCTTGCTTTTGTGGTGGGCAGGCTTGCCCTGCGTTGGGCTGCGAAGCTGCCCCAAAACAGGTGATGCCGATCCGCCTGAAAACCCTATTGCCTGGAGTGGGGCCGCTGAGCGGCCCAACGCGAGCAAGCCAGCTTGCCACAATGCCTTGGAGAGTAGTATTACCAAGTTGATTGGTCCTCAAGGCTGGCTTTTTGAAGGTCGTCTTCCACCATTCATTCGCTAACCGATATATATCTTCGAAAAAGCCTCGAGGCCTTACCATGTCGCTCCATCCCCTGGGCAGGGAACAGTAGAACCCAGGAGCCTGGCGTAGCACGTGCGAAAAATTATATGTTTCGTCATTGAGCGCAACGCTCAATTTGTCAACTAAGACTTTTCGATGTCGATAATTTAAATCTGTGCTTTTGTCTATTATGTATTTTTTAATTAATCGCTCCCTGTCGGTCTCATTGTTTATGTCATAAGTTTCGAGCTCTTTACCTAGCGTCTCTTCGCGGTCGTAGATGTCGAATGGTCCGAGGAAGTATCTAAGCTTTGGCTGGTACGGGATATTCAGAAAAGGGTGTTTTAACATTGATAGTCGCTCACTGGAAATACGGTGTAAAGTTTCTTTGTCTCGCGATCAAATTTAGCAATTGCCGTATTCATGTTTTCATCAAGTGTCGGGTTGTTTAAATCTGTGGGGTTCGGTATGTATCCTCTTCCACAACCTTGCATTTCTATCCGGACGATGGGATTTCCGTAGTAGTCCTCTCCGGTGAATGGGTCGAGGTTTTGAGTTGTGCGTGTGGAAGCTTCATTTAGAGCAGCGAATTGCATTTTATGACTTTTGAACTGGGAGCTCAATTGCATTATTTATAGTCCTTTAGTGTGTTTGCTTGTATGTTAATCAGATGTCGGTTTTTTTTAAGGTTGCTTCTTTATGATATTTTTTAAGGCATTTTAGCAACACTTTCATGAAACGCCGTTTGTCGGTGATCTCGTCTTCAAAATGTGTGTCGAAAAGATAGAACACTGATTCAAAATCTTCATCTGTTTGTAGCAGGTATTCTAGGTTTTCAACATGACGTTGCCTTTCGTCGACTTTGTATCTGACGAATTCTGGTTTTGTAAGTTTGTTGAATAGATTTTCCAGTTCTTTGTCATTGTTAATGTTTGTGGCTGCGATGAGTTCTTCTCTAGCCGGATTTTTTGCGTTTTCGACGCAGTAGGTGAATAGCAAACCTTGGGTGATTGATGTGCTTGGCTTAAGTTTCATTCGAACTCCGTAAATGCTGTAATAGGTTTGCCTTCGTCATTCAAAAAAACTCTGGCTTTTCTTTGTTTTCCATATTCGTACCCTTCTCGCTTGTATCCTTCACCAATTATTTTTCCCATGTGCATTGGCTCTTTTGACCTCGAATGGTCAGTAAGCTTGAAGATGAGTTGTGAGCGGTAAATTGCGTTCAATTGGTCCCTGTGGTTTAGAAAGTGAGTAGCGGCACTGGGTGGCCTTGGTAGCCCCCTTCTTCTCCCATTAAGAAAGGTCTCGACTTCGCCGGTAGTGGGATTTGTAGCTGTCATCACTCGTTCGAGCTGAGACTCTCGCGACGTCTGAGCCCCATGTTTTTCCAAGAAGTGTGCTCCCGGAATTGATCCCTCGAGTTCCGATAAACGCCGATGAGCATTTGATTCGGCAAGCTCATCAATTCTTGCTTGTCGCTGCCTACTTGTCAGTTGCGGTAGGGCCGGCTCTGAGTGATTAACACTTTCAGCTGGTTTTTGGGCGGAAGCGTTTGGCTCGCAACCATTCTTGTCAGGACAGGCGTTCAGCCCTAATGGATCTACCCACCCTATAGGATTGGGCACGTACTGGTACGCATTGATCCCACCCGCCAACTTCACCGGGTCCGGCGTGAGGTAGCGACCAATATCCGGATTGTAGTAGCGATGGCGGTTGTAGTGCAGCCCGCTTTCTTCATCGACGTATTGGCCCTGGAAGCTCAGCGGGTTGTCGATTTTTCCGATGTCGAGACGAGTGATTTCGCCGTAGGCGCGGTAGTGGGCGGACCAGACGATTTCGCCATCTGGGGCGGTGAGTTCCTGTGGGTTGCCGAGGTGGTCGAGTTGGTAGTGATAGGGCTTGGTTTCGTTTGGACCAAAGCCTTCCAGTAGCGCCAATGGCCTGAAGCTGTCGGGTTCGTAGAGGTAACTGCGATGGCGATCCGCTTGGTGTTCGGCGATGAGTGTGTCGCCCTGCCAGAAAAACTCCGTAGTGATGCCGTCAACGGTTTTGCTGATGCGCCGCCCAAACGGGTCATAGCGGTAGCTGGCGGTCTGGCCATTGGGTTTTTTAATGCCGATCAGACGGTGCTGGCAGTCGTAGCGGTATTCGGTGACGAGCGCGTGGCCTTTGCCGCGTCGTTGGCGGATAAGGTTGCCGAAGGCGTCGTAGTCGTAGTGGTGGTCGCCCTGGATCATCAGGCGATTGCCCGCGACGATGTCGGGGCCGGGGCGGTTTTGCATGAGCAGGTTGCCAGCCGGGTCGTGGGCGAAGCGTTCTTGCTCGCCTTGGGAGTGGTCGGCGCGGGTGAGGCGGTTTAGTGGGTCGTAGTGGTAGTGATGCTCGCCTTTGCGAGTGTCGAGGAGGCGGGTGAGGTTGCCGGATTGGTCGTAGTCGTAGTGGCGCTGGTAAAGGGTGTGTTGTTGCTGGGTGACGGCGTGGGCGTGCAGGCGTTGCTGGTCGTCATAGTGGTAGTGGCTGATCAGTTGGCCTTGTTGGCGTTGGAGTTCCTGGCCGGCTTTGAATAGGTGGGACGTCAGCACCGTGCCGTTCAGCTCGACGGTGGCGAGGTGGCCGCCTTTGTCGTGGTTGAAGGTGAGACGGTTGTTGTCCGGCAGGCGCAGGTTTTGCAGTTGGCCGCAGGCGTCGTAGCCATAGCGCAGCGTGCCCCAGCCTTGGTGTTCGGCGGTGAGACGGTTTTGGCTGTCGTACTCGTAGGCCAACGCCCAGTGGCCGTTTTCGACGCTTAAGAGATTCCCCTGACGGTCGTAGGCGTAATCGACAAGGCTGCCGTCGGGTAGGGTTTTTCTTACGAGGCGACCGGCATGGTCACGCTCGTAACGGGTAACCAGCTGACTGCCGTCATCGCCGTGTTCGGTCTTCTCCTGAAGGTTGCCGTTGAGGTCGTAGACGTAAGCCGTGCGCTGGCCATCAAAGCCGGTTTCCTGTTGGATCAGGCCGTTGCTGTGGTATTGGAGTCGGTAGGTTTCGCCCACCTCGTTTTCGATCTCGGTCAGCAATAACCTAACGTTGTCGTACCGGTATTTGACCTGGGTGCCATCAGCGTTGATGCGACGGCTGATCAGGTGCAGGCCGTCGGCGTATTCGTAGCGGGTGAGGTGACCCAGTTCATCGCGTTCGGAGGTGATTTTTCCGTAAGCGTTGTAGCTGTATTCCCGTGCGGCACCGCCCGGTAGCACAACACGGATCAACCGACCTACGCTGTCCCACTGATACTGGGTTAGCGCCCCCTGTGCATCTTCACGGGCAACCTGTCGCCCAAGGTCGTCATAGCGATAGCGCTTAACGCCACCGTTCGGCAACTGCTCCTCAAGCAACTGCCCACGCTCATTCCACACCAGCCGATGACAGCTGTGATCCGGGTACCAAACACCAACCAGCTGCCCATATTTGTTGTAGCTGTAGTCAGTAGCGTTGCCGTCAGAGTCGGTCTTGCGCGTCACGTCGCCCTGGTCATTACGCTCGTATTTCCAGACCGCGTGACCCCGCCTTACAACCCGTACGAATCCATTGTCATGCTCGTAGGTCGTCGGCTCATCGTCCCCCGGAAACAGCGCCACCAAACGCCCGGCTTCGTCGTACTGATACGCCGTGATCGCTCCCAGCGGATCCTGCTCAACCGTCAGTCGGCCTTTGTCATCGTAGGACTTAAAGTGTTGGGCACCGTCAGGGTCCACGCGCTGCACCAGCCGCGCCCGCAGGTCATGCACGTAGACTTCCTGGCTTGCGTCGGCGTTAAACACCGTGACCTGCCCGTTGTCATCCCAGGCGTACCGCGTGTCCATCTGCGAGAAACTGGCCCAGTGCCGGACACACCGCGCGGCCTTGCCAGACCGTTCCCAGGCCCAGAAAAAACTTGCCCCACCGGCCAAGCCACGCTCAAGAATTACGTGCTGATCGTCGTACCGGTAAACCTCGCTTTCACCGACCGCATTGGTCGCCGAAATCAGTCGCCCAGCGTCGTCATAGGCGTAGGCAACAACGGTCTGCTCTGTTACCCAGACAAATGGGCCGTCATCGACAGCCCGCTCGATCTGGTAATCCACCGCCACGATCCGGCTCGAGGCATAGCGCAAAAACAGCGAACGTCCGACACCGTTATCCAGCCGCTCAATGCGTCCTAGAAAATCCCTGCAAATGCGCAGCCGGTTGTCATACGCATCGCTGATCGCTGTCAGCACACCGTCGTGGAAGTGGTAGAAACGTGACCCTTGAGACAGGACTAACTCATCGGGCACAGCCCCCAGGTAGATCGCCGCTTCGGCCAGGCTGTTGGTAATTGCAGGTCGCGAAACAGTGGGCAAGGGGAGGGTGGTCGAGCGATTTTCATGATCGGTCCACACCACCGCATCGCCGGAAACACTCAGCCGATGCGCCAGCGAGTGACTCCAGCCAAACCCCAACCCGCAATCCATTTCCACCGCACTGCTGCGGTACAAGCGGGTCCACTCAAATGGCAAGAGCCCGTCCAGCGTTCCATCGGTGAGGGTCAGCAGTTCCTCGCCCGTGACCATCGACACCGGGCACCCGTTGGTGGCTGTCTTGTCCGAAGACGCAGCGGCATTCCCAGCCGGGTTTCGAGCGGAAGCAGGCACATCGTCGACAGGCTCCTGCCGCACCAACACCGTCCGTTGCGTGGCCTTGTCCCGAACCAGCGGTACCGGGTTGGCAACCACCTGATCCCCAACCTTCAATGGCACATCCGGAATTACCCTGATCGGCGTCGCCGCGCTGCCCAGCAACAATGGCTTGGCCGCTTCGACATGCGCGTCCAACCGAGGCCCGACGAGCTGATCGGCCAGCCTCTCCAGCCATCTACGCGTGCGGCCGGATTTGATATGCCCCACCACCTGGGGGCCCAGGCGCAGGGTCACACCCATGGCGCCTGCAACCCTCACGAGCAGCAGCCCGATCAATACATCGCCGGTGATTTCCCCCATCACCTCGTTCATTTCTTGCGGCGGCAACATCCGTATCCAACTGGATATCGCCGACACATAGATAAACACCAGCGGTTCATCGCTGAGCACCAGCAGTCCGCGGCCAATGGCCTCCTTGCCCAGTTTCAGCAGTTCATCAAGTTCGGTCTGGGTAACGTATTGCAGCCACTTCTCACTGTGGGTCTGGATATCCGCCAGCAGGCCATACAGTTGCGTGAAGTTGTCCCAAAGGCTGTAAAGCGCCTTACCCATTCCCTGAAGAAACGCCTTCTCCAGCATCCTGCGTTGATCAAGAGGGTGAGCGTCTGTGTAATCCTTCCACTGCGCTTCGTAGGTACTTTCCCACGCTTCGCGCAGGCGAACTTCCAGCGCGTCAATCACCGTTTGATAAGACGCATACAGTGCCTTGACGTGGTCTCTTGAGACATTGGGATAGAAGCTGACGCGGTACTGCTGGTCGCGCTCACACTCGTCGACTTCGAGAATGCCGCTCGGGCCGATGGTTTTGTGGATCGGCTCGCCCAGTGGGCCGCCGTTGGGGTCGACGCGCTGAAGCACCACTGGCGTGTTGCCGATGGGTACAGCTCGCGTGCTTTGAAACATGTGCACCAAGGTCAACGTGCCGGTGGCCTGGCAAGTAGCGACGGTGCTGCTCGGAAAAAGGGAGCGGTTGATCGGCGCGACCAGCGCCACCTCATCCCCGACCTTGAAGACCTGTTCAATATCCAGCGCGGAAAAGCTCCAGAAGCTTTCCGCCCAGTCATCAAAAGTGTTCAGGCAATCCCGGAAGTCGCGAAAGACGCCCTCGATATCGACCGTCTTCACATCCATTGGGGTCAGGGCCAGCCTGCCAATGGCCGGGTTCAAGAAACCGCTCCAACAACAAGAAAATCCATCTGCAATCCCTCGCACTGTGTAGTCAGGCGAGGGACTTTGCAGAGGTTCCCGGAGGAGGGGAGTAGAGCTTATCCGGCAGTTATGTGGGAAGTTTCGACAACTCTCGTCTTCTCACGCCCCAGCACCAGGCTGCACAACGCCGGCAGGAACAACAGCGTCAACACCGTGCCCACCAGCACGCCGCCGATCAGTACGTAGGCCAGGGACGACCAGAACACCGACAACGTCAGCGGAATAAACGCCAGCGCCGCCGCCAACGCGGTCAGGATCACCGGCCGCGCACGCCGTACGGTGGCCTCGATGATTGCCGCGTGAATCGGCATGCCGTGGTCCTGGTTCTGGCGGATCTGGTCGGTAAAGATCAGTGTGTTGCGCATCAGGATCCCACCAATCCCGATCAGGCCCAGGATCGCGTTGAAGCCGAATGGCTGGTTGAACAGCAGCAACGTCGGCACTGCACCGATCAAGCCCAGCGGCGCAGTGGCGAAGACCATGAACATCACCCCGAACGAACGCACCTGGAACATGATCACCGTGAGGGTCAGCAGGATCATGATCGGGAACAGCGCGGCCAGGGCAACGTTAGCCTTGGCGCTTTCCTCAACCGGGCCGCCAATATCGATCTGGTAGCCGGCGGGCAGTTTGGCGATCAGCGGCTGCAGGTCTTTGTACACGGCCATTTCCACGTCGGGCGGTTGCACGCCGTCGATGATATCGGCGCGCACTTCCACGGTGGTCGCGCGATTGCGGCGCTTGAGGATCGGTTCTTCCATCACCGCCTGGAAATGTCCGACCTGGGCCAGCGGCACAGAGGTGCCGGCGCTGTTGGTGAGGGTCATGTTGTTGAGGTTGCCGAGGTCCTCGCGCTGACTACCCTGGGCGCGGGCGACCACGGAGACGGTGCGGTTGCCTTCGCGCACTTCAGTGATCGGGTTGCCGCTGAGCAGGGCATTGAGCTGGGATTTCACCTCGTTGGGGGTAAAGCCCAGCAGGCGCAGACGGTCTTGGTCCAGCACCAGCCGATAACCGCTGGTGCGCTCGCCCCAATCGAGGAAGGCGTCCTTGGTCAGTGTGTTGGCGGCGACGACTTTGCGCACGTCTTCGGACACGCCACGCAGCACATCCAGATTGGGTCCAGAGACCCGGAACACCACCGGGAACGGCACGGGCGGGCCAAACAGCAGTTGGGTTACGCGCACCCGCGCCGAGGCAAACTCACCCGCGCCAATCCGCTCCCGCATGCGCAGTTTCAACGCGTCGCGGGCATGAGAGTCGGGGGTTTGCACGATCAGCTTGGCAAACGCCGGGTCCGGCAGTTCCGGGTTCAACGACAGGAAAAAGCGTGGTGCACCGCCCCCCACATAGGTGTCGACCAGGGTGGTTTGCGGCTCTTGCAGCAGGGCTTTTTCCAGCCGCGCGGCCACCGCTTCGGTGCTTTTGAAGGCGCTGCCGGGCGGCATGTACACCTCCAGAATCAGCTCGGAACGGTCGGAGTTGGGGAAGAACTGCTTCTTCACCACGCCCATGCCCGCCACGCACAGCACAAACGCGCCGACGACCAGCCCCGTCACCAGCCAGCGGCGCCGCACGCAGGCTTGCACCAGGCTGCGCAGTTTCTGGTAGTAACGCCCGGCGTAAATCGCATCATGGCCGCCGGGCACCGGTTTGATCTGCGGCAAGAGCTTTACGCCCAGGTACGGCGTGAAGACCACGGCCACCAACCACGACGAAATCAGCGCAAAGCCGACGATCCAGAAAATATTGCCGGCATATTCCCCGGCCCCGGAACGCGCAAACCCCACCGGCAGGAAACCAATGATGGTCACCAGCGTACCGGTCAGCATCGGCGCCGCTGTGGAGCTCCAGGCAAAGGTGGCGGCGTGGATCCGGTCGAAGCCTTCCTCAAGCTTCACCACCATCATCTCGATGGCGATAATGGCGTCATCCACCAGCAAGCCTAGGGAGATGATCAGCGCGCCGAGGGTAATGCGGTCGAATTCGCGCCCGGTCAGCAGCATGATCACAAACACCACTGACAAGGTCAGCGGCACAGCCGCCGCCACCACCAACCCGACGCGGAAGCCCAGGGCCAACAGGCTGATCACCATGACCACGGCCAGGGCGACGAAGAATTTCAGCATGAATTCGTTCACCGCCAGGCGGATATTTTTTGCCTGGTCGGAGACCTTGGCGAAGTTCACGCCCAGGGGCAGGTCGGCCTGAATCTTCGCTTCCTGGGCCTTGAGGCTCTTGTCCAGTTCCAGGCCGTTCCAGTGTTTCTCCATGATCACACCCAGCATCAACGCCGGGTCGCCCTGGTGGCGGATGCGGTAACTGGGCGGGTCTTCATAGCCACGGCTGACGGTTGCCACATCGGCGATGCGCAGCACGCGGCCGTTGACTTCCAGCGGTACGTTTTCAATCAGTGACAGGCTGTCGAACGCGCCGTCGATGCGGATATAGGCGCGAGCCCCGGCGGTCTCGACGAAGCCCGATGGCGCCACGGCATTCTGTGCGGCGAGGGCGGCAAAGATCTGGTCCGGCTTGATGCCCAGGGTCGCCAGGCGTTCATAGGAGAACTCGACAAACACGCGCTGTGCCTGTTCGCCGAGGATGTTGACCTTCTTCACGCCCGGCAGGTTGAGCAGACCCTGGCGCAGTTCTTCGGCCATCTGCACCTGTTGCCGATGGGGCAGATGTTCGGCCTCCAAAGCGTACAGCGCGAAGTACACATCGGAATATTCATCGTTGAAGAAGGGCCCGATCACGCCCTGGGGCAGCTTCGCGGCTTCGTCGCTGAGCTTTTTGCGGGTCTGGTAGAACAGGTCCTGGATTTCGCTGGGGCGTGTGGACTCCTTGTAGGTCATGCGCATCGATACGAAACCCGGTTGGGCGATGGTCTCGACGCGGTCGTAGTAGTCCAGCTCTTGCAGGCGCTTTTCCAGGCGATCGGCCACCTGTTCCTGCATTTCCTGGGCGGTGGCGCCAGGCCAGGCAGCGGTGATGGTCATTACCTTGACGGTGAAGGACGGGTCTTCGGCGCGCCCCAGTTTGCCAAACGAAAAGATCCCGGCGGCGAGGATCGCAATGATCAGGAACAACGTGACCGCACGATGCTTGACCGCCAGTTCGGAAAGGTTGATACCGCGCATGCTCAGTTGTCCTGTTTGCGGTTGAGGGCCAGCACCTGGGCGGGCAGTAGGCGCACGGGATCACCGCTGTGCAGCAGGTGTGCGCCGAGGGCAACGATGACTTGGCCGGGGCTTACGCCGCTGTCGAGCAGGGCGTCTTCCTGGCCAAGACTGGCGACTTTCACTGGCGCGAAACTGACCTTGTCATCTGCGCCGATCAGCCAGACGCCGGTGCCTTGGCCTGAATCCAGCAGGGCGCCGATGGGCACCCGGGTTTGCTGCGCCTGGCCATTGCCTTGCAGGCGTACGGTTATGGTGGATCCGAGGGCAAAGCGGTCGACTGCGCCGTGCAGGACGTAGCGGGCGCGGTAGGTGCGGGTGGTCGGGTCGGCGCTGGCGGACAGTTCGCGCAGGGTGGCAGTCACCGCCTGGTCCGGGGCCCCGAAGGGGAAGGCCAGGGCTTTCTGCGCGGCCTGGTCGCGCTGGTTTTCCGGCAGGTTGACGATGGCTTCGCGCGCGCCGTCATGGGCCAGGCGTGCGACGATCTGCCCCTCGGCGACCACCTGGCCACGGTCCACTCGCACGTCGGTAATGATGCCGTCGCCATCAGCCTTGAGCACGGAGTAGGTACGGCGGTTTTCAATCTGGCTGGCGTCGGATTGTGCCGAAGCCAGCTCGGCTTCGGCCACGCGCAGGAGGGTCGCCGACTGGTCGAAGATCTGCCGCGACACGGCGCCGGTGCTGGCCAGGCGCTGGTAGCGGTTTTCGTCGTCACGGCGCTGGCGCAGTTGTGCCTGGGCGGCATGCACGCGGTTCTTGGCCGAGCGCAGGGCCAGTTCGAAATCGCCGATGTCCAGTACCAGCAGCGTGTCGCCACGGGACACGTGCTGGCCGGGGTCGACCTTACGCTCGATGACCTTGCCGCTGACCCGGAAGCCCAGGTCGCTTTCGGTGCGTGCCGCAACCACGCCGGTATAGGCGCTTTGCTGGGTGCCGGCGGCTTCGACTTTGGCCGCGAGGACCGGGCGCGGCAGTGGGGTTTCAGCGGCGGTGTCGGCCTTGCTGTTGCAGCCATTGAGGATGATCAACAGGGCCAGGGGCGTGAGAAGACGCAAGGGAAGAGGGTGCATGGCGGGCTCCGGGGTAACCGTGGGCAAAAAATTATGGACATAATTTTTTACGCATATTATGGTCGAAATATAAATTAATCCAGCCCCCGGATGCTCCTCATGACAAACGCCCCGGCGCCATCGCGAAGCTTGTTGTTTTTATTGGTGGCCCTGACGGCGCTGGGTGAGGTGTCGACCCAATTGATCATTCCCGGCCTTGGCGCCATCGAGCAGGCACTGGCCGCTCCAGCGGGCTCGTCATTGATGGCGCTGTCGGCGTTTGTCGCCGCTTTCGGCCTCGGGCAATTGCTGTTTGGCCCGCTGTCGGACCGCCTCGGCCGTCGGCCGGTACTGATCGGCGGTCTGGTGCTGTATGGGCTGGCGACCTTATCGATGCTGTTGGTCGATGACATCGAGCACTTCATCGCCGCCCGCGTGCTGCAAGGCCTGGGCGCGTGCGCCGCGTTGGTACTGGCGCGCACGGTGGTGCGCGATGTATGGAAGGCAGAAGCAGGGCCGGCCCTGGCATTGACCATGATCGGCATGCTCTACGCCATCGTGGTGGCGCCGATGGTCGGTGGCCTGCTGATCAAATGGCTCGGCTGGCGTGCGCCGATCATGCTGGCACTGGCGATTGGTAGCGTGGTGCTGTTAGTGGTCCTGCTGTTCTTTCGCGAGAGCAATCACTTCCTGGACCCCAAGGCCGGCCACTGGCGCTCCCTGGGCGGGCAATACCTGGATCTGCTCAGGGGGCGCCAGTACCGTGCGTTCGCCGTGGCGCTGGCGTGCACCTATGGCGCCATGTTTGCGGTGATCGCCGGCTCGTCGGCGGTGTTTATCAACTTGCTGGGCTTCAGCAGCCTTGAGTACGGCATCAATTTCGGCCTGATTGTGTCGATGCTGATCGTTGGTTCCACCTACACCCGGCGCAACATCATGCGCCTGGGCCCCCAGCGGATTGTGACAATGGGCGTGGCGATGGTGGCCGCTGGCGGGGTCTCGGCCGTGGTCATTTATGCGCTGTTCGGCCTGTCGGTGCTGGGTCTGGATATTCCGATTGCGCTGGTGACCCTCGGCGGCGGCCTGGTCTTGCCAGGTTCGGTGACGGGCGGGGTAATGCCCAACGCCCACCGCGCGGGCCTGGCAGCCGGGCTGATGGGGTTTGCGCAAATGTTCGGCGCCACCTGCAGCGGCGTGCTGTTGAGCCTGCTACGCGATGGCAGCGCCACGCCGATGATCGTCATCCAGGCGTGCTTTGCGGCGACGGCCTGTGTGGCGTTTCACCTGTTGCGTCAGCGTCAGGCCAACGGATTGTCCTATACATAGGACAGTTACGGCCGTATCTGCCGGCTAGTGCTCAACGGCCCGACGTCTTATGGTGGACTCACTTTGGAGGATCACCATGAAAAAACTCATCGGCATCTACACCAGTCCCCGCGCCCACTGGGTGGGCGACGGCTTCCCGGTGCGCACACTATTTTCCTACGACACCATGGGCAAGCACATCAGCCCATTCCTGCTGCTGGACCACGCCGGCCCGGCCGACTTTACTCCGACCGAGCAACGACGCGGCGTCGGCCAGCATCCTCATCGCGGCTTTGAAACCGTGACTATCGTCTACGACGGCGAAGTCGAACACCGCGATTCCACCGGTGCTGGCGGCAAGATCGGCCCTGGCGACGTGCAATGGATGACCGCCGCCAAAGGTATCCTCCACGAGGAATTCCACTCCGCCGCCTTCGCCCGCAGCGGCGGGAAGCTGGAGATGGTGCAACTGTGGGTCAACCTGCCGGCCAAGGACAAAATGGCCGACGCCGGTTACCAGACCCTTGTCGACGGCGATATTCCGGTACTGCCGCTGGCCAACGACGCCGGGCAACTGCGCCTGATTGCCGGTGAGTTTGCTGGCACCCAGGGCCCCGCCCGTACGTTTACGCCTATCGACGTGTGGGACCTGCGCCTCAACGCCGGCAAGCCAGTCACTCTGGACCTGCACGCAGGGCGCAACACCGCGTTGGTCATCCTGCGCGGAACAGTGCTGGTCAATGGCGAGGAAGTCGCGCGCCAAGGGCAATTGGCGTTGTTCGAGCGCGATGGCAGTCAACTCACACTGGAGTCCAATGACGACGCCAAGGTGTTGCTGCTCAGCGGGGAGCCCATCGACGAACCCATCGTCGGGCATGGACCGTTTGTGATGAATACCGAGCAGGAGATTCATCAAGCGTTTGCTGATTTTCAATCGGGCAAGTTTGGGCAAATGCAAATTTAACGGCCCCGTGTAATCCAGTGTGGGAGCGGGCTTGCTCGCGAATGCGGTGCATCAGTCACAGAAACATTGACTGGCCGACCGTATTCGCGAGCAAGCCCGCTCCCACATTTCGTTTGTGCTATACCCGATAACTCCATTTCATGCGATCTTCTGCGCATTCGCCCTGGAGTCGCCTGGATGCCCTCATTTATCGCTGATCACCCGATGCTGTGCGCCCTGGCGCTGATCTTTATCGACATCGCCGTGTGGCGTCTTATTTCCGTCAACCTCGCCAACTGGAAGCTGGCGGCGCGGTTGGCGATTTTTGCCGTGTACAGCGCCGTGCTGTTCAACGACGGCATGAACCCCATGCAAGTGGCGCCTTATGCGGACAACACCGCCTTGCACCTCTCGGCCACTGCCTTGCAGATCGGTTGGTGGCTGTTTGCGGCGCGCACGCTGACGGTGTTGCTGGGTGCGGTGATGATGCAGCGGGTCGGCCACACCGGGCGCCTGTTGCAAGACCTGGTGGGGGCTGTGATCTTCCTGATCGCGATCATCGCCGCCATGGCGTATGTGCTCGATTTGCCGGTCAAAGGTGTGCTCGCCACTTCCGGTGCGGTGGCGATCATTGTCGGTCTGGCATTGCAGAGCACGTTGAGCGACGTGTTTTCCGGGATTGTCCTCAATACCACCAAGCCGTATCAGATCGATGACTGGATCTCCATCGATGGCACCGAAGGCCGAGTGACTGACATCGACTGGCGCGCCACGCGCCTGCAAACCTCTCAGGGCAGTCTGGCGGTAATCCCCAACTCCCTGGCGGCCAAGGCCAAGATCATCAACTTCTCGCGCCCGGCGGACATGTTCGGCCTGTCGGTCAGCCTGCAGGTCAGCCCCCATGCGCGCCCGCAAACCGTGATCGAGGCGCTGGAGCGGGCGATGCAAGGGTGTCGGCCGCTGCTGGGCAATCCGGCGCCGAGCGTGGCGTTCAAGGCCTCGGCCAGTGGCGGCGTCGAGTATGAAATCAGCGGATTTGTACCCGCCATGAGCCTCAAGCGTGAGGTGCGCAACCAGCTTTACGACCTGGCCTTCAGGCACCTGCAAGCGGCCGGGGTGGGATTGCTGTCGGCCACCGAAAGCAGCACACCGCCGGCCATGTCCGCGGCGCGCGCATTGCTCGAACGCTCGTCGATTTTCTCCACCCTGCGCCAGGAAGAGAAAGACACCTTCAGCCAGAACATGACCCTGAACGCCTACCGCGCCGGCGAGATGATCCTGCCGGCGGGGGAGGTCAGTGACCATTTGTTTATTGTCGAGTCCGGCGTGGTCTCGGTGATGCTGACCAAGGGTGGGCACAAGGTCGAAGCAGGACGAATGGGGCCGGGCGAGGTGATTGGCGAGGCAGGGATCCTGTCGGACCAGGCGGCGCTGGCGGACTTCTCGGCCAAGACGTTCTGCACCTTGTATCGCATTGAGAAGGAATACCTGAAACCCTGCCTGGATGCGCGTCATGACATCAGCGAGGCCATGAAGACCCTGCTGGATTTCCGCCTGCACGCCGCGCAGGCCTTGACCCAGGAAGCGCCGGTGGTGCCGGTCAAGAAGGGGTTCCTGCAATGGTTGCGCAATCGCGGATTGTAGTTGATCAAGGCGCCATGGCAATGCGGTAACGCTGGTCAAAATCCTCGGCCAACTGCGCCAGCGTCACGTCGCCCAGCCGTGCCAGCAACAGCGCCTGGGCCTGATCGAAGGCATCCGTCAGCGCTGCGTTCACCGCTTGTTCGACCAGGCACTCCGGGTGGTCGGTGGACAGGCCGATGGCGAATATCGACGGCGTGCCCAGGGCGCTATGAATGTCCAGCAAGGTGATTTCATTCAAGGGTTTACCCAGGCACCAGCCACCCTGGTGACCTTTTTCCGAGCGTACATAGCCCTTTTCCTTCAGCAGCCCGAGGGTGCGCCGCACCACCACCGGGTTGGTGCCGAGCATCTGCGCGATGGTCTCCGAGGTGGCGCGCTCCTCATGTCGGCCCATATGGATCAGCACGTGGAGCATGCGCGAAAGTCGGGTGTCGTTTCTCATCGATAGGCCTCAGGTTGATTCGGACGAAAGTATCGTTCGTAACCTAAAAAGTTGCGAGACTATTGACGCGGTATTTTTATGTAACTTATGGTGTGTCGTGAAAGCGTTCGGATAACCGGATGCACATGACCGGGGGTCACCTTCATGCTGTACGACGTCATTATCGTGGGCGGCAGTTATGCCGGCCTGTCAGCGGGCCTGCAATTGGCAAGGGCACGGCGCCAGGTGTTGGTGATCGATGCGGGGCAACGGCGCAACCGCTTTGCGGCGACCTCCCACGGTTTTCTCGGCCAGGACGGTCAGGCCCCGGAAGCCATCGCTTCGCAGGGGCGCGGCCAATTGATGGCATATCCGACGGTCACTTGGGTCCAGGACCGCGTGATTCAGGCGAGTGGAGAGTCGCAAGGCTTCGCCATTGGCACTGAATGCAACGGCACGTTTCACGCCAAGCGCCTGATCCTCGCCACCGGGGTAGTGGACGAGTTGCCCGCCATCGAAGGCCTCGAATCACGGTGGGGCAAGCACGTGTTCCATTGCCCTTACTGCCACGGCTACGAGCTGGACGAAGGCCACATAGGCGTCTTGGCCACCTCAGCCTTGGCCATGCACCACGCACTGATGCTGCCGGATTGGGGCACCACCACCTTATTCACCAACGGCGTATTCATCCCGGATGCCGAGCAACAGGCACACTTGGATCGACGCGGAGTCAGCGTGGAATGCGGCGCGGTACGGCGCATCTGTGGCGAGCGCGCCGACCTGGAGCTGGACGATGGGCGGCTGTTCAGCCTCGATGGGATCTTCACGATGTCCCGCACCCGAATCAGCCCTTTGGCCGCGCAACTGGGCTGTGAGCTGGCGGACGGCCCAACCGGTCCCTACCTGCACACCAATGACATGCGCCAGACGTCCCAGCCTGGCGTGTTCGCCTGCGGCGATGCGTCCCTCGCCGCCGGTTCGGTCGCGCTGGCCGTGGCGGAGGGCGTGCGCGCCGGTGTGGGCGCGCATTTTTCCTTGATCAACGGTTGAGGTGCACCGGGCTGTCCGTGGACAGCGAGGCCTTTACCGCCAGGGCATGATCGGTGGTCAGCACTTCTTCGCGGCCTTCGCTCAGGGCTTGAAGCGCTTCAGCCATCCACCAACTGCTGGAACAGCGGCGTCAGCAGGTCGATCAGCACTTGTGGATCGGCCTTGGCCAGCGCCGACAACTCCAGCATCTGGCGCATGACCTGGAAACCCGACACCAGGGCTATCACCAACGCGGCACGCTCTTCGTGGTGGGCGCCTTTGAGTGCTGCGGCCATGGTTGCCTGATGACCTTTTTCCACTTGCTCGCGACCGATGATGGCTGCGCGTTTGCTGGACGCCGCATGCAACATGATCAGGAAACCTTCCAAGGGCTTATTGCCGGCTTCGGTGAGGCTGACCAGTGCGGTGGCGATGGTACGGCCGAGGTTTTCCGAGCTGAGGTTGCCTGGCGTCAGGATGATCGGGCTGGCCAGGGTCTCGGCGATCACTTCGGCAAACAGCTCTTCCTTGGACCCGAAGTAGCGGTTGACCAGCATCTCGGTGAGCCCCGCGCCAGCGGCGATCTCGCGCACCCCGGCGCCGTCATAGCCCGATTGGGCAAAGGCCTTGCGCGCGGACAACAGGATGGCTTCGCGGGTGACGGCGGCATCGCGCCGTCGTGGAATCGGGTTGGGCATTGGTGTCCTGATAGGGCGGGTATCGGTGGGTGCGCAGGTGATGCGCGCCGACAGGATGCTCTGCAATTGCGCGTCGGTCCAGTTCGGTGGGCTGGCCCACATATGGCTGATCTGCTCGACACAGGCGTCGTACTCTTTAGGCGTCGGCGAGCTCTTGGCGTACTCCTTGCCAGCGCGTTCGATAAAGGCGGCGAAGTTTCTCAGCGTTCAGCGGCTTGAACCGCAGAAAAAGACAGCATCAGGCAGGCAGAAGTTACGCCGCCTTTAGGGCCGACGATGGAATAAGCCTGCACACGCATACACGATCATTCGGCGAGGGTGATTTTGTTCAATACCCCGGCCGACTCGCCGTTTACCGTGGCCTCACCATCACGGGTTCGAATAAAAAGGAACTGCAATGAGCTTGATCATTTCCATGGCTGCCTTCGCCCTGGCCACGTCCATCACGCCAGGCCCGGTCAATGTGGTTGCGCTGAGTTCGGGGGCGCGCTTCGGCTTTGTCGCCAGCCAGAAGCATGTGTTTGGTGCTGCTGTGGGCTTCACGTTGCTGTTGGTGTTGATTGGCCTGGGCTTGCATGAGGTGCTGGTACGCTGGCCGATATTGACCCAGTTGATCCAGTGGGGCGGGGTGGCGTTCCTGCTGTACATGGCCTGGAAACTGGCGGCGGACGATGGCCGTCTCGACGCCGAAGGTAACGCCACCGCGCCATCGATGCTGTACGGGGCGATCATGCAATGGCTCAACCCCAAGGCCTGGCTGGCCTGCGTGGCGGGGATGGGCTTGTTTGTCGCGGATGGCGATGCCGCACAGGTCTGGCTGTTTGCGGCGCTCTACCTGGTGATCTGCTACCTGTCCGTGGCGTGCTGGGCCTACGCCGGGACGTTCCTGCGCCGCTACCTCGGCAACCCTCGGGGTGTTCGCGTGTTCAACCGCTCAATGGCTGCGTTGCTGGTGGCCAGTGTGGGTTATTTATTGATGGCTTGAGCCGGTCGCGGTACTGCCCCGGCGTGGCGGCGAAATGCTGTTTGAACGTGCGCTGGAAATGCGCTTGGTCGGCAAACCCCGCGGCCAGCGCGACATCGGCGATCAGCTCACCCTGGCGCAATTGCGCGCGGGCAAACTGGATACGCTGGTTGACCAGGAATGCGTGGGGCGTCAGCCCGTAATACTGCTTGAATGCACGGATCAGGTAGGACGGCGACAGCTCGGCCGCCACGCAGATATCTTCCAATCTGAGTGCGTCGGTGCAGTGTTCGCGGATGTAGTCGGCGGCGCGTTCCAGCTTGTGGTTGACCTCGCGCACCGGCGTGTCGGAGGGGTTGAGGCGCTGTTGCACTTCAGTGAAGTAACTCACCAGCGCGCTCTGTTTTTGCAGGTGTTCGGCCTGTTCATCCACCAGTATCCCGTACAACTCCAACAGGCCTTCGTAAAGCACCGTGTCCCGGGTGTAGGGCGTGTTGAAGGGCCGATAACCCTGCTCCGTGCTGAAGCCCAGTTGGTGCTGCAAGTCCGTCAGCCAGGGCGTGTCGATGTACACCATTTGGTAGGACCACGGCTCATTGGCGATAGGGTTGCAGGCGTGTACGTCGCCGGGGTTCATCAACACCACCGTGCCGGCGCTGATCTCAAAGGTGTCGGCGCCGTAGTGGTAATAGCTGCGCCCCGTGGTGACCACGCCGATGGAGAAATGCTCGTGCGCGTGACGGCTGTAGGTGACCTTGCGCCCATCGGCAATGGTGCGTGCTTCGACGAAGGGCAGGCGCTCGTCGCGCCAGAAGCGCGGCGAGCGTGAAAGGTGAGCGAGGCTGTTCGGCGACATGGCGGCGGGTCCCTCCCTTGAGCGAGTGAAGGGATCATTGCACAGACCGCCACCGTCGTCAGCTCAGAAGTCCCATTTGGTCGCCAGTTGCAGGCTGCGCGGTTCGCCGTAGAAACCGGTGCCGAAGTTGCCCAGGCCGGTGTAGTACTTTTTATCGAACAGGTTCTTCACGTTCAGCGTGGTGCTCAGGTGCTCGTTGAAGCGGTAGCGCGCCATCAGGTCGACCAGGTAGTAGCTGTCCTGGGTGATGCGCGCGTACTGGCCGAAATTGACCGTGTCATTCGGGTTAGGCTGGAACACGTTGCCGAAGAACTCGCTCTGCCAATTCACGCCGCCGCCCACGGTGACATTCTCCAGCGCGCCGGGCAGGCGGTAGGTGCTGAACAGACGCACCACTTGCTGTGGCGTGGTGGTTTGCAGCACCGAGCTGTACACGTAGCCGTTGTTGGCATCGCGGGTGTGCTGGTAGGTGTAGCCCGCGGAGACGTTCCAACCGTCCAGCACCTCGCCCGACAGTTCCGCCTCGAAGCCTTTGGTGGTCGCACCGGCAATCGGGCGATACACCGAGTCGGTCTCGAAGCCCGAGACGTACTCGGCGACATTGTCCTGCTCGATGCGGAACGCCGCAAAGCTGGCGTTCAGGCGGCCCTCGTAAAACGCGGCCTTGATCCCGGCCTCATAGGTATCGCCTTCGATGGGGTCAAGCAGCTTGCGATCGGCGTCCTTGCTGTTCTGCGGGCGATATATCTGGGTGTAGCTCGTGTACACCGACCAGGTGTCGTTGAGGTCGTAGACGATCCCGGCATACGGCGTGACCACGCCGCTCTGGTGGTAGCGGGTGCGGTTGTCGGCTTTGGTCGGGTCGTAAAAGTCCGTGTTGTCGGTGCCGCTGAAATTGCTCACGCGGGTGCCAAGGATTACCGAGAGGTCATCGGTGGGTTTCAGGCGTGTGGCCAGGTAGGCACCGGTCTGGCGCTGCACGATATCGTTCTGGCCGCTGCGCGGGATGTCTGGTTTAGCGTATTCGCCGTGCCAATCGAAGATGCTGCCGCCCACGGGCGGGTAGACCGAACCGTACACCGGCACATCTTGTTTCGAGCGGGTGGTCATGAAGCCCATGATCAACTCGTGTTCACGACCGAGCAGGCTGAACGGCCCGCTGAGGTTCACGTCCAGGGTGTTTTGCACCTGGTCGCCCTTGTACTTGCCCATGAACATGTACATGTTCTCGCCGCTGACCGGGTCCGGGTTGCCGCCGCTAGCGGAGGCGAGCAGGGTGTCGTGCTGGCTGCGCTTGCGGTCGAGGCTGACTTTGAGCGACCAGTCATTCGCCAGCTTCTGCTGCACCGAGGCGAAGAGTGTCTGGTTGTTGAAGTCGCGACGGCTCCAGTCGGCGGCCGGGTTGAACGAGCGCGAGAAGTTCGTGCGCGAGCCGTCGCTGAAGTACATCGGGAAACCGGTCCAACTGGCACCGCGGGAGCGGGTGTCTTGCTGATCGATGCCGAAGGTCAACAGGGTGTCGGGCGTGAGGTCGGCTTCAAGGATGCCGTAGGCGATGTCCTTGGTGTTCTGGTAGTGGTCCAGGTACGACTGGCGATCCTGGTACACGCCGACAAAACGCCCGCGCACGTTGCCGGACTCCGTCAGTGGGCCGGAGATGTCGCCTTCGGTGCGGTAGTTGTCCCAGGAACCGAAGGTCTGGGTTACCGAGGCCTGGAAGGCAGCCGTAGGCTTTTTGCGAATCAAGTTGACCGTGGCCGAAGGGTCGCCGGCGCCGCTCAGCAGGCCGGCCGACCCCTTGATGATTTCCAGGTGGTCGTACACCGCCATGTCGGTGCTGGTGGTGCCGTAGTCATATACGCCGTCATAGGTGGAGTTGACACCGTCGTACTGGAAGTTGGTGATCGGCAGGCCACGGCTGGAGAACTCCCAGCGCTCGCTGTCGTAGTTCTGCACGCTCACGCCGGGGGCGCGGCGCAGGGTGTCGGCGATGCTGTTGGTGCCCTGGTCGTCCATCTGCTGGCGGGTGATCACCGTCACCGATTGCGGGGTTTCACGCATCGACAGCGGCAGGCCGGTGGCCGAAGCCATGGAGCCGGTGGTGTAGGAACGGGTGTCTTCGGTGGTGGCGCCCAGGTCCTGGCCGGAAACCGTGGTGGCACCCAGCTCCAGCGCGCCGGTGTTGGCGGGAATCGGGTCCAGCACGTAACCGTTGTTGCCTTGGGGCAGGGCCTGCAGACCGCTGCCCTGCAACAGGCGCTGCAAGCCGGCCGCCGGGGTGTAGTTGCCGTTCAGGCCGGGGCTGGTCTTGCCGGCGGCGAGGCTGTTGTGGCCGGCGATGAAAATGCCCGACTGCTCGGCGAAGTTGTTCAACACACTGACCAGGGAGCCGGCGGCGATGCGGTAGGGACGCGCGGCCTCCTGGCTCGAAGGCGAGTCGGCGGCGTGCACCATCGGCGCGCCAAGGCAGAACAACGAAGTGGCCAGCGCCAATGGGCACAGCGCGAAGCGAGCAGGTTGCGACATGGATGTTTCCCTTTGGATCAAATCGATCGGCGAATTGAAAGCGTCTGCAGGGTTAACCGAACGAGTGTTGAAAAAGGGAACTGGCGGTTGAAGATTTTTTACAGCGGCCCGACCGATACCCACCACGGCAACGGCCGGTCGACCCGAATCGGCAGCGCCGCCTGCAACAGGTGCAGGGCATGATCGCTGTCCTTGAGCGGGAACGAGCCCATCACCGGCAACTGCGCCACCGCCGGATCACATCCCAGATGGCCGGGGCGATAACGGTTAAGCTCGGTGATCAACTGCCCAAGCGGCAAGTTGTCCGCCAGCAGCACGCCACGGCTCCAGGCCTCCCGCGCTTGCGAGGCAGTCGCGGTGGGTTTGAAGCCATCGCGGGTAAAGGAGGCTTGCTGGCCCGCTTCGATGATGCGCACATGCCGGTCTTGGGTGGTGATCTGCACGCGGCCTTCGAAGACATTGAGCTGGGTGTGATCGTCGCCTTGCAGCACACTGAAACGGGTGCCCAGCGCCTGCATGCGCCCGTGTTCGGTATCGACCAGAAACGGCCGACGGGCATCCTTGGCCGTGTCGATCAATACCTCGCCAAAGCGCAGAAGCAGCAAGCGTTGCGCCGCATCAAAACGCACATCCAGCGCACTCAACGCGTTCAGCCACACATGGCTGCCATCGGCCAGCAGGGTATCGCGGGTTTCGCCGCTGGTGGTTGCATAGTCTGCGCTCCAGCCGCCCACCAGTCTGGGCAGGGCGGTGTTGCGCCAACTGCCCCAGGCCAGCGCCGAGCCGCCGCACAGCACCAGCAGGGTCTTGAGTGTCTGGCGCCGCGAACTGCGCAAGGCGCGGCTGGCTCCCTGGGCTTGTTCCTGCAGCGGGGCAAAACGCTGGCTCACCCGCTGCACGTACTGCCAGGCCGCCAAGTGTTCAGGGTTTTGCGCGACCCAGGCCTGCCAGCGCAGTTGCTCCAAGGCGCTGCCGTGGTCCTGCAGGCGCACATACCATTGCGCGGCCTGCTCAAGGCTGGCATGGCTGAGCTTGCCGGAGGCGTTCATTGCACGAGCATCCCGTCGAGTTCGGCTTCCAGGATTGCGCAATGCAGCAGGGCCTGGGCCATGTACTTCTTGACCATGCGCTCGCCCACGCCAAGCTGCTCGGCGATCTGCTTGTAGGGCAGGCCGTGTAACTGGGCGAGCAGGAAGGCTTCGCTGACTTTCTTCGGCAGTCGCGCGAGCATGGCGTCCACCTCAACCAGTGTCTCGACGATGATCGCCCGTTGCTCCGGCGACGGTTGCAGCGCTTCCGGCCGTTCGGCCAGCGTTTGCAGCCACGTGCGTTCGAGCTGGCGCCGGCGCCAATGGTCGATGCACAGTCCACGGGCGATGGTGGCCAGGTAGGAGCGTTGGCGGACGGGGTCGGTCTCGGCCGGTGGGCGGCTGAGAATCCGGATAAACGTGTCGTGAGCCAGGTCGGCGGCATCCCAGCGGTCGTTCAGGCGCCGGCGCAGCAGGCCGAGCAGCCAACCGTGATGGGTGCCGTAGAGGTGGGTAAAAGAAGTCGACACACTGCCCGTCCAGCTCAAAAAAGCATGCAAATAAGAATTGGTCGCGATTAAAGCAAAGCGTCGGGCTGCGTGCAAATGATTAAAACCGCTCAGCCAGGCCAACGATGCCCTTTGAAGGCGCGAGCTTGCTCGCGAAGAACGTGAGAGATGACGCAGCGCTATCGGGCTGCCCGGGGTGGCCTATTGGTTATTCGCGAGCAAGCGCGCTTACCAAAAACCAATCCGCGCTGCTATTGCCGCTGCAAGCGGCAGTCACAGCGGTTTAGACAGAAACACCCGGCTGCTGCCTTCAGGTGCGCAGGGCACTTCACCGAATTTCACCCACCCGTGCTTCTCGTAGAACCCCGGCGCCTGGAAGCTCAGGGTGTAGAGCACCGCATTGCGACAACCCCGCCGACGGGCTTCGTCTTCGAAGGCTTGCAACAGTTGGCTGCCCAGGCCCGACCCCCGCAGGTGTTCGGGCAGGTGGAAGAGGTCGAGAAAGGCCATGCCTAGCGTGGTTTTACCGGTGATGCCGCCGACGATCTGCTGGGTGGCAGGGTCTTTGATCAGCACCGTCAGCGGCTGGCGATCGTTGTAGCCCGTGATGCTTTCGTTGAACGCCGCCAGGCCGCTGCCGAGGAGGCGCTCGGCTTCGGGGTTGGGCTGGTCGCTGATTTCAATCAACGGTATGTCCATCGTCAGAGCGCCCTGACCATTTCATGCCACGCCATTCCTCCGTGATCCGATGGCGAAGGGCGCACATAGTCATAACCCATGCGCTCGTACAACGGCACGTGCTGTTCTTTGCACATCAAGTGAATCGTCTGTTTGCCCATCCCGCGCATACGCTGCACGAACTCAGTCATCAACGCTTTGGAATAGCCCTTGCCCTGATGCGCCGGGTCAACCACCACCGACATGATCACGACGTTTGGCGCCTCGGCGCAGTGGCCTACCAACTCCTTGAACGCCTCGTCCGACATCACCACCTCATGGGCGCACCCACAGTTGATGAAACCCACCACTTCGCCCTCGGCTTCCAGGATCAAGAAACCTTGCGGGTATTGCGCAATACGCGTGGCGATCTTCTCCAGCGTCGCGGCTTCGTCGCCTTCGTAGGCGCTGATTTCGATGTCAAAGCAACGCGCGGCATCGGCGGGGAGGGCGGTGCGGAAGGTGAGGGCGGGCATGGTATTTCCTGAGGCATTGAGCGAAAGGCCCCATCATAGAGAAACATCCTGTGCCTGGCACTGAAACGCTCTCTCCCAATACTCGATAAGCTGAAGGCGATACCCTGCTGGCCGGTTTCGGCGCAAATCCTTCGGGTGTGCCAGCGCTCGGCAATACGGCCGCGCTCCAGTACCGCTGCGCAGGGTGAGGCGTGCTTCCCGCTCCCCCTAGAACTCCCCGGAATACTTCACCGCTGCTGCCGCCCGCGACGGCACATCCAGCGTGCGCAACAACGACGACACATGGATGCGCACCGTAAACGGCGAGATTTCCAGGGCCTTGGCGATTTCTTTGTTGGTCTTGCCCTGCGCGATCAGGCGCAGCACGTCCTGCTGACGGGCGGTGAGGGCGTAGGTGTCCAGTGGCAGCAAACCGGAAGGGGCAAACTTGACCAGCACTTCGCCTTCGCGGATAGCCAGCAGCGCCTGGCCGATCTCGTCGGGGGCGATGTTCTTGCCGATGAAGCCGTCCGCGCCCAGGGCCATCACCTGATCGATCAATGCCGGGTCATCCACCATCGACACCACGATCAGTGTAGTGCGCCGCAGTTGCTGGCGCAGTTCGACCAGTTGGCTCATGCAGGTCAGGCCGGGAAAGCGCAGATCGAGGATCAGCGTATCGACCTCGCCGCCTTCATGGATCAGTGCGAGCACCCCGTCAAGGTCCCCGGCTTCCTGCACCACGGCGTCCGGCAACAAGCGCTGCACCGTGCGCAGCATGGCTTCACGAAACATCGGATGGTCATCAGCGATGATGATGCGACTGCTCATGTGGGTGCTCCTTCCTGGGGCAAGGGTGTGCAATTGCATGCTACCTTACCACCGCGCCCAGGGCCTGCCTGTGGTGTGTGAAGGAATTGATCACTGCCGCACAAGGACGTAACCCCATGAGTCTTGAGACCAACTCCGAACTCGACCAAGCCAACCTGCGCATCGTGGTGGCCAGCATTGCGATTGTCTACATCGGTGCATTGGGCTTCCTGCCCGGACAGTCGGTGGACACCTACCTGCCGGTGATCCTGTATATCTTTCTGTTCCTGCTGGCCTCCATCGTGTTGCGCCAGGTGATCGCCCGATGGCCCGGACATTACCCGGCGCGGCGGATCTTCGGCATGCTTCACGACTACACCGGCACCTCGTTCGGCATGGTGGTCGGTGGTGAGGCGGCATTGCCGCTGTATGCGGTGATGGTGTGGGTCAACCTCGGCAACGGCATGCGTTACGGCTCGCGTTACCTGGCGATTGCCACGGCGTTGGCGCTGCTGGCACTGCTGATTGTGTATCGATTGACGCCGGTGTGGCAGGCACAACCCTTCATGGTGCTGATGCTGATGATCACCAGCACGGTGATCCCGGTGTATGCGCACATTCTGCTGGAGCGCACGCGCAAGGCGTCGGAGCAAGCCATCGCCGCCAACCTGGAGAAATCCCGTTTTCTCGCTCAGGCCAGCCACGACCTGCGCCAACCCATCCATTCCATCGGCCTGTTCACTGCCTGCCTGCGCGAAGCCCGGCTGGGCGACGAAGAACGGAGGCTGGTGGACAATATCGACCGCTCCCTGCTCAACGTGTCGCAACTGTTCCGTTCGATTCTCGACCTCTACACCCTCGACAACGGCCGCCTGATGCCCAAATACCAGGCGGTGCACCTGGGCGAGTTCCTCGCCGACCTGGTACGCCAGAACGCCGAAGCTGCGCGCTGGGCCGGCGTGGAGCTGCGCCTGCGGCCGTGCGCGCACTGGGTGCTGGTCGACCCGGCGCTGCTGGCGACCATGGTGCAGAACGTGCTGTCCAATTGCTTCAAATATGGCGCGCATCGTCCGGTGCTGATCGGCGTGCGCGTTCGCGACGGCGGCTTGGCGGTGGAGATTCATGACCGGGGGCGGGGAATTGCCGAGGAGCATCTGTCAAAGGTCTTCGAGGAGTTTTATCGGGTACGCCACCTGCGTGACAAAGACGTCGAAGGCGTGGGCCTCGGGCTGTCCATCGTCAAGCGCCTGGGGCAATTGATGGGCGTGCAAGTGAGCCTGCGCTCCCGGGTTGGCCATGGCACCTCCGTGTGCCTGTATGGCCTCACTTTGGCCACTGCACCGCGGACTACGGCACCGCGTGACGACACGCGCCAGGCCGGGTTGCTCACGGGTTTGAAGGTGTGCCTGGTGGAGGATGACCACAACGTGCTGCTCGCCACCCAGGCGCTGCTGGAGCGCTGGGGGTGCGAGGTGCAGGCGGAGTCGTCTGGGCGTGACCTGGTCAGCGACTGCGACATCATCGTCGCCGACTATGACCTGGGTAATCATGCCACCGGTATCGAATGCATCGACGCCCTGCGCGCGCAACGTGGCTGGGCGGTCCCGGCGCTGATCCTCACCGGGCACGATGTGGAGAAAATCCAGGCCGCGTTGTACGACCGTCAGATCGCCATTCTCTCCAAACCCGTACGCCCCGCTGAACTGCGTGGCAGCCTGCGGGACCTGAGCCAGGAGTCCGTTACTGGGTGAAGCCCTGCAGTGGGTTGCCGCGTGCGCCTTTGGGCTGGCAGTAGGCGGCAGGCTTCATCAGGCCAAAGCTTGCGACCGCAAACGCGCCGCCGCTGGCACCGCTGGGCACCGAGCAGTTGTACTCGCCAGACGCCGCGGTGGCCACGTAGTAGGTGGTCATCGAGTCGCTGCGTACGTTGGAGATACGCTTGACCGGCTCGCCCAGGTTGGTTTCCGACAGGGTCTTGAGGTGGTCTTCAGTAGGCTTGATGTTGCTGCAGCCGGCCACGCCTATGATCAGGGCACCCAACAGGGTCAGGCGAGTAACAGAGGATTGCAGTTTCATGGTGATTCTTCCTTGGGGTTGTTATGGTTTTTCCAGCGCACAACACGCCCACGCGCAAGAAATGCACGGTGCCGGAGGAGCGTTGGAAGTGTCGGGGAATATAGCGCCGCAGGGGGGAGGGGTCGATTAGCACAGGTGTGCTAATGGCACGATGATTTCATGGAAATCGCGTGAAAGGCTGAAGATAAAACCGGCCACTCCAAAGGATGCCCAGGTAGCGTTCGCTACCCGTTTGCAAGCCGTTCGCACTTCCGGCAGGCGCTTCCTGACATGGATCTCACGTAGCAGCCGTAAGAAAGCGTTTTCACCGTTAAATGATAAAGCCGTCCCAGATGGCTTTCTGTTCAACAGAATCGGCCAATAGCGCAGTTCAGCATGAGTTTTTGCTTATAAAGCGATACTCAACAGCCCGCCCATGACGCCGCTGCCGAGTACCACCAGCCACGGCGCAACTTTACAGAACATCAACGCAACCAGCGCCACAAGGGCCAGGGCAAAGTCCTGCGGGGCGTGAATCGCACTCGTCCATACCGGCTGATAAAGCGCCGCGAGCAACACACCGACCACCGCCGCATTGATGCCCATCAGCGCCGCTTGCGTGCGGATGTTGTGCCGCAGACGCTCCCAGAACGGCAAGGCGCCCAGGACCAACAGGAAAGAAGGCGCAAATATCGCCAGCAGGCAAACCAGGCCCCCAAGCCAACCGTTGGGCGCTTGGTTCATCGACGCGCCGAGAAATGCAGCGAAGGTGAATAGCGGCCCAGGGATGGCTTGCGCGGCGCCATAGCCCGCCAGGAATGCATCGTTGCCGACCCAGCCGGTAGGTACGACTTCAGCCTGCAACAGCGGCAGTACCACATGTCCGCCACCGAAGACCAGCGAGCCAGCGCGGTAGAACGCATCCACCCTCGACAACATTTGACTTGGAAACCACGTTGCCAGGAGCGGCAGCCCGAGCAACAGAGCACAGAACAGAACCAGCCAAAACATGCCGGCACGACGGCGGATGCGAATGGGCAGCGGATCACGGGCTTCGCTCGGCTCGGGCTTGAAGAGGCACAAGCCAATGATCGCACCCATCGCTATGACCCCGACTTGCCCCAACGCGGAGGGTACGAGCAGCACGAAGCAGGTTGCTGCTGTCATGATGGATCTACGCGGCGTATCGGGACACAGATTGCGCGCCATCCCCCATACCGCCTGCGCGACCACCGCCACGGCTACCACCTTTAACCCGTGCAATACGCCAACGGGTATGACATCGCCATAACGGGCTATGCCCAACGCAAAGAGGATCAGGGCAATCGCGGAAGGTAAAGTGAACCCCATCCACGCCGCCAGCGCGCCACCGTAGCCTGAGCGAGAAAGCCCAAGCGCGATGCCGACCTGACTGCTTGCAGGCCCTGGTAGAAACTGGCAAAGGGCGACCAGATCCGCATAACTGCGCTCGCTGAGCCACTGTCGACGCACCACGAACTCGTCTCGGAAGTAGCCCAGGTGGGCGATTGGGCCACCGAAAGAGGTCAGGCCCAGGCGCAGGAAAATTAGGAAAACTGTCCAGTGGCGGCGGTCAGTCTGGCGGGTGTCGGTCATGTTGATTGATTCATCATCGGCCTATTCAACAGACATTAATCGAAAATTGTTAACGAAAGACAATACTCAAGCTGCGCGCATCACAGGATGCAGAGGCCTGCTGAGTCTTCACCGAGCGGATTGAGCCCGAACGTGGCACGAGTGATGCGACGGATGAATTCGCTAACAGAGCAGCAAAGGCCAACGACAGACCGAAAGACCACTCCATTCATTTTCAGTCGGCGACGTCTTCCGGCGAAACCACCCAAACACTGCAAGGCATTTTGTATAACAGGTGTTCCACGGTGCTGCCGATCAACTGACCGATCCCTCGATGGACGACGCGTCCCATGACAATAACGTCAATGTCATAAGCATCCGCATAGCTGGAAAGCACCTTGGCCGGGTTACCCATGATCATGTGCTGGTTTTCCGCCGGGATGTTATTGCGCTTGGCCAGCTCATGGAAAGCATCGCTTTGTGCATCGAACAGCGCCTTGGCGGCGCTTGGAGAGAAGAACGCGGAGGCATTGTTGAAACCGAACTCGGCGGCGCTGATCGAGGACAGGTCGTGGGCGTAAATAACGTCCAGCTCAGCATTACAGTTGCTCGCCAGTTTTGCCGCTTCGTGCAGAATTCTGTCGTTAAGGCCTTCGTAGTGGTCATTGCGATGGAACGGGTCGACCGCAGCAACGATTCGCCGTGGAAGGGCGTGGTGCAGATGACTGACAAAGTGCAGGGGCACCGGGCATTCGCGTAGCAGATGAATATCCAACGGAGTGAACATCAGGCGTGACAGGACTGACTCGTGCTCCAGAGCTTTCACCAGTGCTGTCATGGGTTGTTCCCGGAGGTGGATGAGAATCTCTTGCAGGGGGCTTTGCACCCACACCACTTCAGTGGTCACGTGCACGCCGAGCTTGCGCAAGGGGCGGGCCTGATCCTCTAGCCATTGGTGGTGGCGCTCGACATATCCCAAGCGCATCTGTTCCAGAGCTTGCTCATTGACCAGGCCAGCAGTCGCCAGCCCCTCCAGATAGTCGAATGCCACGATGTGCAAGGCGGCGTCCGACGCCTTGGCCAGAGCGGCAGCGCGCTCGAAGGCCGGGCTGTTTTTCATGAGGGGCGAAACAACCAGCATGAAACGTGATTGCGCAGACATGGCAAATCTCCCATTGGTAATCGCTCAAACGCTCGCCAGTCGAACGTCCGGGCAGTGAGCCTTGCGCCTAGGGTGGCGCTGGCTACGCCAACGGGCTTGATTTTTGTCAAAGAGACGAGTGAGAGCGCCAAACGATCTGCGGCAGGCGCTTTGATTCTCTGATTGTTGACCATTATCAATCTGCGGTTGGTCGCCCTGGCGCAGTCTCGGGTGAGTGCAGCACTCACGAACTCGATCTGCGTAGGAGAACCGATGATGGCCACCATGAAAGCCGCAATATTCGTTGAGAAGAACCGCATCGTGCTCGAGGACAAACCGATCCCCGAGGTCGGCCCGCTGGATGCTTTGATTCGCATCACCACCACGACCATCTGCGGCACCGATGTGCATATCCTTCGCGGCGAGTACCCGGTGGCCAAAGGCTTGACCATCGGTCACGAGCCAGTGGGCATCATCGAACGGCTGGGTTCGCAGGTGCGCGGTTTCGTCGAGGGACAACGGGTCATCGCTGGGGCAATTACCCCAAGTGGCCAGAGTTATGCCTGCCTGTGCGGCTGCGCCTCACAGGATGGCCCCGACACCCGGCACGGATTTCGCGCCACGGGTGGCTGGAAATTCGGCAATATCATCGACGGCTGCCAAGCCGAATACGTGTTGGTACCAGATGCACTCGCCAATTTGTGCCCAATCCCCGATGGTTTGAGCGATGAACAGGTGCTGATGTGCCCGGACATCATGTCCACCGGGTTCTCTGGGGCGGAGCGCGGTGAGATCAATATCGGTGACACAGTCGCCGTATTTGCCCTCGGGCCGATCGGTCTGTGTGCCGTGGCCGGTGCACGACTTAAAGGGGCCACCACCATCATCGGCGTCGATGCCGTGGCGCAGCGCATGAGCGTCGCCCGTCAGTTGGGCGCGACCCACGTGGTGAATTTCAAGGAGGCAAATGTGGTCGAGCAAATCATGGCCCTGACCGATGGCCGGGGAGTCGATGTCTCGATCGAGGCTCTGGGCACCCAAGGTACGTTTGAGTCGGCATTGCGCGTGCTGCGCCCCGGCGGCCGGTTATCCAGCCTGGGGGTGTACTCCAGCGACCTGCGCATCCCGCTCGATGCCTTTGCCGCCGGCCTCGGTGATTACAGCATCGTGACGACGCTGTGCCCCGGTGGCAAAGAGCGGATGCGCCGGTTGATGGCAGTGGTGCAAAGCGGTGCCGTCGATTTGTCACCGCTGGTGACTCACCATTTCAAGCTCGATGACATCGAGGCGGCCTATGAGCTGTTTGCCAATCAGCGTGACGGTGTGATGAAAGTGGCGATAACGCCTTGAGAACGTCTTTCGCAGGTGTTCATGAACTTCGAGATCACGCACTCACAACCCGCTCATTACTGGGATCAGGGCCACCATGATTGAAACCATTGGCATGGCGGGGGCGGCCGCCGCGCTGGGGATCGGCATGTTGATCGGTCTGGAGCGCGAGCGCCACAAAGGGACCGGAGATACCCGCGACTCCGCCGGATTGCGGACCTTCGCGATCACCGCACTGCTGGGATATGCGGCGATGCAGGTGGGAGGGGCGTTGCTGGTCGGGATGGTCGCGATCAGTCTAACCGCGCTGGCGACTGTCGCCTATTGGCGAAGTCTGAGTGACGACCCCGGCGTGACCAGCGAAGTGGCTTTGCTCACCGTGCTGATCCTGGGCGCGCTGTGCAGTACCGCTCCCGAACTGGCCGTCGCTATGGGTGTGGTGGCGGCGGGGCTGCTGACGTATCGGGAGACACTGCATCATTTCGCCAAAAGCCAGTTGACCGAGCCTGAGATGCGCGATGGACTCGTCTTGCTGATTACGGCGCTGGTGGTGCTGCCATTGCTGCCGGATCGTTACATCGGCCCTTACGCAGCCCTCAATTTGCGCACCGTCTGCAGTTTGACCGTTTTGTTGATGCTGGTGGGCGCCGCGGGGCATATTGCGGTGCGTACGCTGGGAACTCGCTACGGCTACGCTATCAGTGCGATCGCCTCCGGATTCGCCTCCAGTACCGTGACCATCGCCTCGATGGGACATCGCGTCGCCACGGAGCCTGGCAATATCCGCGCCCTGAGTGCTGCGGCGATATTGTCCAATTTGGCCACCGTGATTCAGGTCGGGCTGATTTTTGGCCTGGTTGATCCCGCACTGTTGCGCAGCATATGGGGGCCATTGGCCTGCGGATTTGCTGTCACGGGGTTATATGGCGCATGCCTGATGTTTCCCGTCCAGAGCGGGGGCGCCAACGGGCCGATCAAGGTGGGGGGCGCATTCGATCTCAAGCTTGCCTTGATTGTGACGTTGACCATGACCGGTATCACCCTGGTTTCATCAGCCATGCTGAGCCACTTCGGTCAGGTCGGGATAATGTTGACTGCGACCTTGACCGGTTTTGCCGACGCGCATTCCTCCACAGCGTCCATCGCCTCCCTCGCCAAGGCCGGCTTGTTGCCGTTCGATGCCATCGTCGGCCCTGCGCTGGTTGCTGTCAGCAGCAACTCTTTGAGCAAGTGCCTGATGGCTTGGGTCAGCGGTGGCAGACGATTTGCCGCCTATGTTATCCCGGGCCAGGTGTTGCTGACGCTGGCCATGTGGGCGGGCACCTTGCTGCATTGAGTTCGGCCGGTATGTCCAGAACGCTGAAACGGCAACCGTTGCCACCGTTTCTCTTGGCCTGGTACATCGCGCTGTCGGCTTGGGCGAGCAGATCATCCACACTGCTTCCATCGCCGTGAAACAGGCTGATACCGATGCTTATAGCGGTTTCGATCCGATGATTGTCCACCATGAAAGGCTGATGGATAGCGGCGACCAATTTGTTCGCCAAGGGCTCAAGTTGGTCAATCTGGTCCACGCCGGAGATCAGGATCGCGAACTCGTCACCGCTCAGGCGGGCGACCACGTCGGAGCGGCGCACTGACTGGCCCAGGCGTTCAGCCACCGCGACCAACAGCCTGTCCCCGCAAGCGTGGCCGAGGGTGTCGTTGATGGATTTGAAGTGATCCAGATCGATAAACATCAGCGCCAATGGCTGCTTGTATTTGATCGCGCCATTGATTGCCTGGTTGAGCAGGTTCAGGAACAGCAAGCGGTTGGGCAACCCCGTCAGAGCGTCGTGGAATGCCAGTTGCTGCATGGCGGCGCGCTCTTCGTCTATGAGACTGAAGTTGTGCAGGATGGCGATGAAGTGCGTCACCACACCGTCCTGGTCGAGCACCGGAGTGATGATCTGATTGACGGTGCAGGTGCCTCCGTCCTTGCGCCTCTCGACCATTTCGCCTTGCCAGCTCAGCCCCGCCATAATCGTCATCCACAAATTGCGATAGAACGTAGTGCTTTGTCTGCCTGAAGACAGCAGATGCGGGGTCTTGCCCACCAGCTCTTGCTTGGAATAGCCGCTCATCAGGCAGAATGCTTTGTTGAGCCACACGATGCTGCCACTGCGTTCGGTGATTAGCACCGGGTTTGTTGCAGCGTCCAATGCCCTTACCAACACTTGCTGGTCATTTTCGATCATTGCCTATTCTCTCTGCAGACACAGGACGCTTTGGTTCAGGCTATGAGGGTGCGAGGGGGTACTTGTTGATCAATATCAACTTTATTCGGGGCGATGTTCACCCTTACGACTGGCATACCTGACAAATATCAAACAGCTGAAGCCTGTAACGCTCAACCTAGAGCAATAGCCATCCAGATGGCCCCGTCCCGAGGTGCCCCATGTCACAGATCCAGCGTTTATTATTGATTGCCCCTCCAGCCATGATCCGCACTCCAGCCTTTGAGCGTGCCACGGCTCTGGCTCGGGCGATGCAACTGCCGTTGCACATCGTCGCGTTTGATTATCTGCAGGCACTAGCGGTGGCAGGCCTATTTGCCCCCGAACAGATGGGTGTAGCGCGGGAAGGGTATTTGCAAACTCATCGACAGTGGCTTGCGGAACAGGCCGAGCTGATGAGCAAACATGGCGTTGCAGTCTCCAGTGAGGTGGTGTGGGTACAGCATCCTTATGAAGAAATCCTGCATTTCGTCAGCGAGCTGCCGTTGGCACTGATCATCAAGGATGCTCACGAAGAGTCGGCGTTGAAACGGATATTTTTCACCCCGCTGGACTGGCAGTTGCTGCGTGATTGTCCAGTGCCGGTGCATCTAGTGATCAATGACCTGCATGCTCGACCTCGCCAGATCCTGGCTATTGTCGATGTCCTGCGCAGTGAAGAGCAGGATCAGGTATTCAACGATCAGATTATCGATGCCGCCGTGAAGCTGGCCGAGCAATGTGGTGCCACATTGGAGTTGGTGCATGTGTATGACTGGATGGCGGTGTATGCGACGGACATGGGCGTTGGTGCGTTACCGCTGGCCACGGGTCTCTATGAGGCGTTGGGCAGCGCAGAGCGTGAGGCGTTTGCGGCGCTAGCCGAGCGCCATCATGTGGCACCGCAGAACCGTCACTTTATCGAAGGTGCGGCGGTTCCAGGCATTTGTGAGTTCGCGACTAAACACGCTACGGACGTGATCGTCATGGGGACGGTGCAGCACCATGGCTTGAGTAAACTGTTAGGCACAACCGCCGAACAGCTCTTGCATAGGGCGCCTTGCAGCGTATGGGCGATCAAACCGTCGCGCGACTGATACGTGGCCCAGCCGGCAGGGCAGGCCGGCACTCCACGCCTACGGCGTGTCCCCTACCTTTAATGACGCGGCGCCCTTGAGCAAAGGCGCGCGTTATCGCGGGGCAACTGTTTACAGGTGAAGACGATGGATAACCTGAGATGAGTTGTCGGGGTCGCTAGACGTGTCGAACCCCAAGCTTCTTGCCAGGTCACGCATCGGCGTATTGCTTGCCGCGTCAATCGAGTACATCTGGGTGAAAGCGTTGCGACGCGCCGCCTTGATCAAATGCGTCATCAGATGCGTGCCCAAACCCAGATGCTTCCACTCATCAGCAACGGTGACTGCGCATTCACATACATGTTCTCCGGTGGCGGCATACCGACTGATACCGATCTCGGTAAGCTTGCCGTTATCGTGAGTCAGTGCGATGTAGGCCATGCGCTGGTCGTTGTCAGTGTCCATCAACTGATCCAGCATCGCTTTGCTCGGCTCATTGATCTGGGCAAGAAATCGCATATGCCGCGACTCGGGAGACAGGCGCTTGATAAACGCATACTCACGCTCGCGGTCTTCATCCGTGAGCGGCCGTATCAGCACGTGGCGGCCGTCTTTAAGGGGTTCGATCCAGTGGTGGCCGGTCACTTTGGCGTAGACATCAACGGCGCGTTCATTGTGTTCTTTGACGGTTTGCATGAAAAACCTCCATCCAGTTCAGATCGGCGCGCCGTGATTACCGCGCGGGTCATACCTTTCTACGTCGATGGGGCGGTCTGATTCTGATCTGGATCAGAAACCCGTGAGGTCGGTGCTCAATCGTGAGGTACTTATTCAAACTGTCGTCGTGATGACAGTCGGGGGAATGCGCCTGATTGCAACGTTTTCCACGGCGCTGGCTGCCGCGCGTACGCGATGGGGCGCCAAGTGTGCGGGCGTTAGAGGACGGTCGGACGATTGCAGCCTGATACCAGTTGTTTAAGGCCCTCCATGTCCTGAATCTTGACGTTCCGGCCGGCAATATCCACCAGGTTCAGGTCTCGCAGGTGCGCGATACCCCGGCAGATGGTCTCCAGGCGTAGTCCTAAGTAGGAACCGATTTCCTCTCGGCGCATTTTCAGAACAAAGTCCTTGGGGGAATAACCGCGAATGCTCAAACGTTGTGAAAGGTTGAGCAGGAAGGCCGCTAGGCGCTCGTCCGAGTTCATGTTGCCCATGAGCATCAGCATTGTCTGGTCACGCACGATTTCCCGGCTCAACAGGCGGTTGAGGTTGTGTTGCAGCGACGGCAGGCTCTGCGAGAGTTTTTCCAGTTGCGCAAAGTGGATGGGGCACACTTCGCTGTCTTCCAGGGCAAACGCGCTGCACGCATGTATGTCGGCACTGATAGCGTCCAGGCCCAGCATCTCGCCAGGTATCTGAAAGCCGGTGACCTGCTCACGACCGTCGACTGACACCATGCTGGTCTTGAATGAACCAACTCGCACGGCGTAAAGCGAGCGCAAGGGGTCGCCGGTGCGGTACAACGCCGTACCTTTTTTGATCTTGAAGCGCTGGACGATCAGTTTGTCCAAGCGCTTCACTTCATCGCCCGATAGCCCTATCGGCAGACAAAGCTCTAGAACACTGCACTGTGAGCAGGCTGATTTGAGGCTCTGGACTTGTAACGGACGGGTTCCAGTCATCGGGTCTCGCTCCGCCAGGTATCTCCTGAGCATAGCGGGGGGGCGTGTGGGTCCGCACTTAATTTGCCCTTTTTCAGGTTAAAGGTGACGAGTGGAGAAGAACGCTATTCGAACGAACAGTCCTGCCGTTCCATGCTGCCCAAATTGATGGGTGCATCTGAACCGGCAGCGCGCCTTGCTCGCGGCCCGTTATTTACTTGATAAAGATCAGAGTCTGCCGTGGGCCGAATCCGATACTGCAGTCACAGCGCCGCCTGCAGTCCGAACAGGATGTCGGGTTTGCAGTCGGGTACAACGCTGTTGTCAGGAGACCGCGGTGATGCAGAAACTTAAACGTATTTTATTGATCGTACCGACCGAAATGACCCGTACTCCAGCATTCGACCGCGCGCAGGCGCTGGCCTGCGCCACCGGAGCGTCGTTGCACATGGTTGCGTTCGATTACGTCCAGGCCTTGGCGGTAGCAGGCTTGTTCGACCATGAAGCCATGACGCGTGCCCGAGAGGGTTATTTGCAAGTGCATCGGCATTGGTTGGAGCAGCAGGCGCGCCTTGCGGGAGGACAGGTGACCAGTGAGGTCGTCTGGGCTAAAGCAAGCCCTGGCCATGTACTCGATTATGTGAACGACTTCCATGCAGATCTCGTGGTCAAGGATATTCACCACGTGCCTGCACTGGGGCGGGCCTTTCACCAGCCACTGGACTGGCGGTTACTGCGCGAGTGTGAAGCGCACTTTCATCTGGTGACCGAAGCCAGGCACCCCAACCCTCTGAAAATACTCGTTGCCATCGACCTGTCCCACCTTGAAGAGTTGACTCAAGGTGTCAATGAGCAAGTGCTTGAACTGGCGTCGACACTGGCAGCCTCCTGCGGTGCCAGGTTGCACCTGCTCAGTATCAGCAACTGGTCGGTTGTGGGAGACACATCGACGAGTGTGTCCACGCTGAGTCTGAATGAAAGCCTTAGGGACGCGGTCAATGACGCGCAGGAGGAGGCGTTCGAGGTGCTTGCGTCACGCTACGGGATTGACGGCCACCGCCGTCACCTGCTGACGGGCATCCCCCACGCGGTCATTGAGCGGTTCGCCCAGCAGAATGAATTCGATATCGTGGTGCTAGGCGCCAGCCATGCTCGTGGCGGCGACATGTTCATCGGCAGCACAGCCGAGCGCTTACTCAATCACCCGCCGTGCAGCCTGTTGGTTGTGCAACCGTTAGCCTGAGCATGCACGTGCGTCAAATTTCGTTGCATCGACGCTTTATCGCCGTTCTCTGCCGCTCATGTCTCGACTAAAAGCGGCGCGCAATCGCGCTATCACGTGCTGGACTGACTCTCCTTGAACCTGCGGTGGTGTCGCGCTTTCTCCAAACTCACGCCATACAAACAGCGTCAATTCGGCCCCGTCGGTCAATGTCTGCGTCAGTTGCTGTGTGCCAAAACCTTGCAGCAACCGATAACGCTCATCTTGCCAGAACGCGTCCTCCACCCAGTCGTACACCGGAATGAAATGAAAGTGCAGCGCAAATCCCGGCATGTGCCCATAACGGCTGATATACAGCCATTTCGGTTTGAGCTGCGCCTCCATCACTCGCTGGGTTTTTGCCAGCAGCCCACCCAACTCGGCCAGCGCCGCTTCCGGCATGTCGGCCAGGGAGTGAATCGGCGCCTTGGCGCCTAGCATCAGGTAGCCGGGCAAGGCTGAAGCCAGGTGATGGTTGAGCAGCCAGTGTTCGGTTTCGTGAAGGACGTAGGCGGGGTCGATCTGCATAAGCGAATCCCTGTTAGCGATGCGGGCAGGATACCTGTATCCCAGAAAAGTGGTGGATCTGTGCCTATCGCCCGCGGGTCCAGATGGATAGCCTCAAGCCCCGCTAATCAACCACCGAGCCCACCATGGACCTCACTGCCGTCCCCTTTGGCACCACTGACTGGACCACGGTCGAATCCGTGACTTACCCAGGCATTACCGGCAACGCTTTATGGCGCACCTGCCACTTCGGAACCACCCGCGTGCGCATGGTTGAGTACACCCCCGGCTACTTGGCTGATCACTGGTGCTGGAGAGGGCATATTCTCTTGTGCCTGGAAGGCGAGTTGCATACGGAACTGGAAGACGGCCGCCAGTTCACCCTGACGGCCGGAATGAGTTACCAGGTGGGCAATGACATGGAGGGCCATCGCTCGTCGACGAGCGTAGGGGCGAAGCTGTTTATTGTGGATTGAGGCGGTATATCGGGTTGTTCAGCCAGTTGCGGATGCAAGCGCAGGCCGCTCACCACAGAGCTCCCATGCCCTCAATGCATCTTGCTGTGGTCCATCCCATCCACGCCACGGGCTGGGGCCTTCACTTCAATCGCCTGCTTCTCACCCTTGGCGTTTTGCACGGTGAGGGTCAGCGGCACCTGGTCGCCTTCCTTGATCTGGCCGGTCAGGCCCATCAGCATCACGTGGTAGCCGTTGGGGTCGAGGGTCACGGCCTTGCCGGCGGGCAGGGCCACCGAGTCCACCGGGCCCATGCGCATCACGTCGTCCTTCATGCTCATTTCATGGATCTGCACGTCCTTGGCCACCGGCGAGGCCACGCTCAGCAGTTGGCTGTCGCTGTCGGCGGTGACGGTCATGAACGCGCCGCTGGACGGCTGGCCCGGCACCGTGGCGCGTACCCACGCGTCGGTTACTTGCACCTGGGCACTGGCGTGGGCGGTAAGGCCCAGCAGGGTCAGGCCGATAAGGGTATGTTTGAGGTGTTGAACGGCAGTCATTAGCAGACCTCCATGACGGTGAGCAGGTCTTCTGCGCACTCTTTAGCGGTAAGGGATGCCTGCAGGCCCAGGCGCAGGTTGCCACGGGTGTCGAACACGAAGCTGGTGGCGGTGTGGGACAGGGTGTAGGTGTCGCCGGCAGGGATCTTTTCATAAAAGATCCCGAATTCCTTGGCGGCCACGGCGATTTCTTCCGGGGTGCCGTACAGCGCTTCGAAGCTGGGGTCGAAGGCTTTGACGTACTTGTTGAGGATCTCGGGGGTGTCGCGTTCCGGGTCCAGGGTGATGAACACCACCTGCATGATTTCGCCGTCGCGACCCATCAGTTTCTTGGCCTGGGCGGCGCGCGCCAGGGTGGTCGGGCACACGGCCGGGCATTGGGTGAAACCGAAGAACACCACCGGCATCAGGCCACGGTACGAGCTCAAGGTGACGGTTTCGCCGTCGGTGTTCTTGAGCTTGAAGGTACGGCCCATGATCTTGTCGCTCAGGTCCTTGCCGTACTTGAAGTTCAGCTTCGGGCTGTAGTCACAGCCGCCCAGCAGGCTGCCCAGGCCCAGCAGGCCCATTCCGGTCAGCACTTTGCGGCGGGTGAATAAGGTACTCATCAACTGTGCATCCTGTGAAACGCCTGCATTGCTCTGGATCAATACGTCAGGCTTTGAGGGCGTCCAGTCTACCAACCCTGGGAAGTGCACGTAATCTGCGACGTTCTGCCACAGGGGCAGGCGGCACTTCATCCTTTGGCGGCTCTGGTGGTAGAGTCGCCGCCATGAAATTGAGCCACCCCGACCGTTCCCTGATTGCCTGGGCCCTGTACTTCTGCGTGCTGATGAACCTGTTCGTCTGCGGTTTGGGGCATGGTCAGATGATGGGCCAGACACTGAATGGCATCGGTGGGGCGTTTTGTTCGGTGGACGGCAAGCAGGCGCCACTTTCCGACAAAGGGTTGGGCAGCCCGTCTTCCAGCAACATCTCGAACTACTTTGCCTGCCCGGTCTGCAACGCCTTGACGGTTGCCCTGGTGTTCTTGGTCGGTCTGGCCTGGTTGCTGGGGCTGGGGCAAACTCCACGGCCCGCCCATGAACGTCGCAACAAGGCGCCGCCGCGTTATTCCTGGCCTTCGGCCAACCCCCGCGCTTCCCCTGCATTCTGACGTTTGCCTTGGGCTTCCTGAGACCAGGAGGCATTCCATCGTCATGACTGTGAGTGCGTTTCATGAACCACCTGTTGCCCGCAGGCGCCAGCCGCCTGGTCAGCAAGGCGTCCCGCCGCCTGCACGCGGTACCGACGCCGCCTGAATACCCGAGCAATTCCCGCAACTTCGTGCACCTGGATGCACGGTTATTGCCGTATTGGCACACCCTGTTCGATATCTGCCCGGCGCTGCTCAAGCTGGATCCGCCCGAAGGGTTGAACCTGTTCCGCAGCTTCATGACCTGGGCCTACCGCAACCGGCCGCCGCAGGACTGGACCTATCACCTGAATGTCTGCCGCTGGCTGCTGGGCTCGCCGTATCGGTCGCAGATCGACGACGAGCCGATCGAGGCATTCATGGCGGCGGCCGCCGCGTGTTGGGTCAATACGGACGAAAGCCAGGCCCAGGGCGTGGCGCTGGCCTGGCAGTCGTCGAGGGTTGTCGATTGGAAAGACGCCCGGAGTGCCGGGGTCGAACAGCAGGCGCTGCCGCCGCCACCGTGGGATTTCGCCTGGTGCCCGTTGAAGGCGCCGGGTGGGTTCAGTGGGTGGTTGGCGGTGCCTTGACATGCGGCTGAATACCTTGAAGTGACACGTGGATTGTTACGCAAACTGAAAAAGTGAATAGCGGTTTTGACGGCTTTTTCCCGTGGGACCAAGCCTATACCGTGCGCGCTCCCGTCGAATGTCACACGTTAGAGGCCTGCAACAAGAACAGGCTGAACGCCGACGGTGTCGCCTCAATCACTTCTCGGAGCCTTCATGAACCACAAGACTTGCCTGGCGCTCGCCGTCTCCCTCGGCGCTGCGCAGCAGGCGGCTGCGTCGGGTTTTATCGACGACAGCAAAGCCAGTCTCGACCTGCGCAACTTCTACTACAACCAGGACACCCGCAACGCCAAGGCCGCCTCGGACAAGGAGTGGGGCCAGGCCTTCATGTTCAATTACCAGTCCGGTTTCACCGAGGGCACGGTCGGCCTGGGCCTGGATCTGCAAGAGTGGTACGGCCTGCGCCTGGACGCCTCGGGCCGGGCCGGCAAGGCCGGTGCAGACAACACCCCCGGCAGCGTTTTCCCGCTGGACGACGGCAAGGCCGTCCATGATTTCAGCAAGACCGGCGTCACCGGCAAACTGCGTATCGCCCAGACGCAACTCAAAGCCGGCAACCTGATGCCCAAGCTGCCGGTGCTGACCACTGAGGACGGTCGCCTGTTGCCCCAGACCTTTCGGGGCTATCAGGTGGAGTCCAAGGACTTCAGGGACGTCAATCTGATCGCGGGCAAGATCGAGCAGGTGATGGACCGGAACTCCAGTAACGGCCAAGGCTTGTCGATTGCTGGGGCCAATGACCCGGTCAAGGGTAAGGCCAGCAACCAGTTCTACTACGGCGGTGTGGATTACGCCGTGAGCAAACGGCTGCAGGTGCAGTACTACTACGCCAGCCTGGAGAACTTTTACCAGCAGCATTTCCTCGGCTTGGTGCATAACTGGCAACTGCCGGTGGGCCAACTCAAGAGCGACCTGCGGTATTTCTACAGCACCGCCGACGGCAAGAATGGCAGCGTTGCCGGGCGCGGCGAAGGTTATGTCAGCTCGGGCTACTACGGGCCTGGCGTCAACGCCGGCAAAGTCGACAACCGCTTGTGGAGCGCCATGTTCACCTATGCCTTGAGCGGGCATTCGCTGAGCTTGGGCTACCAGAAAACCACCGGGCAAAGTGACTTCCCGCACATCAACCAGGGCCAGGGCCGCTCGCTCTACCTGATCACCAATTCCCAGTCGCTCAAGTTCGTGAATGCCGGTGAGCAAGCCACGGTTGGCAGCTATGCCTATGACTTTGCCGGCCTGGGCGTGCCGGGGTTGCGCTCCAGCGTGACGTATATCCACGGCAGCCACATCCGCACTGTCGGCCGCGACAACAGTGAGTGGGAGCGTGACCTGCGCCTGGATTACGTGATCCCCACCGGCACCTTGAAAGGCCTGGGCTTTACCTGGCGCAGCGCGGTGCTGCGCGGCAACGACACGGCGGACAAGGACGAGACGCGGCTGATTGTCAGCTACAGCATCCCGTTGATGTGATGGGTTGACCGGAATCAAGGTGTGCACGCTGGCAGGTCGTCACACTGGCGTTCCGGTCCCCCCCCGCGAGGCCATCATGCCTTACCTACTATTTCTGCTGGCGCACCTCTTCGCTGCGTTGATTTTTATCGGCACAGTGTTTTTCGAAGTGCTGATCCTGGCACGACTGCACCACCAATTGCCTGCGCGGGTGATGGTGCTGGTGGAGCAAGGCGTCGGTCAACGCGCCAGGGTGATGATGCCCTGGGTATTACTGGTGCTGTTCGGCGCGGGGCTGGGCATGGTCTGGCTGCGTTACCTGCCGGTGCTGACCGCGCCTTTCGCTTCGTCCTTCGGGACTTTGCTGACCGTTAAGTTGACCCTCGCCGCCAGTGTGCTGCTGCACTTTCTGCTGACGATGCTGCGTATGCGCCTGGGGCGTGTAGGGCCGCGCTATCTGCGGTTTGTGCACTTGAGTTTGTTTGCGCATATGGTTGCGATTGTGGTGTTGGCCAAGGGCATGTTTTACCTCACTTGGTAAAACCCTCGATAGATAAACCGATAATGAGTTGAGGAGCCGTGGCATGCACGTACTGGATCGGCGCAAGGCAATGTCGATTACCCCGTTGTTGCGCCTGGCCTTCCGGCCATTTTTTCTCGGCGCGTGCCTGTTGGCGGCGCTGGTGGTGCCGTTGTGGCTGTTGGCCCTGGGCGGGCTGACTGGCGAGTGGCAACCGGCCGGCGGCTGGCTGGCCTGGCATCGGCATGAGTTGCTGTTCGGCTTTGGCCTGGCGATCATCGCCGGTTTTTTGCTGACGGCGGTGCAGACCTGGACCGGGCGCGCCGGCCTCAGCGGGACGCCCTTGGCGGTGTTGGCGGCACTGTGGCTGGCGGCTCGCGTGGGCTGGTTGCTGAATGTTCCGATGCCGTTGCTGGCCGTGCTGGAGTTGAGCTTCCCATTGGCAGTTGCCGGGGTGATGGGGTGGACGCTGTGGAAGGTCCGGCAGACGCGCAATTACCCGATTGTGCTGGTGTTGGTGTTGCTGGCCTTGGCTGACGGGCTATCGCTGTCCGACCCAGCGTTGCAGCGCCAGTCGGTTCTGACCGGCTTATGGCTCGTCGCGGCGATGATGGGCCTGATCGGTGGCCGTGTGATTCCGTTTTTTACCCAGCGTGGCCTGGGCCGGGCCGAAGCCGTCAAGCCCTGGCCGTGGTTGGACCACCTGTTGCTGAGCGGGTCGATTCTGGTGGCGCTGTTGTATGCCAACGGATGGGCCTTGATGCCTAATCTCTGGGTTGGCGTGCTATTCGCCGCGTTGGGCCTGGGCCATCTGCTGCGCTGGCTGCGCTGGCAGGATCGCGGCCTGTGGCGAGTACCGCTGCTGTGGTCTCTGCACCTGGCCTATGCCTGGCTCGCGCTGGCGTGCCTGGGCATGGCGCTGTGGCATTTCGGTGCCGCCTTCAATCCAAGCCTGGCGGTGCACGCGCTGACCATTGGTGCGATGGCTGGGTTGATCCTGGCGATGATCGCACGGGTCAGCCTGGGCCATACCGGTCGACCGTTGCAGCCGCCACCAGGCATGACGCTGGCTTTCGCGTTGCTGAACCTGGCGTGTGTATGCCGCGTGTGGTTGGTGCTGGTTTGGCCCTTGGCAGCCCTGTGGTTGGCAGGACTTTGCTGGTCCATTGGGATGGGCCTGTACCTGTGGCGCTATGGACCGATGCTGTGGCAGGCGCGGGTCGATGGGCATCCGGGCTAGGAGAGGTCAATGTCTTCTGTGTTGTGGATGGTTCATCGGTTGACGGTCCTCGCCAAGTCGTTGTGGTGAACCGCGATGCGGCGTCATGCCGCGGCGGAGTGTTGACCGCGGTCAAGGGATAGCGGCGCGGCAGTTCCCACACTGTGGCGAACTTTCTGGAGGACCGCGCCATGCCCCTGTCCCTTGCGCAATTGCGCCGCAACTACACCCTTTACGGTCTTCGCGACGATTGTGCGCAGGCCGACCCGTTGGCATTGTTTGGCCAGTGGCTGGACCAGGCACGCAAGACCGAAGTGCCCCCGGCGGAAGCCAACAGCATGGCCCTGGCCACGGTGGACAGCCACGGGCATGCCCATTGCCGCATCCTGTTGCTCAAGGGGTTCAGCGTCGACGGGTTTTTCTTTTTTGGTAATTACCAGAGTGCCAAGGGCCAGGAGTTGGCGGACAACCCCCATGCCGCCATGACGTTTTTCTGGCCGGGCCTGGAGCGTCAGGTCCGTATCGAAGGGCCGGTGGTGAAGGCCGCTGCGCAACTGTCGGACGACTACTTCGAGGCGCGTCCGACCGCCAGCCAACTGGGCAGCTGGGCCTCACCCCAGAGCCAGCCCCTGGCCCATCGCAGCGAGTTGGAAGGACGCCTGCGTGAGGTCACCGAGCGCTTCGCCGGGCGCCAGCCGCCTCGGCCCGAACATTGGGGTGGTTTCTGCCTGCAACCCCGGCGCATCGAGTTCTGGCAGGGCCGTCCCAACCGTCTGCATGACCGCCTCGACTACCGCCTGCTGGACGGCGAGTGGCAGCGCACGCGCCTGGCTCCCTGACGGCATACCTCCTTCGAGGAATAGGCCCTGCGCTCATTGCGGCGCAGGCTGGATGCATCTTTTCAATACCTGGAGCCTGGACCATGGCCCATCTGACCCAACGCAGTTTTGTCTCCCTGCATATCGCGGTGCTGACCATCAGCGATACCCGCACCTACGACACCGACACCTCCGGGCAAACCCTGGTGGACCGCCTGAAAGACGCCGGACATAGGCTGATCGACCGTAGCATCGTGATGGATGACATCTACCAGATCCGCGCACGGGTCTCCCAGTGGATCGCTGACCCTCACGTACAAGTTGTACTGATGACCGGCGGCACTGGCTTTACCGCCCGTGACAACACCCCTCAGGCCGTGCTGCCGTTGCTGGACAAACAGGTAGACGGGTTTGGCGAGTTGTTCCGGCAGGTGTCTTTGGCGCAAATCGGCATGTCCACCTTGCAGTCCCGCGCCCTGGCAGGGGTCAGCAATGGCGTGCTGGTGTGCTGCATGCCCGGTTCGCCGGGCGCCTGTCGGACTGCCTGGGACCAGATCCTGGTCGGCCAACTGGACAGCCGCACCGGCCCGTGTAACTTCGCGCCGCACCTCAAGCCGCAACTCGATCAACCGCTTCAAGCCTGTGGGGTACGGTCATGAGCCTGTGCGACAGCGGCGACCTGCTGCCGGTGGAGGAGGCCATCGAACGGTTGCTGGCTCAGGCACCGCCGCCACCGCCCACTGAGGTGATTGCGTTGACCGAGGCCCTCGGGCGTGTCACTGCCGAAGAGGTGTTTTCACCGATCGACCTGCCGGGCTGGAGCAACAGCGCCATGGACGGCTATGCGCTGCGCGCGTTCGATGTGCCGGAGCAGGGCGGTCATTTGCAAGTGGTTGGACGGATCGCCGCGGGGCATAGCAGTGACGTGCCGTTGCAGCCGGGGCAAACCGTGCGGATCTTTACCGGTGCGCCGCTGCCCCCAGGTGCCGACAGCGTGGTGCCCCAGGAGCGCTGCCGCGTTTACGGTCAGCGCATCTGGTGTCCGCCGGTGCGCCTGGGCGAACACGTACGCAGGCGCGGCGAAGAGTTGCAGCGCGGGCAGCGTGTGATGAGTGCCGGTAAACGCCTGCGCGCCCAGGAAATCGGCTTGCTGGCGGCCGCGGGCATACCGCGGGTTAAGGTCTTCCGGCCACTGCGCGTGTGCCTGCTCAGCAGCGGTGATGAACTGCGCGAGCCGGGTGAGTCCCTGGCGCCAGGGCAGATCTACAACAGCAATCGCTATCTGGTCGCAGCGCTGCTGCGCGGCTGGGGCGTCACGGTTCACGATTACGGGGTGATGGCAGACGCTCTCGCGACCAGTCGTGATGCGCTGCTGCTGGCCTCTTCCGAATGCGATTTGCTGCTGACGACTGGCGGTGTGTCGGTGGGCGAAGAGGACCACCTCAAGCAAGCGATCCAAGCGCTGGGCAAGATCGAGTGCTGGCGCTTGGCAATCCAGCCCGGCAAGCCGCTGGCGTTCGGTCAGGTGGCGGGTAAACCCTGGATTGGCCTGCCGGGTAACCCGACGGCTGCGCTGGTGACCACGCTGATCGTAGTGCGCCCATTCCTTTTGCGTGCTCAAGGCGCGGAGCGAGTGCTGCCAGTGCCCATCAGCGTGCCCGCCGCGTTTGAATGGGTGAAACCCAACAAGCGCCGCCAATACCTGCGCGCACGGCTGAGCCCCGGCAGCGACGGGCAATTGCGCGCCGTCCTGCACCCCCAGCAAAGCTCGGCGATGCTCGTCGCCGCCTGCTGGGCCGATGGTCTAGTGATCATCGAGCGCGAGCAGCAAGTATCCAAGGGAGCGGCAGTGTCTTTCCTGCCCTTCACCGGTTTTGAATAAGGAGCGGTCATGCAACTGGTTTGTCCGGCGGGTAACCTGCCTGCGCTGAAAGCCGCCGTGCGCCAAGGCGCCGATGCGGTGTACGTAGGGTTTCGCGATGACACCAATGCTCGGCACTTTGCGGGGCTGAACATGGACGACAAGCAGTTCGATGCCGCTGTCGCCCATATCCGCCAGCACCAGCGCAAGCTCTATGTGGCGGTCAACACCTACCCGCAACCGAAGATCTGGCCGCGCTGGCAACGCGCAGTGGACCGTGCCGCCGATCATGGCGTCGACGCCTTGATTGCGGGCGACCCTGGCGTACTGGGCTATGCCGCGCGACGCCATCCGCACATGGCGTTGCACCTCTCGGTGCAAGGCTCGGCCACCCATGCGGCAGCATTGAAGTTCTACGTCGAACACTACGGCATCCGCCGTGCCGTGCTGCCACGGGTGCTGTCCCTGGCCCAGGTCAGACAGGTGGCGGCCAGCGGCACCGTGCCCATTGAGGTGTTCGGTTTTGGCAGCCTGTGCATCATGGCTGAGGGGCGTTGCCATTTGTCGTCGTATATCACCGGCGAGTCGCCCAACCTCTGTGGCGTGTGCTCGCCGGCCAAGGCCGTGCGCTGGAGCGACGACGCCGACGGCCTCAGCGCACGGCTCAGCGACGTGCTGATCGACCGCTATACCCCGGACGAACCTGCTGGCTACCCGACCTTGTGCAAGGGCCGTTTCCTGGTGGGCGGCAAGCGCTTCCACGCGCTGGAAGAACCCACCAGCCTCGACACCCTCGACCTGCTGCCCGAACTCAGCGCCATCGGCGTGGAAGCGGTAAAGATCGAAGGCCGGCAGCGCAGCCCGGCCTATGTGGAGCAAGTCACCCGTGTGTGGCGTGCGGCCCTCGACGCCCACCGCGCCAACCCCGCGAGCTTTGTGGTCAAGGACCCATGGCGCCAGGTGCTCGCCGGGCTTTCCGAAGGCAGCCAGACCACCTTGGGTGCTTACCATCGTGCGTGGCAGTGAGGAGACACAGATGAAACTCAGCCTGGGACCGGTGCTGTTTTATTGGGGCAAAGATCACCTGGGGCGCTTCTATGCCGACATGGCCGGCTTGCCCCTGGATGTGATTTACCTGGGGGAAACGGTGTGTTCCAAACGCCGCGCGTTCAACCTGGATCAATGGCTGGGCCTGGGCCGCGAATTGCAAGCGTGCAGCTCGGCGCAGATCGTATTGTCGAGCCTCACCTTGATCGAAGCCGCCTCCGAACTGTCCAGCCTGCGACGGCTGTGTGACAACGGCGATTTTTTGGTGGAGGCAAACGACATGGGCGCCGTGCAGTTACTGATCGAGCGCAAATTGCCCTTTGTCGGTGGCCCGGCACTCAATCTCTACAACGGCCACGCGTTGGTGCAGTTGCTCGATGCGGGAATGCAGCGTTGGGTGCCGCCAGTGGAGTGCTCCCACGATCTGATCGCCGATGTGCTGGAGCAAGTGCGTGAACTGGGGAGGCCATTGCCGGAAGTGGAGATCTTCGCCTACGGGCATCTGCCCCTGGCGTACTCGGCGCGTTGTTTCACTGCGCGGGCGGAGAACCGGCCGAAGGATGATTGCCAGTTCTGCTGTATCAACTATCCGGATGGCATGGCGTTGACCAGTCAGGAAGGGCAGGCGTTGTTTACCTTGAATGGGATTCAGACGATGTCTGCCGATGTGACCAACTTGCTGGCTGACTATCCCGGTTTGGTTTCGTGTGGTGCCGATTTACTGCGCCTGAGCCCGCGGGCTGAAGGGATGGCTGATGTGGTGCGCGCCTTTGATCAAGTGCGCCAGGGAGCCCTGCCGCCGTTGTTTGTGGACGGGTGTAATGGTTATTGGCATGGGCAGGCAGGAATGTTGCGGGTTGAGGAGGTGGTGGGGTGTTGAGTCGCAAGCAGTGGGTGCTCAAGGGCGTGGATCGGGTGTTGCCGTTGATTCGGCAGGTGCCGTTTGCCGCGCAGCGGTTGGTGTTGGAGCAGGGGCTTAATCGGTGTTTGGCGGAGCCTTTGCGCGATGGAGGTTTCGATCTGCTGCGTGGGCGTTGGATGTGCCTGCGTGTTGCGGATTTGGGGGTGTGTTGGTATCTGACGTTGGGGCGGGAGGGGTTGCGCGTGGCTTCGAAGGCTGCTGCCGAGGTGACGATCAGTGGGAATTGGCGGGAGTTTTTGTTGTTGGCCAGTCGGCAGGAGGACCCGGATACGTTGTTTTTTCGGCGGCGATTGGTGATTGAAGGGGATACGGAGTTGGGGTTGGGGTTGAAGAATCTGATTGATAGTCTGGATTCGGATGTGTTGCCGGGGTGGTTGTGGTGGGGGTTGGAGAGGGCTGGGTTGGCTGTTTGACTGTGGGCATATCCGTTGCTGCGGAACCCATACCCGCCATCACCCCAATAACGGATATGCCCAAAAGCCCCTGTCACCCCGCCTGCCTCAGATGCTCCATCGCCCAAACCGCCGCCTCCACCCGCGACCTCAACCCCAGTTTATGCAGCACATTCTTCACATGCACCTTCACCGTCCCCTCGGTAATCCCCAGCTTATGCCCGATCACCTTATTGCTGTACCCCCCGGCAATGGTCCTCAACACCTGCCGCTCCCGCTCAGTCAGCTCCACCGCCGCATGCGGCTGCGGCGAACGCAATGCCTGGGCCAGTACGCGGGTCAAGCCAGGGCTGATCACCAAGGCTCCCTGCAAGGCATCACGGATGAACTCCACCACCAACTCCGGTTCCATGTCCTTGAGCAGATAACCATTGGCATCCAGTCGTAGCGCATCACGAATATCGTCCTCCGCGTCGGACACGGTAAACAGCAGCACCTTCCCTGCATAGTTCATGGCCCGCAGGCGACGCAGTGTCTCCAGGCCGTTCATGTGCGGCATGTTGTTGTCCAATAACACCAGGTCCGGTTGCAACGTAGCGATCTGATCAAGGGCCTCCTGGCCGTTACCGGCCTCACCAACCACGTGCAAATCGTCTTCCAGTTCAAGCATCTGACGCATGCCGTGACGCATCATCGGGTGGTCGTCGACCAACAGGATTCGGTGGCGAATAGCGGTGTTCATGAGGCGGTGCCTTGTAGTGAGTGGCCAAGAAATTCCGGCTGGAAACGCAATTGCACCCGCGTGCCCTGGGGCTCACGCGGGCTGATGTCGAGATGGCCGTGCAGGCTGCGTGCGCGCTCGTCCATGATGGTCAGGCCGTGGTGTTCGCGTTGGTCGACGTCGCCGCCGAAGCCACGCCCATCGTCTTCGATGCAAAGGCTCACGGTCTCACCAACCTGGCGCAGTTGCAGCCAGGCATTTTGCGCATGAGCGTGGCGCAGGCAATTGGACAGGGCTTCGCGGGTGATCTGCAGCACGTGGATCTGTTCACTGGCCGACAGTTGGAATGCCAAGGCGTCCACGTGCAGGTGTACCTGGAACTCGCCACGGCGGGAGAACTCTTCGGCGGTCTCCCGCAGCTCCTGCACCAACCCGGCGTCATGGATCTGCAAGCGGAAGGTGGTGAGCAGTTCGCGCAGTTGGCGGTAGGCGTTATTCAGGCCGTCACGCAATTCACTGGTGACGCAGGCCAGGGTTTCCACGGGCTCGCCACGGCGGATCAGGGTCTGCATGCGGCTCACTTGTAGCTTCATGTAGGACAGTGCCTGGGCCAGGGAGTCGTGCAGTTCGCGGGCGATGATGGTGCGCTCCTCCAGCAGTAACAGGCGGTGGTCCTGTTCCCGCTGGCGCTTGAGAGACAGCGAGGTGCCGATCAGGTTGGCCAGGGCCTGGATCAGTTGTTTTTCCCAATCCTGCGGGGGGTGGCCGTCGAGGAAGTGCGCCTTGAGTTCGCCCAGTTCTGCGCCCTGGTTGCTGATGCTGAATACCTCTGGCGGCGCCGCGTGGTGGCGTTCGCACGTCGCGCAGTCGCCGATCGCGCAGACGTTGCGGCTGTGCTCGCCATGCAGCGCCAGCATCTGCTGCGCCGGTGCGAGGAAGTGACCTTGCAGGCACAGCGACAGGCGCAAGCCCGGCAGGCGTTTCTGGAAGCGCCGGATCAGTTCATCCAGGCCTTCGGCATTGGCCAGGCGCGTGGCCAGGCTGCGGCTGCTCTGGTAAAGCAATTCCAGGGCGGCATTGGCTTGTTGCAGGTTGAGAGTTTTGAGCTGCACCTGGGCTTCCAGAGTGCGGTGGGAGGCCTCGATGGTCTCGGCCATGGCGTTGAAGCTCAGGGCCAGTTGGCCCAGTTCGTCCTCGGAACGGTGGTTGACGCGGGTCTGGTAGTTGCCATCGCGAAAGCGCCGAGTGGCGTGCACCAGTTCCTGCAAGGGCGTGACCACGCCGTACTGCAACTCGTAGAGGCCGATCAGCAGGATGATCAAGGTGCTGAACAACGCCAGTCCCTGGATCGCTTGTTGCCAGCTTTGCTTGTGCTCGCTCTGTTGCTGCAACAGGCTGACGAACTGGTTCAGTTGCTCGACGAACGCCGGCGCGCTGGCCTGGAACAGCACCGCATCGCCGCGCATCACCGCCGGGCGCAGCTCGTCGTTCCAGCGCCGCTGGATCTGCTGGTAGCTCTGTAGCAGGGCGCTGTGGGGGCCGTCTTCGAGCACCGCCTTGAGCGACTGGCTGTCGAGGCGCCGTTGCAGGCTCTGGCTGACCTCGGCGACCTCATCCGGGCGTGCACCGGCCGCCAGTTTCCAGCTGAGGTGATAGGTCTCCATGCGCACCGAGCCCGCGGTGTTGATCGCGGCGGCGTCGCCCTGGCTGAACCAGGCGATCAGCCCGGCGCTGAGGGAACTGGCCAGGGCCAGGATCGCAATCAGGATCACCGCCAGACCGGCGCGGGCGGGCAGGGAGCTGCGCAGCCAGTCAAACATGACGGCACAGTTGAAGGGGGCAGCAGAGCAGCATGGTCGCACCTGGAGCGGGAAAGGGGGGGAGATGGCCTTCCCTGGCGCACTACCTCTAAAGAATTGCCGGCGAACCCTCCCACGGACAAAAGCCGGCACAAGAGAACAATCCATTGATAAATAAAGGCTTTCTCTTGTCTTGCGGGCTACCTCCTTGGAGGTAGACGGGGCCAGCATAGCGCCATACCCAACCGGCCCTCGTTGATCTGGGTCAAGTTCTGCGAGGGGGTCGCCCCTAACCTGCGCTCATGGAATCACTTTCTGGAGCGCATACCGTGACTCAACCCCGTATGAGACAAGGCCTGGTGCTGGGCATGAGCACCCTGGCCTTCACCGTCTGCTTTATGGTGTGGATGATGTTCGCCGTGCTCGGCGTGCCCATCAAGGACCTGCTGCAACTCAACGAAACCCAGTTCGGCCTGTTGGCCGCCACCCCGGTATTGACCGGTTCCCTGGTGCGCCTGCCCCTGGGGTTGCTGACCGACCGTTTCGGCGGGCGCATCGTGTTCTTTGTGTTGATGCTCGCCTGTGTACTGCCGCTGTACCTGATCACCTACGCCACGGCGTATTGGCAGTTCCTGGTGCTGGGCCTGTTTGTCGGTTTGGCCGGCGGCTCGTTTTCAGTGGGCATCGCCTATGTCGCCAAGTGGTTCGATAAAGAGAACCAAGGGTTTGCCATGGGCGTGTTCGGCGCGGGTAATGCCGGCGCTGCCGTCACCAAATTTCTGGCCCCGGCGCTGATCGCCCTCGGCACCTGGCACCTGGTGCCCAAGGTGTTCAGCGCGATCCTGTTTGTCACCGCGCTGTTGTTCTGGTTCCTCACCCGCGAAAACAAGGCCCACCGCAGTGCTGGCGGCGCCACCCTGCGTCAGCAACTGCTGTGCCTCAAAGACCCGGCTGTGTGGCGCTACTGCCAGTACTACTCGATTGTGTTCGGCGGCTACGTGGCCCTGGCGTTGTGGATGACCAAGTACTACGTGCAGGAATACGGCTTCAGCCTGCAAAGCGCCGCACTGCTGGCCGCGTGTTTTTCCTTGCCTGGCGGTGTGTTGCGGGCGGTGGGCGGCTGGATGTCCGACCGCTGGGGCGCACACAGCGTGACCTGGTGGGTGCTGTGGGTGAGCTGGATCTGCCTTTTCCTGCTCAGCTATCCGCAGACGCAGTTGCAAGTGATGACCGTCAACGGGCCCGTCTATTTCCATCTCGGCCTCAACGCCACCCTGTTCACCGTGCTGCTGTTCGTGATGGGCATCGCCTTCGCGTTCGGCAAGGCCTCGGTGTTCAAGTACATCGCCAATGACTACCCGCAGAACATGGGCGCGGTGTCCGGCATCGTCGGCCTGGCCGGCGGCCTGGGCGGCTTTGTACTGCCGATTCTATTCGGCGCCCTGGTGGACCTCACCGGTGTGCGCTCCTCCTGCTTCATGTTGATGTACGGCGTGGTCTGGGTCTCCCTGACCTGGATGTACATCAGCGAGATCCGTAAACAGCCGTTGCTCGGCAAACAAGCGCTCCAAGGAGAATGATCATGTCTATCGCGCAAAAGCCCGAATCGGGGCCGGTGATCCACGACTGGCGCCCTGAAGACCCGGCGTTCTGGGGCGCCAGCGGCAAGAAGACCGCCACCCGCAACTTGTGGATTTCGATCCCTGCGCTTTTGCTGGCCTTTGCGGTGTGGATGGTGTGGAGCACGGTGATTGTGCGCCTCAACGCCATTGGCTTCAGCTTCACCACTGACCAGTTGTTCTGGCTCGCGGCGCTGCCGGGTTTGTCCGGCGCGACGTTGCGGGTGTTCTACTCGTTCATGGTGCCGATCTTCGGCGGGCGCCGCTGGACCGCCCTGAGCACCGCGTCGCTCTTGCTGCCGTCACTGTGGATGGGCTTTGCGGTGCAGGATCCGAGCACGCCTTACAGCGTCTTCGTGTTGATCGCCTTACTCTGCGGTTTTGGCGGCGGCAACTTTGCCTCCAGCATGTCCAACATCAGCTTCTTCTACCCTAAGGCCCAGCAGGGCACCGCCCTGGGGTTGAACGCCGGCCTGGGCAACCTGGGCGTTTCGGTGATGCAGTTCTGCGTGCCGTTGGTGATCACCTTTGGGGTATTCGGGCTGATCGGCGGGCAACCGCAAACCCTGGCGGACGGTAGCCAACTGTGGCTGCAGAACGCCGGCTTCATCTGGGTGCCATTCATCATCCTCGTCACCGTGGCGGCGTGGTTCGGCATGAATGACCTATCCAGCGCCCGCGCGTCGTTCAGCGACCAGGCGGTGATCTTCAAGCGCAAGCACAACTGGCTGATGTGCTGGTTGTACCTGGCGACTTTCGGTTCGTTCATCGGCTTCTCGGCGGCGTTTCCGCTGCTGATCAAGACCTCGTTTCCGGACGTGGTAGCGCTGAAGTTCGCCTTCCTCGGCCCACTGGTTGGCGCACTGGTGCGGCCACTGGGCGGCTGGCTGGCCGACAAACTGGGCGGCGCGCGAGTGACTCTGTGGAACTTCGTGCTGATGATCGTGATGGTGTTCGGCGTGCTGCACTTTTTGCCGCAGAACCAGCAGGGCGGCAACTTCTACGGTTTTCTCGGCCTGTTCATGCTGCTGTTCATCACCACCGGCATCGGCAACGGCTCCACCTTCCGCATGATCCCGGTGATCTTCCGCACCCTCCACGAAAAAGCCAGTGTCGGCAAACCCGCCGCCGTGCGTGAACAGGCCTTGAAGGACGCCAGCAAGGAATCCGCCGCCGTGCTCGGGTTCAGCTCGGCCATGGGCGCGTTCGGCGCGTTCTTCATTCCCAAATCCTTCGGCAGTTCCATGGCCGCCACCGGCAGCCCGGCCATGGCCTTCTACCTGTTTGTCGGTTTCTACCTGAGCTGCATCGTCGTGACCTGGTGGTGGTACGCCCGCAAAGGCTGCGCCACACCCTGCTAGTCCGACCCGAACTCGCGGGGCAACGCACCCCACGGCACGCCTGATGAGGAAAGCATCATGAGTCACCTACTGGATCAACTGCGGTTCTTCAACCGCAAGCAAAACGAGTTCTCCGAGGGCCACGGCGAGACCCGCAAAGAGTCCCGCGATTGGGAGAACGTCTACCGTTCGCGCTGGCAGTACGACAAGATCGTGCGCTCCACCCACGGGGTGAACTGCACCGGTTCCTGTTCGTGGAAGATCTACGTGAAAAACGGCCTGATTACCTGGGAAACCCAGCAGACCGACTACCCGCGTACCCGCAACGACTTGCCCAACCACGAACCCCGAGGCTGCCCGCGTGGCGCCAGCTACAGCTGGTACATCTACAGCGCCAACCGGCTCAAGTACCCGAAAATTCGCAAGCCACTGCTCAAACTGTGGCGTGAAGCGCGCCTGACCCTGACCCCGGTAGACGCCTGGGCGAGCATTGTCGAGGACAAGGCCAAGGCCGAGTCCTACAAGAGCAAGCGTGGCATGGGGGGATTCATCCGCTCCAACTGGGAGGAAGTGAACGAGATCATTGCTGCTTCCAACGTCTACACCATCAAGCAGTACGGCCCGGACCGCATCGTCGGCTTCTCGCCGATCCCGGCCATGTCCATGGTCAGCTATGCCGCCGGCTCGCGTTACCTGTCACTGCTCGGCGGGGTGTGTCTGAGCTTCTATGACTGGTACTGCGACCTGCCACCGGCTTCGCCGATGGTGTGGGGCGAGCAGACCGACGTGCCGGAATCGGCCGACTGGTACAACTCCAACTATATCATCGCCTGGGGTTCCAACGTCCCGCAGACCCGTACACCGGACGCGCACTTTTTCACCGAGGTGCGCTACAAGGGCACCAAGACCGTGGCCATCACCCCCGATTATTCGGAAGTGGCCAAGCTCACTGATCTGTGGCTCAACCCCAAGCAGGGTACCGACGCCGCGTTGGCCCAGGCCTTCAATCACGTGATCTTCAAGGAGTTTCACCTCGACCACCCAAGCGCCTATTTCACCGACTACGCCAAGCGCTTCACCGACTTGCCGGTGCTGGTGATGCTCAAGCCCGTGACCGGTTTTGCACCGGGCGCCGGGTTCCAGCCTGACCGCTTCCTGCGTGCCTCGGACCTTGTGGGCAACCTTGGCCAGGACAATAACCCGGAATGGAAAACCATTGCCCTTGACGAAAGCGGCGAGCTGGTCTCGCCCCAAGGTTCCATCGGCTATCGCTGGGGCGAGAAGGGCAAGTGGAACATCCTCGCCAAGGAAGGCGGGGAAGGTCGCGCCATCGACCTCAAACTGAGCCTGATGGGGGCGGACGTAGCGGAGGTGGGCTTCCCGTACTTTGCCGGCGAGTCCCACGAGCACTTCCAGCACGTGGCGGGCGATGCCGTGCAGTTTCGCCGCGTGCCGGTGCACAGCGTGACGTTGGCCGATGGCAGCGTGGCCAAGGTCGCCACGGTGTTCGACCTGTCGGCCGCCAACCTGGCCATCGACCGTGGCCTGGGCGGCAGCAACGTTGCCAAGGACTACGACGACGCCAGTGTGCCCGGCACCCCGGCGTGGCAGGAAGCGATCACCGGCGTCAGCCGCGAGAAAGCCATCCAGATCGCCCGTGAGTTCGCCGACAACGCCGACAAGACTAAGGGCCGCTCGATGATCATCGTCGGTGCGGCGATGAACCACTGGTACCACATGGACATGAACTACCGCGGGCTGATCAACATGCTCATGCTCTGCGGTTGCGTCGGCCAGACCGGCGGCGGCTGGGCCCACTACGTCGGCCAGGAAAAACTGCGCCCGCAATGCGGCTGGCTGCCCCTGGCGTTCGGCCTGGACTGGAGCCGCCCACCCCGGCAGATGAATGGCACCAGCTTCTTCTACGGCCATAGCTCGCAGTGGCGCCACGAAAAAATGAACATGCACGATGTGCTCTCGCCCATGGCGGACAAGTCGCAGTTCCCCACCCACGCGCTGGACTACAACATCCGCGCCGAGCGCGCCGGCTGGCTGCCGAGCGCGCCGCAACTCAACACCAACCCGTTGCACATCTGCCGTGAGGCGGCTGCTGTTGGCATGGATCCCAAAGACTATGTGGTCAAGGCCTGGCAGGACGGCACCCTACGCTTTGCCTGCGAGCAACCGGACAGCCCGGCGAACTTCCCGCGCAACATGTTTATCTGGCGTTCCAACCTGCTCGGTTCGTCGGGCAAGGGCCATGAGTACATGCTCAAGTACCTGCTGGGCACCAAGAACGGCGTGATGAACGAAGACATCGGTTTTGGCGGCGAAAGCAAGCCCACCGAAGCCGAGTGGGTTGACGATGGTGCCATCGGCAAACTCGATCTGGTGACCACGTTGGACTTCCGCATGTCGTCCACCTGTGTGTATTCCGACATCGTCTTGCCGACCGCCACCTGGTACGAAAAAGACGACATGAACACCTCGGACATGCACCCGTTCATCCACCCGTTGTCGGCAGCTATCGACCCGGCGTGGGAGTCGCGGTCCGATTGGGACATCTACAAGGGCATCGCCAAGGCGTTCTCGGCCATGGCGGTCGGCCACCTGGGTGTCGAGAAGGACCTGGTCACCGTGCCGCTGATGCATGACAGCGTCGGCGAGTTGGCCCAGCCTTTCGGCGGCACTGATTGGAAAAGTGCCGGTGTGGCACCGGTGCCGGGCAAGAACGCGCCGAACATGGCGGTGGTGGAGCGCGACTACCCGAATATCTACAAGAAATTCACCTCCCTTGGCCCGCTGCTGGAAAAACTCGGCAATGGCGGCAAGGGCATCAACTGGAATACCGATGAGGAAGTGAAATTCCTCGGTGAACTGAACCATCACGAAGGCGACGCGGGCATCAGCCTGGGGCGGCCGAAAATCGACACGGCCATCGACGCCGCCGAAGTGATCCTGTCCCTGGCCCCGGAAACCAACGGCCACGTGGCTGTCAAGGCCTGGGCTGCGCTGTCGGAGTTCACCGGCATCGACCACAGCCACCTGGCATTGCCCAAGGCTCACGAGGCGATCCGCTTCCGCGACATCCAGGCGCAGCCACGCAAGATCATTTCCAGCCCCACCTGGTCGGGCCTGGAAGACGATCACGTGAGCTACAACGCCGGCTACACCAACGTCCATGAAAACATCCCATGGCGCACCCTCACCGGGCGCCAGCAGTTCTACCAGGATCACCCGTGGATGCAGGCATTCGGCGAGCAGTTGATGAGCTATCGACCACCGGTCAACACCCGCACCATCGAAGGGGTGAAGGGCAAGCGCAGTAATGGCGAGACCGAGATCGTACTGAACTGGATCACCCCGCACCAGAAATGGGGGATCCACAGCACCTACAGCGACAACCTGCTGATGCTCACCCTGAGCCGTGGGGGGCCGATCGTGTGGCTCTCGGAAATCGACGCCCAGCGCGCCGGTATCGAGGACAACGATTGGATTGAGTGCTTCAACGTCAACGGCGCGCTCACCGCCCGTGCGGTGGTGAGCCAGCGGGTCAAGGAGGGCATGGTGATGATGTATCACGCCCAGGAACGCATCGTGAACGTGCCGGGTTCGGAGACCACCAAAACCCGCGGCGGCCACCACAACTCGGTGACCCGCGTGGTGCTCAAACCGACCCATATGATCGGCGGTTATGCCCAGCAGGCCTACGGCTTCAACTACTACGGCACGGTCGGCTGCAATCGCGATGAGTTCGTCGTGGTGCGCAAGATGGCCAAGGTCGATTGGCTCGATGGCTCCGACGGCGATGATCTGCCACGCCCATTGCCGACCGATATCGAGGAGAACTGAGATGAAAATTCGCTCACAGATCGGCATGGTGCTGAACCTGGACAAATGCATCGGCTGCCACACTTGCTCGATCACCTGCAAGAACGTGTGGACCAGCCGCGAAGGCATGGAATACGCCTGGTTCAACAACGTCGAATCCAAGCCCGGCATCGGCTACCCCAAAGAATGGGAGAACCAGGACAAGTGGAAGGGCGGCTGGATCCGTAACGCCAATGGCACGATCAACCCGCGTATCGGCGGCAAATTCCGCGTGCTGGCAAACATCTTCGCCAACCCCGACTTGCCTAGCCTGGACGACTACTACGAGCCGTTCGACTTCGACTACCAGCACCTGCACACCGCGCCCCTGGGCGAACACCAGCCCACCGCGCGCCCGCGTTCGGTGGTGTCGGGCAAGCGCATGCAGAAAATCGAGTGGGGGCCCAACTGGGAGGAGATCCTCGGCACTGAGTTCGCCAAGCGCCGCAAGGACAAGAACTTCGACCAGATCCAGGCCGATATCTACGGCGAGTACGAAAACACCTTCATGATGTACCTGCCGCGCCTGTGCGAGCACTGCCTCAACCCGGCATGCGCAGCGTCATGCCCCAGCGGTGCGATCTACAAGCGTGAAGAAGACGGCATTGTGCTGATCGACCAGGAAAAATGTCGCGGCTGGCGCATGTGCATCAGCGGTTGCCCGTACAAGAAAATCTACTTCAACTGGAAGAGCGGCAAGTCCGAAAAGTGCATCTTCTGCTACCCGCGCATCGAAGCCGGCATGCCCACGGTGTGCGCCGAAACCTGTGTCGGCCGTATCCGCTATCTCGGTGTTCTGCTGTACGACGCCGACCGCATCAGCGAAGTCGCCAGCACCGCCAACGAGCACGACCTGTACGAGAAACAGCTGGAGATCTTCCTCGACCCGAATGACCCGGCTGTGATCCGTCAGGCCCTGGCCGATGGCGTGCCGCAGTCGGTGATCGACTCGGCGCAGCGCTCGCCCGTCTACAAAATGGCGGTGGACTGGAAGCTCGCGCTGCCGCTGCACCCGGAATACCGCACCTTGCCGATGGTCTGGTACGTGCCGCCGCTGTCGCCGATCCAGAACGCCGCCGCTGCCGGCACCGTGGGCATGAATGGGGTGATCCCGGATGTGGACAGCCTGCGCATTCCTTTGCGTTACCTGGCCAACATGCTCACGGCGGGCGATGAAAAGCCGGTCAAGCGTGCCCTTAAGCGCCTTCTGGCAATGCGCGCCTTCAAGCGTTCCCAGCAGGTGGACGGCGTCCAGGACCTGCAAGTCCTTGAAGACGTGGGCTTGAGCGTGCCGCAAGTGGAAGAGATGTATCGCTACCTGGCCATCGCCAATTACGAGGACCGCTTTGTGGTGCCAAGCGCCCATCGCGAGGACGCCATGAGCGATGCCTTCGCTGAGCGTTCGGGCTGTGGTTTCAGCTTTGGCAGCGGCTGCAGCGGCAGTTCCGACACCAATATGTTCGGCGCGAAGAAGGCCAACCGCCGCGACGTGTTGAAAACCGTACAGATCTGGGAGGACTGAACCATGCGCATTCTTAAAGTGATCTCGCTGCTGCTGGACTATCCCACGGAACACCTGGTGAGCGGCCGCGATGAGCTGGAGCAGGCGATTATCGAGTCACGGGAAATCAGTCCCAAACAACGCGGCGCCTTGTTCGAACTGCTGGAGCTGATCTGCGCTAACGACCTGATGGATGGCCAGGAACACTACGGCGCGTTGTTCGGGCGCGGGCGTTCGCTGTCGTTGTTGCTGTTCGAGCATGTGCACGGCGAATCCCGCGACCGTGGTCAGGCGATGGTCGACATGATGGCCCAGTACGAGGCGGCTGGTTTTGCCATCGGCGTCAAGGAGCTGCCCGACTTCATCCCGCTGTACCTGGAGTTCCTCTCCACCCGCGAGGACATCGAGGCCCGCGAGGGCCTGGCGGATGTGGCGCACTTGCTGGCGTTGCTCGCGGCGCGCCTCGAAGAACGTGAAAGCGCCTATGCCAGTTGCTTCCGGGCACTGCTGCAAATCGCCGGCGCCGAGCCGCACCAGGCGGTGGCCGAAGTGCGCGCCCAGGTCGCTGCCGAGCCGCGTGACGACTCCCTCGAAGCCCTTGACAAGGTGTGGGAAGAAGAGGCCGTGGACTTCATGCAGGCCGAACAGCAGGACCGTTGCAGTGCGCTGCCGAGCGCTCCGGGCAAGGCGCGGGAAGAAAGCGCCGTGCCGTTGCACTGGGTGGATTTTCAGCAGGAAGGGCGGGCCGTGCTGCCTGCCGGGGAGGTGGGTAATGTCTAAGTGGAATTTGCTGGTATTCGGGGTGTACCCCTATGTGGCCCTGGCGATCTGCCTGTTGGGCAGTTGGGCGCGGTTCGACCTGTCGCAGTACACCTGGAAGGCCGGCTCCAGCCAGATGCTGAACAACCGTGGCATGCGCGTGGCGAGCAACTTCTTCCATATCGGCGTGCTGTTTGTGCTGGCCGGGCACTTTGTCGGCTTGCTGACGCCCGCGTCGGTGTACCACCACGTGATCAGCACGGAAAACAAGCAACTGCTGGCAATGGTCTCCGGCGGTTTTTTCGGCCTGCTGTGCCTGGTGGGGTTGCTGATGCTGATCAAGCGTCGTCTGAGTGACCCGCGTGTGCGGGCTACGTCGAGCGCGTCCGACATTCTGATCCTGCTGGTACTGCTCGCGCAGTTGCTGCTGGGCTTGCTGACCATTGTGGCCTCCACCGGGCATATGGACGGCTCGGTGATGGTGATGCTCGCCGATTGGGCGCAGAACGTGGTGTTGCTGCGGCCAGTGCAGGCGGCGGAGTCGATTGCACCGGTGTCGCTGATCTACAAGGCCCACGTGGCGCTGGGTCTGACCCTGTTCGTGCTGTTCCCGTTTACCCGCCTGGTGCACATGGTCAGCGCGCCGGTCTGGTACCTGGGCCGTCGTTATCAAATCGTGCGGCAGAAGTCGTGAGGAACACATGATGACCCAGCCTGAATTGATTGCCAGCAGTGAACAGGAATGGCCCATCGTCAGCGTCAACGGCGTGTCGATCACGCCCGAGGCGATGGCCCTGGAGCTGCAATACCATCCTGCCGAAAGCCGCGAAGCCGCGGTGTACCTGGCCGCTCGCGCGCTGGTGATTCGCGAGCTGCTGCAACAGCGCATCACCGAGTTGGGCCTGGCGGTGGACATCGCCCCCGGCGAGAACGAAGAAGAAGCCGCCACGCGCTTGTTGCTGGAGCGCGAGATCACCGTGCCGCAGTGCGACGAGGCGACCTGCCGGCATTATTTCGAAAGCAATCGAGGGCGCTTCCACAGCGCACCGTTGCTGGCGGTGCGGCACATCTTGCTCGAATGCGCGCCGGACGATGCCGAGGCACGGCAGATGGCCCATGTGCAGGCAGAAATCCTGCAGCTGAGCCTGGCGCAGACACCCGCCAGCTTCGCCGAACTGGCGCTCAAGTATTCGGCGTGCCCGTCCAAGGCCCAGGGTGGCTCATTGGGCCAGATCAGCAAGGGCCAGACCGTGCCGGAGCTGGAGCGCCAGTTGTTTACCCTGGCGCCCGGCCTGGCCGATAAGCCCTTGGAAAGCCGTTACGGCTGGCATGTGATCAGCGTCGACCAGCGCATCGAAGGCCAGCCGTTGCCTTACGAAGCAGTGGCGGGCGCCATTCGCACCCAGTTGCAGCAGGGGGTGTGGCAGAAGGCGCTGGTGCAGTACCTGCAAACCCTGATTGGCGCCGCGGACATCCGTGGTCTCGCGCTGCAAGGCGCCGACTCGCCGTTGGTGCAGTGACATGAGCCTGGTGGATGGGCTCGGCCGTTCAATCGATTACCTGCGTCTGTCGGTGACCGACCGTTGTGATTTTCGCTGTGTGTACTGCATGGCGAAAACCATGACCTTCCTGCCGCGCCAGCAGGTGTTGAGCCTGCAAGAGCTGGAGCGCCTGGCCCGGCTGTTTGTGGGCCAGGGCGTGCGCAAGATCCGCTTGACCGGCGGTGAACCTTTGATCCGTCCTGGCATTGTGGGGTTGTGCCGCACTATTGCTGCGTTGCCAGGCTTGCGTGAGTTGGTGATGACCAGCAATGGCTCACAGTTGGCGCGGCTGGCGCAGCCGCTGGCGGCGGCGGGGGTCAAGCGCATGAATATCAGCCTCGACAGTCTGGATCCCGTGCGGTTTCGGGCGATCACGCGCAACGGTGATTTGCGCCAGGTGCAGGAGGGGATAGAGGCGGCGCGGGACGCCGGGTTCGAGCGGGTCAAGCTCAATTGCGTGGTGATGAAAGGGCGTAATTTTGATGAGGTGCCCGCGTTGGTGCGGTATGCGATCGAGCAAGGGATCGATATCAGTTTCATCGAAGAAATGCCTTTGGGGGATGTAGGGCGTTCGCGGGGGGAGACGTTTTGTGCCAGTGATGAGGTGCGGGAGGTGATCGCTCGTGAGCATCTGTTGCTCGACACTGCGGAAAGCAGTGGGGGGCCGGCGCGGTATGTGCGTTTGGCGCGTTACCCCGACACGCGCATCGGGTTTATCTCGCCCAATTCACAGAGTTTTTGTGGGAGTTGTAATCGGCTAAGGATGACGGTGGAGGGGCGGCTTTTGTTGTGCCTCGGGCAGGACGACGCGCTGGATTTTCGTGAGTTGCTCAGGCGGTCTCCGTTGGATGATCGGCCGTTGGTTGAGGCGTTGCATCGGGCGTTGAGGGGAAAGCCAGCGCGGCATGATTTTTCGGGGGCGGGGGAGGTTCAGGTGGTGCGCTTTATGAGCATGAGCGGTGGGTGAGGTTGGGGGGCACCGTAAGGGCGGAACCATGGATAGCCGTGACGGAATAAAGGGATATGCCCCGATCAGAAAACGTTGATCCCGATCAAGGGTTTCCAACGCTTCTCTCCGTAATATCACTGCATATTGTGTTTTATGTTATCGGATTGTCTATATGTAGTGTTTGGAGCTTCCAATGCAAAGCACGCTCACCCCGCTCACCAGCACCCACCTCCACAAACGCGACGGCAGCCTGGCCCCCTTCGACGCCGAAAAAATCCGCCAAGCCCTGATCGCCGCCGGCACTGCCACCGCGGAGTTTCAAGCGAACGACGCCGACCTGTTGCTGGGCGCAGTATTGGCACGCCTAAGGGGCATCGAACAACTGGACGTCGAACTCATCCAGGACAGCGTCGAACGCGTGCTGATGGACGCCGGTTACTTCCAATCGATGCGCGCCTACATCGTCTACCGCGAACAACACGGCCGCATGCGCCGTGACCGCAAGACCCTGGTAGAGGTCGCCACCTCCATGAACGAATACCTCGATCGCGAAGACTGGCGCGTGCAGGCCAATGCCAATCAGGGCTATTCCCTGGGCGGATTGGTGCTCAATGTGGCAGGCAAGGTCACTGCCAATTACTGGCTGGACGAGGTCTACAGCGAGCAGATCGGCCGCGCGCACCGCGAAGCGGATCTGCATATCCATGACCTGGACATGCTTGCCGGCTACTGCGCCGGTTGGTCACTGCGTTCGCTGTTGCACGAAGGCCTAAACGGTGTGCCGGGCCGGGTCGAAGCGGGCCCCCCCAAGCACTTGAGCAGCGCCTTGGGGCAGATGGTCAACTTCCTCGGTACCCTGCAAAACGAATGGGCCGGCGCCCAGGCCTTCAGTTCGTTCGACACCTATCTCGCACCCTATGTGCTCAAGGATCAACTGAGCTACCCGCAAGTGCGCCAGGCCGTGCAGGAGTTCATCTACAACCTCAACGTGCCGTCGCGCTGGGGCACCCAGACACCGTTTACCAACCTGACCTTCGATTGGGTCTGCCCAGAAGATTTACGTGAACAGGTGCCGGTGATCGGCGGTGAAGAAATGCCGTTTGCCTACGGCGACCTGCAAGCCGAAATGGAGCTGATCAACCGCGCCTACATCGAGGTGATGCAGGCCGGGGATGCCAAGGGCCGGGTGTTCACCTTTCCGATTCCCACCTACAACATCACCCATGATTTCCCCTGGGACAGCGACAATGCTGACCGCCTGTTCGAGATGACGGCGCGCTACGGTTTGCCGTATTTCCAGAACTTCCTCAATTCCGATATGCAACCCAACCAGGTGCGCTCGATGTGCTGCCGCCTGCAACTGGACGTGCGTGAATTGCTCAAGCGCGGTGGCGGGCTGTTCGGTTCGGCGGAACAGACGGGCTCCCTGGGGGTGGTGACAATCAACTGCGCGCGCCTGGGCTACCTGTTCAAGGGCGACACCTCAGGCTTGCTGCAACGCCTGGACAGTCTGATGGAAATGGCCATGGAAAGCCTGGAGGTCAAGCGCAAGGTGATCCAACACCACATGGATGCGGGCCTGTATCCCTACACCAAGCGTTACCTGGGCACGCTGCGCAATCACTTCTCCACCATCGGCCTTAATGGCATGCACGAGATGCTGCGCAATTTCAGCGCTGACGAGGAGGGCATGCACACCGAACAGGGCCGCGCCTTTGCCCTCAAATTGCTCGACCATGTGCGCGCCACTTTGCTGCGCTTCCAGGAAGACACCGGCCACCTCTACAACCTTGAAGCCACCCCGGCGGAAGGCACCACCTACCGTTTTGCCAAGGAAGACCGCAAGCGCTACCCAAACATCCTGCAAGCGGGCAGCGACATCGCGCCGTATTACACCAATTCCTCGCAACTGCCGGTGGGCTTTACCCAGGACCCCTTCGAAGCCCTGGAGCTGCAAGACGAACTGCAATGCAAATACACCGGCGGCACTGTGTTGCACCTGTACATGGCCGAGCAGATCTCGTCGACCCAGGCCTGCAAGCAATTGGTGCGCAAGGCGCTGGGGCGTTTCCGGCTGCCGTACCTGACGGTGACGCCGACATTTTCGATCTGCCCGGTGCATGGCTACCTCGCCGGTGAACATGAGTTCTGCCCCAAGTGCGATGAAGTCCTGGCCCTATAGGAGCGAGCTTGCTTGCTCCCGTATGAAGCCATTCAACTCAACTCCACCCCAAGGAGATTCACCATGCAAACCTCCCAGCCACAACGCCAGCGCTGCGAAGTCTGGACCCGAGTAATGGGTTACCACCGGCCGGTGTCGGCGTTCAATCCAGGCAAGCAATCCGAGCACAAGGAGCGTGCGCACTTCACTGAAACGGCCGCTGCGGCCGGTCGCCAATGAGTCGAGCGCTGCGGGTCGGGGGCCTGGTGCCCCTGACCACCCTCGACTACCCCGGCATGCTCGCCTGTGTGCTGTTCTGCCAGGGCTGTGCCTGGCGTTGCCGTTACTGCCACAACCCGGACCTGATCCCGCCGCGCGCGAGCACGCAAATGGATTGGCGCCGGGTGTTGCTGTTTCTGCAACGGCGCCGAGACCTGCTCGACGCCGTGGTGTTCAGCGGCGGCGAGCCGACCTTGCAAGAGGGTTTGCCGGCGGCGATGGATGAAGTCCGGGCGATGGGTTTTCACATCGGCCTGCACAGCGCGGGGATCAAGCCGGCGGGGTTTGCCCATGCTTTGCGGCATGCCGACTGGGTTGGTTTTGACGTAAAGGCCCTGGCCGAAGACTGCCAGTCGATCACCCAGGTCAAGGGCAGCGGCGCTGCCAACTGGCGCAGTCTCGATATTTTGCTCGCCAGCGGCATGGACTACGAATGCCGTACCACGGTGCATTGGCACCTGATCGACCCAGCCCGCCTGCTGCGGCTGGCCCAACGTTTGCAAGCCCGTGGCGTGCAGCGCTTCGCCGTGCAGATGGTGCGCACCGCCAGCATGCTCGACACGCAACTGCCGAGTTCCCCGGCACAGGCTGCGTTACCGGAGCTGTGGGGCCGCTTGCGTGAGTTGTTTCCCGCGTTTGTATTACGAGGGTGACCCGCGCCCTCAACCGCGTTTTTATCGATGCTGCCCCTGGTGGGCAGGTGTTCATCAAGGAAGGTTCAGAATGAAGCAATTAACCACGGCACAACGCATTGTCATCGGTTTCGCGATTGCGCCGCTGGCTCTGGTCGGTTTGGTGTTCTACGCCCTGCACGACCTCGCAACCCTCAAGCAACAATCCGAACAGATTGTGCAGCAGGACTGGCCGAAAATAGCGCCGATCATGGTGATCGCCACCGGCGTACGCGATAACGGCCGCAACACCCGTGACTTGCTGATCGACCAGGACAACCAACAAGCCCAGGAAGCCATCGGCACCACCCGGCAACGCATCACCGAGGCGTTCGCCACCCTTGAGCCGCTGCTCGATACCGCCGAAGGCAAGGCCGCCTATGCGACCTTGAAAACCCATCGGGAAGCCTATGTGGCCGCTTTCACCCAGGTGCAGGCGCTGATCAAGCAAGGCGCTCGCGAACAGGGCCTGGCCCAGCTGAAGCAACAGGTGATGCCCGCCGAGCTTGCGGTGTTCAAGAGCCTGGACGCGTTGATGGCCATGCAGGGGCGTCTGTTCGCTGAACGCGAGCAGGCGGCGCAGGTCCTGTACGACGAGGCCCGGCGCAACATGATCGGGTTGTTCCTGTTGTGTTTGGCCCTGGTGGTTGGCGCCGCGATTATCGTCACCCGCAGCGTGATTCGCCCATTGGGCGGCGAGCCGGACGAAGCCGCGCGCGTGCTGAGCCATATTGCCCAGGGCGACCTGACCATCGTGGTGCCAGTGGGCAACAGCGCCGAAGGCAGCGTGATGCGCAACCTGCACCAGATGCAGCAGAACCTGAACCAGATGGTGCGGCACATTGCGACGTCGGTGGACGGCGTGGCCAGTTCCTCCGAAGAACTGAGCGCGGTGAGCAGCCAGACCAGCAGCAGCTTGCAGTCCCAGGGCCAGGAGATCGAACAGGCGGCGACGGCGGTGAATGAAATGACCGCTGCCGTGGATGAAGTGGCGCGCAACGCGGTGAGCACCAGCGAGGCTTCGCGTCTGTCGGAACAGACCGCCCAGCGCGGTCGTGCCCAGGTGCAGGAAACCGTGGCGTCGATCAACACCCTGGCCACCGGCGTAGTGGAAACCTCCGAACGCATCCAGCAACTGGCGGGCCGCGTACAAGACATCAGCAGTGTGCTGGAAGTGATCCGCAGCATTGCCGACCAGACGAACCTGCTAGCCCTCAACGCCGCCATTGAAGCAGCGCGGGCTGGGGACGCCGGGCGTGGGTTTGCGGTGGTGGCTGATGAAGTGCGGGCGTTGGCCCATCGCACCCAGGCTTCGACCCAGGAGATCGAGCAGATGATCGGCAATATCCGCCAGGATACCGAGCATGCGGTCGCGGCCATGCACAGCAGCAGCGAGCGCGTGCAGGCGACACTGAGTGTGGCGCAGCGTTCGGGTGAAGCCTTGGATGAGATTACCCGGTCTATTTCGCAGATCAACGAGCGCAACATGATGATTGCCAGCGCCACCGAGGAGCAGGCGTTGGTGGCGCGGGAAGTGGATCGCAATCTGGTGGGCATTCGCAATCTGTCGCAGCAGGTGCTGCAAGGGGCGTTGCATACCGAGACGGCGGGGCATGACCTGGCGGGTATGGCGGGGGCGCTGCACCAGACGGTGGCGCGCTTTAAAGTCTAGCCAGATACCGGCAAAAAACTGCACTTCGCCAGGGCGTGAATAGCGGCGGCGAGCATCGAAACAGTGCGTGATCGAGAGTGAGGCTGGGCGCTTGATTTCGGTCAAGGCGGCATGGGTGTTTTAACACTAGGGTGTGAACACCGTCTCCAACAAGGCAAATGCCATGGCCAAGCCTTTTCCGCTGCACCCCAAGCATCCCGAGCGTATCTGCTGGGGGTGTGATCGCTACTGCGCTGCGAGCGACCTGGCCTGTGGCAACGGAGCCGACCGCACCATGCACCCTGCGGAGATGCTCGGTGATGACTGGTATGAGCACGGCGACTGGGGCGTTACGCCCGAGCCGCCGGATAAGGATGAGCCGTCAGCTGCTTGAGCGGGGTTTATCTTTACTGGGCTTATGGGTATCAGCAGGCTTGGCCGGCCTGGGCGGCTGCTTGTCGGTGTCTTTGGTCTTCTTACTGCTGTCGGAAGGGCTGCTGGGGTAGGTCCCCGGCGGCAGGGCGGAACCGGCGGCACCGTTACCATTCAAGGCGTTCGCGGCTGGCTCTGGGTTATCGCCGAACGCGGCGAGGGCGGGGCCAGTGAGCAAAGCGGACAGGCCGACAATGAGTAAAATCCTTTGGGACGATCTGGTCTTCATGACGCAATCCCCTCGTGTGATGGTTCCAGAGCCTGGATTACTCTCAGGCCCTGGTCATGCCTCGATCAAGCCGCCATGGGCTTGGTCGACTGCAACTTCTTGTGCGCTGCTTTCATCGCTTCCATTTCGGCGCCCAGTTCTTCCAGCAGCGCTTTGCCTAGCAGCTTTTTAGCTTGCGGGAACATCTCGGTTTCCTCTTCCTCGATATGGTGCTCCAGCAATTCCTTGACCACTTTGACGCGGCCGGAAAACTCCGTTGTCGAAGGCTCGGTTTGCTTCAGGTCCGGCAGTACCAGGGTGTCAACGGTGCGATGCTCTTCCTTGGCCTCGTGGTACATGATGTCTTGTTCCTTGCCACCAGCCTTCCTGAACGCCGGGTAGAGGATTTCTTCTTCCAGCCTGGTATGCAGGCTGATTTCGGCTTCCAGCTTGGCCAACAACTCAGTGCGTTTTTTCACCCCACGTTCGGTGGATTCACTCAACTGAGTCAACAGGGCCTTTACGCGTTCGTGGTCGGCTTTGAGCAGGTCAATCGCATTCATGGGTGACACCTCACGGGGAAATCAGGGCGTGTCGACATGCACACCTCGTCCATGACAGGAGTGCATCAGTTGTACCAACTTGAGCTGTTTTTAATTCGTGAGGAAATTCAAAGGCCTACGATGACATGGCGACTGAACCTGTCGTGCAGGTTGCATGGTCGGTGCGGTTGCACGTTGCATTCCACAACCCCGGGACATTCGCGCAAATTTTAATGAACCCTCGCGCTAAACACTTGACCTAACGTGTACGACCTAGGAGGTGAAGCATGGAAATTCAATATATCTGGATCGGTTTGGCGGTGGTTCTACTGCTACTGGAATTGTGGGCGATCAATATCGTATTGCGCAGCACTGGGGGCTGGGAGACCAAAGGATTGTGGGTGGTGGTGCTTATCTTTGTGCCACTTTTGGGCCTTATCGCTTGGGCGATGTTCGGGCCGAAACGCGAAATGCCGCAGCAGCATAAAAGCTGAGGCAGGAGTCGATAGAGAACAGGCGCCGTCGAGGCGCCTGTTTTCGTTGCGCGGTAGGCTTATCAGCCTGCCAATGCCTTGGCGATCGCCTCATTGAACGCCGGCAGATCATCCGGGGTGCGTGAGGTAATCAGGGTCCAGCCATTGGCTTTGCAGACCTTGACCTCTTCATCGACCCATCCGGCGGCGCCGGCGTTTTCCAGATCGATGCGCACGCTCTTGTAGGAGGTCAGGGTCTTGCCTTTGATCACACCGGCATCGATCAGCGCCCAGGGGCCATGACAGATTGCCGCCACGGTTTTGCCTGCCTTGACGAACTCGTTGATCAACTTCTGCGCCGCTGCATCCTGGCGCAATGTGTCAGCGTTGACGGTACCGCCAGGGATCACCAGTGCATCGAATTCACTGCCCGACAGCTCGGACAGCTTCGCATCGGACTCAACCGTCGTGTCTTTCTCGGTATCGCCGACGAAGGTCTGGGTGATGCCGCCTGTGCTGGAGCCGTGGGTCACTGTCGCGCCATAACCGCGCAGCGCTGCCAATGGTTTGAGCAGTTCATCGCGCTCGATACCGGTGTTGGACGTGATGACCAGAATCTTCTTGCCGTTAAGCTTTGAACTCATGATCGAGTGTCTCCTGATGGGTGTACGAAGGATGGGATATGGGAGAGTTGATCCGGGTCGGGTGGCAAAGGTTTAAATTAATTTTCAGCAAATTTGCACCGTGTTGGCGCGGGCAATTTCGTTGAACTATCCAGGGCCGCAGGCTTCTGCTGCATAGGCGCTCGCTATTTTTACCCGCGCCATTGATTGGAGAACCACCATGACTGCCGATAAGACCCCAGCCCCCATCAGTTCCGAAGAAACTCAGAAGGGCACTGATAAAGCCACAAAAGGCCAGACCCTGGAACGCCCGAATCCCAAGACCGAAACCGTCGATAAAGTGCTGACCCCCACCTCGATCAAGGACACCGAGCGCCAGACCGATGCCATCAACGAACAGGCCGCCAAGGCCGAGCGCAAGCTGGGCCACTGAACATGGCCCGTTCTATCTCTGCGTCGGAGTTGGGCATCGAGCTCAAACCTGGCGATGACGGCAGCCTGTTCAAGTGGTTTATCGCCAGCTTCCTGATGGGCAAGCGGATCCAGGCACCGATTGCCGCACAGGCCTACAAAGTGATCGTTGAAGAGCAAGGCCGCGATACCGCGCGTAAGCTGCAGCACTGCACGTCGCGTGAGTTGGTAGCCATGCTCGGACGCGCGCATTACGTGCGTTATGATGAAACCACCGCCCAACGTTTACTCGACCTCAGCGCCAAGTTGAACGCCGAGTATGCCGGCAAGATCACTCATATGCGCAGTGCCAGCGAGAGCCGAGAGGCCTTCGAAAAACGCCTTGGGGCGTTCGACGGGGTCGGGCCCAAGACCATCGAGATTTTCATGCGTGATGCCGCCAAGGTGCTGTTTTGACGGCAACGCTGTTTGTGGGCTGTGCCGGCTGGAGTTTGCCGCGTGAGTACTGGGCAGCATTTGCCGAGGAGGGCACGCATTTGGAGCGTTATGCGTCGCGCTTCAATGCGGTGGAAATCAACAGTTCCTTCTATCGCCCGCACTTGGCGAAGACGTACGCGCGGTGGGCGCATTCGGTGCCGTCGGGCTTTCGTTTTTCAGTCAAGGTGCCCAAGCGCATCACCCATGAATTGCGCTTGCATGGCTGCCAGGCCGCACTGGAGGCGTTTCTTGGACAATGTCTGCAACTGGGTGAAAAGCTGGGTTGCCTGCTGGTGCAATTACCGCCTTCGTTGCAATACGAACCGAGTGTTGCCGACGCATTCTTCACGGCGTTGCGCCAACGTTTTACCGGTGCCGTGGTGCTTGAACCACGGCACGCGAGCTGGTTGGCGGCTGAAGAGATGATGCAGGCTCTGCAGATCGGGCGGGTGGCTGCCGACCCGCCGGTGGTCCCGGCGGGAGAGGTGCCGGCCGGTTGGCAAGGCGTGCATTATTGGCGTCTGCACGGAACACCGCGTGTCTATCACAGTGGCTATGGGGCTTCACGCGTTCAGGCGTATGCGCGTGTGTTGAGCGCGTCCGTAGCGGCTGGTATTCCTACCTGGTGCATCTTCGACAATACTACCAGCGGCCTGGCTACGCCTGATGCGCTGTCACTACTCGACGTCCACTCGCAACACTTCCAACCCTAGCTGCTCATACGCCTCTACACTGGGCACATGCCATTCGGTGATCAGCGTGTGAATGCGACTGCACGGCGCCACCACAAAGGGCTCCACGGCGCCGAGTTTGTCCGCCATGGTCACCGCCACCACGTGGGACGCACTGTCGAGCAAGGCTTGCTTGACCGCCACCTCATCGAAGTGCAACGAGCTGATGCCCACTTGCGGATGCAGTGCGCACACGCCGGTGAATAGCACGTCGGCCTTGATGCCCTGGATCATGCGCACGGTTTCATGGCCGCTGGTAGACAGCGTCGCCGGGTTGAGCTGGCCGCCCGTGAGGATCACCTTTACGTCAGGGTGGTCGGCCAAGGCGATGGCGATCATGGGGGATGTCGTGACCACAGTGAGACGCATCGAGCGTGGCAACGACTGGGCAATCTGCAGCGTGGTAGACCCGGAGTCGAACAGTACGATTTGCCCCTCTTCCACGCGGTCGGCAGCGAGCCGGGCGAGGTGACGCTTGGCCTCGTTAGTCTCGCCGACACGGGTGAAGAAGTCTTTGCCGGTGTCCTTGGGCCGGGGCAGGGCGCCGCCGTGTACGCGTTGCAGCAGGCCGGCGGCGGCGAGTTCGCCGAGGTCGCGGCGGATGGTGTCCTGGGACACTGCAAAGTGGTCCACCAGCTCCGAGGCGGTGACTTTGCCGTCACGTTCCAGCAGCAACAAAATCTTCTGCTTGCGCAAAGAAGGCAGGTCGATGGCTTGATGAGTGGTGTGCATGGTTTTGCGTCTTTTTGCGTGTTTGTGCGAGATTAGTCGCGCTGCGATCTAAACGCAATGGCTGGTTGTGCGGCTGATGGGCGGTTACTCTCAGCATTCAGTTCAGGGAGAGGTGACCTAGATGCCGTTGATCACAACCATCGAAGATTTACGCAAACTCGCGCAAAAACGTGTCCCACGGATGTTCTACGACTACGCCGATTCCGGCTCCTGGACTGAGAGCACTTACCGGGCAAATGAAAGCGATTTTGCCTCTATCAAGTTCCGCCAGCGGGTGGCGCGCAACATTGATGAACGCTCGATCCGCGCCACGATGATCGGCCAGGAGATGGCCATGCCGGTGGCGCTCGCACCCACCGGGTTGGCCGGCATGCAGCACGCCGATGGCGAGATTCTCACCGCCCGCGCCGCCGCCGCGTTCGGCCTGCGCTACACCTTGTCGACCATGAGCATCTGCTCCCTGGAAGACATTGCCGAGCACGTCGGCCAGCCGTTTTGGTTCCAGTTGTATGTGATGCGCGACCGCGCCTTTATCGAACAACTGATCGAGCGCGCCAAGGCTGCCGGCGTGGACGCGCTGGTGCTGACCCTCGACCTGCAGATCCTCGGCCAGCGCCACAAGGATCTGATCAATGGCCTGTCCGCGCCGCCGAAATTGACCCTGCCGAATATCCTCAACATGGCCACCAAGCCGCGCTGGGTGATGGGCATGCTCGGCACCCAGCGTCGTGGCTTCGGCAATATCGTCGGGCACGTGAAAGGTGTGGCGGACATGAGTTCGCTGTCGTCCTGGACCGCCCAGCAATTCGACCCGCGCCTGAGCTGGGACGATGTGGAGTGGATCAAGAAGTGCTGGGGCGGCAAGTTGATCATCAAGGGCATTCTCGATGTGGAAGATGCGCACCTGGCCGCGAATGCCGGTGCCGACGCACTGGTGGTGAGCAACCACGGCGGTCGTCAACTCGATGGCGCGCCTTCGAGCATCAGCCAGTTGCCGGCGATTGTCGAAGCGGTGGGCGAGCGCATTGAGGTCTGGCTCGACGGTGGCATTCGTTCCGGCCAGGACGTGCTCAAGGCGATGGCATTGGGCGCCAAAGGCACCATGATCGGTCGCCCGCATTTGTATGGTTTGGGGGCGATGGGCGAGGCAGGTGTAACCAAGGCGCTTGAGATTATCGCCCGAGAGCTGGACGTGTCGATGGCGCTGTGTGGGTATAACGATATACGCGATGTGAGTCGCGAGATTTTATTGCCGGGGACATTTCCCGAAAGCGTTTACTGAGCAAAAAAATCGTAAAAATATAAAAAGAGTTGTCCACGAAAACCGTGGGTATCTCTGTGGATAACTTTGCGAAGCCCCGGCAGGGTTGGCGATTTATGCAGAGATCATTATTTGATCAACTTCTGATTTGGCCCCGCATGGGCTGGGTTTGCGCTTGACACGCAAGCGCGAACCCAGTGCCGGAAAGCGTTTTATGAGTCGCGATCACGGCCTGTGGAGTGCGTGACAACGTGGGGTGGTGCCTTCGCTTGCATCAGTTTGTCCAGCGCCTGGCCATAACTGCGACCGGCCAGGCTCATGCTGTTGTTATGGCTGGCACCGGGCACCAATAACAGCCGCTTTGGCTCCTGGGCGGCTTCAAACAGCTGCTGGCTGAAGCGCGGCGGCACGTAGCGATCGTCAAGGCCATGTACCACCAGCAGCGGCATACGGATATCGGCAATCTTGTCGATGGAATTGAATTTTTGCGACAGCAACCAGCGCACCGGCAACGACGTATTCGCCACGGCCGTGGCCACATCCGCCAGCGATGTGAAGGTGGACTCGATCACCAGGCCGCGCACCGGCAGTGGTGTTTGTCTGCCCAGTTCGGCAGCCAGGTCGATGGCCACCGCGCCGCCCAGGGAATGTCCGTAGATCAGGCGTTTGCTTGGGTCCGGTTGCAGTACCTGGAAACGCTCCCAGGCAATGCGTGCGTCTTCGTACACGGTGGTTTCCGACGGTAATTCGCCGCGGCTCTGGCCGAAGCCGCGATAGTCGATGGCCAGTACCGAATAACCCAGGGCGTGCAGTTGCTCGATGCGAAACAGTTGCCCGGTGAGGTTCCAGCGTACGCCGTGCAGGTAGAGGATGGCAGGTGCGTCCTTCTTGTCCGCCGGGTACCACCAGCCATGGATATTCTGTCCGGATTTGAAACTGGCCGGCTTGAGTTCGAACTCCTGCACCGCCTTGGGCAAGCCGCTGTACCAACTGGCGGTGCCCGGCTCGATGCGAAACACCAGTTCGCGCTCCTTGTGTTGCAGCACGGCGCAACCCACCGGCAGACCGACGATCAACAAGGCCATGCACACCATGGGAAACCAGCGCAGGCTCAGGCGCGAGAGGAAACGAGAGGACATGAAGGTTCCAGGAAAAAGATGAATCAGGGGTTTTACCAGATGGCCCAACCAGGCAGGAATTATTTCGACAGCCGTAAACGGGTATTCCTTGCAAAGTGTTACACCATTGAACAACGCGTGCCGGGGTTGTTAGGGTGGGCGGCCCGAACAGGAGAGCAAGCACATGGAATTCACAGGCAAAACCGCACTCGTCACGGGTGGCGCACGCGGGTTGGGGCTCAGCTATGCACGGGCTTTGGCCCAGGGCGGCGCGCGGGTGGTGATCAGCGATATCGGCGCCGATAATGCCGGCGTTGGCAGCGATGCTTCGGTGGTCCAGGCCGCGGCAGACACCTTGCAGGCCGAGGGCTTGAACGTGATAGGTCACGGTGGCGACCTGTCCACGAACACCGGCTGCCAGCAACTGATCGCGTACGCCATCGAAGCCTTTGGCCAACTCGACATTCTGATTCACAACGCCGGCTGGGTCGGTTACCAGAACATCGCCGACCTCGACGCCGCGTTCCTGCAACGCGCCATGGACATTAACCTCTATGCGCCGCTGTGGCTGTGCAAGCATGCCTGGCCGCACCTGCTGCGCTCATCCGCGCCGCGCATCATCCTCACCACTTCCGACCGCGCCATGTACACACAATATGAGCAGACTGGACTGGTGGCCTACAGCGCGGGCAAGATGGCGCAACTGGGGATCATGAACGCGTTGAGTCATGAAGGTGCTGAGGCGGGGATCAAGGTCAATGCGATCTCGCCGGTGGCCAAGACGCGCATGTGGGGCGTTACCGAAGAACCGGATGAACTCAAGCCCGACTGGGTGACGCCGGGGGTGGTGTTCCTCGCCTCTGAGCAATGCCAGGACAGCGGTTACATCCTGCGCGCCAGCAACGGGCAATTCACGGCCACGCGCTTCACCGAGAACCCCGGGGTGGACTACCCGCGGAACCTCGCACGGATCAAGGCGAGCAGCGCAGAAGCAGTCGCCGCCGCCTGGAACAGCATCAAACAAGCACAACCCCTTTCTTGAGAAACCCGAGCATGGACAACAGCCCCGTTCGCATGACCGCCGAAGAAACCCTCTCGGAAAACTGGTACCTGCTGAAAAAATACAGCTTCAACCTGCGCCGCCGCGACGGCAGCTGGCAAGCCCAGACCCGCGAGGTGTACGACCGCGGCAATGGCGCGACCATCCTGCTGTACAACCGCGAGCAGCGCACGGTGTTGCTGATCCGCCAGTTTCGCATGCCGACGTTCGTCAACGACTATCACGGCTACCTGATCGAAGCGGCGGCCGGTTTGCTCGACAATGCCACCCCCGAAGAACGTATTCGCCTGGAAGCGGAAGAGGAAACCGGGTATCGCGTGGGGCATGTGGAGAAGATTTATGCAGCATTCATGAGTCCGGGGTCCGTGACGGAGCGGATTCACTTTTTCATGGGTGAATATCAACCAGGGGATCGGGTGGGGAGCGGTGGCGGCCTTGAGGAGGAGGGTGAGGATATCGAGGTGTTGGAGTTGGGCTTTGATGAGGCGTTGGCAATGGTGCAAAACGGCGAGATTGTGGATGGGAAGACCATCATGTTGTTGCAGCATCTGGAATTGCGGATGCTCAAAGAAGGGTGGTGAGTTGGTTGGTTAGGGTGTGAACACTCATTGTGGTGAGCAGCCTTGCCCTGCGTTGGGCTGCGGAGCAGCCCTGAAACAAACACTGCTGATTTAACTGAAAAAACCATTGCCTGGATGGGGGCCGCTGGGCGGCCCAAGGCGAGCAAGCTCGCTCACTACAGGACGGTAGATTAGGTTGAGTAATCATATGAAGAAAGACTCAGTTGAACTTTTCATAATCTTGGGCACCGAGTGATGCTAGCCACTTTTTAAAGAAGTCAATTTGTTCTTGTGGGTTGTTAGTAAGGTTTTCTTCTTCGTAATCGAACAGGTGAACGATGTTTTCGTTAGTGGCTTGCTTGCCTAGCGTCATTTCGTATGCGACAAGGCCAGCGCTCATTTGAGATGCCATTCTTGAAGGCTTGACATTCAACTTCGCGCCTTTGCATAGAAATGTTATGTGGGGGAAGTCTGCCCTGATTTTTGCGAGGCAGACATACATGTCTCTTCCTTCGTAAACTGTTTTGAAATTATCAGCCTCTGAAAAAACCATGATTGATTTCGATGTGTCATATTTTACAGTCACTTCTTTTTTCTGACTGCCGATTATTGCGAGTATTTTTTGTGTTTTCATGTTATTTCCTGTTTGGGTTCGGGATCGAATAACCTACATAACTTCCATCGGCTTTGAGTGGTGTAGCAAGGCGAGCAGCGCAGAAGCAGTCGCCGCTTGGAACAGTATCAAACAAGCACAACCCCTTTCTTGAGAAAACCGAGCCTGGACAACAGCCCCGTTCGCATGACCGCCGAAGAAACCCTCTCGGAAAACTGGCACCTGCTGAATAAATACAGCTTCGACCTGCGCCGCCGCGACGGCAGCTGGCAAGCCCACACCCGGCGAGGTGTACGACGTTGCTGATCCGCCAGTTTCGCATGCCGACGTTCGTCAACGACTATCACGGCTACCTGATCGAAGCGGCGGCCGGTTTGCTCGACAATGCCAGCCCCGAAGAACGTATTCGCCTGGAAGCGGAAGAGGAAACCGGGTATCGCGTGGGGCATGTGGAGAAGATTTATGCAGCATTCATGAGTCCGGGTTCGGTGACGGAGCGGATTCACTTTTTCATGGGTGAATATCAACCAGGGGATCGGGTGGGGAGCGGTGGCGGCCTTGAGGAGGAGGGTGAGGATATCGAGGTGTTGGAGTTGGGCTTTGATGAGGCGTTGGCAATGGTGCAAAACGGCGAGATTGTGGATGGGAAGACCATCATGTTGTTGCAGCATCTGGAATTGCGGATGTTGAAGGACGGCTGGTGAGTCAATTTTTGTCGTGAGAAGGCTTGCCCTGTGCCGGGCTGCCCAGCAGCCCTAAAAACGGTCAACACGTGTTCACTTGAAAACACCCATCGTCTGGATCGGGGTTGTTTCGCGGTCCAGCGCAAGCAAGTAGATTGTTTAAATGGCGGATTATCGTAAGATCTAGTTGGATTCCTCGTGAGGCAGACGGCGGTTGTTAACGGGTTTGCAGAGACTCGGCCCACTTATTTCGATAAGCGATCTGCTCATTGATATCGTTTGTAAGATTGCTTTCTTCGTAATCGAATATACGAACGAGTTCCGCATCGGGCTCACTCATTGTTACGTCATAAGCAACTAATCCGCTTGACATCTGTGAGGCCATTGCAGAGGGGTAGACACTCACCTTTGAACCTTTACACAAAAAAGCTATTTCACTGAACTCTCTTCTTAATAATCCAAAGCATGTATATATATCTATGTCAGAGTATGTTTTTTTTGTGCCGTCGGTAAATGTTATAGAAAGTGTTGATGTCGCTCTGTCAATCCCAAGTGTAGCGGTTTCTCTTTGGGTGTTTTTGATTATGGTTATGTCGAGTTCTTTCATTGGTCATTTTCTATTTGGATTAATGAGTGAGTAGCCTTTATGCGTTCCATCATCGTGGACGGGTGTGGCTCCTAGAATATCCTTGGTATCTATCCGGTTTGGTATGGCAATTTCGCGCTCCTTTTTATAGTCGGATAAAATGCCTAGTTCTTTGTTGACATCCCGACCCGGGATTTTCTTTAGGGTGTAAAGATAGCCTTCCTCAAACCCAAAGGATGTTGCGAACGTCAACCCTTGCTCCCTTGATATCGATGTGCTCACAAAATTGCTTGGTGGACTCGCATTGTTTTGCGAGTGTAAGTATAGGTCAGTGCTTTTTCCTCTGCTCTCAAAGCCTGTTTCAAAAATTTCGTCCGGGTGCCTTGAGTCCCCTCGATATAAATATTCTTGTTTTTTACTTGATGCTGGTAGCGAAGGAGTGCCGTCGTCTACGTTCAGCTGTTTATTTAAGTTTTCTGAGTTTGTGTGTGGTTTGCATCCGTCCCCGCCGGGACACGTGCTCAAACCCAGTGGATCAACCCAGCCCGTAGGGTTGGTCACGTACTGGTACGCATTGATCCCACCCGCCAGCTTCACCGGGTCCGGGGTCAGGTAACGGCCATTATCCGGATTGTAGTAGCGATGGCGGTTGTAGTGCAGCCCGCTTTCTTCATCGAAGTATTGGCCCTGGAAACGCAGCGGGTTGTCGACTTTTCCGATGTCGAGGCGGGTGATTTCACCGTAAGCGCGGTAGTGCGCGGACCAGACGATTTTGCCATCGGAGGCGGTGAGTTCCCGCGGCGTACCCAGGTGGTCGAGTTGGTAGTGGAAGGTCTCGGTTTCCTTTGGACCGAAACCTTCCAGTAGGACCAGCGGGCGAAAGGTGTTCGGCTCGTAGAGGTAACTGCGGTGGCGATCCGCGTGGTGCTCGGCGATCAGTGTGTCGCCCTGCCAGAAAAACTCTGTAGTGATGCCGTCAACGGTTTTGCTGATGCGCCGCCCAAACGGGTCATAGCGGTAGCTGGCGGTCTGGCCATTGGGTTTTTTAATGCCGATCAGACGGTGCTGGCAGTCGTAGCGGTATTCGGTGACGAGTTGATGGCCTTTGCCGCGTCGTTCGCGGATAAGGTTGCCGAAAGCGTCGTAGTCGTAGTGGTGGTCGCCTTGGATCATCAGGCGGTTACCCGCCACGATGTCCGGGCCGGGGCGGTCTTGCATCAGCAGGTTGCTGGCGGGGTCATGGCCGAAGCGTTCCTGGTCGGCGCGGGTGAGGCGGTTTAGCGGGTCGTAGTGGTAGTGATGCTCGCCTTTGCGGGTGTCGAGGAGGCGGGTGAGATTGCCGGCCTTGTCGTAGTCGTAGTGGCGCTGGTAAAGGGTGTGTTGTTGCTGGGTGACGGCGTGGGCGTGCAGGCGTTGCTGGTCGTCATAGTGGTAGTGGCTGATCAGTTGGCCTTGTTGGCGTTGGAGTTCCTGGCCGGCTTTGAATAGATGAGAGGTAAGGCTTTCACCGTTCAGTTCGATGGTCGCGAGGTGGCCGCCTTTGTCGTGGTTGAAGGTGAGACGGTTGTTGTCCGGCAGGCGCAGGTTTTGCAGTTGGCCGCAGGCGTCGTAGCCATAGCGCAGCGTGCCCCAGCCTTGGTGTTCGGCGGTGAGGCGGTTTTGGCTGTCGTACTCGTAGGCCAACGCCCAGTGGCCGTTTTCGACGCTTAAGAGGTTGCCTTGGCGGTCGTAGGCGTAATCGACTTGGTTGCCGTCGGGCAAGGTTTTTCTTACGAGTCGACCGGCATGGTCACGCTCGTAACGGGTAACCAGCTGACTGCCGTCATCGCCGTGTTCGGTCTTCTCCTGCAGGTTGCCGTTGAGGTCATAGACGTAAGCGGTGCGCTGGCCGTCAAATCCTGTTTCCTGTTGGATCAGGCCATTGGCGTGATACTGGAGTCGGTAGGTTTCGCCCACCTCGTTTTCGATCTCGGTCAGCAATAACCTAACGTTGTCGTACCGGTATTTGACCTGGGTGCCGTCAGCGTTGATGCGACGGCTGATCAGGTGCAGGCCGTCGGCGTATTCGTAGCGGGTGAGGTGGCCCAGTTCATCGCGTTCGGAGGTGATTTTTCCGTAAGCGTTGTAGCTGTATTCCCGTGTGGCACCGCCGGGCTGAGTCAGTTTCAGTAAGCGGCCTGCTGCATCCCATTGATACTGGGTCAGCGCCCCATGCTCATCTTCACGCGCAACTTGCCGCCCAAGGTCGTCATAGCGATAGCGCTTAACGCCACCGTTCGGCAACTGCTCCTCAAGCAACTGCCCACGCTCATTCCACACCAGCCGATGACAGCTGTGATCCGGGTACCAGACACCAACCAGCTGCCCATATTTGTTGTAGCTGTAGTCAGTAGCGTTGCCGTCAGGATCGGTTTTGCGTGTCACGTCACCCTGGTTATTACGCTCATATTTCCAGACCGCCTGACCCCGCCTTACAACCCGTACGAATCCATTGTCATGCTCGTAGGTCGTCGGCTCATCGTCCCCCGGAAACAGCGCCACCAAACGCCCGGCTTCGTCGTACTGATACGCCGTGATCGCTCCCAGCGGATCCTGCTCAACCGTCAGTCGGCCTTTGTCATCGTAGGATTTAAAGTGTTGGGCACCGTCAGGGTCCACGCGCTGCACCAGCCGCGCCCGCGGGTCATGCACGTAGACTTCCTGGCTTCCGTCGGCGTTAAACACCGTGACCTGCCCGTTGTCATCCCAGGCGTACCGCGTGTCCATCTGCGAGAAACTGGCCCAGTGCCGTACGCACCGTGCAGCCTTGCCAGACCGTTCCCACGCCCAAAAGAAACTCGCCCCACCGGCCAAGCCACGCTCAAGAATCACGTGCTGATCGTCGTACCGATAAACCTCGCTTTCGCCTACAGCGTTGGTCGCACAAACCAGTCGTCCACCAGCGTCATAGGCGTAGGAAACAACGTTCTGCTCCGTCACCCAGACAAATGGGCCGTCATCCACAGCCCGCTCAATCTGGTAGTCCACCGCCACAATGCGGCCCGACGCATAGCGCAAAAACAACGAGCGCCCGACGCCGTTATCCAACCGCTCAATCTGCCCCAGGTAGTTACGGGAAATGCGCAGCCGGTTGTCATACGCATCGCTGATCGCTGTCAGCACACCGTCGCGGAAGTGGTAGAAACGTGATCCTTGAGACAGGACTAACTCATCGGGCACAGCCCCCAGGTAGATCGCCGCTTCGGCCAGGCTGTTGGTGATCGCGGGCCGAGAAGCGGTCGGCAAGGGCAGGGGCGTCGAGCGATTTTCATGATCGGTCCACACCACCGAGTCGCCGGAAACACTCAGCCGATGCGCCAGCGAGTGACTCCAGCCAAACCCCAACCCGCAGTCCATTTCCACCGCACTGGTGCGGTACAAGCGGGTCCACTCAAACGGCAAGAGCCCGTCCAGCGTTCCATCGGTGAGGGTCAGCAGTTCCTCGCCCGTGACCATGGACACCGGGCACCCGTTGGTGGCGGTCTTGTCCGAAGACGCAGCGACATTCCCAGCCGGGTTTCGAGCAGAAGCAGGCACATCGTCGACAGTCTCCTGCCGCACCAACACCGTTCGTTGGGCCTTATCCCGAACCACCGGCACCGGGTTGGCAACCACCTGATCTCCAGCCTTCAACGGCACATCCGGAATCGTCTTGATCCTCGTTGCCCGGCTACTGAGCAATATCGGCTTAGCCAGCTCCGCGTGGTCATCCCCACGGAACTTCCCGAACTGCCCAGCCATATGCTCCAACCACTTACGCGCTCGCTGAGACTTGATGCCGCCCAGCACCTTCGTACTCAAGCGCACCGCCATCCCCATTCCTGCGGTAGCAAGACACAGCAGCAAATTGATCAATACTTCAGCGCTGATTTCCCCCAGCAACTCGTTCATATAAGGCGGCGGCAACATCCGCATCCAGCTGACCATCGCCGACACATAAATGAACAGCAGCGGCTCATCGCTCAGCACCAACAAGCCCTTTGCGATGCTTTCGGTGCCGAGCTTCAACAGCTTTTCAAATTCATCCTGGGACAGGTAATGCAGGAGTTTTTCCGCGTAACCCATTGGGTCCGAAAGCCACTGAAACATCTGCTTGATGTTGTCCCAGAGCGCATACAACGCCTCACCAAACCCCCGAGCGTAGGCTTGGTGCAGCGAGAGATAGCGTTCGAGGAAGTTGGCTTCGGAATACCCCTTCCACAGCGGTTCAAACGTGGTGGTCCATTCAGCGCGCAGCCAACCTTCCAGCGGCGCGATAACCGACTGGTAAGAGGCGTACAGCGCCTTGAAATGCGCTGTGGAAACGTTGGGGTAGAAACTGACCCGGTACTGCTGGTTGCGATCACATTCAGTGATTTCGAGAATGCCGCTCGGGCCAATGGTTTTATGGAGGGGCTCCCCGAGCGGGCCACCCGTTGGATCGATGCGTTGCACCATCACGGGCGTATTGCCAATGGGCACGAACCGTGAACTCTGGAACATGTGCACCAGGGTCAACGTGCCGTTGGCCTGGCAGGTTGCGGTGGTGGTGCTGGGAAGCAGGGAGCGGTTGATCGACGCGACCAGCGCCACTTCATCCCCGACCTTGAAGACCTGCTCGATATCCAGCGCCGAAAAGCTGAAAAAGCTTTCCGCCCAGGCATCGTAGTGATTGAGGCAGCGCTTGAAGTCGCTGATGACCGATTCAACGTCTCGCGTCTTTGAATCCAGGGTGGCCAGTACCAAATAGCCGATGGTTTGGCTGGTCACTTCGATCATGAGGCGGCCCCATCAACCGGGGGCCAAACAAACAACGCCATCCGCAATCCCTCGCACTGTGTACTCAGGCGAGGGACTTTGCGGACCTTTTCACGGGAGGGGAGTAGAGCTTATCCGGCAGACATGTAGGACGTTTCGACAAACCTTGTCGTCCCTCACGCGACTAGCGGCTATTGTCAGAAATTTCCCACAGGAGTACAAATGTACTCCATGACAACTCTAACGCCCCGCCGTACCGCCATCCTGACCTTCATCCGCGACCGTATCGCGCAGCAAGGCCAGTCCCCCAGCCTCGCCGAGATCGCCGAGGCGTTCGGCTTTGCCTCGCGCAGCGTGGCGCGCAAGCATGTGCTGGCGCTGACTGAAGCCGGGTTTATCGAGGTCAACCCGAACCAGGCACGCGGTATTCGCTTGCTCAATCAACCGATGCGTCCGCAATGGCTGGATGTGCCGGTGCTTGGCCGTGTCGCTGCAGGCTCGCCTATCGGCGCCGATGCCGAGGTGCATAGCCGCCTGCAACTTGACCCGTCGACCTTCGCGAAAACCCCGGATTACCTGCTGCGCGTGCAGGGCGATTCGATGATCGAGGACGGCATTCTCGATGGCGACCTGGTGGGCGTGCGCCGCAGTGCCGAGGCCTTGAACGGGCAGATTGTGGTGGCGCGCCTGGACGGTGAAGTGACCATCAAACGTTTCGAACGCCATGGCGACAGCGTGCGCTTACTGCCGCGCAACCCCGCGTATCAACCCATCGTGGTCGGGCCCGATCAGGACCTGGCGATCGAGGGGGTGTTCTGCGGTCTGGTGAGGCAAGGTTGATGGGCGCCGTGGTTGCACTGGACACGCTGTTCAATGGCGGGCGTGTCTGGAAAGGCCGGCCTGCCACGCCGCCAGCCAGTGTGCACCCCACCGGGCTGGCGGCGCTGGATGCGGTGTTGCCCACGGGCGGCTGGCCGGAGGCGGCCCTGAGTGAAATCCTCATGGCCAAGGAGGGGGTGGGCGAACTGCAACTGGTGCTGCCGACCCTGGCACGCTTGTCAAAGGCGCGGGAGCGCATTGTGCTGGTGGCGCCGCCCTATACACCGTACCCCCATGCCTGGCAGAACGCCGGGGTGGATCTGCGCTTGCTTTCGGTGATCCAGGCCGAAGAGCGTGATGCCCTGTGGGCGGTGGAACAGTGCCTGCGTTCCGGCAGTTGCGGCGCGGTGTTGTGCTGGCCACGCAAGGCCGATGACCGCGCGCTGCGGCGCCTGCAAGTGGCGGCGGAAACCGGGCAGACCCTGGCCTTTGCCTGGCGCGCCTTAAGTGAGGCGGTCAACTCATCTCCCGCCGCCTTGCGCCTGGCCGTGGAAGCCAAACCCGCGCAGGTGCGCGTGCTCAAGTGCCGGGGCGGCCTGGCCCATCCGGCGCCGATTACGCTGGCGGGGCATTGAGGTTGCCATGCGCTGGGTGTGTATTGTCTTCCCGCAATTGGCGCTGGACGGAGTGCAGCGTGCGCATCCCGAACCGGAGCAGCCTCTGGTCTTGCTGGCCGGTACGCCACAGCGGCGTGTGCTGCAAACGGTCAATGACGCCGCCCGCGCCTTGGGCTTGCGCCCCGGTCAATCCCTGACAGCTGCACATGCCCTGGCCAAGACCTTTGCCAGCGCCGAATATGATCCCGCCGAGATCGAACGCTACCAGCAGTTCCTCGCCGCCTGGGCCTATCAGTTCAGCTCTCAAGTCAGCCTGTATTATCCACGCGCTTTGTTGTTTGAGATCGAGTCGAGCCTGGGGCTGTTCGGACCATGGCCACGGTTCGAAGCGCGCTTGCGCAGAGAGTTGACCGAACTGGGTTTTCGTCACCGTATCGTCGCGGCACCCAACCCGGCGGCGGCGCGGGTGCTGGCAAATATCTACGATGGTTTGGCGGTGCAGGATGACGGCTTGATGCAGGCCCTGGCGCCGCTGCCCATCGACCGCGCCGGTCTTGGCCCGCAGGCCGCTACGGCCTTGTCGCGCATGGGCCTGCGCACATTGGCCCAGGTGCAGGCGCTGCCTCGGCATACCCTGGCGCGACGCTTTGATGCCGGCTTGCTCAAGCACCTGGATGCACTGGTCGGGCACCGGCCGCTGGGCCTGGCGTTCTATCAGCCGCCGGACCGGTTCGATGTGCGTATCGAGCTGAATTTCGATGTGCAATCCCATCAGGCGTTGCTGTTTCCTTTAAGGCGTTTGACCGGCGATCTGTCCGCCTTCCTCTGTGGTCGCGACAGTGGCGTGCAGCGCTTCGACCTGCACTTGGAGCACGCCCAGGCGCCCGATAGCGTGATCAAGGTCGGCCTGCTCAGTGCCGAGCGTGAACCGGCGCTGCTGTTTGAACTGGCGCGTGGCCGCCTGGAGCAAGTCCAAGTCACCTCACCGGTCCGCGGCTTTCGCCTGGTGGCCCAGGACCTGCCGGTGTTCGTGCCCCAGCGCCAGGACCTGTTCGACGACCGCCCGCAACAAACCCTGCCATGGGAGCAACTGCGCGAACGCCTGCGTGCCCGCTTGGGCGATGAAGCGGTGCAGGGCCTGCGCTTCCACGCTGACCACCGACCTGAATGCGCCTGGCAAGCGGCTGCGGATAAAACCCTGTGCCCAACCCTGAACAACGTGCAGCGCCCCGGCTGGCTGCTGAACGAACCGACCTTGCTGGGCGAGCAGGGTGTGCAGATCCTCATGGGGCCTGAGCGCATCGAGTCCGGCTGGTGGGACGGCGCCGATATTCGCCGCGACTACTACCTGATCCAGACGCGCGCCGGTCAGCAAGGCTGGGCCTTTCGCACCGTGGGGCAGGGCGATGGATTATGGTTGCAGGGTTGGTTTGCATGAGTTACGCCGAGCTGCACTGCCTGTCCAACTTCAGCTTCCAGCGCGGCGCCTCCAGTGCGCTGGAGTTGTTCGAGCGCGCCAAGCGCCAAGGCTACAGCGCGCTGGCGATCACCGACGAATGCACTTTGTCCGGCATTGTGCGCGCCTGGCAGGCGGCGAAGGCGGTGGAGCTGCCGCTGATCATCGGCAGCGAGGTGCGCATCGACAACGGCCCGAAACTGGTCCTGCTGGTGGAAGACCTCAGCGGCTACCAGCACCTGTGCCGCTTGATCACCCTGGCCCGGCGGCGTGCCGAAAAGGGCAGCTATCGCCTGCTGCGCGAGGACTTCGATCAACCGCTGCCCGGCCTGCTGGCGCTGTGGGTGGCCGAAGACAGCGACACCCAGGCCGATAGCCAATGGCTGCGCCGCACCTTCGGTGAGCGACTGTGGCTGGCGGTGCACCTGCACTGCGGCCAGAACGATGCGCGTCACTTGGAACAACGCCTGCAACTGGCCGCCAGCCTGCACCTCCCCGCGGTGGCTTGCGGCGATGTGCACATGCATGCGCGTGGCCGCCGCGCCCTGCAAGACACCATGACTGCCATTCGCCATCACGTACCGGTGGCCGAAGCCGGCACGCGCCTGCACCCCAATGGCGAGCGGCACCTGCGCAGCCTCGACGCCCTGGCCGCGCTGTACCCGCAAGCCTTGCTCGACGAAACCGAGACCATTGCCCGCCGCTGCACCTTCGACCTCAGCCAATTGCGTTATCACTACCCGCGCGAACTGGTGCCCGCTGGCCACAACGCCCAATCCTGGCTACGCGCCGTGACCGAAGAAGGCATCGCCAAACGTTGGCCGCAAGGGGTCGACGCCAAGACCGCGCAGCAGATCAACAGCGAGCTGGAGTTGATCAGCGAGCTGGGCTACGAAAGTTACTTCCTTACGGTGCACGACATTGTGCAGTTCGCCCGCAGCCGGTCGATCCTGTGCCAGGGGCGCGGCTCGGCGGCGAACTCGGCGGTGTGTTATGCCCTGGGCATCACCGAGATCGACCCGAGCCTGACCAGCATGTTGTTCGAACGCTTCCTTTCAAGGGAGCGCAATGAACCGCCGGATATCGACGTGGACTTCGAACATGAACGCCGCGAAGAGGTGCTGCAGTACGTGTTCCAGCGTTACGGCCGTACCCGTGCGGCGCTGACGGCGGTGGTCAGCAGTTACCACGCGTCCGGCGCGGTGCGTGATGTGGCCAAGGCCCTGGGGCTGCCGCCGGACCAGATCAACGCCCTGGCCGACTGCTGCGGGCGCTGGAGTGACGCAGCGCCCCCGCTGGATCGCCTGCGTGAAGGCGGCTTCGACCCCGACAGCCCGATCCTGCGCCGCGTGCTCACGCTGACCCAGCAATTGATCGGCTTTCCCCGGCACCTGTCCCAGCACCCGGGTGGCTTCGTGATTTCCGAATACCCGCTGGACACCCTGGTGCCGGTGGAAAATGCCGCCATGGCCGAGCGCACCATCATTCAGTGGGACAAGGACGACCTCGATGCCGTCGGCTTGCTCAAGGTGGATATCCTCGCCCTGGGCATGCTCAGCGCAATCCGTCGCTGTTTCGACTTGCTGCGCCGCCATCGCAACCGGGACCTGGCCTTGGCAACCATCCCCAAGGAAGACCCGGCCACTTACGCGATGATCAGCAAGGCCGACACCATCGGCGTATTCCAGATCGAGTCGCGGGCGCAGATGTCGATGTTGCCCAGGCTCAAGCCGCAGAAGTTCTACGACCTGGTGATCGAGGTCGCCATCGTGCGACCTGGGCCGATCCAGGGTGGCATGGTGCACCCGTACTTGCGGCGGCGGAACAAGGAGGAGGAAACCACTTATCCTTCGCCGGAACTCAAAGTTGTGCTGGAACGTACCCTGGGCATCCCGCTGTTCCAGGAGCAGGTGATGCAGATCGCCATGGTCGCCGCCGACTACGGCCCAGGCGAGGCCGACCAGTTGCGCCGCTCCATGGCCGCCTGGAAACGCCACGGTGGCCTGGAACCGCACCAGGAACGCCTGCGCACCGGCATGCTGAAAAACGGTTACAGCGAAGCTTTTGCCGCGCAGATATTCGAGCAGATCAAGGGGTTTGGCAGCTATGGCTTCCCCGAATCCCACGCGGCCAGTTTCGCCTTGCTGACCTACGCCAGTTGCTGGCTCAAGTGCCATGAGCCGGCGGCCTTCGCCTGTGCGCTGATCAACAGCTGGCCCATGGGGTTCTACAGCCCGGACCAGATCCTGCAGGACGCACGGCGCCATCGCTTGCAGATCCGGCCAGTCGACGTGCAGGCCAGCGACTGGGATTGCAGCCTGGAGCCGATCGACGGGGCACAGCCGGCGATTCGCATGGGCTTGCGCATGATCTCGGGGTTTCGCGAAGAGGACGCGCGGCGCATCGAAGCCGCACGCCACCGCCGGGCATTCAGCGATATTGCCGACCTGGACGATCGTGCCGGGCTGGATGCACGCGCCCAGGCACTGCTGGCGGATGCCGGTGCTTTGCGCGCCCTGGCGGGCAACCGGCACAAGGCGCGCTGGGAGGTCGCCGGTGTACACAAGCAACTCGGGCTGTTTGCCGGCCTGCCGAGTCCGGACGAAGCCGTGGTGGAGTTGCCGTCGCCCACGGTGGGTGAGGATTTGCACGCCGACTATGCCACGATCGGCACCACCCTGGGCCCGCATCCGTTGGCGTTGTTGCGTGCGGAACTGCGCAAGCGACGCTGCCGCAGTTCCCAGGAGCTGATGGCGGTGGAGCATGGGCGCAACGTCAGCGTTGCCGGCCTGGTCACCGGTCGTCAGCGTCCCGGCACAGCCAGTGGGGTGACTTTTGTCACGCTGGAGGATGAATTCGGCAATCTCAATGTGGTGGTTTGGCGCGATCTGGCTGAGCGTCAACGCCAGGCGTTGGTGGGCTCGCGTCTGATGAAAGTGGATGGGCGCTGGGAAGCGGTGGGTGAAGTGCGGCACCTGATCGCCGGGCGCCTCACCGACCTGACGCCGTTGCTGGAAGGCATCACTGTGCGCAGCCGGGATTTTCATTAGGGGCTGTGGTTTCTGCGGGCATTCCTCCCTAAGTTATATAAGATGAAACCATCAGCTTCTGACGCGCTCCAAATTTCGCAGCTGTCTTTTCTTTGCGCAGAGTTCAATGATGCAATTTTTATCCAACCCTCATGGCTGTGAAGGTTGGGCCGGTGAAATGGCCCAGCGAATCCGCGCTTTCGATTGGGCAACCACCGACCTGGGCCCTATCGACAAATGGTCCACCAGCCTGACCTGCACCGTGCAGATGATGCTGGCATCACCCGTGCCCATGGTGATGCTGTGGGGGCAATGGGGGTACATGATCTACAACGACAGCTATTCGGTCTTTGCCGGTGGTCGCCACCCGTACTTGCTGGGAACGCCGGTAGAACTGGGGTGGCCGGAAGTCGCCGAGTTCAACCGTCACGTGGTGGACACTTGCCTGGCAGGCGGCACGCTGTCATTCAACAACAAGGACCTGGTGCTGTTGCGCAACGGCAAGCCAGAAACCGTATGGCTGGACCTGTATTACAGCCCCGTCGCCGGCGACAACCAGCAACCGGCGGGGGTGTTGGCGATTGTGGTGGAGACCACCGAGCTGGTGAAATCCGAACAGGTGCGCCAGGAGCTCACGCACAACCTGGAGCAACGAGTCGCCGCTGAAGTGCAGGCGCGCTCGGCCGCCGAGGACCAACTGCGTCAGTCACAGAAACTCGAAGCCATCGGCGGCCTGACCGGCGGTGTGGCCCACGACTTCAACAACCTGCTGCAAGTGATCGCCGGCAACCTGCATTTGCTGGCCCGCCACGAACCGGACAACGCCCAGGTGCAGCGCCGTGTCGCCGCGGCCATTGCGGCGGTGGAGCGCGGGTCCAAGCTGTCATCGCAATTGCTTGCGTTTGCCCGTCGCCAACCTTTGTCACCGGCGGTCTACAACCCGCAACGTATCTACGCAGGCCTCGGCGAGCTGCTGCAACGGGCGCTGGGGGAAACCATCCATATCGATGTGCAACTGCCCCAGGACTCGTGGTTTATCAACGTCGACCGCAACCAACTGGAAAATGCACTGCTCAACCTGGCGATCAATGCCCGGGACGCCATGAACGGCGAGGGCGTGATTCGTATCACCGGCGAGAACATCATCCTTAATCCGGACGATTGCGCGGGTAAAGGCATCAAGCCGGGCGAATATGTGCGCCTGGCGGTCATCGACACCGGTGTGGGTATGTCCGAGTCCACGTTGAAACGTGCGTTCGAACCCTTCTTTACCACCAAGCGCGAAGGCCATGGCACCGGCCTGGGCCTGAGCATGGTGTTCGGCTTTGTGCGCCAGAGTGGCGGGCATGTGGAGATGTGGAGCGAGGAGGGCAAAGGCTCGGTGGTGCAGATGTATTTCCCTCACAGCCTGGAGCCGGAAAGCCTCGATGTGCATATCGACCAACTCCCCCTTAGTAGCGGCCAGGAAACCATCCTGGTGGTCGAGGACAATGAAGGCGTGCGCCTGACCGTCGTCGAGTTACTCGAACAGTCCGGCTACACCGTGCTCACGGCCGATGACGGTGACCAGGCCATGCTCAAGCTACAAGCCGGTTTGCAGCCGGAGCTGATTTTCACCGATGTGGTCATGCCCGGCCGCGTCAAAAGCACCGACCTGGCCAACTGGGCGCGTGCGCAAAACCCGCCGGTGGCAGTCCTGTTCACCTCCGGCCACACCCGTGACATTCTCTCCAGCAATCATCTGCTGAGCGCCGATATTCATCTGCTGAGCAAGCCCTACAGCCCCGAAGCGCTGACGCAACGGGTGCGCAGCGTGCTCACCGCCCGACAAGGTTGTCCATGACTTCACAGCGCAACACGCCTGCAATCACTGCCCAGCAAACCGGTTTCGTCCGTGTGCGTGGCGCCCGCGAACACAACCTGCGGAATGTTGATGTGGATATTCCCCGGGATGCCTTGGTGGTGTTCACCGGCGTGTCGGGTTCCGGCAAGTCGTCCCTGGCGTTTTCCACGGTGTATGCCGAAGCGCAGCGGCGTTATTTCGAGTCGGTGGCGCCGTATGCCCGACGGCTGATCGACCAGGTGGGCGTGCCGGACGTGGACAGCATCGAAGGCCTGCCGCCCGCCGTGGCCCTGCAACAGCAGCGCGGTACGCCGAGCGCGCGCTCATCAGTGGGCAGCGTGACGACGTTGTCGAGCCTGATCCGCATGTTGTATTCCCGCGCCGGCAGTTATCCGCCGGGACAGCCGATGCTGTACGCCGAGGACTTCTCGCCGAACCTGCCCCAGGGCGCGTGCCCGCAATGCCATGGCTTGGGCCGTGTGTATGAAGTGACCGAAGCACTGATGGTGCCGGACCCCTCGCTGACCATCCGCCAGCGCGCGGTGGCATCCTGGCCGTTGGCGTGGCAAGGCCAGAACCAGCGGGACATTCTGGTGACCCTTGGCTACGACGTGGATATCCCCTGGCGCGACCTGCCGAAAAAACAGCGCGACTGGATCCTGTTCACCGAAGAAACTCCCACCGTACCGGTCTATGCCGGCTTTACCCCGGAGCAGACCCGCGATGCGCTGAAACGCAAACTGGAGCCGAGCTATCAGGGCACCTTCATGGGCGCCCGGCGTTACATCCTGCACACCTTCGCCCACACCCAGAGCGCGCTGATGAAGAAGCGCGTGTCACAGTTCATGCAGGGCAGCGCCTGCCCGTTGTGCGAGGGCAAACGCCTGACCAAGGCTGCGCTGTCGGTGAAGTTTGCCGGGGTGGACATAGGTGAGTTGTCACAGTTGTCATTGGCGCAATTGGCTGAGTTACTGCGGCCGGTGGCGGCGGGGCAGGACACGATGAAACTCTCGGTGGAAAAACGCCTCGCCGCCCAGCGTATTGCCCAGGACTTGCTGGAGCGGGTCAGCACCTTGACCGAGTTGGGCCTGGGTTATCTGTCCCTGGAGCGCAGCACGCCAACCTTGTCGTCCGGCGAGTTGCAGCGTCTGCGCCTGGCCACGCAATTGGGCTCGCAGTTGTTCGGCGTGATCTATGTGCTGGATGAGCCTTCGGCAGGCTTGCATCCTGCGGACGGCGAGGCACTGTTCACCGCACTGGACCGGTTGAAAGCGGCGGGCAACTCATTGTTTGTGGTGGAGCATGACCTGGAAACCATGCGCCGCGCCGACTGGCTGATCGACGTTGGCCCGGCGGCCGGCGAACATGGCGGCCAGGTGCTGTACAGCGGCCCGCCTGCGGGGCTGGCACAGGTGCAGGCGTCACAGACCCGCGCCTATCTGTTCGCTGAAAAGCGTGTCTCCAAGCAAGAGCGCCGTGAACCCACCGGTTGGCTGACACTGCAAGGTGTGACGCGTAATAATCTCAAGGACCTGAATGTCGATTTTCCGCTGGGCTGCTTCACGGCGGTCACCGGGATTTCCGGGTCGGGCAAGTCCAGCCTGGTCAGCCAGGCGCTGCTGGAACTGGTGAGCGCCGGTTTAGGGCGCGTGGTGGAAAATGACGAAGAACCAAGCCTGGAAGACGATGCGCCGCAAACCAGCGGCGGGCACATCCACGCCGGTCTGGAGCACATCCGCCGCCTGGTGCAGGTAGACCAGAAACCCATCGGCCGCACTCCACGTTCGAACCTGGCGACCTATACCGGGCTGTTCGACAATGTGCGCAAGCTGTTCGCGGCTACACCGGCGGCGAAGAAACGGCACTACGATGCCGGGCAATTCTCGTTCAACGTCGCCAAGGGGCGTTGCCCGAACTGCGAAGGGGAAGGGTTTGTCAGTGTCGAGTTGCTGTTCATGCCCAGTGTGTACGCGCCATGCCCGACCTGTCATGGGGCGCGCTACAACCCCGAGACCTTGGCGGTCAAATGGCGAGGTTTGACCATCGCCCAAGTGTTGGGGCTGACGGTCGAGCAGGCGGTCGAAGTGTTTGCCGAACAACCGAGCGTGCTGCGCTCGTTGCAGGTGCTGCGGGATATCGGCCTGGGCTACCTGCGTCTGGGCCAACCGGCCACCGAGCTGTCGGGCGGTGAAGCGCAGCGCATCAAACTGGCGACCGAGCTGCAACGCAATGCGCGGGGCGCGACCTTGTACGTGCTGGATGAGCCGACTACAGGCCTGCATCCGCGGGATGTGGACCGCTTGCTCAGCCAGTTGAATCACTTGGTGGATGCGGGGCATACGGTGGTTGTGGTGGAGCATGAGATGCGGGTGGTGGCGCAGAGTGATTGGGTGATAGATATCGGGCCGGGGGCAGGGGATTTGGGCGGGACGGTGGTGGCCAGTGGTACGCCGCAAAAAGTTGCGAAGAGCAAGAAAAGCCGGACTGCCGCCTTCCTGGCGAAAGCACTCTAAACCTGTGTAGGCGCGGGGCTTGCCGACAAGCCCGGCGCCTATACAAAAGCTGTCAGGTCTGTTGGATTTGCTGCTTGGCCTGCCTCACCACATTCTCCACGGTAAACCCGAACTTCTCCTGCAACTTGGCCAACGGCGCGGACGCACCGAAGCTGTTCATCACCACCTTGGCGCCGGTCTGGCCTACATAACGGTCCCAGCCCAATGGGCCTGCCTGTTCCACCACGACCCGCGCGTTCACCGCCGGCGGCAGCACACTGTCGCGGTAGGCCTGGTCCTGGTCTTCAAACAATTCCCAGCTGGGCATGGACACCACTTGCGCGGCAATCCCTTCGGTCTTCAGCTGCTCATAAGCCGCCACGGCCAGGCCGACTTCGCTGCCGGTCGCCAACAGCAGGACCTTGGGGTGGTCGGCAGCGGCCAGCACGTAAGCCCCCTTGGCCGCCCCGGACGCCGCTGCGTACTTTGTACGATCCAGCGTCGGTAACGGCTGACGCGACAACACCACGCAACTCGGCCGATGGGTTTGCGCCAGGGCAACCTTCCACAGCTCCAGGGTTTCATTCGCATCGCCCGGCCGCAGGGTCAGCAGTCCCGGCGTGGCGCGCAACTGCGTAAGGTGTTCGATCGGCTGGTGCGTCGGCCCATCTTCACCCACGCCAATCGAGTCATGGGTAAACACGAACACCACCGGCAACTCCATGATCGCCGCCAGGCGGATCGGCGGTTTCATGTAGTCGCTGAACACCAGGAACGTCGAGGTGTATGGCCGCAGGTAGGACAGCGCCAGCCCGTTGGCGATCGCGCCCATGGCGTGCTCACGAATGCCGAAGTGCAGGTTGCGCCCGCTGTAGTCGTCGGCACTGAAACGCCCGGCACCGTCAAAGGTAAGGTTGGTCTTGGTCGACGGTGACAAGTCCGCCGAACCGCCCAGCAGCCAGGGGACCTGTTCGGCGAACGCATTCAGCACCTCGCCGCCAGCGGCGCGGCTGGCGATGCCCTTGGGGTCGGTATCGAAGTCCGGCAGGTGCTTCTGCCAGTGTTCCGGCATTTCCCCGGCACGCATACGTCTCAATTCATCGGCCAATTCCGGTTCGAACTGCTCCAGCAAGGACAGGTGTTCGGTCCATTTTTCATACAGGGGCTCGCTGCGTTCAAGCAGGGCATCACGCAATTGCGCGCGTGCTGCTTCGGGGACCAGGAAGCTCGAGTCCTCGGGCCAGCCATACGCCGACTTGGTCAGGCGAATTTCCTCTTCGCCCAAGGGCTCGCCATGGGCGGCGGCCGTGTTGTGTTTGTGCGGTGAGCCATAGCCGATCACGCTGTCGACCACAATCAGCGTGGGTGCGCCACGATTGCAATGAAAGGCTTCCAAGGCATTGCTCAGGGCTTGCAAGTCGTTGGCATCGGTAACGTGCAGGGTGTGCCAACCATACGCCTGGAAGCGCTGGATCACGTCTTCGCTGAACGCAAGTTCAGTGTGGCCTTCAATGCTGATGGTGTTGTTGTCATAGATCCAGCACAGCTTGTCCAGCTTCAAGTGACCGGCCAAGGACGCGGCTTCACCGCTGATGCCTTCCATCATGTCGCCGTCGCCGCACAGGGTATAGACGTTGTAGTCGAACAAGGTTTTTTCTTCGCGGTTGAAGCGCTTGGCCAGCCAGCGTTCGGCCATGGCCATGCCGACACTGTTGGCACAGCCCTGGCCGAGCGGGCCCGTGGTGGTCTCCACGCCAGTGGTCATGCGGTATTCGGGGTGGCCGGGGGTCTTGGAGCCGGCTTGTCGAAATTGCTTGATATCGTCCAGGCTGACCGCGGGTTGGCCGGTGCGCTTGCCGTTGGCATCCAATTCCACTACGCCGGCCAGGTGCAGCAGCGAATACAGCAGCATCGAGGCATGACCAACGGACAACACAAAACGGTCACGGCTGGGCCAGTCGGGATGCTGGGGGTGATAGCGCAGGAAGCGGCTCCACAACGTATACCCCACCGGTGCCAGGCCCATGGGCGTGCCCGGATGGCCGGAATTGGCCTTCTGCACGGCGTCCATGGCCAAGGTGCGAAGGGTGTTGATGCATTGGGTGTCGATATCAGTGGCAGCATGAGTCATGAAACCGGTCTCCCTCGGTTGGCTATCTAGAGTGGAGGGCAGGGGGCGGCAAAGGTTTGATCAAAACGCCCGCGCTGCGACGAACGGGGCTGTATTGACCCCGGACATGACAAGACCCCTCGCAATGGTCTAGCTTCTAGGGCGTAAGCCATTGATCAACTTGCGGAGGTACGCCATGCCAGTGAAACACGACCTGTATCAGGACTTGGGGTTGAGCAAGGAAGTCGTTCACGAACGCAGGGCGAGCGATAAACGCCTGGACTCGCTGCTCACTCAATACGATGACGCTGATAAGGAGGTGCTGAAGGCAGAATCGGCAAGCGCCAGCGATGAGGATGTGGAGAAGCTGAAGAAGAAGCGGCTGTTGATCAAAGACGACATTGTCGCAAAGCTGGGGTAAACCAAAACGCCTCCCCTGTAGGAGCAAGCTTGCTCCTACAGCAGGGACGGACATATTTGTTCAGAATTGTCTGGGGGACAGGATGCTTCTCTCTGCCTATCATGCCGACCGCCCACCCGGCTCTGGGGACTGTTGCGGCGCAAGGATTGTGCTGGTGAGTCGGGTGGGCACTTCATTTCAGGCCAGCAGTGCCTTTGTGCATTCATCGATAGAGCGTTGCTGCGTCTCGCTATACAGCTTCAATTCATCAATCGTCCGACGTCCTAGCGCCTTTTCAAACTCGGCCCGATTCGAGTTGGCCGCGTAGTGACTCTGGGCTGCATCCCCCAGGTTCGACTGAAAAATCCCCGCCGCACTCACCGGTAGGAAATCCTCATACACCAACGGCTCCACATCGATGTGGCCGGCCTCGACCAGCGCTTCCAGTGTGCGCGGTTGAGCGGCAGTGCCGCGCGCCGCCAAACCTTGTTCGGTGGCGAAGTAGCGGAAGTAGGCCAAGCCCTGTTCGCGCATCTGTGCGTGGTTATCCGGGAACGCCTGGAAATGCCGTTCCATCAATTCGACATAACGTGCAGCGTTGCCCTCATTGGGAAAGGCGCCCAATTCGTCGCGCACGGCGTTCAGCAACTGGTCGTACAGCGCGCGGCCTTTGGGGGTGAGCGCCACGCCGCGCTGTTCGATTTCGCCAAAGCGCGCACTGTGGCTGCCTTGAGCGTCGGTAAAGGCGATGGGTTCGTCGAGGGCCTTGAAGCTGGTCTGGCGCAGCAGGATCGGGCAATGCCGGCGCGGTGGGCCTTCGATCACAGCCTTGGGGGTGATGCCTTTGCCGGGCATGGCGGCCTGGACCTGGTCGATGTCCAGGGTGCGCGGGGTCAGGTGGTTGATATGCGGGCCTTTGAAGGCGACCACGTCGGCGATCAGGCGGTGCTGGTCGCTCAGTTGCTGGTACTGCGCGCCGGTGACGGTGGCGGTGTGGTGCCAGCGGAAGGTTTCCAGGGCCTGGCGGATAAACTCATCGGCGTCCTCGGCGTTGAGGCCGCCGTCCTTTTCCGCTTGTTCGATCAGCGTCAGGGCGCCAGGGGTGAAGATCGAGCGCTTGGCCAGCGCGGTTTCGGCGAAGGCGCGCAGGTCGGGATTTTCGATCAGTTCCAGGCGCAGCAATGAGGTAAATACCCGAAACGGGCTGGTTTGCAACGCCTGTTCATGCACGGCGCGAAACGCGGTGGAGTGCACCGGTACGCCGGCCGGTGTCAGGTCGTAGTAGCCCACCGGTTGCATGCCCATTACGGCAAACAGGCGGCTGATGGTCGCCAGCTCTGCCGCGGTGCCCAGGCGGATCGCGCCGTGGCGTTCCATGTCCAGGCGCTGTATTTCGCCGGTGCGTTGCAGCTGCTGCGCCAGCTGCGGCTGGGTGTCGAGTACGTGGGCATTGGTCTCGGCCACCAGCTCCATCAGGGCGCCATACAAGGGAACTTCATCTCGGTACATGTCGGACATGGCCTTGGAAAAGCCCCTACGGATCTGGTCGGGGCTGACATGTGCGGTGCTGGGCATAGAAAAATTCCTGATGGCTATAGCGGTAGAGGTGGCCTTTGCCTGGATTTTGTTGAGCGCAAAGCACCCTTGCAAACGAAGATTCCTCAGGACTTCATTCTGCAAATGAATGAGATGACGTGAATATGACAAAAAACAGCCCGTGAGAAATTTCATTTAACGGCGGCTTTCCTAACTAATTCTTCACGGATTCCGCCCTGGTCGGCATGAAAGAATCGTCACGTTTGCAAGGATGAAAACGCCGTTATGCACACCAGACACATAAAAAAATGTTTAGGGGCTGTCGTTAATGAAAATTTCTACACTGGCGTTGTCGATCACCGCCGCCGTTCTTGCACAACAGGCGTTCGCTGATGATTTCGGGCTCGGTTCGCTGGGCACCGGCAACGGTCACAGCGGCTTCTTGGAAGACAGTCATGCGGCCATCAGTTCGCGGACCATGTACTACAGCGCGGATAACCGCTCGGGGACCAACAACGACCTGCGCGAAGCCGCAACCGCGCTGCGTTTTGACTACAAATCCGGTTTCACCCAAGGCACCATCGGCTTGGGCTTTGACGTCATGGCTTTCGGCGCGCTGCGTCTGGATGGCGGTGATGGCCACACGGCGGGCGCGGGCCTCTCGGGCAACGGCAACAGCTTCTTCCCGACCAAGAACAACGGCACCGAGCCTGCGGATTCCTTCGGTCGCGCGGCGGGCAACGTGAAGTTCCGCATTTCCCAGACCGAATTGCATGTCGGTGGCGGCTTGGCGCCGGTGTTGCCGATCCTGGTTTCCAACGACAGTCGCGTGGCTCCGCAGACCTTTGACGGTGGCATCCTCACCTCCAATGACATCCCCAATGTCACCTTCACCGGCGGTGAACTGAAACGCGCCGAAGGCCGTGCTTCCAGCAACTCCACGGGCTTGAGCGTGGCAGGCGGTACCCGCGACAGCGACAGCTTCAAATTCGGTGGGGTGGACTACAAACCGTTTGGTTCTTCCGACAACGTGATCGCGAAAAACCTGACGTTGCAGTACTACTACGCGCAACTGCAGGACTTCTACAAACAGAACTACTTCGGCCTGGTCCACGTGCTGCCGCTGGGCAATGATCAGTCGTTCAAGACCGACCTGCGCTACTTCGACAGCTCCAGCGACGGCAAGAACGGCGAGAGCGGTTACCAGTTCAACAACAACGGTGGCTACGCCAAGCACGCCAACGAAGTGGACAACAAAACCTACAGTGCGGCCTTCACCTACCAGTTGGGCGGCAGCAGCCTGATGCTTGGCCACATTGGCGTGGGTGATGACGGCGGCTTCGTGTGGGTGAACCAGGGCAGCCTGGCCGACCCGCACGCACAAGGCGCCGGCGGCAGCGACTTCTACCTGTTCACCGATGCCGTGGTCGGCCAGTTCTCCCGTGCGGGCGAGCAGGTCAACTTTGGTCAGTACTCGTATGACTTCAAGGCCTATGTGCCGGGTCTGAAGGCGTCCGTGGCTTACCTGGACGGCAGGGACATCAAGTCGAAGGTGGCCGGTGGCCCTGACCAGAAAGAAAACGAAGCCGACTTCCGCCTGGACTACGTCGTGCAGGCCGGTCCGCTGAAAGGGTTTGGTACGACTTTCCGTACCGGCACCTATCACGGTAAAAACACCGGCACCGCCGACCAGGACCAAACCCGCCTGATCTTCAACTACACCTACGCGATCTTCTAAGTCTTCATGTGCGCCCGGACGTCATTGGGCTCTACACTGCCTCTCACTGGGTAGGCGATGGAGGACCCGATGACGGCCACACCCGACAACCGGATACTTGGAACCCTCGAAGGCCAACGCTTGGCGCAGCAGGATGCCGAACGTTGGCGCGAGTGGGGCCCTTATTTAAGCGAACGCCAATGGGGCACGGTGCGCGAAGACTACAGCGCCGATGGCGACGCCTGGACCTATTTCCCCCATGAACACGCGCGCAGCCGTGCCTATCGCTGGGGCGAGGATGGTTTGGCGGGGTTCAGCGACAAGGCACAACGCTGGTGCCTGGGCCTGGCCCTGTGGAACGAGCGCGATGCGATCCTCAAGGAGCGCTTGTTCGGCCTCAACAACGCCGAGGGCAACCACGGTGAGGACGTCAAGGAACTGTATTTTTTCGTCGACGGCGTACCGAGCCATGCCTATATGCGCATGCTCTACAAATACCCGCATGCCGCCTTTCCCTATGACGACCTGATCAGCGAAAACGCCCGCCGTGGCCTGGCGGATGCCGAGTACGAAATCCTCGATACCGGCGTGTTCGAAGACAACCGTTACTGCGATGTCAGCGTCGAATATGCCAAGCATCAGCCCGACGACATTTTCATGCGCGTGACTGTGCACAACCGTTCGGAGCAGTCGACGCGCGTGCAGGTAGTGCCTCAACTCTGGGCGCGCAATGACTGGAGCTGGACCTTCGACGCGCCCAAGCCGCAATTGACGATGGACGGGGAACAGGTGCTGGCGCGCCACCCTGAGTTGCCTGATCGGCATCTCGGCGCCTGGGGCCAGGACGGCGTGGAGTGGTTGTTTTGCGAGAACGAGACCAACGTTGCGCGGCTGAATGGGCGGCCGGCGCCGGGACCGTTCAAGGACGGGATCAATGATTACGTGGTCGCGGGTGTGCAATCGGCGATTCGCCGTGACCGCGGCACCAAAGTCGCGGCGCGCTTCATCCTTGAGCTGGCAGGCCTGGAAAACAAAACCCTCTACCTGCGTTTTGCCCCCGTTGATGCGCCGCAGGTCAACGCCCGCAAGCTGTTCGAACAGCGCCGCCAGGAGTCCGATGACTTCTATGCCGCCTTGCAACACAACATCGCCGATGAGGATGCGCGCAATGTGCAGCGTCAAGCCTTGGCCGGGTTGCTCTGGTCAAAGCAGCTCTATTATTTCGATGTGAACCAATGGCTCGACGGCGACCCGGCACAACCTGCGCCGCCGTCCGAGCGCCTGCATATCCGCAATACCCATTGGCGGCACCTGTCCAACTTCGACATCCTCTCGATGCCTGATACCTGGGAATACCCGTGGTACGCCTCATGGGACCAGGGCTTCCAGGCGGTGGCCATCGCGCTGATCGATCCGGGATACGCCAAGCAACAGCTGTTGCTGTTGGTGAAGGACCGTTTCATGCACCCCAACGGCCAGTTGCCGGCCTATGAATGGCGCTTCGACGACGCCAACCCGCCGGTGCATGCCTGGGCCAGTTGGCGTGTCTATCAGCAGGACAAAGCGCTGACTGGCGTAGGCGATATGGATTTTCTTGAGCGAATTTTCCACAAGCTGCTGCTGAATTTTTCCTGGTGGGTCAACCGTAAGGACGCGGAGGGACGCAACCTGTTCCAGGGCGGCTTCCTCGGGCTGGACAATATCGCGTTGTTCGATCGCTCGGCCGCGTTGCCACCGGGTTACCAGCTGGACCAGGCCGATGGTACCGCGTGGGTGGCGGCCTATGCGCTGGACTTGATGCGCATCGCCCTGGAGCTGGCCAAGCGCAATGGCGTGTACGTCGACATTGCCGTGAAGTTCTTCGAGCACTTCCTGTATATCGCCGGCGCCATCAACCGCGTCGACGACAGCGCGGAAGGCCTGTGGGACGAGCAGGACCTGTTCTTCTACGACGTGCTGCACCGGCCCGACGGCGCGAACGAGCCGGTGCGCCTACGTTCGATCGTCGGGCTGATGCCGCTGTTTGCCGTGTTGGTGCTGGAGCAGCGCGAGCATGAAGGCCTGGAAGGTTTGCGCGAGCGTTTGCTGGGGTTTATGAAGCACCGGCCGGACCTGGCCAAATTGGTCTCGCGCTGGAACGAGCCGGGGCAGGGCAATCGCCTGTTGCTGGCATTGTTGCGTGGTGAGCGCACCAAGGATTTGTTGCGGCGCATGTTGGCTGACGAAGAGTTCTTGTCGGCGTTTGGCGTGCGCTCCCTGTCCAAGGCGTTCGCGGAACAACCGCTGGCGTTGAAGATGAACGGCAATACCCTGTGTGCGAGCTACCAACCCGGCGAATCCGACTCGCGGTTGTATGGCGGCAACTCCAACTGGCGCGGGCCGCTGTGGATGCCGGTCAACTACATGCTGATCGAGTCGTTGCGAGAGTTTCACCGCTACTACGCGGACAACTTCTCGGTGGAGTACCCGGCCGGCAGTGGTTACCTGTCCTCCCTGGAGGACGTCGCCAACAGCCTCAGTCAGCGCCTGACGCGTCTGTTTCTGCGCGACGAAAATGGCTCAAGGCCGTCGATGGCAGGGTACGCCCAGCTGGAAGCTGACCCGGCCAGCCGCGACCTGGTGTTGTTCCACGAGTATTTCCACGGGGAAACCGGGCGCGGACTGGGCGCGTCCCACCAGACGGGGTGGAGCGCGCTGGTGGCGTTGCTACTGCAGCCAGGGGCTTGAGTTTCTTTGTGGCGATTGTTGTGGTGAGCGGGCAGAGCGCTGAACTACAGGCGACGCAGGAAGGATTTAACGATGTGCCGGGTGGCGTCGGTGGTGTCCAGTTCATCCATGGCGCCATAAGGGTGCCACTGGCAATCGATTATTTCATTGCAGGGTTTTGCATCGGCGATGTTCACCACTGACGCTTCGAACACGTGGTGAACGGTGTCGCGAGCCTTCAGTTCCTGCAAGTACAGCAAGCCATCCACGTTCAAGCCGGTTTCTTCTTCCAGTTCGCGTTCCGCCGCGCCGACCGGGCGCTCATTGCGTTCGACCTTGCCGCCCGGCAGCGCCCATTTCGATCTGGCCTTGCGTACGAAGAGGATATGCCCCTCGTGTTCGCAAATGACCGTGGCCCTTATTTTCATCGTCTGTGCCCCCGCAGTGGGATGAATGTCATAAAAGTGTAATGCAATTGTCATGCTAAGTGGTTATGGCGCTGACGCGTGGGGTTGTGGATACTGCCCGATTGATCAAAACGGACGAGGAGAGCAGATGAGCACCGTACGCTGGGGCATGATCGGCTGTGGCAGTGTCACTGAGTTAAAGAGTGGACCCGCTTTCTACAAAGCGCCAGGTTCGGCGCTGGTCGCCGTGATGGGGCGCCGTGAAGAGGCTGTGCGCGATTATGCGACACGCCATGGGATTGCCCGCTTCTACACCGATGCCCAGGCTCTGATCAACGATCCCGAAGTGGACGCGGTGTACATCGCCACGCCACCCGACAGCCACCTGGAATACAGCCTGATGGTGGCCGCCGCGGGCAAGCATTGCTGTGTCGAAAAGCCGATGGCATTGAATGCCGAGCAAAGCGCATTGATGCAGCGCACCTTCGAGCGTGCCGGCCTGCATCTGTTTGTCTCGTATTACCGCCGCTCACTGCCGCGTTTCCAGCAAGTGCGCCAGTGGCTGCAGGACGGGCGCATTGGCCAATTGCGTCACCTGACCTGGACCTTGTGCAAGCCACCGGGCGCCGACGACGCCAGCGCCGCCAATTGGCGTACCGACCCGCTCATTGCCGGTGGGGGTTACTTTGCCGACCTGGCCAGCCATGGGTTTGATCTATTCCAGTACCTGGCCGGGGATATCGTCGAGGTCTCGGGCTTTACCGCGCGACAGGCCGGGCGCTACGCCGCCGAGGATGCGGTGACCGCCTGCTGGACGTTCGCGTCCGGCGCGCTGGGCATGGGCTGCTGGAACTTTGTCGCCGACCGCCGCGAAGACAAGGTCGAGCTGATCGGCAGCAAGGGGCGCATCACGTTTGCAGTATTCGAAGACCAGCCGCTGCGCCTTGAAGGCGAGGTGGACGAGGTGCTGGAGGTGCCTTGCCACGCGCATATCCAATGGCATCATGTGCTGGCCATGAACGCCCATATTCGCGGGGAAGCCGAACACCCCTCACAGGCGATCGAGGCGTTGAAGACCGATCGGATCCTCGACAAGGTGCTACAGCGTAACCCCCATCATCCTGGCTAGGTACGATAGGGTTGTGTTTTTTCAAGGAACAGATGGATGAAATTCTGGATGATGGTGTGGCTGGTCATTGCCACCAGCGCAATGGCCGCACCACGAGAACAACGCCCGGCAGGGGATTTTGATTTTTATGTGTTGTCACTGTCGTGGTCGCCCACGTTCTGCCTGACGCACCCGAGCAACGAGCAATGCACGGGTAAAGGCTACGGCTTTGTATTGCACGGGTTATGGCCGCAGTATGCCCGAGGCGGGTGGCCGGCGTCGTGTGACCCGCAATCGCGGCTGTCGGCCGAAGACATTGCCAAGGGCGCGCTGATGTTTCCCACCCAGGCATTGCTCAAGCATGAGTGGGCCAAACACGGTACGTGCAGCGGCCTGGGACCCACGCGTTACCTGGACGCCACCGACGCGGCGCTGGCCACGGTGCAGATCCCGCAGCAACTGCAGCCATTCAATGTGCCCAATTACCTTGAAGCACGGGACATCGAACAGTTGTTCCGCCAGAGCAACCCCGCCATGGGCGATCACAGCATGGCGGTGATCTGCAAGGGCAAGGTGCTGTCCGAAGTGCGCGTGTGCCTGAGCAAGGAACTGCGCTTTGCCGGCTGCCCCAAAAGTGTGAAAACCCAGTGTCGCGGCGGTGATATTCGTATTCCGGTTCAGCGCTGATCCGGCGTCTGGAGCGCGTGCAACGCAATGGTTGCCGCGGCGTTGGCCGTTGGCGCCCCGGCGCGATCTGCCAGGTAACGTGCTGGCGGCTGGCCTACCGCCTTGCGGAACATGGTGATGAAGCCGCTGGCGTTCTCGTAGCCCAGGTTCAGGGCGACCCGCTGCACACTGTCGCCCCTGGCCAGGCGTTGCAGTGACAGGATCACATGCAACTGCCGGCGCCAGCGGCCGAAACTCAAGCCAAATTCTTCCAGCAACAGGCGCGTCATGCTGCGCTCGCTCATGCCGATGCGCATGGCCCATTGGCCGAGCGTGGCTTTGTCGCCGGGGTCGGCCAGCAGGCTGTCGGCCAGGCGCCGCAAGCGCGGATCCCGGGGCATCGGCAGATGCAGGTCCTCGATGGGCGCCTGGGCCAGCTCGTCCAGCAGTGTGCGGATCAGGCGCCCCTGTGCGCCGTCCTCGTCGTACAGTTGCGGGAAGCTTACGGCTTTGCTGATCAGTTCATGCAACAGGCCGGACACCGACAGCGTGCAACATTGCGCGGGCAGGGCGCCGGCGGCGTCCGGGTCGATCAACAGGCAATACACCTCCGCTTCGCCGGAACCGCGCGCCGCATGGGGCAGGCCGCCGGGAATCCACAGCGCGCACTGGGGCGGCACGATCCAGATGCCAGCCTCGATCTGGCAATGAATCACCCCGCGCAGGGTGTACATCAGCTGCCCCTTGCGATGGGAATGCGGGGCATGCTCCCAGCTCTCGGACGTGCTGGTGGCGTTCACGGCCACCACGGCGCGCGGGAGCAGGTCGGCGTCCCTGACTCTGGAGGGATCACGATGATCAAGGCGGTGGCGTTGCATGGCGGCTTCACGTTTTGGCTGAATTGCGAAATATTCTGGCTATTCTGTGCAATGCCGTCCAGCGGGTTGAGCCTTATGATGAGATTCACTCTCATCAACGGCTACTCAAGGGGCTTTGCCATGCGACTCGACAGTTCAACATTCCCAGTGGTGAAAATCGTCTTCGATGCACCCAACGAGGGCGGGCCGGAAGATGCCTTCCTGACCTTCGAAAGCCTGCTGGCCCGCCAGCAATCCTTCGTGCTGCTGCACGAGAAATCCGTGGATGAAAACAACCACGAGCACTCCCACGAGGAGCGCAAGCACGCGTCGATCTGGATGAAGAAAAACAAACAGGCGCTGCGCACCTACGTCAAAGGCATGATTCAGGTGGAGCCCAGCGCCGCGCAACGCTTGGCGCTCAAGCCGTTTGCCGCGATGTTCGGCAAGGCCTGGGGCTACCCGCTGCTGGTGGTGGAATCCAGGGAAAGCGCCTGGGCGCTGGCGCGGGACGTGCTGGATGAGCGGGTGTCGGATGTGGCGCACTTCTAACCGCTCCTACAGGGGGATATGGCTCAGTCCACGCAGATCGCCCGCCCCAGCTTGCCTTTCTCCACCGTCGCCGAGCAGCCGAAGTGGCTGTTATCCACCTGGCAGGTGCCGCTGATCGGTGTGGTGCCTGTTTGTGTGGTCACGCTGGTCTGGCACTCACCCTCGCACTGGCTCGAATCGGTGCACGCCTTGCCCGCGTCCCTGTACGGCGTGATGCACTTCCAGGTCTGCAACTTGCCGACTTGCTTCATCGTGCCGCCGCCGGCCAGGCATGTTGACGCAGCGGAGTCTTGGGCGGGGGGCGTGGTGGGTGTGGTCGTGGTGCAAGCCGATACCAACAGCAGGGCGGCCAGGCCGATCATCAATTTCATGCAAAAGTCCTCATGGAGTAAGCGCAACGGTGCAGTGTACGGGCATTTGGACTACTTTGATTGACGAGCGATCCCTACCCGGTACTGGCCATGCGCACGTTATGGAAGCGGTATATGGCGTTGTTGGAAAACGATCTGAGCACGCAGATCTTCGACAACGTGAAAAACTTGCTGGTGTGTGCACTGCTGTTTGCGGCGGGGACGAATACGTTGCTGGGTCAGCGTGACTTGTTTATCGGGGTGTTTGCCTCCAGCGTGGCCGGCTGGGGCCTGATCATCCTGTCGACGCTGTTGATGCTCCTGAATATCAGCGACGGTATTCGCCGGCTCGCCAAGCTGCGTTATCACCTGGCGCTGCAGTTATTATTGATCCTTGTCTACCTGGTGATCGCCGAACGGGTGGTCGAGATTGTGTGGGGCTTTCGGGCGCATTGAAGTATCCTCCGCGACCCGTTTGCCAGTGATTCAAACACAGATGACAGGACAAGACATGCAGGCGATGCTCTCGTCGATCCTCGACGAAGTGCGCCCCCTGATCGGCCTCGGCAAAGTCGCCGACTACATCCCCGCACTTGCCGATGTGCCCGCCAACCAACTCGGCATCGCCGTTTACGGCAACGATGGTGCGGCCTACTGCGCCGGTGATGCCGATACGCTGTTCTCGGTGCAGAGCATCTCCAAAGTGTTCAGCCTGGTGCAGGCCATCGACCACGGCGGCGAAACCATCTGGGAACGCCTGGGCCACGAACCTTCGGGGCAGCCGTTCAACTCCATGGTGCAACTGGAGTTCGAACGCGGCCGCCCGCGTAATCCGTTCATCAATGCCGGCGCGCTAGTGATCTGCGACATCAACCAATCGCGCTTCGCCGTGCCGATTTTGTCGATGCGCGACTTTGTGCGGCGTCTGTCCGGCAACCCGCAGATCCTGGTCAACAGCGTCGTCGCCGAGTCCGAAGCCCAACACGGCGCGCGCAACGCGGCCATGGCCTACCTGATGAAGTCGTTCGGCAACTTTCACAACGATGTCGATGCGGTGCTGCACAGCTATTTCAATTATTGCGCGCTGCAAATGAGCTGCCTGGATTTGGCCCGGGCCTTCAGTTTCCTGGCCAACGAAGGCGTGAGCGCCCACAGCGGCGAGCAGGTCCTCACCGCGCGCCAGACCAAGCAGGTCAACTCGATCATGGCCACCAGCGGGCTCTATGATGAAGCGGGAAATTTTGCCTATCGCGTGGGGTTGCCGGGCAAGAGCGGGGTAGGCGGCGGGATTGTCGCCGTGGTGCCGGGGCAGTTTACGGTGTGCGTGTGGTCACCGGAGTTGAACGCGGCGGGGAACTCGCTGGCGGGGATGAAGGCATTGGAGTTGTTGAGTGAGCGGATTGGGTGGTCGGTGTTTTAGATCGCGTCGGATGGCAGCACTCAGGCCGCTCAGGCAGAGATGGGTAAACGTCCAACTTTGTGGGGTCAGTTCACTCTGCGTGGGAGCGAGCTTATCTCCCCCTGTGGCGGGGACCTGTTCAGTATTTGTGTTGCTTCATTTTGAACGTCTCTTCGGTATCGGAAAAATCATGCTGACCTCTCCCTGATACTCGCGATACCTGTCTCCAAACAACACCGTCAGATCCTTCTCTTCAAAGTAGGTGCCGATAAAGAGATAGACCGTCAGCCCCATCGCAAACTGTAAATGACCGACCGTCATGTCCGGCGTAGCCCAAAAGGCAATCAGGAACCCAAGATACAGCGGGTGACGAATGATCTTATAGAGCAGCGGGGTCCTGAACACTGGCGCGTGTTGCGCTGTGTCGCGCCAGCGGTCAATCGCTTGCTTGAGCCCGAAGAGTTCGAAGTGGCTGATCAACAGCGTCGCCAATAACACAATGGACCACCCCGCCCAGAACAGCCCCGTTATCAAAGCCCTCGCCCAGGCTGTTTCGATATGCCATACCTGATAGGTGATGGGGTGCCACAGCCAGAACATCACCCCCAGTACCAGACTGCTGAACAACACATAGGTGGAGCGTTCAGCCGCCGTCGGAATGAGTGCAGTCAACCTGCTCTTGAAGCGTTTACGCGCCATGACGCTGTGCTGTAGACCAAACAGGATGATCAGCAAACCGTTGATCAACGTTGCCAGTGGCCAGTCGATAAGTCGCCCCGCGTTGATGTTCTTGGGCACCACGACGCTGCCCAAGAACCCCATCAGGTATAAAAAGGTGACTAGGAAAACCACGTAGCAAGCGATGCTGTACACCAACCCGACCAAGCGCGCGGGGAGGCTGTCGGCGTGTGTTTGTGGGTTCATGGACGATTCCTTTCGCACATGGTAAAGGCGTGAGCCAGACGAGGATTGAGTTCGACTGGCTCAGGCTAGCAGGGTGCGTCGGTTCAGTAACCTGTGAGTGTTGACAGCTCTTTAGAGTGTTTAGCGATTCAAACGATGTTCAACCGGTCCAACAGGCTATACCACGCCACCCCCGCCCCGATGTAGAAACGCTGCAACCCATGCATCGGTAGCCGTTGCAACGGTGTCACCGGGTAGGCGAACTCCGCCTGGCTGTCACACAACTTGCCCGCCAACTGTTGCCCCAGGCTGGTACACAGTGCGATCCCGCGCCCATTGCAGCCCAGTGCCAACGTTAAACCCGGCGCGGGCTGGTGAACGTGGGGCATGAAGTCCCGCGTGATCGCGATACGTCCGGCCCAGCGATACTCGAACTGCAGTGGCCCCAACTGCGGAAACAGCAGCGCCAGCGAGCGTTCCAGGTGGGCGAAATCCGTCGGTGAAGTGGGGTCGTTGAACAGCCCGCGGCCGCCCATCAACAAGCGCCCATGGCTGTCCTTGCGAAAGTACAGCAGCAGCCTTTGCGCGGTGGAGACGGTTTCCTGGCCCGGCAGGATGCGCTCGGCGACGCTGCCACTCAACGGTGTGGTGGCGACGATAAAGCTGTTTGCCGCAAGGACGCTCTGCGCCATGCCCGGCCACAGGTTGCCGCTGTAGCCGTTGGTGGCCAGCACGACTTGATCGGCCATGACCCGTGCACCCGAAGCCGTCTGCAATTGCCAGCCCGCTCCCTGGCGCCGCAAGTCGGTCACCGCGCTCTGCCCATGAATGCGTACACCCGCCGCCAATGCCGCGCCCACCAATCCACGGGCATACGCCAACGGTTGAATCGCCCCTGCACGACCATCCAGCCAGCCGCCGGCAAATGCGTCACTGCCCATGCGTGACGCCACCGTCGACGCATCCAGACGCTGCACCGGCACACCGCGCCGCGCCCACTGATCCGCTCGCGCGTGCAACCCGGCGACGCCTTTTTCGGTGTATGACACCTGCATCCAGCCCTTGCGTACCGGCGCGCAATCAATGCCGTGCTTTTCGATCAGCTTGAACACCAGGTCTGCTGAACTCGACACGGTCGAGATCAACGGTTCGGCGCGCTCCGGCCCGAACATCTGCACCAGTTGCTCGGGGTCGTATTTGAGCGTGGGATTGACCTGCCCACCATTGCGTCCAGATGCCCCCCAACCGGGCTCATTGGCTTCCAGCACGCACACGCTGACACCACACTCGGCCAAGTGCAGTGCGGTCGACAAGCCGGTGTATCCCGCCCCGACAATCGCCACATCCACCTTCATCGACTCCCTCAACGCAGGTGTCGGCACCACCGAGGGCGCCGTCGCGGACCACAATGACTTCATGACAGGCTCCGCGTATCGCCAGTGGGGTGCAGCACCCGCCGCAGGAAATCCTGGGTACGCGGATGCTGCGGATTGCCCAGCACCTGTTCCGCCGCACCACTTTCGACGATGTAACCGCCATGCAGGAAACACACGCGGTCGGCGACTTCGCGGGCAAAGCCCATTTCGTGGGTGACCACAATCATAGTCATGCCTTCGTCGGCCAAGGTGCGCATCACCGCCAGCACATCGCCCACCAGTTCCGGGTCGAGGGCGGAGGTGGGTTCGTCGAACAACATGGCGTCGGGTTTCATCGCCAAGGCGCGGGCGATGGCCACGCGTTGTTGCTGGCCGCCGGAGAGTTGCTCCGGGTAAGCATCGGCCTTGGCGCTCAGGCCGACCTTTTCCAGCAACACCAGGGCTTCTTCGCGGGCTTGCGTGGGCGGTTCGCCTTTGACGTACACCGGGCCTTCCATCACGTTTTCCAGCACGGTGCGATGGGGGAACAGGTTGAAGCGCTGGAACACCATGCCCATGCGGCTGCGCAGGGCGTGCACGGTCTTGCTGCCGCGCTGCACGGTTTCGCCGAACACGGTGATCACGCCGCCGTCGTAGGCTTCCAGTGCATTGATGCAGCGCAGCAGGGTGGATTTGCCCGAGCCCGAGGGGCCGATCAGGCACACCACTTCGCCCTTGGCCACGTTCAGGTCGACACCGTGCAGTACGCGGTGGCTGCCGTAGTGTTTGTGCAGTTGGTGAATGTTGATCATGCTTTTTTCCTCCGACCCAGGTGTTGTTCCATGCGGCGCAGGCCATACACCAGCGGCAGGCTCATCAGCAGGTAGAGCAGGGCGACCAGGGTGTAGACGGTCATGTTCTGGAAGGTCGACGAGGCGATCAGCTGGCCCTGTCGGGTCATCTCGGCCACGGTGATGGTCGACACCAGGGACGAGTCCTTGAGCATCATCACCAGGGTGTTGCCGTAGGGCGGCAGAGCGATGCGAAACGCTTGTGGCAGGATCACCCGGCGCATCATCAGCGCCGAGCGCATCCCCAAGGCTTCGGCAGCTTCGCGCTGGCCTTGTTCGACGGCAATGATGCCGGTACGGAAGTTCTCGGCCTGGTACGCCGAGTAGGCGATGCCCATGCCGATCACACCCGCATAGAACGCGGTGAGGTGCACGCCCATGTCGGGCAGTACGAAGTAGATGTAGAACAGCTGCACAATGATTGGCAGGCCACGGATCACGTTGATGATGGTGCTGGCCGTCCAAGACAGTGCACGAATCGGCGACAGCTTGAGCAGCGCCAGTACCAACCCGAGCGCACTGCTGAGCAGGAACGACAGCACGGTGATCTGGATCGTCACCCAGGCGCCTTGCAGCAGGATCGGCAGGAAGTCCAGGGCGTTTTGCAGGAACTCAGCCGGCTTCATGGGCGCACCTGGGTATCAAGTCCCCACTTCTTGAGGATGCTGTCGAGGGTGCCGTCAGCCTTGATGCTGGCGATGGCGGTGTTCAGGCGCTCCAGGGTTTGCGCATCGCCCTTGCGCACCACCAGGCAGACTTCGCCGACGTTGCTGGGCGTGTAGTCAGGAGCGAGCTTCACGCCTTTGAACAGCTTCTGGCGGATCTGGTAGGCCACCACTGGTTGGTCGCCCACAGCGGCCTTGATGCGGCCCAGGGAGAGGTCGCGGACCATCTCGCCGATGGAATCGTAGGTGCGGATCTCCTTGAAGATGCCGAGCTTGTTCAGCTGGTCATAGAAGATCGTGCCGGCCTGCACGCCGACCACCTGATCCTTGAGTGGCATGAGATCAGGGTAAGCGGCGTTGTCGTCGGCATTGATGATCAGGCCTTCACCGTACGCGTAAACCGGGGCGCTGAAGTCGACGACCTTGGTGCGCTCTTCGGTCTTGAGCATGCCGGCGGAAATGAAGTCGAGCTTGCCGGAGGTGAGGGAGGGGATCAGCGCGGCGAAGTTGGTCTGCTCGATCTGGCTGGTGAAACCGCCGGCCTTGCCTACGGCTTCAGCGACATCAACCATCACGCCCTGAATGCTGTTGCTCTTGATGTCGAGGAAGGTAAACGGCGAACCACTGGCCGTTGCACCGACTTTGTAAGAGGACGCACTTTCTGCGTGCACGGCGGTAACGCAGAACGTGGCGCAGAGGCCGAAGGCAAGGCGGCGAAACAAGGGCGAAAGACTGTTCATCGGGTTACTCCAGAAGGAAAACGGAAAGTCAGTACCGCAAGCGGCTGCCGATGAAATCGCAAGCTCTGTGCCATTTCGATTAATAAAAATCGTATATCGCTACACAAAATTGAAAAAATGAAGCAGTCGTATCGATATGCGATATTAGATGGTCTATTTTTGTAATTTAAGGTAGAAATATCGCCACGCCTGATCGACCTGACCACGAGTACGCCATGTCCGAAGATCGCAACAGTCTGCACAACCAATCCCTGGAAAAAGGCCTGTCGGTGCTCAAGGCATTCAGCGCACAGCGCCGCAGCATGAGCCTTGCGGAGGTGGCCGAGGCCGCCGGCATGACCAAAAGTTCGGCCCAGCGCATGGTATTTACGCTCGAAAGCCTGGGTTACCTTCGGAAACACTCGCGCACACGGCATTACCAACTCACACCTCGGGTGTTGGAGTTGGGCTTCAGCTATCTGGATGCGCATTCGTTGATCGAGGTGGCCAACCCGTTTTTATCGGAACTGACGCGATTGACCGGCGAGACGTCGTGCCTTACCGAGCCTGCGGGCTACGACATGACCTACATCGCACGCTTCGTCAGCTCGGGTTTCGTGCCGGTGCACATGCCGATTGGCTCGCGGGTACCGATGTACTGCACGGCGTCGGGGCGGGCGTATTTGAGCGCGTTGCCGCAGGAGGAGGCGTTGGTGTTGATCGAGAACAGCCAGCGCATTGCGCATACCAGCCAGACATTGACCGAGGTCGACAGGATTCTGGAGTCGTTGCAGCAAGTGCGCGAGCAGGGCTATGCGGTAAATGGCCAGGAGCTGTTCCTGGGCGACATGACCATCGGCGCGCCGGTACTGGGTGCCAATGGCCGGCCGGTGGCAGCGGTGCATGTGGTGGCGCCGACCAGTCGGTGGAGCAGGGCGGATGCGCAGAAGCAACTGGCGCCGGCGTTGTTGCAGTGTTCGCGGGCGCTGAGCAATTCAGCGCGGAACCTCGAATAACCGACAACCTCTGTAGGCGCTCGCGAAAAACCAACAGGCACCGCGTGCATCCAGAATGCCCGCGTCTTCGTTGACGTTCTTCGCGAGCAGGCTCGCTCCTACAGTAGGGTGGGTTGGCATCAAAAAAAATGCGCCCCTCAGGACGCATTTTTTGTTCGGTCAACGATTGCCTATTCAGGCAATTGCATCCCAGGCACGATCACCGTGCTCGTCTTTGATCCGCGTCGGCAAGCCCATCACGTCCAGCGCTTTCAGGAACGGCTCGGCTGGCAGTTCCTCGACGTTGGCCATGTGCTTCACATCCCATTCGCCACGGGCGACCAGCAGCGCAGCGGCCACCGGTGGTACGCCTGCGGTGTAGGAGATGCCCTGGCTGTCGGTTTCGGCAAAGGCTTCTTCATGGCACGCCACGTTGTAGATGAACAACTCGCGTGGCTGGCCATTCTTGGTGCCCTTGACTAGGTCTCCAATGCAGGTTTTGCCGGTGTAGCCCGGTGCGAGCGAAGACGGGTCGGGCAGCACGGCCTTGACCAGTTTCAGCGGCACGACTTCCAGGCCTTCGGCGGTGGTGACCGGCTTCTCGGAGAGCAGGCCGAGGTTCTTCAGTACGGTGAACACGTTGATGTAGTGTTCGCCGAAACTCATCCAGAAACGCACGTTGGGCACGTCGAGGTTTTTCGACAGCGAGTGCACTTCATCGTGGCCGGTGAGGTAAAGGTTCTGCGAACCGACTACCGGCAGGTCGTCGGTGCGTTTGACTTCGAACATGGTGTTGCTGGTCCACTGGCTGTTCTGCCAGCTCCACACCTGTCCGGTGAACTCGCGGAAGTTGATTTCCGGGTCGAAATTGGTGGCGAAGTATTTGCCGTGGGAGCCGGCATTGACGTCGAGAATGTCGATCGAATCAATGCGGTCGAAATGCTGTTGCTGCGCCAGCGCGGCATACGCGTTGACGACACCCGGGTCGAAGCCCACGCCAAGGATGGCGGTGATGTTCTTCTGTTTGCACTCTTCCAGGTGGTTCCACTCGTAGTTGCCGTACCACGGCGGGGTCTCGCAGACCTTGCCCGGCTCTTCGTGGATGGCGGTGTCGAGGTACGCAACGCCGGTGTCGATGCAGGCCCGCAGGACCGACATGTTGAGGAACGCGGAACCGACGTTGATGACGATCTGCGATTCGGTCTCGCGGATCAGGGCCTTGGTCGCTTCCACGTCCAGGGCGTTCAGCGCGAAGGCTTGGATATCGGCGGGAACCTTGAGGCTACCCTTGGCCTTGACGCTGTCGATGATGGCCTGGCATTTGGAGATGTTGCGCGACGCGATAGCAATACGACCGAGTTCGTCGTTGTGCTGCGCGCACTTGTGGGCCACCACCTTGGCGACACCTCCTGCACCAATGATAAGAACGTTCTTTTTCAATTGCTTTATCTCTCCTTTATCCGCCAGCTTACGAAAGGCTGGACAGGTAGTCGTCGTAACCAAATTCACGAACCACTTCGACAGTACCGTCGAGTTGTTTCACTACGATGGACGGCATTTTCAGGCCGTTGAACCAGTTTTTCTTGACCATGGTGTAGCCTGCGGTGTCGATGAACGACAGCCGATCGCCGATGGCCAGCGGACGATCAAATTGATACTCGCCGAAAATGTCCCCGGCCAGGCAGGATTTGCCGCACACCATGTAAGTGTGTTCGCCATCGCTCGGTGCCAGCTTGGCATTGAGGCGATAGATCAGCAGGTCCAGCAGGTGGGCTTCGATGGAGCTATCTACCACGGCGAGGTTCTTGCCGTTGTAGAGGGTGTCGAGCACGGTGACTTCCAGGGAGGCACTGTTGGTGATCGCCGCTTCGCCGGGTTCCAGGTACACCTGCACGCCGTACTGTTCGGAGAACGCTTTCAGGCGCGCGCAGAACGCGTCCACCGCGTAGTCTTCCCCAGTGAAGTGGATGCCGCCGCCGAGGCTGACCCACTCGACCTTGTGCAGCAGCGCGCCGAAGCGTTCTTCGATCACGCCCAGCATCTTGTCGAACAGGCTGAAGTCGCCGTTCTCGCAGTTGTTGTGGAACATGAAGCCGGAGATCTGCTCGATCACACCTTCGATCTTCACCGGGTCCCATTCGCCCAGGCGGCTGAATGGACGCGCTGGGTCGGCCAGCAGGTAGTCGGAACTGCTCACCTGTGGGTTCACGCGCAGGCCACGGGTCTTGCCTTCGGAACGTTCGGCAAAACGCTGCAGCTGGCTGATGGAGTTGAAGATGATCTTGTCGCAGTTATTCAGCATCTCTTCGATTTCATCGTCGGCCCAGGCCACGCTGTAGGCGTGCGCCTCGCCTTCGAACTTCTGGCGACCGAGCTTGAGCTCATACAGCGACGACGACGTGGTGCCGTCCATGTATTGCTGCATCAGGTCGAACACCGACCAGGTGGCAAAGCACTTGAGCGCCAGCAACGCCTTGGCGCCGGACTGCTCGCGCACGTAAGCAATCTTCTGCATGTTGACCAGAAGCTTCTGTTTATCGATGAGGTAGTACGGCGTTTTGATCATTTTTGAGAGCCTGCGGCGGTGCCTGCCAAAAAAGGACACGCATTGTGCCCGCACTTGGATCGAATCGAAAGGTTAGTGGGCGGATTTTGCGTGCCCGATTTTTCCAGACTAGCCCAGGAGTATGACTGTCTATGGAGAGACACCGGCCCACATTTGGATCGCTGTTCATCCTGCTGCAGGGTATTTGCTGTCATCAAACCGTAACCCTCCCACCACCGTCCTGCCATATTCCCCCGCTACTGTCCTCGCCAATGAGATCGATCTCAAGCGAGTGACAATGACTGACCTGAAAGACGTAGCACGGCTGGCTGGGGTATCCCGCGCCACCGCCGCCCGTACCTTTGCTTCCCCTGACCAGGTGCGCCCGACCACCCGTGAGCAGGTGTTCGCCGCCGCCCGTGAGCTGGGCTTTCGCCCCAATCTGCTGGGCCGCCAACTGCGCCTGCAAACCACCCAGTTGATTGGGGTGGTGGTGCCCAACCTGCTCAACCCGGTATTCGCTGAACAGTTCCAGGCCATGGAACGTGCGGCGCGGGCGCGCGGCTACAGCCTGTTGCTGGCGACCACCGACTACAGCAGCGAACGCGAGTGCAGTGTGGTCGAAGAGCTGCTGCGCCAGCGTGTCGACGGCCTGGTGCTGACGGTCACCGATGCCGAAAGCAACAGCGTGCTCAGCAGCCTTAACACCGAACAGACCCCGTTCGTGCTGGCCTACCACCAACCGAACAACCCCGACTACAGCGCCGTGTCGGTCGACAACCGCGCCGGCATGGCAATGGCTACCCGTTATCTGCTGGATGCGGGCCATCGACGCATCAGCATGGTCGCCGGCCCCGCGTTGCAGTCCGACCGTGCCCGCCTGCGCTACGCCGGTTATTGCGATGCCATGCTCGAATACAGCCTTGAGCCCCGCTCAGTGATCGAAATGCCGGCCCACACCCAGGCCGAATTCGCCGCCATCCAACCCGTTCTCCAAGGTGCTGATGCGCCCTCCGCGCTGGTGTGTTCCAACGACTTTCTGGCAATCAGCCTGATCGCCGAACTGCGCCGTAACGCCTGGAACGTGCCCGAACAACTCTCGGTGATGGGCTTCGACGGCATCAGCCTCGGCACTCAGATGCACCCGACCCTGTGCAGCGTGGTGCAGCCCATCGCCTTGCTGGCCAGCACCGTAATTGACCAACTGCTGGCGCAAATCGCCGGCAATGCCCCGACGTCCCATTGCCTGCCTTGCCATATCCGGCCGGGCGACAGTACTCAATCCCACGAGGAAACCCATGATGCGCGCACTCAGTAAAACCCTGGCAGCCGTGCTGCTCTGCGGTGCGGCCAGCCTGGCCCAGGCCGCCGACACTGCAATCTGCTACAACTGCCCGCCGGATTGGGCCGACTGGGGCACCCAACTCCAGGCCATCGCCGCCAGCACCGGTGTGCAAGTGCCGCTGGACAACAAGAACTCCGGCCAGTCTCTGGCACAGTTGGTGGCGGAAAAAGCCGCACCGGTGGCGGACGTCGTTTACTACGGCGTGACCTTCGGCCTGCAGGCGCAAAAAGCTGAAGTGGTCGACACTTACAAACCCAAGGCCTGGGACCAGATTCCTGCAGGTTTGAAAGACCCCGCCGGCCATTGGTTCGCGATCCATTCCGGCACCTTGGGCATTATGGTCAACGTCGATGCGCTCGGTGGTTTGCCGGTGCCGCACAGTTGGGCTGACCTGCTCAAGCCGGAATACAAAGGCATGGTTGGTTACCTCGACCCGTCCAGCGCCTTTGTCGGCTACGTCTCGGCAGTGGCGATCAACCGCGCCATGGGCGGCGACCTGGACAACTTTGCGCCGGCCATCGATTACTTCCAAAAGCTCGCGAAAAACACGCCCATCGTGCCCAAGCAAACGGCCTATGCGCGCGTGCTGTCTGGTGAGTTGCCGATCCTGGTGGACTACGACTTCAACGCTTACCGCGCGCGCTACAAGGACAAGGCCAACGTCGCCTTCGTGATCCCGGAGGAAGGCAGTATCAGCGTGCCCTATGTGATGAGCCTGGTGGCTAACGCGCCGCACCGCGCCAATGCGCAAAAGGTCCTCGATTTCGTGCTGTCGGACGAAGGCCAGGCACTCTGGGCCAAGGCCTACCTGCGCCCGGTGCGCCCGATGAAAATGCCGGCTGACGTAGCTGCACAGTTCCTGCCCGACAGCGACTACGCCCGCGCCGGGGTGGTGGACTACGAAAAAATGGCCGCCGTGCAGGAAGCCTTCGCCGCCCGTTACCTGAACGAGGTCAAGTAAGTGGCAGCATCGTCAAGACATGCGGTCTGGGCGCTGGCCCCGGCCTTTGCGGTGCTGCTCGCGTTCTGGCTGTTGCCGCTGGCGCACTTGGTGGTGCTCGGTGCCGACAGCCGCGACAGCAACGGCAGCGGGTACTGGCAGGTGCTCAGCAGTGCGCAGTACTTGGGCAGCCTTGGGCAAACGTTGGTCCTGGCCGTGGTGGTAACGCTGGTCGCGTTGGTGATTGGCGGCATCAGCGGGGTATTCCTCGCCCGGCAGCAGTTTTTCGGGCGCTCGGCGTTGGTGGCATTGCTCACCTTTCCTTTGGCCTTTCCCGGTGTGGTGGTGGGCTTCCTGGTGATTTTGCTGGCTGGCCGGCAAGGCCTGCTGGCCTCACTGGGCCTGCAACTGGCCGGCGAGCGCTGGATCTTTGCCTATTCGTTGGCGGGACTGTTTGTGGGCTACCTGTATTTCTCGATTCCACGGGTGATCCTCACGGTGATGGCCGCGTGCGAAAGCCTTGACCGCAGCCTGGAGGAGGCTGCGCATTCCCTCGGCGCCGGGCATTGGCGCGTGGTGTGCGACGTGATCGTGCCGGGCCTGGCGCCCGCGTTGGCGTCTTGCGGCGCGATCTGTTTTGCCACGTCCATGGGGGCCTTCGGCACGGCCTTTACCTTGGGCACGCGACTGAATGTCACCCCGGTGGCGATCTACAACGTATTCACCAACTACGCCAACTTTGCCGTCGCCGCTGCGCTGTCGGTGGTGCTTGGCGTGGTGACCTGGGCGGTGTTGCTGCTCACGCGACGCCTGGTGAAAAACGCGGGAACTGTGCTGTGAAACGCTCATCACTGTTTGTGCTGCAACTGCTGTTCACCCTGCTGGTGTGTGCCTTCATGTTGGTGCCGGTGCTGATGTCTTTGCTGGCCGGCTTGACCCGCAACTTTTTCGTGGGGCTGTCCAGTGGCTTGACCTTTGATTGGTTGATCCAGGTGTGGCAGGCCTATTCGCCCACCGTGTGGTTGTCGCTGCAATTGGCGCTGGCCTGCGCGGTAGTTGTCTGCGTGATCGGCGTGCCGGCGGCCTACGCGCTGGTGCGGATGAACAACCGCTTCAGTCGCGCCTTCGAAGAGTTGATGGTGCTGCCGGTGGCGATGCCGGGGTTGGCCAGTGCGCTGGCCTTGCTGCTCACCTACGGCCAGTTCGGCAGCTTTCGTAGCAGTTGGCTGTTCATCTTGGTTGGCCATGTGCTGTTCACCTTGCCGTTCCTGGTACGCCCGGTGATGGCGGTGATGCAACGCCAGCAACTGCCGCTGCTGGAGGAGGCGGCGGCCAGTCTGGGCGCGGGTCCGATCAAACGCTTTTTCAGCGTGGTGGTGCCCAACTGCCGGGCGGGGATTCTGGCGGGCGTGCTGATGGTGGTGACCTTGTCCCTGGGTGAATTCAACCTGACCTGGATGCTCCACACCCCCATGACCAAGACGCTGCCCGTGGGCCTGGCCGACAGCTATGCCTCGGCGCGCCTGGAAATCGCCAGTGCCTACACCCTGATCTTTTTGCTGATGATCGTGCCGCTGCTGATTGCGTTGCAGGCCATCAGTGCCCGTTTGTCCCGTGGAGAACGTCGATGACCGCTATCACTATCCGCCTGCAAGGCTGTCGCAAGGCGTTCGCCGATGGCACCGTGGCCGTGCATGACCTGAACCTGACCGTCGAGGGCGGCGAAACCCTGGCGATCCTTGGCCCATCCGGCTGTGGCAAAACCACCACGTTGCGCCTGATCGCCGGCCTGGAGCGCCCGGATGTGGGCCAGGTGCTTTTCGGCGATCAGGACGTGACCCGCCTGCCCATCGAGCGCCGCGACGTGGGCATGGTGTTCCAGAACTATGCACTGTTTCCCAACCTGAACGTGGCGGGCAACATTGTTTATGGCTTGAAGATTCGTGGCATGGGGGGAGTGGAGCGCGAGAAGCGCTGCGAAGAGCTGCTGGAGCTGGTGGGCTTGCAACACCACGGCAAGCGCAGCATCCACGAACTTTCCGGCGGCCAGCGTCAGCGCGTAGCACTTGCCCGCGCCTTGGCGCCACGTCCGAAAGTGCTGTTGCTGGACGAACCGCTGGCGGCCCTCGACGCGCAATTACGTGAGCGCCTGCGCAGCGAACTGAATGACCTGTTGCGCGGTCTTGGCATCACCTCGGTGTTCGTCACCCATGATCAGGGCGAAGCCATGGCCCTGGGCGATCGCATCCTGGTCATGGAGCACGGCCGTGTGGCGCAACTGGCCAGCCCGCGTGACATCTACCACAAACCTGCCAACGCCTTTGTCGCCGGCTTCGTCGGCAACCTCAATGCCTTTCCGGTCATCGAACCGTCGGCCCATGGCTTGAAAGTCTGCGGCGGCGAGTTGCCGTGGCACGCCGCCGAGCTGCCCAGCACAGTCTATTGCCGCCCCGAACACCTGAGGGTGATGGAGGGTGAGGGGCACCTGCACGGCCACCTGCTGGCGCAGTTCTTCCAAGGCGCGCAAAGCCGCCTGCTGGTGGATGTGGGCGGCCCGCAACCGCTGTTGGTCGACAGCAGCGACAACCAGTTGTACGCCGTCGGCGCGCCAATTGCCCTGGCGATTGCGCCGCACATGTTGTTCACCCTGAATGCTTGAGAATCTATTGTGAATCGACCGTTTCTTGTCGCGCAGATCAGCGACCTGCACCTTAAAGCCGGCCAGCGTCTCACTTATGGGGTCGTCGACACCTTGGGCGCATTGCGTCGCGCCGTCGACCACCTGAACGCCAGCGACCCGCGCCCCGATATCGTGGTGATCAGCGGTGATCTGGTGGACTTCGGCCGCGCCGATGAATACGCCGTGCTGCACCCCGAACTCGCCCGACTGCACATGCCGTACTACCTGGTCCCCGGCAACCACGACAGCCGCGGGCCGTTGCTGGAGGCGTTTCGTGATCACGCGTATTTGCCGTTGTCCGCAGAGGGTCCATTGGACTGGGTGGTGGACGAGCATCCGCTGCGCCTGATCGGTCTCGACTCCACCCTCCCGGGCAGTCACGGCGGCCAGCTGCATGACAGCCAATTGCAGTGGCTGGACGCGCAATTATCCTTGCGTCCGGAGGCGCCGACCTTGCTGATCCTGCACCACCCGCCGTTCATCAGCGGCATTGGCCATATGGACCGCGAACCCTTCATCAATGCGGCCGCGCTGGAGCAGGTCGTTGCCCGCCATCCGCAAGTGGAGCGCCTGCTCTGTGGGCACTTGCACCGCCCCATGCAGCGCCGTTTCGGTGGCAGCTTGAGTTGTGTGTGCCCCGGCACCTCCCACCAAATCGTACTGGACCTACAAGAAGCGGCGCCCGCGCATTTCAACCTGGAGCCGGCGGGCTATCTGTTGCATCGCTGGGAGGCGCAACAGGGTTTGATCAGCCACAACGGCGTATTCGGGGACTACCCGGGGCCGTATCCGTTTTATGACGCTCATGGGTTAATTGACTGAGGTTGTGATGAAAGCCACTTTGAATGTGTTAAGCGTGTTGACTGGCGGCCTGGGCGTTGCCCTGAGCCCTTTGGCGTCGGCTGATTTCTTGAGCGACAGCAAAGCCAACTTGAGCATGCGCAACTTCTACTTCAACAACGACAACCGGGATGGCACCGCCGCCCCGTCGAAGACTGAAGAGTGGGGCCAGGCGTTTATCCTCAACTACCAGTCGGGCTTCACCGACGGCACCGTGGGGTTTGGTCTCGATGCCATCGGCATGCTCGGCATCACCCTCGACAGCGGCGCCGGTCGCCATGTGGGCAGCTCGATGATCCCCAACGATGACGGCAAGGCCACCGACAACTGGGCCCGAGGTGGCGCCACCGCCAAGGCACGTTTTGCCAAGAGCGAACTGCGCTACGGTTACCTGCGCCCGAACCTGCCGATCCTGGTGAGCAACGACGGCCGCCTGTTGCCGCAGTCGTTCGACGGTGGGCAAATCACCAGCAAGGACATCGACAACCTGACCCTGATCGGCGGCCAACTGCAACACACCACCGGCCGTGGCTCCAGCGACCGTAGCGGCCTGGCGGTGGCGGGCGGCACCCAGGAAAGCAACAAATTCAACTACGCCGGTGCCGATTATCAGGTGACCAAGGACCTGATGCTCCAGTACTACTACGCCAACCTCGAAGACTATTACCAACAGCACTTCGCCGGGCTGATCCACGTGTTGCCCCTGGGCGACTACGGCTCGTTGAAAACCGACCTGCGCTACTTCAAGACCACCTCCGACGGCAAGAACAGCAGCGTCGCCGGCCGTGCCGAAGGCTACAAGCTCGGCGGCTACACCAAGAACGGCACGGGTGAAATCGACAACAACACGTGGAGCGCGGCGTTCATCTACTCCCTGGGTCCGCACGCGATCACCGCCGGTTACCAACAGGTCTCGGACGACAGCAACTTCGCCCAACTCAACCAGGGTGGCCTGGTGAATAAAGGGGAGGGCGGTTCCAGCCTGTACCTCTACACCGACCGTACTGTGCAAACCTTCATCCAGGCCGGCGAGCGCACCGCCTTTGCGCAATACGCCTATGACTTCGCGTCACTCGGCGTACCGGGGTTGAAAGCCTCGGTGATGTACTTGAAGGGTGACCACATCCTCACCGCCAGCGGCAACGATGCGAGCGAGTGGGAGCGGGACATCTCGTTGGATTACGTGGTGCAGAGCGGGACGTTCAAAAACGTCGGGTTTGGCTGGCGCAACGGTGTGTCGCGCAGTGAAGTGGCGCGGGATCAGGATCAGAATCGGGTGTTTGTAAATTACTCGATTCCGTTGATGTAACGTCCCTTCAAACACCGCAAAGCCCAATGTGGGAGCCGTCGAACCCAGTGAGGTCGCGATGACCGCAGCACTGTCGATAGAGATGCCGCCTGACACACGGCTATCGTCGCCTCGCTGAAGCTCGACAACTCCCACTTTCGCGCTCTGTCATTGAGCCTGCAGCATCCGTCTCAGCTGTGCCCCAAGGTTTTTGTGTGGGTGGCCGTGTCATCAGCCACTTGATCAAAACCGCAGCGAAGGTAGAAAGCTGCCGCCTCAGAGGAATCGGTGGACAGACGTACCTGGTAAAAATGCACGGCAGCGTTTTCCAGCAATTGATGCACCAAGGCCTTTCCAGCCTGCCGCCCACGGTGATTGCGCTCTACGTAGACCCGGCGAAGCCGTCCAACGCCCGGTCCCGCAAAGGGATCACAAGACAGACCGCCGACTGCTATCAACTGCCCTTCACAAAACATCCCTAGAAAGCATTCACCCGGTTGATCAAATCGATGGGTGCCATCTTCCCACTCTGTGATCAATCGTGTCAGGAACCTGAAACCTTCGGCGACTGCCTGAACTTCGAGCGCGCGGATCTGCACCGGAAGTTGCTCCAGTTTACGTATCGAGACGTTTGCGTTGCGCTGACTCAAAGGAACTGTCCGTGAATCCAGGTTGCCTTGATTCGTTGTGTCCATGCCTGGTTTTATCCCGAAGAGTTCGACAAACACTATACCCGTGGCGAGGCAGCTTACTCCCGCCGGAAGGCGCAGCATCATCCCCATATCGGCCACAACCACAAACGTGCAAGAATCCCCCCAACGCCCCTCAGTAGACTCGCCGCACTCTTTCTACTGCAGGTCTCCCATGGACATCTTCCTCTACGCCTTCAGCGTCATGTACAGCCCCGGCCCCGTAAATTTCATGGGCCTTAACGCCGGGCTCACGGGGCAGTTCCGTCGCTCCACCGGGTTTTTCGTCGGCGTGGGGTGCGCGATGCTGGTGTTGTTCATGCTGTTCGGCTACACCGGCGAAGCGATCATTTCTCAGGCGGCGTTGCCCTATATCTCATTGATTGGCGGCGTGTACACCTTGTACCTGGCTTATCAGGTGTTCACCGCGCGCACGGTGGTCGATGAAGAAGCCTCAACCGCTCCGACCAGGACCCTCACGTTCTGGAACGGCCTGGTGATCCAGTTGCTCAACCCCAAGGGCATCATGGCGGTGCTGCCGATCACCAGCGTCATGCTGCCGGCGGCGCATATCACCGGGGTGTCGATTGCGGTGGTGTCGGGGTTGCTGGCCTTTGGCGCGTTTGGCGCGCCGTGGATCTATGCGTTGCTCGGCGCACTCCTGGGACGGCGGATCAACGGGACGTCAGCGTTTACGGTGTTCAACCGCTGTATGGGCCTGGCGCTGGCGGTGTGTGCGTATTTCATGTTTCACGCGTTCTATCTGCATCTGGTCGCGACATGAAGGGCCCTGCGCGCCTCGGTAGCCTGCATAGACCGAGGTGATGCAATCGCAGGCAAGCCAGCGCCCACAGAAAAGCTGTCCGGATTCTATAGATATTTGAGCCAGGCCAGGTCGCGGCGCCGCGCCTTCAGCCCGGCGAACCAATGTACCGGCGGGTACAGCGCCAGCGGCAGCAGCAGCGCCACCAGCCAAATGGCGCCCATGCCGTCAAAGCCGAAGTAGTTGCCGTGATTCAGGCCAAACAGCGCCACGCACACGACGTAGAGGATTTTCAGCACATACAGGTGCAGCAAATAAAAGAACATCGGCGCCGCCCCGAAGGTGGCGAGCATGCTGATCCAACGCTTGGCCCCAGCTTGTTCAAACGCCAGCAACAGCAACAATCCGATACCCAGCGTCAGGGCCAAAAACAGCAACGAAGGCGGGTACTTGGTGATGTTGAAAAAGCTCATCAGGGTTTGCACGCCGTTGTCATAGGCTTGCCATGGTGTGTCGCCATACCCATTGGCCGCTCGCACCACCACGAACCCCACCCACGCACTCACACCGCCGAGCAACAGATAACGTTGGCGCAACGTCGGCTGCATGCTTTTGGCAAACCACGGGCCCAGGCAATAACCCAGGGCTATCACACCGATCCACGGCAGCACCGGATAAGTGATGCGCAGGCGCAGCGAGTCGCCCACCTCGATCCAACTGCGCTCATGCAGGATCGCCCATGGAACATGCAGTGCCGAACCGGTCTCGAAGTGCAGCCCGTCCAGCAGGTTGTGCCCGGCGATAATCACCACCGCAAACGCAATCAACAGCGGACGCGGCAACCACACCAGCGCAGCAAGGGCGATCATGCTCACGCCAATCGCCCAGATCACTTGCATGTAGATCACGCTGGGCGGCAACTGGAAGGTCCACGCGAAGTTGACCAAGGTGAATTCCAGCACCACCAGAAACAGCCCGCGCTTGAACAGGAACGCCGACACGTCGCGTCGGCCCTGGTATTTCTGGCCATACAGCCAGGCCGATAACCCCGTGAGCAACACAAACACGGGCGCACACAGGTGGGCGAGGGTACGGCTGACAAACAGCGCAGGCTCGGTGCTGTCGATGGTCATCGGGTCGCTGACCTGGCGGTGCAGCAGGAAGGTTTCGCGCACGTGGTCCAGCAGCATGAACAGGATCACCAGGCCGCGCAGGGCATCGATGGAGAGCAGGCGTTGGCGCAGGGGAACAGCATCGGTCATGGGCGGGGTCACAGGGCAGGGCGGAAGTGGGGTGTTATCCTATAACATTAGTGTGCGCGTTGCTGCGATTCGTTGCTCAAATTTGAATGCGATCAGCTCTTAACTGCTACCGGGGGCGGGGGATCGGCATGTCGTCTTCGCTCCCTCTGCCTGTCCAGGCGTTGTATTGCGAACATCGCCGGTTTCGGCAGCGAGCCGCACGCAGTCAAGTGCTCGGCAACAGTGGACTTCTGATCCGCAAACACGGTCCACTGTAGGCGCCGGCGAGCCGGTTCCTACAGGAGATAGCCCCGTGAGTGCGACCCAACACACCCCACAATCCGTCATCGAGTTCTGGAAACACGCCGGCCCCAAGCGCTGGTTTGCCAAGGACGAAGCCTTCGACGCCCGCTTTCGCGACACCTTCCACACCACCCACCTGCAAGCTGCCCGGCGTGAACTCGAACACTGGCTGGACTCTGCGCAAGGTGCCCTGGCCCTGCTGATCCTGCTCGACCAATACCCGCGCAACGCCTTTCGCGGCACCGCCCATATGTTCGCCACCGACCCGCTGGCACGCTTGTACGCCCGCCGCCTGGTCGACGCCGGGCTGGATCAACAGATCGACCCGGGGTTGCGCGCATTCTGTTACCTGCCGTTCGAACATTCGGAAAACCCGGCGGACCAGCAGCGCTCGCTGATCCTCAACCAGGCATTGGACGCCAGCACCTACCATTGGGCCAAGGAGCATGCCCGGATCATCGAGCGGTTCGGGCGCTTTCCTCATCGGAATGAGGTGTTGGCTCGGGAGACCACGGAGGAAGAACGCGCCTTCCTGGACGAGGGTGGGTTTGCCGGCTAGGCCAGTATTCCGCCAAGGAATGCCCCCATAAAAACAGCGCATTGTCTTTCTTGCGGCACATCTCGTAGCGTGGTGTTCCCCTCAAGGAGAATCGTTATGCGCCTGTATGTTGACCATATGTACACCAGCCCCTACGCCCTGTCGGTGTTCGTCACGCTGCGCGAAAAAGGCCTGGCGTTCGACACGATCACCCTGGACCTGGATGCCGCGCAACAGCACGCGGCCGACTTCGCCCGCCTGTCCCTGACCCAACGCGTGCCGACCTTGGTAGAGGGCGACTTCGCCTTGTCTGAGTCCTCGGCGATCACCGAGTACCTGGAGCAAGCCTACCCCGGAACGCCGGTGTACCCGGCCGACCCAAAGCTGCGGGCGCGGGCGCGCCAGATACAGGCTTGGTTGCGCAGTGACTTGCTGCCGATCCGCCAGGAGCGTTCGACGATGGTGGTGTTCTACGGGCAGAAGATGCCGCCATTGTCCCCAGTCGCTGAAGCGGCGGCGGCCAAGTTGATCAGTGCGGCGCAGGACTTGTTGGTCGGCAACCCAGCGTATCTGTTCGGCGACTGGTCAATCGCCGATGTGGACCTGGCCGTGATGCTTAACCGCCTGATTCTCAACGGCGACAGCGTACCTGCCGAATTGGTGGAATACGCGCAGCGCCAGTGGCAGCGGCCCTCCGTACAGGCGTGGGTCAATCAGCATCGTCCTGCGCTGTAGAGCGCTCAGAGATTTGCAGGACCCGGCGATCCAGGTCCTCCCAATCCGCCATGCCCAGCACCCGCGTTGTGTTCAGGCCGCGCAGGTAACCGCGCAGTTGTTGGGCGCTGGCGCTGACTTGATCGTTGTCAGCCGCCTCGTCCAACAGCACGTTTTCATAATCGACCAGGTAATCGGCGACCCGCTCGCGAAACTCCGGTAGTACGGCTTCGCGGATGCGGTCGAAGGTTTTCTGGTGGGGCTTCATGGCGGGGTCCTTATAAGTTTTATGTCAGCACTATCGGTTCAGATAATAGTCACCATCATGGAACGCAAGTTCTGTTTTTGCGGGAAAAGCGCAAAATCACCCCATCGAGATGCTGTTCAAGGAAATACGCGATGAGGACGTTTATTCAGCTGGCTTTGATGACTTTGATGCTCGGCACGGTTGCCTTCAACAACGCGGCAGTCGCCGATGATCTGCGCACGCGCCATTTGCTACCTGTCAACGGTAGCGTAGAATCCCTGCAGCACGCGCAGTCGGTGGGTGTATTGCTGAGTGACAACACCCGCGACAACCTCAGCTACCTCGAACGCTACCACGACATGGCCTTGAATGGCGCCAGGGATGCCCTCGACGGGCGTATCCGCCAGGCGTTCGTCAACAGCTCCGACCCGGAGCTGGCCATCGATTGGTTGATGAGCTCGCTGCAAGGCACCTTTTTGTCGGTGACGGTCTACGACAACCTGGATGCCCTGGTGCAGGCTCACCCCGATGTGGTGGTGATGCTCGATACCCATAACCAGTTGCTGACCCAGCGTAACGACCAGGTCGAGGCGCGTTTCATTGCGCGGTTCTACGATGCGAACCTGCAATACATCGCCAAGGCCGAAGGCTCGGTGCACAAGCAGGTGCCATCGGTGTGGGTACACGACAAGGCCGCGCCGGAAATTGCCGCGCAGATCGAGCAGCAGCGGGATGTGCAACTGGATGCCTTGAAGCAGTTCGATGCCTCGCTCAAAGCGTTGGTTCGTGCCGGTTGATGTGAACCTTTATTTTTTTATCGTCAGGAATTTTTGATGCGCGCTTTTTTCGCCCCGGCCTTGGCCCTTGCTTCCTTGTTGTTGGCCGGTTGTGTTTCCGCCCCCAACGCTCCAACCATGACCTTCCAGACCAGCAAAACGCCTGAAGCCTATGTGCAGTGTGTGCTGCCCAAGCTGGAAAAACACGGGATCGCCGCCACCGTGACGCAGAACTCGCGCCACGCCAAAGTGGTATTGACCAGCAAGATTGCCGCCGATGATGTGCTGGAAGCCTACAAGACCCAGGACGGTGGCAAGGTGTTCCTGTATGAGCGCAAGCCGCTGGCGTCGACGATTAAGCCGTCGCGATTGGAGCTTGCCGCACAGGAATGTAAGTAACACCGCCCCCAGTGGGAGCGGGCTTGCTCCCACATTTTGAATGTGTGTCAGGCCTAGGGTTTGGCTTCGTTGCTGAAGGCGTTGACCGTCTTGATCAACCCCTGCGCCGCCAACGCCACCAGCTCCCCACCTTTTTCCACTGTCGCCAGCGCCGGGTCCGAACCCATGCGTCCGTCCGGGAAGCGTGCGCGGAAGTCCAGGGCTTCACGGATCGGCCCGGTGTTGGCAATTTGCGGCGAGTAATCCGCCGTCTTGATCGCGTCGGGGTAGGCCCATTGGGTCACTGCAATCTCCGAAGGCGTGGCATGGCTGCCATGGCCCACCGGGAATTGGCGTTGCGCCAGGTCGTTCACACCTTCCAGGTCCCACCAGTTCACCAGCTTCAAGGCAAACCCGGCCGGGCGCCGGGCGAAGCTGGCTTCGGCGTACAGCTCGGAAAATGCGGCTTCAATGGTGGCGATATTGCCGCCGTGGCCGTTCAGAAACAGGATCTTCTCGAAACCATGCCCGGCCAGCGAGCGCACCCAATCGCCAATCGCGGCGATAAAAGTGGAAGGGCGCAGGGAAATGGTGCCGGGAAAGCCCAGGTGATGCTGGGCCATGCCGATGTTGAAGGTGGGGCCGATCAGCAGGTCGGCGTTCTTCTGCGCTTCATGGGCGATGATTTCCGGGCACATCCAGTCGGTGCCCAGCAGGCCGGTGGGGCCGTGCTGTTCGTTGGAACCGATCGGAATCACCACCGTGCGGTTACGCTCCAGAAACTGCCCGATCTCGATCCAGGTGGATTTGTGTAGAAGCATGCGACGCTCTCTTTTATCTATGGGGACAGGCTATCCGCCACGGATTGTACGACTACTCGCCACCTGTTGGGGTTTGCAATTGAGGTAGGTCGAAGACTTCAACCAGCGCTGGTCGGGGTACCACGAAAACATGAACTGCCCATCCTTGAGCTTATCCACTACCTGGCGCGCCACTTGCGGGCGCACGGCCGGGCAACCCTGGCTGCGGCCGATACGGCCTTCGCGCTTGCTCCACAGCGGGCTCACATAGTCGGCGGCGTGAATCACGATGGCACGATCGCGGGCCTGGTCATTGAAGCCCGGCTCCAGGCCGTCCATGCGCAGCGAGTAGCCGTGGGTGCCCAGGTAGCTTTCCTGGGTGCGGAACAGCCCAAGGCTGGACTGGTGGCTGCCTTCCAGGTTGGAGAACTGTGTGGCGAAGTTCTCCCCGGATTTGGCACCATGGGCCACCAGGTCGCGCAGCACCAGGGTCTTCTTGCGCAGATCGAAGATCCACAGCCGACGGGCGGTCGATGGCTGGGAGTAGTCAATAACCGCTAGGCGCTCGGAACGTTCTTCGCCGTTATTGACCGCACACTGCACCGCGTTGAGGGCGCTTTTGAGTACGGTGGGATTGAGTTCTGGAGCCGAGCGCGCCAGGCTGCTATACAAGTTAGGAGAGGTCTGATTGGCAGCAAGCGCAAAATCGCTCAGCGTAGCCAACGCCACGGTCATCAAACCGAGGCGGCGCATGAAAGTCAGCATCTACGAAGTGTCCCCCGGTGTGGATTGGAGCCTGGTCAATTGTTCAAAAAACACGCATGTTACTTGAGCATTTGCCTGCTCGTTGCACCATTGGTCGCGACAGCCGTCGCGCTGCCGGTCGAGCCGTTGCCGGTGACCACGCCGGCGCCGGTCGATCTGGCACCCGTGCAACAGGCGTTGGCGCAACTGCCCAGTGTCTGCCCGGACCTGGCTCGGCAGGTCGACGCCGCCGCCCAGTTGCGCCTGCAAGCCTTCTACCAGCAGCAAGGCAACATGCCGCTGTGGTCCGCCGATGACCGTCGACAAGCCCTGCAATCTCAGTTGCTGATGCTCGCCGATGACGGCTTGGACCCTACCCACTATAGCTTGCCTGTGCCAGATGCCACGGCTAACGTGCTGTGCAGCGATATCACCAGCAGCCAGCACTACCTGCAAGCCCTGCAGGATCTTCATTACGGCCGCCTGCAGCAATCGCGCTTCGAACCGCTGTGGCACGCTCAACCACCCACCCGCGACCCCAACGTCGAAGTGCTGGCGTTTGCGGCCCAAGGTCTGCAAGACATGGCCCAGGCGTTCGACCAGGCACGGCCCAGTGCCGATTTGTATCGCAGCCTGCGCAACGCTTATTCCACCGTGCGCCAGCAACCCTTACCGCATTGGGACCCTGTGGCCAGCGGCCCGCTGCTGCGTCCGGGCATGGAAGACCCACGCGTGCCGGAGCTGGCGCGGCGCCTGATCAGTGGCGGCTACCTGGCCAACGCGCCCAGCGGCAAGCAGTACCGTGATGAACTGGTCAAGGCGGTCAAGGCCTTTCAGCTCAGCCATTCGTTGCAGGCCGACGGGGTGATCGGCGCCGGCACTGTGGCCGAATTGAACATCAGCCCGGCGGTGCGCCGCGAACAACTGCGCATCAACCTCGAACGTTTTCGCTGGCTGGCCCAGGACTTGGAGCCCGAAGGCGTGTTGGTCAACGTCGCTGCCGCGCAACTGAGCGTGTACCAGAGCGGCATCCCGGTCTGGCAAACCCGCTTGCAAGTCGGTCGCGCCGAACGTCAGACGCCGCTGCTCAAATCGCGCATTACCCGGCTGACCCTCAACCCCACCTGGACCATCCCACCCACCATCATGCGCGAGGACAAACTCCCGGCCATCCGCCTCAACCCCGAATACCTGCGCCAGCAGAACCTGCAAGTACTGGACGCCGAAGGCCACCCGCTGACTGCCGAACAGGTGGACTGGGCCCGACCCGGCAATATCCTGCTGCGTCAGGAAGCCGGTCCGCGCAATCCGCTGGGCAAGATCGTGATGCGTTTTCCCAACCCGTACTCGGTGTACCTGCATGACACGCCGAGCCAACCGCTGTTCACCAAGGGACCGCGGGCATTCAGCTCAGGGTGCGTGCGGGTCGAGCAACCGTTGTTGCTGCGGGATTTGTTGGTGAGCCCGGCTGAGCGCGCCCGTACCGATGAGCTGCTGGCTACCGGCCTGACCCATGAGTTCAGGTTGGCCACGCCGGTACCGGTGCTGTTGAGTTATTGGACGGTTGAGGTCAATCGCGAGGGCGGGTTGGTGTATGCGCCGGATATCTATGGGCGGGACCTGGTGTTGATGAAGGCGATGGGGAGCGTGCTTTGAGCGTCGCCAGCACTCTTGTTACCGCCTCATACGGCGTCATGAGTGCGGTATCGAGCGTCATCGGCACTTCGGCCCACGCCTCGTACTCATGCGCCAGCACCGACTCCCAAGGGGGTGGAGCCAGGCCGGGAATATCTCCCGTTCGGGCTTCCACCCGCCGTTGATGTTCCTGCCGGTCAGAACAAATCACCCGAATATCCAGCAACTGCGCACCTGCCATTGCCGCCGATGTTTTCCACGCCTCCCGGCTTTCCTTGACCGGGTTCACGCAGTCAGCCACCACCGTCTGCCCCAATCGCAGATTGCTCAACGCCAAGGCATTCGCTACCCCATAACCGCTGGCACCCACATCGCTCGCCAACACGCCCGCGTCACGGATCGCCTGCTCAATCACATCGATGCGCAGGTACACTGCGCCGATCTGGCCTGCCAGCGCCTGGGCGATGGTGGTCTTGCCGGTGCCGGGCAGTCCGCTGAAGACAATTAGCATGGGTGGCTCTCGATAAGATGGGTGCGGTTCAGGGTATCCTTCAGTTCCCCATCGGTCGACCACAGGACAGCCCATGCCTCTGCCGTTTGTGAAAATGCACGCCCATGGCGATGATTTCATCATCATCGATCGCCGGGGCCTGCACGATCCGATTACCGCGAAAGTTGCCCGCCAACTCGGTAACCGCCACACCGGTATCGGTTTCAACCAACTGGCCGTGCTGCTCGATTGTGATGACGCCGCCGCGCGCATCAAATTCTGGAACCCCAACGGTACGCCGCTGGCCACCTGCGGCAGTGCCACCCGTGGCGTGGCTGACCGTCTGATGCATGAGGCGGGCACGGATTCGGTGGTGCTGCGTACCGACCGCGGCTTGCTGACCTGTGTGCGGGCTGCGGGGCGGCAAATTTCGGTGAACATGGGTGAGCCGTCGCTGGACTGGTCGGCCGTGCCGCTGGCCGAGGCCATGGATACGCTCACCTTGCCCATCGATGGCAACCCGGCGGCGTGCAGCATGGGCAATCCGCATTGCACCTTTTTCGTGGAAGACCTCACGGCTGTCGACGTGGCGACCGTGGGCCCGGCGCTGGAAATTCACCCATTGTTCCCAGCCAAGACCAATGTGCATTTCGTGCAGGTGCTCGACCGTGGCCATATCCGCCTGCGCATCTGGGAGCGCGGCGGTGGCGTGCCGCTGGGTTCCGGGTCGTGCTGCTGTGGCGCGGTGGTCAATGGGATCCGCCGTGGGTTGCTGGACGCCACGGTGCAGGTGCACTGCGACGGCGGCACGGTGACTGTGCACTGGGAGGGCGAGGGCGCAGTGGTGCTCACAGGCAGCGTGGAACCGGTAATGCAGGGCAGCGCCTACGTAGGCTGAAAGTTGACGGTAAACGTCGTGCCGCCCGTGACACAGGAACTCACCGCTACATCGCCGCCATGCACCCTGGCCAATTCGCGCACGATGTACAGGCCAAGGCCGACGCTGCGTACGTCACTGCCCTGATCGGTACCACGTGTCATGGGCTCGAACAATTCGGCCAGCAACGCTTTCGGGATCACTCGGCCGTAGTTATGTACCGACACTTCGCACCGGTTATCTCCCAGGCGTGAAGTGATGGTGATTGGTCGTTGCGGGTCACCATACGCCACGCTGTTCGCCACCAGATTACCGATGATCTGCTGCACGCGGTCGGCGTCCAGACTGGCGTCGCCATTGCCATCGGCGAGGTGCACCAAGGATGCCTTGGGAAAGGCCACGCGCAGTTCATCCACAGCACGATGAATCACCTCATGCAGGTCCAGCGGCGCTGCCTTGATGGTGATGCCCTGGCCGACGCGTGCCTGGGTGAAGTCCAGCAGGTCGGCGATCATGCGTTGGGCACGCTCGGACGACTGGCCGATATGCCCGAGCAGTTGGCGTTCCTTGGTCGTGCGTTCGCCCCTTGCCAGAAAATCCGAGGCCATACGTATGGCGGTCAGCGGGTTTTTCAGGTCATGGCTGACAATCGCCACCATTTGCTCGGCAAACCGTGCGCGACTCTGGGAAATGGCATAGGCCTCGTGCAATTCGGCCTGGGCGTGCTGCAGGGCAAGTTCGGTGTCAGTCTTTTCCTGAAGCAAGGCCTCGGCCAGTTTGCGTGCATTGAGCAGCTCGCGCTCGTACTTGTCACGGTCAGTGGTGCCGAACAGCGCCAGGTCGTGTACCACGGCATCGGTCTGTTCTCGCTTGATACCGTTGAGCAGTACGGTCACTTTGTGGCCGTCACGGTGCAGCATGTCGAGTTTCACTTCGGTGACGCTGCCGCGCATGCGCAGCATCGGCGCCAGATGGGTCTGGTGGAAGATTTGCCCGCCCATGGTCAGCAAATCCTGAAAACGCTTGCCGCACAGCTCAGTCGTGCTGAACCCCAGCCACTCGCTGAACCGCGCATTGACTTGCAGGATCGTGCCGTCCTCTGCCGTGACGGCGAGGGCGCAGGCGGCGCTGTCGAACAGATCAGTCGGCACGTGCAGCCGCCCAAGGGGCCAGGAAGCTGTGCATGGCGGTTGCACAGGCGTGCGGCGCGCTCATGTGCGGGCAATGGCCGACGTTGTCCACCAAGCAATAGGTGCTATTGGGCAACACGCTGTGCAGGTATTCACCTACGGCGACCGGGGCAATCAGGTCGTCGCTCGATTGCAGGACCAGTACCGGAGTGGCCAGGCCGATCACGTCCTGGCGGTTATCCGACATGAAAGTCACCCGTGCAAATTGCTTGGCGATCTCAGGTTCGGTGCGGCAAAAGCTGTCGGTCAATTCCTGGCTCAACGCCGGTTGCCCAGGCGCGCCCATGATCACCGGCGCCATGGCGCTGGACCAACCGAGGTAGTTGCTGTCGAGGGTGTCGAGCAGGTCCTGGATATCGCCCCGTTTGAAGCCGCCGACATAACCGCCGGCGTCGATGTAGCGCGGCGAGGGGCCGATCATGACGTGGGCGGCAATACGGTTGGGGGCCTGGCGGTCGGCGAGGGTGCTGATCATGGCGCTCACCGAATGGCTCACCAAGATCACTGGGCCCACGGCGAAGGCGTCAATGATCTCGTTCAAATCGCGCGCGTAACCGTCGAGGGAACTGTATTTGGCCTTGTCGAACGCACTGAGGTCCGACAGGCCGGCGCCCACCAAGTCGTACATCACCACGCGAAAACGCTCGGAAAATTGCGGGGCCAGGTAGTTCCACATCGCCTGGTTGCAGCCGAAGCCGTGGGAGAACACCAGGGTCGAACTGCCGTTGCCCATCACACTGACATTGTTGCGGTGGCGTAGATCCATGGGCTTTCCGGTTGTGGCGTTTTGCTATGCGTGAAGGGAGTTTAAATAGTCAACGGCGTGGGGTCACGCGATATAGTGCGGATAAGGTAAAGTCGCCGCCTTCAGGAAGAAACTTCAGGTAACAAAACATGATGGCGATTCTGCGGCAATCCGTCTTGAGTCTGGTGGCGCTGGTGTTCTTAGGCCTTTTGAGCACCGCCCAGGCGGACACTTCACCGATTGGCGTCGCCCTCGACCAACGGGTGATCGACCTCACCGACACCCTGGATGCCAGCACCACCACCCGTCTGAAAAACCAACTGGCCGACCTTGAGCAGCGCAAGGGCGCGCAGGTGGCCGTGCTACTGGTGCCCACCACCGGCGGTGCGAGCATTGAGGATTACGCCAATCAACTGTTCCGCGCCTGGAAGTTGGGACGCAAGGGCGTCAATGACGGCGTCCTGCTGGTGGTGGCCAAGGAGGACCGTAAGGTGCGTATTGAGGTGGGGTACGGCCTGGAGGGTACGGTGACTGACCTGCTGGCACACCGCATCATCGAAGAACACATCACCCCGGCCTTCCGCCAGGGGGATTTTGCCGGCGGTGTTTCCCAGGGGGTAAACGACTTGGTGGTGCTGGTGGACGGCGGCGACCTACCCCAAATCGCCGGGCCAGGGGCGAATCCTCAGTTCATTGCGATAGCGCTGGCGTTTGTCATCGGCGCCATTGGCGGTGTGCTCATTAGCGCAGGTAGGCTTCACTGGCGCCGCGCCTTGATTGCGATGGCGGCCGTCACCGTGCTGCTGGCGATTTTTGCCGGGGGCCGCGACTGGCTGATGTTCCTGCTGGTGCTGCCATTGACCCTGCTGATCGGCGGCGCGACGTTTGGTGCGTTGTGGATGGCCCGCTCGGTGTTTTACGGCGTGGTTGCGCTGCTGGCCTACATCCTTGGGTTGGTGGTGGTTGATCAGCGATATGCCGACGTCAACTTCATTCATTGGTTGGTGTTTCCGCTGGGTGCGTTGCTGGCGTTGGGGTTGTACCTGGTCCTGTTGATGATCATGAAGGACGCCTGGAAGCAGAGCCGCGTAGGGTTTATTGCGCGACTGGTGGCCGCGGTGGGGGTGTATGTGGCGGCGGGGATGCTGATGGAACTCGGCCGTAACGGTTGGTTGTACGCCTTCCCGATAGCCTCGTTCGCAGCGCTGTTCATTTTTGGCAAGACCAGCGGCGGGTCTGGGTCCGGGTCGAGTGGTGGCTCAAGCTCGGGTTCCAGCAGCTCCAGTTCCAGTAGCAGTTCTTCCGGTGGCGGAGGCTCCAGTGGGGGTGGCGGGGCATCCGGAAGCTGGTAAAGGCGCCAGGCTGCGTGTAATCCACCGATCTCTGCACGCCGCCCCCGGGCTGGACGTGCGCAGACCGCTTCGCGGCTGCCGCGTCATCCCTTCAATAAATAATGCAAACAGCTCCGCCAGGGGATAGTCCGCCCCGCTGTAGAAGCGTCAGGTCAGGACGATGTAGTCATTCTGCTGGCGGATCGGCTGGTGCGGGCCCTGTACCAAGTGAACATAGCGACCGTCCACCAGATCGATCGGCAGGCAATCATCGATATCCAGTACGCCGTCGGTGTGGGCCTGGGACCACTGGCGCAGCATTTGTTGCTTGCCCTTGCTCGTAGCCTCCTGTTTATTGCGGGCCACCACCAACAGGTAGTGGTGGGCTTCGCCAAAGCGGTTGGCTTCATAACCGCCAAGGTTAATGAAGTACAGGTGATGCGCGCCGGCAGCAGGCGCCAGGGGGCTGAACTCGACTTTCCAACCGTCGACGCCATCCACCGCCATCCACGCATCGATATGCATACCCTTGGGGCCGCCAAACCAGCCATCGCGCAATTGCGGGTAGGTGGCCTCCAGCGTGTCCGCGACAACAAATACCACATCGTGTACTTCAATTTTCGCCCGGGGGTGCTTACCCCCGAGCATGACGACAAACAGCATTACAGGTTCTTCCTGGCGACTTGGCAGAGGCTAACCATACTTCGATTGAACCCTTTTGTCCGGCCAATGCCACACTGTTAATCCGCGAACTCATGAGGAGGTTGTCATGCGCACCATCGATCTGGCGGGTGTTCCCGTTCCTGTTATCGGCCAGGGAACCTGGCGCATGGGCGAAAACCCCGACCAGCACCGCGCTGAAGTCGCGGCGTTGCAATTGGGCATCGACGAGGGCATGACCCTGATCGATACCGCCGAAATGTACGGCGATGGTGGCGCCGAAACAGTGGTCGGCGAAGCCATTCGTGGCAAGCGCGACCAGGTATTTCTGGTGAGCAAGGTCTACCCGCACAACGCCAGTCACAAGGGCGTGCCCCGCGCCTGTGAAGCCAGTCTCCAACGCCTGGGCACGGACTACATCGATCTTTATCTGTTGCACTGGCGCGGCCAGTACCCCCTCGAAGAAACCGTCGAAGCCTTCGAACGCCTGCGCGAAGCCGGCAAAATCGGACGTTGGGGGGTGTCCAATTTCGATGTGGCCGACCTGCAGGAACTCGCATCCCCGGCCTGCGCCACCAACCAGGTGCTCTACAACATCGAAGAGCGTGGCATCGAATTCGACCTACTGCCGTGGTGGCAACAGCATCACTTGCCCTTGATGGCGTATTGCCCGATCGCCCAAGGTGGTGAGTTGTTGTCCAGCCCGACCCTCAAGCAGATCGCCCACCGCCATGAGGTCACACCCGCGCAGGTCTCCCTGGCCTGGGTGTTACGCCAGCATGGCGTGATCGCAATCCCCAAGGCCGTCACCCCTGAGCACGTGCGGCTCAATGCGGCCGCCGCCAAGCTGGTACTGGATGAGCACGACCTGGAGGCGATTGATCGCGTGTTTGGCGCACCCAAACGCAAACATCCACTGGCGATGGTTTAGCCCCTTCGCAGGGACGGCGCCATCCTTGGCGCCGTCCCTGCGTCAAGCCGGTTTAACCTGCAACCGGGCTACGCCAGTCATCTGACCCTGATGTGCCGGACACTTCGTGGGTCCACACGATCTTGCGATAGGTGAAGTAAACGTCTTCCAAGTGAGTGAAATGAGCGTTGTCCGGATCCTGGCAGTTCGGCATACGTGACTGGATGTCCACGATGGTCGCCCCCTCCAGTTCAATCGTAAAGTAGTGCTCCTGGGTGCCGGCCGACGAGGTGCGCAACCATTCGAGCCGGCACTTGACCTCTTCGCCGCTGGTCAATGCACTGAACAGCAACGGTGAGGATTTATCGAAGACTTTGCTGATCATCATGGGCTTATGCACCCTCTGGCCCGTTGGTTGGCCGGATTGAGGGTCACGCGGAATGATCACCTGATGAGAAAAGGCCTGGACCAGGATCTGGTCCTCATGGCCTTCCTGATAAATGTTACCTACCGAGTCCTGGGTAAACGTGCCTGCCGTGATCAAACCTTGTTTGACGCCGGTGACGGAGAGATACGCGGGTGTTGGCATGACGGGTTTCCTTGTCTGATTGAAGAGGTAGTTCCAACCGATAATTACGCGGGTTGGGAAAGGTGCCTAGTACAAGAACCGTGCCTGAAAGTACGCGGGCCAATAAACATTGAGGTGTGGCGTTATATAAGTTCGTTTTTTGGATTGTGTGGGATGAACTTTGTGGGTGTAAGCCGTATTTAATTGCGCAGCTGTGCGCATTTAGTTGCTCAGTTGGAAGAATGGTTGAATGTCGAAGTTGTAAGGTCAAGTTGAGCGCATAAGCATGAATGGGTGCGCAAAATGCTGCGCAGTGGCCCATTTAATAAGGTTGTAGGAAAAGGATTAAGTGTCATTCCGTCGCTTGCTGAATGATTTGGGCGTGGCTAAGGTTCGGGAACTTTGCAGAAGTTAGGGCAAGGTTCAGATGCCTTCTAATGCGTATTTCAAGTGCGGTTAGTTGGCTGCTCACGTATTGGTTAGTTGCGCCTGGTGCGAAATGTCTTATTCGGACACGCTGTGTGATTATTATCTTGAGGTTGCAAGGTCGCCTTGTTCGCAAACATGTTTTGCGGGCGGCGATATGCGCTTTTCAAGTGAATATGAATGCCTGGAATCCGAGTTGACCAAGGCGCAATCCATTCATGGCACCCGCCAGCCTGATTGGCACAAGATCCTGGAAACCAGCGAACGCCTGTTGCGCCAGCAATCCAAGGATCTACGCGTGGCGGTGTGGATGACCTGGGCGTTGTACCAACGTGAGTCTTATCCTGGCTTGCTGGCGGGTCTCGGGTTGCTGCGCTATCTCTGTGAGCATCATTGGTTGGAGAGCTACCCCGAAAAACTGCGTACCCGAAGCGCAGCGTTCGCCTGGCTGGTGTTGCGCATTGAGCCTCTGTTTGCACAGGGCCTGCCACTCCAGAACCAGCAGCTGTTGTTCCGCGCCGTGCTTGAGCACCTGACGAGCCTTGAAGAGCTGTGGGGCAGGCACTTGGGGGACGACGCGCCGCTGCTGCTGCCGATTCGCAGGCAATTGGCCCAACGGCTGGAGCAGGCGCTTCAGGCTGATGCCCCGGCAGCAGGCTTGAGCGGCGTCATTGCCCAGGTCAAGCAGGCGACCAGTCAATTGCTCAAATCCGAGCCCGTGGTGGACAACGAAAAAGACGCAGGCAAGTTGCTACGCACTTTGCAGGAGCAGGCCCGTCCGTTGTGTGCCTGGTGGTTGCGCCAGAACGCCACCGATCTACGCGCCCTGCGTCTCAACCGAACGTTGAACTGGCTCGTCCTGAGCGGATATCCGGACGCCGACAGCGAACGGGTTACCACCCTGCGTGGGCCAGCCCCTGAAAAACTCAAGCGTTATCAGGAGCGTTTTGCTCAAGGGCATCACGCCGACCTGGTACTTGAACTCGAAGCCAGTCTCGCCGGTGCGATGTTCTGGTTTGACGGGCTGCACATGCTCTGGCAATGCCTGGAAGCCTTGCGGGCCGAACAGGCCATGATCGAGTTGGAAGTGACCTTCGCCTTGCTGCTGCAACGTCTGCCGGACCTGCCGTCGTTCTGTTTTCACGACAGCATCCCTTTTGCCGACGCCGCCAGCCGTGACTGGATCACGCTGCAGGTCAGCCGTCATCTGCAAACACCCGAATCAGCCGCCGTGGTGATTGATACCGAAGCCGAGCCTTGGGAGAGCGCCTTGCAGGCAGTCGCACCCCGGTTGCGACAGGACGGGCTCAAAGCCGCGATCCATGAACTCAAACAAGGGATGTATGCCGCTCGCAGCGAACGCGCGCGATTTCATTGGCGGCTTGCCCAGGCGCGCCTGTGTGTGCAGGCCGGCAAGCATGAGCTGGCGAAGATCCAGCTCGAACACCTGGACCACGAACTGCAACACACAGGTCTTGAGCACTGGGAGCCGGAGTTGGCCCTTCAGGTCACCCAGCTTCTGTATCGCTGCTGCGACCTGTTGCCACAAAACCACGCAGTGCGTGAGCGCAAGGAAGACACCCATCGCAGGCTGTGCCTCTTCGATCTGGAAGCGGTACTTGAATAGGCTTTCGAGCCACTGAATAAGGAAATACACCATGGCCAAAGACGTTTCGGTCGCCCCCAAGGAGCGTATCAACATCACTTTCAAGCCCGCTGTAGGCGGGGCGCAGGAAGAAGTCGAGCTGCCGTTGAAGCTGTTGGTGCTGGGCGATTTCACCCAGCGTGAAGATGTGCGCAAGCTCGAAGATCGAAAGCCAATTGCGATCGATAAGAACACCCTGGATGACGTGTTGGCCAAACAGGCGTTGAGCCTGACGCTGAACGTGCCTAACCGCCTGCAGGAGGATGCAGACGTTGAGGAACTGGCCATTCAGGTAAGCATTAATTCCATGAAGGATTTTAATCCCGCGAACCTGGTAGAGCAGGTGCCCGAGTTGCACAAGCTGATGGCGTTGCGCGAGGCGTTGATGGCGCTCAAAGGCCCGTTGGGCAACACGCCGAGCTTTCGCAAGGCTATCGAGCAGGCCCTGGCCGATGACGATTCCCGTGCCCGGGTATTGGCGGAGCTGGGGCTGGACACGCCTGACGCCTGACATTTTTCAGTAAAAGGACACTGACCGCATGACCACACAACAGCACTCACTGCCTGCACAAACCGCTGATCAATACAGCATTCTCGACAACATCGTTGCACAGACTCTGCTGAGTGCGGACGACGAGGCGTATGGCATTGCCAAGCGTGGCGTCTCGGCGTTCATCGAAGAGCTGATCAAGCCGCAGAACCGTGGCGAGCCCGTCAAGAAGCGGCTGGTGGATCGGATGATTGCCGAGATCGACACGAAGCTCAGTCTTCAGATGGATGAAATTCTGCACCACCCGGATTTCCAGGCCTTGGAAGCTTCCTGGAAAGGTTTGCAGTTGTTGGTTGATCGCACCAATTTTCGCGAGAACATCAAGATCGAACTGCTGAACATCTCTCGGCAAGACCTGCTGGAAGATTTCGAGGACTCTCCGGAAGTGACCCAGTCCGGGCTGTACAAGCATATCTACAGTGCGGAATACGGTCAGTTCGGTGGTCAGCCTGTGGGCGCGATTATCGCCAATTACTTTCTGTCCCCCAGCGCACCCGACGTGAAGCTGATGCAATACGCATCCAGCGTGGCCTGCATGGCCCATGCGCCGTTTATCGCAGCTGCCGGGCCTGGGTTCTTCGGGTTGGAAAGTTTCACCGGCCTACCGGATCTCAAAGATCTGAAAGACCATTTCGAAGGCCCTCAATTCGCCAAATGGCAAAGTTTTCGCCAAAGCGAAGACGCACGCTATATCGGCTTGACCGTGCCGCGTTTCCTGCTTCGTACGCCCTACGATCCCCTTGAATGCCCGGTCAAGACCTTTGCCTATCAGGAAAACGTGGTCAACAGCCATGAGCACTACCTGTGGGGCAACACTGCCTACGCCTTTGCTACGCGTTTGACCGACAGTTTCGCGCGCTTTCGCTGGTGTCCGAACATCATCGGCCCGCAAAGCGGTGGCGCGGTGGAGGATTTGCCGCTGCATCACTTCCACAGCATGGGTGAAATTGAAACCAAGATTCCGACTGAAGTGCTGGTTTCCGATCGGCGTGAATACGAGCTGGCGCAGGAGGGCTTCATTGCCTTGACGATGCGCAAGGGCAGCGACAATGCGGCATTTTTTTCCGCCAGTTCGGTCCAGAAGCCGAAACACTTCGGTCTCAGTCCAGAAGGCAAGGAGGCCGAGCTGAATTACCGCCTGGGCACTCAACTGCCCTACATGATGGTGGTGAATCGCCTGGCCCACTACCTCAAGGTCTTGCAGCGTGAGCAATTGGGGTCGTGGAAGGAGCGCACCGACCTGGAGCTTGAACTCAACAAGTGGATTCGCCAGTACGTCGCCGATCAGGAAAACCCCAGTGCCGAAGTGCGTGGGAGGCGACCCTTGCGTGCGGCCCGCATCGTTGTCAGCGATGTCGACGGCGAACCCGGTTGGTACCGCGTCAACTTGAGTGTGCGCCCGCATTTCAAGTACATGGGGGCGGATTTCACATTGTCCTTGGTCGGCAAGCTCGACAAAGAATGAGCAGAGGCCAGGGAATGCCCAATCACCAGAGTCTTTTCCAGCGCCTTGAACGCCCGGCTACTCCCGCAAGTGCCGTGACATCCGTCGCGAGCCACCTTGGAAAAATGCTCAGCATCCGTGCGGGCAGTGTGCAGACGCTGCCGGATTACGGCTTGCCCGACCTCAATGACATGAACCAGAGCCTGCATGAGTCATTGGCTCAGTCACGCTTGTTGATCGAGCGATTCATCCGCGCCTACGAGCCGCGCTTGAAGGATGTGCGGGTCAAGACGTTGCCGAGGGACCATGACCCGCTGGCCCTGGCCTTCGCCATTGAAGCCACGCTAGTGATTAAGGGCACCCAGCACCCCGTAGTGTTCACCGCTCGGCTAGGCGACTCCGGTCGGGTAGAGGTCTTGCCGGATGTCGTTTAATCGTTATTACCAAAGCGAACTCAGCGCGTTGCGACAACTCGGGCGGCAGTTCTCCGAGCGTAATCCTGCGCTCGCTCCGTTTCTCGCAGAGGCCGGTCAAGATCCGGATGTAGAGCGTCTGCTGGAAGGCTTTGCGTTTCTTACGGGGCGCTTGCGCCAGAAACTCGATGACGAGCTTCCAGAACTGACCCACTCGCTGATGCATTTGCTCTGGCCCAACTACATGCGCCCGATGCCTGCGTTCAGCATGCTGCAGTTTGATCCGTTGAAGCACTCAGGTCCTGACGTGTGCGTAGCGAGGGGAACGCCGGTTGAGAGCGCCGCAGTCAATGGCGAGCGATGCCGTTTTCGGACCTGCTATGCCACGCAGGTTCTACCGTTGCGACTGAGCGCCTTGGAGTATGGCTCCCGAGCAGGACGGGGGATGTTGAGTCTGCGTCTGGAGATGAGCGCCGAAGGGAATTTCAGTGAATGGACCCTCAACCGGTTGCGCCTGCATTTCGCCGGGGATCGCTACATCAGCCAGGAGCTGTACCTGGGCCTGCTGCGTCATCTCGAGGGTATCGAGCTGCTGCCTTTGGGCCACGATGGCCTACCGGTCAATGGGGTTGATGGTCAGGCGTTATCGCTGCGACTGGGTGCCGACCAGGTCCAGCCGGTGGGTTTCAGCGAGGAACAGGCGTTGATCCCGTATCCGCAGAATACCTTTCCGGGGTATCGCCACCTGCAGGAGTATTTTGCCTTCCCTGACAAGTATCTGTTTGTCGATGTGGGGGGCCTGGGGGTACTGCAGGAATTACCTGTCGAATTGCTCAAGCAGGTCAGTGGAGTGATGTTGCGCTTCGAGTTGCGCAGTCCATGGGGTGAGTCCCGGCAGCCCACTCTGGAGAACGTCAAACTGTACTGCACCCCCATCGTGAACCTGTTCAAGCATGATGCAGTGCCCATCCGCCTGGACGGGAAGCAGGATGAGTACCTGCTCGTCCCCGGTGAGTATTCACGGGAAAACGCGAGCGTATTTTCCGTTGACAGTGTCACAGGGTGGCAACCGGGTGGGCGTGGATACAAGACCTACGTACCCTTCGAATCCTTCGAACATGATGTCGATAACGACCTGTCGGATGGCCCAGCGAGTTACAGCATTCGTCAACGGCCATCGACACAACATGCAGGCCTTGAGACCTGGCTTGCGTTTGGTAACGGTCCTGGGTCAGCGCAGCAAACACTGTCGATCGAGTTGACGTGTACCAATCACAATCTGCCTCGGCTATTGCAGCTTGGGGACATCAACCTGCCTTGCGAACAGACGCCAGAGGGGTTGTCGTTTCGGAATATCTGCGCACCGACGGCCAGTTTCCCGCCCCCCCTGGATCAGGATTTTCTCTGGCGGTTGATCAGCAACCTGTCGCTCAACTATCTGTCGTTGAGCGACATCAATGCCTTGAAGGTGATCCTTCAAACCTATGACTTACCGCGCTACCACGACCGACAAGCGCAGAAGATCAGCGAGAGGAAGCTGGGCGCAATGCGATCCGTCAGTCATACGGCGGTTGACCGATTGCACCGTGGCTTGCCGTTTCGGGGGATACGAATTGATCTGAGCATCGATCCCCAAGGCTTTTTGGGGCATGGCGAAGTGTTCGTCTTCGCGTCGGTACTCAACGAATTCTTCGCGCTTTACGCCAGCCTCAACGCCTACCACGAACTAAGAGTCATCAGCACACAAGGAGACGTGTACCTATGGCCACCACGGATGGGGCAGCAGCCCCTGCTTTGACGCGATTGTCCCTGAGCATCCGCGAGTACTCGCTATTCCAGGCAGTTTTGCAGGTGATCAAACGCTTGCGCGTTGCCCATCCGCTGTTGGATGAAGACGCGTTGTATGACCTGTTGGAGTTTCACGCCAATCCAGGTCTTGGCTTTCCCGGTCACGATATTGACCGGGTGGAGTTTTTCATCGAACACGAGCAGTTGCGTGCGCGTCTTCGACTCAACCTGTTGGGCTTGTGTGGCGCGGGGTCGCCCTTGCCGGCGTTTTATGGCGAGCAGGCGTGTGCCGACGGGGTGGGTGGCAATACCACGCGAGATTTTCTGGACGTGTTTCATCACCGTCTGCAACGACTGATGCTACCCGTCTGGCGTAAGTACCGTTACCGGGCGCGTTTCCAGGCAGGCGCGCGTGACACGTTCTCCGAGCAGATGTTCGCGTTGATCGGCCTGAGCGGACAGCAGATTCGCAGTATCGCGCGATTGAACTGCGAACGGCTGCTGCCGTACCTCGGGATGCTTGGCCTCCGGTCGCATTCGGCATCCTTGATCGAGACGGTGCTGCGCTACTACTTCAAACACCACCGCTTGTTCATTGAACAGTGGGTACTGCGCACGGTGGTCATCGACGATCCGCAGCGAAACCGGCTCGGCAACGCGAACAGTGTGCTCGGTCATGACCAGGTGCTGGGCTGCCGGGTGGCCGACCGTAGCGGCAAGTTCAGGGTGCATCTGCAGGGCCTGGGTTGGCAGCAACTCCATGGGTTTCTGCCCACTGGGGCCGACTACCCGCTGCTGTGTTCGCTGGTGCGCCTGACGGCTCGGGATCCATTGGAATATGACCTGCGCCTGGTGCTGGCCAAGGAAGAGATCCGACCGTTGCACATTGGCGAACACAACGTCTGCGGCCTCGGCTGGACCAGTTGGCTGGCACATGAGTGCGCCGATGGTGTGGTCATGGTGTCGGGCAATGCTCATGAAGGATGAATCATTATGATGAATGTGGATCTGCAACAACTTATCCAGACATTGACCGCCCAGGCTCGCCGGGATTTGGTGCGCGCTGCTGAACGCTGCGTGACACGCGGGGGCAGGGAAGTGTTGGTGGAGGACCTGCTGCTGGCGCTGCTGGAGCATCAAGACGGCCTTCTGGTACGGGCAATGGCGGATGCGGGCATTGAGGCCGGCGAGCTGCAAGCCACACTGCAACCGAAGGGGGAGGCCAGTGCTTCGCGCAATCCAGTGTTTGCCCTGGCGCTTGTGCAATGGCTGCAACAGGCCCTGATGGTTGCCCATGTGGAACTGCGCCAGGCTGAGGTCGATCACGGCGCCCTGCTGTTGGCACTGCTGCGTCACCCGCTGCAGTACGCGGGGAGTGCCTATCAAGTGTTATTGAGCCGGTTGGACGTGCAACGGGTGCATGGTTTCGTGCTGGGCCAGGCGCCTTGCCCAGGTCCTGCGCCGACGGTTGATTCATTGCTGGAGCGCTTTACTCACGACCTGACACGGCAGGCCCGTGAAGGACGTATCGATCCGGTGTTGTGCAGGGATGCTGAAATTGGCCAGTTGATCGACATCCTGATGCGCCGGCGCAAGAACAACCCAATACTTGTCGGAGAAGCCGGGGTCGGCAAGACGGCCGTTGTCGAAGGCCTCGCGTTGCGCGTTGTCACTGCGCAGGTGCCGGAACCTCTCCGGGATGTGCGGGTGCTAACCCTGGACATGGGGCTGCTACAGGCCGGCGCGAGCATCAAGGGGGAATTCGAACGGCGCCTCAAGGGCGTGATTGACGAGGTCAACGCCTCGATGAAACCGGTGATCCTGTTTATCGACGAGGCGCATACGCTGGTCGGGGTGGGCGCCCAGGCGGGCGCGTCCGACGCCGCTAATCTGCTCAAGCCAGCCCTGGCCCGTGGCGAACTGCGCACCATCGCCGCCACCACCTGGTCGGAATACAAGAAATACTTCGAAAAAGACCCCGCACTGGCGCGGCGCTTCCAGTCTGTATTGGTTGGCGAGCCTAGCGTCGAGCAAGCGGTTTCGATCCTGCGTGGACTGGTTTCGGTGTATGAGCGCAGCCATGGCGTTTACGTACGGGACGACGCGGTGGTAGCGGCGGCGCAGATGAGCGCGCGTTATCTGTCCGGGCGTCAGTTGCCGGACAAGGCAGTGGATGTATTGGACACCGCCTGCGCTCGCTTGCGTACCCGTCGGGACACGGCGCCGGAGGCATTGCAACGCTTCTACGCGGAACAGGCAGAAGGTGTGCGGCAGCATCAGGCAATAAGTCGTGACAGGCAGGAAGGGCTTCCCGTGGATGAGCAGGTGTTGCACGGGCTTAACCTGCGCATGGAGACGATGGAAAGTGAACGTCAGCACTTGGAGCAGTGTTGGCTGGAACAGCCAACATCGACGCAGCAGGTGTGCCCGCGCCTGGTGGCCGAAGTCATCAGTGGCTGGACCGGTATCCCGGTTGAACAACTGGCATTCGAACACAGTGCACGGGTGCTGGGCCTAGCCGATGCGCTGCGCGCGCGCATTCTTGGCCAGGAACACGCGGTGCAAGCCCTGGACCGCAACCTGCGCGCCGTTGCCGCCGGGCTCAATAAGGTCGATGCGCCGGTCGGAGTATTCCTGCTGGTCGGCCCAAGTGGCGTCGGCAAGACCGAGACTGCGTTGGCCCTGGGTGATCTGTTATATGGCGGTGAGCGTTTTGTTACCACCCTCAACATGTCCGAATTTCAGGAAAAACACTCGCTGTCTCGCTTGATTGGGGCGCCGCCCGGTTATGTCGGTTTCGGCGAGGGCGGTGTGCTGACCGAAGCCGTACGCCAACGCCCATATTCGGTGGTGCTGCTCGATGAAGTCGAGAAAGCCGACCCGGAAGTGTTGAACCTGTTCTATCAGATTTTCGACAAGGGCGTGGCCAATGATGGGGAAGGCCGGGAAATCGATTTTCGCAACACGCTGATCCTGATGACTTCCAACCTGGGCAGCGAGTGCATCGGTGAGCTGTGCGCAGGTGGCCAGCGACCTGAGATGCACGTGCTGCAAGAGGCAATCCGTCCTCTGCTGCGTGACCACTTCAAACCCGCGTTATTGGCCCGAATACGTGTGGTGCCGTATTACCCGGTGACGGGTGAGATTCTGAATGATTTGACCAGGCTTAAGTTGGAGCGCCTGGGGCAGAGGTTAAGTCTGCGCAAGCTGGCGTTCAGCTATACGCCAGGCCTGGTTGCACACATGGCCGAGCATTGCTCCCACGGAGACAGTGGCGCTCGTTTTATTGACCAGTGGATCGAGCTGCATTTGTTACCGCAGGTGGTGGACCGCTTGCTGCGGGCGATGGCTCAAGATGAACCCTTGACGCATGTGCATGCGTACCTGGCGGGGAATGGCATGCCCATCTGTGAGTTCAGCCAATGAGGGACGACCGGTCCAACCAGGAACCCCATTCGCGGGCTTACGCCGACGCGCTGCTTGGCTGGTTCATTCGGCTGGGTATCGATGGCGACGAAGCCACGTTGCCCGGTCTATGTGTTACGGCGGTGGCGCAGTTGAGCCAATGCGAACTCAGTCAGTGGTACTGGCGAGATGAGTCCACTGGCCGGCTTGAGCTGATTGCCCAGCATTTGTCCGGAGCGCTTAGCTCCGGCGATCCGGTCGGCACCAAGGACTTTCAGCATGAGCAGATGCTGCGCCATGTACTCAGTCATCAGATGGCCCTTAGCTTGGAAGATCCCACCGACAGCGTGTATGAATGCGGGTTTCTGCCAACGCTGGCATCCCCCTGGAAAGCGCTGTCCTGCGTGCCGTTGTTCAACCGCGGCAAGGCCATCAACGGCGTGTTGGTATGCGCCAGTCAATGCCGGAAAAATTTGCAGGACTACTCTGTCTCCTTGAGCCAACTGGGCAGTTTTGCCTTGATGCAGCTGCTTCTGCTGAAGCGTCAATGTTCCACAGGAAGTATCGCCCTCCAGAATGACCGTACACCGGCCCCCCGTGCAGAATTTGGGCTGATCGGCAGCAGTTCGGCGATGGATGAAACGTACCGCCTGATCGGCAAGGTCATGCAGACGCCTTACACCGTATTGCTGCGTGGCGAGACGGGGACAGGCAAAGAGGTGGTGGCGCGGGCTATCCACGCTGCAGGGCCGCGCAAAAGCAAAGCGTTCGTGGTGCAAAACTGTGCGGCGTTTCCGGAAGGGTTGCTGGAAAGCGAACTGTTCGGCTATCGCAAAGGGGCCTTCACGGGGGCTGAACGCAACCATGTCGGGCTGTTTGACGCGGCGCATGGTGGCACGCTGCTCCTGGACGAAATCGGCGACATGCCGTTGTCTCTACAGGCCAAGTTGCTGCGGGTTCTGCAGGAGGGCGAAGTTCGCCCGCTGGGCGCCAGTGCGGCACACAAGGTTGATGTGCGCATCATCGCTGCGACGCATCGCGACCTCGCCGCAATGGTAGCCCAAGGCAGTTTTCGCGAAGACCTCTACTACAGGCTGGCGCAATTTCCCATCGAACTGCCGCCCTTGCGTGAACGCGACGGGGATGTGTTGTTGCTGGCGCGGGAATTTGCGCAACAGGCTTCCATTGCGCTGGGACGTGTACCGGTGTCGTGGTCCAGCGCGGCCCTTGACCAACTGTCGAGCTATGCCTTCCCCGGCAATGTCCGTGAGCTCAAATGCCTGGTGGAGCGAGCAGTACTGCTCTGCGATGACGGAGTGATCCTGCCGGTGCATCTTTCCTTGCCTGCGCCACCTGCCAATACCGCTGTCGATGCGACGTTACGCCAACGCTTGGAGCGGGTAGAGCGGGTGTTCCTGATCGATTGCTTGCACAAGAACCGTGGTAATCGCACCCGAACTGCGCGAGAGCTGGGCGTCGCCCGCCGCACGCTGCTTTATCGCCTGGCGCGTCTGAAAATCCCCGTTGGCGATGTCCGTGAGGAGTGCTGAGTGGGGACGTGCTGGCACCTGGTTTTCATGGGAGATACCTGATGTTTTTTCATCCGTGGCAAGCCCTGTTGCTTGCGCTGTGTTTGTTGATTGGCTGTAACGCCAATTATGTCTTTGACGATGCCGACTACCGCCCCTTGGGTGATCCCCAGGCTGTCCGTCGTGGGCAGTGAGCAGGAGAGTTCTGCCATGCAATTAGTGTTTGAAGTCTGCAGTGTCGTGAACGGTGAACCGTTGGCCCGCAAGACGTTTGAGGGGGGTGGCGGTGTGATCGGCCGTGGGGTGGGGTGTGACTGGATCATCCCCGATGCCCATCGCCTGATCTCCAGTCATCATGCCCTGGTCAGTTATCGAGAAGGTCACTACTTCCTGACGGATATCAGCAGCAATGGCATCACGGTGTCAGGCAGCATGGAACGCCTGGACAAGGGGCAAGCGCGGCTGATCACAGATGGGGAAGTGTACCAACTGGGCCAATTGGAAATTCGTGCTCGCCTGGTGGCCAATGAACGGCGGCCCTTTGCTCGGAATGACTTGATTCCAGACGACGCATTCCTCGGGCTTGACCCTCTTCATGCACTGGATCGCGAGCAATTGTGCGTCGACTCATCGGCAGAATTGGATGCTCTGGATGCGTCAACGCAGGTGTCTCCCCAATCCCACATGCAAGGGCCTGTGGATCGCGATCATCTGATCGTACCGACATGGGCCGCACCCGACAGGCAAGTGAACCCTCCCGACCCCGTCATCGCCGTGCCTGCTGGCTCGCAAGCGTTCTGGCCGCAGTTCGCGCAAGCATTGGGCCTGCCATTGGACACGCTTGATACGCCAGGTCGCGAAGCCCTTGCGATCAAGGTGGCAGGGCTGTTCAGGCACGCCATCGAAGGGCTGCAGCAAAGCCTGCGAACGCGCGATGAGCTCAACAGCGAGATCAACGTTGCGTTGGTCTCCCCAGTGCTGAACATTCGCAACCCGTTGAAAGTCTGCGCCGACAGCCAGGCTGCCATGGCGTCGTTGTTGGGCACTGGTGAGTCGGGTGAACTCGCTGCCGAGCAAGCCGTCGCCGAGGCCTGTCGAGACCTGCAAGTTCATCAGCTGGCGATGGTCGTGGCCTGCCGGGCCGCGGTACGGGGTGCACTGGCAGCCTTTGCGCCTGGGCAGTTGTTGCCGTGTTTCGAGCGCGAGGGCAAGCGCCCCAGGTTTTTCACCGAGGCGGCCCATTGGCGGAGTTACCAACGCCACTATCGACGACTGGTTGACGAAAACTCCTTGGGTGATCAGTTGCTGCGCAATGACTTTTCCAATGCCTACGGGGAGCAGGTACGCCTGGTTTCCACCCTGAATGTAGGGTGCCCAGGATGACGTTCAGGTACCGAATTACTGCCCTGTCACGGGTGTCAGCACTGTGCCTGTTGGCCGGATGTAGCAGCCTTTCACCTTTTTCGACCCTGACCAAACTCGACCTGACGTTGATCGCAGGTGATGAAGTCAACCCCGACCTTCACGGTCGCCCGTCACCCGTGGTGGTGCAACTGCTTGAACTGCGGCACCCCGTGGCCTTTGAAAACGCTGATTTTTTCAGCCTGTACGACCGCGCCGAGCAGACGCTCTCCAAGGATTGGGTCAGCGGCGAGGAATTGGAATTGCGTCCTGGTGAACAGCAGGCACTCAAGCTCAGTGTCGAGCCGCATAGCCGCTACGTCGGCGTGCTGGCGGCCTATCGCGACTTGCCTCATGTGCAATGGCGGCTGGTGCTGCCGGTGGCGCCGGGGCAATTGACGCGTGCCGACATTGTGCTGGACCAGACGGGCCTGCGGATGGCAGCCCCTCAGACTGACAGGGCGGAGAATTGAGATGCTGGTCCATAACGTTATCTGGCAAGAGGGCATGCTGTTGCGGCCCCAGCACTTGCAACACAACGACCGCTACTACCATCGACAGCTCAACCGAACTCGGTTGCTGAGCAGTGATGCGTGGGGGTTCCTGACCCTGGACCTCGATTTGCAGTACCTCAATCTGGGCAAGGTGGTTGTCAACCAGGCCAGTGGAGTATTGCCGGACGGCAGCTTGTTCGAGTTGAGCGGCGCGATGGAGCCCTTGGTGTTGCAGGTGCCTGCCAACGCGGGCAGGCAAGCTGTTTACCTGGCGTTGCCGCTGGCGACGGAGAATCAGGTCGAAGTGCGCAGGAAGGAGCAAAGCGATGTGCTGGCACGCTACGTCGCCTGTGAAACAGAGATCGGCGATTCCAACGCTGGCGCCGATTCGCGTTGCCAGATCAACTGCGCACGCCCGGACTTGCGCCTGATGCTGGGCGAGGGGCCCAGTGATGCGTTCTACGTGAAACTCCAGGTCGCCCAGGTGCAGGATTCGACGCGCGAAGACGGCGTAAGCCTGGATGCGGATTTTGTGCCGACGTTCATCTATCTCCAGGGCACCGGTTATGTGTCGTCATGCATCAAGGAGGTGATCAGCCTGCTGGCGACGCGTGGCGATGCGATTGCAGCGCGAATCCAGGGGAGTGGCGCCTCGACAGGCGCACAGGTCGGCGACTTTCTAATGCTGCAACTGATCAATCGTGCCGAGTTGATCCTGCGTCACTACCTGGTACAGGCCCAGGTGCGACCGGAGCGGCTGTATCGAGAGTTGCTGTCGATTCTCGGTGAGCTGTCGACGTTCGCCAACGACAACAAGCGCGCGCAACTTGCCGTGCACTACAGGCATGGTGATCAGGGGGCGAGCTTTCGTGGGCTGATGGAGGGGCTTCGCACAGTGTTGTCGTCGGTGCTGGAGCAACATGCCATCGAGCTGGTGTTGCAACAGCGGCAATACGGGGTGCTGGTTTGCCCGGTCAGCGATCTCAAGTTGCTCGGCACTGCCACATTCATTTTGGCCGCCACCGCCCAATGTGATTCGGAAGAGCTTCGCCATCGTTTGCCAGCGCATCTCAAGATCGGTCCCGTGGAACGGATCCGCGAGCTGGTGAACCTGCACCTGGCCGGTATCAAGGTACAGCCGCTGCCGGTCGCACCGCGGCAGATTCCATATCACGCCGCCAAAACCTATTTCATGCTCGAACTCAGTCCGCGTGACATCGCGCAGTTGGAGCAGTCGGGTGGTTTTGCCTTCCACGCGAGCGGTGAGTTCGCCGAGCTGGAACTCAACTTCTGGGCTATCAGGAACTGAATACCATGACGATGGACAGTGAATACCCGCTGGATGAAAAAACCGTATTGCTGGACCGTGATGGGCTCGGACCGGCACGAGGACCCGTTACGGACTTCCCATCGCCGCCACGCTTCGAGCAGTTGGAAGATCGGATGATCTACGCCGCCAACCTGCCGGGGCAGCGTTTCAAGATGGGCACCAACATGCTGTTGGCTGCGGCCTGGGAGCTCCTGTCGCAGGTTGCCCAGCTCAAGGCCAGCCCCGCTCGGGAAAGCTTGCAGGCGCTCAATGACCAGCTCTCATCGGCCATCAGCGCATTTGAGGCCCATGCCTTGCACCTGGGGGCAGAGACCAGCCAGGTGATGTCTGCACGCTATGTGCTGTGCAGTGTTATCGACGAGGCAGTAGTCACCACGCCGTGGGGAAGTTGCAGCGATTGGTCCAAGAGGAGCCTGTTGAGCCGCTTTCACAACGAAACCTTCGGTGGTGAAAAGTTTTTCCAGTTGCTGGAGCGTTTGTCCCGCGATCCCGTCAAGCACATTGCCATGCTCGAGCTTATGTACCTGTGCCTGGCGTTGGGATTCGAAGGCAAATACCGCGTCATGGAGCGGGGAAGGGGGCAACTCGAAGCGGTTCAGGATGCTGTTTACCGCCAGATCAGGCATGTGCGGGGTGACCGGGTGCCGCTATCCATTTCCCCAGAGAGGGGGAAGGCTCCTCGCGGACGAATACGCATCGTCTCTGCCATGTGGGCCGCTGTCGGTGTGCTGGCCTGTTTACTGGTGATGTATTCAGGGTTTGCCTGGGTGCTGAGCCAGGAGCGCGAGGCGGCACTGCAACCTCTTCAATTTCCGGTGTCAGGCCTGTCTCGGACACCCTCGTAACGCAGGGAGCAATGGATGAACGCATTCTTCAAAGGCGTGGGTACGGTGCTACGCAAAAGTTGGGTATATAGCTTGCTGCTGGTGCTGTCCTGTGCGCTGCTGGTGTGGTTCTTCGGGCCGTTGCTGGCGGTGGATGACTACCGTTTCTGGCAAAGCCCGACGTCCCGTTTGCTGACCATCAGCGGGTTGCTGTTGCTGTGGGGGCTGGCGATGGTCGGGATGGGCGCGCGTCGTACCGCTCGGTTGAATCAGCCTGAAGAGCATGAGCGCCATCAGCGGCAGGCATTGATCAACGAGGAAATACGACAGGTACGGGCGCGCTTCAAGGAGGCGCTGCAGGCGTTGAAAACCTCACGACGCTACGGTGAGCGCAGTGAGCGTTGGCGAGACGAGTTGCCTTGGTATCTGTTGATTGGCGAGCAAGGCAGTGGAAAGACCAGCCTGCTGGCGGCCAGCGGCTTGCCGTCCCCATTCGACCACCCCGACGCGGCGCCCCTGGGGGCTACGTCTTGGTGTGACTGGTATTTTGCCGAAGACGCCGTTCTGGTCGAGGCTGCGGGCCGTTACTTGGGCCAGCCGGACCCTTCAGTGGATGCAGCCGGATGGTCGACGCTGCTTGATCTGCTCAAGTGGCGGCGCAGGTCGCGGCCACTCAATGGCGTAGTCGTCACGTTGTCGGCCGACACACTTTCAAGCAGCAACGAGCACGACCTGGAGCGTCATGCCCGCCATGTGCGTACGCGCTTGCAGGACATCCAACAGACACTGCACGTGGATGTGCCGGTGTATCTGGTATTGACCCAGTCTGACCGGTTGGCCGGTTTTGCCGAGTTTTTTGATGCTCAGCAGGGTGATGGCACAGTACAGGTCCTGGGAGGGGACCTGAGTAAGGACCTCGCCCAAGTGAGAGACGTGTTCGAGAACCTGTTGCAGCGCCTGGGTGGAGACCTGATTCCGCGCTTGCATCAAGAGCGAAATGTCGAGCGCCGAGGGCACATGCTTGATTTTCCCCGGCAGGTCGCACGCATCGGTGACGCCCTGTGCCTGTTTATCGAGGCGGCGTTTTCTGTCAACCGCAATCAGCCGATCAATGCCCTGCGAGGTTTCTACCTGACCTGTGCGAAGACCGTCGATGTACGTCCGCATTTTGTCCAGGGGTTGTTTAAACGCGTGATATTTGCCGAGGCCGGCCAGGCCGGACTGCTGACCCCGGAGCGGCAGCGCATACATCGGCGCCACGGATGGATGGCGCTGGCAGCGACTGTGGTCATCGGGACAGTGGGGGCGGTGTGGGCGCACAGTTACTCGTTCAACCATCAGCGCCTATTGCAACTGACGGGACTGATCCACACCCAGCGCGGCACCCCGCCAGGGGCGGACGATAGCCATGCGTTGCTGACGCTGCTGGACAGTCGCCTGGCGGCAACCCAAGTGTTTTCGCCACAGGCGCAAGCTCGGTGGATCGATCGGGCCGGCTTGTATCAGGGCGCGCTGAGTATTGCACCGCTGGCCGCAGCCTATGAGCACACCTTGCAGCAGCGGTTTCTGCCATACGTGGCCACCGTGCTCGAAGGACGCGTGCGAGGCAGCCTGGGTGACCGCGAACAACTGCTGGATAGCCTGCGTGCCTACCTGATGCTCAACCTGCGTGAGCGGCGTGATAACGCCTGGCTGGCAGAGTATGTGTCTGGCCAATGGTCGGGCGACTCCTCGGCGAACAAGCGCCTGAATGAGCACTTTGCTCGGCTCCTCGAACAACCGTTTCTGGCGCCGTTGGATGAAGCGCTGGTCGCCCGGGCGCGCCTGGTATTACGCGGGGAGTCACTGGCGGAGGTGGTCTACCGGGCGCTGCGGGAACAAGCGCGGAACCTGGAGCCTTACCCGCTGGCCGAAGGCCCGGCGTTTTCCAGGGTTGCACCGCCCATACCGGGGTTTTACACCAAGAAATACCTGCAGTTATTCGAACAGCAGGGCACTCAGATGGTCCATGCCATTGCTCAGGACAATTGGGTCCTTGGAGAGGGCGGCGATCTCAGCGCAGCAGATTTGCGCAGGCTGATGCTGGCGCTGGAGCAGCGCTATTTCAGTGAGTACGCCGACGCCTGGAGCGACGCCCTCGGTCGAATCAGATTGCGCGAAAGTGGCAGCCTGCAACAAGGCGCTGAATATCTCGCAAGCCTCACATCGGCTCAATCGGCCTTGGTGCAGCTGTTGCAGCAGGTGCGCGAAAACACACGGTTAGTGTCGGTCTCCGATCGACTTGAAACGGCAGTCCAGCCAGTCGCCGGGCTGGGCGCGGTGACGTCCAGGAGCCTGGCCCGCGCGGGTCTACCGGATAATGCCCGGCGTGCCTTGCAACGCCGCTTCGAGCCCTTGCACCAATTGCTCGACGAACAGCAGAACCCAGGGGGCGAGTTGACGCAGGCATTGCGCTTGCTGGATGAGCTGCAGTTGCAATTGTCGGCAGTGAGCCGGGACAGTTCACCGGAGCAGGCAGCGTTCAAAATGGCCAGGCAACGCATGGATGGACAGCAGCCCCTGCTGGGCAACCTGCGTGATACGGCGGCTCGCTTCCCGCAGCCGCTCAAAGGGTGGTTCGAAGGTATTGCCGACCAAAGCTGGCGCCAACTGCTCGATGACGCCTACGGGTTTGTGAATCAGCACTATCAAAACGAAGTCTATGGCTTCTATGCGAAAGCCATTCAGCGCCGCTACCCATTCGATGCGCATGCTGGCAGCGACGTTGCCCTGGGCGATTTCCAGGCGTTTTTCAAGCCTCGGGGTGCCATGGCACGCTTTTATGAGAGTTACCTGCGGCCGTTCGTCATCGTTGAGGGCAACCGCTATCGCCTGCGGGGGATAGAAGGGCGCAGCCTGCCGATGTCGCGCTCGTTACTGGAACAACTGACCAGGGCGCAGATCATTCGCCAAGGTTTTTTCACCGAGGATCAGGGGGAGTTGGCCGTACGGTTCACGCTGGCGCCCTATAGCCTGGACCAGGCCGTCAGCCGGGCGACGCTACGGGTGGGTGATCAGCAGTTGGAGTACCGCCACGGCCCGATCGTGCCGGTGGCGTTCCATTGGCCAAACGAGGCGGAGAATGGTCGCAGCAGCCTGGTGCTGGAGCGTGGTGCCGAGCGGCCATTGGGCATTGAGAAAGACAGTGGCGCCTGGTCGTTGTTCCGGTTTTTCGACCTGATGCAAAGCGAGCCCGCGAGCGGCAGGGATGCGCAGGTTCTCAAGGCTGACCTGGCCGGCCTGCGGGCCAATTACCTGCTCACCAGTCAACGTGACTCGAGCCCATTCCAGATGGCGACATGGCGCACCTTCCGCCTGCCGGAGCAACTGTGAGCGGTGCACAGCCCTGGCGCAGCGCCGGGCGCACGGCGCAAGGCAAGAGCCGCACACGCAACGAGGATGCGTTCCTCGATTGCCCGCAACGTGGTTGTTGGGCGGTGGCGGATGGTATGGGGGGGCATCATGCCGGGAATGTCGCCAGCCAACGGGTGGTTCGCAGCCTTGCTGCACTGCCCGGCCAAGGCGATTTTGACCAACGCATCGAGGCCGTTGGGCGGTGCCTGCGAGGCCTCGACAGCCAGTTACAACCTGCCGATGGCGTGGCGGGCATCATGGGCAGTACGGTGGTGGTTTTGTTACTGGAGCACCATCGCGCCGCCTGTGTCTGGGCAGGGGATAGCCGATGCTACCTGTGGCGAGGGCAGCGGCTGTATCAACTGTCGCGGGACCACTCTCTGCAGCAGCAACTGATAGACACGCAACAGTTGAGCCCGGAACTGGCCCAGGCTCATCCTGGCGCAAGAGCCTTGACCCGTGCGGTGGGAGCCAGGCAGCCATTGAGCCTTGAGATATTGGAGCTGCGCGCCCAGCCCGGTGATGTGTTTTTGTTGTGCAGCGACGGTCTGTACCAGGGGCTCAGCCATAAGGAGTTGGGGAGTGCCATGAGCGCAGGCACGCCACGGCAGGTGGTGGATCGGTTGTTCCGTGGCGTGCTGCAGGGGCCGGCACGGGATGACCTGACCGCCGTGGTAGTCCAGCCATGAGCGCAGCGGCAGGTCCGCCGAACTTGCTGGCGGGGCGCTATCAGCTTGAGCGGATCCTCGGCACCGGGGGCATGGGGGTGGTCTATCGCGCGCGGGATCTGCTGCATGAAGCTTTCGGCGAGCCAGACTGCCGTGTGGCGCTGAAATTGTTAGGCGAGAGCCTATCCGCCTCCACCGACGCGCATGTGCTTCTCTACAGCGAGTTCGCCCTGACCCGAAGCCTGCGCCATGATCACGTGGTGCGTGCATTTTCGTTCGAGGTAGACACAGCCCTCCAAGTGGCATTCTTCACTATGGAAGTGATGCCTGGACTGACCCTGGATCGCCTGCTCCAGGAGTGTCCTCAAGGACTGCCATGGCAAGAGTTGCAACCCATGGCCCTGCAACTGCTGGAAGCACTGGCCTACACCCACCGGCAGGGTGTCCTGCATGGCGATGTGAAACCGGCGAATATCATGGTTGGGGAGCAGGGGCTACGCTTGTTCGATTTTGGCTTGGGTCACGCGCAAGCCCAGGCAGAGGCGGGCTTGCCGGCTTTGAGCCGCAACCGGCTGAATGCCTGGACGCCGGCGTATGCGGCACCGGAGCTGATAGCAGGAGGATTGCCGTCGGCTAGCGCCGACTTGTATGGGGCGGCCCGGGTGCTCTATGAGATGGCCGAAGGACGGCGGCCTGTAGAGCCTCAACGCAATCAACGATTGCCGCGACCCAGGCAACTGCCCAGGCAGTACTGGCCGTTGTTACGTTCAGCATTGGCCATTGACCCTGTGCAGCGAACCGTCGATGTTGCCGAGCTGTGCGAGGGCTTGGCAGCCCGTCGGTGCCTATGGTTCAGGGGCTAATGCGTCAACCGGCCACATCATGTATCCGGCAGTATTCGTCCCAGCTCAGCCCCGCCATCTGTGCTACTTCCTTGTGGACGTCAAGGCGTTGGGTTTCAAAGGCTTCGGGGGACTCGGCGGTCAGTTTCAGCGTCAACTCCCAAGCAAACAGGCCCTGACGTTCGGCTTCGGCTTCGAAGGCTTCATGCAGCCGTTCGGCGCGGTAGTGTGCCAGGGTTTCGCCCTTGGCTTGTGCGGCCAGCGGGTTCAAGGTCTCGAGTTCTGCGGCAACATCGGGGTGTTCGTTGAGGAATCTGTCCAGTGCCAACTGGTGGTTATCGCCGGGTGGTGACAAGGGCTTACTCCATTCAATGGCCGGGCTTTGGTCCGTGGCCTGCCGCGAGGCGGCGGGTGCGTTTGTATCGCCGGCGGTTGGTCCAGGCACGCATAGGATTGAGTAAAAACAATAACAGGAAGGTCATCAGCACCGAAGCAGATTTAGTGAGTGGCCCACGTCACAAAACTCAATTACTTTTGAAATCTGAGGAATTGACTGTCATCCATTATGGAAAAACATCTGGATAAATGGCAAAAGGCTTTCGCTCAGCGTGCCTTGACGTGTAGCGTTAACCCCGTATTTCCGGCCCTGCCTTTCAGGGACAGTGGGCGATGGGCAGAGGGATCGGTCATGGCGCAAACGCTGTTCAAGCTTTTCTTCACCCAACGTCTGGCCGCCTTGGCCAGCACGGAGTCTCTTCGAGCGATCCGCGAAGGTTTGTTGTGGATCCTGCCTTGCCTGCTGGTGTCTGCCGGTTTCCTGATCCTGTCCGAATGCGCGCGGATGCTGGGTTTCGATGCGCAAGTGGTGGCGTTCTTCGCTGGCTTGCACAATCAAATCAGCTCTGTGATCCCGCTGCTGGTCGCTGCGTCCATCGGTTACATGTTGGCAATCCAGCATCGATTGCCGCAACTGCCGGTGGCGTTCCTGTGTCTGGCCCATGTAGTGGTGGCAACGTTTATCCTGCGTGAATACCCACGCGCTTCGGCCACTTTCGTCCTGTTTATCGCGATTGCTTCGCCGCTGTTGAATGTGCCGGCGATTGCGTGGCTGCACCGTTACCGCTGGACTCGGTTGGTCAATGAAGACCTGGTGGGGCACAACCTGCGGGGCACTATCAATATGGTGGTACCGGGCGCCATCACCGCGCTGGCGTTGGTGGTGGTGTTGTCTTTGCTGCTGCAGATTCCTTACGTGGCGCAACTCCAGGGGCCCCAAGTACTCCATGCCCTGGAGTCGCCTTACGGCAGCGGCCTGTTTGTGACCCTGATGAATTCGCTGCTGTGGTTCTTCGGCATCCACGGTGTGTACGCCATGCAGCCGCTGTTCGATGTGCTGGACCAGGCGGTGGCGCTGAACGGTGCGGCGTCGGCGGCGGGCGAGCCGATCAACTACCTGTTGAACAGCGGCCTGTTGGGCAGCTTCGCGTTTATCGGCGGTTCGGGTGGAGCTTTATGCCTGTTGCTGGCGATCCTGCTGTTCTCCAAGAGCCAGTCCATGCGTTTGTTGGCGATGGCGAGTCTGCCGCTGTCACTGTTCAACGTCAGTGAGGTGCTGTTGTTCGGTTTGCCGATCATCCTAAACCCGCGCTTGTTCATTCCCTTTCTGGTGGTACCCGCGTTGAATGCCATGGTGGCGTTGACGGTGGTGCAGATGGGCTGGGTCTCGCCGGCGGTGGTCAGCGTTCCACTCACAGCGCCGGTGCTGCTCAATGCCTACCTGAGCACTCATGGTGACTTCGCGGCGGTGGCGCTGCAACTGACGCTGCTGGGCCTGGGCACGTTGGTGTATGCGCCGTATGTGCTTGCGATTCATCGCCAGGCCACCGAAGGCGGCACGGTCTACCTCAAGTCTCTGGACATGACCTTCCGTGGTCTTGAAGAAAAGGGCCGGCTGCGTGAGCTGGATCCGGTGCTCGCCTCCCACAAGGCCCTGGCGCGCCAGGCCAATGAACTGAGCCGCATCCAGCAAATCAGCGACTACGATTTCTACCTCGAATTCCAACCACAAGTCTCGACGCGCACCGGCCTGTGCACCGGCTGTGAAGCGCTGATGCGTGCCCGTGACGCCCAGGGCAAGGTGCATTCGCCTTGGGAGTTCCTGCAATGGCTGGCCCAGGCGCAGTTGATGCCGGACGTGGATGTGTGGGTTGCGTCCCAGGCGGTTCGCCAGTACCAGAAGTGGCAGAAACTCGGCTTTGTCCTGCCGATGACTATCAATATTTCCAGCGCGACGCTGACCGACGCCGCCTATGGTGAACGCCTCGTAGAAATCCTGGCCCAGGCCCACGGGCACGTCTCGGTGGAAATCACCGAAGACGCGCTGGTCGGCGATATTCAGGTCACGCGCCAGACCATCCAGAAGCTGCAGGCCATCGGCGCCAAGGTCTATATCGATGACTTCGGCACCGGTTTTTCGGCCTTGAGCTACCTGCATCAGTTTCCAGTGGATTTCATCAAGATCGACCGCAGTTTCGTGGTGGCCCAGCGCGACCCCAAAGGCGCCCAAGTCATGACTGGCATGCTGCGCTTCTGTGAGGCGCTGAACCTGGGTGTGGTGGTGGAAGGCGTGGAAACCGCCGAGCAGTTGGCCTTTCTGAACACCGGCGCCGAATTGATTATCCAAGGCTGGTATTTCAGCAAGGCACTGCCGGCAGATCAGTTGGAAGACTTTGTGCGTGAGCGCGCCGCCTTGGCGCAAGCCTAATACCCGCGCTGAGTCTGTTCGATCTCCTCGACCAACCCGTCGATTCCCGCCAGGCGCGCACGGTTGTCGTGGTCCCAGGGGTGAAAGCCGGGTTTGAAGTAATGCAGCCACGGCACCAGCATCCGTGGGAAAACTCCCTTGGGCCCATACAGAAATTTCAGCATGCGCCAGAAGCCTTTCAGGTGCCCGCCGGACTTGCGGTCAGCGATCAGCAGGCGCAGGTGGAAATCGAAGACCACCAGCCAGAAAAACACCGTGGTGGTGAGCATGGTCCCGGTACGCAATAAATAGCGCTTGGGCCCGGGCTTGATCACGGTGTTCCAGACATCGAAGGCCACCGCTTTGTGTTCGGTTTCCTCCAGGGCATGCCAGTACCACATCTGTTGGTAGCCCTTGAGTGAATCGCCGAAGCGAGACGGGTCGCTCAGCAGGATTTCGGCCAGCATCGCAGTGTAGTGTTCAAGGGCAATGGTCACGGCCAGGTTGAAGGAGGCTGGCAGGTGTTTTTTCTGCAGGTCGAGGATGAACTTCAACCGACGGTCCAGCGTGTGCGCTGGTAAGCCGGCCGCTTGCAGCAGATCGTTGTAGGCCACGTGTTCGCGGCTGTGCATGGCCTCCTGGCCGATAAAACCCTGGATCTCTTTCTTCAGCGCTGGATCGTCGATGCGTTGGCGGTAGTGGCGCACGCTGTCCATGAAAAACAGCTCGCCCTGGGGGAATAGCAGCGACAGTGCGTTGAAGAAGTGCGTGATGAACGGCCCCTGTTCATGCCAGTTTTTGATGCGCTCGGCGGGCAGGGCGAAATGAATGTCACGGCGGATCGGCAGCATAGTGCGTGCTCCTGTTCAGAGACGAGGCTCGTCGTTGGTTTCAAGCACCGGTGTGCGGGGTTTCGGCGCCATGCGCTGGCTGGCGAACACCACCAGGGCTTGATAGGCCGCCGGCAGACAGCGGGCGAGCAGGTCGAGGAAATAGGCGTCGCGGCCGATCAGCACGCGACGTTTGTTTTTACGCACCCCGTGCAGGATCACCTTGGCGGCCTGGTCGGGGTCGGTGATGAACAGCTTTTCGAAGTCGGCGCGGGCCTGCTGCTCGCTGTGGATCAGGAACCCGGTCATGTTGGCGTCGATACGGCTGCTGCGGCAGATATCGGTGCGTATCCCACCGGGGTGCACGCAGGTGGCCGATACGCCGCAACGTTGCATGTCCAGCTCTTGGCGCAGGGATTCGGTAAAGCCACGCACGGCAAACTTGGTGGCGTTGTAGCCGCTCATGCCCGGTTGGGCAAACAGGCCGAACACGCTGGAGGTGTTGACGACATGGCCTTCTCCTGAGGCTTTCAGGTACGGCAGAAACGCCTTGGTGCCATGGACCACTCCCCAGAAGTTGATGCCGACAATCCATTCCAGGTCGGCGTAGTCCACACCCTCCACCGTACTCGACAAGGCCACCCCTGCATTGTTGAAGACCAGGTTGACCCGGCCGTGTTCGGCCACGCAGCGCGCAGCCCAGTCCTCCATGGCCCGGCGATCGGACACATCCAGCACCTGGGTGGTGATCAGCACGGGGGCCAGGGTGGAGGCCTTGATCAATGCCAACGTCTGTTCCAGCCCCTGGCTGTTTTTGTCCGCCAGTGCCAGGTGGCAGCCTTCCCGTGCCAGGGCCATTGCCAGGGCGCGGCCCATGCCGGATGCCGCGCCGGTAATGGCCGCTACGCGGCCGTTGAATGACTTCATGACAGGCTCCCTTCGGCAGTGGAATGGGCTGTAGGCACAGGACGGTGGGGCGCATGGATCGGCACCCGACTGGTCACATAGTCCTTGAGCGCAAACTGGCGGGTGACGCGTTTGAAGCGCCAGGTCGAGCCCGGCCACAAGGTGGTGTTCTTGCCCGTGCGCGGGTCCAGGTACCAGCTTTGGCATCCGCCGGTGTTCCAGATGGTGCGCTTGAGTTTGGCTTGCAGCTGTTGGTTGTAAGCGCTCTCCACGCTGGGTTTGACGTCCACGCTGGCGATGCGATGTCGCTGCATTTGCTCAAGTGCATCGAGAATGTAGGTCACCTGAGCTTCAATCATCAGGATCATCGAGTTGTGCCCCAGGCCGGTGTTGGGCCCGACGATCAGGAACAGGTTGGGATAGCCGGGCACCGTGGTGCCCTTGTAGGCATGGGCGCCGTCTCGCCAGGCATCCATCAGGTCCACGCCGTCGCGCCCGATGATGCAGTCGCGGGGCAGGGGGTCAGTGGCCTGGAAGCCGGTGCCGAAGATCAGGCAGTCGGCTGGGTGCTTGATACCGTCGGCAGTGATCACCCCGTCTGCTTCGATGCGCAGCACGTTGTCGGTGACCACTTCGACATTGCTTCTCGACAGCGCGGGGTAGTAGTCATTGGAAATCAGCACGCGCTTGCAGCCGATGGTGTAGTCCGGGGTCAGGGTCTTGCGCAGGGAAGGGCGTGCCACTTGTTTATGCAGATGGCGCAGGGCAATTTTCTGCACCATTTTCATCAGCCGTGGGTGCAGGGCAAAGCCGACCACGCGGCCTTCCAGAGCCCAATAAAAGGCACTACGCACCAGGCGTTGGGTGAAGGGCAGGTGCTTGAACAGCCAGCGTTCGAGAGGTGAGATTGCCCGGTCCGGCTTGGGCATGATCCACGGTGGCGTGCGCTGGAACAGGTCCAGATGAGCCACTTGGGACGCAATCTGCGGCACGAACTGAATGGCGCTGGCGCCGGTGCCGATCACCGCCACGCGCTTGCCCTTCAAGGAGTACGCGTGGTCCCACTGCTGTGAGTGGAAGCGTTTGCCCTTGAAGCTGTCGAGTCCCGGGATATCCGGCAGCGCCGGACGCGACAGGCCGCCCATGCCCGACACCAGCACCCGCGCGCTGACCTGGCGGCCATCACTGAAGCGCAATTGCCAGCGCTGGTGTTGCTCATCGAATACCGCCCGCTCAAGGCCCATGCCGAAACGCAAGTAGGGCGCCAGCTCGTAGCGCGTGGCGCATTGCTCCAAGTACGCACGGATTTCTGCCTGGGGCGCGAACTGCCGCGTCCAGTCCGGGTTGGGCGCGAAGGAAAACGAATACACGTGGGACTGCACATCGCAGGCGCAGCCTGGGTAGTGGTTGTCACGCCAGGTGCCGCCGAGGGTGTCGGCCTGCTCGGCGATAAAGAAGTCGGTGAACCCGGCCTTCTTGAGCTTGATCGCCATGCACAAGCCGGCAAAGCCGGAGCCGATGATGGCGATATCGATTGAGTCGCTCTGGGCATTCATAAGCATTCCTTCATGGGCATCGGGTGTGCTCCTTTTCTTGTTGTGTCTTTTAGATAGAACACCATTGCAAAGAAAAATTGAATTACTTATTTTAAAAAAGATTTTAAATAATCTACCTGAAAATATCACCTACGCTAGTCCCAGGTTCCTCATGTGCGACTTGTCCGACGGACAGGCGCGATATTCAGGTCCAGGGTGTGGGCGATAGCTGAGGCTTTGATCAATTCCGGTCAGGTCGACAGCAGCAGGGAAGCAGAGGACCGAGCTATGGCTGTTGAATGGGTTATCGCTGCGGCTGTATTGATAGGCGCGAGCGCCATTTCATGGGGGTTTAGTGCGTGGATGACTCGGCGCATTGAAGCCGCCGTTCCGGGCAGCGGGCGTTTTGTGGAGGTGGACGGCGAACGCTTTCATTATTACGAAGAGGGCAAGGGCCCACCGCTGCTGATGATTCATGGGCTGATGGGCAGCAGTCGCAACCTGACGTATGCCCTGTCCGGGCAGTTACGTGAGCACTTCCGCGTTATCACGCTCGATCGTCCTGGATCGGGTTACTCCACGCGTCATAAAGGCACCGCTGCGGACCTGCCGGCCCAGGCGCGGCAAGTGGCGGCCTTTATCAATACGCTGGGCCTGGATAAACCCATAGTGTTGGGGCATTCCCTGGGCGGGGCGATTTCCCTGGCGCTGGCCCTTGACCATTCCCACGCGGTGTCGGGGTTGGTGTTGGTGGCGCCACTGACCCATCCACAACCCACTTTGCCGCTGGTGTTCTGGTCACTGGCGGTGCGACCGGCTTGGCTGCGGCGCTGGGTGTCTCACACCCTCACGGTGCCTATGGGCCTGTTGACGCGCCGTGCCGTGGTCAAAGGCGTGTTCGCACCGGACAGCGCCCCCGACGATTTTGCCACCCGTGGAGGCGGGCTGCTGGGCATGCGCCCCGATAACTTCTATGCCGCGTCCAGCGAGATCGCCCTGGTCAACGACGACCTGCCGGAGATGGTCAAGCGCTACCCGCAATTGACGCTGCCCATCAGCCTGATCTACGGCGCGCAGGACAAGGTCCTCGACTTTCGCAAGCACGGCCAGGCCCTGGCCGATAAGGTCCCAGGGCTGAAGCTGCAGTTGGTGGAGGGGCGCGGGCACATGTTGCCGATCACTGCCACCGCGCGGGTGGTGGAGGCGGTGCAACAGCTGGCGAAGCGTGCGCGGCCAGCGCAAACCGCGGCTATCCTGCATCCTCCGTTTGCCCTGACAAGCCAATAATCGTGGCACTCACCGCGGGTTGTACCGTTCGAAATGCTTGCCCTAGAGACCTGACCAAGCGGCTGCAAAAGAGACTGTCCGGTCACGCAAAAAAGGCCTCGAAAAACTAGTTGACGACCTAACGATTCCGCGCTATTTATTTAAAAAAATATTTCAATGTTTCTTTTGAAATGATTTTTGAAATGCCTAAGAGCGAATAAAAATGAAAAAAACGTCTTTTATCGCATGGTTGATTGCTCGGAGCATCCAACGCTCCCTGAACCTGTTTTCCGCCTCCCTGCAACGGAGGCTGCCATGAATCAGACACTGGCAGCTCCAAGCATCTGGACCGACGGCAAGCGTCACCTGTGGTGGTTGGGCATCATGCCCTTGGCCACGCCTTTATTGTCCGGCGCATTGGCCATCACCACCGGTGTCCAGCAACTCTGGTGGGTCGGTGTATTGGTGATCTTCGGCCTGATCCCGCTGATCGATGGCTTGCTCGGTGAAGACGTGAGCAACCCGCCCGAATCCGCCGTCAGCCATCTCGAATCGCAACGTTACTACCGCTGGATCGTTTACACCGGCGTGCTCTTTGTTATCTCGTCGGTGGTGATCACCGGTTGGCTCGCCGCTGGCGGTATCGACTGGATCATCCAGGGTGGGCTGTTGCAGGCTGCCGCTAGCCTGGAACCGTCGAGCGGTTTGTCCCATGCGGCCAGCTACATCACCACACGTACTCAACTGCATGGCGAAGTGAGTGCGTTCACTTACCTGGGCATGGCCATGTCGACCGGCGCCGCAACTGGCATCGCGATCAACACCGCCCATGAACTGGGGCACAAACCCAATGCGCTGGAAGTGTTCCTGGCCAAGGTCACCCTGGCCCCGACGTTCTACGGTCACTTCTACACCGAACACAACCGTGGCCATCACGTACGCGTTGCAACACCAGAAGACCCAGCCAGTTCGCGGCTGGGGGAGAGCTTCTGGGCCTTCCTGCCACGCTCGGTCTGGTTCAGTGCCCGCTCGGCCTGGAATCTGGAGCGCGAACGCCTGCGCAAGCTCGGCCTGCCGGCCTGGCACTGGCAGAACGGCGTGCTCAGCGCCTGGATGTACAGCGTGGTGTTGTGGGGCGCAATGATCGCCTGGCTGGGGGCAGCAGTGATTCCTTTCCTGATCATCCAAGGCATCTACGGTTTCTCGCTGCTGGAAGTGGTGAATTATGTAGAGCACTACGGCCTTAAACGTCAGAAATTGCCCAATGGTCGCTACGAGCGTTGTTCGCCACGGCATTCATGGAACAGTAATCGCATTGTTACCAATATCTTTCTGTTCCAGTTGCAACGGCACTCGGATCACCATGCCAACCCCACACGTAGTTATCAGTCGTTGCGTCACTTTGATGAGTCGCCGCAACTGCCGTATGGCTATGCGAGCATGATTGTCTGGGCTTATGTGCCTTACTTGTGGCGACGGCGCATGGATCACCGGGTACTGAATCATTACGCGGGGGATATTACCCTGACCAATCTTCAGCCGTCACAGCGCTTGAAGTATCTGGAGAAGTACAGCAACAGTGCCAAACCGTTCTAAGTTCAACTTTACAGTGTTTGTGTACTCGGGGTCTGGATGCCGCGCAGGTCTTTATCGCCCGCCCGTTTCCAGATCAGTTGCCAGAAAGTTGTTTGACCCGAACAAAAATAATTAAAGGGAAGGACGTACACCATGCAATCACCTGCCACCTTCACCACCCATATCGTATTGGCTGCGCTGGGCCTGATCGCCTATCACCAGGCCCAGGCCGCCCGTATCGAACCCGCCGGCAGTGCGTTTACCGCCCAAGGGCCCATCAGTTTTTCAAAAGGCGCGCTGATCAGTGCTGATTGCACCATCAAAGTGGCCGGCAAGGTGGCGGCTGATGGTTCATCGGTAAACGTCGACAAAGTCGAATTCGACGGCGGCCTCAAGTGCAGCCGGGTGGAAGCCATCAACTTGCCTTGGGTACTCGTCGCGAAAGACACCAAGAGTGGTTCCATGTCGAAGATCGCCGTGGATGTCCATGCCTTTGGTTTGGGCGGCAAGTGCGGGCCATCCACTGCCGACGGTACATGGGACAACGCCACCGGCAAGTTGGAAGCCACGAATGTGCCCATCGGCGAAGACTGCAAAATCAAGACGGTATCTATCAAGATGCCGCCGACCTTTAAAGTTGTTGAATAACCGCTGGAAGTTGTTGCGGTAATTGAATTGAGATTTGGCTGGAAAGGGAAGTTCTGCAGTTTCACCGTGACCTCTCGATCATGGCCATTACCCCTGGCGAAATGAATTCGCCATAACATGTGAGGAAAAACAATGAAAAGCTTGAAAACTCTCGTGTCGTTAACTGCTTTGACTGTTTGCATGGGTGCTGCTTCGATGGCGAATGCCTACAGCATCAGTCCTGTCAGCACAAACTTCTCCGCGCCAGGCACCATTTCGGTGAAGTCACCGTCGTCCTTCCAGGCCACCGTTAACTGTGGCGCCACCTTTACCGGGAACGTCGATGCGACCGGTGTTGCCAAGATCACCAACGTCGCCGTCACCGGTGGCGGCCTGTGTGCGCTGCCTAAAATTACCGGCTTGCCTTGGACGTTGACTGCCACCGGTCCTGCTGCCGGGTCAGTGACCAACGTCGGCTACACCATTGCCTCTTCGATTCTGTATCCCGCCTCCAATTGCGGGCCTTCCACCATCACCGTGGGCTACAGCGGTGGTGTGCTGACCGCTACCAACCAGACCCTGAGCGGCAGCTGCACCGTGGTAAGCCTGAGTGTTACCCCAAGCCCTGCACTGACCATCGTGCCTTGAAGAAGGCCTGAGAACAAAGGGTTGATCACCCGGTGAAAAACTGGCGCCTCCACAGGGCGCCAGTTCATGAATTGCAAGCCGCAAGACGAACCGGCAGGGCTGGCTCAGAGATAATAATAAGGAGTGCCGCATGAATAATAAGAAACAACATGTGCAGGTTTTGCTGGGGCTGGCGTTGATGGGCGGGGCTATGGCGACGGCACCCGCACAGGCCGGCGGTTTTTCAACACCGACCTACGGGGCGCCAGGGTGGGGCCGGGCATTTGCCGGTGGTTCACTGTTTAAGAACGACCCGAGCTCAGCGTACAACAACCCGGCGGCCATGGCGTTTGTGGAGCACAACGTTGCGCAATTTACGGTCGACTACGCGCGCATCAAGATCAAGTACAAGGGCGATGCCTCTGATTATGCGGGCAACCCCATTTCCAATACGCCATTGGATGCCAATGGTTTTCCCGATGGGACGGCGACTACGGTCAATAACAATGACGGTGGGCAGGGCGGGTTTACGGCCTGGTTGCCAACCGGGTTCATGGTCATGCCCCTCGGGGATCGCTTCGCGTTCGGCTTGAGCCAAGTTGTGCCCCAGGGCATGCGCTCTACCTGGGATGAGAACTCGAAACTGCGCGACTTTGCAGTGGACACCAAAATCGAAACTGTGGGGCTGACCGGCTCCCTGTCCTTCAAAGTGAATGATCAGTTCTCCATCGGAGGCGGGGTGATCGTTCAGCACAGCAAGGGGTTCGTCAGCCAGAACGTCGACTTGCTGTCTGCCGCTGCAGTGTCCGATTCGGTGCTGGGTGGCATCAATTTCCCATCGGATGTTGGTCATGCGTTGATGCGTGTCAAAGTTGACAATATTTCGGCGGGCTGGTTTACCGGCGTGGTCTGGAAGCCCACAGAACGAGATACGCTTGGCTTGAATTACCACGCCAAGATCAAGAACAAGATGACCGGCAAATACAATATTTACGCCGATCAGTTTTCCTACAACTTGATGACCCAACCGAGCCCGTTTGGCGGTAGCGGTACGTTGGTGAACACCGCTTATCCAGGGTTGGAGTTGGCACCGGACGGCGCCCACGCCAGCGTGCAGTTGGACATTCCTGCCACGGCGGGTCTGGACTGGGTACACCAGTTCAACGATCGTTTCACCTTGGGAGCGAGCGTGACCTGGACGGAGTGGTCCTCGTTCAAGGACCTGACGCTTAACTCCGGCGGCACCACTATTGTGTCAATTCCCTACAACTACAAGAACACTTGGATGTACTCCCTCGGTGGCGACTATCGGGTTACCGATGAGCTGACCTTGCGTGCAGGTGTCGCCCTTGATCAGACACCTACCCGCAATTCGACTCGCGACCCGCGAATCCCGGATGGCGACCGTACATTCCTGTCGTTGGGGGCCGGCTACGACGTGAAAGCAATCAAGGGGCTGAGTGTTGACTTGGCCTATTCCCACCAGTTTGTGCAAGAGGTCAAGCTCAAGACCCAAAACGTCGATCGCCTCGGTGGCGCAAGCCTGAATGGCAAAGCCGAATCTTCAGGTGATGTTGTTTCTGTTTCGGCTACCTACGCGTTCTAGTTCAATGCCCCAACATTAGGGATAAACGCGCCAAGCGCATCTTGGTGCGTTTATCCTCGATGTTTCTTTTTAACGGGATGCTCGCGTAACCCGTTCATGTCTCCTAATCATCTCCACGTGAGAAATTAATAGTTGTTGGCAACTCTCCCGCTTTTTCAAGCGTCGATCGGCTGCGCGTTTAGTTGCGTGGTTTGGTACTACTCATCACTCAGATTATTCCTATTTCAGCTCATGTTCAGATGCAAGAGATTTGTTCTACCCGAACCGCAATGGTTTCAGGGAAGAACAATGTAGGTCGAACAGAGCGTTGATGATTTGGCTGTATCAAGAGAACTGTGGTTTACGCAGGGCTTTTTGAACATGGCCATTACTCCAGGCGAATAACTCGCCTTTATCGATGAGGAATAATAATGATGAACTTGAAAACTCTGGTGTCGTTGTCTGCCCTGGCTGTGTGCATGGGTGTTGCGTCTATGGCCAATGCGTACAGCATCACTCCTGTCAACACCAGCTTCTCCGCGCCCGGCACGATCTCGGTGAAATCGCCATCTTCCTACCAGGCAGCGGTCAATTGCGGGGCGACCTTCACCGGTAACGTCGACGCCGCTGGCGTTGCCAAAATCACGGATGTGGCCATTACCGGTGGTGGGCTTTGCAGTCTGCCCAAAATCACGGGCTTGCCTTGGACCCTGACGGCTACTGGTCCAACAGCAGGTTCAGTGACCAACGTCGGATACACCATTGCGGGCTCGATTCTGTACCCAGGCTCCAATTGTGGCGCGTCGACTATCACTGGCAACTACAGCGGTGGCGTATTGACGGCGACCAATCAACCCCTGGCAGGCAATTGCACCGTGGTGAGCTTGAGCGTCAAGCCAACCCCGGCGTTCACCGTTGTTCCTTGAGGATGGCGTGAGCGCAAGGGGCTGATCGCCCGTTAAACGACAGGCGCCTCCAAAGAGGCGTCTGTTGCGACTGCGTGCCCCAGAGCATGCGCTCCACCTGGGACCCAGACTCGAAAGTCCGTGGGTTTGCAGTGGACACCAAGATCGAAACCGTGGGTTTGACGGGAGCCTTGTCGTTCAAGGTCAACGACCAGTTCTCCGTTGGCGGAGGGATGATTGTCCAGCACAGCAAGGGGTTCGTCAGCCAGAACGTCGACGTGTTGTCAGCGGCGGCGGTGTCGGACTCTGAACTGGGCGGCATTCCTTTTCCGTCGGACGTCGGCAGCGCGCTGATGCGAGTAAAGGTCGACAATGTGTCAGTTGGCTGGTTTTCCGGTGTGGTCTGGAAACCCACGGAAAACGACTCCCTGGGCTTGAACTACCACGCCAGGATCAAGAACAAGATGACTGGCAAGTACAACATCCATGCCGATCAATTTTCCTACAATCTCATGACTCAACCGAGTCCCTTCGGCGGCAGCGGTACGCTAGTGGGCGTGGCCTATCCGGGGCTTGAGCTGTTTCCGGACGGTGCCCACGCCAGCACCCAACTGGACATTCCTGCCACCGCAGGCCTGGACTGGGTACATCGATTCAATGACCGACTTACCCTGGGCGCGAGTGTGGTCTGGACGCAGTGGTCATCGTTCAAGGACCTGACACTCAGGTCTGGGGACATCACAATCGTCTCTATTCCCTACACCTACAGGAACACCTGGATGTACGCCCTCGGTGGCGACTTCCGTGCGACCGATGAACTGACCTTGCGCGCAGGTGTGGCCATTGACCAGACGCCAACGCGCAATTCGACCCGTGATCCGCGCATCCCGGACGGTGATCGGACCTTCCTGTCGCTCGGTGCAGGGTATGACGTGAAGGCAATCGAGGGCCTGACCCTCGATGTAGCTTACTCCCACCAGTTCGTTCAGCCGGTGAAGTTGAAGACCCAGAACGTCGACCGGCTGGGGGCGGCAAGTCTGGATGGCAAAGTGAATGCCTCCGGCGATGTCGTGAGCCTGTCGGCCACCTATACGTTCTGACCTTTCAGGGCGGTGATCCCTTTAGATGACGGGTTGACCCGGCGGCCCATTCAGCCGCCGTTTTTTTCGTGCAGGCGTTAAATAAATATTTCAAAACAAAATTTGAATATAGTTTTCGAATTTTGTAGTGTGGCGTTACGCCGCATGTCATCCGACCTGGCGCACGTAGGCCGTACCCTGAATCGAGTAGAGGTATCTCCATGGTTATCTGGTTACTGGTGGGTTTCGCAGCAGCGATCGCCCTGGCATATCGACAAGCTGTCGCCACCTTATGGTTGGTCACGGGCCTGATCTGGCTGGCAGCGGGTTACCTGTTCAACGTGGTGGCCGGTTTCGGCACCGCTGTCGCGGCGATACTGGTAGTGGCGCCCGCGTTGCTGATGACGATCAAACCCCTGCGCCGCACCTTGCTGACCCGTAGGGCCCTGGGCCTGTTTCGTACGATCATGCCGGCGATGTCTGACACTGAACGCGCCGCCATCGAGTCCGGCACCGTGTGGTGGGATGCCGAGCTGTTCAGCGGCAAGCCCAACTGGCAGCGCCTGCTGCAAGCGGCACCGGCTAGCCTGAGCGCTGAAGAGCAAGCCTTCCTCGACAACGAAGTGGAGACCCTGTGCGACATCGCCAACGACTGGGAAACCACCCAGATCTGGCAGGACATGTCGCCCGAAGGCTGGCAGTACACCAAGGATGCCGGGTTCCTTGGCATGATCATTCCCAAGCAATACGGCGGTAAAGGCTTTTCCCACTACGCGCACTCCCAGGTGGTGATGAAGCTGTCGACCCGTTGCTCGGCAGCGGCGATTTCGGTGATGGTGCCCAATTCCCTCGGCCCGGCCGAACTGCTGCTGCATTACGGCACCGATGCCCAGCGCAATTACTACCTGCCGCGTCTGGCGAGGGGTGAAGACATTCCGTGTTTTGCCCTGACCAGCCCGTATGCCGGCTCCGATGCAGGGGCAATTCCCGACCTGGGCATCGTCTGCAAAGGCACCCACGAGGGCGAGGAAGTTCTGGGCTTCCGTGTGACCTGGGACAAGCGCTACATCACCCTGGGCCCGATTGCGACGGTGCTGGGCCTGGCGTTTCGCGCAGAAGACCCGGATGGGTTGCTCGGCGCTCCCGGTTCACTCGGCATCACGTGCGCACTGATCCCAACGTCCCATCCCGGCGTCAACAGTGGCCGCCGTCATTGGCCGCTGAACGCGGTATTCCAAAACGGTCCTACCACCGGCAAGGACGTGTTCATTCCGCTTGAGTGGGTGATCGGCGGTCGTGAACAAGTCGGCAACGGCTGGCGCATGCTGATGGAATGCCTGGCGGCCGGCCGGGCGATTTCGCTGCCATCGGCCAACGTCGGCCTGGGCAAGGTGGCGGTGCGCGGCACCACCGCCTATGCCGCGATGCGCAAACAATTCGGCCTGCCCATCGGCAAGTTCGAAGGCGTACAGGCACCCTTGGCGCGCATGGCCGGGCACTTGTATGCCTGCGATGCGGTGCGCAAGGTCTCGGTGGCGTCCCTGGACGCGGGTGAGAAACCGTCGGTGATCTCGGCCATTGCCAAGTACCACGTCACCGAGCGTGCGCGGATCATCGTCAATGACGGAATGGATATCGTCGCCGGCAAGGGCATCTGCATGGGCCCCAACAACTTCCTGGCCCGTGCCTACCAGCAAAGCCCCATTGCCATTACGGTGGAAGGCGCGAACATCATGACGCGCTGCCTGATCATCTTTGGCCAGGGCCTGATCCGCTGCCATCCCTATGTGTTCCGCGAGATGGAAGCTGCGCGTAATCCGGACCGGCGCAAGGCGCTGGAAGCCTTCGACAGTGCCATGTTTGGCCATGTGAGTTTTGTGTTGGCCAATACCGTACGTGCAGCGGTGCATTCCCTTACAGGCGGGCGGTTGATCGCTGCCCCGGCCAAGACCGAGCCGGCACTGGCATCCTACTACCGCCAGGCCAATCGCCTGTCAGTGGTACTCGCGCTGATCTCGGACATTTCCATGGGCGTGCTGGGCGGTGCCCTCAAGCGTAAGGAAAGTATCACTGGGCGCCTGGGGGATATGCTGTCGCAGTTGTACATCCTGTCCTGCGTACTCAAGCGTTTTGAGGACGACGGCCGGCCCCAGGCGGATCTGCCGTTGGTGCATTGGTCGGCCCAGGATGCGTTGCTGCGGGCCCATGAAGCGCTGGCGGAAGTGCTCGACAACTACCCATCGAAACCTGCGGCGGCGGTGGTGCGTGGCCTGACATTCCCGTTCGGGATCCCATTGCGCAAACCGTCGGACCGTCTGCTGGCCCAGGTGGCCGACGTGGTGCAGACACCAGGCGAAACCCGTGACCGCTTACTGGCCAACTCCTACATCCCACGTCCGGAAATCGACAAGCTGGCCTACGGCGAACTGGGTTTCCGTCTGTTGCCGCAGGTGGAGCTGATCGACGCGCGACTCAAACCTGCCGTCAAGCAAGGCCTGATCGAACCGATGCCTATCTCCGCAACGGCCTTCACCGGCTGGCGCGTCAGGGCGCGGGCGCTGGACCTGATCAGCGACGACGAAGACACCTTGCTCGGGCGCTACGTGGAATACGCCGATCACGGCATCCAGGTGGACGACTTCCCGCAGGACTTCGGGTTGCTGGAGGCATTGCAGCAGCGCAAGCAAGCGCTGGAGCCCGTGCCAAAGCGCCGAACCGCCCAAGGTGAAAACGCCTCGGTCAGTTGAGTGGCACTGAATGTACACGGTCAGTGTGGGAGCCGGCTTGCCTGCGATGCAGACGACTCGGTGCATCAGAAACACCGAGGTGATGCCATCGCAGGCAAGCCAGCTCCCACATTGATCGGGTTTACACGTCAAGACAGTGGGTTTACCTATGAGTGACAGCTACCTTACTTTCGTTAATTCCCCTTGGGGCCGTCGCTTGGCCCAGGCCGTTGGTTTACCGCAACCCTTGCCACTGCAACGTCACCGCAGCGGCCAGCAGGGCATGGCCAATCCGGTGATCGTCGCCGGAGCAGGGCGCCTGGCCGCCGAGGTGCGGCGGATTTTCGCGGCTACCGATACCGTTGTCGGCACCCCGGCCACGCTCAAGGCGCCTTCCACGGTGAAAGTGCAGGGCGCCGTGTTTGATGCCAGCGCCGTGGCCGATCTGCAACAGTTGGATGAGTTGTATGTGTTCTTTCACGCCAACGCCAAGCGCCTTGGCCACCACGGGCGCGTGGTGGTGCTCGGCACCGCGCCGGAACAGTGTCAGGATTTGCCCCAGGCCATCGCCCAACGCGCCCTCGAAGGCTTGGTGCGCTCGCTGGCCAAGGAGCTGCGCCGGGCGATCACCGTGCAGTTGATCTACGTGGCGCCCGGTGCTGAAGACGCGCTGGACAGCAGCTTGCGTTTCTTCTTGTCGCGCCGGTCGGCCTATGTATCCGGGCAGGTGGTACGTCTTGAAAAGCCCGTGGACGGTCACGTCACGGTCAACTGGGACAAACCCTTCGCCGGTCGTCGCGCCCTTGTCACCGGTGCTTCTCGTGGCATCGGTTTGGCGATTGCCCAGGTGTTGGCGCGGGACGGCGCCCATGTCGTGTGCGTGGACGTGCCCCAGGCCCAGGCGTCGCTGCAACAGGCGGCGGACAGTGTCGGCGGTTCTGCGCTGCCCCTGGACATCACCGCGACGGACGCCGCCGCATTGCTGCAAGCCCATGTCAGCCAATACGGCGCTTTTGATGTGGTGGTGCATAACGCCGGGATCACCCGTGACAAGACCATCGCCAAAATGACCGAGGCCGCCTGGCGCAGCGTGCTGGCGGTGAACCTTGAAGCGCCGTTGCAACTGAGCAATGCCTTGTTGGACAGCCAAGGCCTCACGCCTGGGGGCCGTATCGTTTGTGTCTCGTCGATTTCCGGCATCGCCGGCAACCTCGGGCAAAGTAATTACGCCACTTCCAAGGCAGGCGTAATCGGCCTGGTGCAGGGCCTGGCACCGCGTGCGGCGGCGCAGCAGGTGACGGTGAATGCGGTGGCGCCAGGGTTCATCGAAACCCAGATGACCGCAAGGATCCCGCTGATGATCCGTGAAGCCGGGCGGCGCATGAATTCGCTGTCCCAGGGCGGGCAGCCCATCGACGTGGCCGAGACCATCGCCTGGCTGGCGCATCCTGCTTCCGGCGGGGTCAACGGCCAAGTCGTACGGGTGTGCGGCCAAAGCCTGCTAGGAGCCTGAGCCATGGACTACGTGACGCAGATCATCGATCCGCCGCCCTCACGCACCCGCTTGCTGCTGGACGGCGTGCGTGCCTTGCGCAAACCCAAGCTTGACGGTGCGCCCGTGCTGCCCAAGGAGCGCCTGGTGCGCTCGGCGGTGGCGTTGTCTGCCGGCGACATCGCTGCTTATGGCCGCGCCTGTGGCTTTCGCCGCGAGCAGGGCGTGCCGTTGTGCTATCCCCATGTGCTGGCGTTTCCGTTGCACTTGATGCTGCTGACCCGTCCCAGCTTCCCGTTCCCGGCCAGTGGCATGGTGCACCTGGCCAATCGCATCCGTCAGCACCAGCGTTTGCACGAAGGCCAGGCGTTGCGCATTGAGGTGTATTGCGAGCGTTGGGTTGCCCATCCCAAGGGGCAGGCGCTGAGTATTGCCACCCGTGCCTACGGTGCCGACATGCTGGTATGGGAAAGCGACAGCCTGTACCTGCGCCGTGATGCGAAAGACCCTGTCGGCGAGCCCTGGGAGGACGCTTTGCCGTTGCAGGAGGAAGGCTTGTTACGTACCCAGCGCTGGGTGTTGCCCGCCGACCTGGGCCGGCGTTTTGCCAAGGTGTCGGGGGATTTCAACCCGATCCACACCTCGGTGATCGGCGCCAAACTGTTCGGCTTTCGTCGCGCTATCGCCCATGGCATGTGGACGCTGGGCCGCGCGCTCGCTGCCCAGCAACCGCCCGGCGGCCTGGACCAGGCCGAGGCGCATTGTGACTTCAAGTTACCGATCTTCCTGCCCGGCCAGGTCGCGCTGTGGCGCCGCCCGGTGACCGGTCCGCGCCGCGAATTCGAAGTGCGCAATTTCGCCGGTGACAAACCCCATATGCGTGGCCTTTTCATCTGGAAAGAGAACCTGGAATGAGTGAATACAGCTTCAACCCGGCCCCGGTCCGACGCGTGGCGATCATCGGCGGTAACCGCACCCCTTTTGCTCGCTCCAACACGGTATACGCCCACGACAGCAACCAGGACCTGCTGGTCGCCGCCCTGCAAGGCTTGGTCGACCGCTACAACCTGCACGGCCAACGCCTCGGTGAGTTTGCCGCCGGGGCGGTGATCAAACATTCGCGCGATTTCAATCTGGCGCGAGAGTCGCTGCTGTCTACCACGTTGTCGCCGGATACGCCGGCCTACGATGTGCAGCAAGCCTGCGGCACCGGGCTGGAAGCGGCGTTGCTGGTGGCGAACAAGATTGCGCTCGGTCAGATCGAGGTGGGTATCGCCGGTGGTGCCGACACCACCTCCGACGCGCCTATCGGCATCAATGAATCCCTGCGCCACACCTTGCTCGCGGCCAATCGAGCCAAGGGCATGGCCGACAAGCTGAAGACATTGCTAAAGGTGCGGCCAGCGATGTTTTTCAAACCGCTGCTGCCACGCAATGGCGAGCCCCGCACCGGTTTGTCCATGGGCGAACACTGCGAGGAAATGGCCAAGCGCTGGCAGATCAAGCGCCTGGCCCAGGACGAGTTGACCCTCACCAGCCATCAGCGCCTGGAGGCGGCCTACAAACGCGGCTTCTTCGACGACTTGATCAGCCCCCATCGCGGCCTGGCCCGCGACAATAACCTGCGCGCCGATGCCAGCCTGGAGAAGCTCGCCGGCCTGTCCCCGGCCTATGACCGGCAAAACGGTACGCTCACGGCCGGCAACTCCACCCCCCTGACCGATGGCGCCTCGGTGGTGCTGCTGGCCAGCGAAGAATGGGCGGCCGCCAACGGCTGGCCGGTGCTGGCTTACCTGCGCACCGGCGAAACCGCGGCGGTGAACTTTGTCGATGGCACCGAAGGCCTGCTGATGGCCCCGGCTTACGCGGTACCGCGCATGCTGGAACGTGAAGGCCTGAGCTTCAAGGACTTTGACTTCTTCGAGATCCACGAAGCCTTTGCTGCCCAGGTGTTGTGCACGCTGAAGGCCTGGGAGGACCCCGATTATTGCCGCGAGCGGCTAGGCTTGGACGCGCCCCTGGGCACCATCGACCGCGCGAAGATGAACGTCAACGGTGGTTCGCTGGGTTGCGGCCATCCCTTTGCGGCCACGGGGGGCCGGCAGTTGGCGGCGCTGGCCAAGATCATCCATGAGAACGGCGGCGGGCGCGGCCTGATATCCATCTGCGCGGCGGGCGGGCTGGGCATTACCGCCATCGTCGAAAAGTAGCTCTATCAAAAACAACAACAAGGAGACTGCCATGAACGCTGTAAGCCTGGAACACACCGAACGGATCTGGTTGAACGCTTACCTGCCCGGCGTCCCGGCGGATATTGACGCCGGTATCGAGGACTACCCATCGTTGCGCGAGGTGTTCCTGGAACACCTGGAGAAGTTTCGCGAGCGGGTGGCGTACGTCAGCATCGGCACCGAAATGACCTACGCCGACTGGCAGGTGCAAGGCGTTGCGTTTGCCGCTTGGCTGCAGGGGCAGGGCGTCAGGAAAGGCGAGCGTGTGGCGCTGATGATGCCTAACTGCTTGCAGTACCCGATCTGCCTGCTGGGCACGATCCTGGCTGGGGCGGTGGTGGTCAACGTCAACCCGCTGTACACCTCCCATGAACTCAAGCACCTGCTCAAGGACAGCGGCGCGGAAACCGTGGTGATTTTCGAAAACTTCGCCCACACCCTGAAAAAAGTCATCACCGGCAGCAGCGTCAAGCGCGTGGTGATCGCGGCCATCGGCGATTTGCTCGGTACGTTCAAGGGCGCGGCGATGAATTTCATCCTTCGCCGTGTGCAAAAGCAGGTGCCGGCGTTCAATCTGCCTGGCTCGGTGCGCTTTAATCAGGTGTTGAAACAGGGGCGGGCGCTCAACCATTTCCCGGTGGAGATGCACCTCGACGAGCTGGCCTTTCTGCAATACACCGGCGGCACCACCGGCGATGCCAAGGGCGTGATGCTCAGCCACCGCAATATCATCGCCAACCTGTTGCAAGCCAAGGCCTGGGTGGGGGATCAACTGGACCAGGACAAGCAGGAAACCAACGTCACCTTGCTGCCGCTGTACCACATTTTTTCGCTGACGGTGAATTGCCTGATGTTCATGTGCCTGGGTGGGCGCAACATCCTGATCGCCAACCCGCGGGACGTGAAACGTGTACAGATGATCCTGCGCAAGGAGCGCTTCAATGGGATTGCCGGGGTCAACACCCTGTTTAACGGTTTGCTGGAGAACGAGGCGTTCTGCGCACGGGACTTTTCCGACCTGCGCATGGTGATCGCCGGCGGCATGGCCACGCACACGGCGGTGGCCAAGCGCTGGAAGGAAGTCACTGGGCTGCCGATCATCGAAGGCTATGGCCTCACCGAGTGTTCGCCGGTGGTGAGCATCAGCCCGATTGACATTGCGCGCATGCGCGAGATGGAATTCACCGGCAGCATCGGCGTGCCGTTGCCCTCGACCTGGGTGCGGTTTGTCCGCGAAGACGGTGAGTTGGCTGAGATTGGCGAGCAGGGCGAACTGCAAGTGCGCGGGCCCCAGGTGATGCAAGGTTATTGGCAGCGCCCCGAGGCCACTGCCGAAGTGCTGGATGCCGAAGGGTGGTTGTCGACCGGTGATATCGGGGTGATGGACGCCCGTGGTTACATCCGTCTGGTGGACCGCAAGAAGGATATGATTCTGGTCTCCGGTTTCAACGTTTACCCCAATGAAATCGAGGACGTGGTGGCGCTGCACCCCGCAGTGGCCGAAGTGGCGGCGATTGGCGTAGAAGATGGCGTGACCGGTGAGAAGGTCAAGATCATTGTGGTGCGCAAGGACCCGAACCTGACCCAGGAACAGATTCTTGCCCATTGCCGCGAGTATCTGACAGGTTACAAAATGCCCAAGTATGTGGAGTTCCGCACCACCGAGTTGCCCAAGACCACCGTGGGCAAAGTGCTTCGTCGGGCGCTGCGCTGAGTTGAAGATTTAGGTGATTCAAGTGTGGGCGCTGGCTTGCCTGCGAGAGCGGTGTATCAGTCACATCGCCATCGCAGGCAAGCCAGCTCCCACAGGGTTCGGTGGGTTGGTTTAGAGTGCGTTCACTGTTACCCAGCGTTCTTCGAGGGCAGCTACGCGAATCGCCGTCGCCAGCCGCTCCACCTCCCACGCCGCTTCGAAATCAGTGCCATCCGCGCCTTGACCGGCTATGGCCATGATCAATTCCTGCACTTCCAGCGTCTTTAGTTCGTTGTACCCCAACTGATGCCCCGCCGCCGGACTGAACGCCGCATAACCGGGCAGGGCCGGTCCTGCGAGCACGCGTTGGAACCCGTCCTGGCCCACGCGACACACCTGCAATTCATTCAAGCGCTCCTGATCGAACGTCAGTGTGCCTTTCGTCCCGCTGATCTCGAAACTCAGGTGGTTCTTGTATCCGTGCTTGAGCCAACTGCTGCTCACCGTGCCGCGCGCGCCGTTGGCGAAGCGCAGCAGGGCATGCACCTGGTCATCCACCGCGATGGGTTTGAGCTGCGCGCTGCCGGTGATGGCAGGTCGCCGGGCGTGGACGGTCTGGGTATCGGCACACACACTGACCACATCACCGAGCAGATAGCGCGCCATCGACAGCAAGTGGCTGCCCAGGTCCGCCAGGGCGCCGCCGGCATGCTCGACTTCGCAACGCCACGACCATGGAGAGGCCGGGTCGGCCATGAAGTCTTCGCTGAACTCACCCTGGAAGCTGATGATTTCGCCCAGTTCGCCACCGGCAATCATCTGCCGCGCCAACGTAATCATCGGGTTGTGCTGGTAGTTGTAGCCCACCCGCGTGACGACCCCGGCGGCACTGGCGGCGCGGCGCATGGCGTCGGCTTGTTCCAGGCTCACCGCCAGGGGTTTCTCGCAGTACACCGCCTTGCCCGCCGCGATGGCTGCCATGGCCATGGGGTAGTGCAAATGGTTGGGAGTGGTGATGGCCACTACGTCGACATTGGGATCATTGATCAAGGCTTGCCAGTCGCCGTGGGCCTGGGCAAATCCCCACGCCTTGGCGCAGCGTTGTGCGCGTTCGGTGTCGGCGTCGGCCAGCGCCGCCAGCTTGAGGTGTACCGGCAGTTCGAATACCGCGCGGGCGTTATTGAAGGCCAAGGCGTGGGCACGCCCCATGAAGCCTGTGCCGATCAAGCCGATTCCGAGTTCACGCATTGCCGTGGTCCTTTGGATTATTGTTTTCAGTGGGCTTATTAATGGAATAAAAATTCCCTAAATTCAATAGATGGAATAAAAATTCATTGAGGCCCCGACGATCACCCCGGCGAATGCAGTTATATTCAGGCTCTGACGAAAGCGGCTCAGTTAACAAAAGATAACGTAGCGCCGATTGTCAGACGATTCGAAAGCCCGCTAGGATGGCCCCTGCTTCCTCCAGGCGCTCTAGATTGCAGGTTTCAAGGCCCCGGAAGGCAGCGATAACAATAATAAATGGGAGAAAGGTCTATGAGTGAGCCTGTCATGGGTTGGGTTGTCTGCCGCCCACGCGCCGCACGCAGGGTTGCGATGCTGGCCGCAGCGCTCTCGCTGTTTGGCGCTGTCGCGTTGCCGACGGTTGTCCAGGCCGCCAGCGATACCTCTTTTGCGATTGAATCCCCCAAGGCCGCCAAAGGCCTGATGATCGATGTGGTCCATGCGGGCAAGCGCCTCGTGGCGGTTGGTGATCGCGGGCACATTCTCTATTCCGATGACCAGGGCAGCACCTGGACCCAAGCCAAAGTGCCCACCCGGCAGTTGCTCACGGCGGTGTTTTTCATCGACGACAAGCAAGGCTGGGCGGTGGGTCATGATGCGCAAATTCTTTCCAGTTCCGACGGCGGTGCCACCTGGACCCAGCAGTACCAGGATCTTAAGCGCGAAGCCCCGTTGCTCGATGTATGGTTCAACGATGCCAATCACGGCCTGGCCGTCGGCGCCTATGGCGCGCTGATCGAAACCACCGACGGCGGCAAGACCTGGGAAGACGTCAGCGACCGCCTCGACAACGAAGACCAGTACCACCTCAACGCCATCGCCTCCATCAAGGACGCCGGCCTGTTCATCGTCGGCGAGCAGGGCAGCATGTTCCGCTCCAGCGACGACGGCCAGACCTGGGAAAAACTCGAAGGCCCCTACGAGGGCTCGCTGTTTGGGGTGATCAGCACGGCGCAACCGCGAACCCTGCTGGCCTATGGCTTGCGCGGCAACCTGTACCGGTCGACGGATTTCGGCAGCACCTGGGAGCAAGTTGAGCTCAACGCCGCGCGGGGCGCGCTGGAGTTTGGTTTGTCCGGCGCGACGTTGCTGGAGGACGGCTCGATTGTTGTCGTCGGCAATGGTGGCAGCGTGGTGGTCAGCCATGACGACGGGTTGACCTTCAGCGTATTCAACCGTCCGGACCGGATTTCCCTTTCGTCCGTCACGGCGGCAGGCAATGGCAACTTGATTCTGGCCGGGCAGGGTGGCGTTCGCGTCGCTAAAGCCGATGGCGCCGAACCGACAAAACAATAAGAAGGCGGGGAAAGAATGAGCAGTCATCACAACGATAAAGCGACCTTTCTTGAGCGCCTGATCTTCAACAACCGCCCGGCAGTGATCGTGATCTGCCTGCTGGTGAGCATTTTCCTGTTCTGGCAGGCGACGTTGATTCGCCCCTCCACCAGTTTCGAAAAGATGATCCCGCTCAAGCATCCCTTCATCGAGAAGATGATGGAACACCGCAATGACCTGGCGAACCTGGGCAACACGGTGCGTATCTCGGTGGAGGCCAAGGACGGCGACATCTTCACCAAGGAATACATGGAGACCCTGCGTCAGATCAACGACGAGGTGTTCTACATTTCCGGGGTCGACCGCTCGGGCCTGAAGTCGCTGTGGAGCCCCAGCGTACGCTGGACCGAAGTGACCGAAGAAGGCTTTGCCGGCGGTGAAGTGATTCCGCAGAGCTACAACGGCTCGCCGGAAAGCCTCGATCAACTGCGCAACAACGTGCTCAAGTCCGGGCAGGTCGGGCGCCTGGTGGCCAACGATTTCAAATCGAGCATCGTTGACATCCCACTGCTGGAGTCCTACCCGGACCCACAAGACCAGGGCAAGTTGCTGGCCCTCGACTACCGCAAGTTCTCCCATGAACTCGAAGACAAGATCCGCACCAAATTCCAGGAGCAGAACCCCAACGTCCAGATCCACATCGTCGGTTTTGCCAAGAAAGTCGGTGACCTGATCGATGGCCTGATCATGGTGGTGCTGTTCTTCGGCGTGGCCTTTGGCATCACCCTGGTCCTGCTGCTGTGGTTCACCAACTGCCTGCGCAGCACCATTGCGGTCTTGAGCACCACCCTGGTGGCGGTGGTGTGGCAACTGGGCCTGATGCATGCCGCCGGTTTCGGGCTGGATCCCTACTCGATGCTGGTGCCGTTCCTGATTTTCGCCATCGGTATTTCCCACGGCGTACAGAAGATCAACGGTATCGCCCTGCAATCGAGCGAGGCGGACAACGCGCTGACCGCCGCACGCCGCACCTTTCGCCAATTGTTTCTGCCGGGAATGATCGCGATCCTGGCCGATGCGGTGGGCTTCATCACGCTGTTGATCATCGACATTGGCGTGATCCGTGAGCTGGCCATCGGCGCCTCTATTGGCGTGGCGGTGATCGTGTTCACCAACCTGATCCTGCTGCCAGTAGCAATTTCCTACGTCGGTATCAGCAAACGCGCAATAGCCAAAAGCAAGAAAGACGCCAATCGCGAACATCCGTTCTGGCGCCTGCTGTCGAAGTTCGCCAGCCCTAAAGTCGCGCCGGTCTCGGTCTTCCTGGCCCTGATCGCCTTCGGTGGCGGCCTCTGGTACAGCCAGAACCTCAAGATCGGCGACCTGGACCAGGGCGCGCCGGAGCTGCGCCCGGACTCGCGCTACAACAAAGACAACAACTTCATCATCAGTAACTACTCCACCAGTTCCGACGTGCTGGTGGTGATGGTCAAGACCAAGGCCGAGGGCTGCTCACGCTATGAAGCCATGGCGCCCATCGACCAGTTGATGTGGAAGATGCAGAACACCGAGGGCGTGCAGTCGGCGATCTCGTTGGTCACCGTGTCCAAGCAGATGATCAAGGGTATGAACGAAGGCAACCTGAAATGGGAAACCCTGTCGCGCAACCCGGATGTGCTGAACAACTCCATCGCCCGTGCCGATGGCCTGTACAACAACAATTGCTCGCTGGCGCCGGTGCTGGTGTTCCTCAACGACCACAAGGCTGAAACCCTCGACCGTGCGGTGCATGCGGTGCAGGACTTTGCCAAAGAGAACAACAAGGACGGCCTGGAGTTCATCCTTGCCGCCGGTAACGCCGGGATCGAAGCGGCCACTAACGAAGTGATCAAGGAGTCCGAGCTGACGATCCTGATCCTGGTGTACCTGTGCGTGGCGACGATGTGCATGATCACCTTCCGCTCTTGGGCAGCGACGCTGTGCATCGTGCTGCCGCTGGTGCTGACCTCGGTGCTGGGCAACGCGCTGATGGCGTTCATGGGCATCGGCGTCAAGGTCGCGACCCTGCCGGTGGTAGCGCTCGGCGTGGGCATTGGCGTGGACTACGGCATCTACATCTACAGCCGCCTGGAAAGTTTCCTGCGCGCCGGTTTGCCATTGCAAGAGGCGTACTATCAGACGCTCAAGTCCACCGGCAAGGCCGTGTTGTTCACCGGCCTGTGCCTGGCGATCGGCGTGTGCACCTGGATCTTCTCGGCCATCAAGTTCCAGGCCGACATGGGCCTGATGCTGACGTTCATGCTGCTGTGGAACATGTTCGGCGCACTGTGGCTGCTGCCGGCACTGGCGCGGTTCCTGATCAAGCCCGAGAAGCTGGCGGGGCAAAAGGGTAATTCGTTGTTTGCCCACTGAACCAGGGCGTGAGGGCGTCTTCGCCCTCACGCTCGGTTGTCACTGACGGGGCCGTGGGGCCTGCACGATCTTCAGGAATATCTGGTCCACCGGCGGGGTGATCAGTACGTAGAGAACCCGACTGAGCGGCACGGCGGACGGTTCCGGCTGCTGGCGCAAATGGGCCTGCACGTGTTCCTTGAGCAAATCCTTCTGTGTGTATTTACGCTGTTCCGCCAACTTCAGGTGCGCCCGCGTGTAGTGCGCGGGCGGGGCGTCGGCGCTGGCGTAGTGAAAGTGCGCATACCACAACACCACCGGCGGTTTTTTTGCCTTGTCATACACGGCGTATTCGGTGAAGAAGTCGCCGCTGAGGGTCGGACGTTGCAGGTCGGCCACGCTGGTCAGGTTGATGTCGATCTGGTTGTGTTCCCATAGATAATTGAGGCTCTCCTGTGTTGGCCATTGGCGCTTATACGCATTACTGCATAAACGCTCTGCCTGCCGGGTCATGTCCCGCGCTTCGTCCCTGTATTCATCGATCAGGCGCTGTACCGCCGGTTTTTGCTCAAGGTGTTCGCGTAGCAATTCATCGGCCAATGCGGTGAGTTTTGCAGCTTGCCCGGTGAGCAGTTCATTCCAGTTGCCGGGGTCAACGTGTTGGCGGGTGAGGGCGGAATCGAGTTTTTTCTGCTCGGCTTCTATCAGTTGACCAATGCCTTTGCGTTCGTTGACCAACGCCAGGGCCAAGCCTTTGATTGTCGCCAGCGATCGACCCGTGGGCGCGGGCTCTGCCGAGGCTGCGGGCGTGTCGGAGGTGGCCTCCCAACCGTCTTCATGCCGGTTGAAGGTGGCAATGGTTTCGCCGGTCGGCGTATCGACGATGGTGAACTGCTCTTCAAGCTGTTGCGCATTGGTCTGCTTGAGGTCCCCAACCAGGTATTTCTTCTTGCGCGTTTTGAATACCCGTTTGGAGGCCGGCTTGGGGCGCAGCGTCTTGGACAAGGGTAATTCGACGTCCAGCGCTTCCTGCTTGCTCACCACGCCTTCCAATTCGGTTTGCGCCAGGGCCTGGGCATATTCAAGGCCTGTCAGCAAGCGCTCGGCCTCCGGGCGCAGGCAGCGTGGATTGATGATCTTGAGCGCACGAATGCCCTCCTCATAACGGCGGTACTCGTTGAGGACGGTTTCATACACGTGCCGCTGATCGGCAAGCGGGTACTCGGCGCCACTGCGCACATCGATGTGAGACTGCAGCGTTTCAAACAAGTCGGTTTGTTCGAGGCGATCGAGGTAAAACCGTTCCAGGGGCACCACCGACGTATGGGTCTTATCAAGGCTGGCGGCGGTGAGATAACTCAGCGTATTGAGCTTCAGGTTGTCGGCAAAAAAGTTCTGCGGGAACTGGATCCGAGACAGCTTTTCCTGGCGTATGGCGCGTCCCGCCACCGAGTCTTGCGCCAGCTGTTCGAGGGTCTGCTCCATGGCCGTGGAGACCTCGGCCATGTGCTGGCGGATGTTTGCCGATTCAACGGTGTTGCTGATGTATTCCTCATAGACCGTGAAATCTTCCAACAGATTATCGATAAACATCCTGCGTGCCATGTGCTCCATGGGCTCACCCGCCCTGGAAAAACGCATGGCGTTCAACCGGTCCAACAGCAGCGTGTGGATGGCCAACTGTTGATCCCAAATGGTTCCCAGGATTCTGGCCCGCTCCTGTACATGCGTACCGGCGCCCCCGACCCGTTCGAGTTCTTTGCCCACTTTGACCATTTCCAGGCGTGGGGACAGTGACTGGGCAAACTGATCTTCCAGGTTTTGCAACAGGATCTGAAACTCGGTGCGCCGCGCCTGGTGCTCCAGGGTTTCCCTCTGATGGCGTTCGGCCAACGCCGGTTTTTGTCGGGAAGTGGCTTTTTGCAGAAGATCCCAGATCAATCGCACGGTTTTGCGTTGGTTCTTCAAGGCTGTGAGGGCGCTCAGCATTTGATCCATTGTTGCCAGGAACGGCGGCATCAAGACGTTGATTTCTGAATTGAGTGCTTCCCCGCGCGCGATGAGTTCGGCTTTTCTACGTTGGTTTTCCTCACGCAAACTCGCCATCCGCTTGGGACCACCGCCTAGCAGTTTAAGGCCACGGTCCAATGTCCAATGCCCCTTGCCGTCGGTTTTAAGCTTGATGCCTGGGTGGTCGGGTTTCTGCGGGTGAATGATGAAGACCTCGCCAAACCCCGGTGTAATGCTGACCCTGAACAACAGGCCGCCGACCGAGGCATGCCATAGGCCGTCGATCCTGTACAACCCTTGGTGAGGGCCGATGCTGATCGGGTTCGGCGGCGGCGTAGGCCAGGCAATGTTGACCGCGCGCAGCGTGTTCAACAGCTTGCTCGCGGCCGCATCACCGGCCACCGATTGGTCAAAGTCCAGCAGCGTACGGCCTCCACCGGGCGGTTCGGAAGGCACGCCAATCTTGCCGTGTTCAATCAGGACCGTTCGCGCCAGCGGTGAGCCAGTCGGCTTGCGTCTGAAAGGCTGGCGCGTCATGACCTGTGTATCCGGCGCCGCGGTGTCGGGTGCCACAGTCACCGAGCCATGGTGCAACAGCAGCATGGCGATGTTCTGCAGCAGGTCAACCCAAGCCAACTCCCTTGCCGTCGGGTCATGGCTCTCCAGGGCCGGCACGTCCTGCGTGAGGCTTTGTACCAGTTGCATCAGCCAGCCGACGGCCGCCAGCGGCCCGCGTACGGCCATCAACAGCGTGTTGAACCCCAGTTGCATGCCTTCGATTATCAGTGCCCAGCGACTTTCCCTGTTGGACGTCGATGCGCGTTCGGCCTGGTCCAGCAACTGCCGGGTTTCACTGCCGAACAGGTACTCCATCAGGCGCCCATTGTTCAGCGCCTGGAGGATTTCATCGCTGCTCTCGTCACCAGCGCCAGCCAATTGGGCAGGCTCGGGAACGCTGGGCAACGGGGCGAATTCCGAGCCCATGCCGACTCTGACAATGTGAGGCTGTGTGAATCCGCCGTTGCTATAGATGGCTCTCGCGGTCTCCGGCAGCCAAGTCAAGACGCTGTCCTGCAGCGCGCCCGGCACTGCGATGGCTGCCAGCAGGCTGTCGCGATTGGCAAACTCCAGCAGTGCGTCGCGATAGGCGGGCCGATACAGCACGTGCGGCCCTCGCTGTGTATCGCGGGGTTCGATGATGAACATATTCTGTACGACGTCGGCCGTGGCGCCGGGCTTGCGCAGGAAGGCCAAGGCGCGGATGACAATGGCGTCATCGTCGACCTGCTGCGCCAATGGCTCGGGGTCGAGCACGGCACTCACACAACGAACACCGCGATGGGTCAGGCCCGCCTGTCCTTTGATCTTGTGTTCCAGCGCCTGTGTTTTCAGATGAACCGGGCGCTGCTGTTCGAACAGGCGTTGGCGTTTTCGCGCGACGTCGGTATCGCTCATCAGCGCCTGGCGTAGGTAACGAGGGTAGTTTTGGCCGATGTCGACACGCTGCACCAATTGGCGGATGTAATCGTCGCTCAACCAGGCTTCGAGTTCACGACCCGCGCGATGGCGCAGTGTCATACGGCCTTTGGGCGCACCCGACAGGTTTTGCAGGGCCAGATCGACCAGGCTTATGCAGACCGGTTCGACGTAGCCACCGGCCAGTGTGCCGACCGGGACGTGGAAGGTCAGTTCCAGGTCATCTGCGTTGTACCCGGCTACCCGCGCAGCGTCATCGCAATGACGTCGGCCGCCGAGCGCCTGCGCGCGGTCCAGGCACAGTTGGTGATTCAAGTGCTCGGTGGCATAACTGCGCAGCGTTTCTACGCCAGCGAAGTCTGAGTCACCCAGGGTCAGTCGGCGTATACCGGCTTGCTCCAGCAGGCACTGATGATAGGCCAGACGGTCGGCGGTGCTGGCGCGCTGCAGCCAGCCAGGCAAGCCTGCCTGGATCGAGGCCAAGGTGGTCCGTGGGGTGCTGGATGAGGCGCTGAACAAGAGCGCCGGGTCGGTGGCCGTGGCAAACAAGTCCTCCAGGGCTTGCACGCTGGATGTGCCGGGCAATTCAATCGCGGCCAGGTTATCCAATTGCTGGTTGATGATCAGTGCGGCTTGCACCTCGAAAATATTGCCGTCGGGCTCGTACTGCTGCCAGGTGATCCTGTCGGCGCCGTAACGTTGTTGCATGCTTGCACCCCATGCCTGGCCGAAGGCATCGAGGTCGGCGTATGCCTCGATTTCTCCCGATACGCGACACAGCAACACCTGCGCCTGGCAGACCACCAGGAGGTCGATGGCTTGCAGGGTGAGTCGGCTGCGAGCCTGGTCCAGATGCGTTTCCAGGGTATAGGCGTGTACCGCGCCCTCACGCCCTGGCCGGCGTGCACGGGTGGCGCGGTCGGGGTAGCGGGCCAGCGTGGCCAGGGTTTTCAGTGCGGGCATCGCGGCGCCGGCCTGGCCAATCGCCGAATCCAGCAGCGAGCCTTGCAGGACCTTGGCCAACCATTGCCAGCGACTGCCGCCGGCATCGCTGTCCTGGCTCCAGTAGGTTGCCAGCGCGTCTTGGAAGCCGATGAACAGTAGTGTCGGCAGCTCCCGGATGACAGCTTCGATCACCGCCAGGTCATAATCGCGAGCACCATTGCCTTGAAAGGTGAGGCGGGCGCCGGTGGCATCGGCCAGGTAGCAATCCAGGTTGTTGCGCGCAGACAAGTCCGGGAAACTGCCATCGGCCATGTAGCCCAGCGTCACCTCCAGCAGCGGCAATAGGGCGCGGCCACCGCCGTCCCGCGGTACGGCCAGTCGCAGTTCACCGACGGGATGCGCCAGCGGCGGGTAGTGTTCTTTCAAGTGGGTGGTCAGCATCTGCGCGGTGACTGAGCGTAACGTCGGGCGGGTGCGAAACTGGGCCTCAACCGCTTGTCGGGTCGGGTGTGCGGCAGGTGGGGTGTTGGGGTCTGTCATGGGTATTCCTTTACGCGGGATAGGACATGCCCAAGCAAGGTAATGCGCAGCGCCGCGACCCGGTGGTAGCCCGTTATGGTTTAGGCCCTGGCGGCAAACTCGCCTATGATTAGCCCTTTGAACCTGATGAAAGACTGTGATGACTGATAATTTGCCTGCCGTCCTTGAAGCTTCCGACATGCTTGAAATCGATGGGCTGCATGCCTTCGACTTCGTGCTCGATAAAGAGAAACTGCTGATCATCGCCATGGACGGCCGCGCGGAAAAACGCTGGTGCTTCAGCCTGGAGCAAGTCCAGGCAGCTACCTTCGATGACACCTTGCAAAGCTGGACCCTTACCGGTGAGTCGGGCGAGCACCGCCTGATCTGCATGAGTGCGTTCACCGGCAACAATAACAACGAGGAGCAAGCGGATGATGATGCGTAAATTCTGGCCCCTGCTGATGGCGGGCAGTGTCGGTGCGATGTCGGTGCAGGCCGCGCCGGCCGAGACTTACGAGTTGCTGGTGGGTAGCTACACCGCGGGCAGCAGCGAAGGGATCTATCGCCTGCAGTTCAATAGCCGGACCGGTCAGTTCAGTGGCAAGCCGGTACTGGCCGCGAAGGCTGCCAACCCGTCGTGGCTGACGGTCTCCAAGGACCAGAAACACCTGTTCGTGGTCAACGAAAACGGCCCCGGCCAGAACGACCCGGTCGGTCGCGTCAGCAGCTACAGCATCGATCCGCAGAATTACCAGCTCACCTTGATCAATCAGGTGCAGAGCCTCGGCAACGAGCCGACCCACTCCAGCGTCGCCGCTGACGGGCGCTATGTGTTTGTCGCCAACTATTCGGTACTCGAAGACCCGGGTGGCAGCCTGGCGGCCCTGCCGGTCGATGCGACGGGCAAGCTATCAGCTCCCGTGCAACTGAGCGGGCATCCGTCCAGCCGTGTGAACCCAGAGCGGCAGGCGTCCAACCATGTGCACTCGGTAGTGTCGTCGCCAGATGGCCAATACGTGTTCGTCCAGGACCTGGGCGCAGACAAGGTGTTTGCCTACCACTACGACCCCAAGGCCAACCCTGAACAGCCCTTGGCGCCGGCCAGCCCGGCCTCGGTGCAACTGCCACCCGGCAGTGGCCCACGGCACCTGCTGTTCAGTGCAGATGGCAAGCATGCGTGGTTGACCACCGAGATGAGCGCACAGGTGGCGGTGTTTGATTACAAGGACGGCCAATTGACCCAGACCCAGCTGGTGGACTTCGCCGCCGGGCAGCCGGTGTCGGACAAGGCCGGCGCCGCGTTGCATGCGTCCAGTGATGGCAAGTTCCTCTACGTGAGCAACCGTGGTACGGCCAACCAACTGCTGGTGTTCAGCATCGACCCGGCCACCGCGCACCTCAAGGAGCTGCAACGCCGTCCCGTGGAAGGCGACCACCCGCGCGAGTTCAGCCTGGACCCGAGCGGGCGGTTTTTGTTGATCGCCAACCAGAAAAGCAATGAAATCGTGGTGGTCGAACGCGACCCCAAGACCGGCCTGCTGGGTAAAACCGTGCAGAAAATGCCGATCGATGCGCCCAGTGACCTCAAGTTCCTGGTGCGTCAATAAGCCACAGGCCCCGCGATGCGGGGCCTGAGCCTTTGTATTAATTCTATTAATAGCGGCTACTGTTTCAAAGCATTTCTAAGGCTTAGCCCTCGGGCGTAAGTTTGGTTCCAAGGCCTTCCCCGGCCACTCAATCAAACGCACACAAGGGTTACCGACATGAATTTGAATCTCTTCTCCATCATCGCCGCTTCCGCTGTTTCCGCCACTGTTGCGCTGCCAGCAGCAGCCAGCGTGGAAGTCACCGGCAAAAAATCCAGCACCAGTGCCTACACCCAGAAATACCTGCAACAAAGCGCCAACTTCTACGCCGCACTCGATCACAAAACCCAGCAATAACCTGCACACCCGCAGACGCCAAACCACTGGAACGAAGCCTGGCTCGTTCGAGTGGTTTGGCGTTTGTGCAGGCGTGGAAGAAAAATGATTGATATCACATTGCCATGTGTTTAAATTTGACGCTCAACTTTTGACGCTTTTCTTCATGGAATCGACAGCATGGCAATCCGACTCGCCGCACTCATACTGGCCCTCTATTCCGCGCCCATCCTGTCTTCCGTGCAGGGGGTAGACAGTGAGCCTGAGATTGCCTGCGAGCGCTTGTTGGATTTGGCCCAGGGCTAAACCTTCGCCATCACCGCGACAAACAGCGGCGATTGCAGAAATCGCTCCAGCCAATGCTGCAAGCGGGGGTACGGGGCACTGGCAAACCAGTCCCGATCCACATGGGCAAACTGCCGCACGAACGGCGCCAGGGCCATGTCCGCCAGGCTTGGATGATCCGCCAGCAAATAGGCGCGGCCCGCCAGTAATGCTTCAAGCTTGCGCAAAAATACTTCGCCCTCGGCCCGATAGTGTTCCATCGGCAGTTCCGGGTAGCGTTCGGCGTACTTGTATCGATCCAGGTGATACTTGAAGCCTTGGTCATTCTCGGCAACGAGCGCCAGCACCGCCGGATCACCCTGCAGTAACCAATCCTGCGGATCATGCTGCGCCAGCGCCCATTGCATGATGGCCAGGCTTTCCTCGATCACCTCGCCCGCCACACTCAACACCGGCACCGTGCCCTTGGGCGACAGCGCCAGCATCTCGGCCGGCTTGGCCTTCAGGCTGACTTCAATGATGCGCACGGGCACGCCGCTGTAGCGCAAGGCCAGCCGCGCACGCATGGCATAGGGGCAGCGCCGGAATGAATACAGCAGCGCCTCGCTCATTTGACCTCCAGGGTGCTCAAGCCATTGCCCTGGCGCTTGACCTGAATCTGCACAGGAATGCGTTCGTGCATTTCCTGTACGTGGGAGATCACCGCAACCTTACGGCCTTGAGCCTGCAAGCCATCCAGCGCATCCATCGCCAATTGCAACGATTCCGGGTCGAGGCTGCCGAAGCCCTCATCGATAAACAGTGACTCGATCTTCAACGTGCTGGAAGCCATCGACGCCAGGCCCAAGGCCAGCGCCAGGGACACCAGGAAGGTTTCGCCGCCGGACAACGAATGCACCGAGCGCAATTCATCGCCCATTTCCGTGTCCATCACCAACAGGCCAAGCATGCTGCCGCCACGCTTGAGGCGGTAACGCCGCACCAACTGACGCAGTTGCACGTTGGCGTGGTGCACCAACAGGTCGAGGTTGTAGGCCTGGGCGATCTTGCGGAAGGTGTCGCCGGTGGCCGAGCCGATCAGCGCGTTCAGGCGTGCCCAGCGTTGCCACTCGTCATAGGCTTTGGCGATGTGCTCGGCGAAGGCCTGGTTGGCCTCCTGGCGGCGCTGGTCTTCGGACTGCCGTGCGCGCAGTTCGGCGCAGATTTTCTCGCCTTCGGCCAATTGCTGGTTGAGCGTTGCCAGGGCGCTGTCCAAGGCTTGGGCCTCAAGATTGCCATTGTGCAGGGCCTGGTGGTCGGCGAGGCGCTGTTCGCGTTCTTGCAGCAGCACCTTGGCCTGTTCGACGGCTTTTTCGCTGAGCTGCAACTGTTGGCGCAATTGGCTGACCTGGGCGTCATCGTAGGCCAGCAAATGGCTAAGCCCTGCGTCATCGAGTTCCGGGTGCAGGGCACGCCATTCGCTGATGCGCGTGGCGAGGGCATGGTGTTCGGCCTGCAACGCGTGTTCGCGTTCCTGCTGGGCCTTGAGGTCGGCGGCCAGTTCGATCAGTGCATTGTGGATCTCTTGCAGCTGTTTGTTTGCGTCGGTTTCGCTTTGACGTGACTGGGTCACGGCCTGTTCCAGCTGCTGCTGCCAGTGTTCGGCGCTGGAGTGCTCGCCCAGTAACGCGCTGAGTTTTGCCTGGGCCGTTTGCTGTTGGCTCGCCAGCTCGTTGACCTGCTGGAGCAGGGCGTCGAGTTGTTGCTGGCGATGTTGCTGGTGAGTCTGTTCCTTCTCGATCGCCTGTTGGCGATCTTGTTGCTCAGCCAGCTCATCGCGTTGATGGCCCAGCTGTTCCAGGCGCTGGTTGACCTGCTGGTCCAGCTGCATGAAGGTGGCGGCCGGCTCGGCGCGCAGACCTTCCAGGGTGTCCGCGGGCAGCAGGTTGGCGAAGGCGCTCAGTTCCTGGTCAAGGCGTTCGCGGTCACCGGCCAGCTCGCGTTGCTGGTCGACCAACAGTTGACGGGCTTGCTGGCTCGCGTCCTGGGCGGCTTGCAACTGCTGCTGCAGGCGCCCGGCGTTTTGTTGCAGATTAAGCAGGGCGCCTTGGCGTTGTTCGTCCTGGCTGATGCTCTGGGTCAGTTGGCCCAGTTGCTGTTCGAGCCAGGCGCTGCGTTTCGCAGTTTCCTGGTTGAGCAACGACGCGTACAGCGGGTGTGCATCCAGGCTCGGCTTGAGTGCTTGCTGTTGCGTCGCCAGGTGTTCCTGCTGTTGCAGGTATTCCTTCTGCTGGGCGATCAAACCGCCCACTTCGCCACGCAACTCGGTGAGCTTTTCCTTGAGTGTATCGACCGCTTTCTGCGCCGCGGCTTCTTCGTTTTCGTCATGACGACCGAGGCTTTGCAACAGGGCTTCGGGCTGGTGGTACGGATGTTCGTGGCTGCCGCACACCGGGCAGGGCTGGTCGTCCTGCAACTGCTCGCGCAACTCTTCGACGCTGGCGCTGCGGGCCAGGCGCTGGCGTTCCAGCAGCTGTTTGGTCACGTTTAGCGTCTGTTCGGCAACGCTCAGCTCTGCCTTGGTTTGCAGGCCGGCCTGGTTCAACTGCTCGCGCTGCTGTTGGGCATCGGTGAGCTTTTGCGTCAAGGTAGCGGCTTGTTGGTCCAACTGCTGCTGGTTGTCCCACAGGCGTGTCAGATCTTCGAACGCGCGCTGCTGTTTGCGATTGTCTTGCAGCAGGCTGGCCAGTAGTTGGATCTGTTCGGCCACGGCGTGAGGCTCGGCACCGGCCTCCTGATACAGCAGGTCCAAGGCTTCGCGTTGCTGGGTGAACTGTTCGGCGGCGCTGGTCGCACGTTGCTCCAACTGCGGCAGTTCGGCTTGGCCTTTATTCAGGCGGTTGCCTATCAGCATCAACTGTTGCAAGCGGTCGCGGTAGGCGGTCCAGGCGTCGCTCAGCGGTGCCAGCGCCGCGCTGCGGTCAAGCTCGGTGCTCAGGCGTTGCAAGCGTTCGGCGACCTGGTTCTGTTTTTCCAGCAGGCCAGTGAGCTGGCGCTGGCCTTCGATGCAGGCGCTTTCGTGTTGCTGTTTGTCCTCGATGCGCTTTGCCAACTCTTTGGTCAAGTGGGCGAGGGTGCTCTGTTCTTCGAACGCCTGGCGCAGCAAAGGCACGGCATCAGCCTGGTTTTTCAGGGCTTGCGCCAATGCGGTTTGCGCGCTGGCTTGCTGTTGTTGGGCCTGTTCCTGGCGAGTATGCAGTTCGCCTTGTTGTTGGCGATGCAACTGGATCTGCGCGGCCAGCGGCGCAAGCAGGGTGCTCAGCTCTGCCTGGCGCGCAAACTGGTGACGCTGTGGCGCCAACTGATCCAGGCGGCTCAGGTCGTCACGTTGCTGGACCTGGTTATCCCACTCGGCCTGCGCCCGCTGTAGCTGTTCGGTAGCGGCGAGTTGGCGCTCTTGCCATTCGCGCAGTTCCTTGAGCCAGGTGTGCTGCAACTCCAGCTGCTTGAGCTGGGCTTGCTGGGTCTTGAGGTGTTGTTGCGCCGCGTCGAATTGCTGATCCAGTTCGGCACGGGCTTCGGCGGCCAGCGGCACCACACCGGTCGCCTGGTCCTGTAGCTGTTTATGCGCTTCCCTGGCCTCTTTGGCCTTGTCGAACGCGCGCCGACCGAGCTGGGTGTAAAGGGCTGTGTCGGTGAGTTTTTCCAGCAGTTCGCTGCGCTCATTGTCGTTGGCCTTGAGGAAGGCGCTGAACTCACTTTGAGCGAGCAACACGGCACGGGTGAACTGTTCGAAGTTCAGGCCCAGGGCCAGTTCCAGTTGGGTCTTGTATTCGGTTTTCTGGCTGGCCAGCAGTTGGTCACTGTCCAGGTCGATCAGGCTTTGGCGGCTGTTCTGCAATTTACCGCTGGCTTTGTCCCGTGCGCGGTTGGCTTCCCAGCGTGCGCGGTAGCGACGGCCACTGACGCCGACGAAGTCCACCTCGGCATAACCGCCACCGGTGCCACGCCGCAGCAAGGTGCGCGGGTCACCAATGGAAATGTCGCTGTCGGCATCCGGCATCTTCGCCTGGCCGGTATCGCCCAGGCGCGGCACCGCGCCAAACAGCGCCAGGCACAAGGCATCGAGCAGGGTACTTTTACCGGCGCCGGTCGGCCCGGTAATCGCGAACAAACCGGCACTGGCCAGCGGCTCGGCGGTGAAGTCGATCTCAAACGGGCCCGCCAGGGAGGCGAGGTTTTTCAGGCGGATGGCGAGGATCTTCATGGCTGTTCGCCCTCCTGTTGCACTTCCTGGAGCAGCACGGCGAAGTCCTTCAAGGTCTGTTCATCCACGTCACTGCCATAACTGTCCTGCCAGGCGCGGCTGAACAATTCCTGGGGCGTGAGCTGGTCGAGATCGATCAGGCGGTCGTCGCCTTCGTCCTCACGGCTGCCGGTACCGGCGTATTCGGCGGCGATGCGCACCAGGCGCACGGCCTTGCCTTGCAGGGTGCTTTCGATCTGCTGACGCAGATCGGGTTGTGGTTCATCCAGGCGTACGCGAACTTCGAGCCAGGGGTGGCGCTGGGTTTCGGCAAGCAGGTCGATATCCGGCAACTCGGCCAAGGCCTTGAGGATATCGGCCAGGGGCGCGGCTTCCAGGCGTTGCAGGTCGACCGAGCGGGGGATCAGCAGCGGTTCGACACTCACCAGGCATTGGCCCTGAAACGTCACGTCGAGAATCTGGTGTTTATAGCCGATTTCGGAAAACGACAGCGGAATCGGCGAGCCGCTGTAGCGAATGCGTTCTTCGCCATTGACCTTTTGCGGCTTGTGCAAATGGCCGAGGGCAACGTAGGCGACACTTCTATCGAACAGGCTGGCCGGCAGCGCCTCGGCATTGCCGATGATCAGGCTGCGCTCGGAGTCTTCCGACACCGAACCACCGGCCATGTGCGCGTGGCTGATGGCAATCAGCGCCTGGCCTTTTTTGCGCTTGGCGTTGGCGGCGGCGATCAGCCATTCATGCACCTGGCCGATGCCGCGCAGGTAGTCGTCACCCAAGTGCGCACCGGTGACTTCCGCCGGACGCAGGAACGGCAACGCCAGGCACCAGGCGGCAATCTTGCCTTTGGCATCCGGCAGCGGGATCAGCAGGCGTTCGGCGTCGAGTTGGCCGTCATCCAGCCACAGCACGCGGCCCAGCGCATGGGTACGCAGGCGCCGCATCAACGGCGCGGGCAGCTCGATACGCGAGCCGGAATCGTGGTTGCCGGCGATCATCACGATGGTCAGCTTGGGGTTCTGTTCATGGGCGCTGATGATGAAGTCATACAGCCGCTCCTGGGCCTTGAGGGGCGGGTTGACCGTGTCGAAGATATCACCGGCGATCAGCAGCACATCCGGGAGATGGGTTTTCAGTTGGCCCAGCAGCCACTCAAGGAAACAGGCGTGTTCGAAGTCGCGTTCCTGGCCATGGAGGTTTTGGCCCAGGTGCCAGTCGGAGGTGTGAAACAGACGCAAGGCGAACTCCGTGGAGAATATGAAAAGGAAGGGAGTTTACCTGCAAAAACACATTCGGTGCCCGCGGGAGGCCAAGATCCAGTCTGGGAGGAAGCAGGCTATTTGGGATACAACGGCGGCAAACTGGTGGTATCCGCCGCCGGGTCCAGTTCACGTTCAGCTATCGGAATCGCTTTCACGGCACGCCACAAGTCCTCACCCAGCCAGAAATGCCCACTCTCGCTGTACAGCGCGCCATTCAAGCCATCCAATGCATCCGACAATGGCACAAATCGCGCTGCCATGTCCGCGAGCGTTTCCGGCTGCTGCCGCGCCCAGGCGTCGAGGGCCTGGCGGGTGGCTTGCGGGTCGTTGGCCTGGGTGGCGCGTTTAAGGTCATCGAGCAGGGTGCGCGGGCTCGGGCCCGTTTGCGCGGCACGTTGCACGGCCGGTTGCCGGCGTGCGCGCCACCACAGGCCAAAACCCAGCAGGGTGGTGCAGGCGAAGAGCAACGTGCTCAGTTGCCACAGCCACAGGCGTTCATCATCCGGCGCGGTGATCACCGTAGGCGTGGCGGGAGTGTCGACGGCCAGGCTCGGGTTGATCGCCACTTGCAGGGTGCGCGCGGGCAGGCTGGTACGCTCCAGATGATCTTCGTGGGTGTTCCACCACACTACGTCCACGGCGGGCAGGTCCATGCTGCCTGCGAGGGTGGGCACCAGGGCTTCGCGGTCTTCACGGCTACCGATCAGGCCACGGTCGTTGGTCTGGTTGCCGAGCACCGGTTGGTCCGGGTAGCGGCGCAGGCCGTTGACGTCGGTGCTGGGCAGGGCCGGCAGTTGTGCGCTGGACAGGCCTTCGGCCTTGACCGTGAGGCTGCGGGTCAGGGAGTCGCCGACCTGCACATGCTCAGGCGCCGGGTTCCAGTTTTCGCTCAGGGTCAGGCTGCGTGCCGGTAGCCATGGGGCGTCGGCGGGATACAGCGCGGGCTTGGGTTTGACCACCAGCGGTAACTCCGCAGAGCTGACGTGAATCAGCTTGCCCGGCTTGGTGCCTTGCAGGGTGTTTTCCTGCGGTGGGCGCGACTCCACCAGCGTGGCGCTGAAGGTCTGCGCCGGAATCGCCAGGGTGCCGCTGTGCTGCGGATAGATCGCGTAGCGGGTCTCGATCACGCCATGGCGGATACTGTTGATGACCTTTTCGTAGGTGCGGGACTCGCCCAACTGCTCCACGCGCGCATCGGCAATCTGCAGGGGGGTGAGGCTGCTGTCATCGTACAGCGACACCGAGTGGTAGACGCGTACGGTCAACAGTGCCTGGGCCTGGACGTAGACACTGGTCTGGTCGAGGTTGGCCTCGACAAACACCGGCGCCAGCTCGGCGGCGGTGTTCTGGCTGGCGGTTTCGACCACTTGCAGGCTGATGGGCTGGGTCTTGTAATCGCCCACTTGCAGGGGCGGGATGACCACTGTGCCGTTTTCCTTGGGCAGCAGGGTGATGATCCAGCGCGTGGTGGCGTGGTTATCGCCGCCCAAGGTGGTGAGCTGGTTGATCTGGCGGGTGCCGCTGACTTCGAACTGCGCATCCAGCGGCGACAGGTCCGGCTTGCCGAACTGCGTGACATCGCTGGACTCCACCGTCAATTCCACCGTTTCCCCGGAGTTGACGCGGCTGCGGTCGACGCTGGCGGTCAGGTTCGCCGCCTGGGCGTGGCCTGCCGAGAGGGCGAGCAGGAGCAGTAGGGTGGTGCGGCGGCTCATCGAGTCTTGTCCTGATGTTGTTGCTGTTCGTACCAGAATTTGCGGCGCAGCAGTTCACCGGGATTGTCCGGGATCTCCTGCAGCCATTGCTCCAGGGCCTGACGGTGTTCACCGTCGAGGCTCGCGTTGTCGGGGCGCAGCGGCGGGGTGGTGGTCTGTTCGTCGCCCAGTTCGCTGCCGGGCACTTCGTTGCCTGGGGGTGGCGATGGACTGCCGGCCTGGGTGTCGTCAGTACCGGATTCGCCCTGGCCCTGGGACGACGGCTCGCCCCCCGTGGCGTTTTGCCCACTGGCGCCCGGTTGCGCAGTTTGGCCGGGTTGAGTGGTTTCGTCATCTTCGTTTTTTGCCGGCTGGGTCGGTTCCGGTTCGTCGCGTTCCTGCACCAGTGCTTCCACCAACGCCTTGTTTTTCAGGGCGGGCTGCAGGTCGGGCTGGGCTTCGAGGGCCTGTTCGTAGGCATCGATGGCGGCTTCCAGCTCACCGGACCTGGCCAGGGCGTTACCCCGATTGTAGTGGGAGTAGGCGTCATTGCCTTCGGCAAACAGCTTGATAGCCTCGGCGTAGTTGCCGGCTTCGTAAAGCGCCACGCCTTTCCATTGCGGGTCTTCGAAGTGTTCGGCGGCTTCGGCAGGGCGTTTTTTCTTCAGCAGGTATTGGCCTTGCTGGTCGGGACGCAGCCACAGGTCCTGCAAGCTGAATGCGTAGCTGGGCTGTGGTGCGCTCAACAGCAGCAGGGGCAGGCAGAACAACCAGCCACGCCGCCCGGCACAGGCAGCGAGTAGCAACAGGGGCAGGAGCAGCCAGTAACCCTGGTCGGCCCAGGTGTCCAGGCGCAGCAGTTGGCCATCGTTGCGCAGGGTCTGCGGCGGGTCGAGCACGCCGAGTTGGCGCAGGTCTTTGTCGTCCAGGCGTGCCGCGCGGTAGCGCCCACCCATTTCACTGGCGAAGGCCTTGAGCGTCGGGCTGTCGAGGCGCGGCACCAGGATCGCGCCTTGTTCGTCCTTGAGAAATTCACCGCTTTCCTGGGTCACCGGCGTGCCTTCACGGCTGCCGATGCCGAGGATCGACAGGGTGGGCGATTGTGCGTTTTGCAGCAGCAGGCGAATGCCCTGGCGTTCCTGTTTGGACAGCGAAGAACCAATCAGCAGTAGGCGTCCCTGGCCGAGGCCACCTTGCTTGAGCAGGCCGAGGGCTTTCTCGACGGCCAGGTCGGCGCGATGGCCGGCCTCAGGCATGATCGAGGGGCGCAGGGCGTCCAGCAGGTTGCGGCTGGTGGCCAGGTCATCCGACAGCGGCACCAGGGTGTGGGCGCTACCGGCGTAGACGACGATGGCGGTTTGTGCGTCGGTACGCGCCTGCAACACGTCATATAGCTTGCGCCGTGCCTGCTCCAGGCGGTTAGGCGGGCTGTCGGTGGCGAGCATTTCCGGGGTCAGTTCCAGCAACACCACCAACGGATCGGAAGGCTTCTGGCTCGACTGCTCAACACGCTGCCAGCTTGGGCCGAGCAACGCCAGCACGGCCAACAGCCAGGCAATGCCCAGCAGCACCCACGGCGATTTGCTCTCGCGGCCGTTTCCACCCCTGAGCAACACGGCATGGAAGGCCGCAGGCAAGATCATCTGCCAGCGCCCGGCGCGCTTTTGCCGGTGCCACAGGTGCCACAGCAACCAGCCGAGCAACGGCAGCAGCAACAACCAGCCGGGGCGGAACCAGTGCGGCCACAGGTCGATCATCGACGCCTCCGCAAACGCAGGCGTTTGAGGCGTTGGCGCCATTCCGGGTGTTGTTGCAGGAAAATCCCCTTGCTCGACAATTTGTTGAACAACCGTTGCAGGGCGTTGTTCGGCCAGCGTTCTTGAATCACCAGCAGCATGCTCAGCACCAGCGCCAGGGCCAGCGGTGCGCTGTACAGCGCCAGGGCCGGGCGTGCCTGCGTCGGTTGCTGTTCGACCGGTTCCAGTTTGTCGAGGGTCTCCTTGATCGCTTGCAATTGCTCACCGTCACGGGCGCGGAAGTATTGGCCGCTGGTGACGTCGGCGATGGCCTTGAGCGCTGGCTCGTCGAGGTCCAGGCTCGGGTTGACGCCGAGGATGCCCAGGGAGCCGGTTTGTTCCGGGTCGGCGCCGATGCCGATCGGATAGATTTTTACCCCTTCTTCAGCGGCGAGGCGCGCGGCAGTCAGCGGGTCGATCTGCCCGGCGTTGTTGGCGCCGTCAGTGACCAGGATCAGCACGCGGCTCTGCGCCGGGCGCTGGCGCAGGCGTTTCAGGGCCAGGCCGATGGCGTCGCCAATCGCGGTGTTCTTGCCGGCAATGCCGATGCGCGCTTCATCCAGCCAGGTGCGCACGGTGCGGCGGTCAAAGGTCAGTGGAGCTTGCAGGTAGGCTTGGCTGCCGAACAGGATCAGGCCAACCCGATCACCTTCGCGGCCCTCAAGAAAATCGCCGAGCAGGTGCTTGACCAGGCTCAAGCGACTCACGTCTTCGCCCTGCCAATGCATATCGGGGAAGTCCATGGAGCCGGACACGTCCACCGCCACCAGCAGGTCGCGGCCACTGGCGGCGATCGGCAGCGGTTCGCCGAGCCATTCCGGGCGTGCGGCGGCGGTCAGCAGCAGCAACCACAGCACCACGAACGGTGCTTGTTGGCGCCAACCGGGCAAGTTGATGCGGGCGCGACGACGGGCCAGGCCTTCGAGGTCGCTGAGGTAGCTGACTTTCAAGGCGGGCTCACCGCTGTCGGCGGCCGGCAGCACCAGGCGCATCAACCACGGCAAGGGCAACAGGGCGAAGATCCACGGCCAGGCGAACTCAAACATGTTTGCGAATCCAGGTGTCGACGGCTTGGGTCAGGCCGGCGATAGCCTTGTCGTCTAGTTTGCATTCGGGTTTGTAGGCGCCCTCTACCAATACCATCCAGCGTGTGAGGCCGGCGGCGGGGCAGCGGTTATCGAGGAACGCCAGCCATTTGCGGCCGTTGAGGGTGTGGCTCTGGCTATAGGGATAATCGTTGCGACACAGCCGTTTGAGCAGACCGTTGAGCTGTTGCAGCCAGGCGCCGGCGGGCGCGCCATCGTAAGGCTTGGGCATTAGCGCAAGCTCTGCCAGGGCGGCGATGCGCAGCGGGTCCAGCGGCTGTTCGGCGCGGGCGATGGGGCGGCGGGCCGGCAAAAAGCGGCGCAGTGACCACAGGCCCCAGCCGAGCAGCGGAATCACCAGCAGCAACAGCCACCAACCCGGCGCGGGCGGCCAGAAGCCGACGGCGGGCGGGGCGATCAACGGCTGCAGTTGGTCAAGGCTGCTCATTGTTTTTTAACCGGGCGTTGCGGGTTGAGGTATTCGCGCAGTTGCTCGACCATTTCGCTCTGGGTGCTCAGGGGCATCAGCAGCACACGCAGTTTCTGGGCGAGCAGCTCCCAGCGCGCGATGCGGGCTTCGGCCTGGGCCTTGTAGGCCTGGCGCAGATCGAAATTCAGCGTATCCAGTTCCAGTTGAGCACCGCGCTCCGCGAAGCGCAGCAGCCCAGCAGCGGGCAGGGCGTGGTCGAGTGGGTCGGAGATCGGCAACAGCAGCAGGTCGCAATGCCGCGACAATAGGCTGAGTTGTTGCTCGGCGCCTTCGGTCAGCGCGCGTTCATCGCAGATCACAATCACCAGGCTACCGGGGCGCAACACTTCGCGGCCACGGCGCAAGGCCATGCCGAGGGCGTCGGCTTCTGGGCGGCTTTCGGTGCTCAGGCTCTGGTTGACGCGCACCAGGCGGTTGAGCAGTTGCAGCAGGCTTTGCTTGCTGCGGCGCGGCTTGATTTCGTAGTGCTCGTTGTCGCCGAACACCAGGCCGCCCACACGGTCGTTATGCCCCAGTGCGGCCCAGCCAATCAGGCTGGCGGCCTGTGCGGCCAGCACCGACTTGAACATCTGCCCGGAGCCGAAAAACAGCCGGCAGCTTTGTTCCACCATGATGAAGATCGGTCGCTCGCGTTCTTCATGGAACAACTTGGTGTGCGGCTCTTGGGTGCGCGCCGTCACACGCCAGTCGATGGTGCGCACGTCGTCCCCGGCCTGGTACACGCGCACCTGGTCGAAGTCCACACCACGCCCGCGCAGCTTGGAGTGATGCAGGCCGATCAGCGGGCTGCGCTGGCTTGGCGTGGAAAACAACTGCACTTCGCGCACGCGATGGCGCATCTCGATCAACTCGCTGAGCGTGACGCGGATCCCATCGCTTGCGTTCATGGGTTTCAAGCGACGGCAACGACGTCGAGAATGCGCTGCACCACACGGTCCTGGTCAATGCCGGCGGCTTCCGCTTCGAACGACAGGATGATGCGATGGCGCAACACGTCGAACAGCACCGCCTGGATATCTTCCGGGCTGACGAAGTCGCGACCGGCCAGCCAGGCATGGGCGCGGGCACAACGGTCGAGGGCGATGGAGCCGCGGGGGCTGGCGCCGTAGGCAATCCATTCGGCCATTTCCAGGTCGAACTTGGCGGGGGTGCGCGTGGCCATCACCAGTTGCACCAGGTATTCCTCTACGGCATCAGCCATGTACAGGCCGAGGATTTCCTTGCGCGCGGCGAAGATCGCCTGCTGGCTGACGCGGCGCTCAGGCTTGGTTTCGCCGTTGAGGGCTTCGCCGCGGGCCTGTTGCAGGATACGTCGCTCGACGGCGGCGTCCGGGAAGCCGATTTTCACATGCATCAAGAAGCGGTCGAGCTGGGCCTCGGGCAACGGGTAGGTGCCTTCCTGCTCGATGGGGTTTTGCGTGGCCATCACCAGGAACAGCGGCGACAAGTCATACGTGCTGCGCCCGACGCTGACCTGGCGCTCGGCCATGGCCTCCAGCAGGGCCGACTGCACCTTGGCCGGCGCGCGGTTGATTTCGTCCGCCAGCACCAGGTTGTGGAAGATCGGCCCTTGCTGGAACACGAAGCTGCCGGTTTCCGGACGATAGATCTCGGTGCCGGTGATGTCGGCGGGCAACAGGTCGGGGGTGAACTGGATTCGATGGAACTGCGCTTCGATGCCTTCCGCCAACTCTTTGATGGCCTTGGTCTTGGCCAGGCCCGGCGCGCCTTCCACCAGCATATGGCCGTCGGCGAGCAAGGCGATCAACAGGCGATCGATGAGTTTTTCCTGGCCGAGAATCTGCGTAGAAAGAAAGGTTCGCAGCGCAAGCAGCGCTTCACGATGTTCCATCGATGACGGTTCCTGGAGAGATGAGCCCGGCGGTCGAGCAAAAACGCCGGGCTTGGGAGGCTTACTTTAATGCATCGAGGGGGGTGGCGACTAACGGCGTAACGGGTATTTTTGGCAAAACTTGTAGGATTTTTGTGTGGGAGGCATCACGCGCGGACGTAGGTACCAGTGCCTTTGAGGATGTTTTGCAGGGTTTCTTCGACTTCGGCCAGATCCGACGCGGCTGTGGCGTGGGTGATCTCAAGGTGATCCTTGCCGCCCAGTGCATCGGCGTCACCCGCCGCCAGCTCGACCCGCAGGGTGGTGTCACTCAGCGTGATCTTCAGCCCATCCAGGGTCGATGGCTCGTAGTCCCAGGTCAGCTCCACTTCGTCTTCATCCGGGTAGCGGGTCAGCATGAACATTTCGCCGTTCTTGCCGTGACAGCAGAGCATCGCCATGTTGTCCTCTTCGTCATCGCACGGGGTGACCATCAGGGCGTCGGTTTTCAGCTGCAGCATGGGGAATCCTGGTAGGGGGTAGGGCGTAATAGGGGCAATTGTGCCATTGCGGCGAATTTTGTGCTGCATCCTGTGTCAGACCCAGTGCATGACCTGACGGGCAATATCAGTCATTTCTGGTACTCGCACGCCTTGAAATAGCCGGTTTTTTTGCCGGATATTGCGGGTTGCCCAAGTCGCAACCCTACGCCTGCTTACCGATGACCGAATATGTCGCAGCGTCGCAAGCAGCTGGCTTCCCACACTCGTTAAGCTGCGCAACGGATGTGCCCTGTGCCGGGAGTCTGACCTGCCCGTCGTACCGTCGCCTGGCAAGGCGCATGTCCAATGGAAGTTGTATGTGACCTGACTGTCTTGTCCAGCTTCACTCACCTGTCACGCTGAATTCGCTATGGTTAACCTGCGAACAGCGCTGACGGTCTCCCCGCAAGGGGATAACACGCGACGCTTCCATCAATAACAAGCCCAAGCGGAGTACCACAGATGGCGTTCTTCACCGCAGCCAGCAAGGCCGACTTCCAGCATCAACTGCAAGCGGCACTGGCGCAGCACATCAGTGAACAGGCACTGCCACAAGTGGCGCTGTTTGCTGAACAATTCTTCGGCATCATTTCCCTGGACGAACTGACCCAGCGTCGCCTTTCCGACCTGGCCGGTTGCACCCTCTCTGCGTGGCGCCTGCTTGAGCGCTTTGACCATACCCAACCGCAAGTGCGGGTCTACAACCCCGATTACGAACGTCATGGCTGGCAGTCGACCCATACCGCGGTTGAAGTGCTGCACCATGACCTGCCATTCCTGGTGGATTCGGTCCGTACCGAGCTGAACCGCCGCGGCTACAGCATCCACACCTTGCAGACCACCGTGCTCAGCGTACGCCGTGGCGCCAAGGGCGAGTTGCTGGAAATCCTGCCTAAAGGCACCCAGGGCGAAGGCATCCAGCAAGAATCGCTGATGTACCTGGAAATCGACCGCTGCGCCAACGCCGCCGAACTGAACGTGCTGAGCAAAGAGCTTGAGCAGGTGCTGGGCGAAGTGCGCGTGGCCGTGGCCGATTTCGAGCCGATGAAAGCCAAGGTCCAGGACCTGCTGGCCGGTATCGACGCCAGCCAGTTCAGCATCGACGGCGAAGAAAAAGCCGAGATCAAGAACTTCCTGGAATGGCTGGTGGGCAACCACTTTACCTTCCTGGGCTATGAAGAATTCGTGGTACGTGACGAGGCGGATGGCGGTCATATCGAATATGACGCCGATTCCTTCCTCGGCCTGACCAAGCTGCTGCGCGCCGGCCTCACCGCCGACGACCTGCGCATCGAAGACTACGCCGTGGCCTACCTGCGTGAACCGACCGTGCTGTCGTTCGCCAAGGCCGCGCACCCGAGCCGTGTACACCGTCCGGCGTACCCGGACTACGTGTCGATCCGTGAGATCAGCGCCGACGGCAAAGTGATCAAGGAACACCGCTTCATGGGCCTGTACACCTCCTCGGTGTATGGCGAAAGCGTGCGGGTTATTCCGTACATCCGTCGCAAGGTCGCGGAAATCGAACGCCGCTCCGGCTTCCAGCCCAAGGCTCACCTGGGCAAGGAGCTGGCTCAAGTCGTTGAAGTGCTGCCACGCGACGACCTGTTCCAGACCCCGGTCGACGAATTGTTCAGCACTGTGATGTCCATCGTGCAGATCCAGGAACGCAACAAGATCCGCGTGTTCCTGCGCAAGGACCCGTACGGTCGTTTCTGCTACTGCCTGGCCTACGTGCCGCGCGACATCTATTCCACCGAAGTGCGCCAGAAGATCCAGCAAGTGCTGATGGATCGCCTGAAGGCCTCGGACTGCGAATTCTGGACCTTCTTCTCCGAATCCGTGCTGGCCCGTGTGCAGCTGATTCTGCGGGTTGACCCGAAGAACCGTCTGGACATCGACCCGCTGCAACTGGAAAAAGAAGTGGTGCAGGCCTGCCGCAGCTGGCAGGACGACTACTCCAGCCTTGTCGTCGAAAGCTTCGGCGAAGCCCACGGCACCAACGTGCTGGCTGACTTCCCGAAAGGCTTCCCGGCCGGCTACCGCGAGCGCTTCGCCGCGCATTCCGCCGTGGTCGACATGCAGCACCTGCTGAGCCTGACCGAAGCCAACCCGCTGGTGATGAGCTTCTACCAGCCGCTGGGCCAGGTTTCCGGCCAGCGCGAGCTGCATTGCAAGCTCTACCACGCCGACACCCCGCTGGCGCTGTCCGACGTGTTGCCGATCCTGGAAAACCTCGGCCTGCGCGTGCTGGGCGAGTTCCCGTACCGTCTACGCCATGCCAATGGCCGTGAGTTCTGGATCCATGACTTCGCGTTCATCGCCGCCGAAGGCGTGAACCTGGACATCCAGCAACTGAACGACACCCTGCAGGATGCGTTCGTGCACATCGTGCATGGCGACGCCGAGAACGATGCGTTCAACCGCCTGGTACTGACCGCGGGCCTGCCTTGGCGCGATGTGGCGCTGCTGCGTGCCTATGCCCGTTACCTGAAGCAGATCCGCCTGGGCTTCGACCTGGGTTACATCGCCAGCACCCTGAACAACCACACCGACATCGCCCGCGAGTTGACCCGGTTGTTCAAGACCCGCTTCTACCTGGCGCGCAAGCTGACCGCCGACGACCTGGAAGATAAGCAGCAACGCCTGGAACAAGCGATTCTCAGCGCCCTGGACGATGTTCAGGTGCTCAACGAAGACCGCATCCTGCGTCGCTACCTGGACCTGATCAAGGCCACGCTGCGCACCAACTTCTACCAGACTGACGCCAACGGCCAGAACAAGTCGTACTTCAGCTTCAAGTTCGACCCACGCGCCATTCCTGAACTGCCGAAGCCCGTGCCGAAGTTTGAAATCTTCGTGTACTCGCCACGCGTGGAAGGCGTGCATCTGCGTTTCGGCAACGTCGCTCGCGGCGGCCTGCGCTGGTCCGACCGTGAAGAAGACTTCCGGACCGAAGTGCTCGGCCTGGTAAAAGCCCAGCAAGTGAAGAACTCGGTCATCGTGCCAGTGGGTGCGAAGGGCGGCTTCCTGCCGCGTCGCCTGCCATTGGGCGGCAGCCGCGACGAGATCGCGGCCGAGGGCATCGCCTGCTACCGCATCTTCATTTCGGGCCTGTTGGACATCACCGACAACCTGAAGGATGGCGCCCTGGTGCCGCCGGCCAACGTCGTGCGCCATGACGACGATGACCCGTACCTGGTCGTCGCAGCGGACAAGGGCACCGCGACCTTCTCCGACATCGCCAACGGTATCGCCATCGACTACGGCTTCTGGCTGGGTGACGCGTTCGCGTCCGGTGGTTCCGCCGGTTACGACCACAAGAAAATGGGCATCACCGCCAAAGGCGCGTGGGTTGGCGTGCAGCGTCACTTCCGTGAGCGCGGCATCAATGTGCAGGAAGACAGCATCACCGTGGTCGGCGTCGGTGACATGGCCGGTGACGTATTCGGTAACGGCCTGTTGATGTCCGACAAGCTGCAACTGGTCGCGGCGTTCAACCACCTGCATATCTTCATCGATCCAAACCCGAACCCGGCCACCAGCTTCGTCGAGCGTCAGCGCATGTTCGAACTGCCGCGTTCGGCCTGGACCGACTACGACACCAGCATCATGTCCGAAGGCGGCGGTATCTTCTCGCGCAGCGCGAAGAGCATTGCCATCTCGCCACAGATGAAAGAACGCTTCGACATTTCCGCCGACAAGCTGACCCCGACCGAACTGCTGAACGCCTTGCTCAAGGCGCCGGTGGACCTGTTGTGGAACGGCGGTATCGGGACCTACGTCAAGGCCAGCACCGAAAGCCATGCCGATGTAGGCGACAAGGCCAACGACGCGCTGCGCGTCAACGGCAACGAGTTGCGCTGCAAGGTCGTGGGAGAGGGCGGTAACCTCGGCATGACCCAACTGGGTCGTGTGGAATTCGGCCTCAATGGCGGCGGTTCCAACACCGACTTCATTGACAACGCCGGTGGCGTGGACTGCTCCGACCACGAAGTGAACATCAAGATCCTGCTCAACGAAGTGGTGCAGGCAGGTGACATGACCGACAAGCAACGCAACCAGTTGCTGGCGAGCATGACGGACGAAGTCGGCAACCTGGTGTTGGGCAACAACTACAAGCAGACCCAGGCCCTGTCCCTGGCTGCGCGCCGTGCCTATGAGCGTGCCGCCGAGTACAAACGCCTGATGAGCGACTTGGAAGGCCGTGGCAAGCTGGACCGTGCCATCGAGTACCTGCCGACCGAGGAGCAGCTCACCGAGCGCGCCGCGACTGGCAAGGGCCTGACCCGTCCGGAACTGTCGGTGCTGATCTCGTACAGCAAGATCGACCTCAAGGAAGCGCTGCTCAAGTCCCTGGTGCCGGATGACGAGTACCTGACCCGTGATATGGAAACTGCGTTCCCTCCGAGCCTGGTCGCCAAGTTCTCCGAGGCCATGCGTCGCCACCGTCTGAAGCGTGAGATCGTCAGCACCCAGATCGCCAACGACCTGGTCAACCACATGGGCATCACCTTCGTTCAGCGGCTCAAAGAGTCCACCGGCATGAGCCCGGCGAACGTGGCCGGCGCCTATGTGATCGTGCGTGACATCTTCCACCTCCCGCACTGGTTCCGCCAGATCGAAGCCCTGGACCACCAGGTTTCCGCTGATGTGCAACTGGAGCTGATGGATGAGCTGATGCGCCTGGGCCGCCGCGCTACGCGCTGGTTCCTGCGCAGTCGTCGCAACGAGCAGGACGCTGGCCGCGACACCGCGCATTTCGGTCCGCACCTGGCGGCGTTGGGCCTCAAGCTCGACGAACTGCTGGAAGGCCCGACCCGTGAAGGCTGGCAGAACCGCTACGGCAAATACACCGAAGCCGGTGTGCCGGAGTTGTTGGCGCGTATGGTTGCCGGTACAACGCACCTGTACACCTTGCTGCCAATCATCGAAGCGGCTGACGTGACCGGGCATGATGCCGCCGAAGTGGCCAAGGCCTACTTCGCCGTCGGCAGCGCCCTGGACCTGCCATGGTACCTGCAGCAGATCAGTGATCTGCCGGTGGCCAACAACTGGCAAGCCCAGGCCCGCGAGGCCTTCCGCGACGACGTGGACTGGCAGCAGCGCGCGATCACTATCTCCGTCCTGCAAATGGCCGATGCGCCGCAAGACATGGAAGCCCGCGTGGCCCTGTGGCTTGAGCAGCACAAGGACATGGCCGATCGTTGGGTGGCGATGATGGTTGAGATTCGTGCCGCTGTGGGTACGGACTACGCCATGTACGCGGTGGCCAACCGTGAGTTGCTGGACCTGGCGTTGAGCGGCCAGTCGGCGTTGCAAGCGGTTTGATTTAACTGCAAGACAGAAAGCCCCGTATCTTGAGATACGGGGCTTTTTTTTGACTTAAAAACTGGCATGACCCAGGCAAGGCTGGATGACTCTTTTCAAGCCGTTGTTATTGGCTGGTAATAAGAAGGTCGCGGTCAGCGGCTTGTCGCCTTCGTTGGCAGGCGCTATTGAGAGTTTTAGTGTTTGACCGCGTGAGGCATCGCTGGCCCAGTAGGCTAATTCGTCAGGCGCAACGGCAGTACTGAGCGCAAATACCGTTCCGATCTGGAACGCCCCGCCGTAGGTCCAGACACCGTTTACCGGGTGATCGATGGCGGTGCGTGTTGCCGTGGTGATGCGCAATGGCCCATTTGCGCTGGCGTCTGGACCTTCGAATGGCGCCGCGTCAAAGCCCAGCGAGGCCGGTGTGATCTGCAGTGCAACGCTGGCCGTCGGGCTTTGCGGGGAGCAACTGATCTCAAAGCTGGCCTTGACGTGATAGTCGCCGTAAGCGCTGCCACCGAAAGTGCGGGCGGTTAGCATCGGGCTATTGGCGTAGGGTTGTTCAAGCAGCCAGACGGGGGCTGCCGGGGTGATGATGTAAGTCCCGGCCGTTAACGCGTCGCCCGCCCATACATAGGCATTGAACTGCGGAATGAAGAGGGCGGTGACCAGTGCGAAAGTGAGGGCTTGCATAACGCTATTCATCCGAGTTCAAGGCTGTAGGGATGAATACAATTGTGCAGTGCCATGACCCTCCGGGCTGTCGGCGATTTCGGAGATCACCGCTGTATTCGTAGTCAGTCAGGGTGGGCTTTATGGCACAGCCTGGCTCAGCAATTTGGCTTCCAGGTGATCCAGGTGTTGGGTCATCAGCGTCACCGCGGTGGTTGAGTCGCGCCGCTCCACCGCATCCACAATCGCCGCATGCTCCTGCCACGCGCAATACGTGCAGGCTTTGGCTTCAAATTGCGCAATGATCAACGAGGTCAGTGGCACCAGGCTGTTGAGAAACTGTGCCAGCGGTGCATTGCCCGCCACGGCCGCCAGTTGCAGATGGAATTCCCCGGATAACCGAATCGCCGGTCCACGCTGATCACGCTCAATGTACTCGCGTTCCCGTGCGATCAGCTCGCGCAACTGGCGGATCTGTAGGGGTGTTGCTTGCGCACAGGCCAATTGCACCACGGTGATTTCTGTCAGTCGCCGCGCTTCCAGAATCTGCCGCGCCTGCTGCGTGTCCGGCGCTGCCACCTGGGCGCGCTGGTTGGGGCGCAGGAGGATCACTTGCTGATGGGAAAGCTTTGCCAGGACGCGGCGAATCACACTGCGGCTCACGCCAAAGATCTCGCCCAGGCCTTCTTCGGTAAAGCGGCTGGCCGGGGCGATACGCTGTTCCAGGATGGCGTCGAACAAGCGCGGATAGATGTCGTCCACCGAAGGCTTTTTACCGGCGACCAGACGCAGGGTTGGGAGGATAGGGTCGTAGTGCAAGGCGCGAGCGGTCATGGCCTGTCTCCAAAAAGTCAGCTGCCCAGATGGTCGTCCGGGATGTTCAAGCGAATGCCCATGCGCAGGCCTTCCTGAAGGATGTGGCGACGCATTTCGGCGCTGGCCAGGGCGCTGTTCTTGTTGCGGATGGCGCGCACAACGGCTTCATTTTCCTGCAGGCGTTCGGCCAGGTGCTCTGGCGAGTTGCGCAGCACCTGGGCGCTTTGCTTGAGTGCGTTGCTGGTCTGTTGCACCACGTTCTGGAAGATCGGGTTGGAAGTGAGGGCAAACAGCTCTTCGTGAAAACCGATGTAGGCGTTCATTCCGGCCTCTGCGTCGCCGGCGTCGAGGGCCTCGCGCATGTCCATCAAGGTCAGGCGCAGTTGGCCCACCTCTTTGCTGCTGATGGACTGGGCCACCAGGCCGACAATGAAGGGCTCGAGGGTGTAGCGCAGTTGCAGGATGTCTTCCAGGCTGGCGTCGGCCACCGCGTCGCTGGCGTGCGGTTCGCTGATATTGGTCTCCAATACCACCACGCCCTTGCCGGGCATGGAGCGCACCAGGCCGAGCGTTTCCAGCACGATCACCGCCTCACGCAGGCTGGGGCGGCTGATACCCATTTGTTCGGCCAGTTCGCGTTGGCCGGGCAGCATTTCGCCGCGACGCCACTGCCCGCGGGCCAGCGCGGCGCGGAGTTTTTCTACGACTGAATTGACGACGGTTGAGGTGCTGATCACGCCGTTACCTCCTTGATGTTGCGAACAGGGTTGTCAAATTGACGACGGTTAAAATGTGGGAGCGGGCTTGCTCGCGAAAGCAGTGTGTCAGTCACCCCATTTGCAGGCTGAACTACCGCATTCGCGAGCAAGCCCGCTCCCACATCTTGGCCTGTGTCGCTCATGAAATGGATCAAAACTCCTGATGCGCCGGCACGACCGGCTTCTTGGCCTGGAAGGCATAGCCTTGCTGGCCGTCCAGCACCTTGTTGGCGCGCTGGATATCGATGTCTTTTTCCCAGCGGGCGATGGCGACGGTGGCGACGCAGTTGCCGATCAAGTTAGTCAACGCGCGACCGATGCCCATGAACCAATCCACCGCCAGCACCAGCACCAGGCCCACCACCGGGATCGCAGGGATCGCCGTGAGGGTCGCCGCCAGGATCACCAGCGCCGAGCCGGGAATCCCGTGGGCGCCTTTGGAGGTGATCAACGACACCAGCAGAATGGTCAGCAGATCCGTCATCGATAGCGGTGTGCCGGTGGCATTGGCGATAAACACGATGGCCAGCGTCAGGTAGATGGAAAAGCCGTCGAGGTTGAACGAGTACCCCGTCGGAATCACCAGGCCCACGGTAGAACTGCCGATGCCCAGGTGTTCGAGTTTACGCATGATCTGTGGCAGCACGGCGTCGGAGGAGGCGGTGCCCATCACAATCAGCAGTTCTTCACGCAGGTACTTGAGCAGCGGCAACATGCGCAGCCCCGACAGGCGCATCACCAGACCGAGGATCAGCCCGACGAAGGCAAAGCACGTCAAGTAGAACAGGCCCACCAAACTGCCCAGGTGTTGCAGGGAGTCCAGCCCGTAGGTGCTGGTGGTGAAGGCGATTGCGCCGAACACACCGATTGGCGCCAGGCGCACAATCATGCCCATGATGCGAAAGATGATGTGGCTCAGTTCGTTGATCAGTCGCGAGATGCCCGAGGCTGCTTCGCCGACCAGGTTCAACGCACTGCCGAACAGCACCGAGAACAGCAGCACTTGCAGCACGTTGTTGTCGGCAAAGGCGCCGATCACCGAGTTGGGGATCAGGTCCATGAGGAACTGGCTGGTGCCACGGATGTGCTGACCCTTGTCTGCCAGTTCATTCAAGCCGGCCGACGACAGTTGTTCCAGATGGATATTGGCGCCGGTGCCGATACCGGTGCTGAAGGCCATCACCAGGCCGATCACCAGAGCGACGGTGGTGAGGATTTCAAAGTAGATCACGGACTTGAGGCCGATGCGCCCGACTTTCTTCAGGTCGCCGGCGCCGGAAATGCCGCTGACCACCACGCAGAACACGATCAGGCCGATCAGCATCTTGATCAGCTTGATAAAACCGTCACCCAGGGGTTTGAGTTGCGAGGAGAATTCGGGAAGGGTCAGGCCGCAGATTATGCCGAGCATCAGGCCAATCACGACTTGCAGGAAAATCGAACGCGAGCACCATCTAAGCATGGGAGGGATCTCTATTCGGTGCCCTGGTGGTTCCAGGGCTTAATTGTTGTGGTCTTACCGGTAAGTCCAGTGCGGGGCCAGTCTACGCCCGGTATTTTTGAAATCACAAGCAATTATTTGGCGGTTGACAGGTCCCGGTCTGACCAGTTGGACGGTAAGGTCGAGGCTTGAGCGGTTGGCGCGGTGGAAATTTTTTCGCTTATCATCCACCGCTCGGCACGTGAGGTGATGGATGGACACACCAGGACTGACCACTGACGACACCGGGCAGACCCACTGCACCTGGCGCATGGCCGCGCCGGAATACCCGCGTTATCACGACCAGGAGTGGGGCGTGCCGGTGGCGGATGATATTCAGCTGTACGAGAAGATCTGCCTGGAGGGCTTTCAGGCTGGCATGGCGTGGATCACCATCCTGCGTAAGCGTGAGCAGTTCCGCGTGGCGTTCGAGGGTTTTGATTTTCGCCGTGTGGCGCACTATGGAGAGGCGGATATTGCGCGGCTTATGCAGGACCCGGGCATTGTGCGCAATCGGGCCAAAATCGTTTCCACCATCAACAACGCACGCAGGGCCTGTGAGCTGGTGGATGAGACCGGTTCCCTGGCGCGCTGGTTGTGGGCGTTTGAGCCCGGTGAAGATGAGCGCCCGACCGTGGTGGACATGGCTTATTGGACGGGCAACCCCACTTCACCGGCTTCGGTGCGTTTGTCGAAGGCCTTGAAGAAGCGCGGTTGGACGTATGTGGGCCCGACCACGATGTATGCGTTGATGCAGGCGATGGGCATGGTCAATGATCACTTGGAAGGCTGTGTGTGCCGGCCACGGATCGAAGACCTGCGCCGGCAGTTCCAGCGACCTTGAGGCTTACTGCTGGAGCGGCGTCAGCACTTCAGCGTTGTCATCCAGCACCATCACCACCAGCAATCTGGCCGGTTTTGTCTGGCTGGCATTGCTCGACTCAAAGTGTCGCGAACCCGCAGGTTCGTAGAACGATTCGCCGACCTGGTAGGTTCTCGCTTTCTCATCATTCACCCGCGAAGTGATCGCGCCTTCCAGCACATAAGCCACGGCAGTGCCGGTGTGGCTGTGGGGCATGGTGGCCTGGCCTGGGGCGTAATCGACGGTGAGCATAATGGTTTTCTTGCCGGGCACATTGGTCAAGGCATGGGTTTGAAGCACCTTGATCGACTCCTGGTTGTAAACCGGTTCGTGGGCAAAGGCGCCGAGCGAGGCGAGCATCAGCGAGGCAGCGAGCAATCGTTTCATGGTGAGGTTTCCGAGTCATTCGAGACCTCTTCACCCTACGCCGCCGTGCCTGGGGGACCAATGACCAATCCGGAGGAAAATCCACTAGCCAATCTGCAGCAGGATATCGCGTACCTTATCCAGCGCCGGGTCGATGTCCAGGGTCTCGATGGCGCCGAAACCGATGATCAGGCCAGGACGTATGGGCGCATCGTGGAAGAACACGTCCAGGGGGTACACGCCCACTTCTACTCGGCGTGCCAGTTCCATCAGCAACGGGATGTTCACCGGCACCTTGCACAACGCCGCCATGTGGAACCCGGCCACGGTAGGCACCGCTTCGAACCAGGGCGACAAGTCGCCCGCCAGGCGTTGCAGGATGCGTTCACGGCGCCCGGCGTAAACCGTGTGGCAGCGGCGGATATGCTTGAGCAAGTAGCCTTCACTGATGAATTTGGCCAAGGCCCATTGCGGCAGCGTCGAGCTGTGCTGATCGGTCAATTGCTTGGCCTTGAGGACCGCGCCGTAAATGGCCGGCGGCAGCACCGCGTAACCCAGGCGCAACTCCGGCAGCAAGGTTTTCGAGAAGGTGCCGACGTAGGCCACCACGCCACGGGTGTCCAGGCTTTGCAGGGAGTCGGTGGGCCGCCCCTCGTAGCGAAATTCGCTGTCGTAGTCGTCTTCGATAATGATCGCACCCAGCTCGAACGCTCGTGCCAGCAAGGCTTCACGGCGCGCTGGGCTCATCGGCATGCCGAGGGGGAATTGGTGGGAGGGCGTCACGTAGATCAGCCGTGTGCCGTCGGGAATTCGGTCGACACGAATGCCCTGTTCATCCACCGGCACGCTGACGACGCTGGCGCCCATCGCCATGAACATCTGGCGTGCGGGGCTGTAGCCGGGGTCTTCCATGGCAACGAGGCTGCCCGGTTCCAGCACCACGCGGGCGATCAGGTCCAGCGCCTGCTGTGCACCGTTCGTGACCACGATGTCGCTGTCACGGCAGTTGACCCCGCGGGAGAACGCGATGTGTCCGGCGATGGCGCTGCGCAGCGCCGGCAAGCCTTCGGGCTGGCTGTAGAAACCGCTGTTCTGGGCGATGCGCCGTAAGGCGTCCTGGGTACAGCGACGCCATTCATCCTGGGGGAACTGGTTGCGGCTGGTGGCACCGCCGATAAATTCGTAACGCAGCGTGCTGTCACGGGTGGGGTGACGCATCGGGGAGGGCAGTGACTGCCACTTCGCGAGGTTGGCGGCGCAGGCCAGGTCGGTGGCGCCTTGCTGGCGTTCAGTCTGTGGCGCTCGGGCATTGACGAAGGTGCCACGGCCGGTCTTGCCGATCAGTAATCCTTCGTAGGTCAGGGTGGCGTAGGTGTCCGACACGGTCTTGCGCGACACCCCCAGCTGTTGGGCGAGCAAGCGGCTGGGCGGCAACTGCGCACCGGCGGCCAGGCGCCCGGAGCCGATGGCTTCACGCAACTGTTGATACAACTGTTCGGCCAGATCCTTGCGACCGTTAATGACAACGTGCAATTCCATGTCTTACCCCGTGCATTCACTCGGGCCAAGAGTACGCGCGCATGCCGCAGGTGCAAAATGGTCTCTGCATAAACCGTCTGATTGGCTATAGGGCTTATGTCGTGTGGGCTCTAGGCTGGATTGTGATTGCACCCACTGACAGAGAACCATCGCCATGGAACCCCGCCTGGATTACTACACCGCTTCGCCGCAAGCGCTCAAAGGCATGCTCATGCTGGAGGCGACGACCTTCGGCTTGTCCATCGAAAAGCACTTGCTGGAGCTGATCAAGATCCGGGTCTCGCAGCTCAACCACTGTGGTTTCTGTACGGATATGCACTCGATGGCGGCACGTCAGCGCGGCGAGACCGAGCGGCGCTTGTTCGCGGTGTGCGTATGGCGTGATTCGCCGTTCTTCACGGCACGGGAAAAGGCCGCGTTGGCTTGGAGTGAAACAGTCGCGACGTTGCCGACCTCGACGGTATCGGATGAACTGTTCGCCGCCGTGCGGTTGGAGTTCAGCGAGCAGGAACTGGTGGACCTGACCATGGCGGTGTCCAGCATCAGTGGCTGGAACCGCCTGGCAGTGAGTTTTCGGCAGCCGCCGCCAAATGCCTGATCAGGATAGGAAGCCACCGTCCACATTCAGTGACACGCCGGTGGTGTAGCTCGATGCATCGCTGGCCAGGAACAGCACCGCGCCGGCCATCTCGCTCGGGTCGGCCACGCGCTTGAGCGGGATCTGCGCCAGGGCCATTTTCAGAATCGCGTCGTTCTTCACCAGCGCCGAGGCGAATTTGGTGTCAGTCAGGCCCGGCAGCAGGGCATTGCAGCGAATGCCGAATGCCGCGCATTCCTTGGCGAACACCTTCGTCATGTTGATCACGGCGGCCTTGGTCACCGAGTAGATGCCCTGGAACACGCCCGGGGAGATTCCGTTGATCGACGCGACGTTGATGATGCTGCCGCCACCGTTCTCGCGCATCAGCTTGCCGGCTTCCACGGACATGAAGAAGTAGCCACGGATATTCACGTCAACGGTCTTCTGGAATGCACCGAGATCAGTGTCCAGCACGTTGCAGAACTGCGGGTTGGTCGCTGCGTTGTTGACCAGGATATCCAGGCGGCCGAACTGCTCGCGAATGCCGGCGAATACCTGGGTAATCTGCTCCATTTCACCGATATGGCAGGCCACCGCAGTGGCCTTGCCGCCGTCGGCGATGATCGCATCAGCCACGTGCTGGCAGCCTTCCAGCTTGCGACTGGACACGATCACGTGGGCGCCTTGCTGGGCCAGCAACTTGGCGATGGCCTCGCCGATGCCACGGCTGGCACCGGAAACAAAAGCGATTTTGCCGTCGAGGTCGAACAGGTGGGTCTTGGACATAGCGGTTCCTTAAAGGGACGATTTGCTGATGACGTTCAGGCTCATCTGCTCCAGCAGCTTGTTCATGTGAATGAACTGCGCAAAGCGTTTGTCCTGGGTCTGGCCATGGAAGAAGCGGTAGTAGATCTGCTGCACGATGCCGGCCAGGCGGAACAGGCCGTAGGTGTAATAGAAATCGAAGTTGTCGATCTGGATGCCCGCGCGCTCGGCGTAATAGTCGACGAATTGACGGCGGGTGAGCATGCCGGGCGCGTTGCTCGGCTGGCGACGCATAAGTTGCACCGGCGCTGGGTCGGCCGCTTCGATCCAGTAGGCGAGGGTGTTGCCCAGGTCCATCAGCGGGTCGCCGAGGGTGGTCAGCTCCCAGTCCAGCACGCCGATGATCTGCATCGGGTTGTGCGGGTCAAGAATCACGTTATCGAAGCGGTAGTCGTTGTGCACGATGCTTGAGGTCGGGTGGTCGGCCGGCATCTTGTCATTGAGCCAGGTGCGTACGGTTTCCCAGCTTGGCGCGTCGGGGGTCAGGGCTTTTTCGTAGCGGTCGCTCCAGCCACGGATCTGGCGCGCCACATAGCCTTCGGGTTTACCCAGGTCGCCCAGCCCACAGGCGCTGTAGTCGACCTGATGCAGCTCGACAAACTTGTCGATAAAACTCTTGCAGAGTGCCTCGGTCTTGGTTGCGTCCAGGCCCAGTTCGGCTGGGAGGTCGGAGCGCAGGATGATGCCGTTGACGCGCTCCATCACGTAGAACTCGGCGCCGATCACCGACTCGTCGGTGCAATGCACGTAGGCTTTGGGGCAATACGGGAAGCCGTCTTTGAGCTGGTTGAGAATGCGGTATTCACGGCCCATGTCATGGGCGGACTTGGCTTTGTGGCCAAAGGGTGGGCGTCGCAGCACGAATTCCTGACCGGGGTATTCCAGCAGGTAGGTCAGGTTCGACGCACCGCCCGGAAACTGGCTGATCGTGGGCGTGCCGCTCAGGCCCGGGATATGGGCCTTGAGGTAGGGATCGATCAGGCTGGCATCAAGTTCTTCGCCTGGGCGAATCTGGGTCGATTGGTCGTTCAGCGCCATGCTTATCCCTTCTGCTTATTCTAAAGGCCTCGGACTATTTCCTAATCTAATGCGCACCACCGCCCAGCGACAAGGTCGGGGCGGCTTAATAGGTTAGCGTGTTGGACGATGATCAGCGTGCCTGATCGGTCATTTAGTGGGCGGGGGCAGGGCGACCGGCGTGAGCACCGGGCGGCCGGCGAAGTATTCCACCAGGTTGTCGGCCACGCGCTGCACAGTGTCGTGGGCGGCCTCTGGCGACAAGCCGGCCACATGCGAAGTGAGCACGGTATTGCTGAGCTTCTTGAGAGCATCGGGCACTTGGGGTTCGTCGTCGAACACATCCAGTGCTGCGCCACCGATGCGGCGTTGTTCAAGGGCGGCGACCAGGTCGGCGGTCACCACTACGCTGCCACGGCCGATGTTGACCAGGTAGCCGTTCGGGCCAAGCGCATCCAAGGCGTGGCGATCGATCAGGTGGCGCGTGCTGGCGCCACCGGGCGTGGCCAGGATCAGGAAATCCGAGGTGCGCGCCAGTTCCACCGCCGTGGCGCAGTAGGTGTAGTCGACGTCGTCGCGTGGCTGGCGGTTGTGATAACTCACCTCCATGCCGAAGCCCTGGGACGCACGCTTGGCGATTTCCAGGCCCACCGCACCCAGGCCGAGGATGCCCAGTTGCTTGCCGCCCAGGGACGGGCGCATCACCTTGGGCCATTCACCGCGGCGTACGGCGACGTCGGTCTGCGGGATGCCGCGCACCAGCGAGAGCAGTAATGCCATGGCGTGATCGGCCACCGATGGCGCATTCACCCCTGCGCCATTGGTCACGACGATCCCGCGATTGCTGGCGGCTTGCAGGTCTACGTGTTCGTAGCCGGCACCGATCACGCAGATGATTTCCAACTGGGGCAGGGCGGCGATTTCCTCGGCGTACAAGCCCAGCGGGCCACGGGTCAGCACGGCCTTGATCTGGCTGCCGTGGGCCTTGATGGCTTCGGCGCGTTCGGCGGGTGTCGGTGCCAGAATCACATGAAAGTCGTTGCCCTCGATGATGGGCAGGTATTCATTGATGGTTTCAACCAGGACCAGAACAGTGGCGGTCATCGGAAGGCTCTTCCTGAAGGGTTTGAGGGGCTGAGTATGCCGTATTTGAGCGCTCAGAAGCTGATCTCGACGGCGCTTGCACGCGTCACAAACGCGCCGGCCAGGGTGGCATTGTGGTGTTCGATAATCGCCTCGGCCTTCAGCGCCGGCGTGTCCATGCAGGTATGACCGCCTTCTGGCAGTACCACCGAAAACCCCAGTTCCACGGCGACCCGGCAGGTGGTGTCGATGCAGAACTGGGTTTTCATGCCTGCAATCACCAGCTCGTTGACCCGCGCAGCTCTCAATTGCTGTTCCAGGTCCGTGCCCAGGAAGCAACTGGGGCGGGTCTTGTTGAACAGGTGATCGCGGGATTCGTCTACCTCCAGTTCATGCCACAGCTGCCAGAGCGGGCTGCCGGCTTCAATCGGTGAGCCGGCCGGGCCGGTGTGGCGAGCCACGAAGATCGGGGCGCCGGCATCGCGCGCGCGTGCTATCAATTGGTTGAGGGTGGCGAGTACGCGTTCGCGCTCGAAGGGTTTTTCCGGACCGTCGTATAAACCGGTTTGCATGTCGATGATCAGCAGGGCGTCAGCCATGGTGTTGCTCCTTGTGATTGCCACATGGGCGGAGCAATAAAAAGGCCCCGTCCATTGCTGGCGGGGCCTTGGGTTGAATCTGTGAAGTGTCTAGCTCAAGCACTCACAGCCACCGCGCGACCCGCCGGAAGCGGTCGTGGTGGTGGTACGGGTGAGGGCGAGCTGGATAAGGTTCATGGGCCGATCATGCTGGGACGGGTGAAGGGCTGTCAACGGGTAACAGGGCCTTTCGTGCAGCAATCAGGAATTCATCCGACAGGTCATTGCCACGTGTCGCACGTGCCAGTGTCACTGCTCCGATCATCATTGCGTACTTTGCGAGCAGGGCCTGGCGGTCTTCATCGTGCAACTGCGCGAATATATCCAGCGACTTTTCGACGCCTTCGATAAACGTATGTTGCAAGGCCGTGTCGGCGGGCTCATGGCACATGTCCGGGGCGAATGCCGACACTGGGCAGCCGTCTCCGGGGTTATCGCGATGGGTGGCGGTCAAATAAGGCCCCATCACGGCCTCACGGGCCGCCTGCTGATCTACGCTGCGATCGATTTTTGCCTGCCAGCCCAAGTTCGCTTGCTCGAATGCCTGCTGGCAAGCTTCGGTGGCGAGGGCTTCCTTGGAGGCGAAGTGCCCGTAGAAACCGCCGTGGGTCAGGCCGGCTGCAGCCATGACGTCCGACAGGCTGATACCGTGCAAGCCGCGTTCGCGAAATAGGTGCGTGGCGGCCTCGACGATGATTTCGCGGTTGAGTTCGGCTTGTTTGCGTGAAACGCGAGGCATGGTATGGCTCACAGGAAGAAGGGCGGGTGCTGTATGAAAACTACAGGAATGGGTGCCATTCTTAAATAGATTTATGCGGGCATGTATTATTCCCGAGAGGCCGCTCCGTTGCGCCCCTTTTGCGCATTGGGGCGCAACCGCTGTCAGGCGATCACTGTTGGGCGCTGCGTCGCGCCTTGTCTTGCTCTGCCTGTGCAATAGGCATGAAATTGTAGGTAGGAAAAAATTCCGTGGTGTACACCCCCCACGCGCTGTTTTCGATTGCCAGGTTGACCTCTGCCAGGCGCGAGGCCGGGAGACGGAGCACGACGACCTGTCCAATGCCCATGGTGATGTTCCAACTCAGTACTTCCACCCCGGGCGGTGGAAATACCGCGTGGAACGCTTGCCTGGCCAGTTGCGTTTTTAACTCGCCCAAGGGGCGGGATTGATCATGTTTAAGAAACACGGTCAACATGACGGCGTTATCGGCAGTGATGGGCGTAGTCTTTTCATTCAGCGCAACAGCGGTTTGTGCAGTCGCTGAAACTGGCAATAGCGCGGCGGCCAGTAGTGCAGGTAATAACAATAAATGGAGAGGGTTACGTTTATTCATGGTTGGGCACCTTGCTCATTGTTGTTTGTATTGGCGATGTTTGATTAATTCGACATGGCGGTCTTGATTGGACCTTTATAGGGGGCGTGCACGACATAGATGCGTACGGGCGGTTGCGTGGGGATCATGTTGCGCGGTACTTCGCGAGAGTAAGTGAATTCACGGTTATCAAGTTTCTCCAGGCGCCTGACGATTGTTCTGTTCGGGCCGAGATCAGGGAACAGGATATGGGTCTTGCGGTCTCCCGTGACCATGAAATACCCGCCGCCGCCATCGGCATGCTTTGAACGGCCGGTGTCGGTGTAGAAGAATTCATAGCGATTGCGCAGTGGATCCCACATTTATATGCCAACGACGCCGGGGTAGTTGGCCTTGACGTCTTTGTCCGGTTCCCCCTCAACATAGACTTTGGTGGTCAACCATTGCGCAGAAGAGGCCAGCGCTTGAATGTCCGCTTCAGGTTCCAGCTGTTCTGCACTATTGGCGTGCGCGCTGAACATGCATGAGAGTAACAGACTGATGAGCACACATTTAAATCTTCGCATTGTCGAATTCCTGTTGTTTTCAATAAGCGACATTGTTTTTTTTGTGGGGTCTGCTGCGGGTGATATTAGTTTCAGCGTGGGTGGTTGCTCAATGACTATGTAGGGTTGTGTAACAATTAACGCCGCACTTTGCTTATTATTTTAGTTGGATAGCTATTTGCGTCTGATTGGGTTGTAGGCCGATTCTCTAAATAGGCCAAGTTCAGTTTAAACGCGACGACTTGGGTGCAGCCGTGAAGAGCACTTTCCGCTCGCGCCAAATGGTGTTGGCATGCCCGCAACCTTCGCTTATGGCGGCCCTAGAGCGCCTGCACCGGTACACCGTTCCTCAGCTAAGTCTTTGCTTATTCAAGAGAATCCCGGACAATCACGGCCCTTCTATGGTCGGGGCGCTGCCTGTCAGGTTTTTCTGACTCGTCCCGGCTATGTAAATGCGGAGATCCGACCGGATGAATGATCAGGCCAATAGCGTCGACGAACGCTATGCAACGACACCTGCAACCCTCACGAGCTGGAGCCGCCAGGACACCACCTGGATGCTTGGCCTGTTCGGCACCGCTATTGGCGCCGGTACCTTGTTCCTGCCGATCAACGCCGGCCTGGGCGGCTTCTGGCCCCTGGTAATCCTTGCGCTGCTGGCGTTCCCGATGACCTTCTTCGCCCACCGTGGTCTGACCCGTTTCGTGCTGTCTGGCCGTGAAGGCTCGGACATCACTGACGTTGTCGAAGAACATTTCGGCATCAAGGCCGGCGCGCTGATCACGTTGCTGTACTTCTTCGCGATCTTCCCGATCCTGCTGATCTACAGCGTCGCGTTGACCAACACGGTCGGCAGCTTCATGGAGCATCAACTGCACATCATGCCGCCGCCACGGGCGATCCTGTCGTTCGTGCTGATCCTCGGCCTGCTGGCCGTGGTGCGTTGCGGCGAGCAAGTGATCGTCAAGGCCATGAGCTTGATGGTGTACCCGTTTATCGTCGCCTTGCTGTTCCTGGCGGTTTACCTGATCCCGCACTGGAATGGCGGCATCCTCAGCACCGCCAGTCAGGTCCCGACGCCGTCCGCGCTGCTTAACACCTTGTGGCTGGCGATCCCGGTGATGGTGTTCTCGTTCAACCACTCGCCGATCATCTCGGCCTTCGCGGTGGACCAGAAGCGCCAGTACGGTATCCATGCCGATGAGCGCAGCTCGCAGATCCTGTCCCGCGCGCATCTGTTGATGGTGGTGATGGTGCTGTTCTTCGTGTTCAGCTGCGTGCTGACCCTGTCGCCGGCGCAACTGGCCGAGGCGAAGGCACAGAACCTGTCGATCCTGTCGTACCTGGCCAACCACTTCAATAACCCGACCATCGAGTTCGCAGCCCCCTTGATCGCGTTTGTGGCGATTACCAAGTCGTTCCTGGGGCATTACATCGGTGCCAGTGAAGGCCTCAAGGGCCTGGTGTTGAAGACGGGTCGTCGTCCGGGTGCGAAGCGCCTGGATCGCATGACCGCCGCCTTCATGCTGGTGGTGTGCTGGATTGTGGCGACATTGAACCCAAGCATTCTCGGCATGATTGAGGCGCTGGGCGGTCCGATCATTGCTTCGATCCTGTTCCTGATGCCGATGTATGCCATCCGCAAGGTGCCGGCCATGGCCAAGTACCGTGGGCAGGCGTCCAATGTGTTTGTCACGGCGGTTGGTCTGGTGGCGATCACTGCAGTGGTTTATTCGCTTTTTGCTTGAGCCTGATGCGGTCTATCCGACTGCGCAGGGTTAAAAATGTGGGAGCGGGCTTGCTCGCGAATGCGGTGTATCAGCCACATCACTGATACACCGCATTCGCGGGCAAGCCCGCTCCCACAGTTGGTTTAGGGTGTTGCCGATGCTGTTTTGCAGGCATAAAAAAACGCCGCGTACCTTGCGATACGCGGCGTTTTTTATGTCAACACACCCTTAGGCTTGAATCACCGGGATGTTGGCGCTTGCGGCGATCTTGCGGAACTCAGCGATCTGGTCGAAGTTCAGGTAGCGGTAGACGTCACTGGCCATGGTGTCCAGTTTCGCTGCGTAGCCCATGTACTCTTCGACGGTCGGCAGGCGACCCAGGGTAGAAGCTACTGCCGCCAGCTCGGCCGAAGCCAGGTAGACGTTAGCGCCGTCACCCAGACGGTTCGGGAAGTTACGGGTCGACGTCGACACAACGGTCGAGTTCGGTTCTACACGTGCCTGGTTACCCATGCACAGCGAGCAGCCCGGCATTTCCATGCGCGCGCCAGCCTTGCCGTAGATGCCGTAGTAGCCTTCTTCGGTCAGTTGGTGAGCGTCCATCTTGGTCGGAGGCGACAGCCACAGACGGGTAGGCAGCTGGCCCTTGACTTGCTCCAGCAGCTTACCGGCCGCGCGGAAGTGACCGATGTTGGTCATGCACGAACCGATGAACACTTCGTCGATCTTCTCGCCGGCAACGCTCGACAGCAGACGGGCATCGTCCGGATCGTTCGGTGCGCAGAGGATCGGCTCGTTGATCTCGGCCAAGTCGATTTCGATGATTTCAGCGTATTCCGCGTCGGCATCGGCTTCCATCAGCTCAGGGTTCTTGACCCAGGCTTCCATCGCTTGGGCGCGACGTTCCAGGGTACGTGGGTCACCGTAGCCTTCACCGATCATCCAGCGCAGCAGGGTGATGTTGGAGTTCAGGTACTCGGTGATCGACTCTTTCGACAGCTTGATGGTGCAACCGGCAGCCGAACGTTCAGCCGAGGCGTCGGACAGCTCGAAAGCCTGCTCCAGCGTCAGGTCGTTCAGGCCTTCGATTTCCAGGATGCGGCCGGAGAAGGCGTTCTTCTTGCCTTTCTTCTCTACGGTCAGCAGACCCGACTGGATCGCGTAGTAAGGAATGGCATGAACCAGGTCACGCAGGGTGATGCCAGGTTTCATTTTGCCTTTGAAACGCACCAGGATCGATTCCGGCATGTCCAGTGGCATGACGCCAGTGGCTGCGGCGAACGCGACCAGACCGGAACCGGCCGGGAACGAGATGCCCATCGGGAAACGGGTGTGGGAGTCACCACCGGTGCCGACGGTATCCGGCAGCAGCATGCGGTTCAGCCAACTGTGGATGATGCCGTCGCCTGGACGCAGGGATACACCGCCACGGGTCATGATGAAGTCAGGCAGGGTGTGGTGGGTGGTCACGTCGATCGGCTTTGGATAGGCCGCGGTGTGGCAGAACGACTGCATCACCAGATCGGTCGAGAAGCCCAGGCACGCCAGGTCTTTCAGTTCGTCACGGGTCATCGGACCGGTGGTGTCCTGGGAACCCACGGTGGTCATCTTCGGTTCGCAGTAGGTGCCAGGACGAACGCCTTTGCCTTCTGGCAGACCGCAGGCCTTGCCGACCATTTTCTGTGCCAGGGTGAAGCCTTTGCCGGTGTCGACAGGCGCTTCCGGCAGCTTGAACAGATCGGTTGGGCCCAGGCCCAGCTCGGCACGGGCCTTGTCGGTCAGGCCGCGACCGATGATCAGCGGGATACGGCCGCCGGCGCGGACTTCGTCCAACAGCACCGGGGTCTTCATTTCGAAGGTGGTGATGACTTCATCGGTACCGTGCTTGCAGACTTTGCCAGCATGCGGGTACAGGTCGATCACGTCGCCCATGTTCATGTTGGTAACGTCGAACTCGATTGGCAGTGCGCCAGCATCTTCCATGGTGTTGTAGAAGATTGGAGCGATCTTGCTGCCGAAGCAGAAGCCGCCGGCGCGCTTGTTCGGCACGTAAGGCACGTCGTCGCCGAAGAACCACAGTACGGAGTTGGTCGCGGATTTACGCGAGGAACCGGTACCGACCACGTCACCGACGTAGGCGATCGGGAAGCCTTGGCCGCGCATCTCTTCGATCTGCTTCATCGGGCCGGTCTTGCCTTGCTCATCCGGCACGATGCCTTCACGGGCCATTTTCAGCATGGCCAGGGCGTGCAGCGGGATGTCAGGACGGGACCAGGCATCAGGAGCCGGGGACAGGTCGTCGGTGTTGGTTTCGCCGGTGACCTTGAAGACGCGCAGGCTGATCTTGTCGGCCAGGGTAGGGCGGTTGCGGAACCACTCGCCGTCGGCCCAGGACTGGATCACGGCTTTGGCGTGTTCGTTGCCGTTCCTGGCTTTTTCAGCCACGTCGTGGAACGCATCGAACATCAGCAGGGTGTGCTTGAGTTGGGCGGCGGCGACCGGAGCCAGTGCGGCGTCGTCCAGCAGCTCAACCAGGGTCACGATGTTGTAGCCGCCTTGCATAGTGCCAAGCAGTTCAACGGCGCGTTTCTTGTCGATCAGGGGGGAAGTGGCTTCGCCCTTGGCCAGGGCAGACAGGAAACCGGCCTTGACGTAGGCAGCTTCGTCAACGCCTGGTGGAATGCGGTTGGTGATCAGGTCAACGAGGAATTCTTCTTCGCCAGCCGGAGGATTTTTCAGCAGCTCGACCAGGCCTGCGGTTTGTTCGGCGTTAAGCGGCTGGGGAACAATACCCAGGGCTGCACGCTCTTCGATATGTTTGCGGTAGGCTTCAAGCACAGTTATTACCCTCATCAGTGGTCCCACGGGACGCTCATCCAGAAATGAACGGCACGCATGCGCTCAGGGGCTTTTTGGGCCGCAAAGCCAGCGCTGCCGGCATTCCTCACAGAAGCTGCTTTCAAAGTTTTACGCCTGCAGAACGGAGCTGATGAGGGTTGGCGAGGGCTCTGACCTACCGAGTCATGGACCATCGCCAACACCGTTCTGAAGGAACGACTGTGCTCGTGACGCTTTGAAAACAGCTTCCAGCGGATTATTGGCGCCTTACAAGGCCGGATGATTCTACGGCAAAAAATTTCTAAAGGTAAGTTGCCTCACCAAGTTTGAAGGGTGATCACGCTTAGACAAAGGGCTAACATGGCGCATTGTTTCGCTGATTTGCGTGTCGTTGCCCATGTCCAACCAAACCATCAAGACCCCCTGCGTCGGCCTGTGCTCCACGGTCTACGGCGATCTCGTGTGCCGTGGCTGCAAGCGCTTCCACCACGAAGTGATCCAGTGGAATGGCTATAACGAAGAGGAAAAACGCGCGGTCTGGCTACGCTTGGAGCAACTGTTGGTGCAGGTGATGGCCGGCAAGCTGGAGGTGTTCGACCCCAAGACCCTGCGCGGCCAGCTGGAGCAGCGCAAGATTCGCTTCGTGCCGCACCAGTCCGAGTATTGCTGGGCATACCAGTTGATCGCCCGTGGTGCGCGGGTGATTTCCAACTTGGAGGCTTACGGCATGGTGCTGTTGCCGGAATTTCGCGACTGGTCCTTGCCGGACCTGCGTGATGCCATTGATCGGGAGTTTTTTATCCTGTCAGAGGCGCACTACCAGCGCTATATCGCGCCAAACTTTCTCAAAGATGTATTTTCCAACGGATAACGCGCAACCCAATGTGGGAGCGGGCTTGTTCGCGAATGCGGTGTGTCAGTGAATGAATAATTTACTGAACCACCGCATTCGCGAGCAAGCCCGCTCCCACAAAGTTGATCGCAGTCGTTCGGAAGACCCCGTCAGGCCTTGGTAGCCAGTTCTCCCAGCTGATCCATCAGCGTGTCGGGCTTGAGCACCAGCACATCGCTTTCCACGGCATCCAGTATCACCTCCGCCGTATTGCCGATCAGCGCCCCGGTAATCCCGGTGCGCGCCACCGTACCGATAATTGTCACGGCTGCCTGCCACTTATGGGCAGCGAACGGGATCAGCACATCCGCCGGGCCTTCCTCAATGTGCAAGTGTGAGTCGTCCACATCAAACTCTGCCTGGAACGCCTTGCATTGCTCGCGATAACGCGCCTCGATGGTTTCCTTGAGCTGAAACGTCGGGTCCGCCGCCGACAACATCGGCGACGGATGGGCGCTGATCACATGCAATTGCGCCTTGGCCAAGCTGGCGATATCAAAACCATGGTCAATGATCGCGTTGTGCAGAGAGCGGTGCTCGCCATCGGTATTGCCGACATCGATGGCCGCCAAAATCACCCCGCCGGTCCATGGCTTGGCGGTCTTGACCAGCAGCACCGCTGTAGGGCAATAGCGCAGCAACTTCCAGTCGGCAGGCGTCAGCAGCGCCTTTTTCAATGGACTGTCGGGGAAGTGTTGCTTGATCACCAGCCCGCAACCCTCCGCCTGCTGCACGTCGATAATGGTTTCATGCAGGCTGGCATTCCAGGCCTGCTCGGTGCTGACGCTGTATCCGTCTTCGTGCAAACCCGACTTGAGCAGGGCCAGCAGCGCCGAGTGCTCGTGCTTCTTGTCGCAGACCAGCAAATGCAGGTGCGCGCCGGTGACCCCGGCGATCAGCTTGGCACGCTTGAGGGCCAGGCTTTCCGAATGCTCGGGCTCGATGACCACCAGGATGCTGCGGATGGCTTGCATGGTCGGGATCTCCAAAAAGGGTGGGCCTGGAACAACTATAGTTGCTGCACGGCAGACTTCATGTTGATGCACATCAAGGCCGGTGGCTGGTGGTCTGCGGCGGGGTCGGTATAATCGCCGGCCTTTTGTGATCCTTTTGCCCGTGAGCCCGATGAACCTGCCAGACATCCACGAATTCCTCGGTTGCCGCACCCCTGACGCCTGGGTCCAGGCCGCGCTGGCCGATCAGGACACCCTGCTGATCGACCACAAGAACTGCGAATTCAAAGCCGCCAGCACCGCCCTGAGCCTGATCGCCAAGTACTACAGCCATGTGGACCTGATCAACATGATGTCGCGCCTGGCCCGTGAGGAGCTGGTGCACCACGAACAAGTCATGCGCCTGATGAAAAAGCGCAAAGTCGAGTTGCGCCAATTGAATGCTGGTCGGTATGCCTCGGGTTTGCGCAAAGTGGTGCGCACCCATGAACCTGTCAAGCTGGTGGACACCCTGGTGGTGGGCGCTTTTATCGAAGCGCGCAGTTGTGAGCGTTTCGAAGCCTTGGTGCCGCATTTGGACGAAGAACTCGGCAAGTTTTACTTCGGCCTGCTGAAAAGCGAGGCGCGGCACTTCCAGGGTTACCTCAAGCTGGCCTACCAATACGGCGACGCCAAGGACGTCGCCCAGGTGATCGAGCGGGTGAGGGCGGCCGAGCAGGAACTGATCGAGTCACCCGACATCGAGTTCCGCTTTCACAGTGGCGTGCCAGCCTGAGGCCACGGCCGCGCCGATCAGCGCGGTGATTCCGGCGAGCAGCAGGATCACCGGCTGTGTACCCAGCGGTGCTGCCAACACTGCTATCGCCAAGCCTGCCAAAGGTTGCGGCAGGTTGTTGAGCAAGGTGATCACGCCCACGGTCTTGCCGAAGTCCTGCACGGGAATCACCCGCTGACGGGTGCTGCGCAGGTAGACGTTGAACATCTTGTCGAAACCGGTGACCAGCAGGAAGCCCACGGCGTATAGCCATATGCCGGGGCTGATCGCCATGATCACTGCACCTACCGCAATCATCGAATACGACAACCCGCCCAGCACCCTCAGCGGGAGCCCGGCCCGCGCCAGGTAAAACAGAATCCCGATGGTCACCAAGGCGCCGGCTGCCTGCAGCAGGGCATAGGTGTCCTTGTCTTGCGCAAATTGGCCGGTCACCATCGCCGCAGATGTGGCCAGCGTGACACCAATGATCAAGTTGACGCCCACGGCCAGCGTAATGATCCGCTTCAGTTCCGGCAGGCTGCGGATATGCCCGAAGGCAATCTTCAGTGGCTGCAGCCAGATATCCCGATGCTGCTCGAACGTTTCCAGCTGTGTCGTGCTGGAGCGTTGCCACGCCCGCATCGCCAGGTCGGCCAATAAGAACAGCCCGGCCACCCCGAGTACGACCCAATACCAGGCCCACACTTCCAGCATCAGCGCGGCCACCAATGGCCCGAGCACCAGCCCGCTCTGGTCAGCAATCTGTGAATAGGAAAGTGTCTTGGCATAGCTGTAGTGGGGGAAGACATGAGGCATCAGCACTTCCCGCGCCATGATGCCCTGGGTGGTCAACACGCCGCAGAGCGCCGAGAGCAGCACGATCCAGAGGATACCGTCGAAGACCCCGTACAAAACCACGGCCACCCCGCAAGCCAGCGCCCGGCAAACCTGGCTGATATGCAGGATGCGCACCGGCGCGAACTTGTCGCACAATGCGCCACACACCGGGAACGCGAGATAACGCGGCAGCGACTCGACAAAGAATGCAAGTCCAGCCCAAGCCACGCTCTGGGTAGTCTGGAACACGATCAAGGGCACGATAAACAGCAGAATCTGGTCGGCCAGCCGCGACAAGAACAGCGAAACAAAGAACGCCAGGTAATCCTTGCGCATACAACTCCCTGTGGTTGGCGTTAAAGATTGCAGGTTATTTGTTAAAAACTCTTAAAAACATGAACCTTCGTGGCCAATCCTGGCCAGCGGCTTCAGTTGTCCAGCTTGCCACCTATAATGCCCGCTCTTCAATCCGTGTCTGCAGACTGAGAACTTATGGAAAACCTGGGGCTGGGCAAGGTCTTGCTCGTTGAGGACGACGAAAAACTGGCAGGGCTGATCGCGCACTTTCTCGCGCAGCATGGCTTTGAGGTACGCGTGGAGCATCGGGGCGATGAGGCCTTGGCGGCGTTTCTCGCGTTCAAGCCGAAGATCGTCGTACTTGACCTGATGTTGCCGGGCCAGAGTGGCCTGCATGTGTGTCGCGCAATTCGCGCGGTGTCCGACACGCCGATCGTGATCCTCACGGCCAAGGAAGACGACCTGGACCATATCCTTGGCCTGGAGTCCGGTGCCGACGATTATGTCATCAAGCCGATCAAGCCCCCTGTGTTGCTGGCGCGCCTGCGTGCCTTGCAACGACGTCAGGCGCCGGAGCCGACGGTGCGCGGGGCGCTGGCCTTCGGGCGGCTGGCCATCGATCGCAGTTGCCGCGTGGTCAGCCTTGGCGATGACAAGATCGACCTCACCACCATGGAGTTTGAACTGCTGTGGCTGCTGGCCAGTAACTCGGGGACGATCCTGTCCCGCGATGACATCCTCAACCGCATGCGCGGCATTGCGTTCGACGGGCTCAACCGCAGTGTCGATGTCTACATCAGCAAACTGCGCAGCAAACTCAACGACAACCCGCGCGAACCAGTGTGCATCAAGACCATCTGGGGCAAGGGCTACCTGTTCAACCCGTTTGCGTGGGAGGCCTAGATGCTGCGGCTCTATATCCGCCTGTACATCATCCTTGCGCTAGGCCTGGCGGGCGCTATCTGGCTGGTCAACTACACGTTCGACGAGCTTCTTCCCGAGGCCAACGAAACCTATAACCGCGAGGCCATGCGCGGCCCGGCCTATGCTTTGGTCGAGCAGTTGCGACCCTTGCTCGGTGATGCCCGCCAAGCGCGTCTGGGCGAGTTGCAACCCCATTACGGTCTGCACCTGAAACTGGTCCAGCGCGATGACCTGGCGCTGAACCCGCGTGAGCAACAGTTGCTGGCGGCTGGGCAGTTGGTGGTGCGTGGCGATTTCATGGAGTTCATCGCCAATCTCGACGGCGGCCCGCAATTGCTCAATATCAAGCTGCCCGACGAGCCTAAATGGCTGTACTTGTGGGCCTACAGCCTGTTGGGGCTGAGCCTGGCGATCGTGCTGTATTTCTGGGTTCGGCCGCACTGGCGCGATCTAGAGCATATCCGTCTGGCGGCGCAACGTTTCGGTGACAACGAGCTCAGCTCGCGCATCCTGCTGCCGCGCCGTTCCACCGTGCGTGAGCTGGCGGGGCACTTCAACCAGATGGCCGAGCGTATCGAAAGCCTGATCGCCAACCAGCGCGAACTCACCAACGCCGTGTCCCACGAACTGCGCACGCCCATTGCACGCCTCTCGTTCGAACTCGACCAACTCAAGCAGCAGGCCGACCCGCGCCAGCGTGGCGAATTGATTGCTGACATGTATGCAGACCTGGGCGAACTGGAAGAAATGGTCTCCGAACTGCTTACCTATGCCAGCCTGGAACGTGGCGCCACCCAGGTCACACGCGAAAGCATCGAGGCCCTCAGCTGGCTCGACAGCGTGATCGGCAGTGTGGCCCTGGAGGCCGAGGCGGCGGGTATTCAATTGTCGTTGCGCACGTGTGAGGTGGACTTTATCCAGATCGAGCCACGCTTTATGGCACGTGCGGTGATCAACCTGTTGCGCAACGCCATCCGCTACGCCGAGCGTCGGGTGGAAGTCTCGCTGGTCAAGTTCGGCAGCGGCTACGAAGTGCGGGTGTGTGACGACGGGCCCGGCGTCCCGGAGGACGGCCGGGCGAAGATTTTCCAACCCTTCATGCGCCTGGACGCGAGTCGCGATCGCCGTACCGGCGGCTTCGGCCTGGGCCTGGCGCTGGTGCAGCGGGTGTCGCAGTGGCATGGCGGCCAGGTGCAGGTGTTGGACTCGGAATGGGGCGGCGCCTCATTCCGAATGACGTGGGCGTACGTTGAGTCATAGGGTTATCGAGTGAATTGGCGCGGCCTATAAGTGATTCTCAGGTCGTCATGTATAGGAGGCAGGCCGGGCGGAGCGATATTGATCCTGATGGTTTGACCATGGTTTTTTTGGATGTGCGGAATGGCTTTTCCATTAAATAAACCTTCCGTCAATAGATCGGTGGCTTGCTCAATAACTGCCGACGTCCCATTGGGATAGTTTCGCAACACCTCATTTCGTACTCCGTTTCGTATGGCGGTTACGGATGTCGAGCCATGCGTCAATGAGACGGTCCCTTCAAACGCCTTGACCGGTTTGTTTATTTCTTGTTGAAAGAGGCGCCCAAATGCTTTGCTTCTGCCTTCAGCGGAGTAGCACACCAGAAGGCGTACGTTATCGGCAGAAGTAAGGTCCACACCCTTTGCTCTCAGCAGCTTCGCTAACCCAGGCGCATCATAAAGCGTGTTGTCCATGATTATCTTCGTACCGTCACCTGTGATCCGCTCAACCCAATTTCGTTTGATACCGTGTGCGACGACATTGAGGCGGTTCGTGCCTTTATAGGTATCGGTGAAGGTATGAACTTCATTGCCAATCAGTTTCAGATCCCTCATCGGCCCGCCCATTTGAATGACATTGTCGCGGCTCAATCCTATGTCCAGTGCGCGCTGCTGAGGTGTCATGGCAGGTGTGCTTGTGCCGGGCGCTGCAGACACCTGTGGCTTGAAGTCCTCCAAGGGCTTTCCATACGTTTTGTTGGTCTTTGGATCTACCGCATACCATTTGCGGGTTGTTCTATCGAACCTTGCTGGTGTGGAGAATTCGGTAAGGCTTCTTTTGTAAGTGCCTTGCGCGATGTCAGGTTTTCGTGCGAGGTCGGAAAAGTCATATTGCCCGGTTTTTCCTGGCGAGAACTTATGGAAATTAGCGTTGAGCCCACCGGAAGGCTGAGCCGGTGTTTGTGTAAACAGCCGTCGTCCGAAAGGTTTACCGCTTTGTTTCAACGCGCTATTCACCGGCTTGGCCGCTGCGCCAGCAACCTTGCCCAGACCCGCGGTGGTCAAGTACATGACACCATCGAATACGATGTCGGACGCCACCGCAAGCCAATCGCCGTTGAGCACGTTTCTGATGGGGTTCACGACAACCATCGAGGCGAACAGTAACTCTCTGTTCCTTTCGAACTCTTCATCTTCTTCGTCAAATCGCGTTGTGTGGCCGCTGGCATTCACCAGTTGTTCAAGCTCGACATCACCGAGGGTGTGCTTGGAGAGCAACTCCCCCAGAAACTGACTGCGTGCACTGTTATACGATGCCGGGACACTGGCGTCTGCCGGCGGCGTGATGGCTTGTAACTTATGGCTGTCGGTCTGCGAGACGCTAAATGGCGTGATGGCTGTATTGGAGAATTTTTCTCCTGCCAGATGAGGTGTGGGCGCCTTGATCCATAGCCCTTGAGGGCCTGGAACGAATGCGCTGCCCAGGTCATCGCGGGCTTTCAGATAGTTGTGTTGCGGGCAAAATTCATAGAATTTTACTTTGTTCTCATGCGTTGACTTGATGATCAACGCGCGCTTGCTCGGATCTTGACTCGGCGTTGATTGGTCAAGATTGACGGCGCCGGACTTGGTGACGACTCGATGTTTGATGACGGTGCCTTCAATGAAAATCTCGAGTTTTCCATATTCCAGCTGCTTTCTATCGCTGATCGGTTGTTGCGCAATGAGATGTTTGCTGAGGGTGACCAGCCCGCTTTCCCTGCGTTGCTGATAATTGGCCACAGCAAGGCGGTGTACGGACTTGATATCCGGGAGGTGGTGAAGTAATCCGGTGGTTGTTCCTGGAAGCGCCTGTTCTCTCAATGAATACCATGTGTTGTCCTCCTGCGGGGCTGGCGCTCGGCCTGAGAGATAAAGGTCCAATAGGGAATAAGGGCCCGTGTTGGTATGTAATATATCGTTGTTGAGGGCGTTATTCGCCCGCGCCTGGGGCGTTGTGAGCACGGCCAGTTCAAAGGGCACATTCTTATAGCGCTTCCCCAGTTCTTCCAGTGCCTGGTCTTTGAGCAGTGGAACCTTCGCGGTGATGTCCCCGGGGGTTGTTTGCAGCTCGCTCATGACCTCGGAGAACGTTTTCTGCGCTGTGTCCAACTGTTCGTCTGAATAACGCCCTGTAGGCGATGGCGAGAGGACGCCATGCACTAACGCCCAATCGATGACCATGTCTAATTTGGCCGCATTCAATAGCGCTTGGTCTTCTGTAGCAACCGGATCGATTGCCGCGTATTTGACGACTTCAGCAAAGCTCATGAGGGAACTGCTGCCAGGGCTCTTTGCTTCTATGTAGGCCACTGTGGCTTTCAGGGTGGCCCACGCCGGTGAACCGTAAGTCACATCAGCGGGGATGTCCTTGACCAGCAGTTCCGGCGCGGCACTTGATAGCAGCATAAACGCCGCCACGGGGGCCATCCTGGCCGTGCACCGGCCACTCTCGGCCAAATGGGGGATCAACGCTTGCTTGATGTGACTCAGCGGCTGCCCATAGAAACGTGGGGCCGCGAGGTCGAAACCGGCACATTCATTTCTCTTCGACACATCATGGGCCGTGGGTGCATCCAGCCCCAACAGGATCGCCGCGAGGGTCATGTCAGAGCCGTCGGTATCGCCAGCGACGCCCATTTTCCGCTGTAGGGCAGCTTCCAGCGTCCGGGCTTTTGGCGAGCGAAGGATGTCTTCTACGATTTCTCGTGGGGCGTTCAGCTCGGCGTCTGTCCAATGGCGATTTTTCGTCAGGTAGGTAAAAGCCCCTCCTTCATTGTTCACGGCGTGCGAAGCACCCAAGTCCGGTAGCTTGAGGTTGTTAAAGCGTATGTGGCTGTAGAGCTGCTTTTTTTCATCCAGCGTCAGTGCCGCCGCCCAGCTCAAGGCGCCGGTGAGATTGCCATGGGGGATGGAAGGCAAGGGCCCGCGTTGAATGGACTTGATCAAGTTGTTGATGTCGTCTTTGGTCTGCGGAACGATCCACCCCTTGTCGGTGATGAATCGTCTGAGGCTGACGCTGGCCTCCGGTGCCAACTGCTCATCCTGAACGTACCAGGAAGTGGGGTCCACGTTTAACTTGAACGCGTCACTGTCGAGCATTTGCGCAATCAAGGTTTTTTCGTGTTGCGCAGCCTGTTCTGAGGTGTGTGGCGAATCAATGAAAGAGGGAGGGCTGTCGGTCGCGTTGGCAGAGGCGGAGGGTGGCGTGATTGCCGTGGACAACAGTTGGCACAGGCGATTGTTGTTACGAACATCGCCCCATTCCCTCTGCTGCTGTTCCAGCGCGGTCTCTGAGCGCAGTTCAAATTGTGCGGGTGAGAGCACCGCACCAGGCAGGGGAAAGGTGTTTGCGTGTTTGACGTCATTTGCGCGTTCTGTGAGCGCTTCACGGCTATGAGGCACCTGCTCGCCATAGAAGGTCGCAATGTCTTTGAGGTCAGCGGGGCGCTTGGCATGCGTAACGGGGTCGGACCGACCGGGCGAAGGGACAGAGACGGAGATGTTGCCCGCCGCTAACGTTTTGGACGTCTGCATGATCAATGGCCACGAGGCAGGCAACGATTGGCCGTCGCTGAACTGTGCCCCCAGCGCGAGGATGCTGGCGCGCGCACCCGCTTCACCGGATGCCGAGGGCTTGGCGTAGGCCTGTATCCACCCGGGCGTGGTGTCGCTCGGGGGGAAAATGCGAAGGGGGCGGGATAGGTCAACGCGATTCGCGTGGGCCCACTGCTTGAAATCGTCACCCGCCACTAGGCTGTCGAGGTGGTTTCGCCATTGCCCGAACGTAGAGTCGACAGGCACAGGGTAAACGGCCTCACTTCCGGTCACCGGTAAGGGCAAGTCTTGGGCTGCGCGGGTTAGCGCGGCGGCATAGGTTCCCGCCAATTCTGCGTCGGCTATATACCGCGGGGTACTTTTTATGAGTTCCAACCAGTCAGGTGCTTGTGGGGCCGACTGAGGTGAAGGGGGTTGCTGTGCATCCGGTGGTGGGGACTGGTACGTGGCGGCCGAAACAGTAGCGGATTGAGTCGATGAGACCATCAGTAAACTCCAGAAGAACGACGATAGCGACTGCGTGTTTTCCCACATGCAGCAGTGACTATTCGTCGCAAGTGCCAGGCCTCCGGTTCCCCTCTGCTCAGTGAGGGGATATTTCACTCCTCAGGGGTTGAGCGTTGATGCCGACTTCCCCCTCAAAAGCTGTATTCCAGCACACCCATCACCGACGTCTGCAACCGACGCTCCACGATCGGGCTCTTGCCGGCTTCATCCGCCAGGTACTGCACATCCAGCAAGGTCGAGAACTGGGTGTCCTCGCTGATCGGCAGGCTCCACACCAGGTTCATGCCATTACTGATATTGCCCGCGCCCGCCTTGTAGGTTTTGAAGCGGCTGCGTGCGGCTTGGCCGGTGGTCACGCCGTACCAGGTCTGCAAGTAGTCACGGTCCCCGAAATGGCTGTTGAGGCTGGCGTCGAGGGAGCCGAAACGGCCTTCATACAGGTTGGTGCCCAGGCTCAGTTCCACGTGGGTGAACGCCTTGCCGCTGTCCTTGTGGTCATCTTCCTTGAGCGCATGTTCCAGGGCGGCGCCAACAATCACGCCGCCCAGGTTGTAGCTGGCACTCACACCCAGTTGCGGGCGTGACTTGATCTCGCCCATGCCTTTGAGACGCTTGGCGCCGAGGTGCATGGACGTGTTTTTGTCCTTGCGCGAAGCACTGGCACCGACGTAGGCCTCGAAGCTCAAGGCATTGCCTTCGTAACCCCAGCCCAGGCCTTTGTCGGTGTCGAGAAAAAGCCCCCAAGGGCTGACGATGGCACCACCGAACACGGGAGCAGTCATGCGTTCATCGCTGCCGCTGTAGCGGGGCAGGTTGGCCACCCCGGCGTTGAGGCTGTAGGTCCAGTCCTCGGCCAGTGCGCTGTTGGCTCCGGCGAGTAAACACAGGGAAGTCATGGACAGGCAGAGGTTTTTGGGGCTCATCAGGGTTTTCATGTCAGTCAGAAACTCAAGGGTGGATGGGTACGTTTGAAGGCGTAGCCCGAAGCGCTCAGGCCATTGATCTGGCGGCTCACGGTGTCGCCCAGGCCATAGCCGGTCCCGGCCAGTACGGCGTGGGCGTTGTCGACGGGCAGCAGGATGTAGTCGGTCAGCGGTTCGTCATGCAGTTGGCCGCGAATCACCAGGAAGCCTTCTTCGAGGCGCACGCTGATGCCGCTTAATGGCGCGTCGGGCTCAAAGCTGTTGAGCACCTGATAGGTGCCGACCGTGTCGGCCCAGGCCATGGGCAGCGGCGGCGGGTCGATGCGCTCACCGATGGGGATGCGTTGGCCGTGGCTGCGCGCGGTGAGCATCTGCCGGCCTTGCACGGTGATCACGTCGAGTTGTACGTGGCCCAGTTCACCGAGGTCCTTGAGCCAGAAGCCGAAGAGTTTCTTCTGCGCGCGCAGCCAGCCCTGATCGTCACGCAGCAGTTCGAAGTTGAAACCCGCCAGTTCGCCGCGCAGCCGCTGCTCATCATCCTTGATCCTGAAGACGCCCCAGGCGGTTGCGTAAAACCCGGCCAGGCGCTGACGGTCGATGGCTGTCGGCACTTGGCGCAGCTTGAGCCCATGGCGGGGTGACTGGCAGTCGTCGCTGCACACAGGCGTGCCGGTTTGCGCTTCAAGCATCAGGCGCAGGGTGTCAGTGGCCAATGTGGCGACCAGGTCTTCGGCATTGCTGTCGTTGGCCATGATGATCACTGCCAATTGATGGTCCGGCAGCAGGCTCAGCTGTGCGGCGAAATCATCGCCACCGCCGCTGTGCTGGTAGGTACGCACCCTAGGACCGACCGGCGCGTCACCACAGGGCGCCAAAAACCACGCCAGGCCGATCTGGCAGTCGAAGTCCAGGGCATTGCCGGTGTTTTGCTGGGTGAACATTTCATCGATGGAGCGGCTTGCCATTACCCGCTTGCCCTTGTAGAGGCCCTTGGCAAATAGCATCTGCACGTAATGGCTGAGGTCCTTGGGGCTGGCCCACAAGCCGCCGGCGGCGATGTCGCGCAGTTGCGCATCGGTGCTGGCGACGCCTTCCTGATAGCCCAGGGCGCGAAAGCCTACTTGGGCAGCGGTCCCGACAAAGCTCGCGCGATCCATCTCCAGCGGCTTGAGCAGGCTGTGTTGCATTTGGGCTTCAAACTCCTTGCCGCTGCTGCGCTCGATCGCCGCGCCCACCAGCGCATAACCCAGGTTGGAATAGGCCACTTGCGTGCCGGGCGGTGTGCTCAGCCAGACACCGGACAGGCGCATCGGCATCTGCCCCATGGCGTAGCTGTTGCGCAGGTCTCGCAGGTGTTCACTGGGCAAGCCGGACTGATGGCTCAGCAGGCGACGCAAAGTGATGTCGCGGTCGGCGGCCTGCTGGTCGGCGTGGAAGCGCGAGCGCACATAGAACTCGCGCAGGGTCTGCTGCAGGGGGGCATCCAGCGTCAGTCGCTGTTCTTCAACCAACTGCAGGGCCGCGCTGGCCGTGAGCAATTTGGAGATCGCACCGGCCCGGAATGCCGTGTTTGGCGTGACAGGCAAGCCCTTGGCTTTGTCGGCCATGCCGAACCCGCGCGCCCAGATCAATTCCTGGCCGTTGACCAGTGCTATCGACAGGCCCGGGATGTTGTCCTGGGCCATGTCCCGTGGGATCCGGGTTTGCAGGTAACGGATGATCGCGCTGTAGTCACCCTTCGCAATTGACGGAGGGGCCGGTGACTGCCCGTGGCAGCCAATACTGCCCAACAGGCAACCGAGCAACGGAAGACCGCGCAATGTGCGAAGCATGACGAGCACTCGACAGGTGATTTGGATGCTCGCATGCTAGGGGCGCAGCGCTCGCCGGTCTTTTGCAGCTTTGTCGAGAAACTGTCAAAGACTGTTAACGGCCCTTGCGGTTAGGCTTAGGCGCTGTGCGGCATCAACGTGGCGATCAACGCACGAATGGTGCCGGGCAACGCCTCCAGCTCCCGCACCAGGATGCTGCGCTCGCGAATCGCCCAGGGCTCATCCAATTGCACTGCGATCAATTGCATGGTGCGGCTGTGACGCACGGCGGCCGACTCTGGAATGATGCCGATGCCCACACCGGCTTCGACCATTCGACAGATCGCCTCGAAACTCGACACTTGGATACGCAGCGACAAATGCTTGCCCAGCCGCTCGACATGCTCGCGCAAGAAGCTCAGCAAGGTGCTGCCTTCGTGCAGGCCGATGTGCTGGTAAGCGAGGGTCTGTTCCAGCGTCACTGACGCTTGCCCCGCCAACGGGTGCCCGACCGGCACCATCAACACCAGTTTATCCGTGCTGAAATGCAGCACCTGCAACCCCGAAGCTTCCACCGGCCCGGCGATGATGCCCATGTCGCTGGTGCCATCGAGTACGCCGCGCACGATGTCTCGGGACAGGCGTTCCTGAAGGTCGACGGTCACGCCGGGGCGTTCTGATAGGAAGCCCGCCAGTACTTCGGGCAAGAATTCGGTGACCGCGGTGGTGTTGGCGAAGATGCGGATATGCCCGGCTGAATCCACGCCGTACTGGGTGAATTCGCTTTTGAGGTAATCCACCTGACGCATGATCAGCCGCGCATGGTGCAGCAGGCGTTCACCGGCCGGGGTGATCTCCACGCCACGGCTGTCGCGGTACAACAGGCGGGTGTCGAGCTGGCCTTCGAGGGCTTTGATCCTTGCGCTGGCGGCGGCCGGCGAGAGGAACGCGCGCTTGGCGCCTTGGGTCAGGCTGGGGGATTCGGCGATATGGATGAACAGGCGCAGGTCGGCCAGATCGAAGTGCATGCGTGACTCCTGGGACAGAACGGCGGCGTTCAGCATAACCGAACGCCGGTTTATTGAAATGCAAATTCTCAGAACGGCTGCAGGCTTGCATGATCCGGGGAAGACACTCACTGCCCGAGGACCTGCACCCGATGAGCGCCACCGATTGGATCGGCCGAAGCGAAACCGCCCACGACCACCTCAGCCATAACCTGCTCAAGCGCATCGCCGCCACCTTCGGCGAGGCCGTTCCCGAGGATGGGGCGGACATTCCGTCGCTGTGGCAGTGGTGTTTCTTCCAGGACCCGCTCCCGGAAACTGCCCTGGGCACTGACGGCCACCCGGCCCGTGGCGGCTTTCTGCCGCCGGCCGATAACCGTAATCGCATGTGGGCCGGTGGGCGCATCGAGTTCCTGCATGCGCTGCGTGCGGGCGAGGCGGCGACGCGCGTGTCGACCATCGTTCAGGTGGAAGAAAAGACCGGTCGCACCGGCTCGCTGCTGTTTGTCACTGTGCGCCACGACTATTCCCAGGACGGCCGCCTGGCGATCCGCGAGGAACAGGACATCGTCTATCGCGAGCCCACGCCGCCCAAATCCGGCAGTGGTGACGCGCTGGAGCAGGGCGGATGGTCTGAAACCGTCGACCCCACGCCAACCCTGCTGTTTCGCTACAGCGCCGTGACCTTCAACGGTCACCGCATTCACTACGACTACCCCTACGTCACCGGCACCGAAGGCTACTCAGGCCTGGTGGTGCATGGTCCGTTGATTGCCACCCTGAGCCTGCGCGCGTTCTGCCGCGCCAACCCTGGTGCAACCTTGCGTCGTTTTGCCTATCGCGGCGTGCGCCCTTTGATAGCGCCGCAGCCGTTTGAAGTGGGCGGCCGCGTGATCGAAGCCGGTGTGGCACAGCTGTGGGCCGGCAACGTCGAGGGCCTGGCGCAGCAAGCAAGCGTGCATTTCGAATAATCCAAGAACAAGAGGCGGAGCGCCGTTAATGAACCCCAATGACAATGAAGAACTCAATGCGATCCGCGAAGGCGTGCGCGCCTTGTGCGCGGAATTCGATGCAGCGTACTGGCGCAGGATTGACGAGGAAAAGGGCTTCCCCGAAGCCTTCGTCAAGGCGCTGACCGACGCCGGCTGGCTGTCGGCGATGATTCCTGAAGCATACGGCGGCTCCGGCCTGGGCCTGGCTGAAGCGTCCGTGATCCTTGAAGAGGTGAACCGCTGTGGCGGCAACTCCGGCACCGTGCACGGCCAGATGTACAACATGTTCACCCTGTTGCGGCACGGCAGTGAAGCGCAGAAACGTTTGTACCTGCCCAAGCTCGCCAGCGGCGAATTGCGCCTGCAATCCATGGGGGTGACCGAGCCCTCCACCGGTACCGACACCACCAAGATCAAGACCACGGCGATCAAACGTGGCGACAAATACGTGATCAACGGCCAGAAGGTGTGGATCTCGCGGGTGCAGCATTCCGACCTGATGATCCTGCTGGCGCGCACCACGCCACTGGCCGAGGTGAAGAAAAAATCCGAAGGCATGTCGATCTTCCTGGTGGACCTGCGCGAAGCCATCGGCAACGGCCTGACCGTGCAGCCCATCGCCAATATGGTCAACCATGAAACCAACGAGCTGTTTTTCGACAACCTGGAATTGCCCCTGGACAGTCTGATCGGCGAAGAGGGCAAGGGCTTCAAATACATCCTCGACGGCCTCAACGCCGAGCGCACCTTGATCGCCGCTGAATGCATCGGTGATGGCCGCTGGTTTATCGAAAAGGCCAGCGCCTATGCCCGCGACCGCGTGGTGTTTGGCCGGCCCATCGGGCAAAACCAGGGCGTGCAGTTTCCGATTGCCGAAGCGCATATCGAGATCGAAGCCGCGGACCTGATGCGCTGGCGTGCCTGCGAGGAATACGACAGCGGCAAGCAGGCTGGCGCGAGCGCGAACATGGCGAAGTACCTGGCGGCCAAGGCGTCTTGGGAAGCAGCCAACGCCTGCCTGCAGACCCACGGCGGTTTCGGTTTTGCCTGCGAATACGACGTGGAGCGCAAGTTCCGCGAGACGCGCCTGTACCAGGTGGCACCGATCTCCACCAACCTGATCCTGTCCTACGTGGCCGAGCATCTGCTCGAACTGCCACGCAGTTTCTGAGGGCCTGACCATGAGCCATACCCAAGCCTTGTGTCGGTTCCTGGCCGAACTGAACGCCGCGCAACTGCCTGAAGAGGTGCTGGCGCGCACCGAAGACCTGTACCTGGACTGGCTGGCCTCGGCGCTGGCGAGCAAGGGTGCGCACCCGATTCCGTTGTTCGAACGTTATGCGCAGAAGATGGGCCCCGGCAGCGGCCCGGCGCAGGTGATCGTCAATGGCGGCAGCAGCAGCGCGTATTTCGCTGCGCTGGTCAACGCTGCTTCATCCCATCTGGTGGAGCAGGACGACCTGCACAACAGTTCCGTCCTGCACCCGGCGACTGTGGTGTTCCCGGCGGCACTGGCGGCCGCCCAGGACCTTGGCAAATCCGGCAGCGACTTGCTGCTGGCGTCGGTGGCCGGTTATGAAGCCGGTATCCGCATCGGCGAATTCATGGGCCGGTCCCATTACCGCATCTTCCACACCACTGCCACCGTCGGCACGCTGGCCGCCGCCGTTGCCGTCGGCAAATTGCTGGATTTCAATGAAGAACAATTCATCAACCTGTTGGGCAGCGCGGGCACCCAGGCTGCCGGGTTATGGGAGTTCCTGCGTGATGCCGCCGATTCCAAGCAGCTGCACACCGCGAAAGCGGCGGCGGACGGCTTGCTCGCCGCGTACCTGACGGCGGACGGGTTGACCGGTGCACGCAATATTCTTGAGGGCGACCAGGGGCTGGCGGCGGGCATGTCCACTGATGCCGAGCCTGCCAGACTGTCCGCCGACCTCGGCAGCCGCTGGGCGTTGCTGGAAACCTCGTTCAAGTTTCATGCGTCGTGCCGCCATACCCATCCTGCCGCCGATGCGCTGCTGGACCTGATGCAGCGCGAAGGTCTGCACGCCGAACAGATCGCCCGCGTGGAAACCCGCGTGCACCAAGGCGCCATCGATGTGTTGGGCCGCGTGACCGTGCCTGCTTCTGTGCACCAGGCCAAGTTCTCCATGGGCACCGTGCTGGGCCTGATCGCCGTGCATGGCAAGGCCGGGCTTACGGAGTTCCATGAGCTGGCGTTGACTGACCCAGCCGTCGCGGCGTTGCGCGACAAAGTCAGCATGACCCTCGACCCTGAAGTCGACGGCGCCTACCCCCAGCGCTGGCTCGGCCGTGTCACCGTCACCACGCTGGAGGGTCGCACGTTGCACGGCGCTATCGACGAACCCAAGGGCGATCCGGGCAACACCCTGAGCCGTGCGGAACTGGCGGATAAATTCCAGCGCCTCACCCAGTTCAGCAACGCCCGCACACCGGCCCAGGCCAATGCCCTGATCGACAAAGTCTGGGACCTGCGCAACGCCGTATCCATGGCCGATTGGCTTTGAGGAACCGTCATGACTAACCCAAGACCGCTGGACGGCATCACCGTTGTCAGCCTGGAACACGCGATTGCCGCGCCATTCTGCACCCGTCAATTGGCTGACCTGGGCGCGCGCGTGATCAAGGTCGAGCGCCCCGGCGCCGGCGACTTTGCCCGTGGCTACGATGAACGTGTGCGTGGCCTGGCCTCGCATTTCGTGTGGACCAACCGTTCCAAGGAAAGCCTGACCCTGGACCTCAAGCAGGAGGAGGCCGGTACGATTCTCGACACACTGCTGGCCGACGCCGATGTACTGGTGCAGAACCTGGCACCCGGCGCAGCCGCGCGCATGGGCCTGTCGTTCGAGGCGCTGCACGAGCGCTTCCCGCGCCTGATCGTCTGCGATATTTCCGGCTACGGCGAAGGCGGCCCGTACGAAAAGAAGAAGGCCTACGACCTGCTGATCCAGAGCGAGGGCGGCTTTCTTTCCGTCACCGGCGGCCCCGGCGAAGACCAGATGGCCAAGGCCGGTTGTTCCATCGCCGACATCTCGGCAGGCATGTATGCCTACAGCGGCATCCTCTCGGCGCTGCTGCTGCGCGGCAAGACGGGGAAGGGTAGCCGCATCGACGTCAGCATGCTGGAAAGCCTGGTGGAATGGATGGGCTACCCGATGTACTACGCGTTCGACGGCGCACCCCAACCCCCGCGTGCCGGGGCGGCGCATTCGACGATCTATCCCTACGGACCGTTTCCCACCGGTGACGGCGGGACCGTGATGCTCGGCCTGCAAAATGAGCGCGAATGGGCGGCGTTCTGCGACAAGGTGCTGCTCACCCCGGCATTGGCGACCGACGAGCGTTTCTCCGCCAACTTCAAGCGCTCGGCGAACCGCGAAGTGCTGCGTCAGATCATTGTCGACAGCTTCGCGCAGTTGGATGCCGAGGCGGTGATCCAGCGCCTGGAAAGCGCGCAGATCGCCAGCGCCCGCGTCAACGATATGCAAGGCGTGTGGGATCACCCGCAACTCAAGGCGCGTGACAGTTGGCGAGCAGTCGACAGCCCGGCCGGTCCGTTGCCGGCGCTGCTACCGCCGGCCCGCAATGCCGCCTTCACTCCGCGCATGGACGGTGTTCCAGGCTTGGGCCAGCACAGCCAGGGCATTCTCGACGGGCTCGGTTACTCGACAGATGCCATCGACGGCCTGCGCGCGCGCGGCGTTATATAACCATAAGGAATTCAACAGATGCCCAAGCTACTGGTACGTTCGGCGTTGTTTGTGCCCGGGAGCCGACCGGAGCGATTCTCCAAAGCCTTGGCCAGCGGTGCCGACGCAGTGATCGTGGATTTTGAGGATGCGGTGGAAGAGCCGCTCAAGCGTCAGGCGCGGGATAACCTGGGGGCGTTTCTGACGGCCAACCCCGCCGCTCAGGTGTGGGTGCGTATCAACGCGCCGGAACATGCCGAGCATTTTGAGGATGTGGCTTTCTGCAAGGCTCATCCGACTGTGGCGGGCGTCCTGTTGCCAAAGGTCGAGAGCGCATCCCAGGTCGCCGTCGTGGCGGCAACCGGCAAAGTCATTTGGCCGATTATCGAGAGTGCGCGTGGTTTGTTGGCAGTGGCCGAGATCGCCCATGCACCGCAGGTGGAACGCCTGTCATTCGGCGGGCTGGATCTGGCGCTGGACCTTAACCTGAGCAGTAATTCGCCTGCCGCCCAGTTCGCCCTGGACCAGGCGCGGCTGGCGCTGATTGTGCATTCCCGCGCTGCGGGCCTGGTTGCACCGCTGGATGGCGTGCACCCGGCCATCGACGATCCTGAAGGCCTGCGCCGCTCGATCCGGCATGCCTATGAGATGGGGTTTGCCGGCGCACTGTGTATCCATCCCAAACAGGTCGCGGTGATTCACCAGGCATTGGCGCCAAGCGCCGAAGATTTGGCCTGGGCCCGGCGTGTGGTGGATGCCGGTGCCCATGGGGCAGGCGCCTATCAGATCGATGGGCAGATGGTGGATGCGCCGGTGTTGTTGCGGGCGCAACGGCTGTTGGCGGCTCTGCTTTAGCGTTCGTCCAGGCCGAACGCAGGTATCAAAAAATCGAAATTCACTACACGCGTGACATCAGGCACCTTGCCCTACAACACAACAATAAGAAGGTGATTTCCCATGCTCAAGCTTTCTCGGGCGCTGCTGTGCGCCGCCACCTTGTTCGCCGCGGGCCTGGCCCAGGCGGCGGACCCGATTGTCATCAAGTTCGCCCACGTGGTCGCCGAAAACACCCCCAAGGGGCAGGGCGCGCTGCTGTTCAAGAAGCTCGCGCAAGAGCGCCTGCCCGGCAGGGTAAAGGTCGAGGTGTACCCGAACTCGTCGTTGTTCGGCGATGGCAAGGAAATGGAAGCGCTGTTGTTGGGCGATGTGCAGATGCTGGCACCGTCCCTGGCCAAGTTCGAGCAATACACCCAGCAAGTGCAGATCTACGACCTGCCGTTCCTGTTCAACGACCTGGCCGCTGTCGACCGTTTCCAGGCGGCCCAGGGCAAGGCATTGCTGACGGCGATGCAGGACAAGAACATCCTCGGCCTGGCCTATTGGCACAACGGCCTCAAGCAGCTCTCGTCGAACAAGGCGCTGCATGAACCCAAGGACGCCCGAGGCCTGAAGTTCCGCGTACAGGCCTCCAGCGTGCTTGAAGAACAGTTCAAGGCCATCCGCGCCAACCCGCGCAAGATGAGCTTTGCCGAGGTCTATCAAGGCCTGCAGACCGGCACAGTGAATGGCACCGAGAACACTTGGTCGAACTATGAAAGCCAGAAGGTCAACGAGGTGCAGAAATACTTCACCGAGTCCAACCATGGTCTGATCGACTACATGGTGATCACCAACGCCACGTTCTGGAACGGCTTGCCACCGGATATCCGCAGCACTCTGGAGCAGATCATGGTCGAGGTCACCGTCGAGGTGAACAAGCAGGCTGAAGCGCTGAACCAGTCGGCCAAGCAGAAGATCATCGATGCCAAGACCAGCGAAATCATCGAACTGACCCCGGAGCAACGCCAGCTATGGCGCGAAGCCATGCGTCCGGTGTGGCAGAAGTTCGAAGGGGAAATTGGGGCTGATCTGATCAAGGCGGCGGACGCGTCCAACCAGTAGCGCAGATTCAGTGGGGGCGCGGGCCTGCGATTGCGGTCTGTCTGTTGATACAACGGGCGATTGATCCACTGCTGTCGCAGGCAAGCCAGTTCCCACCGTTTGATCCGATTTCCAACCCGATACCTATTCCCGCTTCGCGAGGTTTTGCCATGCAAACGCTAAGGCGCGTCTGGGAGCACCTGGAGGAGGGCTTTATTGCCTTCCTGCTGGCCGCCATGACCCTGGTGACATTCGTCTACGTCATGCTCAACAACATCTACACGCTGTTCTTTGCCCTGGCCGACAAATGGGCGTGGAGCAGTGACTTCTTCGGCGCCCTGGGCGACCACACCATGACCTGGGCCCAGGACATGACCTGGAGCGTGGCGCTGACCAAGGCCATGTTCGGCTGGCTGATTTTCTTCGGTATTTCCTATGGCGTACGCACCGCCGGCCACCTTGGCGTGGATGCGCTGGTCAAGCTGACCAAGCGCCCGGTGCAACGCGTGCTCGGCATGCTCGCCTGCCTGTGCTGCCTGGCCTACGCCGGGTTGTTCATGATCGCCAGCTACAAGTGGGTGACTGCGGTGATGGGCGCGCATATCGGTGCTGAAGACCTCGACCAGTATGGTATCGACGTCGGTGACATCGTGGTGATCGTGCCCATCGGATTCGCCATGGTGTTCATCCGCTACCTGGAAATTTTCTACCGCATCTTTACCCACCGTCAGGTCGGGTTGGGGCTGGCCGACGAGGCCGGTGAGGCCAGCAAGTTGGCCGGCAGCCATGAGGAGCGTCACTGATGGCCGTGCTCTGTCTGTTTCTGCTGTTATTCGTGTTCATGTTTCTCGGCGTGCCGATTGCGATTTCCCTGGGACTGTCCGGCGCAGTGTCGATCCTGATGTTCAGCCAGGATTCGGTGAGTTCCCTGGCGATCAAGCTATTCGAAACCTCCGACGCCTATACCTTCCTGGCGATTCCGTTCTTCCTGCTGTCCGGTGCGTTCATGACCACCGGCGGCGTAGCGCAGCGTTTGATTGATTTTGCCAACGCCTGTGTCGGCCATATCCGAGGTGGTCTGGCCATTGCGGCGGTGCTGGCGTGCATGCTGTTTGCGGCACTGTCGGGTTCGTCCCCGGCGACGGTGGCGGCGGTGGGCTCGATCGCCGTCGCGGGCATGGTCCGTTCCGGTTACCCGAAGGCGTTCGGCGCGGGCATCATCTGCAACGCGGGCACCTTGGGCATCCTGATTCCACCGTCGATCGTGATGGTGGTGTATTCGGCGGCGACTGAAACCTCGGTCGGCAAGCTGTTCATGGCAGGGGTGATTCCCGGGTTGCTGCTGGGCCTGATGCTGATGATCGCGATCTACATTGTCGCGCGCATCAAGAAGCTGCCGGCGCAGCCACGGGCGACCTTTCGTGAGTGGCTGACCTCTGCACGCCGGGCATTCTGGGGCCTGTTGCTGCTGGTGATTATCCTCGGCGGCATCTACAGCGGGATGTTCACCCCGACCGAAGCGGCGGCGGTGGCGGCGGTTTACTCGGCGTTTGTCGCGCTGTTCATCTACAAGGACATGCAGCTGCGCGACTGTCCCAAGGTGCTGCTGGAGTCCGGGCGCCTGGCGATCATGCTGATGTTCATCATCGCCAACGCCATGCTGTTTGCCCATGTGCTGACCACCGAGCAGATCCCCCAGGAAATCACCGCGTGGGTGCTCTCCGAAGGCCTGACGCCGATTGGCTTTTTGATCATGGTCAACGTGGTGTTGTTGATTGCCGGCAGCTTTATGGAACCGTCCGCCATCGTGCTGATCCTGGCGCCGATCTTCTTCCCGATTGCCATGAAACTGGGGATTGACCCGATTCACCTGGGGATCGTGATGGTGGTCAACATGGAAATCGGCCTGGTGCATCCACCGGTGGGGCTGAACCTGTTCGTGACGTCGGCGGTGACCGGATTGACGCTGGGGCAGACCATCCGCGCGGCGTTGCCGTGGCTGATGATTCTGTTGGTGTTCCTGATCATGGTCACGTACTTGCCGTTCATTTCGCTGGCGCTGCCGCACTGGCTCGGTATGTAGATTCCGGAACCCTGCAGCACCCTGTGAGAGCCGGGCTTGCCCGCGATAGCTGTGTGTCATTTGCCCAATTTACCGGCTGACACGCCCTCATCGCGGGCAAGCCCGTTTCCCACATTTGATGTGTGCCAGTGCTTAGTGGTCCATCGCACTCAAGATCGCATGAGCCACCTTCACCCGCTCGGCAATCGGGTAGTTCTTGTTCGCCAGGATCACCACGCCCATGGCCTTGCTCGGCACATAGGCCACGTACGTGCCAAACCCACTGGTGGAGCCGGTTTTGTTCAGCAGTGTGTCGGCGTGAGGCGCCTGCGGTGGGGTCAGCCAATTGACCGGATTCGGCTCCATGGCCATTTTTGTCGAATTGCCGTCCAACAAGGCGTCCAGCTTGATCGGGTAGGGATACATTTCCCAACCCAGGCCCTGGGTCATGCCGTTTACGTTGTAATAACCCGTGTGAGTGGTGGCGATCGCTTGCTGCAAGGGTTTTTCCAGGCTCGCGGGGTTTATGTTCACACTCACGTAATGCAGCAGATCGGCGGCGCTGGTTTTGATGCCATAGGCTTCGCTGTCCATGGCGCCGGGGCCGACGCGCACGGGTTTTCCATCCTTGCCATAGCCCTGGGCGTACAGGTTCATCTGGCTATCAGGCACTTTGACGAAGGTGTGCTTGAGGCCCAGTTTTGGCAGCAGGGTTTTCTCCATCACCTGATCAAAGGGCTGCTTCAGACTTTGCGCTGCCAGGTAGCCGAACAGGCCCAGGCTTGGGTTGGAGTACAGGCGCTGGGTGCCAGGGGCAAAGTCGGGTTTCCATTGCTGGAAGTAGCTGATCATGTGCTGGTTGTTGTCTGCCTCGCGGGGGAATTGCAGGGGCAGGCCGCCAGGCGTGTAGGTGCCCAGGTTGAGCACGCTGATGTGGTCGAACTTGCTGTTGCGCAACGCCGGAAGGTACTGGCTGGCCGGATCGCTGAGGGTCAGTTTGCCGCTTGCCACGGCATAGCCGGCGAGGGTGGCGGTGAAGGTTTTGCTCACCGAGCCGATTTCAAACAGGGTGTTTTCACTGACGGGCTGTCTCGCGTCTTTGCTGGCGACGCCGTAGTTAAAGTATTGCGTCTTGCCATCCTTCACGATACCGACGACAAGGCCGGGAATAGACTGTTGCTGCATCAGCGGCTTGATGCTGGCGTCCACCACGGCGCGCAGGTCGTCGGCGGCCAGGCAGTGGCCGGCGGCGAGAAACAACGCCGCGGCGCCTAAATTACGCACGCCTGACAGGGGGAGTTGAGGCATGATATCGCTTCCATGAGAGTGGTCGATTGATTGAGGAGCCTGCGCAGGCGTGGCCAATGTAGGCAGTTCGCAGGCTTTGGGCAAACGATCATATCTCGCACCTGCCATTAGAATAATTAGGGTCACACATGTTGCGCTCCCATCTTCCCCTCAATGCCTTGCGTGCCTTCGAAGCCTCGGCCCGGCATTTGAGTTTTACCCGCGCCGCGATTGAATTATGTGTGACCCAGGCGGCGGTCAGCCATCAAGTCAAAAGCCTGGAAGCGCAACTGAATGTTACTTTGTTCAAGCGCTTGCCCCGTGGCCTGATGCTCACCAGCGAAGGCGAAACCCTATTGCCGGTGGTGCGAGACTCGTTTGACCGCATCGCCCAGACCCTGAGCCAATTTGAAGGCGGACATTACCGCGAAGTGCTCACGGTCGGCGCGGTCGGCACCTTTGCCGTGGGTTGGTTGCTGCCACGGCTGCCCGCGTTCCAGACGCGTTACCCTTTTATCGACCTGCGCCTGTCCACCCACAACAACCGTGTTGACGTGGCTGCCGAAGGCCTGGATTACGCGATCCGCTTCGGCGCGGGGGCGTGGCACGGCACCGAAGCCTGCGAGCTGCTGGAAGCACCCCTCACCGTACTCTGCGTGCCGCAATTGGCCGAGCAACTGCATGCACCCGAAGACGTGTTGAAACACACCTTGCTGCGCTCCTACCGCGCCGATGAATGGAGCCTGTGGTTCCAGGCCGCCGGGTTGCCCGCCGATACCCTGGTGCCGCGCAGCATCATCTTTGATTCTTCACTGGCGATGATGGAAGCCGCCTTGCAAGGCATCGGTGTGGCACTGGCGCCGGCGATGATGTTTTCGCGGCAACTGGAGAACGATGTGATTCGCCAGCCGTTCGACGTCGGCATCAGCACTGGCAGCTATTGGTTGACGCGTTTGCAGTCGCGGGCTGAAACGCCAGCGATGCTGGCGTTCAAGGGGTGGATGCGTGAAAGCGTAAACGCTTAGACCAGGTATTTATTGAACCAACCGAGTGTTCTTTCCCACGCCAGTTTCGCTGCCGCCTCGTCATAGCGTGGCGTCGAATCATTATGGAAACCGTGGTTGGCGCCCTTGTAGATATACGCCTCATAGGGCGTGCCGGCTGCCTTGAGCGCCTGTTCATAGGCTGGCCAACCTTCGTTGATCCGCGTATCCAGCTCACCGTAATGCAGCATGATCGGCGCCTTGATCCGTGGCACGTCCTTGGCTTCCGGCTGGCGTCCATAAAACGACACCGCCGCACCCAATTCCGGGTAGGCCACCGCCGCTGCGTTGGTCACGCCACCGCCATAACAGAAGCCGGTAATCCCGACCTTGCCAGTGCTGCTGTCGTGGTGCATCAGCCATTCGATGGCGGCGAAGAAGTCGTTCATCAGCTTGGTCGGGTCGACAGTCTGTTGCAGGGCCACGCCTTTTTCGTCGTTGCCGGGGTAGCCGCCGACCGAGGTCAAGCCATCCGGGGCCAGGGCGATGAAGCCGGCTTTAGCCAGGCGCCGGGCGACGTCTTCGATGTAAGGGTTGAGGCCGCGGTTTTCGTGGACCACCACCACCGCCGGCAGCTTGCCCATGGCTTTGGCCGGGCGCACGAGGTAGCCGCGCACGCTGCCATTACCTTTGGGCGAGGGGTAGGTGATGTAGTCGGCGACGATGTCCGGGTCGGTGAATTTCACTTGCTCGGCCAGCGCATAGTTGGGGCTCAGGGCCGCGAGCAGAGCCGAGGCGGTCAGGCCGCCAAAGGTGAACAGCGCGGCGCGGTCGAGAAATTCGCGGCGATTGATCTTGCCGTGGGCGTAGCCGTCATAAAGCTCCAGCAGTTCGGGGGCAAAGTCTTTCGCGGTGAGACGAGTCATCGGTGCATCCTCGATTAGCGGTGGCGGTCAATGTAGCCCAGGATCAGTCCTCGCGACCATGGGCGGCAGCGGCCAATTGACCGGTGTCGACACGCACGAAGATTGAATCGCCGAGGGCGGTCAGCACGTCGCCGGCGTACACCTCACAGATCACGCGGGTCTTGCGCCCGACCTCACCGTCGGCCCGCGCGCGCAGGGTCAGGGTGACCCCCATGGGCGTTGGCTTGATGAACTTGATCCCCAGGTTGCCGGTGACGCAGTCGATGCGCGGCAGGCTGCCGGGTTCGCGCCCTTCGGCGCGGTAGTGGTAGGCCATCGCAGTCCAGTTGGAGTGGCAGTCCACCAGCATGGCGATCAGGCCGCCGTAGACCAGGTCCGGCCAGCCGCTGTAGCGGGCCTCGGGCAGGTGTTCGGCGACCAGGTGTATTCCGTCCGCGTCCCAGCGGCTCTTGATGTGCAGGCCATGGGGGTTACTGCCGCCGCAGCCGTAGCAGATGCCTTCCGGCGCGGTGATATCCTGGAGTGAAGGGGCGTGCATGCAGCGTCCTTATTAGTGTGGGCCGACTACTCTGTTTAGCAGGACAAACGCCTGAATGGAATAAATCCCTGGTAGGGCGTGTCAGCTCAGTACCGGTGTCCCTTCCTCTGCGGAGCGTTGCATGAAACGTCTAATGTCCCCGGTCGCCGTACTGGCCCTGATCCTTGCTTATGTTTCCAGCGCCCAGGCGGTGGAGTACAAGGACGTCAACCGCACCGCCAGCCAGATCAGCTTCACCTACACGCAATTGGGGCAGCGGATATACGGCACCTTCAGCGAATTTGAAGGCACCTTGACCTTCGACACGCAACAGCCGGAGGTCGGGCAAGCGGTGCTCAAGATCCAGCTCGCCAGCATCGACGCCGGCAGCCCGGATGCGAACGACGAACTGCAACGTGCTTCCTGGTTTGATACCGCGACTTATCCGGTGGGCGTGTATGAGTCCACTGGCGTCATGGCCCTGGGGGACAACCGCTACACGATCAGCGGCAACCTGACCATCAAGGGCATCACACACCCCGTGAAGGTGGACGTGGTGCTCAAGGAGCACGGTGGCATCGGTGTGTTCGACGGTGAGTTCGTCCTCAAACGCGGCGATTTCAAGATCGGCGAGGGCGAGTGGGCCGGTAACAGCGTGGTGTCCAACGACATCAACATCAAGTTCAAGATGGTCGCACCGCAGCGTTAATGGGCGAATTTCTTTGCGCCGGCCACGCAGCCGATCACCGCGACGGTCACCAACACCATGCCCAGGCTGACCTGCTCATGCAGCAGGCCCGCCGCGAGTGCCAGGCCGAAAAACGGTTGCAGCAATTGCAATTGGCCAACGGCGGCGATGCCACCCTGGGCCAGGCCGCGGTACCAGAACACAAAGCCGATCAGCATGCTGAACAGCGACACGTAACCCAGGCTCAGCCAAGCCGGCAAGCTGATGCCACTGAAATGGGTGGGGGCGAGGACCAGACTCAAGGGCACCACCACGGGGACCGACACTACCAGCGCCCAGCAAATCACCTGCCAGCCGCCCAGGCTGCGTGACAGCGTGGCGCCTTCGGCGTATCCCAGGCCGCAGGCCAGCACCGCCAGCAGCATCAGCAGATCGCCGGCCGGTGCGGCGCTCAAGCCTTGGGCGAAGGCATACCCTATCACACAGACACTGCCTAGGATCGAGAACATCCAGAACACCGGACGTGGGCGCTCGCCGCCGCGCAACACGCCAAACACCGCGGTGGCCAGGGGCAGCAGGCCAATGAATACGATGGAGTGGGCTGACGTCACGTATTGCAGCGCCAGGGCGGTGAGCAAGGGAAAGCCGATCACCACCCCAAGAGCAACGACCACCAGCGGCCCCCACTGATTGCGCGCCGGGCGTTTTTCCTTGAACAGCCACAGCAGGAGCACACCCAGGGCGGCGGCGATGGCCGCGCGGATCATGGTGAGAAATGCCGGGTCGAATTCCATCACGGCCAGGCGAGTGGCGGGTAGTGAACCGCTGAAAATCACCACGCCGATAAAGCCGTTGATCCAGCCTTGGGTGCGGGTGTCCAGGGTGTTGATAGGGGAGGTACGTTCCATGATGGCGTGCTCGAAGCCGGAGGGGTTGCGTTCAGGTCATCCTAGGGGCGAACATTAAGACAATCAAAAAATTGTCATGGATACATCCGAATGCCGCGCGCCCGCTACAAGTCCCTGGTCGATACCTTTGCCGCCGCCATCCGCCGCGGCGAAATGCCGCCTGGCATGCGCCTGCCGACGCACCGCCAGTTGGCCGCCGACCATGGCTTGGCCTTGGTTACCGCCAGTCGCGTGTACACCGAGCTTGAGGCCATGGGCTTGGTCAGCGGCGAAACCGGGCGTGGCACTTTCGTGCGCGAGATCTCGTTGCCGCCAGGGCAGGGCAGTGGACAGATGACGGTGACGGCGGGGATGCTCGATCTCAATTTCAACTACCCCGCGTTGCCGGGTCAGGCAGATTTGTTGCGTACGGCGCTGCGCCAACTCGCGCTGTCCGGCGACCTTGAAGCGTTGTTGCGCTATCAGCCCCATGCCGGGCGCCTGCATGAGCGCGCGGCGTTTGCGCGGCATTTGCTCAGTCGAGGGCTCACCGTTGACCCCGAACAAGTGCTGCTGACCAGCGGCGCCCAACATGGCCTGGCGGTGACGATGATGGCGTTGCTCAAGCCCGGCGATGTGATTGCGGTGGATGCATTGACTTATTCGGGGTTCAAGGTGCTGGCCGAGACCCTGCACCTGGAAATTGTCGCGATCCCGGTGACGCCGACCGGCCCGGACCTGGAGGCCTTGCAAAACCTGTGTCGCAAGCGGCCGGTGCGTGCCGTGTACAGCATGCCGACCTTGCACAACCCCCTCGGCTGGGTAATGGATCTGGCCCAGCGCGAGCGCTTGGTCTCCATCGCCCGTCAGCACAATCTGATGATCATTGAGGATGCGGCCTACGCGTTCTTGGCCGAAAACGCACCGCCACCCGTGGCGACCCTGGCGCCGGAACGCACGGTGTATGTGGGCGGGCTCTCAAAAAGTGTCGCGACCGGTTTGCGCGTGGGGTTTGTCGCGGCGCCGAGCGATTGGGTGAAAACGCTCGAGCGCGCCATCATGGCCACGACCTGGAACGTGCCCGGTGTGATGAGCGCCATTGCGGTGGCCTGGATCGAAGATGGCACCGTGGCACAACTGGAGGCGCAAAAGCGCGAGGACGCCCAGGCCCGCCAGGCCCTGGCTGCGCGGGTGTTGAAAGGGCTGGCCTACACCAGCCATCCCTCGTCGTATTTCTTATGGTTACCGTTGGCGGAAGACGCCCGGGCCGATCAGGTCGCCATGACGTTGCAGCGCGACAATATTTCCGTGTCCACCGCCGAGCCGTTTGCCGTCTCGGCCCATGTCCCGCATGCGCTACGCCTGGCCTTGGGCTCGGTAGCAATGCCAGCCCTGCATGAGGCATTGCTCAGCGTGCGCAAGGTGGTGGAGTGGTGAGCCGCGCTCAACGGCTCACCGATCGGCATCAGTACTTGTAGGCCTGGCGTCCGATCAACAGCCATTTGCCTTTTTGTTTCTGCCACACCTGGAAGTTATCGATATCAGTGGGCACTTCCACGCCACTGTTCACCGCCAGCGCATGGAAGTGGTTGCGTACCAGCGCGGTGTCGCCTTGCAGGGTGATGGTCTGGTTCTGCATTTCCAGGGTCTTGAACGCGCTGGTATGGGTTTCCAGGTCGGCAATGAATTGGTCTTTGTTCTGCACTTTGCCGCTGGAGTGGCCGTAGGTGAGCTTGTCGGACGTCAGCGCATGAAGCTGCTTGAGGTCCAGGTGCAGCATGGCTTGGGTCAGTTGGTCGACCGCTTGGGCCACCTCCTTTTCAGCAGGGGCAGGCGCTGCGGCGACATAACCCGTAAACAGGCACAGAAAGCCGATCAGTACTTTGACGTTTGGCATGGATGTTTCCTTATTGTTGTTGAAGTGGCGGACAACACGTAACTGTTTGTGTCGTCGTACAACATTGCAATATCCAAGCTGATTTTGGAAAGTAATTTTTTGATTATTTACGCAGAGCTTGCTGGGAATGGGTTTTGAGATCGTATTGTTCTTGTACGATGTCTCATCACTAGTTAAGAATGGCGTCCCGTCTAACAATAAAATAACGGAGACACACGATGGATCTTCCTCCTCTGCCCACGCGGACCGACCACACTCGGCGCGTCTTCCTCAAGCGTTCCTTGGCTGTTTCCGCATCGGTGGCGGTGCTGGGTAACTTGCCTCGCCTGGCAGATGCTGCCGAGCCGTTGAGCCAGCGTTATCCGGACCCACTGATCAAAGTGCTCGATGACAGTTTCCTGGAGTTGCGCCTGTTCAACGCCAGTGTCGAACGGTTGGCTACCGGTTTGCGCTGGGCCGAGGGGCCGGTGTGGATCGGCGATGGCCGCTACCTGCTGGTCAGCGATATTCCCAATAACCGTATCGTGCGCTGGGACGAAGTGACCGACAGCCTGTCGGTGTACCGCGAAAACGCCAATTTCTCCAACGGCATGTGCCGCGATCGCCAGGGCCGCCTGCTGGTGTGCGAAGGTTCGACGACCACCCGCGAGGGCCGGCGAATCACCCGTACCGAACACAATGGCAGCCTTACAGTGCTGGCGGACAGCTTTGACGGCAAGCCTTTCAACTCACCCAACGATATCGTGTGCAAGCGGGATGGCTCGGTGTGGTTCACTGACCCGCCGTTCCAGACCAGCAACAACTACGAGGGGCACAAGATCGCACCCACCCAGCCCCATGGCGTTTATCGCATCGACGGCGAAAGCGGCACGGTCACGCGGGTGATCGACGACCTCAACGGACCCAATGGCCTGTGTTTTTCACCGGATGAAAAAGTCTTGTACGTCGTGGAAGGTCGGGCCAAACCCAACCGACTGATCTGGGCCATCGACGTTAAGGACGACGGCACGCTCGGTGCCCGTCGCAAGCATATCGAAGGGTTTGACTATGCAGCGCTGGACGGCATCAAGTGTGACGAGAGCGGCAACCTGTGGTGCGGTTGGGGCGGCAATGGTGACCCCAAGGCTGACCTGGAAAAACTCGATGGTGTGCGCGTGTTCAATCCACAGGGCAAGGCCATCGGGCATATCTCGCTGCCCGAACGCTGCCCCAACCTGTGTTTTGGCGGCCGCGAAGGCAACCGCCTGTTCATGGCCGGCAGCCATTCGATCTATTCGTTGTTCGTCAATACGCGGGACGCCGGCTTCGGCAGCTAACGTGTAAAAAAACACGATGGGCGTCGGTTGGCAGGCGTTCATCGTGGCATTTGGCGCTATGCTGCTGGCTCCTGAGGCATCAGAGCGTCACGCAAATGGACTTCAATTGGCACAGCGACGCCATCACCCGCAGCACCCCCGTGACCCCACACTACAAAAACACGCAAAACGTACGCCGCTTCATGCTTGAGCACTGCGGTCCGGGGTTCAAATTCGATCGTCCCTTTATGGCCTGGATTCGCAACGACCAGCCCAAGACCCTGGGCGACGTGGTGGATGAGTGGCTGCGCCGAAACGAGGATTCACGCCCATGACACCCGATGAGAAATACCAGGCCGCCCAGCAACGCCTTGGCTATCAGTTGGACGAATTCAAAATCGGCGGTAACTACACGCCGTTGGTTCGCGACGGCAACCACCTCTACATCAGTGGCCAGATCCCCCGCGTCGGCGATGCGATCGTGCTGCCGGGCAAGGTTGGAGCAAGCCTGACCGTGGCCCAGGCGCAAATCGCCGCCGGTATCAGTGCCTTGCGTTGCTTGGGGTTGCTCAAACAGGCGTTGGGTTCGCTGGACCAGGTCAGGGCGATCCCGCGCATCACCGTGTACGTGCGCAGTGCCGAGGATTTTGATCAGCAGAGTGAGGTGGCCAACGGCGCGTCGGATTTGTTGCACGAAATTCTGGGTGCCGCCGGGGCGCACACGCGTACGTCGGTGGGGGTGATGCAGTTGCCGAAGTCGGCGGCGGTGGAGGTCGATATGATTGCGGTGGCACACGGTTGAGCGACCGATGATTACCCAGGGAATGGCGGTACTGATTAACTACGGCACGTATCTGGCGCCGGGCCTGCTGCTCTTTGGCCTGTGGTTCGCACTCACGCCCCAGTCGCTGACGGGCATGCGCATCCTGATTCTGTTGGTCGCTTTTGTGCTGATGCGCGATGTGATGACCCCTTTGGGCATGTGGTCGCTTGGCAGCGCGGTGCAACTGGCATTCACGGCAAACACCTTTGTATTGGCAGCGCTGGGTGGCTTGTCGGTGCTGTTGATCGCCTTGCTCGTGCGCGTGGCGCCAGACTTGTCGCCACTTATCCTCTGGTCCAAGGGGCATCGCGCGTCAGGCCTTACGGTCGGGATCGCCGTCGGGTGCCTGATCGGTGTGCCGCTCCGGTTTTACCAGGGTATCGAGGCGTCAGCGATCCCGGGTTATTGGGTATGGCTACCGGGGATGGTCGTCCTGGCCTACGGCGCCAATGCATTGGAAGAAGTGTTGTTTCGCGGTTATTTGCAGGGTTATCTGGAACAGCATGTCGCGCCCTTACGCGCCGCACTGGCCAGCGGCGTGGCGTTTGCGGCTTGCCATGCGTTCCTGGCACTGAGCGTCACCCAGTTGGGCTGGCCGGTGTTGTTGTTCACGCTGATCGAAGGGTTGGTCTGTGCGCTGGTGCGCATGCGCTACGGGGTGTTGGCGGCGACGCTGACCCATGGCACGGCAATCCTGCTGGTTGCCGTGCCTCAGATGGCTTGATGTGAAATGCAGGCGAAAATGTGGGAGCTGGCTTGCCTGCGAAAGCGGTGGGTCAGTCGGTATATCTGTCACTGAAAGATCGCATTCGCGAGCAAGCCCGCTCCCACATTTAAACTGCGTTCCAGGTTGGGATCTGGCGTGTACTGCCGGTGGCTTTATGGTCGAAGCACCGCTCAGTCCATTTGAAATGCGGTGAAAAATGTGGGAGCTGGCTTGCCTGCGAAAGCGGTGGATCAGTCGGCATATCGGTCACTGCAAGACCGCCATCGCAGGCAAGCCAGCTCCCACAGTTGGACCGCGTTCTCTGACGTGTACTGTCTATGGCTTTATAGGTTGATGCACCGCTCAGTCCATTTGAAATGCGGTGAAAAATGTGGGAGCTGGCTTGCCTGCGAAAGCGGTGGGTCAGTCGGTATATCCGTCACTGAAAGACCGCATTCGCGAGCAAGCCCGCTCCCACATTTTGATTGCGTTGAGTCAGTTACATCGGCGCCAACGGCGGTGTGCGCGGTGGAATCCGGCGTTTGCTGCCCGTCGCTTCATACGCCGAGGCAAACCGCAGCAGCGCCGAATCATCATAGGCGCGCCCGGCGAATGTCAGCCCTATCGGCATGCCGATATCCGCCATCACGCCCATCGGCACGGTAACGGTTGGCACGCCCAGGTGGCGGATGGCGAGGTTGCCGTTGGCCACCCAGACGCCGTTGCTCCAGGCGATGTCGGCAGAGGCTTCGTTCACGTCGGCGTCCGCCGGGCCGACGTCGGCGACGGTCGGGAACAGCACTGCGTCGAGACCGAGCTTATCCATCCAGTCTTCCAGGTCGATCCGCCGGGTCTGTTCCAACCCGCGCAGGCCATCGGGGACTGTGCTGATCTCGTTCCACGGGGTGATGCCGCGTTCGGCCATGCGCACGTATTCGTCCATGCCGGCGGCCAAGTCGTCCTCACGGTTGGGCAGGGTGCCGGGGTCGTGGGGGAAGATCTTCGGCCCGTCCACATCGGCCAAGCGGTTGAGCGCCGGGTCGTTGTTGGCGCGCAGGAAGTCATCGAAGGCCCAGGCCGACAGTTCCCACAGTTCATCGTGGAGGAATTCCTTGGACACCAGCCCCCGGGTGAACACGGTGGGTGCGCCAGGGCGGTCGCCTTCGCAGTTGGACACCAGCGGGAAATCCACATCGATCACTTCTGCGCCGGCGGCTGTCAGCGCCTGGCGTGCGTCTTGCCACAGGTCGATCACGCTGGCGCGGGTGTTGATTTTCTGCCCGGTCGGGCCACCGATCCCAGGTTTTTCGCTGGTGCCGGCGTCGGGGTCGGCGTTGATGTACATGCGCGGCACGCCAAAGCGTTTGCCGGCGAGGGACTCGGCAGTCGACGCCAATTCAGCGTAGGAAGCAGGGCGTACCGAGGTGACGCTCGGGATCGGCACCCACGGCTGCAGGCGCCACAGGTCGCCACGGGTGTCCGGGTCTTCGGCGACCACCACGTCGAGCACTTCCAGCAGGTCGGCCATGGTGCGGGCGTAAGGCACCACCACGTCCATGGTCGGGGTGAGCGGCCAGTTGCCGCGCACCGAAATCACCCCGCGGGACGGGGTGTAGGCGCACAGGCCATTGTTGGACGCCGGGCCGCGCCCGCTTGACCAGGTTTCTTCTGCCAGGCCAAAGGCCGCAAAGCTCGCCGCCGTCGCGGTGCCAGCGCCGTTGGACGAGCCGGAGGCAAACGGCGCGGTCAGGTAGTCGGCGTTATACGGGCTTTCTGCGCGGCCATACACGCCACGTTGCATCCCGCCATTGGCCATCGGCGGCATATTGGTCTTGCCCAGGCAGATAGCACCGCCGGCGCGCAGGCGCTCGATGGTGAACGCATCACGCTGGGCGACCAGCTTGGCAAACGCCGGGCTGCCGGATGCCGCAGTCAGGCCCTTGACCAGGTAGCTGTCTTTGGCGGTGTAAGGAATGCCATCCAATGGCCCCAGGGTTTCGCCTTTGGCCCGGCGTGCATCGGACGCCTCGGCTTCCTTCAGCGCTTCGGGGTTGCGCACCACCACGGCGTTCAAGGCGGTGGCGGTCTGCGGACCGTCATAGGCATCGATCCGTGCCAGGTAGGCTTTTACCAGTTCTACGGCCGTGGTCTGGCCGGATTCAAGCGCAGCGCGCAATTGGGCAATGGAGACTTCGGTAACTTGCATCACGTTTTTTCGCCGCCTTCAAATGGGGGTATGGCGGCAGTCTACGTACAGATATTTCACAAAACCAGCGCCGCATAATCCGCATAGGCGCCGCGCATCACCTGCCACGTGGCCTCGTCAGCGGGAATCAGGTGTTCAATACGCAGGGAGGTGAGGGTGATGTCTTGGGGCATGCCAAACGTAGTGAACGTGGACAGAAAATTCAGTTCGCCCTGGCTTGAGCGCACACGGGTCAGCACCAGCGGTGGCAGGTGCGCGGGCAGGTCGGTGTTGGCGGGTGTCGGCAACCCCGCCAGCAGCGCCGCCAGTTCGGGGTTGCCCAGCGCTTCTCGGGTGGCGCGTTGCCAGGCCAGGATGCGGATCTCGTCGGCATTGATCAGATGATCGCCCAGGCCGCCAGGTTGCAGCAGCGTCGTCAGCAAGTTCACGCCCTCGGCCGCATCCTGACGAATACCCACCAACTCAAATAACACGCCGGTACTGGCATTCGCCGCCAGCACTTGCCACTGGCTGCCCAACAGAATGGCCGGGGCTGGATTGTTGGCGTGCAGTACATGGCTGACCGCTTCACGAATCGCCGCCATGGCGGGCGAGGCGAGTGGGGTGGCGGCATAGCGTGGGGCGTATCCGGCGGCGAGGAATATGCGGTTGCACTGCTCCAGCGGTGCCTCCAGCGCGGTCAACAGGTTGTGTAACGTTCCGGGACTCGGCTTGGCGCGTCCGGTTTCGATGCAACTGAGGTGGCGCTGGGAAATGCCGGTGATCAGGGCCAGGTCGAGTTGGCTCAACGTGGCGTGCCGGCGCAATTGGCGCAGTTGTTCGCCGGCAGTAACAGGGTTGTCCATGGCGGAATCATGACCTCCGAGGTCATTGCGAGGGGTCGAACCCTATCACTAACGTGGGCCTTTATCACTTCAAGGACGCGACCATGAAAAGACCTTATGTTGCCCTGGCTGGTTTGCTCGGGTTTTCACTGTACACCCTGGCGACGATGCTCACGGCTGATCAGTCGCTGCTGGCCTTTGGACGGGAGCTGCTGTCACGGCCGGACACCGCGCAAGTGGTGATCGACCTGTACCTGATGGCGGTGCTGGCATGTGTATGGATGTACCGGGATACGCAGCGGCGCGGTCGGTCGGTGGCGTCGGTGCTGCCCTATTTTTTGCTCACGGCGGTGTTTGTGTCGGTGGGGCCGTTGCTTTATCTGGTGGTGAACGGAGGCCGGGATGAATGAGCGTTTGCACCTCGATGCGCGGTGTGTGCTGACGGGGGCGGTGAGCGTGCTTGCGTTCGTCACGAGCACGCTCGTTGACGAGCTCTAACCGTAGGAACTGGCGCCGGTCCGGTCCACCAGACGAATACTGTCGCGCCCGCCGCGCTTGGTTTCATACAGCGCGGTATCCCCTTGCTCAATCAACGCCGCCAGGCTCGGCGGCGGTTGATCGAACAGGTTGGCGCCGATGCTCAGGGTCACTGGCGCCGGGGTGTTGAAGGTCTGCGAGGCGAGTTGGTGAAACTGGTCGCGCAGGCTGCTGCCCAGTTCGACGATCTGTTCGGTGGACGCCGGGTTGAGCAGGATCACGAATTCATCCCCGCCCAGGCGTGCCGCCAGCGCGCCCTGGGGCACCACGCCGCGGATCATTTCGCTCAAGGCGATCAGCAGGCGGTCGCCGGCGGTATGGCCGTGGAGGTCGTTGACCGATTTGAAGTTGTCGATGTCGATCAGCAACAGCGCTCCCGGTTGCGCCGGCGACACTTGGGCAAGCAGGCGCGGTGCGCGCAGGTCGAGGGCGCGGCGGTTGTAGAGGGCGGTCAGCGGGTCGCGGGCGGCGAGGCGGGCGATCTGTTGTTCGCGGCGGTAGCGTTCGGAGCCGGTCATCGACAGTGCAATCAGCATGATCGCCATGGCGCCTTCCACCAGGGAAATCTGAATGATCTCGCCTTTGAAGGCGGCCAGGTCGATCAAGGTGCCGGGGATCAGCACCGACAGCGCCTTGGCCACATAAAACCCACCATGAATCAGCAGCACATACCGCAACTGCACCGCGCCGATGCTCAAGGATTTGCCGTGGGGCCGTAGCAGGAAACTGGCGCGCAGCGTCGGCAATGCCACTAACAGTGACTGCACAGCCAGCATCGCTTTGGACCATAAAGGGTCGGCCGGCAACATCAGCATGCCCAGCCAGACCACCAGCATCAGCAGCCACAGTCGCGACAGGCGCGTTTGGGTGAACCGCGCCACGCCGAGCAAAAACAGGAAGTGCGCAGTCACCAGCAAGCCGTTGGCAAACCAGATGCCGATCATCAGGTAGCCATTGATGCGCAGCAGGGCGAGGGTTGAACCGATGCAGATGGTGGCGAAACCGGTGCTCCAGCACAGCAGCGAAGGTTCGCGCACGCTGCGCCATTCAACGGCCAGGTACAGGGCGGCAGCGGCTGCCAGGGCAACGGTGAGTGCCAAAATCGTAGGAGGGTCGAGCGTCATTTCTTGCCGGGTCTGCCTGGTGTGCGTTTAGAACCGGGATTGTAAGCGCACACGCAGGTTTTTCAGAGCGTTCATCGTGATGGCACACAGCCAGGCGATGATCGGCAGGTCAGGCGCCTTTGGTCGTGGGCAACAAGACCGTGAGGATGCCCACCAACGGCAGGAACGAGCACAGTTTGTACACGTACTCGATACCGTGGGTATCGGCGAGCAAACCGAGCAACGCCGCACCGATCCCGCTGAAGCCGAACATCAGGCCGAAGAAGACCCCGGCGATCATGCCCACGTTGCCGGGCACCAGTTCCTGGGCATACACCACGATGGCCGAGAAGGCCGACGCGATGATAAAGCCGATCACCACACTCAGCACCGCCGTCCAGAACAGGTCGACGTAGGGCAGGGCCAGGGTGAACGGCGCGGCGCCGAGGATGGAGAACCAGATGACTTTCTTGCGGCCGATCTTGTCGCCGATCGGGCCGCCCGCAAAGGTGCCGACGGCCACGGCGCCGAGGAACAGAAACAGGTACATCTGGGAGCTGGAAACCGACAGCTGGAATTTCTCGATCAGGTAGAACGTGAAGTAGCTGGTCAGGCTGGTCATGTACCAGTATTTGGAGAACACCAGCACGGCGAGCACCACCAGGGCAAAGGTCACGCGGCCTTTGGACAGGCCGTGGGTGGCTTTGCCGCCTTGCTTGAGCTTGAACAGGTTGAGGTGGTGGCGGTACCAGCGACTCAGGCCGTACAGCACAAGGATGGCGAACACCGCAAACAGCCCGAACCAGGCGATATGGCCCTGGCCGTAGGGAATGATGATCGCCGCCGCCAGCAACGGGCCCAAGGCGCTGCCGGTGTTGCCGCCGACCTGGAACGTCGACTGCGCCAGGCCGTAGCGCCCGCCGGAGGCCAGGCGCGCGACGCGGGAGGTTTCCGGGTGGAAGGTCGACGAGCCAACGCCGACCAAGCCGGCAGCGAGCAGAATCGCCGGGAAGCTGCCGACAAACGCCAGCATCAAAATGCCGATCAGGGTGCACACCATACCCGCCGGCAGCAGCCATGGTTTTGGGTGGCGGTCGGTGTGGTAGCCGATCCATGGCTGCAGCAGCGAGGCGGTCAGTTGGAAGGTCAGGGTGATCAGGCCCACTTGGGTAAACGACAGGCCGTAGTTGGCCTTGAGCATCGGGTAGATCGACGGCAGCACGGCCTGGATCAGGTCATTGATCAAATGCGCCAGGGCGCAGGCGCCGAGGATACGCATGACCAAGGGGCTGGCTTGGGGTGTCGTGGTTGCAGCGGCGGGTGACGCAGTGAGGGTCGACATGCAGGCATTCCATACAAGGCAGCTAATCAGAGGCGGCCACTTCTTAAGGCGGCCATCCATTACAAAATGATTCGGCGTTCATGCTAGATTCGTCAGGAATGCCTGTCTCGCGTAATTCGGGCGACAACTATCGCAAAAAGGGCGAAATGATTAAACCACTGAACGAATTCCTCCAGGAAATCAATGAAGGCGCCTGGGCGGTCATCAGTTCCGCCACGGATTACCCGGAAAACTGGGTGATCCCCGAGCATAGCCACGAGAAGCACCAACTGCTCTATGCCATCGAAGGCGTGATGGTGGTGTACTCGGCGCTCAACCAATGGACGGTGCCGCCCAATCGCGGGATCTGGATGCCCGCCGGGCAGGTGCATTCCCTGCGTTGCGTGGGCACCCTGAAAATGCGCAGCGTGTTTGTGCGCCCGGATCGCTTCCCGAACATGCCCGGCGAGCCGAAGACCGTGAGCATCTCGCCGTTGCTGAGCGAGCTGATCAAGGCGTCGGTGAGCCTGAAACCGCCGTACGCCGAGGACTCGCGGGACGCGCGGATCATGCACCTGATCCTTGACGAACTCGCCATCCTGCCCGCATTGCCACTGTCTTTGCCCCAGCCCGCCGACCCGCGCCTGCAGCGCATCTGCCTCGCGTTGCAAGATGAACCGGGTGACGCTTCGACTGTGGCGCATTGGAGTGAGCGCCTGAGCCTGGACCAGAAAACCATCCAGCGCCTGTTCCGCAAGGAAACCGGCATGACCTTCGGCCAGTGGCGCCAGCAGGCGCGCTTGCTGCTGGCGTTGGAGCGCATTGCGGTGGGGGAGAAGGTGATCGATATCGCCCTGGAGCTGGGCTATGAAAGCCCGAGCGCCTTTACCAGCATGTTCAAGAAGCAGTTCGGCAAGACGCCGAGTCATTTCTTCAGGTAGCACCCTGCGTGACGTTGGCGTGCAGGTCCAGCAGGCCGTTGAACCCGTCGAAGTCCAGCGGTCGGCTGAGGAAATAGCCTTGGCCCTCTTCACAGGCCACGCTCTTGAGCATTGCCAAGTGCTCAGCGGTTTCGATGCCTTCGGCTGTCACCGTCAGGGCCAGGGCTCGGCCCAGACCGACAATCGCGTGGATGATTGCCTTGTCATCGTCGCTTTCTTCCAGGCGGGTCAGGAAGCTGCGGTCGATCTTCAAACCATCGAATGGGAACGCCCGCAGATAGCTCAGGGATGAGTAGCCGGTGCCGAAATCATCCATGGCGATGCGTAGGCCCAAGCGCTTGAGCGTGTGCATGACCTCCAGTGCGCCGCTGGCATCTTCAAGCATGACGCTTTCGGTGATTTCAAGTTCCACCCGCGCCGGGTCGATACCGGAGACCGCCAGTGCCTGGCGTGTGCGCTCCACCAGGTTGCCCCGCTTGAACTCGGTGGGTGACAGGTTCACCGACACAAACAGATGTTCCGGCCATTGGGCAGCGCACGCGCAGGCGGTTTCGAGTACCCAGTCGCTCAACGCCAGGATCAGCCCCGATTCTTCGGCAATCGGGATGAAGGTGTCAGGTGCAATCAGCCCACGCACAGGATGTTGCCAGCGCACCAAGGCTTCGGCGCCTACCATTTGCCCGTCGGCGATGCGATAGCGCGGCTGGAAATACAAGCGCAGCTCGCCGTGCTTGATGCCGTAGCGCAGATCGCTCTCCAGGCGTCGACGTTCGATGATCCGCGCGTTCATGTCGCCGGAGTAGAACCGCCAGGTATTACGGCCTGCCGCTTTGGCTTCGTACAGGGCAATGTCAGCGTAGCGCAGCAGTTCCGCGGCCTCGCGGGCATCGTTGGGGGCGATGGCGATCCCGATGCTGGCGCTGACGAACACCTCTTGCTCGTCGATTCTGATCGTGCGCTCTATGGATTCGATCAGGCGCTTGCACAGGATTTCGACTTCGTCTTGCGTACCTGCATCCGTCAGGATCAGTACAAACTCATCACCGCCAATACGGGCGACCAGATCGCCATGGCGTACGCAGTCGGCCAGTCGGGAAGACACTTCGTTGAGCACCCGATCACCGGCAGCGTGTCCAAGCAGGTCATTGACCGGCTTGAATCGATCGAGGTCCAGGCTGAGCATGACCAGGGGCTGCTCCGAGGTGGGCATGGCCTTGAACTTGCCTTCCAGGAACGCTTGCAGCCGCGTGCGATTGGGCAGCCCGGTGAGGGCGTCATGCTGGGACAAGAACTCGATGCGTCGACGGGCTTCGACTTCTTCCGTCACATCGGTGGCGGTGCCGCGAAACCCGCCACACGGCATCTGCCGTGCGGACAGCCGGGTGCTGCGTTCCAGCCCCAGTGCATCGACGTAACGACACTGCACGCTGATATCCGGGCGACGCCCAGGTGCGCTGAGCCACTGGGACAGCAGGCCGGTTTCGGTTTCCAGCAAATCGTTTATCGTGGCGCCGATCCAGGCATCGCGCACCAGCCCGGTCACACCTTCGAAGCGTTCCGACAGGTAGGTAAAGCGCCAGTCGCCGTCGATTTCCCAGACCCAATCGGAACTGGCTTCCACCACATCGCGAAAACGTGCTTCGCTGGTGGCCAGGGCATTCTGGCTGTTCTGCAGCGAGGAATGGCTGGCGTCCAGGGCGAGCGCGGCCGCCGTCGTGCGGCGCGAAATGACCCAAGACATCAAGCACACCAGCAACGCAGCCAGGCCCAACAAGGGCAGGCCTACACTCATCAGGCGCAAACCGGGGCGAGCCGGCTCCCAGTGCAGGCTGCCGGCCGCACCGTTGTCGCCGAGGGGCAAGAGCAAGGTCTTGCCGATTTCATCGGGGGTAGCGATGTGCAGTTTGTCCACGCCGAACTCATCGCCGATCGCTGTCAGTTTCGCGCTGTCGAGGATGTCGACAAAGATCAGCACCGACGCCGGTCGGCCGTCGGGCAACACCGTGGGGTCGGTGCCGGGGGTGATGGCGGCGGCGGCCACCAAAGCAGGGCTGCCGCGCACGTTGATAAAGGTCGTGGCGGATGTCTCGCTGTCTGCACCGGCGCGAGCCTGCTCGATAATTCCAGTGATGGGCCCGTCGAGCCACTGGGTGAGTTCGACTGTCTGCAATTGGCCGTCAACGACGGCATACACCGTGCGGTTGGCGTCGTCGACCACGAACAGGCCTTGAAAGCCGAAGTCGTCGAACAGCGACGCGCCGATGTTGCCCCGGACAAAGGCCCAATCGTCGTCCACTTTCACGTGCAAGTGCCGGTAGGCATCACTCCAGAAGGCGTAGTCCTTGACGGTCACCCGCAGGGATTTTTCCAGAGACTGCACGGCTCTACGGGTGTAGAACGCGCTTTCAACCTGCTCGGAGCGGTCCAGTTCTTGGGCAAGGAAAATCAGCGAGTAAGCGGCGACTGCAAAGACCACGGCCAGCAAGGCCATGAACCTGAAGAGTGAGGTGCGCGCCAGCGACAGGCTGGTGCGATCGGACAGTGAGCGGACGATAGGAGCGAGAGAGTTCGGCATTGTTTCCCGCAGGGCGTCGCTGCAAGTCAGGGGGTATCACGTGCTATCGGCTGCGCCGGGAAAATATTGAGACCGCTGGCGCGTGCTGCCAGCCACGGCGACCGATGGCATGCTGGCGTCGTTCGCGCGCCTGGCGGCGCTGCTCGATGAGCCTGAAGCAAGCCCCGTGCTAGCACCATTGATCCAGCGTGGCGTTCAAGGTGGCTATGAACGCCCTTCGCAGTTCAGCCGTGAGTACGGCCGGTCAATGATCGGACGTCAAATTAGCAAAGAATATGCAGCCGATCAGTCGCGCAAACAGGCTCAGGGTTTCCGGCAGGTTGGGGTCTTCAAACAGCATCGCCCTGGAATCGAGCGCACACAGCGCGCCAAAAAGGCGGCCATCGGGCAGAAAGATCGGGGCGCCGGCGTAACTCTCGATGGCGAATTGCTTGACCACCGGGCGGGCGGCGTAGCGGCCGTTCTGGCTGATCTGCGGGATGAACAAGGTTTGCGGGTTGATGCAGAACTCGCTGCACAGGGTGGTTTCCAGGGCGAGCACGTCGTCGACATGGATGCCCAAGTCGATGGTGTCATGTACTGAACACACCACCCATTCCAGGTCGGTGAATTTGGCGATGCCGGCGAAGCGCATCCCGGTCAGGCGGGTGACCAATTGCAGGATGCTGGTGGTGGCTTCTATTTCGGCGATAGCGGCGCGTTCGTTTGCGCTGAGTAAGGACTGCGAAGCGGTGACGCTTGGAACCATGGGTGACACTCCAATGGCAGGGTGGCCAGGGCCACCCTGTATGTTCAGGTTTTAATTGATGCGCGGATGCTGCTCTACAAGGTTCTTGCGCTTGGCTTCCAACTCGGCAATCTCGGCATCGATGTCTTCGATCTTCTGCTCGATGTTGTCGTGATGTTCCTGCAGCAATTCCTTGGCTTCTTCCATGTCCGAAGCCGCCGGTGCGGCGCCACGCAGCGGCTTGTTGGCGGTTTCCTTCATGGTCAGGCCGGTGATCAGGCCGACCACGGCAAACACCATCAGGTAGTAGGCGGGCATGTACAGGTCGTTGGTGCTTTCCACCAGCCAGGCCACGGCGGTCGGGGTGAGGCCGGCGATCAGTACCGACACGTTGAACGCACTGGCCAGCGCACTATAGCGCAGGTGGGTGGGGAACATTGCCGGCAACGTCGAAGCCATCACGCCGATGAAGAAGTTGAGGATCACGGCGAGGATCAGCAAACCGGCGAAGATCAGGCCGATCTTGCCGCTGGTGATCAGCATGAACGCAGGGATGGACAGGAACAACAGGCCGATACTGCCGGCAATGATGAAGGGCTTGCGGCCGATCTTGTCGCTGATAAAACCAATGAAAGGCTGCACGAACAGCATGCCGACCATGATCGCGATGATGATCAGTACGCCGCTGTTTTCTTTGTAGTGCAGGTTGTGCGACAGGTAGCTCGGCATGTAGGTGAGCAACATGTAGTAGGTCACGTTGGTCGCCGCAACAATCCCGATGCAGGTCAACAGGCTACGCCAGTGCTTGGTCGCGACTTCCTTGAACGAGACTTTGGGGCCGTGTGTCAGGCCTTCGCGGTCACCTTGCTCCATTTTGTCCATGTGCTGCTGGAAGGCTGGGGTTTCCTCCAGTGCATGACGCAGGTACAGGCCGATGATGCCCAGGGGCAGGGCAAGGAAGAACGGCAGGCGCCAGCCCCACGACTCGAAGTCGGCTTCGCCCAGGATGCTGGAAATCAGCACCACCACGCCCGCGCCCAGCACGAAACCGGCGATGGAGCCGAAGTCGAGCCAACTGCCGAGAAAGCCGCGCTTGCGGTCCGGGGCATACTCGGCGACGAAGATTGACGCGCCGGTGTATTCACCCCCTACCGAGAAACCCTGGGCCATTTTGCACAGCAACAGCAAAATCGGCGCCCAGATACCAATAGAGGCGTAGGAGGGGATCAGGCCGATGGCGAAGGTGCTCAGGGACATGATCACGATGGTCGCGGCAAGGACCTTCTGCCGCCCGTACTTATCGCCCAGTGCGCCGAAGAACAGGCCACCCAGTGGGCGGATCAGGAACGGCACGGAGAAGGTGCCGAGTGCGGCGATCATTTGTACGCTGGGTGAGGCGTCCGGGAAGAACACCTTGCCCAGCACATAGGCGACAAAACCGTAGACGCCAAAGTCGAACCATTCCATGGCGTTACCCAAGGCTGCGGCGGTGATTGCCTTGCGCACCTTGGTGTCGTCGACGATGGTGATGTCTTTCAATCCGATGGGCTTGACGCTTTTCTTACGTAATTTCATGCGGAGCACTCTAAAGCAGAACAGGGGAGGTGCCATCGTTGCGATGGCACCGCTCTGTCAGTTCAGATACAAGCGGACATGAAATAATTCAGCTCTATTTGCGTTTTTTTGCAGAAAGCTTGAACTTTACAGATTCACAGGGGAGTAATCCGTATGTCGGCCGTCGCGTCACGCCTGATCTACCGCCCACCCCAAGCGTGCGACGTGCAGCGATTGTTCGCGATCTACGGCGATCCGCAGACCAATGTGTTCAACCCCTCTGGCCCCATCGCCAGTCTTGAGGGGGCGCAACGCTTGCTGGATAAATGGCTTGAACAATGGGCCACCCAGGGCTACGGCTGGTGGGCGATTGCACGCACTGAAACGCCGCATCACATCATAGGCTTTGGTGGAATCGCGCCGCTCGACTACCTGGCCGAACGGCGTATCAACCTGGGGTACCGTTTTGCGGCGCAAGCCTGGGGGCAGGGCTACGCCACCGAGTTGGGCCGTGATGCCTTGGCGCTGGCATTCCAGACGCTCGGCCTGCGCGAGGTGTTCGGCCTGGTGCGACCGGACCATGGGGCATCAATCCGCGTACTGGAAAAGATCGGCATGCAGCCTTTCGGCGTGCTCGATGATGTGCCGGGGAAGGCACCAAGCCTGGTTTTTCGGATTTGTCATCCTACAACTGATTTTTCCTGATATTTCAAATACCCACGCAATACCGGGTTAAGCGGCAATCTTTCAGATTGACAGCGTTCAGGCGTCCCGATATAAAAGCCGTAGTTGTACGACGACATATGACGTTACATGTGTCCTATCTAACAAAAATAAAAAGTGATGCCATGAACTTGAACGAGCCCATCAACGCGCACCGCGTTGGCCAAGCTGTAGGCAACTATCGCTGGACCATCTGCGCGATGCTGTTTTTCGCGACCACCGTCAACTACCTCGATCGCCAGGTGCTCAGCTTGCTGGCGCCTCAGTTGTCGACGCAATTTGGCTGGAGCAACACTGACTACGCGAACATTGCGGCAGTGTTCCAGTTCGTCTACGCGATCTCCATGCTGTTTGCCGGGCGCTTTGTCGACAAGATCGGCACCAAGGCGGCTTATGTGGTGGCAATCGCCATCTGGTCCACGGGCGCCATCATGCATGCGTTCTCGGTGCCCATGGGCGAGGGCATTGCGGCCATCAGTGGTGCGATTGGCCTGGCGGTGATCCCGGTGTCGATTGCCGGTTTCATGTTGTCCCGTGCGGTACTGGCGATTGGCGAAGCGGGCAACTTCCCGATTGCGATCAAGGCGACTGCTGAGTATTTCCCCAAAAAGGAACGCTCGCTGGCCACGGGTATCTTCAACTCCGGTGCCAACGTCGGCGCAATCCTGGCGCCGATCTGCGTGCCGTTGATTGCCGGTCTGTGGGGGTGGGAAGCGGCGTTTATCGTGATCGGCGGCCTGGGCTTCGTGTGGGTTGTGGTGTGGATCGCGCTTTACCAGAAGCCGGAGGAGCAGAAACGCCTGTCGCCCGAAGAACTGGCGTATATCCGCAGTGATCAGACCGTGCAGCCCTTCACCCCAGCGCCGGCCGGCGCCCCGGAAAAGAAAGTCTCCTGGTTCAAGTTGCTCACCTACCGTCAGACCTGGGCGTTTGCCTTCGGCAAGTTCATGACGGACGGCGTGTGGTGGTTTTTCCTGTTCTGGCTGCCCACCTACCTGTCGGCGCAATACGGCATGAAAGGCGCCGATATCGTCATGCCGCTGGCGGTGCTGTACAGCATGACGATGGTCGGCAGCATCGGCGGCGGCTGGTTCCCCAGCTACTTCATGGCGCGCGGTGATGCACCCTACGATGGCCGCATGAAAGCCATGCTGGTGATCGCGCTGTTCCCGCTGGTGGTGTTGCTGGCACAGCCGTTGGGCTACATCAGCTTCTGGGTGCCGGTATTGCTGATCGGCGTGGGCGCCTCGGCGCACCAGGCGTGGTCATGCAACATCTTCACCACCGTGTCGGACATGTTCCCGCAGAAAACCGTCGCCTCGGTGGTCGGTATCGGCGGCATGGCCGGCGGCCTGGGCGGCGTGGTAATGACCAAGATCGGCGGTTGGGTGTTCGACTACTACAAGTCGGTCGGTGACATCCACACCGGCTACATGATCATGTTCGCCATCTGCGCGCTGGCCTACTTGGTGGCCTGGAGTGTGATGAAGACACTGGTGCCGCGTCACAAGGAAATCACTGACCTGTAAGGTCCGATGTCCCGCGCCGCAACGGCGCGGGCCTCTTTCACAACGCACGCGCCCAGGTCTGGCTGACCAGGGATTTGCCGAAGCTGTCCATCGTTTCTTCCTCGACCAATTCGAACCCGGCTTTCTGATAGAGCTTGCGCGCATCGCTGAGGACGTCCACCGTCCACAGCTGCATGCGCTGGTAGCCGACCTGCCGGGCAAAGCGTACGCACTCATCCACCAGCCGTTGGCCGATACCCATGCCCCGCGCGCTGGCATCCACGTAAAGCATGCGCAGCTTGGCCGTGGTGTCGTCGTGGCGGATCACGAACACCGAACCCACCACTTCAGCGTCTTTTTCCGCGATCCAGCAACGCTCGCAGGTGGGATCAAACGCCCTCAGGTATTTGGCGACAGTCTCCGCCACCAGCGCTTCGAACTCCCAGTTCCAACCGTATTCACGGGCATACAACGCGGTTTGTTGCTGCACCACCACGCCCATGTCGCCGGGTTGAGGATCGCGCAGCAGGTAGTTGGGCGCCGTGCCTTGCAGCAGGGCCTGGATGCGTTTCATGGCGTCGGTGAGTTGCCGCTGTTGTGGTTCAGGCAAGTTCTCGAGCAGGGTGATGACTTCGTTCTGGGTCTGCTGTTCCAGGGGCTTCAGCACCGCACGGCCGTGGTCGGTGAGATGCAGTTGCACCGCCCGTGCATCGGTAGCGGAGCGGACTTTCTGGATCAGGCCCTTCTTTTCGAAGCCACTGGTCAATCGGCTCAAGTAGCCCGCGTCGAGGCTGAGCATCTGACACAGGTCCGCGCTGGTGAGATCGCCGCGGGTAGACAATTCGTACATCACGCGGATTTCGGTGAGCGAATAGTCGCTTTGCAGCAGGTGTTCCTGCAGTACGCCGATCTGGTGGGTGTAGAAGCGATTGAAACTGCGCACGATGCCGGCGCGTTCGACAAGCAGGGGAGTGGACATGCTGAAATGCTCGAATAGTTGCCTGAAGCAATTATATTGTTGCTTCAGGCAACCATGTCAAACGGTTTGCTTAGCGGTTACGTGTCACCCGCCAAATGGTATTGGCCAAGTCATCGGCGATGATCAGCGCACCTTTTGGATCCACCGTCACGCCGACCGGGCGCCCACGGGTCTTGCCGTCGTCGCCGCGAAAGCCGGTGGCGAAGTCGATCGGCTCGCCGGACGGTTTGCCGTTGCTGAACGGCACAAAGATCACTTTGTAGCCCACCGGGTTGTCGCGGTTCCAACTGCCGTGTTCACCGACGAATACGCCGTCTGCAAACTGCTCGCCCATTTCCGGGATAGAGAAGTCCACGCCAAGGGCTGCCACGTGGGAGCCCAGGCTGTAATCCGGCTTGATCGCGGCGGCAACCTTGGCCGGGTTCTGTGGCTGGGCACGCGGGTCGACATTCTGGCCCCAGTAGCTGTACGGCCAGCCGTAGAACGCGCCTTCACGCACGGAGGTCAGGTAGTCCGGCACCAGGTCGGGGCCCAGTTCGTCGCGTTCGTTCACAACGGTCCACAGTTGACCGGTGTCAGGCTGCAGGGTCAGCGCTGTCGGGTTGCGCAGGCCCGTTGCATAAGGCTTGTGCGCGCCGGTTGCGGCGTCGATCTGCCAGACCATCGCGCGATCGATCTCCACTTCCATGCCACGTTCGGTGATGTTGCTGTTGGAGCCGATACCCACGTAGAGCTGGCTGCCGTCAGCACTCACCGCCAGGGACTTGGTCCAGTGGTGGTTGATCTGCGCCGGCAGGTCGGTGACCTTGGTGGGTGGGCCAGCGGCCTTGGTCTGGCCGTCGGCGTAGTCGAAACTCACCAGTGCATCCTGGTTGGCCACGTAGAGCTTGCCGTTGGCAAATGCCAGGCCGTATGGCGCGTTGAGGTTTTCGGCGAACACGGTCTTGAGTTCATAGGTGCCGTCGCCATCGGCGTCACGCAGCAACGTCAGGCGGTTGCCGCTCTTGACCTTGGTGTTGCCTTCGGCCTTGATCAGGCTGGCGATCACATCCTTGGGCTTGAGCTTGGCCGCGCCGCCGCCACGGCCTTCGGCAACGAGGATGTCGCCGTTGGGCAGCACCAGGGTCTGGCGCGGGATGGCCAGGTCAGTGGCGATGGCGGTGACGCTGTAGCCTTGCGGCACCTTGGGTTTCTGTTCGCCCCAGGGGGCCGGCTCGGCAATCTTCATGCTGGGTAGCAGGCTGCTTTGCTGTTCCGGCAACTTGGGGTCGGGGCCACGGGCCTGGGTCTTGTCGCCTTCACCACCACATGCGGTCAGCAGCAGCGCAGCGCTTAATAGGGTCAGGGTGCTGGACGTTTTCATTTAACACCTCCCGAGCGCAGGCCGGTCCAGGTGGCCGCCAACGTCAGCAGCAAGACAATCGCCGACAGGATCAGGCCGCCGGGCATCGAGGCGTAGGCGTCCTTGGCGTGTTGGAAGGCATTGACCAGGCCGAGTATCCAGGTGACCAGCAGCAACAGGACATATCGTGTGGGTTGCCCGGCCTTGCGTTCGGCACGGAGCAGGTTGACCAGCGCAAACAAAAACGCAAAGCCTGCGAATACCAGTGCACCGGCAATCAGCCAGGCCGAGAAGTTGGCCCATTGAATCTGGTAGGTCTGGGTGTAAGCAATGTCGCTGAGCAAGGCACCGAGAAACAACGGCACGGTGCCGGCGAGCAAGGTCGCATGCAGCGGCCCGGGTGCGTATCGGTAGGCGGGAAGGGTAGTCATAGGGGGGCGGCTCCTTGTTGTACAACGCCCCTGGACGGGGCAGCGCATAAGAAGTGAACGCAGCGTGTGTGAGAAAGTTCAGCGTGAAACGTTTCGAAATAGTGGGAACCCTCTAGGGCGGCGCCGGCCTAACGCCGTATCATTCCATTCTTTGCTTTCGCCAGGCGACTCCATGACCCACCCCCGCATCGGCTTTGCGTGCCAGTACCGACATCCCGAGCGCCTGCTGTCCGCCAGTGCCCTGAAGTTGATCGAGGGCCCCTTCAATCCGCGCACCACCACGTTGCGCTGGATGGACAGCGTCACGCCGCAAGTGGCCCGCGACAAGCTGGTGGAAGTGGTCACTCACAACCTGGCCGCCCAATTGCGCTTGCTGGCCTATGTCGCCGAACTGCCGCCGACCTTGCGCATGCTGCGCCTGAGCAGCGATTTGCTGCCGTTTTACAGCCACCCAAAAGTCGCCGCCGTGTACACAGACCCGGCCATCGAGCGTCAATTGGAGGAAGGCTTCGCGGCCATTGGCGAGCTGGCGCGTGCGTCGGATATCCGCCTGTCGTTCCACCCCGGGCAGTACTGCGTGCTCGGTTCGGAGAACCCCGGTGTGGTGGAAAACAGCCTGGCCGAGTTTGAATACCACGCCGACATGATCCGCATGATGGGCTACGGCCGGCGCTTCCAGGACCTCAAATGCAACGTGCATATCGCCGGTCGCCTGGGTGTGGAAGGCACCCGTGCGGTGTGGGCGCGGCTGTCGGAAGTGGCGCGCAACTGCATCACCTTCGAGAACGACGAAAAAACCTATGGCCTCGACCATTGCCTGCAAGTTGCCGACCTGGCGCCGGTGGTGCTGGATATCCATCATTGCTGGATCAATGAAAACGAGTACATCGACCCGCACTCGGAACGGGTCGCCCGCGTGATTGAAAGCTGGCGCGGCGTGCGCCCTACCATGCATTACTCTCAGCCCCAGGAAGTCTTGCAGGCGCTCGGTTTCGACGCCGAGCACAAACTGGAAATGGATGCGTTGTTGAAGGTGGTCGCCAAGCGCGACCTGTACGCCCACAGCGCGCAAATGTGGAACCGCTGGACCAACGACTACGCGCTGCAGTTTTTCGATCGCTTCGACATCATGCTGGAGTCCAAGGACAAGAATGTGGCAGCGTGGGCGTTTTATGAGCATTTCAAGCGACGTTCAGTTCAGTGAGGGAGCCTGCAACCATGCCAACCCTGCAGCTATTGTGCGGCAAGATCGCCTCGGGCCAATCAACGTTCGCGTGGGAGGAGGGGGGGATTGAGGTGCTTCGTTCGTGAGTGCAACGCATTTTAACGGCGTCGACGCCGAAGGTTTTGTCCTCACAATCCCAGAAACGCCCGTGCAGAGCGAGTTTCAGTCATTGCTTGAAGATGCCTGCACCGCGCTCTCGCACGAAGAGCTAGGAGTGGAGGGCATCTACCTCTATGGCAGTGTGGCGCGCGGTGATGCCGTCCCTGGTGTTTCCGATCTTGATCTCACGCTGGTGCTGCGCCAGCCGCCGACTTCACAGGTACTGGAACGGTTGGAAGCAATCCGGCGCGACCTGGAGCGCCGGCATTCGCAAGTCACCAAGGTCGATTTCGATATTGGCAGCCGTGGGGAAGTAGTGGCGGCCGAAAACCTGAACAGCTGGGGATTCTGGCTCAAGCACCATTGCCGATGTGTATGGGGGGAGGACCTTGCGCTGCACGTTGAGCGGTTTCGGCCTTCCGTGGAAATTGCCTTGGCCATGAACGGTGACTTCGAAAAGGTTTTGACCGACTACCTCACACGCATCGCAGGCGCCGACAGCGAATTGGAGCGGCTTCGCTGGCAGCGTGAAGCGTCACGCAAGTTGATCAGGGCGACCCATGTATTCCGTTCGCCCGATGCGGCTACGTGGCCGCAGACACTCGAAGAGCACGTTGCGCTGTTCGTCCAGATGCATCCGACGATGATGATTCAGGTGGCGTTCTTCCTGTTTGAAGCCCGCAACCCGAGTGCCGATGGTGAAAAATTCTCAGCCCGACTTCAGGCCTTTCTGAGCTGGATGGTTTCACAGCGAGCGTAGTGCTACGGGTGCTCGCCGGTATAACCAAACCACACGGGTCCTACGACTTGAACCGTCCCACCAGCCCATTCAACTCATCCGAGAGGTTGGACAACCGTCCCGAATCGTCCTGCGCCGAGTTGGCCAGGCTTTCCACCAGGCGGGCCTCGTCGTAGATCTGCTGGATGTGCCGATTGATCTCTTCCGCCACGCTGTGTTGTTCCTCGGCGGCGGCGGAGATTTGCAGGTTCTGGTCGCGGATTTCGTTGACCGACGTCTGGATGCCTTCAAAGCTGTCCCGCGCGCTTTCGATGGACGACACGCTGGCCCGCGACAGGTCCAGGCAACTGCCCATCTTTTGCGTGACTTCCTGGGTCTTGTTTTCCAGGGTGCCGAGCAGTTGTTCGATTTCGCCGGTGGAGTCGGAGGTGCGTTTGGCCAGGGCGCGTACTTCGTCGGCCACCACCGCAAAACCACGGCCCTGATCACCGGCACGGGCGGCCTCGATAGCCGCGTTGAGCGCCAGCAGGTTGGTCTGTTCGGCAATCGCACGGATGGTGCCGAGGATCTGGTTGATGCTGCGGCTGCCGGCTTCCAGTTCGACCATGGCCTGGGATGATTCCGTCAGGCGGCGCCCCAGGCGGTTGACGTTATCGGTGGTGACTTCGATCTGCTGCTTGCCCTCGGCCACGCGACGGTGCCCGTTCTCGGCGGATTCCGCCGCGCCGCTGCAGGACCGTGCGACTTCGTTGGCAGTGGCGACCATCTCGTTGAACGCAGTGGATACAAGCTCGACCGCCTCACGCTGGCGTCCGGCCGCCTCATTCATATTGTGCGCCACCTCACTGTTGACCTTGGAGGCGTTCTGCAAATTGGCCGAGGCCGCGCCGATGTGTTGGATCAGTTGACGGATCGCCGCGAGAAACTTGTTGAACCAGCCCGCGAGTTCGGCGGTTTCATCCTTGCCCTGGACCTGCAGTTCGTGGCGCAAGTCGCCTTCACCCTGGGCAATGGACTGCAAGCCGGTGCTGACCTGCCCGATAGGCTTGACGATGACCTTGGAGAAGGCCGCCGCGATCAGTCCGAAGATCAGCACCAGCACACCGACAATAAGGGCGGTGAGGTAGGTCATGCGTGTGGCTTCGGCCATGACTTCACGGTGTTCGATCAGCCCGATATAACGCCAGCCTAGACCGGGGGACGTCCACACGTTGGCCATGTAGTGCACGCCGTCGATCACCACGTCAGTGGAGCCCTGTGGTGTCTCGGCCAACTGTGCATAGGCCGCGCCCAGGTCCTTGAGCGGCTTGAAATTGTGCGCGGCGTTGCGCGGGTCCACCAGCACCACGCCGTCTTCGACCAGCATCACGTAGCCGCTTTCGCCCAACTTGATGCTCTTGACCAGTTCGGTGAGGTTTTTCAGCGAGACGCTGACCACGAATACGCCCTTGGCCTTGCCGTTTTCCAGCAGGGCGCGCGCGGTGCCCACCAGGGCGACGTCGTCTTTGTCGTAGTAATACGCGGGGGTGCGCACAGTCTTGCCGGGGCTGGCCATGGCTGCTTTGTACCAGGGCCGGGTGCGCGGGTCGTACTTGGCCAGTTGCGGGTCATCCGGCCATTTGGCGTAGGTGCCGTCTTCCAGGCCGATGGACAGGATCGCTGCTGCTGGGTGTGTGGCGCCATAGCGCGCGAAGCGCTCGATCACCGTTTGCGCTTCGGCGGGCATGGGCTGGCTGGCCGCGTCCGCGGGCTGATAGTTCTTCAGTGTGTTGACGGAGGTGTATACAGAATCGGTGGCCATCTGATCGACGTTCTGCAGCGTGCCGTCGAAGAATTGGCGGATGTTGCCATCGATCTGGCGGATTTCCCGGGTGCTGCCGTCGATGAACTGATCCACCGCTTCGGTTCGTGCGTTCATGACTGAAATCACGGCCACCAGGCTTACCGGAATGAAAGCAACCGAGACAAAGGCGAGTACCAGCTTATTTTTTATTTTCATCGAGACGACCATCAGCGTGAAGGGCGGCCAAATCGTCGCGCGCCTGTATCAGGTTTGCGGCGATTTGCTATCACTGCTGTTTCGGCCCGTAGCCGGTAAATCTTTAGGGTTTTTTGTACACAATACAAAGTGCTTATTGTTCTGTATCCAATCAGTACACATCACGCAAATAACGCTTCTGCTCACTCAGCTGACGCCAGTAATCCACGGCACCCTCAACGCCAAGCCCGCCGTGGGTTTGCGCGACGTGGCGCAGGGCCTGGTCGACATCTTTCGCCATATGGCTGGCATCGCCGCAGATGTACAGCTTGGCGCCATCCTGCAACCAGCGCCACAGCTCGGCACCCTGTTCGCGGATGCGGTCCTGCACGTAGACCTTTTGCGCCTGGTCGCGGGAAAACGCCAGGCTCAAATGGCTGAGCAGGCCGTCGCGTTGCATGCCTTGCAGTTCATCCTGGTAGTAGAAATCACTGGCCGCGTGCTGTTCGCCGAAAAACAACCAGTTGCGACCCTGATGACCCAGCGCGCGACGCTCCTGCAAGAACGCACGGAATGGGGCGATTCCTGTACCGGGGCCAATCATGATCATCGGCACGTCGCCGTCAGTGGGTGTGCGGAAGTGTTTGGAGGGCTGCACGAACAGCGGCACTTCGCCGTCGCCGACACGGTCGGCCAGGAAGGTCGAGGACACGCCCTTACGCTTGCCATATCGCACGGCAGCCACGGTGAGGTGCACTTCATGGGGGTGGGCCTTGGCGCTTGATGCGATTGAATACAGGCGCGGTTGCAGGCGTTTGAGCGTGCCCAGCAGCTCATCCGCCGAACACTCGATGGGGTATTCCTGTAGCACATCCGCCAGTTGCCGGCCCCACAGCCAGTCATTCAGTTCGGCCTTATGCTCGGGGTTGAGCAAGTGCTTGAGGCCAGGGTTGGCGCTGCGCTCGGCGATGAAGGCGAGGGTGTCGCTGCTGGGCCGGGCGATTTCGAAGTGCTGAGTGAGGGCCTGTTGCAGGGGCACGTCGCCGAACGTGTCGACGTTCACGCAGGTACTGGCCTTCAAGCGGGTGAGGTCGAGCAGTTCGTTGACCAGTTCGGGGCAGTTGCGTGGCCGTACGCCCAGCGCATCACCGGCTTCATAAGTCAGCCCGGAGTCGGCTAGGTCCAGGGCGAACTGGCGGGTTTCCTTGTGGGCGCTCAGCGGGTTGAGCTGGCGGTTAAGCAGCAGGCGTGAACCATACAGCTTGGTTTTACCCGCGGGTGTGGCGAGTGCGACGGGTTTTGCCGGGGCGAGGGTTTGCTGGAAGCGCACTAGCCAGGCATCGGCCAGCGCTTCAAATTCGGTATCGCAGTCGACGCGTTCCAGCAGGCGGGTGGCGCCCAGTTCCAGCAGGCGTTGGTCGAGTTGTTTGCCGTGGTTGCAGAACTGGTCGTAATTCGGATCGCCCAGGGCCAGCACCGCGAAGCGCAGCGACTCCAGGCGCGTCTCGGCGGTGCTGAGGCTGTGCCAGAAACCTTCACCATTGTCCGGTGGGTCGCCGTCGCCAAAGGTGCTGCTGATCAACGCCAGGGTGTGGGTGCTCGCCAGTTTGCTCGCCGGGAAGTCCGACATCGCGCTCAGTTCCACGCTGATACCCGCGTCGCGCAGGCGCTTGGCAAAACGTTCGGCCAAGGCCTCGGCGTTGCCGGTTTGCGAGGCCCACAACAAGGTGACGGCCGGGGAGGGGGTTGCGAGGGATTCTGTAGGGCTGAACAGTGCGCCGAGCAAGCCGTTCAGCCACAGCCGCGAGGCATCCGCCAATGGCGCATTCGTGGGCATGGCCGGGATGCCGACGGCCTGGCGTGCGGCGTTGGCTTGCAGGCCGCTGAGGAAGCCAGCGAGGTAGGTGCGCTCACTGTCGCTCAGTGGCGGCGCAGACAGGTGGCGGATGCCGGCGATTTCGGCGAAGGCGTCGAGGCGCGACATGGCGGTGTCCTCAGCTACGGGGGAAGGGCGGTCGAGGGACTGCAGGCCGATCAGCTCAACGCGGGCCAGGGCGACGGCGCAGCATTTGAACTCCGGTTGCAAGGAGATCGGGTCGACGGCGTCGTTGGTCACCGCGTTGATCGCCAGGTTGTCGCCGAACACATCGTTCCAATGGAAGGGCGCAAAGCAGTTGCCTGGCTGCACGCGGTCGGTGATCACGGCGGGCAGCACCGCGTGGCCGCGGCGGGAACGTATTTCAACCCGGTCCTTGTCTTTGATGCCCAGGCGGGCGGCGTCTTCGGCGTGCAATTCGACGAAGGGGCCGGGGTTGAGTTTGTTCAGGGTGGCGACCTTGCCGGTCTTGGTCAGGGTGTGCCATTGGTGCTGCACACGGCCGGTATTGAGTACAAAGGGGAACGCCTCATCGGGCAGTTCCGCCGGCGGCATATGGGGTCGGGCGAGGAACTGGGCTTTGCCGTTGTCGGTGGCGAAGGTGACGGGGCCTTTGTCCACGTAGCGGATCGGGTTGCGGTCCGCTGCAGTGTCCGATGCGCAGGGCCATTGCAGCGGCTTCTCACGCAGGCGCGGGTAGCTCGCGCCGCGAATGTCGTAGCCGGTCTTGGGGTTCCAGGCGCGTTTGATTTCCTCAAACACCTCGGACGCCGAGGCGTAAGTGAAGGCCTCGGCAAAACCCATCTCACTGGCGACCCTGGCGATGATCTGCCAGTCGGGCAAGGTTTCGCCGGGGGCGTCGACGGCCTTTTGCATCAATGTCAGGTTGCGCTCGGAGTTGATCATCACCCCTTCGGCCTCGGCCCATAGCGCGCCGGGCAACAGGATATCGGCGTAACGGTTGGTCTCGGTGTCGAGAAAGGCGTCCTGGGTGATCACCAGCTCGGCGGTTTGCAGGCCCTTGATGACGGTTTGCCGATTGGGCACGCTGGCGACCGGGTTGGTGCAGATGATCCAGCAGGCCTTGATCTGCCCGGCGGCCATCTGTTCGAACATCGCCACGGTGCCAGCCCCGGCCTGGCGCGGCAGGCTGTCAGGGGGGATCTGCCACAAGTCCTCGATAAAGGCGCGGTCGGCCTCGACCAGCACCGAACGTTGCCCCGGTAACCCAGGGCCCATGTAGCCCATTTCGCGCCCGCCCATGGCGTTGGGTTGACCGGTGAGGGAAAACGGCCCGCTGCCTGGTCGGCAAATGGCGCCGGTGGCCAGGTGCAGGTTGCACAGGGCGTTGGTGTTCCAGGTGCCGTGGGTACTCTGGTTGAGGCCCATGGTCCAGCAGCTCATCCACTCCGCGGCCTGGCCGATCCAGTCGGCGGCTTGGCGGATATCCGCTTCGGCCAGGCCGGTGATCACGGCGACGTGCTCTGGCGAATAGTCCTCCAGGAACGCGGGCATCGCCTCCCAGCCGTCGGTGAAGGCGGCGATAAAGGCAGGGTCGGTGTGGCCGTTTTTCACCAGCAGGTGCAGCAAGCCATTGAGCAGCGCCAGGTCGGTGCCGGGTTTGATCGGCAGGAACAGGTTGGCCTTGTCCGCCGTGGCATTGCGCCGTGGGTCGACCACGATCAGCTTCGCCCCGGCTTTGACCCGGTCCATCATGCGCAGGAACAGGATGGGGTGACAGTCAGCCATGTTTGCGCCGATCACGAAGAACAGGTCGGCCCGATCGAAATCTTCATAGGACCCTGGCGGGCCGTCGGCGCCGAGGGAGAGTTTGTAGCCACTGCCGGCGCTGGCCATGCACAGCCGAGAGTTGGACTCGATGTGGTGGGTGCGTACGAAGCCCTTGGCCAATTTGTTGATCAGGTACTGGGCTTCCAGCGACATCTGCCCTGACACATAGAATGCCAATGCCTGCGGCCCGTGCGTGTCGAGGATGTGGCGCAGGCGGCGCGCGGTTTCGCTGATGGCTTTGTCTATGCCGATGCGCACCGGGTCATGCTCCCGGGCCTGGCGGACATATGCGTTTTCCATGCGGCCGGAGTCGGCGATGGCTTGCCCGCAGGTGGTGCCCTTGGTGCACAGCCGGCCGAAGTTGGTGGGGTGGGCCGTGTCGCCGATCACCTTGACCACGTTATTGTTTTCTACCTGCATGACGATGCCGCAGCCCACGCCACAATAGGGACACACACTGCGTATGCTCTGATTGGCCATCTAAAACCTGCGTAAACAAAAAAGGCGCCTTGCAACCCTCCGTTGAGAACGGGGATTACACGGCGCCTTTGTCGTGAGAGGGCAGTCAGCGTTGACTGCTCGGTTGGGGTGTTCCTAGCAAGTCACGCGCCAGGTTGTCCAAGGCGCGGTTTGTTGAGGAACGCGGCCTGTCGTGATGAGCGGGCCTGCCCCGCACCGGGCTGCGCAGCAACACTCCTGAGACCGAGGCGCGGGGCAAGTCCGCGCACCCCAGAAAACGGTTCGGCAGAGGATGGGGTGTGCACATTTATGAAGCGGGGCGCACCAGTTGGAGGCGCCGCGGGCGGTGTTTTAGCGTGGGTTGTCGACGCCAGCGGCGTTGCAGCGGGGTATCCGACGGCTTGGCACAGACCCTGCAAGCTCCCCCACAACCCACTTCGGTCAACGACGATCGACACCAGGGGCAATAGCGGAGAATCCGGCGCAGTCGCCTGATCCGAACCCGCATAAGAACAGGCAAAGACGCCTGGAACCGCAAGGTTTCAGGCGTTTTTTTTTGCTTTTTTAAACCGTGATGAGCTTTGTCGGGTGCTTTATATGAACAATCTCAAAACCTTGATCGTCGTCGGCAATGGCATGGTCGGCCACCACTGTGTGGCGCAATTGATCGAGCGCGGCGCACTGGATCACTACCGTTTGCATGTGTTCAGCGAGGAGCCGATGCGCGCCTATGACCGGGTGCATCTGTCCGAATATTTCAGCGGGCGCGACGCCGAGTCGCTGGCCTTGTCCGACGCCTCGTTGTACCAGACGCCGGGTGTAACCCTGCATCTCGGCGTGCCGGTGTTGGAGATTGACCGCGCCCGCTGCGAGGTGATTACCGCTGACGGCTGCGTCGCCTATGACAAACTGGTGCTGGCCACCGGCTCCTATCCGTTCGTGCCACCTATCGACGGCGCCGAAGGTGATTCACGACTGGTGTATCGCACCCTTGAAGACTTGGACGCGATTCGCAAGGCCGCCGCCAATGCGCGGCGTGGCGTGGTGGTGGGCGGAGGCCTGCTGGGGCTGGAAGCTGCCAACGCGCTGAAAAGCCTGGGCCTTGAAGCCCATGTGGTGGAGTTCGCGCCGCGCTTGATGCCGGTGCAACTCGACGACTTTGGCGGCCTGGCGCTCAAGGCGCAGATCGAGCGGTTGGGCGTGGGGGTGCATTTGTCGCGCGCCACCCAATCCATCAGTGCGGGCGAGCACTACCGTTACCGCATGAATTTTGCCAATGACGAGTTCCTCGAAACCGACCTGATCGTGTTCTCCGCGGGCATCCGCGCCCAGGACGCGTTGGCGCGGCAAGCGGGCCTGGACATCGGCCCGCGCGGCGGCGTGGTAATCAATGATGAGTGCCTGAGTTGCGACCCGAACATCTACGCAATTGGTGAGTGCGCCTCTTGGAACGGCAGCCTGTTCGGCCTGGTCGCACCGGGCTACCAGATGGCCCGAGGCGTCGCTGCACTGCTCTGCGAGCAGACCGCCGAGCCGTTTGTGGGCGCCGACATGTCGACCAAACTCAAGTTGCTCGGCGTGGACGTGGGCTCTATCGGCGACGCCCATGCCCACACCCCCGGCGCCCGCAGCTATCAGTTCATCGACGAAGCCAGCGCCAGCTATCGACGCCTGGTGGTGGATGCCTCGGGCAAGCAGGTGATCGGCGCCGTATTGGTGGGCGACAACAGCTACTACGACACCCTGCTGCAATACATGCAGAACGGCATCGCACTGCCATCCGAACCGGCCAGCCTGATCCTGCCATCCTCCGTCGGCGCGCCGACCCTGGGCCCTGGCGCGTTGCCGGAATCGGCCACCGTGTGCTCTTGCCATAACGTGACCAAAGGCGCGATCTGCTCGGCCATCGACAGCGGCTGCAGCGACCTCGGCCTGCTCAAATCCCAGACAAAAGCCTGCACCGGTTGCGGTGGCTGCGCCGGGTTGCTCAAGCAAGTGTTCGAGCATGAGCTGATTGCGCGTGGGGTCAGCGTCGACAAGAGCCTGTGCGAACATTTCGCCTATACCCGGCAGGAGTTGTACGCCCTGGTGCGCGTGGAAGGCATCATTACCTTCGACGAACTGCTGGCCAAACACGGCCGTGGCCATACCGGTTGCGACGTGTGCAAACCGGCGGTGGGTTCGATCCTGGCCTCGTGCTGGAACCAGCCGATCATGGATGCGTCCCTGGTGCCGTTGCAGGATACCAACGACACGTTCATGGCCAACATGCAGAAGAACGGCACCTACTCGGTGGTGCCGCGTATTCCGGGCGGCGAGATCACCGCGGATAAACTCATTGTGATCGGCGAAGTGGCGAAGAAATACGACCTCTATACCAAGATCACCGGCGGCCAGCGTATCGACCTGTTTGGGGCGCAACTGCACGAACTGCCGGATATCTGGAGCGAACTGATCGCCGCCGGGTTTGAAACCGGGCATGCCTACGGCAAATCCACGCGCACGGTGAAGTCCTGCGTGGGCAGCACCTGGTGCCGCTACGGCGTGCAGGACAGTGTGAAAATGGCGCTGCAGATCGAAGACCGCTACAAGGGCCTGCGCTCGCCGCACAAACTCAAGTTCGCGGTGTCCGGCTGTACCCGCGAGTGCGCGGAGGCCCAGAGCAAGGACGTCGGCGTAATCGCCACCGAGAAGGGCTGGAACCTCTACATCGCCGGCAACGGTGGCATGCGCCCGCGTCATGCGGAACTGTTCGCCACCGACCTGGACGACGCCACGCTGATCCAATACATCGACCGTTTCCTGATGTTTTACATCCGCACCGCCGACAAGCTGCAACGCACCTCGGTATGGCGCGAAAGCCTGGAAGGCGGCCTGGATTTCCTCAAGGATGTGATCCTGCACGACAGCCTGGGCCTGGGTGCCGAGCTGGAAGCGCAGATGCAACAAGTCGTCGACCGTTACGAATGCGAGTGGGCCAACGCCCTCGCAGACCCGGAAAAACTCAAGCGCTTCCGCACCTTCGTCAACGACAAACGCCCCGACCCGGACATCCACTTCGTCCAGGAACGCGGTCAGCGTCGGCCGATCATGGCGGCCGAACTCAACCTGATTCCCGTCACCGAGGAGATTGCCTGATGAGTCAGCTCAATACCCAACGCAACCTGGCCACCTGGAAACGTGTGTGCAGCGAGTCCGACCTGGTGAGCAATTCCGGCGTGGTGGTGTGGTTGGACGGCGCGCAAGTGGCGCTGTTCTACCTGCCGGGCGCGCAGGACCAGACCTTGTACGCGATTGACAACCATGACCCGGAATCCGGTGCCAATGTTATCGGACGTGGCTTGATCGGCAGTATCAAGGGCGACCTGGTGGTGGCGGCGCCGATCTATAAGCAGCATTACCGCTTGGAAGATGGGCAATGCCTGGAGGCACCGGACCAGCGCCTGCGGGTGTGGCCGGTGCGGTTGAACGGTGGGGGGGTGGAACTGGCACTGGATTGACGCAGTGTGGCGAGCGGGCTTGCCCCGCTTGCCACAGGAAACGTAGATGGCCCTAGGCGATGCCCTCCGTCGCACGCACTGAATCGGCCTTGATGTCCTCTGCAAACTTGCGCATCAACCGCACCAGGTTGTCGAAATCACCTTCCTCCCAAGTGGAGAAGATCGACACACCGATCCTCTCCCGCGCGTCATCGACACGGTCAGTCATGGCCTTGCCTTTATCGGTAATCACCGACTCTCGCACGCGGCGATCAATTGCGCTTGCCTGGCGCAACACCAGGCCCAAGCTTTCCAGCTTGGTCACCTGCCGGCTCACCGTGGTGTAGTCGCGGCCTACGCGGTCGGCCAGTTCGACCACACCAATCGGACCCAGCCGCTCTACCAGCACCAGCAATGGAAACAGGGCGCGGTCCAGGGAAATCCCAGCTTCGCGGACCATCGCCTCGTCGCGTTGCGGGCGGTTCATCACCCCCACGATCTCAACTAATGAGCCATGCAGGTCACGCAGTTGGGCAGATATATGTGCGTTTTGCACATTTTTTATTGACACAGTGTTGGCCTCTCTTAATATGTGCGTATTGCACATATAGGTGATCCAGTATGAAAACGCAATTCGCTGTCGATGTACTGATTTGCGGTGCCGGTGCCGCTGGCCTGACCTTGGCGATCGACCTGGCGAGAAGGGGCATCACCTTTCGCTTGATCGAAAAGAACCAGCAGCCTTTCCCCGGCTCCCGTGGCAAGGGCATCCAGCCCAGGTCTCAGGAAGTCTTCGAAGACCTGGGGCTTCTCGATCGTTTGATGGCCGTGGGTGGAGTCTATCCGACTGACCGGCGCTACCGCGACGATGGCAGCTACCGCGACGTCGAATTCACCCAAACCAACGCCCCGACACCCGCTGAGCCCTACCAGCAACCGTTGATGGTGCCGCAGTTTTTGACCGAACAGGTGATGCGCGAACGTTTGCTTGAACTGGGCCACCAGCCTGAGTTTGGTTGTGAGCTGGTGGGGTTCGAACAGGATGCCGAGGGCGTCACCGCGCGACTGCTCGGCAAGGCCGGCGAAGAAAGCGTTCGTGCACGTTGGCTGGTGGGTGCCGATGGCGGTCGCAGCTTTGTCCGGCACGCCCTGGATATCGGCTTCCCCGGCAAGACCCTTGGTGTACGTGCCCTGGTGGCAGATGTGGTACTCAGCGGCCTCACACGTGATGCCTGGCACCGCTTCGGAGAGGGTGATGGGCAGCGCCAGATTGCGATATGTCCGCTGGCCGGCACCGACCTGTTTCAGATCCAGGCGCCGATCCCGGCGGATGTCGACATCGACTTCAGCGCCGAAGGGCTCACGCACCTGCTCGCCCAGCGCACCGGCCGCGGCGGTCTCCAGGTACACAGCGTGACCTGGTCGTCGGCCTACACCATGAACGCACGCTTGGCTGATCAATACCGCCAGGGCCGGGTGCTGCTGGTGGGGGACGCCGCCCATATCCATCCGCCCACCGGTGGCCAGGGCCTCAATACCAGTGTGCAGGACGCCTACAACCTCGGCTGGAAGCTGGCTGCGGTGGTGCAGGGAGCGCCTGATGGTTTGCTCGACACCTACGAACAGGAGCGCCGGCCGGTCGCCGCCTCGGTGCTCGGTTTGTCCACCCAACTGCTCGGCGAGATGAACATCGGCGAGCTGCGGCGGGGCAGGGAAGTGCACCAACTGGACATCGGCTACCCCACGTCCTCGCTGGCGTTGCAGCACCCCGTGCGCAACGGCGTTGCCGCCGGCGACCGAGCGCCGGACGCGCCGGTCCGGGGTGCCGCTGGGCAGGCATTGCGGTTGTTCAACCTTTTTCAGGGACCCCACTGGACACTGCTGGGCTACGGCGTGGCGGGTGGCTTAGTCAAGGCGCGGCCTGGTGTGCAGATTCATACGGTTGGGGCCGGCGGCGAGCTGATCGACGACCAGGGGCACTTTCAACGCATCTATGGGCTGGCGATTGGCGAGTGGGTGCTGGTGCGTCCTGATGGGTATGTTGGGGCGGTGGTTTCTTCAGCGCATGTCGATACGCTGGAAGACTATCTTCAGCGGGTCCAATGCTGACGCATTCGGTGCACCGAATGCATGACGGCTCCACTCAGCAATGAGCCAGTATTTCGTCGGTCTCTACAACCCCGGCATAGTCCATCGCCAGGTTGCTCAGCGACAACGCATGCACGTCTTCAGCAGGCCAAAGGCGCCCGGATAAATCGACTTGATCGAAGGTGTAGCAGGCGTCTGAAACCACCGTCACCGCAAAGCCCAGGTTGCCGCCTGAGCGTGCCGTGGACTCGACCGAGTTGTTGGTGATCACGCCGGCGATCACCAATTGCCGGATCCCACGCACGTGCAGCCAACGCTCCAACCCTGTCGCGGTGAACGCATCCGGAACGTTCTTCTCCACCACATGCTCCAGGGCAAGCGGTTGCAGCGCGGGCTGGAACTCGCACCCCGGCTGGCCCGGCCAAAACACCGAGTCGGGCGAGCGGGACATGTGCCGGATGTGCACGACCGGGCGGTTGGATTGCCGCCACGCCTTTAGCAGGCGTTGCATCTGCACTTCAGCATCCGCGTTGTTGCGTCGCCCCAGCTTCGGTTCGTTCATGCCTTGCTGCATGTCGATGATCAGCAGTGCGGCGTTGGTGGCTAACGGTTGCATGGCACCTCCCTTTGCGTGAGGCTCGAAACATATCAGCCTGCGTGTGCTTCCAGACAGCGAATTTTTCGAAGCCTGAAAGGTGGCGGATTACTGAATGAAAAAATAAATCCGTTACCTGTATTCGCTACCGTTGTTGTCCAGAGTACGAAGCAGGAATACTTCAATGATCCGCAAGGCATTACCCTCTGATGCAAAGACCATTGCCCAGGTGCATATCAGCAGTTGGCAAGCCGCGTATCGTGACCTGATGCCTGCTCAATACCTGAGTTCGCTGGAAGCCACCCTGGCTCAGCGTGAATCCTTCTGGATGCGCGCGTTAGAATCGGATGAGTCCAACGTGTGGGTCGCGCAGGTGGATAAGCAAGTCGTCGGCTGGATCTCTGTGGGCGCCAGCCGTGACGAAGATGCGGCTGGGGCAAACACCGGCGAAGTCATGGCCATCTACGTGTTAGCCCGGTATTGGCAAACGGGCGCCGGGCTGGCCTTGTGGAAGGCCGGCCTGCAGACATTGAGGGAGTGTGGGTTTCAGGGGGTGACGCTTTGGGTCTTGAGCCTTAATGAAAGAGCGATCCGGTTTTATCGCAGGGCAGGCTGTGTCGCGGATGCCGGCAGTGAGCGCAACCTGATAAGGGGCGGCGTGACACTGGAGGAAGTCAGGTATCGGCTGGCTTTTCCTGCACAACAAGGAGACGTCCATGACGGACCATGAATTTGAAGCATTTTTGGCGCAAGTGATGGATGAGCTGTCACTGAAACAGACGGAGTTGAGCCGGGTTTACGGGCTGGGCGAAATGGCCCGTTGGTGGTTCGAACAATCCACGGGGGTACTCCAGTTCTTCGACAGCCACGACAGGCTGGCCGTCGTGGCAGACGTCGTAAGCATCGGCAGCTACTCGGGTAAATTCAGCACCTGGAAATGGGCCTGGAGCAACCCTAGCGTCGACCCTGCATTGCGCGAGGCCGCGCTGCCACTCAAGCAGCTTCAAGCCATCACGGGGTTTGACCTGTTTGGCGACGACCAGGCCTTTGCCATTCAGGATGAAAGCATGGCCTGGGAACTGACCGCCGCAGCGGTTCATCACCTCCAGGCGCAAGGGTGCTATCGGGGGCCGTCCGGTCCCGATGGGCCGACGACCTTCCTGGCGATCACGTCGATACGGACGGTTCAATGACCCAAGATACTGCGTGGGGTGGCTGAACGTTAAAACAGACCTACCTTATCCCTGCGAGATCGTGATAAATCGAACTCCCGTTTTCAACGCAAAACATCTCAAGGACGCCCATGAAATACGATGATGCAAGCTGGCACCATGGCGGAGACTTTCCAGCAGGCCAACCACCGGAACATGGCGGCACACACATAGCGCTGTTCTTAAGATGGTGTTTTATTAAAGGCTGGGCTGGCGACTTTCACGCCGAGGAAGAGCCTGAAGCCGTCGCCCACGTGGTCAGCGGCGAACTCTCCGCCACCGAGTTTCTCTTTAGGTATTGCGATGGCAAATTTACCGAGGAGGACTTGAACGACGCTGGAAATGAGATTGCGCAACAGTATTACGGGAGCAATGGCCTTTACCTTCAAGACTACGCCGACCACTTTGGCAACTTGATGTATGTGGCCCCGGAATCCGCGCACGATTTTGAAGCGTTTTCCGCGATTCTGGATGCGCGGGTTAAGAGTGGCGTGCTGATTAAAGCAGAGGCGTAACCGTGCTTCTAGACGAAAGCAATCGTTGATCGACTCTGCGCCGCACATCCTTCATTACCTGTATGGCACACAGAAGTGTCCGCTTCGGGTCTAAAGCGGTCAGTCTTGACCGGCTGCTTTCGACCCAAAGCAGTCATCTGAACCGCATTGATCGACAGAAATGTCCACCGCCAATCCTAAAATCGTGAAGGTGGCTTATTTCCGGTCTTGATATTCGAAAAGACCTCATCTGGATCTGCCTGACACCAATATCTGAACAGAAGGCGAGGTTCGGTATTTCCGAAATATTGATCAACGGTGCTTTCGGGCGGCACGGTCAATTTAGGTGCTGGCCATTGCTGCGCTAAAACACCTATTGGTTTGTCAGACGACCAAATAATCCAAGTAGCCTTGCCTCCATTGATACCCGGTAAGTAGCCGGCTTCTTGTATCACTTCGATTAAGGCGCGCAGCGTTGCTGATGGATCGAGTGTGATCGACGTCGCATGGCTTCCCAGATCATCTCCTGCATGAACGCTATCTCGATCAATGGCAACTTCCAACGTGACTACTCCTTTTTTACCGCTGTGCTGTCACTAGATTGTCCAGCGTAGAGACATCAACGGCTACCTGTCCACAGTCTGCTTTTGGCCAAAAGCAGACGCTCAAAAATGGCAGGTATTGCACAATTGTGGTCAGACCATAAGGCCGCTAGGAAAATGGCCCCCGCTGTTGCTACAGGAATCGGACCATTACCTGCGTCCTGCTGCTAATTGGGGGCCATTTCTCGCAGCAACGCGGCTTGCGATGAAACGGCAACAGACCCTAGAGCTGAAAGCGCGAGATGTTCTCTCGCAATGTCACGCTGGTGCGTGCCAGTCCTTCGCTTTCCTGCTGAGCGCTGCGGAAGGCTGCAGCGGATTGCTCGGCGCTTTCGCTGACGGTCACGATGCCCCGGCTGATCTGCTCGGCAACGGTACTCTGCTGCTCGGCGGCAGCGGCGATTTGGTGGTTCATGCCGTTGATCCGCTCGATCATGGTTACGATCGTGCTTACCGCGTCACCGGCCTCGGAAACGCCGGACACCGACTGCGCACTGGAGCTCTTGCAGCGTTGCATATGCTGCGAGGTCTCGTCGGCAATTTTCTGCAGACTGGCGATCAGCCCCTCGATCTCTGAGGTGGCCTTCTGGGTACGCTGTGCCAGGCTGCGCACCTCGTCGGCTACCACCGCGAAGCCGCGTCCGGCCTCGCCAGCACGGGCAGCTTCGATGGCTGCATTGAGGGCCAGCAGGTTGGTCTGGTCGGCCACCGACTTGATCACTTCAAGCACGCCGCCGATATTGCCGGTTTCATTCTTCAGCCGGCCCATGGCCATGTTGGACTGTTCGATTGTCTCGGCCAGCTCGCCGATCATGTTGACGGCATCTTTGGCCTTCTGCTGGCTGTACAGGGCCGCGCTATCGGCCTCGCTGGCGGCACTGGCGGCGGATTCGGCGTTGCGCGCGACATCCTGCACGGTGGCGGCCATTTGGTGAACGGCGGTGACGATCTGCTCGACCTCGCACTGTGCCATGGCCACGCTTTCGGCGTTTCTCAGGCTCGATTGGCTAAGCTCCTGGCTGGATTCGGCCACGGTCTGTGAGGACAGGTTTATGCCCTTGGTCATGTCCCGCAGGTTCTCCTGCATGCTCAGCAGGGCGGCCATGATGCTGGCTTGTGGTGGCTCAATCGTGCGTTCGCTAGCGCGCAAATCGCCGTTGGCAACCCGTTGGGCGAGCTGGTTGAGTTCACTCGGTTCGGCACCCAGCGCGCGCAGCAGGTTGCGGCTGATGACGTAGCCCAGTACCGCTGCTAGTAAGACGGCCAGCGCAGTAATGGCGAGCAGAAGGTTGCGTTGTGACAGATAGTGTTCGTCATTTTCGCTGACCTGCAGGTCTGCTCTCTGGTTGGTGTAGCGCAGGTATTCGCCAATTGCCTGTGTCAGCTCGGCCAGTAATGGTGTGCACTGCTCGCTGACCATGCGCAGGGCCTCATCGTTTTCACCCTTGAACAGGTGTTCGGCAATGGTGTGCGCTACCGGTTCGTAGCGGCTCTCGACCTGCTCGATGGTTGAGAACAGTTCACGTGCTTTGGGCGACACATCACCATGGTTATCAGTTGCCTGGCGTAGCGCGGCGAGGCTGCTGGCCACCAATTGTTCGTTGGCGGCAATCGCGCCTCGCTGCTGTCCTCTCGCGGTGACATTGCTGTTTAAGGCGATGTTACGCAGGGCAATCGCACGCTGGGCGGCGGCGTCGTTCAGTGTGTTGGCCAGGCGGGTACGTGCATCAACGCCATTAACGTAGAGAAAAAAGTCCTTATTACTGTTAGCCAGGGCGTACAGCGAGATAGCGGCGATCAGCAACATAAACGCGAGCAGGCTGGCATAGCCGGCATAGAGACTGGTCCGTGTAGAGAGCCGGGGAGTGTGCGTTGGCATGATGTACCTGCGTAGTGGGAGGAGCAATTTAGGGACACCTGCAAGGGTATGTATTCGCCCTTGGTCCGCATCCTGCGCAGGCATTCTTTTGTTCGACGGCAACGAGTCGCGGCGTTATTTCCTAGTCGGTGGAATCTTGTACAAGAATTTGTTCTTGTACAACTCTTGTACAACTATATCGGAGCGATGTCGTCATGACATCACCCAATCCCGATGAACGGTCAGTAACCTCCGGTTTCTGGCAAGCGCCAGGAATAGAGGCCCGGCTATCGGGCTGACTACTGTTTGGCGGCGATACAGCCCAAGGCCCTCTTTGGGCCGATAGAATCCTGCGAGCGCTGTAAAAATGCGTAGTGCTATTTCTGTACAGGTATTTTGTAGGGGGGTGAGCCAGGGCACGCTAATTGTGAGCATGCTTTTCGCTAGGGGCTGTTGCCGTTTCATCGCAAGCCGCGTTGCTGCGAGAAATGGCTCCCGGTTATGGGGGGCAGGTTTGCCCGGAGTGCGGCGAGGGGGTTATGCAAATGGCGAGCGATGGCGTTGACTGCCCCACTTGCGGGACATTCATGCCGGCTGGCCGAGCATGAGAGGGACTAGCGGATTGATCGACATGAACGTCTGATTGGCCGATTTTGCCAACTTATCAGCCGCCGTTTATCTCCGACGTTAATGTCTGCTTTTGGCCGAAAACGGCCCATAGCGACATGCTCAAACCACAGTGGGCCGCAGCGCGTGCGCCAGATCAATCAATGCGCGTAATCGCGGCGGTACGAAGCGATGGCCCGAGTAGTAAAGCCTCAAACCGCCGAACGACGGGCACCACGGTACCAGCACTGGCACCAGGGCGCCGCTGGCCAGTTCTTCCTGTATGAACCACTCGGAAATGAAACCGATGCCAAGGCCCAACACCACGGCCTGTTTGATAGCCAGCATCTCGTTGAAAATGAAGCGCACCGGCAGATTCATCTGCAACTTTTCACCGTTTCGCTCCAGTTCCCATTGGTAGAGGCCGCCGTGGGCCATGCGCATGCCAATGCTCTGGTGGCTGAGCAGGTCTTGCGGATGCTCGGGCACACCCTGGCGTTCGAGATACTCGGGCGTTGCCACCACAAGCATTCGAATGTCATCTGACAGTTTTACGGCAATCATGTCTTGTGGCACCGACTCTGCCAGGCGAATCCCCGCGTCGAAACCTCCGGCGACGATGTCGACCATGCCTGATTCGCTGACGATGTCGATGCGCACGTCGGGATAGCGCTGAGCGTACTGCTTGAACAGCGGCTCCAGCAGCAGATAGGCCCCGCCATGCGGTGCATTGATACGCAGTGTGCCGCTGGGCTTGTCGGGGCCGACGCTGGCCTCTTCGCCGGCACTTTTGATCTGTGCCAACGCCGGGGCGATGCGTTCCACATAGCGTTGCCCGATGTCGGTGAGGGCAACGCTGCGCGTGGAGCGATTGAACAGGCGCACCTTCAGGCGCGCTTCCAGGCCGGCCACCGCACTGCTCACGGCGGTGGTGGACATGCCCAACTCTTGTGCTGCGCCACGAAAGCTGCTGCGGCGAGCAACGGCCAGAACCACTTCCAGTTCGGTCATTCCTGTTCTGTGCATGGATTGTCCTGAAATTGCGGATGCTTCATAAGTCAAAGGATAGCTTATCGGAACAATGATCCCTTCTTAAACTTCCTTCACAGAGGCTCGGTTCAGGCGAGTCATTTTGAGTGAGGAGTTGCCATGCAACGCATTGAACACATCTACATCAACGGTGAGTTCGTCATTCCAAACGGTCAGGAATGGTTCGACCTTCATAACCCGAGCACCGAGGAAGTCATCGGTCAGGTTCGGCTGGGCGATGCGCTGGACGCACAGCGTGCCATCGCCGCCGCCAAGGCTGCGTTCCCGGCGTGGGCGCTTACCAGCCGGGAGGAGCGCATTGAGGCACTGCGACGCATGCACCGGGCCGTGGCGGCAAAGGAGGAAGAACTGCTGGAAGCCATCCTGGTGGAATATGGCGCACCTATGGCCCGCGGGCGCTCGATGGCGACTTATGCGGCTGACGTGATCGCGCAAGCAATCAATGTACTGGAAGCGTTCGAATTCGAGGAGCAGGTCGGCATGGCCAGGGTCATTCTGACGCCCCTGGGCGTTACCGGTCTGATCACACCCTGGAATAGCAATGCGGGTTTTATCTGCAACAAGCTGGCCACCGCGCTGGCGGCAGGCTGCACCGCCGTCATCAAGCCCAGCGAGATGAGCGCGTTGCAGACGCAGGTCGTGGTCAGGGCGTTGCACGAAGCGGGGCTGCCACCGGGTGTATTCAATATCGTCAACGGACGAGGCAATGTGGTCGGCGAGGAAATCGCCCGTCACCCCGACGTTGCCAAAATCTCGTTCACGGGGTCGTCCGCTATCGGCCAACATCTGGTCAAAACCGGTGCTGACACCATCAAGCGCGTGACGCTGGAACTCGGCGGCAAGTCGCCCACCGTGGTGCTTGACGATGCGGATTTCCAGGCAGTCATGCCGCTGGTGTTGCAGGCCGGATTTCTCAACAGTGGCCAGGCTTGCATCGCGGGCACTCGCATCCTCGTGCCGCGCAGCCGGCTGGCAGAGTTCGAGCGGATTGCCAAGGAGGGTGTCTCACAGATTCAATCGGGCGATCCGCGCAACGCCGACACCGACATCGGCCCCATGGTGAGCCAGAAACAGTGGGAACGGGTGCAGCGCTACATCCGTATCGGCCAGGAAGAAGGCGCGAGGTTACTGTCGGGTGGCGAAGGGCGCCCGGAAGGCTTGCACGCCGGATGGTTCGTGAAGCCCACGATTTTCACTGAGGCCAACAACCGGATGCGCATCGCGCGTGAGGAAATCTTCGGCCCCGTGCTGACAATCATCCCCTACGAGGATGACGCTGATGCGATCAGTATTGCCAACGATACGGACTATGGGCTGAGCGCCCTGGTGCTGGGAAAAAGTCCCGAGCGTTGTATGAACCTCGCCCTTCAGATCGATTCGGGACGCGTGCTCATCAACACCCTGGCCCACGAACCGCGCGCCCCCTTCGGTGGATTCAAGCAATCAGGCCTTGGGCGCGAAATGGGCAGGTGGGGGATGAGCGCGTATCTGGAGCCGAAGACATTGGTCACCTATGACCCGTTGAAATGACCAGGTCGGGTTCCAGTCCGGGCGTGCTGGGTGGATAGAGGCGGAAGCAGGGCGGCAATCGTTCCTGGTTTCCAGCAGAGCTGGAGGCTGAGGTGGATCGAGTGGCCGCTTCTGGCTGATAGCTCCCCCTCAAAACGGTCACCAATAAACACTGCTAAACCACGCTCTCCCGATAAACACCCCTTACATGCCCAACCCCTGCCGCCTGTAACCGCGCCACCAAATCTTCCCGCGCCGCGCGCCCACCTGTGCGCACGTCTTTCTCGACGGTGCCCACGGACTGCCAGTGTCGGTCCAGGCATTCGGCGGTGGCCAGGCGAGCGGCGTGGTTGGCGGCGTCGGGTTCGGGCGACTCCGCTGCATTGGGCGTAGGCGCAGGTACTTCCGTTTTTGTCGATGAGCCGAACAGTTTCTTGAAGAAGTTCATGTGCAGTCCGTTGCTGGGGTATCGGCGCTTCAGGAATAGTTGAGCGCGCTCACATAGGCACGAAACATATCAGCCATGCCATCGGCGTAAACAGCGATTTCTTCAGGTGTGCGTGGACTGCCGGAGAAATCCTTGCCGACCGAACTGAGCGTGGTCAGGATCAGATCGCAGGCCAGTGTGCGGGTTGGCTCGGTCACCTCGGGCAATAACTCCAACATGAACGCCTCGAATATCTGCTGCCCCGCTGCGCGCACTTCCAGGGCTTCCGGGGCATCGCGATAGAGCGGCGCCGCGTCATTCAGCGCGACGCGCATCGGGGCCTCTTCGCATTCTGATCTGATGAAGGCATGCACCAGTGTGCGCAGGCGATGCAGCGGTGCCTCAGCATGTTGCGCCAGGATGCCGCGCAGCATCTGGGTGGTTTGCTGCCACTCGTCACTCTGCAACCTGAACAGAATTGCCGCCTTGTTCGGAAAATACTGGTAAACCGAACCCACACTCACGCCAGCCTTCTCCGCGACCCGTGCGGTGGTGAAACGGGTGGCACCTTCCTTGGCCAAAACCTGAATAGCCGCTTCGAGAATTGCCGCCACCAACTCGGTAGAGCGTGCCTGTTGTGGCTGTTTGCGCGTGGAAATACGCGGGGTCTGGCGGGTGGTCATACAGGGTTCCGGAGGCAGGGCTAATGCGAATAGCGGACGCGATAAATCACTCGCATACTTTTAATGCGACGAATTAGTCGCATCTTAGTCCCAACTCTACGGAAATCAATTATGTCGAGCCTGTCCACTGCGCCTTTGGCGCCCCTGATCGAACGGTTGTATACCCAAGCCGGCGCCGCTACCAGCCCAGTGCTGAACACGCTGTCGAAGGATGAGCGCGAGCGGCTGATGCACAGCAAGACCGAATATGTGGCGCTGTATTCGATGCTCAAGGACCTGTGGCTACCGGTGTCGCGCGACACCGGCAAACTGCTCTACATGCTGGCGCGCAGCAGTAAGGCGCGGTCGATTGTCGAGTTTGGTACCTCGTTTGGCCTGTCCACATTGCACCTGGCTGCTGCGTTGCGTGACAACGGTGGTGGTGTGCTGATCGGCAGCGAATTCGAAGCTTCGAAGATCGCCCTGGCGCGCGAGCATTTCATCGAAGGCGGCGTGAGTGACCTGATTCATATCCGCGAAGGCGACGCGCTGGTCACCCTGGCCAGCGACCTGCCGGACAGCGTAGACCTGCTGTTGCTGGACGGCGCCAAGACGCTGTATGGCGACGTGCTCGGCCTGGTGGAAAGCCATCTGCGCCCCGGCGCACTGGTGGTGGCGGATAACACCGATTACTGCCCTGAATACCTGGCCCATGTGCGCGCACCGGAGAACGGCTACCTGTCCGTGGCGTTTGCCGATGACATCGAACTTTCAATACGCCTGGGCTAATCGCGGACGCAACTCGTGCACGTATTTGCCACTGGAGCCGCCGGCTGGGTGGGTTCCGAATCAGCGCTTGCTGAACGCCAGCCGCGCAGCGAACAACACAAAGATCATGCCGGTGGTGCGGTCCATCCACTGAATGACTTTTTCACGGCGCAGGAAACCGGACAGTGGTTGCGTAGCACCGATCAATACCAGTGACCAGGCCAGCCCGAGCAGCACATGGATGCTGACCAGACCGAACGTCCAGAGGATCAACGGTTGGCCCTGGGGGATGAACTGCGGCAGGAACGACACGTAGAAAATCCCCACCTTGGGGTTGAGCACGTTGCCCAGCATGCCCTTGATCAACCAGTTGCCCGCGGGCTTGGCATCCGCCCCGGCGTTGGTCAATGAGCGACGGGGACGCAGCAACATGTTCAAGCCCAACCAGGCCAGGTACGCGGCGCCGCAGTACTTGAGCAGGTTGAAGGCGACTTCCGACACCGCAACCAACGCCCCCAGGCCAAACGCAACCGCCGCGCCCCACAGCAGGCAACCGGCGTTGATCCCCAGCATGGCTTGCAGCGCCTGGCGCTTGCCTTCGACCGTGGCGGTCCTGAGCACCAGAGCGGTGTCGAGACCGGGTGTGAGCGTCAGCAGTGTGGCGGCGAAGGTGAAGGCGAGGAGGTTATCCGTGATGGACATGGTCGGGCTTCGTGCTGGGTGGAGGTGGTGCCCAAGCATATCGCCATTATCGTGTGGTTCGCGATTTTCTTGTGGCAAACGCGCTCACCCCAGGAAGCGCGCTTGCCACGACACGTTCAGTGCAGGCTCAGCGGTTGAAGCGCTCGACCAATGCGTATTGGGTGGACGCGGTGTTCGTCAGCTCCTTGCTCAGGTCAGTGGATTGATGGGCTTGTAGCGAGGTCTGGTCGGCCAGTTCGGCGATGGTGGTGATGTTGCGGCTGATTTCCTCGGCGACGGCGCTCTGTTCCTCGGTGGCAGCGGCGATCTGGGTGGTCATGTCGGTGATATGCGACACGGCTTCGCTGATGCCCACCAGCGCCTGGTCCGCCTCAAGCACCCAGGCCACACCTTCCTGGGCCTGGCGTTGACCGTTTTCCATGCTTTGCACGGCGTTGTTGGAGGACGCCTGCAGCTGGGTGATCAACCCGTGGATCTGGGTGGTGGACTGCGACGTGCGCTGCGCCAGTTGGCGCACTTCGTCAGCCACCACGGCAAAACCACGGCCTTGCTCGCCGGCCCGTGCGGCTTCGATGGCGGCGTTGAGGGCCAGCAGGTTGGTCTGGTCGGCAATGCCTTTGATCACGTCCACCACGCTGCCGATTTCGTTACTGTCCTTGGCCAGTTGCGCCACGGTGACGCCGGTTTCGCTGACCACCGCAGACAAACGCTCGATCGCCTCACGGGTATCCCTTGCCACTTCACGACCGCGGCCCGTCAAGACGTTGGCCTGCTGGGTGGCGTCGGCGGTGCGTTGCACGTGGCTGGCGACTTCCTGGGTGGTGGCGGCCATTTGGTTGACGGCGGCCGAGACCTGTTCGGTTTCAACGCGCTGACGGTCCAGGCCTTTGGAGCTGGCGGAGGCCAACTGATCGGATTGCCCGGCCAGGGCACTCAGTTGCTCGGCGCTGTCCTGCAAGCGGGTGAGGCAGGTCTTCAGGCGCGCGTTCTGGCTGAGGAACGCCGTTTCGAGGCGTGCCTGAGGCCCACGTGCGTCGCTGTACATCTGCGCGATCAAGGCATCCGAGGTCGACGGCTCCACGCCGTGCAACAGCCGCAACGTGCTGCCTTGACGCCAACGCGAACAGAGCACGCCCACCGGTACTGCGACGGCAACGGCCACAGCGATGGCGACGGGCGCACTGAGGAACATGCCGGCGAGGCTGCCGGTAAGCCCAGTTGCCACATATGGGACACAATTGATAGCGGCCGGCAGCCAGGCGTCCTGGCGAGGAACACCCGGTTTGCCCTGGCTTATGCGTCGGTACAGGGCCTGGGCCCGGCGGATCTCATCGGCCGTGGGCTTGACCCGCACGGACTCGAAACCGACGACCTTGCTGCCGTCGAAAATGGGCGTGACGTAGGCATTGACCCAATAATGGTCGCCGTTTTTCGAGCGGTTCTTGACGATACCCATCCAGGGCAGGCCCTGTTTGAGCGCGCCCCACATGTGCGCAAACACGGCGGGGGGCACATCCGGGTGACGGACGATGTTTTGCGGTGCCCCAATCAGATCCGCACGTTCAAAGCCGCTGATATCGACAAAGGCGTCGTTGCAGTAAGTGATGACACCTCGGACATCTGTGGCGGAAATGAGTTTTTGCGAAGGCGCGAGGGAAATCTCACGCTGTGTTACGGGCTGGTTATTGCGCATTCCGACTACTCCATGGTTGCACTCAGTCCATCGGCGCCATCTGCGAAAAGGTTAATTCACATTGGTCAATTCGCCAGCCACTGGTCAAAAGCCTGAAACTTCCCGATGAAACCCCTCATAATGGCGGCCATTTTTGTTTAGCCGTTATTCTGGTGTGCCCCCATGGAAATCAAGGTCAACTTTCTCGACAACCTCCGACTTGAAGCCAAGTTCGACGACTTCACGGTGATTGCCGACCAGCCCATCCGCTATAAAGGCGATGGCTCGGCACCGGGGCCGTTCGATTACTTCCTGGCGTCGTCGGCGTTGTGCGCGGCGTACTTCGTGAAGTTGTACTGCCAGACGCGCAATATCCCCACCGAGAATATTCGCCTGTCGCAGAACAACATTGTCGACCCGGAAAACCGCTATAACCAGATCTTCAAGATCCAGGTCGAGTTGCCCGCGGACCTCTCCGACAAGGACCGCCAAGGCATCCTGCGCTCCATCGACCGTTGCACGGTCAAGAAAGTGGTGCAGGCCGGGCCTGAGTTTGTCATCGAAGAAGTCGAGAACCTGGACGCCGACGCCCAGGCCTTGTTGATGCCCAACTCAACCTCCGAGGGCGGCACCTACATCGCCGGCAAAGACCTGCCGCTGGAGCAGACCATTGCCAACATGTCCGGCATTCTCGCCGGCTTGGGCATGAAGATTGAAATCGCGTCGTGGCGCAATATCGTACCCAACGTGTGGTCGCTGCATATCCGCGATGCGCATTCGCCGATGTGCTTCACCAACGGCAAGGGCGCGACCAAGGAGGGCGCCTTGGCGTCGGCACTGGGCGAGTTCATCGAGCGGCTCAACTGCAACTTCTTCTACAACGATCAGTTCTGGGGTGAAGAACTGGCGAATGCGCCATTCGTGCATTACCCGGATGAGCGCTGGTTCCAGCCGGGGCCCAACGACGAGCTGCCAAGTGAAATCCTCGACGCCTATTGCCTGAAGGTCTACAACCGCGAGGGCGAGCTGCGCGGCTCGCACTTGTTCGACACCAACTCCGGCAACGAAGAGCGCGGCATCGTTTCGCTGCCGTTCGTGCGCCAGTCGGACGGCGAGGTGGTGTACTTTCCGTCCAACCTGATCGAAAACCTATACCTGAGCAACGGCATGAGCGCTGGCAACACCCTGGCCGAAGCCCAGGTGCAGTGCCTGTCGGAGATCTTCGAGCGCGCGGTGAAACGTGAAATCATCGAGGGCGAGTTCGCCTTGCCGGACGTACCGACCGAGGTGCTGGCCAAGTACCCAGGCATTCTCGCCGGTATTCAGGGCCTCGAAGCCCAAGGCTTCCCGGTACTGGTGAAAGACGCGTCCCTGGGTGGTGAGTTCCCGGTGATGTGCGTGACCCTTATGAACCCGCGCACCGGTGGCGTGTTCGCCTCCTTCGGCGCGCATCCGAGCCTGGAAGTGGCGCTGGAACGCAGCCTCACCGAACTGTTGCAAGGTCGCAGTTTCGAAGGCCTGAACGACTTGCCGCAACCGACGTTCGAAGGCCAGGCGGTGACTGAGCCGAACAACTTCGTCGAGCACTTCATCGACTCCAGCGGCGTGGTGTCGTGGCGCTTCTTCAGCGCCCAGTCGGACTACGAATTCGTCGAGTGGGACTTCACGGGCGCAGGCGAAGACTCGAATGCCCAGGAGGCCGCGACCTTGTTCGGCATTCTGGAAGGCATGGGTAAAGAGTCCTATATGGCGGTGTACGAACACCTCGGCGCCACCGCGTGCCGCATCCTGGTGCCGGATTACTCGGAAATCTACCCGGTGGACGATCTGATCTGGGACAACACCAATAAAGCGCTGTTTTTCCGCGAAGACATTCTCAACCTGCATCGCCTCAACGAGGAAGAGCTGCAAGCGTTGGTCGAGCGCCTGATCGAGAGCGAACTGGACGACTACACCGATATCACCACGCTGATCGGCATTGAGTTCGATGACAACACCGCCTGGGGCCAACTAACCATCCTGGAGCTGAAGCTGCTGATCTTCCTGGCCTTGCAGCAGTATGAAGAGGCCAAGGAGTGCGTGGAGATGTTCCTGCAGTACAACGACAACACGGCTGAACGTGGCCTGTTCTATCAGGCGATGAATGCGGTGCTGGAGATGGAGCTGGACGATGACCTGGAACTGGCGGATTACGAAGCCAACTTCCGTCGCATGTTTGGCAATGAGCGGATGGATGCGGTGATTGGCTCGGTGCAGGGCGACGTGCGCTTCTATGGTTTGACGCCGACCAGCATGAAGCTGGAAGGGCTGGACCGGCACCAACGCCTGATTGAGAGTTACAAGAAGCTGCACTCGGCTCGCGCCAACATCACCTCAGCCTGACGCTGACCCCTGTGGGAGCTGGCTTGCCTGCGATGCAGCCACCTCGGTGTTTCAGATGTATCGCGGTGATGCTATCGCAGGCAAGCCAGCTCCCACATTTGATCGGTTTCTGCTGTTAGATTTTTGCCAGGGCTTGGACTAGGTCCACCCGTACGGGCCGTTGCGTACACCCGCCAGGCACGTTAGCGGGTCGGGTTCAGTACCTGCTGCAAGCGCGCGACAACGGCGGTACTGGCGGCTTGCATCGGCGCACGCAATTCGCTGCCGATCAAGCCTTGCAGGGCCAGCGCGGCTTTTACCGGTGCGGGGTTGGGCTCCATGAACATGGCGTTGATCAGTGGCAGCAACTCGAAAAAAGTCGCCCGCGCCTCTGCCAGCTGATTGTCCCGCACCAACTGGCACAGCGCCACGAACTGCTCGGTCTGCAAGTGAGCCGAAGCCGCAATGGCACCGGTCGCACCGAGGCACAAGGCGTTGAAGATCTGCACGTCTTCACCACACAACACCTCCACATCACCGCTGGCCAGCAGTGCAAGGGTGTTGCCAAGGTTGCCACCACAATCCTTGATCGCCACGATGCGTTCATGGGCGACGATGTTCAGCAAGGTGGCTTGCTCGAAGGTAGCGCCGGTGCGGTAAGGAATGTCGTAGAGAATGATTGGCACGCTGGAGGCATCGGCCACGGTGCGGAAGAACGCCTCCAAACCCGCTTGGGACGGGCGGATGTAACTCGGTGCCGGCACCAAAAGCCCCGCCACCGGGCGTTGCAGGATTTCGCGCTGGAACTGCAGCAGCTCAATCTGGTTATAGCCCGCCAGACCCATCACCACGCGGTGCGCCGGTACCCATTGCAACACCGCATCGAGCACCGCCAGTTGTTCCTGGCGACTCAGCGCCGCCGCTTCCCCAGTGGTGGTGCACACCATGATCCCGGCCACGTGTTTCTCCAGCAAGTGGCTAACCAGACGGTGCAGGCCGGTGAAGTCGATGGCGCCGTCATGGAACGGCGTGACCACGGGAACCCAGATACCTTGAAACGATGACATGCACTTTCTCCTGATGATTGACCGCTGGAGTCACCGTCAGAAGGGCAGAGGGGAATTGTGCGAATCGGGCTCAATGTCCTGTCAGCTCATCTGACGGGACAGCGCGCCCCGGTCACATGAGCGACTGTTTCTTCGATTTGAGGGCGTGCGCAACGCAACCTTGTGCCTTGGCAAGAGAGCCAATGGCGAAAAGGTTGACGGAAGACGTTGCAGACATGGGATGACACACCCTGAATAAGGCCCCCATCTTCATGGAATATTACGAAGCGTGTCAACGGGGCGCGTTCGAGTTTATGCAGCCGTCGCCGGATATGTGCGGGTCGCAATTATGCGGCCGTGCTTTCAACCAGCCGGTAGTCTATCCACACACTCCGGGAGAACCTCGATGATCCGACGCGCGTGTTTGGCCGCTTTGCTGACCCTGTCTGTCTCGACCGCCTTTGGCGCCTCGACCTATGATCATCTGTATGCCTTTGGCGACAGCTACTCCGACAATGGCGCGGGCGAAGCGCTCACCACCCGGCTTACCGCGCAAAAGGTCAAAGACGCCCAGGCACTGCCCGGCCCACTGTACTGGAAAGGACGCTGGAGCAATGGCCCGACCGCCGTTGAAGGTTTGGCCCAGGCATTGACAACACCGTTGACCGACTACGCGGTGGGCGGCGCCAAAAGCGGCCACGGCAATTACTACACGTGGATGATGCCAACCCAGGACACAGGCTTGCTCGGCCAAGTCGCCGAGCATTTGCAGGCCGCCAAGTCCCACAAGGCCGACCCCAAGGCGCTGTATTTCATCTTTATCTCGGCCAACGATTTTTTCGAATGGGCCGACTTCTCCCATCCTGAAAGCATTGAAGCCCTGAGCGAATCGAGCCTGGCCAACATCCGCAGTGCCACCGAGCAACTGGTGGCGGCGGGGGCCAGGCATGTCATGGTGGTGGGTACTACGGACCTCAGCCACGTGCCCGCCGTGGTGCAGGGCAACCACGTCGACAACGCGAAGAAGTACCAGCAATTGCTCGCGCAGAAATTACCGTCCGTGTTGGCGCAGATCGGCGTGGCGAAGGTCACTTACTTCGACCACTTGGCGTTCAGCGACGCGCTACGTGCCAATCCGCAAGCCAATGGGTTCACGGACCTGGACGCGCCGTGTCAGCCCACCTACCCGGAAGTAAAACCGGTGTGTGCCAATGCCGATGCGCATTACTATTGGGACGAATGGCACCCGACCCGCGAGGTCCACGCCCTGGCGGCCAAGGCCATGCTCAAGGCGTTGCCTTAGCCCGCGGCCACCGCCGCTTCAATCGCGGCGATGTCGATCTTCTTCATGGTCATCATCGCATCGAATGCGCGCTTGGCCGTTGCTCGATCCGGGTGGGTCACGGCGTCCGTCAACACGCGCGGTGAGATCTGCCACGACACGCCCCACTTGTCCTTGCACCAGCCACAGGCGCTTTCCTGGCCGCCGTTGCCGACGATGGCGTTCCAGTAACGGTCGGTCTCGGCCTGGTCATCGGTGGCAATTTGAAATGAAAACGCCTCGGTATGGGGAAAGATCGGGCCGCCGTTAAGGCCGATGCACGGGATGCCCAGCACCGTGAAATCCACGGTCAATACGTCGCCCTGTTTACCCGACGGGTAATCGCCGGGGGCCAGGTGCACGGCGTTAACCTTGCTGTCTGGGAAGGTCTCGGCGTAGAAGGTTGCCGCCTCCAGGGCGGTGCCGTTGTACCAGAGGCAGAGGGTATTTTTGCGGGCCATGGTCGGTTCCCATGAAGAATCGGTGTGTGAAGTTTAGACGACGCGTTCGTCTCTGCTCACACCGTGATCCGCCGGGCGGCCACGCCGTCCTTGTAATCCAACTGCTCGGGGCGGCTGCGGGACACGCCGATCAGCGTGTCCCCAGGCTCGCCGCGACCTTCGATCAGGGCTTTGCCCAGTCCTTTGCTGGTGCCTACTACCAGGGTTTTCATCGAATCTCTCCTTGATCTGGCTGATTGTTATGGGGGGCAGTCATGCGAGCAGACGATGCTTTGGTCGGCAATCGAGAGGCTGTTTCCAGATGTTATTAAGGGGGGGCAACTCAGTCTTGGCGTTGGCCGGTTGGCAGGTCTAGCCTGCGTAGATGAAGCGGACTTTATTGCGTTTTTGAGGTGGTTATTTATGCCGACTCGGTATAAGAAACTGTCAGTTCTTACAGGTTACACCGTGTGTATTTGGTCCCAATGTTCAGTAAACCTTCGCGCTAACAACTAAGGACGATACGGGTCATGAGCACATCGAACGGTAAAACCTCGTTTATCTATGCCGCTATCGTCATCAGTGCCTTCATCTCTACACTCGCCCCCGCAGACGAGGTTTACAACAAGGCGGGTCAGTATAAATATACCGCTCCCAAGTGGGGAGATATTAGAAGCATTCGGGTCACTTTGATTGGGGGGGGAGGTGGTGGTGCTGGCGGTGGTTCCAATACTGGTAATTTTGTGGAGACGTATGTGTCTAATTTGGGCATAAATGGAATCTCCGGTGGTGGTGGCGGAAGTGGTGCAACTACAGTCTGCAACTTTTATCCTCCTTCAAAGGACCTTAATGTCCAGGCCATCACTATTAATGTTGGCGCTGGAGGTAAGGGGGGCATGGGAGGTGCTACCGACGATTCTGGAGGACATAAAGGGGGGGATGGAGGATCTAGCAGTATTACGACGGTTAATACAAACGTAGCGGCGTATACCCCGGTATATGGAAGTCAGAGTGGTGTGATCGCTGCTGGAGGCTCAGGTGCTACTGGTGCTTTTGAACGTTCAAGCGTCACTGACAACGGTGCGGGTGGTGCGGGAGGGGGGCTGAGTGTGGAGTGTCGCAAGCCCGACGCTGTTCCTGAGTCAGCGACGCCAGGCCGTGCCGGTGAAAGCGGAAAAAGGGATGTACCAGGTGCTGGAGCATCGGGAAGCTCCTTGGAGGCTTGTAAAGGGGCTGGCGCAGGAGGCAAAGGAGGTCTAAATGGTAGCGTCGCTGCTGCTTCAACGCCCGGACTTCCTGGGGAGAGCGGCTCAGATGGTTGCGTCATTCTAGAGCTCGTAAAATTTTGAAGGTGTTTGATTAAAACCAAATGGCCAGAAGGTAGCTGACCTCAAGAGCGGTCGGGCTTTGCAAACAATGCATTGCTCAAGCCCGGCGCGCCATCAACAACACCGTCGCCGCCGCCGACAGCAACCCCGCGCAGCACCGATTGAAGATCCGCTTGCCCCGAGGCTCGGCAAACCAGCGCCGCATGTGCAGGCCCATATAGGCGTAGGCGCTGATGGCGATCCACTCCAGCACCAGGAACATCGCGCCGAGCAGCGCGAATTGTGGGGTGACTGGCTCGCCGGGGACCACGAATTGAGGCAGGAAGGCGGTGAAGATCAAAATCGCCTTCGGATTGCCCGCCGCCACTAAGAACTCCTGCCGCGCCAACGCCCACAGTCCCACCCTGGCCGTGGCCGATTGCGCCTCTGCTTCCGGATTGGCGCGCCACAACTGAAGCGCCAGATAAAACAGGTACGCCGCGCCGAGTATCTTGATCCCATAGAACAACAACTCCGACGTTTGCAACACCACGGCCAAGCCGGCCGAAGCGAGGGCGATCATCCCGGCAAAGGCGAGCAAGCGACCGATGCCGGCCAGGCATGACGTGCGGTAGCCGTAGCGCGTGGAATTGCTCACCGACAGCAGGTTGTTCGGGCCGGGCGCCATGTTCAGGGCAAAGCAGGCGGGGAGGAAAAGGGCGAGGGTGGCGAGGTCCATGGCGGCTCCGGGTTCGCGTGGGCGGGGAGCTGTGAGGATAAGGGCAGTGGACGTCGTTGGACAGCCTCAGCCGTTCATGTTTCCAGCTATTGCGCAATGTTCGACACCGTATGAACGACCGCCGTCACCATTGTTTCAACACTGTCAGCCCCGTCGACCCGTAAGATCGGGGCCGTCAGTTGTGATAGCCACGCCTCGTGCAACGCCCGGTTGCGCCCCGAGAAATTCGGGTCGTCATACTGCGAAGCCCATTCCCGAAAGGCCAAGTGGATCTGATGCATATCACCTTCGGGTGCGATTCGATCTCCATAGCGCGCCTTTTCGCGGGCAGCCAGTCGTTCCAGGCGCAGGGGCGTTGGCGTGACGACGAACACAATCACGTCTGCATCAGCAATCAACGCGTCTCCCCAGACCATGCAAGAGCCGGTCAGCACCCAACCGTCGTCACCGAGTGCCTGTTGCATCAGTGACACGCGTTCGCTGGGTGGTCGCTTGGTTGTGAACGGAGGGTCGGTGGGCATCCAGTAGAAATCATCGACATCGACCTGGCGCAGACCGAGCCGAGTGGCGAGGTGTTGTCCCAGTGTGGTCACGCCGGCGCATGAAGCACCTGTAATGTAGATCCGCATGTGTCCTCCATTCATGCACGACAAGCTGTTCCAGCCCCATTTATGGAGACGAGGGCTTGTCAGATGACCATTGGCTACAGTGTGAAGAGTAGGGCCATGGGCATCCGTTCACTCTGCTGTTGGGTATCGCGCTCGTATCCCAGGCGCCTAGGTTTGCGCAGTCCAGACTGCTAGTTCATACCCATCCGGATCCATGAAGTGGAACCGGCTTCCACCGGGAAACGTAAATGTCTCGCGGGTAATGAGCGCATCCAGGGCTTTGAGCCGCTGCTGCGTCCCATGGAGATCATCGGCGTACAAGATGACCAAAGGCCCACCCGGCCGCACCGGCTCCCCCGTTGTGAATCCCCCAGTCAGACGGCCATCGCTGAACTCGGTATAGGTGGGGCCGTAATCGACGAAGGTCCAGCCGAACGCACCGCCGTAGAAGGCTTTGCTCCGGGCAATATCGCTGACATTGAATTCGATGTTGTCGATTTGTCGGTCTTTACCTTGAGTGCCCATGCTTGCCTTCCTGGCTGATCTTCAGAGCAGCGAGTGTAGCGTGAACCCATGCCTGCATGAATACGCGAATCGTGCCTATGATGGCCTCGACTACAGAATTGATCGGAGTAGACAGCGTGTTGAAGATTGGAATCCTGGGCGTCGGTGAGTTGACGGAGAAGGTTGTGATCGGTCTGCGTCGCAGCGGGTTTGAGGGGCGGGTGTTGCTGTCGCCGCGCAACCAGGAACGTGCGCAGCAACTCGCTAAACAGTGGAACTGCGAGGTGAGGGCCGACAATCAACAGGTCGTCGATGGCGCCGATCTGTTGGTGCTGGGTGTGCGCCCGGAGGTGGTTCAACAGCTTTCTGATGAAGTGCAGCTTAGACCTGAGCAAACGCTGGTGTCGTTGGTGGCTGGATTGAAGCTTGTGGAACTGCAGCGCCGTTTCCCGCGGGCGCGTGTGGTCCGTGCCATGCTGTCCTATGCCGCCCAGATCAACCAGACCACGGTGGTGGTCACGCCCGGCGGTGAACCCCATGCAACGCTGCTGGGCGCGCTGGGGTCATTGGTTGTTTTGGACGAGGAGGAGGCGTTCGAGTTGGCCACTGTCGCGGCCTGCATGAACGGCTGGTTCTATTTCTTCCTGAGCGATCTTCAGCAGTGGTTTACCGACAAAGGCCTGTCCAGAGAGCAGGCCGCCCAACTGGTGATGGGCAACCTGCAAGACTGCCTGGCCAGCGCCCGCCACCAGCCGTCGACCAGCCTGGAGGCGTTGGGTCACGCCATTGCCACACCAGGCACCTTCACGGCGGCGGGGCTGGAGGTGCTCAGAGATAAAGGCGCGACGCAGGCATGGCGAGAGGCCGCTGATGAGGTGCTTGAGCGCCTGCACAAGCCTGCGCGTTTATAGCCGGTGATGTTCGAGCAAGAAGTCCACAAACACGCGGATCCGCGCCGGCATGCTCGCACCGCCGACAAACACCACGTGGATCGGCTCCCGGTCGCCGGGGTTCCAGGATTCGAGCAGGGGCACCAGGTGACCGCGTTGCAGGTCCTCTGCAACCGTGAACGTGCCGATGCGCGCGATACCGGCGCCTAGTCGCGCCAGTTGAGCAAGTGCTTCGCCACTGCTGCATTCGATATTGCCGTTTATCTTCAGCGAAAACGTCTTGCCGTTCTGCGCGAAGGGCCAATCGGGTTGGGCCCGGCGGAAGTTGAAACGCAGGCAGTTGTGCCGCAACAGATCGTTCGGCTCCAGAGGCGTGCCGTGTTGCTGAAGGTAGTCAGGCGACGCCACCACGACCTGGCCGGTGTCGCCGATGCGGCGCGCCGTCAGCGGGCTGTCTGGCAGGTCGCCAAAGCGTATCGCGACGTCGGCTTGGCCGCCGAGGATGTCGACTATTTCGTCGCCCAAGGTCAGGTCCACCACAATGTTCGGATAGCGGGCGCTGAACGCTGCCACCAGGGGCACGATGGCCATGCGGCCGTGGCCCAGGGCCGCACTGACCCGCAACCTGCCTTTGGGGGCACCCTGGTCGGCGATGGCGTCCTCGACTTCGGCCATGTCGGCCAGGATGCGCCGAGCGCCGCGAAGGTAAACCTCGCCTTCGGCGGTGAAGGCGATGGCCCGGGTCGTGCGAATGAGTAGGCGGCTGCCCAGGCGCTGTTCCGTGCGCGCGATGACCCGGCTGACGGCTGAAGGTGTCAGTCCCAGTGCCCGTGCCGCGGCCGAAAGGCTGCCTTCCTGCGCCACCATCGCGAATACAGCCATCTCACCCGACCTGCCGTTGAAATCCATTTTTGCCTCGCGCGCAAAGGTGATTGCCAATTAAACGGTCTAGTGCCGTTAAAGCGTAGATCGTAGCATTTGCGGCATAAATGAGGAGTCTTCCATGCGTATCAATCCACCCCTTGTAGCCCTTGCTGCCGGTGCCTTTGGCATTGGCGTCACTGAGTTCGCGCCCATGGGCATGTTGCCCACTATTGCCAATGACCTTGGCGTTTCGATTCCCACTGCGGGGCTGTTGGTCAGCGCCTACGCCCTGGGGGTATTGCTCGGCGCGCCCCTGATGATCTTGACCACCGGCAAGATTCCCCGTCGTCACTTGCTGGTCGGCCTTATGGCCATTTTCACCCTGGGTAACGTGATGTCGGCGCTTGCAACCGGCTATTACGACCTGTTGATCGCCCGCGTCATCACTTCGCTCAACCATGGCGCGTTTTTTGGCGTCGGTTCCATCGTCGCCGCCAGTGTGGTCGCGCCGGACAAGCGCGCCGGAGCCGTCGCGGCGATGTTCATGGGCCTGACCCTCGCGACCATTGGTGGCGTGCCACTGGCGACCTGGTTTGGTGAACTGCTTGGCTGGCGTACGGCGTTCTGGGGCATTGGCGGACTGGGCCTGGTGACCATGGTCGCGCTATGGTTCGCGCTGCCAAACCTGCCGCTGCCGAAAAGCGACGGTGTGCTGGCCGAAATCAAGGTGCTGGGGCGCGGTTCGGTACTGGCGGCACTGGCCCTGACCGTGGTGGGTTCCAGTGCTATGTTCACCGTGTTTACCTATATCGCGCCGATCCTGAGCAACGAGACCCATGCGTCTACCCCCTTTATCACGGCCATGCTGGTGTTGTTCGGTGTCGGGTTGACGCTGGGCAATATATGGGGCGGCAAGGCGGCAGACCGCTCGATCGACCGGACCCTGATCGTTTCGCTGAGCGCCCTGATCCTGGTCCTGCTGGCCTTCGCATTCCTGATGCGTTGGCCGATACCCGCAGCGGTGAGCATCCTTATCTGGGGGATCGCCAGCTTCGCAGTCGTGCCGCCTTTGCAGATGCGCGTGATGGAAGCGGCCAAAGACGCGCCGAATCTGGCTTCGGCCGTGAATATCGGCGCCTTTAACTTCGGTAACGCGATTGGCGCCGCAGTGGGAGGCGCGGTGATCAACGCAGGGCTGGGCTATCCGGCGATCTCCCTGGCCGGCGCCGCGATGGCGGGCTTGGGGCTGTTGATGGTCGTGACGTTCGCCTGGGGCGCCAGAGGCCGCATGGCTGCGGCGGTCTAGGAAATCGAGTATCGTTGGCCGCCTCAGCTGCCAGCCTGGTGCAGGCGCAGCGCATGATCGATGGTTCAGGGACGACTGGAATGGCACTCAGGGTGATGGTGATCGGCGGCTACGGTAATTTCGGCAGCATCGTGTGCCGACATTTGGCCGCAGCGCCGGGCATTGAGCTGGTGATCTCGGGCCGTGATCCACACAAGCTGCAGCGCAAACTCGACGAGTTGAATGCGCAGCCCGGCACTGTCTGCGAAGGCTGGTGTGGCGACGCGATGGGGGCCGGATTCGCGGGTGTTTTACTGTCGAAGCATATCCAGTTAGTGATTCATACCGGCGGGCCGTTCCAAGGGCAGTCCTATGCAGTTGCCCTGAGCTGCATCGAAGCCGGGGTGAACTACTGCGACCTGTCCGACTGCCGCACCTTCGTCAATGGCGTGGGCGTGCTGGACGTGCACGCCAAACAGGCGGGCGTGGCCATTCTCAGTGGTTGCAGCTCAGTGCCGACGCTGTCGTCTGCGCTCATCGATCAGTACCGGTCTCGCTTCTCGCGCATCGACTCGATCGAACATGGCATTTCCTCGTCGGCCAAGATGCCAGGCCTGTCGACAATCGAAGGTGTGCTGGCCTACGCGGGCAAACCGATCAAGCAACTCAGGAATGGCCAGGTACACGAAGTGCTGGGTTGGCAGGACCTGACGCTGCGCAAAATGCCGGTGTTGGGCACGCGAGTGCTGGCCAATGTGGATGTGCCGGACATGGACATCTTCGCCGGTCGGTATGGCGCCCATACCTTGCGCTTCAAAGCTGGCGCGGGGCTCAAATTGGGGGGTGTCGCCAACTGGGTGCTGGCTCAGGCACTGAAGCTGGGGGTGGTACGGGATCATGTGGCCTGGGCGGCGCGGCTGCACCGCCTGGGCACCTGGTTCGAGCGATTTGGCGACGGTAAAAGCGCGATGTACATCGATGTGCAGGGCTTGGGGACCGACGGCGGACCTTTGTCATTGACCGTGCAATTGACGGCCTTGAATGACAAAGGCCCGGAGATCCCCAGCTGCGCTGCCGTGGCCCTGGCCATCAAAATCGCTCAAGGTTACGTACCCATGCCTGGCGCGCGACCGTGCGTAGGTGAGATCACCGTGGATGAATACATGGCCGCGATCAACGATCCGGCGAACCTGAGTCTGGCCGTGCGGTTCTCTGACGAGCAGGGCGTTTAACGCGAAAGCACGGGCGCGCTGCTTTTGTCCTCGGGCCCCACGTCGTGCAAGGAAATCCGCGAAGTTTCCGGCAACGCCAATCCACCGGCCAACGCCAGCAACGCCACTGCAATCAGGTAGAACGCCGGTGACAGATTGCTGCCCGTGGTGCTGATCAACCAGGTCGCCATCAACGGCGCGGTGCCGCCGAAGATCGTATAGGCCAGGTTGTAGGTGATCGCCGAGGCGGTGTAGCGCGTACGGGTCGGAAACGTCTCCGACAGCAAGGCTGCCGTGACCACGCCACACAATACCGCCCCCACCGCCAGCAACATCACGCCGACAATGGATGCCGCGAACGAACCGGAGCTGGCCATCAGGAACGACGGATACACCACGACCATCAACAACACACAGGCCGTCATCACGGTGGCGCGCCGCCCGACTCGATCGGAGTACAACCCCGCCAAAGGGCAAATTGCCGCGGCGAAAATCAATGCAATCAGCGATACCAGCAACGCCATCGCCCGACTCAAGCCTCCTGCCACCTGCAGATACGTCGCGAAATACGTGGTGAACATATAGAACGACAGCGCCGTCAGTGACACAAAAGCGCCCAGGCAGCAGATCGCCGCACCATGGTTGCGCAGGGTTTCCTTGAGCGGGGAGTGGGCGACGGTGTGTTCTTCCTTAACGGCCTGGAAGGCGGGCGTCTCGTCCAGCTTCCAGCGCAGGTAAAGCCCCACCAGGCCGAGCGGCGCGGCGATCAGGAACGGCAAGCGCCAGCCCCAACTGCCCATGGCCTCGGCGGACAACGACGCTTCCAGTGCATACGCCACCACCGCGGCGGCGGCGAAAGCGGAAAACGTCGACACCGGCACGAAGCTGCCATACCAGGCGCGCTTATCGCTGGGCGCGTGTTCCATCAGATAGGCACAGGCCCCGGCGTATTCGCCCCCGGCGGAGAACCCTTGGGCGCAGCGAATCAGCGACAAGAGGATCGGCGCCGCTACGCCGATGGCGGCATAGGTCGGCAGCAGGCCTATCAAGGTAGTGGCGCCGGCCATCAGCAGGATCGTCATGGCCAGGGTACGCTTGCGGCCGATGCGGTCGCCGAGCATGCCGAAGAAAATCCCGCCCAGTGGCCGGAAGGCAAACGCCACGGCGAACACGGCGAAGGTTTTGAGCAATGCCGCGCTGGCGTCGCCGCTGGGGAAGAACTGCTGGGCGATGGTCGTGGCGAGGAAGCCGTAGACGGCGAAGTCAAACCACTCGACAAAGTTACCGATGCCGGCGGCGATGATGACCTTTCGCAGAGTCTGGGGGCTGACCTGTTCGGTGGAGGGGCTCGTCATGGGGGAAGGCCTCGGGATAGCGATGGGGATGACTGATTATCGGGGCAGGCTGTTGGGCGGCGGGGCCCAAAAGAGTCGTCCGCGTAGTCAGCAGCGACTTGCGGGTATTGGGGGGAGGCAGGAATTGGGCCAGGTGAGGCAAGGAGCCTGTGCGCAACTGTGATTAAGACTTTAACAATGGTTTACATCGCTGAACCTTTGATGCCGGTATGGTTTGTGGCTACTGGCAAACATCATGGTCGCCTCGACCTACAATCCCGCCTTGCGCATGCGGGTCGAGGATTGCCTGACGGCCGGGTTCAGCAGCACCTGTGTCGCCAGTAGCGGGACATTGATTATGTTTCCATCCTGGTTGATGCACTCGGTACGACGCTTTAAGGGAACGCGGCCACGGATCTCGATCGCGTTCAACTTCGGTACATGACGCCCCTTAGGTTTCACTGATGGAAGCGTCTGCCCAACGCATCCAACCGCACCGCAATCGGCGGCAGCTGCTCACTGCTGCGAGCCAGGGTTTCCACATCGTTGGCGGTGCTTTGCGCAATGCTCTGCACCGACTGCAACCGCCCGACAATCTCCAAGTTCGCCTCGGTCTGCTCGCGGGTGGTGGTCACGATTCGCCCGTTCAGGTCGTCGATCTGTGCGATGTCGCTGCCCACCGCGCGGAGCATATCGACGGCGACCTGGCTGTCTTCCACGCAGCGGTCCACGCCTTGGCGGCTGTCGTGCATGGCTTCCACGGCCTGGCGGCTGCCGTGTTGCAGGCTCTCGATGATGGTCTTGATTTCCTGGGTGGACACTGCCGTGCGCTGCGCCAGGTTGCGTACTTCGTCCGCGACCACGGCAAAGCCACGGCCTTGCTCGCCGGCGCGGGCGGCTTCGATGGCTGCGTTGAGGGCGAGCAGGTTGGTCTGGTTGGCGATGCTGCTGATCACATCGAGCACGGTGCCGATCTGCTCGGCCTGTACGGCCAGACCTTGCACCGTTTCATGGGTGCCGTTGAGGCGTGAGGCCAACTGGGTGATTTCCTGCTGGGCGCGGCCGACACTTTCCTGGCCACGCAAAATCTGTTGGCTGGCCTTGCCAGCGTGATCCACCGCCTGTTCGACATGCACGGCGATGTGGCCCATGGCGTCTTCCATACGCTGCATGGAACCGGTCATCTGGGTGATTTCCGCCAATTGGTGCCGCGCGCCTTTTTCCAGGGTGCCGCTGGCGCTGGCCAGTTCCTGGCCGAGTTGGCCAAGGCCGTGGGAGTCGCGCGCAACGCCGTCTATCAGGTGGGTGATCTGTTGCAAGAAGTGATCGAAACGCTTGGCCAGGGACATGTGCACCTTGCCTTCGCCCTGGGCGGTTTGCGCCGAGATCTGTGTGGTGACGGAGAGCATCTTCTCGAGCATTTCCTGGCTCTCGACCGCTTCGGCCTGGCTGTGCACGGCCAGGTACAGCAGGGCGACGGTCTCCATCACCACGTAGAAGGCATGCACGAACACCATGGTCCAGCCGCCGTGATGCTCCATCACAAACACCGGAACGCCTTGATGTTGCAGGGCATGGAATACCACATGGTGCACGGCGATGGTGGCGGCGGCGACCAGGATCGGCAGCCAGTCGCGATAAAACGTCAGCACCGCCAGCAACGCGAAGATCCCGAAGTGCGATTCGATCACGCCCTGCGCCTGGTTAATGTGCAGCGCCGCCATGACCATCAAACCTGCGCCGAGGGCGCAACGCATCACGCGGCTGCCGCCTATCGCACGGTAGAGCAGTGTGAGCACCACGCTGGTACTGCCGCCAACAATGATGGCTTGCATCAAGGTGTCGTGCCAGAACGCCAGGCCCAGGGAGAACAGGAACATCAGCCAGACCAGCGCCAGCATGATGCGGTCGGCTTTGCGGTAGTGCTCGAAAAAACGCGTGCGAGTGGGCATTCACACTTACTCCATGTGGTCTGGCCGAATCAAAGTGAGGGGCAGGGTGGAGCGAATCAGATATTTTTTTGGTTTTTATTGGAATCAGTGATGCCAACCGTATATCGGCATCAGGAGGCGGGACTTTAGGCGCGGCTACCCGGACGGGTAGCCGCTTATCGGGCGATGGTCAGAAGCTGTATTTGGCCGTGACGCCAAAGCTGCGCGGGTTACCGTAGGTGTCGTTAGGACCCCAGATCGGGCTGTTGCCGATGGCCGAGTAGTAGGTGCGGTCGAAGATGTTGTTCACGTTCAGCTGCAGGTCCAGGTGCTTGTTCACCTGGTAACCGGCCATCACGTCTGCCACGGCATAGCTGCCTTGTTCCAGGCGATAGGTATTGCTGTTGGCGAGTACCACATCGTTGTACATGCGGCTCTGCCAGTAGACATTGCCTCCGACGCGCAGCTTTTCCAGTGGGCCCTGGAAGCGATAGGAAGTGGTCAGCTTGAACAAACGTTCCGGGGTGTCGGTGTCGAAACGCTGGTTGTTGTTGGACGCGTTAGTGTCCTTGATGTAATGCGCACGGGTGTACGTAAACCCGCCGCCGACTTGCCAGTTTTCGGTGAGCGCGCCTTGCAGTTCTAAATCGATACCTTGGCTGCGTACCATACCGGAGGCCTCATAGCAGGTCATGATCGGGCAGCCCGCTTGGCTCTCGGGCAGGGTAGCGCGGTTTTTCTGGTCGATCTGGAACACGGCGAGGCTGGCGTTGAGTGCGCCGTTGAAGTACTCGCCCTTGATACCGACTTCGTAGTTTTCGCCGACGATAGGTTCAAGTGGTTTGTCCGAAAAGTCCCGGTCTGTCTGTGGTGTGAAGATGTCGGTGTAACTCGCGTAAACGGAGTATTGGTCGTTCAGGTCGTAGATCACGCCGGCGTAGCGCGTGAGGTTGCGGGTGACTTTGTAGTCGCCGTCGCCCTGGCGGTCATCGTAGTCGTACCAGTCCACGCGGGCACCCAGGATCACCTTGAGCGGGTCGGCCAGGTTCAGGCGGGTGGTCAGGTAAACGCCGTCCTGGGTGGTGATGTTGTGGCCTTTGCCGTTGCGCACGAAGTCCGGTTTTGCCCCATTGAACGGGTAATTGGTGTCGTAGGGGCTGTATTCCTTGGACGTGGCGTCATAGACGCGTTTGCTGGTGCCCACCACCACTTCATGGGTGCGGCCGAAGGCTTCGACCGGGCCACTGAGGAACGTGTCCAGGCCGTACTGTTTGTCGTCCTGGTGCGATTGGTAGGCGGTGCGCGCCAGCGTGGTCTGGTAGCGCGACTGGTAGGTGCCGGTGAACACGCCATCCAACTGTGATGACGAGCCGGCGATGTGGAGCTTCCAGTCATTGGCGAAGCGATGTTCGATATCACCGAATACAGTGTCGATGGTGAGCTTCTTGTTTTCCCAATCGGAGCCGGGGTTGGTGGAGCGGGGCAGGTTCAGGTGATGGCCGTCGGTGCCGATGGGCAAGCCGCCCCAGAAGAAGTTGGTCTGGTCTTGCTGGCGCGAAAAACCCAGGGTGGCAGTGGTGTTTTCGCTGAGGTCGGCTTCACCGATGGCGTAGAACAGGCCGTGGTCGCTTTCTTCTCCTTTGCGAAAGCTGTTGGCGTCGCGGTAGGAACCCACCACGCGGCCGCGCAGGGTGCCGCTGTCATTCAAGGCGCTGGAGGCGTCGAACTCGCCGCGATAATCGTCCCAGCTGCCGGCGGCACCGGTGATCGACACCTGCGGCGTGGCGGTTGGACGCTTGCGCACAAAGTTGATCGCCGCCGACGGGTTGCCGGCGCCGGTGACCAGGCCCGTGGCGCCGCGGATCACTTCCACACGGTCGAACATCGCCAGGTTGGGCTGCACACTGTTGGCGTAGCCGGAATAAGAGCTGGGAATGCCGTCGAACATCATGTTGTCGATGTCGAAGCCACGTGAGCTGTACGTATGCCGACCGGGGCCGCTGGACTGGCTGAGGAAAAGGCCTGGCGTGTTCTTGACCACGTCGTTGACGCTGGTCATGGCCTGGTCGTCCATGCGCTGGCGGGTGATCACCGTGACGGCTTGGGGCGTCTCGCGCATGGTCAGCGGGAGTTTGGTGGCGGTCGCCATTGCTCCGGTGGTGTAGGACTGGGTGCCTTCGGTGGTCTGGCCCAACTGTTCACTACTGATCTGGGTGGCGCCCAATTCCAGTGGGGCGGCTTTTTCCGCCTCAGCGGCAAACACCGCAGGTGAACTTGCAAGACAGACGGCCAACGCCATCAGACTGGGTGAAAAACCTTTGCCGCCGTGTTGTTGCACAGACATGAAACTGACTCTCCCCGAATGCCTTCCGTGGCGAATAATAAAAGTGTTGATAATTATTCGCATCAGTGTGACATGTTGATCTTTTGGGAAAAAGGCTTCAGAGAGAATTGGTTAACGAATTTTTCACCTCCGTGTGACGGCAAATCGCCATGCCGTCGCCCTGGAAATGCGACGTGCGCAGCGCTTATTCACGCAAGGGGATCGCCACTCGACTCGTCGCCTTGACCTCCCTCAGCGCCAGGCTCGATTGAATCGACGCAATCCCCAACTGCCGCCGTAACACGCTCTCGACAAACTCGCTGTAGCTGTCCAGATCTTCCGCCAGCACCTGCAACAGGTAATCCGCATCACCGGTGATCTTGTGGCAGGACAACACTTGCGGCAGTTCCTTCACCACGGCTTCAAACGCATCCGGCGCATGATCGGTATGGATCGCAAAACGCACATGCACGAACGCCATGATGTCCAGCCCGAGCATCTTGCGGTCGAGGTTGGCCTGGTAGTCCTTGATCACGCCTTCTTCTTCCAGGCGTTTGCGTCGCCGCCAGCAGGGCGTGAGGCTCAGGGATAGACGCTCACTCAACTGGGCGTTGGAAATACTCGCGTCTTGCTGGAGCAGGGCAAGAATGGCGAGATCGGTATCATCAAGCGTGACCTGCTTGGTTTTATTTTTCATAAGTTCGCGCCAGGTAGGAAAAAATTCCCGATAAACCTATCAGTGGCGCAAGTAAAAGCAAAGAAAGCCCACGCCAGCCAGAACAAAATAGACCCTGTCTTTTACTGGCGGATGCCCACCCATGTTGACTGTTTTTAGCGAAACCCACCGTTTGCACCACGGCACCGAACTCAAAGACGGCGTGCTGAAACCTTCATTCGAGCAACCGAGCCGCGCCGACACCGTGCGTGACCGCGTCAGGCAGGTTGGCCTGGGCGATATCATCACGCCGCGCCGCTTTGATCGGGCCTGTTATGTCAACGCCCACAGCGAGCGCTATGTGACCTTCCTGGAAACCGCTTGGGCCGAATGGACCGCCATCGGTCGCAGCCATGACGCATTGCCCCTGGTATGGCCGGTCCGTGACCTGGCCAACCAGCAGGTGCCGGAATTTATCGACGGCAAGCTCGGTTTCTTTGCCATGGACGCAGGCTCGCCGATTACCCGCACCACCTGGGATGCGGTCAAAACCAGCGCGGACATCGCCTTGACCGGCCTGGCGCTGATCGGCGAAGGCCATCAGAGTGCGTTCGCCCTGTGCCGTCCACCGGGCCACCACGCGGCCCGCGAATACATGGGCGGTTATTGCTACCTCAACAACGCAGCGATTGCCGCACAGCACGCCGTGACCCAAGGCGCCAAGCGCGTGGCGGTGCTGGATGTGGATTTCCACCACGGCAACGGCACGCAGAATATTTTCTACGATCGCCCGGACGTGCTGTTCATTTCCCTGCATGGCGACCCGGCGGTGTCTTATCCGTATTTCTCCGGCGCTGCCAACGAACGCGGCGCGGGCGCGGGCGAGGGTTTCAACGTGAATTACCCGCTGCCCAAAAACACCACCTGGGATCACTACCAGACCGCCCTGATCGATGCCTGCCGGCAACTGCGCGACTTTTCCCCCGACGTGCTGGTGATCTCCCTGGGGGTCGACACCTTCAAGGACGACCCCATCAGCCACTTCCTCCTCGACAGCCAGGACTTCCTCGGTATGGGTGAAATCATCGCCAGCGTCGGAGTGCCAACCCTGTTCGTGATGGAAGGCGGCTACATGGTCGATGAAATCGGCATCAACGCCGTCAACGTACTGCACGGTTTCGAAAGCAACACCCGATAACAACAATCCGTCGTCTTTTCTTCTGCCAAAACTCAAAAACATAACAAGAGGTTTTGTGATGAAAACAACCACGTCCGGGCTTTATGAGAAGCCTGCGTTGCAACGCACCCTGAGCAACCGCCATATCCAGTTGATGGCCATGGGCGGTGCAATCGGCACCGGTCTGTTCATGGGCTCCGGCAAGATCATTGCGCTGTCCGGCACCTCGATCATCCTGATCTACATGATCATCGGGCTCTTTGTGTATTTCGTCATGCGCGCCATGGGCGAACTCCTGCTGTCGAACCTCAACTTCAAGAGCTTCGCCGACTTTGCCGGCGCCTACCTTGGGCCGCGCGCGGCGTTTTTCCTGGGCTGGTCGTATTGGTTGAGCTGGAGCGTGGCGGTGATCGGGGACGCGGTGGTGGTCGGTGGTTTCTTCCAGTACTGGTTCCCCCATGTGCCGGCCTGGATGCCGGCAGTGGGCATGCTGCTCACGTTGTTTGCGTTGAATGTATTGACGGTCAGGCTGTTTGGCGAAGTGGAGTTCTGGTTCGCGATCATCAAGCTCATTGCCGTGCTGACCTTGATCGGCGTGAGTGGGGTCCTGATCGCCAGTTCGTTTGTCTCGCCGACCGGCGTCACGGCTTCATTCACCCATTTATTGGACCCGCAGGCCGCGTTTCCCAATGGCCTGTTCGGCTTTTTTGCCGGGTTCCAGATGGCGATTTTCTCCTTTGCCGGCACCGAGCTGATCGGCACCGCCGCCGCCGAAACCCGTGCGCCGGAGAAGACGCTGCCCAAGGCAATCAACTCGATCCCGCTGCGCATCATCCTGTTCTACGTGCTGGCCCTGGCATGCATCATCGCGGTGACCTCATGGCAGCACGTCTCGCCGAGCAAGAGCCCGTTCGTGGAGTTGTTCCTGGTGGCGGGGTTTCCGGCAGCGGCGGGCATCGTCAATTTCGTCGTGCTGACCTCGGCGGCATCGTCGGCCAACAGTGGCGTGTTTTCCGCCAGCCGCATGTTGTTCGGCTTGGCAGACCTGGGGGATGCACCGGGGATCTTCCGGCGTTTGTCCAAGAGCAGCGTGCCGTTTATCAGCCTGGCCTTTACCACCTTGCTGATGTTGCTGGGGCTGGTGTTGCTGTTTGTCGTGCCGGAGGTGATGACCGCCTTTACCATCGTGTCAACCGTGTCGGCAATCCTGGTGATCTTTACCTGGTCGACGATCCTGGCGTCCTACATTGCCTACCGCAAAAAACGTCCGGACCTGCATGCCAAATCCCTCTACAAGATGCCTGGTGGGGTGCTGATGGCCTGGTTCTCGCTGGCGTTTCTCGCGTTTGTGCTGGGCCTGCTGGCGTTGCGGCCGGATACACGCCTGGCGCTGTGCGTGATGCCGGCCTGGTTTATCTGGCTGTGGATCGCCTACCCGTTCTCGCGTTTTCAGGGTGCCAGTTTGGTAAAGACATAATCCCGATCCTTCACCAATGCCTGGTGGCACGCAAAGCACGTCTGGTGCTGCGCTTCATCGGCCGGCTTGCCATTGATGAACCGGCCGAACCCCCAGCCTCCGGTGGACGCGTATTTCTTCGAGTCCTTGACCATGAACTGTACCGTGGTCGCCGCGCCGGGGATGGACGCAGTCTTGAACTCCGGCGACTGTTCATGCTTCCACGCCAATTTGGCCAGGACGGTGCCATCCGGGAAAGGCAGTTTGCCCTCTCGGTAAGCCTTGAGCGCGGCACTGTTGCCCAGCACCACGCGCAGCTCGTTCAACGGATCGGCCTCCTGGGCGGGCGCCACCAATTCCCACTGGCGGTAGCCGTTGGGAATGGTCACGCCGTAGATCGGTGACGGAGCGCTGTCGGCCAAGGCACAGGCCGAACTCGCCAGGGCCAATGCGGCCATGCACAGGCGCTTCATCACAGGTGATCCGCGTCAATGATTGCCTTGGCAAACGCTTCGGGCGCTTCCTGAGGCAGGTTGTGGCCCACACCGCCGTTGATCAGGCGGAACGCGTACTTGCCGGTAAAACGCTTGGCGTAATCTTCAGGTTGAGGGTGCGGGGCGCCGTTGGCATCGCCTTCGAGGGTGATGGTCGGCACGCCAATCGACGGCGCCTGGGCGAGTTTCTGCTCCAAGGGCTCGTACTGCGTTTCCCCCTGCACCAGACCCAGGCGCCAGCGGTAGTTGAACACGGTGATCGCGACATGGTCCGGGTTCTCCAGGCCCTTGGCGCTGCGGTCGAAGGTGGCGTCATCGAACTTCCATTGCGGCGAAGCCAGTTGCCAGATCAGCTTGGCAAAATCGTGGGTGTTCTTCTGATAACCGGCGGCACCGCGCTCGGTCGCAAAGTAGAACTGATACCACCATTGCAGCTCGGCTTTAGGCGGCAAAGGATTCTTGCCCGCCGCCTGGTTGCCGATCAGGTAACCGCTGACCGACACCAGCGCCTTGACCCGTTCCGGCCACAGCGCTGAAACGATGTTCGCCGAACGCGCGCCCCAGTCGTAGCCGCCGAGTACGGCTTGTTTGATCTTCAGCGCGTCCATGAAGTCGATCACATCACTGGCCAGCGCCGCCGGTTGGCCGTTGCGCAGGGTCTTGTCCGAGAGGAAACGGGTGTCGCCATAGCCCCGGGCGTAGGGGATCAACACGCGATAACCCTTGGCCGCCAGCAGCGGGGCGACCTGGGCGTAGCTGTCGATATCGTAGGGCCAGCCATGCAGCAAGATCACCGCCGGCCCCGTGGCCGGGCCAACTTCGGCGTAGGCCACATCCAGCAGACCGGCCTTGATGTGCTTGAGGGCACCGAAGGCCGTTTGCGCGCTGGTGACGGCGCGGGTGGGCGCGTCGGGCATTTCGGCATGGGCCACGGCCAGCACACCGAATTGCGACAAGGCCAGGGCCAGGAAAAGGGATCGGTGTGTGAAGCGGCGAGTCAATTGAGCGTGCATGGCGAGCCTCCTGCGGCTGAATGTGTGCCTGCTGCTCAGTTGAACGCCGCGTTGTATCTGTGCTGTTTCAGGAAACCGCTTGAGTTAAAGACGGTGTATCCCAGTGGGCTCTGTACACATTGCGATACAAACCCTGCGCTACGACAGCACGATCTCATAAGGTTCGCGCATTCTCTCCAGCAGCACCTGGGCCAGCATGGGCGCCAGGCCGATCGCCGGATCACCGGCCAACTGGCTGGCATAGGCGTGGGCGGCGTGAAGCTTGCGCGCCACGCTCCAGGTGTCCAGGCGCACCTTGCGTGCGCGTTGCCAGGGGATGATCGCGCCTTCGCGAGCGGGCCAGTGCCAGGCCCAGATCGGCAGTTCATACAGCTGCGCGCCCACCAGGGCGCAGGCCTTGGCGCTGGCGCGGCCGACGCTGTCGTGGTCGTCATTGCCATCGTTGCGCCAAGTACTGAACACCACATCGCCCGACTGCAGGTAGCGCGCAATGAACTGACTCAGTTGCGGCTCACGGGAGGCGAGGGCGTTGTCGCAGAAACCGCCGCGAATCCACTTCAGGCTGTGCAAGGGCATACCGAGGCGCCGCAAGGCTTCAGCACTTTCCTGAGGGCGCACCACACTGAGGCGGCTGGCCGGCCAGACGTTGGAGCCAGGATGGCTGGCACTGCCATCCGTGATGGAGATCAGTTGCAGCGGGTGTTCCAGCGTGCTGAGCAGTTGCAGCAGGCCGCCACAGGCCAGCACTTCGTCGCCGGGATGGGGCGCGACGATGACCACGCGTGCGCCGGGTGGCACCAATGAGGACGGGGAGATAGGAGGAATTTGCGCCAGCTGCGGGGCGCTGTTCCAGATTTGCTCAGGGCCGCGACGGCCGTCGCTTAAGGAAGCAAGCTTCATGGGGTGTCACATCCTTGTCGGTTGATGCTGGGTCGTGGCCCGTTGACGGGACGACGCTCTTTTTCCACCACAGGCTCTGCCGCAGTGGTTGCATGGCACTCCAACCCTGGAACGCTAGCAAGGCGTCATCAGCATAGACAAGGATTGGTCGGTTTTACATTTTGTAATGTCGCTTTTTTCAAGTGGCGAGCATCAGGCTCTTCAAGTAATCCCCGAAACCGCCCTGTGCGCGGGCATCCAGGCGCGCACTGGTGATCACTTGCGGGGAATGGCTCCAAGCGATGGAGGCGCCACACAGCTCCAGGTTACGCACCAACTGCACATCCTCATGGCACGGCAGGGGGTCGAAACCACCGGCGCGGACATAGGCACTGGCACTCACTCCCAGGTTGGCACCGTGGATATGCCGGTGACCGTCCCGCGCCTCGTAACCCTGGTGATAACGAATCTGTGCGGCAGGGTCAAAATCCTCGCTCCAGGTGTCCACAGTGACAGTGCCACACACGGCATCGGCGCCCAGCGCCAATTGGGCCACCAGCCAATCTGGCGCCACGCGGCTGTCGGCGTCGGTGCACGAAATCCAGCGGGCGCCCTGATTGAGCAGATGCCGCGCACCCACGCCACGCACGTGACCCACATTGCGTGCCTGGACTTCCAGGCATTGCACCGGGTAGGCCTGGGCAATCGCGGCGCTGCCGTCGCTGCAACTGTCCAGCACCACCAGGACCACGACGGTTTCACCCAGTAAACCCGGATGGCTGGCCGCGATCAGTGCCGCTTTCAGGCAGTCGCCCAGCAGCGCCTCTTCGTTGTGTACCGGGATCAGAATGCCGATCATCGCAAGCCCTCAAGGGTAGCGACCGAAGTGCCGTCGCGGCTCCACAGGTCGAGAAGGAAGTCGTGTTCGTGATGAGTGGCCACGCGGGGCATGTCCAAACGCTCGTGGAGCAGGGCGTGCACCTGTTCGCCAGTGTGCGGGCAGCCTTCGATGACGGGGCGCCAATGGCACGCCAGTAGCTGACCGTCGACGGTCAACGACGCGCGGGCACGATCAATAAGTGCGCACAGGTCATCGGCGTCGAGGTAATAACACAACTCGCTCAATACGATCAGCTCGAACTGGCCCGTGGGCCACTGTTCGGGCAAACGGCTTTGTTGCACCTGGGCATGCGAAAAGCCCAACAAACGACTGCGCGCCAACGCAACGGCCGCCGATGCCGTGTCGCAACACAGCAAGCGGTCACAGCGGGCTGCCAGCTCGAAGCTCAGTTCGCCATTGGCGCAACCGGGCTCGAACACCGAGGTGTAGCGCGCACGCGTGAGCAGTGCCAGGGTCAACGCGCGTTTGCGGCGCTCGTACCAGCGTTGACGGAAGGCCCAGGGGTCATCGTTCCCGGCGAACAGTTGGTCGAAATACGGGGTAGCCACACTCATACGAATACCACTTCAAAAGGTTGCAGCAGGCGCTCCACCACGTAGGGCGCCAACACGGGCCCCAGACCGATCTGCGGATCGCCCTCCAACTGGCTGGCGAAGGCATGGATGGCGTGGCGTTTGCGAGCTACCGCTTCACAGCTCAACGGGATTTTGCGGGCGCGGTGCCAGGGCACCTGGCTGTCTTCGGGGGTTGCCCAATGCCAGGTCCACACCGGCAGTTCATACAGGGTGGCGCCTAACGCAAGGGAGGCCTTGGCGCTGGCACGGCCGACGGCCTCATGGTCGCAATGACCGTCTTCGCGCCAGGTGGTGAACACCACGTCGGTGGGTTTGAGATAACGCTGAATGAAGGCCGTCAGTTCTTCTTCCCGCGCTGCCACCTTGCTGTCGGTAAACCCTGCGCGCAGCCATTGCAGACTGTGCAGCGGCAAGCCGAGACGATGCAGGGCCTGCGCCGATTCCTGGGGGCGCACGACACTCAAACGCTCAACCGGCCAACGCCGCGAGCCCGGATGACTGGCACTGCCATCGGTGACCGAAATCAGTTGGATCGCTCGGCCCAGCGCCGCTAGACCCTGCATCAGGCCACCGCAACCCAGCACCTCATCATCTGGGTGGGGCGCAACGATCACCGCGCGATGACCTTCGGGCACCAACTGCTCAACACTGATCCACTGCAGTTCGGCCAGCTTTGACGACGCCTGCCATCGATGCAGCGGCGTGCCTTGGCCGACGATCGGATTGGGTTTCATAATTGCCACCTCCCTGGGGGTTCACCGGCGACGCATTCGCCGAGGCTGGCCAAGTCGCGTTCGGCGTGACTCTGGCGCACATACACCGGCAAGTCCGCCATCAACTGGGCGAAGTGCGGATCCTTGCAATAAGGCCCGGCTCCGACGGCCCGGCCGACGTGGCGCATGACTTGCTCGACCGTGTCTTCGATGCAGGCCCGCGTCTGTTGGGCCCACATCCTGGCATTGGCCTTTGGGGCGTGGTCGACCCGTTCCGCGCTGGCGCGCAGTACACACGCGGCACTGTTCAGCGCGCTGTCGACCGCGCCAAGGTGGGCGAGGGCATGGGGCTCAGGGCGCTTGCTGCACTGGTCACGCAGGACTTCCGCCAGGCGTTGCGCCGCGCCGTACCAGCAGGCGGCAATGCCAATGCCGCCTTGCCAGAAACCCGGGCGGGCGAGGTAATCCCCCGGTCCGCCCACGGCGATCCCCCAGGCTTCGTCAAACACGACGTCCACACTGCCGGTGGCGGCCATGCCCACGGCGTTCCAACCTTCGTCCGACACGATGATGCCCGGTTGATCCATGGCAACCGCCACCAACTGCTGGCGGTCTTCTTCGTCCCAGGCCGTCAACAACCCATGGCTGACCACCGCCGCGCCGGAGCACCAGGCCTTACGCCCTTGTACCTTAAGGCGATGGCCGTCTTTGAACACGCGCACCTTGGCGGTGGGGGGCTCGGCTGCCCACATGCCCCAGGTGCTACCCAAGGGCGGTGACGGGCTATTGAGTTCAGCCATGATTGCCAGCGCATCGGTGTGGCCTTCGAACAGCTTGCACAAGCGCAGGTCATGGCCTGCCACCTGCGCCAGGCGACTGAACCGTTCGAGCGTCTGACCGCTGCCCGGCAAAGGCAGTTGGTCCAGGCCTTCTTCCTGAAGTGCCTTCAGGGCCGCGCCCAGGGCGTGCGTGTCCGCATAGCCCCGGTAGCCTTGAAGGATTCCATGCGGAGCCATGTCACACCTCGTCTTCACGCTGCAATTCAAACAGGAGCAACGAACGGCCGGTCACCGCGTACTCATGATCGAAATCAAAGCGCTCCTGGCCCCGCACTGCTGGGGAATTGGTATCAAGCATGCAGGTCCAGAACTCGCCTTCGGGCACCGGTGGCAGACGGAAATTGACCATGTCGTGATGGGCGTTGACCACCAGCAGCAAGGTGGCATCCGCGCCGGCACGGCGGATCCCGGTTTCCTGCGCACGGCCATCCATCAGCATCCCCAGGCAACGGCCGTGGCTGTCTTCCCACTGTTCGGTGGTCATTTCATTGCCATCCGGCGCGAGCCAGGTGACGTCCTTCACGCCGATATCTTCGTTGTAGTCGCCCACCAGGAAGCGTCCACGCCGCAGAATCGGGTAGGCCAGGCGCAGTTTGATCAGGCGTTTCACAAACTTGAGCAGGGCCTTGCCGTCGTCGTCCAAGTCCCAGTTGACCCAGCCGATCTCGCTGTCCTGGCAGTAGGCGTTGTTGTTGCCGTGCTGGGTACGGGCGAACTCATCACCCGCCACGATCATCGGTGTACCTTGGGCCAGCAGCAGGGTTGCGAAAAAATTGCGCATCTGGCGCAGGCGCAGTTCGTTGATTTCCGGGTCATCGGTCGGTCCTTCGACGCCGTGGTTCCAGGACAGGTTGTTGTTGCTGCCGTCCTGGTTGTTTTCGTCGTTGGCTTCGTTGTGCTTGTCGTTGTAGGACACCAGGTCGTGCAGGGTGAAACCATCATGTGCGGTGATGAAGTTCACCGAGCTGTAGGGGCGGCGGCCCCGATGGTTGAACATCTCGCCCGAAGCGGTCATGCGCCCGGCAAAATCCGCCAACTGGCCGTCATCGCCTTTCCAGAACGCGCGCACGGTGTCGCGGAAACGGTCGTTCCATTCGACCCAGCCCGGTGGGAAGTTACCCACCTGATAGCCGCCTGGGCCGCAGTCCCAGGGCTCGGCGATCAGTTTGAGCTGGCGCAATACCGGGTCCTGGCGACAGGCGACCAGGAAACTGTGGCGCTCATCGAAACCATCGCGGTAACGGCCAAGAATAGTCGCCAGGTCGAAGCGGAAACCGTCGACGTGCATCTCATTGGCCCAGTAACGCAAGGAGTCGGTGACCATCTGCAACACGCACGGATGGCTCAGGTCCAGGGTATTGCCGGTGCCGGAATCGTTGATATAAAAGCGCTTGTCATCGGGCATCAGACGGTAGTACGACGCGTTGTCGATACCGCGCATGGACAGGGTCGGGCCGCGCTCGTTGCCTTCGGCGGTGTGGTTGTAGACCACGTCGAGAATCACTTCCAGCTTCTGCTCATGCAGGTGCGCGACCATTTCCTTGAACTCGGCGATCTTGCCGCTGGCCAGGTAACGCGGGTCAGGGGCGAAAAACGCGATGCTGTTGTAACCCCAATAGTTCGTCATGCCTTTTTGCAGCAGGTGCTGGTCATTGACGAAGGCATGCACGGGCAGCAATTCGACCGACGATACGCCCAACTGGCGAATGTGCTTGAGTACGTCGTCTTCCATCAGCCCGGCGCAGGTGCCGCGCACGGATTCGCCCACGGAAGGGTGGCGCATGCTGATGCCGCGCAGGTGGGTCTCGTAGATGATCGTGCGATCCCATGGCACACGCACGGGTTGGTCATTGCCCCAGGTGTGTGCCGGGTCGATGACCTTGCACTTGGGCACGAAGGGCGCACTGTCGCGTTCGTCGAAACTGAGGTCGTCGTCCGGGTGGCCGATGGTGTAGCCAAACAGTGCTTCGGACCACTTCAGTTCGCCCACCAGTTGCTTGGCATAGGGGTCGATCAGCAATTTGTTGTGGTTGAAACGATGGCCATTGGCCGGGTCATACGCGCCGTACACGCGGTAGCCGTAAATCAGCCCGGGGTGGGCGTCGGGCAGGTAACCGTGGAAGGTTTCGTCGGTGTATTCCGGCAGTTCGATTCGCTCCAGTTCCACTTCGCCGGAATCATCGAAGAGGCACAGCTCGACCTTGGTCGCGTTGGCCGAGAACAAGGCAAAGTTGACGCCCAGGCCGTCCCAAGTGGCGCCAAGGGGGAAGGGCAAACCTTCACGAATTCGCGACGGCTCATTGCCCGGCGTCGAAGGGGTTTTATCGGGTTTGCGCATTGAGTTGCTCCTGCAAGGGTCTTTTTTCAGGCCGAACGCGGCCTTGCTGACGATATTTCAGCTGAGAGTCTGGTAGTTGAAATCACCTCTTGCCGACAGCGTCGGCAAGAGGTGAGGGGTCAAGGCTTGGGCTTTTTCGGCGCGGCTGGCTTTTTAGCGGCCGGTGGCGCCGGCTTGCTGGCCGCGGCCGTCGCGGGCTTGGCTTTTGCCGGCGGCTTGGGGGCGCCAGCCTTGGGTTTGACGGCTGCCTTGGGCTTGCTCGGCGTCAGCGCTTCGGCCTCCGCCAGTTTGCGCGCCATCTCCCAGTGCCGCGCATCTTCACCATGGGGTTTGCCTTCGGACTCCCAGATCTGATGCGCCAGTTCGCGTATGCGTTTGTCTTCAGTACTCATCACAATGCTCCTCACAGAAAATTTTCAGCTTTCTTGATCATCAGGATTGATAAAGACATTGACCGGGAAATCCCCCAGGGCAGCGCTAACCAACAGCTCCTTGTCTGGTGTGACTGCGCCTGTATGAAAAAGTCCCTTCCAGTTTTGAGTTGTCGCGGCGAACGGTAGTTTCACCCGTGTATCGCCCCAAACCTGCGCATTGATCTGGGGATGCACACCGTTTTCAAGCAGGTCATGGGGCCAACGTGGCACCACCACCAGCAAGCGTTTGCCCTGGTGTTCGCGACAAAAGGCGACCACCCGCTCGGCGTGTTTGCCGACCACTTCCAGCGGTGTGTAGGTGGCGCTGCGGAACAGCTCGGGATGGGCCATGCGCACGGCCAACACCTGAGCAATCAGCGCCTGTTTGATACGCCCGTCACGCCAGTTGAACAACAGTTCGCCGATATCCGCAGGGGTAGCCAGCGCCTCTTGCCGTGCACTGAAATCCACCGGGCGACGGTTGTCCGGGTCTACCAGGCTGAAATCCCAGAACTCAACGCCCTGGTACAGGTCCGGTACACCTGGCACGGTGAGACGAAGCAAGGATTGCGCCAGGCCATTCAGCGCACCGGCAGGGGCGATCGCTTGAGCAGCATTGCCGATGGCGGTCCGTAGAGCGCGGCCGTCCTCGCTTAGCAGCAGCCGTGAAAGGAACGCTTCGACGCCTTGTTCATAAGCCTCGTTGGGCGCGCTCCAGCTGCTCTGCAACTTGGCTTCGCGCAGGGCTTTTTGTTGCCACTGCCACAGGCGCTGCTGGTAGGCAGCAAAGTCAGCGCCCTGATCCAGCGGCCAACTGCCCAGCAGGACCTGATACAGGATCAATTCATCGCCGGCCGACGGCGTGCTTGCATCGGTACGCAACGGCGCGGCGAGGGTGCGCCAATGCTCCACCTGTTCGACGTACCACGGCGCGCACTCACTCAACACCGCCAGGCGTGCGCGAGTGTCTTCGCCGCGCTTGTGGTCATGGGTGGCAGTGGCCAGCAGGTTGTGGGGAAAAGTCTGCAGGCGCTGCTGGTTGACCGCATGAAAGTCGCTCAATGGCGCGCTGAACTGTTCCGTGCTGAAGCCCACGTCGTTGCGCGACAGCAGTACCGCCGAGCGATAGAACGCGGTGTCTTCCACGGCCTTGGCGGCGGCGGGGGAAGTCAATTGCTGGAAGCGCACACAAGCATGCTTGAGGATCTTGCGTTCACGGCCCACCGGGCGATTTCGCCAGGGCTCACCGCCCAGCCATTTTTCCAGGTGGTCGAGCACCGGCCAGTCGCCTTCGCCCAGGGTTGTGCGTGCGCCGTCCATGGCTTGCTTGAATAGCGTGTCGTCAGCAGCGCTGCGCCCACGCGCGCTGATGTAGGTGCGGTACACCGGGAAATGCACAATCAGTTCCTGCAAGGCACGGCGGATGGCACCTAGTGTCAGGTCGCGGGTCATCACATCGTCGCGGGCCACTTGCAGCAGGGCTTGTGCCACGCTTTCAAAGTCGCCGCCGAGGGAGCCGTTGAGGATTTGCTGGCGCGCCAGCCGCGCTTCTTCGATGAACGCCGCAGGCCGTTCACTGTGACGGGTCCACAATTGGGCCAAAGGCTCGAAGCCGTCCGGGTGATGTTGCAGCAGGGACAGCTGGTTCATGAACTCGTAGCCGGTAGTGCCGTCCACTTGCCAATCGGTGCGCAGGGTTTCGCCTTCGCCGAGGATCTTCTCCACGAAGATCGGCAAATGCCGGTCCGGCGCCAGCGCATCCACCCGGCGGCGCAGTTTGCGGCAATACCCGCGCGGGTCGGCAAGGCCGTCGATATGGTCGATGCGCAGGCCATCCACCAGGCCTTCGCTGATCAGTTCGAAGATCTTGCCATGGGTGGCTTCAAATACCGCGGTGCGCTCTACGCGCAAGCCGCCCAATTCGTTGACATCGAAGAAGCGTCGCCAGTTGATGTCGTCCGCTGCGGTGCGCCAGCTGGCGAGGCGATAGGCCTGTTGTTCGAGCAGATTATGCAGGCGGTCGAAGTCGAACGTCGCCAGCTGCGCCTCGATGGCCTGGCGTACGGGTTCTTCAGTGGCCCGTTCGGCCAGTGCCTGTTTGAGCCAGGCGGCTTCGTGGTAAGCATCGTCCTGGTAGGCCAGGGCGCTGAAGCGGTCGGACAACGGCCTGAGTAATTCATCGTTACCCAGGATCGTCGCGTAATCCCGTGGGCATATCGGAAAACGATGTTCGTAATGCTCAACGTAGAACGCGCCGTGGGTCGCATCAAACTGCAGGCTCACGGTGCCGTTCTGCAAGGCTTCGCCGTAATCGCTGCCAAGGAACGGCATCAGTAACTGGCCTTTGAGCAGCGGGTCGGGCGAGTGCCACTGGATATCGAAGAACTCGCTGTAGGGGCTCATGCGCCCCCATTCCAGCAGGTCCAGCCACCAAGGATTATCCGCACCACCCACCGCCATATGGTTGGAGACGATATCGAGGATCAGGCCCATCCCGTGTTCACGCAACGCGGCGACCAGACGACGCAAGGCGGCTTCGCCTCCCAATTCCGGGTTTACGCGGGTGGGGTCGACCACGTCGTAGCCGTGCATGGAACCGGCGCGGGCGCTGAGCAGCGGTGAAGCGTACAGGTGGCTGATGCCGAGACGGGCGAAGTAGGGCACCAGCGGCACCGCGTCGTCCAGGGTGAAACCTTTATGGAATTGCAGGCGCTGGGTAGCGCGCAGGGGCAGTGCTTTCATCGGTCACGCTCGTAGGCTTGGTTGCGCGCGACGGCCAACAGTTCGAGGCGGCGTGCTGCGCCGGCATTGTCGAGCAGGCTTGACGCCTCGCCCGGCAGGCGGCGGCGCCAATTAGGGTGGGTGTCGGTGGTGCCAGGGAGGTTGGCCTGTTCCTCCACGCCGAGGGCGTCCTCCAGTGGCAACAGCACCAGCGGGGCGCGGGTATGGCCGAGGTAACGCACGCTGGCGTCGATCATATGGTCGGTTTCATTGCGGATTTCTTCGACGAAGTTCTGCGGGTCCTGGCTCAAGGCCTGGCGCAGCGCCTGGCGTTCGCGCAGGCGGTGTTCGCTCCATTGTTCCACGGTGGGCGCATCGATCAGGCCAAGCTGGACGTTCCAGTCGATATCACGGCTGTGCCACCAACCGTTGAGGGTCGGCAGGTCATGGGTGCTGGTGGTGGCCAGGGCGTTGTCCGGCCAGTCGAGGATCGGCTTGAACTGGCCGTCGTGGTTTTGCTCGAACAACAACACGCGCATACCCAGGATCGAGCGCGCGATAAGTTTTTCGCGCAGGCCGTCCGGTACCGTGCCCAAGTCTTCTCCGAGCACGATCGCGTGGTGGCGGTGGGATTCCAAGGCCAGCAGGCGCAGCAGGTCGTCCACTGGGTAATACAGGTAGGCGCCTTCACGCGGCGAGGCACCCATGGGGATCACCCATAGGCGTTGCAGGCCCATCACATGGTCGATGCGCAAGCCACCGGCATGGGCGAAGTTGGCGCGCAGCATTTCGATAAATGCACGGAAACCATGGCGCTTAAGCCCTTCTGGGGAGAACGCGGAGATGCCCCAGCCTTGGCCGGCACGGTTGAGGATATCGGGTGGCGCGCCCACGGTCAGATTCGCAAGCAATTCGTCCTGGCGACTCCAGGCCTGGCTGCCACCGCCGTCAGCGCCCACGGCCAGGTCTGCAATCAAGCCGACGCCCATGCCACTGCCGCGGGCAGCTTGTTGCGCACGTTCCAGGCAGCGGGCGATCAGCCACTGGCTGAAGGCGAAATAGCCGATCTCATCCGCGTTTGCTGCGGCGAAAGCGACCAGCGCCGGGCTCTGCGGGTTGCGCCAGTCTTCGGGCCAGTGGCGCCAGTCGAGGTCTTCACCTTTGGCGGCACGCGCCGCTTGCACGGCTTCGAAGCGACAGTGGTTTTCCAGCGCTTCACCACCGGCCTGGCGGAAACTCAAGAAGTCGGCGTGTTGTGGATGCTGGCCGTGGCGGAAGTCCTCATACAGCGCCCGCAGCAGGCGTTGCTTGGCCTTGGCGGCCGTGGGCCAGTCGATGAGGGTGTGTTGTTCCAGGTCGTGCAGCTCATCCGTCAGGCCTAAAGCGTCGATGGCATTGCGCACTTCGCGCTCACCCAGGATGCAGCCCGGCGAGGCGTACAAACTGTTGAGGAACAAACGACTCGACGGCGAATACGGGCTGTAGCGCTCGGTGTCGGCGCTGAACATCGCGTGCATTGGGCTGATCGCCAGGGCATCGGCACCGCGCTCGGCGGCCGAACGGGCCAGGTGTTCCAGGGCCAGGGTGTCGCCAAACCCGCCATCGCCCAGGCGGCGCAAGCTATACAGTTGCGCGCTGAGGCCCCAGGCGCGGGCCGGGCGGCTGTCGACGGCCTCGGCCACGCTGTAGCAATGGGTAGGCGCGACGGCCAAGGTGAAGGTCTGTTCGGCGATATGCACCTGGTGATAACCGAGTGCGATGACGCCCGGCAGCACCGCGTCGCCATCGAGGCGCAGATCCAGGGTTTCGCCGTCTTCGAGGCTGACTCGACACAGGGTGTCGGGTTCAAAGTAGCGGGCCAGGTCCAGGCCTTCGCCGCTGTCGATGGTCATCAGCGGCGGCAGGTGTGTGTCTTGTTGCGCTCGTTCCAGTTCGAGCAGGCTGGCGTCGACCTCGGCATCGCTGTCGGCCGGGTGGCCCAGACCTTTGAGAACGGCGCGCAGGGCGTCGGGTTTTACACGTTGCGGGCGGCCGTTTGCGTCGATCCAATCGACGGCCAGTCCCGCTCGGCTGGCGAGGATTTCCAGGTTCGCTTCGCTCAAGGGTGCTCTCCAACAGGGGATAGGGTAACGCGTGCGCTGTACGGCGGCAGGTGGGCACCGAGGTTGGCAGGCGTTTCGAAAAGGACAGGCCCCGCGGCCGGATGATCCAGCGGCGTGGCACTCAGGTTGAGGTCGATCTGCAGCAGACTGCCATTACCCAGGCGCCAGCGCGCGCTGACGGCACCGTCGGCCAGCACCTGCGCGCCCAGCGCGAGGCTGCCCGGCACGTGCGGCACGATGTGGTGGTGGCGCAGGTTCAGCAGTTGGCGGTAGAGCTGGGCGTGTGGATGGTCTGCAAAGGTCGGGGCCGACTGCTGGAAAGTCGCCAGCGCATTGGGATCAGGGATGCGTTCACGTCGCTGCGGGTCATGGAACGCGGCGAAGTCGGCGAACTCGTTACGACGGCCTTCGCGTACGGCTTCCGCCAGTTCGCCATGGTGGTCGGTAAAAAACAGGAAGGGCTCGCTGGCGTTGACTTCGTCGCCCATGAACATCAGCGGGATCATGGGTGAGAGCAGCAGCAGGGCCGTCGCCGCCTCTAACGCCTGGGGCGAGCACAGTTGATGCAGGCGCTCGCCCAGGGCACGGTTGCCGATCTGGTCATGATTCTGCAAAAACGCCACAAACGCGCTCGGCGGCAGGTGCCCGCTGGGTTCGCCGCGTTCATGGCCATGGCGAGTGGTATGGCCCTGGTAGATAAAGCCTTCGCCCAGGCAGCGCGCCAGTTTGGCGGTAGGCGCCTGGGCAAAGTCGCTGTAATAGGCGTCGGTTTCGCCGGTCAGCAGTACGTGTAGGACGTTATGAAAGTCATCATTCCATTGCGCGTCAAAATCGTGCTGCAGGAGGCTGGCTTGATTAAGTTCGTTTTCCAGCATCAGCCAGACGTGTCGGCCCGTGTCGACTTGCTCACGAACGCGGTGAGCCAGTTGTTTGAGAAAGTCCGGGTTATCGATGGCGTGTACGGCGTCCAGGCGTAGGCCGTCGAAGCGATATTCGAGCAGCCACATCAAGGCGTTATCCAGGAAGAAGTCCCGTACTTCACGCCGATCGAAGTCGATACCCGCGCCCCAGGGCGTGTGCACGTCTTCCTGGAAGAAGCCTTTGGCGTATTGGCCAAGGTAGTTACCGTCGGGGCCGAAGTGGTTGTAAACGACGTCGAGGATTACCGCCAGGCCATGTTCGTGGGCACTGTCGATCAGGTGCTTGAGTTGGTCGGGCGTGCCGTAGGAGGCTTGGGGCGCGTAGGGCAGGACGCCGTCGTAACCCCAGTTGCGTTCACCGGGAAATTGCGCCAGCGGCATCAATTCAATGGCAGTCACGCCCAGCTCGGCCAGGCGTGGCAGATGTTTCTCGACGCCGGCATAGCCGCCCATCGCGCCGACGTGCAGCTCATAAATGACGGCCTCGTGCCAGGGGCGGCCTTGCCACTGGCTGTGACGCCATTGATAGGCGAGGGGATCGACCACCACGCTCCAACCGTGTACATCCGAGGCCTGGGCCCTGGAGGCAGGGTCGGGTACATCCATTTCCCCGTCGATATTGAAGCGGTAGCGCGTGCCCGCCGGGCACGCTATTTCAGTTTCAAACCAGCCTTCTGCCTGGGGCAGCATGGCGACGGACTTGCCGTTTTCCAATTCAACGCTGACATAAAACGCGTCTGGCGCCCACAAGGCAAAACGCGTGTGTTGCGCGTCCAGCATGATTGCGCCGTGGGGCCAGGTTTCCAGAGTCCGTAACGGCATCTATAGAGACCTCCCGTTGGTTATTTAGCGGATTTCCCCAGTGCTTTAGCCACCAGTTGCTCATACAGTTCGGCGTAGGGTTCCACCGCCTGGCTCCAATTGAACGGTTGTGTCATCGCCCGGCAGCGCATGGCATTGAGCAGGCCAGGGTAGGCAAACACCTTGAACGCGCGGCTCAAGGCTTCTTTGTAGCTGTCGACCGTGGATTCATTGAACAGAAAACCGGTCACGCCATTTTCGATGGTGTCAGCCAAGCCGCCGGTATTGCGCGCGACCGGCAGCGAGCCGAAGCGCTGGGCATACATTTGGCTCAGGCCGCACGGCTCATAGCGCGACGGCATCAGCAGGAAGTCACTGCCGGCGAACATGCGCCGGGCATCGGTCTCGTTGAAGCCGATGCGCACACCGATCTGGCCGGGAAAGCGCAGCGCCAGTTCACGCATGGCATTCTCTTCTTCCGGTTCGCCGCGACCGATGATCGCGATCTGCCCACCTTGCTCGACAATAAAGCTGGCAACGGCTTCAGTCAGGTCCAGGCCTTTCTGGAACACCAGGCGTGAGACCACGGCGAACAGTGGGCCGGTGGATTCACTCAGGCCAAACAGCTCGCGCACTTGAGCGGCGTTAACCGCTTTGCCCTCCCAGTCGCCTATGTTGAAGTTGTGAGTCAGGTGCGGGTCGGTGGAGGTTTCCCAGCTGTCTTCAATGCCGTTGGGAATGCCGCTGAGCAAGCCTTGCTGGGTCTTGCTGGCCAGAAAGCCATCCAGGCCGCAGCCGAATTCAGGGGTGGTGATTTCCCGGGCGTAGGTGGCGCTCACCGTGGTGATGTGGCTGGAGTACGCCATGCCGGCCTTGAGGTAGGACATCTTGCCGTAGAACTCCATGCCTTCCTGCTGCAGGGCGTGGGGCGGAATGCCCAGTTCCGGCGTGGAGGCCAGGCTGATCACGCCTTGGTAGGCCAGGTTATGAATGGTGAACAGCGTCGGCGTGCGTGACCCACGCCAGTGCATATACGCCGGCGCCAGGCCAGCGGGCCAGTCGTGGGCGTGCACCAGGTCCGGGCACCAGTGGATCTGCGCAAGGTTAGCGGCCATGTCGGCGGCGGCCAGGCCCAGGCGGGCGAAACGAATGTGGTTGTCCGGCCAGTCGCGGCCGTTGTTGGCGCCGTAGGGCGTGCCTTCGCGCTCATACAACTCGGGGCAGATCAGTACATAGATGACCAGGCCGTCCTTGAGGTCCATTCGCCCGATCTTGCAGGGTGGCAGCGCGGCGTGGCCACCCAGCTCACCGATGATATGGATCGGGTTATCGCTTTCCATCACCTGCGGGTAGCCCGGAATCAGCACCCGCACATCGTGCAGGTGGGCCATGGCGCGGGGCAGGGCCGCGGACACATCGCCCAGGCCGCCGGTCTTTACCAGGTCGGCGAATTCGGAGGTCACGAACAGGACTTTCTTGCGATTAGGATTCTGACTCACGATCGGCCGCACAGTGGTGGGCAGGTCGACCAGCGAAGGTCCCCCTACCGGCTGACTGACACGCTCTCCCTGAATATTTACAGCGGCACTGATCATAGTTCTCTCCCACATGTTGGTCGGCTAATGGCCCGCTGCCACTAGCTCCGATGACCGCATCCTGCGGCCAGGCGCGCAAGCACTGTACAAACTGGCAAGGCGTATGCCAGTTGCACGGTTAGCCAAAAAAGATTGGATGGACGGGCATTTCGCGTGAATCACGCGTGCTCGCCTACCTTAAAACTGGACCTACGGCAGAGTTGGAAAGTTTCGATTTTTTGCGGGGTTTTTGTTTTGGAACGGACCCATCGGTCATCAGTCTAGGACATATCCTAGAGCCCGTAGGGTTTCTACGAAGATTTTGTAGGACAAAATACTTGTAACGATATGCTGCTTTGAATTCGGCCTTTAAGCCGCAGGCGCGAGCGTGCTCGCGAAAACCATCGCGGCGCCACTGCGCATCAGGTAGAACGCGGTGCTCTCGGGCTTTCCGCGAGCACGCTCGCTCCTACAGGGGGCGTTATGGCAATCACACCATGGGGCGCACGCTCCTGATTGGTGCGTCAGCCCAGCACGCGAATGGGCGCGCCGTTCGCCCACGCTTGAATGTCTTCGATCATCTGCGCGTAGAACCGCCGATAATTCTGTTCGCTCACATACCCCACATGGGGCGTGGCCAGTACGTTTGGCAGGCGACGGAACGGGTGGTCCACCGGCAAGGGTTCCTCGGTATACACGTCCAGCGCCGCTCCTGCCAGGCGACCGCTTTCCAAGGCCTGCACCAGCGCCGACTCATCCACAATCGGCCCACGGGCGGTGTTAACCAGGCGAGCGCTCGGTTTCATCCACCCCAGCGCCTCGGCATCCACCAGCCCCCGGCTGCGGTCACTGAGCACGAGGTGCACGGTAAGAATATCTGCCTGTTCAAACAGGGCTTGCTTGCTGACCCAGGTCACGCCCGATTCCGCCGCACGTTCTGGCGTAAGGTTTTCGCTCCAGGCAATTACCCGCATGCCGAACACCTGGGCAAACTTCGCCACTTTCTGGCCAATGCTGCCCAGGCCGAGAACCCCCAGGGTTTTGCCGTACAGATCGCCACCCAGGCCAACCTGCCAGTGGCCTGCACGCAAGGCGTTGGCCTCGGCCAGCAGGTTGCGCGTAGAGGCCATGATCAGCGCCCAGGTCAACTCCGGTGCTGCGTGTTTATAGCTGTCGGTGCCGCATACCGTGATGCCCAGCGCCCTGGCAGCCGGTAGGTCAATGGCTGCGTTGCGCATGCCGCCGGTCACCAGCAGCTTGAGCTTCGGCAAACCTTGCAGCAGGGCCTTGTCGAAGGTCGAGCGTTCGCGCATCACGCAAATCACCTCGAAACCCTTCAAACGCTCGATCATGGTGGCGGTGTCCGTCGGGTAGTCGTGCAGGAAATGCACCTGGCCCACGGCCTCTAGCACCGACCAATTCACCACGTCACTGGCCACATGCTGCCAATCATCAATGACTGCGATCTGTACCGACATTCACGAGTGCCTCGTTAAAGGTTGGATTAAAGCGCGTTCAAGCCCTGCAACAGCGCCGTGTGAAACCGGGCCGGTTCCTCCATCTGCGGTGCATGCCCCAGGCCCGGGAATTCCACCAGGGTTGCATGAGGAATCAATTGGGCCACTTGTTTGCCCAGCACGGCATAGTCACCAAGCTTGGCCTTGACCGCCGGCGGCGCGACGTCTTTGCCAATGGCAGTGTTGTCCGACGTGCCGATCAGCAGCAGCGTGGGCATCTGCAGGTTCTTGAACTCGTAGTACACCGGCTGGGTGAAGATCATGTCGTAAATCAACGCTGAGTTCCATGCAACCCGCGTATGCCCCGGGCCGTTGCTCAGACCGGCGTACATGTCCACCCAACGCTCGTACTCGGGCTTCCAGCGCCCGACATAGTAGGTGTTGAGCTGGTAGTTTCGAATGCCGTCGGCATTGACTTTCAACTCACGCGCATACCATTGGTCGACGGTGAGGGAGGGCACCCCCAGCGCCTTCCAGTCTTCCAGGCCGATGGGGTTTACCAGGCCAAGCTGCTCGGTCTGCTCGGGAAACATCAGCGCGTAACGCGTGGCGAGCATCCCACCGGTTGAATGGCCGATGACGGTGGCCTTTTGAATGCCGAGCTTTTCCAGCAGTTGATGGGTGTTGGTCGCCAACTGTTGGAAGCTGTATTGATAATGGTCGGGCTTGCTGGAACTGCAGAAGCCGATCTGGTCCGGCGCGATCACCTGGTAACCGGCGTCGCTGAGGGCCTTGATCGAGCTTTCCCAGGTGGCGCCGCAGAAGTTCTTGCCATGCATCAGCACCACGCTGCGGCCGTTGGCCTGCCCTTTGGCGGGCACATCCATATAACCCATCTGCAGTGACGTGCCTTGGGATTGAAATTCGAAATGCTGAAGCGGGTAGGGGTATTCAAAGCCTTGCAGCTCGGGACCGTACGTAGCGGCGAATGCCGGGGCGGCGGTGGCGGCGAGCAGGCTGGCGATGCAAAAAGCGCGGGTCAGGGGCATTGGCAGGGCTCCGAGAAGGGTGCTCGGATGCTGTTGCGAGACGATTAAGTGGGGATTAACACCCATTGCAACGCCACGGCAGCCAGCACGCCATAACGCACGCTTTTGGCCAGGGTCACCAGCAATAGGAATCGCCATAACGGCTCGCGCATCACCCCGGCCACCAGGGTCAGCGGGTCGCCAATGATCGGCACCCAACTGAGCAACAGCGTCCAATGCCCCCAGCGCTCGTAATGATTGCGAGCCTTGTCCAACTGTTTGTCGCTGACGGGAAACCAGCGTCGTGTCTTGAAGTGCTCAACCCAGCGCCCCAGCCACCAGTTCACCACCGAGCCCAGCACATTGCCCAGCGTGGCAATGCCCAGCAACAGCCACAGGCTGTAATGCCCGCTGAGCAGCAAGCCCACCAGCACGGCTTCCGATTGCAGTGGCAGCAGTGTCGCGGCGCCAAAGGCGGCGAAGAATAACCCCAGATAGCCCGCGATCATTGCGCCGGGTATTCAGCCACCACCACGTCTTTGCCCTCACGGGTCAGGCCAATGACTTGATAGGCCTCGCTGCGGCCTTCGACTTCCATGCCGGGTGAGCCCATGGGCATGCCCGGCGCGGCGACGCCCAGCAGGTCGTCACGTTTGCGCAAGGCCAGCACCTGTTCGGCAGGCACATGGCCCTCGACGAACTTGCCGTCGATCACGGCCGTGTGGCACGAACCCAGGCGCGGCGCCACGCCCAGGCGTTGCTTGACGGCGCTCATGTCGGCTTCGACGTGGTCATTGACCTTAAAGCCATTGCTTTGCAGGTGGCTGATCCATTTTTTGCAGCAACCGCAGTTGGCGTCGCGGTGCACGTCGATGGGGATCAGCTCGGCAGCTTGGGCCAGGGTAGTGGTGAAGAGGGCTGACAGCAGGGCCAGGCGCAATGTGGTTTTCATAGAAACTCGCGTGTAGGAGATGGCCGTTGGGATGGCGGCGATCATGACGCTGTCATCGCAGGCAAGCCAGCGCCTGGCCGGTGGGAATGTTTCCAAATTATACGAAGGGTGGGTTTTCCAACCGGTGTTTGAGCTGATCGAGGGCGACGGCCGACAACTCGATCATGCGCTCATGCAAGGTGGCCAATTGCAGCTCGGTCTCGTAGGTCAGCACCCGCTTGAACAGCGTGCCGCCCTGATGGGGCAGCAGGAAGTAGTGGATGGAACCATCAACGGCCAGGGAGGTGAACACCGTCTTGAATTCGCGAGGGCGCCGGGCGATCTGCACACGGTAACTCATGGGGACGCGGACCCCCAGCAAGTCGATGAATTCGGTGAAGCGCGCACCGGCAGGCAGTGAGCCGGTGGTGCCGGTATCGGCACTGAGGGACGTGGGATGCCATTCGTGCCAGCGATCCGGTTGGGTCACATAGTCATAGACAGCATCGATGGGGGCCTTGATAAAGCGTTCCTGACTGATCCGCTCCAAACGGACCGCCTGCTCGGCAGCTCGCATGCCACACCTCCTGTGTTGCGACTAGGAGCTGTCAGAATAGTCCCACTCCCGCACATTGCACGGGAGTGTTTCAGCCGTTTATCAGCGCACTTTGAATCGACCCATCAGCGCGATTACCCGACCATTCGCATCCAACAGGCTTTGCGTGTTGGTTTCGGTGGCATGGCCGCTCTGCACCAGCTCTTCGACCATTTGTCGGATCTGCACCATGCTTCGGTTGATCTCCTCGGTTACCGCGCTTTGCTGCTCGGCCGCCGTGGCGATCTGGGTGCTGAGGTTGTTGATGTGGCTGACAGAGCCGGCCATTTCATCCAGGCCGGTGTTCACCCGCGCCGTGGCATCCGCCGCCGACTGGCAGCTGGCCTGGGTGTTTTCCATGGCCGCTACCGAGGAGCTGACGCCGGCAGTCAGGCGCGTGAGCATTTCGTTGATCTGCGAGGTGCTGGCCTGAGTGCGTGCGGCGAGCGCGCGGACCTCGTCGGCCACTACTGCAAATCCACGACCCTGCTCGCCTGCGCGCGCAGCTTCGATGGCGGCGTTAAGGGCGAGCAGGTTGGTCTGGCCGGCGATCGCACCGATTACGCCAAGGGTTTCGGTAATGCGCGCCGCGTCCTGGCGCATGTTTTCCACGCTGTGGGTGGCGCTGGACACTTCGCCAATCAAGGCGCTGACGCTGTTGGACGCTTCACCCACGACGACGCGGGAACGGTCGGCATGCTCATTGGCGCGCTGGGTGAACGCGGCGGTTTCGGCGGCGTTTTGCGCGACGGTGTCAGCAGTGGAGCTCATCTCGGTGATGGCCGTGACCGTCTGGTCGGTCTCCGAGGCATGCCGCACCAGGATCTGGTTGGTGTGCGCCGAGGTCCGCTGCAGTTGCTCAAGGCTCGACGACATGGCGCCGGTTGCTTGGGTGACTTCGCCAATCATGTTCTGCAGGTAGACGATAAAGCGGTTTACCGAGTGGCCGATGGCACCCAGTTCGTCTTCAGCGCGAATGGTGATGCGTCGCGTAAGGTCGGCATCGCCGGTGGACAGTGCGTCGATATTGGTTTTCAGCGACTTCATGCGCTGTACCAGTTGACGGATCGCATACACGGCGAGCAGCACCAGCAACAGCACCATGGGGATTTGCAGCAGGGCCAGGGTGCCGAGAACGTCATCGCGCTGGGCGGTAATCAACGCGGTAGGCAGGGCGGTGGCAAGGAACCACGGTGTGCCTGCGATCGGGCGCATGTAAAAGGTGCTGGCCACGCCCTGGTTGTCGAACTCGCTGCGTTGCAGCGCCTGGTCGCGTTGGGCCAGGGCTTTGCTGACCTGGGCGGCGAACGCGGAGGTGCCGGTGAGTTCGCTGATGTTCTTGAGCACCACCGGGCTGCTGATACGCGTGCTGTTGCTGATGATCTTGCCGTCGCCTTCGACGATCAGCATTTGCCCGCCGATGTCTTTCTCTTTGCTGGCCACCAGGTCATTGAAAAAGCCCAGGGTCACGTCGATGGTGGCGACGCCATAGGGCACGCCGTCGCGCTGGATGGCCATGGCGCAGTTGGTGCGCGGCTCCTGGCTGGCGTCGTCCTTGTAGGCGGCGGCCCAGGCGCACTGGCCGCGTGGCGAGGCCAGGCCGCCTTTGTACCAGCTCTGGTCGTAGTAGTTGGGGGCGGGGTCGCTGTTCCAGAAGGTATTCACCGCCAACTTGCCCGAGGCGTCGCGGTGCCAGAAGGTGCTGTGTTTGTTGCGCCCCGGTGTGCGCTGGTTAGGCAGCGGCCAGATCCCGCCACCGAAGACTTTCAGCTCGCCATACTGGTCGACCAGGCCAGGCAGGACCTTGTCGATGGCATCGCTGTCGAGCAACGGGACGGTCTGGGTAATGCTGCGTTGCTGGGACTGAACCTTGTTCAGCTCGCCCTGGATCTGTTCAGCCACCTCGGCGATGCGGTTGAGCACCACCTGCTCTTCGGTGTGACGCAGCGTGGGGGCGACCAACTGGCCGATGCCCACGACGGTCAACACAAATAACACCAGGACGAACAGCACCAGGAACAGGGTATAGCGGGCTTGGATGGAGCGCAGTGGGGGCATGGGGTCGTCCTTACGAAGCGTTTATTATCGACGCGGCTTTGTTAGAGCTTCGTAGGGCTATCGGCCTGGGTGGAAAGAGCTTGAGGTACGATCGTGCAAGAAAAGCGAGCGCCTGTTGAGGGCGCTCCCTCGTTCAGATATCCAGCATGGCCATCACCGCTTCCGGGTAGCGCAAGCCGGCGGTCGCTTCAACGGGGAAGATCGCCTCCAGCGTTGCCAATTCGGCCGGGCTGAGGCTGATCGCGAGGGCTGCCACATTCTCTTCCAGATACTTACGCTGCTTGGTGCCGGGAATCGGAATGATGTAGTCGCCCTGGGCCAATACCCAGGCCAGTGCCAGTTGCCCGGCGCTGACACCTTTGTCGGCTGCCAAGGCCTGTACCTGCTTCACCAACTGCAGGTTTTTGCCGAAGTTTTCGCCCTGGAAGCGCGGGCTGAAGCGACGGTAGTCATCGGCGCCGAAGTCGTCCGGGCTTTGCAGTGCGCCGGTCAGAAAACCACGGCCCAGCGGGCTGTAGGGCACAAACGCAATGCCTAAGCGTTGGCAGGCGGCGAGGCAGCCGTTGTGTTCCTGGTCGCGGCTCCACAGCGAATACTCGCTTTGCAGGGCGCTGATCGGGTGCACCTTGTGGGCGCGCTCCAGGGTGGCGGCCGAGGCTTCGCTCAAGCCCAGGTAGCGCACTTTGCCCTGTTGCACCAGCTCGGCCATGGCACCAACGGTTTCTTCGATAGCAACCTGTGGGTCGATACGGTGTTGGTAGTACAAATCCAGCGTCTCCACACCGAGCCGCTGCAGGGTGCCGTTGATGGCTTCGCGGATGTACTCCGGCCGGCCATCCACGCCACGCGCTGCCGGGTGTGCCGGGTCGCGCACGATGCCGAACTTGCTGGCCAGGAACACTTGGTCACGCTTGCCGGCGATGGCTTTGCCGATTAATTGTTCATTGGTGTGAGGGCCGTACATATCGGCGGTATCGAGAAAGCTGACGCCCAGTTCCAAGGCGCGGTGCAGCGTTGCAGTGGCTTCCCGCGTGTCGCTGCCGGGGGTATAGAAATCGCTCATGCCCATGCAGCCGAGGCCGATGGCGGAGACGAGGGGACCGTTGTTACCGAGTTGGCGAGTGTGCATGGGGGAACTCCTTGTTGAGAAGGCCTGCATTGTCACGCTGGACAAAATCGGGATAAACCGGCTAAAAGCGCTAACACTGTTCGTAATTTCTAAATAATCAGCTCAAGGAGCCGGCGTTTGGACCGTTTCAACGCGATGCGCGTGTTCACCCGGATCGTCGAACTGCGTGGCTTTGCCAAGGCTGCCGACAGCCTGCAACTGCCCCGCGCCTCGGTGACGGTGCTGATCAAGCAATTGGAGGCGCACCTTGGCGTACAGCTGTTGCAACGCACCACGCGGCAGGTCAGCCCTACACTGGATGGGGCCGCGTATTACCAGCGCTGCGTGCAATTGCTGTCGGACCTTGAGGAAACTGAAGCGGTGTTTTCCACCAGCCGCCAGAGTCCACGTGGGACTTTGAGCGTGGATATGCCCTCGGGCATCGGCCGTTTGATCGTGATCCCGGCATTGCCGGACTTCACCGCGCGGTATCCGCAGATCGAGTTGGAGATTGGCCTCAATGACCGCCCCGTGGACCTGATCCGCGAGGGTGTGGACTGCGTGCTGCGCGGTGGCCTGGCCCTGGATGAATCGCTGGTGGCGCGGCCTCTGGCAATGATGGATCAACTGACCCTGGCAAGTCCCTGCTACCTGCAGCGCAGGGGTGTTCCCACGTCTTTTGAAGACCTGGCCAACCATCAGATGGTCGAGTACGTCTCCAGCGCCAGTGGCAAACGGTTTGGCCTGGAGTTCGAGGTGGGTGGCGAATGGCAGACCGTCAACCTGCCAAAGGGCCTGGCGGTGAACAGTTCCGATGGCTACTTCGCGGCCTGCGAGGCTGGGTTCGGCTTGATCCAGGCGCCGCATTATCACGCCATGCGCCAACTGGCCGCGGGGACGTTAGTGGAGGTGTTGCCACGGTTGGCGGTACCGAAAATGGCGCTCTCGGCCCTCTACCCGCCGCATCGTCAACTGTCCCTGCGCGTACGGGTGTTCGTGGACTGGCTGGTCGAACTCTGCGCCACGCCCGGCACCGGGTTGCGGCGCTAAGCCTGTGCCTTGCGATAAGCGCCAGGCTGTTGCCCAGTCACTTTGTGAAACGCCCGGGTAAACGCCGCCACCGACTGATAACCCACCGCCACTGCAACATCCGCCACCGTCTGGTTCTGCTTGAACAACTGGCAGGCATGGCGCATGCGCATCATCAACAGCACCTGCCCCGGCGATTGTCCGCACAGTTCATTGAAGCGCTTGAAAAACGCCGAGCGCGACAACCCGGTGCAGGCGGCCATGCTTTCCAGGGTCCAGGCATCGGCCGGGCGGGCGATCAACTGTTCCAGCAGGTCGGCAAACGCCGGCTGCCGCGCCAGCGCGGCCAGGCCACCCAGTGCGCTGTTGTCCAGCACCTGTTGGCGCAGGACGTACAGAAACAGCAGGTGGCAAAGCCGTTCAAGCAACGCGGAAGAGGGCGCAGGCAAGCGCTCGCATTCTTGCAGGATCAGTTCGAACAGGTTGCGTGCGGCGGTCAGTGAGGGATCGCCCGCACGCAAGATGATCCACGCGGGCAGGGTGTCGACGATCATCGCTGACAAACCGGACTGGAAGTGAAAAAAACCACACACCAGGCCGACGCCATCGCTGGCGGCGCTGTCCAGGGGCACCATTGGCACGCGGGGACATTCCTGCGCGCCCGCCGCCGTGGGTTCGCCGGAGAGGCGATATTCCAAGTCGCGCAACAGGAACACCGCATCGCCGTTGTCCAGCCGATGGGCTGTGGTGTCGCCGTCGATATGCAGCCAGCACCGGCCCTGTACGATCAGGTGGAAACTCGCGCTCGCCAGGCCATGGGTGCTCGCATGCCAATCGCCGCAGTAGCGACCCACATGGAACAGGCTGGTGTCGAGTTCAAGGCTGTCTAATAACCAATCGACAAGTGCACTGGACGAATTCATCTAAGGGAAAGACTCAAGAGCAAGTAATCGCTACTTTAGACTATTGAGGCGATTTTTTATAACCAACAGACTTAGTACACGAACCCATCAGGAGACACCTCCATGTCCCGTGTACCCTTGCTCACCCTTGAAACTGCGCCTGAAGCGGCCAAGCCTTTTCTGGAAAATGCACTGAAGGGCTCCGGCTTCATTCCTAATCTGCTTGCGGTGTTGGCCAATGCCCCGGCTGCATTGGAAACCTACATTACCGTTTCCGGCTTGAACGCCAAGGCCGAATTGAGCCTGGCCGATCGCGAAGTGGTGCAACTGATTGCCGCCACCACCCACGGCTGCGATTTCTGCGTGGCCGGCCACACTGCGGTGGCGCGTAACAAAGCCAAACTGCCTGAAGAGGTCATCGACGCCCTGCGCCAGCGCGGCGAACTGCCCAACGCCCGCTATGAGACACTCGCCGCGTTCACCCGTGAAGTGATCGCCACCCGTGGCGATGTCAGTGACGCAGGCTTCGAAGCGTTCCGCGCCGCCGGTTACACCGAAGGCCAGGCCCTGGAGGTTATCCTGAGTGTGAGCCTGGCCACCCTGTGCAACTTCGCTAACGTGTTTGCGCGTACCCCGTTGAACCCGGAGCTGGCGCAATACCGTTGGGAAAAACCGGCAAGCTGAAGTGGGTCCACCTGCTGCAAAAGGAGAAACAGGAATGCTTGACCCAATCTTGAGCCGTTGGCTCGATGTCCAGGCGCAAGCCTTGGACGTGGGCAGTTGCGATCCACAGGAAGTGCTGCCACGGCTGGCAGAGGCCAACGTATTGCGTATCGGCGTGCCGACTCAACTGGGCGGCCTGGGCGGCGATGTGACGGGGGCGGTGGAAGCCATTGCCAACGTTGCCAGTCATTCCCTGGCGGCGGCATTCGTGTGCTGGGGCCAGCGCTCGTTTATCGAATATTTGCTCCACAGTCCGAATGCGCGGCTGCGTGAACAGCTGCTGCCGGATTTGCTCAGCGGCAAGCTGGCGGGGGCGACGGGGCTATCAAATGCGATGAAGTTCTTGTCGGGCATCGAGACCTTGCAGATCAGCGCCGAACCGTTCAACGATGGCTGGACCCTCAACGGCCGCCTGCATTGGGTGACCAACCTGCGCAGGAGCGGTTTTGTCGCGGCGGCCGCCGTCGAGCTGGCGGAGGGTGGCGCGCCGTTTATCCTGGCGATCCCTGACTCGGTGGCGGGCTTGCAGCGTTCTGGCGACCTGGATCTGCTCGGCTTGCAGTCAAGCAACACGGCCGCACTGGATCTGGAAGGCGTGGAGCTGAGCCGCGACTGGTTGCTGCATGAAGACGCACGCAAATTCCTGCCAGCGGTGCGTCCGGCGTTTCTGGGCTTGCAGTGCGGGATGTCCATCGGATTGACGCGCCGTTCCCTGGCGGAAGTCGCCAACCATTTGGGCGCGACTCGCACGGTGCTTCGCGAAGAGCTGGAAACCCTGCGCGCGACCCTGGATCAGTTGGTCAGCGATTTGAAAAGCGGTCTGCGCGCCGGACGTTTTGCCGCCGAACCGGTGCCGTTGTTCAAGCTGCGCATCGCCCTGGCGGAGACCGCCGCCAGCGCCGTGCAATTGGAGTTGCAAGCCAGCGGCGGCAAGGCCTACCTCACGGCGCACGGCAGTGGTTTTGCGCGGCGGTGGCGCGAGTCGGCGTTTGTGCCGATCGTGACCCCAAGCCTGGTGCAATTGCGTACTGAGCTGCAGCGTCAGGCCAACCTATGACACATGCCGTATTAAGCGCCCAGGGGATTTGCCTGGGGTATGCCAGTGGGCCGGTGTTGCAGGGCTTTGACCTGCACTTGCAGCCAGGCGAAGTGGTGTCGATCCTCGGCCCCAGCGGTGTGGGCAAGTCCAGCCTGTTGCGGGTGCTTGCCGGTCTGCAGGCACCGCAGGGCGGCAGTGTGCGCGTGTTGGGCGAGCCCTTGAATGGCCCTCATCCGCGCGTAGCGGTAGCGTTCCAGGACCCGAGCCTGCTGCCCTGGCTGAACCTGGAAAAGAACGTCGCCTTCGGCCTGGATTTCGCCCGTCAGCCGCATCTGGATCATGACGAGCGCCGCCGCCGAATCGACCATGCCATCGCGGCTGTCGGCCTGGAACACGCGCGCCAGCAGTTCCCGGCGCAACTGTCCGGCGGCATGGCCCAACGCACTGCATTGGCCCGTTGCCTGGCGCGCCAGCCCCAGGTGCTGTTGCTGGATGAGCCCTTTGGCGCCCTGGACGAAGTGACCCGCGCCGACATGCAGCATCTGTTGCTCAAGGTCAACCGCGAGCAAGGCTCGGCGGCCGTACTGATCACCCATGACATTGACGAAGCGCTGCTACTGTCCGATCGCATCCTGCTACTGGGTAACCGCCCGGCGCGGACGTTAGGCGAGTGGCTGATCGACCTGCCGCAACCACGGGAAGAACAGGTGGAGGCCATTGGCGCGCTGCGTATCGACATCCTTAAAACCTTACGGCAGGCGAGCCGCCCTCAATCCAACCCCCTTGATCTGCTGGAGCCTGCCCATGTGCCTGGATGACCTGACCCACTCGCGCCGCGATTTTCTCAAACTCTCCGCCGTGCTCAGCGCAGCCGGCGCCTTACCGCTGCTCAGCAGCTTGCAAGCCCGCGCAGCCAGTGAGCCGGACGCGCCCGTACGCATCGGCTACCTGCCGATCACCGACGCCACGCCGCTGTTGGTGGCGCACAACAACGGCCTGTTCGAAGCCGAGGGCATCAAGGCCGAGCGCCCGGTGCTGCTGCGCAGTTGGGCGCAGGTGATCGAGGCGTTCATCTCGGGCCAGGTCAATGTGATTCACCTGCTGTCGCCGATGACCGTGTGGGCGCGCTACGGCAGCAAGGTTCCGGCCAAGGTCGTGGCGTGGAACCATGTGGGTGGTTCAGGTTTGACCGTGGCGCCGGGCATTACCGACGTGAAACAACTGGGCGGCAAATCGGTGGCGATTCCGTTCTGGTATTCGATCCATAACGTGGTGGTGCAGCAGCTGTTCCGCGACAACGGCCTCACGCCCGTGGCGCGGGCGGCGGGCAGTGTGATTGCGGCCAATGAGGTCAACCTGATTGTGTTGCCGCCTTCGGACATGCCACCGGCCCTGGCCAGCCAGCGTATCGACGGCTATATCGTCGCCGAGCCGTTTAATGCCCTGGCGGAAAACCTCAAGGTCGGCCGTGTGCAGCGCTTTACCGGCGATGTGTGGCGCAACCATGCGTGCTGCGTGGTGTTCATGCACGAACACGACTTGGCCAATCGTCCGCAGTGGTCGCAGAAAGTCGTGAACGCCATCGTCAAGGCGCAGGTCTGGACCCGCGACAACCGCGAAGAGGCGGTGAAGCTGCTGTCCAAGGACGGCCCGAACCGCTACACCCCGCATGCCGAGCCGGTATTGAGCAAGGTGCTGGCGCCGGCTGCCGGCGACCGCGCAGCTTACCTGGCCGACGGTGCTATCCAGCACGGGAATTGGGATGAACACCGCATCGATTTCCAACCTTACCCATTCCCCAGCTACACCGAGGAGCTGGTACGTCGCCTGAAGGACACGCTGATCGAGGGCGACAAGAAATTCCTCGCCGACCTGGACCCGGCATTCGTCGCCAAGGACTTGGTGGACGACCGCTTCGTGCGTAACGCTATCGAGGCTGTGGGCGGCATGAAGACCTTTGGTTTGCCGGACGGCTACGAGCGGCATGAGGAGATCGGCGCTTGAACAACCGTGAACTCCCGGGCTGGTTGCTCGGGCTGAGTGGCCTGGCGGGGTTGTTGTTGCTCTGGTGGCTGGGGGTGAAGGTGTTTGGCGCGACTGACGGGTTGTCTGCGCGTTTTTCCGTGGCCGCGACCTTCACGAGCTTGTGGGAATTGCTGGGGCGCGGTGAGCTGTATCTGCACATTGCGGTGAGCCTCAAGCGCATCTTCGTCGGGTTGTTCCTGGCGTTACTGGTGGGTGTTCCGCTGGGGTTGGTGGTCGGCAGTTCGCGCAAGCTGGAAGCGGCGACCACGCCGGCCTTTCAATTCCTGCGCATGATTTCGCCGCTGTCATGGATGCCCATCGTGGTGATGCTGATGGGGGTAGGGGACCAGCCGATCTATTTCCTGCTGGCGTTTGCCGCCGTCTGGCCGATCATGCTCAACACCGCTGCCGGCGTGCGCCAGTTGGACCCGCGTTGGCTGCAACTGAGCAGCAGCTTGAGTGCGACGCGCTGGGAAACCTTGCGCCGGGTGATCATTCCCGGTGTGGTCGGGCACGTGCTGACCGGCGTACGCCTGGCCATCGGCATTTTGTGGATCGTGCTGGTGCCCTGCGAAATGCTTGGGGTCAGTGCCGGGCTGGGCTATTACATTCTCGATACCCGTGATCGGCTGGCTTACTCGGAGCTGATGGCGATGGTGTTGCTGATCGGGCTGTTGGGTTTTGCGCTGGATGCCTTGGCGCGCTGGCTGCACCAGCGTTGGGTGCACACTGGCTGATTGGCCGAGCCAAAGTTTTTCATCGCCTGTAACATGAGCGCCTGTCGGACCTGTTTACCCTGGGGTGCAGGGCAGGTTCGGCGCTTCATTTTTCAGGTTCAGGAACCCGTCATGACACAAAAGCAACGTTTGAAATATTCGATTCTGATTGCCCTGGCCGTATTGGCGACGATGTTTGGCCTGTCCTATTTGCAGAACACCGGGGTCATCAGTGAGAAGACGTTCCAGACTATCGCCATTGCCGTTGCAGTGGTCGTGGTGGTGATCAACGGCATCATGCGCCGCAAGGTCAAGCTCTAAAGGGGGTCAGGCCCGGCCTTCGAGCACCTTGGCAGCCTCTTCATGGAGCGTGTAGGTTTTATCCGCATTGAGGGTGATCACGCCCTCGCTGCACAGGCGCTTGAGCACCTCGCGCACGCTGAGAAACGACAACGGGATGCCTAGCTCAAGCAGATGGCTGTGCACACCGCGTACCCCAAGGGTGCGCTGGTTGTCGGCGGCGGTGAGCAGGGCGTCGATGACCTTCAGCCGGATCAGGCTGGTGCGCAAGCCAAAACACTTGAGCAGGTGGCGGATACGCTGGTTGCCTTGCTGTTCGGGCGATTTGTCGAATGCTTGTGCGCCGTTGCCAAAACGGGTCTCGGCAGCCGGTGAATGTCCATCCGTGGGCACTTGCGGGTTATACATGCAAAAACTCCTTATCAGAGCCTGATCAGGAAAAAATGAGCGCTCTTGGTTAATAAGACGAACGAGCGAGCAAAATCATGAAGTCCCGAATGTAGAAATTTTGTCGGTATCGGTTTTGTCACATTCGCGCCGCCTTAAATAAACGCCCCTCGCGCTAAATTATCCCTGCTGGTTTGCGTTCTTACGGTGGGGTTATTACCCCTTGTGAGACGGTTAAATCTGACGGTGGAGTCTGCGTGATTATTTCCAATGGGTTGTCCAGGGTAGGTATGGTCGGAGTGTTGCTGGGGTTGAGCCTGGCTGCTTCGGCGCGGGAACAGGTGACGCAAGCCTCGGCGGATATCCGTCGCACCAGTTACGGCGTGCCGCATATCCGCGCCAACGATGAGCGTGGCCTGGGCTTCGGCATTGGCTACGCCTACGCCCAGGACAACCTGTGCCTGCTGGCCAATGAAGTGGTCACGGTAAATGGCGAGCGCGCCACGTTCTTCGGCGCCGAGCAGGTGACCCTCGAAGCGCGCAACAACCTGGCCAGTGACGTCTTCTTCACGTGGCTGAATACGCCGGAATCGGTCGCCGCGTTCTGGAAGGCGCAGAGCCCGCAGATCCAGCAGCGCATCGAAGGTTACGTGGCCGGCTACAACCGCTACCTGAAAGAGCAGGGCGCTCCGGCACAGTGCCAGGCCGCGTGGGTGCGGCCATTGGTGCCTGAAGACTTGGTCAAGCTGACCCGTAGGCTATTGGTGGAAGGTGGTGTCGGCCAATTCGCTGAAGCCCTGGTCGGCGCGACGCCGCCCCAAACCACCACCGGTGTAGCGACCAACGCCCAGGCCTTTGAACTGGCCGCCGCCAATCAGCAACGCTTCGCCTTCGATCGCGGCAGTAACGCGGTGGCGGTGGGCCGTGATCGCTCGTTCAATGGACGCGGCATGCTGCTGGCCAACCCGCACTTCCCGTGGGTGGGCGGAATGCGCTTTTATGAAATGCACCTGACCATCCCCGGCCAACTGGATGTCATGGGCGCCGCGCTGCCGGGGTTGCCGGTGATCAATATCGGCTTCAACCAGCATGTGGCGTGGACCCACACCGTGGACACGTCCAAACACTTCACCCTGTATCGCCTGACCCTGGACCCGAAGGATTCCACGCGCTATATGCTCGATGGCAAATCCGTTGCCATGGATAAAACCACGGTGACGGTGCAGGTTAAACAAGCTGATGGCAGCCTCAAGGGGCAGTCGCACACCGTCTATAGCTCGCAATTCGGCCCGGTGGTGCAATGGCCGGGCAAACTCGACTGGGACAACCGCTACGCCTTCAGCTTGCGTGACGCCAACCTCGGCAACGACCGCGTGCTGCAACAGTGGTACGCGATGAACCGCGCCGGCAGCCTCGACCAATTGAAAACCTCGGTGCACACCCTGCAAGGCATACCATGGGTCAACACCGTGGCCGCCGACGACCAGGGCCAGAGCCTGTACATGAACCAGTCGGTGGTGCCCAACGTCAGCGCGGCCAAGCTCGCGCAATGCAGCGACCCACGCGCCGGCCTGCAGATGATCATGCTCGACGGCGCCCACAGCGCCTGCGCCTGGGACGTCGACCCGCGCGCCGCGCAGGCCGGCATCTTCCCGGCCGATCAGTTGCCGCAGCTGCAACGTACCGACTTCGTGCAGCACTCCAACGACTCGGCCTGGCTGGCCAACCCCAAGGCGCCGCTCACCGGGTTCTCCCCAGTGATCAGCCAGGACCACATCGGCCTCGGCCCGCGTGCGCGTTTTGCCCTGCAGCGCCTGCAGTCCCTGGATAAACCGATCAGCGTCACCGACCTGCAAAACATGGTGATGGACAACGAGGTGTACCTGGCCGGCCAAGTCATGCCGGACCTGCTCGCCTTCTGCGCCACACACCTCGATGCCGACGCCACCACCCTGCAGCCCCTGTGCGCCCGCTTGAAAAGCTGGGACCAACGCGCCAACCTCGACAGCGGCATCGGCCTGGTGCACTTCATCAACCTGGTGGAGCACCTGCAGCAGATCCCCGACGCCTGGCGTGTCGCCTTCGACCCGGCTCAGCCCCTCACCACCCCACGCGGCCTCGCCATCGACCGCACGGATGTCGCCAAAGCCCTGCGCGAGGCCATGCTGGCGTCCACCGCCGACGTCGCCAAACTCGGCCTGACTGCCAACAGCACTTGGGGCGACCTCCAAGTCTCCGGCCAAACCCCGATCCACGGCGGGCCGCAGGAACTGGGGATCTACAACGCCATGCAAACCGTACCCCGCGACGACGGCAAGCGCGAAGTCGTCAGCGGCACCAGCTACCTGCAAATCGTCACCTTCGACGACCAGGGGCCCCATGCCCAAGGCGTACTCGCGTTCTCCGAGTCGAGCAACCCAGCGTCCAAACACGCCAAGGACCAGACCCAAGCCTTTTCCCAGAAAAAACTCAGCCCGCTGCCGTTCACCGAAGCCCAAATCAAGGCCGACCCGCAGTACCAACACCTGCACATCAAAGAGTAGGGCAGCCACGCAACCCCTTGATGCCAATACGAAATATTTTTGAAATCAAGGGGTTGCACGCATTGGCAAATACGTACATAATGGCGCCCATCGAACGCATCGAAGCATTAAAAACTTCAATGTATTCAATGAGTTAGAGTAGAGGCAGGGCTTTACCGCCCACTCAAGTTTTTACGCGGTGAGTGTCAGCAGTCAGGACATTGATCGTTTGAGGCCGAGTAGCAAAATGGTTATGCAGCGGATTGCAAATCCGCCTACGCCGGTTCGATTCCGACCTCGGCCTCCACTCTTAGAAACCCCGTAGATTAACGTCTACGGGGTTTTTTATTGGCTGCGATTTGGGCATCGCTTCCGCAATTTTTCGGATCGCTTCCGTAGCCCTACCTTTTTGTCGGGAAATCTGAGACGCGCTATCAGTAGGCCTCTCCTCGATTGGACGTGGGATTGTGCTTGAGACTAAAGAACCTGAGCGTCCACTAACGGCCAGAAGCGGACGTTCACCAAGGCTCTATTTTGAGATTTAGAGGCGCCTACAGAGCCGGGGATAACTCATATAGATATGGCGATTATCAGACCGAGGCAGAAGCTCTTGAACCGGCGTACCACCAAGCACGCCAGCTCATGATCAAGCGACTCAGAATGGGATATCAGTATCCGAACCATCGGCCCCAGCTGAGAATGGCTTAGGAGACTGCGCTACAATGGGGATCACCAAGGACGCAGCAGTGCGCAATGGCTCGACAGCGCCTACGTTACCAGACTCCCCGGAAACAACGATAAGTGCATCCTCCCCAACTGCAGTGCCGCCAGTAATTCCGAACAACTTCTCATCTTCTGGCTCATCCTCTACAGGATCTAAATCAACAAAGTCTCGTCCCATCATCATTTTATAATGAGGCATATGTTCCATAGCCTTAAAGACCTTGAAGAAGATCTTCATATAGCTGTGTGCCATACCATCGCTTATTGCCACGTATAGATCATCTGGCGAATAGTGGGATCCGTCGTTAACCCAACTAATTAATGATTGACACTGAACCTTCTCCTGGCCTTCGAACTTGTCGATGATGATATGCGTATCTATGTTTCCTAAAATTTTGAAGTAGTTCTCCAAAATCCTACGCATGGTATTTTGAATGGTAAGCGCCGGCAATGGTTTTTTCGTCAACTCTGCCCATAGCAACTGATAGGACGTCTTAATCGGATTGTTCTCAAAGCCTTCAATCTTCGAGAAATGATCGGGCTTGCGTACTACCCAAAACGTCTCATCCTTAATAGAAGCATCTCCAGCCCTCTGGGGGTTAAAGGTAATTTCTTTATGAAAGTGGACGTTATGGGTCAGGACAAAGACCTGTTTTAGGTTGTTCCCCTTCTGGCGAACCTCGTGAAAGAGCTTTTTGATCAAGCTGCTCACGATGAACAACACATCGCTATCCAAGCTTGAAACCGGGTCATCAATGACGACTATTCGATCAGTACTGATACCTGAGGTCGAGATACTTCCCCTAAGCAAATGATAGAAGTACAGGAAAGTAACGAAGGTCTTTTCGCCTTCGCTGAGCGTTGCTTTAGCATCAGTTCCATCGCTTCTGATCAGGCGATATGAATTATCGGCACACGCAGGATCTAGGGAGAAGCTCCGAAACCCAAAGTCTTTCAGGATTTTATTGATCGCAATGACAGTAGGTCTCACACTTGTCAGCAAAGTTTCAATCTTTGCAATTTCTGCGTCAACTGTGGATATATCTACCGTTGCCTTATCAACGCTTGCAGTGATGCCATCAATTGCTTTGCCCACGCGACCCACATCTTTAGTGTAATCAGCAAGAGTGTCCTTAAGCTCAACATCCAGAAGATACCGCCACACCGCATCTGTTAACTTATGCTGCTCAACGGAGAACCCGGAAACAAGACGATTATGTTCAGATACCTTGAGGTTAGCTGAATTGATCAGCTCAGAAACTCTAAGCGGAATTTCTGCAAGACCTTCCAACTCCACGTCAATACTAGGGCTAGCCACCTTGTGTTCGATGCGTTGCCTGTTCACCAACATGATTGCATTCAGGGCCTGCAATTCAAGATCAAGTTTCTCTTTATCTAGATGCGAACAATCCGTGGCCAGGACTGATTGAGCCTGGGCTAACAGACCATCTGCTATTGCGTTATAAGTATCCCGAAACTGCGAAAGAGCTCTAGTTTCAGCTTCGAATGTTTCGTCGAAATAATCCTCAAGGCTTTTTTCGAACTCATGCGGCAATTTCTGTTGACAGAAAGGACAGTCATCGTCGGTATGGCCCAAGTACTTCATACCTTGTCTAATCCAGTCACTGTTCCCCAAGTGCTGGATCATCGCAGATACATTGACATCTTCTTTGCCGACGATTTTCTTACCTAGGACAGGGTTTTGCTCAAGCGCGACCAAGCGAGACAGGTCAAGATCGGAGACAGCATTCATGGGTAATGGTGCGTCACCATAAAGTACGTTTGCGCGTTTGCGCAGGTCTTCGATATCAACCAACGGGGAGGTGTTGCTTTTGCTCTCCTGCAGAACCCTATTTTTGAAGGCCTCCCTGTTATTTCTTAGGCCTTTAAAAGCCCCGTGAAACTCATCATCGTGCTTCTGCTTTTGTTCCCAACACCGTCCTACCAGTTTTTCTTCCAGGGCATTTTTTTCGGCGATCTTCCCGCTCTTACCGTCTGGACCATTCAGGTTTTCTTGCGCTCTGGTTTTGAATAGCGCGTGGCGGTCTCTTTCCTTCTTGAGCTCTTCCAGGTGATCAAGTTGCGACTGCTCGGCCTGGCCCAGCGTGAACACACCTTTGAACTGCTTCGAGTCAGTGAAATTCGAAGCGATGAAATCGTTGTTGTAGACCATTGCCGGAATCGGATCGCCCTTCGCCCACGTGACCCTGGAGGTAGCTGATAGCGCTGGGTTGTTTATCAGCCTGCTGATCGTTGTCTTGCCTGCTCCGTTTGCACCGTAGAAGTAGTTCACAGCCTTCAGGTTTTGAATCGTTTCGGAGGTTACAGGGCTGTAGGTTGCTATGCCGGAAAGGGTGATCGATTCAATCATGTCTCGCATCCGTGGAGAGGAAACGTTAGGGAACAAGCCAAGGGGCGGCCTTAGATATGGCGCACGTCATCCTTGAACTCTGAGTAGGTAGTGGCCTTTTGCTTCCTCAACGTAGACCAATACACCAGCTTGTGAAGACGGTAGCAATCGAAAACTACCATCGCGAACCCAACTGTAGTGATCTACTCCTGTTTTTTGGCAATCTGGGGAGTGGTCAAGCGCGTCCTACGCAACTCGACAACAGCTAGCCACTCTGCATCTTCAACATGCGCATCATCTAAAAGAAACCAGCTCAGATTTATTTTTCTATCGTTGTCCGCTTTTGGCCGATTCCTGCCCGTCACAAACGGCAAAAGTCGGCCGACTGCAGCTATTCGCGACAGGCAGCAGTCGGCCAGAGGCAGACACTTGCGATGAGTCTAGGAATCCTAGGGCGATTCAGCTCGTCGGAACCCGCTCATCAAGTCCCGCGTTAACAATAAGCACTGCACTCTCCGTTATCTGCGCCACGCCGAACGTGCTCTCACGACTTTTTCGCTAGCTCCACCGCCGACGTTATCGCCGCTCGCGCCTGCGGACTGTTTTTCCAACATGTCGACCCTAATGCCGCCGATGCCTGCGCCAGGATGTCACTGACATCCGCTTTCCCCAGGACATCCATCGAATCGATCCCCATCTGCTCCAAACGAGTCACAACGGTGGGGCCTACGCCCTTGAGGGCAAGCAGCGCTGTTCTTTCTTCCAATGAAAATGGCATTCGCACATTCCTTTTTTTAACGCTGTTAATCAGCGTATTTAACCGACCTCGGCCCTGACGATCCTCTGGTCTTTAACCTCTGCTGCATACGCCCCAATTTTCTCCTGCTGCGCCGCCAGCAACGCGCAGACTTTCATCAATGCTGCCGCCTCATCCGGCGTCTTGCCGCTGGCGGCCAAGGTGGTCAGCTCAACCACCGACCACCCAATCACCGCCGCTGCATCCTCCAGGTCGTAAAACAATTCCTGCTGAGCAGTCCTGGGCCCGTCGAGGCCTTTTATCAATTCATCCATTTATGCTGCCTGCCGTTTCAGTTCAAGCGCCCGCTTACGGAACGAGATTGTCGTCGAAGTCTTCACGCTCTAGGGTTGTGTAAGCCTGCTGGCGAATCCCGCCTTCGGAAGAGGTACAGAGTCGACGTGTGGCTTTCTTTCCCTGCGGACGCACGACTATTCCCTCGCTCATCTCGGGGTCGTTGGGTTCTCCGGGGGTAAAGTTTGTGCGCACCATACGGTCGAAAACCGCGTAGGTTACCCCATGATTGGTAAAGCGCAGATGTGCCTCGCCGCCACCTGAGTAGCTCGTGGAGCTGAGCCAGAAGTGACCCTTCGGTGGGCTGGGTGTTTCGGGGTAGGTCAATTCGATTTTGCCGGGCGTGCCAAAGCGGTATTGCACATAGCCGGTTGTCGCTGAGAACCCTTGCGATGCGCAAATCGAGATCATCTTCGGCCCGGAGTCGCATCCGAATAATAGTGTTTCTTGCGCCTTACACAGATAGCGCTGTTCCGACGTTCCGGCAAGCGCGTCGAATCCTGTGGCTGCCATCGTCAGCAAGCAAATTCCCTTTAGCGTCGCGACTTTAATTCCCATCAGGGTTCCCGTTTTTTTACTTGGAAAATTGATCAGCAGTTATTCTGGCTGGCTGCTTGGCGAGGCAGTGTGGCTTCCCGGTCACGCGTGTGTAAATGCCTTACTTGCCCCCAGTTACATCCAGAAAAGTCCCGGTAATAAACGACGCCTCCGCGCCCGCCAACCACAGCACAGCCCGCGCGACTTCTTCGGGCTCGCCGCCGCGGCCCATTGGGATGCTGTCCTTGACGCGGTCCACGCGACCCGGTTCTCCGCCGCTGGCGTGCATTTCGGTGTAGATATGCCCTGGGCGAACGCAATTGACGCGGATGCCTTCGCGCGCGACTTCCTTGGACAGCCCGATGGTGAAGGTTTCCAGTGCTCCCTTCGACGCTGCATAGTCGACGTACTCGTTGGGGCTGCCCAACCGCGCGGCGCCCGAGGAGACGTTAATCACGCTGCCGCCGTTGCCGCTGTGTCGAAACGACATGCGCTTCACGGCTTGTTGCGCGCAGAGCATCGGGCCGATGGCATTGATCGCGAAGATGCGTTGCATGCGCGCAACGTCGAGGTCTTCAAAACGCGATTGAAGCGCGATGATTGCGGCGTTGTTGACCAGAACGTCGATGCGGCCGAACGTCTCGTCGATGGCTCGGAACAGATGCGCGACCTGTTCCGGGTCGGCACTGTCGGCGCGTATGGCCAAGGCGCGTCGTCCGAGCGCTTGCACGTCAGCCACCACGCCGAGTGCGGCGGCCTCATTGTTGATGTAGCTGATGGCGACGTCGTAGCCTTGCGCCGCCGCGAGCCGCGCCGTTGCCGCGCCTACACCCCGGCTTCCGCCGGTGATCAGAATCAGGGGAGCTGAAGAGCCGGTAGCCATGTCTTGAACCTTTTTGTGAGGGAGGTGAATCTAGCCGATGAGCATCGTGCCGGCGGCAATTACCGCGCACGCCAGGACTTTGCGGACAGTCAGTGCCTCGCCCAGGAAGAAATAACCGATTAATGCCGCAAACAGTACGCTGGTCTCGCGCAAGGCGGAAACCGAGCCCATCGGCGATTCAGACATGGCGTAGATCACAATGCCGTAGGCCAGCAGTGAGACCAGCCCACCCATCAAGGCGGGGATGAGCCCCGGGCGCGGGGCAAACAGGCTGCGGGCACCGCGCAGGCCCATGTAAACCAGTGGCATCAGTACGCCCCAGAGGGCGCACATCCACGCGGTATAGGCCATCGGTGCACCGGAGAGTCGTGCGCCTATGCCGTCGGTCACGCTGTAGGCTGCGATGAAAAATCCCGTGCCCAAGGCGTAAGGCAAGCTGGGGACCGCGAGCCTGCGTTGCCTGAAGGCCAGTGAAATAATGCCGCCCGACACCAGCGCAATGCCGAACAGGGCGCTGGTGCTGAGGGTTTCGCCAGCAAACGCCAAGGCGAACAATGTGATCAAAATGGGCGAGGAGCCGCGGGCGATCGGGTAGGTTTGCCCGAGATCACCCACTTTGTAGCTGCGCACCAGGAACAGGTTATAACCGACGTGCAAGACACCCGAGAGTGCGGCGTAAGGCCAACTGGCGGCGGCGGGCGCTGGAAGGTACAGCGCAACGCCAATGCTGACGAGGGCAACCGACAGACACATCACGGTCATCGACCAAAGCCTGTCGGCGCCGACACGCAGCAGCGCGTTCCAGCTGGCGTGCAAGAGGGCGGCGAAGAGGACGAGTATTACGATAGGAAAGGGCATGCGTCATGTTAAGCAAGCTGGCGGTTGGACAACAGCGAAGTCCCTTCATCGTGGCATGAGTCATTGCTCATGCTGTCAACGATAGTGTTGTTGGGCCTGAGTCGACTCCGCCAGCAGCCAGTTGCGAAAGCTGACGATGTGAGGCTGGGTTTCGATCCCTTTGGGGCAGACAAAGAAATAGGCGACCGGTGAGGCAAACGGCACATCGAACAACCTCACGAGGCTGCCATCGTTGATTTCGGCCTCCACGTGGCCGCTACGCGCCAAGGCGATGCCCTGACCCAGCAAGGCCGCTTCTATGGTCATGTTGGTGTCAGCAAACCTGACGCTTTCCTTGAGTGCCGCAACGCTCACGCCGACGTGCTCGAACCAGGCTTCCCACTTGGGCACCAGGTCTGCGCCGTCACGCATCAGTAGCGGGTAACGCAACAATTCGGCGGGCTCGTGCGGGGCGCCAAAACGGTTAAGCAGGTCAGGGCTGGCCACCGGGAAAATTTGCTCCCTGAGCATGAACTCCGAATGCAAGGCCGGGTAATGACCGTTGCCCAGACGAATTGCCACATCTGAATCCGCGCTGGAAAAGTTGATCGCTTTGTCACTGGTTTCCAGCGTGATCAGAATTTCCGGGTGCTGCTGCGACAGGCCTGGCAACCGGGGCAGCAACCATTTCAGAGCGAAAGAATAGGTGGTGCTGACCTTGAGCCGAACCCGGCCTTTTTGTTCTCTAAGGTCCGTCAATGTGGTTTCCAGGTTCACGAAAAACTCGCGCACGATGGGCGCCAGTGCGGCGCCGGCTGGGGTCAACCGCAAAGATTTGCCGCGCTGGAAGAGTTGTAACCCCCAGAGGTCCTCAAGGTGTTTGAGTTGATGGCTGACGGCGCTCTGGGTCACATGCAACTCTTCTGAGGCTGAAGTGAACGTCGCATGTCGGGTCGCGACTTCGAACGCGCGAAGCGTGGCAGTGGGGGGGAGATCTCTCATTGGTGGGTCCCGGCGAGCCTTCTGGCAATCAGTTTTTCCATGAGTGGACGCTCATGCTAATTGAAAGGTGTGCTCTCATTAAAGCCGGACAGCCTGGCAGCGGCCGCAGAACTGACGGCACCTTGTACCGCCGGGCTTACAAACCCTACCATCAGGTTACACGATAGCCATGACGCACTTGAGTTGGCGCTGTCTTACCCAGCGAGAAGTCAATCTCGTCACGTAAGAGAGTGTGGTTATGAAGTTGAGTTATCTAACCAAAGCGGCGGTCGTGGTCGCGCTATTGTCGACCCTGTCAGGCTGCTGGATATTCATGCCACCGGGGGGTGGCGGCGGGCATGGTGGCGGACATGGTCAGGGCGGTGGCCCTGGCCCAGGAGGCGGTCCGCGCTAAGGAACCGAAGCCGGAGGCAAGCCATGCGCAATGGCTTGCCTCTTTTTTTTGCCGTGAGAAATCCCAGGCAAAGAAAAGCCCGCGTGGGGAGCGCGGGCTAAAAGGATGTTTGTTAGGAGCTGGGTTCACCATAGGCCCCCGTCTGTGAAAGGTTTGTGAAAGCTTTGGCAAAAAAAAGTGTATGCCTCAATCGTGAGGTGGCTGTACGGGGCAGGGCAGGCCATAACCCTCTACTGTCGCTGGCATACCCCTGCGTTTGGATGCCGCGTTATGTTCATGTCTACCAGCCTGTTATCAGCCTTTGTGCTGTTTGCCTTCGTGTCCTCGATCACACCGGGGCCCAATAACACCATGTTACTTGCGTCGGGCGTGAACTTTGGGTTTCGCCGATCGATGCCCCATGCCCTGGGGATCAGCATTGGTTTCATGCTGCTGGTGATTTCGGTGGGCCTGGGGCTGGGCGAAGTGTTCAAGGTATTTCCGTGGGCCTACAGTGTGTTGCGCTACGTGGGCGCGGCCTATCTGTTGTACCTGGCGTGGAAGATTGCGACGGCGGGCGGCATGTCCGACAGTTCTGATGAGCAGGGCAAGCCGATGACGTTCCTCGGTGCAGCGGCGTTCCAGTGGGTGAACCCCAAGGCCTGGATCATGGCGCTGGGGGCAATCACGACCTATACGCCGGCCGAAGGTTATGTGACCAATGTGCTGGTGATCGCCCTGGTGTTCGCCGTCGTCAACCTACCCAGCGTCTGTGTGTGGGTCGGGTGCGGCAGCGGCTTGCGCAATGTGTTGCGTGAGCCGCGCTGGTTGCGGATGTTCAATGGGGCGATGGCGGGGTTGCTGGTGCTGTCGTTGTACCCGATGCTGTTTGCCGGCTGAATGTCAGACCGGCGAGATGGTCGCCAGCAGGCCGATGCCGATGGTCAACACCAAAAAGCCGAACAGGAAAAGTGCCATCTTGGTCATAAGGCCTCCAGAGGGAAGGGAGTTGGGATGGCGCTATTGTCCGCCCAGGTGGCGTTTCGATACAGATGCAGATAGTAAAGAAAAAACCGTATCAGATACCTCTGGCCCCGTTAAGCCGGGGGCTTTGATCGTTTGGGTTATTTTCAAGATCAGTGCCTGAGACAGCCAACGCATTTGCCCCTAAGATGGCGCCCATTGCATCAACAATAAGAGTGGGCCAACCCTCGATGGAAAGACGTCAATTCAGCGGTGGCATGAAAGGCAAGAACCTGCGCTACCTCAACGAAACCTCACAGCCCGCGTCGGTTGCCCGCGTTGGCTTCCTGTTGCTCGAACATTTTTCCCTGCCCGCATTCACCCAGACCCTCGACACCTTTGTCACCGCCAACCTGCTGCGTCCCGACCTGTTTGCCTCGCGTACCTTCGGCTGTGACGATGGCGAAGTCATCAGCGACCTTGGCCTGGTGATCCGCCCCGATGCGCGTATCGACGTGGCGGCCCTGCAAGACCTTGAGCTGCTGGTGATCTGCGGCGGCTTTCGCACGGAACTCAAGGCCAGCGAAGACTTCATCCATCTGCTGCGCGGCGCCGCCGAGCAGGGCATCAGCCTCGCCGGCCTGTGGAACGGTGCCTGGTTCCTCGGGCGTGCCGGGTTGTTGCAAGGCTACCGCTGCGCCATCCACCCGGAACATCGCCCGGCGCTGGCTGAAGTGTCCAAGGCGACCCACGTCACCAGCGAACCCTACGTGATTGACCGCGACCGCCTCACCGCCTCAAGCCCGTCCGGTGCCTTCCATATGGCGCTGGATTGGATCAAAGGTTTGCATGGCAAGGCATTGGTCGAAGGCATCGAAGACATCCTGGCCTTTGAAGAATCCCGCTACCGGCGCATCAAACCCACGGAAAACGTCAGCGTCAGCGCGCCCCTGCGTGAAGTGGTGAAACTGATGGACGCCAACCTGGAAGAACCCCTGGAACTGGATCAGCTCGCCGTCTACGCGGGCCGGTCCCGGCGCCAGTTGGAGCGGTTGTTCAAGGAACAACTGGGCACCACGCCGCAGCGCTACTACATGGAACTGCGCGTGACCGAAGCGCGTCGCCTGTTGCAGCACACCGAGCTGTCACAGGTTGAAGTGCTGGTGGCCTGTGGATTTGTCTCGCCGAGTCATTTCAGCAAGTGCTATAGCTCATACTTCGGCTATCGCCCCTCGAAGGAGAAACGGTTGGTCAAGTAGCCTGCTCGCTACAAGCGATGTCAGAACCGATCCAGGCGATAGGGCGCCACTGACGGTGCTTGGCCCGTCCTCGCCAACGCCCCAACCCACTCGGCCGTCACCGCCGCCTGGGTCAAACCCAAATGCTGATGCCCAAACGCAAGCAGCACCTTGCCGTCACACACCCGGTCAATCACCGGCAGTGAATCCGGCAGCGACGGCCGAAATCCCATCCATGGTGTTGCACCTTCTGCACTCAACTCCTCGCGAAACAACCCCTTGCTCAACCGATGCAACTGCCAGGCGCGCGCCATATTCGCCGGGCGATCAAGGCCGGCGAATTCCACCGTGCCAGCCAGGCGCAGCCCGTCGGCCATGGGCGTCATGATGAATTTGCGCTCCAGGGAGGTGACGGCAAACGGCAGGCGATTGTGTTCATGGGGCAGCATCAGGTGGTAGCCGCGCTCGGTGTCCAGTGGGACTTTTTTGCCGGTCAGGGCGGCGGTCAGTCTGGCCGAGTGGGCGCCACAGGCGATCAACACCTGGCGCGCGCTCAGCGGTCCCTGATCGGTGGTGAGTGAGACGCCGTGCGCGTCGACGCGGCCATCCAGCACCTGGCGTTTAAGAAATTGCACACCACTGGCCTTGGCCGCGTGCACCAGTTCGCAGACCACGTGGTAGGGATCTAGAAAGTGCCCGGTACCTGGGAAAAACAGCCCGCCCTGGAGGTTGTCGCTCAACTGCGGTGCGGCTTGGCGAATGGCGTCGCCAGACCAGAAATCCACCGGCACCTGCTGCTGTTGCATGCGCTGCTGCAAGGCATTAAGGGCGTCCCGTGAATCCGCGCGCTCAAATACCAGCAGCGAGCCGTCCTCACGTAGCAACTGCGGATGCCCGATGCTGTGCAGCAGGCGCTGCCACGCCCCCAGGCTGCCTTCATTGAGCGTGCGAATTCCCGCCACGGTGCGCTGATAGCTCGCCGGGCGCAGGTTCAACAGCAGGCGCAAGAACCAGGGCAGGGCGTGCGGCAGGTATTTCCAATCCAGGCGCAGCGGGCCCATGGGGTCCAGCAGCATGCCGGGCAACCGCTTGAGGATCGACAGGTCGGCGATGGGGAACACCTGTTCGGTCGCCAGGTGCCCGGCGTTGCCATACGACGCGCCCATGCCGGGTTCCTGTTGGTCGACCACCCACACTTGCTGGCCTTGGCGCGCCAGTTGCAGGGCGCAGGCGACGCCGATGATACCGGCGCCGACCACTACGATATCGGGATCGGACATGGCCTACGCCTCCCTCTGGCCATCAAGCAGGCGCCGCAGCAGCAAAGGGTTACCGTGCTGGAGCGCGTCAGGCAGCAGTGCATCGGGGAAGTCCTGATAACACACCGGTCGCAAAAACCGCTGGATCGCCGCCGTGCCCACCGACGTGCTACGTGAGTCCGACGTGGCGGGGAATGGGCCGCCATGAACCATGGCATCACAGACTTCCACACCCGTCGGCCAGCCATTGACCAACAGGCGGCCGGCCTTGCGCTCAAGCACCGGCAGCAGGGCTTTGGCGCTTGGCAAATCGTCGTCATCCAGATGCAGGGTGGCGGTGAGTTGACCTTCCAGGTGTTCGGAAACCTGATGCATCTCTTCGTTGCTGGCGCAAACGACTATCAATGAGGCTGCGCCGAACACTTCAGCCTGCAACTGTTCATTGGCTAAAAAATCCTTCGCCGGGGTCACGAAAAGGTGAGCCTGGCCCTGGTTGGGGCCTTGTGCCGCCAACCCCTTCGCCGCCACCCTGGCGTGTTCAGTCAGTGCTGTCACGCCTGAATCGAAGGCCTTGAAAATACCGGGGGTCAGCATGGTCTGCGCCGCACAGGTGGGCAGCAGCTCACTGGCCGTGCTGATGAAGCGATCCAGCGCAGGCCCTTGTACGCCAATCACCAGGCCTGGGTTGGTGCAGAATTGCCCGGCACCCTGGGTCAACGACCCCACGAAGCCTTTCGCCAACCCTTCGCCGCGCGCCGCCAACGCGGCTGGAAACAGATAAACCGGGTTGATCGAGCTCATTTCTGCATACACCGGAATTGGTTCGGGCCGTGCCTGCGCCGCCTGTGTCAACGCCACGCCACCGCTGCGCGAGCCGGTAAAGCCAACCGCCTTGATCCGCGGATCGGTGACCAGTGCAATCCCCACTTCGCGGCCCGAACCGTAAAGCAATGAAAACACACCCTCGGGTAAACCACAGGCCTGGATGGCCTGCGCCACCGCCCGGCCCACCAGTTCACTGGTGCCCGGATGCGCGCCATGGGCCTTGACCACCACCGGGCAACCGGCGGCGAGTGCGGAGGCGGTATCGCCCCCCGCTACGGAAAAGGCCAGGGGGAAGTTGCTCGCACCAAACACGGCCACCGGGCCCAGTGCAATATGGCGCTGGCGCAGGTCTGGACGAGGCAGAGGCTGGCGCTGCGGCTGTGCAGGATCCACCCGCACATCCAGCCATTCCCCGGCGCGTACGGTGCGGGCGAAGGTGCGCAGTTGGCCGCAAGTGCGCCCGCGCTCGCCTTGGATACGCGCACGTGGCAGGCCGGTTTCGGCGACGGCGCGCTCGATCAGTTCATCACCCAGGGCTTCAATGTGCGCGGCGATGGCTTCAAGGAAGGCGGCCCGAGCTTCCAGCGAGGTTTCGCGGTACCCATCAAACGCCGCCCACGCCAAGGCGCAAGCCTGGGCGACATGTTCGCGGTCGCCGCCCGGATAGGCCGGTTCCATGGGGGTATCGGTTGCGGGGTTAACCGCCCGGATCGCCTCGCGATTGCCGGTAGTGGCGTGCTGACCGATCAGCATCTTGCCCGTCAGAGTCATGGGATCGTCCTGGTAGAAAAGAGGGTGGCCGCTGCGAGAACCGCAGCGGCGCGCAAGGGCATCAGGCGACGTTCTGTTCCGCAGACCAGTTGGCGTACCACTGGCGGAACAGCGCGTACTGGTGTTCGGCGTAACGGCGTTGCGCCTCGCTGAGTACGTCGGTCTCGTTGAAGTGCAGGGCATAGCCCTGATCGCCGTTCAACACCATCAAATGCTTGTAATACAGCACCAGGTCGCAGCCTTCATCGAAGGACGACAGCACCGACAGCGCAGCCTCCAGCTCACGGGCCTGGCGACGGGCCTTGGCATCGCCCTTGGCGGCCTTTTTGCTCAATGCCACCAGTTGCAGCACTTCCCGTGGCAGGGCGTTACCGATGCCGGTGATGGCGCCGGTGGCGTTGCAGTTGACGAAACCGTGTACCACCTGGGTGTCCACGCCGACCATCAAGGTCACATTATCGTCCTGGGAGGTGATGTGTTCGGCGGCGTAGCGCAGGTCGGCACCGCCGCCGAACTCCTTGAAACCGATCAGGTTCGGGTGTTCGCGGCGCAGTTCGAAGAACAGGTCGGCGCGGGTGGCGAAGCCGTAGTAGGGGCTGTTGTAGATCACTGCCGGCAGGTCTGGCGCGGCCTTGAGGATCGCCGAGAAGTGCGCCTTTTGTGCGGTAGCGGATGCACCACGGGACAGCACGCGCGGAATCACCATCAGGCCGTGGGCGCCGACCTTGGCGGCGTGGGCGGCATGGGCCACGGCTTCGCGGCTGTTGACTGCACCGGTGCCGACGATGGTCGGTACACCGGCGGCCACCAGACGTGCCACGCCTTCCTGGCGTTCGGCCTCGGTGAGCAACGGCCAGTCGCCCATGGAACCGCAGTACACCACGGCGCTCATGCCGATATCGATCAACTCGCGGCCCTTGGCGACCAGGGCGTCGAAGTCCGGCTTGCGCTCAGCGGTGCACGGGGTCATCAGGGCGGGGATGCAGCCGGTGAAGATGTTGTCGCTCATTGTTCTAGCTCCTTGGAACGTTCAGTACAAACAGGGGAGGGCTCAGATGCCCCAGGCAAAAGGGTCGCGCTCGTCGATCAGCAAGGTGCTGTCGGCGGTCATGTAGGCGTTGCCGGTGATGAAGGGGCGTACACGCTCGCCGTCCCATTCATAGTGGCCGTCGAATTGGCTGCCGGTGATGCTGGCTTGGGTCCAGGTTTCGCCGGGCTTGAGTGTGCCATCGGCGGCCAGGCAGGCCAGTTTGGCGCTGGTACCGGTGCCACAAGGCGAGCGGTCGTAGGCCTTGCCGGGGCACATGACGAAGTTGCGGCTGTCGGCCCGGTCGTCATCGGCGAACAACTCGATGTGGTCGATCAGTGCGCCGTCTGCACCGTGAATGCCTTGAGCTTCCAGGGCCTTGAGCATCGCCCAGGTGTAGTCGGTGAGCGCATCCACGTTGTCCATCTGCAGGCGTTGGCCATGGTCCGACACCAGGAAAAACCAGTTGCCGCCCCAGGCGATATCGCCGTAGACCACGCCGTGGCCGGGCACCTCCACCGGCACCTGTTGGTGCAGGCGATAGGCGGGCACATTGCGCAGGGTCACGGCGCCGTCTTCGTGCAGCGTTGCGGCAACCGGGCCGACGGGTGTGTCGATGGTGTGCACGCCGGGCTGGATGCGTCCCAAGTGGTGCAGCGACGCGACCAGGCCGATGGTGCCGTGGCCGCACATGCCGAGGTAACCGGCGTTGTTGAAGAAGATCACACCGCAGATCGCGCCCGGCGTGACGGGTTCGCAATACAGCGCGCCGACCAGTACGTCATTGCCACGCGGCTCAAGCAGGCAGGCGCGGCGCCATTGATCATGCTCGGTGCGCAGGCTGTGCAATTGATCGGCAATCGTGGCGCCGCTCAGCGCCGGGAAACCGCTCATGACCAGGCGCGTCGGTTCGCCGCCGGTGTGGGAGTCGATCACATGCAGTCGCTTCATAAAATGCTCCTGAATCAGTAGGTCGCGGGCGTCAGCGGGGCGTGAGGCTCGTCAACCGCTTCGCTTTCATCGGCTTCGTGTTCCAGCCGTACCAGGTGAGCCGGTACGCCCGTCGCGGCGCCCCAGTAATAAATGCCCAGTGCGCAAGCCGCGACGACTATTGTGTCGAGCGGATGGCCGATCACGCCGATGCCGCCGAAACTGCCGAGCTTGGAGAGCAGGATGGTCACCGCGTAGAAGCCGATCAGCCAGGCAGACGAGCGCACTTGTTGCTTGATGTTGAGGTGTGCGGTTGGCACCCAGCGGGCACACAGCAGGTACACCACGAACATCAGGATCTGCAGGCCGAGCAGCCAGGAAACCGTGTTCCAGCCGGACCAGTACACAATCAGCGCGGCGATGATGAACGACAGCGGACCCAGCACCGCCATGCCCTTGACCCGGAACGGCCGCGCCATCTGTGGCGCATTGCGACGCAGTGCAGCGACGGTGACCGGCGCCACGGCGTAGCTGAGGATCAAGGCTGCGGACACCACGTTGATCAGCGCTTCCCAGGACGGAAACGGTAGGGTCCAGAACACTGACAAGGCGAAGGTGAGCCATAGCGCCGGGCGGGGAATGCCGGATTTCTCATCGATACGCGTGAAAATCTTGAAGAACGTCCCGGTCTGCGCCCAGCCATACACCACACGGGGGGTCGCGTTCATGTAGATATTGCCGCAGCCGCTGGGGGAGATCACCGCGTCGGCCACCACCAGGTAGGCCAGCCAACCGACGCCCAACGCCAGGGCAATGTCCCGATAAGGCAGCGCCAGTTCCTTGCTGATCCCGGCCCAGCCGTTGGCGAGCATTTCCGTGGGCACGCCACCAAGGAAGGCGGTTTGCAACAACACGTAGATCGCTGTCGACAGCAGCACGGAAAGGATCAAAGCAATCGGAATCGTGCGTTGTGGGTTCTTCACTTCACTGGCCACCGAGATGATCGGCGTCAGCCCCAAGTAGGCAAAAATCACCCCGCCGGCCGACACCGCCATCTCGATGCCCGACAGCCCAAACGGCGCGAAACCCTGGACCTGGAAGTTCGCCGGTTTGAAGAAGGTGAACAGCACACCAATCACCAGCAACGGCACGATGAATTTGAATACGCTTACCAGATTGTTGGCGATGGCGAAGGTCTTCACGCTGCGGTAGTTGAGCACGAAGAACAGGCACAACAGGGCGAATTGCACCAGCCAGCCAAGGGGCGTCGGGTCGCTGGAACCGGCCTTGGTCAGTTCTGGAAACCACGCCGCGGCGTATTGGCGCGAGGCGACGACTTCGATGGCCACCAGGCTGGAAAACGCGATCAGGGTGATGAAGCCCATCAGATAGCCCAGCAGCGGGCCGTGTGAATAAACCGGGTAGCGCACAACGCCGCCGGCGCGCGGTAATGCCGCGCCCAACTCACAGTACACAATGCCCAGCAGCAGCACCGCGAACCCGCCGATGAGCCAGGAAATGATGCCCGCAGGACCCGCAATTGCAGACACGTGACTGGCTGCGAACAACCAGCCCGAACCAAAGATGGCACCCAACCCGATAAAGGTCAGGTCCATCAGGGAAAGCTGTTTCTTGAACTTGCCTTGAGCTGACATAGCGTCGCCTTCTTGTGAGTTATTGGATAGGCATGCAGTGGCCATACAGTGAACTTCCAGACGGCGGCGCGATTGATGTTTTTTGCCGGCATCGATGACGAAATCAGCACAGTTTTGCTTTCTCGACAGGGGGGCGAGCATCGGGCAATCTGCTACCCGTGAAGGCAACCAGTGGGGATCAACCGTCATGATGCAGAGCGCGTTTGCGACCCTTTGCCAAGGGAGCAGCCCCCAAGACATCGAACAGTTATTGGGCAGTGTCGCGCAGCTATTGCCGATGCTGGACGTGATCCCCAATGCCGCGATTTTCATCAAGGACACCCACGCCCGATACGTGCTCGCCAACCGCACCCTGGTGCAGCGCTGTGGCCTCAAGCAGTTGCAACCGCTGTTGGGCAAGACCAGTGCCGAAGTCTTTCCCGCGCAATTGGGGCCGGGCTACACCGAGCAGGACCGACGCGTGCTGGAGCAGGGTTTTGTGCTGGAAGATCAGCTGGAACTGCACCTGTACGGCACCCGCGAACCCGGCTGGTGCCTGACCCACAAGTGGCCGCTGTACAACCACACGGGCGCGATCATTGGCCTGGCCGGTATCTCGGTCGACCTGCAAACCGCCAGCGAAAGTCACCCGGCGTACCAGCGCCTGGCCGCCGTGGACGCGCACATCCGCGCGCACTTCAACCGTCGCGTGACCCTGGGTGAATTGACGCGGATCGCCGGCATTTCAGTGGCGCAGTTGGAGCGCTACTGCAAGCGCGTGTTCCACCTCACGCCTCGGCAGATGATCCAGAAAGTGCGGCTCGAGCACGCGCACCGGCTGTTGCACACCGACCTGCCGATCACGGAAGTCGCGTTGCAGTGCGGGTATACCGACCACAGCGCCTTTACCCGCCAGTTCAAGGCGTCGACGGGGTTTACGCCGAGGCAGTATCGGGATACCCGTTAAGTATCCGGTGGGCGCTTTGCTGTGGGAGCTGGCTTGCCTGCGATGCAGACGCCCAGAGGGATCAGGTAGATCCGGTAGACGCCTTCGCAGGCAAGACAGCGCCCACATTTGATTGCGCCCAGTCTGTGAAGGGGGCTCATTCCAATGCAACGAATGGCCCACACCACCCTCATATGTTCACGAGCAATGCTTTACGACAACAGGTACCAGACTTATGACGGCGGCTGAAAAGAACCATGTGAACTGGCTGGTGGAACAATCGATGCTGCACGCGGCACGCCAGCGCGCCAGGCTCTATTCGGGCCAGGGCCGGTTGTGGCAGCAGCCATACGCGCAGACTCGGCCCCGTGATGCCACGGCCCTGTCGTCAGTGTGGTTTACGGCGTACCCGGCGTCGATCGTTACCCGCGAGGGCGGCACGGTGTTGGAGGCGCTGGGGGACGAGGCGCTGTGGCATGCCTTGTCGAAGATCGGTATCCAGGGTATTCACAATGGCCCGCTGAAGAAGTCTGGTGGCTTGAAGGGCACGCAGCACACGCCGACCATCGATGGCAACTTCGACCGCATCAGCTTCGAGATCGACCCCGAGTTGGGCACCGAGGCCCAGCTGCAGGCGTTGACGCGCATGGCGGCGGCGCACAATGCGGTGATCATCGACGATGTGATTCCTTCGCACACCGGCAAGGGCGCAGACTTTCGACTGGCCGAGATGGCGTATGAGGACTATCCCGGCCTGTACCACATGGTGGAAATTCGCGAAGAAGACTGGGCGTTGCTGCCGGACGTCGTCGAAGGCCGTGATGCGCAGAACCTCAGCCCCGCCCAGGTCGACGCGTTGCGTGACAAACACTACATCGTCGGCCAGTTGCAGCGGGTGATCTTCTTTGAGCCCGGCGTCAAGGAAACCGACTGGAGCGCGACAGACGTGGTGCAGGGCGTGGATGGCAAGCCGCGCCGCTGGGTGTACCTGCATTATTTCAAGGAGGGCCAACCGTCGCTGAACTGGCTGGACCCGACCTTCGCCGCACAGCAGATGATCATCGGTGATGCGCTGCACGCCATCGACGTGATGGGCGCGAAGATCCTGCGCCTGGACGCCAATGGTTTCCTGGGGGTGGAACGCAAGCTGGACGGTACGGCCTGGTCCGAGAGCCATCCGCTGTCGATTACCGGCAACCAGTTACTCGGCGGCGCGATCCGCAAGGCCGGCGGCTTTAGCTTTCAGGAGCTGAACCTCACCGTGGATGACATCGCGTCCATGTCCCATGGCGGTGCCGACCTGTCCTATGACTTCATCACCCGACCGGCTTACCAGCACGCGCTGCTGATGGGCGATGCCGAGTTCCTGCGCCTGATGCTGCGTGAAATGCACCGCCAGGGCATCGACCCAGGCTCGCTGATCCATGCGCTGCAGAACCACGATGAATTGACCCTGGAACTGGTGCACTTCTGGACGCTGCATGCCCATGACACCTTTCTGTACCAGGGCCAGACGTTTCCCGGCAACATCCTGCGCGAGCACATCCGCGAGCAGATGTACGAGCGCCTGGCCGGCGAGCATGCGCCGTACAACCTCAAGTTCGTGACCAATGGCGTGTCGTGTACTACGGCAAGCATCATCACGGCGGCGCTGGGCATTCGTGATCTGGAGGCGATCACAGCGGCGGATATCCAGCAGATCCGTCAGATCCATTTGCTGCTGGTGATGTACAACGCCATGCAGCCTGGGGTGTTTGCCTTGTCGGGGTGGGACTTGGTGGGCGCGCTGCCGCTGGCGGCTGAAGAGGTCGAACACCTGATGCAGGATGGCGACACCCGCTGGATTCACCGTGGTGCCTATGACCTGGTGGATCTGAACCCGGATGCGCAGCTTTCGGCGGGCCATATGCCGCGTTCGAATAGCCTGTATGGCAGCTTGAACACCCAGTTGCAGGACCCCGAATCCTTTGCCTCGCAACTGCAGAAAATCCTCGCGGTACGCCGTGCCTATGACATCGCCGCCAGCCGCCAGATCCTGGTGCCAGAGGTGGAAAACTCGGCGCTGCTGGTGATGGTCCACGAATTGCCGGCCGGCAAAGGCACACAAATCACTGCGTTGAATTTCGGTGCCACGGCGATCACCGAAACCCTGCACTTGCCGGATATTGCTGCCGGAATGGTGGTGGACATCATCAACGAGCGGGTGGAGGGCGACCTGACGGCGGAGGGGGCATTTACCATTACCCTGGATGCGTATGAAGGGTTGGCGCTGCGGGTGGTCAGCAGCTCGCCCCTCTAACGTTGACGCACCCTTTTGTGGTGAGCGTGCTCACCACAAAAGATCGCAAGTTGTTTCGGAGTTTCCTTACGTTGCCTGAATAAAGTCGCATGTTAGTGTCCTGTTCATTACGTGCCTCTTATTAGTATGGCGACTCAAAGGAACAGGAATGCGATCTCTGTCGGTATCCAGTGAAGAACAGTTAACTGCACAACTTCCGCGTGCAGCATTAGTGGTCAGTCTCGCCACTCGGCAAGAAGAAATACGTGAGGTGCAACGCCTGCGTTATCGAGTATTCACCGAAACGTTCCAGTTGTCTGAACTCGAAAATCCAGAGGCGTTGAATACCGATGAGTTTGATGACTACTGCGACCACTTGCTGGTCCGCGACGCCAGTACTTCAGCCGTGGTCGGCACCTACCGCTTGATGGGCCCGGCCGCTGCACAGCGCATGGGGCACTACTATTCGGAAAGGGAGTTCGATCTCAGTGGGTTGGCGTCGTTGCGCGCCAGGACAGTCGAAGCCGGGCATGCCTGTGTTCACCCCGAGTACCGCAGCGGCAGCGTGATCATGATGTTGTGGTCGGGCCTGGCGAAGTACATGGAACGCGAGGGTTGTGATCATTTGATGGGCTGCGCAAGCGTGAGCCTGTCCGACGGCGGCCACGATGCAGCAGCGTTGTATCGCGGCTTTACCGCGCAGAATCTGGCGCCCGCCGACTATCGCGTAACGCCCCACCTGCCTTTCCCCCTTGATACGTTCGAGCCCGGACATGTGCCGCGCGTCCCCCCGTTACTCAAAGGTTATTTACGCAGCGGGGGTTGGGTCTGTGGTGCGCCGGCCTGGGATAAGGAATTCAATGTGGCGGACTTCTTTATGTTATTGCCGCTGTCGAAGTTGGACAGTCGTTATGCGCGACATTACTTGAAGCCTAAACAATCATAAGGGTTGATCAATATGTTCCTGAGTGAAGAAAGAGATGCGGCTTTAGCCTGTATTCCGGACGTGGTGGCTGTTCTAGAAAAGACCTCGCTTATTGAACTTGAACGCGGTGAGTCGAAACAACTGGCCACGTTATTTAGAACTGTCGGCGCTCCAGGGCTTTCCATCGCCAAGGCACTTGGCGGTGGAGGGCTTAGTGCCGTCAACTTGGCCCAGGTGCATACCTGGGTCGGCGCCCATTGCCCTTCATTGGCGGTGATGATGACCATGCACCATCACACGGTGGCCGGCATGATGGCAGCCAGTCGTTTCTTTCCCGATATTCAGGGGCTGCTAGGCCTGGTCGCCCGCGACAACCTGTTGGTTGCCTCGGGTTTTGCCGAGGGCCGGGCGCACGCCAATATCCTTGAGTCCACGCTGTCCGTTGAAAAGACCGCCGCGGGTTATCTGGTGAGCGGCAGCAAGAAGCCGTGCACGATGACCCATCACTTTGACGCGATCACCTTTGGCGTCAACTACGTCGACCCGCAAGGCCAGACGCATATCGGTATCGGCCTGGGGTTGGCGGGTGATCCGAACATCCAGCGCAACAAGTTCTGGTCGGTGCCGCATTTGCAGGCAGCCGATAGCCATGAAGTGATCTTCAACAAGCTCTTGGTGCCAGAGGCGATGATGTATTTCAGTAAAGCCGTGGATCACCAACTGGACGATGTGCAGCAGGGCACCGGTGAGCACTTGTTTGCGATCTGGTTCCAGCTGCTCGCCTCGGCGTCCTACCTGGGCATGGCGTCTGCGCTGGCGTCGAGGGCATTGGCGTGCAACAAAGGTTCGCAGGATGATCGCGCAATGCTGCTGATCGATCTGCAGGGCGCGACGATGGCGATACGTGGGCTGGCGGACGCGATCGACCAGAACCGGTTCCTGCGCGCTGACCTGGCGCGCGCGCAAGCCACGCGGTTTGCGGTGCAGGAGGCGATCAACCGTATCAGTACGCGGGCGTTCGAAATCCTCGGAGGCATGGCGTTCATGTCCTCCGAGGAAGTCGCTTACCTGTTGGTGGCAACACGGGTACTGGCGTTTCATCCGACTTCACGGCTCGCCAGTGTGCCGTTCCTGTGTGAACAGCTGAGTTAGTAACGTTGCGGCACGATGAGTTCCGGTGGCGTCGGGCTGCGGGAGTAATCCTCCTGCCGCACGCGCTGCGGCAGTTCGATCACCGGTAACTCGACCTCTTCATATGGCATCTGCCCGAGCAAGTGGTGGATGCAGTTGAGGCGAGCCTTCTTCTTGTCATCCGCCTGCACCACCCACCACGGCGCTTCGGCGATGTGGGTGCGTTCGAGCATGATTTCCTTGGCTTTGGTGTAGGCCTCCCAGCGCCGACGCGACTCCAAGTCCATGGGGCTGAGCTTCCATTGCTTGAGCGGGTCGTGAATGCGGCTGAGAAAGCGCAGGTGTTGTTCCTGATCGGAAATCGAAAACCAGTACTTGATCAACTGAATACCGGAGCGGGCAAGCATGCGCTCGAACTCCGGCACGGTGCGGAAGAACTCTTCATACTGGTCCGCGTTGCAAAACCCCATGACTTGCTCGACGCCGGCACGGTTGTACCAGCTGCGATCGAACAGCACGATTTCGCCTGCGGCCGGCAGGTGTGAAACGTAGCGCTGGAAGTACCATTGGGTCTGTTCGCGGTCATTCGGCGCGGGCAGGGCGGCGACCCGGCAGACCCTGGGGTTCAGGCGCTGGGTGATGCGCTTGATGACACCTCCTTTGCCGGCGGCATCGCGTCCTTCGAACAGGATCACCACCTTGTGGCCGGTCTTGACCACCCAGCTTTGCAATTTCACCAGTTCGCCCTGCAGGCGGAACAGTTCGCTGAAATAAATCCTGCGCGCGGCTTTTTCACTGCTTTCACCCTCGTGCTCGTCAAACAGCGCGTTGAGGTCGTGCCCATCTTCGGACAATTCCAGTTCCAGCTCTTCGTCACTGTGATCCAGCAGCTCACGGTGGATGCGCTGCATCAAGGCGTCTTCTATGGAGGACATGGGGCGGAACTCGCGTGGGGGGGATGGCAAAGTCTTAGTCGCATTTTGTTACTAACCAATGACATCAAATCCCGTCATTGCGGGGGGAGAGGGGGACAAACAGGCGTTTTGCCACTCCACGTTCATAAAACCGTAACAAGATTGTTGCAGAGTTGCCGGGCCCGAAATCACAAGGATTTTCCTTAATGAAACGTCTGATGAAGTCTGCTGCACTCGCCGTTGCGGTTTCTCTCAGTGCCACCTCGGTGTTTGCTGCCGAGAGCATCCGCCTGACCGGTTCCGGTGCGAGTTTCCCGGCACCGATCTACCTCACCTGGTTCAAGGATTTCAGCAAGAAAACCGAGGGCGTCACCGTTGACTACCAATCCAAGGGTAGCGGTGCGGGTGTACAAGACTTCCTGAACAAAACCGTCGACTTCGCCGCCAGCGACTCGGCCATGAAAGACGAAGACATCGCCAAGGTGGCCGAAGGCGCGCAACTGCTGCCGATGACGGCCGGTGAAATCGTGCTGGCCTTCAACCTGCCGGGCAATCCTAAAGAGCTCAAATTGCCTCGCGATGTGTACTCCAACATCTTCCTGGGCAAGATCACCCAGTGGAACGATCCTAAGATCGTCGCCGCCAACCCAGGCGTGAAACTGCCTGACATGCCGATCACCGTGGTCGTGCGCGCCGACTCCAGCGGCACCACCGCTGTGTTCACCAAGCACTTGGCCGCGATCAACCCTGAGTTCCAGAAAGACCTGGGCGAAGGCAACACCGTCAATTGGCCAGCCAGCGACAAATTCATCAAATCGCCGAAGAACGACGGTGTGACCGCCACTGTGCGTCAGACCCCAGGCGCGATTGGCTACATCGAATACGGCTTCGCCAAACTGGCCAAGGTTGACTTTGCCCAGTTGCAGAACAAGGCCGGCAAGTACGTCGTACCGAACGCCGAAAGCGGCGCAGAAGCCCTGGCTGCGGTGAAAATGCCGGAAAGCCTGGTGGCCTGGCTGCCGGATCCGGATGGCGCCAAGTCCTACCCGATCACTTCCTACACCTGGATGATCTTCCGCAAGGACAACGGCAACCCGGCCAAAGCCAAGGCCATGCGTGAAATGGTTGAGTACAGCCTGACCGAAGGCCAGAAAATCGCCGACTCGATGGGCTACATCCCACTGCCGCCATCGGTTGTCGATCAAGTTCGTAAAGCTTCCGCCAACATCCAGTAAGGCCGCCAGGCGGTTCCCGGCATGGGCTTTCAGCCATGCCGGGAGCGTTCCCCCCTTGTTCCGGAATTAGCCAATGAACACACCTTTTGTCGTACCGGTTAACCCGGATTCTGCGTGCCAGCCACCCTCTACGAAGGATTTCCTGGTTGACCGCACCTTCCGTGCACTTGCACGCATAGGCGTAGTGCTGGTGCTGGCGCTGGTTTTTGCGCTGGTCTTCGAAGTAGGGCGCAAGGCACTTCCCGGCATGGAAAAGCACGGTTTTGATGTGCTGTTCGGCAGTGTGTGGGACGTTAACCAAGGTAAATACGGCATTCTGCCAGCTATTTGGGGCACGCTTTACAGCGCCTTTATCGCGTTGCTGATCGCAGGTTTTTTCGGCGTCAGCATGGCGATTTTTCTCACCCAGGATTTCCTGCCGGCAAAACTCGCGGCGGTGTTTCGCACCATCGTTGAATTGCTCGCCGCCATCCCCAGCGTGGTCTATGGCCTCTGGGGCATTTATGTGGTCATCCCGGCCATCCGCCCGCTTACCGCGTGGCTGAACACCGAACTGGGATGGATCCCGTTTTTCGGCACGTCCCTCAGCGGGCCGGGCCTGCTGCCGGCGGCGCTGGTACTGGCGATCATGATTCTGCCCACCATCGCCGCCGTTTCCCAGGACGCCCTCACCGGTGTGCCGATGAAAACCAAGCAAGCTGCCTACGGCATGGGGACCACGCACTGGGAAGCGATTCTCAAGGTGATGGTGCCATCCGCCGCCACCGGCATCTTCGGTTCCCTGGTGCTCGGCCTCGGTCGCGCCTTGGGTGAAACCATGGCCCTGGCCATGTTGGTAGGTAACGCGAACAACATTTCCCTCTCGCTGTTTGCACCGGCCAACACGCTGGCGGCCTTGTTGGCACTGAACTTCCCCGAAGCCGGCCCGAATGAGATTGAAGTGTTGATGTATGCCGCACTGGTCCTGATGTTTATCACGCTGCTGGTAAACATCATCGGTTCGATGATCATGGTCTACGCCCAGCGGGGTACCAAATAATGACTGATCTCTCTACGCCCATCGTCGCCATGCCGAGCCTGCAGCGGCGGTTCGAAGGCCGTGCCTTGCGCAGCCTGGTGCTGACCACGCTGGTGTGGTTCGGCGCGCTGCTGGCCGCCGTCCCGCTGATTTCCGTGCTCTACATGCTGATCACCCGTGGCGGCGCGCGCCTGAGCCTGGAAGTGTTCACCGAGCTGCCGCCCACCGGCTTCGAGACCGGCGGCGGCTTCGGCAATGCCATGGCTGGTACGTTCGTGATGGTCGGTATCGCTGCCGCCATTGCCGTGCCGGTCGGCATCCTGGCCGCGATTTTCCTCGCGGAGCTGGGGCCGGACAGCAAACTGGCGAACGCCTCGCGCTTCGCCGCGAAGATGCTCACTGGCTTGCCGTCGATTCTGGCGGGTGTTTTCGCCTACGCCCTGGTGGTGATGACCACTGGGACTTATTCGGCACCGGCCGGTGGCGTGGCGCTGGCCGTGCTGATGCTGCCTATCGTGGTGCTGACGGCTGAAGAGTCGATGAAGATGGTGCCCAAGATCATGAAGGATGCCGCCTACGGTATGGGTTGCACCCGTTCGCAGGTGATCTGGAAAATCGTCTTGCCCACCGGCATGCCGGCGATCCTGACCGGTGTGATGCTCGCCGTTGCACGTGCTGCCGGCGAAACCGCACCGCTGTTGTTCACCGCGCTGTTCAGCAACTACTGGATCTACCACGACGGCAGCCTGGCAGTCATGAATCCGACGGCATCCCTTGCCGTGTTGATTTACAACTTCTCCGGCATGCCTTTCGATAACCAGCTCGAGCTCGCATGGGCGGCCTCGTTGGTGCTGGTAATGATCGTGCTGGTCGTGAATATCGTGAGCCGTATCTTCGGCAAGCCCAAGTACTAAGAACGGGAGCACCTGAATTTTGAACGTATCAACTGCGCAAAAAGCCGCTCCGTTTGTCACCCAGGCGCCTGTGGTCATGGACTGCAAGCTGGACAAGATTTTCTACGGCAACTTCATGGCGGTGCGTGATAGCCATGTGCCGATCGAGAAGAACAAGATTACCGGCTTCATCGGCCCGTCCGGCTGCGGCAAGTCCACCGTGCTGCGTAGCCTCAACCGCATGAATGACCTGGTAAAGGGCTTCCGTTTCGAAGGCCATGTGCATTTCCTTGGCCAAGACGTTTACGGCAAGGGCGTGGACCCTGTGGTCGTGCGCCGTTATATCGGCATGGTGTTCCAACAGCCCAACCCGTTCTCGATGAGCATCTTCGACAACGTGGCCTTCGGCTTGCGCCTGAACCGCTACAAAGGCGACCTGGGCGACCGCGTCAAACACGCGTTGCAAGGCGCGGCGCTGTGGGATGAGGTCAAGGACAAGCTCAAGGTCAGCGGCCTGTCGCTCTCCGGCGGCCAGCAACAACGCCTGTGCATCGCCCGTGCCATCGCAACCGAACCGGAAGTGCTGTTACTGGATGAACCGTGTTCGGCACTGGACCCGATTGCCACGCGCCGTGTCGAAGAGCTGATGGTCGAGTTGAAAAAGGATTACACCATCGCGCTGGTCACCCACAACATGCAGCAAGCGATCCGTGTGGCGGATACCACCGCGTTTTTCTCGGTGGACATTTCCCAGGGCACCCGTACCGGTTACCTGGTGGAAATGGGCCCGACCGCGCAGATCTTCGAGAACCCGCGTGAGCAAATGACCGGGGACTACATCAGCGGCAAGTTCAGCTGACCCATGCAGCGTTTTTCAGGATTGCCAATGCCTGCAACACATCGTCTTGACCTGGCCGCGATTGAACGCGCACTGCGTGAGGTCCAGTCGCGTTTTGCCCAGCTCAGCCAGGACTTCACCGAGCCACGCGACCCATTCACAAACGAAGTGCTGCAGAATGTGCTTGAAGGTTATGCCCTGATTGACGACTATGTTGCGCGCGGTGTCGACCTGTTTGACCTCCAGCAACTGAACCTGATGCTGGAGATCAATGCCACGGTACTGTGTGGCAGCGACCCGGTACGCCGGCAGGAATACGCGCAGCACCTGGCGGCGACCGAAGTGCACTTTTTCAACAATGTCGAAGGTGGCATCAAGGATCTGTACAACTGGTATTGCAAGCACCATAACGAATCCGTATGGAAGCGAGCCGCCGGTGTCTACGTACGGGTCCTGAGCAAGCCGCAGTTGTTCATTGAAGGCAATCACCGCAGCGGGTCGCTGATCGTCAGCTACCTGCTGATGCGCGAGGGGTTGCCGCCTTTCGTGCTGACGCTGGACAACGCCGAGGGCTATTTCAACCCGTCCTCGGTGATACGCAACTCCGCCAAGCATGGCGTGATGGCTTTGTACGAATTGCCCAAGATCAAGAAAAAATACGCAGCATTCCTGGAAGATAATGCTCCGGATCCAACAGAATTTTTCCTGAGCGACACACCCGCGCCCGCCCATCAGGGGGGCCGTTGATGGGAAGGTACCCAGTGCTCGACACGATCAAGCGTGTGTTCAAGCGTCAGCGAATCCGTATTTCGTTCGACATCGACGACACACTGGCCTGCCAGCTCCACCACAGTGCGACCGAACACAGCCGCTTGCCGGCGTGTGTGCACCGTTGGTTGGGCGAACCCCTGCGCAGCGGCACCCGTTCCCTGACCCGCGAGCTACGTCGCCAGGGCTGCAGTGTCTGGGTCTACACCTCATCCGGCCGCACCCCGTCCTACATCCGCCGCTGGTTGTTGCTGTACGGCATCCACGTCGACGGCGTGGTCAACAGCGTGCGCCATAACCAGGCACTCACGGAGCGCGGGTTGACGAGCACCCCGTCGAAATTTCCGCCGGCCTTCGACATCGACTTGCACGTCGATGATTCTGAAGGCGTTCAGCTTGAAGGTTTCGACCACGGGTTTCGTGTGGTGGTGGTTGACCCGCAAGACGAGCAATGGGCGCAACGGGTGTTGGAGGCTGTTGCACAGGTCCAGGCACAATTGGCTCGCCAACAGCCGCAGAGGCACAAGGTGCCGGTGCGGGCTTATCCAGGCCTGACGGTGAACGGTTGAAGCAAAAAGGGCAACTGAAAGATCAGTTGCCCTTTTTGCTTACTTGGCGTTCAACGCCCCAAGAAACTCGGTATGCCGTAACACCTTCGAAAACATCGGCAGTGTGAAGTTTTCCGCCGCTTTTTGCTGTTCGTCGGTGAACGTCGCTGTACAGTCGGCCAGAGTCACCACGTTATAACCCTTTTCATAACCTGATCGAACCGTGCCTTCGACGCAGCAGTTGGTCAGGAATCCTGCCACCACCAGGTTGTGGATGCCATTGTTGCGCAGCACCAGGTCCAGTCCAGTGGTAGCAAAACCATCCAGGCCGCGCTTGCCTTCCACAAGAATATCGCCAGGTTCACGGCTGATCGCATCGGTGATGTCTGCGCCCCAACTGCCGGTGCGGAACGCGCTGCCATCGGCAACGCCCTTTAAAATCCCGTAGTCGCGTGTCGTCAGCTCCGGATAGCCCTCCGCGAACTGAATCGGCAGGTGAATGATCTTCACGCCCAGTTGGCGCGCCTGTTGCACCGTAGTTGCGGTATTGGCCAGCATGTCGGTCGCGTGCATGACGTCTTTGACGGCGTCATGGAAGACGCCACCGGGAGTGGTGAAATCGTTCTGGAATTCGATCAGGACAAGGGCGGTGGCGTGGGGATTCATGGTGCGTCTCCGATAGGTGGGTTCAAGCACTGGGTTCGGGTGTCAAGCATAGAGCTGGGATCGCAGTCTGGCCGATTTTGTAACGCGCATACCACCGGTTATACACCGGATTGATCACCCGCAACGGCACCCGGTGGTGTTGACGAGGCCACAGGCGCAGCGTTCACCATTCGTCTAATGCCCGGCACTCTGAAGAATGTACTGTCTCTGAATAATAAGCACGGATACCCCGAGCGTAAGAAAGGAGAGCCCGTATGGAAATCAATGAAAACGCCCCAGGGAATATTTCACAGCAAGCAGTAACCCGCGGCACAGATAATGAAACAGGGCACGATCCAAAGCGCGATGACGACAATATCCCGCTGCCACCGGACGACGAGGCACCGCTTGAAGAGGATATGTCTGACGTGGACGCTGCCGATTCGGTAGCGAGCGAGCATCCCGACCACTGATGTGCCTCCCAGCACAACAATTCCGACGTGTGCGTCGGGATTGTTGTTTATGCCCGTGGGGAGGGCATCAGGATCGCCGAGCAAGGGCCCAAGTGACGCCCATGAGCCGGGTTTATTCCTCTGGATGCTACCTAGATCACTGATCTACCGAGCTTTTTCGCCAGCCTCGCAGCGCGAGAAAGCTGTCGTTCGACCTTGCGTCAAAGCGACTGGATCTATATATTCCCAACCCTGCAACACGCGCTGCCGCCCGAATGGCGAAACTGGTAGACGCATGGGACTTAAAATCCCCCGCTCGTAAGGGCGTCCCGGTTCGATTCCGGGTTCGGGCACCATCATTTGGTTTCACGACCTCTCAGGACGTCGCTGCAGCCCGCATAGAACCTGCCTTGTGCAGGTTTTTTTGTGGCCCGGTTTTTTGCCGGATGTACGCCCTGTGCGCGGGGCGCTGTAGCGCTGCAACAGGCGATTGCAAACCTTGCGGGCAAATGGCAGGTGGCCCCGTGGCGCCATGATTACACGAACGGCTGACCACTGAACCCGCGCGGCAAACGCTGCAAGCCTGGCAAGTCGGTAAGGCGCTGCGTCCAGGCACTGCGCCAGTCGATATTGGTGTGGGTCTTGGCTTTGCGATTAACGCGTCGGGCCGCATTGCGCTGGGTGCGGCGGGCATCCTTGTAGGCGTCAGTGTTGCGGCAGGTACGACATTTGACTCGGTTCAGCTCGGTGCTGGAAGGGAGGTTGGTGCCGTGGTGACCACAGGCCAAGTGACCTGCAACCTTGAAGTGAATGACCATGTAAGCGTCTCCTTCTCGGGGGTACGCACATCGCTAGACCCTCAATGCGCGCGGGGAGGGCGGGGCGGTAAAAACCTCGACACCTAGGGTTAGGACCCCAACAACCAGGCAGCGTTCGGTTTGGGCGACAGGCCTGTTCAAGTCTGGCACCTGAGGCTAACCTGAGACGCTACCCATCAATAATAAGGAAGCAATGATGAGCGTCGACACCCTGCCATATGAGGGCAGCTGCCGTTGTGAGCGTGTGCGTTTCACCGTGAGTGCCGCCCCGGTGATCACCATGGCCTGTCATTGCACGGGCTGCCAGAAGATGTCTTCCAGTGCGTTCTCACTGAGCGCGTTGATTCCCGCCAGCGGTTTCACGGTCACCCAGGGCTGCCCTGTGATCGGCGGCCTGCAGGGCGTGGATCGCCATTATTTCTGCCCCCATTGCATGAGCTGGCTGTTCACACGGCCCCATGGCATCGATGAATTCGTCAATGTCCGCGCCGCGTTGCTGGATAACGCCAGCGGTTACGTGCCTTTCATGGAGACTTGGACCCGCGAGAAGCTGCCCTGGGCATCCACCCCGGCCGTGGAAAGCTTTGCACAGTTGCCCGAGCCGCACGAGTTTGCGCGCTTGATGCAGGCCTATGCCGAGTTCAGTCGATCAGCGCCAGCAAGTCCGTAGTGCCCACATCCAGCCCCGCCTGGGTCAGCAACGTCGTGGCCTGGCCCCGGTGGTGGGTCTGGTGATTGAAAAAGTGCACCAGCAGGCTGAAGAAATCCTTGTCGGCGCTCACGCCGCGCATATTGCGGTAATGCAGGCGATGGTCCAGGTCGGGCTCCTGCACGCTGTGGCTCCAATCGACAATCAACTGATCCAGCCAGGTGCGATGGGCTGCCAGCTCACGTATATCAGCAAAAGCCAATTGTTTGAGATCGGCAGGCGTAGCAATAACGTGCAGCGGAGCCAGCGCTGTGAAGCCTGCTGGATGCTGCGCAAAACGCTTGAGCCAGACGGTGTCGCCCAGGACCAGATGGTTCAGCGTGCCGAGGATCGAGCCGAAAAACGCCTGTCGATCCATCGCCAGTTCCGCGTCCGTCAGTGTCTGGGCCGCGTCATAGAGCTTGCGGTTCATCCACTGGTTGTAATTCGCCATCAGCGCGATGTGCTCAGTCCGGTTCACTTGGGTGTTCTCTCGAAGTCGCGGTAACGCCATGATAGGCCGTGCCCGCCCGGCGGTCATGGTGTTCCGGCAGTGTCGGGCTATGGTTGTTAGACGCCAACACTGCGCCCTGGGAGGGTGACACCATGAACACCAGTGATTTACTTGAACAACTTTTGCGCGCAGGGCAAGGCGGCAGTGCATCATCCGGCGGACTGGGTGGGCTGCTCGGTGGGTTATTGAAAGGCACCCGCACTGGCAATGCATCGGCCGGTGGCGGTCTGGGTGATCTGTTGGGAGGCCTGGGTGGGATGTTGGGCGGCACAACCGCTACTCGTCCCGCTCAAGGGCGTTCCGGTGGGATGAACTACGCGGCGTTGGCCTCGCTGGGAATGGCCGCGTTTCAGGCCTATCAAGCCTGGCAGCGCCAGCAAGCCAATGCGCCGCAGCAAGCCTTGCAGACAGTCGACCAGCTCGACGGCCCCGCAGCCGAGGCCCACAGCCATGCGGTATTGCGTGCCTTGATCGCCGCTGCCAAAGCCGACGGCCGTATCGATGAAAATGAGCGGCAACTGATTTCCAATGAGCTGGGCCGGCATACCGAGGACCCGCAACTGCAGCAGTGGCTCGACGCTGAAGTCGCCAAACCGCTGGATGCTGCGGATTTCGCTGAGCTCGCCGGCGACCCAGCTGTGGCGGCCGAGGTGTACCTGGCCAGTGTGATGATGGTGGACGATCAGCAGGACGCCGAACGCAATTACCTGGATGAGCTGGCCGGGCAGTTGCAAATCGACCCGCAATTGCAACTGCACCTGGAGCAACAAGCCAAGGCCTAGAACCGCAGCGTGGCGCCGGTGGTAAGCCATTGCGTGTGGTCACCGACCAGGCTGCGTCCAACCACCAGGTCCACATCGACCCGCTCGCCGACATGAAACCTGGGCCCAGCCTGCCACGCCTGGTCGCCGCCATCCTGGCCGTAGCGCTCGGCGACCAGCGTCAATGAATGCGCCACCTGGTACTCAACGCCGGTGCCCCAGGTCAGTCGGTGTTTTTGGTCTCCGTCGTTGTAGGTGTGGGACCAACCGGCATTCAAATTCAGGCGCACGGGTGCCAACGGCTGCCACGTCAACGGGATGTTGAAGTCGGTGCCTTCAAAGCCGTGCCGACGGCCTTGTGCAAAGTGCGCGCCGGCCGACACGGCCATTTCCAGTCCCAGGTCTTCCCGCGACCAGACGTGTGCCTTGAGCTGTGGGTTCACCTGGGTTTCACCCTTGCCTGCGCTGGTGGCGCGGGAGAGGGCTGCGCCCCATTGCACCGAAGGCAGCGCGGCAAAGGTGCAGGCAGGCGACAGCGTTTCAGTGTGAGTGCTGCCATCGTGTCGGTTGGCGGTGTGCCAGGCATCAACGTTGCATTCGCCTGGCGCATTGATCGCGCCGTCGTCGACCACATAAGAACCGCCGGCCGCGTGGGCCTTTGACAACAAGGCAATCGTCAACAGGAAGCCCAGGGTCAGCCCGATAAAGATCAGGTTGCGCCGCAACGCGCGACGTTTGGCCGGTGGTAGTAACAACAGGGTGGGGCGTGCACCGTGGTAGCGACGCGCTCGGTATTTGGCAAACCCGTCCTGGCGGGCTGGGGTGTGTTTTTTGTGCATGATGCACCTCGCATGAATTCAGCTTTCTACGCTCAGCACCGAAATGCCGCTGGCTTTGGCCTGGCAGACCAACTCGCAGGTGTCATCACCGCCGGGTAGGGCGATGACCACGTCTGGGCGGCTGTCGGCCAGCATGAAATGGTTGCGCTGGCGTTCCGCCTGCTTGCCGTGGCGTTGCCAGTTGGGCGGGTAACGCACCACGTCGATACCCAATTCCCGGGCCCAGTCCTCAACGTCACTGCCGAGGAATTGGTTGCCGCCGTGGATCAGTACCTGCACCGGACGCAGGCGGTGGTAAGCGTCCAGTACTTGGCGGGACATTTTGGTGTCGGCGTAATGACGACCTGCACAGATCAAGACGCGCATAAGGTGATTCCTTGTGTTGCACGGTGGCGGCCGGGCGACCGCCACCGTTTAAACGGCGGGGGAGATCAGTACCACTGCTTGAAGCGGCGGATGTAGATCGTCTTCATCAGTTGGGCCACGCAGCAGTAGCTGATCAGGGTGCCTACCAGCCATGGGAAATACGCCATTGGCAGCGGTTGCAGGCCCACCAGGGTGCCCAGTGGCGAGAACGGCACGTAGATCCCCAGCACGATCACCACGCAGGTCATCATCAACACCGGCCATGCGGCGGTGCTCTGGAAGAACGGGATCTTGCGGGTCCGCAGCATGTGCACGACCAGGGTTTGCGAGAGCAATCCCTCGATGAACCAGCCGGATTGGAACAGGGTCTGCACTTCCACACTGTTGGCCGCGAACACGAACCACATCAGCGCAAAGGTGGTGATGTCGAAGATCGACGAGGTCGGCCCGATCCAGATCATGAACCGACCGATGTTCTTCGCATCCCACTTGCGCGGCTTGGCCAGGTACTCCTTGTCCATCTTGTCCCACGGCAAGGCCAGCTGGGAGATGTCGTACATTAAGTTTTGCAGCAGCAAGTGGATCGACAGCATCGGCAGGAACGGAATGAACGCACTGGCCACCAGCACCGAAAACACGTTGCCGAAGTTGGAGCTGGCGGTCATGTTCAGGTACTTCATGATATTGCCGAAGGTTTCGCGGCCCTTGAGCACGCCTTCTTCCAGGACCATCAGGCTCTTTTCCAGCAGGATGATGTCGGCCGATTCCTTGGCGATATCGGTCGCTGTGTCGACCGAGATACCCACGTCGGCATCGCGCAAAGCCGGTGCATCGTTGATCCCATCACCCAGGAAACCCACAGTGTGGCCGTTGGCTTGCAGCGCCTTGAGCACGCGGGACTTCTGCAGCGGCGTCAGCTTGGCGAACACGGTGCGTTCTTCTACGCGGCGCAGCAGCGTCGCGTCGTCCATGGCTTCGATTTCGGCACCGAGCAGCGGCTGGCCTGGCTCGAGACCGACCTGACGGCAGATCTTGCTGGTGACCACGGCGTTGTCGCCGGTCAGCACCTTGATCGCCACGCCGATCTGTTGCAGTGCAGCAATCGCAGGGCCGGCGGTTTCTTTCGGTGGATCGAGGAAGGTGAGGAAACCCTGGATCACCAGGTTGCGCTCATCGGCGGTGGTGTACTGCTGGCGCGCCATCGATTTAGGGATGTGGCGGGTGGCGACCACCAGCACACGGAACCCGTCTTCGTTGTAGTCGTTGGCAATCGCCAGCAGTTCTTCACGGCGACGCTCGTCCAGCGGCACGGCGGCGCCCGCTTCCATGACATGGCTGGAAATGCTCAGCATCTCTTCCACGGCGCCTTTGCACACCAGCAGTTGGTCGTCGGCGGCATCCTTGACCACGATCGACAGGCGACGGCGGACGAAGTCGAACGGCAGCTCGTCGATCTTGCTGTAGGCGAACGGCACCTTGAACTTCGGATTCTGCTCCGAAAATTCCACCACCGCCTGATCCATCAGGTTCTTCATGCCACTTTGATGATGGCTGTTGAGCCAGGCCAGGGACAGTACGGCATCATCACGCTGGCCAAAGGCGTTGACGTGATGTTCGAGGATGATCTTGTCCTGGGTCAGGGTACCGGTCTTGTCGGTGCACAGTACGTCCATCGAACCGAAGTTCTGGATCGCGTTGAGGCGTTTGACCACCACCTTGCGCTTGGCCATGGCGGTGGCGCCCTTGGCCAGGTTGGCACTGACGATCATCGGCAGCATTTCCGGGGTGAGGCCGACGGCCACCGCCAGGGCAAACAGGAAGGCATCGCCCCAGTCGCCCTTGGAGAAGCCATTGAGCAGGAACACGATCGGCACCATCACCAGCATGAAGCGGATCAGCAACCAGCTGACGCTGTTCACCCCACGGTCGAACGCAGTTTGCACCCGGGAACCGACAATCGCCTTGGCCAGGGAGCCAAAGTAGGTGCGTGGTCCGGTGGCGACCACCACGGCTTTTGCACGGCCGCTGACCACGTTGGTGCCCATGAAGCAGATGTTCGGCAGGTCCAGCAGGTTGCCCTGGTCGGCGGTCACCGGCCCGGCTGATTTTTGCGTGACGTTACCCAGGGTGTCGTACTTTTCCACCGGCAAGGCTTCACCGGTCAGCACGGCCTGGCTGATGAACAGATCGCGGGATTCGATCAGACGGATGTCCGCCGGAATCATGTCGCCGGCCGACAGCTGCACGATATCGCCAGCCACCAACTCGCGCATCGGTACTTCGCGCAGGGTGGGTGGCGAGCCCACTTGCTCACGACGCAACACGGTGGCCGTGGTGCGTACCATGGCTTTCAAGGCTTCGGCGGATTTGGCCGAGCGGTGCTCCTGCCAGAACCGCAGCAGGCTGCTGAGCAGCACCATGGTCATGATGATGATGACTTTGGTCGGGTCAGCCTCTTCGCCTTCCTGCATCGGCAGCCAGCAATCGGTGAAGAAACTGATGCCCCCCAGGGTCAATAGCACATAAATGAACGGGTTGTTCAGTGCCTGCAGGAACTGGACGATGGCGTGAGGTGGCTTGTCGTGGGCGACTTCGTTATAGCCTTCGCGTTGCAGGCGGCCGCAAGCGTCCAGTTCGGTCAAGCCGTCCTGGGTGGCACGCACGTTCGCCAGGGTGGCCGACAGGCCGTTGTGGGCTTCGCGGGCGGCACGCATCGACAGTTTGGTGTCGGCGTCAGTGCCATTCTTTTTGTGCAGAGGCGTGTTTTTTACGGCGCTCATTGTCTGTACTCCTGTCGCCAATTTTCGACAAAACATACCCGGTACTTACCTGAGGACAGGCGAGCGAAAGCATGCCGAGTCGCTAACTTCGCGATCGGTTTAAATAAGGTGTTCATCTAACTTCTACAGGGCCCGCTAACAGTGCGTTAGTTAACTAGCGCGCAGCGGGCTACTACTGGACGTGTTCATAAAGAACTCCAGGAAATTGATCAGGAAGTTGCTGTTTCCAGCCGGGTCAGGCGGCGCGAGCGCTCACATAAAGACCGAGCATCAAGCTGGCTTGTGCCAGGCTGGAAACCTTGGGTCTCTGCGGGTCTTGAGGGTCGGCGTGATCCCAGTGCTGCACCCGTTGGCCGCTGTCCGGGCAGATACGCCAGTGCGCCAGCGGGTAAGCCGGGCGTACTTGAGGGGAAGGTGCTGCAAAAGCGGAGCGGGCAGGAGAAAAGCCTACGGGCTCACGGCACAGCTTGGCGCGCAGGGCGGCCGCTAGTGCGCGTACATCAGGCAAAACAAGGGCTTTGAAGGTCATAACACACCTCGGGACCGGACGGGCGACCGGCGAGGCAGTTACGGTGGAGCATCGAGCTCTAGCGCAGCTTACCGGACCGGTGTGGCGAGTCCTGTCATATTCTGGGTTTGGCGCCCGATGCCCGCAGAGGCGGTGCTCGGACAGCGACTAGATACTGTGTCCATTGGCTTCTTTTGTGAGGTTTAAAAAAGGCCCCAGTTGCGGGCACGGGCAATCTACTCAGACGCTTACAAAATGTCAACGCATGATTAATTAAATTGTCCGGTGTTCAGAGTTCATTCAGACAATCGGCATTCGAAAGTTAGTGGATATATAACTTATATACCCTGTGCGGCGAGAACGGCCAGATAGATCAATACCACGCCACAGGTGCCATAACTGATACGTTGCCACAACGGTGATGCGTTCTGGCGCAACACATTGACCAGCGCCGCGATCAGAAAGCACGACAGCACCGACGCCAACATGAACCCGGCAAAGAACATCAGCGTCTGCCCGTGGCTGGGCGTGGTGCCGACGATGCCTGACAACGCGCTGCCCAACGCGCCCCAGTAGACGATGTTTTTCGGGTTGGCCAGTGAGATCGCTGCGCCAACTGCCAGCGCATTTTGCCGGGTGCTGGCGGGTGCAGCGTCTGACTCAGGCAGCTTCCAGGCGTCGATCAGGCTGCGGATGCCGAGCCACGCCAGGTACAGCGCACACACCACTGTCAGCGGCACGCGCACGGCATCATGCTGGATCAGCAGGGCGATGCCGGTCAGGCCGATCACCGCCCACACCGCATCGCCCACCAGTGAGCCAAACTGCACCAGCAAGGCCGGTGTGAAGCCATGCAGCAAGCCACGGCGCAGGGTCTCTGCCAGCACCGCGCCGGGCGAGAGGCAGAACACAAAACCAAATACCAGTGCGTAGAAAAAGATCGTCAGCATGCCCACATTCCTTCAAGCGATGGCGGGCAGTGTGAGGGCGCGCCGAAGCGCTGTCTTGGATCAGATTGCGCTGTTCAGCGCGTCACCGCGCGTTGATAAACGCCCGGCGTAATGCCGTAGGCCGCGCGAAAATGCCGGTTAAGGTGACTTTGGTCGGCAAAGCCCAGGGTATGTGCGGCCGCGCTGGCGGGCACCCCATTGCGCAGGAGACCTTTGGCGCGACGGGTGCGCAACTGCATGGCCCACTCACGGGGCGTCAGCCCGGTTTCTTTCTGGAAGGCGCGCAGCAGATGGAATTTGGACAGCCCCAGTTCGACGCCAAGATGATCGAGGGTCAGCGGCTGATGCAATTGTGCGGCGAGCAGCTCCTGGGCGCGGTTGATCAGCGGCTTGCCGGTGTTGGCGCTGCCTGGCAGGCGCACACCGCTGGTGTTCACCACTTGGCCCAACAGCAGCACCAACGCCTCTTCATTCAGTTCGCGAACCAGTGTGTCGGTACTCAGTGCCCCCTTGATCGCCGCCGCCAGTCGCTGCGCGAGGTCGGGCTGGAAGCACAACGACCGATCAAACTCCAGGTGCGCCAGCCCAAGGTCCGCCGCCAGTTGATCTGCGGTGGCATACAGGCTCACAAAGTGCCAGGGCGCGCCCTCTGCTGCGCCGCCGCCCTGAATCTGGCCGGGGTTGTACAGGGTGATGGAGCCGGGCCCTGCGTCGAACTCCCGACGGTCGAGCCAGACTTTTTCTTCGCCCAGCAGGTTCACGCCGATCACGCATTCATCATGGCTGTGGCGGGCAAAGGTCAGGCCGGTGCAGGCGGTACTGCTGATTTCATAGTTGCCCAGCCAGGCGTGTCGCACGGCGCTCATCGATTCAACTCAGTCAGGGGGCAGGTACGAGCATACGCTGGCAGGCGGGCTCAGATCGACCGTTGATTGACGCGGTGCGAGAGTTCTTCGGCGCTTTCCTTGCGCTCCGAATAGCGGTCCACCAGATCCGGACGTTCGCGCAGCAGCAGGGTGAACTTCATCAGTTCTTCCATCACGTCCACCACGCGGTCATACAGGGCGGAAGGCTTCATGCGGTCCTGATCATCGAACTCCATGAATGCCTTGGGCACCGAGGATTGATTGGGGATGGTGAACATGCGCATCCAGCGCCCCAGCACTCGCAACTGGTTAACCGTATTGAACGACTGGGAGCCGCCGGACACCTGCATCACCGCCAGGGTTTTGCCTTGGGTCGGGCGCACCGCGCCAAGGGCCAGCGGCACCCAGTCGATCTGTGCCTTGAACACCGCTGACATCGAACCGTGGCGCTCGGGCGAACACCACACCTGGCCTTCGGACCACTGCATCAGTTCCAGCAGCTCTTGGACTTTTGGGTGGTCACGCGGTGCATCGTCGGGCAGTGGCAAACCGCTGGGGTTGAAGATGCGCGTTTGCGCACCGAAGTGCTGCAGCAGGCGTGCGGCTTCCTCCACCAGCAGGCGGCTGAACGAGCGCTCCCGGGTCGATCCGTAGAGCAGCAGGATGCGCGGTGGCTGGGCCACACCGTCCGGTTTTGGCGGGATCAGTGACGGGTCCAGGTTGGGCAGGGTGGTCATGGGGCCTCCGACTGCAACTGTGCAATGCGAGCGAGTTCTGTCTTGAGTTCGGCAGGGCTGAGCTCGGCAAAAGGCAGGATGAAAAACGCCCGGCAGCGCGTGGCAATGATCTTTAACGTGGCGTCGAATGCCGCCTGCACACTCGCGTCGTCACCCTGCACGTCCGAAGGGTCTTCCAGCCCCCAGTGCGCCTTCACCGCCGGCCCGAAATACACCGGGCAAGCCTCGCCGGCGGCCTTGTCACATACGGTGATCACCACGTCCGGCGGGCTGCTTTCGAACGCGTCGTTGCCTTTGCTGTACAAACCTTCGGTGCTGATGCCGGCGGCCTGCAACGTGCTCAGGCTGCGCGGCAGGACCTGGCCCTTGGGAAAGCTGCCGGAGCTGATCGCCTCGAAACCTTGTGGCGCCAGGTGATTGAACATCGCTTCGGACAAAATGCTGCGGCAGCTGTTGGCGGTACACATGAACAGGACTTTCATCGAGGTGACTCCGTTAGAAACTCAGGCGTAAAGCAAGGGCGGCGAGGGTGATCAACAGCACTGGCAGGGTCAGTACAATCCCGACCTTGAAGTAGTAGCCCCAGGTGATGGTGATGCCCTTGCGCGCCAGGATATGCAGCCACAGCAAGGTGGCGAGGCTGCCAATCGGGGTGATTTTCGGGCCCAAGTCGCTGCCGATCACGTTGGCGTAGATCATGGCCTCCTTGATCACGCCCACGGCATGGCTGGACTCGATGGACAGCGCGCCGATCAACACCGTCGGCAAGTTGTTCATCGCCGAGGACAGCAGCGCCGTCAGCACACCGGTGCCCATGGCTGCGCCCCACACGCCATAAGTGGCGAAGGTATCGAGCCAGGTCGCCAGGTAGGTGGTGAGGCCGGCGTTACGCAAGCCGTAGACCACCAGGTACATGCCGAGTGAAAAGATCACGATCTGCCAGGGTGCTTCCTTCAGTACTTTGCGCGTGGAGATCTTGTGGCCCTTGGCGGCGATCACCAGCAGGAGCAAGGCGCACACGGCGGAAATCGCGCTGATCGGAATGCCCAACGGTTCCAGGGCAAAGCAGCCCACCAGCAGGATGCCCAGCACCCACCAGCCGGCGCGGAAGGTGGCGCGGTCGTGGACCGCACTGGCAGGGTCGTCAAGGTCGGCGGGGTCGTAGGTCTGCGGAATGTCGCGGCGGAAGAACCACAACAGCACCGCCAGCGTGGCCGCGACGCTGACGAAGTTAACCGGCACCATCACGGCGGCGTATTCGTTGAAGCCAATCTTGAAGTAGTCGGCCGAGACAATGTTCACCAGGTTCGACACCACCAGCGGCAGGCTTGCCGTATCGGCGATAAAGCCGGCGCCCATGACGAACGCCAGCGTGGCCGCCGGAGAAAAACGCAGCGCCAGCAGCATCGACATCACGATCGGCGTCAGGATCAGCGCCGCACCGTCGTTGGCGAACAGCGCCGACACCAGTGCGCCGAGCAACACCATATAGGCAAACAACCGTCGGCCGCGCCCGCGCCCCCAGCGCGCTACATGCAGGGCGGTCCAGGCAAAGAAGCCGGCCTCGTCCAGCAACAGGCTGATGATGATCAGCGCGACAAAGGTCCCGGTGGCATTCCAGATGATGTGCCACACCACGGGAATGTCCGCCAGGCTGATCACGCCGCAGGCCAAGGCCAGGATCGCGCCCATGGTGGCGCTCCAGCCAACGCCCAAACCTTTGGGCTGCCAGATGACCAGGACGATGGTGAAGATAAAAATGGCAATTGCGACAAGCATGAATAAAGGCTCCGGTGGCTCAGCAGCAGGTGCTGGCCCGTTGTGGTCTGTCGCCCATTGCATCCAGACGCTGTGCGTCGCTGTGCAACCATGGCTGGTTGGCTTGCTGGGTGATGTGCAGCACCTGTGTCACCCACTCGGGCAGCGCAGGGTTGATGCGGTAGTAGATCCATTGACCCTGACGGCGGTCCAGCAGTAACCCGCAACTGCGCAGTTGCGCCAAGTGGCGGGAGATTTTGGGCTGGCTGTCGTCCAAGGCATGGATCAGTTCGCACACGCAAAGTTCGCCTTCGCGCAGGATCAATAACGTCAGGCGTGCACGGGTGGCATCGGCCAGGCATTTGAACAGGGTGGGGGGGGAGATGGCGTCCGACATGGCCAAGGCCTTTGCATATTGAGTTATTCGAATATACGAATATCCATATATACAGTCAAATCCTGTTTCAATTGACATGGATCAAATGCCCTGAAATCCGCCACAAGTGTTTGAAATTAAAATGAAACACGAATGTCCTAAAGTGCCTGCCCATTGCTGAAGAAGGATAAATCCGCGTGACCCGTGCCACTCGCAACCTGCGCAAGACCCTCGATTCCGTCGCGGACAATAACGAAACCGCCGCGTTCGACCTGATGCGCGCCGTTGAAAAACTCGGCGATGAAGTGCTGCGCCAGCGTTTGCTCAACACGATTCACCGGCTCAACCAGGATGCCTATGAGCTGCGTGAGGCGCGCGACTCGGTGGAGCAGGTGTCGGTGAGGCTGGCCTGAGCAAGATCGTTCAAGACAAGCCCGTTGTTGCGCTGGCATGCTTGTCGACTGTTTGTCGATGAGCCGTTTCCATGCCCACTGCCTTACCTCATTACGCCTTCGCTCGCGGCGCCATCGCCGTCATTCCCCTGTCCCTGGCCTGTGCGCCCTGGGGGCTGCTGGCCGGTTCCATGGCCATCGATGCGCAATTCAGCCCTTTGCAAGCCCAGGGTTTGTCCGCCATCGTGTTTGCCGGTGCTGCGCAACTGGTCGCCATCGGTATGGTCAAGAGTGGCGCCAGCCTGATTTCCATCGTGTTGACGACCTTGCTGCTGACCTCTCAGCATTTGCTCTACGGCATGCACCTGCGCCCGGTCCTGTCACCCCTCAAGACGCGCTGGCGCATGAGCCTGGGCTTTTTGTTGACCGACGAATTCTTTGCGCTGGTCAGTCACTATGACCGCGAGACGTTCAACCGCTGGTATGCCCTGGGCGTTGGGCTGACGTTCTATATCATCTGGAACCTGTTCACCCTGGCCGGCATCGTGCTCGGCAAAAGCATTCCCGGCCTTGATCAACTGGGCCTGGAATTTTCCATCGCCGCCACGTTTATCGCGCTGATCACGCCGGTGGTGCGCGACATACCCACGGTGGTCTGCGTGGCCGTGTCGCTGCTGTTTTCGGTGTGGTTGAGTTTCCTGCACTGGGAGTCGGCGGTGGTGGTGTCCGGCTTGCTGGGCATGAGCGCGGGTTATGCCTGCAAGCGACTGGGAGTAGGGCAGCAATGATCTACATCATGATTGTGGCCATGGGCCTGGTGGTATTTTTCAACCGTTACCTGTTTATCGAACCGCGCCTGCCGGTGCGCCTCAACCGTGGCGCGCGGGAGTTTCTCGGGTTTGCAGTGCCGGGCATGCTCACGGCGATTTGCGGGCCGATCATTTTCCTGGCGGACCATCACCTGAACCTGAGCCCGGCCAACCCCTACCTGCTGGCGGGTATCAGCGCCGTGGGGCTGATGTTCTGGACGCGCAATGTGCTGGTCACCGTGCTGCTGAGCATGGCGCTGTTTTACCTGTTCCGCTGGTTGCTCTGAGCCCAGGCGAAAAAAAGCCCGCGGGAGAGCGGGCCGAAGGGAGACTACTAAAAATGAGCGTGGCCAATATAGACCGCGCCTTCTCCCTTTACAGTGAAACAAAGTTCATGCGGCCGTCAGTCCAGCCCGCGGCAATGGTACAGTCGCGTTTTTTCCAACGGAGCAATGGCATGCACAAGGTGGTAATTGGCGCACTGGTACTGGCGGCCCTGGCCGGTTGCGCAGGTTCGAAGATGAAAGAGGCGCGCGCAGGCACGCCCTACAAGACGCTGGCTTCGGACAAGGCCACCCTGGTCGTTGCCGAATGCGTGCAATTCGGCTGGCAGGACGAAGGCGTGTTCGGCGTTGATGCCGGCGGCTTCAAGGAGCCAATCGAGGCGGGCGGTTACACCGTCTACACCACCGCTGGCGATTACTTCGTCGACGTGCAAAGCGCGGGTGCCGGCTCCACGATCAAGTACTATGCCGCAGAAGACAATATGCCGGCCAAGCGCCGTTTGGCCGCACTCGCGACCTGCCTGTAATCCATTGCCTTAGTCGAATTAGGAAATGCCTGGCACGACAGCCGTCGGGCATTCGCTTATGATTCACCCGCTCGCCCGACATGATGGCTCTTTACCAGTACACGGACGTCGAGGCCTAAACGTCGGGCGAGCACCTCTTCCTATCTTCAGCGCGGCATGTAACCCAAGTGCCAGCGACGGGGAATCTTCAGCGACACCAACCCCAGCAACCCTGCCAGCACGCCGCTGACCAGCAGCGCTTTCAAGCCCATCTGGTGTTCCAGCAGCGCGCCAATCACCGCCCCAACGAACATGCCAGCCCACGGGATCAACTGCACGCGCCAACCCATGCGGCGCTCCCCGAGCAGCCAGCGTCCCAGCCCGCGGCCAAAGCGTGAGAGCGCTCCGGTGACGTAAGTCAGCCCGACCGGCAATCCGTTGACCTCTTCCACTGCAGCATTGAGCATGCCCATGGCGATGATCGCCGCCAGCAGCGCGGGCAACGTATCGCTGGAAGGCAGCCATGCCGCACCGCACAACAAGGTCGCAATGCACAACAGCAAAGGCAAGGCATGACGGCGGCTCATCCGGCTTACCACCACACCTAGCGCATTACCGACCACGAATGTTGCGACCAGCAACAGCAGGCGCCCGGTCAGCCCAAGATCCCCCTCGCTGATCGCTACCGCCAGGCGCGTGGTGTTGCCGCTCATGAACGAAACGAAGTCGCCGCTCGCCATGAAGCCGATGGCATCGGTCATGCCTGCCAGCACTGAAAGGCTGGCCACCAGCATCAGCCCGACCCGACCACGCCAGCGCTGTCGATGGGCGAGTGCAGCATTGACGTAAGGTTTGCGGGGCGAAGGCAGCATAGGGCCGGGTTCCTCGATGAGATTATCCGGCCACTACCGTAGGACGCTTTACGCGCGCATGCAATGACCTCAGGCAGGCGTCAATGACCAACCTGTGTGGTGCCAATCCAGGAAATGGGTTGGCTTGATCGATTGGATGAACGCGGCGTCATGGGATACCACCAGCATCGCCCCGTTGAAACCTTGCAGCGCCTGTTCAAAAGCCATCACCGACTCGAGGTCCAAATGGTTGGTCGGTTCGTCCAGCAACAGCAGTTGCGCCGGTTTGTCACCCCATAAGGCAATCGCCATCGCGGCCTTCAAGCGCTCTCCGCCGCTGAGTTGCCCGGTGGGTTGGGTGACGCGCGAGGCATCCAGGTGCAGCAACGCCAGGCGCGTGCGCAACTCGGCTTCGGCCAGTGGGGTGTCGAGCAGGTTGAGGTGTTCGACGATGGAGCGTCGATCGTCCAGCAGCGCAAGGTGTTGGTCGATGTAGGCGCAGGGCAGAGGCACACTGCATTCACCCGCGACAGCCTGCCACTCACCGGCCAGTACCTTGAGTAACGTGGACTTGCCGCATCCGTTGGGCCCACGCACGGCGACGCGCACCGGACCTGCGAGATGCACAGTGAGGTCGCTTGACGGTAACCACGGCAATTGTACGTCGATCAAGGACAGCACCTGCCGTCCGTTGGGCACCGCTGATGCAGGCAATGCCAACAGCGTCGGCGTTTCCTCTTCGACCCGTTCATAAGCCTGGCGCACCTGCGCATCCAATTCGTGCTTGTGCTGCCAATGCGCACTGCGCACGCTGCTGACGATCTGCGTGGCGGCGCCTTTCCAGCGCGCCTTGGTGAAACGGTCGACGTTGGCGGTTTCCGCATGTTTGCGTGATCGCGCGGCGTTGCGTTGCAGGTTATCGTGGTCTTTTTGCAGGCGCCGCCGCTCGCGGCTGCGCTCCAGGCGCGCATGGTCCAGCGCGGCGATGGCGGCCTGTTGTTCCGCATCACGCTGCCGACGGTAGGCATCATAGTTGCCGCCATACACGCTGACACCAAGGGGCGACAGTTCAACGATGCGCGCCATGGCGTTGAGCAATGACCGATCATGACTGACCACCACCAGGCCGCCACGCCAATCGCCAAGTGCACGCAGCAGCCAGGCGCGGCCATCGTTGTCGAGGTGGTTGGTGGGTTCATCGAGGACCAGCAACGGCGGCGCGGCGAGCAGCGCGCCGATGATCGCGACCCTGGCCAACTGGCCGCCACTGAGTTGATCGGCTGGGGTATCAAAAGCCAGCTGCGATAACCCCGCAGCATCCAAGGCATTGCGCAAACGTTCGGCCAAGCCCCAGCGGTCGTCGATCAATTCCAGGTCATCGGGCTGTGCGGCGCCTCGGGCCATGCGGTCAAGGGCGGCCAGTATCGCAGCGGTGCCGGTGAGGTCGGCGACGGTTTCCCCCGGCGCAACCACGACATTCTGCGCAACGTAGATAGTACCGGGCGGGCCACTCAGCGTGCCGGAGGAGGGCGACAGCAGCCCGGCGATCAGCTTGGCGAGGACGCTTTTGCCCCGTCCGTTACGGCCGACTATACCGGTAGGGGTGTGGTCGATGGACAGGCACAGGTCATCCAGCAGGGTTTCGCCATTGGCGAACTGGACACTCAGGTGTTGCAGGGAAACAAGCGTGGGCAGCCGGTTGACGTCAGTCATCAGCACCTCCAAAAAAATGTCGGACAGGCCAACAAGCGCGCCAGGCGGCTCGTTGCAGATACATTTTGGAAGGCTTAGTTGTTCACGTCGGCGGTCGTCCTGCGGATCGGAAGGGAGGCCAAGCCTAACCCGTCTTGGCTTTTTTCGGCAAGTCCGCCGCCAGTTGCTCAAGGAACATCGCCAAGGCCACTTCTTCAGCCTTGAGCCCTTTGCGCAACCGCGGCTTGGGCAATTTGGAGAGTTCGCCGAGGCTGAAATGCTCCAGCACCGCAGGGTGGATGTAACACTTGCGGCACACCGCCGGGGTGTTACCCAGCTGCTTGGCGACATCCTTGACCATCGCCACCACGTGCCTTTTGGCATCGGACTCGGGCTGCCACTCCAATTCCCGCAACACGGCCAGCGCCATGGCGGTGCCGGCCCAGGTGCGGTAGTCCTTGGCGGTGAAGTCGGCGCCAGTGAGGCTGTGCAGGTAGTCATTCACGTCGTGGGAGCTGACGGTGTGGCGCTCGCCATCCTCGTCCAGGTACTGGAACAGGTTCTGCCCTGGCAATTCCAGGCAGCGCTTGACCACCGTGGCCAAGCGGCGGTCCTTGACGCTGATCTGGTGCTCCACGCCACTCTTGCCGCGAAACTGGAACTGGATTTCGCTGCCTTTCACATCCACATGGCGGGTGCGCAGGGTGGTCAGCCCGTAGGATTTGTTGTCCCGCGCATACTGGGTATTGCCGACGCGGATCAGTGTGGCGTCGAGCAGCATCACCACCGTGGCCAAGACTTTTTCACGGGTGAAGCCGGGTTCGGCGATTTTTGCCTCCAACTGCTTGCGCAATTTCGGCAGGGCGTTGCCGAACTCCTGCAACCGGGAGTACTTGTCACTGTCGCGCACCTCGCGCCAGCGTGGGTGATAACGGTATTGCTTACGGCCACGGGCGTCGCGGCCGGTGGCTTGCAGATGCCCGCGCGGGTCGGCGCAGATCCATACGTCGGTGTACGCAGGCGGGACCGCCAGGGCGTTCAGGCGCTTGATCTCCTCGGCATCGGTAATGCGCACGCCCTGGGGGTCGAAGTATTGGAACCCGCCCCGCACTGTCTTACGGCGGATGCCGGGCTGGGTGTCGTCAACGTAATGCAGGTCGCGGGGCAGTGCAGAGTCAGACATGGGGCAGGTTCCTTGGCAAAAATCAGGCCGGTATGTCTGATGGACCGCAGCGGTGTGCGGTCGTGCCAAAAGGTTGCTTACGCCAAGACTGCGACGGCCTTGATCTGTGCCCACAGCCTCTGGCCAGGGTGCAGTTGCAGCTGATCGCGGGAGAAGCGCGTGATGCGCGCCAGCAACGGCGTGCCACAGGCGTCCAGGCGCACCAGCACGTGCGCGCTGTTGTCCGCGGAGATCTCCTGGGTGACTGTTACCGGCAGGCGGTTGAGGATGCTGCTGTGTTCCTCGGCTTGCAGGCTGAGGCTGACATCACGCGCCTGCACCTTGATACGCAGCGCTTTGCCCACCGCCAACGGCGCATGGGCCACGCGCATGTGCAAGGCGCTGGCGGGCAGTTGCAGGGTGAGCAACTGATAGTGAGGGTCATAGGCACTGACCGCGCCGTCGATCACTACACCGGCGTCGTCGCCCCGCGCCAGGGGCAGGTCAAGCCGCGCCAGGGTTTCGCCGATGGGCCCGCTGGCCAGGGCCTTGCCGTCGCTGAGCAAGACGATGTGATCGGCCAGGCGTGCCACCTCATCCTGGGCATGGCTGACGTACAGCACCGGGATGTCCAACTCATCGTGCAGGCGTTCGAGGTACGGCAGGATTTCGCCTTTGCGCTGGCTGTCGAGGGCGGCCAGGGGTTCGTCCATCAATAACAAGCTGGGGCTGGTGAGCAACGCGCGGGCGATGCCAATGCGTTGGCGCTCACCGCCGGAAAGGTGCTGGGGATGGCGATCAAGCAGGTGGCCGATGCCGAGTAGCTCGGTGGCCTGGGCCATATCGACACGGCGCTGCTGGCGGGGAATACGTTTGAGGCCGAATTCCAGGTTGGCCCGCACCGACAGATGCACAAACAGGCTGGCTTCTTGAAAGACGTAACCCAGCGCGCGTTTATGGGGAGGCACGAACAACCCGTTACGGCTGTCTTGCCAGACGTCATCATTGATCTGGATAAACCCGTCTTCGGCACGCTCCAGCCCGGCGATGCAACGCAGACAGGTGGTCTTGCCGGAACCGGAATGCCCGTACAGCGCAGTCACACCGCGACCAGGCAAATGCAGATCCACATCCAGGGCAAAGGCCGAATACTTGAGGTGCAGGCGTACATCGATCATCGACATCAACTCCAGCCCATCTTGGTTTTACGGCTGGAATAGAGCGCCAGCAACACCAGGAACGCGAACACCACCATGGAACCGGCCAACCAGTGAGCCTGGGCATATTCCATGGCTTCAACATGGTCATAGATCTGCACGGACACCACCCGGGTCTTGTCCGGAATATTGCCGCCGATCATCAGCACCACGCCGAATTCACCGACGGTGTGCGCGAAACCCAGGATGGAGGCGGTGATAAACCCTGGTCGCGCCAAGGGCAAAATCACCGTGAAAAACGTGTCCCACGGATTGGCGCGCAAGGTCGCGGCCACTTCCAGCGGGCGTGTGCCGATGGCGGAGAACGCGTTCTGCAAGGGTTGCACCACGAACGGCATGGAATAGATCACCGAGCCGACGACCAGCCCGGCGAAGCTGAAGGTGAGGGTGCCCAGGCCCAGCCATTGGGTGAACTGGCCGACGTAGCCATTCGGGCCCATGGTCAGCAGCAGGTAGAAGCCGATCACCGTCGGTGGCAACACCAACGGCAGGGCAACGACAGCGCCGATGGGACCGCGCCACCAGGAGCGGGTGCGCGACAGCCACAGGGCGATCGGAGTGCCGATGACCAGCAGGATCAGCGTGGTCAGGGAGGCCAGTTGGACAGTCAACCAGATGGCGGAAAAATCGGCACTCGATAACGGCATTTACTTGGCCAGCTCGTAACCATAGGACTGGATGACAGCAGCGGCTTTAGGCCCCTTCAGGTAGTCGACCAACGCCTTGGCAGCGGCGCTGTCCTTGCCCTTGTTGAGGATCACCGCGTCTTGTTTGATCGGGTCGTGCAGGGCGGCGGGAACGATCCACGCCGAACCGCTGCTGACTTTGCCGTCTTTATAGATCTGCGACAAGGCGACAAAGCCCAGCTCGGCGTTGCCGGTGGACACGAATTGGTAGGCCTGGGTGATGTTCTGGCCTTCGACGATCTTGTCTTTGACCTTCTCGGTCAGACCTTCCTTGGCCAGCACTTGGGTGGCAGCGAGGCCGTAGGGCGCGGCTTTGGGGTTGGCAATCGACAGGTGCTTGAACTCGTTTTTCTTCAGCACGTCGCCTTTGGCGTCGACGTAACCTTCCTTGGCCGACCACAGCGCCAGGGTGCCGACGGCGTAGGTAAAGCGTGAGCCTTTGACGGCGTCACCTTCGGCTTCAAGCTTTTGAGGCGTAGTGTCGTCAGCGCTCAGGAATACTTCGAACGGCGCGCCATTCTTGATTTGGGTGTAGAACTGGCCGGTGGCGCCGTAGGCGGCGACCAGTGTGTGACCGGTGTCTTTTTCGAAGTCGGCGGCAATCGCTTGGATCGGTGCGGTGAAGTTGGCGGCCACGGCCACCTGCACTTCATCGGCATGCGCCGAACCGAAGGCGAGGGCAGCGACCAGGACCGCCAGGCGTGAGGCGTGAATCTTCATGAAGCAGCTCCTCTGAGGGTGTACGGCGCGTTATGGGTCGAAGGTGTAACCGCTATGTATGGGAATATATAGCGGTTGGCCATTGCCGGTACAGTGCAAAGTTGCCGCGGGAGCAGGTTCTATGAGGTGATTTTGGCCAGCGCCTGCTCCGCCAGTTCGCGCGTCAGCGCGTAGGTGGTGGTGTCTCTGCCCAGGCGCAGCGCCTGGCCGGACCAGAGGTTGCTGAAGCCTGCTTCGTCCTTGGCTTTGAGCGGAATCAGTGCACCACCGGCGGTAGGGAATGCGGGAGCCGCGGGGTTGATTGGACCCAGCTCACGCATGACCCGGTTGACGATGCCTCGTGCCGGGCGACCGGTGAACAGGTTGGTCAGTGCGGTCTCGCTGGCCTGGGCATGGCGCAATGCGTGGTGGTGCGAAGGGGTGACATTGGCTTCAGGGGTAAACAGGTAAGCCGTGCCGATTTGCACCGCCGAAGCACCCAGGGCAAAGGCCGCCACAATCCCGCGCGCATCACCGATACCCCCGGCGGCAATCACCGGCACGCTTACGGCGTCAACGACTTGTGGCAGCAAGGCGAACAGGCCGATCTGGGTGTTGAGATCATCGCTGAGAAACAAGCCACGATGCCCGCCCGCTTCACTGCCCATGGCGATAATTGCATCGCAGCCGTGCTGCTCCAGCCAGATCGCTTCTTCCACGGTGGTGGCCGAGGACAGCACTTTCGCGCCCGTGGCTTTTACCCGGTCGAGCAAAGCTTTTTCCGGTAGGCCGAAGTGAAAACTGACGACCTCGGGTCGCAATTCTTCGATGAACTGGCAAGCCGCTTCGTTGAACGGCTCGCGGTTGGACACGGGTGTTGGCGCCTGAAAATCGGCACCCAGTTCGCGGTAGTAGGGTTCCAGCAGGTCCTTCCAGTGGCGGTCACGCGCGGCGTCGGGTGCTGGCGGTTGGTGGCAGAAGAAATTCACATTGATCGGACGTGGGCTGGCCTCACGGACCGTGACCAACGCTTCGCGCAGTTGCGCGAGACTCAGTGCTGCAGCCGGTAATGAGCCCAGCGCCCCGGCTTTACTGGCCTCGATGACCATGGCGGTGGTAGTGCCCACGGCCATGGGCGCCTGGATGATGGGCAGTTCGATCCCCAGCAGGTCGATAATGCGGGTGTCGGGCCAGGTGCTCATGGGATGTCTCTCCAGCGTTAATGAGGCTTTTGGCTGTTTTAACAGGGCTCACAACACCCGGCCACTCTGTTTTATTCACTGGACGAACGGAACGTTTCGTGGTGTGCCACCCGTTGAGAGCGTCACCCCGCACCGCATGAATCCGCCCATCAATGTGGGTCGCGTGGGTTGCGTGGGTTTCCAAAGAGAAAGCACTCGCTAGGCCTTCGGCAACTGCTCCCGAGCGAGCAACTGCTGCTTGCGTTCCACACCCCAGCGGTATCCCGACAGATCGCCATTACTGCGTACCACGCGGTGGCAAGGAATGGCGACCGCAAGGCTGTTCGCGCCGCATGCCTGAGCGACTGCGCGGAAAGACTTCGGCGCGCCGATTCGTGCGGCGACTTGCGCGTAGCTGGCCGTGCTTCCCGGTGGAATGTCGCGCAAGGCTTGCCACACCCGTTCCTGAAAGGCCGTGCCGCGCAGATCCAGGGGCAGGTCCAGGCCGAGCGCAGGTGCTTCGATAAACCCCACGACCTGTGCCACACACTGTTCGAAGCGCTGGTCGGCGCCTACCAGTTCGGCCTTGGGAAACTGGTCCTGCAGATCGCGTACCAATTGGTCGGGATCGTCCCCCAGCAGAATTGCGCACACACCACGGGCACTTTGCGCCACCAGGATCGCCCCCAGCGTGCATTGACCGACCGCAAACAGAATCGCAGTGTTGGTACCGCCAGCCTTGTAATCACTGGGCTTCATACCGAGAAGCTGGTCAGCCGATTCATAAAAGCGGCTGTTGGAGTTGAAACCCGCGTCATACAAAGCCTCCGTCACCGAGTGCGAGGCTTTGAGCCCATCGCGCACCTTGCGTGAGCGATGGGCGCTGGCGTAGCCCTTGGGCGTCAATCCCGTGACGGCTTTGAACACGCGGTGGAAGTGGAAGGGACTGAGGTTGGCTTGCATGGCCAGCGCGTTCAGGCTGGGCGGGGTGTCAGCCTGTTCGATACGTCGGCAAGCGTCGGCTACCAGTTGCGCGTGGTGCGCAACCAACTGCGTCTGGTCCCCGGCTGCGCGTTTGCTGGCGCGATAACCTGCAGCTTCGGCCTGCGCCGCGGTGTCGAAAAATTCGATGTTTTCCGGGCGCGGCAAACGTGAGGCACTGCTGGGGCGACAGTACACACCGGTGGTCTTCACGCCGTAGACAAACAGCGCATCGGCCTTGGGATCGCGGGCCAGGATCGCTGCCCAGCGCGGGTCTTGTTCAGTCATCATGGTCGGCACTCTTGACGGATCGTTGGCCAGATTAATCGCGCCGTGCGCATCTGGACACTCCGAAGCTTGCGGTCAAATCAACCGGCAGTGCGAAACGTGAGGTTGATGCGTTGCGGCCCCATGATCGGATGCACACCGTCCTTGATCGGCATCACCCCGTGGAAGCGCAGGCGATCCACGCCACCCCAGACCACCACATCACCATGGAACAGCGAGACTTTCCGGGGTTTGTCACTGCGCTCATGTCCGCCAAACAGGAAAATCGCCGGTAGGCCAAGCGATATTGATACAACCGGCTCGCTATAGCGACGCTCGTTTTTGTCCTGGTGCAGGGACATTTTTGCGCCGGGCACATAGCGGTTGATCAGGCAGGCGTCGGGAGCAAAGTCGAAAAAGCCGGCCTGTGCCGCCGCCTGCACCGCCAATTGACGCAACACCTCTGGCATTTGTGGCCACGGCTGTTGACTGCGCGGGTCGACTGGCGAGTAGCGGTAACCGGACGTGTCGGTGGTCCAGCCCAGATCGCCGCAACTGCTCAATGCCGCCGACATGGTAAAACCGCCAGGTGTCACCATTTGCCGAAACGGTGACTGAGCCAGCACCCGTCGCAATTCCGGCAGAATGCGTTCAATCCAGGGTAGGGCTAGGCCCCGTAATACGTAGGACTGTTCGCCAATTTGCTCACGCCCTGCGGGTTGCTGCAAGGCGTCGTCGGCGAACAGGTCGGCGGTGGGGCCGGGCATTGGCTTACAGCGCCTTGCTCACATTGATGTCGGTGATTTCATCACTGGCATCGTGAATTTTCTCCAGGGCTTGCTTGGCTTCTTCCACGCTGTTGGTCTGCAGTTGGGCGAACTCAAAGCGGCGTTCGCCGTTGAGCTTGTACTTGATTACGTATTTTGTGGTGGTCACGGCTATTTCCTGTGAAGTGTGCGGATCAGCTCAGCTTGGAGCTGGTGCGCCGCACAATGCGGATCTTGTGGGACAACGCGGGTTTGCGGGTCACGCTGATTGCGCGGCGCGTGACCACGTCCAGGGTGATGTTCCAGAACCCGGTGCTCGGGGCGGTGATTTTGGCCGGGAACTTGTCGAAGGCGCCGCCGTGATAGGTGTGACGGCCGCCATTCTTGAAACTGCGAAAATTCGCATCGCTCATCAGACGGATATTACAAGTTTGCGAGCATTCGATGACGACAATGTCGCCCTCGTTGAGGTGCTCACGCTGATGGATGAATTTCATGGGTAGGGGCTCCAGAAGGGCTTTTTCTGAAAAATCAGAACGATACGTAGGTTAAGATGGAGTTTATCAGCCCCAGCACGTTTATTATCGGCCCGTCTTCAACGACGTCGACAATTTAAAACAGTTATTTACCGAGTTATCACGGATAAATCCTACGTGGGCGGGAGAAAATTACCATTCCCGCTGTCGTAGGATCTTTATCGGAGGTTTTAGTATGAAGTGGAGTGTGTTGGTTCTGGCCCTGGCGATTGGTGGGTGTGCTTCGGTTGCAGATATCAAGCAGACCCCTCCGACCTTGGCGGTTATTTCCGGGAAGAAGCCACAGGAATACGCCGCATGTGTGGTGCAGAAACTGTCGGCAACCCGTCGGCCACCGCAGATCGAACCGCATAAGGAAGGTGGTGTGCAGGTGATTGTGCCGCAAAAGTTTTCGGCCGATCCATCAGCGATTTTCGAAATTGATGAACGCTCCAGTGGTAGCAGTATCAAGCTCTACGAGAGCATGTCTAACGTGCCGATCCGTCCGGGTGACGTGAAGAAGGCTGGCGAGGACTGCATTTCCGGCTGATAACGCCCGTTTCACCCTGCGACTTCGAATCCGATAAAAAGCCTGGTCCCATGATTGCGGGGCCGGGCTTTTTTCATGGCTGTGTGTACGTAGATGGCAGTTCGCTATAATCTCGACCAAACGCCCCACGACAGTGTCTGCGCTCTTTCCAATTCCTACGACGATGAACCTATATGAACAAGATTCTTGCACTGATTGCGGTAATGGCACTCGGCGGCTGCACGACCACCTCTGACGTCTACCTGAAAAACGGCGAACAAGGGCTGACTATTGATTGTTCCGGCGAGGCCAATTCCTGGGCCAGTTGCTATGAAAAGGCCGACGCCTCCTGTGCAGGCACCGGTTACCGTATCGTCGGCACCGAAGGCACGCCTGCACTCAAGGAAAGTGAAAAGACCTTGGGCCAAGACGTAGGCAACTACAAAGGTCGCAGTGTAGTCGTGGTCTGCAAGTAAGCATTACGCCTACATTTGAATATCGGCAAACTTGATGCCTAATCCACGAATAGTCTCCACCAGATCATCCAGGCGAGGGAAAGACTCAACCTCGTCCTGATCGTCCACCAGGAAAAAACTGCGGCCACCGCTTTTCTTGAAGAATACGATCCACTCCCCAAGATCGGCCGGGCTCTGGATGATGTGAGTGGCCGTTATCTGGCCTTCGGCCTGGCGAGCCATGACGTGTTCGCGTTTCATGAAAGACTTCCCCAAAAAGACGAATGCCGAGTAAACCTAGGGTTTGCGCGGCATTTTTGCATTGATTCGGTCGAAAGTTTAACGGATGTGAGCGGGCGAGTCGTGTTGGACGGTGTTTTTGTCTCAGCGGCAAATAGAGACTGAGAGTTACGCTGCGTTTGTAGATTCCGAATGGGTCTAAAAAACTAGTATTTCTCACAGTACTCAGTCAATTCCCGGTTAATTCACAATGGCACTCACTGGTCGGAACGTTATTCCTGACGCTTAGCGGTGCAGGTGAGCAACGTCTGACGACCAGCGGACAACGTAACGATGCGGGCAAACGAACCAGGCAGAAAGCGCGGGCATTCAAGGGAAGCGAGTAGAACGTTTACGCGCGTGACGTGCGGTATCGGTCGGATGCTTGAGACGATGGGAATGAGCCGGGAGGCGCTATCATGAGCGAAATGGATACAGTTAAAGTGTCGTACATCCCAGAGGAATTTTGCGAGGGAAATGCTAGTGAAGTGACGCGTGTAGTGAAATATAGCGCCGGAGAAGCGTACGAACTTGTGTCATTAGTAGGTGGAGTGGCAACGTACGAAGCGCCGACAAGCGAAAATAACGTTGATAGCAGAGTTGTTCGCAACTCGATGATCGCGATGTTAGGCGCCTCAAACTATAGATCTAAGTACCCATCCTCTCTAAAGCACTTGTTCGTCGTTGACGTCACTAAATGGCAGCCGCCCGTAGTTGCTCCTGAGCCTCCGAGGACCGAATGCCCAGCTCGGCCCGCAGAGTGGCCCCAACAATTGGACTGGCCCCCAGTTCGGCCCCCAGCATGGCCCCCTGGCATACAGTGGCCCCCAGAAGGCATGCCAGTCGAGCAGCTTATAGAGGTATCAATAAAAAATAATTCAATTCGGTGGGAAGAGTTTTACCGAGATCGGTATCAATGAGGATACGGTTCCGAGCACGAAAAAGCCCCGTTAATCGGGGCTTTTTCGCGCAGCCTGCAAGGTTTACTTGCCTTTCGGCCGTTTGCTCGATGCATGCCCCGCTTCATCCACGAACACTTCAGCTACGGCGATAGCCTGGCTTTCGCTCGGAAATGCACCGGCGACGCTGTCGCCGTGGAAGTTGATCAAATGCCAACCGTCCGCTCGCTGTGTGATCAGGTAGCCGTTCACGCCTTTTGGTTCTGACATCTATCAAGTATCTCGTGGTGTGGTTCAAGGCCCTTATGATAGCGCCAAATACCGCAATCCAGCGCACGTTATTCCAAGTCAGTGTTCCGGTTGCAAAAGCGTGCTAAAAAGGGTGCAGCCCTTTGATACATTGAGGGGCAAGCGTCTTTCGCCGAGGCGGTGAGCATGCGCCTCGTAAGATCAGCGGAACTTACGCTGAGATTTTTTCTCTATGATGACATCGCAACGCCAGCAGGACCCATTGTAAGGTGACTGCGGCCTGATTAGACTGCGCCGAATTCCGTACGCACAGCCCTTTGTAAGGACTTATATGATCAAGAAATGCTTGTTCCCAGCAGCCGGTTACGGCACTCGCTTCCTGCCAGCGACCAAAGCCATGCCCAAAGAGATGCTGCCGGTGGTGAACAAGCCACTGATTCAGTACGGCGTCGAAGAGGCCCTGGATGCCGGTCTGAACGAGATCTCCATCGTCACTGGCCGTGGTAAGCGCGCGCTGGAAGACCACTTCGACATCAGCTACGAGCTGGAAAACCAGATCAAGGGCACCGACAAGGAAAAATACCTGGTCGGCATCCGCAAACTGCTGGACGAGTGCTCGTTCTCCTACACGCGTCAGACCCAGATGAAAGGCCTTGGCCACGCCATCCTGACCGGTCGCCCGCTGATCGGTGACGAGCCGTTCGCCGTGGTACTGGCGGATGACCTGTGTGTGAACCTGGAAGGCGATGGTGTGCTGACCCAGATGGTCAAGCTGTACCAGAAATACCGTTGCACCATCGTTGCAGTGATGGAAGTGAACCCGACTGAAACCAACAAGTACGGCGTTATCGCCGGCGACGACATTGGCGATGGCCTGATCCGCGTACGTGACATGGTTGAAAAACCAGCACCGGAAGATGCACCTTCCAACCTGGCAATCATTGGTCGTTACATCCTGACCCCGGATATCTTCAAGTTGATCGAAGAAACCGAGCCAGGCAAGGGCGGCGAAATCCAAATCACCGACGCCCTGCTCAAGCAAGCCAAAGACGGTTGCGTGATTGCCTACAAGTTCAAGGGCCAGCGTTTCGACTGCGGCGGCGCTGAAGGCTACATCGAGGCGACCAACTTCTGCTACGAACACTTCTACAAGACTGGCAAGGCTTACTGATTAACCCAATAAGCAGCCTGTTCTAAAAAAGCCACCTTAGGGTGGCTTTTTCGTTTTTCAGCCCCATGTAAGTCGGTATGCTGATTGCCTGCCGAGGAGAGTGAAATGGCCTACGATTTTGACCTGTATGTGATTGGCGCCGGTTCCGGCGGTGTTCGTGCGGCCCGTTTTGCCGCGGGCTTTGGAGCCAAGGTGGCTGTGGCGGAAAGCCGTTACCTGGGCGGCACCTGCGTCAACGTCGGCTGCGTACCGAAAAAGCTGCTGGTGTACGGCGCACATTTCGCCGAAGACTTTGAGCAGGCCAGTGGGTTTGGCTGGTCCCTGGGTGAGGCGAATTTTGATTGGGCCACCCTGATCGCCAACAAGGATCGTGAGATCAACCGCCTCAATGGCATCTACCGCAACTTGCTGGTCAACAGCGGCGTGACGTTGCACGAAGGGCATGCGCGGCTGGTCGATGCGCATCAGGTCGAGATCAATGGCGAGCGCTTCACCGCCAAGCATATTCTGATTGCGACGGGTGGCTGGCCGCAAATTCCAGAGATTCCGGGGCGTGAACATGCCATTGGCTCCAATGAGGCGTTCTTCCTCAAGGAATTGCCGAAGCGCGTACTGGTCGTCGGGGGGGGTTACATTGCCGTGGAGTTCGCAGGAATCTTCCATGGCCTGGGCGCGCAAACCACGCTGCTGTATCGCGGTGATCTGTTCCTGCGCGGTTTCGACGGTTCGGTGCGTACGCACCTGAAAGAAGAGCTGACCAAGCGTGGCCTGGATCTGCAATTCAATGCCGATATCGAGCGTATCGACAAGCAGGCCGATGGTAGCCTCAAGGCGACGTTGAAGGACGGCCGCGTGCTGGAGGCCGACTGTGTGTTCTACGCCACCGGGCGGCGTCCGATGCTGGACAACCTGGGGCTGGAGAACACCGGCGTCAAACTCGACAAGCGCGGCTTCATTGAGGTGGATGACCAGTACCAGACCGCCGATGCATCAATCCTGGCCATTGGCGATGTGATCGGTCGCGTGCAACTGACGCCGGTGGCCCTGGCCGAGGGCATGGCCGTGGCGCGCCGGCTGTTCAAGCCTGAGCAGTATCGCCCGGTCGACTATGCGATGATCCCGACCGCGGTGTTTAGCCTGCCGAACATTGGCACCGTAGGCCTCACCGAGGAAGAAGCGAAAGAGAAGGGCCACAAGGTGCAGATCTTTGAAAGCCGTTTCCGGCCGATGAAGCTGACCCTGACCGAGTGCCAGGAAAAGACCCTGATGAAGCTGGTGGTGGACGCCGATACCGATCAAGTGTTGGGTTGCCACATGGTCGGTCCAGACGCGGGTGAAATCGTCCAGGGCCTGGCGATCGCACTCAAAGCGGGTGCGACCAAGCAGCATTTCGATGACACCATCGGCGTACACCCCACGGCGGCGGAAGAGTTTGTCACCATGCGCACGCCTGTGGCCGACTGATCAATCCTCGGGCGTTGCCTCTGGCGCCGTCGCAACGGCGGCCGCCAGGCGCAATGCTTCAAGACTGGCCTGGGCCTTGATCAGGTCCAATTCCAAGGTTTTGTTGGCGTGCTGGTGTTCCGCCAATGCTGCCTGGCGTGACTGGCTCTCCAGCACGGCAACGCGCAGGCGCTCCTGCAGCAGGGTGCGTTCGCTGTCAATCAGGCCCACTTGTTCATTCAGCTTGAGCAGCTGGGCCTGATCTTTGCGGGATTGTTCCTGTAGCGCCGTCAACGCTTTCGATGCCACTCGATGCTCAATCAACAGTCGCTCATTGTCGCGATGCAGCTGGGTGATTTCATCCTGGCGCACCATGGCGCTCTGCTGCGCTTGGCGCAGTTCAGCCTGGACCTGTTGCAGTTGACCTTCGTGGCGACGCTGTTCCTGCTCACGCTGCTCCTTGATTGCATGGCGGTAATGCTCCAAGGCATCCCGGGCGTGTAAATGCTTTTCTTCCAGTGAGCGAATCTGCTCGTCCTTGTCGCTGATCCTTAACTCGTAATCACTGCACGCCTGGCTCAGCCCGGCGTTACGGGTTTGTTCGGTCTGCAGGCTGGTGCTGGCGGTTTGCAGCGCGGCGCTTTCCTCTGCAAGGGCGGCGGCCTGGATATCAAATTGTTGCTTGAGCTGGCTGTGGGCCTCTTCAAGGGCTTCGACCTGGGTGAGCAGGGCGGCTTTCTGTTGCTCGAACTGCGCCATGGCCAGGTCGATGGGCTCCTGGGCTTTTTCCTTTAATCGTTGCGCCAGGCGCGCCACTAACTCGCCAAGCTCGTCGTCGATAGGCGCCTCGGTAATGGTGGCACGGGTCTCGCTCTCGTCCAGCTCCTTCAGATAGCGATGAATCGTGGTTTTCGAGCCCGTGTTGCCCATTTCGATGCGTACGGCGTCGATGCTGGGGTTTTCGCCGCGGGCGAGGATTGCCAAGCGCGCCGTTTGAACTACTGCTTTGTTAATGCCGCCGCGAGCCATGGGGTCTCCGTCGATTTCGTATTGTGGTACATGGTATGTATATACGTATCATATCATGAACAAAATACGGTTTGAATTCATGATTTAACAGATGGGATATTGGCGTATTATCCCGTGTCATATGCGTTTGAACCGCGCAAGCACCTGCCAGCCGTACGAATAGGCCTCCCATGAGCGATCTGGACCGTTATCTCAATGCCGCCACCCGCGATAACACGCGACGCAGCTATCGCGCCGCCATCGAACATTTCGAAGTGAGTTGGGGAGGGTTCCTGCCCGCCACCAGCGACAGCGTGGCGCGTTATCTGGTGGCGCATGCCGGGGTATTGGCGGTCAACACGCTGAAGTTGCGGCTTTCGGCTTTAGCGCAGTGGCACACGAGCCAGGGCTTTCCCGATCCGACCAAGGCGCCGGTGGTGCGCAAAGTGCTCAAGGGTATTCGCGCCGTGCACCCGGCGCAGGAGAAACAGGCCGAACCTTTGCAGCTCAAGCACCTGGAGCAGGTGGTGGCGTCCCTTGAGAGCGAGGCAAAGGCCGCGGCCCACGACCTGCCTCGGCTACTGCGCGCCAAGCGCGACACCGCACTGATCCTGCTGGGCTTCTGGCGCGGGTTTCGCAGTGATGAGCTGTGCCGTCTCGAGATCGAGCATGTTCACGCCACGCCCGGCGCGGGCATCAGCGTGTATCTGCCACGCAGCAAAAGCGACCGCGACAACCTCGGCAAGACCTATCACACCCCGGCGCTGTTACGCCTGTGCCCGGTGCAGGCCTACAACGAGTGGCTCAGTGCCTCGGCGTTGGTGCGTGGCCCGGTATTTCGCGGCATCGATCGCTGGGGCAACCTGGGGGAGGAGGGGTTGCACCCCAACAGCGTAATCCCATTGCTGCGCCAGGCGCTGGAGCGTGCGGGGATTCCCGCCGAGCAATACACCAGCCACTCATTACGTCGTGGGTTTGCCACGTGGGCCCATCGCAGCGGCTGGGATTTGAAGTCGTTGATGAGTTACGTCGGCTGGAGCGACATGAAATCCGCCATGCGCTATGTTGAAGCGACGCCCTTTCTTGGCATGACCCTGGCGACGCAACCGCTACTTTGAGATTTCTTCTATTAATACAGTCTCCTGATAGGGAAAACCAATCGTCAGCATCAGGTTTGCCAATGAGCCATCGGCTCAAAGAGTGGGTAGGATTCACTTCATCAACTTTAAGCGCTTCTACAAAACCTGACGGAGAGTCAACGATGCCTATCATCAACAGCCAAGTAAAACCGTTCAAAGCTACCGCCTACAAAAACGGCAACTTCGTAGATGTGTCCGACGCCGATCTGAAAGGCAAGTGGTCCGTTGTGTTCTTCTACCCAGCCGACTTCACCTTCGTTTGCCCAACCGAACTGGAAGACCTGGCTGACAACTACGCCGAATTCCAGAAGCTGGGCGTCGAAATCTATAGCGTTTCCACCGACACCCACTTTGCCCACGCTGCTTGGCACAACACCTCGCCAGCCATCGGCAAAATCCAGTACACCATGATCGGTGACCCAACCCTGACCATCTCCCGCAACTTCGACGTACTGATCGAAGAAGCTGGCCTGGCAGACCGCGGTACGTTCGTGATCAACCCAGAAGGTCAGATCAAGATCGTTGAGCTGAACGACGGCGGTGTTGGCCGTGACGCTTCCGAGCTGCTGCGCAAAATCAAAGCGGCTCAGTACGTCGCTGCCCACCCGGGCGAAGTGTGCCCAGCCAAGTGGAAAGAAGGCGAGGCTACTCTGGCTCCGTCCCTGGACCTGGTCGGCAAGATCTAAGTCTGTGAAGTCTCAAGGGCGGTATTCCGCACTTAAGTAAGCTGCATCCGCCCCCAAAACGCCCGGGCGAGATTCGCTCGGGCGTTTTTTTGTCTGCAATAAACCGAATAAACAGGAAATCGCCCGTATGTTGGACGCCAATCTTAAAGCTCAGTTGAAGTCATACCTGGAACGGGTCACCCAGCCGATCGAGATCGTCGCCTCCCTCGACGACGGCGCGAAATCCCAGGAAATGCTTGCCCTTTTGCAGGATGTTGTCAGCCTCACGACGCTGATTACCCTGAAAACCGATGGTGATGATGCGCGTAAGCCGTCGTTCTCCATCAACCGCCCGGGTGCCGAGATCAGCCTGCGTTTTGCCGGCATCCCCATGGGCCATGAATTCACTTCGTTGGTCCTGGCCCTGCTGCAAGTCGGTGGCCACCCGTCGAAGGCCAGTGTCGAAGTGATTGAACAGATCCGCGCCCTTAAAGGCGAGTTCAGCTTCGAGACCTACTTTTCGCTGTCCTGCCAGAACTGCCCGGACGTGGTCCAGGCGCTCAACCTGATGGCCGTGCTCAACCCGAACATTCGCCACGTCGCCATCGACGGCGCGCTGTTCCAGGCTGAAGTCGATGAACGTCAGATCATGGCGGTGCCCAGCGTTTACTTGAACGGTGTGAACTTCGGCCAGGGCCGCATGGGCCTGGAAGAAATTCTCGCCAAGCTCGACACCAGCGGGATCGAAAAAGCCGCCGAGAAAATCAGTGCCAAAGACGCCTTTGATGTGCTTGTCGTCGGTGGTGGTCCAGCCGGTTCTTCGGCGGCCATCTATGCCGCACGTAAAGGCATTCGTACCGGCGTCGCTGCCGAGCGTTTTGGTGGCCAGGTGCTGGACACCATGTCCATCGAGAACTTCATCTCGGTGCAGGAAACCGAAGGCCCAAAACTGGCCAGCGCCCTGGAAGCCCATGTACGCCAGTACGACGTGGACATCATGAACCTGCAGCGCGCCAGCAGCCTGGTGCCGGCGAAAAACGCCGGTGACCTGCACGAAATTCGTTTCGAAAGCGGTGCGACCCTCAAGTCCAAGACTGTGATCCTGGCCACCGGCGCCCGCTGGCGCGAAATGGGTGTGCCGGGCGAGCAGGAATACAAGGCCAAAGGCGTGTGCTTCTGCCCGCACTGCGACGGCCCGCTGTTCAAGGGCAAGCGTGTGGCGGTGATCGGCGGTGGTAACTCCGGCGTTGAAGCGGCCATCGACCTGGCCGGCATCGTCAGCCACGTCACCTTGCTTGAGTTCGACAGCAAGTTGCGCGCCGACGCCGTGTTGCAACGCAAGCTCTACAGCCTGCCCAACGTTGACGTGATCACCAGCGCGCTGACCAGCGAAGTGAAAGGTGATGGCCAGAAAGTCACCGGCCTGGCGTACAAGGATCGCGACAGCGGCGAGTTCAAGACCATTGACCTGGAAGGTATCTTCGTACAGATCGGTTTGCTGCCCAACACCGACTGGCTCAAAGGCACCGTGGAGCTGACGCCGCGTGGCGAAATCATCGTCGATGCGCGTGGTGAGACTTCACTGCCAGGTGTGTTCGCCGCCGGCGACGTGACGACGGTGCCGTACAAGCAGATCGTGATTGCGGTGGGCGAGGGTGCCAAGGCTTCCCTGAGTGCTTTCGATCACCTGATCCGCACTTCCGCTCCGGCGTAAATCCGAAGCCGCAATGAAAACCCCATGAGCGATCATGGGGTTTTTTTCGTTATAGCGGTGCGGGCTGGATAATCTCGACCCAGTACGCGTCCGGGTCCTTGATGAAGGCCAGGCTTTTCATGCGGCCATCGGTCAGGCGTTTCTGGAAGTCGCAGCCTAGGGCTTCGAAACGTTCGCAGGCAGCGACGATATCCGGCACCGAGATACAGATGTGACCAAAACCACGTGGGTCGGTATTACCATTGTGGTAGGCAAAGTCGGCGTCGTTTTCGGTGCCATGGTTGTGGGTCAGTTCCAGGATACCTGGGATCGACTTCATCCACTGGGTACGCTCGGCGGCGTCGGCCGGAATCTGGGACTTGTCCACCAGGGCCAGGAAGTACAGGCTGAATTCGGCTTCCGGAAAGTCACGCTTTTCAACCAGGGAGAAACCGAGGACGCGGGTGTAGAAGTCCAGAGACTTGGTGATGTCCTTGACCCGCAGCATGGTGTGGTTGAACACGAAGTTCGTGGTGGCGGTGTCCGGTTGGGCAGTGACGCCCGGGAAAGTGTTCAGTTCGTGCAGGCTCATGGGCCCTCCAGAAAAAATGGGGCAAACGCGGCTCTGAAATGTGAGCGGTTCCTTGGCTTGCGGCTGGCATCCGTGCAGCCGGACCATGATACGCAAGGCTCGCCCCAGGCGCCAAATGAAAAAGCCCAAGCAAGCCTTGCGACACATGGGCGCGGGGGCTCAAACTTTGGCGCTTGAACCTTGGGTATTTTTCACAATGATCGCATTTCGTAAACCGCTGTTGAGCGCTGTGTGTGTGCTGTTGGGCAGTTCCTTCGTGCTGGCGGCCGACCCCGAAATTCATTGGCCCAGTGGCTGGCAGGTTGAAGAGGTTGTCCCGGATGGTGACGCACCTGCCAAACCCCAGCCGGTGTCGCGACAGCGTGCGATAAAGAATGATGAAAATGGCGCGACCTTGATGGTGATGGAGTTGACGGGGACGCCGATTGAAGCGGGGCATAAGGTTAATCTTCAAGGCGTACTGCTGGAGATGCGCAAGTCCATCCAGAAAGATTTTGCCCAAGGTGGTTATCAAAGTGTGTGCAGCAAGATGCGCCCTACAACATTGAGTCATCTTGACGCGTTGGAAACTACGTGTGTGATAACCGAAAACGGGCGTCACGTGCTTTCGCAAACATTGGTGGGCGCGGTTGATGCCGATAAGGCGTATGTTTTTTCATACGCAGGGCAGGCGGATGCGTACGAAGCCAGCAAGGACGAAGTCAGTTCGGTGCGCGATAGCCTCAAACTTTAAGTGTGTAATGTCCGGCGGTTCTGAACATAATGAAACGTTATTTAAGTTCGATTTCGAACCGTTGAAATAAAAAAGCCCCGCGTAAGCGGGGCTCTTTGTTAGTGCAGTGCGATCAGCCGCGAAGCCAGGAGTCTACAGTGGCAGCGCCGTACTGTTCTTTCCAGGCCTTGAGGCCACGGTGGTTGCCGCCTTTGGTTTCGATCAGCTCACCGGTGTGTGGGTTCTGGTAAACCTTGACCACGCGGGCGCGGCGCTGTTTTGGTGCGCTGACGGCAGCAGCGCTGGACTTGCCCGGGTTTGGATCAAGGATGGAAATGATGTCACGCAGGCTTTTGCCGTAGGTCTTCATCAGGCCCTGGAGCTTTTCTTCGAATTCGATTTCTTTCTTCAGGCCGGCGTCGTTTTTCAGGGACTCCAGCTGGGCAAGCTGCTCTTGAAGGGCTTTTTCGGCTGCGCGAAATTCGGCGAGTCTGGACAAAATAGGTACTCCAATAGTGTGTTTGGCTGATATCAACTGCAGACAAAGCTATAAGCCAAGCGCTTTAAGGCGACTCAAGAAAGAAGCCGTCTCGCGAGTTCTGCACAGGCTGAAAAAATTGTAGTAGTTAATGTGCTAAGAGTAAATCATGTCTTTTGGCTAAATAAAATTATTTCAGCGCAGGTAGTGCATGGCTATTCAATGGCTGACCAGTGATTGAATAAATTCGTCGCACGGCAATGGCTTTCCGAACAGGTAGCCCTGCAGGAAGTCCACGCCTTGGGCGGCCAGGTAATCGGACTGTTCAGGCGTTTCCACACCTTCTGCAACGATGCCCAAGTCGAGTTTGCCGGACAGTTCAATGATGCTGTCGAGAATATGCAGCGATAATGCATCCGCACCGATCATGGCGACAAAACTCTGGTCGATCTTCAAGTAGTCGACATTGAAGTTACGTAAATAGCCCAGGCTTGAGTGGCCGGTTCCAAAGTCATCAATAGCGATCATCACCCCCAGTTGATGCAGGGCGTCGAACAGGCGGCGGGTGATATCGGTGGGCACGATCAGCTCGCGCTCGGTCAACTCCAGCACCAGGGTGACCTGGCCAACGGGAAAGGCGGCGAGAAACTCTCGGCAGTCATCCACCAAGGCCAAATCCTGGCAGTGGCGTGCGGTGATGTTGACGCCGATATGAAACCCAGGGCTGAAACGCGACGCGTGGGGCGACAGTTGTGCCGCGGTCTGGCGCAACAGGGCACGGGTCATGGGGACTATCAGGCCAGAGTGCTCGGCCAGAGGAATAAACAGGTCGGGCCGCACCAGGCCTTCTTTGGGATGTTGCCAGCGCATCAGTACTTCACATCCCGCCCACTCGCGGGTATCCCCCCTTACCACTGGCTGGAAATACGGAATGAACTCATTGGCACCCAGCGCCCGTTGCAATTCTTGAGTCGGTGCCGAGGAGCGCTTTTGCAGCCAGTGGGCCAAAAAACCCGCCAGCACGCCAAAAAACACGACCAGGCTGAACATTGCCGGGTAACGGGCCTGCATGTAGCGCCATACTTCGCCCGCCGGCATGCCTGCGTTGACGCTGTAGTGATAGCGTTCGGACGCCAAGTGCTCGTTAGCCACGGCAAATACCGGCATCGCCGTGTCACGCACTTTGCCATCAGTCCCCAGCCAATTCGGGCCAACTTGCAGTACCAGATGGGCGTATAGGTTGATCAGGCGCAGGGCGTTGGTCAGGTGATAGCCGTCGATCGAAGCAAAAGCGGCCTTGTCACCGTCAACCAGCCGGTAGACCAGCAGCGCGGTGTCGGGGGTCACCGGGTTGCCATTCATCAGCCATAACTGGCCGGCCACATAGTCATCCGGGTTGACCGGTGACATGTAGTTGCTGCCGAACAATGAGCTGCAATAGATGTTTTTTTGCCAGGACAGGGTGGTCGCACGCACAAAGGGCCTGCGAGTGACCTGTTCGCGCAGCGCCAGCTGTGCGCCGCTATCACAGGGTTGCCCCGCCAATGGCAGCAAGGCCTGGGCGGCGAGGGCAGTGTTGTCGAGCATCAGGTCGAATTGGCGCACCGCCTCCTGCGCGGTCTGGGCCGAACTTTGTTGCAAGGTACGTTCGGCTTGCCAGTGCAGGATGATGACCCCGAGCGCAATCGGCAGCAGCGCACTCAGTGATGTGATCAGGTAACGACTGGCGCGTTTTCGCGGGCCGTTGATGGTCAGTGGCATGGGGTGAACGGCCTGTTGCAGGAATCAGATTCAGTCGATGATAGATGGCCCGACCGAAATAAGCTCGCGGTACCTAACCATTTGGCCAGTATGCGTCGCTACAACGCTAGACCTTGGGCAATTCGGATAAAAGCGAGCGTCGCCGGGGAAGACTGACGCCGGTCCAGTACGGCGAGGCCAACCTGGCGCGGCACACGCGGGGATAATACGCGCTGTACGTAGCGAGGATCATGGCCGGCCGGCAACGAGGCCTGCGCCACGACGCTTACCGCATCACCCCGGCTGACGGTTTCCAAGGTGCTCAGCAGTTGCGAGCAGCGATAACGCACATTCGGGGTCAGCCGCGCCTCGTTGAACAAGCGCACCACTAATTCAGTTGACCCAGCCTCGGTCAGCGCGAAAGGGTCGTTGCACAAGTCCTTGAGGCTCACGTGTTCGCGCCCAGCCAGCGTGTGACCGGCCGGCAGCAGCGCCACCATCTGGTCCTCGAACAGTGGGAAAGTGTCGAAGCGTTCCTGGTCCAGCACCACAAAGCCAATATCAACCCGGCGTTCATCGAGCCATTGGATGACTTGTCTGTCCGGCCCTTCATCCACGTGCACCTCAATGCCCGGATACGCCACGCGGAACCGGTTGAGAATCTTCGGCAGCAAGTAAGTCGAGGAGGTGGGGCCGAATGAGCCGATGCGCAGTGTCCCGCGTTTCATGCCCCGGGCGTCCGCGGCCTCCTGTTGCAAGGTGTTTGCCAGGCCTAGCATCGCCCGAGCGCGTCCCAGCAACTGCGCGCCGATATCGCTCAGCTCGACCTGGGCCTGGTGGCGCCTGAACAACGCCACCCCCAGTTCCTGTTCCAGGCCTTTGATCGCGTGGGACACTGCCGACTGGCTGATGCCGAGGCGATGGGCTGCGCTGGTAAAGCCTTGCAGCTCGGCCACGAGCGAGAAGATTTCAAGTTGAGTCAGGGTCATGAGTGATCACTCATTTTACGATGACTTTGTATTACCAGAACAATGCAGGCACCTTCAAGCCAGTAGAGCCCTATCCCGTGCATTCGAGCTCAGATCGCATCACTTATATGAAGTTGGCGGCTGTCACCATGATCTGGGGCGGCACCTTCGTGGCCGGTCGCTACCTGAGCGGCACGGTTGACCCTTTGCTGGCGGCCAGCCTGCGGTTCGCGCTGGCCAGCCTGGCCTTACTGGGATTCCTGGGCTTGGCACGCATCCCACTGGCCCGCCCAAGCCCCAGACAGTTACTGCAACTGGGGATGCTGGGTTTCTTCGGGATTTTTTTCTACAACCTGTGTTTCTTCTACGGATTGCAGTCCATCAACGCTTCGCGAGCCTCATTGATCGTGGCGTTGAACCCAGCGGTGATCGGCCTGGCGTCGCGTTGGCTGTTCAAGGAGCGCCTGGGTGCCAGCAACGTCGCTGGGATCCTGCTGTGTCTGACGGGTGCCGCCGTGGTCATTGTCAGTCGCAATCCCCACGTGCTGAATGAAGCAACCAGCAGCTGGCGTGGGGATTTACTCATCTTCGGGTGTGTCGTGGGGTGGGGCATCTATTCACTGTGTTCCCGTGGCTTGAACCAGAGCCTCGGGCCGCTGCAGACGGTCACCTGGTCGATACTGCTGGGAACCCTGATGCTCACCCTCACAACGCTGATCATGGGCCGCTTTACACTTGAAGCAATGGGTCGCCTGCAGACTGCGCAGGGGCTGAGCCTGGCGTACCTCGGCGTGCTTGGCTCGGCGCTGGCCTATATCGGCTATTACGATGGCATCCGCCGTATCGGCGCGACACGTTCCGGCGTATTTATAGCGCTTAACCCCCTCACCGCGGTGATCTGCGGCGCTTTGCTGCTGGATGAACCGTTGAGCCTGCCCATGCTGATCGGCGGGGCGGTGATCCTGCTGGGCATCTACCTCTGCAACAAACCCCTTGCACGCGCCAGGGCAATGGGGATTTGATAAGAGTACGGACAAATACGGTTACGCTGTGTAGAATCGATTTACGCATACAAGAATATGGACTTGCGCTCACGCAAGCCTAAGCCGTCAGAGACTGATGACCCCATGAAGCTACTCGGCTCCCCCCTCATCTTTGGTGACTTCCTCGCCCGCAGCGTGCGAGGCCTTTCCTGTGCGCCACCCTGCAACCTCATCCTTACTCGCCATTAATACTGTGTCTATTACAAGAATGATGAGGTGCCACCATGGCAGATCTATACGAAAACCCAATGGGCCTGATGGGCTTTGAATTCATCGAATTCGCGTCGCCGACGCCGGGCACCCTGGAGCCGATCTTCGAGATCATGGGCTTCACCAAAGTCGCGACCCACCGTTCCAAGAACGTGCACCTGTACCGCCAGGGCGAGATCAACCTGATCCTCAACAACGAGCCCAACAGCATCGCCTCCTACTTTGCGGCCGAACACGGCCCGTCGGTGTGCGGCATGGCGTTCCGCGTGAAGGACTCGCAAAAGGCCTACAACCGCGCCCTGGAACTCGGCGCCCAGCCGATCCATATTGACACCGGGCCGATGGAATTGAACCTGCCGGCGATCAAGGGCATCGGCGGCGCGCCGTTGTACCTGATCGACCGTTTCGGCGAAGGCAGCTCGATCTACGACATCGACTTCGTGTACCTCGAAGGTGTGGAGCGCAATCCGGTCGGTGCAGGTCTCAAAGTCATCGACCACCTGACCCACAACGTCTATCGCGGCCGCATGGTCTACTGGGCCAACTTCTACGAGAAATTGTTCAACTTCCGTGAAGCGCGTTACTTCGATATCAAGGGCGAGTACACCGGCCTGACTTCCAAGGCCATGAGTGCGCCGGACGGCATGATCCGCATCCCGCTGAACGAAGAGTCGTCCAAGGGCGCGGGGCAGATCGAAGAGTTCCTGATGCAGTTCAACGGCGAAGGCATCCAGCACGTGGCGTTCCTCACCGACGACCTGGTCAAGACCTGGGACGCGTTGAAGAAAATCGGCATGCGCTTCATGACCGCGCCGCCAGACACTTATTACGAAATGCTCGAAGGCCGCCTGCCTGACCACGGCGAGCCGGTGGATCAACTGCAGGCACGCGGTATCCTGCTGGACGGATCTTCCGTGGAAGGCGACAAACGCCTGCTGCTGCAGATCTTCTCGGAAACCCTGATGGGCCCGGTGTTCTTCGAATTCATCCAGCGCAAGGGCGACGATGGGTTTGGCGAGGGCAACTTCAAGGCGCTGTTCGAGTCCATCGAACGTGACCAGGTGCGTCGTGGTGTATTGACCGCCGACTAAGCGTCAAAAAGCCCGGCCGAGGGTGACCCCGGCCGGGCTTTTTATTGCCTGCGCATCAGGTTTTGCGTTGATGCACCAGGTGCTTGAAGCCTTCAAACACCAGCACCATTACCGCCAACCAGATCGGGATGTAGGTGAGCCACTCGCCACCCTTGATGCCTTCACCCAAGATCAGCGCCACGCCTAACAGCAGGACCGGCTCAACATAGCTAAGCAACCCGAACAGGCTGAACGCCAGCAACCGGCTGGCGATGATATAGCTCACCAGCGCCGAGGCGCTGATCAGGCCCAGCATCGGGATCAGCGCATACAGTTTCGGGTGAGCATCCATCACCGCAAAGCCTTGCTCGCCACTCTGCACAAACCACCACGCCACCGGCAGCATCAGCGCCATATCCAGCCAGAGCCCACCCAGATGGTCGGTCTTGAGGTACTTGCGCACGATGAAATACACCGGGTAGCCGATGATCACCACCAGCGTTGCCCAGGAAAACCCGCCGGCCTGATACAGCTCGTTGAGCACCCCGAGGGCCGCAAAAAACACGGCAATCCGTTGCAGGTAGGACAGTTGTTCGCCCCACACCAGGCGCCCGGTCAGCACCATGGTCAGCGGCAGCAGGAAGTACCCCACCGACACATCCAGGCTGCGCCCATTCAGCGGCGCCCACATGAATAGCCACAATTGCACGCCCAACAAGGCAGAGGACAGCAACACACCCGCAATCAAGCGTGGCTTGGCCGCCAACAGCTGCAGCAGCTCCCACACCCGCCGCCATTCGCCGCTGACGATCATGAACACCGTCATGCACGGCACGGTCAGCAACATGCGCCAGCCGAAAATCTCCAGGCCGCTCAAGGGCGTGAGCAATGATGTGAAGTAATACATCACGGCAAACAGCACCGAGGCCAAGACCGATAAAACAACTCCTTTAGACACTCTGTCCTCGCGAAAACCGTTGATACAAAAGATAAGGGGATTATGGAGCTTTTGGCGGGAGAGGGTTGCGCTGTTTTGGGGCGTTTTTCAGGAAATTTTATCGCCGCCTCTTGTAGGAGCGAGCTTGCTCGCGAAGAACGTCAACGATCACGCAGCGCTATCAGGTAGCCTGCGGCGTCCTTGGGTTCTTCGCGAGCAGGCTCGCTCCTACAGAGTGGAGGGGTTATGCGCGTGGTAAGCGACCGGAGACGAAGTGCCCCACATCATTGAACCCCGGCGTCGACGAATGCCCCGGCGTCACCAACGAATCGATAAACGCCTCATCTTCGGCGCTGATCTTCACCTCAAGCGCGCCAATATAGGCATCCCACTGCGCCTCCGTACGCGGCCCGACAATCGCCGAGCTGACCGCCGAGTTGTTCAACACCCAGGCAATCGCAAACTCCACGATCCCCACGCCACGTCCTTGGGTGTACTGCTGGATCTGCTGGGCGATGCGCAGCGATTCCACACGCCATTCGGTTTCCAGGATGCGTTTGTCCTGGCGCGCCGCGCGGCTGCCGGCCTCGGGGGTAACGTCGGGCGCGTATTTACCGCTAAGCACACCGCGAGCCAGCGGGCTATAGGGCACCACACCCAGGCCGTAGGCGGCTGCAGCGGTGATCTGCTCCACCTCGGCCTGGCGGTTGACGATGTTGTACAAAGGCTGGCTGATGACCGGCTTGTCGACGCCCAGGCGCTCGGCAACGCGAATCACCTCGGCAATGCGCCAACCGCGATAGTTGGACAGGCCCCAGTAGCGGATCTTGCCCTGGCGGATCAGGTCGCCAATCGCCGACACCGTCACTTCCAGGGGGGTGTTGTGGTCTTCACGGTGCAGGTAGTAGATGTCCAGGTAATCGGTGTCCAGGCGGGTCAGGCTGGCTTCCAGTGCGTTGAAAATGCGCTTGCGGCTCAAGCCGCTGCGGTTGGGCAAACCGTCCACCGGGCCGATGCCGACCTTGGAGGCCACCACCCAATCCTGGCGATTACGCACAATGGCTTCGCCGACGATTTCCTCGGAGCGCCCCCCGGTGTAGACGTCCGCCGTGTCGATGAAATTGATGCCCTGATCCCAGGCCTTGTCGATGATGCGCAGCGAGTCATCGGTGTTGGTCTGTTCGCCAAACATCATGGTGCCCAGGGTCAAGGCGCTGACCTTCAAACCGGACTGGCCCAATGTGCGGTAAATCATGGATAACTCCTCAAGGCGGGAAATGTACCCATGCAATACCAGACTCAGAGGCTCTGGGACAAGCCCTGCGCGGGTTTCTTCATGTGCTCAGCAGTGTCTGGCAGCGCTGCTGTAAAAAGCGATGCAGCACCTTCACCCGTTCCGACACCTGCAGGCGGTGAGGGCACATCAGGTTGAAAGGGGCAGGCTCTCCTTGCCAATCCTCTAACAGCGCGACCAGTCGGCCGGCGGCGATATCGCCGATCACGTCGAGCCTGGCCTTGTAGGCGATACCGTGCCCGCCAAGCGCCCAACGCCGGACGATTTCTCCGTCATTGCTGAGGAAATCCCCCGTCACTTCAACCTCCTGTAGCTGATCAGCCTGACGAAACCGCCAAGTCTTGCTCACTTGGCCCTGGCGCATGTACCGCAGCGCGCTATGTCGGGACAGTTCCATCGGTTCGCGCGGCGTCCCATGACGGGCCAGGTAGTCGGGGCTGGCGCATGCGACGCGGTGGTGATCAGGCGCGATCGGCAATGCAACCAGGCTGGAGTCCTGGGGCACTCCAAAGCGCAGGGCGATGTCGACGGTTTCGCGGAACAGGTCGGCGTTACTGTCGTTCAGCATCAATTGCAGGCGGATATTGGGGTGCTCGGTCTTGAACTCATCCAGCCAGCCCAGCACCACATTGCGCCCGAAATCCGACGGCGCGGCCAATTGAAGCAACCCACTCAACCCCTGGCTTTGTTGCTTGAGCGCTTGCTCACCTTCGGACAATGCCGACAGTGCCACGCGCACGCTGTCGAGGTAACGCCGGCCTTCCTCGGTCAGGCGCATGCTGCGCGTGGAGCGTGCCAGCAAGCGGATACCCAGGCGGGTTTCCAGGCGCTTGAGGGCGATGCTCGCCGCCGCCGGGGTCAAGCCCAGGCCACGGGCAGCGGCAGACAAGCTGCCGGTGTCCGCGGTTCGCACGAAGACTTCAAGGTCGAGGATCGAACTCATTTGTAAAAATCCTTTAAAGATCTTGTCCTTTTACCGGGATTTTTCGCGGATTGCCAAGCTGGGAAGATAAACGCTCACTTTCTCAATCAGGAATTTTCCCATGACCTCTTCCCTTAACGGCAAAACCGTCATCGTGATCGGCGGCAGCAGCGGAATCGGTGCAGCCGTGGCCCAGGCCGCCGCCGCACGAGGTGCGCAGGTGGTGCTGGCCGGGCGGCGCCTGGTGTCCGGCGTCGAAAACGGCCTGCGCAGCGAACCCGTTGACGTCACCGACGCGGCCTCGCTGCAACGCCTGTTCGAAGCGGTGGGGCGTTTTGATCACTTGGTCTACACCTCGGGGCCGAGTGTGCGGGCCAAAACCTTGGGCGAAACCGACCTGATCGAAGCCCAGGAAAACTTCAATGTAAAACTCTGGGGCTCACTGCGGGCGATCCAACAGGCGCTGCCTTTTTTGAACGAGCACGGCAGCATCAGCCTCACGTCCGGGCAATTGGGGCGTAAATCGGTTGCAGGGCAATTCATCAAGACCGGCATCAACGCCGCGACCGAAGCATTGGTCAAGCAGTTGGCCAAGGAGCTGGCTCCGCGCCGGGTCAATGCGATCAGCCCAGGGGTGATTGATACACCGGCCTATGCGGGGCTCTCCGAAGATCAGCGCTTGGCGATGTTCGCCAAGGCCGGTGGCGCGCTGCCGGTGGGGCGAGTGGGGCAGGCGGAGGAGGTCGCGGCGGGGTATGTGCTGGCGATGGAAAATGGTTTTATGACCGGCGCCGTGATCGATATCGACGGCGGCGGTCTGCTCTGACGTGCGTGAGAGCCGGCAAGCCGGCTCTCACAGGCTTATGCCTTCAGGGTACGCGTCATCCGCAACGCCAACACGCTGCCGGCCACGATCACCGCCGCCAGCAGGTACAGCGCCATATCCGTTGACCCGGTGGCATCCTTCACGAACCCGACGATATACGGGCTGAGGAAGCCGGCCATCTGGCCCATGGAGTTGATCAACGCCAGGCCGCCTGCCGCCGCGCCTGCACTGAGCATGGCGGTAGGCACCGGCCAGAACATCGGCAGACCGGTGAGGGCGCCCATGGTGGCAATGGTCAGGCCGAGGATTGCGATGGCCGGGGTGGTGGCGAAGTTCACCGCGATCACCAGGCCGATAGCCCCCATCAGCATCGGCACCACCAAGTGCCAGCGACGCTCCTTGCGCAAGTCGGCGGAGCGACCCACCAGCAACATGAACACGGCTGCCAGCAAGTACGGGATCGCACTCAGCCAGCCGATCACCAGGTTATCGCTGAACCCCAGGTTCTTGATGATCGACGGCAACCAGAAGTTGATGGCATACACGCCGCTCTGGATGCAGAAGTAGATCAGGCCGAATGCCCAGATGGCCGGGTTCTTGAACACTTCGGCCAGGGAGTCCGTGGTTGTCTTGGGCTTGTTGGCCAAATCAGTCGCCTGGTCGGCCTCCAGCACGGCGCGTTCGTGGGGCTTAAGCCACTTGGCGTTGGCGAAGCTGTCGCTGAGCAGGAAGTAGGCGAGGGCGCCCAGCACGACGGTGGGGATGCCTTGCAGCAGGAACATCCACTGCCAGCCCGCGAGACCACCTTGGCCGGCGGCAAAATGGTTGAGGATCCAGCCGGAGAACGGGCTGCCAAGCAAACCCGAGACCGGGATCGCCGACATGAACAGCGCCATGATCCGCCCACGGCGGAAGGTCGGGAACCATTGCGAGAGGTACAGCACCACGCCGGGGAAGAAGCCCGCTTCCGCGGCACCGGTAAACAGACGCAAGGTGTAGAAGTGCGTCGGGGTGGTGACGAACAGCAGGCAGGTGGAGAGTGTGCCCCAGACGATCATCATCAACGCAATCCAGCGCCGTGGACCGAATTTGGTCAACGCCAGGTTGCTCGGTACGCCGCATAGCACGTAGCCGATGAAGAAGATCCCGGCGCCGAGGCCGTACACGGTTTCGCTGAATTTCAACGCATCGAGCATCTGCAATTTGGCAAAGCCAACGTTTACCCGGTCAAGGTAGTTGAACAGATAGCAGATGAAAATGAAGGGGATCAGGCGCAGGGTGATGCGCTTGTAGATGGCGTTTTTATCGTCATCGGTGGCCAGTGGGGTCGTGGCGCTCTGTGACATGGCAGTCTCTCTTTATTATGATTTTTCGCGATGCGAGGGTAACGTTGATCGCCCACTGAGTCTCGGCCACCTGGCAGGCCGCTGTCTTTGTGCTTGCGCACAGCGAACCCTGCTTTGCGCTGTGCCTGTGAACAACCCCGCTTCTAAGGAATTAGCCCCATGTTTGAGCTGGATCATGACCTGGCGCAGGATATTGTCGATCGAACCATGGCGATCCTGCCCTACAACGTCAATGTCATGGACAGCCAAGGCCTGATTCTCGGCAGCGGCGAACCCGAGCGCATCAACACCCGCCATGAAGGCGCCCAACTCGTGCTCGCCAATGGCCGCGTGGTGGAAATCGACGGCCAGACCGCCAAGCACCTCAAGGGCGTGCAGCCAGGCATCAACCTGCCGTTGTTGCATGATGGGCGCCTGATCGGTGTTCTCGGCATCACCGGCGAACCGGAAGGCCTGCGCACCTACGCCGAACTGGTACGCATGACTGCCGAAATGCTGGTCAGCCACCGCCACCAACAGGCCGAGCAACAATGGCGGCGCCAGCGTTGTGATGATCTGCTGGCCCTGCTGCTGGCGGAAACCGGCGACTCGCCGCGCCTGGTGGACGAGGCCCAGCAGCTGGGGCTCAAGCCGCAGCTGCCGCGCACGCCATACTTGTTCGAACTGGGCGCAGGTCAATCGGCGGAAGCCCTGAGTACCTGGCTGACCTCGCGTTATCCGGACAGCTGGTGTGTCAGCTCGGCGCAATTCTCACTGCTGTGGTGCCGGCCGGCGGCAGTGCAGGTCGACAACCCGCGCTTGCTGGAAAAGCTCGATGCCCTCGGCTGGAACGTCCTGCGCGTGGCCGTTGGCGGGCAGGCGGACGGGCTGGCGGGGTTGCGTCGCTGCTATCGACGCGTCGGGGATCTGCTGGCCTATGGTCGCGATGTGCTACCGCAGTCGCGCCTGCTGACCCTTAACCGCTATCGCCTGCCGGTGATGCTCTGGCGCCATCGCAACGACGATGCGCTCGACGAGCTGCTCAACCCTCTGCGCAAAGTGCTCGCCAAGGACAGCAACGGCCAACTGCTGGCCACGTTGCGCAGTTGGTGCGAACACGACGGGCAAAGCCAGGCGTGTGCCGATGCGCTGGGTATTCACCGCAACAGCCTGCGTTACCGTATGGAGCGCATTGCCGAACTCAGTGGCGTCGACCCATTGACCCTGGACGGCATGCTTGCTCTCTACCTGGGTGTACAGCTGTTGCCCCAGGCTTTGTCGGAATGAACAACAAAGCGCCGCCGTACTTGTGCATCGGACCGGCGTCAGTAGCCCTGCCAACTGGCAGCATGGGCGTTATAAAAACCGGAGAAAGCCCATGAAAATCATCATCGCCCCCGACTCGTTCAAGGACAGCCTGAGTGCCGAAGGCGTCGCCCAGGCCATCGCGGCCGGGTTGTCCGAAGTCTGGCCGCAAGCACAGTTGATCCAGTGCCCGATGGCGGATGGGGGTGAAGGCACGGTGGACGCGGTGCTGGCCGCCTGCAAGGGTGAGCTGCGGCGTCAGCAGGTGAGAGGTCCGTTGGGTGGCACGGTTGAGGCGCGCTGGGGCTGGTTGGCCGACAGCCACACCGCCATCATCGAAATGGCCGAAGCCAGCGGCCTGCAACTGGTACCGCCGGGCCAGCGCGATGCGTGCACCAGCACCACCTACGGCACCGGCGAACTGATCCGCGCGGCCTTGGACCTCGGCGCCGAGCGCATCATCCTGGCCATCGGCGGCAGCGCTACCAATGACGCTGGCGCGGGCGCAATGCAGGCCCTGGGCGCGCAGCTGTTCGACGCGGAGGCGCAAACCCTGCCACCGGGTGGCCTGGCCTTGTCACGTCTGGCGCATATCAGCCTTGAAAACCTCGACCCACGCCTGGCACAGGTGCGCTTTGAAATCGCCGCCGACGTGAACAATCCCCTGTGCGGCCCCCACGGGGCCTCCGCTATTTTTGGCCCGCAAAAAGGCGCCAGCCCCGTGCATGTCCAACAGTTGGATGCGGCCCTCGGTCACTTCGCCGATCACTGTGCCAGGGTGCTGCCCAAGGATGTGCGCGACGAACCCGGCAGCGGTGCGGCCGGTGGCTTGGGTTTCGCTGCCAAGGCCTTTCTGGGCGCGCAGTTCCGTGCGGGTGTGGAAGTGGTGGCCGAGCTGGTAGGTCTGGAGGACGCCGTACGGGGTGCCGACCTCGTCATTACGGGCGAAGGGCGTTTCGATGCCCAGACCCTGCGCGGCAAAACCCCCTTTGGTGTGGCCCGTATCGCCGGCCAGCACAACGTGCCGGTCATTGTGATTGCCGGCACGCTGGGCGAGGGTTATGAACAGATGTATGCCCATGGTGTAGCGGCTGCTTTTGCCTTGCCTGCGGGGCCGATGAGCCTGGAACAAGCGTGCAGCGAGGCGCCGCGCCTGCTTCGTGAGCGGGCCTCGGATATAGCGCGGGTGTGGCGATTGGCATCGTCCAAGGGCTAGTGAGTGACCCCGATTGCGAGGTGGTCGATCCACTGTTTCTGAAACGCCAGCAACGCGGCCTTGGGCTGCTGCAGCTCGACCAGTGCGAGCATCGGATCGTCCACCGCGGTGCGCACACCCGACAACTCTTCCAGCGTCGCCAACCCGCAAAACGGTACATAGGCTTCGCTGTAGCCGCCTTCGTGCACCAGCACCAGACGGCCCTGGCACAGGCGTTCGGCAGCCTGGCGCACGCAGCGAGTCATCAGACGGAAGGATTCGCTGTGCAGCAACATGCGCGCGAGCGGGTCGACGGCGTTGGCGTCATAGCCGCAGGCGACAATGATCAGCTCCGGCTGGAAACGCTCCAATGCCGGCACCACGATCCGATTCATCGCATGCAGGTAGGCGTCGTGACCACTTCCCGGTGGCAAGGGGATATTGATGTTCGCCCCCAGCCCTGCGCCACGGCCACGTTCCTGCTCGCCGCTGTAACCGGGGGGATAACAGCCGTCCTGATGCAGCGAAATCGTCAGCACATCCGCGCGCGCCTCGAAGATCGATTGTGTGCCGTTGCCATGGTGCACATCCCAGTCGATCACCGCGACCTTGCCCAGCCCATTGCGCACCTTGGCGGCTTCGATCGCGATGGCGATGTTGGCCAGGAAGCAGAACCCCATGGCGCTGTCCGCCAGGCAGTGATGCCCCGGCGGTCGTGACAATGAGTAGGCGTTATCTGCCAGGCCCTTGAGCACGGCGTCGACGGCGGCCATCGTCAGGCCGGCGGAAAGCCGGGCGATTTCGTAGCTGCCCGGGCCTATCGGCGCCTGTAATCCCAGGTCGCCGCCACCGGCATCGCTCAACGCCTTGAAACGCTGCAGGTATTCATGGCCGTGGACGCGCAGCAAATCGGCTTCGCTCGCTGGCGCAGCGCTGTGCATGTGCAGGTGATGGCCCAACCCGGAGACATCCAGCAGGCTTTTCATGCGCCGCTTGGTTTCGGGGGATTCGGCATGCCCGCTGCCGGCAGGTGGCTGTACCCAGCCGCCGACGGGCAAGGTCAATGCATGGGAGCTGGCGCTGTGCCAAAGGCTCATTTCATCAAAGAAAAACGCGGTGGTTCGGTTCATACAGGCTCCATTTCAACGACAGGCCCGGGACGGCTGGCAAGGATCATTGCCAACGACAGCAGCGTGATCACGGCGCCGCCCATCAACAGCACGGCAAAGCCGCCGCTGGCCTCGATGAGCCGACCCGCTATCGCCGGGCCGATGGCCAAGCCGCCGCCGATCATCAGGTTCGACGCGTTCATCAGCTTGCCGCTGTGATCGAGGTCGGCCAGGCAAGCAAGGATCAGCGGCAAGATGAAGGTCCAGGCGAACTTGAACAGCAGCGCCGCCAGGGCAAAGCGCACCAGGGTGGGTTGGCCCAGCAGGAGCAGCACCGCTGCCGCCATTAACGCGTAGCCCGCCAGCAGTAACTGCTGACGCGGCAGACGGGAGCCGATCAGTGACGTGCACGCGGCGCCGGCGATTCCCATGACCGTCGCAATGGCCAATATCTCGCCGCTGTGCTGTGGGGAAATCCCGGCAGTGGCGCCCAGGGCGCCGATAAACGTCCAGACTCCGCCAAGGCTGATGTAAAAGGCCAGGACCGCACCGACACCCAGTAGGGCTTTGCGTCGTGTGCCAGCAGCGGCCGTCCCGATTGCTTGTGGCGCTGCATGGGCACAAGGAAAGCCGCGTGCCAGCGGCAGCAACAGCGCCATCAACCCTGCCAGGATCAGGTAGCAACTCTGCAGTCCATAACGTTCGAATAAACCCGGTAGTACCGCCAGGCCGACGGCGCCGACGACCAGCTGCCCGACCACCCATAACCCGTAGACACGGCTGGGGTTGGCGGTGGTGGCTGCGCTCGCCAGGCAGATGATCATCAACGAACCGCCCGCCAAGGCACTGACCAAGCGCAGGACCAGCAACTGGGTATAGGTGTCGGCAAGCGTCGACATCAGGTTGGCCGCAATGAACAGCACGGCTGCGGCCAAGGCTGCCACTCGCCAGTTCACGCACCGCAGCCACCAGAAGGCGGGCAGGGTCGCCAGGCTCATCGCGCCCAGTTCGACGGAAAACAAGTCGCCGATCTGTGCCGGGCTCAATTGCCATTGGGCGGCCAACTGCGCCGCCACGGCAGGCGCAGTCATCAAAATGGTCGGGGTGATCGCGGCAAACAGCACGATGGCCGCCAGCCGCTGCCAGGGTGTAGGGGACGAGTTGTGCATGATCAAGCTCCAGTACAGAGGTCAGAACACATGGACCAGGCGCAACAACGCGTCGGTTCCTGCATAACCGTTGGCGGTGGCGACGTTTTGCGAGAGGCTGAACATCACTTGGTTCTGCTTATCGAGCCAATGCCCGACCTCGAACCCGACCTGGGTGTAGCGCTTGCGGGTGTCGTCGATCGACCGATTGTCGATGCGCAGTGCGCCACCCGTGGCCTGGATCAGGCGCAGGGCACCGTAGGTGACGGGCGTGAAATCGTAGGAGGCGAAGGCTTGCAGGCGGTACAACGGGTCTTGCTTGAGCTCGCTGCCCAGGTAGTCGTCATTCTTGCCGTACAGCTGGGCTTCGAGATTGGCTTCCAGTACCCACTTCTCACCGATGCCACGGGTGTAGTTGTAGACAAAGGTTGCGCCCCAGCGATTGGCGCCGGGGGACACATCCGGCTGCGTGCGGTGGTATTCGCCCAGCGGCAGCGTGATCAGGGTTAACAGGCCGCTGTAGGTGCGTGACGTCGGATCGTTGATGAAAAACAGCGTGCCACCCAACTGCGGGTCACCGAACCCGCTTTCATCGGTGCGCCGGCTGGCCCCTGGCAGCCGAGCATCGATATCGGCGAACGGCAGGATAAATTGCGGGGTGCAGAGGGTGCCGCACGCGTCAGTGAAATAGACCTGGCGGTAGGCGATGGCATTGACCTTGAGGTCGGCCTTGCCAGTGCTGTCGGCCAGGCCACGGAAGTCTTGGGCGCGAGTGCCAGGCAGGTACAACACGCCAAGGCTGGTGCCGGATGGTGCGCTGAAAAAATCGCGCGCGTTAAGATCGGCTGCTTGACTGTCCAGGCACAGCAGCGTGCCCCCCAGCAGCAGCGGTAGATGACGCAGATGGGTGTGAGTCATGGCAAGGCATCTCGTGTGATGGCGGCGTGCAGCGATCGGCTGAAAACGGGCAACAGTCGCCCGTGACCGTCAAAGCGACGGTGTGAGAACCCGTAGGAAAAGTGCTGCGGATCAGTCGGGCGGGGCGTGCATCAAGTGTGCGATGTGCGCTTTGTCCTTGACCCCGAGCTTGCTGTAGATAGCGCGGATGTGATGGCGCACCGTATTGGGCGACAAGCCCAGGTCGCGGGCGACTTCCTTGTACGTCTTGCCCTCGCCAAAGCCTTGGGCAACGTCGTTTTCCCGTGGGCTGAGCTGGGGCAGCACCCGGTGGCCCCGTGCGGCCAGCAGCAATTGATCGCCCACCCCCCAGACCTGGAGATGGATGTGCTTGCCTTCATACCCGCGTTCATCCACCGGCACGGGTAGCGTCGGGCCACTCCAGCCTGGCCATTCACTGAGCAACAAATCGACGAAACCGCGCTCGGCGCACTGCAACACCCCCCGCGCGTCGCAGACCGCCAGCGCCAGGTTTCGCGGGTTGCTAAGGGTTTCACGCATGGCCACCAGCGTACGGATCTGGTTCGCTGACACGGCCGCCACCAGATGCAGCATCAGATTATCGAGCAGAAGGCAATCTTGCGCGGTAAACCCCGGGGCCCCGGGCTTGCGGTACAGGGTCAAGTGATCACTGAGGCAGGTGTGTGGGGCGATATGGATCACGCACAACAACTGGCCGATCCCGTAGCGTTCTCCCAGCCAATTCAAGCCTGCACCGCTGCCGGGGTCGCGCATGTCAATGATCACAGCCTGACCGGGCGTAGCATGGGAGCGGCCGAAGGTCACATCCAGATGGCGGATCGACTGCCAGTCGGTCAGGTAACCCGGTGGCAACTGATACAGGCAGCTGCTGTGTTCTTCCGGCAGATTATCGATCACCGCAGAGCGCCCCCACCAGGCGCAGTCGAAAGGCAGTAACTGGCTGATCCGCGCCAGGGCTTGTGGCTGGAAATGCTCGATCTCCTGGTGCTGGGCCAGTCGCTGCAGATCCAGGACCAGCGTGCTGAAGGCCTGCAACAGACCTGTGGGTTCAAGACGGCTCATGAGCGTTCCTCTGTGGGGCTTTCTTATTGTTCTGGTCACAGGGTTAGAGGCCGGTAGCAGGGCCCGGCCCAAGTATCGTTGCAGGAAAGGATGGCCGCTATCGTTCAGATGCAGGATGCGGCCGATTGATATGTGGGACGTTTCCGTGGTCGTCAGCGCAGCGCTTTTCCCCCTAAACTGCTCGGCCACGTGTCTTTCAAAGGATGAAACACAATGCACACACCTGAACCTCATATCGTGATCCAGCGCTTCACCGAGGCCCACCTTGAGGGCGTCGCCGCGCTCTATAACGAACCGGCCGTGTGCCGTCAGGTGCTGCAAATGCCTTTCCAGTCGGTCGAGGCGTGGCGTAACAAGCTGGTACAGGACAACGAACGGCGGCTGCAGCTGGTGGCCGTGCACGGTGGTGAAGTGATCGGCCAGCTTGGCTTGGAACAATACCTGCGGGTACGCCGAGCCCATGTCGGTTCATTCGGCATGGGCGTGGCGACGGCGTGGCAGGGCAAAGGGGTCGGCTCGCGCCTGCTGACGGCCGCGTTGGACGTGGCCGACAACTGGATGAACCTGCGCCGAGTGGAACTCACGGTGTACGCCGACAACGACGCGGCCCAGGCGCTGTACCGCAAATTCGGCTTTGAGGTCGAAGGCGTGTTGCGCGATTACGCCCTGCGTGATGGCCAATTTGTCGACACCGTGAGCATGGCGCGCCTGCGCACCTCGGTTTAATCCAGGGCAAACGCCACCGCAGCCTGCGCATGCAGCTCGGTGGTGTCCAGCAGCGGCAGGTCGCTGTGCTCGGGCTTGATCAACAGGCTGATTTCCGTGCAACCGAGGATGATCGCCTGGGCGCCGCGTGCGGCCAGGGACTCGATGACACCTTGGTAAACCTGGCGTGACGCATCGCTGATCACGCCGACACACAACTCTTCATAGATGATCCGGTGCACGGCCTGTCGCTCATCCGCCTCGGGCACCAGCACGGTCAGGCCCTGGGCCGTCAGCCGTGATTTGAGAAAGTCCTGCTCCATGGTAAACGCGGTGCCAAGCAGGCCGACGGTCAGCGTGCCGGCCTTCACGGCCGCCGCACCCGCCGCATCAGCGATGTGCAGGAAGGGGATCGACACCGCTGCTTCAATGCGCGGCGCGACCAAATGCATGGTGTTGGTACACAGCACCACACACTCGGCCCCGCCAGCTTGCAGGCGGCGCGCGGCATCTTCGAGGATCAGTGCAGTGTCATCCCAGCGGCCGGCGTGCTGAGCCTGTTCCACCGGGCCGAAATCCACGCTGTACATCAACAGTTGCGCCGAGCGCAGCGGGCCGAGCTGGTCGCGCACGCGCTGGTTGATGATGCGGTAATACTCGGCGCTGGACTCCCAGCTCATGCCGCCGATAAGGCCGATGGTGCGCATGCGATGTTCCTCACTCGGAAAGTCGCCTCACCTTACCCATCGGCCGGCAATTAGTCATACGCAGTTGGTCGCGAAATGACCGGTGCAGTTTTACATGTCCAGGTTAACCCAGCCCGGCTTGGCTTCCTCCGGCGCCACCGCGTTGATGGGCTTGCCGGTCGCCAGCTCCACGCGCCGCGCCACCTCAGGATCATCGGCAAAGGGCATCAAGCTGGCATCTTCCAGGCTCTTCTGCGACTGACCGCGCAAGCAGTACTCCACCGCGCCATACAGGCACACCACCATCAGCAGGCCCCACATCTCAGGCGATCCGCGCATCAAGCTGCGCCATGTTCACGTCAGCGACCCGCACGGTACGCCACGTGTTGTAGGCCATCAGCACCATCCCGGTGAGGAAGAACACACCACCGGCAAATCGCACCACAAACCCCGGATGGCTGGCCTGCAAGGCTTCGACAAAGGAGTAGGTGAGGGTGCCGTCATCGTTGACCGCTCGCCACATCAAGCCCTGGGTAATCCCGTTGACCCACATCGAAGCGATGTACAGCACGGTGCCGATGGTCGCGAGCCAGAAGTGCAGGTTGATCAGGGACACACTGTGCATCTGCTCGCGCCCGAACACTTTGGGGATCATGTGGTACAGCGAACCAAAGGTAATCATCGCGACCCACCCCAGGGCCCCGGCGTGTACGTGGCCGATGGTCCAATCGGTGTAGTGGGAGAGGGCATTGACGGTCTTGATCGCCATCATCGGCCCCTCGAACGTCGACATGCCGTAGAACGCCAGGGACAGCACCAGGAAGCGCAGGATCGGGTCGGTGCGCAATTTATGCCAGGCGCCGGACAAGGTCATCATGCCGTTGATCATCCCGCCCCAACTCGGCGCCAGCAAAATCAGTGACATGGCCATGCCCAACGACTGCGCCCAATCCGGCAAGGCGGTGTAGTGCAGGTGATGGGGGCCGGCCCAGATGTACAGGGTGATCAACGCCCAGAAGTGCACGATGGACAGGCGATAGGAATACACCGGACGTCCGACTTGTTTCGGCACGAAGTAATACATCATCCCCAAAAAACCGGTGGTCAAGAAAAAACCTACAGCGTTATGCCCGTACCACCACTGCACCATGGCATCGGTGGCCCCGGAATACACCGGGTACGACTTGAACCAATCCACCGGGATCGCTAAGTGGTTGACCACATGCAACATGGCGATCACCAGGATAAATGCGCCGAAAAACCAGTTACCCACGTAGATATGCCGGGTCTTGCGCCGCACCACGGTGGTAAAGAACACGATGGCATAGGCCACCCACACCACCGCCATCCACACCGCTCCAGAGAACTCGATCTCGGCGTATTCCTTGGTGGTGGTGTAGCCCAGCGGCAAGCTGATCAGCATGATCACGATCACCGACTGCCAGCCCCAGAAGGTGAACGCTGCGAGCCTGTCCGAGAACAATCGCACCTGGCAGGTGCGCTGCACCGCGTAATAGCTGGCAGCAAACTGCGCGCTGCCGGCAAAACCGAAAATCACCAGGCTGGTGTGCAAGGGCCGCAAGCGGCCGAAGGTGGTCCAGGGCAAGTCCAGGTTCATTTCCGGCCACACCAGTTGCGAGGCGATCCACACGCCCATGGCCATGCCCACCACGCCCCAGACGATAGTGGCGATAACGAATTGACGGACGACTTTGTAGTTATAGGCCTGCCCGATTGATGCTGTGCTCATGCTCAGTCCTCCCACGGTTCCAAGTGGCGGCACTGTAGGAAGCGGGGGCAAAACAAAACAGGCTCAGAAAAACCTCATTGTTGCGGATCAGTTTTAAGCCGTACGTTCAGCGGCCGCATCTGCCATGATCGGGCTTCGCAATCCGGCTCACCCAAGGAAATCTGCAATGGACGATGTACAGCAACTGGGCGAGATGCTTCGTCATTACGCCGACAGCGAAGCGCACAAAAAACAGCAATTTGACGTGCAGTCAGCCCGTTGGGCGCAAAAGCTCGATGAGTTGTTCGGCCAGATCGAGCAGTGGCTTGAGCCGGTAAAGACGGTCGGGTTGCTGGAGGTACACCGTGAAGCCTATGTTGCCAGCGGCCCCAGCGTGCCGGTGGATACGTCGACGTTCAAGACCGAGAAACTGACGGTGCAGATCACCGGCAAACCGGTGGAGTTCGTGCCCGATGTGATGGGGGTGGGTGGGTTGATCTCCGTGTCGGTCATGGGCTTGACCGCCGCGCGCCACGGCAGCGTTTCGTTGGTGTTGCCGGCGGACAAAAATGATTGGCTGTGGAAGAAGACCAATGGCCTGAAAGACCCGGACACCTTTGGCTTCGACGCGAATTTCCTCGCGTCGCAGTTGCAGAGCCTGATTCCACGCGAGAGGGCCTGAACATCTGGCGGTCGGCACAGGGTTATTTTCCCAGGATTAGCTATACCTAGAGCTCACCAATCCAGCGCCGACCGCCAGGGAGTTCACCGATGAAACTAACGCTATTGATCAGCACGCTGTGCATCACTTCGCTCGCACTGGCGGGTTGTGCCAGCAAAATTACGCAACCGGATGAATACTCCGGTTTTCTCTCGGACTACAGCCAGCTGAAAGAAGCCAAGTCGCCGTCTGGCGCTGAAGTGATGCGCTGGGTCGATCCGCAATTGGATTTAAACCGCTATAGCGCTGTGTATATCGAGCCAACGCAGTTTTACCCCAAGCCCCAGGCAACGGCAAAAATTCCGGACAGCACCTTGCGCGGTATCAACAATTACTTCAACCAGGCGCTCAAACGTGAGCTGGTCAAGTCGCTGCCCCTGGCCGAGGGCCCCGGTCCGGGTGTGATCGTAGTACGAGCGGCCATTACTGCGGTCAGCAGCAAGACCGAGGGGCTCAAACCCTATGAGTTTGTACCGGTCGCACTGGTCGCTGCCGCAGTCAGTACGGGTACTGGCATCCGTGACCAGGAAACCACCCTGGGCACCGAAGCGCAGTTTCTCGACGGTGCCAGCGGCAAGGTGCTCGCCCAGGTGGTGCGCAAAGGCACCGGTAAGCCGCTGGCTAATGATTCGCAGGTGATGAAAGCCGAGGATGTGAAAGGCGTGATCGATGGCTGGGCGTCAGATCTGCACCAGTCCTACCTCAAGTTGAAAAAACACTGAGCCCCGTGCTGGCCGGCGTGTTGGGGCAACCACCGCCGGCCAGGCAGCCCTACTTGAGCGGCGTCAGAGGCGGTAGCTTCCACTGGCCGTTACCCACTTCCGGCTTGGGCAGGTAAATGCGCAGTACGGCATAGAAGGGCGCAGGCGGCGCTGGCAACCAGTTGCTCTGTTCAGCCTTCGGCGGCTCGTGGTGCTGCAATGCCAGGGTCAGCCCACCGTCGGCGTCGCGCTTGAGGTCAGGCAACATCCGCGAATTGATCAGGTAGCGTTTTTTGTGGTTGGGCACCAGTTGCCCGGTTTTGGCGTCGTAAATGGTCAGTGACCAGAAAGCATCCGCCGGTGGCAGTTGGTCTTTGGCAAAGTGGACGGTGTAGCTGTGACGTGCGCCGTTGGCCGGTTTGCCTTCGCTGTCGACCGAGTAGGTCATGTAGGCCACTTCGTCTGCCGAGTTGCCGAACAGGCGCAGGTTGGCCCCGGCGTATCGATACAGGTAATTGTTTTTCAGGCGGTCACGGCTGCCATGCAGTTCGCCGCTGGTTACTTGATGAGTATCGATCTTGTCTTTCTTGAATGCCGCAAATTCGGCCTTGGCGTCGGCTATGCCTTCTTCCAGGGCTTTGCGTTGTTCCGCGTTCAATTGGCTGAGCTTGAACGGGGCACCCGGCGCGATGCCTATCTTGGCAAAGCGAGCCAACACGTCTTTCTCGCTGTCCTGAGGCTTGGCGTAGGCCAGCATGAAGTTCAGGTAGCGAAACAGTTGTGGGCTGTCTGTCATGGCGGCCGTGGGCTTGGGCCATTCGATTTTAGCCACCTTGTCCGGCGCCGGTTGCTTCACATAGCCGCTCAGCGGCTGCACCTTGTAGCCATTCTGGATCTGCTTGACTTTGGCCACGTCTTTTTCATCAAACAACTGCGTGCGGTAGAGCGCATACACCAGGCTGCTTTCGCTGTAGATCACCCGGTCTACGTCCACTGGCTGCTGGCCCTTCCAGTCAGGCCCCGCGACCATGTAGTGGCCGCCATTGTTGCCGGTACTGCGAGTGCCCAGGTAGGCGATGTTCTGGCTGTAAAGATCGATCAACTGCACTGAGTAATAACGATCGTCCTCGATCCGCGGCAACGTGAGCACCAACGGCTCCCTGCGCAGATCCATCCAGACGAAGGAGTAGGGCGTGTCGGGGTTGGGCTTGAATTGCGAAGTGTCTTTAGGCCCCGGCACCTGAGCGGAATGCCCCATGCGGTTAATCGGCGTCTTGAAGCGCGTGCCGCCTTGGTCAACGGCCTGGGTGTAGAGCGTCTTGTACATCTCAACGACCGGATAGCCATATAGATAGGCTTCCTTGGCGATTGCCCGGGCTTCGCCTGGGGTGGCGGTGAAGTCGGCCCAGACGCCGTTGCTCATGAGTATCGAGAGGCTCGCCAACAGCAGGCGCGTCGGTTTTCCAATCATGTTGTTACGTCCTTCCTGAGTGCATTTTGAAGAATAAGGATGAATGGCGCGGGCAGGCGCTGAGTGTCCGGTTTTACGGGCCGAAGGTCACGTTAATCTATGGACGCCTGACGTAAAAATGCCGCCCATGGGGACGGCACTCACAAACCGGTATTAAAGCGCCTACAGCATCGATTTGACTTTGTCGCGTAACTGATCGATCGAGAACGGTTTGGCGATCACTTGCATGCCGTCCGGCACGTCGATGTTCTCGGCATATCCGCTGGCAAACAGGATGGGCAGAGCAGGGCGCAATTCGCGCACCTTGGCCGCCAGTTGCTTTCCGTCCATGTCCGGCAGGCCCACGTCGGTCATCATCAGGTCAATTACCTGCCCGGTGTTTTGCACCACTGCCAGCGCCTCTTTAGCATCGGCAGCCTCCAAGACACTGAATTCCAACTCCTCCAGAACATCGACGATGAGCATGCGCACGATGGCATCGTCTTCGACGACAAGGATGGTGGAAGGGGGTGTGGACATAATATGGAATTCCCAAAAAAGGCGAGGGTTTACACGCGGCCGTTTTGATAGGCCTCTTCCTTGAGTAAGCGCGCACTTATGACAAGTTCCCGCTGGCCGTAAAAACAATGCGATAGAAAAGACCAGAGAGAATAGCCTGTTCCTTTGTAGGAATCTGTACAAAACCGTTCTAGAAAAATGGTCTTGCTTGCGACTTTGGGGCAAACTCCCGGTTTTTCCGTATTTGGCCAAGGCATGCCCATGACTCCCGCGTCGTCCGTCGATGAACAGAGCTTTCGTACCCTCCTCAGCCGAAACGTGGCACTGCCCTTGGGTGTGGGCGTGCTCAGCGCGGTGTTTTTCGTCGTCTTGATCACCTATCTGTTGTCGGTTATCCAGTGGGTGGAGCACACCGACCGGGTCATCAATAACCTCAATGAGTCGTCCAAGCTGACGGTCGACCTGGAGACCGGCATGCGCGGTTTCCTGATCACCGGCGACGAGCATTTCCTTGACCCTTATGAAGTCGCCAAGCCGCGCATCATTGCGGACCTGCGCAACCTGCAGGAGCTGGTGGCGGACAATCCGCAGCAGGTGGACCGCCTCAAGCGCCTCGAAGCCCTGCAATACGAGTGGAACAAATACGCCCAGTCGATGATTGATATGCAGCGCGAGAGCGGTGACTACCGCAGCGCAGTCAAGGCCGGCCGTGGCAAGCGCCTGACCGACGAGATCCGCAAGGAATACGATGACGCGGTGGCGATGGAGCAGCAGTTCCGCATCTCCCGCAATGAAGAAGTCACTCGCACTACCGTGATCAGCGTCACTCTGTATCTGGTATTTGTGCTGGGCCTAAGTGGTTTCCTGGCGTATATCGGTCGGAAGAATTTAGTTTCATTATCAGACAGTTACAGCGCAAACCTCGCGTCACAACAGAAGATAGCACGCCGCCTTGAGCGACAGGCCTGGCTGCGTAATGGCCAGACTGAACTGGCCGAACAAGTGCTCGGCCAACTCACATTGAACATGCTCGGCCGCAATATCCTGCAATTCTTTGCCCAGTACATGGGCTCGGCTGTCGCGGCGCTGTATGTACGTGAAGAGCATGGTGGCCTCAAGCGTATCGCCACCTATGGCTTCTCCCGAGAGCAGGAGCAAAAGGAACAGTCGATCTATAGCGACGAAGGCATCGTAGGGCAGGCAGCCCAGCTGGACCGCCTGATTCGCCTGGACGACGTGCCGGTGGACTACTTCAAAGTCAGCTCCGGCCTGGGCGAAGGTTCGACCCGCAGCGTGCTGGTGATGCCGACCAGCGACGATGACCGCGTTAACGGCGTGGTCGAGTTGGGCTTCCTGCGCCCCCTGGAAGAGCGTGACGTCGAGCTGCTGGAACTGATCGCCGGAAATATCGGCACCTCCATCGAGGCCGCGCGCTATCGCCAGCGCCTGCAGGAAGTGCTGGCCGAGACCCAGCAGCTCAACGAAGAGCTGCAAGTGCAACAGGAAGAGCTCAAGACCGCCAACGAAGAGCTGGAAGAACAGTCCCGCATCCTCAAGGAATCCCAGGCCCACCTGGAAACCCAGCAGGCTGAATTGGAGCAGACCAACGAGCAACTCGCCGAGCAGACCGAAACCCTGGCCGAACAACGCGACGCCATGGACCGCAAGAACGTTGAGCTGAACAAGGCTCAACTTGAGCTGGAAGACCGCGCCGAAGAACTGGAGCGCTCCAGCAAGTACAAGTCCGAATTCCTGGCCAACATGTCCCATGAACTGCGCACGCCGCTGAACAGCTCGCTGATCCTGGCCAAATTGCTGGCGGAGAACCCCCAGGAAAACCTCAGCGCCGAACAGGTCAAGTTCGCCGAATCGATCTATTCCGCCGGCAATGACCTGCTCAACCTGATCAATGACATCCTCGATATTTCCAAGGTCGAAGCCGGCAAGCTCGAAGTGCTCCCGGAAAACGCCAGCGTGGCACGCTTGGTGGACGGCCTGCGGGGAATGTTTGAACCGTTGGCGGCCGATCGCAAGCTAGGGTTCCAGGTGGACGTGCAGGAAGGTTCGCCGACCATGCTGTTCACCGACCGCCAGCGCCTGGAACAGATCCTCAAGAACCTGCTGTCCAACGCGATCAAGTTCACTGAACAGGGTGAGGTCAGCCTGTCAGTGTCCCGCGCGCCGGGGGAGGGCATTGCCTTCACGGTACGCGACTCCGGCATCGGCATTGCGCCGGACCAGCAGGAAAGCATCTTCGAAGCCTTCCGCCAGGCGGACGGCACCACCAACCGCCGCTATGGCGGCACCGGCCTGGGGCTGTCGATCTCCCGCGACCTGGCGACCCTGCTGGGTGGCTATATCAGCGTGAGCAGCGAACCAGGCAAGGGCAGTGTCTTCACTCTGGTAGTGCCAGAGCAGTACGTAGAACGCGAAGAAGACGCCGCGCCGATCGAGCAGCCCCGCCAAGTGGTGGTGGCGCCCGCTCCGGTTCCGACCCCTGTGAAGGTGTCCGCGCTGCCGGTAGCCGATGCTAGCCAGATCCCGCGTTTCGCCGACGACCGCGACAAGGCGCCGTTCGCCACACGCTGTATCCTGGTGGTGGAGGATGAGCCAAACTTCGCGCGTATCCTCTTCGACCTGGCCCACGAGCTGGGCTACAACTGCCTGGTGGCGCATGGCGCCGATGAAGGCTACAGCCTGGCCGAAGAGTACATTCCCGACGCGATCTTGCTGGACATGCGCCTGCCTGACCATTCCGGGCTGACTGTGCTGCAACGTCTCAAGGAGCACGCCAACACCCGCCATATCCCGGTGCACGTGATTTCCGTGGAAGACCGCGTAGAAGCCGCCATGCACATGGGCGCCATTGGGTATGCCGTCAAACCCACCACCCGCGAAGAGCTCAAGGACGTGTTCGCGCGCCTGGAAGCCAAGCTCACCCAGAAGGTCAAGCGCGTGCTGCTGGTGGAGGATGACGACCTGCAACGCGACAGCATTGCCCGCCTGATCGGCGACGATGACATCGAGATCACCGACGTCGGGTACGCCCAGGCCGCCCTGGACCTGCTGCGCACCCATATCTACGACTGCATGATCATCGACCTCAAGCTGCCGGACATGCTCGGTAACGAGCTGCTCAAGCGTATGGCGACCGAGGACATCTGCTCATTCCCGCCGGTGATCGTCTACACCGGGCGCAACCTGACCCGCGATGAAGAAGCGGAACTGCGCAAGTATTCGCGCTCGATCATCATCAAGGGTGCCCGCTCGCCAGAGCGCCTGCTGGATGAGGTCACACTCTTTCTGCACAAAGTCGAATCCCAGCTGTCTCATGACCGCCAAAAGATGCTCAAGACCGCGCGCAGCCGTGACAAGGTCTTCGAGGGGCGCAAGATCCTGCTGGTGGACGACGATGTGCGCAACATCTTCGCCCTGACCAGCGCCCTGGAGCACAAAGGCGCCGTGGTGGTGATCGGGCGTAACGGCCGTGAAGCCATCGACAAACTCAATGAAGTCGAGGACATCGACCTGGTGCTGATGGACGTGATGATGCCGGAAATGGATGGTTACGAGGCCACAGCCTTGATCCGCCAGGACCCGCGCTGGAAAAAACTGCCGATCATCGCGGTGACGGCCAAGGCCATGAAGGACGATCAGGAGCGCTGCCTGGCAGCAGGTTCCAATGACTACCTGGCCAAGCCGATCGATCTGGACCGTCTGTTCTCACTGATTCGCGTATGGCTACCGAAGATGGAACGCATTTAAGTGGAGCGAACTTTTTTGGAAAAAAGCAGCGATATTGAGCTGCGCCTGTTGATTGAGGCGATTTACCTCAAGTACAGCTACGACTTCCGCGATTACTCCGGGGCGTCGGTGAAGCGCCGCGTGGCTCACGCGCTGCGCCAGTTTGATTGTGCGACCATTTCCGCTTTGCAGGAGCGCGTGCTGCACGACCCGGCGGCGTTCATGCAGTTGTTGCAGTTCCTGACGATTCCGGTAAGCGAAATGTTTCGCGACCCGACGCACTTCCTGGCGATCCGCCAGGAAGTGGTGCCGCTGCTCAAGACCTACCCGTCGATCAAGATCTGGATCGCCGGCTGCAGCACGGGCGAGGAGGTGTACTCGATGGCCATCCTGCTGCGCGAAGAAGGCTTGCTGGAACGCACGATCATTTACGCCACCGACATCAACCCGGCATCGCTGGATAAAGCCAAGCAGGGCATCTTTTCCCTGGAGAACGTACGCGCCTACACCGCCAACTATCAGCAGGCCGGCGGTCAACGTTCATTTGCCGACTACTACACCGCGGCCTACGATTACGCAATCTTCGATAAGACGCTGCGGGAGAATGTCACGTTTGCCGACCACAGCCTGGCAACCGATAGTGTATTCTCAGAAACCCAATTAATTTCGTGCCGCAACGTACTGATTTATTTCAATAAAAAGTTGCAGGATCGCGCGTTTGGATTGTTCCATGAGTCGCTGTGCCATCGCGGTTTCCTGGTGCTGGGCAGCAAGGAGACGCTGGATTTCTCCGTGTACGGCAAACAGTTCGAACCCTTGGTCAAACAGGAACGGATCTACCGGAAACTATGAATCAAGCGGCTGCCAGCCCGGCATCGGTCCGGGGCATAGAAGCGATCGTCATCGGCGCATCCGCCGGTGGCGTGGAGGCGTTGCTGACGATATTCGCCGAGCTGCCTGCCGATTTCGGCTTGCCGATCATCACCGTATTGCACTTGCCGGACGAGCGTCGCAGTCAATTGGCTGAGGTGTTCGACCGCCGCGTGGCCATGCCCGTGGTCGAAGCCCGCGACAAGGAAGTGATCAAGCCGGGCACCCTGTATTTTGCCGGCCCCGGCTATCACCTGTCGGTGGAGCATGACCGCAGTTTGTCCTTGAGCCAGGAGGACCGCGTGCACCACTCACGGCCGGCGATTGATTACCTCTTCGAATCCGCCGCCGATGCCTATGGCAAGGGCTTGCTCGCCATTTTGTTGACCGGCGCCAACCATGACGGCGCCCGCGGCTTGGCCCACGTGAAGCAACACGGCGGAACTACAGTGGTGCAAGACCCCACTGAAGCACGCGTTGCCGTCATGCCTCGCGCAGCCCTGGCGCTGCACACACCCGACCACATTCTGACGCTGAGCCGCATTGGCTCATTGCTGGCTTCCCTGGAATATTCCCCATGTTAAGTACTGTCCAGGCCAAACTGCTGATCGTCGACGATCTGCCGGAAAACCTGCTGGCCCTGGAAGCGCTGATCAAGCGCGAGGACCGCCAGGTATTCAAGGCATTGAGCGCAGACGAGGCCTTGTCCCTGTTGCTGGAGCATGAGTTCGCCATGGCGATTCTCGATGTGCAAATGCCCGGCATGAACGGTTTCGAGTTGGCCGAACTGATGCGCGGAACCGAAAAGACCAAGAACATCCCGATTGTGTTTGTCAGCGCAGCCGGCCGTGAACTCAATTACGCGTTCAAAGGTTATGAAAGCGGTGCCGTGGATTTCCTGCACAAGCCGCTGGATATTCATGCGGTGAAGAGCAAGGTCAACGTGTTTGTCGACCTGTACCGCCAAAGCAAGGCGATGAAACTCCAGGTCGAGGCCCTGGAGCGCAGCCGTCGTGAGCAGGAGTTGTTGCTGACACGCCTGCAAGCCACTCAGGCGGAGCTTGAACAAGCCGTGCGCATGCGTGACGACTTCATGTCAATCGTCGCCCACGAAGTGCGTACGCCCCTCAACGGCCTGATCCTGGAGACCCAGCTGCGCAAGATGCACCTGGCCCGGGACAACGCCGCCGCGTTCACCCTGGACAAGATGCACGCCATGGTCGACCGCGATGAACGCCAGATCCAGAGCCTGATCCGCCTGATCGAAGACATGCTCGATGTGTCGCGCATCCGCACCGGCAAATTATCGATACGCCCGGCGCGTTTCGACCTGGCCCAGCTTGTCAGCAACCTGGTGGAGAACTTCGCGCCCCAGGTCGCAGCGGCTGACTCGTCCATGGCATTGGTTGCCGACGGCCCGGTAGAGGGCCATTGGGACGAATTCCGCATCGAGCAGGTGGTGACCAACCTACTGACCAACGCGCTGCGTTACGGCGCAAAAAGCCCGGTCGAGGTGCGCGTGTACAGCGAACATGGCGAAGCGCGGGTAGAGGTGCGCGACCATGGGATTGGCATCAGCGCAGAAAACCAGAAGCGTATTTTCCAACAGTTCGAGCGCGTGTCCGCCAGCCAAGTGGCGGCGGGCCTGGGCCTTGGGCTGTTCATTTCCGAGCAGATCGTTGCAGCCCATGGTGGCACCATCGAGGTCGAGAGCCAGATAGGCGAGGGCGCCTTGTTCCGGGTATGCCTGCCGTTGCAGGCCTCGGCATGAATTCAATCGTCACCTCGACGCAACCTCTGCGTGACCCCATGGTCGTAATTGCAGCAACTGACCGGACTAAGGCTTCCCATGAGTGAAGATGCACAAGATGTCGTACTGATCGTCGAGGACGACGAATCCATTATGTTTGTGCTGGGTGAATACCTGGCGGGCCTGGGCTATCGGGTGTTGAAGGCGATCGATGGGGAGCAGGCCTTTGAAATTCTAGCGACCAAGCCGCACTTGGATTTGATGGTGACGGACTACCGTTTGCCGGGCGGGATTTCCGGCGTGCAGATCGCTGAGCCCGCGATCAAGCTGCGACCGGAATTGAAGGTGATTTTCATCAGCGGTTACCCGCAGGAAATCCTCGACTGCAACAGCCCCATCACGCGCAACGCGCCTATCTTGGCCAAGCCGTTTGACCTGGATACGTTGCAGGAACACATACAACGCTTGTTGGCGTGACACGTCCTTGTGGCAATCTGATTAACCGCGTTGAACGCGCCGCCGACGCCATTTACATACGCGTCGAACAGCGGCGCCCGGTGGGTCGATTCCGTTCCAATGCGAACACCCTCTCCGAATTGATCACGTTAAATCGTCGTACGCTGAAAGGTCAGCGTCTGCCTTCGCCCACAGCGGACACTGCTGCTGTCTTCGGCAGCGGGTAATCACGCTCGGATCATTTCCCGCACCTTCGCCGTAAGCAAATCAAAGGTAAACGGCTTGGTGATCAACTGCATTCCCGGGTCCAGGAACCCGCCCCGCACCGCCGCGTGTTCGGCATACCCTGTAATGAATAGCACCTTGAGGTCCGGACGGATCTGCCGGCCGATTTCCGCCAACTGGCGGCCGTTCATACCGGGCAGGCCGACATCGCTGATCATCAGGTCGATACGCTGGTCCGACTCGATGATCGGCACCGCCGTGTCGGCGTCACTGGCCTCAACGAAGGCATAGCCCAGTTCCTTGAGCACCGCACTCACCAGCACACGCACTGCGGGGTCGTCCTCGACAATCAGCACGGTTTCGCCGGCATTGGCAAACGGCGGCAGCGCCGGGTCAGCCGGCAGGTTTGCGGTGATTTCGCCGATAAAACGCGGCAAAAACAGGCTGACGGTGGTGCCTTTGCCCACTTCACTGTGGAGGGTGACGTGTCCGCGCGACTGGCGGGCAAAACCATAGATCATCGACAACCCCAACCCCGTGCCCTGGCCAATCGGCTTGGTAGTAAAGAACGGATCGAACACCCGGCCCATCACGTTCTCGGGGATACCGCAGCCGGTGTCGCTGACGCTCAGTTCCACGTAGTCGCCCGGCGTCAAGGTGCCATAGGCGGCAGTGAATACGTTGTCCAGATGGCGGTTGCTGGTTTCCACCAGCAATTGGCCACCGCCCGGCATGGCGTCTCGCGCATTGATCACCAGGTTGAGCAGGGCACTTTCCAGTTGGTTGGGGTCGGCTTCGGCGGTCCACAACTCACCGGTCAGGCGCATATCCAGCTTGATGCTTTCATTGATGCTGCGTTGCAGCAGTTCGCCCATGGAAACCACCAGTTGGTTGATCTCCACGGGTTTTGAGTCCAACGATTGCCGGCGGGAAAACGCCAGCAAGCGATGGGTGAGCCCTGCTGCACGATTGGCGGAGGTGACACCCAGGTCGATCAGGCTGTCGAGGTCGTCAAGCTTGCCTCGGGACACACGCCTGCGCAGCAACTCCAGGCTGCCGATGATGCCCGTGAGCATGTTGTTGAAGTCGTGAGCGATGCCGCCGGTCAACTGCCCGACCGCTTCCATCTTTTGAGATTGGCGCAACGCTTCTTCGTTGTGGCGCAGTTGCGCTGTACGTTCCTCTACCTGTTGTTCGAGGGTTTCCAAGGTACGTTGCAGGCGCAACTCGCTTTCGCTCAGGTCGATCAGGCGATCGCGCGCTTCGTATTGTCTTCGCCGGCCGCGCAATGCAGTGCTGACCAGGCTGATCAGCGTCACCGGATGGAACGGACGTTCCAGGAATGTCACGTTGCCCAGTAGCCGGCTCAGGTGGCTCGAGCCATTCTGCTCGCTGCCGCCGTGATGGGTCATGAGGACGATGGGCAGGTCCGACCAGGCCGGTTGTCGATGCAGGTAGTCGAGCAACGGTTCCAGGTCAACGCCGCGCAAGGCTTCGGCAGCAATGATCAACAAGCCGCTGCCTTGTGCCAACGCCTCGCACAGGCTGTTCAAGTCGGTGGCGACGATACCGCTGTAGCCGGCCTCGTTGAGCATCATCAGTGCCAACGCGCCGTCGCGCCCCAAGGGCGCGAGGATAATCGCGCGTTCGGAGAGAGGAGAAAGGACCGTCACTAGCCCTCATCCTTGAGCAGGGGAGAACCGGCACCCATGTAAGTTGGAATACCGCGTAACACCCCTTGAAAGTTGTTCAGCGGCTCACCGACCGTCATGCCGCGACTGCCGATGCGGTATTCCCGAATCGTCGACTCATGGGTGCCGGTGCGTTTCTTGATGATCGAAATGGCGCGGCGCACTTCGCCAATGGCTTCGAAATAGCGCAAAAGGATCACGGTGTCGGCCAGGTAGGTAATGTCCACGGGTGCCTGCATATCGCCCACCAGCCCGTGTTGGGCCACCGTCATGAAGGTGGCAGCGCCTCGGCGATTGAGGTACAGCAACAACTCGTGCATATGCAGGATCAGCGCGTTTTCTTCCGGCATTGCCGCCTGGTAACCGTTAATGCTGTCGATCACCACGGTCTTGATGCCCCGTTCGTCCACGCAACGACGTACACGGTGCGAAAACTCACCGGGGGTCAGTTCGGCGGCGTCTACTTGTTCAATGAACAAATTACCGGTGGCCTGTAAGGCGGCAAGGTCGATGCCCATGTTTTTCATGCGCTCGAACAATAGGCCCAACTCTTCATCAAAGATAAACAGCGCGGCCTTCTCGCCCCGCGCCACGGCGGCAGCGGCGAAGATCATCGAGATAAGCGATTTGCCAGTACCCGCAGGCCCCAGGATCAGGCTGCTGGAGCCGGTCTCGATCCCGCCGCCCAGCAACGCATCCAACTCGCGGATGCCGCTGGTGAGGGTCTGGCGGTTGTAGCCGCCACGGTGTTCGGCGGCCACCAGGCGCGGGAACACATGCACACCGCCCTGCATGATGGTGAAGTCATGGAAGCCACCCCGGTATTTCTGGCCACGGTACTTCACCACGCGCACGCGGCGGCGTTCAGCGCCGTAGTTGGGGGTCAGTTCCTCCAGGCGGATCACGCCATGGGCGACGCTGTGCACGGTTTTATCGAGAGACTCGGTGGTCAGGTCGTCGAGCAGCAAGACAGTCGCGTCATAACGCACGAAGTAGTGTTTGATTGCCAGGATCTGCCGGCGGTAGCGCAAGGAGCTTTGCGCCAACAGACGGATCTCGGAGAGGCTGTCGACGACCACGCGGGTTGGCTTGACCCGTTCCACCACCTCGAAAATCTGTCGCGTCGCTTCGCCCAGTTCCAGGTCGGAGGAATACAGCAAGCTCTGCTGGTGCTCGGCGTTGAGCAGACTCTCCGGCGGGGTCAGTTCGAAGATATGAATATTGTCATCGAGGTCCCAACCATGGGACGTGGCGCCCTGGCGCAACTCACGCTCGGTCTCGGACAGGGTGATATATAACGAGGTCTCACCGTTTTTCGCGCCGGCCTGCAAAAAATGTAGCGCAACGGTAGTCTTACCGGTACCCGGTTCGCCTTCCAGCAGGAACAGGTGGCTGCGCGACAGGCCGCCGGCAAGAATGTCGTCAAGACCTTCGATGCCGGTAGCGGCTTTTTCACTCAACAGCTCGTTGGATGTAGACAAGGAGTGCCCTCGGTCACGTTCAAATAGAGGCGCGCGCCGGCTCGGCGTGCGCCATATTCACTTGACCGTAGTGGCTTCTGGCGGTTCAACGTTTCGTAGAATTTGTGCAACAAGGGCCTGGGTTTACACGTGTTTAACCTGAACCTACAGACCTTGTTGCAGCGCGGGATCATCCGGATTCTGTTGCTCAAGCTGTGCGAGCAGAACCTGGACGTTCTGCAACTGGCCGCTTTCCTTCCAGTAATTGATCAGCAGCACCCGTGCCTTGCGATTGGCAGGGTGACGCTGGACGACTTCTTCCAGTTGCCGCTGGGCCGCCTCCAGTTCCTGCTGGGCATGCAGGGTGGTGGCGAGGTCGTAGCGATAATCCTGATTGTCCGGTTCCAACTCTACGGCTTTGGACAGACCGAGCAGGGCATAGGGCCTCTCGCCGTGGTGCAACAGCCACATGCCCAAGGCGTGCTGCAGGTAGGCCGACTCAGGGTGCGCCGCCAATTGGCGTGCCAATAACTGGCGGGACTCGTCGGTCTTGCCTTGTTTATCCAGTAACTCTATCTGCGCCACAACAGCTTGCAAGTTGTCCGGTTGCAAGCGCATGGCCTGCTCCAGGGCATTTTGCGCTTCCGGCAACAGAGCGCTGTGGATGTACAGGCGCGCCAGTTGAATCCAACCTTCTGCCGTTTCGGGCTGGGCCTTGAGCTTTTTCACGAACTCATCGAGGACCTGCTGCAATGGCCCGAAGTACAGACCCAGCGTGTCAGGTGACAGGCCCAGCAAGGCATTGGCGGCAGCAAATCGAACTGCTTGTTCGGGGTCGTCGAGCACCGGCCCGAGCAACAACGTGCGCTGGCCGGTCGGCACCAGGCCGACAATGCTGTGAATGGCCGCCTCGCGCACCAGGGGCGACTCGCTGGCCAGGTCTTTGTCCGCCAGCTTCAGGGCTTGCGGGCTGGGGTAGTTGGGCAGTTCTGCATGCAACGCAGCACGGCGCTCGGGGGACAGGTCCGGCCGGCCCAGTTGTTGGTACAACACGCGCGCTGCGCCAGGTTCGCCATTACGCGCCTGTTTCAGGGCCTTGGAGTAACCATGGGCAATGGTGGGCGGTACGGCCACCGGGGTGGCACGGGAGAAATACCAAGTGATCAGCACAATCAACAGGAGGGCGCACAGGCCGACGATGGAGTAACGGCGTGACTTTGACATGCAGGCGTCCGAAAGCGTGGGCAGCAAAGCCGTCAGCTTCGGTCAGACCACGGCAGGTGTCAAACCCGCATCAGGTCAACACGTATTCCACCGGTTCCAATGGCAGTGGCAGATCGGTTTCACCAAGGGCGGCCAATACTTCGCGCTCCAGCGTGCGCAGGAGGGCATTGCAGGGCAGATCGTTTTCGTCAAAGCCGAATGGGTCCTCCAGGTCATCACCGATTTCATCGAGGCCGAAAAACGTGTAGCTGACGATGGCAGTGAACACTGGCGTCAACCAACCCAACGGCTCGGCCATGGCAAACGGCAGCAGGATGCAGAACAGGTAAATAGTGCGATGCAGCAACAAGGTATAGGGAAAGGGCAGCGGCGTGCTCTTGATCCGCTCGCAGGACGCCTGCACCTGGCTGAGGCTGACCAGGCGCGCCTCCAACTGTGTGTAGCGCCATTCGCTGATCACGCCTTGTTCAGCCAATGCGCTAAACCGTGCGCCGACCTGTTGCAGCAGGTTGTCGGGCAGGTTGGGATGGTTGGCCTGGAACTGGCTCCACGGCTTAATGGCCTGGGCTTCATCTTCATGCCGCAGCCGTGCAACCAGGCCATGGGCGAAGCCGCACACGCTTCGCAGCAAACCCGCACGTTCGGCCGGATCCCGCAGCACTTGGGTTTCGCGGATCAACGAGCGCACATCGATGATCATCTGCCCCAGCTGCTTGCGACCCTCCCACCAGCGGTCATAGCAGGCGTTGTTGCGAAAGCTCATGAAAATCGACAGCGACAGCCCGAGCAAGGTGAATGGCGTGGCATTGACTTTGGAGAAATACGCCGGATGCAGGGTTTCCACCAGCACGATCACCGAGGCCAGCAAGGTGACTAACAGGCTGCGCAAGGCGATGCGCTTGGCTATTGACCCCTTGAGGGAAAACAGGATGCCCAGGAGGTTGGGTTTGGGTCGGACTATCATTCAGGGGCGGGCTTCTGTGTCGGTGCAGCCCATCAGGTTAGAAGCACGCACTGCGCCCGTCCAATCGATTGAGCTGACGGGCTGATCGGCGGGGTCGATGACTGGCCAAACCAGTCAGGCAGGTTGAGGGCTTTGACCATTGCCGCAGTGGCGCTCTGGGGCGACTATTTCGACGATTCGGACTGTTAAAGAGAATAACAATGCAGATTGAAAACAAGATCTTCCTGGTCAGTGGCGGTGCCTCGGGCCTCGGCGCGGCCACTGCTGAAATGTTGGTAGCGGCAGGTGCCAAGGTGATGCTGGTGGACCTCAACGCGGATGCTGTGGCGGCCAAGGCCCAGCAGCTGGGTGAGAATGCACGCAGCGCCGTGGCGGACATCAGCCAGGAAGCGGCCGCCGAAGCCGCCGTGCAGGCCACAGTTGCGGCGTTTGGCGGGTTGCATGGGCTGGTGAACTGCGCCGGCGTGGTGCGTGGCGAGAAAATCCTCGGCAAGGACGGCCCTCACGGGCTGGCCAGCTTCGCCCAGGTGATCAACGTCAACCTGATCGGCAGCTTCAACCTGTTACGCCTGGCGGCCGCCGCCATTGCCGAAACCGAGGCGAATGCCGACGGCGAGCGCGGTGTGATCATCAATACCGCCTCCGTCGCCGCGTTTGACGGGCAGATCGGCCAGGCGGCGTATGCTGCGTCCAAGGGCGCCATCGCCAGCCTCACATTGCCTGCCGCGCGAGAACTGGCGCGGTTTGGTATCCGCGTCATGACCATTGCCCCCGGCATCTTTGAAACGCCGATGATGGCCGGCATGACGGAGCAAGTGCGCGAGTCCCTGGCTGCGGGCGTGCCGTTTCCGCCACGCCTGGGCAAACCCGCCGAATACGCCGCGCTGGTGCGGCACGTCATCGAGAACAGCATGCTCAATGGCGAGGTGATCCGTCTCGACGGTGCTTTGCGCATGGCGGCCAAATAAGGAGGAGTTCCCATGACCGACCCCATCGTTATTGTCAGCGCCGTGCGCACGCCCATGGGCGGGTTTCAGGGTGATCTCAAGGGCTTGACTGCGCCGCAGCTGGGTTCCGCCGCCATTCGTGCGGCGGTCGAGCGTGCCGGTATCGCCACCGATGCCGTGGATGAAGTGCTGTTCGGCTGCGTACTGCCCGCTGGCCTCGGCCAGGCACCCGCACGCCAGGCGGCGTTGGGCGCGGGCCTGGACAAGGCCACGCGCTGCACCACCCTCAACAAGATGTGCGGCTCGGGCATGGAAGCCGCGATCCTGGCGCATGATTCGCTGCTGGCCGGCAGCGTTGATGTGGTCATCGCCGGTGGCATGGAAAGCATGTCCAACGCACCGTACCTGCTGGACCGCGCCCGCAGCGGCTACCGCATGGGGCACGGCAAGGTGCTCGACCACATGTTCCTTGACGGTTTGGAAGACGCCTACGACAAGGGCCGCCTGATGGGCACCTTTGCCGAGGACTGCGCGCTGCACAACGGCTTCACCCGCGAGGCCCAGGACGCGTTTGCCATCGCGTCCCTGACCCGTGCGCAAGAGGCGATCTCCCATGGCAACTTTGCCGCCGAGATAGTCCCGGTGCAGGTCACCGTAGGCAAAGAGCAGAAAACCATCCTGCATGACGAACAACCCCCCAAGGCCAAGCTGGACAAGATCAGCAGCCTGAAGCCGGCGTTCCGCGACGGCGGCACAGTGACGGCGGCCAACGCCAGTTCGATTTCCGATGGTGCGGCAGCCTTGCTGCTGATGCGCCAGTCCGAGGCCCAGAAGCGCGGCCTCAAGCCCTTGGCCGTGATTCATGGGCACGCAGCGTTTGCTGATGAACCGGGATTATTCCCGGTGGCGCCGGTGGGCGCTATCCGCAAGTTGATGACCAAGACCGGCTGGAACGTGGGTGAAGTCGATCTGTTCGAGATCAACGAAGCCTTTGCCGTGGTCAGCCTGGTGACCATGAGCAAGCTGGACATCCCCCACGCCAAGGTCAATATCCACGGCGGCGCCTGTGCCCTGGGGCATCCGATCGGTGCATCGGGTGCGCGGATCCTGGTGACGCTGCTCTCGGCCTTGCGACAGAACGGCCTCAAGCGTGGCGTTGCAGCCATTTGCATCGGCGGTGGTGAAGCCACGGCCATGGCCGTCGAATGCCTGTACTAAGGACTGACCATGTTGCCCAATGAAGAACAACTGCAAATCAGCGACGCGGCCCGGCAATTTGCCCAGGAACGCCTGAAACCCTTTGCCGCCGAATGGGACCGCGAGCACCGCTTTCCCAAGGAAGCCATCGGTGAAATGGCCGAGCTGGGTTTCTTCGGCATGCTGGTGCCGGAACAGTGGGGCGGTTGCGACACCGGCTACCTGGCCTACGCCATGGCCCTGGAAGAAATCGCTGCGGGTGACGGCGCCTGCTCCACCATTATGAGCGTGCACAACTCGGTCGGTTGCGTGCCGATCCTGAAGTTCGGTAACGACCAGCAGAAAGAGCAGTTCCTCAAGCCCCTGGCCAGCGGCGCTATGCTCGGCGCCTTTGCGCTCACCGAACCCCAGGCAGGTTCCGACGCCAGTAGTTTGAAAACCCGTGCGCGTCTGGAAGGTGACCATTACGTACTGAATGGCTGCAAACAGTTCATCACCTCCGGGCAGAACGCCGGGGTGGTGATTGTGTTCGCCGTGACTGACCCGGCGGCGGGCAAACGGGGGATCAGCGCGTTTATCGTGCCGACCGATTCGCCGGGCTACAGCGTGGCACGGGTCGAAGACAAGCTCGGGCAGCATGCGTCCGACACCTGCCAGATCCTGTTCGAGGACGTAAAGGTGCCGGTCGCCAACCGCCTAGGGGAAGAGGGCGAAGGTTACAAGATTGCCCTGGCCAACCTTGAGGGCGGCCGCGTCGGCATCGCCTCGCAAGCGGTGGGCATGGCCCGCGCCGCCTTTGAAGCGGCCCGCGACTATGCCCGCGAGCGTGAAAGCTTCGGCAAGCCGATCATTGAACATCAGGCCGTGGCCTTCCGCCTGGCGGACATGGCCACGCAAATTGCGGTCGCCCGGCAGATGGTGCATTACGCGGCCGCGCTGCGTGACAGCGGCAAGCCGGCCCTGGTGGAAGCCTCGATGGCCAAGCTGTTCGCCTCGGAAATGGCCGAGAAAGTCTGTTCGGCCGCCTTGCAAACCCTGGGCGGTTACGGTTACCTGAGCGACTTCCCGCTGGAGCGGATCTACCGCGACGTGCGGGTCTGCCAGATTTACGAAGGCACCAGCGATATCCAGCGCATGGTCATCTCACGCAACCTCTAAGGAGCCGATACATGAGTTACGAAACCATTTTGCTCGAAGTCCAAGGCCGCGTTGGGCTGATTACCCTCAATCGCCCGCAAGCCTTGAACGCCCTGAACGCGCAGCTGGTCAGTGAATTGAACCAGGCGCTGGATGGCCTGGAAGCCGACCCGCAAATCGGCTGCATTGTGCTGACCGGTTCCAGGAAGGCCTTCGCCGCCGGTGCCGATATCAAGGAAATGGCCGAGCTGACCTACCCGCAGATCTATCTTGACGACCTGTTCAGCGACAGCGACCGCGTCGCCAACCGCCGTAAGCCGATCATTGCCGCGGTGAACGGTTTTGCCTTGGGCGGGGGCTGTGAGCTGGCGTTGATGTGCGACTTCATCCTGGCAGGCGATGGCGCCAAGTTCGGTCAGCCGGAAATCAACCTGGGCGTACTGCCGGGCATGGGTGGCACCCAGCGCCTGACCCGCGCGGTGGGCAAGGCCAAGGCCATGGAAATGTGCCTGACCGGGCGTTTTATCGACGCGGTGGAAGCCGAACGCTGCGGGATTGTCGCGCGCATCGTGCCGGCGGATGAGCTGTTGGAAGAGGCGCTGAAAGTCGCCACTTTGATTGCTGGCAAGTCAGTGCCTATCAGCATGATGGTCAAGGAAAGCGTGAACCGCGCGTTTGAAGTGAGCCTGTCGGAAGGCGTGCGGTTTGAGCGCCGGGTGTTCCATGCAGCATTTGCAACGCAGGATCAGAAGGAAGGCATGGCGGCGTTTGTGGCCAAGCGAGCACCGGACTTTAAAGACAGATAACCCGGTCTCCCACCTGCCACAAACCTGTAGGAGCTGGCAAGCCGGCTCCTACAGGTCGGGTTTACAGTTGGTAGTGCTTGAGCTCCCTGGCAATCACCATCCGCTGAATCTCGCTGGTCCCCTCGTAAATCTGCGTGATCCGCGCATCCCGGTAGTAACGCTCCACCGGATAATCCTCCAAATACCCATAGCCGCCATGAATCTGCATGGCTGACGAGCAGACCTTCTCCGCCATTTCCGAGGCAAACAGCTTGGCCTGGGAGGCTTCCGACAGGCACGGTTTGCCGGCACTGCGCAGTCGCGCAGCGTGCAGGATCAGCAAGCGGGCGGCATTGAGCTGGGTTTGCATGTCGGCCAACAGGTTGGCCACGCTCTGGTGCTCGATGATTGCTTTGTCGAACTGCACGCGATCACGGGCGTAAGCCAACGCCGCCTCAAACGCCGCCCGGGCGATTCCCAGTGCCTGGGCGGCAATGCCGATGCGTCCGCCTTCCAGGTTGGACAGGGCGATCGCCAGGCCTTTGCCACGCTCACCCAGCAGGTTGGCTTCGGGCACTGTGCATTGGTTGAGGGTGACGGCGCAGGTGTCAGAAGCGCGAATGCCCATTTTGTGTTCGGTGCGGTCCACCACGAAGCCTGGTGTTGCGGTGGGCACCAGGAACGCCGAGATGCCTTTCTTGCCCAGTTCAGGGTCGGTGATGGCAAACACGATCGCCAATTTGGCGCGCTTGCCATTGCTGACGAATTGCTTGGCGCCTGTGATCACCCAGTGACCGTCGCGCAGTTCTGCTCGGGTGCGCAGGTTGTGGGCTTCGGAACCGGCCTGGGGCTCGGTCAGGCAAAAGCAGCCAATCGCTTGGCCGCTGGCGAGGTCAGCCAGCCAAGTCTGCTTCTGCGACTCTGTGCCGTAATTGAGGATTGGCCCGCAACCCACTGAATTATGGATACTCATCAGCGCACCGGTGGCGCCGTCGCCAGCGGAGATCTCTTCCACGGCGAGGGCGTAGGCGACGTAATCGACATAGGTGCCGCCCCATTCTTCCGGCACTACCATGCCCAGCAGGCCCAGTTCGCCCATCTTGGCGACCAGGGCATCGTCGATCCAGCCAGCTTTTTCCCAGGCTTGGGCGTAGGGCGCGATTTCACCACGGGCAAAGTCGCGTGCCATGTCGCGGATCATCACCTGTTCTTCAGTATATTCAATATCTTGCATGACTTAGTTCGCAACCTTCTTGAAGTTATGAAAGAAGCTTTCTACATGGCTGAGGGCCAGTCCGTGCAGAGTCGGTGGGTTCCAGCGCGGGGCCTTGTCCTTGTCGATGATCAGCGCACGCACGCCCTCGATCAGGTCGCCGCGTTCGAACCATTGGCGGTCCAGGTGCAGCTCCAGGGCAAAACATTGCTCAAGGGGCAGGCGACGCCCGCGGCGTAGCATTTCAAGGGTGACGGCCATGGCCAGGGGTGAGCGGGTCTGCATCAGGTGGGCGGTGGTCAGGGCCCATTCGTGGCTGTCGGCCACGGTGACTTGTTGCAGTTGTTCAACAATGCTCGGCACATCCGGCAACGCGAAGAAGTGGTCAATGGCGGGGCGCAAGACGGCCAGGGGCGCGTCGGGGAGTTGCTGCACCGCCAGTTTGGCGAGCACACCTTGCAGGTCCTTGAGTGGCGAGTCGTGCCATTGCAGGCGGTCAAGCTTATTGTCCAGGTCGGCAAGCTTGCTGCTCTCAAGATACCAATCCGCCAGCCCGCAGTAGAGCGCATCGGCCGCACGGATCTGCACCCCGGTAACCCCCAGGTAAATCCCCAGCTCACCCGGAATACGCGGCAGGAAGTAGCTGCCGCCCACATCAGGAAAGTAACCGATGGCCACTTCCGGCATTGCCAGGCGGCTGCGCTCGGTGACGACGCGCAAGTCGGCGCCTTGCACCAGGCCCATGCCGCCCCCCAGGACAAACCCGTCCATGAGTGCCAGGACCGGTTTGCGGTAATGGTGGATGGCCAGGTCCAGTGCGTATTCCTCGACGAAGAAGTCCTGGTGCAGGGTGTCGCCATTCTTGAAGCTGTCGTAAAGCGAACGGATGTCGCCGCCGGCACAGAAGGCTTTTTCACCGGCGCCGCGCAGGACCACGGCGTACACCTGCGGGTCATCGGCCCAGGCTTTTAGCTGGGACGCCAGCCTGCGCACCATGTTCAGGGTAATGGCGTTCAAGCCGGCGGGGCGATTGAGGGTGAGGTGGCCGATATGGTTACGGACCTCGGCGAGGACTTCGTCCTGAAGTGTTTCTGCGTGGCTTGCCTCGGATGAAACCTGAGCAGTCATCGATAACTCCCTGCTTTTATTGTTCTTTATCAAGATGTTCGCGGACGAACCATCTCGCGATCGTACCAGTGCAAATTTGCCCAGTACAACCGTCAATCATGCAGGTTGTTTTTGCATTTATGCAGTGAATGGATGAGTGCCTCACGGCACCCGACTGGCCAGTACCTCACCGATGCTGCGGCGTCGGGCGTGGGTTTCTGCGGCATGGATCAACGCTTCCAGCTCCGTGGGCTCTACATCGTAGAATTGTTCCATTTCGGACAGCGCCAGCTTCAGATCGTCGGCAGTAATCGCTGGGTCTCGAGCGGCCTTGGGGTTGCCCAAGATAGGCGCGGGTGTTTCAACGGCGCCTTTTGGGTAGCGCGTGCGTGTCGCGTTGTTGTAAACCAGCGCGCAGGCCAGCAAGGCGCCGGCACCGAGCAGCACGGCGCCCAATTCATACCAGCCCAGGGCGGCGGAAGCCGGGTCCGCCAACACCAGTGTCATCGCCAATCCGCCGGCTGGCGGATGCAGGCAACGCAGCCAGCACATCAGCACCACCGTCATGCCGGCCGCCAGGCAGGCGCCGCCCAGGGAGGGACCCAGGACGCGGGCCACCAGCAACGCAATCACGCCCGCGCACAGGTAGCTGCCAATGATCGACCAGGGTTGCGCCAGTGCACCGGACGACACGGCGAACAACAACACCGCCGAGGCGCCGAGGGGGCCGAGCAGGTGCAACGCCACCTCCATGCCAAACACTTGGGCACACAGCCAGACGCTGAGGAGGGTGCCCAAGGCCATGCCGATGGCGGCACGGCTCCATTCAGTGGGGCGGGTGTTGATAGCAGCGGGGAACCAGCGAGCGAACATTGAAAGGGGGTCCATAAACAGCGGGCAAAAAAAAGGCTTGTCTGGTTGCCCGGAAAAGCCCTTTGAAGGTTCCAACATTTGGGGGAAGGAACCCGTGCAGTGTGCCCACCTCGGAAGAACCGCGCCAATGCATATTGATGCAGGTTGAGTGCAAAAATAATGAATTGAAGGCCGGCGCAGTCTTTAAGGTTGCGGCGGTTTGGCCAAGTGCAGCAGTACGTAAGGGTTGCGGTCAAACTCACCGACCAGGGTGGGCGTGATGCTGCGAAAGCGCGGGTCCTGCAAGCCTTCGTAATCCGCTTGACTCATTACCAGCCAGGCTGGCGCCTGGATGGGCTTCAGCTCGGCCGCTTGCTGAGTGAACAACGGTACTTGGTCGCAGTCGAGGTTGACCATGTATTTGATCGCCTTGGCGTCTTTGCCCAGGCCGTGCAACACCACAGGAGCACGCTGCTGCATCACCTGTTCATGCACCTGCAGGGTAAAGGTGCGTGTGTCATAGACACTGCGTTCCAGCGGTTCGACCACCAGGATATAAGTGGCCCATACCGCCAGTACCGCGGCAAAAGCCGGTCCGACCTGGCGCAGTTGCGACTTGAACAGCGCCAGCAGCGCCACTCCCTGCAGCCCCCCAAGCACGCCGTACACCCAGCCCAAATGACTCAAATGTTCCGGGTAGCGCGGCCGTGCGAAGAGCAATCCGGCGATCAACAGCGTCGGCAACAACGTCCAGATGCCCAGCATCAACCCACGCAACCAGGCAAACAACCGCACGTGCGCCACTTGGAACGGATACGCCGCAATCATCGCCGCCATGGGCAACATCGGCAGTACATACCGCGCCTTTTTCGCCTGTGGGATCGACAAGCCCAGCATCACCAGCAAGCCTGCGGCAGCGCAGTACCACACCAACTGCAAGGCCGGCCCCGGCGCCCGGCGCCCGCTGATCACCATGGCCAGCAGCACAAGCACGGCCATCGGATACGCCAGGGCATAGTTGCCCAGGGAGCTGGTGAAGTAATACAGCACGCCGCTGGAACCTTCGCTGCCATCCATGCGCCCGAGGAACTGCATGCGAATCACGTCCTGCATGAAGCGCTCGCCGCCACTCAGCTTGGCCATCAACAACAGCAAGCCGACACAGGCCACCAGCAACGCCAGCGCAAGCAATCCGAAGCTGAACAGTGGGCGCCATTGGCGGTTGATCAGGTAATAGCTGCACAACACGCCAGTGGGAACGACCAGCCCAATCGGCCCACGCACTGCAAAGCCGACAATCAGCAGCAGGTAAAGCCAATGCAGGCGCTTACCTGCACCGAAGTGGTCGTGGGCGTACCCCAGATAGAACACCGCCAGGGCGATTGCGGCCAACATCTGGTCGAGGGACACCGCGCGGGTTTCGCTGATGAAACTGCTGCTCAGCAACAGCATCGCAATGCTCAACAGTCCCCAGCGCTGGGAGTAAGGGGCCGTCAGGCGGTACACCAGGGTGACGATCAACGCCGAGGCAATGGCCGTAGGCAGCCAGGCGGTAAAGCGGGTGACCTCGCCAAACGGCAAAGACACCAGCCACGTCATCAACGTCGAGGTAGCCAGGTAATCCGCGTAAGGCTGGCCATAGGTGGTCGGAAAGAAACCGGGCCCATGGCGCAGCATCTCCTGGGCAAACAGCACGAAGCGTGAGTCGAAGCCGATGATTGCCTGATGCCAGTTGCCGGCGATGAACAGCAGCAACGCCAGCAATCCCAAGCCGAGGGATTGACGGCGGATCGCGGGGCTTAACAGCGACGGTTGGGCAGTGTTCACGTCTTAGGCTTCCACGACCTGCGGCAACCATTGCTGCTGCGGAATCGGCAACTGGCAGGAGTCGCCACGGCCGATCGGGTAGTACTGGAAGCCTTTGCGCGCCAGGCGCTCGCCGTCATAGAGGTTGCGGCCGTCGAAGATCACCGGGGTTTTCAAGCGCTGGTGGATCAGGTCGAAGTCCGGCGCCTTGAACTGCTGCCATTCAGTGCAGACGATCAGCGCGTCGGCGCCGCCCAGGGTGGATTCCGGGGTACCCATCAGCATCAGCCGTGGATCGTCGCCATAGATGCGCTGGGTTTCCTGCATGGCTTCCGGATCGAAAGCGCGCACGTTGGCGCCAGCCGCCCACAAGGCTTCCATCAGCACACGGCTGGGCGCGTCACGCATGTCGTCGGTGTTCGGCTTGAACGCCAGGCCCCACAGGGCAAAGGTCTTGCCGCGCAGGTTGCCCTTGAAGAATGCATTGATGCGTTCGAATAATTTGCTCTTCTGGCGCTGGTTGATGGCTTCCACGGCTTCCAGCAGGTCGCTGGAGCAGTTGGCTTGCTTGGCGCTGTGGATCAGGGCGCGCATGTCCTTGGGGAAGCACGACCCCCCATAGCCGCAGCCGGGGTAGATGAAGTGGTAACCGATGCGCGAGTCGGCACCGATGCCAAGGCGCACGGCTTCGATGTCTGCGCCCAGGTGCTCGGCCAGCTCGGCGATCTGGTTGATGAAGCTGATCTTGGTGGCCAACATGCAGTTGGCGGCGTATTTGGTCAGCTCGGCGCTGCGCAGGTCCATGAAAATAATGCGGTCATGGTTGCGATTGAAAGGGGCATACAGGTCGCGCATCACCTCGCGCACTTCTTCGCGCTCGCAGCCGATGATGATGCGGTCCGGGCGGCGGCAGTCGGCCACGGCCGAGCCTTCCTTGAGGAATTCCGGGTTGGAGACGATATCGAACTCCAGGTGCCGACCGGCCAAGTGCAGGGCTTTTTCGATATGCGCACGCAGGGTGTCGCCAGTACCGACGGGCACGGTGGATTTTTCCACCAGGATCACCGGTTCCTTGCGATGACGGGCCACGGCATCGCCCACCGACAGCACGTACTTCAAGTCCGCCGAACCGTCTTCGTCCGACGGCGTGCCCACGGCGATAAACAGCACTTCGCCATGCTCGACCGCGAGTTTCTCGTCATGGGTAAAGTGCAGCCGCCCGCTTTCCAGGTTTTCCTTGACCATCGCCGCCAGCCCCGGCTCGAAGATCGTCACATGGCCCTTCTGCAAAGACTCGACCTTGTTCTTGTCAACGTCCATGCAGATGACATCGTGACCGACTTCGGCCAACACAGTGGCCTGCACCAGACCGACGTAACCACTACCAAATACACTGATTTTCATGGGGCATTCCTGGGACTTGTAGCGCTAGCACGACGAGAGTTGATAACCAGCACACCGAGGATGACCAAAGCCACCCCCAGGGTTTTTGAAATGGAGAAGTCTTCGTTGAACACCGGCAGGCTGGCCGCCAGCAAGTACACCAGGGCGTAGCTGATGCTCAACAGTGAATAGGCACGGCCCAGTGGCAGGTGCTTGAGCGCGCCGAGCCAGCAGAGCATCGACAGCGCGTAGGCCAGAATCGCCAGGAGCACCACGCCGAGGGCGTCGAGATCAATCTGGACGCTCAGCCACTGGTTGGGCAGCGGCAAGCGCGTCATGCTCCAGCGCATGCCCAATTGGGCGGCGCTGACCAGGCCAACACTGCCCAGGGCCAGGGCAAACCCTTGAACCCGGCTCATACGTGACGCCCCAGCAGCACGACACCGCCGATCACCAGCGCCACGCCCAACCAGTGACGGCCGTCGATGGGCTCATCAAAGACAAACCGCGCCACCAGTGTGACCAGCACGAAATTCAGGCTGAGCATGGGGTAGGCAATGCCCACCTCAAGGCGCTGCAACACCAGCAGCCACACCAACAGGCCCAGACCCAGACACATCAGCGCCGACCACAACCACGGCGAACGCAGTTTCAGTGCCCAGCCGTCCGGCAGGTCACGCCAGCTTTCCACGGCGAATTTCTGCGACACCTGGCCCATGCAGGTCAGCAAGCAGGCAGCCACTAACAGCAGCAAGGTGATCAAGGCGTCACCTGCGGGAAGATCAGGATCACTATATTGCCTTGCTCATAGCGCTGGCCGTCGCTGGGCAACAAAGCGATTTCGGCTCGCTCATCGTCACCTTTGACGCGCATCACCACACCGACCGTGCCTTTTTTACGCGCATCGCTCATCCACTGCTGAACCTGAGGCATATCCACCTTGTGATGCCCGGCATCCGGGTAGGCGAGGCCGTATTTGACTTCACCGACGGTGTTGTAGAGCGTCACGTCCGGCCGTGCCAGGCGCCACGACAAGGCCGATGCGGCGCCGAGGTCATTGCTCAACAGTGCAGTGGCCGGTTGCAGTTCCTGCAGGTGATCGATGATGAATGGGTCGGGGGTCTTGTTGTAAACCACTGAGTGCGGCAGCGCGGCTGGCAACAGGGCGACCATCAGCCAGCTGCCAAGCACTGGCATCGCCCACAAGCGAAGCGGCTGTGCGGCCTGCAGCAGGTTGACCAGGATCCAGCCGAACAGGAATGTGAACACCAGTACCAGGCTGAGTGTTTCCTGACCGTGTTCATACACCGGTTTTTTCAGTTGGAACCAGCTCAGCGCCAGCAGCATCACCACGCCGATGATCAGGTTCAACCAGCCATTGATACGCACTGCGCGGTAACGGCCCTGGGCCAGTTTGTCGGTCAGGGTATTGCCCATCAACAACGCCAAGGGCAGCAGGCACGGCATGATGTAGGAGGGCAGCTTGCCCTTGGCCAGGCTGAAGAACGCCAGGGGCATCAGCAACCACAGCAATACAAAGCCGGTTTGTGCGCTGCGTTTGTCCTGCCAGGCCTGCTTGAGCGTGGACGGCAACAACGCCACCCATGGCAGGCAGAACGCAACCAGCAACGGCAGGTAATACCAGAACGGCTCGGCATGCTGGGCGTCGTCACCGGCAAAGCGCTGGATATGCTCGTGCCAGAAGAAGAAGTGCCAGTAGTCGGGCTCTTGCAGGTGTACAGCCAGCGCCCACGGCAAGCTGATGACAATCGCCACCACCACCGCCACCAGGCCGTAACCGAGCAGCTCGCGGAAACGCTGTTGCCAGATCGCATAGGGCAGGGCGATCAACACCGGGAGCAGCCACGCCAGAAAGCCCTTGGTCATGAAACCCATGCCGCAGGCAAACCCCAACAGCGCCCAGGCGCCGAGTCGTCCATTGCGGGTCGTGCTGTCAAAGCAAAACCACAAGGCCACGCCCGTCAGGTTCACCCAGAACGTGAACTGCGGATCGAGGTTGGCATAACCGCCCAGGGCCGCCACGCTGACAAAACTCATGTACAGCACGGTGCTGATCAGGCTCTTCTGCGGGTCATTCCACAACCGACGCGACACCAGGTACACCAACAGGATGCTCAATCCGGTGCTCAACGCCGACGCAAACCGCACGCCGAACAGGTTCTGCCCGAAGATCGCCTGGCCCAGCGCGATCATCCAGTAACCGGCCGCCGGTTTCTCGAAGTAACGGATACCCATGAAGTGCGGCGACGCCCATTTTCCGGTCAGCAGCATTTCCTGGCTGATTTGCGCATAACGGGTTTCATCCGGAATCCACAGACCATGGGTAGCCAGTGGCAGCAGGTAAAACACGCCAAACGCCAGCAGGAGCAGGGGCAGGGCCCAACGGCGAATCATGCCTGCTGCACTCCAAGCCAACCCTCGCGACCGGGCAAGACGCCGCGCACCATCTGTTGCTGGGGCAGGGTGGTCAGGTCCGCCGGCAACAACTCGCCCAACGGTTTGAAATCGATGCCGCGCTGCCCTGCCTGGGCGAGCAACTGGCGGAACTCATTGGCCATCAGAATCCCTTCTACCTCTGCGTGGATCGTGTAGACGTTGAGCTTCGACTCGGCAAAGCGGTCGAGGATGAACGTATTGAAGTCCTTGGCAGCCACTACCGGCCCGACGACTTCGTCGAAGGTCGGCAGGTCCACCGGAATCTGTGGGGTACCCGCACTGCCATCGGCCAGGGTGGGACGAAACAGGCTAGTGCCGCGGCAATCGCTGTTGTAGCGAAAGTTGAACCCTTGCTTGGCTTGCACGACGCGTTCATCGGCGCGCCAACCGGCGGCCGCTGAACAGTCAATGCGCTCACCAAGGATGTCGCTCAGGCTCTCCACGCCGCGTCGAATTTGCTCGACCAACTGCGCTTCGCTCCAGCGCCCGGTGTTGGCCTGCCAGCCGTGGTGATCCCAGGCGTGCAGGCCGACCTCATGCCCGGCCGCCTTGGCTTGGCGCATCAGGTGCCCCAGGTCGCGACCGATCGGCTTGCCCGGCCAGGCGGTACCAGCCAGCAGGATATCCAGGCCATACAGCCCGACGGCGTTGGAGCGCAGCATCTTCCACAGGAACTGCGGGCGGATGAGGCGCCACAGGTGGCGCCCCATGTTGTCCGGCCCGACACTGAAGAAAAACGTCGCTTTTACCGAGGCTTCGTCCAGGGATTCGAGCAACCGTGGCACACCTTCACGGGTGCCGCGGTAGGTGTCGACGTCGATGCGAAGACCTGCATCCATTACTTTTTGTCCGCGATTTCGAGCATCGCTTCACGCAGGAAGAAATCCAGCGTGTTGCCGATGGTTTCGCTCATCTCTACGGTCGGCTCCCAGTTCAGCAGGCGCTTGGCGTTTTCGATGCTTGGCTTGCGGTGTGCCACGTCCTGGTAACCGGTGCCGTAGAACGCCTTGCTTTCCACGTCACGGAAACCGGCGAACGGCGGGAAGTTGCCACGCAGCGGGTGCGCTTCGAACTGGCGCAGCAGCTCTTCGCCCAATTGGCGGATGCTGGCTTCGTTTTCCGGGTTGCCGATGTTGATGATCTGGCCGTTGCACGCGTCGTTGTCGTTATCAATGATGCGCGCCAGGGCTTCGATACCGTCGGCGATGTCAGTGAAGCAACGTTTCTGCTCACCACCGTCGAACAGACGGATCGGCGTACCTTCCACCAGGTTCAGGATCAGTTGGGTGATCGCACGGGAGCTGCCGATGCGCGCGGAGTCCAGGCGGTCGAGACGCGGGCCCATCCAGTTGAACGGACGGAACAGGGTGAAGTTCAGGCCCTTGGCGCCGTAGGCCCAGATCACGCGGTCGAGCAGTTGTTTGGAGACCGAGTAGATCCAGCGTTGCTTGTTGACCGGGCCGACCACCAGGTTGGAGGTGTCTTCATCGAAGTACTGGTCCTGGCACATGCCATAGACTTCGGAGGTCGACGGGAAGATCACGCGCTTGTTGTACTTGACGCAATAGCGCACCAGCTTGAGGTTTTCCTCGAAGTCCAGCTCGAACACGCGCAGCGGGTTGCGGGTGTATTCGATCGGCGTGGCGATGGCTACCAACGGCAGGACCACGTCGCACTTCTTGATGTGGTACTCGATCCACTCGGTGTGGATGCTGATGTCGCCTTCCACGTAATGGAAGTTCGGGTGGCTGCGCAGGCGCTCGATGGCGTCGGAGCCGATGTCCAGGCCATAGACTTCGTAACGGTCGTCACGCAGCAGACGCTCGGACAGGTGGTTACCGATAAAGCCATTCACGCCCAGGATCAGCACACGGGTACGCCGTGTCTTGCGGCCGGACTCGGCGCCGCGCAGCACGGAACCGTCCACCAGGCCCAATTCGTTGGCCAGGGAAGGACCGGCCAGGTACAGGCCGTTGTCATTGCGTTGGCCGAACTTGATCACCAGGGAGTCTTCACCGCAGGCAATGCGCAGCGGGTTGACGCTGATCACACGGCCCGGCGCCTGGCCATCGTTGCCCTTGACCACTTCGGCTTGCCACACGATCAGCTTGTGCTCGCCGACCGCACAGAAAGCGCCCGGATACGGTTGAGTCACGGCGCGAACCAGGTTGAACAGTGCTTCAGCCGGTTTTTTCCATTCCAGCTTGCCATCGGCGGCGGTGCGGCGACCGAAGTAAGTGGCCTGGCTTTCGTCCTGGGCGGTCTCCGCCAGCTTGCCTTGAGCCAGTTGCGGCAGGGCGTCACGCAGCAGGTTGCTGGCGGCGTCGCGCAGTTTGGCGTGCAGGGTCAGGCCGGTATCAGTGCGATCGATCACGACTTTCTGTTGGGCCAGGATCGCGCCGGCATCGGCACGCTTGACCATGCGGTGCAGGGTTACGCCGGTTTCGCTTTCGCCGTTGACCAGCACCCAGTTGGCCGGGGCGCGGCCACGGTATTTGGGCAGCAGCGAGCCGTGAAGATTGAATGCGCCGTTGCGTGCGGTTGCCAGCAATGGCTCGCTCAGCAGGTTGCGGTAGTAGAACGAGAAAATGTAGTCCGGGTTCAGCTTGGCGATGCGCTCGACCCACAGCGGGTGGTTCGCGTCTTCCGGAGCGTGCACTGGAATACCGTTGCGTGCGCACAGTTGAGCAACGGAACCGTAGAAGTTGTTTTCCTTCGGGTCGTCGGCATGGGTGAACACAGCAGCAATTTCGTAACCCGTGTTGAGCAGCGCTTCAAGGCCTGCACAACCAATGTCGTGGTACGCGAATACAACAGCTTTTGAACTCATGATTGGACCTGATCAGCAGAAGAAGTAGAAGTATGGGAAGACACCAGGCCGTCAACGACGACCACGGGAGCCGGTGCTGCCGGTTGGTTGCGCAGCACCTTTTCGATAAAGAAGCGCGGACGGGCGCGCACATCGCTGTACATGCGGCCCAGGTATTCACCCAAGAGACCCATGCCGATGAATTGGCCACCGGTGAACACGAACAGCACGGCGAACAGTACGAACAAGCCATCACCGGCCCAGTCGGCACCAAAGGCCAGGCGCATGACGATCAACGCCAGGGCAAACAGCATGCCCAGCGCCGCCAGGCTGAAGCCGACGATGGACAGCAGGCGCAGCGGGGTGGTGGTCATGCAGGTCAGCAAGTCGAACATCAGGCTGATCAGGCGCATGGCGCTGTATTTGGATTCGCCATGTTCACGCTCGGCGTGGTGCACCAGGATCTCGGTGGTGTGGCGGGCAAAGCCGTTGGCCAGGATCGGGATGAAGGTGCTGCGCTCGCGGCAGGCCAGCATCGCGTCGACAATGGTGCGGCGGTAGGCGCGCAACATGCAGCCGTAATCGGTCATGGCCACGCCGGTGGAGCGCTGCACGGCCAGGTTGATCAAGCGCGAAGGCCAGCGGCGGAAGGCCGAGTCCTGGCGATTATTGCGCACGGTCGCAACCACGTCGTAACCGAGGGCGGCTTGGTCCACCAGGCGCGGGATTTCTTCGGGCGGGTTTTGCAGGTCGGCGTCAAGGGTGATTACCACCTCGCCCCGGCACTGCTCGAAACCGGCCATGATCGCCGCATGCTGGCCGTAGTTGCGATTGAGGATCACCGCCACCACGTTGCTGCCGTCTTCAGCCGCAGCGTCTTCCAGCAGTTGGGCCGAATTGTCGCGGCTACCGTCATCCACCAGGATGATTTCGTATTCGTAGGCCAGCTGCTTGCAGGCCGCAGTGGTGCGACGCAGCAATTCAGGCAGGCTCTCTTGTTCGTTGTAGACCGGGATAACGATCGACACGCAATGAATAGGGTAGGGTTTCAAAGATTCATGACCTCGGGGTTAGAGCATCTTGGAGCGTGGAAACAGCAGCAATCATTGGGGCGAACGTCCAGGCCGCAGGTTAAGAAACGGCGCCAAAGGTGAAGCGTAATCAATAGGTTAGACGATATAGCGCGGCTTGCCGTGAAGTACTGTGTTTAAGATTAAGCGTAAAAATGTGGAACAGATATGAAAGGCGGATGAAAAACTCGTTTATTTGACAGGTAGACAGCTAGGGTTCAGCTAAGCAACTAACGGGTTGTCGACTTTAGTTAGTGGGCGAAATAAGAACTGTTTGTAGGACGTTTGGTTCAACTTGAGCGCCTACGCTCAGCCAACGAATTTTAGTGAAGAATCTTCTCTGCAATGCGCCCCAAGTGCCGGTAAAGTAAGCCGTCTCTTGCCAGGGTGATCGAATGAATAGCGTGCAGCTTTTACGCGGCCAATTGCGGCCTGCTTTGATGGGATCATTGATGGCGTTGTTGATGAGCGTGGCCAGTGTCACGACAGTCCAGGCCGATGACGGCGTGGCGCTGACCAGCATCGATCAAGTGCCGGACGGCGTGGAAGTGCGCGGCAAGCAGATCGCCGCCTACACCTGGGACGATAAACAAGGCAAGAACCTGCTGGTGCTCGCCGAGCAAGTCAGCGAGCGTGACGACGACGGCACCCAGTCGGGGTTCGTGTATGCGGCGCAATACCTGATCGACGGCAACCGCCCCAAGCGTGTGTGGATGCTCTACGACGACGTGCAGCATTGCGAATTCGACGCCGCCCTGCATTTTGACAGGGCGGCGACCAAGGTCACCGACCTCACCGGCGACGGCATCACCCAGGCCACCGTGGGCTATTCGCGAACCTGCACCAGCGATGTTAGCCCCAACGAATTCAAGCTGATCATGCATGTCGGCAAGTCGCAGAAATTCCGTCTGCGCGGCCTGGACCGCGTGGGGGCTGCCTGGTGGGACGAAGAGGCTGGCGCCTTGCGCGGCATGCCGTTGCCCAAGGATTGCAGCGTGGCCGGACAGCAGGCACTGGTCAGCCAGTACAAGGAGCAGGGCACCGAGTTGCCGTTGCCGGGTTGTTATGGCGATGAAAAGGATTTTGCCAAAGCCCCTGAGGCTTACTTGACGTTCATGCGTCAACACTGGTTCGCGCTGATGCAGAAGCAGGACAGCGACTGGAGCCAGACCCAGGTCCAGCCGCAGGACCCTACCGAAGATGACGACACGGCCCCGTGATTTTGTGCCTGGGCCGGTCCTGGGTTAGACTCGGCCTTCGCCAATTCACTAAATACCTCGATTAATCAAAGGCTTGTTCGAGGTATTTAATCCAAAGGCTGATCTACCTTGACTGAGTCTATCCGCAACCCGCTGACCCTTTACCTCACCCGCCTGGCACCCTCCAGCCAACTGACCATGCGCTACGTGTTGCAAGACGCGGCCGACCGCCTGGGCTTCGAGGACATTAACCTTGAAGACATCGACTGGCATCTGCTGCAGCCCGAACACGTGATCGCCCTGGTCGCTGCCTTGCGTGAGGACGGCTACGCGCCGAATACCTCATCGTTATATGTCAACGCGGTACGCGGTGTGATGAACGAAGCCTGGCGGCTGAACCTGATCAGCCAGGAACACCTGTTGCGCATGCGCACCGTCAAGGCTGCACCGGGCACGCGCCTGAGCCAGGGCCGCAACCTGCGGCGCAGCCTGATCCGCGAAATGATGGAAGTCTGCGCTGCCGACCCTCGGCCCCAGGGCCTGCGGGATGCCGCGGTGATCGGCATTCTGTATGGCTCCGGCATGCGCAAGTCGGAGTCGGTCAACCTCGACCTGGCGCAGATCAACTTCGAAGAGCGCAGCCTGCGGGTGATCGGCAAGGGTAACAAGGAGTTGATCAAGTACGCGCCGGACTGGGCATTCGCCAAGTTGCAGGCGTGGCTGGCGTTTCGCCGCGAGCAACTCAAGGAAGGCGAGCAGGACGACAGTTTCCTGTTCAACCGCATCCGCCGCGGCAGTCATATCACCCGCGAACGCATCACCAAGCATGCGATCTACTACATCGCCCGCCAGCGCGGCCAGCAGGTAGGCGTGAAAATCATGCCTCATGACTTCCGCCGCTCGTTCATTACTCGGGTGATTGAAGAGCATGACCTGTCGATTGCACAGAAACTGGCGCACCACACCAATATCCAGACCACCGCCAGCTATGACGTGCGTGACGACAACGAGCGGCGGCGGGCGGTGGATCGGTTTGATCTGTAACGTCCGACATGATGAAGATCAAAATGTGGGAGCGGGCTTGCTCGCGAAGGCGGTTTGTCAGTCAAAGTCCGGTGACTGATACGCCGTATTCGCGAGCAAGCCCGCTCCCACAAGGGTTAGGTGTAAAGGTTAGAGGATAGGCTTGCCGCCCGTGACCGCATAACGCGACCCAGAGATATAGCTGCCTTCATCCGAGGCCAGCAGCACATAGATCGGCGCGACTTCCACCGGTTGGCCCGGACGGCCCAGCGGGGTTTCGCTGCCGAAGTTCTTCACGTCTTCATCGGTCATGGTCGCCACAATCAGCGGCGTCCAGATCGGTCCCGGCGCTACGCTGTTGACGCGAATGCCCTTGCTGCCGAGCAACTGCGCCAGACCACCCGTGAAGTTCGCGATCGCACCCTTGGTGGCGGCGTAGGGCATCAACGTCGGCTTGGGCATGTCCGAGTTGACCGACGATGTATTGATGATCGAACTGCCCGCCTTCATATGCGGCACGGCAGCCTTGCAGATACGAAACATGGCTGTGATGTTGATATCGAAGGTTTTCACCCATTCCTCGTCTGAGATCTCTTCAAGCGTTTCATGGCTCATCTGGAATGCTGCATTGTTGACCAGCACATCGATACGGCCGAATTGCTCGACCGTCTTGTCGACCAGCGACTGGCATACGCTTTTCTGCGCGATATCACCGGGCAGCAACAGGCATTGGCGTCCGGCTTCCTCGACCCAGCGTGCAGTTTCCCTGGCGTCCTCATGTTCATCCAGATAAGCGATAGCCACATCCGCGCCTTCGCGTGCAAAAGCGATCGCAACGGCGCGGCCGATGCCACTGTCGGCGCCGGTGATCAGCGCGATCTTGTTGGCGAGCCGGCCGGAGCCCTTGTAGCTTTGCTCGCCGCAATCCGGGTAAGGGTCCATTTTTTTCTGCGAACCTGGCACGTTCTGAGCTTGCGGCGCGAAGGGTGGGCGAGGGTAGTCAGCCATTTCAATCTCCATAGGTTTCCAAAGGTGCTATGGGATTAGTAGTTTTGCGCCGGACGATAGTTGTAATGGATGCCATTGAAGCCCGACGAGTGGTTGGCTTCAGACTTATGCATACAGGGTATTTCCACGCGTTGATGTTGCCCCATAGGCGCAGTCAAGATTCGAGATCCGAACCTGCTGCGCAGACGGGCAGCGATCAGGAGGAGGGCGGGGCACTGGCCAGGTGAATGGGCAGGCGGCGCAAGGTCCACAGCGTGGTGAGCATCGCTGCGATGGCGCATAGCGCAATGCCTATCAGCATCGGCGCGGGTGTGTGATCGGCGAACACACCGACCACCGTCATTGACAGGGCTGCCGTGATCATCTGGATCGCCCCGAGCAGGGCCGAGGCAGAACCGGCCACCGCGCCATGATCCTCCAACGACAACACACCGGCTGCCGGCAGCAGCAGGCCGAGAAAGCCGAAGCCGATAAACAGCAGCGTCATCATCAAGGCCAGGCTATCGACCCATAGCGTGGTGGCCGCCAGCAAGGCCATGACCGCCGCCACGGCCACCACCGACCAGCGGATCAACGGCGCCAGGCCAAAGCGTGCAGTGAGGCGCGCGGTCAGTTGGCTCATGGCGAAAAACGAGGCGGCATTCAGGGCAAAACCCAGGCTGAACTGGGTCGGCGTCAGGCCGTAATACTCGATGTACACGAACGGTGCGCTGCCGATGAACACGAAGAAGGTCGCCAAGCCAAAACCACACACCACCGACAAACCGATAAAGACCGGGTCGCGCAACAACGCGCCATAGCTGCTGAACGCATTGCCCAGGGTTTTGCCCAATCGACGTTCGGCCGGATGGGTCTCGGGCAGTTGCACGATGGTCATCACCAGGCAGGCCACGGCAACGACGGCCAGCACGGCAAACACTTCACGCCAGCTCCACAACGCGATCACCAGGCTGCCGGCGAGCGGCGCAAGGATCGGCGAGACGCTCATCACCAGCATCAGCAACGCCATGAGCTTCGCCGCTTCATGCCCGGTGTACAAGTCACGCACGATGGCCCGCGGAATCACCATGCCCGCGCACGCACCAAACGCCTGCAGGGCACGAAAGGCAATCAGTGTTTCGATGGTCGGCGCCAGCGCACACCCGACACTTGCCACGGCAAAAATTACCAGGCCTGCGTAAATCGGCGGTTTGCGCCCAAACACGTCACTGATCGGCCCGTAGAACAGCTGGCACACCCCAACGATGACGAAAAACACAGTGAGGCTCATCTGCACCAGCGCGGGTGAGGCATGCAGGCTTGCGCCCAGAGTCGGCAAGGCTGGCAAGTAAATATCGATGGCGAAGGGGCCGACTGCGGTGATCAAACCCAGCAGCAAGGCGAGGTGGGCGATACGTCGAGACATGGGGCAGTTCCGGGCGAAGCAAAGGTCGGTCAGCTTAAGGGATCTGCGCAGATCCGCAAACTTAGGCTTCAATAAGCAGTATGGTTGGCCGATAACATGACCAGCGAGGCTTCTGCGGTTGGGTTCCCAACCGACTGACCAGGCACGGGGATATATCAGCATGACGATCAAACTACGCCTGATGCTGTTGATAGCGACCGGACTGCTTACGGCCTTGATCATGAGCCTGGCCGGCTACCTGGGAAATACTCGGATGGGCACTGCCGTGCAGGACAGCGAGCTCAGCATGACGGCGCTGCGCAACCATATGGAAGCCGACATGATGCACGACGCCCTGCGCGCGGATGTGCTGTCGGCCATGCTGGTGGGCCTGGGTAAAAGTACCAGCACGAAGGCGCAGGTCAGCGATTCGCTCAAGGAACATGCCGAGCACTTTCGCCAGGTGTTGGCGGATAACCTCAAGCTGCCGCTGGACAACACGCTCAAGGCAAACCTGGAAAAAATCAAACCCAGCCTGGACAACTATATAAGTACCGGCGAGCGCATCGTCACCCTGGCGCTGGATGACCCCGACGCCGCTCGGGGCGAACTGGGTACGTTCAACGCCGCCTTCAGCCAGCTTGAAGATCAGATGGCGACGCTCAGTGAGCTGATCGAAAACAACACCCAGCAGGCCAGTGTCGGCACTCGGCAGAGCATCAGCGTCGCCAACTTCACCCTTGGCGTGGTGTTGATCGCCAGCCTTATATTGCTGTTGGCCCAGGGCCGCTGGGTCATCCTCAGCATCATGGGACCGCTGCAAACGGCCAGCCGGATTGCCGACAGCATTGCTCATGGCAACTTGAGCGAACCGATTGTCGAACCCGTGCGCAAAGATGAAGCCAGTGCATTGATTCGCAGCCTCGCCACCATGCAACGGGATTTGCGCGGCATGATCGGCGTGGTGCGCAGCAACGCCCATGGCGTCAATACCACGAGCGAGCAACTGAGCCACGGCTGTCATGAAGTGGCTGGCAGCAGCCAGCAACAAAGCGCGGCGGCAAGCGCCATGGCCGCTGCCGCGAGTGAAATGACCGCGAGCATTGAGGAAATCACTCGGCATGCCGAGCGAGCATTGGCCATGGCCAACCAGGCTGAAACACTGGCCAAGGACGGTGGCCAGGTGATTCATCAGGTGGTCAGCGACATGGACGGCATTGCCCGCTCCGCGCAACAGTCCGCCCAGGTAATCCGCACGCTGGACAAGGAGTCCGAGGCGATTTACAGCATTATCCAGGTGATCAAGGGAATCGCCGACCAGACCAATTTGCTGGCCCTGAATGCCGCGATCGAGGCCGCCCGTGCCGGTGAACAGGGGCGCGGTTTCGCCGTGGTCGCCGATGAAGTACGCAACCTCGCCGGGCGCACCAGTGCCTCGACCCAGGAAATTGCCAGCATGGTAGGGCGTATCCAGCAAAGCACGCGCGAAGCCGTCGCCAGCATGGAGGAGGGCGTTGCTCAGGTCGATAAGGGCATGGCGGTGACCGCTGATGTGGAGCGCTCAATTCGTGAGATTCTCCAGGCCACCTTGAATACCACCGAGATGGTCAACGATATCTCCCGAACCATCGGGGAGCAGAGCCTGGCCAGCAATGAAATTGCCCATCAGGTGGAGATGATTGCGCAGATGTCAGAGAGCAACAGTCGCGTAATCGGCCAGACGGCGTCGACGACGGACGAATTGTCTAGCTTGGCAGGCCAGCTGTCACAGTCCGTCGATCGATTCAGGCTCTAACTTATTGATTTAACTCAACTAAATAGTCATTTAGTTGAGTTGGATATCGGGCAGGGGCTCAGGACCGGGAGAGGGCAGACGTGCGTCGTTCGGCGATGCGCTCGACCGTTTGCATATGCTGCGTACCCCATTGGCACAACCCGCCCAGCGCCGTAGCCAAGGACTGGCCAAAGGGCGTGAGGGAGTACTCGACCTTCGGCGGTATCTCGTGAAAGTCCACACGAGCAATGATCTCGTCGCGCTCCAACTCCTTGAGTTGCTGAATCAACACTTTGTCAGTCACGCCGCCAATCGCGCGCCTTAATTCGCCATATCGATGAACATTCTGCGCCAGGTTGAACAGAACCAGGGGTTTCCATTTGCCGCCAATCACGGCCAGCGCAGCTTCCAGGCCACAGTTGAATGAGTTGTTAGCCATGATGATGAAGGCTCCGAGGGGGTACTTACTAAAAGGTGCATACTATTCAAAAGAATAGCGCAGATCTACAGTTGGGCCTCAACCTTATTCATTGGAGCTCACCATGAGCAGGCTCAACGGCAAAATTGCAGTAGTTACCGGCGGCAACAGCGGCATCGGCCTGGCAACCGCCATTCGCTTTGCAACTGAAGGCGCGCAGGTCGTGATCGTAGGACGTCGGCAGGATGAACTGGACAAGGCGCTTGCACTGATTGGCCATGAGGCCATCGCCATCCAGGGTGACATTTCAAAACTCGACGACCTGGCGCGCATTTTCACTCAAATCAAAGCCGACAAGGGCCGCGTTGACGTGCTGTTCGCCAACGCGGGCCTGGGGGATTTCCAGCCGATCGGATCCATCACCGAGGAATCGTTTGACCGGACATTCGGCATCAACGTCAAAGGCACGCTGTTCACCGTGCAAAACGCGTTGCCACTGATGCACGCTGGCAGCTCAGTGATCCTGACCGGTTCAACCACCGGCACCATGGGCACACCGGCATTCAGTGTGTACAGCGCCACCAAGGCTGCGCTGCGTAATTTCGCCAGAAGCTGGGCGCTCGATCTGAAAGGCAGCGGCATTCGCGTCAACGTGCTGTCACCAGGCCCGATCTCGACACCAGGCCTGGACCTGGCGCTGTCAGGCACGGGACAAAAGGAAGCCATCATCGACGACATGACGGCGCAGGTTCCGTTGGGTCGTATCGGCAAGCCGGAAGAAGTCGCAGCCGCCGCATTGTTCCTGGCGTCGGATGAGAGCAGCTTCATGACGGGCAGTGAAATGTTTGTCGATGGTGGCTTTGCTCAGGTTTGAGCAAGACAGGGGTTTTGCCTGCTGAAATCTCACGGGCACTGCCCCTGAATACGCAATGCGACATTACGCATAATGTATATTATGTTAAATCAGGTGCTATGTCAGATATGTTCATAAGACACGTAAGTCACTGATTCGACGAATTCGTATTTGACGTCTACTCTCTCAACGGGCCATGTCCATAGTGTTCATGACGATTCCTTGAATGAGGTGGCTGTCGATGAAACTGATTCAGTGCCGTTTCTCTTCAGGTCAACGACTACCGCTGCTTGTACAAGCTGGTGATGCGACGCCGTTGCCCATACTCATTCCGTTCATCTACGTCCAACTTAAACTCAGGCACCGCGCTTACAACACGGCTGCGGCGCACCTGCGCGCCATCCAGGCTTTCTACGCCTATGCCAAAAGCCGAGATATGGATATCGATGAGGCCATTTTGGCCTGCCACTTTGAGGCGATTCTGGCTTTGCTGGACGGTTACGCTATTTGGCTCCAAAGTGGCCGTCATGCCGATAATCTGATCGCCCGAATCGGCAAACCTGGCACTGTACTTTTTCAGCAGATCAGTTCACGAACACGTGACCAGTACCTGCGCCTGCTGAAGAAATACCTGTCTTGGTGCGTCACCCGTTACATCCCGCGCGCCCGTCAGAATTCAGCCACACAGGCAGACATCAACGTGGTATTTGCCGATGTTGCTGACGTCATTGAGCGGCGCTTTGAGAGCCATATCATCAATGCTCGTCCCGACCGCACTCGTTACCGCAGCCTGACAGATACGCAACTACAGATCGTTCGCAGACTGATTCGCCCTGGCGCTGTGGAGAATCCGTTCCCGGAACGTTTGCAACTGCGTAACTGGCTAATGATTGAATTGCTCTTGGAGACCGGCATCCGTCGCGGAGAGCTTCTGAAGCTCTACACCACGGATATCAATAAAGGTTCTCAGCACGCCTATGTCAGCATCAATGATCGCGAACATGATCCCCGCGACCCGCGCGTTGAAGAGCCTGCGCTCAAAACACATGGGCGGACCGTAGGCATCTCCGCACAGTTGTATGAGGTCTACGAGCGCTATATCCAGAGCGACCGGCGCCCTCTGCGTGATGGTAAACCGATGAAATTGCTGTATCGCTATTTGTTCATCTCGGATCGTGGCCGCCCGCTGTCGATCCGCGCGTTGTCTAACGTTCTTGATCGGCTGTTTCTGACCATTGAGCTGGCTCATCCAGGATTGTTGCCTACACTTTCTGCGCATGACTTTCGCCACACCTTTGCAGACCACTTTTTGGCTTACCTGGTCGAAAAGCGTGGGCATGACCTCGAGCGGGCCACGGACGAACTACGGCGAGTCTGCGGTTGGTCTGAGACCTCGAATATGCCACGTCGTTACGCAGGTCGTTATCTAGCCGAGTCGGCCAACCTCCACAATGCCCAGCGCACCTCGGCAGCCTGGAGCCGACTTGACAGTTAAGGAGATTCGCCGTGACCAAATCAGCCGCTCAAGAACACGCGTCACCGCCCTCCTCTTTGCCACTTACGTGTTCAGGGGGCCCGCTTACGTTACGATTCGGACTCGCACTAATGACCAGCCAAAGTATGTCGATACTCGATTGAACGTCTGGACGTGGTACGACGGCGGAACGGCAATGAATATTGATTGGTCTGGTCTAAAGTTGAGCTCGGAGTTTGTCGAAATAGCAAAGGCATTTATGGCCCATATGTTAGAGAAATACTCCCCTTCAACTGCATATAGGGCCGCCAGAATGCTCCATCGGGTTTCGGAAAGTGATATTTCCTTGAAATTCCCTTGGGCAGCCGAGGAAATTATTAGTGCATTCAACAGTTGGAACAGCTCAAGAGAGTACGTAGTCGTCTTTCGCACGCTTTATCGCTGGGTAATGGATAGAGGAATTGCCGGATTTAGTAACGATATTTATCTAAAGATCAAGGACTTCAAAACCGAACGCTCATCTCCCTACTCTCGAATTTTTCTCTCTCAGTCAGGCTTGGAGCTCGATGAGGAAATTCTATTGCTTAAACGCATTGAACGACAATCTTTGACTGACTCTTGGGAGGATGTCCAGTTTAATATCGTACTTCACTTAGGTTTCGAACTCGCACCTCGATCGATTCAATTTCATTCGCTAGACATTGCTGATTTTGAGTTTATTGAAAGCGCTGATCACGAGAAGTACTACACCCTATGGCTACCCATGGCCAAAAAAGTTGGCCAACGCAAACCTGAGCGGCGCCCTCGTAAAATAACCTCGCGCCTGGGGGTGAAAATCTCACGCCACATTTTAGAAATTCAACACCGTTTTGGTAGCGGCTGTGAACCATTATTTGTCAACCCTTGTGGAAGGCGTCTCTCGGTTAGCGAAATCGGTTCAGGTCTCAAACACGAGCTGGGTGAAGCTGGTATAGATAGGCCGAATCAGGTATCCATATTGTTGCGACATCACCTCGGGCAAAGCCTGGCGGATCAGGGTACTCCGGCAGACATGATTGCCGAACTGCTCGGACACAACAGCACGGTTGCGGCGCGTGCTTACGTAACTGCCACCCCAAACATTGCCCGGATCAAAGAGAAAGCTCTGGGTAAGAGCCCGGCCTATCAACGCATCATGCGCAGCTTATTAACTGGGAAAATCGTCAAACGCCGCGATACGGCTCCTGAAGCAGCCGTCCGCGGCGTCATTGATACGCAGTACATAGGCGATATTGGAGCCTGCGCCCTGCCCGTCCATACCCACTGCCCCTACAACCCTATATACGCGTGCTACACCTGCAAGAAGTTCCACCCCTTTGCTGACGGCCGCCATGAGCAGGTAAAGGATGCGCTCCAGCGGGAGGCCCAACGGTTCATTGATATGGCAGAACAAGCCGGTGATCTCAGTCAAAATCGGCCCCTCGCCCAGCATCAGATAACCATCCTGGCAGTAAGCACTACGATCGAACGCTGCCGGCAGCACACGGAGGGTGCCGCAGATGACGCTGTCTAGGGCAAGGCAGAGCCTCGAAGGTTTCATTAAACAGGAAAAAGTGATTTTTCAGTCTTTATCGATTCCAACCCCTTGGGAGTCAGCGCTATGGTCGGTCCAGCATTGGTTACCGCAGCGCTTAAAGCAGCAGACTATAACCTTTGAAACTCAACGACAATCACTTGAAAAGAATGGCTATTCTGTTCCTCCTAAAGCTGCCCTTCCCTTGGATTTCCAGGATTTTTGCAAGGCATTAATCGTATATCTACAACGCACCCGAAGCCTGAAGTTTTCGATGGTCGCCGCCTACAATATTGCGGTACGCCGGCTTTACAATCCGTTGTTTGAACGACGTGTATCCGACCCTACACAGTTGACGCGGGGCGATTTTGACCGTGTCGTAGAATTTCTCAGAGGGAGTGGCTACAAGAACCTTTACGACGCGATATCTCATCTTCAGGTAATTGCGGATACGATCGATAAACTACAATTAACCGACACCGCCATCCACTTTACACATGATGCAAAACCAGAGAAAAGCCGCCACGAGTTCATCTCATTGCACGATCCTGATCGTGCGGTAAAACAGCGTAAATCTGATGAGAGATTACCTTCTCGTGAGGCGATGGAGGCATATGCCATATGTTCGAACAACCCACTCAGTGACGGCGAAGAAATTTTGCTGCGAGTGATCGACTTATTGATAGCGACTGGGCAACGAGGTAACGAAATAGCAGTAATACCTTATGATTGTTGGGTCGAAAGGCCGATCAAAGGGACGACAGGAGAAGTGGTTGTCGATGCCCATGGCAAGCCTCTCGTCGAATGCGGAATTAGGTACTTCGCGGAAAAGCAATTTCAATCCCGTGTTCATTGGCTGGCTGAAAGCGACATTCCTCTAGCCAGGCGCGCAGTAGAGCGATTAAAAACGCTAACCAATGAACAACGAGAAATTGCCGCCTGGCAAGAACTCCACCCAGGACGTATTTGGAGCTACCCCCCTCAGTCAGTGATCTCCGATGCAAAGGTCTTGGACTGGCTAGGTTTTAGCGAAGCAAGAAGCGCAAGCAGAAATCTATACCTTTTCCTCACTCGCAACGGTGTCCATCCATTTGACGATGAACCGGATGAAAAGCAAGGAAGGTCGTTAAAGCGACGTTACGTCGCCGGGGAGATTGAGCGACTGATCGTCCCGAGAATCCGTGGGCACGCGGCATTGACAGAAAATGTCGGGGGACAAGTTCGTATCGTACTTAGAACCAGCGAAACGCTTGCGATCGCTTTCGACGGCCAATTTCGTTTCGGTGGACGTGAGGCGAATGTGTTTCGTGCGGTCCCGCGTCGGGTCACCCTCGGGGATATCAATCACGCATTAGGTGACAATGAAAAATATACGTCCATTTTTTCGCGTCGTTCATTAACCGAATCCGATGGAACTCCGATTAGGCTAACAAGCCACCAACCTAGACACTGGCGGAACACAATTTACCACTTGACCGGTATGAGCGATGTTCAGCAAGCATTGGCTCTGGGGCGAAAACGCCTCGACCAGAATGTTTATTACCAACACACGAGCATTGAAGAAAACACCGCTGCCCATCATGAGTTTCTGGCGTTCAATAGCTATCACGAGCGCCTCGACTTTCTACATACAGCCATAAGAGATAAGCGCATTCATGGCGCTTTGACCGATAGTTACCATGCTTTGCTATCAGATAAAGGTACAACAACTGCGGAAGCATTCCTCACGGTACACGCTACGGCGCTGCATGTGACCCCTTTCGGAGGTTGTATCCACGATTTCTCCCAGGCCCCCTGCCCTAAGCATCTTCAATGCTGGAATGGCTGCTCGCATCTACATCTGATGGGCACTTCATCGGAGCGGCTCAACCTTGAAAAACAAGCTAAGAATCTGACGAAGGCAATATCCATCATGCGCGACGCAGGCACCGGAGAGGCAGGCAGCGATGTATGGCTAGCAGACCAGGAAAACAAGCTCAAGAATTTAAAATCTGTCCTTGCACGCGATACCAATGGAGGTGTGCAACGCGTGTTTCCAAACGGGCGTCCAATCACGGTTGTGGACTCGGACAAACGACACAGTTCGGTATCAGATGACTAGGGGCAACTATGGCACGACGACAGACATTGAGGGGCGGCACTCTTGACGAAGCAATAGACGCTCTCCTCGCCCAGATGATTAGCTCAGGAGTGGAGTTCGCTCCTATTTCCCGACCGGAGGTGCAGCGCCGGCTGGGCCTGACAAGCCGAGCTACGCTAGGAGGTGACCGTGGAGGCAGAATTGAGGCCGCCCGTATTGTTCAAATGAGGGAAAGCGGGAGAGATCCGGATGGTGCCCGCCGGCGCAGAAGTCTCGAAGAGCGTATTGCAAGACTTCAAGCGGAGAACGCTGCGTTGGTAATACAGCGAGACAAGCTTTTCGAGGCTCTGTCAGTAATAGCACACAACTGCCTTATGAACGGTTTGGACGTAGAGTCAGTAATGGAACCGTTGAGAAACACCCAATAAATCAGCTTAGTAGTCTTCGTATCGACTACAGATTGCGGCATGGTAATCTGCCCACAGAGCTAGACAGGACTGCGTCAGCTCTGACGACTACACATTACGGTACACGTATCCTAACTACTTAGTCCCAGACGCAAAGCGTTGACATGTGCGCCAACCGCTCGTAGAGTTTCGGTGGTAGCCCTTTGAGGCACTTGAGTTTTATCTCCCCTAGAGGGATCTGCAAAGCCCGGTTTTTGATCGGGCTTTTGCCTTTGTGCAGTTCGGGATCAGGCGTTAAAGTATACGTAATCATCGTGACGGCGACTTGAGCATCTGAATCGCCATTTACCGTAGCTCTATAAATGGACTGACCTTGGCGGGCTAGTGCCACGACGCGGTATAGGATGACTGCATACGACGGTATTCCTTTTGTTCCTGATGCTCCAGGATGAGGTCGATCAGGTGTAACCATCCAAGCGGTGGCTTGCAACGCGCCGCGCTAGGGGGGCGGCAATTCAGCTCGCAGATCCCTAGCTCGCTCGCGGTCAGCAACGCTCCCTATGCAGCGCTCGATGAACTGAAGCTCTTGGGTGAGCTCAATGGCGCGCTTTTCCAGTGCCTTTAACCCGGCCTGGTGCTCTTGTTGCACATCTTCCGGCGCCCTGGCGAGTCCTACCAATTTCCTGCGGCCCTTCTCGATTTTTTCATTCACCTCTGCAATGTAGCAAAGTTCAGGCGTCCTTCATCAAAGGCGTAGTGCTCCTGGTTTTGGCCTCCCCAGTTCACCAGGTCATGAAAGGTCGTAGTCAATGAACGGCTCCACCAGCTTGAAGGTGTGCTCCAGGCTCACCATTGAGGTAATGCCATTCGATAGATGTCCCGCTCTTGGCGAGCAATGCATCAAGGCCTGCCAGGAACGTCTGCACGCCTTGGTTCGCGGCCCATTAGGATCGTGCGCCTCGATATCCGGCTCTTACAGCTAGCCCAGCAACGGCGCCTAAGTGGGAGGCCGCTGATCCAATTTGTAACTTAATCAATGGATTACTGTTCTTTAGTTCTCCCGCTCATTTAGATTATTTTTCTCAAATCTCGATAAATCCGTCCGGAATTAACTCATACGGTTGCAGTCCGTTGTAGGTACCTAGCGAGTCGTTAACTACAAAGCTCTGCCCCATGAAAAATCCTGGGGCAACAGAATTGCGCACGCATGTTGCAAAAATATTCAGCGCATGAACCAAGTTACGATGAAGATAAAATAGCTCCTCTCTCCATTTTTGGCTTGCCTCATCCATCTGCTTGTAAACGCTTGGCGTGCGCTGTATTTTTTTCCAGCTTCTATCTTGACTCCAAATACGATTACCGAACAAGGATGAATGCTCTGAATGCGTAAAATGATTCACCAGAGCATCTATTCTCGCAGCCAAACCATAAATGGCGCCTTCTAATTCCGGCTTCACTCCAGGCATATTTGTTCGAAACACAATAGTCGTAAACTCAGCGAAACTATCCACAAGCTTCGCTGCAATGCCTCCAGCAATCAGGTTGTCGCTTGTGTTTAACCAATACACCAGCTCTAGCTTTTGAACTGCCTGAGTCACCAAGTGCTTGTAGATAACATTGTCAGCATTGGATTCGAGCACCAGAGCGCCTAGCACGTCGGCAATCACTTCATTTTTCTGAGAAAAAAGCTTTTCCTCTAACTGGCCCGAGAGAAAAACTTCCGCAATCGTTAGGCCGTGCTCAGTTTTCAAGGCCGAAACTGCTTGGTAGATATGTGGTGATGCACCTTGATATCTGTCGTTAACTACAAAATAAAATTCGCGCACCGGAGAAATCGTATCCCAGTACGATTTAAGCGTCCTAAAATCTTTATTCAGTTTAGCAATTGCGGTCTCGGTATTGGCTGGGAGGTCTTCCGGAGCGTAGCATTGATAATATCTGCCACTTGTAGAAATCCATCCATCATTCCCACGATCACCTATGTTTCCATGTGGCTTTACAGGCTTAAAATCCTGCTCACACTGCATCATTATGCGAACAAATAAATCTTCGTACTTCTGACCATTGGCCTCATGCACTGCAAGCTTGAATTTTGTTTTTAATACACCACTATTCACTTTAATACCTCATGGGAAATTAAGCTGGAACATCCAGAAGAGTTCTAGAGCCCTAATTCATGGCTGAAGCTGCTGCTAGGTATGCTAGAGAAATTGGTAACGTGTTTACTCAGCCTCTCTAGCCCCCTCAGTGCGATATCCGCCGATGCTCTTGCTCAGGCAGCCGAACGCTTTCATGAGATCAAGAGTGGGCCTGCCCATAGGAAGTGGTCCGCCCGTACCGATTCCTGCTTTCTAGGACTGACTGGCGGCGTTCCAACCTGAATGATCACTACTCGACTCACAACCATTGAGGCGTAACACCAGGCTGTCCGGCACTTTACGCCAAGGCTAATCTGGCCAACATCAAGGTGGCCAGATGAGTTCGGACCTTTTCTTATCAGGATTTGGTTCAACGCTCTGTGAATCCTTCAAACAATGCCTTGACCCTCTGATGCGCACCGGGCATATCTGACCTGAGCAAGTACTCATTCAGCGCAAGGTGACCATCTACGTTATCCGCCGTAGCCACCCCATGCACAAAATCGGGCGTATGAATCAGTCCTGGGAAACAGCCGACCGCCAGGCTTCGACCATTACGCTGCACCAGCATTGGCACCGCCTTCACGGTATTGAACGAGCAGTCAAAGCCTTCAAGCTCAAGACTGGCGCGCAAGTGCGATAGTGTCTGCCACTGCTCATCCAAAGGCGCACAGCCAGGCACAACGCCATCCACCGCATACTTCAAGAGCGTCGCACCGAGGCGTCTGTCGAGGCGGTGCTGCAGATGTTGATTGTGGAAGTGATTCAGACATTCGGTGCAAGACGATTCGCAGTCGCAATTCTCCAACAGAACAAGGGTTGACTCGAGGATCTCTTTGATGTTCCTGGCTGCAATCTCTGCGTAGCCTGCCCCTCCCGACAGGGTGTCATAGAGGAACACTTCCAGGATTCTCGCCTCGCCCTGCACTCCTGGATCAATCCGGAAGCCCGATCCGAACTCCGAGGGATCGAGGTCAAGTTGCTGGTGACGGCTCGCCGCTAGCCGCAGTGCCTCCGCGATAGAGTGCAAGGCATCCTCAAGAATTTGTAGGACCACGACTTCGGCAGTATTGCTAACCAGTGGAGCCTCGACCTTCAGCCTGAGCAGCAGCAAGTCCGTCTTGAAATCATGGCCGAGCAGGACCCTGTCAAACCTTCCGGAGCAGAGAGTTGGCCCACCTTTCGGGTTCAACAGCTTGTAGGGGCGTTCATGAGGGCCGAGATGAACGTTGTGATCGAATACTGATGCGTGACCACACTCAACGCACACTGAGAACCCACCGAATTCGGCTCCCTCGATACCCCGGTTGACCGTCACCAGTGTCTGGTTTGTCGCATGGGTAAAACTGGCTTTCGGTCCGCAGATTTGGAAGGTCAATTCATCCGGGTTAACGGGCTGCGGGAACTGTGCCATCGTGGCGAAGGTGATCTCCTGTTCACGATCATTCTCTGGTAGATCTTCTGCTTTTTCCGGGCCGAATACCTCTGGGAGAATCATCGTCTCCGTGGCGAGCTCGCCACCGCAAACAGGGCATGGTCCATGATTACCAACCGGTGAGTTGGGGTTGCGCACAAAGGAACAGGTCTTGCAGTGAACATGGCGCTTAGCCTTCTTGAACAGAGGCGCGGCGCGGTTCACCACATTTCCGGGCAAGTCAGCGAATACGCCGCCCGAGCGATAGGTATGCCGATCGATGACAATGAGTCGTCCCGGTGCGTATTCGCTCAGCGCTTTCGAAATCGATTGTTGCGGGCGTTGAACTGTCTGGATTTCCGCCATGCCATTGACCTTGGCAATGTTCTCTATCAGGAAACTGCACAAATCCGTCGGAAACGCATAGGTGGGCAGCAAGCTGTGGTGGAATAGAAACTCCAGTAGTTCCTTTTGCTCTATTTCAGCAGTGGAAGCATTACTCTCATCGTCATTGGCGTCATCCGCCTCGCTCTCATCGTCTTGGTTGACCGCTTGTTGCGGTAATTCTGCCGCCAACTCATGCAGCCTATGAATCAGGCGGCGTGCAGTATCTTCCAGCCATTCGGCCAAGGTAAGGCCTTGCGTGTCGAGATTTGGCGGTAACCACGCCAGGACCGAATTTTTTAGAGGCGCTTCATCGTGCAGCAGCTTTCCCGAAACCCAGGACTTGAACTGTTCCAGATTAAGGCCCGAGTCGATGCCGGCGAAAAAGAAATCATGAGTCGCGCCAAGCGCCTTTTCCAACAACGCGGTCTTAGGCTTAGACAGCAACGGATTTTGCGCCATGACTTCGTGGAAAAACGTCTGAAACAGATATGCATGGACGTGACGACGGGCAATTTTCTCGTTGTCCACCTTGATTTCTGGCGTTCGCGGTGAACCAGCAACTATGTGTCGCGGATTGAGGAAATAGTGGCTGTCGTGCGGTCCGTTTTGCGAGTAGGTGACAACTGTGGAAACGGAGGAGCCACGGCGCCCTGCCCGCCCCGCGCGCTGCTGGTAGTTTTCTCGTTGAGGGGGCACGTTTCGCAGTGCAACCGCGACCAAGGAACCGATGTCGACGCCTACCTCCATGGTGGTCGTGCAACTAAGCACGTCGATCGGACGATCCGTGGGATCAATCAGGACGTCCTGGAACCTCAGTTCATAGAGCTCCGTCGTCGCATGGACCTTGCTGCGATCACGATTCGACAACTGCGCAGTATGTTCCTCTACGTTGAGATTGGTGAGCCGGGCCCCAGGCTGCAAGGCTTCTCGTACCGGCTCGCGCCAAAGTCCCTTGCGGGCGGACAAGTACGGACTGGTAGCAGGATCCACAAGCGTGGCACGATCACTCCCGCACGCGAGACAAATTTTTCCGGCCAACGCAAGTGGCGTGACAGCCGTACATTGGCCGCATTGCGCCCAAACGTGCCCAAGGTCTACGACCAGGCTAACCGAGTTAGGCGACAGGAACCACGTGCCGTTCTCTTCGTCAGCAAGATGGTTGCGGAAAGTCGTCTCGATAGCTTCAAGCGTTGTCAGACTGCCTGGTAACTGGGCCGCAAGCGCCTCCCTCAGCGGCTTGTCGAACATTCCGTTGCTGCCCCACGGTGATTTTACGTAGCCTGCGGCTTTATAACGTAGGTAGCGATCAATCGTTTTATCAAACGCGAAGTCCTGCAGCAGCGTTTCTATCCAGCCAATGGCGAGCGCTCGCAGATCTTGATCCCCGAGCGATACGCCCGCCGCACCGAGATCTTGCTTGATTTTTTTCCGTTTGGATTCGACAGGCTCGACATAGCCAATTGTTGTCCCGGTCAGAGAGTAGTAGCTGCTGCACAGCAGTTTGAGCAAGGCGATTCGATAGCGTGGCGGCAGTTCTGGGGGCAGACCGTTTTGCTGCAGAGCCTCTTCCAAGTCAGAGTCGCAATCGCGTTTGTACACCGTAATGGCGTCGGCAACCTTGCGCGCATCGTTGCCGTCAAACAGGGGCAGGTCAAACTCGGTAAGAACAGCTAGGAAGCCGGTGTAAAGCACTTGCGTAGGCCGCGGTTCACGTGAAATGTCGCGCAGCTTCTGACAGGCCAGTGCTATCGCTTGCCGGAAGACATCCAATTCAATATCGCGCGGAATGTCACGTGCCAGGCGTGCCGCTTTCTGCCGGCCGTCCGAAAAGATCAGGACTTTACGTCCGCCGTTGGGGTGGCGGGAGTCCACTACCCTGCTCTCTGCCTGTTTGGCCATCTGAGTACGAACCAAAGTGGTGAACGGTGCCTCCCCCTTGGTGACGTGGTCCATGATCTTTGAGGGTTCATCTTTACCGTTGCGAATCTTTCGAGTGCACACGGGGCAATTGTCGAAGGTAATAGCCTCGCCCGCCGGTGGCTTGTCCGGCACTCGAACCCTGCGAAACCCTTCAACCCCGTCCTTATTGGTCGAGCTCATGATGCCCGTCGACATATGCAGCCATTTGTCGCGGTGACGGCTGCGTGGGTGGGTCGTTTCTTCGACGAAAATGTCCACTGGCATCAGCGCTGCAGTGCTCGTTTCGGCGAACGGACCATTAGGTTGATGCCAAACGAAATCCATGTCTTCGTTCACGTAACCGCGCACAAACGCGGCCCCGCAATCACGGTGAGTCAGGAATTCAAAAACGCGCCCTTTGGACTCGCAGTTGCATTGCGTCGAGGGCTTGGTGTGCAAGCGGCCTAAGATAGTAGGGCCCTGGTGATCCCCTTGACGACTGGTACAGTGGGGGTTGACGCATGCATAAAGTCCCGGCAAACCGCGGTGAAATAGGTGTAGCCGGGTCGGTAATAATACCCGGCCGTCTGAGCGTCGTTGCGCGTGGCTGCCCAACGCCAGAAGTGCATCTGTTGCCTTCTCCGCAGTGGCGCCCGGAGCATCAGCGAAGAGCTTTTTGCCGAGGTCATCGAGCTTTTCCGCTTTACCTGACACCAGTTCGATCAGCTTTTCCAAGGGACCGAAACCGGTCAGGTTCTCAAACAGCCAGTCACGCAACGCAGTGTGAGCCAGGCCTTGGAACGAGGGCCATCCGAGTTCTTGAGCCAGGTTGTTCAGCGCCTGAGTAGCCGCCGGCAGGTCGTTCGCCACGCGCTGAAACGCAGGCAGATCCAAGGAAGCCAGCGCATGCATCTGCGAATCGGTGATGCTGCGATCAGCAGAGCGCGGTTCATGGGTGCCTTGAATCACACGGAGGCTGCGCGGTGACCCCTCAAGCAAGCCGGTCAAATCACGAGCAAATCGATCGCCATTGGCAGCAGCAGCATCCTCGCCTCCCAAGCTGGCACTAGTGAGGATGCAGCGCATACGCTCGCGTGGAATGTCCAGGCGGGCGCACAGCCGTCGGATCAGAAGCGCTACCTCAGCTCCGCCCGCTCCGCGGTACATATGCGCCTCGTCCAGGACCAGGATGAACTCGTTGCGGACGTCACTTTTCAGCCAATCCTTGGTCTGCTCGAAGATATCGCGCTCGATGGGGCGCATCAGCATGTACTCGAGCATGGAATAGTTGGTAATCAGGAGCTCGGGGCAGCGAACCTGCATCTCGTCACGCGTCATCAACTCGCGGTCGCCTGGCTGAGTAAGCAGGCGACCTTTCCAATTCTTCGAGATGAACTGTTTGCCTTGCCGCTTGCCTGAAGTCCAAGTCTTGGTCTGCACCGAGTCATCGGCATAAAAGCCAACCAGATCTTTGCTCGGCCAACGTCCGATCCGAGCCAGTTCGCCCTGTACTGCAGGGACTTTGGCAACCTTTTGATAGAACTGCTCAAACAGCGGTTTGATGAAGCGCTCATCGCGGCCACTGTCTCGCTTACCCGGATACGGCGTGCGACCTGTGTAACTACCAAAACGAATTGGGAGCGCTCGGTCTTGCTGGAGGATACCCGCGGCATCGGTGTCGCCGAAAATACGACGAATTCGCGCCAATTGATCATTGACCAAGGCGTTCATGGGGTACAGGAGCATGGCCCTGCATCCTGGCATCGCAGCGGAGGTGGGGCGTTCTGCACCCTCCACCGCCAGAGAGCCAATGATTGGCATGAGAAAGCTCTCTGTTTTTCCTGAGCCCGTGCCAGTGGCGATGACCAAGTCCGCTGCATCCTGACCCAAGAATGCAGTAAGTGCCTGCGACTGATGCTCATACGGGCGGGGATAGAGCCCCAGCCCCATCGCCGAGAGGTTACTCAATGCTGAGGCCGCTGCCGGCGGGATGGCCAAATTATCGTAGGTCTCACCTGTCTTGTAGACTTGAGTGGCCTCAACGTAGGGGGTCTGGGCGATCGTTTCATTGGATTGTAGTAACGCGTGCCGTTCTCTGACCAATCCTTCATCTCGGATGTGATATTGCGCTTCGATGTATTGCCGCAAGCTTTCGGCAAGACTCTTGGCGGTCTCGTGAACCCCGGTAGCCTCTGCGGTCATAGATGTATTGCTCATCAGATCCCTCCTTGCGCGCGCTTGCGCTCGACCAAAACAATGCCTAGTCCCTCAAGCGCACAGCGCACGATGGGGAATGTCTCGACAGGTATGACGTGGGTTTTTAACCCAGGATGCTCACCCTCGGCTTTGGGTAACTCCCAGCCAAGGAGGAGCGCTTTCTCCTGCTCTGGCGGGAGTCGGCGATAAGATCTCAGCGTCACGAAACGTGGCGACGTTTGTGTTTCCATCGTACAAGGACAGCCCGCCTCTAGATCCAATTGGAAACGCAGGCGGCGAACATCGGACGCTTCAATGGAAGCCAGTTGTTGAAGCCGACCGGACTGAAATCTACCGATGAAATAATTGACAGTGGTCCCGGTTTGACACTTACCCAGTAACTGACCTGAGGCATGGGGGTGGCATGCCAGCTCAGCCCAGCGCCCTTGTAGGTACACCGACACGGGTTCTAGCACCTTAGGGCATTGGGTGAAGCGCCCAGCCGCTTGCAGCACAAAGCGGGAAGACCAATTGGCCAGCCCTTCGATAGGCGCACCGATCCAGTCGCCCGGATCGCTTACATCAATCCATCCCTCGCAGAGCGAAGCTGTTACCACACGTACACGTCCGAATGTCCTGGTTTTGATACCTCGTGGGAAGCACGGTGATGGCCCTCCACCCAGCACGACCGCGTTGCCCTCCAAAGATCTGATCGCGCGTGGCGGTGGAGGCAACCATCCTTTTTCAACCCGGACCAAATCCCCAATCTGCCCAAGGCTTTCCAAAACGCTCAGTACCCCTGGCTTAGAATCTGAGTCCTCCAGCATGTCTGGCCAGATCGGCGTCAGATGTTTGCGGGCAACGCTGGTCAGACTGAGCGATGCAGCAGGAGCCCATGCCCCCTGCCCATCCGTCGGAATCGCGCACAACAAACAAGCAGATCGCAGGCACTCCGCTATGGCGGCGATCCGCAGGCCTTCGCCTTGGCTGGTACAACCCAGGCCGATGGCCACGATTCTTTGCGCGTCGTACTGGGAAATCGCCTGCCACTTCATCTAGGCGCCCTCGAAGCCGGAGGTTTCGACCTGGTGCTGCGACATAACTTGCTCCGCCACGCGGGTCAAGTCGTCGATGGGGCAGCCGGTGGCTTTCGCCCAAGGCAGCGCCCAGTGCTTCAACATGGCGTGCAGGTCCTCGGTCTCGCTCGCACCGAGTGAGGCCCGCAAACGCAAATAGGCCCGTTCGGCGCATCGTGTCCATAGATTGCCCGGCTGGAAGTGTGCCTCCTCGAACAGCGCCTTCAATTCCGACACGAGGCTGCCCGAGATGTCGCTGGCAAAACCCTCAAGCTGATCCCATGCATCACACGTAAGGTGGCCGTATTTTAGGCTTAAAGTGCGGGAAGTCACGCCGCGCATGGGCAACGCGTCAGTGTCGAAGACGGGCCCGAGTTCGGCAAGGGTACCTCCGTCGGGGAACGCGGCAGGGCCCTGCGCCCAAGAGGCAATCAGTGCAAGGCGAGGATAGGCTGGCATGCCCAATTGACGGCGGGTGATCGCATCGCGAACGGCGTAGCCATACACTTCAAAGGCAGAGCGATTGGCCCCTTTCAAGGCCAAACAACCCGAAGTATCACCCACCATATCGAGGCATTCTGCCGCGGCCTCATCCGACACTAAACCGACAGGCACGCGCCACTCGTGATATATTAGTCCGCCCACCGCCGCTGCCGCAGCATCGGTCGCCATGTCCGCCAAGGATCCGGAGAACTGGATCAACTGGCCGGCAGCCAGGGCAGCCAGGGCTTGCCGCGCAACAGTCTGTGCTGCGCCCTTGACGATACCGCAAGCTTGCAAGTTGATCGAAATCAGCTCACACGCGGTCTCTACGCTGCGGATCTCAACAACAGGCCCCTGTGCCTCCGCCTCAAAGAGACGAACCTGCGACGTTGGGGCCGTACTGTTGCGCACTCTGCCTAGGTTGCTTTGCAGGGCTTCCAGGCGATCGGACAGCCCTGCAACCGCTTCCGTGGTTCCTAACCAAGTCTTTTCCCGTGCGGTAATGGCGCCTAGCTGGTCCTCAATGGCGCCTAGGTGAGCCGCAGCCTCATCCCAGCCGTCTGCTCGGCCAGCCAATACCTCAACCGCCTCGCGCAATGATCGCGCGTTGCCATCCGCCGCTTCGGCAGCCGCATCAGCGCGCTGGGCATTTTCTTGCAGTGCCCGCAGGGTCGAGACCAGTCGCTCATCAGCGGCAAGCAGGTGGTCCGCCATGGCGTGCAGTTCGAACAAGTCATTCGTCGATTGCGCTGCGCGCTCGCTGACGTCGCCGACGTCCTGCATCAGGTTCTCAATCTTCGAGCGCAATGACTCGATTGTCTCGGCGGCCTGCTCGGTGTCCGCTTGCAGGATCTTAATACTGTCCTCAATCGTGTCGACGCGTTTCGGCAAGGCGTCGAGTAGTCGATCGCGAGCTACCGTGGACGCGGGACGGAATTTGCCCAGCACTGTTTGGCTTTCGTCGTGGTCAGCGAACCCACTGAACACGATTAATCGCTCTACCGTCTCGCGCGGGGCATCTGGGAACCGCTCAGCGAGGCCAGTGAGGAAAAGAGGACCGGCGTCATTTGCGGGCAGCAACTTGTCACCCGCGGGGAAATCGCTATCCAGATGGTGTCTAGCCCAAGCGACCCAGAAGTTGGCGAAGGTCTTCCAATCGGCTTCACCTTTCGCGCCGCCTTGCGGGTGCAAGAGATGACTGATGAGTCGTTTCTGCTTCGCTTTGAAATCCGCCGGTGAGCCGCTGCGAAAACCGTCGATCGCGGACAGGCGGTTGTAGGCGGATTTTCGATAGCTATGCGGTACTTCCTCAATGAAATCGGTAAGGTACTGTTGTTCGAACGCCGAGATCCGAACTCTTGCCTCCTGGCTGTAGTAGTAACTCATAGCGAGACACTTTTCCCTTTTCGTTTGACCTCGAAACCGCAGGCGATAACGTCCCTAATCAGGGCACGGTAATGCGGAATGAGTGCGGGTTGTGGATTGATGGCGCCGACCGCGCACACCAGTTGGGCATCATCGGCATCAACGCGGATCGGCGTGCAACCGCGCAATTGAGAGATGAAGCTGCGTACTCTCAATCGCATCGCCGTCCCAAGAGTTGGAGTGGCGACATTCGGAGCGAGCAGTTCGCTGCCGTTCATACGCAACTTACCGAACCCGCCAAGATCGAGGTCGACGTGGCATGCAGCATCTGTCAGGCAATCAATCAGATTTGCTAGTGGTTCCGGCGCGATTAGCCTTTGATACGGACTGTGGGGCGCTCTTAGGTCGCTCGCTAAAAGTTCGTACCGGATGCCCACTGAAGCTCGTACCACGTAAAACCACCCACGCGTGCCAGGAGGTACGGCCAAATACTCCAGCGTCATCTGGTTCAGCCTGGCCAAATCGATGTAGTCCTTGCAGCGAGCCCTATCGAAGGGCACCACCAGCCGCACGCCAGCGGGATTAGTAAACGCCATTTCCACCACCGGGAAATCGGCTACAGCGTCGACCTGGAATGTCGTAGATAGGAGTTTTTCGATCTCCTCCGTCCCGGCTTTGGCCACAAAAAATTGCTGAAAGTTATCAGGTATCAAGGCAAACAGTGCCGTATCCCGCTCCACCCCGGTTGCCAACAACCGCTGTTGGCCGCCGCGCATCAGCATGATGGGACCGGTATCACTCTGCCCAATCGGCATCCCTCTCGCAGCCACAATGAGCGCGGCAGACGTAGTGCATTCAGCGGAATTCAAACTCGTATTGCGGGCCAAGAATGGCCAGGCGATTGAAATATTAGGCGTCGAGCCACTGAGGGTTAAGCCCGTCAAGGACTCCAGCCATTCAGTACATGCAGTAGACGGCGCCGCAGGTACCGTGACCAACGCCAGATTCCAGTCCTGACGACTGATAAAATTGTCGGGCACCAGTTCTTCAGGAAATTTCAGTGCGTCAGGCGCCTTCCACAACAGCGCATAAGTACCTGACTTTTTGAGCTCATGTGCCCGGGGGAAACCTGCTGCACCGTCACCGCCGGAAGCGGTGAAGACGGCTGCCCCGAATGTAGGCAGTCCCTGGCAGGCACGCTCTACACCTTCTACGAAGTTCTGATCAGGCTTACCCTGAAAAGATACGATGCGGAAACTTTCTTGGGACAACTCCGCGGTTACGCGACGACCTGTAGACATCCCGCCCATGTCGATTTCCTGAAGTATCCCATTGCCCACGTCGAGCGTGACGGTCGCCTTGCAAAATCGACATGATGGTAACGTCAGTTCCAAGCACCATGCTGCGCGGTTTTTCCCTCGCTCGATTTTCAGGCGTAACTCCATACTGCGCATTGGGCGCGCAGCCAATGCGAGTCCGGCACCGTACTGCCCATGGAGACCAGGCACAAAATTTTCGCACCGCGCCGAGCCGAATCCTGGCCAGTGAGCGAAACACCTTTTCTGCTTGAGCCCAGCGCGGAGCAATACTTTGGCGCGACATATTGGGCACACGTAATTGCGCCTGCCTGTCGCATGCTCTGCTGTCTCGATCTGGTTAGTTATTGTGTTAACGGCAAAATGCACGGCCGGTCCCCTCGTGCCTTAATATCCGAAAGCGCTGATCGGTCCTTGATCCAACTGGATCTCGGGGCGCAGCAAATGGGCTTGACTACCATACAAGCCAATCAGATTCGATGCCCTCCAGCGTCTGTAATCGGGCACGCTGGCAGCTCGTGGGATCACCCAGCGCTCCAGTGCTAGACCTGCGATCTGCTTGACGGTTTGAAGAGAGCGGATATCGGGCTTGCCTTTTCCGGTTTGCAAAATCTTGGTGGCGTTTGCTGCCAGTTGGCAGATAAAAACTTCACGCTTGATGCCGTGTCGCATTAAGTCGTCCTTGAAGCCCAAAGCCTTGAGAGCGGCTCGGGTGGTTCGCAGTCGCCAATTAGGCCCTTGGCCATAGGCGTGATGATCCGCGTAGGTGTGATCAATGTGACGCAGATAGTCACGCAGTTCCATGAACAACCAGTCTGGAATATGGAAGTGTCCCCATCCGCCGGTGTAGCCAACCGACTTGAGATATTCCGTACCCTGAAGTTTCAAACGGTTGTAGACCGACGAACGCCCCATCGAAGACGTAGTGATGATGGCCATCAGGCGCGCCCGTTTTTCCTCTTGAGAAATGATGCCCGTGGAGGCCCCATAGGCATGGGCAAAATCGTTGTACAGGTCCCGACTGCGGAGCAAGCACGCGATGAGCTTGCCGCACAGCAAGGTGTTATAAGGCGGCAGCGCGCCAAGGACGTAGGCATCCATGATGTTGACCAGTCGAGCGCCCCGATCATGAGAGTTCCAACCGATAAACTTGTCACGCACGCCCAAGTTGAAGACTGGATCACCCACGGCAATTAGACCCATCAGCTTACCGTTGGATTGGTCCCACACCAGATAGCGTAGGCGTCTGCCGAATCCACTGGATACCGGCACCGACCATGAAAGCGATGCAAGTCTGAACAGGTCACTCTGCCAAGTGCCGGACGAAACTCGTTCCAGCACAGGCGAAATTTTCTTGGGAATTACCTCAGTGCCTGAGGCGAAATACTGCATCAGTTTCACACCGGCTCGGGCGACGAAGTTACCGCTCGCTATGAGCCGTTCTTCCCTCTGGGCGCCATGCAGCACCCGAATCGCTTCCTTGTCACTGCCAGGAGCACGCAAGGCGCCCTCATCGGTTCTGGTAAAGCCCAGAGAATGCAGGTGCTCGCGAACTTTTCGCTTGAGGTTCGCTTCCCTCGGGTTTACACCCGAAATAATGATGTTGCCTTGAGACATCTACGGCTTCCTGCTCATTGTCATGCTGCCTTGAATATATGATGCTCATCACTTCACGCATGCCGCACCGCGCATCGGCAAAGTGCGATCGCTTCAGGGAAATTTCGAGCAATACCCAGGCGTTTTGGCGGCGGCCGGTACTGACGAGTGAAGATATAAGTGAGCCCAACATCTCGGGATGCCAGAGCAACCGAAGAATCTCCGCACTTGGGGCCAATGCTTCTTCCCTGAACATCGTGCCGGCTCAGCCTAAAGCTTATAGGTGGCATTGCGCCAGTCTTTTACAGCGGATTTAGTGGCCTTCTGCCCAAGGGGCGACGTTAACCTCTTCCAGCAAACGTGCCCGCCAGCAAAAATGTGTTCGCTCCACATCCAGCGCTCTATGAATCGCCCCAGGAAAATCATACCACCCAAGTCACCACGCCAGTCGTGGCATTGGATCCAGTGCGTTTTGATCGCCTGCAATTATTCAAGCGCTTGCCGCGGAACCTCTATCAGCCCTCGTCAGGGGCCAATCTTCGCTACTGGGACATGCCTTGCCGACTCATGGGATCCATGTGGGGAGAAGGTGGTCGCTCTTCTGGAGAAGAAGTGCCCAAGCCGACGGTACTACGGACCATCGAATCATTCCTGGTGGCGGATGCCCCATGGAAAGTGTCCTCTCCGCGAGTGGTCGCGCCCATCGACGTTGCTGCCTTGCTCGACGGAGTATAGGCCGGGGACGTCTATCTTTTCAGGGGCAGTCCAGGTTCTGCTGCATTGAGTTGATGACGATGACTTTTGTGAGCCTACCCTCACTCAGATTCAGGGTGTGCGTTCGAGCATGCTGCTCAAGCTTGGCCAGGGTCAGAGGCGTACCATTGACCCAAATCTAGAATCCGGGGTCATGGATGAACTGTGCTGCAAGCACCGTCACGATCGCCGTCACATCCGGCATCTTGCGGGTACCTGATTGATTTACTCAACTGAATCCGCGACAAGCACGCGGATGTGCTCACCTTCCCGTGCTTCTTCAATCTGGTCGGCCTGCGCGCCCGGAACCTATCATCTCAACGCACGTGCCCGCTCATGCAGGGCATCTTGGGTTTAGATATCGGGTTTAAAAAAGCTAATTGACAGTCATCGGCCAGAACTGGCGAGCCCCGACGCTTTTTGGTAGCATCCTGCCATCATTGGATGAAAATGATTACGGATGATTTTTGAGTGGACTTCAACACGCTATTCAGATTACTGCTGACCTTCAACGCGACGTCCCTATTGGTGATTGTGTATCTGGTTCAGCGTGGAATCACATTTGGTGAGTTTATCGCAGATCCGAGCTTGCCCGGGTTGAAAGCTGCCATTAGTGGACTCTCCTATGCCCTGTATCTTGCCGTTCCTATTGTACTGACAGGCCTCAGCTTAAGACTAAGCAGACGACTGGGAAGTGATACCTTTCAACCTGGGCAGGTTGTGAGCATTGAGCATGCGAACAATAGCTTTTTGCCAAGCTATTTGGGTTATTTCTTCGTAGCGCTCAGCATCAATAGCTTCCAGACTCTAGTGTTTGTGTATTTGATACTATTTATCTTCACATACCGATCACAAGCGCTGTATTTCAATCCTCTATTCTTACTATACGGATATGAGTTTTACAACGTGAGCACCTCATCTCATGTCACGCTTTTCTTGATTAGCAAGGAAAGCTTTCGGACTCCTAAGGAGGTCGTGATTGACAAGGTGTACCGCATTAATGACTACACTCTAATCGATAGAGGCTGAAAATGGACTTTGTCCTCGCTAAAATCAAACGTCTCCAAAAGAATGCCATCGTAAAGGTTCTTTCGGACAGTAAACTTTATGCAGAAGTCGTTATCGACGCGGCAGCCTGTGTACCTTATGAGCCTGACCATAATCTGGATGAAGACTCTTGGTTTGTGATTCCTGGTTTTTCAGGGCAACCGTTCTGCATCGATTTTCTGAAAGAGCCGTTCGACAGCAAAAATCATGTCGAACTCAAGAAAAACCAGTTTGATAAAATCACATGGCTGTGTAGTGTCCAGAATGACTCCTTCTACTTTCAAAAAGTAACACCGTCCCTGCTAGTGTGCCGAAAAAGCATCACTTTCGGAGAGGTCGCGGAGCTAGACGACGGGCAGTTGCGACTTGTGATTAACACAACGCCGGACGCTATTTACCTGCCCAAAACAGATTCGCTGGTTTTCAAGAGTCTGGCCACGATCTCCAGCATTTTTAAAGGGATCGGCCAGCTGTTCAAAGAAGCAACTCATGAGGAAGTGGAAAAATTCCTTGATGAGCCCTTTATTGAGCTTTCAAATAATTTTGAGGCGGCACGTGTGTCTACACCGAACAGGAAGCGCATTGGATTGGCGATGGCGACCCTTGCAGCGCTTCCGTCTAGCCAGCGAGCTGCGATGGTCAGCTACATCGACGATTACTGCGCCGGCCACCTTGATTTCGACAAAGCCAAAGGCGTCTTCGATATTGGCAGCGATCATCAGTTAAAGCTGCTGATCTACGGCATCGAGCAACGCTTTTACACAACGCTTTTCGGAAATGAGAGGCGCCTGGCAAACTCTGTTCAACTGCTGTAGGTGAGTTGTAGTGGTAACTAATCCCGGACACGACGTCAAATTTTTCCTCGGCAGGCGCTGGTGCCAACCCCTCGTTGAATTGGTGAGGCTGAATCCAGTTGTAGCGATGCATCAAAGAATGGCTGATCTCGCGCAGTTCGATAGCCCTCCAATGCCGAGTGAACGGCTGGCTTCGATGTAGCCGCAGTTTGTTTGAGCACGTGGTCGGCGGCCTCGCGCTTGAATTCAGGAGTAACGGAGCGCCGTTGTTTGGTTATCTGACACCTCGATCTGGCGAGCATTCTCGCCTAAATGGGTGTCCGGTTTCATTAGACCACTAGAGACACAATCGACTGAGAAAAATAAGGTGCTTGCTTCCTTTCATCACCTCGCTATGCTCGTTGAGCTTAACTGACAACCTCAAGGTAACAAAATGCATTATTCCGATAATCAGCAAATCGGTGACATGGGCGAGTTAATTGTAAAGAAGGAATTCATAAAGCTTTTCAAATGGCCGTGCCGTGGCCAGGAAATTGATTTAGGGATAGACGCTGAATTCGAGGTAATGCTCGAGGACAACTCCTCCTCAGGAAAAATCGTCAAGGTTCAAATAAAATCCACTGATACCCCTTTCAAAGATGGGACAAACACCATATACCCAGATCGAGAGCACATTGAATATTGGAAAAAAATAACAACACCAGTAATATTATGCGCAGTAAATGTAGAAAGCGAAGAAATCCTTTGGAAAGTCATAGATACAGACTTCAACTATGACACGCCCAAAGGAGCAAAAATAGAACTAGATCGCACCACCGACAGATTAACCAAATCTTCAAAATTAAAGCTCGAAAAGATCGCCGCTGATGGCAACAGCGTCCTCGCCTCTCTAGCCAAAACCACAATGAACTCACTTCAAAGTTTTATAGACAGTTCGGGGGTCGCATGGTTATCAATAGACAGTCCAAAATCTTTAGAACAGCATGCCGCTAACGAAGAGGCCATTTTACTTATTCATAGGATGATTGCATTAAGCAATGGCCGACTCCCCGCATCATTCTCAAAAACCGCAGAAACCTTGAATCGTCTTTGGAATCAGATAGACATGTCACTTGATAGGCAAAAAAAGGAAGACCTTTACTAACTTTTGAATATGCGAAAGCAAGCGGAGCGCGCAGGCCGCCCCGGTCGAAGGCGTGCAGGATGAACGCCCGCAGGGCGTAGACCCGCGATGCGGGCTCGGTTCACGACAGCTTGCAGCGCATTTCCGAAATGATGAAAGCTCTGGCCGCGGTTCGGCGGCGCGGTGGTGGCGATCCGATGGCTGAGTCATTGGGAATGCCCGGTCTAAATGGCTGTACCAAACGGCTCGCTCGGTTGCCACCATCGGCCAGTATCAATCCCCCCAACGCGAATGCCTGCCCATCTACCGCAGCATCCTCACCGCTGGAGTAGCGGCAAGAGGTCGGACCGATCAGACGAGCGGGAAGCCTAGTCCATGAACATGAATCGATGAACAAGCACATTCATTTTAAGTGTGTTGAACCAAGTGCAACTGGCTTTAGAGCGGCTTATGAACACCTGACATCGCCCACTTGTTCAATGATGTGTCGGGGTGGAACTTTCTATACTTGTGCTTGAGGTCACGCGCCACCACTTTCCGATTTTTGCAGACGTTCAGGCTCTTCTCGTTGGACGTCCTTCCTGACTTCGGTCCTGATGTATGCATGAAAGTTTTGCCCCGTCTGTACAAGAACTCCAGCCAGATATACAGATATCGCTTTTGAGGCGTTCAAGCACGCCTCATCGATACAGCCGAGCGGTTAACTGATGTCATTCGTTTGCGATGGTAACAACCAATGTCGTTCGGTGGTCCATCCGAGAAAAACCTGAGCACCCTCACTTTTCCGGCGGTTCAGGGTCAACGGGAGCCCGGAAGCTGCTACACGCAACCCCATAATTGCCGGTAGAAATCTCTCTCGGAATGCAATGGGTTGAGCCGTGAAATGAGCTTCGATGCTATCGATTGCGCAACGCCTCTCGGCGTCATCCTGCATGGATAAATAAAACACCATCTGGCGCCAGGCATAAGCGGTATTTTTGAGCATCACCAAGCTAGAGTGATAGAACTTGATTTTCATCTGCTGCCGCATGCATATCCATTGGAAGCACTCCTGAGCAAGTGAGCCCAAGCGATGATGTAGCAGCGCTTTCAAACCTAGATCACCAAATAGAAGCGAAAGGTTTTGCGTTGTCAAAATCTGTTGTTGCTCGATGATCCTGCCGTTGGTTGCTGAATGCCATCCACCCGAGGGTGCATTAGCCCGCTGTGCGCACAGGTTCGCCAATGCATCACTGGTATCCAAGTCACGCTGGAAATAGTTTCTGCTCTTTGATTTCGGCTTATCGGGAAGGATCGCCAGTTGGTTCGTGTCGATGTCGTAATAATGGGCGTAAAGGGTGCCATCTATCAACGAGGCCGCTCGCCTGGCTGCTTCCACGAATTTATTCGAAAAGGTTCCCATGAAAATGTCTGCCGCGACCTCCTCCACAAAAGGAAGATCCAGCTTCGCCGTGACAGCAAGCGAACCAAACTCCTGAAGTAGCTTGTTCGGAAGGATTGCCTGAGGGAAAGCAGCGAGAGTTGTTGCCGAGGATTCGATCAAGGCTTGTCTGGCTCCCTCAACGGCGACAGTGTGTGCCTCTCGTTCACCTTCAACGGCCGCCACCCAAGGCAACTCACTGATTTTGACTTGGCTCTGTAGGTTGAGCAGTAGCAATGAACGGCGTCGCCGAAAAGCACGAGACGTTGCGATAGACAACGTGCGCAGTGTCGTATCGCGAAATCCAGCACTGCAGATTTCGGCCGTCATCGCTGGCAGTACTCGCGCCACGGTGTCCCCAGATGTGATCAATCCCTTGTCAATCAACTGACTGATGGTTCCCTTTCGACAGCGCTCGAGGCGTCGGCGAACTGCTGGTGGAATGGCGACACCGGTTTTCAGCGAATATGCCTTCGCCTCCTCATTGGTAATCGGTTCCAACAGGGACGAAAAATCAGAGATGCCTTCCGAGCTCGTATAGCTGGTCAGACGCTCAGAAACCGCCTTCGCGATCAGATGATGCTCGGGCGCGGCCACCTGATGGCGCTGTATGGCTCGGCTCTGTAGATGATTTTCGGATTCGGGATGACCATGTTTGCACACGAAATCATTGACGATCCGCCGAATACGTCCGACTTGACGCCCTGTCAGCGAGATTGGGTCACGGGAGCAGAGCCTTAGCAACGCGTACAACTCCCCTACCCGGCCCCTGAAAGGTTCAACGTTGAGGATGTCATTGCTACCGGATGCATCGAACTGACTAATTAGCGCATTCGCCTGCTCAAGCCAGCCTTCAGGATATTGCCGACAAGGCCAATCATCCTGGTACGTTAAGAGGAAGAGCGAGATAGCTGCATCGTAGAAAGGCAACCGAGTCACGACCACATGTTTTTGCACCGCCAGACGCTGCTGCGCAGGGAGTTTTGAAAGCAGCTTTTTGATATCGCCGACATCGAAGATCTGCACTTCCACCGCCGCGAGCGGTAGCCCGTCAGAAGCCATTGGAAAGAAACGCAGTTGCTCAAAAAAAGATGCGATCGACTCAATCAGTCTGCGTGCTTCCTCCGTGCGCTGCTGTCCCAACAGCCAAGCCACGTACAGTAGCGCTGCCTCTTCTGGTACATCGATCCGATAGTCGCTGTTCACCAGTTGCTTTTGCAGGGCTTCGATCCCCTCATCCGTAAGGTGCCAGGTGTTGAGATCAAGTCGTTCAAAACCAGGGCGGATGCCCGGGATTGAGGCGGCCAGCCGCCGTTCGTACTCGGTCAGTGCACCACCGGCCAGATACTGTCCAGTGGCAAGACCACCCGTGACTACCTCCAGTGTGACCCATTCAGGCACATCCACGAGTGGTATACGCGAGCCATACAGCGCGGTGCCCTGCACCATGTGTTCGACCACCTGCTGCCAGCGCTCAATCCGTTCACGCGCTTTCTCAGTGTCTAGACCCGATGAGGTCAATGCTCGAGATAACTGAAAGACCGCATAACCGGCGTTTATGCCGGCCATTGCATCCGATTCCCTATCGTGCCTGGACATATGTCCTTCTGACCCTGCGATGTAGTGGGTCCGGGGGCTGGATTCGAACCAGCGCCCACCCGGTTAAGAGCCGAGTGTTCTACCGCTGAACTACCCCGGAACAGAGCGCACATTGTCTACTCGCAACGAAACGAATGTGAAGACTGAAAACGTTGCCGCTCGTGACGCATACAAAGATTACTCCCGTTCGAAAATATTGGTGTAACTTCTCCCCAACCGTAAACCCGCACTCCATACCCTCCAATGCTGAAACGTCATCATCCCGCGCGCTCCTGCATGTTAATCTCGCACCACCACGAATAGACATTGATCGTCACAAGACGATGACCAGAATCAGGAAAGCCCATGCCAAAGATTTCTCACTCAGCCCTGCGCCGCAAATTCCGTGAATTGCTTGCCACCCCAACCTGCGTTGAAACCGCTTCCGTCTTTGACCCGATGTCGGCGCGGATTGCCGCGGACCTGGGTTTTGAAGTCGGCATCCTCGGTGGCTCCGTTGCGTCGTTGCAGGTATTGGCCGCGCCCGATTTTGCGCTGATCACCCTGAGTGAGTTCGTTGAGCAAGCCACCCGTATCGGCCGTGTCGCCCAACTGCCTTTCATTGCCGATGCCGACCACGGTTACGGTAACGCGCTGAACGTGATGCGCACCGTCGAAGAACTTGAGCGTGCCGGTGTGGCCGCGTTGACGATTGAAGACACGTTGCTGCCTGCGCAATTCGGCCGCAAGTCGACTGACCTGATCTCTATTGAAGAAGGCATCGGCAAGGTCCGCGCCGCGCTGGAAGCCCGTGTTGATCCGCAGTTGTCGATCATTGCCCGGACCAATGCCGGCGTGTTGCCGACCGAAGCTGTGATCGAGCGCACCCTGGCGTATCAGCAAGCCGGCGCCGATGGAATTTGCATGGTCGGTGTGGCGGATTTCGAGCATTTGGAGAAGATCGCGGAGAAGCTGACGGTGCCGCTGATGCTGGTGACTTATGGCAATCCCAAGCTCAATGATGCCAAGCGCCTGGCGAGCCTCGGCGTACGCGTGGTGGTTGCCGGTCACGGTGCTTACTTTGCGGCGATCAAGGCGACTTACGACAGCCTGCGAGCCCAGCGCCAGTTGACCCACAGCACCGATAACCTCAGTGCCACCGAACTGACGCACACCTATACCTTGCCGGAAAGCTACGTGGCATGGGCTGAAGAATTCATGGATGTAAAAGAGTAAAGCGCCCCGCTCCGCTTTCCTTATACAAACCAGTTCCAATCAGCCGCCCACGCAAAAAAATCCGCCGCAGACTCTGCGGCGGCAACCAAAGGATTTTGTCGAAGCAGAGCGGCTAAGACAGCCCCCACGCTACACCCGCAGGCGATTAAAAAGAGTGAAGTTTAATTAATCGAGTTTCATCCGGTCCCCCGCTGCAGGCCGCGCAGACTGTGCTTAGAATCAAGCTCGGCAGCCACGCCGAACACAATAAAAAACCCTAACAGCTCACCTGCAAACATCTGCCCATACACCTTTATGCGCCAGCCAATAAGTGCAGTGTTTCTGCGCGCGCGCTCATTATTCCGGGGAAGTCACAACATGATTAAACAGTCGAGCCTGTTAGCACTGGCGGTGTGTGCCGGTATCAGTCAGATGGCGTTTGCCGAGTCGGTCACCGACCAGGCGGACTCCAAGGGGTTTATCGAGGGCAGCAGCGTCACCGGGTTGTTGCGCAACTACTACATGAATCGCAATCGCGAAGGCGGACGGGCCGATAACATCGACTGGACCCAGGGCGCGATGCTCAACTACGCCTCGGGTTTCACCCAGGGCACCATCGGCTTCGGCGTTGACGCCTACGCCTATGGCGGGTTGAAACTTGACGCCACCCACGCGGACGCCGGCACCGGCAACCTGCCGACCGACCGGCATGGCGACCCCGAAGACGCCTACGGCTCCGTGGGCGCGGCGGTGAAGATCAAAGTCTCCAAGACCCAGCTCAAATTCGGCGACATGCAGCCCACCGCCCCGGTCTTCGCCACCGGCGGCACGCGCCTGTTGCCGCAGACCGCTACCGGTTTCGACCTGACCAGCAGCGAAATCGCCGGGCTGGACCTGGAAGCCGGGCACTTCACCAGCACCAACAGTGGCATGACCAGCAACCATGATCACGATATCTACGCGACCTACGCCAATATCGCGGCCAACAGTGCAAGTTTCCTCGGGGGCAAGTACACCTTCAGCCCATCCCTCAGCGCAACGGTGTATGCCGGTGAGTTGGAAGACATCTGGCGCCAGTACTATACCAACCTCAACTACGTGATCCCGCTGGCCCATGACCAGTCACTCGCGCTGGACGGCAACCTCTACCGCACCCTCGACACCGGCAGCGCCAAGGCCGGGGCGATCAACAACACCACCTACTCGTTGGCGGCGGCGTACTCGTTCCTGCAGGCGCATACGCTGACGCTGTCGTTCCAGAAAGTGCATGGCGACACGCCGTTTGACTACATCGGCACCGGCAACAACGGCGCGGGCGAAGGCGGCGACTCGGTCTACCTGGCCAACTCGGTGCAATGGGGGGACTTCAACGGGCCGGGCGAACAGTCCTGGGGGATCCGTTATGACCTGAACATGGCCAGTTATGGCGTGCCGGGACTGAGTTTCATGGGGCGCTATATCAACGGTTCGGATATCAATGGCACCCACACGCCGGATCACAGCGCCTATGCGGGCGACTACGGTGACGACGGCGCGCACCACGAAACGGATCTTGAGGCCAAGTACGTGATCCAGAGTGGTCCGGCGAAAAACCTGTCGTTGCGCGTGCGTGATGCGATCGTGGCAGCAAACGCCGACCAGCGCGATGGCGACCTGAACGAGCTGCGGCTGATCGTCGACTATCCGTTTACCCTGCTATAGGTAGGCACGCGCTTGCTCGCGAATAACCTCAAGGATAACGCGTACATCCTGAATCTACGCGTTGCCCGGGCGTTTTTCGCGAGCATGCTCGCGCCTCCCATTGGGGGCGTTAACCCACCCAACCCACTGCGGTCTTGGGAATGACTTCCGACTCATCCAGCTTCGACGCGAACATGCTCACCGCCTCCACGGCGTCACTGGTGCTGGTGCGAATCTGCAGGATCACCGAACCCGCCTGATCAGCCAGGCTGACGCCGCGTTGCGCGCCTTCCTGGGTGGCGTTCATGCTGGTCACTGCGTCACGGGTTTCCGAGAGGATCATGCCGATCATTTCGGCAATTTCCGCCGTCGAGCGGCTGGTCCGCCCGGCCAGTTGCCGGACTTCATCGGCCACCACCGCAAAGCCTCGCCCCTGATCCCCCGCGCGCGCCGCCTCGATCGCCGCATTGAGGGCCAACAAGTTGGTCTGGTCGGCGATCCCGCGAATGGTGTTGACGATGGCAGTGATCTGCTCGGAACGATCGCCCAGTTGCCCCACCAGCCGCGCAGAGGCGCCGATGTTGTCGGCGATGCGGCGCATTTCGCTGGCAGTCTCCTGGATCACCTGGGTGCCATGTTCGGCAAAGCGCTCGGTCTCGGAGGAGATATGGTAAGCCCGCGACGCACCTCGGGAGTCTTCTTCGAACTTTTCCACGCGCTCGGTGATGTCGCTGGCGAACTTGACGATCTTGGTCAGCTTGCCGTCGCCGTCATATACCGGGTTGTAGCTGGCTTCCAGCCATACCACACGCCCCTGCTTGCCCAGGCGCTTGAATTGACCAGCGAAGAATTCGCCGCTGTTCAAGCGACGCCAGAAGTCAGTGTATTCATGGCTATTGATCAGCGCCGGTTCGCAAAACAGCCGGTGATGTTTGCCTTTGATTTCCGCCAAGGTGTAACCCATCACATTGAGGAAATTCACGTTGGCGTCCAGCACTTGCCCATTCAAATCGAATTCAATCACCGCCATTGCCCGGTCCAGCGCCGTGAGTTTGCTGCGGGTGGCCGCTTCTTGCTCGACCTTGCTGGTCACGTCCAGCGCGTACTTGACCACTTTTAACACCTGGCCGCGCTCATCCAGCACCGGGTTGTAACTGGCTTCCAACCAGATGGTGTTGCCGTTGCTATCCACACGTTTGAAGGTACCCGAGACAAACTTGCCCGCCTTCAAATCACTCCAGAACTGGCTGTAGGCCGGGCTGCTGGTCAGTGCTGGCGGGCAAAAGTCACGGTGGGATTTACCCGTCAACTGACTGGCGTTGTAGCCCAGGGTGTTGAGGAAGTTGTCGTTGGCCCGCAGCACCCTGCCGTTCAGGTCGAATTCGACCACGGCCATGGAGCGTTCCAGTGCGGCGATCAGTCCTTTGAACTCGGTGACTTCGGCCGTCCTGGCCGACAGTGCTGTCTTGAGTGCTGTGTTGAACATGGACTTACCCTCAACCGTGCGGAGAACCCTGTGTCTCTACTTGCTATCGGCTCGGAAATCCGCGACTTTACGCGCGCTGGAGGGATTATTTTCTGGCGTCAACTACTCGTTTGATCAGCGCTTTGCATCAAGCAAGGCCAGGCGTTCGCGCATGCCCGAACTCGCCGCCGGGCCGGCCTGCAACATGCACTGGTCAAGTGGTACCTGCTGCCCATCCGCACGGGCCAACATTGGCTGTACTGGCGTGCCCGTCGCACGCTCCACCAACTCCACGCTGGTGCCCTCCTCGGCGTAATGCCGGTTACCCCAGGCTACCAGCGACATCAGCACCATGCGGAAATCCTCGCCCTTGGCCGTCGGCACATATTCATAGCGCGGCGGCCGCTCACTGTAGGCCTGGCGCTCCAGCATGCCGGCCTCCACCAGGGCGTTCAGGCGGCGCGTAAGCATATTGGGCGCGATGCCCAGGCTGCGGGAAAACTCATCGAAACGGCGCAGGCCCTGCAGCGCGTCGCGCATGATCAGGATGCTCCACCACTCCCCTACCCGCTCAAGGCTGCGGGCGATGGGACATTCGTCGCGGGTAAGGGACTTGCGTTGCATGGGGGGATTCCTTTGAGCGGTGCCTATTTGCGTGACGCCATGTTACTTTCATCATGATAGTGACGTCCATAGGGTCTGTTCCCTCAACGCAACCGGAGTCGATTGATCATGAATAAACGCATCGTTGTGACAGGCATGGGCGCGCTGACGCCGCTCGGTGCTGACGTGGAGTCAACCTGGCAACGCCTGCTGGCCGGGCAGTCGGGCATTCGCCGGCTACCGGAAGAACTGATCGGAGACCTGGCCGTGAGCATCGGTGGCCAGGTACAAAGCGTGCAGCAGGATCCAGAAGCCGGCTTCGACCCCGATCGACTGCTGGCGCCCAAGGAACAGCGCAAGATGGACCGCTTTATCCTGTTCGCCCTGGCGGCGGCGGATGAAGCCTTGAAGCAGGCCGGATGGGCGCCAGTGACGCCCGAAGCGCAGGAACGTACTGCCACCATCATCGCTTCGGGTGTCGGCGGCTTCCCGGCAATTGCCGATGCGGTACGCACCACCGATAGCAAAGGCCCACGGCGGTTGTCGCCGTTCACCATCCCCTCCTTCCTGAGCAACATGGCCGCCGGGCATGTGTCGATCAACTATGGGTTGAAAGGCCCGCTGGGCGCACCGGTGACCGCCTGTGCGGCAGGTGTGCAGGCGATTGGCGACGCGGCACGGATGATTCGTGCCGGTGAAGTCGATGTGGCGGTATGTGGCGGCGCCGAAGCGGCAATTCATCGGGTCAGCCTGGCCGGCTTTGCGGCGGCACGGGCATTGTCCAGCGACTTCAATGAAACACCCGAGCTGGCTTCGCGGCCATTCGACCAGGCACGTGACGGTTTTGTCATGGGCGAAGGCGCCGGCATCCTCGTCATCGAGGAACTCGAACACGCCCTGGCACGTGGCGCACAGCCGATTGCGGAATTGGTGGGCTACGGCACCAGTGCCGACGCCTATCACATGACGGCCGGCCCGGAAGATGGCGACGGTGCGCGACGCGCCATGCTGCAGGCCTTGCGCCAGGCTGGAATCGATGCAACCCAGGTGCAGTACTTGAATGCTCACGCCACCTCCACTCCGGTGGGCGACAAAGGCGAACTGGCGGCGATCAACACGGTGTTCGGCGCCAAAGGCAGTCCGGCCATCAGCTCGACCAAATCCGCCACCGGTCACCTGTTGGGGGCTGCGGGCGGAATTGAAGCCATTTTCACCGTGCTCGCCCTGCGCGACCAGGTTGCCCCGGTCACCCTCAACCTGCAAAACCCCGACCCACTTGCGGATGGCCTGGATATGGTGCGCGGTGCAGCCCGCCCCATGCCGATCGAATACGCGCTGTCCAACGGCTTCGGCTTCGGCGGCGTGAATGCCAGCGTGTTGTTCCGCCGCTGGGCGTAGTTTGCCCCTGTCGTCAATTTCGGGGACCATGGGCGCCTTTCTGAACCTGCCAACCAGAGGCGCCCATGGCCAACCACGACCTGCACTACACCCCGGACCCCGATGCCGACTCGATTTCCTCCGACGTGATCGGCTTCAATGGCATCCTGGTGTCCACCCAGATCCCGACCCATGCCGATGGCAGCCTGGAGCTGGGCGATATCACCCAGCAAAGCGAATGCACCCTGCAAGCCTTGAAAGTCGCCCTGGAAAAGGCCGGCAGCTCGATGGACCGGGTGATGCACCTGACCATTTATCTGACGGATATGGCCGATCGCGCGGCCTTCAACGAGGTCTACAAACGCTTCTTTGCCAAGCCCTGGCCCGTGCGCGCGGCCGTTGGCGTTGCCGCTTTGGCCGTAGAAGGCATGCGCGTGGAAGTGACTGCGATGGCCGCTCAGGCCTGAGTGGGTGCCGGTCAGGCATTTCACAGCTACAATGCCCGCCTCAACCGTGACAAGCCTGACTAAAAAAACTATGTCCTTGCCCAAGCATCACCTGGAATTGCTCAGCCCTGCCCGCGATGTCGCCATCGCGCGCGAGGCGATCCTGCATGGCGCCGACGCCGTGTACATTGGCGGCCCGAGCTTCGGCGCGCGCCATAACGCCTGTAACGACGTGAGCGATATCGCGTCCCTGGTAGAATTCGCGCGCCGGTACCACGCACGCGTGTTCACCACGATCAACACCATCTTGCATGACAACGAACTGGAACCCGCGCGCAAGCTGATCCATCAGCTCTACGACGCCGGCGTCGATGCGTTGATCGTGCAAGACCTTGGCGTGATGGAGCTGGACATTCCGCCCATCGAGCTGCACGCCAGTACCCAGACCGACATTCGCACCCTGGGCCGCGCCAAGTTTCTCGACCAGGCCGGTTTCTCGCAGTTGGTCTTGGCCCGTGAGCTGAACCTGCAGGAAATCCGCGCCATCGCCGACGAAACCGATGCCGCCATCGAGTTTTTCATCCACGGCGCCTTGTGCGTGGCGTTCTCCGGGCAGTGCAACATCTCCCACGCGCAGAACGGCCGTAGTGCCAACCGTGGAGATTGCTCCCAGGCCTGCCGTTTGCCGTACACCTTGAAAGATGATCAGGGCCGTGTCGTGGCCTTTGAAAAGCACCTGCTGTCGATGAAAGACAACAACCAGAGCGCCAACCTGCGCGCCTTGGTCGAAGCCGGCGTGCGCTCGTTCAAGATCGAAGGTCGCTATAAGGACATGGGCTATGTGAAGAACATCACCGCCTACTACCGTCAGCGCCTCGACGAGATCCTTGAAGACCGCCCGGACCTGGCTCGCGCTTCCAGCGGCCGTACCGCGCACTTCTTCCTGCCCGATCCGGAAAAGACCTTTCACCGTGGCAGCACCGACTATTTCGTCACTGACCGCAAGATCGACATCGGCGCCTTCGACACCCCGACGTTCACCGGCCTGCCGGTGGGTGTGGTGGAAAAAGCCAGCAAGCGTGACCTGCAAGTGGTCACCCATGAGCCGCTGTCCAATGGCGACGGCCTCAACGTGCTGGTCAAGCGTGAAGTGGTGGGTTTCCGCGCCAACATCGCCGAGCCTAAGGGCGAGTTCGAGGAAGACGGCGAGAAACGCTATCGCTACCGCGTCGAACCGAATGAAATGCCGGCCGGCCTGCATCAACTGCGCCCGAATCATCCGCTGAACCGCAACCTCGACCACAACTGGCAACAGGCGCTGTTGAAGACCTCGTCCGAACGCCGCATCGGCCTGACGTGGGTGGCTCGCCTGCGTGAAGAGCAGCTGGACGTGACTGCCACCAGTGAAGAAGGCATCAGCGCCAGCGTCACCCTGCCCGGCCCGTTCGGCGTGGCCAACAAGCCGGAGCAGGCGCTGGATACCTTGCGCGACCTGCTCGGCCAACTGGGCACCACCGAATACCACGCGACCGATATCCAGCTGCATGCGCCGCAAGCGTTCTTCATCCCCAACTCACAGCTCAAAGCCTTGCGCCGCGAAGTGATCGAAGCGCTGACCGCTGCCCGTGTTGCCGCACATCCACGCGGTGGACGCAAAGCCGAAACCACCCCGCCGCCGGTCTACCCGGATGCGCACCTGTCGTTCCTGGCCAACGTCTACAACCAGAAAGCCCGCGACTTCTACCACCGTCATGGGGTGAAGCTGATCGACGCCGCGTTCGAAGCCCATGAGGAAACCGGCGAAGTACCGGTGATGATCACCAAGCACTGCCTGCGCTTCTCGTTCAACCTGTGCCCTAAACAGGCGAAGGGTGTCACGGGCGTGAAGACCAAGGTCGCGCCGATGCAGTTGATCCACGGCGATGAAGTGCTGACCCTGAAGTTCGACTGCAAACCGTGCGAGATGCACGTGGTGGGCAAGATCAAGGGGCATATCCTGGGCTTGCCGCAACCGGGCAGCGCGGTGGAGCACTTCAACCCGGAAAACATCATTTTCCAGGGTACGCACTGACCGTCTGCGAGCGGGGCCACCACCAGCCCCGCTGCAACCCCGCAGCCGCCAGCAGAATCGCCGCCACACCCAACCATTGCAGCCAGCCCAGGCGATGCCCGAAGGCGATCCAATCGACGAAGATCGCCGCAATCGGGTAGATGAACGACAGCGCACCGGTAATCGCCGTGGGCAGTTTCTGGATCGCGCCGTACAGCAGCACGTACATCAAACCGGTGTGCACCACGCCGAGTGTCACCAATGCCGCCCAGGCGTTGGTGGTGGCTGGCAAACTGTTCCAAGGCACCATTGGCGCGAGCAGCAGCGCGCCGGTGGTCACCTGGATCAACGCCATCAAATGCGGTGGCACTTCTTTCAAACGCTTGATGATCAGCGCCGCAATGGCATAGAGAAACGCCGCACCCAGCGCCAAGGCGATGCCGGCCAGGTAATCGTCGCCGGTCTGTTGGTCGCCATGGGCCGTGACAATCGCCAGCATCCCCAAAAACGCAATACTCAGCCACGCCAGTTTCTGCACGGTGATCTTTTCTCCGAGGAACACTGCCGCCAGCATCACCAACATGAACGGCTGCACGTTGTACACCGCTGTGCTGATGGCAATGGAGGCACGGGAATAGGATTCGAACAGCAGCAACCAATTGCCAACAATCGCCACGCCACTGAGCATCGCCAGGCCGAGCTTGGCCCCGTTCAGCAGGTCCAGGCGCAAATAACCCAGCAGCGCGCACACCAGCAAGAGCGTCAGCCCACCGATCACGCAGCGCCAGAACACCACTTCGATCACCGACACGCCAGAGACCAGTACAAACCAGCCAATGGTGCCCGAGATGAGCATGGCGGCGATCATTTCCCACGAACCACGACGGATGGATGTGTCCATGATTGAAGCTCCTCAAGTGAGGCTCAATTATGGCAATCTGTTCGGGAGCGGCTCCAGCGCCTAAAAAAGGCCAAACCACTGGATTGCCTTTACTTATTAGGTGGAAACCATGATTGACACCATCGACCAGCAACTCATCGCCGCTTTGATGGACGACTCACGCCTGTCCCTCAAGACCCTGGCCGGCATTACCGGGCTGTCCTCGCCGAGTGTCAGCGAACGCCTGCGCCGTCTTGAAGAGCGCGGCGTGCTAACCCACTACACCGTCGACATCGACCCCAAGCACTTCGGCTACCTGCTGCAAGCCATCGTGCGCATCCGCCCCCTGCCCGGCAAACTGCATGAGGTGGAACGCCAGATCCAGGCGATCCCCGAATTCACCGAGTGCGACAAAGTGACCGGCGATGATTGCTTCATCGCACGGCTGCATGTGCGCACCATGGATCATCTGGACAGCCTGCTCGACAAGCTGAATGCCTATGCCGAAACCAACACCGCGATCGTCAAGAAAACCCCGGTGAAACGGCGTTTGCCGCCGCTGTCGGATGATTGATCGTGAGTCATCAGCGCGATGCCTGACACGGCTGCGTGGCCTGTTCGTGCAGTGCTTTTGCCGCTCCCAGTAAACCCTGAAACAGGCGATAACGCGCTGCCAGTACTGCCTGCTGTGCGGGATCCGGCCTATACCGGGCCTTCACCGGCATTCCTGCTTGCAACAACGCGTCCCCTTCCCCGATCGACAGGAAGCCCAGTTTCGCCGCCCCGATGCAGGCGCTCAATTCACTGCCGTGCAACGTGTATATCTCCCGCTGGAGGATGTTGGCCAGCAACTGCGCCCAGTATTCGCTGCGCGCCCCGCCGCCCACCAAGGCGCAGGCATCAACGTTGGCACCGGCCGATTGCACGGCGCGCAGCGCATCCAGCAAACCGAAACCCACCCCTTCCATCACCGCATAACCGAGCATAGCGGGTGTGCAGTCATGGCCCAGGCCCATGAATCCGCCGCGCAGCAGCGGATCGTTGTGGGGCGTGCGTTCGCCGGCGAGGTACGGCAGAAACAACGGGGTACTGAGGGGCACTGCCTGCTCAATCGGCAATTGCGCCTGCACCTGGTCCAACAAGGTCTGTTCATCCGGCATCCCCGTCAGCCGCGTGACCCAACGCAGGCAACTGGCCCCGGCCAGCATGGCGCCCATGGTGTACCAACGGTCAGGCAGTGCGTGGCAAAAGCTGTGTACCGCGCTGGCCGGGTTGCCGGCAGCGTGGTCGGTGATGGCGACGATGGCCGCGCTGGTGCCGAGGGTGATAAAAGCGTCCCCTGCCTTGATCGCACCGATACCGACAGCCGCGACCGGGTTGTCACCGCCGCCGCCGGCAATCACGACGGAGGAAGACAAACCCAGCCCGTCCGCCGTCAACACCGCGCTCGCGGCACCGCCCTCGACCAACCTGGGCATCTGCGCAGGCGACAGCCCCGTCGCGCGCAACATCGGGACGAACCACTCACGCCGTGCCACATCCAGCCACAACGTACCCGCAGCATCCGACATCTCGCTGATGCGCTCGCCACTCAAACGCAAGCGCAGGTAGTCCTTGGGTGACAGCACACAATCGATGGCCTTGAACACCTGCGGCTCATGCTGTTTCAGCCACAACAGTTTCGGCGCTGTCAGCCCCGCCATGGGCAGGCTGCCGGTGACGTCGGCAAACGCCGTTCCCAACCGTTCAGCCTCGGCGACCGCACGCGAGTCATCCCACAGGATCGCCGGATACAACACGCGATTATCCGCCCCCAGCAACACCGCGCCATGCATCTGCCCAGACAGGCCGATACAGGCCACACGGGCAAATGCCTCATGCGTGCGCAACTGGGCCAGCGCCTGCAAACACGCCTGCCACCAATCCTGCGGGTCTTGCTCGGACCAGCCGCTATGACGCCGCGACACGCTCAGGCGCACGCCGGCATGGGCCAGGACTGAACCGTCGAGGTCCATGAGGATCGCTTTGAGTTCCGAGGTGCCGAGGTCGATGCCGAGGGAAACAGGGTTGCTCATACGGAGGTCATTCCAATCCAATACAGCCACATGAATTACGCACTTGCAGGGTCGGCGTCAGGCGCACGCTGTGGGGCGGCGCGTCAGGCGAGGCCATGCGTTGCAACAACAGGTGCACGGCCTGGGCGCCGAGTGCCTGGACCGGCTGCGCGATCAGGGTCAGGCGTGGCTCGAAAAAGTCCGCCCAGTCAAAATCATCGAAACCGACCAGGGCCATCTGCCCCGGCACGGTAATCTGCGCGTCACGCAGGGCCTGCATGGCGCCGAGGGTCATCAGGTTATTACCGGCCATAATCGCCGTAGGTGGTGCTGCCAGCCCCAGCAACTGCACCGTTGCCTTGCGCGCCGGTTCAGTGTTGGAGCCGCCGTTGACCAGCAGTTGCGGATCAAACGCCAGCCCCGCCGCGAGCAATGCCGCGCGATAACCCGCGACGCGCTCGTCCGTGGTACTGAACCCCTCCCGCCCGGCGATAAAACCAATCCGCCGGTGCCCATGGGCGATCAGGTGCTGGATAAGGGCCTGGGTCGGCTGGGCGTTGTCCACCCCGATCTGGTCAAATTGATCGCTCATCATGCGGTCAACCAGCACTGCTGGAATCTCGTTGGCCCGCAGGTACTCCAGCGCCTTGGAGCCATTGGAGGGCGCCAGCACAATCCCATCCACCCGCCGATGATGCAGCGCCGTGACCACCCGCAATTCCTGCTCCGGATCATCATGGGTGTCGACAAACAGCATCATGTAGCCGTTCTTGGCGCACTCGGTTTCAATCGCGTGCACCGTTTCGCTGAAGTAGTGGTTGGACAACGCCGAGATCGCCACACCCATGGTATTGGTGCTTGACCGGGCCAGCGAGCGCGCCAGGGTGTTGGGGATGTAGCCCAACGCCTGGATCGCCTGCTGCACCGCCAGCACGGTGGCCGGGCTGACCTTGCGGGTGCCGTTCAACACGTGCGACACCGTCGATGTCGACACCCCGGCCCGGCTTGCCACGTCATCCATGGTGACCACGGCGTTGTTCCTTCTCAATGGATCAATGTTTACTCGACCAACCGCTGTACGTACCGATGTTGTCGCGGGTGATCAGTTTGGGCGTGAGCAGGGTAACCGCTTCGGCCGGGGCTTTGTCGTTGAGAATGTCATTGCCCACGTTTACCGCGGTCTGCGCCATGGCCCATGGGTCCTGGCTGGAAGACGCCTGTATCTGGGAGTCGGTCTTCAGCGCATTCTCGATATCCGGCGCGCCATCCACCGAGGTGATGATGAGGCCGCTGCGCTTGAGCTGCTTGGCCGCCAGGTCGCTGCCGACGGCTTGCGGGTCGTTGATCGCGAACAAGCCGTCGATTTTCGGGAAGCGCGTGAGATAACCCTGCATCACGTTCAAGCCACCTTCGCGGGAGCCTTTGCCGTCCTGATCATCGGACAGCACCTTGATGTCGGGCGCAGCAGCGAGTGCGGCCTTGCAGCCTTTGACGCGGTCGGTCACGGCGGTCACTTGCGGGCCGTTCTGGATGATCACGTTGCCCTTGCCGGAGAGCTTGTCCACCAGGTACTGGCAGGCCAGCTTGCCGGCTTCGACGTTGTCGGTCTGCACGGTGGCGTTGACGCCCTTGGCGTCCACATCCACAGCGACCACGACGATCCCGGCATCGCGGGCTTTCTTGATCGCCGAGGCCATGGCAGACGGGTCGACGGCGTTGATCAGGATCAGGTCGACCTTGGATGAAATGAAGTTATCGATCTGCGAAAACTGCTTGCTCAGGTCATAGTCAGCCGACACCGAGGTGACCTTGACATTGGGGTTCAGCTCCTTGGCCCGCGCCGTGGCGCCATCGGCCAGGGTCACAAAGTACGGGTTGCCCAGGGAACCCATGCTGATGCCGAGGGCTTTCAACTCACGGGCTTCGACGGCTTGGGACATCAGGGCAGCCAAGGCAATGACGGGAAACATGCGTTTAAGGTTCATGCGGGTCTCTCTTGTGATTGTTGTATGAAATCAGGTCCGCGCACCGGACTGGCGATAACGATCCAGCGCCACCGCGCCGATGATCACAATGCCCTTGATGATGTATTGCCAGATATCCGACACGCCCAGCAGCACCAGCCCATTGGTGAGCACTGCAATGATCAGCGCACCGATCAGTGTGCCGCCGATGGTGCCGACGCCGCCGGTGAAACTGGTGCCACCGAGGATCACCGCCGCAATCGCATCCAGCTCGTAGGATTGCCCCAGTTGCAAACCATTGGCAGCGAATAGACGCGAAGCGCTCATCACCGCGCCCAGCCCGGCCAGCGCGCCGGACATGGCGTAGACGAACAGCAGCACCTTCCACACCTTGATCCCCGACAACCGCGCCGCTTCCGGGTTGCCGCCGACCGAGTAGATCTGCACGCCCATCACCGTGCGGCGCAGGATGAACCACGACAGCGCCACCACGGCCACGGCAATGATCACCAACCAGGGCACGCCGAGTAACGAGTCATTGCCGATGAAGGCAAATGGCAGGTCCGGGTTGAACACGGTCTTGTCGTCCGCCAAAAGCCGCGCCAGCCCGCGCATGGCCGTCAGTGCGCCAAGGGTGACGATAAACGGCGGCAGGCGCATAAAAGCGATCAACCCGCCATTGACCAGCCCGAGCAACAGCCCGAAGCCGATACCCGCGGCAATCCCGAACATGCCGAACTGCGGCGACATCGACGCCTGCAACGCCACCACCGCCGAGGCCGCCAGGATCGCGCCCACTGACAAGTCGATACCGGCGGTGAGGATCACAAACGTCATGCCCGCCGCCAGCACCACGTTCACCGACGCCTGTTGGGAGATGATCGACAGGTTCTGCATCGTCAGGAAGTTCTCGCTGGCCAGGGCAAAGCCCACCAACAGCAAGATCAGCACGGGCAACATGCCCACCGTGCGCATCAGCTCGCGTGCGCGTTCCGTTTTGTTTGTCGTTGCGATATTCAACTCAGCCATGGGCAACCACCTGCTCGCCACCGGTGGCGAGGTCAATAATGCGTTCTTGGGAAATAGCCTGGCCGGAGGCACCGCCGACTTCAGCGACGAGCTGGCCTTCGCGCATGATCAACACGCGGTCGCAGGTGCCGATGATTTCCGGCAACTCGCTGGAAATCACCACGATGCCGATGCCGGCCTGGGCCAATTGATTGATGATGCGATAGATCTCGGACTTGGAGCCGATGTCGACGCCGCGTGTGGGCTCGTCGAGGATCAGCACGTGGGGTTTGACCTCCAGCAGCCGTGCCAGAAGCACCTTCTGCTGATTGCCGCCGGACAAGGCGCCAGCATTGACCTTGCCTGACGCCACGCGAATCGACAGCGACTTGATCGCATCATTGGAACGCTGCAACGCATGGTCGCGGTCCAGTACTCCGCCGGCATGGGCATCCGGCACACAGGCGCAGACGTTGATGTTGTCCGCCACGCTCATGTCGAGGAACAGGCCCTGAGCCTTGCGGTCTTCGGTGAGGTAGACGACGCCTGCGCGAATCGCATCCGCCGGGGTGCGCAGTGGGGTAACGGCCTTGCCGACCACTTCCAGGGTGCCCGAGGTGCGTGGGTCGGCCGCAAAGATCAGCCGCGCCAGCTCGGTGCGCCCTGCCCCGACCAACCCGGCAATGCCCAGTACTTCGCCGGCATGCAGGTCGAAACTGCAGTGGCGCACGCGCTTGCCGTCGGCCATGTCGCGCACCCGCATCACCACGTTGCCGGGGTTATACGCGGCGTGTTCCTTCTTGTAGAACCCTGACAGGTCGCGGCCCACCATCATTTTCACCAGCGCTTCGGCGGACAGTGCATCGCGGGTCAACTCGCCGATGTACTGGCCGTCACGCAGCACCGAGACGCGGTCCGATAACGCGTAGATTTCGGCCATGCGGTGGCTGATGTAGATGATCGCCAAGCCCTGGCTGCGCAGTTGCTTGATCAGCGCGAACAAGCGGTCGGTCTCGCGGGATGACAAGGGCGTGGTGGGTTCGTCCATCACCAGGATCTTGGCGTGGGCATGCAGGGCGCGGGCGATTTCCACCAACTGACGCTCGGCGATCGACAGGCTGCTGACTCGCGTGGCCGGGGTGAACTCAGCGCCCAGGCGCTGCAACACTTCGATGCAACCGGCCTCCATGCCCTTACGATCGATGCTCCAGCCGCGCCGCAATTCGCGGCCCAGGTAAATGTTCTCGGCCACGCTCAGGTTGGGGCACAGGCTCAATTCCTGATAGATCACGGCGATGCCAAGGGCTTTGGCGGTGGCGGGGTCGAAGGTGGGGATGAGCTGACCGGCAATGCGGATTTCACCGCCTGGGTCGGCTTGGTAGGCGCCGGAGAGAATCTTCATCAGCGTCGACTTGCCGGCGCCGTTCTCCCCCATCAAGGCGTGGATTTCGCCGGGGTAGACCTTCAGGCCGACCGTCTTGAGCACGCGCAAACCATTGAAGGTTTTGCTGATGCCCTGCATCTCAAGCAAGGGTTCAAGGCTCATGGATGAGCTCCTGGATTTTTTTATTTTTGTATTCGAGCCCCTTGGATCAGAGCCGATTGCCACCGACTCTAATCAGATACATTTACTTACGCAAGCGCTTGCGTGAGCCGTTTATCGCAAGATGAAACGTTTCATCAGGCACGTTATTCGCGATTTGTGTGGTTCTAGCGTTTTGGCAACATGCGCATCAGGGTGTTGTCTCGCACCCAGTAATGATGGAAAAGCCCAGCCACCGCATGCAGGCCGATCAACCAATAACCGGCACTGCCCAGCCATTCGTGCCAATGCTTGAATTGCTTGGCCAGGACCGGGTCTGGCGCTACCAGCGAGGGCAAGGCAAATTCAAAATACGGCACGGGCTTGCCGCCGGCGTTGAGCATCAACCAGGCCAATATCGGCGTGATGATCATCAGGCCGTACAACGCCAGGTGCATAAGGTGCGACACGCCGGTCTGCCAGGCCGGCGGGCGCGGCACGATCGGTGGCCGAGGTGCCAGGCGCCCGAGCAAGCGCAACCACACCAGCAGGAAAATCCCGCTGCCGAACAGTGCGTGGCCACCAAGGAGCAGGCTTTTGAGCGCATGGCCGCGGGGCAACAGGCCTTTGAGTTCGATGCAGCCATAGACGCCAACAAACAGCGCCAGCATCAGCCAATGCAGGGTCATCGATAACCGTGTATAGCGCTGTGTGGTCTGGGTTTCGCTCATGAAAAAGACACCTTGTGGGGAAGGGATGGCCGAACGTGGCTTGGAAGAGTCGACGCCACCCTCCCCGAGGAGTCTTAAGGCAGTCTGAAGATCGCCAAATCGATCATTTTCGCCACCTTCAGACTTCGTTAAGAAATGCCTTCGATACTGCCCCCAACTTCACTTGGGAGGCGTACCGCCAATGCCCGATATCGATTGGAACATTCCCTTGCCCCTGCTATTCGGCCAGGCAAACAGTGCACCGCTGCGCCTCTGCCGCGCCCTGCCCCAAGACCCTCAGCGACCTGCCTTCGAGGCATTTATCCAACAGCGTTTCCGCGTCGCACACGGCGCTGACATTCGCCACTTCATGCCGCAGTTGTTTGGCGTGAGCCACGCCAACGATGAGCTCTGCGCGGTCGCCGGCGTCCGCCTGGCGAGCGCCGAGTCGTTGTTCCTGGAACGCTACCTCGACCATCCGATCGACCCGCTGATCAGTGCCGCCGCCGAACAACCGGTGGAGCGCAGCGTCATCGCTGAAGTCGGCAACCTCGCGGCCAGCGACACCGGCAGTGCGCGCTTGAGCATCATCGCCATTACCTGGCTGTTGGCCATGGGAGGGCTGGAGTGGGTGGCGTTCACCGGCAACATCGGTCTGGTCAACAGCTTCCACCGCCTCGGCTTGAAGCCCGTCACTCTCTGCGCGGCCGACCCGCAGCGCCTGGGCGATGAGCGCCAGCACTGGGGCAGCTACTACGAGAGCCAGCCTTGGGTGCATGTCGGCAATATCCGCGCCGGGTTCATTCATTTACGCAACATGGGCCTGTTCTCACGCCTGGGGTTGCCTACGAACGAGGACGCCAGCAATGTCGCCTGAAACCCGTCGTTTCCACGCCGTGCTGCGCGGCCATGCCGAACGCAACGATGGTGCTATCGCCCTGTGGGGTGACACTTGGAAAATGGACTACACCTCCCTGTTCGCCGAAGTCGCTTATCGCCAGGAGCGCCTGCGCGACGAAGGCGTCAAGGTGGTGGCCCTGGCCCTGGACAATGGCGTCGACGCGATGCTGTGGGACCTGGCAGTGCTGTTCGAAGGCTTGACCTGCCTGACACTGCCTCCGTTCTTCAGCCCGGCCCAGCGCGCCCATTGCCTGGAACAGAGTCACGCCGAACGGGTGATCGCCGAGCCTCACCTGGCGGCAGAACTGCAGGCTGGCGGTTACCGCCAAGCCGGCGAGTTCTGGTGCCGCACCTTTGAAGGCCGGCCAGCGATGCCGTCAAATACCGCCAAGCTGACGTTCACGTCCGGCACCACCGGGGCCCCCAAAGGGGTCTGCCTGAGCGCCGACAGCTTGCTGCGGGTTACCCGCGAGTTGCATCAGGCCAGCCATTCCAGGGACCCGCGGCACCACCTGGCGTTGTTGCCCATCGCGATATTGCTGGAAAACCTCGGCTGCTACGCCGCCTTGTATGCCGGCGCCACTTTGAGCTTGCCCAGCCAGAAAAACCTGGGCATCCAGGGCGCCAGCGCAGTGGACGCCGCCCAATTGCTCGGTTGCCTGGCAACGCGCCAGCCCCACAGCCTGATCCTGGTGCCGCAATTGTTGTTGATGCTGGTAAGCGCCGCCGAGCAAAAGGCGTTCAACCCCCAGAGCCTGCGATTTGCTGCCGTCGGCGGCGCGCGCGTATCCAAGGCCTTGCTGCAACGTGCGCAGCAATTGGGCATGACGGTTTACGAGGGTTACGGGCTGTCGGAATGCGCGTCTGTGGTGTGCCTCAATCATCCTGAGGCACACCGTCCGGGGAGTGTCGGTCGACCGCTGCCCCACGTTGAAATCCGCCTGGCGGAAGACGGCGAAGTGCTGGTCAAGGGACCGATGCTGCTCGGTTACCTGGACCAGCCCGACCTGCACGCGCCATGGTGGCCCACCGGCGACCTGGGTGACGTTGATGAAGACGGTTTTCTCTACCTCAAGGGCCGCAAGAAGCATCAGTTCGTCACCAGTTACGGGCGCAATGTCAACCCCGACTGGGTCGAGGCCGAGTTGACCCAGGGCGGCATCATCGCCCAGGCATTCGTCTATGGCGAAGCCCTGCCGGAGAACCACGCCCTGCTCTGGCCCCTGCGCGCCGACTGCAGCGCCGCCCAACTGGCCGCCGCCGTGGCCGAGGCCAACACCGGCCTGCCCGACTACGCCCAGGTGCATCGCTGGACGCGCCTGGCAGAACCGTTTACCACCGCCAACGGCCTGCTTACGGCCAATGGTCGACCAAAGCGCGACGCCATCGTCGCCCGTTATCAATCCGATCTCACCCCCGAACTGAATGAGGAATCCTCATCGTGAATTTTTTCGACACCCTGCAAGACGCCACCCAACACGAACGCCAGGCCCTGTTCAATTTGCCGATCATCCGGGACGCCCTGGAAGGCAAGGTCAGCCTGGAAAGCTATCGTGCGTTCCTGGCCCAGGCCTACTATCACGTCCGCCACACGGTGCCATTGATGATGGCCTGCGGTGCGCGCCTGCCGTCACGCCTGGAATGGCTGCGCAAGGCCGTCTGCGAGTACATCGAGGACGAATATGGCCACGAACACTGGGTGCTCAATGACATCGCTGCCTGCGGTGGAGACAAAGACGCGGTGCGCGATGGACGCCCAGGTTTGCCTATCGAGCTGATGGTCAGCTACCTCTATGACCTGATCGCCCGTGACAACCCGGTCGGCCTGTTTGGCATGGTCAATGTGCTGGAAGGCACCAGCATCGCCCTGGCTACCCATGCGGCCGGTAGCATCCGTGAGCGCCTGCAGCTGCCGGCCACCGCGTTCAGCTACCTGAGCTCTCACGGTTCCCTGGACATCGGTCACATGGAAACCTACCGCCGCTTGATGAACAGCCTGGAAGACCCCGACGACCAGGTCGCGGTGATCCGTGCATCAAAGGTGGTGTACGCCCTTTACACCGACATGTTCCGCAGCCTGCCGCGTATCGGGGAGACGCCCCATGCGCCTGTCTGATGCTCGCGTGGTGCTGACCGGCGCCAGCGGTGGCATCGGCCTGGCCATCGCCTCTGCCCTGTGCGCCAGTGGTGCGCAGGTGCTCGCCGTAGCCCGCCACCGCGTGCCGCTGGAGGGCTTGCTTGAGCGCTATCCGCAGCAACTGTGCTGGGTCAGTGCCGACCTGACCTTCCTCACCGACCGCCGTAAAGTACTGGCCGCCGCCGAGGCCATCGGTGGCGTCAACCTGTTGATCAACGCAGCCGGCATCAACCACTTTGCCATGCTGGAACAGTTAGACGACAACGAGATCAACAGCATGCTGGCGCTCAACATCACCGCGCCAATCTGCCTGACCAAGCTGCTGCTGCCGCTGCTCAAGCAGGCACCGACCGCCATGGTGGTGAATGTCGGCTCAACGTATGGCTCTATCGGTTACCCCGGCTATGCGACCTACTGCGCCACCAAGTTCGCCTTGCGCGGGTTCTCCGAAGCCCTGCGCCGGGAACTGGCCGACACGCGTGTCGGCGTACTGTACGTAGCGCCGCGCGCGACCCGGACCCAGATGAACAGCCCGGCGGCGCAGGCCTTGAACGATGCACTCAAGTCCAACGTCGACGACCCGAACACCGTGGCGTCCGCGGTGATCCAGGCGATCGCCAACGAACGCCGCGACCTTTACCTGGGCTGGCCAGAACGCTTCTTCGTGCGCCTCAACAGCCTGTTGCCGAACCTGGTCGACCGCGGCTTGCGTAAACAACTGCCGCTGGTCCGTCGCTTGAGCGTTAAACCCGTGAAAAGGATCTGAACCCATGAAACAATTGTTCGCCGCGCTGTTGCTCAGCGCCTTGAGCGCCTTCACCTGGGCGTTGGACTCCATCGACCAGCAGCGCCTGAATGACATCCAGACGCGCTGGGCCCATATCCAATACAACCTGCCGGAGGAGCAGCGTACCCAAGCGTTCGAACGACTGGCCTCCCAGGCGACAGCGTTCACACAGGATCGCCCACAGGTCGCCGAAGCATGGATCTGGTCGGGGATTGTCACCAGCAGTTGGGCCGGCGCCCAGGGCGGGCTCGGCGCCTTGAGCAAGGTCAAGGTGGCCAAGGCCGACCTGGAAACCGCCCTCGCCCTTGACCCCAAGGCCCTGCAAGGTTCGGCTTACACCAGCCTGGCGGCACTGTACGACCGGGTACCTGGCTGGCCGATCGGTTTCGGCGATGCCGACAAAGCTGAGCAGTTGCTCAAACAGGCCTTGCAACTTAACCCGGCGGGCATTGATAGTCTTTACTTCTGGGGTGACCACCTCTACCGGCAAAAACGTTATGGCGAAGCCCGTGATGCCTTGCAAAAAGCCCTGCTGGCCGCGCCACGGCCCGGTCGGGAAACCGCCGATGCCGGGCGGCGCAAGGAAATCGAAAGCCTGCTGGCCGACACCCATAAAAAACTCAACTGACAAGGGGTCTGCGTGCGTCTATTACTGATCGAGGATGACGTGGCGCTGGGGGAAGGTATTCACCAGGCGCTGGCTCGCGAAGGGTACACCGTCGATTGGCTGCAAGACGGCAGCAGTGCCCTGCACGCGCTGCTCAGCGAAACCTTTGACGCCGTGGTGCTGGACCTTGGCCTGCCACGCATGGACGGGCTGGAAGTGCTGCGTCGCCTGCGCGACAGTGGCGCCACGGTGCCCGTGTTGATCCTCACGGCACGCGATGCCACCGAGGACCGCATCGCCGGGCTCGATGCCGGTGCCGATGACTACCTGATCAAACCCTTCGACCTGGCCGAACTCAAGGCGCGCTTGCGCGCCTTGCTGCGCCGCAGCGCCGGCCGTGCACGGGTGGTGATCGAACACGCAGGCATCTGCCTTGACCCGAGCACGCAGCACGTCAGTTACCATGGCCAACCCGTGCTGCTGACTCCCAAGGAATATCAACTACTGCACGAATTGCTGTCACCGCCCGGCCGCGTCATGACCCGTGACCAATTGATGCAGTTGCTCTACGGCTGGAACGAAGAAGCCGAAAGCAACACGCTGGAAGTGCATATCCATCACCTGCGCAAGAAGTTCACCAGCGATCTGATCCGTACCATTCGAGGCGTTGGCTACCTGGTGGAGGAGCGCCGATGACCTCGATCCGGCGGCGCACCCTGACGCTGATCATCGGCCTGTTGCTCACCGGTTTGCTGGTGATCAGCGTACTGAACCTGCATGACAGCAATCACGAAATTGCCGAAGTCTACGATGCACAACTGGCGCAGAATGCGCGCCTGCTCCAAGGTGTCATGAGCCTGCCACTGGCAAGCAAAGACCAGGCCGACCTGTATCGCGCCTTTAACAAAGCCCTGGGCGAGGCCATTCCCAAGGTGGATGGGCACCCTTACGAAAGCAAGATCGCCTTTCAGGTGTGGAGCCCAAAAGGCGAACTGCTGGTATTTACCGCCAGCGCGCCATCATTCGCCGTGCCCCCGGCACAACCGGGGTACAGCAATATCGACGACCTGAACGGCCGGGAATGGCGCGGTTTCGTGCTCAAGGACAAGGACAATGGCCTGCGCATCTGGGTGGGTGAGCGTGACGACGTGCGCTCCGACCTGGTGCAACGCATCGTGCGGCATACTTTATGGCCCAATGTGTTGGGTAGCCTGATCCTGGCAGCAATGGTCTGGCTGGCCATCGGCTGGGGTCTCAAGCCGCTGGCCGATATGGCCGCCACGTTGCGGGCGCGGCACTCAGGCTCACTGGAACCGATGCAATTGACGCCCTTGCCCACCGAGCTGGAGCCGATGCAGGCGGCATTGAACCGGATGCTCGCGCAGATCCAGGAGATGCTCGGCCGTGAGCGGCGCTTTATCGCCGACGCTGCCCACGAGATGCGCACGCCCCTGGCGGTATTGCGCGTGCACGCGCAAAACCTGCTGGAGGCCGGCACCGAAGCCGAACGACGCGAATCACTGGCCTTTCTGATCACAGGCGTCGACCGCACCAGCCGGCTGGTCAGCCAATTGCTGACCATGGCGCGCCTGGAACCCAGCGCCGGGCAACTAACACTTCAGACGATCGACCTCGCGACAACCGTGCGTGAAACGCTGATCCAGCTGACCCCCTGGCTGCTGAGCAAAGGCCTGGAACTGGTGTTCAATGCCGACGATGCCCCGTACCGCGTGACGACCGATCCTGGCGCGATCAACATTGCCCTGACCAACCTGGTGACCAACGCGGCGAATTTCTCTCCAGAACATGGGGTCATCACCGTGAAGCTGAGCCAGGACGCCAAACGCTTCGTACTGACCGTGGACGACCAGGGGCCGGGCATCGACGAGAGTCAGCGCGAACGTCTCTTTGAGCTGTTCTACAGCCGGGGCAATCCCGAAGGCGCTGGCTTGGGCCTGACCATCGTGCACACCATCGCTCAGCACTTGGGCGGCCGGGTACACCTGGAAAACCTGGCGTCCGGTGGCCTGAGAGCGACACTGGAGATACCTAGGTGAAGTCTGCGCCGGCGGGCACTTTGGAGCGCCTGTTGCTGGAGCGCTTAGAGAACCCTTGAGGTCTCCTGCAATCGGAAAGCCGATCTCGATCAAATGTGGGAACTGGCTTGCCTGCGATGGCATCACCTGGCTATGCCTGATGTGCCGAGTACCTGCATCGCCGGCGAGCCAGCTCCTATCGTCGAGTGGTATCAGCGCTGTTATTGCGCGTTAGCCTTCGCCGCATCGTTGATGATCGCCACCACCCGCGCCGGGTTCGACACCATCACCACGTGAGAAGCCCCCTTCACATCCACGGTTTCCTTCGAACCCGCACGGTCGGCCATGAATTTAAGCGCGGCCTCGGGAATATTTTTGTCAGCTGAGCCGTATATGAAATAGGACGGCACGCTTTTCCAGGCTGGATCACCCGACGGCTCCTTCAGCGCGGCTTCGGTGATCGGACGTTGCCCGGCTGCCATCAACTGGGCTTCCTTGGGTGCCACGTCGGCGGCGAACTGGCTGTTGAACTTGTCCTGCTGGATATACAGGTCGGTCACGCCGTCCTTGGAGACCACCGGTTTGTCGAGGGTCGGACCCAGGGTGCCGCCAGGGTAGCGGCCGGACAGTTCGAACGCGGTCTCGCCTTTTTCCGGGGCGAAAGCGGCCACATACACCAGCGCCTTGACCTTGTCGCTGCCATGCACGGCGTTGGTAATGACCGAGCCACCGTAGGAGTGGCCGACCAGGATCACCGGCCCCGGGGTATGTGCGACGATGTCGGCGACGTAGTCCGAGTCGGTCTTGACGCTGCGCAGCGGGTTGGCCACGGCGACCACCGGGTAGCCTTCGGCCTTGAGTCCGGCGATCACGCCGTTCCAGCTGGAGGCGTCGGCGAACGCGCCATGCACCAATACCACGGTGGCTTTCTGTGGTGCGGCAAAGCTGGCGGTGGCGGCACCGAAGGCCAATGCACCAGTGATCAGGGCGGCGGCGACGCGGGAGAACTTGAAGGTTTTCATAGACGTTTGCTCCGTTAGGGTAGGCGCTCAAGGCGTTGAACGTGAGGCCATGATGCCGAAGCGCTTTTTACAAATGGAGGCTAATAGTCGACGATATAGCGCAGATCGTCTAAAACTATTATTTATTTGCTATCAGGTGAGTCATGGATCGCTTGTCCACACTGCTGGTGCACTTCGGCATCGGTGCCGATACCTTTCACAGCGGGCCCCTGCACGGCGCCCTCGACACCCGCGATCTGCAGCAGCGCGGCCGGGTTTACTTGCTCAAGGAAGGCCAGGCCAGCCTGGAAATGCCCGACGGCACCCTGCGTATTCCCGAGCCCAGCCTGGTGCTGGTGCCGCGCCCCCTGCCCCATCGGTTGGTCGCGGCAAAAGCCGAGCGCGCCCAGGTGGTGGCGGCTTCGCTGCGCTTTGATGGGGGGATCGATAACCCATTGTCCGTGGCGCTGACCGACACCATCGTGATGCCGCTGCAGCAGATCCCAATGATCGCCGGCACGCTGGACTGGCTGTTCGACGAAGCTTTTGCCGAACATTGCGGTCGCGAGGCGGTGATGAACCGGCTGTTTGAGCTGATGGTGATTCAGTTCCTGCGCCACATGATGGCCTATCACAGCATGACCACCGGCATGATGTCTGGCTTGGCTGACTTGCGCCTGGCGCGGGCCATGACCTTATTGCACAACAACCCCGAACGCCCATGGACCGTGCAGGAAATGGCCGTTGAGTCGAACATGTCCCGTGCCAGTTTCGCCGCGCATTTCCATAAAGTGGTCGGCCAGACTCCAGCCGACTATGTGCTGAGCTGGCGCGTGAGCCTGGCACAGAAACGCCTGCGTGAAGGTCGCCCCATCGCCCTGATCGCCGATGAAGTCGGTTATGAAAGCCCCTCGGCGCTGGCCCGTGCGTTTCGCCGCAAGATCGGCACCAGCCCGCGGGAGTGGCTGCAGTTGCAGGCGCCGCTACGGGTCGAGCACGCCGCCGCTGTAGCTGGCGGATAACCGTGTGCCAGTGAACTTGGCGACCACCGCGCCCTGGGCCACCAAGCGCTCGCGGTGCGCGGTGACCATGCGTCCGGCCTGGGCAGCGTGCAAGATCACTTCGGAGGTCGGATCACCGGGGCGGCCGATGATGCGCGCGAAACGCTGGCCTTCGTCCACGTAGTCGCCCAGGCTTTTCTCGAACACCAATACTCCGGCGCAGGGGGCGAGGATGGTTTCCATACAGCCCATGTCGACCACGTCGCCTGGCCATTCGGCGATGCTCGCCACCTCGTCGATCACGCCGTGGACGCACAACCACGCCCACAAGCCATCGGCATCCTGTTGCGCCAGGGCGTCGCTGACGTCTGCCTGCCCGCGCAGCTCAATGGTGGCGGCCAGTTGCGGCGATGCGTGATTGATGATGGTTTCTTCAAAGGAGCCATCGCCGCCTTCATCCCAGACAATCACCAGCTCCACCTGCAACGCTGCTGCCAGCGCCAGGCCTTGGTCGGGCCAGAAACGGCGATGGATGTAGAGGTATGGCAACGCCTCGTCATCGGTGTGCAGGTCCAGCACCAGGTCAGCCTCGGCAGCCAACTGCACCAGGCGTTTCTGCCATTGCGCCAGGTTGCTTGCCGGGCGCTCCATGGCCAGGGAATGGTCGAAGGCACGGTTGAAATTCTGCCCGGTGGCTTCGTGGAAACGTCCGAGCAAGCGACCCTGGCGAAACTGGCCGATGCCGAAGGGATTGGCTTGGGGCACCACGGTAACAGTCCCCTTGAGTCGCCCCTGATCGGCACATGCCTGCAAGCGCGGCAGCAATTGATGCAATACCAGCATCCCGGCGATTTCGTCGGCATGCACGCCCGCCTGCAGGTGCACCTTCGGCCCACTGCCGTCGCCGTCAAAACGCCAGGCCCCGATATTCAGCACATTGCCGGCGTCGCCGGTTTCCTGCCACGAAAGGTCTTTCGCCATGCCTTGCCTTCCTCTAATCAATTAATCGGTAGAGATTGAACACACGTTCAACTAATCTGAGCGCTGTGCTGTTTCATCCAAGGCCTGCCCATGACCTCCGACCTGCCCAAACTGCGCCGCGCCGACCCCGACGAACGCCGGGACCTGCTGATTGCCGCCACCCTTACCTGCCTGGCCCGTGATGGGCATGCCGGGATATCCGTGCGCCGCATCGCCTCCGAGGCCGGGGTGTCAGTGGGGTTGCTCAACCACCATTTCGGCAGCATTGACGCGCTGATCGCCGAGACCTACCACAAGCTGGCCAACGAGCTGACCAGCGCCCTCTGGGCACACGTGGAACAGGCCGAAGGCGCTGCCGCGCGCCTGGACGCGTTTCTCAGTGCCTCATTCTCGCCCAGGGTCATGGACCCCGATCTGCTCGGCGTGTGGGTGGTGTTCTGGAGCCTGATCCGCCACTCGCCCCACGTGAACCAGTCCCACGAAAACAGCTATCACGCCTACCTGGCATTGATCCGACAACTGCTGAACGACTTGGCCAACAGCGAAAACCTGGTAATCCACGACAGTCACCTGGCCGCCATCGGCTTATCGGCGATGCTCGACGGACTCTGGCTCGAGGGGTGCCTCAACCCCGGCACCTTCAGCCCCGCCAACGGGCTGCACATCTGCCGCTGCTGGGTACAGGGGTTGCGTCACGGCGCATTCGGCGCCGACCACGTCCTGTGACACCGGGTGCCGAGCGCTGAGCATGGCCAGGGTGCCGCTGATGGCAATCAACACCGCGCCGATGATCAGCGAGCCATCCATCAGCGTGCCCCACACCAGGCTCGAGAGAATGAACGCCCAGATCAGCCCGGTGTACTCGAACGGCGCGAGTAACGTCGCCGTGGCGCGGCGGAAGCTGGCAAACAGCAGGAACTGTCCGATACCGCCCACCAAACCCGCCGCCAACATGCCCAGCCAGGCCGGTGCAGGGGCCGGTGTGTGGGTCCACGGCAAGGTCACGCCCATGCACACGACAAACACCACGTTGGTGATCAACATCTGCTCCAGCACCGTGCTGCTCGGGTCGACCTGGCGCAACTGGATATAGGTAAACGCCCAGCACAACGCCGCCCCCAAGGTCAGGGCGATGGGCCACGGGTCGAGCATATGGGTGGGACGGCACGCGATGATCACCCCGACAAACCCGATGATCAACGCGATCCACTGTCCACGGCTGGCGCGCTCCTTGAGGATCAGCGCTGCCAGCAGCGTGACCATGATCGGCGCGGAGAAATACAGGGTGGTCATTTCCGCCAGGCTCAGGTCCTTGGCGGCGGTGTAGTAGAGCAACCACGCCAGCAACGACAACAGACCGCGAATGATCAGCATGCGGCGGCTGACCGATACCCAGGCCCGCCGCAACAAGCCCATGCGCCCAGCCACCAGACACACGATCACCACCACCAGGCTGCGCCAGAACAGAATGGTGAACACCGAATAATCCGCCACCAGCCACTTGACCACCGCGTCCTGCAACGCCAGGAACAAGTAGGCCAGCGAACACAGGGCAATCCCTTGCAACCCGCGGTCCTGTGTCATCCGGCCGACCTGCGCAGCGGTGTGCCGCGCCGTTCGGCAATGGCGTAGACGCCTTCGATGAGGAAGGTCAGACACAGGTAGACCGCCGCCACCAGCAACAGCGGCTGATAGATCTGCAAGGTCTGTGCGCGTACCACGTTGGCCGCACCCAACAGGTCGACCACGGCAATGGTCGAGGCCAGCGCGGTGGATTTGAGCAACATCACCGTCTCCCCCGCCAGCGTCGGCAACAACAGGCGCATCGCCCGTGGCAGCCGCACCCGCAACAAGGCTTGGCGCGGCGTCATGCCGAATGCTGACGCGGCTTCCATTTCGCCCTTGGGCACTGCCAACAGGCCACCGCGAATCACTTCGCCGACATAGGCGCCGACTGACAACACCAGCGCAAACACGATGTACCAGTAACCGTCACGCAGGTAGGGCCAGAGAAAACTGCCACGAATCATCGGAAACTGCGCGAACAGGCTGCCCAGCCCGTAGTAGAAAATGTAGATCTGAATCAGCAGCGGCGTGCCACGCAACACGCTGGTGTAGGCCTGCGCGCCACGGGCCAGCCATTTGCGTCGCGACAACCGCGCCAACGCCACCAGCACCGCCAGGGCAAAACCCAGCAGCGCCGAAATCACCAGCAGCGACAAGGTGGTCTGCAAGCCTTTGGCGATCAGCCCCGCGTAGTAACTTATCCAATCAGGCATGGGCCGCTCACTCGACAACCGGCATCCAGCGACGGATTCGTCGCTCCAGGCGCCCGGACAGGTAGTTGGAAGCCAGCGTCACCAGGTAATACAAGGCGGCGGCCGTGAGGTAGAACAGCAGGTATTGACGGGTCGAGCCCGCCGCCTGCTTGGCGGTGTACAGCAACTCGTTGGTGCCGACCACGCTGATCAAGGCGCTGTCCTTGATCAGGTTGATCCACAGGTTGGACATGCCGGCCAGGGCGAACGGCGCCATGATCGGCAAGGTCACCCGGCGGAACAGGCCAAACCCGCTCAAGCCAAACGCCCGTGCCGCTTCGATCTGGCCGTGGGGAATCGCCAGGATTGCCGCGCGGAAGATCTCCGAAGCATAGGCGCCTTGCACCAGGCCCAACACCAGAATCGCCACCAGCGGTCCGCTGATGTTCATCTGCGCGAAGCCCATCCACAGCATCAGGGCGTTGAGGCCCATGGAGCCGGCGTAATACAGCAACAGGATCAACAGCAGCTCCGGCACTGCGCGAAACACCGTGGTGTAGCCGCGCATCAACAGCGCGATGGGCCGCGGCGCACTGAGCTTGAGGCAAGCCACCACCAGGCCGATCAACACGCCCACCGCAAACGAGCCGGCGGAGATCTGCAGGGTCATCCATAACCCTTTGAGCAACGCATTGCCCCACCCTTGTTCGTCGAAGCTGAGAAGGTCGAACATGGTTATTCGGTCTTCTGGGCGATTTGCGGGTAGGGGCTGTCACAGGTCTTGCTCACAAACGCCGGGGTATCGGTGCGCTTGCACGGGCTGACCGACAGGCCGAAATAGTGCTGCGACAGGTCGTCGTAGTCCTTGCTCACCAGCAACTCGCCGATGGCCTTGTCCAGTCGGGCCTTGAGCGCGGTGTCTTCCTTGCGCAGGCCGGCGCCGACCCCACGGCCGATGATCGGGTCGTAGGGCACGCTGGCGATATGGGCCAGGCCACTGGCTTCCGGGGTCTTGACCATCATCGCAATGGCGGTGTCGTCGGCCATCATGTAGTCGATACGCCCGGCGATCAGGTCGGCGTTGGCCGATTCCTGGGTGTCGTAGTACTTCAGGTCAGCGATGTTTTCGTAGTACTTCTTCAGGTAGTTGGCGCTGACGGTGGAGATCTGCACGCCGATCAACTTGCCCTTGAGGCCCGCCGGGGAGATCTCGACTTCGCTGCCTTTTGGCCCGGCCACGCCTAACAGGGAATCGTAGTAAGCACGGCTGAAAGCAATCTGTTTTTCACGCTCATCGGTCACCGACATCGACGAGAAAATCACGTCGATCTTCTTCGCCAGCAACGAGGGAATGATGCCGTCCCACGCCACTTCCTTGATCTGGCATTCGGCTTTCATGCCTTCGCAGAGCTTGTGGATCAGGTCCACCTCAAAGCCGGACCACTGGCCATTGCCGCCTTTCACGGTAAACGGCGGATAAGGTTCTGCGGCAACCGCGAACACGATGGGTTTCTCCGCCGCCCAGCTGAAACCGGCGGCCAACATCAACACTGCACTGCCCAACCACGTTGCCATTCGCTTGGATTTCATGATGTTGCCCCGTCTTGTTATGGAGTTAGCGAGTTTGATGCGCGTTGACGAACTGTCGGCAACGTTCACTGCGTGGATCGATAAACACCGCATCCGGCGAGCCGGTTTCTTCGATCATGCCTTGGTGCAGAAACGCCACTTTTGACGACACATCCCGGGCGAAGGCCATTTCATGGGTGACCAGGATCATGGTGCGGCCTTCCTCGGCCAGGGAGCGGATCACCCGCAGCACTTCGCCCACCAATTCCGGGTCGAGGGCCGAGGTGGGTTCGTCAAACAGCATGACTTTGGGGCGCATGGCCAACGCGCGGGCAATCGCCACCCGCTGCTGCTGGCCGCCGGACAGGAACGCCGGGTATTCGTTGCGTTTGGCCGCGAGGCCGACACGTTCGAGCAAGGCTTCGGCGCGTTCGATGGCCTCGGCGCGGCTTTCGCGCAGGACCTGGGTGGGAGCTTCGATGAGGTTTTCCAGCACGGTGCGGTGCGGCCACAGGTTGAAGTTCTGGAACACCATGCCCAGGGTCGAGCGGATACGCACCAGTTGCCTGGCATCCGCGACCAGGGGCGCGCCGGGACGGCCGTAGTTGAGTTTGATGCTTTCGCCGTCCACATGGATGCTGCCCTGGTCCGGCACTTCGAGCATGTTGATGCAGCGCAGCAGGGTGCTTTTGCCGGAGCCGCTGGCGCCGATCAGCGAGATCACGTCGCCTTCGTGGGCCGTCAGGGAAATGCCCTTGAGCACTTCGATATTGCCGAAGCGCTTGTGCAGGTCGATGACCTCGATCATCTTTTTGGCTTCGGCCGCTGGCACCTCTTCGATCCTGGGCGCTGCCGCAATACGCGGTTCACCGGCGAGCTTGGCGACAAAGTGCGCGATGCGTTGGCAGGCTTCAGACAGGCGCTCCTCGCCCAAGGTGAAAGACAAGCGAACGAAACCCTGGGCCGGCGCCCCAAACGCGGCGGCGTCGAGTACCGAAACGCCGGCTTCACGAAACAGGCGCCAGGCAAAGTCAAGGGAGCCCAGGCCGGTGCCGCGCACATCCACCAGCACAAACATCCCGGCTTGCGGCGCCTGTACCTTGATGCCAGGGCATGCACTGAGCCCCGCCATCACCAAGTCGCGACGGCGCCGATAAATCTCGCGCATACCCTGGGTCACGTCGTCATGGGCCAGCACCGCGGCGGTGGCGGCTTCCATCACGAAACCCGGCAGTCCGTAGAGCATGCTGAGCACCAAGGTTTCGGCGTGTGCGACCATCTGCGGCGTGGCGATGATCCAGCCGATACGCCAGCCGGTCATGGCATGGGACTTGGACAAACTGCCAATCACCACGCAACGCTCGGCCATGCCCGGCAGCGCAGCGAGGCTGTGGTACTCACCGTCGAACACCAGGCTTTCATAGACCTCATCCACCACCACCCACAGGTCGCGGGCAATCGCCAGGTCGGCAATGGCTTGCAGCTCTTGCAGGTTGAGCACCACGCCGGTCGGGTTGTTCGGGTTGGAGAAGAAAATCGCCCGCGTACGCGGTGTGATGGCTGCGCCGAGCAACTGGGCATCGAGGCGAAAACCGGATTCCGGGGAACAGGGCACGCGCACCAACGTCGCGCCGCTGGCCTTCAGCGTGGCCTCGTAGGTGACGTACATCGGGTCGAGCACCAGCACTTCATCACCGGCCTGCAACAGACACAGAGAGGTCACGAACAAAGCGTTCTGCGCACCCGCCACGGTGATCACGTTCTCGGCGCTCAACGCACGTGCCAGCGTTTTGCTGTAGCGCGCGGCAATGGCCTCGCGCAGTGCCGGGCGACCGGGGATTTCGGTGTAGTGGGTGTCACCTTCGCGCAAGGCACTCACAGCGGCGTCGGTGATGAACGATGGCGTGGCGAAATCCGGGTCGCCGACGCTGAGGATGATGATGTCTTCCCCCTGGCTGGCCGCCTGGAACGCGGCGTGGTGGATGTCCCAGGCGGCTACGCCCTGCCCTGCAATTCGTTCGACGAAGGGGGAAAACCGCATGCCAGAGCCTCTTGTTCAAGAAGAAACAGCGCGACCCCGTCCGGTGACAAACGGGTGGATGCGGTCAACATAGTTCAAACTGAACAGTCGTTCAATGGGTAAGTTTGCGACCGTGTCGTTTATGGTCCAAAGAGGTCGTTGTGGTGATTTTTATCGATTGGCAGCGGTGACAGTCCTGCAATTCGCCGGCTGAGCCGAAGTTCAGCTCGCTCAACGTGACGTGGGTGGAGAGCAGCATGAATTCCCATCGGTTCGCAATTGACCCAATCACATTGAACCGGTGACCCGCCACAGTCCTCCAAGCTGAATAGACCACGGCCCGGTACACCTTCGATGACTTTTATTCTATGGATGGCCGTACTGGGCGCCGTATTGCTCACCCTCGCCCTCACCTCTTCCTATCTGCGCTGGATGCCGGTCACCACCTCGGCAGTGTGTCTGCTGCTGGGTGTGGGGATTGGCCCCCTGGGTGTTGACCTGCTGCACCTGGATATCAAGCACTCGGCACGCTGGATGGAGCACCTCACGGAAGTCGCGGTGCTGTTTTCGCTGTTTGTCAGCGGCCTGAAACTGCGCCTGCCGCTCAAGCACCGTACCTGGCGCATCGCGTTTGGCATGGCCGGTCCGGTGATGTTGCTGACCATCCTGGGGATCAGCCTCGCGCTGCACTACCTGTTTACGCTGTCGTGGGGCGTGTCGCTGCTGGTGGGCGCGATACTGGCGCCAACGGATCCGGTGCTGGCAGGCCTGGTGCAGGTTAATAACGCTCAGGATTACGACGCGCTGCGCTTCGGATTGTCCGGCGAAGCGGGCTTGAACGATGGCACCGCCTTCCCCTTTGTGATTTTTGCCCTGCTGTTCATGCAACACGGCGGGTTTGACGGCGATTGGCTGGGCGGTTGGGTGTTGAAGAATTTGCTGTGGGCAGTGCCGGCCGGGTTGTTGATCGGCTACTGGATGGGCCGGGGCATTGGCCGCGTGACGTTGTGGCTGCGCATCACCAACAGTGACAGCACGCTCTCGCCCAATGATTACCTGACCCTCGCTCTGATTGCGCTGGCCTATGTGGTCGCCGAGGCGGTGGGCGGTTATGGCTTTCTGTCCGTGTTTGCGGCCGGCCTTGGTTTGCGCCAGGCGGAATTCCGCTCCACCGGAAACTCACAAACGCCTTCGGAGCATCTGGCATTGCCAGTGGTGGGCCATTTGGAAGTCGAGCCGGACCGGGCGTTGCAAGGGGATGTGAGCGAACTGAAGGACACCCAGATCGCCGCCGGCGTCATGATGGGCGACATGCTCTCATTCGGCAGCCTGGTGGAACGCTCGATGGAGGTGTTCCTGGTGACCGTGTTGGGCATTGTGCTGATAAGCCATTGGGATTGGCGGGCATTACCGATGGCGGCGCTGTTGTTTGGCGTGATTCGGCCGACCAGTGTGCTGGCGATGCCTTGGGGGCGTCTGATTGATCGTCAACAACGCGGCCTGATGGGCTGGTTCGGTATTCGCGGAATCGGCAGCATTTACTACCTGTTTTACGCGCTCAATCACGGCCTGATCGGCACCAGCAGCGCGGTGGCGGTGAACCTCACCTTATCGGTGATCGCCCTGAGCATCGTCGTTCATGGCCTCAGTACCCAACCGATGCTGGTGTGGTATGAACGACGTGCCCGGGTGAATACTCAGTCCTGACGCTCGGTGTTACCCACATCCGCCGCGTCATCCAGATCGTTGAGCGGCACCTCTGCATCATCCATCAACGAACCCGGGTCTTCATTGCCGGGGTCGTTGAGTTCATCGTCGAGTTCTTTGGACATGACCGTCTCCTCTAACCACCTTGGGTGTCGATATCGGCATCGGTTTCAGGCTTGGGCTCAGGCTTGGGCTTGAAGTCTGGACTGTAGTCGTTTTCCTTGGCCTTGGGGTCTTTTGCCGGAACCGGGTCTTTGGGCGCATCCGCACCGGTGGCGGGTTGTTTGTCTGTGCTCATGGTTACCTCTCGGAAAATATCGCCTGGGTAGAGTTAAGGTCATGCCCGGGGCGATGAAGTTCCATCGGCTTACGACCCTGGGTTGTCGACCTGGATGTAAAACGCGTAAGCGGCGAGCATTACCCAGAACACCATGAACAACCAAGGTGCGCGCATGGAGAACAGCAGCGACTTGCGATACCCCTTGTGGGACGACTCCATCTCGGAAAACAGCGGCGACTCGTCATACGCCATGCCCATCACCGGCTCGCTGCGCAACAGCTCGCTTTGCTTGAAGTGCCAGTGATCGATGATGTCATACGCCGCACGGATCCCAGGCCATGCGTTGAGGGAACTGAGGATGCCCAACACTGCGAGAAAGATCGGCACCACCAAGGTGAACAACTTGCCCCATTCGGGGTTGAGGTTCCCCATGCCCGACACAAAGGCAATCACCAGGAACGACTGCGCGGTGAGATAAGCGTCAGTACGGTTGGCGAGGATGGAGGTTTCGTATTGGATTTCGCGCCGATAGAAGTCGAGGCGGTCCTTGGGCGAGCCGAAAATCTTGGCGTTGTGTTCACTGTGATCGATCAGGCTCGATTCCGGAGTGTCCGGTGAGATGATTCTGGGCACATCGATGCTCCATGCGGGTTCGTGTCCTGTTAGAAGAATCAGGTACGGATGAAGTTCAAGTTTGCTCACGCACCAAATCGGAACAGAGCGTGCACCATGAATGGGAGCGCTGGCCTGTTGGAATCGCCCCATACCCAACAAATCGAGGGTTTCCGGCATTCCGGCACAGGCATTGCTTTATCCATTCATCTGCCCGGATACAGGAGCATTGGTTACCCCCCGACCCAGAGCCGACCCCATAAGAAAGTAAGGACCAGGCCCATTGGCACCCATCGCCACGGGCTCATAAAAAATGCGTTTTTTGAAACGGCAGTGCCCCCCCTGCTTCCTCGGCACTGACAAGGTACTGGAATGGCTCGATCTTTCTTTGATGAAATGAATGACGCAAACGGCGTGTGCCGTGCGCATTACCAGGATTTCTCCCGCTGGCTGGCGAACACGCCGCCGGATCTGCTGGCCCAGCGTCGCCGTGAAGCCGACTTGCTGTTCCACCGCGCCGGTATCACCTTCACCTTGTATGGCGACGAGCAAGACACCGAGCGCCTGATTCCCTTCGACATCATCCCCCGCAGCATCCCCGCCAGTGAGTGGAGCGTGATCGAACGCGGCTGTATCCAGCGCGTCAATGCACTGAACATGTTTCTTGCCGACATCTACCATGACCAGCGCATCATCAAAGCCGGGATCATTCCGGCGGACCAGGTGCTGGGCAACGAGGGTTACCAGAAGGCCATGGTCGGCCTGGACCTGCACCGCGACATCTATTCGCACATTTCCGGCGTGGACCTGGTGCGCGATGGCGACGGCACCTATTACGTGCTTGAAGACAACCTGCGCACCCCCAGCGGCGTGAGCTACATGCTCGAAGACCGCAAGATGATGATGCGCCTGTTCCCCGAAGTGTTCGCCAAGCAGCGCATCGCGCCGGTGGACCACTACCCCAACCTGCTGCTCAAGACCCTGAAGAGCTCAAGCCGCCTGGACAACCCCAACGTGGTGGTGCTGACGCCGGGTCGCTTCAACAGTGCGTTTTTCGAGCATGCGTTCCTGGCCCGTGAAATGGGCGTTGAGCTGGTAGAGGGCGCGGACCTGTTTGTGCAGGACCTCAAGGTGTTTATGCGCACCACCGACGGCCCCAAACCGGTGGATGTGATTTACCGGCGTATCGACGACGCCTTCCTCGACCCCAAGGCGTTCAACCCCGAGTCGATGCTTGGCGTGCCCGGCCTGGTCGCCGCTTATTGCGCCGGCAACGTGGTGCTGGCCAACGCCATCGGCACCGGCGTGGCCGACGACAAATCAATCTACCCCTACGTCCCGGAAATGATCCGTTTCTACCTGGATGAAGAGCCGGTGTTACAGAACGTACCGACCTTCCAGTGCCGCAAGCCCGACGAACTGTCCCACGTCCTGGCCAACCTGCCGCAACTGGTGGTCAAGGAAACCCAGGGCTCCGGCGGCTACGGCATGCTGGTAGGGCCGGCGTCCAGCGCGGCCGAGATCGAGGATTTTCGCCAACGCATCAAGGCCAGGCCCCATGCCTACATCGCCCAGCCGACCCTGAGCCTGTCCACCTGCCCCACGTTTGTCGAAAACGGCATCGCCCCACGGCATATCGACCTGCGGCCCTTTGTGCTCTCGGGCAAGGAAACCCGCCTGGTGCCGGGCGGCCTCACCCGCGTGGCGCTGAAGGAAGGCTCGTTGATCGTCAACTCGTCGCAAGGCGGTGGAACCAAGGACACCTGGGTGGTGGAGGGCTGAGTATGTTGAGTAGAACCGCCGCAGATCTGTACTGGATGTCCCGTTACCTGGAACGTGCCGAGAACCTGGCACGCATGCTGGAAGTGAGTTATTCGCTGTCATTGATGCCCCAGGCCGGGCGCAGTGACGGACTGGATGAACTGGCCATGTCGTTGCTCAGCAGCGGCACCCTGGACAGTTACCTGGAACGCCATAAACAGCTGGACGCCGAGCGTATGCTGCACTTTTTCGCCCTCGACGAAGAAAACCCCGCCAGCATCTACAACTGCCTACGTGCCGCCCGTGGCAATGCCCACGCGGTACGCGGGCGCATCACTGCCGATATGTGGGAAAACCTCAACGCCACCTGGCTGGAAATGCGCAGCATCGCCGCCGGCGGCCTGGCGCGACATGGCATCAGCCACTTCTGTGATTGGGTCAAGCAGCGCTCGCACCTGTTCCGGGGGGCTACCTCCGGGACGATCATGCGCAACGACGCCTATCGGTTTATCCGCCTGGGCACCTTTGTCGAGCGCGCCGATAACACCCTGCGCTTGCTGGATGCGCGCTACGAGATGTTTGGCGAAGAGTCGGAAGAAGTCAGCGACTTGTCGGCACGCGGTTACTACCAGTGGAGTGCCCTGCTCCGCGCGTTGTCGTCGTTCGAGGCCTACACCGAGCTGTACCCGAACGCACTGAATGCCCGTTCCGTGTCCGAGTTGCTGCTGTTGCGCAGTGATGTGCCGCGTTCGTTGCATGCCTGCATCGAGGAACTGAGCCATATTCTGGCAGACCTGCCCGGCAGTTATGGGCGCACGGCGCAGCGTCTGGCGGCGGAGTTCGAGGCGCGGCTGAGGTATACCGGGATTGATGAGATTCTTGAAGAGGGATTGCACAGCCGTCTGACGGACTTTATCGACACCGTGCGCGAGCTGGCGCGGGCGATTCAAAGTTCCTACCTGGAAATGGTCTGAGTGCATTTCGGGCACTTAACTGTCAGTTAGGGTGATTGACCCTGCTTGGATACCGCTCTTATGTTGGGCAGGTGAACGCCTTCCCATCATAAGAACAGGTACAGCGCATGTCCGAACTCAACCTCACCCCTACCGCCGCCAAAACCCTGCAACGCTGGCACGCCATGTTGGCCAATCGTGACCTCAAGGCCCTGCCCGACCTGCTGGCGCCCGACGCTGTTTTCCGCTCGCCCATGGCCCATACGCCGTACCCTGGCGCGCCGGTCGTCTCGATGATCCTCAATACGGTGATCAACGTGTTCGAGGACTTCACCTATCACCGCGAACTCGCCACCGGCGATGGCTTGAGTGTCGTGCTGGAATTCAGCGCGCGCGTGGGCGACAAGCAACTCAAGGGCATCGACCTGATCCGTTTCAACGAACAAGGGCAGATCATCGAGTTTGAAGTGATGATCCGCCCGTTGAGCGGGCTGCAAGCCCTGGGTGAGGAAATGGGCCGGCGCCTGGCGCCTTACCTGGCCAAGGCCAAGGGCTGATTAGCGACGTCGGTGCCAACGGTGCTGGCGGACGTGAGCCTGCGCCTCGTGCACCGCACCCTGCAATTGCATGGGCGCAGCATCCGCTTGGTGGATCAACCGGGTCGAGGCGCGACCTTTAGATTTTCCCTAGAAACCCGAGCATTAGCGCGTTGACCTGTCGGGCTTGTTCGTTCTGGATCCAGTGACCACAGTTCGCCAGTACGTGCTGCTCAAGCTGTGGCACTGAATCCGGCATGCGCTTGAGCGTGTGGGCTTCGAAGACCCCCACCGGATCGCGGTCGCCGATCAGAAACAGCGTGGGTTGCAGTACTTGCTGTCCCGCCAGGAACTCAGTGCGTTGCCAGTTGCGTTCGAAATTGCGATACCAATTCAGCGGGCCGCGGAAACCGTGGTCTGCGAAGGTGCTCACATAAACGTCCAGATCCGCCTGGGAGCACCAGTGTGGTAATGGACCGGGCGCCGGAACGCCTTCAAGCAAGGTGGCGCTGGCCGGTTTCTGTTGCAAAAACACATCCTGGTCCTGCATGAACAGGCGCAGTGTGCGTTCGATATCGGCGTCCAACTCCTGCTCGGCAACGCCCGGTGTCTGGAAATACAGGATGTAGTTGAAACGGTCGGCGTACAACTCGCGCATGATCTCGATCACTGGCCGCCGTGCACGTCCGGCGAATGGCACGGACAGCGTGATCAAGCGTGTGACACGCTCAGGCTCAAGCAGCGCCAGGTGCCAGGCCACCACGGCGCCCCAGTCATGGCCGACCATCACCACCTGGGTATGGCCGAAGTGGTCCATGGCCTGCTGGATATCGCCGCATAGCGTCAACAGGTCATAGTCGGTTATTTCAGGCGGTGAACAGGTGCGGCCATAACCGCGCATTTCCGGGGCAAACACCCGATAACCCGCCGCTGCCAGTACGGGAATCTGTTCGCGCCAGGAGTGCCAGCACTCCGGGAAACCGTGAAGCAGCCAGACCGGTACGCCCTGTTCGGGCCCCGCAATATGAACACTTAACTCAATACCGTTGACGCTGATGAGGTGCTGGCTCATGGGCATGACCTGTTTGACGGTTTTGCCCAGCGTGGACCCTTGCTGTTCAAGCCGCCAGCATCATTGACGCCAGGAATGACTCAAGCCACCGTCCACCAGCGCGGCAACAATTGACGTACCCGTGCCTCGCCAAACCGGTCATCGATCAGCATCACCACGCCCTGATCCTGTTGGCTGCGAATCACCCGGCCTGCGGCCTGCACGACTTTCTGGATACCAGGGTACAGGTAGGTGTAGTCGTAACCCGCGCCGAAGATCGCGCCCATGCGCAGCTTCATCTGTTCGTTGACCGGGTTTAGCTGGGGTAAGCCGAGGGTGGCAATGAATGCGCCGATCAGGCGGGCACCGGGTAGGTCGATGCCTTCGCCGAATGCACCGCCCAATACCGCGAAACCGATGCCCTGACTGTGCTCGGTGAATTGGTCGAGAAAGGCCTGGCGCTCGGCTTCGGCCATGCCGCGAGACTGTTGCCACAGCGTGATCGTTGGGTGCTTCTCGGCCAGTAACTGCGCCACTTGTTGCAGATAATCGAAACTGCTGAAGAATGCCAGGTAATTGCCAGGTTGCTGGGTGTACTGGCGAGCGATCAGCTCGACGATAGGTTCCAACGAGGCGTGGCGATGGACGAAACGGGTGGATATTTCATCAACGATGCGCACGTGTAATTGCTCGGCCTTGAACGGCGATTCCACATCGATCCATGCCGTATCCGCCGGCAAGCCGAGCAAGTCCGCGTAGTAATGTCGGGGGCTCAGGGTCGCGGAAAACAGCACGCTGCTGCGGGCTGCCGTCAACCGTGGGCGGATGAACTCGGCGGGCACCACGTTGCGCAGGCACAGGGTCGAGCTGCTGCGCTTGCCGTTGAGCTGGCGCTTGCTGATGTCGAAAATGAAGTGTTCGTTGAACAGCTCGGCGACCTTGCCGAACTGCAGCACCTCGAAATAGAAGCGTTGCAGGTCGCCGCTGAGGGATTCGGGGTGATCGTTGAAGTATTCACCCATGGCGCTGGCGCACAGGCTCAGGGCCTGCAACAGCTTCTCGGGGCGGGCGGTGTAGGCCTGGTACGGCGCGAGTTGGTCCTTGTGCAATGCGTTCCACGCGCGGTTAAGCCGCTGCAAGGGTTGCTTCAAGGGCTCGGGGGCGGTCTCGCGCAGTGTCTTGAGGTGGTACTGGTCGAGACTGGCGCTGTACATCGAGCGAGCCCGCTCGACCAGATTGTGCGCCTCGTCCACCAGCACGGCTGCGCGCCATTGGTTGAGCTGGGCCAGGCCGAACAGCATGGCGCCAAAATCGAAGTAGTAGTTGTAGTCGGCGACCACCAGGTCGGCCCAGCGTGCCATTTCCTGGCTCAGGTAATACGGGCAGACATCATGGGCCAACGCCACGTCGCGCAGGTTGTGCTGGTCCAGCAGGCGCACCTTGGCGGCGGCGATGCGCGCGGCGGGCAGACGGTCGTAGAAGCCCTTGGCCAGCGGGCAGGCGTCACCGTGACAGGCTTTGTCCAGGTGCTCGCAGGCTTTGTCCCGCGCCACCAGTTCCAGCACTCGCAGTGGCTGGTCAGGACTGCTGGCATGCAGCACGTGGGCGGCATCCAGGGCGAGCTTGCGGCCGGGGGTCTTGGCGGTGAGGAAGAACAGCTTGTCCAGTCGCTGAGGCGCCAACGCCTTGAGCAAGGGGAAAATCGTACCGATGGTCTTGCCAATGCCGGTCGGTGCCTGGGCCATCAGACAACGGCCGGTACTGACCGCCTTGTACACCGACTCGGCAAGCGAACGCTGCCCAGGACGGAAACCGGCATGGGGAAACGCCAGGGTTTGCGCGGCGCTGTTGCGCGCTTCGCGGTGTGCCATTTCCTGCTGGGCCCAACCGAGGAACAGCGCGCATTGCTGGTTGAAGAAGGGTTCCAGCTCGGCGGCTTGAAAGCGTTGGTTGAGCACCGTCTCGCCTTCACCGACGATGTCGAAGTACACCAGCGCCAGGTTGATGTGCGAGAGGTTGAGTTTCTGGCACATCAACCAGCCATACACTTTGACCTGAGCCCAGTGTAATTGACGATGGTTGGCGGGCTGGGCATCGAGGTCACCGCGATAGGTCTTCACTTCTTCCAGACGGTTGGCGTCCGGGTCGTAGCCGTCCGCCCTGCCCCGCACCTTGAGTTGTTGGTACTCGCCTTCTAGCGCCACTTCATTCTGGTAGTGCGCGCTGCGCCGCGAAGCGACGGTGCGGTGGCCGATGATGCCTTCCTGAGCACTGGGCGACGGTGTGAAGCGCAGGTCGAGGTCACCGACCTTGGCCGTGAACTCGCACAGTGCGCGCACGGCAACGCTGTAGCTCAAGCCGACTCTGCCCAGCGCACATAGCAGACCGTTACCGGCATCTGGTATTCGCTGCAGAACTCCAGCCAGCGCAACTGGTTATCCTGCAGGCGATCGCCAGGTCCCTTGACCTCGATCATGCGGTAGGTTTTTTGCGTCGGCCAGAACTGGATCAGGTCCGGCATGCCGGCGCGGTTGGCGCGAATGTCCAGTAACAGCCGTTCGAACCAGTAGCGCAGGTGTTCGGCGGGCAGGCAGGCTAGGGCCTGTTCCAGCAGGTCTTCGCTCAGCAGGTTCCAGAACACGAAGGGCGACTGGATCCCCCATTTGTCGCTGTAACGCTGGCGAATCGTGGTTTTGTAGCGTTCGTCCTGCAACTGCTCGAAACACGCAGCGAACAGCGGTGCACGGCGCGGGCGGAAGTCCTCGCTGTGCAGGTCCGCCGGGCCACGTTGAAACGGATGGAAGAATGAGCCCGGCAGCGGCGCAAAGATTACGTCCCAGCACAGCAGGCCGAACAGTGAATTGATCAGCCCGTTTTCAACGTAGTGCACCGGCCCATCAGGCTCGCTGAGGTGCGCCTGCACGCAGTACTCCACCGACATCAGCGGCTCGGGTAGCGCAAGGGCCAGGTCCAGGCGCGTGACCGCACGAGGCTGCGCTTTGGGCAAGGCCGGCTTACCCAGTTTGCGGCGCAGCCGTGGCACCACACGCAATAAGTGCTGCTGCTCGGCGGCGCTTTCCGGAGCCTGTTGAGCGGCGTTCGCCAAGGCCATGGCTTGGCCGTAGTCCTCCTGGCGCTCCAGCACCCGTATCAACCTGGAGCGGGCACCGGGATAGGCGCACGTGCGGTAGATCTGTTCCGCCAATGCCAGTTCGGCAATGCGCTCGCACTGTTGACCGATCTGGAACAACAATTTGGCCCGCCGCTTTTCCAGCCAAGGATTGTCGGTACTCAAGGTTGCGATCTGCGCCAGTACCTGCTCCAGCGTTTCACCGGCCTCAAAAGCCTGCTGGCATTGGTGCAGGAACAGAAAACCATGCACATCGTCACGGCTGCGCAGGCCGCGGGATTCTGCGCAGAATTCGACTTTTTCGTAGGTGTAGATGCCCAGGTCTGCCAGCACGAATTCCGACCAGTCCTGATGCAGGTTGCCGAAGAACATCAGGCGCAGGCGGTCGCACAGCTCCATGATCGAGAGGCTGTACAGCGTGTCGGCAAGCTCCGGACACCAGCCAGCAAAACTGCGGCGGTCGGTAAAGTGTGCCGACAGCCCTTGCAGCCAATCGGACTTCCTGCCTTTGGGCTGGTCGATCCAGGGCTTGAACGCGCCGAGGATTTCGCCCTTTTGCAGCAAGGCAAACAGCTCTTCAAAGGCCAGTAAGAACTGAGTGTCGACCCAGCCCAATTCAAGCAACGGCGCAGCAGCGGTGTGGGTGCAGCCGATCTCCACGTAGTTGAGTTTGCCCGCCCGGAAATGCACGCCCTTGCGCATCACCATGCGCACCAAAAGCGCCTGGGATGGCTGCGGCAACCTGTCAAATTGCTGAATGAAATGCTGTTCGTCCGCATCGAGCAGATCCGCATAACGTAGCCCCAGCCAATGCAGGACCTGGCGGAAGTTATGCAGGTAATAGAGCGGGTCTTCGAGGGGATTGGCCATAGTACGCAGCGATCAAATACTGGTTATGCATACAGAGTGCCGTCGCAAAGACCAGGTTGCAATCGCTAATAGATAAATGGCGGCTGCAACTTTTTGCATAAAAGTGATCAGATGGTGAAGTCGATGGCGTAACATTTGTTGCCCGCGGCCTCTGGCGCGGGACTTTTAAGGGTTAAGGTAAGGGTTATGAACATGAAGAATTTGGGTCTGCCGCTGGTTGCACTCACTTTTCTGGTATTAGCCGGTTGCGCGACGCAAACCGTAGTGACGCTGCAAAATGGCACGCAGTATTTGACCAAGGACACCCCGAAAACCCAGACCGCCGATGGCTTCTACGAGTTCACCGACATAGCCGGCAAGCGTGTACGGGTCAAGGCTGCCGATGTGGCCACCGTGCGTAAGGAAGGCTGATCGAATAGGTCAGTGGGGGCCGGGCCCCCACTGACCCTCTTCAACCGATGGCAACGCCCTCCCCCGACCACCCGTTGACCCCCACCAATGTCACCGAATCTGCGCCGAAGCTGATCACTGTGTCCCCTCCCTGCTCACGGTATTGAGCACTCCCCTCTACCTCCTTGAATACCAGTTGATCGCTTGGCTGATAGCCGATGATCCGGTCCTGGCCAAACTGACCGCTGAACAAAAAGGTGTTGTGCCCGCTGTTGTCACGAATCGTGTCATTGCCTTTGCCGCTTTCGATAAAGTCCGCACCCTTGCCGCCCTGGATCAGGTCGTTGCCGTCGCTGCCGATGATGAAGGTATTGCCCTTATGCGGCTCGGCATTGCGGTTGAGGTCCTGCACCCAGGTGGTGGCCCGTGCCGGGTCGGACAGGTTGGCGACGATCACGGTGGAGTCGCGGGTCATTTGCTCATAGAACCCGGAGTCAAGCACGCGACTCAGGCCATCGCCGTACCCGGTAGGCAAGTGCGAAACCCAAGTCGGCAGATTGACAATGGAAAACGGCAGCACATTCCACAGCGTCGAGGCGTAGTGGTCGTTGAAACTGACAATATTGTCGGTGGTGGACTCATGGGGGGTGTCGTGCACACCCAGAGAAGACAGGTTGAAGGATGTGCCATCCAGCGCACGGAACACCGGGTCATTCTCGTAGCCGATGTTGAGCACCTTGTCGCTGGCACTCTGGGTCGGCGAGGCATAGGCCACGTAGTTCGCGTCCTTGTAGAACCCCGACCACTTGCTGTTGCTCAGGTCGGCCATGCTGTTGACTGCCAGCCCGCCCAGGCTGTGGCCGCTGACCACCACATCGTGACCGCTCAAGCCTTGGGCGCTGGCGTAGTCGGCCACATTCTTGAGCAAACCGCCGAAGGCTTCCCCGGCGTAATTCTTCGCGTAATCCTTGGGGCCCAGGGCGGCCAGCAGGTCGCTGACCAGGTCACCGATGGAATCGCTGATCAAGGTTTCCCGAGGCCCCGAAGTGCCGCGAAAACCAATGCCGATTTCCAGCAGTTTTCCGGCGTCATCGTACTTGCCCAGCACCTCGACCTGGGCCGTGGTGTAGCCCGTCTTCTCGCCAAAGAAGGTGCCTCGCGCATCGACGTTGCCACTGTAACCCAGGGTGCTGGCGCTGATGGGCGTCCAACCGGCCTTGTGTACCGCGTCCAGCGCGGCTTTTTCGGAGTCCGGGTTCCAGGGGATGCCGGGGATTACGCCCTGGGAGTCCGTGCTGCCCAACAGCGCCCCGACCAACGTAGCTGGCAAGCCCAGCCCCAGGCCGTTGTGCTGGTACCCCACGGCAAAGCCGTTATCCAGGTTGTGATAGGAATACAACGTGATCGCCATGGCATCGGCGAACAATGCTTTTGAGCCCTCGGTCCCGAGGTTTTTATAATCAAAGATACCCATGGTGCCGCCTCTCTTGTTGTTGAATGTCGAGAAAGCCAAGTAGCAATCATCAGAACGCCCAATCGAGGCTCAAGCCCACCCCATGGACTTTGTCCTTGCTGGACAGCAGGCCGTTGTAGTCGAAGTTCACCCGCGCTTCCTTGCTTAACGCCAGACTCACCCGTGCACCGACCAACGCGGCATCACGCGCCATCGGCGCACTTTCGACGGCAAACGAAGGTCCGCCCGAGGCGAAGGCCAGGTGCTGCTCCGAGTCAGTGCTGCTCAGGGTGTGCTGCCAGCCCAAGGTGCCGGACACCTCCAACTGCTGGTGGTCATTCACATTGAAGGTTTTCAGGGCGCGCATACCCAGGGTGCTCAGCACCAGGTCGCGGGTATCGTCGCGACTTTCAAGCGCCGCAGCGTCACCTTTTTCGGTGAAACCATCGCTGTCCAAGTGCACATAGGCCAGGTTGGCGAATGGCTCCAGCGCTAACGGTTGCACGTTGATGCGATAGGCCGCCTCGGTGAACACCTGGGTGCTGCGTGCATCAACCTTGGCTTTCTGCTTGCCGGAGACGTCGCCGTATTGCAGGTCGCGCTTCACGTCTGCGCGGTGCCAGCTGTAGGTGGCACCCCCGCTCAAGCGCCAGGCGCCGATCTCATGCCCGGCATAGGCGCCGAAGTGGTAGCTGTCGACCGACGCACGTGAATGCGTGCCGCTGCCCATGTTCAGTGAGGTATCGCTGTAGCCCGCGACCAGGCCGATGCGCGTGGACTCGTCGAGTGCACCGTCCACCCCGGCGAGCATGCCGCCGATGGAGGTCGTATAGCCTGCAGTGTCGCTGCGGCTGTCGGTCTTGCCCCAGGCGCCCAAGGCCTTCACCCACACGTTGCCACGGGTGTCGACGGTCTCGCTGGTCGCACCCATCTCTCCATTGCGCAGGCGCTCGCCGACGGCTTCGCGTACATAGCGGCTGTCATTGACCAGGGCGGTTTCCAGTGCCGGGTAGATTTCCCCCGACAGTTGCTGGAAAGCACCTTGCGCCGAAGCAGCATCCGGCGCCAGCAGCAGGCTCTCATACACGGCATTGCCCGCGCCCAACTGCTCGGCGGAGGCGGCCACGGCCCGCTGGTTGTCCGTGGCCCCCACGCTGGCAAAACTGTTGGCGTTACGCGCCACGTCCAGTTGCACGCCGTTGGCCGCATAGTTCAGATTGCCGCCAAGGAACAGGTAGTTGGGCAGCACCGCGCCAAAGCTGCCGCTAACTCCGCCGGCGGCTTGCAGGATGTTGTACTGGCGCCCGATCAGGCTTTGCGCCTGTGCGCCACTGAGCAGCGTCGGGCTGTTTTCCAGCGCGAGGGTCACCGTGCCGCCGTTCAACGTGGCGGTGCCTCCCGCCACAATACGATCGCTGTTGGTGGGCGACAGCTCCACGGCGTAGGTCGACCCGGCCTCAAACGTCACATCCCCCGCCACGTTCAAGGTGCCGATGGAGTTGCCCGGCGCTACCGTGCCGCCGGCTTTCGCCAGCAGTGAACCGATGCGCCCTGAGCCTGCGACCACGCCACTTTGGCTCACGGTCACCGGCGAGGTGACCGAGCCATTGATCGCCAGCAGGCCCTGGTTGACCAACGTCGGGCCGCTGTAGGTATTGGTGCCGGTGAGTATCAGCGTGCCAATGCCCTGTTTGGTCAGGCCGCCGTGCCCGGCGATGTCATTGCTCCACAGGTCCAGCCCGCAATGCACATCGTTGCAGATGCGCTGAGTCGGCTTGCCGGCATCGACAATCGCGCCTACGCCCGGCAAATCCGCGACAAACTGCCCGCTGCCATAGGCGCCGTCGATGCGGAACTCGGCCGGGATGTCCTCGGCCGTGACAAACATCCCCGGGCCATTGATCGCCTTGCCCAGGTTGATCATGCCCCAGCCGTACAGCGAGTCGATGCCCGGTGCGCCGAGATCGGTGGCGGTAGTCTTGAGCAGCGTCGAAATCTGGTCGCCGCTCATGTACGGGAAACGCTCCATCAGCACGGCCGCGCTGCCGGCTACATGGGGCGCCGCCATGGACGTGCCGTTGAAGTTGGCGTAATCGGTGGTGAGATTGTCCAGGTTGGTGCCGTTGATGACGGAACTGTAGATCTTGGTACCGGGGGCCGACACGCAAAAGCTCGCCGCATAACCGCAACGTGAAGAGAACGTACTGATCACATACGGATCGGCGCTCGCGGTGTCCGGGTTCTGTTGCAAGGCCGCGACGGACAGCCAGTTGGGTGCAATCTCCGGCACAAAGTACGCCAGCCCCGAAATCGCGTCCGGGTTATTGCGGTTGTAGTCGTTACCGGCGGCGAAGATCGTCAGCACGCCGCTGCGGGCCGCGTCGATCGCGCCCTGGTAGGCGCCACCGGCGATCGTTCCGAGGATCGGCCGGATGTTATTGAACTGCGCCTGCGCTTCATTGACCGTGAAATTCGGGAAAGCCGGGTCGCGCCCGCCCTTGGCGTACTGGTCACCGATGCCAATGCCCCAGCTGTTGTTGATGATCCGCGCGCCGCTGGCGACCAAGGCGTCCCAGCCGGCCTTGTACACCGCGCCATCGTTGCCGAGGATGATGCCGTCTTCAGGACCCGGGTCACCGTTCTCGGCGCTGATGATTTGCGCATCAAAGGCCACGCCGTGCATCGGCCCGCCATCGCGGTTACCCGCGGCGATTCCGCCGACGTGGGTTCCGTGGTTGCCGAGCTTGCCATTGGAACCGAGGGACGGTGTGCCGTCATAACGAAACGCATCGCCGGCCTTCACCGGAATGTACGGGTCGGTGTATTGGCGAATTCCCTCGGTGACAATCGTCACCACCTTGCCGGGGCTGGCGAACTCCGGATGCTGGGCATACACCGGCTGATCGAAGATCCCCAGCTTGACGCCTTTGCCGGTGTAGCCGGCGGCATACGCGGTATCCGCATGCACAGCGCCCAGGCCCCAGTCGGCCTTGAACTCATTGCTGCGCCAGCTGGCGGCATCGCCCAGCTTGCCGGTTTCCACATAGGGTGCGGCCTGGGCGGTACCCAGGCTTGCCAGGCAACACAGTAACGCACCGTATGGCACGCTGCGGTTGGCCTTGAGCGGATAGCCCAGGGCGGTGCGGATGGCGGTAGTTAACCCTGACTTGCGTGTATTCACGGTGACCTTCCTTAGTTTTCTTATTGCACGTGTGTAAATCGCTTCAGAATTGCCAGTTGAGGCTCAGCCCCACACCCTGGGTTTTCTCCCGGCCACCCAATTGGCCGTTGTAATCGAGGTTGACCCGCGTGACCGGGCTCAGCGCCAAGCTGGCCTGCACGCCCACCAGCGCGGCGTCGCGCAGCAAGGGCGAACTGCGCACGGCGAATGAAGGCCCGCCGGCAACAAACGCCAGGTGTTCTTCGGATTCAATGGCGGTGAGGCTGTGCTGCCACCCCAGCGAGCCAGAAAGCTGCAGCTGTTGGTGATCATTGAGGGCAACGGTTTTCAGTGCGCGCATGCCAAGCGTGCTGAGCACGGCGTCCCGGCGATCGCTACCACGCTCCAGCGCCGCAGCAGCGCCTTTTTCATGGAACGCCTCACTGTCCAGGTGCACATATGCCAGGTTGGCAAACGGCTCCAGTGCCAAGGGTTGCAGGTGTATCCGGTAGGCCGCTTCGGTGAAGAGTTGCGCCGTGTGCGCATCCAGCTTGGCGTTCTGTTTACCGCTGACAGCGCCGTAGTGCAGATCACGCTTTACATCACCGCGATGCCAGCTGTAGGCGCCACCGGCACTGACGCGCCAATCGCCCAGCTCGCGCCCGGCATACGCGCCGAGGTGATAACTGTCGATGGACGCCGAGGAGTGTGTACCGCTGCCCATGTTCAATGAGCTATCGCTGTAACCGGCGACCAGCCCCACGCGAGTCTGCTCGTCCAGCGCACCCTCCACGCCGCCCAGCAAACCACCGAGGGACGTGGTTGAACCCGCCGTCTCACTGCGGCTGTCGGCCTTGCCCCAGGCGCCAAGTGCCTTGAGCCACAGGTTGCTTTCAGCGTTGACCGGCACATGGCGCAAACGCTCGCCCACGGCGTCACGTAGCGACTGGCTGTCGTTGATCAGCATGGCGCCAATCGCCGGGTAGATCTCCCCGGACAGTTGCTGCAAGCCTTGTTGCGCGACCGCAATGGAATCCGACTGCAGCACGCTTTCATATACGGGGTTGCCCGCGCCCAATTGCTCGGCGGCAGCGGCTACGTTGCGTTGGTTGCGGGTCGCCGCCACGCTGGCGAAGGTGGCGTCATTGCGGACCACGTCCAACTGCACGCCGTCGGTGGCGTAAGCGAGGGTGCCCCCGAGGAACAGATAGTCGGGCAACACCTGGCCAAATTGGCCCTGGATACCCCCCACCGCCTGCAGGATGGTGTACTGGCGGCCGATCAGGCTTTGCGCCTGCGCGCCGCTAAGCAGGGTCGGGCTATTTTCCAGAGCCAGGGTGACGTTGCCGCCGCCCAGGATTGCCCTGCCGCCGGCGACGATACGGTCGCTGTCGGTGGGCGTGAGTTCCACCGCATAGGTCGAACCTGCCCCCAGGTTCACGTCACCCGCCACCTGCAAGGTGCCCACGGAGTTGCCCGGTGCTACGCGGCCACCCGGGTGAACCGACAGCGCGGCAATCCGCCCGGAGCCGCCCAGTGTGCCGCTGTCGTTGACCGTCACCGCAGAGGTCAGCGAGCCGTTGACTGCCAGCAACCCGCCGTTGACGGTGGTCGCCCCGCGATAGGTGCTGTCGCCGCTGAGTACCAGCGTACCCGCGCCGGACTTGATCAGGCTGCCTTCATAGATCCGCGTCGCGGCCGCTTGATCGCGTGCCGTGCCGACAGCGTAGTCCGTTTGGTCCTGCTGGCTGGCATTGGCGCCCACGCCGTTTTGCCAGCCCTTGTCGATCAGGGTCTGCTGCCAAGCGCTGTGCTCGGTGGCGTCCTCGGCCTGGCGCCGCAGCAAGGCCTGGTCGGAGATGCCGTTGCTCCATACATCGCCCTGCCCGGCCGCGAGGCTGACGTTCATAGGCCCGAGTAACTGCCCCGGGCCGTGCATCGCCCGTCCCAGGTCCGGCACACCCCAACCTACGGTGGTCGTGGGCGCCTGGGTGAGGGAACCATCGAGCTGCGTGGCGGTGGTCAACAACACCTGCAACGCCTGCTCGTTGGTCATATAGGGGTAGCGCTCCATCACCAGCGCCAACGCGCCGGTAGCATGGGGCGCCGACATCGAAGTGCCGGATTTGACGCCATAACCGCCGTCGGGGATGGTGCTGTTGATCAACGCACCGGGGGTGGAAATGCACCAGTATTTGGCAATGCCACACTGGTTGTATTTCTGGTTGTTGGCCTTGTCCAGGCCCGACACCGCCAGCCAGTGTCCTTCCAATTCCGGCTGGAAATACGGCAACGCCGAGCGCACGCTGGCGTTCGCGTAACCACTGTTGCCGGCGCTGAAGACGTTGATGACACCGGCTTTGGCCACGTCCGCCGCCGCATCCAGCCAGGTGCCCTGGTTGTAGTGCTGGGCGTAGGCCGCATGCAGGTCAGCGAGAGTGCGGTAACTGACATCCTTGGGTTGGCTGCCCCAGCTGTTGTTGATTGCCCGCACACCGGAATCCACCAGGGCGCTGTACACCGCCTTGAAGTATTTGGGATCGGGCGTCGGGCCAAACAGGAAGCTGTCGTTGGCGTTGGTATTGCCCACGTAGAGTTGTGCGTTGTACGCCACGCCGTGCATGCCCACGCCGTCGCGGGCTGCGCCCATCGTGCCGGTAACATGGGTACCGTGAGAATCATTGTTAGGGTTAAGCGCACCGGTGGTGCTGAAGGCGCTGCCATCGACGTAACTGCCGCTGGCGCTGACGGCGTGATAACGATCCCTGGAGGCCTCCGGATGGTTGGGATCGAAGCCTGAGTCCAGTGCGCCGATCTTTACCCCGCTGCCGGTAATGCCGGCAGCGTAAGCTTCATCCGCCTTCATGCGTCCCAACCCCCAGTCGCTCTGGAACTCGCTGGAACGCCAACTGGCGGCGTTCCCTGGCTGGCCGCTCTCGGTGTAGGCCGCTTGCGCCGCAACGGACAACAGCAGCAAGGAGGTGGCGGTAAACGGTTTGAAACGCGGCGAATCGGTGATCATAGAAACCATCCTTATTGTTGTTATAGAGGCCTACTTCATGGGGCCGAAGGCCTCATCGACTTTTGCCAGGTCGGTGTCCCGCAGGTTGCCGGCGTAGTAATGCAATTTGGTCCAGGCCATCAGGTAGTCATACCGTGCCTGTGCCAGGTCGCGGCGGGTGCTGTAGAGCTGCTGCTCGGCGTTCAACGCATCCAGGTTGACCCGCTCGCCGCCGAGGATGCTTTGCTGGGTCGACACCACCAGCGCTTCGGCAGACACCAGTGCCTTTTGATACGCACGCAACTTGCTCACCCCCGACAGGCACGCGCTGAACTGCCGACGCAGTTCGATCAGGGTTTCGCGGGTCTTGCCCTCCAGTTCGTACTCGGCCTGCTCCATGGCGCGGCTGGCCTGGCGCGTGGACGCGGAGATACCGCCACCGGCATACAGCGGCAGGCTGACTTCGACGCCGATGGTGTTGGTGTCATAGCGCTGGTTGTAGGTGTTGCCGCTGTCGGACTCCTGTTGTCGCGAGCTGGCATAGGCCGTGACCTTGGGCAAATGCCCGGCGCGATTGCGCTCAACTTCATAACGCGCCACTTCCAGAGCCTGGCGCTGGGAGGCCAGCGTGGGGTTGTTGCTGATCGCCAGCTCATGCCAGGTGTCATAGTTGGCCGGCGTCAGGGTGAACGCGGCAAACCCCTGGTTCAGCGGGGCCAGGTCATGGATGTTGACGCTCTGCACGCCGATCAAGGCGCCCAGTTCCCGCAGGGACGCATCCTGTTCGTCCAAGGCTTGGATCTCTTCGACGGTGGCCAATTCGTAGCGTGATTCGGCTTCCAGAATGTCCGTGCGAGTCCCCTCGCCTTGCTGGAACAAATGCTGGTTCTGCTGGAATTGCTGTTCGAACGCCTTCTTCTTGGCACGCGCGATGTCGATCTGGTCCTGGGCGAACAACGCCTGGGTGTAATACGTCAGCACCCGCACCAGCAGCGCCTGGCTCTTGTCGCGAAAGCTTTCATCGGCGAACAATGCCTGGGCCACGCCCTTGCGGTAATTGGCATAGGCCTCGTAGTCGAACAGCGGCTGTTGCAGGCTGAAGGTAGAGCCGTAGCTGTTGTAGTTGCGGTCGTCGTGGTAATTGCCACCTCGCCCGTCCGGCAAGGTCGCTTGGGAATTGTTGCGGCCCTTGTTGTAGTTGTACGAGAGCCTCGGCAATAGCCCGGCGCGGCCGATGGCGCGGTTTTCCAGACCGGCGTCGCGCTCCTTGATGGCGCCAAGGAACACGGGATCGTTACGCAAGGCCTGCTCATAGACATCGAACGGGCCCATGGCGGCCTGGGCACTCGCGCTGGTCAACAGCAAGGCGATAAACATGTGCTTCATGCCTACTCCTCGGTCAACGCGGAGCCGGCACGGTCGAGCAGCGGCTTGAACAGGTAATTGAGCAACGAGCGCTCGCCGGTGCGCACGAACATCTCGGCGGGCATGCCCGGCTTGATCACCAGCCCGTGGAGTTTTTCCAGGGCCGCTTCGCTGACCGTGGTGCGCAGCACGTAATAGGGCGCGCCGGTTTTTTCGTCGAGCATCTGGTCAGCGGAAATCAGGCTGACCTCCCCCGGCACACGCGGTGTGCGGCTCTGGTTGAAGGCGGTGAACAGGATGTCGACCGGCAGGTGGGTGCCAACCTTGTCGACCAAATGCACCGGCAAGTGCCCTTCCACCTCCAGGCGCGTGTCCTGGGGCACGATTTCCAGCAGGGTTTCACCGGCACGCACCACGGCGCCTTCGGTGTGCACGCTGAGATTGACCGCGATGCCATCTGCCGGCGCGTTGATTTCGCTGTGCTGCAGGTCGAACCCCGCCGAGGTAAGTTGCTGCTCCAGGGTCAGGCTACGCAGTTGCGAATCGGCCAACTGGCTGCGCACCTCCTTTTGGTATTCCTCACTGTGCTGCTGCAGTTTCAACCGCGATTCGAGAATGCCCTGCTCTACCCGGCCACTTTCGCCGGTGTTCTGCGCCAGGTCCTGTTGCACCTGAGACAACTGCCGCTGGTAGTCCATCAGCCGATTGCGCGGGATGTAGCCATTGTCGGCCAAGGGTTGCAGATTGCTCAGTTGATCGCGCAGGGATTGGGCCTGGGCGGTCAGGTCGCTGCGGGCACGGCGCATGCCGTTCAACTGTGCGGTGGCGCCGTCGATATTGGCGCGGATACCGGCCTGCTCCCGGGCAAAGGCTTCGCGACGGCTGCTGAACAATTGACGCTGACCTTCCAGCACCAGCGCCAGGGCGGGGTCGGGATTGGCGCTCAGTTCAGGCGGAAAGAGGATGCTGGCCCGGTTGTCGCGCTCGCTCTGCCAGCGTGCCACGCTGGCCCAGGCCATGCGGTACTGGGCTTGCAGGGACTGCACATCGGCCTGGTGCTGAGTCTGGTCGAGACGAAACAGCGGCTGGCCTTGCTTCACCCGTTCGCCCTCCTTCACCAAAATCCGGCTGACCACGCCGGGGCTCAGGGTTTGCACCGCCTTGCGCTTGCCCGATACCACTACGGTGCCCTGCACCGGAATCCCCTGGTCCAACGGCGCCAGGCTGGCCCACAGGAAAAAACCGCCAGCCCCGACCACCGTCAGCAGCCAGCCCATACGCGCGAAGAAGTTCGCGTCGCGTTGTTCAAAAGTGATGCTGCTCATGCGCCTGGATTCCTTCCGGCCTGGTACTGACGACTGAAACTCACGCCCGGTTTCTCTCTAGGCGGCTCCTGCTGGCCGGACAACGCCCGCAGCACTTCCTGACTCGGCCCGAATGCCTGCAAATGCCCCTCGCTGAGCACCAGCAGCTTGTCGGCCTGGGCCAGCGCGGACGAGCGATGGGTGACCAGCACCACGCTGCTGCCCTGGGCTTTCATCTGCACAATGGCGCTGGCCAGGGCCGCTTCGCCGACGGTATCGAGGTTGGAGTTGGGCTCGTCCAGCACGATCAGGCGCGGCCCGCCGTACAGGGCGCGCGCTAACGCCACCCGTTGTTTCTGACCGCCCGACAGGCCGCCGCCGTTGTCGCCCAGCACCGTGTCGTAGCCTTGAGGTAAACGCAGGATCAGTTCATGCACGCCGGCCTGCTGCGCGGCACGTACCACGGATTCAGGATCAGCCTGGCGAAAACGCGCGATGTTGTCGGCAATGCTGCCGCTGAACAGTTCGATGTCCTGGGGCAGGTAGCCGATGTGGGGGCCGAGGTCGTCGCGGTCCCAGCGGTGAATGTCCGCACCATCCAGGCGCACGGTGCCCGCCAGGGTCGGCCATACCCCCACCAACACACGGGCCAGGGTCGATTTGCCGGAGCCCGATGCCCCCAGAACCCCGAGCACTTCACCGGCGACCAGGTTGAAACTGACTTGATGCAAGGTCGCCACACGCCGGCCGGGCGGGCCCGCGCTGACCTGTTCGAAACTGACCTGACCTTTGGGCGCCGGCAGCTTCATCTGCTCCACTTCCGGCGGAAATTCGCGCAACAGATCATCCAGCCGCTGGTAGGCCAGCTTGGCCGAACTCCATTGCTTCCACACCGCAATCAACTGGTCGATGGGGCTGAGCACTCGCCCCATCAGAATGGAACCGGCGATCATCATCCCGGCGGTCATATCGCCCTTGATCACCAGCAATGCCCCCAAGCCCAGCACCAGCGATTGCAGGCACAGGCGCAGGCATTTGCTCAGCGAGGTCACGACTGAGCCGGTATCACTGGCTTGGTTCTGCAAGCCGAGAAACTGCGAATGCACTGCAAACCAACGTTGGCGCAGCGCACCGAGCATGCCCATGGCCTGGATGGTTTCGGCATTGTGCAAGTGGCTGGTGGCCAATTGCGTGGATTGCTGGGAATAACCACTGGCCTCGCCCAACGGCTTTTTGGTCAGGTATTCATTCAGGCACGCCAGGCCGATCAACAGCACTGCGCCCGCGGTGGCCAGCACGCCCAGCCATACGTTGAACAGGAAGATCACAAACAGGTAGAGGGGAAACCACGGCGCATCGAAAAACGCGAACAGCGCCGGTCCCGTGATGAATTGGCGGATATGGGTCAAATCGCCAAGGGATTGCCCGGCATGTCCCTGCCCACGTTGCAGGTTGCGCTCAAACGCGGCCTTGTACACACGCAGGTTGAAACGCCGCTCCAACTGGCTGCCGATACGGATAACGATAAAACTGCGGATCGCCTCAAGCGTGCCAATAAACGCAAAGAACCCCACGACCATCAGTGTCAACATCACCAGGGTGGTTTCATTCTGGGAGGACAGCACGCGGTCATACACTTGCAGCATATAAATCGACGGCACCAGCATCAGCAGGTTAATCAATGCCGTAAAACAGCCAACACTGATCAAAATACGTTTGTATTCACCCAGCGCCTTGAATAACGGCGCGACGGCATGGGACTTCGCCATGTTTTCTGATCTTCCCTGAAACAAATTGCGCGCAATAGTTGCCCCAGCCCCACATAACGGAGCGGCCAACTAATATATTCAAGTTATAAGCTTATAACGGCAACTAAGGTGCGCGTTGCAATACAACTTCAAGACCGGTGGGTGTGCGACCGGTATATTCACCCTCTTTCTGCCGATTGAGGTGAGTAATACCGCTGCCTTCGGCGTTCATCAGCCAGATGCCATCCGGCGTCGGCGACCAGGTCAAGGGTTTATCACCGAGCCACTGCGCCACACAGGCCACATCGCCAGCCAAGGCATTCGCTTGCTCCAGCAGGTCCAGCGCACACACCTGATCGTGTTGATGCAATTGCCAGTGGCCCGCCAATTGGGCGGTGGTGGGTAATACAAGACTGCTCGCCATTGCGTGGGCTCCTGCCGACACGAACATCACCTGCAATACGCCGGTGATCATTTTGAAAAAACGCTGCATGTTCACGCTCCATCGGTAAAGCGCGGCGCCGAAGCGCCGCGCCCGTGCATCACGCCACGATGTCGCTGACCGCAGCCTGGCCGACGGTGGTGACGAGGAAGTCCGCCACGCCGTGACCGGAGAAGTCCACTGCCAAGGTGCCCAGGTTGGTGCCTGCGGCGTAGGTCAGCACAGCGTCGCCGGCATGCCCGGTGAAGGCATTGACGAAGGTCAGGCCTGCGCCCTTGGTGATGCCGGACAGGTCGATCTTGTCGGAACCGGAGGCAAAGTCAAAGATCTTGTCCGCCGCCCCAGGCTTGGAGTCGGAACTGGCACCGAACACAAAGGTGTCACTGCCCGCGCCGCCCCACAGCTGGTCCGCTCCGCCGCCGCCGTAGATGAGGTCGTTGCCGGCCCCGCCTTTGATCACGTTGGCCGCGTTGTTACCAATGATCAAGTCATTGCCGGCGCCGCCGAAAGCGTTCTCGATGGTCACGCCCTTGGCGATGGACACGTTGCCCACCAGGCCGCCCACGTCGGAGAACGACGCTTCATTGAGGTTGATCTTCTGGTTCTGGGTGAAGCCGGAGAAGTCCAGGGTGTCGTTGCCGCCACCGTCCCACACCGAGAACACCAGCTTGTCGGCGTTCGACGTTGCGCTAAGGAAATCACGCCCGGTGTTGGAGTTGAACCCGTAGGTGGTGTCGCTGGCACGGGTGCTGTAGTTGGCGCCGTAGAGCTTCTGGATCGCCGCAATGTCGTCGATCAGCGGGCCGGAGGCGTAAGCTTCGACGCCGCCTTTGCTGAAGTTCTGATTGGTATTGCTCTCGCTCCAGTAGCTCATCAGGCTGTAGCCACGCGTGTCCTGTCCATAGGTCGCGTCGTTGTAGGTCGGGTTGCCATTCCCGGCGTTGTAGTCGCCAGGGTGAGCCAGGCCCAGGGTGTGGCCGATTTCGTGGGTGAGGGTCTGCCGGCCGTAGTTGTTCAGGTCCGGGGTCTTGTTCGGCGTGTAGCTGTTGTTGGTCAGGTACCACGACGTGCCATCGTAGCCTGCGCCGGTGCCGGGCAGGTAGGCGAAGGCCGCTGCGCCGTCCTGGCCGCTGCTGTAGTTGCCGAAGGTCATGTGCCCGTCACCGCCGCTGGCTTTCTCGGTGAAGGTGACCTTGGCTACGTCCGCCCAGGATTGCATGGCCAGTACGGCCTGTGCTTTCTGCTGTGCGTTGAACTGGCTGAAGCCCGAGATGCCATGTTTGTTCATGGTGCTCGAAGAGGCCGAGGTCAGGAAGGTGTAGGTCAGGTCGATCTTGCCGTTGCCGTCAAAGTCCCGGTACGCGGCGCCGTCGCGCAGCAGCTGGGTGGCTGCCTGATCAACGGTGTAGGAGGGTTTGCCATTGACCGTGAGGTTGCCGCCACGGTCGTACAGATGGCTGAAGCTATCGATTTGCGAGTAAGCGGTGCTGGCTTGCGCCGCCGATACGATAGCCTTGTCTTTTACTTTTGACATAAACGTACTTCCTTGTGTGCAAGTGCATCAGTCTTTTTTCGATAGGAACCTCGCGGGCGAGATCGTCCTATCACTCGCCTCTTTTGAAGGCGTAAGAAAACTGACACAACTTGAAATCTTTCGTCTACATCTTTTCCAGCGGCAAAACCTGACTCATCATCAACCCAAATAAAGTTCCGCGCCGTGTTTGCTGGGTTAACTTGGGTTTGCCCGCCGAAAACCCACCTCCACTTATTTAAATATTAAATAGCACTAACGCCGCTCAACTAGAGCGGCGCTGTTAATTGTGGATCCAATATATTGGCAGGGTGTCATTGGCAACATTAAACAGCCACTACTTGAATTAATAACTTAAGGTGCCCCCGATTACCGGGACACACTCCACCCCGTCTTGTGCAAGGCCGCCAACAGCGTTTCACCCTCCAGTCCGGGCACCAGGACACCTTGATCGGTGAGCATGTCCTCTCCGGCCAAGATCGCATTGATGATGGACTCTTCCACCGCCTCCGCCGCAGCGCTGAACAGCGGCGAAATATGGTCGTTATTGACCATCTGCAACGCGCTGCTGAAAGGCAGGCCCTTGCGCCCGTAATCCGCCGCCGGCAAATCGCGGTTACCGGTGGCAAAGGCCAGGAACAGATCGCCGCTGGAATCCTCGGTACCGCCGCCGGTACGTGCAATGCCGATGGACGCGCGTTGCGCCAGGCGCTGGCATTGGTGCGGCAACAACGGCGCGTCGGTAGCAAGGATCACCACGATCGAGCCCATGCCTGGCGTACCCTGTTCGGCAAAGGGCGACGCAATCTCCATCAACCGGCGCCCCACCGGATAGCCATCCACCCGCAGTTCCTGGCGCTTGCCATGGTTGGCCTGCACCAGCACGCCGACGGTCCAACCGCCCTGCTCTGCCGGCAAGCATCGCGAAGCCGTGCCAATGCCGCCTTTGAACTCATGGCAGATCATGCCGGTTCCGCCGCCGACTGCGCCTTCCTGCACCGGACCGGTTTCGGCGTTGTCCACGGCTTCACGCACATGCTCGGGGCCGACGTGCTGACCCCAGATGTCATTGAGCAGACCGTCATAGGTTTCCATCACCACCGGCATGCACCAGTACACCGCCGGGTCCGCCACGCGTTCGCGCTCCAGGGCGATCAGGCTGTCGCGCACAACGCCAATGCTGTGGGTGTTGGTGATGGCCAGCGGCGTGGTCAACAGCCCTGCTTCGTTGATCCACTCAAGGCCGGTGGCATCACCATTGCCATTGAGCACGTGATAGCCGGCAAAGCACGGTTGCTGGCGCGCCTCGCCAGCGCGCGGTTGGATCACACTGACGCCGGTACGCACGTGCTTGCCATCGACAAGCGTCTTGATCGTGCTGTGGCCGACCCGGATTCCCGGCACATCGGTGATGGCGTTCCACTCACCGGGCGTGCCCAGTCCCAACGTGATGCCCAATTGACGTGCGCGCATAACCACTCCTTACAATTTCTGGAAGACCGGACTCAACCGGCCACTGATGCAATACAGAATCACCGACAGGGCCAGCAAGCCGACAATGATCATGATGTCGCGGATCGAGGCCGCCGCCACCAAGGTGACCAATAGATAGCCCGCGCCCAGTACCGCGACCAACGCCGGCAGGGGCCACAGCGGCATGCGATAGGGATGCTCGCGATCACGCAGCAGCACCCGGCTCATCAACGCACTCAACGCCACCACCAGGTACACCAGCATGATCAGCAAGACGCTGAACGAGGTCAGGTCGGCCAGGTTGGAGCTGAAACTGAGCAGCGCCGAAGGAATCGCCAGGAACAGCGTAGCCAACCACGGCGAATCCCAGCGCGGGTGAATGCGAGTGAACAGTTTGTTGATGCTCGGCGTCCACAGCGCATCGCGGCCGCTGCTGAACACTACGCGGCCGATCTGGATCACGATGGCGACGATGGCATTGAACACCGACAGGAAGATCCCGGCGCTGACCAACCGCGAGAGGGTTTCATTGCCGTGGCTGGTCAACAGATAGCCGATAGGGTCCGGGCTGCTGATCATTTCACTGAGCGACGGCGCGCCGATCAACAACGCGGTGATGGGCACCAGTTCGATGATCACCACCAGCCCCAGGGACCACAGCACCGCCTTGTGCACGCCTTTGCCGCCGCACTTCATGTCCTCGGCAAGCAACACCGCCGGACCATAGCCATTGTAGGAAAACAGACCGATGCCCACCGCGCCGATCACCAGGGCCCAGGGCGCCAGGTGCAGCACGCCGTTTTCGACGATCTGCGGCTGGAACAGCACGCTGGCCGGTTGCACCGGGTTGCCGAAACCGATCACCACGATCACCAGCAGCGCCGCCACTTCAAGCAGCAGGCAGGTGCCGGTGATCCAGGCATTCAGCTTGATATTGAGGATGCCCAGGGCGTAGCTGCACACCACGATCACCAGCGCCACGGTTTGCGAGTCAAACTTCGTGCCCAGCGCGTTGTTCAGGTAAGTCGCGGCTCCCGTGGCGAGTACCGGCGGGATAAACAGCAACATCACCAGCACGGTCAGGAACGTCGCATAACCCGCCATGCCACCAAACACGCGCTTGGCGTACACATACTCGCCCCCGGCGCTGTTGTGTGCACGGCCCAGCTCGGCGTAGCAAAAGGCAAACATCAAGGCAAGCAGACCGGCCATCACGAACGCCAGGAACACCCCGCTACCCGCCTGCTGGATGGCAAAGGGCGCAATCACAAACACGGAACTGGCCGGCGTCACCGCCGATACGGTAATGGCGACTACATCGAAGACACTCAAGGTGGGTTTCAGCACGCCATCGGGCGTGGGGGAAGTGCTCATATCGTTATCCTCTGTCGTTGTTCTTGGTGTGAGGCAGAAACGAAAAGTCTGATGAGTCACGGGCTATGTTTCCCGCTGAATGATGGCGACGATAAACGCGACGTTCATATCAGCCAATTCCCCTATTGGCGTACTCCCCTTGACGCCACCCGGCAAAAGCCGAACCCTTGGCCGATGTTTTGTGGGTGGGAGCCTGTCACATGAGCCTGTTTCGCGAAGTCGGCATGCACGCCGGCCTGGGCCGCACCGTCGCGCACATCGGCACCGAGCGCTTCTGGAAACAGCTGGTGTTGTTGCTGCATCAGTGCCTGCCCTTCGATAACGCCCTGGCGATCTTCTACCCATTGGAGGGGCCGCCCCAGGCCCTCGAAGAATACGACGCCCAGCCCAGCAGCAAACCAGCGTCGATGCTGGTGTACCTCAATGGCTTGTATTTGCTCGACCCCTTTTTCCAGGCCTGCCGTGAGGGGTATGCCAGCGGTGTGTATCGCCTGGAGGAAGTGGCGCCGGACCACTTTCGCCAGAGTGAATACTTCCTCAATTACTTCCACGACAACGTGCTGGAAGACGAGGTGCAGTTCATTCTGCAATTGCCGGGTGCGGGGACCTTATCGCTGTCGCTGGGCATGCAGCGACGCTTCAGCCTTGAAGAGACCGGGCTGATGACCACCGTGGCGGCCTGGGTACTGCCGTTGATGCAGCAGCACTGGCAGCAAAGCACCCAGCGAGCGCCGGCGATGGACAGCCAGATCAGGGATGCATTGAGTCAGTTTGGCTGCGGCGTGCTATCGGAGCGCGAATTGGAAATCGCCCGCCTGGTGCTGCGCGGGTTCTCGTCCAAGGCCATGGCTGAGCGCCTGAACATCTCGCCGGATACGGTGAAGGTGCACCGTCGGCATTTGTACGCGAAGCTGGATATCTCATCACAGCCGGAGCTGTTTTCGTTATTTATCCAGTCGTTGGGGCATGACCTGGAAAACCCCTGAGCCCGAGGTTGTACTCGGTTTAAATGTGGAAGCGGGCTTGCCCGCGAATGCGGTACACCAGTCGCCAGATCTATTGATCTGACATTCCGTATTCGCGGGCAAGCCCGCTCCCACAGGGGGGCGGGCGTGGCACTTACTTACCGGTGCGAATGGTGTTCCATACCCGCGTGCGCACCCGGTCGATATTCAGCGGCATGGCTTCCAGCGCGAACAGCTTGCCCATCATCTCGGGGCTCGGGTAGATCTTGGTGTCGGCCTTGATCGCCGGGTCCACCAGGCTGTCGGCGGCTTGGTTGCCGTTGGCGTAATGCACGTAGTTGGTGATGCTGGCCATCACTTGCGGGCGCAACAGGTAGTTCATGAACGCATAGCCAGCTTTCTCGTTGGGCGCATCGGCGGGCATGGCGACCATGTCGAACCAGATCGCGGCGCCTTCCTTGGGAATGTTGTAGCCGATGTTCACGCCGTTCTTGGCTTCTTTGGCACGGCTTTCAGCCTGCAGGATGTCGCCGGAGAACCCAACCGCCACGCAGATATCGCCGTTTGCCAGGTCCGCGGTGTATTTCGAGGAATGGAAGTACGCCACATAAGGCCTGACTTTCATCAGCAGGTCTTCCGCTTTCTTGTAGTCCTCGGGCTTCTTGCTGTGGTGCGGCAAGCCCAGGTAGTTGAGCGCGGCCGGCAGCAGCTCCGGGCCGTTATCCAGAATCGCCACCCCGCATTTCTGCAGCTTGGCCATGTTCTCCGGCTTGAAGATCAAGTCCCAGGAATCGACCGGCGCGTTGTCACCCAAGACCGCCTTGACCTTATCGATGTTGTAGCCGATGCCGGTGCTGCCCCACAGGTACGGGAAGCCATGGGCATTGCCCGGATCGTTGTTTTCCAGGGCCTTGAGCAGCACCGGGTTGAGGTTCTTCCAGTTGGGCAACTGGCTCTTGTCGAGCTTCTTCAACGCGCCGCCCTGGATCTGCCGGGCCATGAAATGGTTGGACGGGAACACCACGTCGTAGCCGGATTGACCGGTCATCAACTTGCCGTCCAGGGTTTCATTGCTGTCGTACACATCGTAGGTGAAACCGATGCCGGTTTCTTTCTGGAAGTTCTTGGTGGTGTCCGGCGCAATGTAGTCCGACCAGTTGTAGATTTTCACCGTCTCGGCGGCCTGGCCGATAGAGGCCACCAACATCAAGGGCAACAGGGCAATGGCTTTCATGGTTCGATTTCCTGGCGGTTTTAGGGCTGTTGTTATGGCAGGCGATCAAGGATCAAAGCGTTACAGAATCAACACGTAGGTCTTGCGCACGGTCTCCTGGATATCCCAGATACCAGTGCTGTTGGCCGGCAACATCAGTGCATCACCGGCTTCTATGTGGACGACTTCACCGTTGTCAGGGGTAAAGGTGCAGCGGCCCTGGATAAAGTGGCAAAACTCCTGGGATTTGATCTGTCGACGCCAGACGCCTGGGGTGCATTCCCAGATGCCGGTCTCGACACCGTCGTTGCGCTCGACGCTCAGGGTCGAGGCCACGGCGATGGGCTCACCCAGGGGCACGGCGACGGGCGACGAGTCCGGCAGGTGGGCGTTCAGCGTGTCTTTGAATTGAGTGATGCTCATGGGTTTTCCCGTGTAAGTGAAACGACTTAGTGCATGAAACCTTCCATGAACCCGGCCACGCCGGTCGCCAGCTTGCGGCGCCAAGGGGCGGTATTGGGGTTGGCCAACACCTGGTCTTCATGGACGAAACTGCGAATGATCGCGTTGTAGCCCAACCAGCGGCAGGGTTCGGGTTCCCAGGGCTTGAGTGCGTCCAGGCCACGTTCGCGGATCACCCAGGGTTGATGGATCAGCGCAGTGTCGCGGCCCAGGATCAGGTCGGCCAGGGTGCGGCCACCCAGGTTGGTGGCGCCGACGCCCTCGCCGCCATACCCGCCCGAGAGCGCGATGCCGGTTTTGTGGTCGCACAGCATGTGCGGTCGGAAATTGCGCGACATGCCCAGGTTGCCGCCCCAGGAATGGGTAATGTTCACGTGCTTGAGCTGTGGGAAAAGCTCACCGAACAGGTAGCGACGCAGCTCGACCTCGCTGTCAGTCAGATCGAAGTCGTGGCGCAGCTTCCCGGCAAACTGGTAACCGCCACGGGCGCCGAACACCAGGCGGTTGTCCGCCGTACGCTGGCCATAGGTAACCTGGCGGCTGCTTTCGCCAAAGGCTTGGCCATGGCTCAGGCCGATTGCCTCCCAGGTACTGGCCGGCAACGGCTCGGTGGCGACGATCAAGCTTTGCACCGGCAGTTGGTAACGGCCCAAAAGCGGCAAGGTGTTGGCATAGCCCTCCACTGCCGGCACCACCCAGGCAGCACGAACACTGGCCTTGGCCGTGCGCACACTGCCCGACTGCCAGTGCGTGGCCGGGCTGTTTTCGTAGATCGTCACGCCCATGCGCTCGACCACCCGCGCCAGCCCGCGCACCAGCTTGGCGGGGTTGATAGTCGCTACGTGCGGCGCATAGATACCGCCATAAGGCTTGGCGATGCGAATCTGTTCGGCCAGTTGTGGCGGACTGAGCCAGCGATAGTCGGCTTCGGTCAGGCCCTGGGCGTAGAGCTTGTCCAAGTAGCGACGCAGGCTGACTTCCTGCTCAGGGTAACGCGCGGCGCAGTAAAGGGCGCCGCCCTTGCGGTAGTCGCAGTCGATGCCTTCACGCGCCAGCACCTGGGCCACTTCATCGGGGATGGCATGCAGCAGGTCAAACGAGGCGCGGCGTTGTTCTGGCCTCAGGCCGGCCAACAGGCGGTCTTCACCCAGCACGTTACCCATCAACCAGCCACCGTTACGTCCGGAGGCACCAAAGCCTGCGGTCTGGGCTTCGATGATCGCGATGTTCAGTTCGGGCGCCTGGCGTTTCAGGTAGTACGCGGTCCACAGCCCGGTATAGCCGGCGCCGATAATGGCCACGTTGACGTCCAGGTCATGTTCCAGCGACGGCCGCGCGTGCAGCGGCTCGTCCAACTGGTCCATCCATAAGCTGATGTTGCGCCATGCCGGCATGCCGGGATCCCCTACCTCGTTTCGATAGGTTGGATCCTAGAGCGCGGTGTCAGGGGCTGTCTTGCGCGCGTGCACGCAGGGAAATTTGTTTGACGTAGGCCTTGGGCGACTGGCCAGTGTGCTGGCGGAACGCGCTGTAGAACGCCGACAGCGAGTTGAAACCCGCGGCGAATGCCAGGTCGTCGACCTTTATCGGCGGGACGGCCTTGTCCAGCGCCGCCAGCAAGTGCTGGAGCCTAGCCTGGTTGACGTAGCGATAGAAGCTTTGCCCCAGCACCTGGTTCAGCAGGTAGGAAATCTGATTGCGGCTGTAGCCACATTCCTTTGAAACCCGCTGCAGGTCCAGTTCCGGGTCCAGGTAGGGTTGTTTGTGCTGGAAGTACTGCTGCAGGTCATTGGCCATGTGCCCCAACTGCTGGGGCGACAAGCCCAGGCGGCTGACCGAAGGCCGCGCGGCCTGGGCGGGCTGCTCATGCACCAGGGACGCGTATTCATTGACCCGCCAGATCAGCCCGTCACGTACCGTGATGGCTTCGCTGGTGCGGAATGACACCAGCCCGTGGCCGCCACGCAAGGTGATGCGGTACTGGATGAACGCGGTGTCGCCATCGGCGCGGATGCGATCACTGTGCTCGATCGCTTCGTCGGCCTCGCGCGGCATGCTGGCTTGCAGGTATTCACGCAACTCGGCGTAACCGACGACACGGTTCTGGAAAAAGTCGTGGTACTGGATGTCCGGATGGTAGTAGGACATTACGCCCTCCAGGTCCCGATGGCGCCAACACAGGTGGTGGCGTAGCACCAGCTCGCGTGTGGCGTGGGATTGCTGGGAATCATCGTCTGGAGCGATGTCAGGCATGGAGGGCTCTGCGGCGGGTAAACCGTGAAGATTGCCGAATTTTGCCGGAGTCTTCAATGGCCAGTGGGCTCTTCTGACTAATGGCCTATTGCCCAACCTCAAGCAGGACATGACCTGTATCAACCTAACGCAAAACAACCGCCAGACGGGGCCGAAAAAGTCACCTTGCGATTGCGAGCGGATGCTATTTTGAATGCTTGAACGCCATGACCAGTGAAGGTCATGGCCCCCCTGCCACGAGCTAAAGGAAGCGCTCTATGAACAAGGTGGGCAACATGAACAAAGTGACGTTCCCCAACGCCTGCCAGTTGATGCGCTGGCATTTCCATCCAATGGGCTTTGAGGGCAGCATGGACGCGCCCGGCAGCATGATCGTTCGATTGTTCAACCGCGCCAGCGGCGAGACGCTGATCGCCATCGCCGGCATCCCCTGCGCCACAGTAATGAATGCCGCCGATGTGGAACGCATCATCGAAGCGGTGGAGGATGAGCTGGAGTCGTTTGTGCCGCCGCAATCCCTGCGGGCCTGATTCGCAAGCCCGCTCACAGGCTAGCTGCGGTGCACCCTCAGTTGCGTTGATCATCGAAGAAGGCTTTTTTGCCATCCACCCGCTCCGACGCCTTGGGCACATTCACTGCCTGGCCTTCGGGCTTTTCCACGTACCAATAGCAATGGCTCACGGCGCGGGTGATGCCCACATAGGCCAGGCGCAGCACTTCGTCCTTTTGCGCATTGTCATAGGGCTCGCTGTCGCCAGCATTGCCCAGGCCCGCCATCCGGTATACCTGGTTTTTATACGGCGAGCTGGTGACATGCTGGCAATCCCCAAGCATAAACACCGCGTCCGCCTGCAGGCCCTTCGCACTGTGATAGGTCAATTGCTTCAGCCTGCGTGCCTGGGGCGGCAAGCTAGAATCCACATTAACTACAGAACTAATATGCTCTTCAATCAATGACTTATCGCTACTTTTTCGATAAAGCATCAAGATCGAATCGCCCTTCTGGTAATGCTCCGACAGCTGCCGACCCAATGCCGCGTCGTCCCGTTCCAGCACCTTGACCGGTACCAAGGCCTGGGGCGCGCCACTGGCCTTGGCTTTCTTGCCAGGAATCGCCGGTGCGGCGCGCACGATGTGCTCGGCCGCATCAATGATGTGTTGGTGACTGCGGTAGTTCTCGCCCAGCATCACGCGGGTAGTAGACGGCGACGGGAACTCCTTGTCGAAGGCCATGAAGTACTTGGGCGAACTGCCCCGCCAGCCATAGATCGACTGCCAGTCATCCCCCACACACAGCAACGATGAGCGCTGGGCGCCGCGCCCGATATGAATCGCAGGGCCACGGCTGCGGATCTCGCGCAGGCTGGCGCGGATCCACGAGACAATCTGCGGCGAAACGTCCTGGAATTCGTCGATCATCAGGTGCGACAGCGGCCGCAGCAGCGGATCACTGAGCAGCTTGAGGTTTTCCGGGGTGTTTTCGCCGAACAGCGAGAACATCCGGTTATAGGTCATGATCGGTGGCGATTGGTCCAGCAGGTGATCTTCCAAGGCCTTCCAGAAGATGCTCAAGGCTTCAAAGAAGAAGCGGTCCGGGTCATCCTTGGCAAAGCTCATCTGCCCGACAGCGGTGGGTACGTCCAGGCCGAGGTTCTCGATAAATCCGGCGGCCGCGACGAAACTGTCCAGCAGCGGCGCTGACGCCAACTCGCCTTTGACCTTGTAATCAAAGCCGGGGCCGGCCATGGCGTCACCGGCCACACTGCTCAGCAAACGCCTTGATGATTCATAACTATCCAGCCATATCAATGGCTTATGACAGAAAGCTTGAAACAACGTGCGCTTTACCGCCCACTCTGCGCGCACCGAAAGCTTTGAGTGAGGTCGGCTGGTCTGTGGGTTTTCCCGTGAATCGAAGCCCAGCACCACCCAGGCATCCAGCTCAGGGATATAGCCATGGCAGTGGAACTGCGCGCCGTTGATTTCTATGGTCTGGCGGTTGGGTTCAATGCCCTTGATCGGCCACGCACCTGCACGGAACCACAGGTCCTCAATCACATCGCAGAGTTCTTCATCGCGCTTGGCGGCCAGCTCAGTGACAGCCACGCGTTTTTGCACATCCGGGTGATCGCGCTCCAACGCCTTTAGCTGCAGGCCGTGGCGCGCCAGCGGCGCAATCAGCTCACGGAACCGTGGGTGTTCCCTATGCAGCCGGTGATAGCAGGCATTCATCTGCTGGCGTTGGGCTTCGTTGATACGCAGGTCGAAGGGGTTGCTGTCGGCGTCTTCAAAACCCGAGTTCAGGTTTTCGAAGGCTTGCAGGCGCTCAAAGCCCGGGAGACTGCGCACCATGGGCAGAATGCGCGAGTGAAAGGTACGCACCACGGCTTGGGCTTCTTTCACACCCAGGGGTTGGCCCCACAGGTTGAGAATTTCCATGAGTTTGTTGATGAAGTCCTTGCGCGATTCACGGGTGAAGGTCACCACCGTCATTGAGCTCAGCTCAAAGCCCAGGTAATGGGTGAGCAGCAAAATGCGCAACACCAGCGACGTGGATTTGCCGGCACCGGCCCCGGCGATCACTGAGGTTGAAGGCGTTTCGCTGAAAATCATCTTCCATTGCGCCGCGCTGGGCTGGGCATGAGCCGGCAGCAATCGCGCAACGTCGGCCTTCATGCGTTTCTTCAGCTCGGCGGTAAGCGGCAGGCGCCAATCATCGAACAGACTGTCATCCACGCCCGGCGCTCGGTGTTCATCCGGGCGGAAGTCACGAATCAATAGCACCTGGCGACCTTCCTCGATGCCCTCGGCCTTACCTTCGCGGTAGCCATACTCCACGCCCGCCTCATGCCCGCTGCGAAAACCGTCGGCCTGCCCGTGCAACCAGGAGAACCGGTGCTGGGCGCGCAGACGCGTCAGACCATGGCCAAACAGGCGTGCAGCCAAGCGTTTGAATAGCGGCATTTCAGCCAAAGGGCGCAGTTCGGGAGGAAGATCAGGCTTTTGTTGCGACACGCGGACTCCTGCGATGAGCTGGGTTCAGACAAGTGCGCCATGGTCGCCGGAATCGACGCCGAGTTCCAGCCAATTGCTTTGCAGTCATGCAGTTAGGCGATGAACTGAAAGTCAAAACCCCAGCGACCAATCTAATTAGCCGATAGGAATAAGGCAGTTTTTACGCTTTTTATCGATTATGAGCTGCAGGATCATAGAGCCATTCACAGGAGACGATCATGCTTGAACTTCGACCTTTCAAATCCCTGGGCGGCGCCCACCACGGATGGCTTGACGCTCATCACCACTTCTCGTTTGCCGAGTACCACGACCCCGAGCGCATGCACTGGGGCAACCTGCGGGTATGGAACGATGACATTATCGCGCCGGGCACTGGCTTCGCGCAGCATCCGCACCGCGACATGGAAATCATCACCTACGTGCGTGAAGGCGCGATCAGCCATGCCGACAACCTCGGCAACAAGGGTCGCACCGAAGCCGGTGATGTACAGGTGATGAGCGCAGGCACCGGGATCGCCCACAGCGAGTACAACCTGGAAGACACGCCGACCCAGATTTTCCAGATCTGGATCATTCCGAACGAGGCCGGCTTACCGCCGTCTTGGGGTGCCAAGCCGTTTCCCAAGGGTGAACGCGAGGGCTTTGTGACGCTGGCCAGTGGCAAGGCCGGGGACAGCGAGAGCTTGCGCATTCGTGCGGATGCACGGCTGGTGGCGGCGAACCTGAGGGCTGGAGAAACTGCCGAATACCGGCTGGACAACGGGCGTCGGGCGTATCTGGTGCCGGCGACCGGACTCATTGAAGTCAATGGCTTGCGTGCACAAGCTCGAGATGGTGTGGCGGTTGAAGACGAGCAGGTGTTGCGAGTGACAGCGGTTGAAGACAGCGAAATTGTGTTGGTCGACCTCGCCTGACCCTGTTGGAGCTGGGGAACGTCGAGTGCTTGCCGACGTCCCCCAAGTTCCTACACAGGATCAGTTATTGGCTGATAGCACCGTCTACCAACACCTGCGCCTCTTCCACCAATTGCTTGAGGTGATCCTCACCGATAAAGCTCTCGGCGTAGATCTTGTAGATATCCTCGGTGCCGGATGGGCGCGCGGCGAACCAGCCGTTTTCGGTCATCACCTTCAACCCGCCGATCGCTTGGTCATTGCCCGGCGCATGGCTGAGGATCTGCTGGATGCTCTCCCCGGCCAATTCGGTAGACGTGACCTGGTCCGGCGACAACTTACCCAGCAGGGCTTTCTGCGCGGGAGTAGCCTTGGCATCCACACGAATCGCGAACGGTTCGCCCAGGGCGTCCGTCAGGCCGCGGTAGATCTGGCTCGGGTCCTGGCCTTTGCGCGAGGTCATTTCCGCGGCCAACAGCGCCGGGATCAAGCCGTCTTTGTCCGTGCTCCAGACCGTGCCGTCCTTGCGCAGGAACGAAGCACCGGCGCTTTCTTCGCCACCAAAGCCCAACGAACCGTCGAACAGGCCATCGGCAAACCACTTGAAGCCTACTGGCACTTCGTACAGACGACGGCCAATGCGGGCGGCAACGCGATCGATCAAGCCGCTGCTGACGACAGTCTTGCCCACGGCGGCGTCCGCGCGCCAGTCAGGACGGTTCTGGAACAGATAGTCGATGGACACCGCCAGGTAATTGTTCGGCGCCAACAGGCCGCCGGACGGGGTGACGATGCCGTGGCGATCGTGGTCCGGGTCGCAGGCGAAGGCAACGTCGAAACGCTCCTTGAGACCAATCAGGCCTTGCATGGCGTAGCTGGAGGACGGGTCCATGCGGATCTGGCCGTCCCAGTCAACACACATGAACCGGAAAGTCGCGTCGACCTCGGTATTCACCACCTCCAGGTTCAGCCGGTAGTGTTCGGCAATCGCCGACCAGTAGCGCACCCCTGCTCCGCCCAGCGGATCCACGCCCAGGCGCAGGTCGGCGCTACGAATGGCGTCCATGTCGATCACATTGACCAGATCAGCCACATAGGTGTTGAGGTAGTCATGACGATGGGTGGTGTCAGCCTTGAGGGCCTGGGCGTGGGTGATGCGTTTGACCCCGGCCAGTTTGTTGGCCAGCAACTCATTGGCCTTGGCTTCGATCCACTTGGTGACGTGGGTGTCGGCCGGGCCACCATTGGGCGGGTTGTACTTGTATCCGCCACTCTGCGGCGGGTTGTGCGACGGCGTGATGACGATGCCGTCGGCCAGGCCGCTGGTGCGGCCACGGTTGTAGCAGATGATCGCGTGGGAAATCGCCGGCGTCGGCGTGTACTCATCGTCCTCAGCCAGCATCACGTGCACGCCATTGGCGGCCAGCACTTCCAGCGCGCTGGCACCGGCAGGTGTCGACAGTGCGTGGGTGTCCAGCCCCACAAACAGCGGGCCGTTGATGCCTTGGGCTTCGCGGTACAGGCAGATAGCCTGGCTGATGGCGAGTACATGCCATTCGTTGAAGCTCAGTTCAAACGAGTTGCCACGGTGGCCGGAGGTACCGAACGCCACGCGTTGGGTGGAGATTGCTGCATCAGGCTGGCCAGTGTAGTAGGCCGTGACCAGTCGCGGGATATCCACCAGCAACTGGGCTGGCGCCGGCTTGCCCGCAAAAGGACTGATTGTCATGCATAAACCTCGGAAAGAAGGATTCGGGAAAAAAACGGCAGTTTACTGAGTGTTGGACTGCTTCGCGACGTTATCGATCCTACAACAGTCAAAGAAACTTCACGCAATCATCCCATCTGTGCCTGACGCAATGCTTCGCTTAGCGCCGCCAGGACGACATTCAGGTCCGGTTGCCCCTGAAAGGTGTGGCTCAGGCGCAAATGCTGCTGATGCAGGCCATTGACACTGAACAGTTCGCCGGGGGCAATCACCACTTGCTGGGAAAGCAGGCGCTGGAATACCTGGCGCATATCGACGGTTCTTATGGAGCGCAACCAGAACGCTGCGCCGGCAGCTGGCGCACGGTAGGTCATTTGGTCGCTCAGGTCCCGGTCCAGGCGCTCGCACATTTCGTCCGCCTGCAGGCGTAACTGCAGGCGCAGCCCACGCAGGTGCTGGTCGATCCGCCCGCTGTGATAAAGGCGCGCAATGGCGCGCTGACGGATCGGTGATAAACGAAAGGAGCGCAGCAGGAAATGGCGCTGCAATTCGTTGTTCATACGCCGAGACAGCAGATAGCCATAGGGCGCTTCCGAACCCAACACTTTCTCGAAGGAGGAAAACACCATCAATCGTTCAGGGTTCACCAGCTCGCGTAGTGCAGCCTGCGGCTCGTCGAAACCCAACTCGCCAAAGGTGTCGTTTTCCAGCAGCCAGCAACCGTATTGATCGAGCAATTGTGCAAGGGCCAGGCGATCTTGGGGTGGCATGGAAACCCCGGCCGGCAAGCTGACTCTTGATGACAGCAACACCAGACGCACCGACTCAGCGCTTAACAAGTGATCAAGGTTCACCAGATCCAGTCGCCCGTCCGGTGTCCAGGGAAGCTCGATAACACGCACCCCGGCATCCTGGAGCAGGCGCAGGACCAACCAATCGCAAGGCGATTCCACAATCACCGGCGCCCCCCTCAGGCCCAATACTTCGATGAGGATGTCCAATACACCGCGCAGGTCGGGACCGATGTAGACATCATCGGCCTGCCAGCAGCGGGTGGGCGACGACGTATAGCGCGCCGCCAACGCTGCGCGCAGCTCCCAGACACCGCAAGGCTGGGACCAGGGTTGCAAATACCGCGGATATTGGCGGACGAGTTCGCGCTCCAGACGCAACAGCGTGCCATCCAGCGAGGCCAGCAGCGCGGGTTCATCTCCGCTGAGCACCACCATGCCAGGGCGCCGCGCCGCTGCGTAGAGCCGATCAAGCGGATCACCGCTGGTGCCCGCCAGCGGATTTGCCGAGAGTGGCCAGGCGTAATAACCCGATTTAGCCACCGAATAAACCCTGCCCTCTTTTTCAAGCAACGAGTAGGCATACTGGACCGTCGAGATCGACACGTTCAAGCGTCCCGCCAATTGCCGCAGGGATGGCAGTTTTACTCGTGTATCGGTACTGACTTCGTTGATCAGGTTGATCATGTAGCGATAGACCGCCTGATACGCGAAATCCGCCTGTCGTTCGCCGCGCAGCGTCATCGCCCGGACGATTGACAGGCCTGCGCGCTGCCCTCTGCCATGGTGTCAGCACTGCGCAGTTTGCCACTTGAGTAGCCCAGCGCACGCTTGCGATAGAGGTGTTGCAACAAAGGCATCGGTAAACCGCTGGTATCGGTGACCCACTGTTGCAGCATGTCGGCAGACGGTTTGCCCTGCAGGGCTTTGTGCAGTTCAGGCAAGGCCACCAGCATGCCCGGATGGCATTGTCGCAAATAGCCTTCCAGCCGTTCACCATGATGGACAAAAGGTGAAAACAACAGGCAAATCAATTGCGTCTCGTCCAAGCCAAAGAACTGTTGAGCGTAGGTGCTCGACAGGCTGCGCCCTTCACTGCTCCTCACCTGCGCGAGCAACGCCTCGGGCATATGGCGTGCGGCCTGCCGGATAAACTCTTGCACGCCCTCTTGATAATCCAGGTCCCGTAGACATTGGGCCTGCAACCCACGCAGGTGCGCCATCAGCAGGGGATTGGAATAGGAAGGATGGCTGAAGTGAAAACCCTGCGGGTCAGGCGTGAAGGCCATGAACACGTTGAGCATGGGCGAAGATGGCAGGTCGACGTCGTCCAGCAAATCGGCAACACCAATGTAAGCCAAGTGACGATGGCCGTTCTTGCTGGGGTCGTCACTCACCCCATAGTGCTCTCCGTAGACGTCACCGTAATAAGCGGTACTCCATTCGTCCATGCGCGCGAACAGCCCGGTGAGCGACGACGGCCAAGTGTCCGAGATCGCGATACCCGCGCCGCGTGCTGTGTTCTTGAGCCAGGCAAGAAGCTGACTTTGTTTACGCGGGGAATCGCCACTGACCAGTGCATGGACCCCGCCATCCCAGGCAGTGACGCGTTGGTAGAAATCCCCAAGCGCCAAGTAGGTATCACTGCTTAATGTCGCACGGCAGTCACCGGCGCTCAGGTGGCCGATCATCAACATGTTGCGCTGGCTGATTTCTCGCCCAATCGTAGACGCAGGTCGCAAATGGTTGAAGGGTGTCACTTCCTGGTTGTCTACCATCAGCAGCTCAACCCTTGGATCATCATGCAGAAACAGGCGCCCATAGCCCTGATTGAGGTCGTCGAGCATGCCCTGGGTCATTCCCGCATGCCGCAATGTCGCGACCCGCAAGTGAAAGGTTCGCGGGGCTCGGCCGGCGATGGTCAATTGGGCAGCCCGCAGCAAGGCCAATGTGTAGCTACTCACTTTGCCGCCACCATGGGCCACCAGCACTTTGTAACCCCCCACTTGCTCCATGCCGCCTGCCGCCACCACGATTCGCTGGACCAATAACTGGAGTGCCGTTCGCTCTGCACGAGAAAAGTGCCCGATCAGGCGTTGTAGAACTTGCTGATAAACATACGTCATAGCTTGTTCGTGAATAGTGCTCATCATTCTATTACCTGAGTTTGGATATCAGTTTCAAGCAACTGCTGACAGTATTTGCTCGACCTATTACGCGTGTAAGAAATTCGCGCGCAGCCCTGTGCGCTAATGACTAGACACTAGCACCACGCAACAAAATGACATCAGGTCCATCGTATTAGGATCGCCCCCTGAAAAGGCTTAAAAACCCCGTATTTACTGGCCCTCGGCAAACTGGATCGCGACCCTAGGATGTTTCCGACAAACTCTTACACATACCTGAGCAACCAGTTAAGGAAGCGTCTTACAAATAACTGCGACCAACTTTCAAACTTATTGTATTGAGGTTTTACATGGGCAAATGTATTCCCCTGGCGTCCTGCGCTTGCTGCGAGATCAGTCCCAACTACTCGCAATAGCGGTATCGGATATTCAATCATTGCTCAGTCCTTGAGATGAAAGTGAAGGCGCAATTATCAGTGCTGGAATAATGATTAATAGATACAGAACCCTGCCGAAAAGCAGTGCAGATGAATAACTACCGGCCTATAAGTCACGCGCACACAAAGACGCCGCACTGGATTTCAGGGCGGCGTGAGTGAAAAGATCAGATTTCAGGGGTTAAAGTACCCGTCTTGCAGCTGAAGGGTAACACCGCTGCAGCCTGTCAAATGGCGCTTTTGCCCCATGCGACAGGTGTAAGAAATACTTTTTTGAGAATATTCCTACAGGCTAAACAGCCTCAACCTGCAACGCAACGCGCTCGCGGCACGGGCACTCGTCCATGTAGCGATGCGCTTCCACGAACTGATTGAACGGAAACACGGTGGTTTTCAACGGTACCAGCACACGGTCGGCAGTCAGTTGGTTGATGTCCCTCAGCGCTCGCTGCAAGGCGACCTGGTCCTGGATGATGCCCAGTTCAGGCTTGCCGGTGAAATTGCCGATACAGTGCACAAAGAACTGAATGTTCTTCTGGAACGCTGCACAGGCCGGGAACGGTGTCTGGTTGCCGCCCTGCAAGCCATACAGCACCAGACTGCCACGCGGTGCGAGCACATCGCCCAGCAACGACATCTGCGGGCCGCCCAAACCGTCAAACACCACGTCAACACCACGGTTGTCGGTGAACTTGTTGATCTGCATCAGCAAGTCCTGCTCTTCGGTGACGATGACTTTCTCCGCACCGAGGGACAGCAGGTATTCACGCTCATCACTGTCTTTGGTGGCGGCAATCACCCGTATGCCCAGCGCTTTGCCCAGTTGCACAAAGGACGGCCCGGCGCAGTGACTGGCGTCCGTCACCAGGGCAAATTGCCCAGGCTTGACCCGCGCCAGATCCACGTACGCGAAGTAGGCAATCAATAGCGGCGTGTAGTGCACGCTCGCCTCGATAGGGCTCAAGACATCCGGATACCGGGTCAAGGCCGAACGGGGCAGGACGATCTGCTCGCCATACACCGGGTAATCATTGGGGCTCTCGGCCGGAAAACTGGCCACCTTATCGCCCACAGCCAAATCATCCACGCCATCGCCTACAGCGACCACGACACCGGCCATCTCATGACCAAGGCCGGACGGCAGGCGTGCATGGGAAGACGCCAGGTTCTGGCGCCACAGGATGTCATACCAGCTGATGCCAATCGCTTCGACACGCACCTGCACTTCGCCCGGTGCGGGCTGCGCGGCTGCATGCTCTTCGCATTTGAGCACCTCGGCCGGACCAAACTTGTGAAAACGGATCGTGCGGGACATCGCAAACCTCGTCAAAGTAACCTCTAATGCCATGAACTCTATCTGGGCTTTCCGGGTAAGGCCACCGGTCGCCATTAATAGTCGACATGTCTGTCATTGATTCCGCATGTGAGGGATAGACCTCAGCTATCGTAGGAAAACTCAATTATCCTGTGCAGAGTACCAGCCTTTCCCCGTAAGATTCATGCCGGCCATTGTTTACATATGGCCGCTCTCGTCAAGTTTGCTGACTCTTCCAGGACACAAGATGAACCGTAACGACCTGCGTCGTGTCGACCTTAACCTCTTGATCGTATTCGAAACCTTGATGCATGAGCGCAGTGTGACCCGCGCTGCCGAGAAATTGTTCCTCGGCCAGCCGGCCATCAGCGCGGCCTTGTCACGCCTGCGCGGGCTGTTTGATGACCCCTTGTTCGTGCGCACCGGCCGCAGCATGGAGCCATCGGCGCGGGCAGTGGAAATCTTCGCCCTGCTCTCCCCGGCGCTGGACTCTATTTCCACCGCCGTCAGCCGCGCCGCCGAGTTCGACCCGGCCACCAGCACTGCGGTGTTCCGCATCGGCCTTTCCGATGACGTTGAATTCGCGCTGCTGCCCCAACTGCTCAAACGCCTGCGCGCCGAAGCCCCCGGCATTGTGCTGGTAGTACGCCGCGTCAACTACATCCTGATGCCCGGCCTGCTGGCGTCCGGCGAAATCTCCATCGGCGTCAGCTACACCGCCGACCTGCCGGCCAACGCCAAACGCAAAGTGTTGCGCCGCAGCCTGCCCAAACTGCTGCGCGCCGACAGCGTACCGGGCTCCCTGAGCCTGGACGACTTCTGCGCCCGCCCCCATGCGCTGGTGTCGTTTGCCGGTGACTTGAGCGGGTTTATCGACGAAGAACTGGAGAAACTCGACCGCAAACGCCATGTAGTACTGGCCGTGCCGCAGTTCAACGGCCTGGGTACTTTGCTGGCAGGCACGGATATTCTGGCAACCGTGCCGGATTATGCGGCCGAGGCGCTGACCTCGGCGGGAGGCCTGCGGGCGGAGGACCCGCCGTTGCCGGTGCGCAGCTTTGAGCTGCATATGGCGTGGCGTGGGTCGCAGGATAACGATCCGGGTGAGCGGTGGTTGCGGTCACGGATTCAGATGTTTTTTGGCGACCCTGAGAGTCTTTAGGCGACGTCGGGCAGGCTGTTTATCTGATCATTTATGCCTTTTCATAGACCATGGAGACCCTTTCATTTCCAAGCCCGCCAGTCCCGTTGCCTTACCGAAATCGCCATCAACTTATTCTGGCCCAGCAAATACAACCGGGCCCCGTCAATAAATGGTTCCGACACCTGATGTTCGATCTGTTCGGCGATTAACTGCGCGCACAGCCTTTACTGCCAATGCGAACACCTTGAAGCGCAGGTGCGACACCTTCGGCCAGACCCTATGCACATCAGCGTTGCCGAAAAACCACTCGCGACACGAAGCAGACATTGGAGCAAGTAAATAAGCCCGTCGTTTTTCTTCCTTTGGCCTCGTTTTTTGCCACCCGTTTTCAGGTTGCTCGCCGATCACTCCGATAGGATCAGGCAATACTAAAATCGAATCAGGCATAGTTCCCAACCACTCCCCGCCCTAGCATAGCCTGACCTTATATATTCAGGAGTGCGCCCCATGCGTGCAGACAAAACCATTTTTATCACGGGCGTTAGTAGCGGCTTTGGCCAGGCCCTGGCGAAGGAAGCTCTCGCTCAGGGCCATCGAGTGATCGGCACTGTTCGCAGCGAATCCTCTCTGGCAACGTTCCAGGCGCTCTTGCCTGAGAGAGCCCATGGCGTGGTGCTGGACGTTACCCACTTTAATGCCATCGACGCCGTCGTCGCCGCTGTTGAGGATCAGTATGGCCCGGTGGACGTGCTGGTTAACAACGCGGGTTATGGCCACGAAGGGGTTTTCGAGGAGTCGTCGCTGGAGGAAATGCGCCGTCAGTTCGACGTCAATGTATTCGGCGCGGTGGCGATGACCAAGGCGTTTGTGCCCTTTTTTCGCCAGCGACGGGCGGGACGTATCCTCAATATCACGTCCATGGGTGGCTATATCACCATGCCAGGTATTGCTTACTACTGCGGCAGCAAATTTGCCCTGGAGGGCATCTCTGATACGTTGAACAAAGAGCTTGCGCCCTTCAATATTTTTGTAACGGCCGTGGCGCCGGGGTCTTTCCGAACGGACTGGGCAGGTCGTTCGATGCGGCGTACGCCGCGCAGCATCAGTGACTACGATGCGACGTTCGACCCGGTGCGAAAAGCCCGTGAGGAAAAAAGCGGTCTTCAACTGGGCGACCCGCAGAAAGCCGCACGCGCCATGATGACTATTATCACCAGCCCTAATCCGCCGGCTCAACTGCTGCTGGGCAGCGACGCCCTGGCTCTGGTGCGTGACAAGCTGCAGCGGACGGCGGAGAGTATTGAGCAATGGGAAGCGCTGAGCTGTTCCACGGACGGCTGAGCATAAAAGTGGAGAACGTACAATCGATGCCGAAATCCAAGGATCCGAGCAATGCGCGTATGGTGCAGTTGATGGGCCAGCTTGCACCGCTGGAGGGTTACAACCTGAGTCCGCTGGATGATGTGCGTTTTCTGCGTTCCAACCGGCCGCTGAAGCGCACGCCGGTTCTATATGAACCAGGCATCGTCATCCTCTGTCAGGGGCAGAAACGCGGCTATCTGGGTGATGACATTTACATCTACGACGCCCAGCATTATCTGGTGGTGTCAGTGCCCGTGCCTTTTACAATGGAGACTGACGCTAGCGAGGCGGAGCCAATGCTGGCGGTGTACATACGTCTGGATTTCAATCTGGCCGGTGAGCTGATTCAGCAGGTAGATGAGGTATGGAACATCCGCGTGGCTCAGCCTATGGGTATGTACGCCTCGCCCATGGACGAACCGCTGCGCCAGTCGACCCTGCGTTTTCTGGAAGTCATGGGCGACTGCACCGACGCGCAAATCCTCGGACCGGCGATGTTGCGCGAACTCTACTACCGCATCCTCACTGGCGAACAAGGCGGCACCCTACGCGCGGCTATCGCCCAGCAGGGTCAGTTCGGCAAGGTGACGCGCGCCATTCACAAAATCCACCACTGTTACCACGAGCGTCTGGATGTAGAAATCCTCGCCCAGGAAGCGCAGATGAGCGTGCCTAACTTTCATCTACATTTTCGCAAGGTGACCGATTCCTCGCCTATGCAGTACCTCAAGTCGACGCGGTTGCATCAAGCGCGACTACTGATGCTGCGTAACGACCTGACAGCGGCCAAGTCGGCATTTCTGGTGGGTTATGAAAGTGCTTCGCAATTTAGCCGCGATTTCAAACGCCTCTTCGGACGCACGCCAATAGCGGAGGTGGCATGGATGAAGCAGGCTTATGCGTTGCCGGCACCGCCAACCCCTTTGCCCTTCGTGTCATCACACTGAGTTTCAAACAATCCTGTCTTGGCCGTCGCCAGTAGGCTTGGGATCGTGCGGATGGCGTGCCTGCCGATACGGCGGGCGAGTGAAGTTTCACATCTGCGGCCGCATGGATGAACAGTAAGGGTCTGGTGAAGACGTCTGGACAAAGTAAATGGTCTGAACACGATCAGATTTCCCGAAAGAGCCACTCGCCAGTTCGCATTTTCGTTTCTTGACACAGTGCTCGAATTTCCAGATTATCGATCAATGACGCCTACAAATCTCGTTAGCATGATGCGCCCCTTGATGACTGCCTTTGGCGGGCCATAGGGCGATGTGCGCTTAGAACAGAAGCATTGACCAGAAGCCCCGCCAGAAATGGATGGGGCTTTTTCATTCCCCTTCCAACTCATTGATGACAAGGAGAGTGAAGATGCTGTTGATCCGCCCAGCCAAACGTACTGACGCCGAGGCCGCGTTTGATATACGCCTCCAGGCGATCCGGCATCAATGCATTACCGTCTATACCGCTGAGCAAGTAATGGCGTGGACTGATGTGCCGCTCACAGACCGATATCGGGCTTGGGTGGAAAAGGAGTACCACGTTGCCTGGTTGGGCGAGATACCGGTCGCAACAGGTCTGATTGATTTCCAGTCTGGAGAGATAGGCGCTATTTTCGTATTGCCTGCATTCATGGGACAGGGGATTGGCAAGACAATGCTCCTATACCTTGAGCGACTGGCCTTTAACGCTGGGATCCTCGACATCCATTTAGATGCTACCCCTAACGCAGCCGCGTTCTACCGTCGGTGTGGCTATCACGGAGATATTCAAGCTATCTATACCTCGCCCTCCGGTCTTGAGCTGGCTTGTACACCGATGCGGAAACAGTTGGCCAGTGGAGAGCTCCTGTAACGCGGGTGACGAGCAGGCTGCCGAACTCAAGTTGAGTAAGTCAGTCCGGCATGCAGTCGTGGAGGAAGCTTAACCCTGGAGATCCGGCGTTGAAGTGAAGCGTCAGGTCATAAGCCCCCATTCGCGATCGCCCGCGCGCCCGATGTAAAGGGGGGCAAAACTGGGCGCGCATTCATTTTCATCGCCGCGATGCTGATAGCGAACCTGTCGCGATATGAATACATCAACGGTCCCGGCGAGGCCGAAGACGGGCATCTTGATGCATTCCATCATCCAACCATCATGGTTCCAAAAACGTTGATCGTATGCGCACGTAGCCACTTGCGGGCACTTCAGTGATCTGTACGGATATATCCACCTTCTGCTGGCGCAGCACCGGCTCGAAAATGTCAGCGAGCACCTCCAGCAGGAGACTGCTGATGGTGTGGCGTTTTTCATCATCGCCAGCCTTACCGGAAACAGTCGACACGTTCAGATGGATGAACTCCTGAGGCTCAACGCAATCACCTACGAAATAGCTGTCGTATCGAATGAGCCGCGTCTTAACCAAGTCCAGCCGCAGTCCGGAAACCTCAACAAGGGTGTTATGAAGGCGCTGGCTAGCCTCCTTGAAATTAACGTCACTCCCTACCCCTGCGGTGTACTCAAGGTATACATGTGGCATGTTCAACTCCTTGGGCGTAATCAAACACCGACCGGCAGGCGCCGGCCGGGTAACCTGCCTGTCAGCGCGTTGGGATAATGGGGAACTTCGGGTGCTCCATCGGCATATCCAGCGTCAACCCGAGGGGGTCGGTACGGTGGTTGGAAGCCCCGGTGTAGCGTGCCGAAACGGGCAACCACAGGGTTGAATACACCCATCGTGGCGTATTAGAGCTGTTAGCGGGAGCCGCGTGGATCACGTTCATGTCATGCACGGTGGCATCGCCGGCTTTGAGCGAAATAGGCGGTGACATTTCGAACTCATCCAGCACCCAAGGATGTTCGTCGAGCAACGTTACGTTATCGCGGCGATTGAAGTAGCGCCCCAGCATGCCCGCTCGGTGGCTGCGGCTGAGAAACTGCATGGTCCCCATCTCCGGCGTGAGATCGACCAGCGCGATCCAGATATTCAGCGCTCCTTGCCGGTCCAGTGGATGATGTGGAAAGTCCTGGTGCCAGGGAGTGTCACCGCCGGCTTCGGACTCGGGGTTCTTGGCGAACACATGGTCCGAATAGAACCGCACCTCCTCGCCCGCCAGTTGCGACGCAATGCTGGCCAGCTGCGGCGAGTGGCTGAGTGCCTTGATCTGCGGACAGGTGGCGGAGACTTCATCCCAGCGCGCATACCAGCGGTAGGCATTTTCGATCTGCTTGCCGGGATCGTTGCGATCGACGGTGCGCGCGACTTCGCCCATCCGGGTCTTGGCCTCGTTGAGCAGCATCTGCACGGTTTGGGCGTTGATCACATTTTCCAGTTTCATCCAGCCGTTGGCCCGATAATCCAGGATTTGCTGGGCGTCCAGAGAGTGCGGCGCGTAGCCGTCGTTTGCCTCGGTCTTCATGACTGCTTGCATGTTCAATCTCCAATGTTTCCAGGTTTATTGAGCACTGCTTCAGGCGGCCGATTGCGCGGCCATGGGTTGCTTGCGCAGCAACACGAGCGTCAACGCCCAGCCCGCGGCCAACAGCAGCGAGGACAAGACGATAACTTGGATGAAGCCATGGCCGAACTGGGCGGCGTCGGCAACGTTGATCAACAGACTGAAGATCGCCACGCCAATCAGGCCGCCCACCTGGCGCGACGCATTGACGATGGCCGACGCCACGCCGGACTTGTCACTGCTGACATGGTTAACGGCGGTGGCAGTCAAGGTGGGCACCGTCAGTGAGATACCGAAGCCGATGACAAACATCTGCACGGCAATGTGGGCGTAAGGCGCCCCACCCACGAACGGCGTGAGCGCAACCACGCCGAGCAGCGCGATGGCCAGCCCCAACGACAGCAGGCGCCGCTCACCCAACTTGGGCAACCAACGGGCCGCCAACTGATTGCCGAAGAACAGCACGCCAGTCATGGGAATAAAGGCCAGTCCGGTATTGATCACCGAATAGTGATTGACCTGCTGCAAAAAAATGCTGAACACGAAAATCAGCCCGTAGAACACAAAGTTCACGATCACTCCCAATATCGAGGCCAGGCTGAAGGCCGCATTGTTGAAGACCGCGAGCGGAACCATCGGTCGTGCGGTACGTGATTCGACCCACAAAAATCCGAGCAGGCCGCCAAGGAAGCACAGCGCATGCATCACAACGCGTTGGTCCAGACCTTTCTGGCGGCCCAGCTCGATGACGGTGTAGGTCAGGTTGGCCAGGGTAAACAACGCCAGCAGTTGCCCCCACAGGTCAAAACCGCCTTTGTGATTGGCCGGAATTCGCGGTGCGTTGATCAGGCACAACACAATGCCGATCAGGCCAATCGGCAAGTTGATGAAAAAAATGCTGCGCCACCCGAACACACCGATCAGTAACCCGCCCACGACCGGACCGGCCGCCAGCGCAATGCCCGCTACGCCCGCCCACAAGGCAATCGCCTTGCTGCGTTCGGCAGGCACTTCAAAGGTGATACGCACCAGGGCCAGGGACGTCGGCACCAGCAGTGCAGCACCGATGCCTTGCAGCGCTCGAAAGCCAATCAGCGACGGCAACGTCTGGGCCAGGCCACAGCCCAGCGAGGCCAGGGTAAAGACCACATACCCCCATAAAAACACTTTCTTGTGCCCGAACCGGTCACCCAGCGCGCCCCCGGTGAGCAGGAAGGAGGCAAACAAAAGCGTGTAAGCGTTGACGATCCATTGCAGTTGCAGCACATCGGTGGCGAACTCGGCCTTGAAACTTTCGAGCGCGACGTTGACCACGCTGACATCAAGCAACACCACCACGAACCCCAGGCAGGTGGCGAGCAACGTTAATTTCTTCTTGCTGGAAGTATCCATTATCAATTCCTCACGGGATGTTGAACGCAGCAGGCAGTGCCTCAAGCACGGCCTCGATCTGCGCCTTGAACGCCAGCGCCGTTGAGCGCTCTACTTTCAGCGAACTGAAGGCCAACGCTGCATGCCAGGTGCCATTGAACCGGGCCAAGTGCAGGACGAAGTCGTAGTTGCCACCGGTGCGGTTGACCAACGTTGAGAAACCGATCACAGAAGCCGCGGGATGCGTCAGGAACCGCTCCAGCGACCCGGTGTTGGTAAACGCCAGGGCGGGCCTCGGGGTGTGGTCGAGCACCGTCTCTTCGTGTGTTCCCAATAGCGCCCTGGCCTCGGCCACCGCCTGCGCATACCGCTCGATACACCCATACAGATCCGGGCTCTGGCTATCGAGCGTGGTTTTGCGCACGTCAATCAAGCAGGCCTTGGTCAGCGGAGCCCCAGCAGCGCCAGGCTCACGTCGTGAATACGCGGTGAACAAATCGAACGCGGGGACGCCGAAATGCCTGAGATAGCTATGAGCAAAAACCCCGCCCCAAATGGCGTTGGTGCTGAAACCCGACGCCGTGCGCAGTTGATCGATGCGTTTTTCGGCCTCGCTACTGACCTGCAACCGGACAAAATCGGCGTAACTGGCTTTGCCTGTCTCGATGGGTGAACCGCGCCAATGCGCCAGGCGTATGCGGAACGCATGCGCCGCTCGATCATCGAGGCTGGCGGGCATCTCACCCAGGTAGCCGGCGAGGCTATTGACCAATCTGGCGGTGCTGTAACCGTCGGAGATCGCATGGTTGCGCGTGAGCAGGATATGGGTCTGATCGATCTCGGGGTCGGTCACCACCAGCGCCCTCCAGCCTTCCTGGTCGGCCAGCAAACGGTTGAGCTCAAGCTTGAGCAAAACGTCGGGAAGCAACGATGTCGGGGGGGTGCAAGGTAGTGCCTGGACCTCGTCTTCGACTGCCACGAACCCATGCCTGTCGTTGCCAACAGGCACTATCTTCTGGCGCAGAAACGCATAGTCGGCGACCAATTGCCCAAATGCCTTGCACGCCCGCAGCGGGCTGACGCACCCCGGCACCGTGAGCAATGTGGTCACTTGGGTATTGCCGTTGCGGTTAAGGAAATTCTGGTGAAACCGCTGTTCGGTTTCGTCCAGCAAGCGGTGCGGCTGCATACCGGCCTCCGTGGCAGTGCCTATCGGTCGATGAATTGCATCATTCGCTGTTCGTAGCGTTCACCCGCCACCGCCCACTGCCCAAGCAACGCCTGGATCGCGTGCGATTGTTCGTCGTTTAACACGCAGGCATCGGCAGCCACGTTCTCTTCCAGGTAGGCGACCCGCTTGGTTCCGGGGATCACTGCCAGGTGCGGGCTGCGCGTGAGCAACCAGGCCAGCGCCAACTGCGCAGGCGTCATCGACCACGAATCGGCCAGCGCAAGAATCGACTCGGTCAGAAAGGTGTTGGCGGCAAAGTTTTCTTCGCGAAAGCGCGGGTCTTGCTGGCGGAAGTCATTGGCGTCGTAGTGAGTAGCGCTGGCCGCCTTGCCGGTCAGGAACCCGCGGCCCAATGGGCAGAAAGCGACGTAGCCGATGCCGAGGTTGTGCAACAGCGGCAGGATCTCTTGCTCGACATTGCGCTCCCACAACGAGTACTCACCCTGTATCACTGAAATCGGGTGAGTGGCATGGGCGCGCTCGATGGTGCGCGTGCCCACCTCGCAAAGGCCCAGGTACTTGACCTTGCCCTGCTCGACCAGACGCCCCATCGCCCCAACAACTTCTTCGATGGGAACCGTAGGATCCAACCGGTGCTGATACAGCACGTCGATGTAATCGGTCCCCAAGCGTTTGAGCGAGGCCTCGACGACTCTTTGCAGATTGCTTTCAGAACTGTCCACGCCAACGATCTGGCCGTCGACGATGCGGAAACCGAACTTGGTGGCGATGACCACCTCCCCGCGGCGCCCGGCAAAAGCGCGCTGCAACAGCCGCTCATTGGTAAACGGCCCGTAAGCCTCGGCCGAATCGAAGAAGTTCACGCCCAGCTCCAACGCTCGATGCAAGGTGCGTAGCGATTCGTTGTCATCCGTGGCGCCATACCACTGGCTCATCCCCATGCAGCCCAGCCCTATGCGGCCAACCTGCAGACCCTGTGTGCCCAACGTGATCGTCGAAACCATGGAATCGCCCTCCTTGTGATACTGATCGTTCTACATCTTTTTCAAATTATCGCCTCCCCGTCAATACAATGTTTCTAAATACTTTGTTTTATTTCGGGTTTGAATGCCCTTAGCAGGAGCCATAAACATGATAAATAACTATATAAATCAATTTATTAACGCCTAATAACCGATCTTAAAATTTTATTCCGCCAAAACCAAATGATTGGATCCAATAACCAGAAACATATTGACACATATATTTTGAGCGTCTAAACACTCTCAACAGAGACATCACGGTCTCTTTTTCTTTCCACAAGATCGAGGACGAACGCATGGGCAAGATGGACTCTTGGATCGGCCATTGGCAGCGCGGGGTGCCGACCTTCAAAGCGGAATGCGCCCAAGCGCAAGCGAACTATTTGGAAAGGCTCGACAAGCCCCTAAAGACCCAGGAACACGTGCTCGAAGACATCATTCACGTGTGCCAGAAGTCGTTGTTTTGGAAAGAAAACGGTTTTCAGGTCAGCCACTGCAACGGCAGGATCACCCGCACCAACATCCCGGTCATGACCTATGAAGGGTTCCGCGACATCCTGGTGCGTGAAGGCCAGCAAAAAGGCGGAATACTCAGTTGCAGCCCGGTGGTGCGCTGGCTCAAGACCAGCGGTACCACCGGGCAATCCAAGCGCATTCCCTACACGCTGCACTGGATTCGCCAGTACCGGGTGCCGGCCATCAAGGCCATGTGGGGGTTCTTTGCCCATGACTACCCGGCCCTGCACGCAAATCCGTGGGCCACACTGGACACGCAAACCGTTCGAGACCCAAGCAACGAGTACGTTGAAGGTTTGCCCTACCAGGCGATCAGCAACCGCCACCCGCAGATCGGCAGCGGCGACTGGAACCCGCCCTGGTATGAAGCGCCCTGGTTTACGCCGACGCCGGATGCCAGCCATGAGCAGAAGATGTATGCACGGCTGCTGTGGACACTGGGTGAGGACGTCAGATTACTCACGGCCATCAACCCCAGCACTCTGCTCTCCCTGCACCATTGCCTGCTGGAAAACCGTGAACGCCTGCTGCGCGACCTGCACGACGGCGCCCATGCCGGCAGCCTCATGCGGGCAGCTGACCCTGCGGCTGCGCACCGGCTGGAGAGTGTGTTGGCCCGCGACGGGGTGTCACTGCCGGATGTATGGCCGGGGCTGGAGCGCTTCAGTTGCTGGACTGCAGCGTCGGCCAAGCTCTACAAGCCCCAATTGGAGCGAATCATGGGGCAGGCCAAGGTGCTGCCATTCATGTCATGCGGCACCGAAGGCGTGGTGACCCTGCCCGTGGATGACGATCAGGACAGCCAGCCGTTGGCGGTTGATCAGGCGTTTTTCGAGTTCATTCCCGTATCAGTGGATATGGATGCGCTGATACGTGATCAGGTGCAGCCGCAGACCGTGTCTCTGGATCAGCTCAAGGAAGGCGACGAATACCACCTGGTCATGTGGCAGGGCAACGGGATGGTGCGCATGTACACCGGCGATATCTATCGCGTGCACGGCTACTACCGAGGCGTGCCGCGTATCAGTTTCAGCCGGCGTAATGGGGTGATGCATTCTTTCACCGGCGAAAAGATCACCGAGACCCAACTGCACGAAGCGGTGCAGATGTGTGGCATCCCCAATGCCGGGCTTTACCTGTGCGCCCCGGTCTGGAACGAAACGCCCTATTACGCCGTGGCCATCGAGGCGGCAGGCGCGCCTTGCGGTGAGTCGGAGCGCCTCAGTCAGTTACTCGATGGCCATCTGCAGGCGATCAATATCGAGTACGAGTCCAAGCGTTCCAGCAAGCGCCTGGGACAAATCAAGGTCATCACTGTGCCTGGCAACGCGATCTCCATGGCGATCGAACAGGAAAAAGCCGCCAGGAAAACCCTGCAGATCAAGTACAAGCCCTTCCAACCCGACCTGTCCCTGCTGGGCATCCAGCAACTCTGATCTTGAGAGGCACTCATGAACATGCACTTGTTTCAGCACAACATTGCGCGTGAAGTCCACTACCTGGCTCAGGCAGACCGGCGGATGGCCCTGCATGCCTGGCGCCCGCAGCAGCCGCAAGGCGCCATCCTGTATTTTCATGGGCTGCAAAGCCACGCCGGTTGGTTGTGGTCGGTAGGTAATGCATTCGCCAACCTGGGCATCGCGTTCTACGCCCTGGACCGCGAAGGGTGCGGTATCAGCAGCGGTCAGAAACATGGGTTCCCGGACGTGCGTACGTTGCACACGGATGCCTCGGCCGCCATCGAACACATTCGTCGCGAAGTGCCCGACGATGTGCCGCTTTGCCTGTTCGGGCACTGCCTGGGCGGATCGGTGCTGGCCGCCATCGCAAGCAGCCCCCGCGCCGAGCTGCCCTATGACAATCTCGTCATCTGTTCGGCCTGGCTGGGCAAAATGCATGACCGGCTCAGTGAACAGGAGCGCGCCGACATCGATCTGGACGACAGGCAGACGCTGTGGGATGCGGGGCTCAACCCGGACGACTTCACCGCCAACCCGAATCTGGCCGAATTCATCCGCAACGACACGCTGGCCACCACTCATTTGCAACATCGAGAGCGGAAAAAATTGCTGGCGCTGGAAAAGGTCTACCTGGCGGCCGATGCCCGACCCATCGACGCCCCCAGCCTGTTTATCTGCGCCAACAAAGACCCGCTGGTGGATGTGAACGCCACCGTTGGTCACTTCCAGCGCCTGTGCCGCAACGGCTCTACCCTGCTGGTCAATCAGGACAAGCACTACCTGTTTTTCACCCCCGCGATGGGCCAGGTGGTGCAGTTCACCGCAGATTTCGTCAAGGCCAACGGACGCTACGCCTATGACGCCGCCTGAGGTCTACCTGGTACGCCAGCCCATGGCCAACCCGTTCGTGCATGGCGCCCACCAACGCCACACTTCAGACAGTGTGGTGCTCAGCTGGACGCTCGGCGCCTTTACAGGGATCGGTGAATGCGCGCCGCGCCGCTACGTGACAGGCGAAGACTGCGAGTCGGTGCTGACCCAACTGCGCAGCCTTGACTTCGCGCACTTGGCAAAAGCATTGGCCAGCGGCGACCCGGTCGACCGGGGGCGCGCACTATATGAACATGGCCTGCCATTCGAGGCCAGTGAGAACCTGGGTAACAACACGCGGTGCGTGGTGGAAATGGCGGTACTCGACTCGCTGGCCCAACAGGCCGGCCTGCCATTGTCCACCTACCTGCTGCGCATCACCGAGGCCGTCGCGACGGCACGCCGCACCGTACCCGCGCACATCAACATCACCCAGGTACTCGACCTGTCGCAACCGGTTCAGGCGTTCCTTGAACAGCGCAAACCGTTGCGCTCGCTCAAGCTCAAACTGGCCGGTGATCCGCACGCCAACCAACAACGCCTGGAAACCATCCGGGCACTGGCGCCGACCCTGGCGTTGTACGTCGACCCGAACATGAGTTGGTCGGCCGAACAACTCCACGGCAGCGCGCGACAGTTTCATGCACTGGGTGTCGCGCTGTTCGAGGAACCCTTGCCGCCCGGCAGCCTGGAGGATTACCGCCAGGCGAGGCTCAAGCATGGCGTGGCAATCATGCTCGACGAGTCGGTCACCTCGGCGTCCAGCCTGGCGCGGGCGTGGCAACACCAGGCGCTGGATGCGGTGAACCTTCGGATCGCCAAATGCGGTGGGCTGTTGGCCAGTGCGCGAATGATCGAGCAGTGCCACGCGTGGGGGCTGCCCGTTTACCTTGGCGTGCAAGTTGCCGAAGTCGGACCGCTGATCGCCGCGCACCGTGCGCTGCTCACGGCCTACGAGGGTTTTATCGGCGTGGAAGCCGGGCAACACGATCGTTTTTTCCACACCGACCTGCTCGAACCGATGCCAGCCATTGATAGAGAACACAACGCCATTCACTTGCCCGTTCCGACGCGAACAGGCCTTGGCTGCCGCCTGACGTCCCATGTGCAGCCCTACCACTGTGCAACCGGTGTCGACAGACACCCCAACGAATCTCTTCACATGGAGCGTGCACGATGAAGTATTTCTCCGATCTGCTTGTCGATCTTCTGATCAACCAGGGCATTGAGTACGTCTGCTTCAACCCCGGCGCGTCATTTCGCGGCATTCATGACTCGCTGGTGCATCACCCCGACCCGGCCGTACCGGCCATCCTGATGTGCTGCCACGAGGAAATTTCGGTGGCAATGGCCCACGGTTATTACAAGGCCAGCGGCAAGCATATGGCGGTGCTGGTACATGCCAATATCGGCTTGCAGCACGCGAGCATGGCCATCTTCAACGCCTGGTGCGATCGGGTCCCGCTGTTGGTGCTCGGCGGCAACGGGCCGATCGACGCCGCACTGCGTCGCCCCTGGATCGACTGGATCCACACGTCCCAGGGCATCGACAAGTTGCTCTCGGGTTACACCAAATGGACCGATATGCCGGTCTCCCAAGCCGCCACGCTGGAATCGGTGCAACGGGCGCTCAAGCTGTGCGCGGCCGAACCTCACGCCCCTTGTTATGTCGCCATCGACAGTGCAGTTCAAGAAGAGTCACTGGCGCCGGGACTCTTGCTGCCATCCGGCGCGGTACGCCCGGAACGCCTGCCGGCACTGGACGATGAGCAACTGAACGAACTGGTGGACCGCATGCTGGCGGCACAACACCCCGTGATCGCGATTGATTACGCCGCACTGGACGATGAGCAGGCCGAGCAAACGCTGAGGCTCGCCACCCTCACAGGCGCGGCGGTGATTTCACGTAACGGCCGCTACAACGTGCCCAATACCCATCCGCTGGTGTTCCAGGACCACGATGCACAACTGATGAGCGAGTGCGACTTTCTGCTGGCCTTGGAAGTCCAGGATCTTTATGGGCTGCTCGCCAACTCCGGACAGCAACCCCACGCTGGTCTTTACATCGCGACCCTGGGCACCCACTCGCTGTTGATCAGCAGTTGGGTGGCCGACAGCCAGAAGCTGGTGTGCGCCGACCTGGCGCTGCACGCCAATGTGGCGGCCTCCATCACGCGTATCGCACAGGCGGCGCAGGCGTTGGCGGCGTCTCGCACTCACACGGCACAGACGTTGGTCGATGAGCGCACCCAGCGCATTGCGGCCCACAAGCAGGCGCGTCGCCAGGCGCTGCTGGCGCAAGTCACCCAACCCGCCGACGGCTTGACCATCGCCCAGGCGCTGATCGCTATCCACGAAGCCATCGGGCATGAACGTTGGGTACTCACCAACACTGGCAGCGTGACAATCGACACCCTGGTGCGCGGGCTCTGGCCCATCGAGCGCAGTGAAGCGTATATCGGCATGAGCGGCGGCGCCGGGCTGGGTTATGGCCTGGGCGCAGCCATCGGTGCGGCCGTCGCCCACAAAGGCAGCGGCCGGCTGTGCGTCAATCTGCAATCGGATGGCGACCTGCTCTATACCCCAAGCGCCTTGTGGACCTTGTCCGCCTACGACATTCCCCTGCTGGTGCTGGTGATCAACAACCGTCTCTACCTCAATTCCAAGCAGCACGCCGAACGGATTGCCGACCTGCGTCAACGGCCCAGCGACCTGTCCAATCTGGCGACCAGCTTTCATGAGAACGAGGTGGACTTCGTCGCCCTGGCGAAAACCTTTGACCTCTATAGCCCTGGCAGTGCCGAGACACCGGCGCAGATCGGGGAAAAGATCTGCGACTGCCTGTCCTACATGCGCACCTACGGCAAGCCTGCCCTGCTCGAAATCAAGACCCTCTAGGAGCTTCCCATGTCGATCATTTTCGAATGCGCGCGGGATGGCCAGCGCTACGTCACCCGCCCCAGCTCCACCGGGCCCTACACCCTTTATCCGGTGAGCGACCTGTACACGCTGCTGCGCGACACACCGGCGGGCGAATACCCCGGCGGGCCGCTGGAATACCTGCACGAGCACAGCCCTGCGCCGTTGACCGTTGCGGACCTTGCCGGCTTCGAGCTGCTGCCCTGCCTGCAACCGCCCGACCCACGCCAAGGCATGGTGTGCGGCTTTGGCCTGACCCATCAGAGCAAAGTCGCGGAACCACCGCAACACGGCGAGCGCCCGGCCTTCTTTATCAAGGGCTTTGCCGACTCCCTCAAGCGCAGCGGCGACGTACTGCGCATGAACCGCGGCGCACTCTCGGCATGCGAAGAAGCTGAAGTGGTAGCGCTGTTTCTGGTGGCCGATAACAGTCGCCCGACCTATATCGGCTACACCTTCGGCAACGACCTGACCGATATCGCCCTGGCCAAATCCAAGCGCAACTACCTGGCCTACGCCAAGTTACAACCCAGCGCCATCTCCCACCTGCTCTACCGCCAGCCCCTGCCCGAACTGATACAGGGCAAGACATCCATCTACCGCGCGGGCGACCTGCACTGGGAGCAAGGCTTCAGCACCGGCCTGTCGTGCCTGTGCTATGACGCCGACGACCTGTTCGAAACCCTTTGGCAGCACCCGTCGCTGCGCCTGCCCGGCACGCTGATCTACCTGTACCTGGGCGCCGATCGCAACAGCGCCGATGCCGGTATCCACCTTAGCCACGGCGATACCGTGGTGTGCGATTTCGACAACGGCCCGCGCCTGAGCAACTTGATCGAATGGGAGAACGTTCATGTTTAAACGCATTGTTTTGCTCAAAAGCCCTGACGCGGCCGCCGTATCCACGCTGCTGCAGGAACTGCACGCATTTCCCGGCCAGGTGCCAGGCTTGGTAGCGGTGGAGGTGATCGCAGACAGCGGCGAGCGGTCACTGGGCTTCGACCAGGGTTTTATCCTCACGTTTACCGACGAGTCGGTACTCCCCGGCTGGCGGGAACATCCGCTGCACGCGGGTTTCCGCCCCAGGTTGCGCGCGTTGTGCCAGATGTTGATTTTCGATTACCCGCACCCTGCGCCCGCACACCAGAAGGAAGACCACTATGCCTACGTTTGAACCCACTACTGAGGTGTTGGTCATCGGCGGCTCTGCCGGGATCGGTTTTGCAATCGCCAAACTGTTCCACCAGCAAGGAGCGAGAGTCACCTTGGCCGGGCGCAGTACGACGCGGTTGCATCGCGCTGCGCACGACATCGGCCCGAACGTGGCAACCGAGGCACTGGACGTTACGCAACCGGCGCAGCTGGAGGATTTTTTCTCCCGGCCGACGCGCTGGAAGCATATTGTCGTCACCGCCGCCTCGCTGACCTTCGGCCCACTGCGTAGCGTTTCTCTGGAGGATGCCCAGCGCATCTTCGACAGCAAGTTCTGGGCGGCTTATCACATTGCCCGGCTCGCCACCTTTGACGAGCACAGCTCGCTCACGCTGGTCTCCGGGCGCTTTGCCCAGCGCGCCGGTGCGCAAACTGCGCTGATCAGCGCAGTCAATGCCGGCATCGAGGGGCTGGCACGTGGGCTGGCCAGCGAACTCTCACCGGTGCGGGTCAACGTGCTCTCACCGGGCTTTGTCGACACTGGCATGCATCCCGAAGCCCTGGTAGAAAAAATGCGCCAGCGCAGCCAAGCACTGCCGGTCAAGCGCATCGCGCTTCCTGAGGATATCGCCTCGGCCGCCCTGTTGCTGGCGACCAACTCAATGATCAGCGGCACCGTACTGGCCGTGGATGGCGGCGATACGGTGACATTGACCTGAGGTTTGCGACGCATGGGCGAAATACTGAATCAAGACTGAGATAGACTGGTCTATATCAGAATGTTACGGTTTTCGCCCATTTCTACTGCCCGAGCCTGGAGTTCCGAGTTGTCTGTATCGAAAAAGCAGCATGTCGTCGACACTGCTACCAGCCTGTTTTCCCAATACGGTTTTCACCCCGTGGGCGTCGACTGGATCATTGAAGCCTCTGGCGTCGCCAGGATGACGATGTACCGTAATTTCGCGGGTAAAGAAGACTTAGTCAAAACCGTGCTGTTACAGCGCTCGGATCATCTGCTCAAGCAATTGAAGATGCGCATGGACGAAAAGCCCAGTCTGGAAGAGAAGATCATCTCGATCTTTGATTGGCGAGGCCAGTGGTTCTGCTCGACCAGCTTCGCAGGCTGTTTGTTCGGCCGAGCGGTGGCCGAATTCCCGGACCGCTCGGATATCCGAGAGATCGCCCTCGATTACAAGCGCAAGCTGCATGGACTTGTAGAAGACGAAATAACCCGCCACTACCCCCAAGAGACCGCCACGACACTCGCGACCTACATCATTATGCTGCTGGACGGGGCGACGGTGAGTGCCCATGCGTTCAGTGGAAGTCACTATGCGAGTGATGCATGCGATGCGGCGCTAATGTTGCTTCGATTTAACGTAGGCAAGCAAATTCGCTGAACGGCTCGTTGCCGCTAGGGCGGCACCAATCCATTGCGCTCAATAAGCGGGGCCGTCAAATTCCCCCGGTACTTCGGGGCTGGCGCAGGCTATTAGACCTATCGCGATAGCCGCTATTGAAACGGTCTATGAAGCATTAATCCCAAATGATTTGCTTCTGCCGCCGTTCTTGAAAGTCGATGGGTTGATTCCAAACTGCTTGCGAAACGCCGTCGCAAAATGACTCGCGTTGGCGTACCCCAGGTCCGAGGCAATGCGCATCACGGATTCATCACCGCTCATCAAGCGGCTGCGTGCCTGAATCATTCGTGCTTGCTGAAACACGCCGTAGACACTGTTGAAAAACAGTTGGCGAAACCCGCGTGTCAGCTTGGGTTGGCTCAACCCGGACTCACGCGCCAACTCCGACAGGCTCGGCGCCTTGCCCAGGTCTTCGAGCAGACGCTCACGGGCACGCACCAACCTTTGGCGGTCGGTGTTACTGACGCGACAGGTGCATTCAGCGTCCTGGCGCACCTCAAGGAACAAACTCACCAGCGTAACGCTCTGCCCGTAGAGCCATAGACTGCTGCGCGGCTGGGCGGGTGACAGTCCGGCCCCCTGATCCATAGCGCTGCCGAGCAGGTGCGCAGTCGCGCTCATTTCGCCACTGCGGTGTCCATCGAGGAAGCATTGGTCACAGGCCAGCGCTTTGTTCAACAGTGGATCGAGTTTCAACTCCCATTGCTCAAGCACTTCAGGACGAATCATCACGGTGATGTTATCGATCTCGCCGTGCTGGTGATACAGGCCATGGCGGCAACGCCCGAAGCTGATGCTGCCGGCGCCCTCGTCAATTGCATAGCGCCGTTGCCGACGCCCCTCCTGAAAGCTGCACGAGGCTTTACCCTTGAGCAGGTTGGTGAAACTGAAATGGATGCAATCACTGTCGTCTTGCAAGGGCAATTCGATCGGCTGTTCGAACGTACTTTGCCAACGCACGATGTCCAGCCCGTCCTGCAGCGACACGCGGGTCACGCGACAGTGCGCCCCTGGTCCGAGGTCGCTTCCATATCCTCCCGTAATGATTCGCGAGACCGGCATCGGCTCCCCTGCGCCTCCTTGAACGGCTGACATCGTAAATCTCCTGGCTGACCGGATACGGCTCGAATCAGATCACATCGGGGTGGAATTACGCAATTGATAATTATTAGCATCTGGCGCGCTGCACAGGCTCCGCCAAATCGCCGCTGCCCCCCGCAACGCGCGCCGATCAGAATCTTCAGTCAAGGTCCCATCATGTCTGCACGATGCAACACGACGGCTACCCGCCAATTTTGCTACAAACGTAATACTATAACAATAGCCATGAGTTTGACACTGGCCAATTCGGCACTCGCCACCACCATCAGCGAGCCCGTGCAACTGCCGGCCTCGACGGTGACTGCGCGCATGGAGCAGGAAGACCCGAAGGAAGTGCCCATCAGCCTCAGCGTGATCAGCGGCGAGCAACTGCGCACCCAACGCCTCGACACCCTGGAGAGTGCCCTGCGCAACACTTCCGGAGTGAGCGTCAACTCCTCAGGAGGGCCGAATGACTTCAACGTACTGATCCGCGGCGTCGGTTCGCTGTACCAGATGTCGATGGATGACAGCTCGGTGGCATTCAATATCGACGGTGTGCCGGTGTCGTCGCGCAGCCTCGGTTTCGGCACCCTGGACGTCGATCGCATCGAAGTACTCAAGGGGCCCCAGGGCACGCTGTCCGGTGCGATTGGCCAGGCGGGCGCGGTCAATATCACCACGCATCAACCGACCCGCGAACTTGAAGGTTATGTGCGCGGCGAAGTCGGCCAGGAAGGCCAGTTCCTCACCGAAGGTGCCATCGGCGGGCCGATCAGCGACAGCCTCAGCGGTCGCCTGGCAGTGCGTCGTGCCGGCTATGACAGCTGGATCGACAACGACCAGACCAACCACCCCATCACCAAGCCGCGTAACGAAGCCTACCGAGGCAGCCTGCTCTGGGACCTCAACGATGACACCCATGTGCTGGTCAGCGCCGAACGCCAGAAAACCGAGCGCGCCACCAACTCCCTGGTGTTGCGTCCCTACGGCAGCGACCCCAGCCTGAACCTGACCGCCGGCCTGTTCGACGACAACTACAAGACCACCGAGCGCTACACCATCAAGGTCAATCATGACTTCGCCAACAGCCGCCTGACCTCCACCACCGCCACCGGCACCGCCGACTTCGAAGGCCTGATCGCCTACGACAGCAAACTCATGGGCGCCCTGTACGGCACCCCCAGCGAGTTTTGGGTGGTGGACAAATCCTTCGAGCGCAGTTGGAGCCAGGACCTGCACTTGAGTTCGCTGCCCGACTCCGAGGTGTTCTGGGTTGCGGGCCTCGCCGCCAGCCGCAACGAGCGCAGCTACGACACGCCGCGCAACACCTACGGCACCTCCGGCGCCAAGTACCGCGATTTCACCACCACCACCTACGCCGGATATGGCGAAATGACCTTCCCCCTCACCGAGCGCTTGAAACTCACCACCGGCTACCGCCACTCCTGGGACCGCAAGACCTACGACGGCCAATACTTCTCCGGCAGCAGTGCAGTGCAGGACTCACGCAAGCTGACCGACGACTACGGCACCGGCCGCGTTGCCCTGAGCTACGCCCTCACGCCGCAAACCAACGTCTACGTGCAACTGGCGCGGGGCTATAAATCCGGTGGTTTCAATGACTACGCCTCGCAGGTCACCGACAGCGAACCCTACAAGGCCGCCGTCAGCAAAGCCGCGGAACTGGGCTTCAAGAGTGAAACTGAAGACCGTCGCGGCAGCCTTAACGGTGCGCTGTTCTTCACCCGCGTGCACGACGACCACCTGCTCGGCTACGACGCGGCGACCTTCGCCACCAATGCCTTCAATGCCGACACCCGCACCCGCGGCGCCGAATTGGAGGGCAGCTGGCGCTTCGACTACGGCCTGACCCTGGCCGCCAGCGCCACCTACCTCGATGCCAAGATCACCAGCGGCGTGCAAGGCATCCAGGCTGGTGACGTCGCGGCCGGCAACCGCACTCCGGATGTCCCGCGCTGGAGCGGCAACTTCAACGCCAGCTGGAAACACCCACTGGGCACCTTCGCCAGCCTCGGCGAAACCACCCTCAACACCAGCCTCAACTACCACCTGATGGGCGAACGCGCGGCCGACCCGCAAAACCACTTCAACCTGGACAACTACGAGAAACTCGACCTGCGCGCCGGCCTGGAAGGCAAGTTCGGCGAAGTCTATGCCTTCGCCGACAACCTGCTGAACCAGACCTACGACACCTACGGTTTCTACAGTGACCCGGTGGCCTACGGTGCACCGGCACGCCGCCGAACCTTGGGCGTCGGCTACACCTACACGTTCTGACCCTCCCCCCCTGTAGGCGCGAGCTTGCTCGCGAAAAACGTCAACGCTAACCGGGCAGCCTGATTTAACGCGGCACCGGGGCGTTCTTTCGCGAGCGAGCTCGCTCTTACAGGGGCAGATGTGGGTCAGAACTGGTAGCTATACCCCACGCCCGCAGAACGCCCACGCCCTGGCATGCCCGTTAGTACCTGGTCAGTGGAGTACGAGCCGTACAGGTCGTAGCGCGCATCCAGGAGGTTGTCGGCCCACAGGTAGACCTCCGAACCGCCACTCTCCAGGCCCAGGTGCAGGTCCAGCTTGGCGTAGCCCTTGAGGTCGTAGTGGTTCTGCGGGTCGGCCGGGCGGTTTTTCTGTACGCGGTAATTGAGCAAGGTGTTCAGGCGTGGCGCCGGTAACCCGAGCAACGCCCCCAGGTTCTTCTGCCAGGCGACGCTGAAATTACCGCTCCACAGCGGCACATCCGGCACGCGACTGCCCGCCGCCACGTCACCGCCGGAAACACCCGGCGCATCCGACGTCACCACTGCATTGGTGTAGCTCACGGCACTGCCCAAGGTCAGCTCATCGGTGACGTGCCAGGTAGTCGACAACTCGGCGCCCTTGCTGCGGGTGTCGGCATTCACCGCGCTGACCGCCAGGGTGTTGAAATCGTAGCCCAGCAGGTGGTCGTCCTGTACGCGGGTGATGAACAACGCCCCTTCCAGGCTCAGGTCGCCCCCGGCACTTTCATGCTTGAAACCCAACTCGGCGGAATTTACCTTGGCCGCCTTGTAAGGTTCGCTGTCCTTGACCGACGTGGCGTAATCGTTGAACCCCGCCGACTTGTAGCCCCGCGACAGCACCGCATACACATTGGTCTGCGGCGTCAGCGCGTAGCTCAACGCCACGCGCCCGGTGCTGTAATTGTCCTGCAAACGCCGGCTGTCGCTGACCAGCGCGCCGCCAGTGGAGTAATCGCCACCATAGGTCTTGCGGTCCCACGTATGACGCAGGCCGGTGGTAAGTTTCCAGTCTTCGGCAATTGGGTACGTCACCTCACCATAGGCCGCGTAACTGTTGGTGCTGAAGTCGCGCAACTGCTGCGCGCCGTTGGTGAGATTGTTGGAGTCGAAACTGCGCTCGGAGCGCGACAAGTTGAGCCCCGTCACCCAAAACACATCGGCATCCGCCAGCGACCCCAGGCGCAGGTCCTGGCTCCATACCCGCTCATGGGCCGAGTCTTCGATCAGGTATTCGAACGCAGAACCGTACAACGCCCGCGTGATGTTGCGATCGTAGCCCTTGACCGCATTGAAATCGGTGCTGGTGTAGGCACTGATCGAGGTGATGCGCGACTGCGCCAGGTCGTGGTTGAGTTCGAAGGAGTAACGCTCATTGGTCTTCTGGTTGCCATCGAATGTGCCGGGCGTGTAGTCCAGGCTCGGGCGATTGCCAAACGGGCGTAGCAGCTCCAGGCCCGCATAGTGCTCGGCGCGCTGGCGCTCGGCGGTCAGCAAGCCGGTGGTACCCTGGTCGTTATCCCACAGCAGGCTGCCGCGCAGCGCCAGGTCTCGGGGTTTGGTCAGCGGGTCGCCGTTCTGTTGATCATCGACCCAGTTATCAAAGCCGCTGCGACGCAAGGCGATACGCCCCGCCAGCGAGTCGGTCAACGGCCCGCCCACGGCGCCTTCGGTCATGAACTGGCCTTGGTTACCCACTTCGCCACGCACATACCCCTCCAGCTCGCGCGTCGGCTTACGGGTGGTCACGTTGATCGCGCCCGCCTCGCTGTTGCGCCCCAGCAACGTGCCCTGGGGGCCTTTGAGCACCTCCACCTGCTGCACGTCGAGGGTGGCCAGCGCCGCATTGCGCACTGACATCGGCACGCCGTCCACATTCAACACCACCGAGCCGTCATCCATGCTCATCTGGTTCAGTGACCCGACGCCACGGATACGCACATTGGCGTCATTCGCGCCGCCCCAGGAGTTCACCTCCACCCCCGGCGTGGTCCGCAGCGCGTCTTCCAGGGTACGCAGGCGCCGGGTCTCCAGGGTCTTCCCATCGATCACCGAGAGACCAAAGGGAATATCCTTGGCACTCTCCTGGGTCAACCGCGCGCTGACCGTCAGCGGAGCCAGTTCAATGGACTCCGCGGGGGCCTCCGGCTGATAGTCAGCGGCATAGGCCGTGCACATCTGGCTGGACAAACCCAGCGCCATGGCCTGGGTCAAGACGTTGGCCCGCCAGCCGAGGGGACGGCGCAGCGGCTGGATAAACAGAGCAGATGACATGGAAAAACTCCAAAAGGCAGGGATGATTCAAATTCATTGAGCAGGCCCCCAGCGCGTGAGCGCGGCGGCGATCGCTTGCGGATCAGGCGCGCCCAGCAGAGGCTGGATCGCGGCCGGCCATCCCTGGCCGTTTCGGATAGCGGCAGTCATTGCCTTCAGTTGTTCGGGGCTTTGCGCAGCGGTCCATCCCAGGCTCGCCAGCACTGCATAAGTGGCGGCCCAGCCGTGTTCGCGGGCATCGGCCAGGGTGCCGACGGGTTCGCCGTCATTGCCCAGCGCGCGGGTCAGGTCATCGTCCATGAGCTTCACCAGAACCGCGCGAGCCTCAGGGCCGTCCACATCCGCCACACACAGCAAAGCGATCGCACCTGCTACGCCCTGGCTCAACCACAAGTAACCCGGCACCTGGCGCAGGTCGCTGGCATCAACCAGCATCCGTCGGGCGAGCAGTTCGGCGATATGCGCACGGCGTGCCGAGCGCCCGACGCCGGCAGCAGCCGCGTCCCAATCTGGCGATTGGGCGAGCAACAGGTGACCGTGGCTCAAGCGACTGGCGCCCATGCCGGTCGGCCACAGGCTCACGTCATCCACCGCCGGGCGACTGCCCAGGCGTCGCGCCACACAAGCGCTCATCAGGTCCAGGTCTTCACGCACTTCAACGGCAGTTTGCTGGCGACTGGCATCCGCCCGTGCCTGCAGGCTGTAGGCAAAATCCATGGGCGCTGAGCTGTGACCGCTAAAGGCCTGCCCGTCGATCTCAACATGCCATTGCCAGTCGCCCGCCGGTGCAACGGCCTCCACGGCGACGGCGGAATTCGTCGCCAAGGTAGGCACTTCGGGCGTCAAATCGGCCTCGCTGCGCTGCACCGGCGCACGCAACAGCCGCTCGCTGTCCAGACCCAGGCGCGGCATCACGCGGCGTGCTTCCAGCCACACGCCGTGCGGCCCCAGCCAGTAGGCTTCGCCTTCCGACGGCCAGCCGTTGGCGCTGACAATCCAGTTCAGTTCCACACTGCAAGCGTTCGTCGTGCACTGTGCCAGGGGCACGCGCAGGTGTTCGGTGGCCTGCTCGAACGTGACCGGTTGCCCCATCACGCTGACCGCCGTCACCCGCAGGCCTGGGGGCAACTCGGCATCCAGTTGGCGGGCGACCATGGCGTCCAGCGTCCACTGGCCCTCGACCTGACGCGCGGTTGAATCGACGCGCAACTGCACACGCCCGCCCGCCACCTGCCAGGCAGCCGCGCCGGCCAGCCAGCGCTGTTCCCAGGCGGCGCGCTCGGCACGTTCCTCGGCCACCGATTGGTAGTCGCCCTGCTCCACCAGGTAACGCTGCAAAGCCACGCCACTGCCCAGCAAACCCAAGGCGCCCAGAGCCAACATGGCAAGCGGCAACGGCTGGCGCAAGTCAGCGAAACGGCGTCGCTCGGGACCACGTGGTAACACCAGCGCCGCCACGCCGACCATCACCACGCAACCCGCAAGTTTCCAGCCCGCCAAGGTGCCGAGATAGGGCAACCAGGGTGCCCAGCCGGTGAGCTGTGACAACGCCACATGGGCCGGTATCCCCATCGCATAGGCGGGATAGCTGACCAGCCCCAGTTCGTGGTTGAGCACCAGGAAAAACGTCAGCAGCATCGACATGGCGTAAGCCAGCCCCGAGCGACGTATCAACGCATGCACCAGCACCGTCAGCGTGGCCAGTTCCAGCAGCGGCGGCGCGAACACCAGCGCCTGGTAAATCAGCACAAAGCCCGGTGCCAGGCTGTCGGGCGCAGCGATGGCGCTGATCAGCAGGCTGGCAATGCCCGGCACCAGCGCCAGGGTCACGGTGGCCAACAACACACAGGCCGTGCGGCCGAACAACCGCAGCCAGGTTGGCGCGGGCGTGGCCTGCAACATGGCACCCAGGCCTTCGACGTCATCACGACGGCACACCAGGCCTACCAGCGCCGCGACGATAAACGCGATCACCAGGAACAACGCGCTCGACAACAGCGGCAGGGTCAGATCCGCCCGTGGCACCATCGGCCCGCGCGCATGCCACACGCCGTGGACAAAGCCGCTGAGCACGCCCATCACCAATAGCAAGCCGAGCGCCACCCACCAGATCCGCCGAGCAAACAACTGGCGTACCTGCCAGCGCGCTTCATGCCACACGGCGTGCGCCCAACAACTGGCCGCCAATGGACCCGGCAACTGCACGTCACTGCTGCGCAGCATCGGTGGTTCCGCCAGCACCGCGCCGCTGCGGCGCCCCATCAGGCCCTGGCGAGTGGTGCGCGCCAATACCACGGCGAGTACCAGCAGCGGCAACACACACCACAGCGCACGGTTGAGCCAAAACCCCGGCGTCAACGCCAGCAGCGCCTGGGACTTCTGCGCGGCGCTCCAGGTTTCGATCTGGGCCTGAGCAAAGGTAAACAGCGACGGGTCCAGGCTGGCCGCCAACAGCGGGTTGATATGCCCGCCTTTGAGCACCACCACCGCAAACATCCACAACAGCATCAATACCGTCGCCAGGCCAAATGGCGCGGCCAGGCCACGGCTGCGCAACGCCAGCAGGTAATACAATGCGCCGATCCCGGTGCTTACCGGCAACAGCAAGGCAATCCAGGCAAACCCCAGCGCCGACCACACCGGCGCACCGATACTCGCCGCCGGCACCCAGCCGAGCCAGCCCAATACCGGGCTGACCAGGAAGCCGACAATCAACGAGCTGGCGAGCAACCCGCCCACCAGCGCCGCGCCGATAAAACGCCCCCACAGCAAGGCCGGCAACGACAGTGGCAAGGTCAGCAGTACCTCTTCCAACTGCGCCTTGCGGTCGCGCAGGGCCGGCTGTGCAAACACCCAGGCCCAGGCAAAAAACAGAAAGAACATGCAGCCGCATGACATCAGGTAAATCAAGCTCGGCGCATTACGGGCAATGTCGCTGGCGCCCATTTTCTGCACGTAGTCGGCATTTGTCAGGGACATCAGCAGGTAGCCGGTGAGGCCAAGAAACACCAGCAAGGGAATGCCGCTGCGCAGCCCGGCGCGGGCTTCCACCCAGGTTTCACGCAGCAGCAACGCGAAGGTATTCATGCGTCCACCGCCTCACCGGCCTGGGCCAGCGCCAGGTAATAGATATCTTCCAGGCGTGGCACGTGGGGGGTGAAGCGCGAGTCTGCCGGCCGCTCGCCATGCACGATCACGCGACTGCCTTCGGGGCTGGCGGCCACATGCAGGGCTGCGGGCAACGTTTCGCCGCGGCTGAATGGCGCTTCCCACAGTCGGCCCTGCTCGGCAGCGAGCAAATCGGCCGGTCGACCTTCGACAATAATCTGCCCGCCGGCCAACACTGCCAGGCGGCTGCACAGGTTCTCGACGTCTTCGACGATATGGGTCGAGAGCAGCACGATGGACTCGGCGGCGACATCCGCCAGCACCCGATGAAAACGGTTACGTTCGGCCGGGTCGAGGCCGGCCGTGGGTTCGTCGACGATCAGCAAGCGCGGCGAACCCACCAGCGCCATGGCGATACCGAACCGGCGCAACATGCCCCCCGAATAGGTCGCCAGCGCACGGTGAGCGGCCTGCTGCAGGTTGACTTTATGCAGCAGAGCCTCGATTTCCTCGCGGCGCTGGCGATTGTCGGTACGGCCCTTGAGCCAGGCGAAACGGTCGAGCAAATCCCGGGCACTCACGCCAGGGTACGCGCCCAATTGCTGCGGCAGGTAACCCAGACGGCGGCGTAGATGGTCGGGGCCGCGCAATACGTCCACGCCGTCCAGGTGAATGCTGCCGGCGTCCGGCTGCTGCAGGGTCGCCAGGGTGCGCATCAGGCTGCTCTTGCCCGCGCCGTTGGGACCGAGCAAACCATACATGCCGGGGCCAACACTCAGGTCCACGCCACGTAGCGCTTCGACGCCATTGTTGTAGCGCTTGCGCAGGCCGCGCACCTGTAAACCTGAATCGACTGACATCCGCAACTCCATGAAGAGGCCCTGCAAAAGGGCGGCGAGCGACGGTAGTCAAGGGCGTGGGCCGAGCTCTACCCGATTCAAGTCATTTTCCAACCGCATCGCGCGACGTATTGGCGGCATGCCCCGCCGCTGCGCCCGCGCAATACGCACTGGGCAAACGGATACGGGGCGAAAACGATTCGATCCGGGTAGTCGCCAAAATGAGAATGACTAGCATCTTCCCCCATGCATTTGCCTGCCCCCAGCGCCTGGGCCAACCCCGGTCCGGGCCCTAGCGATGAGAAGACGTTGAGCCATGGCCACTCCCAGCACCTCAACCGCAATACTGCTGCGCCAATCCCTGTCCGACGCCCTTGGACTGCCCGCCGACCAGGTGCCCCTGGAGGCCAACCTGATCGAATGGGGGCTGGATTCCGTCACCCTGATCCGCCTCGCCGGCCAATGGCGCCGCCAAGGCCTGGCCGCACGTTTCGCCGACCTGGTAGCGGACCCGCGCCTGTGTGCCTGGCTGGCCCTGCTTGACACAGCGCCCACAGCCACCGCGCCGATCAGCACCTCTATCGACGACAGCTTACCGTTCGAACTCGCGCCGATGCAGCACGCCTACTGGATCGGCCGCGCCCCCGGCCAACAGTTGGGTGGCGTGGCCGCGCACTTCTATAACGAGTTCGATGGCCAGGACGTTGACCCGATACGGTTGGAAGCGGCCGTACGTGCCCTGCTCGCGCGGCACCCGATGTTGCGGGCGCAGTTTCTCGATGACGGCCGCCAGCAGATCCTCGCGCACAGCCCGTGGCCGGGACTGACAGTGCATGACCTGCGCCAGGCCAGCGCCGAGCAGGTGCAGCAACGGTTGGCGGCCTTGCGCGCCGAGCTGTCCCACCGTCAGCTGGCCGTTGAACAAGGCCAGGTGCTGGATATCCAGCTGTCGCTGTTGCCCAACGGCACCCGTCTGCACCTGAACCTCGACATGCTCGCCGCCGATGCCCTGAGCCTGCGCACTCTGCTCGGCGACCTGGTGCAGTTGTACCGCCAACACCCCCTGCCCGCGCTGGACTACAACTTTGCCCGCTACCTGGCCGACCTGCGCCAGGAACAGAACAGCGCCGAGCAGCGTGATCGCCACCAACAAGCGCGCGACTACTGGTTACAGCGCCTCGATCAATTGCCCGGTGCTCCGAGCCTACCGATCAAGCCCCAGGGCGATGACCGCCAGGTCTGCCGTCGTCACCATTGGCTGCCGCCGTCAGAACGCCAGGCATTCGAACGCCAGGCGCGGGAACACGGGCTCACGCCGGCCATGGCGCTGGCGGCGGTGTTCTGTGAGGCCCTTGGCGCTTGGTGCGATACACCCGAGTTATTGCTCAACCTGCCGCTGTTCAACCGCACACCGCTGCATGCCGACGTCGATCGTCTGGTCGGGGACTTCACTTCGTCAATCCTGCTGGCCTGGGACGGCCGGGTCGCCGGCACGTTTGCCGCACGCGCCACAGCCCTGCAACGGCGATTCCACAGCGACGTCGCACACAGTGCGTTTTCCGGCCTGGAGGTGTTGCGCGAACTGTCCCGCCAACGCGGTGAGCAAGTGCTGGCACCCGTGGTGTACACCAGCGCGCTGGGCTTGGGCGAGCTGTTCGCCGAGGGCGTACAAGCCAGTTTTGGCCAGCCGGCATGGATCATTTCCCAAGGCCCGCAGGTATGGCTCGATGCGCAAGTCACCGAGCTGGACGGCGGTATCCTGGTCAACCTCGATGCGCGTGAAGGGTTGTTCGCCGGCGGCGTGCTCGATGGCATGTTCAAGGCCTATACCGACCTGCTGCAACGCCTGTGTTTTGACCCCGCCAGCTGGCATCAGGCACCGCCAGCGCTGGTCCCCGCCGCGCAACTGGCAGTGCGCCAAGCCGTGCAAGGCCAACGTGTCGCCCTGCCCGTCAAGCGCCTGCATGAAGCGTTTTTTGCCCAGGCACGCCTGACGCCCACATTGCCCGCATTGCTGCAAGGCACCCCTCCCGTCATCAGCTATGGCGAGCTGGCAGAGCGTGCCCTGCAACTGGCGGCGTACCTGGAAGACCAAGGTATCCGGCGCGGCGATGTGGTGGCGCTGCAACTGCCCAAGGGGCCCGAACAGGTCATCGCGGTGCTGGGCATCCTCGCCTGCAGTGCCACGTACCTGCCGATCGGCATCGACCAGCCCGAGGCGCGTTGCCAGAAAATCTGTGACGGGTCGGGCGCGCGGTTACTGCTCAAGGCCCTGCCATCCGAGGGCCCCGCGCTGGAAGCCCCCCGGCCCGGCGCGATCAGCGACCTGGCCTATATCCTCTATACCTCCGGTTCCACCGGCGACCCCAAGGGCGTGGAAATCAGCCACCTGGCCGCAGCCAACACCCTGGACGACCTGCAACGGCGCCTGCAGTTGACCGCCGACGATCGCATTCTCGCGCTCTCTGCGCTGGAGTTCGACCTGTCGGTGTTCGACCTGTTTGCCGCGCTGTCCACCGGCGCGGCGGTGATTGGCATCGAGCCCGAAGCGCAGCGCGATGCCCTGCGCTGGCGTGAACTGGCCTTGCTGCACCACGCCAGCGTGCTCAACTGCGTACCGGCGCTGCTGGACATGTTGCTCGGTTGCGCAGCGGCCGACGCCCGCCTGCCGCTGCGTGCGGTGTTGCTGGGCGGTGACAAAGTCGCCCCGGACCTGGCGCCAAGATTGTGGGCTCAGGCGCCAGGCTGTCGCTTCATGGCCTTGGGCGGCGCCACCGAAGCGGCGATCCACTCGACGCTGTTCGAAGCCTTCCCCGGCCAACCGCTGCAATGGCATTGCCTGCCCTACGGCAAACCGCTGGACAACGTCAGCCTGCGCATTGTCGACCACCAGGGTCATGACTGCCCGGACTGGGTGGCGGGGGAACTGTGGATCGGCGGCGCCGGGGTTGCCGAAGGGTATCGCGGCGACCGCGTGCGCAGCGCCGAGCGTTTTGTCGACTATCAAGGCCAGCGCTGGTACCGCACTGGCGACCGTGCACGCTACCACCCCGACGGCAATGTCGAATTCCTCGGGCGTACAGACTTCCAGCTCAAGCTGCACGGCTATCGCATCGAAGCTGGCGAAGTCGAACAGGCACTGCTGGCCTGCCCAGGCGTGGAGCACGCCGTCGTGCTGCTGGCCGGCCAGCAATTGGCGGCGGTTGTACGCCAGGCGCACGGCCCCGCGCAGCCTGCGCCCATTGACCTGCCGGGCCTGGCCGAGCGCCTTCCGGCGTATATGATTCCCACGTTCATCCTCGGCTGCGCGCAGTTGCCCTTGACCGGCAATGGTAAGGTCGACCGCAAGGCCCTACACGCCTGGCTCGCCCAGCACAGCCCGGCGCAGCAGGCCAACCTGACTCCGCCCTGCGGCGACATCGAACAGCAGGTGGCCCGCGCTTGGCAGCAGCTGCTCGGCTGTAGCGAGGTGTGCCGCGAGCACAATTTCTTTGCCTTGGGCGGCGACTCCCTGAGCGCTACCCGCCTGGTGCGCCTGCTCGCCGAACACGGGTTGGGCGGTGCACGCATCGCCCAGGTGTTTGCCAAGCCGGTGTTGGCGCAGTTTTGTACCACTCTGCATCAACAGGTCCGGGCCGAATCCGCGCGCACCATTGTTGCAGACCTGGCTCAACGCCATGCGTCGTTCCCGATGACCGAGGTGCAACAGGCGTACTGGCTGGGCCGCGATCCCAGCCTGGTGTTGGGGGGCGTGAGTTGCCACTTCTACCGTGAATACGACGTCGAAGACCTCGACTTGCCGCGCCTGCAACGCGCCCTGCAGCGTCTGATCGAGCGCCACGAAATGCTGCGTGCCGTGTTCGATCACAGCGGCCAGGCGCGCATCCTGCAACAGGTGCCGGCCTTCGTGATCGGCCAGGGCCACGCCAGCCTCGACGACCTGCGCGAGCACTGTGCCCATCGCGTGTTCGACCCCCACCAATGGCCGCTATTCGACGTGCAAGCGGTTACCCATGGCCGGCATACACGCTTGGCGATCAGCCTGGACAACCTGATCCTCGATGCCCTGAGCATCCTGCGTTTCTACGCCGAACTCGATGCCTTGTACCGTGAGCCCGACATGGCGCTCGCCCCATTGGCTCTGTCGTTCCGCGATTACCAATTGCAGTGCGCCGCGGCGCCTGCCGAACGGCAAGCCGCGCAGCGCTTCTGGCAGGAACGTCTGCCGCAATTGCCACCCCACCCGCAATTGCCGCTGGCCGCCGACCCCGCCAGCCTCGGCCGGCCACGCTTTGAACGCCTGCAGGGGCAGATCGATGCCAGCGCCTGGCAAGCGATCCTGGCCAAGGCCCAGCAACAAGGGCTGACCGCCTCAGCGGTGCTGCTCTGTGCCTTTGCCGAAACCCTCGGCCGCTGGAGCGCACGCCCGGACCTAAGCCTGAACCTCACGCTGTTCGATCGCCGCCCCCTGCACCCACAGGTCGACCAAATAATGGGCGACTTTACCTCGCTGACCCTGCTCGGTTATGTGCCGGTGGCGGGTGAGCGTTGGGTCGACCGCGCACGGCGTACCCAGCAATCCCTGGGCGAGGCGCTGGAGCATCGCTGCGTGGGGTCGGTCAGCCTGCTGCGCCAACTGGCCCGTGGCAATGGCGAGCAACAGGTGAGCATGCCAGTGGTGTTCACCAGTGCCCTGGGCGTGCCGGATGGCACGGCGGCACCGGTGGATGGCCCGTTTGCCCGCCAGGTGTTCGGCCTGACACAAACCCCGCAAGTGTGGCTCGACCACCAGGTCGTCGAAGCGAACGGTGGTATCGCCCTGAACTGGGATCGTGTGGTCGGCCTGTTTCCCGAAGGCTTGGTCGAAACGATGTTCGCCGCTTACCTGCATAGCCTCAACTGGCTGGCCGAGCACGCCTGGGACAGCGCTCCACCTGACCTGCTGCCCCAGGCCCAGGCGCAACGGCGTGCGCAGCTCAACGCCCCGGGCGACCGCGTGCCGGGCGACCCGACGCTGCACCAGGGTTTCTTTGAACAGGCGCGCCAGACTCCGCAAAGCCCGGCACTGTTATGGGGTGAACACGGCACGCTGAAGTACGGCGAACTGGCTGACCGTGCGTTGCGTATCGCCCACAGCCTGATGGATGCAGGCGTCGCACCCGGCGACCTGGTGGCCGTGTCCCTGGCCAAAGGGCCGCAGCAGGTCGCCTGCGTACTGGGCATTCTGGCGGCCGGCGCCGCGTACCTGCCGGTGGGTGTCGACCAGCCATTGCAGCGCTGCCAGCGAATACTGCAACAGGCTGGCGTGACCCTGATGCTCGCCGAGCACGACCCGCAGCTGCCCGGCGTCAAACACCTCAAGCCATCCAGCGCGCTGAAAGCCGAACCGCTAGCGGCACCACGGCCTCTCGCGGCGGGTGAGCTGGCGTATGTGATCTACACCTCCGGCTCCACCGGCCAGCCCAAAGGCGTGGAAATCACACACCGTGCGGCGATGAATACCGTGGCCGACATCAACCGCCGTTATGACGTCCAGGCCACCGACCGGGGCCTCGCCCTGTCGGCGTTGGACTTCGATTTGTCGGTATACGACCTGTTCGGCCTGCTCTCGGTGGGCGGCGCCCTGGTGCTGATCGACGAAGACCAGCGCCGCGATGCACGGGCCTGGCTCAAGGCACTGCAACAGCACCGCGTGACTTTGTGGAACAGCGTGCCGGCGCTGCTCGACATGCTGCTGGAAGCCAACGCCCAAGACCGTCAGCGCCTGGATCTGAAGGTCGCGCTGCTGTCCGGCGACTGGATCGGCCTCGACCTGCCGCAACGCCTGCAAGACCAGGCCCCCAATTGCCGTTTTATCGCCCTTGGCGGCGCGACCGAAGCGGCGATCTGGTCGAACCACTTCGAGGTGCAACCACCACTGCCGGGCTGGCGTTCGATCCCCTACGGCGTGCCGTTGACCAACCAGGCCTACCGGGTGGTCGATGCCCTGGGCCGTGATTGCCCGGACTGGGTCACGGGGGAATTGTGGATCGGCGGCGCCGGCGTCGCGCGCGGCTATCGCCACGCGCCGCAGTTGAATGCCGAACGTTTTGTCGACGGTTGGTACCGCACCGGTGACCTCGGCCGCTACCACCCTGATGGCCTGCTGGAGTTTCTCGGGCGGGCCGACAGTCAAGTGAAGATCGGTGGTCATCGCATCGAGCTGGGCGAGATCGAAGCCGCCTTGGCTCGCCATCCCTGTGTGAACAGCGCCGTGGCGCTGGTCGTCGACAACCGTCTGATGGCCGCTGTCACTGCCAGCACCTGCGCCGAGGTGCTGGCGCAACACCTGGAACAGTGCCTGCCGGCGTACATGCGCCCGGAACAGGTCCTGGTGCTTGAACGCCTGCCATTGAACAGCAACGGCAAGGTCGATCGCCGTGCACTGCTCGCCCCCTTGACCGCCGCTGCCCAGTCACGCGTGGCGCTGGATGAGCAACCGCTGAGCGCCGGCGAACACGTGATCGCCGAGCTCTGGCAGCACTTGCTCAAGGTGCCGAACGTATCGCGCCACGACAACTTTTTCCGCCTGGGTGGCGACAGCCTGCTGGCCACGCGTTTTCTCGAAATGCTGCGCAGCCGCCTTGGCGTGGAACTGCCCATGGGCCAGTTGTTCGGCGCCGCCAGCCTGCTGGAAGTGGCGCAGACCCTCGAACGCCTGCCCACCCCGCACACCCTTGAAGAAGGCGTCATCTGATGCCCGCGCAACCTCCCTTTTTCCCAGGAGCTGTACCCATGCCCGCCGCCAAACTGCTAAGCGAACTCAAATCCCTGGGCGTCGAACTCTGGCCCCAGGACGGACAACTGAAATTCCGTGCACCCCAGGGCCTGCTCGACACCGAGCGCCTGGCGCAATTGCGCGAACACAAGCAACAGATCCTGCACTTGCTAGAGACACAGGAACGCCCGCTCGTGCTGGCTGATCCGGCGCAACGCCACACGCCCTTCCCTCTCACCGATGTGCAGAACGCCTACCTGCTGGGCCGCCAATCGTCCTTCGGCTACGGTAATGTGGCCTGCCATGGCTATCTGGAACTGAGCTGGCCAAGCCTGGACCCACAGCAGGTGGAGCTGGCCTGGAACCGCTTGATCGCTCGCCACGACATGCTGCGCGCGGTGATCGCCAGTGAAGGCTCGCAGCGGGTGCTGGCCGACGTCGCCCACTATTCGCTGACCATTGCCGACCTGCGTGGCGCCACCCGCGCGCAGCACCAGCATACGGTGCAACAGATTCGCCAGGCCATGGAGCAGAAGCTTTACCCCACCGAGGTCTGGCCGCTGTTTGAGCTGCGCCTGAGCCGCAGTGACAACGGCGACACACTGCACTTCTCCATGGACTCCCTGATCGCCGACTGGGCCAGCGCGCAGCTGCTGTTCAATGAGCTGGAACTGTTGCTGCAGAATCCCCAGGCAGCCTTGCCAGCCCTCGACATCACCTTTCGCGACTACCTGCTGGCCGAGCGCAGTTTGCTCGAAGGCAGCCGCCACCAACGCGACCGTGATTACTGGCTGACACGCATCGACGCATTGCCCGCCGCACCGCAACTGCCGACGCCCCTGAGCGGCGAAGACACCCGCGAGCCACGGTTCCAGCGACACTCGGCGCGGCTTGAGCCGCAGCCATGGGCTGCCCTGAAAAGCGCAGCCAGCGAACGTAGCCTCACCCCATCGATCGTAGTGCTGGCAGCCTATGCCGCGACCTTGCAACGCTGGAGCCAGCAACCCGCCTTCAGCCTCAACCTGACATTGCTCAACCGCCTGCCGCTGCATCCACAGGTGGATCGCCTGGTGGGCGACTTCACCTCGGTCAGCCTGTTGCAGGTCAACGATCCCGAGGGCCTGGACTTCACCGCCCAGGCACGCCAGTTGGGCAACCAATTGTTTACCGACCTGGAGCACCGGTTGTTCTCCGGCATCCAGGTCATGCGCGAAATCGGTCGCCGCCGCGGGCGTGAAGCGGCGGCCATGCCGGTGGTCTTCACCAGCGCCATCGGCCTGGGGATTGAGGCGCCGCCGGCCAGTCAACGCCGGGTTGGCCACGGCATCACCCAGACGCCGCAAGTCACCCTCGATTGCCAGGTGATGGATGACGCCAATGGCCTGCACATTCATTGGGACGTGCGCCAGGGCGTGTTTCCCGACGGCCTGGTGGACGACATGCAGCAGGCGTTCGTCGCCGAATTGCAGTTGCTGGCCCTGGACCCGGCAGCCTGGGAACATCCGGTGCAAGTGCCGCTGCCGGCCTGGCAGCAGCGTGAACGCTTGGCGGCGAATGCTACCGCCGCCCCGTTGCCCACCGGCCGTCTGCATGACGGCCTGCTGGCCATGGCCTGGGAACATCCCCACGCCCTGGCGGTGATCGATGCCAGTGGCAGCCTGACCTACGCCGCCCTTGCCGAACGCGCGCTGGCAGTGGCGTCAGCCCTGCGTGAGGCGGGATGCGACGCGCAGGAACCCGTGGCGATCCTGATGCCCAAGGGACTCGACCAGGTGGTGGCAGCCTACGGCGTGTTGCTCGCCGGCGCCGCCTACCTGCCCCTGGACAGCAACGCTCCGGCCGCACGCCGCGACCGCGTACTGCGCAGCGCCAAGGTGCGGCATGTGCTGGGGCATTCCCTGGCGCAGCCCCATACGCCGTTGCCCGAGACATCGCAGTGGCACAGTGTGGACCGGCTGCCCTCGGCAGGCGCGGATTTCGAGCTGCTCGAAGGCAGCCCCGATCACCTTGCCTACGTGATCTACACCTCCGGCTCCACCGGCGAGCCCAAAGGCGTGATGATCAGCCATCGTGCCGCACTCAATACCGTGCAAAACATCAACCGACGCTTCGAGGTCAACGCCGATGACCGCGTACTGGGCCTGGCGCAGTTGAGTTTCGACCTGTCGGTGTATGACCTGTTCGGTCCCCTCGCCGTGGGCGGAACCCTGGTGCTGCCCGACCCCGCACGCGGCGCCGACCCGTCGCATTGGGCCGAGCTGGTGCAGCGCCATCAGGTCACGCTGTGGAACTCGGTACCGGCACAGTTGCACATGCTCGCCGACTATCTGCACGCCGAACCCCGCCCACTGGACAGCCTGCGCCTGGCCTTGCTCTCCGGTGACTGGATCCCGCTGAATCTGCCCCCCCAACTCAAGGCGCTGCTGCCCGAACTGAAACTGGTGGGCCTGGGCGGCGCCACTGAAGCCTCGATCTGGTCGAACCTGCACCCTATCGGCGCCATCGACCCAGCGTGGCGCAGCATTCCCTACGGCCTGCCGTTGGCCAACCAAGGCTTTCGGGTACTCGACCACCACTGGCGCGATGCACCGACCTGGGTGCCGGGCGACCTGTATATCACCGGTGTCGGCCTGGCCCAGGGCTACCTGGGCGATATGGATTTGAGTGACGCACGCTTTTTTCCTCATCCGCTCGACGGTCAGCGCCTGTACCGCACCGGTGACCGTGGCCGCTACCTGCCGGGGGGTGAACTGGAATTCCTGGGCCGTGAAGACGGCCAGGTGAAAATTCGCGGGCACCGGGTGGAGCTGGGTGAGGTTGAGGCTGCACTGCTCGCCACCCCCGGCGTGGACAGTGCGGTCAGCCTGGTCAGTGGCGACCTGTTGGCGTTCGTCACCGCCGCACGCGCCGAACCCGAGCCGCTTCCAGGCGCGTCGTTGCTTACGGCGGTCAAACGCTATGCCGACAGCCAGGTGGGTAGTTTCGACGCGCAACAGGTGCGCGAGTATCAGGCTGACCTGAGTGCCGCCGCATTGAGTTCAATGCTGGAGGTGTTGCTCAAAGCCGGCCTGTTCAGCGGCGAACGGGCCGAACCGGACGCTGGCACAATCCTGCACGCCTTGCACGCCGAGCCGCGTCACCATTGGCTGGTACGCCGCTGGTTGGGCGCGCTGTGCGAGGCTGGTTTGCTGCGCTACACCCACTCGCACTACCGCCTCGCGCAACCCGCGCCCAACCCGGCACTGGCGTGGGGCCGGGTGGAACAGGCGGTCGCCTCGGGGCTGTGCAGCCAGGCGCTGCTCGACTACCAGCTCAAGCATGTGGGGCAACTGCCGCAACTGCTCAAGGGCGAGGTCAACCCGTTCGACCTGCTGTTCCCCCAAGGCCAACTGGACTTGGCATTGCAGCTGTATGGCGGTGACGCGGTGTCGCGCTACAACAACCACTGCATTGCTGCGCTGATCAATCGCCTGGCCACCCACCATCAAGGCGATGGCCCGCTGCGCATCCTCGAAATTGGCGCCGGTACTGGCGCCACCAGCGCGCCGGTCATCGGCTTGCTCGATGGGCTGGAAGTCGACTACCTGTTTACCGACATGACCGCGTTTTTCCTGCCGGCGGCCAAGCAACGCTTTGCTGAACAGGCCTGGGTGCGCTATGGCGTGTTGGACATCGACCAGGACATCCGCCCTCAGGGTCTGGCCAGCAACAGCGTGGATATCGTGCTGTGTGCGGGCATGCTCAACAGCGTCAAAGACATCGATAACGCCCTCGGCCAGATCACCGAATTGCTCAGTCCCGGCGGTTGGCTGGTGTTCAGCGAACCCACCGGTGAGTGGCCGCCGATCCTGCTGACCCAGGGCTTCATGATGACGCCGGTCAATGGCGACCACGACCAGGGCCGAAGTGGTCTACGTGACGCCGATATCTGGCAGGCGCGGGTCAAGGCCTTCGGTGGCGAATGCCTGCCTGCCCTGCCCCAGGCCGACCACCCGCTGGCCGCCCTCGGCATGCAGGTATTCGCCGCGCGCTTCAAGGCCGGCGTGCAGCGTCTGAGTGTCGACAGCCTACGCCGCGCCCTGGCCCAGCGCCTGCCGGACTACATGCTGCCAGCGCACCTGCAGGTACTCGACCGTTTGCCGCTGACCGCCAACGGCAAGGTCGACCGCAAGACGTTGGCCGGCTGGCGCCCTGCCGCCGATGCCCAGGCCTCCAGCAGTCAAGAAGCGCCGAGCGATCCGCTCACCGCCGAGTTGTGTCGCGTATGGGCCGACGCCCTGGGGCTGGCGCAGATCGGCGTCGAGGACAGCTTCTATGAAAAAGGCGCCGACTCGCTGATCCTCGCCCGTGTCGCCGGCCAACTGCGTGAGCAACTGCCCCAAGCCCAAAGCCTGAGCTACGACACCTTGTTGCGGCAGATGCTCAATGAGCCGAATGTCGCCGCCCTCGCGCGCCTGCTCAATCAGGGCAAAACCACGCCGGCCCGAGTTGCCGCCAGCGGTGAAGCGCAACGCTCATCCCGCAGCAACGCGCTGGTGGTACCGTTTGGCGGGGGTGAGGCCGGCCCGGTGCGGGTGATGTTCCATGCGGCCCTCGGCACCCTGGATTATTTCCAGCACCTGGGCCGCGCCCTTGCCGACCAGCAGGCGGGTCCGGTGATTGGCTTTGCCGTGGCGGACACCGAACAGTACCTGGCGCTGGAGCCCAAACGCCTGATCGAGAGCGTGGCCGAGGACTACGCCGAGCGCTTGATTGCCGACGGCCATCAACGTTTCCAACTGATCGGCTACTGCCTCGGCGGCCTGCTGGCCACTGAGGTTGCCCGACGCTTGCTCGAACGCGGCATGGAGGTGGTCGACTTGAGCCTGATCGACAGCATCCCGATGTTCATCGACACCGACGAAGAACTGGCCTACGAGGCGATCTTCGTGCCCAACCTGAACCTGGACCCGGTGAAAACCGTGTTCGGTGCGCACATCGAAGACTACGACGTGTACCGTGCCATCGACCTGTTGATGGCCCGCGACAACCGCCGCGTGCCGGCCGGGGCCATGGCGGCGTTGAGCGGCGATCCGGGGCTGGACGCGCTGGCGCTGGCGGTACAACAGCAATCGGCGCGCAGCCAGGAGGAGCGCCTGGCCGAATACGCGCACCTGGCCTCAGGCCAGGCCGGCGTACCGATCGGCGCCGAACTGGTGCCGACGCTGTTCCGCGTGTGCCGCCACAGCATGCGTGCGGCGCGATTCGACCCGCCGCCGTTCCTCGGCAACATGACCTACCTGCGCTGCCTGGAGCAGCAATCGTTTGGTATCACCGGCGGCGTCGGTCATCTGGCCGCGCCGTTCTGGGAAGACGCCTGCCTGGGCCGCTTCGAGTTGATCGACGTGCCCGGCAACCATTTCAGCGTGATCGAACCGCCCCACGTCCACACCGTTACTGGGCACCTGCTTGAGGCCCTTCGGAAAAACTCATGACCACTGCCCTGGATACCCTGAAACGCCCGGTCAATCGCCTCATCCGCCTCGGTGTGGCGTTCGCCGCCCTCGGCGCATTGGTAAACCTGGTGCCCTTTATCGGCCTCACCGAACTGGGCCGCTTGCTGTTGGCCGGCAGCGCCGACAGCCAAACCCTGTGGCTGTGGGCCGCGCTGGTGGTGATCGCCCTGAGCGTAGGGTGGATGGCCAGCGGCGTGGCGCTGTGGTTGACCCATGTGGCTGACCACCGGCTGCAATCGAGTTTGCGCGAAGCCATGGTGCACAAGCTCGGGCGCGTGCCGTTGGGCTGGTACACCGACACCACCTCCGGCGCCGTGCGCAAGGTGGTGCAGGATGACCTCGAAGACCTGCACCACCTGGTCGCCCACCATGCGGTGGAACTCACCGCGGCCATCGTCACCCCGCTGGCGGGCTTGCTGTGGCTGGCCACGCTGAACTGGCGGCTGGCGCTGCTGGCGGTGCTGACGCTGCCCATCTACGCAGTGGCCTACACCCTGATGATGCGCGGCTTCGGCGCCAAGATGCAGTTGCTGGACAAGAGCATGACCCGGGTCAGCGCGGCAATTGTCGAGTTCGTGCACGGCATTGCCGTGGTCAAAGCGTTCGGCCAGGTCGGCCAGGCGCATCGCAGCTATCAGCAGGCGGTCAACCAGTTCAGCGAGCAATACGCCGGCTGGGTCAGGCCGCTGCTGCGCCTGGAAGCCTTTTCTTCGATGGCCCTGAGTGTGCCGGTGATCCTGCTGGTAAGCCTGGGGGTCGGCAGCCTGTTGCTGGCGTACGGCTGGATCACGCCGCTGGAACTGTTCGCCGAAACCCTGGTAGCGGTGGTCATCCCGCAATCGCTGCTGGTGATCAACCAGAGCCTCACGGCCCAGCGCACGGCTCTGGCGGCAGCCGATCGCATCGAAGCACTGCTGGACGTCGAGGAGCTGCCCACGCCCAAGGCCTGCGTCCAACCCCAAGGCAGCGACATCCGCTTTGAACAGGTGCAGTTCGGCTACGACGCCGAGCACCTGATCCTCAAGGGCGTCGACTTGCACTGTCCAGCCGGCAGCGTCACCGCATTGGTCGGTGCATCCGGTGCCGGCAAGTCGACCCTGGCCAAGCTGGTGCCGCGCTTTCATGACGTCAACGCCGGCCGCATCTGCGTGGGTGGCGCCGATGTGCGTGAGATCGACCCGCGCCAGTTGTATCGACACGTGGGCTTCGTGTTGCAGGACGCGCAGCTGGTGCACGGCACAGTCGCCGATAACCTGCGCCTAGGCCGCCCCGACGCCAGCGATGCGGAGGTCGAGGCGGCGGCGCGATCGGCGCAGATTCATGCGCGTATCCAGGCCCTGCCCCGGGGTTATCAATCGGTGATCGGCGACGATGCGGTCTTCTCCGGTGGCGAAGCGCAGCGCGTGTCCATCGCCCGCACCCTGCTGGCGGACACGCCGGTGTTGATCCTCGATGAAGCCACCTCCCACGCCGACCCCGAATCCGAAGCGCTGATCCAGGACGCCCTGTCGGCCCTGGCACGTGGTCGCACGGTGCTGGTGATTGCCCATCGCCTCGCAAGCATCAGCGGGGTCGACCAGATCGTCGTTCTCGACCAGGGCCGCGTGCTGGAAAGCGGCTGCCATGAACAACTGCTGAAAGCCAACGGCGCCTATGCCCGAATGTGGCGAGCAGGTGCCGAAACCCCTGCCTTGGAGATGTCTTTGTGATCCGTAGCCTTGTGACCTTACTGGGCCCGCCCCATGCCTCGCGTCTCTACCGTTACCTGGCGTGGCTGGTGACCAGTGCCGTGCTGCAAGGCCTGGCCGTGGCCCTGTTGGTGCCGATCCTGCACGCGCTGTTCGTCGGCGACTTGCCCAGCGCCATGACCTGGCTGGCGGGCCTGGCGGCGATGGTAGTGCTGACCTGCATCGCCCACTACCAGCAGGCCATGAAGGGTTTTGCCCTAGCTCTGCTGGTGCTGACGACGTTGCATGATCGTCTCGGCCAGCACTTGGTCAGCCTGCCCCTGGGCTGGTTCAACTCGGAAAAGGTTGGACGCCTGTCGCGCAGCGCCACCAGCGGCACGTTGATGGTCACCGGTTTGTTTGCCCATTACCTGGGGCCGGTGGTGTCCGGGGTAGTGGTGCCGGCCACCGTGGCACTGACCCTGTTCGTGTTCGACTGGCGCCTGGGCCTGACGGCCGTTCTGTGTGCGCCGTTGATCTACTTCGCCCATCACTGGTCGGCCGCCGCCATCGGCAGTAACGATGCGCGGGTGGAAGCCGCCGCGACCCTGGCCGGCAACCGGGTGGTGGAGTTCGCCCGCTACCAGCAAGTACTGCGCGCGTTTGGTCGCACCCAGGACGGCTACGCGCCGTTGCAGGCGGCCAATCAGGCGCAAAAGCAGGCCGGTGGTTCGATGCTGTCGCAGACCTTTCCCAAGCTGCTCGCTGGCGGTTTGACCGTGCAGCTGGCGTTCGCACTGCTGGTAGGCGTGGGCATTACCCTGGCTGCCCATGGTGAAATCGATGCCATCCAGCTGGTTGCCCTGCTCGCCCTGGCAGCGCGGTTTGTGGGGCCATTGGCCGAAGCTGCTGCACGCAGCGGTCTCTTGCGCATGGCCGGCAACGACCTGGATCAGTTGGTGGGCATCCTGCGTGAGCCGTCGCTGCCCGAGCCCGTCGTCAGCCAGCCCTTGTCCGCGCCGGGCAGCCTGGCCTTCGAACAGGTGAGCTTCGCCTACCCCAGTGGCCCGACGGTATTGAAGGACCTGACCTTCAGCGCCCCGGCCCATTCAATGACCGCGATTGTCGGCGCCTCGGGTTCGGGCAAGACCACCGTCACTCGCCTGCTGATGCGCTTTTTCGATACCACCACGGGCAGCGTCAAGGTCGGCGGCGTGGACGTGCGTGAACAGTCCAGCGAGGCGCTGATGGCGCAACTGTCGCTGGTGATGCAGCACGTGTACCTGTTCGACGACAGCCTGGAAGCGAACATCCGCGTGGGCAGCCCGGACGCCAGTGCCCGCGACGTCGCCGAAGCGGCACGGCTGGCTGGTGTGGATGAAATCGTCGCACGCCTGCCCCAGGGCTGGAACACGCCGGTGGGCGAAGGCGGCGCATCGTTATCCGGGGGCGAACGCCAGCGCGTCTCACTGGCCAGGGCGTTGCTCAAGCGTGCGCCCATCGTGCTGCTGGACGAAGCCACCGCCGCGCTCGACCCGCACAACGAAGCCTTCGTACAAGCCGCGATTCAGCGCCTGATGCAAAACTCGACCGTGCTGGTGATCGCCCATCGCTTGCCGACCATCATGGCCGCCGACCAGATCCTGGTCCTGGACCAGGGGCGTCTGGTGGAATCGGGCACCCACGCGCAACTGCTCAGCCTCAACGGTCGTTATGCCGGGTTCTGGCATGACCGTCAGCGCGCCGGCGGCTGGCGCCTGAATGCGCAGGCCCAGCCATGCTGATCGGGGTGCTGGGTGCCAGTGGTGACGTCGGCCTGGCCAGCGCGCAGGCCTTGTTGAGCCTGGGCCTGCACAACCTGCGCCTGGGCGGGCGTGACGCGCACACCGGCGCGCGTTGCCTGGCGCGGCTGCATCAGCAATGGCCGGATGCTCGGTTGCAATGGACGGCCGTGGACTTCAACGACACGCCCGCACTGGCCAGGTTCGCCCGTGGCTGCGACGTGCTGCTCAATTGCGCCGGCCCCTCCTGGCGCGTGGCGGACCGTGCCGCACAGGCCGCCTTGAAAGCCGATGCACATTACGTCGACGCCGCCGGCGATATACACCTCGACCCGGCCCTATGGCGCGGGCGTAGCGCGGTGCTTGGCGCGGGCCTGCAACCGGGGCTCACCGGCCTGCTACCGCGCTGGCTGGCTGCGCAAGGGTTCACTCGGGTGCAGGGCCTGACCAGCTATTTCGGCCTGCGCGACCAATTCACGGCGGTGGCCGCGGACGACTTCCTGCAAGGTGCGGTTGACGGCTCCAGCGAGCCCTTGGCGGCCTGGCACAACGGCCGGTGCAGCCGCGCACTGAGGCGCCGTCGCGATGTGCTGCTGCCGTGTTTCCCCGGCCCGGTGCATGTGCTGCCCTACTTGAACGAGGAAGGCGAACGCCTGGCCAGGGACCTGCACCTGGAGACAGGCCAGTGGTTCAACGTGATAACCGACGGGCATGTGCTCAACGCCCTCGACCAGGCGCACAACCTGCCGCGTGCCGAAGCGGTGCAACGCTTATGCACGGCCAGCCAGTTGGACCTCAGTGGCCAGCCACCCTTTGTCACGTTGTTGCTGCAACTCGATGGTCTCTGCGACGGCCAAGCGTGCACTCGCAGTCTGGTACTCAGCGGCGCCGGCAATGCGGCACTGACCGGCGCCATGGCGGCGATCACCGTAGTGAGTGTGCTCGAAGGCGAAATCCGCCCCGGCTGCCATCACGCCGCCCACGCCTTGCCGCCCGCCGCCAGCCTTGAACGCCTGCAACGCACCTCGTCGATCCGCACGCTGAACCTGCTGGACCACCCGCTCGAACACCTGCAAGACGCCGAAGAAGGTTGCCTATGAACACCGCCCTCAACGCACTGAAACAATTGAGCCTGGGCGTCATGGCTGACGTGCTCCTGCATACGCAGGCCTTGCCGATGCAGGTGTGGCGAACAGCCGAACACCTTAACCAGGCCCTCGGTACGGCACCGCGCCATGCCTGGATTGTGCGGCGCTGGCTGGCGGCGTTGTCGCGTGCCGGAGCCGTGCGTGAAGACAACGACCGGTTTGCCTGGCACGGCACGCCGCCACAAGCAGCCATCGGCGATCTACCAACGTTGTATGCGGAACTGGGCTTCCCGCCGAGCATGGCGCAACTGCATGCCCAGGTCATCGAGCGCCTGCCCGAGTTGCTGCGCGACCAGATTGCCCTGGCGCCTTTGTTGGTGCTTGCCGGGGACCCGGTGGCGGTACTCGGTGCGTACCAGCACAACCACTTCACCGCCGCGATCAATCAGGCGCTGGCGGCCCGCGCGCGGGAGGCCGGCAAGGCCGACGAAGTGCTGCAAGTGCTGGAACTCGGCGCCGGCGCCGGCTGCACCACCCGCGCTGTACTCGCGGCCCTGGAAGACCGCGAAAAGGTCTATCGATTCACCGACCTCAGCGCCCTGTTTACCGGCGCGGCTCGTCGCCAGTTCCGCCTGGAGCCAGGCGTGCAATTCAACCTGCTCGACCTCGATCGCGACTTCAGCGAACAAGGCATCGAACCCCGCAGCCAGGACCTGGTAATTGCCGGCAACGTGCTGCACAACGCCTGCGACCTGCCGCGCAGCCTGGCGCGAATCCGCGATTGCCTGCGCGACGGCGGCACCCTGCTGTTCAGCGAATCCATCGCCGACAACCCGGCGATGCTGACCTTCATGCACCTGTTGCTATCCCCGCCAGCCGGCGCCCCGCCAAGGGCCACCGATGAGGTGTTCCTCTCACCCGACGCCTGGCGCCTGGCCCTGCACGCCGCGGGTTTTGAGTTGCTCGACCTATGGCCCGCCGCGACCGACCCGCTGGCCGTCGCCGGGCAACGTCTGTTCCATGCCACAGGAGTTTCCCGATGAACGTCGATACCCTGCTGATCGACCTGCCCACTGCGCCCTGGCAACTGCCTGCATTTACCGACCTGGGCGTTCATCAGTTGGCGCCCGCCCGGCTGCTGGCCTTGCTTGAGCGCCAACGCCCCGCGGTAGTGATGATGAGCGCCGAACAGCTGGAGTGCCTGCTGGATTTCCCCGCGCTGGCGCTGAGTGATCTCAGCCACCTGCAACAGTTGCTGTTCGTCAGCAACCGCTCCGGTGACTGGAAGCTCGCGGAGCGAGCGGCGGCGCACCTCGATTGCAGCGTCCAAGGCTTCACGGAGCAATGGCACGACTTGGCCAGCATCAAGCTCGCGCATCAACGCTGGCGTGAGCGCGCGATGGACCATCCCCAAGTCAATGCCGCGGCCCTGCACGGTCAGACGCTGTTCGTGGTCCCGCGTCCTTGCGCGAGCATGCCGGTAGACGATCACCTGGCCGCAACCGAGGCGGCGCTCGACCAACAATTTGAAGCCGCACAGCTGAGGGAGGCAGTGCGACTCAATGACCGATTGGGCCATGCCGCGTTGCTCTCCATGCTCAATGGGCTTGAGCAGTGCGGGCTGCTGCCTGCACCGCTCAATGACGTGGCCCACAGCCTGGCGCTGGCCGGCATTGCCCCCGGTCACCGGCCTTTGATTGCACGCTGGCTCGATGTGCTGCAATCCCAGGGCCTATTGCAACGTGCCGCCGATAGGTTGCAGCCCACCCTCGACGCAGATGCCTGGAGCGATGCCGCCCTTGAACGTATTTGGGCGCAGTTGAGCGTGGACTGGGCGCGGAATACCGGCGGCAGCGGCACCCTCGACTATGCGCGGGAGAATGCGCGGCAGTTGCCGTCGTTGATGCGCGGTGAATGTGCGGCGGTGCATCTGCTGTTTCCCGAAGGCCGCACCGAACGCGCGACAGCGCTGTACCGCGAAAGCCTGGCGGCGCAATACCAGCACCGCGCCGTCGCCCACTGGATCGGCGCCTGGGCCGCACGCCAGCCGGCCGGTGTGCCGCTGCACGTGCTGGAAGTCGGCGCTGGCACCGGTTCCACCACCCAGGCGGTGTTGCCCACGTTGGCCAATGCCAATGTGGACTACCTGTGCACCGACGTATCGCGCTACTTCAGCGAGCAAGCCGCCGAGCGGCTCAAGGGCTGGTCGTGGGTGCGCCACGGCGTGTTCGATATCGACCGCCCAGCCCTGGCCCAGGGTTATCCAAGCCAGACCTGGGACCTGATCGTCGCCGGTGGCGTGCTGAATGCGGCCCGCGACACCGAACGTTCCCTGGCCACCCTGCTCGCTTTGCTCAAACCGGGCGGCTGGCTGGTGTTCAGCGAACCGACGCAGGAAGCATTCTGGGTGATGGCCTCCCAGGCTTTCATGCTCAACCAGGCCAGCGACGAGCGCCAACTCAGCAGCGCCACATTTCTGGACCTAATGCAATGGCAAAGCGCACTGGCGCGGGCCGGCTTCCACGGCAACCGCAGCCTGCCCGCCGCCGCACACCCGCTGGCGAGCCTGGGCCATCGCGTATTCGTAGCTCAGGTCCCGGCCCAACGCCTGAGCCGCGCCGCACTGAAGGCCCATCTGGAAGACCCCGCGCTGCAGCTGGAACTGCTCGACCATTTGCCCGACTTCAGCACCGCCAAGGACTTGCCATGACCCCACTGGACTACCCTTTCAACTGCTTCACCGACCTGAAGCTGGCCGAGCCCTATCGCCATGCCCAGCAGGCACCGGGGCTGTTGCGCATCCAGATGCCCATCGGCGCCCCCGCCTGGCTCGCCACCCGCTACGACGATGTTCGCCTGGTGTTGGGCGACCGGCGCTTCAGCCGCAGCGAGGCGTTTCGCCGCGACGACAGCCCCCGCGCGTTTCCGCGCATCGCCGGTGGCATCGTGATGATGGACCCGCCGCAACTCACGCGAATTCGCTCGCGCGCCGCCCAGGCCTTCACCCGTCGCCGCGTCGAAGCCCTGCGCCCCCACGCCCGCGATTACGCTCACCAGTTGATCGACCGTATGCTCGCCGCCGGCCCGCCTGCCGACCTGGTCAACGACTACGCCCTGCCGCTGCCCCTGGCACTGATCTGCGAGCTGCTCGGTGTACCGGTTCAGGACCGTGATCGCTTCAAGGTGTGGAACGATTCACTGCTGTCGACCCGCACCGAGGACGCAGCCCAAACCCAACGTCACTTGGGTGAACTGGCCGCGTACATCAGAGGCCTGGTGGCCGAGCGTCGACGCGAACCGCGGGATGACTTCATGACCGCCTTGACCCAGACCGACGACAAAGGCGAGTCCCTCAACGAGGAGCAATTGCTGCTGTTGTGCATTGCGATCCTGGTCGCCGGCTACGAAGGCAGTGCCGCGCAGATCCCCAATTTCATCCAGGTGCTGCTGGACAACCCCACCCAGTGGCAACAGCTCAAGGCCGATCCCGAGCAGATACCGCAGGCGGTCGAAGAGCTGCTGCGCTACATCCCGCTGGCCTCGGCGGCGATGTTTGTGCACTACGCGCTGGAAGACATTCAGGTCGGTGAAACCCTGGTGCGCCAGGGCGACGCGGTGTTCGCCTCCATCGGCGCCGCCAACCATGACCCCGCACGCTTTGAAAACCCGCAGGCGCTGGACCTGCATCGGGATGCCAACGGCCATTTCGGCTTCGGCCATGGCCTGCATCACTGCATCGGCTCGGCCCTGGCACGGGTCGAATTGCAGGAGGCGCTGCACGCCCTGGTGGTGCGCCTGCCCGACCTGCAACGCTGCGGCGAAGTGCAATGGAAAACCGCGACGTTTTTTCGCGGCGCCCACTGCCTGCCGGTGACCTGGTCATGAGCCGCCCGCCTGTACGCAAACGCGTGGTCATTGCTGGCACCGCGTTCGGCCGTATTTACCTGCAAGCCCTGGCGCGCGCTCAAGCCGACTACGAACTGGTGGGCATCCTGTCACGCGGCAATGCCTACTCCCGCGCCTGCGCCGCGCACTATGGCGTGCCGCTGTACGAGGCTGTGGAGCAAGTGCCGGATGACGTCGATATCGCCTGCGTGGTGGTGCGCTCAGGCGCCACCGGCGGCGCCGGCAGCGAGCTGGCCCAGCACCTGCTGCGGCGGGGCATCCATGTGCTCCAGGAACACCCGGTGCACCACCGCGAAATCGCTGCGTGCATGCAGGCCGCGCGCCAGGGCCGCGCGGCTTATGCGGTGAACACGCTGTACCCGAATATCCTCGCGATCCGGCGTTTTCTCACCGTGGCCGAGTACCTGCGCGAACAGCAGGGGCTGGCGTATATCGACGCAGCTTGCAACAGTCAGGTCGCCTACCCGCTGCTGGACATTCTCGGGCGTCTCGCCGGGGGTATGCGGCCCTGGGTGTTCGCAGCGCCGGGTGCCGGAGTCGGGACGCAACCCTTCACGCGGCTCAACGCGCGTTTCAACGGTGTACCGATCAGCCTGCGCATTCAGAACCAGGTGCACCCCCAGGACCCGGACAACCATTCCTTCCTGTTGCATCGCCTCGAAGTGGGCTGCGAAGCCGGCGTGCTGAGCCTGGGTGACACCCATGGCCCGGTGCTCTGGAACCCGCGCCTGCACGCCCCACGGGACAACACCGACCGCTTGATCATGGCCGGCCCCGGCAGCGAACGCCTGGCCGGTCCGACCATGGTGGTGCTCGACCCGCAGACCCCGGCGAGCTACCACCAGGTGTTCAACCAGGTCTGGCCCGATGCAGTCACTGTCGCCCTCGGCGAGCTGTGTCGCGACATCGATGAACCCGCACGCCGCCTGCGCAGCGGTGTGTGGGCCACCGAGGTGTCCATGGCCTGGCGCGAAATGAACAGCCTGATCGGCATGCCTGAACTGATCGAACCACCGGTGCCGCGTGCACTGCCACTGGCCGAACTCCAGGCCCGTGCCGACGCCGTACACCCCCCTTGCGGTGACGACACCGCCCAACTGCTGGGAGCCCTGCCGTTTTGAACACTGCCCAACCCTCTTCCGCATGCAGCCATGTGCTGCTGTGGGTGCGCGATCTGCACCAGGCCGTAGCGAATTTCCGCGCTGCCGGCTTCGAGGTCACTTACGCCACTGCCGAGGCCAGCGCGCAACACGCGCACATCTGGTTCAGCCAGGGGCCGATCATCGAACTGCTGACCACGCCTCGGCATGCCTGGCTGTTCAAGTGGCCCATCGACTGCCTCGCCGGCCGGGGGGCCGGACGGCGCATGTTGCGTTGGGCCGCCCAGGGCGAAGGCTTCTGCGACCTCGCCCTGCTGTGCGAAGACCCGGCCCTGGCGCCGCGCCTCAAGAGCCTCGCGGCCTGCGGCGTGCACATGGGGCGCACGGTGAACTGGCGACGCACCTGCGCCGATGGCAGTCAAACACGCTTTCGCTTCGTGTACCCGCGCCATGACCGCCTGCCATTCCTGGTCACGCCCTACTCACCTTCCCAGCACCCGGCGCGCAGGGTGCACCCCAATGGCGCCACCGGGTTGGCCGCGATTCTTCTGGGCGTACACCCCGACGATCACCCCGCCCTCAACTTACTGGCCGGCGATGACCCGCTGCTGCGCCTGCAACCGGCCACGCACACCGGCGTACAAGCGGTGCATATCACCGGCCTTGCGCACCCGTTGAATTTGCACGGCGCCCAGTTGTTGAGCTGCCCGACTGCCCAAGGAGATTGCCATGCTTGATGGATGTACTGACTGGCCCGACGACTTTATCCACCGCTACCGCGAGCAAGGCTACTGGCGCGGCGCGCCCCTGGGCGAACTGCTGCGCGAGCAGGCCCGGCGTACGCCGCACAAAGAAGCGTTGGTAGACGGCACTCGGCGCTGGACCTACGCCGACCTCAACCATCAGGCCGACTGTCTGGCCGCCGGTCTCGCTGAGCGCGGGCTGGTGGCTGGCCAGCGGGTGCTGGTGCAGTTACCGAATGTCGCCGAATTCTTCAGCCTGACCTTCGCCCTGCTGCGCCTGGGCGTCATTCCGGTGTTTGCGTTGCCGGCCCATCGTGAACATGAACTGGCGCACCTGGCGCACCTCAGCCAGGCGGTGGCCTATGTGATTGTCGATCAGCATCTGGGCTTCGACTATCGCCCGTTGGCGCGCACGCTGCGTGCGCAAGTGCCGAGCCTGCAACAGGTGTGGGTGGTCGGCGCCGCCGAGGAGTTTGTGCCCCTGGCGCAGTGTGTCGCCAGCCCGCGCGAATGGTCGCAGCCAGATTCGCGAGGGGTGGCAGTGTTGCTGCTGTCCGGCGGCACTACCGGCCTGCCCAAGCTGATCCCGCGCACCCATGATGACTACGCGTGCAATGCGCGCCTGGCGGCCCAGGCGTGTGGGTTCGATGCCGATACGCGTTACCTCGCCGCATTGCCGGTGGCGCACAACTTCCCCCTCGCCTCCCCCGGTGCGCTGGGCGTGTTCAGCGTCGGTGCCACCCTGGTGCTGGCGCCGGAACCGAGCCCGGACACCGCCTTCGAACTGATCGAACGCGAACGCATCACCCACACCGCCCTGATCCCGCCACTGGTACTGCTGTGGCTGGAAGTCGCGCAATGGTCCGATAACGACCTGAGCAGCCTGCAATGGCTGCAGGTCGGCGGTGCCCGGCTCAAGGCCGAGATTGCCGCACGCATCCGCCCGGCCCTGGGCTGCGGCCTGCAACAGGTGTACGGCATGGCCGAGGGTTTACTGTGTTTCACGCCGCTGGATGATCCGCAGGCGTTGGTGTTTGACACCCAGGGACTACCGCTGACCGCCGACGATGAGATCCGCATCGTCGACGCCGACGACCAGCCGGTAGCACCTGGTGCCATTGGTGAATTGCTGGTGCGTGGTCCCTACACCATTCGCGGCTATTACAACGCCGCCGAGCAGAACCAGCGCGCCTTTACCGCCGACGGTTTTTACCGCAGCGGCGACCTGGTGCGGCGCCTACCCGAAGGGCATTTGATCGTCGAGGGACGCAGCAAGGACGTGATCAATCGCGGTGGCGAGAAAATCCCCGTGGAAGAGATCGAGAACCTGCTGCTCGGCCACCCACTGATTCGCGATGTAGCGCTGGTGGCCCTGGCCGACGAGCTGTTGGGGGAACGCAGCTGCGCCTGTGTGCTGGCCCACGGCGAGCAGGTCGACCTGGCCTCGATCAACGCCTGGCTGCGTGAACGTGGGCTGGCCGCCTACAAATTGCCGGATCGCTTGCAGGTGCTGCGCGAGTTCCCGCTGACGCGCCTGGGCAAGGTCAACCGCAAGGCCCTGGCAGAGCAGGTGCTGGCGCTATGAACGGCGCTGCATCGCCGTGGCTGCGCGTGCTGCGAGAAAGCGAACTGGCGCGGGCGCGCTTGGTGTGCCTGGCGCATGCCGGGGGCAGCGCGAGTTTTTTTCGTCCGTGGCTGGCGCACCTGCCGGGGGATATCGACCTGTTGGCCGTGCAGTATCCGGGGCGTGAAGAGCGTTTCAACGAAACGCATATCCCGTGCTTGGAGAGCCTGGCCATGCACATTGCCGCAGCGCTGCAAACGCTGCCCGCCCGGCCCTTGCTGCTATTCGGCCACAGCATGGGCGCCGCCCTCGCCTACGCCGTGGGGGTGCGCCTGCAGGCGGCAGGTTGTGGAGCCACCCATGTGTTCGTCTCGGGCCACGCGCCTGCGCACCGGCAACCGCCCAGTGACCTGCACCGCCAGGACGACGCCACGCTGATCGCCGATATCCTGCGCCAGGACGCCGACGCCGCCGGCCTGTGGGCCAACCCGCAACTGCGTGCGCTGTTCCTGCCGACCCTGCGCAGCGACTACCAGGCCATCGAAACCTGGCGGCCCAAGCAGCTTGCCCGCTTGACGGCGCCACTCGATGTGCTGCTGGCCCGTGATGACGCGGAAGTCAGCCTTGAGCAGGCCCGCGACTGGGCCGATCTCAGCCATCACATCCCGGATATTCGCCTGTTCGAGGGCGACCACTTTTACCTCAAGCACCAACCACGACCGGTGATCCATCACCTGTTGCAACGCACTGCCTACCTTCAGGGAGACTCGGTATGAAAACCCCGGAACACTGCACCGGCCTTTCGGACATTCGTCAGGCCATCGACAGCCTCGACCAGCAAATCATCGACGCCCTCGGCCTGCGCATGCAGTACGTCAAGGCCGCCTCCGCGTTCAAACCTGACCAGGCCAGCATCGCCGCGCCGGAGCGCGTCGCAGCGATGTTGCCGCAGCGCCGTCAATGGGCGCAGGCGGTCGGGCTGGACGGTGAGTTTATCGAGGGGCTGTTCAACCAGATCATCCACTGGTACATCGCCGAGCAGACCGCCTTCTGGCTGCAGAAAAAGAGCAAGGTGGTATGAACGAGAACGCGTTGCTCAAGGTGTTCCAGACCGCGCACCAGCGTGCGGTGGCGTATCAAAGGCCAGTCATGGCCGTTTCTTCATACGCCGCGCCGACGCTGGAAGCCCTGGCCCTTTATGAAGCCCACAGGCAGGGGTTCTTCTGGTGCACGCACTCGCCGGACCTGGCGCTGTTCGGCCTGGGTTGCGCCTGGCAGATCGAGGCCTGCGGCCCCCGGCGCATGCTCGACGTGGACCGCCAATGGTTCGCCCTGTGCGCCGACGCGGTAATCGTTGGGTCCAAGGCACCGTTGCTGCTGGGTGGCATGCGCTTCGATGAACAGCGGCCGTGCGCCCCCCATTGGGCCGCCTTCGCTGACGCCAGTTTTCATCTGGCCCATTGGCTGCTCAGCGAAGACGCCCACGGCCGCTGGCTGCGCTGCCAGCGGGTGGTCGGACCCGACAGCGACCCGCAGGCATTGGCTCGCGACAGCCTGGCGGCCTATGCACAATTGCTCAACCCTCCCGCCGCGACGGCCACTGCGCCCGACGTCATCGAACGCAATGCACTGCCTTGCCGGCAATGGCAGGGTAAGGTCGATAAGGCATTGCAGGCCATTTCAGCTGGCGATTTGAACAAAGTGGTGTTGGCGCGGCATATCGAGTACCAACTGGACGCGCCCCTCGACAGTGGGGCAGTGATGCAGCGTCTGCACGCACGCAGCAACGCGTCCCACCTGTTCGCGCTGCACCGTGGCGAGCATTGCTTCATGGGTGCCACGCCCGAACGGTTGCTCAGTTGTCAGGAGGGTCGTCTGACCACCCATGCCCTGGCAGGCAGCGCGCGACGTGGCATGACGGCCAACGAGGATCACGCTATCGGTGAACGGCTCCTGGCCGATCCCAAGGAGCAACATGAACACCGACTGGTGGTGCAGACCATTACCCAAGCCCTGGACGGCAAGGTCAGCGACCTCCAGGCCGCGTCATCCCCCCACCTGCTGAAGCTGGCCAACGTGCAGCACTTGAGCACGCCGATCATGGCGCAACTCAACCCAGACAAGCGTTTGCTGGACGGTATCCACGCGCTGCATCCAACGCCGGCGGTGGGTGGATTGCCAACTGCGACCGCCATGGACTTCATCCGTCGCCACGAAGGCTTCGACCGGGGCTGGTATGCGGCGCCTGTGGGTTGGCTGGATTCACAGGGTAACGGTGACTTCCTGGTGGCTCTGCGCTCGGCGCTGATCGCCCCTCGGCACTGTCATTTGTTCGCGGGGTGCGGGATTGTTGAGGGCTCTCAGCCTGCCGAGGAGTATGAGGAGACCCAAATCAAGCTTGCCAGCATGGAGCAGGCACTCTTGCTCGTCCCCCCCCGGCCCTAATCAGACGCCTCTTTGAGCACCTCATAAATGAGGTCGGAGGCTATGGCGACGAGGATCAAATCAGTGCCCGCCTCCAAGAGAACAACGGGCGGACCGTCTGGCTGACCTGCGCAGATTCCGGCAGCGCGCGGGCAATCGAGACGGCCACATCGTCCCCTTCCCCTGACGGATTTTGGCTGGGACGCTCCATGCCGACGTGCGGATAACGCTCGCAGTATCGTGCGACGCATCCGCCAGCCTCTATGCCACGATTCAGGTTCCTTACCCGCACGGCAAAAGACTTTTGCCATTAATCTCATTGATAGCTCCCTAACGAAACCCCCATACTAGAGGGCTAATCTCGCGCTTATATCATTCCGAATGATAGTTACCTTTGCTTCATTCGATTCGTGACATAGCACAGCGCCGCGCATGATCCGCCCATCTCAAATACATTGGCGGATGCACCTCATGGAACAGTCACTCAAACATTTGCGCTTCCCCCTGGCGGTTTTGGCCGTGGTGGTGATGAGCGCGTGCGGCAAGACCCCGGAACAAGCGGCCGCCATGCCTGCTGCCAAAGTCAGCGTGGCCAAGGTGCTGGAACAACCGGTCAACGAGTGGGACGAGTTCACCGGTCGCCTGGAAGCCCCCGAAACCGTACAGATCCGTCCGCGCGTGTCCGGCCAGATCGATCAGGTGGCCTTCACTGAAGGCGCCCTGGTAAAGAAAGGCGACCTGCTGTTCCAGATCGACCCGCGTCCGTTCCAGGCTGAAGTCCGCCGCCTTGAAGCCCAGTTGCAACAAACCCGCGCCGCCGCCACCCGCAGCGATAACGAAGCCCAACGCGGCGAGCGCCTGCGCCAGAGCAATGCGATTTCGGCCGAACTGGCCGACTCGCGCACCACCGCTGCCCAGGAAGCCCGCGCTGCCGTCGCCGGGATCCAGGCGCAGTTGGACCTGGCCAAGTTGAACCTGAGCTTTACCCGTGTGACCTCGCCGATCAGCGGGCGTGTCAGCCGTGCCGAAATCACCGCCGGTAACCTGGTGACCGCCGACGTCACCGCGCTGACCAGCGTGGTCTCCACCGACAAGGTCTACGCCTACTTCGACGCTGATGAGCGTGTGTTCCTCAAGTACACCGAACTGGCTCGCCAAGGCCGTCGCGGTGCGACCACTCCGGTTTATCTGGGCCTGTCCAACGAGACCGGCAACCCGCACCAGGGCCAGATGAACTTCGTCGACAATCAGGTCAACCCGGCCACCGGTACCATCCGTGGTCGCGCCGTGTTCGACAACAGCAAAGGCGAATTCACCCCTGGCCTGTATGCCCGCTTGAAGCTGGTTGGCAGCGGCACCTACTCCGCCGTGTTGATCAACGACGAAGCCGTCGGCACCGACCTCGGCAAGAAGTTCGTGCTGGTGATGGAAGGCGACAAGCCGGCTTATCGCTCAGTGGAACTGGGGCCGAAGATCGAAGGTTTGCGCATCGTGCGCAGTGGCCTCAACAAAGAAGACACCATCGTCGTCAAGGGCCTGCAGCGCGTGCGCCCAGGGTCGCCGGTCGCCCCGGAAACCATTCCGATGGCCAGCAAGGAAACCCTCGCCGCCTTGGCCCAACAACGACAAGCGCTTGAAGCCAGCAATCTGGAACAAGTGGCGCCGGATAAAGCCGCGCCGAAACTTGCCAGCGCTGCGACCCCACGCGGTTAAGGGATACGACTCAAGATGAATTTTTCCAAGTTCTTCATTTCGCGGCCGATCTTCGCAGCAGTGCTCTCGCTGCTGATCCTGATCGCCGGTGCGATCTCGCTGTTCCAACTGCCGATCAGCGAATACCCGGAAGTGGTGCCGCCGACCGTCGTGGTACGCGCCAACTTCCCGGGCGCCAACCCCAAAGTCATTGGTGAAACCGTGGCCGCTCCGTTGGAGCAAGCCATCACCGGCGTCGAGAACATGCTGTACATGTCCTCGCAGTCGACCGCCGACGGCAAGCTGACCCTGACCATCACCTTCGCCCTGGGCACCGACCTGGACAACGCGCAGGTGCAAGTGCAAAACCGCGTGACCCGAACTCAGCCGAAACTGCCTGAGGAAGTGACGCGCATCGGTATCACCGTGGACAAGGCCTCCCCCGACCTGACCATGGTGGTGCACTTGACCTCCCCGGATCAGCGCTACGACATGCTGTACCTGTCCAACTACGCCCTGCTCAACGTGAAGGATGAGTTGGCGCGTCTGGGCGGTGTGGGTGACGTGCAATTGTTCGGCATGGGCGACTATTCGCTGCGGGTGTGGCTGGACCCGAACAAGACCGCTTCGCGCAACCTGACGGCCACCGATGTGGTGACCGCGATCCGTGAGCAGAACCGTCAAGTGGCCGCCGGCGCCCTGGGTGCGCAACCTGCCCCGACCGCCACCGCGTTCCAGTTGTCGGTGAACACCCAAGGTCGCCTGGTGACCGAGGAAGAGTTCGAGAACATCATTATCCGTTCCGGCGATAACGGTGAAATCACTCGTTTGAAAGACATCGCACGGGTAGAGCTGGGTTCCAGCCAATACGCGCTGCGTTCGTTGCTGAACAACCAGCCGGCCGTGGCGATCCCGATCTTCCAGCGCCCTGGCTCCAACGCCATCGAGATCTCCAACGAAGTGCGCGGCAAGATGGAAGAGCTGAAAAAGAGCTTCCCGCAAGGCATGGACTACAGCATCGTCTATGACCCGACCATCTTCGTGCGCGGCTCCATCGAAGCGGTGGTGCACACCCTGTTCGAAGCGTTGATCCTGGTTGTGTTGGTGGTGATCCTGTTCCTGCAGACCTGGCGCGCCTCGATCATTCCGTTGGTGGCCGTGCCGGTATCCTTGATTGGTACGTTTGCGGTGATGCACCTGTTTGGCTTCTCGCTCAACGCGCTGTCCTTGTTCGGATTGGTACTGGCCATCGGTATTGTGGTGGACGACGCCATCGTGGTGGTGGAGAACGTCGAACGGAACATCGAACTGGGCCTGGACCCGTTCCCGGCCACTGAAAAAGCCATGAGCGAAGTGACCGGCCCGATCATCGCCACGGCGCTGGTGCTGTGTGCGGTGTTCATTCCAGCTGCCTTTATCAGCGGCTTGACCGGGCAGTTCTACAAGCAATTCGCCTTGACCATTGCGATCTCGACGGTGATCTCGGCGTTCAACTCGCTGACCTTGTCCCCTGCCCTGGCCGCGGTGTTGCTGCGCAGCCATGACGCGCCGAAGGATCGTTTCTCCAAGATTCTCGACAAGATTTTCGGCGGCTGGTTGTTCCGTCCGTTCAACCGCTTTTTCGAAAAAGCCAGCCACGGTTATGTCGGCACCGTACGCCGTGTGATTCGCGGCAGCGGCATCGCCCTGTTCCTGTACGCCGGTTTGATGGTGCTGACCTGGTTCGGATTTGCCCACACCCCGACCGGTTTCGTACCGGCCCAGGACAAGCAATACCTGGTGGCGTTCGCCCAATTGCCGGACGCCGCGAGCCTGGACCGCACCGAAGACGTGATCAAGCGCATGTCTGACATCGCGCTGAAACAACCGGGTGTGGAAGCTGCCGTAGCCTTCCCGGGCTTGTCGATCAACGGTTTCACCAACAGCCCGAACAGCGGCATCGTGTTCGTGACCTTGAAACCGTTCGACGAACGTAAAGACCCGAGCATGTCAGCCGGTGCGATTGCCGGCGCGTTGAACGGTAAATACAGCGACATCCAGGAAGCCTACATGGCGATCTTCCCACCGCCGCCGGTACAGGGCCTGGGTACGATTGGTGGTTTCCGCCTGCAGATCGAAGACCGTGGCAACCTGGGTTACGACGAGCTGTACAAAGAAGTGCAGAACATCATCACCAAGAGCCGTACCACGCCGGAGCTGTTCGGCCTGTTCACCAGCTACACGGTCAACGTGCCCCAGGTCGATGCCGCCATCGACCGTGAAAAGGCCAAGACCCACGGCGTGGCGATCAGCGACATCTTCGATACCCTGCAGATCTACTTGGGTTCGTTGTATGCCAACGACTTCAACCGCTTCGGCCGGACCTACCAGGTCAACGTGCAGGCTGAGCAGCAGTTCCGCCTGGATGAAGACCAGATCGGCCAGCTGAAAGTGCGCAACAACAAAGGCGAGATGATCCCGTTGGCGACCTTCATCAAGGTCAGCGACACCTCGGGCCCGGACCGCGTGATGCACTACAACGGCTTCATCACCGCTGAAATCAACGGCAACGCTGCACCGGGCTACAGCTCGGGCCAGGCTGAAGCGGCGATCGAGAAACTGCTGAAAGAGGAACTGCCCAACGGCATGACCTACGAGTGGACTGACCTGACCTATCAGCAAATCCTCTCAGGTAACACTGCGCTGTTCGTGTTCCCGCTCTGCGTACTGCTGGCGTTCCTGGTACTGGCCGCCCAATACGAAAGCTGGAGCCTGCCATTGGCGGTGATCCTGATCGTACCGATGACACTGCTGTCGGCGATTACCGGGGTGATTATCTCGGGTGGCGACAACAACATCTTCACCCAGATCGGCTTGATCGTTCTGGTAGGCCTGGCCTGTAAGAACGCGATTCTGATTGTCGAGTTCGCCAAGGACAAACAGGCAGAAGGCCTCGATCCGCTCGCTGCGGTACTGGAAGCCTGCCGTCTGCGTCTGCGGCCGATCCTGATGACCTCGTTCGCCTTCATCATGGGTGTGGTGCCACTGGTGTTGTCCAGCGGTGCCGGTGCCGAGATGCGTCATGCCATGGGCGTGGCGGTGTTCTCCGGGATGATCGGTGTGACCTTCTTCGGTCTGTTGCTGACGCCAGTGTTCTACGTACTGATCCGTCGCTATGTAGAGCGCAGCGAAGCGCGCAAAGCGGCCAAGGCCTTGAAGCTGGAGACACAGCAATGAGTGTGAAAGTATTCCTGCCGAGCTTGTTGGTACTGGCGCTGAGCGCCTGTGCCGTGGGCCCGGACTACAAAACCCAGACACCGGAGGCGGCCAATATCACGGCCGCTGCCGATGCCAAGCAGTATGACCACGCCAAGTTCGAAGGCATCTGGTGGCAACAGTTCGAGGACCCGACCCTCAACCAACTGGTAACCCAGGCGCTGCAAGGTAACCGGGATCTGCGCGTCGCCTTTGCTCGCCTGCGGGCGGCACGGGCGATCCGCGATGACGCCAGCAATGACGCCATGCCCACCATCACCAGCCGTGCCAGCAGTGACCTGGCCAAGGGGCAAATCCCGGGCCAGACCACCAAGCGCGTTAACAGTGAGCGTTATGACCTCGGCCTGGACATGGCCTGGGAACTGGACCTGTTCGGTCGCATCCAGCGCAACCTGGAAGCCACCGACGCCGACCAGCAGGCCGCCGAGGCTGACTTGTACCAGCTGCAAGTCACCATGATTGCCGAACTGGTGGACGCCTACGGCCAACTGCGTGGTGCGCAACTGCGTGAACGCATTGCCCTGGACAACCTGAAGAACCAGCAGGAATCGCGCACCATCACCGTCAGCCTGCGGGATGCCGGTGTGGGCGACCAGCTCGACGTGGAGCGTGCCGACGCGCGTCTCGCGGCGGTTGAGGCCAGCGTGCCGCAACTGCAAGCCGAACAAGTGCGCGAGCGCAACCGCATCGCCACCCTCCTCGGCCAGCGTCCCGACAAGCTCAGCGTCGACCTGGGCCCGAAAAACCTGCCGGCAATTGCCAAGGCGTTGCCGATTGGCGATCCAGGGCAATTGCTGCAACGTCGCCCGGACATCCTCAGCGCCGAACGTAAACTGGCTGCTGCCACGGCGCGTATCGGCGTGGCCAAGGCCGACCTGTTCCCCCGAGTCAGCCTCAGCGGCTTCCTCGGCTTTACCGCCGGGCGAGGCTCGCAGATCGGCTCGTCCGCCGCGAATGCCTGGGCCCTGGGCCCAAGCATCACCTGGGCAGCATTTGACCTGGGCAGCGTGCGCGCCCGTTTGCGCGGCGCCGATGCCGAGGCGGACGGCGCCCTGGCGACCTACGAGCAGCAAGTCCTGTTGGCCTTGGAAGAATCCGAAAACGCCTTCAGCGACTACGGCAAACGTCAGCAACGCCTGGTTTCGTTGATCCGCCAAAGCGAATCCAGCCGCGCCGCCGCCGACCTGGCCGCGATCCGCTACCGCGAAGGCACCGTGGACTTCCTGGTGCTGCTGGACGCACAACGTGAGCGCCTGGCCGCCGAAGACTCCCAGGCCCAGGCCGAAGTGGATTTGTATCGCGGGATAGTGGCGATCTACAAAGCGCTGGGGGGCGGCTGGCAGCCGGATACGGTGGTCGCCAGCGCCAAGTGATGTAAAGCGCTCCTTTGGTTGGTCGCATCCAGCCAATTTTTTGCCCCGTGGTCCATTCGGTCACGGGGCTTTTTTTGACATAGCCACAGCGACATCACCATGGCATCAAGCTGCTCGCCTATGGCATCCTTTCGGCCATACTACAAAAAACTGATGCAATCTTTATCAAACGTTGGTGCTGAACTACGGAAGGTTTATGGCGATTTTTGCGAATGAAGCAGCCATGCAAATGTGGATGGCAGAGCAATTGGAGAATGTCGACGGCTTCGGGGAGCTGGTGGAATCGAGTGATGTACCAGAACCAAAGTCTATTGAGGAAGGGTACATAACTAAGAGCTATGAATTTTGCTTGGACGCCCTGAATTTCAACATTGTGATTTCTGCCAATGAAAACATATCGCTTGATCCAGGCGACATACTGAAACCCGATTTTCTCCTCTACTCTTCTGAAAGTGAAGCGGTAGTCGTGGTTGAGCTAAAAAATCAGTCTGGACCCACGCGACAAGCGGGCACAGAATTGGGCGCCTATACCGCTGAGATAAAACAGTACCTCCCTTTTATTGCAGGGTCCGATGTCATTAGCATTGTGGTCTCACCCGACTGGCCGGTATTGCTTAGGCACTATATCTTCAACGAAATCGTATGGGGCAACAAACGAGTTGTATGCCTAAGACCAATCCAAAGAGACGATCAGATTAAATTAGAACTGGTACCACCTGAAGAACTTATAGAGGGCAATCTGAGCGTCTTGTTGAGCGATGAGCACTTAGGTGGATTTCATATTTCTCTTTATGACATGGAGCTTTACCGAGGAGGGGCAAGAGAACGTATTTCAGCGTACGTTGAACAGATGCAGACAGCCACCAAGTATATCGCCGCCAAGGGACGAGCGCAGAGTAACAATGGCTTTGCGTTTTTGTGGAAAAATGAACGAACAGAAACGCTAGCGCCGTATTTCATCACCGTGGTCAACGTTGCGCCTTTTAAAATGCTCGAACGCTTTGTTCGCACGTTTGCTATCGAGGACGATTGCATGCTGGATAGGATCATTAAAAAAGTCGCGTTTGAGTACTCGCCAGAGGGGCACGGAGCATCCATTGGTGAACAATACAAAGATTCATTGAAGTTTCTTCGGACATTTTGCTCAGCGCAATCCGAAGGTTTCCTCAGTTGGCCAGCCCTAAAAGCGTTTATGATAGAGCACTCAACCTTGATCTCATTTGAAGCGTGGGGCATATTTGAAAAGTCCTTATTTGAGGAGCTTGAAAAAGCATATGCCAACAACAACACCACCTTAAAATCAAACGATCCCGAACTCGGAATGAGTGTTCTAAATACCGTTATCGATAGCAACTATCAATACATAGACCTTCGAGATTTTTACGCTCCCCCTGACGATCAGGATGAGGACGACTATTAAGTTACTCAACACTCAGGTACAGGACTTGAATCCCCAGCCACACCCAAGTTTAAAATCAGCCCACGATAATGCCCCGGATTCGACCCGCTCCATTTACGAAACGCCTTATAAAACGAACTCGTATCCGCAAACCCCAACCGCTCCGCGATCTCGGCAAAACTGATCTGTGGCTCCGCCAACCACACAATCGCCAATTCCTTGCGCACACTGTCCTTGAGGCCCTGGTAGGTCTGCCCTTCCTCCGCCAGGCGCCGCCGCAAGGTTGAGGCGGAGATGCACAGGCTGACGGCGAGACCTTCAGTCTCCGGCCAGGTGTTGGGGGGGAGCTGGCGCAGGTCGTGCTTGATGCGGGTGGCGAGGCTGTCGGGATCGCGGTATTTGACCAGGATATTGGCCGGTGCGTGAGCCAGGAAACGCTTGAGTTCTTCCGGGGTGCGCTTGATCGGCAGGTCCAGGCAGTCGGCAGAGAAGATCATCCGCGTACGGGGCCGATCGAAACGCAGGTTGTCGGAGAACATCACCTGGTAGTCAGCGCAAAAGTCCGGTTTTGCGCAGCGCAGCTCAATCGCCAGGATTGGAATACGTCGTCCTGCCAGCCAGCAGGCCACGCCGTGCACAATCATCCAGTAGGTAAAGTAGGTGAAGGCGCGATTGGGTTCAGCCTCGGGCTCGACCAGCACGATCTCCGCCAGACTTTGTTGACGCACCAACTCAGCGGGCATCCGCTCCAGCATGAGTGACAGGAACCCCAGCGCGGTCTCCAGGCTGGTGGCGAGGGTTGGCTGCGCCATTGCAGCGCGGCAGAGAAACGCCAGGCTACCGGACTTGAGCTTGCGCGGGTCCATGCCAAAGAACTCATCATCGGTACGGCGTGCCAACAGGCGCCATAGACGTGCGTAGGTGGTGGCCGAAACCCGCGCGCTAGGTTCGGCCAGCCACTGCGGGTCTATCCCGGCGTCGTGCAGCACTTCAGCACTGGGCGCCCCCGGCGCGCAGCTTTGCAATAAAGCTTCACGCACAAGATGAATGGAGATGGTGTCTTTTTCCGACATGGTGAACCGCGTATCCAGCTGCGCAAAGAATGGCACGCATCATAAGGGCGGACGCGCATTGCCACCACCGTTCAGCCCATGTTCAGCAAACGTCAAGGATTGTTGTTTAGCAATGAGTATCATTATGTTACAAATTAGCACCCTATCTAGTTGTGACGCGGTGCCGAATGCTCGTTCCTTTCCTCATCATGCTGCGCGAAGGCATTGAAGCCGCATTGATCGTTGGCATCATCGCCAGCTACCTGCAACAGACCGGCCGTGGCCAGTGGATGCCCGCCGTGTGGATCGGCGTGTTTCTCGCTGCTGCACTGGCCCTGCTGGTCGGTGGGGGCCTGGAACTGGTCAGCGCCGAGTTCCCGCAAAAACAGCAAGAATTGTTTGAAGGCGTGGTTGGCCTGGTCGCCGTGGGCATCCTTAGCTCCATGGTGTTCTGGATGCGCAAAGTGGCGCGGTCCATCAAGCATTCCTTGCACGAATCCCTCGACCACGCCCTGGCCGGTTCCAAACACCAGGTCACGGCGCTGATCCTCATGGTGTTTTTCGCCGTGGCCCGCGAAGGCCTGGAAACCGTGTTCTTCCTGCTGGCCGTGTTCCAACAGAGCGAAGGACCAGGCGCACCCATAGGCGCCCTGCTCGGCCTGATCCTCGCGATCATCGTCGGTTTCCTGATCTATACCGGCAGCATGCGCCTGAACCTGGGGGCGTTTTTCCGCTGGACCGGCCTGTTTATCCTGGTGGTGGCTGCCGGCATCCTCGCCAATTCGGTGCAGGCCCTGCATGAAGCAGGCGTGTGGAATCACCTGCAGACCGTGCTGTTCGACTTCAGTGCCGCGTTGCCCATGGACAGCCCGCTGGGCTCAGTACTGGCCGGGATGTTCGGCTATCAGGAAGCGCCGACCATCAGCACCCTCGGCGCCTACTTGATTTATCTGGTGGTGGCCTTGGCAATGTTCTTCCTGCCCACCGCACCGGCCACACCCTCTTCCGTTTCCAGCCAGTAAGGACCGCCTCTTGTCCAACCCTACTCCTCAGCCCTCCTCGCCACCCCGCGCCCTGCGCTGGGCCGTGGCGGGGTCGGTGGTCGTGATGATCGCCGCCGGTGGCCTGTTCTATTACGCTTCGCAACTGGCGGCCAGCAAGCGCCAGACCAACCACAATGAAATCGCGGTGACCCTCCATGGCCACGCCTGCGAGCCCAATGAACTGAGCGTGCCCGCTGGCCGCGCCAGCTTTCGCATCATCAACCGCTCCGACCGTGCAGTGGAATGGGAAATCCTCGACGGTGTGCTGGTGGTCGAAGAACGGGAAAACATCGCCCCAGGCCTGAGCCAGGTGATCAACGCCAACCTGCTGCCCGGCGACTACGCTATCACCTGCGGCTTGCTGAGCAATCCCCGCGGTACCTTGCACGTGACGCCGACCGCGGAATCCGACGCGCAAGCCAAGGCCAAGCCGTCGATGGTGGCGTTTATTGGGCCGCTGTCGGAGTTCCGTGTGTACCTGAGCGGCCAGGGCAGTGCATTGATCAAGGCCGTAACCGCGTTGCAACAAGCCATCGACGCTGGCGACCTGGCCCAGGCTCAAGCGCTCTACGTTCCGGCGCGCGAGGCTTACCAACGGCTGGCCCCGGCGTCGCAACGCCTGGCGGAGCTGGACAACGCGATCAACGCCCGCGCCGACTATTTTGAAAAGCGCGAGCAAGACCCGGCCTTCAGCGGTTTCCACCGGCTCGAATACAGCCTGTTCCAGCAACGCAGTCTCGACGGCTTGGCGCCGATTGCCCAGCGTCTGCTGACCGACGTCACCACCCTCAAGCAACAACTGCTCGCCCAGTCACTGCCGCCGGAGCAACTGGTCAGCATTGTGGTGCGCAACCTCAACAGCCTGGCCGATGTACGTGCCGTCAGTGGTGAAGAGGAACGCTACAGCCATGTCGACCTCAATGGTTTCGCCGCCAACCTGGAAGCTGCGCACAAAGTCGTCGACCTGATGCGCCCCTTGCTGACCAAGTCCGCCGCCGACCTGCTGCCTAACGTGGACAGCGCCCTTACGGCCTTCGACAGCCAACTCAACGAATTGAAAGTAGACGGCCAGTACCGCCACTACGACAGCGTCACCGCCGATCAGCGCCAGCAGATCGCCGACAAGGCCAAGGCTCTGGCCGCTGCACTCGATGGAATCGACCCCGCCCTTGGCCTTTCCGGCCTGAAGTGAAGACGACCGCACACATGAGTGATTCAGGACAATTTGACCACCAACGCCGCCGTGTCTTGCTGGGCATGGCCGCCACCGGCGCCGCCATTGCCGGCAGCGCCCTGACCTGCCCGGCCATGGCCGCCGCCGCGGAACAAGTCACCACCGCGCCGCGCAGCGACAAGACCCAGGATCACCACGACTTCTTCGGCATCCACCAGAGCGGTATCGTCACCCCGCGCCCAGCCTGCGGCATGCTTGTGGCATTCGATGTACTGGCCAGCGACCGCGAGGACCTGGAGCGCCTGTTCCGCACCTTGAACGCACGCATTGCCTTCCTGATGACCGGCGGCACCGTGCCGCAAGTCGACCCGAAACTGCCACCTACCGACTCCGGTATCCTCGGCCCGGTGGTCACGCCGGACAACCTGACCATTACCGTGTCCGTCGGCGAATCGCTGTTCGATGAGCGCTTCGGCCTTGGCGCGGTCAAGCCCAAACGCCTGAGCCGCATGGTTGGCTTCCCCAACGACGCCCTGGAACCGGCGCAGTGCCACGGTGACCTGAGCCTGCAGTTCAGCTCCAACACGCCGGACACCAATATCCACGCCCTGCGCGACATCGTGAAGAACCTGCCCGACCTGCTGCTGGTGCGCTGGAAACAGGAAGGTAGCGTGCCGCCCCAGGCACCGAGTAAACCTGGCGAACCCGCGCAGAGCGCACGCAACTTCCTCGGCTTCCGTGACGGTTCGGCCAACCCGAACTCCAACGACACCAAGGCCATGGATCAGATTGTGTGGGTGCAACCGGGCAGTGATGAACCGGCCTGGGCGGCCAACGGCAGCTATCAGGCCGTGCGCATCATCCGCAATTTCGTCGAGCGCTGGGACCGTACCCCGCTGCAAGAACAGGAAAGCATCATCGGCCGCATCAAGCCGACCGGCGCACCCATGGACGGCGACAAAGAAACCCAGGTGCCCGACTACAGCAAGGACCCGGAAGGCAAGGTGACCAAGCTCGATGCCCACATTCGCCTGGCCAACCCGCGCACCCCGCAGACTCAGGCCAACCTGATCCTGCGTCGACCGTTCAACTACTCCAACGGCGTCAACAAAAACGGTCAGCTGGACATGGGTCTGTTGTTCATCTGCTACCAGGCTGACCTGGAGAAAGGCTTTATCAGCGTGCAAACCCGGCTCAACGGCGAGCCCCTGGAGGAATACCTCAAGCCGGTCGGCGGCGGGTACTTCTTCACCTTGCCGGGGGTCACGGGACCGAAGGATTTCATCGGGCGCACGCTGCTGGCTGCAACGCACCCCCACACCACTGCCCAGACCTAAAACACACCCCAGAGCGGAAACCGTCCCATGAAAAAGTCGTCTATCGCGTTGTCGTTATTGCTGACCCTTTCGCCGTTGGCAGCCTTCGCCGCTACCGCGCCGCTGGACCTGGTCGGGCCGGTGTCGGACTACAAAATCTACGTCACCGAAGAAATCGGCGAGCTGGTCACCCAGACCCAAGCCTTTACCGACGCCATCAACAAGGGCGACCTGGCCACCGCCAAGAAACTCTACGCGCCGACCCGCGTGCACTATGAGTCCATCGAGCCGATCGCCGAGCTGTTCAGCGACCTCGACGCATCCATCGACTCCCGCGTCGACGATCATGAAAAGGGCGTGACCGCCGATGACTTCACCGGCTTCCACCGCATCGAGTATGTACTGTTCTCGCAGAACACTACCCAAGGCCTGGAAGAGCTGACTGCCAAGCTCAACACCGACGTCAACGACCTCAAGACGCGCGTCGATGGCCTGACTTTCCCACCGGAAAAAGTCGTAGGTGGTGCCGCAGCCCTGCTTGAAGAAGTCGCCGCCACCAAGATCTCCGGTGAAGAAGACCGCTACAGCCATACCGACCTGTATGACTTCCAGGGCAACATCGACGGCGCGAAGAAAATCGTCGACCTGTTCCGTGGCCAGATCGAGAAACAAGACAAAGCCTTCCTGGCCAAGGTCGACAAGAACTTCGCCACCGTGGACAAGATCCTGGCCAAGTACAAAACCAAGGACGGTGGTTTCGAGACCTACGACAAGGTCAAGGAAAACGACCGCAAGGCCCTGGTGGGCCCGGTCAACACCCTGGCAGAAGACCTGTCCACCTTGCGTGGCAAGCTGGGCTTGAACTAAGCGACAGACAAAAAAAGACCCAGTCCCCGGTTGAAGGGGCTGGGTCTTTTTTTTTGCCTGCAGGTTTACAGGATGCGGTACAGCAATCGTTCGATACGAACGCGGCTGACCCGGCGCAGGAACTTGCCAACGGCCTCTGGGTAGTCCGGCAGTGTTTGCAGGTCCTGATAACGCTCGATACGCGTGGTGTGCTGGAAAATCTGCGCCAGTTCGGTGCGTCGCGGCACCAGCCACTCATGCTTGGGATCATCGATCAACAACGCGTTTTCCAGGTCGAGGCGGAACGCGCGCGGGTTGAGGTTGTTACCGGTGAGCAAGGTGTAGCGCTGGTCGATCCACATGCCTTTGAGGTGGTACGTGTTGTCACCGTCGCGCCACAGGTGCAGGTTCAACTGGCCGCTGTCGATCATCGGCTGATGGCGCTTGGCAAAGCGGCGCAAGCTGATTTCGTAGAGGTAGGGCAGCGCAGCAATGACCTTGAACGGCTCGCTGGGCGGGATGTAGAAATCGTTGGCGGTCTTGTCGCCGACAACGATGTCGATCTTCACCCCACGTGCCAGGGCGCGGTTGATTTCGCGGGTGACCGGCAGCGGCAGGTTGAAGTACGGGGTACAGATGGTCAGCTGATGTTGGGCGCTGGCAATCAGTTCGAGGATCACCCGGTTCAGGGGGTTGTTCTTGCCGACCCCGAGCAAGGGGCTGACCGACAGTTGACCATTGGGCAACTGCCCCGCCGTGGTGTCGTAAGTCGCGTGTTTCAGGCGGCTGCGCAAATCGCCGATGTCGTTGCGCAGGCTACGGGTGGTGGGCGGATTGGGCAGGTCCAGGCGATTGACCGCCTTGGATGCCACTAGGCCGTGCTCCACCAGGTGCTGCATGGAATCGGCGAGCGCTTTGTTGTGGATCAGGTGGTAGCGGTCGAAACGGTACTTGTCGAATTTGTGCAAGTACACATTGTTCAGGCTGGCGCCGCTGTACAGCACCGAGTCATCGATCACGAAGCCCTTGAGGTGCAGCACGCCGAACAACTCGCGGGTTTGCACCGGCACGCCGTACACCGGCACTTCGCTGCTGTGGCGCTGGGTCATGGCCTGGTACCAGGCGCTGTTGCCGGGCTGCTTGCCGGCACCGATCAAGCCGCGCTGGGCACGCAACCAGTCAACCACCACCACGATGTCGAGTTCCGGCCGCGCAGCCTTGGCGGCGTGCAGGGCGTCGTAGATCTCCTGCCCCGCTTCGTCCTGCTGCAAGTACAGCGCGACGATATAGATGCGCCGGGTGGCCTGGGCAATCTTCTCCAGCAGGCAGCGACGATAAGCGTCTGCGCTGGACAGCACCTCAAGGGCGTCGGGACTGAGGGGGAAACCGCGCAGTTTGGGCAGCAGGGAGCGTTTGAAGAACGACGGCATAAGGCTCGCAATGGGTCGAATCCGAAGAGGCCCCGAGCTTACACCATGGGGGTGCTCAGGTCTCGCTGCGGCGCATGGAAAAATGTTAATTGACTATGAAGAACGATCGTTCTACTGTTAGCCACATGAACGAAATGAACCGCAATGAAACCCGCGACATTATTCTCGACGTTACTGAGAAGTTGATCTATCGCCATGGCATCGCCGCCACGGGCATGGACTTTCTGGTGAAGACCGCCGGTGTCTCGAGAAAAAGTATTTACCGCTACTTTGCCAATAAAGACGAATTGGTGATTGCCGCCCTGCAACGTCGCGATGAACGCTGGATGCAGTGGCTGCGCGATGAAGTCGAACGCCGTGAAGGCACGGGAGAACGCCTGCTGGCGCTGTTCAGCGCGCTCAAGGATTGGTTCGGCACCGCCGACTTCCGTGGCTGTGCCTTCATCAACACCAGTGGCGAAACCGGTGACCCACGCGACCCGGTGCGCCTGCTGGCCAAGGCCCATAAACAGAAACTGTTCGAGTACGCACTTGAACTGTGTCAAGCACATGGCACCCCCGACCCCGAGCGGCAGGCCGCGCAACTGCTGATCCTGATCGATGGCGCCATTACCGTTGCCCTAGTGATGGGCGATTCAACAGCTGCCGATAATGCGCAATGCATGGCGCGAACGTTATTGGGACTTTGAACCCGCTGGTAGACGCAACTTCCGATAAACCCTATTCATTGAGGAACCGTCCAATGTCATCGACTGCAGAAACACGTCCGCCACTGCCGCCGTTCACCCGCGCGTCGGCCATCGAAAAAGTACGCCTGGCCGAAGACGGCTGGAACTCCCGCGACCCGCAGCGGGTGTCCCTGGCGTACACGCTGGACACCCAGTGGCGCAACCGCGCCGAATTCGCGCATAACCGCGAAGAAGCCAAAGGTTTTCTTACTCGCAAGTGGGCAAAGGAACTGGACTACCGGCTGATCAAGGAGTTGTGGGCGTTTACCGATAACCGCATCGCGGTGCGCTATGCCTATGAATGGCACGACGATTCGGGCAACTGGTTCCGCTCCTACGGCAACGAGAACTGGGAATTCGACGAGAATGGCCTGATGGCCAATCGTTTTGCCTGCATCAACGACCTGCCGATCAAAGAAAGCGAGCGCAAGTTCCACTGGCCGCTGGGCCGGCGCCCGGATGATCATCCGGGGTTGTCCGAGCTAGGGCTGTAAAACAGTTGGGGCCGGTTTGCCGGCCCCAACGCTTAGTCCTGGTTCAACCCCACCCGATACAGCACGCCATCCTCCTCATCCGTCAGTACATACAGAAAGCCATCCGGCCCCTGTCGTACATCGCGGATGCGCGCCTTCAGCCCACCGAGCAAGCGTTCCTCATGGATCACCTTGTCGCCATCAAACTGCAAGCGGATCAACTCCTGGGTGGCCAACGCACCAATAAACACGTTGTGCTGCCAGGGCTTGAAGCGATCCGCATCGTAAAACGCCATGCCGCTGATACCCGGTGATTTTTCCCACACGTGATGCGGCGGTACTGTGCCCTCCACCGTTTTGCCTTTGGCTTCGGGAATCGGTGTCAGCGAGTAATTGATGCCGTGGGTTGCCAACGGCCAACCATAATTCTTGCCCCGCTCGATGATGTTGATCTCATCCCCCCCACGCGGCCCATGTTCGTTTTCCCAGATCGTGCCGCTCCACGGGTTAAGCGCCAGTCCCTGGGGGTTGCGCTGGCCGTAGGACCAGATCTCCGGGCGTACGCCTTGCTGACCGACGAAGGGGTTGTCATCCGGAACGCGGCCATCCGGGTAGATGCGTACGACCTTGCCCTGCAGCTTGTCCAAGTCCTGGGCGGTCGGACGATCGTTGTTTTCCCCCAGGGTCACGAACAGGTAGCCATCGCGGTCGAAGGCCAGGCGCGAGCCGAAGTGGTTGCCGGTCGACAGCTTGGGCTCCTGGCGCAGGATCACCTTGAAGTCGGTCAAGCCACTGAGGTCAGCCGCCAGGCGCCCTCGGCCCACCGCGGTGCCGGCGGTACCGTCCTTGCCGCCACCTTCGGCGTAGGACAGGTAGACCGTGCGGTCCTCCTTGAAGTCCGGCGACAAGACCACATCCAGCAAACCGCCCTGCCCTTTGGCCCAGACTTCAGGCACTCCCTTCAGTGGCGCGGACAGCTTGCCGTCGGGGCTGACAAAGCGCAGGTGGCCAGGGCGTTCAGTCACCAGGAAGCCTTGCTTGTCCGGCAGAAAGGCCACCGCCCATGGGTGGTCCAGGCCTTTGGCGATCGGCGTGGCGCTGATGCTGCCCTGTTCACTGGGGAACTGCTGGGCGTCGGCGGCGTAAGCTGCCGTCAACGGCAGCAGCGTGGTGGCGCAAAGGGCGGCTAGCAGGCTTTTGCGTAGAAACATAAGGCGGAATCCTTACCGGCGATTGCCGTTGGCATCATAAGTGGGGGCTTTGGTTTCGGTGGCTGGGCGGCTGGGCGCGGCATTGCGTTTGGGATAGCTATTGCCGATACCGCCGTTTTCCAGGGTCGGCGTGCGCGTAGTCGGCCCGGTCTGGATACCGCGGACCGCCGGAGCATTCTGTTGGGTACCCTGCATGCTATTGGGATTGGCCCGGTGGATCGGGCCGTTGTTGCCGCTGTTGTTACCGGGCAGGTTTTGCGCCTGGACCATAGGAACAAGGGCCAGACCCAACAACAGGGCTGCAACGTGACGCCTGCAACTGTTCATGACGAAGCCTCTCTGGGGCGAGGAGTACGTGCTTTCGATAACACGCTACGCCTTGGGTTCGGCTTTCGACACTAAATAGTTTCTCATCAGGTGTAACACGATCTGTCCGCGCATCTGACCGGAGAAACTTTTCCCGCCGCTTTCGAGTCACCAGAACACAGCCTCTTCGTAAGGAATCGCACTTATGCCACGGGCAATCTGGAAAGGCGCCATCAGCTTTGGCCTGGTACACATCCCGGTCTCACTGGTCTCGGCCACCTCCTCTCAAGGCGTCGACTTTGATTGGCTGGACAAACGCAGCATGGATCCGGTGGGTTACAAACGCATCAACAAGACCACCGGTAAGGAAGTGACAAAGGACAACATTGTCAAAGGCGTTGCGTTCGAGAAAGGCCGCTACGTGGTGCTCAGCGAAGAGGAAATCCGCTCGGCCCACCCCAAATCGACCCAGACCATCGAGATCATCGCGTTTGTCGCCAGCGACCAGATCCCATTGCAGAACATCGACACCCCCTACTTCCTTGCTCCGGATAAGCGTGGCGGCAAGGTCTACGCATTGCTAAGGGAAACCCTCAGGAAAACCCGCAAAGTGGCCCTGGCCAATGTCGTGCTGCACACCAAGCAGCACCTGGCAGCCTTGATGCCGTTGGACTCGGCACTTGTGCTGGTAATGCTGCGCTGGCCTGCCGAAGTGCGAAGCCTGGACGAACTGGAGCTGGGCAGCGACGTGACCAAGCCGAGCCTGGCCAAGGGCGAGCTGGACATGGCCAAGCGCCTGGTGGACGACATGAGCGCCGACTGGCAGCCCGACGACTACCGCGACAGTTTCCAGGAAAAAATCATGGCGCTGGTGGCCAAAAAGGCCAAGGCCGGCAAGATCGAGGATGTGGAAACCAGCAAAGACAGCGAAGAACGCAAGTCCGCCGATGTGATCGACCTGACGGAACTGCTCAAGCGTAGCCTGGCCGGCAAACCCACGAAGAAGCCTGCCGCGAAGAAATCCACCAAGGCCTCCTAAGTCATGTCCAAGCCCTTGAGCGAATACAACCGCAAACGTGATTTCGGGATAACCGCCGAACCGGCAGGCAGTGCGCCAGCAGGCAAACGCAAAGCCTCGGCGCTGTCGTTTGTGATTCAAAAGCATGACGCACGCAACCTGCACTATGACTTCCGCCTGGAGCTCGACGGCGTACTGCTCAGTTGGGCCGTCCCCAAAGGCCCGAGCCTGGATCCCAGCCACAAGCGCCTGGCCGTCCACGTCGAAGATCATCCCCTGAGCTATGGCGGCTTTGAAGGCAGCATTCCAGCGGGTCAGTACGGTGCAGGCGATGTCATCGTGTGGGACCGCGGCATCTGGCAGCCCCACGATGAGCCCCGCAAGGCCTACGCAGCCGGCAAGCTCAAATTCACCCTGGTCGGCGAGAAGCTCTCCGGTGACTGGGCGCTGGTGCGCACGCGCTTGAAGGGCAGCGGCGACAAGGAACAATGGCTGCTGATCAAGGAAAAGGACCCACAGGCGCGCTCGGCCGACGACTACGATATCGTCCAGGCCCAGCCGAACAGCGTGCTCAGCGATGCCTCAGTGGGCAAACCCAAGACGCGGGCCAAGGCCAGGAAAACCGCCCTCCCCGAGCAATTCACCCCACAATTGGCCACACTGGTGGATCGTGCACCCGAGGGCGATTGGCAATACGAAATCAAGTTCGACGGTTACCGCATGCTCGCACGTATCCAAGCGGGTGAAGTGCGCCTGTTCACCCGCAACGGGCACGACTGGACCGAGCGTCTGCCGCGTCAGGTCAAGGCCTTGCAGGCACTGAAGCTCAAGGACAGCTGGCTGGATGGTGAGGTGGTCAGCCTCAATGGCGACGGCCTGCCGGACTTTCAGGCGCTGCAAAATGCCTTAGATATCGGCCGCAGCCTGGACATTGTCTACTACTTGTTTGACGCGCCCTTTCTCAATGGCGAGGACCAACGCCAGGCGCCGGTCGAGGAACGCCGCGCCGCCCTAAAGGAGGCTCTGGCCGGTAGCCGCAGCACATTGCTGCGCTATTCCGAAGCGTTTACCGCGCACCACCGGGACATCTTTGAAAGCGCCTGCGACTTGGCCCTCGAAGGCGTGATCGGTAAGCGCCTGGGCAGCCCGTACGTTTCCCGTCGAAGTGCCGACTGGATCAAACTCAAATGCCGGCTGTCCCAGGAATTCGTGATCGTCGGTTACACCCGGCCACAGGGTTCACGCAGTGGCTTCGGCGCGCTGTTGCTGGCGGTGAATAACGACACGGGCCTGGTGTACGCGGGCCGTGTGGGAACGGGTTTCGATCAGGCGGCGCTGAAAGCCATTTACGCGCAGCTCACACCGCTGGAGTGCGAGACGTCACCCCTGGCGAAGCCACTGTCCAGCGCCCAAGCGCGTGGTGTGCATTGGGTCAAACCGACGTTGGTCGCGCAGGTGCAGTTTGCCGAGTGGACACGCGAAGGCGTGGTCCGCCAGGCAGCGTTTGTCGGGCTGCGCACCGACAAGCCGGTGGCGCAGGTTGTTCATGAGCAACCACGCACGGTCCACTCAAGGAAGCCGGTGAAAAAAACCAGTCGCGATGTGAACATCACCCACCCAGACCGTGTGATCGATAAACACAGCGGCACACAAAAACAGCAACTCGCGCAATTCTACGACACCATCAGCCAATGGATTCTGCCCTTCCTGCGCCATCGTCCTGTCTCACTGCTGAGAGCGCCCGAGGGTATCGAAGGCGAGCAATTCTTCCAGAAACACTCGGAGCGCCTGGCCATTCCCAACATCAAGCAATTGGATCAGTCTCTCGATCCTGGCCATGCACGCCTGATGGAAATCGACAACGTCGGCGCATTGATCGGCGCAGTACAAATGGGCAGCGTGGAGTTTCACACCTGGGGCGCCACCTCGGACAAGATCGAAACCCCGGACCTGTTTGTGCTCGATCTCGACCCGGACCCGGCACTGCCCTGGAAAGCCATGCTGGAGGCCGCGCAACTCACCCTGTCGGTTTTGGATGAGCTGGGGTTGCAAGCCTTCGTCAAAACCAGCGGCGGCAAGGGCCTGCACCTGATCGTGCCGTTGGCGCGCCGAGACAATTGGGAGACCGTCAAGGCGTTCGCCAAGGCCATCGCCCAGTTCATGACCGAGCAGTTGCCCGAACGTTTTACCGCGACATCGGGCCCCAAAAACCGGGTCGGCAAGATCTTTATCGATTACCTGCGCAATGCCCGCGGTGCCAGCACCGTAGCGGCGTATTCCGTGCGCGCACGGCCTGGCTTGCCAGTGTCGGTACCGGTCAGCCGCGAGGAGTTGGAGGGGTTACGCGGTGCGCAACAATGGACCGTCGCCAATGTGCTGCAGCGCTTGAACGCTTTGAAAGCGGACCCCTGGGCGGGGTATGCCAATCGCCAGAAGATCAGCAAGAAGATGTGGGACAAACTGGGCGCCCATCCACCGGAATGAATGGCGCCCACAAAGCGATCCTCAGATCAGCAGGAAAATAGCTGCCAATCCAGCGAAGATCGCCCATTTTTCCAGGTAGTAGCGCGTACGATTGCGCTTTTTCAGTTCCTTGCCACGCAGGCGGATCTTGTACAGACGCGTGAAGGCGCGATTGAGCCCGCCGGTCTTGTCACCCGCATCGTTGGGCGAACCTGCAGCCGCCATCACGTTACGGCTGAACCAGCGGTTGAACGCAGCCGCCCAGCGGTATTTCATCGGCCGCTCGATGTCGCAGAACAGGATGATGCGGTTCTGCTGCGTGGTGTTTTCGGCGTAGTGGATGTAGGTCTCGTCAAACATCACCGGCTCGCCATCACGCCAGTAATAGTTCTCGCCATCCACATTGATGTAGCAGCCAGGATCGTTCGGGGTGTCCAGGCCCAAGTGGTAGCGGTACGAGCCGGCATAGGGGTCACGGTGGCGCACCAGCTTGGAGCCCGGCGGCAGCTCGGCGAACATCGCGGCCTTGATCGAACCGATGCTCTGCACCAGCTCAGTGGTGCGCGGGCACAGCTTCATCGCTGAAGGGTGACTGTCGCCATACCATTTCAGGTAGAAACGCTTCCAACCCGACTTGAAGAACGAGTTGAAACCCACGTCGTTGTACTGATCCGAGCGCTTGATCTCCCCGGCACGCATCAGGTTCTGGCCTTCCAGGCGAATTTCTTCCCAATGTTCCTGGAGCGGACTCAGGTCGGGAAAATCACTGGGTGACAGATACGGTCGGCTGGGCAGCTTGGAGAAGAGGTAGAGAAAGCAGTTGATCGGTGCCAGGAAGGTCGAATGATCACTGAGCTGGCGACCCAGCTTGTGCCGCACCCGGCCACGCAGATGTACATACGCAATCGAGGCAACGTAAAGAACAACAATGATGAGTTTCAAGGGATTTCGTCACACGTCAGAAGAGAACAGGCTGCTCCTGCATGCCCACAACGGCCGAGGTTGGATAGCAGCACCTGAAATCACAATTCACACAGTCGGCACGACCCGTTGAGGTACAACGGGTTGATGGCCATTGGCAGTTATTTAGCCACAGGTTGTAACCAAAAGTTAACTAAGAATTGTGAAAAGCTGTCGCGTGAGTGTGTTGGGCGCAAGGGTCGACAAGTGTCAGCCTTGGCTATGCGCAGGCAACCATCCAGTGGTAAAAAGCAGCCCCAGCACCTAAAAGGAATGTGTATGCCCTCCCTGATAGACCCGGATGTTCAAGCCCTCCAAGGCGCCTGGGAGCAGACGTCATTGGAAGACAATGGCGTGCTCAACCCCGTCGACGCCCACAGCGCCCCCGGGGCACTGACCACGATTACCGACGACCGCTTTGAAGTGAGGACCACCTCGGGCGAAGTGTTGCTGGCGGGCCGATTCTCCCTCGACAGCAGCACCGTCCCTAAAACCATTACCTGGATCGATTCCATCGGCGAGGATGCAGGTAAGCACTTGCCCGCCAGTTATCGGCTCGACAGGGATGAGTTTGTTTTCATTGCAGCGGATGAAGGCATGCCCAGGCCGACCACATTCAGTACCGGTCCCGGGCAGACCATGCGCACGTTCGTGCGGCGCACCTGAGGGGCAGGCCCTACAAGTTTGCGACGGCATTTTCACGAAGCCTTCACTTTCGGACCTATAGGGTGAAACTTACCTACTCCAGTGAATCCCTTGGCCCGCCTCCCCTCGCGGGCCTTTTTTTGCCTGTGGCACCCCATGACGTTATCCGGGACGTTTGGTGGCGGTCAGCGTAAAACACATCGGCAATTGCGCAGGCTGGTGCTCGTACTGGTCGTACAGTTCTTCGCGGTTGGAGTGCGGATACTCCTGGAGGTTTGTGATCTGCAGGTCTGCGCGGATAGCGGCACTGACCACGTCGCCCAGGGTGTGCACGTACCAATAGGACGTTGGCCCGGCCACTTCGCCCTGCCCTTCGTAGACAATCGACTCCTGCAGCACAAACGGCTCGCGCTGAAAGTAGGAACTGGCCGGCAGGAAAGGGTTTGGCGCCCGTGGATCAAATACCTCCAGAAACGGATGGGTTTCATACATCACCAACGTGCCGCCGGGCTTCAAGGTGCTGGCAACATGACGCATGAACTGCTCCACATCCGGCATCCAGCCCAGCACGCCGATAGTCACCAGAGCGATATCGAAGCGCGCCTGCAAAGAGTGCGGCAACTGGTGGATATCACTTTCTATGAACTCAGGGTTGTGCGGTGAGACTTCGGCCAGTTCACGGGCCTGTTGCAGAAACGCCTGGGATTGATCCACGCCCACGACCGAACGCGCGCCCAGGCCGTACAACGAAAGGCTTTCCCGGCCATTGTTACAGCACAGTTGCACCACATCCTTACCGACTACCCCAACGTCTTGCAGCACGCCGGTAAGCGTGGGGTCCAGGCAAGAAAAGTCAGCGGCGCCGACACTGTTGAGCAGCACGTTCCAGGTGTCGCTGGTTTTGTGCAGGCTGGCGGATTGGTCCCAGGCGTCCTTGTTGCTGGCAATCGCCTGTTGAGCCGAGGGCATGTCCATTGCGTCTCCAGATATTCAATACAGCGGGGCTGCGAAAATAAGCCAAGTGCTCTCGGATTAAAACCCCGCGAAGCGGGCGAAACTTAACGCAGGCCCCACGGGTCATTATCGCAATGCGTGTTCTGCCCTTGAACGCCATCTCCGAAGACCTCGCCGTGGCCAAACACTCCGACCTGCGTAACGCCTTGTCCCTGGACAGCCTGAATTTCTTCCTCGCGGATGTGCGCGACGGCCTCGGCCCTTACTTGGCCATTTACTTGCTGGCCGTGCACAAATGGGACCCGGCCAGCATCGGCGTGGTCATGACCCTGGCCGGCATCGCCGCCTTGCTCACCCAGGGACCGGCGGGGGCGCTGATCGACCGCACCCGCAGCAAGCGCGCAGTGGTTGCGTTGGCCGCCATCGTGGTGACCGGCAGTTGCCTGCTGCTGCCCTTTGTCAGTTCCTTCAGCCTGGTGGCGTTGACCCAGGCCGCCAGCGCCGTCGCCGCGTCCGTGTTCGCTCCGGCAATCAGCGCAATCTCCCTGGGCATCACCGGGCCACGCGCGTTCACCCGCCGTACGGGGCGCAACGAAACATTCAACCACGCCGGCAATGCCGTCGCGGCGCTATTGGCCGGCGGCTTGGCGTATCTGTTCGGCCCAGTGGTGGTGTTCTACCTGATGGCCTTTATGGCGGTGGCCAGCGTCATCGCGATCAGTTGCGTGTCGGCTGAGGCCATCGACCATGACGTCGCCCGAGGTTTTGACCCGGAGCACCACACTGACCACGAACAACCCTCCGGTATCAGCGTGTTGCTGTCGAACCGCCCGCTATTGCTGTTCGCCATCTGCTGCGCCCTGTTCCACCTGGCCAACGCCGCAATGTTGCCGCTGGTCAGCCAGAAACTTTCACAGATCAACCTGCAGATGGCCACGCCGCTGACGTCGGCGTGCATCGTCGCCGCGCAATTGGTGATGGTGCCGATGGCTTGGCTGGTTGGGCTCAAGGCCGACATCTGGGGACGCAAACCCTTGCTGATGGCCGGGTTCATCATCCTGCCGCTGCGCGGTGTGCTCTATACGCTGTCCAGTGATCCCTATTGGCTGGTTGCCGTGCAGATGCTTGACGGCATCGGCGCGGGGATCTTCGGCGCGCTGTTCCCGGTCATCGTCAAGGACCTGACCCAAGGCACCGGGCGCTTCAACGTCAGCCTGGGCGCCCTCTCCACCGTATTCGGCCTGGGCGCGGCACTGAGCAGCAGCCTGGCCGGTTTCGTGGTGCAACAGGCCGGCTACAACGCCGCGTTCCTGACCCTGGCCGGCGTGGCGGCCCTGGCATTGGCGCTGTTGTGGCTGGCGATGCCGGAGACCTTGGCGAAACCTTCCTTCGCTAGACATACAACTGTCGCCTGACATATGCGACAATGCGCGCCAAATTCCAACACACATCCAAAATTTTCTGCTCAGCGACCGGGTTTCGCGCCTTGATGTCGCTGTTGACGCATGCCTGAAGGCGCCTGCCGACACGCTCGCAACCCATTGATAGGTAAAGTAATTGATCTCCACAGCTAACATCACCATGCAGTTCGGCGCCAAGCCGCTCTTCGAGAATGTCTCGGTCAAGTTCGGCGCCGGCAACCGTTATGGTTTGATCGGTGCCAACGGTTGCGGCAAGTCGACCTTCATGAAGATCCTCGGCGGCGACCTCGACCCGTCCGGCGGCCAGGTGATGCTGGAGCCGAACGTACGCCTGGGTAAACTGCGCCAGGACCAGTTCGCCTACGAAGAATTCACCGTGCTCGACACCGTGATCATGGGCCACGAAGAGCTGTGGAAGGTCAAGGCCGAGCGCGACCGTATCTACTCGCTGCCTGAAATGAGCGAAGAAGACGGCATGGCCGTGGCCGAGCTGGAAACCGAGTTCGCCGAGATGGACGGCTACACCGCCGAATCCCGTGCCGGCGAACTGCTGCTGGGCCTGGGTATTCCGCTGGAACAACACTTCGGCCCGATGAGCGAAGTGTCACCAGGCTGGAAACTGCGCGTATTGCTGGCCCAGGCGCTGTTCTCCGATCCTGAAGTGCTGTTGCTCGACGAACCGACCAACCACTTGGACATCAACACCATCCGCTGGCTGGAAAACATCCTGACCCAGCGCTCCAGCCTGATGATCATCATCTCTCACGACCGTCACTTCCTGAACAGCGTGTGCACCCACATGGCTGACCTGGACTACGGCGAGCTGCGCCTGTTCCCGGGCAACTACGACGAGTACATGACCGTGGCGACTCAGTCCCGCGAGCAACTGCTGTCGGACAACGCCAAGAAGAAAGCACAGATTTCCGAGTTGCAATCCTTCGTCAGCCGCTTCTCGGCCAACGCCTCGAAAGCCAAACAGGCCACTTCCCGTGCCAAGGCGATCGACAAGATCCAGTTGGCCGAAGTCAAGCCATCGAGCCGTGTGAGCCCGTTCATCCGTTTCGAGCAGAACAAAAAGCTGCACCGCCAGGCGGTCATCGTCGAGCGGATGGCCAAAGGCTTCGACGGCAAGCCTCTGTTCAAGGACTTCAGCTTCCAGGTTGAAGCGGGCGAGCGCGTAGCGATCATCGGCCCGAACGGTATCGGCAAGACCACCCTGCTGCGCACCCTGGTCAACGAACTGACCCCGGACGCCGGCAGCATCAAATGGACCGACGCCGCAGAGCTGGGCTACTACGCCCAGGACCATGCACATGACTTCGAAGACGACGTCACGCTGTTCGACTGGATGGGCCAGTGGACCCAAGGCGAGCAAATGATCCGTGGCACCCTGGGTCGCATGCTGTTCTCCAACGACGAGATCCAGAAGTCGGTGAAGGTGATTTCCGGTGGTGAGCAAGGCCGCATGCTGTTCGGCAAGCTGATCCTGCAAAAGCCAAACGTGCTGATCATGGACGAACCGACCAACCACTTGGACATGGAATCCATCGAAGCGCTGAACCTGGCGTTGGAGAACTATCCGGGCACGCTGATCTTCGTCAGCCACGACCGTGAGTTCGTGTCGTCCCTGGCCACCCGCATCATCGAGTTGAGCGCCACCGGCGTGATCGACTTCAGCGGCACCTATGATGATTACCTGCGTAGCCAGGGCGTGGTGTTTTAACAGCAGCCATTCGTTTTTAGCTGCAAGCGGCAAGATAGAGCCCCATCCTGTGTGACGGGGCTTTTTGCATGGGTATGCCGCCCCCTCATTAATAGATAGCCTGCTTTCTTTTCCCTTGGGCCCTTGCCATGATGCACTCACCGCCCGCCCGCGAACGAGTGCCCATGTCTGCCGCCGCCCCCAGCTCCCTGTCGATCACCCTGCAGATCGTTTCCATCGTCTTTTACACCTTCATCGCGTTCATCTGCATCGGCCTGCCGATTGCGGTGATTCCAGGCTATGTGCATGAGCAACTGGGCTTCAGTGCCGTGGTGGCCGGAGTGACGATCGGTTCGCAATACCTGGCGACCCTGCTCAGCCGCCCCATGGCCGGGAGAATGTCGGATACCGTGGGCACCAAGCGTGCCATTGTCTTGGGCTTGGCAGGGATTCTGGTCAGTGGCGTGCTGACGTTCTTTGCGACCTGTCTACAGAGCATGCCTGCCTTGAGCCTGAGCATCTTGATTGTCGGTCGACTGTTGCTGGGCGTGGCCCAGGGTCTGATCGGCGTGGGCACCATCAGTTGGTGCATGGGCGCCGTCGGCGCCGAACACACGGCACGCTCAATCTCCTGGAACGGCATCGCGTCCTACGGCGCCATCGCCATTGGTGCACCGCTGGGTGTGGTGATGGTGGCCGAATACGGCTACAACAGCCTCGGCATTGCGCTGGCGGTACTGTCCGCGCTGGGCCTGGTGCTGATCCGCAATAAACCCTCGGTGCCGGTGGTGCGCGGTGAGCGCCTGCCGTTCTGGGCGGTGTTCGGGCGTATCGCGCCATTCGGCGCCAGCCTGTGCCTGGCGTCAATCGGCTACGGCACCCTCACCACCTTTATCACCCTGTATTACCTCAATCGCGGCTGGGCCGGTGCGGCGTACTGCCTGACGGTGTTTGGCGTGTGTTTTATCCTGTCGCGGTTGGTGTTTATCTCTGCGATCAGTCGGTTTGGTGGCTTTCGTGCCGCAATCGCCTGCATGACTATCGAGACCCTCGGCCTGACGCTGCTATGGCTGGCACCGTCGACTGGCGTGGCGTTGATTGGCGCCGGGCTGACCGGTTTCGGCTTGTCGCTGGTGTACCCGGCGCTTGGCGTGGAGGCCATCAAACAGGTGCCCAACAGCAGCCGTGGCGCGGGGCTGAGTGCTTATGCAGTGTTTTTCGACTTGGCCTTGGCGATTGCCGGGCCATTGATGGGCGCCGTGGCACTGAACCTCGGCTATGGCTGGATCTTCTTCTGCGCCGCGTTGTTATCGGTGACTGCGCTGGGCGTGACCCTTTTGCTCAAGCGGCGCGCTTACTGATCAGCCGTCTGCATTCCGGCGCGGGTGGATTGGCCGAGGGTGTGACTGAAAAAACGCCCCGCCTCGGAAATCAGGTCGCGGTGGATGCCCTCGCGGTCGACGCCATCGGCATCGGTGCAGATCGCCGGCATGGCCGCCAACTGATCACTGTCACACGGCGCCATGAACACGAAGTGCCCTGCCCCGGCCAACAGCTTGAAGTCCGGCGGTTCCGGCAGCTTGCGTGCAAGCGCCGCGGCGTTCTTGTCCACGGCCACCAACTTGTCGCCGTCGCCGCTGTAGAGCAGCACCGGCACATGCACGTCGGCCAGGGTGTGGCGGCCGAACATCAAACTCAACGGTGCCATCAACATCAACGCATGAATGCGCGGATCGGATTGCGGTTGCAGGTCGTCGCGGTCCACCACCAGTTCACCTTGAGTGGTGCAGGCGTCGCGATCTTCCGGCCGCTCCTGGCAGTAGCGGCGCAGGCGGTCGAAATCCGGCTTGGCGCCGGCCAGGATCAACGCGGTTTCGCCGCCGGCCGAGTAACCGATCACGCCCACTTGGTCGACGTTGACGAACGGCGACAACATCGGGTCGCCCAAGGTCGCGGTGATCGCTTCGGAAATCTGGATCGGCCGGCCATACAGGTTACTCACCGTGCCCAGGCGGCTATGGTCCTTGTAGTTGTCGCCCGGGTGCAACACCGCCACCACCACAAAGCCTTTACGTGCCAGCGACGTCGCCAGGTCATGCAAAGCCAGCGGCGTACCCGTGTTGCCATGGGACAGCATCAGCATCGGGAAACGGCCGATGGCAATCCTGGCGTCTTCCGTGGCGGCGACGTGATAGGCGCCGAGCGGCGTGGTGTGTTCAAGCCCGGTGGAGGGATAAAAGGCAATGGCCTTCATCGGCTGCAAATCCAGCGGATCAAGGAACGTCATGCGATGAAAGCCCACACTCCAATGCGGGTGCGGCGCTGGCGCGGCGTGCACTGAAACCAGGCCACCGAGCAAGGAAAGAACCATAACCGCACAAAGACGCATCATGAGGATGTCCACCTTTGCTGCAAAAAAACCGGCATGTCGGGTTGAAAAGTCCATGTTCAAGGCGCTCGACCGGATGATAAACCCATGCGTGCATAACCTGGGCCAACGTATTGACCGCGCGTAAACGAAAAAAACTCCGTAGTCAGGTCGTTTTGAGGCGACCCGAATACAGAGTTTAGACGTCCCGTTTCAGAATGAAACGGGGAACAGCACGGTTTTACCTAAGCTTTACGCAGCCGCGAACAACTGTTCGTTGATCAGCACATTGGCGTCGCTCAGGGACTTGCTGCGGAACTCGTCGCCATACGCCAGGCCGTGGGCGCGGACGAACTCGATGTCGGTGATGCCAAGGAAGCCCAGCAGCACTTTCAGATAATCTTCATGGGCCACACCGGTCGCTTGGCCGACATGCAGGCCGCCCGACGTCGACACAACGATGACTTTCTTGTTGCCGCACAGGCCTTCCGGACCCGCTTCGGTGTAACGGAACGTCTGGCCGGCGACGGCGATGCGGTCGATCCATGCTTTCAATTGAGTCGGGATAGTGAAGTTGTACATCGGCGCGGCGATCACCACCGCGTCGGCAGCGAGGAATTCAGCCAGGGTCTTGGCGCTGAGCTCTGCTTCGTGCTGTTGCGCGGCACTGCGCTGGTCAGCCGGGGTACCCAGGGCGCCCAGGGTCGCGCCGGAAAAGTGGTTGAGGCCTTCGGCCGCCACGTCACGGTAGGTCACTTCCACGCCCGGCTCAGCCGCTTGCCATGCCTTGACCACACCAGCACTGAGCTGACGGGACGCCGAGTTGTCGCCGAGGATGCTGGAATCGATGTGCAACAGTTTCATGTGGGATCTCCGGTTGGGATCGTCAGGGGCGATCAGATGGTGGTGATGCTACGCATGAAACCAATAGCTGATAAGGCACCTGAAATGCGATAGTTTGTCCCACTGACAGGACAATAGGCTGACCCATGCAAGACCTCAACGTTTTCCTAGACGAACCACTTAACCCCCCCGATTTCGATCAAAACCCTACCCTCTTCAACATCGAACTCCAGTGCTTTGAGCGTACTGACATCGATCTCGAAGCCTACTCAGGGGAGGAGATAACGCAATAACCGCGATAATCGACATAACTCACTGCTCCTGAACCTCTCTCAAAATCGCCCTACCCCAACCCCCTCCCTGCCGCTTAACCCTTCGCCTGCATCCTGCCTTTCTCATTTTCCACGCCGTGCTTACCTTTGGGGATGGCGACCATACGCCCATCCCTCCCCTGAAGGCCGTGACCACCCTTGGGAATTGCAGCCATCCTTCCATCTCGACCCTGAAGGCCATGACCGCCCGGCCTGATCCCAACCATGCGTCCGTCGCGCCCTTGGAGACCATGGCCACCTTTGGGGATAGCCACCATTCTCCCGTCGCGACCTTGCAATCCATGGCATCCATCTGGGATCGTGACTTCTACTCCATCTCTTCCCTTGAACTTCATTGTTCCTTCCTTCGTCTGGCTTCTCGTCTGGCTCGATAATGCCATGACGGCTGAGCGCGGTACAAAGGGGCCAGGAGCGCGCCCTGAGTACAGACTTAGCTCCCGGTGGGCCCTGACAGCCATTGGTGCAGCATTCGCCTCCAAGGCGTAAGTCTGATCTTCTCCGGAGATCTTTTACAGGCGAGCAGTCCACCAGCTTGGTCAACGCGAACCCCGGGGGCGAAGGAAGTCCTTCACGGCCTTGTTCGTCCGCTCTGCTTGTTCTTGCGCAGAGATCAGCCCCGCTTGCCAGTCCTCGTAATACTCTTCGAGCAATGCATCCAGGGCTTTCACAGACGCCTCAACGAACACCCCTTCTACCACCTTCTCCATGCGGGCCAATTCGTTGAACGCAAGATGAATGTAGCGATCCAGGCTTTCCGTAAGCTTGTGCCCTGACCATTGCTGAAGCACCCGTTTGATCACTTCAGAATTGGCAAGGGCCCGGCGCATCACATCAGTATTCTGAAGATCGTACTGAAGAATGAGTTCTTTAAATTTGTCCGTGATGAAACGATGACGAAACATATGAGGGTGAGAACGCACTTCAAGACCAGCAAGCTTTTTAAGGTCGCCAATTTCATTCGTCAGTGTATTTATGCAGAGCGGCTGACAACTTTTTACACAAATAAAAAGAAAGCCATGATCATCGAATTTCTGCTTATGCCTAGCACACCATTTGTCAATCATAGGTTTCCGAAAGTCTGTTATGTAGTCGACCCAGGACTTAAGAACTACGTGCGGCACAGGCACAAATCGATACTCATTATGACCTTTAGCGGACGGCACACGTAATAATGGATGACTTAAATTTGAACGGTATGCCTCCATAATATCCGGCACAGTGATGCGAGCGGCCTCTATACGCCTGCACCCAGTATTTATCAGCACCGAAATAATTACCTTGGATCTCGCGCCCTTCTGTAATGGCTGTTTTTTGGCAGCGATCCTCAGAGCTTTTATTGAACTGTCAGTAACAGGCTCTCTGCGCCCGTCTTCTGAGGAAACAGGAAAAGAGTGATGATACCAAGAGATTCGACGGTAGGTCGACATGTGCTTACTTCGCATGGCGGCATCCACTTTAACTCCACGAATGACTCCGCCAAGCGCCACGAAATCCGGAAAGTCAAAAAAATCACCGCAGTAAGACAAGAAATCTAAGCAGCGCGAGCCAATAGATCGCACGATACTGGATTGACGAGCTAATTCACCGTCCTCATCTACCCCTGCGCTTAATCCCTTTATAAACATCGTAAAATAAGTATCAGTCAGCCGCAGGAAACTAAGTCGGTTCTTCTCTACAAACCTAATCAAATGGCTGAGTTGCATGCAATCTTGCCTGAGCGAACCACCTTTATTGGTCAGGGACTTTTTCTCATTGACCCACATATGTAGAATGTACGAATTCACCTCAAAGCAATATTGTCCATTAGTCCAATAAAAACATGGAATGCCCTCAGCGTCCTCCCCTATATCGGCATCATAGGTCAATCCGGCGTTCAGCTTGGCTCCGGGAGCAAGTGGGCGATGCAACTGTGAGCCAGCCATTTATTTCCTCCTTTTCTGCAGCATCTGATTGATTCTGCTTATTTCAAGTTCGTAATAGGCTTTCCTATCAATCAAGTCCAGATCAACCAAGTGATTGCAGAGACTTTTCATTTCGCTGACCACAAGACTTAATTGCTGCAAATCTCGATCTTGAGATGCTATAATTTTTTCAAGGTTAGCCTTCTTCTCCTGCAAATCCCTGCGAGAGTTAGTGACACGTGCCCTAGGTCGTCGACTGAGGGCTTTTTCGGCCTTAACCCTTAAGGCTTCAACCCCTGTAAAGCCCTCCCCTAGAGTGCAAGCCAGTGCCTTGAAAGTATTAAGGCTACATCCGACAATACCTCGTTCCTCGTTGCAATATGCAGCCAGTTTCACTTGAGTTTTGACAGCTTCCCGCAGGAGGTCATCTTGTGAAAATTCGGAAGGTGTATTTGCTGCTTGGGTCAGCAGTTCAATCAGCTGGACAACTGAGGCTTTGGTGGCCCTACGCTTGCCATCCATTAATGATTTACCCTCACCATCAGATGGATATCGGCTTGCACACCATCGCTGGTCATCAGGCGCGCACGTGTAGGAACAAGGTCAATCAGTTTCGAAGCTACAAGATGCTTAAGGTTTGAGTAAACTTCGGAATCAGATAACTTGGCCAGCTCCTCGGCACTGGGTGCATCCTCACATGCAGCAGCTTTCTCCAAAATCATGCGTAATTCAGGGATGGTCTTAATGCTCATATCGTGAAGCACATGCATCTTACACAACGCATACTTGACAGTATTAAGGTGTTCAATACTCGAGTCCTTAGCTAACACGGCTTTCGCAAGGGCTTCCGTCTTCACACTTTGAAGCATAGCACCTGGCGTAATCTCCACTATATATGTATAAAGGTGCTGAATATCACTGTGCCCCAAAAATGCACGGAGAGCATCGAGATCTTTGAATCCAGCAGCCGCAAAGAAAGCCATGGCAAAGAAGCGCCTCAATTGGTGCTGCCTGACGTAGAAACGTGCTACTTGCCCGCTTTCCAAGATGACCGTGGGTGTTTGGGTGAAATCACAAATAGTACTCAAACACGCATTGTAGGTTGTGGGGCACATCTGCCTAAAGCTTAAATTATCAGGCCGAACAAAAATAAGTAGCGGAGTATTTTTTGGAATCAAATCCAGCCGAACACAATCCTGATGTACTGCCTTAAGTGTCCACAACAACTTCGCTACCAACCTGGGAATGGGTACAGTCAGAAACTCCTTTGCATGACGATCACCTGTTTTTCCGGCCATGAAGCCAATTTCGTACTGTATGCATTTGTTTTCGGGAAGGTTGGGGTTTCTGTTTGGCTTTAAACAATTGCCCTCCATCATCCCCAGCAACTCCCCTTGCCTTCTTGCAGTTAGCGCACCGAGTATGATTAAATAAGCCCCCATCAGTGTTACAAATGAGTCATGCAGACTTTTATCAGACCTGAAATAATCATAGTACTCCTCATTTCGCTCTGAGAACGGCGTAAGCCAACATTCGTACTTATCAGCATTCGACATCATTCCGCGCCGAATTCTGTCATTACAAGCTGATCGGTGATTCGCCTTGATATATCTGCCATGCACCTTATTATCAATGGCGCGAGCAATAACATTCCAGAATATTGCCCTCGCATTGTTTCTAATATACACGTGCGAGTCGCGAATCAACTTGTACACAACCTCTCCTGGCAAGGAGCGAAAATTCCCCTCAACCTTTTTTGGAATCCTTTTATATACTGAGCGATAAGTTACTTTGGCTAGCACCTTCAGATTAAAATTCAACCCGGGTACCAACTGTTGCGCCAAGCCCATTAGTCGCACAGCGTTAAAATGCCTACTCAGCATTTTTTTGGAAACCGGAACTGTGCTCTCGTTACGAACGGGGACAGGCGGAAACTCGGTCTTCCAAGTGAAACCTTCATTTAATTCAGGAAAGGTCTTCGGCACCAGGCTTTTACCAGCTAGCGTATTTCTGTACAGGATTTGTGTAAAGATGGCTGAATTGTATTGCCTTACTCCAAGTGCATTTTTGTACAAGGCATTATCATAAATATAAGCACGCGCGCGCAATAACTCGCCATCATCTAAATTTAGTTCGCGCTCCCGCTCCGGGGGGATATCATCCAGGAAGGGAAAACTTTCAGCGATCAACTCAATATCACTATGCATGATACCGGCAGACACTTCCCTTAGAAGCACTGCAAGCCTGGTTGGGTAACTGTATAGGTAGGTAGATGCGGGATATTTCGTGTGATTAATCAGGTAGTCCGTAAAGTCTACCTTCCTCATCAAGTTAAGCCCCAGCTTCGATAGCTGAAATCGCTCACCATTCATCAGTATGTGATCGACAAATTTAAGGCCGCATTTAAATATCTCGGCCTCTGTTTCACCTTGCCGCCTTTGGTTATTGTTGTACCTGGGATGCAACTGCACAACCAAGAAGGCCTTGAACCCCCTCAGCAGCTGAGCATTGGCAGCCTCCGTAAGCAAACTACCATCTTCTAAGCTTACGTTAAAATCCACAGACATTCTTACATAATTGCCTTCGCTTCCGAAGCGGCATTCCCACACATTGGATTCGAATGACGTACCTTCAACCAGCCAACTGGGGAAGTCCATTTCCAGATCGCCAAATCCTCCTTGATCTCTTAACTGCTTAAGGTACAGCCTTCGTTCGTAATAGCGCATTGAGCCAAGATCGGCTTGAGCTTCTTCAAGAACACCGTCATTTTTATAATCCTTGGCTTCTTCAGAATCCTTCATGCTTCCTCCAAATACTCCAAACCAATCCATTGGTAAATATTTGCTACGAGAGGAATTGATAGTTCTATGCTGGACAAGATGGTGGCAACCTGATCAGAAATAATTTCCAGTTCACCTGTTTTGTAAAGCTCCACAGCATGCCGTGTGAACGCCGCATGTAGCTGCCATGATTCAAGCTCCTGCGGCACCTCACGCCCTGCGTTCTGCAGTTGAACTATTACGTGATCAATGCAGATCATAAAAGTCGATATACCGTAATCTACCGGCAGGACGCCTTCAGCCTGTGTTTGGGAGGGATTGCGCTGGTCTGCAGGAAGCCAGTTCTCCAAGGTAAGTTGAGGGGGCAATGGTTTTAACTTGTGAAGGCAAATGAACTCGTTCATCTCATCGAGTGAATTCACGTCCATTACTTCCATCAAGTATTGAGTCCCTTGGAATGCTTCAAGAATCATTCCATTCTGAAACAGCCGGATCCATCTCCCGAGATAGAACTTACGTATCGCTTTTGGCAAATACTTATCAATGAGCTTGGCGTTATAGTCTTCATGCCCCAAAGCCTCTGACATGGCTTGCACGCTGTTTGTTTGAAAATAAACGATTACGGCTGCGGTGACCCTCACTCTTTTCAAGGAAATTCGTTTAAGCATCACCGGCCCTTGATCACCAAATTGATCCAAAATACGCATAGCCAGCAATGATTGCCCATTTCCTTGAACAGCCATTCCTCTGATTTTTGGAATCCTTTTAGGCCGTGTTATACCTGTTGCCGTGCTCAGAAAAGTGTAGTGTTGAGCTGGATCATTCTCGCGTTCTAAATACTCCCGTGCTTCAACTGTCAGCTCATATATTTCAGGAAACAACTCTCGCGCCTTCGGTGTTGACCTAACTATCTGACGCGCTAGTTTCGCCCCTCTCCTGGGTTTAGAACTCACAGCGCTGTTGAGCTCATCATCAAACCCAAATCTCTGTCCGAATTTATCTGTGATACGATGCTTATTTAACCACGAGCCTGTAATGCTAGGGCATTCAAGAATTAGAAGATAAATAAAGGGTAGCAACGTCGTGCTATCCAGCAGTCCCAGCGTATTTCTCACATAGGTTTTACGTGCACCAAAGTAATTTTCGAATTCCCGATCATCGTCAGTAAAATATGGTCGCTGCGCCCATTTCCTGCAAAGAATAATGTACGACTGCTCTTCCTCACTGTAAGTATCAGAAAAACCAGGCGAGTCTACGTCAACCTTGCTCGCTTCGATCCGGCGCCTGTGGTTGGCAAGCGTGGCTGCTCTAGCTGCCTCACAAGCAACTCTCAGCTTCGCAGCATCATTATTTATTTGATGATACAACTTCTGTGCAGCGTCCTCATTCTGAATATGTAAAGGAATAGCAGTAATAGAACTGACAATGCCTTTGTCTTCTCCGTGAGATTGAAACGGATTATTCCCTGCCAGCTCCGCATACTCATGAAACTTGAAGTCAAATAACTTTTTCGGCAAGAATCCATGCGTAATGAAAACCTCTTCAACAACTAGCATCATTGCACGCCAATCACTCAAGAAAACCTTGGACTTAAATCCTTGACGTACCCAGCGATCATATTCGATGTCAAAAGCTGTGAAAAAAAAATCGTGCATTTCTAAGGGATTGTCAAGGAGGCGCAATTCTTCGACACTCCAGAAGTGCTCAGTTACAATCCTCATTAACATCGAGATACTTCTATTTTTTGAAATCCCAGTAGTTCTGGGGAATTTTTGTATGTAGTCTCTACATCTCCGATATATTTTCTCACACAAGCCCTCACCATATTGATGGTGCACTGCCACCAGATTTATAAATATAGGCTTATCATCATGATATTTTACCCACCAGCCCTTATAGTATTTAAGCTTGATGTAATTTTTCGGCGCCCTGGAATATGCAAGCCGACATTCCTTCTCTTTTTTCGCACCACAAGTATCACGAAATCTATCAATATTGATGCCCAGCAGGTGTGCAACATGTCTGACCTTAGTCAATAGCAACCAAGCATGTGTATAAACAACATCGGTCTCCACCAATAGAAAGCCCCAAAATTTAGACATTATTAGCTCGTCATCTAAATTTTCTCGCTTCAAATTAGTAACGACCATAAACATATCAAACAATCTTAACCCTTGATCCAAGGTGGTTCTGACTTTAGGGTCAGGAAAGAAATTGCGAGCCTGCGCCAACTCGCTTGCTGAAAAATTAACGCTTGGAAAATATGAATAGGCGGCTGTGTTTATCATGGCTACTAATATTATCTCGTTATATAACACCTAACATCTATTATCCGAGATGGCAACTATTTTTTTACCTTGCATATATATTGGCCAGCACCATAAAGGCCAGCGATTTAAAATTGGGAAATATTTATTATCCGTTCACGCCTAGGCATCTGCTGATGCATATTTTTTATGGCGCTGATTAAGCACCCGCTACGGTAGGCTCAACCACAGGTGTTGGGTTTTGCCCAATTTGGGCAAAACCCAACGAAAGGGCTAGCTGCTGGATTCAGAGCAAAGCCAATAAAGCCTAACCTATTGATATATATAGATATTATGATGTCACCATTCCCTAGATTGGCTCTGTTAGCCACCCGATCGAGCTGCAGCGCGCTGGCTGGCCCCGGCGCCAGGGGTTTGGGCAATAAATACACTCAACTTAACTAGAATCAAATATTGACAATGTTGCGCACCAGCACTTAGATAATTAATCACTGCTAACCGAATTTTCCCCAACGACAGATCACAAGCTTTTTTGGAATCAAGATGACTAAAAAATCTTCCAGCCTTGGCAAATCCCAGGCTCGCCCTCTTGTAATACGGGCCTTGACTCCTGACGAGTTAAATCAAATCGCTATTGCAGCGCGCTACTCTGGCCAGAAAATGGAGATGGCACTGCACGAACTGCTTTCATTAGGATTTCGAGCGCTCGATGTTTCTGGAGCAAAACACGGAGTAGGTAACACCGTATTTCTGGCTGCACCCAAATCTTCTCGTCGAGACAGTCACTCCCCTACACAATCTGTAGTTCTGCGAAGCGTGGAATTTTCGAACGCTATTCCGGGCGGATTGCTTTTCCCACGTCGCACCGGGCCTGGGCCTTTGGAGATGGTGAGAATTGCTCGAATATTCCATCAGTGGGTACTTCGCGCTGGCCTCGGCGAAAAGGGTGTTACGTTGCATGCGTACAGACGGTCAGTGATGACTCAGAAACTGATGGAGGCCGCATCCTCACTACCAGGATAAATGCGGAGATCTACAGCCTCTAAGTAGGACAGGCCCAGATAAACCGTATCAAGCGGATGCGTCTATTACTCTTAAAGGGCTGGTCGTGGGCGTCGGTTGCTGAGCCGCCACATGCTTGGGCTCATTGACTGCCATCGTCGATTGGTTGACGACGATCAGTCGACCATTGCTGTTCCGACTGAACGACACTGAGCTGCTTTTGGGTACGGTTCAGCAACAGTCGCTCACATCTAGCTCTCTGCCGTGTCGAAGTTAACCCATCATAGTCTCGAACTCCTCGTCAGTGAGGATTGAGGGAGTGTTGTTTGGCTTCAAAGTGAGTCCCCGGAGGCAAGGCTGTCTTAGCCTGGGGTATTGGATCGAGTCCCAAGTGGTCGCCGGCCCCCAGCGCAAAGGCCACACAAACTTACGCCGTCGAATACAACGAAGCTCCGATTGAGTGGCAGCCAGACACTTATATTCTCGTGAGTGGCAAGAAACAGGTTATGCCTAACGGAGCCCCTGAACCCGCCCCTCGCCTACTCAGGTAAATCAGAGGCAGCAGGGCGATTAAGAGGATCATATCGCCCTACATCCCTGACACTCGTCTTAATTCCCTACGGAGTCCGATCCATTACAATTGTGCAACCGCCAGCTCCTGAGGTTCTCTCCCTTTTCTTCACAAATTTGGCGCAGCTCAGCAGCTTCAAGGTGAGTGTCCGAAGCGAAGGCAAAATGATGTGCCGCTCGGTCATATTGTTGCATGGCCATGAGCAGGTGGCCGAGCTTCATGTGCGCCAGAACTACTTGGTCGGGCGAAGCATTTTCAGAACTGTACACCCGCTCGTACCAACATAACGCCTCTTCAGGATCTGGCATGATTTCCATCTCCCAAGCCCCCTCACCCGCCAGCAAGCTCGCGAGCTTGAGCTGCGCTTCGATATCGCCTCCGACCGCTGCACACCGGTAGAGCGACATCATCAAAAATTTCGTGTCGGAGGATGGGCCAAGAGCCAAATAATACTCAGCCAAGGCCGTTGCAGCCCCCTCGCACCTCATTTCGACGCAATCCTTCAGCATCTCAACAAGATGCTCAGGTCTCGGCAGCTCCCTTGGATTACGCAACCAAAGCCGAGCAAGCGCTACCCATGCAGGTGGGTAATTTCCCATTGTGGCTTCTGCATAAAAATCGAATGCGGCTCGAACGGTTTTCAACTGCCCCCCAACACCACGCTCCGCGAACTGACCCAACTGGTACTTACAGGCACTACATCCTTTGTACGCACCTGATTCATAGGCATCGCCAGCTTCATAAACACGGCCCTCCGCCAGGTAGAAATCCCCCAAAAAGCTGTACGCTGAGACATACCCGAACTCTACAGCCATCACCGCAGCTTTGAGGCCTCCGCCAGGCGTAGCCAGCGGAGGGAACTGGGCCCCCACAAGATAGAGCTTTGAGATCATTACCAACGCTCCCAACGAGCCATCCGCGTATACCATCTCAAGTTGTTCATAGATGTCGTCATACGCTGTGAGAAGGCTTTCGGGGGGCTGCCCTTGCTTTAACAAGGTCTCTAGCGTCTTGATCCGTACGCTGATCGCGCCGAGGCGAGCTTCAAGGTGTTCAATACACTCGGCCCTTATGGATGACCAGCTCCTTCCAAATCTGCTCTGGCAATGTATGTCAAAACAGTCGGGATCTCGGTAAGCCTCTTTCACCATGCTCCCATCCGGTAGCTTGAGACGGCTTTCAAGGGGCTGATCAAGGTTCAGGGGAGGGAATGTAAGGGGAGAAACGGGTGGTAGGTCTGGCTTCATCGCGATCTCCAGACAATAGAAAACGATCTCCCCGCCGAACGGGGCAGTAGTTTGTCATATGGTCTGGCCGCTTCCAGCTCACGGCGGAACGCTTGCAGCAGGCGTCTGGTATCAGATTAGAAGACACGCGAGACGTGTCAAGACGCTCGGATTTTACTGGGTAACCAATTCATTTCGCCGAGGCAAAGCTCTCATTTCTTCGCACGCCACCTTGGGAAACCTCTGACCCTCAACACCACGCCAACCCGGTGACTTAAGGAGAACGAAAAACAACGCCGGCGGCTCAAAAATGGCTCGTTTGAAGGCAAAGATGAGCGCGCGCCTGGCCGTCAGAATGACCTTGGTCAAGCCACGCACCTGGCGGCAGTGGGAGACTGATGAAGGCAGCAAGAATGCCAGATCTCCATCGCCTGCAGCATTGCGGAGCTTCATTGAGCGGTCGGGTATCTCAATTCCAGGCCTAGATCCTAGGGAAAGAATATCGCCGCGCGGCATTTCCTTCACCATTGCCAGCCCCAAAGGCGAGGTCGGTAAGACCCCCATCACGCTCAACGTGGCAGCTTGCCTGGGGGAGCCGGAAGCGGGATGAGCATTTTGGCCGGTTGGCCGCGAAGCCGGGAGACGATATGAGCGATCACCTCGACGTATTGGTTGTAGCAGCTCTCTTCCCCTCGCCGGCTAGCCGATGAGCCTTGTAACTAATTTCACTAGATTCACCCTCCTACCCCACTTCCGGCGTCATAGCACCGATGTCATTATGCCAATACTGCGCTGCCCATAGGTTTCATCACGCGCACTCGATTGGCCCATAGCACGCCATCGGGATACGCCCACTCAAGGATCGTGTTGATGTCCAACGAAAACGCCCCGCCAGCCCCAGCCCTTTCTGTAGAAGCCGTAGCACCCCCGCCCCCTGCTGACAAACCTGTGGAGCTAGATGCCAACCGTAAGGGCCTTCAAGCCTACCTAGCACCAGGGGCTTCTGATTGGGCGCCTTTGAATGAAGAAGCCTACATCGTCCTCAATGGCGTACCACCACCTGATCCAGCAAGGATCGTTTCCAACCGCACAGCACTGTCGGACATGCTCGCTGCGGCACTGCAAGTTCCCAATCTTGGCTTTTTGGCTGGAAGTGGGACTTCGCTTGGTGCACCAGGTGGGCCAAGCATGTGGGATCTGTGGAAGCGCTCCATGTGCACACCCGGCTCAGGGGATCCCACTGAAGCGGCAGGGCGCGTGATGGATGTGGTGCGCTACAAAGAAACCATAAATCCAAATATCGAGCATTTCCTTTCTCAATGCGACGCCTATCTCGCCTTCAACAAAGACGCCACCGTCGAAGGGTTTGTCAGCGAGGTCAAAGCAGTCATCCTGGATGCATGCTCAGCATTCCTGCGAGCCCCGAGCGCCGATATCTCTGCATACAGGCAGTTGCTGCAGAAGCTGGCGAGGCGACGAGTCCGAGACCCTCGCCTGAAGGTCTTCACCACAAACTATGACATGTGCTTCGAGACAGCAGCCTCTGACCTCGGGATGATGGCCATTGATGGATTCTCCTACACCCGCAGGCGGCGGTTCGATGGGAAACATTTCAGCTACGACATCGTCAGGCGAGAGGTGGAAGGTCATGAGTTCGCCGAAGGTGTGTTCCAGCTACTGAAGTTGCATGGATCGGTGAGCTGGAGCAGAGAGGGAAAGGACATCTACGAGGACACAGCGCCTACACCTGCGAACGCGTGCCTCATCTACCCAGCCAAAGGCAAATACCAGCAGGCATTCCTGCAGCCTCACCTAGAGCTTCTGTCGCGCTACCTGGAGTTTCTGCGTCAGCCCAACAGTTGCCTCATCGTGGGGGGCTTCGGCTTCAACGATGATCACCTCTCTGAGCCAATCTTCTCAGCGATCCAATCCAACCCGAGCCTGAAACTAATACTCTGCGATTTCCAGTGCATCACGCACCTGCATAACCGGGGACACCATGGCTCAAGCGACTATTGGGGCAGATTCCATGACCTCGCCAAGCGTGGCCTGGACATCCACTTCGTCAGTGGCTCGTTCAGCGATCTGGTCAGCCACATTCCGCACCTGAGAACAGCTTCTCCAGCTGAGCAGTTGGCGAATGCCGTCAGACGCCTAGGGAGCCAAAACGCATGAGTGCTCTCGACGGGATTCTGGTCAGCAATCTCAAAATTGGTGTGGTTTCGAGTGTGAGTGCCCAGCTGGTAAAGACGAACTTGGCGCATGCCGGCAATGTAAGCGGCCAGTACTTGGGCCACAACCGTTACGGCAAAGGTGAGGTCGGCGAGCTTGTGCTCATTGAAGGCCAGCAAGCAGTGCTGCTCGGGCGCATAATCGAGGTGACGCTGCCTGACAGGGATCGCTCGGAGATTTCACAGGATTTTGCAGGTAGCCGCCAAATCGACGCAATCGGCTTCATACGCCTTCTGGGCTCCGTAAACCCGCAATCACTGCGAGTCACAGCAGGAGTTAGCTCATACCCACGGCTTGGCGATCGGGTCTATTCTGCCCCTGGAGAATTTATTTCCCAGATCCCTTTGTTGACCTCAACGGGGATGAACGGTGCGCCACCTGAGGTAGCGTTGAATCTTGGTCACGTAGCCGGGGATGGCGGATTTCCTATTGCTGTCACTCCCGAGAAAATTTTCGGACGGCACTGCGCAATCCTGGGTTCCACAGGCGGAGGCAAGAGCTGGACGACATCCAAACTGATCGAAGAGTGTCGACGCTTCTCAGCCAAAGTAGTGCTGATCGATGCCACGGGAGAGTACCGCTCACTTGTTGGGGATGACACGGTTCATTGCCACCTTGGCAGCCCTCTACACTTGGCTGGAGGTTCTATAGAAGTCGCAATTCCACCGACGAGTTTCACTGAGTCCGACTTCATAGCCCTCTTCCAGCCATCAGGCAAAACCCAAGGCCCTAAGCTGAGGGAAGCGATCAAAAGCCTACGACTCGTACATCTCGCACCTGACCTCTTCCCGAGGCACATCGTCTTTAAGGTAGACCAATCAAAAGAGGTCTATCGCGAGGCCATGAACAGAGACAACAACGCAAGCCTAGCAGGAAATCCAACAACGCCATTTAACCCTCGCAAGCTGGTATCTCAGCTGGTGCAGGAGTGTTGTTACCCGACCTCTTTCAACGATTCAGAGCGTTTTGGAGGTGCCAGTAACGAGATCTCACACTGCTCATCCCTGATGACCCGCATCCTCGGCGTGATGGAGTCGCCGTCGCTCGGCTGCGTCTTCAATCCCGCTGCCGGCCTTTCCAGTTTCGTAGATCAACTGGACAGTTTCATTCGTGGCGACAAGAAGCTGTTTAGGGTCTGCTTGAGCTCAATTGGATACGAGTTCAACGCCCGTGAGGTAGTGGCCAACGTTATCGGCAGACTTCTACTGCAGCGAGCCCGGGCTGAGGTTTTCAGGACGAGGCCGCTAATCACCATCCTAGACGAGGCCCATAATTTCCTAGGCAAAACCGTCGGCAACGAGGATGACCTACAGAATCTGGATGCCTTCGAACTGATCGCTAAGGAGGGTCGAAAATACGGGCTGAACATTTGCCTGGCGACCCAGCGACCACGCGATATAACCGAAGGCGTGCTCAGTCAGATGGGTACCCTGCTCGTCCACCGGCTTACGAACGACCGTGACCGCGAAGTCGTTGAGCGAGCCTGCGGTGAGATCGATCGCTCCGCTGCAGCATTCCTGCCGAACCTAAAGCAGGGTGAGGTAGCGATGGTGGGTGTGGATTTCCCGATCCCGGTTACAATTCAAATCAGTCGACCAACTCAACCTCCCATATCGGATGGGCCGAGCTTCCAGAGCAGTTGGGGATCAACGGGGCATTGATCTGACGCATGGGCATGCATGGCAATGACGATTTCCTCGCCAAGAGAAGGAGTGTAAATCCGCATGGAAATCGTCTGAACCATCATTGCTCACTTGATGGCTAATTGATAGCCTACCAGCTCGCCTGCCTGGTAGTGCTTCCCCCCCCCAGTTCCGAGCACGCTCCAGGATGGATAGGCACACCTCGAAGGAACATTTGCAGCTCAGTCCGGCTGCAAGGAGCGCGTCCATGGATAGAAACGTCGCTGTCATCAACGCCACGCAGCTGGCACTGGTCAACCCGAGCCTCCGGGATCCTGTCGAGTACCGTAAAAGTGGCCTAAGCCTGAACCATATCGTCGGCTGCCCCCTGGACTGCAGCTACTGCGTGAGGCACCTTTTCGGTAACTTCGAGCAGCGCACGCCCCAGGCCTTGATGACCGACGAAGAAGCCTTCAGGCAGTTTGTTTCGCATCGCTTCTTCCAGCCTCATATCACGCCGATTCAGCTCTTCAACCGAGCAACCGATCCGATGCTTCCGGACGTGAAAGGCCATACCCATAACCTGCTGCGACTGCTCGATGAGGCAAGGCTGACCAATAACGTGCTTGTGATCACTCGCTGGCGGGTGACGCCCGAGGACTGCGAGCGCTTCAATTCCCTGACGAACATCAAGCTGACGGTGCTGGTGACTTACTCAGGCATCGAAGACCCGAAGATCGAGCCCATCAAATCTTCGATCGCAGCCAATAGCCTGCGAACGCTGTTCAAGCATGCACGGCGTTACCGGACGTTGCTCTACTGGCGCCCAATTGTCCCTGGGCTCAACGATTCCGAAGAACACATCGCTCGCGCCGCGCAGCTCGCAAAACACGCCCACGCAACGGTGTTCAGCGGGCTGTTTTATCGACAAGAGATTGCCCAGTACTACCAAAGCCAGGGTATTCCCGAGCCTTACACCTCAACCGCCAGACGCAAGCTGCTGCCGCTGGACGAGGAGCAACGGTTGCTGAGCATGTATCAAGCGCACGCTCCAAGCACTCCGATCTTCCGCAAGACCTCATGTGGGGTGGCCTATGCTCACCAGCAGCCCGACTACAACGGCCATTTCGGCATCACCGAGTTATGTGATACCTGCCCTTCCGCTCAATACGCCACATGCCAGGCCGCTTGGAAGAAGCCCGATGAGGCGCTTCTCAGCAGCCTATGCCAGCGGCTGGGCGCTGAGGGTGAACCGGTGGTAACAGAACGCTCCATCATTGTTCGCGGCCTCGATGAACAGCGCCGGTACTTCATGCAGCACACGCTTGGGTACCAGGTGCACGATGCCGACAAGCCACATCACTATGATCGCCATGGACGCGCGGAAGCGCAGAGGAATATCTGATGACTGATACGGAGTTTCAGTGGCCCTCCGAGCCCATCGTAGTCGTCGACGTTGAGGGTAATGGCCACACACCGCCTGACCTCGTGGAGCTGGCTATCGCCTCGTTTCCTGTCGTCGATGGTGATGAGCCTTCAAGCTGGCTCATCAAGCCGCCAAACCCCATCACCTGGCAAGCCAAGCGTGTGCACGGCATCGGCAACACAAAAGTGAAGAGCTCACCTGTTTGGGAAGAGCTGCGGGACAATGTCGAACAACAACTTCAGGGCAAATGGTTCGTCGCGCACAACGCGTCAGTCGACTACGGAGTGATGAAGCGCCATCTTCCCGACTGGGCACCGATTGGAGTGATAGACACCCTGAAGCTATCACGTCATGTGTACCCAGATGCTCAAAGCCACAGCCTCTCCGCGCTGCTGGCTCTGACTGGCCTGGACGCTGAAGTTTCGGGCGAGTTGCATCGCGCCGGGGAGGACGCCCGAGTAACCGCCCTCCTTCTGGGCCGATTGATTCAGGACTCCCTCCTCACTAGCTGGCCAGAAGTCTGCAAGATCGCTCAGCTCAAGATTCAGACCGTGGACGAAACACCCGCACCTGAACAGGGAAGCTTGTGGTGAGTTCGATCGTAATCGGGGTTGCCGGCACGCACTCAACCGGCAAATCCACCTTCTGTGCCGACTTGAGGAAGGTACTAGAGGTGAAGGGGATCCGCGTCCAAGCCATCCCCTCCTTCGGGGCACTTGCCGTTGAGCAAGGCATTCCTCTGCTCACCCAGCACACATACGACTCAACGATGTGGTTCGTCGACCGGACACTTGAGGCGGAGCACGCTGCTTGCGTCAACGCTGATGTTGTGCTGGTTGATCGCCCTGTCATGGATGCAGTGGCGTACTGGAACGCTGCCGTTGAGTACCGAGGCTGCGATTTAGCTGCGCATGAAGTCGAGGCCATTGGGGCCGTAATGATGAATTACAGCCGCAACTACACGACCGTTCTTGCCACGAAGCTGGATCCCTCCATCGCTCTCGGCCCGGGGCGAGACACGGACAGTCGCTACAGAGCATCAGTGGACACCCACCTGCATGCGCTACTTGAGCGGCACTCAATCCATCATCAGGTGCTTACTCCTGCGGCGCGCGAGGCGCTTCTGGCTCAAATCACCGCCGACGTATTCCTGCGCATGGGGTTGGCATGACGTTCACGACACACGGGATGCTGGCCGGAAAGAAGATACGTCGCCTAGGTTTTGGCACCATGCGGCTGACAGGGCCAGGCATCTGGGGGCCGCCTGCTGACGAGCAAAACGCGATCGAGGTCTTGCGCTCAGCGGTGGCATTGGGTGTCCAACACATCGACACCGCCGACGCTTACGGCCCGCACGACGCCGAAAGGTTGATCCGCAAAGCTCTATTTCCCTACGCAGAGGATTTGATCATTGCCACGAAAGGCGGGTTTACCCGCCAGGGCCCGGGGCAATGGACACCGTGCGGTGTGCCGGCCTATCTGCGCCAGTGTGTCGAGATGAGCTTGCGAAGGCTCGGAGTCGAAGCAATTGATCTTTACTACCTGCACAGAGTTGATCCCAACGTACCGATCGCAGATCAGGTCGGGGAGCTGGAGCAGTTGCGCGCAGAGGGCAAGATCAAGGCACTGGGATTGTCCAAAGTGACCGTTGCTCAAATCATCGAGGCAGCAGCGATCGCTCCGATTGCGGCAGTTCAGAATGCCTTTAGCCTTCTGAACACGGAGTCCAAAGACGTGGTGCAGTGGTGTGAGGAAAACAGCATCGCTTTCGTCCCGTATGCCCCGTTGGGGGCCGGAAAATACCTTGAGTCCGAAGATGCGTCGGCGATGTCACGCAGTGCTCTGCGCTGGCTGCTTGAATACTCTCCTGCCATGTTCCCCATCCCAGGCACCTCTAGGATCGAGCACCTGGCAGAAAACATGGGTGCCGACGTTGAGCCGACGAGTTAGTGGTTAATCGGATGCAACTCCCTCACACGAACAGTTCGCCTCTCCAACTCACGAGGATTTTGCATGACCGTTGCTACTCCTGATCCAACAGCTCAAATTGCCTTCTCCATATTTGAGAACAAAGGCGTCTATGCCGTGCTTCTTGGCTCAGGGGTGTCCCGCTCGGCAGGCATACCGACCGGGTGGGAAATCACCCTGGAGTTGGTGAAGCGTTGGGGCATCGCGATGGGTGCGGGAGAGCAGGATGATTGGGTGGCATGGTACGTAGGTCAGACAGGAGAGGAGCCCAATTACTCAACCCTACTCGAACGCCTGGCGACCACCCAGACCGAGCGACGAGCCATCATCCAGGGTTTTCTGGAGCCTAGCGATGAGGAATTGGAAGACGGCTTGAAGTTGCCTACACGTGCCCATCGGGCGATCGCAGCCATGGTCAAAGCGGGACATGTGCGCGTGATCGTTACGACGAACTTCGACCGACTCATGGAGAATGCGCTGCGCGATGTTGGCGTTGAGCCAACAGTGGTCAGCTCTGAAGATACTCTTGCAGGTGCTGAGCCGCTCACCCATGCTTCCTGCTACATCCTGAAGATCCACGGTGATTACAAGGACGCCAGGATCCTCAATACCGATGTAGAACTGGGCGAGTACCCGGCGGCGTTCAATGCGCTGCTTGATCGCATCATCGATGAGTTCGGGCTCATCGTCGCAGGATGGTCAGGTGAGTGGGATCATGCGCTGAGGGCGGCGTTTTTGAGAGCGCCGTCACGTCGCTACCCGACCTACTGGCTATCCCGGGGTCGATTGAGCGAGCGTGGTCAGGAGCTCATCACCCATCGTCGTGCCACGACCGTAACCGGGATGGATGCCGACACCTTCTTCGACGGGCTAAACCTCAAGCTTGAGACTATCCAGCAGTCCCGTCTGCCGAATCCAGCTGGCATCGAGCTCACTCTCGCTATGGCCAAACGCTTTATGGCCAGACCCGAGCACCGGATTCAGCTCGATGACCTAGTAACCAGCCAGGCTCATCAAGCGATCAGTCATCTTGCTCCTCTCTTCGCAGCACGACCTCAGGGCAGTACTTCTAAGGATTTTACCGACCTGGTTGAGATCTACGAAGCCGCTATCGAGCCCCTAGCACGCCTTTGTGCAGTGCTGGGGCGATGGGGTGCAGCTGCAGAGCATACGATCGTTCTGGATACCATTAAGGGCCTGCACGCTGCGTCTCAGGTCGAGCAGTCTGGATGGGTAGCTGGGCTTGCATTGAAGAGTTACCCGTTGGCACTTGTTACCTATGCGTATGGCATGGGGCTTGTGAGGGCCGATCGCCTGGCTGAGCTGAGCGAGCTGTTTAACATGACGCTTATCAACCGGCGCGAAATGCCTTTCCATGTGGGAGTTGATCTATCACCGTTCTACGTGGAGGGAGCTAATGGTCTGTTCGAGTTATGGAAAAGCTTTGAAGACCAAAGTAGAGCTCTCACCCCCTTGTGCAACCGACTCCATGACCTTCTTACGCCTAAATGGGCGCCTGACTTTGCAGGTCTGCACGATCACGGGCTGCTTTACGAACGGTTTGAGTTTTTGAGTTTCCTGTTCTTCTGCGAGCAACGCGGAATCAGTGAAGAATCGCTCGCGGACGCGGTGAAAAACCACGGTTTCAGGAAAATCGCATTGGGTCGGATTTCTTGGCACTCAGAAACGATCCACCGCTTTGCTCACGAGTACGCGACCGAGGAGTACAAGACGCCGGTGATTGCCGCAGGGTTTGCACTCGGATCTGAAAGCTACTTGGAGCTCATGCTCGATGGCCTAAAGCGGCTGTCCAGGTACTAAGCCAGCGCGCCGCTCGACTCCAAAAAATACTCGAATCATATGGGACATGACGTTTGCTGATGAGAAAACAGGAAAAGTTTGGACTCTGGCGGCGGGCAGCCAGGGAGGTCATCTACGCGCTCTTCATCGGGGCATTGCCACTGCTCATCAGTACCTCACCCGAGGAAGTGAGCACTTTGGTCACTGCGTTACTGGCTGCACCAGAGCTCATGGCGTACTACGTGTACCTGCTCATCGCATTCGCGATCGTCAGTGTCTTCACGCTGAGGGTAACGTTCCGATCGCTTCATCTCGTTGGCAAGTCGCGTGAGGTTCATGCGTTTTTCGTCAACGTAGGCGGTAGCCTGCTGACTGCGTGCAGGGCCGCGCTGGGGGCGATGATTGGTTACCTATGCGTATGGTGCTATCGAGCAGTAGAAGACGTGAGCGCAGGAGGCGTGTATGCAGTGGTCAGCTACGCCTCCTTAACCCTCATGTTCTGTATTGGGCTTGCCTGGACAGATGAAACCCTTAGAGACCCGCATGCCGTGAGCAGTTATCGGTGAGAGTGAAATCACCGTCCCCCTGTCGAGCCAGTCAGCGCAGGCTGGTCGAGCCAAGTCATTTGGCACTCAACTTTTGAGATTTTCATGACCAAGAGCCTCTGTCCCTGCAAGCCTGAGTTTCTATTGAACGGCTGCTGCCTGGCCTGCGACGACACCAAAATCAAGAATGCCAACAGAGAGAAAACACTGGATAGCAATCTGCGTCGGCGAATTCCTAGCTGGGAGGATTACCTTAGCTTTGATGGCGCACATTGCCGCCAGCTGTGGGCGAAGCTTGATGATCATTGGCAATGCCCATGCTGTGATCGGACGCGATACGAATTGCTGCGCTGGACGATGCTGTTCCCCAAAAGACCGGATAGACGAGAAGGCTGGGCGGCGGGACTCCATACCCACCATGATCATGGAACCGATCCCTACGCGACCAAACCTCTCCCCGGTCAACCTCGCCGCATCACCTCTTTCGCCCCAGTCATCATCTGCGAACAATGCAACAGTGCTGACGGCACGGCTAAACGACATCTGGGGCTTCCGTCTAGCTTCACCTTCGCGCCTGCGGAGATACGTCAGTTTGCGCGGCCAACGCCACACGGGAAGCACATCATCCGCTACGACTTAGCCCAGATGATCTTCGACCAAGTCACGACCGTTACCCCGTTGCCTGCCCCGTTGTTCTTCAGCTGACGGGTGGAAGAGGTGCATCGCAGTTAGTGTACGAGCCAAGCCCAGACCTGTACTTCTGCGGTGAGCAAACCATATGATCGGAACAGCACCTACCTGAATGGGAGTAACCATTTTGCCGAACGTGTTCTTCTCGTATTGCCATACAGACGAAGCGCTGCGCGACCAGCTCGAAAAACAGCTTTCCATGCTCAAGCGCCAGGGCGTCATTGAGACATGGCACGACCGCAGAATCGGTGCTGGCCAAGAAATCGATGCAGCGATCGATGATCACATCAACAGCGACGAAATCATTCTGTTGCTGGTGAGCCCCGACTTCATCGCTTCCGAATACTGCTACAACATCGAGATGACTCGTGCGATGGAGCGCCATGGAGCGGGAGAAGCGATCGTCATTCCTGTAATTCTTCGCCCGAGCGATTGGCACCACGCGCCGTTCGGCAAACTGCTTGGCACGCCCCAAGATGGTAAGCCCGTGACACTTTGGCCGGATCGTGACGAGGCATTCTTGCAAGTTGCGAAGGAGGTTCGGAAGGCCGCTGAGCGATGCAGCCGTGACCGACCGAATTCTGCTCCAAGGGCCGAGCGCAACGACTTCACTGGCGGTTCAGCGCCCTCCCCTATGGCCCCTGCTGGCCCTAGGTCTAGCAACCTTCGGATGACCAAGACGTATACCCAGCTGGACAAAGATCGCTTCCTGCTCGACAGCTTTGAGTACATCGCTCGCTATTTCGAGAACTCACTGGAGGAGCTTCAAGCACGCAACCCAGGGTACGAAGGAGTGTTCCGTCGCGTGGATGCAAATCGCTTCTCTGCGAGCGTCTATAAGGACGGTCACGACGTTGCGAAGGCGACGGTGTTCACCGGTGGCCAGCTAGGCGCCGGGATCTATTACAGTCATGGCGACTCGTTTGGCGGTGGCTCATACAACGAGGCACTCACCGTAGAGACGGACGACCAATCCATGTACCTGAAGACGTTCGGTATGGCGTTCCACACTCGGCAAGACCAGAAGCTTTCACAAGAAGGCGGCGCCGAAACATTTTGGAGCCTTCTCATCGCACCACTACAGCGCAATCGTTGAGCACTGCTGGACGCGAATGAGCATGAGCACAGGGGCGGCATGACCGCATTTACGCTGACGCCCCTGCTACCTAGAAGTCAGACTCACATAGAAGGCACACAGCATGGAAGTAGTTCTGCTCGCTCACATCACATTCAACCGCATAGGCTCAGCCAGTGGCGGCGGAGGGTTTAGTATTCAGCGTCAGGTCAGATTTTCAGCTGAGGTGACCAGCACCGATCAAAAGGTTATGCGGGAGTTGGTAATCGAAATCGCCGAGTCAAATGGCGAGGCAATGGGGGCTTTAAACGGATTGAGGTACGAGCGAAGCTACGGAGAGGAACTTGTGCTGAACATCCAAGGCCCGAGCACCTCATACAGCACCGCTTATGCCCAATGTCGCATCATCCACGCCCTGAAGGCAAACGGGCAGTACTTTGAGCTTCAGGTGGTCGACGATAGAGAGGTCAAACCCTTTGTCTCTTCTCGGCAGACTACGTAACTCGCATCGAGGGTACAGCCGCGCTTCAGCATCATGCGATCGGGCAGACTGGGCATGACATCTCGTAAACCTTTTTTTTGACTTGTAAAGCACTGCAGTTAACAGTTCAAAAAAAAGGTTTACAGACCAATGCTGTCGAGGCTTTTCGCTTCGGACGCTTAGGTAGCAGTCTCTGTGAGGAACCATACGCATTCACCACCCCTTCAACCCACCTTGCGCAGTCAGGTAGGCCCAGCGCAGGTAAGTACCAGTCATGCAAACCAACACTAAACTAGAGTTCGATTTCGCGAGTCATAGAGTAGTTGAGCCGAGAATCTAAGCCATAGCTTAGTTTCCAAGCAGCGTTTCTAGAGATTTCCATGCTCGGTCTGAACTAGAACCTCAATTACCGGCTCCAAGGTTTCCTGGTCTTTCACGAATTCGATTTCTGACATGCCGGCAAATAGATGCTTAGGCGTCGATAGCCACGCCGCTGCTTTGGCTTTGCCACCAAACATCTCCTGAGCTTTTTGCCACACTATATCGAGACCTTGCATACATCACCCTGCGCTATCCGGCGCTCCATTGGCGTGCTGATATCTTCAGCTCTGAGCCATTTGATAAGAGGTTGACGAACAGTTCGCCGGGTAAGCTGTCAAGAGCACCATGGCTCTAGTCTCAGTGCCCATTACGTCACGGGTGCCGAGGAACGCGCTCAGACCAACTCCTACATTAAAAAAGCTCTACTGCATACAAAATCAGTAGAAACGATAACTCACAAACGAAACATAAAAGTAGTATGTATGCACGAAATCAATCACCCCATCAAATCAAACGAATATCTGGCAAAATATTAACCTTTAGGAAAGTTCATGCTACACTACCCTTTGTTTTTAAGCTAAGAGGCTCGTCCATCATGAGCGAGATTGTAATCCCTTCCGGATGTTCTATAAACTATTTAGCTAACAATATCAATCACAACCAACCATCGAGCTTTAAATTCGAAAAAGACTCCAGCTTCTCCATTGGAGCCGAAGGGTTCTTTATTTCTTGCATCATAGGTTTGGGCCGATCAGGCAATCTAGAGAAGATAAAGATTCATTTATCTAGATCAGACCTTGTAGAATATGGCATTAGAGAGGACTCTTATCTCGCCTCCGCCTGTTTTATCAATATCTGCATGCAAAATCTAGTGATCTTAGACAGGTACGACAAAGATATAACACAGTATCTTTTGGAGATGGTCAGCGCTGCTGTAGACATGGAGTATGGTGCATTCCAGGGGAGCCAGTCATATTCACTCTACGCATTAGATCCTTACTATGAGCATCCTCCAGCTCTCAACCTAGGCTCAGCCGAACCCTCCGAGGAAGACTTTCGGACGCTGCTAGGCCCGAAGATTGAACAGTGCATGGTAGGAACCACAGCTGAGGCCCAGGGAGCACTTGGTAAAATTGTTAACTCAATGAGCCTTTACGTTTTCCTAAAAGAAATTTGGGAAAACACGATTCATCATGCACGGCAGCCTTCAACATCGTTACGATACATGAAAGTATCAAGAGTGATCTACAACAGCATCACAGAAATAAATAATGCAAAGCTACCTGCAGCATTAGACACATATTTAAAAGCAAGATCCACAATAGATGGCGCAAAGAAATATTTAATCATTGACATTGTTGACTCCGGGCATGGCATTTATGAATCTCTGAAAGACACACTCCCCGGGCGTAACAAGATCGAAGTTGTAGAAAGCGCTTTCTACCAGCACAGCACGTCCAAAATTCAGCGTAAGCCTATAAGGCGCGGACTTGGTTTATTTTCAGCAATGGAGTGTGCCCATACGCTGAAGGGCTTAGTCGTCATCACGACTTCCGGCACTCTATGTGCCAACTATGACTATAGCAACGACGCCTTCCTAGACAACATTAAAGTTTTATTCTCTAAAACAGAAGCTGAAACCGACGCACTACCAACATCAATCTCGTTAATTATGCCGGTTTGACTATGATCCCAATAATCTTAAATTGTATTGACATAGTTGGCCCAGCGGACATTGAGCCCCTGCTTGTAACAGCCACCAATTCAGCAAGCGACGCTTACGACAAATGCTACATCCTAGCCAAAAACTTAGACTTGGTCACAGAGATAGACAAAGATAACAACGCGCCCATTCGAAGCAAGTTGATGAACCGCTTAAGCCTCCCATTCCTTGGGATAATAGCTTATAGCACTCAGTTCGAGCGCTACCAGGTCTACCAAGTAACCAAGGATGGTGCATCACTGGTTGATGGCGACTTTGATACCAAAGAGCTAGCTTCCATTGACCTAGATCGACTCCTGAATAAGTATTCTAGCGAAAGCTTTCTTCGCGGGGGCAAGCAGTACCACTTTACAACACCATCGCACAATCACACAGACGCATTCTTCCGACTCGGTGACTCAATTAAGAACAAGGATGATCTCGACAGAGTAGCCTTCTGGCTATTGAAAGCTATTGATCGTTCTGACTATATATTCATCGACTCATGGTCGATTGCAGCACTTCCTCTTCGAGCATTGCAGATCCTCGGCAAAACAACGATCTTTGATGCTCTTCCCGCCCACCCAGCAAGGCAACATAGTGAGTGCAGGTCGGTAATATGCGCCACGACGCCAGCTTTAAAATCGTCGACTAACCCTCTACTGATCGTAAGCGTCGATAGCAGTGGTAGCCTGATCAGTACATTCAAGGACATATTCAGCGCCGCATATCCATCAAAAGAACTTAGCGTGGTCGCTGTATATTCATTCAATGATGGTGACAGCACGATATGCAAGATTGAGCACAATGTCAGACGATTCAATTTCGACAAATGCGAACTCTGCCTCGAGAGAAGCAGCCCAATAGAAATTCATGCAAGCGCATATTACGTCAAGAACCTCACTGACACCGGCATTGTCTTAAGCGAAGACACCGCCAAACTCGGAAAACCATTTTTCGAGAAGTATCATGACCGGCTTGATGACATGATAAAGTTCCATAGAGGCGACTATTTAATAGGCAACAAACATTACGCCTACTACATTGACTACAACGTTTTGTCGAAAACAGAACCCTTTATCGCTGCACTATCAGAAAAGCTATCCTCCTTTCTAACGCCGGACTCTCTCTTCCTTAGTCTAGGCGACAATGAAAGCCTCAATGAAATCGTTACTTCGTTAAAGGCGAAGTATATCTACCTGCCTGAGATCGAATCAGTACTCGAAGAACAAACTGTCCTGGCCTTTGCTGCAGCCGACAAAATCGTCGTATACGACCCAGTTGTCATAAGTGGAAAGCCTTTTGATCAACTGAACAATTTAATCAGAATGACTCCAGCCTTAAACCAGCATGTACGCGACATTACCTTCTTGTCAGGTCTGTACCGCCCACCGTCATCGAAATCTGAAAGCAAATTAAAAAGCATCGTAGCTTACAACGATCTACCAACAAAAAAGAGAAGCCTTCAATACATTGAAATGCTGGTATTACCGGAATCCAATCAGTTGGAGTGCCCTTGGTGTATAGAGCTAGACTCTATAAAAGGCTCTATGAAAATAGGCTTCAAGAACTCTGGACGCTTTTATGAAAGGCTTTCCAAGCTTTCCAATATGCGGGAGGGCTTGTCAGGTGAGCATGCGTTATTTCACATTGATCCGCGCACTGAAGCAGTCAAACTAGGTAGTGGATCTTACCTTGCTCCAGAGCACACGGGAATTTCCGGTGTGGTTCTTGCTGTTGCATCTTCGCTGCAACAGATGAGAAACCATGAGGATGAGAAAAAGCGGCTCTTGCCTGGATTCCCTTATACACAAGTGCTAGGATCCAAGAATTTTAATTATTACTCCGAGGGTCTCATCCGAGCCGCCCTTCTCAGGAACACGTCAGCTATCGAATATGGCGTACTTCAGAAAGAAGAGACCCTGAAGATTCTAATACCGGAGCTTGAAGACCCCCAGCAAGGAAACCTTTTATCCGAATATCTTATTGCTGTCATTTGTGGAAAACTACCCCCCTTCACGTCTCTGAGTGAGAATGTCGGTGCTCAACTCGCAGAACTTAGAGCACAATACCCCAAGCTCATGGCGCTGACCTCAGTAAGAGCAAACACATAGCCATTTCCATTCAATGGCCAGCACTTCCAAAATGTGCTTGATCCCAAGGGGCTGCACCTTATAGCCCCGCCCTATCAGGAATTACATAAAGTTTCAGACTTACACCTCTATGACTGCCGACCATACAGTTTGCAGCACGAGATCGGTAGGCTGGACTTAGCGGAACTGCTGGAACTGGCAGAGAAAACTACTGCTCCACGCCGGCAATGAGCATGCGCTTTTCGCATTGGAAATGAAGGCGCCGCCGGTGCCATGCGCAAAAAAAGCGGACTTTTAGGCCGTTTTTTGTTCAGTCTTCGATCAGGGTTAAGAAGCCCAGGACTCGACTTCATCAGCCCCATACTGGGCCTTCCACTCTTTAAGCAGGCGATGGTTGCCGCCCTTGGTTTCGATGATCTGGCCGTCATGAGGATTCTTGTATTGCTTCAGCTGGCGTGGCCGACGAGTCGATTTCTCAGGGGCACGAGGAGCAGCGACACGGCGGTTGAATTGAGGATCCAGAAGATTAATGACGTCCCGCAGGCCGAAGCCGTACTCAGCCAGTAAAGCACGCAGCTTGGTCTCAAACTCGATTTCTTTCTGCAACTCACTGGAGCCTTTCAGGGCTTCCAACTCAGCCAGCCGGGCTGCTAGTTTTTGCTCAAGTTGACGAAACTCTGCCAAGCGGGACATGAGACCACCTCAATTAATTAACCGAAGACATTATTTGTCACAGGGGGTACATGCTTATATTAATTACCCCGTGATTCGCTTGTCAAAAAAATACGGAAAGCTGCAATGAACAAATCCTTGAAAAGGGAATTCTACGCAGTTTAAAATGAAATTATCATGCATCCCAATAGGTTGAAGCAACCATACTGGAGTTGACTTTTGAAGAGAGGCGATTTAAGGAAGATCTTTGATGCTGAAGAGCTGTCCGCTGAAAAAGAGGCGCTGGATCTGTTGACTAGTTATTACGGAACCATGCAGTTTCTTGAGGCATTTCAGCGGGTGATCTTTGATAGAACAGCGAGGGAGATGTCAGTAAAACAGTTTTATTTGTCTTTTTTGCAAGAATTGGGCTTAATTAATACAATAGATGATATACCTGCCGAATTCACCGGAAGCAATTATAATCCTAATGAAAAGCAAGCGAGTCGAAATTTAAAATATCCGATGGGCCTAGGGGCAATTGCTGCGAATCTTTGGGTCAACTTGGGTCTGGGCAAGGATGTGGCAGCTAGGAGGTTGCCAAGAAAATTTGACCTAGAGACAAAGCAAGCTTGGGGTATTGATAATATCGATATTAGGTATAAGGATTACGACACCCTGGACGTCATGAAGGTCGCGACTCGTTTGAGAAATGCAGTCAGTCATAATAACTTCAAAATTAGAATACCTATTGAAAATATTGGCATCCAAGATGTGAGAGAAAAAGTCCAGATCATGTTTTATGATGCGAAAAATAACAAAGGTGAAGACGAGTTTTTAGCGATTGCCAGCTACGGCGTGATTGAGACCTTCATGAGGAAAATTCATAGTGCAGAGTACGAGTTCCATCATTATCCTCACTTTGAATTTGAGGAGCTGAATTCCGCGACCCTTTTTTCTTACGTGGATGCTTGCTTTAAGCACTTTTGCCGATCTGTAAGAGGGGTTTCATATGAAAATATGGTTCGACTATCTCCCTTAGATGAGTATGAGTGCCTGGTGAATGACGACATTGAACGTCCTCGTTCTGATGTTGTTATGGTTAAGGTCGAATTTTCGGTAAACGGAGTGAGCTGTGATGATCAGGTTTTTTGGATGCCTTATTTGAATTCCTCCCGCCCCGGGCTGTTCGAGTCGGAGGGAATTAGTTATGTCCTTGGTGAAAACCCGCTTGCTTGGCTTTTGTACCACGAGTCGTCCCCTATATATAATTTAAGTAAATTAATATTGAGCATGGCTGATTGTGCTAGGCTCGGTGCGAAAAGCCTTGATACTCGGTGATATTGCGCTGAAACAGTCTCGGAATGCTAATTTCCAATCCGTAAACTCCGCTTTCTCGACTGTTTTCGCATTGCCTGACCTTCTCTAAACACTTTTCACACACCGCATAGCAACGGCACCTCTAGATCAGCGTGCAAAATGCGATAGAAACTGCTCAGCCTGCTTTCAACGCCACCTCCCAATTAAGCCTTCACATCGACATTCTGCGCTCAAAGCGGAACATCACTTCGTCCAACCAATGGCGGTACGCCCCCGGTGTGGCTGGGATCATCAGATTCCGCTCCTCCAGATTCTGCTGAGAGCGGTGCGGCATCGAAATGCTGTTGGTCGCAGTTGCTGGAGGCTCTGCAAAGAGCTTGTGATCAACGCCATACAGGCCAATTTGAAACCACCCCCCCTTCCCTTCGCTCAGCAAGCTGAACGCAGCCTCGGCCCCTTTTCTGACCAAGGAGGGCGACAGGTAGAAGGAGTCCATGACGTTTCGCGAGGTCGACGCATTGGCCAGGGAAATAGAGACCGAGCAGAGCCCGCTTCCATGATGCCGCCACTTAACCTCAGGGGTATCGATCCCCGTCTGCTCGGCAGTGTCGAAGTCTTTGTAGCCGCCTTTGAGCGAACCCAGACCGGCCTGGCAGACCTTCAAGAAGAACGCCTCGTGCTGGGCATGCGCGGAGCGCAACGTGCCAGCAATTTCGGGCTGCGGGAGGAAGGCTACCTCCAGACGGGCCTCGTGATCATAACCACCCCACCGACCATTGCCATTTCTCTGCTGTAAGCGCTGCATGAACTCTTGCTCAGAGATGGCCTTACGGTTCAAGGTCATCTGATTCAAGCCCTGAACAATGGCGTCCGAGAGCTGGTACTGATCGGAGAAGGTCACCCGGAACAGGCCATCAAGGTAGTCCGATACTTCCCAGGAGAATGCCTTCTGACGCTCTTCCATCTCCACGGTTTCGAGGAAAGCCAGGATCGGTTTGCCTGCAGCCTTTGCACGCCGAAACTCTTGCTGGGTCACAGACTCCCCTGTTTTCGTCTGATAGCCAAAATTCGCGCCCAGGATCAGCACGACGACATCAGCCTGGTCGACCTCGGTCATGCACGCATGCTGTGAGGAGCACGGGCGCGCTCCGAAGTCTTCGCACATGACCGGCGTGTGCCCCAGTAAGGTGATGGCTTTCCTAGCTGCTGCTCGGTACTGCTCGAACCCACTGACGACGGAGCTAACAAACACCTTCATTGTGATCCCTCAGAGCTGACGACTTTGGCGGAACCACTGTATGTTCTAACAGGGGTGAATGCCAAGTACCCGACCCAGCAAAATGAACGCTCTCTTCGCCGAGTCGGCCTGTTTTTTCCTCACCATTGGCAGTGATTTCAGCAGGCGTGTCCGTGCTCGATCTGGGTCAGCACCTCAATCACGAGCTCTGAGCATCCCTCGTTTTTCACAAAGTCGATTGCTGTCAGCCCCCCAAACATATGCCTGGGTGTTGACAGCCACACCGCCGCTTTGGCTTTGTCACCAAACACCTGCTCGGCCTTCTGCCACACCACGCCTACATCTTGCATTCGCTACCCCGTTCTGGTCATTTCGCCCGGCGTATTGTCCCGACCGGCCCAGCAATCCCGGCAGGCGCGCTAAAAGCGCATCATCAGCACAGCCCCTAGTATAAGTAAACGTTTACCTTCGCGACCTAATCTCAACGTTCGCGAGCCGCGCCCGGATACGAAAATCACAGTGCACGATACTGAAGGGTCTGGGACTACCCAGTGCCTTGACAGCTTCGAGTGAGTTGCCGCACCATTTCGGCCACAGGTACGACTACAGGTGCCTGAGCCGCCCGCTGGCCAAGTGAGAACACTGTAAGCAAAAATCTGACGAGTTCCCAAAAATTTAGGGCCTGAGCGGGCCAGTGCTCCGAATTGGATTTATGGGGATAGTCATGTCTAACTCTCTTGTTTTCACACAGTCTCTCACCCCTGAGCTTCTGCAGAAAATCAAACGCGAAGCCAAGGTTCTAAAGCGTCAAAGTCAAAAAACTCTGCGACATAGAGCATGTCTGGCCATCGTCGCACGACGCTATGGTTTCGAGTCATGGGAGACTTGCCTGGAATCATTCCAGCAAGCTTTCAAATCGTGGCGTGACCACGGAAGAGACCTCTGCGCAGCAGCACAGGCTGACGATAGCCGGTCGTACTACTTCGTTCAGATGCACGATTACTTTGAGCGCAGCTGGTTTAGCCACTGGGTGGGATGGTCGGACGATGGGTACGAGCTTCGGGTGCCATCCAAGGTTAAACCCGCTTGGTTTATCCGTGCTTTCAGGGAATCCAGGAAGGAAACCCTTTACGTGATCGAGACAGAGGAAGACTACAACCGCTGGACGCTTTTCTGGCATGGGCCAGCATTGGTTGAGTGCGACCTCATGCTTTCAGAGGTGCCGCACTTCTTGAGTCCTGAGCCTTCGTATAACCGCCCCCGTTTAACATAAGTCTCCACGTGATAGAAAGACCTGGACTCTGGATCCGGGTCTTTTTTCCTCGCCAGGCTGACCTGAGCAACTGCGCGAGACGACTATTACCAATGGATCGAACTGAAGCAGTCGGGGGCACGGCATAACATTTCGGCCACGCGCCCTGACCAAAAGGAGACGGCATGCCACTCAGGCTCTAACAGCACTACATATTGCTTTTGACTACCTCATAATCAGCGCTCGATAGGTGTGAGTGTTCGATCATGTGATCAATCATCGTCCTGATGTAGCCATCAAGCTCAGCAAACAATTCTTGGCGCTCACCCCGAGTCTTGACCAATTGCTCAAGCCGCGCTCCCATATGCACGATCCTTGTTCTAAAGCCTATTTCCTCACCGGTCGCCTCATCTTTCTTACCCGTCAGACACTCGAATCTATCCAATATCCGCTTACGCTCTGCAAGGCCCTCAACCATATACCTGGACACCACCGTTTTCACTTTCTTGTATGACTTAAAGTCATCCGGAAAAGCTAAAAACTCTATCAGACTTAACGCTTGAACAAATTTTGAGGTGGCAGACTGGGATTGAAGCATTTGAGAATATAATGACAGCGCATGCATCACAACTTTACCAACCTCGCCATCCTTCGGAAACTGATCCCATTCAGGCTGCCGCAAGTCCAGCCCCAACCCTTTTGTGTTGATTTGACTGAACGCGGCTCCGGCTAATAATACAGAGTCCATCGCGTCAGACTTCACAAGCACTGTCGCAGACATCATCAACCTGGACGCTAACTGCCCTGGCAATGCCGGCTTAGTCTCAGACGCTAGGTGCTCAAGCCTACAACCGAGGTAATTAATGAAGTCATAACACAAGCTATCAACAATCTCGGACACTTTGACGATCATATCCATGTGAGCACCATGATCGCCCAGCCTGAGCTGCTGCCAAGAGAACTTCAAAGGGATCACAAGAAGGGGGTAGTTATCTAGGTGACCAAGCCGCACACCGGAAGCAGAAATCTGATAGGACGCCACTCTATCCAGCTGCCGTTTTTCAAGTTTGAGGCGTTTCAAATCCAGCCTTCCAACTGGGTATATCATCACCCCACGAGGCAAGAATATTGAACGATCAGCGATCAAACGAGACAGCGGAAGGATTGCCAGGTGGCACCCTTGATGAAAATACTCACTGTAAGCAGCCGACAGGTTGCCCTGATCTATCTCGCTGTAGATCGTGTGATCAAACCAATGGCCATGGCCTTCAGAGATAGAAACCTCTATCTCTGAAGGCCTTTCCTTCTTGTAAACCGACTTCACGTACTCAGAAACGCCCAGCCAGCACTCTAGGCATTTTCGCTCACAACCATTCTTATAGTTTATCGGCCAATAGAAATGGTGCTCACTCTGCTCAAAATAGTAACGTATGCTATATTCACTTTTGCACTCGGAGCAGCTTCTTACAAGCTTTGTGTCATAGGGGCTAAAAGTGAGGCCATCAATGGTTATTCTCAAAACAGAACAATCCTATTCAACGCAGCTACAATGCCGCTTAGTATGATCCATGTTCAAACAGGAGATGCTTGGCAACACTGACACCTTGGTTATCCACCAAATATGCTTACGCGCCCACATCAATCGAAAACAGCGAATCTCTCATCTGTTCACTGGCTAGCTCATCCATCGCGAGACGCCGCAACAGGACATGGTGGAGGTACTCGCGCTTGTGGTTTCGTAGCCAGAGAATTTCCGCCGCTGGATCACTGTTACGCCACTCACCTCCGAGACAGGCTCGCAACGCTGCAAAAGCCTCACGCCCTACACCGGACATGTTCATCCGGGTCAGGTCATCATGGCCCGGAGGCCGCGCATAGGCAGCAAGCGCTGCCGCGAGAATTTCCACCAATTGCTCACGGTATGATCGGGCGGCTAGTTGCCAGAACTCATTTTCAAGTTCAGCCTAATCAAATCGCGGCTACCACAGACTCCATTCGAGCCAAATTTTCGGCCAAACCGAATCTCAGCGCCACCCCTGCAATGGGTGGGATGAGCCAGTTGCCCCTGACCGCTCTCATAGGATGCCCACAGAATGCTCGTACAACTTGATCTCAATCACAATGATCGAGACGCCCTACTTCGTCACTGCCAGACATTCCGTCCAGACACGGGCGATGCACGAGAGGATGCCCGCTTAGCGGACGCACTCGATGCACTTGAGGAGGCGCTGGAGCTCCCTGTGGTCGCGCAGAGGGAGGTGCGAGGAAAGGCGAAGTGATTGGCCCAGCGGCCACAACGGCTCAGTGTTGTCCGAAACAGGAATGCCCCGGACGGACTACACCGTACTCAAGTAACCGCGTTACCTTGTTTTTTGATTCCAAAAGGAAAAGCAATTCGGCCTGTCGGCCTTAAGGAGCGACTCCCCATAGCCCCTGCCGGGGCTGATTCCATGTGAGCTTCAGCACCGTGGCAAACGCCAGAATCGAAGCAGCGAAAGCGTTCAAGGCAAGTGGCAACACCTTTCAGAACCCGTGCCCGGCTTCAGTAAAACAGCGTCGGTGGGGTCGCTGCTTTTGCTTTGTTATCAAATAGAAGAACTCCGTCTCGCTTGAAGTTTTTCAAGAGGGGGGGTGGTACTTTTTTTCGGATATGGCCATATCGTGTGATGCCCATCACAAATTTCTGACAATCCACTCCGGTTTTATCGCTTCAGTCGCTGAGCGAAAGCGCCATTTCTTCCTGCTGAACCGCATCGAAATGCCCTGAGCTTGGCATCCGCCCAATCCCACAGGACATCGCCGATGGTCGTCAAACCCAACCTTGGCCCTCATGCCGGAGCAGCGCAGAACAACCTCTCGTTCACCCGGGCGTTCAACCGGATCATGCTTGCACCTGGGCGCCAGTACATTACCCTCGGAGGCGTCCCCTTCACAGCTAGAGCGCGGCTGACACAGCGTGGCGTCCATGAGGGAGAGCCCGTGATCGTCTTCTACAGTGGTGGCCGTGAGAAAGCGCGCAGCTACGCATGCTGCTGGAGCCTCCAAACCAACTGCAACAGCACCCATATCAACACGTACACAGCGGCACTCTGACACCGCAGTTAGGGAGCAGCCTGCTTTCCCCATCTGATCAACCTCCCACAGGCGCAGGGTGGCACCGACCACGCCAGAGGTTGAAAGGCTTGTATCCAGAGCTAGCAGAGCTGCCTGACTCAGTGCTTGAGGGCCGCTGCAGAACGACGGTACTCCTCAGCAATAGCCTCGATACGCTCGGGGCGAATAACGCCATCCCCTTCTCCAGCAGCCACCATGTCGAAGATTGCGTGGATAAGCTCGTCACTATCTGGGATGTCGATCTCGATGTTTCGACAGAACAGTGAGCGAATGCGCTGACCTTTAACGATCTGACGCACAAGGATCTCGAAGCGATGCCCTTCAGGCATTTGGAACTGCTTGAGGTTGGGCGGAAGCTGCTCACGCTCCCCAGGATGCATGGGCCGCATGCGATGAGTACGATCTTTGTTTCGCTCGAACCAAGCAGCGTCGTCAGATTTCCAGGGGGTGTCAGTGAGTGAAATGGCCGTAGGCTTGGTGACTACGCCACCTTTGCGCATCACGTCTTTCGTCATGGCATCGATGGCATCAACACCTGAGCGCATGCGATCAACAGCGGCGAAAACATCTGGGGCAGGCATCTGCCCGCCCGGCGCTTGCTCCAGCACGCTCACGATGGCGTCCGTGTTCTGGTTGATATAAACCCCAGACCCCATGACCGTTTCGAGTTTGCGGACACAGCAGTTCGACGTCAGCACAACCTCACCATTAGGCAGTAGGCCGCCGAAGGTCTGAGCGTTGTGGGTCAGCGGTGCGCGACACACACCACAATTGTCCCCATCCTTGCGCAAGATCTTTGGAAACTCTTTTTCATAGCGACGCCGGGCGGTGCGATTCATATCAGGGTCTCGTGGCCGAAATTGTCGAAATCCAACTCACTGTAGACCACCTTCATACACCAGCGCAGAACGGTCATTGCTGGCCTGAGACACCCACCACAACTGGAATGCCGGATCGGCTGAAGCGGCAACAAGCCGTCCAGTCCTGCAAGGCAGCTGGGCTCACGCAACGCCAGACAGCAGCCCAGCTCCAACTCGCCAAATCGACCGTTGCTGATCTCTGGAACGACTAACACTCCACTTGCGCGCGATTGCTGGACATAAACCGGCCCCGGAAACGCCCTCCCTTCCAGCGCGAATAATGGCACTGTAGAATCACCCCCGGAAGAGGCAGGTTCTTCCTCTCGCTCGCGCGAGGGTGGTTCTGATAATGAACGGTTTCGACCGTTGAGCGCACGCTCACTGATCCTCTAGGGGATGTTCAAATGTACTCAAATCCTCCTGCCTTCTTCCCCCTATTGCTGAGGAGAGATGCGGGTGAAGGATAAGGTCTGGTTTACCTACAAGTCGCGCATCCAGGCACATAAACGCCTGGAGTGGTTAGACTTTCATTCTCAGATGCTCCTTGTCTGGTATGCCATACTCAGTACGACCCTTGGCGTGCTGACCATCCGCTACTCTCACATCATTGGCCCTGACACTGATGTCATGGCTGCCGTGCTTTCTGTTGCATTGCTCGGTGTGTCCCTCGCTGTGACCAACCGCGACTTCCGAGGTCGGGCCATGGCGATGCGCAACAATTACCTGCAGCTGCAGAACCTCTACAACGTATTGGTTGCTGAGGAAGCTGCGAAGATCCCACCGACGCCGACCCAGATAAGCAAGTACGGCGACCTTCTCGCGGAATGCGAAAATCACCGTGAGATCGATGACCGTGTCGCTCGGGTTTTCGCCAGCAACCTCAACAGTCGCCTACCAACCAAATATGAAAAAACGTATGCCATCTGCTGGCTCGGTATTCGCCTGATCGTCACCACGGCGCTCTACGCCTTGCCGCTGATCGTGGGCCTGTACGCCTGGGTAAGCAAATGAGCGCTGCGCGTAGTTTCAACAAGCATTTTTCCCGAAAGCCGCTGCTCCGGATCTACACCGACAAGATCAAGATGTCGGGCGCCATAGGGCTTGATCGTACGCGGCCCGCGAAGCTGGACGATAACCTGAGCGAGGAGCTCGACCTCATCATTCAGAAGGCTCATGAGGGCACCTACCGATTCACCGCGTACAAAGAGAAGTTGATCCTCAAGGGCGCCACTTCCAACCCTCGACAGATCTCGATTCCAACGGCCAGAGACAGGATCGTGTTGCGAGCGTTGTGCGATAGCCTCGCGGAGGTGTTCCCCGCAGCAAAGCTATCGCTGCCTCAGGAGGTCATCGATGACCTGAGGGCCGGGCTGGAGTCGGGCAAATACGCAGAATATGCGAAGATCGATCTGAAGAATTTCTACCCATCGATCCCGCACTCCCTGATCAGGTCGACGATCTGGAAGAAGGTGCGCAAGCCACAATTCAGGCACCTGATCGAATCTGCGATCACCACGCCAACCGTGCCCGAATCCAAGGGCCGAAAGGACACGCCCGACCCAACGCTCGGCGTACCTCAGGGCTTGGCGATATCCAACCTGCTGGCTGAGATCGCGCTGCAGGACATCGATGCAACGTTCAAGGCCCGTCGGAGCATCTGGTACAAGCGCTATGTCGACGACATCCTGATTTTGGCGCCGAAGGGCAAGGCCAAACGCGTGGCCGATGAGCTCATCACGGCCTTGAAAGACCTCGGACTTTCTCCCCATGACTTCGGCCCTGACTCTAAGTCTAAGGTGGCGGATCTCACTGAACCTTTCAGCTTTCTGGGATACCAGGTCGATGGCGACCAAATCATGATTCGCCGTGAGAGCATCCACCGGTTCGAATCTTCACTCGCGAAGATCTTCACCGCCTACCGGCACAGGGTAACGGGCCCGCAAACTAACAAAGACCGGCAGCGCGCCAGGGCCTACTGTGAATGGAAAGTCAACCTGCGGATCACTGGCTGCTTTTTTGACGGCAAACGACGAGGCTGGGCCTCTTACTTCTCTCAGATCACCTCGACGACACAACTGCGATCTGTCAATCACACCATCCGCAAGCTCACCCAGCGCTTCTCCCTGGAAGGAAAGATCCAAACGAAGTCACTCATCAAGACCTTCTATGAGCTGAAGCGAGGCAAACCCGAGAGTCACTCCTACATCCCAAATCTGGATAATCTCGACCTCGACCAGAAAAGGTCGCTGCTGGCGATTTGGATCGGCAATGAAGCGTGGGGAATGCCTGATGCCCGCGCTGAGCGGCTCTTTGAGATCAAAGTCACCAAGGCTGTTCGGGAGCTTGAAGAGGATATCGCTCAAACCTCCTGACCCCCCAATGCAATCATCCATCTCATGAGCAATTAGGCAAACACGTTGCTGATGGTTTGATAGCCCTGTTGAATGTTAGGTGCCAGCTGTATCCATGCAAGCGCCCGCTTCGTGAGCTTTCTCCGACACCCGATGTTTAACTACGTCTATGCGCGATGCTGACAAGTGCACACCAGCTTTTTCGTCTACTGCCTGATCTGAAGCTACAGGCGAGCCCGAAGAAAGCATTCTGACCGACAGATCCTGAGTGAGATCTTTCGGCCACGATGACATTTTGAAAACGGCTGGCCGGGAACAGATCACTCGCAGCGGCTTCTGGGATGATGGCGCACCGTTAGGATCATCGGTCTGGAGTGGCACCTCGTCTTCGTAAACGATAGCGACATACCACGAGCTCTCTTCCGAACCCGTCCTCGGGGAAAATCGAAGATTAAATCGAACCGAAATGTCGATTTCTTTAGGGAGGGTTACCAGCACGGCATCACTGAGATCAGTCATAAAGGAGTCAGAGGAGAGAACAACCCAAGCTCTTGGTGAGTCACGCTGGCCTGAGTTTCTCAGAACGACGGTAGCTGCATATCTCTTTTCTTCAGTCTGTAGATATGAAATTTGCCTTACCTCAGCAACAGCCGTCTCTCCCGACAAAACTGAAACCGAGGGATGGCCCAAGGCTATCTGATCGTTATAGACCTTCTGGGCGAATGCTTGCGATGCCGAGGACACTTTGTTTGCCGTCAGCGCAGCATCCCAGGTGTAGAAAGCTGCAACCGTAGATCCAGCTGCTGCAACAAGCGAGAGCAAGCCTAGAGCGCCTGGTTTCGATACGAGGTTTCCGAAAAAACGAGCGAAACAGATGACGCCGTCACGCACTTCTTCCCATAACAATCGACACTGCCAACGAATAGACATAAATCTGCTCAAGATAAAGATGGTGAAGCTTTATCGTCTCCGGCGAAGAAGTCTTAAGCCTCTGCGTAAGGACGCTTAAATTCGCTAGATCAGATGAGAACGATCGAAATTGGCTCGGTGGTGATCGATTTGGAAACGCTTGAGATCGTCGATGAATTACAGCGTTCGTCCGCCCTCTAATCAATCCCGAACTCAGCGACTTTTGTAAGCAGCTGACACCCATTCAGCAAGCAGACGTGAATGCACCAGGCCCTTATGATGATGCGGCAAATGCTCAGTTAGGCTACCGTCCTAGGGCATGAATTAAACAAGGGAGATCCGCACAATGCGTTATGCAAATTCAGTGATGACGACTTACTACGATGGCCTCGCAGGGTGTGAAGAAGAGCCTTGCGTGGTGATCATTCGGGATAAAGAAATCGTGGTCGAATACCTGCGAAAGGGCCGTCCCTCAACGTATCGGGGGGAGCTAGAGGGCGAGCAATACCATCTGCATTACTTTCCCCAGATCGAAGGTTTTGTCGGAGAAGCCTACCTCAGTCGACCCGAAGGGAATTTGCTGGATGGCACATGGAACGAGTTTGAAAACGGCTCAAGAGGTGGAGGCACTTGGGACATCGAATTGAACGAGTGAGCTGTAAGAGATCGATAATCACCTCCCTGATGATTGTGGCTATGCAGTGTTCCGGGCTATAGGCGATTCGTTGTGGTCATCGACCAAGGTGGTGCGATTAATCTCAACAACCTACGAACAAGGTTTCCTATCCATGAGCATCGAAGCAAAGCTCCTTCACCTTCAAGCCATCCAAAACATCCTCGCGCCATACCGCTATCTATATTGCGTAGACCTCGAGGCAACCTGTGATGACGTTGGCGATTCGGAATCCCCGAGGCCGCTCCCGGTCGTCCCTGATCAGATGGAAACGATCGAAATCGGCCTGGTGGTAATTGATCTGGAAACGCTTAAGGTCGTCGACGAGTTTCAGCGGTTCGTCCGCCCTCGGATCAATCCCTTCCTCACCGACTTCTGCAAGCAGCTGACATCCATTCAACAAGCGGACGTGGGAGTGCAGGAACCTATGAGGATGTTAGCCAGGAGCTAGGAACCTTTATTGCGCGATATCCAAACGCTGCTTGGGCATCTTGGGGTGACTATGATGCAAGGCAGCTTGAGCGAGACGCAGGGATTGCTGCCTGCCCTTCCCTACTCGAAGGCCTGCCCCATTTCAATGCCAGGAAATGGCATGCAGGCTTGTATGACAATCGACCGAAATCACTAAAGCAAACGTTAGAGTCGCTGGGCTTGGTTTGGTAGAGTACCTATCATCGAGGGATAGACGATGCTCGAAGTGTCGCTGTGATCGTAATGGAGATGCTCGCCTGAAGCAGTGAGCCGGGCTTTGCCCGAAGGAGCGATGTTTTTAAACATCTCAGCTGCGAAGAGCCGGAGGCAACGGTAGGTCTGATAGCCACGCAAGTTTTAAGAAAGTCCCAGCATTGCAATCCATGTCTCGACCACTACGAAAACAAATCCCAGAGGTTCGCGGCAGCGGGGCTTTTAGTTTCGCCTCTACCCCTGCATAGCGGCGAACGTGGCGCGCAAATACCAGTGGTCTTCAGGTTTTTACTAACACTATAGATAAGGGATTTGGGCAGCGAAGCATGGGATAAATTTCACTTAGGACGGCAACAGTTCGCCTGATGACCTCAAACCAGAACGCCTTCCTCCAGTTGCCCGATTCAATCCAATACAGCTTGCGTTGCCACCCGCATCCGCAGCATCTTGAGTGGACGCTTCGAGCCGAGCCCTCTCGCCGGCGAGCTCATCCATTCAACTGCTGCTAAACAATCGTCTTCAAACATGACAACGGCGCGCTCGAAGACTGCTAACAACGCCACCAGACGGTCGCTTTTTACGGCGTTGAACCTTCCTGTTCCGACCTACGGATCAACGTATGCTCGGCTGATTACGTGAGCCAGGGCAATTGGCCCGAAGGAGCGGTCTCTCCATTTGCGTCGTCTCACAGCTTAGCTATGGGCAAATGATGAGTAGAACGCGGAATGATCCCCTATCTCACCACCCGCGAAGTCTACTTGGTGCTCCTCGGCGAATGCAGGATCTACCCACTCCAAAACAATTTAATGGCAAGACGCCATGATTATTTTGATTTACAATCCCCCGCCCTTTGAACTCTGCTTCGACCTTGGTGGCTACACTCCTGGCAGGATACATTGATCAGAAAACTTAACAACATTTAGTATAAGAACAGTTTATGAAACGGACTTTATTAGCAGCATTCGCCCTTTCGCTTACCACTCTCTCACTCGAATCATTAAGTGCCGAAGAGCTCAATTCAAATGAATGCATCGATACGACTTACGAAATTGTAGCAGGTAGCGAAGCTATCACTCGCACTTGCGGTGAGTATCAGACGATATCAGTCTACATCCCTGCGAAAACTGCGATTCTATCGGTTCATGAAATTCAAAAAAAAGGGACTGCAAAACAGACTTATAGCCCGCTCGCAGTGAAGAATACGATCTTGATCGCAAGCGGTGGTTTCTTTGGCTATCGATCAGATGGGCATGAAAAGCCTATCGGTTTAATCAGAGCTAACAATAAACGCCTTGTACGCATGCTTGACTGGGATCACGGCGGTGTCCTCGTATCTGATAAGAAGGGCAACATAAAAATAATCCCAGCACAGAATCGCTCCCAAGCAGGTGCGTGGTCGGAAGCAATACAGTCGAAACCAATTATAATTAACAGCGGAATGGTCGATGTAAACAAGAACCTTAGAGACTCAGAGTTTAATCGAGTAGCTATCGGCTACACCCTAGATGGAGACATCTTGGTTGTAGGTACATTCCATTCATTCGGCCAAGCGGCAACATTAGTAGACTTCGCTAAAATCTTCAAAAATGAAGCGGAACGGCGAGAACTCAAGATACACCGTGCACTAGCGATGGATGGAGGTGCGGGTGCTCAGATCTACATTCCGTCAAAAAACCTTTCATTCGGGGATTCAGGACGCTCCTATTTTCCGAACGCCGTGCGCCTAGATGCTACGAACGGTGTAAAGCGGCAATGAAAGAATTTCTCGATTTGATCCCTAAAAAATACAAAGCGATGGCTTTGTGTGTATTCGGAATAGCTTTATTCAGCGGCTGGTGCATTACAAATGGCAATGAGTTAAAAAATGTTTGGGCATCTTTTCAGAATCCAGATGCCAAAGTAATGCTAGATTCTACCGAACACGCGCTAAATCTCGGTGGCGCTACCGATCTAACAATACAGATATACCCAGTCGGCATCCAAAAACTACCTCAGGGCACAATTTCCATATCATCATCTTCCGACGCCATGAAAGTAATTCCGGTGCAACATTCAGATGTAGAGAGCATTGAAGGCTCTAAGACGATAAGTAATTTAAAGATTCGGGCGATCAAAGCATCAGATGATCCAATTACTATCTACGCAACTTACCGTACAGGTGAATTAACAAAAAAATCGAATGTTTTATCGATCAAAATACTGCCTAAACCCGTTGAGCTTAAGCCGCACTTTGATATTACAGACACAAAAAGAGTAGTATTATCCGGCACTTGGGAAACGGTACTTGGCGCAGACTCAGGAGAGCTGCGGCTTAGGCAGAGTGAGGGGAAGATTTCCGGATCCTACAGTTTTCCTTCTTATAAATGGCCCTCTGGAAAAATCGAAGGCATAACTGACGGTAATACCTATCGGATAAAACTGTTTGTTCCATATAAAAAAGTCGAGGAAAGACTCTGGCTGGCAGGGGACTACGTGCTGCATAAAGAGAGTGGAAGTATTCAAATGCACGGATGCGCCTATCACTTGCGGAGAATGTCCGACCAGCGCGCACAGGTCGGTAGCCAAGGAATAGACTGCTCTATTTCCGTGAAAATTCCTGGCTGGAAGACGTTACAGGCGGATAGCTTTATGGCGACAGCTAGCTTTGATTTCGAAACCGCAGAGTAGAAAAAGTCAAGCAAATACTGGTCGGAAAAAGTAGGCGACTTACGCGGGGTAACAATCACGACTGTAGCCCCGCGAGAAGTCCCTTATGCGCCAATAGATTCAGGCTCATTAGCTAGAACCGGTTGTTGATCAAGAATCCAACGTAAGGGAAAGCAACCAACCTGACCTGATAGCTAGAACAGCAAGGTACTGCTTTGCCGCGTCCAAGAAGCTAAGAACGTTCTTTTGGGGGTTGTTGAGCTTCACGGATCGCTAGGTGTATCTGGGCTTCCCGTCTCATCTCTTCGCTAAATGCTTGGGCCCTGTCATATTCGTCTTTTGACTCCTTTTCCAGCCGGCGATGCAGAACGGGACAGTAAATCCATTCACTGTCAGACGGGTTACGATGAAGTGGCGCCACCATCAACACGAAGAACACGCTCAAAGCCAGCCATACTGGAGTGCTTGACCACTGCTCTTCAATCCAGCCGACAATCGAAATCGCATCCCCGATTCCCGACCAGTAAAAATTTAGACTAGCGAGAGCTAAGGTACTGAAAGCGTAAAGCTGAATCCTATACAGCTCGGCATTCTGCGAAGCTCTTTCCTGTTGATAGCGGTCGTAGATCCCGATAAGAAATTCGCTTTGAGTTTCATGGGCCTCCTCACGGATTTCCCGGGGCCGCACGCAGTCAGTACGCCGAGTCCATCTTACTTGGGACTGCTCAGGCCTTGTAGAGACTAGAGCGCGTACAAGTGTCGCTTCGAGATTTTTTAGAATATCGACCGCTGCTTCGTATACCGACACTGTTAGGGGATACAGCAACGTGAATACCAGCGATAGCAGACCGGAAAAGCAAACGAACGCAACCAAAAGCTTGATGCCTAGAGCGAAATCCGTTTTGAGCTCCACCTTCTGTATCCCAACAATACCTGCGCCAGAGAAGTGCACCATGATTGAGTCGAAAAGAAGCAGAAAGCTGGTGATCAGAAGAAAAAACTTAACCTTGCTAGCGCTCTCCAACATTGAGAAAAACTTATCTTTAGCGAGGTCTTCCGAAGCTGACATCCTGATTCTCCTAAGAATTTGAAAATGCGATGTTATTTTTTTCGGGACAGAGGGGTGGCGAGGGTCGTGCCTCTCTTCTTCCGTATGGCAAGATTCGAACACGACTCAGTCTTCACCTTTGGCACTGGAGAGACAGAGTAGGCCGACTCCATGCGAACCACACTGCCTGTGACGAAAGCGATATGATTGTCCCATTAATCAGTTGTCGACGCTGCGGCTGCACGCCGCAAGTTCTTCGACTTGCACGCGACCAACAAAAGCCAGATCGCCGAAAAAGCGCTGCACTACATTGCCGCTTTGTACGAAGTGGAGCGAGAAGTTCGCGAACTGGAACCAGGTGACCGGCAGCGAATACGGCGAGAAAAAGCATCCCCAATCATTGACGTACTTCATGCTTGGATGATCGCCCAGAGGCAGCTTGTGCCTGAGGGGTCGGCCATTGCCAAAGGCCCTTGATTACAGCCTCAAACGCTGGATAGCGCTAACGCGCTATCTCGATGACGTTGCTGTGCCCATCGATAACAATTGGTGCGAGAATCAGATTCGGCCGTGGGCTCTTGGCCGCTCGAATTGGTTGTTCGCAGGCTCGCTACGCAGTGGTAAACGTGCCGCAGCGATCATGAGTTTGATCCAGTCTGCGCGGCTCAATGGGCATGCTCCGTATGCATACCTGAAGGATGTCCTTACACGCCTGCCGACGCAACGGGCGAGTGAGATCGCCGAGCTTCTGCCGCATAAGTGGAATCCTATCGAAGCGACTATTTTCCAAGCGTCTAATTTTTAGGAGAGAACCATAAAGGCGTTATCAATTGTACGGCCCAGTGGAGGCCGAATCGCTTCTGGCAAGAAAATCCTCGAAGTCCGTCGTTGGCATCCAGACTTAGATCCTTCCGAGGATCTCCTAATTGTGGAAAATGGGCGTTTTCTCCATAACGATGGGGACGAAGACGATAACGGTACTGCCGTCGCAATTGTGCGCGTGAAAACCGTGCGCCCTCATCCTCGCTGACATGCAAGCGGCCTGTGCAAGCTATTTTGAGGATGGCTGGCTCGCATGGGAGTTGAGTGACGTAAGGCCAGTCACACACCCTGTGACCCTCCGTGCGGCACGGGGTATCTACGAGGTAGATTTCCTACTCCCAGACAGACGCTGAACATTGAGCAAGATGTGTTGGGCAGACGCTTACTCACATACGTCACCTCCTTTGCGTTAGAGCTGCAGACACAACTAGCCCCTCTATGATGCTCATCAAATCAAAGCGCAGGCGATTGATTGTTCTGTTTCCAAGCCCTAGGAGTCACACCTTCGGTTCGCACGAATGTTCGACAGAAGTGAGACTGGTCAGAGAAGCCACACTACCGACGCAGCGGGCAAGTGAGATTACGGAGTTGCTGCCGCAAAACTGGCAGCAGCCCACATCACGCTATGGGTAGAGAGCGCCTCAGAGTTTCAAGATCTTGTGTGGGTATAATGAAGCTTTGCAAAAACAGCATGTTACCGTTTGAAAGCTGCCATTCGTAGAAATCTGAAAAGTCTCCTATGGCCAGTGCTCTGACTACTTTTGCAACGAAGCCGTGTGCTACAAGCAAAACAGTTTTGGAGGGATATTTCGATTCCAGCTCAGCTAAACCGTCTCGTACTCGTTTCACAACGTCAGAGATCGACTCACCATCGGTCGGCCCAGCATCCCAAAGTCGAGTGATGTTCTGCGACCAGAGTTGCGGATAGCGCTTCTTGGCATCGCCTTGGGTCAACCCCTCGAAAACGCCGACATCCCGCTCTTTGAAGCAGTCCATTATTTCAGGCGAGAGCTTGAGGCGTTCGTTCAGAATACTCGCGGTTTGTACCGCCCTGAGGCGTGGAGAAACGACAAGTACATCAAGGCTTGCGGGCAATTGCTCGCAAAGCGTTTGAGCTTGCTGGCGGCCCAGCGCGGTAAGTTCTGGATCAAGAGATCCAAGGTATCGATGTTCGGCATTAGCCCAGGTTTCACCATGCCGCACGATGTATAAATGCATGAAATCCGTCTCAGCGAAATATAAGAGATAGATTGTACCTTTTCATCGCCGGTGAACACACCAAGACCGGATTTTGGGACAGGTGTATTCCCCAGACGTTTACGAATCACCAAGGCCGCTCGCAGTCGTTCCGGATCAAATGGAAACGATCGAAATCGGCTTGGTGGTGATCGATCTGGAAACGCTTGAGATCGTCGATGAGTTCCAGCGTTTCGTTCGCCCTCAGATCAATCCCATCCTCACCGACTTCTGCAAAACGCTTACATCCATTCAACAAGCGGACGTGGACAGTGCACGCACCTATGCGGAGGTTGGCCAGGAACTGAAAGTTTTCATTGCCCGATATCCAAATGCTGCTTGGGCATCTTGGGGTGACTACGATGCAAGGCAGCTAGAGCGTGATGCTGGATTAGCTGAGTGCCCTTCCCTGCTCTCCGGTCTGCAGCACTTCAACGTCAGAAAATGGCATAAAGGCCTATACGATGATCAGCCGAAAAGTTTGAAGCTAACGGTCGAGTCGTTAGGCCTAGTTTGGCAAGGAACTTATCATTGGGGTATCGACGATGCGAGAAATGTGGCCTCGATCGTGAAGGAAATGCTCGACTATAAACGAGCCGGGCCTTGGGCCCGAAGATGCGACTGCCCTTCACAGGCGCCGCAGACAGAACGAATCATTCACTGATGATCTGCGCAGTTGAGCAGTTGCCATTTCACCGAATAATCGGCGCCTCAATGAAGCGATCAGCAGACCCCATGTAGGTGGCTAGGTCGACGATCTGTCGAAGGGCAATGACTACCTCAAGTTTCTGGGCATCGTCGGGCAGCCCTATCCGTTTTAGCATCGCCTTTGCGTCTTCCTCAATCGCCGCTAGCGCATCGATATCGCTTTGCAACCTCATGTCGGCCTCCTGCCAGTGTGAGTCAGAAATAGATAGCCGACTTCTTCGTGTCACGCCAGCTGACACATGCTCCGCTTCCGAGATGTACATGGCAACCGCCCTCGCCGTCTATGCCTCGATTTGCAAACAAACCAATCGCCGTTTTGTGTTTCCCGGATCAAAGGTGTAGTGGAACAGCCTCACCGACATGACGCGTACCCGGCAGTTGGCAAAACAAAATCTGTAAACGGCCACCCGCCGGCTGCGGCCAAACCAGGCATTCAATGTTACCAATGACGATGTATTTCGCTGGAAATGGATGTGGGGCCGAATCGCCGAATGCTTCGAGTTGTCTGCTACCAATTATCCTGCGTCACGGCTCGCCTCTCCCGAAAAAATGGCAGGTGACCAGGACGTATGGACGCAGATAGTTCGCGGAGAGCGGCTCGATAGAAGCCGACATCAGTCGCCTGATATCCCCTAAGGCATACCGAAGCCGACCTTGATCGCCCCATCGAAGTTGTCGGGGATATGTCGAAAAGCCCCATTATGGGCTTCAATACATACTTGGCGACCGATCAGGCTTATGCGATGTGTTTGACAAACTACGTGAGAAGCGGTTGAAACCCTAGGTCGTGCCAGTGCAGATAATCCCGGATGATTCCAAGGAAAGGAAAAGAAAAATGGCAGGCGAATATTCGTTATCAGACGTGCTGGAAAGGATGTACCAAAATCAGCTCGCCCTAGAGGCGGCTCTGTTGGAGTTAACGCTCCATGTCGAAGCCCAAGGGAACGCTGAGGTTGGGGAGAATGTTCGCGGCGCTTTATGGGCGATTGGTGAGAACGCCGGGCACATCAAACAGGGTTTAGCCCGGCTTAAACAGCTCCCATGAGTCAGACGCTCTTCGATCTTGATCTCAAATGCGTTTCGTTTGAGCATTACATAACTGGATAAGCAGCCATCAACTTCCCTTACCCTGAAAGCACTACTGGTGGGTGGCATTTTCTATCCCACTTCGACCCAGAGGCAGGAGTGCCAAAGGTGTCTCTAGCCGGTATTCACTACCCAGATACCGCCGACTTTTTTGATGGCGCCGGAATCATCGGCGTAACCGAAGAGCTCGCAAAGCGTGGCTGGTCTGTAGACGGTAGAAAATTGTTCATGACGATCACTACCGAGCCACAGCGGACATGATCATCAGATGGGCTCTCAGCGAGACTGAGTATTGCAACATTGAAGTCTCCCATTGGTTCCCTACCCACGCAGACCGACAGCAACTCCTCGCGCTTTTGAGCTCAGGAAAACAGAGACTATACGAGCTAGGTCGCCTGCAAAGGCTGGAAGTGTGGCTAAGCTCTCAGTAGCCAGCAAGCTGAGTTGGCTAAGCAGGCACTAGAGCGTAGGTTCCGAATGTGAGCAAAGGATATGCGCAAGAAATCCCAGTCATGGTTTTTCCCGCTTCTTATTTTGTTCGTCGTGCTTTGGGCGATAGGCAAAAAGGAAAACCCTTCAACCCAAGCCCAGCCAAGTGCCGTCACCACGCCGACCTCACTCGCCTCACCTACAGCTATTGCATCCCCTACACCGCCCTCGCCAATCGAACTATACGTGAGCGCGGACAAACTCAACATCAGGGATCAACCTAGTGGAAAGGTGATATCCAAGCTGCAGCGTGGAGCGAAGGTTCAGGTCTACGAAAAAGCGAATGATTGGGTTCGGATAAGCATCGACGGCCAGCCTGCTCGATGGTTATCGTCCAAAAACCTTTGCAGCGGATCGAACTGCTTCGCCAAAGCCCAGCCAAGACCCGTACCGACCGCACCACAACCTGCGTACAAACCTAGCCGTGAATTCAGTTCATCCTGCCCCTGCTCGTCTGGCAACGTCTGCATAGGCCCACGAGGTGGCAGATACTGCATCACATCAGGAGGGAAAAAGCGTTACGGCGTTTGAATGCCGAAATCTTTGCTCCATCCAACGTGTGGTGTGATGTCGAAATTGGCCAGTGCTGTCTTGCTGAGCGTCACTTCAACTATTTTGGAGACAATCCACGAGGCGGTCTGGAGCGGAGCTCAAAGTCATCCCATTGCTCTGCTGGTCGCTGTTCTCCGCACATAACACAGACATAAACATCGCTTAACAACCCTAGGTAATACCCCTTCCTAATATAGGGATGGGTGCACCTTTTCTTCTTTTGTTTCGGATCAGTTGCAGGCCTCATCTGCGCACCACCTTCTTTCCAACAAGTCCGTAAGGATGAGCGACTCGTGCGGAGGGATTAAAAAAGCCCGTACAGTGTACGGGCAACAGGAGGAGTTACATGAGCAGCCTGCAATGCCGTGGCAGGCCTATTTGTAGGAAGGCGTCGTGATGAAGGACGTTTCATTTATTTCGACATGATGGGTGTGCGTCAGACAGACGGTTTCTGAAGCACTCAGGCGTGGGTGGGCTTGGGGTGGGACGTGATGCACTGGTTTGGTCTACTGGTCGGTACCACCACGTGACAACATCACGGAAGCCTTCGCCCCGCTCTCTTCACAGCGACCGATGAGCTCAGAGCGGAAGCAGACGCGCGATAAATTGCGTGGCGTTCATTTGACCCGCCCATCGAGAAAATCGACTTAAGCTTTTTTTTACCACGCTTTTGGACAGATCGGCGAACACCTTTGCAAGCCATACGAGCCAAAGCACTACCTCACTTGCCGTATGCAATCGCTGGCCAATGGGAACTGAGGCGTCGCTCCGTCCGGATAATCTAAAATTCCTGAACTGTTCTCCCACCAAAGCCATCCACTGCATTACACACCCATGATGGAGCGAATGAAAATGGCTACGCGACAAGAAAATCTACTCGACTGGCTGCGCGACGCGCACGCAATGGAGCAACAGGCGGAAAACATGCTCAAGGCTCAGTCTAAGCGGTTGGAGCACTACCCTGAACTAAAAGCTCGGATCGATCAGCACATCGAAGAAACCCTTGGCCAACAGAAATTGATCGACGAGTGCCTCTCACGTCTTGGTGGTAGCTCTTCAACTATTAAAGACATGACGGGCAAGATCATGGCCTTCGGACAAGCAGCCGGCGGCTCGTTGATGAGCGACGAAGTGGTTAAGGGGGCAATGGCTGGCTACGTCTTTGAAAACGTAGAAATAGCGACTTACACGGTTCTGATCGCAGCCGCACAAGCGGCGGGTGACGTTGAAACCCAAGCTGCGTGCGAGCAGATCCTTCCCCAAGAGATTGCTATGGCCGAATGGTTACTTGAACATTTACCACAAATCACGGAAGCATTTCTGGTTCGCTCAGAGGATCCTAACCTGGAAGCAAAAAAATAAACTGACTGCGCAGTCATCAGAACTGCGCACTCGGTTCAAATTCTTATTGAACTCTTGAGCCCATACCGTTGGTCTTGAATAGCAGCACCAAAAAGTAATTTCTACGTTCGCTACACCTCACAACTTATGCACGCGCTATCGCCCGCAGTGGCAAGCGCGCCTAAAGCCGAGTCTGAGGAAAATCAAAATGTTCTTACACAACAAGCGACTTCAGTACACCGTTCGTGTGGCAGAGCCTAATCCGGGCCTGGCCAACCTGCTCCTTGAGCAATTCGGTGGCGCTAACGGCGAACTTGCTGCGGCGGCGCGGTATTTCACCCAAGCGTTGGCGGAAGAAGATCCAGGTCGTAAAGACCTTTTGATGGACATTGCGACAGAAGAATTAAGCCACCTGGAAATTGTGGGCTCGATCATTGTCATGCTCAACCGAGGCGCCAAAGGTCAGCTTGCAGAGGGCGTCCAAGAAGAAGGTGAGCTCTACCGTGCCATCAACGGCAACGGCAACGACTCGCACATCACCAGTCTGCTGTACGGCGCTGGTGCTCCCCTTGTGAACTCTGCCGGTGTGCCTTGGACGGCGGCATACGTCGATTCAATCACAGAGCCTACCGCCGATTTCCGTTCAAACATTGCGGCGGAAGCGCGCGCAAAAATCCTATACGAGCGCCTGATTAACGTCACCGACGATCCGGGCGTTAAAGAAGCACTAGGCTTTCTTATGACGCGAGAAATCGCCCATCAACAATCGTTCGAGAAAGCTCTGCACTCGATCCAGCCGAACTTTCCGCAAGGCAAACTTCCGGTCATGCCCGAGTTCACCAACAAGTATTTCAACATGTCGGGCGAGCCGAACGTACGCGGCCCATGGAACCAGGGCGGTGCTTGGGAATACGTGGAAAATCCTGAGCCGGCGGTCGACGGAGGCGATGGGCTGGCGACGGTCAGTCTGCCTGCCGAGGATGTAGAAGTCTTGGAAGCGATGAAGGCCCGCACGGCCTCTGATCCGCTCAGTGAACCCGTCACGGGCGCCGACCTTGGGTCGGGGTATGTTCAAGGCAAAGACGCCTAACTCTGTACAGCGGCCCCACACCGGGGCCGCCACAACCTCAGATGGCCAAAATGAAAAACATTAAAGTAACTTCGCTTACAACTGACCTTTTCAAAAACTTTGATGGAAGCAGCCTCCGCTGGCTTTGAACACGATTGCCGACAGGCCTGTCGAGGTTTAAGGGTGAGCATGGCAGTTAATGCGTTCGGGATGGGAAAGCTGATTCCTAATTACCTAGCGAGCGAGAGCGGCCCTGACACCAGTTCACGATTATAATTAACGACACCGTACTTGCAATGACAGCAACTGTTACCCGTCTAACGCCGGTGAGGACATCCTATTGGGTGGGACTGATTATCCACGGCGAGGAGAGGTGAAAAATGAGGTTTACAAGGAATGCGGGATTTCACGTCGGAATCATAAATGCTCACAGACTTACATTCCTGTTCGGTAGCGCAATTTTCTGTGCCGGCACGCTCATCATCTTTTCCAAGTTCGTAAGCAAATTGTTTTAAACCATCGACGCGGCGTGCCTCCCGAGTACGCCAAGAAGTCTAGCTGTACAGGGGTGGAACTGGATCTCACAGTAAACATTCTAACTTTGTACTCGATTGCGTCCTTTTGACTTCGCGGCGTAAAGTAAACGGTCAGCCTTGAGCAGAAAATCCTTGTAATCCTCCTCCCCTGTTTTGCAAGTCGAGACCACACCTGAGCTTATTGTGACAACGCCTAATGGGCTCACCGAATGTTGAAATTTTGCGTTAAAAAGCGAAATTCTAATATTTTCTGCAACCATGACCGCACCTGCAAGTTCAGTGTCCGGAAGTAGAATTACAAATTCTTCCCCACCGTAGCGAGCCACGATATCACTTGGCCTATTGACGCTGGCTGCAAGAACGTTCGATACGCGTACAAGGCAATTATCGCCGCCTTGATGGCCATAATGGTCATTATATTGTTTAAACAGATCTATATCCAGAAGGATCAAGGATATGCATGTCTGATTCCTCGTGGCACGCTTCCATTCTTTATCCAATGCCAAATCAAAACTTCTTCTATTGGCTAGGGAAGTGAGACCATCTGTATGGGCTATCATCTCTAGCTCATTTCGGATTACTTTGAGCTCGCGCTCTGCGATAAGCAGCTGTTGGATCTGCCGATATAGCAAGCCACCTAAAAACGCTAATGCCAATATGATGGAGCCTACCAGTGCAACCGATTGGTAAACATATGACCACCATGGCGCAAATACATGCTCATACGAAACTCCGGCTGCTGCGACGATAGGCAGCCCAGTCAAGCGACGATAGGCGTAGATGCGTTCAATACCATCTACAATAGACTTGATTATTGCAGTACCGCTATCGCTCTGAGGTAGGTACCGGCTAAAAATTTCACCTTTTGAAAGATTGGTTGTCATCAATGCTGCGACGGTCGGGCGTCGCGCGAGGAGCTCGCCGTTATCGAGTGCTAGGAAAATTACTCCTTCGTCGTCAACGGCCATACGTTTGAAAAAGCTTTGGAAATATGAAACCGGAACCGTGGCTAACGCAACCCCTGCAAAGGCTCCATCGGCTGTTTCGATACGCCGGCTTATAGGAATCACCATATCCCCTGTCGTTCGACTTTCCACTATCGAGCCAACGTGGATGGACTGGTCATCGTGCTCACGGTGATATCGAAAGTAAGCTCTGTCGCCATTGTTTTTGTTTTGCACACCTTCGGAAAACGAATTGGCCATCCAATTGCCTTGCGCATCGAAGATGAATAGCCCCTGAACGCCTTCAATGTTGTTCACCTGACGGGCCATCAGCTTTGCCAACCGCTCCTGTTGATCAGGGCCGCTTCCATCGTGCGCTACACGCTCTGCCAGATCTCGCAAGGTATTATCAGCCTGCAGCATCGTGTCACGGGCCTGCTGTTCAGCGGCAAGTACAATGTTCGAAACAGTTATTTTGGCCGCGTCTACTCGCTCACCGGACGACTGCACAATCTGCCAAGCAGTAGCAAGGATTAACGATAAACAAACAAGAAGAATGAAACCTATCAGCGAAAGGGACAGGGCTTTAGGTGTCAGCCTTGCATAGATCGGTAAGGAGAGCGTCATATATACCCCTTCAAATTGGCGGTGGGCTTAAGCGAGCAATTTTTATACCGGCATCGAAATAATAGCGCTTCACCCGCAGCTCCGGAATCCCTGAAAATCTGCGCAAAAAGGCGTTGCTCTTCGCATATCCCACCGCAGTTTGACACCTACACGACTGGATGCTGCACAAACTCATGGATTGAAGACCGCGAACGCAACGACTCCCACTTTCTTCATCGTAGAAGGATCCCCGTCCTGGGTACCGCAGACCCACGAATGGGCATGATGGCGGGAATCGTTCCGGGCTTCAGCGCGGTTCACTGCCATCCTATCCTAGAAATGATATCGCGCCGGTAAGGCGTATCGATCTGCGACGGCACTTGTTTGATGTAGTCGCGCGCGCTCTCAAGTATTTCTCCGCTTAAGCCGGCGAGATAGGCAACAGCGTCCTCGGCAGCGGGGACGAGCCCCTCGACGCCTCCGAACCTTGGAGGCAGTCCTGTCCAAACTACCGCGTCCAATCGGCGGGCGATCGCCCATTCAGCGATGACTCCCGCTGGGTTCGTCCCGACCACGAAAGTACCGATGCCATCCTCCCGGTCTTGAGGAACCCCTTCCCGAATTCTAAGAGCCTCGCGTGCCGCATCAAGCTTGTCCAGATCCAATACCGCCCAAAGCACTTTACACCCAGGTGCGTTTGCACAGATGGCTGTCGTCAGATCTCCGTTATCACTGACCCGCGCGAACTCGATGGGCAACGCAGGGCCGTCCATAAACCACTCGCTCGCAAGCGGTAAGGTGTCCGGTTTCCAGATCAGCGATCCCCATCCTAGACATGCAATTACCATGATCAGCACCTGTGTTTGAGACGAAGTTCACTCGCAATGCGTCCAGCCCTCTAGTCAACCGCGTGCAAGGCACTCCGGTGCAATGGGCACTGCCCCTCCTTGGGTAACTAGGCCGTTCAGCCTTTGGTTTTTCTAGGATCTGCTGATCGGGGAAATGTACGCTCCTCTTGAATCGTGCCGTCCTCTTTGTGGATTTTGAGAGAGGCTGTCTTGCCCTGAAGAAATTCGCTCGCTATCTCGGTAATTTCTGCTTTGGTAGATGCGGTCTTGGAGGCGCGTTGCGCGCCCTCTTTGACGAGTTCCCAAAGTTTTTCCGTTTTTTTGATGTGATAGTTATCCATTGGCTCACCTCTGATATGACAATCAATACCTGTCAGGTTGACCATAGGAGAACCGAAGAGTTTGAACGGATTGGCGGCATTCTGGATGCTTACGGAGATCCCCTTAATTTTTCTCGGGACGTGGGGCAAATGCCAGAAGCATGGGGCTGTAGCCGCTATACAGCAGTAAGAGTTTTAGCATGGCAAAGATTAAACAGTCTTAGCTGGCTGCAAGCGTTGCTTACCAGCGCGGTTAGCGATCTCCGGCGCTGGGCCTTCACCGTTCTGCTGCCGGCAAAGAAATTCCCGTATCAAAACAGCAGTTCGCCTGGCACTGGTCACTACGAAAAAATGCCCCTCACCCTTGAGCGCGCGCAGTTCGGCTTGTGGAATTGAGCGTCGCAGGATATGCGCGTTGTATGGCTGCACGAGGGTGTCACGATCGCCGATGAGGATGAGCGTGCGTATGCGCAAACGGGATAACCGCAGCAGACTTGTCCAGCCTACTAAAGCGGTTAGCTGGCGGTGATAGGTTCGCAGGCGTACGGTTAGCATTCGCTTTACAACACCGAAACGCAGCAGCGCCTGTGTCGAATTGGCTGAACCATCTCGTTCGGGCTGTTTGCCGCCTGCGTTCCCTCTAAAAAATTCCAGGATGTCGGCGGGCTTTACCAGTAGTACCGGGCCCGCAGAGGTCGCCGCCAGGATAAGCCTGCGTACCATCGTGGGATGACGAAGAGCCAACTCTTGCGCCAAAGCACCGCCCCAACTCACGCCGAATACATCAACATGGTCAAAACCCAGTTGCTTGAGCATTTCGGCGATCAGATCGGCATGACTCGGCAAACGCATAGGCCAGCGGGGCATCTGCGACTTGCCGACACCAGGTAAGTCCAACGTGATCGTTGTGTAGTCGCCTAGTTCGTCGCGCAGAGCATCGAAGGTTTTGATCAAACCTCCCAGACCGTTGAGTAGGAGTAGCGGAGGGCCTTGGCCGGTGATTGAGACATTCACCTGCAAGTCTTTAACGGTCATCATTCGGCTCGGCATGGACACCTCCTCCGTCATTGGTGAAGCAGTGTAGACGAGCAGTTATGTGGCGTTCGACCACCGCCTGTCCTCCTAACATCTCGGTATTTTTGTCTATGCCCAACCCATTCTGATAAAGGCTTTCAGAGGCTTGGTGATCACGCAATTCAGGGCCACGATCTTAGGTAGAGGAACCCTCATCCGGGACGGGCGCCTAACAGTTGAACCCCTCAGCTTGAGAAAGACAAAATGGATATGTCCGAGGCAACGCAAATCATGGAAGCGCTTTCGACCAATGCAGTAAACGTTAAGCTCGTTGAGGGTTGGTCACTAACATCTATTGTTGTGACAACACATCCTAATGGTCAGCTCCATCCCCTGCTACGTTCTCGGCAAATCGAAACCCCTATCCGACGAAGAGCAGCCTGACTGATCAGCCTGGCATCCAAACAGCACTCCGGCTCACGAATGTATTGAGGATAATTTGTCTTATTGGGATTGGATTCAGTGGCCAGCGATGGTCGTCACCGTTCTGGCCGCATCGCTCATCGGATTGCAGCGACCAAAACGGCGAATGACAGGGTTTGTGTGCTTCAGCGTGAGCAACGTGTTGTGGTCATATGGGGCGCCTACGCAGGAGCATATGCGTTGATCGTATTGCAGGTTTGCCTTTTTCTGATGAACCTTCGTGGATTAAGGAAAAATTCGAAGGGCAAAGAAGATCAGAAGATTCAATAATGACGGTGCCCGTCGAAGTTTTTTTTAAAACCTCGGGCATTCATTCCCAACAGTACGCACTCAAGAAATCAGAGCATACGCCTCAGCATGAAGTCCCCAGGCCACCCAAAGCGTATTGCTTAGGATGCCCCCCCCAAAAAGCGATCATCCGGCGGTACGCTCGTTGCGAGCCGATGAACCAGGCTGAGATGACTGTTACAGCCATCGCTGGCCACTGAATCAGATCGATGTAATCCATGTGCGCTCCGCATTTTGAGGTGCATCCTTGCTTCTAGCATGTTCTGAATTCATCTATCCGAAACGATCCCAAGGCTGATGTTCTCGAAGGGTTGCTACACAAGGTTGTTCAGGCTCGCGCATACCAATGCCCAACGCTGAAATCGACGTGTTCAAGGCTTCATTGACGATCAACCCGAAGCGTTACTCATGTCCGGCGCACCCTGCCTCCGAGATCTACCTGAACCCGATTTGTCGCAATCGCTTTCGAATCGGAATGATTCTAAATGCGCCTACTCGGCACAGGTTGTTTTGATAGATACCTCGGGGTGAAGGTTCGAAAAATTGCGTAATGTTTGATCTAGATCAAGGGATTGCTAAGCAGCACCCATAGCCCGAAGCGCACAATTGGTTCTGAACCCGATGCTCTTGCGGGGCGACTAGAAAAGCGAGGCGCCACGCTCCTCAAATACGCTGCGAGGATATCTGCAAGGGACATATCGTGAGTCGAGAATCCCGCGTGCTCCAAGCGCTTTCAAGGCACACGCGATATTTTCGCTTACACTCATGCAAACCGTTCCGCCCGTTCGGTCGGTTTCTCGGATTAGAGGAGGATTGTTTGAACGTAAACTGGGAAGGATTGCTGCCGATTCGCGGTGAGGTCATCGTCATTGAGGACGACCCAACTTTACAGTTGCTCATGACCGATATCATGGATGAGATTGGCGCGAAGACTGTCCCGTTCGCGACGGCGGATGATGCGTTGACCTATCTGCTCGAAGCACATGGTGAATGCGCCTTGGTGATCGCCGATCACGGCGTTCCCGGACAAGTCCAAGGCATTGAATTCATAGAGATGGTTAAAGGCAGGTGGCCTCACATCGCTGCGATACTTACCTCGGGATATCTGATCGAGAGCACCGCAGTGCCAGCTCGTACCATTTACCTGCACAAACCCTGGTCACTCGATGAATTGGTGACAGCAGTTGCGGAGCTTTTGCAGCCCGGTAAACCGATTAGCAAACGCTAAGCTTGGCTTCGAAATGGTAAGACCAGGCAGGCCATGGTTGGTGCTGAGCCTGTAGGCCTGCAACACTACTGCTCATGAAACCAGTCCGGTGCTGAAGGCCCTGATTTTTTGAATTTTTCCGCGCCCGATGACTCCGTTAGATCAGAGCAGACGGAGTGAGTCATGGAAAACAATCTATTCGTCATCAACTACAAGCTTCATGATGCGCCAAAATCCTTCATCATCCGTAGCAAAGCAATGCAAAACGCCGATGCATGGCATTGGGCTAGCTGCGATGCGGGTGTAGCGCCCATTCCCAGGCCTGGTCGCCCGCCACTGAAGATGGTGTCCAAACCTCAAGCCGAAAAATACGGCATTACCGATGTCACCTGGCGACCCAGCTCAACGTAGCAGGGCGTGCTATGACGCGGGCTTTTGATAAATGCGCTTCATTCGTAGCCGCCCGCAAAGTCCGATTACCCGCTGGATACTCCGACATCAGCTTTTGAAACCAAAGGCTGTTTCGATCTGTCGTTTACTTTGAGAATAAAATCGAGGACAAGATGTCGCCTTTTGATATCCAGCGGATGCTGATAGACGAATTTCCCTTAGCGTTTTTAGTGGAGGTAGGTTTCAGGGCCACATTCGCTTTTCTCGCAGTTTTTCTTTTTTTGAAATCCAGCGGTCGACGAGGGATCAGACAGCTTTCACTTTTTGAGCTAGTCGTGATTTTAACATTGGGCTCCGCCGCAGGAGACGTGTCCTTTTACCATGACGTTCCGCTACTCCCGGTCGCCGTAGTATTTCTTACGCTCCTGCTTCTCTACCGCCTCACCGTCCTGATAATGACGAAGAGTAAAAAATTTGAAGCTTGGATGGATGGGCTTCCGGTAACCGTGATCCGTGACGGTCTCTATGAGCTCAAGTCTTTAGAAACGCTGAACATCTCATCTAACGAATTGTTGATGGAGTTACGACAGCAAGGGGTTGAACATCTCGGACAAGTAAGGCTCGGGCTGGTTGAGACCGACGGCGACGTCAGCCTTTATTTTTTCGAACAGAAGGATCTGCGCCCTGGGCTGTCCGTCCTGCCATTAGAGCATCGTGCCGAGTTTGAAACTGCGCCTGCGTCGGGTTTGTATTGCTGTGTAAATTGCGGGTTCTCCCAGCATATCGTGGAAGCCCAAAGAGCAGACTGCCCTCGGTGCAACCACGATATTTGGTCAACTGCACTCAGTAGATCACGCTGTCGGTGACGCCCTGCCGCAATATCGTTCGCCCTAACAGCGCGCGCAACGCTGCAACTCCGCGCCCGACGAAAAAAGAGCCCCGTAGAGCTCTTTTATCTCAACGTACAATCATTTGGTCAGCCATGACTCAACGGTTTCAGAACCGTGCTCAGCTTTCCAGTCTTTAAGTCCGCGATGGTTGCCGCCCTTGGTTTCGATCACTTCACCAGTGTGCGGATTTTTATAGGTCTTGACCTGCCGTGCCTTACGGCGTCCAAGATTCGATTGGACAGCGGGTTCGCGGCGACCAGCTCGTGGGTCAAGCACGTTGATTACGTCTTTCAGGCTGTAACCGTATTTCGCAAGGAGATCACGCAGCTTAGTCTCGAACTCAATTTCTTTTTTAAGATCAGCGTCGCCTTTAAGCGCTTCCAGCGCCTTGAGTTGTTCTGCGAGATGTCTTTCTAATTGGCGGTATTCTGCGAGCTTGGACATGGACATTCTCTATGGACGGTTGGTGAAGGTCTGTATGAAATAATATCTCAGATTTACAGATGGATAATCTAGCGATGATCATCACTGCGTGCAGAATCAACCTTAATCTGACCCGATTCACCTAACGTGCGGTATTGCTCACGAAGTTTTCTGAGTTCACTCGACCCCATTTGCTCCAAACCCAGCGTGGCATTCTGCGCATCGTGGGTAGCTCGTATAAGCTCATCGAGCTTCAAATGCAGGATGTCGTTGTCACGGTTCTGGGTGTTTTGAATCAGAAACACCATCAGAAAGGTAATGATCGTGGTCGACGTATTGATGATAAGCTGCCATGTATCGTTGTAGTGGAAGTATGGGCCGGTCGCGGCCCAGGCGATGATCAACAGAATTGCGCTCAAAAATGTCTTCGGGCTGCCAGCCCAATTGGATAGCGCTTGGCAGAAAAGGGAAAATCTCATAACACACACTCTGAATGAACACAGTCTGTTGACCGCATAGAAGCCAGAAATACTTTATTACATTTTAACCGTCTGTCGGGTTCGAGTTGCCCGCACGTTTTCATTGAGCACCAACAAAATTTGAACGCCTGATTCCAACGACTGGTCATTTCTTCATGCAGCCCACATGCGTGGACATGCAAATGACGCGTCTCGACACCGAGACTTATACAGTGGAGAGGAGAAATAAGATGGCTAGAAAAACTGTTGAAGACCTGTTTATCCACGAACTTTCCGATATTTACAGCGCGGAGAAACAGATCACTCGCGCCCTCCCCCGCATGGCACGTGCGGCGACCAATCCTCTCTTGGCTGAAGCCTTCAATGCGCACTTGGAGGAAACCCAAGGACAGATTGAACGGATTGATCAGCTCGTCGAATTGACTGGCTTAAAACTCAAGCGCATGAAGTGCGTAGCGATGGAAGGACTGGTCGAAGAATCGAAAGAGCTTTTGGAGGAAATCGAGAAAGGTGCCGTTCTGGATGCGGGACTTATCGGCGCCGCGCAAAAGGTGGAGCACTACGAGATTGCCAGTTATGGCACCCTGATCGCCATGGCCAAACATTTGAATCTGACGGATGCTGCCAAGCTCCTCAGCGCAACGCTTGCGGAGGAGAAGGCTACGGACGACAAATTGTCGAAGATTGCCGAGCAAGGCGGCAATCAAGCGGCCACGATGGAGTCTAAGTAAGGTCTAAGCTACGACTGGGCGACGTTGATCGGACGACGTCGCCCTTCTTACGATCCGTTTCGAATTCAGGATTTAGCGCCGCTTCATTTCAGGCGCGTATTCTCCTAGACTCATTTGGGGTGCTTGCGTGCCACGGTGAAACGAGCCGTTCCTTCGCTGACGGCTGGAATTACGCCAGCGCGTATCGCGTCAACTATGAGCTGTCGGGTAGCCTCTACGTCTAGCGTCTTCCCCACATTCTCTTGCATGAATTGCCTGCTAATGAAATAGCGCCCGCAAGCGGAGCAATCGATGACCTGCCACTCCCCTACTTCGTATTGAAGCTTTGCATCTTCCCAACAAATCCAGCACATACATTTCATAAATCCAGCGGTCTGGTGCTGCAAGGGCCGATTGTCGACGGCAGCAACGAGCCGGCCGGCGGATGGTTGCTAATCGATGTTGAGCAGTACGAACTGCCGCTTGAGCCACCGGCCAACCTCAACGGCTGGACATGGGAGTGAGCATGAATGGTGCATTTACGCGCATCGACCTGCCGCCAGCGATTCGGGTAACGCTTACTCCGATAAGCAGCTCCGCGTTTCGAGTTAGCTCCAACGAGCGCATTGGCTCGATTGCTGTCGCCGCGAACAAACCCGCTGATGTCCTATCTGCAGGTAGTCATAGGATGGTCTCGCGCACCCTAAAGTTTTGAGACTTCCCGCACCTGTCGATTGAGTTATTTTCCCAGCGTACGGTATCGGCAGTAATCACCGGCCTATGGTGGTGCCCCAGCCTCTGACTAACGAGCCACAGCCTTGTCGCCTGGACGGTCACTATCTTTCCCCAGAACTCCTTCTTTTTGAGACCGTCGGCGCTTACAACCTAGCTACCGCACTCAACGCTCAACTATCACACCATGGAAGTTGGGTTCCAGCACCCCAGCCGACGCCCCACAAATTGAACAGCTCATACGTCACTCCCTGCAGTCCTTGCACTGTAGCCGAACGCTGGTCACTCTCCACCTATCACGGAAGGCTCATGACGATTCTTGCCAACAAAAGCTGTTTCGCCCCGGTTAAAGGGAGGCTTCTGAAGATCTTCGAGCGTTGGATGCTACTTAGCCGTAGAGCTGTTCCCTTCTACCGGACGACCATCAAGGACAGGCAGCGGATCGGTTTGAATGCCAGTGAGTATGGAGGCCCAGGCTGCGTAAGCTTGCGCGTGACGGGACACAGCTTCATCCCAGCAGCTGCCTGTCATCTCGTGCGAGACGACAAGCATCATGAGTTGGTTTGTGGCTGCGTCGAGATCTAGCAAGCGATGATGGGCGTTGAATCGGAAATCGTCGGTCGAAGGCATGATGGCACGCATTTTTTGATTAAGTGGGTAAGAGCATCGACGCTCCCCACATGACATCATTATGACACCGTCAGCTATCGTTGGTTCGGAAGCGTAGACGACCGGTATCTAAAGCGCTTGGCATCCAAACGAGGCTGTTGAAAATCGACCTGTTGCGATGGCGCGTCGAACTGCGGAGATACTCAGAACCAGCTAGTGAGCTGTCTGAGAGCGTCCGCTTTTGTTGGACACTTGCCAATCGACTTACAGCCATCATCGGTGCAAATTACCCCATGTGGACTAGCCAAACGCTCATTTTGCCAGCGCCCTGTACTCTGGGCACGACCAGAAGCTATCCCAAGAAGGTGCTGCGGAGGCGTTCTGGGAATCGTCATCACGCCTTTGCAACGCGAGAGATAACCTTTCCTGGCCAACCACAGAGACTTGGTGATGGAGTGGAGGCGAGACGCGTATCGGGTGCTTATCGCCTGGAGTCAATGTCTCCCATCACTTGGGGCGCTTCGAAGCAATAAGAGCATCGAAGGCTCCCTTGCTCGAATGCCCCTCCCGTATTCTTGCGACCAAAAAATCCGCATCCAACCCTGCTGGGTCAAAATGTTCTCGGGCATGCCGAACGATGCTCAACCAGAGTCCAAAAGGAACTGCTGTGTTATCACCATTTCTGTATCGATAACTTGGGCGCTGAAGCAACGACGGAGCTCGCAATACAAGGTCGTCACACAGCCGTTGGAAAATTTGGAAGGGTGTCTCGCTCATCCCGATTAGGGAGGGATGGGTGAGGCGGCTGATCGATTGGATAGCTGACTCGGTATCAACGGTATGCAGGCTCGATAAAAATCGTACATCGGCTTCGAACGCCGCTGGCCCGATTGACGCTACTAGTCGTTCAACAGATTCGAGTTCTGATAGGTTGTCACGGCCCAGCGTTCTTACGTGCTTCTCCATCATTCTCCTCCCGCTGACTAATTCCCTGCTTTCCATACTCAAGAGACCACTCTGATCCACTGGAGTAACATCGTGGGCATTCGGGAAATTGCCGTTACTCGTCATCAAGCGCCAATCGATGTTGTTCCACGTGCGCGACTTCGCGCTCCCAAGCCTCTAGAAAATCAGTCCAATCATGCCAATAGAATCCTGCCTCCACGCGACCTGCTGACCCCAGAGCCACCGCGAAGCGGGATCTCCAAGGTTCTGGGATATCTGCATCGCGAATAATCCAGCACCCTACGGGATGAGCCTCCCTAGGCAGCCGAACCAGTTCAGCGTGGTCGAGATGGCAGGCGCTCAATGGAACTTCATGATCAAGTCGTTCAAGCTCATCCAATCGTTCCAGGATCGCTCGTGCGCTTTGATCGCCCGGTACCAGTTCAGCGAGCAGCCATAGCGCCTTCCTTCGTTCTCGTTCTCGTAGCCAGATATCACTCATCACGACGCCCTGGGAGCACGTATGTACTCATGGTTAGTTGAGTGGGTGCTGCGCAGTTGTCCGTCAGCCTTATCCATAGATTGCAAGTCCAGGCTACGCCTCCCAAGCAAAGGTCGGACGGGAGGTAGAGAGGTCAGTTTCATAAGTTAGCGATCTCTCGACTACGCAACCACAACGCACGTCGAACTAACGTTCGCGGTGATTAGCGAACAATGATTCCGTGCTTCGCAAAATCGCTAAGGAGTGTTTTGCGACCAAGCATCGCTGGAAGCTTGAAAATGTTCCTGTATCCATACCAGAGCCCCATCGGCATGATGACCAACCCGAGTCCAAATGTTGCCGTGGCAGCAATAATGGCCGCAGGAATTGAGCCGAGCGAGAACACCACGCCTTTCAATATTGTCGATCTTGCGATCAACCGGATGTCATCCAGATCGTATTCAACTTTTCCGGCTTTGTTTTCAAAAGCCAGCACCACAATGGTCTTTTTCGAGATTCTCTTGAAATACCAGGTTTGTGGAGTCTCGGTCGCCATCGCACCATGAATTTTCAGGTATTTCGGAACAACCACCTGTTTGAAATAGAATGTTTCTCCGTTTGCATCTTCAAGTCGCACTCGACTGTAAAGAGCATCAAGATCGCCTTGCGCTTGGACGTCATAATTTTTGATCGTCACGGTTATTTTTTCGAGGTCAGCCATTTTTCATCCTTAAGCGCTTCGGTTTTCGGAAGGCGCGGCTATCTGAATACCCATCAAACCCCTCCTGATGGCGTCGTTCATGCGGTAAACGTTGGAAATGAAGTTGAGGTTAATTGTCCTTTTCTTCATCCGGCTCGGTGCTACAGATAATCTGGGCCTCTAGACTTTCAACAGTCGTGCTCGCTTGTGATCACGTAGTGATCTCCTCCGATACTGCGAACCAGCTTGAAGCCGTCCTTCTCGGCGATGCACCGCACGGGAGGTGTCGCGATTGTCATACCGTTTTTCGACACTCCCGATTGATCACTGTAGACAAGCGCTACATAGCGCTCCCCCACTCTCGCTGCGCTGAAAAGAAATGCGTCGACACCGACCGCCCAGTCGACGTGCTGAGCCCGGACGACTTCTGGAGGCAAGCCTTGCAAGGCGCCCTGGTGTTCCTCAGCCATCTGGCGGACTCGCGCGTAATCACAATTAAACATGTGCTTGATTCTCGACAATTGATGAAACTATTACGAACAACGAGCGATACGCCCCCGTCCTCTAGTAGGCTCGTAGTACGCGGTGCGATTTAGTAAATAATTGAAAGAATTGAGTGAGCCTCCAACCGCGGTCACGCTGCGTACGCAAACCATACTCATTGCTGTGCATGCTGAGCCCGCTGTGTCCTGCCACGCCGCTGATTAGTGCCCCGGCCAGTGCAAGCAAGATCACCGACAGCAGGACGTACAGTTTTATACACCATATGACGTGTAACTGTACACGACAACATGGCTACATCCTCTCTTTTGAGGACATCATCTTGTTGAAGCCAGCACTGGCAGCGGTCGTTCGAGCAATTCGAGGGAATCTAGGCTTCACTCAGGAAAACCTTGCCCACGCAGCATCGCGCACATACCTGAGCAAAATCGAGAACGCCGAAAGCAGCCCCACTATTGATAAATTCGTAGAACTCGCCGAGGCTCTCGGCATGAGCCCTTTGGCTTTCATGGCACTAATTCTTTCGACTTGTAACAAGACGCCCTCCTCTACTTTGCTCGCAAAAGCCGCAGCGGAATTGGAGGCACTCCAAGAACGCGTCAGTGACGCAGATATCGCTACCCATCTTGCTGGATTTGACCTAGTGAAGCGGCCTGCCGCTCGACCAGTGAACCTGACCAAGCTGAAAAGTGTGCTGGAGTGCAAAGAGATTGGCTTGAGCAAGGCAGAGACCGCCAGGCGGCTTGGGATGAGTCGATCAACAGTGGGCTTTCTTTGGGAACGATCGGTACCGACTGAAGACTGACTGACTCAGAGAGAAGCTTGCAGCATGCTAGGACATGCCAAGCCTAAGGAGTAAGCCACCGTTAACTCCTCGCCTCCCTTACAGAATCCACACCGTCTGCTGCCCCCCGAAAACTATGGCAAAATGACATCTTCGCCGGTACATTTCTGTTTCCATTACGCCATGGATCAAGGATTGGGGGGCATGGGCCCGCCGTTATAAGGGTGGACTGAGAGATGGAAGGATGAAAGATCCAGACGCTAGCCCCAGTGCAGCGGGATACGGATACCAGTACGAACGCGCGTTGTACCGTATTTTCACAGCACCCAACACGCAGGCTAGGAGGCTGGGGGTTTCACGGCAAACCGTCAGCAATCGCCTGAAGAAGTCGTGAAGCTCAGCGTACAAGCGTCATGACTCACATCTCAGCGGCGTAGCTGACCTTCATACCCCAAATGTGAATGGGTACAGGCCTCGGACGACTCAGGCATAATGCATGCCCTGCATGCCTCGCTCCCTATGTCTTAAGGTCGTCCAAAAGTGGCTATTGGTGAACCCCGAAATTTGAATGACCTCTTCTATTTCGCGAAGGTCGTGGAGGCTGGTGGTTTCGCTGCGGCAGGCCGCCTACTGGGGATTCCAAAATCAAGGTTATCCCGCCGTATTGCGGAACTGGAGGAGCGGCTAAACGCTCGCCTCCTTCAACGCACAACACGTAAATTGCAGCTCACTGCTTTAGGTGAACGGTACCTGCGCCACTGCCAGGCAATGCTCTTGGAAGCAGAGCAAGCCGATGAAGTGGTTGCCAGCGCAACCAGTGAGCCACGGGGCCCTCTGCGGGTGAGCAGCCCGGTCGGTTTGGCAAATCAATTCTTAAATCCACTGGTTCGTGATTTCCTCACCCGTTACCCACAAGTCCAGCTCGATCTGCTGTTGGTCAATCGCCGAGTCGATTTGATCAATGAAGGTATTGATGTCGCCCTGCGCGTTCGCGAAGCCGAAGATGAGGAGCCAAACCTCGTCACCAAGCGTTTGCGTGAGGCTCGTACGGAGGTTGTGGCTTCTCCAGACTTCCTGGCCGCCCACCCTGTTTCTCACCCCAAAGAACTGATGGCTCTGCCCTTCCTGGGGGCTCTAGACTCTGATCGCCTTGCCAGAATGCGGATGTTCAATCAGGCCGGCGAGCGTTTCGAGATAGCCATGCCTGCCCGTTTGGGTGTCGAAGACTTCATCATGCGCAAGGAAGCGGCGCTGGGAGGCCTGGGCTTCACGGTTTTGCCGTTAATGCACTGTGAGAGCGAGCTAGCCAGCGGAGAGCTTGTTCGCATGCTCCCCGATTGGCACTGCGCCCCTGCGTGGCTCCAAGCGGTCTACCCGCACAGGCGTGGAGTGTTGCCAGCTGTCAGGGCTTGGCTGGATCACCTGGCACATGCGTTCGATCGCTGTGGTGACCGGCTCCTGTAAAAGGTGATGTTGCGTCCGTAGCCAATACATTGCTTTCAGCATTTGGAGAGCTCCACCAGCCTCTCCTCGTCGGCTATCCTAGTCTCAATCAATGAGCTTGATCAAAGCCCGGATTTTGATCATTCGTCAAAAGCAAAACCTTTCTAGCCCGTTGATCGATAAAGGAAATATCAGTTTTGATCAATGGTTTCTCTAGGAAAACAGGCCACCTCTACTATTTCGCCAAAGTCGTGGAAGCCGGTGGCTTCGCTGCCGCCGGCCGGCTGCTGGGAATTCCCAAGTCGCGACTGTCGCGGCGGATCGCCGAGTTGGAAGAACGCCTCGGCGCGCGCCTGCTGCAACGCACTACCCGCCAACTCACCCTCACGGCTGTCGGCGAGCGCTACCTGCGCCATTGCCAGGCGATGCTGCTGGAGGCGGAAATGGCCGATGAGGCGGTGGCCAGCATGTCCAGCGAACCCCGTGGGAGGCTGCGCGTCAGTTGCCCGGTGGGCATGGCCCAGCACATCTTGCCGGAACTGGTGGCTGGATTTCTTGCGGCTCATCCCCAGGTGCAGCTGGAGATGACCCTGGTCAACCGCCGTGTCGACCTGGTCGCCGAGGGCATCGATGTCGCCCTGCGCGTACGCGAACTGGGCGATGAAGACCCGCTGCTGGTCACCAAGCGCCTGCGCCAGGCCCAGACCGTGCTGGTGGCCAGCCCCGCGCTCATGCTCGGTCGCCACGTGGCGACCCTTGAGGATCTCAAACAGTTACCGATCCTCGGCGCGCTGGAGGCGGATCGCCTGGTGCATCAACGCATTCTCGACCCTCAGGGCAACGCCCACGACCTGGCGATGGAGGCTCGCCTGGGTATCGACGATTTTATCGTGCGCAAAACCAGCGCCATCATGGGCCTGGGCTTCACCGTACTGCCGATGATGTACTGTGAAGAGGAATTGGCTAACGGCCGGCTGGTGCAACTGCTGCCGGAGTGGTCCTTGCCTGGCGGCTGGCTGCAAGCGGTTTACCCGCATCGGCGCGGTGTGCTGCCGGCGATCCGGGCCTGGATCGACTACCTGGAAGAAGGCTTCAAAGGCTGTGGAGACCGCTTGCTATGAAAATGACCGAAGAACAAGTCGCCAGCTTCTGCCTGAGTCTGCCCGGCGCGCGGGAAGACTATAAATGGGGCGGTGTGCGCGTATTTTCGATTGCCGGCAACAAGATGTTTGCCCTGCAGAACCTGCGCGGTGAATCGCTGGCGTTCAAGGTCGATAAGGAACTGTTCCTCGGCCACGTGGACCGCCCAGGCATCCACCCGGCGCCCTACCTGGCGCGCGCGCAGTGGATCATCATGAACACGCCCTACCCGCTGGACGCTGATGAACTGCGTGGCTTGCTCCAGCGCTCCCACCAGTTGGTGGTCAGCAAGTTACCCAAGCGCACGCAGATCGGGCTGTTGCTGGGTGATTGACGTGCTGTTGCACCCCAGGTATCTACATCAATTTTCGGTGTTGCGCCGGGCCTGTGGCGAGAGAGCTTGCTCCCGTGACGGCCTGAAAGTCGCCCGAGACCTATCCGATGTAAATCGATCAATAGGTGGGAGCTGGCTTGCCTGCGATTGCGGATTCCAAGCCGACCATGCGCTTGAGTTGGAATGAGTACATATCCATTCCTGCGGTAACGGCTACTTAGGGTTCCGCCCTTACGGCGGCTCACTTTCGGAAAGCCCCAAAAGCAAGCAAAAGGTCTTCGCCCCACCACTCGGCACCTCGCCTAGGCTCGGTGAGCCCTCACTCCGGCTTGAATCCGTGGGCCGACGCAATGGGCCATCCTTGGCCCAGTGCGGATATCCGGGCCTAAAGCACTGAAACCAGTGTCCCCCCCAGAAACATCTGGTCCAGCCAGAACACTTGATGCAGCAGCACGATCACCCAGAACAGCACCTGGTAAGACACCTTGCGCGTCTTGTGGCGGAACACTTGCTGGGCAATCAACGCCCCCGGCCAGCCGCCCGCCAGTTCCACGGCGTGCAGGATGTTTTCCGGGGTGCGCCAACTGTCGGTACGGGCCTTACGCTTGTCACTCCAGTAGAGGAAGAACGCGATCACGCTGACAACGCCATAGGCCGCCAGCGGGATCACGGTCTCGCCGCGCTGCCATACCAAGATTGAACCCAGTAACGGCGCTGCGCACAGCAGCAGGAAGATCGCCGCCTTCAGGCGTGGATGCTGGATCATCATGCCTTCGCGGCCGCCCAGTCGATCCAGCCGAACTGCCAGGTCGCCAGGATCAGTAGGCCGAATGCAATGCGGTACCAGGCAAACACGGCATAGCTGTGGCTGGCGATGAACTTGAGCAGGCCCTTCACCGCAATCATCGCGAAGATGAACGAGGTCACAAAGCCGATGGCAAACACCGGCAAGTCCGCAGGCTGGAACAGGTCGCGGTACTTGTAGCCCGAATACACAGCGGCACCCACCATGGTCGGCATCGCCAGGAAGAACGAAAACTCGGTAGCGGTCTTGCGCGACAGGCCAAACAGCAAGCCGCCAATGATGGTCGAGCCGGAGCGGGAAGTCCCTGGGATCATCGCCAGGCACTGGGCCAGACCGACCTTGAGTGCGTCTTTCCAGGTGATGTCATCGACGGTTTCGGCATGCACTTCATGCTCGCGGCGCTCGGCCCACAGCATGATGATGCCGCCCACCACCAGCGCCGTCGCCACGGTGATCGGGTTGAACAGGTAGTGGTGAATCAGGTCGGCGAAAATCACCCCCAGCACCACTGCCGGCAGGAAGGCGATCAGCAGGTTGACGGTAAACCGCTGGGCCTTGCGCTGGGTCGGCAGGCCACTGACCACTTCGAAAATCTTGCCACGGAACTCCCACACCACTGCCAGGATCGCGCCCAGTTGGATGATGATATTGAACGCATTGAAACGGTCGCCGGTAAAGTCGAGCACGTCGGCGACGATGATCTGGTGGCCGGTGCTGGAAATCGGCAGGAACTCGGTAAGCCCCTCCACAACGCCAAGAATCAATGCCTGTATGGCGGTCCAAAAATCCATGCTTCCCCCAAAGGTCTTGCTCTATGGCAAGCCTTGTTGATCTTTTTAATGGTTCACTGACGACAAGATACGGTGTTGAGTTTCAACCCCGAGCTGCAAAAATCTTGTGAAATATCAGACAGTACTCAGGTTTTCCGAATGCAGGCCGAAAGCCTATCAGACAAGGCGGAAAAGTCGATGCAGCCCCACAATTATAAAAAGCACGGAGTGACAGGACCATGAACAGTTTGCGCAATATGTCGATCAGCCGACGCCTGTGGCTGATCCTGATAGTCGCCGTGCTGATGCTGTTGGCCCTGGGTATGCTGATGCTCAAGCAGATCCGAGACGACCTGTACCAGGCCAAGCGCCAGCAGACTCAACACGTGGTCCAGACCGCCAGCGGGATCCTGACGTTTTATCACGGTCTCGAAACCACCGGCGTGATGACCCGTGAAGCCGCCCAGAAGCAAGCGTTGAGCGCGGTGCGTGGCTTGCGCTACGACCATGATGACTATTTCTGGATCAATGACCTCACTCCCGTGATGATCATGCACCCCGCCAACCCCAAGCTCGACGGCCAGAACCTCTCGGCCATCCGCGACCCCGATGGGTTTGCCGTGTTCAACGAGTTCGTGATCCTGGCCAAGGCCAAGGGCGCCGGCATCGTCAACTATCGCTGGCCGAAACCGGGCGCCGAAGCGCCGGTGGCCAAGACCTCGTATATCCAACTGTTCGAACCGTGGGGCTGGATCATCGGCTCCGGCGTGTACGTAGACGATGTGCAGGCCGAGTTCAGCAGCCAAGTCTGGAAAGCCTCGTTCATCGGCCTGGCTATCGCGCTGGTGATGGCGCTGCTGGTCTCACTGATCGCCCGCAGTATTGTGCGGCCGTTGCAAGCTGCAGTGAACGCCATGGGCAACATCGCCAGCGGCGAAAGCGACCTGACCCGCAGCCTCGACACCCATGGGCAGGACGAAGTCACCCAACTGTCCCGGCACTTCAACAGTTTCACCGCCAAGCTGCGCCAGGTAGTCGGCCAGTTGCAGGTGTGCGCCAACGCCTTGGGCCAATCCTCGCAGGAGCTGGGCAGCAACGCGACCCAGGCCCATGACCGTAGCCAGCAACAGTCCCAGCAGATGGAACTGGTGGCCACCGCCATCAACGAAGTCACCTACGGCGTGCAGGATGTGGCCAAGAATGCCGAACACGCCGCCAGCGAAATGCGCGACGCACAGGCCCAGGCCCAACAAGGGCAGGTGAATATCGACAGCAGCCTGCAGCAGATCGATCAGCTCTCCGGCACCATCAGTCAGGCGGTGGAAGTGATTCGCACCCTATCGGCAGAAAGCACCCAGATCGGCAGCGTGCTCGAAGTAATCCGCTCGATTGCCGACCAGACCAACCTGCTGGCCCTTAACGCGGCCATTGAAGCAGCACGCGCTGGCGAGCAAGGGCGTGGCTTCGCCGTGGTGGCCGATGAAGTGCGACTGCTGGCCCAGCGCACGCAAAAATCCACCGCCGAGATCCAGGGCATGATCGAGCGCTTGCAAGGCCACTCGGAAGCGGCGGTCAAGGTGATCAGCGACAGCCACAGCGCCTCACAGCTGACCATCGAACAAGCCGGCCAGGCCGGCGCCAGCCTGACCGCCATCGGCGAGTCACTGCGCAACCTCAACGGCCTCAACGCCTCGATTGCCAGCGCCACCCTGCAACAAGCGCATGTGGTGGAGGACATCAACCAGAACGTCACCGAGGCGGCCGGTTTGTCCCACAGCACGGCATTGGCGGCGGAGCAGTCGAGTGTGGCGAGTGCGCATTTGCGTGGTCTGAGCGAACAACTCGACGGCCTGCTGCGTCAATTCAAGGTCTGATCCGGGGGGGAGCGGGCTAGCCCCGCTCACCCCATCAGTTAATTCCTACGCCAATCTTCTTTCGTTACAATCACTGCCCTCTCCCATTCTCCCAAGGAACCACCATGTCCGGGCTTGAACTGTTCGCCGCCGCCCTCGGGGTGATCGCTGTGTGGCTGACCGTCAAGCAAAACCCCTGGTGCTGGCCCATCGGCCTGGTGATGGTGTTGCTGTACACCTGGGTGTTCTTCGACGTGAAACTCTATTCCGACATGCTGCTGCAAGTGGTTTACGCCGCGTTGCAAGTCTACGGCTGGTGGCAGTGGACCCGTGCCGGCGAGGTCAAGCAAGGACGTCAGGTCACCAGCCTCGGTGTCCCGGCGATCATGGCCAGCCTGGCGGTGGGCGCAGTCGGTAGCCTGTTGCTCGGTGCCGCCATGGCCCACTGGACGGATGCTGCCCAACCCTGGCTCGACGCCGCCCTTACCGGCTTCAGCCTGGTAGCGCAGATGTGGATGGCGCAGAAACGCGTGCAGTGCTGGCCACTGTGGATCGCCGTGGATGTCATCTTCGTCGGGCTATTCCTCTACAAAGGCCTGTACCTCACCGCCGCGCTCTACGCGCTGTTCACCGTGATCGCAGTGCAAGGCTGGCGCGAATGGCGCGCCGACCCGGCGTTGCACGCATGAAAGTGGTGGTACTGGCGGGCCCCGAATCCAGCGGTAAAAGCTGGCTGGCGGCGGAGTTGCAGGCACATTTCGGCGGGTTGATGGTGGGTGAATACGTGCGTTATTTCATCGATCACCATCAACGCGACACTACCCTGGCGGACATCCCGGCCATCGCCCGTGGCCAGATGGCCTGGGAAGACGACGCCCGCGCCAAGCAGCCTGAACTGTTGATCCTCGATACACATCTGCTGACCAACAAGCTCTGGAGCCAGACCCTGTTCGGCGCCTACCCGGCCTGGCTCGACAGCGAACTGCTGGCCCGCCACTACGACCTGCACCTGTTGTTGTCACCGGAAGATGTGGAATGGACCGCCGACGGCCAACGCTGCCAGCCGGCACTGGCGGACCGCCAGGCATTTTTCCAGGAAAGCCTGGCGTGGATGCAGCAGCATCAGGAGACGGTTGTGGTGATCCGAGGGGACTGGGAAGCGCGTCGGAAAGCGGCATTCGCCGCAGTCGATAAAGTGCTGTAGGGGCGAGCTTGTGAGGTTTCGCGAGCACGCCCCTACAGCGATGAGCAGCGTTTAGTAGCCCAGCGACAGGCCCGTGTTACGACGCGGGTCATTTGCGCCGTAGAAACGGTTGTTACCCACCGGCTTGCCTCCCAGGGACGGCGCACCGACCAAAATCGCCGCCAAGTGGTTGGCATCCTGCGGACCGGCAAACGTGTGGCCCCAGCTTTCGAGGATCTTCTGGGTGTCCGGGCTCACCGCGAAGGTTTCAAGGTTGGTGGTTTCCGGCATCCATTGCTGGTGGAAACGCGGCGCGTCCACGGCCTCCTGGATGTTCATCTTGTAGTCGATGACATTCAGGATCGTCAGCAAAGTCGCGGTAATGATGCGGCTACCGCCAGGCGTACCGACCACCATCACCGCCTTGCCGTCCTTGGTCACGATGGTCGGGCTCATCGACGACAGCGGTGCCTTGCCTGGAGCGATGGCGTTGGCTTCACCCTGGACCAGGCCGTACATGTTCGGCACGCCGACCTTGACGGTGAAGTCGTCCATTTCATCGTTGAGGATCACCCCGGTCTTGCTCGCCATCACGCCCGCACCGAACCAGTCGTTGAGGGTATAGGTGACCGACACCGCGTTGCCCCACTTGTCGACGATGGAATAGTGGGTGGTGTTGTTGCCTTCATGGGGCGACACGCCCGGCTTGATCGCCTGGGAGTCACCGGCTTTTTGCGGTTCGATGGCGTCGCGCAGTTTCGCCGCGTAGTTTTTGTCCAGCAGGTGCTCGATCGGGTTCTTCACGAAATCCGGGTCGCCAAGGTAGCTGTTGCGATCCACGTAGGCATGGCGCATGGCTTCGATCTGGTAGTGCAGGCCCTGGGCCGAGTGATAGCCAAGGTCAGCCATCGGGTAGCCTTCGAGAATGTTCATGATCTGGCAGATCACCACGCCGCCAGAGCTTGGAGGCGGCGCCGAGACCACATGGTAGCCACGGTAGTCGCACTCGATAGGCGCCAGTTCGCGGGTCTTGTACTTGTCGAGGTCCGCCTGGGTGATGATGCCCTTGCCGGCCTGGCTGGAATCCACCAATGCCTTGGCGACCCACCCTTTATAGAAACCGTCGCTGCCCTTGGCCGAGATTTCCTTGAGGGTCTTGGCCAGGTCTTTCTGCACCAGTTTCTGGCCGACCTGCATCGGCTGGCCGTTGTGCAGGAAGATCCCGCGCATGTCCTGGTCTTTCTCGAACTCGCCGGTTGCGGTGTGCAGCAGGTCGATATCACCCTGCTCCAGCTCGAAGCCGTTTTCCGCCAGTTTGATCGCCGGGGCGATGACTTGGGCGCGCTTGAGAGTGCCGTATTTGCTCAGGGCCAGCTCCATGCCCGAGACGGTGCCGGGCACGCCCACGGCCAAATGGCCCTTGGCGCTGAGGCCTTCGATGACATTGCCATCTTTGTCCAGGTACATATTGGCGGTGGCTGCCAGCGGGGCTTTTTCGCGGAAGTCAAGGAAGGTCTTGCGCCCGTCCGCCAGTTGCACGGTCATGAAGCCGCCGCCGCCCAGGTTACCCGCCGCCGGGTACACCACGGCCAGCGCGTAGCCCACGGCCACCGCCGCATCGACCGCGTTGCCGCCGGCCTTGAGCACATCCACGCCCACATGAGTTGCCAAATGCTGGGCCGTCACCACCATGCCATTTTCACCGCCCACCGGGGCCTGGGACGCGGCTTGCACACCACTGACCGTCAACACCAGAGCGGTGGCAATCAAGGTACGGCTGAAGGGTTGGTATTTCATCCATGGCTACTCTAGTTATTGAGACGCACCAAAATAGCCCGCCGCGGATTTAATCCCCAGCGCAATGGCGTTTTTATTACAGAACTTGTCGGTCATAGAACGGACGCGAAAAACCCCATGCTATATTTCGCGCCCTGACTGTCGTGCAAGGCGCTTTGATATGGCGATCAAGAAAACCGGTATCCGCGCCCAACAGGCTGACCAGACCCGCGCGCGTATTCTCCAGGCGGCGGTCAAGGTGTTCACCCGCGACGGTTATTCCGGCGGGCGGGTCGACAGCATCTCCAAGGAAGCCGACTCCAACGACCGCATGCTCTATTACTATTTCGGCAGCAAGGAACACCTGTTCGTCTGTGTGCTGGAGCACACCTACGAGCAGTTCAACCACGCTGAAAGCAAGCTCAAGCTGAACCTCGACGCACCGGAGCAGGCGTTGCGTGACCTGGTGGCGTTTATCTGGAATTACTACGTCAAGCACCCGGAGTTCGTGGCGATCCTCAGTATCGAGAACCTGCACCAGGGCAAGCATGCCCGGCAGTCCGGCGAGATGCGGCGGCTGTCGGGTGAAGCGGTAGGCGTGCTGCGGCCGATCATCGAGGCGGGTCAGGCCCAAGGCGTGTTTCGCCTGGATGTGGACCTCAAGCACGTGTATTTGATGATCGCCTCGCTGTGCTACTTCTATAACTCCAACCGCCACACGCTAAGTTCGTTCCTGGGCGAAGACCTGGCGGAAAAGGCGCAGCAGCAGGATTGGCTGGGGTTTATCAGTGATTTGGTGGTGCGGGGTGTAACACCGATTCCGCTGTAACAAGCCAGCGCCCCCATCTGCTCCTCATAGGCGTTGAACGATCAGTGCGTACCGGGGTTGGCGCGCAGGTGGGCAACCTTCTGTTCCAGCCCCTTCCACTGCGGCGCATTCGGCGCAAATTGCGCGCGCAGATACGCCGCCAGATCCGCCACCTGGCTATTGGACAAACTGTCCTTGAACCCCGGCATGTAACCCAGATCCTGGGTCGCCGGTTTGCTGATGCCTTGCAGAATCACCTTGATCAAATTATCCGGCTGGTCGCTGTGCACGTTGGTGTTGGTGGCCAACGACGGGCTCACCCCAAACAGTTTCGGTCCCAGGCCATCCGCATGGCAGGCCTTGCATGCACCTTCGAACACCCGACGGCCATCGGGATTCGGCACATTGGCCGCCGTAACCGCCGGGGCCTCGGCCGCCGCATCCCCCTTGAGCGACGCCAGGTACACCGCCATCGCACGGATATCCGCCTTGGGCAGTTTCGACAACTCACTCACCACCGGCCCCATCGGGCCCGCTGCCACGCCATGGGCATCGGAATACCCGGTGCTCAGATAGGTAAACAGTTGGTCCTCGGTCCACGGCGTCGACGCCTTGGACAAGCCGTTGAGGGCCGGAGCCTCCCAGCCATCAACCGTACCACCGGCGAGGAACGACTTGCCGCCCTTCTCCGCTCCCGTCAGGTTACGCGGCGAATGGCAGGCGGCGCAGTGGCCCAGGCCGTTGATCAGATAGTTGCCGCGGTTCCATTGTTCGCTGCGCTCAGGCTGCGGCGAGATCTCGCCACGCCGCAGGTTCAGGGCATTCCAACCTGCCATCAACGGCCGGATATTGAACGGAAAGCGCATGGCATTCGGCGTCGGCGCCTGGCTCACTGGCACCTGGGACATCAGGTAGGCATACAGCGCCTGCATGTCCGCCTCATTGATATTGCGAAACGCCGTATAGGGAAACGCCGGGTACAGGTTGCGCCCGTCTCGACCAATGCCGTCACGCATCGCTCGCTCGAACGCCGGGTATGACCAGGCGCCGATCCCGGTCTTCACATCCGGGGTGATATTGCTGCTGTACAGCGTGCCGAACGGCGTCTGCATCGCCAGCCCACCGGCATTGGTCGCGCCACCGGGCGCCGTATGGCACACCGCGCAATCGCCCACCGCCGCCAGCAACCGCCCGCGCTCCAGGGTCGCCTTGGACCAGGTGCCGGCGCTGGGTGGCGCTATCGGTGGAATTTCAGCGTGGAACGGCCAGGCCGTCGCCAGCACCGCGCCCAAGGTGGCAAACAATGCGCCGAACCACCACTTCCGGCGTTTCTCAGGCGACTTGGCTGGCTCGCCCAGGGTGCCCGCATTCAATGCTGCCAGCACGCGTTCCGGGGTGATCGGCAGCTCGCGAAAACGGATGCCGGTGGCGTCATAGATCGCGTTGGCAATCGCCGCCGCGCTGGGTACCGAGGCCGACTCACCGGCGCCCATGGGCGGCTGGTCCTGGCGCGGCATCATCATCACGTCGATCTTTGGCACTTCGGGGAACGTCAGGATCGGATAACCGCCCCACTCCTTACTCGCCACCGTCGACTCTTCAAACGTCACCCGCTCCTTCAACACACGGCTGGTGGACTGGATCACATTGCCGTGGATCTGATGCTGCACCCCGTCTGGGTTGATCATCATTCCCGAGTCATGCCCGATCACGACGCGGGTCACCGACACATCGCCGGTCTGCTTGTCGATCGCCACATCCGCCACCCACGCCGCCCAGGCCGCGCCGAAACCGGGGAACTTGCTGTGAATGTAACGCGCGTAGGCAAAGCCACGGCCACGCAGCAGATGGTCGTCGCTGGCGGTTTGCATCGGTGCGGTGCGCGGCGTCCAGTTGGCACGTTCGGCGGTGGATTTCACCAGGTCTATGGCGCGCTCGTCCTTGAGGTAGCGCAGGCGGTATTCCACCGGATCGACGCCAGCGGCGAAGGCCAGTTCATCGATATAGGACTCGTGGGCAAAGGTGTTGGGCAAGGCCGATACGCCACGCATCCATGAGGCGCGCACGATGGGCGCCATGTCGTTGATGGTCACGCGCATAGTGTCGATGTCATAGGGCGGAATCGAGGTGCGGTCGCCCATTTCGAACATCGCCGCCACCGGTTCCACACGTCCCGTCAGCAGCAATGCCAAAGTCGGTGCGCCATTGGACGGATAGCTGGTCTCAAAGTCGTAGGCGGCGATGCTGCCGTCGGCGTTGAGGCCACCGTCGACATCCATCAATTGTGCAGTGCCCTTGGGCTCCCACAGGTGTTCCTGTTCGCGGGTCAATTGCACGCGCACTGGTTTGCCGACGGCACGGGAGAGCAGCAAGGCATCGGCACACACATCGTCGGCGCAATTGCGCCCGTAACAACCGGCGGCCTCCATGCGAATCACATCGATCAGCGCTTCATCACACGCCAACAACCACGCCAAGTCGGCCCGTAACAGGTGCGGGTTCTGGCTGCCCGACCACACCCGGCTGCCGGCTGGCGAGTAATCCGCCACACCGCAGGAGGGGCCGATCGACCCGTGCATCTGGTACGGCCAGAGATAACTGCGCGGCATGCGTTGGCTCGCGCCCGCCAGGGCTTCGTCGACATTGCCCTGATCCAGCACGGTGCGGCGTACGCGGGGATTGTCGCGGATAGCCTGTTCGACATCCGTCATGTCCGGTAACCCGTGGTTCCAGGGTTTCCAGTGCACCTGCAATTCACTGGCGGCCTTGACGGCCTGCTCTTCACGCAGTGCAACCACGCCGACAAAATCCCGGATCACCACCACCGCAACGATGCCGGGGACATGAGCGATAGACGATTCGTCCACACTCAGCAGGCTGTTGCCGACAAAGTCGCCGCAATCGAGCCCTGCGTACGGCGGACGAATGACCCGGCCATGGAGCATGCCCGGCACGCGCATATCGTGCACGTAAGTCAGCTCGCCAGTGGCTTTGCCGGGGATATCCACCCGAGCAGCGCCCTTGCCCACCAGGCGATAGTCCTCGATGGGTTTCAGCGGCGCATCACCGCTGATGCGCAATTGGTCATGCTGGCCGCTGACCAGTTCAGCATACGTCGTGGTACGCCCGTCTGCAGCGTGGATGACGCCGGCGTCGACCTTGAGGCTGGCAGTGCTGACACCCAGGCGCCCCGCCGCCCGCGCCAACAGGAAACGCCGCGCTTCGGCTGCCGCATTACGCAAGGGCACCGCTGATATCTGCAGGGTCGCACTGGCAATGGTTGCCCCCTGGTTGGGCACGCGCTCGGTATCGCCGAGCACCATCTTTACCTGCTCCATCGTCAGGTCCAGCTCTTCGGCGACGATCTGTGCCAGCGAAGTGCGGATACCGGTGCCCAGGTCCACATGACCATTGAACGCGTACACCAAACCATCATCGTTCACCGCAATAAACAGCCCCAGCTCCTTGGGCTTCACCGTAGGCGTGCCGCCCTTGGCCACCGGCCCCGAAGGCGGCAGGACATCGTCGATGATCAACAAAACGCCGGTCTTGGCCAGCCACTGGTCACGGGAAAGGGAAGTGTCGGTCATGGTCATCAATCCACAGTCATCAGGCGGGCCGCACGCAACACCGCGCGCAGGATTTCGATATGGGTGCCGCAACGGCAGAGGTTGCCCGACAGCTCGTTGCGCACCTGCGCTTCGCTGGGGTTGGGGTTGCGGTCGAGCAAGGCCTTGGTGGTCATGATCATGCCGTTGAGGCAGTAGCCACATTGCGCGGCCTGCTCATCGATAAAGGCTTGTTGTACCGGGTGCGGCGCGTCGCGCGTGCCCAGGCCTTCAAGGGTGACAATCTCGCGGCCTACGGCCCCCGACAGCGGAAACACGCAGGAACGGGCCGCCACCCCATCGATGATCACGGTGCAGGCACCGCACTCCCCCAGGCCGCAGCCGTATTTGGGGCCATTGAGTTCCAGGTCATTGCGCAGCACCAGCAACAGCGGTGTGTCCGCCATGGCGCTGACGTCGCTTTTTCGCCCGTTGACTTCAAGCGTTACCGTGATGTGCTGGCTGATCATTCGCTTCGCCCGTAACAGTTGGTGAAGTAGGCACTACATGAAATAGTCAAAAAAAAGCGTCGCGGACCTGAGGTCTCACGACACACTTGACTGATGAAGTGGCTACTACATCAACTCAGAGCAAATTCGGTGCCATATTCCTGTTTCACCCCCTTCTGCGGGGGTGTGGCATGTCAGTCCTGCGGGTCGTCGATCATCTTGCGCAACAGGAACAGCACCGCGACCCTTTCGGCCGGGTTGAGATTGCTCATGGTCAATTCGCTGATCTGCGCGGCGCGCGGCGCGGTCTGGGCGACCAGTTCGGCGCCTGCCGGGGACAGGTCGACCACCACTTTGCGTTTATCCTGCGGGTCGGGTTCCAGGCTAATCAATTCCTTGGCCTTGAGGCGCTCGACGATACCGCGAATGGTCGCCTGATCCACGGCAGTGGCCTTGACCAGTTCCGTCAGGGAGCTTGCACCGTGATCGCGCAGTGCACACAAGGTGACGAACTGCACGGCGGTGAGCTGCGAGTCGCCGACATTCTGCTGAAAGATCGCCAGGTGGCGCTGGTAGGCCTTGCGCAGCAGGTGGCCAACTTGTTCAGAAAAGACGTAGGAATCAGGCACGGCGGGGCTCGGTGAGTGGCTGGCGATGGGGAAGCATGATGGCGGGCTTGCTGAACGGACTCAAGGCAATCGCTGAAGAAACCCTATCAAAATGTGGGAGCTGGCTTGCCTGCGAGCGCCCTCGCAGGCAAGCCAGCTCCCACATGGATGTTCAGCGAGCCAGGGATTCCACGGGGGCAACCACATCCCCTGCAATCACCACCGCTTCATCATCCAGGTACACATCGCAATGACGCAGCGGAATATCCATATGGCACGGCGTCTTGCGCGTCCCGCCCACCTCGGTGTTCGGCCCGGTAGAGAACAGGAAATTGCCATAGAACGCCCGCGCATCCATGCACATGCCGTCGTTCTTGTCATGCAAGCCCATGGCCGTCCACTGTGCCCGTGGTTGCAGGCCCCAGCCGATATGGGAAATGCCGTACACCTCGGGATCGTTGAAGTACTTCATGTAATCACGCAGGTATTCGGCCTCGAAACCACCGTGGATCTTGGTAATGAAGCCCTTCTCGATCTCCAGGGTGATCTTCTCGCGGGTGTAGGTCTTGAACGGCAGCAAAATGTCGCCGATGTCCAGCACCAGCACGCCCTCGGCGGTTTCTTCGTTGGGCCAGGAGAACAGGAAGCCACTCGGCCAATGATCCCAGCGTCCAGGCTCGTCGGCAAAACCGTATTCCGTCACTGACGGGTATTGCCCCAAGGCGGCGCGGAAGTCGCTGCCAGCGCGGGACTTTACGTGAATCGAACGCGCCTTTTTCAGCAACTGCTCGGCCGCCAGCACGCGCACTTTGTCCGCTTCGGTGGGCAGCATGCGCGCCAGTACTTCCGGCGGTTCCACCGCCAGCAGAATGCGCGTGCCGGTCTTGAGAATCTGTTCCTGCTCCGGCGAGTGCAGCAGCATCATGGTGTCGACGATCAAGTCGGCGGCCTCCAGGGCACGCTGGGCGGCGATATTGCCGGTGAGCGCGGTGTCGCCGCAGTAGGCGGTCATGTCGTTGCCCATTGCCCTGGGGTGGTTGAACGACGGCAACTCCACCGCATATACCTTGGCTCCCAAGCGCTGCGCGGCGTCCATCGCGGCTCGCACGGTGCGGGGGTCCGAGTAATGGCTCTTGAGCACGGCGACGCTCTGGGTCGGGTCGACCTTGGACAACTTCAACACGTGCTCAAACATCTGGGTCAGTTCGCAATCGCTTACCGGCATTTTCCTGTCTCCTGTGGGCCTGCACCAAGTTCAGGCAGCACGCCTCACTCTAGTGCATTTTTTATAGCGTATACGCCATTTAATAACGATAAGACCCGAATTACAGTCAGACTGCAAGCGGCGCGCAAAAACGTTACCTATCGAAACATACCCAGTATTTACAGACACAATAACGTTACACAGGACAATTATGGCCAAAAAATAAATTTGCGAAGGCGGGCTTCCCATTTTAAAAAATGAGCGTATACACTTTAAAAACCTTGCGGACAGACGCCGCCGAAAATCAAAAAGAGAGAGGAACACGCCCCATGGGAAGCACTCAGAAAATCGCCATCGTCGGCGCGGGCCTGGGCGGCGCCGCCGCTGCCACCCTGCTACAGCAAGCCGGCTTCGACGTTGATGTCTATGAGCAAGCGCCGGAGTTTTCCCGGTTGGGCGCGGGGATCCACATGGGCCCCAACATCATGAAAATCTTCCGCCGCATGGGCATCGAAAAGCAGCTTGACCTGATGGGCTCGCACCCCGAGCACTGGTTCAGCCGCTGCGGAGAAAGCGGCGACTACCTGTCACGCATCCCCCTCACCGGCTACGGGGCGTCCTACATCACCGTGCACCGTGGCGACCTGCATGCGCTGCAGATGTCCACCCTCAAGCCCGGCACCCTGCACTTCAACAAACGCTTGGAAAGCCTTGAGGAAACCGACACCCAGGTACGCCTGACCTTCGCCGACGGTCAGGTGACTTACGCGGACATCGTGATCGGCGCCGACGGCATCAACTCCAAGATCCGCGAAGTACTGCTGGGCGTGGAAAAGCCGCTGTACAGCGGCTGGGTCGCGCACCGTGCGCTGATCCGTGGCGACCAGCTCGCCAAATACGACCTCAAGTTCGAAGACTGCATCAAGTGGTGGACCGAAGACCGCCACATGATGGTCTACTACACCACCGGCAAGCGCGACGAGTACTACTACGTGACCGGTGTGCCCCATGCCGAATGGGACTTTCAGGGCGCGTTCGTCGACAGCAGCCGCGAAGAGATGTTCGACGCCTTCCAGGGCTACCACCCCACCGTCCAAGCCCTGATCGAATCCACCGAAAGCGTGACCAAGTGGCCGTTGCGCAATCGCAATCCGTTACCACTGTGGAGCCGTGGCCGCCTGGTGTTGCTCGGCGATGCCTGCCACCCGATGAAGCCGCACATGGCCCAGGGCGCCGGCATGGCCATTGAAGACGCCGCCATGCTCACCCGCTGCCTGCAGGAAACCGGCATCAGCGACTACCGCACAGCCTTTGAACTCTACGAGGCCAACCGCAAGGAGCGCGCGTCGCGCGTGCAGGCCGTGTCCAACGCCAATACCTGGCTGCGCACCCAGGAAGATCCGGCCTGGGTCTATGGCTATGACCTGTACGCCCAGGAACTGAAATCGGGGGTGGCCGCGTGAGTACCTTTCTCTACGGCGCCAACGTGCAGGCCAACGGTATTCGCCAGCACTACCTGCGTTATGGCGGCAAGGGCCCGGCGCTGATCCTGATCCCCGGCATTACCAGCCCGGCAATCACCTGGGGTTTTGTCGCCGAGCGCCTGGGGGCGCAGTTCGACACCTACGTGCTGGATGTGCGCGGTCGCGGCCTGTCCTCGACCGGTCCCGAGTTGGATTACAGCGCGGACACCTGCGCCGAGGACATTGGTGCCTTCGCCGATGCGCTGAACCTGGACAGCTACCACCTGATGGGCCACTCCATGGGGGCACGCTTTGCCGTGCGCAGTGCAGTGAAACACCCTGAAGGGGTGAAGCGTGTGGTGTTGATTGACCCTCCGGTCTCCGGTCCGGGCCGACGCGAATACCCGAGCAAGCTGCCGTGGTACGTCGACTCCATCCGCCAATCCCTGGTCGGCATGGACGCGGAGGCGATGCGCGCCTTCTGCGCCACGTGGACACCGGCACAACTGCAACTGCGCGCCGAATGGCTGCACACCTGCTACGAACCCGCCATCGTGCGAGCCTTCAATGACTTCCACGCGGTGGACTTCCACCACGACCTGCCCCACCTCAAGGCCCCTGCCCTGTTGATGGTGGCCGGACGCGGCGGCGTGATCCTCGATGAAGACATTGCCGAGATCCAGGACCTGCAACCCGGCATCCAGGTCGCCCGCGTGCCGAACGCAGGACACATGATTCCGTGGGATGACCTCGACGGTTTCTTTCTCGCCCTCGGCGATTTCCTCGAACAATAACAATGGAGAGCACCATGCAGAAGCCTTACCGCATCGGCCAGATCGTGCCGAGTTCCAACACCACCATGGAAACCGAGATCCCGGCGATGCTCACCGCGCGCCAGGCGATCCGTCCCGAGCGCTTCACCTTTCACTCCAGCCGCATGCGCATGAAGCAAGTACGCAAGGAAGAACTGGCGGCCATGGACGGCGAGTCCGACCGCTGTGCCGTCGAGCTGTCCGACGCCAAGGTCGATGTGCTGGGCTACGCCTGCCTGGTAGCGATCATGGCCATGGGCCTGGGCTATCACCGCAACTCCGAACAACGCCTGCGCAAAGCCACGGCCGACAACGACGCCAACGCCCCGGTCATCACCAGCGCCGGCGCCTTGATCGAAGGCCTGAAAGTGATGGGCGCCAAGCGTATCGCGATTGTCGCGCCGTACATGAAACCGCTGACCGAGTTGGTGGTGAACTACATCCGCGAAGAAGGCTTCGAGGTGGTGGATTGGCGCGCCCTGGAGATTCCCGACAACCTCGAAGTGGCCCGCCACGACCCGGCCAACCTGCCGGCCATCGTCGCCGGGATGAACCTGGAAGGCGTCGATGTGATCGTGCTGTCCGCCTGCGTGCAGATGCAGTCGCTGCCGGTGGTGGCCAAGGTCGAAGCGCAAACCGGCAAACCGGTACTCACCGCCGCCATTGCCACCACCTACGCGATGCTCAAGGCCCTGGACCTGGAACCCATCGTTCCCGGTGCCGGCGCCCTGCTCTCCGGCGCCTACTGAGGGGAGTGAAACGATGAGCGAACAATCCGCCGACGCCAACTACCAGGGCGTGTGGGGCAACCGCATCGGCTTTGGCAAGAAAGCCGCGCTGCTGATGATCGACTTCATGCAGGGCTACACCACCGAAGGCGCGCCGCTGTTCGCGCCGGGTGTAGTCACGGCCGTGGCCGAAAGCGTGGAACTGCTGGCCACCGCGCGCCTGCACGGGATTGCAGTGGTGCACACCAATATCCGCTACCATCCCGGCCATTTCGTCGATGGCGGGATCTGGGTGAAAAAAGCCCCGGTGATGAAAGACATGGTCGAAGGCAACCCACTCGCCGCGTTCTGTGCCGAGGTGTTGCCACTGGACGAGGAAGTCGTCATCACCAAACAGTACGCCAGTGCGTTTTTCGGCAGCAGCCTGGCGCCGATGCTGCATGCACAGAGCATCGACACCGTGGTGCTGGCAGGCTGTTCCACCAGCGGCTGCATCCGCGCCACGGCGGTGGATGCGGTGCAACACGGGTTTCGCACCATCGTCGTGCGCGAATGCGTCGGCGATCGACACCCCGCGCCCCATGAAGCCAACCTGTTCGATATCGACAGCAAATATGGCGACGTGGTGAGCAAGCAGGAGGCGATGCGCAAGTTCAGGGAGCAATAAGACGTTATTAAGAACTGCGCCATAGAGCGCGGTCTTGCACAAAACTGAGGCCCGGCCTTGGAACGCATTCAAATGTGGCAACCGATCCCTGTGGGAGCCGGTCTGGCCCGCGATGCAGACGCTGCGGTGTATCAGTGACACCGCGCCGATGCCATCGCTGGCCAGCCAGTACCTACCTAAGCCCGGTTTCCCTATGGATCGCCTCCAACAGGCCCTCCTCAGTCTTCTGACACTGCCTTTGGAAGTCGCTTCTACAGCACTCCGAAGTGCTGGAACAAAAGCGGCTGTATAAAAACCATAAGTCACCGCCAGGAGACACCCAATGCCCATTGCGAATGCAGCGCCCGCGACCACCGTCGCCGACCCGGTCAACACGCTTTACCACAAGATCACCTGGAAGCTGATTCCCTTCCTGTGCTTCTGCTACCTGGCCGCCTACCTGGACCGCATCAACATCGGCTTCGCCAAACTGCAGATGCTCGACCAATTACAGTTCAGCGAAACCGCGTTCGGTCTCGGTGCCGGGCTGTTCTTTGTCGGTTATATCCTGTTCGAAGTACCGAGCAACCTGGTGCTGGAACGGGTCGGCGCAAAGATCTGGATCGCGCGCATCATGATCACCTGGGGCCTGCTCTCGGCCTGCACCATGCTGGTCACCTCCACCACCCAGTTCTACATCCTGCGTTTTCTGCTCGGCGCTGCCGAAGCGGGCTTTTTGCCGGGTGTCCTGTACTACCTGACCACTTGGTTTCCCACCCACCGACGCGGGCGCATCATTGCGCTGTTCATGATCGGCCTGCCGCTCTCCAGCGTGATCGGTGGCCCACTGTCCGGCTGGATCATGGGCCACTTCGACCACATGGGCGGCCTGCGTGGCTGGCAGTGGCTGTTCCTGATCGAAGCGGTGCCCAGCGTCTTGCTTGGCGTGCTGACCTTCTGGGCCCTGCCCAACACCTACCAGCAAGCCAAATGGCTGTCGGATGAGGAAAAGGCCCTGCTGGACACCGAACTGCGCAAGGACGATGCCGAAGGCTCCGCCAGCAAGCACAGCTTCCGCGACGGCTTCTTCAACCTCAAGGTATGGATGCTCGGCGGTATCGACTTCTCGATCCTGCTCAGCGCCTACGCCATGGGCTTCTGGATGCCGACCTTCATCCGCAACGCCGGGGTCACCGACACGTTCCATATCGGCGTGCTCACCGCCTTGCCAAGCGTCGCCGCCCTGCTCGGCATGCTGCTGATCGGCGCCAGCTCGGACAAACACCGCGAACGCCGCTGGCACATCATCGTGCCGTTTTTCATCGGCGCGGCGGCCATGGCCACGAGCACCTTCTTCACCCATAACGTGGTGGCCACGGTGGTGCTGTTCGCGATTGCTTCGGCGGCGATCATCGGCGCCGTGCCGGTGTTCTTCAGCCTGCCGGCGACCTTTCTCAAAGGCACCGCGGCGGCCACCGGCTTTGCCCTGGCCTGTTCGGTGGCGAATATCGCCGGCCTGGTCAGCAACTCATTGATGGGCGTTGCGATCGACGTCACAGGCAGCAGCGCCGGTGCCTTGTGGTTTTTCGCGGGCTGCCTGATCCTCAGCAGCTTCCTGGTCATCGCCTTGCCGGCGAAACTGGTGAACCGTTGATAACAACAATTTTTTCGGAAGACTCACCATGCAAGGCTTCTTGAAACGCTGTGCGCTGCTTGTTGCGGTCGGTCTGTGTGCCGGCACCGCGCAGGCGGCGGAAAAGGTCATCTTCGATACCGATTTCAACGTGCTCAACGATGACGGTCAGGCCTTCATCATGCTTGCCCAGTTGCATGCGCAAAAACGCATCGAGCTGCTGGGCATGACCCTGGTCAGCGGCAACGCCTGGGTCGATCAGGAGCAGGTCGACGCCCTGAAGGCCGTGGAACGCATGGGCGTGGATAAAGAGGTCGGCGTCTACTCCGGCGCCGCCTACCCGCTGCTGCACGACTACGCCACCTACGAGGCAGAAAAAGCGCTGTTCGGCTCCGGCTGGCCGGGGGCGTTCAAAAACCCGCGCCCCACATCACCCTCACAATTGGTCGCACCACCGGACGGCCTGGCCACCCACACGAAACTGCGCAAGGAGGCCGCCGCGCAGTTCATTGTCGACAGCGTGCGCGCCAACCCGCACCAGGTGACGATCCTCGCCGTCGGCCCGCTGACCAACGTCGCCCTGGCGATTCGTTCGGCGCCGGATATCGTGCCGCTGATCAAACGCATCGTGTACATGGGCGGCGCCCTGGAAATTCCGGGCAATACCACGCCGGCGGCGGAGTTCAACTGGTGGTTCGACCCGGAGGCGGCGAAGATCGTGTTGCGCTCGCCGATCGAACACGTGATTTTCCCCAATGATGTGTGCGAGAAAGTCACCTTCGACAAAACGGTGTACCAGCGCGTGACTGCACAGAAAGGCGCGATTGCCGACCTGTACACGCATGAGTTCGGGCCGTTGTTCGACAAGGACCCGAGCTACCACAGCTTCACTTGGGACAGCTTGCCGGCGCTGTACCTGGTCAACCCTGGGATCGTCACCGAATCCCGCGAGCTGTGGGTGGATGTGGACGCCACGTTTGGCGCGGACTACGGTCGCGCACTGGGCTACCCGAAAGGCGCGCCCGTCGGCACGCAGAAGGCCAAGGTAGTGTTCGGCGTGGACCAGAAGAAATTCTGGGATGGCTACGTCAACCTTGTGACCCTGCCGACACCGGTCAAGCACTGACCGGTTGCGCGCTCCCACCGTGCGTGGGAGCGCTGTTCTCGCAACCTGCCAGCGCGGGGCCGCCTTAGAGCCGACCGATTCTTTCTGACGAACCCGCCCCTACAGTAGCCGTTGTTACCAGAGGAACGGATAGATACTCAGCAATCACCGCACGCAAAACCTGAGCAACCACCACAGCGTCCGAAGCAGAAGCCACATTCGTGAACCCCATCAACACCCCCTGCCCCTGCCCACCTTCCAACGTCCAGGCAGACAACGCCTTAACCCCCAACCCCGCCCGCTCAGCCGCCTCAGCCACCGCCCAATCCGGCACATCCACCACCAACCGCGCCAGCAAATTAATCCCTCCCGCTTGCTCATCCACCCGCAAGAACGCTCCGCAATGCAGCCGCAACGCCTCTACCAGATACCCCCGACGCTGCGCATACAACTGCCGCATCTTCTTCAAATGCCGAGTGAAATGCCCTTGTTCCAAAAAGTCCGCTGCGGTCAATTGCAACAACTGCGCACTCCGCTGTTGCAACACCCGAGCCCCCTGCTCAAACCTAGCCAGCAGCGCCGCGGGCACCACCAGATACCCCAACCGCAACCCCGGAAACAGCATCTTGCTGAAACTCCCGGCATAGATCACCCGATCATCCCCATCCTGACGCTTGAGTGCCGCCAATGGCTGCCCGCGATAGCGAAACTCACTGTCGTAGTCATCTTCCACCACCCAACTGCCCTGCTCCCGCGCCCACGCCAGCAACGCCCGTCGCCGCGCCGGGCTCAGCGCAACACCCAGCGGGCTCTGGTGCGCCGGTGTGACAACCGCCAACCGTGCCTCACGTCCGCGCGAAATACCCTGCTCAACATCCAGCCCATCACGGTCCACCGGTACCGGCACCAGCTCCACACCCTGATGAATCAACAACTGGCGCGCATGCAGATACCCAGGGTCTTCAAACCAGCACCGCTGCCCTGCCATCGCCAATGCTTCACACACCAGCGTCAGGCCCCCCGCGTATCCGGCACACACAAACACGTGTTGCGGCGTGCACTCCACGCCCCGGTACAACGCCAGGTAGCTGGCTATCGCCACACGCAGCGCCTGGGTGCCGCGCTCATCGCCCATCGCCAGGCTGTTCGCGTCGGTGCGGCGCACTTGCTGGGTCACCAGCCGCGCCCACAGCTTGCGAGGGAAAGCATCCAAGGCCGGCAGGCCCATTTGCAGCGGCAAAGGGCCCGAAGTCACTGGCAGCGCAGCCGGCATGGGTTTCATCGGTACCTGCGGCAGCGCCTCGGCAATCACCGTCCCCGCTTGCCCGCGCGCCTCGAAAAAGCCCTCGCTGACCAGCAACTGATACGCCGCCTCCACCGTGCCTCGCGCCACTTTGAGTTCCTGCGCCATCGCCCGCACCGAGGGCACGCGCTCGCCGGGGCGCAACTGCCCCTGATCGATAGCCTGGCGAAAGCGTCGGTAGATTTCCTGGTATTTGGGCAGTGACGACATCGCGATTGGCTCGACGGGAAGACAGCACGAAGTCTGATCATGTCCCAACCCACTTGTCCAATCATGCCCCTGTCCGCCCAGCCGACCCACCATGAAAATGGCGCATCCCTTCACCGTCACAAGGATCGCCCATGAACCACCGACTCGATTACGCCCAGGCCGCGCCCGCCGGCTACAAAGCCCTGGGTTCGGTGCACAGTTACATCCACGGCTGCGGCCTGGAAAAAGAACTGATCGACCTGGTGTACCTGCGCGTCTCGCAACTCAATGGCTGCGCTTATTGCCTGGACAGTCACTCCCGCGACTTGCTCAAGCTCGGCGTGAGCCTGGAAAAAATCATGCTGTTGGCCGCCTGGCGCGAAGGTCTGCCGCTGTTCACCCCACGTGAACGTGCCGCCCTGGCTTGGGCCGAGGTGGTCACCCCGGTGGCGCAAACCCAGGTGCCGGATGCTGACTATGCAAACGTCGCGGCGGCATTCAGTGAGAAGGAAATCGCCGACCTGACCCTGGCCATTGCCTTGATGAATGCCCTGAATCGCGTCGCCATCAGCTTTCGCAAAGTACCGGCGGCGGTCAAGGCACACCTGGAGAACCAAAAACCATGAATGAACATGTCGAATTTGCCCAGATGGAAACCCAGGCCGATCTGATTGCCAGCTTCGCGGTGATGCAACAGCTGCGCCCTCACCTCACCGACGCCACGGCGTTTGCCGAGCAAATCCAGCGCCAACGGCAAAACGGCTACCGCCTGCTGGCCGCACGCGAAAATGGCAACGTGATGGGTCTGGCCGGCTACCGGTTGACCGAAAACACCCTGTACGGCCGGTTTATCTACGTGGATGACCTAGTGGTAGACGCCACATTGCAACGGCGGCGCCTGGGTGAACAACTGCTGGACCGGGTGCGCGAGGAATCCCGCGCCCGTGGCTATCGCTGGCTGGTACTGGACACCGGCATGCATATGGCCCTGGCCCAGCGCTTCTATTTCCGCCAGGGCCTACTGCCCCTGGGCATGCACTTTTCCCAGGACCTGAGCCAATGACCCGGGCCCTGCTCCTCAGTTTCAGCCCCCACGGCAAGGCCGCGCAGACCTTCAAACTGGCCCGTGCACTGTTGCGCGACCTGGTCCCCGACGCCGAGTTGACCGAGCGCGACTATGGCAGCCAAGCACTGCCACCCTTGACCCGTGAATATGCCAACGCGCTGACCACACCCGGCGGACTCGGCAGCAGCGCCACGGCACTCTCGGAACAATTAATCGTTGAACTGGAGGCCTGCGACCTGCTGATCCTGTGCACTCCCGTGCATAATTTCACCGTGCCGGCGGCGCTCAAGACCTGGATCGACCATGTGGTGCGCATCCAGCGCAGTTTTACGGTGAATGAACAGTTCGCCAAAGTCGGCTTGCTGCAAGACCGGCGCACCTTTGTGCTGGTCAGTTCGGGTAACGCCCGCAAGGGTCATGAGCCGGATTTTCTGACGCCGTACATGAGCACCATCCTGTCTACAGTGGGCATTCACGCGGTGGATTTCGTCTACTTGCCGGCCATGGTGCGCGGTGAAGAAGCCGTCAATCGCGCCCTGGAACAGGCACACCGGCAACTTGCGGTGGCAATCAGCTCTGGCCTATAAAAATAATGGCGCTAGAATCAGCGCCATTCCTGCACCTGACGCCTTGATACGAGCCCCCCATGAGCTTTGATTTCGACACGATCCACCCCCGCTTCGGCACCGGCAGCACCAAGTGGAGCCGCTACCCGCAAGACGTGCTGCCAATGTGGATCGCCGACATGGACATCGCCGCCCCACCCGCCGTGCTGCAAGCCCTGCACGCGCGCATCGACCAGCAGGTGCTCGGCTACAGCGTCGCCGGGCCGGATGTACGCGAAGCGATCATTGCCGACCTGTGGGCCAAGTACGCCTGGCGCGTGCAGCCGGATGAACTGCTGTTCCTGCCTTGCGTCGAGCCGGGTTTCAACATGGCGCTGCACGCGTTTGTCCAGCCGGGCCAGCCGGTGGTGCTGCAAACCCCCAACTACCGGCCGATCCGCCTGGCACCAGGCCACTGGAACCTGCCGCGCATCGAAGTGCCCTTCGAGCAGGTCAACGGCGAATACCTCACGCCGATGCCCGCGATGCGCCAGGCATTGACCGGCGCCGGCGCGCTGTTGCTGAGCAACCCGCACAACCCCATGGGCAAAGTCTTCCCCCGTGAAGAACTGCTGGCCGTGGCCAACGCCTGCCTGGAAAACGGCGCGCTGATCATCTCCGACGAAATCCACGCCGAACTGTGCTTCGACGGCCGTCGCCACATTCCCACCGCCAGCCTCAGTCCCGAGATCGCCCAGCGCACCATCACCCTGATGTCGGCCAGCAAGGCCTACAACGTCGCCGGCCTCAAGACGTGCTTCGCGGTGATCCAGAACGCCGAGATCCGCGAACGCTTCAACAATGCCCGTTGCGGCATGGTCGACAGCGTCAGCCCTCTGGGCCTGGAAGCTACCCGCGCGGCCTACAGCCAGTGCAGTGATTGGCTCGACGCGCTGGTGCAGTACTTGCAGTCCAACCGCGACTACCTGCTCGACGCCGTGCAAACCCGCCTGCCTGGCGTGGTGATGCACGCACCGCAAGGTACTTACCTGGCCTGGCTGGATTGCAGCGCCCTGGGCCTGGACGATCCGCAGCAGTTTTTCCTGGAACAGGCCAAGGTCGGGTTGAGCGCCGGTATCGAGTTCGGTGATGACAGCCAGCAGTTCGTGCGCCTGAACTTCGGCTGCCCACGGTCGATGCTGGAAGAAGGCCTGCAACGCATGGAACGCGCCCTGCGCAACCGTCAGGCCTGACTCACAACTGTTCGCAACGAGTGCCGAACCCCTGCTGTTACTGTTTTTGCCGGCCGCCGCAACCGGCTACAGCAGGGGTTCCAAGGCACGCCGATGTTCAACCTGGAGGTGGCGGCCACACACCCGAGCCTCATCCACCAGGGGACTCAGGCCTGAAAAAGTCCAAGGCTTGCACCTATCAAGGTGTACTCACAACTTGGCGATGGACACTTCTGTCGATTTTACGAAGGCAATCACTTCACTGCCTACTTTCAACTCCAGATCACGCACTGAGCGGGTGGTGATTACCGAAGTAACAATGCCGGACGCGGTCTGTACGTCGATTTCCGACACCACTTCCCCCAGCAGAATTTCCTTGATCACACCCTTGAATTGGTTGCGCACGTTGATCGCTTTAATAGTCATGTCGGCTTTCCTTTTGGTTGTTGGGTCAATCCGCACGAATGCCCAGGCCCTCAAAATGCGCCATCGACCAGAACATTAAAAGGAATATATAACTCTTTATTTATTCTTTATGGATATATTCGAACTGTTGCACCACCGACAGTGGATCAACAGTTTGCCTACTCCCGCTACAACCACATTTCCCTAAAGCCCCGGAAACACACGTACAGGCCAGATGGCACAGAGACTGCATATTCCTGAAAAGCATGATGGAACATGCCATTTAATTTTTCTGAATATAAGAAAGCCTTCTCTCAATGCCTTGCCGGAGCTGTTCCATGAAACCCTTCACCCAACGCTTACTCGGCGCATGCGCCCTCGCCCTGTGCCTGCAACCACTGGCCCATGCCGCTGAAACCGACCCCGCTGAAGTCAATCTCGACTACGCCTATTACTCGCCCGTCAGTCTGGTGCTCAAGCACTTCGGCTGGCTGGAACAGGCCTTGCCGCACTCCAACGTGGGCTGGGTATTGAGCCAGGGCAGCAACCGTTCCCTGGAATACCTCAACAGTGGCGGCGTGGATTTCGCCTCTTCCGCCAGCCTGTCTGCCGTACTCAGTCGCGCCAATGGCAGCCCGATCAAGTCGGTGTACGTCTATAGCCGCGCCGAATGGACCGCTCTGGTGGTGCGCAAGGATTCGCCGCTCAAGAGCGTCACCGACCTGAAAGGCAAGAAAATCGCCGCCACCAAAGGCACCGACCCGTACCTGTTCACCCTGCGCAGCCTGCAAAAAGCCGGGCTGAAAAAGGACGACGTGGAACTGGTGCACCTGCAACATCCGGACGGTCGTACCGCCCTGGAAAAAGGTGACGTGGACGCCTGGGCCGGCCTCGACCCGCACATGGCCGCCAGTGAAATCCAGGCCGGTTCGCGCCTGCTGTACCGCAACAAGGACTTCAACAGCTACGGCGTGGTCAGCGTCACCGAGCAGTTCGCCAAGGCGCATCCGCAGACCATCACCAAAGTACTCGGCGCGTATGAAAAGGCCCGCGATTGGGCGGTGAAGCACCCGGATGAATTCGCCAAGTTGCTCGCCGACGAATCCGGCCTGCCGTTGGAAGTGGCCAAGCTGCAACTGTCGCGTACCGACCTGAGCACACCGTTCCTGAACAGCAAGGACGTGGTGTCGTCAAAGGCGGCCGCACCGATCCTGGTGTCCGAAGAACTGGTGCGCAAAGGCGTGAACGTGGACCAGGTGATCGACCAGTTGATCGACACCTCGTTCGGCCACTAAGGAGCGCGTGATGACCAGCAAAACCCAAGCATTGCCCCTGGTCGAGCCGGTGGCGATCAATCGCAGTGCCTGGCCGAGGCGGCTCAAGGGCCTGGTGTTGCCGGTGCTGATCCTGCTGGTGCTGGAGGTGGTGGTTCGAGTGGGTTGGTTGCCGTCGTACCAGATGCCGGCGCCCAGTGAGATCGCCGTGACCCTCACGGACCTCGCCGAAGGCTCACTGTGGAAACACATCAGTGCCAGCCTGGGCCGGGTGCTGCTGGGCTTTGCCATCGGTGCCAGCCTGGCGCTGGTGTTTGCCGCCTGGGTGGGCTTGAGTCGTGAGGCCGAAGCCTACCTGGAACCGACTTTCGCCGGGCTGCGCTCGATTCCGAGCCTGGCCTGGGTGCCGCTGTTGCTGCTGTGGCTGGGCATCGACGAGACCTCGAAGATCGTGCTAATCGCCATCGGCGCGTTCTTCCCGGTGTACCTCAATGGTGTCGCCGCCATCCGCGACATCGATCGCAAGCTGGTGGAAGTCGGGCAAATGTACGGCTTCAGTCGGTGGCGCCTGGTGCGTCGCATCCTGTTGCCGGCCGCCCTGCCTGGCCTGTTCACCGGGTTGCGCAGTGGCTTGAGCCTGGCGTGGATGTTTCTGGTGGCGGCCGAGCTGATCGCGGCCACCAAAGGCCTGGGTTACTTGCTCAGCGACGGGCGCGAGACCTCGCGGCCGGATATCGTGTTGGCGGCAATCATCGTGTTGGCGTCGCTGGGCAAAGTCAGCGATGGCCTGCTCGCCACGCTGGAAAAGCGCTGCCTGGCCTGGCGCGATACGTTCCAGGGAGCAGGACAATGAGCGTGCAGCCACTGTTGGACATTCATGTAGCGCGTAAAAGCTTCGCCCACACCACCGTGCTGAAAGACGTGCGCCTGGCCCTGCAACCTCGGGAGGCCGTGAGCCTGCTGGGCCCCAGCGGCTGTGGCAAAAGCACCCTGCTGCGAATCGTTGCCGGCCTGGAAAAAGACTTTCAGGGCGAACTGCGCAGCCCCGATGGCGAGGTCGCCTTTGTGTTCCAGGAGCCTCGGCTGATGCCCTGGCTCACGGTGGAGCAGAACATCGGTTTCAGCGATGACAAGCACTACGACAAGGCCTGGGTCATGCAACTGATTGAGGAAGTCGGCCTCAAGGGATTTGCCCAGGCGCTGCCCAAGGCATTGTCCGGCGGCATGGCGCAACGGGTGGCGATTGCACGCGGACTGTATTCACGCCCGCAGGTGTTGCTGCTGGACGAACCCTTCAGTGCGGTGGATGCCTTCACCCGCATGAAGCTGCAGGACCTGCTGTTGCAACTGGCCAAACACCACGCGATCGCCTTGCTGCTGGTGACCCATGATGTGGACGAGGCGCTGTACCTGAGTGACCGCGTGCTGGTGATGGATAACCGTCCGAGCAGCATTCGCCAGGAACTCGCCGTGGACTTGCAGCACCCCAGGGACCGGCGTGACCCGGTGCTGGCGCAATTCAAGGCACTGTCCTTGACCGAGCTGCAACGCGCCCACGTTATCTGATATCGCCTTCTTGGCCGCACCCCATTGAAAGGGGGTGTCAGGCCAGGGATTTGCGCGGTGTGAGGGTGACCCAATACCGCGTGCGTGCGTGCAACTCCAGCCCCAACGTCGAGGCCAGCAGGTTGAGGATGCGGTCGGTGTCGTCCAGGCGAAAACTGCCGGTCACCCGCAACGTTTCCAGGCTCGGTTCCCAACGTAACACGCCTGGCCGATAACGCTCGAGCTCCCGCAGGAAGTCACCCAGCGCCTGGTTCTGCGCAGTCAGCACACCGTCGCGCCAACCCAGCTGCACTACATCAAACGGCACCCAGGCCCCCAAGCCGCTGGCTTTCAGCGGCGCTTGCTGCCCGCCCTGCAGTGTCGTCATTTGACCGTTCAGGTCCCGCACCTGGACTGAGCCCTTGAGCACCGACACCAGACAACCGCTGGCCTGCTGCCTTACACACACATCGGCCTGGCTGACGCTCAAGTCGCCGTAGCGCGTCCGCACGGTCACCGCCGCCGCGCCGGGTACGTTCAACGCCAACTCTCCGTCCACCAACGTGATGCGTCGCTGCGCCAGGTCCACGTCTACCGCCGTCGCGGTATTGAGCTGCAAGCTGCCGCCGTCGGCCAACGGCATGCGCTTGCGCTCGCCGGTCGCGGTGTGCAGGTCGGCACGCCAAGCCTCGATGGGCAGTTGACGGCTGATCAGCCAGGCGGTCGGCACCAATGCTGCAATTCCCAGGGCGCGCTTGAGCACGGCGCGGCGCCCAGGGTGCGGGCGATCGAGGCTGGCCATCGCCAGGGCCTGGGGCAAGTCGCTGAAACGCTGGCGCAAGGTCTGGGCTTTTTGCCAGGTCTGTTCGTGCTGGGGATGGCTGTCACGCCAATGCTGCAAGGCGGCGTGATCACGCTCGGTGGCGGCGCCGGATTCCAGCAGCGCTAACCACTGCGCCGCGGCGCGGGCAACGTCACGGCTCACAGGTCCACCAGCAGGCAATGTTCGTAAGCCTGGGCCATATAGCGTTTTACCGTGCGCTCCGACACGTCCAGGCGCTCGGCGATGTCCCGATAGCCCAGGCCTTCCAGTTGGCTCCACAGGAACGCACGGCGGACCAGCACCGGCAAGCCATCGAGCAATTCATCCAGGGCTTGCAAGGTTTCCAGCAGCAGCCAGCGTTGTTCGGGCGACGGCACGCAGGCTTCCGGCAGGCTGGCCAAGGCATTCAGATAAGCCTGTTCAAGACTGCGCCGCTGATGGAAATTCACCAGCAGGCGCTTGCCGACCGTCACCAGATAGGCCCGCGGCTCCTGCATCTGCGCGATCGGCTGAGCGCTGGCCAGCACACGCAAGAAGGTATCCTGGCTCAGGTCAGCCGCATCCCAGGCATTGCCCAGACGCCGGCGCAGCCAGCTTTCCAGCCAGCTGCGGTGGTCGCGGTACAGGCTCGACAAGGTCAGTTCGGGGGCGTGGGTCGGAACTACAACATCATTCATGGCGAGCGACCTGCGCGGCGCGAGTGAGTCTCAAATGAGATTCATTCTATTTAATATCGCGTCGACACACCATGGTCTTTTCAACATTGCCGCTTTAAACGATCTCTCGCCCGTTAACCATCGCGAGCGTCATTCTCACTGTCCGCCTGGCGATCTAGCTTTCGCGTAAGGACGTAGCAGAAACCCCAGAGGCGATCTAGTCGATTTCTTTCCAAAGGATCCTGCTGAGCATCCACGTCTTTTTCATAAGCCGTTTCCGCATGCCTGAGTTGGCTTGCCAGTGCTTCAACCAGGGCGCAATGCCCAGGATTTTGATGATAGACGCGTTCAACGCCCACCCCTCGGATTTCTTCGACTGTGCGCCTGGCTGCCTTTAATGCTTGAAAAAATGCGTTGTTGGACCGATTTGCAATCCTCTGCAATCGGCCTTTGCTCGTAGTGCCCAATAGATGCTGAGAAGCATGCAGCGTAAGTCGGTGCTTTCCTTTTCCACCCACTTCAAGATATTCCTGCTCAGAATCAATATACGTCCAAAGAATTGCGTGGCTCTGCAGGCTGACATAACAGAAAATCACAGGAACGCTGGAATTCTTCCAGTACGCCAAGTGTTTCTTTTCAACAAGAAAATTATTAACACCGGGCTTGAAGCTTTTACTCGTGGCCTTAATCTGAATTTTCAACAACTCTCCCGTGGCGTTGTGAGCAGCATTCGTGAACTCATACTCAGCATCAACGCCAAGATCCACGTTTTGCAGCCGGCACGGCCCACCAAACAATTCAATAAATTTCCCGGCAACCAAATACTCGCCTCGATCACCTATTTGCTTTCTGAGCGGATACTTCACTTATTGAAACCTCCTTGTTACAACATGGGAAAATCTGTAATCGTCGGTACAGATTCAAGAAAACCGCAGCTATTCAGCCTCCGACTTAGATTCATGTAGCCACCACCAGCGCCGTCAATCGTCTGGCCCTCGTGGAGGATAATTCCAGCCCTCAAGTGTATGTGTCTGCATTGCTCTCGCAATCAAACACCCGCCCCCGGCCCACGACACTTCCAGCCTTTAGCAGCGCCCCCGGCGCCAACACTGCATTGGCGCCGATCCGACACTGGTCGCCGAGCAACGCGCCAAACTTGTCGCACCCCGTGCGCTGCAAGGTCCCGTCAACCCGTACCCGCACTTCCTTGTCATCGCGCTCGTTGCGGTAGTTGGCAACGATGCTCCCCGCCTCCAGGTTGATCCTATGCCCCAACACCGAATCGCCGACAAAATTGAAGTGCGCCAGCTTGCTGCCGCTGAACATGAACGAGGTCTTCAACTCGGCACCGGGACCGATGATGCAATGCTCATCCAGCCAGCATCCGCCCCGTAGCAGTGAACCACTGGCGATAAAGCAGTGGGCGCCGATGATCAGGGGTGGCTTGAGCAACGCGCCAGCCTCGACGGTGGCGGTACGGTGGATGGCGATTTCATCCTGGATGATGTACTCGTCGGCCGAGAGTCTGGCCAACAACTGGCGAACGACCGCAGGCGCCTGGGTTGCCAGTGCCCAGGGTGTAAGGTCAGCCCATGGCGCAAGGGCGGATCGGGAGAACTGGGCGATGTAGTCGGTGAGTCGAATCAACGTCGAATCCTCTAACGGTCAGAGAAGTTCGAAACGCTAGCATGGACATACGACTCTTTACTATTTGTCTTTTTGTGGATATTTTATCCAGCATCAGACAACGAGGTCCGCCCATGCCATCGCCCACTTACCAAGACGTCATCGACGCCGCGCAACGCCTGGAAGGCGTTGCGCACGCGACGCCGGTGTTCACCTCGCGCACCCTCGACGCGCTGACCGGTGCGCAGGTGTTCATCAAGTGTGAACACCTGCAACGTGCAGGCTCGTTCAAGTTTCGCGGCGCGTTCAACGCCCTGTCGAAATTTGACCCGCAGCAGCGCAAAGCCGGGGTGGTGGCATTTTCATCCGGCAACCACGCCCAGGGCATTGCGCTGGCGGCGCAGTTGCTGGGCATCCCGGCGACCATCGTGATGCCTACCGATGCACCGGCGGCCAAGGTTGCCGCCACCCGTGAATATGGCGCCAGCGTGGTGCTGTACGACCGCTTCACTGAAGACCGCGAGCAGATCGGCCGCAACCTGGCCACTGAACAGGGCCTGACCCTGATCCCGCCCTACGACCATCCGCACATCCTCGCCGGGCAAGGCACGGCTGCCAAGGAACTGCTGGAGTCCACCGGACCGCTGGATGCCTTGTTCGTTGGTCTCGGCGGCGGTGGCATGCTCTCGGGTACAGCGTTGTCGACTCGTGCCTTGTCGCCGGATTGCCTGCTGTATGGCGTGGAACCGGAAGCCGGCAATGACGGCCAGCGCTCGTTTCGCAGCGGCAGCATCGTGCATATCGACACGCCGAAGACCATTGCCGACGGCGCTCAGACCCAGCACCTGGGCAATTACACCTTCCCCATCATCCGTGACAACGTCAACGACATCCTCACCGTGTCGGATGCCGAGTTGGTGGCGGCGATGAAGTTCTTCATGCAGCGCATGAAAATGGTGGTCGAGCCTACTGGCTGCCTGGGCCTGGCGGCCTTGCTCAACGAAGCAGGCCGGTTCAAGGGCCAGCGGGTAGGCATTATCGTCACCGGCGGCAATGTCGATATTGAAAAGTACGCGGCCCTGCTCAGTGAGGCCTCATGAACAGCATCCACACTTCGACGGCTTCCCCGCCCGCCGGGCATTACGCCCAGGCCATCGCCCACGGCGACACGTTGTATATCTCCGGGCAATTGCCAGTCAGCTCGGACGGTCGGCATAACCTGTCGGCGACATTTGCCGAGCAGGCGCGGATCGCCTTGACCAATCTATTGCAAATCCTGAACGCCGCCGGTGGAACGCCGGCGGATCTGGTGAAGGTCACCGTGTATGTGGCCGGCGTTGAGCACTGGCCCGCATTCGACAGGGTCTACGCCGCCGCACTGGGTGAGCACCGCCCTGCCCGCGCCGTAGTGCCGGTGCCCGAACTGCATCACGGCTATCTCGTCGAGATTGAAGCGATAGCGCGTTACTTGGCGTAGGTGTAGACCGCCGCGCGCGAGACGCCCAGGTGCGAGGCCACGGTTTCCATGGCCCGGCGAATATCCAGGCAGCCGGAGTCTTTCAACTCCTGCATGAGTACACGCCGGTCCGCCGCCTTCAGCGCACGCGGGGTGGTGGCCAGGCGCGCTGCGAACTGGTCGATACGCGCACGGATGACATCGGCGCCGGACGGGTCCAGGGATTCGATGAGTTTGTCGCCGCTGACCGAGCCAAACTGCTCCAGCATGCCCTGCAAGCCACGGAACAACGAGAGATCGACGTTCATGCATAAGGCCGCCACGTACTCGCCGCCAGCGCCCTTGATGCCGATCGACGTGCTTTTGACCTGGCGGCCGTCGCTGAACTGGTTCTGGTAATTGGCGATGACTTGCGGGTACTCGGGGTCGGCAATGCGCGCAAGGCCCAACTCGGTGGTCGGGTCGCCCGCCGCGCGTCCGGACAGGTTGTTATGGATCGCCAGAATCGAGTGCTGCGGGTCGCGCAAGTCGTGCAGCACCACTTCGCAGAACGGGCTGAAGGTCTTGCTCAAGCCTTCGGCGATCTGTTCGAGCTGGCTGATCAGGTGAGTATCGTTGGGAGAGGTATTTTTCATGCAAGACAACATATCCAGTCCTGGACAGGGCGTCAATTTACACCCTGCCCCTCATTGTGGAGCCCGCACCATGGAGACCCCTGCCGCCTTGATCGACAGCGTGAAAATGCAGCGCAATATCCAGCGCATGCAGCAGCGCGCCGACGCCCTGGGCGTGCAGTTGCGCCCCCATGTCAAAACCCACAAGTGCGCCGAAGTGGTGGCCGCACAAATCGCAGCGGGCGCCAGCGGCATCACGGTGTCGACGTTGAAAGAAGCCGAGTATTTTTTCGCGCTGGGTATCCATGACATCCTCTACGCGGTGGCCATGGCCCCGCACAAACTGCCCCAGGCCCTGACGCTGCGTCGCCGGGGCTGCGGCTTGACGTTGATCACCGACAGCTTGGCCGGTGCCCAGGCGATTATCGATTTTGGCCGCCAGCACGACGAAACCTTTGCAGTGATGATCGAGATCGATTGCGACGGCCACCGCTCCGGGGTCAAGCCGCACGACCCTTTGCTGCTGGACATCGCCCGACTGCTCGGCGACACCCTCACCGGTGTGCTGACCCACGCGGGCGAAAGTTACGGCCTGGATACGCCTGAAGCCCTGCAAGCCATCGCCGAGCAGGAACGCGCCCGTTGCGTCGAGGCGGCCGAGCGGATTCGTGCCGCCGGCCTGCCCTGCGCCGAGGTCAGCGTCGGCTCTACCCCGACCGCACTCTCGGCCGTCAGCCTGGAGGGTGTGACCGAACTGCGCGCCGGGGTCTACGCGTTCTTTGACCTAGTGATGCACAACATTGGCGTATGCAGCACCGATGAACTGGCCTTGAGCGTACTGACCACAGTGATCGGCCATCAGGCAGAAAAAGGCTGGATCATCACGGATGCCGGCTGGATGGCCATGAGCCGGGATCGCGGCACGCAATCGCAGAAAAAGGATTTTGGCTACGGCCAGGTCTGTGATGAGCGTGGTACGCCGATCGAGGGGTTGCTGTTGAGCAGCGCTAATCAGGAGCATGGCGTGGCGCATTTCCAGGGTGTGGATGTGGTCGCCCAATTCCCCTTGGGTACTCGGCTGCGCATCCTGCCAAACCACGCCTGCGCCACCGGAACCCAATTCGGCAGTTATACCGCGGTGTTAGCGAATGGCGACCTACAGGTCTGGGAACGCCTGCGCGGCTGGTGATACACCGGTCACAGCCCGGCTTGGCGGCGATGGTGCCCGCAATGTCCATGCATGGTCCAAGGACCCAGGCGATGATCAGTGAAGATCGATGCCCGCTTGTGTCGTTGACCATCGTCACCACACACCATATAGTGTGCCCACAAACAGAACAGACCACTACATAGTGTGCAGTATCGGTATTTACCGACCACATTATGCGCAGTATTTCAATGCCTAGTAGCCTGCAAATTGCATATTTTTGGACGGGTTCACACGCCGTCAGAACAGATCAGGAAGGAGTATTTCAATGCTGAGTTGGGATGAAGTCGACAACGAAGACACCGGTGCAGCGGTGATCAAGGGCGCCAATGCCGGCCACGCCAGCGAAGCCAACATGGACCGTCTCGACGGTGCCGGCGCCGCCGCCGCGCTGGAAGCCCGTAACGTGACCGCCAACGACTCCGCCGCGATCATCCGCGCCAAGGCCGCCCTGGACAAACTCGACGTCGCCGAAGGCCTCGCCGAGCTGGAAGGCTCCGCCGCCCGCGTCGCCGTTGACGAAAAGCGCATGATCAACTGCCGCGCCGACCTCAACCAACTCGTGCCGTTCAAGTACGACTGGGCCTGGCAGAAATACCTCGACGGCTGCGCCAACCACTGGATGCCGCAAGAGGTCAACATGACCGCCGACATCGCTCTGTGGAAAAACCCCGAAGGCCTGACCGACGACGAACGCCGCATCGTCATGCGCAACCTGGGGTTCTTCTCCACCGCCGACTCCCTGGTCGCCAACAACCTGGTCCTGGCCGTGTACCGCCTGATCACCAACCCGGAGTGCCGCCAGTACATCCTGCGCCAGGCCTTCGAAGAAGCGATCCACACCCACGCCTACCAGTACTGCATCGAATCGCTGGCCATGGATGAAGGCGAGATCTTCAACATGTACCACGAGATTCCATCGGTGGCTAAAAAAGCCGCCTGGGGCCTCAAGTACACCCGCTCGATCTCCGATCCGAAGTTCGAAACCGGCACCGTCGAGACCGACAAGGAACTGCTGCGCAACCTGGTCGCCTACTACTGCGTCCTGGAAGGCATCTTCTTCTACTGCGGCTTCACCCAGATCCTGTCCATGGGCCGCCGCAACAAAATGACCGGCGTGGCCGAGCAGTTCCAGTACATCCTGCGCGACGAGTCGATGCACTTGAACTTCGGTATCGACGTGATCAACCAGATCAAAATCGAAAACCCACACCTGTGGGATGCCGAGATGAAAGAGGAAGCGACCCAGATGATCCTGCAAGGGACTCAGCTGGAGATCGAATACGCGCGCGATACCATGCCACGCGGTGTACTGGGCATGAACGCGGCGATGATGGAGGATTACCTCAAGTTCATCGCGAACCGTCGCTTGTCGCAGATCGGTCTTAAAGAAGAGTATCCAGGGACCACTAACCCGTTCCCATGGATGAGCGAGATCATGGACTTGAAGAAAGAGAAAAACTTCTTCGAAACCCGTGTGATCGAGTACCAGACCGGCGGCGCGCTGAGCTGGGACTAACGTGTAGGAGCTGGCTTGCCGGCGATGGCGATCATGCGGGCGCCATCGCCGGCAAGCCGGCTCCTACAGGTTTGGTGTTGATACCCGTTAAATAGTTTTTATGCCCAATCAAACCATCAAGACGCCCTGCGTCGGCTTGTGTTCCACCGTTTACGGGGACTTGGTCTGCCGGGGCTGCAAGCGTTATCACCATGAAGTGATCCAGTGGAACGGCTACAACGCCGACGAGAAACAGGCGGTGTGGCTGCGCCTGGAGCAATTGCTGGTGCAGGTGATGGCCAGCAAGTTGGAGGTGTTTGATGCGCACCTGCTGCGTCAGCAACTGGAGAACCGCAAGATCCGTTTCGTCCCGCACCAGTCACCGTATTGCTGGGCGTACCAGCTGATTGCACGGGGTGCGCGGGTGATTTCCAAGCTGGATGCGTATGGGCTGGCATTGCTGCCAGAGTTTCGCGAACGCAGCCTGGCGGATCTTCGGGATGCGATTGACCGGGAGTTTTTCCTGCTGTCAGAGGCGCATTACGAGCGGTACATCGCCCCAGGTTTCCTGAAGGAAGCGTTTGGCCCCGCCCTGATCGCCACGCTCTGAAAAACACGGTGGGAGCCGGCTTGCCGGCGATGGCGACCTTACGGACGCCATCGCCAGCAAGCCGGGCTTTCACGGGTTCAGGCGTTCCAGGAAGCGTCGCGTTCCGCCTGCAGGCCGTAGCGCTCAATCGCCTGCTGACACACTTGCGGCGCCAGGCTGCCCTGCTCCGCCAACGCCGTCAGCGCTGCCAGCACCAGGTGATGGCGATCCACCTCAAAAAAATCCCGCAGCGCCGCCCGCGTATCGCTGCGTCCAAAGCCGTCCGTACCCAGTACGGTGTAGCGGGAACCCAAGTAAGAGCCAATCATCTGCGGCACTGCCCGCACATAGTCGGACACCGCAATCACCGGCGCGCCGTGGGGCAAGCATTCATTCACATGGCTGACCCGCGCCACTGCCTGCGGATGCAAGCGGTTCCACCGTTCCACCTCCCGCGCATCCCGCGCCAGCTCGCTGAAACTGGTGACGCTGAACACCTCGCTCGCCACCTGCCAATCGTCCGCCAGCAACTGTGCCGCTGCCTGGGCTTCGCGCACCAGCGTGCCCGACCCGAGCAGGCGCACCTGGGCACCGGCCGCGCCTTGCAGGCGATACATGCCCTTGATGATCGCCGCTTCAACCCCTTCCGGCAGGCTCGGCTGCGGATAGTTTTCGTTCATCAGGGTCACGTAGTAGAACTCGTCCACATCCTGCTCCAGCATCTGGCGCATGCCGTGATCGAGGATCACCGCGAATTCCCCGGCGAACGCCGGGTCGTAGGCACGGCAATTGGGCACGGTGGCAGCCGTGAGGTGGCTGCTGCCGTCCTGGTGCTGCAAGCCTTCGCCCCCCAGGGTGGTGCGTCCGGCGGTGGCACCCAGCAGGAAGCCACGGGCGCGTTGGTCGGCGGCCGCCCAGATCAGGTCGCCAACGCGCTGGAAGCCGAACATCGAGTAATAGATGTAGAACGGCAACATGCGCAGGCCATGCACCGAATAGCTGGTCGCCGCCGCGACCCAGGAACTGATGGCGCTGGCCTCACTGATACCTTCCTCCAGGATCTGCCCGTCGGTGGCTTCGCGGTAGCTGAGGATCGAGCCAATGTCCTCAGGCTCGTAGCGTTGACCGACGCTTGAATAAATACCGATCTGCTTGAACAGGTTGGCCATGCCGAATGTCCGCGCTTCATCGGCCACGATAGGCACGATACGTGGGCCCAGGGCCTTATCCTTGAGCAGGTTGGTCAACATGCGCACGAAGGCCATGGTGGTGGACATTTCCTTGCCGTCGGCGGCCGTCGCGAAGCCGGCGTATGCCGAAACCGCCGGCACGCCGACCGGGCTGGCGCCCTGACTGCGACGGGGCACGTAGCCGCCCAACGCAGTGCGGCGCTGGTGCAGATAGCGCAACTCCAGGCTGTCCTCGGCCGGTTTGAAGAAGCTCAGTGATTCGGTCTGTTCATCGGTCAGCGGCAACTGGAAGCGATTGCGGAAGGCGATCAACGCATCACGGTCCAACTTCTTCTGCTGGTGAGTGGTCATCTTGCCCTGCCCGGCCTCGCCCATGCCGAAGCCTTTCTTGGTCTGGGCCAGAATCACCGTGGGTTTGCCTTTGACCCGACGTGCGGCGTGATAGGCCGCGTGGATCTTGACCATGTCGTGGCCGCCACGCTTGAGACGGTCGATCTGCTCATCGCTCATGCCCTCGACCAGCCGGGCCAGGGATTCGCTCTGGCCGAAGAAGTGTTCACGGTTGTAGGCACCGTCCTTGGCGGCGAAGGTCTGGAATTGACCGTCGACGGTGTTGGACAAGGTGTTGACCAGCGAACCGTCAGCGTCATTGGCCAGCAACGCATCCCAGTCCGAGCCCCACACCAGCTTGATCACGTTCCAGCCCGCGCCGGCGAACAAGGCTTCCAGCTCATCGATGATTCGCCCATTGCCGCGCACTGGGCCGTCGAGGCGTTGCAGGTTGCAGTTGACCACCCAGGTCAAGTTGTCCAGGCCTTCGCGGGCGGCCAGGGTCAGGGCCGACATGCTTTCCGGCTCGTCCATCTCGCCATCGCCGAAGACGCCCCAGACGTGGCGGTCGCGGGTGTCCTGCAAGTTGCGATGCTGCAAGTAGCGCATGAAACGCGCCTGGAAGATCGAACTGATGGGGCCGATGCCCATGGATCCGGTGGGAAACTGCCAGAAGTCCGGCATCAACCACGGGTGCGGGTAGCTGGACAGGCCGCGTGCGCCATGCGCGGACCCGCCTATTTCCTGCCGATAGTGGGCCAGGTCGTGCTCGCTCAAGCGCCCTTCAAGGAACGCCCGCGCGTAGATGCCCGGCGCGGAATGCGGCTGATAGAACACCAGGTCGCCGCCAAACCCTTCGTTGCGCGCGCGGAAAAAGTGGTTGAAACCCACTTCGAACAAGTCCGCCGCACTGGCGTAGCTGGCGATATGGCCACCCAGCTCGCCATAGGCCTGGTTGGCGCGCACCACCATGGCCAAGGCGTTCCAGCGTACCAGCGAGGCCAAACGTTCTTCGGTAGCAAGGTCGCCGGGGAATGCCGGTTGCTGCGCCACGCTGATGCTATTGATATAGGGCGTGCCGTGGCGGGGTTTCCAGTCGATGTGCGCAGCACTGGCGTCTTGAGCCAGCACGTCGAGGATCTGGCGCGCCCGCACGGGGCCGGCGTGGGTGACCAGGGAAGCCAGGGCGTCGCGCCACTCATCCAACTCTTGCTGGTCAATCACCGCATTTGTGAAACCGTTCATGGGCACCTCCGGCGTTTTTTTCCAGTTTATGTCGATGCTGGAGGATTTTTTGCCTGTTATCAGGCGTTCACCGTTGAATTTTGAGCATGAATCACTGCCAGGCTTCGTTTTACCAGCACGTTATGCTCAAGCAGGACGAAAGCCCGCAATTGTGTTTAAAATGCCGCCCGCTCAACGACCGACGCTAAACGATGACCCCAGACGTACTCGCCACCCTGCACACTCACCTGCTCACCGCCCTGGCGCACCCACCGGCTGAAACCCGTCGCCTGTTCCACGGCCGTGGCCGCTGCTGGCCGGGCCTGGAGCAACTGACGGTGGACTGGTTGCAAGGCGTGCTGTTGGTGGCGTTGTTCAAGGAGCCGGACGCTGCACAACTGGACGCCCTGAAACAGCTGCTGCAAACCGAGTTCGGTACGTACACCGTCGCCCTGCAACACCGCTACCTGCCGCAAAGCACCACCGAATGGCTGGCGGGCAACCCTGTCGACGAGCTGACCATTACTGAAGGCGGTCTGCGCTACCTGATCGACCTGGGTAAAAAACAGAACAGCGGGCTGTTCCTCGACATGCGCTACGGCCGCAACTGGGTGCGCGAGCAGGCCAGGGGCCAGCGCGTGCTCAACCTGTTTGCCTATACCTGCGGGTTTTCCGTGGCGGCCATCGAAGGTGGCGCGGACCACGTAGTGAACCTGGACATGGCGCGTGGTGCCTTGAGCCGTGGCCGTGACAACCATCGCCTGAATGGTCATGACCTGAGCAGAGTCAGTTTCCTGGGCCACGACCTGTTCAAGTCCTGGGCCAAAGTCACCCATAGCGGCCCCTATGACCTGGTGATCATCGACCCACCCTCGTTCCAGAAAGGCAGTTTCCTGCTGACCAAGGACTACCAGCGCGTGCTGCGCCGCCTGCCGGACCTGCTTACACCACAAGGCACTGTATTGGCTTGCATGAACGATCCGGCCTTTGGTGAAGACTTCCTGATCGACGGTGTCACCCGCGAGGCTCCGGGCCTGCGTTTTGTTGAACGGCTACAAAACCCGCCGGAATTTCCTGACATTGATGTGCAAAGTGGCTTAAAGGCGCTGGTGTTCCGCCAGGGCTGATGCCGAAACGTCCTACGCTTGCTACGCTAAGTGATACGCCGGGGTGGTGAACCTTCTTACCCCCTTCCCGGTCGATACCTGCATTCCCCGGCCAGACTCGACGGCGTCACGTTGTCGGCTGCCCCGTTTCACCTTTTGGAGAACCGCCCGTGATATCGACCCTGCATGTAGCCAGACTCAAAGCCTGGGGCGCCCACGGCTTTACCGCCACCGGTGTGGTATTGGCCTTTCTGGCTACCCTGGCGCTGCTGGAAAACTCACCCAAGGCCTGCCTGTTGTGGCTGGGCCTGGCATTGGTGGTGGACGGTGTCGACGGTTCACTGGCGCGACGCGTGAATGTCAGCACGGTTTTGCCGAGCTTCGACGGTTCGGTGCTCGACCTGGTGATTGATTACCTCACCTACGTATTCATTCCAGCGTTGTTCATCTACCGCTACATCGACCTGCCGGACTTCACCCACCTGTTTGCGGTGTCGGTGATCCTGGTGTCGTCGCTGTTCTGCTTCTGCAACGTCAACATGAAAAGCAAGGACAACTACTTCGTGGGCTTCCCCGCCGCGTGGAATGTGGTGGCCTTGTGCGTCTATATCATCCAGCCGGAAGCCTGGGTCACCTTGCTGACGGTGATCGGCCTGGCCCTGCTGACCGTGACGCCGATGAAATTCCTGCACCCGTTCCGGGTGAAGCGTTTCATGCCGATCAATATCGCGGTGACCACGATCTGGCTGCTGTGCAGCTTTTTGATGGTGGTGGATTACCCGAATACCAACCCGTGGACGTTCGGGCTGTGGTCGTTAATGTCGGCTTACTTCCTGGGGATTTGTATCTGGCGCACGGCGCTGGAGTGGATCGAAAAACGTCACGGTTGATCGCAGTTGAAGATGTGGGAGCGGGCTTGCTCGCGAATGCTGAGTGTCAGTCGGTACATCGGGTACTGATACACCGCATTCGCGTGCAAGCCCGCTCCCACATTTGGATTTGCGTCTAGCTGGCGAGTAAGATGGCGGCCTTTCGCTTAGCGCCCTGCCAATCATAAGCCCAGCCCATGCCCTTCGAACTCAGCGTAGACCTCACCACCCTCGCCATCCTGGCCGTTGTCGCCTTTATCGCCGGCTTCATCGACGCCATCGCTGGCGGTGGCGGTTTGCTCACCACCCCTGCGCTGCTCACCGCCGGTATGCCACCGCACTTGGTGCTGGGCACCAACAAGCTCAGTTCCACCTTCGGCTCGGCCACCGCCAGCTTCACCTTTTATCGCCGCAAGCTGTTCCATCCGCGCCAGTGGGTGCATGCCATCGTCGGCACGCTGGTCGGCGCCCTCACCGGCGCCGTAGTCGCCCACTACCTGCCCGCCGAAACCCTGAACAAGATGCTGCCGGTGATCGTGTTCGCCTGTGGCGTGTACCTGCTGTTTGGCGGCACGCCCAAGGCGCCGCTGGACGCCGATGCGCCGATCAAGAAGAAATGGCAATCCACCCAGGGCTTCAGCCTGGGCTTCTACGACGGCGTGGCCGGCCCCGGAACCGGGGCGTTCTGGACCGTCAGCACGATGCTGCTGCACCCCATCGACCTGGTGAAAGCCAGCGGCGTGGCGCGCAGCATGAACTTCGTCAGCAACGCGGCGGCGCTGACGGTGTTTATCATCAACGGCTCGGTGGACTGGATCGTCGGCCTGGCCATGGGCATCTCGGTAATGTGCGGCGCGTTCTTTGGGGCACGCAGCGCGATCAGCGGCGGCGCCAAATTCATTCGCCCGGTGTTTATCACCGTGGTCCTTGGCCTGACAGTGCGCCTAGCCTGGCAGCACTGGTTCAGCGTGGCCTAGTCGACGGGCCAGGTAGAGGTCGATCAAGTAACGCGCAATCGAGCGAGAGGCCGGCAACGGCGGCAGGTCGTGGATGTTGAACCACTGCGCGTCCTCGATTTCGTCCGCCTGGGGCACGATGTCACCACCGGCGTACTCGGCATGGAAGCCCAGCATCATCGAATGAGGGAACGGCCAGCATTGGCTGCCCATGTACTGGATATTCTTGACCTCTACCTGCACTTCTTCGCGTACCTCGCGGATCAGGCAGTCTTCGGCCGACTCGCCCGGCTCGGCAAAACCCGCCAGCGTGCTGTACACCCCCGTGACAAAACGTGGCGAACGCGCCAGCAGGATCTCGTCGCCACGGGTCACCAACACGATCATGCTTGGCGAGATCCGTGGGTAGCTGCGCAAGTCGCAGGCCTCGCAATACATCGCCCGCTCGCGTGGCACCTGGACCATGGCCTGGCCGCAACGCCCACAAAACCTGTGTTCACGCGCCCAGGTACCGATCTGCGCCGCATACCCCAGCACTTTGTAAAGCGTGTGGTCGCCTTGCAGCATGAAGCCGCGCAGACCCTGCCAGCTGCAGCCCGGTACTTCAGCAGGGGCATCGAGTTCCAGCAGGTACACCGGTTCGCCATCAAGGTGGCCAATGCCGTGTTCGGCGAACACCGAGAGGTCCTGGCGCTTGAGCCACTCCCGGGGAAACAAGGGGCCATTGGTGTCGTGTAAAAAGCCCTCGCGGCTGCGGGCGACGGCCCAGCCACCGGGGGTGTCGTTGTCCAGCAACGTTGTGGTAATCCAGCCTGGGGTCATGTCAGTCAATCCACGAATTCGGGTTTCTGCTTACTCATGTGGGCCGCGATGGCCACGCGCAGGTCGTTGGATTGCAACATAGCCGCGTTCCAGGTGGCAACGTATTCCAGACCATCATTGACTGTATGGTCACGCATGTAGCTGATCATGGCCTTGGTGCCGGTGACGGCTATCGGCGACTTGGCGGCGATTTCATGGGCGATTTCCATGACGCCGGCCAACAGGCTGTCCTGATCGGGATAGACGCGATTGACCAGGCCGATGCTGCGCGCCTCTTCAGCGCCAAACTGGCGGCCCGTGTAGGCAAGTTCGCGCAGCATGCCGTCGCCGATGATGCGCGGCAGGCGCTGCAAGGTGCCGACGTCGGCGGCCATGCCAATGTCGATTTCCTTGATGGAAAATTGCGCGCCCTCGGCGGCGTAGCGCATGTCGCAGGCGCTGATCAGGTCGATGGCGCCGCCGATGCAGTAACCCTGGACCGCCGCCAGCACCGGCTTGCGGCAGTTATCGACGGCATTGAACGAGGCTTGCAGTTCAAGGATCTTGCGGCGCAGCAGGCGCGCATTGCGGCCCACGTCCTTGCCGAACTCGTTGGCCACCGAGGCCAGCATCATCAGGTCGATGCCGGAGGAAAAATGCTTGCCTGCACCGCTAAGCACCACGGCGCGCACGGCGTCGGTGTCCTCGATCCATTGGAAGATGTCGATGATCTCGGTCCAGAACGCGGCGTTCATCGCGTTGATCTTTTCCGGGCGGTTGATCTGCACATGGGCAACGTTGCCGATGAGTTCGACGACAAAAGCGTGGTATTCGGACATGGCAGTGATCCCTGACTGGCGAGTGATAAGGCCCGAACTATAACAAGGGAACGTCACGGCACATCGGCCAAAAACGGGACAGGCCAATGTGATGGAATGTTGTGAGTGATCACTTCATGCAGCACCGATACATTTCACCCAAGGCGGCCGATTTATCGGCTATACAATCAGGGCCATTGCCTGGAGCCGCCTATGCCGACTACGTTTCGCTCAACCTTGATCCTGGCCCTGGTGGTCGTATTGACCGGTATCGGTGCCGGGTTGGGCGGGATGCTGCTGGCATTGCTCCTGCACGGTATTCAGCACCTGGCCTACGGCTATAGTCTCGACAGCCTGGTCAGCCATGAAACGTTCTTGCTGGGCGTCACGGCGGCTGCGCCCGAGCGGCGTCTGCTGGTGCTGGTGGTGTGCGGCCTGGTGGCGGGATTGGGCTGGTGGGCAATTTATCGCTATGGCCGGCCGCTGGTGAGCATCAAGCAAGCTGTCGCGGAAAAGATGCCGATCATGCCGCCCAAGACCACCCTCGCCCACGCCGTGCTGCAGATCATCACCGTGGCGCTGGGTTCGCCGCTGGGCCGTGAAGTGGCACCGCGGGAAATCGGGGCATTGGCCGCCACCTGGTTGTCCCTGCGGGCGCGACTCGACCCACAGATGCATCGCCTGCTCGTCGCCTGCGGCGCCGGGGCGGGTCTGGCGGCGGTCTACAACGTGCCGCTGGGTGGCGCGGTGTTTGTGCTGGAAGTACTGGTGGGCGCGTTCAGTTGGCCAGCGGCGGTGATTGCGCTGGCGACCTCGGCGATTGCGGCCTCGGTGGCGTGGATCGGGCTGGGTGCGCAATTACAATATGAGGTCCCGAACTTCGTATTGAGCCCTGAATTGATCGCTTGGGCGGTGGTTTGCGGCCCGCTATTCGGCGTGGCTGCGTACGCTTTCACCCGGCTCACCGGCAAGGCGCGGGCACAGGCTGCAAGAGGCTGGCGCTTGCCGGTGCTGGCATTGATCAACTTCACCATCATCGGCGGCTTGGCGATGGTATTGCCGCAAATCCTCGGCAATGGCAAAGGCCCTGCGCAGTTGGGTTTCGACAACGAGTTAAGCATCGGCCTGGCGGCTTTATTGCTGGTGGTCAAAGTGCTGATCACCACCAGCAGCCTGCGCGCCGGGGCCGAAGGCGGCTTGCTTACCCCCGGCCTCGCCAATGGCGCGTTACTGGCAATCATCCTCGGCGGCGCCTGGAGCCTGGCGTGGCCCGGCGTTCCCTTGGGCGCGTTTGCGATCATCGGCGCGGCGGCATTCCTGGCCGCCAGCATGAGCATGCCGTTGACCGCGATTGTGCTGGTGGCGGAGTTCACCCGAATCGACCATGACTTCCTGGTACCGATCATCCTGGCCGTGGTGGGTTCGATGTGTGTGAGCAAGCTGTGCCAACGGCGCTGGTAAAAACCCTGCAAAATGCTGGATAAAACCCGGCACACACGCCATCCTTCGCGCTTTAGGCCGCCCCATTCGCGGCGCTCGACGTTTAAAGGATATGCCCATGCACGCCCACCCCCTCACCCCTGCCGAATTCGAGTTCATCGAAAACACCCTGCTCAAGTACGGCGACGACCATTCGGTGCTGAACCTGGCCGAACTCGACGGCTACTTCACCGCCTTGGTGTCCAGCCCGGCGCAGGTGGATGTGGCTGAGTGGTTCCCGGCGATCTGGGGCGGCCAGAACCCGGAGTGGAACAACATGGATGAAGCGCAAAGCTTCCTCGAACTGTGCGTGCGCCACATCAACACCCTGGCAAGCCAGCTGGCCACCGATGCCCAGGGCTTCAAGGCTCGCTTCGACGAAACCGAACACCAGGGCCAGAACGTGACCCTGGCCGAAGAATGGTGTTTTGGCTACATCCGCGGCGCGGCCATCGGCAACTGGCCGGCGCTGCCGGCAGAACAGGCAGCACTGCTGGAAAAAATCTCCTGGTGCGCCGAACAGGACAACTTCGAACTGCCCGCCGACCTGGACGTGCAAGCACACCAGCAACGCGTCAGCGAACTCGAACCGGCAGCACGAGCACTGCACGCGTATTGGTTGGCGAAGCGGTAAAGGACTGCTGGGCGTATCAGAGGGAGCGAGGCGCCTGCATCGCAGGCACGCCAGTTCCCACATACACCGAGTAAATATCAGCGGCCACGACCCCAAGCTCGACAAGCACGGCGTCTATGCCCGATTATTCCAGTCCGCCCGTCGGCCACTCCGTTCCACCTTGCCTTGAATCAGGAGCCTTGTACCTTGAGTTCGCAGAAAACCGTGACCGTTACACCGCCCAACTTCCCCCTCAATGGCAAGGTCGCGCCCCCCGGCTCCAAATCCATTACCAACCGTGCCCTGCTGCTTGCCGCGCTGGCCAACGGCACCAGCCGCCTCAGCGGCGCGCTCAAGAGCGACGACACCCGCCACATGTCCGTAGCCCTGCGCCAGATGGGTGTAACCATCGACGAGCCGGACGACACCACCTTCGTCGTCACCGGCCAAGGCAAACTGCAACTGCCGTCGCAACCACTGTTCCTCGGCAACGCCGGCACCGCCATGCGCTTCCTCACCGCTGCCGTCGCCACCGTGGAAGGCACCGTGGTGCTGGACGGCGATGACTACATGCAAAAACGCCCGATCGGCCCGCTGCTGGCAACCCTCGGCCAGAACGGCATCCTGGTCGACAGCCCCACCGGCTGCCCACCGGTCACCGTACACGGCGTCGGCAAGATCAAGGCCAAGCGTTTCGAGATCGACGGCGGCCTGTCCAGCCAATACGTATCGGCCCTGCTGATGCTCGCGGCCTGTGGCGAAGCGCCGATTGAAGTGGCGTTGACCGGCAAGGACATTGGTGCCCGTGGCTACGTGGACCTGACCCTGGACTGCATGCGCGCCTTCGGTGCCCAGGTTGAAGCGGTCGACGACACCACCTGGCGCGTGGCCCCCACCGGCTACACCGCCCACGACTACCTGATCGAACCCGACGCCTCCGCCGCGACCTACCTGTGGGCCGCTGAAGTGTTGACCGGTGGCCGCATCGACATCGGCGTGGCCGCCCAGGATTTCACCCAGCCGGATGCCAAGGCCCAGGCCGTGATCGCGCAGTTTCCAAACATGCAAGCCACAGTCGTCGGCTCGCAGATGCAGGACGCCATCCCGACCCTGGCAGTACTCGCCGCGTTCAACAACACCCCGGTGCGCTTTACCGAGCTGGCCAACCTACGGGTCAAAGAGTGCGACCGCGTCCAGGCCCTGCATGACGGCCTGAACGAGATCCGCCCGGGCCTGGCGACCATCGAAGGCGACGACCTGCTGGTGGCCAGCGATCCGGCCCTGGCCGGCACCTCGTGCAACGCGCTGATCGACACCCACGCCGACCACCGCATCGCCATGTGCTTTGCGCTGGCGGGGTTGAAAGTCGCGGGGATCCGCATCCAGGACCCGGACTGCGTCGCGAAGACCTATCCTGAATACTGGAAGGCCTTGGGCAGTCTTGGGGTTCAGTTGAGCTATTAAAGGGGCGGCGTCGGAATGGGGAGGCACTGCACATGACAATTCGCCAACCCTGCCCACCCGGCGCCTGCGTCTGCGACCGCGAGCAACTGCTGCAAGCGCCTGGTGCCGACCTGCGCATTCTCAACCTGACGCGCCAGGAAGAGAAAAAACTGCTCGACCGGCTGGAAGACCTCAAGAGCCTGCAAGACCTGAAGCACATGCAGCAGCGGATGTACGAACTTTTGGGCATCCGCGTGCACGTGGCCCCCGGCCATACCGAGGTCAAGAGCATGCGCGGTATCCAGATCGTGATCGACGAGCTGCCGGGCATGTGCCGCAAGACCCGCCAATCCATCCCGGCAGCCATCCGCCGGGGCATGGAGAAACGTCCGGAAATCGCCTACCGCCTGCTTGACGCCCACGACCTGTTTCGCGAAGGTTGAATCAACCCGCCACGGTTTCGGTTTCGAACAGCCCTTTGCCCAAGGCCCTGGCCTTGTCCAGATGCGCCTGCGCCGCGCCGCTTTCCGACTCCAGCAACAACGCCGACGTCACCACCTGCGCGCCACAGTAATCAAAGATCCCGTAGTCAATTTGCGTGCGCATCGCGTTGGCGTAGCCGTGTCGATCAAACGCATCGGCGTCCGCTGCACCCAGCGCCAGCAGATGCACCCGCAAGTGCCGCAGCTTTTTCACCACCGGGGTGTCGGGGCCGTAATCGATGGCCCAGCCGTTGACGAAGACGCGGTCGATCCAGCCCTTGAGCAGGCCCGGCAGCGACCACCAATAAATCGGGAATGCCAGCACCAGCGCATCGGCGCGGTCGATGCGGGCCTGTTCGGCCAACACGTCGGCCGGAGGCGTGGCGCGGGTACGGTGCACTAAGTGATCGGCGGCGGCGTAGCGCGGGTCGAAACCTTCCGCGGCAATGTCGGCGATTTCGAAGGTGTGGCCCGATGCAGTAAGGCCGGCTGACACCTGCGCAGCCACGCTATGGGTGAGGGATTGCGGGTCGTGATGAGCAACAACGATGAGTGCGTGCATGACATTGACTCCCTTTGGGGTTAGCCTAGGCTTAAGTTACGATTAGTAAGTTACTTTTGGTATATAAGCATGTCAAGCAGCGAATCCACCTCCCCCCGCCGTCGCCTGTCCCGTGAAGATCGCCTGCGCCAACTCTTGGAGGTGGCCTGGCAACTGGTGCGCGATGAAGGCACCGAAGCCCTGACCCTTGGTCGCCTGGCGGAGTTGGCGGGCGTGACCAAGCCGGTGGTTTACGACCATTTCGTCACCCGTGCCGGGTTGCTGGCGGCGCTGTATGAGGACTTCGATGCGCGCCAGGATCAGGTCTTCGCCAACGCCATCGCGGCCAGTGGCGACACGCTGGACGAGCGTGCCTGGGTGATCGCCGAATCCTATGTGGATTGCGTGTTATTGCAGGGTCGGGAAATCCCGGGGGTGATTGCGGCCCTTAGCAGCTCGCCGGAGCTGGAAGCACTCAAGCGCCAGTACGAGGCGATCTTCCTCGAAAAATGCCGCGACGCGCTGTCGCCCTTCGGCCGCGTGTCCCAGGCGGGACTGCGCGGCATGCTGGGCGCTGCGGAGGCGCTGTCCCAGGCGGCAGCCAGCGGCGAGATCAGCCGTGAAGAGGCGAAGCAGGAGTTGCTGGCGACCATCCTCGCGATAGTCAATCGCAGTCGCATGTGAATAACGTCTGACAGGCGAGGAATAAACCGGCACGGCGGGCGTGTCATTACCGATGACGGTGTTGGCGGCAACGGCAACCTGGCCAAGCCGTAAGGCCAATGCGGGATTGTCTTTCAGCCCCGATCCTGTAGAAACAGCTGCACCCGGCGCGCCAGTTGATCAAGGTGCCGATCGCGTTGTTTCTCGGCATCCACCATGGCGCGCTTGCCGTGCTTTTGCAGCAGGTAGGTATGAATCTGCCGCACTTCCAATGAGCGGTAGATCGACGCCACATCCAGCACGCCCATCAAGCCCTCCGTGCCGTAGTCCCGCGTGTTCATCAGCACCTGGGTACCCCGCGCACCGCGCACTTGGAAACCCATGCCCTCGAACGCCGGCACCTTCTCCACTGAGCACGCCAGTTCCGCATGGGGATAGCGGCTCAACACGTCACCCATCATTGCGCGCGCCACACCTTGACGCCGGTAACCGACCTGGACCGCCATGAACGCAATGCCGCAGGCCTCCGGATCGTCCTTCACCGGCAGGTACAGGCAAAAGCCGATGAGTTTTTCCGCTTCCATCGCCACCACCAACTCGACGGCGATGCCTTTGGCGCCGTTCAGCGCCTCCAGGTAAAGGTGCACCTCAAAGCCAATGGCGTACTGGTAGATGTTGTACAACAGGTTGCTCGGCGGCAGCGCCACGCTGCTGATATCGGTGAGGTTATCCACCACCATCTGCAGGATCTGAGCATTGATGGGCTCGGGGCACGGCGTGGTGTAGCGGGTAAGGCTGAACATGCAAATTCCTGGGTTTAACGTCAAGGCAGCGCCGATTGTACCTGTTGCAGCCCACACACCTCACGCAAACATCCGCGCAACCAGCGATGGGCCAGGTCGGCATCCAACCTGGGATGCCAGAGCATCGCCACGGTGAAGGTGGGCAACGTCAGCGGCAATGCAAAGCGGTGCAGGCCCTCGGATTGATGGGCGGTGTAGCGTTCCGGCACGCTGGCGATCAAGTCAGTGTCTCGGGCCAAGGCGATGGCAGTGGCGAAACCGGCGACAATGGTAGTGATCTGTCGCGTGAGGCCCTGGGCTTCAAGTAAGTCGTCGATCTGGCCTCGATCCTGGCCCCGTCGGGATACGTAGACGTGCTGACCTGCGGCATAACGCTCGACGCTGACGTCACCCCGGCTGAGGGGGTGACCACTGCGCACAACGCCGACTAGGCGATCGCGAAACAGCGCCTGGGTCAGCACTTCCGGGCCGGCAGTGGGGTCGACCACCCCGGTCTCCAGGTCGACGCTGCCTTCGCGTAGCAAAGTGCTGTCCTTGTCGGCCTTGTGGATGAACCGCAAGCGCACGCCGGGCGCGTCCCTCGCGGCGCGGGCCAGCAATGCCGGACCGAAATTTTCGACAAACTCTTCGCTGGTACGCAGGGTGAAGGTGCGCGTCACCTGGTTCATATTCAGGGATTGCGCGGGGCGCAGCACGGCATTGGCCTCTTGCACCAGACGACTGACCTGGTCACGCAACTCCAGCGCCCTGGGCGTGGCCACCAGGCCGCGACCCGCGCGTACCAGCAAGGGGTCGCCGGTGGTTTCGCGCAAACGGGCCAACGCTCGGCTCATGGCCGAAGGACTCAGACGCAGGCGTTTGGCCGCAGCCGCAACACTGCCTTCGGCGAGCAGCACATCCAGGGTGATCAGCAGATTGAGATCGGGCATCAGCACTCCTCATATGGCGTTGGGTGCACGTATTAACTGCACATCATGCGTCTTCCGCCATGTTAAGCCACACCGTAGATTTGTGACAGTTGCCTTCATTCAAGGAATTGTCCATGCAAAGCACCTCACGTGGCAGCCTCGTCAGCCTGTGCCTGTCCATGTTGCTGGCCTCCCTGGGCACCAGCATCGCCAATGTCGCGCTGCCCAGCCTGACGCGAGCGTTTGATGCCTCTTTCCACGCCGTGCAATGGGTGGTGCTGGCCTATCTGCTGGCAATCACGGCGGTGATTGTCAGCGCCGGACGTCTGGGCGACCGGTTCGGACGGCGGCGGTTGTTGCTCGCCGGGTTGCTGCTGTTTGCCGTGGCGTGCGGGTTGTGCGGCATGGCGTCGTCCCTGGCGTGGCTGATTGCAGCGCGCGTCGTGCAAGGCCTCGGCGCAGCAGTGATGATGGCCATGGCCCTGGGCATAGTCGGTGACACCGTCACCAAGGCGCGTACCGGCCGGGTGATGGGTTTGCTGGGCACGATGTCGGCCGTTGGCACCGCGATGGGGCCCAGTGTCGGCGGCGTGTTGCTGAGTGTGTGGGGCTGGCAGGCGATCTTCCTGGTTGGCGTGCCATTGGGATTGGTGGCGGTCGCCCTTGCCTTCTGCTATTTGCCGGTTGATCGGCCCCACGCGCTCTCCTCGGCCGGCTCAGGTTTCTGGCCATCATTAAAAGATGCGTCGTTGCGCACCGGGTTGGTCATGAGTGCCCTGGTGGCCGCTGTGATCATGGCCACGTTTGTGGTCGGCCCGTTCTACTTGTCCCGAGGACTGGGACTCGATCCCGAATGGATGGGCTTGGTCATGGCGGTCGGCCCCTGCGTCGCGGCCATCACCGGCGTACCGGCCGGCAGGCTCACCGACCGCCTCGGCAGCCCGCGCATGACGCTGGCCGGCCTGGGCATGATGGCCTGTGGCGCCCTGCTGCTGGCCTGCGCTTGGGGTCTATTCGTCTATTTGGGCGCCTTGGTGATCCTGACCACCGGCTACAGCCTGTTCCAGGCCGCCAACAACACTGCCGTGATGGGCGACGTGGAGGGCGCGCGTCGTGGCACGGTGTCGGGCCTGTTAAACCTGTCACGCAACCTGGGGCTGATTGTCGGCGCCTGGGCATTGGGGGCGGTGTTCGCCTGGGCCAGCCCGGATGTCACCCGCGCCCTTCCCCAATCCGTGGCCTATGGCCTGCATACAACGTTCAGCGTGGCATTGGGCTTGATCCTGCTGGCCAGCGTGATGGCATGGCGCCGCTTTGCTGCTTTCAACGGCCTCCAGAACATCCATTGAGGCAAAAAAACAAAAAAGGCGTTGCGCCAGACCGGGTTACATCGCGCATCATGGGCACTTTCAAGCTCAAGGGTAACGTCCATGCGCGTTCTGTCATTGATGATGGGTCTTACGACGCTGGCCGCCAGTACGGTGTTCTGCGCCAGCGCGATGGCGAATGAAGAAAGTCAGTTGGTACAAGAGATCAACCAATACCGCAGCCAAGTGCAGCGCTGCGGCGACCAGGGTTCCCAGGAACTGCCACCGCTGACCAGCGATACGCGGCTGGTGCTGCCGGCCACCAATGTCGGTGACCTGCAGCAGGCGCTGGCGCGGGCCGCGTACCCGATGGTCAACGTGCAGGCCATCAGCCTGTCCGGCCCCAAGGATGCCCAGGCAGCCATGAAGGCCGTGCGCGAAAGCTTCTGCCGCGTGGTGCTGGATCCACAATTTGTCGATATCGGCGTGAGCAACAGCGGCCAGGACTGGCGCATCGTGCTCGCCCGTCCACTGCTCACCAGCGGCCTGGGCGACTGGCAGACCGAAGGCCGGCAGGTGCTGAACCTGATCAACACCGCGCGTTCGCAGCCGCGCCAGTGCGGCACCCAGGCCTTTACCGCGACCACACCTTTGTCCTGGAACGAAGACCTGGCCAGCGCTGCCAACAGCCACACGCGCAACATGGCCAATGGCAATTTCTTTGACCACCTCGACCATGACGGCCGTACCCCTGGCGACCGTGCCGAACTGGCGGGATACATCGCGAAGAACATCGGCGAGAACATCGCCGCCGGCCTGGATACCCCACGCAAAGTCGTGGATGGCTGGCTGGCCAGCCCGGCCCATTGCGCCAACCTGATGAACCCGCAATTCCGTGAACTGGGCGCGGCGTATGCCATGGACCCGAAGAGTGATGCAGGGATTTACTGGACGGGGGTTTTCGGCGCGCAATAAGTCAATGTGCAGGTCGATCAAACGGTTGCAGCATCAAATCGCCATCTCATGGATAATGGCGCTGAACTTGGCAGCGGTCATTCCGGTCTGTTGATAGTTAACCTGACTTCAGGCGTTCGACAGGCGGTGGCAAACAAGGTGTTCTCGCGATGAATTGGCTGCAAAGCAGCAGCGACATGGCTGAGCGGGTTCGCCTGCATGATTGGGCAAGCTCGCCCCTGGGGCCGCTGGAGCAGTGGCCGGATGTGCTCAAGACCACCGTGGCGCTTTGCCTCGCCTCAAGCTTCCCCCAATCCATTGTGTGGGGGCCGCAGTTGACCATGCTGTACAACGACGCCTTCATCCCGATTCTGGGGGACAAGCCCTATGCGCTGGGCCGCCCGTTCAGCGAGGTGTGGCATGAGGCGTGGGCAGACATCGGCCCCATCGCCAATGCGGCGTTCGAGGGGCATGCCACCTACATCGAGAACTTCCCCCTGCTGATCGAGCGCGGCAACGGTTCCGAGCAGGCGTACTTCACCTTTTGCTACAGCCCGATCCGCGACCCTCAAGGCAGGGTCGTGGGCATGCTCGACACCGTTACGGAAACCACCGCCACCGTGTTCCTCGCCCGCCGCCTGGCCGTGCTGGATGCCGTGGGCAGTGCGGTGGCCAATGCCACCGACGCCGAAACCATCATGTCCACCACCACACGCCTGCTGGCTGAGCACTTGCAGGTGTCCAATTGCGCTTACGCGGACATGGACGCCGACGAAGACGGCTTCACCATTCGCGGCAATTGGGCGGCACCGGGCTCGCCCAGCATTGTAGGGCGCTACAGCCTCGCCTCGTTCGGCGCACGGGCAGTGCGGCAGTTGCGCGCGGGTGAGCCGCTGGTGGTTGAGGACAACCGGGTGGAGTTCCCACCCGAGGAAGCCGCCAGCTATCAGGCCCTGGACGTCCTGGCGACGGTGTGTTTCCCACTGATCAAGGACGGCCGCCTGACCGCCTTGATGGCGGTGCATCACAAGAAGGCGCGCGTCTGGTCACCCTACGACCTGGCGCTGGTAGGCGAAGTCACCGAACGCTCCTGGGCCCATATCGAACGGGTACGCGCCGACGCCGCCGTACGCGAAGGCCTGGCGGCGTTCACCGAGCTGAATGCCACCCTCGAACAGCGTGTAATGGAGCGTACTGCCGCCCTCACCCAGGCCGAAGCCGCGTTGCACCAGTCGCAGAAACTCGAAGCCATCGGCCAATTGACCGGTGGCGTTGCCCATGACTTCAACAACCTGCTGACCATCATTCGCTCGTCGGTCGACTTTCTGCGCCAGCCCGGGCTTTCCGAAGAGCGGCGCCAGCGCTACATGAGCGCTGTTTCCGACACCGTCGAGCGCGCCAGCAAGCTCACCAGCCAACTCCTCGCGTTCGCCCGGCGCCAACCGCTCAACCCGGAAGTCTTCGATGCGGGCCAGCGGGTCAAGAACATTGGCGAAATGCTTGAAAGCGTCACCGGCGCACGCATCCACGTGCAGGTGCAACTGCCCGAGCACCCTTGCCATGTGCGGGTGGACGCCAGCCAGTTCGAAACCGCGCTGATCAATATCGCCCTTAATGCCCGGGATGCGATGGAGGGTCAAGGCACCCTGACCCTGCGCGTGGTCACTGTCGAAGCAATGCCACGGATCCGGGGCGATGCGGAAGCCCGACAACCGTTTGTGAGCATTTCCCTGGCCGATACCGGCAGCGGTATTCCTGGCGACGCCGTCGAACGCATTTTCGAGCCGTTCTTTACCACCAAGGCCGTAGGCAAAGGCACCGGGCTGGGACTGTCCCAGGTATTCGGCTTTGCCAAGCAGTCCGGGGGCAACGTGGAAGTCGTCAGCACCCCAGGGCAAGGCTCGGTCTTTACGCTATACCTGCCAGAGGCGACGCCACAGGCGCTACCTGACGAGCAACCGCAGCAAGGCCCTGCGCCCACGCACGATGCCGCGCAACGCCACATCCTGATCGTGGAAGACAACCTCGAAGTGGGCCGCTTCGCCACCCAGATCCTCCAGGATCTGGGCTACCAGACCACTTGGGCCACCAACGCGGAGCAGGCCCTCGCCTTGGCCGGCACGGACGCCCTGGCGTTCGATGGCATTTTTTCGGATGTGGTGATGCCCGGTATGACCGGCGTAGCCATGGCGAAAGTACTGCGGCAACGGCGCGCGGACTTGCCGGTGGTGCTCACGTCCGGCTACAGCGAGGAACTGGCCGACAGCGGTTACGAAGGGTTTGAGTTCCTGCCCAAGCCCTACTCCGCCGACCAGGTTGCCCGGGCGCTCGCCAAGGCGATGCCCTGAGCCCTACTCCGCCACTGCCACCTGATTGCGGCCCTGGGCCTTGGCGCGATACAGGGCCTTGTCAGCGGTGTTCATCAGGCCGTGCAAGTCCTGATCCTGCGCATGGGTGGACGCCACACCCAGACTGGCGGTCAACCCATGCACCGGCTCGGAGGCCAATCCCGAAATGGCCTTGATCAACTGCTCGGCAATATCCCGCGCGGTTTCCAGCGACGTATTGGGCAGCAACACCGCAAATTCTTCGCCGCCCAGGCGCCCGTACACATCGGCTTGGCGGAACGACGTGCTGATCACCCCGCCAATCTGACGCAACACCTGGTCACCAGCCTGGTGGCCGTAGGTGTCGTTGATTTCCTTGAAGTGATCCATGTCCATCATCAGCGCACACAGCGGTTGCCGGTTGTGACGGCATTGGGCGTACAACACCTGGGCATGTTCAAAGAAGGCACGGCGGTTCATCAGGCCGGTGAGTTCGTCGGTCTGTGCGGCGCGGGTGGAAATGTTGTGGGCACGCTCCATCTGCCGGGTCAGGCGAAAGGCCTTCTCCAAAGCATCCGAGAGCTTGCGCGTGGCGCTGACGACAAAGGTGGAGAACACCAGCACCGCAACGGCTACGCCCACTTGCATCGACGACGGCTGGAACAGCAGCCATAGCGTGCACGGCAACAGCACCACGGCCATGGAAGCCAGCGTCATGTAGCGATAAGCCGAGTAACAGGACACGGCGCTGACCGACATGCCCACGGTAAACAGCATCACCAGCACCTGGGACAACCGATCATCGGTGGGCATCACCGCCAAGGCGCCGAGGCCCCAGGTTGCGGCAGACAGCAGCAACGTAACCCAGTAGCGGCGTTCCCAGCGGTCTGGAGTGCGTTCGGCATTGGGGCAGCGAAACCACTTCATGAACATCATGATGCGAATCAGCGACGTCGCCGCCAATACCACCAGCCAGACCAAGATAACCTGATGGTCAAACCGCTCCCAGCACAGCCAGCACAGCATCACCGCAGCCAGGTAACTGCCGAATATCGCAGCGAATGACTGCCGGAACAGCTGGTGCAAACGATCGGTTCGCACCTGCTCCTCTATGAAGCAATCATGGTCCTGCCCACGCTCAAGGCCATTCATGAAATTCGCCCGATCCGACTGCCACGACAAAGGCGCCATTGTGGCACCCTGCCAGTAGTGCGGACAACAGAATCCAGCACGGTAGAGCCTTTAAAGCGGTTCCGGACGCAGAATCAATACGCCAAGCGGCGGGAGATTCAACGACAGCGATACCGCCTGTCCATGGTGCGGCTCATCCTGGGTAAATATCTCCCCTCCATTTCCGTAATTGGAGCCGGCGTACATGTCCGCGTCGCTGTTGATCACTTCGCTCCAGCGCCCGCTGAACGGCACGCCGACTTTATAACCCTCACGCGGCACCGGGGTGAAGTTGGCCACCACCAGCACTGGCCTGCCGTCCTTGCTCCAGCGCAGCCAGGCGTAGACGCTGTTGATCGCATCGTCACCGATCAACCACTGGAAGCCTTGGGGCGCGTCGTCCTGCTCATGCAGGGCGGGTTCCTCGCGGTACAGGCGGTTAAGGTCGCCGACCAGCCTTTGCACGCCTTTGTGCTCAGCATACTGCAGCAAGTACCAATCCAGCTGCTGGTCGTGGTTCCACTCGCGCCATTGGCCGAATTCGCAGCCCATGAACAACAGTTTTTTGCCGGGGTGCATCCACATGAACGCCAGATAGGCACGCAGGTTGGCAAACTTCTGCCAGCGGTCGCCAGGCATCTTGTCGATCAGCGAATGCTTGCCGTGCACCACCTCATCGTGGGAGATCGGTAGGATGAAACGCTCGGACCAGGCGTATACCAGGCCGAAACTCAGCTCGTTGTGGTGATGGGCGCGATACACCGGGTCCTGCTGGATGTAATGCAGGGAATCGTGCATCCAGCCCATGTTCCATTTGTAGTTGAAGCCCAGGCCGCCCTGCTGGGTCGGCTGGCTGACGCCGGGCCAGGCGGTGGATTCCTCGGCGATCACCAGGGCGCCAGGCGCCTCAATGGCGACCACATCGTTCAGGTGACGCAGGAAGTCGATCGCTTCCAGGTTTTCGCGGCCGCCATGACGGTTCGGTACCCACTCGCCGGCCTTGCGCGAGTAGTCGCGGTAGAGCATCGAGGCCACCGCATCCACGCGCAGCCCGTCAATGTGGAAATGTTTGAGCCAGTGCAGCGCCGAAGCCAGCATGAAACCATGCACTTCGGTGCGGCCCAGGTTGTAGATCAGCGTGTCCCAATCCTGGTGGAAACCTTCCAGCGGGTTGGCATATTCGTACAGCGCGGTGCCGTCAAATTGCGCCAGGCCGTGGGTATCCGTGGGAAAGTGCGCCGGCACCCAATCGAGGATCACGCCGATATCGGCCTGATGCAGTGCATCGACGAAATAGGCGAAATCCTGCGGCGAGCCAAAGCGTGCCGTCGGTGCGAATTGTGACAAGGCCTGATAGCCCCACGAGCCGCCGAACGGATGCTCCATGATCGGCATCAACTCGATATGGGTGAAGCCCAGTTGCTGCACATAGGGAATCAGACGTTCAGCCAGCTCGCGCCAATTGTACTGGCGTGCCACTTCGCCCGCCTCGTCCAGCTCGGCCTGCCAGGAACCCACGTGCAGTTCATAGATCGACAGCGGCGCGGTGGTCTTCTGCTTTTCCACCCGCGACTGCATCCATGCGTGGTCCTGCCAGTCGACCTGCAAGGGCTCGGCGACCTTTGACGCAGTGTCCGGCGGCAATTGGGTGGCCAGCGCCACAGGGTCGGCCTTGAGCGGCAGGATCCCGTTGGCGCCGAGCACTTCGTACTTGTAGGCGGCGCCCGGCTGCAGGCGTGGGATAAAGATCTCCCACACGCCGGAAGGATGGCGCAGGCGCATCGGGTGTCGGCGACCGTCCCAGATATTGAAGTCGCCCACCACCGACACCCGCCGAGCATTCGGTGCCCACACCGCAAAACGCACACCTTGCACGCCGTCGACGCTGGTCACCTGGGCACCGAGGCAACTGCCAAGGTCGCGGTGATTGCCTTCGGCGAACAGGTACAGGTCCATTTCACCGAGCAACAGTTGCTGGAAGCTATAAGGGTCTTCCGTGATCTGCTCGCCACCCGCCCACTGGATTTTCAACAGGTACGCCTGGCGCGTGTGAAAGTGCCCGACAAACAGACCGGGCACCTGGCTCGCGTCCAGGCTACCGATCTGCTCACCACTGTCGCGGGCCAGTACCTGGACACTCAACGCTTCAGGCAGGAACGCACGGATAAACTGGCCGCCGTGATCATCATCGTGTGGCCCGAGAATCGAGAACGGGTCATGGTGTTCGGCGCGTACCAGCGCTTCGACGTCCTTGGACGCCGGCAATGCCGTCAACTTCGGTTGCAGCGGTTCTTTATTTGTAAAGCTCATGACGTCTCCCCACCGCGTGCAGTTTTCGATATAGGCGCAAGCCCGCTCAACAGTCCGTGCAACCCTTGCAGGGGCACTGGCAACCAGGTCGGGCGGTTTTCCGCTTCGTAGGCCACTTCATACGCGGCCTTCTCCAGGCTGAACAACGTCAGCGCTGCGTCCTGGCCTTTGGCATCCTGCCAGTCATGCGCCAGTGTAGACGTAGCGGACTGATAGGCCTGGATAAAGGCCTGGCGTGCTTCTTTCAGGTAACGGTCAGTCACGCGTTTGCGCGCCTGGTCCGCCTCGGGCGAGTGATCCACCCCTTGTACATTCAAGGCCATGGCCGCTGCATAGTCGAAGGAACGCAACACGCCGCTCACATCTTTATACGGGCTGTGCTTGCCGCGTCGCTCATGCAGTGGGCGCGCCGGCTCACCTTCAAAGTCGATCAGGTAGGCATCGCCCTTGACCACCAGCACCTGGCCCAGGTGCAAGTCACCATGGACCCGAATACGCAATCCGCCGGCCGTGGCTTTCGCCAGGGCCTGCACATGGCTGGCGATGGCTTTTTTCTGCGCCAGCAATTCACTGACCAGCGCTTGATCCGCCAGGTTCAACTGGCTTTGATGAAGTTTGAGCAGTTGCAACGCGCGGTCCAATTGCGCGCCGACATCCTTGGCCCAGGCCTGGGTGTCCTTGACAGTGGTGACTTCCGGCTTGAAGTCCTTGTTGGTGGTTTTCGCGCCGAGCACCCGGTGCATCTCGCCCAGGCGTTGGCCAAGCAACCCGGCAAAGTCAGCCAACTCGCCGAGGGCGTTGTAGTGCTGTTCCTGTTCGGACATGGCTTCGGCCAGTTCGTCGCGGATCGCGCGCTCCAGGTTATTCTGGGTCCAGCCCCAGGCGTCGCCCTGGTTGCTCAAGTAGCCTTGGGCAATCATCAGCAGGTTGTCCTGGCCCTCGGCGTCGTGGCGAATCATCGAGCCCAGCAACGGCGAGATATTCGGGTAGCCGGCTTCGGTCAGGTAGGCGCTCATTTCCAGTTCCGGGTGCACGCCGGAGGCGACTTTGCGGATCAGCTTGAGCACCAGGCACTCGCCCACCACCACCGAGCTGTTGGACTGCTCGGCCGACAGGTAGCGCACCTCGGACTCATCCGTCAGTTGCAGCTTGGCCAGGTGCGGGGTGGCCGCAAAGCGCAGCTCGCCTTCATGGGTGTTGAGCAGGGTACCCGCCTGCAACCCCTGGATCACGGCGCGGACAAAGTGTTCGAGGCTGAAGGCATCGGTCACCAACCCCACCTGACGCACGCGCCGCACACGGGCCAACGCCAATTGCTGCGGCAAGGCGCTGGTGAACTGATCTTCGCCGAGGAAACCGAACGGCAACTGATAACGACTGACCTGTCCACCGGCCGTCACTTCCAGTTCGCTGAGCAACACCGGGTGTTGCGGGTCGCCAAAGCGCACGCCGTAAGCAATGCGCACGCTGTCGATGGCCGTGTCCTTGCCGGCGAACCAGCGGCGCTTGGGCAGCCAGGCTGGCAGCACTGTCTGTTCCAGGGAGGCGCGACACGGTTCGTCCAGCAGTTCTTCCATACGCTTTTTCAACACCAGCGTGGTGAAGTCCGGCATGCTCTGGGCCGGCTCCACGTGCCAGCTGGGCATCTGGTTTTCCGGCGCCAGCACGAACCAATAAAAGCCATAGGGCGCCAGGGTCAGCAGGAAATTCAACTGGCCGATGGGCGGGAAGGCATTACCGCCCAGCATCTCCACCGGCACCATGCCGGCGAATGCCGACAGGTCCAGCTCGGCCGCCTGGGCACTGCGCGACACGTTGGCCACGCAGAGAATGATCTCGTTGCGCCCATCTTCGCCGGTGAATTCACGGGTATAGGCCAGGATGCGGCGGTTGCTCGGCGAGAGCATTTTCAAGCTGCCACGACCAAACGCCTTGGACTGCTTGCGCACCGCCAGCATGCGCCGGGTCCAGTTCAGCAGCGAATGGGGGTCCTGGGCCTGGGTCTCGACATTCACCGACGGGTAGCCGTATTGCGGGTCCATGATCGGCGGCAGTACCAGGCTGGCCGGGTCGGCGCGAGAGAACCCGCCATTGCGGTCGATGGACCATTGCATCGGCGTGCGCACGCCATCGCGGTCGCCGAGGTAGATGTTATCGCCCATGCCGATCTCATCGCCGTAGTACAGGGTGGGCGTACCGGGCATCGACAGCAACAGGCTGTTGAGCAGCTCGACTCGACGACGGTCACGCTCCATCAACGGTGCAAGACGGCGACGAATACCCAGGTTGATCCGCGCGCGACGGTCAGCGGCGTAGTAGTTCCACAGGTAATCGCGCTCCTTGTCGGTGACCATTTCCAATGTCAACTCATCGTGGTTGCGCAGGAAGATCGCCCACTGGCAGTTGGCCGGAATTTCCGGAGTCTGGCGCAGGATGTCGGTGATCGGGAAGCGATCTTCCTGGGCCAGCGCCATATACATGCGTGGCATCAGCGGGAAGTGAAACGCCATGTGGCATTCATCGCCGTCGTCGCCCTTCTTGTCACCGAAGTACAGCTGCGTGTCTTCCGGCCACTGATTGGCTTCGGCCAGCAGCATACGGTCAGGATAATGGGCGTCGATTTCGGCGCGGATCTGCTTGAGCACATCGTGGGTTTCAGGAAGGTTTTCGTTGTTAGTGCCGTCGCGCTCGATCAGGTACGGGATGGCGTCGAGGCGCAGGCCGTCGATGCCCATGTCCAACCAGTAGCGCATCACCGACAACACGGCTTTCATCACCTGGGGGTTGTCAAAGTTGAGGTCGGGCTGGTGAGAGTAGAAACGGTGCCAGAAGTATTGGCCCGCGACTGGGTCCCAAGTCCAGTTGGACTTCTCGGTGTCGAGGAAGATGATGCGCGTGCCGTCGTATTTCTGGTCGTCATCCGACCACACGTAGAAGTCCCGTGCCGCCGAGCCGGGCTTGGCCTTGCGTGCGCGCTGGAACCAGGGGTGCTGGTCGGAGGTGTGGTTGATCACCAGCTCGGTGATCACCCGCAGCCCGCGCTTGTGCGCCTCGGCGATGAAGCGCTTGGCGTCGGCCATGGTGCCGTAGTCGCTGTGCACGCCACGGTATTCGGCAATGTCATAGCCATCGTCACGGCGTGGCGAGGGATAGAACGGCAGCAACCAAATGGTGTTCACGCCCAGATCGGCGATGTAGTCGAGCTTGGCGATCAGGCCGGGAAAATCACCGATACCGTCGTTATTGGAGTCGAAATAGGATTTGACGTGAACCTGATAAATCACCGCGTCTTTGTACCAGAGCGGGTCTTTGATAAAGGTGGCAGCGTTGGGTTTCTTCGCCATTGGAAACTCCTGAAAACACTAAAATTCTGTGGCCGGAATACGATCCAGCGAGGGCGCTGGCTTGCTTGCGATAACGGTCTGTCAGTACCTGAACTGACACATCGCAATCGCAGGCAAGCCCGCTCCCACCGGGGATCTCCATCAGGCTGGGGAATGGCTGATACGCCAGATTCCAAAGGGCATCTGTGGGTCCAGTCGCGTCCACTGGTTCTTGCCATACCAGGTCCAGCGATGGCCGTTCATCAAGTCTTCGCCCTGGGTCTGGGCGTCGTCCGGCAGGCCCAACTCCCATAGCGGCAACTCGAAATGGGCTTCCTGGGCGTTGAATGGGTCAAGGTTCACGGCCACCAGGATGAAGTTGCTGCCATCCTCGCTGCGCTTGCCGAAATACAGGATGTTGTCGTTCCAGGCGTTGTAGAGCTTGAGCCCCAGGTGCGTCTGCAGCGCCGGGTTCTGCCGGCGGATGCGGTTGAGCTGGGCGATCTCGGCGATGATATTGCCGGGCGCCGTGTAGTCCCGTGGGCGGATTTCGTATTTCTCCGAGTCCAGGTATTCCTCTTTACCCGGCACCGGGGCCGATTCGCACAATTCGAAACCTGAATACATGCCCCAGAGCCCTGAGCCCATGGTGGCCAGTGCCGCACGGATCAAGAAGCCGGCACGGCCGGATTCGTGCAGGAAGGCAGGGTTGATGTCCGGCGTATTGACGAAGAAATTCGGCCGGTAGCACTCGCGCCACGGTGATTCGTTCAGCTGCGTCAGGTATTCGCTCAACTCGGCCTTGGTGTTACGCCAGGTGAAATAGGTGTAGCTCTGGGAATAGCCGACCTTACCCAGGCGCGCCATCATCGCCGGGGTGGTGAAGGCTTCGGCGAGAAAAATCACCTCGGGGTACTTGGACCGGACATCGCTGATCAGCCATTGCCAGAACGGCAGCGGCTTGGTGTGGGGGTTGTCGACGCGAAAGGTCTTCACGCCCTCTTCCACCCAGCCCACCACGATGTCGCGCAGTTCCGTCCACAGGCTCGGGATGGCATCTGCGGCATAAAAGTCGACGTTGACGATGTCCTGATACTTCTTCGGTGGGTTCTCCGCGTATTTGATCGTGCCGTCCGGGCGCCAGTTGAACCAGCCGGGATGGGCCTTGAGCCATGGATGGTCCTGGGAACACTGGATCGCGAAGTCCAGGGCGATCTCCAACCCATGCTCGGCGGCCGCCTGGACCAGGCGACGGAAGTCATCGCGACTGCCCAGTTGCGGATGGATGGCTTCATGGCCACCCTCCTCGCTGCCAATCGCATAAGGGCTGCCCGGATCGTCCGGGCCGGCGGTCAGCGAGTTGTTCTTGCCCTTGCGGTGGCTACGCCCGATCGGGTGGATCGGCGGGAAGTACAGCACGTCGAAGCCCATGTCATGGATCATCGACAGCCGCGAGTGCACGTCATTAAAGGTGCCGTGACGCGCAGGATCGTCAGTGATCGAGCGTGGAAACAGCTCATACCAGCTGGCAAACAGCGCCGCCTCACGCTCCACATCAATCGGGTAAACCGTGCTGATGCTCAAATAGGCGCGATGATCGGCCTGGGTCATCAGGTGTGCACTGTCTTCGTGCAGGAACTGCGCGACCTGCTCGGTTTCCAGCAGCCCGGAGAGTTCATGGTGCAGCAACATCAGGCGATCGCGCAGCTCATTGTCACTGCGCTCGGCAGCTTGCAGCACCAGGCTGCGGCCTTCCTGCAACTCCAGGCTGACCGGCACGCCGGCCTCATGTTTCTTGCGTAGCTCATAGCAAAAGCTGGCGAAGGTATCGATCCAGGCTTCGATGCAGTATTCGTGAGGGCCTTGCTGGGTCACGGTAAACGTGCCCTCCCAGCCGTTGTTGCCCACGTCGGTCATGACCACGCTGTGCCAGCTTTCATCCTGCAGCGGGCGCCAGCGGATCAGCACGGCGAGCTTGTCATGGCCGTCGGCGAACACTTTGCTGGTGACATTGACCTGTTGGCCGACCACGGCCTTCACGGCAAATTCGCCGCCATCAATCACGGGGGTGGTGCTTTCGATCGCAATCCTGGGCAGCAACAGTGCCTGGGACAGTGGTAACAAAGATTCTATTTCAGCAGTCATCGAGCATCTTCCCCTTACGCCCTGTGGACGCTCTTTGCTTGATCCGAATTCTGAGGCGGCCGCGCTCTTCCTGAGCATGACCGTAATAGGTCCGAGCCTGGGCTCCGGTTAAAAGTTCAGCTGGATATGCCGCCATCGGGCGGGGAATCAATTCGCCCCGGCGGCTGTCCACCGATAGAGCAAAGCACAAAGGAGGCCACACCGATGAATATCCCGATCCCGGCAGAAACGCCGGACCCGAATATCGACAAACCGACCCTGCCGCCCACCGAACCGCAGCCCATTCCGGAAAAAGAACCGCCCGAAAATGAGCCACCGCCGGTGGAGGAACCCCCTACGACCATGCCGCCAGTGATCGTCAGTCCTTCTCGAAACGCTTGACGATCTTCGGCATCACGCTGAACACCACCAAGGCCAGTAACGTACTGAGTACCGCTGTCGATTCCCGGCCCAATCCGGCCGAGACCCCGATCGCAGCGGTCATCCACAAACCGGCTGCGGTGGTCAGGCCTTTGACATGGCCCTCTTCATCATCCTTGCCCTTGATGATCGTGCCCGCGCCCAGGAAGCCGATCCCCGCAATCACACCCTGCACCACCCGGCTCATGGCATCCGCCTGGTTGCCGGACATTTGCGGCACCATCACAAACAAAGCCGCGCCCAACGCCACCAGCATGTGGGTGCGCACCCCGGCGGCCTTGCCCTTGCTCTCTCGCTCAAAGCCAAGAATGCCGCCCAGGGTCGCCGCGATCAGCAGGCGCACGGTGATCTGGGTGAGCTGCTTGGCGTCGCCAATGTCGGCGAATTCAGCCTGCAGGGTTTGCCACACTTCAAGCCACCAAGCGTCCATCGAAGCTGTCCTTTGTCATGGTTGGTAAAGGATGGACAGCGGTGACCGCCAGTCAGTTGCCTGGAACCCCCACACATTGCTGCCCCCTAATCCTCATAGCCCATGAATAAGGAGAACGGCATGCCCATTCGTATCGAAAACCACCTGTGCTACTTCATGCTCGATGACAACGGCCAGGAACAGAGCGTGCCGGCGACTCGGGTCAATATTGTTACCGACCTCGACAAATCCATGTCCTACGTGGAATTGGCCGCCGAACGGATCTACATCACTGAAGCGGAGGCCGATGCCCTGACCGTGGCCGGCGCCCATGACGGACGTCAGCACGTGAAGGCAGAAGAACCTGGTTCGCTGATTTAATTGATCTGTGTCAGCGCATTCAAAATAACGCTGCACCCCTGACGCCACGGGGTGCAGCACATTGTCGCAGCGATCTTCCCGCGCACCCTCTGATCCGCTTTTTATCGCCATACCTGAGTCTGTTATGCAAACAGCGTCACGCGCATAGTTCATCCGCCTGATGGAGGCTGATGAGCGAATGACCATGAGCGAACACATCCCAACCGTGGAAATCTTTGAGCCCACACACCCAAAGAAGGTGAAGGCCAAATCCAGTGACAACCTGATTCATACCCGCAGTTTCACCGGGCTGTTCCGTACCTTGCGCGTGAGCGGTGCGGGCTTCCTGTTCCTGGCCTTTTTCGGCACCGTGTGGCTGAACTGGGACGATCGGCAGGCGGTGCTGTGGGACCTGGCTGAAAGCAAATTTCACATCTTTGGAGCGACGTTCTGGCCGCAGGACTTCATCCTGCTGTCGGCGCTGCTGATCATCTGCGCCTTCGGCCTGTTTGCGATCACGGTGTTCGCCGGTCGCGTCTGGTGCGGCTACACCTGCCCGCAAAGCTCGTTCACCTGGCTGTTCATGTGGTGCGAAAAAGTCACCGAAGGCGAGCGCAACCAGCGCATCAAGCTGCAAGCCGCACCCTGGAGCCTGAACAAATTGGCGCGACGCTCGGCCAAGCACACGTTATGGCTGGGCATCAGCGTGCTGACCGGTCTGACGTTTGTCGGCTATTTCACGCCGATCCGCCCCTTGGCGGCCGAACTACTGACCTGGCAGATGGGCGGCGTCAGCCTGTTCTGGGTGCTGTTCTTTACCGGCGCCACCTACATCAATGCCGGCTGGCTGCGTGAAGCGGTGTGCATGCACATGTGCCCGTATGCGCGGTTCCAGAGCGTAATGTTCGACAAAGACACACTGACCATTTCCTATGACGTGGCACGCGGCGAACAGCGTGGCCCGCGCAAACGTGAGGTCAAACCCGCCGACGTCGGCCTGGGCGACTGCATCGACTGCCAGCTGTGCGTGCAGGTCTGCCCCACTGGCATCGACATCCGCGACGGCCTGCAAATGGAGTGCATCGGCTGCGCGGCGTGCATCGACGCCTGCGATTCGATCATGGACAAAATGGGCTACCCGCGCGGCCTGGTGAGCTACACCAGCGAACATCAACTGCAAGGCGGCAAGACGCACCTGCTAAGGCCGCGTCTGATCGGCTACAGTGCCGTGCTGCTGGTGATGATTGCGGCGCTGGTGGTGGCGTTGGTGGAGCGGCCAATGGTGTCGCTGGACGTGACCAAGGACCGGGGCATGTTCCGCGAGAACGCCCAGGGTTTGATCGAAAACATCTACAGCCTCAAGGTGATCAACAAGACGCAGCAGCGCCAGGACTATCGCTTGGAGCTGGTGGACGCCGAGGGCTTCCAGTTGCAAGGCAAGACCGAGATCAGCCTGGCGCCGGGGGAAATCAGCGATGTACCCGTGTCGGTGGCGTTGCTGGCAGACAAACCTGCGAGCAGTTCGCAGACCTTGCGCTTCAAGGTGACGGATGTGGATGAACCATGGATCTACAGCGCTGCCGACAGCCGTTTTGTCGCACCGCTGAACCGCTGAACCCTCGCAACCTGTAGAAGCCGGCTCCTACCGTAAATCTTTTGGATATTCATGAAACGCTACGAAAAATTCGCCGACGACATTGCAGAACTGATCCGCTCCGGCGTGCTGGGCCCCGGCCAGCGAGTGCCCTCGGTGCGCTATGCCAGTCAGACCTACGGCATCAGCCCGTCCACGGTGTTCCAGGCTTACTACCTGCTGGAGCGCCGTGGCCTGATCCGCGCGCGGCCACGCTCCGGGTATTTCGTCAATACCCATGCCCCCAGCCCGTTTTCCGAGCCGGTGGTGAGTGAGCAGGTGCATGAGTCCACCGAAGTGGATGTGAGCGAACTGGTGTTCTCGGTACTCGATTCGATCAAGGACCCGAACACCGTACCGTTCGGCTCGGCGTTCCCCAGCCCTATGCTGTTTCCACTGCCGCGCCTGGCGCGCTCCCTGGCCAGCGCCAGCCGTGAGATGGACCCGCGCCTGGTGGTCACCGACATGTCGCCGGGCAACCCGCAACTGCGCCGGCAGATTGCCCTGCGCTACATGGTCGGCGGGTTGATGCTACCGATGGAAGAGCTGCTGATCACCAACGGCGCGTTGGAGGCTTTGAACCTGTGCCTGCAAGCCGTCACGGAACCCGGTGACCTGGTGGCCATCGAAGCCCCGGCGTTCTACGCCTGCCTGCAAGTGTTGGAGCGTTTGAAACTCAAGGCAGTGGAAATCCCCGTGCACCCGCGCGATGGCATTGACCTCAACGCGCTCGCGCAAACCCTGGAGCGCTACCCGATCAAGGCCTGCTGGACCATGACCAGCTTCCAGAACCCCATGGGCGCAACCCTGCCGGAAGCCAAGAAGCAGGCACTGGTGGAGCTGTTACGCGGCCATCAAGTGCCCTTGATCGAAGACGATGTGTACGCCGAACTGTATTACGGCCAACAGGCGCCGAAACCCGCCAAGGCGTTCGACACCGAAGGCCTGGTGATGCATTGCGGCTCTTTCGCCAAGAGCCTGGCCCCCGGCTATCGCGTGGGTTGGGTGGCCGCCGGGCGCTTCGCGCAAAAGGTTGAGCGCTTGAAGTTGATGACCTCGCTTTGCCCTTCGATGCCCGCCCAGGCGGCGATTGCCGATTACTTGCAGCACGGCGGTTATGACCGGCACCTGCGCAAATTGCGCTATGCCCTGGAGGAACAGCAAAGCGCCATGCTGACGGCCATCGCCCGCTACTTCCCGGCGCAGACGCGCGTCAGCCAACCCGCCGGCGGGTATTTCCTGTGGCTGGAGCTGCCGGAGCAGACGGATTCGTTAAAGTTGTTCCAGATGGCCTTGGCGCAAGGCATCAGCATTGCGCCGGGGCCGATCTTCTCGGCGACCCAGCGCTTCAGGAACTGCATTCGCCTGAATTACGGCAGTCCGTGGACCGAGGCATCGGAGGAAGCCATGGAAACATTGGGGCGTATTATCCGATCGTTTTGAGCAGGAACCCCACTCCACAAGAGGCCACACAAGAACGCGCACGCAACAGCTACGCGAAATGCACGCGCCAATGGGGCGCCCTGTTGGCGATCGACCTGGACAAGGTATTGCGATTTCTCGATAACGCAGACGATCGTTACTTGAACGCCAGCCATCGCCGTAATGGACAGATAGACGGCTCGGCCAGCAACGGTTCCAGCATCCTGGACAATTCCGAAGCCAGCCTGCTCCAGGCTTTTTCCCGCAAGGGTTACGACGTGCTGCACCATCTACAGACGTAAGCAGCAGGTGCTTAACGACCACCGCCCAAATCGAGGAACGTCCCGGTGGCATAAGACGCCTTATCCGAGAGCAACCAGATAATCGCTTCCGCCACTTCATCCGGGCGCCCGCCCCGGGCCATGGGAATACCGGATTCCAACTTGCTGACCCGGTCGGGGTCGCCGCTCAGGGCATGGAAGTCGGTGAAGATGTAGCCAGGCCGCACGGCGTTGACACGAATACCCTCACCCGCCACCTCTTTGGACAAGCCCAGGGTGAAGGTGTCGAGTGCGCCTTTGGAGGCCGCGTAGTCGACGTATTCACCCGGCGAACCCAAGCGAGCCGCCACTGACGACACGTTGACGATGCTACCACCCTGCCCGCCATGCTTGGGCGACATGCGCAGCACCGCATGCTTGGCACAGAGGATCGGGCCGAGCACGTTGGTCTTCATGACTTTCAGGATGCGGAATTCGGACATCTCATCCACGCGGGATTTATGCCCCACCGTGCCGGCATTGTTGACCAATGCGGTCACGCGGCCCAACTCGGCGTCCACCCGATGGAACAGCGCGATCACTTCATCCTCGATGCTCACATCCGCGCGCACGGCAATGGCCTGGGCACCCAGCGCACGCACCTGTTCGAGCACACGATGGGCTGCGTCTTCGTCGGACTGGTAGTTGATGCAGATGCGATAGCCCTGGCGGGCGGCCAGCAAGGCCGTCTCGGCGCCAATCCCACGGCTGCCTCCGGTGATGATGACGACTTTGTCCATGGGTGCGGTCTCCTGATTCAACCTGATGCTAAGGGTTGGATCCAAGAATAACCGTCACGCACGGCTTTTGTCAGGCGCTACCGCCTCTTCGGCGCGCTGGATGTCCGTCATGAACCCCTCCGCCGGCAACGGATGGCCCAGCAGATACCCCTGCAGGGAGTTGCACCCCAGCCGGGTGAGGAAACTCTGCTGCACATCGGTTTCCACGCCTTCGGCGACAATGCGCAGCCCCAGGGCCTGGCCGAGGGCGACAATGGCGGAAACGATGGCGGCGTCGTCGCTGTCGTGTTCCAGATCGCGTACAAACCCCCGGTCGATCTTCAGCTCGTTGGCCGGCAGGCGCTTGAGGTACATCAGGCTGGAATAACCGGTGCCGAAGTCGTCGATGGACAAATCGACGCCCATGTCCGACAGCTGCTGCAACACGGTCATGCTCGCATCGGCGTCGCTCATGGCAGTGGTTTCGGTGATTTCCAGGGTCAGGTTATTGGCCGGCAACTGGTGCCGCTCCAGGGCGTCGGCCACGCTCTTGACCAACCCGGCGTGGCAGAACTGCAACGCCGACAGGTTCACGGCAATACGCCAGTCTTCGTAGCCCTGGGCGTACCACAGGCTCATCTGGCGACAGGCCTCGTTGAGCACCCATTCACCGATCGGAATGATCAGGCCGGTCTTTTCCGCCAGCTCGATAAACATCGCCGGCAGCAGTAGCCCTTGTTGCGGATGCTCCCAGCGCAGCAGGGCCTCGGCCCCCACCGGGATACCGCTGACCGCGTCGCACTTGGGCTGGTAGTACAAGCGGAATTGCTCCTGCTCCACCGCATTGCGCAGGTCCTGCAGCAGTTGCAATTGCTTGCGTGCATTGGTGTTCATCGAGGCATCAAAGAAGCTGTAGCCGTTCTTGCCCATGCCTTTGGCGTGGTACATCGCGGCGTCGGCGTTCATCAGCAATTCCTGGGGGTTGTGGCCGTTGCCCGGGAACATGGCGATGCCCACGCTGGCAGAGATCTTAAGCTCATGCTCGGCCACCTGGAACGCTCGGTTGATCAGGATCACTTGGCGCTCGGCAAGGCCAAGGGCATCGTCCGGCTGAGTCAGTTGCACCAGCAACACGAACTCATCGCCGCCAATGCGCGCCAAGGTGTCCTGACTGCGCAAGTCTTCGCGCAGGCGCAGGCCGACCTCACGCAACAATTGGTCACCCATGTGATGGCCAAACGCATCGTTGACCGGTTTGAAGCCGTCGAGGTCGATAAACATCAGCGCGAAGCAACCGCCCTGCTCTTTCACGACCTGCATGGCCTGTTGAATGCGATCGGCCAACAAGGTGCGATTGGGCAAACCCGTGAGCATGTCGTGCAGGGCCAGGTGGGTCAGTTCCTGGTTGGCCAGGGTCAGGGAATCGGCCAGCACTGCAGTACGCGCTTCCAGGCGTGCATCGAGCAACGAGGTGAGCAAGGCGATGGCCAGCACGGCCAGGGTGGTCACCAGCACCAGGTTGTCCAGCCCCTTGCCGCTCAAGCCGTTCAGTGCAGCACCGCAAACGCTGTCATCGGCGAAACGTGCCGCGGCCATCCCCGTGTAATGCATGCCGACGATGGCAAAGCCCATCACCACCGCGGCGCCCCCACGCGCAAGGCGCACATACGGCGCGTTACGACGCAAGTTATGGGCGATCCACAGCGCAGCGCCAGACGCCGCGACGGCGATCAACAACGAAGCGCCAAACAGAGTGGGGTCATAGTCAATGCCCGGCGTCATGCGCATCGCGGCCATGCCGGTGTAATGCATACACGCAATGCCGGTGCCCATGACCAGCGCGCCAAACGCCAGTTGCCAGGCAGGTAAACGCGGCTGACTGATCAGCCACAAGGCAAAGCCGCTCGACAACACCGCGATCAACAACGACAGCGCCGTGATCCCCAGGTCGAAGCCCAAGGCAAACGGCAAGCGCAACGCCAGCATGCCGATAAAGTGCATCGACCAGACCCCTACGCCCATCGCGATGGCGCCGCCGGTTATCCATAAATAGACAGCGCGGCCATTGGCGGTGGCGATGCGTCCGGACAGGTCCAGCGCGGTGTAGGAAGCCAGGATCGCCACGAACAGCGAGATCACGACCAGGGAGGGTGAATAACTACCGATGAGCATGGGACTTCTCGTGCACAACGGGACTAAGACGCCCGTACCAGGTGGCAAAGCGGGCGATTGTAGCGAGAATAATTATTGAACAGTTGATTAATTATCAGAGCGCCATTAGTGGCATTTTGACGTCAATCATATGGCTCAACAGCTACTCGAACCCGAGGGTCAGTTGCGGCCGAATGTGGGAGCGGGCTTGCTCGCGAAGGCAGTGAATCAGTCAAATGTTCAGTGACTGACACTCCGCATTCGCGAGCAAGCCCGCTCCCACAATGGCTCGGTTTATGTTTATTTTTTGTCCGCGATCGGTGTCTGCCCGTCCCAACCGCCGCCCAATGCGGCGATCAATTGCACGCTGGCAACCAGGCGCGTCTGCAGCAAGGTCAGCACCGTGCGTTCGTTGCTCAAGGCCGTGGCTTGCACGGTGACTACGTCCAGGTAGGCAATCAGGCCGGCCTTGTACTGATTCTGGGTCAGGCGCAGCGATTCACGTGCGGCCTCCAGCGCTTCGTTGCTGACCACCGCCTCGTCTTCCAGCACCTTGAGCTGCACCATGTAGTTTTCCACTTCGCGGAAACCATCCAGCACGGTCTGGCGGTACTTGGCCACCGTCTCATCATAGGAGGCCACGGTACGGTCGACTTCCGCCGAACGCTGGCCACCGTCAAACAGGGTCATGGCGAGTTTCGGCCCCACCGACCAGAAGCGATTCGGCAGGCTGATCCAGTCGGCGTAGGTACTGCTGGAGTAGCCGCCGGCCAAGCTCAGGCTCAGGTCCGGGTAGTAGGCCGCCTTGGCGACACCGATATTGGCGTTGGCGGCGATCACCGAGCGTTCGGCCGAGGCGATGTCCGGACGGCGCTCCAGCAGTTGAGACGGCAGGCTCACCGGAATCTGCGGCAGTGCCGGGATGTCCTTGCTCACCGCCAGGTTGAAGTTGGCCGGAGCCTCGCCGATCAACACGGCAATCGCGTTTTCCAATTGGGCACGCTGCCAGATCAGGTCGATCAGGCTGGCCTGGGTGGTCTTGAGCTGGGTTTGTGCCTGGGCCACCGCGTCCTTGCCGGAGACCCCGGCACGGTACTGGTTTTCAGTCATTTGCAGGGAGCGTTGATAGGTCTCCAGCGTGGCTTGCAGCAAGCGCGTCTGTTCATCCATGACGCGCAGTTGCAGGTAACTTTGCACCAGTTCCGATTGCTGGCTCAGGCGCATCGCCGCCAGGTCCGCCGAGCTGGCTTCGGCGCTGGCTTCGTTGGCTTCCAGGCCGCGACGCAATTTGCCCCAGATATCCGCTTCCCAGCTCACGCCCAACTGGGCATTGAGGGTGTCGCGAATGCCGCTGCTGGAACTGCTCAGGCTCGCGTTGCTGCTGCCGGTGCCCTGACTGGCGCGGGTTTTCCCCACGCTAAGGTCAACGGTGGGGTAAAAAGCGCCACGGGAACTGCGCGCCAGCGCCTGGGCCTGGCGGAAGCGCGCCTCGGCCTGGGCCACGGTCTGGTTGGCCGTGTTCAGGCGCATCACCAAGTCGTTGAGCTGGCGGTCGCCGTACAGTTCCCACCAGGCGCCACGGGCCAGGGAGTCACTAGGGGTAGCCTGACGCCAGCCCTGGGCTTCCTTGAACTGCGCCGGTTCCACGACTTCCGGGCGCTGGTAGTCGGGGCCAATAGCGCAAGCACTGAGCAACAACGCCAATCCCATTGTAGGAGCGAGCTTGCTCGCGAAGGTCGTCAACGAAAACGCGCACAGCCTGAAAGTACGCGGTAACGGTGAGTTTTTCGCCAGCAAGCCGGCGCCTACAGGGGACTGCGGTGCATTGGCGTTGATTGAATCGGTCATAGCGCAGTGTCCAGGGCAGCATCGGTACGCACGCCGCGCCAGGCGTTGAAGCGATGGCGCGCGCGGTCGAGATAGAGGTAAACCACCGGGGTGGTGTAGAGGGTCAGGATCTGGCTGAACACCAGGCCGCCGATAATGGTCAGGCCCAAGGGGCGACGCATTTCCGCGCCATCGCCCGCGCCCAGCAGCAACGGCAACGCACCGAGGATGGCTGCCAGAGTGGTCATCAGGATCGGCCGCAAACGCAGCAGGCAGGCACTGCGAATCGACTCCAGCGGGCTCATGCCGTCGTGGCGCTCCAACTGCAAGGCCAGGTCGATCATCAGGATCGCGTTTTTCTTCACCACGCCGATCAGCAGGAACAGCCCCAGCAGGGAGATCAGACTGAACTCGCCACCGGTCAGGTAAATCGCGAGCATCGCGCCGACGCCGGCTGACGGCAAGGTCGAAAGAATCGTCAGCGGGTGAATGTAGCTCTCATACAGAATACCCAGCACCAGGTACACCGCCACCAACGCCCCCAGGATCATGAACGGCTGGCCCTTCTGCGTGGCCGCGAAGGCATCGGCGGTGCCGGCCATCTTGGCGATCACGTCTTCCGGCAACCCGACCTTGGCAATCGCCCGCTCGATGGCGGCCGTACCCTGCTCCACCGTCACCCCGGGGGCCATGTCAAAGGCGATGTTTTCCGAGGCGAACTGGCCTTCGTGGCTGACGCGATCGTCGGCCAGGCTGTTCTCATAGTGGGCAATGGTCGATAACGGCACCCGCGCGCCATCGGCAGTGATCACCTGCATCTGATTAAGTGTGATCGGGTCCTGGGCGTATCTAGGATTGACCTCCATCACCACCTGGTACTGGTTGAGGCTGTCGTAGATGGTGGAAATCTGCCGCTGGCTGTAGGCGTTGTTGAGCACCGCCGTGACCATGTCCATGTCGATACCCAGGCGCTTGGCCTGGTCACGGTCGACAATCAGCGTGACCTGCGCCGCACCCCGGCCTTCGCGGGCGTCGATGGCGGTGAGTTCCGGCAGCTCGCGCAAGGCGGCCACCACTTTCGGGTACCACAGCCGCAGTGCCGCCAAGTCGCCGCTTTGCAGGATGTAGGAATACTGGGCGCTGGTCTGGTCGCGGCTACCGCCGAATTGCAGGTCCTGGTCGGCCATCAGGAACAGCCGCCCGCCCGGCACCAGCGGCACGTCCTTGCGCAGGCGCTCGATCACCGCCTGGGCGGAAATCTTGCGCTCGCTGATGGGCTTCAGACGCACCAGCATCACCGCATTGTTGGTGCCGTTGTTGCCGCCGATGAAGCCGGCCACGCTGAGCACCGCCGGGTCCTTGAGCACCGCCTTGCGGAAGGTTTCCATTTTCGGCTGCATCACGCTGAACGACAGCCCATCGTCGCCGCGCACAAAACCGATCAACTGGCCGGTGTCCTGCTGCGGCATGAAGGTTTTCGGCACCACCACGTACAGCGCCACATTCAGGCCGATGGTCAGCAACAGGCTGAGCAGGGTCAGGCGACGATGGCGCAGCACCCAGTCCAGGCTGGTGGCGTAGCCTGCGACCATGCGGTCGTTGATCTTCTGGCTCCAGCGCTGCAAACCGGTCATCTGGCCTTTGACATGGGGCTTGAGCCAGCGTGCGCAGAGCATGGGGGTCAGGGTCAGCGAGACGATCAGCGACACAATGATCGCCGCCGACAAGGTGATGGAAAACTCGCGAAACAGGTTGGTGACGATCCCGCCCATAAACAGGATGGACAGGAACACCGCCACCAGCGACACGTTCATCGACAGCAAGGTAAAGCCGACTTCCTGGGCCCCCAGGTACGCGGCCTTCATCGGCGGCACACCCTCGTCGATATGCCGGGAAATGTTCTCCAGCACCACGATGGCATCGTCCACCACCAGGCCGGTGGCCAGGATCAACGCCATCAACGAAAAGTTGTTCAACGAAAAACCGTACAGGTACATCACCGCAAAGGTACCCACCAGCGACACCGGCACCGCCAAGGTAGGAATCAGCGAGGCGCGGAAGTTACCCAGGAACAGGTACACCACCAGGATCACCAGCCCGACGGCAATCAGCAAGGTCATTTCGGCTTCGTGCAACGTGGCGGTGATCACCGGCGAACGGTCCATCGCCAGGCTCAGCTTGACGCTGGACGGCAACACCGCCTGCAACGCCGGCAATTGCGCCTTGATCTGCCTGACCGTCTCGATGATGTTGGCCCCAGACTGGCGATTGATCACCAGCAGCACCGCCGGTTCGTTGTTGAAGAAGCCGCTGTTGTAGCGGTCTTCAACGCCGTCGCTGATCTTGGCCACATCGCCAAGGCGCAACGCCGCGCCATTCTGGTAGCGAATCAGCAGCGGCTCGTAGTCCTTGGCCTTTTCCAACTGGTCGTTGGCCTGGATCTGCCAGTTGCGCTGGCTGTCCTCCAAGGAGCCTTTGGGCCGGCGCTGATTGGCGTTGGCGATGGTGTTGCGCACGTCGTCGAGGGCCACGCCGTACTGGTCGAGGGCCTTGGGCTCCAGCTCGATGCGCACTGCCGGCAACGAACTGCCGCCGATCTGCACTTCGCCCACACCGGGCACCTGGGACAGGCTTTGCGAAAGGATGGTCGAGGCCAGGTCGTACAGCTGGCCCTTCTGCAGCACGTCCGAGGTCAGCGACAGCACCATGATCGGCGCCTGGGACGGGTTGATCTTTTTGTAGGTCGGCATGCTGCGCATACCGCTGGGCAGCAGGTTGCGCGAGGCGTTGATTGCCGCCTGCACTTCCCGCGCTGCACCGTTGATATCACGGTCGGAGTCAAATGCGAGGATTACCCGAGTAGAGCCCTGGCTCGACGAGCTGCTCATGGTGGTAATGCCGGCAATCGAGCCAAACGAGCGCTCCAGCGGCGTGGCCACGGTAGACGCCATCACCTCAGGGCTCGCGCCGGGCAAACTCGCCGATACAACGATTACCGGAAAGTCGATCTGCGGCAGCGGCGACACCGGCAGCAGGTTGAAGCTGACACCGCCCAGCAACATGATCGCCAGGCTCAGCAGCATGGTCGCTACCGGCCGACGAATGAAAGGTCCGGACAGGTTCATGACTCAACCGGCTCCAGGCTTTGCGGCTCTTTACGCCAGCGACGGCCAAGGCGATCGAAGTACAGGTAGATCACCGGCGTGGTGAACAGAGTCAGCACCTGGCTGACCAGCAGACCACCGACCATCACCAAGCCCAAGGGTTGACGCAATTCGGCACCGGATCCCGTGGCGAGCATCAACGGCACCGCGCCAAACAGCGCAGCCAGTGTGGTCATCAGGATCGGCCGAAAGCGCAGCAGTGCCGCCTGGTAGATCGCGGTCTGCGGGTCGAGGCCCTGGTTGCGTTCGGCGTCGAGGGCAAAGTCGATCATCATGATCGCGTTCTTCTTGACGATACCGATCAGCAAGATAATGCCGATGATCGCGATCATGCCCAGGTCATTGCCACTGAGCAGCAACGCCAGCAAGGCGCCCACGGCCGCCGACGGCAAGGTCGAGAGAATGGTGATCGGATGGATATAGCTCTCGTAGAGCACGCCCAACACGATGTACATGGTGACCACCGCCGCCAGGATCAACAACAAGGTACTCGACAACGAGGCTTCGAAGGCCTGGGCCGCGCCCTGGAACTGGGTCTGCACGCCCACCGGCATGCCAATGTCTTTCTGGGTCTGGTTGATCAGTTCCACCCCTTTGCCCAGCGCAACGCCGGGGGCCAGGTTGAACGACATCATCACTGCCGGGAACTGGCCGATATGCGCTATCGCCAATTGGGCCTGACGCTGTTCCACATGGGCCAGGCTGGACAGGCGCACCTGGCCACCATCGGTGGTTTTCACATGGATCTGGTTCAGCGCCTCCGGCCCCAGGGTTTCGCCGGACTGGGCCTGCAATACCACACGGTACTGGCTGGCCTGGGTGTAGATGGTGGAAATCTGCCGCTGGCCGAACGCGTCATACAATGCGTCGGTGATGGTCGACACGCTGACGCCCAGGCGCGAAGCCGCATCGCGGTCGATCACCAGGTACACCTGCAAACCCTTGTCCTGCAGGTCGCTGGCAACGTCGGTGAGTTCGGGCAACTGGCTCAACGCGTGCACCAGCTTGTCGCTCCACAACGCCAGCAACTCGGCATCGGGTGAGGACATGCTGAACTGGTACTGGGTGCGGCTGACGCGGTCTTCAATGGTCAGGTCCTGCACCGGCTGCATGAACAGGCGGATACCCACCAGCTTATCGATTTCCGGCTGCAAACGCGTGATCACCTGGGCAGCGCTCAAATCGCGCTGGCCGTGGGCCTTGAGGTTGATCAGCAGGCGCCCGCTGTTGAGGGTCGCGTTATCGCCGTCCACGCCAATGTAGGAAGACAGGCTTTCCACTGCCGGATCGGCCAGGATGATCTTGGCCAATTCCTGCTGGCGCTGGCTCATAGCGGCGAAGGAAATTGACTGCGGCGCTTCGGAAATACCCTGGATCACCCCGGTGTCCTGCACCGGAAAGAAGCCCTTGGGCACCACCAGGTACAGCACCACGGTCAGGCCCAGGGTGGCGATGGCGACCAGCAGGGTCAGCGGCTGGTGCTTGAGCACCCACTGCAACATGCTGCCGTAACGCGCGATCAACCAATCGATCCAGGCGCCGCTGGCCTTGTAGAAACGGCTTTGTTCTTCTTCCTTGGGTTCGCGCTTGAGCAAGCGTGCGCACATCATTGGCGTGAGGGTCAGCGACACCACCAGGGAAATCAGGATCGCCACCGCGAGGGTGATGGCGAACTCACGGAACAAGCGCCCCACCACGTCAGCCATGAACAGCAGGGGAATCAGCACCGCGATCAGCGACAGGGTCAGGGAAATCAGGGTGAAGCCGATCTGCTTGGCGCCCTTGAGTGCGGCGGCCAGCGGGGTCTCGCCTTCTTCGATGTAACGGGAAATGTTCTCCAGCATCACGATGGCATCGTCCACCACAAACCCGGTGGCGATGGTCAATGCCATCAGCGTCAGGTTGTTGATGGAGAACCCCGCCAGGTACATCACGCCAAAGGTGCCCACCAGGGACAGCGGTACGGCAATGGACGGAATGAGCGTGGCGCTGACCCGGCGCAGGAACAGGAAGGTCACCATCACCACCAGGGCAATGGCGATGAGCAATTCATGCTGTACGTCTTTTACCGAGGCGCGGATGGTCTGGGTGCGGTCGGTGAGCACCGTCACATCGAGGCCGGCCGGCAGGTTGTCGGTGATGCTCGGCAGCAGCGCCTTGATGCGGTCCACCACCTCGATCACGTTGGCCCCTGGCTGGCGCTGGATATTCAGCAGCACGGCCTGGTTTTGGTTGGCCCAGGCGGCGAGGCGTTCGTTTTCGGCGCCGTCGACGATCTGCGCCACGTCCTTGAGGCGCAGCGGCGCGCCATTGTTGTAGGCGAGGATCAGTTCGGCGTATTGCTGGGGCGAGACCAACTGGTCGTTGGCGTCGAGCATCGACACCCGCGTTGGGCCGTCGAAGTTACCCTTGGGCTGATTGACGTTGGACGCCGCGATCAGCGTGCGCACGTCCGACAGGTTCAAGCCATTGGCTGCCAGGGCTTCGGGGTTGACCTTGATGCGCACGGCCTGGCGCTGGCCGCCGGCGATGCTGACCATGCCGACGCCGCTGATCTGCGCAATTTTCTGCGCCATGCGCGTGTCGACCAGGTCATTGAGCTTGGGCAGCAGCATGGTCTTGGAAGTGATCGCAAGGGTCAGCACCGGGGTATCCGCCGGGTTGACCTTGTTGTACACCGGCGGCGCCGGCAAGTCCTTGGGCAGCAGGTTGGTGGCAGCGTTGATCGCGGCCTGCACTTGTTGCTCGGCGACATCCATATTGATGTCGAGGTTGAAACGCAGGGTCAGCACCGACGCACCGCCGGAGCTGGTGGAGGCCATCTGCGTGAGGCCCGGCATTTGCCCGAACTGGCGTTCCAGCGGCGCGGTGACCGCACTCGTCATCACGTCCGGGCTCGCGCCGGGGTACAGGGTCATCACCCGGATGGTCGGGTAATCCACCTGGGGCAAGGCCGACACCGGCAGCAAGCGGTACGCGATGATGCCGGCCAGAACAATGGCCAGCATGCTCAGCGTGGTGGCGACCGGGCGAAGGATAAACAGCCGCGACAGGTTCATGAACCGACCTTTTGCGCCTTGCCGGCGGTGGTGCCGGTCTCCCCTTTCGCCGCTGGCTTGCCTTGCAGGTGTTCGGTCGGGGTGGTCGGCACTTCGCTGCTGTCGTTCACCACTTCGATCTCGCTGCCGTCCTTGAGGCGGTCGGTACCTTCCAGGACCACGCGGTCGCCGGCTTTGAGGCCTTCTTTGATCACGGTGTTGTCGCCGTCGGTATCACCCACCACCAGGGGCTGCACCTTGACCTTCTTGTCACCGTCGAGCACGTAGACGAAGGTACCGGTGTTGCCGAACTGGATCGCCGCCGACGGCGCCAGCACTACGTTGTGCAAGGTATCGGCCAGCAGGTGCACATTGACGAACTGATTGGGGAACAGCGCCTGGTCCTTGTTATCGAAGCGTGCCTTGAATTTCAGGGTACCGGTGGTCACGTCGATCTGGTTGTCCAGGCTTTGCAGCACACCCACGGCCTGTTGCTTCACATCACCACGGTCCCAGGCTTCCACCGGCAGCTTGTTGCCGGCGTGGTAGCGGGTGAGCACGGTTTCCAGGGTGTTTTCCGGCAGCGTGAAGGCCACGCTGATCGGCTGGGTCTGGGTGATCACGGCCAGGAACGTGGTGTCGTTGGCCGCCACCAGGTTGCCGACGTCCACTTGACGCAGGCCGACACGGCCGCTTATGGGCGCGCGGATCTTGGTGAATTCGAGGTTGAGCTTGGCGTCATCCACCGCACCCTGGTTGGTCTTGACCGTACCCTGGTATTGCAAAACCAGCGCTTCAGCGGTGTCCAGGGTCTGCTTGGCAATACTGTCCTGGGCATACAGGTCGCGGTAACGTTGCACGTCGACCTGGGCGTTTTTCAACTGGGCCTGATTCTGCATCAGCGTGCCCTGGGCCTGGAGCAAGGCGTTCTGGTAGCTGCGCGGGTCGATCTCGGCGAGCAGATCCCCAGCCTTGACCATTTGCCCTTCTTCAAAGGCGATCTTCACCAGCTCGCCGCCCACCCGGCTGCGCACATTGATGGTGTTGAGTGCGGTGACCGTGCCCAACGCCTTGTAGTACACCGGAAACTCGCCCAGCACCGCAGGCGCCACACGCACTGGCACCGGGCCGGTGGATCCACCGAAGCCTGGGCGCATCATCCCCGTTTTGCCGGCATGCCCCGCGGGCTTCTCGGCGCCGTCTTTATGGCTGCCGGGCCAGAATTTCCAGCACAGGCCGGCGATAACCAGCAACACAAGCAGGCCGAACAGCCAGCGGCGGGACTTACGGGGGGAGGATTGCATGGAGTGATCAACCATTGGGCGCGAGAGCTTCTTCTTGGGGAGGCTGAAAGATAAGCACTGGGGCGCATTTAGAAAAGCGCCTTTACCGGCTATTTACCTTGGGCTTACAACTTTTAACTTATGCGACTTAGTCCTACGGCGGTTTCGCTAAGCATCTGAGCTACAAATAAAAACGGCCTGGACTAGGCCAGGCCGCAATCTTGCATCACGCGTGTTACTGCAAAACGACAGTAACGTACCGAAACAGTTACTTCAAAACAGCCAGGGCTGCTTCGTAGTTAGGCTCTTGGCCGATTTCAGGCACCAGTTCGCTGTGCAGCACGTTGTTGTTTTCGTCCAGCACCACCACGGCGCGGGCGGTTAGGCCTTGCAGCGGGCCGTCAGCCAGCGAAACGCCGTAGTCCACTGCGAAGTCGGCGTTGCGGAAGTCCGACAGGCTCAGCACATTGTCCAGGCCTTCAGTGCCGCAGAAACGCTTCTGGGCAAACGGCAGGTCAGAGGAAATGCACAGCACGACCGTGTTGCTCAGGTCGTTGGCCTGGGCGTTGAACTTGCGCACCGAAGTGGCGCAGGTCGGGGTGTCAACGCTTGGGAAGATGTTCAGGACCTTACGCTTGCCGGCGAAGGTTTCCAGGGACGCTTGCGACAGGTCGACAGCAACAAGGCTGAACTCAGGAGCGGTGGAACCGGTTTTCGGCAATTCGCCTTCAACCTGGACAGGGTTACCACGAAGGGTGACTTGAGCCATGAACGGAATCCTTATGCTGATGTGGGTTTAACGAATTCGAGAGGTCGAAGTTAACCACAAACTACGGCGTCTACCTACCGCCAGCGATAAATTGTCATGCCTTCGGTTATGGTTTAATTGCGCGCTTTGCGCCCAGCCCTTCAAGGAAAACGATGTCGATGAATGCCCCTGCCACCAAAGTCCTGGTCATTGGATACGTCTGGCCGGAACCCCGCTCCTCGGCCGCAGGCGGGCATATGATGCAGATCCTTGAAAGCTTTCTTGCACAAGGTTGGGACATCACCTTCAGCAGCCCAGCGACGATTGGCGAACACAAGGCCGATTTGCCTGCCCTGGGTATCGCCGAGTGCGCCATCGAGCTCAATAACAGCAGTTTCGATGATTTTATCCGCGATCTGGCCCCGGATATCGTGTTGTTCGACCGTTTCATGATGGAAGAACAGTTCGGCTGGCGCGTCGAGAAATGCTGCCCAAGCGCCCTGCGCGTGCTGGAAACCTCCGACTTGCAGAGCCTGCGCGACGCACGTCACCAGCGGTTCAAGGATCACTTGAAGGCGCACCCCGACAGCGACGACTTCAGTGCCTTGTTCTCCCCGGCACTGCAGGCAGAGTTCACACTGATGGCCGATACCGACCTGGCCAAGCGCGAGATCGCGGCCATCTACCGTTGCGACATCAGCCTGATGATTTCCGACGTGGAAATCCGCCTGCTCACCGAGCACTTCAAGGTGCCACCCGCCCTGCTCCACTGGTGCCCGCTGATGGTGGAGCCGCCGACCGAAGCCTTCGCGCCGTTTGAAGACCGCGCGCACTTTCTCAGCATCGGCAACTTCCGCCACGCGCCCAACTGGGATGCGGTGCTCTGGATGAAAAACAGCCTGTGGCCGCTGATCCGCCAGCAGTTGCCGGGGGCGCAGTTGCACATCTATGGCGCCTACACCCCGCCCAAAGCCACCGCCTTGCATAACCCGACGCAGGGTTTTCATGTCATGAACTGGGCCGAAGATGCCTTGCAGGTGATGACCGCCGCGCGTATCTGCCTGGCGCCCCTGCGCTTCGGCGCCGGCATCAAGGGCAAACTGGCGGACGCGATGCTCTGCGGCACGCCGAACGTCACCACGCCTATCGGCGCCGAGGCCATGGGTGATGAACAGCCGTGGCCGGGCATGATCGAACACAGCGCACCTGCCTTGGCGGCGGCTGCCGTGGCGCTCTACCAGAACCGCGAACGCTGGACCCTGGCCCAAGAAAATGGCCGCCAACTGCTCGCCCGCCGCTATGACCAGGCCATGCATGGCCCGGCGCTGGTGGCCTGCCTGGAACAGTGCCGCAGCCATCTGAATGCCCATCGCCGGGACAACTTCACCGGCAGCATGCTGCGCCATCACGCCCATAAAAGTACGCAATACATGTCCCAGTGGATCGAGGCGAAAAACCGCATCGTATAAACACGAGTGCTGGCGAGGTCGCGTGCGAGGGGGCATTATCCAAGGCAGCAACCACAATAAAGCGACGGCAGCATGACCCGAGCAACGCGAATCACCGACCCTTCCTACGAGCTGATGGACGACCACAACGGCCTGTCCATCATCTATCGCCAGCACGGCTTCCCCTGCCCGCTGGTGCGCTGGCACTTCCACAAGGAATACGAGCTGCACCTGATCGTCGCCAGCTCCGGCAAGGTGTTCATCGGCGACTACATCGGTAACTTCTACCCGGAAAGCCTGTTTCTCACCGGTCCCAACCTGCCCCACAACTGGATCAGCCAAGTGGAGGAAGACGAGGTGGTGCCCAAACGCGACATGCTGGTGAATTTCACCGATGAGCTGTTTGAAGGTGGCAGCCAGATCTTCGCCGAACTCAAGACCCTGGCGCCGCTGCTGGAGCGTGCGCAGTACGGTATCGAGTTTCGCTGCAAACGCACGATTAACCAGGCAATGACCTTGATGCAACGCATCGAGGACGCCCAGGGCATGGCGCGCCTGGGGCACTTCTTTATCCTGCTGGAAGCCTTGAGTGCGTGTGAGGACTACCAGTTGCTGTCGGGTGCCACCACGCCGCAGCTGGCCGACGAGCACAGCATCGACCGCACCAACCGCGCGGTGGACTACATTTTCGCCCATTACGCCCGTGAGTTGCCGCTGGAGGAAGTGGCGGAATATCTAGGAATGAAACCCACCTATTTCTCCCGGGTATTCAAACAGGCCACCGGGCGCACGTTTATCGAATTTGTGAACCGGTTGCGCATCAGCAAATCATGCGAATTGCTGGCAGACGGCGACAAGGCCGTGACCGATGTGTGCTTCGAGTCGGGCTTCAATAACATCTCCAACTTCAACCGGCGCTTTCAGCAACTCAAGGGCATGACACCCTCCCACTACCGACGCCTGGCAGTGCAACGGCTCACCGAAGAAAACCGCGGCCAGCACCTTACGACACCAGCAAACGGCTACAGATCAGGGCCTTAAACCGTGGCCTTCACGCAATGGAACCTTACGAAGTGCCAAGCCACTTAGTGAACACACGCCCAACGCTTCTTTTTCATTCGTTGGATGGCGTATGTTCACACACAGATATAAGGCCCTCCACTTATGACTGGCGTTCACCGCGTTCGCTTGGCCACCTCTATTACGCCCACGGCCCCCACACTACAAAGCCTGCACGCAGCCGATGAACATTCGGTGGCCTCCAACGTCATCAGACTTTTTCAGGCTCGTCAAAACAGGCATAGAGACCGCCCGCAGCCCGAATACGCAGTCGATATGCCGAAACACGCCCCGCAGCGAATACTTGACCTGCTCAGATACACGGTGACCGACGAGCAGCCAAGTCTGGCCGAACAGATCAGTCAATTGATACAAGGCGCCGGTGAGACACTCACAGACGAAAGAGCACTGCACAACGAAGTCGAACGGCTCCTGAACCAGCCGAGCGCGCTCAATCCGCAAAAAACCTACACCCAACTGATTGACGACATACTCCAAAGCCCGGCGCGTGCCATGCCCAACAACGGCATTGGTTTTTCTCGAGTTCGCCGAGAACTGCAAAACGCCCACCCTGCGCAAAACGCGGGTAACACCTCGATCCAGCAGTTCGCCAATGCTCTGGTTGAAGACAGCGACAGCCAACTGGCGATTAATTTTGCCAATTATTTGATCCGCATTCGGGTGGATGCAATCCCATACAACCCTGCTCGTGCAGTCCCAATTGCTGTACCGCCCAGCTCAACGTTCGGCCTCGCCTGGAACGAACTGGCTGACGCGCTCGACGCGGAGCCTTTCAAAACCTTTGCCCAAACCAAAGGCATTGATATTTCCAGTCTTGTCATTAAGGCCAATGGAGACCTGACCGGCCAGAGGAACAATCAAACCTTCAGCTTCTCTTTGGCACAAAATCCTGAATGGGCCGCCGCTTCATCTGCGGTTTTGACTGCGGCAAGAAAAATGCGCGGGGACATCACGTTCCACGACCGCGAGCATGCACCCGCGGAGGATGTCGCAAGCTTTTATCTGGAGCGCGCGCCCCGCTACAACAGCGACGACACGCTGATAGCGATCGACTGGCTGATGAAAGAGAGAAACTTCCATTCGATAAGTAACACCGATACCTACTACGCGGCTCAATACGCCCCAGTCCAACAGCGCCAAAGAGAGGCAAAACAACAGGTCGCAAACCTGCCACCGCCTCAGTTGAACCGACTACTGGCCGGTTTCGAGCCCGCATCGGTGGCACAAAAGATCAAGGACGCCGATCAGACCCTGGCCCGCCTGAGCAGCCAAGCGATGGGCAAGTTGTTTGGGATCAAGATTGAAGAACTGCCCGAATATTCGACCTTCAACCTGGTACGTAACAACCTTAAGGATGTGCTGAACGGCGTTGCTTTTACAGCGTTCGCACAGGAAAAAAATCTTGAAGTGTCGAGCGTCCGGATCAATGCGGCGGACGGGGCCTTAAAAGGCACAGTCAATGGCGTCGAAACCACATTCGTGTTGAACGACCTCTCCGGTTGGTCCGAGGTCTGGCCGCAAGTACAACTGGCGGTAGAACGTATGGCGACAGGCTCAGGCGATTACGTCTTCTACCCGAGTGCACACTCTGCAGAGGTTTCAGAGGTGCTGCGTTTTTACGCGGAAGAAGGACCGCCTCAAAATGACGCTCCTAACCCTGGCTGGGCGCGAAGAGCGCGCGAAGGGAGTCTGCGCAGAAGTGCCGAAATCACCCAAGTCGACGGCTTCAAGGCATTGGTGGGTACACCCACTGACGATGCCCGCTCGCTCAGCGTGCGCGAGGTGCAGCAGGCCGTCATCTCACAGCTCACTGGGAAGCCAATGAACCTTTCGCCGCTTGAAACCCTGGCGGCGGCAGCCAAGGTCAATGTGCCACAGAGCGACCCCGCACCGCCCGTAAACGCGGCACCAGACCTCGACACCCCAGAAGACATCCTGGCACGCGCCGAAGGCGAACTGGTCGGCACTGCGCATCGCGTGATGCTTGAGCTCAAGAGCGACCCGACGCCCCCTGCCTCAAAAAAGTTTGAGCCGGTCCCGGCCAACAGCCTGTTCGGACAATGGCGCGCTTACTTGGACAAAGCCCTGAAAAGCAGCGGCTTTACCGAGTGGGCCGCGAAACAGGGCATCGACCTAAGTACCTTGCGCTTTGACCCAACGGACCGCGCACTGATCGGTAAGGTCAACGGCGTTGAGCAACGCTTTACAGCCACTGATTTTACGAAAAGATACCCGGAACAGCATTTTGACGTACTCACCCCAGTGTTGACCGCTGCCGAGGCATTCACCGCACATGGAAAACCGATCACGCTGGCTCAGGCCAACGACAGCAGCGCATCCTTTGAATGGTTGGCCAATTTTTATTCCATCAGTACCGACTACGACAGCGAGGCGTTCACACGCCATACGGAGCTGATGGGCCGAACATTGGCATTTCCAACGCCACCTGAAAACCCAGGGAAAATCGTGAGCTGGTTGAACCAGCGCAAAATCGCGTTAGGCGACAGCAATGACAGGCATGCGCTGATTCATCAGCTTAAATTCGGGAATGTTGATAACGACGCCACAACCCGCTTTACGGTGGATCCGGACTCTAGCCACCAGCCCAAGGGCACCACGACACTCCAGAAGTTTCTGTCAGACCACGGCTGGTATGGCGCCACGTCGGCCGCACAGGTCGATAATTTGTTACAGGCGTTGCAAACCCAGATCCCGCAGGCACCTGCCCTGGGCAACCAATGGGGCTTCTTGTCCACTGACTTACCGTTGAGCGCTGAGCAACGTAGCGCGGTGGGTGAGTTCGTCAAAACGTCTATTGGAAACCACAGCACCCTTCTCAGCTTCTTGAGTTCCGGGGTTTCCAACCTGAGCAGCGACCCTGATCAGGCACTGCAACAACTTCTCTCCAGTGACATCGCCCTGGAGCTCGCCACACACTTGCAAACCGCAATGAAGGGCGCTGCTACCCCAACCAGCCTAAAGCAATGGCTATTGACCGCGCTTGTGCTAGCGCTTGATCCAACGGCCGGCACCCAGCGCAATCGCGTTGCAGGTTTCGACTTCATGTGGCCTGCGAACTGGGGCTTAGGCGCTGGCAAGCTCAGTGAGCTTTTAAGCCAACATTTGGCTGATACCCAACAGGTCCCGACCCACCTTCGTCCGGCAGTCACCCGCCTATTGATGTCCGGTGCAGCGCCACATTTGCTGGTCAAAGACCTACCGTCGACGTTGAAGCTTGGTTCCCCAGAATGGGTCAACTTTTCAAGTGCGGTAAATCGAATCGAACTGATAGCCGCCGGTGCCAGCGCGAACATGACTTACCAGCAAGTCATGGACTTTCATAACATCAAGCCCATTTCAGCAGAGGAAAACCGCCTGCAGGCCGTCGCCCAACTGAACCCAGTGATTGATTGGGCCGTCATCAATAACCATCTTGGGAAAAACAACAACGACGAATATAGCCTCGAGCAGCTGAACGACAGCCAGGAAAAACTCAATATTCAGCTCAATGAGACCTCGCAAGCCAAACGTTACCTGCGAACCGTCGCCCCCCCAAGCAGAAGGGCCATGGCCCTGGCGGCATTGAAAGAAAAGTTTGGCGCAAGCATCGATTTTGAGAGGCCGGTTCTATGGGAAAAGGTGGCGGGCGGGATCTTTTCCGGTATTAACGCAAGCATCGTCGAGGTCTATGAGGCTGGCCGCCTGGGTGAAAGTTGGAGTACACAACAACCAGGCCTGAACGTCGAAGACCTGCGCAAAAAAGCACACGAGTTGCCAGATATCAACGCGCAATTCGACAACGCCATCCAGGAAGACTTCACCCCGCGCAGGCGCCATACGATTTCCCTGTTCAAAGACATGCTCAGCAAGTTGCCGTTGGAGGAGCGCAATAGCCTTAACTTTGGAACGGTGGAACTTCTGCAAGTGGAAGGGACCGCCAGTGGCATCATCATCACGTCCGTCTACGAAGGCGTGAGGCGGGATTTCGCGGTCTATCCGGCAACCGGGCAAATAGTCAGAATTCCCGACATTGATCCATCAACGCCGCTAGACAAAAAAGTCAGCGTGGCTCTCGACATGGATGCGCTCAAAAACGGCACGGAGCCCAAACAGGGCGTCACCTGCGATGTTGTATTAAGGGAAAGCGAACAATTTATCCTCAACGAGACCACAGACGGTGACAAACGCCCTGAGTTACGTGAAAGGCGCTTCCTTGAACGCAGTGCAAGTGACGCATCTTCCGTTTACGACAGCAACAGAATGGAGGACCTCGCCAAGGTGCTGGTTGACACGGTCTACCTGCGCAAAAGTACGTTTGTCGGTAGCCACCGTGGATTGCACAATGCAGTTGAACATGGCGTAGAACCCAGCGACTTCTTCAAAGGCCTCTTACGCGCCATTCCAGGCAGCAGCAGCCTTGAAGATCTTTATCACGGTGAATACGCCAAAGCAGCAGGTGACCTGCTCGTTGATATCGCGCTCTATGTGGCTACCGAAGGCGCTGGGAAAATATGGACGCTAGCAAAAACAGGTGCTGCGTGGGCGACGGCCAAGGTCTCTGCCAAGTTTGTCGAAAAGTTTGGCGCAGATGAAGCCGAGGACATTGCTCTCAAGGATATAACTGCCGCCAGCACCTCGAATTCGATCAACACATTGAGCCGAATGCAGGAAAGCCACCTTGCAGTGCAAACGGCAGATATGGCCGAGGGCAGGGTCATACGCTCCGGCACCCACAACCAAGTCAAGGTCAGCACGGTATTCCAAGACGGTAATTGGTACGCCTACGACGCCAGGACACAGGCGGCTTATGGCCCCGCCCTGGAAGGGTTTATCTCGGATACATCAGCCCCCCTGCATAAAGAGACTTTCTCCAGTGGCACTCAAGCCCTGGTCACTGAAAAGCCCCTGGCCGCCGATGCGTACACCCTCCCCCGCGCCAAGGGCTTCGACCTGGTCAATGAGGGCAAGGTATACCGTTACGACGCCAAAAATCCCAATGTGCTCACGGACTTGGAGTCGGCCGACCACTTTAGGCCCTTGGATAATTTCGAGGCGATCTGTGAGGCACCGTCCGTCGGCGGCAGAGCCAAACGCGGCACCAATGACACCTGCTTCTCCAAAATCGTTGAGAACACGCCCAACGAATTGACCCAGGAGTTGCAAGCGCTCGAGCATGTTCGCTTGTTCCCCTCGCCGTCGAAATTTCTGAGAAAGGATCAATTTGTCGTCTTCGAACGACGCCGCTACAAAGTAATTGATAGCGAGACAGGGCCACACCTTCACCCGACCCTGAACAACCAGCCCATCACCTACAAATCGCTGATTACCGGCAGCATCAAACAGGATCCACAGTTTGGCTTTTACGTTGGCCAAACCAACGAAGCACTGAACCAGGAAACGCGTGTTATCAAGCTCAACAGCATCAGCGATATAAGTGACGACAAGCGCGAAGTTCGTGCGGTCATTGTTAACGGTCGAACGCCTGGGGACTCCCAAAAATACCTGGTGATCGAGGCGGACACCGCACAGTTTTATTACGCAAAGCTGAATACAGCGTCATCCGGCGAACTCAAATTCTTTAAAACCACACCCAACGACATATCGCTCGTCAATGGTTATCGGAATAAATTCAGCATCCGCCAAGGCGTGTCCAGAACACCACTGGATGCCGAATTCATCGCCCTGCCCAAACTGGACTCGGCGCTGGCAGAACTCAAGCGGTCGGGTTACCAGAAAAAAGATGTCGATGAGTTAGGGGCCTTCGTTAAAAACATGACGAAGGAGCAACAGCGCGAGGTGCTCTATCAATTGCAACGTAGCGAAGCGATTGGCAAGACGAATATCGCCCTGAAGCCAAATCGAGTAACCGCTTTGACAACTCCCGCGAACTACTCGACTTTAACAGCCGAGCAGCAGAACAAATTCCTGGCGCAGCAGGTAAAAGACACGGTGACCCGTTCCATGACGGCCACCGGGCTAGGCCCAGGCAATAAGATACGCTCAGCATCGGATATTGCGCGCGCAGACGCCGCCAACCAGACCGTCGAATGGTTGCGTCGAAGCATTCCCAGCAGTGCGCGGAATCGCTCTGACATAATTTTGAAAGCCGGCGCCGGCAATTGCGGAGAAATGGCCCTGCTGTCGAGGGACATCATCAAAAAGAGCGGTGGCAATGCCTACGAATGGAAAGCCTCAGACGCTCATGCATTTACCGTGGTAGGCGGCCCGTCCGCGATACCTGCAGGAACAGTCGACTTCTCGGAACCGGAATGGGCGGATGCCTGGATTGTCGACCCGTGGGCCGGTATTGCCAGCCCCGCTCGGGAGTACACGCAAAAACTGAAAGAGGTCATGACTCAGTGGGAGCGTGATGGCATAAAAATAGTCGAGGGCAACAAGCCTATAAGCCCACTGGAAAAGAACTGGATGGATGCCCTTATCGTGAAACCGAAGACCCCCTATCCTCACGGCTATATCAACCCCTGACCCCTCGCCGGGCGAAAAGTGCACGCAATCCGATAGCAGCGCTTTTTGCCCAGGCCCGCCGGGCCTATGCCTTCGCCTGAACAATCACTGAAACGTTTTACCCAAGCCCGAGGGAAGTGCAAAAAAGTATCAGTACCAGTGTTCCCAAGGATTTGTCACATCGTCTTGAGAAGGCTGTAATCAACGCACACTCTTCCTGACAACCCGTAGGAAGACACAACAACAATAACTGTCCTTCTGTAGCCCCCTGGGCGCGGAAATGGAGTGCGCGATGAAGTTCACAGCAAAAGCACTGCTTGCCTCTACCTGCATGATGACCTGCATGACCCTCAGCGCCGTCAGCTTTGGCGCGCAGACCCTGACCATTGCCACCGTCAACAACAGCGACATGATCCGCATGCAAAAGCTCTCGAAAACCTTCGAGGCCGAGCACCCGGAGATCAAGCTGAACTGGGTGGTGCTCGAAGAAAACGTGCTGCGTCAGCGCCTCACCACCGACATCGCCACCCAGGGCGGGCAGTTCGATGTGTTGACCATCGGCATGTACGAAGCTGCACTCTGGGGCGCCAAGGGCTGGCTGGAGCCGATGAAGGATCTGCCGGCGTCCTACGACCTCGATGATGTGTTCCCTTCGGTGCGTGACGGTTTGTCCGTCAAGGGCTCGCTGTATGCCCTGCCGTTCTACGCCGAAAGCTCGATCACCTACTACCGCACCGACCTGTTCAAGGACGCCGGGCTGACCATGCCTGAGCATCCGACCTGGACGCAGATCGGCGAATTCGCCAGCAAACTCACCGACAAGACCAAAGAGCAATACGGCCTGTGCCTGCGCGGCAAAGCCGGTTGGGGCGAGAACATGGCGCTGATCACCACCCTGGCCAACGGCTACGGTGCGCGCTGGTTTGACGAGAAGTGGCAACCGGAATTCAACGGTCCTGAATGGAAAGACGCGCTGAACTTCTACGTCGACAATATGAAGAAATCCGGCCCGCCGGGTGCTTCCAGCAACGGTTTCAATGAAAACCTGGCGCTGTTCAACAGCGGCAAGTGCGCGATCTGGGTCGATGCCAGCGTGGCCGGCTCATTCGTCACCGACAAGACCCAAAGCAAAGTGGCTGACCATGTCGGCTTTACCTTTGCCCCCCACGAGAAGACCGACAAAGGCACTTCGTGGCTGTACTCCTGGAGCCTGGCCATTCCGACCAGCTCCAAGGCCAAGGATGCCGCCAAGGTGTTCACCAGTTGGGCAACCTCCAAGGAATATGGCGAGCTGGTGGCCAAGACCGACGGCATTGCCAACGTACCGCCAGGCACGCGCAAATCCACCTACAGCGACGAGTACATGAAGGCCGCGCCGTTTGCCAAGGTGACCCTCGAATCGCTGAAAGTCGCAGACCCGACCAAGCCGACACTCAAGCCGGTGCCGTATATCGGTATCCAGTTGGTGACCATTCCTGAGTTCCAGGCGATTGGTACCCAGGTCGGCAAGTTCTTCTCGGGCGCACTGACCGGTCAGCAGACGGTGGATGCAGCATTGACCGCCGCACAGACCACCACCGAGCGTGAAATGAAGCGGGCGGGTTATCCCAAATAGTCCAGGCTCACCACCATAAATGTGGGAGCAGGGCTTTTGTGGGAGCTGGCCTGCCTGCGATGCAGACAACTCGGTCTGTCAGTTACACCGAGATGATGCCATCGCAGGCAAGCCAGCTCCCACATTTGATCGCGCTCCGACTCTGGTTCTGCATGTAATCGACTGGCTTTGATCACCATGAATACAACCACACCCAAAAACCGCCTGGCCAACCCCGGCTGGTTCCTCGTCAGCCCCTCGGTGGCCTTGCTGCTGCTGTGGATGATCGTGCCGCTGGGCATGACCCTGTACTTTTCGTTGATCCGCTACAACCTGCTCTATCCCGGCGAAAACGAGTTCGTGGGGCTGGAAAACTTCACCTATTTCATCACCGATTCGGGGTTCCTGCCCGGCGCCACCAATACCTTACTGCTGGTGGGCAGCGTGCTGCTGATCAGCGTGGTGTTTGGCGTGTTGATCAGTGCCCTGCTGGAGGCCAGTGAGTTCCTCGGCCGCGGCCTGGTGCGGGTATTGCTGATTTCGCCGTTCTTCATCATGCCCACCGTCGGTGCGTTGATCTGGAAGAACCTGATTTTCCACCCGGTCTCGGGGATTCTCGCCGCCGTCTGGAAGTTCTTCGGCGCCGAGCCGGTGGACTGGCTGGCGCACTACCCATTGCTGTCGATCATCATCATTGTGTCGTGGCAGTGGCTCCCCTTCGCGATCCTGTTGTTGATGACCGCCATGCAGTCCCTCGACCAGGAACAAAAGGAAGCCGCGCGCCTGGACGGTGCCGGCGCCATCGCGATCTTCTGGCACCTGACCCTGCCGCACCTGGCCCGCCCGATTGCCGTGGTGGTGATGATCGAGACGATCTTCCTGCTCTCGGTGTTCGCTGAAATCTTCACCACCACCAACGGCGGCCCCGGCTACGCCTCGACCAACCTCGCCTACCTGATCTACAACCAGGCGCTGGTGCAGTTCGACGTGGGCATGGCTTCGGCCGGCGGCTTGATTGCCGTGGTCATCGCCAATATCGCGGCGATCATCCTGGTGCGGATGATCGGCAAAAACCTGACTGACAAGCCTTGAGGGCCGCGCCATGACGCTTCAACAATCCCGCCGCCTGCAAAGCCTGTTGCTCGGCACCCTGGCCTGGGCCATCGCGATCCTGATTTTCTTCCCGATCTTCTGGATGGTGCTGACCAGCTTCAAGACCGAAATCGACGCGTTCGCCACGCCGCCGCAGTTCATCTTCACGCCGACGCTGGAGAATTACCTGCACATCAACGAGCGCAGCAACTACTTCAGCTATGCGTGGAACTCGGTGCTGATTTCCTTCAGTGCCACCGCGTTGTGCCTACTGATCTCGGTGCCGGCCGCCTACTCCATGGCGTTCTACGAGACCCAGCGCACCAAAGGCACGTTGCTGTGGATGCTGTCCACCAAGATGCTGCCGCCGGTGGGCGTGCTGATGCCGATCTACCTGCTGGCCAAGAGCTTTGGCCTGCTCGACACGCGTATTGCGCTGATCATTATCTACACCTTGATCAACCTGCCGATTGTGGTGTGGATGGTTTACACCTACTTCAAGGACATTCCCAAGGACATCCTCGAAGCCGCCCGCCTGGATGGCGCGACCCTGTGGCAAGAGATGGTCCGCGTACTGTTGCCGATTGCCAAAGGCGGCCTGGCGTCCACCGTATTGCTGTCGCTGATCCTGTGCTGGAACGAGGCGTTCTGGTCGCTGAACCTGACCTCCTCCAGCGCCGCGCCGTTGACCGCATTGATCGCCTCCTACTCCAGCCCCGAAGGCTTGTTCTGGGCCAAATTGTCCGCCGTCTCGACCCTGGCCTGCGCGCCGATCCTGATCTTTGGCTGGATCAGCCAGAAACAGCTGGTGCGCGGTTTGTCCTTTGGCGCCGTTAAATAATAATTCCTAGCGGAGGCTCATCATGGCCAACCTGAAAATCAAGAATCTACAAAAAGGCTTCGAAGGCTTCTCGATCATCAAAGGCATCGACCTGGAAGTGAACGACAAGGAATTCGTGGTGTTCGTCGGCCCGTCGGGCTGCGGTAAATCCACCCTGCTGCGCCTGATCGCCGGCCTGGAAGAAGTCAGCGAAGGCACCATCGAACTGGATGGCCGCGACATCACTGAAGTGACCCCGGCCAAGCGTGACCTGGCGATGGTGTTCCAGACCTACGCGCTGTACCCGCACATGAGCGTGCGCAAGAACATGTCGTTTGCCCTGGACCTGGCCGGTGTCGACAAGAAGCTGGTGGAGAGCAAGGTCAGCGAGGCGGCACGCATCCTGGAACTGGGACCGTTGCTGGAGCGCAAGCCCAAGCAGTTGTCCGGTGGCCAGCGCCAGCGTGTGGCCATCGGTCGCGCGATTGTGCGTAACCCAAAGATCTTCCTGTTCGACGAACCGCTGTCCAACCTCGACGCCGCCCTGCGCGTACAGATGCGCCTGGAACTGGCGCGCCTGCATAAAGAGCTGCAAGCGACCATGATCTACGTGACCCACGATCAGGTTGAAGCCATGACCCTGGCCGACAAGGTGGTGGTGCTGAACAGTGGCCGTATCGAGCAAGTCGGCTCGCCGCTGGAGTTGTACCACCAGCCAGCCAACCTGTTTGTGGCGGGTTTCCTCGGCACGCCGAAGATGGGTTTCCTCAAGGGCAAAGTCACCCGTGTTGAAAGCCAAAGCTGCGAAGTGCAGTTGGACGCTGGCACGTTGATCAACCTGCCGCTGAGTGGCGCCACCTTGAGCGTGGGCAGTGCAGTGACCCTGGGCATTCGTCCGGAACATCTGGAAATTGCCTCCCCGGGCCAAACCACCCTGACCGTCACCGCCGACGTCGGCGAACGCCTGGGCAGCGACACCTTCTGCCATGTCATCACCGCCAATGGCGAACCGCTGACCATGCGGATTCGCGGCGACATGGCCAGCCAGTACGGCGAGACGCTGCACCTGCACCTGGACCCGGCGCACTGCCATCTGTTCGACACCGACGGTGTTGCCGTGGCCCGCCCACTGCGCGCTGCCGCCTGATTTCGCGAGACTTTGCTGATGAAACTGAATAAACAGAACCTCGCCCAGTTGGCACTGCAAGTGAAGCTGCCCACCTATGAGATCGCCAGTACCACGCAGGGCATCGCCCATATCGGCGTCGGTGGCTTCCATCGCGCACATCAGGCGTATTACACCGACGCCCTGATGAACACCGGCGTTGGCCTGGACTGGAGCATCTGCGGCGTCGGCCTGCGGGCCGAAGACCGCAAGGCCCGCGACGACCTGGCCGGCCAGGACTACCTGTTCACCCTGTATGAACTGGGCGATACCGACGACACCGAAGTGCGTGTGATCGGCTCGATCAGCGACATGCTGCTGGCCGAAGATGGCGCCCAGGCGTTGATCGACAAGCTGGCTGACCCGGCAATCCGTATCGTCTCGCTGACCATCACCGAAGGCGGCTACTGCATCGACGACAGCAACGGTGAGTTCATGGCCCACCTGCCGCAGATCCAGCATGATTTGGCGCACCCGAGCGCACCGAAAACCGTGTTCGGCTTTATCTGTGCCGCGTTGACCAAACGCCGCGCCGCCGGCACTCCGGCATTTACCGTGATGTCCTGCGATAACCTGCCGCACAACGGCGCCGTGACGCGCAAGGCGCTGCTGGCCTTCGCCGCCCTGCACAATGCCGAACTGCACGACTGGATCAAGGCCAACGTGAGTTTCCCGAATGCCATGGTCGACCGCATCACGCCGATGACCAGCACCGCGCACCGCCTGCAATTGCATGATGATCACGGCATCGACGATGCCTGGCCGGTGGTGTGCGAACCCTTTGTGCAATGGGTGCTGGAGGACAAGTTCGTCAACGGTCGCCCGGCCTGGGAAACGGTCGGCGTGCAGTTCACCGATGACGTCACCCCCTATGAAGAAATGAAGATCGGCCTGCTCAACGGCAGCCACCTGGCGCTGACCTACCTGGGGTTTCTCAAGGGTTATCGGTTTGTGCACGAGACAATGAACGATCCGGTGTTTGTCGCCTACATGCGCGCCTACATGGACCTGGACGTCACGCCTAACCTGGCACCGGTGCCGGGCATCGACCTGACGGACTACAAGCAGACGCTGGTGGATCGCTTCTCCAACCAGGCGATTGCCGATCAGTTGGAGCGCGTGTGTTCGGATGGCTCGTCGAAGTTTCCCAAGTTCACCGTACCGACCATTAACCGGTTGATCGCCGATGGCCGCGAGACTGAGCGCGCCGCGCTGGTGGTGGCGGCCTGGGCGTTGTATTTGAAAGGTGTGGATGAAAACGGGGTGAGCTACAAGATCCCGGATCCGCGGGCTGAGTTTTGCCAGGGGCTGGTGAGTGATGACGCGCTGATCAGCCAACGCCTGTTGGCGGTGGAAGAGATTTTTGGTACGGCTATTCCCAACTCGCCTGGGTTTGTGGCAGCTTTCGAGCGCTGCTTTGTCAGCTTGCGTGACAACGGCGTCACCGCAACACTGCAACATCTACTGAAGAAACCGAATTAAATAGGTGGGAGCTGGCTTGCCTGCGATAACGATCTATCAGTCACATCATGGCTAACTGGACCACCGCCATCGCAGGCAAGCCAGCTCCCACCGTTGATAGGGTTTCCACTTCAAAAAAACAATACTGCTGAGCAAATCCTCATGACCCAGCAAAACCTGTTTCTCGGCATCGACTGCGGCACCCAAGGCACCAAGGCCATCGTCCTCGACGCTTCCAGCGGCAAGGTACTCGGCCTGGGCGCTGCGGCGCACACGCTGATCAGCGGCGCCAATGGCCGTCGCGAGCAGCACACCCAGGAATGGCTGGACGCCTTTACCGAAGCCACCCACCGCGCCCTGCAACAGGCGGGCGTGGATGGCCAGGACATCCTCGGCATCGGCGTTTCCGGCCAGCAACATGGTTTGGTGCTGCTGGATGACCAGGGCCGCGTACTGCGCCCGGCCAAGCTGTGGTGCGATACCGAGACTGCGCCGGAAAACGAGCGACTCTTGCAGCACCTGGGCGGCGAAAGCGGCTCTCTGGAACGCCTCGGTGTGGCGATTGCCCCGGGCTACACAGTGTCCAAGCTGCTGTGGACCCGCGAACAGCACCCGGACATTTTTGCGCGTATCGCGCATATCCTGCTGCCCCACGACTACCTCAATTACTGGCTCACCGGTCGCGCCGTCGCGGAATACGGCGATGCGTCAGGCACCGGCTACTTCAACGTGCGCACCCGTGAATGGGATGTGGCGCTGCTCAAGCACATCGACCCGAGTGGGCGCCTTGAAAACGCCTTGCCGCAACTGATCGAGGCCGATCAAAGCGTCGGCACGATTCTTCCGGCAATTGCCGAACGCCTGGGCATCAACCCCAATGCCATCGTTTCCAGTGGTGGTGGTGACAACATGATGGGCGCCATCGGCACTGGCAACATTGCGCCTGGCGTGATCACCATGAGCTTGGGTTCATCGGGCACTGTGTATGCGTTTGCCGACCAGCCGAGCGTAAGCCCGCAGGCGTCGGTCGCCACGTTCTGCTCATCCAGCGGTGGCTGGCTGCCGCTGATCTGCACCATGAACCTGACCAACGCCACCGGGGTGATCCGCGAACTCTTCGATCTGGACCTGACCGCGTTCAATGCCTTGGTCGAGCAAGCGCCGATTGGCGCGGACGGCGTCAGCATGCTGCCGTTTCTCAACGGCGAACGCGTGCCCGCCCTGCCCCACGCCACCGGCAGCCTGCACGGCCTGACCATGACTAACCTGACCCGCGCCAACCTGTGTCGCGCGGTGGTCGAAGGCACGACCTTCGGCCTGCGCTACGGCCTGGATTTGCTGCGTCAGACAGGGTTGCAAAGCCAGAGCATCCGTTTGATCGGTGGCGGCTCGAAAAGCCCGGTCTGGCGGCAGATGGTCGCCGATATCATGAACACCGAAGTGGTCTGCACCGAACAAAGTGAAGCCGCCGCGCTGGGCGCCGCGATTCAGGCGGCCTGGAGCCAGTCCGGCGAGTCACTGGCCAGCCTGTGCGACAAATGCGTGAGCGTCGACCCGGCCAGCCGCACGCTGCCGGTAGCGGCCAGTGTCAGCGCATATCAACAAGCCTACGAGCGCTACCAGCAGCTTGTGGCAACCCTATAAGAGCGAACGACTATGTATCTGGTGTGTGGTGAAGCGCTGTTTGATTTTTTCAGCGAGGAAGATGCCAGCGGGCAGGCGTCCAAGGTCAATTACAAGGCGATTGCCGGCGGTTCGCCGTTCAACGTCGCGGTAGGCTTGCGCCGCCTGGGTATCGAGGCGGGCTTGTTCGGCGGTTTGTCCACTGACTTCCTTGGTCGCCGCTTACTGCAGGTGCTCAAGGATGAGGGCGTGAGCGAGCAGTTCCTGGTGGAATTCGCCGCGCCGACCACCTTGTCGATGGTCGCCGTGGGCGCCAATGGCTCACCGCAGTACAACTTCCGTGGTGAAGGCTGCGCCGACCGACTGCTGGAAGTCGCCCATCTGCCTGAGCTGGGTGATGACATTCGCGGCCTGCATATCGGCTCGTTCTCCCTGGTGGTGCAACCCATCGGCGACACCCTGCTGAGCCTGGTCAAGCGCGAAAGCGGCAAGCGCCTGATCAGCCTCGACCCCAACGTGCGCCTCAACCCGCAGCCGGATATCCAGCTGTGGCGCGACCGCGTGGCAGAGCTGGTCAAGCATGCCGACCTGATCAAGGTCAGCGACGAAGACCTGCACCTGCTCTACCCCGAACAGTCCCCTGAAAGCGTGTTGCAGGGTTGGCTGCAGCACCGTTGCCAGTTGGTGTTCCTGACCCAAGGCGGCGATGGCGCCAGTGTGTTCAGTCGCCAGCACGGCCACTGGTCACAACCGGCCGTCAAGGTGGTGATGGCCGATACGGTGGGGGCCGGCGATACCTTCCAGGCCGCGTTGATTGCCTGGTTGACCGAGCAACAATTTGACTCGATTGACGGCCTGCAGCAGCTCAGCCGCGACCAGATCGACGCCATGCTGGGCTTTGCGATTCGCGCCGCGGCATTGACCTGCACCAAGACCGGTCCAGACCTGCCTTACCGCCGCCAGGTGAGTTGAACCCAGCAGCAACATGAGCAATGTGCCACCACGCAGGCCACGTATTCCGTGGCCTGCGCGCGTTTATACACACATTGCCAAGCGGGAAAACTGTGCTAAACCCAAAACAGGAGCAGTAATTACAACAAATGCAGGAAAGACCCATGCAAAAAAGCAACGGTTTATCAACCCGCGCCGTTTTAGCTGTCGGCCTTCTCTCACTGCAGTACACCACACCACAACAGTCCTACGCTGCCTGCGCACTCACTCCCGGCCCGGGCAACGACACCTTCATCTGCGACAGCGGCAGCAGTGCCGGCCTGACCGATCTCCTGGGCAATAACAGCCTGACGCTGCCCGCAGGTGGCACCGGCACCATCAACGGTAAGCGTCTACTTGGCGGCAGACTACAACACCCACCTGGACAGCAACGCGATGGAGGGGGTCAGCGGCACCGCCGGCGTGCGCATGAGCTGGTGAAGATGAAGGTTTTGTCAGCCAGGCAAACATTAATCGATGGTTAATCCCGCAAGTCGAGAGTGACGCTGTACCCACTTGCGGAGAACCACCATGAAACTGCGCACATTGATGCTCGGTGCCACCTTTTCACTGGCGGCTGTGTCAGGCCTGGCCCAGGCCGACGATCAAACAGCCGCCGTGAAACCCGTGCCTTACCACTATGGCCTGCCGATGAACATCGACAAGGTCCTGGCCATGAACGAAGCCCAGACCGACGAATGCAAAGTCATCAAGGCCGATATCAAGTTTCTGGACAAGGCAGGCAAGGTGGAAGACGTGAGCTATCGGAAGATGTCCGATGCCTGCGATTTCCAGAATTGAAGCGAACCACCGTAGGACCGAGCTTGCTCACGAAGCACTTAAAACGCCACTGAGTAGTAGGCTACCCGCGTTATCGTTGCCGATTTTCGCGAGCAAGCTCGCCCCGGCTAATAGTAGACGCGCCCTCCCACTCGTTGCAGTGTAGGTGCGTGGGTGTGCTTGAGGTCTTCGCGCAACCCGGTGATCAGGTTGCAAATGGCTCGACTGCTGTCGAGTTTGTCTGCATCGATTCCTTTGACTTCCAAATCCACCCGGTCGCGGTCACGGTCATCGTAGACCTTGATCGTCAGCGAGGCATCTTCGGCTTTGGTGCATTCGCACCGTCTGGGCAGGAAACTTCCTTCAATAATGCTGCGAAGTTCTAATTCCGAAAGCATGGTCAACCTCTCCTTTTCTGAGACTGCCAACAGATTGTTATGAATCTGGCGGACGCTCGCCCGCCGCGTCTTGCCGGCCCTGGAAGACGCTTGTAACACCCAAGCGTACTCGGCTAAGTCAGCGCTCGTTGTAACTTTTCCTCATAAGCACTGTGCCTGGTTATAGAGGTTGAACAGCGTCAATGGGATCGTCGTCGAACGGCTACGATTAAACGTTTAACCCTGGACTTAAGGTCAAACGACACTTTGCGCAGCGACCCTTTCGGCAACATGTCGCAAACTATCGAAGTTGATGTTCGCTCCGGAATTGATCGCCACCAGCGTCTGCCCGCGCAGGTTGTGAGTGGCGACGTATTGGCGAATGCCCGCCACCGCCAACGCCCCGGAAGGCTCGGTGATAGAGCGCGTGTCGTCGTAGATCAACTTGATTGCGCTGCACAACGCGTCATTGCTGACGGTGATGACTTCATCCACCCAGTCCCGGCAGATCTCGAACCCGTGGGCGCCGACCTGGGCCACCGCCGTACCGTCGGCAAACCCGTCAACGCTGGGCAGCACCACGCGCTCACCGGCACGCAACGCCGCCAACAGGCAACTGGAGCCCTCGGGTTCGACGCCGATGATGCGCACGTCCGGGCGCAGGTATTTGACGTAGGCGGCGACGCCGGCGATCAGGCCACCACCGCCCACCGGCACGAAGATCGCGTCCAGCGGCCCCTGCTGTTGGCGCAGGATCTCCATAGCCACGGTGCCTTGGCCGGCGATCACGTCTGGGTCGTCGAAGGGCGACACGAAGGTGCACCCGGACGACTCGGCCAACTGCAGCGCATAGGCCAGGGCAAAAGGAAAACTCGCGCCGTGCAGCACGGCTTGCGCACCGCGTGAACGTACGCCCAACACCTTGAGTTCCGGGGTACTGGCGGGCATCACGATACGCGCCTTGATCCCCAACTCCCGCGCTGCCAGGGCCACACCCTGGGCATGGTTACCCGCCGACGCGGTGACCACGCCACGGGCCCTTTGCTCAGGCGTGAGCTGCACCAGCTTGTTATAGGCGCCGCGGATCTTGAATGAAAAGGTGGGCTGCAAGTCTTCGCGCTTGAGCAACACCTGGTTGCCCAGCAATGCCGACAAGGCCGGGGCCGCTTGCAAGGGCGTACGCACCGCCAGGTCGTACACCGGGGCAGCAAGAATCTTCTTCACGTAATGCTCAAGCAGTCCCGGGTCGGCGGTGTGAGGCGCGGTGCAGCTACTCATGGATGTCTCCTGGCTTTTTGTCAAAGACCCTGGAGACGGAAAAACAAAACCCGCCTCTAGGGCGGGTCTGGGTACAGCCGTGCGCTATCCCGCCAAATGAGGAATGGCGGTAATAATGCTTGGCTGGCTGCGGAAGGCTTGAAAAGTCATGTGACGAAACTAACCGGCGGCCCGCGATCAAGTCAATGGCCAAGCGCCATTTAGCGGCTGGGGGTTTACGTTCTATATACGAAACGTATACGCTTTGTATATTCCCACTGCACAGTGATGACCATGGGCATCGTCAAGATCACCGACCACCTGCACGAACAATTACGCCTGGCCAGCGCAGCGATGGACCGCTCCATCAACGCCCAGGCCGAGTTCTGGATCAAGATCGGCCTGCTCGCCGAACTCAACCCTCACCTGCCCTACAACGAGCTGATCAACAAACTGCTGCTGGACAAACCTGACCTGATCCGAGGGCGCAGTTGATGATCAAGACTGCCGCACAATTGGCCGTGATGCGTGAAGCCGGGCGCCTGCTGGCCCAGGTCTTCACCATGCTCGACGGTTTTGTCGCCGCCGGCCGCTCTACCCTGGAACTGGATGCCGCCGTCGAAGCCTTTATCCGCAACGACCTCAAGGCGCGCCCTGCCAGCCTGGGCCAGTACGACTACCCCTTCTCCATCAACACCTCGATCAACGAGGTGGTGTGCCATGGCATGCCCAGCGCCAAGGCAATCCTCAAGGACGGCGACATCATCAACATCGACATCACCCTGGAAAAAGGTGGCTTCATTGCCGACTCCAGCAAGATGTACATGATCGGCAGCGTTACGCCCAAGGCCCAGCGCCTGGTCGAGAAGACCTTCGAAGCGATGTGGGCCGGTATCCGCCAGGTCAAGCCCGGCGCCCGCCTGGGTGATATCGGCCATGCCATCCAGAGCCATGCGCAGGCCAACGGCTACAGCGTGGTGCGCGAGTATTGCGGCCACGGCATCGGCCGGCAGATGCATGAAGAACCACAGGTCCTGCACTTTGGCCGCCCCGGCACCGGACTTGAACTGCGTGAAGGCATGGTGTTTACCGTGGAGCCGATGCTCAACCAGGGCAGCTCGAAAGTGCGCAGCCTCAAGGATGGCTGGACGGTGGTCACCAAGGACAACAGCCTGTCGGCGCAGTGGGAGCACACGGTGGCAGTGACCGCGGATGGCTTTGAAGTCCTGACCCTGCAGACTTAGACGGTTGCCCATACGGCGGCTCACTTTCGAACAGCCGGAATGCCGGCCCAGTCAAAAAGTAAGAAAAATGCTCTCGCCGCAACCCTCGGCACTTCGCTAGAGCTGACCCGTTTCTTACTCTCGATTTCAGTCAAATGTGAGAGCTGGCTTGCCTGCGATGGCCTCAACTGAATGTGCCTGATGTACCGAGGTGTCTGCATCGCTGGCAAGCCAGCTCCCACAGAAAAGCAGGTAGGTGACTGATCTCTCAGCCAAGCGCGGCGGCCTTAGAGCTGACCCGTTTCCTACTCTCTATCTCGGTCGAATGTGGGAGTTGGCTTGCCTGCGATGGCCTCAACTGAATGTGCCTGATGTAACGAGGCGTCTGCATCGCTGGCAAGCCAGCTCCCACAGAAAAGCAGGTAGGTGACTGATCTCTCAGCCAAGCGCGGCGGCCTTAGAACTGACCCGTTTCCTACTCTCTATCTCGGTCGAATGTGGGAGCTGGCTTGCCTGCGATAGCCTCAACTGGATATGCCTGATGTACAGAGGTGTTTGCATCGCTGGCATGTTCACACGACATTGGCGCCCCCCGCTATCCGCTTCAGCCCCACCACCATCAAGCCCGCCCCAAGCCCCATCGCCAGCAGGAACAACGGGTACGACACCCACCAGGGCGTGCCCGCGGTCATCATGCTGAACTCCGACATGCCGCCAATGCTCGCAATCAGGTTGAGCGGCAGGAACACCACGTTGATCAGGGTGAGCTTGCGCAACAGGTTGTTCATGCTGTTGTTCATCAGGTTGCCGCGCGCATCGATCAGCCCGGAAAACACGTTGGAATAAATCTCCGCCTGTTTGTAGCACTGATGGTTCTCAATGATCAGGTCATCGATCAGCGCCAGGATTTCCGCGTCGAAGTGCTCCTTCTCGGCATGGTTGCGCAGCCGCGACAACACCGCGCCGTTGCTGTGCAGCGCGTTGATGTAATAGATCAGGCTTTCGCTGAGGCTGAACATCTGCATCAGATGATGGTTGCTCATGGACGCGTTGAACTGCTGCTGCAATTCCCGGGCGACCAGCTTGATCACCTTGAGATGGCCCAGATAGTGGTGGATGTTGTTGAGCAAAAGGTCCAGCAACACATCCAGCGGTGTGTGCAGTGGGCGGCGCTTGCCGAGACCGGTCAGCGGGGTTTCGTCGGTGGCAATCACCAGCAGGCGGCTGGGCGAAAACAGCAGGCCGCAGGACGACACCTCGAACACCAGGTTGCCGCCGCCGGAGTAGTTTTCCGGGCGCTTCCAGATCAGGAACAGATTGTCCGGATGAAACTCGATGCGTGAGACTTCGTCGGGGTCCAGCGCCGAAGCCAGGGCGTGCTCGTCGAGCTTATGGTGGTCGCGCAGCCACTCGCGCTCGGCCAGGTCAGGGTTGTTGAACAACAGGATCGGGGCATCGTCACTTTCCCCACCGTACAGCTTGCCGTCGGCCAGTTGAAAACGCTGAATCATCGCCGGGTCACCAAACCTGGCCCTGACGTTTCAACTCCAGGCGTCGCACGAACTCCTCCAACACCAGCCCATACAGGTCGTCCTGCAAGTAGGCATCCTCAATGCCCGCGTCCAGGTTGGGGTTGTCGTTGACTTCGATCACCACCACTTTGTCGCCGGACTGCTTGAGGTCGACACCGTAGAGGCCATCGCCGATCAGGTTGGCGGTCTTCACCGCCAGTTCCACCACCGCCTTGGGCGCTTCGTGGACCGCCAGCGTACGGCACTCACCGTTGATGTCCTGGCCGATGGCCTTGTGGTTGTAGATCTGCCAATGGCCCTTGGACATAAAGTACTGGCAGGCAAAAATCGGCTTGCGATTGAGTACGCCGATGCGCCAGTCGTACTCGGTGTAGAAGAATTCCTGGGCCAGTAACAGCACCGAATGCTCGAACAACTCGGCGGTGGCCTTGAGCAAGGCGTCCTGGCTTTCTACCTTGATCACGCCTCGCGAGAAGCAGCCGTCGGGGATCTTCAACACCAGCGGGAACCCCAGGCGCTCGCCGACCCGTTCGAAGTCTTCCGGTCGCTCCTTGTACAGGATCTCGGTGGCGGGCATGCCCAGTTGGTGGCTGTTGAGCAAGTCGGTAAGGTAGACCTTGTTGGTGCAGCGCAATATCGACGCCGGGTCGTCCATCACCACCAGGCCTTCGCTTTCGGCTTTCTTGGCGAAGCGATAGGTGTGGTTGTCGACGCTGGTGGTTTCGCGGATCAGCAAGGCATCGTATTCAGCCAGGCGCGAGTAGTCCTTGCGCTCGATCAACTCGACATCGATGCCCAGGCCCTTGCCCACGCGGATGAAATTATCCAGCGCCTTGGCATTCGACGGCGGCAATTGCTCCTGGGGATCGTGCAGGATCGCCAGGTCATAACGCGCCAGTCTCCGTGAGCGCGGCTGGCGCCAGATCTTGCGGCTGAAGTTGTCCAGGGCGTGGGCAAATTGATCTTCCTGATCATCGCGCAACTTGTGCAACACGCCGGACTTGACCCCTTCTATGTGCCAACCGTTATTCTTTTTGAAATCAACTAGCAGAATCGGGCAAGGGAAGGCTTCAAACAATTGACGGGCCAAATCCTGCAACGGCTCTATATTGGTTCGACCAAAATAAAGTGTCAGGGTAAAGCCTTCGGTATTGCTATAAAGGTGATGATTCAGGGCTTTATCAAGGGTCTTGTCCAGGTCGTCCAGGGCCAGGCCGTACAGCGACTTCCTGGTCAGTTCACTGATGGTGCGCACCGAGGGAATTACCTTGTGCCCACGGGCTTCGGCGAGCAGCGAGCAGTAATAACCGTGCCCCAGGTACTTGTAGCCGCGGCACAGGTTGATCACCTGCACACGCTTGCCGGTCTCGCTTTCCCGGGTCTGCTCCAGGTATTCCTGCGCGGTGACGATGTCTTCGCTGGGGAAGTAGGAGGCCCAATCTTCCTTGCGCTCGACAATGATCACTACTTGACGGGTTCCTTTGAGGGGGACGGGAAAATAACCTGTATTAGTTATTGTCGCCGCGACTGTTTGCTCGGATACTTCACGCCAATGACCTTGTACCGCCGACATAATATTTGATCCGCTTTAGAGAACTCGACCTTTTCTATTAAGCACGATCTTTTAGAGAAGTCCCGTTTCGTTACGCAACTTTTACGGCGGTCATATGGCTCTTTGCTTTCGCGTTGCAACCCCCTGCGATGTGCCTGAACTGGTGGCACTGGAACAGCACTGTTTCACCACCGACCGGCTGTCATCGCGCAGTTTCCAGTGGATGGTCAGCCGCGCCCATGGCCAGTTGCTGGTGGCGGACAATGACGGGCAACTGCTCGGCTATGGGCTGGTGTTGTTCCACCGCGGTACCTCGTTGGCGCGCCTGTATTCCATCGCCATTGCCGAGCACGCGCGCGGCCTGGGGCTGGGTAAACAGTTGCTCGCCCGTATCGAAACCATCGCGGTGGAACACGACTGCGCCTACCTGCGCCTGGAGGTGCGCACCGACAACCCCGGCGCCCTCGCCCTGTATGAACGCAATGGCTACCGGCGTTTCGCCCTGATCAACGATTACTACGAAGACCACACCGCTGCCCTGCGCCTGGAGAAACGCATCGTCCAGCATCAGGATGCGCGCCCGCAAAGCGTGCCGTATTACCAGCAGACCACTGACTTCACCTGTGGCGCTGCCTGCCTGCTGATGGCTATGGGCGCGCTGGTGCCGAAACGCGTGGCACAACGCCGCGAAGAGCTGCAGATCTGGCGCGAAGCGACCACCGTGTTCATGACCGCCGGCCACGGCGGATGCAGCCCCCAAGGGTTGGCCCTGGCCGCCTGGCGCCGGGGCTTTGCGGTGCGCATGCAGGTGAATGTGCGCGGGCCGCTGTTTTTGGATGGCGTGCGTGATGCGCATAAAAAGGACGTCATGCGCCTGGTGCATGAGGCTTTCGAAGAGGAATTAGCGAGTAGTGACGTCGAGCAAGTGTTCGGCGGCGCGCTGGACTTGCCCCAGGTATTACGCGACGGCGGCCAGCCGCTGGTGCTGATCAGCAGCTACCGCCTCACCCGATCCAAGTCACCGCACTGGGTAATAGTCACCGACTGCGACGATGACTTCGTCTACCTTCACGACCCGGACGTTGACCACAGCCAGCACCGTCAGCCCCTGGACTGCCAGCACTTGCCGGTCAGCCATGGGGAGTTCGAACGCATGTGCCGGTTCGGCAATAACAAATTGCGCGCGGCGGTGGTGGTCTTCACGCCACGTTCTTGATCGCAGCCTTGGCCTCCAGCTCACGCACCAGCGGCAACACGCGCTTGCCGAAGTACTCGACTTCTTCCTGGAAGTGCAGGAAACCGGCGAGCACCAGGTCCACCCCCACCGCCTTGAGCGCGATGATGCGCTCGGCGACCTGCTGCGGCGTGCCGATCAGGTTGGTCTTGAAGCCATCGTTGTACTGCACCAGGTCTTCGAAGCTGGACTTAGCCCAGTTGCCCTCACCTTCCGGTGAAGCCTTGCCGGCCTGCTTGGCTGCATCACCAAAGGCATTCACGGCCTCCGGATCGGCCTTGTCGATGATCTCCGCCAACACGGCACGGGCTTCTTCCTCGGTGTCGCGGGCAATCACGAACGCGTTGACGCCGACCTTGACCGAATGGTTATTCGCCGCCGCCTTGGCTCGAATGTCGTCGACTTGAGCCTTGATGCCTTCTGGGGTGTTGCCGTTGGTGAAGTACCAGTCCGACACCCGTGCGGCCATGTCCCGCGCCGCCCGCGAGCTGCCGCCCTGGAACACTTCCGGCTGGCCCAGTGGCTTGGGCTTGAGGGTGTACTCGTTGAAACGGTAGAAGTCGCCCTTGAAGGTGAAGTCGTCCTGGGTCCAGATGCCTTTGAGGGCACGGATGAACTCTTCGGAACGACGATAGCGCTCGTCGTGCTCCAGCCAATGTTCGCCGATGGCCTGGAACTCGCCCTTGAACCAGCCGCTGACGATATTCACCGCGATACGGCCGTTGGTGAGCTGGTCGATGGTCGCCAGTTGCTTGGCCGCCAGCGCCGGTTGCCACGGACCGGGCAGGATGGCGGCGATCACCTTGAGCGTGGTGGTCGCGGCCAGCAGCGCATGGCTGAACGCTACGGACTCATGCTGGTTTTCGGCGCCGTAGCCGGCGGTGAAACGGATCTGGGTGAGGCCGTACTCGAAACCGGCGGCTTCGGCGAGCTGCGCCAGTTTGCGGTTGTAATCAATGCCCCAGTGGGTGCGTTGCTCGATCTTGCTGACCACCAGCCCACCGCTGACGTTGGGCACCCAATAGGCAAATTTCACGGCTTGCTGACTCATCGAACGTACCTCGCACAAAGGGATGTACCCAGGGCTTGAGCAGCAAGCGTGCCAGGCCGGTGAAACGCCCATGCCAGGGGCTCTGGGCGGACTTCGAGGTGTCGGCGACGATGTCGCAGAGTGTGCTGGTTTGTCGATCAGCTGTTGCCAGGGCAACAGTTGCCGAAGGGTCTACCCTTGCAAATACGGGCGCTGGCACCCGGCACGGACTGTGCAATCCCCCTGTACCGATCACTGCCCAGGAACCTTGCCCATGACCGAACAACACGTCATCAACCCGCTGTCTACCGGCGTCGACTACCCGACCCTGGCGGCACGCTTCCGCCCGATTTTTCAGCGCATCGCCGAGGGCGCCCTAGAGCGCGAACAGCGCCGCACCCTGCCCCACGAGCCGATCCAGTGGCTGAAAGCCGCCGGCTTTGGCGCGGTGCGCGTGCCGGTGGAGTACGGCGGTGGGGGCGCTTCCCTGCCGCAGTTGTTCGAACTGCTGATCGAACTGGCCGAAGCCGACTCCAACGTGCCCCAGGCCCTGCGCGGGCACTTTGCCTTTGCCGAAGACCGCCTGAATGCACCGCCCAGTGCCGGTCGCGACCTGTGGTTCAAGCGCTTCGTAGAGGGCGATATCGTCGGCTGCGCCTGGACCGAAATCGGTAACGTGGCCATTGGCGATGTGGTCACCCAGGTCAGCCCCGACGGTGACCATTGGAAGCTCAATGGAGAAAAGTTCTACAGCACCGGCAGCATCTTCGCCGACTGGATCGACGTGTATGCCCAACGCAGCGACACCGGCGCCGATGTGATTGCCGCCACCCGCGCCCGCCAGCCTGGGGTGGTGCACAGTGATGATTGGGACGGCTTTGGCCAGCGCACCACGGGCAGCGGCACGTCGCGCTTTACCGACGCGGTGGTGGAGGCGGACAACGTTATCGACTTTGCTACGCGGTTCAGATACCAGACGGCGTTCTATCAGTTGGTGCTGCTCGCCAGCCTGGCGGGTATTGGCCGCGCGGCGCTGCGCGACGTGGCGCACCAGGTGCGCAGCCGTAAGCGCATCTACAGCCATGGCAATGCGGCCCATGTCAGCCAGGACGCGCAGGTTCAACAGGTAGTGGGCGAAGTAGCGGCGCTGGTTTATGCCGCCGAGGCAAGCGCGTTGAAAGCCACGCTGCCGGCGCAACGGGCGTACCTGGCGCGGTTTGGGGGGGATGATATTGTTGAGCGTGAAGCCAATGTAGCGGCCGAGATTGAGTCGGCCACGGCGCAGGTGGTGGTGTCGGGGTTGATTCAGCGTGCCACCAGTGAGTTGTTCAATGCTCTGGGGGCGTCGGATGTGCGTCAGGGTAAGGCGCTGGACCGGCATTGGCGGAATGCGCGGACGGTGTCGTCGCATAATCCGGTGATCTATAAGGCGCGGATTGTGGGGGATTGGGTGGTTAATGGGGTTGAGCCGCCGTTTGTCTGGCAGATTGGGAATGGGCCGGGCCGGGGCTGAGTCACTCGGCACATCGCTTAAGCTCGGTGTGCCCGTAATCCAACATTGATTTGGAGGGCTTGCCAGCAATGCAGGCAACTCGGTATATCAGTTACACCGAGGTGATGCCATCGCAGGCAAGCCAGCTCCCACATGTTGACCGAGTTCGGCGTTGAATACCGGACGGCTTTAAGGCCGTCCCAGCCAACATCAGAACGCGAGCTTGTAACCAATCGCCATCAACATAACCGCCAAACAAGGCCGCAACACCCCATCCGGAAGCTTGCCCGTCATATGGCTGCCGACATAGATTCCCGGCAACGACCCCATCAACAAAAACCCCAACAAATGCCAGTCCATATTCCCCATGCTGGCATGCCCCAACCCCGCCACCAGGGTCAGCGGCACAGCATGCGCGATTTCAGTCCCCACCAATCGCCGCGTAGCCAGGAACGGATACAGAATAAACAACGCCACCGTTCCCAGCGCACCAGCACCGATGGACGTCAGCGCCACCATGGTTCCGAGGACCGCGCCAGTCACCACTGTCAGCGCATTCAGGTTCCGCGGGCTCATGTGATAGCTATCACCCGCATGCCGCTGGGCAAACGCCAACAGACTTTTCTTGAACAGAATCGCCAAGGCCGTCAGCAGCAACACCACACCGAGCGCCTGCTTGATCACCGCATTCATCACACTGGGGTCGGTATGCAGACTGGCCAGGAACCACAGCGTCAACAACACCGCCGGCACGCTACCCAGGGTCAGCCAGCCGGTGATGGCCCAATCGATATTCTTGTTCTTGCTGTGCACCAACACCCCACCCGACTTGGTGATGGCGGCATACAGCAGGTCAGTGCCCACGGCGGTGGCCGGGTTGATGCCGAACCACAGCAGGATCGGGGTCATCAACGAGCCCCCACCCACACCGGTCATGCCCACGATAAAACCAACGATCAGGCCAGCAATTACAAAACCAAAATTACCCACATCCATCACAGCTACCTGCGGCCTTATAAATTTCTGGCCGCAGGATAGCGATTTTTCTTATAACGACTTATATCAATGTGATCTGACTTTATGCCTTTTAGCTCAGACGGTGACAGACATAAGCCTGGGTCTGATACGGAAAGGCCACCGTGTCGCGCCCCTTCAACGCCGGATGCGTATCAATCAAGGCCTGCAATTGCGCAGTCACTACCGCCTTGGGTGCATCCGGCAGCGCGGCAATAAAGCTCACGGAAAGGAAGCGGTCCATGATCACTTCCTGAGGGCTGCCGACATGACTGTAGGGAAAACAGGTTACTTCGGGGTCGGAAAAATACTCGCCGGTGAAGGCCTCACGCCAACGCCCCGTATGAAAGCGCGGCGTATCACCCTCGTACGGGGTGATAATCTCGGTGATGGCGGCGACCCAATCCACCGACTCATCGCGGACATTCCACACCAGGCCAAGCCGACCGTCAGGTTTGAGTACGCGATGGATTTCTGCGAGCGCGGCTTCAGTGGAAAACCAGTGGAACGCCTGGGCACACACCACTGCGTCGGTGCTGGCAGAAGGCAGTGGGATGGACTCAGCAGTGCCATTGACCAGGCGCACATCCGGCAACAGTTTGGTCAACTGCGCGCCCATGGCCGCGACCGGCTCGACGGCGGTCAATGTCGGTGCCAGGGTGCTGAGCAGGCGGGTGAATTTGCCAGTGCCGGCGCCCAGGTCGATCACGCTCGATTGTGCATCGATGCGCAGAGTGTCGGCGAGCCAGCCCGTGAGTTGCCTGGGGTAGTCCGGCCGGCCTTGGGCGTAGGTGACGGCCTGGGTAGAGAAACCTTGTTGAGCAGACGTGTGTACACCAGTCATTGCCAATCTCTCCTCGGGTGAAGCGGGGGCACAGTGTGCGCCCTCTCACCTTTATTTTCTAATCGCTGCATCCAATCGTACGCGCCATGGGTAGTCCTTTCAGAAACCCCGCTGTTTTACTGAAATGGAGAAGTACCCATGAACGCTAAAGCACTGTTCTGCCTGACTACACTGCTGGCCGCCGCGCCGGCCGCATTCGCCCAGACTGGCTTGCCTGACAGCATCAAGGTGCCGGACGGCCACAAGGTGGCGCTGGAAACCACCGGCGTCGGCGAAATCACCTACGAGTGCCGCGACAAGGCCAACGCTGCCGGCCAGACCGAGTGGACGTTTGTCGGGCCAAAAGCGGTGTTGAATGACCGCAGCGGCAAGCAAGTCGGCACCTACTTTGGCCCACCGGCCACCTGGCAGGCCAAGGACGGTTCGACAATCACCGGCACCCAATTGGCCGTGGCGCCATCGGGCGCGGGCAACTTGCCGTATCAATTGGTCAAGGCCAACCCCGCTGAAGGCAAAGGCGTGATGAGCGGCGTGAGTTACATCCAGCGCGTGGCCCTCAAGGGCGGCGTGGCACCGAACACAGAGTGCACGGCAGCCAACAAAGGCAAGCAGGAAGTGGTGAAATACCAGGCCGATTACATCTTCTGGGCGGCCAACTGAGCAAACTGAGCTACGCTGCCCCGAAACTGCCTACATACCTTGTAGGAGCGAGCTTGCTCGCGAAGAACCTGAGAGCGCCACGGACAGCCTGAATGCCCACGTTTTCGTTAACGTTTTTCGCGAGCAATCTCGCTCCTACAGGGGTTCAGCAATTGAGGGGACGGTGATACGTGTTTGATTACGAAGCCTGTCTGCAGGCCTGCGCCCGTGGCGATCAACGCGCCTTGCGCCAACTCTACGAGCAGGAAAGCAGCCATCTGCTCGGCGTAGCGATGCGCATCGCCAGGAACAGATCCTTGGCCGAAGATATCGTGCACGATGCGTTTATCAAGATCTGGCGCGGTGCCGGCAGTTTTGACCCCAGTCGCGGCTCGGCGCGTGGCTGGGTGTTCAGTGTGACCCGGCACCTGGCGCTCAACTTCGTACGAAACCAATACCGCGAAGTCCCGTTGAGCGATGAACACGAACAGGTCGCTGCAACCGACACGTTTGAATTCACTGCACGCTCAGGGCAAGTGCACACCTGCCTTGAGCAACTCGACCCGGTCCGTCGCACGTGCATCCTGCATGCCTATGTCGACGGTTATTCCCACAGCGAAATCGCCCAGAAACTCGACACCCCGCTGGGGACCGTCAAGGCCTGGATCAAACGTAGCCTCGCCGCGCTGCGGGAGTGCATGGCATGAGCAACCCACTGGACGAACTGGCCAGCGAATACGTGCTGGGCACCCTACCCGGCGAACAGCGCGCTGAAGTCGAACAACGCCTCAAACACGATGCCGAACTACGCGCTGCCGTGGACGCCTGGGAGCAACGCCTGTTGCCGCTGACGGCCTTGGCGGAGCCCGTGCCGCCCTCCTCTGAGCTGTGGCGGCGTATCGAACGCAATATTGCCAGTGCCGGTACACGCTGGTGGGACCTGCTGGCAGTGTGGCGCGGCCTGGCCGGTGCTGGGCTGTTGACCACGCTGGTGCTGGCCGGGTTGCTGCTGACCCGCCCGCCCACTGCTGCCCCAAGCTTCGTGGTGGTGCTGGTGGCGCCGCAAAGCCAGGCGCCGGGCTGGGTGATCCAGGCCAGCAATGATCAGCAGATTCAGTTGATCCCGTTGGGCGTCATGGAAGTGCCGGCCGACAAGGCTCTGCAGTTCTGGACCAAGGGCGACGGCTGGCAGGGACCGGTATCCCTGGGCCTGGTCACGCCGGGGCAGACGCTGTCGGTGCCATTGGACAAGCTGCCACCGCTGACTCAGAACCAATTGTTCGAACTGACCCTGGAAGACCCGCGCGGTTCGCCGACCGGCAAACCCACTGGGCCGATCCAGGCGATCGGCCGCGCGGTCAAAGTGCTCTGATCAGGCGACGGTGGGCAACCACACGCGAAACCGCGCACCGCCCAGCGGTGAAGCCAATGCCGTCAAGGTGCCGCCCTGGGCTTCCAGGGCGCGCCGGCTGATGGCCAGGCCCAGGCCAAACCCGCCGGTAGCGCGGTCGCGGCTGCGGTCGAGCCGGTAGAACGGCTCGAAGATGCGCTCGCGCTGGTCCACGGGGATGCCGATACCGTCGTCGTCCACCCAGATTTCACAGCCCTTGGCACACACCTTCACCCCAACCTGGATGCGCTTGTCGCAGTAACGCGTGGCATTGCGCAGCAGGTTCTGCAAGGCACGAGCAGTGAGGCGCGGATCGAGGCTGAAGCGCTCTACGGCGCAGTCGAGCGCGACGTCGATGACGATCTCGGGGTTTTCCAGTTCGTCATCGACGCTGCCCAGCACGCTGTCGATGAACTCATCGAGCACCACCTCGACCCGCTCCGGCAGCTGCGCCGGGTTTTGCAGGCGGCTGTAGGACAACAACTCCAGTACCAACTCATCCAGTTCGCGGATATGCGCCACCAGGCTTTGCAGGCGTTCGCGGCTGGCCTCGGGCAAGTCCTCGGAAAGCGCCAGGGCGAGGCCGAAATCCAGGCGCGTGAGCGGCGTGCGCAGCTCATGGGAGACCGCGTTGAGCAGGTCGCGCTGCTGGTTGAGCAGGTGCTCGATGTCGTCGGCCATGGTGTCGAACACCGAGGCCAGGCTGCCGATGCTGGAACTGGCCGGAATACCCGTGCGCTCGGCCAGGTTGCCTTGGCCCAATTGCGCGGCGGTGCTTTTCAGGCGTTCCAGATCGCGCCAGTGCGGGCGCAACCACACCAGCAGGCAGGCCAGCAGTGCAGCGACGATCAGCACGTTGATCGCCCAGTACAGCACATTCATGTCCATCGGATCGGGCGGTACAGTCAGCTTGACCACGAACTGCTCATTGATCGGCGAGCTGATTTCCTCCATCCAACCCCATTCCCCCAGCCGGACCACCGACTTGCCGCGTTCCAGCAGCGTCTCTTCGGCCGGGGTGTAGCTGGCGTCCTGGCGCAGCAACAACTGCACTTTCAGCGGCGCGAAATCACGACCGAGTTGCTCGGTGACCTGGGACCAGCGCTCCACCGGCGCCCGCAGGTATTGCTTGACGATCAGCTTCTGCTGGCCGCGGGTCTGCTCGATGTTGTAGTTCATGTAGCGGTGTTCGAACAGCTGGATCACCAGCGACGGGATCAAGTAGATCGCCAGGCTGTAGGTGACGATGGTGATCAGGTAGAGGCGCAGCAATACACGGAACATGGCTCAGCATTCCCACTCGGAACGGCTGAACAGGTAGCCCTTGCCCCACACCGTCTTGATTTTGCGCGCCTCACCGGCGTTGTCGTCGAACTTGCGGCGCAGCTTGGAGATGGCCACGTCCACCGAACGGTCAGTGCCATTGAATTCGATGCCCCGCAGGCGTTGCAGGATCTGGTCGCGGCTCAGCACTTCGCCTGCATGCCGCGCCAGCACCACCAGCAGGTTGTACTCGCCGCTGGACAGCTCCACCGGCTGCTCACGCCAGGTCACCGTGCGCTCCGACAGGTCGATGCACAGGTTGCCCATGATGATCTGATCGTTGGCCACCTGGGGCTCGGACAAACTGCTGCGCCGTAATAACGTGCGCACCCGCGCCAGCAATACCCGTGGCTCGCAAGGCTTGGTCACGTAGTCGTCGGCGCCCATTTCCAGGCCCAACACCTGGTCGTGGCTGTCGTCGCGGGCGGTGAGCATCAAGATCGGCAGGCCCGCCGAGTCAGCGCGCAACAGGCGGCAGACTTGCAGGCCGTCGAGGCCGGGCAGCATCAGGTCGAGGATCACCAGGTCCGGCGGGTTGAGGCGCGCGCGTTCGCGGACGTGGTCGCCACGGCTGAGCACGCTGACGTGGTAGCCATTGCGTTCCAGATAGCTGGCAATCAGCTCGGAGAGTGCGGCGTCGTCTTCCACCAGGAGGATGTTGGGCATGGTGTTTCCAAATAATGCGGTTCGTCGGCTGTGCACAGACCCTTGTGGGAGCGGGCTTGCTCGCGAAAGCAGTGGTTCAGTGAGCAGATTTTTTGGCTGATATACCGCTTTCACGGGCAAGCCCGCCCCCCACATTGATCGTTGCTGTTTGCAGGATTGTGCAAGGATATACGCCCTCTGCCGACTATGGGTCGCACCTTACATTTCTTCACAGACGAGCTACACAGCTTCACAGCACCAAGGCGCAGGTGACTTTAGGATGCGCCAGTCAATATTGGGATAAAAGCATGTCGAAGAATCTGTTTGCGCCATTTTGCCTGCTGGCCCTCACCCTGGCCCTGAGCGCATGTGGCGACTCCGCCGCCGAGGCGCCGGAAATGCCCCTGGCCAAAGTGCGCGTCGAAACCCTTGAAGCCAAGCCCCTGGCCATCACCAGCGAACTCAGCGGGCGCATTGCCGCGCCGCGTATCGCCGAAGTGCGCGCACGGGTCGCAGGCGTGGTGATGCAACGGGTGTTCAAGGAAGGCCATGATGTCAAACAGGGCGACGTGCTGTTTCGCATTGACCCCGCACCGTTCAAGGCCGACCTCGACAGCGCCCAGGCCAACCTGAGCAAGGCCGAGGCCGATGCCTTCAAGGCGCGCCTGCAGGAACAGCGCTACAGCCAGTTGGTGGAAGGCAATGCCATCAGCGGCCAGGACTACGACAACGCCCGCGCCGCCGTGCGCCAGACCAACGCCGAGGTCGCCGCCAACAAAGCCGCCGTCGAACGCGCGCGCTTGAACCTGGGCTACGCCACCGTGACCGCCCCGATTTCCGGGCGCATTGGCCGGGCGCTGGTCACCGAAGGCGCGCTGGTCGGCCAGAACGAGGCCACACCGCTGGCGCTCATCCAGCAACTGGATCCGATCCACGCCGACCTCACCCAGTCCACCCGCGAACTGAACGACCTGCGCCGCGCCTTCCGCGCCGGCAGCTTGAAGCAGGTCGGCCAGGACCAGGCCAAGGCTACGCTGATCGAGGACGACGGCAGCCTCTACCCATTGCCGGGCAAGTTGCTGTTTGCCGAGATCAGTGTCGACCCTGGCACCGGGCAAATCATCCTGCGCAGCGAGTTCCCCAACCCCGACCTCGACCTGCTGCCCGGCAGCTTTGTGCGGGTGCGCCTGGAACAAGCGGTCGACAAACAAGGCATCAGCGTGCCGCAACGCGCCATCACCCGTGACAGCGCCGGTATCCCGATGGTGTTGCTGCTGGACGCCGAGCAGACCGTGAGCCAACAGCCGGTCGAGCTGGGGGCGGTGATCAACGATCGCTGGATCGTCAGCAGCGGCCTCAAGCCCGGTGACCGCATCATCGTCGAAGGCCTGCAACACGCGCGCCCCGGTGAAAAAGTTGAAGTGGACGACAGCCCGCTCGTAAAGGAATAACCCGTCATGCCGCAGTTCTTTATTGACCGCCCGATCTTCGCCTGGGTGGTCGCCCTGTTTATCCTGCTGGCCGGTTTGCTGGCGATCCCGCAACTGCCGGTGGCGCAGTACCCCAACGTCGCGCCGCCGAAAGTGGAGATCTACGCGGTATACCCCGGTGCATCGGCGCAGACCCTGGATGAAAGCGTGGTGAGCCTGATCGAGCAGGAGCTCAACGGCGCCGATCACCTGCTGTATTTCGAGTCCCAGAGCAGCCTCGGTTCGGCCACCATCACCGCCACCTTCCAACCGGGCACCAACCCGGAAATGGCTCAGGTGGACGTGCAGAACCGCCTCAAGGCGGTCGAGCCGCGCCTGCCGCAGGCGGTGACCCAGCAAGGCTTGCAGGTGGAGAAAGTCTCCGCCGGCTTCCTGCTGCTGGTGACGCTCACCTCCAACGACGGCAAGCTCGATGACGTGGCGCTGAGTGACTACCTGGCGCGCAACGTGATGAACGAACTCAAGCGCCTCGACGGTGTGGGCAAGGCCCAGCTGTATGGTGCCGAGCGCGCCATGCGCGTCTGGATCGACCCGCAGAAATTGATCGGCTTCAACCTGACGCCGGCCGACGTGAACGCTGCGATCAGCGCGCAGAACGCCCAGGTCTCGGCCGGCAGCATCGGGGATTTGCCCGGCACCAACACCCAGGAAATCACCGCTGCAATCCTGGTCAAGGGCCAGCTTTCGACGCCCGCCGAGTTTGCCGATATCGTGCTAAAAGCCAACCCGGACGGTTCGACCGTGCGCATCGGCGATGTGGCGCGGGTTGAAGTGGGCAGCCAGGAATACCAGTTCTCCACACGCCTGAACGGCAAGCCGTCCACCGCCGTCAGCGTACAGCTGTCGCCGGGCGCCAACGCCCTGAACACCGCGACGTTGGTGCGGGCGAAAATGGACGAGCTGTCGCGCTACTTCCCGGCCAATGTGGAGTACAAGATCCCGTACGACACCTCGCCATTCGTCAAGGTCTCGATCACCAAGGTGGTCTATACCCTGCTCGAAGCGATGGCGCTGGTGTTTGCGGTGATGTTCCTGTTCCTGCAGAACGTGCGCTATACCTTGATCCCGACGCTGGTGGTGCCGATAGCCCTGATGGGCACCTTTGCCACCATGCTGTTGCTGGGCTTCTCGATCAACGTACTGACCATGTTCGGCATGGTATTGGCCATCGGTATCCTGGTGGACGACGCCATTGTGGTGGTGGAGAACGTCGAGCGCATCATGGCCACCGAGGGCCTGTCGCCCAAGGAAGCGACGAAAAAGGCCATGGGCCAGATCACCGGGGCCATCATCGGCATCACCCTGGTGCTGGTGGCGGTGTTTCTGCCGATGGCGTTCATGGCCGGTTCGGTGGGGGTTATCTACCAGCAGTTCTCGTTGTCGATGGCCACCTCGATCCTGTTCTCGGCGTTCCTCGCCCTGACCTTGACCCCGGCGCTGTGCGCCACCTTGCTCAAGCCGATCGCCAAGGGCGAGCACCATGCCAAGGGCGGTTTCTTCGGCTGGTTCAACACGCGCTTTGAACAGCTCACCGACCGCTATGAAGGCTGGGTAGCCTATGCCCTCAAGCGTAGCGGCCGTTACCTGCTGATCTACCTGGTGCTGCTGGTAGGCCTGGGCTGGATGTTCAGCCGCCTGCCCTCCTCCTTCCTGCCGGTGGAAGACCAGGGTTACACCATCACCGACATCCAGCTACCGCCGGGCGCGAGCAAGAACCGCACGGTGCAGGTGGCCGAGCAGATCGAAGCGCACAACGCCGAGGAACCTGGGGTGGGCGACACCACCATGATCATGGGCTTCAGCTTCTCCGGTTCGGGGCAGAACGCGGCGCTGGCGTTTACCACGCTCAAGGATTGGTCTGAGCGCAGCAGCGATGATTCGGCTTCGTCGATTGCCGACCGCGCCAACATGGCCTTCAGCGAGCTCAAGGATGCGATTGCCTACGCGGTCCTGCCGCCGCCGGTGGACGGCCTGGGCACGTCCAGTGGTTTCGAGTTCCGCCTGCAGGACCGGGGGGGCGTCGGCCATGCCGCGTTGATGGCGGCGCGTACCGAATTGCTGGCTGCCGCTGAGAAAAGCCCGATCCTGGCCAACGTCCGCGAAAGCGCCCTGGCCGAAGCCCCGCAAGTGCAGTTGGAGGTGGACCGCAAGCAGGCCAACGCGCTGGGCGTGTCCTTCGCCGACGTGGGCAATGTGCTGTCCTCGGCCATCGGCTCGGCCTACATCAACGACTTTCCCAACCAGGGCCGCATGCAGCGGGTGGTGGTACAGGCCGAAGGCGACCAGCGCAGCCAGGTGGCGGATTTGATGAAAATCAACGTGCGCAACAACGCTGGCAAGATGGTGCCGCTGTCGGCCTTTGTCGAAGCCAAATGGACCCAGGGCCCGACGCAGCTGACCCGCTACAACGGCTACCCGGCCATCGCGATTTCCGGCGAAGCGGCACCGGGCCACAGTACCGGTGAAGCGATGGACGAGATCCAGCGCCTGGTCAGCCAGTTGCCGGCAGGCCTGGGCCAGGAATGGACCGGTTTGTCGTTGCAGGAACGTCTGTCCGGCGCTCAAGCGCCCTTGCTGTTGGGCTTGTCGCTGTTGATCGTGTTCCTGTGCCTGGCGGCGCTGTATGAAAGCTGGTCGATCCCCACCTCGGTATTGCTGGTGGTGCCGCTCGGTGTTCTCGGCGCCGTTATCGCGGTGGGCTTGCGCGGCATGCCCAACGATGTGTTTTTCAAGGTTGGCCTGATCACCATCATCGGCCTGTCGGCGAAGAACGCGATCCTGATCATCGAGTTCGCCAAGGACCTGTATGACCAGGGTGAAGACCTGGTCACCGCTACCTTGAAAGCTGCGCGCTTGCGCCTGCGGCCGATCATCATGACGTCCCTGGCGTTCATCCTCGGCGTGGTGCCGCTGGCGATTGCAACCGGCGCCAGCTCGGCCAGTCAACAAGCGATTGGTACGGGGGTGATTGGCGGGATGATTACGGCGACGCTGGCAGTGGTGTTTGTGCCAGTGTTCTTTGTGGTGGTGATGAAGTTGGTGAAGAAAAAAAGCCGCTAGCACAATTTTCCCTTTCCCCTGTGGGAGCTGGCTTGCCTGCGATGGCATCAACTCGGTATGCCTGATGTACCGAGGTGGCTGCATCGCAGGCAAGCCAGCTCCCACAAGGATCGGGTACAGTCTGCTCACATACCGTGATTTGTGAGCCCTCATGCCCTTCCTCGCCCGCACCCACCCTCGCCTCTCCGCCGCCGCCGTGTTCGGGATTGCCGTGGGCATCCTGGTGCCGGCCGACACGCTGGTCAGCAAAGTCCTCATCGGCTGGAACGCCGGCGTCTGGACCTACCTGGTGCTGATGCTGTGGCTGACCCGCCGCGCCAAGGCCGAGGACGTAAAGCGCATCGCCGAGATCGAAGATGAAAATGCCGGCCTGGTGCTGTTCACGGTATGCATCGCCGCCATTGCCAGCCTGGCGACCATCACGTTCGAGCTGGTGGGCAGCAAGGATCTGGCCAATGCCGAGCGCCTGCTGCACTACGGGTTCACCGGGTTGACGGTGATCGGATCGTGGTTGCTGATCGGGGTGATTTTCAGCGTGCACTACGCCCGCCTTTACTACACCTGGGACGGCAAGGAACCGGCGTTGCGCTTTGCCGAGGGCCTGACTACGCCCAATTACTGGGACTTCCTGTACTTTTCCTTCACCATCGGTGTAGCGGTGCAGACCTCCGATGTGGGCGTCGCCACCCGGGCCATGCGCAAAGTGGTGCTGGGCCAATCGTTGATCGGTTTTTTGTTCAACACGGCGATCCTGGGGTTTTCGATCAATATTGCCGCCGGACTGTTCGGCTGACACGGCACACACCTGCTAGACGCCCCACACACGCTGGGCGCTAATCGCTTCACTTAGTCCGTCTCGGTGCCTTATGGGCACGCACAACTGAATCGACTTATCCGAGGAAGCCAACACCGGCCCTGTTGCTGCTGATAGCGACCTGGCTGCATGTGGCAGTTTGACGCACCGGTCATCTGACTTTGTCCTACAACAGCTTGACGACTTTCCTCATTTGATGGTTTCCTGAAACCGGTTTCAGTCATTCCAATAAAAACAGAAGGTCGATGACCGTGAACAATTTCTCTGCCGCCCAGCGCAGCCGTGTGACCATGCTTGATGTGGCCGAGCGCGCCGGTGTGTCCAAGGCCAGCGTGTCACGCTTTATCGGCGACGACCGCGCCCTGCTCTCCGATGCCATTGCACTGCGCATCGAGCAAGCCATCGAACACCTCGGCTACCGCCCCAACCAGATGGCCCGTGGTCTCAAACGTGGCCGCACCCGCCTGATCGGCATGCTGGTGGCCGATATCCGCAACCCCTATTCCATTGCCGTGATGCACGGTGTCGAAACCGCTTGCCGCCAGCACGGTTATAGCCTGGTGGTGTGCAACACCGACCGCGATGACGCACAAGAGCGCCAGCACCTGGCGGCCCTGCGTTCTTACAACATCGAAGGGCTGATCGTGAACACCCTCGGCCATCACCTCGACCAGTTGCTGGAACTGCAACGGGAAATGCCCCTGGTGCTGGTGGACCGTAAGGTCGAGCCGCTGCACAGCGACCTGGTTGGTCTGGACAACCCGGCGGCAGTGCGTATGGCGGTAGAACACCTGGAGCAGCAGGGTTATCGCGATGTGCTGATGGTGAGCGAACCCACCGATGGCACCAGTTCACGCTTGGAACGCCTGGAGAGTTTCAAGGCTGAGATTGCCAGCCGCCCGGCATTGACCGGCGCCGTGCTAGAACTGGATGACGCGCTGCAACAACACCTGCAGACCTTTCTCGCAAAACCTGGCCCCAAGGCGCTGTTCTGTGCCAACGGCGTCGCAGCACTGGCCTGCACCCGCGCCCTGAAGAACCTGGGTTGCAACCTGTTCGACGACATCGGCCTGATCGCCCTGGATGACCTCGACTGGTATCCGCTGGTAGGCACCGGTATTACCGCCCTCGCCCAGCCGACCGAAGCGATTGGTGCCAGCGCCTTCGACTGTTTGCTCAAACGTCTGCGCGGTGACACAACGCCGACCCGCACCCTGGACTTCATGCCCCAACTGATCATCCGAGGCTCCACAACCCCTTGCAGGAGCGAGCTTGCTCGCTAAAAACACCAACGATAGCGCAGCGATCCTGGTTTAACGCGGCGCTCTCAGGTTTTTCGCGAGCAAGCTCGCGCCTACGGAAAGTATTTTTTTCAGAAAAAATGAAACCGGTTTCAGAGGTAACCAACAATGCATAAATACCCCGTTTCAATCAGCCTCTCCAGCTACGGCGCCGACCTCGTCCGCCAGCAGGGCCAGTTGAGTTTTGTCGAGCTGCTGAGGGCCGCCGGCGCCCAACGTATCGAATGGCGTGAAGAATTGCTGACCGTCGAGCAACCCAAAGCCTTGGCCCAGGCCACTGCCGAGCATGGCCTGGAATCGGTGTTTTCATCGCCGCTGGAACTGTGGGTCGCCGGCCGCGCCCAACCGAATGCAGAACTCGCGGCCACCCTCGATCGAGCGCAGGCGTTCGGCTCACGCTGGCTGAAAGTCTCCCTTGGCTACTTCACCGACACCAACGACCTGGAAAGCCTGCACGCCCTGCTCAACCGCCACCCGGTTCAACTGCTGGTAGAGAACGACCAGACCTTGCACGGCGGCCGCATCGAACCCATGCAGCGCTTTTTCACCGAGGTGGAACGCCTGGGCCTGCCGGTGAAGATGACCTTCGATATCGGCAACTGGCAGTGGCAAGACCAATCCGCCCTCACCGCTGCACGCCTGCTGGGCCGGCATGTGGATTACCTGCACTGCAAGGCCGTGGCCCGCCGCGCCGACGGCAAGCTGGTGGCCATGCCGCCTGGCGCCACCGACCTGCATCTGTGGGAACAACTGCTCAAGCACATGACTCCAGGTATTAGCCGGGCCGTGGAATTCCCGCTGCAAGGCGATGACCTGGTCGCGGTCACCGCGCGGCAGGTCGCCACCCTCACCCTGCTGGGCCAACCTCGTGCGGAGCGTGCTTATGTCTGAGATCGATATCCTGTCGTTTGGTGAAACCATGGCGATGTTTGTCGCCGAGCAAACCGGCGATCTGGCCCACGTGGCTCAATTTCATAAACGGATCGCGGGTGCCGACAGCAACGTCGCCATCGGCCTGTCACGCCTGGGTTTCAAGGTGGCCTGGCTGAGCCGGGTCGGTAACGATTCGCTCGGGCGCTTTGTGGTCGACACCTTGACCCAGGAAGGCCTGGATTGCCGCCACGTGGCGGTCGATCCGGCACACCCCACCGGTTTTCAACTCAAATCCCGTGAAGAAACCGGCGATGATCCTCAGGTGGAGTACTTCCGCAAGGGCTCGGCGGCCAGCCATTTGTCGATCGCAGCCATCAGTCCTGCCTTGCTGCAAGCCCGCCATCTGCATGCCACCGGCATTCCGCCCGCACTGTCTGAGGCGACACGTGAGTTGTCCGTGGAGCTGATGACGCAGATGCGCAAAGCCGGACGCAGCGTGTCGTTCGACCCCAACCTGCGCCCGTCCTTGTGGGCCAACCAACAGACGATGATCCGTGAAATCAACGCCCTCGCCGGCCTGGCCGATTGGGTCTTGCCGGGCCTGGGCGAAGGCCGCCTGCTCACCGGTTTCGATGACCCGGCCGACATCGCCGCGTTCTACCTCGACCAAGGCGCCGAAGCCGTGGCCATCAAGCTTGGCCCGGACGGTGCCTACTACCGCACTCATTTGGACCAGGGCTTTGTCGCCGCCGTGCGCGTGGACAAGGTCGTGGACACGGTCGGCGCCGGCGACGGTTTTGCCGTGGGCATGATCAGCGCCCTGCTGGAAAACCTCAGCTTCCCCGAGGCGGTACAGCGCGGCAACTGGATCGGCAGCCGCGCCGTGCAAAGCCGTGGCGATATGGAAGGCCTGCCAGCCCGTTCAGAGTTACCGATTCGATCCGTTGCCTAACCCACTACCTGTTGCCACAACTACAACAAGCTCAGGAGCAACCCCATGGAAACCGTGAAACTCGCCACCCGCCGCTGGTGGTACATCATGCCCATCGTTTTTATCACCTACAGCCTGGCGTACCTGGACCGCGCCAACTACGGCTTCGCCGCCGCCTCCGGCATGGCCGAAGACCTGATGATCACCCCCGGCATGTCGTCACTGCTGGGCGCGCTGTTTTTCCTCGGCTACTTTTTCTTCCAGGTGCCAGGAGCGATCTACGCGCAGAAGCGCAGCGTCAAGAAGCTGATCTTCGTCAGCCTGATCCTGTGGGGCGGCCTCGCCACCCTGACCGGCGTGGTGTCCAACGCCTACATGCTGATCGTGATCCGCTTCATGCTCGGCGTGGTCGAAGCCGCGGTGATGCCGGCGATGCTGGTGTACCTGTGCCATTGGTTCACCCGGGCAGAACGCTCACGCGCCAACACGTTCCTGATCCTCGGCAACCCGGTGACCATGCTGTGGATGTCGGTGGTATCAGGCTACCTGGTGCAGCATTTCAGCTGGCGCTGGATGTTTATCATCGAAGGCCTGCCGGCCGTGCTGTGGGCGTTTATCTGGTGGAAGCTGGCCGATGAGCGTCCAAAGGATGCCAAGTGGCTGAGCGACTCTGAGAAACAGGACCTGGAAACCGCGCTGGCCGCCGAGCAAGTCGGGATCAAGGCGGTGAAGAACTACGCCGAAGCCTTCCGCTCGCCCAAGGTGATCATCCTGGCCCTGCAATTCTTCTGCTGGAGCATTGGTGTGTACGGCTTCGTGTTGTGGCTGCCGTCGATCCTCAAGCAAGGCTTGCAGATGGACATGGTCGAGGCCGGCTGGCTGTCGGCGCTGCCCTACCTGGCGGCCGTGATTGGCATGCTGGCGGTGTCGTGGGGCTCGGACAAGCTGCAAAAGCGCAAGCGTTTCGTATGGCCACCGTTGCTGATTGCCTCCATTGCTTTCTACGCGTCCTACGTGCTCGGTGCCGAACACTTCTGGTGGTCCTACACCTTGCTGGTGATTGCCGGCGCCTGCATGTACGCGCCCTACGGTCCTTTTTTTGCGATTGTCCCGGAAATCCTGCCGGCCAACGTCGCCGGGGGCGCCATGGCGCTGATCAACAGCATGGGCGCCCTGGGCTCCTTTGGCGGCTCGTATCTGGTGGGCTACCTCAATAGCAGCACCGGTTCGCCCGGTACTTCGTACCTGCTGATGAGCGGCGCCTTGCTGCTGTCGGTGGTACTGACGATTTTTCTCAAGCCCGGCGCCAGTGATCGCACGCCGGCGCCCAACCTGGAATTAAAGGTAAAGACCGCATGAAAAAGTCTGTCGTGTTGTACAAGAAACTCTCTGCGCCACTGATGGCCCGCCTGCATGAGCAGACCGATGTCACGCTGATCGAAGCACTGGACGACACCGGCCTGGCCAAATTGCGCGATGCCCTGCCCGGCGCCCACGGTCTGCTAGGTGCCAGCCTACGGCTGGATGCCAAGTTGCTCGACCTGGCGCCACAGCTGGAGGCCGTGGCCAGCGTATCGGTCGGCGTCGACAACTACGATATCGACTACCTCACCGCGCGCGGCATCTTGCTCAGCAACACACCCGACGTGCTCACCGAAACCACCGCCGACACCGGTTTTGCATTGATCCTGGCCACCGCCCGGCGCGTGGTCGAACTGGCCGACATGGTCCGCGCCGGCCAATGGAACAAAAACATCGGCCCAGCGCATTTCGGCAGCGATGTGCATGGCAAGACCCTGGGCATCATCGGCATGGGCCGCATCGGCGAAGCGCTGGCCCAGCGTGGGCATTTTGGTTTTGGCATGCCGGTGATCTACCACAGCCATTCGCCCAAGCCGGCGGTGGAGGCGCGTTTTGGTGCGCAGTACCGCAGCTTGAACGACTTGCTGCAACAGGCCGACTTTGTCTGCCTGACGTTGCCGCTCACCGCCGAAACCGAGAAATTGATAGGCGCAGAACAGTTTGCGCGGATGGGCCCGGAGACGATCTTCATCAATATTTCGCGGGGCAAGGTGGTCGACGAGGCCGCGCTGGTGGAGGCGTTGCAACAGCGCACCATTCGGGCAGCGGGGCTGGATGTGTTTGAGAAGGAACCGCTGGATCACAGCTCGCCGTTGTTGCGCTTGAACAACGTGGTGGCCACGCCGCATATCGGCTCGGCCACCCATGAGACGCGGGAGGCCATGGCCAAATGTGCGGTGGATAATTTGCTGCAGGCGTTGGCCGGTGAGAAGCCGAAGAACCTGGTCAACGCCAACGCCTGGAACCGCTGATTTCTGACACCACAAACCCCATGTGGGAGCGGGCTTGCTCGCGAATGCGGTGTGTCAGTCGAGAGACGTCTTGACTGATCCACTGCATTCGCGAGCACGCCCCCGCTCCCCCATTTTGAGCGCATTTCAGGTCAGATAACGAAACGCGCCACCATTCCATTCAAATCCACCGCCAGGCGCGACAGTTCGTGGCTGGCTGCGCTGGTCTGATTGGCACCGGCCGCCGACTGGGTCGCCAGGTCACGGATGTTCACCAGGTTGCGGTCCACTTCGCGGGACACCTGGGCCTGTTCTTCCGAGGCGCTGGCGATCACCAGGTTGCGTTCGTTGATCAGGCTGATGGATTGGGTGATCTGCTCCAGGGCCACGCCGGCGGCGCGGGCCATTTCCAGGGTGGTCTGGGTGCGCTGGTTGCTCTGCTGCATCGATTGCACGGCCTCACCGGTGCCGTTCTGGATGCCGGCGACCATTTTCTCGATTTCCTGGGTCGACTGCGCGGTGCGATGGGCCAACGCTCGCACTTCGTCGGCCACCACCGCAAAGCCACGCCCGGCCTCACCGGCGCGAGCCGCTTCAATGGCGGCGTTGAGCGCCAGCAGGTTGGTCTGCTCAGCAATCGCACGGATCACGTCCAGTACCTTACCGATGTCGCGGCCCTGGGTGGCCAGGCCTTCAATCATCGCCGCAGTGTTTTGTACGTCCTGGGTCATGGTCTGGATGGCGCCGACGGTTTCCACCACACGGTCGCGGCCTTCACGGGCGGCCTGGTTGGACTGGCTGGACGCCTCGGAGGTGGACACCGCATTGCGCGCCACTTCTTCTACCGCCGCCGTCATCTCGTTGACTGCCGTGGCGGCCTGGTCGATTTCGTTGTTCTGTTGCTGCAAACCTTTGGAGGCTTCTTCGGTGACTGCGCTCAACTCTTCCGCTGCCGAGGCAAGCTGGGTGGCCGAGCCGGCGATGTGCTGGATGGTCTGGCGCAGGTTGGCCTGCATGGTGGCCAGGGCGCCGAGCAAGCGCGCCGGTTCGTCCTTGCCGTCGTCTTCGATCGCTTTGCTCAGGTTGCCGCCTGCGATGGTTTCAGCGACTTCTACGGCTTTGCGCAGTGGCGTGACAATGCTGCGGGTCAACAACCAGGCCAACAGCACGGTGAGCAATGCGGCAGCGACGGAAACCGCAATCACGCCGGTGATCGCGCCGTCGTAACTCTGCCCGGCATCAGTGTCGGCGGTCTTGGCATCGGCCACGTTGATGGCGATGAGCTTATTCAATTGCTCGCCCATCTGGTCGGTGCCGTCCTTGATGCGGCTGTTGATCAGCGCACGCATTTCATCCACTTTGCCCTGCTTGGACAACGCGAGCATGTCGGCCTGGGCCTTGAGGTAGTTGTCCAGCGTGACCATAAACGTTTTGTACAGCGCGGCTTCTTCCGGGCCGGCGGGCAGCGCAGCGTAACTGGCCTGGGCGGTCTTGACCTTGTCAACGAGCACACCTATGCGCGTTTCGGCCTCTTGCAGGCTGGCAGGCTCGCGGTTGACCAGCACGCGGAACGACAGGATGCGCAGGCGCAGCACGTTTTCCGTGATCACCCCCAGCGACGTCACGCTGGGCAGTTGGGTCGCGGTCATTTCCACTGAGGATTGCCGAATCTGTGCCATGCGGTTGACCGCAAACACCCCCAGTAAAATCACTAACAACGCAATGAAGGCGAAACCGAGAAACGCTCGAGGGGCAATGTTCAATTGGCGAAGGGACATAGGGGGGGCTCTCAGAAGTAGTGTTTGCGAGCGTCCCTGCTGCGAAACGATCAGTCGGCGTCAACGCGCCGTTCCGACCTGTGGTCACCACTGTTGTCGTTGGTATGTGGGCCTATCCTCGATATCGGCAGGGCCTGGGGTTTCCCGCAGGTCATTCATAAATATTTTTTTACACTTCTGACGACCGGCGCTTTCTGGCATCCTGCGCCTCCATTTTCTGACCCGAGCCCGTATTTTGTCTGACGCTCAAGCCCCCCGCCCGCGCTATAAATCCGACCTGATCTACGGCCTGGAAGACCGCCCGCACTTCACCGCGGCGATTTTTGCCGCGTTGCAGCACGTGCTGGCGAGTTTCGTCGGAATCATCACCCCCACGCTGATCGTCGGTGGCGTGCTGGGCCTGGAAAGCGAAGTGCCGTACCTGGTGAGCATGGCGCTGTTTGTGTCGGGGCTCGGCACCTTTGTGCAGGCGCGCACGTTCGGCCCGATCGGCTCGGGGCTGTTGTGCCTGCAGGGCACCAGTTTTTCCTTCATCAGCGTAATTCTCAGCGCGGGCTTCATGGTCAAGGCCCGGGGCGGCGGCACCGATGAGATCCTCTCGACGATCTTTGGCATCTGCTTCTTCGCCGCGTTTATCGAGGTGGTGCTGAGCCAGTTCATCGGCAAGCTGCGCAAGCTGATCACCCCGGTGGTCACCGGCACCATCATTACCTTGATGGGCTTGTCGCTGATCAAAGTCGCAGTCACTGACATGGCTGGCGGTTTCGGCGCCAGCGACCTCGGCGCGGCCAGTAATATGGGCCTGGCTGCGCTGGTACTGCTGACTATCGTGGTGCTCAACCGTTTCAACAACCCGTTCCTGCGCCTGGGCTCCATCGTGATCGGCCTGACCCTGGGCTTTGTGGTGGCCTGGCTGATGGGGCGTGTGGACATGGCGGCACTGCCTCAGGTGCCGTTGATCAGTGTGCCGGTGCCGTTCAAATACGGTTTCTCGTTCGACTGGGTGGCGTTTATCCCGGTGGCGGTGATCTTCCTGATATCGCCCTTGGAAGCGGCCGGTGACCTGACCGCCAATTCGATGATTTCCCAGCAGCCGGTCAAGGGCCCGCTGTATATCAAGCGCATCAAGTCCGGCCTGCTGGCCGACGGCCTCAACTCGGCGATGGCGGCCACCTTCAACAGCCTGCCGATGGTGACCTTCGCCCAGAACAACGGGGTGATTCAGTTGACCGGCGTGGCCAGCCGCTACGTGGCGTACTTCATCGCCGGGCTGCTGGTGCTGCTGGGGCTGTTCCCGATGATCGGCGCGGTGCTGCAATTGATGCCCAAGCCGGTGTTGGGCGGCGCCACGCTGATCATGTTCGGCACCGTGGCCGTGGCCGGCATCAAGATCCTCGCCGAAGCCGGGCTGCACCGCCGCAATGTGCTGATCGTGGCGATTTCCCTGGGCATGGGCCTGGGCGTGGCCGCCGTGCCGGAAGTGCTGCGTGACTTGCCCAAGGCGCTGCACAACATCTTCGAATCGCCGATCACCGTGGGGGCTTTCTGTGCAATCCTGCTGAACATTTTCCTGCCGGAAGAGTTCATAGAGCTGGAAGAAGATGAATTTGATCCGGAGTCTTCGACCCTTAAAGTGATGCAGGACCCGGACGTCACGAAATAGGAGCACTTATCAATGCGCAAGCTCATGGTTCTATCGCTGTTGCTACTGACCCTGAGCGCCTGCGCGCTGTTCCCCAACCGCGACCCGGTGAACATCAACGTGGTGGGTATCGAGCCCCTGCAAAGCCAGGACCTGGAAGTGCGATTCGCCGTGAAACTGCGGGTGCAGAACCCTAATGATACGGCGATCGACTACAACGGCGTGGCCCTGGACCTGGAGGTCAATGGCCGGCCGCTGGCGTCAGGGGTGAGTGATCAAAGCGGATCCATCCCACGCTTTTCCGAGACGGTTCTGACGGTGCCGGTCAGTGTTTCGGCGTTTTCTGTCTTGCGCCAGACCCTGGGCCTGAGCCAGACCCAGAGTTTGAACAACCTGCCCTACGTGTTGCGCGGCAAACTGGCGGGTGGACTGTTCGGCACGATGCGCTTTGTCGACCGTGGTACGTTGGACATGCCCAACACGGCCACCTGGTGACCGCCATGCAACCGACGCTGCACACCGAACGATTGCGTTTTAGTCGGTGATGTAGCGCACGCCTGGCTTGGCGCGCTCATCCACCACAAGTTCGAAAACATCCGGCCGGGCGTAGTGCCCCACCACGTCATAGTCATACCGCGCACGCACCAAATCATCCGTGTTGATTTGCGCCGTCAGCAGCCCGGCTTCTCCAAGCAGCGGCCCTGCCAGAATGTCACCCATGGGCCCGACAATCACACTGCCACCTGCAATCAACGCACGCTCGGCCGGCCAGTTCGCCACCTGAATCCCCAGCGCCTCGGGCGACGCCTGCACCTGGCACGCGCTCACCACAAAGCAACGTCCCTCATGGGCCACATGGCGCATGCTCACCTGCCACATCTCGCGCTCGTCCACCGTCGGCGCGCACCAGACCTCCACACCCTTGGCGTACATCGCCGTACGCAGCAGCGGCATCATGTTTTCCCAGCACACCGCGCCGCCGACACGTCCCACTGCCGTATCGATCACCGGCAGGGTAGAGCCGTCGCCCTTGCCCCAGATAAGCCGCTCGGTGCCGGTAGGCATCAACTTGCGGTGCTTGGCCACCAGACCGCCCGCCGGTTCGAAATACAGCACCGTGCAATACAGCGTGCTACCGCTGCGCTCGATCACACCGAGAACGAGGCTGGCGCCAGTGCGCGCCGACAGGCCTGCCAGCGCCTGCGTTTCAGGGCCTGGCACATCGATCGCATTATCAAAATAACGCGCGAAGGCTTCGCGACCTTCCGGCAGCCGATAACCCAACTGCGTGCCGAATGCCTCACCTTTGGGATAGCCACCCAGCAGCGCCTCGGGCATTACCACCAATTGCGCACCGCTGCGCAGGATCTCGTCCTCATAACTGAGGATCTGCGCCAGGGTTTCGCCCTTGCCGCCAGGCAGGGATCCGATTTGCAGGGCCGCCACAGTAGAAACAGGCATCGCATTCACTCCAGATAAAGGGGTTGCCCATTCTCCCGTCAGCCTCGATCATGAATAAAGCCCACTTCAGTGCTGAATGATATGAGCCAAATCAATATCGCCCAGGTCGATCTGAACCTACTGAAAACCTTCGAAGCCCTGCATGACGAGTCCAGCGCCAGCCGCGCCGCCTTGCGCCTGGGCGTGACGCAATCGGCCGTCAGCGCAGGCTTGCGGCGCTTGCGCGAGGTGTATGGTGATCAATTGTTCGTGCGCACCGGGCGTGGCCTGGCGCCGACCTTGCGGGCCAATCAACTGAAACCGGTAATCAGTGAAGCACTGGAACGCTGCCGGCAGAGCCTGGCCATGGTTGATCCGGACAATCAGCACTATCAGGGTCGGTCAGTGGTGTTGGGTTTATCCGATGATTTCGAAATTGCGTACGGCCGCCGGCTGATCGAGGCCATCGCACAACGGGCGCCCAGGCTGCGGGTGATTTTCCGTCAGACACATAGCCAGATCGTCGCGGGCGCCCTCCTCGACCGCACCCTGGATCTTGCTATCACAGCCGGTGGCTTTGCTCAGGGCCGGCTGAGTCGCCAAGTACTGGGAGAAGGCGATTACCGCTGTCTGGTGGATTCGGACCAAGCCAGCATCAGCCTGGAGGAATTCGTCACACGCGAGCATGTGCTGGTGTCATCCGGCGGGTTTATCGGGATTACTGACGAGGGCTTGGCGGCGCTGGGGCTGAGCCGCCAGGTATGTGCGTCCACCAGCCACTTCGCCGCGCTGCCCTTTCTGCTCAAGGGCAGTCAGGCGGTGGCGACCATTCCTGGGCATGCGGCACAGGCCATCGCGCAGATGACCGGCCTGCGCGTGCTGCCCTGCCCGCTGGCCTTGCCGCGCTACCCGGTGGAACTGGGCTGGCGTACCCAGGCGCAGCTTGATCCGCTGTTGCTGAAAGTGCGTGAAGCGATTGTGGCGAGTTTTACTTAGCCGCGGCCATCAGCTTGTTGACTTCGCTGCGCACCATGTTCGAAAACTCCGGCGGCGACATGCCGTCGAGTTCGGCGCGCACCCACTCGGCCCACTTGCCCTTACGCTTGGCGCGCTCGCCGAACAAACGCGCGGCCTCGCCCTTGGCCTTGCCCAGATTGGTTTGCCACAGGTCGTAGAGACGCGACTTTTCATCTTCCAGCTCGGCGCGTTCGGCGAGGGTCTTGTTGGCGAGATTGAAGCTCATGTTGAATTACCTGCTGCACAAATAGGCGACATCTTACACTGTAGGTCGAATATTCCAGATTCGGATTTTGCTCAAGGCCGGGCCTAAGCAAAAAAACTGCAACTTTTGCCATCGCCCGGCACTCCATTGATCACTGTCCCATTCACCCGCAAGGAGTCACACAATGGCCCGCAAATCCGCTGCCCAAGCTGTCGAAGACCAAATCAAGGATCAAGCCTTCAGCGAACTGACCGCGTTGATCGAAGAATCGGACAAACTGCTCAAAAGCAGCGCCTCCCTGGTAGGCGAAGAAGGTGAAACCCTGCGTGAGCAGGTCGCCATCAAGCTCAAACAAGCCCTGGACTCGGTGTCCAATGTGCGCGAGCGCAGCAAGCCGGTGGTCGATGCCACCGAGACCTACATCGGTGGCCACCCATGGCAGACCGTGGCGATCAGCGCCGGTTTCGGCCTGGTGGTGGGCCTGCTGCTCGGTCGCCGTAACTGAGCAACGGGGGCTGCGCTGCTGGCGCAGCCCCCGTCAATCTTCGGCCAATTCCTGCAACTGCTTTAAATCCTGCGCGTTAATCTCTATACCGATTTCCTGCGACTTCGCCCGCGAGCGATGACGCCGGTCCCCCGGCAAGCGCCGCAACCCCGCCGCATGCATCTGCCGCACCAGCTCCTGGCTGCGCTCGGCAAAGTTTTGCCCGGTGGTTTTACTCGGGTCGATCAAAATCACCAGCTGGCCCGTCCATGGCGTGCGCGCACCTGGATGATCCGACCAATTGAACTCGAACGAGAAGTTACCGCCCGTCAACGCGGCGGCCAGCAACTCGACCATCATCGACAGCGCCGAGCCCTTGTGCCCGCCAAACGGCAACAGCGCACCGCCTTCAAGAATGGCCTTGGGGTCCTGGGTCGGCTGACCCAGGCTGTCGACGCCCATGCCCGGCGGCAGGCGCTCACCTTTGCGCGCGGCAATTTGCACGTCGCCGTGGGCGATGGCGCTGGTGGCCAGGTCAAACACAATGGGAGGGCCGTCCGCCCGTGGTGCAGCGAACGCAATCGGGTTGGTGCCGAACAACGGCCGGTCGGCGCCATGGGGCACCACACAGGTCATGCTGTTGACCACACTCAGCGCCACCAGCCCTTCTTCGGCAAAGGGTTCGACGTCGGGCCACAGCGCCGCAAAGTGGTGGGAGTTGTGAATGGCCAGCAGCGCAATGCCGGCACTGCGGGCCTTGTCCACCAACAGTGAGCGGGCAGCTGCCAGCGCCGGCTGGGCAAAACCATTCACCGCATCCACCCGCACAAAGCCGCTGGCGACGTCTTCAACGATGGGCACCGCCTTGCCGTCAACCCAGCCGCTGTTCAACGTCGAGACGTAGCCGGGCACGCGAAACACCCCGTGGCTATGGGCCCCGTCGCGTTCGGCACTGGCGCAGTTTTCGGCCAGTACCTGAGCCACCGATTCAGACGTGCCCTGCCGGGTAAAGATGCGCTGCAACAGCAGCGTCAAGGCCTCATAGCTCAGGTGCGTGGTTGAAGGGGCGTGATCCAAAGGCGATGCAGACATCGGTAGCTCCCGTTTAATTATTGGAAGGGGCACTGCGTACGAACAATCGGCAGTCACGATTAAACAGTGTTTCGCGCGTGACTGTCGACCACGACAAGCAGCCCGGCGCATCAGACATATCTACTGCCGAACCCGCGTACCACGACTCTAGGCTCACGACGTCCCGGACGGGCTATTCGCACCGCCTCCGCACCTTTGAGGGTCCACCCTATGAGTCAGGTACAACCGCCTTACTTTTTTCCTGAAGTCCTGCGTTCGGTCTGGAAGGAACGCGATCGCGAACGACACTTTGGCATTGATGCCAACGACAGGGGGTTCTTGCGCAATCTGCCTTTGAGCAGCCATGAGGTACGGGGCAAGCAGGTGCCCCCCATGATCGCCCAGACGCTTTGGCTGAACAAAAACAGCCCGACCGAGCAGGAACTGGTGGGCAGTTTCATGATGAGTTCAACAGGCACCTACACCCGCGCCTTTCTGTACACGCCCTATGGCGGGCTGGAAAAATTCGACAGTCGGACTCTGTTGCTAAGTGAGTTGACTGAACGCCTCAAGACGCCGGCCAAAGCCGATGAGCTCTTGCAGTTCATTGCGCTGGGCACGCGTTCGGGATTGAAGCTGTCATCCCCTCTGGTGCTGACACCAGTGGATATTGAGGGCGATGTATTTGACCAGCAGAGAAAAGCCGTGGAGCAGCAGCAAACGCTCAACCTGCAAGCCGTGCTCGCCGAGCTGGTGAAATTGCCCAGCCTCGACATGATGCTCCAGTCGCTGCTCAGGTCGGTCTTCCACCCACTCTTCCCCGGGCTTGAGCCCAGCCAAACCCGAATCAACTTGTTCAAATTGCTATCCACCGAAGGGAAGCCACGGCAGTGGGTCAATTCGCTGTCGATCAGCGAGGCGCTCCTGATGCTTTACCGTCAGCAAGCCTGGCCGGCGGGGCAGACCCGCGAGTACTCCCATCCCTACGCCATCACCGCCGCCAACAACGCAACCCGCTGGGAAGATGGCCTGAAGCAGGCATCAGAACAATTGTCGTCGTTCTTGCAGAATACCCTTGAGACGTTTTGGAACACAGAGTCGCCAAACGGCACCTCACGCCGTGAATTCCTGGCACACACCATGGCGCACAAGGCTCGGATCGACCTACTGTTCAAACGCCAGAGTGAAATCATTACGCCTGAACACGCCGATAAACTGGCCGCGCTTTACCTTCCGGACGGCGCGCCGCGCTCCCAAGCCAGTGACGGATTACGTGTCGAGACGGTGAGGTTCTGGGAGCGCGCGTCTCACTTCGTCGAACTGACCAATTCGGTGATGATCAGCGATGTGCAGACCTGGTTTTATTCGCCGCCCAAGGGGCTGCAGGTACTGGCCGATCACGACGATCTGATTCATACCCTGAAGGCAATGGTTAAGGCCCCGGCCTATGAAGATGATGTCTACAACGCTCTGTCCCTGGAGGAGCGCCTGTGGTTTATCGGTTTCAACCAACCGTCGGTCAGCGGCAACCTCATCGTCGGCAACGTGTTTGAACACCTGATGGAGGGCATCATCGACAAACAGAAACAGAACCTGATCTACGTGCTCGGCCAATTCCGACGCGAACGCGGCGATATCAACCTCTCGGCGTTGCTGGATCATGCCATGGACGTGCGCTTCATGATCGATGACAAGCTCTTGACGCTGGACACTGCGCACCGCTGGACCACCCACTCAGTGTTGGCCGACCCGCTTCGGCCCATTTCGGTCGCCGCTAAACGAGCGGAGCAGGCGCATAAACAGTTGATTGATATCCCCGACGCGCTGGAGAACCTGGTCAAACCACTGCCGTCGATCACCGCCCCGCTGGCCGAAGCCTTGTCGAGCCGCGAGCGGCAGGCAGTCGACCCTGAACGGGTGTACATCAATCGCTACACCGACGATGCGCCCCCCTACCCCCTTGTGCTGCCACTGGACAGCCAAAGCCTGGCGGACCATTTCGCCGCACGTCTGGCCGAAGGGGCTGGCCCGGTCCCTGAAACCCGCCATTACGGCGTTTACAAGCCAGACCACACCGCTTATGGGCAACAACTGACTCATGTGGACGTGAGGTCGCTCAATCGGATCGTCAATCAGGTGTTGGCCCACTACAAAGAGCAGGGCATCCACGACGCCCCCCGTAAACACCTTCAGGACCTGCTACCGCAGATGGGGGTCATGATGTCCAACGCGATACGCCACCAGGCCTATCTGCGACGTCTTAACAAGACCCTGGACGCCAGGGATGAGGCCATCATTCAAGCCGTGTTTGACCCGTTCAACCCTGACCGTCGTCGACGGGAAGACCTGGAAGGGTTTATCCCCGATGTCTATCGCATCACCGTCCAACGCGATGAAGAAGCACTGCGGCACAGCCTGGCCAATTGCCTGATGATCACCGAGCGCGGTGGACTTGATCACCAGCATTCGGGTCGCGCCATTCTCTGGACACCGGCCTGGGGCCTGGAAAGTTTCGTTTCTCCCTCCGTGGCAAAACAGCAGCTTGAGGTGCGCCTGAGCGACCCCTGCGCGTGCTTGGCACTGTTGGAAAACCTGGACCCGCGCCAACGCCAGCCGCATGCCAACTACAGCTTGGGGGCATTCTGGCTGATCACCGAACCGATCAGCGAAAATCGCCAGCAGTCCTGGATCGACCACTACATCGCACAAAGGGCCCATTGGTTGGCACAGAAGCCAAATGGCAAAGCACTGTTAAATCTTATGGCGGTACTGCCTACCCCTGTCCTTGGGGGGGCTGCACAGCTCGCCCATCATTTTATGGCACAACGCTCACTACCCGCTTGGCTCGGCATGGCGAGCCCTGCTGAACAGCAGCACCATGCTGAGTTACTTGAGCAATATCGGCTCAACACCCTGGATCAAAAAGACTATCTGTATGAGTGTTCCTCGCTACGCCAGCGGGTTCACGACACGCTGAACGAGATGCTGGTGGACTATTCTGTTGACCCGGAAGACGTGTTTATCACGCCACGGCTTGCCATGGGTGGTCAACGACAGAACCTCACCGATTACGCCTTGGCCCACATCAATGAGCAGGCGAGTGCCTTCACTGTGGAGTCGGCGGTAACCCAACTGACCGAATCAACGATCCGGCCACTCCTGCTTAAATTGAACATCGCCCAGGCCACTCAGGACTACCTGAAAGAGAAACTAGCCTCAGGGCAACCAGGTGCACTGGAGCGTGAGCAGCGTTTTATCCGGCAATTACCCTGGCAACTGTTGCAACAGGCCCATGCGCTGAAACTGCAGGAGCGGTTATCGGAGGCTGGCTACAACCTGATTCGTCAGGTCTTCGACATGCCGGACGCCGTCGCCCGAGCCACGATTTCGGGCGCCACGGCAAGTATTCGGCCCCTTGAGATGATTGCCACACCTGGCGCCAGAATCGTCAAGGCACTGGGTCTTTACGTGATGGGTGCCGGTGCTACTGGGCCGTTGATTCTCTATGCGCCTTACTACCCAGGGCAGTGCTTCATGGAGTTCGAGCACCAGGCGCAGTTTCTCCTCCACCTGAATGCCCCAGGCATGCTGCAGGACTGGATCATCGCCCACCTGGAAGGCGCAGATAAGACGACGTATAAAAATTTGCTGATCAGCACAGCAGGTGCCACCTCCGACATCACCTTGGCCAATCACCCAATAAGAGGTCACGCCATCAAGCAGCTCTATCAGGACAACCAAGTGGTGATGGGGCGGATGCTGAAACACCAGCAGGACCCCGATGGCGCGGGTTTATGGGGCACCGTCAAAAGCCTCTTGAGCGGCGGCGTGCGGATCGTCGCGCAATTCTTGCCAGGAACGCTGCAGATACCGGTGGTGATCTGGCAGAGCTATAAACTGTTCAAAGACTCTGCCGAGGCACTGCAACAGCATCATTGGCAGGATGCACTGCGCTCATTCATTCTTGGTGTTGCAACAATGGCAAGGCTGGAGCGGCTGATGCGCACGCCAGCTCCCAAAGCAGCTCCCCCTGTCTACAAAGAAGTGAACGAACGCGATTTGAGCCCCTCCGACACAGTCGTCGCGCCGACCGTCAAGGACATCGACGTGACCGACCCCAGGCGCACACGCCTGCAAACCTACGAAACCAGCCAAGTGGCGTTGATAGATTTGAAAAAACAGGCGGAAACCGGCCTCTACGCTGCTGCCGACGGCAGGTCGCTCTACGGTGCCGTGGAGGGCAAGGTTTACTCGATCAAAAATAGCCCACAACTGAGGATCGCCGGCCTGTCCACCAACAGTGACGGCCCGCTGCTATCCCGTACCCCTCGGCAGCAACAGGTGCTGGCCCCGCATTATCACCCGCTGCAATACGGCCAAGCGATCACGCGGCTGGGTAATCATTATGTGACGCGTTTGAACGCCTCGCTTGACATGAATATCGAAGCGACTGGCATGGATGAAATTCGCCGAATCTACCCGATCAAGGCCCAGCAGATTATCGAGGCCCTGGACATCGCACGCCTCTACGCATTGCGCGCGATGCATAACCTGGTTCAACTCCGACGCCTGACGCCAGGCACACGCCTTGATGACTTCCTGAAGCGGCTGTTTGACGTCAAAAACGTTGATGCTGGCCTCCTGAAGAAAGTGCATGATGCCATCACCCCGCTGTGCAAAGCCTTGGTAGACCCGGACCTCGACGGGTGGGACACCTCACGTTTTGTGGTCGGGGCGAACAGAAATCCCTCGCAAAGGGTGATCGCGTTCACTGTCTCCGGCGACAGAAAAAACCAAGTGTTCTTTACCGAGCTGTTTTTTGATCAACAACTCCGGCACAAGTACATCACTCTGTTGACCGAACCCTTCAACATTGACGGCCATGCGCGAGCGGCCACACTGATTCACGAGTTCGCCCATCTCTACGCGCGCGCCGAAGATATCACCTACATAGAGGCGCGTCGGCCCTTCGCGGACCTGATTGACACCACGAATCAAAGAGGCAGGTTCGAACACACACTGTTGCAAGCCTTTCAGCACAACGTTCTGTCACTGCGCACGCCGTTTAATCAGCTGTTCTCGCGTTGGTACCCTAGGTCCGGGAGCTCTGGCACCTCCGGCAACTCCGGTAATTGGGTCACCATGGACGCTTCCAACTCGGAAGATCTAGCCGCCAAGGCAATCCTGGAAACCACAGCCAGCACGAGCATTGATGAGGCACGTAGAGCATTTTTAGATACCGCATCAGCCGACAAACGCATTGACACGATTCTGCGCAACGCCGACTCCGTTGCCAGGCTTATTTGTGAAATGGGGCGCGCACTCGACCCTGAACAGGGTACGCGTTAAATGTTCCGGCGCCCCATTGGAGCTGGGAGCCCGAACGGGCTCCCGGCGGGCAGCGTCAGTCTTTCTGATCGCGCAGAACATTGCCCGACGCGCCATCAATACGCGCTTCATAGACTGTGCCGTCGGACTTGCGCCCTTTGACTTCCCAATAGCCATTGTCATCGGCTTCGGCCGCGTAAACCTCGACATAACCGGCCTTGGTCTTGGCGACTTCAATAGCCTTTTCAATGGTAATCCAGCCCGCCCCCGGTTTATCCGCCAGGGCTGCGCCAGCACTGAGCAGTGCAGTGGTTGCGCACACAGCGACTAAGGTTTTCTTCAGCATATTCGTTCTCCATTGTGGGAATGTCCTGAATTTTTTAGGCGCTCTCAAACAAGAATAAGTTCCAATTGATGTGCAATCGCCATGACGGCTGTTCTCGCCACCGGCCTGCGGAGGTTAGAATGTGGGAAATCAGGATGAGTCAATGACCGAAAAGTCCCTTTCAGAAGCCGAATACGACGCCATCACCGACGCTGCCGCGCATTGGTGCATGCGCCTGCACGCGGTTGATTGCACCGCGAGTGAACGTCAGGCTTTTGAACAATGGCACGATGCCCACCCGCTGCATGCTTTCGAGTACGCGGCCATGCTGGAAATCTGGGACGTCGCCGACCACCTGCCACGCAATGAACCCACGACAACGGTGGTGCCCTTCAAGCCCCGTCGTCGCCTGCGCACCTATGCGGTAGCGGCCGCGATCTGTCTGGTCGCCCTGCCCCTGGCGGCCTTTACCGGCTGGGAAGCGGGATGGCTGCCCAGTTCCTATGAACGCTTTGATGCCACCCATGGCCTGCGCCAGGTGACGCTCGGGGATGGCAGCCAGGTGGAACTCAACCTGGGCACCCAATTGGTCTATAGCAATTACAAAGACCAGCGCCGCGTAACGCTGAAGAAAGGCGAAGCGTTCTTCAAGGTCAGTCATGACACCGCGCATCCGTTTATCGTGCACGCCGGCGAAGGCCAGGTGCGGGTCACGGGCACTCAGTTCAACGTGTGGAAGTATGAAGACCAGGTGCGCGTGACGCTGCTCGAAGGCTCGGTGCAGATCTCCAGCGACAAAGTGCATGGCAGCGTGCCACTGACCCCCGGCATGCAGGCCAACTACCAACACGGCGATGCCACGCCGCGCGTAAGGACGATGAGTCCCAACGACACGGCGCTGGCCTGGCGCCAGGGCAAGCTGATCCTCGACAACCTGGCCCTGGCCGACGCGCTACCGCTGATCAACCGCTACCTGAGCAAACCGGTGATGCTCGCCGACGCCAACACCGGCACGATCCGCATCGGCGGCATCTACAACATCAACGAGGTCAACAACCTCGTTCCCTCCCTGCCCAAGGTTCTGCCGGTCTACCTGACCCAGAACCAGGACGGCAACCCCGTACTCAATTCCATCCCGCGTAAAGCACCGAAAGGCTGAGCCATTGCCTACAGGCACAGGGTTCTGTGCGCGTGGAGTGTCCGTTTTTTTAACACACTGTCGGCCTGAATCGCCCGTGCGGAGCGGATTCATGGTTTTGTCATGGACAGTGTTTCAACACTGATACAGCGGGATGAAACGTTTGTGCGATGACAGAAGTGCAAGGGTTCCACTTGGCGCTGTCTCACGGATGAAACAGCCGTGACATCACTTTGCCCCACAAAAAACCTAACCCCATGAATAATCAAGACAAATAGAAAGCGGCACGGCTTCTGCTCTATCCCTTACAGCGCTGTTTAGGGTCAGCGCGAAGCATAAGGAAGACCGCCGTGATCACACTCAATCAAGCGTCGCTGAACGTATTGCTGATCAGCTGTTTACTCAGTGCCGGCATCAGTGTTCCGAGCTTTGCGGGTGACGGCGTTATTGTGACGGGCCGCGACGTACAAGGGCACATGTACGGTCGACCTTCATTCGGCAAAGACCCCTACCCAACCACGGCTAACGCAAATCCAAGCCGGGACATCATCAGCGCCACCGGCGAACTCAGTGATTCGGCGATTGGCGGCATCAGCAGCGGCTCAAGCATTGCCCGCTCGATTCAGTCCACCAGCAACCTGAACCACTTGACCGCCACCCAAAACGGCATGTCGACCCTGGGTGCCGGCTCGGCAGCCGGTCATGGTGCGGGCAGCAGCATGGGCGGGCAGATCAGCGACTCGATCCAGCGTGGCATGGCGCCCCTGAACAACATCGGCAGCATGATGGGGGGCAAATAATGAACCGTTCGTTGCTCATTCTGGCCCTGCTGGGCAGCGCCGCGGCCATGGCCGACAACACTGCGGTGATCAACAACAGCGGCAAAGACTATGTCGGCAACGTGATGATCAATCAGGCGGCGGGCAACCAACAGCAATCGGCCAACAATCGCGCCGTAGCGCTCGGGGGCCAGGCCTCCACCCGCACTGTCCAGAATATGGATGGCAAGGTCGACTCCGCCCTGAGCGCCAAGGCGACGATCGAGGGCACTTCTTTTACCAATGGCAACGGCATGCTGGGCATCAACCAGTCGGCCGGGGCCAATAACCAATCAATCAATGCCGTGCGGATCAGCCTCAACCCTGGCCCGCAAAGCATCGACGACAGCGTCCTGTTGCAACAGAACACGACGACGCTGGCAACCGACTCAGGGCTCACCCCCACCACTGGCAGCCGCCAGGTCGTGACAAGCGACCAGGCCTTCACCGGCAGCCGAGGAGTGATTCAGGTGAACCAGAGTGCCGGGGTGGGGAACCGAGTGGCTAACACCTTGGGCATCACTATCAAGTAACAGCTTGGTAGCACACGTTAGACCGTACCAACACTTAACCAACTAATTAGAAGCAAGGAGAAACACCATGAAACCTCAAATGGCTCTGAAACCACTGGTTTTCGCTCTCGCCGCACTCATGGCTGCTGCTGCTCAAGCAAATGGCTGGCACCCTGCGCCTCAACCAACCGGTGTTGTTGCCTCTGTCGTGACAGACGTACAAAACAGCGCAGGCAACCGCTTCGACGACACCAACACCGAAAACAACGCCTCTGCCGATGATTCGGTTAATAGCAACAGCGGTAACACCGGTGTGAACGCTCAGGCTGGCAGTGGCAACCAGGCAGACAACTCTGGCGCCATCTCCAGTGCCAAAGGTGACTATGCAAGCGTGTTCGCCGTGGTCGATGTGAATCAAAACAGCGGTCTGAACAACTTCGTTAACAAAGGCACACAAAACAATGCCTCCCTGGACAACTCGGTTAACGGCAACTCCGGTAACGTCGGTTACAACGGCCAAGCCGGTCAAGGCAACCAAGGTAAAAACAACCTGGCAATCACCACCGCTGATGGCAAAAACATCGCAGCGGCCGCCAACACCGAGCAAAACTCGCTCGCCAACAGCTACCTCAACACCGCTACTTCCGGGTATGGCCATTATGGCAAACCTCAGTACGTATCGAACAACTCCAGCCTCAACAACTCGGTTAACCGCAACTCCGGCAACACAGGTGTAAACCTGCAATCCGGTGCCGGCAACCAAGGCAGCAACAGCCTGTCGATCGGTCAAGGTTGCACCGTTTGCACCAGCGGCGTGCGCTTCTGATCCAATCGGGCCTTGGCAACAAGGCCCTTTTTTATTCCAGTGTCCAACAGGTCACACGATCATGCGCCTCGCGACCCTTACCCTCCTGATGTTGCTCACCGGCCCAACCTGGGCAGGCACCATGGCGATCTCCGCCATGCCTGGCGGTGCAGTCATCTACAAGAAGGTCGAGAGTATCCGTGAACGCCGGTTCGCCAACCTGGTGGAACAGAAAACCGATTTCAGCTGCGGTGCTGCGGCACTCGCCACCATCCTGCGCCAGGGCTATTGGCTGGACGTAGACGAAGACCACGTCATCAAAGGCATGCTGGTCAATGCAGACCAGGACCTGGTACGTACCCAGGGTTTTTCCATGCTGGACATGAAGCGCTACCTCGAAAGCATCGGCATGCGTGCCCGGGGTTACAAGATCGGGCCAGAGACCCTGGTGACCGTGAAAATCCCTGTGGTGGTGCTGCTGGAGATTCGTGGCTACAAGCACTTCGTGGTGTTACAGCGCGCGGACAAGGACTGGGTCTATATCGGCGACCCGGTGCTGGGCCATAAACGCTATTCACACGACGACTTCGTCAAAGGCTGGAATGGCATTGTCTTCGCCATCCTGGGTGAAGGTTACGACAAGGCCAACGCCTTGCTCGACCCACCCACACCGCTGACCGCCAAAAACCAGATGAATGAGTTCAGGCCCGTAGGCGATGCAGAGCTGATGGATTTCGGTTTCATCCAGAGCGACTTCTTTTAACAGAAGCGCAATAAGGGGCAGGACGCTCCAGGAGCAGCAGATGAACACTTCCCGTTGGCTGACGGTCTTGTGTCTGGCAGCCTCAATGCCCGCTTATGCTTCATCGGGGTTTAAACCGATCGAACTCAAGGATTCGGAAATGGCCGAGCTGCGCGGTCGATATGTGATGCCGGGGCGGATTATCAGCTTCGGCATCGTCATGAGCAGCACGTTTCAAAACGCTGCCGGAGATATCATCAAGGGCACGGCAAGCATGCAGGTCGACGCGTCCACCATCACACCGCAATTCTATGTACAAACCACCGGCTCATCAGGTTCAGGCACGAACCAGGGGCCGGGCACCGGCACCGTGACCGGCGGCGCAGGCCTGGGCAGTGGCCAAGGCGTGACTCAGAGCGTACGTACAGCCGGTGACGGTAATACGGGCTACAACAATGTAGGTATCAACGTGACTGAAAATGGCTTGGCCCCCACGAATGTCGTGCAATCCGGGCAGGTACTGCTGGCAGGTGGAATAGTCAACGGCACCAGCGCTGCGGGCGATATTGCTGTTTCGGCGAGAAACGGCGGCCTGCAGATGGCGATCCAGTCCAAGAATAATCAAGGCAACAGCCTCCAACAAATCGGTGGCGGCAATCTGGGCCAGGCCATCGTCCTGACCGGTAATGCCAACTTCGTCACCAATATGACCCAACTCAATGTGGTGATGAATAACGGCCTGAACAACCCGGCGTTGAACTGCAACCTGGATCAACTCAAAGGCCTACGCACTCTCGGTTATTGAACTACGCTGACCCTCGGCACTTTCGCATTCAGAACAGGACGGCTTATTTCATGCATCGATCGTTATCGCTACGTGCGGTGGTCTGTTTAAGTACGCTGTTGCCCGCATCCGTGTTGTATGCCGCGCCAGACGCCGATATCGAGACCCTCAAACAGGAACTTCTGGAACTCAAGCAGCGGTACGATGTACAGCAAAAAGCCCTGGCGGTGTTGGAGCAACGGGTGCGCCAGGTGGAGGACCAACCCGCGGCACCCGCGCCCAAGCGCCTGGCCAAGTCCCCGGCAGACTTCAAGAAAGGTGGCACGACCGTGGCAGGTACGGGCGCAGCAGCAGCCTCTGGTGGTGCAGGTGGTGGCGGCAGTTCTTACGGTCAGTCACTCAAGGACGACTCAGCCCCTGCACAAAGCGTGAGCAACCTCTATAACGAGGCCAGCGGCTTTTTCGGCAACGGCAAGTTCAGCGTTGAAACCGGCATCACCTACGCGCGTTACGATGCCCGCCAGCTCACCCTCAACGGCTTCCTGGCGTTGGACTCTATCTTCCTCGGCAATATCAACCTGGACCGGATCAAAGCCGATAGCTGGACCCTGGACCTGACCGGTCGCTACAACGTCGATAACCGTTGGCAGTTCGACGTCAACGTGCCGGTGGTGTACCGCGAATCGACCTACCAATCGAGCGGCGCCGGCAATGATGCCACTGCCACCTCTGAAGCAGACGTCAGCCGCGATCCAACCATCGGTGACGTGAACTTCGGCGTGGCGTACAAATTCCTCGATGAAACCCCTACCTTGCCGGACGCGGTGGTTTCGGTACGCGTCAAGGCGCCGACCGGTAAAGAACCCTTCGGCATCAAGCTGGTCAGGCAAACTACCAACGACAACCTCTATGTACCGGAAAGCCTGCCGACCGGTAACGGTGTCTGGTCGATCACACCGGGCATCTCGCTGGTCAAGACCTTCGACCCGGCCGTGCTGTTTGGCTCGCTTTCGTACACCCATAACTTCGAAGATTCGTTTGACGACATCAGCAGTGACGTCAATCAGAAGGTCGGCGGCAAAGTCAGGCTGGGCGACAGCTTCCAGCTCGGCGTCGGTGTAGCCTTCGCCCTGAACGAAAAGATGAGTATGTCGTTCTCGGTCTCCGACCTGATACAGCGCAAGAGCAAGCTCAAGCCTGACGGTGGGGACTGGCAGTCGGTGGTGTCCAGCGATGCCAACGCAGGCTACTTCAACGTGGGCATGACCATTGCGGCGTCGGATAACCTGACGATTGTGCCGAACCTGGCGATCGGGATGACGGATGATGCGCCGGACTTTACGTTCAGCCTGAAATTCCCTTATTACTTCTAACTGAAACGACGGTATTCGCCAACAAGCTCGCGCCTACTACGGGTAGTCGAAACAAGGAAAAGCCCCGCAACGATAAGGGTCGTTGCGGGGCTTTTCGGTTTACCCGCCCTAGCGGATCTGGTGTTTGTGCAGCAACCGGTAGAACGTGGGTCGGGAAACCCCCAGTACACGGGCCGCCACACTCAAGTTGTCACTGTGCCGGTTGAGCACGTCGCACAGCGCCTGACGTTCGGCGCGGTGCTTGTAGTCTTCCAGTGTAGCCATCGGCGGCGAAATTGCCTGTTGACCCTGCAATCCCAGATCAACGGCTTCTATCTGCCGTCCTTCGGCCAAGACCAGCCCACGGCGTACGCGATTGGCCAGCTCACGGACGTTGCCTGGCCAGGCGTGCTCACCCATTGCGACCAACGCATCGTCACTGAAACTGCGTGGGCGGCGGCCGGTTTCCTGGCTGTAGAAACGTGAAAAGTGGTTGGCCAACATCGCTATGTCGCCATGCCGTTCACGCAGAGGCGCGGTGACCACTTGCAGGACATTGAGCCGGTAGTACAAGTCTTCGCGGAAAGTACCCTTCTCTACGGCGGCTTCAAGGTCGACGTGAGTCGCCGCCAATACCCGCACGTCCACCGGAATCGGCTGGCTGCCCCCCACTCGCTCGATCTGTTTTTCCTGGAGAAAGCGCAGCAGGTTGGCCTGTAGCTCCATCGGCAGATCGCCGATTTCATCGAGAAACAGGGTGCCGCCGTTGGCCGCTTCAATCCGCCCGACCTTGCGCTGGTGTGCACCGGTAAACGCGCCCTTCTCATGCCCAAACAATTCGGATTGGATCAAGTGTTCAGGGATCGCCCCGCAATTGATCGCCACAAATGGTTTGGCGTGACGTTGGGATTGGCGGTGCAGGGTCTTGGCGACCAGTTCTTTACCGGTGCCGCTGTCGCCACGGATCAATACCGGGGATTCGGTGGGCGCCAGTTTGGAGAGCAATTTGCGCAGTTCGCGGATCGGTCGACTGTCTCCCAGCAGTTCATGCTCGGGTTCATCCACCGCCGTGTAGCCCTTGCCACGCAGGCGTGCCATGCCGAACGCGCGGCCCAAGGTGACCTGTACGCGAGCCACATCGAACGGCAAGGTATGGAAATCGAAGAACCACTCGCAGACGAAGTCACCGACGTTCTGCAGGCGTAGCACGTCTTGGCTGAGCACCGCGATCCACTCAGTGCCGCTGCGGCTGATCAGTTCTTTGACCGCTTCAGGACGTTCCAGGTGATAGGGCTGCAGGCGCAACAGGCCGACATCGCAAGACCGGTCACCGACCCCTTCCAAGGTGCAGCTGTCGACTTCCCACCCCGCCGCACGCAAACCGGGCAGCAGCCCGTGGCAGTCGTCACAGGGATCAACCACTAGCAATCGACGTTGAACGGGGGGTCCACCCATGACTGTTCCTTGGCGTCAACATTGTTAAAGTTATTTAGAAACAATAGTTTGTGACGTCTGCCGCTTACCCTAGCAAGGTTTTGACGCTGGCCTTGTATCGTTTCGCTATAAGTCGGGGCAAAAAGCCATTAGCCGGTGTTCAGACTGAAAAAGTTAGGCGTCGACGAGACTTCCATTCAGCTTTCAAAACAGCCGCTTACATGACGTTAATCACTAAATATCGAAAATAGTTGCTTTAACATGTGACCCGTACCCCGCCATCGTGCATCAGTACAAGTAACCCGCCGCACGGTCAGCCCAACCGCCGGCACTCACTTGAATGGGCAATGAGAGAGAACCCACATGAACGCCCCGCTCCGCATCAACGAAGCTCTTTTGATCGCAGACCGTGCCTTCCAGCCCTTTCAGTGCGTGGCCTGGCATGACGGCAATGGCGCCCTCAGCCTGAGCGTCATCGACCGCACCAATACCCGTATTGGTAGCAAACAACTGTCGTCGAGTGCTTATACCGACCCGGCACAACTTGAAGACTTGCTGTTGCAGGCCCGTGCCGAACTCGATAAAAGTGGCTACCAGTTGCAATCGTGGGCAATGCCTAAGTAATCCGCCACTGCAACTTGCGCTTATCGGTTTAGATCAGCGCAAGTTCAGTGTTAAAACGCGCGACGCTTATTGAGCAGCCAGAATAAACCGCTCGATGGCCTCTGCGGCACCGTCCTCGACATTACTACCGGTTACCACGCTGGCCTGACGCTTGACGGTTTCTTCAGCCTGGCCCATGGCAATCGACAACCCGGCCACCTGAAACATGGCAGGGTCATTGCCGCCATCCCCTATGGCCGCGGTCTGCTCCATGGCGATGCCGAGGTGCGCCGCCAAGGTTTTCAAGGCCTCGCCCTTGTTGGCCAACATTGCAGTCACGTCCAGGTACACCGGCTGTGAACGCGACACCTGGGCCAACCCCTGCACCTTGGGCTGCAACTGCGCCTCTAGCTCCACCAGCAACTGCGTGTTGTTGCTGGCCGCGACAATCTTGTCCACACGCTCCAGGTAGGGTTCAAAGCTCTCCACCACGACCGGCCCGTAGCCCAGCCCCTCAGCCTCGCGCGGCTCCATCGGCCCTGCCGGGTCGCGGCGCAACCAGTCGCCGTCAGCAAACACCCAGACCTCCACCTCCGGCTCAGCCGAGAACAACGCCAACGTCACCAGCGCCGCCTCCGCCGGCAGATGATGGGCAACCAGAATGCTGCCATCGGGATGGATCAGCGTACCGCCGTTAAAACCAGCGACGGGCACGTCGATGCCGAAGGTTTCGATCAAGTGCAGCATGGCCTTGGGCGGACGCCCGCTGGCCAGGCTGAAAAACACCCCGCTGTCACGCAAGGCACGCACCGCGTCGGCGGTGCGTTGGCTGAGGCTGTGATCCGGATGCAGCAACGTGCCGTCCACATCACTGAGGATAAAACGGATGGGATGGATCGCAGCATCACTCATCCGAGGCTATGCCAGGTGCGGCCGTCACGGGCCAGCAAGGCGTCGGCGGCAGCCGGACCATCTTCACCGGCCTTGTAGGTCTGGATCCCATCGTCTTCCTTCCATGCATCAAGGAATGGCTGCACCGCACGCCAGCCGTTCTCGATGTTGTCTGCGCGCTGGAACAAGGTCTGGTCGCCGGTCATGCAGTCATAGATCAGGGTTTCATACCCCGTCGACGGCTGCATTTCGAAGAAGTCCTTGTAGGCAAAACCCAGCTGGATGTTGGCCATGTCCAGGGTCGGCCCGGGCTTTTTCGCCAACAGGTCAAACCACATGCCTTCATTGGGCTGGATCTGGATCTTCAAATAGGTGGGCTTGAGCTCATCCACCTCAGTATCGCGAAATTGCGCGTAGGGCGCAGGCTTGAAGCAGATGACGATTTCGGTGTCGCGCACACTCATGCGCTTGCCGGTGCGCAGGTAGAACGGCACGCCGACCCAGCGCCAGTTGTCGATCATCACCTTGAGGGCGACGAAAGTTTCGGTGCTGCTGTCCGGGGCGACATTCGCCTCTTCGCGATAGCCCGGCAGCGACTTGCCGCCGATTTCACCGGCGGTGTACTGCCCGCGCACCGAATTGGCCCGTGCATCTTCAAGCGACCAAGGGCGCACCGCGCCAATCACCTTGGCCTTTTCACCCCGTACGGCATCGGCGCCGAAGGCAGCGGGAGGCTCCATGGCCACCATCGCCAGCAACTGGAACAGGTGGTTGGGCACCATGTCGCGCAGAGTGCCGGTCTTCTCGAAGAAATTGCCACGGGTTTCAACGCCGACGGTTTCAGCGGCGGTGATTTGCACATGGTCAATGTAATGGTTGTTCCAGAACGCTTCGAACAGCACGTTGGAGAAACGGCTGATGAGGATGTTCTGCACCGTTTCCTTGCCCAGGTAATGGTCGATGCGATAGATCTGCTTCTCGCTCATCACCTTGAGCAGGCTGGCGTTCAGCGCCTCAGCGGTGGCCAGGTCGGAGCCAAAGGGCTTCTCGATGACCACGCGGCGAAAGCCGTCTTCGGTTTCCGTGAGCAGGCCGGCGCTGCCCAGGCGCTGCACCACGTCGCTGAAGAAGCGCGGAGCAGTGGCCAGGTAGAACACCGCGTTGCCGGTCCCGCTGTCAGCGATCTTCTTGCCGATGTCGGCATAGGTGCTGTCATCGAGGAAATCCCCCTCGACGTAGCTGATGCCCTTGGCCAATTGCGCCCACCGCTCAGGGTCCAGGGCGTTTTCACCACTTCCCTTGACCTTGCTCGCTGCTTCGGTGCGAATGAAGTCTTCGAGTTTCTTGGCGAAATCGGCGTCGCTGATGGCGTTGTGGTCAACGCCGACAATACGCAGGCCGTCGCCCAGCAGGCCATCACGACTGAGGTTGTACAGCGCCGGCATGAGCAGGCGCTTGACGAGGTCACCATGGGCACCAAACAGAAACAGCGTGGTGGGTGGAGCGGGTTCGGCCTTGGGTTTCTTGCCGTTGGCGGTCATTTTTTGGAAGTCTCCACATGACCACCAAAGCCGAAGCGCATGGCAGAAAGCATTTTGTCACCGTAGGTGCTCTGCTGACGCGAACGGAAGCGTGCGAACAGCGAGGTGGACAGCACCGGCACCGGCACGGCTTGCTCCATGGCCGCTTCGATGGTCCAGCGGCCTTCGCCACTGTCGGCAACCGAGCCGGAATAGCCGTCGAGTTTCGGGTCGGTGGCCAAGGCGTCAGCGGTCAGGTCCAGCAGCCAGGAAGACACTACGCTGCCACGGCGCCAGACTTCAGCGATATCGGCCACATTCAGGTCGAAGCGCTGGTCTTCGGGCAGGTTTTCCGAGTTCTTGGTCTTGAGAATGTCAAAGCCTTCGGCGAACGCCTGCATCATGCCGTACTCGATGCCGTTGTGGATCATCTTGACGAAGTGCCCGGAACCCGCAGGGCCTGCGTGGATATAGCCTTGCTCGGCGCGCGGGTCAGCGCTGTCTGAGCGATCCTTGGTGCGCGGGATGTTGCCCAGGCCAGGGGCCAGACTCTTGAAGATAGGATCGAGGCGCTGCACGGTCTCGGCGTCGCCACCGATCATCATGCAGTAACCACGCTCCAGGCCCCAGACGCCGCCGGACGTGCCGACGTCGACATAGTGCAAGCCTTTTTCCGCCAGCGCCTTGGCCCGACGGACGTCGTCCTTATAGTTGGTGTTGCCGCCGTCGATGATTGCATCACCGTCTTCCAGCAGCGTACTCAATTCGTTGATGGTGTCTTCGGTCGGTGCGCCGGCTGGCAGCATCACCCACACGGTGCGCGGCTTCTGCAGCCCGGCAACCAGGGCCTTGAGATCGGCAACGCCGGTAGCGCCCTCTTCGCTCAGGCCTTTTACAAATGCTTCGTTACGGTCGTAAACAACGGTGGTATGCCCATTGAGCATCAGGCGCCGTGCAATATTCCCGCCCATGCGGCCTAGTCCGATAATCCCCAGTTGCATGTGCTGATGCTCCTAACTACTAAAAAATGTGTGACATAGTTTATAGCGCAATGAGGCTAATGAGGGTTAGTCCAGCGCGGATACCTGTAGTTTCATGGAAAAAAGTTGCCATCGTTTCACCATCACGGCACAAAAAGTCACAGGACCATCAAAAATAAAAAAGTTCCATTGCCCGCAAAAAGAATTCAGAATTAGCCTCGACTGCTGCCGAGAACCTCGACTCAAGCGTTCTGGCACACCGCGACATACCGGCTATTTGCGAGGTAAGCAATGAGCACTGCACAGATGAATCGTCCGCCACAGACCCTCTATGTCACCATTCGACGTGATGAGTTGCGCCAGTTGAAAGACGAACGCGAACAGCTGCAGCAGGAAGTCATGCGCCTGCGTTCGCACATCATCCAAGCCCAGTTGGACCAGCCCGCCGGCGTCCAGCCCGCACTCTGCTGAGTCTTGCGATCACTTTGTAAGATAACAGCTACAAAAATCTCACAAAGTTTTCACATACCCCTCCCGATACTCCCGCCCGAAGGGCCGCCCCATGCAAGGGTGGCCTCTGTTGCGCGCGCCCCTGCGCGTCAACTGAAAAAATTATCGGGTTGGAGCGCTGGATGGCGATGTTCAAACGCAGCACTACGTCTGCGAAAGGCTTTGATTGGGCCGGTCTTGGTTGGCTGTTTCTGTTCTTCTGGTACTTCTCGGGTATTACCCAACTGCTGATCCAACTGACCGGAACCTCCGGTTTCAGTGGCTTTCGCCAAGCCTTCTTTATGAGCGCGCTGTGGCTGGCGCCCATGTTGCTGTTCCCCCGCCGTACACGTCTGCTCGCCGCGTTGATCGGCGTCGTGCTGTGGGCTTGCTCCATGGCCAGCCTGGGTTATTTCTTCATCTACCAGCAGGAATTTTCCCAAAGCGTCATCTTCATCATGTTCGAGTCGAACATTTCGGAAGCCGGTGAATACGCCACCCAGTATTTTGCCTGGTGGATCGTGCTGGCGTTCATCGCTCATACCGCCTTCGCCGTGTTCCTCTGGACCCGTTTGCGCCCGGTCTATCTGCCTCGCGGTCAGTCGATGCTCGCCGCGGCCGCCATTGTGCTGGCTGTGGTGGGTTATCCGCTGGTCAAGCAGATCGCCACCAGCGATAACATGGAACAGGCTATTGATCGCTTCGAAACCCGCATCGAGCCTGCCGTGCCATGGCAGATGATTGTTGCCTATCGCCGCTACACCGAACAGCTGGACAACATGCAAGGCATGCTGACCAGCGCCAGCCAGATCCCGCCCCTGAAAAACCTCAAGGACAGCATGGCTGGCCAGCCGTCAACGTTGGTATTGGTGATCGGCGAATCCACCAACCGCCAGCGCATGAGCCTCTACGGCTACCCACGCAACACCACGCCCGAACTGGACAAGCTGCGTGATCAACTGGCAGTGTTCGATAACGTCATCACACCGCGCCCCTACACCATCGAAGCACTGCAACAGGTGCTGACCTTTGCCGACGAAGAAAATCCGGACCTGTACCTCAAGACACCGTCGATTGTCAGCGTGATGAAGCAGGCCGGCTACAAGACCTACTGGATCACCAACCAGCAAACCATGACCAAACGCAACACCATGCTCACAACCTTTTCCGAACAGGCCGACGAGCAGGTGTACCTGAACAACAACCGCAACCAGAACGCTCGCCAGTACGACGGTGACGTGCTTGCCCCCTTCTCCAAGGCGCTGGCCGACCCCGCCGAACGCAAGTTCATCGTGGTGCACCTCTTGGGCACCCACATGAGCTACCAGTACCGCTATCCGCCGACCTTCGACAAATTCACCGATCGCCAAGGCGTACCGGAGGGCGTCAGCGATGCGCAGTTGCCGACCTATAACAGCTACGACAATGCCGTGCTGTACAACGACTTTGTGGTGTCGAGCCTGATCAAGGACTACGCCAAGACCGACCCCAATGGCTTCCTGTTGTACCTGTCGGACCATGGCGAAGACGTTTTCGACTCCGCCGGCCACACCACCTTGGGGCGCAACGAAGGCAAGCCGACGGCGCCGATGTACACCATCCCGTTCATGGCCTACGCCTCCCCCAAATGGCGCGAAAGCCACGACTGGAGTTTCGCCGGCGACCTGCAACGCCCGTACAGCAGCTCCCAACTGATCCACACCTGGGCGGACCTGGCGGGCCTGAGTTTCGATGAATGGGACCGCAGCAAGAGCCTGGTCAGCGACAGCTTCACGCCTCGCCCCTTGATGATCGGCAACCCCTACGAGCGTCAGCAGAAAGGCCTGATCGACTTCAGCCTGATCAAGCCGAAAAAGCGCACCACCGACGTGGTGCTACAAGAGCCCTTGCAATAGAAAGATAACAATCATTCTCGTTTAACCCTAAAGTTCCGCGCCTCCTTTCGTCTTTGAGCCAAGGCCTTCTTTTACTGAGAAGGCTGCAAAGACGACAAGGAGTCTTCCGCGATGTTCGCGCCCTTTACGCGTTCCATGACCTTCACCCTCGGCCTGTTCACTGTGGTAGCAAGCCCGGATCTGCTGGCTGAAACCGACCCCGAAAACAACGCCCTCGAACTCGGTGCCACCAGTATCACCGCCGAAGGCCTGGGTGCCACCACCGAGCACACCGGGGCCTACACCACCGGTTCCATGAGCACCGCCACCCGCCTGAACCTGTCGGTCAAAGACACCCCGCAATCCATCTCGGTGATCACTCGCCAGCAGATGGATGATTTCAATCTCAATACATTGACCGATGCGCTGCGCCAGACCACCGGGGTGACCGTCCAACACCTGGATTCGGACCGCGCCGGCTACTCATCGCGCGGTTACTCCATCAACAATTTCCAGGTGGATGGCATGCTCAATACATTCGGGCGCATGAAGTCAGACGCCGACACCATCATCTACGACCGTATCGAAGTGGTACGCGGTGCGACCGGCCTGACTACCGGCGCAGGCGATCCCTCGGCCACGGTCAACATGATCCGCAAACGCCCGACGTCACAGTGGCAAGCCAAAGCCGGCGTCAGCGGCGCCAGCCATGACAACTACTACAGCTACCTGGATGTGGGCGGCCCGCTGGCATTTGACGGGCGCCTGCGCGGACGTACCGTGATGGCTTACCGCGACAGCCAATCCTTTCGCGACAACTACGCTCTGCAAAGGGAAGTCGGCTACGGCATTCTTGAGGCCGACCTGACAGACGATACCGTGGTAGCCGTAGGCTTCGATTATCAGAACAAGCATGTTCAGGGCACCTCATGGGGCACACTGCCCTACTGGAACAGCGATGGCGGCAAGGCCCGCTTGTCACGCTCCGCCAATATGGCCACCGACTGGAGCTCCTGGCCGCTGAAGGACAAGACCACCTTTGCCTCCCTGGACCACAAACTGTCCGAGGACTGGCGCCTGAAAGCCGCCTACACCCACCGACAGAGCGATACCGACGGCAAGGTCTATTACGGCGGCGCGGGCTTCCCGAATCCGGACGGCAGCGGCATGACCGCCTGGACCAACCAGATGGTGGGCACGTCGAAAATGGATGCCGTGGACTTCAACCTCGCCGGCACCTACACACTGCTGGGGCGCGAGCATGAATTGATGGTGGGGTATGGGGAGTCGGAGCAGCGGGATTCCTCGCCCTACCAGCGTTACAGCACACCCGAAGGCTACGAAACCATCCCTGATTGGCAAGATATGGGCGGTATCGTCAAGTTCCCCGACCGTACCACTGGGCTCAAGGGCCCTCACTCAAGCAAACAACAAAAAGCCGGGTATCTGGCCACTCGACTGAGCCTGACCGACAGACTTCACGCGGTACTGGGCAGCCGGTATGGCAGCTGGGAAATCGAAAGCACTCCTGTTGACTATGACGCCAATAACCAGCGTATCCCCGAACCCAAAACCCGCCAGACCCACAACGACATGTGGACGCCCTACGCCGGGCTACTCTACGACCTGACACCGCAATACACGGTGTATGCCAGCTACACCGATATCTTCAACCCGCAGGACGAACGCGACGCCAGCAAGAAATACCTGGAACCGGTGGTGGGCAGCAACTACGAAATCGGCCTCAAGGGCAGCCTGCTGAACGAGCGGTTGAACCTGGCCACCGCGTACTTCTGGAGCACCCAGGATAACGTGGCCGAACTCGACAACGCCGCGCCACCCGACCCGGTGACCCGCGAGCAGTTCTATAAATCCGGTGGCAAAGGCAACAAGGTGCAGGGCTTTGAAGTCGAGGTGTCAGGCGAAGTGATGCCCGACTGGAATCTCACCGCAGGCTACACCTACACCCACTCGGTCAACGGCGATAAGCAACGCAACAACACCGATCAGCCGATGAACCTGCTGAAGATGTCGACAGCCTACCGCCTGCCGGGTGAATGGCGAGGGTTGACGGTAGGTGGCGCGGTCAATTGGCAGAGCGAGTTCTACAAATTTGCCGGGCGTCCAACGGGTGGCCGGAACCAGGACGGCGACCTCATCACGACTCCGACCAAGATCACCCAGCAGGCCTACACCGTGGTCAACCTGATGTCGCGCTACCAGTTTGACGAACATGTTTCGGCATCCATTAACGTCAACAATCTATTTGATAAAAAATATTACGAACGTGTCGGTTTTTACAATGGCGTGTATTGGGGTGACCCTCGTTCGATCACTCTGGCATTGGACTGGAAGCTGTAAGATCTTTTAACCCGAAGTTAACGAAATTGTTAACTTCGCGGTTTTTTCCGAGTTAATTCCTACTTAATAAACTCACCTCAAACTCGCCCCATGAATCTGATCAAGGACAGAGCGGATACCGATCACTCTTAATGGGAATACTGCCATGAAACTCTCGACCCTGGTGCTTGCCAGCCTGATGACCCTGACCTCCGCCGCCGCCTTCGCCGAAGGTGGTTCCGAGCGCTCGAAAGAGTTCTACAACAACTTCACGTTCATGCAGCAAAAGACTCACGGCACTGCAGAACAAACCGCGCAGGCTGATGGGAAGAACGTGAAGAAAGAGGCAGCCGGTCAATCTACCGCCGAGGAACTACCGAACACTTGATTCAACTGCGTTAACCGCACGGCCCTTTACCATCCTGCTCCTATGGCTAAGGTGAACTTGGCGCCATTTAATTAATGGCGCCTTTTTTTTGCCTGTGATTGATTAAAGCGGTTTGCTCCAGAACAACATGCGCCCGTGGGCTGGATCAAATATCGAGTCATCAAAACCGAACTTGCGATAGGCCGACTGAGCCACCGCATTGCCCTCCAGCACCTCCAGGGTGATTTTGCAGCAGCCCCGCTGACGCGCAATTTCCTCGACCTTCTGCAGCATTTTCTGGCTCAACCCCAGCCCGCGAAACGCATCCATCACAACCACGTCATGGACATTGACCAGCGGACGGCAGGCAAATGTGGAAAACCCTTCAAAACAATTCACCAGACCTGCCGGCTCCCCTCCCACAAACGCCAGCACGCTGAAGGCATGAGGTCGCTTGGCCAGCTCGCCCGGCAACTGCTCCAGAAGATCGGCAGGCAGGCTGTGGCCACCGCCCATCGGGTCCTCGGCGTAATGGTTGAGCACGCGGCCAATAGCTTGCGCATGCACGGGATTGGTATAGCTGGCTTGCAGCACCAGGATATCTGGGGTGTCCATTTCCGTCCTCAATCACGACTACAAGGGAATCGGCTCCCTATAGGGGCACGATTGTAAGCGTGGAGCCGGACACAGATGAAGGAGATTAACTACAAAAATGCGCATGAAAGCGCCAAGGCTGTGCCGTTGAAAGCTGACAATCAGCCGATTCCTGTGTTTTTTCACACGCCCTCAGGCGAAACGCAGCAACTGCATTTCCCGCAGGCGGCTCAATGTCCGACGGAACGCAAACTCCAGGTAACCCTCGGTATAAAGACACTCCAGAGGTACCCGCGCCTCGATGAACAATGGCACCTTGCGGTCGTAGCACTCGTCCACCAGGGCGATGAAACGACGCACACTGTCATCGTGCACCGACAATTGCGGCAACTCGCGATCACCCGCCTCCACGCGCTGTGCGCCATCTTCGGTACCTCGGGCGATCCGGCCGGGGCGTTTTTGCGCACTGAGGTTGGGCACTTCACCCAACAGGATCGCCTTGAAGCGATCGCACAGCAGCATGAAATCCATCGCCGCGAGGGGTTGCTCGCACAGGTCCGCGTAATTGCACCAGAGCACTGTGTCGCTGGACTGCTGCGCGATGATCGAGCGATGACCGACAGTCACCGGCCCACTCTGCACCGCCTGCCCTTGCGCCAATTGCTTGAATACACCGGCCAGCGCGTCGGGTTGATTGACCCAATAGCGCTGAAACGCCACGCCCGGGTGCAAGCGGTGGTCCTTTTCGCCGTCCACGGCCACCACCTGCATATGCTGTTCTATTGCCGCAATGCCCGGCAAAAAACGCTCCCGGTTGAAGCCATCGGCGTACAACTGCCCAGGCGGTTGATTCGACGTGCAGACCATCACCACGCCTTCCTCGAACATCACCTGAAACAAGCGTCCCAGGATGATCGCGTCACCGATGTCATTGACGAACAGCTCATCGAAGCACAGCACGCGCACCTCCTGGCTCAGCTCGCGCGCCAGGGCCTGCAAGGGGTCATGGGTGCCTGTCAGTTGGAACAGCCGTTGATGCACCCACGCCATGAAGTGATGAAAGTGCTGGCGCCGCGCAGGCACCCGCAGGCTCTGGTAGAACTGGTCCATCAGCCAGGTCTTGCCACGCCCCACTGGCCCCCACAGGTAGACGCCGATGATTGGCGCACGCCCCCGATGTAGGGCTTCATGGCAGGCTTGCAGCGCGTCGACCGCTCGACGCTGAGCGTCGTCGGCAACGAAGCCCGGTTGAGCAATGGCGTATTGGTAGGCAGCGCGGGGCGAGTCGAAAGTCATGCCCGCCAGTATGACCTACAGGGAAATATCCAGTCGCGAAATCTTACCCTGCTCGTTCAATCGAAAGGTGTAGCGCAGCTCCAACGGGCTTCCGGGAAAATTGCCAGACACCACATTACTGACCAGCACCTTGCCCGTTCGGTGTTGCACCTTGAGCACTTCGACCCGCGGCTGGTAACGGCGCGCGGTGTCTTCCATCCAGCGCGCGATGGCAACGGTGCCGACTTGATGCTGCCCCTCATCGAACACATTGGCGTCGTCGGCAAAACAATCGGCGACAGCCGAGGTGTCACGGCTGTTGGCCGCCTCGAGGTAGGCCATGATGGCCGGCGCCAACTCGGGAATAGACATGGCACAGCTCCTTTGTAGGTGATTGGTGACGCCATGCTAAGCCAGGGTTGTGTCAGTTTTTGTCAGGAGTAAACGGCCCGTCCTCATTCTGTTCCATCAGCTTGCGCCAGGCCCGTAGCCAATCACTGCGCCGCCCCGGATAACGCTCGCCATGGGGTTGGGCACTGGCCACACGGTCGGTGCGGAAGGTGCGATACGCGCCACGCAATTCACACCAGGCGACGATCACCCGCACTTCGTTCAAGAACCCCAAGGCCAGGGGCCAAATCAGACGTTGGCTCTGGGTCTGGCTGGCGTCTGCGTAATCGATCTGCAATTTGGCCTGGCTGCGAATGGCTTCGCGAAACACGTTGAGGGGTACGCGGTTTTCCGGATAACCGAACCCTGGCGGGCCGGGCAATACCGTTGGGTTGCGCAAGGCTTCCTGAGCGGCCGGGTCGAGCACGTCGGCGATTTTCGCCAAAGCATTGGCGGCGGCGCGGCTGAGCACGTCATCACCGCGCTGATCCACGTAACGCAAGCCGAGCACGATAGCCTCGGTTTCCTCGGCGTTCAGCATCAAAGGCGGCAGAAACAGGCCGCTTCGCAACACATATCCAACCCCCGCCTCGCCGAAAATCGGCGCGCCCAATGCAGTCAATTCGGCAATGTCGCGGTAAAGCGTACGCTCGGACACCTCTAGCTGCGCCGCCAGCACGGCAGCAGTCACCGGGCGTTTCTTGCCCCGCAAGGCCTGGAGCAAAGTCAGTAGACGAGTGGTGCGCGACACGGGAATGCCTGCCGAGAAAAAAAGTGATGCAGCTTAGCAGAGCCCCCTGTCAGAAAACGTCAGCAGTGAAAAAGCCTCTTGACCGAATACATTACCAGCATCATATTTAATACATGTTGATAGACATGTATTAACCATCACAGCCTCAGGAGTCCTTCTATGCGCAATAAAGTCTTTGGCCGCCGCAGCGGTCTGCAGGTATCTGAACTGGCCTTGGGCACCGCTAATTTCGGTACGGGCTGGGGCCATGGCGCCGAACGCGATGAAGCCAAACAAATCTTCGACGGCTACCTTGAGGCCGGCGGCAACTTTCTCGATACCGCCAACGGCTACCAGTTCGGCCAGGCCGAAAAACTGCTGGGTGAGTTTATCGCCACCGAGCGTGACAACCTGGTGGTGGCCACCAAGTACACCTTGCGCTCCCAGCCATCGGATGAAGGCACGATCAGGCTGGGCAACAATCGCAAGAACCTGGTTCGCTCGGTGGAAGACAGCCTCAAACGCCTGAACACCGACCGGATCGACCTGCTCTGGGCGCACATGAGCGACAACGTCACGCCCATGGAAGAGATCCTGCGCGGCCTCGACGACCTGGTCCGCGCCGGCAAGATCCACTACGCCGGCCTTTCCAACTTTCCCGCCTGGCGTATTGCCCGCGCCGACCTGCTGGCCGAAGTGCGCAACTTCGCGCCGATCATCGGCATCCAGGTGGAATACAGTCTGGTCGAGCGCACCGCCGACCGCGAATTGCTGCCGATGGCCGAAGCCCTGGGCCTGGCTGCAACACTGTGGTCGCCCCTCGGCGGTGGCTTCCTGACAGGCAAGTACCGCAACACCCAGGACGACAACCGCGCCAACAAACTTGGGATCCTGGTGCACGCCGAACACAGCGCCCGTGAAACCGCCGTGCTGGATACCCTGCTGGCGGTCGCCGCCGAAGTTGAAGCCTCCCCGACCCACGTTGCCATCGGCTGGCTACGGGAAAAGGCGCGCCGCTCCACCACCGCACTGATCCCGATCCTGGGTTCGCGCACTCGCGCCCAACTGGACAGCACCTTGGGCGCGTTGAATGTGCAATTGTCGGCCGAGCACGTCACCCGTCTCGACCATGCCAGCGCCATACCACTGGGTGTACCGCACGGCATCATCGCCGAGCGTTTCCCCATCGATATCGGCCTGGACTCCCCTCGCCCGCCGGTTATCTGAGGCGAAAAAAAACGGCCTGTCGAACAGGCCGTTTTTTATTCATCGCTCCAGCTTAAGCCAGGCTCTTGCTGACCACTTCGAACACATCGCTCGACAGCTCACCAGACGACCGAATGCGCTCCAGCTCTGCCCTCATCAGCGCCTGGCGTGCGCTGTCGTATTTGCGCCAGCGGGTCAACGGCGCCAACTGCCGCGAAGCGATCTGCGGATTGAAACCATTCAACTCGATCACCAGGTCCGCCAGGAAGCGATAACCCGAACCGTCCGCCGCGTGGAAGTTGATCAGGTTCTGCCCGGCAAAGGCCCCCATCAAGGCGCGCACCTTGTTGGGGTTCTTGATGTTGAACGCCGGGTGTTCCATCAACGCCTTCACGCGCGCCAGCCCGCCCGGCAAGGTGCTGCCGGCCTGCACGCTGAACCACTGGTCCATGACCAACGGGTTGTCCTTGAAGTTCTCGGCAAACACCGCCAGGGCCTGGGCCTTCTCCGCTTCGAACGGCGAATTCACCAGCACCGCCAGCGCGGTCAGGCGCTCGGTCATGTTGTCGCTGGTGTCGAACTGCTCGAGAGTCGCCGCCAACACTTCCGGCTTGCCGCTGAGCATCAGGTACGACAGCGCGATGTTTTGCAATGCGCGACGGGCGAAGTGCTCGGCGGCCGCCACGTACGGCGTTTGCTTGGACAGCTCGCGATTGGCCTGGTAACGCAGCCACAGGGCTTCATGCAGGTTATCCGCCAATTGCTTGCGCGCAAACTCGCGGGCGGCGTGGATGGCATCCACATCCGCCACCTCGCTGATTTCGGTCAGGTAGGCTTCACCCGGCAGCGACAGCATCTCCGCAACCATCGCCTGGTCCAGGCTTTCGTCGCTCAACACGCTGCGCAGCGCGGTGATCAAGCGCTGATCCATGTGCAACGCCTGGCCCTGTTGATGCTGGGCAATCAGTTCCTGCAACACCTGCACCGACAACTGCTGGCCGGCATCCCAGCGGTTGAAACCGTCGCTGTCATGCTGCATCAGGAACATCAGTTGATCGCGGTTGTACGGGAAACTCAGCTTGACCGGCGCAGAGAACCCGCGCAGCAGCGAAGGCAACGGTTGCTCAGGGATATCAACGAACGTGAAGGTCTGCTCGGCCTCGGTCACCGAGATCACGCGCGACGTGGCGCCAGCGGTCGCTTCACCGGCCAGGCGCAAGGCCATACTGCTGCCCTTAGCGTCCAGCAAGCCCAATTCCACAGGGATCACGAACGGCAGTTTTTCCGCCTTGTCCGGGGTTTCCGGGCAGCTCTGGCGGAAGGTCAGGCTGTAGGTTTTGGCCACCGCATCGTAGGACTCGCTCACCGCCAGACGTGGCGTGCCGGCCTGGCTGTACCAGCGTTTGAACTGCGTCAGGTCGGCGCCGTTGGCGTCTTCCATGGCCTTGATGAAGTCGTCGCAGGTCACGGCCTGGCCATCATGGCGTTCGAAGTACAGATCGCTGCCTTTGCGGAAGCCTTCGGCACCGAGCAAGGTGTGGATCATGCCCACCACTTCGGAGCCTTTTTCATACACGGTCAGGGTATAGAAGTTGGAGATTTCGATGAAGCTGTCCGGCCGCACCGCGTGGGCCATCGGGCCGGCGTCTTCGGCGAACTGGTGGGTGCGCAAGTACGCCACGTCCTGGATGCGCTTGACCGTGGCCGAGTTCATGTCGGCGGAGAAGCCCGAATCACGGAACACGGTGAAGCCTTCCTTGAGCGACAGCTGGAACCAGTCGCGGCAGGTCACGCGGTTACCCGACCAGTTGTGGAAGTATTCGTGGGCGACGATCGCCTCGACCCGCTGGTGCGCGGCGTCGGTAGCGGTTTCGGCACGGGCCAGCACGGCACTGGAGTTGAAGATGTTGAGGCCCTTGTTTTCCATGGCGCCCATGTTGAAGTCGTTCACCGCCACGATCATGAAGATGTCGAGATCGTACTCGCGACCATAGGTTTCTTCGTCCCAGCGCATGGACTTCTTCAGGCTGGTCATCGCGTGCTGGCACTTGTCGATGTTTTCCGGCTCGACGTAGATACGCAGCGCTACGACACGGTCAGTCATGGTGGTGAACGTATCTTCGACACACCACAGGTCACCTGCAACCAGGGCAAACAGGTACGCCGGTTTCTTGAACGGGTCTTCCCAGGTTGCCCAGTGGCGGCCGTCTTCGCCAGGACCGCTGGCGATCGGGTTGCCGTTGGACAGCAGGATCGGGTAGCGATGCTGTTCGGCGATGACCGTGGTGGTGAAGGTACTCATCACGTCCGGGCGGTCGAGGTAGTAAGTGATCTTGCGGAAACCTTCGGCCTCGCACTGGGTGCAGAACATGCTGCCGGACTTGTACAGGCCTTCCAGGGCGGTGTTCGTTTCCGGGTGGATTTTTACCGTGGTGTCCAGGGTAAAACTCGCACTTTTCGGCTGGACCGTCAGGTGGCTGTCGGTCAGTTGGTAGTCATCAGCGCCGAGTGCTTGATCGGCAAGGTTCACGCTCAACAATTCCAGCTGTTGTCCATCCAGCACCAACGGCGGCAACCCCGCGCCGCGCTCAGGGTTGCGGCGCATCACCAGCTGCGCGTGGACCAGGCTGTGGTCCTCGAACAACTCGAAGGTCAGGTGCGTCTCTTCGATCAGGTAGTCCGGCGCCTGATAGTCCTTCAGGTAAATCATCTTCGGTTGTTCGGTGCGCATGGGTGGCATCCTTCTACTGATGCACGGCGAGCTGGTAGGCCGTGTACTTACGAATATTGATAACGCCGGTGTCGAAGATCAGGTATTGGCCCTTGATCCCCAGCAGCGTGCCTTCGGCAATCGGGTTCTTGTCCAGGTTGAAGCTGACGATCTTGGCCGGATACTGCTCCACCGGGTAGCGGATTTCGATCGGTTCGATGTCGGTCACCGGTTGGATGGCCTGCAGGCCAAAGCGTTCCTGCAAACCGAGCAAGCCTTCGGCGCAGGAAGCGAACAGCTCATCGCGCACCTGCTTGAGGTCGACCGCTTGGGCGTCGCCCTTGAGCAGCGCGCGCCAGTTGGTTTTGTCGGCCACCTGACTGCGGAACAGGTCTTCGACGAACCCGGACTGCTGGCGCGTCGCCACGCGCATGATCGGCAGCGCCTGGCTTGCACCCTGGTCCAGCCAGCGCGTCGGCAACTGGGTGGCGCGGGTGATGCCAACCTTGATCCCCGACGAGTTCGCCAGGTACACCACGTGGTCGGTCATGCAGAATTTTTCGCCCCAGCCCGGATCGCGGCAGGTGCCGGCATCGTAATGGCAACGCTCGGGGCTCATGATGCACAGGTCACACTGGGCCAGCTTGGTCATGCACGGGTAGCAGTAACCCTGGCTGAAGCTGGTCTTGGTCTTGCGGCCGCAATGGCTGCAATGAATGGCACCAAGGTATTCCAGGCGCACGTGAGTACCGATCAATGGATTGACCGGTACCTCGGCATCGCCTAGGCGAAACGCATATTGAACGGTCGGCTCACCGAGTTGCGCCGACATTTTGCTGACTGCACCGCGACCAATTTCAATCAATGGATCGCATCCGACTTGAACAGGATGTTCGGCACCGGCGCGGACTTGGACGCACATTCCTGCGGGCCCATGTAGCCGGTGCGCTGGTCTTCCGGCAGGTTCTGGATTTCCCAGGCGATCATGGCCTGCAACGACAGTTCGCGCTGTTCGGCAGAGAGCTTGCGGCCATCGGACCATTTGCCGATCTCCACGGCGAGCTTGAGGCTCTCGTAGATGTCCGGCGTGATGTTTTCGATCATTTCAGCAAAAGAGGACATAAGGCTCTTCCTTATCAAATAGACGCTTTGCGGCGGCTGTATAGCCCACCCAGCAAACCCGTCAGGCAACCGATAACCAGGCCGCCGACATGGGCAGCGTTGGCGATTTCGCCGAAACCGATCATCGAGACCAGCCCCGACAGGCAGAGCAGCAGCCATACCAGCATCATCACCAGCACCCCGCGGGGCAAGCGATAGGCCGGGTTAGGCGACAATAATTGAAAAATCCAGCAATGCCCGAGCAGGCCATACAGCACGCCGGACAACCCACCGAACAGGCCGGGGCCGCCATAAGCATATTGAGCGTAGTTGGACACCAGGCTGAACAACAGCGTCAGGCCCAGCAAGTTGATGCTGCCCTGGCGCGCTTCGATGCGCCGGCCCAGTTCCCAGTACCACATGCCGTTCATGGCCAGGTGCAGGATGCCAAAGTGGATCAGCATCGGGGTGACCAGCCGCCACCACTGCCCCGCCGCCAGGCTATCGGCCAGCGGCGTGAACTGGATGTACTCGCCGACGATGCGAAATGGCAGGAACGTCAGCCAGCTCATGGCTTGCAGGTTTTCACCGAGCAAGGTCACGGCGCCAACAATGATACTTGCCAGCAGCACCAAAGCGGTCAACGGGCTGTGCCGCAGTTGCTGAATGAACCCGGGCCGCTTGACCGGAGCCTGCTCGGGAATATCCAGTTGCTGGTCCGGGTCCCCGGCAGGAAAGCGTTGGTACAGTACGCGCACGTCGTCGCTGATGTTCTCGGGCACCCACAACACCTGCTCACCCGCCTCTTCACTGACACGATGGGGGACTTGCATACGTTGCAGCAGCAGGACAAAGCCGCCCAGGTCGACGCTCAAGGGTAAGCGTAATACCGCCACAGCACTCATTTGATGACCTCGGGCCGCTCAACGTCGACCCATACGAATTTATTCGGATCCAGCCGCGTCTCCTGATCCAGACGGTAGGCCACCAGCTTGCCATACAGCACTGCGCTGTAGTCCAGGCAGGCCAGGTTCGGTCGGATCGGCGCCGGTTTGCCGCTGCGCCAGTAATGGCCGACGAACAGCAAGGGTTCGTCGACGCCGTAGCGCAGCAGGGAATTCTTTTCGGTGGACGACAACGGCGTACGCGCCACCGGTTCCGGCAAGGCGTCGGGCTGGAACACGATATCGCCGTAGGTCTTGGGGTCGTCTTCCCAGAACTTGGTGCGGAAGAATGAGCGCGTCAGGCCATCGCCACCGGTCAGCGTCAAGCCATCCGGCAGGCGCATGTCGGTGCCACGCAGCAGGCGGTCGAACGCATTACAGGCAAAACTGCCCGGTACGGCGGCGGCCTGCAGGAAATGCTGGTCGATGCATCCGTTCGGAAAAGTCGCGCGCAGCGGATCGATAAAGCCGTTATCCCAGCAGGCGTGCACCACGCGGAAGCGTCCGGCATCGACAAACAGCGGCATGTCGTAGAACCAGCCGAGGAAGTCGTGCCAGTCGGCCGGGTGCTGTTCGAATTGGGTCAGGGTCTCGTGGATCAATCGCGCGTGCCGTGGGTTGTGTTCGCGCACGAACTGTTTGCCACTGCCAGGCGGTGCGGGCGTGGTCCAGCCCAGGGCGTTGAACTCATGGTTGCCCATGATGCACAGCGCCTGGCCGGCCTCGGCCATGTCGTGGACGATGTGCAAGGCCTCGCGGATGCGCGGGCCACGGTCGATGATATCGCCGAGGAACACCGCCATGCGCGACGGGTGGCGCCAGGTGCCGCCCTGCTTGTGGTAGCCCAACAGGTCGAGCAGGTGCTCAAGGGTATGGGCGCAACCGTGCACGTCACCAATCAGGTCGTAGCTACGCGCGGGATCGAGCATCAGTCGCCTCCACCCCCCAAGCGGCTGCCCCAGCCCAGCTTGGTGCGGCACACTTCGTAGTAGTTGTGGTCCAGCGGGTGGATCAACCGCAACTTCTGTGCCTTCTTGCTCACGGTGATGGTGTCACCGGGGGCGCAGGTGAAATGGTTCTGCCCGTCACACGACACCTGGGGGTAGATCTGCATGTCTTTGGACACCACGATTTTCAGCTCACTGTTGCCATCGACCACAATAGGCCTGCTCGACAACATATGGGGGTACATCGGCACGATCACAATGGCATCCAGCTTGGGATGCATGATCGGGCCGCCCGCCGACAGCGCGTAGGCCGTGGAGCCGGTAGGCGTGGCAACGATCAGGCCGTCGGCCTTCTGGCTGCACACGAACTGGCCGTCTATATAGAGCTCGAACTCGATCATCCGCGTGGACTTGCCGGGGTGCAGCACCACGTCATTCAAGGCATCGCCCTGGCCGATGGCTTCGCCGTGGCGACGCACTTCAGCTTGCAGCAGGAAGCGGTTTTCCACCAGGTAATGGCCGTCGAGCACCTTGGCCACTTCGACTTCCAGGTCATCGGGGCGGATATCGGTGAGGAACCCCAGGCTGCCACGGTTGATCCCCAGCACCGGCACGTTATGCCGAGCCAAGGCCCTGGCCGCACCCAGCAGGCTGCCGTCGCCACCGACCACAATCACCATGTCACAGACTTCGCCGAGCATCTTGCGCGATGAAGTCTGCAGGCCGTGGCCGGGGAGGATTTCAGCGATGGTGTCTTCGAGGATCACATGCAGATGGCGTTCCAGCAGGAATTTTTTCAGCCGGCGGACGGTGTCCAACACCTGGGTACTGCCCAGGCGACCGATAATGCCGATATTGCGAAATTGCTCCATGGGGCTCCTGCGGGATGTGGGGTGTGGCAAAAAGAAGGATTATGGGCGAAAGGCCGCCCCAGGCAAAATCCTTTGTCGCCATGAAGCCTTGATGACAATAGTTCTCAGCCACCCATGCAACCTTTAAACGGCTATGCTCGGACCATGACTGTGTTCCCGGATCTGCACACCCTGCCCCGACAGCTGCGCCACCCCGAAGTGCGCGACCTGGCGTGGGTGATGCTCGCCCCGCCGATGCTCGCGCGCACACCGTGGCCGCAACGCCACCCGCTGGCCGGCAGCGATTGGGTGCAGGCACCGCATCAACTGGAACGCTGGCTGCGCCAACTTGATCAGGACAGCGGCGCCTTGCAGCAATGGCTCAGCCTGTCACGCACGCGGCGCCTGGGCCTCTATTACGAACGCCTGTGGCAGTTCGCGGTGCAACATGCGCCGGGCGTGGAATTGCTGGCCGCCAACCTGCCGATCCGGCGTGCCGGGCATACCCTCGGCGAGCTGGACATGCTGCTGCGCGACCGCGATGGGGTGCATCACCTGGAGCTGGCGATCAAACTTTATCTTGGGCCACAGGATGGCCACGGCCAGGACACGGCGCAATGGCTGGGACCGGGTTGCCATGATCGGTTGGACCGCAAACTGGCTCATCTGGCCCAGCATCAACTGCCGATATCAGCGCGTGCGGAAAGCCGCGAGGCGTTGGCGGCGCTGGATATACAGCAATTCGATGCGCATTTGTGGCTGGGCGGTTACCTGCTCTACCCCTGGCCCGGCCAGGCTCAAGCCCCCGTCGGCGCCCATCCGCAGCACCTGCGTGGGCGCTGGTTGCATCAGCGCGATTGGCAAGCGTTTGTCAGCCTCAGCCAGCCGGGCCGCTGGCAACCCCTGCCCCGGCATGCGTGGCTGGCGCCGGCGCATTACCCGGCGGATCAGGTGTGGAGCGAGGCGCAGATGCAAGGCTGGCTGGCCGACCTGGACCCCATGGCCCCGGCGCAGTTGCTGGTGCGACTGGTGCAGGTGGGTGAGGATTGGGAGGAAGCTGAGCGGCTGTTTCTGGTGGCGGACCTTTGGCCGAATGTGCCGGGGGCTGGCTGAAGGATTTTTGGTGTATTGGAGGGCCTTATCGCAGGCAAGCCAGCGGCCACACTTTGACTGCACCGCCTATCAAATGTGGGAGCTGGCTTGCCTGCGAAAGCGATCGTCCAGGCGCTACAAGTCATCGATATGCCGATAATCCAGCTGCAACCCAGCCGCCAACTCTTGAGCCCGACCCAACCTGATCGGCCCACGCTCGATATCCACCAGCACGCCAGGGCACTCCAGCAACGGTAACCCGGCGATATCCTTGAGTCGTCCGTCAGTGATCACCAGCAACCGCTGTTGCTCAGCCGGATAACGCGCACGCCGCAGTGCCAGCCAATGCCTGGCCTCTACAAGCGCCGCGAGTAATGGCGTGCCGCCGCCCGCGCCCAACTGGTCCAGCCAACCCGCCAAGCCCTTCGCCGCCTTCAATCCCTGGACCTGCCAGTTGGGCGAATGCCCGCTGGCCGTCAACAACGCCATCCGTGCCCGCTGGCGGTAGGCATCATCAAACAACTGCGCCAACACGCCCTTGGCGTCGGAAAGCGCGTGATGTCGCCGGGTGGACGCCGACGCATCGACAATCACCAGCCACAACGCGGGGGCCGAACGACTGCGCAGGTGATAAAGCAGATCCTCACGGGTTTGCGGGCGCCCACCGAGCAAGGTGCCCGGCCAATTGATCGAGCCCTGTTTCGCGCTGCGCGCCTTGCCGTGCCTGCCTCTGTCCAGTTGCCCCGCGTTGGGGCGGGCATCCGCCCCCGCGTCAGGTCGGGGGCGAATGCCTAGGGCTTTTTTGGCCAGGCCGGCACATCGCGGCGTGCGCCGGTGGGCAAAGCCGGTGCGGGCATGTCACCCCATTGGCCTTGGCCTGGGGAAGCGTCGGAGGACTTGGGCGATTGCCCTTCACTCGGTGGACTCGAAGGAGTGGCCTGCTCTTGGCGGCGATGGCGCAAGGCAAACTCCGCCACAGCTTCAATATCTTCCTCGCCGATAGCATGGGCACCCCGCCAGGCGGCATGGGCCCGAGCGCCGCGCAACCAGACCAGGTCCGCACGCAACCCGTCGACGCCCGCAGCGAAGCACCGTTCGGTGATCCGAGCCAGCGTCTCATCGTCCAGCGCGATGGCATCCAGCCGCGCCCGCGCCTGAGTGCAGCGCTCTCGCAAGGCTGCCTGCGACTCATCCCATTGTGCGCAGAACGCCGCCGGGTCGCTGTCGAAATCCAGGCGACGACGAATGATCTGCCCACGCTCGACCGGCAAGGTCTGCCCACTCAACGCCACGTTGAAACCGAAACGGTCGAGCAGCTGCGGTCGCAACTCACCTTCCTCCGGGTTCATGGTGCCGATCAGCACGAAGCGCGCCGAATGGCGATGGGAAATACCATCGCGCTCGATCAGGTTGGTGCCGCTGGCGGCCACGTCCAGCAGCACATCCACCAAGTGGTCGGGCAGCAGGTTGACCTCATCGACGTACAATACGCCGCCATCGGCCTTCGCCAAGACCCCGGGTGAGAACTGCGCCCGCCCCTCGCCCAACGCGGCGTCCAGGTCCAGCGTGCCCACAAGGCGCTCTTCGGTGGCGCCCAAAGGCAACGTCACGAACTGACCACTGGCCAACAGGTCCGCCAAACCGCGCGCCAAGGTCGACTTGGCCATGCCGCGCGGACCTTCGATCAGCACACCGCCGATCTTCGGGTCGATGGCAGTCAGGCACAGCGCCAGTTTCAGGTCATCGGCGCCGACTACGGCGGACAGCGGGAAATGGGGAATATCAGTCATGCGATCCCTCTTCAAATTCTGCGACACAAGCCTGCTCACCACAACGAGCCCGCCTTTAGCCGTCCTCTTCTATATCCAGCAACAGGTTTTCCAGCGCCTCGCGATACGCCCCCGGCTCCTGCCACATGCCCCGCTGCTGGGCTTCGAGCATGCGCTCGGTCATGTCCCGCAAAGCGTCGGGGTTGTGTTGCTGCACAAAGGCGCGGGTGTCGGGGTCGAGCAGGTAGGCATCGGCCAGCAGCGCGTATTGATGATCGTCGATCAGCGCCGTGGTGGCGTCGAAAGCGAACAGGTTGTCCACGGTCGCCGCCATCTCGAATGCACCTTTATAGCCATGGCGCTTCACGCCTTCGATCCACTTGGGGTTGGCGGCGCGGGAGCGGATCACCCGGTTCAGCTCTTCCTTCAGAGTGCGGATCTTCGGCAGGTCCGGTTGGCTGTGGTCACCATGGTAGCTGGCGGCCTTGTCACCGCTGAGGGTTTCCACGGCAGCGAGCATGCCGCCCTGGAATTGGTAGTAGTCGTTGGAATCCAGCAGGTCGTGCTCACGATTGTCCTGGTTCTGCAGCACCGCCTGCACCTGGCTCAAGCGCTGAGCGAATTGCGCACGGGCGGCGGTGCCTTCATCGGAACCTCCATAGGCGTAGCCGCCCCAGTTGAGGTAAACCTCGGCCAAGTCCTCACGGCTTTGCCACAGGCGACCGTCGACCGCGCCCTGCACGCCCGCACCATAGGCGCCCGGCTTGGCGCCGAAAATGCGCCAACCGGCTTGTTTCGCCGCAGCTTCTGCGTCCAGGCCAGATGTGAGCAACGCCTCACGCTCACTGCGCACCTTGGCGGCCAGCGGGTTCATATCGTCCGGTTCATCCAGCGCCGCCACTGCCTGCACCGCGGCGTCGAACAGGCGGATCAGGTTGGCGAAGGCATCGCGGAAGAACCCGGACACACGCAGGGTCACGTCGACACGCGGGCGGTCCAGCAGGCTGATCGGCAGTATTTCAAAATCATCCACCCGTTGGCTGCCGGTCGCCCACACCGGGCGCACGCCCATCAGCGCCATGGCCTGGGCGATGTCGTCGCCGCCGGTGCGCATGGTGGCAGTGCCCCATACCGACAGGCCGAGTTGGCGCAGGTGGTCGCCGTGGTCTTGCAAATGTCGCTCGAGAATCAGGTTGGCGGATTGAAAGCCGATGCGCCAGGCCGTGGTAGTGGGCAGGTTGCGCACGTCGACGGTGAAAAAATTGCGACCCGTCGGCAGCACATCCAAACGTCCGCGGCTCGGCGCGCCACTTGGGCCGGCAGGCACAAAACGGCCACTGAGGGCATCCAGCAAGCCACACATTTCCGCCGGGCCACAAGCGTCCAGACGCGGCGCCACCACGATGCGCAGGCTTTCGATAACGGCCTTCACATCCTCCCAACCGGGCTCTTCCAGCTGTTCAAGCGGCCCCTCCAGCGCCTGTTCGATCAGCCGCGCGGCATACAGCTCCAGGCGCTCGCGGGTATCGCCGGCGGTGCGCCACAACTGCGCATCGATCTTCTGCAAGACCTGGGGACGGCGCCCGGTCCAGGGCTCGGCCAAAGCGCAATCCAGCGGATCAAAGCCCAAGTCAAAGGCCTTGGCCAACACACGCAGCAGACTCGATTGCGGACCACGGCCATCGCCACGCGGGATGCGCAGCAAGGCCAGCAAAGTATCGATACGCAGGCGACCTGCCGGCGACTCGCCAAAGATGTGCAGGCCATCGCGGATCTGCGACTCTTTCAAGTCGCACAGGTACGTGTCCAGGCGCGGCAGCCAGACGGCGGCGTCGGCGTCGCTCTCCAGCTCAAGTTCCTGGTCGATGCGGGTTTCGCGCACCAGCTTGAGGATGTCTTTCTGCAACTCCAGGGCGCGACGCGGATCCAGCAGTTGCGCTTCGTAGTACTCGTCCGCCAGCAGCTCAAGGTTACGCAGGGGGCCGTAGGTTTCGGCACGGGTCAGGGGCGGCATCAAGTGATCGATGATCACCGCCTGGGTGCGTCGCTTGGCCTGGGCGCCCTCGCCCGGATCGTTGACGATAAACGGGTAGATATTCGGCAGCGGCCCCAGCAGCGCATCGGGCCAGCAGTTTTCCGACAAGCCGACGCCCTTGCCCGGCAACCATTCAAGGTTGCCATGTTTGCCTACATGGATCACGCCGTGGGCACCGTAGGTGTGGCGCAACCAGAAGTAGAACGCCAGGTAACCGTGGGGCGGTACCAGGTCCGGGTCGTGGTAAACGGCGCTGGCGTCCACCTGATAACCCCGCGCCGGCTGGATACCGACGAACGTCAGGCCCAGGCGCAGGCCGGCGACCATCATGCGGCCATCGCGGAACATCGGGTCGTGATGAGGCGTGCCCCAGCGCTCCAGCACCGCCTGGCGATTGGCCGCGGGCAAGCGGCTGAACATCGCCTCGTAGTCCTCCAGGCCCAGGCTTTGGTGGCAGGGGCGCAGGTCGAGGCTGTCGAGGTCATTGGTAACGCCGCCGAGCAAAGCGTGGATCAGTGCCGTGCCGCTTTCCGGCAATGCATCCGACACCGGGTAGCCTTCGGCCTGCAGGGCACGCAGGATATTCAACGCCGCCGCCGGCGTATCCAGGCCGACACCATTGCCGATACGACCGTCGCGGGTCGGGTAATTGGCGAGGATCAGCGCGATGCGCTTGTCGCCATTCGGCACTCGCGCCAACTCGACCCAGCGCCGCGCCAGCTCAGCAACAAAATCCATGCGCTCCGGCGCGGCGCGGTAGCACACCACATCCGACTGGCTGCGCTCACTGCGCCAGGCCAGGTCCTTGAAGCTGATCGGCCGGCTGATGATCCGCCCGTCCAGCTCCGGCAAGGCAATGTGCATCGCCAGGTCGCGGGGGCCAAGACCTTGGTCGCTCGCTTCCCAGCCGGGCTGGTTGTCCTGGGCGCAGATCGCCTGGATCACCGGGATATTGCGGCGAAACGGCCGCAAGTGCGGCGCTTCCGGGCTGGACTGGGCGAAGCCGGTGGTGTTGAGAATCACCGCCGCGCCGACCTCGTCCAGCAGGTCCTCGACCACCGCCAGGCAGCCGGGTTCTTTCAAACTGGCCACCGCCATCGGCAACGGGTTGAGACCCGCCGCCTGCAAGCGCTGGCAGAACACATCGATAAAACCGGTATTGGCTGCCTGCAAATGCGAGCGATAGAACAACACCGCCGCCACCGGCCACTCGGCATTCCAGTCGGCCTGCCAATCATTCAGCCGGGCGCTGGCACGGTGCGGGTGATAAATCGCCGTGCGCGGCAAGGTTTGCGGCTCGGCCCAGGCGTAATCACGGCCCAGGTAAGTGCTGGCCAGGCAGCGATAGAAATCCAGGGCATTGCCCAGGCCGCCCTGGCGCAGGAAGTGCCAGAGGCGATCACGCTCTTCGGCGCCGACGGTACTTAGTCCGCTGAGCTCAGGGTCCGGGCGATCATCCCCCGGCACCAGAATCAGTTGAACGCCACGCTCGGCCAATTCCACCAGACGCTCAATGCCGTAACGCCAATAACCGATGCCACCATGCAGGGAAATCAGGATGACCTTGGCGTGGCGCAGCACCTCATCGACATACAGGTCGACCGAGGCATGGTTCTGCACCTGCATCGGGTTGGCCAAGCGAAAGCTGGGGTAATCGTCCGGCAACTGCTGGGCCGCTTCGGCCAGCAGCGCCAGGCTGGAATCGCCGCTGCACAGGATCACCAGATCAGCGGGGGTTTGTCCGAGGTCGGCAATATTGTCGTCCGAGACGAAACCACCGGGCTGGGTCCTGAGCAGGTGCATGGGTTAAACGCTGAGGGCTGCGCGCAGTTGCGCTTCAAGGCCCGCCGCGTCGAGGTCCTGACCGATCAGCACCAAGCGTGTGATGCGTGCTTCGTCCGGGCCCCAGGCACGGTCGAAGTGCTTGTCGAAACGCGTACCCACCCCTTGGATCAGCAGGCGCATCGGCTTGTTCGGAATCGCAGCGAAGCCTTTGACGCGCAGGATGCCGTGTTGCACCACCAACTGGGTCAGGGCGTCGAGCAGCAGCGCTTCATCGGCCTGCGGCAGGTCGATGGAGATGGAGTCGAAGGCGTCGTGATCATGGTCATGATCGTCTTCACCGTCATGGTGATGGTCGTGATGACTGTGGCGACCGTCGATATGCTCTTCGGAGCCGGCACCCAGGCCGATCAGCACGTCCAACGGCAAACGACCGCTGCTGGCTTCAATGATCTTCACCGCGGGCGGCAGTTCTTCCGCGACTTCCAGGCGCACACGGGCCAGGTCTTCAGGGCTGATCAGGTCGCTCTTGTTGAGGATCACCAGGTCGGCGCTGGCCAGTTGGTCGGCGAACAGCTCATGCAGCGGCGACTCGTGGTCCAGGTTCGGGTCGAGCTTGCGCTGGGCATCCACCTGGTCCGGGAAAGCGGCGAAGGTGCCGGCGGCCACGGCCGGACTGTCGACCACGGTGATCACAGCGTCGACGGTGCAGGCGCTGCGGATTTCCGGCCACTGAAAGGCTTGTACCAACGGTTTTGGCAGGGCCAGGCCGGAGGTTTCGATGAGGATATGGTCGAGGTCGCCGCGACGGGCCACCAACTCGCGCATCACTGGAAAGAACTCTTCCTGCACGGTGCAGCACAGGCAGCCATTGGCCAACTCGTAGACGCGGCCGTTGGCTTCTTCTTCGGTGCAGCCGATGGAGCACTGCTTGAGGATTTCACCGTCGATACCCAGTTCGCCGAATTCGTTGACGATCACGGCGATGCGACGGCCCTGGGCGTTATCGAGCATGTGGCGCAGCAAGGTAGTCTTGCCCGAGCCGAGGAAGCCGGTGACGATGGTGACGGGGAGTTTGGCCAGTGTTTTCATCGGATGCCCTTGGGGGCGGGCATACGGGACGATAGGCCCTGCGACGGCGCGCAGCAGCGGATTTCGTCACCGGATCACCCCGCCCGGTTGAAGTAGAAAATCGGTTGCGAGGCAGGTCTCCTGGCTTGGGGCTTGCGGGTCTTGCGACCGGCGCTGGCTGCGCCTTCCCGCCTTGTCGGCAGTGGCGTGGCAGTCAGCTGAACCCTTTACAGTTGCGGGGGCAGCCGCGGCTTGGACCGCGTTCCCTTCTTAGCTTCGGCCTGGGCCGAAGAACCTCGAAGGGTGTAAGGCTACGCAGTGCTTGGGGGATGGTCAATGATGGGGTTGGATTGGTTGGGTTAGTGTACATATCCGTTTCTGCGGTGATGGCTGCTATGGGTTCCGCCCTTACGGCGGGTCACTTTGGAAAAGAGCCCCAAAGTAACCAAAGGGCTCTTGCCCCAACACTCGGCACCTCGCTCACGCTCGGTGTGCCCGTAATCCGACAGGGATTTGGGGGGCCACCGCCACGCGCCATCCATGGCGCGGGGCGGCTAAACCGGCATCCCTGCCGGTTTACCCCCCAAATCCCTGTCGAATTCCGGCCAGCGTGTTTGACGGGGCGCTTAGGATCAAGATCAAGATCAAAAGCAAAAGCACAGCGGCCTGACAGCCGGCTTGAGTGGTGTAGAGCAAAGGCGGTTCGCTGTAGGAGCGGAACCCATTTCAGCCATCATCGCAACAAGGGATATGTACACACCCCAATTGACTCCCCTCCCACCCCCATGCTCTCCTACACATCTTGTTTCGGGTGCCCTTCACAGGGTGAAACGGGAAACCGGTGCGTCATAGCGATATGACCAGTCCGGTGCTGCCCCCGCAACGGTAAGCGAGTGAAGCGTCAGATCCACTGTGCCTCGACGGCATGGGAAGGCGATGCTTATTAGGCACATTGCCCCTCGCAAGCCCGGAGACCGGCCCGAAAAATTCAGATAACAAACCCGCGGTGGGCGGGCGCTGTTCAAACCCTGCGTGCCTGGCTCGCGGGGTTTCCATGCGCTCGTTTCACCCAGACACCTGAAAGGGACGCGCCATGTCGATCGTCAGCAGCACCTCGCACTCCGCCAGCAGCACCGCCACCCTGAGCCAACGCCTGACCGCCGCCATCGGCGCGTCGATCCTTGGTGCGTGCCTGGTGTACTTTGCCGGTTTCTCGCACATCGAGGCCGTGCACAACGCTGCCCACGATACCCGCCACAGCGCTGCGTTCCCGTGCCACTGAGACCTGCCGACATGATCAAGCGTATCGCGCAAACTGCAGGTTTCACCGGCCTGCTGGCCGCCCTGTTGCTGACCTTGCTGCAAAGCTTCTGGGTCGCCCCGCTGATTCTGCAGGCGGAAACCTTTGAAAAGGCCCCGGCCGCCACCGAAGTGGCCCACGAACACACCGAAGGCGCTGCCGCCCACACCCACGATGCCGAAGCCTGGGAGCCGGAAGACGGCTGGCAGCGCGTGCTCTCCACCACAGGCGGTAATCTGGTGGTCGCGGTCGGTTTTGCGCTGATGCTGGCCGGTCTCTACACACTGCGCGCGCCAACCCGCACCGCCCAAGGCCTGCTGTGGGGCTTGGCCGGTTACGCAACCTTCGTGCTGGCACCGACGATGGGCCTGCCGCCTGAGCTGCCGGGCACCGCCGCCGCGGACCTGGCGCTGCGCCAGACCTGGTGGATCGGCACTGCGGCTTCTACGGCTGCCGGCATCGCTTTGATCGTATTTGGTCGTAACTGGCTGTTGAAAGTGCTGGGCGTGGCGATCCTCGCCGTCCCCCACGTGATCGGCGCGCCACAGCCCGAAGTGCATTCGATGCTGGCACCGCAAGCCCTGGAAGCACAATTCAAGATCGCTTCACAGTTGACCAACGTCGCTTTCTGGCTCGCACTGGGCCTGATCAGCGCGTGGCTGTTCCGCCGCAACCGTGACGACCAATACTCGGCATGACCCTGGTGATCGGCCTGGGTTTCCAGCAGGGTTGCGATCTTCACACCTTGCTGGCGCTGTTCGATTCGGCCCTCGCCGAGGGCGGTATCGAGCGTCACCGCATTAGCGCGCTGGCCAGTATCGATCGCAAACAGAATGAACCGGGGTTACTGGCTCTGGCCCAGAGGCTGAACCTGCCACTGCAGTGTTTCAGCGCCGAGCAACTGGCGGCGTTTGAACACCGCCTGAGCCACAAATCCGACATCGCTTTTGCCCACACCGGCTGTTATGGCATCGCCGAAAGCGCCGCGCTGGCACTCGCCGAGCACCTTGCAGGCAGCCCTGCCCGCCTGTTGATCACTCGCAAAAAAACCGCCCAAGCCACCTTTGCATTAGCCTGCGCCGGCTAAAATCCCGATAATTGCCGCCCCCGATCATGAACAACATTCATGCTCGCCCGTTTTTTCGACAGGAACCACCATGACCGTCTACTTCATCGGCGCAGGCCCCGGCGACCCGGAATTGATCACCGTCAAAGGCCAGCGGCTGATCCGCAGTTGCCCGGTAATCATCTATGCCGGCTCATTGGTTCCGGCGGCGGTATTGGACGGCCATTCGGCGCTAACGGTGGTCAACAGCGCCGAATTGCACTTGGAACAGATCATTGACCTGATCAAAACCGCCCACGACAACGGCCAGGACGTGGCCCGCGTCCATTCCGGTGACCCGAGCCTGTATGGCGCCATTGGCGAACAGATCCGCCATCTGCGGGAGCTGGGCATTCCCTTCCAGATCATTCCCGGCGTCACCGCCGTGGCCGCCTGCGCCGCCCTGCTGGAAACCGAGCTGACCCTGCCCGATATCGCCCAAAGCGTGATCCTGACCCGCTATGCCGACAAAACCCGCATGCCCGCCGGCGAGGATTTCGACAGCCTGGCCCGGCATGGCACCACCATGGCGATTCACCTGGGGGTCAATCACCTGGAGAAGATCGTCGCTGAGCTGCTGCCGCACTACGGCGCGGATTGCCCGATTGCCGTGGTGCACCGGGCAACCTGGCCGGATCAGGATTGGGCGATGGGCACGTTGAGTGACATTACCGAGAAGGTGGCGGCCAAGGGCTTTCGGCGCACGGCATTGATTGTGGTGGGCCGGGTGTTGGCAAGTGACAGCTTCAGTGAGTCGTCGCTGTATCGCGCGGGCCATGCTCATCTTTACCGCCCCTGAAACCCAGGCATAAAAAAACGGCGCTCACGGGGCGCCGTTTTTTCTGCTCGCAGTGAACGCCTTATTCAGTAGTAGGCGTTTTCTTTCTGCGTGTGGTCGGTCACGTCACGCACGCCCTTGAGCTCTGGAATACGCTCCAGCAAGGTGCGCTCGATGCCTTCACGCAGGGTCACGTCCGCCTGGCCACAGCCTTGGCAGCCGCCGCCGAATTTCAACACCGCAATGCCGTCTTCGACCACGTCGATCAGGCTGACCTGGCCGCCGTGGCTGGCCAGGCCTGGGTTGATCTCGGTCTGCAGGTAGTAATTGATGCGCTCGTTCACCGGGCTGTCGGCGTTGACGTTCGGCACCTTGGCGTTTGGCGCCTTGATGGTCAACTGGCCGCCCATGCGGTCGGTGGCGTAGTCGACCACGGCGTCGTCGAGGAAGGCTTCGCTGAAGGCATCGATGTACGCGGTGAAGCTTTTCAGCCCCAGGGCGGTGTCTTCAGGTTTCTCTTCCCCAGGCTTGCAGTAGGCAATGCAAGTCTCGGCGTATTGGGTGCCGGGTTGGGTGATGAAGACGCGGATGCCGATACCCGGGGTGTTCTGCTTGGACAGCAGGTCAGCCAGGTAATCGTGGGCGGCGTCGGTAATGGTTATGGCAGTCATGGAAACTCCTCACAGGCTTGCCAGCAGTTTACGCCAAAATATTACGCAGGTACAAAGTCCTAGTGTTTTTGTCGGGATAGGTTTTTTGGGGGGGTGTACATATCCGTTATTTGGGTGATGGCTGCTATGGGTTCCGCTCTTACGGCGGGTCACTTTTGAAAAGAGTCCAAAAGCAACCAAAAGGCTCTTGCCCCAATACTCGGTGTGCCCGTAATCCGACAGGGGTTTGGGGGACCGCAAGAGCACGGCGGCCTGAGTGGTGTAGAGCAAAGGCAAGGGCAAACGCAGTCCCTGTAGGAGCTGGCTTGCCTGCGATGGTGGTTAACGATGACGCGGGTAACCAGACAAAACGCGGCGTTCTCACGTTTTTCGCCGGCAAGCCGGCTCCTACAAAGGACGAAAAGCGTATCCACGATGCGAAGCGAGTCGCGCTTGCTCTGGCTTTTGATCTGAGGCGCCGTAAGGGCGGAACCAATATCAGCCGTTACCGCAGCAACGGATATGCACTCCGAAAAGATCTCACAAGTTCTGATACCGATTCATATCCAACACCCCCTCTTCCACCGGCGTAGTCTCCCGAATGTACTGCGACACATCATGGAAGTACTGCCAAAACAACGGATGACTGCGCCGCACACCCCAGCGATCCACAATCTTCTCGAAACGCTTGGCATCCTTGGCCTGCTCCATTTCAGCCACAAACTCCGGCACTTCCTGGGCAGGGATATTGAACATAAAGTTCGGATAGCTGCTCAGCACGCCAGGATAAATCGTCACCGTGTCCAAGCCCGGCTGATAGCGATAAGCCTCACCCAGCAGAAACGCCACGTTACTGTGGGCACGATTGCGCAGCATGCTGTAGAGCACACGCTTACCGCTGGCGGTCTCGACACGCAACATCGTCGCTTCAGGCAGTTGGTCGATGACCTTGAGCCCGGCGGCCGGGCGTGAAGTCAGGCGGCTCAGCGCCTGCTCCGCATCCTGAATGGCTGGGTCCACGCCGTCACGCGAGCAATAGGCGCCCGTGCAGCGGTTGATCGGATCCGGGCTCGCATTCAAATCGCCATAACGCGTGAGCAACTGGTTGGCAAAGTCGCGCTTCGGATCGTTTTCATTCAGGTGCAGGCCAGTGGGTTTATCGTCATCAATGGCTTCATAGTCCAGCCATAGCTTGAGCTTGCCGCTGTTCTGGTACCAGTCATCCAAGAAGCCCTCGCGGGAATCGGCCGGCATCAGGCGCAGGAAGTTCTGCTCGGCACCGTTGCGAATCAGGTCGAAATACAACCGGGTCTGGGCCTGGTGCGACACGTTGCCGAACACATCGAAGTTCACCGCCAACTGATAATAGGTGCGCTCCAGCAGCGGGTAGTCGAACAGCCACAGGGTTTGCGGCACCTCGCCAATCAGGCCTTTGGTCACCGAAGCGCTGTCGAAGTGGCGGAAGATGCTCAGCAAGGCATTGTCATTGCCCGCCCACAGGGTCGACCAGCTTGGCGGCGGCAAGTCAGCATAGCTGTCGCGGCGCAGGGCCTCGTATTCATTACGTTTGTCGCGGTACGCCAGCCACAGGCTGAGCACGCTGCCGACGTCATCGTTCTGCCCCGGCATCGCCAGCAACGGCGTGGCCTGGCCGCGATAGCGCGCATCGGTGATGTACAGGTCGTGGTCCGGGTCTTGGAACAGGGTCCAGAAGTTGTCACGGATCACGTCCGTGGCAATCTGCCCACGGCACACCGGCCCACGGATAAAGGTGCGTACGAAGTATTCGGCGTTGTCCAGCATGAACTGGTAACGCGCCTTGGCCGGGATGGCTTCGAAGGTTTCGAAGGGGTTGGCGCGACGGCCTGGGCCATAGCCCGGCAAGGCGTTGACCTGCCAGTTGCCGGCGTAGAACAGTTCTTTGATCCGCGCCATCTTCTGGGCACTGAACGGGTACGCGATGTGGGTTTTATGCACAATCACACCCTGCACCGGCCACAGGCGGTAATACACACGGGTGCCTGGATCATCATTGGGGCGACGGGTGGCGATCAGATCGATCGGCTGGCCGCTGGGCGTACGCGAACGCACCCACTGGAAGAAATGCCCCGGTTCGCCGTTTTCGAAGTAGATGTGCGCGAGAAACAGATGTTCGAACAACCAGCGCGCCACCAGGCTCTCCCGCGCACCCGGCTGGTTGAACAGGTTTTCCCACTGCTGCACCTGCAGGGCTTCCTTGGCGCTGGGCGCCAGGCCTTGTTCATCGATAGGAGCGCCGGACGCGAGCCAGCGTTGCAGGGTCTGGTATTGCTGGTCCGTCAGGCCGGTGACCGCCAGCGGCATGCCTTCCTTGGGATGGGCACCGGCGTAGGCATTGAACTCGCCGGGCATGGCGCACATGTTTTCACGGTTCAGGCCCAGTACGATATCTTGAGGCAACTTGGCGTTGGGTTGCAGCGGTGCGTTATGGCCCAGCTCCAGCATGCGTGCCATCAAGGCCGCCTGGCTGCCCTGGGCGTCCAGCACCGAGTAAAAGCCCTTTTGCTGCCAGGCCTGCTTGCCAAAGGCGTCATAGAACAGCCGTGTGGTCGGGGTCGCCTGGCTGCGCTCGCCATCATAGACCGGCACTTTGTTTGCACCCCGGGCCGCGCCCTCGCCACTGCCCAGGTTGAGCTGGCAGGCGGAGTCGTAGCAGGCGTGGCAGGCCACGCACTTCTCGGTAAAGATTGGTTGAATGTCGCGAGTGTACGAAATCGCCGGGGCGGGTCCGTCAGCCTGTGCGATGCAAGCGACCAGCGCCAGGACGGCGCTGGTGATGAGGCGAAGTGACATGTATCGGGTCCCGGTTCAATGCGTGCGCTGAAAATTTGCCGGTGATTCTACCGGGCCATACTCCCCAGCAACATGAACGATATTCATGCAAAAACTGCGCATGCTCTAAATCGGCACAGGTTTGTTATGATTCACGCCCTCCGAAATGCCTGACCAGAGTAGTCCCATGTCCGATCGTAGCGTTCGTCTGCAAGCCCTTCATCAAGCCCTCAAGGAACGTATCCTGATCCTCGACGGCGGCATGGGCACGATGATCCAAAGCTACAAGCTTGAGGAAAATGACTACCGTGGCAAACGCTTCGCCGACTGGCCCAGCGACGTCAAGGGTAACAACGACCTGCTGGTGATCACCCGTCCAGACGTAATCGGCGGCATCGAAAAAGCCTACTTGGATGCCGGCGCCGACATCCTCGAAACCAACACCTTCAACGCCACGCGCATCTCCATGGCCGACTACGGCATGGAAGCGCTGGCGTTTGAGCTAAACGTAGAAGGCGCACGCCTGGCGCGCAAGATCGCCGACGCCAAAACGGCGGAAACCCCGGACAAGCCGCGTTTCGTCGCAGGCGTGCTCGGCCCGACCAGCCGCACCTGCTCGCTGTCGCCCGACGTGAACAACCCCGGCTACCGCAACGTGACCTTCGATGAATTGGTGGAAAACTACACCGAGGCCACCAAAGGCCTGATCGAAGGCGGTGCCGACCTGATCCTGATCGAAACCATTTTCGACACCCTCAATGCCAAGGCCGCGATCTTCGCCGTGCAAGGCGTGTTCGAGGAATTGAATATTGAGCTGCCGATCATGATTTCCGGCACCATCACCGACGCCTCCGGGCGTACCCTGTCGGGCCAGACCACCGAAGCGTTCTGGAACTCCGTGGCCCACGCCAAGCCGATCTCCGTGGGCCTCAACTGCGCCCTGGGTGCCAGCGAGCTGCGTCCGTACCTGGAAGAATTGTCGAACAAGGCCAACACCCACGTTTCTGCCCACCCGAACGCCGGCCTGCCCAACGAATTCGGCGAATACGACGAGTTGCCGTCACAAACCGCCAAGGTCATCGAAGAGTTCGCCCAGAGCGGCTTCCTCAACATTGTCGGCGGCTGCTGCGGCACCACGCCGGGCCACATCGAGGCCATCGCCAAGGCCGTGGCCGGTTACGCGCCGCGCCAGATCCCGGATATTCCGAAGGCTTGCCGCCTGTCAGGCCTGGAGCCGTTCACCATCGATCGCAGCTCGTTGTTCGTCAACGTCGGCGAGCGCACCAACATCACCGGCTCGGCCAAGTTCGCCCGCCTGATCCGTGAAGACAACTACACCGAAGCCCTGGAAGTCGCGCTGCAGCAGGTGGAAGCCGGCGCCCAGGTGATCGACATCAACATGGACGAGGGCATGTTGGATTCGAAGAAGGCCATGGTGACCTTCCTCAATCTGATCGCCGGCGAGCCGGACATCTCCCGCGTGCCGATCATGATCGACTCCTCCAAGTGGGACGTGATCGAGGCCGGCCTCAAGTGCATCCAGGGCAAGGGCATCGTCAACTCCATCAGCATGAAGGAAGGCGTGGAGCAGTTCATCCACCACGCCAAGCTGTGCAAGCGCTATGGCGCTGCGGTGGTGGTGATGGCGTTCGATGAAGCCGGCCAGGCCGACACCGAAGCGCGCAAGAAAGAGATCTGCAAACGCTCCTACGACATCCTGGTGAATGAAGTCGGCTTCCCACCGGAAGACATCATCTTCGACCCGAACATCTTTGCGGTCGCCACCGGTATCGAAGAGCACAACAACTACGCCGTCGACTTTATCAACGCCTGCGCCTACATCCGTGACGAGCTGCCGTATGCACTGACCTCCGGCGGCGTGTCCAACGTGTCGTTCTCGTTCCGTGGCAACAACCCGGTGCGTGAGGCAATCCATTCGGTGTTCCTGCTGTATGCGATCCGCAATGGGCTGACCATGGGCATCGTCAACGCCGGCCAGCTGGAGATCTACGACCAGATCCCGGCCGAGCTGCGTGATGCCGTGGAAGACGTGGTGCTCAACCGCACGCCGGACGGCACCGACGCCCTGCTCGCCATCGCCGACAAGTACAAGGGCGACGGCAGCGTCAAGGAAGCCGAGACCGAAGAATGGCGTGGCTGGGACGTGAACAAGCGCCTGGAACACGCGCTGGTCAAAGGCATCACTACGCACATCGTGGAAGACACCGAGGAATCGCGGCTGTCGTTCGAGCGCCCGATCGAAGTGATCGAAGGCCCGCTGATGTCCGGCATGAACATCGTCGGCGACCTGTTTGGCGCTGGTAAGATGTTCCTGCCCCAGGTGGTGAAATCTGCCCGCGTGATGAAACAGGCGGTAGCGCACTTGATCCCGTTCATCGAACTCGAAAAAGGCGACAAGCCGGAAGCCAAGGGCAAGATCCTGATGGCAACCGTAAAAGGCGACGTGCACGACATCGGCAAAAACATTGTCGGCGTGGTGCTCGGCTGCAACGGCTATGACATCGTCGACCTGGGCGTAATGGTGCCGGCAGAGAAGATCCTGCAGGTGGCCAAGGAACAGAAGTGCGACATTATCGGGCTGTCCGGCCTGATCACCCCGTCCCTGGACGAGATGGTCCATGTGGCTCGCGAGATGCAGCGCCAGGACTTCCACCTGCCGCTGATGATCGGTGGCGCCACCACCTCCAAGGCGCACACGGCGGTAAAGATCGAGCCCAAGTACAGTAACGATGCCGTGGTGTACGTCACTGACGCCTCCCGCGCCGTGGGCGTGGCGACGCAGTTGCTGTCCAAGGAACTGAAAGCCGGCTTCGTGGAGCGCACTCGCGAGGAGTACGTGGAAGTGCGCGAGCGCACCTCGAACCGCAGCGCCCGCACCGAGCGCCTGAGCTATCCCGCCGCCATCGCCAAAAAGCCACAGTTCGACTGGAGCACCTACAGCCCGGTGGTGCCGACCTTTACCGGCGCCAAGGTGCTGGACAATATCGACCTCAAGGTGCTGGCCGAGTACATCGACTGGACACCGTTCTTCATTTCCTGGGACCTGGCGGGCAAATTCCCACGCATTCTTACTGACGAAGTCGTCGGTGAAGCGGCCACCGCGCTGTACGCCGATGCCCAGGAAATGCTCAAGAAATTGATCGACGAAAAACTCATCAGCGCCCGTGCGGTGTTCGGTTTCTGGCCGACCAACCAGGTGCAGGACGACGACCTGGAAGTCTACGGCGACGACGGCCAGCCGATCGCAAAACTGCACCACCTGCGCCAGCAGATCATCAAGACCGATGGCAAGCCAAACTTCTCCCTGGCCGACTTCGTAGCGCCCAAGGACAGCGGTGTGACTGACTACATCGGTGGTTTTATCACCACCGCCGGTATCGGTGCCGAAGAAGTCGCCAAGGCCTACCAGGACGCGGGCGACGACTACAACTCGATCATGGTCAAGGCCCTGGCCGACCGCCTGGCCGAAGCCTGCGCTGAATGGCTGCACCAGCAGGTGCGTAAAGAGCACTGGGGCTACGCCAAGGATGAGCAATTGGACAACGAGGCGCTGATCAAAGAGCAATACAGCGGCATCCGCCCTGCCCCCGGTTACCCCGCGTGCCCGGATCACACCGAGAAAGCCCAGTTGTTTCAACTGCTCGACCCCGAGGCCCGCGAAATGCATGCAGGTCGTAGCGGCGTGTTCCTCACCGAGCATTACGCGATGTTCCCGGCGGCGGCCGTCAGCGGCTGGTACTTCGCCCACCCGCAGGCGCAGTACTTTGCCGTGGGTAAGGTCGACAAGGACCAGGTGGCGAGCTACACCGCGCGCAAAGGCCAGGACCTGAGTGTGACCGAACGTTGGCTGGCGCCGAACCTGGGCTACGACAACTAAGCCCGGCTGGATTGTCTATGCTATCCCTCACACACCTGGTGTCGAGGGATGTATGGACGATCCAATCAACAACAAGCCCCCTACCTTCTGGCAGATGCTGCACAGCGTGATCGCGGCCGCGTTTGGCGTGCAAAGCGGCAAGAACCGCGCTCGCGACTTTACCCACGGCAGGCCCAGCCACTTTGTAGCGTTGGGCATTCTGTTCACGGTGGTGTTTGCCCTGACGTTGTTCGGTATCGTCAAGCTGGTGCTGCTGTTGGCCGGCGTCTAGCGCAGCAGCAGTTGCAGGCTGAAGGGGTAACGGTAGGACGCCGGCTTGCCGACGGCAGACAGTGCACGGAAATCCACTGGCGCCGCTGGCGCCAACAACCGTTGTGCCTGGGTGGCGTCTATCAACTGGAACAGCGCTTCCTGGCGGTCGCGCCCGCCATGGGCGTCGATTGGCACGCCCTTGGCATCATCATGGATCAACACCATCGCCCACCCGCCCAGGGTGAAATGCCCGGCGACCAGTGTACTCAGCCGTCCATCCAGCCGTGCCTGCAAAATCTGCGGCGAACTGTTCACCGCACTGAACAACACCTCCTGACCCGGCACCCGCCCACTGTCCTGTAGCGCCTGCATGGCGCCAAGCGCCATTTCGTCGTTGGCCGACCACACCAGCGCGGTCTGCGGGTAGCGCTTGAACAACAGCACCGCTTGCTCGAACGCGCGCTGGCGGCTCCATTCGCCGGAGACCAACTGGCGCAGGCGCACTTCAGGGTGCTCAGCCAGGGCACGGCGCAGGCCCTTTTCGCGCAGCTGCGCGGCCGGGGTCGTCTTGGTGCCGGAGAATGCCAGCAGGTCGATGGATTCGCCAGGCTTTGCAGGGCCGTGCTGGCGCAGCAAGTCGGTCAGCATCAAATAACCGGCCTGCTCGTCGTTGGCGACCATGCTGCCCATCACGTCGGCGTCGTTGCGGGCGTTCAGCAATTGCACCTGATCGGCGGTCAGCGCGTTATTCACAATCAGCAGCTTGACCCCGCTCCCCTGGGCCATGCGCAGGATCTGCGGGGCAACGTATTGCTCGTTCACCAACACCAGGTAATCCGGCCGCTCGCTGCCTTGCAGTGCCTCGCGCGCCTGATTCAGGGTGTTGCGGGTGTCACGCTCGGAATAGCGCACACGCAAATGCAGGCCGAGGTCCTTGGCTCCGGCCTGCATGAACTGCGCGTAGCTGACCCAGAAGGTTTCCGTCGACATGCCAGGGTTGAGAAACACCACCGACGTGGCATGGGCCATCGCCCCGTACGCCGATCCCAGCAACCACACGCACGCAATCAGCACCTTCGACATTGATGTTCAGCCCCGGATATTTGACCGTCATGATAATGGCATTGCGACAGTCAATCGAGGCTGTTTACTGGTGGCTTACCCAAAACACGGCAGTTCCCACCACCAGAATGATCAGGAACAGAATGGCCCAGGCATCTACGGTACTGTCGGGTTTACGGGCTTTTGTCGGGTTACTCATCGCATCGCCTCTTGTCGGTTTTATAGGTGATTACGTTCAAACACGCTCACAGTAAAGTTGACGATTGCCCGCATGACAAATGTGGGTATGGCGATAACGGTTCTCATTAGTCGATTTGGTTATTTGCATATACTCAAACATCACTTTTGCGCATAAACGCAAACTGGTATCTTGCCCCGGCTCCGTTGGGAGTGCGCGGCCGTGCGCGCAGATTTGCCGAGAACAGGACCTATATGTACGTATACGACGAATACGATCAGCGCATCATCGAGGACCGCGTCAAGCAGTTCCGTGATCAGACCCGACGCTACCTAGCAGGTGAACTGAGCGAAGAAGAGTTCCGCCCTCTGCGCCTGCAAAATGGCCTTTATGTTCAGCGCTTTGCGCCGATGCTGCGGGTGGCCGTGCCCTATGGCCAACTGACGTCGCGTCAGACGCGCATGATGGCCAAGATTGCCCGCGACTTCGACAAAGGCTACGCCCACATCAGTACCCGCCAGAACGTACAGTTCAACTGGCCGGCGCTGGAAGATGTGCCGGACATCCTGGCTGAACTGGCTACCGTGCAGATGCACGCCATTCAGACCAGCGGTAACTGCCTGCGCAACGTGACCACCGACCAATTCGCCGGCGTGGCCGCTGACGAACTGATCGACCCACGCCCCTGGTGTGAAATCGTCCGTCAATGGACCACCTTCCACCCAGAATTCGCCTACCTGCCGCGCAAGTTCAAGATCGCCATCAATGGCTCGACCTCGGACCGTGCAGCCATCGAAGTGCACGACATCGGCCTAGAGCCGGTGCACAACGAGGCCGGCGAGTTGGGCTTCCGCGTACTGGTTGGTGGCGGCCTCGGCCGTACTCCGGTGGTCGGTGCGTTCATCAACGAATTCCTGCCATGGCAGGACCTGTTGAGCTACCTCGACGCGATCCTGCGGGTCTACAACCGCTATGGCCGTCGTGACAACAAGTACAAGGCCCGGATCAAGATCCTGGTCAAGGCGCTGACCCCTGAGGTCTTCGCCCAGAAAGTCGACGCTGAGATGGAATACCTGCGCGGCGGCCAGACCACCCTGACCGAAGCCGAAGTGCACCGCGTGGCCAAACACTTCGTCGACCCTGAGTACAAGGCGTTGAGCAATCAGGACGCCGAGCTCTCAGCACTGGACAAAGAACACCCCGGTTTCGCCCGTTGGCGCACCCGCAACACCCTGGCGCACAAGAAGCCAGGCTATGTGGCAGTGACCCTGTCGCTGAAACCGACCGGCGTTGCCCCAGGCGATATCACCGACAAACAGCTGGACGCCGTCGCCGACCTGGCCGAGCGCTACAGCTTCGGCCAACTGCGCACCTCCCACGAGCAGAACATCATTCTCGCGGACGTTGAGCAGAGCCAGCTGTTCACCCTGTGGGGCGAACTGCGCGAAGGCGGTTTTGCCACGCCGAACATCGGCCTGTTGACCGATATCATCTGCTGCCCGGGCGGCGACTTCTGCTCGCTGGCCAACGCCAAGTCGATCCCGATTGCCGAATCGATCCAGCGCCGTTTCGACGACCTGGACTACCTGTTCGACATCGGCGAGCTGGACCTGAACATCTCCGGTTGCATGAACGCCTGTGGTCACCACCACGTCGGCCACATCGGCATCCTGGGCGTGGACAAGAAAGGCGAAGAATTCTACCAAGTGTCCCTGGGTGGCAGCGCCAGCCGCGATGCGAGCCTGGGCAAGATCCTCGGCCCGTCCTTCGCCCAGGAAGCCATGCCTGAGGTGATCGGCAAGCTGATCGACGTGTACATCGAACAGCGCACCGAAGATGAACGTTTCATCGACACCTACCAGCGCATCGGCATCGACCTGTTCAAGGAGCGCGTCTATGCAGCGAATCATTAAGAACAACGAAGTCCTCGACGAAACCTGGCACCTGCTGCCCAAGGACGCGAGCTTTGACGGCATCTCCAACTGCGACGACCTGATCGTGCCGTTGGCGCTGTGGCGCGAACACGGCCACGCCCTCAAGGCCCGCGACGGCGGCCTGGGTGTGTGGCTGGACGCCGATGAAGAAGCCGAAGAAATCGGCGAAGACGTGGAGCACTTCCAGGTCATCGCGCTGAACTTCCCGGCGTTCACCGACGGCCGCAACTACTCCAACGCCCGCTTGTTGCGTGACCGTTACGGCTACAAAGGCGAGCTGCGTGCGATTGGCGACGTGCTGCGCGACCAGTTGTTCTACCTGCGCCGTTGCGGGTTCGATGCGTTCGCCCTGCGCGCCGACAAAGACCCGTACGAAGCCCTGGAAAGCCTCAAGGACTTTTCGGTGACGTACCAGGCGGCAACGGATGAACCGCTGCCGTTGTTTCGTCGTCGCCAATAAACCGTAGGAGCGGGCTTGCCCGCGAAGATCGTCAACGATAACGCGTGAATCCTGGATGAACGTGTTGTCTGTGAGGTCTTCGCGAGCAAGCTCGCTCCTACAGGTTCTCGCTGATCAATCCTAATACCTGCTTCTGCCCTACGCTGCACGGCACCCCTTCCGGCTGCGCCCGTACCGCTTCGATCACCCCCAGCAGTTGCGCCTTGCTATGGGCCAGTTGCGCCTGCATGGCTTCGATCTGCGTGACCTTGCGCTCCAGCGCCTCGATCAACTCTTCGCGCTTGTGCTCGCCCGGCGCAGGCATCAGCGCCTTGAGCTCCTGCAGGGTAAAGCCTGCCTGTTGCGCGCTCTGGATCAGCTGCAAGGTTTGCAGGGCCTCCGGCGCATAACGCCGGTACCCATTGGACTGGCGTCCGACCTGGCTGATCAGGCCCTCGGCCTCATAAAAGCGGATCCGCGACGCCGCCAGCCCACTCTGCTTTGCCAGCTCTCCAATATTCATCACGGCACCTGCTTGACATTAAAGTTAACTTTAAGCTTAGCCTGAGGCTTCCCCCACTCAGGAGTCAACCCATGTCACCCTTTGAAGCCCTGCAACTGCCCAATGGCCAGGTCCTCCCCAATCGTATCGCCAAGGCAGCGATGGAAGAAAATATGGCCGATGGCAATCAGGCGCCGTCCCGTGAGTTGAAGCAACTGTACAAGGCCTGGGCGGACGGCAAGCCAGGCGTGTTGATCACCGGCAACGTGATGGTCGACCGCCGGGCCATGACCGGCCCCGGTGGCGTGGCCCTCGAAGATGAGCAGCATCTGGCGAGCTTTCGCGAATGGGCCGACGTCGCCCGCAGCAACGGCGTGCACTTCTGGGTACAACTCAGCCACCCAGGGCGCCAGACGCCAGCCAACCTGCGCCAGCAAGCCCTTGCACCGTCCGCCGTCGCGCTCGACCTCGGCGGTTTCTCGAAAATGTTTGCCACACCCAAGGCCATGACCGAGGACGACATCCAGGACGTGATCCAGCGCTTCGCCACCAGCGCACGCCTGGCCGAAAAAGCCGGGTTTACCGGCGTGCAGATCCACGGTGCCCACGGCTACTTGCTCAGCCAGTTCTTGTCGCCGTTGAGCAACCAGCGCACCGACCGCTGGGGCGGCTCCCTGGAGAACCGTGCGCGCCTGTTGCTGGACGTAATCCGGGCAGTGCGCGCCAATGTCAGCCCGGCGTTTTGTGTATCCGTCAAACTCAACTCCGCCGATTTCCAGCGGGGTGGCTTTGCAGAAGCCGACGCACGCGCCGTGGTCGAAATGCTCAACCCGCTGCCCATCGACCTGCTGGAGTTATCCGGCGGCAGCTACGAGGCACCGGCCATGCAAGGCGAAGCGCGTGACGGTCGCACCCTGGCGCGTGAGGCGTATTTCCTGGAATTCGCCAGTCAACTGGCGACGATCGCCACGATGCCGCTGCTGGTCACCGGCGGTATCCGTCGCCTGCCCATCGTGCAACAGGTACTGGACAGTGGCGTCGCCATGGCCGGGATCGCCACAGCATTGACGCTGGAGCCGCAATTGATCCAACACTGGCGCGAAGGCCGCGACCCCAACCCGCAACTCAAGCCCATCGACTGGAAGCGCAAGCCCCTGGCGTCACTGGCCATCCTCGCCGTCGTGCGCTATCAGATGCGCCGGCTCAGCCGCGGCCATTTGCCCAAGGCCAACGTCGCGCCGTGTATGGCGTTGGTGCGTGACCAGTGGTTTCTTGCGCGGCGTACCCGGCAATACCGGGCGGCCATGACGCAATCTTCACATTAAAGGCTGAACATCCGCCGTGATCGAACTGTCCCCTATTGATCAGCAGTTTTTAACCTCACTGACGATTGGAGTTCTTCATGGCGAAAATCAACCTGGCCCAGCAATTGGCGACCACCCTTGAACAGGCGGGCATCAAGCGCATCTGGGGCCTGACCGGCGACAGCCTCAATGGCCTCACCGACGCCCTGCGTACCATGGACAGCATCGAGTGGATGCATGTGCGCCACGAAGAAGTGGCGGCCTTTGCCGCAGGCGCCGAAGCGGCGGCCACTGGCGAATTGACGGTGTGCGCCGGCAGTTGCGGGCCGGGCAACCTGCACTTGATCAATGGCCTGTTCGACTGCCATCGCAACCATGTGCCGGTGCTCGCGATTGCCGCGCAGATCCCATCGTCGGAGATCGGCCTGAACTACTTCCAGGAAACCCATCCCCAGGAATTGTTCAAGGAGTGCAGCCACTTCATCGAACTGGTCACCAACCCCGAGCAGATGCCCCACGTGCTGCACCGCGCCATGCGTTCGGCGATCCTCAATCGCGGCGTCGCGGTCGTGGTGATTCCAGGCGATGTGTCGCTGCTGGAAGTGGAAGACAAGCTCAAGCCATGGCCAGCCTTGCATGCGCCACGCACGCTGCCTGCGGATCAGGACCTGCAACGCCTCATCGAAATCCTGGAAAGCAGCCAGAAAACCACCCTGCTCTGTGGCAGCGGTTGTGCCGGCGCCCACGATCAGGTGGTGGCCCTGGCTGACGCTCTCGGCGCTCCCGTGGTACACGCCCTGCGCGGCAAAGAACATGTGGAATGGGACAACCCGTTCGACGTGGGCATGACCGGCCTGATTGGCTTCAGCTCCGGCTATCACGCCATGCTCGACTGCGATACCTTGATCATGCTCGGCACGGACTTCCCCTACCGCCAGTTCTACCCAACCGACGCGAAGATCATCCAGATCGACCGCAACCCCCAGGCCCTCGGCCGTCGCGCCACGCTGGACCTGGGCATTGCCGCGGATGTCAGCGAAACCATCGGCGCCCTGCTGCCGCGCTTGACGCGCAAGACTGATCGCAGCTTCCTTGAAACCTCCTTGAAACATTATGAGAAAGCCCGCCAGGGGCTGGACGACTTGGCTCAGCCGTCGAAAGCCAATCGGCCGATTCACCCACAATACGTCGCACGCTTGCTCAGTGAATTGGCAGATGACGATGCGATCTTCACCGCCGATGTCGGCTCGCCCACCGTGTGGGCTGCGCGCTATTTGAAGATGAATGGCAAGCGCCGTTTGATCGGTTCGTTTAACCACGGTTCGATGGCCAATGCCATGCCCCAGGCCATCGGGGCCCAGGCAGCCTTCCCGGATCGCCAGGTGATTTCGATGTCGGGTGACGGCGGTTTCGCCATGTTAATGGGGGATTTCATCTCGTTGGCACAGTTGAACCTGCCGGTGAAAGTCATCGTGTTCGATAACTCGTCCCTGGGGTTTGTCGCGATGGAAATGAAGGCTGCAGGCTACCTGGATGCCGGCACCGAGCTGAAAAACCCGGACTTCGCGGCCATGTCCAACGCCATGGGCATCCTGGGCATTCGCGTGGAGCAGTCCGAAGACCTGGAACCGGCCCTGCGCCGCGCCCTCGCCCACGACGGCCCAGTGCTGGTGGACGTGGTCACGGCGACCCAGGAGTTGGTGATGCCGCCGACCATCAAGTTGGAACAGGCCAAGGGTTTCAGCCTGTATATGCTCAAGGCGGTGATGAGTGGCCGTGGCGATGAAGTGATCGAACTGGCGCGCACCAACTGGTTGCGCTAACACAGGGAAGCGCCGTAGCGGACCGCGTTGGCGTTCTTGCTGGTAGATCAGCTGGCCTGACAACGCGCAAAAAAGACCCGGCGGTCATCGCCGGGTCCATAGCAATCAAGCGTGCTGTTTTGCCACCCACTTGCTGTAGGCATCAATAAATGCCTGCAGGAACGGCTTGGTCTTTTCCGACACCTTGCCCGCCTCGTCAAACACGCTGCCCGCGCCGCCCAGGTAGGCCTCCGGCTGCTGCATGCAGGGCACATCGAGGAATACCAGGGACTGACGCAGGTGATGGTTGGCGCCAAATCCACCAATCGCACCTGGCGATACGCTGATGACCGCGCCCGGCTTACCACTCCATGCGCTCTGCCCATAAGGTCGAGAACCGACGTCGATGGCATTCTTCAGCGGGGCGGGCACGGAGCGGTTGTATTCCGGGGTCACGAACAACACCGCGTCGGATGAGCTCACCTGTTTGCGGAAAGTACTGTAGGCTGCCGGCGGTGTCGCACCGTCAATATCTTCGTTGTAGAGCGGCAAATCGCCAATTTCCACAATGTTCAACTGCAGGTTGGCAGGGGCCAGTTCGGCCAGTGCCAGCGCGACCTTACGGTTGATCGAGTCTTTTCTCAAGCTGCCGACCACGACGGCTACGGTGTAGACCTTGCTCATTGGGGTTTCCCGACGTCTGACTAAAGGAGCTTGTAGTTATAAAGTCTTCGCGGCGTGTTCACCAGAAAGTTTTGATATTCCTGCGGGCGTTTGCCCGGCATTACGACCCGTAGGAAGAGTCTGAAAATATCAGCGAATAGTATTTTTATTCCGTAAGTAAACTACCCCGCTCCGTGACGGTCTACAGAACCGCAAATAGAGTGTTTATCTCCAGAGGTTCTAAACAGATGGCAGCAGTATTAGTCGGACAGTTTCATGCCAGAGACGCAGAAGGACGCGTGTATTCGGTGCATGAGTTCCAGGAATCCAACCCGGCGCAAGGCGACCTGGCTGGCTCGGCACCTACCACCACCTACAAGCTGGCCATTGGCGACCGTGTAGAGAAACTGGAAGGCGACGAATTCAAGTTGATCCAATCAGGTACCATTCTTGTGCGCGAATCGCAAACCACCCTCGCGTCATAAGACCTCGCCTATTCACCTGCTCAGTCCTGGCCATTCAAGGCATTGACTGGGCTGGGGTGATCACGGACGACGGATCTCCGTGACCTCGATACCCTGCTCTCCCTGCACCTGCTTAAGCGTCACCATCAACTGCCCCCGCTCGCCTTCGACGGCATACATCGAACGCTGGTAGCCTGCCGAGTTGTAGCCCGGATGTGCGACCACCTGCCTGACCAACTCCACGCCCAGCACCGAGCCCACTTGCTCGACCACCTGTTCCTGGGAGCGAATAAAGGCTTCAAGTGCCAGGTTTTCCGGCGGGATTTCGCGTTGAGTGTCGAAGAGATAAGCAGCCGCGCAGCCGACGGTCACTAGGACCAGCAGTTGCTTGGCCGTTACCCCGAGGAATATCGAGGGTAAAGGCATATGAGACCAGACCTGTTCTTGTTGTTAATGCCGGTAGCCGGCTGTGGTCGTTGATGATCAGCGCAGCCATTCTATTGAATACGCAGCCCGCTGCACATAGACTCCGGCGATGCGTTTACGTCATATCGAAGTGATTCAGGCCATCTTGCAGACCGGACACCTCGGCACGGCCGCCGAGTGGTTGCAGCTTTCCGTGGGCGATGTAGACGCGGCGCTTAAGGACGCCGAGCAGCAGCTTGGTTTCATGCTGTTCGCCAGTGTGCGTGGACGCTTGCAGGCCACCCGGGAAACCCTCGAGCTGCAAGCCGAAATCGCCCATGTCTATGAAGCGCTGGAACCGGTACAACGACTGGCCAGCCGCTTGAAACACCCTCACGCCCCGACCCTGCGCGCCCTCTGCACGCCGCCCCTGGCCAATCAGCTGTTGCCGCACAGCATTGCGCTACTGCGCCGGCGTTTCCAGGACACTCCCTGCAACCTCTCGAGCCAGACGACCCGAGAGATCGTCAGGAGCCTGCTGCTGCACGAAGCCGATGTGGGCTTGAGCCTGCATGACCCGGAACACCCGCAGATTCACAGCACCGTACTGGCTCAGGGCAAACTGCAGTTGCTCGCCCCCCATGGCTGGCTCAAGCCCAAACAGAAATACATCGCGCTACAGGAGCTGGCAGGACAATCGATGATCGGCCTGGAAGGCCAGGACCCGCTCAGCCGCCTGTTGGACGCCAAGCTGCAAGCCCTGCGCCCGCAGCCGGTGGTGCAGACGCGCGTACAGACCTATCAGATGATGCGCAGCCTGGTGGAAGCCGGAGAAGGCCTGGCAGTGGTCGACCCCTTCACCGCGTTCGGCGCACGGGAGGCTGGGCTGGATGCGTGCCCGGTGTCGCCGCCGATCCTGATCAGCCTGTACGCGCTCACCCTCAAGGACGGCGTGACCACCCCGGCGCTGAATGCGCTGCTGGAGATCGTCACGCAAAAGGCCGAGGGCCTGCTCGCCAGCGACACAAAACCCCTCACCCCTACACCTTGAACAACCGATACCAGAATATCGCCACTTCGCGGGTTTGCGGGTCAATGCCTCGATAGCGCAGGTGGTCGACCCCACCCATCACGTAACCGCAACGCTCATACAATCGGCAGGCGCCGAGGTTGTTGTTCTGGGTTTCCAGCATCATGCCCGGCAGGTTTTTCTTGCGGCTCCAGAACTGCGCCACATCCAACAACGCCTTGGCTACCCCGTGGCGTCGCGCGGGCAAGGCCACTGCCAGCTCGTCGACATGGGCAAAACCATTCCAATTGGTGCTGACCACGATATGTCCCACCGGGCGATCATCCAGGTAGGCCATGAAGATTGCGCTGTCGGGCGCATCGCGGAAACTGGCGAACTCTTCAGGGTCGATGCCATAACACTTGCGGTACGGCAATATTCGCTCCACGGGCCATTGATCGACTCGCTTGCCCATCTGTGGCTCACCGTAGGCGCTGACCTCAAAGCTGAAATCATTACCCCACACGTAGGCATCAAAACCTTCGTCGGCGACCCGTACACTGAGCCCTGGATACTTCGGGTTCATTACAGCTTGCATAAACATCCTTAACCCTTGATGCAATCAACGGTGTAACAACGACCACTGCCGTCATCTTCGTGTTGCAACCCATGAACATCGGCGACAAAACCGGGGAAACTGCTATCGAACGTCCGGGCAAAAGCCAGGTAGTCAATGATCGAGCGCGTCGACTCGGTAAAGCGCTCGCCCGGCATGATCAACGGAATGCCCGGCGGATAAGGCACCAGCATCACGGCTGCGATGCGCCCTGGCAAGGCGTCGATGGAAACTGCTTCCACTTCACCCCTGACCAACTGGTCGTAGGCGTCGGCGGGTTTCATCGCGATTTCCGGCAGAACGGTGTACATCCGTTTGAGGTGTTTCGCGGTGGCGTTGCTGCGGTAACAGCTGTGCAATTGGTCGCACAGGTCGCGCAGGCCCAGGCCTTGATAGCGCGTCGGGCCTTGGGCAAAAACCGAGGGCAGGCAACTGGCCAGGCTGACATTGGCGTCGTAGCTGCGCTTGAATTCCAGCAACTCGGTGAGCAAGGTACTCCATTTGCCCTTGGTGATGCCCATGGAAAACAGTACAAGGAAAGAATACAGCCCGGTTTTTTCCACCACCAGGCCCCGCTCCCAGAGGAATTTGCTGACAACCGCTGCGGGAATCCCGCAATCGCTGAGGGCACCTCCCGCAGTGAGGCCGGGCATCACCAGTGTCACCTTGATCGGGTCCAGTAGCACATAGTCTTCGGCCACGTCGCCAAAGCCATGCCAGTCATCTTGAGGGTGCAATAGCCAATCTGCGGTGACGACGCGGTCGATTCCGGCTACCGACGGCGGCTGCCAGATCGAAAACCACCAGTCCTCTTCAGCAATGTGCTGGCGCAAGTTGGCCAACGCGCGGCGAAAACTCAACGCCTCGTCGAACATTTCCTGCAACAGCGAACGCCCGGCCGGACCTTCCATCATCGCCGACGCCACATCCAGCGAAGCAATGATGCTGTATTGCGGCGAGGTGGAGATATGCATCATGAAGGCTTCGTTGAAACGGTCACGGTCCAACTGGCGGGCGCCGCCATCTTGCACATGGATCATCGAGGCCTGGCTGAAAGCCGCCAGCAGCTTGTGGGTCGAGTGGGTGGTGAATACCAGTGGGCTGTCCGGAGTGCGCGAGGTGCCCATGCCGTAGCGCCCGGCGAAAAACTCATGAAACGCGGCGTAGGCGTACCAGGCCTCATCAAAATGCAGCACCTCGACGCTATTGCCCAGTTGCTGCTTGATCAGCTCAGCGTTGTAGCACAAGCCATCGTAGGTGGAGTTGGTCACCACCGCCAGCTTCACTTTCGGCGGGCGGCCACGGGTGAGCGGGCTGGCGTCGATCTTGGCGCGGATGGATTCGGGGCTGAACTCGCTCAAGGGAATCGGACCGATAATCCCCAGCTCGTTGCGTTCGGGGCACAGGTACAACGGGATGGCGCCGGTCATGATGATCGAGTGCAGCACCGACTTATGGCAATTGCGGTCCACCAGCACCAGGTCATCGCGCCCGACCATGGAATGCCAGACGATCTTGTTGGCGGTGGACGTGCCGTTGATGACGAAAAAGGTGTGGTCGGCGCCAAAGTTGCGCGCAGCGCGGGCCTCGGCTTCAGCCAGAGGCCCGGTGTGGTCCAGCAGCGAGCCCAGTTCGGGCACTGACACAGACAGGTCCGAGCGCAGGGTGTTTTCCCCGAAGAACTGATGAAACGCCTGCCCCACCGGGCTCTTGCGGTAGGCCACGCCACCGCCATGACCGGGGGTGTGCCAGGAATAGTTGGAGTCGGCGGTGTGCTGCACCAGCGCCTTGAAGAACGGCGGCAACAGGCCATCCAAATAAGTGCGGGCCGCGCGCGCGACTTGCCGCGCAAGGAACGGCACGGTGTCCTCGAACAGGTAGAGAATGCCGCGCAGTTGGTTGAGCTCGCTCATGGCGTCGGCGGGCGCGTTTTCCAGGGTAACTTGCTCGCCCAGGGCAAAGATTGGCAAGTTGGGTGCCCGCAGCCGCGCCAGGCGGATCAGCTCGACCATGTTTTGCAGCAGATGGGTATTCTCGCCAGCGCCCTCGGCGGCGATCAGCATGCACGCCAAACCGTGATGGGTGGAAGCCACCAGTCGCCCCTCGGCGTAATCCACGGCGGAAAAAATACTGAAGCCCTCTTGTTCCAGCTCTCGGGCGATACCTCGGACCCGGTCACCGGCAACGGTGTCGGCCTTGATGTCACGGTGCACGATAAGGACAGGAAACTTCAGGTCTTTGTACATGAGTGCTTGTAGTCCTGAGGGCTATGCACTCAAGGGTAGAAGCTTGGGGGCGATGACGCGAATGAAGATTTTTAAAGCGCGGTAACCCACAGTAGAAGCCGGCTCGCCGGCTCCTGAGGGGTTTGACTCATTGTTGGGTCAGGGTCGACCACAACGCCGGCGCACCCGCCGATTTGGCAATCGCTTCCAACCGCGCCGCATGCTCGGCCAGATCCTGCTCACTGGCGCGGATGATCGTGGTTGGCTTGCGGTCGGCCGGCAAGCGGCGGATTTCCGAAGGGCGGTTACCCGACCCCTCCGCCGAGCCGCTGCCGTCAGAGGCGTTACCGGCCAGGGACAGGCTGGTCTGCCCGCCGGTCATGGTCAGGTAGACGTCGGCAAGAATCTCGGAGTCGAGCAAGGCGCCGTGGAGTTCACGGCCGGAGTTATCGACGCCATAACGTTTGCACAAGGCATCGAGGCTGTTGCGCTGGCCGGGGTGACGCTCACGGGCCATCATCAAGGTGTCGAGGATCGAGCAGTGCTGGGAAATGTCTGCGCGATCGGTCTGCCCCATCAGGGCAAATTCGTTGTTGATGAAGCCGACGTCAAACGCCGCGTTATGGATGATCAGCTGGGCGCCGTTGATGAATTCGAAGAACTCATCGGCGACTTCAGCGAAACGCGGCTTGCCCTTGAGGAATTCGTCAGTGATACCGTGGACGCCGATCGCGCCTTCGTCACTGTCGCGGTCCGGTTGCAGGTAGACGTGGAAGTGACGCCCGGTGAGGCGCCGACCCATCAATTCGACACAGCCGATTTCAATGATCCGGTGGCCGTCGGTCACCGGCATGCCGGTGGTTTCGGTATCGAGTACAACAGATCGGATGGCCATCAGGGTTCAGCTCTCAACGGTGTGGTGTGATTCAAGGGGCGCGATATTAACACGTGAGTCGGCATCAGCTCTGCTTGTAGCCGCGCACTTCGTCCACGCCACGGTTGGCCAATTGGTCGGCGCGCTCGTTGCCAGGATGGCCGATGTGACCACGCACCCACTTCCAGGTGATGTCATGGCGATTGCATTGCTCGTCGAGGAGTTGCCACAGGTCGGCATTTTTTACCGGTTCCTTGGCCGCCGTCTTCCAGCCGCGTTTCTTCCAGTTGACCATCCACTCGTTGATGCCCTTCATCACGTATTGCGAGTCGGTCACCAGCAGCACGTTGCAGCGGCGCTTGAGTTCTTCCAGGCCGCGAATGGCGCCCATCAGTTCCATACGGTTGTTGGTGGTATTAGGCTCGCCGCCCCACAACTCTTTCTCTACGCCCTTGCACACCAGCAACGCGCCCCAGCCGCCAGGGCCCGGGTTGCCCTTGCAGGCGCCATCGGTGAAGAGTTCTACGCTATCGGTCATCGGTTGCTCGGTATTCATTCAAAAAGAGGGTCATGCATCGCTTTGCTTGCGGTTGACCTTGGCCATCGGCATCGGCACCAGCTTGCCCATCGGCTCGCGGCGTACCGGTTGCACCGGCCGCAACCCAACCACGATCTTGCGCGCCACCAGCAGATAGAAGCCGCCACCCGACAATTGCCACGCACCTGCGCGGCGCTCCCAGCCAGCCAGGCGGGCTTGCCACTTGGTCGACGCAAGCGGCGGACGATAGCACCCGAAGCGGCGTTTCTCCAGCGCGAAGCCCAGCAGGTTCAGCCAGTCTCCTACCCGCTGCGGCGAGATACAGCGCGCCTGGCGCAAGGCGTCGTGGGCGAATACATGGCGCAAGCCCCAACTGCTCCAAGGGTTGATCCCGACAATAAGCAAATGGCCACCAGGGCGTACGCTGCTCGCCGCTTCGCGCAGCAAACCGTGGGGCGACAGGCAGAAATCCAGGCCATGCTGCAACACCACCACGTCGGCAGCGTGCTCGCTCAAGGGCCAGGCCTGTTCCTCGCAGACGATCTCTACCCCTGGCAACGGCGCGCCCAGGCGCACATTGCGCTGCACTTGGGGGGCGCACGGCGGCGTTTCGGCCGAAGGACCGTAATGCACCAGGTAGCCACCAAAGAACCGGCCCAGCTCGTCTTCGAGCATGCGCCGTTCCTCGTCCAGCAAAAATTGCCCGATCGGACCGGACAGCCATTCGCGGGCTGCGCCGATCAGGGCCAGCCACTCAGGATCGGCCTGGGCGAACGCTTTATCAGTCATTGCATTCTCCAACTCGCCTAGACGTTCTAAGATGCACCAATGTGTTCAGCTTGGCGAATCGAAGAATGATACAGATCAGTGCCCTGCCCGCCTTCACCGATAACTACATCTGGTTGTTACAAGACCCGAGTACCCAGCGCTGCGCCGTGGTCGACCCCGGCGATGCCGCGCCGGTGCTGGCTTGGCTAAAGCAGAACCCTGAGTGGGCCCTGAGCGACATCCTGATCACTCACCACCACCATGACCATGTCGGCGGCGTCGAACACCTCAAACGGGTGACTGACGCCAAGGTCTACGGCCCGGCCAACGAAAAGATCCCTGCGCGGGACGTAGCCCTGAACGATAACGATCGCATCAGCGTGCTCGGCTGGGATTTTGACATTTATACAGTGCCGGGCCACACCCTGGGGCATATCGCCTTTTATCACCTGGGCGTGCTGTTCTGTGGCGACACCCTGTTCGCCGCCGGTTGCGGGCGCCTGTTCGAAGGCACGCCAGCACAGATGCACACTTCACTTGAAAGTTTGGCCGCCCTGCCCGCTGACACCTTGGTGTACTGCACCCACGAATACACGCAGAGTAATCTCAAGTTTGCCCAGGCCGTGGAACCGGACAACGCCGATATCGCCCAACGGGTGGAGATCGTCCGCCAATTACGGGAACGTGGCGAGATCACGCTGCCTTCCAACTTGGCCCTGGAAAAGCGCACCAACCCCTTTCTGCGCACCTCTGAAACATCCGTTAAACAAAAAGCGGACGAACGGAGTGGACGCGACAACCGCTCTGGGGCCGAGGTATTTGCTAGCCTGAGGGCTTGGAAAGATAAGTTCTAATAGGAAGCAATCTGATACGTAATTTCTGAATGGTTGACCGGAACCAAACGGGTTTCTAGAATCGCCCGACATTTTTGCCCGGAACTTACTTCCAGCCAATGTCGTCATCTATTCGTAAATCCAACCATTCAGACGCATTGACCCGCCTGGCTCAAGCTGTGGCGGTGGCTGTGTCCGCCACGCTGGCGGGCTGCCAATCAAGCAATTTCACCGCACAATCCACCGTGCAACCCAAGCCAAACCTTACTGCCAAGATCAAACAGAAACCCGTCATCTGGCTTTCGGACAAGCCGGCTCCCGAAGTGCCCCAGGATGTTTGGGAGCGTATGCGACGGGGCTTTCAACTGCAGGACGGTGTAGGCGTCAACCCGCGTATCGAACAACAGCGCCTGTGGTTCGCCAGCAACCCTTCCTTCCTAGAGAATGCCGGCGAACGCGGCAGTCTCTACATTCATTACATCGTCGAACGCCTTGAAGAGCGCAACATGCCCCTGGAACTGGCACTGCTGCCAGTGATTGAAAGCGCCTACAACCCGATGGCCTATTCGCGCAGCGATGCGGTCGGTCTATGGCAGTTCATCCCCTCCACCGGGCGCTACTTCAATCTGCGCCAGACCCGTGCCTACGATGGCCGCCGCGACATCACCGCCTCCACCACAGCCGCCCTTGACTACCTGACCCGCCTGCACGACATGTTCAACGGTGACTGGCTGCTGGCCCTGGCTGCCTACAACGCGGGTGAAGGCACGGTGAGCCGGGCGATCGAGCGCAACGAAAAGCTCGGCCTGCCGACCGACTACTGGAACCTGCCCCTGCCTCAGGAAACCAAGGACTACGTGCCCAAATTCCTGGCGCTGTCCCAGGTGGTGCTGGCGCCCGAGGCCTATGGCGTCAACCTGAACCCGATTGCCAACACGCCGTACTTCGAGGTGGTTGAAGTCAAGCAAAGCATGGACCTGTCACGGGTTGCCGCGCTGGCCGAGATCGACGAAGACGAACTGTTCCAGCTCAATCCCGCGCTGAAACAACGCACCACCCTGGATGGCCCGCAGCATCTGCTGGTGCCGAGTTCCAAGGCACAACTGCTCACCAGCACCCTTTCGACGATGAAGCCTGAAGAATTGCTGGCGATGCGCCCGAAAAAGCAGGTGTTCGACGAAGTCGAGACGGCACGCGTTGCCGGCCGTACCCGCAACTACAAGGTACGCAGTGGCGACAACCTGACGCTGATTGCCAAGGCCAACAAGGTCGATGTGCATGACCTGCAGCGCTGGAACAAGCTCAACGGCCAGGCCCTCAAGGTCGGCCAGACCCTGGTGATGCAGGACACGCGCAAGCGGGTGGCCAAGGCCGACAGCAAGAAGCCGGTGCAATACAAGGTCAAGAAAGGCGACTCGCTGTACATCGTCGCCAAGCGCTTCAACGTTGAGATGCAACATCTCAAGCGTTGGAACCCACGTACTGGCCAGGCGTTGAAGCCGGGGCAGATGCTGGTGGTTTCCGGACCAAGATAAGCCCTCCCAACAGCACCGGGGAGCAAATGTGGGAGCGGGCTTGCTCGCGAAGGCAGTGTGTCATTCGACATATTCGGTGACTGACACTCCGTCTTCGCGAGCAAGCCCGCTCCCACATGGGCGCTCCATCATCCGACCGGCTTTTTCCAACCGGAACAAGCTGTTACTGTACCGATCATAAAGCCCAAGCCGCCCGGATCGGATCTCTGACTTGAAGCGTCCCCTCCTTCTACTAATAAGTCTGGCCTTGAGCTTTGGTGCGAACGCGGCGATTACCGAGAGCCACGGTTATACGCAGTTCGGCGTGCTCAAGTACCCGGCCAAATTCACCCACTTCGATTGGGTAAACCCTGCAGCGCCGAAAGGCGGGACATTGCGGGTCATGGCCTTTGGCACTTTCGACACCCTCAACCCCTACACTTTCAAGGGCTCAAGCCCGGTTTCCACCCCCAATTTCCTGCAATACGGCGTCAATGAGCTGAACGAACCGTTGATGGTCGGCACCGGCCTGTACGCGCCCTCCGGCGACGAGCCGACCTCCAGTTACGGGCTGATCGCACAGTCGGTGGAGTACAGCGAGGACCGCAGTTGGGTGGTGTTCAACCTGCGCCCGGAAGCGCGCTTCCACGATGGCAAGCCGATCACCGCCTATGACGTGGCGTTTTCCTATCGCACCCTGCTGACCGAAGGCCACCCGCAATACCGTACCAACCTGCAGGAGGTGGCACGGGTGGATATCCTCAACCGGCATCGCATTCGCTTTGTGTTCAAGCGCGCCGGCAACCCGCTGCTGATCCTGCGCCTGGGCGAATTGCCTGTCCTGCCCCAGCACTATTGGAAAAACCGCGACTTCAAGGCGACGACTTTCGAACCGCCGCTGGGCAGCGGGCCGTACCGCATCAGCAAGGTCACGCCTGGCCGGCAACTGGTGTTCGAACGGGTGAAGAACTACTGGGGCAAGGACCTGCCGGTCAACCGGGGTTTCTATAACTATGACAAGGTCGAAGTGGAGTTCTACCGCGACAGTGACGTGGCCTTCGAAGCGTTCAAGGCCGGTGAGTTCGATATCTACATTGAGCACCAGGCCAAGAACTGGGCCAATGGCTACAACTTCCCGGCGGTTAATCGGGGCGACGTGATCAAGGCGCAGATCGCGCACCAGATTCCGACCCAGAGCCAGGGTCTGTTCATGAACAGCCGGCGACCGATCTTCAGCCAGACCAAGGTGCGAGAAGCCCTGGGGCTGATGTTCGACTTCGAATGGACCAACCGCACCCTGTTCAGCAGCGCCTACAAACGCACCTTGAGCTACTACCCCAACAGCGAATTCTCGGCCTCCGGCGTTCCAACCGGGCATGAATGGCTGATGCTCTCGCCGTACCGCGATCAATTGCCGGCCAGCCTGTTTACCCAGCCGTTCAGCCTGCCCCAGACCGACGGCCGTGGCATCCCCCGCGAAACCATGCGCCGCGCCCTGGCCCTGCTCGGCGACGCCGGCTGGAAACTCTCCGGCCAACGCCTGCTCAACAAGGACGGTCAGCCGCTGCGATTCGAAATACTGCTGGTCAATCCGAACCTGGAGCGCATCCTGCAGCCCTATGTCGAAAACCTGATCAGCATCGGCATCGACGCGCGCCTGCGCACCGTCGATCGCGCCCAGTACAAGCAGCGCCTGGATCAATTCGACTTCGACATGATCCTGATCACCCTTAACCAGACCTTGAGCCCGGGCCTTGAGCAGTGGCAGTACTTCCACTCAAGCCAGGCGGCGATCAAGGGCAGCAAGAACTACGCAGGCATCGCCAACCCGATTGTCGATCACCTGCTGGAACAACTGCTGGCCGCCAAGACCCGCGAAGAGCAACTGGCCGCCGGCCGTGCCCTGGACCGGGTGCTGCTGTGGCAGCATTACAGTATTCCCAACTGGTACCTCAACTATCATCGCTTGGCGTACCGCAACCGGTTCGCCTTTGTCACCACGCCGCCCTATAGCCTGGGCCTGAGCGCGTGGTGGCTGAAAGCTTCGGAGAAAGCCCAATGATGTATTTGCGTACTGCACTGCTCGGCGGCCTGCTGCTGTGCACCGCGGCCCAAGCCGCCCCGCAACATGCGTTGACGCTCTACAACGAACCCCCAAAATACCCCGCCGACTTCAAGCACTTCGACTATGTGAATCCGGACGCGCCCAAGGGCGGCACCTTCCGCGAGTCCGCCATGGGCGGCTTCGACAGCCTCAACCCCTACATCAGCAAGGGCGTGCCAGCCGACAACCTCGGCCTGATTTACGACACCCTGGCTATGCAAAGCCTGGACGAGCCCATCACCGAATACGGCCTGGTCGCCGGCAAGATCGAAAAAGCCCCGGACAACAGCTGGGTACGCTTCTATTTGCGCCCCGAAGCACGCTTTCATGATGGCCACCCGATCCGCGCCGAAGACGTGGTGTTTACCTTCCAGGAACTGATCAAGGAAGGCTCGCCGATCTATCGCACTTACTACGCCGACGTCGACGAGGTGGTCGCCGAAGACCCACTGAAGGTGCTGTTCAAGTTCAAGCGCACCAATAACCGCGAATTACCACTGATCCTCGGGCAACTGCCGGTATTGCCCAAGCATTGGTGGGCCACCCGTGATTTTGCCAAGGGCAACCTCGAAGTGCCGCTGGGCAGCGGGCCGTACAAGGTCGCCGAGGTCAAGGCCGGGCGCATGATTCGCTACGAGCGGGTCAAGGATTACTGGGCCAAGGATCTGCCGATCACCCAAGGCTTCTACAATTTCGACAACCGCATCACTGACTACTACCGCGACAGCACCGTGTCCCTCGAAGCCCTCAAGGCCGGGCAGTTCGACTACTGGCTGGAGTTCAGCGCCAAGAATTGGGCCAACGCCTACAACATCCCGGCGGTTGCACAGGGGCGCCTGATCAAGGAAGAAATCCCCAACGGCAACCCCACGGGCATGCAGGGCTTCGTGTTCAACATGCGCAAGCCGATGTTCCAGGACGTGCGCGTGCGCAAGGCCATCAGCCTGTTACTGGATTTCGAATGGAGCAACAAGCAGCTGTTCAACGGCGCCTATACCCGCACCCGCAGCTATTTCGAGAACTCCGAGATGGCGGCCACCGGCCTGCCCGGCCCGGATGAACTGGCGATCCTCGAACCGCTGCGCGGCAAGATCCCGCCTGAAGTCTTCACCCAGGCCTTCGAACCTTCCAAGACCGACGGCAGCGGCATGATCCGCACCCAGCAGCGCGAGGCCTACCAACTGTTGCAGGAAGCCGGTTGGCGCATCGTCGACGACAAGATGGTCGACACCAGCGGAAAACCGGTAACCATCGAGTTCTTGCTGGCCCAGACCGAGTTCGAACGCATCCTGCTGCCGTTCAAGCGCAACCTGGCCGACTTGGGTATCGACCTGGTGATCCGTCGGGTGGACGTCTCACAGTTCATCAACCGGATTCGCTCGCGGGACTTCGATATGCTGGTGGGCAGCTTCCCGCAGTCCACCTCGCCGGGGAACGAACAGCGCGAGTTCTGGAAGTCCTCCAGCGCCGACAAGCCCGGCAGCCGTAACTACATGGGCCTCAAGGACCCGGCCATCGACCAACTGGTGGAAGAGCTGATCGACGCCGATTCGCGCAAGAGCCTGGTGGCACACGCCAAGGCCCTGGACCGTGTGTTGCAGTTCGGCTACTACGTGATCCCAAACTGGCATATCAAGACCTTCCGCGTGGCGTACTGGGATCACTTGGGCCATCCCAAAGTCCCGCCGCGCTACGACGTCGGCACCGCCACCTGGTGGGCCAAACCCGACGTAAAACCTGCGGTTACCCTGGAAACAAGCGCCGATCCGGCGAGCGGAGGCGATTAAATGCTGGCCTATATCTTTCGCCGCCTGTTACTGATCATCCCCACGCTGTTCGGGATCCTGCTGATCAACTTCGTCATCATTCAGGCCGCCCCCGGCGGGCCGGTAGAACAAATGATCGCCAAGCTCGAAGGTTTCGAGGGTGCCACCAGCCGCATTGCCGGCGGCGGTGCCGAAGTGTCGGTGGCCGGTTCCAGCAGCTACCGTGGCGCCCAGGGCCTGGACCCGGCGCTGATCAAGGAAATCGAAAAGATGTACGGCTTCGACAAATCGGCGCCGGAACGTCTGTGGATCATGGTCAAGAACTACGCCCAGCTGGATTTTGGCGACAGTTTCTTCCGTGACGCCAAGGTCATCGACCTGATCAAGGAAAAGATGCCGGTGTCCATCTCCCTCGGGCTATGGAGCACGCTGATCATGTACCTGGTGTCGATTCCCCTGGGGATCGCCAAGGCCACGCGGCACGGCAGCCATTTCGATGTGTGGACCAGTTCGGCAATCATTGTCGGCTACGCGATCCCGGCCTTCCTGTTTGCGATTTTGCTGATCGTGGTGTTTGCCGGCGGCAGTTACCTGGACTGGTTCCCCTTGCGCGGGCTCACGTCGAACAACTTCGACGAACTGAGCTGGGGCGGCAAGATCCTCGATTACTTCTGGCACCTGGCGCTGCCCATCACGGCCCTGGTGATCGGCAACTTCGCCACCATGACGCTGCTGACCAAGAACAGCTTTCTCGACGAGATCAACAAGCAGTACGTGGTTACAGCCAAAGCCAAGGGCCTGACCAATCACCGTGTGCTGTACGGCCATATATTCCGCAACGCAATGTTGCTGGTGATCGCCGGTTTCCCTTCGGCCTTCATCGGGATTTTCTTCACGGGGTCCCTGCTGGTGGAGGTGATCTTCTCTCTGGACGGCCTGGGCTTGATGAGTTTTGAAGCGGCGATCAACCGCGACTACCCGGTGGTGTTCGGCACGCTGTTTATCTTCACCCTGCTGGGGCTGATCGTGAAACTGATCGGCGACCTCACCTACACCCTGGTCGATCCGCGTATCGACTTTGCCAGCCGGGAGCATTGAGATGAATCTATCCCCCCTCAATCGCCGCCGGTTCGAGCGATTCAAGGCCAACAAGCGTGGCTGGTGGTCGCTGTGGCTGTTCCTGAGCCTGTTCGTGCTGAGCCTGGGCGCCGAGCTGATCGCCAACGACAAGCCGCTGGCCGTGCACTACGACGGCGGCTGGTATTTCCCGGCGCTCAAGCGCTACCCGGAGACCACCTTTGGCGGTGAATTCCCGCTGGAGGCCAACTACAAGAGCCCGTATATCCAGGAACTGCTCAAGGCCAAGGACGCCTGGACCTTGTGGGCGCCGATTCCGTTCAGTTACCAGAGCATCAACTACGACCTCAAGGTGCCCGCGCCGGCGCCGCCCTCTTCCGTGAACTGGCTGGGCACCGATGACCAGGGCCGCGACGTGCTGGCGCGGGTCATCTACGGCTTCCGCGTGTCGGTACTGTTTGCCCTGACCCTCACGGTACTCAGTTCGATCATCGGCGTGATCGCCGGGGCCCTGCAGGGTTTCTATGGCGGTTGGGTCGACTTGGCCGGGCAGCGCTTCCTGGAAATCTGGTCCGGGTTGCCGGTGCTGTACCTGCTGATCATCCTTGCGAGTTTTGTGCAACCCAACTTCTGGTGGCTGCTCGGCATCATGTTGCTGTTCTCGTGGATGAGCCTGGTGGACGTGGTGCGCGCCGAGTTCCTGCGCGGGCGCAACCTGGAATACGTGCGCGCCGCCAGGGCGTTGGGCATGCAGAACGGCGCGATCATGTTCCGGCACATCCTGCCCAATGCGATGGTGTCGACCATGACCTTTATGCCGTTCATTCTCACCGGCGCCATCGGCACCCTCACCGCCCTGGACTTCCTCGGCTTCGGCTTGCCGGCCGGTTCGCCGTCGTTGGGTGAACTGGTGGCCCAGGGCAAATCCAACCTGCAAGCGCCGTGGCTGGGCATGAGTGCCTTTGCCGTGCTGGCGATCATGTTGAGTTTGCTGGTGTTTATCGGCGAGTCCGCTCGCGATGCCTTCGACCCGAGGAAATGAGATGAATCAGGACAATCTGATCGAAATCCGCGACCTCTCCGTCGAGTTCGTCACGGGCGACCATCACCACCGCGTGGTGAACAACGTCAGCTTCGACATCAAGCGTGGCGAGACAATCGCTCTGGTGGGCGAAAGCGGCTCGGGCAAATCGGTGACCGCCCATTCGATCCTGCGCCTGCTGCCCTACCCGCTTGCGCGGCACCCCTCCGGCACCATCAACTATGCCGGGCAGGACTTGCTCACGCTGAAAGAAAAAACCATCCGCCATATTCGCGGCAACCGTATCGCGATGATCTTCCAGGAGCCGATGACCTCGTTGAACCCGCTGCATTCCATCGAGAAGCAGATCAACGAGGTGCTCGGCCTGCACAAGGGGCTGCAAGGTAAAGTCGCCACCCAGCGCACCCTGGAGTTGCTGGACCTGGTGGGCATTCCCGAACCGCACAAACGCCTCAAGGCCCTGCCCCATGAGCTGTCCGGCGGCCAGCGCCAGCGGGTGATGATCGCCATGGCCCTGGCCAATGAACCGGAGCTGCTGATCGCCGATGAGCCGACCACGGCGCTGGATGTGACGGTGCAGTTGAAGATCCTCGAATTGCTCAAGGAACTGCAGGCGCGCCTGGGCATGGCGCTGTTGCTGATCAGCCACGACTTGAACCTGGTGCGGCGCATCGCCCACCGCGTGTGCGTGATGCAAAAGGGTTGCATCGTCGAGCAGGCCGATTGTGAAACGCTGTTCCAGTCGCCCCAGCATCCGTACACCCAGAAGCTGCTTGCGGCTGAGCCCAGCGGCGGACCTGCGAGCAATGCAATCGGCCCTCCACTGCTGGAGGTGGATAACCTGAAAGTCTGGTTCCCGATCAAGAAGGGCTTTTTGCGCAACACCGTCGATTACGTCAAGGCGGTGGACGGCATCAACTTCAGCCTGCCCCAGGGGCAGACCCTGGGCATTGTCGGCGAAAGCGGCTCGGGCAAATCCACCCTGGGCCTGGCGATCCTGCGGTTGATCGCGAGCAAGGGCGGCATTCGTTTTGAAGGCCAGCAACTGGATACACTCAGCCAGCAGCAGGTGCGCCCGCTGCGCCGGGAAATGCAAGTGGTGTTCCAGGACCCGTTCGGCAGCCTGAGCCCGCGGATGTGTGTCAGTGAGATCGTCGGTGAAGGGTTGCGCATCCACAAGATGGGTACGCCGGCCGAGCAAGAGGTGGCGATTATTGCGGCACTCAAGGAAGTGGGGTTGGATCCGGAGTCGCGCCATCGGTATCCCCATGAGTTCTCCGGTGGCCAGCGTCAGCGCATTGCCATTGCCCGGGCGTTGGTGCTCAAGCCGCGCCTGATCCTGCTGGATGAGCCGACGTCGGCGCTGGATCGCACGGTGCAGCGGCAGGTGGTGGAGTTGTTGCGCAGTTTGCAGGCCAAGTACAACTTGACCTATCTGTTTATCAGCCATGATTTGGCGGTGGTCAAGGCGCTGAGCCATCAGTTGATGGTGGTAAAGCATGGGCAGGTAGTGGAACAGGGGGATGCGGCCGAGATCTTTGCTGCGCCGCAGCATGGGTATACGCGGCAGTTGTTGGAGGCGGCGTTTTTGGTTTGATCGTGTACCAATCCGTTTTTTCGGTAACGGATATGTACACCACCACTCCAACGGAACTTTGCCAAGAAATAACCGCCTGAATCCGGTAGGCTCACCCTTTTCATTCAAGGAGTTACTCCCCATGGCCAAAGCAACCGCCCGTCACATCCTCGTTTCCACTGAAGACAAGTGCAACGAACTCAAGGCCCAAATCGAAGGCGGCGCCGATTTCGCAGAAATCGCCAAAGCCAACTCCAGCTGCCCATCCAGCCGCGACGGCGGCAACCTGGGTTCGTTCGGCCCCGGCCAGATGGTCAAGGAATTCGACACCGTCGTATTCAGCGCCCCGGTCAACACCGTGCAAGGCCCGGTGAAAACCCAGTTCGGCTACCACCTGCTGGAAGTCACCAGCCGCCAGGACTGATCCTGTCTGTGCTGATGGTCTAAACGACGGCCCGCCTTTTGGTGGGCCGTTGTGCATGTGATGACTGGCGACGCTGATGCCGTTAGCGTACAAATCCCTTTTCTACTTCACACGGCATTCAAGGCTGACAATGCGATTGGCTTTTTCCTACATTTTTAGTTCGACACTGGCCCTGCTGCTGGCCAGCAGCGTCGTGATCGCGGCGCCCCAACCGTACCTGACCGTGTACGGTGAACCGGCCAAGTACGCCGCCGGCTTTACCCATTTCGACTATGCCAACCCGAATGCCCCCAAGGGCGGCAGCCTGCGCCGTTCGGCCATCGAGATCGGGCGCTTCGACCACGTGCTGCCGTATATCGACAAAGGCATCGGGGTTTCACAGGTCGACGGCTGGCTGTATGCGCCCCTGGCCCTGCGTTCCCTGGACGAGCCCTACACCGTCTACGGCCTGGTTGCCGAAAAGATGGAGCGCGCCGATGACGGCCTGTCGCTGCGGTTTTTCCTCAACCCCAAGGCACGTTTCGCCGACGGCAAGCCAATCACCGCCGAAGACGTGCGCTACAGCTTCGACCTGCTGATGACCCAGGGCAGTCTGCGCTTTCGCACCCTGTTCGCCGACGTCAAGCACGTCGAGGTCGAGGGCGAGCGCCAAGTGCGTTTCGACTTCTCCAGCAATGAAAACCGCACCCTGCCCCTGGATATCGCCACCCTGCCGGTGTTCCCGGAGCACTGGTGGAAGACCCGCGACTTTGCCAACGGCGGCGGCTATGAAGCCCCACTGGGCAGCGGCCCTTACAAGGTCAGCAAGATCGACTCCGGCAGCACCATTACCTTCACCCGCGACCCGAACTGGTGGGGCAAGGACCTGCCCGTCAGCCGTGGCCTGTACAACTTCGATCACCTGAGCCTGGAGTACTTCGGCGACACCGAGGTGGCCCGCCAGGTATTGCGCGGCGGTGCCTACGATTTCAACCGCGAATTTTCTGCCACCGGTTACTCCATCGGCTACAACGGCCCGGCCCTGGATGATGGCCGCCTGCAACGCGCGCACTTGGCCAAGGAGATGCCGCAACCGGCCCAGGGTTATGTGTTCAACGTGCAAAAACCAGTCTTCAAGGACCGCCGCGTGCGCCAGGCCCTCGCAATGCTGTGGGACTTCGAATGGGCCAACCGGCAGATGATGCGCAATATGTACATCCGCCAGCAAAGCTTCTTCTCCAATAGCCCGCTGGCAGCCACCCAGCCGCCGACCCAAGAGGAACTGGCGATTCTTGAACCCTTGCGCGGCCAGGTGCCCGACGAGGTGTTCACCCAGGTGTTCAAGGCACCGGTGACCGACGGCAGCGGCATGATCCGCGACAAACAGCTGCAAGCCTTGGCGTTGTTGGAAGAGGCCGGCTGGAAACCGCACGGCGACAAGCTGGTTAACGCCGAGGGCGAGCCGCTGGAGTTTACCTTCCTTAATGCCCAATCTGGCCTCGAACGCCTGTTGCTGCCGTACAAACGCAACCTCGCGCAGATCGGTATCACCCTGAATATCCGCCGTATCGACGCCTCCCAATATGTGAACCGGGTGATGGCACGGGACTACGACATGATCGTCACCGGCTTCCCGGTCACCACCTCGCCGGGCATGGAACTCTACAACTACTTCGGCTCGGCCGCCGCCTTTGACCCCGGCGCCAATAACTACATGGTGCTCAAGGACCCGGCCGTCGACAGCCTGATCAAGGGCCTGGTCAAGGCCGACACCCAGGCGCAGATGCTCACCTACGCCCACGCACTGGACCGGGTACTGCAATGGAATTACCTGTGGATCCCCAACTACTATCCGCCCGGCACCTCTGCCGCCTGGTGGAACCGCTTCGGCCGCCCGGCCATCGAGGCGAAAAACGATGAAGCCCTGGAAACCTGGTGGGAAATCAGCCCCACGCCCCTGACCAACGAGCAAATGAACGCTGAGCTGAAAAAACGCGGAGGTGCGCGCTGATGTTTGCCTATATCGTGCGGCGCCTGCTGCTGATCATCCCGACGCTGGTGATCATCCTGCTGGTGAATTTCGTGATCGTCCAGGCAGCTCCGGGCGGCCCGGTAGAACAAGCCATTGCCCACTTGCAAGGCATTGGCGGCGGTGCCGTCGGCGGATCGTCCGGCGAAGGCATCAGCGGCGGCTCCCGCGCCAGCCGCGGCCTGGACCCTAAGTTGATCGCAGACATCGAAAAACAATACGGCTTCGACAAGCCGGCACCGGAGCGTTTGTGGCTGATGCTCAAGAGCTACGCCCAGCTGGACTTTGGTAACAGCTTCTTTCGCGGCAAGACGGTGATCGACCTCATTCTGGAAAAAATGCCGGTCACCCTCTCGCTCGGCCTGTGGGCCACGCTGATCACCTACCTGGTGTCGATCCCCCTGGGGATTCGCAAGGCCGTGCGCCATGGCAGCAGCTTCGATGTGTGGAGCAGCACCGCGATTGTCATCGGCTATGCCATGCCGGCGTTCCTGTTCGCGATGTTCCTGATCGTGGTCTTTGCTGGCGGCACGTCGCTGAACTGGTTCCCGGTGCGCGGGCTGGTGTCGGAAAACTTCGAAGAGCTGAGCACCGTGGGCAAGATTGCCGATTATTTCTGGCACCTGGTATTGCCAGTCACCTCGCTGGTCATCGGCGGGTTTGCCACCCTGACCATCCTCACCAAGAACTCGTTCTTGAATGAAATCACGCGCCAGTACGTGGTGACCGCCCGCGCCAAGGGCTTGAGCGAAAGGCGTGTGTTGTATGGACACGTATTCCGCAATGCCATGTTGCTGGTCATCTCAGGGATTCCCCAGGCGTTTATCGCCGTATTCTTCGCCGGCTCCCTGCTGATCGAGGTGATCTTCTCCCTGGATGGCCTGGGCCGCATGAGCTACGAAGCCGCCGTCTCCCGCGATTACCCGGTGGTATTTGGCTCGCTGTTCATCTTCACCTTGTTCGGCCTCTTGATAAAACTCATCGGTGACCTCTGCTACACCCTGGTGGACCCGCGTATCGACTTTGCCGCGAGGAACGCCTGATGCTTAACCTGTCTCCCGTGGCGCGCCGACGTTTCGAGCGCTTCAAGAAGAACCGTCGCGGCTGGTGGTCGCTGTGGCTGTTCATCGGCCTGTTTATCCTGACACTGGGCGGTGAGTTGATCGCCAACGACAAGCCCTTGGTACTGAGTTTCAAGAACGAACTGTATTTCCCGGTATTCAAGCGCTACACCGAGCAGGCGTTCGGCGGCCAGTTGCCATTTCAGGCCGACTACCGCAGTGACTACGTGAAAAAGCTGATTGAGCAGGACGGCGGCTGGATGCTGTTCCCTCCGATTCCGTTCAGCGACGACACGCCCAACTACGAGCTGACCCGCCCTGCCCCCAGCCCGCCATCGGCGGTGAACTGGCTGGGCACCGATGACCAGTCGCGGGATGTATTGGCGCGGGTGATCTTTGGCGCACGGGTGTCGATCCTGTTTGCCTTGGCGCTCACGGCCATAAGCGCCGCCATCGGCATCGCGGCTGGTGCTTTGCAGGGCTATTACGGCGGCTGGGTGGACCTGATCGGCCAGCGCGTGCTGGAAGTGTGGTCCGGGTTGCCGGTGCTGTACCTGTTGATCATCCTGTCCGGCTTTGTCGAGCCGAACTTCTGGTGGTTGCTGGGGATCATGGCGCTGTTTTCCTGGCTGGCCCTGGTGGACGTGGTGCGCGCAGAGTTCCTGCGTGGGCGCAACCTTGAATACGTCAAGGCTGCTCGGGCCTTGGGCCTGGGTGACGGCAAGATCATTCGCCGGCACATCCTGCCCAACGCCATGACCGCCACCTTGAGCTACTTGCCGTTTATCCTGACCGGCGCAATTTCAACCCTGAGCGCCCTGGATTTCCTCGGTTTCGGCATGCCCGCAGGCAGCGCCTCGCTGGGCGAGTTGATCGCCCAGGGCAAGCAGAACCTGCAAGCGCCCTGGCTGGGCCTGACGGCGTTCTTCACACTGGCGCTGATCCTGTCGCTGCTGGTGTTTATCGGCGAGGCATTGCGTGATGCCTTCGACCCCCGCTCATGAGTGACCACCTATGAACCTGATCGAAATTCGCGACCTCAGCGTCGCCTTCAGCGGCCAGACCGTGGTGCGCAACCTGAGCCTGGACGTACGCCCCGGCGAATGCCTGGCGCTGGTAGGCGAGTCGGGCTCGGGCAAGTCGGTAACCGCCCACTCGATCCTGCAATTACTCCCCGAAGCCGGCACTGAAACCACCGGTTCCATCCAGTACCGTGGCCAGGAACTGATCGGCGCGTCGGCGGCGACCCTGCAGAAGCTGCGCGGCAACCGTATTGCGATGATCTTCCAGGAGCCGATGACCTCCCTGAACCCTTTGCACAGCATCGAAAAGCAGATCGGCGAAACCCTGTTGCTGCACAAGGGCCTCGGTGGCAAGGCTGCCCAGGCACGCATCCTGGAATTGCTCGACCTGGTGGGCATCCAGAAGCCCCAGGAACGGCTCAAGGCCTATCCCCATCAACTGTCCGGCGGGCAACGCCAGCGGGTGATGATCGCCATGGCCCTGGCCTGCGAGCCGGAACTGCTGATCGCTGACGAACCCACCACCGCGCTGGATGTAACGGTGCAGCGCAAGATCCTGCTGCTGCTCAAGTCCCTGCAAAAGCGCCTGGGCATGTCGCTGCTGCTGATCAGCCACGACCTCAATCTGGTGCGCAGCATTGCCCAGCGCGTGTGCGTGATGCGGGCTGGCGAGATTGTCGAGCAGGCCGACTGCCAGACCCTGTTCAATGCGCCGCAACACCCCTACAGCCGTCTGCTGCTGGATGCGGAACCGGACGCGGATGCGCTGTGCAGCGACGAACGCGAGACGGTGTTACAGGTGGATGACCTGACCGTGCAATTCCGCCTTGGCGGTGGGTTGTTCCGCCGCAAGACCTACCTGCGTGCAGTGGACGGCATCAGCCTCAGCGTGCAGCGCGGCAAGACCCTGGGGATTGTCGGCGAGTCCGGCTCGGGCAAGTCCACCCTGGGCCAGGCGATTCTGAGGCTGCTGGACTCCACCGGTAGCATCCGCTTCCAGGGTGAAGCCCTCGACCCGCTGAATAACCAGCAGATGCGCCCATGGCGCAAGCAGATGCAGGTGGTGTTCCAGGACCCTTACGGCAGCCTCAGCCCACGCATGACCGTAGAACAAATCATCAGCGAAGGCCTGGAGGTGCACGCGCCGTGCAGCCTGGCCGACCGCGATGCGCAGGTGATCCAGGTGCTCAAGGATGTGGGCCTCGACCCCGCCAGCCGTCACCGTTACCCCCATGAGTTTTCCGGCGGCCAGCGCCAACGCATCGCCATCGCCCGCGCCCTGGTGCTCAAGCCGGCGCTGATGCTGCTGGATGAACCCACGTCGGCCCTTGACCGTACCGTACAGAAACAAGTGGTGGCGTTGCTGCGTGAGCTGCAAGACAAGTACGGCCTGACCTACCTGTTTATCAGCCATGACCTGGCGGTGGTGCGCGCCATGGCTCACGATATGATCGTGATCAAGGACGGCCAGGTGGTGGAGCACGGCGCCAGTCATGCGGTGTTCGATGCACCACAACACCCTTACACCAAAGAGCTGCTGGCAGCGGCGCATATCCCCTTGTAAGCGCTCCCCCACTTGTGTGACGGCATAAATATGAACATCACCGACAACCTCAAGGACTACCAGCAGGTTCGTGGCCTGGCCATCCAGTCGCTGTTCGAGATCATCGAGCAGTCCAGCGAAGGCACGGTGATCGTCGACCGCGACGCCAACATCGTGTGGATGAACGAGCGCTACGCCAAGCGTTTCGGCCTCAAGAGCGCCGACGAAGCCATCGGCCAGCCGTGCGAGCAGGTGATTTCCAACAGCCTGTTGCGCCAGGTGGTGCGCAATGACCAGCCGATCCTGCTGGACATCCAGGACACACCCAAAGGCCCGCTGGTGGTGATGCGCTTGCCGATCCACAACGAGGCCGGCGCGGTGATCGGGGCGATCGGCTTTGCCCTGTTTGATGAACTGCGCAACCTGTCGCCGCTGATCGAGCGCTACCTGAGCATGCAGCAGGAACTGGCCTCCACACGCTCGCTGCTGCGTTCACGCCAGAGCAAATACAACTTCGCGCACTTTATCGGCACGAGCGCCGCCAGCCTCGAAGTCAAACGCCGGGCGCGACGCAGCGCCAGCGCCGAGTCGCCGGTATTGCTGCTGGGGGAGACCGGCACCGGCAAAGAGTTGCTGGCCCAGGCGATTCACGGCGCCTCAAGCCGTGCGCACAAGGCCTTTGTCAGCATCAACAGCGCGGCGATTCCCGCTGATCTGCTGGAGGCCGAGTTCTTCGGCACCGCGCCGGGTGCGTTTACCGGCGCCGACCGCAAGGGCCGTCCGGGCAAATTCCAGATTGCCCAGGGTGGCACGCTGTTCCTCGATGAGATCGGCGACATGCCCCTGCCGCTGCAAAGCAAATTGTTGCGGGTGTTGCAGGAAAAGGAATTCGAGCCGGTGGGCTCCAACGAGATGCTGCACAGCGATGTACGGGTGATCGCGGCCACGTCCATGGACCTGGAAGCGGCGATCAAACGTGGCGAATTCCGCGCGGACCTGTATTACCGGCTGAACGTGCTGCCGATCCAGGTGCCGCCGCTGCGTGAGCGCCTGGAGGATATCCCGGCGTTGAGCGAGGCGATTCTTGAGGAACTGCGCAGCCAGCATGAGCTGGACCGTGAGGCACTGGCGCTGCTGGCACAGCATGCGTGGCCGGGGAATATCCGTGAGCTGCGCAATGTGCTGGAGCGGGCGGCGTTGCTGAGTGATGACCTGGTGTTGGATGCCAGGGAGATTCGGGCGGCGATTGGCACCTTTACGCCGGTGGAACGTGCCAGCGCGGTGGCGGCGGTCGAGGGGGAGAGTTTCAGCGCGGCGCGGGAGCGGTTTGATCGGCAGGTGATTGGCGCGGCGTTGCGGGCGTGTGAGGGGAATGTGATAGAGGCGGCCAATCGATTAGGGCTCGGGCGCTCGACGCTGTACAAGAAAATGGTGGCGCTGGACCTCACTCAGTCTCAATAGAGAGACTTCATTCCAAATATGAAGACAGTCCAATGTGGGCGCGGGCTTGCTCGCGAATACGGTGTGCCAGCCGCCTAATTCGTTGCTGATACGCCGCATTCGCGAGCAAGCCCGCTCCCACATTTGATCTTTATGAGTCTCGAATACGGGACAAATCTGATAACGCCAATCCAATCGCTATAATTTATCCTTATATTTCAAACAGTTAGTTAATTGGCACGCATCTCGCTATAACCCTTCCCACAGTTTCACCCCACAAAAATAACAATCCGATGGAGACACACCATGAGTGTGATCATTGCCCTGGCAGCGCTCGCGTTGCTGATGCTGGCTGCCTACCGTGGCTATAGCGTTATCCTGTTTGCCCCCATCGCCGCCCTCGGCGCTGTCCTGCTGACCGATCCGTCCGCCGTCGCACCCGCCTTTACCGGGGTGTTCATGGAGAAGATGGTCGGCTTTATCAAACTGTATTTCCCGGTATTCCTGCTCGGCGCGGTGTTCGGCAAGCTGATCGAGCTGTCGGGCTTCTCACGTTCGATCGTGGCGGCGGCGATCCGCTTGCTCGGCACGCGCCAGGCGATGCTAGTGATCGTGCTGGTCTGCGCACTGCTCACCTATGGCGGTGTGTCGCTGTTCGTGGTGGTGTTTGCGGTGTACCCGTTCGCGGCAGAGATGTTTCGCCAGAGCAATATCCCGAAACGTCTGATCCCGGCGACCATCGCCCTCGGCGCGTTTTCGTTCACCATGGACGCCCTGCCCGGCACGCCGCAGATCCAGAACATCATCCCCAGCACCTTCTTCAACACCACCGCCTGGGCCGCGCCATGGCTGGGCTTGATTGGCACGATCTTCGTGTTCTGCGCCGGCATGCTCTACCTGGCACGCCAACGCAACAAGGCCCAGCGCGCCGGTGAAGGTTACGGCACCGAACTGCGCAACGAACCGGAAACCGCCGACAACCTGGCGCTGCCCAACCCCTGGCTCGCGCTGTCACCGCTGATCCTGGTGGGCGTGATGAACCTGTTGTTCACTCACTGGATTCCGCAGTGGTACGGCAAGACCCACAGCCTCTCCCTGCCGGGCATGACCACGCCGGTGACCACCGAAATCGCCAAGCTCACCGCGATCTGGGCGGTGCAGGCGGCATTGCTGGTGGGGATTATCGTGGTGCTGGTGTTCGGTTTCTCGGCGATCAAGAGCAAGCTCGCCGAAGGCAGTAAAAGTGCGGTCAGCGGCGCGTTGCTGGCAGCGATGAACACGGCGTCGGAATACGGCTTTGGTGCGGTGATCGCTTCGCTGCCGGGCTTTCTGGTACTGGCGGACTGGCTCAAAGGCATCCCCAACCCGCTGGTCAACGAAGCGATTACCGTGACCCTGCTGGCCGGTATCACTGGCTCTGCGTCGGGCGGCATGAGCATCGCTCTGGCGGCCATGTCCGAGAGCTTCATTTCGGCGGCCCATGCGGCCAATATCCCCCTTGAAGTCCTGCACCGCGTCGCGGCCATGGCCAGCGGCGGCATGGACACCCTGCCCCACAACGGCGCGGTGATCACGCTGCTCGCGGTCACCGGCCTGACGCACCGCGAAGCCTACAAGGATATTTTCGGTATCACGATCATCAAGACCCTCGCGGTGTTCGTGGTGATCGGCACTTTCTACGCCACCGGCATTGTGTGAGGTTTTCATGACGACATTGAACGGCAAGACCGCCCTGGTCACCGGTTCCACCAGCGGTATCGGCCTGGGCATCGCCTTGAGCCTGGCCAAGGCCGGCGCCAACCTGATCCTCAACGGCTTCGGCGACGCCAGCGCGGTGATCGCCCAGGTGCAGGCGTTCGGCGGCAAGGTCGGCCACCACCCGGCCGACGTCAGCGACCCGGCGCAGATCGCCGACATGATCGCCTACGCCGAGCGTGAATTCGGTGGCGTGGACATCCTGGTCAACAACGCCGGCATTCAGCATGTGGCGGCGGTCGAAGACTTCCCTGTCGAACGCTGGGACTCGATCATTGCGATCAACCTGTCTTCTGTGTTCCACAGCACGCGCTTGAGCTTGCCGGGGATGAAGGCCAAGGGCTGGGGGCGTATCGTCAATATCGCGTCTGTGCATGGGCAAGTCGGCTCGGTGGGCAAGGCGGCGTACGTCGCGGCCAAACATGGCGTGATCGGCCTGACCAAAGTGGTGGGCCTGGAAACGGCCACCAGCAATGTCACCTGTAACGCCATCTGCCCCGGCTGGGTGCTGACGCCGCTGGTGCAGAAGCAGATTGATGATCGCGCCGCCAACGGCGTAGACCCGCAGCAGGCTCAGCATGACTTGCTGGCGGAGAAGCAGCCGTCGCTGGAATTTGTGACGCCGCCGCAGCTGGGTGAGTTGGTGTTGTTTTTATGCAGCGAAGCCGGCAGCCAGGTGCGCGGCGCCGCCTGGAACATCGATGGCGGCTGGCTGGCCCAGTAACACGAGACACTGGAGTTCAAAATGTGGGAGGGGCAAGCCCCCTCCCACATTTGAACTGTATTGTGTGGAAGACCTAGATAAGAACAAGAGACCTTGCTGATGTCCGACATCCTCTGGCAACCCTCCCCCGAACGCATCGCCCACACGCGGATGGACCTGTTCCGGCGCTACATCAACGAACGCTATAGCGTGCAGCTCAGCGATTACCCGGGGCTGCACCAGTGGAGCATCGACCAGCGTCCGGATTTCTGGCGGGCGATCGTGGACTATTTCGACGTGCAATTTCGCAGCCCGCCGACGGCGGTGCTGATCGAGGACGCCGAGATGCCCAGTGCGCAATGGTTTCCCGGCGCCACCCTGAACTTTGCCGAGCACCTGTTGCGCCGCCGCGACGACCACCCCGCCGTGGTCGCCCTCAGCGAAGACGGCCAGCGCGAGCAATTGACCTACGCCGAACTGGCCGCCCACGTCGCCGGCCTGCAACACAGCCTGCGCGCCGCCGGAGTTGTCCAGGGTGACCGCGTCGCCGCGTGCATGCCCAACACCTGGCAAACCCTGGTGGGCATGCTCGCCACCACCAGCCTCGGCGCGATCTGGTCGTGCTCATCGCCGGACTTCGGCACCCAGGGCGTGATCGACCGTTTCGGCCAGATCGAACCCAAGGTGTTGATCACCTGCGCCGGTTATCGTTATGCCGGCAAAGACATCGACCAAAGCGCCAAGCTCAATGAAATCCTCGAACGCCTGCCGTCCCTGGAGCAACTGATCATCGTGCCGTACGCGCGGCCCCAGGCCCAGGTTTCGGACTATCAGACCCACGCTGGCGTCGCGCTGTGGCAAGACTTCTACCAACCCGGCGGCGAACCCCAATTCGTCGCGGTGCCGTTCGATCATCCGCTGTACATCCTCTATTCCAGCGGCACCACCGGCGTGCCCAAGTGCATCATCCACGGTACCGGCGGCGTACTGCTCACTCACCTCAAGGAACACGGCCTGCATGCCGACCTGTCTCGCGACGACTGCCTGTTCTACTACACCACCTGCGGCTGGATGATGTGGAACTGGCTGGTGTCGGTCTTGGCCATCGGCGCCACGGCGGTGTTGTATGACGGCTCGCCGTTTCACCCTGGGCCGGAACGGCTGATCGATCTGATTGACGCAGAAAAGATCAGCGTATTCGGCACCAGCCCCAAGTTTCTCGCCACATTGGAAAAAGCCGGCTTGCAACCGCGCCTGAGCCACGACCTGGGTAGCCTCAAAGGATTGATTTCTACCGGCTCGCCGCTGTCGCCCCAGAGCTACGACTACGTGTACCGCGAGATCAAGGCGCAGCTGTGCCTGTCGTCCATGTCCGGTGGCACCGACATCGTCTCCTGCTTTGTGATCGGCAACCCGGTGCTGCCGGTGCGGCGCGGCGAAATGCAGTGCAAGAGCCTGGCAATGGCCATCGAAGTGTGGGATGACCAGGGCCGGCCGCTGATCGGCGAGAAAGGCGAACTGGTGTGCACCCGGCATTTCCCGGCCATGCCTATTGGCCTGTGGAACGACCCGGAGTGCAAGAAACTGCGCGCTTCGTATTTCAGCCAGTTTCCCGGTGTCTGGGCCCAGGGCGACTACGCCGAACAGCGCCCCAACGGCAGCCTGCTGATTCACGGGCGCTCCGACGCCGTGCTCAACCCCGGCGGCGTGCGGATCGGCACGGCCGAGATCTACCGCCAGGTGGAAAAAATCCCCCAGGTGCAGGAAAGCCTGGCCATCGGCCAACGCTGGCAGGAGGACGTGCGCGTGGTGCTGTTCGTGCGCCTCAACGAGGGTGTCGAACTCGACGAAACCCTGGAGCAGCAGATCCGCCAGGTGATCCGCGCCAACACTACGCCCCGCCATGTACCGGCCAAGATCCTCGCTGTCACCGACATCCCCCGCACCATCAGCGGCAAGATCGTTGAATTGGCGGTGCGCAATGTGGTGCACGGCGAGCCGGTGAAGAACACCGACGCGTTGGCCAATCCGCAGGCTCTGGAGCAGTTTCGCGACCGCCCTGAACTCGCTCAAGGATGAAAGGTTTCAGCGCTGTCGTACTCATTTGAAAATAACCCCCGAATGCATGCTATTTTTCGGGGGTAGTCACCCGTTCCCGAGTCACGGGATAATGGGTCTTGTCATTTTTCAAAGCGTTACGCTCAGGGCTTTAACATGAAGGGAACATCCACCGTCAGCGAAGCCGCCGCATTGATTGCGCGGCTGGACTGGGCACAAAGCCCGCTCGGTGAGGCCAACGATTGGCCGCAAAGCCTGCGCACCGCCGTGGACATCGTTGTCCACTCGCCAATGCCCATGCTCCTGCTGTGGGGCGACCAACTCACGCAACTCTACAACGACGGCTTTGCCCAGTTGGCCGGCAACAAACACCCCGCCGCCATGGGCCAGCCCGCGCACCAGACATGGCCGGAGCTGGAAAGCTTTACCGCACCGGTCTACGACGCCGTGCTGAGTGGCCAGGTACGCACCTTCAGCGAGCAGCGCTTCGTGCTGCAGCGCAACAATCGCGACATGGAAATCTGGCTGGACCTGACCTACAGCCCTATCCGCGATGAAAGCACCCGTGTGGCCGGCATCCTGGTCACCGCCATCGAAACCAACGAACGCCGCAAGGCCCAGCACAACACCGAACAACGCCTGCAGCTCGCCCTGGCGGCGACCGACGCGGTGGGCACCTGGGACTGGGACATCGGCGAAGACCGCTTTATCGCCGACGCGCACTTTGCCTACCTGCACGGCGTCGACCCCAGCGATGCGCGCCTGTTGCCGATCAGCGACTACCTGCACGGCGTGCACCCGGAAGACCGCGGCATGGTGGCGGGCAGCATCAAGCACTGCATCACTTTCGGCACCGAATACGCCGAGGAATACCGCCTGTTGCTAGCGGACGGCCAGGTACGCTGGGTGTTTGCCCGTGGCCGTTGCTACAAAGATCATCAAGGCCGTCCGGCGCGCTTCCTCGGGGCCGCACTGGACCTCACCGAGCGCAAACACACCGAGCAAGCCCTGCGCCAGAGCCAGACCGAGCTGCAGTTGATCATCAACGCCATGCCGGTGCTGATCGGGTATGTCGACCATGAACAGCGTTTCCGCCTGAACAACAGCGCGTACCTGGAGTGGTACGGCATGACGCCCCAGGAGCTATACGGCAAGACCATCCGTGAAGTGCTCGGCGACGAGGTGTATGCCGGACGTGAAGACAAGATCGCCGCCGCGCTCAAGGGCAAGGCCTGCAGCTTCATGACCATCACCCCCCACCGCGACGGCCGCCCCCGCCACGCCTTGATGAAGTACCTGCCGCGTTTCAGCAATGACGGCTCGGTGAACGGTTTCTACATCTTTGTGATCGATGAGACCGAACGCAAACTCACCGAAGAAGCCTTGCGCCACCTCAACGAAAACCTTGAAGAGCGCGTGGCCCAGCGCACCCAGGCCCTGGCCGAAGCCAACCAGCGCCTGCAAAACGAGATGTTCGAACGCGAGCGCGCCGAAGACGCCCTGCGCCATGCGCAAAAGATGGAAGCCGTGGGCCAGCTCACTGGCGGCATCGCCCATGACTTCAACAACATGCTCACCGGCATCATCGGCAGCCTGGACCTGATGCAGCGCTACATCGCTGCCGGGCGCAGTGACGAAATCGGCCGTTTTACCGATGCCGCCGTGTCCTCCGCTCATCGCGCGGCCGCCCTCACCCACCGCTTGCTGGCGTTCTCCCGCCGTCAGTCGCTGGACCGGCGCCCGCTGGATCCGAACCAATTGGTCGCCTCCCTGGAGGACTTGTTCCGCCGCACCAAAGGCGCGCACATCACGCTCAAGGTGAAACTGGGCCACGACATCTGGCCGGTAAACACCGATGCCAGCCAACTGGAAAACGCCCTGCTCAACCTAGTGATCAACGCCCGCGACGCCATGCCCGATGGCGGCGAACTGCTGATCGAAACCGCCAACAGCTACCTGGATGGCACCGACATCACCACCCTCGAACCGGTCAAGGCCGGCGACTACGTGATGCTCGGCGTGTGCGACAACGGCACCGGCATGGCGCCGAAAATCCTTGCCAAGGCGTTCGACCCGTTCTTCACCACCAAGCCCATTGGCCAAGGCACCGGCCTGGGTTTGTCGATGATCTACGGGTTTGCCCAGCAGTCCGGCGGTCATGTGACGATCCAGAGCGAGCCGGGCCAGGGCACGTGCGTGCGCCTGTACCTGCCTCGCCTGTACGGCACCGCGCTGGAAAGCAGCCTGCCGCCGCACTTGAGTGAAGCGCCGGTGGCCCTGGCGGGTGAAGCGGTGGTGGTGGTCGAGGACGACCCCGCGGTACGCATGCTGGTGGTCAATGTGCTCGACGAGCTGGGCTACACCGCACATCAGGCGGCGGATGCCCGGACGGCGTTGCCGCTGCTGGAGTCGGATTTACGTGTCGACTTGCTGGTGACCGATGTAGGCCTGCCGGGCATGAACGGCAGGCAACTGGCAGAGATCGCCCGCCAGTATCGCCCTGGCTTGCGCGTGTTGTTCATGACGGGTTACGCCGAGAAAGCCGCCGAGCGCCAGGGGTTCCTGGAGGACGGCATGGACATGGTGGCCAAACCGTTTTCCATCGACCTGCTGGCCACGAAAATCCGCAGCATGATCAGCGTCGAAGAATGAGTTCAGGCATAATCGCGCGCCGTCGCACACCTGGTAGAGATCAATGAAAGCCCAAGCCCGTCACATTCTGGTGAAAACCAGTGAAGAAGCCGAACAACTCAAGCAGCGCATAGCCAAGGGCGAAGCGTTCGATGTGCTGGCCAAGAAGTACTCCACCTGCCCATCCGGCAAGCGTGGCGGCGACCTGGGTGAAGTGCGACCCGGGCAGATGGTGGGGGCGATTGATGCGGTGATCTTCAAGAAGCCGGTGAAGGTGGTTCACGGACCGATCAAGAGCAAGTTCGGCTATCACTTGGTGCAGGTGTTCTACCGCGACTGATGAATCGGGTGTCAAACCGGCTTTTTGTGGTGAGCAGGCTTGCCCAGCGCGAGGCAAGCCCGCTCACCACACGGGTTTGGTGTACACGCGGGGAATGAGTGCGCCGGGCACCTGGATGACCCGGCTTGCCAACCGATGCCCGGCCAATGCAGCCTGCTCCGGCGAGCTGCCCTTGAGCCGACTGGCCAAGTACGCCGCGCTGAATGAATCCCCCGCCGCCGTCGTATCGACAACCTTTTCGACCTTCACCGCCGGCACCGCAAAGCGCTCCCCCGCCCAGCGGATCAGACAGTCATCTGCCCCACGCTTGAGCACCACCTCGTCAATGCCAGGATACGCCGCGAACACCTGCTCACTGTCGGCATAACCAAACAGCGCGCGTTCGTCGTCCTCGGTCAGCAAGGCGATATCCACCTCGGCCAATACGCGGTGATACGCAGTGCGCGCCGCGTCAATACCGGCCCAGAGACGCGGCCGATAGTTGTTGTCAAACACCACCTTGCCCCCTCGACGACGGGTCTCGACCAGAGTTTGCAGCAAGCGCTCGCGGCCGATATCACCCAATACCGCCAGGGTAATACCGCTGAAATACACCACGTCGTAGTCCGGCAAAGCGGCCAGGATCGGTTCGGCGGCAGGCGTGGTGAAGCAGTCGCGCACGGCGGCTTCGTTGCGCCAGTAAAGGAATTTGCGCTCGCCATTGGCGTCGGTCTGGATGCAGTACAAACCCGGCAGGCGTCCGGGCAGGCGCTGGACCCTGCCCAGGCCCAGGCCTTCATCTTTCCATTGCTTGCACATGGCATCACTGAAGCTGTCATCGCCCAGGGCGGTGACGTAATCCACGCTGCCGGTTTCACCCAGCTCACGGCGCAGGTACACCGCCGTGTTCAAGGTGTCGCCACCGAAACTCTGGTGCAGGCTGCCGTCAGCGCGGTGTTGCAGTTCGATCATGCATTCGCCGATGAGGGCGATGCGCGGAGACAAACGGGTCATGGCTTTACACTCAGAATCGGGTTTCCAGGGATTCGATCACCTGCAATTGCTCATCAACCAGGCAGCCGACCTGCCACTTATCGAACGTGAGGCAAGGGTGGGAGGTGCCGAACGAAATGATGTCGCCAATGCGCAGCTCAACCCCTGGCGCCACGGTCATGAACGCGTGCTGGTCCATCACGGCAGTGACTTTGCACGCAGTCACATCATCGCCTTCAGCTGGAAGAATACCGGCCTTGTAGCGTTTGAGCGGCACCGGCAGACCGGCGTCGTAGGCCACGTCGCGCTTGCCCAGGGCGATCACGGCGAAGCCTGGCTCCGGCAAAGATTGCACATGGGCCCAGACTTCCAGGGCTGGGCGCAGGCCTTCGTTGAGGTCGCTGCGACGGTCGAGCACACAGCATTGCGCTTCTTTATAGATACCGTGGTCATGGGCCACGTAGCTGCCGGGGCGCAATACGCTGAGGAAGCGGCCGGCGGCGTTCTGCTGCTCAAACGACTCGGCAATCAGGTCGTACCAGGCCGAGCCCGACGCGGTGACGATGGGCTTGGGCAGGTCGAAAGAGCCGTTGTTCTGCAGGTCCACCGCCAGGCGCACCAGGCTGGCGGCGAAGTCGCGGATGCCGCTGATGGCGTGCTCGCCGTGGATCACGCCTTCGTACCCTTCGATACCGGTGAGGGCCAGGGCCGGCTGCGCCTTGATCGCCCTGGCCAGGTCGCGCACTTCCTGCTCGGTGCGGCACCCGCAACGGCCACCGACCACACCGTATTCGATCATCACGTTCAGGCGCAGGCCACGGGCGGCGAAGAACAGGCCCAGGTCGGCGACGTTATCCGGGTGATCAACCATGCAATGGAAGTCGAAATCCTTGTCGGCCAGCAGGTCGGCGATCAGCGCCATGTTCGGCGCGCCCACCAGTTGGTTGGCCATCAGCACACGGCGCACGCCACCGGCATAGGCGGCGCGGGTCTGCACCGCGTTGGCCAGGGTGATACCCCAGGCACCCGCCTCGATCTGACGCTGGAACAACGCCGGCATCATGCTGGTCTTGCCATGGGGTGCCAGCTCGGCACCGCTGTTGCTGACAAAGTCCTGCATCCAGCGGATGTTGTGCTCCAGGGCGTCACGGTGCAGCACCAGGGCAGGCAGGCTGACGTCACGGACCAGGTGGGCCCCGACGGCGGCGGCGCCCTTTTCAACGGCATTGATGGCAGACATGGAAAACTCCTATTCGTTGATACGCCGGGCCAGATTGTTGGCGCTGTCGATCAACACCCGGCGATAGTCGTTGTAGTGTTTGATGGCATCGGCCCGTGGAGCGACGATGCACAAGGTCGCAATGCTGACGCCTTGCGCATCCCGCACCGGGGCGGCAAAGCAGTGGGTAAAGGTGTCGGCCACGCTGTCGAAGGAAAAGAAGCCATCGAGGGTGGCCTGACGGATTTGCGCCAGGAAGGTATCCAGCGGCAGGCGCTGGCCGTCCGGCAGGATGAAATCGTCGTGATCGATCAGGTCGATGATCTGCTGGTCGCTCAAGTGCCCCAGCAACAGGCGCCCGGACGCGGTCCACGGAATCGGTGCGTTTTCGCCGATGTCCGAGGAAATACGAAAATGCCGCTCGCCCTCGCGCATCAGCGCCACCGTGTATTTGCGCCCGTTGAGCAGGCACATCTGCGCGGTTTCGTGGGTCTGGCTGACGATCTCCTGCAGGGCATGGTCGGCCTCGCGGGTCAGGTCGAAATGGCGCAGGTGCGCCTGGCCGAGGAAATACAGCTGACGGCCGAGGTAGACGTGACCGTCCTTGCCCACCGTTTCCAGAATGCGCCGTTCAAGCAGGGACGCGACCAATTCGTACACGGTGGACTTGGGACTGCCGATGCCGCTGGCAATATCATTCGGGCGCAGGGGCTGGCCGATTTCCTTGAGGAAATCGAGGATATCGAATGCACGGTCCAGGCCTTTGGCGCGGCGTTTGATGGTGTCTTCGGTCATGGCGGTTTCGGTCCGGTCAGAATGTTGCTATCAACACATACCCCCTGTGGGAGCGGGCTTGCTCGCGAATGCGGTGGCTCAGCGACAGATGCATTTACTGATACACCGCATTCGCGAGCCCGCCCGCTCCCACATTGGATTTGTAGCGACGTCAGGATCCAGGCATTTAGCCTTTTTTCTTGTACGCCACGCAATCGATCTCCACCTTGCAGTCGACCATCATGTTCGCCTGCACACAGGCCCGCGCCGGGGCGTGTTCCGGGGTGAAGTACTCGCCGAACACCTTGTTGAAGCTCCAGAAGTCCCGCGGGTCTTCCAGCCACACGCCGACGCGCACGACATCTTTGAGCTCGTAGCCGGCTTCTTCGAGGATCGCCACCACGTTACGCATGGTCTGGCGGGTTTGTTCGATGATGCCGCCGGTGATGATTTCGCCGTCCACCGCAGGCACTTGGCCTGAGACGTACAACCAACCGTCTGCTTCCACCGCGCGGGCGAAAGGACGAGGTTGGCCACCGCCGGCTGTGCTGCCGGCACCGTAACGAGTGATGCTCATAACAATATGCTCCTGATTAAAAACGAATGTTCTTGAGAAATTCCGCCAGGCGCGGCGATTGCGGGCGTTCGAAGATGTCCTTCGAGGTGCCCTGCTCTTCAATGCGGCCCTGGTTCATAAAAACGATCTTGTCCGAGACTTCATAGGCAAAGCGCATTTCGTGAGTGACCAGCAACATGGTCATGCCCTCTTCCGCCAGGCCTTTGATCACACTGAGTACTTCGCCCACCAGCTCCGGGTCGAGGGCCGAGGTGACTTCGTCGAACAGCATCAGGCTGGGGTTCATGGCAATGGCGCGGGCAATCGCTACACGCTGCTGCTGGCCGCCGGACAATTGACCCGGGAAGTGGTTACGACGCTCTAGAAGTCCTACGCGGTCCAGCCATTTTTCTGCCAAAGCCACCGCCTCGTCCTTAGGCATTTTCTTAACTTTCAATAAGCCCAGGGTGACGTTCTGCAGCGCAGTCAGATGCGGAAACAGGTTGAATTGCTGGAACGCCATGCCAGTCATCGCACGGTGCTGGGCAATCACCCGCTCAGGGTGGCGCACGCGCTTGCCGGCGATTTCGCTGTAGCCGATGGACTCGCCATCCAGGGTGATCTGCCCGCCCTGGAACTCTTCCAGCAGGTTGACGCAACGCAACAGCGTGGTCTTGCCCGAGCCGCTGGAGCCGATCAAGGTCACCACGTTGCCGCGCTGCATGGACAGGTCGACGCCCTTGAGCACTTCCACCTGGCCATATTGCTTACGCAGGCCACGGATGTTCAGCAGCGGTTGGTTGGTGTGAGGTTGGTTCATGGCAAGGCCACCCGCTTTTCAATGTAGCGCCCGAATAACTCGATGGCGTAGTTGATGACAAAGAACATAAAGCCTGCGAACAGGTAGAACTCCAGGGTCATGAAGGTGCGCGCGATCACTTGCTGGGTACTGAGCAGCAACTCGGCCACGCCGATCACCGACAGCAGGGTCGAAGCCTTGACGATTTCCGTGGAAGAGTTGACCCAGGTCGGCAAGATCTGGCGCAGCGCCTGGGGCAGCAACACGTAGCCCAGGGACTGGTAAAACGTCAGGCCGATCGCCTTGCCCGCTTCCAGTTGCCCACGGGGAATGGCTTGCAGCGCACCGCGCACGATCTCCGAGACGTGGGAGCCGCAGAACAACGTCAACCCGACTGCACCGGCCTGGAACGCGGTGATCTGCCAACCGAGCGCCGGCAGCATGTAGAAACACGCCAGCACCAGTACAAACACCGGCGTACCACGGATCAAGTCGACATACAGCCGAAACGGCGCACGCATCCAGAACTTGCCGTAGGTCAGGATCAACCCGGCGACGATGCCGATCAGGGTGCCAAAGATAATCGCCAACGCGGACACATAAACGCTGGCTTGAAAGCCCGCCCAGAGGGTCTCCCGGGCGATCCACAACTCATGTAGCCAGCTGGGGGATTCGTACATGGAAACCTCGCTTAACGACGGATCGCCAGACGCTGTTCCAGGTAACGGAGCAGCATGGCAATGAGGTAACAGGCAGCCACGTAGAGCGCGGTCGTGACCAGCCAGGTTTCAATCACCCGGTAGCTTTCGACGTTGATCTTGCGGGCGTAGTAGGTCAGCTCCGGCACGGCGATGGCGGCGGCGAGCGAAGTGTCTTTGAACAGCGAAATGAAGTTGTTCGACAGCGCAGGCAGCACGTTGCGCAGCATCACCGGCACGGTGATGTAGGCGCGGATACGCCACTCCCCTAGACCGATGGCCAGCCCGGCTTCCCGCAACCCTTTGGGAATGTTCAACAGCCCGGCGCGGAAGACTTCGGTCAGGTAGGCACCGGCGTACAACGATAGGGTGATGATGAACGAAGGGATCTTATCCAGACGAATCCCGAGGCTGGGCAACGCAAAGTAGATCAACAGGATCAGCACGAGAATCGGCGTATTGCGCACCACCGTCACATACACCGAGGCGAAGACGCGCAACGCACGGTGCTTGGACAGCATGGCAAACGCCATCATCAGGCCGATCACACAGCCGATGGCAATCGACAGCAGCGCCAGCTCAAGGCCCAGGCCGAGCCCCGCCAGCAAGCTGGGGAAGTCGCGCCATACGGCGGCAAAGTTCAACTGATAGTTCATGGTCAGCAGTACCTGATTGAGGCGCCGTCAGCGGCGCCCCAGGTTTTCGATTTACTTGAACTCAACCGGGAAGCCGATCGCGGGTTCCGGCAGGTCTACACCGAACCATTGCTTGAACGAGGCCTTGTAGGTCGGGAACTCCACACCGGTCATGGCTTCATGCAGCGCGGTGTTGACGAAGTTCAGCCAGTCCTGGTCGCCACGCTTGACGGCGCACGCATAGGTCTGCGGGCTCCAGGCGTAGGCCGGGCTGCGATAGCGGCCTGGGTTCTGCACCATCAGGTACTTGACCGAGGACTGGTCGGTAGCGGCGGCATCGGCGCGACCGGAGTTCACAGCCTGGTACATCAGGTCGACGCTGTCGTACTGGTCGACCTTGGCCTTGGGCAGCGCCTGGTGCACCAACTCTTCGGCGTAGACGTTTTGCAGCACAGCCACGGTGACGCCGTCGCCGGCGGCCTGCAGGTCTTCAATCTCTTTGTACTTGCTGTTGTTCGGCAGCAGCAGGCCCACGCCTTCGCGGTAGTACGGCAGGGTGAAGGCGACCTGCTGGGCACGGCTGGCGGTAACGGTAATGAACTGGCAACTCATGTCGACCTTGTCGGTCAGCAGGTTGGGAATCCGGGCGTCAGACGACTGCACCACGAACTCGACCTTGCTCGGATCGTTGAACAAGCCCTTGGCCACGATACGGCCGATGTCGATATCAAACCCCTGCAACTTGCCATCCGCTCCCTGGAAGTGCCACGGCGCATTGGTACTGCCTGTACCCACGATCAAGTGCCCACGCTTGAGCACATCATCGAGCTTGCTGTCCGCCGCCTGCACGATGCTGGCGAGGGAAGCCGATGCGGCGAAGAGAAAAACACACGCTTTAAACACGGAAGGTCGGTGATGCATGACAAGCACTCCAGGAGTTGTGTATTCCGCTATACCGGAACTTAGTATGTAACAACGGAATAGACAGCAGAAAGTGTGCCACACGCGGTAACAGAAAAATATGACGCATATAAATTTGTTATAAATCAGTCAGATGACTATTCATGAGCAGCAAGGCGTTACGCCAGCATCTGGAATCACGTTGCTACCCAAGGCCCCAAATGCCGGTGACAGGCCACAATCGAGTGCGCCACAACGACTTTGCCGCGCACCGTTGCAGTGCGCATGCAGCCTGGAAAAATCCCCACACTGGACTAGCCTTGGCGCATCTCTGCCGACAAGGACCCCGCCCTGATGAAGCTCCGTCTCACCCTGGTTTTGCTCGCTTTCCTGACGGCCGGCAGTGCCTCGGCCAACAACGACCGTCGCGAATGCAAAGCGGAACTGCGCAAGCTCAATGACGCCTTGAGCACCAACTACACCAGTCAGAACCACCATGGCTACCGCCAGGCAAAGGCCTCACGAGACAATCTGGAATACAAGAAATGTGCGAGCCAGGCACGCAAGGCGCGTGAACGGGTGGAGCGTAACGGCGACCTGTGAAGGTTGACAGTAGACCCGAACACCTTCCCGCCTTAGCGTGAGCCATGCCTGGAGGGGAATGTCGATGAACTATGTAAATGCCGTGATTGCGGACAAGGCTGCGTTTGAGCGCGAACTGGAGACGGCGCAGCCCGTTTTTGTGGTGTTTATGTCACATGACTGCACGGCGTGCAGTGACGCACTGCCACGCTTCATGCGCATCAGCGAACACTACAAGGACCACGTCAAAATCTTGATCCTTGATTGCCTCGACACCCCACGACACCCAAGTGTCGACCGCATCCCGATGCTGCTGATCTACCACAACCAGAGACTGCTCGAAGCCCTTCCCGGCCTTGGCGAGCAAGCGCTGAAAAGTGCCTTCAAGCAGTACACCCAACTACCCGCCGTTACGCCCTAGGCAAAGGCGCCAGGCAAACTTGCGTCACCCGCCGCTCCTCCACCGCCGCGACCGTCAGGCGCCAGCCCTCATGTTCCAGGCTATCGCCCACTACCGGAAGGCGGTCGAGCAGGCTCATGACCAGGCCGGCCAATGTCTGGTAATCCTCGGTCGCAGTCGCCCTGAAGCCGGTGCGCTGGCGAACCAGGTTAAGGTTCAAGGCGCCATTGGCGCGGAAGCCATCGCCCTCTTCGACGATATCCGGGCCCTCGATTTCGCTGGCATCCGGCAACTCACCCGCGATGGACTCCAGGATATCGGTCATGCTCAACACCCCCATGAAATCACCGAACTCGTTGATCACGAACGCGATATGGGTCGACTCCTGGCGCATTTGCTCCAGGGCATTGAGGATCGAGAAACTGTCCAGCAAATTGATCGCCCGGCGTGCCAGGTGCTCCAGGTTCGGCTCGTTGCCGGCCAGGTATTCCTTGAGCAATTCCTTCTTGTGCACGAAGCCCAGCGGCTCATCGACGGCGCCGTTGCGGATCAATGGCAGCCGTGAGTAGGACGAATGCATCAGCTTCAAGCGAATACTGTCAGGATCGTCCGCCAGATCGATGCAGTCGACCTTGGCCCGCGGGGTCATCAACGTGCGGATCGGGCGTTCGGCCAGCTGCAGCACACCGCTGATCATCACGCGCTCACGTCGGTCAAATAGCGGACCTTGCGCGGCATCCGGCTCGCCCAGCAGGTCAGCGACCTCTTCACCCACTTCTTCCACGGCCAGGCTGCGACCACCCAACAAGCGCATCACGGCATGGGCCGTGCGCTCACGCACCGGCAGCACGCCTTGGGCCGATTTCTTGCGACGTGAACGGGCGATCTGGTTGAACACTTCGATCAGGATCGAGAAACCAATCGCCGCGTACAGGTAGCCCTTTGGAATATGGAAACCCAGGCCTTCGGCGGTCAGGGCGAAACCGATCATCATCAAGAAACCCAGGCACAGCATGATCACTGTCGGGTGCGCATTGACGAAGCGGGTCAGCGGCTTGCTTGCCACGATCATGAGGCCGATGGACACGATCACCGCGATCATCATCACCGCCAACTCGTCCACCATGCCCACGGCGGTAATCACCGCATCCAGGGAGAACACCGCATCCAGCACCACGATCTGCGCCACGATCGGCCAGAACATCGCGTAGGCGACATTGCCGGTACGCTGGGCCACATGGCCTTCCAGGCGCTCGTGCAATTCCATGGTGGCCTTGAACAGCAGGAACACACCACCAAACAGCATGATCAGGTCACGGCCCGAGAAGCTCTTGTCGAACACCTCGAACAACGGCTGGGTCAGGGTCACCAGCCAGGAAATACTCGCCAACAGGCCCAGACGCATCAGCAGCGCCAGGGACAAGCCGATCAACCGCGCGCGGTCACGCTGCTCCGGTGGCAACTTGTCCGCCAGGATCGCGATAAACACCAGGTTGTCGATGCCCAGCACCAGTTCCAGCACAATCAAGGTCAACAGGCCGAGCCAGGCCGTTGGATCCGCTAACCATTCCATTTATTGAGTCTCTTCAGTCATCGATTTTCAGAATGCCGGGCACGGCAAGGCGCGGTCAGTGGACCGGTACAAGGTTAGCAGTCGGAATACGGGGTGCTTCAGAGGGAACAGCGGCAGCGTAAGTCTTGGGGAAAGACGACTGGGGGGCTCCGAGAGGGTGTTCATGCAAGTCCTGAAATAGCAAAAGGACTTGAATCCTACATCTGAAACACAAATTTCCTACAGCGCGAAACTATTACTAAATCTGTACCCCCCTGCAGGCGTCAGGATTTTCGGGTAGCGTCGTCCAACGCCAGAATGGTGTGCGCATTGGTCACCGTCGTGGCCAGCGTATTGATCACCCCCGACCGCAACGCCCCCAGGGTCGCCGCCGCCTTGGTGTTCTCGCTGGCAATCGCCACCACATCCGGGATGCGAAACAACTCCGGCACCGTCAACCCAATCACCCTGCCCTGTATGGCGTTGACCGCAGGCTGGCCGTGAATGTCGATAAAGTCATACCCCATCATGTCGCCGACAGTGCCGGACAAACGCGCCTGGGCGATTTCCTGCGGTGAAAACCACCCCATGCGCACCATATTGCTGTTTTCGCTCATGTCGCCAATACCGATCAACGCAATATCCGCACGCCGCGCCCGATCCAGCGTCGAGCGCACGGTGTCGTTATTGATCAGCACCCCGCGCAATTCCGGGTTCGCCACCAGGGCCGGAGCATACAAGCTTTCACTCTCCCCCCCGAAGCGCAGCGCCAGGCGCCGACAGATATGGTCGGGGTTCATGTATTCGCCGGCCTTGAGCGAACCACCGATGGCGCAGACAAATGTGCAATTGCGTGTCACCGGCAAGAACACGTTGTCGGCCACGGCCCCGACGTTGCGCCCCATGCCCACCGCGACAATCATGCCATCGCTCAACGTCTTGTTCAGGTAGTTGGCCACCAGGCTGGCGACGGCCGAGCGCTGGGTGTCAGGCTCACTGTGGTCGACGGCGATCAATGCGCGATCCAGCTTGAAGCGCTCCACCAACGCGCGCTCCAGCTCATTGTTCATCGCCGGATGCTGCAGCACGCGCACCTCGACAATCCCTTCATCGCGCGCACGCTTAAGCAGGCGGCTGACCTTTGCCCGCGACAGATCGAAGCGCTTGGCGATGGCTTCCTGAGTGACGTTCTCGAGGTAATAGAGCATCGCCACTTCGGTCATCTGATCGATATCGCTGGCAATGCGCTGGGTACTGTCACTCATGGGGACGGGCTTCCGTTTCGGCGTCAAAGGCGCATTCTCCCGACTCTTGCCCCGTTTAGTCCACTACTGATGCCCGTCGCGCTCGATCGCATTGATACGCTCGACCTTGGCGCCGGAACGCGCCGACTCAAACTCCGACTCCAGAAACGATTTGACGATGCTTTTGGCCAGCTCCGCACCGATCACCCGCGCACCGATGGACAGGATTTGCGCATCGTTGCTCTTGCGCGCCCGCTCCGCCGAATAGGTGTCGTGGGCCTGGGCCGCGCGAATGCCCAACACCTTGTTGGCGGAAATGGCCATGCCAATCCCGGTGCCACACACCAACACACCCAGCCGCTGCTGCCCGGCATTGATCGCGTTGGCCACGGCCAGGGCGATGTCCGGGTAAAGCACGGGCGCGGTGGAATGGGTGCCGAAGTCGGTCACCGGGTAACCCAGCGCCTCGATATGGCGCTTCAACAGCTCTTTGAGCTCAAAACCCGCTTCATCGCATCCGATAGCCACCGGGAAAGGTGTGTTCATGGCGTCTGGCTCCACTGCCGTGATCGTGTTTATGACCGATCATATGATCAGTCAGTGAAATTATGCTCACACATTTCGCGGTCAACCACCCCTCACTGTCAAGCATGATTTAACTGACTCGCCAGTCAATGGCGCCTAAATAGGCGTTATTCACGCACAAGATCAGAATTATGGCTTTTACATGAAAGAGATTGACTGATCAGAATTTCATTTGATACACATATGCTCACAGCGAAACATGACTGTGCGACCTAATAAGAATTCACAGCACGAGGACACGCCAATGGCCAGGCCATTACTGCTCCAGGCTGAACACGTCGCCAAGGCTTACGCCGGGGTCCCTGCCTTGCGTGACGGGCGCCTCTCTCTGCGGGCCGGCAGCGTCCACGCCCTGTGCGGCGGCAATGGCGCGGGCAAATCGACATTTCTGAGCATCCTGATGGGCATCACCCAGCGTGACGCCGGCAGCATTCTGCTCAACGGCGCGCCGGTGCAGTTCAACCGCCCGAGTGAAGCGCTGGCAGCGGGGATCGCGATGATCACCCAGGAGCTGGAACCTATCCCCTACATGACAGTCGCCGAGAACATCTGGCTGGGACGCGAACCACGCCGCGCCGGTTGCATCGTCGACAATAAGGCCCTTAACCGTCGCACCCGCGAATTGCTCGACAGCCTTGAGTTCGACGTCGATGCCACCAGCCCGATGCACCGCTTGAGCGTCGCGCAGATCCAACTGGTGGAAATCGCCAAGGCCTTCAGCCATGACTGCCAGGTGATGATCATGGACGAACCCACTTCGGCCATCGGCGAACACGAGGCGCAAACCCTGTTCAAGGCCATCCGCCGCCTGACTGCCCAGGGCGCCGGCATCGTCTATGTGTCGCACCGCCTGAGCGAACTGGCGCAGATCGCCGACGACTACAGCATCTTCCGCGACGGCGCCTTTGTTGAAAGCGGGCGCATGGCGGACATTGATCGCGACCATCTGGTACGCGGCATCGTCGGCCAGGAACTGACCCGCATCGACCACAAGGTCGGCCGCGAATGCGCTGCCAACACCTGCCTGCAAGTCGACAACCTGAGCCGCGCCGGGGAGTTCCACGACATCAGCCTGCAACTGCGCCAAGGCGAAATCCTCGGCATCTATGGCTTGATGGGCTCGGGGCGCAGCGAGTTTCTCAACTGCATCTACGGCCTCACGGTCGCGGACTCCGGCAGCGTCACCTTGCAAGGCAAACCCATGCCGATCGGACTGCCTAAGGCGACCATCAATGCCGGCATGTCCCTGGTCACCGAAGACCGCAAGGACAGCGGCCTGGTGCTCACCGGCAGCATTCTTTCCAACATTGCCCTGTCGGCCTACAAGCGCCTGTCGAGTTGGTCGCTGATCAATGCGCGCAAGGAAACCCAGCTGGCCGAGGACATGGTCAAGCGCCTGCAGATCAAGACCACGTCCCTGGAATTACCGGTGGCGTCCATGAGCGGCGGCAACCAGCAGAAAGTGGTACTCGCCAAATGCCTGTCCACCGAGCCGGTCTGCCTGCTGTGCGACGAACCGACCCGCGGCATCGATGAAGGCGCCAAGCAGGAGATCTACCACCTGCTCGACCAATTCGTACGCGGCGGTGGCGCCGCCATTGTGGTGTCTTCGGAAGCCCCGGAGCTGCTGCACCTGAGCGATCGCATCGCCGTATTCAAGGGCGGCCGGCTGGTGACCATCAGCACCGACACCGCCCTTTCCCAGGAAGCCTTGTTGAGACTTGCCTCATGAATGCCAAAACCATCACAGCCCCCGTTACTGCCGCGCCGCGCAATCGCCTGCGTCTGTCCCTCGACCGTTTCGGCCTGCCGCTGGTGTTTATCCTGCTGTGCGTGGTGATGGCGTTCTCCAGCGAGTACTTCATGACCTGGCGCAACTGGATGGACATCCTGCGCCAGACCTCCATCAACGGCATCCTCGCGGTAGGCATGACCTATGTGATCCTGACCAAGGGCATCGACCTGTCGGTGGGTTCGATCCTGGCCTTTGCCGGGTTGTGCAGCGCCATGGTCGCGACCCAGGGTTATGGCCTGCTGGCAGCGGTCAGTGCCGGGATGTTTGCAGGCGCGATGCTCGGCGTGGTGAACGGCTTCATGGTCGCGAACCTATCGATCCCGCCGTTCGTGGCCACCCTGGGCATGCTCAGCATTGCGCGCGGCATGACCTTCATCCTCAACGATGGCAGCCCGATCACCGACCTGCCCGACGCCTACCTGGCGCTGGGCATCGGCAAGATCGGCCCGATCGGCGTGCCGATCATCATCTTTGCCGTGGTCGCACTGATCTTCTGGATGGTGCTGCGTTACACGACTTACGGCCGCTATGTGTACGCGGTGGGCGGCAATGAAAAGAGCGCACGCACCTCAGGCATCGGCGTGCGCAAGGTGATGTTTTCGGTGTACGTGGTCTCGGGCCTGCTCGCCGGACTGGCTGGCGTGGTGCTATCGGCCCGTACCACCTCTGCCCTGCCCCAGGCCGGGGTTTCCTATGAGCTGGACGCGATTGCCGCCGTGGTGATCGGCGGCACCAGCTTGTCGGGCGGCACCGGCAGCATTGTCGGCACGCTGTTCGGCGCACTGTTGATCGGGGTGATCAACAACGGGCTGAACCTGCTCGGCGTGTCCTCTTATTACCAACAGGTCGCCAAGGGCCTGATCATCGTGTTCGCAGTACTGATCGACGTGTGGCGCAAGAAAAAACGCTAGAGAACGACCTACAACAATAACCGGAGTTCTACTCATGAAACTTGGTACCACCCTGGCCGCCACAGCGGCCCTCTCCCTGCTCGCCTGCAGTATCGCCATGGCCGCCGATGGCAAGACCTACAAGGTCGGCGCAGCCGTCTACGGCCTCAAGGGCCAGTTCATGCAGAACTGGGTCCGCGAGCTCAAGGAACACCCGGCGGTCAAGGACGGCACCGTGCAGTTGACCGTGTTCGACGGCAACTACGACGCCCTCACCCAGAACAACCAGATCGAAAACATGGTGACCCAACGCTACGACGCCATCCTGTTCGTACCGATCGACACCAAGGCCGGCGTCGGCACCGTCAAGGCGGCCATGAGCAACGACGTGGTGGTCATCGCCTCCAATACGAAAGTAGCCGATGCCTCCGTGCCGTATGTGGGTAACGATGATGTCGAGGGCGGCCGCCTGCAGGCCCAGGCCATGGTCGACAAGCTCAATGGCAAAGGCAACGTGGTGATCATCCAGGGGCCGATTGGCCAGTCGGCGCAGATCGACCGGGAAAAAGGCGAACTGGAAGTGCTGGGCAAACACCCAGACATCAAGATCATCGAGAAAAAGACCGCCAACTGGGACCGCGCCCAGGCCCTCGCACTGACCGAAGACTGGCTGAACGCCCACCCCAAAGGGATCAACGGCGTGATCGCGCAGAACGATGACATGGCCCTCGGCGCCGTACAGGCCCTGAAGTCCCACGGGCTGACCTCCAAGGATGTGCCCGTCACCTCTATCGATGGGATGCCCGACGCGATCCAGGCGGCGAAAAAAGACGAAGTCACCACCTTCCTGCAAGACGCCCAGGCACAGTCCCAGGGCGCGCTGGACGTGGCGCTGCGCGCACTGGCCGGCAAGGACTACAAGCCGCAGTCGGTGATCTGGGAGCGCTATGCCAAGGAGGTGAAATGGGGTGACGGCACGGCCAAGAACTACATCCTGCCGTGGGTGCCGGTCACCAATGCCAACGCCGATGCACTGTACAAACAAGTCAGCGGCGGCAAATAACGGTTTTGACCTGTAAATGCGCGCCAAATGTGGGGGAGCCACCGCCCCCATATCGGACCGCCACCGTTTTCGAAAATGGAGTTATTCATGTCTGGATTCTGGAACCAAGCCTTCGACCTGACCGGCCATTGCGCGGTGATTACCGGTGGCGCCGCCGGGATCGGCCTGGCCTGCGCCAGCCTGCTGGTGGAACGCGGCGCGCGCGTGGCCCTGCTGGACCGTGACCCCGCGGTGGTCGAGGTAGCCGCCGGCCTGGGCGCCGGGCATCTGGGCATTGCCGTCGACCTCGGTCAGATCGGCCAGATACAACACACCATCGATACGGTTTTCGCACACTTCCAACGCCTGGATTACTTGATCAACAGCGCCGGCGTGGTGCTGCTGGACAAGGCCGTCGATGTCAGCGAAAGCGCCTGGGACACCACCCTGGACATCAACCTCAAGGCCAGCTTCTTCGTGGCCCAGGCCTGCGCCCGGCACATGCTCGCCCAAGGCAGCGGGCGCATTGTCAACCTCGCTTCCCAGGCCGCCGTGATTGGCCTGGACCGGCATGTCGCCTACTGCGCAAGCAAGGCCGCCATTGTCGGCATGACCAAGGTACTGGCCATGGAGTGGGCCCCACAGATCAACGTCAATGCCATCTCCCCGACCATCGTCGAGACAGCCCTGGGCAAGAAAGCCTGGGCCGGCGAAGTGGGTGAAAAGGCCAAATTGCAGATCCCGGCGGGCCGCTTTGCCCAGCCGGAAGAAATCGCCGGGCTGGCGCTGTACTTGCTCAGCGATGCCGCACAGATGATCACCGGCGCCAACATGGTGATCGACGGCGGCTACAGCATTCAGTAATTCATCTTCTTGTCGTGAGGTTTTGTCATGTCCACCGTCACCGAACGCACACCTGAACAACTGTCCCCGGTCATCCCGAAAACCATGCAGGCCGTGGTTTGCCATGGCCCGGAAGATTACCGCCTGGAAACCGTCGACGTGCCCGTGCCGGGCCCCGATGAAATCCTCACCAAAGTCGAGTTGTGCGGCATCTGCATGGGCGACATCAAGACCTATCGCGGCGCCCCGTCGTTCTGGGGTGACGCCGAACAACCCCGCTACGTGAAACCGCCCATGATCCCCGGCCATGAATTCGTCTGCCGCGTGGTTGCCTTGGGCCCAGGCGCAGAGAAACGAGGGGTGAAGGTCGGTGACCGGGTGATTTCCGAACAAATCGTGCCGTGCTGGGGCTGCCGCTTCTGCAACCACGGTCAATACTGGATGTGCCAGAAGCACGACCTGTATGGCTTCCAGAACAATGTGCAGGGCGCCATGGCCCAGTACATGATCTTCACCAAGGAAGGCATCATCCACAAAGTGCCGGACTCTATCGCCCCGGACGAAGCAATTCTGATCGAACCACTGGCATGCTCACTGCACGCCGCGGAACGCGCCAATGTGGATTTCGACGACGTGGTGGTGGTCGCCGGCGCTGGCACCCTGGGCCTCGGGATCATCGGCGCGGTGCGCATGCGCAACCCGAAAAAGCTCATTGTCCTGGACATGAAGCCGGAGCGCGCCGCCCTCGCCCTGCGCATGGGCGCCGACGAGGTCTGGAACCCGGCCGAGGAGGACGTGCTGGCGAAAATCCGCGAGATCACCGACGGCTACGGGTGTGATATCTACATCGAGGCCACCGGGCACCACAAGGCGGTGAACCAGGGCCTGGCCATGCTGCGCAAGCTGGGCCGCTTCGTCGAATTCAGCGTGTTCAATGACGAGGCCACCGTGGACTGGTCGATCATTGGCGACCGCAAGGAGTTGGACGTGCTGGGCTCGCACCTGGGACCGTACATGTACCCGCGCGCCATCGATTTCATCGGCAACCGCAAGATCGACATGCGCGACGTCGTGACACACACATTTGCGCTGGCGGATTTCAAGGAAGCGTTCGCTGTCATGGAGCGCGGCGATAAGTCGCTGAAGGTGGTGCTGCAACCCTGACCGCGCACCCACCGCTTCTGCGCCTACCGTTAACAACAAGAACAGGAACCCGCGTTATGAATCGAGTCATCAACGATCCGGACCAGGTGGTCGAGGACATGCTGCGCGGCATTCTGGTCGCGCACCCCGAACTGCGCCAGTACGAGACCAACCCACGCGTCATCGTCAAGGCCAAGCCTTCTGGGCCTGGCCGCGTCGGCATTGTCACCGGGGGCGGGTCGGGCCATGAACCGGCCTTTCTCGGCTATGTCGGCCCGGGACTGGTGGATGCGGTGGCCGTCGGCGAGATCTTCTCCTCGCCCACTGCCAAGAGTTTTTTCGACGCGTTTCGCGCAGCCGACCATGGCGCAGGTGTGGCTTGCCTTTACGGTAACTACGCTGGCGACAACATGAACGTGAAGCTGGCAATGAAAATGGCCGCCAGCAAAGACATGCGTATCCGCACCGTGGTCGCCAACGATGACGTGGCGTCCGCGCCCAAAGCCGAGATTGCCAAGCGCCGTGGCGTGGCCGGGGAAATCTTCATGTGGAAGATCGGTGGCGCCGCTGCCGCCCAGCATTACGACCTGAACGGCGTGATCCGGGTCGCGCAGAAGACCGTCGACCACTGCCGCTCGATTGGTATCGGCCTCACGCCGTGCACCATTGCGGCAGTGGGCAAGCCGAACTTCCAGATTCCCGACGGCCAGATGGAACTCGGCATAGGCCATCATGGCGAACCGGGCATCGACGTAATCCCGATCGAACCGGCCGCCGCCATGGCCGAACGCATGCTCGCGCCGATCCTTGCCGACCGCGACTTCAGCCAGGACAACAGCGTGGTGGTGCTGGTCTCGGGCCTGGGCGCCACGCCGGTCATGGAGCTGTATATTTTCTACGCTGAGGTCGAAAAACAGCTCACGGCTAAAGGTTTGAAGATTCACCGTTGCTATGTGGGCAATTACTTCACGTCCCTGGAAATGATGGGCGTAACCCTGACCTTGCTCGGCCTCGACGCCGAGCTTACAACCCTGATCGATCAACCCTGCCGCTCCATCGGCATGACCCAGGCGGAGTGAACCATGAGCCAGTATTTTTCCACCCGCGACGGCGGCGCCATCGTCAGCGACCTGGTCAGCGTGATCGTCGCCAACCGTGAATACCTCAGTGAAATCGACGGCGCCATCGGCGATGGCGACCACGGCATCAACATGGCCAAGGGCTTCGCCCATTGCGGGCGCACCCTCGAAGGACGCCAACTGACCCTGGCCGAAGCACTCGACGAGCTGACCCTCAGCCTGATGGAGGGCATCGGCGGTTCCATGGGCCCGCTGTATGGCAGCCTGTTTATCGGCATGGCCGATGAAGTGCGCAACAGCGACGACATCGACGCCGCGACTTTTGCTCATTTGCTGCGCGGCGGGTTGACCTCGTTGCAGGACATTACCGAAGCGGGGGTGGGCGACAAGTGCCTGATGGACACCTTGATACCGGCGGTCGAAGCCTTTGAGCAGGCACACGCCACGGGGGCCTCCTTCAGCGAAGCACTGGACGCAATGAAAGCCGCCGCATCACAGGGCCGCGACTCGACCAAGGACCTGGTGGCAAAGATCGGCCGCGCCAGTCGCCTGGGCGAACGCTCCCTTGGCGTGTTGGATGCCGGCGCCGTGTCGTGTTGCCTGATCCTTACGCGCCTGGCCGACTCGGTACAGCCGCGACTGTCTGCTTGATCTGCTGGAGATACCGCGCCACCGCCGGCGCTTGCTCGAAGCGCCGGTGAATCAGCGACAGCCACGACGACGCGTCACTGCCCTGAATGCTGCGGTACACCACGCCAGGCAAACTCACATGCCCCACCATTGACGCCGGCACCACCGCCACACCCTGCCCGAGTGACACCAGCGCCACCACCGCCACCAATCCACCGGGTTGCGGCCCCAGGCGCGGCGCGTAGCCGCCTTGCGCGGCCACCTGCAAAGTGCCACTGATTTGCTCCGGCAAGATAAATGTCTCGTTTTGCAGGTGCTCGCAACCGATGGCCTTGAGGCCCAGCAGCCACGAGTCCTGCGGCAGCGCCAATACAAACCCCTCACTGTCCAGACGCACCGCCTCGACACCCTCAGGCAGGGTCATGGGCGAGCGGATATAACCAATATCGACACGCCCGTCCGCCACCGCGCCAGGCAACGTCGCCATCGCACATTCGCGCACATTCACGCTCACATCCGGAAACGCCTGGACGAACGCCTGCATTTGCCGCTGCAACAGCCCCGAATACACCGCCGACGCCACGTAGCCCAATTGGATATGACCGATCTCGCCACGCCCAGCGCGCTGGGCATTGCGCTGGGCGAACTCGAACTGGCGCACGGTAGCTTCGGCTTCGATCAGCAAGGCGGCGCCGGCTTCGGTCAAGCTGACCTCGCGCTGCTGGCGGACGAACAAGCGCGTACCCAGCGTCGTTTCCATGTCCTGGATCTGGCGGCTCAACGTCGGTGGCGCAATGCCCAACTGCTCGGCGGCCCGGGTGAAGTTGCGCTGGCGGGCTACAGCCAGGAAGTAGCGAAAATGACGGATGTCCATAACAGGATTAGCTCAAAGGTAATGAAGTGCTTCACGGCGGCTAACAAAGACGTCGCCGGCCGAGATTAAGCTAACGGCACTTGAACACTAGAGAGCCTTTGCAATGTCCGTCAACTGTCTTTTCCGCATTGCCTGCAAGGTAATTCAATCATGAGCCGAGTCAGTCCGCGCCTCACCTTATTGACGGCGTCCGGCGTCTGTTCGCTGATCGTGCTCGACACGAACATCGTCGCCGTCACACTGCCCAGCATCGCCCGTGATCTGGGAGCAAATTTTGCCGACATCGAATGGGTCGTCAGCGCCTACATGCTGGCCTTTGCCGCACTGTTGTTACCCGCCGGCAGCATCGCCGATCGCTTCGGCCGCAAGAAAACCCTGGTCTGGGGGCTGAGCATCTTTATCCTGGCGTCCCTCGGCTGCGGTGCCGCGCCCAACGCGTTGTTTCTGGACATCGCTCGCGCGATCAAAGGCGTCGGCGCAGCCCTGCTGTTGACCTCGGCACTCGCCACCATCGGCCACACCTTCCACGACGATGTGGAACGGGCCAAAGCCTGGGCCTTCTGGGGCGCCTGCATGGGCGTGGCCATGACCGCCGCACCGACCCTGGGCGGCTTGATCACCGAGTACCTGGGCTGGCGCTGGATTTTCTATCTGAACCTGCCAGTGGGCCTGGCCTTGATGGCGCTGGTACTGCGTGCAATCCCGGAATCCCGCGATACCCAGTCGGCACGGCTCGACCCCTGGGGCAGCCTGGCCTTCAGCGCCAGCCTGTTGTGCCTGATGTGGGGCCTGATCGAAGCCAATCGCATTGGCTGGGACAACCCGTTGACCTACGCCCGGCTCATCGGCGGCGCGGCATTACTGGGTGTATTTGTCCTCGTCGAGCGTGTGCAACAGCGGCCCATGGTCGACCTGCAACTGTTCCGCCACCCGCGCTTTATCGGAGCCTTGCTGGGGATGTTTGCCTACGCCGGTTGCGCCCAAGTGATGATGACCTTGTTGCCGTTCTACCTGCAGAACGGCCTGGGGTTCTCCGCGATTGACTCGGGCCTGGGCATGTTGCCGTTTGCGCTGACCCTGTTGATCTGCCCACGCATTGGCGCACGCCTGGCGGGGCGATTGACACCCGCTACGATGATGGCTGGTGGCCTGACACTGGTGGGCAGTGGCAACCTCTTGAGTGCCTGGGCGGTAAACGTGGGAGGTTACCTGCCTTTTGCCTTGGCGATTGCAGTTACAGGCGCCGGGGCAGGTCTGCTCAATGGCGACACGCAGAAAAACATCATGGTCTGTGTGCCGCGAGACCGTGCCGGTATGGCGTCGGGCATGAGCACCACCATGCGCTTCAGCGCGATCATGTTGGCGATCGGCGTGTACGGGGCGTTATTGAGCCGTCATAGCGAGCAGTTGTTGAGCGCAAGCATCGGCGCACAATGGCAGGCTCAGGTTAACGGCATTGCTTCACGCGTAGTCGCCGGGGATATGTCGGCAGCGATGGGTTTGTTGCCGGAGTCGGCACGCGCACTGGTGCAGCCGCTGGCGCGACAGGCGTTCGTGGGTGGGTTCAGCGCGGTGTTGTGGGTGGCGGGCGTATTCGGGTTGCTGGGGGCGCTGGTGGTGGGGATGTTGATGCGTAACCCGATACCTTCAGCCCCACAACAACTCCCCCTGCGGGCACCGAACTGAATGTGGGAGCGGGCTTGCTCGCGAATGCGGTGTGTCAGGAACAGATGCACTGACTGAGACATCGCATTCGCGGGCAAGCCCGCTCCCACAGGGGGGGGGGGTCGTCTACGTTCTGGAGGTCGGGTTACCAGAAGCGCTGCTGGGTCAACCGGCTCCACCAGGTCAGCAACACCCGGTCCACTGAGCCACTGGCCGCCAGCCCAACTCGCTCCTGCAAGCTCTTGCGCTCGGCATAATGCAGGTGGAACACCTCGGCGGTCTTGGCCTTGGTGGCCAGGTATTCGTCGCTGGTCTGCAGTTCGTCGACCAATTGCTTGTCGAGCGCTGCAACACCCAGCCACACTTCTCCGGTCGCCACGTCATCAATCGCCAACTGCGGGCGGTAGCGCGAGACGAAGTTCTTGAACAGTTGGTGAGTGATGTCCAGGTCTTCCTGGAACTTCTCGCGGCCCTTTTCAGTGTTTTCGCCAAACACCGTGAGGGTGCGCTTGTACTCACCGGCGGTCAGCACTTCGAAGTCGATGTCGTGCTTCTTCAGCAGGCGGTTGACGTTGGGCAACTGCGCCACGACGCCAATGGAGCCGAGGATGGCAAACGGCGCACTGATGATTTTCTCGCCAATGCACGCCATCATGTAGCCGCCGCTGGCTGCGACCTTGTCGATGCACACGGTCAACGGCACCCCTGCCTGGCGGATACGCGCCAGCTGCGATGAGGCCAGGCCGTAGCTGTGGACCATGCCACCGCCGCTTTCCAGGCGCAGCACCACTTCATCCTTCGGCGTGGCCAGGCTCAGCAAGGCCGTGATTTCATGGCGCAGGCTTTCAGTGGCGGAGGCCTTGATGTCGCCATCAAAATCCAGCACAAACACCCGTGGCTTGGCCTCGGCTTTCTGCTTGCCCTTCTTCTTTTCGGCCTTGCCTTCGGATTTACGCAGGGCCTTGAGCTGGTCCTTGTCGAGCAGGGTCGATTCCAGGCGCTCGCGCAGGCCCTTGTAGAAGTCATTGAGCTTGCTGACCTGCAACTGGCCGGCGGATTTGCGACGCCCTTTGCTGCGCAGGGCCGCGAAACTGATCAGTACCACCAGAATAGCGACCACCAGGGTCACGGTCTTCGCCAGAAAGCTCGCGTATTCGGCCAGAAAATCCATAGTTCTCCTTACAGGTGCGGTGCGCCAGGCGCGGATTGCCCAAGCATACCGACGGGGCTTGCCGGGAGCCAGTGCTCAAACCGCCACCAGGCGCCCTCCAACGAGCTTTTAAAACAAGCGTATGTTTTTTCATTGACAGCTCGCAGGCATCCTCATAACCTCGCCAGACTTTCAACGTACCGGGAAAACGGACGTGGGCAGCATCTATCTGATTCGACATGGCCAGGCCTCCTTCGGTGCAGACGACTATGACGTCCTGTCGCCCGTCGGCGTGGAACAGGCACAAGTGCTCGGCCGCCACTTGGCCGACATGGGCCTGGTGTTCGACCGCTGTGTGGCCGGCGATCTGCGTCGCCAGCAGCACACCGCCACCGCCGCCTTCGATCAGTACAGCGCCCTGGGCCTGCCGGTGCCGGCGCTGGAAATCGACAGCGCCTTCAACGAATTCGACGCCGACGCAATCATCCGCGCCCTGCTCCCCGACCTGCTGACCACCGAACCTGAAGCCCTGGAAATTCTGCGCAATGCCGCGCAGAACCGCAGCGAGTTCCAGCGTATCTTCGCCCTGATCATCGAGCGCTGGCTGGCCGGCACCTATGACCCACCGGGGCTGGAAAGCTGGCTGGGTTTCGTGGAGCGTGTGCAGGGAGGCCTGCAACGGATGCTCGAGGCGGCGGACAACGCGCAGAAGATCGCCGTGTTCACCTCCGGCGGCACCATCACCGCCCTGCTCCACCTGATTACCCGAATGCCTGCCGCCCAGGCCTTCGAACTGAACTGGCAAATTGTTAACACCTCGCTCAACCAGCTGAAATTCCGCGGTCGCGAGGTGGCACTGGCTTCCTTCAACAGTCATACCCACTTGCAACTGTTGAAGGCGCCGCAGCTCATCACGTTCCGATGAACTGCGGCCAACCGTGACCCCAAGGTCACTGGACTCTACCCTAAAGGATCGAAACCATGACTGACGTAGCCAAAGCTGTAGAAGCAATGAAAGCCAAATTCAACCCAGCCGCCGCTGACGGCCTGGACCTGGTGTTCGGTTTCCGTATCGACGACACCCAGAACTTCTCGCTGGTGGTGAAAAACAACACCTGCGAATTGCTGGAAGGCGAAAACCCAGACGCCCAGGTCACCCTGGTGATGGACGCTGAAACCATGAAAGGTATCGTCAGCGGCGAGACCGACGGCATGCAGGCCTTCATGGGCGGCAAGCTGCGCACCGAAGGCGACATGATGCTGGCCATGAAACTGAGCGAGCTGTTCCCGGCGTGATGCACGGGCACGCCTGAAGCCCGATCCCGCCTCTCCAGGCGGGATTTTTTTGCCTGCTACTTTGATTCCATTGTTGGCGCGTTGAGCTTGCCTTTGGGCCTCCCCTGCCCACGCTGGTACAACGCCTCCACCAGCTTTTGCCGCTCGTCCTGCGCCAAGATGCTGGCAAACTGCGCCAGCGTGCTATCCACCAATGCACGAAGCGCCATGTCGGCTTCGCGGGCCTGGGCCAGTTCGGTCGTCAACGCTCCCCGATCCAGCGTCGGCGCTTCCATCTGCTTGATTACCCCCAGGCGCGCCGCACGCCCGGCCATGATCAGCGGCTGGCTATCGGCGGTGTTATGACGCAACAGTTGGCGCAATTCCCTGCGCCGCTCCGGCGATAACTTGACCATGGCCTGACGCAACCCATGCTGGTTGACCACCACTTCGGCAGGTTGGGTGCTGGCTATCCAGTGGTAAAGACCACCAGCCAGCCCGCCGATCAAGAACACATTGAGCAATACCGAGACCAGCAGCCACGGTTTCAGGGATTGGGCGCTCATTGCTCGGCTTCCTCGGCGTTGACGGTAAAGATGACTTGCGCATCGCCCTGGTCAAACACACTGGGCAACACCTCGGCGGACACCCATGGCAATGGCACGCTCATGGACGCCACCAGCATGCCGGTGACAACACCCGCAATGCCGGCGCCCACCAGCCCTGCCGGTGACAACCAACCGGCGTAGCGCGACCAGAACGACGCGCGACGCGGCACCGACTGACGGATCTGCCGAGCCAGCGCCGGGTCGGTCAAGGCCAGTTGATGGCTGTCCAGTTCGGCGTCGAGCCAACCGGCCTGATTCAACGCTTCACGGGCACTGGCGTTAGCGCTGTCGAGCAGCTCCTGGGCGGCGCCGCGTTCAGCCACAGGCCAACGCTGTAGGTCGGCCCCATAGGCGTCGGCCAGATAAGCAAATCGTTCAGGTGTCATGATGTTCCCCTTCCTGGGCGGGCAAGCCCGGATGTATCGGCAAGTTGGCTGCGCAACTGGCGTCGGGCCCGCGACAGCAGGCTCTCCAGTGCCTCGACGCTGATGTTAATCAGGGCCGCGGCGTCGATGTTCGACAGCTCCTGGTAGTACTGCAACACAATCGCCTCGCGCTGGCGCTCGGGCAAAGCGGCCAAGGCGGCGGCCATGCGTGCGCTGCGGTCGGCGCTTTCCAATTGCTCATCCAGAGGCGCTGCGCTGTCCGCCAGCTCCAGCACCTCCTCCTCGGACAAAGGACGTTGCTTGCGCCGACGCAATCGGTCATGGCACAGGTTGAGCGCCACCCGATGCAGCCAGGTGTCGAAACGCGCCTCGCCACTGCGCCAACTCGCCGCCTGGCGCCAGATGCGCAGGAAGCTTTCCTGGGCCACGTCCTTGGCTTCGTCGGCATCCCCCAGGATCCGGCTGGCGAGCGCCAGCAGACGCGGCAGTTTGCGCGTCACCATTTCGTTGACGGCCGCAGGGTCGTTGTTGCCGATACGTACGAGCAGTTCAACGTCCGGATCAGAGTCTTTCAATCGGGCAATTCTCGGTCAGCGGATCCAATGCCCTTCGCGCCAGTACCAGTTCGGACCGTGGGCCTCCCAATGGCCGGGCGCCCAACGCGCATTGCGCATCACCGGCTGCCAGTGGCCTGGCACCCAGCCATAGCCGCGCCCTTCCCAGCGCCAATGGCCACGGTCCCAGGCGTAGCCCGGTCGCTCCACGGGAACCATTTCCACACGCTCCGGTGGCGGCGCCTGGCGGATGATGATTTCGGTCTGGGCAAACACCGAGGTGCTGACAAACGCGGCGAGTGTCAGCGGAGCAAGCAAGGCAAAGCGCACTGTGGCCAGGGGTCTCATGGCAACTCCTTCATGCAACGAGCGAAAGTGCCGGTTGCTGATGGGTTGAACGGGGCAAGTCGAAAAATCCGTCGCAGGACGCGCGGATTATTTACGCAGGCAGTATTGCCCAGGGGATGAAGGGGCTTGATGAAATGTTTGAAAGCTTCGCGACGGATTTACGCAGATGGCGACGTTGAAGGATTAACGCTGATCAACCGAAGAGGAAACACCATGTCCCGCCGACTTTACCTGCTGATTGCCGCATTGCTGATCGTCAGCCTCAGCGGCTGCGTGATCGTGCCGGAACACCGCCATTGCTGCTGGCGCTATTACGGCGCGCTCGATACGCCGACCCACAGCGTCAACGGCTAGCCAACCGCCGCAAAACCACGGCGCCCGGCCTTGATCTCGGTGCGCAACTCACCAATCAGGTTTGAGATGGAACGGATGCTGTCCAAACCGTCAGGGGACACGCCGGTCAGCAGCAAATCAACCCGGCCCGACACTGGCTCGAAGATGCTGATGCGCAACGAGCCGTCGCTGTTCAAGGTGCAATCGCACGCCAGCGGCAGGAAACCCGAAGCCATGATGCGGTTGAATTCAACGAATGAAATCATGACAAGTCCCCATCCCCCGGGCCTCACCCGGTCATTGAGATAGAGACAGCGTAGATGAGGTTCTGCAGGGCATGAAAGCATCCATGCAAAAGTGTTAGCCGGGCCTCATTTCGCCCTGAAAACGCCGAATCACTGACGCCAGAAAACCCGTCTTTTCGACCTCTCGTCTGCTGCTCCGGCGAGCGCTTGACTCGGCGCGTCGATCACAAGACGCTGTTGGCCTTTGGCCATCACTTTGAGCAAAACCACCATGAGCATCGACCCGCCGAGCCAGCCCGACAGCGATGTGTACAAGACCTTGCTGGAGTCGACCAAGGCCATTCCCTGGCGCATCGATTGGCAGACCATGACCTTCAACTATATCGGCCCGCAGATCGAAACCCTGCTGGGCTGGCCCCCGCAGAGTTGGGTCAGCGTGGACGACTGGGTCGAGCGCATGCACCCGGATGATCGTGAATACGTGGTGAATTTCTGTGTGTCGCAATCCCGCGCAGGCGTGGACCACGAGGCGGATTATCGCGCGCTGACGGTGAATGGCGACTACGTGTGGATTCGCGATGTGGTGCACGTGGTGCGCAAGGACGGCGAAGTCGAAGCGCTGATCGGGTTCATGTTCGATATCAGCGAACGCAAGAAGACCGAAGAGCACCTGCTGCGCCTGCAAAAACAACTGGAAGAATATTCCTACCAGGACGGCCTGACCGGCATTGGCAATCGGCGCATGTTCGACACCGTGTTGGAGCGCGAATGGACCAGCGCCCAGCGCAGCCAGCTACCGCTGTCGTTAATCATTCTGGATATCGATTTTTTCAAGCAGTACAACGACCACTACGGCCATATCAAAGGCGACGAATGCCTGCGCCAGGTTGCACATACCCTGTCCCAGGCGGCTAACCGGCCACGGGATTTCATTGCGCGTATCGGTGGTGAAGAGTTTGTGTGGCTGCTGCCGGAAACCGATGCGCAATCCGCCCGGCAGGTGGCGCAGCGTTGCTTGCACCTGATTCGCCAGCAGCAGATCGAGCATGGTTTTTCGGCGGTGTCGAACCTGCTGACCCTGAGTCTGGGCGTCGGCACGTGCATCGTGAAACCCGACAGCCCGATGCTGGGATTTGTCGAAGAGGTCGACAAGTTGTTGTACCAGGCCAAACGCAATGGGCGGATGCGCGCGGAGTTCGCTGACAGTGAAGTCTGACGCGAAGGTCAAATTGCAGGCAAAAAAAATCCCAAGTAGCTGATGGAAACTTGGGATTTAAAAATGCATAAACCGTGGGAGGTGAACGCCCGACTATAGTAACGATTGTAAAAAGCCGCAACAAGATTATTTTAATCCTTTCGTCGGATTAAAAACGCTGTAAGTCATTCAATAACCACACATTTTTTAAGGTAGCGAGGTCTATAAGTGCCACTTTTTGGTGCAACTACCCACCCTATTTCCACTTATAAAAAAGGGCTATTCGATTATCACGGCGTGCCATTCAACGACTTGCAAACTTCCTGCGGTTCGGGGCTGCCTGGCATTACCGAACGCCCCACACTTTGCACTTGCCGGCACAGTGCCAAGCGTTCATTGGCCGCTTCCCTTTCGCGGTCAACCTCGGCGTTGAGCCGCACAAAATAGATTCCCAGCAACACCGCGGCGCAGAGCACGCCGAGCACAAAGTAGCGAAAGCTGTTGGACGATGCCGGCTCTGGTGCGTTCATGACGTTACTGCGCCCTGCTCTTCTCATAACGCACATCATCGCCGTCCACTGGGCCGACCACGCTCCAGCCTAACCGCTGATAAAACCCGTTGGCACGGATGCCGTCGCGGCCGTCGGTGATCAGGAACAAGCGGTCGTGGCGTTCAAATAACGCAGCCTCGGCCACCGCCATCAGTTGACGGCCCAGGCCCAGATTCTCGTAAGTCGGGTGCACGAACATTGCGAACACCTCGCCTTCGGCCAGGTCGACCATGGCAAAGGCGGCGGGCTGACCATCCACCTCGGCGATCCAGACGCAGGGCGCCGCGCGGATGCTGTCGGCCAGCACCTGCGGCGTGATACCCAGATCGGCCATTTGCTCGGTACTCAAATGGTTTTGCACCACCGAGGTGCGAATGGTGAAGACCGTGTCGACATCGTCCTGCGTCGCTACGCGGATTAGCGTTTGCATACTGGCCTCCCTAATAGAGGACGCAATTGTAGGCAAATAGAAACGCAGTGAATGTCGTGGATTTGTAAAACGGCCTACAGGGCCTCGCCCTGATGCCAGCTCGCCGCTGTCACATTAAGCCGTCATTTGCGTGCGACTTTGTAGCGCACGCAATCCTGGTAGAAGCCCTGCCGAATCGCTTCGGGCTTAAGCCGTGAACGGCTGTCGTAGGTTTGTTCGGTGATGCCCATGGCCATCATGCGCATCCAGGATTTGTTGAATTTCATGGTCTGGATCTTCTGCCGCGCCGCGTAAAGCGACACGCCCGACAGCTTGAGCTCCTGGGCCCTGGCGGCGGTGCCGGCGCCCCAGCTGCACATGTACTTGTCCCCCTCGCGCAGCTCCCGAGCCTGCACGGCAGCCGCGCCGCCGGCCAGGGAACAGGCGATCAGCATGAATCCAACAGTGCGCATTTGCATCCTCACCTAACCACCTGAAAATAAAAGCGATTCTGGCGAGGATTTTGTTACAAAGGGGCCATTAAATTGCCTTATTGCGCAATGTTTCAGCTAGCTGCCGCAGCGGGCAGCCAGGCCGTTGAACAGCCCTCACTTCACCATTGGTAGGTCGCGCTCGCCTGCACGGTGCGCTGCGAGCCATACCAGCACCACGAATAGGAGTAGCAGGACGCGACATACTCTTTATTCGCCAGGTTGGTGGCATTGAGCGCCAGGCGCAGGTTGTCCTTCAGGAGGGCGATGTTCGGAATGTCGTAGTGCACCGCCGCATCGAACAGGGTGTAGCCCGGGACCTTCAGGGTGTTGGCGGTATCCCCCCAGGACGAGCCGACATACCGCGCCCCCGCACCGACGCCGAAGCCCTTGAGTTTGCCATCGTGGACGGTGTAGTCAGCCCACGCCGAGGCAGTGTGACGCGGCACGCCGTAGGTGGTGGTGCCTTCGGCGGCGATGGCCGGGCCTACGCCGATGTCGCTGATGGGTGCATACCGCACGGTGTTGTTGGACTTGCTGATGCGGTTATCCAGATAAGCATAGGCCGCGGTGATGTCCAGGTTGTCGTTGAGGCTGGCTTTGCCCTCCAGTTCAAAGCCTCGGGATTGCACTTCGCCGTCCTGGCTCTGGCAGCGTCCGGTGCCGCACAGGTGAGTCGGGTCTGGGTCGGTGGTCAGCACATTGGTCTGGCGTAGGTCGAAGATCGCCGCAGTGATAAAGCTGTTGCTGCCTGGTGGTTGGTACTTGATGCCGATTTCATACTGCTTGCCTTCGGTCGGCTTGAACACCGAACCGCCGTAGCCGGTGCCTGACTGCGGGTTGAACGACTCCGCGTAGCTGGCATACGGTGCCAGGCCATTGTCGAAGAGGTAGACCAGGCCGATGCGACCGGTGAAGGCTTTGCTGTCCAGAGAGGATTTGCTCTTTGCCCCGCTGCTGAGGGTCTGGGTGCTGTTATCGGTACTGGCCCAGTCGTAGCGACCGCCCAGCAGCAATACCCATTTGTCCCACTTCATCTGTTCTTGCAGGTACACGCCGGTCTGCTCGCTGCGCGAGGTGCCGTCGGTGGTGTAGGCCGGCACCGGCACGGCCGCGCCATAGACCGGATTGAAAATATCCAGGGTCGGGCCCGCTGTGTATACACCAGAACCGGACAGGGTGTCGGTGCTGGTGTTCTGGTAATCGAGCCCCATCAGCAGGGTGTGCTGCAACGGGCCGGTGTCGAATTTGGCCTGCACCTGGTTGTCGAGGGTATAGGCATCCAGGTCGACATCGCTGGCGATGGTCGAGCGGCGGATGGTGCGGTAATCCGCCATCAGGTAGTTGCTGTAGAGGCTGCGGTACTGGCCTTCGCTGCGCAGGTAACGCGCATTCTGGCGCACGGTCCACACGTCATCGAAGTGATGCTCGAACGCCCAGCCGATGCTGTAGTACTCGCGGTCACTTTTCTCGAAGTTTTTTTCACCGTCGTAGAAATCCACATCGATACTGCGCCCGGTCGGGCTGTGCAGCACCGACCCCCAGGCCGGCACCGAGCCGTAGGACGCACCTTTGGGATCCTTCTGGAAATGCCCGAGCAGGGTCAACGAGGTTGCGTCGTCCGGGCGCCAGGTGAGGGCGCTGGACAGTGACTGTCGGCGCGTCTCAGTGTGCTCGACCTGACCATCGGCGTCGTCGAAAAGCCCGGCCACGCGGTAGGAGTACACGCCCTGGTCGTCCATTGGGCCACTCAAGTCGAAGGTCGTACGCTTCTTGTTGAAGGTGCCGTACTCCACACCCACTTCATGAAACGGCGTATCCAAAGGACGCTTGCTGACCATGTTGATCACGCCGCTCGGCGTACCCTGCCCGTACAGCACCGACGCCGGGCCGCGCAGCACTTCCACGCGCTCCAGGTCAAAGGCGTCTTTCTGCGGCAAGGCATCACGGCTTGAGGGCATGCGCAGGCCGTCGAGGTAGGTCGCCGGCGAGAACCCCCGGATGGTCAACTGGTCCAGGCGCGATGCGGTGGCGCCACGGGTCTCCGGGATAACGGCAGCGCTATAGCGCAGGATCTGGTTGAGGCTCTCGGCGTTTTGCGCGCGCATCTGGTCTTTGGTGACGATGGAGATCGACTGCGGCGTTTCGATCAACGCGGTGTCGGTCTTGGTGCCCGACAAACTGCGCGTGGCCACATAACCGGACACCGGCCCGGTCGGGCTCTCAGCCTGGTACGCGCCGCTGATGGTGGTGGCCTGCAGCTCCATGGCCCCGCCGTTATCCGGGATGGATTCCAGGCGGTAGCGGTCGGCGGAGAGCTTCAAGGCTTGCAAGCCGCTGCCGGAAAGCAATTGGGTCAGCGCCACGTCGGTGTCGTATTGCCCACTTAGCCCCTGGCTGCGTTTGCCACGCGTCAGGCTTGCATCAAACGCCAGCACCAGGCCCGCCTGCTCGGCCAGGCTATTGAGTGCCTGGCTCAAATCACCGGCTGGAATCGAGAAGCGGCCCACAGCGCTGCTGCTCTCTTCGGCATGGGTGGACTGGACGGTCAGCAACGGCACGGCGGCAAAAGCCATCGCCACTGACAAGGCCAGTGGGTGCAAGGGACGAGCAAGGCGCGACATGGGAAATCCTGCGTAAGGGAGGTTCTATTAACCATGACGGCCAGGTCGGAAAATCGGGCAAGGATGAGAGCGATTTTTATTTGCTCTGCCGCGCTGCAATCAGTTTTGTCGCTTTTTTGTGTAGCCTTTGGGTTGGTTTTTAGTGGTTTTTCCCCGTGTTCAGTCAGCCCTTTCTGAATGTATTAACCGCTCTTCCTAAAGAAAATGGTCCCCGTTTTACATTTTGAAGGAAACAAAAAAATGCTGATTACGTTAACTAAAAGGTTTGCAAAAAAATGAGCCACCTTGACGACGGGACAATTGAAGACTTTAAAAAATCAATACGAAAATCACTGCTTAACAAAAACCAAACATGACCTAATGGTAGAAACAATGAGTCAGAACATACCCTAGCGATCTTTAGTTAGATGCTCACTGCTCCAAATGAAGACAATGCCTAAGACTGGAAGGTCTCGCACAATCCAAATCTACACACTAGAAACTCTTATATCGGAATGTCTGGGCAAGTAGGGAAAGCAACGGAATGCCTCAAGCGATCGTTCGAAACCAAAAAAATGCGTGGGTTATGGTGCCCCAAGAACATTTCGCGGCGAGGCGCTGTCGCCAATGACGTGACCTACGAATTGCATGGCATTCGTTGTTGGGTTTGCCTGTCTGCACCTATGTATCAACTTTGATTAAAGCCCTGGCGATAAGGTCGACGAATTTGACCTTTGGCGATTATATATTGACGCCTGTGAGCTACCGCAAAAAAAACATACCGAAAAGAGTACGTGGCGCATGAATTCGGCGCGTATCTGAAACGAGGAAAAGCCAAGAAAATGCCCGATTCGATGTCCAACTTGTACTTCATTCAACCTTTAATAAGGACTGCCCATCCTGACGAGCAATCAGCCCTTCACCCCCACGCCACCACCAACAACCCTGCCCCCAACACCAAACACAACGGCGAATAAAAATACGTATCCAACCTCGCAAACCGCGACCCACCGACCTTCTTGAAAAACCCCACCAACTCCGAATCCCCAATCGCCCTGGCGAACATCACCACCGCAATTGCGCTGATGCCCCACTGCAACGCCCCATGGGACACCGCCGAGAAGTACAATCCGGCCCGCAGGCACACCAGCAGCGCAATGGCCACCAGCCCCATCGCCACCAGGAACGTCCCCAGCGCCGAGGGTTTGAAGGCCGGTTTTGGGCCGCTGGCGAATTCGCCGGGCAGTTGGGGGATGGCGGCGAGGCTGCCGAGTTTGCCGCCGGCGGCCCAGTACAGGTGGACCATGCTGATGCAGGTAAACACCCCGACAATCCATCGTGCGACAACGAAGCTCATGGCTGGCTCTCCCTGAAAAGGTGCGAAACAGGATAGTCGTCCTGAGATTTTTTGCAGGCATTTCGTCGGCGGCTGATGGTAAAGTGCCGCCCCATGAAAATCGCCCGTGCCGACCGCTCGCTCATTGCCTGGATGCTCTATTGCTGCGTCCTGTTCAATGTGTTCGCCTGCAGTATCGGTCACGGGCAGATGGTCGGGATGCAGCTCAATGGCATCGGCGGTCAGTTTTGTACGGTGGACCCGCGTACTCAGGCGCCCAAGCCGTCCAACTCGACTGAAGAGAACCTGCCGACGCTGTCCAAGGCCTTTGGTTGCCCGCTGTGTTCCACCGGAGGCATGGGCCCGGCGCTGAGTTCCAGCCTGAATGTGGCGGTGTTGCCACAGCCCCATGCACCACCGCCGGCCATTGTCCTGTCTGCTGACATCCCTGCCCGCTTCACCTGGCCGGCGGCTAATCCGCGCGCACCGCCTGCTTTCGCCTGATCCCTTCGCTTTCCAATCTGCACTGACCACCGTTTCCGCAAGGATGTACGGGCGGCTGTGCGTTGTTTTCAAGCCAAGTTTTTCAGGATTCAACCATGAAACATTTACCCCTGTTGGCGGGCCTGTTCGGCTGCCTGCCTGTCTGTGCCTGGGCCCTTGAGTTGGCCCCGACCACCATTGATGGCGAACAAACCGCCGAGCCTGGCCTGGCCTTGGACCAATCCAGTGGCATGGCCTCGCGCTTGGGCTTGAGTGTGCGCGAAACCCCGGCGTCGGTGGCTATCGCCAACCGCAATGACATCGAACGCCACGGCGCCAAGACCTTCCGCGACGCAGCCAACACCTTGCCTGGCGTGAATGCCAGCGCCCCGCCAGGATTTGGCGGTTTTGTCTCCTACCGCGGCTTTACCAGCAGCCAGATCACCCAGATGTTCAACGGAATCAATGTCGCGACCGGCCTGGCCCGGCCAGTGGATGCGTGGATCTACGACCGGGTAGAGCTGGTAGGCGGCCCCTCCTCCTTGATCAACGGTGCCGGTTCCGTGGGCGGTTCGCTCAACTACGTGACCAAACTGGCCACCCGCGAAGAGCAGGCGGCCGAAGGCCAGCTCACCTATGGCAGCTATGACACCGCCGGCATGGCGTTTGGCGTCAATCACGCCCTGACCGAACCCGGCGCCGATGTGCAGCACTACGCGCGCCTGGACGTGAGCCGCAACACTAATCATAGCTACATCGACCGCGACCAACGCGAGGCCTGGAGCCTGGCGTTCTCCCTGCTCAGTGACCTCACGCCCAACCTGTCGCATACCCTGGCGCTGGAATACCAGGATGAGCATGAAGACAGCCCTTACTGGGGCACACCGGTGCTCAACCCCAAAGTGGGCGAGCTGAAGATCGACAAACACAACCGTTTCAACAACTACAACGTTTCCGACGGTCGCTATGAGCAGCGCACGATCTGGGCGCGTTCGATCATCGACTACCGCGTCAACGACAGCACCACCCTGAAAAACACCCTCTACCACTTGGACAGCCAGCGCGACTACCGCAACCTGGAAACCTACCAGTACAACGCCGACAACAGTGCGGTGAACCGTTCGACGGCCTATCAAGTGCGCCATCAGGGCGAACAGAACGGCAACCAGTTCGAGCTGCGCCACGACAACAGCCTTTTCGGCCTGTCGACCACCTGGTCCGGTGGTTTCGAGTACAAGGTCAATAGCACCACCAACACCCCGCTGAATGTGCCGGGCAACAGCAGCGTGGACCCGAACAACTACAACCCCGGGCACTTCTACGACATCCCGCGAACCCGTGAGAAGTTCGGCAAGGACAAGACCAACGAGGTCACCACCCAGGCGTTATTCGTGGAGAACCGGCTGGGGCTCACGGATAAACTCTCGCTGCTCACCGGCCTGCGTTACGACGCTATCGACCTGGATGTCACCAACCACCGTGCGATCACCGCCACCAATCCCCGCCACTTCAAGCGCAGCTGGGAACCGGTGACCGGTCGCGTCGGCCTGACTTACCAGTTCATCCCATCGGCCAACGTGTATGTGCAATACAGCACGGCCGCCGAGCAGCCGAACACCACCACGCAGGTGTTTGATGTCTCGACGGGCAAACAGTGGGAAGTGGGCAGCAAATTCGACTACCTGGACGGCCGAGGCTCGGCCACCGTGGCCGCTTACAAGATCGAGCGTAAGGATTTTGCCGTGACCGACCCGCAGGACCCGACCAACAGTATTCCGGTCGGCGCGCAGTCATCCAAAGGCATCGAGTTGGCCAGTTCGTTACGCATCACGCCAAGGTTGCTGGCGGAGGGTAACTTCGCGTGGGTCGACGCCGAGTACGACGATTTCAACGAGAAAATCGCCAGTGGCGCGGTGGTCTCGCGCAAAGGCAATACGCCAACCAACGTGCCCAAGCGCGTGGGCAACCTGTGGCTGACCTATGATTTTGCCGAAGATTGGCAAGGGGGCGTGGATGCGCGTTATGTGGCCGAGGTGTATGCAGATAATGCCAACACCCAGACGGTGCCGGCCTACACGCTGTTCGGCACGTTCCTGCGCTATAAAGTGGACTCGCACACCTCGGTGACGGGCCGGGTACGCAATTTGACGAATGAGGTGTATGCCGAGTTTGCCCATGTGTCGCCGGCTTACTACCTTGGTGCGCCAAGGACATTCGAGCTGGCAGTACAAACCAGGTTCTAAACACTTGAACGCAGGAGCCCGGCTTGCCGACGATGGCGTCCGATAGAACGCCATCGCCGGCAAGCCGGGCTCCTACAGTACATGCGCAGTGTTATTTCAGGCTGGCTTCAACCTTCTGTGCCACATCTTCTGTCAACCAAGCCTTCCACACCTGCGGATGTTCCTTCAGAAACACCTGGGCCACTTCCCGTGGCGCCGTGTGATTTTCACTCATGGTCGCCAAGGCTTTGTTCAGCGGCTCAATCGGAAACTCGACCTTCTCGAAGAACTGGGCAATCTGCGGGTGTTCCTTCTGGAACGGCGTCGAGACGCCGATGCTCAGCTTGGAGGCCAACGACCGCGTAGGTTTTGGATTCGGGTTATCCGCATCCGTCAGGGTCTTCCACGCCTCGGCATCAAACGGCGGCTCTTCCAACTGGATCAACTTGTAGCGCCCCATCAGCGGCGTCGGCGACCAGTAGTAAAACAACACGGGCTTGCCCCGGCGGATCGATGAGGCGATCTCGGCGTCCAGTGCCGCGCCCGAGCCGCTGCGGAAGTTCACATAGCTGTCGTCCAAACCGTAGGCCTTGAGCTTCTGTTTGTTGACCACTTCCGAGGTCCAGCCGATGGGGCTGTTGAGAAAGCGCCCCTTGCCTGGAGATTCCGGGTCCTTGAACACATCCTTGTAGCGCGCCAAGTCCTTCACGCTCTTGAGCTCCGGCGCGAGGGGCTTGATACCCTTGGCAGGGTCGCCCTTGACCACGTATTCCGGCACCCACCAGCCTTCGGTTGCGCCTTTGACCGTATCGCCCAGGCCGACCACTTTGCCTTCGGCTTCGGCCTTGACCCACACCGGGCTGCGGCCCGCCCATTCTTCACCGATCACTTGGATGTCGTTCTTCGCCAGGGCGGTTTCCAGGGTGATGGTGGTGCCAGGCAATGTATCGGTGGGCAGGTCGTATCCCTTCTCGACGATCACCCGCAACACTTCGGTGATCAGGCTGCCGCTTTCCCAGTTCAGGTCGGCAAAATGCACCGGGGCCTCGGCGGCCGACACCGGCAATGCCGCCACTGACAGCCCCAGCGTCGTCAGGGAGGCCGCCAACAGTGTTTTCAATCCTTTCATGCCCTTGCACCTCGCGATATCGCAGCAGACAGCGGACGGCTTTGCTACGTAAGCGCGAAGCCTCTGAATAGTTAAGTCAACTCAACTGTAGTAGAGGTTCCGGGAGATAGCGGGTGTTCGCGGAATTTTATGCTTATTCGCTGGCCTTGAACGTCACCAGTTCACCCTTGCGCCATTTGGCGGCTTTGCCGGTCACGGCTTTCAGGGTCTTGGTCAGGCCTTCTTGCAGCTGCTCGTTGGCGGCAAACACCAGCATCACGCTGTGGCCTTCCTTGAACACGATGCCATGGCCTTCGGCCGACGACACAAAGGCGTAGTCGCCCAGGCCGTAGACGGTCAACTTGATGTCACGGAACTTCAGTTCGAACTTGCCACCTTCACGGCTGGGCAATACCGCTGCGCGGAAGTGATCGCCCACTTTGAGCTCCAGACGCGGCTTATCATCCACGACCATCGCTGCCTCGGTATCGATCTCGGCGATGTAGATACCTTCCGGCGTCTGCTCTGTGATGTAAACGAAACGGGATTGAAACTGCTTGACCAACTTTGCGCGCAAATCACCCAGCACGAACAACGCGTGCATATCCAGATTACTGACTGCCAAGGAAACGCCCCCACATCAAAAAGAGCGCCGCCCGCCAGAGCGGGCAGCACAAAAAAAACGGCCATTACGGCACGATCCCATCACTCATTCTTTAAAAAACTGAAGAAGAACCCACTGTCGCGCCGCAAGACTAGTACGGACGTACGCGATGGACCTTGTGCAAGGTCATCAGGCACCACAGGAGATCACAGGTTCAACGGCCCGAGAATACGGGCCGACCAACTTCAGAGAATAACCCAATTAAAAATGCAGTTTTCCGACAAGCAAACACAAATAAACACGCTGTCATGGAACCGGGCGCAGATCGCCGACGACAATACTAAAACAGCAGCACCGATCAAAACCACCCAAAACGTTGCAATCAAGTCAACCGGATCGATCGAAAGGAGCAGGCCATGCAACGATCAACCTACAATGCAATGTCTTCGCACACCCGTCCATCATCTCAGGGCGAGGCTCAATACTACTGCTTGGGCGGCTTCGAGGGGTACTCGGATTCGGTTCTTTTCCAAGTCGTACCTGCCGGCAAAAACTTCTTCCACATCCGTGAAGTGCTCAGCGGCCGAATAAAAGGCTTTCGCAGCGGCCATGTCAAGGCCTGCGAACTGGCCAAGAAACTTGAAGCCCAGTTGCAAGCACCTCATGGAGCGGTCGTTTCGTCCGCCCGATAACTTAACTGCGCCGCCGACCCGCAACAACTGCCATACTGGCCCGTCCACTGAAGTTTGTGCCCTGCGGGCCCAGGTTTCTCCAGTGCAGTTATCTCCAAGGGAAGGCTCTACGTGACGGAATTTGATATCGGCGAATTTTTCATCCATGGCGACGCGAGGGAAGTAGACGGAGAGTTCCAAGCAGTGATCATCATGCGGGCCAAGCCACCGCTGACCACCGTCACCACCCACCAGGTGGAAAAAGACCGTTGGTTCAAAACCGTCGACGCGGCGGCCACCGCCGCAAAAGAATCCGCCAAGGCCCTGAAGGCCGCCGTGGATTCCGGGGCACTCAATTCCTGATAATCCGATAGAACTCTGCTGCACCACAACCCTCCCATGCATAACGACCACCCTGCATGGAGAACGAAATGGACGCGCCAATCCCTACCCTGGAAACCCTGTTTGAACAATTGGGCCTGGACTCAACCCCGGAAGCCATCGACGCCTTTATCGTCGCGCACCCTTTGCCTGAGGACGTGAAACTGATCGATGCACCGTTCTGGTCCGATCAGCAAGCTGCCTTTCTAAAGGAAGAGCTGCGCGACGACGCTGAATGGGCGATTCCCGTGGATGAACTGAATCAACGCCTGCATCAATCGCAGTAAGCCGAATCAATGCAGGCTGTCCGACTGCTCCAGGCGCAACAGCGCCTGCCAGGCGGCCCTGCACTCTTCAGCTTCATCACGACTGGCGAAGGCGGTGCCGCGCTGCTCACCGTTGAGCAACACCACCCAGCAGGCCTTCTGGCCCAGCGCACGCAGGGTTTGGGGTACGCCACTGCCAATCATCACGGCGACATCGACTTTGTTTTGCATGGAGCTTCTCCGCAGCATTAGTTAGCTGGCTAACAATGTTGGCCATGCTACGGTTTTCCTCGCGTTGGAAAAAGCTATCCCCGGAATAGCTCCATTGCATAAACAGCAATAATCCCTAGCGCCCGCCTTTCATCTCTTCGGGTTTATAGCCCAGCCGCAAGCCGCCCCAATGCCGACCCTTGACCATGATCGGCACCGACAGGTCGTGCATCAGCTCTCCGGTATCACGGGTATAGGTTTGCAGCAAGACTGCCTGCTGGTGGCTTCCACAACGGATCCCGGTGCGGTCTTCGAATTTGCGCTTGGTGCGATTCTGCACGGCATCCACCTGAACATCGCCGGTCAGCGCGTGGGAAAACGCCTTGTTGTGCGTCGGCACATAGCCCTGCGGCGTGCAGGCAATCGCGAAGACCAAGCCTTCATGCCGTGGCAACAGCGCTTCCTGGATCGCCGGCAACACCTGGTCGGTGTAGCCGTCGAACCGGGTGTGGTATTTGCTCGGGCTGGTATTGGCAATCAGCGTGTAGCTGCGGTCAAACAGATCATCCAGGCTGATGCGGTTCTGCTGCACATCGGCTTCGAACTGCGCGGCAATCTGGCTGGCGCCTTCACGGGCCAGGTCATAGATGCGCTGGTGATAATCATCCAGCCCTACTTCCGCCAGACGCTCGCTGATGGTTTCGGCCTGCCCTTCCATCTGCACGGCGGCATCGGCCAACTGACGGGTTTGCTGGTCGCTGACGGCCAGGTCGCTGCGCATCTGCTCAACAGCATGGAACAAGCTGTCGAGCTGGGTGCGATTGGTGTCAGTGCCCTGGGCGATCTCATTCACCTGGCCTTCCACATCTGCGGACAACCTGGCGATGTTTTGCAGCTGCTCGCCGGCGTGCTCTACCTGTTCAACGCCAGTCTGCAAGTCGGTCGAGAGCTGACGAATCTGCTCCACCACCTGGACGGTGCGTTGCTGGATATCCGCGACCATCACGCCGACTTCATCGGTGGCCGTGGCCGTACGCCCTGCCAACCCGCGCACCTCATCCGCGACGACCGCAAACCCACGCCCATGCTCACCGGCCCGCGCCGCTTCGATCGCGGCGTTAAGCGCCAAAAGGTTGGTCTGGCTGGCGATGGACTGGATCACCAGGGTCACCCGCTGGATTTCCTCGCTGCGCAGGCTCAAGGCTTCGATCAGCTCACGACTGGCGTTGGCACGCTGGCTGAGCTGATGCATGCGGGTGATCGATTGGGTCAGCACTTCGCGGCCTTCAGTGCTGCGTTGATGGGCCTGGCTGGCGGCACCCAGCGCGTCGCGGCTGAGTTGAGAGGTGAGCTTTTCGGTGCCGATCATTACTTCGGCACTGCTGACAATCTGCTTGGCCGCGCCCAATTGCGACTGCAGGCGAGCCGCCAGTTGCTTGACCGAATAGGCTACCGCGGCTGCGGACAGGGCGTTATGGCTGGTGGTGTAGGACAGGTCGCGAGTCAACTCGCCCATCCCATCGCCGACCTCAGAAGGCGCGCTGGCAGGCGCGCGACTTTTCAGGCGAGGCAGCCAGATCACCAGCAGGGCCAGTGGCAGGCAAAGGTAGAGCGGCAGGCTGGCGAGCGCCAAGCCAAGCAGGACCAACACCAGGGCGGCGCTCTGCAACAGTGGCGTCAGCCAGCCGGGCAGCCCGCGCGCCACCGCTTGCGGTGACACTGCTGCGCCCATCAGAGATCCGTCTCCAGCCATCTTCGTTACCCCACTGTTTGTCATTATTGTCGCTGCATTAAACGCCACTATCGGGCCATTATCCATGGGCCTTTAGTGGGGTAGCTTGCAGCAGATCAATAGACGGGGTGTAACGGGTCTTTCCCGGGGAGCCGCAGGACGGCCCCCCGCTTCACCGCATCAGGCTTGGCGCTGATGCTTGTCGATCTGCTCGTGGCGCTCTTGCGCTTCGATGCAGTACTTGGTGGTCGGGCTGATCAGCAGGCGCTTGAGGCCGATAGGCTCGCCGCTGTCATCGCACCAGCCGAAGGAATCTTCCTTGATACGCTCCAGTGCGCGCTCAAGTTGCGGCAGCATGCGCTGGTCGCGGTCGATGGCGTTGACCAGCCAGGTACGCTCTTCTTCCACGGAAGCGGCGTCGGCCGGATCGGCCGGGGTGTCCAGGCTTTCAATGGCGATACGGTTCTGTTCAATGCGCTCGTGGTGTTCCACTTTCATGTCTTGCAGCAACTTCTCGAAAAAAGCGTGCTGTTCGGCATTCATGTAGTCATCCGCCGGCATGGCCAGCAACTTTTCCTTTGTCATTGATTTCTCTATAAAAAATACGTGCATTAAGGCGAATAAGGGAGCGTTCCGGCCGACCTTTGCAGGTCTCGGAAGGGCGCCATCCATTTCAAGCGCCACCCGGCACTCAATTTACGAGGGGCGGCAGTCTAAGGCCGACTTGAGGGCGCAGCAACTGAAAAGACAGGCAATTTTTCCGAGATAACCCCCAAAAGCACCAGGACGGGCTCGGCGAATGGTCATCGGAGTGCGTTTATAGCAAGAAATTCAGTGTTGTGGAGCTATATAGAAGACAAACGGTTAGAACTGATCGACGAGGGATCCCATGTGGGAGCGGGTTTGCTCGCGAATGCTGAGTATCAGTCAGCACATCCGGTACTGATACACCGCATTCGCGAGCAAGCCCGCTCCCACAACTTGTCTCGCGTCAGGCAGGAAATTCAGTCAGCGCTTGAGTTTGCGCTTGTTGCGGTATTGGTCGATCACCACCGCCACCACAATGATCAGGCCCTTGATGATGTCCTGGATGTACGCGTCCACCCCGACAAAGGTAAACCCGCTGGCCATCACCCCAAGGATCAGCGCGCCAATCACGGTGCCGGTGATGCGCCCTACCCCGCCCGCCAGGCTGGTGCCGCCGATCACTGCCGCAGCAATCGCATCCAGCTCATAAGACATGCCCATGCCGGCCTGGCCGGTCGCGGCACGTGCCGAGGCCACCACACCCGCCAGACCAGCCAGGAGACCGGCGATGCTGTACACGATGATCAGGTGGCGCTTGACGTTGATCCCCGAGGTACGCGCGGCCTGCATGTTGCCGCCAATCGCATAGGTGTACTTGCCGTACTTGGTGTAACGCAGCGCAATATGGAAGATCACCGCCACCACCAGGAAGATGATCACCGGCATCGCGCCATGGCCGATGGCCGTGTACGAGTCCGAAAGCATGCTCACCGGCTGGCCTTCAGTGTAGTAACGCGCCAGGCCACGGGCCGAGACCATCATGCCGAGGGTGGCAATGAACGGCGGAATGCCGGTGACGGCGATGATGCTGCCGTTGATCGCACCCGCCAGCAGTCCCACACCCAGCCCCATCGCCACGGGGATCCACACCGGCAAGTCGGTCAGGCTCGGGAACACCGCACGGGAAAAGTCGGAAGTCTGTGCCAAACTCGCCGCGATCATCGCCGACAGCGCCAACACCGAGCCGGAGGACAGATCAATACCCGTGGTGATGATGACTTGAGTCACGCCGATCGCCAGCAGGCCGATGATCGACACTTGCAGGATCATCAGCACCAGGCGCTGGGAGTTCATCAGGAAGCTCTGGTCACGCACGATCCAGCCGAACAGCTCGAAGACCAGGCCGATGCCGATCAGCACCAGAAAGATGCTCAGCTCGGTGGGCAGGCGTCGACGACTTTTGGTGGGTACCGTCGCGGGTTTGTTATCTGTTATTGCGTTCATAGCCCTTCACCTTCTTATTCTGTACGTCAGTGGACTGCCGTCATCCCGGAGGCCAACTGCATGACTTTTTCCTGGGTCGCTTCGCTGCGGTCCAAGGTGCCCATCAACTCGCCTTCGTGCATCACCATGACCCGGTCGCTCATGCCCAGCACTTCGGGCAATTCGGAGGAAATCATGATCACGGCCATGCCTTCACTGGCGAGGAAAGCGATCAATCGGTAGATCTCGGCCTTGGCGCCCACGTCGATGCCACGGGTGGGTTCATCGAGGATCAGCAGACGCGGGTTGGTCATCAGCCAGCGCGCCAGCAAGGCCTTCTGCTGGTTGCCGCCGGACAAGGTGTCGATGCACTGCTCAAGGGACGGGGTTTTCACCCGTAGCTTCTTGCACATGTCTTCGCACAGCGCACGCAGGGCTTTCTGCTGGATAAAGCCGTTGCCGGTGTAGTGCGGCAATACCGCCATTTCCATGTTTTCCAGCACCGACAGGCAGGGGAACAGGCCGCTGAGCTTGCGGTCCTCGGTCAACAGCGCAAAGCCTTTCTCGATGGCCATGTGCGGGTCGCTAATGCGCACCGCCTTGCCATCCAGGGTGATCTGGCCGCTGCTGCTGGGGGTGATACCAAAAATGGTTTCCGCCACATTGGTACGGCCCGAGCCCATCAAGCCGGCAATACCGAGGATTTCGCCAGCGTGCAGGTCGAACGACACGTCCTTGAATACGCCGTCCAGCGTCAGGTCGCGCACCGTCAGCAACAGGTCGCCGATGGGCGTCTCGCGTAGCGGGAACAACTGGCTCAGCTCACGACCGACCATCATCGAAATCAGACTGTCGCTGTTCATGCTGTCGGCGCGTTGCAGGCCGATGTAGTGCCCGTCACGGAACACCGCCACTTCATCGGCGATGGCGAACACTTCGTTCATTTTATGGGTGATGTAAACGATGCCTTTGCCCTGGGACTTGAGGTCGGCAATGATCGAAAACAGGTGGGCCACTTCCTTCTCGGTAATGGCCGATGTCGGTTCATCCATGATCAGGATGTCGGAGTCGTAGGACACGGCCTTGGCAATCTCGACCATCTGCCGCTCGGCGATGCTCAGGTTGCCCACCTGTTCCTCGGGGTCCAGGTTGATACGCAGGCGCGCCAGCAGTTCGGCGGTGCAGCGGTGCATTTCGCGGTGGTTGACCATGTGCAGGCTGTTGAGCTGCTCGCGGCCGATCCAGATATTCTCGGCGATGCTCATGTGCGGCATCAGGTTGAGTTCCTGGTGGATCATCGCGATCCCGGCCTTCTGGGCCGCCAGGGGCGTTTCAAACACGATCGGCTTGCCACGCAGGCGGATTTCCCCGGCGTCGGGCTGGTAGATGCCGGCGATGATTTTCATCAACGTCGACTTGCCCGCACCGTTCTCGCCCATCAGCGCCAGCACGGTGCCAGGGCGCACCCGCAGTTGCACGTCGGCCAGGGCCACGACGCCGGGAAAGCCTTTGCTGATGTTGACGATTTCCAGCAGGTAGGGTTCTTCCAGCGTCTGAGGCTGAAGACTGGGAGGCTGCGAGACAGTCGCTTGAGCGAGCATAAGGAGGTACTCCATCTGCAGGGCGACCGAAACCGCCCTGCCGGCTTATTGTTGTTATCCAGGGGCTACTTGAAGTCTTTGACGTTGTCCGGGGTGATCAGTTGGAACGGGATCACCACGTTCTGCTCGATAGGCTCGTTCTTGGCCATCTTGCGCGCCGTCTCCACCGACTTGTCGGCCTGGCCCTTTGCATCCTGGAAGGCCGACACCGTCATGTCACCCTTGGTGATCGCATTCAGGCCATCCGGCGTGCCGTCGACACCGGCGATCAACACGCCTTTCTTGCCCGCCGATTTCAGGGCCATGGCGGCACCGATCGCCATCTCATCGTTGTTCGACAGCACCGCCTGGAAGTCACGGCCCTGGGTCAGCCAGTCGTTGACCAGGGTCATGCCCCTGTCACGCAGCCAGATACCGGTCTGTTCCTGCTCGATCTTGATGCCTGGGTACTTGGTCAGGACCTCCTTCACACCTTTGGTACGGTTGGTGGTGGAGTTGTTCGCCAGGTCACCCAGCAGAATCACGATATTGCCTTTGCCGCCGAGCTTTTCGGCGATGTACTGCATCTGCAGCTTCCCGGCCTCGACGTCATCGGACGTCACCGCCGCAACACCGGGGGCCAATGTTGGGCTGTCAGGACGACGGTTGACGAACACCAGCGGAATTTTCGCAGCGGTGGCGGCCTTGATGATATTGGCCGTCGACGCGGTATCCACCGGGTTGACGATGATCGCGTCGACTTTCTGGCTGATAAAGTTCTCGACCTGGCTCAGTTGCTTGACCACGTCGGCACGGGCGTCTTCGAACTGCAATTGCACGCCATCACCCTTGGGATAGGACTTGGCTTGCTTGTCCATGTCTTCGCGCAGGTAGGTGAGAAAGGTGTCATCAAAGGCGGACATGCTCACGCCTATCTTCAGATCGGCGGCAGAGGCAACACCGCTGGCGAGCAGCATGGACAGGGCCAGCGCGGTAAAACGGATCGGGGTCTTCATGAACGGTCTGTCTCCACTTTCTTGTTGGTTTTTTGGACGTTGCGTTTATCAGAGCTCTGCAGGCAGCCGGACGACGGGGGCACCCGGAATACAGCACACCAGCGCACCTTTGTTTTCGACGCACAGCACATTAAGGAAGGAGAAGTAGAACGGCCGGGCGCGGGGCAGACCGCGTGGCGCAAGAGCGGGGCGTAAAACTCGCAGTACAGCGTTGAAGATTTTCATCTGACGGTACCTGGTTGTTTTGATCTTGTTTTTGTTGAGTCGCGCGGATCAAGCCGAACGTACTTTATGCAACCTGGAAAAGACTTTATTGGAAAATAATTTCCATATCAACCTGTTTTAGAATTTTATTCTATTTTTGTTGAAACCACCTGCTGGCGCTCGGCGCTCAGGCGTGCGGCGTCCAATATACGGGTGGTTTCCAGAGCGTCATAGGCATCCACCGGCAGCGGTCCCTGCCCGTGTACAGCCAGTTGCAACTGTCGATAGAACTGCGTCCAGCAGCCCTTCTCCGACGGTACCCGCTCGCGCTCCGGGCCTTGCTCGAACCATCCCCAACGTCGATGCTCTTCGGCGCCCCAATGCTCGCCTTCGGTTTTCGGCGACTTGCCGGCCATCAAGGCTTCTTCCTGGCCGTCGAGGCCTTCGACGGTGTAACAGCCTGCGCTGCCACTGACCCGAAAGCGCGGCGCCTGGCTGTTTTGCAACGCGCTGCCCCACAGGTGGGAGATCACGCCGTTGGCATGGGTCAGCGAGACAAAGAAGCCGTGATCTACCGTGGGGTGTTCGACGGTGTAGTGCAGTTGGGCGAATACACGATCAACCGGGCCAAACAGTTGCAACGCCTGGTCGACCAAATGGCTGCCCAGGTCGCGCAGCCAGCCGCCACCGCTGGCGTTGCCCACGGCTTGCGGGCTGTAGCGCTCCACACGGGATTCAAAGCGGTTGATCTTGCCCAGGGCGCCGGCATCAATGAGCTTGCGCAGCGTCAGGTAGTCCGAGTCCCAGCGTCGGTTCTGGTACACGCTGAGCAGCGTGCCCTGGCGCTCGGCGGCGGTGATCAGCGCCTGGGCCTGTTCAGCGTTGGCGGCGAAGGGTTTGTCGCTGACGACGGCAACGCCGTGTTCGATGGCTTCCAGCACCAGGGCTGGGCGGCCTTTGAGGGTGGTGGAGACGACCAGAGCGTCGACGCCGACTTCAACGATCTGGCCGATGTTGTCAAAAGCTCTGACACTGGGGTGGTCGGTTGCCAGTTGCTGGCGGCGTTCAGGTGAGCGAGTCACCACGCCGACAAACGTCGCACCTGGCAGGGTTGCAATCAGCGGCGCATGAAAAAAGCGCCCTCCGTGGCCGTAGCCGACTAGACCGATGCGCATGCATAGACTCCTTAATGAAGGGGAAACCCAATCAAAATGTGGGAGCGGGCTTGCTCGCGAATGCGGTGTGTCAGATACACATTCTTTAACTGACACATCGCATTCGCGAGCAAGCCCGCTCCCACACTGACTGCTTTCCATCTGTGGGATCGCGGTCAGCCGTAGAAGTGTGGGCGGTCCGGCAAGCTCACTTTCACAATCTGCTCACTGTTCTGCGCCTCAATACACGCATCCGCCGCCACCGCCGCCGCAAAGCCATCCCACGCCGACGGTCCACCGACCTGTCCCGCACGCACGCTGTCGATGAACGCCTGCAACTCCACGTCGTATGCGCCGATAAACCGATCTTTCCAATCCATCAGGATTGCGTTGGACAGCTTCGCGCCGCTGCGCAGTTGCACCTGGGACGGCTCCGGCAGCTTGGCGATGCCGGTCTCCCCCACCACTTCGCACTGGATGTCATAGCCGTACTGGCAGTTCACGAACACTTCCACATCGATGCGCGTGCCCTTGGCAGTCTCCAACAGCACGATCTGCGGGTCGCGCAGATGGGCGAGCGCCTTGCTGGATTTGCGCGGAAACACCACTTGCACCGAGACGTAGTCATCGTTGAGCAACCACCGCAGCACATCCAGTTCGTGGATCAGGGTGTCGGTGATCGCCATGTCGGTCTTGTAGTTCTCGCCCACCGTCGGGTTGCGATGCGCGCAGTGCAGCATCAGCGGCTCGCCGATCTGGCCGCTGTCGATCACGGCTTTGAGGGCGCGATAGCCTTCATCGTAAGGGCGCATGAAGCCGACCTGCACCAGGCGTTTGCCGAAAGCTACTTCGGCATCGACGATCTTGCGGCAGCCTTCGGCGGTGACCGCCAAGGGTTTTTCGCAGAACACCGGTTTGCCGGCGGCGATGGCGGCCAGCACGAATTCTTCGTGGCTAGGGCCCCAGGAGGTGACGAGGACCGCTTCGACCTCGGGTGAATGGATCAGCGCATGGCCGTCGGCGTACACCTCGGCGCTGATGTTCAAGTCAGCCACCACCTTGGCGGCTTGCTCCAGGTTGATGTCAGTCACCGCCACCACTTGGCTGTTGAGCAAGGTCTGACTGCAGCGACGGATATGGTCCCGGCCGATAGCGCCTGTACCGATCACACCCAGTTTCAAAGACATACAAACACTCCTCTTGTTATTAGTACTGCCGGGCCTTCGCCAGGTGTTCATTGAGTTTTTTCGCGGCGGCATTCGTGCGTTCGCTGGTGGAGACCTGCGCCACGCCCACCCGCCACCACGACAGGTAGCCGTGGATCATGGTCTTGGGCAGCACCTTGATATCGATCAGCGTGGAAACCGTCTGCTTACGTGCATCGGCCAGTGCCGCTTCGAGCTGTTCCACGCTGCTGACCTTGTAGGTCTTGCAGCCATAGGCCGCTGCGCTCATGGCGAAATCCACCGGTACAAGGCCACCGTCAAGCTTGCCGCTCTCGGGGTTGCGGTAGCGGAATTCGGTGCCGAAGCTGTCCATACCGTTGCCGATCTGCAGGTTGTTGATGCAGCCGAACGCCATATTGTCGAGCAGCACCACGTTGATCTTGCGCCGCTCCTGGATCGAGGTCGCCAGTTCCGAGTGCAGCATCATGTAGGACCCATCGCCGACCAAGGCGTAGACCTCTTTGGTCGGCTCCGCGAGTTTCACGCCCAGGGCCGCATTGATCTCGTACCCCATGCACGAATAGCCGTACTCGACGTGGTAGGTGTTGACGCCCTTGCTGCGCCAGGCACGCTGCAAATCGCCGGGCAGGCTGCCGGCGGCGGCGACGATGATCGCGTCGTCGGCCAGGGCCTCATTCAATACACCCAGCACGCGGCTTTGGGTCAGGCACGAGCCGGTCAGCTCGATAAATTCACGCAGCACCGTGCGGTCCAGGTGGTCGTCGACCTCAGGCACGAAACCGTCGCCGGCATACTCCACCTGATGCACGCGGTCCACTTCGGCCTCCAACTGCGCCTTGGCCTCAGCGATCTGCCCGCCCCAGCCGGAACGGTAATCGCCCAAGGCATCGGCCAGTGCTTCGAGGGCGACGTGCGCGTCGGCCAACACCTGTACGCCGTCGAGTTTCAGGGCATCGCAGGGGCTGATATTGAGGTTGAGAAACTTCACCTCGGCATGCTTGAACAGCGATTTTGACGAGGTGGTGAAGTCGGTGTAGCGCGTGCCGATACCAATGATCAGGTCCGCTGCGGGCGCCAGCAGATTCGCCGCCAGGCAGCCGGTTTCACCAATCCCGCCGACGTTCAGCGGATGACTGGAAACCACGGCGCTCTTACCCGCCTGGGTTTCCGCGAAGGGAATATCAAACCGTTCAGCAAAGGCTTGCAGCGCGGCATTGGCGCCGGAGTACTTCACGCCGCCACCGCAGATGATCAGCGGCTTGCGCTTGCCCCGGAACGCCGCCAACGCATCGCCGATCATCGCGGCGGTGGCCGGGCGGCGGTCGATACGGTGCACACGTTTTTGCAGGAAGTAGTCCGGGTAATCCCAAGCCTCGCCCTGCACATCCTGGGGCAGCGCCAGGGTCACCGCGCCGGTTTCGGCAGGATCGGTGAGCACGCGCATGGCGTGAATCGCCGCCGTCATCAGCTGCTCAGGCCGGTTGATGCGGTCCCAGTACTTGCTGACGGAACGGAACGCATCGTTGGTGCTGATGCTCAAGTCGTGGAACTGCTCGATCTGCTGCAACACCGGGTCGGGCTGGCGGCTGGCGTAGACATCGCCGGGCAGCAACAGCAACGGGATACGGTTGGCGGTGGCGGTCGCCGCCGCGGTAAGCATATTCGCAGCACCTGGGCCGACGGAGGCGGTGCAGGCGTAGATCTTGCGGCGCAGGTGCTGCTTGGCGAAACCAATCGCGGCATGCGCCATGCCCTGCTCGTTGCGGCCCTGGTGCACCACCAGGTCGCCGGCGTCCTGTTCAAGGGCCTGGCCCAGGCCCAGCACATTGCCGTGGCCGAAAATGGTGAACACGCCGGCGACGAACTTGCTTTGTACGCCGTCGACTTCGATGTATTGGTTATCCAGGAACTTCACCAGGGCCTGGGCCATGGTCAATCTTGTTGTGGTCATGTTCGCACCTTGTATGAATGCAAATCTGTCGATCAACAGTGATCCCATGTGGGAGCGGGCTTGCTCGCGAAAGCGATGGGTCAGTAAGTCAATCCGGTGACTGACACACCGCCTTCGCGAGCTCGCCCGCTCCCACAAGTTATCCGCTGTCAGTTCCGGGATTTGTTCAGATGGGCAATGCTCGCGCCCAACGCTTGCTGGATATCCGCCAGCTCGTGCACGCTTGTCGCAAACGGTTCGAACGACAGGTAGCCGCTGTAACCGCTGCTGAGCAAGGTGTCGATCTGCGCGGCGTTGCCGAGGATATCGCCCTCGCCCACCAGCACCCGGTGACCGTCGCGAATCGATTGGAGCGGCGCCTCGGCATCTTCCACACCGGAGATATGCACCAGCCCGGTCAACTCCGGAAAAAACTCATGTTCGCCGGCCAGGTGATGATGGAAGGTGTCGTGCACCAGGCGAAACACATCCAGGCCGCCGATGGACTGGATCGCGTTCACCGCCACGCGCTTACGGCGCATGGCGCATTCTTCGAAGCCCAGGGGCTCGATAAACCCGAGAATCCCGTACTCGCGCAGGATCGGCGCCAGCTCGCTCAACGCAGTGCGCAAACCGGCGGCACGCTGGGCTTCGTTGCGGGTGTCGCCGGGTTCATTGAACGGACACATCACCAAGCCCTGCGCACCGCATTCGCGAGCATACGTGGCGAGCGCTATCGCCTGGGCGCGGCGCTCGTCATTCCACACATCGAAGGGGTACAGCGCGTTGATCGACAGCACCGTGATGCCCTGGGCCGCACACAATTCACGCACGCGGCTGGCCGGGGTGCCGTATTCGATCTGACGATCCTTGAGGTCGTTGCGAATCTCGATGGCATCGCATTTCAAGGCCACGGCCAGTTGGATGAAATCCGGCAGGGACAGGTTGGGCGCGACCATACGGTTAAGGGCGAAACGTAGAGGCGACTTCATTCTTGTTGTTCTCCGTCCAAACCGCTGATTAAAGGTCCAGCAGCCAACTGTGCTGCGGGTCGTTATGGAAATGCCAGGCGCGCTTGGGGCCGGCCATCACGTTCAGGTAATAAGACTCGTAGCCATAGGGCACGCTAACCGGGTGATACCCCTTGGGCACCACCACCAGGTCGCTGTTTTCCACGGCCATGGCCTGGTCGATGCTGCGGTCGTCGGTGTAAACGCGCTGGAACACGAAGCCCTGGGGCGGGTTGATCTGGTGGTAGTAGGTTTCTTCCAGGAAGCTCTGGTGCGGCAGGTCATCGGTGTCGTGCTTGTGCGGCGGGTAACTCGACGAATGCCCGGACGGCGTACGTACTTCCACCACCAGCAGGGAATGGGCCGGCTCGCTGTCGGGCAGGATGTCGCAGACGTAGCGGGTGTTGGCGCCCTTGCCGCGTACGCTGCGCTTGCAATTTTCCGGGCGGATCAGACGCGGCTCGTAGCCCACGGTGCCCGGTGCGGCGCATACGGCAATCTGTACGTCGCTCAACGCGGTGACCAGGGCATCAGTGCCCGGCGGCAGGTAGGCGGCGAACGGGGATTTGTCTTCAAACACCGATTGTCGATCGCCCAGGTTCTGCCAGTTGAAGCCTTCGCCTTCGATGTTCACCCGGCCGCTGAGCAGCACCAGGCACAGTTCTTTATCACCGGCACTGACCGGCAGGGTTTCCCCCAGGCTCAGGCGGTACGCGCAAAAGCCCACATACTCCAGGCGTCCGGCTTCCAGGGCGACCATGGTCTGGCCGCGTTTGCTGCTTTTGACCAACAAACTCATCACTCAAGTCCTCTCGTTGAGAAGCGCACGCAAGGTGTCATAGCCTTTTTTTGCATAGATATAGCTGGGTGCGACCGCCGGGTCCTGTTCGGCTTCCACCACCAGCCAACCTTCGTATTGGGCGGCCAGCAGCACATCGAGCAATTCGGCGAAGTCGATATCGCCATCGCCGGGCACGGTGAAGGTGCCGTTGACGATGCAGTCGGGGAAGCTCCACATCTGGTTGCGCGCCAGTTGCACCACCGCCTTGCGCACGTCCTTGAAATGCACGTGGCAGACGCGGTCGATGTGTTTGCGCAGCACCTCAATGGGCTCGCCGCCGCCCATGTAGCAGTGGCCCGAATCGAACAGCAGGCCGACTTCCGGGCCGGTACGGCGCATCAGTTGGTCAATGTCTTCCGGAGATTCAACATAAGCGCCCATATGGTGGTGGTACGCCAGGCGCACGCCTTGGGACAGGGTGAAACGCGCCAGTTCGGTGAGTTTGTCGGCGTAGTCCTGCCAGGCTTGTTCGCTGTGAAAGCGCGGGCGTTCGATCAGGCGGATGCGCGAGCCCTGGATTGAATCGGCCACCTCGCCGTACACCAGCACCGTAGCGCCATTGCGTTTCAGCAACTCGACATGCCCGACGATGGCCTCGATTTCTTCAGCCACCGAGCGCCGGGCCAGGCGGCTGGAGTACCAGCCGGAGACCAGCGCCAGGTCATAAGGGCGCAACACATCGCCGACGCCCTTGGCGTCCTTGGGGAATTTACCGTTGAGTTCGAAGCCTTCGTAGCCGATGTCCTTGCCTTCGCTCAGGGCGGTGCTCAGAGGCGTTTCGCCGCCCAGGGCGGGGAGGTCATCGTTGCTCCAGGAGATCGGGTTGATGCCAATTCGGATTGCGGGCATGGCTGCACCTTTTGTTTTTATCTGACTTGAGCCTGGTGAGATTTGCGTTATGTGGGAGCGGGCTTGCTCGCGAATGCGGTCTATCAGATCGCAATTCTTTAACTGACCCACCGCGTTCGCGAGCAAGCCCGCTCCCACATTTGACCGTGTTTAATTTCGGGCACTGCGCCAGGCGTTTATGAGTTGTTCAAAGGTGGCCTGGACTTGCTGAATCAAAACTTCATCATCAATCTCCCCCGCCATCCACGCCCGGCTCGGCTCCTGGAAGATCGTGCGGCCAACGGCAAACCCTCGGCAGGTCGTGCTCTGGCTGGCCTGCTGGAAGCCGTCGGCGAGAAACTCGGCCGACGCATTCAGGCCCAGCAGCACCACGCCACGGCAGTACGGGTCGCGCTCCTGGATCAGTTCGTCGAGCTTCTTCCAGTCCTCGGCCGACTGCGCCTCGATCTTCCACCACGCCGGGTAGATACCCAGGTTGTACAGACGCTTGAGACTGCGGTAGAGCACGTCGGGGTAAGTCGACGGGTGATCCTTGGGCGGGATGACTTCCAGCAGCAGTTCATGGCCGCTGACAATCGACGCTTCGTACACTGCCTTGAGTTGCGCTTCCTGTTCCAGGCGCAGCAGCGGCTCGTCGTCGGGATGGAATTGCACCAGGCACTTGATGATCTGCTCCTGGGGCCAGGCAATCAGGTTGCTGCCCACCGAGCGACCGTGTTCGAACGCCAGGGGACGCGAGTTCTGCACTTCCACCGGACGCGCAATCCACCAGCCGCGACCGCTGGCGGCGTTGAGCGCATCCTGGCCGAAGCGCTGGTCGGCGAGCAGGCCGACATCGGCCTCGACGCCTTGCTCTGCGAGTTTTTTCTCCACGCGCTCAATGGCCTGGATGAACAGTTGCTTGGCGTCACTGATGCGCGCCAGGTCCTGGCCGCCTTTCTGCGCCAGGTCCACCAGCTGCCAGCGATGATCGAAGGCAAACACGAACAGTTGTTTCCAGGCCTTGCGCGGCACCGTCACACGGTGCAGACGTTGCAGGGTCAGGTCCTGGTCCGGTCGGGTAATCGGTACCGGGCTGTTGAACAGGTATTCCAGCTCCGCCGGCGTGGGCATGGCCGGGGCGCAGGCGTGGCGTGAAACGACCAGGCCGCCACAGGCATTGGCCAACTGGCTGCAACGCTCGTCACTCGCATCGTTGATCCAGCCGCTGAGGAAGCCCGACATGAACGCATCGCCGGCACCGAGCACATTTAGCACTTCTACACGCACACCGGGGTAGATGGCGCCGTCTTCAAGACGTGCGGGGATGGCGCCGTGGATCACTGTGCAACCCTGCGGGCCGAGCTTGACCACCAGGGTCGCCTGGGTCAGTTCGCGCACCTTGCGCAGCGCAGTGAGCAAGTCTTCACTGCCCCCCGCGATGAGGAATTCTTCTTCAGTGCCGACGATCAGATCAAAGCGCGGCAGGATCTTCTGTACATGCTGGCTGACATTCTGGTCGGCGACAAAACGGGTTTCACCATCGGCCTTGCCCGCCAGGCCCCACAGCACCGGGCGGTAGTCGATATCCAGCACGCGCTGGACGTTGTGCTTGGCCGCGTAATCCAGCGCCTGGATGCTGGCCTTGTATACGCCGTCGGTGGAGAAATGCGTGCCGGTAATCAACAACGCCTTGCTGGAGGCGATAAAGGCTTCGCTGATGTCTTCGGCGCGCAGGGCCATGTCGGCGCAGTTTTCGCGGTAGAACACCAGGGGAAAGGTTTCGCGGTCCTTGAGACCTAGCAGGACCAGGGCGGTGAGGCGTTCCGGGTCGACCTTGATGCCGCTGACATCACAGCCTTCGCGGGCCAGGGACTCCACCAGGAAGCGCCCCATATGGTCATCGCCGACCCGGCTCAACATCGCCGACCTGAGGCCCAGCCTGGCGGTGCCGAAGGCGATGTTGGCGGAGGAACCGCCGAGGTACTTGGCAAAGCTGGACACGTCCTCAAGCCGCGCACCCACTTGCTGCGCATAGAGGTCGACGCCCAGGCGCCCGAGGCAAATCAGATCCAATTGACGCCCACTGGCAAAACGAGTCTGGCCCATGCTGGCTCCTGTTATTTTTATCAGCCTGCGTTGTACCGACGTGGCGACGGCAAACGCTCTTGGTGGGAGCAGACTAGAACGTCCGGCGACGCCAATCAATATTTATTCCAGATATTTTTTCATTGGAATATTTTTTCCATTAAGCTCGTACAGGGGCGCTTCCACCACAGTGCATCGTTTCAGCAGGCCACGCCGGCCGTGATGCCAAGGTATTTTTTTGCGCCTACCCTGTAGACTTGCGCCACCCATCAGCGCAACAGACAAAAACGCCAGAAGGATTACCCATGTCCCGCACCGATCCCGAGACCACCCTGGAAGACACCATCGCCAGCCCTCCGATCAATGCCGAGCGCCTGTTGCAGCTGATCACCGACGAATACGAGAGCCTGCCGCGCCAACTCAAGCGCATCGCCAGCTACATGAGCCAGCAGAGCGACCGGATCATGGTCGACCGCATCAGCGACATTGCCCGCGAGTGCGAAGTGCACCCGTCGGCCATCGTGCGCTTCTCGCAGCGCTTCGGGTTCAGTGGGTTCAGTGAGATGCAGGCGCTGTTCCGCGAGGCCTACACCCACAAGACCACGCCGGTGCAGAACTATCAGCAGCGCATCCGCAGCATGATCGCCAACAAGTCGCAGAAAGCCAGCGGCGGCGACCTGGCGCGCGAGTGCGTCAACGCGACCCTGTCCGGCATCGAGCGCCTGGGGTTGGAGTTGGATGATGTCGCTTTCGACAAAGCCGTGGACCTGGTGGTGAATGCCGACAATATCTACGTGGTCGGCGTGCGCCGCTCCTTCGCGGTGGCGGACTACCTGGTCTACAACCTGCAGCACACCAACAAACGCATCCATCTGATCTCAGGCCTGGGCGGCAGCTACCGCGAACAGATGCGCAGCGTGCGCGCCAATGACCTGGTGATCGCCATCAGCTTCACGCCCTACGGCAAAGAGACGCAGCATTGCCTGCGCATCGCCCAGCATCATCAGGCCAAGACCCTGATCATCACCGACAGCAACCTGTCGCCCCTGGCCAAGCGGGCGAACGCGGTGCTGTTGGTGAATGAAGGTTCGTCGTTTGCCTTCCGCTCGTTGAGCGCCACCCTGTGCCTGTGCCAGGCGTTGTTTATTGCGGTGGCGTACCGGTTGGAGTTGAAGGTGGATGAGATTCACGAGCAAGTCGGGTTCGACGACTGACGACCCCTACCACAACTGTGCCAACGCGCGGCCGTGGTAGCGGATCTGCGCCAGGGTCAGTGCCGTGTAGCCAATGATCACCGCCGGCGGCAAGGTCACCCCGTGACAGAACTTGCCCAGCGGCTGCAGCGTCAAGCCTGCTTCAGCAGCGCGGTTGCAGAATTCGACCTCTTCGACACCCGCTGGCAGCCACATCACAAAATGCAATCCGGCCTGCTGGCCGCTGACCGCGCAGTGCCCGCCCAGGCACTCCAGCAACGTATCGCGTCGGGCCTGGTACGCCTGGCGCGAGGCACGCAAATGACGTACGAAGGCGCCGCTGCGCAAGAACTCCACCAGCCCCAATTGATCAGTGGCCCCCACCGAATGCCCGGTGAGTTGCAAGGTGCGCAACAGTCCGCGGCGCAACACCTTGGGCACCACCATGAAGCCTACGCGCAAGCCGGGGAACAGGTTCTTGTTGAAGCTGCCGCAATAGATCACGCGGTCGGCCGAGTCCAGGGATTTGAGCGCCGCCAGCGGCGCGGTGTTGTAGTTGTACTCGCTGTCGTAATCGTCTTCGACCACCCAGGCGTCGGCGCGAGCGGCCCAGTCCAGCAACGCCAGGCGACGGGATACCGACAGGGTCATGCCCAGCGGCGCCTGGTGCGCCGGTGTGACATAGGCCAAGCGCGCCCTCTCAGGGAGTTGGCCAGTGTCGAGGCCCTCGGCAGTGACGGGAATACCCTGCACATTGGCGCCTGCCAGGGCGAACAGACGCCGCGCCGGCAGGTAGCCGGGGTCTTCGACACAGGCCGTCTCGCCCGTCTTGAGCACACTGCGCGCAATCAAGTCGAGGGCATGACGGATGCCGGTGGTGACGATCACTTCATCGGCCTCGCAGTGCAGGCCGCGATAGCTGCGCAGGTAGTCGGCGATCTGTGCGCGCAATTCAGGCAGGCCGGCCGGGTGCGATGCTTCCAGCACGCCCGGCCCTGCTGCCAGCAACCCACGGGAGATGCAGCGGGCCCAGGTCTTCAGGTCAAACAGACTGGCATCCGGGCGGCGTGCGACAAAGGGCACATGGCTCTGCACACCGACATCCGGCGGATCAGGCTCCGCAGGGCGACGAGGTATGTCCTTGGCCAACGGCGCGGCGATGAACTGCTCCGGGATTACCGCACACACCCGCGTGCCAGACCCGGCGACGCGTTTTACGTAGCCTTCGCTGTGCAGGCGGTCGAACACGGCTTCCAGCGTGCCACGTGACACCCACCAGCGCTCGGCCAGGCTGCGCGTGGAGGGCAAGCGGCTGCCCGCCGGCAATTGCCGGTTGAGGATCGCCCCGCGCAAGGCTTCGTAGGCGCCCTGCTGCTTGCCCGCGCCCAGCGTGTCGGGACGCGGCAGGTCGAGCACGGATGCGGTTTTTCCTCGGCGCATAGTGGTCCTATCAAACAAGGCATAAGTGGTCCTCAGGATTAAACCACAATACAGCTAGAGTCCGGGCTCTACTCCTTGCTTCGAGACGCCCCATGACTCAACGCGCCCTCTCCACTGGGTTCTGGCTGATGCTGCTGACCGCGCTCATCGCCTTGCCACGCGTCACCCTGGACATGCACCTGCCGGCCCTACCCGCCATGGCTGACTATTTCCACACCAGCGACAGCCAGTTGCAACTGACCCTCACGCTGTACGCCCTCGGCTCGGCGATTTCGCTGCTGGTCAGTGGGCCACTCACCGACCGCTTCGGCCGCCGTCCGGTATTGCTGGTCGGGTTGTTCCTGTATGTCCTCGCCACGGCAGCGTGCGCCCTGGCGGACAACCTCGCCGTGTTGATCATCGCGCGCCTGTTCCAGGCCTTGGGCGGCTGCTGCACCACCGTGATCGGCCGCGTGATGGTGCGTGACTACTTCGACCGCGACGAACAGGCACGCCTGCTCGGCCTGATCTCCATGGCCATGGCCATCTCACCCATGGCCGCGCCGGTACTGGGCAGCCTGATGCTGCCGTTCATCAACTGGCGCGGGCTGTTCGTGCTGCTGGGGGGGATCGGAGCTGTGCTGTGCGAGGTGGTGTATCGCCGCCTGCCCGAAACCCGCCCGCCGGAAGTCGCCGCCGCCCCGCCGCAGGGACTGCTGCGCCTCTACGGCCAGTTGCTGCGCGATCGTTATTTTCTGCGTTACGCCTTGGCCATCGGTTGCGTGTACAGCACCTACTTTCCGTTTATCAGTGAGTCATCGGCGCTGCTGCAACGCGGCTTCCATCTGTCCGCCACGGCGTATGCCCTGGTGTTCGCCGCCACGATCAGCGGCTACATGCTGGGCGCGAACCTGTTCCGGCGCCTGGTCAGGCGCTTTGACCCGGACCGCTTGATCGCCGTGGGGATAGGCCTGAATCTGCTGGGCAGCGTCACTCTTGCACTGGCCACAACGGCACTGCCAGGGGAATGGCTGGCGATTGTGTTGCCAATGGTACTGATCATGGTATCGGTGGGTATGACGATTCCGGCCTGTCAGCTGTCGGTGCTGCAGCCTTATGGCGCAATCGCGGGAACGGCATCCGGGCTGTTCTTTTTCACCCAGATGTTGCTGACGGCGGTGAGCAGTTGGGCGACCGGATTGTTGTCCGATGGCACCTCTGCGCCATTGGTGATCATGACATCGGTCGCGAGTGTGTTACTGGTGACCAGCTGGCTGGCCTTGCAGCAAAAAGCCGCGCCTGTTACTCAGGCGCGGCTTGGATGAAACGGTAATCAGTGCATGAAGATCGCGATCAGGATGATCACAGGAATAGGCACACCGAGGAACCAAAGCAGTAGTGAACGCATGATGCTCTCCTTGAAAGAACGGGCCTTGAATGAATTAACGGACGAAGTGTTCGGTTTCCACATACACCACGGCATCGCGACGGCGACCGCCAAAGGTGGCTGCGAAACTGGCGAAGAACGCGCCGATCAACAGAGCAACAAAGGTCCACAGCGACGTGTAGGCAGCGACCTTGGCGGCGGTGTCAGCGGCTTGTTTGGCTTTAAGCTTGGCGTCTTCGACTGCTTTGCGGGCATCGCCATAGACCTTGTCGATACGCGCTTCGGCATCCGCCTGGCTGAGGTTGGTGCGCTGGCTGATCAACTGGGCCAGGTAGGCACGGTCTTCAGCGGCCAATTGGCCGTCATTGCTCAGGGTGCGGGTGAAGATGCGGGCAACCACGCCGTGGGCGGCGTCATCGCTGACGGCTACCGGGCGGTCGTCGCGGAACAGGCTGTCGACGTAGTAGTCGAAGTCGCCGCCATTGACACCTTTGGCGGCACTGCCGGCGGCTTGCGTAATGCCGCTGGCCGCGCCGGCTGCAACACTGGCACCGGCTTTCACGCCGCCGCTGACGACACTGCTCACCGAACCGACCACCAGTACTGCAGTAATCAACGTGGCCACAGCCCAGGCCAGGAACCCATGGGCCGTGTCGCGGAAGTACACCTCATCGCCGTGCATATTCGCCCATTTCACCCGCAACCGACCGGCAATATAGCCGCCCAGCCCGGATGCGACGATCTGGGTAAACGCCAGCCAGACAATCGTGGAAATGCCAAGCCCCTTGGCGCTGATGCCACTGTCAGCCCACGGCGACACCGCCGAAAAGCCCAGGCCGAAGCCCAGCAGCACGAGGATCAGGGACAATGCGGCCGCAGCGGCCGCCCCGGCAAAAATCGCCCCCCAGGAAACCCCGGAGAGCGTGCTCGATTCTTGCAGCGTGGATGAGGATGTGATCATTGTTGTTGTGCTCCAAGGCAGAAAAATAGTGTTACAAGTCTCAAAAGGGACAGTGCAGGCACCATGCCAGGCAGCAAAAAATTTAAAACCGTTACAAATCATGGAGTTAAGTAAATTGAACTTACTCAAACCATGCAACTTGCAAGAAAGGGCCGTTGCGGGCGGGCGTTATGCATTCCCGTTAGCCGGTCATGAAAGATGTGTCAGTTTTGCCAATATGAAGTTTTATTTAGGAAGCGTTCAGCGATTTCTTGGCAAAATGCCCGCACTTCCGTAGGCGCCGGCTTGCTGGCGATTGCGGTCTTCCCGTGTGAATCGATCACCAGGTAATACCATGACCCGTATTTTGACTATCGAGGATGACGCCGTAACGGCCCGCGAGATCGTCGCCGAGCTGAGTAGCCATGGACTGGATGTAGATTGGGTAGACAACGGCCGCGAAGGCCTGGTCCGCGCCGTGAGTGGCGACTACGACCTGATCACCCTCGACCGCATGCTGCCGGAACTCGATGGCCTGGCCATCGTCACCACGCTGCGCACTATCGGTGTGTCGACGCCGATCCTGATGATCAGCGCCCTCTCCGATGTGGACGAACGTGTGCGCGGCCTGCGTGCCGGCGGTGATGACTACCTCACCAAACCGTTCGCCTCGGATGAAATGGCCGCTCGCGTTGAAGTGCTGCTGCGGCGCAAAAGCACCGTCCAGGAATTCGAAACCGCCCTGCGCGTGGCCGACCTGGAGCTGAACCTGATCAGCCGTGAAGCCAGTCGTGCCGATCAGCCCCTGAGCCTGTTGCCCACCGAATACAAGCTGCTGGAGTTCCTGATGCGCAACACTGGGCAGATCCTGTCGCGGATGATGATTTTCGAGGAAGTCTGGGGCTATCACTTCGACCCCGGCACCAACTTGATCGACGTGCACATCGGCCGTCTGCGCAAGAAGATCGACCCACCGGGCCTCACGCCGCTGATCCGCACGGTACGAGGTTCCGGTTATGTCATTGCTGAACCCCTCTAAGGGCTGGCGCTCTTCCAGCAGCCGCTTGCTGGCGCTGTACAGTTCGTTGTTCGTGGCCTGGAGCTGCATCCTCATGGGGGTGCTGTACTACGAGGTGTCGGGCTATCTGGGCGACCTGTCGCGCCATTCGCTGATGCAGCGCCAGCACCTGTTCCAGCGCTTTGACGGCGAGGAACTGGTGGAAGCCCTGACCACCAGCATGACCTTCGACATGAAGGGCGTGGACGCCTACGGCTTGTTCGATGAGCAGTTCCGCCCTCTCAATGGACCGATCCGCGCGGTGCCGCCCGACTTGCCCCTGGACGGCAAGATCCACGCCCTGACCAACTGCGTCGACTCCGACGACCCCAAGTTGCCCAAGGACAGCTGCGACGCCGTCGCCACCCATACCGATGACGGCCGCTGGCTGGTACTGGTACGCGCCAACGGCTCGCTGTTCGGCGTGACCCGTATCATCTGGCATGCCCTGCTGTGGGCGCTTTCCTTGACGATTATCCCTGGCGCTGCGGGCTGGCATTTGTTGCGTCGTCGACCGTTGCGGCGGATTCGCGGGATCCAGGCCAGCGCCGAAGCCATCGTCGCCGGCGACCTGACCCACCGCCTGCCGCTGTCGAATCGGCGCGACGAACTGGACATGCTCGCGGCCATCGTCAACGCCATGCTTGATCGCATCGAGAAGCTGATGAACGAGGTCAAGGGCGTGTGCGACAACATCGCCCACGACCTGCGCACCCCGCTCACGCGCCTGCGTGCGCAGCTGTACCGCATCAAGCAGGAGGCCGAGGCGGAGTCGGACTACGCGGTGAAACTGGATGACGCGATTGCCGAAACCGACACCCTGATGGCGCGCTTCCGGGGGCTGTTACGTATCTCCGAACTGGAAGACCACCAGCGTCGCTCAGGCTTTTTGGTCATGGATCCACTGCCACTGTTGCGCGAGTTGCACGACTTCTACCTGCCCCTGGCCGAAGAAGGCGAACTGCAATTGCGGCTCGAAACGCCGGAGTCCCTGCCATGGATCACCGGCGACCGCGCATTGCTGTTCGAAGCCCTCGCCAACCTGCTGAGCAACTCGATCAAGTTCTCCCCACCGGGCGGCGAGGTGATTCTGCGTGGGGTCAACGACGCCGGCAGCACGCGCCTTGAAGTGCACGACTCCGGCCCCGGCATACCCGCAGCGGAACGTGACGCGGTGTTCCAGCGCTTCTATCGCGTGGATGAGAGCGACCAGCAAGGCGGCTTTGGATTGGGCTTGTCGATTGTGGCGGCGATCATCAACCTGCATGGGTTCAGGCTCGAAGTGGGTACGAGTGAGCGAGGCGGTGCACGCCTGGTTCTGGAGTGCCGCCAACAACTCATGCCCGAATAACGCATGCATCACAACACCCTGTAGGAGCCGGCTTGCCGGCTCCTACAGGGGACGCGGGTCAGCCTGGGAAATTGGCCCGCAACGCCTCCAGCCCACCGCTGTAAACACCCGCAAACAACTCTTCCGCCGCCGCATCCGTGGTGCCTGCCGCCGGCGTGAACACACCGGACCAGGTCACTTTCGCCGACGCTTCACCCAACGCCTCGACCTGCACCGTTGCCAGGTATGCACTCACCGGAAATGGCGACTGTTCAATGGTGTAGCTGTAAGTACGGCCGACGTTATCAAAGCTCTGCAAACGCTCCACCACCACCCCGCCATCGGCGGTTTGCAGATGACGCACGCGACCGCCATCAAGGGCCTCGCTTTTGACGATAAACGGCAACCAGTCCGGCAGGCTGTTGAAGCCGCCGATCAATTGCCAGACCTGATCGGCCGATACAGGGATTTCAATCACAGAAGACGCTGTTGCCACGTTAATTACTCCAGAAAATAGAAAACCATTCAGATGGCCATGCTGTCGACCACACCGCCGTCGACCCGCAACGCGGCACCGGTGGTGGCAGAAGACAGGGGTGAAGCAATGTACGCCACCAGGTTGGCGACTTCATCCACATTTGCTGCGCGCTGGATGATCGAGGTTGGCCGTGCGTTTCGCACAAACACATCCGCCTCGTCCCGCGCACTGCGCCCGGATTTTGCGGTGGCGTCCTTGAGCATCTGCTCCAGGCCGTCGGTAAAGGTCGGGCCAGGCAAAACCGCGTTAACCGTCACGCCGGTACCCGCCAGGCGCTTGGCCAAACCATGCGACACCGCCAGGTTGGCGCTCTTGGTCACGCCGTAGTTGATCATGTCCGCCGGGGTAGCCACGCCGGACTCCGACGACAGGAAGATCACTCGCCCCCAGCCCTGCCCGACCATGCCCGGCACGTAATGCCGCGCCAGGCGCACACCGGAGATCACGTTGACTTCATAGAAGCGTGCCCATTCGCTGTCCGGGGCCTCGAAGAAATCCACATCGTTGAAGATACCCAGGTTGTTGACCAGGATGTCGGCGCGCGGTTCGGCGGCGAACAGTTTTTCTGCACCTTCGGCCGTGCCGAGGTCTGCCACCAGCCCGCGCAGGTCCGCGCCGGGGACGGCCTGGCGGATGCTCGCCAAGGCGTCATCCACCTTGCCCGCTTCACGCCCGATCACCACCACGGTGGCGCCGGATGCTGCAAGCGCCTGGCTGATGCCCAGGCCAATGCCGGCCGTGCTCCCGCTGACGATGGCTACTTTACCGCTCACATCAATTTTCATCGGTTGAACTCCTGAAGTTAAAGCGGCAGTGGTGCACGGTCCGAAATCAATCGGGCCTCGCGCAGGGACTGCCAGAAGGCTGCCGGAATAGTCTCTGACAACGCCGCAACGTCTTCGGCAATCCGCCCCGGACGACTGGCGCCTGGAATCACTGCCGCCACGGCCGGGTGGGCCAGGGAGAATTGCAGCGCCGCCGCTTTCACGCTGACGCCAAACGCCTGGGCAATCGCCCTGATTTGCTCGACCTTGCGGATGATTGCCGGGCTGGCTTGCTGGTACTCGAAGTGCGCGCCGCCCGCGAGGATGCCGGAGCTGTAGGGGCCACCGACGACGATCTCGACGTTCTGCGCCAGGGCCGCGTCCATCAGGCGCTGCAGGGCACGATCATGGTCCAACAGTGTGTAGCGGCCGGCCAGCAAAAAGCCGTCGGGCTGCGCTTCGGTCAGGTCCAGGGTCAGTTCGCACGGCTCGACGCGGTTTACGCCCAGGCCCCAGGCCTTGATCACGCCCTCTTCACGCAGGCGGGTCAGCACTTTGAAGGCACCGGTGCGGGCCTGGTTGAAGTACTCCAGCCATTGGTCGCCATAGAAGTCCTGGGCGATGTCGTGAATCCACACGATGTCCAGGCGATCAGTGTTCAGGCGGGTCAGGCTGTCTTCGATGGAGCGCAGGGTGGCGTCGGCGCTGTAGTCGTTGAGCATCTTGTTCGGGCGGCCGTGTTCGAACACGCCGCTTTTTTCGCCGAGGTCGCGGGCGCTGTCTTCTATTTCGTCGAGGATCACCCGGCCGACCTTGGTGCTGAGCACGAAATCATCGCGGTTGTACTGCGACAGGGCGTGGCCCAGGCGGATTTCCGAGAGGCCCGAGCCGTAGAACGGCGCGGTGTCGAAGTAGCGCACGCCGGCATTCCAGGCAGCCTCGACAGTGGCCTGGGCTTCGTCTTCTGGAATAGCGCGGAACATGTTGCCCAGCGGCGCGGTGCCGAAGCCGAGCTGGCCTGGGAGTTTGTCTTTCAAGCTCATGGTAGATCCTCAATGGGTTCAGGGGTCGCTGTGACCGTTGAGCAGATCCTAGATTGCGCAGATCGGACCGTCCAAGACATACTGCGACCAACTTGAGTCCCTAGAGGTCTAACATGATCGACCTGCGCCAATTGCGCTACTTCGAAGTCGTCGCCGAGGAAGAGCACGTCGGCCGTGCTGCCGAGCGCTTGCACATCTCCCAGTCACCGCTGAGCCGACAGATAGCCCAGCTGGAAGAGCGCCTGGGACTGACCCTGTTCGAACGCAGTCAGCAACGCATCCGCCTGACCCGTGACGGCCAGACCTTCCTCGCCGAGACCAAGGCCTTGCTGACCCACGCCAACCGCCTGGAATCCTTGGGCAGGCGCCTGGGCCGAGGTGAGGAAGGCGGCCTGTGCATCGGCTATATCGAGAACGCCATGCATGCCGGGGTACTGCCCAATGCCTTGCGCGTGTTGCGCGACGACCGGCCTACCGTGCATATCAAGCTGTATAACCTGCCGTCGCCGGAACAACTCGAAGGCCTGCGCCAGCGCAGCCTGGACATTGCCCTGGTCGGCGAACCACCCGCCGCCGACGACCCGGACCTTATCGCGCGGCAAGTGCTGGATGACCCCATGCTGCTGGCCTTGCCCGAGCATCATCCATTGGCCCGTCAGAGCGAGTTGTTGCCCGAGCACCTGGCGGACCAGGAGTGGATCGGCGTGCAGCGCAAACCCGGCGCCAACCCCGCCGACGACTTCGTCGCCGCCTGCATCCGCGCCGGTTTCACCCCGCAGATCCCCATGGAAGCCGGGGAGCCGTTTACCGCGCTGGGCCTGGTCGCTTCGGGCCTGGGCGTGGCCATGGTGCAAAAGGGCCTGAGCCGCAATGCCCCGCCCGGCGTGGTGTTGCGTGAACTGCCGTGGTTGAACTACACCACCCCGCTGTGGGCGGCGTGGCACCGCGTCAACCTGCGGCCGCTGGTAGAAACCTTTCGCAAGGTGCTCACCGAATCTGAGCATTGATGGAGCTCCACAGGTGGGGGGCGTCAGTTAAATCAATTCCCGCAGGCGATACCACAGCATCCCCAACGCCAGCAGCGGCGACCGCAGCGCCTTGCCACCGGGAAACGTCATGTGCGGTACCTGGCTGAAAATATCCAGCCCGGTGCTGTGACCGGCCTGGATAGCCTCGGCCAACAGCCTCGCGCACCAATGCGTCACGTTCAGCCCATGTCCGGAATACCCCTGGGCGTAAAACACGTTGGGGTACTGCTTCAAGCGACCGACCTGCGGGAAGCGATTGGCGGTAATGCCGATCTTGCCGCCCCACTGGAACTCGATGGCCGTATTGGCGAGCTGCGGGAACACCTTGAGCATTTTCGGCTGCATGTAAGCGGCGATGTCCGCCGGGTCGCGGCCGGAGTAATGGCAGGCGCCGCCGAACAACAGGCGCCGGTCTGCGGACAACCGGTAATAATCCAGGCCGACCTTCTGGTCGCACAGCGCCAGGTTCTGCGGGATCAGTTGGTTGGCCAGATCCGCCGATAACGGCTCGGTGGCGATGATGTAGCTGCCGGCCGGGAGTACCTTGCCACTCAGGCGCGGTTCCAGCTCCTCCAGATGCGCATTGCACGCCAGCACCAGGCTAGCGGCGCGCACCGTGCCGCCGGCGCAGCGCACGTGCACCGTGTCGCCGTGGATCAGTTCGAGTACTTCGGTGTGCTCGAAAATCCGGACCCCGAGGGATTCGGCCAACCGAGCCTCACCCAAAACCAGATTCAACGGGTGAAGATGCCCGGAGCCCATGTCCACCAGGCCGCCGGCATACACCGGCGAGCCGACTACTTGCTGTATATCCTGCGGCCCCACCAGACGCGTTTCGTGGGCGTAACCCAGCGCCGCCAGGTGCGCCTGCTCGCCCTTGAACGCCGCGAATTGCGCCGGGGTGTTGGCCAATTCGCAAAAGCCCCAGCGCAAGTCGCAGTCGATGCGGTGCGTTCGGATACGCTCGCCCACCAAGGCCACCGAGTCGATGCCGGCGCGCTCCAGGTAACGCACGCCATCCTCGCCCACGTACTTGCCGAATCCCGACACGTCATGGCCGATACCGCGAATCAACTGCCCGCCGTTGCGCCCGCTGGCACCCCAGCCAATACGGCGGGCTTCCAGCAGGACCACCGAGAGCCCGCGCTGGGCCAGTTCGATGGCGGTGTTAACGCCGGTGAAACCGCCGCCGATCACGCACACGTCGGCGGTCAGGTCAGTGCCCAATGCGGGTCGCTCCGTCAAAGCGTTGGCCGTAGCCCGGTAGTAGGACCGGGCGTGGTCAGTCGACTGAATCATTTGTTGGTCTTCACTTTGCTCCAGGCGCGGGTCATCAGGCGCATGGTTGCCGGGGTCGGCGTGGTGGAAATATAGAGTTTGTCGAGCACGTCCTGGGACGGGTACACCTCAGGATTATTCACCAGTTCCGGGTCCATGAACGCCTTGGCCGCCGGGTTGGCGTTGGCATACCCCACCGAGGCGCTGACCTTGGCGATCACTTGAGGGTCGAGCAGGTAGTTGATGAACGCGTGGGCTTCTTTCGGGTGACTCGCGTCGGCGGGAATCGCCAGCAGGTCGAACCACAGGTTGGAGCCTTCCTTGGGAATCGAATAGGCGATCTTCACACCATTCTTGGCTTCCTTGGCACGGTTGGCCGCCTGGAACACGTCGCCGGAATAACCGAAGGCCACGCAGATATTACCGTTGGCCAGGTCCGAAATGTACTTGGAAGAATGGAAATAGGTGATGTACGGCCGCAGCGTCAGCAGCTTGGCCTCGGCCTGCTTGTAGTCCTCGGGATTCTCGCTGCGCGGGTCCTTGCCCATGTAATTGAGGATCGCCGGGAACAGCTCGTCCGCCGAATCGAGGAAAGCCACGCCGCACTGGTTGAGCTTCTTGATGTTCTCGGGCTCGAACAGCACCGCCCATGAATCGATAGCGTCGATGCCCAGCACCTCTTTGACCTTGTCGACGTTATAGCCGATGCCATTGGTACCCCACAGGTACGGCACCGAGTGCGCGTTGCCTGGGTCATTCTTTTCCAACAGCTTTAGCAACTTGGGGTCGAGGTTCTTGAAGTTGGGCAGTTGCGCGCGGTCCAGCTTGAGGAACGCACCGGCCTTCACCTGGCGCGCCAGGAAGTGGTTGGACGGCACCACCACGTCATAGCCGGTGCGTCCCGCCAGCAACTTGCCCTCCAGGGTTTCGTTGGAGTCGAACACGTCGTAGATCGGCTTGATCCCAGTCTTGGCCTGGAAGTCGGCCAGGGTGGTCTCACCGATATAGTCGGTCCAGTTGTAGACGCTGACCGTCGGCGCCGCCTGGCTGGCGCTGCTGAACGCAGCCACCAGGGCCAGCGGAAAAAGCTGTTTCACAAGACGCATATCGACACCCCTTTTTTGGTTTTTTTAGACGCTCAACAGCAGGAACTCGCGCTCCCAGGAACTGATCACCCGTTTGAAATTCTCGTGCTCGGCGCGCTTGACCGCGACGTAGCCGCGCACGAACTTGTCGCCCAGGTACTGCTTGACCGTGGCGCAATCCTCCATGCGTGCCAGCGCATCTTCGAGGGTGAACGGCAGGCGCAGGTTACGGCGCTCGTAGGCGCGGCCCTCCACCGGCGCGCTGGGCTCGATCTGTTCGATCATCCCGAGGTAGCCACACAGCAGACTAGCCGCTATCGCCAGGTAGGGATTGGCATCGGCGCCGGGCAAGCGGTTTTCCACGCGCATGGCGTCGGGACTGGAGGTGGGCACACGCAGGCCAACGGTGCGGTTTTCTTCGCCCCATTCGACATTGACCGGCGCCGAGGTGTCCGGCAGGAAGCGGCGGAACGAGTTCACGTTGGGCGCAAACATCGGCAACAGCTTGGGGATGTACTTCTGCAAGCCGCCGATGTGGTGCAGGAAAAGCTGGCTCATCTTGCCGTCGGCATCGACGAACACCGGTTTGCCGGTGGCGATGTCGACCACGCTCTGGTGCAGGTGCATGGCGCTGCCAGGCTCGTCGGCCACCGGCTTGGCCATGAACGTGGCGGCCACGTTGTGCTTGAGCGCGGCCTCGCGCAGGGTGCGCTTGAACACGGTGATTTGGTCGGCCAGGTCGAGGGCGTCGCCGTGGCGGAAGTTGATTTCCATCTGCGCCGGGCCGTCTTCGTGGATCAGCGTGTCGAGGTCCAGGCCCTGGGCTTCGCACCAGTCGTAGACGTCTTCGAACAGTGGGTCGAATTCGTTGGCGGCGTCGATGGAAAACGACTGGCGACCGGTCTCGGCGCGACCGGAGCGGCCAATCGGGGTTTTCAGCGGCAGGTCCGGGTCTTCGCAGCGCTGGGTCAGGTAGAACTCCATTTCCGGCGCGACGATCGGCTGCCAACCCTGGTCGGTGTAGAGCTGCAGGACTTTCTTCAGCACGTTGCGCGGCGACAGTTCGATGGGGTTGCCCTGTTTGTCGAAGGTGTCGTGGATGACGATCGCGGTAGGCTCGATGGCCCACGGCACCACATAGGTGGCGTGGGACACCGGACGGCAGATCATGTCGATGTCAGCCGGGTCGAGCAGGTCGTAGTAGACATCGTCGTCGACAAAGTCCCCGGTTACCGTTTGCAGCAACACACTTTCCGGCAGGCGCATGCCTCGCTCATGCAGGAACTTGTTGGTGGGCGCAATCTTGCCGCGTGCGATGCCAGTCAAATCACTGATCACGCATTCGACTTCGGTAATCTTGTGTTCTTTCAGCCAGGCGGACAGCTGATCGAAGGGGGCGTTCATAAGGACCTCGTCATGGGTTGGGTGCATGCGCCGGCTTGTACTCCTGGCGCATTGAGGTCTATCTTGATGCCGCCGCCCCTGCGGCATCTATCCACTTTGCACGAACCACAACGCACCAATAGAGTGCGCCCAGGTTACCCATGACACAGGCAACAGCTTTGCGCGTACAGGCCTTCACCACCGGTGATGTGGCGGCTCAATGCAGTGCGACACCCGGTTGGGTGCAGCAGTACCAGCAGATGTCCCCAGGGCATTTCGCCGGGCGAATCCGCTACCTGGACCTGCAAGGTGTGCAGGTGTACGAAGAGTGCATGAACACCCGCGTGGAGCAGCATTTCAACGCACCGCCAGGCTCGCTGGCCTTCTGTTTCGACGGCAGTGACAACGCGCTGTACCTGCTGAACGGTGAAAGCCACAACACCTGGATCACCCCGGAAAACTACCGTGAAGTGGCGGTGGTGTTCGGGCCGCAATTCGTGCAACGCCATGGGCTGGATGTGGCGAAACTTGAAGGCCTGTTCATGGCGCCGCTGACCTGCCAGCAGAATGGACTGTTCAGCCGTTGGCTGAGTGGCACCCTCACCCGCCTGTCCACAGCAATCGACCCCGCCAGCCGCGATGCCCTCACCCAGCAATTGCTGGAAGACTGCCTGTTCATCCTCGACAACGCCTGCGTATGCCTGGACCGCCACTCGTTGCAGCGGCGCAGCGAAGAACGGCGACTGATGGCGCGCATCGGCGAATGGGCGGCGGATGCTCCGGATGAGATCGTCAACGTGTTGGAACTGGCGCGGATTGCCGGCGTGCCATTGCGTCAGTTGCAACAGGGGTTCAAGACCTACACCGGGATGAGCCCGGCGCAGTGGTTGCGGCTGCGCCGGTTGAATGGGGCGCGGCGGGAGTTGTTGCAGACCCGTGAGACCACCGTCGCTGAAGTGGCGATGAATTGGTCGTTCTGGCACTTGGGAAGGTTCTCCAACAGCTACCGCGCCCTGTTCAAGGAGTTGCCCAGCGAGACCCTGAAGCGTCACGCCTGACTGCAGGCGCTATTTCAGGAAAGTGCCAATTAAGTGGTTGACCCGCTCCGCCGCCTCCATCTGCACCATATGGCCCTGTCCCGGCAAGATCTCCACTTGGGCGTCCAACCCCTCGGCGTGACTGGCCGGGATGATTGCATCGTCGCTGCCCCAGATTACCAGGCTCGGCTGTCGGCCCACCACATGACGCCTGTCCAACCTCTGTCGTCCGCCTTCGAACAACGCGGCAGTGAGCTGCCGCAATGCCGGGTCGACTCCTTCCAACCGCTTGAACTTGAGCATGTCCTCCAGCATCTGCCGCGTCACCAGCGCGGGATCGCTGAACAGTTGGATCAATTGCGGCTTGAGCGCATTGCGGTTGTTGGCCTCGGCAAACCCTTGCAGGTAATCACCGTTGATGTCCATGCCCAGACCGGCGCTGGCGATCAGGGTCAGTGAGGCGACGCGCTGGGGCGCCCGGTCGGCAACGGTCAGCACGACCAGCCCGCCCATGGAGTGGCCGGCCAGGTGCACGCGGTCTAGCTTTAGATGATCAAGCAGGTCCAACACCGCTTGGCTCAGCTCATCAGCATCGCCGCGTTGCAGCTGCTTGCCCGACTCACCATGGGCTGGCAGGTCAAGGGCGACCACCCGGCGTTCGGCGGCCAATGCCGGTTGGTTGAACAGCCAGTTGTTCAGGTCGCCACCGAATCCATGAACCAGCACCAACGGAATGCCACCCTCGCCCAAGTCGAGATAGCGCAACAAACGCCCGCCTATTTCAACCTTCTGCGCACTGGGCCCCGAGGCCTCTGCTTCGGCGGTGCTGGAAACAAACCCGGCGTTGAAATGTTCGATGACCGCATCGATTTCTGCCTCGGTGGCCTCGCCCTCTACCACAATCCCCAGCAATGCGCCCACCGGCAGCGTCTCGTCACTCAGCGCCAGCACACGGCGCAGCACGCCAGTGAACGGCGCCTCGACGCTGCTGGAGATCTTGTCGGTCTCCACGTCCAGCACTTCCTCACCCTTCTCTACCCGGTCGCCGGGTTGCTTGAGCCAGACATCAATACGGCCCTCGGTCATCGATAGCCCCCACTTGGGCATGGTCAAGGTATGGATCATGCGGCGGTCCTCTTGTCGGCGATCTTCAGCACGGCGGCCTCGATCTTCGCCGCGTTGGGGATGTACAGGTCTTCCAGTGCATCGGAGAACGGCACGGGCGTGTGCGGCGCGGTGACCATTTGGATCGGCGCGCGCAAGAACGAAAAGCCCTGCTGGGCGACCAACGCACTGATATCAGTGGCCATGGAGCAACGCGGGTTGGACTCGTCGATCACCACCAAGCGGCCCGTCTTTTCCACACTTTCAAGGATGCTGTCTTGATCCAGCGGGCTGGTGGTGCGCAGGTCCAGCACCTCACAGTCGATGCCTTGTCGTGCCAGCTGGGCGGCGGCCTCCAGGGCGATATGCACCATGCGCCCGTAAGTCACCAGGGTCACATCCTTGCCTTCGCGAACAAAGTTGGCCTCACCGAAAGGCACGGTGTACAGCTCTTCGGGCACCTCGCCCTGCAGGCTGTAAAGCATCTTGTGCTCAAGGAAAATCACCGGATCGTTGTCGCGGATCGCCTGGATCAGCATGCCCTTGGCATCATACGGCGTGGCCGGGCACACCACCTTGAGGCCGGGAATGTGGGTCCACATTGAAGTGAGCATCTGCGAATGCTGGGCCGCCGCACGCAGGCCGGCGCCGTACATGGCGCGAATCACCAGCGGCGTTGTGGTCTTGCCGCCGAACATGTAGCGGAACTTGGCGGCCTGGTTGAGTAACTGGTCGAGGCAGCAGCCGATAAAATCGACGAACATCAATTCGCACACCGGGCGCATGCCACGGGTGGCAGCACCGACCGCCATGCCCACGTAGCCGACTTCGGACAACGGCGCATCGAGTACGCGCTCGGGAAACTCCGGGTACAGACCCTTGGTCACGCCGAGCACGCCGCCCCAGGCATCCTGCTCGCCAGGTGAGCCGGTGCCGCCGGACACATCCTGGCCAATAATGAACACGCTTTTGTCGCGGCGCATTTCCTGGGCCAGGGCTTCGTTGATTGCCTGCTGATAGCTGATTTTGCGAGCCATAAGATTCTCTCCACCTATTGTTGTTATTAGGGATACGCGACGTAGACGTCGCTGAGCAGGTCGGCGGCCTGGGGTTTGGGGTCGGACTTGGCCAGGCGCACGGCGTCCTCGATCAACTGCGCGACCTCGCCATCAATGCGCTCGAATTGCGCCGCATCGAGCCAGCCTTCGGCGCTGCAACGCTGACGAAACAGCGCCAGGCAGTCCGCGTTTTCCCGCAGGTTTTTCACTTCGTCGGGGCCGCGATAGGTTTGTGCATCGCCTTCGAAGTGGCCGTAGAAGCGGCTTAACTTCACTTCCACCAACGTTGGCCCGTCGCCCTTGCGCGCACGCTCCACGGCGACGCCAAGCGCTGCGTGCACGGCGAAGAAATCATTGCCGTCGACGATCACTCCCGGCATGCCAAAGCCCATGGCCCGTTCGGCGATGTCCTTGCACGCCACCGACCAACCGGAACCGGTGGCCTCGGCATAGCCGTTGTTTTCCGCAACGAACAGGCACGGCAGTTTCATGATCGAGGCCAGGTTCATCGCCTCGAACACCGCGCCTTCGTTGGAACCACCGTCGCCAAAAAACGCCACGGCCACGCCCTGGCTGCCTTTGAGCTTGGAGGCCAGCGCCGCGCCGGCCGCCAACGGTGCGCCGGCGCCGACAATGCCGTTGGCACCGAGCATGCCCTTCTCCTGGTCGGCAATGTGCATGGAGCCGCCCTTGCCGCCGCATACGCCGGTTTTCTTGCCGTAGATCTCGGCCATCATGCCAAACACATCCACGCCCTTGGCGATGCAATGGCCGTGGCCGCGGTGGTTGGAAGCAATGCAATCTTCATCATTGAGGTGAGCCATGACCCCGGCGGCGCTGGCTTCCTGGCCGGCGTACAGGTGCACGAAACCGGGGATCTCGCCGGTGGCGAATTCCACATGCAGGCGTTCTTCGAAATCACGGATAGTGCGCATCACGGTGTAGGCATGCAGCAATTGATCGGTGGACAGGTGAGTGGACATCTTGTTGTTCTCCAGGTTGTCTCGACGCACAAAAGGCTGGCTGCGGCCAGCTACAAGTCCTTCAGCACAGCCTGTGCCAAGGCCAGCAAAAACCTGGCAAAGCCTTGATCCAGAGCAGTTCCTTACGGTTGTGCCGCTAAGACAAGCCAGCGCAGAATGAGACGCGGCATTGCAACGTGCGGGCCGCGTCTCGGGCGGTTTGAGACGCTGCGTCTCATCCTGGGCAGTTGGTCAGCCCGCGCTTGTCCGACCCGACGCATGCGCGCTTAATAACGGGCATAACAACAAAGATCGAGAACCGGAGGCTTTATGCTCGCCGCGCACTCCAGAGAACACGTCGACTGCGTCAGTCGTGTGGTTCGCAACGCCGATCGCCTGCCCCAGGCTCCGGTGCCGTCGCTGATTTTCGATTCGTGGCGACGCTCCATGGAGCAACATCACCTGGACCCCGGTTCCCTGCAGGGGCCGCGCATCCTCAGCGAACCATTGCTCAGGGAGTGCCGCGAGCGCGCAGACCTGTTCATGCGCATTGCCAGCGAAGAAGTCGGGCAACTGCACCACCGCGTGCGGCATGCCGATTACTGCGTGATGCTGACCGACGCCCAGGGCCAGACCATCGACCATCGCGTGGACACCTCGATCCGCAACGACTGCCGCAAGGCCGGCCTGTACCTCGGCACCTGTTGGTCGGAAGCCGAAGAAGGCACTTGCGGCGTGGCCACGGTGCTCACCAGCCAATCAGCGGTGACGGTGCACAAGCGCGACCACTTCCGCGCAGCCTTCATCGGCCTTACCTGCTCCGCCGCGCCGATCTTCGACCCTCAAGGCAATCTGTTAGGGGTAATGGATGCCTCGGCACTCAAATCCCCGGATGACCGCCGCAGCCAGCACTTGGTGCGCCAGATGGTAGCCCAGAGCGCCCAGGCCATCGAAAACGCTTTTTTCATGCACAGCGCCCGCCAGCACTGGGTGCTGCAGGCCCACAGCACACCGGGCTACGTGGACAGCCAGCCCGACCTGCTGCTGGCCTGGGACCAGGACGGCCGCCTGCATGCCCTGAACAGCAAGGCGCGCCAGGCTCTGCGCCGGCGCTTTGGCCAGGTGCCGGAGCATATCGGTGAAGTATTCGACTTGGACGCCTTGCGCGCCGTGACCCACGATGCCACCCAGCAGTTGCCATGGTTGGGGGAGCCGGGGGTCCTGCACGTACGCGTCAATGCCCCGCGACGCAAACCGGCGCGTGCGGCGGTGATCCCGCTGGTCGATGCGCGCGTGGAGGAGCATCTGCGCCTGGCCCTGCGAGTCAAGAACCGTAACCTGCCAGTGCTGGTGCAAGGCGAAACCGGTGCGGGCAAGGAGGTGTTTGCCCGCCAGCTGCATGAGCGCAGCGCCCGTCACACGGGGCCGTTCGTGGCGGTGAACTGCGCGGCGATCCCGGAAAACCTGATTGAAAGCGAGCTGTTCGGCTATGTGGCCGGGGCCTTTACCGGCGCGTCCAGCAAAGGCATGCCGGGGCTGTTGGTGCAGGCCGACGGCGGCACGCTGTTCCTCGATGAGATCGGCGACATGCCGCTGGCCTTGCAGACGCGCCTGTTGCGGGTGATGGCCGAGGGTGAAGTGGCGCCATTGGGCGCAGCGAAAACCCGTGCAGTGGATATCCATGTGATCTGTGCCAGCCACCGTGATTTGTCGGTACTGGTCAGTGAAGGCCGGTTTCGCGAAGACCTGTTCTTTCGCCTGGGTTGCGCACGCTTCTGCCTGCCACCGTTGCGCGAACGGACCGACAAGCTGGCCCTGATCAATCGGCTGCTGGAACAGGAAGCACGCAACAGCAGGGTCTCGGTCGGCATCGCCCCTTCGGCGTTGCAACTGCTACTGGGTTACGCCTGGCCCGGCAATGTGCGGCAACTGCGGCATGTGCTGGCGTACGCCTGTGCAGTGTGTGAGGGCGGTACGGTTCAGGTGGCGGATTTGCCGGTGGAAGTGCGTGGGGAACAGGTTGCGGCACCGACGGAAGATCGCGCGAGCCCGGAACGCCAGGTGGTGCTGGATGCGTTGATTCGTCATCGCTGGAAGCCGTTGCCAACGGCCCAGGCGCTGGGAATTTCCCGTGCGACGCTGTACCGCCGCGTCAACCAACTGGGCATCGACATGCCCGGCAAACCGCGGCACTGACCCACACCGTAGGAGCCGGCTTGCCGGCCCCTACGGGGGAGATGGAGGGTCAGCGGTAGACCAGGCCGCCATCGATCAGCGGCGATTGGCCGGTCATGTAGTCGGAGTCCGGCCCTGCCAGGTACGAGACCAACCCTGCCACGTCCTCCGGCGTTTCTGCACGGCCCAGGGCAATGCCATCCACATACTTCTTGTAGGTCGCGCCCACATCAGCGCCGGTGATTTCGGCCATGCGCTTGTCGATCTCGACCCACATATCGGTGCCCACTACACCCGGGCAATAAGCGTTGACCGTGATCCCGGCGCTCGCCAGCTCCTTGGCCGCGGCCTGGGTCAAGGCGCGCACGGCGAACTTGGTGGCCGAGTACACACCCAGTAACGCAAAGCCTTCGTGGCCGGCAATGGAACAGGCGTTGATGATCTTGCCCTTCTGCTTGAGCGCCTTGAACTTCTTGCCGGCCGCCTGGATACCCCACAGCACGCCCTGTACGTTGATACCCAGGGTGCGCTCGACCTGTTCCGGGCTGACCTCCAGCAGTGAGTCGATCTGCGCGACCCCGGCGTTGTTGACGATGATGTCGAAGCCACCCAGGGTCTGGTGCGCGTGCTCTACCGCTGCCACCACCTGCTCGCGCTTGGACACATCGGCGACGAACACCGAAGCCTGGCGGCCCAGCGCCACGACTTCGCTGGCCACGGCTTCGAGCCTGGCGCCATTGATGTCCACCAGGGCGATGTCGGCACCGTCCTGTGCCAAGCGCAAGGCGATAGCCCGGCCAATGCCTTGACCGGCGCCGGTGACCAGCGCGACTTTTCCAGTAATTGCCATGATGTTCTCCTGCGATGATGAGGGAAGCCTTGTCTATCGCAGGTCCAGCAAGGCGTGTCGAGGCGCGGGCTGATGGGTGTGCGGCTTGAGACGAAGCGTCTCAAGCCGCGAGTCATTCTCGAAAACTTGTAAAAGTGCGCACTTATGCCTAGCTTATGCGCCCCCCGCCCCGCGCTTTAAGGCCCTGCCCCCATGGTTTTGCGTTTTCGTCCCGTCGTCTCCTCACGTTTCGCCCTCGGCCTGCTGCTCAGTGGTGGCATTGGCAGCAGCCTGGCGGCGGAAATCGAACTGCCGGCAGTTAACGTCCAGGGCCAGGATGAATCCGGTTACCGCAGTGAAACCGCCTCGGTGGGCGGCTTCGATGACGCACCACTGCTCGACACCCCGGCTTCGATCACGGTGATCAACGCCGCGCTGATCAAGGACCAGCAGGCGCGCCTGCTCAGTGAAGTGCTGCGCAACGACGCTTCGGTGGGTGACAGTTATGCGCCCATCGGCTACTACGAAAACTTCGTGGTGCGCGGCTTTTCGCTGAATGCGGCGAGCAGCTACAAGATCAATGGGCGCACCATCACCGGCGAACAGAACGTCGCCCTGGAAAACAAGCAGCAGGTGGAAGTGCTCAAGGGCCTGGCGGGCCTGCAAAGCGGTATCTCGGAACCAAGCGGCGTGATCAATTACGTCACCAAGCGCCCGGAAGACGTGCGTTCGGTGACCGTCTCCACCGACGACCGTGGCAGCGGCTATGTGGCCACCGATGTCGGCGGCTGGTTCGGCAGTGAGCAACAGTTCGGCCTGCGTGCCAACGTGGCCCATGAAGACCTCAACGCCTATGTTGAGCACGCCAATGGCCAGCGCGATTTCGTGTCCCTGGCCTTCGACTGGAACATCAGCCCTGACGCGGTATTGCAACTGGACGCCGAGTACCAAAACAAGCAGCAGCGCTCGGTGCCGGGCTACCAGCTGTTGGGCGGCACCGAAGTGCCACACAATGCCTCGCCGAAAACACTGCTGGGTCACCAGACCGGTTCCAGGCAGGTGGGCATCGACTCGCTGAACCTCAACGGCAAGTTCGAATACCGTTTCAGTGATCAATGGAAAGGCAGCGTGAGCGCCGCGCGCAGCAAGGTGGTGATCGATGACTACAGTTCGTTTGCCTGGGGCTGCTATGGGTCGACCAGCTGCAGCTCATCGAGCGTGCCCAACTACTTCAGCCCTGAAGGCAATTACGACGTCTACGACTACCGCAGCCCGGACGACACCCGCCGCGACGACGAAGTGCAGGCGGCCATGACCGGGTTGTTCGACACCGGCGGTATCGGCCATGAACTGACCTTCGGCACCAGTGCTTTTCGCCGCGTGATCGACAAGCGCAAATCGGTGAACGAGTTCATCGGCACCGCCAATATCGATGAAGATGTACCGAGCTTCATGCCCACTGACAAACCACTGAACGACAGCCACCGCAACCTCGACAGCCGTCAATATGGCCTGTTCGTCACCGACCGCATCCGCCTCAACGAACAATGGCAAACCCTCCTCGGCGGCCGCGAAGTACGCCTGGATGAAAAAGCTTTCGACGGGACCACTGGCAACCAGACACGCCACACTCAGCAATACGTCTTCCTGCCGCAAGCGTCGTTGATCTACAAGCCCGTGGAAAACATCTCGCTCTACACCCGCTACAGCAAAGGTTTGTCCCTGGGCGGCACTGCGCCGTGGTTCGCCAGCAACGCTGATGAGACCCTGGCGCCCACCACCTCACGGCAAATCGAAGCCGGGGTGAAATACGACTGGCGTCGCATCAGCTTTGCCGCCGCGGTGTTCCAGACCCGCCAGGCCTACCAGTACGCCAAGCCGGATGGCGCCGGCCTCTTCACCTATGTGCAACAGGGCGAGCAGAAAAACACCGGGCTGGAACTGTCGGCCAACGGCTGGGCCACCGAGCGCCTGCAGATCGCAACCAGCGTGACGGCGATTCGCGCACGGGTGACCGGTAGTGGTACCGCGGACTATGAGGGCCACCAAGCGATCAACGTGCCCAAGCTGCGCGCCAGTGTGTATGCGGATTATGCGTTGCCGTGGGTGAACGGCCTGGCGGTACTGGGCGGTGTGCAATACAGCGCCAAGAAGTACGCCAATCGCAGCGGCAATGTGGAGGTGGGCGATTACGCCGTGGTGAACGTAGGCAGCCGCTACACCACCAAGGTGAGCGGCTATGAAACGGTATTTCGCCTGAGCGTCGACAACCTGTTCGACAAGCGCTACTGGCGCGACGCGGGCGAGTACATGGGCGATGACTATCTGTTCCAGGGCGCGCCCTTGAACGCGCGCCTGAGTGCGTCGGTCAACTTTTAAGGCTTACTTGGGCATCTTGCGGAAACCCACGGCCAAGCGGTTCCAACTGTTGATGGTGGCGATCGCCACGCTGAGGTCAACCTGCTCCTGAGGGCTGAATTCGGCGGCCAGTGCGTTGAAGTCCTCATCCGGAGCATGGGTCTGGCTGATCAGGGTCAAGCTCTCGGCCCAGGCCAGGGCGGCGCGTTCACGCGGGGTGAAGAACGGCGTTTCACGCCAGGCCGACACGGTGTACAGGCGGCGTTCGGTCTCGCCACCTTTGCGGGCATCGGCGGTGTGCATGTCCAGGCAGAAAGCACAGCCATTGATTTGTGAAACGCGCAGGCGCACCAGCTCCAGCAGCGGCAGTTCGATGGACAATTTGCCGACGGCGGCTTCCAGGGCGAGCATAGCTTTCATGGCGTCTGGGGAGGCGGTGTAGAAATCGGTACGGGTTTGCATGGGGGTGCTCCAGGGCAGCGGGGATTGATGGCTAGGTTAGTCATCGGGCCTTGGGGGCGGAATATCCAATTTGGGGTAAGAATGGGTGACCAATTTTTGGGCGTGGGGAGTGTGTCGAAAACCGTTACCCAAATAACGGATTTGCCCAATCACCCCGGCAACGGAATCACCCTCAACGCCCTGACCGACTTATAAGAAAAGCTCGAATAAATCTCCTTGACGCAAGGCAGCGTCTGCAACACCTCCCGCGCAAACTCGCCAAACGACTCCAGGTCTTTGGCCACCACTTCCAGCAAAAAGTCATAGCGCCCCGAGACGTTATGGCACGCCACGATCTCCGGTATCTCCAGCAGCCGCTGCTCGAAAGCCCGTGCGATTTCCTGGGTGTGACTCTCCATCATGATGCTCACAAAGGCGGTCACCCCAAACCCCAAGGCCTTGGGCGAGAGGATCGCCTGGTAACCACTGATCACCCCACTCTCTTCCAGGTTACGCACCCGTCGCCAGCATGGCGAGGTGGTCAAGGATACGCGGTCGGCCAACTCGGCCACGGTGAGACGGGCGTTCCCTTGCAACGCGTTTAAAAGGGCTTTGTCGGTACGATCCAGGCTGACGGGCATAACTTGCCTCTGATTGTTGTTTTTAGCGGATTTTCATCCCGTGGTGCGGGAATTAGCGGCAAATATCGCAAAGTTCATCTTCAATTATGAGCATAGCATTGTAGGAAATAAGGAGCGCCCGACATGAACAATAAACACAATGCATTCGGCTTTTCCACCCGCGCCATCCACCACGGTTATGACCCCAAGGACCATCACGGCGCGCTCGTTCCGCCGATTTATCTGTCTGCCACCTTTGCTTTTCCCACCGCCGAATACGGCGCTGCCTGTTTCGCCGGCGAAGCCAGTGGGCACTTCTATACGCGTATTTCCAACCCGACCCTGGCGCTGCTGGAGTCGCGCATGGCGACCCTGGAAAACGGCGACGCGGCAGTGGCGTTCAGTTCCGGCATGGGCGCGATTGCCGCGACGTTCTGGACCCTGCTGCGCCCTGGCGATGAAGTGATCGTCAGCCAGACCCTGTACGGCTGCACCTTCGCCCTGCTGCACCATGGCATCGGCGAATTCGGTATCAAGGTGCGGCACGTCGACCTCACTGACCTGACGGCACTGCAAGCTGCACTCACCCCGGCCACCCGCATGATCTACTGCGAGACCCCGGCCAACCCCAACCTGCGACTGGTGGATATCGCTGCCGTGGCCGCCCTCGCCCACCAGCAGCCGAACGTCACCCTGGTCGTCGACAACACCTACTGCACACCCTATCTGCAACGCCCCCTCGAGCTGGGCGCCGACGTGGTGGTGCACTCGGCCACCAAGTACCTCAGCGGCCACGGCGATATCACGGCGGGCATCGCCGTAAGCAACCAAGCCCTGGCCCAGCGCATTCGCCTGCAAGGCCTCAAGGACCTGACCGGTGCGGTGATGTCGCCCCAGGACGCTTCGCTGCTTATGCGCGGCCTCAAGACCCTGGCCCTGCGCATGGATCGCCATTGCAGCAACGCCCAGGCCGTGGCCGAAGCCTTGCAGGCACACCCGGCCGTGCAGTCGGTGACGTACCCGGGATTGCGCTCGTTCCCGCAGTACGAACTGGCGACACAGCAGATGAAAATGCCCGGAGGCATGATCGCCTTCGAACTCAAGGGCGGCATCGAAACCGGTCGGCGGTTCATGAATGCGCTCAAGTTGTTTACCCGTGCGGTCAGCCTGGGTGATGCCGAGTCACTGGCCCAGCACCCGGCGAGCATGACCCATTCCACCTACACCCCGCAGGAGCGCGCGGCGCACGGCATCAGCGAGGGATTGGTGCGTTTGTCGGTAGGGCTTGAGGACGTGGCCGACCTGTTGGCGGATGTGCAACAGGCACTGGCCAAGTGCACCCGTACTGCCACGCGTCCTTCCAAGCTGGCGAGCTTTTAATCCGATTTTCTAGGATTGGCCCCCCTTCCCGTCGCCGCCGCCATCCAACCGTGCCGCCATGCGAATGTCGATCTCAGGGGGACGCTCGGTAACGGCCCCCCGCATGATTGACGCGGTCTTCCAGCCCCTGGCTCGGCTTGCCGGCTTACAGGTTCAGGCGGGGGGTAATTTCAGGTGACGGGCGTACCACGGTCGTCTCGGCACGCGCTTGAACAGGCCCTGCAACAGGTGTTCGTCTTCGCCAAAGGTAATGCGCAGCGCGAGCTTCATGGTCTCGGGGTCCATCTCCATCGAACGGCCCATCTGCAACCCCGGCGTGGTGCTGCAGCCATGGGTATCCGGGCCCAGCCAGGGGTCGCCGACTTCCACCCAACGGCCCGGTGCGAACCAGGCCACGCCGTTGACTTCCATGCGCTGGACTTCGCCCGGATTGAAGCGCTCATGGGCGCGGAACCAGTCCTCGATGCGGTCGTCGATCCAGCCATGGAAATGCCAGAACACCGGGTTGACGTGAGAGGAAAACGGGTCGCCGAGGAAATCGTTTTCCGCCGCATACCAGCGCGCAGCGAAGTCGGCGGGGTCGCGAGCCATGGGCACGGGGGCGCCGTTGGAGGGGTCGCGCGGCACCGAAGCCCAGCGCATGTGCAACCAGTCGTGCAGACCCAGCTCCATCTCAGAACCCAGTTGACCGAGGGTGAATTTAGCCAGGTAACGTGGGTCACGGTATTGGGACTCCCAGACCTGGAAGTTGCTGTGATAGGTCTCGGCAGCCTTGATGTCGCTGACCCACTGGGTGTACTCGGTATCGTCCGGGGCCGACCAGGTGGGCGGCAGCGCGAAGCCATCGTGGTTGTCGAAGTAACGCAGGAAGCCCAGGCGATCCAGCTCCAGGGCCGGTTGCGGTTCGGGAAATTGCGGCCACGAGGGCAGATCCTGCATTGAACGCGCAGTGCCGAGCATGTGCCGATGCATAAAGAAAAAGTCGATCCCCGAGCCGTTGCGGTCCTTGTGTTTTCCCCGCGCATCGCGTTCCTGGCCGCGTGGGCCGGGTTGCCAGCCGATGCCGCGCAGGGCATCGCGCTTCTCTTCGGAGAGCTTGTGCCACTGGTCGCGGGTCGCGTGCCACAGCTGGTGAAACAGACGGTGCTCGGGGGCAATCAGCCAGGCCAGCAGGGTCGGATTGAGGCCAATGCGCTGGCGAGCCTCGGGGAACCACTGCTTGTGGGCAATGAAACGATTGTCGCGCTCAACTAAAGCCAGCGGCCGGTCGAGGTCGAGGATCTGCCCACTGAGGGTGCTGCTGCCAGCGTTGGCAAAGGCAGCCCAGACCTCATCAAGGGTCATCTTGAATTCATAGGCCGGCGCGCCGTCGGCCGAAGCGCGGTCGATCAGGCGCCAATAGAGCACGGCGCTCTCCCCTGTCAGCAGGTCACCCAGCACACGGTAACGCGGCTCGCCCTCGGCGCGCAGATGGGCGGCGGTGTCCAGGTACCCCCGCAGACCGCGTCCACGGGGCGCGATGTCGAGCAGCAGTTGCAAATCTTGCAGTGGCAGCCCTTTGAGGCCGGCGTCGCGGCCTTCAAGGCGCAGGTCCCAAACCCCACGCAGCGTGTTCGCCAGGTGCTGGCCGGCGGTGTCGGCCAGGTCCACCGTGGCTTCGCCGGGGGTGATGGGGAATTCTTCTTCGCGCGTCAACTCGCGATGGGCATAGAAGGCGGCCGGCACAGCCGCGCCTGTCAGCGCCAGGCCTGCGATGAACCCACGTCGAGAGATGGTCATTGTCTACCTTAGGAAACGGCTTTATCAGAGCTAGAACGTTTGCCCGCCGGGGAAATTTACCGGCGCGCCCTGCCCGCCTAAATTTCCCCACCCATCACTCGTTCTTCCCTGATAGCGAAGGCCTCAACTGACTGAGATGGCAATGACAAAACCACGTTCGAAAAAGGCGCTGTATATCGGCTTGCCCCTGGCACTGGCCATCGGTGCCGGGGCCGGTTTCCTGGTCTGGGATCACTGGTTCAAGGGCAATGCCGGTTACCCGTTGGCGGTGATCAAGCAGGCCGATGAAATGCAGGATAGGTTGTTGTCGTTTGACAGCCATATCACCGTGCCCGTGGATTTCGGTACCGCAGGCAACGAGGCGGACAAGGACGGCGAAGGTCAGTTCGACCTGGCCAAGGCGGCACGCGGGCGCTTGTCCGGCGCAGCGTTGACCATTTTCGGCTGGCCGGAAATCTGGAACGGTCCCAACGCCCCGCACAAACCCACCGATGGGTTTGTCGAAGCCGCGCGCAACGAACAGGAAGTGCGCTACAAGATCATCAGCGGCATGGTGCGTGACTTCCCCAACCAGGTCGCCATCGCCTACACCCCGGATGACTTCCGGCGCCTGCATGGCGAGGGCAAGTTCGCGATCTTCATCAGCATGCTCAACGCCTACCCGCTGGGCAACGACTTGAACCAGTTGGACCTGTGGGCGGCGCGCGGCATGCGCATGTTCGGCTTCAGCTATGTGGGCAACAATGCCTGGTCGGACTCGTCGCGGCCGCTGCCGTTTTTCAATGATTCCACCGACGCCCTTGACGGCTTGTCGGACATTGGCAAGCAAGCGGTGCACCGCCTCAATGACCTGGGGGTGATCATCGATGTGTCGCAAATGTCGACCAAGGCCCTGGAGCAAGTGGCGCAGTTGAGCCGCACACCGATGGTGGCGTCCCATTCGGCGCCGCGCGCCTCCGTGGATATCCCGCGCAACCTGAGCGACAAAGAGCTGCAACTGATCAAGAACAGCGGCGGCGTCGTGCAGATCGTGGGCTTCTCCGCCTACCTGCGTCCCCTGAGCCAGCCGACCCAGGACAAGCTCAACGCCCTGCGCGCACGCTTCGACCTGCCGCCCCTGCCTAATCTGGCCGTGGCGCTGATGCCGGGCGACGCAATCATCGCCGCCTGGCCCGAGCACAGGTTCGGCGAGTACGCCAGCGCGCTGTACGGCATCCTCGACGAGGAACCCAAGGCCACCCTCAAGGATCTGGGGGATGCCATCGACTACACCGTGCGCAAGATCGGCATCGATCATGTCGGCCTGTCTTCGGACTTCAACGACGGGGGCGGCATCCAGGGCTGGAACAACGTCGGCGAGATACGCAACGTCACTGCCGAATTGATCCAGCGCGGCTATTCCGAGGCCGATATCGCCAAGCTGTGGGGAGGCAACTTCCTGCGGGTGTGGGACCAGGTACAAAAAGCCGCCAAACCCTTGGCCAACCGCTAATCATCCAGAAGCCCGTCCATGACCGACCGCCGTACCTTTCTCAAGCAGGCTGGTGTATTTGCCGCCAGCCTGCCACTGGGCGCCGCCCTGCTTCCGCAGGCCCTTGCCGCCCCTGCAACCGATGACCCATGGACGGGGCTCAAGCAACTGTTCAACCAGGACCCGGATTACCTGCACTTTTCCAATTTCCTGGTGGCTACCCACCCCAAGCCGGTGCGCGAGGCTATCGAGCGTTACCGCGCACAGATCGACCGCAACCCAGGGCTGGCCATGGACTGGGACCTGCAGGAAACCTGGAAGCGCGAAGGTCAGGTGCGCGAGTGGGCGGGACGCTACCTGAAGGCCACCCCGCCGCAGATCGCCCTCACCGGCAGCACGTCCGAAGGGCTGGCGATGATTTACGGCGGGATCAAGGTGCGACCTGACCAGGAAATCCTCACCACCGTCCACGAACACTATGCCACCGAGTACAGCCTGGACTTTCGCGTGCGCAAGGAGCAGACCCAGGTCCGCAAGATTCGCCTGTTCGACAGCGCCAACCGCGTGTCTGCCGACGAGGTGCTGGGCAACATCCAGCGCAATATCCGCCCCAACACCCGCGTCCTCGGTATGACCTGGGTGCAGTCCGGCAGCGGCGTGAAGCTGCCCATTGGCGAGATCGGCAAGCTGGTCGAAGAACACAACCGCAACCGTGACGACAAGGACCGTATCCTTTACGTGGTGGATGGCGTGCACGGTTTCGGCGTAGAAAACCTCGACTTCCCGGATATGCATTGCGACTTTTTCATCGCGGGTACCCACAAGTGGATGTTCGGCCCACGCGGCACGGGCCTGGTCTGCGCCCGCGACCCGCAAAACAACGACGTGACCCCGATGGTGCCAACCTTCTCCGAAGACAAGGACTTCGCCACCGTCATGACCCCGGGCGGCTACCACGCCTTCGAGCATCGCTGGGCGGCGGACGAAGCCTTCAAGCTGCATCTGCAACTGGGCAAGGCGCAGGTGCAGGCGCGGATTCATGCACTCAACACCGAACTGAAAGACCAGTTGCTGGCACACCCAAAGATCGAACTGGTCACCCCCCACAGCCCTGAACTGTCGGCCGGTTTCACCTTCTTCCGCGTCAACGGCCAGGACAGTGATGCCGTGGCGGCCTACATGATGAAAAACCGCGTGGTGATCGACGCCGTGGACCGCGATGTCGGCCCGGTGATCCGAACCGCCCCCGGCCTGCTCAATTCCTCCGCCGAGATCCAGCGCTTCATGACCTTGCTGAGCCAGCGGGCGTGACACCCACCTTTTCCCCTTTGAATGAGAGGCCCACATGAACAAACCGCTCACAGCCCTGGCGCTTTCCGCCCTGTGCAGCGCCTTGCTGCCCAACCTGGCCCAGGCCGCCGCGCCACAACCCGGCAAAGTGTTCAAGGACTGCAAGGACTGTCCGGAAATGGTGGTGCTGCCTGCCGGCACCTTCACCATGGGTACGCCGGACGATGAAGTCGGCCGCGAGCCGGATGAAGGCCCGATGCACGACGTGACCTTCGCCAAACCGTTCGCCATGAGCCGCTTCCACATCACCGCCGGCGAATGGGACAGCTACATCCGCCAGACCGGGGTGAAGATCGCCGACGGTGACACCCGCCCCGGCCGCGAATGCATCGCCAGCAAGCCGCGCTACCCCCAGGGCCCACGCCAGCCGGCGGTGTGCATGGACATGGACGACATCAAGCAGTACGTGGCCTGGCTGTCGAAAAAAACCGGCCAGCAGTACCACATGGTCAGCGAAGCCCAACGTGAATACGCTGCGCGCGCCGGTTCTACCGGACCATTCCCCTTCCCGTTCGACGAGGGCAAGGACTACAGCATCGCCAAGCACGCCAACACCTATGGCCCGGCCGATGGGTACAGCTACTCGTCGCCCGTCGGCAGCTACCCGCCGAATGCGTTTGGCATGTACGACATGCATGGCAACGTCTACGAGCGAGTGGCCGACTGCGAGCACTCCAACTATATCGGCGCGCCTACCGACGGCAGCGCGTGGATGGAGCCAAACTGCGAGGGCTACATGATTCGCGGCAATGACTGGGGAGAAGCGCCGGTGTTCTCGCGCTCCGGCAACCGCAACAACATCTACCCGCAGACGCGGGGGGATTGGATTGGCTTCAGGGTCGTGCGCGACCTGTAATAACGCAGAAGATCAAATGAGGGAGGGGACTTACCCGATGGTGGTGTACCCGTCAGAGTATCAGTACCTGACCTACCGCCCTCGGCGGCATAAGTCTCTACACAACGCTGTAGCAACCCCGGCGACCAAGGCAACCCAGGTAACCCAGGTAACCCAGGTAACCACGATGCGAAGCGAGCCGCTCTTGATCTCGCTTTTGATCTCAGGCGCCCCGTCAAACACGCTGGCCGGAATTCGACAGGGATTTGGGGGGTAAACCGGCAGGGATGCCGGTTTAGCCGCCCCGCGCCATGGATGGCGCGTAGCGGCGGCCCCCCAAATACCTGTCGGATTACGGGCACACCGAGCCTAGGCGAGGTGCCGAGTGTTGGGGCGAAGGCCTTTTGGTTACTTTTGGGCCTTTCCAAAAGTGACCCGCCGTAAGGGCGGAACCCATAGCGGCCGTTACCCAAATAACGGATATGTACCCAGTCTGATCCAACATCCAGGCCAGCGGTCAGGCCGCCACGGGAGCAAGCTCCCTCGCCACAGGTCCAGCGCCATACCCAGAATTGTGTAGATACCGAGGCCTCGATGGCGCTGAATCAGTCACCTGATGAATTGACTGACACACCGCTATCGGGGGCAAGCCCCCTCCCACATTTGGATCGCAGCCTAACCGTTAGATGGCGCTCGGCTGTCAGGCCGCCACGGGAGCAAGCTCCCTCGCCACAGGTCCAGCGCCATACCTAGAATTGTGTAGATACCGAGGCCTCGATGGCGCTGAATCAGTCACCTGATGAATTGACTGACACACCGCTATCGGGGGCAAGCCCCCTCCCACATTTGGATCGCAGCCTAACCGTTAGATGGCGCTCGGCTGTCAGGCCGCCACGGGAGCAAGCCCCCCTCCCACATTTTTAACTGTGCCCGCTTTAGATTCCCTGCTGCGCCAACAACGCCAACCCTTCATGCAACGCCGGGAACAGGCTGTTATTGAAGTTGTTCCAACGCAACTCAAGGATGGTGTCCTCCGGCGAGATCTCGGTCTTGAGCACGTCGTGGAACACTTCGCCCGAGTCGATGCCGTTGTCCACGTAGTGGAACGACGCGCCGGTGAGGTACAGCGGCGCCGAGGGCGTCGTGGCCTTGGTCGCCCAATCCGTGACCGTCAGCCCACGCGCGCCGTACAGGGCATTCCAGGTCGCATAAGCACCACGGCGCTCGTACGGCGATTCGATGCGGGTGATACCTGGGTGGATGTTCATGATGCGACGGGCAAACGGCGCACCGGGGCGCACCAGCTCGTCCAGAATCACCAGCAGGCCGTCCAGCACCACGATATCGGCCTTCAACTCCACCAGCGTGTCATGCAGGCGGCGTTCGAAATCCTGCTTGCCGGCGATATGTTCCGCGCTGCCCCGAGGCAGGCGCCGATAGGTCGACGGCACACTCAGTAACAGATCATTGACCAGGCGCCCCTGCACGCGCAGGTCGGCGGGATACAGCCACTGGCGACCCGGCTGGTAGGCAAAACCGTAGTCGCTGACCAATTGCTGGTCCCGTGGGTTCTGCTCGTCATCGTCATACACCACGCCCACCAGGTTGTAGGCCTCGCCCAGCGGCGTGTCGTTCAGCGCCCCCACCAGGGATTCCAGCACCGACATCATGTAGCGCTCATGGTCCTTGTACGCCACCGGCTGCCCGGCCTTGTCGGCCGCGGCATTGCGCAGGGACCACACGTACACCAGATTCTTTTTCGTCATTGTCTCGCTCTCGCTGGATAGATCAGGCACGCGCCAATACGCGTGCGCCTACACCACAAGAACGAACCAGCCCACGCGCAATTTATCCACCCCGGCCACCGCCCGGCACACCGAGCTAAATAGTCGCGCCGACACTTCGTTTGTCATGGGTAAGGGTCTGTGTGCCCAGCCCCCTCTTTTTCACTTTCCGGGAAGTATTTATGACCGACCCCAAGCGCGGCGCCTTCAACGGTCTGCTCGCATTGCTCAGGCCCTTTCGCACCATCGTGACCGTCTCCGTCGCCCTGGGCATGGCCGGCGGCCTGGCCATCACGTTGCTGCTGGCGACCATCAACAATGCCCTGCACTCCCCACAAGGCATGACCCAGGGCGTGATCCTGACCTTTGCAGCCTTGTGCGTGCTGGCCCTGGTCAGCTCGATCATTTCCGACATCGGCACCAACTACGTCGGCCAACGGATCATTGCCGCCCTGCGCAAAGACCTGGGGGAAAAAGTGCTGTCGGCGCCCATCGGGCAAATCGAGCGCTACCGCTCCCATCGACTGATCCCGGTGCTGACCCACGATGTCGACACCATCAGCGACTTCTCCTTCGCGTTCACGCCCTTGGCCATTGCCGCCACGGTGACGCTGGGCTGCCTGGGCTACCTGGCTTACCTGTCGGTACCGATGTTCCTGATGATGGTCGTCGCCATCGTGATTGGCAGCGCCGTGCAGTTCATCGCCGGCGGCAAAGGTATCCAAGGCTTTGACTTGGCACGCAGCCATGAAGACGAATTGCAGCGTTATTACAACGCCATCGCGTCCGGCGCCAAGGAACTGCGCATGCATCGGCCACGACGCTTTCGCATGAACACCCACCGTATCCAGGAAACGGCGGACCGCATCAGCGATATTCAGGTGCGTTCGGTCAACATCTATATCCTCGCCAAGACCTTCGGCTCGATGCTGTTCTTCGTCGTCATCGGCCTGGCCCTGGCGATGCAGGCCTATAACCCGAACCCGGACCCGACCGTGATCACCGGCTTCGTGCTGGTGCTGTTGTACATGAAAGGCCCGCTGGAACACCTGCTGGGTTACCTGCCCGTGGTGGGCAAGGCGAAGATTGCCTTTGGGCGTATCAGCGAGTTGTCGGAGCGCTTCTCCTCTCCGGAACCGCACCTGCTGATGGATGACAGCGAGGCGCCGACACCGATCGTCAACAGCCTGGAACTGCGCAACGTGAGCTACAGCCCACCGGCCGTGGAAGGCAGCGAGCCGTTTCACCTGGGGCCGATCAACCTGAGCATTGCCCAGGGCGACATCGTGTTTATCGTCGGCGAAAACGGCAGTGGCAAGACCACGCTGATCAAATTGCTGCTGGGGCTCTACCCGCCGCAGTCCGGCGAAATCCTGCTCAACGGCGAGGCCGTGACCGACCCCGAGCGCGATGACTATCGCCAATTGTTCACCACGGTATTCGCCGACTATTACCTGTTCGACGACCTCGTCCAGGGCAGCGCCACCCAGTCACTGGACAGCGCGACTAAATACCTGGAACGCCTGGAGATCGCGCACAAGGTCAGCGTCAAGGACGGCGTATTCAGCACCACCGACCTGTCCACCGGCCAGCGCAAGCGCCTGGCACTGGTCAACGCATGGCTGGAAGAACGCCCAGTGCTGGTGTTCGACGAATGGGCCGCCGACCAGGACCCGGCCTTCCGTCGAATTTTCTATACCGAACTGCTGCCGGACCTCAAGCGCCTGGGCAAAACCATCATCGTGATCAGCCATGACGACCGTTATTTCGACATCGCCGATCAGCTCGTACGGCTGCGCGCCGGCCAGGTGGTGCACGAGATGGAGCCTGCATGAAATTTTCTTTTCCGGTTTTCCGAAGTAGAAACGTCTCACTAGTGGTAATGAGAACCAACCTCAATAAACTTTAAAATTTGCCCACTTAAAACACAGAAGAGAAACCATCCATGTCAGCACGACTCGGTCTCAGCCCACTGAGCAAAGCGCTAACCAGGGCCCTGAACATCAACCTCCTGCCGAGCGCGCTTGCCCTTGCGGTATCGCTGCCGGTTGCCGGCTATGTGCAGGCACAGGAGATCGAGTTGGACATTCCAGCACAGGCACTGGGGAGTGCACTGCAGGAATTCGGCCGCCAGGCCAACCTGCAGGTGCTGTACAGCCCGACCGACGTAGCAGGAAAAAACAGCACTGCGATCAAAGGCAAACTGGATCCGCAGCAGGCGATCAACACCTTGCTGGCAGGCACTTCAACCACCCACAGCCTCAGTGGCAACGCGCTGACCGTTACCGCCGCCGGCGCGTCCGCCGGGCTGGAATTGAGTCCGACCCAAGTGACCGGCAACGTGCTGGGCAACATCACCGAGGGCTCCGGCTCCTACACGCCGGGCACCATTGCCACGGCCACGCGGCTGACCCTGACCCCGCGGGAAACCCCACAGTCGATCACGGTGATTACCCGGCAACATATCGAGGACTTCGGCCTCAACAACGTCGATGACGTGATGCGCCACACGCCTGGCATCACCGTATCGGCCTATGACACCGACCGTACCAACTATTACTCGCGTGGATTCTCGGTCAACAGTTTCCAGTACGACGGTATTCCGTCCACCGTGCGCAACGTCGGCTACTCGGCGGGGAACACCCTGAGCGACATGGCGATCTATGACCGCGTCGAAGTGCTCAAGGGTGCCACCGGCCTGCTCAACGGCGCCGGCTCCCTGGGCGCGACCATCAACTTGATCCGCAAGAAGCCGACGTCGGAGTTCAAGGGCCATGTGCAACTGGGGGCCGGCTCCTGGGACAACTATCGCAGCGAAGTGGATGTGAGCGGCCCGTTGACCGACAGCGGCAATGTCCGGGGCCGTGCAGTGGCGGCGTACCAGGACAAAAAGTCCTTCATGGACCACTACTCGCGCAAGACCGAAACCTACTACGGCATTACCGAGTTCGACCTGTCACCCGACACCATGTTGACCGTCGGCTTCGACTATCAGGACAACATTCCAAAAGGCTCCAGCTGGTCCGGTTCGTTCCCGTTGGTCAACTCCAACGGCAGCATCAACAAGATGCCACGCTCCTATAACAACGGCACCACCTGGAGTTCCTGGGAACAGAACACCCGCACCGCCTTTGCCATGCTTGAGCATGATATGGGTGACGGCTGGGTCACTAAATTCCAGCTCGACCACAAGATCAACAGCTACCATGCCGACCTCGGTTCGATCCAGTTTGTCCAGCCGGCAGCCGATGGCACCGCCGAGATCAACGGTCAGAAATACACCGGTGAAACCAAAAGCACTTCGGCCGACCTCTACGCCACCGGGCCTTTCAGCCTGTTCGGCCGCGAACATGAACTGGTGGTGGGCGGCTCGATCGGCACGTCGCGTTGGCAAGGCAAGGGGTACTGGTCGCCAGAATGGCCAGGCGGCAATAAAGTCGATTTCTATAACTGGAATGGCCACATCGCCAAGCCGATCTACGGCCCTGTCCAACAATACATCGACGACACCATCCGCCAGACCGGCTACTACATGACCACACGCTTGAACGTGATGGATGACCTGCACGTAATCCTCGGTGGGCGCGTCGCCAACTACCACGTCACCGGCATCAACCCTTCCTACAAGGAAACCGGCCGGTTCGTGCCTTACGCCGGTGTGGTCTACGACCTCAATGACAACATTTCGGCGTACGCCAGCTACACCGATATTTTCCAACCCCAGGAAAGCACCTACAAAGATCGGAATCAGAAGCTGCTGGAACCGGATGAAGGGCAAAACTATGAGTTGGGCCTCAAGGGCGACTTCCTCGATGGCCGCCTGAACGCCAGCGTTGCTTACTTCGAAGTGCATGAGACCAACCGCGCTATCTCGGACGATGCCTACAACAACCAGACCCCGGCCCCCAGCAACTACGCGTTCAAGGGTTCCAAGGCCGTGACCAAAGGCTATGAAGCTGAAGTTTCCGGTGAGCTGAGCCCAGGCTGGCAGGTTCAGGGCGGCTACACCCACAAGATCGTGCGTGACGATAACGACAAGAAAATCTCCACCTTCGAGCCTGAGCACCAGGTCAACCTGAACACCACCTACAAGCTCAAGGGCGACCTGGATCAATTCACCATTGGTGGCGGCCTGCGCTGGCAGAGCAAGGGTTGGTATGAAATCTACAACTCGCCGCTCAACACCAACCAGGACATCACCCAGAAGGCCTATTGGCTGGTGGACTTGATGACCCGCTACCAGGTCACCAAGAACCTCTCGGCGACTGTCAACTTCAATAACATCTTCGACAAGTCCTACTACACCAACGTGGGCTTCTATAACTCGGCTGCCTACGGTGAGCCGCGCAACGTGATGTTCAGCACCCGCTGGGACTTCTGATGTGATGCCTTGATCGCCCTTGCGGCGATCAATCGAAAGCCCGATGGAAGCGCTGCTTTCATCGGGCTTTTTTGTGCCCCGCCCTCCCCTGTGGCGAGGGAGCTTGCCCCCTCGCCACAGGTTCAGTGTTCATCATTTGAGGTGTTATTCCATGGCGGCCACCAGGCTACGGATGAACTCGGCACTGTCGATGATCCCGTCGTGATCAGTCTCGATCACCACTGAACGCTCGATCCGCCCCTGAACAAGGGTGCTTGCCATGTGCTGCTCAATGAGGTCCTTGAACTGACCGGCGCGGCTCATGGACGCCCACCAGCAACTGACCGGGGCCTTGATCGGCTTGAAGTCCGCCGCCGACAGACGCTCACTCAGCGCGCGGTCGACCTCCCAGGAAATCTGCGCCTCATTGCCACGCAGCAACTCGTCCTTGATACCGGTAAAGGCCTCGCCCAGGGTCTGCTCGGCCCAGGCGATAAACCCTTGCCACTGCCCCGCTTCGTCTTGGGCATCACGCTGACATTGCTGCCAGGCCGCCTGAATCCGCTCGGCAAACGCCGGGAACATCACGCCCAACAAGGCCGCACGCCGCTCGTTCGCCGAGATTTCACGGTCATCCTCGGTGACGACCGCCTGCCAATAGGGCGTGAGCCACTGCGGCGGCGCGGCGTCGATCCAGCCGACAAATTCGACGTCGCGTCCCGCTTGCTCCAGCACGTAGGCCACTTCCATCGCCAGGTTGCCACCCAACGACCAGCCTGCCAGGCGGAAGGCGCCTTGGGGCTGGGCCAACAGAAGTTGCTCGGCGTAATCCTCGACCATGGCTTGCCATTCGGGCACCTCTGCCCCCGCCTCGGCCAGCGCACGACAGATCACCCCGAACACCGGACGCTGCTCCCGTAGCGCGAGGGCAATCGCGGTGTAGCAATGCACCGAACCGAAGCTTGGGTGGAACATGAACAACGGCGTGCCTTCGGTCTGGCTGTTGAGCTTGACGATCAACGAGCTGCGCGCGTCGCCCTGCAGGCAGTTAACCTGGCCACGTACCGTCGGGTTAAGCATCAACTGGCTGACGGACAAGCCGACACCGCTGACTTTACGGATACGTTCCTTGAGCATCAGCACCAGCAAGGAGTGACCGCCCAACTCGAAGAAGTTGTCGTTCAGCCCTACGCGCTCGACACCCAGGACATCCCGCCAGATCGCCGCGACCTGCTGCTCGATGGCGCTTTGCGGGGCCTGATACGCGCCTGCACCTTGCGCCTCCGGTTTAGGCAACGCCTTGCGGTCCAGCTTGCCATTGGGGCTCAGGGGCATCTGTGTCAACACCACCCACTGTGCCGGCACCATGTAGTCCGGCAACTGCGCCGCGAGGTGCATCGCCACCTGTGCTTTCCAATCCTCGCTCGGCGCCTGCAGCACCAGGTAGCCCACCAGGTGCGTGCCGTCCACGGCGAGCACCGCCGCTTCACGCACACACGCGTGCTCCAGCAGGCGGGCCTCGATTTCACCCAACTCGATGCGCAAGCCACGCAGCTTGACCTGGTGATCGATGCGCCCGGCATACTCGATCACCCCATCGTCGCGATAACGCGCCAGGTCCCCGGTGCGATACAAACGGCTGCCACTGCCGAACGGATCGGTCACAAAGCGTTCGGCGGTCAGCGCCGGCCGACGGTGATAACCGCGCGCCAGGCCGACGCCGCCGAGATAGAGTTCACCCAACACGCCAACGGGTGCCGGTTCCAAGTTGCCGTCCAATACGTAGCAGCCCAGGTTGGCGATCGGCCGACCAATCGGCACGGCGTCACGCCCTTCGTCGACGCAGGTCCAATGGGTCACGTCGATTGCCGCTTCGGTCGGCCCATACAGGTTGTACAAACCGGCATGGGGCAGCTTGGCGAACACCTGTTGCTGGGCATCCACCGGCAGCGCTTCACCGCTGCACACAATGCGCTGCAGGCTATGACAGGCGCCGACGCCGGCATCCTGCAAGAAGGCCTGGAGCATGGACGGCACAAAGTGCAACGTCGTGACGTGCTCGGCGTTGATCAGGCTCACCAGCCTGGCCGGATCACGATGGTCGCCCGGCGCTGCCACGACCAGGCGCGCGCCGGTCATCAACGGCCAGAAGAACTCCCACACCGACACGTCGAAACTGAACGGCGTCTTCTGCAAGACCGTATCACTGCCCTCCAGGCCATACGCGTGCTGCATCCAGCACAGCCGGTTGGTCAGCGCCGAATGGCGGTTACCCGCGCCTTTGGGCTGGCCGGTGGAGCCCGAGGTGTAGATCACATAGGCGAGGTTTTCGCCATCGACGGTGACTAGCGGATTCTGCTCGGCGTAGGCCTGCAACCACTCATCGCCCTGCTCCAGCACCAGGCTGTGCAAGCCCGTTGGAATCGGCAGTTGCTCCAGCAAATGCGCCTGGGTCAACAATAGCTTCACGTCGCTGTCTTGCAGCATGTAGGCCAATCGATCGCGGGGGTATTCCGGGTCCAGCGGCACATAAGCGCCACCGGCCTTGAGTACCGCCAGCAGGCCAACGACCATTTCAATCGAACGCTCAACCGCCAGTCCCACGAGGACATCCGGCCCAACGCCGGCTGCTATCAGGCGATGCGCCAGGCGGTTTGCCCGACGGTTAAGCGCGGCGTAACTCAACACCTGCCCGGCGAATACCAGCGCCGGTGCGTCCGGTGTGCGCACCACCTGGGCTTCGATCAGCTGATGCACCGCAAGGTGCAGCGGGTAGTCCGCGGCTGTGGCGTTCCAGGCATGCAGGACCGTTTCGCGCTCGGTACTGGCCAGCGAAGGCAACGTTGCCAGACGCTGAGCGCCGTCCACTGCCAATGCCTGCAACAGCTGCTGGAAGTGCTCGGCCAACTGTTCGATATGCGCCGCGCTGAAGGCGTGGCGGTCGTAATTGAACTCCATGCCCAAGGTGTCACCGATGCCCAGCAACACGGTCAACGGGTAATGGGTTTGCTCCAGGCTGTGGACGGCACCGAACGTCAGGCCCGAGGGTGCGCCCTGCTCCAGCGCTTCGGAGACCGGGTAGTTCTCAAACACCAGAATGCTGTCGAACAGCGCTTCGCCCCCCAGCCCGGCCCAGCGCTGGATCTCGAACAGCGGCGTATGCTCCTGCTCACGCAAGCGCACGTTCTGCGCCTGGATCTGCTGCAGCCACTGGCTGACCGTCATCTGTGCATCCGGCGTGGCAACGACGGGCAAGGTGTTGATGAACAGACCCACCTGTTGTTCGATACCGCGCAATTGCGCCGGACGGCCTGCCACGGTGGCGCCGAACGCCACGGTGGCCTGTCCGGTGTGATGCTGCAACAGCAGCAGCCAGGCGCTTTGCACCAGCGTATTGAGGGTGACTTTATGGCGCTGTGCGAAGGCCTTGAGCTGAGCGGTCTGGCTGGCGTCCAGGTTCAGACGGTGCTCGCCGTTGACCGCCAGCGCCTCGCTTTGCGCAGCCTGTAGGCCACGGGCCAAGCGGGTCGGTTCCTGCAGGTTGAGCAGTTGCGCTTTCCAGAATGCCTCGCTGACCGACTTGTCCTGCGCCTGCAGCCAGGCAATGTAATCGCGGTAACGCCCGATGGGCGCACGCAGCGGTTCACCGGCGTAATGTTGCAGGACCTCGCCAAACAACTGCGAACCACTCCAGCCGTCCATCAAGATGTGGTGGTTGGTGTAGATCAAGTGATAACGGGACGCCCCCGTACGGACCACCGTCAGGCTCAGCAACGGCGCCTGTTCCAGCACGAACCCCTGGGCCCGCGCCGACTCGGCGAGGCTATCGAGTGCCGCACTGCTGTCAGGACGACCTTGCCAGTCCAGCTCGGCGAACGGCATGCGCATCTGTTTGTAGACCACCTGCAACGGCTGCTCAAACTCGGTCTGCCAGAGAAAACCGCTGCGCAGGATCTCATGGCTGTCCACCGCCGCCTGCCAGGCCTGGCGGAAGCGCGGTACATCCAGGCCCTCGACATCGATGCGCATCTGGTTGATGTAGTCACCCGAGCCTTCGCCGTACAGCGATTGGAAGAGCATGCCTTGCTGCATCGGCGACAGCGGGTAAACGTCTTCGATGTCAGCCACCGTCACCGGCAAGCTGTCCAGTTGCGCCTGGGACAGGCGCGCCAGCGGGAAGTCCGAAGGCGTGACACCCTGGTTGACACCACAGTGCTCGATCAACGCCTTGAGTTCCGCGGCGTAGTCATCCGCCAGGCGTTGTACCGTCGCCTCGTCGAACATCTGCTGGCTGAAGCTCCAGTTCAACTTCAATTCGCCCGCGTAGACCTGGCCGTTGATTTCCAACCAGTTGCCCAGCGGGGCCTCGCCACTCTGTTCGGCACCACTGCCATCACCGGAGGGGACGAACAAGCCTTCTTCGCCGCCGTCAAAACTGCCGTCGAATTGCCCCAGGTAGTTGAAGGTGATGCGTGGGCGCGGCAGTTCGCTCAGGGCCTGTTGAGCCTCGGCATTCCCCAGGTAACGCAGGGCACCAAAGCCCAGGCCCTTGTCGGGAATCGCGCGCAGCTGCTCCTTGATCTGCTTGAGGGAGCCGGCCAGCGAATCGGTCGGCACCAGCTTCACCGGGTAGAGGCTGGTGAACCAGCCGACGGTACGGGTCAGGTCGATCTCGTCGAACAGGTCTTCACGGCCATGGCCTTCCAGGCGGATCAACATCGACGCGTCACCGGTCCAGCGCACAACGACGCGCGCCAGTGCGGTCAGCAACAGGTCATTGATCTGGGTGCGGTAAGCACTGGGGGCGTCCTGCAACAGACGCCGCGTGAAGACCTGATCCAGATGGGTGGTCACGCTCAGCGCATGCCGGTTGCTCAAACTGGCCTGTGGATCGGCCCCCGGCAGGCCGGTTGGGCTGCCTTGCAACTGCGTCTGCCACCAGGCCAGTTCCTGCGCCAGTGCGGCGCTGCGTGCATAGGCTTGCAGACGCTCGGCCCAGGCCCGGATCGCGCTGGTCTTGGCGGGCAACACGACCGTGGCACCTTGGGCAACTTGGCGGTAAGCCGTTTGCAGGTCTTCCAGCAGGATGCGCCAGGACACGCCGTCCACCACCAAGTGATGAATCACCAGCAGCAAGCGCTGGGAGCCGTCGGCCAGATCGACGAGCACTGCACGCAGCAGCGGCCCTTCGCTCAGGTCGAGGCTGCGCTGGGCTTCCTCACCCAGGGCCTCCAACTCTTCGACCGCATTCAAGGTGGTCTGCCACAGGACCTGCTCGGCCTGATGCTGCTGCGGCCCGCGATACGCCGCGCTCCAGCCTGCCGCGCCCTGGACGAAACCGATGCGCAAGGCGTCGTGATGCACGATCAAGGCCTGCAGCGCCGCCACCAGCAGCGGCGCCTGCAACGCCTGGTGTGGCTGTAGCACCACCGACTGGTTCCAGTGGTGACGCTGGGGGATGTTATCGGCGAAAAACGCCTGCTGGACGGGCAGCAACAACAAATCACCGGTCAATGCCGACTGATCCAGCACCACCGCGCCCTCGCCTTCGCGGGCCACGGCCGCCAGGCTCTGGACCGTCTGGTGCTGGAACAGATCCTTGGGCGTGAAGCGCACACCGGCCTGGCGGGCACGGCTGACCACCTGGATCGAGATGATCGAGTCACCGCCCAATTCGAAGAAGTTATCGTGCAAACCAACACGTGGCAGACGCAGCACGTCGGACCAGATCGCCGCGATCTTCTGCTCCAGCTCACTCTGCGGCGCCACGTACACCTGCTGCATCTGGCTGACATCCGGGCGCGGCAAGCCCTTGCGGTCAAGCTTGCCGTTCGGCGTCAGCGGCATGCGCTCAAGGAACATCAGGTGCGTGGGCACCATATAGTCCGGCAAGCGGGCTTTCAGGGCGCGGCGCAGGGCTTCGCGGCAGGTCGACTGCGCCACTGCGTCGTCGATCAGCAGCGGGTCGAGCGGCACTACATAGGCAACAAGTTGCTTGCCGCTCGGCCCCTCCTGGGCCACCACCACGGTTTCTCCGACACTGTCCTGCTCGCGCAGGCGGGCTTCGATCTCGCCCAACTCGATACGGAAGCCCCGGATTTTCACTTGATGGTCGACGCGACCGAGGTAATCCACCACACCATCCGGGCGGCCACGGGTCAGGTCGCCGCTGCGATACACACGGCTGCCGGGCTTGCCGAATGGGTCCGGCACAAAGCGTTCGGCGGTCAGGGCCGGACGCTCCAGGTAACCCCGGGCCACGCCCTCACCGCCCAGGTACAACTCGCCGGCGACGCCGATGGGTTGCAGGTTGAGTTGCGCGTCCAGCACGTAGCCGCTGCGGTTGCCCAGCAGCGTGCCGATCGGCGCGTAGACGGCTCCGCAGGGGTCGCCCTTGCGCGCTTTCCACAGTAACGGCGTGACCACGGTTTCCGTCGGGCCGTAACCGTTGAACAGGTAGGTCGGCTTGAGTGCGCGCCAAGCCAGGTCATAGCTGGCCTGGGCCACGGCATCACCGCCGAAGCAATACACACGAACCTTGGGCGGGTTACCGTCGCGCTCGGCATGTTCGGCCAACTGTTGCAGGTACACCGGCGGGAACACGGCCATGGTCACGTGATGGCGATGCATCTGCTGGTAGGTGTACTCCGGCAGCCACAGGCTGTCATCGCGAATCAGCACGCTGGCGCCGTTGATCAGCGGGTGCATCCAGCCTTCGTGGGAGCCGTCGAAGGCAAACGACATGAAATGCAGTTCGCAATCGGCCGGCGATGTTTCATAACGCTCGCCGGTGGCAATGATGTGCGCCACCAACGGGCCGTGGGACACCGCTACGCCCTTGGGCATGCCGGTGGAGCCGGAGGTGTAGATCACGTAGGCGAGGTTGTCGCCATCCAGCACGACCTCGGGTGCGCTGTCGTCGTTGGCGGACCAGGCTTGCGTCTGGTCCACGGCAAGGGCTTCCAGGCCGTCTGGAATCGGTAAGCGCTGTTGCACCGTCGAATGGGTCAACAGCAATCGGGCACGGCTGTCCTGCATCATGTACAGCAGGCGGTCACGCGGGTATTCGATGTCCAGCGGCACGTAGACGCCGCCGGCTTTCATCACCGCCAGGAACGCCACCATGATCTCGGCGCTGCGTGGCATGGCAATCGCCACGCGCACTTCGGGGCCAACGCCACGGGCGATCAATGCATGGGCCAGGCGGTTGGCCTGGCGGTCCAGCTCGCCGTAAGTCAGCTGTTGCTCGCCAAATTTCACCGCCACCGCCTCGGGGGTTTCCCCGGCGCGGTCGGCCACCAACTCGTGAACCAGACGCTTGGCCGAGAAACCTGCGTCGCTCTGGTCCCACCGTTGAAGGATCTGCTGCCGTTCGGTGTTGTCCAGCAGGTTCAATTGGCTGAGAGTCTGCCGTGGGTCGGCAACCATGCCTTGCAACAGGTTCTGCCAGTGTCGCGCCATGCGTTGCACGGTACTGGCCTCAAACAGGTCCTGCGCATAGCCGAGCGTGGCCCAGATACCTTCGGTGGATTCCTGGATATCCAGGTCCAGGTCGAAATGCGCCGTCTTGCTTTCCCATTCCAACCCCTCTACCGAAAGATTCGGCAGTTGCTGCTGAACCTGAGCCTGGCCCACGTCGGTCTGGTGGTTGAACATCACTTGGAACAACGGGTTGTGGCTCAGGCTGCGTTCGGGTTGCAGCGCTTCCACCAGTTGTTCGAAGGGCAGGTCCTGGTGGGCCTGGGCGTCCAGCGCCCGTTGCCGGGCCTGTTGCAACAGCTGCTCGACGCTCATCTGCCCGTGGAGATCGGCCTTGAGCACCTGGGTGTTGACGAAGAAGCCGATCAGACGCTCGGTCTCGCTGCGATTGCGGTTGGCGATCGGCACCCCGACACGGATCTCTTCCTGGCCACTGTAGCGGTGCAGCAGCGTCTGGAACGAGGCCAATAGCAGCATGAACAAGGTCACGTCCTGCTGCTTGGCCAAGGCCTTGAGGCCTTGGGTCAACGCGCCGGGCAGTTCGAATGCCAGGCGCGCGCCACGATGGCTTTGCACAGCAGGACGCGGGTGGTCGAACGGCAACGCCAACACGCTCTGCTCACCGCCGAGCATGTCGCGCCAATACGCCAGTTGACGGGCCTTCTCGCCCGCCTCCATCCAGTTGCGCTGCCATACGGCGTAGTCGGCGTACTGAATCGGCAGCGCCGGCCATTGCAACACCTGTCCCTGGCTGTAGGCCGCATACAGTTGCACCAGCTCTTCAACCATCAGTTGCATCGACCAGCCATCGGACACGATGTGATGCTGCACCAAGACCAGTACATGTTCATCAGCGGCGATGCGCAGCAACGAAACCCGCAGCAAAGGCCCTTGTTCCAGATTGAAGGGTTGGGCGATTTCGGCCTCGACCCGTGCCTTGAGTTGCGCTTCATGCACCTCGGCGTGCGCTATCTGCAACGACACCTGCGGCGAAATTATCTGAACCGTGCGGTCGCGCTCCTGGCGCAAATGGGTGCGCAGGCTTTCATGCCGAGCCAGCAAGGTATCGAAACTGCGTTGCAGTGCGCCCAAGTCAAGCTGCCCTTTCAAACGCAAGGCGCTGGGGATGTGGTACGCGGCGCTTTGCGGCTCCAGTTGCCACAAAAACCACTGGCGCTCCTGGGCGTAGGACAGCGGCAACGGCTGGTCCCGCCCTACCGGCAACAGCGCGGGCGCGGTCGGTGCGTCTGGGTCCTGGGTTGCCAGTGCGGCGACAAACCCCTCCAGGCGCGGCTGTTCGAACAGCAGCTTGAGCGGCACTTCGAGCTTCAATGCCTGACGAATGCGCGAGACCACTTGCATGGCCAGCAGTGAATGCCCGCCCAGTTCGAAGAAGTGATGGGTCAGGCCCACACGCTCGACGCCAAGAATATCGGCCCAGATCGCCGCAACCTGCTGTTGCCGTGGCGTAACCGGTGCCTGCCAGGCCTGTTGCACCGCGCTGCCATCGGGTTTGGGCAGCGCCTGGCGGTCAAGCTTGCCGTTGGGGTTCAACGGCATGCGGTCGAGGAAGATCAGGTGCGCAGGCACCATGTAATCGGGCAGTTGCTCACGCAAGGTGGCCTTGAGCGTTTCGCCCGCCGCAGCCTGTTCCGCCGCGGACAACGGTTGGGCCGGTACGAGGTAGGCCACCAACTGGTTGTCGGCGGCCAGCAGGAAGGCTTCGCGCACCGCCTCCTGTGCCAACAGGAGCGCTTCGATCTCACCCAACTCGATACGGAACCCGCGAATTTTGACCTGATGGTCGACGCGACCGACATATTCGATCACCCCGTCAGCGCGATAACGCGCCAGGTCACCGGTGCGGTAAAGACGCTCGCCCAGGGTGCTGAACGGGTCGGCGACAAAACGTTCGGCAGTCAGGCTCGGGCGTTGCAGGTAATCACGGGCCAGGCCGCCGGCACTGGCAATGTACAGCTCACCCACGGCGCCCACCGGCAACAGGTTAAGGTCAGGGTCCAACACATACAGGCCGCGCCCCGGCAACGCGCGACCAATCGGGCTGGCCGTCGCACCCATCACGGCATTGTCATCGCTGCAATCGAGCACGCTGGACACCACCGTGGCCTCGGTCGGCCCGTAGGTATTGAGCAGGCGTACATGCCCCAACCCCGCGCGTCGCCACAGCACCGGGCCATCCAACGGCATCGCTTCGCCGCCGATATGCACCTGGCGCAATGCGCCATAGGGCCGTGGCCCCGCTGCCAGGCAATCCTGCAGGAACAGTTTCCAATAGGCCGTGGGCAAGTCGGCCAGGGTGATGCCTTGGTCGATAATCTGTCGGTACAGGTCCGCGCCGTCCCACAACTGCGGCCCGCGCAACACGACCGTCGCGCCCAAGGTCAGGGCCGGGTACAGCTGCTCGACAAAGCCATCGAAGTTAAGGGTCGCGAACTGCAGTACGCGGTCGTCCGCGACCAGACGCGAATACTCGGCCGCGATACCGGCGAATTCGCTCAATGCCGCATGGCTGATGGCAACGCCTTTTGGCTTGCCGGTGGAGCCGGAGGTGTAGATGACATACGCCAGGCTGCGGGGCTCGAACGCGGTAGGCGGGTTGTGCTCGGCACACTGCGCCAGCTGCGCGTCGGCCAGGTCGATGTCCAGCGCCGTCAGATCGGCCGGCAATGGCAAACGATCGCGCAGGTGGGATTGGGTTAACACCAGGCGCACACCACTGTCATCGAGCATATGTACCAGGCGTTCACGCGGGTATTCAGGGTCAAGCGGCACGTAGGCACCACCCGCCTTGAGCACCGCCAACAGGCTGACCACCATAGCAAAGGAGCGCTCGACCGCGATCCCCACCAGCACTTCCGGGCCTACGCCCTGGGCGATCAGGTAGTGTGCCAGGCGATTGGCCTGGCGGTTCAGTTCACCGTAGCTGAGCGTTTGGTCATCCAGGGCCAGCGCCTGGCGCGCCGGATGTTCGCGGGCCTGGGCCTCGAACAACTGGTGCACGGCATGCGGTGCCGCGACGGTGGCGGGGGCATTCCAGTCCTTGAGCATCCGCTGTTGTTCGGGCGCATCGAGCATCGACAGCACGCAAAGACGGCTGCGAGGTGCGCTCACTGCCGCCTGGAGCAGGTTCTGCCAATGCTGCGCCAAGCGTTCGATGGTTGCGCTTTCGAACAGGTCGGTGGCATAGGTCAACGCCGCCCAGAGGCCTTCAGCGGACTCATGGGTGTCCAGGCTCAGGTCGAAATGCGTGGTCTGGTTTTCCCAATCCAGCTGCGCCACCCGCAGGCCGGGTAATTGCTGGCCATCGCGTCCGCCCTGGGCGTCGGTCTGGTGGTTGAACATCACTTGGAACAGCGGGTTGTGGCTCAGGCTGCGCTCAGGTTGCAGCGCCACCACCAGTTGTTCAAACGGCAAGTCTTGGTGCGCCTGGGCTTCCAGGGAGCGGCGCTTGGCCTGTTGCAGCAGTTCGGCAAAGCTCATCTGCCCGTCCAGGTCGGCCTTGAGCACTTGGGTGTTGACGAAAAAGCCGATCAGCCGCTCGGTTTCCACGCGGTTGCGGTTGGCATTCGGTACGCCGATGCGGATGTCCGACTGGCCGCTGTAGCGAAACAGCAGGGTCTGGAACGAGGCCAGCAACAGCATGAACGGGGTTACGCCCTCTTGCTGGGCCAGGCGCTTGATACCGGCCACCAGGTCCGCCGGCAGATGCACCTGCAAGCTGGCGCCGCAATGGCTTTGCTGCGCCGGGCGCGGATGGTCCAGGGGTAATTCCAGCACCGGTTGCTCACCGCCCAGCAGGTCCTGCCAGTAGGCCAATTGACGGGCCTTCTCCCCGGCCTCCATCCAGCTGCGCTGCCACAGCGCGTAGTCGGCGTAGTGGATCGGCAAACCCGGCAGTTGCACCTCCCGGCCTTGGCTGTGCGCGGCGTAGAACTGCACCAGTTCCTCGACCATGACCTGCATCGACCAACCATCGGAAATGATGTGGTGCTGCACCATCACCAGCACATGCTCGTCTTCGGCCAATTGCAGCAAGCTCACGCGCAACAGCGGCCCCGCCTGCAAATCGAAAGGCCGGGCTATCTCAGCCCCGACGCGCGCCAGCAATTGCTGTTCGTCGGCAACGTCCTGGCGTATCTCGATGCGCGCCTCAGGCGCTACGTTTTGCAGCAGGCGCTCGCCGTCCTGTACCAGGCGTGTGCGCAGGCTTTCATGGCGGGCCAGCAGGCTGTCGAACGCGCGTTGCAGCGCCGCCAAGTCCAGACGGCCCTGCAAACGCAGTGCGCCGGGAATATGGTAAGTGGCGCTGTCCGGGTCCAGTTGCCAGAGAAACCACTGGCGCTCCTGGGCGTAGGACAACGGCAGCATCTGGCCGTCCTCACGGATCGAGGCAATCGGCAGTTGAGCGAAGCTCATACCCCGGCTTTGCAGGCGCTGGTAAAACTGCTGGCGCTGTTCCAGAGGCAGGCGAAGGAAGCGCGAAACCAGATCGATATTAGGGTTGGAAAGCATGGGTCAAATCGCCTCTAGTTCGCTCAAAAAGTCACGAAGGTCATCAAAATCTTCCGCACTGCCGGCGCGGAAGGTGGCGGCGGCCTGTACATAGGCGCGCAGCGTTTCGGTCTGGAACACTTCCAGCAACGGCACTTCCAGGCCCAGTTCGGCCTGGACCCGCGAGGTGATCTGGATCGCCAGCAGGGAATGGCCGCCCACTTCGAAGAAGTTGTCGTTCAGGCCCACCTGCGGCAGGCGCAGCACGTCGGCCCAGATCGCGGCGATCTGCTGTTCCAGCTCGGTTTCGGGGGCCACATAGGCCTGTTGCAACAGGCTCGCGTCCGGTTCGGGCAAGCCCTTGCGGTCGAGTTTGCCGTTGGGGGTCAGCGGCATTTGTGCCAGGAACATGAAGTGCGTCGGCACCATGTAGTCCGGCAGGTGGGTTTTGAGCGCGCGGCGCAGGCTGTCGCGGAACTCGCTTTCATCGGCCAGGAGGGTGTCTGCCGGTACCACGTAGGCGACCAGTTGTTTGCCGGTCGGGCCTTCATGGGCCACCACGACGGTTTCACCGACATTGTCCTGTTCGCGCAGACGGGCTTCGATCTCGCCCAGCTCGATACGGAAGCCCCGGATTTTCACTTGATGGTCGACGCGACCGAGGTAATCCACCACACCATCCGGGCGGCCACGGGTCAGGTCGCCGCTGCGATACACACGGCTGCCGGGCTTGCCGAATGGGTCCGGCACAAAGCGTTCGGCGGTCAGGGCCGGACGCTCCAGGTAACCCCGGGCCACGCCCTCACCGCCCAGGTACAACTCGCCGGCGACGCCGATGGGTTGCAGGTTGAGTTGCGCGTCCAGCACGTAGCCGCTGCGGTTGCCCAGCAGCGTGCCGATCGGCGCGTAGACGGCTCCGCAGGGGTCGCCCTTGCGCGCTTTCCACAGTAACGGCGTGACCACGGTTTCCGTCGGGCCGTAACCGTTGAACAGGTAGGTCGGCTTGAGTGCGCGCCAAGCCAGGTCATAGCTGGCCTGGGCCACGGCATCACCGCCGAAGCAATACACACGAACCTTGGGCGGGTTACCGTCGCGCTCGGCATGTTCGGCCAACTGTTGCAGGTACACCGGCGGGAACACGGCCATGGTCACGTGATGGCGATGCATCTGCTGGTAGGTGTACTCCGGCAGCCACAGGCTGTCATCGCGAATCAGCACGCTGGCGCCGTTGATCAGCGGGTGCATCCAGCCTTCGTGGGAGCCGTCGAAGGCAAACGACATGAAATGCAGTTCGCAATCGGCCGGGGATGTTTCATAACGCTCGCCGGTGGCGATGATGTGCGCCACCAACGGGCCGTGGGACACCGCTACGCCCTTGGGCATGCCGGTGGAGCCGGAGGTGTAGATCACGTAGGCCAGGTTGTCGCCGTCCAGTTTCACCTGCGGTGCCGTGTCGCTGAAGCCTGCCCATTCCTCGGTACGATCAATTGCCAGGCAATCAAGGCCGTCGGGGATCGGCAGTTGCTGCAAGGCACGGGTGTAGGTCAGCAGCAACTGCGCGCGGCTGTCCTGCATCATGTACAGCAGGCGATCACGCGGGTACTCGATGTCCAGCGGCACGTAGACGCCACCGGCTTTCATCACCGCCAGGAACGCCACCATGATCTCGGCGCTACGCGGCATGGCAATCGCCACGCGCACTTCGGGGCCGACGCCACGGGCGATCAATGCATGGGCCAAGCGATTGGCCTGGCGATCCAGCTCGCCGTAGCTCAGGGTTTGCGCGTCGAATTTCACCGCGACTGCATCCGGGTTTTCCCGGGCGCGGTCGGCGACTAATTCGTGGACCAGACGCTTGGCCGAGAAGCCGGCGTCGGTCTGGTCCCACAGTTGAAGAATGTGGTGTTGCTCGTCCTGGCCCAGCAGGTTGAGTTGGCTGATGGGTTGCTGTTGGTCGGCGACCATCGCCTGCAACAGGTTCTGCCAGTGGCCGGCCATGCGTTCAATCGTGGCGGGCGCAAACAGGTCGGTGGCGTAGTTCAGGGAAGCCCGCAGGGTCGCCTGGCTTTCCTCCACATCCAGTGCCAGGTCGAACTGGGCCACGCCTTCATCCCAACTCAGCACCTCGACATCGAGTTCGGTGAGGCGCTGCAGGTGATGGGCAGCCGAGGTTACGCGATGGTTGAACAGCACCTGGAACAGCGGGCTCAGGCTCATGCTGCGCTCGGGTTGCAGGGCTTCTACCAGTTGCTCGAACGGCAGGTCCTGGTGGGCCTGGGCCTCCAGAGAGCGCTGGCGTACCTGTTGCAGCAGTTGCACGACACTCATCTGCCCGTGGATATCGGCCTTGAGCACCTGGGTGTTGACGAAGAAGCCGATCAGCCCCTCGGTTTCCAGGCGATTGCGGTTGGCAATCGGCACGCCCACGCGCACGTCTTCCTGGCCGCTGTAGCGGTGCAGCAACGCCTGGTAGGACGCCAACAGCACCATCGGCAACGTCACACCGGCGCCTTGGGCCAAGCGGCGCAAACCGGCCAAGAGTTGCGGTTGCAACTCGATTCCCAGGCGTGCGCCACGGTGACTTTGTACCGCCGGGCGCAGGTAGTCGAAAGGCAACTCCAGTACCGGCTGCACGCCACCCAACTGGGCCTGCCAGTACGCCAGTTGGCGGGCCTTCTCGCCGGCCTCCATCCAGTTGCGCTGCCACAGGGCGTAGTCGGCGTACTGGATCGGCAAGGCTGGCAAGTCTGGCATGTGGCCTTGGCTGAAGGCGGCATACAGCTGCACCAGTTCCTCGACCATCAGTTGCATCGACCAGCCATCGGAGACGATGTGGTGCTGCACCAGCACCAGTACATGATCATCAGCCGCCAGGCGCAGCAGTTTGACCCGCAGCAGCGGCCCGCGCAGCAGCTCGAACGGCTGCGCGACCACCTCAGCGACCCGTGCCTTGAGGCTGGCTTCATCGGTGTCGGCCAGGTCGATTTCGATCAGGCCCGAGTCCTCAATCACCTGCACGGTAGCGGCGGCGTCCTGGCGCACATGGGTGCGCAGGCTTTCATGGCGCGCCAGCAAGGTATCGAAACTGCGTTGCAGCGCCCCCAGGTCAAGCTGCCCGTGCAAACGCAAGGCGCTGGGGATGTGGTACGCGGTGCTGTGTGGGTCCAGTTGCCAGAGGAACCATTGGCGTTCCTGGGCGTAGGACAGCGGCAGCGGTTGGCGGCGGTCAGCCTTGAGCAAGGCCGGCGCAACCACGCCCTCCTCGCCCAAGGCCTGCACGAAGTCACCCAGCAGCGGGTGTTCGAACAGAGTCTTGAGCGCCACTTCCAGCGCCAGTGCCTGGCGAACCCGCGAGACTACCCGTGTGGCCAGCAGCGAATGCCCACCCAGTTCGAAGAAGTGGTCATCGAGACCGACCTGCGGCAGATCCAGCACGTCGGCCCAAATGGCCGCGACCTGCTGCTCACGCGGCGTCACGGGCGCCACATGCCCGGTGCGCAACAGCGCCGCGTCCACCGCCGGCAATGCCTTGCGATCAAGCTTGCCATTGGGGGTCAGGGGCAGGCTGTCGAGGAACATCAGGTGCGCCGGCACCATGTAGTCCGGCAGGCGCTCGCGCAGGGCCGCCTTGTAGACCTCCGGCGCGTCGGGCGCGGAACTGACCAGGTAGGCGATCAAACGATCGTTGTCGGCCAGGACCACGGCTTCGCGTATACCGGCCTGCTCGCGCAGGCAGGCTTCGACTTCACCCAGTTCGATACGGAACCCACGCACCTTGACCTGATGGTCGACCCGGCCGATGTACTCCACCACACCGTCGGCGCGGTAGCGGGCCAGGTCGCCGGTGCGGTACAGGCGTTCGCCCGGCGCACCATACGGGTTAGGCACAAATCGCTCGGCGGTCAGCGCGGGACGCTCGTGGTAACCGCGCGCCAGGCCGACGCCGCCGATCAGCAACTCACCGGCCGCGCCCACCGGGCTTGGGGTCAAGCCGGCATTGAGGATGAACAACGCGGTATTGGCGATAGGCCGCCCGACCAAAGGCTGGGCCTCGTGCAGACGATGGGCTGCCGACCAGATAGTGGTTTCCGTCGGGCCATAGAGGTTCCACAGCGGGCCTTGCAGGTCGAGCAGGCGCTGGGCCAGGTCCGACGGCAGTGCTTCGCCGCCGCACAGGCATTTGATACCGCGCAGCAGCTGGGCACGCGGGCTCTCCAGCAGCATGCGCCAGGTCGACGGCGTGGCTTGCAGGACGTTGGCACACTGGCTGTGCACCAGGTCGATGATGGCTTCGGGGTCGAGGGCCAGTTCCTGGCCACTCAGCAGCACGGTGGCGCCGACCGTCAGCGGCACGTACAGCTCCAGGGCGAAGATGTCGAACGAGAAGGTGGTCAGCGACAAGACGCGGGCGTCAGCACCGATGTCCAGGGTGCCGGCCATCCCGCAGGTGAAACTGCACAGCGCCTCGTGGCGCACCATCACACCCTTGGGCGTGCCGGTGGAGCCGGAGGTGTAGATCACGTAGGCCAGGTGTTCCGGCGTGACGTTGACCTGCGGGTCGTGCTCGGCGGCGTTGTCATCCGCCTCGACCATCAGCACCTGCACACCCTGCGGGTGCGCCAGGCTGCCGTCCAGGTGCGACTGGGTCAGCAACACTCGCGCACGGCTGTCTTCAAGCATGAAGGCCAAGCGGTCCGCCGGGAACTGCGGGTCGAGCGGCACATACGCGCCACCCGCCTTGAGGGTCGCCAACAGGCCGATCACCATGTCCAGCGAACGCTCGACATGCACCGCCACCAGCACGTCCGGGCCTACGCCCGCCGCAATCAGGCGATGGGCCAGGCGGTTGGCGCGACGGTTGAGTTCGCCGTAGCTGAGGGCCTGACCCTTGAACTGCAGCGCCAGCGCGTCCGGTTGTGCCAGGGCCCGGGCCTCGAACAGCGTGTGCACGCAACGCTCGCGGGGATAATCCACCGACGTGTCGTTCCAGGCCTCGACCATCTGTTGCCATTGCGGTGCGCTGAGCATCGCCAGCTCATCCACGGCCTGGGACGCATCGTTCACCACGGCGCGCAACAGGTTTTGCCAGTGCTCGGCCAGGCGCTCGACGGTGGTGGCGTCGAACAGGTCGGTGGCATAGGTCAGGGACGCCCACAGGCCTTCGGCGGACTCTTCGGTCTCCAGGTTCAGGTCAAACTGGGTGCTGTGCCCGGCCCAATCCACCGCTTGCAGGTCCAGGCCCGGCAATTGCAGCGGGGCCGCACGCAGGTTGTCCTGGTGGTTGAACATCACCTGGAACAGCGGGTTATGGCTAAGGCTGCGCTCCGGCTGCAGGGCTTCGACCAGTTGTTCGAACGGCAGGTCCTGATGCGCCTGGGCGTCCAGGGCCCGCTGCTTGACCTGGGCGAGCAATTGGTCGAAGGCCATCTGCCCGTGCACGTCGGCTTGCAGCACCTGGGTGTTGACGAAGAAGCCCAGCAGGCGCTCGGTTTCCAGGCGATTACGGTTGGCGATCGGTACGCCGACACGGATCCGGGACTGGCCGCTGTAGCGATGCAGCAAGGTCTGGAACGACGCTAGCAGCAGCACGAACAGGGTCACTTCCTGACGCTGGGCCAGCGCCTTGAGCTCAGCGACCAGCGCGTTGTCGAGCTGGACTTGCCGGCGTGCGCCACGATGGCTTTGCAGCGCCGGCCGCGGATGATCCAGCGGCAGCTCAAGCACCGGATGCTCGGTGCCCAAACGGGTGCGCCAGTAGTCGAGTTGGCGCTGTTTTTCACCGGCCGCCATCCAGTCACGTTGCCACTGGGCATAGTCGACGTACTGGATCGGCAGCGCAGGCAACTCAGCCTGGCCCTGATAGAGCGCCACCAGCTCGTCGACCATCACTTGCATCGACCAACCGTCGGAGATGATGTGGTGCTGGGTGATCACCAGCACATGGTGCTCGGCCTCGACCTCCAGCAAGTTGACGCGCATCAGCGGGCCATTGACCAGGTCGAACGGACGCTGGATTTCCTGCGCCACCGCGTGCTCGATCGCCGAGGCCACGACCCGCTGGCGTTCGATCGGCATCGCCAGGCGCGGATGAATCACTTGCCAGGTGTGCTCGCCCTCTTCCACAAAGGTGGTGCGCAGCGGCTCATGGCGCTGCACCAGAACCTGGAACGCCTGCTCCAGCGCCGCGACGTCCAAGCGTCCGCGCAGATGCAGTGCACTCGGCACGTGGTAAGCCGCGCTGGTCGGGTCCAGTTGCCAGAGGAACCATTGGCGCTCCTGGGCGAACGACAGCGCCAGCGGCTGGTCCCGCGTCACCGCCACCAGCGGCAGCGCCGGGGCGGTCTGCAACCCGGCGCAAGCGACTGCGAACGCTTCCAGCGTCGGTTGTTCGAACAGTGCGCGCAACGGCACTTCCAGCTTCAGGTCATGACGCACCCGCGAGACCACTTGGGTCGCCAGCAACGAATGGCCGCCGCGTTCGAAGAAGTGGTCGTTGAGGCCCACCTGTTCCACTTGCAACACTGCTTGCCAGATGACGGCCAATCGCGATTGCAGGGGATTCTGCGGCGCCAGGTAGGCCTGGCGCGCTTGATTCAGGTCCGGCGCCGGCAATGCGCGACGGTCAAGCTTGCCGTTGTTGTTCAACGGCAAGGCCTCAAGGATGACCCATTGCCCCGGCACCATGTAGTCCGGCAGGGACTGGCGCAAGGTGGCCGCCAATGCTTGCGGGTCGAGCGTCTGCGCCGTAACGGGCACCACATACGCCACCAATTGCGTGCCCGTCGCGCTCGGTTGCGCGATGACAGCCGCTTCACGCAACGACGGCAAGGCTTGCAGGCTGGCTTCGATCTCGCCCATTTCCACGCGGAAACCGCGAATTTTCACTTGATGGTCGATACGCCCGACGTACTCCAGCGCACCCGCCTCGTTGTAACGGGCCAGATCGCCACTGCGGTAGAGCCGTGCACCCGGCACGGCGGAAAACGGGTCCGGCAGGAAGCGCTCGGCGGTCAACGCCGGGCGGTCAAAATAGCATTGCGCCAGGCCGTGCTCGGCGCCGATGCACAGCTCGCCCACGCCATCGCTGGCCAGCAGTTCGAAACCACTGTCCAGCACATACAAGGCACGGCCTTCGATGGCCCGGCCAATCGGCACGCCAAACGCATCGCTGGCGTCCGCCAACTGGCAGTCGTGCACGCTGGACACAACGGTGGCCTCGGTGGGCCCGTAGGTGTTGACCAGGCGCACGCCACCCAGGCCGGCGGTATGCCAGGCGCGCAGCCCTTCCACCGACATCGCCTCGCCACCCACGTGGACCTGGCGCAGGTTGCCCAGGGTGCGTCGGTCGACGGCGCATTCCTTGGCGAGCAGATACCAGTACGCAGCCGGCAAGTCCGCCAGGGTCACGCCCTGCTCGACGATTTCGCGGGCCAGTTGCCCGGCATCCCACAACTCATCGCCGCGCATGATCAACGCCGCGCCCACACACAGCGGCGGGTAGCATTGCTCGACGAAGCCGTCAAAGCTGAACGTCGCAAATTGCAGCACGCGATCAGAAGCACTCAAGCGGCTGTAAGCCTCGGCGCTGTCGCAGAACTGGCTGAGGGCGGCATGGTCGATAGCCACGCCCTTGGGTAACCCGGTCGAGCCGGAGGTGTAGATCACATAGGCCAGGTCGGCAGCGGCGGCATGGTTGGCGGGAGGGGTCGACGGGTAGTCGGCCAACTCTGCGCCCGACGCGGTGAAGTCCAAACGCGCCAGCCCTTGGGGCAGTGGCAGGTCGGCCAGCAGCCCGGTTTCGCTGAGCAGCAGGTCCAGGCGGCTGTCCGCCAGCATGTAGGCCAGGCGTTCGGTCGGATAGTTCGGGTCCAGCGGCACATAGGCGGCGCCGCTTTTGAGCACCGCCAGCAGGCTGACGATCAACTGCGGGCCACGTCGGGCCGCCAGGCCGACGCGCTGGCCTGGGCCAACACCCAGCGCCAGCAGGCGATGGGCAAGACGGTTGGCGTGGTCATTCAGCTGTGCGTAGCTCAGGCGCGCGTCGCCCGCTTGTACCGCCAGCGCGTCAGGTGTGGCGGCAGCTTGGGCGGCGATACGTTCGTGCACGCGCAGCTGGCGCGGGGCGGCACCGGTCGCCCGGCTATGGGCGAGCACGTCGCGGTGAGTAGCGGCGTCGAGCAGGCGCAGGTTGCCAAGCGGTGCCTGGGCGTCTGCGAGCATCTGCACCAGCAGGTGATGCAGGTTGCCGCTCAGTCGAGCAACCTGCTGCGCGCTGAATCGGGCCTGGTCGTAGCCGAACTCCAGGCGCAGGCTGGCGCCCAACTCGATCCCCAGCGTCAGCGGATAGTGGGTCTGCTCATGGTTGTGCAGGCGGCCGAACGTCAGGCCGGCGGGCGCGCCTTGTTTCAAGGCTTCGGCCACCGGGAAGTTTTCGAACACCAACAAGGTGTCGAACAACGCAGCGCCCTGCTGCCCCGCCCAGCCCTGGATGTCGTAGAGCGGCACATGTTCGTGGTCGCGCAGGCTCAGGTTGAGCGCTTGCAGTTCGCTCAGCCAACCGGCCACCGACAGCGCTGGCGAGGCCGCGCTGACAATGGGCAGCGTGTTGATGAACAGGCCCAGTTGCTGTTCGATTCCCGGCAACGGTGCCGAGCGCCCCGCGACCGTGGCGCCAAAGGCCACGCAGTCCTGCCCGGTATAGCGCTGCAGCAACAAGCTCCAGGCGCCTTGAAGCACGGTGTTGAGGGTGACTTTGTGGCGGCGGGCAAACTCGCCGAGAGCACGCGTGAAGTCGTCGCCCAGCAGCACCCGATGCTCAGCCATGCCTTTGCCTTCGGTCGGTACACGCAGCGCCTGCGCCAGCAAGGTGGGCGTTTGCAACGGTGCCAGAGTGGCTTTCCAGAACGCTTCGCCCGAAGCTTGCTGATGCAGCCAACCCAGGTAATCGCGGAACTGCCCCAGCGGCGCTGGCACGGCGTGCCCGGCGTAATGAGCGATGACCTCACCCAGCAACTGCGCGTTACTCCAGCCGTCCATGAGGATGTGGTGGCTGGTGAAGATCAGGTGCCAGGCCGTACCGGCACCGCGTACCAGCATCAGGCGAAACAGCGGCGCTGCATTCAGTGTGAAACCTTTCTCGCGCTCGGCCACGGCGAGCGCATCGCAGTCGGCGTCGATGTCTTCGATCACATGCAACTGCACATCGACCTGGCGCTGGATCACCTGATGGGCGCTGTCCAGGCCAAGCCAGTGGAAGCTGCTGCGCAGAATGTCATGGCGGTCCAGCGCGGCTTGCCAGGCACGGCCGAACGCCAGCAGGTCCAAGCCTTCGATGTCCAGGCGCAACTGGTTGATGTAAGCCTCGGCCTCAGGCTCATACAGGGTGTGGAACAACATGCCCTGCTGCATCGGCGACAATGGGTAGAGATCGGCAATCGCCGGCCCGGCGATGGGCAAGCCGTCCAGTTGCTGCTGGGTCAGGCGTGCCAGAGGGAAGTCCGAAGGCGTGACCTGCCCCGCCGGCGTGGCGCAACAGTGTTCGATCAGGGCCTGGAGTTCCGCCCTGTAGTCATCGGCCAGGCGCTGGACCGTCGCCACGTCGAACATCTCGCGACTGAATCCCCACTGCAAAGCGAGTTCACCGCCATACACCTGCCCTTCCACGGTCAGCCAGTTGGCCAGCGGCGCCTGCGGGTCCTGGGCCTGGCCACTGCCCTGGGTAGCCGGGACGAACAGCGCCGACTCATTGAACTGGCGGTCGAACTGGCCCAGGTAGTTGAAGGTGATGCGTGGCGCGGCCAAGGCTGACAACGCTTCGCGGGCGTCAGGCGTGCCGAGGTAGCGCAACAGGCCGTAGCCAATGCCTTTGTGCGGCACGGCGCGCAGTTGCTCCTTCACCGATTTGATCGCCGCCGACAGCTCGCCATCGGCGTGCAGGCGCACAGGGAACAGGCTGGTGAACCAGCCGACGGTGCGGCTCAGGTCAACCGAGTCGAACAGGTCTTCACGGCCATGGCCTTCCAGCTGGATCAGCGCGGCGGGCTGTTCGCTCCAGCGGCTGATGACCCGTGCCAACGCGGTCAGCAGCAGGTCGTTGACCTGGGTGCGGTAGGCCGCCGGGGCATCTTGCAGCAGTTGCCGAGTGTGTTCGGCACTGAGACGGATCTCCAGCAGGCTGCCCAGGCGATTTTGCAGGCCGCCCTGGGGGTTGTCGCACGGCAGATCGGCACTCGCGGTCTGCGCTTGCCAATACGGCAGTTGCTCGTCCAGCGTCTGTGCATGGCGCTGCAACTGCTGCGCCCACAGCTGGTAGGCGCTGGTCTTGGCTGGCAACGCGGCGTTGCGATAGGCCTGTTGCAAGTCTTCGAGCAGGATGCGCCACGACACACCGTCCACCGCCAAGTGGTGCACCACCAGCAGCAGGCGCTGGGTGCCGTCGGCCATCACGGCCAGGACCGCGCGCAGCAGCGGGCCCTGTTCGAGGTCGAGACTGCGTTGCGCCTCGTCGCACAGCGCGGCCAACTCGGCCTCGTCAGCAACCTGGGATTGCCACAACGACGCGGTGGCAACCGGCTCGGCGTGAGCTTGTCGCCAACCGTCTGCCTGCTGCACAAAACGCAGGCGCAGGGCGTCGTGGTGGTTGATCAACCGAGTCAAGGCGGCCTCTAGGCGCGCGGGCTCAAGGGCTTCACGCGGGGTCAGCAGCAACGACTGGTTCCAGTGTTGACGCGCCGGGATCGCCTGCTCGAAAAAGCTGTGTTGGACGGGCGTGAGGATCACCTCGCCGGTCACCGGCCCCTGATCGATAGCAGTCGCCTGCTCGAAGGTCGCCACCAGCGCCAGGCTGCGCACGCTCTGGTACTGGAACAGGTCCCGTGGGCTGAGGCGAATACCCGCCTGGCGCGCACGGCTGACCACCTGGATGGAGATGATCGAATCGCCGCCCAGTTCGAAAAAGTTGTCGTCCAGGCCGACCTGTTCCACACCCAGCACATCGCTCCAGATCGCCGCCACGGCTTTCTGCAGGTCGTTTTCCGGGGCGACAAAGGCCTGCTGTGGCGCGACATCCGGCAATGGCAGGGCCTTGCGGTCGAGCTTGCCGTTGGCGGTCACGGGCAGCTTGGCCAGGGGCACCATATGGCTGGGCACCATGTACTCGGGCAGGCTGCTGAGCAGCCAGGCTTTGAGGTCGACCGGCGCAGTGTCCTCCAGCACCAGGTACGCCACCAGTTGCTTGCCACCCTGCACCAGTACCACGGCTTCGCGCACCGAGGGGTGTTGCATCAGGCGTGTCTCGATTTCACCCAGCTCGATCCGCAGGCCGCGCAGCTTGACCTGGTGATCGAGACGGCCAAGGTACTCAATCACCCCGTCGGCCCGCTGACGCACGCGGTCGCCCGTGCGATACAGACGCGCGCCGTCACCGAAGGGGCTGGGCACAAAACGTTCTGCGGTGAGCGCCGGGCGCCGGTGGTAACTGCGGGCAAGGCCAATGCCGCCCAAGTAGAGTTCGCCGCTGACGCCAGCGGGCACCGGGTTGAGCTGGGCATCGAGCACGTAGGTGCCGAGGTTGGCGATTGGACGGCCGATGGGCACGCTGTCGGCGCCTTCGTCGACGCAGGTCCAGTGGGTGACGTCGATGGCCGCTTCGGTCGGGCCGTAGAGGTTGAACAGCCCGGCTTGAGGCAACTTGGCAAACACTTGCAATTGCGCATCCAGCGGCAAGGCTTCGCCGCTGCACACGATGCGCTGGAGGCTGGTGCAGGCCTGCACTCCGGGCTCATGGATAAACGCCTGGAGCATCGAGGGCACGAAGTGCAGCGTGGTGATGCCGTGCCGACCAATCGTCTCGATCAGGCGGGCCGGTTCGCGATGCTCGCCAGGGGCCGCGACCACCAGGCGTGCGCCGGTCATCAACGGCCAGAAAAACTCCCACACCGAGACGTCGAAGCTGAACGGGGTTTTCTGCAGGACCGCATCGCGGGCATCCAGACCGTAGGCCCGCTGCATCCAGCACAGGCGGTTGACCAGTGCGCGATGACTGTTACCGGCACCCTTGGGCTTGCCGGTGGAGCCCGAGGTGTAGATCACGTAGGCCAGGTTCAGCGCGTGAAGGGGGACGTTTGCCGACTCGGCGCTGTAGCCATCGAGCCAACTGGCAGGCTGGTCCAGGGCAATCACCTGGATACCCTCGACAGGCAGCACTGGCAACAGGCTGTGCTGGCTGAGCAACAACTGAATGCCACTGTCCTCGATCATGTAGGCCAGGCGTTCCTGGGGATATTCAGGATCCAACGGAACGTAGGCGCCACCCGCCTTGAGAATGGCCAGCAGACCGACCACCATTTCGATGGAGCGCTCGATGCAGATTCCGACCAGCACGTCCGGGGCTACGCCCTTCTCGCGCAGGGCATGGGCCAGCTGGTTGGCACGCGCATCCAGCTGGGCGTAGGTCAGCGTCGTGGTGCCGAACACCAGCGCCGGCGCGTCGGGCGTGGCCTGCACTTGGTCTTCGATCAGGTGATGGATGCCGCGCTCGGTCGGGTACGCCTCGGCGGTCTGGTTCCACGCGTGGACCAGCAATTGCTGTTCATCTGCGGCCAGCATCGGCAACTCGCCGATACGCTGCGTGCCGTCCGCCACCATGGCCTGCAACAGGCGGATCCAATGCCCGGCCATGCGCTCGATGGTCAGCGCGTCGAACAGGTCATTGGCGTAGGTCAGCGCGGCGTGCAGGGTGCCGGATTTTTCATAGGTGTCGAGGGTCAGGTCAAACTGGGTGGTACGGCCTTGCCACTCCACCAGCGCCAGCTCCAGGCCGGAGGCGGTGCTGACGCCGGCAATGTCGGCCACCACTGGCTGGTGGTTGTACATGACCTGAAACAGCGGCGTATGGCTGAGGCTGCGCTCGACCTTGAGCGCTTCCACCAGCCGCTCGAACGGCAACTCCTGATGAGCCTGGGCGCCCAGTGCGTGTTCCTTGATGCTTTGCAGCAGCTCAGTGACAAGGGTTTGCCCGGTCAGCTCGGTGCGCAGGACCTGAGTGTTGACGAAAAAGCCGATCAGGCCTTCGACTTCCGTGCGGTTGCGGTTGGCGATCGGCACGCCGACGCGGATATCGCCCTGCCCGGTGTAACGATGCAGCAGCACGTTGAAGGCACCGAGCAACAGCATGAACAGGGTGACGTTGTGCTTTTGCGCACAGGTGCGCAATTGCGCGGCCAGCTGCGGGTTGATCGCAAAATCATGGCGCGTGCCCTGATAGCTCGGCATGGCCGGGCGTGGGCGGTCGGTGGGCAGCTCCAGCACCGGGTGCTCATCACCCAGGCGCGCCTGCCAGTACTCCAGCTGACGCGCCTGCTCGCCGGCTTCGAGCCAGCGGCGCTGCCACAGGGCGTAGTCGCTGTACTGGATCGGCAAGGCCGGCAATTGTGGGGCCTGGCTGCGCTCATGGGCGTCGTAGCAGCGGATGAACTCGTCGATCAGCACGTTCATCGACCAGCCGTCGGAGACGATGTGGTGCAGGGTCAGCAGCAACACGTGCTCCTGGGCGTCGAGTTTGAGCAGTTGCACGCGCAGCAGCGGGCCGTTTTCCAGGTCGAACGGCAGCAGCGATTGACGGGTCGCAGCGGCGTTGACGGCCTCTTCACGCTCGGCGAGGGCCAGGTGGCTCAGATCGAGTTGCTCGACGGTCAACGACGTGTCGGCCGCCACCTGCAACAGGCGTTCATCCGCCTGGCGCTGGAACACGGTGCGCAAGGTTTCGTGGCGCGCAACCAGGCTGGCAAACGCCTGCTCCAGCGCATCCAGGCTCAGCGCGCCCTTGAGCCGCACGGCACCCGGCAGGTTGTAGGCCCCGCTGGCCGGGTCCAATTGCCAGAGAAACCACATGCGCTGCTGCGCGTAGGACAGCGCCTGGCGATCCTCCACTTGCACCCCTGCCGGAATCGGAAACCGGGAAAAGTCCACGCCTTCTTTCTGCAAGGCCTGCAGGAACAGTTGGCGTTTTTCCAGGGGTAACCCGATAAACCGGCGAGCAAGTTTCAAGGAGTCTTCAGCATTCATTTCTTGGAGTCCGGAGCAATAGGCAGGAAGCACAAAGGCACGTCGTCCCTATAAAACGAACCGGAGAGGGAAAAATTAGCGGGGGGATGGGAGGCGCAAGGCGAGGTGTCATCAAGGGTTACATCAGTCTCAGGAAGACCGCACAACGTCGGGCTAGCATTGACGAACACCACTTTTTGCAACTGAATTTAGTTACACGCAGGAAACGCCTTGCCCAAAACAAGCTGCTCGCCAAACTGCTCGATGAGCACATGGCATTTACCTGGCCCGAACTCGTCACGCTGCTGCGTCGACTGGGCTACTACCTCACTACGTGCCAGTCCCTGGGCCACACACCGGAGAAGCCTTGCACGGCTCCTTCAATGTCCGGGTCGGCCATGACCTGCACTTGGCGGCGGCCCTGGCGGCGACCCGCAAGAAACTGACCCTCAATGACCTGACTCGCCAAGCCTTGAGCGATTTTCCGCACCACCACAGTGCAGACGCTTGCCCAGCGATAAGCCGATTATCCCAACCGCCGATACCCCAGCACCGCGGCCCCCAGCACCACCGCCCCGGCCACCAACGCGACCCAGAACCCGCTGGTGGCGCCAAAGTGGTCGATCATCCAACCGGAACTGGCGGCGCCGATGGCCACGCCGATGCTGAGGCCGGTGATCAGCCAGGTCATGCCTTCGGTCAGGCGGCTGGCGGGCACGATCTGCTCCACCAGGGCCATGGACACGATCAACGTGGGGGCGAAGAACAGCCCGGAAATAAAGATCGCCACCGCCAGCCCCGGGATGTTGCTCACCAGCAGCAACGGCAAGGTGGTCAACGCGGTGGCCACGCCGCAGAACAGGAACTGCCTGGGCAACGGTGCCTTGAGCTTGAGGGTACCGAACGCCAGCCCCGCCAGGCACGAACCGATGGCGTACACCGACAGCACAATGCTCGCCGCCGCCGGCTGGCCCTGATGCTGGGCAAAGGCGACGCTGACCACGTCCACCACGCCGACGATCACGCCCATGGCCAGCAGCAGGATCATCAGGATCAGCACCGAGGGCGATGCAATCAGCCAGCCGCCGTGATGGTCCTGATGTTCATGGACGGGAGGCTCGGTCTCACGTTGCAATACAAAGGTGGTGACGCCGACCGCCAGTAACAGCGCCGCCACCAAGGGCCCCGCCTCGGGGAACAGCACCACGCTCAAACCCACCGAAATGGGTGGCCCGATGATGAAGCACACCTCATCCAGCACCGACTCCAGGGCGAACGCGGTCTGCAACTTGGGCTGGCCACGGTACAACTCGGTCCAGCGCGCACGCACCATGGCCGACATGTTCGGCATGCAACCGGCCAAGGCGGCAAACAGGAACAACGTCCAGTTCGGTGCCTGCAAGCGGGTGCACAGCAGCACCATCAACAAAGCCCCACCACCGATCAGCGCGGCCACCGGCAGCACCCGGCCCTGGCTGTAGCGATCCACCAGCCGTGATACCTGGGGTGCGCAAAACGCCGTGGCCAGGGCAAATACCGCTGCCACCGAACCCGCCAGGCCGTAACCGCCGTGCACCTGGGAAAGCATGGTGATCAAGCCAATCCCTGTCATCGACACGGGCATGCGCGCCAGCATGCCTGCCAGTACAAAGGCCCGGGCGCCGGGGACCTGGAATAACTCGGCGTAAGGGTTTGCCATCCTGCTGGACCTCTTCCTGAATGCCTGCGACTTGCTATCTGCAATGACCGAGGCAAAATACATACGGTGCGTATGTGGCAAATCATGCGTAACATACGCGACGTATGTCAATCGTTCACTTGCCCGTTGTGAGACCTACCATGAGCCGAGCCCGTGCCGAAATGATCGAAGACACCCGTGCCCGGCTGATCGCCAGCGCCCGAAAGGCCTTTGCCACCCAAGGCTACGCGAACACATCAATGGACGATTTTACCGCCCGCGCCGGCCTGACACGCGGCGCGTTGTACCATCACTTTGGTGACAAAAAAGGACTGTTGGCCGCCGTGGTTGCCCAACTCGACAGTGAGATGGACACACACTTGCAGCGCATTACAGATGAAGCAACGGATCCGTGGGCCGGCTTTTGCGAACGTTGCCGCGCCTATTTGCGCATGGCTCAGGACGACGAGATCCAGCGCATTGTGTTGCAGGATGCGCCCGCCGTATTGGGCGATACCGGCTCCCAGCAACAGTGTGTCGAGTCGTTGCGCCAACGGCTGGAAGCCCTGATGCAAACCGGTGTCATCCGCCCCGCCCCGAGCGCCGCGCTGGCGCAATTGATCAACGGCAGCCTGGTCAACACCGCCCTGTGGATCGCCCGGGATGAGCATCCGGGCGAGCGGCTGGAGCAAGGTTTGCAGGGCCTGGAGCTGTTGTTGCGTGGCCTCAGCCTTACACCAACCGCTTGATCTGCTTGTGTCGCCACACCAGGCGGTAATACGCAGTCTGCAATGCCAGCATGGCCAGGTAGGTCACCGGAAACGCCATCCACACCCCTTCCAGGCCGAAGTGGGCGTTCAACAGGTAAGCCATCGGCAGTTCAACGCAGAGCACACAGAAAATCGAGATCACCACCGGCATCAGCACCACACCGCTGGCGCGCATGATCCCGCCGATCACAGCCTGGAAACCAAACACCAGGATGCTCCACAGCATGATGTGCAGCAGGTGTTCGGCATTGACCCGCGCCGCGTCGTCGGTGATGAACAGGCCGAGCAACCAGTGCGACAAGACGTAACCCAGCACAATCAGGCCACCGGTAAGGCAGGTGTTGATCAACAGGCCGGTGCGCAGGATCGGGCCGATGCGCTCCAAACGCCCGGCACCAATCGCCTGGGCGCCGAGGATCGACGCGGTGATGGCAATCGACAGCGCGGGGAACTGCACGTAGTTGACGATCTGCGTCACCGCGCCATAGGCCGCCGTGGCTTGGGAGCCATGGCCGTTGACCAAGGCAAGGATGACCAATTCCGACAGCGACAGCACCACCATCTGCAGGCCGGTGGGCAAGCCGATACGCAGGACTTTGCCAAGAATCACACGGTCCAGGCGCAAGGCGGCGAGCAGTTCGCGGTCCGGTGCCATCACATGGTTTTTATGCCGAAGGCGCAAGATCAAAAACAGCATGGCTAACGCGTTGCCCACCAGCCCGGCATACACCGCGCTCTGGATACCCATGGGTGGCAGGCCGACCCAGCCGCGAATCAGCGCCGGCGTCAGCAGCAGGCCGACCAGGGTCGAGACCATCAGCGCCAGCAACGGCGAGATCGTGTCGCTGACACCGCGCAGCAGCTGGGTGTAGAGGATGAACACCAGCAGCAACGGCATGATCAGCATCATCTTCTGCGCATAACCGACCGCATCGTCGAGCACATCAACCGGTGTGCCCAGCGCCTGCAGCGCCGGGCGCGCAAATAGGCTGCCCAACACTGCGGCAACCACACCCACCAGCGCGCCCAGGGTCAGGGTCGCGCCGGTGATTGCCTTGACCATTGCCGTTTCCTGGGCACCCCAGGCCTGGCCGATCAACACCGAGGCGCCCGCCCCCAGGCCAATCACCAGGGCAATGAAGAAAAACACGATGGGAAACATCCCCGACACCGCCGCCAGCGCCTGGGTACCGAGCATTTGCCCGACATAGATACCGTTGAGGGTGCCGGAAAAACTTTGCAGGAAGTTGGACAGGACCATCGGTGCCAGAAAGATCAGGTAGATCTGCCACAGCGGGCGTTGCAAAGGGCTTTGCATGAAAAAACGGGGCCTCGAAGAACTAAAGCGTCCGAGGGTTATACCGTAAGTGGATCCTATCTTCCTGTGCTTTCGGGTTCGACCACCAAACAGGCGTTGCGCACTGTCGCACTCAGGTGTCGGGCATTACCTTGCAATAAGCATTCGGCAATCGCGGGCTCCAGTTCGACCCGCAAGCGCCTGGCCAGCGCCCTCGCGCCAAATCGCATGTCGTGCTGGCGGCACAGCCAAGCCCGCGCCTGCGCATCCAGCACCAACGAGCGCTGCTGCACCGCCAGGCGCTGGTTGAGTTTGTCGAGTTCCACCGCCAGCAGCGCCTCCAGCCACTGCGCGTCGATGGGCTCGAACATCAGGATACGGTCGATCCGATTGAGAAACTCCGGTTCGAAATGCCCATGCAGCGCCTCTTCCAACACCTGTGCCTCACCCCGTGCACACACGCGCAGCAGACGTCGCCAGCCCTGGGTAAAACGCAGGCGATGCCGACGCGCCTGTTGCGCGCCGATGTTGCTGGTCATGAAGATCAGGCTGTTGCGAAAGTCTAACGTGCGCGTGCCGCCGGCCAAGGTCAGCTGACCGTTTTCCAGTATGCCCAACAGGCTGCGTACCACCTCCTGGCTGGCCTTTTCCAGTTCATCGAACAGCACGATCCCCGGCCGGCTGTAGGTGCCCTGGATCAACTCGCTGTTGAACAGGCTGATGCCCTCCTTGCTGCCCACATACCCCGGCGGCGCGCCGGTCAGCGCGGCCGCGTAATGTTCCTGGGCCAGGGTGTGCATGTCGATGCGGCAGAAACCGTCGGCGCGACCGTGCAGCGCCTGGGCCAGCAGGCGCACGATTTCGGTCTTGCCGACACCGGTCGGCCCCATGAACAGGTTGACGCTCAGGGGGCGGTCACGCTCACTGATATCGGCCTTGACCACCTTGAGCAAGCCTTCCACCTGGGCCAGCGCCGCCTCCTGGCCGATGATCCGGCTGCGCAGCAGGGCCATCACCTGGGCCGGTTCAAAGGTAAAGCGCATGCCCTACCCCGCCGTCTTTTCTTGACCACCATGGGGCAAATTCGCCACCGGGCACTCCGCGACGCCTACCGTGCTGCGGGTGATTTTCTCCACGTTTTCCTGGGCTTTCTGCGCATCCAAGACCCAGGTGCGATAGAACTCGAACGGGCAATCCGCCACGCCCTTGTCGCCATCGCCCGAGGCATGCATGCCGGTGTAGCCCCGATGCAGCAGCTTGAACAGATGGTTCTGCGACTGGTCATTGGCCCGCGCATCGCGGATCTGCGACACCGACAACTGCGCATACTGAATACCCATCTCCTCCTCGCCGCACTCGCCCAGGGTGCGCCCATCAAAGCCGATGATCGCCGAGTGCCCGAAGTACGAGTACACCCCGTCGAACCCCGCCGCATTCGCCACCGCCACATAGCAGTTATTGGCCCAGGCCATGCTCTTGGACATCTGCACCTGCTGCTCCTTGGCCGGGTACATATAGCCCTGGCACCGCACGATCAGCTCGGCGCCCTTCATGGCGCAGTCTCGCCAGATCTCCGGGTAGTTGCCGTCGTCGCAGATGATCAGGCTGATCTTCATGCCCTTGGGCCCGTCGCACACGTAGGTTCGATCCCCCGGATACCAACCCTCGATCGGGCACCAGGGAATGCACTTGCGATAGCGCTGCACGATCTCGCCCAGGTTATTGATCAATACCAAGGTGTTATAGGGCGCCTTGTGCGGATGTTCTTCGTGGCGCTCGCCGGTCAGGGAGAACACGCCCCAGGTATTCGCCTGGCGGCAGGCTGCCGAGAAGATCGCGGTCTCCTCGCCGGGAATGCTCGCGGCGGTCGCCATCATCTCGTCATGGTCGTACATGATCCCCATGGTGCTGTATTCCGGGAACACCACCAAATCCATGCCGGGCAGGCCCTGTTTCATGCCGACAATGATCTCGGCAATCTTGCTTGCGTTGTCGATGACCTCGGCCTTGCTGTGCAGGCGCGGCATCTTGTAGTTCACCACCGCTACACCGACGGTGTCCGGGCTGCTGGAAATGTCGCCATGGCGCATTACAACGCTCCTGTTCTAGTGACTGATCATCCACGGCCGTGGGCCGGTGCGGGTCTTGAGCCCCAAGGGGTTGGCCTTGCTGGGCTCGACCTTCTTGCGGGTGCCGCAGCAACTACAACCGGCCGGGTGTTTGCGGCTGTCCTGGTATTCGCCGACCGTTTGCGGCGCGTTGGCGCTGCGCTCGTTGCCGGCGATGGCCCTGCGCTGGTTGGCCGACAGGGTTTGCAGCGCCGGAGCCGACACCCGCAACTGCCCGCCCGGCCCTGCGCAATACGGGCATTGGCTGGGTTCGTTGCGCTGTGCAATCGGGCGCAACATCGTGAAGGTGCCGCAGGTGTCGCAGGCGTATTCGTAGGTCGGCATGGCTAGAGGTCCGGAGCGATGGGCAGGTCGATGCTGCCGTCGAGAAATTGAGTTGGGCCACTGGCGTTGGGGTTGATGTCGAACTCGAAGATTTCCGTCGGCAGCCACAATGTGGCGCAGGCATTCGGGATGTCCACCACGCCGCTGATATGCCCTTGCACCGGTGCCGAGCCGAGCAGCGCGTAACCCTGGGCCGGCGAGTAGCCGAACTTGGTCAGGTAGTTGATCGCATTCAGGCACGCCTGGCGGTAGGCGACATTGACGTCCAGGTAGTGCTGCTGGCCCTGTTCGTCCACCGAAATGCCTTCGAAGATCAAGTAATTCTTGTAGTTCGGCGTGATCGGGCTCGGCTTGAACACCGGGTTCTTGATCCCGTACTTGGCCATGCCGCCCTTGATCAGCTCGACCTTCATGTGCACCCAACCAGCCATCTCGATCGCGCCGCAAAAGGTGATTTCGCCGTCGCCCTGGCTGAAGTGCAGATCGCCCACCGACAGCCCGGCGCCGTTGACGTAGACCGGGAAGAAGATCTTCGAGCCCCGGGATAAATCCTTGATATCGCAGTTACCGCCATGCTCGCGCGGCGGCACTGTGCGTGCGCCGGTCGCTGCCGCATCGTCACGGGCCTGCCCGGTGAGTTTGCCCATGTGAGCAGTGGCGGCCAGCGGTGCGTTGGCCAGTGGCGGAACGCGCGTCGGGTTTGTGTCAATCAGCTCCTGCTCGCGACGGTTCCAGTCGGCGAGCATCACCGGGTCGGGCAGGCAACCGATCAAGCCTGGGTGGATCAGCCCGGCAAAGTTCACCCCGGGGATATGCCGCGAACGGGTGAACATGCCTTTGAAGTCCCAGATGGCTTTCTGCGCGCTGGGGAAGTGATCAGTAAGGAAACCACCGCCGTTCTGCCGCGAGAAAAAACCATTGAAGCCCCACTGGGAATCGGCCTTGGCACCGATATCCAGCAAGTCCACCACCAACAAATCCCCCGGTTCGGCGCCGTGTACACCCACCGGGCCCGACAGATAGTGCACGGTCGACAGGTCGACATCGCGCACATCGCTGGCGTCGTCATTGTTCTTGATCGCGCCGGCGGTCCAATCGTAGGTTTCCAGGATGAAGTCATCGCCCGGCTTGACCCAACAGGCCATGGGGATGTCCGGGTGCCAGCGGTTATGGATCTGCTCGTTCTCGGTGACAGGCTGGTTGAGGTCGACTTTGATCAGCGTTTCGGTCATGGACTGGCTCCTGGACGGATGACGGGGTGCGTGGGATCCAGTCTCAGGCGGCCAGGAAAAACGGGAAATACGTTGGATGACGTATTAACGACGGTGTCGCGGTTTTATTCCATCAATTCGCTCGATGACAGCTTAAGTATTTACTGATTGGACGCCAGGCAGGCAGGTCGTTAGATTCCACCGCGAAGATAGCTTTTAGCCATCACTCCTGCCCCCTTGAATATCGAGCCTTTTATGAAAAACCCTATGTCGTTGGCAATGCGTATCGGGCTGGGCTTCGCGTCCACCTTGTCGTTGCTGGTGCTGATCACTGCCGTCGGTATTCAACGCGTGGGTTTTATCGACAGTACGCTCAAGGATGTCGGTGAAAAAGCCGCCGTCGTCCAGCGCTACGCGATCAACTTCCGTGGCAGCGTGCACAACCGCGCCATCGCCATTCGCGATGCGGTACTGGTCAAGGATGAAGCGGCGCTCAACCGCCATCTGGCCGAGATCGACCAGCTCAAGCGCGATTACCAGGACTCTGCCGTGATGCTGGACCGCCTATTCGCCAACACCACCGCCAGCGCCGAGGAAACCCGTCTGCTGGGTGATATCAAGGCCATCGAGACCCAGGCCCTGGCGTCCACCGAACGGGTGATCAACCTGCGTCGCAGCAATGACACTGCCGGCGCCCAGGACTTGCTGCTGGCCCAGGCTTCGGTCCACTACACCGAGTGGCTCAAACGCGTGAATGCGCTGATCGACTTCGAAGAAGCGCACATCAAGCAACGCCTGGATACCGTGCAATCGGCTGCCGGCACCTTTGCCATGCTGATGGTGCTGGCCAGCGCCGTCGCGATCATCTTGAGCGTGCTGGTGTCACTGCTGATTATCCGCAAGGTCAAGGCCACCCTTGGCGCAGAGCCGGAGGAAGTCGCCGAGGCGATCCGCCGCCTGGCCGATGGCGAGCTGAACCAGCGCATCGAGACCCGCTACCCCGACAGCGTGATGGGCATCCTGAAAAACGCCCTGGCACGCCTGAGCGACACCATCAGCGAAGTGCGCTCGGCAGCCCAGGCCCTGCGCCATTCCTCGGTCACCCTGCTGTCAGTGGCCAGCGATAACCGCCAGCAGATCAACCTGCAGACCAGCGAAGCCCAGCACGTGGCGGCCGCAATCACGCAAATGGCCGCCTCGGTCAGCGAGGTCTCAGGCTACGCTTCCGCCGCATCCAAGGCGACTATCCTGGCCGACGCCGAAGTGGACAGCGGCCACCGCCTGGTGGGCGAAGTGACCGTGTCCATCGAAGAATTGGCGACGATCCTCGACCAGGCCACCCTTCGGGTCAACCAGGTGTCCAGCGACAGTGAAAACATCGAAACCGTGATCGAAGTGATCAACGCCATCGCCGCCCAGACCAACCTGTTGGCGCTGAACGCGGCGATTGAGGCCGCACGTGCCGGTGAACATGGCCGAGGATTTGCGGTGGTGGCCGATGAAGTGCGCTCCCTGGCGACGCGCACCCAGGAGTCCACCCAGGAAATCCGCGACATGATCGGCAAGCTGCAAAGCGGCACCCAGGACGCCGCCGACATCATGCAACGCAGCCGCAGCCTGGCCCAGACCACCGTGACGCAGACCCGCGACTCTCAGTTGGCGCTCGGCAAGATCAGCCAGGAAGTCGGCGCGATCAATGCGATGAACGCGCAGATCGCCAGTGTTTCCGTGCAGCAAAGCGCGGCGGCTGAAGAGGTTGCACAGAACGTCACGCGCATCCACAGCTCCACCGTGCAATCGGCGGCAGGCTCCGAGCAGGTGGAAAATTCCAATCACGAACTGGCGGAGCTGGCGGATCGCTTGAGCACCAAGGTGGCGTTTTTCAACGTGGCCTAGCGTTTGTCGCGTTTCATCTGCATGGTCAGGGTGAAACGGTCGGCAGGGTAGACCGATTCCGATACGGCGATCAGCACGCCGGCCTCATCGCGGTACTGGCGAATGATGGTCAGCCCCAGCGCACCGCTCTGCGCCTTGAGGCTGGCGGCCAATTCAGACGATAACTGTACCGGGCGCACTTGCTGGTCCACCACATCGATGTGCCGCGAGAAGGCCTTGCCGATCAGTGCCGCGATCAGTTCATCCGGGTGCTTGCGTGCTTCAGGAATCACCTCGGCAAAGGTCTGTTCGGCATATACATCGGTCCAGCACAACGGCGCATTGCCAGCGCCGGCATCGACCTTGATGCTCGACACACAGAAGTAATGCCCGCCCGGCTCCAACCCCAGGCGCCGGGCCAGGGCGATGTCGACAACGAACTCGCGCACCGCCTGGATATCGCGGATATGGGTTTCGGCCACTTGCACGAGGTCGGCCACCGACGCCATCGCCTGGGAGTACCCCCCCTGGGGCGACGACGCTTCGACGCGCGTGCCCACGCGCTTGCGCCGCGAGACCATGCCCTGCCCCTGCAACTGGTCAATGGCCGCGCGCACGGTGTGGCGGCTCACCGCATACAGCGAGCAGAGTTCGAACTCAGTCGGCAACAACGAACCCACCGGGTAATGGCCGCTGCCAATCTGGTCGATCAAATCCTTGGCAACCGCCGCATAACGCCTCTGGCTCACGCTTTCCATTTTTACCCTCGTTATCGAGTTGACAGTGTATCAGCACAAGCGCAATCATAATGTACGGACATATAAAATATGTATGGTTTAAAAATAACAATTAGGATTTTCCCATGTCGAGTACCGTTTTTGATTCCGCCCTGTTCCGCGACATGTTCGGCACCGCCGAAATGCGCGGCGTGTTCTCCGATAAAGCCCTGATCGAACGCTATATCGAAGTGGAAGTGGCCCTGGCCCGTGCCGAAGCGCGTTGCGGCGTTATCCCGACCGACGCGGCCGAGCAGATCGCCACGCTGTCGCAGTACGAAGCCCTAGACCTGGCGCTGATGCAGCACGAGACAGAAATCGTCGGTTACCCGATCCTCCCGCTGGTTGAGCAACTGTCGAAGATCTGTGGTGAAGCGGGCCGCTACGTGCATTGGGGCGCCACCACGCAGGACATCATGGACACCGCCGTGGTCCTGCAAGTACGCGCCGCACTGGCCATCGTCGAGCGCGATATCCAGACCGTGCGCGGGCTGCTCGCCGGCCTGGCCGAGCGTTATCGCGACACGCCCATGGCCGGCCGCACACACTTGCAGCACGCGCTGCCGATCACCTTCGGCTACAAGTGCGCGGTGTGGCTGAGCATGTTCGATCGCCACGCCGAGCGCTTGGTGGAACTGCGCCCACGCGTCGAAATCGGCCAGTTCGCCGGGGCTGCAGGTACCCTCGCCTCCCTCGGCGACAAAGGCCTGGAAGTCCAGGAAGCGTTGATGAGCGAACTCGGCCTGGGCGTACCGCAGGCCACCTGGCACGTGGCCCGCGATGGCCTGGCCGAGACCCTGAACTTCCTCGGGCTGGTCACCGGTTCCCTGGGCAAGATCGCACTCGACATCATGATGATGATGACCAGCGAGCTGGGCGAAGTGTACGAGCCGTTCGTCAAGGGCCGTGGCGCCAGCAGCACCATGCCGCAAAAGCGCAATCCGATTTCCTGCGAGCTGATGTACGCCGCCGCCAAGGGCGTGCGCCAACACGCCGGGCTGATGCTCGACGCGATGATCCAGGACTTCGAACGCTCCACCGGCCCGTGGCAGGCGGAGTGGATCGCCATTCCCGAAGCCTTTGCGCTCAGCGCCGCGTCCCTCGGCCAGGCGACCTTTATGCTCGCCGGCCTGGAGGTGCGCCCCGAGCGCATGCGCAAGAACCTCGACATGACCCAGGGCCTGATCGTCGCCGAAGCCGTGATGATGGGCCTCGCCCCGGCCCTTGGCCGCCAAGTGGCCCATGACGTGGTGTATGCCGCGTGCCGCATGGCCAACGACCAGGGCACCAGCTTGCTCGACGCCCTGCTCGCCCAGGGTGAAGCCACGGCGCAACTGGACCTGGCCGAGCTGCAACGCCTGACCGATCCCGCCAACTACCTGGGGCTGGCGCCGCAGATGGTGGATATCGCGCTGGCGCGCCAGGGTGCCGTGAAACGCTGACGCCAACGCGGATGAAGATCCAACTGTGGGAGCGGGCTTGCTCGCGAATGCAATGCCTCAGTCAACCAATGCATCAACTGACAGAGCGCTTTCGCGAGCAAGCCCGCTCCCACAGAGGTTCTCTTTCGTTTCACAAGCCTGTGTAACACCCGAACCATAACAACAATGAGAGCACAGACATGTCATCCACCACCGCAAAAAAACCGCTCTACAAGGACCTGACCTTCCAGGTCATCGCCGCCATGTTCCTCGGCATCGCCTTTGGCTTTCTCGCCCCCGAGCTGGCCGCCAGTTTCAAGATCCTTGGCGATATCTTCCTCAAGCTGATCAAGACCGCCGTCGCGCCGCTGGTGTTTTTCACCGTGGTCCACGGCATCGCCTCGGCCGGCGATATCAAGCGCGTCGGCAAGGTCGGCTTGCGCGCGTTGATTTACTTCGAAGTAGTCTCCACCATCGCCCTGGCCATCGGCCTGTTGTGGGGCAACCTGTTGCAGATCGGCTCCGGCATGCACGACGCCCACCCGAGCAGCGCCGCCGCGACCGCCGCGAGTGCCGCCGTGGCCAAGGGGCATGCGCCGGCGTCGACCCTGGACTTTATCTACGGCATCTTTCCGGACAATTTCGTCGGTGCCTTCGCCGGCGGCCAGTTGCTGCAAGTACTGGTGATCTCGGTGTTGTTCGGCTTCGCCCTGCTGGCGTTGAAGCCCGAACGCCGCGAAGTGATCGAAGACGGCCTGAACCGCATCTCCGAGTGCTTCTTCGAGTTTATCAACCTGCTCATGAAGTTCGCGCCCCTGGGTGCCTTCGGTTCGGTGGCTTACGCGGTGGGCAGCAATGGCACGGCGGTGCTGATGTCCCTGGCCAACCTGGTGTTGATGTTCTACGTCGGCATCGCATTCTTTATCTGTGTGGTGCTCGGCGCCGTATGCCGGTTGAGCGGCTTCAGCCTGTGGCGCTTCCTCACCTATATCAAGGATGAAATCTTCATCGTGCTCGGCACCGCCTCGTCGGAAAGCGCCCTGCCGCGCCTGCTGCAAAAACTCGAGAAATTCGGCTGCTCCAAACAGAGCGTTGGCCTGGTGCTGCCCACCGGCTATGCGTTCAACCTCGACGGCACCTCGATCTACATGTCGCTGTGCGTGCTGTTTATCGCCAATGCCTACGGAGTGCCGCTGAGCTGGGAACAACAGCTGGGCATCATCGCGATCATGCTGGTGACCTCCAAAGGCGCGGCGGCGGTGTCGGGTGGCAGCTTCGTGGTGTTCGCCGCGACGGTCACGGCCATCGGCGTGCTGCCGGCAGAAGGCCTGGCGCTGCTGTTCGGCGTGTACCGCTTCATGTCGATGGCCATTGCCACCTGCAACACCATCGGCAATAGCGTCGCGACGGTGGTGGTGTCGAAATGGTCCGGGGAGTTCTCCCAACAGACTGCCCAGGATGAATACCAACGCGTGCTCGGGCGTGCTGCCGGCGCTGCGCTTTAACGGAGCCTCGTGATGACGACTCTGCGAATCGAACATGACGCGTTCGGCCCCGTGTCCATACCGGCCGACCGCTACTGGGGCGCGCAAACCCAACGGGCGCTGGAGGTCTTCGGCGGTAAGCAGCCGTTCCCCGCCAGCCTGATCCGCGCCTTTGGCCAACAAAAACGTGCGTGTGCGCGTGCCAATGCACGCCTCGGCGTATTGGCGCCGGCCCTGGCGCAAGCGATCGAACAGGCCGCCGAAGCACTCGCCAAAGGCGACCTTGACCAGCACTTCCCGCTGTCGATCTGGCAAACCGGCTCCGGCACCCAGACCAACATGAACGCCAATGAGGTGATCGCCAACTGCGCCAACCTCACCCTCGGCGGCGAACTGGGCAGCAAGTCGCCGGTGCACCCCAACGACCATGTGAACCGCTCACAGTCGTCCAACGACAGCTTCCCCACAGTGATGCACCTGACCACTGTGCTGGAACTGCGCGGTCGACTGCTGCCTGTGCTGGGCCATCTGCGTGATGCGCTCGGTAACAAAGCCGACGCCTGGCAGGAGGTGCTTAAAATCGGCCGTACCCACCTGATGGATGCGGTGCCCATGAGCCAAGGCCAGGCATTTGGCGCGTTTGCCCAGCAAATCCAGCACGGCATCGCGCGCATCGAAGCGTGCATGCCGCGCCTGCGCCTGCTGCCCCAAGGGGGGACAGCTGTGGGCACTGGACTGAATACACCGGCGGGTTTTGACCTGGCGTTCTGCGAGGAAATCAGCCGACTCACTGGCGAACGTTTCGAAACCAACCCGTGCAAGTTCGAAGGCATGGGCACCCACGATGCCTTGGTAGAAGCCTCTGGGGCATTGAATGTGCTCGCCGTGTCACTGACCAAGATCGCCAATGACATCCGCCTGCTTGGCTCGGGGCCGCGCTGCGGCCTGGGTGAATTGATCGTGCCCGACGACGGCCTGACCTCTTCGATCATGCCCGGCAAACGCAACCCGACCATCGCCGAAGTGCTGGTGCAGGCGGCGATGCAGGTGATCGGCAACCACACCACCATCACCCTGGCGGGGGCTTCCAGCACCTTCGAATTGAACGTGGCCAAGCCGGTATTGATCCACAACCTGCTGCACTCGATCGAGGTACTCAGCGACTGCGCCAGCCTGTTCACCCACAAGCTGCTGGGCGGCCTGGAAGTGAACCGCCGGCAACTGGCGCACAATGTGGAGCACTCATTATTGATGGCGACCGCACTGAACCCGGTGCTGGGCTATGACCGCGTGGCGCAGATCACCCGTAAGGCCGCGGACGAGGGCCTGTCACCCAAGGACGCGGCGGTGCAACTAGGGCTGATAACCGCCGAAGATTATGAGCGACAGGTGCGGCCGGAAAGGATGATCACACCCAGCTGACGACTGAACGTTGCCCGACAGGACGTTCAGTCCGACACCCCCGCAAGGCGCTCTACCTGAGCATGAAAAGTCATAACTCCAATGTTTGGACTGTATCGCGTCCAATCAGCCTGTCCGGTAGATCGCTGTCGGTAACGGAGTCCAACTGACGGTTGAACTCCGGCCGGCTAAGGATCTCCCGGGCCAGCAGGGTCATCCTATCGTTCACGGGATTGCCGTCCATCGTCTGGCTTGCTACTTCACGTAATGATTGCTGGCTGATTTTGTCATTGGCGTTGGGAGCGAAGTAGTCAAAGTTATTACCCAGCTCTTTCGCCAAATCAGCGTTTGTGGCACCTCTTAACTCACGAAAAACCTCACCACTCTGCGGGCTCATGCCTTCGCCTTGCGACGATGCGGACATGCTGCCGAATGCCTGCGGGCGATAGTACTCGTCATAGGTGTTTTCAACACGTTGGCGCTGCATGGAACCGGTGTACCTTCCGGCCCAACTCTGCATGGACGGTGTCTCTTGGGATTGGTAGTAATCAACCACCCTGTTCGCGTCCCCCTGGCTGATCAGCCCGTCTTCAAGACCACTGTGGTTGATTGCATCGAGCAAATGACTCATTTCAGGACGGCTGAGAATCTCGTTGGCCAGCAGTGTCATCCGGTCTTCTACCGGGTTACCGGTCAACGGACGATTGGCAGCGTCCTCAAGGACTGCACGTGTGACAAAGCCGGACGGGCCCTGGAAGTAGCTGAAGTTATCGGCAAAATCCCGTGCAACCGTGGTATTCGAAGGCGCGCGATAGTCCCCCGGTGAATGATTCATTGCGGGCTGGTTGAACGCTCCGACGTTATTAATGGGGCGCTCATATTGCGCAGGGTAAGCCTGCGAAAATGACGGTGCAGTGCTCGGCTCTCCGGCCCTGGACTGCTGGCCGGCAGACGCGTCATCGCTCGTGTAGTAATCAACGAGCTGTTCAACGTTTTCACGGTCAACTAGACCGTCGTGTATACCGCGCTCATTCAACTTATCCAACTTGCGGTTCACGTCCGGGCGATTAAGGATTTCGCCTGCCAATAGCGTCATATTGTCGTCGACGGAATGACCGGTCAGCGGACGAGCCGCCACTTCACGGAGTCTGGCCTGGTCCACGAAGCCGGTCTTGGTATTGACGAAGTAATCAAAGTTATTCCCAAACGTCTTTACCAGATTCAAATTTGAAGTGTTCTTGTATTTGTCCTCCCGCGAGGTGGGTTGCCCGTCAAGATCAGGCCTATTGAAACTGAGTGGGTAATTTTGACCGTATTGAGTATTTACCATGGCAACACCTCAGGGAGTAGATGCATCACAGCCGACCAACGTTCGGCTGGACAGTTTGTCGACATCCATCTGTGGCCACACAAAGAGCAACGGTTCCAGTAAAACATAGGTTAAAACCAGCACTTACGAAGCGGCAACCCAACCTGCATTCACACCGATAAGTACCGGCTGATCATCGCCTCATCCACTCGGTCGCGGGTCTCTTCAATCACAAACCGCCCCTTCTCGATCACCAGAAAACGGTCCGCGATGTCCAGGGTAAACGACAGCACCTGCTCCGACACCACAATGGTCAAATCGCGCAGGTTACGGATTTCCTTCAGCGTGCGGGCAATGTCCTTGATGATCGACGGCTGGATACCCTCTGTCGGCTCATCCAACAACAACACTTTGGGGTTGGTCGCCAGCGCCCGGGCTATCGCCAGTTGTTGTTGCTGCCCGCCAGACAGGTTACCGCCCTTTCGCGACTGCATGTCGTGGAGCACCGGAAACAGCGCATACAAGTCTTCCGGCACTTTGCCGCGTGCCGATGCCGGCAAGCCGGTCTGAATATTTTCCAGCACGGTCATACTCGGGAAAATCATGCGGCCCTGGGGCACATAGGCGATCCCCCGCGCGACCCGTTCATGGGTTTCCAGCGCCGAGACATCCTGCCCATCCACGCTGACTTGGCCCTGCCACTGCGGCAGGATGCCCATCAGGCTCTTGAACAACGTGGTCTTACCCATGCCGTTGCGGCCCATCACCGCGACAATCTCGCGCTTGGCGACATTCAGGTTCAAGTCATGGAGAATCTGGCTCTGCCCGTAGCCGCAGGACAACTGGTCGATCTTGAACATGCGCGGCTCCTCAGTGGCCCAAATACACTTCGATAACTTTCGGGTTGCTTTGCACCGATGCCATGCTGCCCTCGGCCAACACTTTGCCCTGGTGCAGCACCGTGACCTTGTGGGCGATGCTTTTGACGAACTCCATGTCGTGCTCGATCACCAGCACCGAACGGCCCTGGCTGATGCGGTTGAGCAGCTCGGCGGTTTGCGCGCGCTCATTGACGCTCATGCCAGCCACCGGTTCATCGAGCATCAGCAACTCGGGGTCCTGCATCAGTAGCATGCCGATCTCCAGCCACTGCTTCTGGCCGTGGGACAGCAGGTCGGCCTGTTGTTGCAGCAGGTCGCCGAGAAAGATCTCCCGCGCCACCTCCTCCACCCGGGCGATCACCTGGGCGTTGCGCTTGAAGAACAGCGCGCCCCATACCTTGCGACCGGCCGGGTAAGACATCTCCAGGTTCTCGAACACCGTGAGGTTTTCGTAGATCGACGGGTTCTGGAACTTGCGGCCCACGCCGGCACGCACAATGTTGTACTCGCGCATGTTGGTCAGCTCCTGGCCATCGAACTGGATGCTGCCGCTGGTGGCGCGGGTTTTGCCGCAGATCAGGTCAAGCACGGTGGTCTTGCCGGCGCCGTTTGGGCCGATCACCACGCGCACTTCATTGCGGTCGATGTACAGGTTAAGGTTGTCGACCGCCTTGAAGCCGTCGAACGACACGGTGAGGCCTTCAATGGCCAGCACCGGTTTTTTCATTTCAAAGCCGACGGCGGTCATGGCTGGGTCTCCAGGATTTTGCTTGTGGCCTTGGGTGTTAACGGTGCGTTCACCGGGGTCGCCGCTACAGGTTTACGCCGCAACATTTTCGCCAGTGCCTGACGCCCATGGCTGTCCCACAAACCGGCGAGGCCGTTGGGGAAGTACATCACCACCGCGATAAACAGCCCGCCCATCAGGTACAACCACAACTCGGGGAAGGACTCGGAAAAGTAAGTCTTGCCGTAGTTCACCAGCAACGCGCCATACACTGCACCGAGCAGTGACATGCGCCCGCCCACCGCCGCAAAGATCACCATCTCGATCGACGGCACGATGCCCACGAACGACGGCGACATAAAGCCCACCTGCAAGGCAAACATCGCCCCGCCAATCGCCGAGAACGCGGCGGCCACGCAGAACACGAAGATCTTGAAGCTGGCCACGTCATACCCGGAGAAACGCACGCGTTCTTCCTTGTCGCGCATCGCCATCAGCAACCGGCCGAGCTTGGAAGCAAGGATGAAGCGGCCAATGAAGATGCAGCCGAACAGCAACCCGGCGTTGATGAAGTACAGGATCATCTTCGCGCTGTCGGTGCGCAGGTCCCAGCCAAGCAGGGTCTTGAGGTCGGTGATGCCGTTGACGCCACCGGTCAGGCCTTGTTGGCCGACGATCAGCACCGTGAGGATCAGCGCAATCGCCTGGGTGACGATGGAGAAATACACATCGCCCACGCGCCGCTTGAACAGCGCCATACCGATGATGAACGCCAGCAGCACCGGCACCGCAATCACCGCCGCCAAGGTGAAGCTGAAACTGTGGAACGGCTGCCACAGCCACGGCAGCTCGGTGATCTGGTTCCAATCCATGAAGTCCGGAATGCCCGGTGTGGACTGGATCTTGGTGCTTTCGGGGTCCGAGGCTTCCAGTTTGAGGAACATTGCCATGCAGTAGCCGCCGACGCCAAAGAACACGCCCTGCCCCAGGCTGAGGATGCCGCCATAGCCCCAGCACAACACCAGGCCCACCGCGACAAACGCATAGGTCAGGTATTTGCCGACCATGTTCAGGCGGAACGCATCCAGGGTCAGGGGGAATACCACCAGGATCAACAGCGCCAGCAACACGATGCCGATCAGGTTTTGCTGGCCGCCCAGCAGCTTGTCTAAAGCCTTCATCCGCTCGCCTCTACTTGCGCACTTTGATGGAGAACAACCCTTGCGGGCGCAGCATCAGGATCAGAATCACCGAGGACAAGGTGAGTACCTTGGCCATCGAGCCACTGAGGAAAAACTCCGACAGCGATTGGGTCTGGGCAATCACGAAAGCCGAAGCGATGGTGCCGAACAGGCTCTGCGCGCCGCCGAAGACCACCACCAGGAAGGTGTCGACGATGTACTGCGAGCCCGCCGTCGGCCCGGTGGAGCCGATGGTGGTGAACGCCGCGCCGGCCACCCCGGCGACGCCGCAGCCCAAGGCGAAGGTCATGCGGTCGACCTTGCGCGTATTGATGCCCACCGCGCGGCTCATCAGGCGGTTCTGCACCGTGGCGCGCACTTGCAGGCCCCAACGCGAGCGGTAGAGCATCAGGAAGATCGCGGCGGTGAGCAGCAGGGTCAGGGCCATCATGAACAGGCCATTGCGCGGGATCTCGATGGCATCGGTGAAATTCACCGAGCCCATCAACCAGGCCGGTGGTTCAGCGCTGACCTCACGGGCGCCGAACACCGAGCGGAAGGTCTGCTGCATCACCAGCGACAGCCCCCAGGTGGCGAGCAAAGTGTCCAGCGGGCGCTTGTACAAGCGGCTGATCATCGCCCACTCCACCAGCCAGCCAATCGCACCGGCCACCAGGAATGACAGGGCAATGGCGAAGAAGAAGTAATAGGGTTGAAAGCCCGGCGCAAAGTGCGCCGTGAGGCTGGAACACACGTAGGTGGTGTACGCGCCGATGGTCAGGAACTCACCGTGGGCCATGTTGATCACACCCATCTGGCCAAAGATGATCGCCAGCCCCAATGCCATCAGCAACAGCACGCAGAACACGGACAAGCCGTTGAACCCCTGCATCGCCGCGATGGCTCCAAATTCCGATAGCCATTCCATGATGATGGTCTCCTGAGCGCCAGGTTGAATTGCAATCTGCTTCCGCTTTAGGTGGGAGCGGGCTTTCTCGCGAATGAGGTGGATCAGTCAATACACCGGCGAATGACACTCCGCATTCGCGAGCAAGCCCGCTCCCACACTTAGGTCAGCGTCAAGACCGGGGTTATTGGTAGCCTTTGGGAAACGGATTCGGCTCGATCAGATCCGACTCGTAGATCACCTTGAACTGACCGTTGGGCTGCACTTCACCGATGCGCGACTTGCTCCATAGGTGATGGTTCTCGTGAATCTTCACGTAGCCTTCCGGCGCGGTTTTCAGCTCGATGCCAGGCGACGCGGCCACAACTTTATCCACGTCGAAACTGCCGGCCTTCTCCACCGCCGCTTTCCACAGCCACGGCCCCAGATAGGCCGCCTGGGTCACGTCGCCGATCACTGCGTCCTTGCCGTATTTGGCCTTGAAGGCCTCGACGAAGGCTTTGTTGTTGGGGTTATCCAGACTCTGGAAGTACTTCATGGAGGCATAGAAACCGGCCATGTTTTCACCGCCGATGCCGAGCAGTTCGTCCTCGGTGACCGACAGGGTCAGCAGGGTCTGCTTGGCCGAATTAACGCCCGCCGCGTTGAGTTGTTTGTAGAACGCCACGTTGGACCCACCCACCACCGCCGCAAACACCACATCAGGCTTTTTCAGCTTGACCTTGTTGATCAGCGAACCGAACTGGGTGTTGCCCAGCGGGTAGTAGTCTTCGCCGACCACGGTGCCGTGCAGGACGTTTTCGATGTGCTTGCGCGCAATCTTCATCGACGTGCGCGGCCAGATGTAGTCGGAGCCGACCAGGTAGAAGGTCTTGGCGCCCTTGGTCTTGGCGATCCAGTCGAGGCTGGCGAGAATTTGCTGGGTGGCTTCCTGCCCGGTGTAGATCACGTTTTTCGACTGTTCCAGGCCTTCATAGAAGGTCGGGTAGTAGAGCAGGCCGTTTTCCTTTTCGAAGATCGGTAGTACGGCTTTGCGCGAGGCCGAGGTCCAGCAGCCGAACACGGCGGCGACCTTGTCGTTGACCAGCAGCTTCTTGGCTTTTTCGGCGAAGGTCGGCCAATCGGAGGCGCCGTCTTCCTGGATCACCTTGATCTGCCGTCCGAGGATCCCGCCAGAGGCATTGATCTGTTCGATGGCCAAGCGTTCGGCCTGGATCGAACCGGTTTCGGAAATCGCCATGGTGCCGGTGGCGGAGTGCAACTGGCCGACGGTGACTTCGGTCGGGGTCACGGCGAGGCCTTCGTTATCGGCCAGCACGCCCTGGCTGAACAGAGCGGCCGCCAGCAATGACAGGGCCAACAGCGGTGTGGAGCGGATCAATCGTGGTGCCATGGGGCGACTCCTCTGCAATGAGGAGTCCAGCATGGCGGCAGAGGACTGGGGCGGGTATACGCAGCCTGACGTAACGGCGTACGTCATTTGACGTATGCCACTGCGCACCATTTTCGAGCAGGATCCCGCCCGCCCTGACAGCACCGATCAATGTGGGAGCTGGCTTGCCTGCGATGGCGGTGTATCAACCGACTTCCCCATGCCTGACCCACCGCCATCGCAGGCAAGCCAGCTCCCACATTTTGAATCGGGGCATGGAACTTGCTCATTAACACCCGCCCTCTTTCCGGAGTCTCCCGCCGTGCACCCTCCTTCCGGCACCCAGCGCATCGTCAAGATCCGCCGCGACTACAACACCTGGGTCGCCGACGAGACCATGGAAGACTACGCCCTGCGCTACACCCCCAAGTCCTTCCGCAAGTGGTCGGAGCTGCGCATTGCCAACACCGCACTCGGCGCGGTGTCGTTCCTGGCGCTGGAGGCCATCGGCGGCGTGCTGGCCTTGAACTACGGTTTTACCAACACCTTCTGGGCGATCCTCGCCATCAGCGTGGTGATCTTCCTCACCGGCCTGCCCATCAGCTATTACGCCGCGCGCTACGGCGTGGACATGGACCTGCTCACCCGTGGCGCCGGCTTCGGCTATATCGGTTCCACCATCACCTCGCTGATCTACGCCAGCTTCACTTTCCTGTTCTTCGCCCTGGAAGCGGCGATCATGGCGCTGGCACTGGAGCTGTATTTCCATATCCCGCTGGCCCTGGCCTATGTGATCTGCTCGCTGCTGGTGATCCCACTTGTGGCGTACGGCGTGACGCTGATCAGCCGCCTGCAACTGTGGACGCAACCGATCTGGCTGTTGTTGCTGGTGCTGCCGTATGGCTTTGTGGGGTGGAAGAACCCCGACGCCTTCAGCGACTGGACCAGCTTTGTCGGACGCAGCGGTGACGGCGGCGGCTTCAACCTGTTGGCGTTCTGCGCCGCCTGCACGGTGGCGTTGTCGCTGGTGACGCAGATCGGTGAACAGGTGGATTATCTGCGGTTCCTGCCGGAAAAAACTGCTGCCAACCGCAAGCGCTGGTGGGCCGCCCTGCTCTGCGCCGGCCCCGGCTGGATCATCCCCGGCGCTTTGAAGATGTTCGCCGGGGCGTTCCTGGCGTTTCTCGCGCTGCAACATGAAATCCCCATGGAACGCGCTGCCGAGCCGACCCAGATGTACCTGGTTGCGTTCCGCTACGTGTTCAGTTCGCCGGAATGGGCGCTCGGCGCCATGGTGCTGTTCGTGATCATTTCGCAAATGAAGATCAACCTGACCAATGCCTACGCGGGCTCCCTGGCCTGGTCGAACTTTTTCGCCCGCGTGACCCACAGCCACCCCGGTCGCGTGGTGTGGCTGGTGTTCAATGTGGCCATCGCGCTGATGCTGATGGAGTTGGGCGTGTTCGACGTCATCGACCAGGTGCTGGGGCTCTACGCCAATATCGCGATCGCGTGGATCGGCACGCTGGTGGCGGACCTGTTGATCAATAAGCCATTGGGCCTGTCGCCCCGGCACATCGAGTTCAAGCGCGCGCACCTCTACGATATCAACCCGGTGGGCGTCGGCTCGATGCTGATTGCGTCGTTGCTGTCGATCCTCGCCCACTTCGGCCTGTTCGGCGCCCTGGCCCAGGCGGCACCGCCCTTCGTGGCCCTGAGCACGGCGCTGGTGATGGCGCCGCTGCTGGCCTGGCTGACCCAGGGCAAGTACTACATCGCCCGCACCAGCGACGTGCAGTTGATTCACCCGGTTGCCCCCGCGACCCACGCGGTGTGCGGGCTGTGCAGCAACCCGTTCGAGACCGCGGACATGGCGTTCTGCCCGGCCTACAGCACGCCGATCTGCTCACTGTGTTGCTCGCTGGATGCGCGCTGCGGTGATCGTTGCAAGCCCCACGCCCGCCTGGTCACCCAGTTCGAAGGCGTACTGCGCTGGCTGCTGCCCAACACGATGATGCCGCGCCTGCACACACGCCTGGCCCATTACCTGGGATTGTTGCTCGCCCTGGTGCTGATGCTGGCCGGCGCATTGGCGTTGATCTACGTACAGGCAGCCCAGGGCTTGCCCCATTCGGAAACCCTGTACCAGGCGTTCTTCAAGGCGTTCCTGACCCTCTCGGTCCTGGCCGCCGTGCTCGCCTGGTGGGTGGTGCTGACCCGCGAAAGCCGTGGCGTAGCCCAGGAGGAATCCGACCGCCAAACCCTGCTGCTGATGCAGGAAATCGACGCCCACAGCCTCACCGACCAGGCCCTGCAGCAAGCCAAGGAAGCCTCGGAAGCCGCGAATGCCGCCAAGAGCCGCTACGTCACCGGGCTGTCCCACGAACTGCGCACGCCGCTCAACAGCATCCTTGGCTTCACCCAGATTCTGCAGCGCGACAGCGCCATGCCCGAGCAGCATCAGGATGCACTGGCGACCATCCTGCGCAGTGGTTCGCACTTGGTGTCATTGATCGACGGTTTGCTCGACGTGGCCAAGATCGAGGCCGGCAAGTTGCGCCTGGAACTCACCGAAATCCCCTTCCCCGAGCTGCTCCACGACCTGGAGCAGATGTTCACCCCGCAAGCTCACGACAAGGGTCTGCGTTTTCGCCTGGACTGCGTGGGCAAGATCCCGGCGGTGGTGCGCGGCGATGAAAAACGCGTGCGCCAGATCCTGATCAACCTGCTGGGCAACGCCGTGAACTTCACCGACAGCGGCGAAGTGCGCCTGCGGGTCAGTTATATGCGCGAGACCGCCAACTTCGAGATTATCGACACCGGCATCGGCATCGATCCTGGGCAGTTGGAGCGGATATTCCAACCGTTCGAGCGCGGCGACCTGATGCGCCAGGACAACGGCGTGGGCCTGGGGCTGACTATCACGCGCATGCTGACTGCGTTGATGGGCGGCGAACTGCGAGTAACCAGCGAGCTGGACAAGGGCACCTGCTTCCAGGTGCGGCTGTTCCTGTCTCAGGTGCGCGCGCCGCAAGCGGTGGTGCATGTGGAGCACGACATCATCGGTTATCAGGGCGAGCGGCGGCGCATCCTGGTGGTGGATGACCATGTAGACCATCGCAAGGTGCTCAGCGGCATGCTCACGCCGCTGGGCTTCGAGGTGATCCAGGCCAGTAATGGCCAGGACGCGATCCGCCAGGTGGCGCTGCTGGCGCCGGACCTGATCCTGATGGACCTGTCGATGCCGACCCTGGATGGCTACGAAACCAGCCGCCTGATCCGCCGTAATGCGCTGTGCACCGCACCGATCATCGTGATCTCGGCCAACGCCTTTACCGATGACCGCGAACGCAGCATTGCCGCCGCCTGCAACGACTACCTGGCCAAGCCCGTGCGCACGCCGGAGCTGCTCGGGCGCCTGCAACAGCACCTGGACCTGCACTGGCTGCGGCGCACCCAGCGCTCGATACCGCCACCGCCACCCCGTGTGCTGCCCGGCGCCGAAGACCTGGCGGTACTCGCCGAACTCAGCGCCATCGGTTACGTGCGCGGCCTGCACGAAAAACTCGACACGATCCTTGCGCAGCAGCCCGACACCGAGCCTTTCATCACCAAGGTACGTGGGCTGCTCAAGGGTTTTCGCCTGGATGAACTCAACCGCACCCTCAAGGAGGCCGAAGATGAATGCACTCACCCTCAGCACTGAACCCGGCGTTGTGCTGATCGTCGACGACACGCCGGATAACCTGGCGATGCTCTCTGACGCCCTCGACGACGCGGGCTATATGGTGCTGGTGGCCCTCGATGGCCTCAGCGCGTTGAACCGCGTACAACGCCGGCGCCCGGACCTGATCCTGCTGGACGCAATGATGCCCGGCCTGGACGGCTTCGAAACCTGCCGCCGGCTCAAGGCGCAACCCGCCAGTGCGGACATCCCGGTGGTGTTCATGACCGGGCTGACCGACACCAGGCACGTGGTGCAGGGTTTTGAAGTGGGTGGCAGTGACTACGTGACCAAGCCGATCCAGACCGACGAGGTACTGGCGCGGGTGGCGGCACATTTGCGCACGTCACGTATTTTGTTGTCGGCGCGGGAGGCGCAGCAGCCGAGTGTGTTGACGCTTGAAGATGAGCCGGCGCAGAGGCTGCTGTCAGCCCGGTTTCAGTTGACCGAGCGTGAGGTAGAGGTGCTGCGCTGGGTGGCGTGCGGGAAAACCAATCGGGATATCGGGGATATTCTGGGGTTGAGCCCGAGGACGGTAAACAAGCATCTGGAGCATGTGTATGTGAAGTTGGGCGTGGAGACCCGCACGGCGGCCACCTCAGTCGCCCTGGCCGCCATCTGAATGTGTGTGAGGCCCGCTCCCCCATTTTTTGCTCTTCATCGTGGCTGAAATCGTTACCCGCCGAAGGTTTGTGAGGGCCGGCGCAACGTCGGATCAAACGGATTGATCCGGGGCCCGATCGCCGCCGCTTCGCGCTTCAACAACTCCACCACCATTGGCAACCGGCTCGGCCCCAGCCGATCGCTGATGGTCGCCACACTCAATGCCGCCACCGCATGTCCGTCACGATTGAGGATCGGCACCGCCAACCCCGCCATGCCTTCCAACACCCCGGTATTGCGTGCGGCATAGCCCAGGTTGCGCACGTTCTCCACTTCCGAGCGCAGCAGCACTTCGTCATACAGGTGGAAGTCCTTGAGCCGTGGCAAGTTGTAACGGATCACCGTCTCGCGCTCCTCCTCCGGCAAGAACGCCAGGATCGCCAGGCTGCCCTGCCCCACACCCAATGCCACGCGCCCGCCGATATCGCCGGTGAAGGTGCGGATCGGGTACGGGCCTTCGCTGCGGTCCAGGCAGATCGCATCGAAGCCTGAACGCGCCAGCAGGAACAGCGAATCACCCAATGATGCGCTCAGGCGCAACATGCTTGGCCGCACCAGGTCACGCAGGTTGCCGGTCTTGCCCGCATGCGCCGCCAGGGCGAAGAACTCCAGGCTCAGGCGATAGCGCTTGCTGCGCGCGTCCTGCTCGACCATGCCTTCGTCCATCAGACTGCGCAGCAGCCGGTGAGTGGTGGGTTGGGACAGGCCCACCTGTTGCGCGAGTTGGGTAACGCGTTCGCCGCCCTCCGGCACCTGACCCAGGGTGCGCAGCAGCGCGAACAGCCGAGACACCGAACCGGCACCAACTTCCTTACCGCCATCATTTCGACCAGTGGAATCCATAACAACCAATCTCTTAGTTAATTCCGGTGAGTGAATAAATTTGAAAATAATAGTCCATTCAGTGAAATTCCATCTTCCGCCCATCCTAGTCTTCGTCCTAATCTGCGTCCACAGGGGCGAATTGAACAACTAACGGCAGCCGACTCAAGATCGAGCGCCAACGCACCGGCTACACCTCATTCGCATCTGCCCAAAACAAAAAAGCGCGTTTCGACGCGACTCAAAAAAGGTGGAACGCAGACATGGCATTTCTCCAACTCAACGCCTTGAGCAAACGCTATGGCGCCGTCGATGCGGTGGTCGCCACTGACCTTGCGGTGGAAAAAGGCGAGTTCGTTTCCCTGCTCGGCCCCTCGGGCTGTGGCAAGACCACCACGCTGCAAATGATCGCCGGCTTCGTTGATGTAAGTGGCGGGCAGATCCTGCTCGACGGCCGTGACATCACCCACGCCAAGCCCGCCAGTCGAGGCCTGGGCGTGGTGTTCCAGAGCTACGCGCTGTTCCCGCACATGAGCGTGCGCGACAACGTCGCCTTCGGCCTGAAGATGCGCAAAGTGCCGGCCGCCGAGATCGCCAGCAAGGTCAAGACTGTGCTGGAACTGGTGCGCCTGGCCCCCCACGCCGACCGTTACCCGCGTGAACTGTCCGGCGGCCAACGCCAGCGCGTGGCCCTCGCCCGCGCACTGGTGATTGAGCCGCCGGTGTTGCTGCTGGATGAACCGCTGTCCAACCTCGACGCCAACTTGCGCGAAGAGATGCAGTTCGAAATCCGCCGCATCCAGTGCGCCGTCGGTATCACCACCTTGATGGTCACCCACGACCAGGCCGAAGCGCTGTCCATCAGCGACCGCGTGGTGGTCATGCAAGCCGGGCGCGTGACCCAGATCGACGCACCGTACAAGCTCTACGAACACCCGCGTACCCGCTTCATCTCGGACTTTGTCGGCAAGGCTAACCTGTTGCCGGGCGACTACGACCTGTTGGGAAGCCCACAAGTACGTCACGAAAGCGGCGACGGCGAACTGACCCTGAGCCTGCGTCCGGAAAAGATCCAATTGGTCGACGCAGGCAGCGGCCGACTGCAGGGCAAGGTCCTCGACAGCTACTTTTTCGGCAGCCAATGGCTGTATCGCATCCACACCAGCCTGGGCGAAATCACCGTGGTGCGCAGCAACGACGGCAGCGCGCCGCTCGGTTACGGTGCGGCGGTGGGCCTGGACTGGCAAGCCAGTCTGCTACGCGTGTTGGCGAAGGATGAGGTGCACGCATGAGCCGGGGCTACCTGTTGTCATTGCCCGCCCTGGTGCTGTTTGCCGGGTTGCTGATCCTGCCGTTGGGGCTGACCCTGGTGTTGTCGTTCAACGTGTTCGACTACCAGGTGGGCGTGAAGGCCGATGAATGGACCTTCGCGCATTACCTGTCGCTATTGAGCGACTCGTACTTCTACGAGATCTTCTGGCGCACCTTCTGGATCAGTGCACTGGTCACGCTGTTGTGCGTGCTGATCGGTGTGCCCGAGGCCTACATCCTCAGCCGCATGGGCACGCCATGGCGCTCGATCTTCCTGATCCTGATCCTTACGCCCTTGCTGATTTCGGTGGTGGTGCGCGCCTTTGGCTGGAGCCTGTTGCTTGGCGCAGACGGGTTGGCGAACCAGGTCATCCAGTTCCTCGGCGGGCGCCCGGTGAAGCTGCTGTACACGCCGTTCGCGGTGATCATTGCCCTGGTGCACGTGATGCTGCCGTTCATGATCATCCCGGTGTGGACCTCCCTGCAGAAGCTCGACCCGTCGGCTGAACAAGCCGCGTTGTCCCTGGGCGCCAGCCAGGCCACGGTGATGCGCAAGATCGTATTGCCGCAGGTCATGCCCGGCGTGCTGTCCGGCACCTTGATCGTGTTTGGCCTGGCCGCCAGTTCCTTTGCGATCCCTGGCCTGCTCGGCGGTCGTCGCCTGAAAATGGTCGCCACCGTGGTGTACGACCAATACCTCTCGGAACTCAACTGGCCCATGGGCGCGACCATCGCGGTGGTGCTGCTGTTGGTCAATCTGCTGATCATGCTGAGCTGGAACCGCATGGTCGAAGGCCGCTACAAAAAGTCCCTGGGGGTTTAAGCGCATGTCCAGAAACGGTCCTTTGGCCCTCGGTTTCCACGGTGTGGTGGTGCTGTTCATGATGGCGCCACTGGTGGTGGTGTGCCTGGTGGCCTTCACGCCGGAAAACACCTTGAGCCTGCCCACGTCGGGCTTCTCCCTGCGATGGTTTCGCGCGGTGTTCGAGCGCGCGGATTTCATCCAGGCGTTCTATAACAGCCTCATTCTGGCATTCACAGCCGCGACCCTGGCCACCTTGATTGCCGTGCCAGCGGCCTTGGCGATCAGCCGGTACACATTCCCAGGGCGCAATTTTTTCAGCGCGTTGTTCCTGTCGCCGATCATCATCCCGCACCTGGTGCTGGGCGTGGCGATGCTGCGCTTGTTCGCGCTGATGGGCGTCAATGGCAGCTTCACCTGGCTGATGCTGGCCCATGTGGTGATCATCACCCCGTACGTGCTGCGCCTGGTGTTGGCCGCCGCGATTGGTATTGATCGCAGCGCCGAGCAGGCTGCCGAGTCCCTGGGTGCCAGCCGCTTTACGCTGTTTCGCCAGATCACCCTGCCGATGATCCTGCCCGGCGTGGCGGGCGGCTGGCTGTTGGCGTTCATCAACAGTTTCGATGAGGTGACGTTGTCGATCTTCGTCAGTTCGCCGGCGACCCAGACCTTGCCGGTGCGCATGTATGTGTATGCCACCGAGTCCATCGATCCGATGATGGCGGCGGTGTCGGCGCTGGTGATTGCATTGACAGCGGCCACCATGATCCTGTTGGACCGGGTCTACGGCCTGGACCGTGTATTGGTGGGGAAACACTGATGGCCCTGTTCAAACGCCTGGCCGAAACCCAGCGCCCTGCCCTGGCCTTCACCCTTGATGGGCAACATGCCAGCGGTTTGCTCGGTGACACCCTGCTGACCGCCGTACTGACCTGCGCCGAACACCTGCGTGGCAGCGACTTCAGCGCCGAACGACGGGCCGGTTTCTGCCTGATGGGCGCGTGCCAGGATTGTTGGGTGCGGCTTGAAGACGGGCGCCGCGTGCGCGCCTGTTCGACGCTACTGGAAGAAGGCCAGGCCATCAGCCGCGATCCGGGACGCCGACCATGAAGCCCGTGGTGATTGTGGGCGCAGGCCCGGCCGGAATCAGCGCGGCGCGCACGTTGCTCGACCACGGCATCAAACCTTGCCTGGTGGATGAAAGCTTGCGCGGCGGCGGGCAGATTTATCGACGTCAACCGCTGGGCTTTCAACGCACCGCCAAGCAGATCTACGGATTTGAAGCGCGCAAGGCCCAAGCCATGCACCGCACGATGGATGAGCTCGCCCCCCTGATCGACTACCGCCCTGAAACCCTGGTGTGGAATGCCGAGGACGGGCGCCTGGACATGCTCAACAACGGCCGCGCCGAAAGCATCGAGTACGCGCAACTCATCGTCGCCACGGGCGCCACCGACCGCATCCTGCCCGTGCCGGGATGGACCTTGCCGGGCGTGTATAGCCTGGGTGCGGCGCAAATCGCGCTGAAGTACCAGGGCTGCGCCATCGGTGAGCGCGTCGCGTTTTGTGGCAGCGGGCCGTTGCTCTACCTGGTCGCCTATCAATACGCCAAGGCCGGCGCCAGGGTGGTGGCGGTGCTCGACAGCGCGCCGTTCAGTGCCCAGTGCCGTGCATTACCCGCGCTGTTAGGGCAACCGGCGACGTTAGCCAAAGGTTTGTATTACCGCGCCTGGCTGACGGCCCATGGGATTCCCGTGCATCAAGGCGCCACGCTTCAACAGATCGACGGCGCGCAACGGGTCAGCGGCATTCAATGGGATGATCAGGCCTTGGAATGCGACGCCGTGGCCTTCGCCCACGCCCTGCGCAGCGAGACGCAGCTGGCGGACTTGCTCGGCTGTGAATTCGCTTGGAGTGCCCTGAACCGCGCATGGTTGCCCCATCGGGACAGCGCCGGACGCAGCAGCGTCAATGGCGTGTACCTGGCGGGCGATGGCGCCGGAATCATGGGCGCGGATGCGGCGCAAATGGCGGGTGAACGTGCGGCGCTGGCCGTGCTCGAGGATTCGCGCATTGCCATCGATCACCGCCGCCCTGCTGTGCTGGAGCAACAACTGACGGCCATCCAGCGCTTTCGCCATGGCTTGGAAACCGCATTCCCGTTCCCGGAGGAATGGGCAGCCGAAGCCCCCGATGAGTTGATCCTCTGTCGTTGCGAAGAAGTCAGCGTCGGCGACGTACGTGCGGTGGTGGATGAAGGTCACTGGGAGATCAATCGCGTCAAGGCCCATTGTCGGGTAGGCATGGGCCGCTGCCAGGGCCGGATGTGCGGGTTGGCGGCAGCGGAGATTGTCGCCGAACGCAGTGGTCGGGCCATCGAACACGTCGGCCGCTTGCGGGGCCAGGCGCCGATCAAACCGCTCCCGTTTGGCGTGGAGGTACAGGCATGATCGACGTCATCGTACTGGGCGGCGGGATCGTCGGCGCCTCGGCAGCGCTGATGCTGGCGCAGAAAAGCCAGCGGGTGGCGCTGGTGGAGCGGGATTTCTGCGGCTCCCATTCCAGCGGCGTCAACTATGGCGGCGTGCGGCGCCAAGGCCGGCCATTGCACCAGTTACCACTGTCGCAACGCGCCCACCAGCTGTGGGCGGACTTGCCGGGATTGATCGGCATTGACGGCGAATACGTGCGCTCCGGGCATTTGAAGCTGGCGCGCAGTCACGCCGATTTCTCAGCGTTGCAGGCGTATGCCGAGCAGACACGGGGATTTGGCCTGGGTTTGCAGTTGCTCGACTACACCGCATTGCGTGCACGCTTCCCGTGGGTCGGTGATATCGCCGTAGGCGCCTCGCTCTGCCCGGAAGATGGCCACGCCAACCCACGTCTGGTATCGCCCGCCTTTGCTCGCGCGGCGAAACACCGCGGTGCGCACATTTATGAACAGTCGCAGGTCACGCGTATCGAGCATGACGGCCAGCACTTCCAGGTGCACTGCGCCAACGGCCTGCATCTACAAGCGCCGTGGCTGCTCAATTGCGCCGGGGCGTGGGCAGGTGCGGTGGCCGAGCAGTTTGGCGAAGCAGTGCCTATGACTTCGGCACACCCGGCGATGCTGGTCACTGAGCCCTTGCCGGTAGTGATGGACGTGAGCACTGGCGTCGAAGGTGGTGGGATCTATGCACGACAGGTCGCCCGGGGCAATTGCATCCTCGGCGGCGGTCGCGGCTTTGCCCTCGGCCCGCAGCAAGCACGACCTGGGCAGGCCGCGGTGCTGGAGATCCTGCGCAATGCCGGCGAGCTGTACCCGTTCCTCAAAGGTGCCCAGGCCATCCGCACCTGGAGTGGCACCGAAGGTTACCTCCCCGATCATGAACCGGTGATCGGCCCCAGCAGCACTCAACCCGGCCTGCTCCACGGTTTCGGCTTTGCCGGCGCCGGGTTCCAGCTCGGTCCTGCGGTCGGTGAAGCCTTGGCAGAGACCGTCTGCGACGGAGCCAGCCGCCAACCCATCGAAGCGTTTTCCATCCGTCGTTTCCAAGCCTGAGAGGAAAAACATCCATGAACCCACGTATTGCGCTGTCCTGCTTGTCCCTCGCCCTGCTCGCCTCCACCGCGCACACCGCGCACGCCGCGCCCACGCTGTACCTGGGCATGAACGGCGGCACCATGGAGCGGGTGTACGCCGATAAGGTGCTGCCCGCGTTCGAAAAGGCCAATAACGTCAACGTGGTGATCGTGCCCGGCACCTCGTCGGACATCCTCGCCAAGGTCCAGGCCAACAAAGACAACCCGCAGATGCACGTGATGTTCCTCGATGATGGGATCATGTACCGCGCCATCGCCATGGGCCTGTGCGACAAGCTGGCGCCAAGCCCGACCCTGGAACAGATCCCCGCCAAGGCGAAGATCAAGGAAGAAGCCGTGGCCGTAACCCTCGGCGTCACCGGCCTGGGCTACAACGCCAAGATGTTCAAGGAAAAAGGCTGGGCCGCGCCCACCTCCTGGATGGACCTCGCCGACCCGCGCTTCAAGGACAAAGTGGTGTTCCAGTCCCTGGCTTCATCCACCTTCGGCCTGCACGGTTTCCTGATGTTCAACCGTATCCAGGGCGGCGACGAAACCAACGTGGACCCCGGCTTCAAGGCCTGGCCGAAAACTGTCGGCCCCAATGTGCTGGAATACATCGCCAGCTCCGCGAAGATCTCCGAAATGGTGCAGACCGACGAAGCCGCGATCTTCCCGCTGACGCCCACCCAGGTCGCCACCCAGAAACTGCTCGGCGTGCCCATGGAATATGCGCAACCCAAGGAAGGTGCGGTGGTGCTGAACGTGGCTGAATGTGTGATTGCCCGTAACGACCAGCCGGAACTGGCGCAGAAACTGGCAGCCTTCCTGCTCACCGCCGAAGCCCAGGCCCCGGCGCTGGAAGAAGGTGACCAGATCCCATCGAACCCGACCACGCCGACCACCGACAAGACCCGGGCACGGGTCGAAGCCATGCAGGGTTACTTGCAGACCGCGATTTCAATTGATTGGGACCAGGTCAACCAGGCGCGGCCGGAGTGGAATGCGCGCTGGAGCCGCTCAATCGAACGTTGACCGAAATCCCCTGTAGCAACTGGCTCGCCAGCGCCTACAAGGGGGTAATGGGCAGCGCGCGTTTGTGGGCGGTCTTCAGGTAGGCCTGCTCGACAATGGTTCTCACGCGCTCGCTCACCGGTTCGCCCATCAGGTAGGCGTCGATCTCTGCATACGTGCAACCGTAGGCATATTCATCCAGCTTGCCGGGTACGAGTTCTTCCAGGTCGGCGGTGGGGTGTTTGTGCACCAGGTTGTCGGGGGCGCCAAGGGCCGTGGCGAGCAGGCGCACCTGGGTTTTTGTCAGGCCTGACAGCGGGGCCAGATCGCAGGCGCCGTCACCGAACTTGGTGAAAAATCCCATCAAGGCTTCAGCGCCGTGGTCGGTACCGACCACCAGGCCGTCATGCAAGTTGGCCACGGCGTACTGGGCGATCATCCGCGTGCGTGCCTTGACGTTGCCCTTGATGAAATCGACATGGGCGGCGCTGACTTCAGTGGTGGTCAGGCTGGCCATGAGGCCGTCGACGCTGGCGGCGATGTTGAGCGTGTCGATCTGGTCCGGGGTGATGAACGCCAGGGAGGCCTGGGCGTCGCTTTCGTCGGCCTGGGTTTTATAAGGCAGGCGCATGGCGATGAAGCGCGCGGCGTAGTCTTCGTCGCGCAATTGCGTCACTGCCAACTGGCACAGACGACCGGCCGTGAGGGAGTCAACACCCCCACTGATGCCCAGTACCAACGCCTTGCAGCCGGAGCCGCGCAAAGTGGCCTTGATGAAGTCGATGCGCCGCTGGATTTCGTTGGCCTCACCGCCCTTCACCAGCGTGCGGTCGATATTCAGTTCCTGCACGATACGGTCTTGCATGTCATACCTCCACGTGGCCGACGTTGAATACCTTGGCTGCATACTGCAAAAACGAGGCGTCTTCGCAGACGTTCTTGACCGGGTCGTCCGAGAATTTAACCACCGGTTCGCCATGCACCCGCACCAGCTTCATCACGATGCTCAACGGCTCCACGCCCTCCACATCGCAGGCCAGGCTGGTGCCCATGCCGAACCCGAACCGGGCCTTGCCACGCACGTGGCGCAGGATCGGCAGGCATTTTTCGAAGTTCAGGCCGTCGGAGAACATCAAGTCCTTGGTCATCGGGTCGATGCCCAGTTGCTTGTAGCGGGCCAGCACCTTGTCGGCCCAGACGATGGGGTCACCGGAATCCTGGCGCAGGCCGTCATACAGCTTGGCGAAGTAAAGGTCGAAGTCCTTGAGGAAAAAGTCGGTGCTGATGCAGTCAGTCAGGGCGATACCCAGGCGGCCACGGTATTCGCGCACCCAGTTTTCCAGCGCAGCGTTCTGGCTTTCGCGCAGCCGCCCCAGTTGCTGGTGCACCATCAGCCATTGGTGGGCCATGGTGCCGATCAGCGGCAGGTCGAATTCGTAGGCCAGGTGCGCGTTACTGGTGCCGACGAACTGACCGGGGAAGTCGCGGCGCATGATATCGACCACCTCGCGCTGGGCCTTGAATGACAGGCGCCGCCGGGTAGAAAAGTCGGACACACGCAGGTCGGCCAGCTCTTCGCGGCTGAGGTTTTTCTCCAACCAGTCGAACTTCTGGTAGAGCTTGCGGGTGACGTCTTCCAGGGTCACATCGGGGTATTTGTCGCGGTTGCGCAGCTCACTGACCAGGGCCAAGACCGGCTGTTCGAACATGATGCAGTGCAGCATCGGGCCAACCACGCGGATGTTAAGTTGGCCGTCGATTTCGCTGACGTGAATGTAACGCAGGTTGAAGCGGAACAGGCCGAGGAAACGCTCGTAATCCGGGGTGAGGTATTCGCGAAAGCGCGGGTTGAACAGAAAGCGCAGTTCACCTTCACGCATGTGCAGCCCGGCCATTTTCTCAATCTCGGCGCGCAGTTCGGGGATCAAGTGGCCGAGTTTCTCCTTGGAGCGGACGATGAAGTTGTATTCCACATCGACATTCGGGTGTTGGTGCAACACGGCTTGCATCATGGTGAAGGTGTAGTAATCGGTGTCGAGCAAACCCTGGATAACGGGCGTTTCGTAGTCGTAGGCACTTTCCATGGTGTCTCTCCTTAACGCGCGGCCATCGCGGCCAGTTCTTCGCGGGTGCTGCTGATGACGGCACCAGCCTTGAGCAACTCATTGACCGCCTGCACACCCCCCTCCTCCGTGATACCTCGGCATGCCGGCAAATGCAGGATCACCTCCAGGCCGGCCTTGAGCAATTGCGACGCGGTGGTCTTGACGCAGTAGTCCAGGGCCAGGCCGCCGACGATCACGCGGGTCACGCCTTGGGCTTTCAGGTACTCGATCACGCCGGTGGACAGTTTGTCGTGCAGGTCGTGGTAACAGGCGCCGTAGGGGTGCAGGTCGGGTTCAACACCTTTCCAGATGAAGTAGTCATAGTCATAGGGCGTAGGCAACGCGTCCAGCAAGGTGAAGCCCTCGGTGCCCGGTACGCAATGGCTCACCCAGGTCACATCGGCATGGGCCAGGCCGGTGGGTTGCAACATCTCGCTGTGCTGCGACACCACCCAGGGCGCATGCGGGGTGTGGGCATCCTTGCTGCCGACGCGATGGCCGGCCAGGCTGGCCATGTAGTTGAGCTCGGCACCGATCTGGTCGCCGCCGGCCACCGGCAATTCGTTGGGGCACAGTGGCGTGAAGCTCTTCTGGGCGTCGACATCGAATGAAGCAATGGCAGTTTTCGCGAGGGTCATGGCGGTTCTCCTGTGGCCTGGAAACAAAAGTACACGTCATGTACTTTCATTGCAAGAAACATTTGGTTATCTACGCTTGAGCCAGTACATGACATATCTGCTCGATTCGTTAGACTGTGCCCCACAGCTGTCTAGAAGGACGTCAACATGCCCCTTAGCCCCTACCTGCACACGGTCGACCTGTGCGTACTGTTTTACTGCCGCGCCGCTGGCGAACTGAAACTGTTGCTGAACAAGCGCGAGGCCGAGCCGTTCGCCGGGCATTGGGCGCTACCGGGTGTGGTGGTGAATGGCGATGTGCAAGATCTGAGCCTCCAGGCTGCGGTGGAGCGTTTGCGTGCAAGTGACAAGGTCGGGCTGAGCCTGGCCTGGAGCGAGCAAGTGGGTACGGTGGGCGATGCATTTCGCGACCCGCGCTGCTGGTCGTCGTCCACCTATTACCTGGCGATCGTGAGCGATGAGACGCAGTTGGGTGAGCACCAAGACTGGTTTTCACTGAAGGCAGTGGCCGATGGCAGCATCAAGCTGCCCTTCGATCACAACAGCATCGTGGCCGCCGTGCAGGAACGCTTGTTCTCCAAGTCGCTGTACAGCAGCTTGCCGCTGATGTTCCTGGGCAATGAGTTCAGCGCGCCGGAAGCGACCACGATTTTTTCCCTGGTGCTGGCGCGGCCGGTGTTGAAGACCAGTATTCGTCAGCGCTTGCTGAAGCTGACTGAGGCGGGGTATTTGCGCGAGACGGGGCGTAAAAAGCAAGGTGAAGGCGGCAGGCCCCAGGCAACGGTGGAAAACCTGAAGCCCGGGGATATTTATTTCTTCGACCGCAGTTTTGCCGAGTAAAACACTCGCTGCCGGAGTTCAATTCATCCAGTTGCCGCCGTCGACGTTGTAGGTCTGGGCCACCACATAGTCGGCCTCTTTGGAAGCCAGGAAGATTGCCATACCCGTCAAGTCTTCCGCCGTGCCCATGCGCCCAAACGGCACCTCCGCCCCTACGCGCTGCTTCTTCTCGCCCGGTGCCAGGCCCTCGTGCTTGGCAAACAATGCATCCACGCCATCCCAATGCTCCCCATCCACTACACCGGGTGCGATGGCGTTGACGTTGATCCCCTGCTTGATCAGGTTCAACCCCGCCGATTGCGTCAGGCTGATCACCGCCGCCTTGGTCGCGCAATAGATCGCCACCAACGGCTCACCCCGGCGCCCGGCCTGGCTGGCCATGTTGATGATCTTGCCGCCGTGGCCCTGCCTGATCATCTGCCGCGCCGCAGCCTGCAGGGTGAACAGCGTGCCGGCGACGTTGATCGAGAACAGCCGATCGTAACTGTCGCGGGTGATGTCGACGATGGGCGCCAGGTCGAACAATGCGGCGTTGTTGATGAGGATATCGAGCTTGCCAGCCTGGGCGACCACCGCGGTAATTGCGCCGTCGATGGACACCTGATCGGTGACGTCCATGGCGACGGCATAGGCCTGTGGGCCCAATTCAGCGGCGGTGGCCTGGGCCCGTTGCAGGTCGATGTCGGCGATGGCCACGGTGGCGCCTTCGGCGATGTAGGCCTGGGCAAAGGCGCGGCCGATACCACGCGCCGAACCGGTGATCAGTGCGCTCTTGCCTTCAAGTCGTTTCATGGAAAAGTCCTGTTGAAGTTATTTCGGGTAGCCGGCGCGTTTCATTTCGCGCTCGGTGGTGGACTGGGCGTCCAGCAAGGCCTGGTCAACCGACATACCGCCAGTCAACGCCGCCGAAAACAGCTTGCCGACCGAGGTGCCAATCGCCTGGAACTCGGGAATGGTCACGTACTGGATGCCCACGTACGGCACTGGCTTGGCCGAAGGATGCGCGGGGTCGGCGTGCTTCATCATCTCCAGGGTCACCTGGGCGAACGGTGCGGCCTTCAAGTACGCCTCGCTGTAGGTAGACTGGCGAGTGCCTGGCGGTACGTTGGTGATGCCTTCTTTGTCGGCGACCAACTGGATGTAGTCCTTGGATGTCGCCCAACTGATGAACGCCTTGGCGGCGTCCTTGTGCTTGGAGGTGGCCGGAATCGCCAGGGACCAGGCGTACAACCAGGACGAGCCTTTGTCGGTGACTTCGGTAGGCGCGGCGGCGAAACCAACGCTGTCGGCGACCTTGCTCTGGCGCTTGTCGGTGGTGAAGGAGCCGGCGACGCTGGCATCGACCCAGATCGCGCATTTGCCGCTGTTGAACAGTGCCAGGGTTTCGTTGAAACCATTGCTGGAAACGCCCGGCGGGCCATATTGCTTGAGGGTGTTGACGTAGAAGTTGGCGGCCGCCGTCCACTCGGGACTGGTCAGCTCGGGCTTCCACTGCTCGTCGAACCAACGTGCGCCAAAGGCGTTGGCCATGGTGCTCAGCAAGGCGATATTTTCACCCCAGCCGGCCTTGCCGCGCAGGCACATGCCGTATTGGCCTTTGTCCTTGGCGGTGAGCTTGGCGGCGAACTCGCCGAGCTGGCTCCAGGTAGGATGCGCGGGCATGCTCAACCCGGCCTGCTTGAACAGGTCGGTGCGGTAGTAGGTGACGGTGCTTTCGCCGTAGAACGGCAAGGCGTACAGGGTGTTGTTGACCGACAGGCCCTGGCGCACCGAAGGGAAGATGTCGTCGGCGTCGTAGTCGGGCGGCAGTTGAGTCAAGGGTTCCAGCCAGTGCTTGGCGCCCCACAATGGGGTTTCGTAGGTGCCGATGGTCAGCACATCGAACTGCCCGCCCTGGGTGGCGATATCGGTGGTAAGGCGCTGGCGCAGCACGTTTTCTTCCAGTACCACCCAGTTGAGCTTGATGTCCGGGTGCTGCTCTTCGAACACCTTGGACAGGCGCTGCATGCGGATCATGTCGCTGTTGTTGACCGTGGCGATGGTCACGGTGTCGGCGGCGTGGCTGGGTATGGCCAGCGCCAGGCCGGAAAGCAGGAACAACGCTTGCGGGAGCTTGGACATAGCGGTTTCTACCTGTTGTTTTTGTTGTTGAGGGCCGATTACAGCAGCTTGACCAAGCCCCCACAAACGCGTGGAGGATGAGCGAGTGGTACTTTTTTAACCTTGGCGCGAAGGTTAAAAAAGTATCAGTGCCAGGCAAAACCAGGGGTAGCGCGCCCCTGTCCGAGGCGCGTATTTTGGAGCGATTCCAAGCATCATAAGAATCCCCGCCATGCCCATCAGCCGCGCCAAGCTGTTCGAGCACCGCCCCGCCGAACTCGAAGTGATCCTGCCCGAGCCAGAGCATTGCTTTCGCTGGTTTGAACACGACTACCCCTATGACCTGGCGCGCTGGAACCACCACCCCGAATTTGAAATCCACCTGATCCGTCAAGGCAGCGGCAAACTGGTAGCGGGCGACTACATCGGTGCGTTCAGTGCCGGGCATGTGGCCCTCATCGGCCCTGACCTGCCCCACGACTGGATCGGCGAACTGGCGCCCGGCGATTACCTGACCGGCCGCGATGTGGTACTGCAATTCGACGGCGCCGCCCTCCTCGCCCTGCGCACAACCCTGCCAGAACTCGGTGACCTGCAACCGCTGTTCGAGCATGCCCGCCGCGGGCTGGAATTCACTGGCGACACCGCGTTGCAGGCTGCGCGCTTGATGGAAGCCATCGGCACCGCCCACGGCCTGCAACGCTTGATCCTGTTCCTGCAACTGCTCGATACCCTGAAGAACGCCCCGACGCAACAGGTCAAGGCCCTGGCCAGCCCCTGCTATGCGCCGACGCTGGATGCACGCAGCGCCGAACGCATCAACCAGGCGTTCGATTATCTGATGCGCGAGTTGACCGGCGATGTGCGCCTGTCGGTAATCGCACAGCAACTGGAGATGAGCGAGCCGGGCTTCTCACGTTTCTTCAAGCGCAACACCGGCCACGGGTTCATCGACCTGATGCGCAAGTTCCGTGTCCAGCGCGCCTGCCGGCTGCTGTTGCAAAGCGACATGTCGGTGGCGGACATCTGCTTTGAAGTGGGCTACGCCAACCTGTCCAATTTCAACCGGCACTTTCGCATCGAGATGCACCAGACGCCGAGCGATTATCGACGGGAAACCGCGATGCATCTGTTCCAGTGCATTGAGAAAATGACACCCAGTCAATTCTGACCAAAAGGTCGACTAAATCGCATTTTTTTCAGTTTGATCAAGCCATTGAGCAAACTTGGTACAGCCTGTGCAAACGTTTGCGGTACGAACTTGCCTGCCAAGTTCATCCTTACCCGAAGCATCGGGTTCAAACCGCGTACGAATAGGGATTTTCAATGCACTCCACCTCAAGGCGTCCTGCCCTCTTTGGTGTTTCCTTGCTACTGTCCGCCGTTACGGGAGTACTCAGCGCCCCCATTTTGGCGCAGGCCAAACCCGTCGATGACTCAGCACAGGGCGAAACCCTCAGCCCTGAAGCCAGCCCGGCGAAAAAAGGCGTGTACCTGTCGGACTGGTTCAACCAGGACCTGACATTGATCGGCAGCAAAGACATCAGCTTCGGCCCCAAGCCGCAGGATGACATCTACCTGGAATACGAGTACTTCGGCCGCAAGGGGCCCTTCGAGTTGTACGGCTATATCGACGTGCCGAAGATCCTCACCATCGGTAACAGTAATGACAAAGGCGTGTGGGACCATGGTTCGCCGGTGTTCATGGAACACGAACCCCGTATCTCCATCGACTACCTGGCCGGCCGCAGCCTGGCGATCGGGCCATTCAAAGAATGGTACGTGGCGTTCGACTGGATCTACGACCACGGCAGCCGCAAGGAAAACCGCGCCAACACCCTGTACAGCGGCCTCGGCACCGACATCGACACCCATTCGCGGGTGAACCTGTCGGCCAATTTCTACGGGCGCTACCAGTGGGAAAACTACGGCGCCAGCAATGAATATTCATGGGACGGCTACCGCGCGCAAATGAAGTACATCGTGCCCATCGGCAAGTTTGATAACGGCGCCTCGCTGACCTACATCGGCTTTACCAACTACGATTTCGGCTCCGACCTGCACAAGGACAACCCGGCGCGAACCGCCAACTCCCTGGTGGCGACCAACGTGCTGCTGTACTCGTTTACCCACCTGCGCTTCACCCTGGTCGGCCGTTACTTCCATAACGGCGGCAACTGGGAAGACGGCAGTGAGTTGAATTTCGGCGAAGGCAACTTCCGCGCCCGTTCCGACGGCTGGGGTTACTACGCCGGCGTGGGCTACCAATTCTGATAAAGGAGCTTTAGATGAAAGCGTTTACACGTCTCTCAATAGCCATCGGCCTGGCCATGCTGCCCCACGTGGTACTGGCTGATACAACTGCGCCGATCAAACCCAAGGTCATGCTGATCACCATGTTCGCCCCCGAGGCGCAAACCTGGATCGATCGCCTGGAACTCAAGCAGGAAGTGCGCGTGCCAGGACTGTCCGCCGAATACCCGGTGATCCGCTGCAACACTCAGGACGTGTGCCTGTTGGTCACCGGCATGGGCCAGACCAACGCTGCCGCGTCCACGCTGGCCTTGGCGTTGTCGCCCAAATTCGACCTGCGCAAGAGCTACTTCCTGATCGCGGGGATCGCCGGCATCAGCCCCAAGCACGGCACCATCGGCACCGCCGCCTGGGCCCACTACCTGGTGGAGTTCGGCACCCAGTGGGAGCTGGATTCGCGGGACGCGCCCAAGGATTGGCCGACGGGCTACATCGGCATCAACACCAAAGGTCCCAACGAGAAACCCCCGTTGGATTACAAGACCGAAGTGTTCGAGCTGAACCCCAAGTTGCAGGCCAAGGCATTCGCCTTGTCGCAGAACGTCGAACTCACTGAAAGCAAGGAATCCGCCGCCTGGCGCAAACACTATCCCGCCGCGCCGGCCAACCAGCCGCCGCAAGTCACCCGCTGCGACACCCTGGCGGGCAACACCTGGTTTTCCGGTACGCGCCTGAGCGAACGCGCCGAAGTCTGGACCAAGCTGCTGACCGACAACAAAGGCGAATACTGCACCACCCAGCAGGAAGACAATTCCACCTATGAAGCACTGCTGCGCGCCAGCCGCGAAGGTCTGGTGGATATCCAGCGCCTGGCGGTGGTACGTGCAGGCTCGGACTTCGACCGTCCGTACCCTGGCTACAGCGAAGTGGACAACCTGCTGAAGTACGCGGATCAGGGCGGTTTTGTGCCAGCGCTGGAGAACCTGTACCGCACGGGCAACCCGTTGGTACAGGCAATCCTCAAGAACTGGTCAGCCTGGGAAAAGGGCGTTCCGTAGGCATGACCGACAGGATTAAGGCAGGAGGATGATTTTGTCTGCGCTGCCTTGATTCACCGCCTCATAGCACTGCACCCCATCGGCCAGCGCCACTTCACGCAGGCCGGTGGGCAGCGGCAGCAAGCCGTCATCAAAGAAACGTCCGAACTGCTCCAGCATCACCGCGCATTGCTCGCAGGTGTAGAGCAACGAATTGATCCCCACTACCGAGCCACCTTTGCGATACAAGGCCAGGGCGGGTAACTGTACATAGCCATCCCCCGGCGCAGCGATGATGGCGATGCGTCCGAACGGTGCCAACGCGGAAACGGCCGCCGGTAGCCAGAAACCGGTGGTGTCGAAGATCACATCGGCACCGCCCTTGAACACCCCATTGACCTGCACAGCGAGGTCTTCGGGTTTACCCAAGGTCATCGCGTCGAAACCTTGCGCCTGCAATACCTCGACCTGCTCCGGCCGGCGCACAGCGGCCAGTACCTGTGCGCCACGGATTTTCGCCAGGGCCAGGGTTGCGCTGCCCACGGCGCCATTGGCCCCCATCACCAATAAGCGCGTGCCCTTGGTCACGCCACTGCGTTCCAGCGCATCCCAGGCGGTGGTGTACGGCACACCGAGGCTGGCGGCCTGGGCAAAACTCAGATGGCTGGGCTTAGGCGCCACGCCCTTGGCCGACACGGTGAGGTATTGGGCGTGGGAACCGTCGGCAAAAAAGCCCAGGTCGCGGCCGGTGCCCCAGACTTCCTGGCCTACCAGGTCCTGCGGCCCCTCCACCACCACCCCGGCAAAATCGCGGCCGGGAATGCGCGGCAATGTGGTGTAGGGAAAGCGGCCGAGCACGTTTTTGACGTCGCTGGGGTTAAGACCGGCGGCCTTGATCTGCACCAGCACTTCACCGGCAGCCGGCACCGGGGTGGCGACGTCAACGAAGTGGAGGGCGGCGAGGTCACCGGTGGCGGAAAATTGCAGTGCGTTCATGGCCAATATCCATCGAAGTGAAAAAAGAGATCAGGAGAACCAGGCGGCTATCAGCTGCCGGCCCATGGGCCAGAGCTTTTCGCCCAGCAACATGCCCATCAGGCCCACCAGGGCGATGGCCGGCGGTGCGGGTGAACGAAAATCCAAGGCGCCGTAGATCACGCCGACAAACAAACCGATGGCGAGGGAAATCAGGTAGTTCATGAGGACCGTGCCTTAGAGGTGAATGCGCTCAGTGTAGAGAGCACCTTCCTGAAGCATCGGCCAAGTGCTTCAGGATTTCGGCCAAACCCTCAGTCGACGTAGTGCGAAGGCGCCACACCGAGTTCGCGGCGGAACATGTCGCTGAAACTGCTGGGGGAGTAACCGAGGGAGCGCGCGATGGCACTGACAGACTGGCCTTGGATCAACTCCGCCACTGCGGTGGCCAATTGCACCTGGCGGCGCCATTCGGCGAAGCCCATGCCCAAATTGTTCTGGAACAGTCGCGACAAGGTGCGCACGCTGGCACCGGCGGTTTCGGCATGATGTTCGAAAGCAACCTCCAGGGAGGGCGCAGCCATGATGGCCTGGCACGCAGTGATCAGCCGTCGGTCAGCGCCCACCGGCATGGCGATGCGGATCTGCGAACGCCGCGCCCGCTGCAACTCCAGCAAGGCCAGGCTGACCACGGCGTCGTAATACGCCGCCTCGCCGCTATCGCCCTCCTCCACCAGCGTGACGATCAACTCACGCAGCAACCCACCGACTTCGATCACCTGCACCTGGCTGTCCAACGTGGCCGCCAGTGCCGGGCGCAGGTAGATGTTGCGCATCTGCAAATCCGACACCACACGAATCCCATGCGCCACCCCGGGCGGCAGCCAAACGGCGCGTTGTGGCGGCACCACCAGGGCTTCGCGCGGTGTCTCGACCCACATCACGCCGCTCATGGCATAGAGCAATTGGCCCCAGTCATGGCTATGGGGTTCAACGTACAGCCCACGCGGATAAGTGCGCGCCAGGGGCTGCACGGGGACGGCGTGATCACTGAGGTCGGGCGGCGCAGCCAGGGCCATGGAGTGCACATCAAGCAAGGGTGAGCCGCCATGGTAATGACCACCGCCCGACAATCCGAGTGAATTTTTGCGACCCGCGGGGATCATTGGCTTATACCGGCGCAGCTCGGAAGCGCGCGCCACCCGCTTGATCAAGGAGAGAGACAATGGATTCAACACAATCGGTCAACGGCAAGGCACAGATCGACTACACCCAGGACACCCTGTTCGGGCCGATTACCCGGCATGTCGAATGCCAAGTGAGCGTGCAACATCAACCTGGCTGGACGGTACTCAACGTGTTCCAACCGTTGCCGGACGATCTACGTGATGCGCAAACGGTGGTGTTGGCGCTGGAGGGGCGTCGCACGAGCGGGGTTGTAAAGCATCGTCGAAACCTGGCGGACCATAGCTTGCGGCTCGAACTCGAGCGGCAATAGGAGCCGGCAGGCCGGCTCCCGCAAACATGTCAGCTTTTGGCGGACTTGGCGCACTCGCAGCCGGTTGCCGCCGCACACGGCTCACCATGGGCATGGTGCTCCGCACAGCCCTGACAGCAATAGCCCTTGCCGTCCTTCATTACCGCGTCAGCTCCCAGCACACACTTGCAGTGTGGGCAGGCACAGGTTTTATCTGGCATGGTCAGACTCCTTTTTCATGGTCGTCCCGGTGCGGCGGGCGCCGGCACCTTAATCAGTGACTGCGGCCCGCCGGCGATGGTTCAAACCGTCAGTCGGTGCGGGTATTGCTGCGGTACATGAACACCAGGGCCAGGGCGAGGCACACCATCGCCACGATCCGCGCCCCCGACAACTCAATCGCCGGGTTGCCCAGCCAGCCAAAGTTGTCGATCAGCATGCCCATGCCCAATTGCCCGACGATCACCGCCACCGTCGCAACCGCCGTGCCGACGACAGGCACTGCGCCGACCATGACCATCATGTACACCACGCCGAACAAGGCCCCCGTGAGTTGCCATTTCGGCACCTCCAGCAAGCTCACCGCCTGGGCAGGCTCAAAGAACAGAATCAACAACGCGGTGACAATCGCCCCGACCACAAAGGTCACCAGGCTGCCGCGCAACACACCCACCGTCTGGCCCAAGCGACCATTGATGGCGGCTTGCACACTCAACACCGCACCTGCGGCGACCACAACAACCAGTAACAGAATCAGATTCATCGCCTTAACCTCGTGCAATCAGAACAAGTGCCACCACAATCAAGGTCAAGGCGATCCAGCGTTCGCCATTGACCCGCTTGCGCGCCGTGCCGAACCAGCCGAAATGGTCGATCAGCACGCTCTTGCCAACTTGACCCGAGAGAATCGCGATCATGGTCATCGCGATGCCGATATGGGGCGTGGCCAGGGTCAGCACCACCACATAGATCGGCCCTAGGAAACCGCCGATCAACTGCCAACGTGGCAGCTCGGAGAGTGCCGGGCCTTTTTGCGGGCCGCTGAACAACAGCAGCAGAAACAGGATGGCCGAGCCCACGCCAAAGATGCTCAATGTCGCCCACAAATGCCCGACCTGCACACCCAATGGCCCGAGCAGGCCGGCTTCAATCGACAATCCCATGCCAGCCAGTATCACCAGCGGCAAAAGCAGTAGCCGCAGGACATTTTTTTTCGGCTTGGCGTGCGCCACACCCTCAATGGAACTCGCTTGCATACATCACCTGCACATCAACAAAGGATTGGATGGCGCGCATTATCCGGTGGCAGTCCTATGCGATAAATGGGAGCATGCCTACAACACCTTTGCGCAAAACGCACAGCCTGGAGACACCATGCAAGGCTTGAATGAACTGAGCTTCAAGGCACTGCGCCTGTTCGTCGCCGTGCTGGACTTAGGCAGCTTTTCCGAAGTGGCGCGCCGTGAGGGCCTGGCGCCCTCCTCCATTTCCCGGCAGATCCAGCTGATGGAACAGGCCCTCGGCCAGCAGTTACTCTACCGTCACACCCGCGCAGTCAGCCCTACCGAAGCCGGACGCCTGCTCGGGCGACATGCCCGCTTGATGCTGGAACAACTGGAAGCCGCCGGCCAGGCGCTGCAGGAACAGGAAAGCGAGCCCAGCGGCCTGGTGCGCATCAATGCGCCGATGGTGTTCGGGCAGCGCCATCTCTCCCCTTGGCTGGGCGAGTTGTGCCGGCGTTATCCAAAACTGCAATTGGATATCCAGCAAACCGACACCTACGTCGACCCGCTGCAAGACGGCACCGACCTGCTCTTTCGCATCGGTGTGCTCAACGACTCCAGCATGCAGGCACGCATCTTCGCTCCCCAACGCTTTCGCATCGCCGCCAGCCCTGCCTACCTGATCCGACATGGCACCCCCAAACATCCTGACGAACTGATCAACCACCAGTGCCTGGCCTACAAAGGCATCACCGGCCAGCAACGCTGGTTCTTCCGCAAGGGCCAGGGCGACTGGGCACCTTATAGCGTCAAGGGCCCGATCACCGGCAACCATGCCGACACCCTCACCCACGCCGCCGAACAAGGGTTGGGACTGGTGGTGTTTCCTTCCTGGTTGATCGGCGACAGTTTGCGCGCGGGCACTTTGCAGGCGGTGCTGACGGAGTACGAAGTGGCGACAACATTGGAGCCACAGCAGATTGCAGCCCTGTGGCCGGGGAGCCGACGGTTGTCGCTGAAGGTGCGGACGGTGATTGATTACTTTGTAGAGTGCTTTGGCGGGGTGCCTTATTGGGATCGGTGAGCTTTGTTGCGTCTATCCAAACACCCATTGCCCAATCAGCCAGGCATTCGCCCCACTGATCAGCGCAAACAGAAACCACGCCAGCAAGCGTGTCGGCAGCCGATTCACGAACGGCCCCATCAGCTGTTTGTCGCCGGTCATGCGAATCAACGGATACAGCGCAAACGGCAACTGCAGGCTGAGCACCACCTGGCTGAGGATCAGCAATTTGCCAATGGCATCGTCGCCCATCAGCCATACCCCCAGGAACGCGGGGATCAACGCCAGCCCACGGGTGATCAAACGCCGTTGCCAGCAAGGAATACGCAGGTTGAGGTAGCCCTCCATGATCACCTGCCCGGCGATGGTGCCGGTAAAGGTGGAACTCTGCCCAGAGGCCAGCAAGGCAATGCCAAACAGGATGCTGGCGAAGGCACCGCCGACCAATGGATCAAGCAGGTGATAGGCATCCTGGATCTCGACCACGTCGGTGTGGCCGGTCTTGTGGAAGGCTGCGGCGGCGAGCACCAGAATCGCGGCGTTGACCAACAAGGCCAGGGCCAACGAGCCAATGGTGTCGATACGCGCCAACTTGACCGCGTCCTGTTTGCTGGCCAGATCCTTGCCAATCAGGCGAGTTTGCACAATGGAGCTGTGCAGGTAGAGGTTATGCGGCATCACCGTGGCACCGAGGATGCCGATGGCCAGGTACAGCGGTGCAGCATCGCTGATGGCCGACAGTGACGGAGTAAAACCGCTGAACACGTCAGGCCAGTACGGTTTGATCAATACCAGTTCGATGAAGAAACACACGCCGATCGTCGCTACCAGTGCCAGCATGATCGCTTCCAGACGACGGAAACCCCGGTTCTGCAGGGCCAGGATCAGCAGCGTGTCGAAGGCAGTAATGACAATGCCGGTGGTCAGCGACACCCCCAGCAGCAAGTGGAATGCCAGGGCACAGCCCAGCACTTCGGCAAGGTCGGTGGCGACGATGGAGATTTCCGCCAACACCCACTGGGTGCGTGCAGACCGCCTGCTGTAGCGCTCGCGGCATAGCTGCGCCAGGTCCTTGCCGGTGGCGATGCCCAGCCGCGAGCACAGGCACTGCACCGCCATCCCCGCCAGGCTGGCCAGCAGCACCACGAACAACAGGTTATAACCGTAGCGTGAGCCCGCCTCGATGGCCGTGGCCCAGTTGCCGGGGTCCATGTAGCCAATAGAGATCAGCAGGCCTGGGCCGGCGAACATCAGCGCGCGCTTGAAAAACGAAGCCTTGGGATCAACGGCAACGGAACCGGCCACTTCCGGCGGGCAAAATGGGGCAGTAGCGATTTTTGGCAGGCTGAATTTCACGCGGTATCCCAGGCAAACACTCTCGATAGAGGCGCAGCTTATCAGTCGGACGCGACGGTGCGCATCACCGTGTCCCGCGGCAGGTCGAACGCTTCGACCACTTGCACCACCAGGTCCATCTCCTGGTTCAGCGCTTCACGCTCCATGCGCTGGCGAATCACGCCGACCACCAGCACCGCCAGCGTGGTGATCGAATACGCCGGGCCGGAAAACGCGCGCACGCCGCTGACCAATAGCATCGCCGCCGCCACCGCCTGCCCCACCACCGGAATCGCCGTGGCCGCACCGCGACGCAGGATAAACCCGGTCAGCCCGGCCAGCGCCGTACCGCTCAACGCGGTGGTGGCCGACCGGCCTACGTCAAAACGACTGAACAGCCCCTGCTCCTTTTGCGCGGCGGCCTTGAGTTCGGCGTCGAATACCTGCCGATCCGCGCTGCTGAGCTTGTCTTTGTACTGTTCGATGAGTTTTTCGGCGACCTCGGTTTCAAGATCGGCCAGCGCGACACTATCAAGAGGCTCATCGAACTTGATCCCCAGCCGCTGCACCACATCTTCAGCGATCTGGCGGTAACTCACGCCATGGCCTCGGGCCAGGTTCATAAAGGTATCGCCGCCCATGCGCTGCAACTCAATGGCCAGCTTGAGCGGCTCGCGCGCAGTGGCGTCTATGGATGCACTGCGTTTTTGCGCCATCAGTTCGGCGAGGAATTTCAACTCTTCAGGTCGCGCCTGTACCAACGCCGGGAACAACTCCGCGTCCTCTTCGGCAAAACGCACTTCAGCGCTGCGCTGGTCGGAGCGGATCATGCCGCGTCGCTCGTGCAGCAGGTCGGTGTACTGCACCACCGTCTGCAACTGCGGCCAATAGGCGGCGTGATCGAAGGTCGCCAGGTGCACGTTGGTGACCTTGGCCTTGAGCGCCGGCGTCACCGGGATCGCATAGCGACCGATGCAACGCTCAGTATCCGGTTTCAGCGCCAGCGCCCAGTCTTTGCTGGAGTGGCAGTTGATCACACGCCCGTTGAGCGGCGCTGATACATCATCCCACGGGCTCGACGTACAGATTGCCCCGCCCATCAACAGCAGATTGTCCAATGGCAGTTCGCGGGCGGTGTCGGGGCTGGCGAGCAGGCTCTTGACCAGAATGCGTGCGCCAAGGGAATGGCCGATCAGGTTGATACGCCGGACTGCCAGGGACTCGCTGTGCAGGTAGTGAGCCAGTTCCGGCAGCAGGCTCCTGGCGACCTCGTCCACACGGGCCTCGACGCTTTTGTAGTGGTCGAGGAAATACGCAATCGCCTTGCCCAACCCGACAGTCGCCGCGCCCAGGCTGCCGCCGCCGAGCATCGCGCCGATCACATCCTTGAACGGTGCAAACAGGTTCTCCAGGAAATGCCCCGCCGGCCAGAACAACATCAGGTTGGTGGAGCCTTCGATACCCGCCAACTGTGCCTTGAAGCTGCCCAGTTGTTGCCGGTTGAAGAACGCCGAATAGCCGTGGACATAGAGATTAAGCACATCGCCCTGAGGCTCACCGCACATCAGGAACGTGGGCTTGCGGGTGCGGTGCATTTCATCCCACTGGTGTTGCATGGGCCGGTGACTCCGGGTGACAAGGGACGGCGATAGTAACAAAGGCCACGGCTCAACGTCGTACCGCTGGGGGAAAAGGCACCACGTTGGCCCCCCCTTTCTTTCAGAAGATGGAAGCAGCCTTGGACTTGGCCAGGTAACGCGCCGGTGAATCGCCCAGGTTACGGCGAAACACCGAGGTGAACGCGCTGGAGCTGCTGAACCCCAACTCGAACGCCACATCGGTAATGGACGAGCCATGACTGAGCCGCGCCGTCGCTTCCAACAGGCACACCTGCTGGCGCCATGACACAAAGGTCATGCCGGTGCATTCACGGAAGTTACGGGTAAAGGTGCGCCGGCTCATGCTCGACCAGTCGGCCATCTCGCAGATGGAAATTTTCTGCGTCGGTGCCTCAAGGAAACGCTGACAAGAACGGGCCAGCCGCGCTTCGGAGGGCAATGGCGCACTGAGGGGCAACTCGGGCATGGCGCCGATTTCATCGATCAGCAGGGTCAGCACACACCGATCGCGCACGCTCGGCGACGCCGATGGCCCAATCGCCAGCGCCGCCTCCAATAGATGGCGCAACAGCGGCGAGACACCAAACACCTGGCAATAGTCCTGCAACCCGGCGCGTTGGGCCGCGTCGTCATTCAGGTAGGTATTGAGCATCACCACGTCGCCGCGCATGTGCATCTCATGGGATATCCCGCCCGGCACCCAAATGGCGCGCTGCGGCGGCACGACCCAATTGCCGAGGTCAGTGAACATTTTCAACGCGCCGGTGGACGCATAGGCGAACTGCCCGCGCCGGTGGGTATGCCGTGGAAACACCGTACCGGACGGGTACTCGCGCAGCGTCACCACCGCTTCGGGGCTATCGGGTTCATAAGGAGAAAAACTGAAGGTCGGTGGCATGGCCCAATTTTGTCAAAGTATGACCTGACATAGCAAGCGGGCCATCACTCTGCCACCTAGAATCGTCGCTCCCCAAGTTGGGTTCATATCGAAGGGATATTCGGAAAATGAGTGGCAAAAACTACTTGGACGTAAGCGTAGACGGCGCCGTTTTGATGGTGGGTCTCAACCGCCCGCAGAAGCGAAACGCGATGTCTCTGGAAGTGATGCACGAACTGCGCGATACCTTCACCAACATACCCGACGGCATTGGTGCCGCCGTGCTCTACAGCACCAGCCAGCATTTCTGCACGGGGTTGGACCTGTCGGAAATCCGCGACCAATCGGTCATCGATAACGTCCAGGCCTTCCGCGAATGGCACAAGACCTTCGAACTGATCCAGTTTGGCAAGGTGCCCGTGGTAGCCGCCATTACCGGTGCCGCCATCGGTGGCGGCCTGGAAATCGCCACCGCCTGCAGCTTGCGCGTGGTGGATGACAGCGCCTTCTTCTCGCTGCCCGAAGCCATGCGTGGCCTGTATGTCGGCGTCGGCGCCTCGGTACGCTTCCCACGTATCGCCGGCATCGCCCTGATGACCGACATGATGCTCACTGGCCGCACGCTCTACGCCAAGGAAAGCTATGAACGCGGCGTGGCCCAGTACCTGGTGCCGGTCGGCCAGGCGTTACTCAAGGCCACCGAGTTGGCACACAAGATCGCCGGCAACCTGCCCATGACCAACTACGCGGTGACCCATGTGTTGCCACGCATTGTCGATCAGAGCCAGCAGGACGGCCTGATGACGGAAGCCTTGATCGCCGCCGTGGTGTCTTCCGACATCCGCACACAGGATCGCCTGGCCGACTTCCTGGATCGCAAGAAGGACAAGATCCAGACCGCGCCAGCGGTGTAACTCCCGGTCGTTAACGTTGCCGGGCACACCTCGGCAAACCATGGATGGCCGTCACAACTCACTATTAACCCGGTGAAACCATGTTTCAGCACAGCACTCAAGACGATCTTTATCGCAGCAATGACGCGACCGATGAACGATTGATCAAAATCGAACGCAGCTGGCATAAACGCGCACAGATCAAGCTCGATTCCCAACGCCCGGATATCCAGCTGGACCTGCAGGCGCCGGACTTTCTCGAGGCCCTGTTACCTTTCGCCCATGACCCGCATTACCAGGCTTACCCCCATGCCCTGAAGCTGCTGATCCTGTCGGCCGGCTGGGTGATCTACAACCAGAAAACCATCGCCATCGAAACCGAGATCATTTGCCCGTCCTGCATCGACCTGCTGCAGCTGGGCTCGCGCCTGAGCTCCGCCAGCGCCGCGACGATTTCTGAAACCCTGGCGGATGAGGCTTATCACACGCTGTTTTCGATCAACATGTGTGAGCTGGCGATCACCCAACGCGGCATGCGCATCAAATGGCCGGAGCTGGAACTGACCCGCCACCTGAGCCAGGCCCAGGCCACCTTGTCCGAGGCGGATTTCAAGATCTATCGCCTGGCCTTCTCGCTGGTCTCGGAGACATTCATCAGCGACTACCTGGCCGACCTCAGCAACGCGCCGGACATCCAGCCGGTGTTCCGCCATGTGGTAGCCCTGCACAAAAAAGACGAACTGGTGCACAAGCACATCTTTCCGCTGTTCGTGCAGCAGGTCGTCGGTGGCTTCACCGCGCAGCAAACCGCCTTGTTCACCCGCGGCATCGCCAACTCCATCCGGATCTTCCCGATGCGCGAGATTTCAGCGTGGCGAATCATCCTGCCGCAACTGCTCGAAGTATTCGGCGATCCATCGCTGCTGCTACCGACTCAATTTACCGAGACCGGCGAAGCGGACTACTCGGCCATGCCCGAGATCCTCAGCTCCATCGGCATACACCCCGAAGTGGTGCTGCCCGAGTTGCAGGTGATGAACGAACCGGTCACCACCGTTTGAAACCAGCGTGCTGCTGATCACTACAAATTCAATAGAGTAATTGTCATGTGTGGATACATTGGCGTCTTTGCCAAACAACCTCGTGCGTTCAACCCGAACATGTTCGATGCCGCCCTGCGTGCCATCCATCATCGCGGCCCGGACAGCTCCAGCCAATGGTTCGACCCCAAGGGCCAAGCGGCCTTTGGTTACGTACGCCTGGGCCTGGTCGGCCTGGGTAACGGCACCCAGCCTATCGTTGCCGACGAAGGCGACCTGGTGATGATGGTCAACGGCGAGTTCTATGACTATCAACGCATCCGCACCGAGCTGGAAGGCTACGGTTGCCGCTTCAAGACCTCGTCCGACAGCGAGATCGCCATGCACTTGTACCGCCGCCATGGCGTGCGTGGCCTCAAACAACTGCGCGGCGAGTTCACCATCCTGATATTCGATCGCTTGCGCAAAAAGCTGTTTGCCGTGCGCGACCGGGTGGGCGTCAAGCCGCTGTACTACACCGAACATGAAGGTGCCTGGTACTTCGCGTCCGAGATCAAAGCCTTGCTTGCAGCCGGCGTGCCGGCACAGTGGGACCACGAAGCCTACGCCAATCGCGGCTTTATCCTGCGCGACCGTACCGTGTTCAACAACATCCGCAGCGTGAAACCGGGTTGCTGGATTATCGCCGACGAAAGCGGCCTGCAGACCGAACAGTACTGGGACTGGGACTTCCCGGATGCCGAGGCGACCGAACAGCGCAGCGAAGCCGAGATGATCGAGTCCCTGCGCAACACCATCGAGGAGTCCGTACGCCTGCGCCTGCACGCCGATGTGCCGGTGGGCGTGTGCCTTAGCGGCGGCCTCGATTCGTCGGCCATGCTGGGCATCGCCACCGAGTTGACCGGCCAATCTTTGCAGGCGTTCCACTTGTCTTTCGAGGGCGAGCAAGCCTACGACGAACGCCAGTACGCCGAAGTGGCCGCCCGGCATAACCGTGCCCACCTCAACGTGCTGTCGGTGAACTCTTCCGACATGGCGGACAACTTCGAAAATGCCCTTTGGCACGCCGAAATGCCCTTCGCCAACGCTCACAGCGTGGCCAAGTACCTGCTGTGCAAATACGTGCAGAACCAGGGCATGCGCGCCGTACTGACCGGTGAAGGCGCCGACGAAGTCTTCGGCGGCTACCCGCATTATCGTCGCGACATGGTGCTGTACAACCATGAAAACCAGGACCCGTCGGCGATTGCCGAACTCAGCCGACGCCTGCACGCCAGTGAAGACCGCTACCTGCCTGGCGGCAAGAATGACGTGAAATGGGTACAGGACGAACTGGGCCACGGCGTGTCCTGGCTGCAAACTCAATCGGCGTTGTTCGGCCCCCTGGCGCAGCTGTACAGCGACGATTTCCGTGAGCGTTTCAGCCATACCGATGCCTATCGCGAGTTCTACGACCGTCTGAGCCCACGGGCACTCAACGGCTGGGAGCCGGTGAACCGCTCGTTGTACATGGTCGCCAAGTCCAGCCTGCCCAACGTGGTGCTCACCTCCCTGGGTGACCGCATGGAAATGGCCGGCAGCCTGGAAGGCCGCCCACCGCTGCTCGATCACCAAGTGATCGAGGCCGCGTGCCGCCTGCCGGTGAACATGAAAGTACGCGGCGCCACCGAAAAGTACGCCCTGCGCGAAGCCATGCGCCCTTACGTGCCCCAGGCTGTGCTGGATCGCAAGAAGCAGTACTTCCGCGCGCCACCGGCGTCCGAAAGCCCGCAATCGAAGCTGTATGAAATGATCAACGATGTGTTGAGCGGCCCGGCATTGAATAACGTGCCGTTCTTCGATCCGCGTAAAGTGCGCGCGTTGCTGGCAACCCTGCCAAGCTTGTCCACCGCCCAACGCGCCTCGGCAGACAACCTGCTGATGGAAATCGCCGGGCTGTGCCTGATGCAAAAACGCTTCGCCTTGAACTGACTTCCCGGCGGCACATCGCGATCGCGCTGTGCCGCCTGACCCAAGGAGGGTCCATGCTGAAAAAACATTTGTTTCTGGCCGTGCTCGTTACCCTGGTGTGGGGGGTCAACTTCCCGATCACCAAACTGGGCCTGCGCGCCATCGATCCGTTTGTACTCACGGGCATCCGCTTTGCCCTCGCCGCCCTGCCCCTGGTGTTCTTTATCAAACGCCCCGCCGTCAAGTTCAGCTACGTGGCCGCCTACGGCTTTATCTTCGGGCTGGGCATGTGGGGCGTGATCAACTACGGCATCCAGGTGGGCGTGAGTCCCGGTATTGCGTCGTTGATCATTCAGCTCAGCGTGTTCTTCACCATGGGCTGGGGCTTTGTGCTGTTCAAGGAGAAAATCCGTGGTGCGCAGATGATCGGCGCCGTGCTGGCCTTGATTGGCCTGGCCGGGATCATCTCCACTCAGGAAGGCAACCATGCGGTGCTGGGCGTCCTGCTGATCGTACTCAGTGCGGTGGCCTGGAGCGTAGGCAACGTGATCATCAAGAAATCCGGGGTCAAGGAGATCTTCTCGTTCATGGTCTGGGCCAGCCTGATCCCGCCGATCCCGCTGTTCCTCACCGCCTGGCTGATGCACGGCAGCGCGGCATTCGAAGGTTTGCAAAGCAGCCTCGACCTGACGGCGATCCTCTCGATCCTGTTCCAGGTCTACTTGGCCACGCACTTTGCCTACTGGGGCTGGAACTCGCTGCTCAAGCTGTACCCGGTGTCCACCGTGGCGCCGCTGTCGTTGCTGATTCCGGTGTTCGGTATCACCAGTTCGATGCTGATCCTCGACGAGCGCATTTCCACACCGAACCTGATCTCGATCGGGATCATCATTGTTGGCCTGGCGGTGGGCCTGTACCGCAGGCCAGTCAATCTCGCGCCCGTGGAACCGCAGCCGATTGCCCACATGGATAGATAGTCATGGCATGAATTCAGGATTTTGTTCGCGTATGGGCTGCGCGAGCACCTGCATGACTCGCCGGCGATAAAAGTCGCTCATCGCGTGCAAACCTCAGGCCACGGGGGCTGGGACGATGAGTTCCAGATCCCCGACGCCCTGGCCGGCGAGCAGCATTGCCTTGAGGTCAGGCGTTCGCGACCGCGTTCAGCAGGCAAAATTGTCGATCTTGACCTGACCATCGGGAAACGTCGCAATGATTTCCAGCTCGCCGCCCATCGCACGGATATAGTCGCGCAACGTGCTGATGTACATGTCGGTGCGCCGCTCCATCTTGGAGACGGCGGCCTGGTTGATATTCAATGCCTAGGCCAGACTTTGCTGGCTCAACTGCTGAGCTTTGCGCAGCTCATGCAGAGGCATTTCCTGCAGATGTTGCTGGACCAGCTGCTGCGCTTCAGCACGCGCCTGCGGCGTCATGCGAGCTTGAAGTTCAGCGAATTGCTTCGCCATGGGTACGGCCCTCTTTACGCAATGCTTCCAAATGCACGTCATACAGCTTTTCAGCCACAGGGACGTGCTCCTCATACCACCGGTGCCGAATTCATCCGTGTACTCAATGTTCCAACCCATGAAAATATTCCACCCAGGGAATATAAACTCAAGAGCCTAAAACTAGAAGATGAAGTGGCCTGGCTTCCACTCGCAGGGGTCGGCAAATTGTTTGTACATCCTTCAGCAACGACCCCAGTGCGCTCAGTCCCTTGTAAAAACGTTGCTCCATCACACGCATACGCGGCAAAAACACAATTATCGAAATGTAAAAGGCGCTCTAATACCCGTCTGTTGATTGGCTTTGAAGATCCTGGAGTTCCTAATGCCCCATGAAGGCAACCTGTTACAAGCAGCCGTGGTGTTCCTGCTCGCCGCCGTGTTGACCGTGCCCCTGGCCAAACGCCTGCAATTGGGCGCGGTGCTGGGCTATCTGTTCGCCGGCGTGATCATCGGCCCGTCGGTGCTGGGCCTGATCGGCAACCCGCAAAGCGTCGCGCAGTTCTCCGAGCTGGGCGTGGTCTTGCTGCTGTTCATCATCGGTCTGGAATTGTCGCCCAAGCGTTTATGGGTGATGCGCAAGGCCGTGTTCGGCGTAGGTCTGGCGCAGGTGCTGCTCACGGGTCTGGTGATGGGCGCGGTGGCGTTGTGGCTGTTCGGCCAGTCGTGGAACAGTGCGATCGTGCTCGGTCTGGGCCTGGCCTTGTCATCTACCGCGTTTGGCCTGCAAAGCCTGGCCGAGCGCAAGGAGCTGAACCAGCCGCATGGCCGCCTGGCCTTTGCGATTCTGCTGTTCCAGGACATCGCCGCGATCCCGCTGATCGCCATGGTGCCGTTGCTGGCCGGCAGCGATCACCCGACCACCGAAGCCCAGGGCCTGCAGCATGTGTTGCAGATTCTCGGCAGTATTGCGGTGGTGATCATCGGCGGACGCTACCTGTTGCGGCCAGTGTTTCGCGTCGTCGCCAAGACCGGCCTGCGCGAAGTGTCCACCGCCACCGCACTGTTGGTGGTAATCGGCACCGCCTGGTTGATGGAACTGGTGGGCGTGTCCATGGCCCTCGGCGCATTCCTCGCCGGCCTGCTGCTGGCGGACTCGGAATACCGCCACGAACTGGAATCCCAGATCGAACCGTTCAAGGGCCTGCTGCTGGGTCTGTTCTTCATCAGCGTGGGCATGGGCGCCAACCTCAGCCTGCTGCTCAGCTCACCGCTGGTGGTGATCGGCCTGACGCTGCTGCTGATCGGTTTGAAACTGCCGCTGCTGTATGCCGTGGGCCGCATGGTGGGTGATCTCAATCGCGAGAGCGCCCTGCGCCTGGGCGTGGTGCTCGCAGCGGGCGGTGAGTTCGCCTTCGTGGTGTTCAAGATAGGCCGCGACCAGGGCCTGTTCGAACCGCACCTTTACGACATCCTGGTGCTGACCATCACCCTGTCCATGGCGGTGACGCCGTTGCTGCTGTTGGTGTGCCCGAAGCTGTTCAAGCCCAAGGTCAAACCAGTGGAAATCCCCGAGGCGTACCGCACCATCGAAAGCGACGCGCCCCGTGTGGTCATCGCCGGCATGGGCCGTATGGGCCAGATCGTGGCGCGGATCCTGCGAGCTCAGAACATCTCGTTCATTGCCCTGGACACGTCGGTGGAAACCATCGAACTGACCCGCAGTTTCGGCGGCATGCCGGTATTTTATGGCGACCCGCAGCGCCCAGAGATCCTGCACGCCGCCAAGGTCGACCAGGCGGAATTCTTCGTGATCGCCATGGACGACCCGGAGATCAACATCAAGACCGCCGAGCTGGTGCGCAATCTCTACCCGCACATGAAAATCATCGCCCGCGCGCGTAACCGCCAGCACGTGCACCGCCTGGTGGACCTGGACGCATCGCCGATTCGCGAGACCTTCTACTCCAGCCTGGAAATGAGCCGTCGCACCCTGGTCGGCCTCGGATTGAGCCAGGCCCAGGCCGATGCGCGCATCACCCGCTTCAAGAACCACGACCTGCAAGTGCTGGCCGCGCAACACGCGGTGTACGACGACGCCGCCAAAGTCATGCAAACCGCCCAGGAAGCCCGGACAGAACTGGCGCGATTGTTTGAGATGGACCGACTTGAGGAAGAGTCCGACAAGGTGTGAGGCTATGGATGAACGATTTTGCGAAATTTCTGACAGAATACGGCGCAATTTCGTTCATCCCCGGAGCGCTTCATGGCCACTTTCACCAAGACCGCCGTCCTGCTGGCCCTCGCGCTGACCGCCGGCAGCGTATTCGCCGCTTCCAAGCCGACCACGCAAACCATCTCCACCTTGGGTGGCAAGTTCACCTTCAAACTGCCCAAGGCCTACGTCGCCGACACCCTGCCGGCCGGCAAGGCCGAGGATGGCACCGCCGACACCCAGGGCACGATGTATGCGAACCAGACCACGAAAAGTGTGGTGATCGTCGCCGAAACCGTGCGTAACGATGGGGTAACCATCGGCGACAACGACGCGCCATTCCTGGATGGCGCTGTGGCCGGGTTCGTCAAGGACCAGAGCGCTGCGCTGCCTGACTTCAAGAAACAGAGCGAGAAGAAACTGACGTTCAAAGGCCTGGGCCTGCGCCAGGTAGACAGCACCGCCACCCAGGGCGGCGGCAAGACGCTGAACTCCACGTTCCTGGGTGGTTCGGGCAACCACCTGCTGGTGATCCAGGCTATTTCACGGGCGGATGACGCCAAGGGGCATGCGGCGTTGGTCAAACAGATTACCGGCGGCAAATAACCTTTCGACGGTCAGTGCAGGCTTTTTTCCAACCAGGCTTTCAGGTCCTGCACTTCCGTCTCGCTGATGGTATGCGGCATGCCGGGGTACCCATGGAACTCCGGCTTTAACCCCAACCCGGTCAGCACCTCATTCGCCCGTGTCGCTGACACATACGGCAAAGCCTGGTCCAACGTGCCATGGCCGATAAAGATCGCCAGTTTGCCCAGTGACGCGTTCGGCTTCAGCTCAGCCTTGAGCACCGGCAACACGCTGCCACTCAACGCCGCAATGCCGCGCAGCAGTTCCGGCCGGCGCAGGCCCACCTCGTAGGACATGATCGCACCCTGGCTGAAGCCCACCAGGAACACCCGATCCGGTTGCGTGTGGTACTTGGCGGTGGCTTTGCCGACAAAGTCTTCGATCAGCTTGGCGCTGCGCTGCAGGTCAGCGGTTTCGCCATCGTAATCACCGTCGCCGGGTGTCTTGGTAAACCAGCGATAACCGTGCGGGTCCACTGGCATCGGCGCACGGGCCGACAAGTAGGTCCAGGTGGACGGCAGCGCGTCCTTGATGCCGAACAGGTCCTCCTCGTTACTGCCAAATCCATGCAGGAAAATCACCAGAGGCTGGTTACGCGCATCGCCCTGGGCCTGTTCCAGGTACGACAAAGGCAAGTCGGTGTGCAATACATCGTCGGCATGGGCGGTGCCGACTACCAGCGTCAGCGCCAGGGCGAAGCGTTTGAGCATGGGACGTTACCTCAGGGTTTGCGTAACAGATAGGTGTCCATGATCCAGCCATTTTGCAGGCGCGCCGCCTTGCGCACCCGTTCGATTTCTTGCGCTACCTCACTGACTTTGCCGCTGATCAGGATCTCATCCGGCGTGCCCAGGTAGGCCCCCCAATAGATATCCAGGTCCTGATCCGCCAGGGTGCGGTAGGAGTCTTCGGCGTCGAGCATCACGACCAGCGTGTCGGCATCACTCGCCTGCCCCGCCGCCAAACGGCGCCCGGTGGTGATCTCAACGGACTTGCCAATTCGGTTCAACGGCACTTTGTGCTGGGCTGCCAGGGCTTGCACGCTGGTGATGCCAGGGATCACTTCGAACTCGAACTCACTGCGGCCGCTGGCGAGAATCGCCTGCAGAATGCGGATGGTGCTGTCATACAACGCAGGGTCGCCCCACGCGAGGAAAGCGCCCACTTCACCGTCAGCCATTTCTTCGTTGATCATGCGTTCGAACGTCTGCTGCTTGTCGCGGTTGAGGTCCTGCACGGCGGTGGTGTAGTCGATATCGCCGCGCACACGCTCGGGGCAATCGGCCTCGACGAAACGGTAGCCAGGCTCGGTGATATAGGTCTCGCAGATTTCGCGACGCAGGTCGATCAACTTGTCTTTGCTCTGGCCCTTGTCCATCAGGAAAAACACGTCGGTGCGATTGAGCGCCTTCACGGCCTGCATCGTGATGTAGTCAGGGTTGCCGGCGCCAATGCCGATGATCAGGATGCGTTTCATGGGTTGCTCTCATTGCGGGGCGTGGATTTTGCCATGTTCAGGCGGCTAGGCGTGAGTTTCCAGGCGCAGGCGCCACACGTCGTTGAAGCGCAGTTCAGTGGCAGACAGCGGTTCGACATCGATCAGGTAGAACATCGAAATGGGAAACCCCAGGGCGTAGAACATTGCGGCACGGATCACAAAGGGGTGGGTGACAGCGACGATATGGCCGGGTTGGGTTTCCAGGGACTTCATCCATTGCCCTACCCGTGTGCACACCTGGTCCACCGATTCGCCACCATGGGATGTGCTGGCGCTGTTGCCCTGCCAATCCATCAGCTCCTCACGGTCGATATCATCGATGTCCTTACCTTTCCAACGACCCAAGTCGCCATCACGCAAGGCGTTATCCACCTGGGGATTGCGACCGAACAAGCCTGCTGTCTGGCGGGTACGCGCCTCTGGGCCGCAGACCAGGCGCAGGCTTTTCTTATAGCGGCCGGCAAGGGACAGGCCCGCATGTTGCCAGTCCATCGCAACGGACTCGTTATCGGGGAAGCTGCCCTTTTTTTGCTGTGGCGTCACGGCATGACAAATAAGTGTCAAACGAGTGGCCTGCATCACAGGTTTCCTGAAGGATAGGGATGAGGCCAGCAAGATTGGAGCAGTTAGCGCAGGGACGCAACGCCCTGTGCCAGATAGAGCACCTGGTAACCCCTACCTGGGTGCTCCGTATCCAATGCCTTGGCCGACAACGTAATACGCACCAAACGCCACGCTTGCACATCCAGCGCCAGGAACACCGCAAAGGTGTCGCTGTTGTCAGCCAGCTGCCGATTGCGCTGCTTCTCCTCGGCCAGCACCGCCGCCCTGTCCGCTCCCGGCGCCAGCGGCCACTCCTCGCGATACAAGCTCAACGCACCCTGCGCCGGGCCACGTTGCACATCCAGCGGTAACCAACTCTCAATGTGCGGCCGACCAAAGCTATCGAGCACCTTCTGAAAACGCTCGCCGAGTAAAAAGTCAGCGGCCTGCAACGGGTCTGCCCACAGGTACACCGACGAATACACATTGCCGCCGTGCTCCTGGGCGATAAATGCCTTGAACAGCAACCCCTCGGCGTGATCCCACAACGGCCCCAGTTGCGCGGCGCGGCGGCGAATCACGCCCATGTCGTAGTCAGCAGGCAAGCGGTGTGAATATTGTTTGGCAAACATGCGAAAACTCCTGTGCAAGATGAGGGATGAGCTTGCGCAGCGACGATCATTTCAACAAGATATCAGCCAATATAGGTGCGATAAGGAGTCAATATGACTGACGCGCTAAAACCGCTGGATATCGACACCGTCCAGGCCTTTGTGCTGGTAGCCGATTTCGCCAGTTTCACTCGCGCTGCCGAAGCCCTCGACACCTCCCAGGCGGCGATCAGCCTCAAGCTCAAACGCCTGGAAGAACGCCTCGGCTATCGCCTGCTCGAACGCACGCCTCGGCATGTGCGGCTGTCGCCCCGCGGCGAACAGTTCATCGTCGCCGCCCGCGCCCTGCTCAATGCCCATGAACGCGCCTTGGCCGATATGGGCAACCCCTTGCTGCGGCGCCTGGTGATCGGCATCAGCGACCATGTGGCCGGCCCCGACCTGCCGACGTGGCTCAGCCGCCTGGCCGCCTATGACCCCTTGGTGATCCTCGAAGTGCGCATCGCCTCCTCCCGCGATCTGGTCGCCGCCTTTGATCGCAATGAGCTGGACGCGGTCATCGTGCGCAACGAGGGCGACCGCCAAGACGGCGAAGTGTTGGCGGTGGAACGCTTTGGCTGGTTCGCCGCCCCCACCTGGCAACACAGTCCCGGCACGCCCCTGCGCATGGCCACCATGGCCGCGCCCTGCGGCGTTCGCCACCTGGCGACACGCGCACTGGATGAGGCACGCATCGACTGGACCGAAGTGTTCGTTGGCGGTGGCGTCATGGCCGTAGGCGCCGCCGTCAGCGCCGGGCTCGGCGTGGCGGCCCTCGCCCATCGCGTGGCGCCGACGGGTGCGGTGGAGGTGAGCGAGCAATACGGCTTGCCGCCCTTGCCAGTCAGTGAAGTGGTGCTTTACAGCCGTATCAGTGACGTGCGCTCCAGGGAAACCTTGCGAGCCCTGAGCACGACCTTTCGCGGCGTCCTACAGCGCTGAAATCAGGCCCGCCAGTAGGCTTTCCGTGGGAGCTGGCAAGCCAGCTCCACCTTTTCAACCGGGTTTGGCATGAAATCGAAACCGTCAGTCAAACCACTCCCGCCGCCCCTCAAACGTCCCCACAATCAACGCCACAATCATCCGCACTGCCTCCCTATCCGCCACCTGCGCATTCACCGCCAGCCACACCTGCCGCTGCATGCTCTCGGTCAACAACCCCGGCAACGCCACCAAGCCCCGGTCAAAACTGCTCATGTAATGCGGCAGCAACCCAATGCACGCGCCACAGCGGATCATCTCCAGCATCAGCGAATACGCATGCACCTGCACCACCGCTGCCAGGCGCTGTTCCACCACATGGTTCCAAGCCCGCAAGGCGCCCACCTGCGCATCGGGCTGCCATTGCACCAGCATGTAGTCGTCGAGGTCTTCCAGGCTGTCTGGCCGCGTCGTCAACCGTGAATATCGCTTGGCGATATGCGGCACGTAGTGCAAGCGCGCCAGGGCCTGTGGCGGCTCGGTGGCAAAGCTCGGGCCAGGCACGGGGTCATCGGCGTCCGACAGCCACAGCACCACGTCGACATCCACCGCTTGCAGCGACAACTGGCTGTCGATGGAGATGATCTCCAGGCGCACGCTGGCATTGCGACGCAGCAAGGCGATCAGGTCGCGCCCAAGGATGTCGTGCAAGATCGGTTCGGCCACCGCCAGCCGAATCAGCGGCTGCTCCGTGACCGGCAAACGCCGTTCATGGGCCAGGGCAATCAATTGGGCGTGCAATTGCTGGCCGTCGCGACTGAGTACCAAGCCATTGCCCTGGTAGCTGAACAGCGAATGGCGCACGTGCTCTTCAAGCTGCGCCAGGCGCTTGCGCAACAGCGTCGCCTTGATATTCAGACTGCGCGCCGCCTGCATGAAACAGCCGCAGCGCGCGCTCACCAGAAAGTAGCGCGCCACCTCCGGGTCGATCTCATGGGCCAGGGCCAGCCAGCGACTGCGCCCCTCCGCCGGGGCGCGATAAGAGGACGGCACCTGCGGGGCGGACGGTTCTAGAAATGCCATGGGAGACTCCCTGTCTTGTCGGTCTGTGCATCCAATGCGGGTTGACGCGGGTTACTCCAGCACCTTGTTCAGTTCGGCGCCGTCGATACTCAGGGTTGCGGTGTTGAGCATGCCTTCGAGGTAGGCCTTGGCGATCTGTTCCTGACGCTGGGCGCGCAGAGCCTGCGTAAGACGTTCGCGCAGTTCGTCGAGGGTCGCAGTACGCGCCGGTTGCTGGCCGGTGAGCTTGAGCACATGAAACCCCGCCGCGCTCTGCACCACGTCCGACACCGCGCCGACCTTGAGGCGCGACACCGCACTGCGGACTTCCGGCACCAGCTGTTGCAAGGGCTGCATGCCCGAGTCGCCACCGCGCGCGGCAGAGTCGGTGTCCTGGGAAAACTGCGTGGCCAGGGCGGCGAAATCAGCCGGCGCAGCCTGGGCACGACGGCTCAGTTCCTGCGCTTGGCGCCGCACGCTGTCGACGGTTTGCGGGTCATGGGTCGCCAGGAAAATCTGGCTCACCTGGTACAACGGTGGCGTCACCCATTGCGCCTTGCCACTGTCGTAGGCCAACTGCAACTCCGCGGCGCTGGGGTAATCGGCCGGCACCTGGCTGACCGACAGCATGTAGTCGCGAAACACGATTTGCTCGGCGGCGGCGCGGGTCTGCTGTTCCACGTCCGGGCGCTGACGCCAGCCCTGGGCGTCCGCCTGTTCGAGCACGGCCTTTTGCGCCAGGCGTGAACGGATCCAGGTCTCCAACGCGCTGCGGTTGCCGCGCAATTGCTCGCGGGACTCGGCAGGCAGGCTGGCCAGCACGGTTTTCAGTTCCGTCAGGTCGATCTGCTGATTGCCCAGGCGGGCCACCGCCGGTCCGGCCGATACAGGGTTGAGCACCGGTGCCGGTTGCTGCGCCGCCACCGGGTCGCTGCCCGGCCGCAGGCTCAAGCCCACCGCCACCACCAGCAAGGCCAACGCACCCGCGCCGACCATCAGGGTTGGCTTCTTCACAATACCGGTGCCTCGGCTTCAGCCTGCAACTGCGCCGCCTGCTGGCTGTATTCACGCAGGTAGACGATGAACTCCTGCAACAGGCGGTCCCACAATTCCAAATGGCTGCGCAGGTGCGTGGCGCCGACACCCGCCACCACCACGTCCATTTCCATCAACAAAAACTCGCCTTGCACCGACAACCGCGCAAAGCGTCGCGATGCGTTCCACACTTGGGCCAAACCTTCGGGCAATTCGCCCTGGATCCGCAGCGCGCAGCTGTAGGTGAAATCCACATACGCACCCTGCTCTGCCGCCGGGTTACCGAAGCGCACGGCAAAGCCGATGCCCTGACTGGCGCTGAGCAATTGCACGATGCCGTTTTGTTCGGTCTGGTTGACCCGATAGCCGGCTTCCTGCAGCAACTCGGTGAGGCTCTGGGGGGTGACGCTGGTGATCAATTCGCTCATGGTGATCTCTTCCCTGTCTATCAATGATTGGCAGTTGCCTGGGGCGCATCGAAACGGCTCTTGTACAAATCGTCGCCAAAGCCCTGGGCGAGTTCCTCGAACTTGACCCGCGCGCTGCTGGCGAAGGGCTGGCGAATACTCATCACCTCGGCCACATCGATTTTTTCGTAGGCCGCGAGCAACTGCTGAGCCACGCCGTACATCTGTTGATTCTTGACTGAACATTGCTGCACTTGTGTGTCACGCTCGCTCAGTTGTGCCTGCAAGCGCGCTCGCTCGGCCTCTTTGCCCTTGGCCAGCACCAGCAGTTCGTCATAGGCCTTCTTGAACTTGCCGATCTGCTCATGACTGGCCGCCACCTGCGCCTGTGCCTGGCTGTGCAGGCTCTGTTGCTGACCGGCCATTTGCTCGGCCACGCCACGGGCCTTGTCCAACTCAGCCGTCAACTGCTTGATGTGTGCCTGGGCCTGCTTGGCCTGGTTTTCAGCCGCAATCCGCGCGGCGCTGGCCTGGGCCTGTTCGCTTTGCAGGGCCTGCAATTGCTGGGTGGTGCTGCGCAGTTGCGTACGCAGGCGCTCCTCCATGCCTTCAGCCGACGCGCCAGTGGTGACCAGCAGCAGCAACAGCCCGCAGATTCGCGTGTTCATGTGGCATCTCCCTGCGCATCAAAAGCGCGTGTTGAGTTCCAGTTGCATCACATCGACTTCGAACGGCGCGCCATACACTTGCGAGGCGCTCAACCAACGCGCACTGGCGTAGATGTTCTTTTCGATGCCGTAGTTGGCGCCAATGAAGTACCCCTTGGCGTTGGTGCCGCCCAGGTGGAACGACGAATCGTTGAAGCCGTCAGGCAGGGCGTCAGGCTGAATGTACTTGTAGCCGGCCAACACGTTCCAATCACCGCGCTTGCGCATTTCCAGCGCACTGCCGAGGGTGAAGGAGACCATCAGCGCATTGCCGCCACTTTCAAACTGGCCCTTGCTGTTGATGTTGTTGACGATCTCGCCTTCGCTGCGCTTGAGCATTTCGCCCTTGTCGTAGGCCAGGTTGTGAATGAAGTTGCCTTGGGTGCGTAGCTTGAAATCGCTGGGCAGTTCGGCATCCCAGGCCAGGTTCAGGTCGAGCACGTCGAACTTGGACGCCAGGCCCACGAACTGCGGTTGCGGGGTCAGGCCAGGGGTGGCCGGGTTGGGGGCGATGTCGCGCAGCAGGAACACGCTGTTGCCCTTCTGCATGAAGGCCAGGCGCGAGCCGTCGCTGTCACAGGCCGGCTGGCCGGACCAGGGGCGGCAAGCGCCGGAGCGTTCACCTTCGATATCATCAAAGTGGTAGTAGGCCACCGCGCCCTTGAGGCTGTTTTCGCGGTTGATCTTCCAGTTGGCGCCGATCTGACCACCAAACAGCCACTTGGTCTCGCTGTCTTCCTTGTCGAACCCGTTACTGCTGGCCGAGTCGGAGGTGTACTCCACCGGGAACGCACCCAAGGTGCCGAACAGGCCCCACTGGCTGTTCAGCGCATGGTTGAAGTTGGCAGCGATACCGTCGAAGTTCAGGTCACCCGAATACATCATGTCGGTGGAATAGAACGGGTTGGCGAAACGCCCGGCGGTGAGGGTCACGTCCGGGGTGGCCTTCCAGCTCAGGTATCCCTGATCGAGCCAGATGTCTTTCTTGCCAAAGCCGCCGCCCAGGGTCTGGGTGGTGGACACTGGGTTGTTGTCGGAGCCGGTGCCGACACGGATGCCGGCGGTCCAGTCCGGCGACAGCACCGCTTTCATGCCCAGGCGCGCACGCAGGCGGAACAGGTTCTCGCGATCCTTGGTGGTGTTGAGCAGCGGTGGCAGCTTGGTGTTGGTGTCCTTGTTGGTGTCGTACGGGCCACTCTCATTGAGTTTGGCGTAGTCGACAATCTCGTTACTGTTATTGCCCGAGAAGTAACGCGACTCGTCCCGCAGGCGGATATCACCGTCAAAGCTGATGCGCGAGACCCAGTCCGGGAAGGTATTGGGCTGTGCCCAGTTTTCCTGCTTGGCGGTGGCCATGACCTCGGCCTTGACCTGATCACGAATCTGATCCTTCACCGCCTGCGGCACGTACTGCACACGCACATCGCCGGGTGCGGCAGTCGGGCCTGCAGCAACCACCGGTGCGGCATTGGCCTGGCGTGCCTGCTGTGCCTCTTTTTCGGCCTGGGCGATCAGCCCATTGGCCGTGTCCTGGGTCAGCACGCCTTGCTGCACCAACAGGCGGATCAGGTTGATGGTGACGTTTTCCGAGGGCGCGACCGGGGCGGCAGCCGCCTGGCCGACCAGGGTCGCGATGACCATGCCGACCGCCAGGGTCAGTCGATTCACGGGGGAAATCATGTGTACGCAACTCCTGTAAAAAACCGTTGTAAAAGGGTTTGTTCAATCCGGACGCCGGCCCTTGAGGGACAGGCGCATGGGCAGCGTCAGCGACGCCGGCGGCTTCTGGGTGGCACGCGGTGCCTGGATCAAGGCGAGCATCTGCGCGTCGGTCTCGGCATCCCCGCTGGACTTGGCCACCAGTGCCTTGGTGACTTGGCCGTCGGCGCCCAACCACAGGTCTATCTGTATCGAGAAGGCCTTCTTGCGCAGCTCAGGGTCTTCGCGCATCAGCCGTTGATACGTGCCGGCCAGGTACTGCTTATAGGTGCCCGTCCCCAAGCCGCCGCCGCCACTGCCGGCCAGGCCACCGCCCTTGCCGGCGCCGATGTTGAAACCGTCATTGCCCGACTGGGCGTCGCCGTCGATCTGCATCGGGTTGGCCAGATCCTCGTTAGGCGAAGGCGGCGCTTCCTCGGCTGGCTTGACCTCCTCGGGCTCGGGGCTTGGCACCGGCTCCGGGATTTTTTCTTCGACCTGGGGCTCAGGCTCCTTGGGTTTCTCCGGCGGCGGTGGCGGTGGTGGCGGCAACGGGATGATCGTCGGCACCTTCGGCGCTTCGCGGCGCACGCCACTCATGTCATTGGCCCACTGCCACAAGCACCAGGCCGCCACGGCGCCCAGCAATAGGCCGGCACCCCACTTTAACGGGCGCAACGGCGGCTTCTTTTTTACGGACAAGGGCGCGATCGGGATCTGTGCAGTCATGGTTCAGCCCTGGCTCGGCTTGCCGGTGACCAACCCGACCTGAGACAGCTCAAGTCGGCGCAGCAGGTCGAGCACTTCGATCACCTTCTGGTACTGCACCATCGCATCGCCACGTACGATGACCGGAAAATCCGGGTTCAGCGCTTTCTCGATGCGCAGGCGTTCTTCCAGCTCGCCGAGCGTCACCGGGTAAGCGTCGAGAAACACCTGGCCACCGTCATTCACGGAGATGGCCTTGGTCTTGGCCTCCGACAACGACACCGAGGCGCTGGCCTTGGGCAGGTGAATCTGGATGCCCGACACCTGGGCGGTGGCGGTGAGGATAAACATCACCAGCACCACCATCAGCACGTCCACCAGGGGCGTGATGTTGATGCTGTCGACGGCGGCGTCATCGTCATCGTCGTGGGAGGCATTTACGGAAGCCATGGCGATTCTCCTCAGGCCAGAACCGGCGCATGGTGGTCACGACGGTGCGCCGCTTCGCTGTGCTGGCTCTCGCCGTGCATCTCCGCCAGGCGGGTGATGAACTCGTCGACAAACACGCGCATGTCCGCGCTGACTTCCTTGTTGCGCGTGATCAGGCGGTTGTAGCCAAACAACGCCGGGATCGCGACGAACAGGCCCATGGCCGTGGCCAGCAGCGCCGCCGCCATACCGGGGGCGATGGCGTTGATGTTCACGTCACCGGCCATGGCCGTGCCGAGGAACACCACCATGATCCCCAGCACGGTACCCAGCAGGCCGATGTACGGGCCGCCGGCAATGGCGTTAGACAAGGTCGAGAGCTTGGAACTGAGCGCCTGGTTTTCGCGGGTGCGCACGCCGTCCATGGAGCAGCGGATGGCTTCGATGGTGGCGGCGGAGACCGACGAGGTGTCGGCGCCCTGAGCGCGGCGGGTGCGGATCTCCTTCACCGCCACCAGGTACAGGCGCCACAGCGAAGAATGAGCCAGGCGTTCGCCCAACGGGGCATCGTCGGCGTACATCTCCAGGCGCGTGCCGATCTGCGCGAAGTGCTCGCGGAAGACCTCGTTGGCGCTGCTCACACGGCTGACTTGGCGGTTCTTGCGCAACATGATGACCCATGACTGGAACATCATCGCCACCAGCACCAGGATGATCACCCAGGCATCCACCGGAACGGCGTTGAGCAGGAAGCCCAGGCTGCCGAAACCGAAGCCGGACTGTTCTTCATCCACACCGTAGGCCACCAGTTTTGACTCGGCGCCCTGGGCGCTGGCATCGGCCAGCAACAGTGCCGCCGGACGCGCCACTTTGGACAGGCGCAGCTCATCGATGGCCCCGGCGAATGGCGGCCGCGTGTTGCCGGCTTCGGGCAGATCGGCACCGATGGCCAGTGGGGTGTTGAACGCCGGCAAAGCGACGGCCAGGGTGGCGGTTTCGCGGCCATTCACATACAGCGAGACCTTGTCACCCTCGGCGGTGAACGCCAGGTGCTGCCATTGGCCGGGGTTCAGCGGTTGAGTCGACACGGCGCGCTGGCCGTCGATGTCCACGAACGGCATGCCCTGGTTCAGCCCCAGCAACAGGCTGTGAGGGCCATCACGTCGAGCCAGAACGACTTGCTCGCCGCTGGCCTGGTCCAGGCGCAACCAGGCGCTGAAGGTGAACGCGCCACCTGCGGCGTGTTGCAGCGAAGGGCTGGCCGGCAACATCAACGCTTGGCCGTTGAACTGCAAGGCGCGGCCGATCACTCCGTCGATGCTCACACCGGTGGCGTTCAGCGCGGTGTTGGCGTAGGCCGTGGTGTCCCGGGCCGGTGTACCGTTGGCCCCGTCGAAATGGTAGAGCGCGGTGTAGTTCGGGTCGAAGGTCAGTTGGCCGTTGGCGGTGGCCGGTGCCTTCTGGTTGCCGTAGTACATCCACAAGTCCTGGCGCTGGCCGCCTTCGACCTTGGGCACATCGACCCAGATCAGCGCCATGCCCATCAACGGATCGAAGCTCTCAATCTGATGATTGAACACCGTCTTGTCATCGGCACTCACGAAACGCAGGTCGGCACCGTCATCCTTGACCCCATCAAAGGTAAAGTTGCCAGTGTGCAGGCGCACCAACAGCGCGGTGCGGCCCAGGGCCTGGTTGATCGCGGCGCCTTGGGCGGTGGTGTCTACCGAGATCTGCTTGCGGTAGTGCCAGTCGTCCTGCCACCAGGCGTGGGCGGTGGCCGGGAGCGTGAAGCCCAGGCAGATCAACAGGCTCAGGAATAGGCGTTGCATGGGTGAAGTCTCCGGAAGAAAAAGTCAGAAAGTCGCCTGCACACTGAAGTGCAGTCGCGAGTCCTGTTTCTGGGTGTTCGGTCCATCGAGCAGCGGGTAGCCCCAATCCAGGCTGCCGGACAACCATTTGCTCAAACTGGCGCGGGTGCCCAGGCCGACACTGGCCAGGCTGTATTCGTCTTCTTGCTCGGGCAGCGGGTCGTGCAGGCGCATGCGCGCACCTTCAGCGAACGCGTAGAAGCGCCACTCCTGCACATAGCTGCCGAGGAACTTGGCCAGGGACGGCGTGCGTAACTCCTGGGAGAGCAAATACCCTTCGTCCCCGGTGCGTTCGGCCGCCAGGTAACCGCGCACCGAGGTGGCGCCACCGGCGGAGTACTGCTCGTTGGAGACCAGCGGGCCGGAGGCGAGTTGGAAGCCGCCCTTGGTCGCCGACTGCCAATCGTTGGCGAAGGTGTAGGTGTAATTCAGGTCACCTTTGAGCACGGCAAAACTGGCACTGGCCTTGTAGCGCTTGTACTCGAACGCTTCGGCATCGCTGCCATAGCCAAAGAACGCGCGGGTGCCCACCACCAGGTTCAGGCCCAAGCCCAATTGCGATTGCTCGGTGTAGCGAAAGCCGTTGTAGCCCAAGGTGAACGGCGCGTATTTGAGCGGCACCTGGTCGCTGCTGGCGCCGAATTTCATCTGTTCGTCGAAGTCTTTGAAGTCCACGCCTAACGAGAATGAGTTGGCCCAGTTACCCGCCGCAGGCAGGTTGTAGATGGCTGACACACCGTATGAATGCCCTTTGCCCAGCACGTTGCTGCCACCGATGGTGGCAATGTTGCTATCGGACTGGTAACCGGAGAACTGCAAGGTCCAGCGCTCGTTGAGCGGTGCGCTGTAGGAGCCCGACCACACCTTGGCATTTTCGGTGTCCTGGGGCGCGGTGAAGTAGGTCAAGGCAATGCTGTGGCCCAATTGCCAGAGGTTGTCATACCCAAGGGTCGCTACCGAGCGCAGCTTCTCGGTGTCGGCGCTGTAGTCGTTGTTGAGGCCGAGGCTGGCGTGCCAGGGGTTCTGGTCTTCCACCTGCAAATCCACGTCCATGGTGCCGGGGCGTTGCCCCTCGCGTACCAGCGGCGTGACCTGGCGCCCAGCGCCACGATTGAGGCCCGCCAACTGTGTCTGTACCGTGGCGAAGTCCGGCACCGCGCCCTCCTCCAGAGCCGGCACTTGCTCGCGGATTTCCACCGGCGAATAATGCTTGGCACCCACCACCCGCACCCGGCCGACTTTAGTCTCGCTCACCTGCAGGTAGACAATACCGTCATCGACCTTCTGCTCCGGCAACTCGACAAACACCGACTGGTAGCCACGCGACTGGTAGATCTTCTGCAACGCATCGCGGGCGCCTTCGATATCGCCCAAGGTCTTCTGCGGCCCCAGGAACGGATACACCGCTTCCTCGATCGTCGCCGCATCCAGGACCGTATTGCCACGCACGAAGTACTCGTTGACGTCGACCTTGCGCACGCCCTCGTCTTCCTCGGCCGACACCGGTTGCGCCAGGCTCCCCAGCGTCACGCAACACAGCGCCAACGTTAATTTGAACAGATGCTCCACACCGCCCCCTGACTGTCTGATTTTTTGCGCCATCGCCGGATGTCCGGCGTGCGGCCTGCTCAATTGCTGGTGATCGAGGTGCTGCCGTGGCGTGCCAGCCAGGTGTGCAGCAGGGCGAAGTTCAACGAGAACTCCGGCATGTGCAGCAAGGCGCCACAAAACACGTCACCGATGATTTTCTGGATAAGTTGCACCGCACGCGGGTTGTTCAGCAGCGTGGCGATGTCGCGGGTCAGGGCATGAATGCTCCAGACCTTCTGGTTGAGGTCCAGGCCGACGAACCAGCGGAACAGCAGGTTGTAGTTCAGCTGTTCATGCAATTGCTGCTCGCTGGGCACCGAGTACAACAGTTGCAGCAGGAGGATCTGCAGGATGGTCTGTGGGGCGATCGACATCGCGGGTTCGGCGTTGAGCCAGTCACGGTGCTGGTCGAGCACTTCATCGATCTGTGGGCGCAGCAACACCAGGGAATGGCTGGCCGGGATGTAGCTGGAGACTTCCTTGCGGGTGCCCTGCCAATCGTCCTGGGAGACGATCCAGACCCAGGGGGCGCCATAGCGATAGACCGACACCGGCTTCTTGCGCGCGGCTTCGACGATCTTTGACAGGCGCTGATCGAGCTCCTGCATGCCGACTTTCGAGTAACGTTCCATAGTTCCCATTGCCCCACTCCTGGCATCCTGCTTGCGGCTGAAAAGCCCACCTTTCTGGTGGGCTCAAGCGCGTTACACAGAGGAGACGGGAGTGGCCATGGGCTACCGAACTTTTGTCATGAAAGCTTCATTTTGGATTGGGTGGGGGGCAATTCTTGGTGGTTGGATCAAAGGCAGTTACGTGTAGGCGCTGGCTTGCCGACGATGCAGGCGAATCGGTACATCGGGCACACCCAGGTGATGCCATCGCAGGCAAGCCAGCGCCCACATTTTTACGAGTACGCCAGACCTGAACCGAGGCACTAAAGCCGCCGGGCTTTTGCTTTTGATCTGGGGCGCCCCGGCAGGACGCCGGGTGAGCCGCCGTAAGGGCGGACCCCATACCCGCCGTTACCTAAACAACGGATATGTACTCACCCCCCAGAACAAAACCCAACCCCCTGCAACGGCAGTTCATAAGACTTCTTAACCGTCCGCACCACCAACGTCGAGGAATAAGTCCGAATCGGAATATCCCGATAAGTCTCCAAAAACCGATAGATATACTCGGTGTACTCCGCAGCATCCCGAAACTTCGCCACCATCACAAAATCAAACTCCCCGGTCATCAAATAACAATCCTGAATCTCCGGATGACTCAAGAGTATGTGCTGCATCCTGCGATCAATATCATTGCTGTCCCGATCCAGCTTGATCAGAAAAAAAGCGGTCACCTGGATCCCCAGCTTGCGCTCATCCAGTACCGCCACTTTCGCCTTGATAATCCCCACGCTTTCCATGCGGCGGATCCGCCGGTAACAACTGGTGGATGACAGCCCCACACTGTCGCTCAACAATTCCAGGCTCTGGTCGCAATCCTTTTGCAACTTGCCCAGAATCTTCAAATCCATGGCGTCTGTCATCGGTTCCAAATCGTCCTTGAAAATTGCAATGAATCCGTCGCAATGACGGGCCAATTTGCACAAATCCTGCGCAGTGGCTAGTTAACATCGATTCAGCTTAGCAGCCCGGCCAACACCTGGCCTCATGGCGGCATGAGAGGGATCTTATGATAGTCGCGAAACCGACATGGACCGCTGATATCCAAGGACTTTTCAGCGCGCCCTACTGGATACCCGCCAGCCAGCGCGCCGCCGTCGCGGCCACTTGGATAGGCTGCATGAATGCCTACGATGTGTTCCTGGAAGACCCGGCGTCGGTCAAGACCTGGTCGGAAACCATCTACCAGCACCTCGCTTCGCGCAATATGCCGCTGACCACCGACCCGCAACAATTCTGGCCGATCGACGCGCTGGAAACCTTCCGCCTGTGGGTCAACCAGGGTTGGCGGCTGGACAGCATCTCGCCATTCGACCTGGCCGAGCGCATCCCGCCACCGGCGCTGCCGTACCCGGTCAAACGCGTGCGCCAGGACATCCGTTCGCTGAGCGCCGAGGCGCTGAACCTTTACCGTGCCAAACTGGATGACGTGATGCACATCGGCGACCCTGACAGCGGCTCGCCCTGGCAGCGTTACGCCTATATCCATACCAACTGGTGCCTGCATTACCAGGAAGCCTTCGCCCTGTGGCATCGCGCCTATCTGCTGTACCTGGAAGCGTTGATCGACTGCGCGATTCCTTACTGGGACTGGATGGCCGTAGATGCCAGCGTTGACGGCAGCCCTCAGGCCGGCCTGCCCCAAGCGTTTCTCGATGAAACCTATGTGCACCCGCAGACCGGCGAAGTACGACGCAACCCGTTGCGTTATGCGGCGGCCAAGGACGGCTGCTCCAAGGTCTGCGCCAGCACGCCGGTCGAAGGCGTCGACTGCCGGTATGTGCAGCGCAACCCGCTGTTCTATACCCAAGGCGAGGCCTTTCGTTTCGAGCGGACCCAGTTGTATGGCATGAGCCGGATCTTCCAGCAGCAGGTGGTCGATGCGCTCGCGTTCACCACGTTCAGCCAGCCCCAGGGAGTACCGGGTTATCCCTGGGCCAACATCACCTTTTTCGACCCGCCGCAACCGAACAACCTGTACCCCAACCGCACACTGAATTTCGACGGGCTCTACGAGCAGCCCCACGACAACTATCACGGCTGGATCGGCGGTGACATGGCCGACAACGCCTACACCGCGTTCGACCCGGTGTTCTGCTCCTATCACGCCAATATCGACCGCATGTTGGAAGTCTGGATCCGCGCCAATCCGGCGGCGCAGTACACCACCCAATGCCTGCTGCAACCCTTCGCCGGGCACCAGGCCGATGAGGTGACCTTCACCAGCGCCGATGCCTGGCGCTACACCAGCCTCGGCGACATGGCCCAGGACAGCCGGCACATCGGCTACGACTACGGCACCCCAGTGGCTCCACAGTTCGGCGCGGCCAAGGCTGCGTGCTGCCATCAGAAACAGTCCGTAGCCACCGGCCCCTGGGTGGTGTTCGACCACGTGCGCTGCACCCACGACACCTATCTGATCGACGTCTTCCTCAATCAGCCCGGTGCCACGGCGCAACACGCGAATGCCAACAACCCGCATTACGTCGGACGCTTCAGCCGCATCGGCATGGGCCTGGTGGATGACAAGGGCCGCTGCATCACCCAAGGCGTCTCCCGCGCACTGAATGCCGCGCGCAACGCCCAGGCGCTGAACCTCAAACCGACCGATGCGGCGCAGTTATCGCTGATCGTGACCCATCCCGATACTGGCCAGGTGTTGACGCCCGATGCATACGCGCCCCTGCCTGGCTTTATCGCCCAACTGGTGTGGGACAACCCACGCCAAACCTCCGCCGGCCCCGCTCCGGACGCCGGTTGCTGCTCCACCAACACCAATGCTGGAGAACCAACATGAGCACGCCCTTCACCCAATTCACCTCGCCTGCCGAGCAAGCCCCCAAGGACTACAACAAGCTGGGCCTGGAAAACCAGCTGCCGACCTTCGAAACCGACTGGAACAACAACGTCACCGGCTGGACCCAGATGTCGGTGATCGGCAACCCCTGGTCCAACCTCAATGACGCACCGCGTTCGGGCTATTACAACCCGCTGGACAGCGGCTACGGCACGCAGACGCCAGTGACCATCACCTGGCAGCCCTTCCCCAACCGGCTGTGGACGTTTTTCTACAACGACGGCGCCGCCGTGGTCCCACAATTGGGCGGCAAGGCCATGACCCTTGACCAGGTGATGCAGCTGACCGACCACGGTCAGATCACGCTCAACAACACCCTGTATTCGCTGTACCCGGACCCGAAAGCGACCCAGCTGCAGATCCCCAGCGTGCTGTGCAAGTCCATCAACTGGAACGGCCCCTACGCTGACTTTTCACCCTCGGGCCCACGGGGCTGGCTGGATGAATATTGCGAGTGGTCGATCACCCGCGACCCCGACGGCAACATGCGCAGCATCATGTTCACCAGCGAGAACCCGGCCTATTTCCTGACCATGTGGAACATCGACCCGCAGGCCGTGCTCGGGCTGTACAAAGCGTACGTCGACCCGCAAGTGAAGATCGAAGACCTGTACCTGCGCTACACCGCCAACGGCCCGACCGGCAAGGCCGGCGAGCCGGTGCTTGACCCGACCACCGGCCAGCCCGCCTACGACACCGTGAACAAATGGAACAGCGGCACTGTGCGTATACCGGGCGTGTCGGGCGGCGCGATGCACCTGACCTCCGGCCCCAATACCTTGAGTGCCGAGATCTACCTCGCGGCCGCGGCCACCATCCTGCGGCCGATCAAGAGCAGCGCCAACCAACAGAGCCTGATCTGCTGCGCCCAATACGGGCAGAACTACCGCAACTCCGATCCGCATATCGGTTTCTCCGCTAACCAGGAAGCCGTCAAAGCCCTGATTTCACTGACCAACCCCATCGGCCTGTACCTGCAACAACCGAAATCCTTCAGCACCTGGAAAGACCCTCAAGGCCAGGATGTCAGCAGCTACTGGCATGTCACCCGAGGCACTGCCGGCACCGGGCCGAACAAGTCCGACCAGATCCTGCAAGCCGTCTTCGAGGTGCCCCAAAGCGCGGGGTTCTCGATCAACGAAATCACCATCAACGGCACGCCGATTGATTACGTGTGGGTGATCGCCAACGAGCTGAGTGTGGCCCTCAGCGTCACCCCGGCACCGCTCACCGCCACGCCCGAGGAATGCGATTGCGTAGCGGCGAACACCACCGATGCGCAACCCTGGCCGGTGCAGTTGCTGCCGATTGACCTGTTCTACGGACAGTCCCCCAGCGACTTGCCGGCCAGCTTTGCCCCCGGCAGCTCAGGCCAGTTCGTGCTGGTGGTGCAAGGGGCCGATCCGAATACCACTGCGGCGGATGCGCGGGTGCAGTTTTCCAATCCAGGGATCACTGCCCAGGTCACGGAATTCCTGCCGGATGCCTCGGCGATTCCAGGGCAGACCGACAGCGGCGGCACCCAGGGCTACATCATGACCGTCACCGTCAGCAGCAACGCGGTGCCGGGGCTGGTCAGCGTGCGCGCGCTTAACCCCAGCGAAGCCGCCAACCCCAGCGCCACCCAGCACCCGTGGGAAAGCGGCCTGGCGCTGGTGCCTGGCGTCTGAGTGCCTGTCGGCCGCCCCTGCCTGGCGTGGGCGGCCGCTTCTTGAGTCTTGAGCAAGGAATGCGACCATGAACAGATGGCTTCGCCCGCTGCGTCGGGCACGCTTGAGTGTGTTGTGCTGGATACCCTGCGCCCTTCTCCCCCTCGCCCCCGCACCGGCCATTGCAGCCTCGGACACCCAGAGCTGCGTCAGTCAACTGGTGTTCGATCCCACCAGCGGCGGCTTCCTGCCGGTGAACAACTTTGGCACCGAGCAGGACTTTCTCAATTGTTTCGGCTGGCAGTTGTTCATCGCCATGAACTGGCCGGTCAATCCCGGCTGGCCAGCCGACCCGAGCCTGGCCGGTGAGCCGGACACGCAAAGCACCGCGGCCCAGTTCGGCGTACCGCCAACGTCCGGCCAGCCGATGGGCAATGCCCCGGTGTGGGCCAGCTATAAGGATGCCAGCGAGATCTTCCTGCCCGGCGCCCCCAAACCCTCGGGTTGGGGCGTGGAAACCCTGGTGCCGTCCAATTGCACCGCCACCGGCAACCTCAAGGCGTTTGCCACGGGCGCGCGTAAATTCATGGCGGCCACGTCTGAAAGCGCGATCAACCGCAAGCACCGTTTCCATTTGTCCAGCGGCACCCAGGTGACCTTGCCGGACTCAATCATGGAGGCTTCCGGTGGCTGGCTTACGGACCAGTCGGGCAACCTGGTGTTTTTCGAGCGCAAGGTCGGCAAGGCCGAGTTCGATTACATCGTCGATAACGGGCTGTACGACGCCGCCAACCAACTGATCGTGGCGCAGAACAGCGACAACCGGCACCCCGCCGGCCTGTCATTGCCCGCCGGCAAACTGGTGCGCGAGCTGCCGGCCAAAGCACTGCCCCAGGAAGAACTCGGCGCCCTGGAACTCAAGGCAGCCTGGCGCGTACTCACCAACAAACCCCAGCTGTATGGGCGTTACCTGACCACCGTCGCCTGGCTGCAGCGCCCCGACACGCTGCAGTGCACCCAGGAAGTGGTGGGGCTGGTGGGCTTGCACATCATCAACAAGACCCAGACTCAGCCGAACTTCATCTGGACCACCTTCGAGCAGGTCGACAACGTGCCGGACAACGGCACGGCTGCGCCCGAGGGCTACAGTTTCAACAACCCGACCTGCACCGGTGATGCCTGCACGCCCAACGTCGCACGGGTGCAATGCGATGCCACCCACACGCCGCCCGACTGCACGCCCCTTGATCAGCCGGTGCAGGCCACGCGGGTCAATGCCACGCCCCAGGACCTGCAGATGCTGAACACCGCTGTGCAGCAGACCTTCGCCCAGAAGACCCAGGGCCAATCGGTGTTCCAGTACTACAAACTGGTGAATGTGCTGTGGTCCAAAACGCCTAACGCGCCCAACGATCCGGGCCCTGGGCCCAACGTGAAGGTGCCGCTGTCCTATGGACCGTTTGTCAGCGACCAGAGTGTCGTCGTCGCCAACACCACCCTCGAAACCTACGTGCAAAACAAGAACTGCAACGACTGCCACCAGTACGCGGCGATTGCCGGCGCCTCCCAACTGACGTCGGACTTCTCCTTCCTGTTTGGTAATGCCGATTCGGCGAAGAACGCGCGCCTGATCAAACGCATCGAGGCGTTCAAGACCCTCAAGGACAGCCCGTAATCGCAAGCCCAACACAGGGCGAAAATGTGGGAGCGGCGGCGCGACTGGCTCGCTCCCACACGGCCTTCAAACGCCTTACAAACTGATCTGCTTGCGCTCCTCCTCCGTCAGCCGTGCCCGCGCTTGTTCACTCAGCGGCCCCGCGCCCAGTACCTGCACCGGGCTGTCAGGGTTGTAGCCGGAGGTTTTCTGCGCCGGTGCAGGCTCCTGCGGCAATGGTTCGTTGCCCAGGCTCAACACCTCAACCGTCATGATCGACGGCCGGCCCTGCTTGGCCGCCGCCTGCTGGCTGCGCGCCGCGTCTTCCGCCGCCTGGGACGCCGCCGCCCCCGCCGCGCTGGCCGACGTCATGGCGTTGGTGTTGACCGCAGCAGACACCGGCACCCCGGACGACTTGCCCTGGCTCTGGATATTCGCCGCGTTCACGACACGCAAGGCGGCGATGTTGACGTTACCCGACACACGAATGCCCGCTTCGCCCGCGTCGATGGTGCCCAACGGCGCGATCAGGTCGATGTCCCCCGCCGGCACTTCCGGAATCGGGTTGAGCGTGGCGATCCCCGCACCGGTGCTCGGCACGGACGGCGACAGGGCCACATTGCCCCAGTTGTCATAGACACGCTTGGGCGGTGTGTACACCACGGTGGTCTTGGAGCCTCGACCGGCGTTGATGTCGCCCTCGCTGGTCCAACCCATGATCGAACCCCCGAAGGTGGTCATGATGCGGCTCTGGCCGAGCAGGATGCTCCCCATGGAATAGAGCTGGATATCGCCGGCGCCTTGGGTAATCACCCCCGCCGTCGACGGCGGCGCTTCGCCCTCGATGCCGAAGGTCTGGCTGCCGCCTGGGGTGAACATCTGGATCGAACCCCCGAAGTTGGTGTGCACACCCGAGCCGCCGAACAGTGTGATGTCGCCTGTGTAGGCAATCGGGTTGCCGGCCACGTCCTTGTCCGGGAACAGCGCGGCAATGGCGGCACGACCACGCAGGTAACTGCCCTGGCGCACGCTGCCGTCAGTGTTGTACTCACGCCCCGCGGCCTTGAGTTCGGCGAAGTACAGGTCGCGGGCGAACACCCGTTGCTGCTCGGCGGGCAGTGCCGCGTAGTAGGCGCGTGCCTGTGCGGTATCGCCGACAAAACCGAAGCGCTCGGCGAGCCAGGTGACCAGTTCGTTTTCGTACGTCTTGGCGACCTTATTGCCTTGAATCGACTCGCCAGGTTGCGCCAGGTTGACGGGGTTCAGGTACGCCTCGACGAAGCGCAGGTAATCCGGTCCATGGGGGCCGACACCTGCTTGCATGACGATACTCGCCCCAGGACGGTTGTCCCCGGCCAATAGGGGCCCAAGGCTGGTCACGCTGGACTCACCCAACGCCCCGGAACCGCTCAGGAGGATATTGCGTCCCGCCGACAGCTCCAGCAGGCCGGGGCCAGCGACCTGGAAGTTGCTGTAGAGAATGTCGCGTCCGGCGGACACCACGGAGATGTCGTTAGGGTTGTCGTGAATGATCAGGTTATCCTGGGTGCGCATGCCTGCAACAGCAAGCGAGTCCTGACCGAAGCGCCGACCGCTGCTGACAATATCCCGTCCAGCCATCATCCATACCGATCCATTGCCCTCATACCAGGTCTGGCCTTCGTGCAAGCTGCCCACCGTTGTACCGAACGCAATCACTCGGCCACTGCTGACCCCAACCAGATCGCCGTCAATCGCGTAGAAACGCGCAGGTTCAGCACTGCCACCGGGTGACAGCGCAGCCGTACCCGGCCCGAACACAAATAACGGCTGGCTACCCGAGTTGCCGTTGACCGACAGGTTGCTGGCCTTCACCGCGTTACCGATGCGGCCCTGATACGCCGGATGCCAAGGGGTCGCCGTGGTGCTCTGCGCCGTCCCGGATTGGCTGACGGTCATGCCGCCGGCGTAGATCGAGTCCTGGGCCATGAACTGCAGCTGGCCGTTCTCGCCGGGCGCCAATAGCAGTGGGTAGGTGTAGTTGTTGTCGCCGTTGGCCTGCGCCTGGGCCGCTTTACCGTAATACAGACTGCCGCTGGCGGCCGTAGCCCTGACGATCGACGGATAGACCACCGCCAAGTCGGCCGTCGCGTCGGATCGGCTGAAGGGCGTCAGGTTGCCGCCCAAGGAAAACAGGTCGATCGACGTGCCCTTGGTCCACAGTGTGAACCAACTGGTACCGGTGCCCTGTTCAGCCCCTTGAGCGAAGGGGGACAGATGGGAAAGCACGACTCGCCCCGGGTCTTCGACGTTCTGCACCACCAGGTCACCCAGGGTCTGCAGGTTGAATGTGGCGTCACCTGGCACCAGGGTCATCCCGCCGCGAGCCACCCCACGGGTCGCGACCAGTGGATCGTATGCACGGGTTTCGCCGGGGCTCTGGACGCCGGCGACACTGCCATACATCACGTCGACGCTGCCCACGGTGGCACTGCGCAACTGCACGTCACCCCGCAGGTTGACCAGTACACCATCGCGATGGTCACCGCTATCGGCGACGCTGGCCGGGTTCAGTGCCCCACCGATGCGCACACGCAGATCGCCGCCACCGGTCAACTGCAGGCTGCCATCGCTGGCGACACGGCCCGTACTGCCCACGGCCAGCACCAGGCCCTGGCTATGCGGGTTCGCCTCGACATGTTGGGTGCTGTAGCCCAGCGTGTTCAATACGCCGGCGTTGCCGCTGACATCGACATCCACGTTCCCGCCGCCGAGGGCACCGAAGCCGGTAAAGCCGAGCAGTTTGTCCGCCGCCGTCGTCGCGGTGTAACTGCCGAAATTGATCCACCACGCCGTCGGCTGGGCTTGCCCGCCTGTCGCCACGTCGCTGCTGCCCTGGCGCCACAACCAGTTGCCGACGGCCGCCGAGTCCACGCCGGCATCCCGTGGGTTGGGTCGCGCAGGGTTCAAACCGGTGACGCTGGTGATGTTGCCGGTCAGGTCGCCGCCGACAGTCAGCGTCAGGTTGCCCCCGGCCCCCGGGTACCAGGCACGGTAGATGCTGGTGGGCGAACCATTGACGAACTTTTCAAAGAAACTGCCGGTGTCATTCAGCACGGTTTTGGCCGCAGGGTCAGCGCCTGCCGGCTTCGCCTTGGGCAGGTTGTAAGGGTCGCCGGCAAAGGTGCCGGTCGACGAGGTGCCGGCCGTGTAGACGCCGTACAACGAATCCATGCTCAGGCTGCCCGCACTCAACAGCTCAAGGTCACCTGTGCCGGTGCGGATGACGCTAAATCGCGTGCTTGAGGGTACGGCGGCGTATTCCTTGTCTGCCTTCAGCAGGCAATAGTCCGGAGCAGTGGCACACACCTCCTCAACCGAGGGGTAACCGATACTCTGGAAAAAAGCATCGGTCATTTCGGTGCCGACGACGACGTTGATCCCATTATTGGCCAAATCATCCGCGGCATATTGAGTAAACACATACGTCACCTTGGGCTTGCAGTACTCCGGCGTTGCGGCACAGAAGTCCTCGATTGAACCCAACCCGAAGCCGTCGAGTACCGCCTGGTCAATCGGGTCGCCCTCCTTAACGACCACCCCGGCAAATCCCATATCAATCACTGCCTGGGCGGTCCAGGTCTGCACACCTTTGGCCGGCATTTCCTTGGCGAACATGCCGTAGTGGTTATCCGCCAAGTGGATCTCACCACTGCGCGGATGGGCTTGCAGGATACGGCTGTCAGCCGCCTCGGTGTCGGCGCCTGCCACCAGACGCAACGACCACGATTGAGTACCTTCAGCCAGCATCGGCGAGATCGCCCATACCTGGCCGGCGGCGCCGGAAACGCCGACGCGCAATTGCACCGACGTCGCCCCGTTGGGCAACTTCACATCGGTGCCGGCGGGGATCAACCCGCCTTTTGGCAAGGCCTTGTTGCCGCTGAGCAATACGCTGTTATTGGCCAGCGTTGCACCGTGCACGGTGGGCAACGGCACCCCTTTAGGCCAGGTCATGGCTTGCAGGCGGGTGCCCTCGGTCAACAGCATGCCGGCGCCCAGTTGTGTGCCCGCCACCAGGGTTTGCGCCTGGCTGAGCAAGGTGCCGGCGGCGAACAGCAGGTTACCGCTGCCATCGCGCACATCGGCCGACAACACGCTGCCAGCGGGCAGCACCAGGTCCTGGGCCAATGTCGCGACGACCGGCAAGCGCGTGCCGGCAGCCACCGTCAAGCCTTTGATCGGCAAGTCGTAGTTAAGCGTGGCTCCGGCCGGGAAGGCGGTGCCGTCCGCCAGGGTCACACCGTTGCCCGGCACCACGATATTCCCACCACTGAAATCGACACCCGGCAACAGCACCCAGCCTTTGTCATCCTCGGACACCGGCGGCTTGGCGAAGCCGTCGTTGATGCTGCCGTAGATATTCAGGTCGCCGCCGGCGCGCAGGGTCAGGCTGCCGGACTCGCCGGAACCATAAATAGAGTTGTCCTTCTGACTATTGGGGTTGAGGCTGGCATAGCGGTAGCCGGACAGGTCCAGATCACCCTGCACCACCAAATCGCCGTCCGGGGTCTTGCTGACGATTTCCACGCCAGGACGCAGATGGAAGGCATCGGCATAAGTGGCGTTGTTCAACCCGGCGAGCTTGTTGTTCAGCAAGTTCAGGTTGCTCTTCGCCGCATTGATAAACGCCTCGCTCAAGGCGTGCTTGCCATCCAGGTAACCCTGGGTGATCTCCTGATACGGTCTGCCGCTGGCGGTCGGGTCGGTTTTTTCCGGCGCATCGTCGTAGGTGGCCATGCCGTTGAGGGTTATCGAGCGTGCGCCCTGGACAATCAGGCGCCCGCTGGCATCGATATTGATGTCATTGCTGCTGCCGTCCGGGTTGAACAACCGAGGCGCGTTCAGCGCCAGGGTGCCGCGATTGCGCCCATCGTTGCCCGCCGCGCCGTCGGTGCCATGGCGCAGGTCGATGCGCACGCCATCGGCCAGGGTCAGTTGGCCGGTGCCCGACCCCAATACCACACTGGCGCGGTTCGGCGCGTCGATGATCTTGCCGTAGCTGTCCACCCGCAGCTTGCTGCCATGGGCGTCGAGTACCGCCGTGCTGTCCAGGGTCAGGCCATTTTTGCCGGCCAGGTTGATGCTGCCGACCCGCTCGCCGCTGGCGTCCACCAGACCTTTGACGCGCAGGCTGCCATTGTCCACCGACACACTGATGGTGCCGGCCTTGAGCCCGTTGCCGATGGTCAGGTCACCCTGCTTGAGCTGGAAACTGCGCGCACCGAAGACTTCGCCGTTGTTGAGGCGCTGGTTGAGGTCGGCGAACTGTTGGTCGAGGGCGCCGCTGCTGCCCAGGCGTTGCGCCTGGATTTCCACGGTGCCGGCCAGGTACGGTATTGAGGTGCCGCCGGCCAGGTAGTGGCCGCTGCTGCTGCCGAGGATCTTGCCTTGCAGGTCGACGATGCCCCCGGCCGCGTCCGTTGCCACAGCGCGCAGCTTACCGGCCTGGTTGTGCTTGGCGGACAGGTCGATGGTCGATCCCGCCGCCTGCAGAATATTGCCGCTGCGGCTGTCCAGCAGCACGTCGCCGCCCCAGCCGTATTGGGTCACGTCGTTGAAGGGGATGGCGCGACCGGCCACGTCGATCAAGGCGTCGTCGGTCAACACCACATCGCCACGGGCGCTGAGGCTGACTTTGCCGCTGGGCAGCACCACCGCACTGGCCACCCGAATGCTCTCGCCTTGCAGCGACAGCTCGGCACCCTGGCCGCTGGCCGTGCCACGCGGGCCGGCGGACGCGCCGATATCAATCGCACCGCCCGCCTTGATCACGTTCACCGAGCCGGCTTCACCGGTCATCAACGGCGTACGAATGGTCAGGTTGCCGCCGCTGTACTGAAAGCCGCTGACCGGGTCATACGCGCCCTGGCGCTGATACACCGACAGGCTGCCCTTATGGTTGGCCGTGATGCGCTCGCTGGCGTTGAGAGTGACATTGGCAAAGCCCAGGGCCAGACGGTCGAAGCTTTTCACGTTGCTCGGCTGGCCAAAGGCGCCATAACCGAACTCGATCCGTTCGGCGTTGACGTCCAGGCGCCCGCTGCCGGTGCCCGCGCCACCCGCTACCACCGCGCCCGGCGCCGTGATCGCGCCCAGCCAGATCAGGTTGGCGGTGTGGATCGACGCCACGTCGTTGGCCCCCCCGGCGCCGTACAGGGCCGGGGTGGATAGCATCAGGTTGCTCAGCAGCGATTTGCCGGTGAGCGGGTCATAGGTGTCGAGTACCGCATTACCGTAGAAGTTGAATCCGTCGCGGGCCGAGAGCTGCAGGGTTTCCAGCGCCGGGGCGCCGAACTGCGTATCGCCGCGCAGCAATCGATCCAGCAGTGCCTGGCTGAGCGTCAGCCCGGTCGGCAAGCGATTCGCCGCCGCCGCTGCGGCCAGGGCTTCGGCGCTGCCCAGATTGAGGGTGCTCACGCCCAGGTTCAGGTGACGGGTGCCGTAACGCACCTGTTCGCCGAGCTGGAAGGTGCTGTCGGTCAGGGCCACGATGCTGCCGTTGGAGTACAGCCCGGTCTGGCCACCGCACACCCCACCGCTGCAGGCACCGATATTGATCCCCTGGCTGATCACACTGCCCACCTTGGGCGCACTGATCACGTTGAGCAGGCCATTGGACACCGCCAGCGTGTTGGCCACCTGGTAGATATAGCCGTCACGGGCATCGTAGCTGGCATTACCGCGCCCCAGGGTGTTGATCGAAGCCCCCTGCGCCACGATGATCGAGCCGGTGTTACTCACCAGGAACACTTCCGGTGCCGCAAGGGTTGCGCCATTTCGCAAGATCACGTTGCTATCGGCGCGATTGACCCCGTTCGCCAGGTAAATGAAGTTCCCGGACTGGCCGTACTCCACAACCGTCATTCCACCCACCACCAACCGCGAAGCCCCCAGCGCATTCAGGCTGTCGGCGTTGAAGGTGATGCCGGCGAACCCGGCTGTCGCCGACTGCCCCGCGCCGACCACTTCGATCCCTTGGGTACTGCGGTCGATCACTGCCACCGTGCCGCCATACCCTCCCGATGCGGCCCCGAAGCGCCCGATGCCCTGGAACGAGAAGGCCTCGGCGCCGTCTCCCGGACGCAGGGCCAGTTTCAAGGTCTTCGCATCGGCCTCCAGCATCGGCCGTGGCACGCCCAACCTGGCCGCATCGGCCCTGGCGAACTGGGCGTAACGGGTTTCGTTGTAGTCGGAATAGCGGCGCAGGGTGTCGGCCGAGGTCAGGGTCAATTGGCTGGCCACGCTGTTGCTGATCCCGGTATGGGCGATCGACAGGTGCCCGGAAGTGGCCCACGAACCGTTGCGCATCAAGGTGGTCGCGGTCCCGCTGCCCTGCCCGGCCAGGCCATTGATCTCGACGCGGAAGGCACCTGGCATCAACGCGTAGGTCGACGGCATCAGCGTGTAAGTGCCCGCCGGTAAACCGGGCACACCGGCGCCGATGGTGATCTGCTGGCCGACCAACGGCGTCACGGCCCCGCCCTCCGCCGCGACCGGCGCGGCGCCTGGCTGGATCCCCGGCACAATCGCATAGATCGGGTTGGTGGACAGCCCCGGCAGCACGAACCCGCCATTGGCACCAAACTGCACCAACGGGTTGTAGCGCGCATCCGTGGAACCACCGCGCCCTGAAACAAAGCCGGCACCCAGCAAATCGCCTCCGCCGGACAAGTCTAACGTGGCGTCAGGCAACACACTGATCGTCTTGCCACCGAGGATGACCCCGACATTCAGGTCACCTTCGCGAGTGACCACGCCCCCCTGACCGATAAATTTCACCGTCTTGCCGTTGTATTTGTAGACCTGGCCGTCCAGCGTTCCGCCATAGGGCAGCACCAGGCCTTTGCCACTCACCGACGTCAGGCTGCCTGGCAACAGTTGCACAACGCTGCTGCCCATGCTGCCGATATCGATCAACCCCAGGGGCGCGCGCACCACGCCACCTTGGCGCACCGTGGCCGCGCCCAGTTGCAGGCGGCCGAACGCCGAATAAGGGATAGGCGCGTCGGCACTGCCCACGCGACCGATGGTCAGCGTACGCAAGGGATCAAAATCCAGGTCAAGGGAGGTGGTGGTCGACTGCCCCCGGTAGCCGGCGATGACGCGGGCACTGACTTCAGTGGCCGGGTACAGTTGCGCGGCGCGCAAGGTCATATCGCCCTGGGTCAGCAACTGCGTGCTGACACCGGTAATGATGTCATTCTCGGCCGCACCGGCGAGAAAGCGCAGGTCGCCCTGGCTGGTCAGGTTGACCTGGTCGAAGCCCCGACGCTCAAGGCTGGCCTGGCTGTTGTCCGCCCGAAACACGTGGCTGCGGTTACCGAAGATGACATTGCCGCGCACGTCGATCAGGCTGCCGGTGGCCGTCAATTGCGCCTCGGTTGCCTGCTGGGACGGGGCCGGCAGCACCGGCACCGGTCGCACATAGAGGTCTTTGCCCGTCTCTTCAGGTGCGAGGAAACCCGCCAACAGCAGGTGCGGCGCGGACAGGTTGATGCGCGAGTTGCCTGCTGCATTGTCGCTGAGGCCGTATCCACGGCTGTACAGGCGCAGGCTCTGGCCCATGTTCAAGGTAACGTCACCGTCAAAGCTCAACAGGCCGTTGCTCAACAGCGCCAGGTTATCGAAACCACCCGCGCTGACTTGATCCACACCCAACCGCCCCTGCCCATACGCCAGGCTCGCGGCAGCGTCTTCAGCAGTGCCAGCCAGCGCCGTCGGTTGATGCGCCTGACCCAACACCAGTTCACGCACCTTGAGGACGCGATCGGTGACAGATGCCTTCTGGTAATACGGGGTGTCCAACGCCACGTTGAGACTACCGCCCGCCGCACCGGCGCCCCCGGCCCTGGCGACAAAACTGCCCTCTAGGTACAAGCCGTTATTGGACGCCAGCGTGATGCTGCCGCCATTGCTGGCCGCTTGCACAGCGCCTTGCCCCGGCACGTTTATCAGGGCTTGGGTGCCGGAGGCCTCCAGGCGCGCGCCGTTACGCACCACCACGAACAAATCACTGGCCTTGGCCAGGCCGGTGTTCAGGTCGAACGTGCCGCCAATGTTGAGGCTGCCGCCGTCGCGCACCAGGCCATAAGTGCGCCCACGGTTGTCCACCGCCGTCGCAGCCCGTGCCGAGACGTCGATCACCGCCTGCTCGCCGACCCAGATCGAGCGGCCATGGCCGATGGCATTCACCGCTTCAGAGGCGCCCGTCGTCAAGCCGCCCAGGCTCACGTTGCCGCCCCAGGCATTGAGCGTGCCGTCCATCGTCAATTGGCCGACGCTGCGCAGGTTGATCGCCTGGCCGGGGTCCACATGGATCACCGCGCCCTGGCCGACGGTGAGCGCCGTGGTCGCCAATTGCGCGGCGGTGGAATTGACATGGCCGGCGGTGAGGCTCACACCGGCGCCCCGGCGTTGGGTCAGCACGCCTTTGGCAGCGTCTTCCTGATACAGCGGCGGCGTCCAGCGTTCCAGTGCGGTGGCAGGATCGCTACCGGTTGGCATACCCGAGGCCTGTGCGCCTAATCGAAAGACCGGCAGGCTGACGTCGACCTGAGTACCGTCGGTGACGATCAGCCCTTCATTGCCGGTAATGTCGTAGGCCGAGAAGCCCTTGTTGAAGAAATCACCGGCCAGTTTCAGGGTGTCGCTGCCCACCGCATTGGTGCTTTCGCCGATCTGTACTTTATGCGCCTGCAACGCCAGGGTGCCGCCGCCGTTGACGCCATAGCCGCGCACGTCACCCTCCAAGGCCAGGGCACCCAGGGCGCCTAGGGTCACATTGCCGCCCTTGCCGCCCGTGAGTTTGCCATCCACGCCGAGGGTGCCCCCGGAAGACGCATCCACGACACTGCCGGCGGCCAGGTTCACATTGCTGGCACTGCGCAGGGATACCTTGCCGCCGTTCACATAGGCCACACCTGCGCTGGCGGCCGGGTCCAGGGCCAGGTTATTCCAGCGACCGCTGGTGTCCAGTTTGACGCCGGCGGCGACGTTCACATTCGAACCACCGGCCAGGATCGTGTCCGTCACCTCGCCGGCCTTGAGCGGGTCGACCTGGCTGAGGATGTTGCCGGCGTTGACACTGCCGCCGTGGGCGGTGAGGTTGGCATTGATCTGCACACCCGGCCCGAACAAGGTGATATCGCCACCGTCCGCCACGCTGAGCGCCCCATTGACGTTCACCTGTTGCTTGGCAGCGACTTTGACCGCGCCCAACCGGGCGCCATTGAGCTGATCGCTGTCGAGCAGGATCTTGCCCTGGCGATCGGACGGCAGCACAGTGCCCAGGTCCAGGCCGTCGGCGATTTTCTGCGTGTTGCTGTCGATCAGCACCTGGTCGGACGTACCGCTCAGGGCATAGCGCAGCGTGCCGGTGGTTTTGTTGTAGACCGGAATGTATTGGCCAATGATCAGTTGCGCACGCTGGGCCCTGGCTTTCTGGGATTGCTGGTAGCCGTCGAGGTTGATCGTCGGTGCCTGGGTCTGGCGATCACCCTGGAACACATCACTGATCACCTGGCCTTCCAGTACTGCGCTGGAGGTACCGATGACCAGCTTGCCGGCATCGCGGCCCACGGTGTAACCGGCTTCATAGCGGCGTTGGGGAGCGATCAGCGGGTTGTAGTAAGACTCGGTCTGGCCCCAGCGGACGCTGGTGTCTTCATAGCCCTTGTAGAAACCGGAGTAGAGAATGTCGCCCGGCGCTTTCGACACCTCATACAAGCGGCCATCCGGGCCCTTGAGCCAGGTCTGCTGAATGTAACCAGCCTGCACATCCACGGTGCCGCCCGACAGGTTGATCTGCGCGCCCTTTTGGGTCACCGCCTCCTTGCCGGTAAAGGTCACGGTGCCGCCCTGGGCCATCCATTCGCCCACCGAGTGGCCCTGGGTGCCGAGGTAGCCGCCCACTTCCAGCAAGCCGCCGGCCGTGTACCAACGGTCGGTGGCGTAGCCGTTGGTGCCGGCCGGCACGAACACCAGCTCGCGCAGATCGACCCACACATCATTGTTGATCAGTTGCCCACCGTCGCGGTTGACCGGCGCATCGCGCTGCTCATTGCCCTGCACGTTGATCTTGATGGCGTTGGACTCCATCGCCACCTTGACGCCGATGGCACCCGACACGTCGATCATCGCGCCATCGCGCACCAGGCTGCGCTGGCCGGCGCTGACCGCTACCTGGCCGCCGGTGGCCAACGTGATCGAGCCCTTTTGGAAGTCCACGGTGCCGCCGCTGACAATCTCGATGCGCGACTGATCGGTACGGTCAACCACAGCACTGAGGTTATTGAACTGCCCGGTGATCAGGTTGGCGGGCGTGCCGTCGAGCTTGATCAGACCGTTGTCTTTCTGGCTGTTGAGGGCCGTGCTGCCGCTGGCGTCGAGCAGGACCGCGGTGGTGCTGCCTTCGCCCAGGGTCACGCTGCCGCGGGTGTCGCTGGCGGCGTTGAGCAAGTGAATCGTGCCGCGTGTATCCACCGAGGTGCTGGCCAGGGCCACGCCGTTTTGTTGCACCTGGTGGCCGGTCAGGGTGATGTCGCCGGTGGAGGCCATGATCAGGCCGCTGTTGGTGACGTTCCCCGCGGTGCTGCCGGCCTTGAGGCTGGTCGCCACTTCGTTGCCACGGGTGGTGGAGCGGTCGTTGCCCGCCGTACCGACGCCCTTGCGAATGTAAAAGCTGTCGCCGGCCGCCAGGGTGGCCTGGCCCTTGGCAGTGATGATAGTCCCGGCGTTTTCCACTTCGCTGCCCAGCAACAAGGCATAGCCGCCTGAGTCCGTGGAGGTAGCGGCAGTGTGCGTCTGGATCAGCGCGCCGCGCTGTACTTCAACCTTGCCCGCCGCGTCGGTGAACGTGGGCTGAGTACCATTGGTGTCGACGTACAGCCCGCGCTGGGTGAACTGGTCGTCAGTCATGGTCGCGGCCGCCGCCACCAGGTTACGCACGTTGACCTGGCTGGTGCCGCTGAAGACCACACCGTTACGGTTCATGATCATCACCGTGCCGGCGCCGTTGATCTGGCCTTGAATTTCGCTGGGCCGCGCATTCGGGTCATTGACGCGGTTGAGCACTGCCCAAGTGGACTGCTGCTGGAAATCGACGGTGGTATTGCGCCCGACGTTGAAGGTTTCCCAGTTGAGGATCGCCTTGTCGGCCGTCTGCTCGATGGTCACCGTGGTCTTGCCGCCGGATTGGCTCTGGATCGGGCCCTTGGCGTTGGTCCAGCCCTGGGTCAGGCTGTTATCGACCTGCAGGCCGCCCTTGCCCAAACCGTCTGGGATGTTCGAGACCTGACCGAACGCTGCCTGACGCCCCGCCGCTTGCGCCGCCTGCTGAGCCGCAATCGCCGCGACGCTGGTGTTCAACGTGCTGATGGAACGCGCCAACTGCTGCTTGGCCTGTGCCTGCTGGTTCAGCGAAGGAATTCCGGGCACCTGGCCGGCACCGGTCCGCGCGGCCGTGCTCGCCTGGGAAGCGCCCTTGTCGGCAAACCAGCCGGAACTGAACGCCGTAGCCGCCTGGGCATTACCGGCCACCATCAACAAGGCGATGGCCTGCGCCAAAGGCTTGAGGCGCAGGACGGTCACTGGGGCTTTGAGGTTAACCGGTGTTTTGCAGCGGACCATCGGGACTCTTCCTTCTTTGTTATCGCCTGGGAGCAAGACAGCCTCACGTATGAGGGTTAGGCGGTTGGCAAGGCGCGGGACTGAACTTCTGTCATGGAAAGTTCATGCAGGGCTGTTAACGCAAAAAAATCAGCAACGGCACAGGCCGTTGCTGATCGGTAGTGCGGGTCGTGGAAGCTTGGGTTACAGCGGACGACCGATGGCGTTGCAGACGCTGGTGTTGCCGATGCCTTGAGCGTTGGAAGCTGTGGCGAAGGTGTCACGCACGGCTTTTTTCCAGTTGGCTGGCAGCGGTACGAAGCGGTTGTTGCTGATGGCGGTGTCGTTGTTACCGAAAGCACCGTAGTGACGAGCGAAGAAGCTGCGCACTTGGGTGGTCTGGGTAGCGTCGGCGTAGCACTGGCTGAAGATCAGGTTAGTGAAGCCCAGGATCGGGTAGCCGCTGGAGGGGTAAGCGAAGGTGGCTGGGCCGCTTGCAGTGGCAGCAAACACCGGCACCCAGTTGTCCGGGTTGGTAGCGTCGATGAACGAGCCATCAGCGCGGGCTTCGGTTGGCGCTGGAACCAGGCCGATTGCAGCCGAGACGTTGGCAGGTGCAGGGGAAACACCGCCAACCTTGGCGACTTTGGTGGCGTCATCCAGACCGGCCAGGGTGGTCGCCGCGTAATCCGGGCTCATGTAGGTGATACGGCCTTCAACGGCGTTCAATGCATCCATCACGCCCTGGCTGCCAGTGGCGGCCACCGCCGTCGATGGCAGACCACCGCCGTAGCTTGAAGAGAAGGTGGTGGTCACAGCGAAAGGTTGGGCTTCGGTGCATTTGGCATTCAGGAAGCGTGTGAACAGTTCAGTGGTGCCGCTGGACTCGCTGCGATACACCAGGGCAATCGGGCCAGTGCGGCCGGAGTTGGTGATCTGGTTCCAAGTGGTCAAACGACCGGAGAACACACCACACAGTTGGTCAACGCTCAGGTCAACCGCGTTGGTGCCTGCCTTGTTGAACGGAATGGCAACCGAAGTGGCTACCGAAGGCACCTGGATCAGCTTGCCCCAGGCAGGTTGCTTGGTGGACGCATAGGTCGACAGCTCAGTGGCGCTCAGCTTCGAGTCGCTGCCAGCCCAGTGCACGTTCTTGTTGGTCACGCCAGCCACGAACTTGGTGTAGTCATTGTTCAGGAACGCCGATTTGCCGTTGCCGCTGCCCACACCGATGTACGGAGCGAAGCCAGTGGTGAGTACGCCAGCGGTTTGATACAGCGGCTGTGGCAGAGTCGCGCCGCCGCCGTTGATGTCTGCCATTGCAGCCTGGGCCGAGCACAGTGCGGCGAGGGTCACGGATACCGCGAGAACGTTGCGCTTAAACATGAAGAATCTCCTTTCGTCGTGTTTGTACGTTTGGGGTAGAGGGCTCTTGCATGACGCCATGGCTTCGGTCCCGAGCCTGAACTACCTGGGGTAGCTACGGGGGTGGCCAGGGGTAAAACCATGGGAGAGAAAGTCGCAGTTTCCGATGACGGTTATGGGAAAAAACCTCGGGAGGAACGCCTTGATTTTTAAAAAGATTCTCGGGTGTTTTGGTCACGGTTTCGAGCGGTTTGGGCGCAGGTGACAGCGAGGTTTCAGCAGGCGTGGCTGGAGCCCGCGCAGGGTGTGAAAATGTGACGCTACAAGGCACCCGAGGTCGGTCGGGTGAGCTAGGTGACCAGCTGGTTTATTTCAATGATCGGCAACAGCACCGCCATGACGATCACCAACACCACGGCGCCCATTACCACAATCATTAACGGCTCCAGCAACGCGGTCATGCCCATGGCCCGGCGCTCGATATCCCGCGACAGGGTCTGCGCCGCACGCTCCAGCATCGGCGGCAACGCGCCGGTCTTTTCACCGCTGGCGATCAGGTGGATCAACACCGGCGGGAACACCTTTTCCACCGCCAGCGCTGGGGCCAGGTTGACGCCTTCGCGCACCTTGGCGGTGGCGTCGTTGACACATTGGCTCAGGCGATCATTGGACAGGGTCTGCCGCGCCGCTTCCAGGGCGCGCAACAGCGGCACCCCGGCACCGCCGAGAATCGCCAGGGTCGAGGCGAACCGCGCAGTGTTCAGGCCCAGCACGAAACGCCCGATCAGCGGCAAGCGCAACACCCGGCTATGCCAACTCAAACGTGCCACCGGGTTGCGCAAATACAGGCGCCAGCTCCAGAAACCACCGACCATCCCGGCAAAACACAACCCACCCCAGGCGCGGACGAAATCGCTGGCATTGAGCATCGCCAGGGTCAACCCGGGCAAATCCTGGCGCGCCTGGGAGAACGCACTGACCACCTGCGGCACCACATAGCTCAACAGGAAAATCACAATGCCAATGGACACCAACCCCACCACGCCAGGATAGATAAACGCGGTGAGGATCTTGCCGCGCAGGTTGTTGCGTTCTTCGATGTAGTCGGCCAGGCGTTCCATCACCTGGGCCAGGTCGCCGGACTCCTCCCCCGCCGCAATCAGCGCGCGATAAATCGACGGAAAATCCCGTGGCCGCGCCGCCAACGCATCCGCCAGGCGCATGCCACCGCGCACATCGGCGCGCACCGCGCTCAAGGTCTGGGCGATATGTTTTTTCTCGGCCTGCTCCACCGTGGCACTCAACGCGGCTTCCAACGGCAGGCTCGCGCCCAACAGGCTTGCGAGTTGCCGCGTGGCCCAGGCCAGGTCGTTGTCCGACAGCTTGGCAGTGAACAGGCTGCTGCCGGCCGCGGCTTGCTGATTACCCTCGATCTGCACCAGCAACGCCGTCAAGCCTCGGCTACGCAAGTTGGCAAACGCCGCGCTCTGGCTGTCGGCCTCCACATGCCCGGCCTCGACGTTGCCGTTGGCATCGGCGGCCTCATAGCGATAGCGATTCATCAGGCGTCCCGTGTCACACGCAGGATTTCTTCCGGCGCGGTGGCGCCGCTGTGCACCCAGCGCTCGCCGTCTTCACGCATGCTGAACATCCCGGCGCGACGGGCGGCCAGGCGCAGGTCCTGCTCGTTGGCGCCCTGGTGGATCAGGCTGCGTACATCGTCGTCGACGCAGAACAACTCATGGATCCCGGTACGGCCGCTATAGCCGATCTGGTTGCACTGTGCGCAGCCCACAGGGCGCCAAGTACCGGGAGCGGACGGGTCTTCCTGCTTGCAGTGCGGGCACAGGCGCCGCACCAGGCGCTGGGCCAACACGCCGAGCAACGATGACGCCAACAGGAACGGTTCGACACCCATATCAATCAGCCGGTTGACCGCCGACACCGCATCGTTGGTGTGCAAGGTCGCCAGCACCAAGTGACCTGTGAGTGATGCCTGCACAGCGATTTGTGCGGTCTCCAGGTCACGGATTTCGCCGATCATGATGATGTCCGGGTCCTGGCGCAGGATCGCCCGCAGGGCCAGGCCGAAGGTCATGTCGATCTTGGCGTTGACCTGGATCTGGCTGATACCCGGCAGGTCGTACTCCACCGGGTCTTCCACGGTAAGGATATTGCTGGTGCTCGCGTCCAGCCGCGCCAGGGCGGCATACAGGCTGGTGGTCTTGCCGCTGCCGGTGGGGCCGGTGACCAGCACGATGCCGTGGGGTTGGCGGATCAGCGTATCCAGGCGTGCCAGCAATTGCGGCGCCATGCCCAGGGTCTCCAATTGCAGGCGCCCGGCTTGTTTGTCCAGCAGGCGCATGACGACTCTTTCGCCATGGCCGGTGGGCACCGTGGACACCCGAATGTCGATGGGCCGCCCGGCCACGCGCAGGGCAATACGACCGTCTTGGGGCAGGCGTTTTTCGGCAATATCGAGCTGGGCCATGATCTTGATCCGTGACACGAGCGCGCCATGCAACGCCTTGCGTGGCGACACCACGTCACGCAGGGTGCCGTCGACGCGGTAGCGCACTACGGAGTGGGTTTCGTAGGGTTCGATGTGGATGTCGCTGGCCTCGTCGCGGGCGGCCTGGGTGAGCAAGGCGTTGATCATGCGGATGACTGGCGCGCCGTCCTGGGTGTCGAGCAGGTCGGTGATCTCGGGCATATCTTGCATCAGGCGGTCGAGGTCTACCTCGTTTTCAGCCGCGCCGACGACGGCGGCGGCGCTACCAGTGTCGGCGTAGGCACTGGTGAGCAGGCCGTCGAGTTCGTCATCGCGTACTTGTTCGAGGTGGGTTTGGCCGAATTGGCGGTGGACTTCGCTGATCGACCAGCCGGGGGTTGAGGGGCAAACCGTCAGTAGCATGCCTTGGTCGCCGGGGCGCAGGAGGATGCGTTGGGATTTGGCCCAGGCGTACGGCAATAGGCTCATTGGGTTTGCCCTTTGGAGGGGTGTACATATCCGTTGCTGCGGTAACGGCGGCTTAGGGTTCCGCCCTCACGGCGGGTCACTGTGGAAAAGCCCCACAGTAAGCAAAGGGCTCCTGCTCCAACACTCGGCACCTCGCCTAGACTCGATGTGCCCGTAACCCCTGCCGAATTCCGGCCAGCGTGTTTGACGGTGCGCCTAAAATCAAAAGCAGTTTTTTGTGTACCGCAGATTGCTTTTCTGTGGGAGCTGGCTTGCCTGCGATGCAGGCACCTCGGTCCATCAGAAACACCGCGTTGATGCCATCGCAGGCAAGCCAGCGCCCACCTCGCAGCAACGCATATGTACCCGGCGCTCACTGCGGCACCGCCCTTATCACCGCCCGAGGCCCCTGCTGCCCAGGAATCGCCTTCTCCACCGAAGGCAACTGCGGCGCCTGCACATCCGGCATCGCCCAACTATGCTCCGGCTGCAACGCACCCTGCGCCCGGCGCATAAACTCATACCGGTTCAACGTAATACTGCGCCCCGCCCCACTGTCCCGAATAATGTAAGGCCGCAAAAACACCATCAGGTTGGTCTTGCTCACACTGCGCTTCTCATTACGAAACAACGCCCCCAACCCCGGAATATCCGATAACCACGGCACCGCGTCATTACTCTGGCTATACCCATCCTGCAGCAACCCGCCAAGCACCATGATCTGCCCGTCATCCAACAAAATACTGGTATCGATAGCGCGCTTATTGGTCACCGTCCCCGCCGTTACCGAAGCCCGCTCATCCACGGTGCTGACCTCCTGGTAAATATCCAGCTTCACCGTACCGCCCTCGGAAATCTGCGGCCGCACATTCAACTTGAGCCCCACCTCTTCACGTTGCACGGTCTGGAACGGGTTGTTGCTCGTGCCCCCGCCGCCGGTCACATAACTGCCGGTGACGAACGGAATCGTCTGCCCTACAAAAATGCTTGCGGCCTCGTTATCCAGGGTCAGCAGGTTGGGCGTGGACAGCACGTTGGTACCGCCCTTGCTCTTCAACGCGCGGGCCAACACCTTGAGGTCGAGCACCTTGCCGATGCCGGGAATATCCACGGTGCCATCGACCAGGCCCACGTTCAGGCCCTTGGGCAGTACGTCGATGCTGGTCTTGCTGGTAGGTGTGCTGTTCACACCGCTGCCCCCCAGGTTGACGCCGCCAAACCCTCCCTTGCCACCGAGGTTGCCGGCCTGCCATTGCACGCCGAACTCGGTGGCATCGTCTTCGCCGACCTCCACGATCAAGCTTTCGATCACCACCTGGGCGCGGCGCTGATCGAGCATGTCGATCACTTCGCGCAGGTTGCGGTACAACGGGTCCGGCGCGGAGATCAGCAGGGTGTTGGTGGTGGCGTCGGCCTGGATTGTCACGCCACCGGCACTGAACGAAGTGTCCTGATCCTGGGAGGTACCACTGGTGCCCGTCGTCGAACCGGTGGACTGGCCATAACCCGACTGCACGCCACTGCCGGTGGGCGTGCCGCTGCTGTTTTGCGCATTGCTCGTACCTTCGGTGTTTTTGCCATTGCCGCCCATGGCACTGAGCTTGCCACGGGCATCGTCGCTGACGCCGGAATCGCTTTCACCGGTCAGCAACCCACGCAGCGACTGGGCCAACTTGCCCGCCTGAGCGTTGCGCAGGTACACCACGTGCATGTTGCTCGGATTGCTCTGGGCGTTGTCGAGTTTGTAGATCAGGTTGCGCGCGAGCTCGGTGCGCTCCGGGCTGCCGGAGCGGATGATGATCGAATTGGAACGTGGGTCGCCGATCACGTTGATCTTCTGGGTCTGGTCGGCGCCCTGGGTCTCCAGCAGCTCGGAGACCATGGCGGCGATGTCCACGGCGATGCCGTTCTGCACCCTCACCACATCGGTGTCGATGGCGCTGGGGGTGTCGATGCCGTTGATGATCTGCGCGACACGTGCGAGGTTTTCCGCGTAATCGGTGATGACAATGCTGTTATTGCCGGGGTAGGCATTGATCGGGTTGTTCGGCGACACGATGGGACGCAGCACCGGGATCAGGTTGACTGCGTTTTCATATTGCAGGCGGAAGGTACGCGTCTGCATGCCGCTGCTGCCGGCCGTGTAGATCGGCCCGCCGAGCAGCTTGGCATCGGCCTCAGGCACCACCTGGGCGACGCCCCCCACATCGACCACGCTGAAGCCCTGCATGCGCAGCGCCGCCAGCAGCATGTCATAGGCCTGATGCGCCGGTACCTGGCCTTCGCTGACCAGGGTGAGATTACCCTTCACGCGAGGGTCCACCAAAAATTGCTGGCCGGTGGCACGGGACAGTGCGCGCACCACCGCCTGGATATCCGCGTCGACAAAGTTGAGCTGTACGGGCTGGTCACCCAGCGGGTTGCGTGCCTTGACCACCGCTGGGGCGTGGCCACGTGCGCTGTTGGTGACTCGGTGTTGTACGGGAGGTTTAGGTGCAGGTTCACTCTGGCGATCCAGCACGGTCTCGCCACTACGACGCGTGTCGGCCAGGGGTTGGCCGAGTTCACTGTCCACCAGCAAGGGTGCAGTTGACGGATTGCTGCACGCACTCAACGCCAGTACCAGCAGGGGTGCAACCATACGGAAAGGCGGGACTGACCACTTCATGAAGCTTCCTTAGCGCCAAGCGCCTGATCCATGCGAACGGTCCCGGACACAGTGCCGGCCGAGTTATCGACGGTATCGACGGCACGCTGCAAACGCGCCTCGGACACCTCCAGGGAAAACGAACGGGCATTGCCCAGCAGCCAACCCAGCACCGCCTCGGCCGGGGCGTTGTCGAAGGTCAGGCGCCAACCGCCGGGTTCCAGCGCCTGCAACTGGTAATGGCCGTGCAAGCCGGCGTTGTCCAGGGCTTGACGCAGCGCGGTTTCGTCGCCCTGCCTCGGCGCGGCGACGTCCTGCAACAACACCTGCAAGGCTTCGGCCTGAGCACGTAGCTTGGGGATTTCGGCCTGCCAGTAATCGATCTTCTTCAACGCCGGCTGCACCAGCACCAGCCAGGTCAGCAGGCTCGCCAGGACCAGGCCGGCGCCGCCGAGCAGGCGTTTCTCGCGCAGGGCCAGGCCGCTCCAGAACACTTGGGCCTGGCCGCGCAGTCGCTGCACGTTACTCATCGCCGGCACCTACGGGTTGCTCCGCAGCCTGCGCCGGGCCAAGGGTCCAGGCATGGCCATCGCGGCTGGCAGTGAAGCCGGCCTGGGCCAGTGCGGCCTGCCATTCACCCTCGGCCGTCGGGTTACGACTGTCGGCGAGCAATTCCACGTGCAAACGGCCCTGTTCAAAGCTCAGGTTGTCGACACTGCCCACCATGAACGGCAGGTTGCTGCCAGCCAGTTGCAACAGGCTGGTGAAGCGTTGGCCTGGATCGGCGGCAGCGCCGGTCTGGCGGGCGGCCACCTGTTGTCGGGCTTGTTGCAAAGGGTTGAGCACCACCGGCAATTGTGGAAATGCCTGGCGCACCTGCTGGCTCATCAAGGCCTTGAGTCGCTGGCCTTCCTCCACCTGACGTGCGGCGTACAGGTTGAGGCCGAGGGTCCAAAGGGCGGTGGCGAACGCAACACAGGCGAGCGCCCTGCCCCATCCAACGGTCGAGGGTTGCCGCAGACGCCCGTGCAAGCCCCAATGGGGAACACCCCCACTCCAACGCTGCGCCGCGTCTACCAGTTGCACATCCAGCGCCTGCAAGCCGAGCGGATGCACCGCGCCTTGTTGCAGGCTGTCGCGCGTCAACAGATAGCCGTCATCCAGCGCCGCGGCGCCCACCGGCAAGGCGAAGGGTGCCGGGTACAGGCCGCGCAGCTTGAGTGGCAGCTGCGCGAGCCGCTCCAACCCGACCTTGGGCACCCAGGCGACCTGCACACGCCCATCGCTTTCGCGCGGGCCGTGAGCCACCTGCATCTGTTCCATTGGTCCCAAGATCAACGCCTGCGCAGCGCAGGCCACGGCGGCTGCGGTTTTCGCGGCGGGCAGCGGCGGCAACTCCAGGCTGGTGAGCAGGCTGTCGCGAGGGTGTAGAAAACACTCTACTGCCTGACGGTTCCTACCCACCTGCGCCAAGCTTTCATAACCCTCTTCAATCACCACACCACGGTCCAGCCAGGCAAATTTGACCTGGCTCTCAGCGGTCAATTGATCAAGCGGCGGCAAGCCTATGCGCAAGCGTTTCATACGCCCACCCGCGACCAGATCACCCGAGGCTCGCGGTCTTCGGGGCGATGCAACAACGCATCAACCGTCACCCGCCGCTGCTCACGGCGAGCCTGGCCCTGCAGGCGAAACCACTCACTGGTAATGCCCACCTGCACCGCGTCCACCGCCACCTGCGGCAAGCGCAGGCGATTGACGAAATCCCCCCGGTTGATAAACCAATGCCCGCTGTCACGCTCGGCCACCAGCCCATGGGCCTGGGACAGGCTGAGCTGCGGCACCACCGCACTGAGTACTTCGGCGCTGGCGGTGTTGCCGTTGACCCAGGTAGGACCGGGCAACACGCTGATATAGGCCTGCATGCGCTGCAACACGTTGGGGTCGAGGCCTTCGATCCCGCTCAAGTCATCCAGGCTGCGCAGCATCGGGTATTTGGCGGGCGGTTCATAGGAGGCGATCACCCGCTGGCTGATACGCCGGCTCACCGCCGGATCGACACCTATCAGTCGGCACAGTCGCTCAAAACTCTGCAATTGCTCGCTGTCCACCTGCTGGCGATTGACCAGATTGCGCAGGTTGAACTTGCCCTGCTCGTCCACAATCCGCCCCTCAAATGCGCCACCCTGGGCACGCGCCCAGGGTTGATCGAGGCGGGTCAGCACGTCCTTCTGGCGCGCGTCCCAGAGCATCTGGCGGCTGCGTTCAAGGCCACCCTGCAACAGCCACTGGCCCTGGATACGCAACTGCTCGGCTTCCAGGCTGCGGGTGAACACGGTCTGGCGCGTGAGCATGGCACCGGCCAGCACCGCCACCACCGCGGCGATCAGCAAGGCGCTGATTATCGCCATGCCGCGCTGCTTCGCCGCTGGGGGCGAATACCGTTTCATGGCCGGCCTTACAACTGCCAGGAGCCGATATCGGCATTTACGCCATCGCCATCCGGCTGGCCGTCGGCGCCCAGCGAGAACACATCCACTTCGCCGTTGGCGCCTGGGTTAAGGTAATGATAGGGCTTGCCCCAAGGGTCGTTGGGCAAGCGCTCCAAGTAAGCGCGCCAGTTGCTGTTTTTCGCATCCGCCGGGCGCTCCACCAAGACTTTCAACCCCTGGTTCATGCTCGGATAAGTGCCGTGGTCCAGGCGATAGAGCTTCAACGCCTGCATCAACCCGCCGATATCCTGTTTCGCTGCGGTGGCCCGTGCCTGGTCCGGCCGATCAAGCACCTTGGGCACCACCATTGCCGCGAGGATTCCGAGGATGACCACCACCACCATGATCTCGATCAAGGTAAAGCCACGCTGCCCGCGAGGGCCTGGCAATGGGGACGTTAGGCGCGCGATATCCATCTCGACATTCCTTGGCTTGAGTGCAATTCGTGGCGCAGTGTTGCAAGAACACATGTCAGTCGTATTGAAAATCCTCGGGAGTTTCGGTCGCCAATCGGTCAACTGCCGGCGCTAGTCTGCGGGCCTGTTTCCCGGCTTTGAGAGCGCCATGTACGGCCGTCGCAAGGAGCAAGGTTTTACCCTGATTGAAGTGCTGGTGGCGCTGGCGATCATCGCCGTGGCCATGGCCGCCGCCGTGCGCGTGGCGGGGCTGATGACCCAGAGCAACGGCTTGTTGCGCGACAAATCCATCGCGTTGCTGGCGGCGCAGAGTCGCCTGGCGGAACTGCGCCTGGAGGGGCACCTGCGCAGCGGCAAGTGGACCTTCGAGTGCGACCAGGGCCGCTTGAAACTGCGTTGTGAGCAGAGCATCAACGCCGATGGCCGCCTGTTTCAAGTCAACCTGCAGGTGCTCGACGCCCGCCGCGAAGCGCCGCCCCTGGCCCGCCTGGACACCCAGGTCATGGCCGAGTGAGGCGCGGCAACGCGGGCCCCTCCGGCAACGTGTCGAGGTTGACGTGCAGCTTCTCGCCACCGCGCTCGATCTCCACACCGTCGCCTCTGATGGCCGTCAGCCGTACGCCTGGGCTGAGGCGTTCACCCAGCAGAAAGCTGCGCGGCGGGCCGTCATTCAGGCTGAGGATCGCCACCGCACCCCGAGCACCAGCCAGCACGCCAGTGACTTTGACCTGCAGCGCCGTCGGCGTATTGGAAAACCATTGCAACGCCGGGTTATCGCTGCGTGCCGCCAATGCCTGGGGGGTCGCTTGGGGCGTGTGGGATTCGGCGCTGGTGAGGAGCAGCGGCGTCCAGACCGCCACACCCGCCAAGGCGGCCAACACACCCAGCGCCTGCACGCCATGAGCCAGGGTGAAACGATGGGCGAATGTCATCGGAGGGACCTCCTGTTTGTCCGTGGCACCAGCCTACAGGTCAATTCGCACGCTTTTATTTCACAGACTCGCCAGTTCTCCAGGAAGCCCGTGATGAAACAGCAAGGTTTTACCCTGATCGAGTTGATGGTGGTACTGGTGATTATCGGCATCGCCAGCGCCGCCATCAGCCTCACGATCAAACCTGACCCACTGCACCTGCTGCGCAAGGACGCCGAGCGCCTGAGCCAACTGCTGCAAGTGGCCCAGGCCGAAGCCCACGCCGATGGTCGCCCCATCACCTGGCGCGCCGACGCCAAGGGCTTTCGCTTCAACCGTCGCAGTGATGATGGGGTGCATGTGGAATCCTTCCAGGGCGACAGTCAACTGCGCCCGCGCCTCTGGGAAAGCACACCGATGCAGATCAACATCGAACCGCGCCAGACCCTGGTACTGAATGCCGAATGGATCAGCCCGCCGCTGCGGGTAGTGCTCTCCGATGGGCAACACAGTCTCAGCCTGCAACGCGACGCCGCCGGTTTGATGCGCGTGGAGCGCCTGCCATGAATCAGTCCCAGCAGGGCTTCACGCTGATAGAAGTGATGGTGGCGATCATGCTCATGGCATTGGTCAGCTTGATCGCCTGGCGCGGCCTGGACAGCGTTACCCGCGCCGATCAGCACTTGCAGGCCAGTACGGAACAGACCGAGGTGCTGCTGAGGGCATTGAACCAGATGCAGCGGGACATCAGTTTACGGGCCAGTGTCGAACTCACCCTCCCCAGCGCGCCGGAAGACGGGGCGGCTAAAACCGAGGGGCTGGCGGCAGTCACGGTGCGCAGTTCCGACAGTAAGGGTTTTCGACTGGACGTGATCCGCAGCGCCCCGGTCGCAGGCGATGGGCTGCAACGGGTGCGGTGGTGGCTCAAGGGCGATTCGCTGTATCGGGCAGCGGCCCCAGCGCGGGACCGCTTTCCTCTGCCGGCGGCAAAGGATGGGGTGGTGGTGTTAACCGGCGTCAGTGATTTGCAGGTGCGGGTTTGGGAAGCCGATAAGGGGTGGCGACAGTTGAGCGGTAACCGTCGCGAGGATCCACTGGGATTGGAGATCAGCCTGGTGCGACAGACGCCGCAGGGGGTGGAACGGTATCGACAGGTGGTGGGGCCGTTGAACTAACTCAACAACACCACCCCACCCGGCAATTCCGTACACTTGGCGCCATACGCATCGCGAATCAACAACGCCACCCCGGCCAGCTGTTGCAGGCTGAACCGCGCCTGCACGCGGCGCTGGCCCAGCTCGTTGTTCAGCAACACAAGCATCCCCGGCCGGTAGCGATTGATCTCATCCACCACCGTCGCCAGCGTGGCGTTGTTGAACACCAGCACCTGCTCACGCCAGGCCACCACTGCCTGGGTATCCACCGTGATCACTTCACTGACCCCGGCGCTGCCATAGGTCAGTTGTCGACCACTGCCCAGGCTCACACTGTTGCCGGCAACGTCCACCGACAGCGAACCCTCGATACAGGTGACACAGACCGTGTGATCGGTATGACGCACATTGAACCGCGCCTGCGCCGCACTCACCCAGCCTTCGCCGGCCTGGACCTTGAGCGGTTGTGCAACGTGGGTAACCACCTCGACTTCACCTTCGAGCAATTCAATGCCCTGCCCCACCCGACTGATGCGGGTCTGGGTATTGAGTTCCAGGCTGATCCCTTCGCTCAACACCACTTGGCGTTGCTCGCCGACTTCGGTGCGGTAGTCCGTCGTAAGCCCGGCAAAGCCACCGGGTACGCCGACGCGCACCATCACCACGGCCGCCGATGCGGCGATCGCACCGCCCAGGAAGGCGCGACGACCAAAGCTGCGCGGTGGCGAGACGTGCTCCAGAGCCGGGGCCAATTGCTGCCACAGCGCCTTGGCCTGCTCGAATGCCTGGGCATGTTCCGGGCTCTGCGCGCACCAGGCTTTGAGCGCCTTGGCATCGGCCACGGTGGCACGCCCCGAGGTCAACAGGACCAGCCACTCGCGGGCTTCATCGTGCAGGGGGCTGGCGGCGGATGGCCGGGCGGTGGAGAGGTTAAAAATATTCAAGCGCGCACGTACTCACGGATTTATCAGGGACTCGACACTAAGACGGTTTTCCGGCACCGGGACCGAACCGCTGAATCACTTTTCTTTCCAGGCGCTTGGCACAGTGGCCCAGGGCGGCCTTGATTTCCTTCTCGACCATACGCGTGGAAATGCCAAAACGCTGGGAGATTTCCAGGTGCGGCGCCTCTTCCAGGCGGGCGGCGATGAGGATTTTGCGGCGGCGTGCCGGCAGTTCATACAGCGCCTTGACCAGGGATTGGATTTCTTTCTGGCCGCCCACCACGCGTGACGGGTCCTGGGCTTCGTCGGCGCTTTGCAGCAGTTCTTCGACCTCGCTGCCAGTGAGCAAACGCGCGTCGGCCTGGCGGCGGTCGGCGGCGATGTTCAAGGCCATGCGGTACAGGTACGCGTTGGGTTGCGCCAGGTTTGGCGGCACTTCCATACGATCGACCCGCAGGTAGGTCTCGTGCAATACGTCATTGGCCAGGTCCTCCGAGCCCAGGCGCTTGCGCAAACGCACCTTGAAGTCTTCGTAGGACGCCAGGAACAAGCTGACCATCGTACTGTGCCCGGTGTCTTTCATCCGCCCCAGGCTCCTTTTGCTGCTGTGCATTCCATGCGCGTTCCTGTTGTGTCAGGCATCAAAAGTAAAGTCACCGGTTGGCGCAGCGAGCTGGGTGCCGGGCGTTCGACCCGGGCCGCACTCAGGCTGCGCACCAGTGCTTCATCGCGTTGTTCATCGCCGGAGGAACTGACCAGCCGACTGTGTTCGATCACTCCGTCCGGGTTGACCCAGACCTGCACCAGCGCACGAAAACTGCCGGGCCGGGTCAGCGGCGAACGGCACAAGCTGGTCTCAATGGCTTGCTGTAACGCCGACGCGTAGCTGTTGTTGATCCGCGCGGCGCTGCGTGCCGCCGCACCACGTGAAGTGGTCGGCGGGCTGACTTGCGGTGCCTGCAAGGTAAACGCATCGCTGCGTGCATAACGTGCCATCAGGCCACTCCCTGTCAGCAACATCGCCAATGCCTCTTGCGCGGTAAAGCGCCCGCGCACCCCGATGGAACGCCGGCCCCGCGTCAACTCACGGTCCACCAGCACTGCCATCCCGGTGGCGCGGCTGTAGGCTTGCAGTGCGTGTTCCAGGTCTTGCGCCGGCAGATTCAACGACAGCAGCGGTGACTCTGCCTGCGCCGGACGACCGCCGGCCAGCAGCAACAGCAAGACCAGGGCGCACGCGACGCGCCTCCAGCCCCCCTGTTCACCCCCTGCTTTGCATCGCTGCACGGCCGACGCGCCCTAGAAAACCGTCATCCTGAGGCCAGTTTATGAATCTGATGTTACGGTGATAGCAAAAAAAACATCACGGTGATGAGAAGCCTGCTGCACTACACTTTGCAGCCTTATCGGCCCACTCCTTCGGGCCCGCCAGGAGGCCCTGATGAAAGCGTTACCGTCCCTTGTCAGCCTGTTGCTGTGCGCCGCTCTGCCCTTGCTCGCCCATGCCGACAATTGCGCAGAGGTCACGGTGGATGGCTATAAGGCGCCCGACTATGGCTGCCTTAGCCAACAGATGGGTAATGACACGAATGCCACAAAGGCGACGCAGAAAAACCGCGAGACGCAGAATATTTCCATCGAGAAGCGCCCGCCCAATAAGGTCGGTTTAGCCACCCCGGCGGCGACCAGCGTGCGTATGGGCAACACGTTCGGTACGTCGGTGAAGCCGCAGCGGCCTTGAGCCGTGAGTAGACATATAAAAAATATGGGAGGGAGCTTGCTCGCGAATGCGGTGGGTCAGTTACACATACGTTAACTGACACCCACCCTTCGCGAGCAAGCCCGCTCCCACCTTTGGACACGCAGTGTGTATCAGGCCGCGTGGCTTTCCTTCTTCAAGCTGTCCATATCAATCACAAACCGATACTTCACATCGCCCTTGAGCATCCGCTCATACGCCTCGTTGATGCCCTGGATGTCGATCATTTCGATGTCCGAGACAATCCCGTGCCTGGCGCAAAAGTCCAGCATGTCCTGGGTTTCCTGGATGCCGCCAATCAGCGACCCGGCCAGGCTGCGGCGCTTGAAGATCAGGTTGAACACCGTCGGCGACGTGGTGAACAGCGTGACGTGCGCGCCCATCGCATGGGCGATCTTCACGGCCATATGCCCAAGCCCACCAAGGCCTACCACCCCGACCTTTTTGCCGGGGCCGACCTTCCAGTGATGCAACGGCGAATAGGTGGTGATACCCGCGCACAGCAACGGCGCCACGGCGGCCAGGTTGGAATCATCGTGGGAGATGCGCAGCACGAACTTCTCCTTGACCACGATGCTGTCCGAATAGCCGCCAAAGGTATTTTCACCGCCGAACACCGGGCCGTTGTAGGTGCCGGTAAAGCCGTTCTCGCAGTATTGCTCCTCGCCCTCGGCGCAGGACGCGCAGTGCTGGCAGCTGTCGACCATGCAGCCGACACCGGCCAAATCACCGACTTTGAACATGCTGACATCGGTGCCCACCGCCGTGACACGGCCGACGATTTCATGGCCGGGCACAGAGGGGTACAGGGTGTTGTTCCATTCGTTGCGGGCGGTGTGCAGATCGGAGTGGCACACGCCGCAATAGAGAATATCGATTTGTACGTCATCCGCCCCCGGCGCACGGCGCTCGAAGGTAAAGGGCTTGAGGGAATCCTTGGCGTTCTGGGCGGCGTAGCTGTAAGTCTTGGCCATTACGTTCACCTGTGTAATCGGATGCTTGAAGTCAGATGACTAGCATAGACGCTGAATCGTTCAATCAAGCACGCCTGTACAATTCGCACCGCCGCCTCGTCCCTAAGCTCATGGCTTCGATCCGATAGACAGTGCTGGAGAGTGGGCATGTGTAAACGAGTGATGAAGGTTTCCCTGGCACTGACGCTGCTGGCCGGCCAAATGATGGGCAGTGCGTTCGCGGCAACGCCCGCAGTGGCCGTGGCACCGCAATACGACACCAGCCATGTTTACGTAGCACCGGCCGATGTCGACCGTTTTGCCCAGAGTTTCCTGGCCACCTTCGGCGGCAAAAGCACCCCCCAGGTGGTAGTAAATGTACTGCCGGTGCCGAGCAGCACCACCTCGCAATTGCTGCAAACCCCGGCGGGCACGGTGTCGTTGTTTGGTTTCACTACGCCGATCCCGCACCCGTTCGGCCAGGAGCGCAACGGTTACCTGGTCAAGGACATGGACCTGGCACTCAAGGCGGCCCGGGAAAACGGTGCGGCGGTGATCGTCAGCGACTTCCCGGATCCGATCGGGCGTGACGCGGTGGTGCAGTGGCCAGGCGGCGTGAACATGCAGCTCTACTGGCACACCAAGACCCCGGATTACGCCGCGTTCCAGACCGTGCCGGAAAACCGCGTGTACCTCAGCCCCGACCGTGCCGACAGCTTTATCAAGTCGTTCCTGGGCTTCTCCCACGGCAAAGTCCTGGCCGATGACAAACACGCGCGTGGCGTGGATATCGGTCAAGCCAGCGGCAGCTATCGTCGTGTCGACATCGAGTCGCCGTTCGGGCGCATGGCAGTGCTGGTCACCAACGGCCAACTGCCCTATCCGTTCGGCCATGAAACCACCGGCTATCAAGTGGCTGACCTGACGGCCACCTTGGGCAAGGCCACCGGCTCCGGCGCCAAAGTGGTGGTGCCCGCCTTCGACAGTAAAGACCGTCGCAGTGCGTTGGTCGAGTTCCCGGGCGGTTACGTCGCCGAGATCCATCAACTCAACGCGGCAAAATGACCCGTCGCACAGGCTGGGGCCTGGCCGTGCTGTGGCCGCTGCTCGCCGGCAGCGTCCACGCCGATGAGCAAGCGACACGCCCGGCCATCAAGGCCAATCGCTGGCAGGAAGACTGGTCGGTACTGCAAAACCCGGCGCTGCGCACGCAACCGCTGGACAGCTTGAAGTACATCCCGTTGTCAGGTGCCAACCCGTTTACCTACCTGTCTCTGGGCGCGACCCTGCGCGAGCGCTTCGAGATGAACGATGCCAGTGGTTTCGGCGTGCGCGATGTGAAGCGTGATCGCTACCTGATCCAACGCTTCCAGGTGCATGCCGACCTGCATCTGAACGAAAACTGGCGAGTGTTCACCCAGCTCGAAGATGTGCGTGCGTATGACAAGACGACGATCGGCGGCGCCGACCAGAATCGCGTCGACCTGCGCCTGGCCTTTGCCGAGTACGTCAATGCCTTCAGCAGCGGCATGCTGAAGGCACGTGTCGGGCGTCAGGATTTCGCCTTCGACCTGCAGCGCTTCATCTCATCGCGGGACGGCCCGAATGTGCGGCAATCCTTCGACGCGCTGTGGGCCGACTGGGAGACATCCAACTGGCGCTTTATCGGGATTGCCAGCCAGCCGGTGCAGTATCAGGACGGGCGGCATTTCGACGACAAGTCCAACAGCGACGCGCGCTTCCACATGGTGCGGGTCGAGCGCCTGGTGGGCGGCAAGAACGAGTTGTCGGCCTACTACGGCGTGTATGAACGCAGCGCGGCGCATTACCTGGACGCAGACGGCGACGAAACCCGCCACCTGTTCGACGCACGCCTGGGTGGCGCGGCCATGGGCTTTGACTGGGACGTCGAAGCGATGCTGCAAAGTGGTTCGGTGGGCAACAAGGATATCCGCGCCTGGGCCGGTGGCAGTCGCACCGGCTATACCTTCGACAGCCTGGCCTGGAAACCGCGCCTGGGCCTGCAACTGGACATCGCCTCGGGCGACCGTAAGACCGGGGATGGCACTGTCGGTACGTTCAACCCGCTGTTCCCCAACGGCTACTACTTTTCCCTGGCGGGCTACACGGGCTACAGCAACCTGATTCACGTCAAGCCGTCGATCACCGTCAAGCCGATCGACAAGCTCAGCGTGCAAACCGCCATCGGCCTGCTCTGGCGCCAAACCACCAGCGATGCGGTGTACACCCAGCCCAACTTGCCGGTGGCCGGCACCGCAGGCCAGGGTGATCGCTGGACCGGTGCCTACGCGCAATTGCGCACCGACTATGTGTTCAGCCCCAACCTCACCGGCGCCGTCGAGGCCGTGCACTACGACGTCGGCCAGACCCTGCGTGATGCCGGTGGTGATGACAGCAATTACCTGGGGGTCGAGCTGAAATTCAGCTGGTAGGCCCAACCAAGCACACCCGTACAAGCCCCGCGTACGGTTTACACCAATAGTGACGCTGAGCTTTTCTCGCTACCCAAGGAGTTTTCCATGAGCACTTTTGTTGCCAAAGACGGTACCCAGATCTACTTCAAGGACTGGGGCAGCGGTAAGCCCGTGCTGTTCAGCCACGGCTGGCCACTGGACGCCGACATGTGGGAATACCAGATGGAATACCTCAGCAGCCGTGGCTTTCGCACCATCGCGTTCGACCGCCGTGGCTTCGGCCGCTCTGACCAGCCGTGGACCGGTAACGACTACAACACCTTCGCCGACGATATCGCGCAGTTGATCGAACACCTGGACCTCAAGGACGTGACCCTGGTGGGCTTCTCCATGGGCGGCGGCGACGTGGCGCGTTATATCGCGCGCCACGGCAGTGCTCGCGTTGCCGGCCTGGTGCTGCTGGGTGCGGTCACGCCGATCTTCGGCCAGAAACCAGACTACCCGCAAGGCGTGCCCAAAGACGTGTTCGACGGCATCAAGGCCGGCCTGCTGAAGGACCGCGCGCAATTTATCAGCGATTTCAACACACCGTTCTTCGGCATCAACAAGGGCCAGACGGTCTCTGAAGGCGTACTGACCCAAACGCTGCAAATCGCGATGCTGGCGTCCCTCAAATCGACCGTGGATTGCGTCACCGCCTTCTCCGAGACCGACTTCCGCCCGGACATGGCCAAGATCGACGTACCGACCCTGGTCATCCACGGGGACGGCGACCAGATCGTACCGTTCGAGACCACCGGCAAAGTCGCCGCGGCCTCGATCAAAGGCGCCGAACTGAAAGTCTACAAAGAGGCGCCACACGGATTCGCCGTGACCCATGCCCAGGCCTTGAATGAAGACCTGCTGGCGTTCCTGAACCGCTGAAATACCTGTACCACCCTCTCCTTATTTCGGCCGGGCTTGCCCGGCCTTTTTTTGCTCAAGAGAAACGTTGGCTCAGTACCAGCCGCCCCGGCCCGGCAATCAGTACACTGGTGAAGATGATCAACAACAGCCAGCCGAATTGCCCCTCAAACAACGTCCACTCCGGGTGCACCACCAGCATGGCGATCAACAGCACCGCCAGGATCGGCAGGCACGCCAGGCGCACCAACACCCCCGCAACGATCAACAAAGGGCACAGCACTTCGGCGAAAATCGCCAGCAACAGCGTGACGTGCGCCCCCAAGTGAAACGGGTCTTCGATCACCTTCAGCTGTTCGCTGTAGTTCAACACCTTGGGCAAACCGTGTACCCAAAGCAGGAACAGCGCCCCGCTGCCCCGCAGAAACAACAGCCCAATATCCTGAGTTTTTGATTCGTTCATAAGCGACCTGCCTGGGTGAACACCGCCGGCACCTGCGCGACGGTGATATCGGAGGCGATTGTGGGCCCGCCACACCACAGGAAATTGCAAGCCTGTGCTGACTACTCCCCCGTGCCCGCAAATGCCGCGACAATTTCATCGATCACCACCCGCACCCGTGCGGTATGGCGCAGGTCGGCGTGGGTCACCAGCCACACGTCATACGGCAAGGGCCGCGTGCGCTCGGGCCACAGACGCACCAGCCCATCACGTTCGCCGGTGTACACCGGGATCTCGCCGACGCCGATGCCGGCCGCAATGGAGCGGCGCACCAGCAGGCTGGAACTCAAGGCCGCGACAATGCGTCCGCGCCCCGGGGGCTCAGCGACCAGGGTCATGTCCTTCTGGCTTTGCAGGTAGGGTTGGTAGACGACCAGGTCATGGCCTTCGAACAGGCTTCCCTGCTCCGGCACGCCGTGGCGGTCGATGTAGTCCTGAGAGGCAAACAGCCCTACCGGCCAGCGTGCAATGCGCCGGGCGATCAGGTCGGGGTTGTCCGGGCGGGTGTTGCGCACGGCGATATCGGCTTCGCGCTTGGCCAGGCTGAGGATCTGGGTGGAGGCATCCAGTTGCACGCGCACGTCGGGGTGTTTGTCGTGCAGGCGTGCAATCGACGGAATCAGGAAGTCGATGGCCAGGGAGTCGGTGGTGCTGACCCGCACGGTGCCGGTCAGGCGGTCATCCAGGCCCTGGATCTGGCGCTCCAGGTCGAGGGCTGAGCGTTCCATTTTCTCCACCGAGAGCAACGCGGCTTCGCCTACTGCCGTGAGTGCGTAACCTTCGGACGTGCGCAGAAACAAGGTGGCGCTCAAGGACTTTTCCAGCGCGTTGACCCGCCGACCCACCGTGGCCTGATCCACGCCCAACACCCGTGCGGCGCCGCGCAGTGTGGATTCGCGGCAGACCGCCAGAAAGACCCGTGCATCATCCCAATTCATGCTTGCTCCTCGTGATGCATATATGCATCGGTGTGCCGTTTAATCGCAGCATTATTGCATCAGAAAACCCGGATATGCTGGGCGCCAGAGAAAAATACCCGGGACCGCCATCATGCTCGACACACACGCCCCACCCCGCAGCTCAGTCTGGCTGCCCATCTTCGCCGGCCTCTGCGCCAGCCTGGTCAGTATCGGCCTGGCGCGGTTCGCCTATACGCCGTTGATCCCGACCTTGATCCAGGCGCAGTGGTTTTCCGCCAATGATGTGGTCTACCTCGGCGCCGCCAACCTGGTGGGTTACCTGATCGGCGCGCTGATCGGCCGCCCCATCGCCCAGCGCACCTCGAACAAGACCGCGCTGCGCATGATGATGGTGGCGGTGACCCTGGCGTTCTTCGCCTGTGGCTTCCCGTTGTCGGTGGTGTGGTTCTTCGCCTGGCGGCTGCTGTCGGGGATTGCCGGTGGCGCGATCATGGTGTTGGTGGCGGCGACCGTGTTGCCCCACGTACCGGCGGCACGCCGTGGCTTGGCCAGCGGCGCGATCTTCCTCGGTATCGGCCTGGGCATTGCTGGCTCCGGCACCCTCGTACCGCCCTTGTTGAACCTGGGTTTGCAACAGACCTGGTTTGGCCTGGGCCTATTGGCGCTGGTGTTGACGGGCGCCAGCTGGTTCGCCTGGCCCACCGGCACACTGCATGAAGCAGCGGCCCCCACGGGCACTTCAGCGCAGACACCCTCCGGCGTGTACCTGCTGTTTGCCCAGTACGCCTTCATGGCGGCGGGCCTGGTGCCGGCGATGGTGTTCCTGGTCGACTACGTGGCCCGAGGCCTGGGTGACGGTGCGCATATCGGCGCGATGATCTGGGTAATGTACGGCCTGGGCGCGATTGTAGGGCCGGTGACCTACGGGTTCCTCGCCGACAAACTCGGTGCCCGCTTGAGTATCCGCGTGGTGCTGGTGGTGCAGGCGATTGCGGTCGGCCTGTTGCCGTTTACCGGCTCCTTTACCGCCCTGGCGGTGCTCGCGGTGGTCCTCGGTTCCTTCCCGCCAGGTATCGTGCCGCTGGCACTGGCGCGGGTGCATGAACTGCTGCCCAACCATCATCAGCAACACGTGGCGTGGAGCCGCGCCACGGTGTCCTTCGCGACGTTCCAGGCGCTGTCCGGGTTTGCCTACTCGGCGCTGTTCAACAGCAGCGGCGGCCAGCATGCGCTGTTGTTCATGATCGCTGCCGGGGCCATTGTGGTCGCATTGGCACTGGAACTCGGCATGATTGTGCTGAACCGTCGGCCGCTCGACACGGTCCCAACCCATACGCTCATCGCTGCAGGTAATCTGAAATGACGCTTCCTCAAGAAATGACCCTGATCGAAATCACCACCCCCGGCGGGCCTGAGGTGCTGCAACCACGCCACGCCGAGGTGCCTGTCGCAGGCCCCGGCGAGATCCTGATCCGCGTGCATGCCGCCGGGGTCAACCGGCCTGACGCCCTGCAACGCGCCGGCAAGTACCCGATGAAACCGGGCTTCAGTCCGATTCCAGGGTTGGAAGTAGCCGGTGAAGTCGTGGCGCTGGGCGAAGGCGTGAGCGAATACCAGTTGGGCGACAAAGTCTGTGCTCTGACCAATGGCGGTGGCTACGCGCAGTTTTGCAGCGTGCCGGCCAGTCAGGCCCTGCCCATTCCTGAAGGCATGGATTGGATTCAAGCTGCTGCGGTACCGGAAACGTTCTTCACCGTATGGGCCAACCTGTTCGGCCTCGGCGATGCGCACACCGGCCAGCGCGTGCTGATCCATGGCGGCACCAGCGGTATCGGCACCACCGCACTGATGCTGTGCCGCGAGTTCGGCATCCAGGCCTTCGCCACCGCTGGCAGCGCCGATAAGTGTGCAGCGATTGCCAAGCTGGGCGCCGAGCCCATCAATTATCGCGAGCAGGATTTTGCCGACGTCATTGCGCAGCAGACCGACAATCAGGGCGTCGATGTGATCCTCGACATCATGGGCGCCTCGTACTTCAACAACAACCTCAAGGCCCTGGCCATGGACGGTCACCTGGTGATGCTGGGGTTCCTGGGAGGCGGCAAGGCCAATGATGTCGACCTGCTGAGCATCCTCGCCAAACGTGCGGTGATTACCGGCTCACTCCTGCGGGCACGCAGCAAAGACGAAAAAGCCGCCATCGCCGAGCAACTGCGCGAATACATCTGGCCGGTGCTGGCCGCCGGGCGTTGCTTGCCGATTATCGACAAGGTGTACGCCTACACCGACGCCGCCCAGGCCCATGCACGGATGGAGGGTGGGGATCATATTGGGAAGATTGTGTTGCGGGTGGAGTAACGCTGATCGTGGCCTTGTGAAGATCCAGTGTGGGAGCAGGCAAGCCAGCTCCCACATGGGTCAGCTTTGCGGGACTACTCGGCGTATACCGGGTAATCGATGTACCCCGCTGCCGTCCCGCCATATAAACCCTCGGCCTTCAGCGGATTCAACGGCCATCCGTTGAAAATCCGCTGCGGCAGGTCTGGGTTGGCAATGAACGGCCGCCCGAACGCGATCAAGTCCGCCAGCCCGGCTTCGACCAAATCAGCGCCGCGTTCAGCGGTGTAGCGGCCGGCGTAGATGATGCGCCCACTGAAGGTTTCGCGCACTGCGCGGCGGAACGATTCGGGCAATACCGGGGCGTTATCCCAGTCGGCTTCGGCAATGGACACATAGGCGATGCCCGACGCCTCCAGCACCTTGATCGCTTCGAGGTAGGTGTGGTGCGGGTCGTCTTCCACCAGGCCGATATACACCCGGTCCTGATCAGTGCCGCTGAACAGCGGTGAGAAACGCACCCCCAGGCGCTCTGGCCCGACCACTGCGCTGACGGCTTCGACGATCTCGCGCAGAAAGCGCAGGCGGTTGTGCAGCGAGCCACCGTATTCATCGTCACGCTGATTGGCGTGGGCCGAGATGAACTGGTTGACCAGGTATCCATTCGCCGAATGGATCTCTACCCCATCGAACCCGGCATCCAGCGCATTGCGCGCCGCCTGGGCGTAGTGCCCGACCAGTTCCTCGATCTCCAGGGTGGTCAAGGCACGCGGCACAGGCGGTTGCTTCAACTCACCCTCGCCCGGTGCCGTTTCGATGAAGGCCTTGGCCTGCAGCGCCTGGATTGCCGACGGTGCGACAGGTGCCGCGCCGTCTGGCTGCAAGGCGTTATGGGACACCCGGCCAACGTGCCACAGCTGGGCGAAGATCACCCCGCCTTCGGCGTGCACCGCGTCGGTGACCTTGCGCCAGCCGTCAATCTGCGCCGGGGTGTAGATGCCTGGCGTCCAGGCATAACCCTGGCCACGCGGTTCAATCTGTGTGCCTTCGCTGACCATGAAACCGGCACTGGCACGCTGGCGGTAATAGTCAGCCATCAAGTCGGTGGCGATATCACCCGGCTGGGCACTGCGCTGGCGTGTCAACGGCGGCAACACAATACGGTTGTTCAGCGTATGGTGACCCAGCTTTACTGGGGTATTAAGCACATTGTCAGTCATTCAATAATTTCCAAATTCTGGACGTGCTAAAGCATTGGCGACTTATAAAAGTCGCCAATGCAGTAAGCGGTTAGTTAAGTTAAGCGGTGAGTGTCAGCAGGGCTTTGGCGACGTCACTGGAACTACCAGGGTTTTGCCCGGTTACCAATAAACCATCGGTAATGACAAAGGATTGCCAGTCAGCACCTTTCTCATAAAGGCCGCCCAACCGCTTGAATTCATCTTCAACCAGGAACGGCACTACATCGGTCAGTTCCACCGCTGCCTCTTCCGAGTTGGAGAACCCGGTAACGCGACGCCCCTTGACCAACGGTTGACCATTGACCGCCTTGACGTGACGCAAGGCGCCCGGTGCATGGCAGACAAAGCCGATCGGCTTGCCAGCGCGCTCGAAGGACTCGATCAGGGCGATCGACACCGGCGACTCCGCCAGGTCCCACAGCGGGCCGTGGCCGCCTGGGTAGAACACGGTGTCGAAGTCATCGGCGTTGACCGAATCCAGCTTCAGCGTGGTCGCCAGGGCCTGTTGCGCAGCCGTATCGGCGGCGAAGCGGTGGGTCTGTTCGGTCTGGAAGTCCGGCTGGTCGCTTACCGGATCCAGAGGCGGCTGGCCGCCGGCCGGTGAAGCCAGCACAATCTCGGCACCGGCGTCCTTGAACGCGTAATAGGGGGCGGCAAACTCTTCGAGCCAGAAGCCGGTCTTGCGCCCGGTATCGCCGAGCTGGTCGTGAGAGGTCAGTACCATTAATACTTTCATTTTCCAGTGCCTCGATAAGTGTGGTTGTCAGTCTGTTCAGGCTGCCCCAACAACTGCCGGGTCAACCCCAGTGCCTCGTCGAAAGGCGCCGCTGTGCGGGTGATCTTGCTCATGACGCTGGTCCCCAGCCACAACGCATACAGGCGCTGGGCCAGGCTTTCGGGGTGTTGCGTAATGATGACCGAACCGTCGTCGACGCCCTGCTGCAAGGCCTCGGCGAGCAAGCCGATGGTGCGTGCGGTGCCGCGCTGCAGGGCCAGGCGCATCGGCTCTGAAAGGTCTGACACCTCGGCACCGAGTTTGACGGCAAGGCATTTGCCTGCATCGGTACAGCCGGTCTGGTTGTTGATCCAAGACTGCCAATAACGCATCAACTTGGCGTGAAGGGTTAAACCCGGCTGGTCGAACAATTGCTGCATGCCGTGCACGTAGTGGTCGAAGTAGTGGTCGAGCAATACGACGCCGAACGCATCTTTGGAGGTGAAGTAGTGATAAAACGAACCTTTGGGTACTTGGGCGGCTTGCAATATTTCGTTCAGGCCTACCGCAGAAAATCCTTTGCGACCGACAAGACGTTGCGCGGTATCCAGAATGGTCTGTTTTGCACTTTTGGTTTCGCTGTTCATGCTTCATCCCGTCCGATTAGACCAGTCGTCTAGTTCGTTGAGGGAATCTTAGGAGGCTGTCCAGACCCGCACAATGTCAGATCCGCAAGGATTCCGGACATGACGCGAAGGCAGTTGCCGTTTACCCGGCACGCGCCGACAATCCCCCTTCCCGCGCCCTTTGGAGAATGACGATGCACAGCGTTGCGCTGATGGTTTACCCGAACTTCCAATCCCTGAGCCTCAGCCTGGGTTCGGTGTTCGAGTGCGCGAACCTGCTGCGCGGCGAGCCGGCCTATGAATTTCATCTGGTCTCGGAGAGCGGCGGCGCGGTGATGACGTCCCAAGGGTTCTCGGTGAACACCACGCCGATCCGGCCGGAGGGTTACGACACCCTGATCGTCAGCGGCTACCTGGAATTCCGCCTGCCGGAAGCCAACCTGCTGGAACTGGTCAAGGCCGCCTCGGCCCAGTCGCGGCGCGTCGCCTCATTGTGCATGGGCATTTTCGTGCTGGCCGAAGCCGGCCTGCTGGAAGGCAAGCGCACCACCACCCACTGGATTCACGCCCCGGCCTTTCGCAAGCGCTACCCGGACATTCGCCTGGAAGAAGACAAGCTGTTTATCGTCGACGGCCACGTGTGGACCGGCGCCGGCATGAGTGCCGGCGTCGACCTGGCCTTGGCCATGGTGGAGAACGACTTGGGCAGCGACCTGGCACGCCGCATCGCGCGCAAGCTGGTGATCGCCCAGCGGCGCGGCAGTGAGCAATCGCAGTTGTCGGCGCTATTGGAACTGGACCCGAAATCGGACCGCGTACAACTGGCCCTGGCCTACGCCCGCGAGAACCTGACCCACGATCTGTCCGTGGAAGCCCTGGCCGATGTCGCCCGCCTGAGTCCGCGCCAGTTCAGCCGAGTGTTCCGTGAAGAAACCGGGCAAACGCCGGCCAAGGCCATCGAGTCCCTTCGGGTAGAAGCCGCACGGGCGATGATGGAGACCAGTCGCCACCCGGTTGAGGTGGTGGCCCGCGAAACCGGGTTTGGGGATCGCGAGCGCATGCGTCAGGCGTTTTTAAGGGCGTTTGGGCAGCCGCCGCAGGTGATGCAGCAGGCGCTGTTTATCCCAGGTTAGGCTGATAGCCAAACAGCGATTTCACTTCCAGATAGTCCTCCAGGCCAAATACCCCCCACTCACGGCCATTACCGGACTGCTTGTACCCGCCAAAGGGCGCGCCGTTATCCGCCTTGCTGCCATTGAGATGGACCATCCCCGTGCGCAGACGGCGGGCGACCCTGCGCGCGCCTTCCAGCGTGCCGGCCGTGACGTAACCCGACAGGCCATAGGGGCTGTCATTGGCGATGGCAATCGCCTGTTCTTCGCTGTCGTAGGGAATGATCACCAACACCGGCCCGAACACCTCTTCGCGGGCAATCGGCAGGTCGGGGTGGACATCGGCAAAGACCGTGGGCCTCACGTAGAAGCCGCGGTTGATGCCTTGCGGCCGCCCTGCACCACCGCATACCGGTGGGATGTCCACGGCCGCCAACAGCGCCTGCACCCGTTCGAACTGCGCCTGGTTGGCCAGGGGGCCCATGGCAGTCGCTGGATTGCTATCGTCAAAGCAGACCTGCGCGGCAATCTCCTGGGCGATCGCCACCGCCCGCGCTTGCAAGGCCCGGGGCACCAGCAGGCGCGTCGGCGCATTGCAGGACTGGCCGCTGTTGCGAAAACAGCTGCTCACACCGTGTCGCACGGCAGCGTCCAGGTCCGCATCGGCAAGAATCAGGTTGGCCGACTTGCCGCCCAGCTCCTGAGAGACACGCTTGACCGTGTCCGCTGCCGCCTTGGCCACAGCGATGCCCGCGCCGGTGGAACCGGTAAACGAGACCATATCGATCCCGGCATGCCGGGCGATGCCGTCGCCCATCGTAGGACCGTCGCCATTGACCAGGTTGAACACGCCCTTGGGCACCCCGGCATGGTCCAGGATATCGGCCAGCAGCATCGCCGACAGCGGCGCCTTTTCACTGGGCTTGAGCACCATCGTGCAGCCCGCGGCCAGGGCCGGCGCGAGCTTGCAGGTGAGTTGGTTGAGTGGCCAGTTCCACGGTGTGATCAGGCCGCACACCCCTATCGGTTCGCGGCTGATCAGGGTGCTGTCGTGGGCATATTCGAAGGCATACGTCTTGAGCACGTCATACGCACGCTGCAAGTGGCCCAACCCCGCGGGCACATGGGCACTGCGCGCCAGCGAGAGCGGCGCGCCCATTTCCTGGTGCACGCATTGCGCCAGGGCTTCGCTGTGCTGGCGATAGCCATCGATGATCGCCGCCAGCACTTCCAGGCGTTGCTCGCGCGTCCATTGCCCATAGCTGTCGAAGGCCCGCCTGGCCGCGGTGACGGCGCGGTCGAGGTCGGCCAGGGTGCCGAGGCTGATGGTGGCGACGGTTCGCTCCGTCGTCGGGTCGACCACCGGCAAGGTGTCGCCGCCGAGAGGCTTGACCCACTGCCCGTCGATGTAAAAATCCAGGTGATTCATCGCGTCGCCTCAAGTGCCTTGCCCAAGGCGCTGAACACCTGCGCGACCTGTTCCTGGTTGATGATGAGTGGCGGCGACAGCACGATATTTTCGCCGGAGGCGCGCACCAGCACGCCCGCCTCGAAACACCGCTGGGCCACCTCTGCCGCCCGCGCTCCGGGGGCGCCCTCGCGGGGCTTGAGCTCGACCGCGCAAAGCAGGCCGATGGCACGCACATCCAGCACCAGCGCCTGCTCACGCAAGGCCAGCGCGGTGTTCTGCCACAACGGCGCAATCTGCCGCACATGCGCATTGAGGCCCAGCTCTTCGTGCACCTCCAGGGTCGCCAAACCGGCGGCGCAGGCCAGTGGATGGGCCGAATAGGTGTAACCGTGCATCAGCTCGATGGCCTGCTCCGGGCCTTGCATGAACGCCTCGTACACCGCGCCGCTGACCAGCACGCCGCCCATGGGCACCGCGCCGTTGGTGAGGCCCTTGGCCAAGGTCATCAAGTCCGGGGTGACGCCAAAGGCCTCGGCGGCGAATCCATGGCCCACGCGGCCGAAGCCAGTGATGACTTCATCGAAGATCAACAGCAGGCCGTGCCGATCACAGATCTCGCGCAGCTTTTGCAGGTAGCCCAGGGGCGGCGCGTAGACCCCACCCGAGCCGGTGACCGGTTCGACAATCACTGCCGCCACCGTAGCCGGGTCGTGTACTTCCAGTAAGTGCAGCAACGCATCCGCATAATGCGCGCCCTGCTCCGGCTGGCCGAGGCTGAAACGCGAGCCAGCGTCATAGGGCAGCGGCAAGTGCGCCACGTCGCCGAGCAACGGCCCGAAGTCACGCTTCTGCCGGCCGATGCCCGACACCGACAGACCGCCAAACCCCATGCCGTGGTAACCCTTGGCACGGCCGATCAGCTTGGTGCGCCGGCTATCGCCTCGGGCCTGATGATAGGCGCGCGCGATCTTCAAGGCGGTGTCCACGGCCTCGGAACCGGAGTTGGTAAAGAACACCTTGTCCAGGTTGGCCGGCGCTTTGGCGACCAACTGATCCGCCAGGATCAGCGCCGCCGGGTGGCTCATCTTGAACGAGGACACAAAGTCCAGGCGCCCTGCCGCTTCGCGAATGGCCTCGACGATACGGGGCTGGCCATGCCCGGCATTGACGCACCACAACCCGGCCATCGCATCGAGCACGTCGCGCCCTTCGGTGGTGGTGTAGTGCATGCCAGCGGCGCGGTCGAACAGCATCGGTTGGCGGTTGAAGGGGCGCATCGCGGTAAAGGGTGCCCACAGGGAAGAGGTCATCAGTTGTACTCCTTAAAGCGGGATTCGTGAGCCGATCAGGGTCGGGCGTTGCAGGGCACCGGCGTTGGTGTTGACGCCCCGGTCGAAACGCAGGCGCCCGTCCTGCACGCGGCCGGTAACGTGGTCGCCAAAGGCGGTTTCGACGAAGCGCCAGTCCATACGTAACTCACCTTCCGTGGACCAGCAGGCCTGCGCGACCACAGCGGTCTGTTCTGGCTGATACTGGTGGTGCAAGTAATTGCCGGTAAGGCTGGTGAGGGTCTCGATCGGCTGTCGGAAACCGGCGCGCACGTGATGAGTGCCGCGATGATCCACCAGGGTGAAATCGCAGTAATCCGCCTGGAAATCGAAGGCCACTTCGCGCACGCCATCCTCATTCGGTTCAATGGCGAAACGGCCCTGCAGTGCACGGCTGGCGGGCGAGCTTTGCAGACCCTGCAGCGTCGGCAGGCGCAGGCCGTCGATCAGCGCATCCAGTTGCGCCTGGCTGGCATTGGCATCAACGGCGGTACGCCCCAGCGCCGGGAACAGGTGCTGCCACAGCGCCGCGTGCAAGCGCTTTTCCCCCAGGCGCAGGCCGCAGGTGAAGACAATCACCGTGTCCTGTTCCGGCAGCACCATGCACTGCTGGCCGAACACGCCCGAGGCGTAATAACCGCCGTGTTCGGTCATCCACCATTGGTACCCATAGCCTTCACGCTGGGCTTCATTGGCTTTGTTCTTGTCGCGCGGCAGGTACTGCTTGCCGTCGAACTCCCCCATCCACACGTCCTGCACCTGATTGCGCGTGGCCTCACCGACCCACTCTGGCGACAGCAACTGGCGCCCTTGCCATTGGCCGTGGTTGAGGTGCAACACGCCAAACTTCAACGAATCTTCGCTGGTGCAACTCAAGCCATTGCCTCCAGAGTTGAACCCACCGGGAGCCAGGTCCCACTCCAGGTGATCGAGGCCCAGATAGTCGAGGACGCGCGCCTGCAACAACGCGTGCATCGTCTGCCCAGTGACCTGGGTGACGATGGCCGACAACATGAAACTTGACGCACTGCTATAGATAAACGACTGCCCAGGTGGCTCGTCCACCGGCTCATTGAGAAAGGCTTCGACCCAGCTGCTTTGCAGGTTGCGCCAATCGCCGCCAGAAATGCCACGGGTGTGACCGGTGCGCATGGTCAGCAGGTCTTCCACGGTCATGGCCGCCAGGTTGGCGCTGATGGGTTGCGGGCACAGCTCGGGAAAAAAGCTCACCACCTTGGCATCGAGGCTCAAGCGACCGTCGTCGATCAACAGGCCGATCGCCGTGGCCGTCCAGCTCTTGGTGGCCGAATGCTGCACGTGCAGGCGATGCGCCGAATAGGGCTGCCAGTACGCCTCGGCCACCACCGCACCCTGGCGATACAGCAGGAAACTGTGCAGCTCTAGGCCTTGCTCGGTCACGGCCTGGAGGAAGTCAACAACGCCGGCCGGGTCGACGCCGCGCTCATGGGGCAAGGCTCTGGGCAGCGGGATGTAGGTCATGATGGGTCCTCAATGATGTTTTTATATTTCAAATAGTGCAGATAAAGTTTTATTCGCTGCGGACCTGATGTATTTGAGGCCCCTATAATTCAGTTTTTCCGGGTATCCTTGCCTCCCCTGTCACAGGAACGACCTCGCACCATGTCCCAACTCACCTCGCTGCAGACCAAAGTCGCCGGCCAGATCCTTGCCGCCATCGCCAGCGGCGACCTGCAACCCGGTCTGCACCTCAAGGAAGTGGAACTGGCCCAACGCCTGGGCGTCTCGCGCTCGCCCATTCGCAGCGCACTGGCGTACCTGGCCGAACAGAAAGCCATTGAGCCGCTGCCGCAACAGGGCTATCGCGTACCGCTGGAAACCACCGAAGGCTTGGCGCAGCACTTCACCGAGCTGCACAACGAAGAGGACGAGTTGTACACGCGGCTGATCGACGACCGTCTGAACCAGGTGCTGCCCGACCAGATCTCCGAGAGCGACCTGCTGCGCCGCTATGGGGTCGGCAAAAGCGTGCTGCGCCGCTGCCTGTTGCGCCTTTCCGACGAAGGCGTGATGCAACGCAAGCACGGACACGGCTGGCAGTTCCTGCCGACGCTGAATAGCCCGCAGACTCGCTTCGAGAGCTACCGCTTCCGCATGCTGCTGGAGCCAGCCGGGTTGCTGGAGCCGACCTTCAAGATCAACCCCGAACAATTCCGTCGTTGCCGCGAACGCCAGATGGAACTGCTGGAAGGCAAAGTCGATGGGCAACGCTTTATCGAATACAACGCCGAATTCCACGAACTGTTGGCGGCGGCATCGGGCAACGGCTACATCCTGCAGGCGATCCAGCAGCAGAACCGGTTGCGTCGACTGACCGAGTTCCACACCGTGAACAATCAGGAAAGGGTCAAGGTCTCGTGCTGTGAACACCTGGCGATTCTGGATGCCCTGGAGCAAGGCGATAACGAATGGGCGTCGACGCTGCTGCATCGACACCTGGATGTGGCGAGCAAGTTGCGCGTGGCACGCAACAAGGGATGAGGCGCGCGCGCCCATGCCCCTGACGGGCCCGACCCGGCCTCGAAGCACGCTCGAAACCGGCCAGACCTTAACCACACACGCAACCCCTGTCGCAATGGACATGTACACCGACAGACCGCCATCGCAGGCAAGCCAGCTCCCACACTCACACCACGTCGCCCCCACTTTCATTACCAAAGCGCCACGGTATAACCGACAATCACCCGGTTCTCATTCATATCCCGTAAATAGTTAGCCTTGCTCAACCCATTGCGCCAACGCAACGACACCCCTTTCAGCGTTCCAGACTGAAACACATACCCCAAATCGATATCCCGCTCCCACTCACGTCCCTCCCCCGCAAACCCCTTCACCTGCGCCTGATCACCCTTGGCCCAACGCGTTGAAAACGTCAGCCCCGGTACACCCAGCGCCGCAAAATCAAAGTCATAGCGCGCATGCCAGACCCGCTCATTGGTCTGCGAGAAATTACTCAACTGATACTCGGAAAACAGATAGGTATTGGTCCCGTCCACATAAGTAAACGGGGTGTCCCCATATTGCTCCTGATACCCCCCACCCAGACTGTGCCCCTTGTAGCTGAACATCGCCCGCGTACTCAGCGCACGGTTATCCACCTTGCCCGCCAAGCCAGCACCGGACTTGTCCGCATCGAAATAACGGATATCCGTCTTGAGCGTGCCACCGCCCAGGGCGAAGCTGTTTTTCAGCCCTACGAAATGCTGCTGGTAGATATCCTCCAACTGCGCAAAGTGGTAGCTCAACGTCATCCCCGGCGTGAGCTTGTAATCGCCACCGGCAAAGCGGAAACGATCACTCTTGGCGGTGCTTTTGTAGGCACCGCTCTGGCTGGTCAGCCCCATGTCTTCGTATTCGGTGGATTCGCGCTGCTTGGTGTGGTCGATCTGCCCGCCGATCAACGCCAGCCCGGCGATGTCCGTGGACGTCACCTGAGTGCCCCGGAAGGTCTGCGGGAACAGTCGGCTGGTGTTGGGCTGCAAAGTCGGCAGGTCCGGCAGCAGGTAACCGCTGCGCAGCTCGCTCTGGGCGAAGCGCACCTTGCCGGTCACGCCGTACTTGGAATACTCGTCATGGGCGCGCTTGGAATAGCTCGGCTTGCCCGGCGTGGCATCGTTGTCCCTGGACAACAGGCCGGAGCCGGAGCGGTCCGGGCTGGAATCGAGCTTGAGGCCGAGCATGCCTACCACGTCCACACCAAAGCCGACGGTGCCTTCGGTAAAGCCAGACTTGAGGTTGAGGATAAATCCCTGGGCCCATTCCTCACGCTTGGATTGCCCGGCGTCTTCACGGTAATCGCGGTTGAAGTAGTAGTTCTTGAGGTCCAGATCTGCCTTGCTGTCCTTGATGAAGTCAGCCTGGGCCGGGGCACACAGCAGCCCCCCGCTCATGAGGCCGACGCCCTTCAAGATCAGGTTGAGAGTGTTGTTGTGCATGTTCTTGGCTCCTGGCAGTCGTTATGGGTGAGTAGGTCTTATTGTTTTTCTGGGCACGACATTCCCCATCGCGCAGACGTGAGGGTCTGCGCGCCGGGTGAAATCAGGGGTTTAAATGGCCGGTCGTATTCGGTAGCCACCGTCCGGCAGTTGCTCCAGCGGGCTGGCGGCGGCCAGCAGTTGCCGGGTGTACGGGTGCTGCGGGTGATCGAAGATCTGCTCGCGCGCGCCCACTTCCACCACATTGCCCTGATGCATCACCGCAACCCGATGGGCAATGCGCTCCACCGCCGCCAGGTCATGGGAAATGAACAGGCAGGCAAAACCGTACTGCGCCTGCAGACGTTCGAACAGTTCGAGGATCTGTTTCTGGATAGTCATGTCCAGCGCCGAGATCGGTTCGTCGGCAATCACCAGTTGCGGGTGTCGCACCAATGCCCGGCCAATGGCGACGCGCTGGCGCTGGCCGCCGGAGAGCTGGTGGGGGAAACGCTCGACAAACTGCTCGCCCAGGCCGATGTCCTTGAGGGTTTGCGTTACCCGTTCACGGCGCTCGGCGGCATTCAGGCCAGGTTCGTGGCGCAACGGTTCGGCGAGGATTTCTCCGATTTTCATCCGCGGGTTCAGGGACGAATAGGGGTCCTGGAAGATCATCTGGCATTGCAGGCGATGGGTACGGTTGGCGGTCTTGAGGATGTCCACGCCTTTGAAGCGGATCGAGCCGGCACAGGGTTTGATCAGGCCCACCAGGGAACGCCCGAGGGTGGTCTTGCCCGAGCCGCTGCCGCCCACCAGCGCCAGGGTTTCGCCGGGGGCGATCACCAGGCTGGCGGAATGCACCACGCGGGTGTGCTGACGCTTGCCCCAGAACGTGGTCGGCCCAGGGTGTTCGATGCACACCTGATCCACTTCAACCAAAGGCTCGTTGCTGACCGGCAAAGGCGCCAGCACGCCCCGACGCGGCAACGCTTCCAACAGCTGGCGGGTGTACTCGGCCTTGGGCGCGAGCAGGATGTCTTCGATGCTGCCCTGCTCCACCGCCTTGCCGTGACGCATCACCACCACCTTGTGGGCGTACCGCGCTACCAGCGACAGGTCATGGCTGATAAACAGGATCGCGGTGCCCTGCTCGCGGGTCAGTTCGAGCATCAACTCGATCACGTCCAGTTGCGCCAGGCAGTCGAGGGCCGTGGTCGGTTCGTCGGCGATCAGCAAGGCCGGGCGCAGCAGCATCACCGAGGCCAACATGATGCGCTGGCGCATGCCACCGGAGAATTGGTGCGGATAGGACTCCAGGCAGCGCTCGGCGGCCTTGATGCCGATACGGCGCAACATGGTCAGGCAACGTTCGCGGATTTGTGGAGGGTCGAGGTCGGTGTGCAGCTTGAGCGCTTCGCTCATCTGTTGGCCGATTTTCAATGCCGGGTTGAGCGACACCATCGGTTCCTGGAACACCATGCCGATGCTGGCGCCGCGAATCGCACGCAGCGCTTCAGTGCTGACACTCGCCAGGTCGCGCCCCTGGAAATCCAGACGTCCGCCGCACACTTGCATCGGCAACGGCAGCAGGCCGATGGCCGCGCGGGCAGCCATGGTCTTGCCGCTGCCGGACTCCCCCACCAGCGCCACGATCTCACCCGGCGCGATGCTGAAACTCAGGTCATCCACCGCTAATGGGCCGTGTTCGCCCACACGGATCTTCAGGTGTTCGACGTTCAACAAAACAGGATCGGCGGACATGTTCACTTCCTCATCCGGGGGTCAAGACGATCACGCAGGGCGTCGCCAAACAGGTTGATCGCCAGCAATGTCAGGCAGATAAACAGCCCGGGGAACACCCCCAGCCAGGGTGCCGAAGCGATGTACGGCCGGCTGCTGGCAAGCATGTTGCCCCAGGTCGCCGCCGGCGGCGGTACGCCCAGGCCGAGGAAGCTCAGGGCGCTTTCCGACAGCAGCGCCCAGCCGAACATGCTGGTGGCCAGCACGCATAATGGCGCCAGGCAGTTCGGCGCGATGTGGCGCAGCATGGTGTACAGCTCGGAGTTGCCGATCACCCGCGAGGCTTCGATGTACTCCAGCTCACGCAGGGACAGTACGGTGCCGCGCACCACGCGCACCACCGACGGCGTGTAGGCGATGCCCAGGGCCAGCACGATGCCGTACTTGCTTGCGCCGATGATCGCCATAATGCCCAGCGCCATGAGGATGCCGGGAAAAGCCAGCAGCGCGTCGTTGAACATCATCAACACGCGGTCAGTCCAGCCGCGCAGGTAACCGGCAAGCATGCCAATCAAGGTGCCTGCCAGCACGGCAACGCTGACCGTCAACAGGCTCACCCACAAGCTGGTGCGCGCGCCAATCAACAGACGGCTGAACACATCGCGGCCAAATTCGTCGGTGCCCAGCCAGTGAGCAGCCGACGGGGCCTGGAAGCGCGACATCAGGTCGATCTTCAGCGGGTCGAACGGTGACCACACCAGCCCCATCAACGCCAGCGCAATCAACACCACCAGCAGCCCGCCACCGATCAAGGCGTTGGCCGGCGCCCACACGCGCCGACGCTTGGCCGCTACGGGCACGGCAATAGTCGAACTCATAACTTCACCCTTGGATCGAACAGCGGATAGAGCAGATCCACACACAGGTTGACCAGCACGTAGATAAAGGTGATCAGCAGCAAGCAGCCCTGCAGCACCGGATAATCGCGGGCGAAAATCGCGTCCACCATCAGCCGGCCGATGCCTGGCAGGGTGAACACGGTTTCGAGTACCGCGATGCCACCCAGCAGGTTGCCGAGAATCAGCCCCACCAGGGTCCAGGTCGGCGCGAAGGCGTTGGGCAACGCGTGTTTCCACAACACCGCGCGCTCCGACAAGCCCTTGGCCCGGGCATGGGCGATGTATTCCAGGCGCAGCACTTCGATGGTGCTGGCCCGCGCCATGCGGGTGATCGCGCCGACTTCCACCAGGGTCAAGGTCACCACCGGCAGCACCATGTAGCTCATGGCTTGCCACGGCGCCTGGGAGAAACTGACGTAGCCCACCACCGGCAACCAGCCGAGCTGGATGCCGAACGCGTGCAGCAACAGCAGCCCGAGCCAGAAGCTGGGGATCGACAGCAGCAAGGTCGCGATGGACACCAGCCCCAGGTCGAGCGCGCTGTTCTGTTTCCACGCGGCAATCAAGCCAATGGGCACCGCGATCAGCGTGGCGAACAGCACAGCCACCAGCACGATGGTCGCGCTGACGCTGAAGCGGTCGAGAATCAGCGGCAACACAGCCTGCTTGGTGCTGATGGAAAACCCCAGGTCAAAGCTCAACACGGCCTTGAACCAGATCAGAAACTGCGTCACCAGCGAGTGATCCAGGCCGAGGGTGTGGCGCATGTCAGCCAGGCTTTGCGGGTCGGCCATGTCGCCGAGCATCAGCAGCGCCGGGTCACCCGGAATCAGACGGATCAGCGCGAACACCATCACTGAGATCAGCAACAGGGTGGGGACCGCCATGGCCAGTTTTTGCAGGATAAAACGCAACATGCTGGAGGCCCCGTTATTGCGCCGCGAGGCTGACGCCCCACAGCCGTGGCGACGACACCGGCCACGAATGGAAGCCCTTGACGCTGTCACGCAGCGCTGCGGCGACCGTGCCGTTGTAGATGATCACCATCGGCGTGTCGTGGATCATCATGGTGTGCAACTGGTCGAACAGCGCCTGGCGCTTGGCCGTGTCACTCTCGCGCACCGCGTCACGCAGCACCGCCTGGGCCTGTGGGTTGTCCCAGACCTTGCGCGGTTCCTTGGTCTTGTCGCCCATCAGCGAGTCGAAGCTGGTGGCCGGGTCCAGGCGCGAGGAGTAAGAGAACGCCATCATCTGGTAGTTGCCACTCTGGTAGCGTTCCAGTTGGGTGCCCCATTCCAGGGTTTCCATCTGGATGTTCAAGCCGCTGGCCACGGCCATCGCCTGGCTCAGCAGGCCCATGTCGAACATTTGCGAATAGCGTTTGTTGACGATCATCTTGATCGGCTGGCCGTGGTAGCCGGCCTCTTTCAACAGGCGCTGGGCTTCCTGCGGGTCATAGCGATAACCCTGCTTGGCGGTGGCGCTGTAGAACGGACTGGTTTGCGGGATCGCCGAGTTGTTCGGCTCGGAGGTGCCGTTGGAGAGCGCAGTGACCATCTGCCCGTAGTCGAGGGAATGGGCGATGGCCTGACGGATGCGCACATCCTTGAGCAGCGGGTCGTTGGTCTGGAACAGCAGGCCGCAGATGGCCATGATCGGGCTGAACGAGATCTGCACACCCGGCGTGGATTTCAGCTCTTGGGCGTCGCTGGCGCTGACGTTGGGCAACAGGTCGATGTTGTTGGACATCAAGGCGGCCTTGGCCGACGAAGGATCGGGAATCACCATGAAGCGCACGGCGTCGACCAGGGCGGTCTTCTTGCCGGTAAAGCCGTCCGGCCCGGCGTCATCGCGCGGGCTGTAGTCCTTGAAGCGCGACAGCACTACGTACTGTCCGGGCTTCCATTCGCCGAGGCTGAACGGGCCGGTGCCAATCGGCGCTTTCCAGCTGCCGTCCGCCGCCAGCGAGTCGGGGTGCAGGATGCCGCTGCCACCACAATCGGGGCGCGCCATCGAGGCCAGGAACAGGCCGCTGGGCTGGTCGAGATGGAAGACAACCGTGAGGGGGTCCGGGGTGTCGATGCCGGTGATTTTCGCCCCACCGCGGCCATCGAACTCTGCCAGGCAGCGCCATTGGGTCTTGGGGTTGAGGTAGCGTTCCCACGTCCACTTGACGTCCTGGGCGGTCAGCGTCGCACCGTTCTGGAAGTGCACCCTGTCGCGCAATGTGAAGGTGTAAGTCATGCCGTCGTCAGAGCGTTTGACCTCGCGGGCCAGCAACGGGCCGACGGAAGCGTCTTCACGGTGGGCCACCAGGCCCTCGACGATGTGCAGCATCACCGTGTCGGTATTTTCGTCACGGTTGACGCCGGGTTCGGTGCTACGGATATCGGCGTTCAGGCCGACACGCAAGGCGGTCTCGGCCTGCGCAAGGCCGGCGCCCAATGCAAGGGTGACGCACAGCGTTCCATTGAGTAAGCGATTCACGGGAGATGTTCTCCTTCGCTGAAAAGACCGGCCAGGGGCAGGAGCCGGCTTCAAGCCTGTGTTAGGTCGTTGTTGTTATGGCCTGATCGAAATCAGTACCGCGGATGTTTTTGTTTTTTTAAATTCGCCTGAACATATTCACAGCAAGCATCATCCTTGTAAATGTTTTTTTAAGCATATAAAAACATTGATGGCTAAGTCACAGGCAAAAAAAAGAGGCCGAAGCCTCTTTCAGGGATGAGCCGGCGCGCGTCAATCAGTGCAACGCCGCCCGCGTAATCAGGTAACTCACCAACTGCGGGTCATCCTCCAGCTCAATCGTCTGCACCGGACGCGGCAGGTTATCCAGCACCGTGCGCCAGAACGCCTGGGACACTTCGTCCTGATCATAGAAGCGCACCAGCCAATCGGCTTCGCCGCTGCACAGCACCTGGCTGGCGATGGCGCGGCCGATGCCTTTGCGGCGATAGCGCTTGAGGACGAACACGTCGGCCAGCTCCAGGGCGTCGATGCCCGGCAGCTCGCTGCCTTCGATCAACAGGAAACCAGCGATATAGCCATCCACCAGCAGCAGGTTGGCGCTCCATTGCGGGTCCTGCCAGTAACGGCTCAGGTGTTCGTCATGGATATAGAAACGGCCATCGGCCTCGACATCCTCCTGTTCCCAGTCAGAAGATTCATAGGCGTAGTACTGGTAAAGATTGCGGATCAGCTCGGCGTGCTCCGGGCCGGTCTGGATCAATTCGACGGTGACTTCGGGCATGAGACTCTCGGTGAAAAAACACAGGGCGCCATTGTTCACAAAACCTGGGAGCAGGCCAATAGAGCGGCCAACCTTTCTACTTGCTGAACCGATTGCAAATAGGTGTTGCCTGCCCCAACCCCCTGAAACATTTCGAATAAACTCCGCGAAATTGCCTCCCCTCTTTCAAGGACACGTATTGTGAGCAACGTCTGTTCCGCCGGCCTGGATGTAGGTTTTGCCTCCCTGGATTACCTGCAGATCTTCATCCTGGGCGTGATCCAGGGCATTACCGAGCTGCTGCCGGTGTCGTCCACCGCCCATATGCGCGTAGTACCCGCCCTGCTCGGCTGGCAGGACCCCGGTTCGGCGTTTTCCGCGGCCATGCAATTGGCGGCGCTGGCGGCGGTGGTCAGTTATTTCTGGCGCGATGTACGCCAAGTGACCACCGGCAGCATCGGCGCGGTGCGCCGAGGTGACTACAACGACCGCTGGTTCAAGCTGGCGGTGGCGATTGTGCTGGCGACCATCCCTATCGGCATTGCCGGCCTGGTGCTGTCTTCGACCCTGAATGCGTGCAACTCGCCGTTGCGCGGGCTGATGGTGATCGGCATTTCCTGCGTGGTCATGGCCGTGCTGCTGGCGGTGGCCGAAGTGCGCGCACGCCATACCCGAGAGGTTAGTGAGATGCGCCTGCGAGATGCGTTGATCGTGGGCATTGCGCAGATTGGTGCGCTGATTCCGGGCGTCTCGCGTTCCGGCTCCACCCTCACCGCCGCGCTGTTCCTCAACTTCAAGCGTGAAGAGGCCGCGCGGTTCTCGTTCCTGCTCGGCCTACCGGCCATCGCCCTCGCCGGCCTGAAGGAGCTGTGGGTGCTGTTGCATGCCGATATGCCCGCCCATGCCTGGCCGCATTTGCTGTTCGGCCTAGTGGTCGCGAGCATCTCGGCGTTCTTTGCGATCTGGGGCCTGATGAAGTTCCTGGAGCGGTTCTCCACCTGGCCGTTCGTGATCTATCGCGCGTTGCTGGGGATCTTCCTGATCGTGGCGGTCAGCACCGGCTTGCTGTAGGCGCGAGCTTGCCCGCGAAGCACACAAGGGCGGCGCCGCGTTATCGTTGACGACCTTCGCGAGCAAGCTCGCGCCTACAGCTTGCGCTCGGCCAGTTCCTCCAGAAGGTCGGCCGAAGGCACGAAAAACAGGCCGCCGGTGACCGCCGTGCTGAAGTCCAGCAGGCGGTCATAGTTACCGACCGGACGGCCGACGAACATGTTTTCCAGCATCAATTCCAGAGGCTCCGGCGAGCGCGCGTAGCCGATGAAGTAGGTGCCGAACTCGCCTGCGCCCGGCCGGCCGAAAGGCATGTTGTCCCGCAGGATCTTCACTTCCTCGCCGTTCTTGTCGGTGATGACCGTCAGCGCGCTGTGGGAATTGCTGGGCTTGGTCTCTTCGTCCAATTCGATATCCGACAGCTTGGTACGCCCGATCACCTTCTCTTGGGCCTCCACTGTCAGGCTGTTCCAGGCGGTCATGTTATGCAGGTACTTCTGCACCAGTACGTAGCTGCCGCCTCGGAATTCGTTGTCTTCATCACCGACGATGGTGAACCCCACGGCCTTGCGCCCCACCGGGTTCTCGGTGCCGTCGACAAAGCCGATGATGCTGCGCATATCGAAATAGCGGAAACCCTGGACCTCATCCACCACCTTCACGCTGTCGCCCAGGGCCGCCATCACGTGGGTGGCCAGTTCGAAGCACAGGTCCATCTGTTCGGCGCGGATATGCAGCAGGATATCCCCCGGTGTCGACACGGCTTTGCGCCCTTCCACACCGAACTCGCGAAATGGGTGCAGCGCCGCCGGGCGCGGTGCACCGAACAGTCGGTCCCACGCGTCCGAGCCAAACCCGCACACGCAGGTCAGGTTGCCCGCTGGCACCCGCTTGCCCACCGAGCGCACCAGCCCGGCGAGGTCCGCGCACCAGCCACGCACCTGGTCTTCACCGCCGGGGGCGACGGTGGCAACCATGAAAATCGCGCTACTGGTGATGGGATGGCAGACAGATTGCGGCTCAAGGGGCGGCTGAACGGAGGATGGCGTCATGGTGAAAGTCCAGGCTAAAGGGCGAGATTGAACCCGCGCAGATTAGCAGATCATTTCCGACAGCTTTCCCACACTTCACGAATCAACGCCTGCATCTTCAGCGCTTCTGCCCAGCGCTCACTGATTTCGCGACCGTCCGCGCCGGTAATCGCATAGGGCGGCGGGCCCAGTTCGCAAGTGAAGGCCAGGCTCTGCGGTGTGTCGGGCCGGGTCAGCCAGTCTTCGATCCCGTAGCGCCACCACTCGGTAAAACGCCGTACCCAGGCTTGATGCTGGGGAAAGTCCAGGGAGACCTTCACCTGTTCGCTGCTGGCGACGCGGCCGTGGAAACCCCAGCTGTGGCGCAGAATTTGGCGAATCTGCTCGTCGTCCTCAGCGGCGCCAGGCTCGGACAGTTCACGCCCGACCACGTAGTGGGACAGGTCGGCCAGCAGTTTCAAGTCGGGCATCTGTGCCAGCAAGTCGAGGGTGAACAGCAGGTCATTGGTGAGCCGATAACGGTGGGTTTCCAGCAGCACCGGATAGTCCACCTGCTCGGCCAGGCGCTGCCAGCCTTCGACCAATCGGGCCGCCTCGGATTGGGTACGCGGGCGTACGTCGGCTTGCAGGGTGAGGTGGTGGCAGCCGTAGCCGCTGATCACATCCAGCGCGGCCGCCAGGTCGTCCACCGTTTGCGGAAACAACTGGCCTTCGATCTGCAGGCCCCTGGCCGTGGCGGCGGCGTGCAGGCGCGCGACCTCAGCGGGCTTGAAGTAATGGTCGGTAATGCCGTCGAAACCGGCGGCCTTGATGCGGTCGAGTTGGGCATCGAGCGAACCGGGTTCAGTTTGCATGGCCCACAGCGATTGGAACACCAGGAATTGGCGCATATCAGCCTCGCAGCAGGTGTTTGAGGGACAGCTCGGGGTCGGCCAGGCTGGCGGGGGCCAGCGACAGGTGTGCGCTGATCAGGCGTTCGCAGAGCTTGATGTCCTTGGCCACGCTGTTGCCCGGTGCCCAGCCGCAGGCACCTTGCAAGCGCTGATCGGCATCCAGGTAGAACAGCAGCATGCCACCGCTCGCCAATGGACGACTGACCATCAAGGGTGTAATCACACCCACGGTCTGCACGCCCCAGTCGTACTGGTCGGACCAGAAACCGGGGAGTGCCTCGAACGGCACCTCGCGACCCAGCAGGTTCAGCGCCGCATGCCGCCCCTGGGCCTCGGCGTTGCGCCAGGTTTCCTGGCGCTGGTATTCGCCACCCAGGCGAAACTCGCACACGTCACCGGCGGCATAAATGCCCGGCGCGCTGGTGCGTAGGTGGCTATCGACGCGAATGCCCTGCCCTACTTCCAACCCCGCCGCTGCGGCCAATTCGATATTGGGTTGCATGCCGATGCCAACCACCACCAGGTCGCAGGGCAAGCGTTGCCCGTCCACCAGCCACACGGCGTCGGCCTGGATGGATTCCAAGGCCACATTCAAGCGAACGTCGACCCCGTGCTGACGATGCAGCGTCAGCAGCGCCTCGCTGATGACCGGCGGCAACACCCGCCCCGCCAGGCGTGGGCCGGCTTCGAGCAGCGTCACCTCGCAGCCCAGGCCACGTGCCGTCGCTGCCACTTCCAGGCCGATAAAGCCACCACCGACCACCACCAGCCGCGTACCAGCCTTCAACGCACTGCGCAGGGCCAGCGCCTCGTCATGGGTGCGCAGGTAAAGCACATGGGCCTGCTCCTGGGGCAAGCGTCGCGCCCGGCCACCAGTGGCCAGCAGCAGACCGGCATACGGCAGCCACTGGCCGTCGGCGAGTTGCAGGCGATGCTGCTGCGGCTGCAGATGCGTCACTGGGTTACCCGCAATGTGCTCGATGCCCAGTTCGGCCAGGCGTGCGCGGTCGCACAAGCTGTATCCGGCCAGGTCCGCTGTGCCCTGCAACAGGCCTTTGGACAACGGCGGCCGCTCGTAGGGCAAGTGCGGTTCATCGCCTATCAGAATCAGGCGCCCGGTGTAGCCTTCTTCACGCAAGGTCAGTGCCGCACGGCCACCGGCATGGCCGGCGCCGACGATGATCAGAGGGGCGTTCATCATCACACCGTGACGGCGAGCAACACCCGCCCCGCTTCGACCCGCACCGGATAGGTCTTGAGGTTGACGCACACCGGCGCGCCGAGGGCCTTGCCCGAGCGGTAGTCAAAGCGCCCGTTGTGCTTGGGGCACTCGATCACGTGGTCCATCACCAGGCCGTCGGCCAGGTGGATGTTCTCGTGGGTGCACAGGCCGGCGGTGGCGAAAAACTCATTCTCGGCCGAACGGTACACCGCGTAGGTATGCGGGCCGTGGTCGAAGCGCAGCACGTCTTCCGCGTCTATTTCGCCCACGGCGCAGACGTCGATCCATTGATCGTTCATGGTGTTTTTACCTTGTAGTGAGCGAGCTCGCGCTGGGCTGCGAAGCGGCCCCACGATCGAGCGTTCAGGTTTGTCTGAAAATAAGCGCTGGGTTTATTGGGGCTGCTGCGCAGCCCAGCGCGAGCAAGCTCCCTCGCCACGGGGGTTGTGTGCCAGTGGGCGCTGGATGAAGTAGGTCGGGTCGCTGCGCTGCTTCCAGATCGTCGGCAAGATTTCCTTGTACGCCTCGAACAGGTTGGCGTAAGGCGGCGGGCAGTCGCTGCGGATTTCTTCGTGCAATTGCGCGAGCGCGTGGTACGGCACCATCGGGTACATGTGGTGTTCGAGGTGGTAGTTCATGTCCATGTAGATAAAACGCAGCACGCGGTTCATGTAGATGGTGCGGCAGTTGCTGCGGTGGTCCAGCACGTCTTCGGCCAAGCCGACATGCTGGGTGAGGCCGAACAGGTAACCTAGCCAGGCGCCGTAGAGGCTGGGCAGGCCAACCAGCATCAGCGGCAGCCAGCTGTGCAGGTACAACGCGGTGCCGATCACCACGGCATAAATACCGACCCAGATGCGCGCCGCACGAAACACTTTGGGCCATTCGGATTCGGGAATGAAGTCCGCCTCCTGGGCACTCATCTTGCCAATGGCATGGCGCGCTACGCCACTGAACGTCTTCCAGGCCAGGGGCAGGTTGAACAGGCTCAAGAACATCATCAAGAAGCTCGGCGGGCGCGGTTCGACGATCTCCGGGTCGCGGCCAACCACGATGGTGTCGGTGTGATGGCGGGCATGGCTCCAGCGCCACACATGGGGTTCGAAGATGCACATGAAGCTGGCGACCTGATACAGCACGTCGTTCATCCAGCGGGTCTTGAACGCGGTGCCGTGACCGGTTTCATGCCAGCGCGGGTTGGACGCGGTGCCGTACAGCACGCCGTAGGCGAGGAAGAACGGCACACAGGCCCAGGTGCCCCAGAACCAGTAGCCACCAAAACCGGTGGCAAACAGCGCGCTCACCCAAATAGCGGTGTCGAGCAGGGCCGGGCCGTCGCGGCGCTGCATCAGTTCTTTCATGCGCTTACGTGAGATGGGGGATTGGTACCAACTGGCCGAGACCAGGCCTTTATCAAAGGCGCGGGCGGCTTCGGGGCCGGTGAGGCTGTAGTCGCGACGCGAGATAGGAGCGGTGTGTTCAGGCATTGTTATTGTTCTCCACAAGCGGGTGGTTTCTGGTGCTGTGTGAAACCCACCATAGAGAACGGGTAATTCACCCTCAAGGCCTTGAATCCATTCCCTATCAAGCTATCATCCAGGCCCAGCGGGGCTTGATAGTTTTCTATCAAGACGCTCAAGGGGCCTGTCATGAACAACAAAAAACGCCCAACCATCGCCACCGTTGCCGCCCATGCCGGGCTCAGTGTGGCCACCGTTGACCGCGTGTTGAATGCACGCGCGCCGGTCAATCCTGAAACCGCCGAGCAGGTGTTCCAGGCGGCCGAAGCCGTGGGGTATTTCGCGGCGCGGTTGATCGGCCAGCGTATCCGCGAACGCCGGCCAACCTATCGCTTCGGCATCCTGTTACTGGCTACCGCCCAGGCGTTCTATGCCAGCCTGGCGCACGCGATCAGCGCCGCCGCCGAGCAGCATGCGGGCGCCAACCTGACGTGCCAGTTCGACTACATCGTTGATCGCACGCCCGCCGCCATCGTTGCGCAAATCGAACAGCTGGCCGTGCAGTGCGATGGCCTCGCGGTGGTCAGCTTTGCCCACCCGCTGATCAACGCCTGCCTCAAGCAGATTCGCGAAGCCGGCGTGCCGGTGGTTGCCCTGCTATCGGACATTCACGAACAGGCCGAAGAACCCTATGTAGGCCAGGACAACCATGTGGTCGGCCGCACCATGGGCTGGCTGCTCGCGCGCACCTGTGGCGCGCGCAAAGGCAGCGTGGGGATTCTGCTCGGCGGCCATCGTTTTCTCGGCCACCAGGCGCGGGTCGAAGGCCTGCACAGCTACCTGGCCGAGCACGCGCCGGGGCTCAAGCCGTTGGAGCCGCTGATCAACCTCGACAACTGCGATATCACCGAAGAAGCCACCCTCGACCTGCTCAGCCGCCACAGCGACCTGCGCGGGTTATGCGTGGTGGGCGGCGGCGGTGACGGCATCATCAGCGCCCTGGCACAGTTGCCCAAGCGGCCGGCGTTGTGTTGCATCTTGCAGGAGTCGACCGAGCTGTCACGCCACGCACTGCGCCAGGGGTTGATTGATGTGGTGATGGATTCGCAGCCGGGGCAGACAGCAATAGCGCTGGTGCAGTTGATGGTGCAGTTGCAGAGCACTGAGGCGTTCGATCCGGTACAGCAGCGGGTGTATATCCCGCCGCAGATCGTGACGTCGGAAAACATGGGTAGCTGACACACGGCGCCTACAAGGGGCTGCGGAAATCTGCGGCATTCAGGCCAAACCGACTCATCTTGTTGTACAGCCCACCCCGCGACACGTTCAGTTGTCGCGCAGCCAGGCGGATGTTGCCGCCAGTGTTTGTGAGTGCGGCGACGATGGCGTGCCTTTCGTGGCTGCTGAGGTCCTGGGCGGCTTGCGGTTCGTAGGCGCGCAGCGGGGCGCGTTGGCGGTTTTCCAGCGGCAGATCCACCGGTTCGATCAGCGCCCCCATCGCCAGGTTGGTCGCCCGTTCGATGCTGTTTTCCAACTCGCGCACATTGCCCGGCCAGCCATAGGCCGACAGCAATGCCATCGCCTCCGGCGAAAAGCCCTGCACCGATTTACGCAGCGAGCGTGCGAAGCGGGCCAGGAAGTGCCGCGCCAGCAGTGGAATGTCTTCGCGGCGCATGCGCAGCGGCGGCACGGTCAGGTTCAGCACGTTCAGGCGGTAGTAGAGGTCTTCGCGAAACGCGCCCTGCGCAACCGCCTGGCTGAGGTTGCGGTGGGTGGCGGCGATGATGCGCACGTCCACTTGCCGCGAATTTTTCGCGCCCACCCGAGTGATTTCACCCTCCTGCAACACCCGCAGCAGGCTGACCTGGGCATCGAAGGACATGTCGCCAATCTCATCGAGAAAGATGGTGCCGCCATCCGCCAGTTCGAACTTGCCCGCCGAGCCGCCACGGGCCGAGCCGGTGAACGCACCTTCGACGTGGCCAAACAGCTCGCTTTGCACCAGGTCTCGTGGAATCGCGCCGCAGTTGACCGCCACGAACGGGCCGTTGCAGCGGTCGCTGCCATTGTGGATGGCCTGGGCGAACAGCTCCTTGCCGGTGCCGCTTTCGCCAAGGATCAGGGTGGTGGAATCACTGCGGCTGGCGATGCGCCCCAGGTGCAGCGCGTCCTGGATCGCCCGCGAGCTGCCCTGAATGGTGTCGAAGGTGTAGCTGGCCTGGGTGCCGATAATGCGCCGGGTGATTTCGCGGATGCGGCGGTTCTCTCGCAGTGACACGATCACCCCGCCCTGCTCCAGCGGGCACACCGAGACCAGGCAGGCGAGTTGACTGCGGTTGTGCAGGTGGAAGGTGCAGTCGCGGTCGCGAACGGCCTCACCCATCGAGTCGCTTAATTCGCTACGGCCCAGTTGCTGGAACGGCCGACCGATCAGCTCCAGCCCCACCCCGAACAGTTGCCGCGCATAGCGGTTGAGCGCCTTGATACACCCTCGCTCATCCAGCACCACCAGGCCTTCGTTGAGCACTTCGAGGACGGTTTGCTGTTCTTCCAACAAACCATGCAGCGCCATCTGCCGCGATACGGCTTCGGCTGCGGCCTGCACCGTGCCGAGGGTATGGAAGTGAAACCAGCCGGGTTCAGCGGTGAGGGTCAGCATGGCCACGGTCTGGCCTTGGGTATTCTTGATCGGTGCGGCGGCGCAGTGCATGCGGCGCTGGCGCAGGCCGATGCCGAAATTCTCCTCGGCCAGCACGTACACCAAGTGATCCTCGGCCAGCGCCAGGCCGGTGCAGTTGGTGCCTTGCACCGATTCCAGCAGGCGACTGCCCACGGGGGTGATGTCCAGCCCGCAGAAATACAAGGTGGTGCCATCGGCGTCGGTGAGGTTGATATGACCGCGCGGGTTGTAGGCCAGCAAACCGTGCATGACTTGCGCGGCGGCGGCGATCAGCACGCGGTGGTCGGCCTGGGTGGCGGCCAGGGTGTCCGCGGCGACGAAGCGGTACGCGTTGTCTGCCGGGTCAATACCCGCCTCGACACTGCGCCGCCACGACGCCCAGATCACTTGGCGCACGTGCGCCGGGCGCTCGACCTGGCCGGCCAGGCAGTCGTGCCATGCCTGCTCAAGCGCGGGAACCGGGCCATCATTCAACGCGGCAGGCCCCAGGGCCGTCAGGTAGTCAAGGTCTTGCACGCTGAACGCCATGCTCATGAGGGCAGTTTCCATGTTCACATTTTTGACATGTCAGTATAGACATGTCATCAGAATGAACACTTTTTGTTTTCACATAACCATTAACCCTTTTTTATCAATGAGTTATGAATTGGCATATCCCTTGCTCATGTGCATTTGCCCATCAGGACCGTCCTGGGGCCAATAACAACAAGGGGTTATTTCATGAGTACACACAACATCCGCCTGGGTTTGATCGGTGCCGGACGCATGGGCAGTTTCCACGGCTTGACCGCAGCTCGGCATATCCCCGGTGCCAGCCTGGCGGCAATTGCCGACCCGACGCCTGGCCAGGCCGCTCGCCTCGCCGCTGAATTAGGCGTGAGCAAGGTCTATACCGACCCGCAGCAGTTACTCGACGACCCGGATATCGACGGCGTACTCATCGCCGCCCCTGCCCGCAGCCACGCCGAGCTGGTGATCAGCGCCGCCCGCGCCGGCAAGGGCATCTTTTGCGAAAAGCCCATGGCCATCACCCTCGATGAAGCCGATCGCGCCATCGCTGCCGCCGCCGATGCGCGGGTGCCGCTGCAGGTCGGCTTCAACCGGCGTTTCGCCAAGAGCTTTCGCACCGCGCACCTCGACGTCGCCGCCGGCCGCATCGGGACTCCGCAGTTGCTGCGCTCGCTGACCCGCGACCCGGCGCTGAACAACCCGGCCAATTCGCCGCAATGGGTGATCTTTCTCGAAACCTTGATCCACGACTTCGATACCCTGCGCTACCTCAACCCCGGCGCCGAGGCTGTGCAGGTCTACGTGATGGCGGACGCACTGATTGCCCCGGAATACAAAAGCAAAGGCTTCCTCGACACCGCCGTGGTTGCGATCCGCTTCGACAACGGCGCCATCGCCACCGCCGAGGCCAATTTCCAGGCCGTGTATGGCTACGACGTACGCGGCGAAGTGTTCGGCAGCGCCGGCATGCTGAGCATGGGCAGCCTCAACGATTCCGACCTTTTGCGCTACCTGGCCCAAGGCATTCAGGCCGACACCCAGCGCCTGGACACCGACCTGTTGCGCGACGCTTACATCGCCGAGCTCAACCACTTTGTCGACTGCCTGCGCAGCGGCGCCAAGCCGATGGCAAGCGGAGAGGATGCGCGTGCGGCCCTGGCGATTGCCCGTGCCTGCATCGAGTCGTTCGAAACCGGCAAGGCGGTGGCCATATGAGCCCATTCAAACTGGCGATCAGTGCCGAGATGGTGTTTCTCGACCTGCCCTTCATCGAGCGCGTAAAACGTATTCACGCGCTAGGGTTCAGCGCGGAAATCTGGAGCTGGACCAATAAGGACATCGCCGCCCTGGCCGCCACCGGCGTCGATTTCACCTCCATGACGGGCTATATCAGCGGCACCCTCACCGACCCCGACGGCATCCGCCAATTGCTCGACAGCGCCCGTGAGTCTTTGAGCGTCGCCGAACACTTGAACTGCCCCAGCCTCAACCTGCACGGCACCGGCCTGGGTGACGGCGGCCTGCCCGTTCAACCCGTGAGCCAGACCACCGGCCGCATGTGGCTGAGCGCCTGCAAAACCCTGGAAAAAATCGCCCGCCTGGGGGAAGACGCCGGCCGTGTGTTTCTGCTGGAAAACCTCAACACCGACGTCGACCACCCCGGTACGCCCTTCGCCCGCGCCGACGATACCCTGGCGCTGATCGAGGCCGTGGGCAGCCCCCACTTGAAGATGAACCTGGACCTGTACCACGCGCAGATCGGCGAAGGAAACCTGATCGAGCTGATCCAGCGCGCCGGCAGCGCCATCGGTGAAATCCAGGTGGCCGACGTGCCGGGACGCCAGGAGCCCGGCACCGGTGAAATTCACTACCCTGCCATTGCCAGGGCCCTGCACGCCATGGGCTACAGCGGCGTGGTCGCCCTGGAGGGCTGGGCCAGCGGCGACAGCGAGTTGGCCCTGGAGCGTTTCCGCCAGGCATTCACCCTATAACAATAAAAGGATCACCTTTATGAATCGCTATTCATTGTTTGCTGCCACGCTGTTGCTGTTGTTCAGCCAATGGAGCTTCGCCGCCTATCGCATCGGCGTGAGCATTGCTCGGGTCGACGATAACTTCATGACCTACGTGCGCACCGGCCTGGAAGCCGCTGCCAGGCAGCAGAACGTGCAGATCCAATTCGAAGACGCCCAGGGCGATGTGGTGCGTCAGCTCAATCAGGTTGAAGGTTTCCTCAACCAGAAGGTCGACGCGGTGATCGTACTGCCGGTGGACACCGCCGCCACCGCCAACATGACCCGCGCCGCCGTGGCAGCCAAGACGCCACTGGTGTACGTCAACCGTCACCCGGACGAGCGCACCCTGCCCAAAGGCGTGGTTACCGTGGCTTCCAACGACATCGAGGCCGGGCAACTGCAAATGCGCTACCTGGCGGAAAAACTCGCTGGCAGGGGCAATGTGGCGATCATCATGGGCGACCTTGCACAAAACGCCACCCATGACCGCACCGAGGGCGCCAAACAGGTGCTCAAGGACTTTCCCGGTATCAAGGTGGTCGAGCAGCAAAGCGCCGACTGGCAACGCAGCAAAGGCATGGACCTGACCAGTAACTGGCTGCTGGCGGGTACGCAGTTCGATGCCATCGTGGCCAATAACGATGAAATGGCGATAGGTGCCGCCATGGCGTTGCAGCAAGCGGGTAAAGCCAAGGGCGATGTGGCGATTGTGGGTATCGATGGCTTGCCCGACGGGCTGGCGGCGATCAAGCGGGGCTTGCTGACGGCGTCGGTGTTCCAGGACCCGAAGGCCCAGGCGACCCAGGCAGTGCAGGCGGCGGTGCGGATGATCAAGGGTGAGGCGATTGAGCCGGAGGTGTGGGTGCCGTTCGAACTGATCAAGCCTGAACAGGTGGCAGTGTTCGAGCAGCGCTACAAATAGCTCTGAGTACACAATGCGTGAGCGGGCTTGCTCCCGAATGTGATGGATCAGCCAATGAATTGGTTGACTGACACACCGCATTCGCGAGCAAGCCCGCTCCCACAGTTTTAATCCAGGTCGCTTGCAGAATGGCGCTCGGCCAACTGCTCGGCAGGCTCCCCGGACACCCGATTCACCCGCCGCCCCCGCTGCACCGCCGGTCGCGCTTCAATCGCATCCGCCCAGCGCAGCACATGCTTGTACTCATGCACCGCCAAAAACTCCGCCGCGCCATACAAGCGACCTTTGACCAACCCGCCATACCACGGCCAGATCGCGATATCGGCGATGGTGTATTCATCGCCCGCGATGTATTCGCTCACTGCCAGGCGCTGGTCGAGTACGTCGAGCTGACGCTTGGTTTCCATGGCAAAGCGGTTGATCGCGTACTCCATCTTGCTCGGCGCATAGGCATAAAAATGCCCGAAACCACCGCCCAGGTACGGCGCGCTGCCCATCTGCCAGAACAGCCACGACAAGCATTCGGCACGGGCCGCAGGTTCGGTGGGGAAGAACGCACCGAATTTCTCGGCCAGGTACTGCAGGATCGCGCCCGACTCAAATACACGGATCGGCGTGGCGCCGCTGCGGTCCAGCAGCGCCGGGATCTTCGAGTTGGGGTTGACTCCGACAAAGCCGCTGCCGAACTGGTCGCCGTCGCCGATCTTGATCAGCCAGGCATCGTATTCCGCACCGCTGTGACCCAGCGCCAGCAGCTCCTCCAGCAGGATCGTGACCTTCTGACCGTTAGGCGTGGCCAGGGAATACAGCTGCAGTGGGTGCTTGCCTACCGGCAGTTCCTTGTCATGGGTCGCGCCGGCAATCGGTCGGTTGATGCTGGCGAAGGTGCCGCCATTCTCGGTGTCCCAGGTCCACACTTTTGGGGGTACGTAATCGGTCATGCTTACTGCTCCAGAGGCGTTAGCGATCAGCGAAGCGCTCCAGACTAAACCAAAGGTTGATGGCGCGTCACACACTGATCCCAAGACCGCTTCAAAGATGCAACGGCACGCCCAGGGCTCCACTGCGCGGCACGCTTACCCGCAGCGCAATCAACAAGGCGGCCAGCACCATCAACACACCGGCACCGAGAAACACCCCGCCGATGCCGCTGAGACTGAACATCACGCCCCCACCGGCCGCACCCGCCGCAATGGCCGATTGCACGGACGCCACCACCATGCCACCGGCACTTTCCGCTTGATCCGGCACGGCGCGGGCCACCCAGTTCGACCACGCCACCGGCACCCCGCCAAAGGCCATGCCCCACAACGCCAGCAGCAATGCCTGGCCTGGCAGCGAGGCTGGCAGCAACACCAGGGCAAGTGCCGCGAGGCCCACCAATACCGGCATCAGCACCAACGTGCCGAGTGGATAACGTACCAGCATCCAACCGGCCAGCAGCGTGCCAACAAAGTTGGCTGCACCGAACCCCAGCAGCATCAAGGCCAACCCTTCGGTGCCCACCCCCGTGGTGCTTTCCAGAAAAGGCCGGATGTAGGTGAACAGCGCGAAGTGCCCGGTGTGTACCAGCACACAGCCAAACATGCCGATGGCGATGCCCGGGCGCAACAGCACGTCCAGCACCGTGCGCAGGCGTGCGGTGCCCGTCGGGGCCAGGCGTGGCAGCGTGAACAGCTGGAATGCCAGCGTCACCCCACCGACGGCCGCTGCGGCCACAAACGCACTGCGCCAGCCGTACATACCACCGAGGTAGCTGCCCAGTGGCACGGCAACCACCGTGCCTACCGCAATGCCACTGAAGATGATCGACAGCGCACGGGGCAGCAGCGCGGCCGGCACCAGGCGCATCGCCACCGCCGCCGCCATGCTCCAGAAACCGCCCAGGGCGACACCCAGCAAAATGCGCATCAACAAAAGCACCGCCAGGCTGGAAGAGAACGCCACCAACAGGTTCGAGGCAATCATCAGCAGGGAGAACCCCAGCAGCACCACGCGCCGGTCGATACCACGCGTGAGGCCGGGTACCAGCAGCCCGGCGAACAACGCCACCACTGCCGTCACCGTCACGGCCTGGCCGGCCAGCGCCTCGGACACCCCAAGGTCCACCGCCATTGGCGTCAACAGGCTGGCTGGCAGGTATTCCGCCGTCAACAACCCGAACACCCCCATGGCCAGGGAAAACACCGCCATCCAGGCTGGGGTGGCGGGCTCTGCCTGCGAACGGACAGAGGCTTGAGCTACACAATCATTCATCACACGACATCCTCGGGAAATTAGCGCGACGGCCAGTCTAGGTAGGTCAATCCGGATGATCTATGATGCAAACCCTTGAGTTTTTGACTGAAACCCCGACCATGACCCCAGCGGCCCCGTTCAACCTGTCCTCCGGCCTCATCGACGAGCTGCTGCGCGGCATGCGCCTGAGTGGGGTGCAATACCGGCGTATCCAGGCCGGGCCGAGCTTCGGCATGGGCTTTGAGGCCAAACCCGGACATGCCTACTTTCACTTCCTTGCCGCCGGGACGGCGACCTTGCGTACCGACGACGGCAGCCTGTTCGAGTTGTCGGCGGGTAATGCCGTGTTCATCTCCCATGGCGGCGCCCATGCGCTGTCATCCACGGCGGATCGGCCGGTGCAGGACATCAACGGCTTTGACGCGACCTCCCTGGGCGATACCGTGTGCGCCGTGGATGCCTCGCCCGACACGCCGCCCAGTACGTTGCTGTTCAGCGCCTGCATGGCGTTCGAACTTGGCAGTATCCAGGGACTCGGCAGCCTGATGCCGGCCTTGATGCTGATCGATGCCCAGGGCCAGCGTTATCCCGGCCTGATGCCGATCCTGGCGGTGATGGAACGTGAAGTATCCGCTGCGCGCATCGGCTACTCCGGCATCCTCGCGCGCCTGGCCGACGTGGTCGCCGCCATGATCGTGCGAGGCTGGGTGGAATGTGCCTGCGGTAACGCATCGGGACTGGTGGCGGCGTTGCGCGACACGCGATTGGCCGGTGCCCTGCTCGCTTTGCACCAGCAACCTGGACGCGATTGGAGCGTGGCGGAATTGGCTGCGCATTGTCATACCTCCCGATCGGTGTTTGCCGAGCGCTTCCAGGCCACCCTGGGGATCCCGCCACTGCGCTACGTGACGGAGTTGCGCATGCGCCTGGCCAGCCAATGGCTGACCCTGGAGCGGTTGCCTATCGAAGAAGTCGCGCTGCGTCTGGGTTATACCTCCCAGGCGGCATTCAGCCGCGCGTTCAAGCGCATTACCGGCCAGCCACCTGGCGCCAGCCGCCAGAACCAGCGGAGCCCGGCATGAACGATCGCCGCGCAGACATCATGACCCATCCTGTGTAGACAACTGGCGGTCGCCTATCAGCAATGATGGGGGGCCATTGCGCACGCCGATCCTGAGCCCTTACTCTCTTGAGCCATCACCTTGTTAGCAATGGAGGCTTCATGAAACTGATCGGCATGCTGGACTCGCCTTACGTACGCCGCGTGGCGATTTCCCTGGACGTGTACGGGATGGATTTTGTGCATGAACCGCTGTCCGTATTCCGCACCTTCAACGAGTTCGCCCAGATCAACCCGGTGGTGAAGGCGCCTACCCTGGTGCTGGACGATGGCACGGTGTTGATGGACTCAAGCCTGATCCTGGACTACCTGGAAGCCCTGGCCCCGCTGGATAAAAAGCTGCTCGCGCAGCAACCCAACGCACGCGCCCAGGACCTGCAAACACTCGGGCTGGCCCTGGCGGCCTGTGAGAAAAGCGTGCAAATCGTCTACGAACACAACCTGCGTCCAGCCGAGAAGCAACATGCGCCCTGGCCGGATCGCGTCAGCGGGCAATTGCTCGCGGCCTACTCGCTGCTGGAAAAGCACCTGCCTGAGAGCGAGGCGCTGACCCAGGCCTCGATTACGGCGGCGGTGGCCTGGTCGTTCAGCCAGTTCACCGTGGCGTCGGTTGTGAAGGCAGATGCGTTTCCCAACCTCAAGCGCCATGCCGAGCGGCTGGAGCAGCACCCGGCGTTCAAGCGTTACCCTATCGAATAAACGATGCAGAGCGGGATTGTGTGGGAGCGGGCTTGCCCGCGAAGACGGTGTATCAGTTGGTACATGTGCCGACTGACGCTCTGCCTTCGCGGGCAAGCACGCTCCCCCATAAGCTCTCTGCCACCGTGAGTCGAACGGGGCCGACTCAGACCCACCCACCATCCACGATAAAGTTCTGCGCCGAACACATCGCCGATGCATCAGAGGCAAGGAACAACGCCATGTTGGCGATGTGTTCCGGCAGCACGCTGCCCGGCAAACATTGACTGCGGCTGATCAGTTCCTTGGCGGCATCGTCGACCCACATCGCCAGTTGTTTTTCCGTCATCACCCAACCCGGCACCAGCGTATTCACGCGGATGCGGCTCGGTCCCAGTTCACGAGCCAGCGCACGGGTCATGCCGTGGGCGGCGGCTTTGCTGGCGGCGTACACCGGGTAGCCAGCGGAGGCCATCATCCAGCCGACGGAGCCGAGGTTGATGATCGCACCGCCGCCCGCGCTTTTCATCATTGGCACCACGGCCTTGGCGGCGAAGAAAGCGTGCTTGAGGTTGACGGCGATGAGCCGGTCGAACATCTCCGAGTCGACTTCCTCCAAGGTGTGGCGCGCGTCATTGGCGGCGTTGTTCACCAGCACGGAGATCGGTCCCAGGGAGTGTTCGAAGCGCCCAATGGCAGCCTTGTAGGCGATCTCATCGGTGATATCGCAATTCACAAACTCAACGGTGTGCCCGCGCGAACTCAATAGCGCCGCCAGGCGCTCGCCCTGGCTTTGGGCGCGGTCGACAAAGCCGACCTTGGCACCTTGGGCGGCGAAGGCGCGCACCATAAATTCGCCAATACCCGAGGCGCCACCGGAGATCAGGACAGTCTTGCCTTCAAGGTCGGGGTAAACCGCATGCTGAGTGTTCATATAGAGGTGCCTCGCTTAATTAGTCTTATTTTATTTTGCAAAAACGGCGTTAAAGGCTATAAATTCGCTGTCCAACCGACAAAATATCGCACATTAGTAGAACTATTCCACCCAAAACAACAAAAGGAAGTTCGACCATGAAGCACCCTCGTTACCTGCTCTCCGGCCTCGCCCTGTCCATGCTGGTCGCCAGTGGCGGCGCCCAGGCTGCAGGCCTTACCAGCGAGCACAAACCTTTCGGTAAAACCAACGACGGCACCGCCGTCGAACAGTACGTGTTGCGCAACAGCCATGGCATGCAAGCCACGGTGATTACCTACGGCGGCGTGTTGCAGTCGCTGAAGGTGCCGGACAAGCACGGCAAGGTCGAGGACGTGGTGCTGGGCTTCGACGACGTGCAGGGCTATCAAAGCGGTACGGCGTTTTTCGGCGCGACCATCGGGCGCTTCGGCAATCGCCTCGCGGGCGGTGCCTTCGAGCTCGACGGCAAGCGTTACCAGGTTCCGCTCAACGATGGCCCCAACTCGCTGCATGGCGGCGCCCAGGGCTTCGACAAGCACGTATGGAAAGCCACGCCCGTCAAGGCCAAGGACTCCGTGGGCGTGACCCTCACCTACCTGTCCAAGGACGGTGAAATGGGCTTCCCCGGCAACCTGAAGACCGAGGTCACCTACCGCCTCAACGACAACAACGAACTGCACATCGATTACACCGCCACCACCGACAAACCCACGGTGCTCAACCTCACCAACCACAGCTACTTCAACCTCGCCGGTGCGGGCAATGGCGACATCCTCAAGCAAGTCGCTACCTTGCATGCCAGTCATTACACGCCGGTGAATGCCACCTTGATCCCTACCGGCAAACTGGCACCTGTCAAAGGCACGCCGATGGACTTCCTCAAGCCCACGCCGATCGGCCAGCACATCAAGGACGATCACCCGCAGCTCAAATTCGCCGAGCCGAAACAGGGAGGGTTCGACTTCAACTGGGCGCTGGATACCAAAGGTGATGTGAAACAGCTTGCGGCCGAGGTGCATGATCCTGAGTCCGGACGGCGTTTGCAGCTGTTTACCACGGAGCCTGGGGTGCAGTTCTACACCAGCAACTTCCTGGATGGGTCGGTGAAGGGCAAGGCTGGGAAGACCTACCTGCACTGGAGCGGGTTCACGCTGGAGACCCAGCATTTTCCAGATGCGCCCAACCAACCCAAGTTTGCCTCGACCCGCCTGAACCCAGGGCAGACTTACACCCAGAACACCGTCTTCAAATTCTCCGCCGATTAAACCTTAGGGAGCGGGCTTGCCCGCTCCCACATCTAGTCTTCACAGGGCATGACTCAGCGTTGCTTCATGCGGTCGATGACGACGGCCAGGAGCAGGATCGAGCCGCGGATCACGTACTGATAAAAGGTGTCGATGTTCTTCAGGTTCATCGCATTCTCAATGATCGCCAAAATCAACACACCGGCGATCACGTGGCGGATCATCCCAACCCCGCCGCTCAGCGACACCCCGCCCAATACGCACGCCGAAATCACCGTCAGCTCGAAACCCTGGCCAATCATCGGCTGGCCGGAAGTCATGCGCGACGCCAATATCACTCCGGCCAACGCCCCGATCACCCCATGCACGGCAAAGATCAGGATCTTGGTGCGGTCCACATTCACGCCCGCCAGCAACGCGGCTTCCGGATTGCCGCCGATGGCCATGGTGTTGCGCCCGTAAGTGGTGTAGTTGAGCAGCCAGCCGAAGAACAGGAAGCACAGGATAGTGATCAGGATCGGCACCGGCACGCCCATCAGTTGGCCATTGCCGAAGACAAAGAATTGATCCTGGGACACCCCCACCGCCTTGCCGTTGGCAAAAATGTAGGCCAGGCCACGCACGATTTGCATGGTCGCCAAGGTGGTGATCAGCGCATTGACCCGCAGCTTGGCGATGACGATGCCGTTGATCAGCCCTACCATCAGGCCCATCAGCAGCGCAGCGCCAATGCCGAGCATGACGCTGTCGGTGTCGCGCATCACAATCGCCGCCACCACGCCGGCGCAGGCGATCACCGAGCCTACGGACAGGTCAAAGTGCCCCGACGCCAGGCAAAACAGCATGGTGCAGGCGGCGATGCCCACGGTGGAAATCGCCAGACCCAGGCCGCGCATATTCAGGGGTGAGAGGAAGTTGTCGATCAGCAAGGCGCACAGCAAAAAGATGCTCACGGCGGCCAGCAGCATCGCCCAGTTGTCCAGCAAGGCGCGCAGGTCAAGCGGCTTGCGCGCGGTGGGCAGCACGTTGTGTTGAGTGGTCATAGTCGTCTCTCAGTTCGCCACGCTGCGCGGCAAGGCCAGTTGCAGCAGGTTGGATTCAGTCGCGTGCTCACGGGTTTGTTCGCCGCGCAGCGCGCCTTCGCACAGCACCAGGATGCGATCGGCGATGCCCATCACCTCCATCAAGTCGCTGGACACCACGATCACCGCAATGCCTTGGGCAGCCAGGTTATGGATGATCTGGTAGATCTCGGCCTTGGCGCCGATATCGATGCCGCGGGTGGGTTCGTCCAGCAGCAGCACCTTCATCGGCATCGACAGCCAGCGGCCGAGAATGGCCTTCTGCTGGTTGCCGCCGGAGAGGTACATGATTTTTTGCGCCGCGTTGGGTGTCTTGACCTTCATGGCGTTGATCTGCTGATCGGCGTTGCCCTTCTCCCAGCCTTCACGCAGCAACCAGCCGAACGTGGAATGGGCACCGCGTGCGCTGATATTGATGTTCTCGGCGACACTGGACAGCGGAATGATGCCCTCCTTCTTACGGTCTTCCGGGCACAGCAGCACGCCGGCGGCGATGGCGTCCCGTGGTGACTGCAAGTGCAAGGGCTCGCCGCAGAGCTCCAGTTGCCCGGCGCTGGCACGTTCCAGGCCGCTGAGCAGGCGGAACAACTCCGTCCGCCCTGCGCCTACCAGCCCGAACAGGCCAAGAATCTCGCCCTTGCGCACGTTGAAACTGACCGGCTCACGCAGACCGGGGCCCAGCAGGCCGTCGACCTTGAGCGCCACTTCGCCGTGCTCACGCGGACGGTAGTCGTAGATGTCCTGGATATCGCGACCGACCATGCACGTCACCAACTGGTCATGGGTCAGCGCGCTCATGTCCTCGAACGTGCGCACGTAGCGACCGTCCTTGAACACCGTGACCGCGTTGCAGATGCGGAATACTTCTTCCATGCGGTGCGACACGTAGAGCACCACTTTGCCCTCATCGCGCAGACGCGCGATGATCGCCATCAAGCGGTCGATTTCGCGCGCGGAGAGGCTGCTGGTGGGCTCGTCGAAGGCGATTACATGGGCGCCACGGGACAGCGCCTTGGCGATTTCCACCAGTTGGCGCTGGCCCAGGGACAGACGCCCGAGTTTCTCGGCCGGATCGATTTCATCCGCCAGGCCCTTGAGGCAAGCGAGGGCCTGCTTGCGCAGGAGCCCCCGGTTGACCACGCCGAAACGCGACGGTAAATGCCCGAGGAACAGGTTCTCGGCCACGCTCATTTCCGGCACCAGATGCAGTTCCTGATGGATCACCGCCACACCGCTGGCAATACTGTCGGCGGCGCTTTTGAAGGCCATGACCTGCTCGCCGATCTGCAGCGTGCCGCTGTTGGGAATGTAGGCGCCGCCGAGGATCTTCAGCAGCGTCGACTTGCCCGCGCCGTTCTCGCCCATCAGCGCGTGCACCTGCCCAGGGTGGGCGCTGAAGCTGATGCCATCCAGCGCCTTGACCCCGGGGAAGGTTTTGCCAATGCCGTCAAATCGCAAGGCAGCAGCGGTCATTGCCACAGCCCGATCTTGGTCAGTTCGGCCTGGAAGTTCTCACGGGTGATCAAGGTCACCTCATCCATGGCGGTGTATTTGGCAGGCTCGGTGCCTTTGGTGACCCACTCGTACATCATCAGCGCCGTGTTATAGCCCTCGATATGGGGGCTAGGCAGCATCGAGCCGAAGAAACCACTGCTTGGCTTTTTCAGTTCGCCAATGGCGTCGGTGCCATTGATGCCGATGCCGATCACGTTGGCCGCCTTGAAGCCGGCGCTTTCGGTGGCGCGCACGCCGCCCAGCACGGTGTTGTCGTTCATGCCGCCGATGATCAGGTTTTTCGCGCCACTGGGCAGTTTCACCAGGGCCGAATTGGTGGCGTCCATGCTGCCTGGGACATCCAGGGTTTTGGCGGCAGTAAACAGGATGTGATCCTTGGGAATACCCGCTTCCTCCAGGGATTTGACCGAACCATCGGTGCGTTTTTTACCCGTGTCGAGCTCGTTGAAGGTGTTGATCACCGCATAGGTGTCCTTCCAGTCCCAGCCGCGTTTTTTCGCTTCGGCGGCCATGGCGGCGCCCTGCTTCTGGCCGACTTCGAAGGCCGCCATGCCCAGATACGGCACGTCCTCCATGAAGTTGCCCTTGGCATCCACGAATCGGTCGTCCACCGCGATGACTTTCAAGCCGTTGGCCTTGGCCTTGGCGACGATGGCCGGGCCGAGGGAAACGTCCGGCGGGCAGATCACAAAACCCTTGGCGCCGTTGGCAGCCAGGCTGTCGATGGCCGAGAGGGTTTTCTCGCCGTCGGGCACGGCGATCTTGATCACGGTGAAGCCATGTTCCTTGCCGGCTTTCTCGGCAAAGGCCCATTCGGTCTGGAACCATGGTTCCTCGGCCTGTTTGACCAGGAAACCGATTGTCACTTCCTCAGCGGCCAGCAACAGCCCGCTCAAACTCATGGCCGAGACCGCCACAGCGGCGCAGCACAGGGAACGCAAACCACGACGACGATTCATACGGGTGACTCCTTGTTGTTGTTTTAAGTCTTGGGTTTTATCCAGCAAAGCGATGACAAGGTTTTCCAGGGACATCAACTTCCATGGCCAACACCGCACCGTCCAAGGGGTGATCCAAGGGACTGGCGGCGCTGGTGATGTACAGGGTGGTGAGGTTCGGGCCACCCAATACGCAACTGGTGGGACGGCTGACGGGCAGTTCGACGATGCGGTCCACTTCGCCGTCGGGCGTGAGGCGCAGCAGGCAACTGCCGTCCCAGCGGGCGTTCCAGATGTAGCCGTCAACGTCCATGGCCGAGCCGTCCGGCCCGCCGCGCTCGTGTGGGCCGAACCAGGTCTGCGCTGGGTCGAGTTGGCCGTCGGGTTGGATAGCGTGCCGGTACAGCGTGCCGTCCAGGCTGTCGCCGAAATGCACGTGGCGGCCGTCATCACTCCACAGCAAGGTGTTGGGAATGCCCAGGCCGCTGAGTAACGGCGTGACCTGCGCATCTGCATCTATGCGAAACAGGCCACCGGAACGTCGGGTGATGGGCAGGTCTTCACCCTGCTCGCCAATGTTGTTCTGCATGGTGCCCAGCCACAGGCGGCCGCTGGCATCGCAGCGCGCTTCGTTGCCGCGGTTACCCGGTTGCGGGTCCGCTACGCACAGCAGCGTCAGGGCTTCAGTGGCCAGGTCGAGGCGATAGACGCCACTGCTCAGGGTCACCAAGGCATCGCCGCTTTCACACGGGATGAACGCCGAGACATGCTCGGGCAACTGCCACACTTGCAATTGCCCGCCCATCAGGCGCAGCGCCTGTTTGCCGGCGATATTGACCCAGTACAGCGCCTGGGTCGGCGCGTCCCAGAACGGGCCCTCGCCCAATTGCGCACGGTGCGGGGTAACGGCGATACACGACATGATGCCTCCTGAATTTTTATTGTTCTCAGGTGTGCGTTACAGCGGGTCGCGAGATGGCGTGCCATCCACCAGCCGCTGGATACGCAACGGGTTGGCGTTTTTCAACGCGTCGGGCAGCAGGCTATCAGGGTAATTCTGGAAGCACACGGGGCGCAGGAAACGGTCGATGGCCAAGGTGCCGACCGAAGTGCCACGGGCGTCCGACGTCGCCGGGTACGGCCCGCCGTGCACCATCGAATCGCAGACCTCCACACCGGTCGGGTAACCGTTGAGCAGGATGCGGCCGACCTTCTGCTCCAGCAGGGGAGTGAGTTCGGCGAACTGTTGCAGGTCGGCCGGCTCGCCAATGATCGTTGCTGTGAGCTGGCCGTGCAGGCCGTGCAACGCGGCGCTGAGTTGGACCTGGTCGGCGACTTCGACGAACACCGTGGTGGGGCCGAAGACTTCTTCCTGCAGCACTTCATCGCCGTCGATCAATAGGCGTACATCGGCCTTGAACAACTGCGGTTGCGCTTGGTTACCGGCCTGTCGGCTGCCCGCCAGGTGCTGGATACCCGGATGAGCCAGGAGTTTCTCCAGTCCTTTGCCGTAGCTGCTCAGGGTGCCGGCGTTGAGCATGGTCTGTGCCGGTTGGTCGCCGATCAATTGGGCGACTTGTTGGGTGAACGCGGTGAATTCAGGCGATGCGACACCGATCACCAGACCAGGGTTGGTGCAGAACTGGCCGCAGCCCTGGACGACCGATGCCGTCAGGTCACGCGCGACGCTTTCGGCCCGTGCTTTTAACGCCTGGGGCAGCACAATCACGGGGTTGATACTCGACATCTCGGCAAACACCGGGATCGGTTGCGGGCGCGCTGCCGCCATGTCGCACAATGCACGGCCGCCCTTGAGCGAGCCGGTAAAGCCGACCGCCTGGATGGCCGGATGCTTGACCAGTGCTTCACCGACACCGCCGCCGAAGATCATATTGAACACACCCGCCGGCATCTCGGTGGCTTCGGCCGCGCGGATGATCGCATCGGCGACGCGTTCTGCCGTCGCCATATGCCCGCTGTGGGCTTTGAACACCACCGGACAGCCTGCCGCCAGCGCGGCGGCGGTGTCGCCGCCCGCAGTAGAGAAGGCCAGGGGAAAGTTGCTGGCGCCAAACACGGCCACCGGCCCCAGGCCAATGCGATATTGACGCAAATCCGGGCGCGGCATGGGTTGGCGGTCAGGCAGCGCTTTGTCGATGCGCGCGCCGTAGAAATCACCCCGACGCAACACGGTGGCGAACAGACGCATCTGGCCGCTGGTACGCCCACGCTCGCCCTTGATACGCGCGGCCGGCAACGCGGTTTCGCGACAGACCAGCTCGACAAATTCATCACCCAGCGCGTCCAGCTCATCGGCCACTGCGTCCAGGAACTGCGCGCGGCGTGCCGCACTCAACGCGCGGTAGGCAGGATAAGCCTGCGCGGCAGCCTTGGCGGCGGCGTCGACTTCCTGGGGCGTAGCCTGGTAGAAATGCTGCGGCAAGGCTTCACCGCTGGTGGCGTCGACGCTTTGCAAGGTGACGCTGCCGTTGGCGCTACGCTGACCGCCGATGTAGTTGTGGCCGAGGAACGAGGTCATGTTTTTCTCCTTAAAGGGTAATGACGTTGCCGGGTTCGAAAGCCGCATCACTGCTGCCAACACGGTTGACCAGCGGCGCACCGAACTCGGCCTGGCTGATTTCGAACACATCGCCCGGCTGGGTACGGATACCGTCCGCGAACGACAACGTGGCGGTGCCGAAAAAGTGGATGTGTACGTCGCCAGGCTTGAGGAACTGGCGGTATTTGAAGTGGTGGTATTCGAGGTTCTCCAGGCTGTGGCACATATTGGCCTCGCCGCTGAGGAATTCGTTCCGCCAGATTTCCTCACCGTTACGCACGATACGGCTGGTGCCCGCCAGGTGCTGGGGCAACTCACCCACGCGCAACTCCGGGCCATAACTGCAACTGCGCAGCTTGGAATGGGCCAGATACAGGTAGTTCTTGCGCTCCATGACGTGGTCGGAGAATTCATTGCCCACCGCGAACCCGACACGATAGGGCTTGCTGTCCGGGCCGATGACGTAGAGGCCACCGATCTCCGGCTCTTCACCGGCATCCTCGGCAAACGGCGGTACCGGGAAAGCTGCGCCGGGGCGCACGACGATGCTGCCGTCGCCCTTGTAGAACCACTCGGGCTGCACGCCCGCCTGGCCGGCCGCGGGCTTGCCGCCCTCCACGCCCCACTTGAAGATGCGCATGGTGTCGGTCAGTGCGGTGTCGTCTCCGGCCTGGTGCATCTTGTCCCGCGCAGAGGCGCTGCCCAGGTGGGTCAGGCCGGTGCCGCTGATCAGCATATGCGCCGGGTCCGGGTGGTCCAGCGGCGGCAGGATTTTCAGGCCGGCCAGCAACGTGGCGTAGTCGTGACTGTCGCCCAGGCCGAGGTTATTGACCTGTTGTGCCAGGCCGACGCCGGCTTCGATGGCGGCCAGGGCCAATTCGCGCACGCTGCGTGCCGTCTGCACTTCACGCAGGCTATCGCCCTCTACCACGCCGACCCGGCGTTCGCCGTTGCTTAACTCGAACTGAACTAAACGCATGAAACTTCTCCCAGATTAAGTACGTGTAGCGCCACGGGCACTGGCGGCGAATTGGTCGGCAGGCAGCACGTGCTTGCGCTCCAGCAAGCGGTAGACCACGAAGGTCAAGACCAACCCGAACACCATCACCCCGGACAAAAAGTACAAGCCCGACGCCAGGTTGCCGGTGTATTCCTTGAGCGCACCGATCACGAACGGGCCGATATAGCCACCGAGGTTGCCCACCGAGTTGATCAGCGCAATGCCCGCCGCCGCACTGGCGCCGGCAAAAAAGCGCCCCGGCAAGGTCCAGAACACCGCCGTGCAGGAAAACATCGCGAACGCCGCCAGGCACAGCGCCGCCATTTGCAGCAGCGGCACGCTCAACCAGGCACTGAAGAACAGGCCGATGGCACCGAGCACATAAAGCACCGCAAGATGACCGTAGCGATCATTCAACCGATCGGAACTGCGCGGGATGATCAGCAAGCCGATGATGCCGAAGATATACGGCACGGCGGAGATGAAGCCGGTGGTGAGGTCGCTGCCGCCGAATTGCTTGATCAGCGTCGGCAACCACAGGCCCAGGCCATAGATGCTCAGGGTCACCGGCAGGTAGAACAGCGCCAGCAGCAACACCCGCTTGTCTTTCAGGGCATGCAGCGGGTTGCCGTGGCGGGTCTGGCCGTAGGCTTGCAGGTCTTTGGCGAGCTCTCCGGTGAGCCAGGCCTTTTCGTCCTCGCTCATCCAGGTGACCTGCTTGGGGCCGTCCGGCAAGTAGCGCAGCACCGGCCAGGTCAGCAGGATCGCCGGCGTGCCGATCACGATGAACAGCCACTGCCAGCCATGCAGACCAAGCATGCCGTCCATGCCCAGCAAACCACCGGACACCGGGCCGGTAATCATCATCGCAATAGGCTGGGACAGGATGAATAGCCCAAGGATCTTGCCGCGATGGCGCACCGGAAACCATTGGGTGATGTAGTAGAGAACACCCGGAAAGAACCCCGCCTCTGCCGCGCCGAGCAGAAAGCGCATCACGTAAAAGCTGTGCGGCCCCTGCACGAAGGCCATGCCGATGGTGATAGCGCCCCAGGTGATCATGATGCGTGCAAACCAGCGCCGTGCGCCAAAGCGGTCGAGCATCAGGTTGCTGGGGATCTCGAACAGGAAGTAGCCAATGAAGAACAACCCCGCGCCCAGGCCATAGGCGGCGTCGCCGATGCCGACGTCGGCGCCCATGTGCAGCTTGGCAAAGCCCACAGCGGAGCGGTCCACGTAGGCGATCAGGTACAGCAGGATCAGGAAGGGAATCAGTTTCAGCGTGATGCGCCGAATAAGCCGCAGTTCCTGGCTCATGGGGTCGATCTCCGATTGTTGTTTTTATAGAAGCTCGGGGGACGCCTCTCGCGGAAATCCGCCAGGGTCATACCTCTGTTGAAGCCGACTATATAGTATGACTATTTGCAAAACAACTCTTCCAAAGCAGCGTTTTTGCGCTTATGTTTAAGCACGCATAGAACATATAGTCATACAATAAGAGAATCGATCATGCCTGATAAAAAGCCCGGCCTACGCTCTGCCCAGTGGTTTGGTACCGCCGACAAGAACGGCTTCATGTACCGCAGCTGGATGAAGAATCAGGGCATTGCCGACCATCAGTTTCATGGCAAGCCAATCATCGGCATCTGCAATACCTGGTCAGAGCTGACCCCCTGCAACGCGCATTTCCGCCAGATTGCCGAGCACGTCAAACGCGGCGTGATCGAGGCCGGCGGCTTCCCGGTGGAGTTCCCGGTGTTCTCCAATGGCGAGTCGAACCTGCGCCCTACCGCGATGCTTACCCGCAACCTGGCAAGCATGGACGTAGAGGAAGCAATCCGTGGCAACCCGATTGACGGCGTGGTGCTATTGACCGGCTGCGACAAAACCACCCCCGCCCTGCTGATGGGCGCGGCCAGTTGCGACGTGCCAGCCATCGTCGTCACCGGCGGGCCGATGCTCAACGGCAAGCACAAGGGCCAGGACATTGGCTCGGGCACAGTGGTCTGGCAGCTCAGTGAACAGGTCAAGGCTGGCACGATTACGCTGGATGATTTCCTCGCGGCCGAGGGCGGCATGTCACGCTCGGCAGGCACCTGCAACACCATGGGCACCGCGTCGACCATGGCCTGCATGGCCGAGGCGTTGGGCACTTCCCTGCCCCACAACGCGGCGATTCCGGCGGTGGATGCACGGCGCTATGTGCTGGCGCATATGTCGGGCATGCGTGCGGTCGAAATGGTGCGCGAAGACTTGAAGCTGTCGAAGATCCTCACCAAAGAGGCGTTCGAAAACGCGATCCGCGTGAATGCGGCCATCGGCGGTTCGACCAACGCGGTGATCCACCTCAAAGCCATTGCCGGGCGCATCGGCGTCGAACTTGACCTGGATGACTGGACCCGCATCGGCCGTGGCATGCCGACCATTGTCGACCTGCAACCCTCGGGCCGCTTCCTGATGGAAGAGTTCTACTACGCCGGCGGCCTGCCCGCCGTGCTGCGCCGCCTCGGTGAAGCCAACCTGATCCCGCACCCGAATGCCCTGACCGTGAACGGCAAGTCCCTGGGCGAGAACACCCAGGACTCGCCGATCTACGGCCAGGACGAAGTGATCCGCACCCTCGACAACCCGATTCGCGCCGATGGCGGCATCTGCGTGTTGCGCGGCAACCTGGCGCCGCTCGGTGCGGTGCTCAAGCCGTCCGCCGCCAGCCCGGCACTGATGCAGCACCGAGGTCGTGCGGTGGTGTTCGAGAACTTCGACATGTACAAGGCGCGCATCAATGACCCGGAACTGGACGTGGATGCCAACTCGATCCTGGTCATGAAAAACTGTGGCCCCAAGGGTTACCCAGGCATGGCCGAAGTCGGCAACATGGGCCTGCCCGCCAAGCTGCTGGCCCAGGGCGTGACGGACATGGTGCGGATTTCCGATGCGCGCATGAGCGGCACCGCATATGGCACGGTGGTGTTGCACGTGGCGCCAGAGGCTGCGGCCGGCGGGCCGCTGGCCACGGTCAAGGAGGGTGACTGGATCGAACTGGACTGCGCCAACGGCCGCTTGCACCTGGACATCCCCGACGCAGAGCTGGCGGCACGCATGGCCGACCTGGCGCCGCCGCAGAAACTCATCGTCGGCGGCTATCGCCAGCTGTACATCGACCATGTGCTGCAGGCCGACCAGGGCTGTGACTTTGACTTCCTGGTGGGTTGCCGCGGGGCGGAAGTCCCAAGGCATTCCCACTAATTGGGATGCTATGATGCGGCGAATTCAAGCCAGAGCCTCCCTGTAGTCATGGATCACCAGCCGTCCAAGCCGCGCAAGAGCCAGCATGCCCAGATCGTTCAGGACTTGGGCATGCACATCGTTTCCGGTCGCTTCAAGCCTGAAGAACGGCTGCCCATGGAGGCCACGCTCTGCGAGGAGTACAAGGTCAGCCGCTCGGTGTTGCGTGAGGCTACGCGGGTGCTCAGCGCCAAGGGCCTGGTGTATTCCAAGCCACGGGTGGGCGCGGTGGTGCGGCCTCGGTTGAAATGGCACCTGCTCGACCCGGACGTATTGTCCTGGTTGATGCAGTCCACGCCCCACAGTGAGTTCTTCAACACGTTGGCCGGCGTGCGACGCATCCTCGAACCGGAAATCGCCGCCATGGCTGCGACCACCGCCACCGATGAAGACATTGCCACCATCGAACAAGCCTACCTGGGCATGGAAACCGCGCAGACCCACGAACAGCTGCTTCAGGCCGACCTGGACTTCCACCGCGCGATTGCCGACGCCACCCGCAACGACCTGCTGGCCTACATGTGCAATATGCTGTCGCTGCCGTTGCGCGAGTCGATCAACATCACCAACCGCCGCCCGGACATCCAGGGCCTGAGCCTGCCCCGGCACAAGGCGATTCTCACCGCAATCCAGAACCGCGACGCGCTGGGCGCGCGGCATGCGTCGCTGGTGCAGTTGGATGACACGCGGGTGGCGTTGGATACGGTGATGAATGTGCTGACGCCGCTCTGAAGCGGGAGCCGGCAACCGGGCTTTATCGGGTGTAACTCGATCCAAATGTGGGAGCGGGCTTGCTCGCGAATGCGGTGTATCAGCCAATACATTCAGTGACTGACACTTTGCATTCGCGGGCAAGCCCACTCCCACATTTTTACCTGTGTACGCCGTTAGAGGGTGTAGGCGATACCGACCTGCACCGTGCGCGGCTCGCCTGGGTAGGCGTAGAAGTTCCCGAACGCGCCTTCTTCAAAGTCGCGGTTGAACAGGTTCTTCACGTCCAGGTTCAGCCGGACTTTGTCGTTGACCTTGTAGTAGCTGAGCAGGTCGACCACGGTGTAGGCGTCCATCGAGAACGGCGTATTGGAGGTCTGGCCAACGCGCTCATCGACATATTTGGCGCCGGCGCCCAACCCAAGCCCTTTAAGGCTGCCATCCTGAAATTCGTACACGTTCAGCAAGCTGAAGCTATTGCGCGGGATGTTGGCCAACCGCGAGCCGACCCGAATGGTGTTGTCTTTGGTCACTTCGGCGTCCACATACGCATAGCCACCGATGACACGCCATTCCGGGGTGAGGTTGCCGGCAACGTTCAGGTCGAACCCACGGCTGCGCACCTGTCCAGCGGCGACTTTTGAGTTCGGGTCCAAAGGATCGGTGGTGAGCACATTTTTCTTGTCGATCTGATAGATCGCGGCATCAACGCTCAACTGGCGATCCAACCCTTCCCATTTGATGCCCATCTCATACGACTTGCCCTTTTCAGGTTCAAATCCAACTCCGCCACTGCTAGCACCGGTATTGGGCTTGAACGAGCGTGCTGCGTCGGCATAGATCGCCAGGGTGTCAGTCAGGTCGTAGATCGCACCCACGCGTGGAGTGACCGAGTTGTCGCTGGCCTTCCAGTTTTTACCACCCGCTACATAGGTCTCGTACTCGTGCTCGAAGCGTTCAAAGCGCGCACCCGCCAACACTTTCAGACGTTCGGTCAGCGCGACCTGATCCTGAATGAATGCCGAGTAGGTTTTAAGGTTTTCTTTATCGTGAGTCGGGGTGCTGGTCAGCGCCGGGCGCGGTTTGCCATAGACCGGGTTGAAAATATCGCTGGTGTAGGCGGCACTGGAGCGCTGGATGATCGACTTATAGTCGTAATCCTCAAACTCAACCCCCGTCAGCAAGGTGTGATCAAAAGCCCCCGTGGAGAAATGCCCGGTCAGGTTGAGCTGGGCATCTTTATCGGTCCATTCCAGCTTGCGGTAGTTGAAGTTTCGGTTGAGCGTGTGACCGTCCGCCGCCAGGCTATTGGCTTCAATCGCGTTGCCCTGCAAGGTACCGTCCAACCACTGAAACCCACCGCCCAGGGTCCAATTGTCGTTGAGCAGGTGCTCGAAACGCAGTTGGGCCATGTTGTTGTCGTTGTGCAATTTACCGACATCTTTATCCCCCCAGAAGGTATCGCGCGACGCGGTGCCTTTCTGATTGGTAAAGCGCGTCAGGCCACGATCCAGCGGGTGATTGTTGCGCATGAAGTCGCCTTCGAAGATCACCTTGGTGTCGTCGGTGGCTTGCCAAGTGATGACCGGCGTCACGCCGTAACGCTCGGTCTCGACATGGTCACGGAAGGTCTCGCCGCCCTCGCCCACCACATTCAGGCGATAGGCCAGGCGACCTTGCTCGTCCAGCGGCCCGGAGGCGTCGAGGGTGGCGCGCTGCATGCCCTGATCATCCAGCTGGCTGCCGAGGGTCACCGTAGGCTCGGCCAGCGGTTGCTTGGAGACCACGTTGAAGGTGCCACCCGGATCGCCACGACCATAGAGCATGGTCGCCGGGCCGCGCAGCACTTCCAGGCGTTCGATGGTGTTGGCGTCCGGCATGTTCGGGTAACCACGGTTGATCGGAAAACCGTTGCGGTAGAACTCGCCGGTGGTAAAGCCGCGCACGGTAAAGGTGGTGAGCCCCTGCCCGCCGAAGTTGTTGGCACGCCCGACACCGCCGGCGTAATCCAGCGCGTCCTGCAGGCGGGTAGCACCAATGTCCTCGACCACGTCTTTGGAGACCACACTGATGGACTGCGGGGTTTCATGAATCGACGTGTCGGTACGCGTCGCGCTCGCCGAGCGTGTGGCGTGGTAGCCCTGCACCGGCCCCTGCGCTGTTTCATAGTCGGCAGTGCCGGTGATGCTGGTGGCCTGCAACTCGATGCCGGCTTTTTCAGCCGACTCGACCTCTGCCCAACTCAACGGGGAAAACGCCTGAAGCACACACAGGGAAACCAGGGTACGACGCATGGGAATGACCTAGTAAATGAGCCAAATGGAGCGGCATATTTGCCAATTATTTTGCCGCGCATGTTATAGCAACTCATTACCGATTGACATGCGTTCTCATTCGTTACTTTTCGACAGATGAAAAAAAGCCACTCCTGAGAGTGGCTTTCGATGATGAACGCAGGCTATTTCGCCTCAGCGATAGCGTTCCAACCAATGTGCATACGGCGCAGGCAAGGTCCAGGACGACTTATCGACGCCCAGTTCTTTAGCCGCAAAGTATGCCCAATGCGGGTCTGCCAGGTGAGCACGGCCCACCGAGACCAGGTCCAGGTGACCCGCCTGCAATGCACCTTCAGCCAGCTGCGGGGTGCCAAAACCCCAGGCCGAGGTGACCGGAATACCGGCTTCGCGACGCACGCGCTCAGCGATCGGGCCCATGAACGCCGGACCCCACGGAATATTGGTGTCAGGGATGGTGAAACCGACGCTCACGCTCAGCAGGTCCAGGCCACCGGCCTTGAAACGACGGGCCAGTTCGATGGACTCGGTGAGGGTCTGCTCGTCGCGGCCGTCGTATTCGATCACGCCGAAACGTGCAGTGAGTGGCAGGTTTTCCGGCCAGACTTCACGAACGGCGGCCAGGGTTTCCAGGAGGAAACGGCTGCGGTTATCGAAGCTGCCGCCATAGGCGTCGGTGCGTTGGTTGGAGTGCTCGGAGAAGAAGCTCTGGCCCAGGTAACCGTGGGCAAAATGCAGTTCGATCCACTCAAAGCCGGCGTCACGCGCACGGCGGGCAGCGTCGACGAAGTCCTGGCGCACACGCGCAATGTCGTCCAGGGTCATGGCCCGCGGCACTTGCGGCAGGTTGGCACCAAAGGCGATGGCCGACGGGGCGATGGTTTCCCAGCTGCGGGCATCGGAGGCGGCGATATGGTCGTCACCTTCCCACGGGCGGTTGGCGCTGGCTTTACGGCCGGCGTGGCCGATCTGGATGCCCGGCACCGAGCCAGCAGCCTTGATGGCTTTGACCATTGGCACGAAGGCCTCGGCGTGGGCGTCGCTCCAAATACCAGCGCAGCCGGGGGTGATGCGGCCTTCCGGCGCGACAGCGGTGGCTTCGACCACCACCAGACCGGCACCGCCACGGGCCATGCTGGCCAGGTGCACGTGGTGCCAATCGTTGACGATGCCGTCTTCGGCCATGTACTGGCACATCGGCGGAATAGCGATGCGGTTACGCAGGGTGACGTCTTTGAGTGTGAACGGTTCGAACAAAGCGGACATGAAGAACTCCGGGAGCGAGTGAGTGATTCGATAGTTCGATGGTAATCGAACTATGGTATTCAACGATACCCCCCTGCTATGATTCATTTCATGCGAGCCTTTAAACACCCTCCCCTTGAAGACCTGACCCTCGAACGCCTGCTGTACGCGCTGAGTGACCCGGTTCGCCTCGAAATCGTGCGCTGCCTGGCCGGCGTGCCCGAGGCCACCTGTGGCGAACTGGATGGCGGGCGACCCAAGTCGAGCATGTCCCACCACTTTCGCGTGTTGCGTGACGCCGGGCTGGTGCACACCCGCAGCGCGGGCACCACGCATCTGAATTCGTTGCGTGCCGAGGTGCTTGAGGCGCGCTTTCCGGGTTTACTCGGGTGCATCCTCGCCCAGCACTGAGCCAGGATCAGCCTCCCCCTGCACAGCATCACGGCTCGGCGCACCGCCGAATTTGAGTGCGCCAATGCGCCCTTGCAGTTGGTCGACAAATCGCTGCGCCTCCAACCGTGCGTTGAACATCATGCTCAGGTCCCCCAGGCGCAGCAGGCAGTCCTTGGGTGAAACTTGGCATTGAGGTGGTCAGTGCCATCGATAAAAACAACGTACTCGCCCGAATGAGAAACCATCATGAATAGACGACCATGAAGTAATGGCGGGCAACGTCATTGGACAAGCGCATGTCGTGCTGGCAGCGCTTGAGGTGCTGCGCCAGCAAGAGATCGACATTCGCGGCACTTAAACGATTCAGGCATCAGGCGAACCTTTGCTGTGAACCCGCGTCCGAGCTTAAGCACTGTTGCTTACCGCTCGCGAGGTTCTCGTTTGAAAGCCGCCATCATCAAAAAGTACCGCCTGATCATTAAGACCATGGGCTACGTGGGCTGGGCGCTGTTCTGGCTGTTGTTGTGGGACGTCGCCGTCACTGTGGACTTCATGTTGTTCCTCACCTACAAGATCAATCTGCCGCTGATGCCCCTGACCCTGCTGGGTTCGGCGCTGGTGGTGCTGATCAGTTTTCGTAACAGCAGCGCCTACAACCGCTGGTGGGAAGCCCGTACCCTGTGGGGCGCGATGGTCAACAACTCGCGCAGTTTTGCACGCCAGGTACTGACCCTGCTGGACGATCCTGACGACGAAGTGAACCCGGTCAAGGCCACCCTGCTGCGTCGCCATGTGGCCTATGTGAATTGCCTGGCCGCGCACCTCAAGGGCCAACCGTGCCCTGAAGAAGTCCGCGCGTTTATCCCCGGCGATGAGTTTGCGCGTAACGGCGCCACCAACAACTTTGCCAACGATATCCTCACCGGTTCAGCGGCGTTGCTGGCACGGGAGTACAAGGTCGGTCACCTCGACAGCATTCGCCTGGCACGGCTGGAGTCGACCCTGGTGGATTTGTCCAACGCCCAGGGCGGCATGGAACGGATCGCCAACACACCGCTACCCTACCCTTACGTGTATTTCCCGCGCCTGTTTATCTCGCTGTTCTGCCTGATCGTACCGGTGGGCCTGGTGGAGTCCCTGGGTTGGTTCACCCCGCTGGCCTCGACGGTGGTGGGCTTCATGCTGCTGGCCATCGAGCGCATCGGCACCGACCTGCAAAGCCCGTTCAACTCCAGCGAACACCAGATCCAGATGGACACCATCTGCGAAACCATCGAGAAAAACCTGCAGTCGATGCAGCGTGATGCGCTGGGTGGCGAGCGCATCGGTTAAACCCTCCCTTCGGCCTCAAGTGCGTGCTCCCTCAGTCGATATACAGGGAGTACGCATGGGCCACACCCCCCTCATAACAACACATGCGACGCTCGACGCTACTGTTTTCTCCTTGCCAAAATTATAAATACCCGCGGGTGAAGTCATGAATATCAAGCAAAAGCTGACCTGGGCATTTGCCGCCATCGCGTGCGTGCCGGTTATCCTGGTGGCCGTGCTGGTCGTGTTGAATCTGCGCGAGGGGGCCCTAGCCAATTTCCTCGACAGCAGTGGCCGTGAGATCCGCCAGATCGACAACGGCATGAAGCAGTTCTTCGATGGCATCAGCCAGAACGTCGACTATGTGGCCAAGGACCCGCGCGTTGTCGCGGCCAAGGACCTCAAGAGCTACGCCGGCGCCGACGCCGCACAAATCCCGCTCACCCCCACGAATAAAGAGCTGCTGGAGATCTTCGACCAGTTCGCCAAGAGCCATCCCAGCACTGCCTACCTGTCCCTGGGTTTGAAAGACGGCGGCTACGCCAGTTGGCCCGACGACACCAAACTCAACAACTACGATCCGCGCGTGCGCCCCTGGTATCAGGCGGCCATCGCCGCGCCGGGTAAAACCGTGCGCACCGGTGCCTATTATTGGGCGCCGGATGATGTGACGCTGATCGGCACCGTACACACCGTCGCCGACGCCACCGGGAATATCCTCGGCGTGGTCGGCCTGGACGTGTCGCTCAAGCAGCTCACCGAACTGGTACGCAACATCAAGCTGGGCGACAGCGGCTACCTGATGCTGGTGGAAGGCAACGGCAACGTGCTGGTGGACCCCAGCGATGCCAAGCACAACTTCAAGCCCCTGGCCGACCTGGGCCCGAACTATGCCGAACTGGCTAAACGCGGCGACGGCGTGACCCAGATCGAGATTGATGGCGTGGCGTACATGGCCAATATGGTTAGCTCCAAAGACTTGGGCTGGCGCTTTATCGGCCTGATCAAGCGCGACGAAGTGATGGCCGGCGCCACGCGCCTGACTTGGTTGATTGCAGCCATTGCAGCGGTATTGGCATTGGTGTTCGCAATAGTCGGTGCCAGCTTTGCCAGCGTTATCGTGCGCCCGATCCGTGGCGTAGCCGACGGCCTGCAAGAGATCGCCGAAGGTGAAGGCGACCTGACGCGCCAGCTCAAGGTGCAAGGCAAGGACGAAACCGCCAGCCTGGCCGGCTGGTTCAACCAGTTCCTGAGCATGATCGCCCAGTTGGTGCAACGCATCGGCAACGCCTCGTCCGACCTGCAGAGCGCCGCCGCCGACACCCGCGAAGTGGCTCACAACATGAACCAGGCGGCCGGTCGCCAACGCGAAGCCGTAGAACTGGTAAGCACCGCGTTCAACGAAATGGTGGCCACCGCCAACGAAGTCGCGCGTTCCTGCAGCGCCGCCGCCACCAGTGCCGACGAAGGCTACCGCGACGTGCACGACGGCCAGCAGCACATCGGCGAAGCCACCGGCAGCGTGCTCAAACTCAGTGAAGACCTGCAACGCTCGACCCAGACCATGCAGCAGTTGGAGCAGGACAGCAAAAACATCAACACCATCCTCGACACCATCCGCTCGATTGCCGAGCAGACCAACCTGCTGGCGCTCAACGCGGCGATCGAGGCGGCGCGCGCCGGCGACCAAGGCCGAGGTTTTGCGGTGGTCGCCGACGAAGTCCGCGCCCTCGCCCGTCGCACCGCCGACTCCACCGGCGAAATCGACAGCCTGCTCGGCAACCTCGCCCGCCGCACCCAGGAGGTGACGCAGCAGATGCAAGGCAGCCTGCTGGTGTCTCACACCAGCGTGGAACGTATCCAGCAGGCACGCGACAGCTTCGACAAGATCCGCGGCTCGGTGGACTCGATCCGCGACCAGAACACCCAGATCGCCACGGCCGCCGAAGAGCAGCACCAAGTGGCCGAAGAGATCAACCGGCACATCGCGCAGATCCATGCCGACGCGCAACTGGTCGAAGGTTTTGCCCACTCGGCGCAGACCGGGTCAGGTCGGTTGACGGACATTTCGGGCCAGCTCAAAGGATTGGTAGGTCGCTTTAAGTTCTGATCGGGCGCGAAACCTGCTCCCATTCAGCGCATCACATTGGTGAGCGGGCTTGCTCCGCTCACCACACTTGCATTGCGCCCTGGGCGACATTTAGCCACACGTCATCATCGCAGTACCTGTAATAGTCTATTGCAGGACTATAATGTACTAACCAGTTACTTATCTTGCTAAAATCGCGTCTTTGCCCTCTCACATTCGAGTCCTTTCGACATGAAACGAGCATCGCGCGCCGCTGGCGTCTCTAGATTATTATTGCTGGGCTTGGGCGTTATCATCGCCCTGCTCGGCCTCGCGCTGGCCATTGGCGGCGTCAAACTGGTCAGCCTGGGAGGTTCCTGGTACTTCCTGATCGGCGGCGCAATCATGGCAATCGCCGGGCTTTTGATCGCCTGCCGCAAGCCTGCCGGCGCATGGGTGTTCGCAGCCTTTCTGATCGGCACGGCCATCTGGGCGGTGGCGGATGTGGGCCTGGTGTTCTGGCCGCTGTTCTCGCGACTCTTCATGTTTGCGGCCATCGGTATGGTGGTGGCGCTGGTCTACCCGCTGCTCGTCAATAAGCCTGCGCGCGGCGCCTATGCCGTGGCGGCCGTACTGGCGGCGGGCGTTGCAGTGGCGGCAGGCAATATGTTCGTCGCCCACCCAAGCGTGGCGCCGACCGGTGCCGGCCCAGGCATCACCCCGGTGGCTGCGGGCGACGCACAGAAAGACTGGGCGCACTACGGCAATACCGAAGGGGGCAGCCGCTTCGCCGCGCTGGACCAGATCAACCGCGACACGGTCAACAAGCTCAAGGTGGCGTGGACCTATCACACCGGCGACGTGGCCATCAGCGACGGCAACGGCGCCGAAGACCAACTGACGCCCCTGCAGATCGGCAACAAAGTGTTCATCTGCACGCCGCACAACAACCTGATCGCCCTTGACGCCGATACCGGCAAAGAGCTGTGGAAGAACGAAGTCAATGCCAAATCGGCGGTGTGGCAGCGTTGCCGTGGCATGGCCTACTTCGACGCCACCGCGCCGATTGCCCAGCCGACCCAGCCCAACAGTTCGCCGATCATGCCCGCCAGCGTTCCCGCCGGTGCGCAGTGCCAGCGTCGCCTGCTGACCAACACCATCGATGCACGCCTGATCGCCGTGGATGCCGACACCGGCAAGTTCTGCGAAGACTTCGGCACCCACGGCCAGGTGGATCTGAAAGCCGGCCTGGGTAACGTACCGGACAGCTACTATCAGCTGTCCTCCGCGCCACTGATCGCCGGCACCACCGTGGTGGTGGGCGGTCGCGTGGCCGACAACGTCCAGACCGACATGCCCGGCGGTGTGATCCGTGGCTTCGACGTGATCAGCGGCCAGATGCGCTGGGCCTTCGACCCAGGCAACCCGGAAGACAAGCAGGCGCCCGCCGACGGCAGCACCTACGTGCGCAGCACCCCAAACAGCTGGGCGCCGATGTCCTATGACCCGCTGATGAACACCGTGTTCTTGCCGATGGGCAGTTCGTCCACCGACATCTACGGCGTGGAACGCACCCAGCTCAACCACAAATACGGCGCTTCGGTACTGGCGCTGGACGCCTCCACCGGTGCGGAAAAATGGGTGTACCAGACCGTCCACAATGACCTGTGGGACTTCGACCTGCCGATGCAGCCGAGCCTGATCGACTTCACCCCGCCGGGCAGCGACAAAGCGGTGCCAGCGGTAGTGATCGGCACCAAGGCCGGGCAGATCTACGTGCTCGACCGGGCCACTGGCAAGCCGTTGACCGACGTGCAGGAAGTCCCGGTCAAGGCCGCCAACATCCCTAACGAACCCTACTCGCCCACCCAGCCAAAATCGGTCGGCATGCCGCAGATCGGCGCACAGACCCTGACCGAATCGGACATGTGGGGTGCCACGCCGTTTGACCAGCTGCTGTGCCGCATCGACTTCAAAGGCATGCGCTACGAAGGCCTGTACACCGCGCCAGGCACTGATAAATCCCTGAGCTTCCCGGGTTCGCTGGGCGGCATGAACTGGGGCAGCATTTCCACCGACCCGGTGCATGGGTTTATCTTCGTCAACGACATGCGCCTGGGCCTGTGGATCCAGATGGTGCCGTCGCAAAACAAGGCCCAGGCCTCGTCCGGTGGCGAAGCGCTGAACACCGGTATGGGCGCCGTGCCGCTCAAGGGCACGCCCTATGCGGTGAACAAGAACCGCTTCTTGTCGGTGGCCGGCATTCCGTGCCAGGCGCCACCGTTCGGCACCCTGACCGCGATCGACATGAAGACGCAAAAGGTCGCCTGGCAAGTACCGGTCGGTACCGTTGAAGACACCGGCCCCCTGGGCATCCGCATGCACCTGCCGATCAAGATCGGCCTGCCAACCCTCGGCGGCACCCTGTCGACCCAGGGCGGCTTGATCTTTATCGCCGGCACCCAGGACTTCTACCTGCGCGCCTTCAACAGCGGCAACGGTGATGAAGTCTGGAAAGCCCGCCTGCCCGTGGGCAGCCAGGGTGGCCCGATGACTTACGTGTCGCCGAAAACCGGCAAGCAATACATCGTGATCACTGCCGGTGGCGCACGCCAGTCCACCGACCGTGGCGACTACGTGATCGCCTACGCCCTGCCATAACCCCCTCTTCGCGCGGTGCCTCCCCCGGCACCGCGCCTTCTGTTTGGAAGAACCCGCATGACCCCCACTTCTCACATTCCCCTTGGGCGCCTGTTGCTGGGCCTTGCCCTGGGTGCCGCCCTGCCCGTGCAAGCCGATGACACCACCCTGACCGGCGACTGGGGTGGCCTGCGCCATGAGCTCGACGCGCAAGGCATCCGCTTTACCGGCGACTACAGTGGCGAAACCGCCTACAACGCCCACGGCGGCCAACACCGCTCGGCGCGCTACTCGCAGAACCTCAAGCTCGGCGTGCAGTTCGACCTGGGCAAGCTCTACGGTTTCAACAATGGCGACCGCATCCAGGTCACCCTCAACGACCGTCGTGGCAATAGCGCTTCCGAGGACCTGGTGGGCAACCGCCTGCCGATCCAGGAAAACTACGGCGGCCTGTACACTCGCCTGACCGAGCTGAGTTACGAGCGCACGCTCTTTACTCCGGCGCTGAACGTCAAGCTCGGCTACATGGCCATGGGCAACGACCTCGGCGGCCTGGACAGCGGGATTCTGTGCAACTTCATGAACGCCGGTTTCTGCGGGCATCCGCTGAACATGTCCGGCGGCAGCGGCTGGACCAACTACCCGAATGCGCACCTGGGTGCGCGGGTGAAATACGACTTTGCCCCCAACTGGCAACTGCGCGTCGCCGCGTTCAACGTCGACCCGCAAAGCAATGGCAACTCCAGCCGCGCCTGGCACCTGGGGCCCAAGCACACCACCGGCACCGTGGTGCCGATCGAGTTGGTGTACAAACACGCGGGCAGCCTGCCGGGCGAATACAAGCTGGGCTATTACTACGACAGTTCCGACGTGAAACGCATCGGCAGCAACAAGGAGGTCAGCGGTCGCGGTGGTCACTACCTGTTGATTGATCAGGCCGTATGGGCCTCGGAGTCCTCCGCCGGCCGCGTGCTGCACGCCTTCGGCCAATACTCCGCCGCCAGCGAAGCGGCCTCGCCGTTCAGCAAGTGGTATGGCGCGGGCGTGGTGTTGTACAAACCGTTCGAAGGCCGGCCGCGTGACACCCTGGCCCTGGGTTATGGTCGCGCCGTGCCCAACCCGCGCAGCCGCGAGGTGCAGGAACTGGCCGCGCTCAACGCCGGGAACGACTACCCCAACCTGAATAATGCCGAACAGCTGATCGAACTCAGCTACGGCTACCAGGCCACGCCTTGGCTGACCTTGCGCCCGGATGTGCAGTACATCATCGAGCCGGGGGCATTCTCGGGCGAAAACATCGACAACGCGCTGGTGCTGGGCTTGCAAGTCAAGGCCGTGTTCTAGGCCTCACTCTGCTGATACTCGCGTGGCGTACACCCAAACTCGCGGCGGAACACCGTGTGCAGATACTGCGCCGATTTGAAGCCGCAGGCCTGGGCAATATCGGCAATCGCCAGGGCCTGGTTCTGCAGGCCCTTGGCGGCAGCGGCGAGTTTGAAGCGCAGGATCTCGTCATGCACACTGCAGCCACGCACCTTGCGAAAATGTGTCTCCAGCGATGAACGCGATACCCCCACATATCCCGCCACCTGAGCGGTCTTGATCCCCTGGCAGGCGTACTGCCGGATAAACAACAGCGCCTGCATCACGTACGGATTACCCAAGGGTTGATGCAAGCTTGAAGCCTGCACATTAATCGCATCCGGCGGCACCAGGATCTGCTCACCTCTGCACGGCTTGCCGTGCAACATCTGGTGTAACAGCGCGGCGGCCGTGCGGCCCATGGTTTCGGTGCCCTGGATAACCGAACTCAACGGCACCCGCGTGAGCGTCCGAGTCAGCGGATCATTGTCGATACCGATCAGCGCCACTTCCTCCGGCACGGCAATGCCGGCCGTGAGACATGCTTGCAGCAACTGCCGGGCGCGGGCGTCAGTGACCGCGATAATGCCAATAGGCTTGGGGAGGCTGTGCAACCAGGCGATTTGCTGTTCGACGGCGCTGTCCCACAGCGGTGCGCTGGTGCCCAGCCCGCGATAGACCTCGACCTGCAATCCGTCCCGTTGCAGCAGGCGGCGAAAGGCTTTTTCGCGCTCCTGGGCCCAGCGATTGGCCTGGGCTTCGGGCAGGCTGAAACAGGCAAACCGCGTCAGGCCGGCCTCGATCAAATGTTCATAGGCCAGCTTGATCAAGGCGTAGTTGTCCGTGGCCACGTAGGGCATGCCTTTGGGATAGGCACGCACATCCTCGTAGGAACCCCCCACCGCCACCACGGGCAGCTTGCTCCCGGCCAGCGCCTCGCCAATCAGCGGGTCATCAAAGTCAGCAATGATGCCGTCGCCCTGCCAGCGCTCGATGCCTTTGAGGCGGCACAGGAAGTCCTCTTCGAGGAACAAGTCCCAGGACGCGCGGGTACTGCTCAGGTAATTGCCGATGCCGGCGATAATGCCACGGTCGTAGATTTTGCTGCCGTTGAACAGCAGGGCAATGCGGTGCACGGGCGGTAGGGTTTTCATTGTTTTTATCCTGAAGCCGGTCAAAACAGACTAGCCCCTGTCACGCAAAATCGCACCATCTCTTGATGATTTTCGTAATCGGCAGGCGCAGCGCCGTTGTTAGTATCGAGTCACCGCCAAGAACAATAAGGAAAACGCCATGCCGTACTTCCCCGGTGTCGAGAAGGTTCGCTTCGAAGGCCCCAGCAGCGATGCCCCCCTCGCCTTTCGCCATTACGATGCCAACAAGCTCATCCTCGGCAAGCCCATGCGCGAACATCTGCGCATGGCGGCCTGTTACTGGCACACCTTCGTCTGGCCTGGGGCGGATATGTTTGGTGTGGGCACGTTCAAGCGGCCGTGGCAGCGCAGTGGCGACCCGATGGAACTGGCCATCGGCAAGGCAGACGCCGCTTTCGAATTTTTCTCCAAGCTGGGCATCGACTACTACAGCTTTCACGACACGGACGTCGCCCCCGAAGGCAGCTCGCTCAAGGAGTATCGCCACCACTTCGCACAGATGGTCGACCACCTGGAACGCCATCAGGAACACACCGGCATCAAGCTGCTGTGGGGCACCGCCAATTGCTTCAGCAACCCGCGCTTTGCCGCCGGCGCCGCCAGCAACCCGGACCCGGAAGTGTTTGCCTACGCCGCCGCCCAGGTGTTCAGCGCAATGAACGCCACCCTGCGCCTCAAGGGTTCCAACTATGTGTTGTGGGGCGGCCGCGAGGGTTATGAAACGCTGCTCAACACCGACCTCAAGCGCGAACGCGAACAGCTCGGGCGCTTCATGCGCATGGTGGTGGAGCACAAGCACAAGATCGGCTTCAAGGGCGACCTGCTGATCGAGCCCAAGCCCCAGGAACCCACCAAGCACCAATACGATTACGACAGCGCCACGGTGTTCGGCTTCCTGCATGAGTACGGCCTGGAACATGAGATCAAGGTGAACATTGAGGCCAACCACGCAACCCTGGCCGGGCACAGCTTTCATCATGAGATTGCCACCGCCGTGTCCCTGGGGATCTTCGGCAGCATCGACGCCAACCGAGGCGACCCGCAGAACGGCTGGGACACCGACCAGTTCCCCAACAGCGTCGAGGAAATGACCCTGGCCACCTATGAAATCCTCAAGGCCGGGGGCTTCAAAAATGGCGGCTACAACTTCGACTCCAAGGTACGCCGCCAGAGCCTGGACGATGTGGACCTGTTCCACGGGCATGTGGCGGCCATGGATGTACTGGCTTTGGCACTGGAACGCGCGGCAGCGATGGTCGAGAACGATCGGTTGCAGCAATTCAAGGACCAACGGTACGCCGGTTGGCAGCAACCGCTGGGCCAGGCCGTGCTGGCCGGTGAGTTCAGCCTGGAATCACTGGCCGAACATGCATTTGCCCACGAGCTGGACCCGCAGGCGGTGAGTGGTCGCCAGGAGATGCTTGAAGGCGTGGTGAATCGCTTTATCTACCGGTGACATTTGCGCGACAAATCTCTGCACAGAGCGTCGAGGGACGCTCTACAGTCTTACCCGCATCACGCTGTGTCTTTCCAACAACAATAAAAGGACGCACTACCATGAAGTCATTCAAACGCACACTTATCGCCACGGCCCTGGCCCTGCTCGCCCTGCCGGCGATGGCCGATTCCGCCCACCCGAAGATCGGTTTCTCCATCGATGACCTGCGTCTGGAGCGCTGGTCCCGCGACCGTGACTACTTCGTCGCCGCCGCGGAAAAACTCGACGCCAAGGTCTTCGTGCAATCGGCCGATGCCAACGAACAGAAACAGATCTCGCAGATTGAAAACCTGATCTCACGTGGCGTCGACGTAATTGTCATCGTGCCGTTCAACGCCACCGTGCTCACCAACGCCGTCGCCGAAGCCAAGAAGGCCGGGATCAAGGTGGTGTCCTATGATCGCCTGATTCTCAACGCGGACATCGACGCCTACATCTCCTTCGATAACGAAAAAGTCGGCGAAATGCAGGCCAGCGGCGTGTTGCAAGCGGCGCCCAAGGGTAACTACTTCCTGCTCGGCGGCGCGCCCACCGACAACAACGCCAAGGTCCTGCGCGAAGGCCAGATGAAGGTGTTGCAACCGGCCATCGACAAGGGCGACATCAAGGTTGTCGGCCAGCAGTGGGTCAAGGAATGGAACCCCACCGAAGCCCTGAGCATCGTCGAAAACGCCCTGACCCGGAACAACAACAAGATCGACGCCATCGTCGCCTCCAACGACGCCACCGCCGGCGGCGCGATCCAGGCCCTGGCCGCACAGAAACTGGCGGGCAAGGTGCCGATCTCCGGGCAAGACGCCGACCTGGCCGCGATCAAGCGCGTCATCGACGGCACCCAGACCATGACCGTGTACAAGCCGCTCAAGCTGATCGCCTCGGAAGCCGCCAAGCTTTCGGTGCAGCTGGCGCGCAATGAGAAACCCACCTACAGCTCGCAATACGACAACGGCAGCAAAAAGGTCGACACCATCCTGCTCACCCCTACCCCGCTGACCAAGGCCAATATCGACCTGTTGGAGAAAGACGGGTTCTACACCAAAGAGCAGATTGCCGGGCAGTGACCGCCATGTCCGACTACCTGCTGCAAATGAACGGCATCGTCAAAAGCTTTGGCGGTGTCAACGCGCTGAACGGCATCGATATCAGGGTGCGGCCAGGGGAATGCGTTGGCCTGTGCGGCGAGAACGGTGCCGGCAAGTCCACCTTGATGAAGGTGCTGTCGGCGGTCTACCCGTACGGCACCTGGGAAGGTGAAATCCTTTGGGACGGGCAGCCGCTCAAGGCCCAGTCCATCAGCGAAACCGAGGCCGCCGGCATCGTGATCATCCACCAGGAACTGACCCTGGTGCCCGACCTGTCGGTGGCTGAAAACATCTTCATGGGCCACGAACTGACCTTGCCGGGTGGGCGCATGAACTACCCGGCGATGTTCCACCGCGCCGAAGCGCTGATGCGCGAGCTCAAGGTGCCGGACATGAACGTGGCGCTGCCCGTGTCGCAGTACGGCGGCGGCTACCAGCAACTGGTGGAAATCGCCAAGGCCCTGAACAAGCAGGCGCGACTGTTGATTCTCGACGAGCCGTCCTCGGCCCTGACCCGTTCGGAAATCGAGGTGCTGCTCGATATCATCCGTGGCCTCAAGGCCAAGGGCGTGGCCTGCGTGTACATCTCCCACAAGCTCGATGAAGTGGCGGCAGTGTGCGACACCATTGCGGTGATCCGCGACGGCAAGCACATCGCGACCACCGCCATGGCCGACATGGACATCGCGAAGATCATCACCCAGATGGTCGGCCGCGAGATGAGCAACCTCTACCCCACCGAGCCCCATGCGGTGGGCGAGGTGATTTTCGAGGCGCGCAACGTCACCTGCCATGATGTCGACAACCCCAAGCGCAAGCGTGTGGACGATGTGTCCTTTGTGCTCAAGCGTGGGGAAATCCTCGGCATCGCCGGGTTGGTGGGCGCCGGGCGCACGGAACTGGTGTCGGCGCTGTTCGGCGCCTATCCCGGCCGCTACAGCGCCGAGGTGTGGCTGGACGGCCAGGTGATCGACACACGCACGCCGCTCAAATCGATCCGCGCCGGGTTATGCATGGTGCCCGAGGATCGCAAGCGCCAAGGCATCATTCCCGACCTGGGCGTGGGCCAGAACATCACCCTGACGGTGCTCGACAGCTATGCGCACCGAACCCGCATCGATGCCGAAGCCGAACTGGGCAGCATCGACCAGCAGATCGCGCGCATGCACCTCAAGACCGCCAGCCCGTTCCTGCCGATCACCAGCCTGTCCGGTGGCAACCAGCAAAAGGCCGTGCTGGCGAAAATGCTGATGGCCAAGCCCAAGGTGCTGATCCTCGACGAGCCCACACGGGGCGTGGACGTGGGTGCCAAATATGAGATCTACAAGTTGATGGGCGCGCTGGCGGCCGAAGGCGTGGCGATCATCATGGTGTCCTCGGAGCTGGCCGAAGTGCTCGGCGTTTCCGACCGCGTGCTGGTAATCGGCGACGGCCAATTGCGCGGTGACTTCATCAACGAGGGGCTCACCCAGGAACAAGTGCTCGCCGCTGCGCTCAGCCAACACAACAATAATGATCGGAAGACCGTGTAGATGAATCAGGTCAAACACCTTTTTACCCGCTACAAAATGCTCGCCCTGGTCATCGCCGTGGCGGTGATCTGGGTGTTTTTCAGCTGGCAGACCGAGGGCGGTTTCCTCACCCCGCGCAACCTGTCCAACTTGCTGAGGCAAATGTCGATCACCGGGATATTGGCGTGCGGCATGGTGCTGGTGATCATCAGCGGCGAGATCGATTTGTCGGTGGGCTCGTTGCTCGGGTTGCTGGGTGGGCTGGCGGCGATCCTGGATGTGGTTTATCACATTCCATTGCTGGCCAACTTGAGCCTGGTGGCGTTGTGCGGGTTGATGATCGGGCTGGCCAATGGGTACATGACCGCCTATTTGCGCATCCCTTCGTTCATTGTCGGCTTGGGCGGGATGCTGGCGTTTCGCGGCATTCTGCTGGGGATCACCGGCGGCACCACCATCGCGCCGGTGTCGCCTTCGCTGGTGTACGTGGGCCAGGGTTACCTGCCGCATTCGGTGGGGATCGGGCTGGGCGTGCTGTTGTTTGCACTGACCGTTTTCCTGACCTGGAAGCAGCGGCGCAATCGCGCGCTGCATGGGTTGGCGGCGCACTCGCTGGTACGTGACCTGGTGCGGGTGGCGGTGATCGGCGCCGTACTGGCGGGGTTTGTCACGACGCTCAACAGCTACGACGGGATTCCCGTCCCGGTCTTGCTTCTGCTGGTTTTATTGGGCGTATTCAGCTACGTCACCAGCCAGACCGTATTCGGCCGTCGCGTGTACGCGGTGGGCAGCAATATGGAAGCCACGCGCCTGTCGGGCATCAACGTACAGGCGGTGAAACTGTGGATCTTCGGCATCATGGGCGTGATGTGTGCCCTGGCCGGGTTGGTCAACACGGCTCGCCTGGCTGCCGGCTCACCGTCGGCGGGGAATATGGGTGAGCTGGATGCGATTGCAGCATGTTTTATTGGCGGTACGTCAATGCGCGGTGGTTCGGGTACGGTGTATGGCGCATTGCTCGGGGCCTTGGTGATCACCAGCCTGGACAATGGCATGTCGATGCTGGACGTGGACAGCTATTGGCAGATGATTGTGAAGGGCAGCATTCTGGTACTGGCGGTTTGGGTGGATGTGAGCACGCGGGCGGGTCGGCGATGAACCGCAGCGACGGCGTTGGATTGCGGGGGTGTGGCATTGGCTGGAGATTGCCAACACCACGGTGGAACGCTCTATCGAGCGCTTGAACCCCACACAAGCCACGGCCTGAACGCGAAAAAATGTGCGAGCGGGCTTGCCTGCGATAGCGCTGTATCCCTGCCAGACCTGCTGATCTGACACTGTGCTATCGCGGACAATCCCGCTCCCCCATTGGACCTAAGGTGTACTTAAATTACTTGGACACCGGCATCGCAAACTCGGCGCCCTGCTCGATGCTCTCCGACCAGCGCTGCATGATCGACTTCTGCTTGGTATAGAACCGCACACCTTCAGTACCATACGCGTGCATGTCGCCAAACAGGCTCTTCTTCCAGCCGCCAAACCCGTGCCACGCCATCGGCACCGGAATCGGTACGTTGATGCCGACCATGCCCACTTCAATCCGCCGTGCAAATTCACGCGCGATGTTGCCGTCGCGGGTGAAGCAACTCACACCGTTACCGAATTCGTGAGCGTTGACCAGTTTGATCGCTTCGGCGAAGTCATTCACGCGCACACACGCCAGAACCGGGCCGAAAATTTCTTCGCGGTAAATGCTCATCTCTTCAGTCACATGGTCGAACAACGTCGCCCCCAGCCAGAAGCCATTTTCCAGGCCCGGTTCGGTGGGTACATAGTCACGCCCGTCGAGCAGCAATTGCGCGCCGGCTTGTACGCCTTGTTCGATGTAGCCGCTGATGCGCTCCAGCGCCGCACGGGACACGATCGGGCCCATCTCGGCCTTCAAATCACGGCCGTCGGTGATGCGCAGGTGCTTGGCACGCTCGGTCAGGGCGGCGATGACTTTGTCGCCCACATCGCCCACCAGCACCGCTACGGAGATGGCCATGCAACGCTCGCCAGCACTGCCGTAGGCGGCCCCCATCAGGGCGTCGACGGTTTTTTCGATATCGGCGTCCGGCATCACCACCATGTGGTTTTTCGCGCCACCCAAGCCTTGCACGCGCTTGCCGTTGCGGGCGCCGGTTTCGTAGATGTACTGGGCAATCGGCGTGGAGCCGACAAAGCTCACCGCCTTGACGTCCGGGTGTTCGATCAGCGCGTCCACTGACTCCTTGTCGCCCTGCACCACGTTGAACACGCCTTTGGGCAAACCGGCTTCACGCAGCAACTCGGCCATGAACAGCGAGGCGCTCGGGTCGGTCGGGCTTGGCTTGAGGATGAACGTGTTGCCCGCCGCAATAGCGATCGGGTACATCCACATTGGCACCATCACCGGGAAGTTGAACGGCGTGACGCCGGCGACCACGCCCAGGGGCTGGCGCATTGTCCAATTGTCCATGCCGCGGGAAACCTGGTCGGAATGCTCACCCTTGAGCAGGTTGGGGATACCGCAGGCGAATTCGAGAATGTCGATGCCACGGTCGACTTCGCCCTGGGCGTCGGTGAAGACCTTGCCGTGCTCGGCGACGATGATGCGCGCCAGGTCGTCCTTGCGCTCACGCAGCAGATGAAGGTATTCGAACAGCACACGGGCGCGACGGATCGGCGGCGTGTCGGCCCAACCGGCGAACGCGGCCTGGGCGGCGGCAACGGCTTCGGACACGGTCTGGCGACTGGCCAGGGCGACGCGACCGGTCTTTTCGCCGGTGGCCGGATTGAAGACGTCCTGATAGCGATCATCGCGGGACACGCGCTGGTCGTTGATGTAGTGCTCGATGGTGGTGGTCATGGCAGTAGATCCCAGGTGAGTAACAGTGAGGACCACGATAGGCTTTCGCTTTGTTCCAAACCAGAGCAGAATCCAGAACTTATTGTCCACCAATGCGAACAATCCAATCATGGAAAAGGCCGAGATCGAAGGGCTGTGGACCCATATCCATTGGCTGTCGGTGCTGGAGGAACAAGGCACCTATACCGCTGCGGCGGCAAGACTGGGCGTGAGCAAGTCCGCCGTGAGCCAGCGTATTTCCGACTTGGAAAAGGCCACCGGCACGCGCCTGGTGACGCGCACTACACGCAGTGTAAGGCTGACCGATGCGGGGCTTTCGTTGACCCGCGAAGTGCGCAGCGCCTATGAACAAATCGCCCGCAGTTTCTCGTCGGTGCGCGACTCGGTGGGAGAGATTCGCGGTCTGCTACGACTGACAGCGCCCGTGGCATTTGCCCGTCAGCAACTGGTGCCGCATCTGTCGGAGTTTTTGCAGCAATACCCGCAGGTACGCCTACAGCTCGACGTGTCGGATGCCCTGAGTTCACTGGCCGCCGAGGGCTACGACCTGGCCGTCCGCCACGGTTTCCAGGTGCCGGAAACCCATGTGGCCTGGAAGCTGTGCGACACCGGCTCGGTGCTGGTCGCCAGCCAGGACTACCTGCAACGTCACGGAGAACCCCGCGAACCTGGCGATCTGTCCGCGCATAACTGCCTGTTCTACCCTCGCGGCACCGATCAGCCCGCCTGGACCTTCGAGCGCGGCACTAAAAACGTCGAACGCCTCACCGTGCCCATCGCCGGCAGCTTCGCCACCAACAACAGCGAAGCCCTGCGCGACTCGGCGCTCAACCACCTGGGCATCGCCCTGCTGCCGGATTTCAGCGCCCACGCTGCCCTGTCCAGCGGCAAATTGGTGCAGGTGCTCAAGGGCTGGACGCTCAAGGGGGCGTTTGCCGATGAGATCTACCTGATCCGGCCGTACTCGCCACATGTGCCGAAAGCGGTGAGTGCGCTGGTCAGCTATTTGAAGGGGAAATTGTCCGGCGGGTTTCAATACAACGCCCACTGATTGCGCCAGCCCGCCGGGGCGCGGTGCCGGGCAGTCTGATGAATCGGAACCGGGGCAAGTGAGGCGCGCGCTTTTTTCTCGCGGGATATTGCTCGACAGAACTAAAAGTCCATAATGGACAAATAAGTTCACCCGCGGAGACACCCATGTCCAGCACACCCCACGTGATCCATCAGGCCCAGGCCCGCGAGCTGCTCGGCCAAATCGATGTGCCGTCTATCCTGCGCAAGTTGTTCCGTGACCTGGCGACCGGGCAAGCGGTGCAGCCGGCGCAGCAGCTCGTGGAGTTCCCGCAAGCGGCGGGCGACTTTATCAACTACCTGGGCGTGCTGGCCGAGGATGGGGTGTACGGGGTCAAGACTTCGCCCTATATCGTGCGTGAACAAGGCCCGCTGGTGACGGCTTGGACATTATTGATGTCGATGCAGACCGGCCAACCGTTGCTGCTATGCGATGCAGCCGAACTGACCACCGCCCGCACGGCCGCCACCACAGCCCTGGCAGTGGATGCATTAGCGCCTTTATCAGCGCGACGCTTGGCGATCATCGGCAGTGGCAAGGTGGCCCAGGCGCACCTGCATTATGTGAAAGGCTTCAGGGATTGGCAGCGCATCAGCGTGTTTTCACCCAGCCTGGCCAACGCATCCACCGATACCATCGCGCAACTCAAAGGCCTGGACCCACGCGTGGTCATCGCCAGCAGTTGCGAGACGGCGGTGGAAGACGCCGATGTGATCCTGTTGTGTACGTCGTCGGCCGGACCGGTGCTCGACCCGGCGCGGTTGACCAAGCCGGCACTGATCACGTCGATCAGCACCAACGCCCCACGCGCCCATGAAGTGCCGCCGCAACGCCTCAACACAATGCAGGTATTTTGCGACTATCGCCGGACCACCCCTGGCTCGGCCGGTGAAATGTTAATCGCAGCCGAACAATACGGTTGGGATCCGCGCGCAGTGGCCGGTGACCTGCCCGAATTGCTCAGCGAACAGGTACAGCGCCCGACCTACGACAGCCCTGTGTTTTTCCGCTCCATCGGCCTGGGCCTGGAAGACATCGCACTGGCCAACGCCCTCTGGAGACAGCTATGAGCCACGCAGACTTCATCATCATCGGCGGCGGCATTGCCGGCGCGTCCACGGGGTTCTGGTTGTCGCAGCACGGCAAAGTGCTGGTGCTGGAGCGCGAAAGCCACCCGGCCTATCACTCCACCGGGCGTTCGGCGGCGCTGTACACCGCCGCCTATGGCACCCCGCAGGTGCGGGCGCTGACCCTGGCCAGCCGTGAGTTTTTCGATAACCCGCCACCTGGTTTTTGCGAACATCCGTTACTCACGCCAAGGGGCGAAATGACGGTGGATTTCATTGGCGATGCGGTGGAGTTGAACGACCAGTACCTGAGCGCCAAGGCCACCGTGCCGCAGGTCGAACTGCTCAGCGCCGACGAAGCCTGTGCGAGACTGCCGATCCTGCGCCGCGAAAAAGTCCACGGCGCGTTGTATGACCCCACCGCCAGCGACATCGACACCGACGCTCTGCACCAGGGCTACCTGCGTGGCATCCGCCGCAACGGCGGCGAGGTACGCACCGACAGTCATGTGCTCGGTTTGAGCCGCGACGCCGACGGCATCTGGCAGGTACAGACCCAGGACGCGACCTGCACCGCGCCCGTCATCATCAACGCCGCCGGCGCCTGGGCCGACCACATCGGCGGGCTCGCCGGGGCCGCGTCCATCGGCTTGCAGCCCAAGCGGCGCTCGGCGCTGATCTTCGCCGGCCCCGAAGGGGTCGACAGCCACCACTGGCCAATGCTGGTGGCGCTGGACGAATCCTTCTACATGAAACCCGACGCCGGCATGTTCCTTGGCTCACCGGCCAATGCCGACCCGGTCGAACCCCAGGACATCCAGCCCGAAGAACTGGACATCGCCATGGGCATCTACCAGATCGAGGAAGCCACCACCCTGACCATCCGCCGTCCGACGCGAACCTGGGCCGGCCTGCGCAGCTTTGTGCACGACGGTGATCTGCTCTCAGGTTTTGACCCAAAGGTAGCGGGCCTGTTTTGGGTGGCGGCGCAAGGGGGTTATGGCATTCAGACCTCGCCGGCCATGGGCCAGGCCAGTGCGGCACTGGTGCGCGGCGCCCCGCTGCCGGAGGCACTGACGCGGTTCGGCCTCGACGCTGGTATGCTCTCCCCTGCCCGCCTGGAGCCCCATTGATGAACACCGCTGAACAAGACAAGGTCATGCAGAACTTCCGTGCGATGGCCGACGCCATCGCTACCCTGTTTTTCCCCCACGCCGAAGCGGTGTTGCATGACCTGCGCTCGCAAAAAGTCGATTACATCGCCAACAACTTGTCCAAGCGCAGCATAGGCGATGATTCGGCGCTGGAGGACATGCTCAGCGACGATGTCAGCGATGTAAACATCGGCCCGTACGAAAAGCTCAACTGGGACGGTCAGAAAATCCGCAGCCTGAGTACCGTGCTGCATGACCACAAAGGCCGTCGACTGGCGGTACTGTGCATCAACCTGAATATTTCATTGTTTGAAAACGCCAAGGCGGCGCTGGACCTGTTTCTGTCACCGAGCAAACTGATCCCGCAACCAGACTCGCTGTTTCGCGATGACTGGCAGGAGCGCATCAATACCTTCCTGCATGCGTGGATGCGTGAGCGCCAGTTGAGCCTGAACCTGCTGACCCGTGACCACAAGCGCGAGCTGGTTCTGGCCCTGCATGCCGAAGGGGCGTTCAAGGGCAAGAGCGCGTCGAACTATGTGGCCAATGTGCTGGGCATGGGACGGGCGACGGTCTACAAACACCTGAAAGAGTTGAAGGGCTGATGGATTTACCCCTGTAGGAGCGAGCTTGCTCGCTCCTACAAAGGTCATCAATCGCCGTAGATGTCGGATTTGAAGTACTGCTGCGAAATCTTCTGGTACTCGCCACTGGCGCGAATGCCATCGATGGCCGCATTCAACTGGCCGACCAACTCCGTATTGCCCTTGCGCACCGCGATCCCTGCACCCTCGCCCACGTATTTCGGGTCCTTGAGTTCCGGGCCGACAAACGCATAGCCCTTGCCGCGTGGCATCTGCAGGAAGTCGTTCAGGAGAATGGTGTCGGCAAAGATCGCATCGAGGCGACCGGCTGCCAGGTCCATGTAGATCTCTTCATTATTGCTGTAGCGCTTGACGTTGATGCCCTTGGGCTCGAACACCTCGGTGGCATAACGGTCGGTGGTGGTGGCGCGCTGCACGCCGATCGTCTTGCCCTTGAGGCTGGCATATTGGTCATCCACCACGGCGCCCTCCTTCATCACCAGGCGCGATGACGTGAAGTAGTACTTGTGGGTGAAGTCCACCGACTTCTTGCGGTCTTCGTTGATGGTCATGGACGACAAGGCCATGTCGATTTTCTTCACCTTGAGGGAAGGAATCAGACCGTCGAACTCACCTTCTACCCACACGCACTTGACCTTCATCTGCGCGCACAGCGCATTGCCGATATCGTAGTCAAAGCCAACGATCTTGCCTTCCTCGGTCTTGGACGCGAATGGCGGGTAAGCCGCCTCGATGCCGATGCGCAGGGTTTTCTCGGCGGCCATCGCGTGGCTGGACGCAAGCAGGCCCAGGGCCAGGACGGTGATAAGGGAGCGCTTCTTCATGGTGGTGTTCTCGCAAGTTGTTGTTGGTTTGGCAGACCTGAAGAAAGAAACGAAGCCGTTAACTTTGTACTTATAATTCCATATTGGACTTTTACGTCTTTATCGTCAATCACGCCGCTTTGCGGTTCGACACCCATGACTTTTTTGCACAACGTACCGGTGTTTTTGAGCGTTCTGCTCTGATTTATGCGTGCCTATACTCGGTCCAGCCTCTCGGTTCAGCCGGGGGGGAGTCCCACAACAATAATTAAGGACAGCCACCATGACCCAGCCCTTCCTGGCCGCTCGGGATTTTCTGCTCGCTCACCGCACCGATTACGCCACAGCCGTACGGGATTTCCGTTGGCCGCAACTGGGCGAATTCAACTGGGCCCTGGACTATTTCGATGCGATGGCCGAAGGCAATCCGGCCGATGCGCTGTGGATCGTCGAGGAGGACGGCAGCGAGCAGCGTTACAGTTTCCAGCAACTGGCTGCGCGCTCCAATCAGGTGGCCAACCACCTACGCGCCCTCGGTGTAAACCGGGGTGATCGTGTGCTGCTGATGCTCGGCAACGATGTCGCGCTGTGGGACACCATGCTGGCTGCATTCAAGCTCGGCGCCGTGGTCATTCCCGCCACGGCGTTGCTGAACCCCGATGACCTGCGCGACCGTATCGAACGTGGCCAGGTTCGCCACGTGGTGGTCGGCGAAGCGCATGTGCACAAGTTCGCCGGCCTGGCTCAGGGTTGCAGCCGTATCTGCGTGGGTTCGGCGCCTGCCGGCTGGGTCGCGCACAACGCGGCTTTTGAATACCCCGAACAGTTTGAGGCGCAAGGCCGCACCCTGGCCACCGACCCAATGCTGCTGTACTTCACTTCCGGCACCACCTCCAAGCCGAAAATGGTGCTGCACAGCCACCAGAGCTATCCGGTCGGGCACTTGTCGACCATGTACTGGATCGGCCTGCAACCGGGCGACCTGCACCTGAATATCTCATCGCCAGGCTGGGCCAAGCATGCCTGGAGTTGCCTGTTCGCACCGTGGAATGCCGGTGCGTGCATCTTTATCCATAACGTCGCGCGATTCAGCGCGCCGGCCTTGCTCAGTGCCTTGGAACGCTACGGCGTAACCAGCCTGTGCGCGCCGCCGACGGTGTGGCGCATGCTGATCCAGGAAGACCTGGCCAGCTACAGACCGCGCCTGAGCCTGCGCGAGCTGGTGGGCGCGGGTGAGCCGCTGAACCCGGAAATCATCGAGCAGATCCAACAGGCCTGGGGCTTGCCGTTACGTGATGGTTTCGGCCAATCGGAAACCACTGCCCTGGTAGGCAACACGCCCGGCCAGTTGCTCAAGCCCGGTTCCATGGGGCGCCCGTTGCCGGGCTACCAGGTGGCCCTGCTCGACCCGGATGGCATTCCCGGCAACGAAGGCGAAGTCGCCCTGCCCCTGGACGTGCGCCCGCTCGGCCTGATGCTCTGCTACGAGGACAGCCCGGAGAAAACCGCCGAGGTCATGCGTGACGGCTACTACCGCACCGGCGACACCGCGCAGATCGACGCCGACGGCTACATCACCTTCGTCGGTCGCGCCGACGATGTGTTCAAGGCCTCCGACTACCGCATCAGCCCATTCGAACTGGAAAGCGCCTTGATCGAACACCCGGCCGTCATGGAAGTCGCCGTGGTGCCGAGCCCCGACCCGTTGCGCCTGGCGGTGCCCAAGGCATTCCTGATCCTGGCCCATGACGAACCCGGCAGCGCGGCGTTGGCCCAACATATTCTGGCCTTCGCCCGTGAGCATTTGGCGCCGTACAAGCGGGTGCGACGCATCGAGTTCGTCACCGAGCTGCCCAAGACCATATCCGGGAAGATTCGGCGGGTGGAACTGCGGCAAATGGAGGTGCTGCGGCGCCAGGGTGATACGCGGGGTGAGCATGAGCACTTCGAGGAAGACTTCGTGCGCCCAACCGCTGAATCGTAGTCGCACAATCCTGTTGAATACTTGCCTGATCCTCCGACTTATCGACTAATGGATAGATAGCCCTTGCGCGCTGGTCTAGAGTTCGACAATAAGCGGCCACTGCGTTCATGACTAAAACAGGCCGCACCTACCGTCGATCAGCAGGTGAGCCATGGAATTACGAATCAACCAAAAGGCCTATCAGGTCGATGCCGACGCGGACACGCCATTGCTGTGGGTGATCCGCGATGACCTGGGCCTGACTGGCACCAAGTATGGCTGTGGCCTGGCCCAGTGCGGCGCGTGTTCGGTACTGGTGGATGGCAACGTGGTGCGCTCCTGCGTCACCCCGGTGGCCGGGGTGGTCGGACGAGAAATCACCACCATCGAAGCGATTGAAACCGATGAAGTGGGCAAGCGTGTGGTCGCGACCTGGGTCGAGCATCAGGTGGCGCAATGCGGCTACTGCCAGTCCGGGCAAGTGATGGCGGCCACTGCGCTGCTCAAGCACACGCCGGCGCCCAGCAAGGCGCAGATCGACGCGGCGATGATCAACCTGTGCCGTTGCGGCACGTATAACGCCATCCATGCGGCTGTCGACGACCTGGCCAAGCAGGGGGGCGTCTGATGAACCTCATCAACGAACTGCTCGACGCACCGGTAAACCTTTCGCGCCGCCGCTTTCTGGCGAGTACGGCCGTGGGTGCGCTGGTGATTGGTTTTGGCCTGCCACTGGGCGCGGGTCGGGTGCAAGCCGCCACCGCGGCTGAACGCGGCACCCAGGTGCCGGCGTTCCTGGAGATTCGTCCGGACGGCACGGTGCGCCTGCTCAGCCCCTTCATGGAAGGCGGGCAAGGCACGCACACCGCCATGGCGCAGATTGTCGGTGAAGAACTGGATGCCGACCCCGCGACGTTCATCGTCGAAGCCGCCCCGCCCGGCGAAGCCTATGTGGTGATGGAAAACGGCCTGCGCATCACCGGCGGCAGCATGTCGGTGCGCATGAGCTACCCGACCATGCGCCGCCTCGGCGCCCTGGCCCGCGCGATGCTGCTGCAGGCGGGCGCCAAACAATGGGGCGTACCGGTTGGCGAACTGACTACCCAGCCTGGCCGCGTGGTGCACGCGGCTTCCGGTCGTTCGCTGGGTTATGGCGAACTGGCCAGTAGCGCCCTCGACATGCCAGTGCCCGATCCCGCCAGCATCACCCTGCGCGACCCGAGCCAATTCCGCTGGATCGGCAAACCGGTCAAGCGCCTGGACGCCTACGACAAATCCACTGGCAAGGCGCTCTACAGCATCGACCTGAAAGTCGACAACATGCTTCACGCAGCCGTCCAGCATGCGCCACGCCTGGGCATGACCGTGGGCAGCCTGCGCAACCAGTCGCAGGTCGAAGGCATGAAAGGCGTGCATTCGGTGCACGTGCTGCCCGGCGCAGTGGCCGTGGTGGCTGAACGCTGGTGGCATGCCAAGCGTGCGGTAGAAGCGATCCAGGTCGACTGGCAGGAGGCGGCTGCCGACTCGGCACTGCGCGTCATGCCGGCGGATTTTTCCAGCGACAAGCACCGTGAGTTCCTAGCGGCCCAACAGGGCCCGACCCGCGACGACGAGAACGAAGGTGACGTGGCCGGTGCGTTGAAAGGCGCCAAGACCCAGGTCGAGGCGACCTACCACAACCAATACCTCAACCACGCCCAGCTGGAGCCGCCGTCGGCCCTGGCGCGCTTCAACCCCGATGGCACGCTGGAAATCTGGCTGCCCAACCAGGCGCCGGACATGTTCCGCGCCGACATTGCCAAACGCACCGGCCTAGACCCTGCGCAAATCACCCTGCACTCGCCGCTACTCGGTGGTTTTTTCGGCCGGCACTTCCTGTATGACTCGGCTAACCCTTATCCGCAGGCCATTGCACTGGCCAAGGCGGTGGGCCGTCCGATCAAGCTGATCTGGAGCCGTGAGGAAGAGTTCCTGCGCGATGTACTGCGCCCACTGGCGGTGGTCAAGTTCCGTGCCGCGCTGGATGACAAAGGCCTGCCGGTGGCCATCGAAGCGGTCAGTGCAACCGAAGGCCCGACCGAGGCACTCGCCGGCAAACAGGGCGATAAGATCGACCCCACGGCCGTTGAAGGGTTGTCGGGCAAGTCCTACGCGATCCCCAACAAACGCATCGCGCAGATCTACGTCAAAGGCGCACCGATGCTCGGTTACTGGCGCTCGGTGGGCAATTCGCTCAACGACTTTTTCTACGAGTCGTTCCTCGACGAACTGGCGGACAAGGGGGGGCATGATCCCTATGAGCTGCGCCTGCACCTGCTGCGCGACAACCCACGGCTGACCACGTTGCTGCAAGCGGCGGGTGAACTCTCCGGTGGCTGGAAGCGCGGCCCCTTTACCGCCGAGGACGGCACCCGGCGCGCACGCGGCGTGGCAATGGCTTCGCCGTTCGGTTCCCACACTGCGGCGATCGCGGAAGTGTCGATCGAGAATGGCAAGGTCAAGGTGCACGATATCTGGCAGGCCATCGACCCCGGCAGCATCGTCAACCCGGCGATTGTCGAGGCACAGGTCAACGGCGCCGTGGCGTTGGGCTTGTCCCAGACCTTATTGGAAGAAGCGGTCTACGTGGACGGCAAGCCCCGGGCGCGCAACTACGACCTTTACCCGATCCTGGCGCCTGCGCAGATGGCGCGGGTGCATGTGCGGGTGGTCGAGAGTGGCGAAAAAATGGGCGGTATCGGCGAGCCTCCATTGCCAGCCGTGGCACCGGCCGTGGCCAATGCGGTGGCACAGTTGACAGGCCAGCGCGTGCGCAGCCTGCCCTTGAGCCGACACACTTTCAGCTGACCTTCAGGAAACGCCCATGAACAACCGTCGATTCGCAAGAACCGCAGGCTGGCTGGCGCTGCCCTGCCTGGTCGCCGCAGGCCTGCTGGCCTGGTACGTCACCCGTGAACCGGCTACGCCGTTCGAACAGGAACAGGCGGGCGCCACCTTCGAACCCGCCCTGGTCAGCCGTGGCGAGTATGTTGCCCGTCTCAGCGACTGCGTGGCCTGCCACAGTCTGGCGGGCAAGGCACCGTTCGCCGGGGGCCTGGAAATGGCCACGCCGTTGGGGGCGATCCACGCCACCAACATCACGCCGGACAAATCCACGGGTATCGGCACCTACAGCCTGGCCGACTTCGACCGTGCGGTGCGCCATGGCGTAGCACCGGGCGGCCGCCGGCTGTATCCGGCCATGCCCTACCCGTCCTACGTGAAACTCAGCGATGACGACATAAAAGCGCTGTACGCGTTTTTCATGCAGGGCATAAAACCGGCCAACCAGCCGAATATCCCCAGTGATATTCCCTGGCCGCTGAATATGCGCTGGCCCATCGCGCTGTGGAATGGCGTGTTCGCCCCCACTGCGACTTACGCCGCCAAGCCCGACCAGGACGCCCTGTGGAACCGCGGCGCCTACATCGTCCAGGGCCCCGGCCACTGCGGCAGTTGCCACACGCCACGCGGCCTGGCCTTCAACGAAAAAGCCCTGGACGAAGCCGGCGCGCCGTTCCTCGCCGGCGCCCTGCTCGATGGCTGGTACGCACCCAGCCTGCGCCAGGACCCCAACACCGGGCTGGGCCGTTGGAGCGAACCGCAGATCGTGCAGTTCCTCAAGACCGGGCGCAACGCCCATGCAGTGGTCTACGGCTCGATGACCGAAGCCTTCAACAACTCCACGCAGTTCATGCAGGACGACGACCTGGCGGCCATCGCCCGCTATCTCAAGTCATTGCCCGGCGACCCGCAGCGCGACGGCGCCCCCTGGCAGTATCAGGCGGTGGCAGCGGTGCAAGACGCCCCCGGCGCCCACACTTACGCAACCCGCTGCGCCTCCTGCCATGGCCTCGACGGCAAGGGCCAGCCCGAGTGGATGCCCCCCCTCGCCGGGGCCACCTCGGCGCTGGCGAAGGAAAGCGCCTCGGCGATCAACATCACCCTCAACGGCTCGCAACGCGTGGTGGCGTCTGGCGTGCCGGATGCCTACCGCATGCCGGCGTTCCGTGAGCAACTGTCCGACACGGAAATCGCCGAGGTGTTGAGCTACGTGCGTAGCACCTGGGGCAACAACGGGGGCGCGGTTGACGCCAACGCGGTGGGCAAGCTGCGCGGGCACACCGACCCGGCGAGCAGCAGCCCGATCATCCTGCACATGCGCTGAGTTCAGGACTTCAGGTTTTTCACACTGGCAAACGTTGCCTCGCCCCGCGCCTGCTCCATTACATTCATGGGCACGGGGGTAGGCAACGCGTGCATCACCGGCTTGATCACGATGGCTCGCTCGCTGTCGGTGATCGAGCGTTCGTCACTGGGCGGCACGCCGAAGTACTCGCGGTAGCACTTGGAGAAATGCGGCGTGGACACAAAGCCGCAAAGCACCGCCAACTCCACGATGGAAATGGGCGTCTGCTTGAGCAACTGCCGCGCACGGATCAGCCGCAGCCGCAGGTAATAGCGCGAAGGCGAACAGTGCAGGTATTTCTGGAACATGCGCTCAAGCTGGCGACGGGACAACGCGACATACGCGGCCAGCTCATCCAGGTTGATCGGCTCCTCCAGGTTGGCCTCCATCAACGCCACGATTTCCTGCAACTTGGGCTGCTGGGTGCCGAGCATGTGCTTGAGGGGCACGCGCTGATGGTCCTGCTCGTTACGAATCCGTTCGTACACAAACATGTCGGAGATGGCCGCTGACAGCTCGTGCCCGTGATCACGACCAATCAGGTGCAGCATCATGTCCAAGGGCGCCGTGCCGCCCGAGCTGGTGAGACGGTCACGGTCAAGGCTGAACAGACTGGAGCTGACGGTGACCCGTGGAAAGGCCTCCTGCATGGCCGCCAACCATTCCCAATGCACACTGCATTCATAGCCATCCAGCAAGCCGGCCCGTGCCAACACAAAGCTACCGGTGCAGATACCGCCCAGTCGCTTGGCGTAACGCGCCTGGCCGCGCAACCACTTGACCAGTTCGCCGGTCACAGTGCCCTGGATGCCAATGCCACCACAGACAATCACAATGTCGGCCGGCGGCACGCTGAATATCGAACCCTCTGGGGTGATGGGCACACCGTCACTGGCCCACACGGGGTTACCGTCCGAACTCGCGGTGTGCCACTTGTAGAGCTCCTGGCCCGACAGCTGGTTGGCCATGCGCAAGGGTTCGACCGCCGAAGCCAGTGACATCAGGGTGAACTGGTCCAGCAGCAGGAACACGATGCTGCTTACAGGGCGGCCACTCATAGCTGTGAGGCTGCGCCCACTGTTTTTTGCGTGCGTTCCGGCTGTCGTGCAGTCAGCAAACCGACCAGGGAAATCACCAGGGCCAGGCCGATGGTCGATGACACTTCAAATCGGTGTTCAGGCGTTACCAGCATCACCGTCAATGCGGCACAGATGAACGCGATGACCAGCCAGGTCAGCCAGGGAAACAGCCACATCTGGAAGGTCAACGTGACGTTGCGCTGGCGCAGGATCTTGCGCATGCGCAACTGGGACACGGCGATCACCAGGTACACCAGCAAGGCGATGGCACCCGAACTGGCCAGCAGGAACTGGAACAACCCGGCCGGCGCGAAGTAACTGAACAGGGTTACGCCCGCGCCCAGGATGGTGCTGGCAATCACCGCAGCCCGCGGCACACTGGCCGCCGAGGTTTTCTTCATCAGTGCGGGTGCATCCCCACGCTTGCCCAGGGAAAACAGCATGCGCGAGGCAATGTAGATGGAGGAATTCATGCAACTGGCCACGGCGATCAACACCACCACGTCAACCAGCAACTTGGCGTGGGGAATGTTCATCAGTTCCAGTGCACGCTGGTAAGACCCGACCGACGCCAGCAACGGGTCATTCCATGGCACTACGGAAATCACCACGAAGATCGACAGCAGGTAGAAGACACCGATGCGCCACATCACCGAGCGCGTGGCCCGGGCGATGTTCTGCGCGGGGTTGCTGGACTCGGCCGCCGCGATGGTGACCGCCTCCGTGCCGATAAAACTGAACATGATGGTGATGAAGGCCCCGACCACCGCCGACAGCCCGTTGGGCGCGAACCCACCGTGTTCCTCCATCAACCGACTCAACCCGCTGACCTCCCGCTCGGGAATCCAGCCCATCAGCACCGCAAAGCCTAGGCCGATGAAAGCGATGATCGCAATGACCTTGGCCATGGCGAACCAGAACTCGAACTCGCCGTATTTGGACACGCTGAACAAATTGGTGACCACCAACAAAAAGATCGACAACAAGGCAAACAGCCAAGCGTCGATCTGCGGGAACCACTGGTTGAGGATATGCCCGGCGGCCAGGGCCTCGATAGGGATCACCAGCACCCAGAACCACCAGTACAACCAACCGATGGTGAACCCGGCCCAGCGACCGATGGCCTGGTCGGCATAGGTCGAGAAAGACCCGGTGTCAGGATTGGCCACCGCCATCTCCCCCAGCATGCGCATCACCAGCACCACCAGTGTGCCGGAGAACAGATAAGCCAGGAGTACCGCCGGCCCCGCCGCCGCAATCGCATGCCCGGAACCGACAAACAACCCCGCGCCGATAATGCCTGCGATGGAAAGCATGGTCACATGACGCGGCTTGAAGCCTTGCGCCAACTGGCCGTTGGAATCGTTGGAATTCAGGCTATTCATTGTTTTTGTTGTTCTCGGTGATCGACGTTAGGGCGTACTGACTGAAGAGTCAGGCGATCATCATTTCTTAATGATGGGTCACCTTACGCGGCCTGACTTCATCGAAAATAGCCTGGGAGCGGCATAGATTGGTCTGATATCGACATGAGGCTGCGCAAAAGCCAGAAGGCAACGTTGGAAAGGAAGGGTGTTTCCAGGTCAGCAACCCATGGAGTAGGCTCTGTCAAAGCAGCACTCCAACACTGGCAGGACGCTTCCAATGCCTAACGACAGCAACCACGCGAAAGATCCCATTCGCCAAGCCACACCCGACGACGTGCGTGCCCTGATCGAACTGGACACCTACGCAACCGCTCACACCCATCGTCGCGTGTTCATCCACGATGCTGTGATTCGCCAACAATGCCTGGTTGCCGTCGACACCGCTGGCCGATGCGCCGGTTACCTGGTGCTGACCCATGACTTTTTCGATCACGGCTTTGTGGCGCTGGTCGTCGTGTCGCCGGCGCACCAGCGTCGAGGTGTGGCGCTGCGATTGCTGGCCGCGGCACAGGCGGCATGCAAGACGCCCAAGTTGTTTGCGTCGACCAATGCGTCAAACACCGCAGCCCAGGCGCTGCTTGCCAAGGCTGGATTCGTGCCGAGCGGGCAGATCGACAACCTGGACGACCACGACCCTGAGCAGGTGTATGTGAAATTTATCCAGCCCCTGTGATTGCGTTTCCCATCGGCTCCACGCCCCCTCCATCGAACCTCCCGTAAAACTCCACCCCTTGTGCACACTGGCGCCTCCCAAAACAGCGACAACGTTGCCACCGCAGACCGCGCGCTCTACTGCGAGTTTGATCGAGCCTGGCTTAAATGCGCATGGCCGGAAAAAAACTGCCCTCTCCATCATTCCTCCACAAAACCTCCCATGAATGCGCACGTTGGTTGCGCACAATCAGGTTCATCACAGTGCCCCCTTGAACGGGTCACACGGAGAACCCCATGATTCCAGCCCTGTACGTCGCAAAAACCGGCTTGTCGGCCCAGGACACCCAGCTGACGACCATTTCCAACAACCTGGCGAACGTCTCGACCACCGGTTTCAAACGCGACCGTGCCGAGTTCCAGGACTTGCTGTATCAGATCAAGCGCCAGCCGGGCGCGCAGTCGACGCAGGACAGTGCATTGCCATCAGGACTGCAACTGGGCACCGGCGTACAGATCGTCGGCACCCAGAAGAACTTCAGCGCCGGCAGCCTGCAGACCACCGGACAACCGCTGGACCTGGCCGTTAATGGCCGAGGGTTCTTCCAAGTGCTGCAGCCGGACGGTACCACCGGCTACACTCGTGACGGCACCTTCCACCTGAATGCCAATGGCCAGGTGGTCACCGCCAGCGGGTTCGCCCTGGAGCCCGCCGTTGTGGTGCCGGACAACGCCAAGACCTTCACCGTCGGCCAGGACGGCACGGTGTCCATCACTCTGGCCGGCAACTCCGCGGCGCAAGTGATCGGCAACCTGCAGACCGCCGACTTCATCAACCCGGCTGGTTTGCAGGCAATCGGCAACAACCTGTTCCTGGAAACCGCGTCCAGTGGCGCGCCCCAAGTCGGTACGCCGGGGCTCAACGGCTTTGGCACCACGTTGCAGCGCGCCCTGGAGACTTCGAACGTGAGCACGGTTGAAGAGATGGTCAATATGATCACCACGCAGCGGGCCTACGAGATGAACTCCAAAGTGATTTCCACCGCCAACCAAATGTTGGGCGCCCTTACCCAGAAGCTATGATCAACACCTGACAGCGTGGGCCATGGAGCGGCAATCACGACAAGGCCTCTTCACCGAGCAGACTATGAACGATTACCCCGTCGCATCGACACCCCGTCCCAACAGCATCCGAGAGAACCAGGCCTTGGTGCTGATCGCCGAAGACGAGCCCGAGATCGCGGATATCCTCATCGCCTATCTCAAGCGCAGCGGCTTCCGTACCGCCCACGCCCTTGATGGCCGGCGCGCGCTGGAACTGCACCTGAGCCTCAAGCCAGACCTGATGCTGCTGGATGTGCTGATGCCCCATGTCGATGGCTGGCAAGTCCTGGCCGAAGTGCGCCATCGCGGCAACACGCCGGTGATCATGCTGACCGCACAGGACCAGGACATGGACAAGTTGATGGGTTTGCGTATCGGCGCCGATGACTACATCGTCAAGCCGTTCAACCCGGCCGAGGTGGTGGCCCGTACCCAGGCGGTGCTGCGGCGCTCCGTCAACTACACATCCGGTGTCAGCGCCAGCGTGTTGCGGGTGGATGGGTTTGAGATCGATATCGAGAGCCATCAGGTCACGGTGAACATCTCGGGCAACGCCCTGCCGCTGCTGCTGACCGTCACCGAGTTCAAACTGCTGGCCCAGTTGGCCCGAGCGCCGAAACGCGTGTTCAGCCGCGCGGAATTGTTGGCGCTGTGCTCGCCGGAAAGCGACAGCCTGGAACGTACAGTCGACAGCCATATCAGCAAGTTGCGCCGCAAGATCGAAGACCTTGGGCTGCAAGGCGTGCCGGCGAGCATTCGCGGGGTGGGTTATCGGTTCGGGAGTGGCGCGTGAAACTATTCAATGGTTTGAGCCGCCAGATCATCTTGTCCATGTCGGTCGTGGTGCTGTGCGTGGTCGCCCTGGCAGTGATCGGCTCCTATGTGTTCTACGCCCTGCTTTGGACCTACTGGCCACTTCCGGACGAGCAGGTCGACGAGTGGATGCCGGCCAATGCCGAATGGGCGTGGATGGGCTTGACCACCTGCGTCAGCCTGGCCGTCGGCGCATTTGTCGCCACCAAGTTGTCGCGGCGCATCCTGATGCCATTGAACTCAGTGGCCGAGAACCTGCGCAAGCTGGCGGACGGCGATCTCGATGTGCAAGCCGTGGCCGGCGACGAGTCCATCGGTGAGGCGGCTATTTTGGTGAATGACTTCAACAGCATGGCCCAACGCTTGAAACGTATGGCACAGGAACAAGCATTCTGGAATGCAGCCATTGCCCATGAACTGCGCACGCCACTGACCATCCTGCGCGGTCGCCTGCAAGGCTTGGCCGAGGGGGTGTTCGAGCCGGACACGGCGCAGTTCTACAGCCTGCTTGGGCAGGTCGAAGGGCTGGCACGGATGATCGAGGATTTGCGCGTGGTCGGTCTGGGGGACAGCGGCTACCTGGAAGTCAACGTGCAAGACGCCGACCTCGCCGCAGGGGTTGAGGACGATGTGCGGCTGTTCGAACCCAGCCTGGCCGCTGCTGGTTTTACCCTGCAACTGGACCTGCAACGCCGCACCCTGCGCTGCGACCCTGCACGGATTCGCCAGGCCTTGCTGGCCCTGCTGGACAACGTGCGTCGGCACGCGACACCTGGCAACGTCAATGTGCACCTGAGCACGCGCGACGGCGTTCACTACCTGAGGGTACGCGACGACGGCCCTGGCATTGATGAGGATTTTGCGACGCACCTGTTCGAAGCCTTCCAGCGCGGCGAAAACTCTCGCTCACGCGCCCAGGGCGGCAGTGGCCTGGGCCTGGCGGTGGTGCGCGCGATTGCCATTGCCCATGGTGGCGCGGTGACGTGTCGAAAAATGGAAAACGGCGGAACGCTGTTCGAACTCAGTTGGAACCTTTGAGTAAACCCGGCCCGTCATGCACATCTTTTCCAGGCTGTTCAGACCCATTCAACGCTATCGATGCTTTGTCCTGTTGGACGCCGAATGTATGTGCATTGCGTTCAAAAGCTGCATCGCAGCACCTCAAAGCGGGCATTGGATAGAAGTTGACCGCATCAACTTGTCGTGGCTGGGGAAGTCCCTCCCCAGTCGTGCCCGGATAACTTAACGAGTGTGAACATGAGCCCTTCCCTGTCACTCCTTGAAGAGTCACTGCGCCTGCACACGGCCCGCCTGAAAAGGCTGCAACGGTTCTGGGTGCCGCTGCAACAGCACGCGCCAAAGTGGGTGCTGGCGCTGTGGATCATCGGCGTTTCCGTGTCGCTGGCGACCCAGTGCTGGTGCCACTGGTTCGTAACCGCGCCGCTGATCTGCGTGTTGATCGTCGCGGAAATCGTGATCGACGAGACGCAAATGACACTGCAGTTGCGCACCGATGCCGTTCGCGACGCGTTGAGAGCGGCCCGTGACAGGTTTTCATACGCCTGAGCCTCTCGCGTAAGGCGTTGGCATCGGCTCACTACTGAACGCTTCGACTTCCTGTATCAAACCTCGCGCAGCCATCATCACCAGATCACGTCCCTTGTCCGGGCTGGCCTGCGCCGGGTCTGAACCCATGCGCCCGTCCACATGGCGCGCACGGAAATCAAAGGCTTCACGGATCGGGCCCCAGGGCGCGATTTGAGGCGAGTAGTCAGCGGTTTTGATCGCCTCCGGGTAGGCCCATTGGGTCACCGCTATCTCCGACGGTGTGGCATGAATGCCGTGCCCGGTGGGGAACTGTTCCTTGGCCAGTTCACCGACACCTTCAAGGTCCCACCAATTGCATAACTTCAGCGCGAATCCCGCAGGGCGCCGGGCGAAACTTGCCTCGGCGTACAACTCGGAGAATGCGGCTTCAATGGAGGCGACATTGCCGCCATGACCATTGAGGAGCAGGATCTTTTCAAAGCCGTGGGCGACCAGCGAGTGCACCCAGTCGCCGATGGCGGCAATAAACGTCGAGGGTCGCAGCGAGATCGTGCCGGGAAAGCCGATGTGGTGCTGGGCCATGCCTATGTTGAACGTTGGCGCGATCAGGATATCGGCGCTTTTTTGCGCCTGGCACGCAATGATCTCCGGGCACATCCAATCGGTGCCCAACAAACCGGTGGGGCCGTGCTGCTCGTTGGAGCCGATCGGAATCACGATGGTGCGGCTGCGCTCAAGGAACTGGCCGATCTCGGCCCAGGTCGACAGGTATAAAAGCATGATGGTTTCCTCGTTGGTTTCAATGACTGCGGATGTAATCGCCCGTCTGCCCGGTGCGTGTTCGCGGTTTGGTCGCGATGATCACGAAGGCCGCGCACAGGAACACACAGCCCACGGCGATGAGCCCCGTGTCGAGGCTGCCGGTAGCGGTTTTGGCCCAGCCGATCATGGCCGGGCCCCAGAAACCACCGGACAGTCCGATGGTATTGATCAAGGCAATGCCGCCCGCGGCCGCTTCGCCCTTGATGTGCTCGGAGGGCATCGCCCATAACACGGTGTAGGCCATGAACATCATGCTGATCGACAGGGTCAGCAGTGCCATCGACACCAGCAGGTTGCCGCCTGCCAGGGGATAGAGGATCAGCAGGACGGCGCCGGTGGCAGCAGGGATGGCGCAGTGCAGGCGTCGCTCGCCGAGGCGGTCCGAACGCCGTCCGATCCAATACATACCGAGTGCCGCGCCGACATAAGGCAACGCGGCGTACCAGCCCAACTGCTGGGTGTCGTTGACGCCCAGGGCTTTGATGACGGCCGGCAGCCAGAAGCTCATGGCGTAGATCGAAAAGATGATGCAGAAGTACGCCGATGCCAGGACATATAGCTTGGGGTCGCGCAACACGGCACGAAATGAATGGCTGCGCGCGCTCGCAGTGCCCAGTTCGGTTTCCAGCAACTGCTTTCCGGCGGCATTCAGCCACGGCGCGTCTGCGGGCCGATCACACAGCACGACGTACATGAGCACGCCGAGAAACACACAGGGCAGGCCTTCGATCAGGAACATCCATTGCCACCCGGCCAGGCCGCCGACGCCGGCAAACGTGGTGATCAGCCACGCTGAAATCGGGCCACCCAGGATGCCGCCCATGGGCCCGGCGATAAACACGATGGCAATCGCCCGCGCCATGCGGCTCGGGCCGTACCAACGGGACAGGTAATAGATCATGCCCGGTGCAAAACCGGCTTCGAACACGCCCAGCAAAAAGCGCATGGCATAAAACGTCGGCACGTCGCGCACAAACAGCATGCAGGCGGAGGTGATGCCCCACAGCACCAGAATGCGGCTGAAGGTTTTGCGCGCGCCGATGCGCGGCAGCATAAGGGTGCTGGGCAATTCGAACAGCACGTAGCCGACGAAGAAAATCCCGGCACCGGCGCCGTACGCCGCATCGGACAAGCCCAGGTCGCTTTGCATCTGCAGCTTGGCGAAGCCGACATTGATGCGGTCCAGATAAGCGAAGACGTAGCCGATGAACAACAGCGGCAACAGCCGCCAATTGAGTTTGTGGTAGAGGGCAGCAATGGCCTCGTTGGTTGCGGGTGCCGGAGCGGTTGGCATACGTGTCTCCCATTATTCTTGTGGGTGCTGCGGGCTTGCCAATCCATGGTGCGCCGCGCCATTATCGCCAGCAAGAGCAACTAAGTTCGCGTAGTGTTGCTTTATAGGCAACGCAACCTTTACGACGGTGACCCTCATGCGAGAGATCAATCAACAACGCCTGCGCTACTTTCATGAAGTGCTGATGCACGGTTCTATCCGGGGGGCGGCGGACAGCATCAACACCTCGCCGTCGGTGATCACCCGCCAGATCAAACTGCTGGAAGAAGAACTCGGCGCGAAGCTATTCGAGCGCCAGGCCCGTGGCGTACAACCGACCGAGGCGGCCGCGCATTTGCTTGAATTCTGGCGCGGTTATCGTTCACAGCAGGAGAAACTCGAAGACCAGTTGCAGGCGATCAAGGGCTTGCAGCAAGGCCATGTGCGCGTGGTGATCAGTGAAGGGTATGTCGATGTGCTGGTGGACAACGTGCTCGCGCCTTTCTGCAAGCAGTACCCCAAACTGGAAGTCACGCTGGATATCCTGCCGGTGGTGGATGTGCTCAACGAAGTCGCTGAAAACCGTGCGCACATTGGCCTGGCGTACAACCCGCCGACGCACCCGCACATTGAGTTTCGCGCTGCCTCCTTGCAGCCGGTGATGTTGCTGGTGCGCCCCGACCACCCATTGGCTGTGCGCGGCAGCATGGCCAGTGTGCAGGACGTGCTCGAATGCCCGCTGGTCCTCACCCCCACCACCTTCGGCATCGGGCACGCCATCACCCTGCTTGAGTATGCCGAGAAGATCCAGGTGCGCCCGACCCTGGTCAGCAATTCGCTGGCGGCGCTCAAGCGTCTGGTTGCCAGTGGCGACTTTGCCTCGCTGGCCGGGGAGTTCGCGGCCTCTCGGGAGATCGAAAATGGCGAGCTGGCATCGGTGCTGATCGATCACCCCCTACTGCTGGGGGTGGAAGCCAAATTGCTGGTGAAGGCCGCACGCCCGTTGGCAGCCCCCGCCCAGGAGCTGTTGGACTGGATGCTGGCGCGTTTGCCGATGTTCAAGTCGCAGGCATAAGCAGGCTTACCGGGTGCGGGAAACCAGTTCTGGATTGAACATCCCCTCAAAACGCGCTTTGTTCGCCGCGTAATACGCCGCCACCGCCTTGTCTGCCGTGCTCTCCCGCGCCTGCATCATCAACGCTTCGAGGTCGGCCTGGGGGAGGGAGAAATGCGCAAAGAAGTACGCCACCTCGGGGTGTTCCTGGCTGAAGCCTTTGCGGGCCATGGCGTGGATCTGTTCGGCGCCGCCGAAGATCTGCTTGGGATCCTCCAGGTAGCGCAGCGACCATTTGGAGAACATCCAGTGCGGGCTCCAGGCGTTGACCAATGACCACTTGTCACGCTTGAGATTGCGGTCCATCTCGTTGAGCATGCCGCTTTCCGAAGACCCCACCAGTTTGTAGCCCGTCAACTTGTAGTCCTCGATCGCCCTGACGGTGAGTGTGTACTGGCCGTTGCCGACTTCGGAGGTCAAGATCTTGCCGTCGAACTTCTCGCGGATCCCAGGCTTGTTCAGGTCCTCCACGCTGGCGACTTCTGCAACCGGCACCGAGGTGGGCACGGCCATGCCGATTCGCCCTTCATACAGCACGCCAAGGTCTTCGAGCCGGTCCTTGTACTTGTCGTAGAACGCCTTGTGGGTACTGGGTAGCCAGACCATCGGAATCAGGTCGATGTTGCCGTTGGCCAGCGCCTGGAACTGGATGCCGATGTCGGCCATCACCAACTTGACCGGTTGCTTGAGATGCTCTTGCAAGGCCGTACTGGCGAGCTTGACGGTGATTTCCGTGTCGGACCAGTTCACCCAACCGATGCGGACCGGTGGTTTTTCCTCTGCTTGGGTCACCGCCGCACTGGCTCCCAGCGCAAGGCCGAGCAGGTAGGCACAGGCTTTTTTCCGATAGTGCACATGAGCATTCATCAGGCGTCCTCCTAAGGGGTGAGGCCGATCTTAGCGATGAGTTCAGGGCCCCGCAATAAAAATGTACATGCATGTCTACCATTATTGACACCTATGTACATTTATCCTAATTTCAGATCGCCGAGCCTGATGATGCCCACTACGGAGCACAGAATAATGTCCAGCGATCCCCTGCTGCAGCCTTACAAAATCAAGCACCTGACCCTGCGCAATCGGATCATGACCACGGCCCACGAGCCGGCCTACCCGGTGGACGGCATGCCGCAGGCGTTATACCGCGCCTACCACGTCGAACGTGCCAAGGCGGGCGTGGCCTTGACCATGACCGCAGGTTCCGCCGCCGTATCACGGGACAGCCCGCCGGTGTTCAACAACGTGCTGGCGTACAAAGATGAGGTGGTCGGCTGGTTGAAGGACCTGACCGATGAGTGCCACGAACACGGCGCGGCGGTGATGATTCAGCTAACGCACCTGGGCCGTCGTACACGCTGGGACAAGGCCGACTGGCTGCCGGTGGTCTCGCCCTCGCACCGCCGCGAGGCGTCACACCGCTCCTTCCCGAAGAAGCTGGAAGACTGGGACATCGAGCGGATCATCAAGGACTACGTCGACGCCGCCGAGCGTATGAAAGCGGCCGGATTGGATGGCCTGGAACTGCAAGCCTACGGTCATTTGATGGACCAGTTCTGGTCGCCACTGACCAACGAGCTAGAGGGCCCTTACGGTGGTTCCCTGGAAAACCGCATGCGCTTTACCTTCGACGTCCTGCGCGGCATTCGCCAGCGCGTCGGTGAAGACTTTCTGCTGGGCGTGCGCTACACCGGTGACGAAGCGCTGCCGGGCGGGTTCACCGCCAACGAAGGCCTGCAGGTGTCGCACATGCTCAAGGACAGCGGGCTGGTGGACTTCCTCAACGTGGTACGCGGGCACATCGATACGGACGCGGGCCTGACCGACGTGATTCCGATCCAGGGCATGCGCAACTCGCCGCACCTGGAGTTTGCCGGCGAGATCCGCGCGTCCACCGGATTCCCCACCTTCCACGCGGCGAAAATCCCGGACGTCGCCACCGCACGCTACGCCATCGCATCGGGCAAGGTGGACATGGTCGGCATGACCCGCGCCCATATGACCGACCCACATATCGTGCGCAAGATCATCGAGCGGCGTGAAGAAGATATCCGGCCCTGTGTCGGCGCCAACTACTGCCTGGACCGCATCTACCAGGGTGGCGCTGCCTACTGTATCCACAACGCGGCGACCGGCCGGGAAACCAGCATGCCCCACGACATTCCCAAGGCGGCCGTAAAGCGCAAAGTGCTGGTTATCGGCACGGGCCCGGCAGGGCTGGAAGCCGCAAGGGTTGCCGGCGAGCGCGGCCATGAGGTGACAGTACTGGAAGCGGCAGACCGGCCCGGCGGGCAAATCCGCCTGACCGCCCTGAGCGAGCGGCGTCGCGAAATGATCGGCATCATCGACTGGCGCATGGCCCAGTGCGAACGCCTTGGCGTGACATTCCACTTCAATACCTGGGCCGAGGCCGAGACGGTGCTGGCCCATGAGCCGGACGTGGTAATCGTCGCCACCGGCGGCATGCCCCATACCGAGGTGCTCGCCGAGGGCAATGAACTGGTGGTGTCGACCTGGGACATCATTTCAGGCGACGTCAAACCGGGGCGTCATGTGTTGATCTTCGACGATGCCGGCGACCATGCCGCGCTGCAAGCCGCCGAGGTGATTGCGCAAAGCGGCGCGAGCGTCGAAATCGTCACCCCGGACCGCGCGTTCGCCCCGGAAGTCATGGCCATGAACCTGGTGCCCTACATGCGCAGCCTGCAGGACCTGGACGTGATCTTTACCGTGACCTATCGGGTCGAGTCGGTGGAGAAACGCGACGGTCGGCTGGTCGCCCGTTTTGGCAGTGACTACGGCACGGTGCACAAACAGCGGGTGGTCGACCAAGTGGTGATCAACCATGGCACGGTTCCGCTGGACGACCTGTACTTCGACCTGCGCGCGCACTCCAGCAACGGCGGCGCGGTCGAGCAGCACGATTTGATTGCCGGCAACGTGCAGAACATCGTGACCCACGCCGAGGGCCGCTTCCAGTTGTTCCGGATCGGCGATGCGGTGGCCGCACGCAATACCCATGCGGCGATCTACGATGCGTTGCGGTTGGTCAAGGACCTCTAAAAAAGCTCAAACACGCCCGGTGCGGTTTCGGCGTAGCCAAATGCCCCATAGAAGCGGTCCAGTTCACGCCGCTTCAACGCCTTGCCGGTGAACACGCTGACGTACTGCGGAATACGCCGGAACCGCACCACCACATCCTCGGTGGTGTTCATCGAGATATAGCCGATCTGCGTCAGGTAGATGGTCCGGGCACGCACATCGGCCGCCTCTTCATCGTAGCCAAAACGCCGGAACATACCGGTCAGCGCGTTGATACGGGTGTCATCGGCCAACGCGATTTCTGCCGAGACATCCGCCGACTGCATCGCCCAACTGCGTACGGCAAATTCGAATTGCGAGTCGAACAATTCCGGGTTCAACCAGCACTCGAAGACGTTGAGGATGGCTTCGGAAATACTCTCGGCATAACGTTCGCACTGGTGCACCAGGTTGCCGGTGTTCTTGTCGCGCCAGCGGGTCAGCAAGGCGGCGAGCAATTGCTCGCGGTCCTCATAGAACCAATAGAAACTGGTACGCGACAAGCCCAATTGCTTGGCCAGTGGCATGACGCGTACGGCGTCGATGCCGGACTCTTTCAAGGCGGCGTAAGCGGCGTCCAGCCACACGTCGACCGAGCCTCGCCAGCCGGTGTCCTGGGCCTTGCCTCGCGGTTTTACGGTGTGCGACATCCGGGGGTTACCTTTGCCAGGGAATTGCACGCCACTCTACACCGCAAGACGTGCAGCGCACAGGGAATGTACATCGACGTACATTTCCTGTACGCCCTGCCTGACCCATCGTTTGGGCAGTTTGAAGGCTCAACGCCCCCAACCTTGCACTAACTTGAACGATTCTGCGCTTTTACCTCTCCATTAAGCAGGACCCCAGACACAAGAACGGCTTGTGTCAGTCCTTGTGCGAGCTACGAACCCGGCACCCTAGGCGCCCTTCACCGCGCTCGCCTACGACGACCTTGAGGTAAAGGCCATGGCCGCGAACACGCGTGAAGCATCGACACCCTTCGTCCCGGACGAACTCGCCAGGAATGCCGAACTGTTCTACGAAGCAGATCGATTGGAGAAAGCCGCCTACGACATCATTGACACTAGCCTGGCGGATGCCGATGCCTGGCTGCGTTTTTCTGAAGCCAAGCGGGTGGCCGAGACGAAACGCGCTGAAGCGTACCAAGACCTGCTGCGCATCCGGCGCACTACAGTGGGGTCGAGGCCCCGGCAAGGACAGTGCTGCGACAGGTGATGTGCGCCTGCGCGATGCAGACCTGAAAGAGTAGCCAGCTACGGAAAACCCGACTTTACTCGTCGGGATGCCGCGCGCCGCAACAATTGAACCCTGTGACAGGGGCGCCGGTCATACAGCGGCTGGGAGCCCCTCTAACTCGTCTATGGAAACAGCAGTGAAAAACCTGACTCGTGCAGAACTGGAGGCGCAAGTCCTGCATTTGCGTGCCCTGCTGGAAGGCGCAGGCCTTGATCCGTTGTCAGGTTCACCTGGCAATGGCGCGGCGCAGCGCTCTGTGGATGAAACGCAAGCGTGCTACCGCCAGGCGGTGCTCGACCTGTCCAGCATGCGCGTTGAGCACACCGCACTGCGTCAGAGCGAAGAACGCTTTCGCACAATCCTGGAGACGGTCGAGTCGGCGTTCGCCATCGTCAAGGTCAAGTTTGACGCCGATGACCGACCGATCGACTACCGCTTCGTCGAAGCCAACCCGGCCTTCGAGCATCAAGCCGGGGTCGACCTGCGCGGCAAGTGGGTCACCGAATTCGCGCCGGACCTGGAACAGTTCTGGTTCGAGACCTACGGGCACGTGGCCAAGACCGGTGAGCCGGCAACCTTCGAAAGCTATGCCGAAGCATTCAAGCGCTGGTTCGATGTACGCGCGGTGCGCGTTGGTGATCCGGCTGACCGGCAAATCGCAATTATCTTCAGCGACGTCACTGAACGCCGCAACGCCGAGGAGCGCCTGCGCATCAGCGAGGCAGTGGCGCGGCAAAACGTGGAGCGTGTACAACTGGCGCTGGCTGCCGGCGCAATCATCGGCACCTGGCACTGGGACATTCCCAGCGACCGCTTCAGCATCGATGAAGCCTTCGCCCGCGCCTTTGGCGTGGACCCGGCCTTGGGCCATGAGGGCCTTAGCCTCGCGCAGGTGATGACCTCGGTACACCCGGAAGACCGGGAGGGACTGACCACCGCCATCCATGCTGCGATTGCCCGGGGTGGCGCCTATGCCCACCAGTACCGCGTGCGTCGCGATGACGGTCGATATTATTGGATCGAAGCCAATGGGCGCGTTGACCTTGCCGAAGATGGCACACCGTTGACGCTGCCGGGCGTGGTCATCGATGTGGAGAGTCGCCGCTCTGTCGAGGCTGAGCGCGACCGTGCGACTGCCGCACTGCGCGCCCTGAATGAAACCCTGGAACAACGCGTGGCCGAGCGCACCGTCGAATTGATCCAGGCCGAAGAAAAACTGCGACAGTCACAGAAAATGGAAGCCGTGGGCCAATTGACCGGCGGCCTCGCCCATGACTTCAACAACCTGCTCGCAGGTATCTCCGGGGCGTTGGAACTTACCGGGCTGCGCATCGCACAAGGGCGCTGGCAAGAAGTGGACAAGTACATCAGCACCGCACAGGGTGCGGCCAAGCGTGCGGCGGCGTTGACCCATCGTCTGCTGGCGTTCTCGCGCCGGCAGACCCTGGACCCACGGCCAACCGATGTGAACGTGCTGATGGAAGGTATGGGCGAACTTATCCAGCGTACGGTAGGCCCCAGCATCACGGTCGACACCCTCGGTGCCAGCGGCGTATGGCCGACACTGGTGGATGCCAGCCAGTTGGAAAACGCCCTGCTGAACCTGTGCATCAACGCTCGGGATGCCATGCCCCACGGCGGGCGTATCCGCATTGAAACCGCCAATGTATGCGTGGATGCTGCCACCGCCAGCGCCCACGACTTGACCGAAGGGGAATACCTGACGCTGACAGTCAGCGACACCGGCACGGGCATGACGCCCGAAATCATGGCCAAGGCGTTCGATCCGTTCTTTACCACCAAGCCCATCGGCCAGGGTACCGGCCTGGGGCTGTCGATGATTTACGGGTTCGCCAAGCAATCCGGCGGGCAGGCACGGATTGCATCGCAGGTCGGGCGCGGCACGGCGATCAGCCTTTACCTGCCGCGCTACCAGGGGCAGGCCATCGAGGCCGATCCTGAACTGGACAGTACCAGCGCCACCCCGGCCGAGCGCGGCGAGACCATCATGATCGTGGACGATGAACCCAGTGTGCGCACCCTGCTGATGGATGTACTGGGCGGACTCGATTACAGCCTGATCGAAGCGAGCGACAGCATTACCGGCCTCAAGATCCTGCGCTCCGACGTGCATATCGACCTGCTGATCACCGATGTCGGCCTGCCCGGCGGCATGAACGGTCGACAGATGGCCGATGCTGGCCGAGAAGTACGGCCGGCGCTGAAAACCCTGTTCATCACCGGCTATGCCGAAAGCACCATCATCGGCGACAACAGCCTCGGGCCGGGGATGCAGGTGCTGACCAAGCCGTTTGCGATAGACACCTTGACGGCGCGAGTGCGGGAGTTGATCGAGTCGTAGCTATCAAGTGAAGGCAGTGAAGGGCAACCCTCAATTCATCGCGCAAAGACAGCCGTTGATTGATGATTGCGCCTCACACCAGCATTGCCGGCCGGCGTATTTATCCGCCCCTCGACACCTATTCAGCCGCCTTGAATCGGTCACGTGTGTAAGCCATTCGAGCCTCTGGACACAAAGAATGCCCGGACACTTGTGGGATAGATATCAACGCCGCCGGTAACTTTTCTGTCCGGAGGGCGTGAGGCAGTACACCCCACCCCGCGGGCCGGTGCAGTAAGTACCACTGCCGCAGCCGCAGCTGCCCGTACGACCTTGCAGCGGTTGCAACGCGGGCCGTGACTGCTGATTACCGGTGTAGGCCAGACAACTTCTTTTCGAGACACTGATGGAGCCGTCGTTGCACAGGAATACGTCCCCATCACAACCGGCAATCCCACCCTTGCGACCTGAGCAAGGCGTATTGGCAGCCAGGCTGATCGTGCTCGACAGCATCAGGACAACGCCCAGCATGATCATCCGGTGATGAGAACGAGACATTACGTACCCTCAAACGATAGCGAAGACGCAATCAAGCACAGGGTTTCCTGCCGCAGATCCAATTCAGGTGTGACGTGCGTGGCGTGTCTTGAGGAGGAAAAACCAAGGGTGATTTGATCTCCATCTCACCCGAGCTGTCAGTCAATGGCGCCGAGTCGCCCATGGTGATTCGCGCCGCGGCCTTCATGATCCACTGATCCACATTGGCATCGCCCGAGCCCTTGACCATCGTCACCTGGGGCAGGCCACTGTCCGACTTGAAGCGATACGCCAACGTCACGATCTTGGCTGCACCCGAGGCATTGACGGCCTCGAATACTTCCCCTACCGCCAGACGTCGCGTCTGCAAACTGACGAAACCTTTCATCCACAGTTGCTGATAACGCTGGGCCTGGCTTTCATTGAGCGGCTGCCCTGCTCTACGCAGACGGTTCATCGCCTCCCAGGCGTCATCGCGGCAGCGTTCGACCGCATCCAGATACAGCGCCAGCGCACCCGGCAAATCCTGCGGGCCACCCTTGCCCTCCTCCATGAGTCGCCCCAGTTGCAACACGGCGTTCTTGCCCGAGAGGCGGTAAAACTCACGTGCCTTGACATAGTCCACCGGCTCACCCTCACCGCGCTCGGCCATCTGCCCCAAGAGCACATTCACAGCCGGGTCAAGCTGGGCGGCCTCGACGAATAGCGCATGGGCCTGGCCGAAGTCTTGATCGACGCCGTAGCCGCCTTCCTGATACAACTTGCCCAGCATGGCCTTGCACGTGGCATTTCCATAACCCGCGTAGCGTTCGATATACCGCAGATTATCTCGCTCAAACGGCTTCTGGCCGGCGATCCACATACAGCGAAGGCCAACGAGTGGAGCGTTGTAGTCGGCGGGTCGGGTCAGGCTCTGGCAGCCCGTGATAGAGATCAACAGCAGTAGAAAAGTAAGCGTCTTGAACATGGCATCCATGCGTCCACTGAGAAACACGTGAAATCATTATGCCACTAATCAAGTCGACGGGGTCGGCTTGACGTTTACCGAAAGCACTACGGCCCGTGTATCGCTGCTGCTCAAGGCGGACGCGTGTTCGCGGAGCAACTCGGTATAAATGATACTTGTCGCAGGCCGGCACGAACGGCGGTGGGGTTTTCGCTTCGCCGAGCCCATAAACCGTGTGCCGCCCCTCCCGGAGACGCGACGCCAGTCGAGTGAAATCACTGTCGCTGGATACCAGGAGGTTTAAGCACGGAGCCCAACACCAGGCGCGAGCTGAAGGTCCCTGTAGAAAAGCCAAATTACAGGCAAAAAAAAGCCACTCTATTGAGTGGCTTTTTCTTTGTGTTTGGAGCGGGAAACGAGACTCGAACTCGCGACCCCGACCTTGGCAAGGTCGTGCTCTACCAACTGAGCTATTCCCGCGTCTTGGTGATGCGCATTCTATAGAATTATCAGAAGCGGTCAACCCTTTGATTCAAAAAAGTTTTATTTCTTTTCAACAGTGGTGCGCAGATGTGGCCAGGCAGCACGCAAATACTGGAGCATGGACCACAGGGTCAGGCCGGCCGCGACGAGCAGCAAGGCGTAGCCCAGCAGGACCCAGAAGGTGAAGTGCGACGGGTTGGCTAGCAGGATGACCAGCGCAAGCATCTGCGCAGCAGTTTTCCATTTGCCCATGTTGGAAACGGCCACGTGGGCGCGGGCGCCGATTTCAGCCATCCATTCGCGCAAGGCGGAAACGACGATCTCACGGCCGATGATCACGGCGGCAGGCAGGGTCAGCCACAGGTTGCCGTGTTCTTGCACCAGCAACACCAGGGCGACGGCCACCATGAGCTTGTCAGCCACCGGGTCCAGGAACGCGCCAAACGGCGTGCTCTGCTCCAGGCGCCGGGCCAGATAACCGTCGAGCCAGTCGGTGGCGGCCGCGAAGGCGAACACGGAACTGGAGGCCGCATAGCTCCATTCGTACGGCAAATAGAACAACAGAATGAAAATCGGAATAAGCAGGACGCGTAGAACGGTGATCAGATTAGGGATATTCATCGGCACAACTGGCTACGAGGTGGAAAGGCATTCTATTCGCTATGCAGATTCGCATAAATCAACTCAGCGAGCTTTTTACTGATACCGGGTGCTTTGGCTATTTCGTCAATGCTGGCACGGGATAGCTCTTGCAAGCCACCAAAATGTTTAAGCAAGTCGCGTCGCCGTGTCGGCCCGACGCCCGCCACCCCTTCCAGGGTTGAGGTTCGCCGGGTTTTGCCACGCCGGGCGCGGTGACCGGTAATGGCGAAACGGTGGGCTTCGTCACGGATCTGTTGAATCAGGTGCAGCGCAGGTGAGTCGCCCTTCAAGGTGAACTCATGGGCGGCATCATTCAAGTACAACGTCTCGAAACCGGCTTTGCGCGTGGCGCCCTTGGCCACGCCGAGCAGGATCAGGTCGGGCACTGCCAGTTCGTTGAGCACGTCACGCGCCATGGACAACTGGCCCTTGCCACCGTCCACCAGCAGGATATCCGGGAGTTTGCCCTCACCGTCCTTAAGCTTGCTGAAACGCCGGGTCAGGGCCTGGTGCATGGCCGCGTAGTCATCGCCGGCAGTGACGCCTTCGATGTTGTAGCGCCGGTAATCGGATTTGATCGGCCCTTCCGGACCAAACACCACGCACGACGCCACGGTGGCCTCGCCGCTGGAGTGACTGATGTCGTAGCACTCCAGGCGCTGCGGCGGTTCGTCCAGGTTGAGGACTTCGGCCAGGGCATCGAAGCGTGCGGCGACGTGCTGTCGATTGGCCAGGCGCGCACTCAGGGCCTGTTCGGCGTTGGTCACCGCCAGTTGCTGCCAGCGCGCGCGGGTGCCACGCACGCGGTGGCTGATGTCCAGCTCACGGCCGCGCAGTTCGTGGATCGCCTCGATCAGCGTGGGGAAGTCTTCATGCACCACGTTGACGATCAGCTCCGACGGCAAATCGCGCTCGGGGCTGCTGACGTAGTACTGCCCAAGGAAGGCCGCCATGACTTCGGCCACGTCCTCGTCGATACCGGTCTGTGGGAAAAAGTTCTTGCTGCCCAGTACCCGACCACCCCGCACGCTGATGAGGTGCACGCAGGCGCCGCCTGGGTTGACGAAGGCCGCGATCACATCGACGTCGCCGGTGCCGCCCTCCATGCTCTGCTGGTCCTGGACGCGGCGTAGCAGTGAGATCTGGTCACGTAGCTCGGCGGCGCGCTCGAAGTCCAGGGTGCTGGCGGCCTGCTCCATGGCACCGGACAGTTCATCGGTGAGGGCATTGCTCCGCCCTTCCAGAAACATCACCGAGTGGCGCACATCCTCGGCGTACTCGGCCGGCTCGACCAAGCCCACGCAAGGCGCCTTGCAGCGCTTGATCTGATACTGCAGGCACGGCCGGGTGCGGTTCTTGTAGAAACTGTCTTCGCACTGGCGCACAAAAAAGGTCTTTTGCAGCAGGCTCAGGCTCTCACGGATCGCGCCGGCACTCGGGTACGGGCCGAAATACTTGCCCTTCTGCTTCTTCGCGCCACGGTGAATGCTCAGCCGTGGGAAGTTGCCGTCGGATAAAAACACGTAGGGGTAGGATTTATCGTCGCGTAGCAGGATGTTGTAGGGCGGGCGCCACTCCTTGATCAACGTCTGCTCAAGCAGCAGCGCCTCGGTTTCATTCGCGGTGATGGTGGTTTCGACCTGGGCGATGCGCGTCACCAGCGCGGCGGTTTTCGGCGCGAGACCGCTCTTGCGAAAGTAGCTCGCCAGGCGGTTCTTCAGGTTCTTGGCTTTGCCGACATACAGCAGGCGCGCCTCGCTGTCGAACATGCGGTACACGCCGGGGCGGCCACTGCAGGTTGAGAGAAAGGCACTTGGATCAAACGGTGTGCTCATGTCAGGCGCTGGCGTCCACCATGCCGTGGCGCACCGCGAGCAGGGTCAATTCAACATCACTGCTGATGGCGAGCTTCTCGAAAATGCGATAGCGGTAGGTGTTGACGGTTTTGGGCGATAGGCACAATTTGTCGGAGATGGTCTGCACCTTCTGGCAACCGACGATCATCAAGGCGATCTGGATTTCCCGCTCCGACAGCACATCGAACGGTGAGTCGCTGACGGGTTGGAAGGATTTGATCGCCAATTGCTGGGCAATCTGCGGGCTTATGTAGCGCTGGCCGGCAAACACCAGGCGAATGGCTTGCACCATCTCCGCCAAGCCCGCGCCCTTGGTCAGGTAACCCGCCGCTCCCGCCTGCAACAAGCGCGTCGGGAACGGGTCTTCTTCACACACAGTCACCACCACGACTTTGATGTCCGGATGGCTGCGCAACAATTTGGTCGTGGCGCCAAGACCGCCGATACCAGGCATCTTGACGTCCATCAGCACCACATCGGGTTTCAACTCCCGGGCCTTGATCAGGGACTCTTCCCCGGACTCGGCCTGGCCGACTACTTGCAGGCCATCGATGTCAGCCAGCATTCGTGTAATGCCTGTACGAACGAGATCATGGTCATCGACTACTAGCACCCTAATCAAGCAGACACCTCGCGATATGGTCTTATAGGTTGCTGAACACCTTAGCAAAAAACCAAGGCGCAGACCTAGCTGCAAGCGTCATATATATAGAGTTTGAACACACAGTAGCCATCCACCGAGTGGCGAACGGCTCTATTTGCTGGGCAATAGGTCAGGAATTCCGGGGCTGCGGCTTGATTTTTCTACTCTGCAAAATGGAGTGCTCGGCCAGGGTTGCCGTCAAGCGGCGTATAGCAGCCTGGTCTTCCTTGAACATTACGCGGTAGTCACCCAGTACCTTTTCTTCAATCTGGCTGAGGTTTTTCAGTTGAATCGGCGTAATCACGCCGGTCAGCACGTACAACACATCAACGCCTCTCTCGGCAACACGCGACAAGTAGTCGGCCTTGGGCACGCGCCCTCCACTTTCGTATTTGCCTTGTGCGTTGGCTTCAACGCCGCCTATTTCACCAAAGACTTTTTGCGACAGGCCAAGTCGCTCTCTTTCTTGCCTCAAACGCGAACCGATTCCACTCATTTGAATGCATGCTCCTATTTGGCACACCTCAAGAGGTGACACGCTCATCTCTTTATTAAACGAACTTGAACGGCTTTAAACTACGCCCGGAATCCGTAATGCTGCATAAGCCAATCCGGCAACCACCTATCAAGTGCTCGCTGGGCGCAAAAAGGGACGGCGTGGAGAAGCCCATAAGGTAGCGGTCCTTTTGGGCATGAAAGAAGGGATCATCCTTTATTAAGGCTGATGGCCAAAACAACGATCAGGAGGTCGTCTCCTGAAGCCAGTATGCGCCTATTAGGATTGACTGCATGATTTAGCGGGATGGGCAGACACGCTCCATACGCCAGAAGCAGTCCTCCTCACCGACAATGCTCAACCCCCTACGCTGATAGAGCCGCCTGGCCGGATTGGTCTTGAATACCGTCAAACGCAGCAAACCCAACGCCTGCGCCTTGAGCGCCATCTGCTCCAGCACCCAACTGCCCGCACCCAATCTGCGACACGTTTCGAGCATATGCAGCTCTCGGATGTAGAGCGCACGGCTGTCGCGGCTCAGGCTGACAAAGCCCATCACCCCGTCGTCATTGCAGATCAGCCAGTTTTCACGGCCAGCCCAGGCGACGTCAAAACCATCGTTGGACCACATCAGCCCGTATTGCCGGTAGTAATGGCTCATAGCCTCAAAGGTCAGGGTGCGTGCGAACGGCAGGTCAAGGTCCGTGGCTGCGCGTAAGTGAAACGCCATCTGTCCGTATCCATCCCAATTAGAGTGTCCACAGCATATCGGCACTCACCCCATAGTCGTAAGTAGCCCATGACAATAGAAATTTCTGATTGAAACTACCGGTGTGCGTCAAGTAAGCTCTGCCAATCATTTGGAGACACACCATGTTGCAACTCACCCACACTCAGGTCTGCCCTGCTACCAGCGCCCCGCGCGCGGTATCGGCTACCCGTGTGAACGGTTCGAGCGCAGCAGTAAGCTTTTATTTTGGGTATTGGTTTAGCCACTGGCGCGCCTGATACCTGAAATCGGCGCCCACTACTCAAGGGGTCGCCTACCAGAGAAATCTAAACCCCCGGTCGGCTCCCCGACCGGGGGTTTTGTTTTTTCAGGCCTCTATTAATTTCGCAGAACACTTAAAGGACACACGACATGAACTACGCCACCTATTACCGCTACGACACCTCCACCGCATGGCGATTTAGCCAGCTCCGCTCGGGACAGCCTGCCGCCTCCGATCGGTCACCTCTTGGTGGCAAGCCAACACACGTAGCCAATACGGCCAATTGTCGAACACCCCAGTAGGGCAGAGCGCGCGGGAACAGCCCGCCGCTTGCCCAGGAAGCCTTGAATATGAACTCCGCCACCGCCGCTCTGCCGATTTCTGCACTGACCAGCGCCAATGAAGCCCTGACCCAGCGCCTGCCCAGCTCCCTTGAGCTCAAGCACCAACTGCCCCTCAGCCCGTTCCTCACCGAACAAGTCCACGCCCATCGCCACGCCGTGCGCGCCATCCTCAATGGCGAAGATTCGCGTTTGCTGGTGATTGTCGGCCCGTGCTCGATCCACGACCCTGAGTCGGCCATGGAATACGCGCGCAACCTAAAGAAGCTCGCGCTCGAAGTCAGCGACCAGATGCTGCTGGTGATTCGCGCCTACGTCGAAAAACCGCGCACCACTATTGGTTGGAAAGGCCTGGCCTACGACCCACACCTGGACGGCAGCGATGACATGGCCGCCGGCCTCACGCTGTCCCGCCAGTTGATGCGTGAAATGCTGCGCCTGGGCTTGCCGGTCGCCACGGAGCTGCTGCAACCCATGGCCGCCGGCTACTTCGATGACCTGCTCAGCTGGGTCGCGATTGGCGCGCGCACCACTGAATCGCAGATCCACCGCGAGATGGCCAGCGGCCTGGGCATGCCCGTGGGTTTCAAGAACGGCACCGACGGTGGCGTCGCAATTGCCTGTGACGCGATGCGCTCGGCGTCCCACCCGCACCGTCACTTCGGCGTCGACAGCCAGGGCCACCCGGCGATCATCCAGACCCCAGGCAACCCTGACACTCACCTGGTGCTGCGCGGAGGTCACCGTGGGCCGAACTACGATGCGCAAAGCGTGGCACAGGTGAAGCACGATCTGGCCAAGTCCAAGGTGGCGGCACGCATCATGGTCGATTGCAGCCACGCCAATAGCGGCAAGGACCCGTTGCGCCAACCGGCGGTGTTCAACGAGGTGCTGGACCAGCGCCTGCAGGGCGACACCTCGCTGATCGGCATGATGCTCGAAAGCCATCTGTTCGAAGGCTGCCAGCCGCTGAGCGCGTCGATGAAATACGGCGTATCGGTGACCGATGGTTGCCTGGGCTGGAATGGCACCGAGCAGTTGTTGCGCAGTGCGGCCGAAAGGTTGCGGGAACAACGCAAGACCGACTGACATTTAAACGGTAATCCGCTCAGGATAGGGGGTATAGCGCCTCATCGAACTGCGCCAGCTTCGGAAACACCAAGGGCTGTTCATCCGTCAGCCCTTGCAACCGCTGCTCATACGCCACCAGGAAATCCTGCCGCGCGTCAGCGCTGATGTACGGCACATGCCACGCCACAAACGGCGCCAGCACGTCATAGCCCACATACGCCAACGTCCCGCGCAGAATCGGCCGCAGCATATCCTCCAGCGGCCCATGAATCGCGCCCTCACCGAACATATGCTCGCGCCCGCCCAGGGTCACCGTGATCATCGCCCGTTTACCCGCCAGCCCGCCCTGATCATAAAAGCGCTTGCCGCCGTAACACACCCCCGACACCAGCACCCGGTCGATCCAGCCCTTGAGCATCGCCGGCGCCGAGAACCAGAAGATCGGAAAGTTGAGGATCAACAGGTCAGCCCACAGCAGCTTGTCCAACTCGCCCTGGATATCTGCGGCGATTGACTGCTTCTTCACCCCCAGGCGCTGCTCCAGGGCGTATACCAGGTAATCCGGATTTTCCCGCGAGGAAAAGTCCGCCGCCGACGCCACCGGGTTCCACCGCATGGCGTACAAATCGCTGACCTTTACCGCATGCCCCAGGCCCTCCAGCGTGGCGACCGCCCGATCGCGCAAGGCCGCGGTGAATGACTGCGGTTCAGGATGGGCGTGAACAATCAAAACCTTCATGGGATGTCCTCAAACAGTGTGCGCCGCCCGTTGGGCCAGCAGATGATCGAGCCAGTCGGGGTCCCCCCCCCTGATCTTGTCTCTCCAAAGGTCAACAGGCACAGGCATGTTTCAACTCGATCAAGGTCACGCCATTGCGTTTGAAAGCGTTGCGCAGGTCCGTCTGCAATTCATCCAGGTTGCGGGGCTGGTTCACGGTGCAGCCGAACGCCTGAGCGAACAGCGCGAAATCCGGGTTGCGGGGCAGCACGCCGATGGGCGCGATATCGAGGCTCAGCATGTCGTCACGAATCTGGCCAAGGGCGTCGTTGTTCCACAACAGCACCACCAACGGGCTGTCCAGTTCTTCCACGGCGGTGGCCAATTCCTGGGCGGTATAGAGGAAACCACCGTCGCCTACCAACACCAGGCCCGGCCGTTGTGGCGCGCCAAACTTGGCGCCGATGCCGGCAGGCAGGCCGTAGCCCAGGGTGCCGTAGCCGGTAGGATGCAACCAGCTGCGCGGCGCACGGCTGCGGTAGGCGTAATTGCCGGTGTAGGCCAACTGGGTCATGTCACTGCTGATGAACGCATTGGCCGGCAATTCGGCTTCAATACGGTCGAGAATGGCTTGGTGGATGGACTGCAACGGGCCGTGCCCCGATTCGATCGCGTGCAGCAACGCCGCCACTGTCGAGATGGCGGCTTCAGCGTTGCGCGCGGTGGTCGGCAGGCGTTCCAGCAAGGCCAGCACGGTCTGCTGCGCATCGCCTTTAAGCGCCACGGCACAGGGGTAGAAATCATTGAACTTGCGCGCGTCGATATCCACCCGCAGTAGCTCGCCGCCGAGAGGCAAACGCTCACACCAATAGTCGGTATCGGCCATTTCCGTGCCCACCGCCAGCACCACATCCGCCTCACTGATCAGTTGCCACCCGGGTTCGACGCAGAGGGTGGAACCGGCATTCAGCGGGTCATTGACAGGCAGTAAACCCTTGCCGGCCACGCTGGTGAAGAACGGCGCCGCCAACTGCGTGCTCAAGCGCTGCAATGCCTCGCCAGCCGCCAACGCACCGCCTCCGGCGATGATCATTGGGCGTTTGGCTGCCGCGAGTTTGGCCGCGCCCTGATCCAGGGCTTTGGCCGGCGGCAAACCGCGATCTGGCCGGCGTACGACCTCGTTGCTCCAATCGCGCTGGATTGGCGCGGCCAACACGTCCAGCGGCACCGAGATATGCACCGGGCGGGGTCGCTCGCTGTCGAAGATGGCGTAGGCACGGGCGACCAGTTCAGGCAAGTCCTCAGCGCTCAGAGCGACCGCCGAAAACGCGGTGATCGGCGCCGTGATCGCGCGCTGGTCCTGGGTCTCATGCAGGATGCCCCAGCCCTTGCCGAGGCTGACGGTGCTGTTGACGCTGGAAATCACCAGCATCGGAATCGAATCGGCATAGGCCTGGCCAATAGCGGTGGCGGCATTGGTCACGCCGGGGCCGGTGATCACAAAACACACCCCCGGCTTGCCGCTGACCCGCGCGTAGCCATCAGCCATAAAGCCGGCACCTTGCTCATGGCGCGTCAGCACATGGCGAATGCCGCTACCGGGCAGGCCGCGATACAGCTCCAGGGTGTGCACACCGGGAATGCCGAATACCGTGTCGACGCCATAGTTGGCCAGCAGTCGCACCAGGGCCTGGCCACCGGTCATCGCTTTATCGTACATGTTCATCTCCTAGACGGATCAACGCATCGACCGCCGTGGCGCCCTGGGCATTGACCAACAATGGGTTCACATCCAGCTCCAGCAACTGCCCGGCATTGGCGCAGGCGTAGTCGGCCACGGCACGAATGGCCGTCACCAGGGCGTCCAGATCCGCCACTTCACGCCCGCGAAAACCTTGCAGCAATGCTGCGCTGCGCAGGCTGAGCAAGGCGTTGCGGATGGCACTGTCGGTGGTCGGCAACAACAGGCTGCGGCTGTCCTTGAGCAACTCCACCAGGATGCCGCCGGCGCCGATGACCAGGGCCAGGCCAAAGTCGTTTTCGCGTTTGATGCCCACGATCAACTCCGCCAACGGCGGTGTAGCCATCGACTCCAGCAGCAATTGATCGAAGACGACATGCGGTGCATAAGCCGAGATGTGCGCGCGCATCTGCTCAAGTGCAGCGGTCAGGGCCCTGCCGTTTTGCAGGTTCAGCACCACGGCACCGGCCTCGGTTTTATGCGGCAACTGCGCGCTGACCGCCTTGAGCACCAGGGGATAGCCCAGCATTTCTGCATCGCTGACCGCCCTGCCCGGCGTACTCAATACGCCGGCCGGTGTCGTAAGGCCGAATGCACGCAAGGCTTGCTTGGAGGCCCATTCGTCCAAGGCCTCGCCTCTGTCATCCAGGGCTTTTGGGCACAACGGTTCGAGGATCGATTCTCCTCGCTCCAGCAACACGCGGCGGTTGCGCGGGTAGTCGGCAATCCGCCCCCAAGCGGCCAATGCATCCTCTACGCCTTGCAGCGCAGCAATTCCCTGAGCATGCAGGCGCTCGCGGGCATGGGGCGGCAACAGTTCGGGAAGTGCCGAAGTGACGAACCCGGTCTTGCCATGGCGACCGAGCGCGGCGCAGAACAGCTCCAGCAACAGGTCGCACTCCTTGCGCTCACCCGTGAATTCGGCCGGGTAATCCAGCACCAGCATGGCGGCGTCGGCGGCGGTTCGCAGCACGGTGTCGAGCATCGCGTCGAGGGCATCACGGTCGCCCCAGATGGCGGTGGTGAAATCCAGCGGATTGACCAGGTTGGCGTAACTGGGCAGCACCTGGGCCAGTTCAGCACGTTGGTCGTCGTCCAGTGTCGGCAAGGCCAGGTGATTGCGTTCGGCGTAGTCGGCAATCAGCCCCGCATCGCCACCAGAACAGGCCAGTGCAATCAAGCGATTCCCCTCCGGAAGATTGCCGCACGCGGCGGCCTTCAGGGTTTCGACAAAACTCACGGGGCCGCTGACGCGGATCACGCCCAGGCGCGCAAACAAGCTGTCGTACAGCGCGTCGGAGCCCGACAGCGAACTGGTGTGACTCAAGGCCAGTTCCGCACCGATCTGCGACACGCCGGTTTTCAGCGCAATGATCGGAATGCCTTTCTCCAACGCCTTGTGCGCTGCTCGGGCAAACCCCGGCACATTCTTCAAGCCTTCCAAATGCAGGCCGATGGCGGTGACGCGCGGCTCATCGAGCAACACGTCCATCAGCTCGGCAACGCCCAGTTGCGCCTGATTACCGACCGAGGCCATGTAGGCCACTGGCAGCGAACGGTCGCTCATCGACAGGTTGTAGGCGAAGTTGCCGCTCTGGGTGAGCACCGCCACGCCCTTCTCTACCGACTTGCCGCCATGGGCCACCGGCCACAGCGCCGAGCAGTGCAGGTAGTCAAGCAGGCCGTAGCAGTTGGGGCCAAGCAAGGCCATATCGCCCGCAGCCTTCAGAAGTTGCTGCTGCAGAGCTGCACCGCCGGCCCCCGTCTCGGCAAAACCGGAGGCGTAGCATATGGCACCACCCGTGCCGATAGCGGCTAGCTCAGCCACGCAGGTCAGCGTCAACTCGCGATTGGTGGCGATAAACACCGCATCCGGCCCGCACGGTAAATCGGTCACGCGGCGCACGCAGGGGATGCCATCAAGGCTGTCATGCTGCGGGTTGACCAACCACATCGGCCCGGTAAATCCGCCGTCGGCACAGCGCTTGAGCGCACGCGCCATGCTGCGTCCACCAACGAAAGCCAGGTGCCGGGGCGCCAGCAGGCGTTTGAGATTGTCGCGAATAGCCTGGGACATACGCTCTCCTCGCCGATCAGCGCAACAGCGGCCGCAACAGTTCACGGGCGATGATATGGCGCTGGATTTCCGAAGTGCCTTCCCAGATCCGCTCGATCCGTGCGTTACGCCAGATACGTTCAACCGGCCCTTCATCCATCAAGCCCATGCCGCCAAAAATCTGCACCGCCTCATCGGCGACCTTGCCCAGGGTTTCACTGGCAAACAGCTTGGCCATGCCGGCCTCGCCATCGGTCATGCTGCCCTGATCCATCTTCCAGGCAGTGTGCAGGGTCAGCAGTTCAGCGGCCCGGATCTGTGTGGCCATGTCGGCCAGCTTGAAGCTCACGCCTTGGTAGGTGCCGATCGGCTGGCCGAACTGCTTGCGGTCCGCCGCCCATTGCAACGACACATCCAGGGCGCGCTGGGCCTGGCCGACGCAGTTGGCGGCCACCATCACACGGCCGGCCGTGAGCCAGGCATTGGCCACCTCCCAGCCTTTGCCCACTTCGCCCAGCACCTTGGAAGCCGGGACGCGGCAGTCATCGAAGAACATTTCATAGGTGTGATAACCCCGGTTGCTTACGCACTTGGGGCCACGGCGGATGGTCATGCCGGGGGTGCCACGATCGACCAGGAACGAGGTCACGGCGTTGCGCTGCCGGCCATTGTGTTCGTAGGTATCGGTGACCGCGAACACGATGGCAAAATCGGCGTGCCCGGCATGGCTGATAAAGTGCTTGCTGCCATTGATTACGAAGTCATCGCCACTGCGCACGGCGCGGGTCTTGATGGCGTTGGCATCGGAACCGGCGCCGGGTTCGGTCAAGGCAAAACAGTCGACTTTCTTGCCTTGCACACAGGGCAACAGGTAGTCGCCAATCTGTGAGCCGGTGCACGCCATCAGGATCTTGGACGGCCGCGCGACAAACACATGCAAGGCCCACGAGACTTTGGACAGCTCCCGTTCGATCAGGGCCTGGGACAGGTAATCCAGGCCGCCGCCCCCCACCTCTTCCGGCATGTTGAAGGCATAGAAACCGGCAGCAATGGCCTTGTCGCGAATCTGCGCAGCCAGCTCGGGCGAGACCGCGTCGGCACGGTCCACCGCCTCTTCATGGGGCAACAATTCCTTGGCAACAAAACTGCGTACCGCGTCCACCAACATGTCTTGTTCTTGGCTGAGTTGGAAATTCATGGCGCTACCTGTTCGGAGGTGTTGTTGTTATTTGCCGCTGAAAATCGGAAGGCGTTTTTCCAGGGAGGCGCGCAAGGCTTCGGTACCGTCGGCGCTGCGTCCGCACAACAGCCCAGCGGCCAGTTCGGCCTGCAGTTGCGCGGGCAGGCTGCGCTCGGCGCCGTCACGGATCAGGGTTTTGGTCTGGGCGAAGGCAAAGGTCGGGCCGTTGGCCAGGCGTGTGGCGAGTGCGTTGGTATGGGCGTGCAGGTGATCATCCGTGACCACTTCACCGACCAGGCCCGCAGCCAGGGCTCGGTCGGCGCTCCATAGCTCGTCAAGGAACAGCAGCCGCTTGGCTTGCTCGCTGCCGATCAGGCGCGGCAAGTGCCAACTGGCACCGGCATCCGGCGAGTAGGCCATGCTGGTGTAACCGGCCTTGAAGCGCGCCGATTGGGCGGCGACGCGCAGGTCGCAGCACAGGGTCAGGTCCATACCCGCGCCGACAGCGGTGCCGTTGATTGCGGCAATCGTGGGTTTGTCGAGGGTGTGCAGGCGCGTCATCAAGGCGTGGGCAGTGTCGGTCCAGCCATAAGTTTCGAGGGCGCCACGGGCTTCGGCGGCGGCCCACTCAGCCAGGTCGGCACCGGCGCAGAAGCTGCGACCGTTGCCGGTCAATACCACCACACGCACAGCGGGGTCGGTGTTGAAGGTATCGAGCAAGGCGTGCAGGTGCTTGAGGGTGGGAATGTCCAAGGCATTGCGCTGCGGGCCACGGTTGAGGGTGATCCAGGCAACGCCAGCTTGCACCTGAGTGAGCACGGGCGAATCAATAGTCATGGCTTCCTCGAATTATTTTAGTTGGCTTGAGGGGTGCGACACGAAACGATACTAAACAAGTGTTCAGCAAGAAGACAATCGGCAATCAGCAAATATTTTCAGGAGGGGTAAACGGCCGGCCTGAACCGTGCGTCCAGGCGGCTGGAGAAGGCTCAGGGTTTGAGCTGATAACGCTGGCGCCCACCGGCCTGCAGGCCATCGACCCAGGCTTCGCAGATCTGGATGCCCTGCTCCGGCGTGAACGTGCCAGGGTTGAGCCCCGACTCCAGCCACAACCCATCGAGCAGCGCGCTCAGTCCGATGGCGGCCAGATCGGCGTCGAAGTGCTTCCAGCCCTCCTCCCTGGCCATGTCGGTCAGGGCCGAACGCATGATGGTGCGGTACTCGCCATAGGAGTGTTCGTGAGCCAGGTTGATCGCCGGCGCTGTCTTGACCGCGCCCCAGAAAACCAGCCAGGCGTCCAGCAAGTGCGGGTCGAGCAATTCGGCGGAAAATGAGCCGCGGAACAATGCCGACAGGCGCTCCCGAGGGTTAGGCGGCGCCTTGGCCATGGTCGCGCGCAGCAGGCTCATGACCTGATCGGTGATGGTGCGGTAGGCCTCGGCCACCAGTTCGTCCTTGCCCGAATAGTGATGGCTGATCAATCCCACCGACACCCCGGCCTCGGCACTGATCTTGCGAATTGACGCCCCCTGAAAACCATCACGCTTGAGGCACGTGAGCGTGGCCTGGACCAGATTGGCCTTGCGCACTTCCGGGTCCATCCGGGAAAAACGGGATTCCTGGGTCATGCGGCGAATTCCTACGATTGAGACGGCAGCACGACTCTACATCAGTCGCGATAACCCGGCGACACCTGATCCAGCGTCCGCAGCTCAGGTCGCTCATGCGGCAATGCGCGACCAATCGATAGCACGCCGCGAGCTGTTCACGGCGCTGCTATTCGTGATTTGCGGTAAAGAGTCCTTTTCGGATTCGGCGGTTTTTCCGAAGGAACAACGGGCGGATACTCGACGCCATTGTTCACACCCCTTCAGGAGTTACCGATGTCTATCCCAACGCAAAACGTCCCAGCCTTCGGCCTTGGCACATTCCGCCTGCAAGGCCAGGTGGTGATCGATTCCGTGAGCACCGGCCTGGAACTGGGGTACCGCGTGATCGATACCGCGCAGATCTACGAGAACGAAGCCGACGTCGGCCAGGCGATTGCCAACAGTGGCGTCCCGCGTGACGAGCTGTTTATCACCAGCAAGATCTGGATCGCCAACTTCGCCGAAGGCCAGCTGATTCCAAGCCTGCGTGAAAGCCTGAGCAAACTTAAGACCGACTATCTGGACTTGACACTGATCCACTGGCCCTCACCGGAAAACCAGGTACCTGTCGCCGAATTCATGGGCCAATTGCTGGAAGCCAAGCACCTGGGCCTGACCCGCCAGATCGGCATTTCCAACTTCACCGTCGACTTGATGAAACAGGCGATTGCAGCCGTCGGGGCCGAAAACATCGCCACCAACCAGGTCGAACTGCACCCCTACCTGCAAAACCGCAAGGTCGTGGATTTCGCCACCGCCAACGGCATTCAGGTCACGTCCTACATGACCCTGGCCTACGGCGAGGTGCTCAAGGACCCGGTGATCCAGCAAATCGCCGAGCGCCATCAGGCGACCCCGGCGCAAGTGACACTGGCCTGGGCCATGCAATTGGGCTACGCCGTCATCCCATCATCGACCAAGCGCGCCAACCTGGAAAGCAACCTCAAGGCCCTGCAACTGACCTTGAGCGCTGCCGATATGGCACAGATTGCCGAACTGGAACGCGGCCATCGCCTGACCAGCCCCAAGGGTATCGCGCCAAAGTGGGATTAAACACCGGCAACGGGCGCACGGGATAACTCCCGCAGCCACGGCAGCACGCGCAGGCCGGCGGTGGCTGCGGGTGGGTCGATGATGTCCATGAAGTGTTCGAGGTTGACGTTATCAGGCATGCCGGGCAGCCGCATCAGCACCGCCGGGGTTGCATCAGCGGTGCGGGCGCTCAGGTCCAGATAATCGTAGACCAGCACATGGTGTGCCTGAGGTTGAGGCCCGCAAGCGTGGGCCGTCAGCCCCGAATTGATGATCAGCACATCAAACGGCCGGGCCGGGATGGCGGTGAGCAACAGGACCTCTTCAAGGGTTTCCACTGGTACGATCCGGAAATACCCCAACCGGTTGAGCATTTTTTCGATATGCAGGCGTTGCAGGTGTTGTTCATCGGCAATCAGTATGGTCAATGCTTTGTTTGGCATGGCGGAACCCTGGGCATGCAGCGCTCGTCAGTGAGCGAGGCCCATTTTCCAGACATATCCCGAGGACAAAATCAGGCTTATTCCCGTCCACTGTAGGAGTTCTCCCAAATCCACCGAATGGCTAGCCACCTGGGTCAAGACTGCTTGATGCACGCGCTCAAGCTGTGATGCAAGCGATCCATGGCATGGCCAATCGCGTCAACCGTAGCCGCCAACGCATCACGGTCCCTCCTTTCACACACGTCCTCCAGCGTTTCACAACAAGCGACCAGCGCCTGCGACTTGACCATACGAGCCCCACCTTTGACGCGATGGGCCAGGTCATGCAACTTGCCGAAATCCGTGCGTGCTCTCAGCGTCGATAGCACCAAGCGGTCCTCTGCCAGGCTGTCGAGCAATGGCGCCAGCAACTCGTTGAGCCCAGCAGTATCGCCCCCTGTCAGGGCGACCAGCGTACTCAAGTCACATACCGGCACGACCTCTTTCACCTCCGGCGCCGCGGTGCGCGATGCCAATGCCGTGCGCAGATCATCGAGGCCGGTCGGTTTGAAGAGACAGCCGTCCATGCCCGCCTGCCGGCAGCGCTCGGTCTCCTCGGGCTGGGCGTTGGCGGTGAACCCCAGCAACAGGCATGGCACCAGCCCACGCTGGCGCTCTTGGGCACGGATATCACGTGCCAATGTATAGCCATCCATGATCGGCATGTTGCTATCAGTGATCACGCCATCAAACTGCCCGTCCTGCCAGAGCGCAAAACCCTCGGCGCCGTCTTCGGCCGTAACGATGCGATGCCCCAGGAAGCTCAGTTGCCGAGCTAACAACAGACGGTTGGCCGGGTAGTCGTCAACCACCAGGAGGTTCAACGCGTGAGTCGCAGGCGCGGGAGGCGCAGGTGCGTAAACCGGTGTGGCCGTGGCCGTGGCCAGCGTCAACGTCAGGTCCACCCTCGTCCCCTTGCCCAACACACTGCTCAAATGCAATTGGCCGCCCATCATTTCGCACAGGTTGCGGCTGATCACCAACCCCAGGCCAGAACCGCTGCGCGCCGACTGGTCGTTGTTGCTGCCTTGGATAAAGGGGCTGAACAAGCGCTGCTGATCTTCGGCACTGATGCCAATCCCCGTATCCTCCACACACAACCTGAGGCTCAAGTGGTCACCGGCCAATGTCGGTGTGCTCTGAGCCGCCAGGCGCACCTGCCCGGTGGCGGTAAACTTGATAGCGTTGCCCAGCAGGTTGGACACCACTTGCTTGAAACGCAAAGGGTCGATCAGCACCGCCCGGTCGATCATCGGGTCGAGCTCGACTTGCAGCAGCAGCCCCTTGTCCCGCGCCAGCCCTTCGAACACCCGCGCTACGGACGCCAACAACTCATGGAGATTGGCCTGTTCCAGGCTCAGGGACAGGTGACCGGTTTCAATGCGCGCAATGTCCAGGATATCGCCGATCAACTCCAGCATGCTCCGGGATGCCATCGAAGCCACCTCCAACGCATCCTGATCGACACGGCCCTGCTCGGCGTTTTTCTGGGCCAATTCGATCATGCCAATCACCGCATTCATGGGGGTGCGGATCTCATGGCTCATGATCGCCAGGAACGTCGTTTTGGCACGGTTGGCGGCGTCCGCTTCCTCCTTGGCTTCCTGCAGTTGGCCAAGCAGGCGCTGACGTTCGCTGACATCCACCCAACCGGCAATCATGCCCACGACGGCGCCGTTGCTGTCACGGTACGGCAGCATCCACTGGTAAATAGTCAGCACACCGCCACCCGGCACCTTGAGCACGCGATCCTGGATCTGCGGCTCGCCGCGCTCCATCAGGCTCAAGTAATCGGCATGGAACGACTGAGCCTGCGGCGGGTTGCCCGTGTCGGTTTGCACCACGGTCTTGCCGATCACGTCCTCCAACTTGAAGCCAAACACATCCAGGTAAGCGTTGTTGCAAGCCATCAAGCGGCCTTGGCGATCGCGCACGTAGATCGGATGGGGAGTGCCGTCGATCAGCACGCTCATGAACCGCATCTGGTCGCTCAAGGCCTGTTCTGCCTGGGCACGCTTGTGGATCAAGTTGCGCAGGTAGAGCACCCAGCCCAGGGTCACCAGCAGCAGCAACGCAGCCAGGCCAAACCCCTGGATGATCACATTGCGATGGCTGCTCCAGTAGCTGTCATCAATGATGATCTCACTGCGCCAACGGTTGCTCAGTTCGTCCATTTCCTCAGGTGTGATACTCAACAACGCCTTCTCGAGGATCGAATACAGCTCCAGTTGGCTGCGGTTGACGCCAAAGGCAATGCGTGCCGGTTCCGTGCCGATCGTGGTGGTGATACGCAGACGGTCTCGATAATTGCGCGCAATCATGTAGCGTGCGCTGATCAACGACACGATAGTCGCATCGACACTCCCCTTCGCGACCAGGTCCATGGCGGCCTCAGGGTTCCCGACGTCGACAAACTGGATACCTGGATAGTCGCGTGCTATCTGTGCACCGAGGCTGTTGCCACCAATGAACGCCAGGCGTTTACCGGGCATGTCTTCCAGGGTGAGCAGCCGTTCATCACTGGCACGCGCCACCAACACGTAAGGATTGGACAGATAAGGTCGGGTAAAGCGGACCTTTTCGGCACGCTCGACGCTGGGGGTGATGACCGCGAGCATGTCCGCTTGCCCGCTGCTGACCTCATCAATTTGCCGAGTTAACGAATTGCCGTGGACCATCTCGAACTTCAAGCCCGTGCGCAAGCTGATCCGCGACAATACCTCGTCGCTCAGCCCCACGAACTGCCCCCGCTCATCTAAAAATGACAGCGGCATGAACTTGTCGAGCACCGCGACCTTTACCCGCGGGTGCTTCTCCAGCCAGCGCTGCTCACTGTCGCTCAAGCGCAGTCGGTCTGCCTCCAGAACCCCACTGTCTGCGGCGCTCCAACGGCGCAGGATGCTCATTTGCTGACTGGCGGGGATCACGGCCAGCGCTGCGTTGATGATATTCAGCAGGCGGATGTTATCCGCAGTGAAAGCAAACCCGAACGGATTGACCTCCAGCCCGGAAAAATCGGCCATACGGATATTATTGAGGTGGTTCTTTTTGATCAGATAACGGGCACTGATAATGTCGCCGAGGTACACATCCGCCTGACCAAACGCCACGGAGCCGATGGCTTGGTGGGTCGAGCCATACAACAGCAGTTGCGCCTTGGGGTAATAGGCCTGGACAGCGTCGGGTTGCATGTAGTGGTAGAGCATCGCCACGCGTTTGCCGGCCAGGTCGGCGCTCAGTAAATGACTGTCACCCGCGCGGGTTATCAGCACGGGTTGATCATTGGCGTAGGAACGGGACAGCACCAGGCCCTTGTCGGCGGCTTCGTAACCATTGGCCGATCCTACTAAATCCACTTGGCCCAGCTTGAGTGCCTCGATCACCTCATCGCGGGTGTCATAGCGTCGAACTTCGATAGGCACGCTTAAGATGAGGCTGATCAGCCACGCGTAGTCAGCGGTGATACCTTCAAAATCCTTGTTATTGCTCAAGTCAAAAGGTGCGTAGTCCGGCGCCGACACCCCCATCACCAATGTGCGTCGCTGGCGTAACCAGCGCCAGTCGCTCTCATCGAGCTCCAGCCCTGGGTTTTCAAGGGTCGCGTGGCCAAGGAGCTGTAGGGTGTGCGGCTCATCCAGGGCCATCGCTGCAGGGGAAAACAACCCGATCAGCAGGATGGCCGTGAATCTCAACAGCCGGGTGGTCGTCATTTCAGATCAGATGATTGCGCTGGGCGAACTTGGACAGGTGCACCACCGAAGACATGCGCAGCTTCTCCTTGAGTCGCGTCTTGTAGGTGCTGATGGTTTTGTGGCTCAACAGCATATCCTCGGCGATTTCCTTATTCGTCAGGCCTGTGGCCAGTCTTTGCAGCACCGTCACTTCGCGGTCCGACAGCGAATTGACCAGCTCTTGCTCAGTGGTCTGCAAATCGTCACGGCGCACTGAACTGGTGGCCACGCTGGGGAAGCAGCTGTAGCCGGACCGGATCGCCCTGATCGCCTTTTGCAACTCGTCCAGTTCACCCGTCTTGGCCACAAAGCCCATGGCCCCGGCGCGCATGCAGCGGGTGGAGAAGAACACGGCCAGATAGGAGGTCAGCACCAGGATCTTGCAAGGCAGTTCCAGCGCCTTGATCCGGCTGATCACCTCCAATCCGCCAAGCTTGGGCATGGCCAGGTCGAGAATGATCAGATCCGGGCGCCGCTCACGCGCCAGCTGCATGGCATCGGCACCATTGCCCGCTTCATAGATTTCATCGAAGCCTTCTTGCTTCAACAGGTACTTCACGGTGGCGCGGATAAAAGGGTGATCATCCACAATTAAAGCTTTGCTCATAAGACTCCCCGAGGGATCAGTACGCTTACATATCACACGGGACCTATCTACCTGTGAAAAGTAACAGTTCCGACAAACGGTGCTGATAACTCTGCATGACACTACAGGTAGTAAAGACCCCTCCTTTTGATAAATCACGGTCAATACGTTGAGCTGCGCCTTGGTTCCTGAGGCGCAAGGGCGCAACCTTAACAACGGCGCGGCTTATCAAATGAAGGGATAATCTCGATTGATTGTAGGACTTTTCCTCGCAGTAGCTTAGTCCGCTTTGCACGGGATAACGCCTGACGGCCGGGAACTACTCGGTGGTACTCGGGCTCCAGAATGCCTGCACCACCAGGGTCGACATCGAGATTCGCGCTACCAGCGCATCCAGTTCGTCACCGTCCACCGACGTGACGGCCAGGGTCGCTTCGATCTCCACTTCTTCCGTGCCGAAGGGGCGCACGTCCACGTCGCTGGCCGGGTAGTTGCAACGTGCCAGCTCTGCTTCCAGCAAGGCCAGCACGGCTTTCTGCTGGGTACGCCGGGCGATCACATACAGGATGTTGGTGACCTCTGCCGATACCACGTCCAATGGTTGACGGTTGATGTTGTTGACGATCGGGCGCAGCAAGGTGTTGGCGGCCAGCACAAACAGCGTGCCCAGCAGCGCTTCGAGGACCAGGTCGGCACCCGCGCAGGCCCCCACTGCCGCCGATGCCCAGAGGGTGGCCGCCGTGTTGAGCCCACGCACGTTGCCCTCCTCCCGCATGATGACACCGGCACCGAGAAAACCGATGCCCGAGACCACGTAGGCCACCACCCGCACCGCGCCTTCCGCGCCACCGAGCCGGCTGGCCATGTCGACGAAGATCGCCGCGCCCACCGCCACCAGCACGTTGGTACGCAGGCCCGCCGTGCGCTGGCGGTACTGACGCTCGAAGCCGATCAAGCCGCCGAGGACAAAGGCCGCAGTGAGGCTGACCAGGGTGTCGACCAGGGATTCGAGGTTGATGTTGTTGATTGCTTGCATAGGACATCCTCCCTGCTTATTGCCAGCCAAACTATTGCCAGCCAAACTTACGGATGTAGTAGCCCTTCACCGCCTGGGTCAGCGCCATGTACGCCAGCAGGATCACCGGCAGGAATACGAAGTACAGCGACGGCAGCGCCTGCAACTTGAAGTAATGCGCCAGCGGCCCCATCGGCAGGAAAATGCCCACCGCCATGATCACGCCGGTCATCACCATCAACGGCATCGCGGCACGGCTTTGCAGGAACGGAATTTTCGGGGTGCGGATCATGTGCACGATCAGCGTCTGGGTCAGCAGCCCCACCACAAACCAGCCGGACTGGAACAGGGTCTGGTGATCGGGGGTATTGGCGTCGAAGACATACCACATGAGTGCGAACGTGGTGATGTCAAAGATCGAGCTGATCGGCCCGAAAAACAGCATGAAACGGCCGACATCTCCCGGCTGCCAGCGTTGAGGTTTGCTGAGCATTTGCGCGTCGACGTTATCGAACGGTATCGCGATCTGCGAAATGTCATACAGCAGGTTCTGCACCAGCAGATGCATCGGCAACATCGGCAAAAACGGGATGAACGCACTGGCCACCAGCACCGAAAACACGTTGCCGAAGTTGGAGCTGGCAGTCATCTTGATGTACTTGAGCATGTTGGCGAAGGTGCGCCGGCCTTCCAGCACGCCCTCCTCCAGAATCATCAGGCTCTTTTCCAGCAGGATGATGTCGGCGGCTTCCTTGGCGATATCCACCGCGCTGTCCACCGAAATGCCGATATCAGCAGTACGCAGCGCCGGGGCGTCGTTGATGCCATCGCCCATGAAACCCACCACATGCCCGTTGGCCTTGAGCAAGCGCACGATGCGTTCCTTGTGGCTCGGGGTCAGCTTGGCGAACACATTGGTGGTTTCCACGGCCTTGGCCAGTTCGGCGTCGGTCATGGCCTCGATGTCGTTGCCCATCAGCAGGCCCTGTTGCTCCAGGCCCACTTCGCGGCAGATCTTGGCAGTGACCAACTCGTTATCACCGGTCAGCACTTTCACTGCAACGCCGTGGGCTTTGAGCGCCTTGAGCGCAGGCGCGGTGCTTTCCTTGGGGGGGTCGAGGAAGGCGACGTAGCCGATCAGCGTGAGGTTGTTCTCATCCGCCAGGCTATAGGTGTCGCGACCCGGTGCCATCGGCTGCGCGGCCACGGCGACCACGCGCAGGCCTTCTTCGTTGAACGCGGCAGTGACCTGGCGGATGCGCGCCAGCAGGTCTTCGGTCAACGCTTCATTGACGTCGCCATGGCGCACGTTGTTGCACACCGACAAAATCTCTTCCACCGCGCCCTTGCAGATCAACAGGTGCGGCTGGCCTTGCTCAGCGACCACGACGGACATGCGGCGACGATTGAAATCGAACGGGATCTCATCGACCTTCTGGAACGCCGTGCCGACTTTCAGCTCGCGATGCACCTCCACATGCTCCAGCACCGCCACGTCCAGCAAGTTTTTCAAGCCCGTCTGGTAGTAGCTGTTGAGGTAGGCCATTTCCAGCACATCGTCGGACTCTTCACCCCACACGTCCACATGGCGCGCCAGGAAAATCTTGTCCTGGGTCAGGGTGCCGGTCTTGTCGGTGCACAGCACATCCATGGCGCCGAAGTTCTGGATCGCATCCAGGCGCTTGACGATGACTTTTTTGCGCGACAGAAACACCGCCCCCTTGGCCAGGGTGGACGTGACGATCATCGGCAGCATTTCCGGGGTCAAGCCCACGGCAATCGACAGCGCGAACAGCAGTGCTTCGGTCCAGTCGCCCTTGGTGAAACCGTTGATGAACAGCACCAATGGCGCCATCACAAACATGAAGCGGATCAGCAACCAGCTGACCTTGTTGACGCCGTGCTGGAACGAGGTGGTCGCACGGTCAGTCGCGGTCACACGCTGGGCCAAGGCACCGAAATAGGTGCTGTTGCCGGTGGTCAGGATCACCGCCGTCGCCGCCCCGGACACCACGTTGGTGCCCATGAACAGGATGTTCTCCAAGTCCAGCGGGTTGCGGGTCTGGGTGTCCTGCTGCTGGGCGAACTTCTCCACCGGCATCGACTCACCGGTCATCGCCGCCTGGCTGACGAACAGGTCCTTGGCGCTGAGTACTCGGCAATCGGCAGGGATCATGTCCCCGGCCGACAGCACGATCAGGTCACCCGGCACCAATTGCTTGATCGGCAATTCGATGCGCTTGGCTTCATCGCGGCGTAACACCGTGGCGGTGTTGCTCACCATGGCTTTCAGCGCATCGGCGGCCTTGTTGGACTTGGCCTCCTGCCAGAAACGCAGCAGCGTCGACAGCACCACCATGGAGAAAATCACCGTGGCGGCCTTCATGTCTTCGGTCAGCCAGGAGATCACCGCCAGCAAGGTCAGCAACAGGTTGAACGGGTTTTTGTAGCAGTGCCACAGGTGCACCCACCCTGGCAGCGGCTGTTCGTGCTCGACTTCGTTGAGGCCGTATTGCACGCGCAGAGCGTCAGCTTCCTGGGTATTCAAACCCTCAGAGTGGCTGCCCAGCGTGCCGAGCAACTGCACCGCACTGCTGTTGGCGGAAACCACCAGGGTTTGCGCCAGTGTCGGCGGCACTTCGCGGCTGACGCTGGCGTCGGTCACGCTATCGAGCATCGCCAGGCGGCGGAAATGCCGGGCGATGTGCCGGGTCCGCAGGAAGCCGGCAAAGAACTCTTTCAACAGAGTCAAGTTCATGGTGTTACTCCTGCGCGAGGAAGAAACCGTCGTGCAGGTACCGCCGTCTGCACCGCGCCCGTTTTATAGGCACAGCCAGCGTGGCCCGCCTGCCGCAAAAGGCAGGCGCGTCCGTAGCATCCCGAGGTGAACCGGGTGCTGGTCAGCGTCGATGAGAGGGATTCGGGCAGGTGCCAGGACTGGCCGCTGCCGGGATGCCGCTTCTCGCTTTTAGTGGCGAGACAACGGCATCGGAAAAATGCGCGTTACCTTGCCAAGCCTGTGCCGGTTACCGAAACCGGCCGACTACTGTCACTCGAACAAGTACCCACTGAGGGTCTCCGCTATTGATGAAAACGCGCGAAGCTTACGCCCCGATGATGGGAGAGTAAACCGTAGGAAAGTGTCCGCATGGGGAATAAGAAAATTCTTCAGGATGGGTTCAGGAAGGCGCATCCACTTGATCCCGCTGAACCAACGCCAAGTAATCACCCACCTGCCCACCTGTCAGCGCCTTGACCTGAATCGATACCCGGTTCACCTGGCGGCCCAGGGTGATCCCCTCGCGGGTGCGTACCTGCACATAGCCAAGCTTTGGCCAGAAGCGCTCCGCCTTGGCGTTGCCGATGACCACTGTCAACCGCAACCAGTGAGCGCCATTGCGAACCGCCCAGACTTCAAGATCCCCATGCAGTTGCTGCGCCAGCCCAGTGCCATGCAAGCGTGCATCCACCAGCAACAGCCCGATATGCCACACGCCAACGGCCAGCAAGTCCGCCGCGATGTTCACCACCGCGACCAGCCGGTTTTCCACATCGCGGTAACCCAGCCAATACATCCGGCTGCATGCCCACCCTGCGGGCAACTGTCCCTGCAATTCTTCATGCGCTTCGGTCGCAGTGGCCGGCTCGCCGTTGACCGCAATGAAGTAATCCGGCGCCCGCTCGAAAAACCGCTGCAGCTCCTGCTCATCACTGCTGTCCAGCTCAACGACCTGAATGCCCGCGACAGAGCACCCCGGCAACAGCGGTGAGTCAACGTCCATGTTCACTCGCCCTCAATCGTCCCGCGTCAGTACTTCCAACAACTCAATCTCAAAACGCAGATTGCTGTTGGGCTTGATATGCGCGCCCATCGACCGCTCGCCATAGGCCAGATGCGCCGGCACGAACAGGGTACGTACACCGCCCACCTGCATGCCCATCAAGCCCAGGTCCCAGCCCTTGATCACGCGCCCAGTGCCGATCACACACTGGAACGGCTTGCCGCGCTCCCAGGAAGAATCGAACACCGTGCCGTCTTCCAGGGTGCCGGTGTATTGAGTGGTGATCAGCGCACCCTTCACCACGGTTTTGCCGGTGCCGGGGCGGATGTCGGTGATTCGGAGTTCTTCGGTGCTCATAGGGCGCTCGTTGACGGTACAAAAGGGTGGGTTTTCCCAGAATCGGGTGGGTTTGGCAAGTGTGAAGGTGGAACCGTCGCTGGAGGGCATGCACTCGAGTTAACGCGGTGTCGTTCAGGGGAGAGAGAGCATGCACCCCCACAATTCACTTAGTCGCTTGCACTGCCCCTACTAAAAAAAACGACTTCCCCTTACAAAAAACCAACTCCAGCCTATTTCTGGCTAGCAGCGCTCACATCCATTCTGTTCAGAGTCCGTTAACTCTGAACAGGGAACATCAGAATGACCATCGGCTCCAACTTCAATTACCCCGCAGATTCCGCCCAACACCATCACCGACAAAAGCGCTCCGGCAAGAGCAAATGGACAGCTCGGTTTCCTAACCCACCGGACTTATGTTTTGACTACCGCACCTTGGTTGAGCACGTCAACGGTATTGCCCAAGCCACCGAGCCGCATCATAAAATATGCATTATTGGCGCGGGCATTACGGGCCTAACAACTGCACGTGAACTTCACCGCTGCGGTTTCACAAACATCACCTTAATTGAAAAATCCAAGCGCATTGGCGGCAGGCACCTTACCGCTCTTGGGAATAACGGTACCCACTCGGTTGGCAGACCGCCTTTCGAGATGGGTGCAATGAGAATGCCGTTCTTCAATAAATCAGACGAACCGCCTAAAGATGGGCGTTCCCTCATGGCCTATTACGCCAACGCATTCGAATTGCGCCACACAGACTTCCCCAATCCAGGCAGCCCCGCGGTCCGATCCACAGGTATATTTCTACGAGAAGGAAGCATAGATGACAACACAGAACCCACCATGCTTATTTGGAAAAACACTGATGGAAAAACACCGCCTCCTGGTCAAACTCTGGGCAATGTTTTCGCAAAATGGAAGGCCTTCGCCGAGCGAATGACGTTGATCGTCTCTGAGCATTACGGCGCTGAAGGCTGGGAAAACATGTGGCATTTAATAGTCAACAAATATGAAGGCATTTCATTCCGCAACTTGGTAAAAATGCCAAGCATCGATAGCTGGCACCCAAGTGACCCTGGGAACTTCGGTGGGATGGGCATGACTGCACAGGAATCCGCTGTTTTCTACTCCATCGGTATCGGTGATGGCAGCTGGGGAGCATTTTATGACGTATGCTCGCTTTACCCCCTGCGCACGGCGATATTTGGATTCAGCAGTCATCTGCAACTCATCCACGGACGCGTAAACGCGGACGGCACACCGATGGCATCGCCTTACTTGAATCATTCCGAGACCTTGGATTCGAGAGGCCTTGCGTTCAACAAACCAAACTACGTCGGCCTAGGTTCTCTGGCCGAATCCCTACTCTTCATCAAACCCCAAGAAACGCATGAGTCTCTATACGAGCACCTCATAAAAAGTCAGTCAGGCTTCATGACCAGTAGTGCAGTGACAAAGATCAAGAAATTAAAAAGCGGGAAAATACGGGTCTATTACGACTGGAACATCACACAAAAACAAAAGACCAAAAAAGAATTCCTCGATTACGATTCTGTGGTGATGACACTACCTTCATGGTTGATCGAAACGCAAATATCCATTGAAAACTTCAGCCAGGAAGTGCTTCCATTTGAAGTCACAGAAGCCTATAAAACGGCCCATTGGGAAACCAGTTGCAAAGTGTACGCGCCTCTCAAAAAATCATTTCTCTCCGACAATAAAAAAATCCCTCAAGCCATCGTGACGGATAGCTTGGTTCATGACGTATATACCTACCGTTATAACCCTACCGATACTTACGACTGCATCCTTCTCAGCTACACATGGGAAGATGATGCCATAAAGCTATCGGTGTTCACCGATGAAGAACTCGTTGACAGATGTATTGAGGACCTCGACAGAATTCTTTTGAAATCTACCAACATACAAGAAAAAATATCACCTTATATCGGACGTAATCACGCGGTGGTTCAACGGTGGATGAATGATAAAAATTCGCTTGGCTGCGCAAAACTTTACCGTGCAGGTACTTATTACGACGCAATGAAACTACTGAAATACAATCGAGACTTTTCTCACAAGTCAGGTTTGTACCTCTGCGGTGAATCCTTCTCCGTAGATTCGGGCTGGACAGAGCCCTGCTTCAGGGGAGCAATTGATACCGTGATAGCCATTTGTAATAGAACCCAAGCCAATTTCAACGGAGGCTTTACCATGCATGACTACCCAATCTACAAAGCCGAACCATAAAAGAAAGAGACTACAACTCAAGGGGAATCACCTGACTTTCAATTAAACATTCGGTCGCCTCTTATAAACGCCCAACCGACTCCCGGTTGTATAACAATAAGAGGTCACCGCCATGAGCGAACCAGCAAGCCCCGCCCGCGTAGCAGTCATCCAACTGGACCCTCAGGTTGGCATGAACAACCGGTCCAGCAACCTGCATCAAAGTCTTGCACTGGCGACCGAAGCTGCAAACGGTGGAGCCAACCTGATCGTACTGCCCGAGCTCACCAATTGCGGGTATTTCTTCAGCAGTCGCCAGGATGCCTTTGATCATGCCGAGCTGATTCCAGGCGGCGAAAGTGTGCGGGCATGGATAGATTTTGCCTGCAAACACCAGGTGTACCTGGTGACAGGCCTGTGTGAAATAGACGGTATGCAGTTGTTCAACACAGCTGTGCTGCTAGGTCCCGACGGGTTCATCGGCAAATACCGCAAGGCACATCTATGGAACCTGGAAAAACTCTGGTTCACTCCGGGTGATACCGGATTTCCAGTATTTGAAACACCGATAGGCCGTATTGGCTTGCTGATTTGTTGGGATATCTGGTTCCCGGAGGTGCCACGTATTCTCAGCCAGCAGGGCGCCGATATTATTTGCAGCCTGAACAATTGGGTATGGACGCCACCGCCGCTATTCGATGAGGCAGGCAAATGCATGGCGTCGTACCTGACGATGACCGCCGCCCACGTCAATAACGTGTTTATCGCTGCCGCCAGCCGCATCGGCGAAGAGCGTGAAGCGCGTTACCTCGGATGCTCGTTGATTGCCGGAACCAACGGCTGGCCGATTGGCGCGGTAGCTTCAGCCAATCGCCAGGAAATCCTGTTCGCCGACATTGATATCACCAGCGCCCGCAGTGCTCCGATCTGGAACAGCCTCAATGACCTGCAGCGTGATCGACGCATTGATCTCTACGATCAAATGCTCGGCTACTCCCGACACCCTGCCCTTCCACGCTGATCGGAGGGCGCTATATGAAAACCTTCATTACCGAAACGAGGGCCCGCCGGTCCAGGGTAGATCTCACCGTCCTGATGTTGGGGTTTGCCAGCATGGTACTGGTGCTCTGGGTGGCGCTCAGCAATCAATGGTCATGGCCGGGCTACGCCGAAATGGTTGCAAGCCTGCCCCATCCTGTTGCCTGGCTTCGATGGATAGTCGGGGATATCAGCGAAGTAGCCTTCTATAAGCACGAATTGGCATCACTCGGTTTGTTGAGCGGCGCCTACCTGGCATGGTGGGCGAGCAAGCACGGTAAAGCCTGGCAAGGATTTTCTATTTCCTACGGAACAGGGCTATGGCCTTGGCTGGTGACAAGTTCACTGCTGGGGCTAATGCTGAGTAATCTTCTGTGGGGCTGGAGCGTCACTGCACAGACCTGGCAGCCAACGTTTGCGGCATTCGTCTCGTTACCGGCAGCCATGGTGCTGATGTTCGGCGGTGGCTGGAAAGTTGCTGTAAACGGTGCTGTATTGGGCGCATTGCTGGTGACACCCATTTGCATGCTGATCGTGAACTTCGTATGCGTTCCACTGGGTCTTCCAGTGGTGATCGGCAACGTGGTGGGCATGGCGATCGGCAGTGTCATTGCGTTTGTACTGTGTCGTCGAGTGCCGTCGTTGGTGAGTTCTGACTACATAGCCCCCGCCAAGCCAGCACCCGCCAGACCGGCCACTTACGGTATTGTTTGGGGCCTGCGTCGGGTGCTGGCAGATTTTTCCGAAGCGCCTTTTTTCGGCAACGAGCTCGCCAGTCTCGGGTTGCTGGCAGGTGTGCTGGTGGCCTATGCACTGAACCCGATCAGCCCGGCGTATGGATCAGGCCTGGTCTTGCCCCTGCTGGCGGCCCAAGCGTTGACATCGGCGTTGGGCGTCGCGATCTGGCGAAAACAGTGGATGAAACGAGGCTGGTATCCGACCTACGTTCCGCTGGTCTCTGTAGTCCCGGCGGCTGTATTGACCCATGGTGGCAGTTGGACAGTCATCGCTTCAAGTGCACTGCTCGGGGCGCTGATCGCTCCGCCACTGGCCTCTGCGATTGCGGGGCGCTTGCCCGTACACTTTCATCCGTATATAGGCAATGTCACTTCCATGGCGTTGAGTACGTTGATGATAGTGCCTCTGGTAGGCTGGTTGATCAAGATGTAGATCCTCCCCCACGCTGCACTATTCATGCAGCGTGGGAACAGCGTTTACCCTCTTACAACCACCGCCAAAACCGACTCCAAAACCCCCGCCCCAAATCATCCTTGCACCGCGCATATTGCGCCGCATACATCTGCGAACGCGCCTGTACCTTGCTGGCCACTGGCGGCAACCACGCCTTCGCGGCATAGGTGCGCTGGCGGTAGCCGCCCCAGCCTTCGTGGTAGTTCAGGTACTGGCCGTAAGCGTCGTATTTGTATACGCCGTTAACGGTGTAGGTCTTGTCCATGTACCAACCGACAAAGTCGATGGCGTCGTCGAAGTCCTGGCGGCTGGCGCCGCTGCGGCCAGTACTCTTGCGGTAGTCGTTCCACACCTCGTCCTTGGCCTGGGCGTAGCCGGCAGCGGTGGAAACGCGGCCCCAGGGGATGATCCACAACAGGTATTTGCGTGGGGCCAGGGCGTCCTGGTGGAAGCCGGACTCCTGATACATGATGGCGAACGGCACCTGGATCGGCACGCCCCAGCGTTTTTGCGTGACTTTGGCGGCGTCGTACCAGTCGTCCTTTTCGCGGAAGATACCGCAGAGGTCATTGGGCGTGCGTGGCGGCGAGGTGCCGCACGCCGCCAGCATGGATGTGAGTAATAACAGTCCGACAGCTTTGCCTGCACTCAAGGGGCACCTTTGCGGGATACGCGTAAAAGGCCGGCATTTTACCCATTCATTGAGGTTGATGCCGACCTGTCATCCGCACCTGCCCAACTGATCCAGCAACCGGATGGCTGCCGACGCTGGCAGGTTTGATGCCGGCGAAAAGCAGCGTCCTTGCTGCACACGCCGTTAAGCCAACGGCACTCGACGCGTGGTCAGGGCCATGCGTCCCACAAAGAAACTCAGCGCTGCGCCCAGCAGCAACATAGCCAAGGTGCTCCAAGCCGCACGGGAGAGTTGTTGAGCCGCCACTTCACCGGCTTCACGGGCTTTCTGCTCGGCCTGCTGCTTCAACTCATCGACCTTTTGCATGGCTTGTTGGTAAGCCTGGGCATAGTTGTCGACGATCTGCGTGGCCTCTGCCTTGCTCTTACCGGTGCGGGCAGCAACGATGTTGACCAACGCGTCTTTATCCGCAGCATTCAACGCAGGCTCACCAGACGCTTTGACACGCTCGAACCATTGCTTCAACTGATCGCCCGCCTGGGCCGGGTTGATCGCAGCGTCGGTGGCGGTCTGTTTGCCATCGGCGGCGGCCTGATCGGATTTCTGTTCGACGTTGGCCGGGTCCAGCTCAGGCTTGCCGCTTTGCTTGAGCAAGGTGTCGAGTTCACCTTGCAGGCTGTTCCAATCCAGCTGGATGCCCTGCTCGTTCAGTTGCTGCTTGACGCTGTCGCCAATGCCCGGCGCTGCCGCCGCGATGCCGCTTCCGGCTGCCGACAGGCCCTTGCCCACCACATTACCGGCGGTGCCGACGACACTGGCGGCCAGCCCGGCCAGCAGCCAAGTAGTGAGCAAGGTGGTCAGGGTCCAGGTGAGCACGCCGTGCAGGCCGCCACGATCCGGGGCGGTCCGCCCAGCCACAAAGGCCCCCACGCCGATTGCCACCAGCGTCGAGACGAACAGCCAGATCCCCGCGCCCGTGCCAAAACCGCTGAGCGGGTTGCCCGCCTTCATCGGGTCGACAGCGCTGGCACCGATGGCCGTTCCCAGCACACTCAGCACCAGGTAGGTCACCAGCGCAATTGCACTACCGGCCAGCACGGAACTCCAGGACACGCGAAACAGCGAACGGTTGGCTTCATAGACAGTGGTCATGTTCGATCCTTTTACAGTGATTGACCATTTCAGTCTGGCGAGCCTGCGGCTTGCCGTCCCCGCTCAAATGCACCAGGTCATCTAGTGCATTCGTACCCCGTATTGCGGATTTTCTTTGCACTATCCTGAGGTGCGGATGTCGTACTTTCCATGCGCCCAAAACCCCGGAGATCTCATGACCCAGGACGTTCTAGCCAAAGAAACCAACCGTCGCCAACTGCAGCAGATCATCTCCGGGCTGTCCGACGGTGTGATTCTGGCCGAGATGGATCAAACTATTCTCTGGGCCAACGAAGCAGCCCTCGCCATGCATGGTGTGGGCGACGTGATGGGGCTAGGGGCCGATGGCCAGCAATATGCCAAGCGCTTCGCCCTGCGCTACCGCAACAACCACCCAATACAGCCAGAAAACTACCCGTTGGCCCGAGCGGCCGCAGGCGATGAATTCAGCGACGTGGTGGTGGAAGTCACGCCCACTGCCGATGAAGAGAAAACCTGGGTCCACCGCCTGCGCAGCCTGGTGATCACCGACTCCCGTGGCGAGCCTGAATTACTGGTACTGATCCTCAGCGACGCCACCGAATGGGCCAGCGCCGAACAGCGCTTCGAAAAAACCTTCAACGCCAACCCGGCGCCGGCGGTGATCTGTCGCCTGAGTGACTTGCGTTACATCAAGGTCAACCAGGGTTTCCTGGAAATGACCGGCTACAACCGCGACCAGGTCATCGGTAAATCCGTCTATGAGCTGGATGTGCTGGAACAGGCCGAACGCAAGGACCTGGCCATCCAGCGCCTGGGTGAAGGCGCCACCATCCCGCAGATGCAGGCCGAGCTGCGTTTGCCTGAGGGCGGCAGCAAATTGGTGATTGTTGCCGGTCAGCCTTTGGACATGAACGAAGAAGACTGCATGCTGTTTTCGTTCATGGATCTGGAGCCGCGGCGCAAAGCAGAAATCGCGCTGCGCCAGAGTGAGGAGCGCTTCGCCAAATCCTTCCGCCTGACGCCCGTTCCGACCCTGGTGTGCAGCGCCAGCAACCGCCAGGTAGTGGATATCAACGAAGCCTTCATGAGCATCACCGGCTACACCAGCGAAGAGCTGATCGGCAAGTCCATCGAAGACATCAGCTTTATCGACAGCCCCCAGGCGGGCGCGCAGTTGTTCACCACCCTGGAAAAAGCCGGCAACCTCGACGGCCAGGACCTCAAGGTGCGCAAGAAAGGCAATGAGGTGATCGACTGCGTGGTGTCCGCCGACACCGTGATCATTGAGGACGTGCCGTGCTACCTATTGGTGATGATGAACATCACCGAACGCAAACGCTCCGAGCTGGAGCTGGTGGCGGCCATCGAGGAAGTGATGCAGGACGCCTCGTGGTTCAGCCAGACGCTGATCGAAAAACTCGCCAACGCCAAAAGCGTCAACAGCCCCAACAAGCCGAATATCGCCTACACCGACCTCACCGCCCGTGAGCGTGACGTGCTCGGCCTGATCTGTGAGGGCCTGGCCGACAAAGAGATCGCCTCACGCCTGACACTGGCGCCCAATACCGTGCGTAACCATGTGGCCACGGTGTATTCGAAATTGGGCGTGCACAGCCGCAGCGCGGCCATCGTTTGGGCCCGTGAGCGCGGGCTGTTTGCCGGGGAATTGCGTGTTAAGAAGTAGGCCATGAAAGTGCAAATGCACTAGTGTGGCTAGTGCGAATTCGCCTTATTGCAACGCGAGGCGCGCCCTACCCTTCAGGGAACGAACATTTTGCCCTGAAGGAACTTGCATGTTTACCCTCTCGCAACTGCGAAATTGCATCGAAGAAGGCCTGTCGCCGCTGACGTGTGAGTTCACCCTGTGCAGGGACGCGTCGCTGACCCTCAAGGTCTACGACGCCGAAACCGGCCGGGTCGACCTGGTGGTGACCGGGATCAGCACCAATCGGCTGCAAACCCCGCAAGAAGTCGAAAAGATGGTGGAAGAGTTGCGGTACGAACTGCACAGCAACACCATGGGCAAGCTCACGCTGGATGATTTGCCTTTAACGACGCCCCGATGAAATAGAACACCCCGCCCCCGACAATGAACGCTCCCAGCATGTAAAACATGTAGTGGGCCGGTAGGCTGGCCAGCACTAGCCCACACAGCACCGGCCCCAGAGCCGCCCCCAGGTTGGACAGATTCTGCGCCCCGTAGTACATGCCGCGCAGGTGGTCCGGGGCAATTCGGTCGATAAACATGTACTCGGCCGGAAACACAATGATCTCCCCCACCGTGAACACCGCCATCGCCAGCACCCACCACAACACACTGGTGGACAGCGCGAATCCGACGATTCCCAACATGAACATGCCCAGACCCGCGATCAGCCACTGGCCCAGGTAGCGGTGCGAAATACGCCGCCCGATCACGTATTGCAGGGCAATCACCAACACCGCGTTGGTGGTCAGCACAGCGCTGACCACGGTGTAGGTGTATTCGGCGGTGGTGGTGGTCACCAGGTATTGCGACAGCCACGCGGTGAACTGACCGAACACCACGGCGCTGAGCACGCCGCCTAGGGTGAAGCAGACTAGGCGATGATCCCTTAACAACACCCGGCCGACGGCAAGGAACGGCACTGGCTTTTGCGTGGCATCCACGGTCGTCAGAGTACGGTCGCCCCAGCGCCAGTACAGCAGGAAAAAACTCACCCCCAGCAGCGCCGAAAGGATGAACGGCAAGCTGATATCCAGCTTGGCAATCATCGCCCCGAAAAAAGGCCCTACGGCATAGCCAATATTGGTCAGGGTGTACTTGATGGAAAACACTTCGCTACGTGCATCTTCGGGCAACAGGCTGGCGAAGCCGGCTTTGACGGCGATATCGATTACCGCGTAAGCCAGGTTGATCAGGATCAGGCAGCTGTAGAACGCCCAGATATTCCGCGCCAGCACGGTGCCGATGAAGCCCAGCACAAACAACACGCTGAAGGCCAGCAGCAACCGATAACTGTTGATACGGTCGACCAGAAACCCGCCATACACGCTGAGCAGCGAGCCGACGATCAGCGAACTGCCGATCACCAGACCGACCTGTGTGATATCGAGGGCGAAGTGACTGGTGAGGTAAATCACCAGGTACGGAAACGTGATTGCCTTGGCCAGCGTGAGCAGCAACGTGGCGGACAGCAGCAGGTTAACGGTGCGGGGGTAGTTTCTTATTGTGGCAAGCATCCTGCTCTCTTTCCTTGAAGGTAACGCGGACTTTTCAGCCGGTTACCTTAACTCAAGAACAGGGCAGAAATGCAAGGTCATTTCTTGACGGGCGTGATCTCAAGGATGGTGCCGTTGGTGGTCTTGAGCAGCACGAATTTATCGCCCACCCGCGCCCACTGGCTGTCTTCTTCAGGCTGTTTGAGTCCGCGTTTTTTCCAGTCGCTGACAGCCGACTCCTTGCGCATCAGGATATCAGGCGCACGGTCGCCTTCTTTCAGGTCGCGGGTGTTGATATTCGAAGGTTGCACGGTTTCCTGAGGGGTATCACCGGCCTGCACGACGAAGCTGGCGGTGGACAGGCTGGTGGCGACCAGCAGGCAGGCGAGTAGGGATCTGGACTTCATGGGTGCTCCTTCAATGAATGGTGCGTACCCAACTTCGGACCGCTAGCGCGCATGATCATTCAATCAAGCCTCACACCCAACCGCTTGAAGGACGTCATTGCCTGCGTGAAATAAATCCTGTAATTTTTCATGAAATTTATCGAAATATATTTCATGACCCCACAAGAAGAACTCGCCACCCTCGCCGCGCTGATCCACGACCTGCGCAAGCACAAAAAGCTTACCCTCGCCCAGCTCGCGCAAAAAATCGAGCGCTCGGTGGGTTTCCTGTCCCAGGTCGAGCGCGGCCTGTCACGCCCGACGGTGGCGGACCTCACCGCCATCAGCCACGCGCTCGATGTCCCGACCACCTACTTCTACAGCCAGCCCAAGCCCAAGGCCGTGGACTGGATCACGCGCCCCAACGAGCGGCGCACGGTGTATTACGCCAATGGCATCACCGACATCCTCGTCTCGCCGAGCATGAACGGCGCCTTTTCGATGCTCGACAGCCTGTTGGCGCCCGGTGCCAACAGCGGCGAACAAACCATGAGCGACCGCGCCGAGCAGGCCGGTTTTGTGCTGGAGGGCGAGTTGACGCTGTGGGTAGAGGGTGAGGCCGACTCCGTCACCCTCGGCCCCGGCGACAGCTTTCACCTGGCCAGCTTTGCCCATTGCCGCTACGCCAATCTGACCGACCTGCCCGCCCGCGTGTTGTGGGTTTACAACTAGGAGCTGCACCCGTGAAAAGCCATGCCTCCACGTTACTGGCCGAAGTCCGGACCTTTCGCCAGAACCATCCCGACGTGCGTTATGTCGACCTGATCGCCCTGGACATTCCCGGGCATTTCTACGGCAAGCGTTATCCCATCGAGATGCTGGAAAAAGTCGCCGCCGGCAGCCCGTTGAAGCTACCGCAAAACGCCGTGCTGCTGGGGGTCCAGGGCGGGCTGTTCAAGATTGGCGACTATTGCTTCAACGACGGCGACCCGGATGCCAACCGCCGCTTGGTGCCGGGCACGCTCAAGCCGGTGAGTTGGGAATCGCAGCCATTGGGTCAGATGCTGATCACATCAGACGGCACCGAAGCGCCCATCGAATTCGAACCCCGTGAAGTGCTGGCCAAAGTGCTGGAGCGCCTGCAGCACAAGGGTATTCACCCGGTGGTGGCGTTCGAGCTGGAGTTTTATCTGTTCGACAAAAAACTCGACAACGGGCTGCCGCAATTTGCTCGCGACCCACTGAGCGATGACGCCGACGACCAGCCCAACCTGCATATCGAACGGCTGTCGCGCTTCAGTGAAGTGCTGGACGACATGGCGCAAACCGCCAAGGACCAGGGCGTAGACATTACGGTGATAACCGCTGAAATCGGACCCGGTCAGTTTGAGATCAACTTCGGTCACCTCGACGATGGAATGCGCGCCGCCGACTGGGCCGCCCTGTTCTGCCGCAGCACCCGGGGCGTGGCGCTCAAGCACGGTTACCGCGCCAGCTTCATGGCCAAGCCCTACCTGCAATACCCCGGCAGCGGCATGCACGTGCATGTCAGCCTGTATGACGGCGCGGGCAATAACCTGCTGGCAGCGCACCAGCAGCAACCGTTGCGCCATGCCGTGGCCGGTTGCCTGGAATTGTTGCCCCACTGCATGCCGATCTTCTCGCCCAACCACAACGCCTTCCGCCGCCTGGGCGCTACGGTCAACGCCGCCACCCGTGCGAGCTGGGGTTTTGAAGACCGCGACGCGTGCGTGCGCATCCCCGAGTCCGACCCACGCAACCTGCGCATCGAGCATCGCCTGGCCAGTGCCGATGCCAACCCGTATCTGGTGCTGGCGGCGATCCTCGTCGGCCTAGAGCACGGCCTGGAAACCAAGCACGAACCCATCGCCCCGCTGAACGAGGACCGCAGCAGCGGCACTGACTTCCCCCTGGAAATGCTTGACGCCGTGCGCGCCATGCAGCATCAACCGGTATTGCGCGATAAGCTGGGCGCCGAATTTGTCGACGTGTACTGCGAAAACAAACGCCAGGACCATCTGGCCTTCCAACAAGAGATCCACGCGCGGGAATACCGCTGGTTTCTCTAACCGCCACTGGAATCACCGATGACCGACCAAAGCGCCCCGGCCCTCAAGGACATCTTCAACGTCGAACGCCTGCAACACATCGCCAATGAGATGACGGCGGTGTACCCGGCGTTCGACGCCAAGGGCTTCCTCAAGCACGCCAAGGCCGGGTTGGCCGAGTTGTCGGTGATGCAGCGCATGGCGCGGGTCAGCGAGAGTCTGTACGCGGTGATCCCGCTGGACTATCCGCAGACCCTCAAGGTGCTTTACGCGCTGGCCCCGCGCCTGAACAGCGCGTTTGTCAGCCTGTTCCTGCCGCATTTCGTGGCGAGTTACGGGCTGGATGACTTCAAGCGCTCCATGGCCGCGCTCAAGTACTTCACCACCTTTGGCTCCGCCGAATTCGCCATCCGCCACTTTTTGCTGCACGATTTCCCGCGCACGCTGGCGGTGATGCAAGCCTGGTCGCTGGATGACAACGAGCACGTGCGCCGCCTCGCCAGTGAAGGTTCAAGACCGCGCCTGCCGTGGTCATTCCGCCTGGCCCAGGTGCAGGCTGACCCTGAGCTGTGCGCGTTGATCCTCGACAACCTCAAGGCCGACAGCAGTCTCTACGTGCGCAAGTCCGTGGCCAACCACCTCAATGACATCACCAAGGATCATCCGGACTGGGTGCTCAGCCTGATCGAGGGCTGGAGCCTGGATAACCCTCATACCGCGTGGATCGCCCGCCATGCCTTGCGCAGCCTGATCAAGCAAGGCAACACCCGCGCGCTGACGATCATCGGCGCCGGCGCCAAGGCCGAGGTGCAGATCCACCACCTGCAGGTCACGCCAGCGGTGATCAACCTGGGCGAACGCATCAACCTCTCCTTCACCCTCGAATCTACGGCCGCCACGCCACAGAAGCTGGTGGTGGACTACGCCATCGACTACGTGAAAAGCGCCGGCCACAGTGCGGCGAAGGTGTTCAAGCTCAAGGCGTTTACCCTCGGCGCGGGCGAGTGTCACAGCCTGCGACGCGAGCAACATATCCGCGAGTTGACCACGCGTAAGCATTACCCCGGCAAACACTTGGTCCACGTGCTGATCAACGGAGAGAAGCTAGCCAGCGCCGACTTCGAACTGCGAGACGACTGACACAAATCAAAGAAAAGGCTCTAGAACGGGCCTTTCAGCCGTAATAATTGTCGAACAATCCTGGCTTTCTCAGTTGCGACCCATTATCATCCAGCGCCTTCTCGCTACCCGTCGGGGTAGCTGTTTCAATGTGTCACCTGAGGCGCCCATGTACCGTTTTTCGTTTCACCGCCCCCTGATTGCACTCAGCCTGGGGCTTGCCGCTCCTGGCGTGTTCGCCGCGCTACAGCCCCTGGCCGAAGCGCCACTGGCCAGCGACACCGAGTTGCACTGCCACTTCAACCGTGACGCCAGTACCGACTGCACCACCACCTACCGCTATACGATCCTCAAGCCGAACGGCCGCGAAATGCTTTCGCGCATCGACTTCGATTACTCCGAGGACGACACTTTCGAAGTGCTCAGCGCGCAGTCCACCCAGCCCGGCGCCAAGCCGGTGGCCCTGGATGCCACGCAAATCGACACCCGCACCGCGCCCAACCCGGACCAGGGTTTCAGCCGTGATAAGCAGACCTCCCTGGCCTTCCCCAACCTGCGCGTCGGCACGCAGATTCGCTACACCGTGCGCGAGCACCACGCCGCCAAGCCCTTGATGACCCAGTTTCATTACGTCCTCAAATTCGGCCCCAGCCCGGCGCGGCGCGACCGGTTCAAAGCGCGGTTTACGGCAGAGCGCCCCCTCCAGTGGCGCAGCGAACTGTTCGAGGGTTTCAACGTGAGCGTGTCGCAGAACGGCAAGACCCTGGACGTGGTGCAGAAGACCCCGACCTATCTCAACTACATCAACGAAGCGTCCAACGCCGCGTTGTTGCGCATCCCGCGTATCGAGGTGGGTAGCGCCCTGGAGCGCCAGGCGTACTTCGGTGGTTTCGCTCAAGCCTACAACCAGATCCTCGGTGCCAACCTGCCGCCGCAGAGTGCTGCAGCTGTAACGGCCGTACGCGGTTTGGCGCCGGCGGAACAGATTGCCGCGTTGATGCAGCACATCAACGATCACTACCGTTACCTGGGTGATTGGCGTGCGACCGAGCGCGGCTATGTGCCGTTCAACCTCGATGAAATCGAGCAGCACGGTTATGGCGACTGCAAGGACCTGGCAATCCTGCTGACCGCCTTGCTCAAAGCCACTGGCATCAAGGCCGAGACCGCCTGGGTCAGCCGTGGTGATGTGGTCGAATCGCTATTGATCCCCGGCACCCAGGCGCCGAACCACGCGATCGTGCGCGCCGAAGTGGACGGCCAGGTGTGGTGGCTCGACCCGACCAACCCGGTGTTTGCTCCCGGCCAAGTCATGCCCGACATCCAGGACCGTTGGGTGCTGGTCAACGACGCGCAGGGTCAAGTGCGCGAAGAACATATCCCCCTGGAACGTCCCGAAACCACCCTGCGCCTGGACAAACAGGTGCGCTACGACCAGCAAGGCGCCGGCACCACCCAGGCCACGATCACCTTCAGCCGCCTGCCGCTGATGCAACTGAGCGTCGCCGACCGCCAGCAAGGCAGCACCGCGACCGACCAGGACATCTGCGCCAACTTCGGCAACGAGATCAGCGACTGCCACATCACCCGCGCGGCCACCGGCTTTGTGGTGCATGACGGGTATACCGTCACGGCGCAGATGAATGACCAGCGGGCGCTGGAAAAGCTGGCGAATGACTATGTGTACAGCGATGAATCGCTCAAGGGTCGTTGGGATGGCTTTATCAACTATCGGCGACAAGGGCAGCAGGCCGAGCTGGATCTGGGGAATCCGCAAACCCATGACTACACCATCACCCTGAGCGGCGGGCAGATGGAAAAAACTATCCCTGGCTGCCAGGTGCGCTCGCCCTGGTACGACATGGATCTGGAGGGTTCACGACAGGCTGGCGGGTTGCGCTACCACTATCGCCTGAGCCAGAAGGTGCGATGGTTGGGCCATGACGAGATTGTCAGCACGGCGTTCGGGAAGATGATTGAGGATGCGCGGGCTTGCGCGGAGCAGGTGCATCAGGTGGTGAAACTCTAACGCGGCTACAGGGGTTCGCCGAGCAACAAACGTTGCTCGCGCGCACACAATTCCACCACGTAATCCCACAACACCCGCAACCGCACCGACTTGTGCAACTCCCGGCGCGAGCTGATCCAGTAGCTGCGCTGGATCCCCTCCCCCGGCAGCAACGGCACCAATTCCGGATCGCCCGAGGCCATGAAGCACGGCAACACTGCAATCCCCAACCCGGATCGCGCGGCCTGGTGCTGGGCGATCACACTGGTGCTGTGGAACACCACCTTGGGGTTGCGGCAGAAACTGCTGAGAAACTTGAGTTCCTGGCTGAACAGCAAGTCGTCCACGTAATCGATCCACGCATGTGCCGCGAGGTCTTCGCGCTTCTCAATCGGTGGGTTGCGGTCCAAATAAGTGCGGCTGGCGTAGAGGGCCAGGCGATAATCAGTGAGTTTGCGTGTGACCAGTTGATCGACGCTGGGACGCTCAAGATGGATGCTGATTTCCGCTTCGCGGTTGAGGATGCTGACAAAGCGGGGCACCGCCACCAATTCCACTTCCAATCCGGGGTAGCGATCGAACAGCCCGCCCATGCGGCTGGCGAGGAACATCACGCCCAACCCTTCGGCCACCCCGAGGCGGATCTTGCCCAGAGGCGCGGCGGAGTGGGTCAGTTCGTCTTCGGCCAGCAGCGCGACGTTTTCCATGGCTTCGGCATGCTTGAGCAGGGCTTCGCCGGCGGGGGTCAGCTCGTAGCCCTGGGCATGCTGCACAAACAGTGCGGTGCCGAGGCTCTTCTCGATGGCCTCGATGTGCCGGGCCACGGTGGCATGCGTGGTTTTCAGGCGTTGCGCGGCGGTGAGCAGGCGGCCGCTGCGCTGCAACTCGAGAAAGTACCGCAGATCGTTCCAGTCGAACATAACGCCTCCATTGCATGAGCCTCGGTTACGCTGTTTAAAAACGCACAGCAGTTGGGTAAAAACTAACATTTTTAAGACGAAAACTAACAACTAGGATGGAACCATAAGAAAAACAAGCGAGGCTTGCGATGCCCATTGCTACTGCTGAATACGATTACATCGTCGTAGGCGCCGGCCCCGCCGGCTGCCTGCTGGCCAATCGACTGTCCGCCAACCCTGCTCACCGGGTGCTGCTGCTTGAAGCCGGCGGCCGCGACAATTACCCCTGGATCCATATTCCCGTCGGCTACCTGTTCTGCATCGGCAACCCGCGCACCGACTGGTGCTTCAAGACCGAAGCCCAGGAAGGCCTGCAAGGCCGTGCGCTGAGTTACCCACGGGGCAAGGTGCTGGGCGGCTGCTCGTCCATCAACGGCATGATTTACATGCGCGGCCAGGCTCAGGATTACGACGGCTGGGCGGCAGAAGGCAACGCAGGTTGGGCTTGGAAAGACGTGCTGCCGCTGTTCAAGCAGAGCGAAAACCACTTTGCCGGCGGCTCGGAATTCCATAGCGACGGCGGTGAATGGCGCGTCGAACAGCAGCGCCTGCATTGGCCGATCCTGGATGCCTTTCGTGATGCGGCAGCGCAGAGTGGCATCGCCCCTGTCAACGACTTCAATCAGGGCGACAACGAAGGCTGCGGCTACTTCCAGGTCAATCAAAAGGCCGGCGTACGCTGGAACGCGGCCAAGGCGTTCCTAAAGCCGGTCCGCCAGCGCCCCAATCTGACGGTGTTGACCGACGTGGACGTAAACCGCGTGCTGCTGGAAAACGGTCGGGCCTCCCAGGTGATCGCGCGCCAACATGGCCAACAGGTGAGCTGGAAAGCGCGCAAGGAGATCGTGCTGTGCGCCGGCTCCGTCGGGTCGCCTGGCATCCTGCAGCGCTCGGGGATTGGCCCGTCCAATGTGCTTAAACCTTTGGGCATCGACGTACTGCATGAATTGCCGGGCGTCGGTGGCAACCTGCAAGACCACCTGCAACTTCGGCTCATCTATAAGCTGGAAAACGCCCGCACCCTCAACCAGATCGCGGGCACGCTGTGGGGCAAGATGGGCATGGGCCTGCGCTACCTGTACGACCGCAGCGGCCCGTTGTCGATGGCGCCCAGCCAACTCGGCGCGTTTGCCCGCTCGGGCCCGGAACAGACGTCGGCCAACCTCGAATACCATGTACAGCCGCTGTCGCTTGAGCGCTTTGGCGAACCGCTGCACGCATTTCCGGCGTTTACCGCATCGGTCTGCGACTTGCGCCCGCAAAGCCGCGGACGAATCGACATTCGCTCGGCCAACCCGGCGGACGCACCGCTGATCCGCCCTAACTACCTCAGTCATCCGGAAGACTTGCGGGTGGCCGCCGACGCGATTCGCCTGACACGCCGTATTGTTTCCGCACCCGCCCTGAGCCAGTTCAAACCGGTGGAATACCTGCCGGGCGATTCGCTGCAGTCCGAAGAGCAATTGCACGAAGCCGCCGCGCGTATCGGGACGACGATCTTCCACCCGGTCGGCACTTGCCGCATGGGCAGCGATAAAGACGCGGTGGTGGATGCTCAACTGCGGGTGCACGGGGTGCCCGGATTGCGCATCGCCGATGCGTCCGTCATGCCGCGCATCACGTCCGGCAACACCTGTTCGCCTACGCTGATGATCGCGGAGAAGGCCGCCCAGCTGATCCTTTCGCCGACTACAAGGAACCTTGCCCCCGAGAGAGAAATGACTGCACCCGCATGACCCGTAGGACAACCGGCGCTGAGGTTGGCGCCGACAGTGGAACAACAATAAATAATCACTGTGAGGGCTACCCGATGTCAGAACAAGCTCAACCCCTGGGCGCGGCGGTCAATACCGCCATCACCCGCAACGAATCCAAGAAGGTCATCTTCGCCTCGTCCCTGGGGACGGTGTTCGAGTGGTATGACTTTTTCCTCTACGGCGCCCTGGCGGCGGTGATCAGCAAGCAGTTCTTTGCCGGGGTCAACGACACCACGGCGTTCATCTTTGCCTTGATGGCCTTCGCGGCCGGCTTTGTGGTGCGCCCGTTCGGTGCACTGGTGTTTGGCCGCCTGGGCGACATGATCGGGCGCAAATACACCTTTTTGGTCACCATCATCCTGATGGGCGTGGCGACTTTCTGCGTCGGGCTGCTGCCGACCTACGCCAGTATCGGTATTGCAGCGCCGATCATCCTGATCGTCCTGCGCATGCTGCAAGGCCTGGCGCTGGGCGGCGAATACGGCGGCGCGGCCACGTATGTGGCGGAGCATGCGCCTGCGGGCAAGCGTGGGTTCCACACCAGCTGGATTCAGTCCACCGCAACGCTCGGCCTGTTGCTGTCGTTGCTGGTAGTGCTGGCCTGCCGTTACTTCACCGGGGACCAGTTCGAAGTGTGGGGCTGGCGCATTCCGTTCCTGTTCTCCATCGTGCTGCTGGGTATTTCCACCTGGATCCGCATGAGCCTGCATGAGTCGCCGGCGTTCCTGAAAATGAAAGAGGAAGGCAAGGCCAGCAAGTCGCCGATCCGCGATTCATTCGGCAAATGGGAAAACCTCAAGATCGTGCTGATTGCCCTGTTCAGTATCAACGGCGGCCAGGCGGTGACTTTCTATGCGGCGCAGTTCTATGTGCTGTTCTTCCTCACGCAGTTCCTGAAAATGGACCCTGCCCTGGCCAACATGCTGCTGATCATCAGCGTGGTGATTGGCGCACCGTTTTTCATCTTCTTTGGCTGGCTGTCGGACAAAGTGGGACGCAAACCGGTGCTGATGCTCGGTCTGTTGCTGGCGACCGCACTGTACTTCCCGATCTTCAAGAGTCTGGCGCACTACACCAACCCGGCGATGGACCAGGCCAGCAACCAGGCACCGATCACCGTGCTGGCCGACCCGGCCACCTGCACCTTCCAGTTCGACCCGGTGGGCAAGGCGAAATTCGACAGCCCGTGCGACAAGGTCAAGACCTTCCTCGTCAAGCAGGGCCTGCCTTACAGCAGCGCCGCCGCTCCGGCCGGCAGCCCGGTACAGGTGAGCGTGGGCGACGTGCGGATCGAAGGGTTTGACGAAAAAGCCCTGCGCGGCGCCGTGACCCTCGCCGGCTACCCGTCTTCGGCGGATGTGGCCCAGGTCAACAAGACCATGGTGGTGGTACTGATCGTGGCGCTGATCCTGATCGCCGCGATGTGCTACGGCCCGCTGGCAGCGTTGATGGTGGAATTGTTCCCGACACGCATCCGCTACACCTCGATGTCCCTGCCTTACCACATCGGCAACGGCTGGTTTGGCGGGTTCCTGCCGACCGTATCGTTCGCCCTGGTGGTGTACACCGGCGATATTTTCTATGGCCTGTGGTACCCGGTGGTGGTGACCGGCGTGAGCCTGATTGTGGGAATGATCTGCCTCAAGGAAACGCGGCATGTGGATATCGATAAGAACTAACCCGGTCTCCTGAACACTGGACCCCCCCTGTGGGAGCGGGCTTGCTCACGAAGAGCGTGGATCAGTCGCAGAAAAGTTGACTGATCCACCCCCTTCGCGAGCAAGCCCGCTCCCACATTTGTTTTGTGATGACCACACAAATTGCTGTACATCCATACAGATAAAGGTTGATCAAAGCCCTCCGACTGAGCATCCTGCAAGGCATCAACCCGATCTGATGTGATGACCATGCGGCTGTACCTCTGTGAAAAACCCTCCCAGGCCAAGGATATCGCGGCCGTACTCGGCGCCAGTCGCCGGGGCGACGGCTGCTGGCTGGGCAGTGGCGTCACGGTCACCTGGTGCATCGGCCACCTGCTGGAAACCGCCCCGCCCGACGCCTACGACGAGAAGTACAAGCGCTGGGTACTGGCCGACCTGCCGATCGTCCCGGAAAAATGGAAGATGCGCGTCAAACCCAAGACCGCCAACCAGTTCAAGGCCGTCAAGCGTTTACTGGGAGAGGCCCAGGAACTGGTGATCGCCACCGATGCCGACCGTGAAGGCGAGATGATCGCCCGTGAGCTGGTGGAGCATTGCCGCTATCGCGGACCGATCCAGCGGCTGTGGCTGTCGGCGCTGGACGACGCCTCCATCCGCAAAGCCCTGGCGGCCCTCAAGCCCGGCGCCGAGACCTTCAGCCTGTACCACTCGGCCCTGGGCCGTTCTCGCGCTGACTGGCTGATCGGCATGAACATGAGCCGCCTGTTTACCTTGCTTGGGCGCCAATCCGGCTACCAGGGCGTATTGCCCGTGGGACGGGTGCAAACGCCGACCTTGCGCCTGGTGGTGGACCGCGACCGCAGTATTGCCGATTTTGTACCGGTGGCTTACTGGGCCATCGATGTCGACCTGCAGCACGAGCGCATCACGTTCACCGCCCAATGGCGCGCGGCCGAGGATGCCTGTGATGACCAGGGCCGCTGCCTAGACCCGCAACTGGCGCGAGACGCCGCCGACGCCATGCGCAACGCCGCCACCGCGCGGCTGGTCAAGCTGCGCACCGAGCGCATGCGCGAAGTTGCCCCCCTGCCCTTCGACCTCGGCACCCTGCAGGAAATCTGCTCCAAGAAACTCGGCCTTGGCGCCCAGGAAACCCTGGATATTGCCCAGTCGCTGTATGAAACCCACAAAGTCATCACCTACCCACGCAGCGATTGCGGCTACCTGCCACTGAGCCAGCACAGCGAAGCGCCGAAGATTCTTGCTGCACTGGCGCGCGCCGATGCCGCGGTGAACGAACTGATGCCACATATCGAGACCCAGCGTCGCTCGCGGGCGTGGAATGACGCCAAGGTCAGCGCCCACCACGGCATCATCCCTACCGGTGCCGGCAAGGACGTGGGGCAACTCACCGGCAAGCACCGCGCGGTGTACACCTTGATTCGTGCACGCTACCTGGCGCAGTTCCTGCCCAACCATGAATACGACCGCACCCAGGCGGACTTCGATTGCGCGGGGCAAGCGTTGCGCGCGGTGGGCAAAGTGGTGATCGAACCCGGTTGGAAACGCGCGTTGCCAGAAGCCCTGGCGCCGGCAAAAGGGCGGGAAGCGCCAGCCCCACAAGCATTGCCGGCATTGGTGCAGGGCCAGGATTATGCGGTGGCCAAGGTCAACCTCAAGGACCTGTGGACCCAACCGCCCAAGCCCTTCACCGAAGGTGACCTTATCAAGGCGATGAAAAACGTCGCCAAGCTGGTGGAAGACCCGCTGCTCAAGCAAAAGCTCAAGGACACCACTGGCATCGGCACCGAGGCCACTCGCGCCGGCATCATCCAGGGGTTGCTGGACCGGGGTTACCTGGTGAAGAACGGCAAGGCGCTGTCGGCCACGCCGGCGGCGTTCAGCCTGATCGATGCAGTGCCCCGCGCGATTGCTGACCCGGGCACCACCGCGATCTGGGAGCAGGCGCTGGACATGGTGCAAAGCGGCGAAATGAGCCTGGAAGAATTCGTCGCCAAACAGGCGGCCTGGATGAGCAAGCAAGTCGCGCGCTGCAATGGCATGCGCATGACCATCACTGGCCCGGCCAGCCCGGCAGGTCGAGGCGCCACACCGTGGAAAAAGAAACGTAAAAGCGCGCCCCGCAAGACGGCGGCCAGCCCCAAGCGGGCGAAAAAACCGACAAATGCCGGTTAAACACCGAAAAAATCCGGCGAATGACGTTTTTCGACGGGTTTAACGCCGCTTTGGACCTTGCCGCGGCGTGGGCCGTCTAGGATTCTGTAAGGGGACCCTGACCCACTAACAACAACACCGGAGTGGCCGCCATGAAAACCGTTGCACAAGTGCTCAAAGCCAAGGACCAGAAAAACCAGGAAGTCCATGTCATCAAACATGACCACACCGTGTTTGAAGCACTGGTGCGGATGTCGGAGAAAAACGTCGGCGCCTTGCCGGTCGTCCAGGATGGCGTGGTGGTAGGCATCATCAGCGAACGTGACTACGCACGAAAAATCATGCTCAAGGGGCTGTCGTCGGTCACCACAAAGGTCCATGAGGTGATGAGCTCTCCGGTGATCACCGTCGACACCCATAAAAAGGTCGATGAGTGCATGAACATCATGACCGACAGTCACCTGCGCCACCTGCCAGTGGTCGAAGACGGCAAACTGCTGGGGTTGCTCTCCATCGGTGACCTGGTAAAAGAAGCCATTGCCGACCAGGCCGACCTGATCAAACAGCTGGAGCAATACATCCGCGGCGAATAGGGGAACCCATGCTCGACACGCTGGAACATACAGAGGAGCACCTCGACACCCTGTACAGGGCGTTGGCGGAACGGCGTTTTCTGGTATTGACCGGTGCGGGGATCAGCACGTCGTCTGGTATTCCCGATTACCGCGACAGCGAAGGCGTGCGCCGGGGCAAGGCGCCGATGATGTACCAGGAATTCCTCGCCACTCCGCAGGCGCGGCGCCGTTACTGGGCGCGAGCAATGCTGGGGTGGCCGAGGGTACGCATCGCGCAACCGAACAAGGCGCACCTGGCGCTGGCGGCGCTGCAACAACGTGAGCGAATCAGCGGGTTGATCACCCAGAACGTCGACACCCTGCATGATCAAGCCGGCAGCCATGACGTGATCGAACTGCACGGCAGCCTGCACCGGGTGCTGTGCCTGGACTGCCAGTTGCGCAGCCAGCGTGATGCGATCCAGCGGCAGATGGAAATCGACAACCCCTACCTGGCGCACGTCCACGCGGTGCAAGCACCGGATGGCGACACCTTGCTCGATCCTGCGTTTGAAGAACACTTCCAGGTTCCCCGCTGCCCCCATTGCAATGGCGAGCGCCTGAAGCCGGATGTAGTGTTTTTTGGCGAAAACGTAGCCCCGGCGACAGCCGCCAGGGCGATGAATGCGGTAGAGCATGCCGAGGGTTTGCTGGTGGTGGGCTCGTCGCTGATGGCCTACTCGGCGTTTCGCCTGTGCAAAGCCATGGTCGAACAGAGCAAGCCGGTCATTGCCATCAACTTGGGCAAGACTCGAGGGGATGAGCTGTTGCACGTGAAGATCCAGGCGTCGTGCGAGCGGTTGTTGCCGCTGTTGACCGACCGTTTGCGGTAACGCGTACACCGCCAATCAAAACTGTAGGCGCTGGCTTGCGGGCGCCTACTGTGCTTTGTGTCGAATTCACTGGCTCGGCCCTACGACTCCCCCCTCCAGAAAATGACGCCCAAGTCACGTTTTCTTGCATTCTCCCGTCCTCACGGCGATTTATGTAGTGATAAAAAATAATCACTACATAATCGTTGACGTAACGTTTTTGTCCTTGCATTATCGAGACGTCTCCCGGATCGGGAGCGTTGGTAACAAGCGTTTTGAACAAGCTCGTCTGACCGCCGAGCTGTTTTTTCCGGATGTGCACTGCCCACAAGGCGGATTGATGAAGCTGACCGGACCGAGAGGCTCGGTACAAGGCGCTCAAATGCGGCTTGTCTTCGTTATGAAAGCATTGCGTAGCAGTTCATCAGCAAGACTACATGCATCAGGTTCAAGACCCTGCCCGTATTCGGCAGACAGTCGCTGACGCCCGGTTTTCTTAACCGGAGACAACTAAAGATGTTTTAACGAACCAACTGATAGATCGCCAACTGGTCAAGGGGCTTACACATGAATCTGAACAACCAACCAACTATCGAAGAATTGGCTGAGATGTTCGCAGCGCAGAAAGACACACTCGACGACCATATCCTGTGGATTGGCAAATCGGGCGAAGTCCAAATCGACTGCCTGGCGCCCCACACCGAAGAAGCCGAGTTCGACCGCAATAACCGTGAACTGGCAGCGCGCCTGAAAATGTACCGTCGTGGCCAGGGCTATGTCGGAAAGAAAGCCGCCGCCGATCGCAACTTCATCGAGCAGGTCTTCCACACACTTAATACCGAATGGCAGAACCTCAAAGGCCAATCGAACGTTAAAGTGATTGATAGATACTGCTGATAACAGCATTAAACAGTTAAGCCCGCTTGTTAGTTCAAGCGGGCTTTTTAATGCCTGTCTTATAACAATGCAGGAAACCGCCCCTTTGCCGCTTCATCCCGGAAAATATCAAACAACACCTGCGCCGCCGCCGACAGCTCATGCCCTGGCTTGGTCAGTACACCAATCGGCCGTTCGATAACCGGATCGCTCAAGGTGATGCAATGAGCGCCCGCCTCCTCCATTTGCCGTGCGCATAACGCGGGCACAGCGCTGACGCCCAAACCACTGGCAACCATCTTGCCCACCGTCGCCAGTTGATGGCTTTCCAGGGCTACCGGCAACTTCATGTGGAGGGCGCCCAGGTGTTCTTCCAGCATCACCCGCACTGTGGAAGGCCTTTGCAACGTGATGAACGGCTGTTCCAGCAAGGTTTTCCAATCGATTTCAGCACACTCTGCCAAAGGCGAATCACCAGGCACCACTGCAATGAAGCGATCAAGGTACAACGGCGTAAACGCCAGTGATGAACCTTCCGCAGGCTCGAACGCCACGCCCAACTCCACCTGCCGGTCGCGCACCATCTCCAGCACCTGCTCATTGATCAAGTCATGCACGGTCACATTCACTTGAGGGTAACGCGCGCGGAATGTCTTCAGGATCGGTGGCAGCAAATTGCCCGCAAACGATGGCATCGCCGCGACGGTCACTCGGCCACGCTGCAAGGTGAACCGCTGGCGCAGTTCGTCTTCAGCGTTGTCCCAGTCGGCAATCAGCCGGCGCGCCAGGGGCAGCAGGGACTCGCCCTCAGGCGTCAGGGCAACGTTGCGTGTATTGCGGCTGAATAAACGCCCGCCCAGCCCTTCTTCCAGGCCCTTGATGGTCAGGCTCAACGCCGATTGGGAAAGGTGCAGACGCTCGCAGGCGGCGGCAAAACTCAGGCTTTGGGCCACGGCGAGAAACGCGCGCATCTGTTTAACTGTCATGACGCGACTCCAAACGGTTCGGCGACTATGCTGTTTTTTAAATCAATCAACCTTAAAAAACAACTTAACAAATCAATCAGCCGGAGCAACACTCGGTTCATTGGCTGGCCCACAAACAATAAAAGAGGTGCATATGGCAGGTTTCGATAAACGCGTGGCGTCCTACGAGGAAGCACTGGCAGGCCTGGAAGACGGCATGACCGTACTCTCCGGCGGTTTTGGCCTGTGCGGCATTCCCGAAAACCTCATCGCCGAGATCAAGCGCAAAGGCACCCGCGACCTGACCGTGGTTTCCAACAACTGCGGCGTCGACGGTTTCGGCCTGGGCGTGCTGCTCGAAGAGAAGCAGATCAGCAAGGTGATCGCGTCCTACGTCGGCGAGAACGCGCTGTTCGAGAAGCAATTGCTCAGCGGCGAAATCGAAGTGGTGCTGACCCCCCAAGGCACCCTGGCCGAAAAAATGCGCGCTGGCGGCGCCGGCATCCCGGCCTTTTTCACCGCTACCGGCGTTGGCACGCCTGTGGCCGAAGGCAAGGAAACCCGCGAATTCAACGGTCGTCCCTACCTGATGGAAGAGTCCATCACCGGCGACTTCGCCATCGTCAAAGGCTGGAAAGCCGACCATTTCGGCAACGTCATCTATCGCCACACCGCCCAGAACTTCAACCCACTGGCCGCCACCGCCGGCAAGATCACCGTGGTCGAAGTGGAAGAAATCGTCGAACCGGGCGAGCTGGACCCGGCGCAGATCCACACCCCTGGCATCTACGTCGACCGGATCATCTGCGGCACGTTCGAGAAGCGCATCGAACAGCGCACCGTGCGCAAATAATCCGCCTCCAGCCCGAATAATAAGGACACCTAAAATGGCTCTTACCCGCGAACAAATGGCTCAACGCGTCGCCCGCGAAATGCAGGACGGCTTCTACGTCAACCTCGGTATCGGCATTCCGACCCTGGTAGCCAACTACATCCCCGAAGGCATGGAAGTGATGCTGCAATCGGAAAACGGCCTGCTCGGCATGGGTCCTTTTCCTACCGAAGAAACCATTGATGCCGACATGATCAACGCCGGCAAGCAGACCGTGACCGCACGCATCGGTGCGTCGATCTTCTCCTCCGCCGAGTCCTTCGCGATGATCCGCGGCGGCCACGTCGACCTCACTGTACTTGGCGCGTTTGAAGTGGACGTACAAGGCAACATCGCGTCGTGGATGATCCCCGGCAAACTGGTCAAAGGCATGGGGGGCGCCATGGACCTGGTGGCCGGTGCAGAAAACATCATCGTGATCATGACCCACGCGTCCAAGGACGGTGAGTCAAAGTTGCTCAGCCAGTGCAGCCTGCCGCTGACCGGCGCCCACTGCATCAAGCGTGTATTGACCGACCTGGCCTACCTGGAAATCGAAAATGGCGCTTTTGTCCTCAAGGAACGCGCACCTGGCGTCAGCGTTGAAGAGATTGTGAGCAAGACCGCCGGTAAACTGATCGTCCCGGACCACGTTCCAGAAATGCACTTCCAGTGAGGACAGATTCCATGCAAGACGTCGTGATTGTTGCTGCCACCCGCACCGCCGTGGGCAGCTTCCAGGGTTCGCTGGCAAGCATTCCGGCTCCGGAACTGGGCGCCGCCGTGATCCGTCGCCTGTTGGAACAGACCGGCCTTGACCCGGCCCAAGTGGATGAAGTGATCCTCGGCCAGGTACTCACCGCCGGCAGCGGCCAGAACCCGGCACGCCAGGCCTCGATCCTCGCCGGCCTGCCCCACGCGGTGCCGAGCCTGACCTTGAACAAGGTCTGCGGCTCCGGCCTCAAGGCCCTGCACCTGGGTGCCCAGGCCATCCGTTGCGGTGACGCCGAAGTGATCATCGCCGGCGGTATGGAAAACATGAGCCTGGCCCCTTATGTACTGCCAGCCGCCCGCACCGGTTTGCGCATGGGCCACGCCAAAATGATCGACAGCATGATCACCGATGGCCTGTGGGATGCGTTCAACGACTACCACATGGGCATCACCGCCGAAAACCTGGTGGACAAGTACGGCATCAGCCGCGAAGCCCAGGACGCTTTCGCTGCGGCGTCCCAGCAGAAAGCCACTGCTGCTATCGAAGCGGGCCGCTTTGTCGATGAGATCACCCCGATCCTGATTCCCCAGCGCAAAGGCGACCCGGTGGCCTTCGCCGTGGATGAGCAGCCGCGCGCCGGCACCACTGCCGAGTCCCTGGCCAAACTGAAACCTGCGTTCAAGAAAGACGGCAGCGTCACCGCCGGCAACGCCTCCAGCCTCAACGACGGCGCCGCTGCAGTGCTGCTGATGAGCGCCGACAAGGCCAAGGCCCTCGGCTTGCCGGTACTGGCGCGCATCGCCAGCTACGCCAATGCGGGCGTAGACCCTGCCATCATGGGCATTGGCCCGGTATCGGCCACCCGCCGCTGCCTCGACAAAGCCGGCTGGAGCCTGGGCGACCTGGACCTGATCGAAGCCAACGAAGCCTTCGCCGCGCAATCCCTGGCGGTGGGCAAAGAGCTGGAGTGGGATGCAGAGAAGGTCAACGTCAACGGTGGTGCCATCGCCATCGGCCACCCGATCGGCGCGTCTGGCTGCCGTGTGCTGGTGACGCTGTTGCACGAAATGATCAAGCGCGATGCCAAGAAAGGCCTGGCAACGCTGTGCATCGGTGGCGGCCAGGGTGTGGCCCTCGCTCTCGAACGCAGCTGATTCAAAGAGCAACATAGAAGAGGCCCGGTTCCACGAAAACCGGGCCTTTTCTTCTTCTCGATCCCCTGAAAGGACACGGTCAATGTGGGAGCTGGCTTGCCTGCGATGGCGGTCTACCTGTACCCGATGGTTAACCTGACCCACCGCTATCGCAGGCAAGCCAGCTCCCACATTTGACCTCCAATCGTCAGTCAGAACGCGGCACCGCAAACACCGCACTCGCCCGCGCCACCACCTTCTCCCCCACCTGCAGGCTCACCGTGGCAAACGCCATCTGCCGCCCCCGCTTGTGATGTTCCAAGCGCACCACAACCCACTCCCCCACCTGCACTGCACCCAGGTAATCCAAGGTCATGCTCGCGGTAATCAACGGCAACGGCGGCTCACTGGAAAACGCCATCGCATAACCCATGCCGATATCTGCCAGGGTCGCCAACACTCCGCCATGCACGGTGCCGCGTCCATTGGCGTGACGATTGTCGGCACGCAGGCCGATTTCCAATTGCAGTCCCTCCCCTCGGCAATATGCCGGGCCGAGCAGATCAAGCAAGGGACTGCTGCGCGGCAGTGAAACAAAGCCTTCTGGTACGACGTGAGTGATCATGACGGGCTCTTCCTTAGCATGAGGGTTGAGATGTACGCCTCGCCGGTACCAGCGGCCATGACCATCCATCATGCAAATCCCCCGTGATGCTTTGCGTTAATCCACCAGACCCGCTTTAATCGCCGCACCGCCCCCTTCAAGGAACTGCAATGCGCCACACGGACGGCAAATCCCACCTACTTCGTGGACCAATTTTGATGCTACTGGCCGGCCTGGCGCTGGTCGGCTGCTCGCCCAGTGACTCTTCGCGCGCGAGGGTGATCAACGGCGAACAAAGCCGTGCCGGCGCTCAATTGGCCTACGAACACGAACTGAGCCTGGCCCTGCCCGGCGCCCTGCTCGCACCGCGCATGCAGGCCACCCGCGAAGCCTGCGAAACCGCGCGCTTTGGCGCCTGCAATATCCTCGGCATCACCGAAGACGGCAGTGGCGGTCAGATCATCCTGCGCATCGCGCCCACCGGTGTTGAGCCGATGGTCGCGATGGCCGCTGAAGGTGGCACGCTCGGCCAGCGCATTACCACCGCCGAAGACCTGGCCGATGCCGTTGCCGATGTGCGCCGTCGCCAGGATCGGCTGCAATCCCAGCAACTGCGCCTCGACGAACTGGCCAAGCGCAAAGACATCACCGTCAGTGACCTGATTGCCTTGAGCAAGGAACAGGCGGGCATTGAAAACGAACTGCAGGAACTGGCGCAGGTCGCCGCCGGCCAGCAACGCCGCCTCGACACTAACCGTGTGACCCTGAATTTCCGCTCCTCCGATGGTGCGAACCAGCAGTCACGGTTCAGCCGGATGTTCAACAACCTGGGCGACAACTTGGTGGAAGGCACCGCCGACGCCCTGGAGCGGTCAAGCTATGTGCTGCCGTTCGTGATCCTGGCATTCCCGGTGGTGTGGTTGTGGGTATGGCTGTGGCGGCGCTTTGTAGTGAGGAGCCGTCCTGTGGTGAGCGGGCAAGCCCGCTCACCACAGGAGCCCCGCTCGAACAAAAATTGATCAGCGTTTCAGGCAACGCTGATACCGCTCATCCACCCGCTTGGCGAACCAGGCGGTGGTGAGGTTGCGGGTGATCTTGGGACTCTTGAGCGCGATGCCCGGCAGGATCGCCCGTGGCATCGGCTTGCCCGCCGCCTTGTCGGCCAGGGCAAACACGCGTTTGTAGAGCGTGGTGTCCTCGAAATCCAGCTGCTCGCCCTGCTCCAGCTGGCTGCGGATGCTGGGGTTGCGCATGTCCAGCTTGGCGCCCAATGAACGCACCGCCAGCTCAGTAGTGCCCGGCAACAGTGAACCGTAGCGAATCAAATCTCCATCCAACGCCAACTCTTTGCCCGCCGCACGGCTGACGGCAGCCTGGAACGCGGCATTGCGACTGGCGTACCAGCCAGCATTGAAGTCGGCAAAGCGGTACAACGGCTGGTCATAGTTCACTGGGTAGCCGAGCAAATGCGCGATGCCAAAGTACATACCCCCCCGGCGGGTAAAGACTTCGCGGCGAATGGTGCCGTCCACCGTATAGGGATAACCCCGCGCCTGTTTTTGCGCAAAGTCGATACTCACCTGCATCGGGCCTGCGGTATGCACCGGGTTGAAACCACCAAACAGCGTATTGCCCAGGGGCACCATGCTGATGAAGTCATCAAAGATGGCGCTCAGGTCTTTCTCCGTGCGCGCGGCACTCAGGCGGTCAGCGTACGTCTTGCCGGTGGGCGAGCGCAGTTGCAGTGCGCTGCGTACGACGAACGCCGGTACGTGGACTTTTCCGGCACGCCGCAGGATTTCATCCTGGGCGATCTTGCCCATGTTCGGTACCGGCGGGTCGACCTGAAAAGTGGATTCCTGCTCGGTAACCGCCAGCACGGCGCAGATGTTTTCTGTGCTGGGGTAGATTTTTTGGGTGTCGAAGGCGGTGTAGATATCCTCGGCCCAACCTTTGCGGTCAGGCACCTGGGCCGGTAGCAGGCGCACGATCTGCGCCTTCACCTCGGCCTCGCTGCGCTCCGGCTGTTGCGGGTTGCGCGTGGTAGAGCAACCGGCCAGCACCAGCAAAGTGGCAAGGCAGAGGAACAGGCGGCTTGAATACATTGGGCTTCCTTGGATAGCGACGGGCCAGGCGTTGCAGATATCGACCGGCAAGTCTAACCAGGGTTCGCCCACCTTGTGCACTCGCCAGTGACCCGTAAAACGTGACAGGATCGGTCATCGACCATTCGTACACGGAGTTTGAATGCCATGCTCAGCCTGAACTTCCTGATTACCTGCCTGATTGTCGTATTGATCCCCGGCACCGGTGTGATATTCACGGTGTCCACCGGCCTCACCGCCGGCAAGCGCGCCAGTGTATTCGCAGCGCTGGGCTGTACCGCCGGGATCATCCCGCATTTGCTCGCGTCGGTACTCGGCCTTTCCGCCCTGCTGCACACCAGCGCATTGGCGTTCGATATGCTCAAGTACGCAGGCGTTGCCTACCTGCTCTACGTGTCATACGCCACCTGGAGGGACCGCTCGGCCTTTGCGGTCAGCGAAACCCCTACGCTGTCCAGTGCACGAAGCCTGATGTTGCGCGGACTGTTGATGAACATTCTCAACCCTAAGCTGACGATTTTTTTCCTGGCCTTCCTGCCCCAGTTCGTCACGCCTGGCAGCACTGCGCCGGCCCTGCAAATGCTGGTGCTGAGTGCTGTCTTCATGGGGATGACGTTTGCGGTGTTCGTGGTGTATGGCCTGCTGGCCAATGTATTTCGCCGCGCAGTGATCGAATCGCCACGGGTTCAGAATTGGTTGCGGCGCAGCTTTGCGGCGGCCTTTGCGGGGCTGGGGTTGAACCTGGCGTTTGCGCAGCGCTGACACACCGAAAAAACGGTAGGCGCTGGTTTGCCAGCGCCTACCGTGGGGATGGAGTTAGATCCCGGCCAGCGCCAGGTCCATCGCGAAGTAGGTGAAAATCAGGTCCGCACCTGCACGCTTGATCGATCCCAACGTCTCGCGCACCACGCGGTCCTCATCAATCGCACCCGCCTGGGCGCCGAATTTGATCATCGCGTACTCTCCGCTGACCTGATACGCCGCCACCGGCAGGCGCGAGGCTTCGCGGATGTCGCGGATGATGTCGAGGTAGGCACCGGCAGGCTTGACCATCAGCGCGTCCGCGCCTTCCTGCTCGTCCAGCAGCGACTCGCGCACCGCTTCGCGGCGGTTCATCGGGTTCATCTGGTAGCTTTTGCGGTCGCCCTTGAGCGCGCTGCCCCCGGCTTCGCGGAACGGGCCGTATAGGGCCGAGGCGAATTTGGTCGAGTACGCCATGATCGGGATATGGGTGAAACCGGCATCATCCAACGCGCGGCGGATCGCCTGGACCTGGCCGTCCATCGCTGCAGAAGGCGCAATAACGTCAGCACCGGCGCGGGCGGCAGCCACGGCTTGCTTGCCGAGGTTGACCAGGGTTGCATCGTTGTCGACATGGGCACCGTGCATCACACCACAGTGGCCGTGGTCGGTGTATTCACAGAAGCAGGTGTCGGACATCACGATCATTTCCGGCACGGCGTCCTTGATGATCGAGGACATGCGCGAGACCAGGCCACGCTCCTTCCAGGTGTCGCTGCCGCTGGCATCCAGGTGATGTGACACGCCAAAGGTCATGACCGACTTGATGCCGGCACGGGCATAGCGTTCGACTTCACCGGCCAGTTTTTTCTCAGGGATGCGCAATACACCGGGCATGCTGGTGATGGGCACGAAGTCGTCGATTTCTTCTTCGACGAAGATCGGCAACACCAGGTCGTTGAGGGTGAATTCACTTTCCTGAAACAAACCACGCAGCTCCGGAGAGCGGCGCAGGCGGCGTGGGCGGGCTTGGGGGAACTGGCTGGTCATGGCTTTCCTATCAGAAGGCAGAAATCTTTGGGGCGAAAGCTTATGCCCCTTCGCCCCGGCAGCACAAACGCCGAGGGGCCAATAGTGTATTGCGCCGCCCGTAACAATTCATTGATCTAGAGCTGCAGTCGCCCTTCGATACAGACGGCCACCGCGCCGCCAACCCAGATTTCATCGCCCTGACGCTCGACGCGAATCCGCCCCGCCCGTCCAATGGCCGTGCCCTGGCTGACCACATAACACTCAGGCGCCAGGCCCTCGGCCAGCAGCCATTGGGCGACGCCAGCGTTCAGGCTGCCGGTGGCCGGGTCCTCCGGGGCGCCATCACCCGCGATGAAGGCGCGGACCTCAAACTGCGCGTCCACATCGTCGTGAGCAGGGTCGCACGGTGCAATCACCCCCACTGCCAAACCGAGCAGTTGCGAATAGTCCGGTTGTAGAGCCAGTACCTGATTGCGGTCAGCCAGCATCACCGCCAGCCAGCCCGCGCCGTTGTCGACCCATTGGCTGCGCACGATGGCCTCGGGTGCAAGGCCCAGCGCCAAGCGCACGCGTTCAACCAACGAGGCCTCCAGCGGCCCGGAGCGCAATAACGGTGGCGCGATAAATGCCAGTTCTTCGCCCTGGCGACGGATACGCACCAGGCCGATTTCGCACTCCTGGATGATCTCCTCGCCTTTTGAGACCCCGCCGGCCTGCAGCCACGCGTAGCAACTGCCCAGCGTCGGGTGCCCGGCGAACGGCAGCTCCGTCAAGGTGGTGAAAATTCGCACCCGATAGTCAGCCCTTGGATCACGCGGTGTCAGCAAAAACGTGGTTTCACTGAGGTTGGTCCAATTGGCGAAGTCCGCCATCTGCTGGTCAGTCAGGCTGTCTGCACCGAACACCACCGCCAGCGGGTTGCCTTTGAGCGCCACACGGCTGAAGACGTCCAGCTGTTTGAAATCGAAAGTCGGCATGCTTTAACTCGGAATATTGAGGCCACGGATCACTGCCGGCCGTGCGACGAAACCGTCCAGCGCGCGCAGCACGTTAGGGAAGTCGGCAATGCCCACGAGGTCACCGGACTCGTAGAAGCCGATCAGGTTGCGGATCCACGGGAAGGTCGCGATGTCAGCGATGCTGTACTCGTCTCCCATGATCCAGGTACGGCCCAGCAGGCGTTTCTCCAGCACGTCGAGCAAGCGCCGGGATTCGGCGGCGTAACGATCGCGGGGACGCTTGTCTTCGTAGGCCTTGCCGGCGAATTTATTGAAAAAACCCAACTGGCCAAACATCGGGCCGATACCGCCCATTTGGAACATCAGCCATTGGATCGTTTCATAGCGGGTGGCCGGGTCTTCGGGGAGCAGTTGGCTGGTTTTTTCCGCCAGGTAGATCAGGATCGCGCCGGACTCGAACAGCGCCAGTGGCGAACCGCCGGGGCCATTGGGGTCGATGATCGCGGGGATCTTGTTGTTGGGGTTCAGGGACAGGAACTCGGGAGACAACTGGTCCTGTGTCTCGAAGCTGACTTTGTGCGCTTCATAGGGCAGGCCCAGCTCTTCGAGCATGATTGAGACTTTCACTCCGTTGGGCGTCGGCAGTGAATAGAGTTGCAAGCGCTCGGGATGCTGAGCAGGCCATTTGCTGTTGATCGGGAAAGCGGCGAGTGGGTTCATCGCAAGTACCTGGGCAGAAAGCAACCATGATAGTCATCTACCACGCGTCCTGCATGAGTCATCAATGCGCAATAACTGCTGGCTATTATCCCGTTTGGGCGAACCAATAGGCCCGCGGGCACTCTCAAGTACGCTCAAACAGTGAATGGAGGCAACGCGTTATATCGACAGGGAACACCGCAGGACGCCGGATGCTTTACTGGGGCCGGGCTTGTCCGCCTTAACCCGATGCACTGAAGACTCGACACTAATGACCATCAAGCCTTTGTGCCTTGCGCGACATCTGAAACGATATTCATACATCATGTTGCCGCTGTTATTGGTTGGCGGCGCTCTCGGCCTGACCCTGGAATCGCGCATCAGCAGCGCCGAACCCGTGGATGGCGTGCAAACCCTGGTGTTCCTGCGCCATGGTGAAAAACCCGCCGGGGGCCTGGGGCAACTCAATTGCCAGGGCCTCAACCGGGCAATGAACCTGGCCACGGTATTGCCAGACAAATTCGGCAAGGCCGATTTCGTCTTCGCCGCCAACCCGACACGCAATGTGGAAGAAGGCGAGCTGGACAATTCCTACAGCTATATTCGACCGCTGATGACCATCAGCCCCAGCGCCATCAAGCTGGGCCTGCCGGTGAACATCAAGTTTTCCGCGAATGACACCAGCGCCCTCGCCGACGAGCTGGTGGAAGACAAGTACCACAACGCCACCATCTACACCGCATGGTCCCACGGCTACCTGCCGGAGCTGATCAACAAGGTGGCCAGTGAAGCGTCGGGCGAAAAACACACCATCACCGACGACTGGTCCGGCAGCGACTACGACACGCTGTATGTACTGACGCTGACCTGGCACAACGGCAAGGCCTCCTTGCTGAGCCGCAACTACAAGCAAGGCTTGAACGACGGCGCCGAAGGGTGCCCGGCACCGACACAAGTGAGTGCCGATAGCTGACAGCGTATGATGCGTCGCTATTGACTCACCTGCGGACTCACACCATGCCCAACGTCACTTCATCCCAGCCCAACCGAGGCTGGTCTTTCTGGTGGAAACCAGCGCTGTTCCTGCTGATTGCCTGTGTTGGCCTCTACTACGTGAAGTGGTCGCCCTACTACCTCAAGGCCTTCGTGGCCGCCGACAACCACAGCATCGGCGCTTCGATCCTCAACGATCAGCAAAGCGCGCCACTGGCCGCTGCGCTGGCCTATGCCCAAGTGTATTTCCTCGCGATCTGGAAGGCCGCCGTGCTGGCGGTGATCCTCGGTTCGCTGTTGCAAGTGCTGATACCCCGCGATTGGCTGCTGCGCCTGTTTGGCCGTGCCGGACTCGGGTCTACCTTGCGCGGCGGGCTGTTTGCCTTGCCGGGGATGATGTGCAGCTGCTGCGCGGCACCGGTTGCGGCAGGCATGCGCCGCCAGCAGGTGTCCGTGGGCGCGGCGCTGGCCTTCTGGATCGCCAACCCGGTACTCAACCCTGCCACCCTGGTATTCATGGGCTTTGTGCTGGGCTGGGGCTTTACTGCATTACGCCTGGTGGCAGGCATTGTGTTGGTGGTGGGTGTGTCGCTGGTGGCGCAGCGCATTTCGCGGCCGGATCAGGTTCCTGAGCCAGCGCTGGAGGCGATGGCCGAAGTCAGCGTTGTCGAGTCCCAACCCTTCCTGAGCCGCTGGCTGCGCACCCTGTGGCAACTGTTCTGGAGCACCATCCCGGTCTACATCCTGGCGGTGCTGATCCTGGGCGCGGCGCGGGTGTGGCTGTTCCCGCATGTGGATGGGGCCATGACCAACAGCCTGGTGTGGCTGGTGCCGTTGGCGATTGTCGGCACGTTGTTCGTGATTCCTACGGCGGCAGAGATACCTATCGTACAAACCATGATGGCCCTGGGCATGGGCACCGGCCCGGCCGTGGCCCTGTTGATGACCTTGCCCAGTGTGAGCCTGCCGTCACTGCTGATGCTGCGAAAGGACTTTGATGCGCGAGTGCTGGCAACGGTTGCCGGATTGACCATGCTGGTGGGAGTGGTGTGTGGGTTGATCGGAGCGGTGCTTCTTTAGATTTTGGATGAGCTTCAGGCGCTCATCGAAGGCACGCCAGCTTGCACGTTTGACGGTGTTCACACACCAGCCTGTGGGTGCCGGCGTGCCTGCGATGGCACCCGAAAAGTTCACCCCATTCGTTCGCGCAGATACTCCACCACCGCGCCCTGCTCCCCGGCAAACTCGATCCGCGCGCCTTTGCTTTCACGCTGGAACGCGTACATCGGGTCGTAGTACTCGCGCAGCAGCCCCTCGATCCAGACCCGATGCAAATCCACTGCGCCACTGCGCGCCTGCTCCGCCAGGGCGTCCTGCATCACCGCTTGCAGTCGCTGGAAACGTTCGCCACCGAGGCGCTTGTGAATATTGGCCAGGCTCTGGGTCAGCCGCTCGGCAAACAGCGCGTGGCCCTGCTCGCCAAATACGTCGACGAACTCCGCACACAGGTCCACGACATAATCGCGCAGGATGCGTTCGACTCGCCCCTCGACGCTGTCCTCCAGCCAAACCATGGGATAAGTCTGCATCCCCTTGTGCAACGGCAACGGCAACGCACAACTGCCAATCATGCGGCTCTCGTCCTCGACCACGAATCCCTCGATGCCGCCGGCACGTTTCTTCAGCAGGTCCACTGCCAGGCGGTTTTCAAAGTCGATGTTGGACGGCTGGCCCGTAGCACGCTTACCGAAGCTGGAACCGCGATGGTTGGCATGCCCCTCCAGGTCCAGGGCGTTATGCAACTGGCCGAGTACTTCGGTCTTGCCGGTGCCGGTCATACCGCCCAGCAACACGAAATCACATTGTGTGGCCGCTTGCTCGACGGTCTCCAGCAAAAAGGACCGCATGGCCTTATAGCCGCCGCCGACACGCGGGTATTCAATGCCCGCCTCGGTCTTGAGCCATTGCTGCACGATCTGCGAACGCAGACCGCCGCGAAAGCAGTACAGGTAGCCCTCGGGATTGGCCTGGGCGAACTGCGCCCACTGTTCGATGCGTTGCGCCTTGATCGCGCCGGACACCAGTTCGTGCCCGAGCACGATTGCCGCTTGCTGGCCCTGCTGCTTGTAGCAGGTGCCGACACGCTGGCGTTCATCGTCGGTCATCAGCGGCAAGTTGACGGTCCCAGGGAACGCGCCTTTGACGAATTCGACCGGCGCGCGGGTGTCCATCATCGGCCGGTCATTGAGGAAGATGTCGCGGTAGTCAGTGATGTCAGTCGCCATTAAAACACCTCTACCGCGTGGCGCTGTCGCTCAACCAATGCGCCGATAGGCTCAAGGCTCAGGCCCAGTTCCGCGGCCACTGAATGGAACTCGGCATCGCCCTCGGGGGTGACCGCTATCAAAAGCCCGCCACTGGTCTGCGGATCGCACAGCACGCGCTTATGCAGCTCCTGCAGACGCCCGAGCTTGCTGGAATAACTGTCAAAGTTGCGCAGGGTCCCCCCCGGCATACAGCCCTGCTCCAAGTAGTCCTCAATCCCAGGCAGGCGTGGGACTTTTGCGTATTCGATGCGTGCCGACACCCCGCTGCCGTCAGCCATTTCCACCAAATGGCCCAAGAGGCCGAAGCCAGTGACGTCGGTCATGGCCGTTACCCCCGCCAGTTTGCCGAAACGGCTGCCAGGCTTGTTAAGGGTACACATCCAGTCACGTGCCAGGCCGATGTCTGCCTCGCGCAACTTGCCCTTCTTCTCAGCGGTGGTCAGGATGCCGATGCCAATGGGCTTGGTGAGATACAGGCGGCAACCGACGGTAGCGGTATCATTGCGCTTCATATGGCGCTTTTGCACGATGCCGGTCACCGCCAGCCCGAAGATCGGCTCCGGGGCGTCGATGGAGTGACCGCCCGCCAGGGGAATACCGGCTTCATCGCACACCGAACGGCCGCCACGGATCACCTCCCGGGCAATCTCCGGTGCCAGCACATTGACCGGCCAGCCGAGAATGGCGATGGCCATCAGCGGGTCGCCGCCCATAGCGTAGATGTCGCTGATTGCGTTGGTGGCAGCAATCCGGCCGAAATCGAAGGGGTCATCGACAATCGGCATGAAGAAGTCAGTGGTCGAGACCACGCCGCGCTCGTCATCAATCGCGTACACCGCCGCGTCATCGCGCGACGCGTTGCCCACCCACAGGTTGGGATCGAGGTTCTGTGCGCCGCTACCGGCGAGGATCACCTCCAATACCTGGGGCGATATCTTGCAACCGCATCCCGCGCCATGGCTGTACTGGGTAAGACGAATCGGCTCGTTCATGGTGGACCTCACGCTATCAAGTGCGCGAATTCTAACAGACAGCAAAAGCCGGCTGGGCTCTTGTGAGCGCAGCCGGCCTATTGGGTGCAGCGGTTACTGACGGGCAGCCAGCAAACGCTTGTGACGGTTACGTCGGGCGATGTTCAGGCACTCGATCGCCGCCGAGAACGCCATGGCCGCATACACGTAGCCTTTAGGCACATGGGCGCCGAAGCCTTCGGCGATCAACGTCATACCGATCATGATCAGGAAGCCCAGGGCCAGCATTACCACGGTCGGGTTGTCGTTGATGAACTTGGCCAACGGCTCGGCCGCCACCAGCATCACGATCACCGAGGTCACGACGGCAATGATCATGATCGGCAAGTGCTCGGTCATGCCCACGGCGGTGATGATGCTGTCGATGGAGAACACCAGGTCGAGCAACAGGATCTGGCCGATGGCCGCGGCGAAACCGATGGCCACGACGTTGCCAGCGCTGGTTTCCTTCTCTTCCGGCTCCGGGTCCATGCTGTGATGGATCTCGGTGGTCGCCTTCCACACCAGGAACAGGCCACCGGCGATCAGGATCATGTCCTTCCACGAAAACGCCTGGCCAAACACTTCGAATACCGGCGCGGTCAACTGCACGATGAACGCGATGGTACTCAACAGGCCCAGACGCAACACCAACGCCATGCTGATACCGATGCGCCGCGCCTTGGCTCGATGCTGCTCCGGCAGCTTGTTGGTGAGGATCGAGATGAAGATCAGGTTATCGATGCCCAGCACGATCTCCATGACGATCAAGGTCGCCAGGGCAACCCAGGCGGTGGGGCTGGCGGCCAGTTGTAAAAGGTAATCCATAGGTCAGTCCTGACGTTGTGCGGGAAAATTAGGCTTCTTTGCTGTTCGATTCTGTTTCTTTCTCTTCCTGATCATCCTTCTTCTGTGGGTTGATCAGGCCATTTGTCGCTTCACTCAATGCCTGCTCGGCCGCCTTATGCGTGTCATCGATGGCTTGCTTGGCCGATTCGGTGGCCTTGCCCAGCACCTGCTGCGCGCTTTTTTCGACCTGATCGCAGCCGCTGATCACCACCAATGAAAGCGCAAGCAACGATGCCGCGCCCAGGGAATTGAGTTTCATGATGTCTTCCTCGTTAGAACCATTGGGTCCAGATAGTGGCCCCGCGATAGCGAGGCATTCTATGCAGGTGAACAGTTCAGGAAAATTCGTATTTTTCTCGCGTATACTTCGATTTTTACGAAGTGATGGTTGCCATGCTCAATTACCGACAACTGCACTACTTCTGGGTGGTGGCCAAGACTGGCAGCATCGTGCGTGCGTGTGAGCAGCTTAACCTCACGCCCCAGACCATCAGCGGGCAGATTAGCCTGTTGGAACAAACCTTTGGTATCGCGCTGTTTCAGCGCGTCGGCCGTCAGCTGGAATTGACTGAAGCCGGACGCCAGGCCCTGCCCTATGCCGAGCAGATGTTCCAGACCGGCAATGAATTGGAGGCCATGCTGCGCGCGCAGCCCAATGAACAGCAGATCCTGTTCCGCGTCGGCGTGGCGGATGTGGTGCCCAAGTCCATCGTCTACCGGCTGATTGCGCCGACCATGGAGTTGAGCGAGGCGATCCGCATTACCTGCCGCGAAGACAAGCTCGAACGCCTGCTGGCCGACCTGGCCATCCAGCGCCTGGACCTGGTGATTTCCGACAGCCCCATGCCGACACACTTGGACATCAAGGGCTACAGCCAGAAGTTGGGCGAGTGTGGCATCAGCTTTTTCGCCACCCAGGCGTTGGCTGACACATACGGCGGGGATTTCCCACAATGCCTGCACGGCGCGCCACTATTGATTCCAGGGGCGGAAACCGTGGTCCGCAGTCGTTTGCAGCGCTGGTTTGCCGAACAGCAGATCCAACCAAAAATCATCGGTGAATTCGACGACAGCGCCTTGATGCAGGCATTCGGCCAATCCGGCAGCGGGATCTTTATCGCCCCCAGCGTGATTGCCGATGAAGTGGTGCGCCAGTACGGCGTGGCGCTGATTGGCCAGACCGTGGCGGTGACCGAGTCGTTCTACGCGATCTCGGTGGAACGCAAGGTCAAGCACCCCGGCATCGTGGCGATTACCGAAGGCGCTCGACGGGAGCTGTTCACCACCCTGCCCTGACGGCTCAGGCCTGGGAGGCGACCGGTTGCTTGGCGGTCATCAGCCACAACGCCAGCAGGATCGACACGAGGATAAACCCGGACGCGGCAAAGCCCAGGCTGCCCAAGCCGAGGGTGTCGATCACATGGCCACCCACCATGGCGCCCAGGCCGATTCCCAGGTTGGCCCCGGCGATGTTGAGTGACGCCGCAAATGCCGGTGCATGAGGCGCGGCCTTCATCAAGCGCACATGGCTGACCAGAAACATCGCCGCCTGGGTCACGCCCCACACGGCCATCGCCGCCGCCAGGCCAATGGTGGAATGGATCGCTGGCACCAGCGCGACCATGCCCGCAATCATGAAGCCACAGAACACCATCGACGCGATCAACGGATGGCGATCCACCGCACGCCCGCCCAACGAATTGCCAATCAGCCCGACGGCACCGAAGCCCATCAGGCACCAGCCCACCAACGTACCGTCGAAACCGGCCAGGCGCTCCAGGATGTCCGCTAAGTAGGTGTATGCCGTGAACATGCCGCTGAACACCAAAATCGACAGCAGGATATGCCCCTGCATCAGCGGGTTACGCAGGATCTTGAACTGCGAGCGCAACGTCACTTCATCATTCTTGGGCTGGGTCACCGGCAGGTAGATAAACAGCAGCAAGGCCTTGGCCAACGCCACCACCGCGAGGATGGCAAACGCGGCGCGCCAGCCGAACATATCGGCAATCAAGGTACCCACCGGAATGCCGAAGACCGTGGCGCAGACGATACCAAAGCCGATCTTCTCGATGGCACGCCCGGCGAATTCCGGGCCGACGATGTCCACCGCCGTCTCGCTGGCCAACGCCCAGAACACCGGCAGCCCCAGCGCCGGGATCAACCGCGCCAATGCCATCACCCAGATATTCGGTGCCAGCGCCGCCACCGTATTGGCCACGCCGAACAGGATCAGGATGCTGATGAACAGCCGTTTGCGTGGGAAACGCGCGCAATAGGCTGTCAGAAACGGACCAAAGGCCGCCACGGTAAACGCGAACAAGGTCACCAGCAGCCCAGCCTGGGACACACTCACATTCAGGTCCCGCGCGATGGAGGGCAGCAGGCCGACAATGACGAATTCCGTGGTCAGCACCGTAAAGCCGGCGGCTGACAGCAGCAGGATGGGAAACAACATGAAAACTCCAGAAACGACGACATCAACGACAGCCCGAAGGGCCCGCTGACGGAAGGAAAGATGAGAGGACGGAATCTTAACAGGATTTTGCAAAGACTGGGACGGGCGGGTGACGCAATGCCGCACAGGCGAGGACATTTCCTACAGCGTGCTAGACTTCGCGATCCGCGTCCTACAGCCATTTCTGCGTACGCCGCTGTGCCTCCAAAAACTAGAGACAAGTGTTATGACTGCTGCCCCATCCCTCCTGCAACGACTGGCGCGCGTCAGCCTGGTCACGCAAATCGTCATCGGCCTGATCGCCGGCATCCTGCTCGCCCTGCTGCTGCCCGAGGCGGCCAAGGCCACCGGGTTTATCGGCAAGGTGTTCGTCACGGCGCTCAAAGCCGTGGCACCGATCCTGGTGTTTGTGCTGGTGATGGCGTCGATCGCCAACCATAAGCACGGCCAGGAAACCCATATCAAGCCGATCCTGTTCCTGTACCTGCTGGGCACCTTTGCTGCCGCCGTCGTCGCGGTAATTGCCAGCATGTGGTTCCCCTCCTCGCTGGTGCTGGCAACCCATGATGCAACGGTCAGCGCACCGGGCGGCATTGGTGAGGTGTTGCAAAGCCTGCTGTTGAGCGTGGTGGACAACCCGGTCAGCGCGCTGATGAACGCCAACTTCATCGGCATCCTGGCCTGGGCCATCGGTATGGGCGTAGCCATCCGTCATGCCGGCGAGACCACGCGCACCGTACTCGACGACCTGTCCAACGGCGTCACGCTGATCGTGCGTGTGGTGATCCGCTTTGCGCCGTTGGGCATTTTCGGCCTGGTAGCCTCGACCCTGGCCACTTCCGGCTTTGGCGCCCTGCTCGGCTACGCCCACCTGCTGGTGGTGCTGATCGGCTGCATGTTGTTCGTGGCGCTGGTGGTCAACCCGGCCATTGTGTTCTGGAAACTGCGCCGCAATCCGTATCCATTGGTGCTGATGTGCCTGCGTGAAAGCGGTATCACCGCGTTCTTCACCCGCAGTTCGGCGGCGAACATCCCGGTCAACCTGGCCTTGAGCAAACGCCTGGGCCTGCATGAAGACACCTACTCGGTGTCGATCCCACTCGGTGCCACCATCAACATGGCCGGTGCTGCGATCACCATCACCGTGCTGACCCTGGCCGCCGTGCACACCTTGGGCATCGCCGTCGACCTGCCAACTGCCGTGCTGCTCAGTGTGGTCGCGGCCATCTGCGCCTGCGGTGCTTCCGGCGTGGCGGGCGGCTCGCTGTTGCTGATCCCGCTGGCGTGCAGCTTGTTTGGCATTCCCAGTGACATCGCCATGCAAGTAGTCGCCGTGGGTTTCATCATCGGTGTGCTACAGGATTCGGCGGAAACCGCGCTGAACTCGTCCACCGATGTACTGTTCACTGCCGCCGCTTGCCTGGGCAAGGAAGAACAGCCGGCTTAATCGCCAGCCACAAAAAAGCCCGGGGCCGTTCACTGAAGAACGACCCCGGGCTTTTTTGTGGCTGGATGCTTAGAAAGCGCCCATGTAGTCGCGCTTGCCCACTTCCACGCCATTGTGACGCAGCAGAGCGTAGGCGGTGGTGACGTGGAAGAAGAACTGCGGCAGGCCGTAGGTCAGCAGGTAGGACTGGCCGCTGAAGCGCTTTTCTTTCGGCGTGCCTGGGCGAGTGATGATCTCGATGCCTTCCTTGCCGTCGATCTGCTCGGGCTTGATGGTGTCGACAAAGGCCAACACTTTGGCGATCAGGGCTTGCAGGTCGGCAAAGGTGACTTCGGTATCTTCATATTTCGGCACTTCGATCTCTGCCAGGCGTGCGGAAACGCCCTTGGCGAAGTCGACAGCGATCTGCACCTGGCGAACCAGTTGGAACATGTCCGGGAACAGGCGTGCCTGCAGCAAGGCGTTCGGCTCGATGTTCTTGGCGGTGGCGTGGGCTTCGGCTTTGGTCAACACACCGCTCAGGGCGGTGAGCATTTGCTTGAAGACCGGGATGGAGGCGGCGTACAGGGAAATAGTCATGGCAGTCTCTGGGTAATGTCACGGTTTGAACCAGCGGCGATTATAGACATGCCGGGCGCTTGTCTTTTATTTTTTCCGGCTTACGCTAGTGAGCTCACTGCATAGGGAAAGCGCGATGACCGCCGAGCACGACACCGAGACCCCTGAGCCGCGCCTGAACAGCACGGAAATCCGCATCCTGGGCTGCCTGATCGAAAAACAGGCGACCAACCCGGAAACCTATCCCCTGACCCTCAATGCCCTGGTACTGGCCTGCAACCAGAAGACCAGTCGCGAACCCGTCATGAACCTCAGTCAGGGCCAGGTCGGCCAAAGCCTGCGCGCATTGGAGGGCCAGGGTTTTACCCGCCTGGTGATGGGCAGCCGCGCCGACCGTTGGGAACATCGGGTGGACAAGGCGCTGGAACTGGTGCCAGCCCAGGTCATCCTGATTGGCTTGTTATTCCTGCGAGGGCCGCAGACGGTCAACGAACTGCTCACCCGCAGCGGGCGCATGCATGATTTTGAAGATACTGAGCAGGTGGTGCACCAGCTTGAGCGTTTGATTGCGCGAGGGTTGGCGCTGCTGGTGCCGCGTCAGGCCGGGCAACGGGAAGATCGGTATACCCATGCGCTGGGTGACCCGGCGGACATCGAGACGATTATTGCGGCGCGGGGTAGCCCGGCAGAGCGTGGGGTTGGGGTTTCCGTGGACCGGATTGAAGAGCTGGAAGCGCGGATTGCAGCGTTGGAAGAGCGGTTGGCGCTACTGGAACAGGCCTAAAACAGTCAACGTGTGGGAGCGGGCTTGCTCGCTCCCACGTTCGTTCCAGGCAAGGCTTCAGTTTCGGGCGAAGGCCACTGCCGCCTGAAACTGCTCATCGGTCGGCCGCACGCCGGTATAGAGCACAAACTGCTCCAGCGCTTGGATGGCAATGACTTCCAAGCCGGTAATCACCCGCTTGCCCTGGGCCCTTCCACGCACGATCAATGGTGTTTCCGAGGGGATCGCAACCACATCGAACACAGTCTCCGCGACATCCACCGCATCAGCGTCAAACGCCAACGCGTCTGCCTCAGCCCCGCCGGTCATGCCGATGGGCGTCACGTTGATCAGCATCTGCGGACGCATGTCCGCCAATTCGGCTCGCCACTCATATCCCAGGTTCTGCGCCAGCGCCCGGCCTGCTGCTTCGTTGCGCGCAACGATTACGCCATTGGCGTAACCACCGTCACGCAAGGCACTGGCCACGGCCTTGGCCATACCGCCGCTGCCACGCAGAGCGAAGGTCGAGTCCTTAGGCACGGCATGCTTCTTCAGCAGTTGCTCGATGGCGATGTAGTCGGTGTTATAGGCCTTGAGGTGCCCGTCGGTGTTGACGATGGTGTTCAGGGAGTCGATGGCTTGAACCGAATCGTCCAATTCATCCACTAAGGCAATGGCAGCCTCCTTGAAGGGCATGGAAACCCCGCAACCCCGTACGCCCAGCGCGCGGATACCACCGATCGCGCCGGGCAAATCCTGGCTGCTGAAAGCTTTATAGTAGAAGTTCAGACCCAACTGCTCGTACAGGTGGTTATGAAACCGCAGGCCGAAATTCCCGGGGCGCGCCGACAGAGACATGCACAGTTGGGTGTCCTTGTTGGGGTGCATCTGCATGGATAACTCCTTTGAGTAAGCAATTGGGTACAGACCTTACACAACCTTTACCTAGCGGCTGTGCTGTTTTTCAGAAATACGTTGTCTTAAAAGTATCCCCGCGACATTACTTGAGTCTATTGATTGCAGACCACAAGCGCTGGGGCTAACCGAGGAATGACCATGATTCGTACAATCCCCAAGATCGCCTTGCTGGTTGGCGCACTCGCGATGGCAGGCCAAGCCTCCGCCCATGGTGGTGGTTGGGGTGGCCCGGCCGTATTGGGTGCTTTAGTCGGCGCAGCCGTCGTGGGCTCCGTGGTTGCAAGCCAGCCGCGTGACGTCTACGTGCAGCAGCCGGTGTATGTGCAACCGCAGCCGGTGTACGCCGCGCCGCCACCGGTCTACTACGCACCGCCGCCACCGGTGTATGTGCAACAGCAGGTTTATTATCGTCCGGCGCCGGTGTATTACGGCCCACCGCGTGGCTATTACGGTCCACCACGCGGCTACTACGGCCCTCCCCACGGCTATTACGGTCGCGGCTGGTAAGCGGATCGTCTGAAACAGGCCTCGCCGGATTGCGGGGCCTTTTTTTGCCTGGAAAGTCCGGATTCATGCCGTCAAGGTCGCTCTGAGGACAATGCCCGGTGCGCAATCGCACATCATCGACACCAATGTCTACTTGCTCGAACCGGCCTTGCGCTGTCATGTTTGTGTCACGACAGCCTTCCACTATCGATCCTGTCCACCCAATAACAACAAGGACGACTGACCATGCCCACGCAAAACCCGCACCGCACCGCTGGCCTCTGCACATCCAGCAAAGTCTACAGCGCCCTCACCGAACTCAAGCACCTGGAGGGCCACCGCAGCGCCAAATTCCTCGCGCTGCTGGCGGAAAACCTGGTGCGCAAGGGTCTGCTCAGCGAGCAGGAAGTGGTGAACATGCTCGATCAAGTGGTGGACTGACGTCTCGCGTCGATGTCGACTATCGAGCCAGGTGATTTTTCCTAGATCAGCCTGCCCCGTACAGTGACCTCCATAGCAATCGGAGGTCCTTATGGCCACTATTCAGATCATGTCCGTCATCGGCAGCGCCGTCCCCGCCCCTCTTCGCCAGCTGGGCTTGCTCGCCTGCTGGTACCTGGTACGCGATGGCGAAGCCATCAGTGGTCCTTTTATAAGCAGCCGTGAAGCAGCTGCAAGCCTCAAGCTTGAAGCTGCCTTTTAGGGCAACGGCAATTTGACTCGCGGCTTGCTCTCCACGAACAACGCCCAACTGGACATGAACAAGGCCGCCACCAGCGGCCCGATCACGAAGCCGTTCAAGCCAAAGACCGACAAACCGCCCAGGGTCGAGATCAGGATCAGGTAATCCGGCATCTTGGTGTCCTTGCCCACCAGGATCGGCCGCAACACATTGTCCACCAGGCCGATCACAAACACGCCAAACAGCGCCAGCACCACGCCCTGCCAGATTGCGCCGCTCAATAAGAAGTAGGCGGCTACCGGCCCCCAGACAATCCCCGCGCCCACCGCCGGCAACAACGACAGAAACGCCATCAGTACCGCCCAGAGCAATGCACTGGGAATATCCAGGAACCAGAAGATCAACCCGCCGAGCGCACCCTGGGTCACGGCCACCAGCACGTTGCCCTTGACCGTGGCACGCACCACCCGATTGAACTTGAGTTGCAACCGGCGCTTTTGTGGCTCGGCCAACGGCACCGCGGTGCGCACCTTACGTACCAGTTCAGGGCCATCGCGCAGCAGGAAATACAGCAGATACAACATGATGAAAAAGCTCACCAGGAAATCAAACGTACCCTGGCCGAAGCTGAATGCCTGAGTGGCAAAGAACTGACTGCCTTGCATTGCGCTCTTGACGATTTTCTCGCGCAACCCTTCAAGGTTGCCCATGCCGAAACGGTCCAGCAGGTGCTGGAAGTACGGCGGCAACACATTCTTGAACTGCTCGATATACCCGGCCACGTCCAGCTTGCCGCTTTCGATGTTCTTGTAGAGCGTCGCGCCCTCTTGCACCAGCAAGGCGCTGGTGATGATCACCGGCAGGATCGCGATGATCAGGCAGGCACTCAAGGTGGCCAGGGAAGTGAGGTTGCGGTTCCAGCCAAAGCGCTGCTGCAGGCGCCGCTGCATCGGGGCAAAGATGATGCCGAGGATCACCGCCCAGAACACCGCGCCGTAGAACGGCAGCAATATCCAGATAAACGCGATGGTCACCAGGCCCAGCAACAACAGCAGGGTCTTGAATTGCAGATTGGTTTGATTCATGTCCGGTCCATGTCAGAAAAGCAGAGGTCCCTTGTAGACCCTGTTGCTTAGTCCGCAGCGAAACCTGGGAGTGCCCTCGGTTATTGAACAAGCATAGACCGCATCACTGAATGGCCTTGGCTTCGCTCAACAACGTCTGGATCATCTGCTCCTGCGCGTCATAACGGCCTTCGCCGAAGTGGGTGTAACGCACTTGCCCCTTGGCATCGATCAGGTAATGGGCGGGCCAGTACTGGTTGTCGAAGTTGCGCCAGATCGCGTAGTTGTTGTCGATGGCCACCGGGTAGGTGATACCCAGCTTGCGCACCTGGTCCTTGACGTTGCCGATGATGCGTTCATAGCCGTATTCCGGGGTGTGCACGCCGATCACCACCAAGCCGTCCTTCTCGTACTTCTTCGCCCATTGCTTCACATACGGCAGCGTGTGCTGGCAGTTGATGCAGTCATAGGTCCAGAAGTCCACCAGCACCACTTTGCCTTTCAAGGATTCGCGGGTGAGTTCAGGTGAGTTGAGCCACTCGACCGCGCCGGCCAGCGACGGCATGGCACCGTTGGCATTGTCCTGGCCAGGGTCGGCCTTGACCTTGCTCACCACGTAATCCACAACTTTGGGCACGTTTTCCAGTACGCCCTTTTCCAGGCTGCTGACACCTTCGGACGACGTACCGGCGAGTAAGGTTTTGTCCGCACCGGTGGAGATCACCACTGCTGCAGCCAGTACCGCCACACCTGCCCCACGGCGCAGCCAACCGGTCACCGGAATCGAGGCCTTGAGTCGATTGACCAAGCCGCGCCCGGCAAAGATCAGCGTGCCCAGGGACAAGGCGCTGCCCAGGCCGTAGGCCACCAGCAACAGGCTGGTCTGTGCATTGGCGCCTTGCAGCATCGCGCTGGTCAGGATCACGCCCAGGATCGGCCCGGCGCACGGCGCCCACAGCAGGCCTGTGGCGACGCCGATCAGGACCGACTTCAGCGGGCCGGACAGCGTGCGGCTGTCAGGATCGAGACGGTTGCCCAACACCACAAAGGGGCGTGCCAGCCATCCACCGACCCGTGCCGAGATCAGCGACAGCGCAAACAGCCCCATCACGATCAGCGCCACATGGCGACCGGTGTTATTGGCCTGTATTACCCACTCCGTACTGACCACAGCCAAGCTGGAAATCAGCGCGAAGGTCAGGACCATGCCGCCGAGGGTCAGCAGGATCGAACGGCGGGTGCGGTCGACGCCGGCGAACAGAAACGGCACCACCGGCAGGATACAAGGACTGAGGACGGTCAGGACGCCGCCCAGGAATGCGATGAGTAGCATGGTGTTCACCTTATCGAGTGGGGAGACGGCTTCACGCCGTCTGGTGGTCCAGCGCCTGGCCAAGCGGTGTGCGACGGCTGCCGTCCTCCACCAGCAGGTCTTGGCCGGCGCCGTGTTGCACCGGGGTCAGTTGGAAACACGTGCTGGCGGCGCAGCTGCTTTTCTCCACCGCGGCGTTGGCGTGCACGGCAGTGCCGGCGAGGGCAAAGGCGGTGGCGGTCAAAAAGCGGGTCAGATGGTTCATGGCGGTTTTCCTGTGGCAAAAAATGGGAGAGGTCAGCGCGACTCAGTTGTCGCCGATGCAGCCGTCGCCGAACTTGAGGTAATCCAGCACCTGGGTCTTGTCGTGGGAGTCCAGGTAGGTCATGCGCGCATTCACCACGCCACAGGCGGGCTTGGAGTCCTGGCTCATCGACACCACTTGCTTGATGTCCAGGTGGGTGCCGTAGGTGTAGGTTTGCGCGGCAGTGGCGGCTTCGGCGCGGGCCGACAAGGTGCAGATGTTCAGGGCGGCAAACAGGCAGGCGGCGTAGATGGCTTTGGTGTTCATGGCGGTTGACTCCAGGTTTTCAGGGTTGGAGGCGGTGTGCCTCGTTGGAATCAATTAGAAGCCCCTGAGGTAGCGCGCCTGTGTCGGAAAACCGCGCGGATAAATCGATACGTATCCACAGCCCCCGCCGATACACAGCGATACAAAAAGCCCAAAGGACGACCTGGATCAATAAACCGCCCTCGCCGCTCGGCTACCTTCGCGACCTTTTGCGACCCGTGCCCATGCCTCCCATCCTCGCCCCCGAACTGCTCGCGCCCGCCGGCACCCTGAAAAACATGCGTTACGCCTTTGCCTACGGCGCCGATGCCGTCTACGCCGGCCAGCCGCGCTACAGCCTGCGGGTGCGCAATAACGAGTTCGATCACGCCAACCTGGCACTCGGCATCCAGGAAGCCCACGTGTTGGGCAAGCGTTTTTATGTGGTGGTGAACATCGCGCCGCACAACGCCAAGTTGAAGACCTTCCTCAAGGACCTGGCCCCGGTGATCGCCATGAGGCCGGACGCGCTGATCATGTCCGACCCTGGATTGATCATGCTGGTGCGCCGGCACTTCCCGCAGATGCCGATCCACTTGTCGGTGCAGGCCAATACGGTGAACTGGGCCAGTGTGGAGTTCTGGCAGCAGCAAGGCATCTGCCGAGTGATTCTGTCGCGGGAGTTATCTCTGGAAGAAATCGATGAGATCCGCCAGCAAGTGCCGGCCATGGAGCTGGAAGTGTTTGTGCACGGCGCGTTGTGCATGGCCTATTCCGGACGCTGCCTGCTCTCGGGCTATATGAACAAGCGCGATGCCAACCAGGGCACCTGCACCAATGCCTGTCGCTGGAAATATCAGGCGACCCCGGCTGTGGAAAACGCCACGGGGGATATCGTTCAGCAATGCCAACCCACCCTGGGCACTGGCGCGCCCACCGATCAGGTGTTCCTGCTGCAAGAGGCCAACCGCCCCGATGAACAGATGCCCGCCTTCGAAGACGAGCACGGCACCTACATCATGAACGCCAAGGACCTGCGCGCCGTGCAGCACGTGGAGCGCCTGACCCGGATGGGCGTGCACTCACTGAAGATCGAAGGCCGCACCAAGTCGCACTTTTACTGCGCGCGCACCACCCAGGTGTATCGCCAGGCCATTGATGATGCGGTGGCCGGTCGCGCCTTCGACCGCAACCTGATGACCGACCTCGAATCCCTGGCCCAGCGTGGCTACACCGAAGGTTTCTTGCGCCGCCATGTGCACGATGAATACCAGAACTACCAGAACGGCAGCTCAGTGTCCGAACGCCAGCAGTTCGTTGGCGAGCTGACTGGCGAGCGCCGGGGCGGGCTGGCCGAGGTCAAGGTGAAAAACCGCTTCGCCCTTGGCAATCACCTGGAATTGATGACCCCTGCCGGCAACTTCCACTTTGACCTGGAGAGGATGCACAACAGCCAGGGCGAGGCTGTGAAGGTCGCGCCGGGGGATGGGCACACGGTGTACGTGCCGGTCCCGGCGGAGATGGATGTGCGCTTCGGCCTGCTGATGCGCGACCTATAACGGTCTCGCGTTCAACCAGACACTGAAGCGGGTCGGCCCGTGACAGGAGATGAGCCCTCTTATGGTTGATCAGATCCGGAACTGGCCGACCAACTGCCCCAGGCGCTGACCCAGCTCCGCCAAGCTGCGGGACGTCTGGGCGCCCAATTGGGTTTCGTCGGCGACGCTGTCCACCGCCACAGCGATCTGATGCACGCTGCGGTTGATTTCCTCGGCAACGGCGGTCTGCTCTTCGGCGGCGCTGGCGATCTGGGCGTTCATCGAATTGATGGTGCCGATCAACTGCGCCATGGTGTCCAGGGAGGCTCCGGCTTCGTTGGCCTGGGCCGAGGTGCCGTCGCCGGCATCGCTGGAACGGCGCATGGCCTCCACCGCGGCCTCGGTGCCTTTTTGCAGGCGGTCGATCATGCCCTGGATTTCCTGGGTGCTGGTCTGGGTGCGGCTGGCCAGGGCGCGTACTTCGTCGGCCACTACCGCAAAACCACGCCCGGCCTCGCCTGCCCTTGCGGCTTCGATGGCGGCGTTGAGTGCCAGCAGGTTGGTCTGTTCGGCGATGGAACGGATCACGCTGAGCACACTGACGATGGAAGACACGTCCTGCTGCAGGCTGTCGAGGGACACGCCGCTGCTGCGGATGTCGTTCACCAGCGCGTGGATCTGCGCAATGCTGCCGTCCACCACACGCTTGGCGGCCTGGCCTTCGGCATCGGTTTGCTGGGCAGCGACCGAGGCACCCTGGGCACTGCGCGCCACTTCTTGCGCAGCCGACGACATCTGGTTAATCGCGGTGGCAACCTGGTCGGTCTCGTGGCGCTGGCGTTCCATGGCCTGTTCGGAACGCTGGGCCTGGTCGGAAACCTGACTGACCAGGCCGGTGAGTTGGCTGGTCATCTCGGTGATCTGGCGCACCAGGCCGTGGATCTTGTCAACAAAACGGTTGAACGCCCCCGCCAGATCGCCCAGTTCGTCCTGGCTGGTGATGGCCAGGCGGCGGGTCAAGTCACCTTCGCCGGCCGCGATGTCGTCGAGGTTGGCTTTCATCAAGTGCAGTGGACGCAGGATAGTATTGGCCAGCAGCATGCCAACGGCAGCGATCACCAACAGCAGCACCACGGCCACGCCGAGAATGCTCAGCAGCACGCCCTCCATGCGTTTCTGCACCTTGGCTTCGACCACCGCGACCTGGGCTTCAATACCGTCCAGGTTTACCGACGTACCGATGACCATGTCCCATTTCGGCAGGTATTCGGTGTAGCCCATCTTGGGCACCAATTCGGTCTGGCCCGGCTGGGTCGAGCTGTATTGCAGGTAGTGGGTGCCGTCCTTGCCGACCTTGACCAGGTCTCGGTTGACGTACACGCCATTGGGGTCTCGGTTGTCCTTGAAGCTCTTGCCCACGCCGTCGGGGCTGTTGCCCTTGAACAGGCGGATGGTCTCGGAGTCGTAGCCGAAGAAGTAGCCGTCCTTGCCGTAGCTCGTGTTGGACAGCAGTTTGACCACCTGCGCACGCGCAGCGGTATCGCCAGGCGCGGCCGCGTCGTAGAGCGGCTTGATGGTGCTCATGGCCACTTCGACATAACTTTGCAGGGTGGCCTTGGCGTCGTTGAGCAGGCGCTGGCGGGTTTCTTCCACCTCGTTGCGCGCCTGGCCCTGCAAAATCCACACGGTGGTCAGGCTGATGACCACGGCAAACAGCAGCACCGGCACTACGGCGAGGGACAGGACTTTGGCCTTGAGGCTCAGACGCATGGCTTTTCTCTCTCTTATTAGTGGCGACTTGAGAGGTTAACGGCCAATCGCGCGGATTCTGTAGGACCCCAACGTCTGATGGCGCGCGCACTTACTGCTCCAGCTCGGCCATTGCGGCGTTCAGGACAGATATTTTTCCACCAGGGCCAATGCAACGGCCTCGGTCTCGGCATCAGGGATACCCGAGATACCCGCAGGCCGGAAATGCATCTGGAACGCCCGGATGACCTGGCGGGTTTCGTCGTCCAACACGCCGCTCTGCGGGATCGTGTAGCCATAAGTGGCAAGGGCGCGTTGCACAATGCTCACGTCAACCGTTTGAGATTCAGGACGCCCGGCCAGGTGCTTGTGTACCGTGACTGCGTCTGGCCATGCGCCGATACCGTGTTCGGAAAGCGCCTGCCAGGGAAACAACGGACCGGGGTCGGATTTACGCAAAGGAGCAATGTCACTGTGACCGACAACGTTTTGCGGCTCGATGGCGTAGCGCTTGATCACGTCCGCGGCGAGGTGCTTGACCAGCGCCAGTTGCGCTTCAGTGTAGGGGAACCACAGCCGCCCGGTGGGGCCTTCAATGAAGCCAGCGTTGACGATCTCGATGCCGATGGAGGTGTCATTGAGGTTGGCCCGGTTTCCCCAATGACTGACGCCGGCGTGCCAGGCGCGTTTTGCCTCCGGCACCAACTGCAAAACCACCGGTAGGTTGTGGTGCTTGTGCGGAGTGCTATAGGCGAGGTAATGCGCGCTGGCGGTGCCGTTGGTCAGCGCATCCAGGGAGTTTTTGTCGTCAAAGACCGTGTAATGCAGGACTAAAAAACGAATCCGCTCGTTCTGGTTTGGGGAGGTGTGTGTGGTGTCAACGGCATAGCCGTTTTTTACAATCAGATTTTCCGGCGCCGTGACGCAGGCTGTCATCATCAGAATGGCGAGCAAAAGGACGGCTTTTTTCATCGGAGTACGTCAACGTCGGGTAAGAAGCTCCGGAATATAAAGACCATCGACAGTCCAACGATCTTCCCCTGCCGAGTGCAGGTCGATTTCAGAAAATCACTACCCAAGCCCGAGACTCTTCCGACAAAAGGCGGCGGCAGGCGCCGCCACCGAGACGAATCTGCAGATATGCGCGGCGAGGCTGTTAGAGCGTCATCGCCGCCAACCAGCCAAACGCCAGCAACGGGAGGTTGTAATGCAGGAACGTCGGTACCACCGTGTCCCAGATATGGTGGTGCTGGCCGTCGACATTCAGGCCGGAGGTCGGGCCGAGGGTGGAGTCCGAGGCCGGCGAACCGGCATCACCCAGTGCACCGGCGGTGCCGACGATGCACACAATGGCCACCGGGCTGAAGCCGAGTTGCACGCACAGCGGCACAAAAATCGCGGCCAGGATCGGCACCGTGGAAAACGAAGAACCAATGCCCATGGTCACCAGCAGCCCCACCAGCAACATCAGCAACGCGCCCACGCCACGGTTATGGCCGATGAACGCCGCCGAGGTTTCCACCAGCGAGCGCACGTCGCCGGTGGCCTTGAGCACTTCGGCAAAGCCCGACGAGGCAATCATGATGAAGCCGATCATCGCCATCATCTTCATGCCTTCGGTGAACAGATCGTCGGTATCGCGCCAGCGCACGATGCCCGACACCGAGAAAATCAGGAACCCGGCCAGGGCGCCGATGATCATCGAGTCCAGCCACAGCTGGATGATGAACGCCGAGGCAATCGCCAGGCCGGCCACCAGCAGCGTCAGCGGGTTGTATTGCACCGCCACTTGCTCGACCCGCTCGATTTTCTCCAGGTCGTACACGCGCTTCTTGCGGTAACTGATAAACACCGCCACCAGCAAGCCCACCACCATGCCGAGTGCCGGCAGGCTCATGGCGTGGGTGACGTTGACCTGGCTGATATCCACGCCGCTCTTGGCCACGTTGGCCAGCAGGATCTGGTTGAGGAAGATATTGCCGAAGCCCACCGGCAAAAACATGTAGGGCGTGATCAGGCCGAAGGTCATCACGCAGGCGATCAGGCGGCGGTCCAATTGCAGCTTGGTCAGCACGTAGAGCAGCGGCGGCACCAGCAACGGAATGAACGCGATGTGGATCGGCAGGATGTTCTGCGAGGCAATCGCCACCACCCACAGCAGGCCGATCAGCAGCCATTTGACGTGGCCGCCGCCACTGGCGTCCTGGCGGTCCACCAGCAGCAGCGCCTTGTCAGCCAGGGCGTGGGCCAGGCCGGATTTGGCAATTGCCACGGCGAAAGCGCCGAGCAAGGCGTAGGACAACGCCACGGTCGCACCACCGCCCAAACCGCCATTGAAGGCTTTGAGCGTGGCGTCTATGCCCAGGCCACCGGTCAAACCACCCACCAGGGCGCCGACGATGATGGCGATGACCACATGCACGCGGGACAAACTGAGCACCAGCATGGTGCCGACCGCGGCAATGACTGCGTTAATCATGGTTACCTCAAGCAGAAAAACATAAAAAACAGGCATGCCCGCGCCCAGGCGACCATCGGGTGGCAACCAGCGTGCAGGCGTGAAGGAGGTCTTATTAGAGGGCGCGCACTGTGCAGCAGGTGGGCGCTCATGTCAAAAGCAGGGAGTGAACAAGGCGTTTTTGTGGTGAGCGAGCACCTCATCACAAAGCAAGTTTAAATTGATCGTTTGAATAAAGAAAAGTTGAAATCAGCCGATAACCGAGCTCTATGTGTTTTCAGGTAAGGACGTACCGATGTCGCTTAGGCAGCTCTCCATTCAATGGAAAATCACCCTGCTCGCTGGCCTCTGCCTGCTGGGAATCGTGACCCTGCTGGTGGGTCTGTCGCTGTATCGCATGGAGCAGAGTTCGCAGCAGGTCAAGGCGTCCAGCATGCAGATGCTGGATGAAGCCGCCCAGGCGCGCATCGAGGCCCAAGGCGAAGTGCAGGCGCTGGGCATCCGCCGCCAGTTCATGGACGCCTATCAGTATGGCCATGGTTTTTCCCGCCAGGTGCTGTTCCTGCGTGAACAGGCCGAGAAGCGCTTTCTCGATGCCTTCGACACCCGCGAAGACCTGACCCGCCAGGTCAAGGCCGCGCTGCAGGCCAACCCGGATCTGCTCGGCCTGTCCCTGGTGTTCGAAGCCAATGCCCTGGACGGCAAGGATGAGTTGTTCGCCGGCCAGGCTGAACTCGGCAGTAACGACAAGGGCCGCTTCGCCCTGTACTGGTCGCAGCCGACACCCGGCAAGTTGGAGTCGATGGCGCTGCCGGAAAGCGACATGTCCGACACCAGCGTCGGCCCCAGCGGTGAAAAGGCCAACGCCTGGTTCACCTGCCCACGCACCCTGCTCAAGCCGTGCGTCATCGAGCCATACTTCTACAGGATCAACGGGCAAAACGTGCTGATGACCAGCATCGTCTTCCCGTTGATGGCCAACGGCAAAGTCATTGCCTCGCTGTCGGTGGACATCAACCTCAACAGCCTGCAGGCCGTGAGCCAACAGGCCAGCCAGAAGCTGTATGACGGTCAGACCCAGGTCAGCATCCTCAGCCCCACCGGTTTGCTCGCCGGCTATAGCCCGGACGCGAGCAAGCTCAGCCAGCGCCTGGATCAGGTCGATACCGCCAACGGCGCGCAATTGATCGACGCTTTGGCCAGCAGCACGCATATTCGTAGCCTGCGCACCGATCATCAACTGAAGGTATTGGCACCCTTTGCGCCCATCCCGGAGGGCAAGCCGTGGGGCGTGCTGCTGGATGTGCCGGAGAAAGTCCTGGTAGGCCCGGCTGAAGCGCTGAAAGCCCAAATGGACGCCGAGAACACCCGTGGCACCTTGCTGGAATTGGGCCTGGGCCTGCTGGCTGCGGTGGTCGGCTTGATCCTGGTGTGGTTGATGGCACGCAGCGTGACCCGCCCGATCCTCGGTGTGGCGCACATGCTCGAAGACATCGCCAGCGGCGAAGGCGACCTTACCCGCCGCCTGGCCTACGACAAACAGGACGAATTGGGCCAGTTGGCCGGCTGGTTCAACCGCTTCCTCGACAAACTGCAACCGATCATTGCCGAGGTGAAACGCTCGGTTCAGGACGCCCGTGGTACTGCGGACCAATCCGCCGCCATTGCCACTCAAACCAGCGCCGGCATGGAGCAGCAGTACCGCCAGGTCGACCAGGTGGCCACGGCGTCTCACGAAATGAGCGCCACCGCCCAGGATGTGGCACGCAGCGCTGCGCAGGCCGCACAAGCCGCTCGCGACGCCGACCAAGCCACCCGTGATGGCCTGACAGTGATTGAGCACACCACTCACAATATCGGGGCGTTGGCGTCGGACATGAGCACGGCCATGACCCAGGTCGAAGGCCTGGCTGCCAACAGCGAAAAAATCGGTTCGGTGCTCGAAGTGATTCGCGGCATCGCCGAGCAGACCAACCTGCTGGCCCTCAACGCCGCCATCGAGGCCGCCCGCGCCGGTGAGGCCGGCCGTGGGTTTGCAGTGGTGGCCGACGAGGTACGCAACCTGGCGCAGCGGACCCAGGAGTCGGTGGAAGAAACCCGCCTGGTCATCGAGCACCTGCAAAACGGCACCGAAGCGGTTGTCGGGTCCATGGGTAACAGCTATCGCCAGGCCCAGGGCAGTGTCGAACAGGTCGGGCAAGCCGTGACGGCCCTGCGCCAGATTGGTGATGCCGTCACGGTGATCAGCGACATGAACCTGCAGATCGCAAGCGCCGCCGAAGAGCAAAGTGCCGTCGCCGAGGAAATCAACAACAACGTGGCGACTATTCGCGATGTGACCGAGTCGCTGTCGGAACAGGCGAATGAATCGGCACGGGTGAGCCAGGCGTTGAACAGCCTGGCGAATCAGCAACAAGGGTTGATGGATCAGTTCAGGGTCTAACCAGACAATTGTCGAGGCGCCAGGTTTATCCTTGGCGCTTCGGCAATTCGATCAGCACTTTCAACCCACCCAGCTCGCTTTCCTGCAACTGCAACACCCCGCCCCACACCTCGACGATGTCCCGCACGATCCCCAACCCCAAGCCATGACCATGGATCTGTTCATCCAGGCGCGTGCCACGGCTGAACACCTGGTCACGCTGGGTTTCGGGAATGCCGGGACCGTCATCCTCCACCGCCAACAGGTAGTTGCGGCCAGTCTCCGTGACGGTCAGGCGCACCTCGGCATCCGCCCATTTGCAGGCGTTGTCCAATAGATTGCCGAGCAGCTCCAACAGGTCTTCACGGTCCCAAGGCAGTTGCAGGCCGGACGCGGCGTGGTAGTTCAGGTCCAGGTGTTCGCCATGGATCATGCTGAGGGTGGCGAGCAGGCCGGGCAGTTCTTTTTCGCAGTCAAACAGCACGCCCGGCAGGGTTTCCCCGGCCAGGCGCGCGCGGTTGAGTTCACGGTTGAGGCGTTGTTGCACGTGCTCCAATTGATCGCGCAACAGCTTGCTCAGCTCGGGGCGATCCTTGAGCGCGTCGCTCGACGCGGCACTCAACAGCACGGCTAACGGGGTCTTGAGGGCATGGCCGAGGTTGCCCAAGGCATTGCGTGAACGCTTGAGGCTGTCTTCGGTGTGAGCCAGCAGGTGGTTGATCTGCGCCACCAACGGTTCCAGTTCCAGCGGTACCTGGGTATCGAGCTGTGAACGCTGGCCCTGTTGCAGTTGGGCGATCTGGTTGCGCGCGGTTTCCAGCGGGCGCAAGGCGCGCCGTACGGTGATCCGTTGCAGGATCAGCACCAGCAGCAGCGCCGCCAGCCCTAGCACCAGACCGATCTGACGCATGAGACGGAAGCTTTCCCGCACCGGGGTGTAGTCCTGGGCCACGCTGATGGAAATCGGCTGGCCAAAGCGTTTGTAGTCCGAGCGCAGCACCAGCAGTTGCTGGCCTTCCGGTCCCAGTTGCAGATTGCCCTTGATCCCGACTTCGGGCAGGCGCGGCAGTTCCTGGTCCCACAGCGAGCGGGACCGCCAGTGGGTGTCGGCAAAGTCGATGCGGAAGTAGTGCCCGGAAAACGGACGCTGATAGGCTGGCGACAGGCGTTGTTCATCCAACTGCACACCGTTAGGACCACGCACCAGCGCCACCAGCAGGTTCTCGGCGTCGTTGCGCAACCCGGCTTCCAGGTAACGCTGCAAACCGGCTTCAAACAACCACAAGCTGGTTTGTGCCAGCACCACGCCGACGATCACCATGACACTGACCAGGCCCAGGCTCAGGCGTCGCTGGATCGACTTCATGCAGGGCTGGCGCCAAACCGGTAACCCTGGCCGCGGCGGGTCTCGATCACGCTGCGGCCCAACTTGCGCCGCAGGTGGTTGACGTGGACTTCCAACACATTCGAATCGCGCTCGGTTTCGCCGTCATACAAATGCTCGGCCAAATGGCTTTTCGACAGGATCTGTTCGGGGTGCAGCATGAAGTAGCGCAACAGGCGGAACTCGGCGGCGGTCAGCGGGATCTCTGCGCCATCGCGCAGCACGCACTGGCGGCCTTCATCCAGGTGCAGACCGGCGGATTGCAAGGTGGGCTGGTTGGCCTGGCCGTGGGAGCGACGCACCAGCGCTTGAATGCGCAGGTACAGCTCCTCGGGGTGAAACGGCTTGCTCAGGTAATCATCGGCGCCGGCCTTGAGCCCTTCGATGCGCTCGGCCCAGGAATCGCGGGCGGTGAGGATCAGCACCGGGGTGGCCAGCGCGGCGGCACGCCATTGCGCCAATACCTCAAGCCCAGGCAAACCGGGCAGCCCGAGGTCGAGGATGATCAAGTCATAGGGTTCGCTACGCCCCTGGTACGCGGCGTCGCGACCATCGGCGAGCCAATCGACGGCATAGCCCTGGCGTTGCAGCCCGGCCAGCAGTTCATCGGCCAGGGGGACGTTGTCTTCCACCAAGAGCAGGCGCATCAGTCTTCCTCATCTTTGATCAGCACACCGGTGCTGGCGTCCAGCTTGATCTCGCGCACCACGCCTTCGGTGGTCACCAGCTCCACTTCATAGGCATATTGGCCGTGCTTCTTTTCCAGTTCGGCTTCCAGCAGGCGGGAACCCGGATACCGCGCCATGGCCTGGTGCAACAGCTGCTCCAGCGGCAGGATCACCCCCTGCTGGCGCAGCGACAAGGCTTCATCCTGATTGAGGTCGCGGGCCGCCAGGCTGGAGCAGAATGCCATGAGCACCAGCGCGGCACGACTGCTGGCGCATAGATTAACCTTCATTACGTTTCCTGATGATTCTTGAGAACCTGCCCGGTGAGCGCGTCCAATTCAACGTCCCATTCGATGCCCTGGGCATCTTCCAATTCGACCTCGTAGACGTACTTGCCGTAGGCCTCGTCCAGGTCGGTATCCAGCAGCGTCGAGCCGGGGTGCAGGGCCAGGGCCGCGGCTTCCAGTTTATCGAAGGCGACAATAGTAACAGTGGCAGGCACTTTCAGTGGCTTGTCGGGGTCCACGGCTCGGGCCTGGGTCGCCATGAGGGCGATCATACCGGCGGCGACCAGAGCGGTGAGGCGCTTCATGATATGTCTCCGTTACAGGATGTTTTCCTACGCCGGTCACCGTACGCGCTGCAACTTAACTGAAACTGAATTGCCACCATGGCAATTCCCGGCAAGGCCTTTTCACACATTCCGCGAGATTTTCTATAATGTCCCGCTCGCTCGAACAGAGACCGGTATGACAGCTATCCACATCAAGTTTCCCGCCCTGACCCTCAAGGCCGGCAAACGCGCCTTTGCTCGTATTCGTGCGCAAGGCCTCACACCGGCCGACGTCGGCATCCTGCCCGGCGCGGCCGGCGGCCCCAAGGCATTGGGTATCCAGGGCCTGGACCTGGCGCTGTTCGGTGACTGGTTGCCCCGCGCGCCACGGGAACGGGCGCTGATCGGGGCTTCCATCGGCTCCTGGCGGTTTGCCAGCGCGTGCCTGCCTGACCCGGTGCAAGGCCTGCTGGACCTCGGTCGTCTGTACAACGAGCAACGTTTTGCCAAAGGCGTGACCATGGCCGAGGTCAGCCAGAGCTGCCAACGCATGCTCGACGACCTGCTGGCCGGTCGCGATGCACAGCTACTGGATAACCCGAACTATCGTCTGAACATCATGGTGGTCAAGAGCCACGGCCTGCTCGCCGATGACCACCGTGGGCGCCTCGGGCTGGGCCTGTCGTCGGTGATCGCCGACAACCTGCGCGGCCGCGCGCGGCTGTCGCGGCACTTTGAGCGGCTGATCATCCACGACCCGCGCCAGGCGCCACCGGTGCACCCACTGAAGGATTTCCCGTCGCGCTTCCTGGCCCTGGAACTGGGTAACCTGCGCCAGGCCCTGCTAGCTTCGGGCTCGATCCCCATGGTAATGCAAGGCGTGCGCGACCTGCCGGGCGCAGGCGCCGGCACCTACCGCGACGGCGGCCTGCTGGACTACCACCTCGACCTGCCCTACCACGGCGACGACATCGTGCTGTACCCGCATTTCACCGACCGGGTCATCCCCGGCTGGTTCGACAAGGGCCTGCCGTGGCGGCGCAGCAACCCGCAAGGTCTGCAGGACGTGTTGCTGCTGGCACCGTCCAAGGACTACCTCGCCCGCCTGCCCCACGGCAAACTGCCAGACCGCAGCGACTTCAAGCGCTTCATGGGTGACGATCCTAGCCGCAACAAATACTGGCAGACCGCGATGAGCGAAAGCCAGCGGCTGGGCGATGAGTTTCTGGCATTGGCGGACAACGGCCGATTGGGCGAGAGCCTACAGCCCCTGTAGGTGCCACCTCACCGCTAACCACGATGCGAAGCGAGCGGCTCTTGCTCTTGCTCTTGCTCTTGCTTTTGATCTTAGGCGCCCCATCAAACACGCTGGCCGGAATTCGACAGGGATTTGGGGGGTAAACCGGCAGGGATGCCGGTTTAGCCGCCCCGCGCCATGGATGGCGCGTGGCGGCGGCCCCGCAAATCCCTGTCGGATTACGGGCACACCGAGCCTAGGCGAGGTGCCGAGTGTTGGGGCAAGAGCGCTTTGGTTACTTTCGCGCTTTTCGAAAGTGACCCGCCGTAAGGGCGGAACCAATAGCAGCCTTTACCTAAATAACGGATATATACCCGGTCAGACTCAACATCCAGGCCGGCTGTCAGGCCGCCTTCGCAGGCAAGCCAGCTCCCACATTTGGAGTGCGGGGTAACACTTAGATTGTGGTCGTCTGTCAGGCCGCTTTCGCGAGCAAGCCCGCTCCCACATTTGGTTTGCGGCGTAATAGTTAGATTGTGGTCGGCTGTCAGGCCGTCTTCGCAGGCAAGCCAGCTCCCACATTTGGAGTGCGGGGTAGCAGTTAGATTGTGGTCGTCTGTCAGGCCGCCTTCGCAGGCAAGCCCGCTCCCACATTTTGGATCGCGGGATAACAGGTAGATCGCGACCGGCTGTCAGGCCTCCATCGGTAGCAAGCTCCCTCGCCACCTGCACTCTACATTTCGCCCGCAAGCCGCGCCCTACAGAGGGACGGTATGCGCAGCGACGGATCAAGCTGTTAAACTCGCCGCCTGCCAGACACCGACCGAGCTGAAAACACTGTGGAAATCTTCAAGGAATTTACATTCGAATCCGCCCACCGCCTGCCCCACGTACCGGAAGGCCATAAATGCGGGCGCCTGCATGGGCATTCGTTCAAGGTGGCGATCCACCTGAGCGGCGACCTGGATCCCCATACCGGCTGGATTCGCGACTTCTCGGAGATCAAGGCGATTTTCAAGCCGCTTTATGAACGCCTCGACCACAACTACCTCAACGACATCCCTGGCCTGGAAAACCCGACCAGCGAAGTGCTCGCCAAGTGGATCTGGAATGAGTTGAAACCTCTGCTGCCTGAGCTCAGTGCGATTCGCATCCACGAGACCTGCACCAGCGGCTGCATCTATCGCGGCGAGTAATCGACTGCGTCCATAAAAACCACCTTCGGGTGGTTTTTTTGCGCCTGGCATTTATCCATGTAAAGCGACCTTGACACCTTAATGGCCCGCACTTAATGTAAAGCACCCTTTACTTACGGAGATGGCTATGTCGGTCAAACGCTTCTTGGTGGAATTCGCGGTGACAATGCTGGCGTATATGCTGTGCGTGGTGGTTTCCAGCGCCTACATGTCGTCCATGCCCAACGGCGCCGCCCGAGTTGCCCTGGCTTTGCTGCCGGTCATTCCGATGATCGCGATGGCAATTGCGATCATCCGCCGGCTCAACGCCATGGATGAAATGGGCCGCAAGATCCAGTTGGACGCACTGGCCGTGGCCTTTGTGTGCACGGCCCTGACGACCTTCAGTTACGGCTTCCTGGAAACCGCTGGCTTCCCACGGTTGTCGGCCTTTATGGTGTGGCCGATCATGGGCGGCGTCTGGTGCGTCGCCACGATCATCGGCACAAGGCGCTACCAATGAACAACCTGATGCGCCAGTTGCGCTCGGGACTGGGTTGGTCCCAGGCCGACCTCGCCGAACGCCTGGGTGTGTCACGCCAAACCGTCAACGCCATCGAGACCGGCCGCTACGATCCGAGCTTGCCCTTGGCGTTCAAGATCGCCAAGGTGTTCGAACGACCTATCGAAGACATCTTCGAAGCGCCGGCAGACTGATCGACTGTCCAGAGGAGCCCGCTGCAATTTTGCCGAACACCAGGCGCTGGATGCCGGCTTCGCGGCCATTCGTCTATACACCAACGCAGCCATGCACGAGAACATCACGCTGTACACCCGTCGTGGCTGTATCGAGACCCACCGGGCCGAAAAACATGGCCTGCGGCGGGTGTACATGACCAAGCAACTCCGGGAGTAACCCATGGAAAACACCTGGCTGGCCCAGGCCAAACGCTTGCAGGCGTTGGCGTCCACAGGGCTGCACTTTTGTACCGATGATTTCGAGCGCGAGCGCCTGGAAGAAATTGCCGAGATTGCCCACAGCATGCTCGCGCAGCTGGGCAATGTGCCCTTGGAGCGCATCACCGGGCTGGTCACGGATTTTGCCCAACGCTACTCGACGCCGATGATCGACGTGCGCGGGGCGGTCATCCAAGACGATCGAATTCTGTTGGTACGGGAGTTGACCGATGGCTGCTGGGCGTTGCCGGGAGGTTATGCGGATATCGGTTTGTCGGCGGCGGAAAATATCGTCAAGGAGATTCGCGAGGAAGCCGGGCTGACGGTGACGGCGCGCGCCCTATACAGCGTGACGCACAAGGCCAAGGGCTTGTATCGGCCGGATGTGCGCGACTTCTATAAGCTGTACTTCCTCTGTGAACCGGTAGATCAGTCGGCTCCGATGGCAGGGTTCGAGACCACCGAAGTGGGCTTTTTCCGGCTGAATGACCTGCCGCCACTGTCTCGTGGGCGCACCATCGAAAGTGATCTGGAGGCTGCATTTGCCTTCCACCGTGGCGAGATCACCCAGACGCTGTTCGACTGATCCAATTTGTATCACGGCTGCACCGCTTTCGTGCCCGATTGGGCACGCCGAACACTCTTTCCCGCGCTCCTTCCCGTTTTGGCTATAAATACTGTGCACAGTGCACAAACCCTACCGTGCGTGTGTCACTGCTGCCCGATGTGGCACGCGCGGTGCAATAGGCCTGCGTCACTCATTCAGGAGCAAGGCACATGACGCAGCAAGAACCGGGCAACGATTACCCCCTCAGCGAAGTCCCGATGCATGCGCGCAAGGGCCTGGCGTCTACTGCCATGGTGCTGCTGGGTTTTACCTTTTTTACCGCGACCATGTTTGCCGGCGGCAAGCTGGGAGTGGCGTTCAGCTTTACCGACATGCTCGGCGTCGTCGCCCTGGGTAACCTGCTGCTGGGTATCTACGCCGCAGGCCTGGGTTACATCGCCTTCAAGAGTGGGCTGAATTCGGTGCTGATGGGACGCTTCTGCTTCGGCGAAATGGGCAGCAAGCTCAGCGACTTGATCCTCGGCTTCACCCAGATAGGCTGGTACGCCTGGGGCACCGCCACTGCCGCCGTGGTGCTGGGCAAATATTTCGAGCTGGGCCAGGGCAGCGTACTGGCGTTGATGGTGCTGTTCGGCCTGGTGTTCTGCGCCACGGCCTACGTTGGTTATCGCGGGCTGGAAATCCTGTCCTACATCGCGGTGCCGGCCATGGGCATCCTGCTGTTTCTGTCGATGTGGGTCGCCACGGTCAAAGTCGGCGGGCTGGATGGGCTGCTGGCGGTGGTGCCGAGCGGTGAGCTGGACCTGTCCACCGCGATCACCCTGGTGTTCGGCACCTTTGTCAGCGGCGCGACCCAGGCCACCAACTGGACGCGTTTTTCGCGCTCGGCCAAAGTGGCGGTACTGGCGAGCCTGATCGGCTTCTTCATCGGCAATGGATTGATGGTGCTGATTGGCGCCTACGGTGCCATCGTCTATCAGCAACCGGACGTGGTTGAAGTGTTGCTGCTGCAAGGCTTTGCCATGGCGGCGATGGCCATGTTGCTGCTCAATATCTGGAGCACCCAGGACAACACGATCTACAACTTCGCTGTGGCCGGCTGCAACCTGTTGCGCACCAAACGCCGCAAGACAGTCACCCTGGCCGGCGCCGTGATCGGCACCCTGCTGGCGTTGCTCGGCATGTACGACATGCTGGTGCCTTACCTGATTCTGCTGGGCACGGTGATCCCACCGATTGGTGGGGTGATCATGGCGGACTTCTTCTATCGCTATCGCGGCCGCTACCCGCGCCTGGCGGATGCGCGCCTGCCGGCATTCAACTGGCCGGGGCTGGCGGCCTATGGCGTTGGCACCGTGCTGGCGTTCAATTCGCCCTGGGTCGCGCCGTTGGTGGGTATCGTTGCAGCGTCGCTGACCTACATCGTGCTCACCGCCGTCCTACGCGTGCGTGCGCCTCTGGCTGATGCCCAGGCATGAGCTTGACCATTGCCGATGTATTGGCGCTGCCGGGCCTGGAATCCATGCGCCTGCGCGCTGGCGAGACCGGGTTGGATAACGGTGTGCGCTGGCCCTATGTGGCGGAAAACAGCGGGATTGCGGAATGGGTGCTCGGTGGCGAGCTCGTGTTCGTCACCGGGATCAATCACCCGCGCGACGAAACCAACCTGTTGCAATTGCTTGAGGAAGCCTGCGAGCGTCAAGTGGCTGGCTTGGTAGTGCTGACCGGGCCTGCGTATATCCAGGCGATTCCCCAGCGTTTACTCGATGCCGCCGAAGCCGCCGGCATGCCGTTGATCGAACAGCCCTACTCGCTGAAAATGGTGCTGGTAACCCAGGCCATTGGTTCGGCGCTGATCCAGTCCGAACAACTGGGGCGCTCGCGGCATGATGTGCTTGAGCGCTTGCTGACCGGCGACTACCAATCCCTGGAACTGTTGCTGCACCGGGCCACGCAATTGGGCATGCCATTGGCCGGGTATTGGCAAGTGGTGCAACTGCAGTTGGAAGGCAACGAGTTGCTGTTTGCCCAGGGTGATGCGGCTTCGGTGGAAGCGCAACTGGCGCGACAACACGACGTTATCAGCCGTCGACTGCGGCAATTCTCGGCCGGTTTGCCGGTGCAGGGACGAGCCGGCCAATGGACAGTCCTGCTGCCCGCGCCGGATGCCGTGGCGGCGTTGACCAACCGCCAACAGCTAGCCCATTGGCTTAATCCGCTGAATCTACGCTTGGCGCCGCTCAAACTGTTTATCGGCCTCAGCGCCGCAGCGCACCCACCGGCACACCTGGCCCAGGCGCAGGATGAAGCCCGCCAGGCACTGGCGGCTGCGCGGCGCTTCAGTGAGCGTGCCGGGCTGTGCGTGTACGACGAATTGGGCGTGCTCAAGCTGCTCAGCGGCGTGCGTGATCGCGCCCTCCTCGATCAATTCCTGAATGAACGCCTCGGCCCATTGCTGCGCCACGACTTGCACCATGGCCCCAACCTGATGCCCACCCTGGAAGCCTGGTTCCATGAGAATGGTAACCTTGTGGCCGCCGCCCAGCGGCTGGCCGTGCACCGCAATACATTAACGCACCGTGTCCAGCGCATCGAAGCCCTGTGCGGGCTGACGCTGGATAACGCTTATGATCGCCTGGACATCGGTATAGCGCTGATGATCTGGCGACTGTCTGCCTGATTGTTTTTAGCCAAGAGGAACTTGCCCATGCACATCATCAACGCCCGCCTGCGCAACCGTGAAGGCCTGCATGATCTGCACCTGGAACATGGCCGGATCGCCAGCATCACGCCACAAACGACAGCGCCCGTACTGGCATCTGGTGACCTGGACGCCGCCGGCAACCTGGTGATTCCACCCTTCGTTGAACCGCATATCCACCTGGACGCCACCCTGACGGCCGGCGAGCCCCGCTGGAACATGAGCGGCACCCTGTTCGAAGGCATCGAGTGCTGGGGCGAGCGCAAAGCCACCATCACCCAGGAAGACACCAAGACCCGCGCCAAGAAGACGATCCAGGCCCTCGCCGCCCACGGTATCCAACACGTGCGCACCCACGTCGACGTCACCGATCCGGACCTCACCGCGCTCAAGGCGATGCTGCAAGTGCGCGAAGAGAGCAAGCACCTGATCGACCTGCAAATCGTCGCCTTCCCCCAGGAAGGCATCGAGTCGTACCGCAACGGCCGCGAACTGATGGAAGAAGCCATCCGCCTGGGGGCCGACGTAATCGGCGGTATCCCTCACTTTGAATACACCCGCGACCAGGGCGTGAGTTCGGTGAAGTTCCTGATGGACCTGGCCGAACGTACCGGCTGCCTGGTGGACGTGCACTGCGACGAAACCGACGACCCCCATTCACGTTTTCTCGAAGTGCTGGCCGAAGAAGCCCGCAGCCGCGATATGGGTGCCCGCGTCACCGCCAGCCACACCACGGCCATGGGCTCCTACGACAATGCCTACTGCGCCAAACTCTTCCGCCTGCTGGGGCATTCGGGGATCAGCTTCGTCTCTTGCCCCACCGAAAGTATCCACCTGCAAGGACGCTTCGACAGCTTCCCGAAACGCCGTGGCGTCACCCGGGTCAATGAACTGCTGGAGGCCGGCATGAACGTGTGTTTCGGCCAGGATTCCATCGTCGACCCTTGGTACCCCTTGGGCAACGGCAACATCCTGCGGGTGCTGGAGGCCGGTTTGCATATCTGCCACATGCTCGGCTACCGCAACCTGCAAAGCGCCCTCGACCTGGTGACCGACAACAGTGCCAAGGCCATGGCCCTGGGTGACCGCTACGGTCTGGAACCCGGACGCCCCGCCAACCTGTTGATCCTTTCGGCGGACAGCGACTATGAGGTCATCCGCAGTCAGGGCTTGCCGCTGTACTCGATCCGCAACGGCAAAGTGCTGATGCGGCGTCAGCCGGCGCAGGTTGAGTTTGTGTAAAACCGGGTTCAGACAATTGAGTCGATATCCAGCGTTTGCGCCCTCCCCCATGCGTGAAGCTGCGCGGGGGGGATGCTGGCGACTTGCGACGGCTCACGGTTTTCACGGTGGCTGAACCAGCGCTTGAGGCTGGGTTGCACGTTGGCGCTATGGGCTTGACTGCCGTAGACATCACGGGCTTCCAGGCGGCGCCAGCGCAGAGTCGCAAGGCGCTCACGGCTGGTGTGCAAGCGGTCGATCTCGCTATTCAGGGCTTCGTTGTGTTCATAGCCTCGGTCGTTGGCAGACCTTAGGCGGGCCAGTTCCCGGCGCTTGTTGCGCAGTTGTTGGCGCATGGTCTCCAGGGCCAGGTCGAGCAGCTCGAACTCGCTTGGCGTGACCAGTGGGCCGTTGCTTTCCTGGGTTTGCTGCCAGCGACGTAGCGTTGCCCACGCCGCCGGAATGTAGCTGGCAGTCATGAAGTGCTGGTTGGCCTGGAACAGCTGTCTCAGCAGGTTATCCCGCTCGGGCATGTCGCCACGCAGTTGCAAGGTTCGGTTGCAACCGGCCTCTTGGATGGATTCACAACCGGGTTTCCACAACACCGAAGACTGTGTGCCATCCGGCAGCATGATCGGCATGAAATGGTGCTGTTCGCCGTGGTGTTGGTAAGGGTTTGCGCCAAAACGCACCAACCCGGCGGCGAACAGCAGGCCGCCCGGTGCAGGGGCGCTGAACAGTGTGACGGCGCCTGGGATCCAGAGTTTGGCGGTGGTGTTCATCCAAGGGGCCGGGACGCTGGGGACGGGATCGTTGTGGTTGACGATACGGTGGTGGACCAGGGTTGAAGCACCTTGGGTGAATTCAGAGTCGGCGGCGCGGGGGGCGCCGTAGGTGTAGAGGAGGATGTTGTAGTTGCACTCCGGAGCCCTGCGCAGACCTTCTGCGAGGAGTAAAGCGATTGCGCCGCCCAGGCTGTGGCCGCAGATGATAATTCGTTGGCCGGTATGGAATTGGTCGAGGTAGTGCAATACGAAATCGCGCACTGCCCGGTAAGCCTGATAAAAACCTTGGTGGGCCTTGCCGACTCCTTCCGTGTAAGGGACCTGATGAGCGTTTGCATCTCGCATCCCGTCCGCACCACTGGCGGTACCACGCACCGCGATCAGGATTACTTCATCGTGATGGGTAATAAACGCCTGAGTATCCGTACCAAGCGCTTCATCATCGAAAAAGTGCACATTCGCTGGATGTTCCTGCTTTTCCTGCAGCTCCGGTTGGTTTTGTGGGTATAGCTCTGGATCGAAGGGCAAAATCTCAAAACGCTGGGAGTAAGGGACCTCTTCGTAAAGGGGGAAAAAACGGTCGACTTGTTCTGCATCAAATCGCCAGGCCTCATGGAAACCCGAAAGCTCTTCGGCAAATAGATGCCCGATGCTGGGATCAAGGGGAAAGCGAACGTGGTCGTGGGGCTTTTCAGGTGGCACTTGGCCGAAGTTGCAATAACTCAAGGTGGCCATCAATGCCAACTGATAAAGGTTCAAGGCGCAGAAACCGTCGTCGGTTGAAAGCATCGGGCGAAAGGCCCTGAGTGGTCGAACTTCCAGAGCGGTGTGGTTGTTGGGAAACAACACGACTCCTACCAAGTTTGATTGAGGTGGTCCAAATCCCAGCTCACCCATCATGTTCAACGCGTGTCGCAGGGGTTGATGACTCCGCTGCGCAACCGGTGGCAAATGGGCGACATGGCGGACCAAATCACGCACTTCCACTTGATAGAACCGGTTGGCCTTGTGCTGAGCAGGATTACTGTCGAGGCGCTGGCCATCAGAGGCGGCAAACCGAGTCTGTTCAGCCCGAACTTGAAGCTCGGTGATAGGAAGTTTGTAGGTGGGGCGCAACATCAGTTGTAGATAGGGGGGCTCTGTTCCTGAATACAGATCGTCGAGAACAAGTACCACAGGCCCACAGAAAATATTGTCTAGCTTGGCAAACCCTTCTCCATTCAGCCTGCCTTTGTACTCCTGCCCTGCACTATCGTGGACGGTGTATGGCAGTCCCCCATACGCCGCTCCCACGCCCAGTTCGTCGACCAGGCAAAAGCTCACCCAATGCCCGCGCAGTGAACAGGCTGGCTTGCTATCACTGAAAAAAGATTGCTTCCATGCATCCTGCTTCATGACCTTGCTCCTTGTTATTGACACGATGGATAAACATCACAAACGCGACCATCCGGCATTTTTATCGGTTTAAAGTCGGAGGTGTTGCCGTTACAAAACGCATAAAGGTCTTCAAAGCTTTTACCTTTACAACGCTTCCAGCCACCCGGAACGACCACCCAGTTATCACCAACAGCCGGTTCTTCCTTGTCCGTGACCGTCAGCACCAGCCTGAGCGTTTTCCCCGCTAACTGATCACGTTGAGCAGCACCACCGGCCAGGGACTCCTGCAACGGCCCTATTGCATTATTCGAACGACATTGCAGAAGTTTCCTGATCGCATGAAACGGCCCCACCGTCCTGAAGCGCCACTGACATTGCCCAATCAGTTCCTGCACACCTGACTCGGGCATGCCAGGTTGATCATTCCAGCGATCTCGAATGGCGATGCCTGCACGATCGCCTCCCACATCCGTATCTCGCTTACCCCACTTCGCATACATATCAAAATCGACACTTCGCAAAACCGTAGGGCAACCTTCAATCACCTCACTCAACGGCAGTTCAACACTCACGCGTTCGGCCACAGGCTTGTAACGTGCAATAAAAATCTTCCGCTCCGGCCTCTTGCCCCGACGCCTTGGCAGCGTGCAGGTTTCCCCAGTCGCAGGCCCGTAGTTGGCTCCCCCGATGAAGCGGAACTCCGCCGGCAGATCCACCTCCAGCGTAAAGTGGTCAACCGGCTTGCCCGCACAGCCTGTCAGCGTCAGCATTCCCACCACAACCCACGCACCAAGCCTTCGCCTATTCATCCTTTCCCTCCATTGATCGCCACTGCTCCACCACCCGTTCAAAATGATCACCTGGCGCTTCCCCAACCAGCGGTTGCCACCGAATGAGACTGTTGCGTGTGGCCTCCTCCAACCGTCGCACCACCAGAAACTCCAATTGTTCCGGCCCTCTCCATTGCCAGACACGCGCCAGCTCCAAGACTTGGCCCAGCCAGATTCTCGGGTCCTGGAATTCCACCAAAGCGACCAGTTCTTCGCTGTGTACAGCCAACAGGTAACGCAGAATATTGGCGTGCAGGATGGCTTCGGCGTTCGGGTTGGGCGTGTTCAGCCAAGGAACCGGGTCAGGCAGCGGATACTCGCCGACAGCCGGGTTGTCAGCCGTGCGCCAGCGGTCTTCGTGCCAGTAGCACACGCTGATCAAGGGGCCAAGAAAGACCGGCCAGTGGTCCGCACCCAGATAGTCCAGCGCACGTGCCAGGGTACGGTTGTCGTGAAAGCGGTACAGCGATTGCTCGCCCTCCGGTCCCGTCAGCAAACGGTCGCGCCAGTGCCGAGTCACGCCAGTCAGGTCCTTGCACGACAAACTGCCCAGCCAGCCCCAGTTATTCTCAGGCTGTAGCAAGAGGTCTCGTAATGCAGGCTCGCTCATCTGTTTCAACAGCAGGATCACGGGGCCCTCCCTCATGAGATCCGCCAGCGCAGTCTCGGCATAGAGGCTGCGATAGTCTGACAAACTGCGCACCGCCAGCAGTGGCTGACACGCGGCATTCTGCCCATCGAGGATCAGACACAGGCTTCGCCCTGCCTGCTGCTGTTGGTTTATCCATTGACTTGGCGAGTTCTGCATCAGGCCGCCCTCCCTGGCAGATCACACAGGCCTTCGCGACAATGCTCACACACCGGGCAATAGTCCGCTCCCAGTTGCCTGGCCAAGTTCATGATCGTGCCTTGTACCTTGGAGACCTCAGGCATACCGGCCACCCTGAAAGCGCCCGCCAATTGGGTAACAGACGCCGAACCGCCCAGCGCGATGGGACGACTGCTGAAAATGCCACCCGCCTGGATGACCAGATGCTCTCCACCCGCCTTGAGGCTCAGTTCTGCCCCGGCATCAATCACCAGGCTGGCACCCGATTTAAGGTGGAGCTGCTGCCCTGCCTCAATGACCAACGTCTGTGCCACGTGGGTCCGGCTATCGCCATGCACATCAAGGTAGTCGCTCGCCTTGAGCAGCACTTTGCGGTCGCCGGTGACCTGACGATGCTCTTCGCTTTTCAAGTGAGTCGTGCTGATCCCGTGGATGACTTCTTGCCGTTCCCCTGCGACCTCCAGCCGACTGTCATGGCCGATCCGTTGCTCCAGGTCCCGCTGCGCACGCAGGTAGACAAGTTCCTCGCCCCGACGATCTTCCAGGTACAGCTCGTTGGAGCCTTCGCCGCCAAGGGAACTGCTGCTGCGCAAAACGCTGCGAGTCTTGTGCAGTGGCAAGGGATAGGTCGGCCGATGCAATGCATTCGGCAGGCAGCCGTTGATCAGGGGGCGGTCGGGATCCCCGTCCAGGAAGGTCACCAGCACTTCCATGCCCACACGCGGGATCATCGTTGCACCGAACCTGTCACCGGCCCATCCGGACGCCACCCGCAACCAACAACTGCTTTTATCATCCGCCTCGTCCAGGCGGTCCCAGTGAAAGCGCACCTTCACTCGGCCATACACATCGCAATGCACGTCCTCACCGGCGGGCCCGGTCACGGTTGCGGTCTGGCTGCCATTGATGGTCGGCTTGGTATGCCTGAGAGAGGGTCGATGCACGGCCTGCCAGGGTGTTGCGGTAAAACGATTGCGATAGCCCTGGAATACGTCGGTTGCCGGCGTCGCTTCCTCCAGCACCTGGGGTTGATAACCCTCATGACGCACCGACGTGATCAGCCACAGGTCGTTGCAGGAGGGGTCGGGATGATCGCGTATCTCAAGGAAGTGCCCACTGCGCAGCACTGGCTGATCACTCTTGCCCAATGCCCGATACCGGTCGCGCTGGTGAAGCTCCAGACTCCGCCGTGCCAACTGCTTGCCACGGGTATGACCGGTGAATCCTGCGGGATACTGATAGTCCTCAAGTGGGAGTGTCGACGCGGCGCCCGCGCTGTCGTGCAGGTGCACGGAAGGATGTTCGAAGTCGTAATCACGACGCACCGTCTTCTGGCTGCGGATGCCCAGGCGCACGTCGAAACGCTGGATAACCGGCGTATCGGCGTGCGGCCCGCCAGGAGCGCTATAGCATTGCACGGGCAAACGCGGGAACACCGTTTGGTCATCGCCAAATACCAGCAGGTGGGCGTCCACGCTGTGACGGAAATGATAGTGAATGCCCTCCTCTTCACACAGCCGCTGGATGAAGTGAAGATCACTCTCAGCGTACTGAACACAGAACGTACGCGGCGGATAAACCACGGGGCCAAGTTCGAAGGCGTAAGCATCCGCCAGGATGCCATGCTGCTCAAGGACCTCGGCGATGATCTGGGGCACGCTGCGCTGCTGGAAAATCCTCTGATCGCGTCGGTGCGCAAGGTAAGCCAGGCGGGGCGCCAGGGTCAGGTGATAGCGCGTGGTGCGCCGACCTGGGTCATCCCGGCCAACGGCGTAGACCTGCCCATGCAAACCGTCGTCCGCTTCGCCGAAAGCCAGGTAGGCGGGTTGGTGGAGCAGCGCTTCCAGATCAAGGGAAGGGTTTTCGCTGACCACCTGTATGTGAATGAAAAACGGTTGATCGAGGACTTCACTGCCTTTGAATGCCAGGACTTGCAAGTCGATATCTATATGTGGAAGAACCAGATTGAAACGTGACAAAACAAACGCGTTAACCATCCGTTGTTACCCGCCGTTAATAAATGAACACCCGGAGACAGGCCCTCTCGCCAAACAGAGAATTAGTTATCGAGAAAAGGCGCTGGAACGTCTCAAAGCTTAGTCATTTCGGGGAGGAATCGACCGTTTTCAAATAAAAAAGAAGTTTCGTACAACTAAGCTGGAAGTGTCTTTTACACAATAATAAAACGAGCCAGCGTGCCATTTCTTAATAACAAGAAATGCCCTACACCGACTTACATCGGCATGACTAACTGACATAGAAATGGCTGACACCGGTTAACAGTGTCAGCCGTTAAACAACTTCATGCTTGCAACTGCGCAGTGCCGAACAGACTGACGCTCAGCAACGTTTCGGCCTGGGTGTGCAAGCGAACTTGCGCAATGCCACCCGGCATCACCACTGCAACCTCACCACTCTCCACCCAGCCCGCCCGCCAAGCGGCACAAGCCACCGCACTGGCGCTGGTTCCGGAAGACGCGGTGGGCCCCTCCCCCCGTTCGAACACGCGCGCGATGATTCGATTGCCGGGCTGGCGCGCCGCCCATTGCAAGTTGACCCCTGCCGGACAGGGCCGACCACCACCCGCCGGGGGAGCAAACGCAATGGTCTTCAAGGGCTCGTACAGTGCGGGTTGCTGCATCTGAGTGTTGTCCGGCAATGCCGACACCTGCTCGACCAGTGTCACGCAATGGGGGTTGCCCACCCGCACAAATTGGCTGGCCGCCCACTGAGGGTTGATCGCCGCCAACTCGCTCACATGACTCAGTTCAGTTTCATCCACCTCCATCTGCGCCCCCACCACCTCGGGCCCGAAACCAGGTACCCCCAACTCAAGCCAGAACCCCGCAACCTGTTCACGGATTGCCGGTTCAACCCATGTCGACACGGGTGATACCGCGTCCGATTTGTCGTGGTGCACCCTCAACTCACAGGCCCCGCTTAGCAGGCCCTGGTCAGTGAGTGCCTGGGCAAAAATCGTCAGGCCATTGCCACTGCGCTCGGCCAAGGAACCGTCGGTGTTGACAATCATCAAGTCAAAGGGCGGCTCGGCCTGAAACGGCCCGACCAGCAAGCCATCGCAGCGATGAGACTTGGCACTGGCTGGACGCGGCAGCGAGCCCCAACTACATTCGGAGGCGATGGCCGCCGACGTCCAGTTGCTGCGCGTACGCGCAGCCAGCTCAGCGCTCTCGGGTACAGCAATGCCCGCGTCTCTCAACGAGGCCGGGCTGACCACGCCATACATATTGCCGCGGGCGTCGTAGAACAGGGTCATGGGGGTCGTCCACCTGTGCATGCGCTGAAGAAGGGGCAGATTGTGTGGGATCTCGACGCTGCACACCATCCTGCAAGCACTACACGTTCAATCCCCTGAACGGACGTTTTCATCAGGCCGAAGTCCGCGCGCCGTCGCCATGGTCTTTTGCGACAGTGTGCGCCGAGGAGGTTGAAGTCAGCGTCGATAGGCAAACGCCTGCCTGATAGGGTTTCGGAGGCGGCCTGGAAGGTGGTAATCCGCCGCGAGGGCCCAGGGGTTCAAAAGCCCCCACGGGGATTACGCACCTTCCAGACCGCCTCGTACACACTCGATACCGTTTGTGTGGCGACGAACCCTCCTGACGTTCCGGGTTTGTAAAAATAAAATTCACGACCACGACTTCCCCCAGGGAACCCGGCTCGCGCACCACGACCTGATGTGCAAGGATGTCACGCCGGACATCGTTCGTAGAACGCAAAACCAAGGATTTTTCATGACTGCCATTCCCACCTCAGCGCCCGTGGTTCCCGGGCGGTTAGAGCAAATGTCGACCCGTATCGCTTTCTTCATTGCTGGCTTCGGCATCGCAGCCTGGGCGCCGCTGGTGCCCTATGCCAAGGCCCGTGCCGATCTGAGCGAAGGCACCCTGGGCCTGCTGCTGTTGTGCCTGGGCGTCGGTTCGATCATCGCCATGCCCGCCGCCGGTGCGTTGGCGTCGCGCTTTGGCTGCCGACGCGTGCTGAGTGCCGGAACGATCATGATCTGCCTGGCGTTGCCAACGCTGGCGACGGTCAGTTCGATTCCGCTATTGATGGCGGGGTTGTTCCTGTTTGGCGCTGGCCTCGGCACCGTGGATTCTACGGTCAACCTGCAGGCGGTGATCGTCGAGCGAGCCAGCGGCAAGACCATGATGTCGGGCTTTCACGGGCTGTTCAGCCTGGGCGGGATTGTCGGTGCAGCGGGCATTTCGGGGCTGCTGGGGCTGGGACTGTCGCCATTGCAGGCGACGCTGGTGGTGATTGTGATCACGCTGGCGGCGCTGCTCAAGGCTGCACCGCATTTGCTGCCTTACGGCAGTGAGAGTTCCGGTCCGGCGTTTGCCGTGCCCCACGGCGTGGTGCTGTTCATCGGTTGCCTGTGCTTTGTCGTGTTCCTGGCCGAAGGTGCGGTGCTCGACTGGAGTGCGGTGTTCCTCAGTGCCGAGCGCGGCCTGGACGAAGCCTATGCTGGCCTGGGTTACGCAGCCTTTGCCTTGACCATGACGGCCGGGCGCTTGACCGGTGATGCCATCGTGCGCCGGCTGGGGGCTACCCGGGTGATCGTGGCCGGTGGCGCACTGGCTGCGGCCGGTACATTCCTCGCCACATTGTCCCCGGCCTGGGAAGTGGCGTTGTTGGGTTATGCGCTTGTAGGCGCCGGGTGCTCCAATATCGTCCCGGTACTCTATACCGCTGTGGGCAAACAGAACGTCATGCCAGAGCACATTGCCGTGCCGGCCATTACCACCTTGGGCTATGCGGGGATTTTGGCAGGGCCTGCCGTGATCGGGTTCATCGCCCATGGCAGCAGCCTGGCCACTGCCTTTCTGTTAATTGGAGGGTTGCTTGCGGCGGTGGCGGTCAGTGGAAAAATCCTGCGCGTCTGAACACAGGGCGGCATCGCCGGCTTGATGCTTTCAAGCCGCTGATGCGCGCCTGCCTACGTTATTTCCCCTTCTCTTCCTTGTCGTTCTCCAGCCAGCGGTCAATGCTGTAGTTCTTCAACCAGCCATCATCGTTATGACTGCCAAAGAGGTTGTAGCCATTGGCTTTATAACTGTCCAGAGAGGCCATCAAACCCGGCCGCTCCATCAGGTTCTTGGCCAGGTATACCTGTTGTTCGCTGTACATTTTCAACGGAAACCCGGTGCGCACATCCCGTAAAGGCTCGCCGTTCTTATCCGTCTGGTTCGGATCCTTACTGATCTCGATGAGTGTGTCTTTTTTGACGTACCGATGTTTTTCGAAAAAGAATGAGCGGTCTTCCGACTTATCCCGCAAGTCATCAAACATGCCTCTGAATGCCTGGACGACCTGAGCGTCGGTTTTCGCATGGAACGGATCCGCGCTTTGCGTGTTGGGGTTCGTATTGCCGATCTCTGAGTCACCAGCCCTGGTCAAACTGTCATGCGTGATTTCACCGCCCTTCGCAATTATCGCTTCGTTCAGTCGGGGTCGGTTGAGTATCTCTCGCGCCAACATGATGGTGCGTTCCGAGACTTTGCTGCTGCTGGGTTCCTCTTTGGCGATCTCCTGTAAAGAACCCTGGGTCAGCCGGCCATCTTTCTTGAAAGCGTCCAGCAATGACAGGTTGTTCTTCAAGTCGGTCGCCAGCAGATGGTCGTCGGAACTGACGAAGGGGTTGCCAACTTTCGTCATGCCTCCGTACAGATTCTGGCCGTCGAAGTGCCGGTCGGCGCCGTTCGCGAAACGGGTGTTGATTGGCTGCGCGGCCGGCAGCGGCTTACCCAATGCGCGGGCATCGACCTCATAGCGAGACTGACCACTCCCCGTTGGCCCTGGTGCGTTGGACCCAGCCGTTTGCGTATAGCTCGGATTATTGACACGACCAATCATGATTCACCTCCACCCTAATCTAGATTCCGTAGCCTGGGCCTTGATTGCCTGATCCTCGAAAGGGCCTCGAAATCAAGATGGCACAAGCAGCGATTGAGTGGCCCGCAGGAAACAACGGTTCCGAAGAAGCTCGTCCAAAACGCTGGATAGACCCTGGGGAATCTTAAGCGCTTGTAACCAGCTCACCTGCCGCGCATCCATGCGTTGGAAAATCCTGCCGTGTAAAACGGCATTACTCAGCGGCGGGACAACTTGTTCCAAAGACTCGCTAACAGGGAAGTCACAGCGCTGGGCGCCGACTCCTCCGTGAACACCCGAGAACCTTTGTCAAAGTCTTCGGCGGTGGGCGCCTTGAAGCTGAACCTCGGCGAGGATGTGAGGTTGAGACCCTGCGGCTCTCGTGGATTTTTTGCCTCCTGTGTCAGTGCCGCCAAATTCGAGGGGTTGTACTGGGAGTGACGGGGTTCAAATGATGTCGAGTTCATGGTCCAGACCTAATCCGGTAGATGAAGGCCCCCAGCGGCACTCAATGGCCGCTGGATATTTTCTTTGTGGTAGATCTTCGCAATCAGTTCCATGTGATTGGGGTGCAGGGTTACGTCAAGCGCTTGCCGCCCCCTGCCGCCTAGCGCACGGCAGGGAGCCCCAGGTCTAACCCAGCAATGTGTACAATTCCTGGCGAGAAATCCTGCCATCGCGCTGCCAGCTGTAAATATTATCCATCGCTGATCTCAGATCAGAACGTGCCATGACCTCCCGCGAAAGCTGGATGAGATGGTCGTTGTAGGGATTGCCGGACAACGGTTGCGTTGCACGTGCATTGAGCTCCCTGAGCTTAATCGTGCTGCTGAAGTACCCGCCCTTCAGCGCATTGAAATTATTCAGCATGTCTTGAACGATTTGCTTGTCGTCACTCAGTTTCAACGGATTGTCCGAACGAACAAAACTGGTGATATCGTCCCTGGACAAGCGGCCATCCAACGCACCGGTGCTGCCGTTGCGATCGAGCGATTGCAGCAACCCGGGACGCCGCAGCACCTCGTTCGCCAATCGAATATTCGGGTCCTTGTAAGGGTTGCCAGTCAACGGCTGCTTGGCCACTTTCTGCAGACTTTGTTCCGTGACATAACGTGAAGGCCAGCGCCCTTTGAACGCGCCATAATTATTCAAAAGGCCTTGTGCCAATTGCTCGTTACTTTGTTTCGAGTAATAGGGGTCTGGCAACGAGGGGTTCGGACGTGGTGGCGGGCCGGGATTCGGGCGTAAGTTTTCCGGCAGTGGACGCGGCGGCGGGCCACCGAATACCGGGCCGGCGTGATTGGACTGCGCAGTGAAATTGACGCCTACCGTAAGCTGGACACTTGATGCGGCAGCAGATCGCTCGGCACCGGGCTTAGCATCTCCGAGGGAGGCGTTATCGAGGGAAGGAGCGACGCTCTGATTGTATGCTGATACCGACATTCCAGTTCTCCAGTTCGGTGTATTCAGGTGCCTGACTTTGAGTCGTCAAGGAAGCCAGCAAAGGCAGGCATCTTCTGTGTGGCAGAACAGTAGGAACCGGTTCCTGAGACCGCTGAAAGTTTCCAGAATCGAAGTAGGAAGAGCATCTGATCGAGTGAGAGACAAGACGGTCTGTCGGCAGGCAGCGCCGCTCGACCTGAGCAGGAAGAGCGGCAATGTGTCGATCAGAACCCGACGCTGGCCTGTACGAAGAACGTGCGGGGCTCCCCCAGGTACAGCCCGGAGTTGTTGTCGCTGGAGCGGGTGTAGTGCTGCTGGTCGAAGACGTTTTTCACGCCCACGCCCAGTTTCAAGTTGGACAACTGCTCGCCAAAGTCGTAACCGCTGCGCACGTTGACTGAGACATAGCCTGGGATATCACCGTACTGACCGTCAGCCGTGCCTTGAGTGATGTAGGTACTGGTCGTGCCGGGGGCGCGCTGGCCGGACTGGGCGTACACATCCAGGTTGTGGGTCCAGCGGTTGACGTCATAGCGCAGGCCCAGTGTGGCGACCTCACGGGAGTACAGCGGCAGGTCGCGCCCCTTGAACGGTACGTCGCCTTCCGAGGTGGCCTTGGTGTAGGTGAAGCCGGCATTGGCGGTCAGGCCGTCCAGGCGTGGGTCCAGGTTCGACAAGTCGTAATGGGCCGACGCTTCGATGCCGGTGTGCTTGGTCGCGCCGAGGTTGGTCCAGCCCACGTCGTTGCTGACGTATTGCAGCTCATCCGAGAAGTCGATGTAGAAGAACGTCAGCTCACCGCCCCACACATTGTCGTTATAGCGCGTCCCCACTTCGTAGGTCTTGGCCTTTTCCGGGTTCAGACCATTGGCCGTCTGGTCGCCGGTGCCGCCCTGACCCAGTTGGAAGTATTGCAGGCTGCCAAACGAGGTCTCGTAGTTGGCGAAGAGTTTCCAGGCGTCGGATACGTGGTACATCACGCTCAAGGCCGGCAGCGGTTCGTTGTTGTGGACTTCGCGGCGTTTTTCCTGGGTACGGGTGCCATTCAATGCAACCACCGGGCGATCGTGCCATTCGGTACGGATGTCCTCGAAGCGGATGCCCGGCGTGATGGTCCACTTGCCGATATCAACCTTGTTGTCGATATAGAACGCGTTGGCCTCGGTGCCCCCCGTACGGTCCTGATACACGTGACCGTCGCTCTGCCCACCCGGCGTCGGCACATTGTTGACCAGGTTCAGGCTGGTGGCCTGCTCATGCATGCCTTCCTTGAGGTAGCGATAGCCCACACTGACTTCCTGGGTACTCGGGCCCACATCGAACACATGGGACACCCGCGGCTCGATGCCAAAGGTGTAGTAGGTGCGCGGGTAAGAGCCAATCGTCCTGAGGTCGCGGTTGGCGATGTTACTGCCGCGGAAACTGTCGGAATAGTAAGTCAGCACTTCGGCCTGGGTACGGTCATCGATCTGGCGGATGTACTTGAAGGACACGTCCTTGCGGCGCCCGCTGAAGTTGTCCCAATCACGCACCGATTGGTACGGGTTGGCATCGAATTGCTTCTGGGTCAGGCCGCCGGGCATATCGGCGCTGGCGTCGTAGTAGTGGAAGTTCAGCGAGAAGTCGTCTTGATCGGTCGGTGCCCAGTGCGTCTTGAAGATGACGTCGTCGATGTCGTTGGCGTTATTGCTGTTGCGGTAACCGTTGCCATTGACCCCGGAGTACAGCAAAGCGGCGCCTATACCGTTGTCGGCGGTACCGCCGATAAAGGCGTTGTCCACGTGCTTCCAGCCGCCGTGGGCAGAGGTTTGCAGGGTGGTGCCGACTTCGCCGGAGAATTTCTCGGGGATGGCACGGGTCACGAAGTTGATCACGCCACCGACGTTTTGTGGCCCATAACGCACGGAGCCAGCACCGCGCACCACGTCGATGCTGTCCAGGTTGCCGGCGGAAATCGGTGCCATCGACAGTTGTGGTTGGCCGTAGGGTGCGAACGCAGCCGGCACACCGTCGATCAGCACGGTGGAGCGTGGCGACAGCCGTGACGTCAAGCCACGTACGCCGACGTTGAGGGAAATATCGCTGCCGCCGGTGCCATTCGATTCCTGCACCTGTACACCTGGCACACGGCGCAGCACGTCGCCGACGTTCATTGCGCCCTGCTCCACCATGGTTTCGCGGCGGATCACGGTACGGGCGCCAGCATGGTTCTGCACCACTTCAGCGTTGGCATCGCCGAGCCAGTCGCCGACCACCTTGATATCAGTGGCACCCAGCTCCAGGGGCGAGCCGGCTTCACCGGTGCCGCTGTTCAGCGGGCGCAGGGTCACGGAACCGGCGTCGATCTGGTAGTCCAGGCCGCTGCCTTGCAGCAATTGGCGCAGGGCTTGTTCAGGGGAAAGGTTGCCGTCTACGGCCGGCGCCTGCTTGCCCGCGACCAGATCGGGGCTGAAGAACACTTGCAGGGAAGTTTGCTGGCCCAGTTGGCTCAGCGCCGCGCCCAGGGGCTGGGCCTGGATATGAATGGCGTCGGCGGCGTAGGCCGCAGGGAGCGTGGCACTGACTGCGAGCGCCAGGACGAGCGGCGCCCAGCGGGAAGTTTTATTGTTGTGGATGGCGAGTTTTTTCACGTCGAACCTAATCCTGTGATCGCAAGAGTATGCGGCTGTTAATGCAAACCAGTTGCAGTTGCAGGAGAAGACGAAGAACTCGAAAAAAACCTGAATGTCAGCGTGAAATAATTTCCTGGCTGCCGTCCGGCAAGGTCCGCAAGGCCACCGGCAGGATGTGCGGCAAGGCCTTGAGCAAGGCGTCAGTGTCGTTGGCCTTGAACACGCTGGTCAGGCGCAGGTTACCCACCGCAGGTGTACTGACCCGCAACGGACGCTCGCGGTAGCGCGAAACCTCGCGTGCCACTTCGCCCAGCAAAGCGTTGTTGAAGACCAGCTTGCCCGTGCGCCAGGCGGTCAATTCTTCAGTGTTCACCGTGTAGGCCGCTGCCACCGATCCTTTGTTGTCGACGTGGGTGCCCAGGCCAGCCGTCAGCGTCACCAGGTTGTCCGGTGAATCACCCTGTACCTTCACGGTTCCGGCCTCGACCATCACGCGAGTCTGGCCTTCATCACGGCGCACATCAAAGCGCGTGCCGGTCACCGTCACCTGCCCTGCCCCGGCAGCCACGACAAAGGGTCGGCTGGTGTCATGCTCGACGCTGAACAGGGCTTCGCCCTGCTTGAGTTCCACGCCACGCCGGCCTTTTTCATACTGCACCGCGACCACGGTGCGGCTGTTGAGGTCCATCACCGAGCCATCGGGCAACGCCACCTGGCGATGTTCACCCACACCTGTACTGAACTCGGCGCTGTAGGGTTTCGGATGATCGAGCCCACTGAACAGACCCAAGCCCAGGGCCACCGCGATCACACCGGCGGCCACCGCATAACGCAACACGGCACGCCGCTTGGGCCGCTCCACCGGGGCTTCGCACAACGCCTGCAAGCGCGCTTTAGGCAGCAAGCCGGTGGCACTCCAAAGGCCTTGCAGCACATCAAATTCATATTGGTGATCGGGATGCTCATTACGCCATGCGTCGAAGCGCTGGCGTTCGGCAATGCTCAACTCGGCGTCCTGCAGGCGCACAAACCATTGCGCGGCTTCGTCTCGGGCACGGTTGTCCATCGTGGAAGATCCTTGGGTCATGGCGCCATCGCGTCCAGGCGGTCGCGCAGATGCCGCAGGGTGCGGATCATATACTTTTCCACCATGTTTTTAGACAGGCCCAGGCGTTCGGCGATTTCCTGCTGGGTCAGGCCCTCGATTTTCTGCCAGATGAAAATCTTGCGGCAGTTGAGCGGTAACTCAGACAAGGCCCGCTCGATAGAGTCCGCCAACTGGATCGCGTGCATGAAATGCTCCGGGTCGCCACTGTTGGGCGAACGCTGATCAAAGGCTTCCAGCGTGATAGCTTCGCGACGGTCTTCACGTCGATAGGCATCCACTGCGATGTTGCGCGCGGTTTGATGCAGATAAGCGCGCGGTTGCTCAACCTCGCTGGATTTTGACTCCAGCACCCGCACAAAGGTGTCATGGGCCAGGTCTTCGGCCTGTTGACGGTTTCTCAGGCGGCGCGTCCAGGTTCCGATCAACTCTTCGTAATGTTCGAAAAAGCCTGTTCTGCGGGGCGGCTGAGGGATCATCGCGGGTGCACTGGGGAGGCGGGGCGTGAATAGTAATGCTTCCTATTAAGCGGAGCAATTGCTACCCGTCATATCACCTCGAAACTAGTGTGTGCTGCCCACCTGCCTCAGACGACTGAGTTTTTCACGGCTGCCGCACACGCTCATCTGACACCATTTGCGCTGCTTGTTCTTGGAGATGTCGAGGAACACCCAATCGCAATCAGTGGCGCTGCAACTGCGCAATGCGTGCAGTTCACCGGACACCAGTAACTGCGTGGCCTCGATGGCCAGGCGCCCGAGCACCATGGTCGTCAGCTCCTGCGTCGTGGTGCAGGGCTTCCACGCCCAGGCAGGTTTGCCATCGACAGAACACAGCACCCGCCAGGCAACGCCTTGCTGGAAGGCCCGGTTGATATGCTGCAACGCGTCATCGGGCGCGGCCCCTTGTAACGACAACGGATAGAACGCCGCGTACAGGCATTCCCTGAACGCGATGATCGCATCCAGGTCCGGCTGGTAGGCCATCGAAGACTCGAACACCATCGGCTTGTAGTCGTCAAACTCTCGGGCCGAGATCAACGACGCGTGCACTGCCCACTCGAAGAAGAACTGGAGACTGGTGAGCCGTTCTTCCATGACCTTGAGCGAAGTGCCAGGACGACGGCCGTTGGTGGTATTGATAAAATCCAACACCCGGGCCCCACCAATCAAACGGATCGATTTTGCAGTGCCCGTAAAATGTGTCATGCCTACTCCTGAAAAAACGCGTTCTCCCTGCGATGGCGCAGATTACCTTGTTTTTTCAGCATGCAGACAGTGTCATCCTCGCGCAAAGACAGACGGCTAGGTGCAACCGTCGTTATGCGCCACCCAATCAAGAATCGTCGCGACCGACTGTTCCACTGAAAGCGCCTGGGTATCCAAATGCACTTCCGGAAACACCGGTACATCGTAGCGGGAGTCGATACCCGTGAAGTTTTTGATCAACCCGGCGCGGGCTTTTTTATACAGACCCTTGGGATCACGTTTTTTCGCGGTTTCCAACGGCGCATCCACATGCACTTCGACGAAAAACTCGTTGCCGATGATCGAACGCGCAAAGTGCCGGCTGGCCGACGAAGGTGAAATCAGCGCCACGATCACGATCAACCCCGCCTCCAGCATCAACCGCGCCACTTCGGCGACGCGACGGATGTTCTCGTCGCGGTCGCTGTCGGTAAACCCCAGGTCCCGGCACAGCCCGCCGCGTACCGAATCGCCGTCGATAATGGCAGTGATTCGCCCCTGCTCCTGCAGCGCGATATCCAACGCATCAGCAATGGTCGACTTCCCGGACGCGGAGAGGCCGGTCATCCAGATGACCACGGGTTTGTGTTTCATGCTCGGATGCCCGGCGCGCCGGCGGCTGAACGCAAAGGCGTGCAGGTTCTGGTTTGAAGTGTCTGGAAAATAACTCATGACTGCTCGCCCTCCCCGACCGAAATGGGCCGTTTACCCAACAGGAACACCATCACGCATTGCACGAACAGCAACAGCGCCACCACCCAGTAGACCGTCGAAAACGACCCGGTCAAATCCTTGGAAAACCCGCCCAGGAAATTGCCACACACGCCACCCAGGCCGATCAACACGTTGGCAATACCGAAGGCCTGGGTCAGACGGCTGACCGGGACGATTTGCCCGATATAACTGGGGACCAGCCCGAAGATGGGATAGAACGCCAGCGCAAACAGAAACGCCGCCAGATAGAACAACGGCAGGCTGTTGAAACTGAACACCAGGCTGGCGGCCAGCCCCGCGCTCAGGAAACACATTGCCAGCGACGCGCGCACGCCCACCTTGTCGGCGATCCAGCCCACCAGAAAACCCGACGCCATGCCTACGGCACCAAGGGTGGTCCAGATAAACCCGGCGTCCCGTACCGACACACCCAATTCATCGCGCAGGAACGGCGCCAGGTAAGTCTGGAACGGCAGCAACGCCATGCCATTGAGAAAGGCAATGGCCCAGGTCAGGTACAACGAGCGACCGAGCCAGGGTTGCTGACGGTCAAAGGCGGTGGTGTCCTCGCCGGAAAACCCGGCGTCCTGGCCCGCAGCCAGGTTGCGCAACAGAAACCACGCCACCCCACACAGGGCCACCGAGATCAGCCCGGCGGTGAGCCAGATCGAGCGCCAGCCACCATTGAGTGTCAGAAACGACACCAGCAAACCGTTGATGAATACGCCGTAGCTGGTGCCGCTGGAAATCAGCCCCATGACCCGCGAGCGATTGCCCGGGCTGAACCCCTTGGTAACGATCTCCGCCAACGGGATATACACCGAAGCGGAACAGCCACCGAGCAAGATCAACAGCGCCCCCGACAACCAGATGCTGTTACTGACGCTTAACCCCAGCAGCGCCAGGGACGTCATCACCGTAGACACCAGGCTGATTTTCCATCCCTCGAAAAACCGGCTGATATAGCTGGTAACCGATGAAAACAGCAGGAAACCAATCTGCGCGCCGCCGGTGATCAGGCCCACGGTGGTGTAGTCGAAACCGATGTCGCGGCGCATGTCCACCACCAGGTTGGCGAACAGGTAAACGCCAAAACCATAAGTGCTGGCCACGAACCCGGTGAGGACCACCGCCAGCACGACGCTGTCCAAGGGGCGCGCATTGCTCTGTACGAGTGTGCTCATCAAGCCCTCCTTATTCGGCGCGCGCAGTGTGGATGACGAAATCACAATCCATCATGTCGTAGTCCAGTTCGAAATCACCGTAACTCTCATGGTGGGTGAACCCGGACTTGAGCACCTCCCCCTTCAATTCGCCCGGCAACAGGGGATAGACCTGCAGCCGGTACAGTTCCGCGTTATCAAAGGAATAGATGAACTCACACAGGTGCTCATCGACCTGTCCCAGGCTGACCGACGCGTTCTTACCGCAGTAATAGTAATTTCCGCTGGCCTTGTAGTTGCCGGCACGGATGGCGAAGAAATTGCGCTGATCCACAATCAGCAAACCACCCGGTTTGAGCAAAGCCCTGAACCTCGCCAACACCCGCAACCGATCGTGGGCGGCGAAGACATGGCACAGCGAACTGCCCAGGCACACCACGGCGTCGAACTGGCCCAGTTCCTGGGGATCCAGTGAGTGCCAGTCGCGATAATGGGACTGAATGTCCAAGCCATGTTTGCGAAAGTTCGCCCGCGCCTTGGTCAACATGGTGCTGCTGCCATCCGTGGCAACCACCTCAAAGCCCGCCTGCTTGAGTTGGACGGCATGGAAACCGCTGCCCGTCGACACGTCGATCACCGAGCGCACACCGTGGCTGCGCAGCAGGTTTTCGAAGAACCCGCCCTCCCCGGCCTTGCGTTTTTCCCAATCGATCAGCTCATCCCAACGCTCGACGAAATCCGCCGAATATTGCCTGGCATAGCTGGGTACATCGTTGTGCTTGCGCCCCGATATCTGATTCATCACACACCTACCAGGTTGAATTTTTGAAGGCCAGGTATTTACTCGCCAGCTCATGGGCAAACTCGGCGGACTGCTCGATGGACATGGTGTTCCTGGAGTACCCCAGCATCGATTGCATGACGGCCATGCAGTGCGGGTTGTAAGTGACCGAACCATCACAGTGGATTTCGTCGATGCCGTCCTGGCTCTGGCAGATGCTATTGATGCGCACCGCCTCATCCTGTGGACAAGCCTCGGAGAACTGCACCTGGATCCGCCCTTCGTGCAGCCACACTGGATAGCCGCCCGGAAGCCCGAGAGGACCCGGCGCATGCACCAGGACCGGCACGGACGAGAACAGCCCTTCGATGACCGTGACCGCAGAGCACGCGGTGAGGAATTGCCCATCCACCCCGCCCAGGCGACGGAACTCGGACTTCACCGTTGAGAAAATCGCCTCGGCCGGCAGGCGCGCCACCTCTGGCCGATTGCGCACGTCATACAGCAGGCGGTAGCTGGCACGCGGTGGCAAACCACCGCGCGGCACGTAGTGGCTGAAGTAGTGCTGGGCATACAGCTGCACTTGCACATCAGCGGGTGCACATTCAAGCAAGCGTGCGATGGAAAGGCGCACGGCCGGAACCAGATTGGCCACATTACCGACGCCAATGTCCGGCGCCAGGCCGATGCGCGCCAGGATCGGGTTGACCGCATCGGGGAACGCCGCATTCACGGTTTTGGTAGCGATGCCGGAGGCTTTCACCGCCTGCATCAAGCAATGCATCAACGTCAGGTGCATGGGCAGCCAGGGACCGAACTGGGCCTGGTCGAGCTTCTCGAACGACAGCTTGGGCAACCCGGTGATGACCCGCCATGACTGCAACGACGCGCAGTTCACCAGCATATCCGGGGCTTCTTCACGTAACAGCCGCGTGACCTTGCCGATGTCCGTCAGGTCGGCAATCACCGGTTTGATGTCGATAAACTGGCCCAGTTGCGCACAGGACAACGCCACCAGGTTGCACAGCCGGATCGTGGCCTCCTCATTGCGGCCCAACACCACAAACTCGAACGCGTTTTTCGGCCCCAGAATCTTCAGGATCTGCAGGCACAGGTTGCCAGCGCCCACCAGCAACAGTTTCCTCTTACGTACCGGAAGGCTCATCGTGGGTAGGCTCCATTGTCGACCGGAATCACTCTGCCAGTGATATGGCGCATCGCATCGCCCACCAGCAGCAAGATGACCTCGGCCACGCCACTGGGCAGGATCGGCTCCTTGAGCACTTCCTGGCGGGCGTACTCGGCGCGTCGGTATTCGGGGATGGTGCCGTAGATGGCGGTTTCATGGATCAGTGCCGGAGAGACCGCGTTCACCCGTACGAACGGCGCAAAGTTCCAGGCATTGGCCTTGGTCAGGCCGATCACCGCCGCCTTGGTGGCGCCGTAGAGCGCATCGCAGCTGCCCACTTCACCGGCCACCGAAGCGATGTTGACGATGCTGCGCGGGGCTTCATGCTGCATTTCCCGTTCGGCGAAGTCCTTGGAGAGGTAAACCAGTGCCTTGAGGTTGACGGTGAGGATCTCGTCTATCTGCTCATCGGAGTAGGCATAGACACTTTTGCCGTGATAAATACCGGCGTTATTGACCAGGCCGTCAATACTTGCATGCCGCTCATAAAGCGTTGGGATAAACCCCTTGATAACAGCCATATCCGAGAAATCAGCACTGTGCGCCTCGAATACATCAGCACCATACAGACCTTGCAGCACGTTAAGGCCCTCGGCATCCTTGTCCGCACCGATTACGAAATAACCCTGCTGAATCGCCAATTCCACAGTGGCTCGGCCAATTCCGTTGGCCGCTCCAGTAACAATCAACTTTTTCATACAACAATCCCTATTGGCAAAATTCATTCATGCGCGCGTAAAACGTTCGATGGTATTCATACATCGCCTTTAACTTCGGATACTGTTCGACTGCTTCAATATCGACGCCCTGCTTATCTGGCGAAACAATCCGCTCACTGTTTTCCGCTTCGACATGCCAACTACGCCACGTCTTCCATTGTTGTGGGCACTCACGTTTCCACGTCATGGCGTGTGGCAGAAACTCTATATTCAGGTGATCACACAATTTGCGAATCACCCGCTCCGGTTCTGCGGCCAAATCATCGGCATTGATTACATAAGGCACTTTCCCCGTCAGTTTGGTGACGACACAAAATATGTCGTACAGCGCTTTATGCCCGATGGCCTGCAAGGGCATTTCGGGATGCACCCGATGATGGGAAATAATGCTGCTGGCGGGTTCGCGAATAAGAAAGATATTGTCCTGTTGCGCGAGAAAGCCAATATCAATTTTCAAGTCATCCAAACAGTGATAACACATGTCTTTATGAAAGACATTCGCACGCTCACGGGCATCAAGCAGATGTTCTTTAATGCCTTGGTAAGTCGTGGGCAAACTGTGATCCCACTCATCAGAGGGGATCGCCGAGTCCTCGGAAAATGCCATATGCGCAAAAGGCTCATGGAAGACCTCGAAATCGCCCCGCTCGATAAATACGCGCTCAAGCACCGTGGAGCGCGAACGTGGGTGCGCCCACAATCCGATCATCCTGTTCATGCAATCACCCCAAATTCGGCGGCGAGCAACGCGTTGAGTGCGCGTTTGAACGGTCTGGTCACTGGGCAGAGCCGAACGCAGTAATCCGCCAGGCGCCGATGCGCGCTGTTGGCTTCATTGCAGGCGTTGATAAAGGCTTCATGGTTACCGAAGTCGTACGGTTCAATGCTGTCGACAAAGTAGGCTTCGTAGAAATAGGGGATGCGAATCAGCTTCGCAAAGGTCGACGTGGGCGGTTTCTGGTGCTCCAGCGCGGGTACGACGGGTTTGCCATGGCTTTCGCGCTCGATCAGGAACTCCACCACCTCCGGTGTCAGCGTGTAGCAGGTCGCCGTCTGCCCGGTCTTCTCCAGATGCCAGCAATGCTTGTTGCCACGTTCGTCCACATCGACCTTTATGCTGGAAAGCAGGGTCTTGACCGGCACGCTCGAGGCCGCCACCAGCGCCTGGATCTGCTCGTAGATCAACAACTCAGCCCAGCGCAGTTCCTCGGCACTCAAGGCCAGACCACGCTCGGCAGCCTGCAGCGTGAACTCGGGCTGGCAGGCGAAACGCCCGATCATGAAGGTGATCACGTACTTGCAGCGCCCGGTGTCGATCCCGTTGCTGCGCGCAGTCGCCAAGCCGCGCTCGATGGCTTGGATACCGGCCTGGAACTGCGCAACCGTGAAGCAGAAGGTGATATTCACCGACCCACCCTGGGCCACCAGGTGTTCGACCGTGACCAGCCCTTCCAGACTGCCGGGCACCTTGACCATCACGTTCGGCGCCAGGCGCTGCAACTCCAACCCTCGGGTGGTCATCCGTTCGGTACAGCGCACGTCAACCGGGTCGACCTGGGCGGAAATCCAACCTTCGACCTGTGCCGATTGCACCCACCTTGGCATCAGCGTCGCGGCACCTTCAACAATGACCTCGTTGTACAACTGCTTGCGCAACTCACTGGGAGACAGGTTGGCCAAGTTGAAACGTGAGGACCAATACTCACGCTTATCGAGGATCACGGCCGTCACCAACCGGGGGTTGGTGGTCGCACTGCACAAGCCCCAAGGTTGGGAAAACTCATCCGGCATCAACGCTTCTATATAAACCGCGGCCGCCGGGTATTTTTCCAGCAGGTGTTGTTTGTACGGCAGGTACACGGCAGGCGACGAATCCCACCACACTTCTGAAGATTGATCGTTGCGTTTGAGCCGTTCCAGGTAACCAAGTGTGTTCACAACGCCGCCTCCCTGAGTTAATAAGTCAATTGAAAATGGTCAATACTTCACGCATGTCGGCAATCGGCAATGCTCCCGCCGCGGCCAATTGCGCATGCCGATGCGGTGGACCAAAGCCCAGCACTTTTATTTGGGCAGCAACGGCTGCCTGGATACCCGTCACACTGTCTTCAACTACCAGCGCATCACTCACATCAATACTGTAAGTGCGACAAGCCGTCATAAACACCAACGGATCGGGTTTCCAACGACCCAATTCATAACAGCTGAATATCCGCCCTTCGAAATAAGAAAACAGTCCAGCCAGGCGCAAACAGTGTTCTATCTTATTGCGTGGTGCACTCGAGGCGACGCAATAAGGCACTTCCAAACTTTCCAGCACTTCGACTATTCCTTCCGTCGCTGTCAACCCGAGTGTCAGCGCGTGCAGCGCTCGCTCGCGAAAGCGTTGTTCAAACACTTCGTCCACACTGATGTTCAATATCTGCTCGGCTTCGCGCAAACACTCAGCAATCTTCCGCCCACGAAAGTGTTCGGTGAAATGTGTCACATCAAGCATCGTGTCGCCCTGAACAAGAGCATTAAGCATGGAGATCAATACAGACAGGGTTATTTCTTCACTTTGGACGAGGACACCATCGCAATCGAAGATGACTAACTTAGGCACGCCAACTAACTTATGCACGCCAACTAAGGCCGCTGCTTTTACCTGAACGGGTAGTTCCCCTATATCGGCCGAATGGCACATGGATTTCTCTTATAGGTGGCCCCGCGATGACTTCCGAACTACCAACGGAGCGGGTTGATGTGTGCCTATAAGACACGCGGCGAAAAAGCCTGTCAAACGCTTTTGAGCGGTTTTTTAGTATCTTATGGTTATTTTTTATAGTTCTGTTATTCCATTTTTCACCATGGTTGTAGTCGCTAATTTCACACGGGTGAACTTCCTTTGCGCGCGATCAGTCAGCTACTTGAACTCACGAATTCAAGGTCGGTGAGCAATGCGTATTTCGTTGGAGCAACAAGTAGCGCTGGTGACCGGTGCCAGCTCCGGAATCGGTGCCGGCGCGGCCAAGGCACTGGCGCAAGCCGGAGCGGCCGTGGTGCTCAATTACAACAGCCAGGCCGCACCGGCCGAGGCCCTGGCAGAGCAGATCAACGCCGAGGGGGGCCGGGCGATTGCCATCGGCGCCAACGTCTCAAAAGAAGACGATGTGGAAAGTCTTTTTGCCCAGACCCTGGATGCCTTCGGTCACCTGGACATCCTGGTGGCCAACTCCGGGATGCAGAAGGACGCCAACCTGGTGGACATGAGCCTGGACGACTGGAACGCGGTGATCGGCGTCAACCTCACCGGCCAGTTCCTGTGTGCCCGCGCGGCGGTGCGCATCTTCAACCGCCAGGGCGTGCGCGAAGGCGTATCGCGGGCGGCGGGCAAAATCATCCACATGAGTTCGGTGCACCAACTGATCCCCTGGGCCGGGCATGTGAATTACGCAGCGTCCAAGGGCGGCGTGGAGATGCTGATGCGCACCCTCGCCCAGGAAGTCAGCGAACAGCGCATCCGCATCAACGGCATTGCGCCGGGGGCGATACGCACCGCGATCAATCGCGCGGCCACCGAAGGCGCAGCGCAGAAGGAACTGTTGAAGCTGATCCCCTACGGGCGAGTCGGCGACGTGGAAGACGTGGCCAACGCCGTGGTGTGGCTGGCCAGCGATGCGTCCGATTATGTGGTCGGCAGCACGCTCTTTATTGATGGCGGCATGAGCCTTTATCCGGAGTTCCGTGGCAATGGTTGATTTGAAGAACGAACAACAAAGCCCCATCGATGCCCACGGCATTATCGGCGATATGCGCAGTGCCGCACTGGTTAACGACAAAGGCAGCATCGACTTCTTCTGCTGGCCGGAATTCGACAGCCCGTCGATCTTCTGTTCGCTGCTGGACAGTCCCGACGCCGGCATTTTCCAACTCACCCCGGACCTGCCCAACGCCCGTCGCGAACAGATCTACCTGCCCGACACCAACGTGCTGCAAACGCGCTGGCTCAGCGACGAGGCCGTGGTGGAGATCACTGACTTGTTGGCCATCAGCGAGGACGTTGATGACCTGCCGCTGCTGATCCGCCGGGTGCGTGTGGTCAGTGGCAAGGCCGACATTCATCTGCGCTGTGCGGTACGCCACGACTACGCGCGAACGCCCACCCAAGCCACCCGTGACGATGGCACGGTGTGCTTCAGCGCCGAAGGCCAACCCGGTCTGCGATTGTCCGGCAGCTACCCGCTGCAGATCAAAGACGGTGCTGCCGTGGCCAGCTTTACCCTGGGCCAGGAAGAAGGCGCCGAGTTCGTCCTCGGTGGCCAGGAGGATGAACGGGTGGACAGCCGCTGCACCGACCTGGCGCTGGCCCACACCTTGACGTTCTGGCGCGGCTGGATCGCGCAATCGAACTACCGCGGGCGCTGGCGCGAAATGGTCAACCGCTCGGCCCTGGCCCTCAAGCTTTTGACCTCGCGCAAACACGGCGCAATCATCGCCGCCGCCACCTTTGGCCTGCCCGAGACGCCCGGCGGTGAGCGCAACTGGGACTACCGCTACACCTGGATCCGCGATGCATCATTCACCGTCTACGCCTTCATGCGCCTGGGCTTTGTCGAAGAAGCCAATGCCTATATGCGCTGGCTCAAAGGCCGGGTCAGCGACTGCTGCAACCAGCCGACCAAGATCAATATCCTGTACGGCATCGACGGCCGCCAGGAATTGCCGGAGGCCGAACTCGACCATTTCGCCGGCCACGGCGGTGCCAAACCCGTACGCATCGGCAACGAGGCGTTCGACCAGATCCAACTGGACATCTATGGCGAACTGATGGATGCCGTCTACCTGGTCAACAAGTACGGCGAGGCCATCTCCCATGAAGGCTGGAAACACACCGTGGAGGTGGCCGATCAGGTCTGTGAAATCTGGAACACCAAAGACGTGGGCATCTGGGAAATGCGTGGCGAGCAGCATCACTTCCTGCACTCACGACTGATGTGCTGGGTGGCGCTGGACCGCGCCATCCGCCTGGCCTCCAAGCGTTCGTTGCCGGCGCCGTTTGCACGCTGGGACCAGACTCGCCAAGCGATCTACGCCGACATCTGGAGCAACTTCTGGAACGAAGAACGCGGGCATTTCGTGCAGCATACCGGCACCACGGCGCTCGACGGTTCCATGCTATTGATGCCGTTGGTGAGGTTTGTCGCGGCGACCGATCCACGCTGGCTCTCGACCCTGGAAGCCATTCAGAAAAGCCTGGTGCGCGACGGCATGGTCTACCGCTACCGCAACGACGACAGCCAGATCGATGGCCTGCAAGGCACCGAAGGCGCGTTTGCGGCCTGCTCGTTCTGGTACGTCGAATGCCTGGCCCGCGCCGGGCAAGTGGAAAAGGCCCACCTGGAATTCGAACAACTGCTGCGTTACGCCAACCCCCTGGGCCTCTACGCCGAAGAGTTCGACAACCAGGCCCGGCACCTGGGCAATACACCCCAGGCCTTGAGCCACCTGGCGTTGATCAGTGCGGCATCGTTTCTGGACCGTAAGCTCAGCGGGCAGAAAACCACCTGGCAACCCTGAAGTGGCCTGTGCACAATGGGCAGGCCCTCGACCACGGACAGGAACGCCATGCGCCAGGTACTGCTGATCATCGACGTGCAACCTTCCTTCAACCCGCCCACGTGGCTGGTGGACGGCATCAACGCCCTGCTCGGGCGCATGCCGTCAGTCGCCACCGTGGAACGCCATGACGAAAGCATCACGCCCTTCGCCCGGCAGCTCGGCTGGCAACCGGCACCGAATGACCAGAGCCTGATTGCAGCCGACCGCATCTTTATCAAGCATGGTTACGCCCCGACACCCGAGACCGTTGCCTACCTGAAAAGCCTCGGGCCAGAGCGCGTACTGGTGTGCGGCATCCAGACCGACACCTGTGTGCTGGCGGCGGGGTTTGCGCTATTTGACGCGGGGTTGCAGCCGACCTTGATCAGCGATCTCACGATGGGTTCGTCGCTGGACCGGTCGGGGCAGTTGGGGGTGGACCTGTGGCGGCATCACTTCAAGCATGTGCTGCGCCGCGCCGACCTCGGCCTGGACACGTAACGCCCCAGCCTTCAGTCCCGCACCCTGCCGTCACGCCTTTCGGCTAGAGTTCCAGCACCTGACAGGAGTCCGCCATGACCATCGCCTTCCCCCTGCACACCGTGCGCACCACCCTGCTCGACGTGGCTTATGAAGCCCACGGCCCACTCGACGGTACGCCGGTGATCCTGCTGCATGGCTTCCCCTACGACCCGCGCGGCTATGACGAGATCGCGCCGGTACTCGCCGCGCGCGGGTGTCGGGTGCTAGTGCCGTATCTGCGCGGTTATGGCCCGACGCGTTTTATCAACGAGCAGGTGATGCGTTCCGGGCAACAAGCGGCGTTGGCCAAGGACCTGCTGGATTTCATGGATGCGCTGGGCATTCCCCAGGCGACCCTCGCCGGCTATGACTGGGGTGGGCGTGCCGCGTGTATCGTCGCGGCGCTGTGGCCCGAGCGGGTGCGCGGGTTGGTGACCGGGGATGGCTACAACATCCAGGACATCGCCAAGTCACTGAAGCCCAGGGCGCCGGTGACGGAGCATCGCTTGTGGTATCAGTTCTACTTTCACACCCAGCGCGGCGTGGACGGCCTGACCGCCAACCGGCGTGAACTGTGCAAGCTGTTGTGGGCACTGTGGTCGCCGTCCTGGGCCGAGGGGCCGGGCCTTTATGAGCAGACCGCGTCGTCGTTCGATAACCCGGATTTCGTCGAGGTGGTGATTCACTCGTATCGCCATCGTTTCATGTACGCGCCCGGCGACCCGGCGTTGGAATCCATTGAAGCCGCGCTGGCCCTGCAACCGACAATTTCAGTGCCGAGCATTTCGTTGTGCGGCGCCGATGATGGCGTGGGCCCGCCGCCCGACGAGGATGATGACATCGAGCATTTCAGCGGGTTTTACCGACGCCAGGTGCTGCCGGGCGTGGGCCACAATATTCCTCAGGAAGCGCCACACGCCACGCTTGATGCGCTGCTTGAACTGCTTGGCGAAAAGCGCTCGCGGTAGGCCTGGGGCGTCACCGACAGGGCGCGAAGGAAGCTGCGTCGCAAGGTCTCTTCACAGCCAAACCCGCACTGCACAGCGATGCGTTTGATCGATGCGGTGCTGTCCGCCAGTTGGCGGCGCGCGGTTTCGACGCGGATCAATTCGACGGCGCGTGCCGGGGTCTGGCCGGTTTCGGCACGGTAGTGGCGCACGAAGCTGCGCTCGCTCATGCCGGCCTGGGCGGCCAGGGTGGGGATGTTCAGGTCGAGGGTCAGGTTTTCGGCCATCCAGGCGTGGAGTTCGGCGAAACGGCTGTCGTCCTTTTGCAGGGACAGGGTCACGCTGAATTGGGACTGACCACCGGGGCGCTTGAGGAACACCACCAGGTGCCGCGCCACTTCCAGGGCGATGGCGCGGCCCAGGTCTTCCTCCACCAGCGCCAGGCACAGGTCGATGCCAGCGGTGACACCGGCGGACGTCCAGACTGCACCTTGCTGAATGAAAATCGGGTTGGACTCCACCGTCAACGAAGGAAATTTGCGCGCCAGCTCTTCGCAACGGGTCCAATGAGTGGCCACGCGACAACCGTCGAGCATGCCGCTGGCGGCCAGCAGGAACGCGCCGGTGCAGACGGACGTCATGCGCCGGGTGTGTTTGGCTTTCTCGCGCACCCAATCCACCAGGGCCGGGTCTTCGGCAGCGCCGTACACGCCCCAACCGCCGGCGATCACCAACGTATCGCACGGCGCGTCCGCAGCCGGTAACGGCTCGGCCACCAGGGCCAGGCCGGCGGAGGTCATCACCGGTTCCGATTGGGCGGCGATCACCGACACCGCGTAAGGCAAGGGTTCGCCGCGCTGGCGCGCCAGGTCATTGGTGGAGGCGAACACCTGCAGCGGCCCGGTCACATCGAGCACCTGGGCATTATCGAAAGCGAGGACGTGAACGATTCGAGGCATGATTGGCGTGATTCGTGGCTTCAATGGCGTATTCGCCAAAGCCTAGGCCTCTAGAGTGAAGCCGTCCACCCCTTTCACGGAGCTTCATTCATGACCTTGCAGATCGGCTTTCTGTTGTTCCCCGGCATCCAGCAACTGGACCTCACGGGCCCCTACGACGTGCTGGGTTCACTGCCGGAGGTGAACCTGCACCTGGTGTGGAAAGACCTGGAACCCATCACCTCCAGCACTGGCCTGGTGTTTACCCCGACCATGACCTACGCCGACTGCCCGCGCCTGGATGTGATCTGCGTACCCGGCGGTTCCGGCGTGGGCGCACTGATGGAAGACCCGCAGACCCTGGATTTCCTCAAGGTCCAGGCACAGATCGCGCGCTACGTGACCTCGGTGTGCACCGGCTCGCTGGTACTGGGCGCGGCAGGTTTGCTACGGGGACGCAAGGCGACTACACACTGGGCCTACCACGACCTGCTCGCCCCGCTCGGCGCCATCCCCGTACACGAACGCGTGGTCCGTGACGGCAACCTGCTGACCGGCGGCGGCATCACCGCCGGCATCGACTTCGCCCTGACCCTGGCGGCCGAGTTGTACAGCGAGGCGGCGGCGCAACTGGTGCAGTTGCAGATTGAATACGCCCCCGCGCCACCCTTCGACTCCGGCCGCCCGGACACCGCGCCCCAGCACGTGCTGGAAGAAGCCAACAAGCGCACCGTCGAATCGCGCAGAGTGCGCGGTGAGATCGTCGCGCGCGCGGCGGCACGGTTGGGCTGACTCTGCCAAGCAGCTGCAGGCGCCGGCTTGTCGGCGATAGTCGTAGGTATCTAAACGCTAACCACGATGCGAAGGGAGCCGCTCTTGATCTTGATCTAAGGCGGTCCCCCAAATCCTTGTCGGATTACGGGCACACCGAGCCTAGGCGAGGTGCCGAGTGTTGGGGCAAGAGTCCTTTGCTTACTTTGGGCTGGGCCGGCATTCCGGCCTTTCCAAAGTGAGTCGCCGTAAGGGCGAAACCCATAGCAGCCGTTACCTAAATAACGGATAGGTACCCGGCCTGATCCAACATCCAGGTCGGCTGTCAGGCCGCCTTCGCAGGCAAGCCAGCTCCCACATTGATCAGCCGTACTCTCTTCAAGTCAGGTTGGGCGAGACATCACCGCCAAGCGCACCGCCAACACCGTCAACACCGTCGCCAACCCCCATTTCTGTAGCCAGGCCCCCTGTGAGCGACGGGCAAAAAACCGACTCAGCGCCCCACCGAAAATGCCCAACAGCCCATGAAATACAGCTGCAATCACGGTCAACACCCCCCCAAGCACCATCAACTGCACCGCAATGTCCCCTGCTTCCGGCCGTACAAACTGCGGCAAAAACACCACAAAAAACAGCAACGCCTTGGGATTGAGCAAGCTATTGAGCATGGCCTGCAAAAACACCCGGCCCAAGGGCACACGGTCGATGTGCCCCGCATTCGGCACGGGGCGTTTCTGCAAGGTCTTGAACACCAGCCACAACAGGTAGACCACCCCCGCATACCGGATCACGTCAAAGGATGGCGGCCAACTGGCAACCAACGCCGTCACCCCGGTAGCGGTCAAGGCGGTCAACAGCACGTCGGCCACGCCAATACCCAGGGCCGATGCCATCCCCCCGCGCCAACCATGGGTGACGCCATGACTGACCACAAAGGCCATGTTCGGCCCCGGGGACAACAGCAACAACAGCACAGCACCGGAAAATACCGCCAGGGTCGCCAGGTCGATCATGCTCAAGCCTTCCACCGGGAAAAGCCTGCAGATTAGTCCGTGCATCCAGGGCGGACAAAAAATTGTGCTGGATACATTGCGCTGCGGCAATTGCGAAGCGTCATGAGCAACGATTAGAATGCGAAACATTATCAATTAAGACAGCTGCGCCAGGATGCCCATGTCGAGCGATCACCCACTGGACCATGCCGCCATCGGCCAGCTTTACCATGCCCATCATGCCTGGCTGCGCGGCTGGTTGAGCCGCCGCACCGGCTGCCGCGAACACGCCGCCGACCTGGCCCAGGAAACCTTCGTGCGCCTGCTTAATGCGCGCAGGCAGCAAACCTTGCAGCAGCCGCGCGCGTACTTGAGCAGCATCGCCCGCAGCCTGATGATCGACCAATACCGCCGCCGCGAACTGGAGCGCGCCTACCTGGAAAGCCTCGCGCACTTCCCGCAAATCGAGGTGCCGTCGGAAGAAACCCGCCTGTTGATCCTCGACAGCCTGGAACGTATCGACCGTCTGCTCGACCAGCTCAAGCCGCGCGTGCGCGAAGCCTTTTTGCTGGCGCAACTGGATGGCCTGACTTGCGCACAGATCGCCCTGCGTCTCGGCGTGTCCAAGGCCACGGTGGAACGGGACCTGTCCAAGGCGCTGCACGCGTGTTACCGGTTGCGTTATGTCGAAAACTGACGCGCAGCTGGTCGACCAGGCGATCCAGTGGATGATCACCCTGCGTTTCAATGTCGCCGACGATGCCAGCACCGCCGCCTTCGAACGTTGGCTGCACACCAGCGCCGAACACCAGCGGGTGTGGCAGCGGGTGACAGCGATGAATGACGATTTCAATCATCTACCGGCCCAGGTCGGCCGGCATGCCCTGCGCGGGGCGCGCCAACGCATCAGTCGCCGTGAGGGCTTGAAACTGCTGGGCCTGGTGGCCGGCGCCGCGGGCTTGACCTGGCTCGGTCGCGACTACACGCCCCTGCCCGCCTGGATGGCCGACTATCGCACCGCGACCGGCGAACGGCGCTGGGTGGCATTGAACGATGGCAGCCGGATCCAGCTCAACAGCGCCAGCGCGATCGATGCGTCGCTCAACGCAGACCGACGCTTGGTGCAGTTGCGCCAGGGAGAAATCGTGGTGAATACCGGGGCCGACGACCGCCCTTTCTGGGTCCAGACCCGTGACGGTTACCTACGCGCCCTCGGCACGCGATTCCTGGTACGCGAAGACGCCTACGGCACTTTGCTCGCCGTGCAGCAAGGCGCGGTGGCGGTGTTTGCCGACAGCCAGACGGCCAGCGCACGCCAGGTCCTCAAGCCCGGCGAACAGGTGGTGTTCAACCGCAGCGGCATTCGCCCGGCGGTCGCCAACGGCCTGGATCCCTGGGCCTGGAGCGATGGCGTGATCAGCGCCCACCACATGCGCCTGGACGATTTTCTCACCGAACTGGGTCGCTACCGCAACGGCTTGTTGCGCTGCAGCGAGGCAGTGGCCGGGTTGCGGGTGTCGGGGACTTATCAGTTGGACGACACCGATCAGGTGCTGGGCCTGGTGGCGCAGTCGCTCAAGCTCGATGTCACGTACCGCAGCCGCTATTGGGTGACCGTTTCACCGCGCGTGTAAATTTTCAAAAATAAATGAGGTGAATTCTCATTGCCGCTCGACCTGTAAGGAAAGGCCGATCAACAGGCCAGTTTTATCCACTTCCTTCAGGAGCATCCCGCGGTCATGCAAGCGTTCCCTTCCCCTCGTTCCCCCCTCAAGCGTGCGGTACAGGCCGCCTTGCTTGGCGTCTGCCTGAGCAGCGCCTTGCCCGTGGCCGTGATGGCCGAAACCCCGGCCAGCGACACCCAGGCCCGCGACTGGAACATTGCTGCCGGTGCCCTGGCAACAGCACTGGACCAGTTCGCCCGCCAGGCCGGCATCAGCCTGTCGTACGACGCCACCAGCGTCGCCGGCAAAACCAGCCCGGGTTTGAGTGGCCGCTTTGATTCTCAGCAGGCCCTCGAACAACTGCTACGCGGCCAGGGCCTGCAAGCCCAACGCCAGGGCAACAGCACCTGGATGCTGCTGCCACAAGTGGCCGATACCGGTTCGCTGAACCTGGGCGCCACCCTGATCAACGGCGAACGTCTGGGCGCCACCACCGACGGCACCGGCTCCTACACCACCGGCGCGGTCACCATCGGCAAGGGCGAACACAGCCTGCGGGAAACGCCGCAATCGGTGAGTGTGATGACTCGCCAATTCATGGACGACCAGAACGTCACCACCATCGACGACGTGATGGAACGCACGCCCGGCATCACCACCTACGAGTCACCCATGGGCGGCAAGTACTTCTACTCCAGAGGCTTCAAGATGCTCGGCCAGTACCAGTACGACGGCGTGCCCCTGGACATGGGCAAGGACTACGTCCAGGCCGACAGTTTCAGCGCGAACATGGCGATTTATGACCGCGTGGAAGTCCTCAAGGGCGCCGCCGGCATGCTCAAGGGCGCCGGCACCGCCAGCGGTGCGGTGAACTTCGTGCGCAAGCGTCCACAGGCCAAGCCCACCACCAGCTTGTCGCTATCGGCCGGCACCTGGGACAACTACCGCGCCGATGTCGACACCGGCGGTCCGTTGAATGACAGCGGCACCCTGCGTGGTCGCGCGGCGGTGAGCCAGCAGACGCGTGGGTCGTACATGGACATCGCCAAGCGCCAGGACCAGGCGTTCTACGGCGCGCTGGATTTCGACCTCACGCCGGACACCACCCTGGGCGTCGGCGCCAGCTACGAAGATGTCGACGCCACGCCGTGCTGGGGCGGCCTGCCGCGCTATGCCGACGGCAAAAGCGCCAACCTGAGCCGCTCGACCTGCCTGGGCCAATCCTGGAACGACTGGCAAAGCCGGCGCACCACGTTCTTCGCTGATGTAACCCATCACTTCAACGATGATTGGAAACTCAAGGTCGCGGCGGTCCACAGCCGCAACCTGCAAGACACCAAGTATGCCGCCAGCGAAGGCACCATCAACTATGGCAACCCGGCGCCCACGGCCAACTCCTATGCTGCGTTGATGGACTACGACCACAAGGACTTCGGCCTCGATGCCTATGTGGACGGCAAGTTCGAAGCCTTTGGCCTGGAGCATGAGCTGATCCTCGGCGCCAACGGCAGCCGTGGCACCCAGGACGATGTGTACGCGATCCAGAACCTGCCCAAGCGCCAGAGCATCTACCAGCCCGACCACCACTTCCCTGAGCCGGATAACAACACCTTCTGGCCGAACATGTATCGCGGCGGCACGGTCAAGGAAACCGCCACTCAATACGGCACCTACGCGACCTTGCGCTTGCGCCTGGCCGAGCCCTTGATGTTTATCGTCGGCAGCCGCGTGAGCTGGTACGAGAACCGTCGCCAGTCCAACAACCTGGCCTGGGGTGAATGGGCAGTGCAGGACGCACGCACCAAGGAAACCGGTGAAGTCACGCCGTTCGCCGCGCTGATCTATGACCTCGACGAGCACCTGTCGGTGTACGCCAGCTACGCGGATATCTTCCAGCCGCAGAGCTCTTACGCCACCGTCGATGGCGCGGCACTCAAGCCCAAGATCGGGGACAACTACGAGCTGGGGATCAAAGGCGAATGGTTCGACGGACGCCTCAACAGCTCCGTGGCACTGTTCCGCGCCATCGAGAAAAACGGCGCCGAATCCGACTACACCACGATGTGCCCGACCTCCGCCGATGGTTATTGCTACACCGACACCGGCAAAGTGCGCGCCCAAGGCGTGGAGACCGAAATCAGCGGTGAATTGCTCGAGCGCCTGCAGCTTTTCGGCGGCTACACCTACACCCAGACCAAGTCTCTGAAAAACATCGACAGCCAGGTCGAAGGCGGTTCATCCAACACTTACGTGCCTCGGCACATGCTGCGATTGTGGGGTGACTACCAGCTCGACGGCGCGCTGGCGAAATGGAGCGTGGGCGCCGGGGTCAATGCCCAAAGCAGCAACTACCGCGTGCAAACCATCAAGCTCGAACAGGCCGGGTATGCGACCTGGAGCGCACGCATGGCGTACCGCATCGACGACACCTGGACCGTGGCGCTCAACGGCAACAATTTGTTCGACAAAAGCTATTACAACACAGTCGGTACCGCCTCCTGGGGTAACTTCTACGGCGAACCACGCAATTTCACCGTTAGTTTAAAAGGCAACTTCTGATCGGGCGAACGCCCCGGTGGCAGGGCAGTAAGTACGCCCTGCCACGCTCTATTTGTCCCCCTTTCCTTCCCCGCCTCAAAAAAGGTTTTTCCTTTAAGCAGGAAAAATCCGACATTTGTTCCTACACTCAAAAACACACCTTATTAACGAGTGTCCAGACAAGGAGCGTCAATAAAATGCCTCAAAAAAGACTAATTAACCTATCTAGCACGCCACTTCCGCGCAGCGGTCAATTAATTGACAGGTCTCAGTAAGGACACACGCCTTTAGTCACCACCCCAGTCACTACCCTGCAAAATCCATTCAAATGGATAGCTGCATTTGCAATGAAAAGTTGCGTATTACCCAGAGTAGCCAGTTTGTCCAGCGCGCTAAAGCAGCCTGCTGCTTTATTGAACAAACAATCAAACAGCGAAGTCTGGAGTGCAATGAGGGATGTTTTTATGCGAGAGAAGTCGTCTGTCGACAGTTTGTTTTTAACGCGCGCCGGTTTTGTTGAGTTCTTTGTTGTTTTCGTCAAGTTGATCCATGGCCTGACGGCCATTTTGCCTCCACTGGTCCTGGTACTCTTCCTGGACCCGATAGACCCTGAGCTGCGCGCCCACTTCCTGGGCCTGCTGGTGTTTTTCGCGGTCCTGACCATTATTCTGTTCCAGGCCCTGGGCACCTATTCCGAAGAATTGTTCAGCAACCGGCTGCGCCTGAAAGCCAAGATCAAGGCCTGGACGGCGGCTTTTTGCATCCTGCTATTCATGTACCAGATCCTGCAGTTCTTCCCGCAATTGACCCCACGCAACCTGGTGACGTGGTACATCGTCAGCCTGGGGCTGTTTTGTCTTGAACGCCTGGTAATGCTGCGCCTGTACCGCCGGCTGATGCGTGCCGGCAAATACCTGCAACGTACGGTGATCCTGGGCTTTACCGACACCGCGGTGCATGTCGCCGATCATTTGCAGCGCAACGGCGATATTCGTTCCGGCCTGGTCGGCTTCATTGATGACCGCACCGAACGCATTCCCAAGGAGCTGAGCAACCTGCCCCTGTTGGGCAACACCCGCGACCTGGAAAAACTGATCCGCGCCGAGCAGGTCAACCAGGTGATGATCTGCCTGCCCTGGGCCGCCGAACAACGCATTCACGGCCTGGTCAACCGCCTGCGGCAGTTGTCGGTGAACGTCGTGCTGGTGCCGGACATGGCCGCCCTGCGCTACGGCCACAGCAAAATCACCGACGTGGGCGGCATCCTGATGTTCAACACCTCGCAGTTGCCGCTGCGTGGCTGGTCGCCGGTGATCAAGCGCTGTGAGGATTTGCTGCTGGCCAGCCTGGCGTTGGTGGCGCTGTCGCCGGTGATGCTGGCAACGGCGATTGCCATCAAGCTCGACTCCAAGGGCCCGGTGTTGTTTCGCCAGAACCGCTATGGCTACAACGACAATGAAATCCGCGTGTTCAAGTTCCGCTCGATGTACACCGACCAGAGCGACTTCACCGCCGAACGCCAGACCACTCGCGAAGACCCGCGCATCACCCGCGTGGGCCGCATCATCCGCAAGACCAGCATCGACGAGCTGCCGCAACTGTTCAACGTGCTGCTGGGCAACATGTCCATGGTCGGCCCGCGTCCGCATGCCACCGCCACCAAGGCGGCCGGGGTTCCCTTCGAGGTGGCGGTGAGCGAGTACAGCTCTCGGCACCGGGTCAAGCCGGGCATTACCGGCTGGGCGCAGATCAATGGTTACCGGGGTGAGACCGACACCCTGTTCAAGATCCAGAAACGTGTCGAGTACGACTTGGAGTACATCTCCAAGTGGTCGGTGTGGTTTGACTTGTACATCGTTTTCATGACGGTCCCGGCCGTCCTTTCCACCAAGGAAGTCTATTGATGAACACACTCAACGGATTAATTCCCTGCATCATTTCCGGTGGTTCGGGCACGCGGCTGTGGCCGGTGTCTCGGCAGAACATGCCCAAGCCGTTCATGCGCATGCGCGACGGCCAGAGCCTGCTGCAGAAAACCTTCCAGCGCGCCGCCAAATTGCCCGGCGTGGAAAGCGTGTTAACAGTGACTAACCGTGACCTGCTGTTCCGCACCCTGGATGACTATCGCCTGGTCAACAAGGCCCACCTGCCCCTGGACCTGCTGCTGGAGCCGTTCGGTCGCAACACCGCGGCGGCGATCGCCGTGGCGGCGCTGCATGTGCAAGAACATTTCGGGGGTGAGGCGCAGTTGCTGGTGATGCCTGCCGACCATTTGATCCTCAATGAAGTGACGTTCGCCGAGGCCGTGACCCAGGCCCGGGACCTGGCCGAAGCCGGCTACCTGGTGACTTTCGGCATCCAGCCGGACCAGCCGGAAACCGGCTTTGGCTATATCGAACAAGGTGAACGGCTGGGCACGGGCAACCGGGTCAAACGCTTTGTGGAAAAACCCGACCTGGCCACTGCCCAGGCCTACCTGGATGGCGGCAAGCACCTGTGGAACGCCGGCATGTTCTGCTTCAAGGCCAGCACCCTGGTGGACGAACTCGCCACCCATGCACCTGACGTGCTGGAGGCTGCGCGTGCCGCCCTGGACCACAGCCAGAGTCTGCAGAACAAGACCTCGCGCCAGCGTGAACTGGACTCGGAGGCCTTTGGCAGTGCGCCGGATATTTCCATCGACGTGGCGCTGATGGAGAAGTCCACGCAAGTCGCCGTGGTCCCCTGCGATATTGGCTGGAGCGATATCGGTTCCTGGGAAGCCCTGCGCCAGCTCACCCCGAGCGACGCTCATGGCAATCAGGTCAATGGCGAAGCGATTCTGCATGACGTGCACAACTGCTACATCGACTCGCCCAAGCGTGTACTTGGCGCCGTGGGTGTGCGTGACCTGATCATCGTCGACACCCCGGATGCCCTGCTGATCGCCGACGCCCACCGCAGCCAGGATGTGCGCTACATCGTCGCCGAGCTCAAGCGTCAAAACCATCCGGCGTACAGCCTGCACCGCACCGTCACCCGGCCGTGGGGCACCTACACCGTGCTGGAGGAAAGCAGCCGTTTCAAGATCAAGCGCATCGTGGTCAAGCCTCAGGCATCGCTGTCACTGCAGATGCACCACCATCGCAGCGAACACTGGGTGGTGGTCAGCGGCGCGGCGCAAATTACTAACGGCGAGCGCGAATTCCTGATCAACGCCAACGAGTCCACCTACATTCCGGCCGGGCACAAACACCGCCTGACCAACCCCGGCATCATTGACCTAGTGATGATTGAGGTGCAGAGCGGCGAGTACCTCGGCGAGGACGACATTGTGCGCTTCGACGACATCTACGGGCGCGCCCCGGCAGACGTGAAGAAATAACATGCGCACGTCACTGATTATCCCGACCCGCAACGCCTCCAGCCACCTGGCGCGTCTACTGCCGGCGCTGCGCATGCAAACCCTGCAACCTGACGAGATGCTGGTGGTGGACAGCGCCTCCAGCGATGACACGGTGGCGCGCTTTCGCGAGTTCGGCGCACGGGTCGAGGTGATCGACGCGCGTGACTTCAACCACGGCGGCACGCGGCGCTGGGCCAGCGAACAAGTGTCCGGCGACGCGCTGATCGTGATGACCCAGGACGCGATTCCCGCCACCCCCGAGACCTTCGCCAATCTGCTCGCCGAATTGCAGCAGGACCCGCTCAACGGCGTGGCGTACGGCCGCCAGTTACCCCACCCCGATGCGGGTGTGCTGGGTGCACAATCGCGGCACTTCAACTACCCCGAACAGAGCCGCAGCAAGAGCCTGGCCGATGCGCCGGAGCTGGGGATCAAGACCTGCTTCAGTTCCGACTCGTTTTCCGTGTACCGGCGCAGTGTGCTGCAAGCGGTGGGCGGTTTTCCGGCGGATGTGATCGGCAGCGAAGACGCCTATGTGGCGGCGCGCATGCTGCTCGAAGGCTACAAGGTGCGCTACGCCGCCACGGCGCTGGTGCATCACTCCCACGATTACAAGCTCTTGGATGAGTTTCACCGCTACTTCGATATTGGCGTGTTCTACGGTCGCGAACCGTGGATCAAGCAGGCCTTTGGCGACGCGGGAGGCGAAGGCAAGCGCTATGTGCTGGCCGAACTCGCGGCCTTGCGCAAAGCCGGTGCCTTGTACCGCGCCCCCGAAGTATTGGTACGCAGTGCGTTCAAACTGCTCGGCTACCGGCTGGGCCATCTGGAGCGTCGCCTCCCCCTCGCCCTCAAGCGGCGCATCAGCATGTTTCCCGGTTATTGGAGGTGAGCATCATGCCCTACAGGAAGTCCCCCTTGATGAAACGAACCCTGCTTGTCGTGGCCATGATGGCCTTGGCCGCCTGCAATACGCCGGCACGCATCGTCCCGCCCGACGACAAAACCGTCGAGGAAGGCAAACGCGCCCTCGACCAGCTTGCCCAACTGCCGCCGGCGGTGGAACGCATCCGCATCGGCGACCAGTTGCGCATCGTGCGCGATGCCGGCGAGATGCCGACGCTGTCGGCGTTCAACGTCAGCACCATCTATGAGCTGACGCTGTACACGGTGCAGACCGACGGCAAGATCAACTACCCGTTCCTGGGACCGGTCCAGGTCGCCGGACGCCAGCCTTCGGAACTGGCCACAGAGTTGACCAGCAAACTCGCGCCCATCTACCGCGAACCGCGCGTGACCGTGAACATCAACCAGGCGCCGGGCAGCTCGATCATCGTCGGCGGCGCGGTGAACAACCCGACGGCGGTGCAACTCGGCACGGCCAACACCCTGGAACAAGCCATCATTGGTGCCGGCGGGGTCAGCCCGGCGGGCAACGCGAGCATGGTCGCCCTGCTGCGCGAAGACGCCCAGGGTGCATATCGCGCGTACTTCCTGGACTTCAGCCAGTTACTCAAGACCGGCCCCAACGGCCGCAAACCCGTGCACCTGCAACGCGGCGATGTGGTGTTCGTGCCCAAATCCAACGTGGGCGAGCGCATCCAAGGGGTCGATACCTACATGAACCAACTGATCCCTTTCACCAAGTCCATTGGGGTTGGCTACAACTACACCCGAACCAGCGGCGGCAATAACTAAAGGAGCGACATCCCATGATCGAGATCCGTTCTTTTCGTGATCTTCTGCGCTTGTTCTTCATCTTCCGGCGTGAGTTCAAACTGGCGGCGATTGCCGCGCTGGTGATCATCCTGCTGGGGGCGTTCCTGCTGCCGGCCAAGTACGAGTCCACCGCGCGGCTGCTGGTGAAACCAGGGCGCGATTCGACCTTGCCCATCGAGATCAGCAACCGCCAGGCGCTGGTGATGCCCAGCACCCAGCGTGACCCGATTGTCGACGAGGAGCGCCTGCTCACCGGCCGGCCCATCGTGCGCGCGGTGGCTGAGCATTATCTGGAAGTGATCGAAAACGCACCGCCGCCGGAGGGTTTCTGGAAGCGCACCAAGTACTACGTCAAGAGCGGCGTGGGTGCGGTGTTCGACGGCGTGCGCGTGATCATGGAAACCGTCGGTATCGTCGAAAAAACTACCCCGGTCGAACGTCTGGCTGCCGGCCTGGAGAAGAACTTCGAGGTGAGCCACGCCGCCGGTTCCACGGTGATGGACATCAGCTTCAAATGGAGCGACCCGGAAATCGCCCAGGCGGTGGTCAAGGATTGGGTCGAGACCTACATCAACGAGCGCACCGAGGCCCTGGGCCGCAAGAGCCTGTACGCGTTCTATGAAGGCCAGGTGGCCAACAGCGCGACCGAGATCAAGAGCTACAAGGAACAGATCCTCACCCACCTGAACAAGATCGGCGCCGCGAGCATCACCGACCGCCTGGAAGACTTGTCCGAGCGCATCAACGTGCTGCGCGGCGAGACCTTCAACACCACGCGGCTGATCGCTTCGTCCGACAGTGCGATCCAGAGCACACGCACCCAGCTCAAGGGCCAACCCAAGGAAGTCACCACAGTGCGCCAGATCGCACTGAACCCGCAGCAGCAGGATTTGCGTCGCCTGCTCAACCAGAAGCTGCTGGAAAAGGCCGACATGATGCGCACCTACACCGACAACGCGCCGCCGGTCAAAGCCCTGGACGCGTCGATTCGGGCAATGCAGATGCAGGTCAACAACGAGAGCAACACGGTGCAAGCGTCAGAGAACCGTGCGCCAAACACCTTGGAAATTCACTTGCAGCGCGTGTTGCTGGATGAAACCAGCAACAACCAGGCGCTGCGAACCCAGCTGGTTCAACAGCAGAAACAACTGCTGACCCTGGAAGCCCAACGCAAGGAGGCCCTGGAGATTGAGCCGGAGCTGGCCCGCCTCTCCCGCGAGCTGAACACCACCGAGCGCAACTACGCGCTGTACGTGGATAACCTGGAAAAATCCCGCATCGACCGCGAGCTGGATAACAGCCAGATCAGCAACATCGCCGTGATCGAAGAGGCCACCCTGAACCCGGGCCGCATCTTCCCGAAAACCCTGGTGATGCTGGTGTTGGCGATTCCGTTTGCCATCGTGGTCGGCCTGCTGGTGATCTACCTGTGCTACCTGCTCGACCAGCGGATTCACGACGGTGGCCTGGTGGAACGCAAGTTCGGCTTGCCACTGTGGACCACCCTGCCGGAGCTGGACACCTCCACCGCGCAAAGTACCAACGCGTTCAATGCGAGCATCTACCGGCTGTACAGTCTGCTGCAGCCCGACCGCATTGCCGAGCATGGCGTGACCCTGGGCCTGACCTCGGCGCGCCATGGCGAAGGGGTGACCTTTGTGGTGGAGCAACTGCGCCAGCTGCTGCATGAAAACGGCATCAATGTGCGGGTCGGCGGGGTGGAAGCCGCCGCACCGGGTGAAGTGGTGTTGCTCGACGCCTCGGCCCTGCTGGATAACCGCGAAGCCTTCATCAACCTGCGCCGCGCCGACCTGATCGGCCTGGTGGTGGAAGCCCGCAAAAGTACCGTGCCGGTGGTGGAGCATGCGCTGTCGATCCTCAACACGGCGTTTGGCAAGGTGGACGGCATCATCATCAACCGTCGCAAGTTCGAAGTGCCGGGCAAGGTGTTGCAGACCATCGGTAAATACCGGGGAGCGTTCTGATGCGTATCGCCCTGCTCGCGCCCTTGCCGCCGGAAAAGAACGGGATCGCCGACTACGCGAACCATTTCCGCACGGCACTGGAACACCTCGGTGTGACGGTGCTGACGCCGTTGACCGGGGTCGCGGGCAACTCCGAGGCGATCAAGCAAGCCATCGCAGCTTTCGACTGGCACTCCGTCGACCTGGTGCACGCCGAGCTGGGCGGCGGGCGGCTCGGGGAATTCCTGGCCTTGCGTGAACTGCGCAAGACTTACCCGCAGTTGCCACTGACGGCCACCGTGCATGACCCGGAGCGCATCGTGTGGCGACGTGAACAGTTGCCGTTTCCACTGAACCTGATGGCGCGTCTGCCCAGCCCATTGCCGCAGGCGGCGGTGGTGCTGGCCGACCCGCTGACCCTGCGCGAAGAACGCCAGGTGGCCAAGGGACTGACCCGGTTGGTGACCCTCACCCGACTGGGCGCCGACTGCTTGACCCAACGCATGCAACTGCCGGCCGGCAAAGTCGCGGTGATCAACCATGCCAACCTGGCGATTGCACCGGCAGCATTGCCGTCGCTGGACACCTTGCGCCTGCTGTATTTCGGCTTTATCTACCGCGGCAAAGGTATTGAAGACCTGGTGCAGGCCCTGGCGAATGTGTTCAAGCAAGCCCCTCACTTGCGCGACCGCGTGCGCCTGACCCTGGCCGGCGGCACTGCGGCGGAAATGGCGTTCGGCGCGGGCGGCAACTACCTGGAGCAGTTGAATGCCCAGATCGCGGAATTGGGGCTGACCGACGCAATCGACTGGCGCCTGAACCTGCCGGCCGATGAAATCGCCCAGACCATTCAGGCCCACCATGTGATGGTGCTGCCGTATCGCGAATCGAAAAAACTCGGCCTGCTCGGACGCCAGCGCGGCACCAGTGGCGCGCTGTCCTGGGCCACCGCCTGTGGGCGCGGCGCAATCACCTCCGACGCGCGTGCGTTTGCCGAGGAAGTCGCCAGCGGCAACGGCGCGATCTACCCCGAAGGGGATGTGGCCGCGCTCGGCGAACAGCTACTGCGCTTGGCACGCACGCCACTGCTGGCGCGGGATTGGGCCGAGCGGGCCGGGGAAATCGGCCGCGAACGCCTATGGCCGTTGACCGCGCAGAAGTTCAAGCAGCTCTTCGAGCAGGCCATCACCGGAGCCCCTTATGGCGCGTAAACGCACTTACCTCGCCACCTTTGCGGTGGTTGCAGCCCTGGGCTTGACCGCATTCTTGTGGGGACGCCAAGCGGATGCCGAAAGCCATGTACTCAAGGGCACCAAGGAAGTGGTGTGGAAGGATTTCCTGGGGGTGAATGCGCAGTTTCTGTGGTTCAGCCCCGAGCGCTACCAGAAGCAGATCGACCGCCTCAAGGCCCTGGGCCTGGAGTGGGTGCGCCTGGATCTGCACTGGGATCAGCTGGAAACCGCGCAGAACCAGTACAAGCTCGCCACCCTCGATGAGCTGGTGGGCAAGCTGCAACAGAACCAGATCAAGTCGGTGTTTTACTTAGTCGGGTCGGCACGCTTTATCACCAGCGCGCCACCGATGTCGCAGTACCCGGACCAGTACCCGCCGCAAGATCCCAACGTGTTCGCCAACCGCATGGCGCTGCTCTCACAGCGCTACCCCAGCGTGGATGCCTGGCAAGTCTGGAATGAACCGAACTTGATCGGTTTCTGGCGCCCGGTGGCGGATCCTGCCGGCTACGCGAATCTTCTGACCGTTACCACCAACGCGTTACGCGCCGTGAACCCGAACAAACCGGTGGTCGCCGCCGGCATGGCGTTTTTCAGTGAAATGCCCAACGGCCAGACCATGTTCGACGCCTTGGGCGCGCTGGGCGTGGCCAGTCTGAACACCATCATCTCCTACCACCCCTACACCCAATTGCCCGAAGGCAACGACCCGGCCAACCTGGACTTCATCGCCAAATCCACCCAGCTCAACCAGGCCCTGCGCAACGGTGGCGTGCAAACCTTGTGGAGCACCGAGTGGGGCTGGTCGACGTACAAGGGGCCAAAAGACGCCCAGGACCTCATCACCCCTCAGGCCCAGGCCGACTACGTGGTTCGTCGCCTGGCGCTGATGAGCGCGATGGATTACGACAAGATTTTCCTGTTCACCTTGAGCGACCTCGACCAGCGCGCCAGCGTGCGTGACCGCTCCTATGGCTTGCTGGATATCGACACCAACCCCAAGCCGGTCTACACCGCACTGAAGAACTTCCTTGATGTCAGCGGGCCGAAGCTCACGCCGGGTGATCCGCCTGCTGCCGACGCGCTGCCCGATGGCCTGTTCAGCATCGGCTGGACCCGCACCGATGGGCGCAAGCTGTGGTTCTTCTGGTCCGCCCAGGGCGGCAACGCGCACCTGCCGGGCTTGGCCAGCGCCACCCTGTACGACCCGCTGCACGGCACACAAACCCCGGTAAGCGGCACCAATGGCCTGACCGTTCCGGTCAAGTCGAACCTGCAAATTCTGTTATGGGAGTGAGGCCTGCCATGCGCATTTTATGGATCCTGCCCTACTCACCCTGGCCCGCCACCAGCGGCGGCAAGACGCGCCAGTTCCACCTGCTGCGCAGCCTGTCCGCGCGTGGGCATCGGATCACCTTGCTGCTGCATGACAAACATCCGGTGTCGCTCACCGACCGCCAGGTGCTGGAGGCGTTTCTCGAACAACTGATCATCCTGCCGCGTCGCCCTCTGCGCAGCGTGAAGACCCTGCTCGCCGGGCTGTTTGCGCCCTACCCGCTGCTGGCGAGCGTGAATGGCTTGTCGGGCGCGTTGCAGGACCGGTTCAACCAACTGCTCAACGAGCATTGGGATGTGGTGCAGATCGAGCACACCTATAGCTTCCAGCCCTATGAAGAGGCGCTGGCGCGCAAATCCCAGCCGTTCGTGCTGACCGAACACAACGTCGAATCGGCCCTAGGCGCGGCCACTTACGACCGCTTGCCGGGTTGGTCGCTGCCGTTCATTCGCTATGACCAATGGCGTTACACCCGCTGGGAACGGCGCGTGATGCGCCAGGCCACCCAAGTGGTGGCGGTGACCGACAGCGACGCCCAGGTCCTGGAACCCATCGCCGGCAAACCGGTGTCAGTGGTGGTCAATGGCGTGGATTGCGATCACTTCGCCGCCGCCCGACCTGACCCGTCGACCCACCGCGTGCTGTTCCTCGGCAACTACGAATACGCGCCCAACGTGGACGCCATCGAATGGGCCCTGGACGAAATCCTGCCCAAGGTCTGGGAGCGTTGCCCGCAGGCGCGAATGAGTGTGTGTGGCTTCGGCATGCCGGACAGTTGGCGTGAGCGCTGGCCGGACCCGCGCATTGAATGGCAAGGGTTTGTGCCCAACCTGCTGAAACTGCAGTCGAGCTGCTCGGTGTTTCTGGCGCCGTTGCGCCATGGTGGTGGTTCCAAGCTCAAAGTGCTGGAAGCGTTGGCCGCGGGCCTGCCATTGGCAAGTACCGAACAAGGCGTGTCCGGGTTGGACCTGGTGGAAGGCCTGGACTACCTCGGCGGGCAGACCGCTGTGAGCCTGGCGGACGCCGTGGTGCGCCTGCTGCAATTTCCCGATGCCGCCGCGGCCATGGGCGAAGCCGCCCGCGCCTATGTGCGCCGCGCCCACGACTGGAGCGTCGCCGCCAGCCAGTTGGAAAAGGTGTACGCCAGCCTTTCGCCCCTGAATCAAAAGGAGCCCGCATGCGTGTAGGCCTGGATTACCGCACCGTCGGCACCTCGCCGCAATCGGGCATCAGCCGCCAGGTGTACGCGCTGGAAAGCGCCCTGCACGGCCTGCCGGGCATCGAGCTTGAACGGTTCACTGTGGCTCCCTTGGGCGATGAAACCCGCTTGCGGGCCCATTGCCCGGCCTGGGGCTGCTCTAAAACCGCCATGCACCAGCCACACAATCGCCTGCGTTTCGAGGCCGGCTTTTTGCCGCGTGCGTTGCGTGAGCAGCATATCGACCTGTACATCAGCACCTTCAACATGGGCCTGCCATTGCCGCCCCACCCGAAGGGGCTGCGTACGGTGGTGCTGTTGCACGACCTGTTCCAAATCACCCTCGACAACTATCACGCCAACCGTCTGAAGGCGCTGATCTACAAGACCAGTGATCGCCTGTCGATTGCCTACGCGGTGCACAGCGCCGATCGGGTGTGGACGCCGTCGCAGTACAGCGCCGATGAAACCGCGCGGTTGTTTCCCAAGGCGGCGGGCAAGATTCGGGTGTTGCCCAACCAGGTCGATGCCTTTTCCGAACAGGCAGCGGATCTCAGTGCACGCCAATTGCCTGAACGCTATTGGTTGCTGGTGGGCACCCGCGAGTTGCGCAAGAACGTGCCGTTCCTGGTAGACGCCTGGCAGCAGGCGCGACGCCAGTCCCCCGCCGTGCCGGAGTTGGTGCTGGTGGGCAGCCTCGACCATTTGCCCGAGGCCCAGCGCACCCTGCCGGGCATTCGTGCGCTCAGCGGTGTGTCGGATGCCGAGTTGCATGCGCTTTATCGCCAGGCTTCGCGCCTATGGCAGCCTTCCTATGCCGAAGGCTTCGGCCTGCCAGTGATCGAAGCGCTGAGCGTCGGCACCCCGGTGGCGGTGGCCAGCGGTACCTCGTTGGATGAAATCACCCCGCCCTCGGCACCGCGTTTTTCGCCCACCGATGGTCCGGCGCTGACGCAATTGATGCTCAGCCTCGGCGATCGCGCGGAAGAAGAATCACCCGAGCAACGCCGGCAATGGGCGCAACGCTTCAACCATCAAGCCTACCGCCGACGCCTGGCCGAACTGATCGAGGAATTGAAGTGAGAGTGAACCTGCCCAGCCTCGTCGCCATCCTCTTCGGCCTCCTGTTTGGCGCCGCCGCCCTGCTGCTGTCACCGGCCAAGGCGTTCCTCGCGGTGATCGGCCTGGCCGGCGCGGTGACCATCCTACGCTTTCCGTTCTGGGGCCTGCTGCTGTTTGCCCTGGTTGCCACGTTCATGCCCTATTCCACGGTTAACCTGGGCATTCGCAGTACCGTCAGCGAAGCTATCCTGGCGATGACCTGGGGCGCGGTGCTCTGGCAAAACTTCCTGGTACGCCTGCCGGATACGCCGAGCCTCACCCGGCGCCCGACCGACCAGATGCTGTTGTGGCTGATGGTGTTCAGCGTGTTCCCCTTCATTGTCGGTCAGGTCACCATCCACGCCGACAGCAGCGGCGTGGCCAACTGGCTGCGTTGGTTGCTGAACTTGTCGGGGGTGTTCCTCTGCGCCAAGTTGCTGGTGGACCACAAGCACCGCGAGTCCCTGGTGATCGCCCTGCTGCTGGGCAGCCTGGCGATGCTGATGCTGTCGATTGCGGTGTTCGTGCGCACACGCTCCGGAGCCGGCATTGCGCCGGTGCTGGCACTGTTCAATTACGGCAACTTCGACATGCTGAAATTCGGCCTGGAAGCCATGTCTTCGCGGATGGGCTCGCCGTGGATGCACCCGAATGCCATCGGCGGAATCATGGCGCTGCTGCTGCCCCTGGCGTTTTGTTTCGGCATGACCGAACAAGGCTGGAAACGCGCACTGGGACTGGGCGTGGCGTGCCTGGGCGCGGCGGCCTTGCTGTTGGCGAGTAGCCGTGGGGCAATGGTCAGCCTGGCGCTGGTGCTGCTATGGATGGCAACGCGCCGGGTGCCCTACACCGGACGTCTGCTGATGATCGGCGCGGCGCTGACCGCCGTGCTGGTGATGGCTTATCCACCGCTGCAGGAACGCCTGGCGACGATTTTTTCTTCGAGCAACGCCAGTACCGAAGTGCGTTTCGACGAGTACCGCATGTTTCCGCAGGCGATGGTGTCGTACCCGTTCGGTATCGGCTTCAAGGTCGATCCGCCCGTGCCTGGCACGCCCTTGCTGGGCATCTCCAACCTGTGGCTGAACTACATCTACAAGACCGGCATCGTCGGCATGCTGTTCTTTATCGCGGTCACCGTGCGCTGGTGGCGTGAAGCCCGCCCGGAAAGCGGCCCGATCCGCCTGACCAAAGACAACGCGCTGTGGCTGGGCACCACAGCCGGAATTCTCTCGGCGCTGGTCAGCGGCCTGTTCGACCACTACTTCAGCTTTGCGGTGGTGATGGTCGCGCTGTTCTGGCTGATGGTCGGCATCAACGTATTGGAGGCACGTCGACTGTTTCCGGCACGCCTGCCTCAGGTGAAACGTGTGGTATTCGGCAAACCCGTGCTTGATGGCGCACAGCCCTGATGCTGGGCTCCGCCGCCTGGCTGACACTGGCGACGCTGCTGGGCCTGTGCCTGGGCTTTGCCCGTGAATGGCTGCTGGTGGCGGCCTGGGGCGCGGGCGAACGCAGTGATGCATTCCTGATCGCACTGTTTTTGCCGGAGGCGCTGCGCATGTCATTGGCCGGCGGCGTGCTGAGTGCCGCGGCGCTGCCGCTGTATCTGGCGCGCAAGGACGACGAGCGGTTGGGCTGGTTGGCCGCGTTGTTCCCCGCACTGTTGCTGATCGCCCTGGTCACCAGCCTGTTGCTGACGCTGCTGGCGCCGTGGCTGGTGCAACTGCTCGGGCCAGGCCTGGCGGCGAGTGCCACGGCGCTCGCCAGCAGTAACTTGCAGATCGTCGCCTGGTGCGTGCCGGGGTTGATGCTGCACGCACTGTTTAGCATCCCGTTGCAGGCCAGCGAACGTTTCGTGCTGGCTGGCTTGGGTTCGTTATTGTTCAATTTGCCACCGGTGACCTACCTCGCCCTCGCCGGCACCGCCACCCAACCGCACGCCCTGGCCCTGGCCTGCCTGGCCGGCAGCTTGTTGATGCCGTTGGCGCTACTGCCATCGATGTGGCGCCAGGGCTGGCGGCCGTGGTGCTGGCAATTGCCGTGGGCGCCGCTGCGGGAATTGGGGCAGCGCATCGGTCCATTGTTACTGAGCAACGGCGCCAGCCAGGGCCTGGCGCTGATTGAACGGCTGGTGGCATCGCTGTTGGGTGAAGGCGCGGTGACCTGGGTCAACCTGGCGCGCAAGCTGATGAACCTGCCGCTGATTGCGCTGATGAGCCTCAACCAGGTGTTGCTGGGCATGATGAGCCGTCGTCAGGGCGATGAGCGCCTGGCCCTGCTCAAGCGCGGCCTGGAAACCGCCAGCGTGCTGACTCTGCCCGCCGGTGTCGGCCTGGTGGCGGCGGCCCCGAGCCTGGTGGCGTTGCTGCTGCCCGCGCAATCGCTGGACTCGCCGTTGCCGCTGCTGCTGGCGTGGTTTGCCGTGCCGCTGGTATTCGGCGCCTGGAACGCCTTGCTCGCGCGTTATGCCTACGCGGCCGGGGATACGCGCCAGCCGCTGCGCTGCGAACTGCTCGGCAGCCTGGTCAATGTGCTGTTGCTGGGCGTCCTGCCGTTTGTGTTTGGCCTGGCAGGCATTCCGTTGGCGGCGCTGGCCGGGGTGATCTGCACCGCGCTGCTGCTGATGCAACGCCAGGCCTTGCTCAGCGCCCTGCCCTGGGCTCGGAGCTGGCTGCTCAGTGCCGTGCTGATGGGTGTGGCGGCGTTGGCGCTGTTTCGGATTGAAGGCGTGTGGCTGCAACTGGGGCTGAGCACCCTGGCCGGTGCAGTGGTGTTGCTGGGCATGGGGCTGTGGTTGAAGCCGTGGCGCAAGGCATGACTCATGCCGCGCATTCCCGTTGACGATTTTCGCTGGCAAGCCAGCTCCTACAAGGGCGGTGTTTTTTTTAGAGGGAGGGGTTCAGGTGAAACATCGTTGGATTCAAATGGACATTGCCAAGGGCATTGGCATCCTGGTGATCGTATTCGCCCACAGTTGGTTCGTCGCCACCTCGCCGGACCTGCTGTATCCGGTGCTGGCGTCGTTCATCCTGCCGCTGTTCTTCTTTTTGTCCGGGGTGTTCTTCAAGCCTGAACAGCCCTTCGTGGAGATGGCGGTGCGCAAGGCCGACGGCCTGCTCAAGCCGTTTTTCTTCACCATGCTTATCTACGTGATCGTGCGCAGCCTGCTGCGGGGCCAGCCGCTGCTGCCGGATATCGGCGGCGTGCTGTATGCCTCGGTGGACACCATCCCATGGCAGGCGCTGTGGTTTCTGCCGCACTTCTGGGTGGCGATCCTGTTCAGTTGGCTGATGCTGCGGCTGATCCAGCGCCTGAAGCTGTCGCTGTTGCTGAGTTGCGCATTGGTCACGCTGCAATTGATCGTGGGCGTGTGGATGCTGCCCTGGTTCTGGCAACTGCCGGTCACGCTGGGCGGGCACACCTGGGTCCTGCCGGGCCTGCCGTTCAGCCTGGATATCACGCTGATCAGCAGCACCTACTTCATTGTCGGCTACCTGCTGCGCGACTGGCTGCGTGCCCACTCGGGCTCCTGGCTGACGCTGGTGGTCTCCGTCGCGCTGTTTATCGCAGTATTCACCTTCACCTGGGACACCATGGACCTGGCGCAGCGGCGCTACGACCACTGGTTATGGACCACCCTGCCCGCCGTGATCGGTGTATACGCGTGCTGGGCGCTGGCAAAGGTGCTGATGGTCTCGGCCTGGGTCACGCGGGCTATGACCTACATCGGCCAGAACACCCTGATCCTGCTGATCTTCCATGGTGAAATCCAGCACAAGACTTTTGACCTGATGGAGCGCCTGGGGCTGCACGCGTTTGCCGCGGCCTGCATCGGTTTTGTGGTGGCGGTGGTGGCGCCGTTGTTGATCGGGGAAGTGATCAAGCGGGTGGCGTTCCTGCGGTTTTTCTACTTTCCGTTTCCGGTGCGAAAACCACAAAAAACCCTGTAGGCACTCACGCCTACAGGGTCTTGGGTTCAGTCATCCAGCTGTTGCGGTGCAGGCTTGCTGCCATGTTTGGCAGGCTTGGCGCCCTTGGCTGGCGCAGGGGCCGCAGGTTCAGGCTCCGGGGCGGCGGCGGTTTCTTTCTCGGCCATCGGCATCTGGTCGATGGCAGTGAAGAATTCCTTCAAGTCGAGGGTATCCGGTGGCACGGTCTTCTCGACTTTCTTCTCGCCGTCCTTGCCCACCAGGATCACTTTGGTGCCACTGCCGGCACCCAGTTTGAGGGCACGGATCAGTGCGTTGGTTTCCGGGGGCGTGAGCTTTTTATTGTCCTTGGGGTCCTTGGCGAACTTCTCGCCTTCGGCGCCGATGCTGCCAAACTTCACGGTGTAGAACACCATGCTGCGTTCTTCGAAAGACTGCTTGGTCGCAGGCTCGTCCAACTGTTTCTTGAGGGTCGCCAAGGTGTCGTTGCCGGAATCAAGCTCTACCACTACCAGCGGCCGGGCCTTGCCCAAGTCTTGCTTGAGCGGGTTGATATCATCAGCAGCCAACAGCGGCCCCGTAAAAGCCATCAAGGTAGCCAGGGTCAGCGACCGGATGAGCATGCGCACCTCCTTTGTATTCCATGCAGGGTTCTTGAGTTTCATGTCTGCGACAGTCAAATTCAAGGATGATTCCTACACCACGTTACGAAAGCGTAGGACAAGACGCCCGCTACGCAAGGGTTTGGTGGGCGCACCTGTCATTGTTTCCACTGATTTCGGAAACATCATGAGACCTTCCACGCGGGCCAATGCCGCGCAAATACGGGGGCGACGACAGGGTCGGCATCCACTTGCGCCAGGCTTTGGGCAAAGCCCGGCGCCAGACCGTTCAACACCTCCCGCGCTTCATCCCAACGCGACACCGCCGCCGCCATCACGCCCAACGCGTTCGGCGCGCCGTTCGGGGCGAACAACTGCCCATCGAACTGATCGGCAAACACCACCCAGGCCTGGTGCAAGTATCGTCGAGTGCCTGTCACCAGCTGCGCCTGTACGGTTTCGTTGACGTCGCCGAGCCAGCGTTGCGGGTAGTCAATGATGCCGATCGCCGAATAGCAGTTGGCCGCGATGTACACAAGGCCGCGAATGATCTGCGCGCGGTCGCCGGCCAGCAGCTCCGAGGCGGGATATTCCAAGCCCAGGTGGATCAGGATCGCGGCGCTTTCCGTCAACACCTGGCCATCGGGGGTGATCAGGGTGGGTACCTGCTTGAGCGGGTTGATCCGGGCCAGCTCATCACTGCCCTCACCCTCTGCCCAGGAGGCCGCGTCCACCCGTCGCCACGGCACCGCACAGCGCTGTAGGGCGACTTCGATCATGCAGGAGCCGGATTCGTCGATGCCATAAAGGGTGTACATGGGCTTTTCCTCCTAGCGTTGCAGTTTGGCCTGCAAGTTGGCCTTCACCTGCGGCCATTCCGAGTCGATGATGCTGAAGCGCACCGAGTTGCGCTTGCGCCCGTCGGGCATGATGCGTTCGTGGCGCACAATGCCTTCCTGCACGGCGCCGAGCCGCAGGATCGCGGCGCGGGATTTTTCGTTGAGTTCGTCGGTGGTGAATTGCACGCGCACGCAGTCGAGCACTTCGAACGCGTAGGTCAGCAACAGCAGCTTTGCTTCGGTGTTGATCGCGCTTTTCTGCGTGGACAGCGCCAGCCAGGTATGGCCGATTTCCAGCTTGCGATTGATCCGGTCGACCTTCCAGAACCGCGTGCTACCCACCACCTGGCCGTCATCACGACGCACCAAGGTAAACGGGATCATGCTGCCGGCGTCACGCCCTGCAAGGGCGGTGTCGATGTACTGATCGACGGTGTCCGGGCCCGGTACGTTGGTGACCTTGAGGTTCCACAATTCGCCATCGGCTGCGGCTTCGAGCAAGGCGGTCTTGTGTTCCCTTTGCAGCGGCAAGAGTTCGACCGTGGTTCCGGTCAGAGAGATCAGGGTCATGGTGCAAGCGCCGTCTGGGTGGTCATCAGTGACAGAGAGTGCAGGCTCCCACCCGGACGAATCAAGCGTTTTAAAACAGGCCCATCTGACCGCCCACCAGGGTGCTGAAATCGTCATTCACGAACGGCAGGATCGCATCCGCCACCGGCTGCAGTTGCCGGGTGACGTAGTGGTCGTAGTCGATGGGCGCGTGCCGCACTTCCAGCGGTTCCGGGCCGTTGACGCTGATCACGTAACTGATCCAGCCACCGCGCTGGTACTGGCGCGGGCGGTTCATGCGATCGTTGTACTCATCGGCCAGGCGCGCGGCGCGGACATGGGGCGGCACGTTGCGCTCGTAGTCGTCCAGCTGACGGCGCAGGCGTTTGCGGTAGATCAGCAACTCATCGAATTCGCCGCTGAGGGTTAGGCGCACATAGTCGCGGATGTAATCCTGGTGGGGCTGGCGATGGAAGATGCGCTGGTAGAGTTCCTGCTGGAATCGGCGCGCCAGGGGCGACCAGTCGCTGCGCACGGTTTCCAGGCCTTTGTAGACCATTTCTTCACGGCCATCGCTGTGCACAACCAGCCCGGCGTAGCGTTTTTTGCTGCCCTCCTCTGCGCCCCGGATGGTCGGCATGAGGAAGCGGGTGAAGTGGGTTTCATACTGCAATTCCAGCGCGCTTTGCAGCCCGAATGCCGTTTGCAGGTGCTCGCGCCACCAGTCGTTGACGTGCTGCACCAACGCCCGGCCGATGCGCCCCGCGTCCTCCTGGCCGTGTGCACTGCCGAGCCAGACAAAAGTCGAGTCGGTGTCGCCGTAGATCACCTCATAACCTTGGGCTTCGACCAGCTCGCGGGTCTGGCGCATGATCTGGTGGCCACGCATCGTAATCGACGAGGCCAACCGCGTATCGAAGAAGCGGCAGCCACTGGAACCGAGTACGCCATAGAAGGCGTTCATGATGATTTTCAGGGCCTGGGACAGCGGGGCATTGTGTTCACGCTTGGCCACTTCACGGCCTTCGGAGACCCGCGCGACGATGGACGGCAGGCAATGCCGGGTGCGAGAGAAACGTGCGCCGCGAAAGCCTTCCACGGACTCGCTGTCGTCGGGGTGCTTGAGGCCTTCGATCAGGCCCACCGGGTCGATCAGGAAACTGCGGATGATCGACGGGTAAAGGCTTTTGTAATCGAGCACCAGCACTGATTCGTAGAGGCCTGGGCGTGAGTCCATGACAAAACCGCCGGGGCTGGCCTGGGGCGGTTTATCGCCCAGGTTCGGCGCGACGAAACCCTGGCGGTGCATCAGCGGCATATACAAATGGGTGAACGCAGCGACGGAGCCACCGTTGCGGTCGGCCGGCAAGCCGGTGACGCTGGCGCGCTCCAACAGGAACTTGAGCAGTTCGGTTTTCTCGAAAATCCGCGTGACCAGTTCGCAGTCCTTGAGGTTGTAGCGCGCCAGCGCGGGCTTGTCCTCGGCGAACATGCGGTTGATTTCGTCCATGCGCTGGTACGGCGTGGAGATGTCCTTGCCCTCGCCCAGCAGAGTTTGCGCGACGTTTTCCAGGCTGAAGGATTCGAAGCTCCAGGTGGCCGAACGCAGGGCTTCGATGCCATCGATGATCAAGCGCCCCGCCGCCGCCGCAAAGTAATGGTTGCGGCTGCCGTGTTCGCGCCAGGCCATGGGTTCTTCACCCCGCCCAAGCATGAGCGGCACATTGAGGCGCTGGGCATGTTCGTGGAGCACGCGCAGATCGAATTGCACCACGTTCCAGCCGATGATCGCGTCGGGGTCGTGCAGGGCGAGCCATTGATTGAGGCGTTCGAGCAGTTGGGCGCGGGTGTCGCAGTAGTCGAGCTTGAAGTCCACGGCGGCGGGTTTGTTCGGCGGGCCGAGCATGTACACCTGGCGCTCGCCGCAGCCTTCGAGGGCGATGGAGTAGAGATCGCCCTGGGCGGTGGTCTCGATGTCGAGGGACACCAGCTTAAGCGGCGGGCGGTAGTCGGGCGCGGGCTTCATCTGCGCGTCACAGAGCACGCCGGTGGCGTCCGGTGTGCCGCCGAACCACACCGGTGCGGTGATGAAGCGCTCCATCATGTAGCGCTCGGGTGGGCGCACGTCGCCTTCGTAGACATCAACCCCGGCAGCGCGCAGGCGTTTTTCCACGTCCATCGCTTGGCGGTGCTGGCGCGTATACAGGCCCAGCACGGGGCGATGATGAAAATCGCAGAGCTGCAACGGGCGCAATTCGATGTCGCGCTCGCCCTTGAGCAGCCAATCCAACGGCTTGCGATGGGCTTCGGGGATGAACATCACCGACGTCTGCACGGGTAGGCGGATAAACCTCGGGCCCTGGTCGGTGGCCAGCCAGAAGCTGACCTCCGTACCCGCCGGGGTATCTCGCCAATGCCGGGTCAGGACAAAACCCTGCTGTAAATCCACCGTACCGCACCTCAGGAATCGCTTTCAGGGCGTGATTCTACTCGGCATCCGCGCGCGCAGACCTGAATCTCATAAATTTGTTGCAAGACGTTAATAATAATTACTATCATTCGCGACGGAGTCGTATCCGCGCAGTGAGGACGCGCAACGCTGTTGCCCTTTTCCTCACATAACGGTTCGCCGTCAGGATCGACCATGCCCATCCGTGCCACCTTTGCTGTGCCATTTCGCCCTACCCTGCTCGCCCTTTGCTGCTCCATGAGCCTCACAGCCCACGCCGCAACACCCGCCACTCCGGAGGATGCGAACAACCGTCAGGATGGCAACACACTGGAACTGGGCGCCACCAGCATCAACGCCGAAGCGCCCGCTCCAAACGCCCTGCCTCCGGTATACGCTGGCGGCCAGGTGGCACGCGGCGGTCAGTTGGGTGTGCTGGGTAACCAGGACATCATGGATGTGCCGTTCAGCATGGCCTCCTACACCGAAAAGTTGATTCGCGACCAGCAGGCCGAAACTGTCGGTGATGTGCTGCTCAATGATTCGTCCGTGCGCCAGGCGTCAGGTTTTGCCAACCAGGCGCAGACCTTCATGATCCGTGGCCTGCCGCTGAACGGTGACGACATTTCCTTCAACGGCCTGTACGGCATCCTGCCGCGCCAGATCATCTCCACTGACGCCTTGGAGCGCGTGGAAGTGTTCAAGGGACCCAATGCCTTTATCAACGGCGTAACGCCAGGCGGTTCGGGGATCGGCGGTGGTGTGAACCTGCAACCCAAGCGCGCCGACGACGTCCCGCTGCGTCGCTTCAGCACCGATATCAGCAGCGATGGCCGAGTGGGCGAGCACTTGGACATAGGCCAGCGATTCGGTGAAGACAACCGTTTTGGCGCGCGGGTAAACCTGTCCCAGCGCGAAGGCGATACCGGCATCGATGATGAAAACCAGCGCTCGAAACTGTTTGCGGTCGGCCTGGATTACCGCGGCGATGCGTTGCGCCTGTCCAGTGACTTTGTGTATCAGAAGCAACGCATCAACGGCGGGCGCAACTCGGTGTTCCTGGGCACGGCCACCCATATCCCGGATGCACCGTCGGCTGACACCAACTACGCGCCGAGCTGGAGCAACACCAACCTTGAAGACACCCTGGGCATGCTGCGCGCCGAGTACGACTTGAACGACAACTGGACGGTTTATGCGGCAGGCGGGGCCAAGCACACCCGTGAAATGGGGCAGTACTCGTCGGTGACGCTGACCGATAACCTTGGCAATGCAACCGCCAGCGGTTCGACCATCGCGCATGAGGAAGACAACAGCAGCTTGATGGGTGGCCTGAATGGCAAATTCCAGACCGGCCCTGTGAGCCATCGTCTCAACTTCGGCCTGGCCGGCATCTGGACCCAGGCGCGCAATGCCTATGTGTTCGCCACCCCACGCACCCTAACCAACATCTACAACCCTGTGACGGGAGCGCCACCGGCCCTGAATAATCCACGCAATACCCCTGGCACCGATTTCAGCGACCCGACCATCACGGCCAAGACCTTTGTGCGCAGTACGGCAGTGTCCGACACCCTGGGGTTCTTCGACGACCGCCTGTTGGTGACGGTCGGTGCACGCCGCCAGCAGATCGTTGTGCAGGGTTACAACTACATGAGCGGTACCCGCACGGCCAATTATGACGAGTCGATCACTACGCCGGTCTACGGCCTCGTCTTCAAACCCTGGGAACATGTGTCCTTCTACGCGAACAGGATTGAAGGCTTGGCCCAAGGTCCGACTTCCCCTGTCAACTCCGGGAACAGGACTGTTATTGGCGGAGGCCAGCCCTATGCACCGGCACGCTCCAAGCAGATTGAAGCCGGGGTAAAAGTCGACATGGGCACCTATGGGGCGACGTTGGGTGTGTACCGCATCGAACAGCCTGGAGCCGGCTACGTACAGGTCATTGATGCTACGACAGCGCGCTACGTGCGAGAGGGCCAGCAGATCAACAAAGGCGTGGAGCTGAACGTGTTTGGCGAACCGGTTAGCGGCCTGCGCTTGCTGGGCGGTGTGACAGTCATGAAGACCGAGCTCAAGGACACGCAAAACGGTGCCAACGACGGTAACCGCGCGATCGGCGTGCCTTCGTTCCAGCTCAATGCCAACGTGGATTGGGATGTGCCTGGCCTGCAGGGCGTGACGCTCAACGGCCGCATGCTGCGCACCGGTGGCCAGTATGCCGACGCCGCCAATAACCTGAGCCTGCCAGCGTGGAACCGCTTCGACGTAGGCGCACGCTACAACTTCAAGGTGGCTCAGCGGGATGTCACCCTCGGTGCCACCGTGGAAAACGTTGCCAACGAGAAGTACTGGGAATCAGCCCAGGGCGGTTTCCTCAGCCAGGGCGATCCACGTGTCGCCAAGCTGTCGGCGACTGTGGACTTCTGATCACCGTTGCCTGCGCCAGGCGGTTGCCCTGGCCACGCTTCTGTCCGCCCAACCTCGTCGCCCACGCTGTCGATATCCGCCGGTCAAAATCCGTTGGGGCCGATGAAGTCACCACAAAGGTATTGGCGGTGGATGCGGCCAAGCATCAGGTAGTGCTGGCAGGTGCCGAAGGCGGTGAGGTGCAGGTGTAGGCTGAATAGGTTAGAAAAGTGGGCATCAAGCATGATGCCCATTGCGGTCAAGCTTGACGGGCTTGGCTCAGGTAAGTTTCGATGTTGCCCATCTGCTCATCCCAGCCACGGGAATTCATCTTGAAGGCTTTCTGCCGCCGTGCCTCAGGCACTGCGTCAAACCCCGACTCGACCACCCGCAGTAGAATGCCCGGTGCTCGGTCCTCAATGGTGAATTCCACCAGTGTCGGGGTTTCCTGGTCGTAGTCGACGCCCTCCTCGACCGCGAAGGGGTGCCACCGGAACGAGAACAGTGTTTGCGGCAGGATGCGTTCGATTCTGGCCTTCCAGATCACATGCTCGTAACCGGGATAAGTGATCGGCGCCTCAAGGGTTTGCCCGGCAACAAAGCTTTTGCCGCTGAGGGCGATACCAAACCAACTGCCGAATTGCTCGGCATCGGTGAGGGCTTCCCACACCTGTTTACGTGAAGCGTTGAGCAGGACTTTTCGTTCGATGCGATCTAATACGTGCATAAGTCACCTCCTCCATTGACAGTAGGCGACATCAAATAATGCGCAACCTTGGGTTGTAAGCAATCATGATGACCCCATCCTTGAACCGGCTATACGTTATGACTGACCCGTTGAATGGAAGTTGCTTCTGTAAAGGCGTGCGCTACCAAGTGGACGGCCTCGACATGCCCATCAGCCACTGCCACTGCGACAGCTGTCGCAAGGTGCATGCGGCAGCATTTGTGGCGACGGCGGGCGTGATGCGTGAACACTTTCGCTGGACCCAGGGCGAAGCCCTGCTGGCGTCATTCGAATCGTCGCCAGGCAAGTTCAGGCATTTCTGTTCGCGCTGCGGTTCGCACCTGATGGCGGAGCGCGGGCACCAACCCCACGTCATTGTGCGGGTGGCGACGCTGGATGATGATCCAGGCGTCAGGCCCACCGCGCATATCTGGACATCCCATGCGGTGCCCTGGCTTGCCTATGAAGGCGTAGAGCAGTGGGACGGGTGGCAAACCTGATTAGACCTTCGGGTCTCCGGGTGCTTTAGCCGGTGTCGCGTACTGCGGCTTCAGGTGACCTTCTTGGTCGAGTAACCAGGCGTCCATGATCTGGCGCACTACCGGTCCTGCAACACGACCGCCGGCCTCGCCGTTTTCGATCATCACCGAAATCACGATCTTCGGATGTTCGGCTGGCGCGAAACCGACGAACAAGGCGTTGTCGCGGTGGCGTTCCAGGGTCTTTTCACGGTTGTAACGCTCACCCTGCTTGATCGCGACCACTTGTGCCGTACCACTCTTGCCGGCGATGCGGTATTGCGCACCTTGTGCGGCAGCGCGGGCAATGCCGCGTGGGTCGTGCATCACCAGTTGCATGCCGTGGTTGACCTGCTCCCAATCACGCGGGTCCTTGAGGACGACGTTGGGCATCGGGTTTTCATCCACGGGAGGCACGCCATTGATGGTCTTGGCCAAGTGAGGCCGATTCCACACGCCCTTGTTGGCGATCAGCGCTGTGGCTTGGGCCAATTGCAGCGGTGTGACCTGCATATAGCCCTGGCCAATGCCGAGGATCACGGTTTCACCCGGGAACCAGGGTTGCCGGCGGGTGGCGCGCTTCCAGGCCTGGGAGGGCATCAGGCCGGCTGACTCTTCGAACATATCCAGCGACACTTTCTGACCCAGGCCGAACTCAGCCAGGTAGTCGTGCAGGCGATCGATGCCGAGCTTGTGGGCTAGGTCGTAAAAGTAGGTGTCGTTGGAGCGCATGATGGCGGCGTCCATATCTACCCAGCCGTCGCCGCTGTGATTCCAGTTGCGGTATTTGTGATCGAAGTCCGGCAGTTGGTAGTAACCCGGGTCGAACACGCGGGTCTGGGCGGTGACGACGCCACTGTCCAGGCCGGCGATGGCGACCTCCGGCTTGATGGTCGAGCCTGGCGCGTAGAGGCCCCTGAGGACGCGGTTGAACAGCGGCCGATCGATGGAGTCATGCAGGGCGGCGTATTCCTTGAAGCTGATACCGGTGACGAACAGGTTCGGATCGAAGCTTGGCTTACTGACCATCGCCAGCACTTCACCGGTCTGCGGGTCGAGGGCAACCACCGAACCGCGTCGATCACCCAAGGCCTCTTCTGCGGCTTCCTGGAGGTGAACGTCGAGGCTAAGGACAATGTTTTTTCCCGGAATCGGATCGGTGTGCTTGAGCACACGCAGTACGCGGCCCTGGGCATTGGTCTCGACCTCTTCATAGCCTACGTGGCCATGCAATTCGGACTCGTAGAAGCGCTCGATCCCGGTCTTGCCGATGGACTGGGTGCCCCGGTACTCCACCGAGTCGAGGGCTTTGGATTCTTTCTCGTTGATCCGCCCTACGTAACCGATGGAATGGGCAAAGTGAGCGCCCAGGGGGTAGTGACGAACGAATTGCGGTTCTACGTCCACCCCCGGTAGGCGAAACTCATTCACGGCCAGCAGCGCGATCTGCTCTTCGGTCAGCTCATAAAACAATGTCACAGGAACGAAGGGGTGCCGCGCTTGCTTCAGTGCCTTGTCGAATACAGCACGGTCTTCTGCCGGCAAGTGCAGCAAACTGACGATGGCGTCCAACTCCCCCTTGAGGTCGGTGGTGCGTTCACGGGTGATGGTCAGGTTGTAGCTGGGACGGTTGTCAGCCAGCACGACGCCGTTGCGGTCATAGATCAACCCACGCGTCGGCGTAATAGGCAGCACGTGGACGCGGTTGTTCTCGGAAATAGTGGAGTGGTAGTCGAACTGTACGACCTGCAGGAAGTACATGCGTGCCACCAGGGCGCAGGTGATGCCAATAACCAACAGCGCGCAGGCAAGCAGGCGTTTGTTGACCAAGCGGTTTTCTTTTTCGTGATCCTTGATCGGTATAGGTTCAGGCATTTCTACAGCATCTCGTTGAAGAAGGTCGACGCCGCTTCCTGCGGTTGAAAGATCAGTCCTTGTGAAAATGTGCTGCACCATACCAAAAATGCGGAAACACTTTGTATCCATTTGCCCAACGGCAGGTTCATGAGCCGCTTTTATGAGGAAAGTCGTAGAGGAAGAGCGTGCGCTGGTCGGGATGCAAAAAGAGGGGATTCATGAGGAGTGGCGCTTCAATGGTCTGTTATCGGTGACGGCGTTGACCAGCAGTGCACGGCAATGAGTCTCTACGTACTTTCCGACCGCCCAAAACAAAACCCCTGTCTGCGTTAGCAAACAGGGGTTCTGGAATTTAATCTTGACGATGACCTACTCTCACATGGGGAAACCCCACACTACCATCGGCGATGCATCGTTTCACTGCTGAGTTCGGGATGGGATCAGGTGGTTCCAATGCTCTATGGTCGTCAAGAAATTCGGGTACTGAGTCGTGACCTAATGGCCTCGCTTCAGCAAATTGGGTATGTGACAGATCGGTGTTTTGTGAGATATCGAACTTTCGGTTCGTATCATCTTCACACACCGCAATCTGATGCTCGTTAGAGTAGTCAAATTGCTTGGGTGTTATATGGTCAAGCCTCACGGGCAATTAGTATTGGTTAGCTCAACGCCTCACAGCGCTTACACACCCAACCTATCAACGTCGTAGTCTTCGACGGCCCTTCAGGGAACTCAAGGTTCCAGTGAGATCTCATCTTGAGGCTAGTTTCCCGCTTAGATGCTTTCAGCGGTTATCTATTCCGAACATAGCTACCCGGCAATGCCACTGGCGTGACAACCGGAACACCAGAGGTTCGTCCACTCCGGTCCTCTCGTACTAGGAGCAGCCCCTCTCAAATCTCAAACGTCCACGGCAGATAGGGACCGAACTGTCTCACGACGTTCTAAACCCAGCTCGCGTACCACTTTAAATGGCGAACAGCCATACCCTTGGGACCGGCTTCAGCCCCAGGATGTGATGAGCCGACATCGAGGTGCCAAACACCGCCGTCGATATGAACTCTTGGGCGGTATCAGCCTGTTATCCCCGGAGTACCTTTTATCCGTTGAGCGATGGCCCTTCCATACAGAACCACCGGATCACTAAGACCTACTTTCGTACCTGCTCGACGTGTCTGTCTCGCAGTCAAGCGCGCTTTTGCCTTTATACTCTACGACCGATTTCCGACCGGTCTGAGCGCACCTTCGTACTCCTCCGTTACTCTTTAGGAGGAGACCGCCCCAGTCAAACTACCCACCATACACTGTCCTCGATCCGGATAACGGACCTGAGTTAGAACCTCAAAGTTGCCAGGGTGGTATTTCAAGGATGGCTCCACGCGAACTGGCGTCCACGCTTCAAAGCCTCCCACCTATCCTACACAAGCAAATTCAAAGTCCAGTGCAAAGCTATAGTAAAGGTTCACGGGGTCTTTCCGTCTAGCCGCGGATACACTGCATCTTCACAGCGATTTCAATTTCACTGAGTCTCGGGTGGAGACAGCGCCGCCATCGTTACGCCATTCGTGCAGGTCGGAACTTACCCGACAAGGAATTTCGCTACCTTAGGACCGTTATAGTTACGGCCGCCGTTTACCGGGGCTTCGATCAAGAGCTTCGCGTTAGCTAACCCCATCAATTAACCTTCCGGCACCGGGCAGGCGTCACACCCTATACGTCCACTTTCGTGTTTGCAGAGTGCTGTGTTTTTAATAAACAGTCGCAGCGGCCTGGTATCTTCGACCGGCATGAGCTTACGGAGCAAGTCCTTCACCCTCACCGGCGCACCTTCTCCCGAAGTTACGGTGCCATTTTGCCTAGTTCCTTCACCCGAGTTCTCTCAAGCGCCTTGGTATTCTCTACCCAACCACCTGTGTCGGTTTGGGGTACGGTTCCTGGTTACCTGAAGCTTAGAAGCTTTTCTTGGAAGCATGGCATCAACCACTTCGCTAACTAAAAGTTAGCTCGTCATCAGCTCTCGGCCTTAAGATCCCGGATTTACCTAAGATCTCAGCCTACCACCTTAAACTTGGACAACCAACGCCAAGCTGGCCTAGCCTTCTCCGTCCCTCCATCGCAATAACCAGAAGTACAGGAATATTAACCTGTTTTCCATCGACTACGCTTTTCAGCCTCGCCTTAGGGACCGACTAACCCTGCGTCGATTAACGTTGCGCAGGAAACCTTGGTCTTTCGGCGTGGGTGTTTTTCACACCCATTGTCGTTACTCATGTCAGCATTCGCACTTCTGATACCTCCAGCAAGCTTCTCAACTCACCTTCACAGGCTTACAGAACGCTCCTCTACCGCATCACTTACGTGATACCCGTAGCTTCGGTGTATGGTTTGAGCCCCGTTACATCTTCCGCGCAGGCCGACTCGACTAGTGAGCTATTACGCTTTCTTTAAAGGGTGGCTGCTTCTAAGCCAACCTCCTAGCTGTCTAAGCCTTCCCACATCGTTTCCCACTTAACCATAACTTTGGGACCTTAGCTGACGGTCTGGGTTGTTTCCCTTTTCACGACGGACGTTAGCACCCGCCGTGTGTCTCCCATGCTCGGCACTTGTAGGTATTCGGAGTTTGCATCGGTTTGGTAAGTCGGGATGACCCCCTAGCCGAAACAGTGCTCTACCCCCTACAGTGATACATGAGGCGCTACCTAAATAGCTTTCGAGGAGAACCAGCTATCTCCGAGCTTGATTAGCCTTTCACTCCGATCCACAGGTCATCCGCTAACTTTTCAACGGTAGTCGGTTCGGTCCTCCAGTTAGTGTTACCCAACCTTCAACCTGCCCATGGATAGATCGCCCGGTTTCGGGTCTATTCCCAGCGACTAGACGCCCTATTAAGACTCGCTTTCGCTACGCCTCCCCTATTCGGTTAAGCTCGCCACTGAAAATAAGTCGCTGACCCATTATACAAAAGGTACGCAGTCACCCAACAAAGTGGGCTCCCACTGCTTGTACGCATACGGTTTCAGGATCTATTTCACTCCCCTCTCCGGGGTTCTTTTCGCCTTTCCCTCACGGTACTAGTTCACTATCGGTCAGTCAGTAGTATTTAGCCTTGGAGGATGGTCCCCCCATATTCAGACAAAGTTTCTCGTGCTCCGTCCTACTCGATTTCATGACTAAGAGATTTTCGCGTACAGGGCTATCACCCACTATGGCCGTACTTTCCAGAACGTTCCGCTAATCTCAAAGCCACTTAAGGGCTAGTCCCCGTTCGCTCGCCACTACTAAGGGAATCTCGGTTGATTTCTTTTCCTCAGGGTACTTAGATGTTTCAGTTCCCCTGGTTCGCCTCTTGCACCTATGTATTCAGTACAAGATAACCATCTTATGATGGCTGGGTTCCCCCATTCAGACATCTCCGGATCAAAGTCTGTTTGCCGACTCCCCGAAGCTTTTCGCAGGCTACCACGTCTTTCATCGCCTCTGACTGCCAAGGCATCCACCGTATGCGCTTCTTCACTTGACCATATAACCCCAAGCAATCTGGTTATACTGTGAAGACAACATTCGCCGAAAATTCGAATTTCTCAACTAAGAGAACTCACAAATTTTACCTTAGCCTGATCCGTTACCAGTGAAAGTAACGTTCAGTCTATCTTTCTATCACATACCCAAATTTTTAAAGAACGATCTAATCAAAGACTAGAAATCAATATTCACACTTGAATATTCATTTCTAAACTCTAACAGCAGAAGCAGTTATATGGTGGAGCCAAACGGGATCGAACCGTTGACCTCCTGCGTGCAAGGCAGGCGCTCTCCCAGCTGAGCTATGGCCCCATAACAAAATTGGTGGGTCTGGGCAGATTCGAACTGCCGACCTCACCCTTATCAGGGGTGCGCTCTAACCAACTGAGCTACAGACCCAATTTCGAGCGCAACTGATTAGCTATGAGCTATCAGCTTGGAGCTTAAAGCTGCTTCTATCGTCTTCTTCAATGAATCAAGCAATTCGTGTGGGAACTTATGGAGCAGCTGATGTCGTCGATTAAGGAGGTGATCCAGCCGCAGGTTCCCCTACGGCTACCTTGTTACGACTTCACCCCAGTCATGAATCACACCGTGGTAACCGTCCCCCCGAAGGTTAGACTAGCTACTTCTGGTGCAACCCACTCCCATGGTGTGACGGGCGGTGTGTACAAGGCCCGGGAACGTATTCACCGCGACATTCTGATTCGCGATTACTAGCGATTCCGACTTCACGCAGTCGAGTTGCAGACTGCGATCCGGACTACGATCGGTTTTATGGGATTAGCTCCACCTCGCGGCTTGGCAACCCTCTGTACCGACCATTGTAGCACGTGTGTAGCCCAGGCCGTAAGGGCCATGATGACTTGACGTCATCCCCACCTTCCTCCGGTTTGTCACCGGCAGTCTCCTTAGAGTGCCCACCATTACGTGCTGGTAACTAAGGACAAGGGTTGCGCTCGTTACGGGACTTAACCCAACATCTCACGACACGAGCTGACGACAGCCATGCAGCACCTGTCTCAATGTTCCCGAAGGCACCAATCTATCTCTAGAAAGTTCATTGGATGTCAAGGCCTGGTAAGGTTCTTCGCGTTGCTTCGAATTAAACCACATGCTCCACCGCTTGTGCGGGCCCCCGTCAATTCATTTGAGTTTTAACCTTGCGGCCGTACTCCCCAGGCGGTCAACTTAATGCGTTAGCTGCGCCACTAAAAGCTCAAGGCTTCCAACGGCTAGTTGACATCGTTTACGGCGTGGACTACCAGGGTATCTAATCCTGTTTGCTCCCCACGCTTTCGCACCTCAGTGTCAGTATTAGTCCAGGTGGTCGCCTTCGCCACTGGTGTTCCTTCCTATATCTACGCATTTCACCGCTACACAGGAAATTCCACCACCCTCTACCATACTCTAGTCAGTCAGTTTTGAATGCAGTTCCCAGGTTGAGCCCGGGGATTTCACATCCAACTTAACAAACCACCTACGCGCGCTTTACGCCCAGTAATTCCGATTAACGCTTGCACCCTCTGTATTACCGCGGCTGCTGGCACAGAGTTAGCCGGTGCTTATTCTGTCGGTAACGTCAAAACAATCACGTATTAGGTAACTGCCCTTCCTCCCAACTTAAAGTGCTTTACAATCCGAAGACCTTCTTCACACACGCGGCATGGCTGGATCAGGCTTTCGCCCATTGTCCAATATTCCCCACTGCTGCCTCCCGTAGGAGTCTGGACCGTGTCTCAGTTCCAGTGTGACTGATCATCCTCTCAGACCAGTTACGGATCGTCGCCTTGGTGAGCCATTACCTCACCAACTAGCTAATCCGACCTAGGCTCATCTGATAGCGCAAGGCCCGAAGGTCCCCTGCTTTCTCCCGTAGGACGTATGCGGTATTAGCGTTCGTTTCCGAACGTTATCCCCCACTACCAGGCAGATTCCTAGGCATTACTCACCCGTCCGCCGCTCTCAAGAGAAGCAAGCTTCTCTCTACCGCTCGACTTGCATGTGTTAGGCCTGCCGCCAGCGTTCAATCTGAGCCATGATCAAACTCTTCAGTTCAAACATCTTTGGGTTTTTAAGAAACCCTAAACTTGGCTCAGCAATCGTTGGTTACATCTTTGATTTCTCGCGGAGTAACTTGTGATGCTGATAATCTTGTTGACTATCAGTCTGACTCCACAAGCACCCACACGAATTGCTTGATTCAGTTGTTAAAGAGCGGTTGGTTAAGATCTTTCGTCTCAACCGAGGCGCGCATTCTACAGCAGCCTCATTTGCTGTCAAGTGATTATTTTCAGAAGTTTTCGAAGAATTCTTCAACAACTTCAACCACTTGCGCCTTCGATCTCTCGTTAGCGGGAGGCGAATTCTACAGCGTTACACGCTGCTGTCAACACCTCTTTTTCAACTCCCTTTTGGCTTCGATGAACTGAAGCAACTTGCTGCCGAAACTTACATAACTCATTGTTTACCAAGGAGTTTTCCGTTTCGACTGCGCCGGAAGTGGGGCGAATTATAGACTTCTGAAATCTGCCGTCAACTCCTAATTTGGTTTTTCTATCAAAGGCGCTGGAAACTTCAAAATCCGCCCTTTATAAAAACGTCAGAAGGATAGTTGAGCAATATATTGCCCATTCTCAAACAGTTAAGCATCATAGCGCCCATGCTTCTTTTACTATGACTTTGGACAAACACTCCCAAATGACCACCTCCCCCCGCAGCCTGGGCGCGACATTGTTCCCCATTGGCCTGCTGCTGATCGCCATGGCCTCCATCCAGTCCGGCGCCTCGCTGGCCAAGACCATGTTCCCTATCGTCGGGGCACAGGGCACCACGGCACTGCGCCTGATTTTTGCCAGCGTGATCATGCTGTTTCTATTACGCCCATGGCGCGCCACGTTGACGGCAAAGTCCCTGCGAACGGTGATCATCTATGGAATGGCATTGGGCGGCATGAACTTCCTCTTCTATATGTCCCTGCGCAGCGTACCTTTGGGGATTGCGGTCGCCCTGGAATTCACCGGCCCGTTGGCTGTCGCTATCTATGCCTCTCGACGCGCAGTCGACTTCCTGTGGATTGCCCTGGCGATCATCGGCTTGCTCTTGCTTATCCCACTGGGCGAAGCGAGCAGCGGGATCGATCTAGTGGGAGCGAGCTACGCCCTGGGTGCCGGGGTCTGCTGGGCGCTCTACATTCTGTATGGTCAGAAAGCCGGTAATGACAACGGCGTGCAGACCGCCGCCCTTGGCGTAATGATCGCAGCCTTGTTTGTTGCCCCTATCGGCATCGTCCATGCAGGCAGCGCATTGCTGACCCCCGCGTTGATCCCTATCGCCATCGGTGTGGCCATTCTGTCCACCGCTCTGCCCTATACCCTGGAAATGGTCGCACTGACGCGCCTTCCCGCCCGCACCTTCGGCACGCTCATGAGCATCGAACCAGCGTTTGGCGCCTTCTCCGGCCTGTTGTTCCTGCACGAACACCTGTCATTCGCGCAGTGGCTGGCGATCATTTGCATCATCTTGGCCTCCGTAGGCGCAACGGTGACGATGCGCAACGACTCAAAACCGCTGGTTCCAGCCGATTGAAGCCTGTTTGAATGTAGCTCTGGCATTTGGCGCTCATTTAGGCCATGTTTAAGCGGTCAACAAATGTCATTCATGGAGAACTCCGACAAGGACAGCGCTAACGCGACACCCGAGAGCGAGTAGAGCCGCCTGTAGCACTGCAGGGTGGCTATTAAGGATAGGAATGAAGCGAATTTTTATACTGTTAATGGTCATGGCGATTGCCGGTTGTGCCGCGACCACCAAGACAGAAGTGAAACGTGGCAAAAAAGGGCTGCATATCAACTGTTCCGGCCTGTCTTCTTCCTGGGACCAGTGCTACACCAGCGCAACCAACTCTTGCGGCGCCAAGGGCTATCGGGTTATCGCAAAGTCCGGTGACAACTCCGAGGAACCAGGGGACTACCCCTTCGGCCTCAATCCTGCCGGCTATACCAGCCGAAGCATGATCGTCATCTGTAAATAGTTGCTCGAGCAGTCATCCCCTGACTGCTCCTATTAAATTCCAGATACAAATCCAGCCCTTCGCGGCGCTGCGTCTAAACTCCTGCTCGACTATCGAGCCAACGGAGTTCCCATGACGCACAACAAGAAAATCGTATTGGTAGTGGGCGCCGGTGACGCAACCGGCGGCGCCATTGCCAAACGCTTTGCCCGCGAAGGCTATGTGGCCTGCGTGACACGCCGCAGTGCCGACAAGCTGCAGCCACTGGTAGACAGTATTCAAGCTGCAGGCGGCGAGACCCATGGGTTTGCCTGCGATGCACGTAAGGAAGACGACGTCATCGCACTGATCGAAAACATCGAAACCAACCTGGGCCCCATCGAAGCCTTCGTGTTCAACATCGGCGCCAACGTCCCGTGCAGCATCCTCGAAGAAACCGCGCGCAAGTATTTCAAGATCTGGGAGATGGCCTGTTTTTCGGGCTTCCTGAATGCACGCGAGGTGGCCAAGCGCATGGTCACGCGCAATCGAGGCACCATTCTGTTCACAGGAGCCACCGCAGGATTGCGCGGTGCGGCAGGTTTTGCTGCATTCGCCGGGGCCAAGCACGGAATTCGGGCGCTTGCGCAGAGCATGGCGCGGGAATTGGGCCCCAGGAACATCCACGTCGCCCATATCGTGGTCGACGGCGCCATTGACACCGACTTCATTCGCGACAATTTTCCGCAAAAATACGCGCTCAAGGACCAGGACGGCATCCTCAACCCCGAGCACATCGCCGATAACTATTGGTACCTGCATAGCCAGCCACGCGATGCCTGGACCTTCGAACTGGACCTGCGTCCCTGGAATGAACCCTGGTGAGCACGCCCCATAACAATAAGCAGCGAGCATCGACCATGAGTAAAACCTTGGAATTCTTCTTTGACCTCGGCAGCCCTGCCACCTACCTGGCCTACACTCAACTGCCGGCGTTGTGCGCGGCAACCGGTACGCAGTTGGTGTACAAGCCCATGCTGTTGGGCGGCGTGTTCAAGGCCACCGGCAACGCCTCTCCAATCACCGTTCCCGCAAAAGGTCGCTACATGTTTGATGACCTGGCACGTTATGCCCGTCGCTACAACGTGCCGCTCCAGTTCAACCCGCATTTTCCCATCAACACCCTGGTATTGATGCGCGTGATCACCGGCGTCCAATTGCACCACCCTGAACGTTTCCAGGACGTTGTCGATTGCCTGTTCCGCGCGCTCTGGGTCGATGGCCGCCACTTGGGAGACCCCACTGTGGTGGCTGCCGTGCTCACCGAACATGGCTTTGACCCGGATGAGCTGCTGGCACTGGCTAATGAAGAACGTGTAAAGGCTGCCCTCAAAGACAACACCGAACAGGCCGTTCAACGCGGCGTGTTCGGTGCACCCAGCATGTTTGTAGGCAAACAGTTGTTCTTCGGTCAGGACCGTCTGGATTTCGTGCGTGAAGCCTTGAGTTAGATCTCGATCGCCAAGCGCCCTTGCGCGCCGCCTGCGAGCAGATCGTAAGCGGCGTTTGCACTGTGCAAATCGAATTGATGCCCATCCATGATCGGCTTGAGCTTGCCGGCATCGATCAACCGCGCGGCCTCGGAAAGGATCTGCCCGTGATGTTCACACCCTTTTGCAGTCAACAACGGTAACAAGGTAAACACGCCAGAGTAGCTCGCCCCACGAAAGGACAACGGCGCCAGGCTGTGTTGCCCCCATCCCAGGCAACTCACTACATGACCGTGATAGGTCTTGGCCGCTCGGAAGGATGCATCCAGCGTCTCCCCGCCGACGGTGTCATACACAATGTCGAAACCTTCGCCCGCGGTGTACTGCGCGACATAGGCTTCAACCGTCTGCTGCTGATAATCGATGAACGTCGCGCCAAGCCCCTCGATGACCGAGCGATGCCTGGCAGAGCCTGTGGCATACACCTGCGCGCCGTAAACAAGCGCCAATTGCACCGCGACATGCCCTACCCCGCCAGCACCACCCTGGATCAACACTTTGTGTGCAGAACCTACCTGAGCCCGGTCCACCAAACCCTCCCAAGCCGTAATCAACACCAGCGGCAACACCGCCGCTTCACGCATGCTCAAGGTCGCGGGTTTCTTCGCCAGCAAGCGCGCATCAACTACCGCATATTCCGCCAGCGAGCCCTGTGCGCCGCCAATCCCGGTTGCCAACGCATACACATCATCGCCAACCTGCCACCCACCCGCGCCAGGGCCGACGGCTTCAACGGTGCCCGCCAAGTCCATCCCGAGTACCGCCGGCAGAGGTTGGCGCGCATGAGCAGCCTGGCCTGCGCGAATTTTGCCGTCCAATGGGTTAAGGCCACTGGCGCGAATCCGAACCAGCACTTGGCCAGCGCCGGCCACTGGCTTGGGCATTGTCGTCAGCCGAAACGGCGCATCCACGGCGTCCACAATCAAAGCGTGCATATCAGTCATGTTGGCGATCTCGTGTCATAGGAGGATGAAGCCCATGATCCGTCTGCCGACTCATGCTGATAAGACGCTAAAAAGCTATAGTGCTCATGCCCATTTGGCATGGTTCGGACAGCTCATGGACAAACTCAACGCAATGGCGATTTTCGTTCGGGTAATTGAACGCGGCAGTTTTTCCGCCGTCGCCCGGGAAATGCAGACCACCCAGCCCACCATCAGCAAAATACTGCGCGCCCTGGAAACCGAACTGGGCGGCAAGTTGATTGCCCGCAGTACGCGCCAACTGTCTCTGACCGACGAAGGTCAACGGTACTACAGCCATTGCCGTGAAATCCTCGCCGCCGTGGACGCTGCCGAACACAGTTTCCAGACCGGCAAAGAGGCGATCGCCGGTCCCTTGCGCATCGGTTCGTCGGTCAGTTTCGGGCGCCTGCATATTGCTGCCCGCCTCAGCGATTTCCTGCAGCAATACCCTGACGTGCAGGTGGACCTGCAACTCAACGATCACCTGCAGGACATGGTCAGCGAAGGCCTGGACGTGACTCTGCGAATTGGCGAATTGCGCGACAGTGGCTTGATTGCACGACAGATCGGTACCACCCACCGGGTCACCCTGGCCAGCCCGGACTACCTGGCCCGCCATCCCGCGCCCCAAACCCCGCATGAGCTCAGCCAGCACAACTGTCTGCTTTTCAACCTGCTCAGCAGCCAGAACCAGTGGGTGTACGAAAAGGAGGGCACGCGACACAGCGTGCGCATCACCGGCAACGCCCAGAGCAACAACTCCGAAGCGGTGCGGGAAATGGTGTTGACGGGGCTCGGCATTGCGCTGTCGCCCCTATGGTTGTTCTACGACGATTTGAAGGCCGGCCGCGTGGTCGCACTGTTGCAGGACTACACCGCGCAGTCGCTGCCGATCCATGCGGTGTCGGCGCCCAACCGTCGCCAGTCAGCCCGGGTCAAGGCATTCGTCGACTATATGGCCGACGCCCTGGCCCAGGCCCCTGAACTGCAGGCGATCAAATAGCCGCAGTGCGTACCTGCAGCCACTCAAGCGCAGCACCACTGAGTAACGGGCTTAACCGCGCACGCACTTCAGCGTGGTAAGCGTTGAACCACTCGCGCTCGTCCGCCGTCAGCAGCGCGGGCTCCAGGCAGCGCGTATCGATCGGGCACAAGGTCAGGGTTTCGAACTTCAGGAACTCGCCGAACTCAGTCTTGCCGGCTTCGCGGTTGAGCACCAGGTTCTCGATGCGCACACCCCAACGTCCCGGACGGTAGGTGCCCGGCTCAATGGACGTGATCATCCCCGGCTGCATCGCCGTTTGCGGCGCCGTGGCGGCCTGATAGGCAATCACTTGCGGGCCTTCATGCACATTGAGGAAATAGCCTACACCGTGCCCGGTGCCGTGGCCGTAGTCCACGCCTTCCGCCCAGATCGGCGCGCGGGCAATGGCGTCCAGCAGTGGTGACAGGATCCCTTTCGGGAAGTGTGCACGGGACAAGGCGATGACGCCCTTGAGTACGCGGGTGCAGTCACGCTTCTGCTCGTCACTCGGCGTGCCGATAGGCACCATCCGCGTGATATCCGTGGTGCCGCCCAGGTACTGGCCACCCGAGTCAATCAGCAACAAGCCATCACCTTCGATCAGCGCATGCTCTTCTTCAGTGGCATGGTAATGCGGCATTGCGCCATTGGCGTTGTAGGCTGCGATGGTGTTGAAACTCAGCGATACATAACCGGGCCGACGGGTGCGCGCAGCGGTCAGGTGTTCGTCAATGGTCAGTTCGGTGATACGTTCGCGACCCAACGCACTCTCCAGCCAGGCGAAAAATTCGCACAGCGCCGCGCCATCCTGCTCCATGGCTTGGCGGATATGTTCCGCGTCGGCAAGACTCTTGCGGGACTTGGCCAATGTGGTCGGGTTAAGCCCTTCGACCAGCTTGACGCCAGCATCCAGGTTTTCCAGCAGGCCAGCGGTGACGCGCGCCGGGTCCACCTGCAAGCTGGCGCCCGCAGGCACCGCGCGCAACGCGTCAGCCACTTCGCTGTAGTCGCGCAGCGTCACGCCATCCTGCTCCAGCACCGCCCGCAGCTCACCATCGACTTTGCTCAGCGCCACGAACAACGTGGCTTGCTGCTGATTGATCAATGCAAAGGACACAAACACCGGGTTAAAGGAAACATCACCACCGCGCAAGTTGAACAGCCAGGCGATGTCATCCAGGGTTGCAATGAAATGCCAATCGGCGCCCTTCTCTTTCAAGGCGGCGCGCAGTGAGGCGAGTTTTTCACCACGGCTGACAGTGGCCTGCGGTGGCAAATGTTGATAGATCGGCTGGTTCGGCAATGCCGGGCGGTCTTTCCAGACTTCATCCAACAGGTCGACATCCGTACGCAGTCGGGCGCCACGCTCTGCCAACTTGCCACCCAGGGTTCGCGCCGACGCCACAGCCATGACTGCACCGTCCACCGCGACGACACCCCCTTCCGGTGTTTGCTCGGCCAGCCACTCCAGTGGCCCGGGTTGGCCCGGCTGCAGCTTGACCAGTTCGATGCCGCTGCCCTTGAGTTCCTTGGTCGCCTGTTCCCAGTAACGGCTGTCGGCCCACACACCGGCGAAATCCGCAGTGACAATCAGCGTCCCCACCGAACCATGAAACCCCGACAACCATTGCCGCCCCTGCCAGTAACCCGGCAGGTATTCGGACAGGTGCGGGTCGGCCGACGGCACCAGCAGGGCGTGAATGCCCTCGCGGCTCATCAGTTCACGGGTATGCGCCAGGCGCTGGGGAACCGTTCCATGGGTCAAAGGCTGCGTACTCATTGTGTCTCCTGCTAACCACGAATAATTATTATGTGTTGCGATAGATGAATCAGACCGCCCAGAAGGCCGGTGCACTGGCCAGGGCTGACTTGATCAACTGCACTGCCTGGTCAATATCCTGTTCGGTGGTAAACCGGCCCAGGCTCAAGCGAATGGTACGGCCGGCGCTGCGTGCATCATGGCCCAGGGCGAGCAGCACATGGGACGGCGCGTTACTCGCCGAATTGCAGGCGGACGTCGCAGAGAACGCGATCCCCGCGCTCAACGCAGCGGCATTGAATTCGCCTTCACTGAACGTGAGGCTCAGGGTGTGTGGAATACGTTGCGTGGCGCTGCCATTGAGGCGCACGCCGGCCACCGACGCCAACTGGTCCAGCAGGCGCTGGCGCAGAGCCACGATCACCGCCTTTTCTTCGGCAAAAGACGCCGCCGCCAACGCAAACGCGGTGCCCATGCCGGCAATCTGATGCGTTGCCAAGGTGCCGGAGCGCAGGCCGCCTTCGTGACCGCCGCCGTGAATCTGCGCCAACACCTTCTGCTGCGCCCGCGGGCCGACATACAAAGCGCCGACACCTTTGGGGCCATACAGTTTGTGGGCCGAAAACGACATCAAGTCCACCGGCCACTGCGCCAGGTCGATCGCCACCTTGCCCGCCCCCTGCGCCGCATCCACATGCAACAACGCACCGTGCTCACGCACGCGAGCGCCGATGGCCGGGATGTCGTTGAGGGTGCCCAATTCGTTATTCACCAGCATCAGCGACACCAGGAAGGTGTCCTCGCGCAAGGCTTCACCGACAGCATCGGCGCTGATCAGGCCTTCGGCATCCGGCACCAGGTAGGTCACGGCCACGCCCGCTTCCTGCAGTTGTCGCGCGGTATCCAGGGTGGCCTTGTGTTCGATCTGGCTGGTGATGATATGCCCACCCGCCACACCTCGCGCCTGGGCCACGCCCTTGATCGCAAGGTTGTTGGATTCGGTGGCGCCGGAAGTCCAGACGATTTGTTCCGGGTTGGCACCGACCAACTCGGCCACCTGACGACGCGCCTGTTCGACCGTGTGCCGCGCCGCCTGGCCGAACGCGTGGGAACTGGACGCAGGGTTACCGAAGTTGGCATTGAAGCCCAGACACTCGACCATCACCTGGATGACCCGCTCATCCACCGGGGTGGTGGCGGCGTAGTCGAAATACAGCGGACGTTTATTCATGACATTGAAAACTCGCAGAGCAGGTTCCCGAGAGCAGCGTCTCAGGGGCACGGACCGGGACAGAGGTCGTCAGGTTTAACCGATCGAATGCCATTAAAGAAGGACCACTTTATGTAAATGTGCGTAGGAACGCTCCTGAAATTCAGCTTAACAGGCTGAAGTCGCCCCATGGAAAACAAAAAGCCCGAGGTTCCTTAAGGGAAACCTCGGGCTTTTTGCCGTCGGACGCAGGCTCAACTGGGACGACCATGCAGGGTCACACTGCGTTCGGCGTTCATTTCGCCTTGACGATCAAAGCCGAAGGGTCTCTGTGGCTGGCCGGTGAGTGCAGCGCGCTGCTGTTGATATTCATCAAATGACAAACCACGACGACTCAACGCTTCCAGGGCCAACTGTTTGGTTTCTTCGGCGGTGTAAGGGCGCATCTCTGGCGATGGATGGGTCGCACATCCAGCAAGGACAGCACTGACAATCAATAAGGAAACAGCGAGGAATCGGTTCATGGCGGTGGCCCTGCAAAGGAGGTTTCGAGTCAATGAACACAGGCTACTCCCGCCCTCGCGCAGGGAAAAATCACCTGCCGTGATAGTTGCTATCAACCGCTGAAGCACCTTCGATAGCGGCGCTTTCATATTCCTTTATGATCTATAAATATGGAAATACGTTCATTTACGGAATAAAAGTAACCCTCTATAAATGATGCTGCACGGCGACAGCACTGTTGCCCACGCAACTGTGTCGCTAGCAACAGTCATTCAACAAATCACCAGGCAGCCAACACCCGCACTTTTCAGCAGTGAGCCTGCAACCCACGCCGTTCAAGGCCTGCACCCGTTGGTACAGCTCTTGCTCAACCGGTTGTACCCCTTTGCTATGAACCACTGTTGAAAAAGGAACTGTTCATGACCCGTCCCCTGAATGTCGTCGCCCTCTCCGGCGGAACCTGGCGTCCGTCCCGCACCCTCGTACTGACCCAGGCTGTACTGGCTGAAATCGCTACGTTGCTGCCGATCGAGACCACCCTGATCGAACTGGGCGACATCGCTCGGCCTCTCGGCGGCGCGTTGTCGCGCGATGAGTTGCCCGCCGATGTCGAGGCGCAACTGTTGGCCATCGAACAGGCCGACCTGCTGATCGTCGCGGCGCCGGTCTATCGCGGTTCCTACCCAGGTTTGCTCAAGCATTTGTTCGACCTGATCGGCCTCAATGCGTTGGTCAACACACCCGTGCTCCTGGCTGCAACCGGCGGCAGTGAACGTCACGCGCTGGTCCTCGATCATCAGTTGCGTCCGCTGTTCAGCTTCTTCCAGGCGCTGACCCTGCCCGTCGGCGTGTACACCACCGAGGCGGACTTCACCGACTACCAAATAACCAGCGACCTATTAAAAGCCCGTATTCAACTGGCGGCAGAACGTGCAGCACCGTTGTTCACTGCGCACGCCCCCTCTCTGCTGAAAATCGCTTAAGGATTTGTCATGGATGTTTTCTGGTTCCTGCCCACTCACGGCGACGGTCATTACCTGGGCACCACACAAGGTGCAAGGCCGGTCACTCTCAATTACCTGAAGCAAGTCGCACAGGCGGCTGACAGCCTGGGTTACCACGGCGTGCTGATTCCTACCGGGCGCTCGTGCGAAGACTCCTGGGTCATCGCCTCGGCGCTGGTGCCGTTGACCGAACGCCTGCGTTACTTGGTGGCCATTCGTCCGGGCATCATCTCGCCCACCGTGTCGGCACGCATGGCGGCGACCCTGGACCGCCTGTCCAACGGCCGCCTGCTGATCAACGTGGTGACCGGCGGCGACCCCGACGAAAACCGCGGCGACGGCAGCTTCCTTGACCACAGCGAACGCTACGAAGTCTCCGACGAATTCCTACAGATCTGGCGCCGCGTATTGCAGGGCGAATCGGTAGATTTCGAAGGCAAACACTTGCGCGTACAGAACGCCAAAGCGCTTTATCCGCCGGTGCAGAAGCCTTATCCGCCGCTGTATTTCGGCGGTTCTTCCGATGCCGCCCACGACCTCGCCGCCGAGCAGGTCGATGTGTACCTGACCTGGGGCGAACCGCCGGCCGCCGTCGCGGAAAAACTTGCGGATGTGCGTGAGCGCGCCGCACGCCACGGGCGCACCGTGAAATTCGGCATCCGCCTGCATGTGATCGTGCGCGAGACCGAAGAGGACGCCTGGAAAGCCGCCGACAAACTGATCGAGCACATCAGCGACGAAACCATCGCCGCCGCGCAAAAATCCTTCTCGCGCTTCGATTCCGAAGGCCAGCGCCGCATGGCCGCCCTGCATGACGGGCGCCGCGACAACTTGGAAATCGCCCCCAACCTGTGGGCCGGCGTCGGCCTGGTGCGCGGTGGTGCCGGCACCGCGTTGGTCGGCAACCCGCAGCAAGTGGCCGAGCGCATCAAGGAATACGCAGACCTGGGGATCGAGAGCTTCATCTTCTCCGGCTACCCGCACCTGGAAGAAGCCTATCGCTTCGCCGAGCTGGTGTTCCCGTTGCTGCCGGAACCCTACGCCAGCCTTGCCGGGCGCGGCGTCACCAACCTCACTGGCCCGTTCGGCGAAATGATTGCCAACGATGTACTGCCGACGACAAAGGCCTGAACCGCTGCCCTTCTGTAGGCGCCGGCTTGCCAGCGCCTACAAGGCAAATAGAGGAATCCCCCGTGACAGCCAACCCCCACAGCGTCCTGCCCTCCCCTTTGCAGACCGCCAAACGGCTGGCCGCCGAATTCGCCCGCACCGCCGTCGAGCGTGACGAGCGCGGTGGCACGCCCAAAGCCGAACGCGACGCCCTGCGCCAGAGCGGCCTGCTGGCCCTGAGTATTCCCATCCAATACGGCGGCCTCGGCGCACGCTGGAGCGACACCCTCGGCATCGTGCGCGAATTCGCCAAGGTCGACAGTTCGATCGCCCATGTCTTCGGTTTTCACCACTTGATGCTCGCCACCGTGCGCCTGTTTTCACGCCCGGACCAATGGCAGCCCTGGTTCGAACAGACTGCACGCAAAAACTGGTTTTGGGGCAATGCCCTCAACCCGCTGGACACGCGCACGGTGGTCAAGGATTTCGGCGGCTGGCGCGAGTTTTCCGGCAAAAAGAGCTTCTGCTCCGGCGCCAGCGACTCGGAAATGCTGATCGCCTCGGCGGTGGATGAAACCGCCGGCGGCAAGCTGCTGATCGCCGCCATCCCCAGCGGCCGCAGCGGCATTACTTTGCACAACGATTGGAACAATATCGGCCAGCGCCAGACCGACAGCGGCAGCGCGAGCTTCGAACGGGTGCGCGTCGAAGAATCCGAACTGCTGCTCGATCCCGGCCCGCTGAGCACGCCGTTTGCCTGCCTGCGCCCGTTGATCGCGCAGTTGACCTTCACGCATATGTTCCTCGGTATAGCCGAAGGCGCTTTCGAAGAAGCGCGCAACTACACGCTCACCGAAACCCGTTCGTGGCATAAATCCAGTGCCGAAGACGTGCGCCAGGACCCTTACGTGCTGCATCACTACGGAGAATTCTGGGTCGCCCTTGAAGGTGTGCACCTGCTGGTGGAGCGCGCCGCCGAGTTGCTCGACCAAGCCTGGGCAAAGGGCCCGAACCTCAGCGAAAACGAGCGTGGCCAACTGGCTATCGCTATCGCCACCGCCAAGGTCGCCGCGACCCGCCAAGGTCTCGACTTGTGCAGCCGCCTGTTCGAAGTGACCGGCGCGCGCTCCACCCACGCATCGCTGCGCCTGGACCGCCACTGGCGCAACCTGCGCACGCAAACCCTGCACGACCCGGTGGACTACAAGCTCCACGAACTCGGGGATTGGGCATTGAACCAAGCCCTGCCGATTCCAACGTTCTATTCCTAAGAGAGGTGCCCATGCAGCTTTTGACCCTACCGCCCTCGCCCGCCCTCGCGACGTCGATCCGCGCCACGGCCCAGGTCTTCGAAGACCCTAAATCCCAGGCGTTGCTCGACCACATCCAGCAAGTGGCGCCCAGCGAAGCCAGCGTGTTGATCATCGGCGAGACCGGGACCGGTAAAGAACTGGTGGCACGGCATATCCACAACCTCAGCGCGCGGCGCAACCGGCCATTCGTGGCGGTGAACTGCGGTGCGTTCTCCGAATCCCTGGTGGAAGCCGAGCTGTTCGGCCACGAAAAAGGCGCCTTCACCGGCGCCCTCAGTGCCAAGGCCGGCTGGTTCGAAGAGGCCGACGGCGGCACGTTGTTTCTGGATGAGATCGGCGATTTGCCGATGGCGATCCAGGTCAAGCTGTTGCGCGTCCTACAGGAACGCGAAGTGGTACGCCTGGGGTCGCGCAAGAGCATTCCGATTGATGTGCGGGTCCTGGCCGCCACCAACGTGCAACTGGAAAAAGCCATCAATGCCGGGCATTTTCGCGAGGACCTCTACTACCGTCTCGACGTGGTCAGCCTGGAGCTCAGCCCCTTGCGTGACCGGCCAGGCGATATCTTGCCGCTGACCCGGCATTTTATCGAAGCCTACAGCCAGCGCCTGGGTTACGGGCCGATCACCATCAGCCGCGAGGCCGAGCACAAACTCAAGAGCTACAGTTGGCCGGGCAACATCCGTGAACTGGAAAACGTGATTCACCACACCCTGCTGATCTGCCGCGATGGCGTGATCGAACGCGACGATTTACGCCTGTCGAACATGCGCATCGAGCGTCAGGACGACAGCCAGCACGGCACTGACAACAGCGCCGAAGCGTTGCTGGCGCGGGCCTTCCAAAAGCTGTTTGAGGAACAGGCCGGGGCCCTGCATGAAAAGGTCGAGGACGCCCTGCTCCGCGCCGCCTACCGTTTCAGCCATTACAACCAGGTGCACACCGCCAACCTGCTGGGCTTGAGCCGCAACGTCACGCGCACACGCCTGATCAAGATCGGCGAGTTGGCGGTGAACAAACGCCGCCCAGGCGAAAACGTGCAGGGCGAGCGCATGCTGCACCTATCCATTTAGACGGCAGTGCAATGCGTTATCGTGGCTACGCTCGAAGCTGCGCAGCACTTGGAACGAACCGAAGGTCACGGCCGTGGCCTGGTGGGCGCGAATCAGCGTCCAGAAATCCTCCTCGCCGTGCTCGAAGCATTTGAACGCCGCCTCGCCATCCTCGCGCGAGCGCCATTGCAGGTAATTGAGCACCCGCCGGCCGTCATCGCTGACTTGCACACTTGCATTGATAAAGCCGCCATGGCCTTGGGCCAGGCGTTCGCTTTGAGTGGTCAACGCCGCCACCAGGGCCCGTTGCTGCCGGGGCTCGATCTGAAACTCGATCAATTGAGTGAAGCTGCGATTTTTCTCTAATACCTGCATGAACACTCCCCTTTCTCTGTAGGCAGAATCTTGCGATTCGATGCCACGCAGGGTAAAACCTCTAGTTAAGTCAAGGTCAAGCGCTGTTTGGGAGTTTTTTCATGCTCAACAAGGAACTCACCGTCGGCCAACTCGCCGCCCGCAGTGGCGTCGCGGTCACGGCCCTGCATTTCTATGAAGCCAAGGGGCTGATCAAGAGCAACCGCAATGCCGGCAACCAGCGCCGCTATCCACGGGATGTGCTGCGGCGTGTGGTGGTGATCAAGATCGCCCAGCGTTTGGGCATTCCGCTGGCGACGATCGGCGAGACGTTGCAGACGCTCCCGGACGGGCGCACGCCCAATGCCCAGGATTGGGAGCGTTTATCGGCGCTGTGGCGCGAAGACCTGGATGAACGCATCAACAAGCTGATGCTGCTGCGCGACAAGCTCAGTGGCTGTATTGGCTGCGGGTGTCTGTCGCTGGAGGCATGTCCGTTGCGTAATCAGGATGACAAACTCGGCGAGTGCGGGCCAGGGGCACAGCTGTTGGAGCCCACCTCCCAATCACTGAAGTGACACCCTCATAATCAGAAACCAGCGGCGATCTGGCCTTTGTAACGGGTCAGGATGAACTGGCGCACCTCATCGGCATTCGAAGCAGGCGGTTTGGCGGTAAGAACGCTGACCCGGCGCGCTTAGGGCGCAGCAATCTGCCCGCTCACTCTTGCCTGGCGGACACCTCGTCGGCTGCCCGCAGGCCACGCAATCCGTGGCCTATAGTTAAAAGGCCGTCCCTCCACCACCATCAAGGAGAACGATATGAGCGTTAAACCGATTCCCGAGGGTTATCACAGCGTCACGCCGTATATGGGCATCAACAATGCCGCTGAAGCCATCGAGTTCTACAAGAAAGCCTTCGGCGCCACCCAGGTCATGCGCCTGGACATGCCCGATGGCAAAGTCGGCCATGCCGAGCTGCGCATTGGTGACTCGGCAATCATGCTGGGCACGCCCTGCGATGAAATGGCGCTGCGCAATCCGGATGAACACACCAGTGTCGGTTTGCATCTGTATGTGAAGGATGTCGACGCGCAGTTCAAGCAAGCGGTGGCTGCGGGCGCTGTGGTCGTGTCCGAGCCGAAAGACCAGTTCTACGGCGACCGCTCCGCTAGCGTGAAGGATCCGTTCGGGCATCTGTGGTTCCTGGCCACGCATAAGGAAGATTTGACCGAAGCACAGATCCGCCAGCGTGCCATGGAGATGTTCAAGCAAGCCTGAAATAGCTGAGGCAACATCTATCAAATGTAGGTGCTGGCTTGCCGGCGATGCACACAACTCGTTCTACCAGGCGCACCGAGTCGATTTCATCGCCGGCAAGCCAGCTCCTACACACTTCATGAACAACCCCTCCACGTTTTCGCCCTTGCCCCGAACGCTGTGTGATTCCAGGATGCAAGCAATTACAAAGAGGAGTCATTCCATGTTCGCCGGATTCCAAAAAGACCAGTGCCACGTCAACGGCGTGGACATCAGTTACCGCCAAGGCGGTACAGGTCCCGGTCTGCTCCTGTTGCACGGGCACCCGCAAACCCACGTCATCTGGCATAAAGTCGCCGAACAGCTGGCTGAACACTTCACCGTGGTGGCCGCCGACCTGCGCGGCTATGGCGACAGCAGCAAGCCGCCAGCCAATGACGACCACTCCAACTATTCGAAACGCGAAATGGCCCGGGACAGCGCCGAGCTGATGAAGGCCTTGGGCTTCGCGCAGTTTTCGGTGCTGGCCCACGACCGTGGCGCCCGCGTTGCCCATCGCCTGGCCCTGGACCATCCCGCCGCCGTGCAGCGCATGGTGCTGCTGGACATCGCCCCTACCCTGTCGATGTATGCACAGACCGACGAAGCCTTCGCCCGCGCCTACTGGCACTGGTTCTTCCTGATCCGCCCGGCGCCGTTGCCGGAAGCCTTGATCGAGAGCAACCCGGAGCTGTACCTGCGCAGCGTAATGGGCAGTCGCAGCGCCGGGCTCAAGCCATTTACCGATGAGGCCTTCGCCGAGTACCTGCGCTGCCTGAAACTGCCGGGGGCCGCCACTGGCCTCTGTGAGGACTACCGTGCTGCCGCCGGTATCGACCTTGAGCACGACCAGGCGGACATCGACGCCGGTAACCACCTGAACCTGCCGTTGCTGGTGATGTGGGGTGCCGAAGGCACGGTCGGCCGCTGTTTCGAGCCGCTCAAGGAATGGCAGAAAGTCGCCACCGACGTGCGCGGCAAGGCCCTGCCGGCCGGCCATTACATCGCCGAAGAAGCCCCCGAGTTGCTGCTGGGCGAAGTCCTGACCTTCCTTCGCTGAACCACTCAGTAAACCCGTGACCTGACCCACCCGCCTCGCAGGCTGCCAATGGCCTGCGACGGGTTCGCTTTGCCCCAAGAAACGTACCGAGATAATAACAATGACAATCAGAAAACTGCTGGGAACCCTGTATATCCAGGTGCTCATCGCTATCGCGCTGGGCGTGTTGATCGGCCATCAATGGCCGCAGATCGGCATCGACCTCAAGCCCCTCGGCGATGGTTTTATCAAGCTGATCAAGATGATCATCGGCCCGATCATCTTCTGCACGGTGGTCTCCGGCATCACCAGCATGCACGACGTAAAACAGGTGGGCCGGGTCGGTGGCAAGGCGCTGCTGTACTTCGAGGTGGTCTCGACCATCGCCCTGTTGATCGGCATTCTCGCCGCACACCTGCTGCATCCGGGCGTGGGCTTCAATATCGATGTGAAGACCCTCGACAGTTCGGCCATCGCCGGTTTTGTCGGCCAGGCCGAACATGGCGAAGGCATCACCGGGTTCCTGCTGCATGTGATCCCCGCGACATTCTTCGATGCGTTTTCCAAGGGTGAAATCCTGCCGGTGCTATTCGTCTCCGTGCTGTTTGGCGTGGGCCTGGTAATGGTCGGTGAAAAGGGCCGGCCGCTGGTGGGCGTGATCAATCAGGCCAGCGAAGTGTTCTTCCGCATCGTCGGCATCATCAGCCGGGTCGCGCCGATCGGTGCCTTTGGTGCGATCGCGTTCACCATCGGTAAGTACGGTGTCGGTTCGTTGCTGCCCCTGCTGAAACTGGTGGGCACCTTCTATGTCACGGCGTTTTTCTTTATTGCCGTGGTGCTGGGCAGCATCGCCCGCTACGCCGGGTTCAGCATTTTCAAATTGATGGGCTACATCAAGTCAGAGCTGTTGATCGTGCTCGGTACCAGCTCGTCGGAGTCGGCGTTGCCTCAACTGATCCAGAAACTTGAAAGCCTGGGCGCCTCCAAGGGCGTGGTGGGCATCGTGGTGCCGACCGGCTACACCTTCAACCTCGACGGCACCAACATCTATATGACCCTGGCGGTGCTGTTCCTGGCCCAGGCCACTAACATCCACTTGCCACTGGAGCAGCAGTTGACCCTGTTGGCGGTGGCCATGCTGACCTCCAAGGGCGCGGGTGCGGTGGTCGGTGCGGGCTTCGTGGCGCTGGCCGCCAGCCTGGCGGTGGTGCCGACGGTGCCGGTGGCGGCGATGGTGTTGATCCTCGGCGTCGATCGCTTCATGGCCGAATGCCGCTCGTTGACCAATATTATCGGCAATGCCGTGGCCGCCCTGGTAGTGGCCGCCTGGGAAGGTGAGCTGGACCGCGAAAAAATGGCCCCTATCGCGCTCAAGCGCGGCCGCCATGCTCGGGCTGCCGAGGCTGCGGCCCAGGCCAAGATGGCCGCCGAGTAAGCGACAACACCCGGGCGTGCCGGAAGGCGCGTCCAAGCGGTGCTATTCTGGCGGCTCATGCCGCCACGCCTGTTTCTGATGACTAACAAGAAAGATACCGTGCCCCTACCCGAAGACCTGCGGGTGTTCCTGACCGTGATCCGCAAGGCCGGCTTCGCAGCGGCAGCCGATGAACTCGGGCTGTCGCCCGCGTATGTCAGCAAGCGTATCCAGATCCTCGAAACCACCCTGGCCACCCGCCTGCTGCACCGCACCAGCCGGCGCATCGCCCTGACCGAAGACGGCGAGCGGGTGCAGCGCTGGGCCGTGCGCATCCTGGAGGACTTCCAGCAACTCTCCGATGAACTCTCCGACGCCCACGACAGCCCCCGTGGGCGCCTGCATTTGTGCAGCAGCTTCGGCTTTGGCCGCAACCATGTGGCCCCGGCCCTGTCGCAGATGGCAGAACAATACCCGGACCTGGAAATCCGCCTGGACCTGTTCGACCGCGTGGTGGACATCGTCAGCGAAGGCTTCGACCTGGAGATCCGCGTGGGCGACGACATTCCCGGTCAACACATCGGCCGCCGGCTGGTGAGCAACCGCCGGGTACTGTGCGCCGCCCCGGCTTATCTGCAGCGCCACGGCACACCGCAACATTTGAGCGACCTGGAACAGCACGATTGCCTGGTGCTCAAAGAGCGCGATAACGCGTTTGGCATCTGGAACCTGGAACGCGACGGCGCCCAGGAAAGCGTGCGCGTGCGAGGGCCGCTGTCGTCGAACAATGGCGAGATTGTGTTGCAGTGGGCCTTGGATGGGCGCGGGGTGTTGCTGCGCTCGATGTGGGATGTGAAGCCGTTGCTGGAACAAGGCAAGCTGGTGCAGGTACTGCACGGATATACCCAGAGCGCGAATGTGTGGGCGGTGTACCCGACACGGCTGGCGTATTCCGGGAAGCTGCGCGCCTGCGTAGAGTTCTTGCAGGAGCACTTCAAAGGGCTCTCGATCTAGCCCATAGCGTTGCAAACCCAATCAAAAAAGTGAAAGCGGGCTTGCTCGCAAAAGCGGTGGGTCAGTCAGACATGTATTGGCTGACACACTGCACTCGCGAGCAAGCCCGCTCCTGCTTTTAGAGCTGGGTGTGTCAGTTGAGCCAGGGGTTGGATTGCAGGTGGCGGCGTTCAAAGGCCTTGATCTCGTCACTGCGCTGCAAGGTACTGCCGATGGCGTCCAGGCCTAGCAGCAGCGCAGTCTTACGCAACGTATCAATCTGGAACGCGATCACCTCGCCGTCCGCCAGGCGAATCTGCTGGGCTTCAAGGTCGACACTGATCTGCGCCTGGTCCGCCTGGCTGACGGTCTTGCCCAACGTCTGCAGCACCGCCTCGTCCAGGGTAATCAACAACACCCCGTTACGCTGGCAGTTGTCATAGAAAATCCCGGCAAAGCTGCTGCCGATCAAGGCGCGGATGCCCATCTGCTTCAGCCCCCACACCGCGTGTTCACGGCTGGAGCCGCAGCCGAAGTTCGGCCCTACCACCATAAAACTCGCGCCCTGCCAGGCCGGTTGGTTCAGCACAAACTCAGGGTTGGGCTCGCCGGAGGGCAAGAAGCGCAGGTCGAAGAACAGCCCACGGTCCAGGCCGCTGCGGTCGATGCCCTTGAGGAACTGCTTGGGCATGATTACGTCGGTGTCGATATTGGCCGCCAGCATCGGCGCGGCCTTGCCGGTGACCAGGGTGAACGGTTGCAGGCTCATGGGCGCGCTCCAACGTGGCGGATATCAGTGAGGCGGCCAGTAATGGCGGCGGCGGCGACCATCGCCGGGCTCATCAAGTGGGTACGTGCGCCCGCGCCCTGGCGACCTTCGAAGTTGCGGTTGGTGCTGGAGGCGCAGCGGTCGCCGGGAGCCAGCACGTCATCATTCATCGCCAGGCACATCGAGCAACCGGACTGACGCCATTCAAAGCCGGCGTCGATAAAAATCGCGGCCAGCCCTTCGGCTTCAGCCTGGTCCCGCACTTCGGTGGAGCCCGGCACGATCATCGCCCGTACGTGCTCGGCCACGTGTTTGCCGCGCACTACACTGGCGGCGTCGCGCAGGTCCTCAATGCGCGCATTGGTGCAGGAGCCGATGAATGCGTGGCTGATGACGATATCGCTCAGCCGCATGCCGGCTTCCAGGCCCATGTAATTGAGGGCGCGGCGCATGTCCTGACGCAGGATCAGGTCGCTGACGTCCTGCGGGTCGGGCACGCGGGCGCCGATGGGCGCGGCCTGGTCGGGGCTGGTGCCCCAGGTGACCATGGGCTCCAGGGTGGTGGCGTCGAGTTGCACCTCTTGGTCGAACACCGCGCCGACATCCGAGTGCAGCAAGCGCCAGCCCGCCAGCGCCTGGTCCCACAGCTCGCCTTGCGGCGCACGCGGCTTGCCCTTGAGGTAGGCGAAGACTTTTTCGTCCGGCGCCATGAACGCGCCCCGCGCACCGGCTTCCACTGCCATGTTGCAGATGGTCATGCGCGCCTCGACGCTCAACGCATCAAGGGTCGAGCCGCGAAATTCAATGGCATAGCCGGTGGCACCCGAGGCGCCGATCTTGCCGATCAGCGCCATGATCACGTCCTTGGACGTCAGGCCCGGCGCCAGGTCGCCGTCGACGCTCACGCACATCGTTTTCAGGCGCTTGTAGACCAGGGTCTGGGAAGCCAGCAGGTGTTCGATTTCCGAAGTACCGATGCCAAAACCGAAGGCACCCAGGGCCCCGTAGGTGGTGGTGTGGCTGTCACCGGCGGCAATCACCATGCCCGGCAGGATAAACCCCTGTTCCGGGGCGATCACGTGCTCAATGCCTTGACGCTTGTCGAGGATGTCCAGCAGTTCGATGCCGAAGTCCCGGCAGTTCTCGGCCAGGTAGGACACTTGCCGCGCCCCGCCGGCATCGGGCATCGCCGCGATGCGTTTGGGCGTGGTGGGGTTCACATGGTCGACCACGGCCAACGCCGTGCCGGGGCGCCATACGTTGCGCCCGGCTTCGCGCAGGCCGCTGAAGGCCTGGGGGCTGGTGTATTCGTTGATCACCTGGCGGTCTATATAAAGCAGGACATGGCCCTGGTCATCCAGGGGGCACACCGTGTGGGAATCGATGTGTTTGTCGTAAAGGGTTCTGGCAGTCATTTTTCTTAGGGCTCGCTTTGGATAGGGCTCACTCAACGGCATAAGCCCATCCTACGCAGCGGCCCCGCCCCATCAAGGGCGCCAGGGTGATGGCTTGGAACATGTTTCGTGTTCGATCGAGGCGTTAAAACGCCCTGAACGTGAACCTGAAACATTTTCTTTCATATCGGGGTTAGGGATTTCTCATTCTCATCCGTCTTAACTTAGATACAGCCTGTCGCGTCAGCAAAAGCTACGACTGGCCTTTTCCGGGCCTTCACTGCCCCTCTCCGATCAAGACCCTCATTCACATGTCGAAGAAGTCACGCTCCAAACTCTGGTTTCTCGTCCATAGCTGGCTGGCCTTGCCCATCTGGTTCTTCGTACTGATCGTCTGCGTCACCGGCACCCTGGCGGTGGTCAGCCAGGAGATCGTCTGGCTGGCCAACCCGGATATCCGCGCGAGCAAGCCGACGGATGATGCCGAACCGCTGAGCTATGACCAGGTGATCGCCGCGATCAAGCGCGATGAACCGCAGGTGTTCGTCCAGTCGATCAGTCGCCCCGACGAATCCCATTTCGCCCTCAGCGTCAATCTCAGCTACCCCGACGGGCGTTCGGTAGAGGTCTACGTCAACCCCTATACCGGTGCGATCCAGGGCATCAGCCCGTCCTTCAACTTCCAGCAGTTCACCCGCGCCCTGCACGGCTGGTGGCTGGTGCCATTCACCAATGGCTACAGCTGGGGCTGGTACCTGGTGTCGGCACTGGGCATCCCGCTGCTGGCGTCGCTGGTCACCGGGCTGGTGGTGTACAAGCGTTTCTGGAAGGGTTTCCTGCGCCCGACCCTGCGTATCCGCCACGGCGCGCGGATTTTCTGGGGCGACTTCCACCGTCTGAGCGGGATCTGGTCGATCTGGTTTATTGCGGTGATTTCCGTCACCGGCATCTGGTTCCTGATCCGGGCGATCCTGGGAGACAACCAGATCTCGATTTCCACCGAACCGGTCATCCCGGTGATTGCCCGTGAGAAGGTGCCGATGTCGGCACCCGGCGTGCCGGCCCCCATGATTCCCGTGGACGAGGCGCTCAAGATCGCCACCCAGCGCATCCCTGGCCTGGAGGCCAGTTTCATCAGCCTGCCGCTCAACGCCTACAGCCACCTGCAGATCAGCGGGCGCGGCTGGTACCCATTGATGTTCCAGACCGCACAGATCAACCCCTATGACGGCGAAGTCGCGGCGGCGCACTTGCTGTCCGACCGCTCGAAGCTGGAGTTTGTCACCGAATCCATGCGCCCCCTGCACACCGGCGACTTTGGTGGGATCTGGATCAAGCTGATCTGGGCATTCTTTGGCCTGATCATGAGCATGATGGTGTTGAGCGGCCTGCTGATCTGGACCAAGCGCACCGCCCTGGCCACCCTCAATGCCCTCAAGCGCGAAGCCAAGACTCAAAAACAGCCAGCGTCCATCCCGGCCCTGCAGGCTGAAACTTCGGAGGCCAACTCATGAGCAAGGTCGCTGCTGTACCGCCTTCGCCACTGCGGGCCTTCTGGCTGAAATGGCGCTTCCACATCAATGTGCTGCTGTTGCTGATCCCTCTGGGCTTCATGCCCAAGTACTTCGCCGACGCCGCGCTGTTTCGCGGCGACACCGGCATCGGCGAGCGCGTGGCCGGTGAAGTGCAGGTAGGCCCCTGGAGCCTGACCCTCGCGGAGTTTCGCAATGAAGGCCCGCGCCCCGACCCGGCCGGCCCGATGAAGTTTTTCAACGCCGCCCTGTGTGACACCTGCGCCAACCAGGTCAAGGCCACCTACCTGCGCATCGGCAAGCCACGCAGCCTGCGCGCCGCCGGCGTGATCTTCTTCGGCACCCCCTACCGCATGGGCGCCGGCCTGCCGATCCCGGAACGCACGCCAGCCGATGCCGAACTGTGGGTCACCATGGAAGGCTGGGACGGCAGCATGCACCAGGGCTCCATCCCGCTGAGCCAGGCCTCGCCTGCCACTATTGCCTGGCTGAACAAGCAAGGAGTTAAACCATGACTTTGATGCGCCTGACCCGCGCCTGCGGCGTTCTGTTGCTGTGCGCCGGCTTCAGTACTGTTGCCCTGGCCCACAACCCGATGTGCGAGTGCAAGGAAATCCCCGGCGAGCAGATCCAGTGCAAAGGCGGTTTCTCCGACGGCAGCGGCGCGCCCGGCGTGACCCTGGACGTGATCGGTTACGACGAAACCATCCTGATGCCCGGCAAGCTGGGTGAGGACTCGACCCTGACCTTCAAGAAACCGTCGGCCGAGTTCTATGTGCTGTTTGATGCGGGCCCAGGCCACGTGGTGGAAATCGACCAAGCGGATATCCAGCCGCAATGAGTACCACACAGGTTGTACGACCCGCCGGTGCCGGCCACGAAACCCTCTATGTGCTGTTGTTGTGCCTGATCATCCTGGCGGTGGCGGGTTCGGTGATCGCGCTGCACGGTGAAACCCAGGAAGTGGCGGCAGTACCCAGCCACCAATTGGATGCCCGTCGCGACCTGAGCGCCGCCGAGCAAGGCATCTACGCCGACCTGCGGGTGACCCTGGATGAGATCCAGCTGTTGCAGCAGGAGCAAAGTGCACTGCCCAGCCCTGCGCAACTGGCCGAAGAAGGCTTCGCACCCTTTGCCCAGGACGCCAGTTCGGTCAGCCGGGGTGATCATCGTTGGCAATTGCTGGAACCTTCGGCCTACCTGGGCTTGAGCCAGGCGCCCGGCACCAGCGGCTCGCTGTTGATGCGCGTGCACGGGGCCGAGCCGGATATCTGGCTCAATCGCCAAGCCCACCTCGCCGCTCCCTCCGACCTCACTGACCAGGCGCTGATCGCAGCCGGCTGGCAGCAAGTGGTTGCGCAATTCGATGCCGGCGTCACCCGCCAGCACCGTCACTGAACGAGAAGACCGATTGCCCATGTCCATTTCATCTCCCCTGTTGCGCCTGTTGCTGGTTGGCCTGTTCAGCCTGGTACTCGCCCCCCTCGCCAACGCCGAGGCGAACAAACGCCTGCGAATCGGCATCACCCTGCATCCTTATTACAGCTATGTGGCCAATATCGTCGGCGACAAGGCCGAGGTGGTACCGCTGATTCCGGCCGGTTTCAACCCGCATGCCTACGAGCCGCGCGCCGAAGACATCAAACGTATCGGCACCCTGGACGTGATTGTGCTCAACGGCGTCGGCCACGATGATTTCGCCGACCGCATGATTGCCACCAGCGAACGTCCGGACATCCCGGTGATCGAGGCCAACGCCAACGTGCCGCTGCTGGCCGCCACCGGTAACGCCGCGCGCGGTGCCGGCAAGGTGGTCAACCCGCATACCTTCCTGTCGATCAGTGCGTCGATTGCCCAGGTCAATAACATCGCCCGCGAACTGGGCAAGCTCGACCCGGACAACGCCAAGACCTACACCCAGAATGCCCGTGCCTACGGCAAGCGTCTGCGCCAGATGCGCGCCGATGCCCTGGCCAAGCTGACCAGCGCCCCCAACCCGGACCTGCGCGTGGCGACTGTGCACGCAGCCTATGACTACCTGCTGCGCGAATTCGGCCTGGAAGTCACCGCCGTGGTCGAACCCGCCCACGGCATCGAACCCAGCCCGAGCCAGCTGAAAAAAACCATCGATGAACTGCGCGCCCTGGACGTAAAGGTGATCTTCTCGGAGATGGATTTCCCGTCCACCTACGTCGACACCATCCAGCGCGAGTCGGGCGTCAAGCTGTACCCGCTGTCACATATTTCCTACGGCGAATACAGCGCCGAGAAGTACGAAGTGGAGATGACCGGCAACCTCAATACCGTGGTGCGGGCGATTCAGGAGTCGGGGGCATGACGGCGGCGGAACAGTTGAGTGCAGTCAGCGTCGGCCCGACGCTTGAATTCGACAAGGTATCGCTGACCCTGGGTCGCACCGTGATCCTTGATGACGTGCGTTTCCAGGTACAGCCGGGCAGTATCCATGCACTGGTCGGCCCCAACGGTGGCGGCAAAAGTTCGCTGATCAAGACGCTGCTCGGGCAAACGCCTCACCAGGGCCGCTTGAGCCTGCACTGGCCGGCCGCGCCCGGCATCATCGGTTATGTGCCCCAGGCCCTGGAATTCGACCGTGGTTTGCCGATGACCGTGGATGATTTCATGGCGGCTATGTGCCAACGGCGCCCTGCATTTCTTGGTTTGTCCAAGCATTACGCCGGCGCGATTGGGGACGCGCTGGAGCGCGTTGGCATGCAGGACAAACGCAAGCGGCGCATGGGCGCGCTGTCCGGCGGTGAACGCCAGCGCGTGTTGCTGGCCCAGGGCCTGATCCCGGCGCCGCAATTGCTGGTACTGGATGAACCCATGTCGGCCCTCGACGAAGCCGGTATCCAGGTCTTCGAGCGCCTGCTCAATGACTGGCGCCTGGCCGGGATCACGGTGCTGTGGATCGAGCATGACCTGGAGGCCGTAGGCCGTCTGGCTGATCGCGTCACCGGCCTGAACCGCCGCGTGCTGTTCGACGCCACACCCAAGGAGGCCCTGACCCCGGATCGCCTGCTCACCCTGTTCTCCACCCACCCTCGGAGCCCGGCGCAATGAGTTATGAAGCCTTTCGCTTGATGGTCCAGGGCTGGGCCTCTTCCGGTTACCTGCCGGAGGCGCTGGCCTACGGTTTTGTGGTCAACGCCCTGCTCGCCGGTCTGCTGATCGGCCCGGTGCTGGGCGGCCTGGGCACGCTGGTGGTAGTCAAGCGCTTCGCGTTTTTCTCCGAAGCGGTTGGCCACGCCGCGCTGACGGGCGTGGCCGTAGGCATCCTGCTGGGTGAGCCCTACACCGGTCCGTATGGCGCGTTGTTCGGCTACTGCCTGCTGTTCGGCATCCTGCTCAACTACCTGCGCAATCGCACCGGCCTGGCGCCGGATACGTTGATCGGCGTGTTCCTGTCGGTGTCCCTGGCGCTGGGTGCGAGCCTGTTGCTGATCCTGGCGGGCAAGATCAACGTGCACATCCTCGAGAACGTGCTGTTTGGCTCGGTGTTGACGGTCAACGGCAACGACCTGCTGGTACTGGCGGTTGTCGGTTCGCTGGTGATGGCCCTGGCGCTGCCGCTGTACAACCGCATCATGCTGGCCAGCTTCAATCCGCAACTGGCGGCGGTGCGCGGCGTCGCCGTGAAAACCCTGGACTACCTGTTCGTGATCCTGGTGACGCTGATCACCGTCGCGGCGGTCAAGGTCATCGGCGCGATCCTTGTGGGTGCATTGCTGGTGATTCCGGCAGCCGCGGCGCGTTTGTTGAGCCAGTCGCTCAAGGGTTTCTTCTGGGTTTCGGTCGCCATTGCCACCGTCAGCACCCTGTGCGGGATCCTGCTGCCGATCATCTTCGACCTGCCCGTGCCGTCCGGCGCCGCCATCATCCTGGTCGCCGGTATCGCCTTCGCCTTGGCCGCCATCGCGCGCGGCACTGTGCCCAGCCTCAAAGGGAATCTTGGATAATGCGCTCCGTTCTTCATCCTCTGGCCCTGGCCATCGCTTGTTTGTTCACCACGCCACTGATGGCGGCTGAAACGGCCACACCGGCTGCCCACGCGGCAAAGCCGGTCAAAGTGCTTGCTTCGCTTGCGATCACCTACGGCCTGGCTGAGGTGCTATTAAAAGGCACCGACGTACAGCTTGAGCGCGCCGCCCCGGCCAACCTGCCCGGTTCGCGGCAAGTGTCCTACTTCACCGGCCGTGGCGCCCCGGCCCTGAACAAATTGGCACTGGACGCCGACGCCGCCATCGGCCTGCGCTCGTTGTGGGCTGATGACCCGCTCTACCCGGTGGCGCGGCGCAGCAACATCCGCATCGTCGAAGTCGACGCTGCACGCCCGGTGGACGGCGGTTTGCCGGGCATTGCGGTGCAGCCGGGTGTCACCGACGGCTTGAACAGCCAGCCCTGGCAGTCGAGCAACAACATGGGGCGCATGGCCGATGTGCTGGCCGCCGACCTGAGCCGCCTGGCCCCTACTGCCAAGCCGAAGATCGATGCCAACCTCGCCGCCCTCAAGCAGCGCCTGCTCAAGCTCACCGCCGACAGCGAAGCGCGACTGGCCAAGGCGGACAACCTGAGCGTGGTCAGCCTGAGTGACCACTTCGCGTACCTGGTCAGCAGTTTGAACCTGGAAGTGCTCAGTACCGATGCGCGGCCCGACGCTGACTGGACACCTGAGGCGTTGCAGAAACTGAGTACCGAGTTGAAGGACAACGAGGTGGCGGTGGTGCTGCATCATCGTCAGCCGAGTGAGGCGGTCAAGGCGGCGGTTAGCGCCGGGGGCTCGAAACTGCTGGTGTTGAATGTGGACAGTGCGGAGCCGGTGACAGAGTTGGAGACCAATGTGGGTCAGCTGATCGACGCGCTCACACCCTGACAACCCACCGATCGGTCATGCCTATGGCTCGATTCAACTGTGGGTTTGTGGTGTGTCATTCAGTCCGGTGGCTACACAACATCCACGCCAACGTGGATGGCATCATGCCGCCAGAACTCCAGGTCGCAGTCGATCAAACGCTGGTGCTGGTCATAATTGACCCGGGCGATACGCAAGCCCGGGCTGCCCACCGACACACGCAATGCAGCGGCGGCTTCCACCGGCAGTGATGTCGGCACGATTTCAAAGCGCACTCGACCGTAGTGCAGGTCGTACTTTCGCGCGTACAGCTCAGTCATCGACTGATTCAAATCACACGCCAGGATCCCCGGAAAATACTGCGGGTTCAGGTAGTGCTCTACATACAGCACCAAGCGCCCGTCAATCCGCCGGCCCCGGCAGATCTGGATCACGCTGGACAGCGCCGGTAACTGCAACCACGCACACACCGCCGCCGAGGCCGGTTGGAGCCGCGCGGAAATCACTTCCGTGGACGCCACCCGCCCTTGGTCGCTGACCATCGCGTGAAAGTGGCTACGTTGCATCAGGTTGTAGGCCAGCCGTGGCGGCGAGACAAACCAGCCGCGCCGCTCCTCGCGATAGATCTGCCCCTGGGCCTCCAGTTGTAACAAGGCTTCCCGCACCGTAATCCGGGTGGTACCAAACAACTCGCTGAGCTTGCGTTCGGCGGGCAATTTGCTGGCAGGTGGCAACAGGCCGTGGTCGATCTGCTCTTGCAGCGCCAGGCCGATGGATGTCACCGCTTTGATTGCCTCATCACGCATCAACGTTACCTATCTGGACTAGACCAGCACCGACAAGGTGCACAAACCGCTCCGTAAATGGGCTTGCACGGTTGCGTGCCAGCCTAGGCATTACAGATGACCGACAGATGACAGTCCGTGTGCATCCCTCGCAGCACACCCTGCAATACATCGGCCAAGTCCAGTCACTACGGGCACTTGAGCATGGTCTACGCTAAGTCTGCGCTGAGCGACATCGAGGCTTTAAAAACGACATCGACATGAAACTGTCATCCATCGCGTCTAGATTGGCTCAGGTATTGCTCTGACCTAGACCAACAACACCGCAGAAAAAACCGCCGCGTTGAAAACGCCCAAAGGAGCTTCGGATGAAACAGCTTTTCCTGGCATCACTGTTAGGCTCGACCATTGCCATGTGCACCGCCGCCATGGCCGCTGATACCGATCTAAAAACCCTGGAAGCTGCCGCTAAGGCAGAAGGCGCTGTAAACAGTGTCGGCATGCCCGATGACTGGGCCAACTGGAAGGGCACCTGGGAAGACCTGGCCAAGACCTACGGCCTCAAGCACATCGACACCGACATGAGCTCGGCCCAGGAGATTGCCAAGTTCAAGGCCGAGAAAGACAACGCCAGCGCCGATATCGGCGACGTGGGCGCGGCGTTCGGACCGATTGCGGTGAAGCAGGAAGTCACCCAGCCATACAAACCGTCCACCTGGGCCCAGGTGCCGGATTGGGCTAAGGACAAAGACGGTCACTGGGCCCTGGCCTATACCGGCACCATCGCGTTTATCGTCAACAAAAAGCTGCTGCACGGTTCCGAGGTTCCTACCAGTTGGGCTGACCTGCAGACCGGCAAATACAAGGTCTCCGTTGGTGACGTGAGCACCGCGGCCCAGGCCTCCAACGCCGTACTCGCTGCCGCCATCGCCAACAAGGGCGACGAGAAGAACATCGCCCCAGGCCTGCAATTCTTCACCAAGATTGCCCAGCAAGGTCGTCTCGGCCTGTCCAACCCGACCATTGCCACCATGGAAAAAGGCGAAGTCGAAGTGGGTATCGTCTGGGACTTCAACGGCCTGAGCTACAAGGCCAAGATGGCCAACCCGGATGACTACGTGGTGCTGATCCCATCGGATGGCTCGGTGAAATCCGGCTACACCACCATCATCAACAAATACGCCAAACACCCGAACGCCGCCAAGCTGACCCGCGAATACATCTTCAGCGACGCCGGCCAGCTCAACCTGGCGAAAGGCAATGCGCGTCCGATCCGCGCTGAAACCGACCTGAAACTGCCGGCCGACATCGCCAAGAACCTGATCCCGGGCGAGCAGTACACCAAGGCCAACCCGCAGCCGATCAAGGATGCCGAAGCCTGGGAAGCGACGTCCAAGAAGCTGCCGCAGTTGTGGAACGAGCAGGTCATAGTAGAGATGAAGTAATCAGGCTCCCAGCCTGAAATGCAGTTAGTGTGGGAGCTGGCTTGCCTGCGATAGCGGTCTGACATTCAACCTCTGTGTCGACTGATGCACCGCCATCGCAGGCAAGCCAGCTCCCACAATTTGACCCGTTTGTGTCAGAGAAATTGAGTCAAGTCTACTGTTGCGGAGCGCCTCCCCCCATGAAGCACAATGTCATCCTTGTCGTGCTCGACGGCCTGAACTTTGAGGTGGCCCGACACGCCATGGGGCACTTGCAGGCCTATGTCGGCGCAGGACGCGCAGCCCTCTACAAACTGGAATGTGAACTGCCCGCCCTGTCCCGCCCGCTGTATGAATGCGTACTCACCGGCGTGCCTCCGATCCAGAGCGGCATCGTCCACAACAACGTCTCGCGCCTGTCCAACCAGCGCAGCATTTTCCATTACGCCACCGACGCCGGCCTGACCACGGCAGCGGCGGCTTACCACTGGGTCAGCGAGTTGTACAACCGCACGCCCTTCCTTGCCGCCCGCGACCGTCATACCGACGACAAGGCACTGGCGATCCAGCACGGGCATTTCTACTGGAATGACCACTACCCGGATTCCCACCTGTTTGCCGACGCCGAAAGCCTGCGCCTCAAGCACGCGCCGAACTTCCTGGTGGTGCACCCGATGAACATCGACGACGCCGGCCACAAGCACGGCCTCGATACGCCGCAATACCGCAACAGCGCACGGGCGGCCGACATCATCCTGGCTGACTACCTGCAAGCCTGGCTCGATGCGGGCTACCAGGTGCTGGTGACCGCCGACCATGGCATGAACAACGATCGTTCCCACAACGGCCTGCTGCCAGAAGAGCGTGAAGTGCCGCTGTTTGTCCTTGGCGATGCCTTCAGCCTGGACCCCAACGCGACGCCAAAACAGACCGAGCTGTGCGGCACCGTCTGCGAGTTGCTGGGCGTGCCCCACGACAAACCTGCATGCCGGGAGCTGCTGAAATGATCCGTGGTAAATGGCTGGCACTGCTGTGCCTGGTGCCCTTCGCGCTGTTCTTTATCGTGTTCGAAATCGCCCCGCTGGTGTGGGTGCTGATCAACAGCCTGCAAACCGAAGAGGCTGGCTGGGGCCTGGAAAACTTCACGCGGATCTTAAGCTCGAAGTTCTACCTGCAAGCCATCCAGTTCAGCCTGGAGATCAGCTTCTACTCCAGCATCTTCGGGATCATCATTGCCACGCTGGGCAGCTACTCGTTGCGCCGGGTGGATTCGCCGCTGCGCAATTTCGTCACCGCCTTCGCCAACATGACCAGCAACTTCGCCGGCGTGCCACTGGCGTTCGCATTCATCATCCTGCTGGGCTTCAACGGCAGCATCACCATCATGCTCAAGCAGGCGGGGATCATTCAGGACTTCAACCTGTATTCCAAAACCGGGTTGATCATCCTCTATACCTACTTCCAGATTCCGCTGGGCGTGCTGCTGCTGTACCCGGCTTTCGATGCGCTGCGCGAAGACTGGCGTGAGTCGGCGTCCCTGCTGGGCGCGAATGGCTGGCAGTTCTGGCGGCATATCGGCCTGCCGGTGCTCACCCCTGCCCTACTGGGCACTTTCGTGATTCTGCTGGCCAATGCCCTCGGCGCCTATGCCACGGTCTACGCCTTGACCACCGGCAACTTCAACGTGCTGCCGATCCGCATTGCGGGGCTGGTGTCCGGCGATGTGTCCCTCGACCCGTACCTGGCCAGCGCCCTGGCCGTGGTGCTGGTGGCGCTGATGACCGTAGTCACCGTGGTCCATCAACTGCTGCTCAAGAGGAGCTACCATGTCTCGCGCTGAAGCCGGCCCGGCCTCCCTCTACCATCGGGTAGTGGTGTGGTTGTTATTTGCGATCCTGGTGTTGCCGCTGGCGGGCACCTTTGTCTACTCCATTGCCAGCAGTTGGTCGGCAACCATTCTGCCTGCCGGTTTTACCGTGAAATGGTACGTGCAGCTGTGGAGCGACCCACGCTTCTTGATGGCCTTCGGGCAATCATTGCTGGTGTGTGTGGGCGCGCTGATCCTGTCGGTGGTGTTGATTCTGCCGCTGCTGTTCGTGGTGCATTACCACTTCCCCAAGCTCGATGCGCTGATGAACATCCTCATCCTGCTGCCCTTCGCGGTGCCGCCCGTGGTGTCGTCGGTGGGCTTGCTGCAACTGTATGGCTCCGGGCCGATGGCGATGGTGGGCACGCCGTGGATTTTGATCGGCTGCTACTTCACCGTCGCACTGCCGTTCATGTACCGGGCGATCACCAACAACCTGCAAGCCATTAACCTGCGCGACCTGATGGACGCGTCACAACTGCTCGGCGCCAGCACCTGGCAAGCGGCGATCCTGGTGGTGCTGCCGAACCTGCGCAAAGGCTTGATGGTGGCGTTGCTGCTGTCGTTCTCGTTCCTGTTCGGTGAGTTCGTGTTCGCCAATATCCTGGTGGGCACCCGCTACGAAACATTACAGGTGTACCTGAACAACATGCGCAACAGCAGCGGTCACTTCACCAGTGCCGTCGTGATTTCCTATTTCTTCTTTGTGCTGGTGCTGACCTGGGCCGCCAACATCTTGAACAAGGACAAAAGCCAATGAGCTTCGTCAGCGTCCAACACCTGCAAAAAAGCTACGCCGGCACCCCGGTGTTCAGTGACATCAACTGCGAAGTCGCCAAGGGCGAGTTCGTCACCCTGCTCGGCCCGTCCGGGTGCGGCAAGTCCACGCTGCTGCGCTGCATCGCCGGCCTGACGTCAGTGGACAGTGGGAAAATTCTGCTGGATGGCCAGGACATCGTCCCGCTGAGCCCGCAGAAACGCCATATCGGCATGGTGTTCCAGAGCTACGCGCTGTTTCCCAACATGACCGTGGAACAGAACGTCGCCTTCGGCCTGCGCATGCAAAAAGTCAACGCCGATGACAGTCACAAACGCGTGCAGGAAGTGCTGCAATTGGTCGAACTCAAGGACCTCGCCGGCCGCTACCCGCACCAGATGTCCGGTGGCCAATGCCAGCGCGTGGCCCTGGCCCGCTCGCTGGTCACCCGTCCGCGCCTGTTGCTGCTGGATGAGCCGCTGTCGGCGCTGGATGCGCGGATTCGCAAGCACCTGCGTGAACAGATCCGCCAGATCCAACGCGAACTGGGGCTGACCACCATCTTCGTGACCCACGACCAGGAAGAAGCGCTGACCATGTCCGACCGGATCTTCCTGATGAACCAAGGCAAGATCGTGCAAAGCGGCGATGCCGAAACGCTCTACACCGCGCCGGTGGATGTATTCGCCGCCGGGTTCATCGGTAACTACAACCTGCTCGACGCCGACAAGGCCACCCAACTGTTGCAACGCCCGATCAGCAGCCGTATCGCCATTCGCCCGGAGGCCATTGAGCTGAGCCGCACCGGCGAACTGGATGCGCTGGTGCGCAGCCACAGCCTGCTGGGCAACGTGATTCGCTACCGCATCGAAGCACGCGGTGTAGAACTGGTGGTAGATGTGCTCAACCGTTCGGCCGATGACCTGCATCCGGACGGGCAACGCCTGGCACTTTCCATCGACCCCAGTGCCCTGTGTGAAGTAGCCTGATGCAACGTTTCATTTGAGAGAGCATGACGGATGGCATTGGTAATTTTTGATCTGGACGACACCCTCATCCATGGCGACTGCGCCACCCTCTGGAGTGAGCAGATGGGCCGGCTGGGCTGGGTCGACCCTGAGTCGTTCATGCGCAAGAACAACGAGCTGATGGACGCCTACAGCCAAGGCAAGCTGCGGATGGAAGAGTTCATGGACTTCAGCCTGGAGCCGATGATCGGCCGCACGCCGGAAGAAATCGAGCACTTGGTGGAGCCCTGGGTCGAAGACGTGATCGAGCCGCTGATCTACAGCGACGCCACCAAAACCATCGCCCGCCACCGTGCCAATGGCGACCGGATCCTGGTGATCTCCGCCTCGGGCACGCACCTAGTCACGCCGATTGCGGCGCGGATCGGCATTGATGAAGTGTTGGGGATCAACCTTGACGTCAGCCATGGTGTGTACAGCGGGCGTACGGTCGATGTGCTGACGTATCGCGAGGGCAAGATCACGCGGCTGCTTGAGTGGCTTGAGCAGGCAGGCGAATCGCTGGAAGGCGCGTACTTTTATTCGGACTCGCGCAATGATTTGCCGTTGTTGCTCAAGGTGGACTACCCGCAAGTGGTGAACCCGGACCCGGTATTGCGCGAGCATGCCGAAACGGCCGGCTGGCCGATCCACCACTGGACCTGACACAGCCCCTTCAGAAATTGAAATGCGATCAACATGTGGGAGCGGGCTTGCTCGCGAAGGCGATGTGTCAGATGAAATATTCTTCACTGATACATCGCCTTCGCGGGCAAGCCCGCTCCCACATTGACTGCATTTCAATCCAGGTCAGACCAGGGTTTCGTCAATCACCAACACCAATTTCCCGGAAATCTGGTTAGTCGCCAACTCGGCGAACGCCGCTTCGGCATCCTTGATCGGGAAAGTCTTGGCCAGCTGCGGGCTCAACCGCCCTTCAACAAACAACGGCCACACATGCTGGCTCAAGTCACTGAACAGATCAGCCTTGAACTGATCACTGCGGCTGCGCAGGGTCGAACCCAATAGCTGAATCCGCTTGCCCAGCACCTGGGCCAGATCCAGCTGCGCGTCGCGACCGCCCATCAAGCCGATCAATACCCAGCGCCCATCGAGGGCCAGCAACTTGAGGTCGAGCGCCGCGTAGCTGCCACCCACCGGGTCGAGGATCACATCGAACGGCCCGAAATCCCGCAGCCCTTCGATCCCGTCGGTGCGCACCACGCCGCCTTGGGCACCCAGTTCCTCACAATAGGCCAGGCGGTCCGCCGAGCCAACGCTGACCCAGCACGGGCTGCCAAACGCCTTGCACAGCTGGATTGCGGCAGAGCCAACGCCACTGGCGCCGGCATGCAGCAGCACCTTCTCGCCGGGCTTGAGGCCCGCCAACTGGAACAAATTGAGCCACGCCGTGCTGTACACCTCAGGCAGCGCCGCCGCTTCGATCAGCGACAAGCCTTCCGGCGCAGGCAGTACGTGGCGCGCATCCACCACCACTTCTTCGGCCATGCCGCCACCGGCGAGCAGTGCGCACACGCGGTCGCCCACTTGCCAGGATGAGCCCGCCCCCACTTCGCTGATCACCCCGGAACACTCCAGGCCCAACACGTGGCTGGCACCCGGTGGCGGCGGATAGAGCCCCGCGCGCTGTAACAAATCGGCGCGATTGAGGCCCGCTGCCGCCACGCGAATGCGAACTTGCCCTACATCGCAGGTAGGACTGGGTTCGTCCAACCACTCCACATGACCGTCAACGCCTTGCAATGCTTTCACAGTGCCTCCATAGTGAGTCTGGACTGAGCCCGTAGCTGTATCGCCGGGCTTTTTGCATTATGCGACCGGACCATATGGAACCGGCTCCCTCAAAGACGGCCTAATATGCGTTATCAATTGCCCCCGCGTCGAATCAGCATGAAGCATTTGTTCCCCAGCACCGCCCTCGCTCTTTTCATTGGTCTCGGCTTCGCGTCGATGTCGACCAATACGTTCGCAGCCAACAGCTGGGACAACCTTCAGCCGGATCGCGATGAGGTGATTGCCAGCCTTAACGTCGTCGAGTTGCTCAAGCGTCATCACTACAGCAAGCCGCCGCTGGACGACGCGCGCTCGGTGATCATCTATGACAGCTACCTCAAGCTGCTGGATCCGTCGCGCAGCTACTTCCTGGCCAGCGATATTGCCGAGTTCGACAAGTGGAAGACGCAGTTTGACGACTTCCTCAAGAGCGGCGACCTGCAACCCGCCTTTACCATCTACAAGCGCTACCTGGACCGCGTCAAAGCGCGTCTGGACTTCGCCTTGGGCCAGTTGGACAAAGGCGTCGACAAGCTCGACTTCACCCAGAAGGAAACCCTTCTGGTGGACCGCAAGGACGCGCCTTGGCTGACCAGCACCGCCGCCCTCGACGACCTGTGGCGCAAACGCGTCAAGGACGAAGTGCTGCGCCTGAAGATCGCCGGCAAAGAGCCGAAGGCCATCCAGGAGCTGTTGACCAAGCGCTACAAGAATCAGCTCGCACGTCTGGACCAGACCCGTGCCGAAGATATCTTCCAGGCCTACATCAACACCTTCGCGATGTCCTACGACCCGCACACCAATTATCTGTCGCCAGATAACGCAGAAAATTTCGATATCAACATGAGTCTGTCGCTGGAAGGCATCGGTGCCGTCCTGCAAAGCGACAACGACCAGGTCAAGATCGTGCGCCTGGTGCCGGCAGGTCCGGCGGACAAGACCAAGCAGGTCGCTCCGGCCGACAAGATCATCGGTGTTGCCCAGGGCGACAAAGAGATGGTCGACGTGGTCGGCTGGCGCCTGGACGAAGTGGTCAAGCTGATCCGTGGGCCGAAAGGCAGCGTGGTGCGCCTGGAAGTGATTCCGCACACCAATGCGCCAAACGACCAGACCAGCAAGATCGTGTCCATCACCCGTGAAGCGGTGAAGCTCGAAGACCAGGCCGTGCAGAAGAAAGTCCTCAACCTCAAGCAGGATGGCAAGGACTACAAGCTGGGCGTGATTGAAATCCCGGCGTTCTACCTGGACTTCAAGGCCTTCCGCGCTGGCGATCCGGACTACAAGTCCACCACCCGCGACGTTAAGAAAATCCTGACAGAACTGCAGAAGGAAAAAGTCGACGGCGTGGTCATCGACCTGCGCAACAACGGCGGCGGTTCACTGCAGGAAGCCACCGAACTGACCAGCCTGTTCATCGACAAGGGCCCGACTGTGTTGGTGCGCAACGCTGACGGCCGTGTCGACGTGCTGGAAGACGAGAACCCAGGCGCCTTCTACAAAGGCCCTATGGCGTTGCTGGTCAACCGCCTGTCGGCCTCGGCTTCGGAGATTTTCGCCGGCGCCATGCAGGACTATCACCGCGCGATGATCATCGGCGGCCAGACCTTCGGCAAAGGCACCGTGCAGACCATCCAGCCGCTTAACCATGGCGAGCTGAAACTGACACTGGCCAAGTTCTACCGGGTTTCCGGGCAGAGCACCCAGCACCAGGGCGTACTGCCGGACATCGATTTCCCGTCGATCATCGACACCAAGGAAATCGGCGAGAGCGCTCTGCCGGAAGCCATGCCATGGGACACCATCCGCCCTGCGATCAAGCCGGCCTCTGACCCGTTCAAGCCATTCCTGGCGCAGTTGAAGGCCGACCACGACACCCGCTCCGCCAAGGATGCCGAGTTCGTGTTCATCCGCGACAAGCTGGCCCTGGCCAAGAAGCTGATGGAAGAAAAAACCGTCAGCCTCAATGAAGTGGATCGCCGCGCGCAGCACGCCGACATCGAAAACAAGCAACTTGCACTGGAAAACATCCGCCGCAAGGCCAAGGGTGAAGATCCACTCAAGGAGCTGAAGAAAGAAGACGAAGACGCGCTGCCGACCGAAGCCGAAAAAACCAAGCCGGAAGACGACGCCTACCTGGCCGAGACGGGCCGGATCCTGCTGGATTACCTGAAGATCACCAAACAGGTAGCCAAGCAGTAAATGATGGCGATTTAATGTGATGGCTCCCTGGAGTGTCATCATATAGACATCATTCTGTCGTGAAATGAAGGACCGCAGGCTGCCAGCCTGCGGTCCTTTTTTTTCGATCGAGATCGCCATGACCATGACCGAACAGCTGAATGCATTGGGCTCTATCCTGGCTCAAGGCAGTTTGCACAGCCTGTTCCAACCGATCATCAGCCTCTCTGACCGACGCATTCTCGGCTATGAAGCCCTCAGTCGTGGGCCGTCCAACAGCCCGCTGCACTCCCCCGTCGCCCTGTTCTCCGTGGCCAGCCAGGCCGGACGGCTCAGTGAACTGGAGATCGCCTGCCGCGAAAGCGCGTGCCGCCGCTTCAGTGAACAGAAGCTGCCGGGCAAGCTGTTCCTCAACGTTTCGCCGCAATCCCTGATGGAAACCGCGCATCAGCCGGGGCGCACCCTGCAACTGCTGCATGACTTCGGCATTCCACCGAGCCAAGTGGTGATCGAACTCACCGAGCAAACCCCCACCAACGATATCGACCTGCTGCAAACGGCGCTGCACCACTACCGCAACATGGGTTTCTCGATCGCCTTGGATGACCTGGGTGCCGGCTATTCCAGCCTGCGTCTATGGTCGGAGTTGCGCCCGGATTACGTGAAGATCGACCGACACTTCATCGACGGCATCCATCAGGATGCGCTTAAGCGGGAATTTGTCGGCTCCATCCTGCAAATCGCCAGGGCGTCGCGTGCCCAAGTGATTGCCGAAGGTATCGAGCTGCCTGAAGAGTTGGCGGTACTGACCGAGATGGGGGTGGACCTGGTTCAAGGCTACCTGCTCTGCCGTCCGCAGGAGCAACCGCCGCAGGAAGCACGCCTGATGCTGCCCAAGCCTGACAGCGCCAACGTGGCGCTGAACGATGAAGGCAGCGACCTCAGCGCCTTGCTCAACGAACAACCGGCGGTGGATCAGGACACCGCCACCGCCCAGGTGCTGGAAGCGTTCCGGCGCCAAGCCAACCTCAATTCCCTGGCGGTGCTGGATGGGCGCGGGCACCCGATCGGTATCGTCCACCGGCATTCGCTGTCGGACGCGCTGCTGAAACCCTTCGCCACCGACCTGTTTGCGCGCAAACCCATCAGCCGCTTGATGAGCACCGACTTCCTGGCGGTGGAGCTGAGCCAGTCTCTGCAGCAGGTCAGCCGTTTGCTCACCAGCCGTGCACGGCAACGCATCGAAGAAGACTTTATCATCACGCTCAATGGTGATTATCTGGGCCTGGGCCGGGTGATCGATGTGCTCAAGCTGATCACCGAGTTGAAGATCCAGCAAGCGCGCTACGCCAATCCGCTGACCCTACTGCCGGGCAATGTGCCGATCCAGCAATGCCTGACGCGCCTGTTGCAGCAACAGCGCGAATCGGTGATCTGCTATGTGGATATCGACAGCTTCAAGCCGTTCAACGATATCTACGGCTATGGGCGTGGGGATGAGGTCTTGTTGTGCCTGGCGCAGTGCTTGAACGACCGCGTCGACCCCAGCCGCGACTTTGTCGGGCATATCGGCGGCGATGACTTTTTGCTGGTGCTGGGCCCGCAGGATTGGCGTAAACGCCTCAATCAGCTGCTGGATGACTTCCACACCCAATGCCGACGTTTCTACCGCGCCGAACACCTGGAGGCCGGTTGTTTCGTGGCGCTCAACCGCCAGGGCGTACGCCAGGAGTTTGCGCTGCTGTCACTGTCCATCGGCGTGGTGCATTTGTATCCACAGGCCTGTGGACAACTCGATGCCAGCCAGTTGGCGGAGCTGGCATCGCAAGCCAAGCACCATGCCAAGGATATGGCCGGCTATAGCATCCATGTGATCGACAGCATGGACGCACTACCCCAGGCGCTTTAAGCCTCGGCGGATTCCGGGTACTCGTATTCGAACACCCGCACCACTTCGGAGGCGTGCCAGGACGCGGCGGCCACGCCATCGGACGGCCCACTGAAACGCCCCAGGCGCTCCACACATTCAAAAAAACCGGTACGCGGCAGGCGACTGGCGCCCTGGCTGATCACCAGCGAGCTGCGCAACGGCTGTTCGGCCTTGGCGTCCAGCGCCGCCAGGTGCTCCAGGGCGGCGGCCAGGGTTTGCATGGCGGGCGTGGGAAATTGCAGGCGCTCCAGCAGCGCGCGGTAGGTCAGCAGATGGCGCTGGCGGCGAGCCTGGTCCAGTTCGTTGAGTAATCCATCCCAGTGTTGACGGCTGATACGTAGGCTCAAGATTCATCCCTCCAACCTGCAACGCCCAATTCCCAGGCCAGGCTGCGGCGGATCGCGGCATCCGGCTGGCGTTCACCACTTTCAATCAATCCAAGATATGAGGGGCTGATCCCCACAGTGCGTGCCAGGGTTTCGATCGCCAGGCCCTTGGCCTCACGCAAGCCGCGCAGGTCTGCAAGCGGGCGCAGGTCCTGGTCAGGGGCGGCTTGGGCAGTCGATGAGAGAGGAGGTAACGTCGGTTGTTGCTGACCGGCAGCTTTTAGCAGCGCCTGGTACTGATCCCATGGCAACACCGCGTATTCGGGTTCGCCATTGCGTGAAATTATCTGAATATCCATGACCGCCCCGTAGGATAACAACACTTACTGAGTAAGCTCTTTCCTTAGGAGTGTAATCCTAACAGCCACAAAGGTCGCAGGGGGATATACCGTGTCATCCGTTTTTTTGCGGGTTTTCCTTGGCCAGCAGCGCGGGCGTCGCAGGCAGTCGCTCAACCACGGCGAGCTTTTCCGGGCGCTGGGCGTCACGCCAGGCACGAAAGGCGCTCAGTTCGCCTTCCAGGGTCTTCATGACCCATGCCAGCACGGCAATGTCGTCGAGCATGCCGAACATGGGGATAAAGTCCGGAATGGCATCAATCGGGCTGAGGAAGTACATCAACCCCGCCACCACCGAGATCAGCGCCTTGGGGCTGATCGCCCGGTACTCGCCGCGCCAGTAGGCCAGGCACAGCGCCTGGAGCAACTTGAAGTCATCCTTGAGTTTGCCCAGGCGATTGCCCTGGCTGGAGCCCTTGGCCGCCACCGCGAACAGTAACGTCGGCAAACGTCCACGCCCTAGGAGACGCGCGGCCATGGGCAGGAAACGGGTGAAATTGAAGGGTGGTTTCATCTGTCACTCCAGTTCCAGGCGACATAAAAGGTTATCCACACAAATTGTGGATAACCTTGTGAACAGAGCCTATTTTCCGCGCTGAAAGCCACGTATTACAAGGCTTTCAGTCAGATCGGGCATTTTTTGCGCACTGAAAAAAAACCCAAGATTTCATTGACTTGGCGTTGATGTGCGGCTACCCGTACTCGAGTCTTATATCAGACTGTTACCTGCCACAGACGTTCGTTTGGATCTGCGCAGCTCCCCCATTTAGAACGATGCCCCCCAGAAACAACAACGCCCCGTCTAGACGGGGCGTTGTATGTTCAGGCGCCGATTACTTCTTGGCGGCTGGTGCTGCAGGTGCTTCTGCTTTAGCTGGATCCTTGATGGCCAGCAGCTCCAGGTCGAATACCAGCACGGAGTTGGCTGGGATCGCTGGGCTTGGGCTTTGTGCGCCGTAGGCCAGGTCCGAAGGGATGTACAGCTCGACCTTCTCGCCGACGTGCATCAGTTGCAGGCCTTCGACCCAACCTGGGATCACGCCGCTGACCGGCAGGTCAATCGGGCTACCGCGATCCACGGAGCTGTCAAAGGTGGTGCCGTTGGTGAGTTTGCCGGTGTAGTGCACAGTCACCACGTCAGTCGGCTTAGGCTGTGCGCCATCGGCTTTCTTGATGATCTTGTACTGCAGACCGGAAGCGGTGGTGACGACGCCGTCTTTCTTGGCGTTGTCTTCGAGGAATTTCTTGCCGGCGGCTGCCGACTCTTCGCTCATCTTGGTCATGCGTTCTTCAGCACGCTTTTGCAGTGCGGCAAACGCTTCAACCAGCTCGTCGTCTTTGAGCTTCTGCTCTTTTTTGCCGACAGCATCTTCGATGCCTTGGGCTACTGCTTTGGAATCCAGGTCATCCATGCCTTCTTGGGCAAGGCTTTTGCCCATGTTCAGGCCGATGCCGTAGGAAGCTTTCTGCGCCGGGGTTTTCAGCTCTACGCTGGTCTGCGAATCACAACCCGCAAGTACCAGGCTAACCAGGGCCACCGCCGCCGCCAACCGATGCTGTTTCATGCTATTTCCTTGTTCATGCGCCAATAGGGCATTCGAATAAAGTCGCGAGCTTATCAGGCGGCCACGACCAATGGCTACCGGCATGTGAGCAGGAAACTTCTGATAAGTTCACGTGTTTAAAAGCATTTTCATTCATGATGGGGGCCCGCGAAGGATCGTGGGGCCGCCTGCTACCAGGCTCATGGCCACTTGCCGCCCTTGTGGCGTAGTGGCATAACAACGCGACACCTCGACAAGGCCGAGACAAGGATAGCCATCTTGCGCATTTTTTCCCGTGTTTTACTCCTGATATTAATAGCACTGGGCCTGATCCTGGCCGTGGTGCTTTATTACACCATCAACCCCAAGCTGCCGGACTATGTGCCCGTGGAGCAGGTGCACTACCAGGAACAATGGAGTGCCGCCGACCGCCAGACCTACTACTTCACGCCCCAGGGCACCCAGGTAAAAGGCCTGCACTACGACTGGTTCACTGCCCTGGAATTGCCGTTTTCCGAGCAGCGCTTTGCCACGCCAGCGTATTTGGCCCGCTTCGGTTTCCTGGTCGACCCCAAGCAACTGCCCACGGCGCAAAACCCCGGCAACCTGCCCGTGGGTTTCGCCCGGCACAAAAACGCCGGCAGCAACGTCGAGTACCTGGATATCACCTGCGCCGCCTGCCACACCGGCGAACTGCATTACAAAAACCAAGCCCTGCGGATCGACGGCGGTTCCGCCCAGCACGTGCTGCCCTCCAGCGTGCCGACCTTGCGCGGCGGCAGTTTCGGCCAGGCCCTGGTCGCGAGCCTGGCGGCCACCTATTACAACCCATGGAAGTTCGAACGCTTTGCCCGCCAGGTGCTGAAAGATCGCTACGACGCCGAGCACAAACAACTGCGCCAAGACTTCAAGCAGTCGCTGAACAAATTCCTCAAGGTGGCCTGGAACGATACCCACCGTGGCCTCTACCCCACTGAAGAAGGTCCCGGCCGCACGGACGCCTTTGGCCGCATTGCCAACGCCAGCTTTGGCGACGCCATTTCTCCCGACAACTATCGCGTCGCCAATGCGCCGGTGGACTACCCGCAGTTGTGGGATATCTGGACCTTCGACTGGGTGCAATGGAACGGCTCGGCCCAACAGCCCATGGCACGCAACATCGGCGAAGCGCTGGGTGTCGGCGCGACCCTGACCTTTTTCGACGACGCCGGCCAACCGCTCCAGGGCGATGCGCGCTACCCTTCCAGCGTAAGGGTGCGCGACCTCAACCTGATCGAAGAAACCCTGCAACGCCTCAAGGCCCCGACCTGGCCCGAGAATCTGTTCGGCACCATTGATAAGCCGCTCGCCGCCCAAGGCCGCGCACTGTTCGCCGAAAACTGCGCCGGCTGCCATGTGCCCAGCGTTACCCAGGAAAACGGCCGTCCTGTGCAACAGCTGAAAATGCTGCCAGTGGCCTACATCGGCACCGACCCCGGCACTGCCAGCAACATCGCCGATCAGCGCTACGACCTCAGCGCCCTGCAATGGGACCTGGCGGAACTGGCCAAACTCAACGTCGAACTGCACCCCACGCCGACCGAGCCACTGGACCTGAAAAAAATGTCCGTGGCCAAGGGCCTCGCCTACGTCACCGCTTTCGTCGAAGAACATGCCTACCGCGCCGCCGGCGTGACCCCGGACGAGCGCCCGCGCCTGGACGGCTACGGCCTGCCCATTGGCGTGCGTGAACTGCGAGCTTATAAGGCGCGACCATTGGCAGGCGTCTGGGCGACACCGCCGTTCCTGCATAACGGTTCGGTGCCGACGATCTATCAGTTGCTCTCGCCCCAGGACGAGCGCAGCACCACCTTCTATAAAGGCACCTTCAACTACGACCCGCGCCACCTCGGCTTTGAGACCGGTGCGTTCAAGAATGCCTTTCTGTTCGACACCAAAATCACCGGCAACCACAACAGCGGTCACGAATTCCGTGCCGGCAGTCGTGGCAATGGCGTGATCGGCCGTGGCCTGCTACCGCAGGAACGCTGGGCGCTGCTGGAATACCTCAAAGTACTGGGCGGCCCGCTGGAGCAACAACTGCCATGATGATTCGATCCCCCTACGACCGACCTTCCCTGCTCGCCCGCCTATGGCTGCGCATCGGCGCGTTTCTGGGCAAGACCCTGCTGTGGCTGGTGGGCCTCGGCCTGCTCGGCTGGCTGGCCGCTACCGCCTGGTACGCCTGGCAACACAGCGGCCCGGTGTCGCCGAATGAGCAGATTCCGCCGGGCGAAGCAGCGATGACCCAAGGCATTATCCAGACGGCCGTGCGCATCGTTGACCAGCACCGCGAAGGCACGCGCTACCTGCGCGATGCCCATGCCAAGGCCCATGGTTGCGTCAAGGCCGAAGTCAGCGTGTTGGCCGATCTCGACCCGGCGCTGCGCCAGGGCGTGTTCGCCGAGCCGGGCAAGACCTGGCAGGCGATGATGCGACTGTCCAACGGCAACGCCTACCCACAGTTCGACAGCATCCGGGATGCGCGGGGCATGGCACTCAAGCTGCTGGACGTGCCGGGCAAACAACTGCTGGCCGATCAACAGGCACGCACGGAACAGGACTTCGTGATGTTCAGCCACCCGAACTTCTTTGTCAGCGATGTAGCGGAGTATGCGCAGAACATCGGCGCACAAGCGGACGGCAAGAAAGTCCTGGCGTTCTTCCCCAAGGCAGACCCGCGGACCTGGCAGGTGCGCCACCTGTTTATCGCCCTGGCGACCCTGGCCCCCGCACCGGCCAGCCCGACGCAAACGACGTACTTTTCGGTCTCGCCCTACAAGTTCGGGGCGGCCAACGCCAAGTTCCGCGTCGCGCCCGACCCGCTCAGCTGCCCGGAATATCAACTGCCCAAGCAAAACCAGGACTTGCCGAACTTCCTGCGCAGCGCCTTGAGCCAGCAGTTGTCCACCGACCGCATACCTGCGTGTTTCGTGCTGCAGATCCAGCGGCAGAACCCGCAGACTTTCATGCCCATCGAAGACACCAGCATCGAATGGAAGGAGAGCGATGCGCCCTATGAAACGGTGGCCAAGGTGCGCATCCCGGCGCAGGATTTCGATACACCCGAGCAGAACCTGGCGTGCGACAACCAATCGTTCAACCCCTGGTTTGGTGTAGCGGAACACCGCCCTATCGGCGGTATCAACCGCTTGCGCAAGGCGGTGTACGAAGCGGTCAGCGATTACCGCCACAGCCGCAACGCCCCGTAAAGAATGCATAACATCAGGCCCGACGGCGTAAGGATTGCGTCGGGTCTATTGAGCCCTTATCACCCCTGCCTCTACCGTGAGCACCTACCCCATCACCCGTAGGAAGTCACCGTGGAAAGCTCAACCCTCGGCATGATCGTACTCACCCTGATCGCCGTGTTCGGCACCGCTTCTTTTTGCTTCGAACACTTGGCGACGCGCCAGACCAAAAAGAAAAATACCGGCCAGCACTGACACTCAGTCAGCGAGTCCAGCCTCTGCGGTACGTGCCTGCAACCATTGACGAAAACTGCGCACCGCCGCGGGCGGATTGCGATGATGCGGCTGCATCAGGTGCAGGCGGCCGCGACTGTGCATGCTGTGGGGCAAGGCCATTTGCAGGCGTCCGGACTCAAGGTCAGTCTCCAGCAAGCGCTTCCACCCCAGGGCGACGCCGTGCCCCATCACCGCCGATTGCATCAACAATTGATAGCTGTTGGTGCGCAACGCATGGCGCGGAGAGTAGTAGTCGGCACCGGCGTCGGCGAACCAGTCGGCCCAGGTCAGCCAATCGTGGTGGTGGTCCTCGACGATCAGCAAGGTGTGAGCGTGCAACAAGTGGTGCAGGTCGCGAATTGGGCCGTGGCGCTCAAGGTAGCCGGGACTGCACACGGTGATGACCTGCTCGCTGTCGAACACCGGTGACAGCTCAAGGCCGTGGGGCGCGGCCAGTTCATCCAAGTGATAGAACAAACCAAGGTCATATTCGCTGACATCCAAGTGGCTGGGGCTTTCGCTGCACAGGATGCGGATATCCAGGTCCGGATGGTCGCGCTGGAACTGCGGCAACAGGCCGGCAAGCCAGATAGAACTGATGGTGGGCGTGCTGGCCAGGGTCAACTGGCGATCGGCACCACGCCTGCGCAACTCGGCGGACTCGCGATCAAGCTCACGCAACAGGCGTTGGACGGTACGGAAGTAACGTACCCCGGCAGGGGTCAGGCTCAAGCCTTGGGCCAGCCGATAAAACAGCGGACGGGCCAAGTCTTCTTCGAGGCGTTTGACCTGGCGGCTAACCGCGCTTTGGGTCAGGTTCAGTTCATGGGCCGCCTGGGTAAAGCTCAAATGGCGTGCGGCCGCTTCGAACGTCTGCAGGCAGTTGAGGGGCGGAAGATCGACATTTCGGCGCGACATGAGCAAGTCCATTGGCAATGACGGGCCCAGGTTACCCCAGGCCCGCAGAGATCACGTTGACAGGCATCCTGCCACTTGCCTGCTTACAGTGCGACCCTGGCCACGCGCTTACTCCATTGTCGACGATGTTCCAGTTGGCCATTTTCCCAGGCGGTCTGCTCCGCTTCGATGTAGAACCACTCGGCATCGGCGTGCACGCTCAAGTGGCTTTCCACCTCCACGGCCCACTGGTCGCGGCCGACACAGTAGTGCCATTCGATGTCGGCCCGCGTCGACAGCGGATCCCAGGGCAAGGTGCGGTATTGCTCGGTGCAACGCTGGTCCACTGACAAGCCATGGTCGGTAAAACGCACCGAACCCAGGTCGTCTTCAATCTTCACACAGACTTCGCCACTGCCCACGTCTTCGATCAGTGTGCGTTTCGGCGCGGCACCGCGTAAGACTTCCATCGCTACCGGTGTAGCCGACTGCGGCGCTTCGAACGGGCACTCCACCGCCTCGCCTGTAAACACCGGCAGTTGCAGGCTTTGCAAGCCTGGCAGCAACGTCAAAGTGGTCAGCTCGCGGCTCGGCCACAGCAACGGGAAACTCGCCGTGCTGAGCGCCAGGCGCAAACGGTAGCCGGCAGGCAGGCGCATGCCGATGTGGTCGAGGTTCAACTGCACATCCATCGGTTGACCTGGGACGACAGGCGTTACCTGGGAAAAGTCCTCACGCAGTGTGAGATTAAGCACGCCGTAGCTGATTTGCGTGACCTGCCCATCCGGCGCTATCGCATTCAGCCTGGCGACCAATTGACCACAGGATGTGTCACTTGCCAGACGTAACTTAAGCCGTGCATCGCCGAGCAACGACAGCGGCTCGTTCAGCGGCTGCGAGTCGAAGCACAGCGACTGGGCGTCATCGCGACGTTGATCCGTCGGGCCATCGGGGCCAAACCAGATAGCGCAGTACTCGCCCTGGTGCAGGCCGGTGGTCAGCGGCGAACAAATGCTGCGCGGCGCCGCCAAAGGTTGTGCACCCGTACTCAGGCCATGTTCACCCAGGCTGAAATCCGTCCATTGCACTTGCGAGTCGGGCCAGCCCGCCGTCTGCACCCAGATCCCCGGCCGCTCGGCATAACTGCCCTTCGGCGGCAGAATATCCTGTAAGTAAAAGGTGCAGGATGCGTCATCCATCACCCCGTTATCGATGCCCTTGAGCCAGTGATCCCACCAGCGCTTGGCTTCTTGCAGGAAGCCGATGGCCGGGTTGGGCACGGCAAAATGCGGGTACTTGTGAATCCACGGTCCGATCATGGCCTTCTTCGGGCCGGGCAGGTTTTGCATCAGGCGCGAAACGGTGTTGCGATAGGCATCGCCCCAGCCGCCCACCGCATACACGGCCGCCTTGATCTTCGCGTAGTCCTCGCACACCGAGCCGTGGCGCCAGTAGTCATCGCGGGTCTGGTGTTGCAGCCAGGTTTCGGCGAGCAGCGGCATGGCGTCCAGGCGTTGGTGCCAGAGGTCTTTCCAGTCGTCGCCGACCAGCAAGGGATCAGGCACCGCTGCGCTGAAGTTGAGCATGGTGGCGGCCCAGCCGAAGTTTTCCATCAACAGGTTGCCGCCCTTGTAGTGGATGTCGTCGGCATAACGGTCATCGGTGGAGCACAAGGTGATGATCGCCTTCAATGCCTCGGGCTGGCGCGCCGCGACTTGCAAGCCATTGAAGCCGCCCCAGGAGATGCCCATCATGCCGACATTGCCGTCGCACCAGGGTTGCCGGCACAGCCAGTCGATCACTTCAAGGGCGTCTTCCTGTTCCTGCAGCAGGTACTCATCGGCCATCAAGCCTTGGGACTCACCGTTGCCGCGCATATCCACCCGCACACACACATAGCCCTGCCCCGCCATCCACGGGTGGGTCAGCGCATCGCGCACGGCGGTGCCGTCGCGCTTGCGGTACGGCAGGTATTCCAGGATCGCCGGAAAGGTCTGCAGGCCGGCGACTTCCGGCAACCAGATGCGTGCGGCCAGCTGGGTGCCGTCCTTCAAGGGGATCAGGCAGTGCTCGATTTCGCGCACGGTGTAAGCAAATTCAGTGACGATTTCCATCAGTAACTCCAACAGCGGTTCAATCGATCAGCGGGCGAAATCCGGCGCCGGGCTGGCGCTGTGCAGTTCCGTTGCGGGGGTCCGCTGATGGCGTTTCACATCCAGCAATGCGGGATTTTTCAACCAGAAGATCAGTGAGGTGCTGGCCAGCAACACCAGGAGCATCCCCGGCAGACCGCCGAGGTTGGAGAGCATCTTCACCCCGTCGATGCCGACGAATGAGACCATCACCCACGATACCGAGCCGATGATCACGCCCCAGACGATCTTCAACGCTGGGTTGCCATCCAGGTCGGAATCGGCGGTTACGCCTTTGCTGCACAGGTTGGCGATCACATCGGTGCTGGAGTCGGCGGCGGTGACAAAGGAGATGAACGCCACGAACAGCAGGAACGCGATCATCAGACCGCTGGCCGGCAACTGCTGGAACATCTGGTACAGCACGTGTTCCACGCCCTGCTCGTTCAGCACACGGTTGAGGCTGCCGTCGCCCAGCGCATCGAAGTACAGACTGGTGCCGGAAAAGATGCAGATCCACACCGCCGTGAACAACGCCGGGTAGAGCATGTTGATGTGGATGAATTCACGCACCGTGTAGCCACGCCCGATCTTGCCGAGGAACAACGCACTGACCGGCGCCCAGGCAAACCACACCGACCAGTAGAACACCGTCCAACTGTGTGGCCAGGTGTCGCCACTGGCGGCGCCGGTGAACAGGCTGCGGCTGAAGAAGGTGTCGAGGTACACGCCGAGGGACTCGACGCCAAGGCTGAACATGTACAGGGTCGGCCCGCACAACAGCACGAACAGCCCCAGGGCGAGCATGATCCAAGTATTGAACGAGGACAGCATCACGATCCCTTTCTGCAGGCCGCTGGCGGCCGAGGCGACAAAGGTAATAACGATGATCGCGATGATGATAGCCAGGCGCAACGGTGTGGTTTCACCGCCGATGTACTGAGCCAGGCCCCCGGCCAAGGTCAGCGCGCCGGTACCCAGGGACGAGGCCATGCCGGCCACCAGGGCGAACATCGCCAGGGTGTCGATCAGCCCTGCATAGCGCTTGACCCGCGCTTCACCGAGCAACGGTTCAAGCATGGCGCCGATGGAGAAATTGCTGCGTCGGTTGTAGAACACCAACGCAAACACCAGCGAGGGCACCAGGTAGATGGCGTAGGGGGTGATGGTCCAGTGCAGGAACATCGTCGACATGGCAAAGGTCTTCGCCGCCGAACTACCCGCCTCGATCGGCAGGCTGGTGGGCGGGCCATACAGATGATAGAGCGGTTCGGCCGTGGTCCAGAACAGCACGCCCACCGCGAGGGTGGTGCACAGCGCCACCATGAACCAGCGCCATTTGCTCAGCAACGGCTGGGCGTCTTCGCCGCCGATTCGCACCTTGCCCAGCGCGGAGAAGTAGACGATCGCGGTTAGCACCACCATGGCAAACGAGCCGGCACTGAACAGCCATGAGAAGTTTTTCAGGATCAGGTTGTTGAGCTGTTTACTGACCGCAAGGAATGCATTCAGGTCGATGTAGCTGGCGATCACCGCCGCCAGCAGGATCAGGAACGTTGGCCAGAACACCAACGGACGCAGTGGATATTTCATAGAGAGCCGTTCCCCTTGCAGACTATTTTTATGTTGGAGAGCGAGCCCCCGCAGCATCCTGCTGCCGGTCACTCGCCTGGAAGTCTTCGCGTGGCTATAGATAAACGGTTAAGCGGCCGAGGGCGCAATCAACCAATGTGCATGGGGGTATTCCCCCACGTCATGGCGCACCCACACAGTTCAGGGCGAATAGGCAGTGCACAATGGCAGAGCGCGGAGAGGATAAAACGCAGACGAAAAAAAGCCCGCTCGATGAGCGGGCTTCTTATGGTGACCTGGCGTTCAGTGTTCCAGGTTACCGAATATGGCGCAGCGGACGGGACTCGAACCCGCGACCCCCGGCGTGACAGGCCGGTATTCTAACCGACTGAACTACCGCTGCGCGTAACACTTGAAGCGAATGGTGGGTGATGACGGGATCGAACCGCCGACATTCTGCTTGTAAGGCAGACGCTCTCCCAGCTGAGCTAATCACCCTTCACTTTCGGTGTGGGCGGCATCATACACCAAAAATCCGCAATGTCTTGATTTAAATGCAATTTATTTGAAATATTTTCTCAGCTACGAGAAACCCCAGCAAAAACGGGCTTCTACGTCGTCAAATGCGAGTCTGTTGCGCTTACCCGCTGCCTGGCCGCCCTATGAGATACCATTCTCGATAATGCTTGAGCCACGCCGATTCTGTGGATGAACCGCGCACCTTCAGGGTGACTACACGCGGGGATGTCTAATCGCCCAATAAAAACGCCGCCGGTCATCGGAAATGATCGGCGGCGTTTTTTGGCTTTTTGCAAACCCCAGACAGCAAAAAGCCCGCTCATTGAGCGGGCTTCTTGTGGTGACCTGGCGTTCAGTGTTCCAGGTTACCGAATATGGCGCAGCGGACGGGACTCGAACCCGCGACCCCCGGCGTGACAGGCCGGTATTCTAACCGACTGAACTACCGCTGCGCGTAACACATGAAGCGAATGGTGGGTGATGACGGGATCGAACCGCCGACATTCTGCTTGTAAGGCAGACGCTCTCCCAGCTGAGCTAATCACCCTTCGTTTCGGTGTGGCGCGCATTCTACGGAGCGACCTTAAGTCTGGCAAGCACTTTCTGAAATCTTTTTTTTGATAGCTTCCAATGGCTTAGGCAGGGTTGGCCTGGGACGTTATCAAGAGAATAATGCCCCCCTTTGTATAAAGGAGAGACTCACCCCATGTGGTTCAAGAACCTGCTTATCTATCGCCTGACCCAAGATCTGCCTGTTGATGCCGAGGCGTTGGAAGCGGCCATGGCCACCAAACTGGCGCGCCCTTGCGCAAGCCAGGAATTGACCACTTATGGTTTCGTCGCGCCGTTTGGTAAAGGTGAAGACGCTCCCCTGGTTCACGTCAGCGGCGACTTCCTGCTGATCGCCGCGCGCAAGGAAGAACGTATCCTGCCGGGCAGCGTGGTGCGTGATGCACTCAAGGAAAAGGTCGAAGAGATCGAAGCCGAGCAGATGCGCAAGGTCTATAAAAAGGAACGCGACCAGATCAAGGATGAAATCATCCAGGCCTTCCTGCCACGCGCCTTTATCCGTCGCTCGTCGACCTTCGCCGCCATTGCGCCGAAACAGGGCCTGATCCTGGTCAACTCGGCCAGCCCGAAACGCGCCGAAGACCTGCTGTCGACCCTGCGTGAAGTGATCGGCACCCTGCCGGTTCGTCCACTCACGGTTAAAACCGCGCCAACCGCGATCATGACCGATTGGGTCACCACCCAAAAGCCGGCCGATGACTTCTTCGTCCTTGACGAATGCGAGCTGCGTGACACCCACGAAGACGGCGGGATCGTGCGCTGCAAGCGCCAGGACCTGACCGGCGAAGAGATCCAACTCCACCTGACCACCGGCAAAGTCGTGACCCAACTGTCCCTGGCCTGGCAGGACAAGCTGTCCTTCATGCTCGACGACAAGATGACCGTCAAGCGCCTGAAGTTCGAAGACCTGCTGCAGGACCAGGCGGAACAGGACGGCGGCGACGAAGCCCTGGGCCAGCTGGATGCGAGTTTTACCCTGATGATGCTGACGTTTGGGGACTTCATCCCCGCGCTGGTCGAAGCACTCGGCGGTGAAGAGACCCCACAGGGCATCTAACGCCTTGTGAAGATCAAACTGTGGGAGCGGGCTTGCTCGCGAATGCGGTGGATCAGTCAACATATTCAGCGACTGACACACCGCATTCGCGAGCAAGCCCGCTCCCACATTTGATTGGGTTCCCAGGCAGACATCAGCATTACCGAACCTAACTGACAACAAGGACACCCCCATGCGCGCACTCGCCGCCTTGAGCCGCTTCGTCGGTAATACCTTCGCCTACTGGGTGTTGGTTTTCGCCGTCGTCGCCTTCTTCGAACCCAGCTGGTTCATCGGCCTGAAAAGCGCCATCGTTCCGTTGTTGGGCCTGGTGATGTTCGGCATGGGGCTGACCCTCAAGATTGATGACTTCGCCGAAGTCGCCCGCCATCCGTGGCGCGTGGCCTTGGGCGTGGTCGCGCACTTTGTCATCATGCCCGGCATGGCCTGGTTGCTGTGCCAGGCCTTCCACCTGCCGCCGGAAATCGCCGTCGGCGTGATCCTGGTCGGTTGCTGCCCGAGCGGGACTTCGTCCAACGTGATGACTTGGTTGGCCCGTGGCGACCTGGCGTTGTCGGTCGCCATCGCCGCCGTCACCACCCTCCTCGCCCCGCTCCTCACCCCGGCGCTGATCTGGCTGCTGGCGTCGGCCTGGCTGCCGGTGTCGTTCATGGAGTTGTTCTGGTCGATCCTGCAAGTGGTGCTGCTGCCGATCGTGCTCGGTGTACTGGCGCAACGCGTGCTCGGTGAGCGGGTGCGCCATGCAGTGGATGTGTTGCCGCTGGTGTCGGTGGTGAGCATTGTGATCATCGTCGCAGCGGTGGTTGCGGCGAGTCAGGCGAAGATTGCCGAGTCGGGCCTGTTGATCATGGCGGTGGTGATGTTGCACAACAGCTTCGGTTACCTGCTGGGTTACTTCACCGGCCGGGTGTTCCAGTTGCCGCTGGCACAGCGCAAGTCGCTGGCGCTCGAAGTCGGCATGCAGAACTCAGGACTGGGCGCCGCCTTGGCCAGCGCCCATTTTTCGCCATTGGCGGCGGTGCCGAGTGCACTGTTCAGCGTCTGGCACAATATTTCCGGGGCGTTGCTGTCCACCTACTTCCGCCGCATGAGCGAAAAGGAAGACCGCCGCGTGCTGGAGAACACCCCGCAAACTTGATCAGCCGAGCACTTTTCGGCACTCTACCGAGCTTCGCGGGGACGACCCCGCGACGCTTCCAGCGCCTAATCCGGGGACGACCCCACCTAACGTTAGGAGGTCATCATGTCCTGGATCATTCTGTTTTTCGCGGGTCTGTTTGAAGTCGGCTGGGCCGTCGGCCTGAAGTACACCGACGGTTTCAGCAAACCGCTGCCGACTGCGTTGACGATTGCCGCCATGGCCGTCAGCCTCGGCCTGCTGGGCCTGGCCATGAAAGAATTGCCGCTGGGCACGGCCTACGCCATCTGGACCGGCGTAGGTGCCGTGGGCACCGTGATTGCCGGGATCATCCTGTTTGGGGAGTCCATGGCGTTGTTCCGGTTGGCCAGCGTGGCGCTGATCATTTGCGGGCTCATTGGGCTCAAGATCAGCACCTGATCCATTACCGCTGTCGAACCGCCGCTCCCACACCAGACCGCGTTCGCTAGAACAACGCGGCCTGGTGTGGGAGCTGGCTTGCCTGCGAAGAGGCCAGTAACCCAGCCCACAACTACCTGACACTCCCCCGCAACTCCCCCACCCGTTCCTGCAACTGCGCAGGCGTCGCGGCCTCTACCGCCACCGGCTCACCGGCCACCAACACCACCCGCGACCAGATGCGATGGAAGAAGCCCTTGTTCGGATCGCGGCTGAAGAAACTCCCCCACAACCCCTGCAACGCCATCGGAATCACCGGCACCGCCGTCTCTTCCAGAATCCGCGTCACACCACCGCGAAACTCGTTCATCTCGCCATCGGCGGTCAGCTTGCCCTCGGGAAAGATGCACACCAACTCGCCTTCCTTCAGGTACTGCGCAATGCGTTTGAAGGCCTTTTCGTAGATCTGGATGTCTTCGTGACGGCCGGCAATCGGAATCGCCCCGGCGGTGCGGAAGATGAAATTCAGCACCGGCAAACGGTAGATCTTGTAGTACATGACAAAGCGAATCGGCCGACGTACCGCGCCGCCGATCAACAGTGCATCGACAAACGACACGTGGTTGCACACCAGTAACGCCGCGCCTTCATCCGGGATCGCCTCCAGGTTGCGATGCTCCACCCGGTACATGGAATGGCTGAGCAGCCAGATCATGAAACGCATGGTGAACTCGGGAACGATCTTGAAGATGTAGGTGTTGACCGCGATGTTGAGCAGCGACACCACCAGGAACAACTCGGGGATCGACAGCTTGGCCACGCTCAGCAACAGGATCGACACGATGGCCGAGACCACCATGAACAGTGCGTTGAGGATGTTGTTGGCCGCGATCACCCGCGCGCGCTCGTTCTCGGCGGTACGCGACTGGATCAGTGCGTACAGTGGCACGATATAGAAGCCGCCAAACACGCCCAGGCCAAGGATATCGAACAACACCCACCAGGCCTGGCCGTAGCTGAGCACGGCGAGCCAGTCGTTGGCCTGCACGTTCTGCGGGAAGCCGCCGGAGTGCCACCACAGCAGCAGGCCAAACACCGTCAGGCCGAATGAACCGAACGGCACCAGGCCGATTTCTACCTTACGCCCGGAGAGTTTTTCGCAGAGCATCGAGCCGAGCGCGATGCCCACCGAAAATACGGTGAGGATCAGCGTCACCACGGTTTCGTCGCCGTACAACCATTCCTTGGCGTAGGCGGGAATTTGCGTGAGGTAGATCGCGCCGACAAACCAGAACCACGAGTTACCGACGATCGAACGCGAAACCGCGGGCGTCTGCCCCAGGCCCAAACGCAAGGTGGCCCAGGATTCGCTGAAAATGTTCCAGTTCAGACGCAACCCAGGGGTCGACGCCGCTGCCCTTGGGATACTGCGGCTGGCCAGATAGCCCAGCACCGCCACGCCGACGATCGCCACTGACACCACCGGCGCGTAATGGGTGGACGACATCATGATCCCGGCGCCAATGGTGCCGGCCAGGATCGCCAGGAACGTGCCCATCTCCACCAGGCCATTACCGCCCACCAATTCATCATCGTGCAAAGCCTGGGGCATGATCGAGTACTTCACCGGCCCGAACAGCGCCGAGTGGGTGCCCATGGCGAACAGCGCCAGCAGCATCATTTCCAAGTGGTTGGTGAGGAAGCCCGTCGCCCCCACGGCCATGATCACGATCTCGCCAATCTTGATCGCGCGAATCAAGGCGTCTTTGTTGAATTTCTCGCCAAACTGCCCGGCCAGCGCCGAGAACAGGAAGAACGGCAGGATAAACAGCAAGGCGCAGAGGTTGACCCAGATAGAGCGGTCACCGTCGATGGTGAGCTTGTAGAGAATGGCGAGGATCAGCGATTGCTTGAAGATGTTGTCATTGAACGCGCCCAGCAACTGGGTGATGAAAAACGGCAGGAAACGCCGTGTGCGCAGCAAAGTGAATTGCGAGGGGTGGCTCATCGTCCGTGTTCCTGCGTGGCCTGTTTTTTTGTAGAAACATTCAGGCCACGACTTTACCTAATCCGGCTTACTTATTCGCTAGTCCTGCAATGCACGGCGAAACAAAAAGCTCACCTTTATAAGCACCCTGCACCGTGCGCTTGGCCACGATCAACCACATCAGCGCCAACGCGACCACCAGCACACTGCCGAATACGCTGAAGAAACGCAGGTGCAACAGGCTCGCCAGCTTCAACGTGGCCAGGGCGTAGACCCCCAACGGAAAGGTGAAGCCCCACCACCCCAGATTGAACGGAATACCAGCGCGCAGGTAACGCAGGGTGATCAATACCGCGATCAGCATCCACCACAGGCCGAAGCCCCACAGCGTAATCCCCGCGACCACGCCGAGACCGTTGGCCATCTCACCGACGCCCGGTAAACCATTGGCCGCGAAGATCGCCGGCGCATCGCCCCCCAGCAGCAACATACCCAAGGCACCGGTGCCGATGGGCCCCAACGCCAGCCAGCTCGACGCGGCCATATTGGCGTGAGGCAGCTTATGCAGGGCCATGCGCAACATCAGGATAGTGAGGATGCTGAACGCCACCGGCAGGGAAAACGCCCACAGCACGTAGCTGGTCACCAGCATCACCAGCTGTGAATGGGCGTCCGCGATGTGCGGTGCCAGCAGCCCACCGCTGGCGGCGGCGACTTCGGCGGCCACCACGGGTAGCAGCCAGACGGCCGTCATCTGGTCGATGCTGTGTTCCTGGCGGGTGAACATCATGAACGGGATCAACACGCCGCAGGCCAGGGCCATGGCGACATCCAGCCACCATAGCGCTTCAGCCAGGGGGATCACGTCGCTGCCCCACCGCGGCAGGCCGAACAACAGCAGGCCGTTGAGAATGGTCGCGAGCCCCATGGGGATGGTGCCGAAGAACATCGACACCGTGGAGTGCCCGAATATCCGCCGCGCCTCATCGAAAAACATCACCCAACGGGCCGCGTACAACACGCTGAACAGCACAAACAAGCCGATGGTGAAAAACCACAGCGCTTCGGCAATCGCGTGCAAGCCAGGCACATCGGCCGGCAATTGGGCCAAGGCCAGCGCCAGCACGCCGGTGCCCATGGTGGCAGCAAACCAGTTGGGGGTGAATTGGCGGATCACTTCCCGTGGACGGGTCAAGTGACTGAAGGGTTTGTAGCTGATGGTATTCGAGCAGGTCATGATGGCAATCCTCTTCCTCGCATGAGGTTGAGACCATGGTAGAACCTGATCGAATATCTATATAACGGGTAATATCTCTATCTGTTATCTACTTTACCAATATAGGAGTCAAACGCTGCCTTCGCTTTCGATCACCAGGATGCGCGCCGGGCCTTGGGGATGTGCCACGTGCTCGGTGCCGACGCTGGCGTAGAAGATGTCGCCGACGGCCAACTCCGCCACCTGCTCGAAGCCATTGTCGCGATAGTGCATCTGCACCCGGCCATCCAGCACCACAAACACTTCTTCGCCGTCATTGATGTGCCAGCGGTACGGCTGGTCGGTCCAGTGCAGGCGCGTGGTGATGCCGTTCATGTTGGCGATGTCCAGCGCCTCCCAGGCCCGGCTGCCGGTGAAGTCCTTGCTGCGGATGATCTTCATGCTTGAATCTCAATCAGGCGATGCGGAAGGCGATTATTACTCATCAGCCGCCTGTCGTCGCCCTGGCGCGCGCCGAATCCTGCAACAGCAGGCCGACCAGTGCGCCGAGGGCCAGCAGGATGAGTACCGCGCCGTAGCCGTCAGTGGTGACGATCAGACCAAAGCGGCGAATCAGGTTGCCCGCCAGCAAAGACGGCAGGCAGAACGCCAGGTAACTCAGCACATAGAACGCCGACATCAAACCCGCGCGCTCATGGGGCAAGGCCAGCGGCACAACACTGCGCAGGGCACCGAGGAAGCCCGCACCAAAACCGCTGCCGGCGATCAGGGTGGCGATGAAAAACAGCAGCACGCTGGCGCTGTGCACGGCCGTGAGGATCAGCGCCGCACCCACTGCCAGCAAGCCGGCCCCCAGGCGCAGCACTTTGTCGGCTGGGCGATTGCGCAGCGTGAAGATCATCAATGCGCCGCTCACGGTCAACACCGCCACCAGGCCGCCACCGATCAGGTTGGAGGTCGAACCGGTGGCGGTTCGTACCAGTGACGGCGCCAGGGACAGGTAGAACCCGCCCATCGCCCACACCGCCACATCCACCGGCAGCGACAACCACAAGGCCCGGCGCGCTTGGGGCGGTACGTGCAAGGTCGGGCGCAGCGAAGCCAGTGCGCCAGGGATACGGCTGACGCTTTCCGGCAGGCGCCATACGTAAACGGCCTGCAGCAGCATCAGCACGAACAGCGTGCAGTAGATCAACTGGGTCGGCAGCGGCGCGAACTCCACCAGCAGACTGCTGCCCATCGCACCGCAGGCCATGCCCAGCAACGGCGCTACGCTGTTGACCAGTGGGCCTTGCTGGCGATCCGTGTCCAGCAGTGCCGCGCCCAGTACGGCAGTGGCCATGCCCGTAGCAAAGCCCTGCAGCGTACGCGCGGCAATCAACCAGGCCACGCTGCCTTCATTGATAAACAGCAGCATCGCCAGCATGTTCAAGATCAACGCGGTAAAAATCACCGGCTTGCGCCCCAGATGGTCCGACAGTGAGCCAACAGTCAGAAGCGCCACCAGGAGACTCAGCGCATAGACGCCAAAGATCAGCGTGAGCATGCCTGCGGAAAAATGCAGGCCCTCCTGATACAGGTGATACAACGGCGTCGGCGCACTGGAGGCGGCGAGAAACGTCAGCAAGGTGATCGCGAGGAACACCAGGCTGGAACGCTGAGAAATCGGGTTGGACATACGCACGCTCCGCTAAAGCTAATATTTTGCTTTTGTGCAGTGTGCTACCAGGCCAGGCTTAAAGCAAATTCTTTGTGTTAAGGTCACAATCATGGCGATAAAAGAAGGCCTCCGCCCGGGGGGCCGTAGTGCCCGGGTACAAGAATCCGTCCATTCAGCCGTGCGTGAACTGCTGGAAGCCCATGAGCGCTCCAGCGTCACTGTGCCGATGATCGCTGCGCGCGCGGGGGTTACGCCCTCGACCATCTACCGGCGTTGGGGCGATCTTTCTGTGCTACTGGCGGATGTGGCGTTGGCGCGGATGCGCCCGGACAGCGAGCCGGCGAATACCGGCAGCCTGCGCGGTGACCTGCAGGCCTGGGCCGAGCAGTATCTGGATGAGATGAGTTCGGAGCCTGGACGGAACATGATGCGGGATGTGCAGTGCAGCCAGACGCCAGGCTATTGCGTGAGCATCCTGAGCGGGCAGTTTCAGGCGATTGTCGATCGCTATCCGGACAGCAGCCCGCCGAGCGTGGATCACCTGATCAATCTGCTGGCGGCGCCAACGGTGTTTCGTATTCTATTCTCGACCACGCCGCTGACGGTTGAAGAGCTGCATAGGCTGATCGAACTGGCACTGAAGGTCTGAAGCCCTTACACAAAACCAAATGTGGGAGCGGGCTTGCTCGCGAAGGTGGTGGATCAGTCAGTACATTCTGTAACTGACATACCGCCTTCGCGAGCAAGCCCGCTCCCACATTTTTGACCGCGTTCAGGTCAGCGCTTACGTGCGCATCCCGCGTCCGCTCACCAGTAACTTCGCGCAACCGATATACAGCACAACGGTCGCCACCAACATGAACGTGATCGCCACGCTGATCTTGATGTCCGACACCCCCAGGATGCCGTAGCGGAAGGCGTTGACCATGTGCAGCACCGGGTTGGCCAACGACACGGTCTGCCAGAACGGCGGCAGCAAGCTGATGGAGTAGAACACCCCGCCCAGGTAGGTCAGCGGCGTCAGCACGAAGGTCGGAATAATCGAAATATCATCGAAGTTGCGTGCAAACACGGCGTTGATGAAACCCAGCAGCGAGAAGATCGTCGCCGTCAGTACCACCACCAGAATGGTGACCCCGAGGTGATGCACCTGCAGGTGGGTGAAGAACAGCGACAACAGGGTGACGATCACGCCCACCATCAACCCACGCAGCACACCGCCGAGGGTGTAGCCGATCAGGATGGTATGGGGCGACACCGGCGACACCATCAGTTCTTCGATGGAGCGCTGAAACTTGCTGCCGAAGAAACTGGAGACCACGTTACCGTAGGAGTTGGTGATCACCGACATCATGATCAGGCCCGGCACGATGTACTCCATGTAAGTGAAGCCACCCATGTCGCCAATCTGGCGGCCGATCAGGTTACCGAAGATCACGAAGTACAGGACCATGGTGATCGCCGGCGGCAGCAGGGTCTGCGGCCAGATCCGGGTAAAGCGCTTCACTTCGCGATAGACGATGGTTTGCAGCGCGACGAGGTTGGGTTGCAGTTCGGAACTCATACCGCCACCTTCGCCAGATTTTTCTCCACCAGGGACACGAACAACTCCTCAAGGCGATTGGTTTTGTTACGCAGGCTCAGCACTTCGATGTTCTGGGTTGCCAACTGCGTGAACAACGCGGTGATGCCCATGGCCTTGTCCACCTGCACTTCCAGGGTGTGGCTGTCCACCAGGCGGCTCGGGTAGCCGAGCAGTTGCGGCGGCGCCGACAAGTTGTTTTTCAGATCGAGCAAAAAGGTTTCCACATGCAACTGACCCAGCAGGTTTCGCATGCTGGTGTTTTCGACGATGGTGCCGTGGTCGATGATGCCGATGTTGCGGCACAGCTGCTCAGCCTCTTCCAGATAGTGGGTGGTGAGGATGATGGTGATGCCCTTCTCGTTCAGCTCGGTGAGAAAAGTCCACATCGAGCGACGCAGTTCGATGTCCACGCCGGCAGTAGGCTCGTCGAGGATCAGCAGACGCGGCTCGTGCACCAATGCGCGGGCGATCATCAGCCGGCGTTTCATGCCGCCGGACAGCGAACGCGACGGCACATCGCGCTTGTCCCACAGGCCCAGTTGGGTCAGGTACTGCTCGGCGCGTTCCTTGGCGACTTTCGCCGGGATGCCGTAGTAGCCGGCCTGGGTCACGACGATGTCGAAGGTCTTTTCGAACTGGTTGAAGTTGAATTCCTGGGGCACCACGCCGATGGAACGCTTGAGCGCCGCCGGGGATTTGTCCAGGTCATGGCCGAAGATATTCACCGTGCCGCTGGTCTTGTTGACCAGGGTCGAGAGGATACCGATGGTGGTGGATTTGCCGGCGCCATTGGGGCCGAGCAAGGCGAAGAAGTCACCTTCGGCAACGTCCAGATCGATACCACTCAGGGCCTGGAAACCGTTGCCGTAGGTTTTGGTTAGCTGCCGGATGGACAGAGCGGAACTCATATCGGATTACGCACCAAAGAAGGGAATAGAAAGAGTAGATGAGGGCGCAGCCCAGGTAGTTCAACGGCGGCGCATGACAAGCATGGTGCTTGCCCGCGCCGCACAAGTACAGTCACCTGTATTAATAGTCAGTATTAAGTCAACGCGGTCATGACCGCTTTGCGGTAAGCCGGACGCTGCTGCAGGCGCGCATACCAGGCCTCTAGATGGGGCATTGCGGGCCGTTCGATGGGCATTTCGAACCAGGCGTAGATAAAGCTGCCCAACGGGATATCGCCCATGCCGATCTCGTTGCCCGACAGATACGGCTGTGTAGCAAGCGCTTCATCAACGGTTTTGAGCACATCGATACAGGCCTGGCGACCGGCGTGGATAGTGTCCCAGTTCTGTTTTTCCGCCGGGGTGCGCAGCACGCCCCAGAACACGATCTTGAACGGTTCGGCAAAGGTCGACGTGGTCCAGTCCATCCATTTTTCCGCGTTGGCGCGGGCTTTCACGTCTGTCGGATACCAGCGGCAAGCCTGCTTGGCGCAGAGGTAGCGCACGATGGTGTTGGACTCCCACAGCACGAAGTCACCGTCTTCGATCATCGGCACCCGGCCGTTGGGGTTCAACGCCCGGTATTGCGGCGTGTCGACCACACCAAAAGCCCCGCCCGCATCAATTGCTTCATAGTCCAGGCCGAGTTCCTCGGCGCACCACAGTGCCTTCCTGACGTTTGATGAATTTTTACGACCCCAGATTTTCAGCATGACCGCGCCTTTGTTGTTGATGAACATGGCTAGATGAAGGCAGCAGCATACGCCGGTTCACACGCGGCTCAAATCGCTCTGCATGTCGCCCAGTAACGGCGGCATATCCTCGGCAAACAGATGGGGGTAACACGCTTGGATGTGGGCGAAGAAGAAGGCCTCGGGCACGTCAGGAAATTGCCCGTGGTCGACCACGTACTCCATCGATCGCTGGCCTTGGCGATTGAACGCGTGGAAGACGCTGTCGTGGAGGCCGTCGAAATCCAACGGCGGTACATCGAACACATCGCACAGTTGCTGGTTGAACGCCGGCGTGGCCTTGACCCAACGATCGTTGAGGTAAAGCTCGGTATAACCGTGCATGGCAAATACATCACTCTTGAGCAACGCGATCAGGCGTGGCGTCGACAAATGATTGCGCACATCCGCCAGGCCGATGCGCGCCGGAATGCCGCAATGGCGGGCGCAGGCGGCGAGCAAGGTGGCCTTGGGCACGCAATAACTTTCGCCGGTGGACAGGGCGAAGCTGGCATTTAATGTGTCTGGATCGCGGCTGAAGGTATAGGGGTTATAGCGAATCGCCTCACGCACGGCGTAATAGAGGCTGACTGCCTGGTCACTAAAATCCCTACGGGTTCCACGGTGTTTTTCGGCGAACTCCACCACCGCAGGGTGGTCACTATCGATGAAGCGGCTGGGACTCAGGTAGGTATCCATGAGCTTTATCTCCGAAGGAAGCCTGGAGTCTAACCACAGGCCTGTCTTGGAGATAACGACGAATCGGCCAAATCTCGTTACACCCTGATCACCCCGCTTGTTCGGATGCCGACTAAGCTCCCTGGTGGTTTCGCCCCTGTTTTCACGGAGGATTGAATATGCTGTTGTTGTGGATACTGGTGCTGGTGGTCGGCATTGCCTACCTCGCACACCGCCGCGTCGCGCCCTTGCCCGCCCTGGGCGTGGTCGCCGTCTACCTGCTGGCGATGGGCGCCTGGAGCCATGCACCGGGTTGGCTGCTGCTGATCTTCTGGGTGTTGATCGCCTTGGTGGCCGCTCCCCTGCTGCTGCCCGACCTGCGCCGCCAATACTTCACCAAGCCACTGTTCAGCTGGTTCCAGAAAGTCCTGCCGCCGATGTCCGAGACCGAGCGCGATGCCATCGACGCCGGCACCGTCTGGTGGGACGGCGAACTGTTCAGCGGTCGCCCGGACTGGGACAAGTTGCTGGCCTACCCCAAGGCGCAACTGACCGAAGAAGAACAGGCGTTTATCGATGGCCCCACCGAAGAACTCTGTGCCATGGTCAGCGACTGGGAAATCGGCCAGGCCATGGACCTGCCGCCCGCGGCCTGGGAACACATCAAGACCCACGGTTTCTTCGCCCTGATCATTCCCAAGGAATATGGCGGCAAGGGCTTCTCCGCCTATGCCCACTCCCAGGTCGCGATGAAGCTCGCCACCCGCAGCGGTGACCTGGCATCGACCGTGATGGTGCCCAACTCTCTCGGCCCGGCCGAACTGCTGCTGCACTACGGCACCGAAGAACAGCGCAACCACTACCTGCCGCGCCTGGCCCGTGGCGATGACATCCCCTGCTTCGCATTGACTGGCCCACTGGCCGGCTCCGACGCGGGCGCGATGCCGGACACTGGCGTGATCTGCAAAGGTGAATGGGAAGGCAAGGAAACACTCGGCCTGCGCCTGAACTGGGAAAAACGCTACATTACCCTCGGCCCGGTTGCGACCTTGCTCGGCCTGGCCTTCAAGGCCCACGACCCGGACCATCTGCTGGGTGAAGAGGAAGACTTGGGCATCAGCCTGGCGCTGATCCCCACCGACACCCCCGGCGTGGAAATCGGCCGTCGCCACCTGCCTTTGGGCGCCGCCTTCATGAACGGCCCCAACGCCGGCAAGGATGTGTTCATCCCCCTGGAATTCCTGATCGGTGGCCAGGAAATGCTCGGCAAAGGCTGGATGATGTTGATGAACTGCCTCTCGGTGGGCCGTTCGATCTCCCTGCCCGCCGTGGGTACCGGCGCGGCCAAGTTCACCAGCCTGGTGACCGGCCAATACGCCCAGGTGCGCGAGCAATTCAATGTGCCGCTGTCGGCCTTCGAGGGTATCCAGGAAGCCCTTGCGCGTATCGGCGGCAACGCCTGGCTGATGGACAGCGCACGCATGCTCACCGCCAATGCCGTCGACCTGGGGGAAAAACCCTCGGTGCTGTCGGCGATCCTCAAGTACCACCTCACCGAACGCGGCCGCGAGTGCATCAGCCACGCCATGGACGTGCACGGTGGCAAGGGCATCATCATGGGACCGAACAACTACCTGGGCCGCAACTGGCAAGGCGCGCCGATCTTCATCACCGTAGAAGGCGCGAATATCCTGTCGCGCAACCTGATGATCTTCGGCCAGGGCGCGATCCGCTGCCATCCGTTCGTGCTCAAGGAAATGGCTCTGGCCGGTCGCGACGACCATGACCAGGCATTGAAGGAGTTCGATGGGCTGTTGATGCAACACATCGGTTTTGCCGTGAGCAACGCCGCCAGTACCTTGGTGTTGAACCTCGGGGTGGGGCATTTCGAGAAGGCGCCGGGCAATCGTTTGAGCCAGGGCTACTTCCGTGCACTCAACCGCCAGGCTGCCGCATTCGCGCTGCTGGCTGACCTGAGCATGATGCTGCTGGGTGGCGAGTTGAAGCGTCGCGAACGCTTGTCGGCACGCCTGGGTGATGTACTGAGCCATATGTACCTGGCGTCGGCCGCACTCAAGCGTTATCACGACCTGGATTCGCCGGATCACCTGGAACCGCTGTTTGCCTGGGCCATGGAAGAAAGCCTCGGCGAATCTGAACGTGCGCTGGATGAACTGCTGAGCAATTTCCCGAACAAGGTGCTGGGCTGCCTGCTGCGCGTGATCGTGTTCCCGTTCGGCCGTCGCCATACCGGGCCGTCGGATGCGCTGGATGCCGAAGTGGCTGCGGTGATCGGCCGTGCCAAGGGCGACCCGACCCTGGAAGAGTTGCTGGCCGGCTGCTACCGACCGCAATCGGCGGAAGATCCGGTAGGCGCCTTGCAACATGCCTACGACCTGCTCGACGCCAGCCATCCGCTGCAGAAGAAACTGCACATGGCGCTCAAGAGCGGGCAGGTCAAGCCGACTGCCGGGGAACACGCCATCGACGCCGCGCTGCACGCAGGCGTGTTGCAGCCGGCCGAAGCGCACACCTTGCGTGAGGCGGAAGCGGCACGGCGCAAGGTGATCGACGTGGACGATTTCAGCAAGGAAGAGCTGACCCAGGCTGAGGGTAAAGTCCGCTGATCCCAGTGGTCATATAAATACGGGCGCGAGAGCTATATACTCTCGCGCCCGTTTTTGCTTTAGAGGACTTATCTCGTGTCCAACGTCGTTGCCGATCATCTCGTCTTGCTCGACCACCTGCGCAGCATCCTGGTTGCCGTCGGCGAAGCCGAACAGGTGCCCGAGGAAAGCCATTCACTGTTCCTGGAGCGCTTCGACGAATTGCGCGCCCTGCTGCCGATCGACCCGATCGAAAGCCAGTACCTGGGCCAGGACCTGATGAGCCAGGTCATCCTGCGTTACCCGCAGATTGCCCACTTGGTGCCGCGCGACCTGCTGTGGTTCTTTGGCGGTGACTGCCTGCACTTCATGCCCGACGAAGAACTGGACCTGTACCAGGCGCTGGAAGAACGTCGCTTCGAAGCCGAACAGAACGACGAACCGTTCGACTGGAACCAGGAAAAGCAGCTACTGGCCATGCCGGACGACCAGAGCAAGCACTGATCAGCGACCTGGAATGGGCCGACGCAACGTCGGCTCCTTCGCCATGCACGCCACCAGATAATCGATAAATACCCGTAACTTCGGCGGCAGATACCGCGTGGGCGAATGCAGCAACCACGCCTCGCCATGGTAGGACGCAATAAAGTCCCACGCCGGCAACACCTGCACCAACCGCCCCTCCTCCAACGCGTGGCGCGCCGTGAAATACGGCAAGCTGGCGATACCCACATGCTGCAACACCGCATCCAGCCGAACTCCGGTGTGGTTCGCCGCGTAACGCCCGCGCACCGCAACCGTCACGGCCTTGCCAGCCTGGCGGAATTTCCAGCGTGAATCACCGGGTGTCTCCCCCAGGTAGATGCAACTGTGCGCCAGCAGATCATGGGGATGCCCCGGCGTACCGTGTGCGGCCAAGTACTGCGGCGTCGCGCACAGCAAATGCTCGATGGGCAACAACTGCCGACCCACCAACCCCGGCGGTGGGCTGTCGGTGATGCGGATGCTCAGGTCGACATTGTCATCGATCATGTCCACCTGGCGATCCTCCAGGATCAACTGCACATCCACCTTGGGATAACGCCGCAGGAATTCCGGCATATGCGGGTGCACCACAAACCGCCCCACCGCCTTGGGCACGCTGACTCGCACCAGCCCTTCGGCTTCATGGGTGAACTGGCCGCTGATCTCCATCACCGAGCGCGCCGCGCTGACCATCTCCTGGCAGCGCTTGAACACCTCCTCCCCGCCTTCGCTGAGGCGCAACTTTCGCGTGGTGCGCTGCAGCAAGCGCGTCGCCAGGGCCTTCTCCAGGCGAGAAATGCTGCGGCTCACCGAGGAAGGCGAAGCACCCAGCTGCCGGGCGGCCTCGGAGAAGCTGCCGGTTTCCACCACTTTGACGAAAATCGCCATTTCGCCCAGCAGCGGCAAAGGAAGATTGATGCTCATGGTGCACAGGTCCATTGATAATTGAATGGATTATCACCTATCCACGCACTATTTATACTGCCCGCAGAACCCTGATGCGGATGTAGATCATGACCGAGCGCCTGTTTTTTACTCACGACCACCTGACTGCCGAGCTAGAGGTGTTGAGTTGCACACCTCACGGGGAGCAGTTTGCAGTCATCCTGCAGTCGACGATTTTTCACCCACAGGGCGGCGGGCAACCTTTCGATACCGGCTGGCTCGGTGAAAGCACTGTACTTCGCGTCACCCAGGAAGCCGACCGCGTGGTGCACTATGTCGACCGCCCATTGGAACCCGGTCCGATCACCGCTCGGGTCGATGAACAGCGCCGCACGTTACACACCCGATTGCATTCCGCCGGGCACCTGATCGGCAACGCAGGCGAGGCCCTGGGCTGGATGCCGATCAAGGCTCATCACTGGCCCGGCGAAGGCAAGATCACCTTCATCCGTGGCGAAGCGGCGCAAGCCATGGAAGCCGAGGCGCTCCAGCAACAGGTCAACCAATGGATCGCCGCGGATTACCCGCGCCACATGAACCTGGAAGACGGCACCCGCGAAGTCGGCTTCGGCGAATTGCCCGCGTATGCCTGCGGCGGCACCCACGTGCAGGCGCTGAGCGAATTGGGCCAGGTGAGCATCCTGGCCCTGTCGGAGAAAAAGGGTGCGCTGTCGGTGCGCTACGAAATCGCTTAAACCTCAATCGCCCCCGCCCACCCAGACTCCACCACAAATGACTTGAGGGTCGACACCGTGGCCGCCGGGTCGCGGGGGTCGGTAATCACACGCAGGTTCGTGAGCATCTTGTGTGCTTCCACCTCCACCGACACATACCCCCGCTGGCGGCTGTCGAAAAACTTCACATGCGGGTTGAGAGGCAGCAGCTTGCTGAACGCGTCAAAGGGCGGGCCGTCGGACGTCACTGAAGTGCCGACAAATTCCGTGGCCACCACCTGCGAGTCCGGGTTGTTGCCATCAGCCTGCAGATCCGTCACCCAGAACGAATGGATATCACCGCCCCAGAACACCGGGTTGCTGACCCGGTTACGTTCGATGGAAGCCAGCATCCGTGAGCGATTGGCCATGTAGCCATCCCAACCGTCGGTCCAACGTCCCGGTTTGTGGTTGGTCAGGTCACGCTGGGTCAACGGGGCCACCAGCAGGTCCTGGGCGATGATGTTCCATTGCGCCTTCGACTGGGCAAACCCTTGGTCCAACCAGGCCTCTTGCTGCCAACCAAGCAGGGTTCGGCCAGGGTCGCGCAAGTCGTGACAGAGGTTATCGGCAATATGCCCCTGGTGACTGCCATTGGCCAAAATGCACGGTTGTTCGGAACGATATTGCCGACCGTCCAGCACGTGGAAGCGGGCCAGTCGGCCGTAGTCCAGGCGTCGATAAATGCGCATGTCCGGCCCCTTCGGCAAGCTGCTGGCACGCAACGGCATATGCTCGTAGTAAGCCTGGTAGGCCGCCGCCCGCTGCTGCATAAATTGTGCGACAGGGACCCTGGGATCCTGGGACCAGCGGTTGGCGTAGTCGTTCTGCACTTCGTGATCATCCCAGGTCGCCACGCTCGGTGCGGCGGCGTGCAGGGCCTGTAGATCCGGATCGGTTTTGTACAGGGCATAGCGGTTGCGATAGTCGCTCAGGCTCACTGCATTGCCGCTGCCGTGGGAGCGAATGATCTTGCCCGAATCCGCCGCGTAGGAACTGTCGTAGATGTAGTCGCCGAGAAAAAACACCAGGTCGGGCTGCTCCTCTGCCAGGTGGCGATAGGCACTGAAATAACCGCGCTCCCAGTGGGAACACGAGACAAACCCAAGGCGCGCCGACGTCATGGCATGCACGCCCGGCGCCGTGCGCGACTGCCCCACCGGGCTTTGTGCCCCAAGCCCTTCGAACTGATACCAGTAAGGCCGGCCCGCCTCCAGCCCCGCGACTTCCACATGCACTGAATGCCCCCAGCGCTCGCTGGCCATGACCTCGCCCTGGCGCACCACGCGGCTCATGGCGGCATCGCTGGCGACCCGCCAACGCACCGGAACCGATCGGCTCAAGCCACCCCGGCCATCCGCGGCATTGAACAAAGGCGCCAGGCGTGTCCAGATCACAAACCCGTCGGGCAACGGGTCTCCGGACGCCACGCCGAGGGTGAACGGATAGTCCACTCCGGCGCTGCGCGCAAACGGACTGAGGATCGAAAACGTGGTGGCGACGGCCAGCCCGGCAAGCACCCGGCGCCGGCCATGATCAACCTCACCACTCACCGCCGTAACTCCCAATCCTCACGCACCGTGGCGAACACCAGCATGTCCTCATGCACGCCGTTCTTGAGGAACGCCCCGCGCATGCAGCCTTCGTACCGCAAGCCGATTTTCTCCATGACCCGCGCCGACTCTTTGTTGCGACTGAAACACTGGCTGCCCACACGGTGCAGGTCGAGTTCGGCAAAACCGTAGTCCATCAGCGCACGCGCCGCCTCTGCTGCATACCCCTGGTTGCGCGCATCCGCCGCTACCCACCCGCCCAAATGTCCATAGCGGTGGGCCGGGTTGATGCGCAGGCTGACGATGCCGATCAGTTCACCGCAGTCACGCCGATGCATGCCCAGGCTCAACAGGTGGGCCGAGTGAAATTTTTGCTGCATGCCCTCGATAAAGTTCTGCGCCGTTTCGAGGGTGTAAGGCGAGGGAATGCTCGCCGTGTTATCTGCGATGTTCGGACCGTTGGCGAGGCCCCACAACGTCTCGGCCTGATGGTTTTCCAGTGCGCGCATTAACAGTCGCGGCGTGGATATTTGTGGCAGCTCACGGCTCATTTCCAGGGGCCCTCGAAGTAAAGTTTTTGAGAGTGCTCCTGCCACATGTCAATTCTGTTACGTCACAAAAATGTCTTGAGATTCGCCTGTAAGACGCGTCCTAGAGCCCTCAAAACGTCAATTAAAGTTAACCAATCGGTCATTTTTGGTTGTTAGCGTGTCGCCCCTAATTCAATAACGGGGTAGCGGAATGAGAACCTGGGACGAACCGAAAAAACGCAAGGCGCACATCGAACTGATCCCGATGATCGACGTGATGATGTTCCTCCTGGTGTTTTTCGTACTCGTGAGCCTGAACGTGATTCCGGCCCTCGGCATGAAGACGCAACTGCCCAGCGCCAGCAGTTCGCAGCAGCTCAAACCACAGAACAAATTCATCCTGACACTGGGCCTGGAAGGCCAACTGCAACTGGATGGCAAGGACCTCACGGTCGACGCGCTGGTGCCGGCGCTGAAAGCGGCGGAAAAGCCCGACACCAAGTCGACCATCATCGTTAACAGCGACAAAGGCGTGGAGGTTTCGCGCCTGGTGGAAGTGATGGACACCCTGCGCCTGGGTGGCTTTACCTCCGTGTCCATTGCTACGCGTAAGTCCTGATCATGTACGTATTGTTTCGTGCGCGTCAGCTGCTGGGCAGCGTTCCGGCCCTGATCGCCCTGGTCCTGATTGCAGTGGGTATCCAGTCCCAGACGTTGAAGGTCGAGCCGGTTTATGACGAGTCGGCGGTCGAGTTGGCGTTGGTCGAGCCGGAGCCGGAAGTGATCCCGGAGCCGGTGGTGGAACAAGCGCCGCCACCGCCGGTGATCGAGGATGAAGAGGCCGAGCCAGCCCCGCCGCCACCGCCGCCAAAACCGCTGCCCAAACCCAAGCATGAGCCCAAGCCGAAACCTGTGCCCAAGCCCGTAGTCGCCCAACCGACACCTGCACCGGCTCCGCCACCGGTCACTGCCAAACCGGCACCGGCGGCTGTGGCACAGGTCGCGCCGACGCCCGCGCCGCCTGCGCCACCTAAGGTCGATGGCCAAGCACTGGAAGGCGGCTATCTCAAGGGGCTGCGCAACGAGTTGGACACCTACAAGCAGTATCCCACCGGGCGTCAGGCCTCCCTCGAACGCCCGACCGGCGAAGTGGTGGTCTGGTTGCTGGTCGATCGCCAGGGCCGGGTTCTCGACTCCGGCTTGCAAACCCAGGCCTCGAGCATGTTGCTCAACCGGGCCGCCACCAACAGCTTGCGTCGCATCAAGCAAGTCAAGCCGTTCCCCGAGCAAGCCTTCGGGGGCCGCAATGAGCAGCGCTTCACCGCCACCTTCAACTACAGCGTGCAATAAGCACCCGACACCAGGACGACAGAGATGAGGTTCACACGGATTCATCTGGCACTCGTTGCCGCAAGCATGGGCCAGGGAATGGTCATGGCCGACACCAACAACAGCGACGTCGGGACTATTGGGGTTCAGGGCAAAGCCACGGCAGGTGGCGGCTACATGGTGCAGGAGGAAAGCATCAAGGGCCGCTCCACCGTAACCAAGGAAGCGCTGGATAAACAGACCGCCACCGGCAACGCCGTGGACAAGCTCAAGTACACCCCAGGCTTGAACATTTCCAGCGAAGACAACACTGGCCTGTCCGGCTTTCGTTTCACCATGCGCGGGCTCAACTCCGACCAGGTGGGAATGTCGGTGGACGGCATGCCGATCAACGACTCGGGCAACTACGCGCTGTACTCCAACCTGTTGGGCGACCCGGAAAACATTGAGCAGATTTTCGTCACCCAGGGTTCCTCGGAAGCCGACGGTCCGCACATCGGTTCCAGCGGCGGCAACATCGGCATCGTGACCATTCGCCCGACCAAGGAAACCGGGGCATTCGTCAAACAGGTGATGGGCAGCAACGCCACGCGCAAGACCTTTGCCCGTCTCAATACCGGCGAGATCAACGGCCTGAGCAACTGGTTGTCGGCGTCGCATACCGAAGGCCAGATGTGGCGCGGTTCCGGCGCCGTGCGCGCGGACAAGGTCGAATGGAACAGCTTCTTCGACGCCGGCGATGGCAACACCGCCAACCTGATCCTCAAGTACCACGAGCAGGACAACAACAGCTACAGCCAACTGACCAAGGCCCAGTACCAGCAGAACGGCCGCAAGTACGACCCCTACCCCGCCACACCTACCGTGGGCAGCAACGGCAAGTACAACAGCTACTACGCGCTGGCGCAAAACCCGTTCCAGACGTTCACCGCCGTGCTCAATACCCAGTTCAAACTGGCGGACAACCTCGCGCTGTCGGTGATCCCGTATTACTACTGGGGTAACGGCAGCGGTGTCGGCTCGTCCAGCTATGCGCTGAACCGCGGCTCGAACCAGGGTGGCGTATTCGACCTGGGCAACCTGCCCACCGGCGCCCAATACAACGCCGACGGCACCCCGAACAGCGGTGTGTACTACCGCCCTTCGCGCACCCAGACCTGGCGTCCGGGCATCACCACCAAACTGAACTGGGACCTGGGCGACCACAGCCTGCAAGTCGGCTACTGGTACGAACGCGCACGCCAAAGCCAGACCCAGCCGTTCATTCCGCTCAAGTCCAATGGCAAGCCGGTGGACACCTGGCCGGATTCCAACGACGCCGTGGCCGATGCCAACGGCAACACCATCCAGGGTCGCGACCGCTTCACCATCACCCCGGCGCAGAAGGTCTGGGCCCAAGACACCTGGTACATCAACTCGGACTGGACCCTCATCGCGGGCCTGGCCTACATGAACGTCAAGCGCGACGGCACCAACCACGGCAGCCTCACCGAACAGCCGGAAAAACGTAACCAGACCTACAACAAGTTGCTGCCCAACGCCGGCCTGAAATACCAGTTGGACGAACGCGACCAGTTGTTCTACAGCCTGTCGCGCAACATGCGCATCCCGCAGAACTACGTGCTGTACGACAAAGGCGTCGGCTCCATCGACTCCAAGCCGGAAACCAGCTGGAACCATGAGTTGGGCTGGCGCTACACCGATGAAGACATGACCGTGGCCGCCACCTTGTTCTACATGCAGTTCAAGGATCGCCAGGTGTCGTCGCGCGACATCAACGGCGACTTCGCCGACATCAACGCCGGCTCCGTCAACAACAGCGGCCTGGAGCTGGAGTGGAGCGGCCTGTTGCCGAATCACTTCAACTACTACACCTCCTACACCTACACCAAGGCCGAGCAGCAAGACGACCTGACCGTCTACAACGCCGGCAAAGCCATCGTGTTGCCCACCAGCGGCAAGCAGTTCGCCAACGTGCCGAAAAACATGCTGGCCGCCAACATCGGCTACGACGACGGTCGTTTCTACGGCACCTTCGGCGGCAAGTACACCAGCAAGCTCTACGGCGACCTGACCAACGACGAAGCCATCTCCGGCCGCACCGTGTTCAACGCCGGCGCGGGTATTTACCTGCCGGTGGACAAAAAGGTGGTCAAGGACGCGACCCTGCGCCTGAACGTCGACAACCTGTTCGACAAGAAATACCTGGACGGCGTCTACACCACCAAGACCAACGCGGCCAGCTACAGCGGTTTCCGCGACGGCGACCCTGCCTACATCGTAGGCCTGGAACGCACCGTGACGGTTTCCCTGGAAGCCAACTTCTAATTGCGAGGTAAGTGAACATGGACATGAACCTGCTCCACGACATCACCTTTTATGTGATGTATGCCGCGATGGCCATCGCGATCTTTATCACCATCGAACGCGGGATTTACTTCGCCTATGTACGCAGGCAAGCCCGTGCGCTGACCGAGGTGCTGGGCGCCAATGTGCACAGCGAGCGCGACCTGCCGGAAAGCCTGATCCGCCGTGACAGCCTGCCGCTGAGCATGGTGTTGCCGGTCCTGGCACAGAAAGCCTCGCAAGGTTCGCGCAAGGACCTGGATGACGTGATCGAAACCCAATACCTGACCACTCGTGCGCCACTGGCCCGCAGCCTGTGGATCATCGAAACCATCACCACCGCCGCCCCGCTGTTGGGTTTGCTGGGCACCATCCTCGGCATTATCGACACCTTCAAGGCGCTGGCCACGGCGGGTGTGTCTGATCCAGGGCAGATTTCCGGTGGTATCGGGACGGCCTTGTTCGCCACCGGCCTGGGGATCGCCATCGCGCTGTTCTGCGTGGTGTTCCACAACTTCTTCCAGGACAGCCTGGAGCGTATCAACGATCAGCTGAAAATCCTGCTGATCCGCGCCGCCACCGGCGCCCGCGTGCAGAGTGACGTGCCGCACCTGGTGCCGACGCCGCTGCACAGCCGCACGGCGTAACCGTAACAGCGGGCGCGCAATGCGCCCGCTTTTCTTTTCCGATGGGAATCCCTATGTCCGTTTCCTTGAAATTGCGCATTGCAGGCCTGGCAGGCTTGCTCATGAGTCCGCTGGTCCAGGCGGACTTTTCGATTCCGGGGTTTGAACTGGTGCACACCGTGCCGGTGGACACCGCCCTCGGCACCGACGACTTGCGTCAACCGGGCCCGGTATGGAGCGAACTGTTCGACGGTGCAAAAAGCAGCATCGATATCGGCCAATTCTACGCCGTCGATCATCCGGGCTCGGTGATGGACCGCGTGATTGAACGCCTGGAAGCCGCCGGTAAACGCGGTGTGAAGATTCGCTTTCTGCTGGAAGAAAAAGGCATCAAGTTGTCGGAAGCCTCCACTCTGGAACGCTTGCGGGCGATCCCCAACCTGACCTTTCGTGTGTTGCCCTACGCGCGCGTGAGCGGCGGCATCATCCACGCCAAATACTTGGTAGTGGACGGCAAGCAGGCCTTCGTGGGCAGCCAGAATTTCGATTGGCGCTCACTGGAACACATCCACGAAACCGGGCTGCGCATCACCGACTCGACCGTGGTAAGCCAGGTGCAAGCGATCTTCGAGCAGGACTGGAAAGCCCAGCAGGCCTTGACCGACAACCAACCGGTGCCGCTGCCTGTCACAGGCAATGCACCACCGCGCACCGGCAACTACCTGGTCGCCAGCCCGCAACGCTACAACCCACCGGGAGTGGGCGACTCACAGTTGGAACTTCCACGCCTGCTGAACGAAGCGAAGCACGACGTGCGCGTGCAACTGTTGGACTACGCGCCACTGTCCTACGGACCCGACAAGACGCGTCCGTACTACGCGGTGATCGACAACGCCGTGCGCGCGGCAGCGGCACGTGGGGTGTCGATCAAGCTGATGGTGTCCAACTGGAACACCGACGCGCTGGAACTGCCCTACCTCAAAAGCCTGGCGGTGTTGCCTAACGTCCAAGTCAAGATCGTCACCCTGCCGCAAGCCAAGCAAGGCTTTATCCCGTATGCGCGGGTGATCCACAGCAAGACCATGGAGATCGACGGCCAGGTTGCCTGGATCGGCACCAGCAACTGGTTGGGCGGGTATCTGGATAATTCGCGCAACCTGGAAGTGGTGATGCGCAGCGAAGCGATGGCCAAGCGTGTCGGGGAATTGCATGCGCAATTGTGGGATGGGCCCTACGCTAGAGCCTTGAACGTGACCGAGGAGTACCCCGAGCCCCACCCTGGCCAGCATTGACCAGTGGCACCTGAGTAGTGGTAGTGTGTGGAAATGTTTCTGACAGATTGATCAGAAACTTCCCACTCACTACCTGCAAAGGAATGCGTCTCTCCATGCACTTCCCACTCAAGCAATTGGCGGCTGCCACCCTGTTCGCCGCGAGCCTCTCGGCCCTATCCAGCCCCGCGTTCGCTAACATCACTCCAGACCAGAGCACGGCGATTCTCAAGAGTTTCAGCGAAACGTCCGTCACCGATTTTCGCGGTTTCCTCGGCACACTGGCCAAGGGCGACATGGGCAAAACCAGCGACGTGGGCCCGGCGATCAATGCCTTCCTCGACAATAAAACCCTGAGCGCCGACCAGCAGAACGAAATCAATCGCCTGCTCGGCATCTACACCCGTGTGAAATACGGCAAGGCCGCCACCGAAACCCTGCGCGAGCTGGTGGAAATCCCGACCTTTAATGTCGACGGTCTGCCGCAATACAAGAACCCGGAATTCATCAAGATTGCCGGCAAGATCCAGGACCTGGCCAAGGCCTTTAACCTGAACTTTCGCAACATCGACAACCGTGTGTACGAAATATCCCTGGAAGGCAGCGGTGATGAAGTGGTCGGCATCCACGCCCACGCCGATGTGGTGCCGGTGACGCCGGAAAATTGGGTGCTGAAAGACGGCACCAAGCTCGATCCGTTCAAGGTCACGCTGATCGGCGACCGCATGTACGGACGTGGCACCGAGGATGACAAGAACGGCATCGTGGTAGCGATGTATGCCATGAAGGTGATCAAGGAAGAAAAACTGCCGCTGGCGCGCAATTTCAAGCTGCTGGTGGACACCACCGAAGAAACTTCCGGCGACGCGATTCCGTATTACTTCGAAAAGAACCCGACACCGCAGTACAACCTGGCGCTGGACGGCGGCTACCCGGTGGTGATTGCCGAGAAAGGCTACGGCACGGTGATGGCTACCTTCCCGCGTCGCAAGGGTGAAGGCAAAGGCGCGGAAATCATCGCGATGACCGGTGGCATGGCCACCAACCAGATTCCGTCGGCCTCGGTGGCAACGTTCGTCAGCGACAAGCCTGCCGAATTGGCCGCCAGCCTGCAGAAGGCCGGCACCGAATACGCCAAGCGCAACGGTGGTGATTTTGAAGTGGCCACCAAGGTCGATGGCAAAGACGTCAAGCTGACCGTCACCGGCGTGTCCGCGCACTCGTCCGAGCCGGAATCCGGGGTCAACCCAGTGGCGCGCATGCTGGAGCTGATTCACAGCGTCGATGGCAAGATCGCCCTCAAGCACAACCACATCACTGACGCCGCCCGTTATGCATCCGACAACTGGGGCCTGGACTACCTGGGCGGCAAGCTGGGCGTGGGCTTCTCCGATGAATTCATGGGTCCGCTGACCACTTCGCTGACCTTTGTCGGCCTGGATGACAAGGCCTTCAAGTTGGCGGTGAACCTGCGCGTGCCGAAGGGCAAGTCGCCGGAAAAACTCAAGGCCGAGATCGCCGACAAGCTGAGCGCCTGGGACAAGAAAACCAAGGTCAAGGTGGACTTCACCTACTCGGTGGCCGAACCGATGTACCGCAACCCTGAAGGTGAGTGGGTCAAAGCGCTGTTGGCGGTGGCCAGCGAAAACCTGGGCATGGATCACACGTTCGGCACATCGGCCGGCGCGACCTCCGTGCATGAACTGCCCAACGGCGTGCAATTCGGCCTGGCGCGTCCGGAAGTGAAGTACACCGGGCACACCGACAACGAATTCAAGACCGTCGACCAGTTCCTGCTGGACCTGCAGATCGTGACTGAAATGATGGGCCGTATCGGCCAATTGCCGAAGCTCTGAGCCAAGCGCTGATGTAAAGCAGCCCGCCGCAAAGGCGGGCTCTTCACGCTTGCAGCATCAATATATCCTCGAAAAAACCACCGACCGGTTCCGTGGGATGGCACAGCTGGATTTCCAGCACCCAGGCCATTTCGCTCGGTGGGATCTCCAGATCGGCCAGGTCCTTGCACTCGAACAATGCGTGAGGAAAATCCGCAAGACGATGCCCCGCGAGATTGCGCGCCAGCCTCCAGCCTTTTGACACCGCGCTTTGCTCGGCAAAGTCATAGAGTTCGCGCCCGGTGAGGCCGCGCAACCAGGCTTCGCGGGTCTCGTCGAAGACCTCGTGCAGTGCCGCGCGGCATGCCAGGTGCAACGGCGAATCACCGAACACAAAGGTATCGCCATAATCGCCTTCATAGCCGTCCCACACCGGGCCCAGGTCGACCACGGCGATATCGGAGGCGCGCAGCCTGCGCTGACGGTCAATCCCTTCGCGGGGGGGCCGGACCGTGTCGTCGCCAAAGCGGATATAGGTCGGATGCCAGGTGTGGGATGCGCCCATGGCCTGCAGCTGTTCGGCGGCCATGTCGAGGGCTTCGCCGGTGGTCATGCCAACCTTGAGGCGGCTCGCAATCGCCGCCAGGGCACGGATGGATTGGTCACGTGCCGCCAGCATGCCGTCAAACGAGTAGCGGGGGCCGACTTTTTCCCAGATCGGGTCAAACGCGGGCAAGGGCGTTTGCGCGCCTGAGCAACCACTGGGCACAAAGGCTTCGGCAACAAACCGGTGCGCCGGCAAGCCCGCGTCGAGACACTGCTCGCGGGCCTGGCGGATCATTGCGGCGTTACCGCACGCGTACACCTGCGCTTGCTCCCAGGCATGCCCGTGACTCAACGCAACCTCCTGCACCCTACCCTGCGACGCCAGCACCGGATGCCAGCAAAAACCCGGGTGCGCGGCGCTCGCGTCAGCCAGGAATGCACGGTCATAAAAATCCGCAGGTTGCGCCCCTCCCCAGTACAGCGTGACCTCGACGTTGCGCGCCAACGCTGTCAGCAGGATCGGCTTGATGCCCGCATAACCGGTGCCGGTGGCGAACAGGACGACAGGGCTGTCATCCGTTTCCTGCCAGGTACAGGCACCAAACGGCCCTTCCAATTGCAACAGATCACCGGCATCGAGGTCGCTGAGGAGCGTCTCGGAAAACAGCCCACCGCTTACCTGACGAATCTGAAACACCAGGCGCCCATCGTCTTCGGCCGGCAGGTTAGCGATCGAGAAGCACCGCGAGTCGCCATCGACCAGGCAGAACTTGAGATACTGGCCCGCCCGCACCACCAGCGGCCTGTCCGGCATCATCACCAGTTCAATGATGTCGGGGCTCAGTGCGCGCTTGCTCACGACCTGCGCCTCGACCACCCGCACGGGCGTGTCCAGCGACCATCCGGGGATTTCCAGGCGCATGTCGCCGCAGGCGTGGCTCTGGCACAACAGCATCTCATTGGCTGCCAACGGATAACACGGCGCGGGTGCATCCGGCGCCAGGTATTTGGCCCGGTATGTCCCTTCTGCGACCACCACCTTGCATGAGCCACAGGCCCCGCGTCGGCAGGAAAACGGCACCGACAAACCGTTGGCGAGCATCGCATCCAGCAACAGTTCGTCACCGGCCTCAAAGGTTTTCCCCGAGGGGGACAGTTCGACGATATGGCGTGTATTCATAACAACCTCGGGGTGAGTGAGGCTTGATTGTTGCGTTAGACTAGGCCCATTAAAACCTCCAGTTTTGGATACTTCAGATGGTCCAGATGCGAAAATGGCGCCCGCTGCTCAAGCTGGACGACACTGCCAGGCAGGCGTCCTACCGCAAGATTGCCGAAGGCCTGGTGGCCGCAATCGTGGAAGGACGATTGGCGCCCGGCACCTTGCTACCGGGCACACGGGAGATGGCGCAGTTGCTCGACGTCAACCGCAAGACCGTGATCCTGGCCTACGAAGAGGTCTTGACCAAGGGTTGGCTGGTCAGCGAGCCGCGGCGCGGAACGTTCGTCAATGCGCAGTTGACGTCCAAACAACTGCCGAGTCGCGCGCAAGCGTCCTTCGCTCCGCCCATCCTGGCGCAGACCACCGCTGCGTATTTCACCCAGAACGCCCAGGTGACCGCGCTGAATCATCGGCATGACGCGCTGTTTTTCGATAACGGCACCAGCGACCACCGCTTGCTGCCCCAAGCCGTGTTGCACCGCTATTACCGCAACGCCCTACGCAACAGCTTCGCGTCCAACACCCTGCGCTACGGCAGCGAGGGCACCGGCTACCATTTGCGCTGCGCCCTGGCCGAGATGCTGCGCAACAACCGTGGGTTGACGGTCAGCGCCGAAAACATCTGCCTGACCCAAGGCACCCAGATGTCGCTGTACCTGACCGCCAGCCTGTTGCTCAGACCCGGCGACGTGGTCCTGGTGGAGCGCCTGAGTTACCCACCGGCGTGGGAAATCTTCCGCAAGCTGGGCGCGCAACTGGTCACGGTGGACATCGACGAAGAAGGCTGCCGCACGGACCAGATCGACCGCCTGTGCCGCGAACATCAGGTACGGATGATCTATCTCACGCCGCACCACCAGTTCCCCACCACCGTGAGCCTGCACGCAGCACGGCGGCAACAGTTGCTGGCATTGGCGGCGCTGCACGACTTCTGCATCATCGAAGAAGATTACGACCACGAGTATCACTTCAATGGGCGGCCCTACTTGCCCCTGGCAAGCGATCGGGCCCAGCGCCATGTGATCTATATCGGCTCCTTATCCAAGGCCCTCGGCTCGACGTTTCGCTGCAGTTATGTGGTGGCTCCCGCGCAGGTGGTCGACGCCCTGCACAGCAACGCCGCATTGATGCTGGGCGATGCCGATGCAGTCGCGCAAACCATGCTCGCAGACCTGATCAACGACGGCGAACTCAAGAAACATCTGCGCCGGGTATCGAAGGAATACCGCGCCCGCCGTGAAACCTTGCAGACGTGCCTGCATGAGGCGTTCGGCGAGCGGATCAGTGTACGGGAGCCAGAAGGCGGGCTGGCGCTATGGGTGCGGTTCGACGCTCAGATAAACGTCGACCGGATGGTAGCAAGCGCATTGGACCACGGGCTGGTCGTCCGCAGCGGCCGACAGTTCTCACCGATGGACCAGGCGGAAAATGCGCTGCGCCTGGGCTTCGCATCGCTGAACCAGGAAGAAATCCGCGAGGCCACGTTGCGCTTGGCCAAAGCGGCGAACGCACGATAAAACGCGCACAAACAAAAACGCCGATCATTGCTGATCGGCGTTTTTGTTGAATATGGAGCGGGAAACGAGACTCGAACTCGCGACCCCGACCTTGGCAAGGTCGTGCTCTACCAACTGAGCTATTCCCGCAAATGGCGTCCCCTAGGGGACTCGAACCCCTGTTACCGCCGTGAAAGGGCGGTGTCCTAGGCCACTAGACGAAGGGGACACGCTACTGAAACACATGGTGTGTATTTCAGTGCCCAGAGGTTAGATCCGAAGATCATGCCCTGGTTTCACTCAGTGCCACCCGAAGGCCACACTGCTTAAATTGGAGCGGGAAACGAGACTCGAACTCGCGACCCCGACCTTGGCAAGGTCGTGCTCTACCAACTGAGCTATTCCCGCAAATGGCGTCCCCTAGGGGACTCGAACCCCTGTTACCGCCGTGAAAGGGCGGTGTCCTAGGCCACTAGACGAAGGGGACACACAACTGAAACACATGGTGTGTATTTCAGTGCCCAGAGGTTAGATCCGAAGATCATGCCCTGGTTTCACTCAGTGCCGCCCGAGAGCCACACTGCTTAAACTTGGAGCGGGAAACGAGACTCGAACTCGCGACCCCGACCTTGGCAAGGTCGTGCTCTACCAACTGAGCTATTCCCGCAAATTGGCGTCCCCTAGGGGACTCGAACCCCTGTTACCGCCGTGAAAGGGCGGTGTCCTAGGCCACTAGACGAAGGGGACACACGTACAACATTCACTACCTAGCCGCGTTTCGCTGTGTGCTTTACGCGTTAAGTGGCGCGCATTCTATGGATGGATTGAAAGGTCGTCAACCCCCAAGGATAAATTTATTAAAATCAATGACTTCGACCTGCTTTGCGGGCTTGCGGGCAGATTGTGCGCGGCCGGGCTTTGACGCCTATATTCTGGCGCCCGACAAGACGCTATAGTTCACGCTGGCAAATGATGGCAATGTGCATCCATGCAGGGAGCGCCTATCTATATAGAAGCAAACTACCCGGGCAACTGGTCGATCAGTCCTATCCGCCGGATGGCCCAGTCACTACACTCTACTGTAAACCCTATAAAGAGGTCACACCGGTGACACCACTCATGATCACCCTGCTGGTAATAGCCGGGATCGCAATACTGATCGCCATTGGCTACATGAACCACGTGGTGGAAAACAACAAGCTTGAAAAGAAGCGCACCGAGATCGAGCTTAATGATCGTCTGCGCCGTTGCGGTGAAATCACCGAGACCTTCCCCGGCCAGTTGATGACCCCGGCACTCAAACTGTTGATCACCCGCCTGGAGCTCAACGTCAACCAGCGCCTGCTGAACCTCAACAAAGGCAGCGCAGCGCTGAAAGCCCGCATCGCCGAGCTGAATGCGCTGGTGGCCCAGGGCGAATCGATCCCGGTGAACAACCCGCCTGCGCCGATCCAGACCGAAGCCAAGGCCAAGGACGTGCGTTTCCTGCTCGAAGCCCTGCACGGCCAGGTCACCCGCGCCGCCCAGGACGGTTTCCTGCCGGCCAACGAGGCCAAGCACTGGATCCGGGAAATCCGCCATATCCTGGTGTTGCTGCATATCGAGTTCTTCAACAACCTTGGCCAGCATGCCCTGCAACAGGCTCAGCCAGGCCAGGCACGCCTGGCATTCGAGCGTGGCGTGCAGTACCTGCGTAAACAGCCGGAGCCGGCGATCTACAGCGCGCAGCTGCAACACCTGGAAGCCCAGCTGGTCCGCGCGAACTCGACGGTGCTGACCAACAGCAAGCCCGCCGAAGACGAAATCAACGAACTTACCGAAGGCCTCAAAGTGGTGGACGCCGACGCCGAGTGGAAGAAAAAAGTCATCTACGACTGATTGTGCGGTCGTGGGGCGAGCCTGTGTTGAGCGGGCTTGCCCGGCTCACTACAACCTCATGGCTTCACAAGATGCCATCACTTTGCATCTATCCTCACGCGCCCGACTAGCGTAAAAAAGTGCCCCTTACTCCGTGAAGTCAGAGGCCCGTTATGCCCGTCGCCGTCATTGATGGACAACCGCTGCACTACGTAGACCAGGGCACCGGCCCAGTCGTCCTGCTCGGTTCAAGCTACCTGTGGGACGCCGACATGTGGTCGCCACAGATCGAGGCCCTGTCGCAACAGTACCGGGTGATCGTGCCCGAACTGTGGGGCCATGGTGAATCCGCTTCGTTGCCGGCGCAAACCCGCTCCCTTGATGACTTGGCACGCCAGGCCCTGACCCTGATTGACCAGTTGGATATTGCACAGATCAACCTGGTGGGGCTCTCGGTCGGCGGTATGTGGGGCGCACGCCTGGCGCTGGGGGCTCCCGAGCGAATTAACAGCCTGGTGCTGATGGACACCTACCTGGGCGCCGAGCCCGAGGCCACGCGCCAGTACTATTTCTCACTCTTCAAGATGATCGAAGACGCCGGCGCGATCCCCGAGCCGTTGCTGGATGTGGTGGCGCCGATCTTCTTCCGCCCGGGCATCGACCGCGAATCAGCGCTGTACCAGGATTTCCGCAAGCAATTGCAGGGTTACTCCAAGGAGCGCCTGTTGCAGAGCATCGTGCCCCTGGGTCGGTTGATCTTCAGTCGCGAAGACATACTGGAGCAGCTCCCACGCCTGGACGCCGATACCACGCTGGTGATGTGCGGCGAGCAGGACAAACCACGCCCTCCCGCCGAGTCCGAGGAAATGGCCGGGCTGATCGGCTGCAGCCTGATCCTGATTCCGGAAGCAGGCCATATCAGCGCAAGGGAAAACCCGGACTTCGTCAACGAAGCCCTGTTGACTTTCCTCGCCAACAACGCCTGACCGCCCTTCCCCTGCGGTCGCTGCCAACGTGCAGCGATCACAGGCGGAAGTGTCCCACCATGCCCTTGAGTTCCGCCCCCAACTGCGCCAGCTGAATGCTCGACGCGGCGTTGCCTTGCATACTCAACGCCGACTGATCGGCACTGGCGCGGATACTGGTGACGCTGCGGTTGATCTCTTCGGCCACCGAGCTTTGCTCCTCGGCCGCCGCGGCAATCTGCTGGTTCATCTGCTGGATCAACGACACCGCCACCGCGATGCTGCCCAAGGCACTTTCGGTTTCCAGGGCATCGCTCACCGCCAGCTTCACCAACTCCCCGCTTTGCTGGATCTGCTGCACCGAGGACTGTGCCGCGCTGCGCAAGGTGCTGACCAGTCGTTCGATTTCTTCGGTGGAGTGTTGAGTGCGCTTTGCCAAGGCCCGTACTTCATCGGCAACCACCGCAAAACCACGACCCTGCTCGCCAGCGCGGGCGGCCTCGATGGCGGCGTTGAGCGCCAGCAGGTTGGTCTGTTCGGCCACACTTTTGATCACACTCAACACGCTGCCAATATGCTGGATCTCCGCGCTCAGGCTCTCGATGCTGGCGCTCGCACTGGAGCTGGAAGTGGCCAACAACTCGATGCGCTGCAAACTCTGGCGCACGACCCGCTGACCGCTATCGACTTTTTCATCGGCGGTCTGTGCGGCTTGCGCGGCCTCTTCGGCGTTGCGTGCCACGTCATGCACGGTGGCGGTCATCTGGTTCATCGCCGTGGCGACCTGTTCGGTTTCTTCTTTCTGGCTGCTGACCTCGACATTGGTCTGCTCGGTGACGCTGGACAAGGAATGCGCCGAACTGGCCAGTTGCTCGATACCGGCTTGCAGGCCGCTGACCATCTGGCTAAGCCCGTTGCCCATCTGTTGCATGGCCTGCATCAACTGCCCGATTTCATCACGGCGGTTGACCTCCATGCGCCCGCTCAAATCGCCGGCGGCGATCTGCTGCGCCACGGCAATCACGCTGCGCAGCGGTGCGACGATCAAACGGGTGATCACCCACGCCGCTATCAACCCCACCAGCAAGGCCAGGGCCGAAGAACCGAGGATCAGCATTGAGCTTTTCTTCAACTGCGCCTGCATGGACTGGTCTTCGGCGTCGTATGCCTGGTTGACCCGGCTGACCACTTGGTCCGCCCGATCATGCAACTGTTTGTAGACCACCTTCTCTTGAGCCAGTAGCCCGGTGTACTCACCGAGTTTTTCACTGAAGGCGGCGATATGCCCGGCCACTTCGTTGAGCACGGTCTGGTAGCCAGAGTCCTTGACCGAGGTCTTCAGTTGCTCGACCTGGGCCAGGGCCTGGTCGGCTTGCTCGATCTTGCCTTGTTCGCTGGTGTCTTCATCGACTTTACGGCTCTGGTTCAGGCGTACATGGGCTTCATTCATGGCCTGCAGCATCAGGCGCGACACCTGGCTGACCTGCCCCGCCTGCTCGATAAACTCAGCGCCTTCCTTACCCTGGCTTTCCTTCAGGCCATAGGCGCCGTCATCCGCCAGCCCGGCCTGCAGCACATCCAGATTGTTCGCCACGCTGGACACCGACCAACTGGCCATTTCCAACGCCAGGTCCTTGGTCTGGGTCAATTCGACAAACTCATCGAACGCCTTGCGGTAGGCGGCCAAGGCTTCCTCGACATCGGTCATCACCGGCACGTTGGCCGCCGACTGGGCCTTGAGACTGGCCGCAAGAGCCGCCAAGGCATCGACACTTTCATGCAGGGCGTCGACGGCCTTGGGGTCGGCGTGCAACGCGTAGTCCTGCTCGATCAGGCGCACCTTGAGTAAACCGCTGTTCAGCGACGACATGGCCTTGAGCCCTTCGAAACGCTGACCAATGGTTTGCAGGGACCACACCCCGATCGCTGCGATCAACGCCGTCAGCAGCAGTACCAGGGTGAAGCCCAGGCCCAGTTTTTTTGCCATACCGAGGTTGGCGAATTGTCGTTGCACGGCCGAAATCATTGCACTTGAATCCTCTTGCAATGGCGGTTGCCATCGAGCCCTGTTTACACAGGCGAGAGTCGCAACCACAGGGCACTGAACACAAGTCGTTGGCGCCACAATAATGGCAAAAAGCTACACACTCGTCGTTTTCAGAATGGTCGAGGTCGATCTGGCGGGCCCCATGGCGCGGAACAACGCCAACGCCCGTTGATCAGCGGCATAGGCCACGTTGATGCGCAGCCACTCACTGGGCTCGCTGGTTGGGCTGAACAGCGCCCCCGGCGACAACAGAACGCCGAGCCGTCGGGCACATGCCTGCAACTGTGACCAGTCCCCTACTCCCGGACGAGCCCACAGGAACATACCGCCTGCAGGTATGGCGAACACCTCCCACTCCTCGTCCTCCAGCACCTGTAGCGTAGCTGCCATTTGCGTGTTCAGCCGCTTGCGCAAGCGCTGTACCCATTTGCGGTAGGTGCCATTTGCGAGCAGCGTGACCACCACCGCTTCGGCAAAGCGTGAAGTGCCGAAACCGGTCAGGGTCTTGAGGCTGGCCAACTGCGCGATGATCGCGGCGCTGGCACTCAGGTAACCCACGCGCAAGGCACTGCTCAAGGTTTTGGAAAAGCTGGCGACGTAGATCACCCGATCATCATGGGGCAGTGCTGAAAGGCGTGTGCAACTGGCGTGTTGCAGGTCACCGAAAACATCCTCTTCAACGATCAGGAAATTGTCGCGCCGCGCCAGCTCCAGCAAACGCTCTGCCACCGTGCGGCACAGGCTGGAGCCGGTGGGATTGTGGTACAGGCTGTTGATGAACAGGCACTTGGGCCGATGCCGCTGCAGCAGCGCTTCCAGCGCCGGAATATCCGGGCCTCCGGGGGTTCGCGGGACTTGCAGGAGTTGCACGCCGTGAAAAGCCAATTGCCGATAGAGGTTGCCGTACCCGGGCGTTTCGACCACCACGCAGTCGCCGGCCTTGAGCAGGGTGCGTATCAGCAAGTCCTGGGCATGGCTTGCGCCCGCCGTGGTGAGGATACGGTCCTGGTGGGTGGCAATGTGGATTCGGCTCAGGCGCTTGAACAGTTGTTCACGCAGCGCCGGCAACCCCAATGGCGTGCTGTAGTTGAACAGGCCGGCGGTGTCGATTCGAGTGACCTCACGAATCGCGTAACTGATGTCATCGCTTTCACGCCAGGCATCCGGCAACCAGCCGCAGCCCAACTTCAGTTCGCCCAGTGGGCTATCAACGAAGGTGCCCCATCCCCGCTCCGCACCTTCGTACCAAAGGTCCTCAGGCAAAGCGGGCGGCTGGGCCACGCTGAAACCCGAACCGGGCCTGGAAACCAGCACACCCTGGGCAACCATCCGCTCGAACGCCTCGATCACGCTGGATTGGCTGAGCAAATTATCGAGGGCCACCTGTCGAATGGACGGTAAGCGCGTGCCGGGGCTCGCGCCACTCGAGCGAATCCATTGCGTCACTGCGCTGATGATTTGCTGCACCACCGGTACAAGGGCTTGTCGATCGATCCCTAAATCCATGCGCCACTCACTTCAACTGTCTGTTATTCAACCCAGAACAGTTAAGCACAGAAGCCCATTTCGACCGCCTGCCAATACTTATTAAATCATTGATTTTGTTGGATTATTTACCTAATGATACACATTCTGACGGGGCACTCCGCCATCTATGGAAACGCCCCACAGCCCCCCAAACCTTTTCGAATGGAGGGCGGCGTGAGGTCCTAGATTGCGGTCGCACCACCGTCCACCGCCAAGGCTTGACCCGTGGTAAACGCCGCACCGTCGCTGCACAGATAAAGCACCGCACTGGCAATTTCCTCGACCTTGCCGATGCGACCCACCGGGTGCATGGCAGCGGCAAATTCAGCTTTGCGTGGGTCGGCTTCATAGGCTCGCCGGAACATATCGGTATCGATCACGGCCGGGCAGACCGCGTTGACGCGGATTTTCTTCTTCGCATACTCGATGGCCGCCGATTTGGTCAGGCCGATCACCGCATGTTTGGATGCCGCATAAATACTCATCTTCGGCGCCGCGCCCAACCCCGCGACTGACGCGGTGTTGACGATCGCCCCGCCGCCCTGGGCCAACAGCAGCGGCAACTGGTGCTTCATGCACAACCACACGCCCTTGACGTTGACACCCATGATCGCGTCGAACTCATCCAGGCTGCCGTCGGCCAGCTTGCCCTTTTCGATTTCGATCCCGGCATTATTGAAGGCGTAGTCCAGGCGACCATAGGCGGCAAGGGTCTGGGCCATCAATTGCTGGACGTCCGCCTCCAGCGTGACGTTGCAGCGCACAAACAGCGCTTCGCCGCCGGCCTGATGGATCAGGGCGACGGTGTTTTCACCGCCCGTTGCATCCAAATCGGCAACCACGACCTTCAAACCTTCGGCGGCGAACGCCAGCGCGGTGGCGCGGCCAATACCGGCAGCGGCGCCGGTCACCAGAGCGACCTGGCCGGAAAACGTCATGCTCATAGAAGATGTCCTGTGGGAGAAAAAGCGGTGGGTCGAGTCTAGCCAACGCCGCGCCGGACGCGTCAGCACTATCAAACCGCCGGTTGGGGCTGCATGGATCGCAGTGATAAGGGCCACCTGGCGACTATCAGCAACACCTATCGACCGGCATTCGCGCCCTCGGTGAACCTTGCTCCCTGCCCATTGAAGGGCTATCACTTCAGGTTCATTTCCAGAAGAGTCGCCACCATGACCGCCCAGACCAACCGCCAATTCCTGCTCGCCAAGCGCCCGGTCGGCGCGGCTACCCGGGACACCTTCACTTACCAGGAAGTCCCGGTGGGCACGCCCCAGGACGGCCAAGTGCTGGTGCATAACGAATACCTGTCCCTCGACCCGGCCATGCGCGGCTGGATGAATGAAGGCAAGTCCTATATTGCGCCGGTCGGCATCGGCGAGGTGATGCGCGCGCTGGGTGTGGGCAAGGTGATTGCCTCGAACAACCCGAAGTTCGCCGTCGGCGACTACGTCAACGGTGCGCTGGGCGTGCAGGATTATTTCCTGGGCGAGCCGCGTGGCTTCTACAAGGTTGACCCGAAACTGGCGCCTTTGCCGCGCTACCTGTCTGCCTTGGGCATGACGGGCATGACCGCCTACTTTGCACTGTTGGACACCGGTGCGCCAAAGGCCGGCGAAACCGTGGTGATCTCCGGCGCGGCCGGTGCCGTGGGCAGCATTGCCGGGCAGATTGCCAAACTCAAGGGCTGCCGTGTGGTGGGCATTGCCGGTGGCGCCGACAAGTGCAAATTCCTGGTGGATGAGCTGGGCTTCGATGCCGCCATCGATTACAAAAGCGAAGACGTGCCCGCTGCACTCAAACGCGAGTGCCCCAAAGGCGTGGATGTGTATTTCGATAACGTCGGCGGCGATATTCTCGATGCCGTCCTCAGCCGCCTGGCACTGAAAGCCCGCGTGGTGATCTGCGGCGCCATCAGCCAGTACAACAACAAGGAAGCCGTGAAAGGTCCGGCCAATTACTTGTCACTGCTGGTCAATCGCGCGCGCATGGAAGGGTTTGTGGTGATGGATCACGCTGCAGGCTTTGCCGCTGCCGGGCAGGAAATGGCCGGCTGGATGGCCCAGGGCAAGCTCAAGAGCAAGGAAGATATCGTGGAGGGGCTGGAGACGTTCCCGGAGACGTTGATGAAGCTGTTCAACGGGGAGAACTTCGGGAAGTTGGTGCTCAAGGTCAGCTGACGCAGCTGAACCCAATGTAACCACTCCCCCAAAAACGCTGGCCGCAATTCGACAGGGATTGGGCGGCTAAACCGGCAGGGATGCCGGTTTAGCCGCCAGCGGTAGCAAGCGCCCCATCGCTGGCAAGGCCTACCCGTTGTTTAGGCGATTTCAGCGACAACTGCCGCCAACGCCTTGGCCGGATCCGCCGCCTGACTGATCGGACGACCGATCACCAAATAATCGGAACCCGCGTCCAGTGCCTGGCGCGGCGTCAGGATGCGGCGCTGATCGTCCTGGGCGCTGCCCGCCGGACGAATCCCCGGGGTCACCAATTGCAGCGACGGGTGCGCGGTTTTCAGCGCCTGGGCTTCCAGCGCCGAGCACACCAGGCCGTCGAGGCCGGCTTTCTGCGCCAGGGCAGCCAGGCGCAGCACTTGCTCCTGGGGTTCGATGTCCAGGCCGATGCCAGCCAGGTCTTCGCGTTCCATGCTGGTGAGTACGGTCACACCGATCAGCAAAGGTTTAGGACCGCTGCGCTGCTCCAACACCTCACGGCAGGCGCTCATCATGCGCAGGCCACCGGAGCAGTGCACGTTGACCATCCACACGCCCATTTCGGCGGCGGCCTTGACCGCCATAGCGGTGGTGTTCGGGATATCGTGGAATTTCAGGTCGAGGAACACCTCGAAGCCTTTATCACGCAGGGTGCCGACGATTTCCGCGGCGCAACTGGTGAACAGTTCCTTGCCGACCTTGACCCGGCAAAGCTTCGGGTCCAACTGGTCAGCCAGCTTCAGTGCGGCGTCACGAGTGGGGTAATCCAGGGCGACGATGATAGGAGTCTGGCAGACGGACATTGGAATGGGCTCTCAGGCAAGTCGAAATCGGCGCGGATTGTAGCGCAAGCGGCGCCGTTGCGGGATCCGATGATCGGTAAATACTGACCAACCGCCATCGGGCGGGCATTTTCTGCAATTATTTCAAAGTTGATACATTCACGACACGCCCCCAACACGCCCCTCGGCTAGCCTCGCTCGCACGACCCACCGACCAGCACTTCCAGCCATGGGGCTGGGCGCCTATGCTGACCGCAACGACCAGGCAGATGATCGCATTATGCAGACCCCTTCCGTCTCTTTGAACGACGAGCAAAAAGGCGCAGTGATCGCCGATGACACACGCTGGAACACCCGCGCGCTGATCGTTGACGACGATGTGCCGATCCGTGAACTGCTGATCGATTACCTCGCGCGCTTCGGCATCCTGGCCACCGGCGTCACCGACGGCACCGCGATGCGCCAGGCCATGCAAGCAGAAACCTTCGATGTGGTGGTGCTTGACCTGATGTTGCCGGGTGAAGACGGCCTGTCGCTGTGCCGCTGGCTGCGCGCGGAGTCGGACATCCCGATCCTGATGCTCACCGCCCGCTGCGAACCCACCGACCGGATCATCGGCCTGGAACTGGGCGCCGACGACTATATGTCCAAGCCATTCGAGCCGCGTGAGCTGGTAGCGCGGATCCAGACCATCCTGCGCCGAGTGCGCGATGATCGCACCGAACAGCGCGCCAACATCCGCTTCGACAACTGGCGCCTCAACAGCGTGTTACGCCAACTGGTCGCCGATAATGGCCTGGTGGTGCCGCTGTCCAACGCAGAATTCCGCCTGCTGTGGGTGTTCATCGAGCGCCCGCGCCGGGTATTGAGCCGTGAGCAGTTGCTGGATGCAGCCCGAGGCCGCTCCATTGAGGCCTTTGATCGCAGCATCGACTTGCTGGTGTCGCGCCTGCGGCAAAAACTCGGGGATGACCCCAAGGCCCCGCACCTGATCAAGACCGTGCGTGGCGAAGGCTACCTGTTCGATGCACGGGATATCGGTTAATGCGTAACGGCTTCAACACGTTATTCGGTCGACTGTTTGGCGTGTTGCTGGTAGCGATTATCCTGGCCCACGTGCTGGCGTTCTCCTGGTTTCGCTATTACGGCCCGCCCCCGCCGCCTCAGGAAACCTTTGTCGAACAGCCCGACGGCACGATGAAGCCTCTGCCCAAGCACAAGCGCCCGTGGTTTGGCGGCCCGGTGGTGCCGCTGACGTTCCAATTCATCTCGCTGATCATTGCGGCCTGGTACGGTGCCAAGTTGCTGAGCCGTCCGATTCAGCGCCTGAGCGAAGCCGCCGAGCGCTTGAGCCTGGACCTCGACAGCCCGCCCCTCGACGAGTCGGGACCGCGTGAGGCACAGCAGGCCGCGTCGACTTTTAACCTGATGCAACGGCGTATCCGCGAACAGGTCAGCCAGCGTGCGCGCATGCTTGGCGCGGTCTCCCATGACCTGCGCACCCCGCTGTCACGCCTCAAGCTGCGCCTGGAACAGATCGACGACACCAAGCTGCAGGGCCAGATGCGCCAGGACCTCGACGACATGATCGGCATGCTCGACGCCACCCTGAGCTACCTGCACGAGCAACGCACCAGCGAAGCCCGGCATTGGCTGGACGTGCAGGCGCTGGTGGAGTCGATGAGCGAAAACGCCCAGGACCAGGGCGCCGACGTGCAGTTCGCCGGCACCTGCGCGCCGCTACAGGTGCAGCCGATGGCCTTGCGTTCGTGCCTCAACAACCTGATCGACAATGCCCTGCGCTATGCCGGTACGGCGCGCATCGAACTGACGGACAGCCGCGAGGCCTTGGTGATCCGTGTGATCGACCACGGCCCCGGCATCGCCGCTGACAAGCGTGAGGCGGTGTTCGAGCCGTTCTATCGCCTGGAGGGCTCACGCAATCGCAACTCCGGCGGTGTCGGCCTGGGCATGACGATTTCCAAGGAGGCGGCGGAACGCCTCGGCGGTCGGCTGGACCTGGAGGAAACACCGGGTGGTGGGCTGACCGCTGTGATGTGGTTGCCCAGGGTCTGAAGGGCCAACACGGACTCATGCAGGAGCAGGCAAGCCAGCTCCCACAATGATCTCTACCGGTCAGTTACAGGGGTTTATCTTCCCGCCGTCCTTGGGCATGGGTTGCGCTCCAATCCATCAACAGGCTGTAGGCCACCGCCAGCAGGGTCGGACCAATAAACAGGCCGATGAACCCAAACGCAATCAAGCCGCCGAACACGCCAAGCAGCACGATCACCAGCGGCAGGTTGCCACCACGGCTGATCAGGTACGGCTTGAGCACGTTGTCCACGCCGCTGATGATGAAGGTGCCCCACACGCCGAGGAACACCGCGTAGGTGTAGTCGCCCTTCCAGGCCAGCCAGGCCGTGGCCGGGATCCATACCAGCGGCGGGCCCATGGGGATGAGGCTGAGCAGGAAGGTGACGATACCCAGCACCAGCGCGCCCGGTACGCCAGCAATCAAGAAGCCGATCAACGCCAACAGCGCTTGCGCGGCGGCGGTGCCGATCACGCCGTTGACCACCCGCTGTACGGTGCCGGCCACCAGTTCGATGTAGTAGCCAGCGCGATCGCCGATCAAGCGTTCCAACAGGCGGTGAACGAACATCGCCAGGCGCGGCCCATCACGGTAGAAAAAGAACACGAATACCAGGCTAAGGGTCAGTTCCAGAATCCCCCCACCGATTTGCGCGCTGCGCGCCAGCAACCAGTTGCCGACCTGCCCCAGGTAAGGCTTGATGCTGACCATCAAGGCTGCGCCCTGCTGATCAATGCTGTCCCACATCGCCACCAGCCGTTCGCCGACAAAGGGGATCGAGCCGAGCCAGGTAGGCGCCTCCGGCAAGCCGTCGACCTGGATATCCTTGATCAACGCCGTTGCATCGCGCACGTGATCCGCGAGGTTGAAACCCAGCCACACCAGCGGCAGCGCCACCAGCAGCATCCAACCCAACGTGAGGATGCCGGCGGCCAAGGATTCCCGCCCCCCCAGCCAGCGGGTGAGCAGGACCATCAACGGCCAGCTGGCAAACGCCAGCACCGCGCCCCAGAACAGCGCCGACCAGAACGGCGCCATCACCCAGAAACTGGCACCGAACAGCACCAGCAGCAGGATTTGCACCAGTAGGCGATCGTTATTGAGCATGTAGGATCTCGAAAGGAAGACTGTAGGAAGACAGCTTAGGCGAACGGCACGGGTCCGTTCGCCCTGTTACGCCTAGCGTATCAGATGCAGGTGCAGGCCCTTGGCGTCACCCGTGCCGATTTCCATGCGCGCAGCGCGCACGCCCTTGTCAACCAGCGCCTGGCGCCAGGCCTCAGCGGTCGGGCCGGTCAGGCTGACGCGCAACGTGGCATCCAGGTTCAGGCCACGGGAAATCAGGGTCAGCCAGGTGTCGTCAGGGTCGCCGCCCAGTGCGGGAAAATCCAGCTCGCCGGTGCTTTTCAACTCACGCAGTAGGGTCGCAGAGGTGGGCAACAGGTCGGCCAACGGCGCGCTGGCATCCAACTGCTCTACATGCAGATAGGCGCGGCGATTACCACGGGTGATGCCGTACAGCGCCACCAGGGAGTTTTCCTGGGGAGCCGCCAGGCGCAGCAGCAGGTATTCCTGCTGGCCGTCGGCACCCACCAGCTTGGCGTTGCCGAACACTTCATTGGCCCACAGGCTGCTTTCACCGCAATCCCGGGCCTGGCACCAGAACAACAACTGCGCGCCCTTTTCCTGCAACGCTTCACGCGTTGCCGTAAACGCGGCGCTGGAGCTGTGTTCGGGGGGCAGTTCATAGGTGATGGCGGAGGTCTGGCCGCGGGCGGTGGCCTGGCCTTCATAACGCAGTTGGCCGCTGATCTTGCGGATCGCGCCCATGGGGTAGATACGTTCTTTTTCTTCGGCGGGACGGTAGTCGACAATTTGCGAATCGACCTGACGGGCCACGGTGGGCAGGTCCTGGCTGCCCGGTACGTCGGCGGCGAATACCAGTGGGCTCAAAAGGCTCAAGCCCAGGATACGGATACATCCGTTACGCACGCTCATAAGATCAACGAGCCCTGGCCATCGGAGGTCACAGCGGTGTTGAAGTAGTTCATGGTTGACTCCCTATCAATCCGCCCAGCCTCGGCAGTTGACCGCCCCAAGTCAAGGCGCGGAGAAGAACCGATTGAAACAGTCTGCAACAAGGACCGCGCCGGACTCCTCATTCAAGTGCAAATGATGGCCGCCTGGCAGCGTGCTGACTGCAAAGGGTAGCTGGGAAAGCAATTCGGAATGTTTCGCCAGCATGCCATCCGCAGCGACCACCAATTGAGTAGGACAAGCTACGCGCCGCACGAAGGCCATCGCTTGTTCGTCGGTCAGGCGCATCGGCGAAGCCAGGGTCAGACGGCTGTCGGTGCGCCAGGTGTAACCGCCCGGCACTGGCATCAAACCGCGCTGGGCCAGCAGTTCGGCGGCTTCGCGGCTGACCGCCACTACCCCTTTCATGCGCGCTTCGACCGCTCGATCCAGGGTGGTATAGACCGGCTTGCGCTTTTCCTGCAGGTTCAATTGCGCCTGCAAAGCCATACCCAGCCGCTCGGCGGCGTTCTCACCGCTGGCGGTCGGTGGGATCACGCCGTCGATCAATCCCAGGTGGGTCACACGCTCCGGCAACGCGCCGGCCAGCACCAGGGACACGATCGCGCCGAGAGAGTGACCAAGTAATGCAAAACGTTTCCACCCGAGTTGCTCAGCGACTTGCAGCACGTCATAGACGTAATCCCACAAGGCATAACCGGCACCTGTAGGACGATGCGCCGAATGCCCATGCCCGGCCATATCCAGTGCAACGACGCGCAAGCCCTGAAGTTTCGGCGCCAGTCGCGCAAAGCTGTTGGCATTGTCCAGCCAGCCATGCAGGGCGATCACCGGCAAACCGTCCTCGGGGCCAAACAGATGGGCCGCCAGTTCGATATGCGGCAGGCTCAGGCGGACTTCTTCGACCGGCGTGCTCATGCGCAGCTGCGCTCGCGGGCTTCCCAGCGGGAAAACAGGTTCTTGATCAAGGCCGCGGTGTCTTGCGGGCGTTCAAGGGGAAACATGTGGCCACCAGGCATTGTGAGCATCTCGCCCATGGGCAGGCGCCCGACGCCATTGGCGTGGTGACGCATCACCACCCGGCTTTGCCGACCGCGCACCACCGCCAGCGGCACCTTCAACTGGCGCACCTGGCCGGGGCTGGTGTGGGGCACGCCCCGGTAGATGCTGATTTCGGTGGCCGGGTCGAAGCGCAGGCGCAGGCGATCGCCCACCTGATACAGGCCATGTTGCAGGTAAGCGTCGAAGCATTCCGGGTCAAAGCCACGGAACAGGGTTTTGCCGGCGAAGTAACTGCGCGCCGCCTCCAGGTCGGTAAATTCCTCGCGACGGCCCAGGGTGCGTCCGGCCGGGGTCAAGCGGTCGATGAAACCCAAGCGCTTGGCCGCACGAATCACCCAGCGGTCCGCGCGGGTCAGCACGGGCGAATCCAGCATCACCACCCCGCGATACAACTGTGGGCACCGCATGGCCGCGTGCAGGTGCAACACGCCACCGAGGGAATGGCCCACGCCCCACACCGGCTCAGGTTGCTGTTCCAGGTGATGGATCAGCTCGTCCACCAGGTTCTGCCAGTTATCGTCCACCGGAAATCGGGGGTCGTGACCGTGCTGCGGCAGGTGGGCCACCGTATATTCCGGGGCCAGGGCGGCGAACAACTTGCCGTAGGTAGCCGAGGGGAAGCCATTGGCGTGAGCAAAAAACACGTGCTGCGACATACCGGATCCATCTACAAAAACAGAGATTGATTGTCACCATGCCCAGCCGGCACAGCAATGACTGTAACTGCCAGGAATGATGACACTCACGCCACACCTATCGCGCCGGCGGGTTCTCGCCCAGCGGCACCACCGCCATGGTCAGGCGCGACACGCAACTGGCCTTGCCCTCATCGCTTGTCAGGCGGATGTCCCAGACCTGGGTGGTGCGACCGATATGGATCGCCTTGGCCACCGCCGTCACCCGCCCGCTACGCACACCGCGCAGGTGGTTGGCGTTGACCTCCAGGCCGACGCAATAAAACTTGCTCGGGTCGATACACAGATAGGCCGCCATAGAGCCGACGCTCTCGGCCAACACCACCGACGCGCCGCCGTGCAACAGGCCGTAGGGCTGATGGGTGCGATGGTCGACTACCATGCTGGCGGTCAGGGAATCGTCGTCGAAGCTTTCAAAGCGGATATCGAGCAGTTCACCGATGGTGTTTTTCTGGATCGCGTTGAGTTGTTCGATATTCGGTTGGGTGCGCCACAGGCTCATGGAATTGTCCTTATTGGTTTTATTACGGCCCTAATCCTGCCACAGAACCGTTTCGGAACGCTCGCTCCACCGCTGGAAATATTCACCGTAAGTCGATTCGATCGCGTTGCGTTTGATCTTCAAGGTCGGCGTCAAAAAGCCGTTTTCCACTGCCCAACTGTCTTTCACCACCACCAGTTGGCGCAGGCGCTCATGCTTGTCCAGCGTCTGGTTGACCTGTACCAACCAACGTTCAAGACTGCTGCGCAGCGCTTGCGGGTCCTGTTCCACCGCCGACAATACGCACAAACCAATAGGCGCGCTCAACCCATCCCCCACCACACACACCTGCTCGATACGCGCATGTTCGGCCAGGCGGTTTTCGATCGGCGCCGGGGCCACGTATTTGCCCTTGCTGGTCTTGAAGATCTCCTTCAGCCGTCCGGTCAGGCGCAGGCGGCCCTCGGTGTCCTGCTCGCCTTTGTCCCCCGTGCGCAGGAAGCCATCGGCGGTGATCGTCTCGGCGGTTTTCTGCGGGTCCTTGTAGTAGCCGAGCATGGTCGCACCGCTCCGCACCTGCACTTCCCCCGCAGGATCGATACGCACTTCAACACCGGGGCACGGCAGGCCGATCCAGCCGAGGGTTTGCTGGCCGGGGCGGCAAACATGGGAGTAGCCGCAACTCTCGGTCATGCCATACACCTCAAGCACGTCCAGGCCCAGCCGCCGATACCAGCGCAGCAGCGCTTCAGGCACAGGCGCTGCCCCCGAAAGCGCGATACGCAACGCGTCCAAGCCCAGGCCGGCGAGCACCTTGTGGCCCACACGCTTGCCGATGAACGGCAGGCGCAGCAAGGTGTCCAGGCGTTTTGCCGGAACCTTGGCGTAGACGCCCATCTGGAATTTGGTCCAGATGCGCGGCACGCCAAACAGTGCGGTCGGACGCGCCCTGCGTAGGTCCACCAGAAACGTCTCCAGGCTTTCGGCGAAAAACACTGTTTGCCCGGTGTAGATCGAGGCCATTTCCACAAACATCCGCTCCGCCACGTGGCACAGCGGCAGGTAGGACAACAAGCGGTCGCCCTCACCCAAGCCAAACAACGCCGTACCACGGGTCGCGGCAAACCCCAGCGCGCCGAAGCTGTGCATCACGCCTTTGGGCAGGCCCGTGGTACCGGAGGTATAAATGATGGTGGCCAGGTCCGAGGCGGCCGGCGCCGGGTCATCCTGAATCGGCGAGGAGGCCTGCAGATCGGCCCAACTGAAATCGAACTCGCCCGACGGGCACAACGGCAGGCTGATGGTCGGCACATCCTTAGGCACACCGGGCGCCATGGCTGGCCAATCATCAAGCTTGCCGATCAACACCAGCGCCGCCTCGGAATGAGTCAGCACATGGGCAACGGAATCAGCGGTGAGGTTGGGGTAGAGCGGCACCGAGACATGCCCAGCCATCCAGATCGCCAGGTCGGCAATGATCCAGTGGGCGCAGTTTTTCGAGATCAACGCAATGTGCGAGCCCTGGGGCAACTCCCGGGCGCGCAGCCAGTTCGCGGCGCAGCGAGCCTGGTGGCCAACGTCGCCCCAGGTAAGGCTTTGCACCTCGCCATCACCGACGGGCTGCACCAGAAAGGTTTGGCGCGGATGTCGCGCTTCACGTTCGAAGAAGACCTGCAACGGCAAACGAAAAGCGACGGGCATGGGACGCGCTCCTTTGTGGTCCGACGATAGCCAACCAAGCACTTGCTTGGTTGACTATATAGCACACACAAAGCCGCGATAAAGCCTACGGATTCTTCACGTTGACCAGGTTCATCAGCCCCGCCAGCGGGAAATCCCCTTCCAGTTCAGCCAGGCTGGCGGTGTGCATCGGCTGTGGCTGCCGCAGGTGACCGTGCTGCAAAAAGCTGATCAGGCTGCCCACCAACGGTTGATGGCTGACCAGCAGCACGTTGTCATCGGTGTCGAGCTTCTCCAGCACCTGCAGCGGGTTGCCCTCGGGGGTCAGCCACGGCACCGTGCGGATTTCCGGTTCGAAACCTAATGCATCGCGCACCAGGTGCGCAGTTTGCTGCGCCCGCACATAGGGGCTGGCGATGATCGCGCTCAGGGGCTGGTCGATCAGGTGCGCGGCACTGCGCAACACTTCTCCACGGCCGTGCTCGGTGAGGTTGCGCTCGGCATCGGTGCGGGCATGCCCTTCGGCCTCACCGTGGCGCAGTATCCACAGCTTCACAGCTTTGGCTCTTCATCACGCACCGGATGCGGCGCCGGCGGCACGCTGTGGGCGGCTTCGCCCTCGGGCGCGCGCGGGGTCGGCCAGTCGGCGAAAGGCCACGGCTTCTGTTCGGTGTGGAAGCTGCCGAAGCGGCCGATCTGCGCCAGGAACTGGCTGAGGCTGTCGCCGAAGTTCATCAGGCCCAGGTTCGGGGCGCTGTAGACCAGGCGGTAGATCAGTTGCACCACCACCAGTGCGCCGAGCAGGAACTGCGCCACCTGCCACACCAGGGCAAACACCAGCATCCACAGGATGCGCAGGGCAATGGATTCGTACTTGGGGGCTGCTTTCGGATCGTTCATGACGCGTTCCTCAGTTGAAACCACTGGTGGAAATGAAGTCGACATCGGTCTTGGGCTCGGCGCGCATCAGCAACTCGATGACCTGGTTCAGGGTGCGGCCTTCAAACAGGATCGCGTGCAGCCCAGCGACCAGCGGCATATAGACGCCCACTTCCTGGGCCTTGGCCTTGAGTACTTTGAGGGTGTTGACCCCTTCGGCCACTTCACCCAGACGCGTGACTGCGTCTTCCAGGCTCAGGCCCTGGCCAAGCGCAAACCCGACCTGGTAATTGCGACTTTTCGGCGAGGAGCAGGTGACGATCAAGTCGCCCACGCCCGCCAGCCCCAGGAAGGTCATCGGATTGGCACCCTGGTTCACCGCAAAACGGGTCATCTCGGCGAGGGCGCGGGTGATCAGCATGCTCTTGGTGTTTTCGCCCATGCCCAGCGCGACGGCCATGCCTGCAATGATCGCGTAGACGTTTTTCAGCGCACCGCCCAGCTCGACGCCAAAGCGGTCGCCGCTGGCGTAGACGCGGAAAGTACGGCCATGCAACACGGCCTGGACGCGTTCGCACAGTTCCTCATCTTCACTGGCGACAACCGTGGCGGTCAGCGCGTGTTCGGCAACTTCCCTTGCCAGGTTCGGCCCGGACAGCACGCCAATGCGCGCCTGGGGAGCGATCTCTTCGAGGATTTCGCTCATCAGCTTGAAGGTCTGCGCCTCGATGCCCTTGGTCAGGCTGACCAGCAGCTTGCCGGCCAGACGCTCGGCGTGGGGTGCCAGCACCGAGCGCAAGGCGCTGGACGGCAGTGCGACGAAGCACAGGTCGCACGCCGTAAGGGTTTCCAGCAGGTCGGTGACAGGCTCGACCGCCGGATGAATCTTGATGCCTTTAAGGTAACGCGGATTTTCCCGGTGCACCCGAATGGCCTCGGCCTGTTCGGGATCGCGCATCCACTGGCGCACGGCGTGGCCGTTCTCGGCCAGCAGGTTTGCCACGGCGGTACCAAAACTTCCGCCTCCCAGGACCGCAATAGGGCGCTGTTCAGTCATATGCAATCCGTTAATCCATACCAGTGGCGATGGCGGCATTATACGGGCCGACCCGCTGGCGGCCAGCCCCCGTATCAATTCGTGCGTTTGTCGGAAAATGCCACATTTTCATGACGCAATTGCAAGTCCGACGACTGGCAAAAGGCCCCACCTCAGTTAACATGGGCGGCTATCCGTAATTATCAAGGCCGTGCCGTGTATTTGGCCCCTCCTCCCCGTTCATCTCTGTGGCTGATGCTGCTGTGCAGCGCGCCAGCCATGGCCGACGATCTGTTCCTCGACAGCCAGCCGCTGCCCCAGGTGTTGACGGCCACGCGCCTCAAGCAGTCGGCCGCCGCGGTGCCCGGCAGCATGACCGTGATCGACCGCGAGCTGATCAAGGCCAGCGGCGCGCGGGATATCAGCGAGTTGCTGCGGCTGGTGCCGGGGATGATGGTCGGTTACACCACCGGCAACCAGGCCGCGGTGAACTACCACGGCACCAGTGCCAGCGATGCGCGGCGCATGCAGGTGTTGATCGACGGCCGCTCGGTGTATCGCGCGGGCCTGGCCACCGTGGACTGGAGCGATATTCCGGTGGCCATGGAAGATATCGAGCGCATTGAAGTGTTCCGTGGCCCCAACACCGTCAGCTACGGCGCCAATGCGCTGATGGCGGTGGTCAACATTCTTACGCGCTCGCCGGCCAACAGCCACGGCACGCGGGTAAAAGTGGTGCGTGGCGAACGCGGTATCAATGATTTCTATGCCAGCCAGGGCGCGGGCTGGGAAACCGGTGACTTGCGCCTGTCCCTCTCCGGGCAACAGGACGACGGCTTCGACAGCGATGCCACCGGCGCAGACCGTCGTGACAGCCGCCGTCTCAACCGCTTCAGCCTGGCCATCAGCCAAACGCTGAACACGCAACAAAGCATCGACCTGCAGCTGGACGCGAAGGAAGGCACCAACCAGCGGCCGTATACCTACAGCCCGGTCTTCGCAGGGATTACCGAAGGCGGCAACAATTCCGACGTCACCGCCAAGGATTACGCCGGCTCCCTGCGCTGGAACTTCGACTTCAACCCGGATCACAGCCTGTACATCCAGGGCTCCGCCCAACAGTGGGACCGCCGCCAGATCTGGAAAGCCTGTGACGCCAAAGTCTCATTCAGCCCCGAACTGACCCAGTTGTGGCAGATGAACCCCAATTACGCCGAACTGCTGGCCCGGCACATGGACACCTACAGCCAGGGCAGCGCACCACCGGGCAACGCCGCCGAGCAGGCGTTGGCCAACCAAGTGCTGCAGCAGTGGCGCGACGGTGCCAGCCAAAGCGTGTGCGGTGACATCGACCAGAGCACCCGCGAAAGCCGCTACGACCTGGAGATTCAGGACACGCTCAGCCTGTCCGACAGCCTGCGTCTGGTCAGCGGCATGAACTACCGCTACGACCGCGCCGACTCCGACACCTACTTCAACGGCACCCTGGACGACACCACCTGGCGCCTGTTCGGCCAGTTGGAATGGCGCGCCAGCGAGCACTGGCTGCTGCAAGGCGGCGCCATGTATGAAGACACCCACCTGAGCGGCAACTCGCTGACGCCACGGGTGGCGGTCAACTACCTGATCAACCCGCGCCACGGCTTGCGCGCGGTGTATTCCGAGGCGATCCGCTCCCCGGACATGTTCGAGAACAACGTCAACTGGAGTTATCGCGTCACCAACCTCAGCTCCCCGGCCTATGGGCAGACCACCGGGCAATACTTCGTAAAAACCCGGGGCCCGGGCAACCTCGATAAAGAGATGATGAAGTCACGGGAACTGGGGTACAACGGCTTCTTTGCCGACATCGGGCTGAACATGGACGTGAAACTGTTCTACGACGAGATCACCGACATGATCAGCTCGCCGCTGCGCAATAACCAGTACATTGCCAGCAACGCCAACAGCGCTCGGTTTACCGGCGCCGAGTCGCAGTTCGACTGGCGCGTGAGCAATGCCGACCGCCTGCGCCTTACCTACGCTTACGTCGACGCCAGCACCAGCAACCCGCTGGACAAAGCACAGACCGCCCGCAACAGCGGCTCCGCCGGCTGGTTGCGTGAATGGGGCCAGGGTTGGTCCAGTGCGCTGTTCTACTATGGCGATGACGCACTCAACCAATATCGCTTCGAACGGGTCGACCTGCGGGTGGCCAAGCGCATTGCCCTGGGCAAAGCCAATGTGGAGCTGGCCGGCATGCTGCAAGAACGCCTCGACAACCAGCCCACGACCTGGGCCGACAACAACTATGACCATCGCCACGTGCTCTACTTCAGTGCCGAGTTAGAGTTCTGACATGGGCGACTCGTCACGGATGACCGGCCTGTTTATCACTCGACTCTGGCGGCGAGCGGTGCTGCTCGCCTGCCTTCTGATGGCCGCGCCGGCGTGGAGCGCCGACATCCTGCTGACCGCCGCCGAAGACGGCGCCGGGGTGCAGGCCTTTGCCCAGGCCCTGGCCCAGCAACGCCCGGAAGACCGTATCACCTTTACCGCCCTCAAAGACTTGCCGGCACCCGGCCGCCTACCGGCAACCACACGCTTGATCCTGTTGGACCTGCCCGGCCTCGACTGGCGCCTGCAAGAGCCCCAGGGCCCACCGACCCTGGTGCTGCGCATCAGCCGCCTGCAAGCCCATCAGCGCCTGGGCGCCATGCCGCACCCACGCATTAGCCTGCTGTGGAGCGACCCACCGCTCGATCGCCAACTACGCCTGATCGCGAGCATCCTGCCGCAGGCCCGGCGTATCGGCGTGCTCTATGGCGCCGGCAGCGAGTTCCTGCTGCCTGAACTGCGCCAGCACGCAACGCTACTGGGCCTGGAAATCGTGCCGCAGCTCTGGGACAACATTACTGACAGTCGGCCGCTGCAGACCCTGTTCCGCAACAGTGACGTACTGCTCGGCCTCGACGACCCGCAGTTGTACAACCCGAAGACCGCGAAGAACCTGTTGCTGAGCAGTTACGCCCAGCAGTTGCCGCTGATAGGCCCGAACGCGGGCTTCGTGCGGGCCGGCAGCCTGGCCAGCACTTACAGCGACCAGGCCGACTGGCTTGCCGTGCTCGACCGCCTGCTCGACCACTCGCCGGCCAACTGGCCGCACTCGCTGTACCCGGAACGCTTCAAAGTCGTGGGCAACCCGCAAGTCGCGCGCTCACTGGGGATCGAACAGGTGGACGAAGCCAGTGTCGCCACCCGATTGGCCGAAGGAGAAAAACGCCCATGACCTTGCGTCGTCGTTGGGACATCAACACCCGCACCCAGCTCATTACCCTGGGCCCGGCGCTGTTGCTGACGTTGCTGTTGATCAGCTTCTTCACCTTCGTGCGTATCCAGGACCTGCGCCAGGAACTGGACCACACCGGCCAGTTGATCGCCAACCAACTGGCGCCCGCCACCGAGTACGGGGTGATTTCCGGCAACAATGACGTGCTCGACAGCCTGTTGCGCGCCACGCTGGCCACGCCCCATGTGCGCTTTCTGGAAATCCAGGACAGCAGCGAGAATATCCTCGTGTATGTCGAGCAACCGTCGGAGAAACATGACCGGTCGCTGTCAGTCAAAGTGTTCCAGGCGCCGATCCGCCTGCAACACATTCAGCTCGGCAATGATTTCTTCCAGGATAACCTCAACGAATCCAAGGCCCCGCGCGCTGACTACCTGGGCCGCGTGATCGTCGGCATGTCCAACGATGCCTTCAGCCAGCGCCAGCAGGAGATCCTCTTCAAGGCCGGCATCCTCGCACTGTTCGCCCTCCTGTTTACCTTCCTGCTCGCACGGCGCCTGGCCGCCAGCCTGTCGCAGCCGATCAGCGCCATGGGCCATGCGGTGAAGGCGATCCAGCAAGGCGACTACAAGACGCCGCTGCCGATCGTGGACGACTCCGAACTGGGCGACCTGTCTCGGCATATCAACAACCTCGCCGAAGGCCTCAACCAGGCCAGCCGCGAACAGCAACAGGCCATGGCCCAGTTGATCCAGACTCGCGAAGAGGCCGAGCGGGCCAACAACGCGAAATCGGATTTCCTGGCGATGATGAGCCATGAGTTGCGCACACCCATGAACGGCGTGCTGGGCATGTTGCAGTTGTTGGAAACCACCGAGATGACCGAAGAACAGACCGAGTACGCGGCGCTGGCGTCGGAGTCCACCGAGCATTTGCTCAAGGTGATCAACGATATCCTCGACTTCTCGCGTATCGAGCGCGCGGCGCTGGAGCTGGAGCACATTCCGTTCAACCTGGCGGACCTGATCAACAGCTGCGCCCAGGCGTTTCAGCACAGCGCCCAGCAGCGCGGGCTGGCGCTGGAGCTGTCGATTCCGCCAGGGATGGATACCTTGCGGGTGCAGGGCGACCCGACGCGGATCCGTCAGATTCTGGTGAACCTGATCGGCAACGCGCTGAAGTTCACCGAGAACGGCAACGTCAGCATCGAGCCACACTGGCAGACCCTCGACCATGAACTGGTGTGGTTCACCTGCACCGTGCGCGACAGTGGCATCGGGATTTCCGCCGAACGCCTGGAATTGATGTTCGATGCGTTCCAGCAGGCCGACAGTTCCATTTCAAGACGTTACGGCGGCACCGGCCTGGGCCTGCCCATCGCCCGAACCCTGGCCGAACGCATGGGCGGCACCCTGCGCGCCCAGAGCGAAGAAGCCCGCGGCTCGGTGTTCACCCTGGAAATTCCGCTGGCCATTGACCAGCACAGCGTGCCGGCCATCGCCAGCGACGCCGACGGCAAAACCGGCGCAGGCGATGGTCGCCATGTGCTGTTGGTGGAAGACAACCCGGTCAACCGCGCAGTGGTCGAAGCCATGCTGCGCAGCCTGGGCTTTGAAGTGAGCCTGGCCACCGACGGTGCCGAGGCGATCCGCAGCGCCGAGAGCCTGATTTTCACCGCCATCCTGATGGATTGCCGGCTGCCGGTGATCGACGGCTACGAAGCCACCCGGCAGATTCGGCAGTTGCCGGGTTGCGCCGACCTGCCGATCATCGCCCTGACTGCCAACGCCTTGCAGGGCGACCGTGAAGCCTGTCTGGCAGCGGGAATGAACGATTACCTGGCCAAGCCGTTCAAACGCACGGATTTGCAGCAAATCCTACAACGTTGGGTGCAATAGCGCCGCGCCATCAGCCAAGTCCGACTGGCGTGAAAGACGAAAGTGCGGCAGTCTTAGGCACCCGAACGGGCCCATAAACAGGCCCGGTTTAAAATTTCAGTGAACAAGTGTACATTCAGTACCTTGCCGCTGTGACTTTCACTACAACGCAATAGTCTATGTGTAGGCTGCCGACATGAGGCATGAACGCTTCATTCGGTTCGGGAAGATTTACCCTACCCTGCCGCATGGGATTATTGAGGAGCTCGCATGACCAAACAAAACGCCTTTACTCGGGAAGACCTGCTGCGCTGCAGTCGCGGTGAGCTGTTCGGCCCAGGTAACGCGCAACTGCCCGCCCCGAACATGCTGATGGTGGATCGCATCACCCATATCAGCGAAGAGGGTGGCAAGTACGGCAAAGGTGAATTGGTCGCCGAGCTGGATATCACCCCGGACCTGTGGTTCTTCGCCTGCCATTTCGAAGGCGACCCAGTGATGCCAGGTTGCCTGGGCCTTGACGCCATGTGGCAGCTGGTCGGTTTCTTCCTCGGCTGGCAAGGTTTGCCTGGCCGCGGCCGCGCCCTGGGTTCGGGCGAAGTGAAGTTCTTTGGCCAGGTTCTGCCGACCGCCAAGAAAGTCACCTATAACATTCAAATCAAGCGCGTCCTCAAGGGCAAGCTGAACCTGGCCATCGCCGATGGTTCGGTGAGCGTCGACGGTCGCGAGATCTATACTGCCGAAGGCCTTCGGGTCGGCGTATTCACTTCCACTGACAACTTTTAAGGGTTATCCGCATGCGCCGCGTCGTTATCACTGGTCTGGGCATTGTTTCTTGCCTGGGCAATGACAAAGAGACCGTCACCGCTAACCTGCGTGCAAGTCGCCCTGGCATCCGCTTCAACCCGGAATATGCCGAAATGGGTCTGCGTAGCCAGGTTTCCGGCTCCATCGACCTGCCCCTCGAAGAGCTGATTGATCGCAAGATCTATCGCTTCGTCGGCCACGCTGCCGCCTATGCCTACCTGGCCATGAAAGACGCGATCGCCGACTCCGGCCTGAGCGACGACCAGGTATCGAACGTACGCACCGGCCTGATCGCCGGCTCCGGCGGCGCATCGACCCTCAACCAGATGGAAGCGCTGGACATCCTGCGCGAAAAAGGCGTGAAGCGCGTTGGCCCTTACCGTGTCACGCGGACCATGGGCAGCACCGTTTCGGCCTGCCTGGCCACGCCGTTCCAGATCAAGGGCGTGAACTACTCGATCTCCTCCGCCTGCGCCACCAGTGCACACTGCATCGGTACTGCGGTTGAGCAGATCCAGCTGGGCAAGCAGGACATCGTATTCGCCGGCGGCGGTGAAGAAGAGCATTGGAGCCAGTCGTTCCTGTTCGACGCCATGGGCGCGCTGTCCACTCAATACAACGAAACCCCGGAAAAGGCCTCCCGCGCCTACGACGCCAAGCGTGACGGTTTCGTCATCGCCGGCGGTGGCGGCATGGTGGTGGTCGAGGAGCTGGAACACGCTCTGGCCCGTGGTGCCAAGATCTACGCGGAAATCGTCGGCTACGGCGCCACTTCCGACGGCTACGACATGGTTGCCCCGAGCGGTGAAGGCGCCATCCGTTGCATGCAGATGGCCATGTCCACTGTAGATACCCCAATCGACTACCTGAACACCCACGGCACCTCGACTCCGGTCGGCGACGCCAAGGAAATGGAAGGCGTGCGTGCGGTCTTCGGCGACAAGGCGCCAGCCATCAGCTCCACCAAGAGCCTGTCGGGTCACTCCCTGGGCGCCGCCGGCGTTCACGAAGCGATCTACTGCCTGCTGATGATGGAAGGCAACTTCATGGCCGGCTCGGCCAACATCGACGAGATTGATCCGGTGGTGGCTGACATGCCGATCCTGACCAAAACCGTTGAGAATGCAAAAATCGACACCGTGATGAGCAACAGCTTCGGCTTTGGTGGCACTAACGCCACCCTGGTGCTGAAACGCTGGCAAGGTAAGTAGGCCTGTCGCTTGATCGCATGAAAAAGCCCCGACTGGTTCGGGGCTTTTTTGTGGGCAATCAACTCAGGACCGAGTCGCCTGCTTCGCGAGCAAGCCCGCTCCCACACTGACCGCATTTCTTTAGAAGGTACTCGGTCAAGTGTGGGAGCGGGCTTGCTCGCGAAGGGGCCCCCTCGGCTTCCCGCCCTACACCGAAAACCGCGCCACCAGAGTGTTCAGGTCCACCGCCAGCCGCGACAAATCGTGACTCGCGGCACTGGTCTGATTCGCCCTCGTTGACGTCTGGTGCGCCAAGGCACTAACGCCACCCTGGTGCTGAAACGCTGGCAGGGTAAGTAAGGCCTGTCGCTTGATCGCATGAAAAAGTCCCGACTGGTTCGGGGCTTTTTTGTGGGTGATTACAGGTAAGAACGCGCCGCCTCTATCGCAGGCAAGCCAGCTCCCACAGTTTGAATTGTAAACACAGTCAAATGTGGGAGCTGGCTTGCCTGCGATGGCGCCATCTCGGTCTCCCGCCCTACACCGAAAACCGCGCCACCAGCGTGTTCAGGTCCACCGCCAGCCGCGACAAATCGTGACTCGCGGCACTGGTCTGACTCGCCCCCGTTGACGTCTGGTGCGCCAAGGCACTAACGCCACCCTGGTGCTGAAACGCTGGTAGGGTAAGTAAGGCCTGTCGCTTGATCGCATGAAAAAGTCCCGACTGGTTCGGGGCTTTTTTGTGGGCAATCAACTCAGGACCGAGTCGCCTGCTTCGCGAGCAAGCCCGCTCCCACACTGACCGCATTTCTTTAGAAGGTACTCGGTCAAGTGTGGGAGCGGGCTTGCTCGCGAAGGGGCCCCCTCGGCTTCCCGCCCTACACCGAAAACCGCGCCACCAGCGTGTTCAGGTCCACCGCCAGCCGCGACAAATCGTGACTCGCGGCACTGGTCTGATTCGCCCCCGTTGACGTCTGGTGCGCCAAGGCACTAACGCCACCCTGGTGCTGAAACGCTGGCAGGGTAAGTAAGGCCTGTCGCTTGATCGCATGAAAAAGTCCCGACTGGTTCGGGGCTTTTTTGTGGGCAATCAACTCAGGACCGAGTCGCCTGCTTCGCGAGCAAGCCCGCTCCCACACTGACCGCATTTCTTTAGCAGGTACTCGGTCAAGTGTGGGAGCGGGCTTGCTCGCGAAGGGGCCCACTCGGCTTCCTGCCCTACACCGAAAACCGCGCCACCAGAGTGTTCAGGTCCACCGCCAGCCGCGACAAATCGTGACTCGCGGCACTGGTCTGATTCGCCCCCGTTGACGTCTGGTGCGCCAAATCGCGAATGTTCATCAGATTGCGATCCACCTCACGCGCCACTGCCGCCTGTTGCTCAGACGCGCTGGCAATCACCAGGTTACGCTCATTGATCAGGGTAAATGCCGAGGCAATTTCCTCCAACGCCGTGCCTGCCGACTTGGCGATATCCAGCGTGGAGCGCGCCCGTGTATTGCTCTGCTGCATCGAGCTGACCGCCTGATCGGTACCCTGCTGGATCCCGCTGATCATCTGTTCGATTTCCTGGGTCGACTGCTGGGTGCGGTGGGCCAAGGCGCGCACCTCGTCCGCAACTACCGCAAAACCACGTCCGGCATCCCCGGCACGTGCCGCTTCGATCGCCGCATTCAGCGCCAGCAGGTTGGTCTGTTCGGCAATCGAGCGGATGACGTCCAGCACCTTGCTGATGCCATAGACCTTCTGCGCCAAGTCCTCGACCTGCGTCACATTGTCGGTCACATCGGTGGCCAGCGCTTCAATCGACACCACCGTCTGCTGCACCTGCTCACGCCCACGCTGGGCGATGCGGTCGGATTCGCGCGACGCCTGCGACGTGGCCACTGCATTGCTTGCCACCTCTTCGACCGCGGCGGTCATCTGGTTGACGGCCGTGGCGGCCTGCTCGATTTCCTGGCTCTGTTGATGCAAGCCACGCGTCGCGTCCTCCGTGACGCAACTCAGCTCTTCGGAAGCCGACGCCAGTTGGTTCGACGATTCGGATATGCGCCGGATGGTGTCACGCAGATTTTCCTGCATGCTCTTGAGCGCCTGCTGCAAGCGCGCCGGTTCGTCGCGGCCACGGACACTGATCTCACCGGTTAAATCGCCGCTCGCGACGCCCTGGGCCACTTTCAACGACTGTGCCAGCGGCAGCACGATACTGCGCGTCAGCAATACCGCCAGGCCAATGGTGACCAGCGCCGTGAGCACAATCATGCCGATCACCCAAATGCGCGACTGGCTGAATACGCTTTGTGCCAGGCTTGCGGCCTGGTTGGCACTGGTCTTGTTCAAGGTCACCAGTTCGCGCAGCGTCGCCGCCATTTCGTCAGCCAGTTGGTTCATTTCGCCGTTGACCACCCGGATCGCATCCTCCAGTTGATTGGCCTTGGACAAGGTCACCACCTGCTCCTGACGTTCGAGGTAGCGCGCCTCTTCGGCCTTGAAGCGATCAAATAACACTTGTTCGGCGGGCAATACGATCAAGCCCTGATACAACGTTCGAGCGCGATGCAGGTTGGCTTTGATTTCAGTGAGTTTCTGTTCATTCTGCGCCAGCGCCTGGGGGTCGCGGTTGACCAGCAGGCGCAACGTCAGCGCACGGATGCGAAGCAGGTCCTGACTCATATCCCCCACCGCCATCACGCTGGGCAGCCAGTTGTTTTCCACCTGATCCGACTGCTGGCGCATATTGGCCATCTGCAACAGGGCAAAGCCGCCCAGGGCAAACACCATCAACGCCAACACGCCAAACCCCAATCCCGCGCGCGGGGCGATATTCAGACTTCTGATACTCATGCCTTGGCTCCTTCCAAACGCGCTGCATCCATTTGCAGCTGGCTCTTGAAAGTTATCGGCCCGTTACGGCCGTTGCGTAAGACCAAAACGCGATATCAACGGGCTGCACCCTCTTGGTTCGCTTTAGGCAGGACGGAAAGAAAGTTATCCCGCGCAACTTTTTGCGCCACATCCTCAGGCAAGGCATCGAGAAAAGGGTCAAAGCGGCGCATCTCCTTACCCAGCTTGTTGAACCGCCCTACGACATCCGAGCCCAGCATAAAGCGCTCCGGGAAGCGTTCCACCAGCTTTACCCACTCCGGGCGAGGCTGGCCTGCGTCATCGAGCAGATACGGCGTGAGCATGCTCCAGGACAGGTCAACATACAGGTTGGGATAAGCCTCCAGCAGGCGGCTCAAGGTGGGCAGCAAAAAGTCCATCTGCACCTGGTGGCGGTGGATTTCCTTGCTGGTGCCGGCATGGGCCCAGATAAAGCGCGTGTGGGGATGGTTGCGCAGCGGCTCCTCCACTTCGGCGAGGTACAGCGGGTTACGCTCGCGTTTGGAGGTGATGTTGGAGTGCAGCATCACCGGCAGGTCGTTTTCCGCTGCGAGGTGATAGATGCGGGTCATGGCTTCGTTGTTCGCGCGCGGCGTGTCGCCCGCCGTGATGGCCGTGAGGTCGTCATGGCGCGTGAAGACTTCGCCGATGCCCTGCCACAGCCCTGGGTTGAGGTCGAGCATGCGCTGGATATGGGCATCCGAGTTCTTGTCGTTAGGATTGAAGCCCGACAGGAACGGATGAAAGTGCTGGCGCTGTTCAGGGGTCAGCTTGTTGACCGCTGCCGCAACGATCACGTCGGTGGCGCTGTACCAATAAGCATCGGCGTCATCACCGGCGTAATAGCGTGGACGCTTGGGTTCGTCTTCGTGCCACTTCTTCGCGACCGGAATGCCGGAAATCATCACATGCTCAACGCGGTTGTCGGCCATCGCCTTGAGCAGCTTGTCCATGCCAGCGGTTTCCTGAAAGAAATCGACGTAATGCAGGTGCGCATCGCTGTAGGCATAGTCGCGGGCCTGCGCAACAAGGCTGCCGGCGGTGAGCAACAGGGCAAGCGTCAGACGGGTCCAGGGCACGGTAACACCTCGATAAGGGCTGATACGGGTAGACCTTGCGCGCCCCACCGGGGTTCATCCGGCAAAAAAACGCGGAACACCGAAGTGCCAGCATGCTCTATAACTGCATGACCTTCATCCTGTCACCCTGTGAGGTTTACCATGCCTGTTACCGTAAATACCCTGAACCAGGACAACTTCCGCCATAGCGTCAATATCAACAACCATGAGTTGTTTACCGACCTGCCCAAAAGCCTGGGCGGCGATGATTCGGCGCCCTCCCCCCACGACTACTTCGACGCCGCGCTGGCGTCGTGCAAAGCATTGACCGTCAAGCTTTACGCACAGAAGAAAGACATCCCGCTTTCCGGCGTAACTGTAGAAGTCACCCATGACGCCGCTGAAGAACAAAAGGGTAAATACAAACTCAACGTCACGCTGACGCTCAAGGGCGTCCTCACCGACGAACAACGCGACGAGCTGCACCGTGTGGCGGATCGCTGCCCGGTGCACAAGCTGATGACCACCGCCGACGTCAGCATTGAGACGAAGCTGTCGGAAGGTGCCTTCAGCCAATAGCGGCAACATCCTACCGAGCGGGTTATGCTCAGCAGCATCCAACCCGCTCAGATTGGGACGCACCATGACCACCCTCACCGTGATCCGCCCTCGCCCCGAAGAGGTCGAAGGCCAACCGATCCTGCGCCCGCTGCCGTCGCGAGAATGCCGCAGCGTCGGGCCTTTCGTGTTTTTCGACCATATGCTGCTCACCCGTTATGCACCGGGCGAGGGCATGAATATCCGCCAACACCCGCATATTGGTCTGTCCACGCTCACTTATCTGTTCGAAGGCGCTTTGCAGCACAAAGACAGCCTGGGTTCGGACCAGGTGGTGCACGCCGGCGATGTCAGCTGGATGACCGCCGGCAGCGCGATTGCCCACGTCGAGCGTACACCTGAGGCGCTCAAGGCCAGAGGTTTCAGCCTGCATGGGCTGCAAGTCTGGCTGGCATCACCAAAGGACCACGAAACGGGGCCGGGGCATTACAGCCATCACCCGGCCGCGAGCCTGCCGGTGAGTGACAACCTCGGCGTGCAGATCCGCCTGATCGCGGGTGATGGTTTCTGCCTCAAATCGCCGGTGCCGGTGCTATCGCCCACGTTGTATGCCGAGGTACGCATGCAAACGGCCACGACCCTGCTGATTCCTGATGAGCATGAGGAACGGGCGGTGTATGTGCTGGAGGGCGAGGCGCAGTTGGAGGGGGGAGCATTGGAGGTGCACAGCTTGGTGGTACTGCCGGCCGGGCAGGAAATGACACTGTTCGCCGAGAGCGATTGCCACCTGATGGTGTTTGGCGGCGCGTCACTGGATGGGCCACGGCGGATTAATTGGAATTTTGTCGCGAGTGATCCGGCGGTGATCGAACAGGCCAGGCAGCGCTGGGCGGCTGGGGATTGGCCGACGGTGCCGGGTGAGTCCGAAAGAATTGAATTGCCTGTGAGATAGCATTCGCGAGCAAGCCCGCTCCCACACTCGGCCGCGTTTACCCTGTAGGAGTGCGGTCTATTGTGGGAGCGGGCTTGCTCGCGAAGAGGTCCGAACAAGCGCTAGAGATTTAGCCCTTGAACACTTCATCCAACAGGTTATGCATCGACTGGAACGCCCGCTTGGCAGTCTTCGCGTCGTACATCATTTTGCCCGGCACGTTTGCATGCGGGTCGGTGAAGGAATGCACCGCGCCGCCGTAGCTCAGCAATTGCCAATCCACGCCCGCCGCGTTCATTTCATCTTCGAACGCCGGCAGTTGCTCTTTGGGCACCAACGGGTCGCAAGCGCCATGCAGGACCAGCACAGAGCCTTTGATGTTCTTCGCGTCCGCCGGGTTCGGCGTGTCGAGGGTGCCGTGGAACGAGATGGCAGCCTTGACCGGCACACCGGTACGCGCCAGTTCCAGGGAGCAGCAACCGCCGAAACAGAAACCAAAGGTCGCCAGTTTCGACGTATCAACGGCGGCCTCGGTCTGGCCCTGCAGTTGCTCGAATGCCGCCTGCATGCGCTTGTTCAACAACGCACGGTCGTTCTTCAGCGGCATCATCGCAGCGCCGGCCTCATCACCATTCGAAGGGCGCACAGTCTGGCCGTAGAGGTCGGCGATCAGTACCACGTAGCCCTTGCCGGCCACGCTTTTGGCGATCTCCTCAGCCCCCGCACTCACGCCCATCCAGTTAGGCGCCATCAGCAGGCCCGGCAGCGGGCCCTTGTGGCTGGCATCGAACGCCAGGCGGCTTTCATAGGACTGGCCATCAATCTGATAGACCACGGAACGTACAGTGACTTGGCTCATCGTTTACTCCAGTTGAGGTGAATTAACCATTCGGCGCAACGTGCTCCCTGTTGGAGCGCCAGAACGAAAAAACCCGCCGAAGCGGGTTTTTTTACTTCAGGGTCAAACCGACAGTTCAACCAACAGCTTGTTCAGGCGGCGCACATAGGCGGCCGGGTCTTTCAAGCTGTCGCCAGCGGCCAGGGCCGCCTGGTCGAAGAGGATGTGCGACAGGTCGCCAAACCGCTCTTCGCTTTGCTCGCCGTCGAGTTTCTCGATCAGCGGGTGTGCCGGGTTGAATTCGAAGATCGGCTTGGAATCCGGAACCTTCTGGCCACTGGCTTCGAGGATCTGGCGCATCTGCATGCCCAGGTCCTGCTCGCCGATCGCCAGGATCGCCGGGGAATCGGTCAGACGGTGCGACACGCGCACTTCGCTGACGGCATCGCCCAGGGACGCCTTGATCCGCTCAACCAGGCCTTCTTTGGACTTGGCGACTTCTTCGGCTTCTTTCTTCTCTTCTTCGGAGTCGAGGTTACCCAGGTCCAGGTCACCACGGGCCACGTCGACAAAGGACTTGCCATCGAATTCGTTGAGGTAGCTCATCAGCCACTCATCGATACGGTCGGTCAGCAGCAACACTTCGATGCCTTTCTTGCGGAAGACTTCCAGGTGCGGGCTGTTCTTGACCTGGGCGTAGGTTTCGCCAGTCAGGTAGTAGATCTTGTCCTGACCTTCCTTGGCGCGTGCCAGGTACTCGGCCAGGGACACAACCTGCTCGCCGCCCTCTTCATGCGTCGAGGCAAAGCGCAGCAGGCCGGCGATTTTTTCCTTGTTGGCGAAATCTTCCGCCGGGCCTTCTTTCATGACCTGGCCGAAGTTTTTCCAGAAGCCTTTGTATTGCTCAGGCTCGTTCTTCGCCAGTTTTTCCAGCATGTCGAGTACGCGCTTGGTCAGCGCCGACTTCATAGAGTCGATGATCGGATCTTTCTGCAGGATTTCCCGCGAAACGTTCAGCGACAAATCGTTGGAGTCGACCACGCCCTTGATGAAGCGCAGGTACAACGGCAGGAAGGATTCCGCCTGGTCCATCACGAACACACGCTGCACGTAGAGCTTCAGGCCTTTCGGCGCTTCACGCTGGTACAGGTCGAACGGAGCACGCGCCGGTACGTAGAGCAGCGAGCTGTATTCCAGCTTGCCTTCGACCTTGTTGTGGCTCCAGCTCAGCGGGTTTTCGTAATCGTGACCGATGTGCTTGTAGAACTCCTGGTATTCCTCGTCCTTGATCTCGGTACGCGGACGGGTCCACAGCGCGCTGGCGCGGTTGACCACTTCCCATTCCTGGGCTGGAGCCTCTTCGCCTTCAGCGGCAGCCTGTTCTTTCGGCAGTTCGATCGGCAGGGCGATGTGATCGGAATACTTCTTGACGATGTTACGCAGGCGCCAGCCATCGGCGAATTCGTCTTCACCCGATTTAAGGTGCAGGACGATACGGGTGCCACGGTCGGCCTTGTCGATAGTGGCGATTTCGAATTCGCCCTCACCTTTGGACGACCAGTGCACGCCTTCGCTGGCGTCGAGGCCGGCACGGCGGCTGAACACTTCTACTTTGTCGGCCACGATGAAGGCCGAGTAGAAGCCCACGCCGAACTGGCCGATCAGGTGCGAATCTTTCTTCTGGTCGCCCGACAGGTTTTTCATGAAGTCGGCAGTACCGGATTTGGCGATGGTGCCCAAGTGGGTAATCGCGTCTTCGCGGCTCATGCCGATGCCGTTGTCTTCGAGGGTGACGGTCTTGGCGTCCTTGTCGAAGCTCACACGGATTTTCAGTTCGGCGCCACCTTCCAGCAACTCAGGCTTGGACAGGGCTTCGAAACGTAATTTGTCGACAGCGTCAGAGGCGTTCGAGATCAATTCGCGAAGGAAGATTTCCTTGTTGGAATACAGCGAATGGATCATGAGGTGCAGCAGTTGCTTCACCTCGGTCTGGAAGCCCAGGGTTTCCTTTTGAGTTTCCACACTCATGGTCATCAAACTCCAATTGGATGGCAGTGGCCGCGCCCTTGAGGGTTGGCGGCGGGTTGTCATCAAAGTTGGGGGCTAAGACCAGGATTTCAAGGGCGGCTCGATTCCTCGATCTTGAAATGCGCGCGGGCGGTGGCAATGGGTTCTGCGGCAGTGCTTTGCCAGGCAGTGATCGCGACGTTTGCCACCCGTCGGCCTTGACGCCAGACCTGGCATTTGGCGTAGGTGTCGCGAAACTGCCCGGCGCGCAGGTAATCCAGGGAGAAGTCGATGATTTTCGGAATGCCCGGCGCACCGGTGAAGACCAGCAGGTGCAGCGCGGCGGACAGCTCCATGAAGCCGGCGATCACGCCGCCGTGCAGTGCCGGCAATATGGGGTTACCAATATTGTCCTTGTTGGCGGGCAGCCGGAACAGCAGCTCATCCCCCAGCCGAGTGCATTCGATACCGATGAGCTTGGCGTAGGGGATCAGGTTGAGCAACGCCTCATAATCGCCGCGCTCATGGGCCTGTTCCAGGCGGGTCTTGAATCGGTGCGTCATGCCTGCGCTCCCTTGATCGTGTTGCCCAACCCTTGCGCACCCTTTAGGCGCTTGCCCATGCGCATAAACGTGCCCACCACATGGGCGATGGGTTGTTGCGGATCATCCTGATAGGCAAAGCCACGGGTGAAGATCACGTCGGTGGTCACCCGGTAGCATTGGGCGAAGCCGTACACCGGCTGATGCGGCGCAGCGGGATGCATGTAGTCAACACGCAAGTCGAGGGTCGGGCACACCTCGAATTCCGGCAATACGCAAAGGGTGGCCATGCCACAGGCGGTGTCCATCAGAGAGGTCAGCGCGCCGCCGTGGATCACGCCCGACCGGGGATCGCCCACCAAATGCGGGGCGTAGGGCATGATCAAGGTAATGCCCTCCTCGCTGGCCTGATGAGCGGTAATGCCCAGCACCTGGCAATGGCGCAAGGCCGAAACAAAGCGCGCCGCGCGCGCCAACAGGGGATTTTCGGTCATTCGTTAAAGACTCTTATTAATGTTGATCCACGAAATCGAGGGTCCGGACAAAAGTTCCGGTTAGGCAGCGATTTATATATCTATGGAATAAAAGGAACTAATGCCGAACCGCCATGCTCGAAAGGCCAGTAGATATCTTCAATAAGGAGAAACACCCATGCGCAAGACTTTAGCTATTTCCATGATGCTCGCCGCTGCCCTCGGTCTCGCTGCCTGCGACAAGAAATCCGAAGACAAAGCCCAAGACGCCGCCGCGCATTCTGAGCAAGCTCAGAAAGACATGGCGAAGGCTCAGGATAAAGTGAACGACGCTGCGAAAGAAAACGCCGATGCTGCCAAAGCTCAGGCTGAATCGAACGAAGCCGCCGCAAAAGAAGCAGCACCTGCTACCCCTGCCACCGGTTCTTGAGACCGCGGCTTGAAATAGCTTGGCTGCAAAAAGAAAGCCCGCTTAGATAGCGGGCTTTACTTTGTCTGGGGTTTTTATCTGAAGGTTTAGTTAAGCAGCTTCTTTAACCGCTTCCGGCGGCGGTGTGTCCGTCTGCGTATACACCATCACTTGCAGCACGTCGGAATGAAACTCCCGACGGTACAGCACCAACACCACCCCACTGCTCATCAACATGAACAACCAGGGGCTGACAAACCACGCCAGCATGGTCATGCCGAAGTAGTAAGAGCGCAGGCCGAAGTTGAACTGGTTGGCAGCCATGGAGATCACCCGCGCCGCGCGCAGGGCAAACGCATTGCGCTCCTGCTCCGACACATGCCGCTCACCGATCATCGGCGCCGACCCCACCAGCACCGCCGCGAAATTGTACTGTCGGATGCACCAGCTGAATGTGAAAAACGCATAGACGAACACCAGCGCCAGGCACAGCAGCTTGATCTCCGACATGCCCTGGGAAGCCTGCTGCACCATGGGAATATCCGCCAGCAACGACACCGCGCGCTCGGAAGCGCCGAGCACGGTGAGAATGCCGGCGAGGATAATCAAGGTGCTGGAGGCGAAGAACGAGGCGTTGCGCTCCAGGTTACCGATCACGCTGGCGTCGGCGATGCGGTTGTCGCGCAGCAGCATGCGGCGCATCCAGTCTTCGCGATACAGATGCAACACACTGGCCAGGCAGGCTGTGTCGCGGGCTTTCCAGGCGGCGTAACGGGTATAGCCGCCCCAGCACAGGACGAACCAGAGGGCGGCGAGCAGGTGGATCTGATTGGCTTCGACGAACGACATGTGGGTCCTGTTACACATAAAATGGAGTGGCGGGCGCGGTCCAAATGTGGGAGCAAGCCCGCTCCCCATTTACCGAGCTCCAACTTTAGAAGGTTGTTGTCTCATAAGCATAAAAAATGCCCCGTATCGATTGATACGAGGCATTTCAGTACAGCGGAAAACGTGACTTAAGCGATCGCTTCGCTGCGCTTGCCCAGCATACGATCAACCGCAAACGCCACAGCCAGCGTCATCACCGACGGCACCAACCACGCCAGGCCCTGCTCGCTCAGCGGCAGGTTGGCCAACTGTGCAGGCATCCAATCCGCCAGGCCAGCGCCCTTGAGCGCATCGATGCAGCCAAAGATGAACGACACCAGCATCACCGGGCCGACAATACGACCCTGCTCTAGCCAGAAGTCTTTGCAGAAGCTCAACGCCACCAGCACGATGCACGGTGGGTAGATCGCGGTCAGTACCGGGATCGAGAAGGCAATCAGCTTGGTCAGACCCAGGTTGGACACGAACAGCGAGAACAGCGCCAGGATCACCACCAGGGTCTTGTAGGACAACGGCAGGATACGGCTGAAGTACTCGGCGCAGGCACAGGTTAGGCCGACCGCCGTGACCAGGCACGCCAGGGAAATCAGCACAGCCAGGAAGCCGCTGCCCAGCGAGCCAAACGTGTGTTGCACATAGGCGTGCAATACCGCGGCGCCATTGGCAGCACCGGCGGCGACTTCATGGCTGCCCGAGCCAAGGCGGAACAGGCTGATATACACCAGTGCCAGGCCCACACCAGCGATCAGGCCGGCAATGATGGCGTAGCGGGTAATCAGCTTCGGCGACTCGACGCCACGGGAGCGAATGGCATTGACGATCACGATGCCGAAAACCAGGGCGCCCAGGGTATCCATGGTCAGGTAACCATTGATGAAACCTTGGGAGAACGGTGCAGCCACGTATTCCTGGGTAGCGACGCCCACGTCGCCGGCCGGCAAGGCAAATGCGGCGATACCGAGGATGGCCAGCGCGATGATCTTCAGCGGCGCCAGGAAGCGACCTACGGTGTCCAGCAGTCGACCTGGGTAGAGGGAGACAAAAAACACCACCAGGAAATACACCGAGCTGTAGAGGAACAGTGCCAGCGGGCTTTCGCCGGTCAGCGGCGCCAGGCCCACCTCGAAGGATACGGTCGCAGTACGCGGGGTGGCGAACAGCGGCCCTACCGCCAGATACGCCGCCGCCGCCAGCAGGCCGCCGGCGATCTTGCCGATCGGGCTGCTCAGCGCGTCCATACCGCCACCCACCTTGGCCAGGGCGATCACGGTGACCACCGGCAAACCCACTGCGGTGACCAAAAAGCCCAGCGCTGCCATCCAGACATGAGGCCCGGACTGCAAACCAACGATAGGCGGGAAGATGATGTTGCCGGCGCCCACGAACAGGGCAAAAGTCATAAAGCCCAACGCCAGGACATCCTGGCTTTTCAACACTTTCATTTGAGGAAATACCACACTACTGAATCGGAATTTAGAGAGGGATTCCCTATGGATGAGGGAAATACTGTCGGCCCTTATGGGAGCCGACCGGTCTAGCGCGGGGCTTCCTTTTGGGATGCGCACGCATAAAGAGGCGGCTAGCCTAACGAATTTGCGGGTCAAACGCACTGTTGGGGGGCGAACTGTCCGATAAGCGACATTTTTATGTCGCGTTTTCATATCTAAATTTTGAAATGCGACCGGATGTGGGGGCGGGCTTGCTCGCGAAAGCGGTGTATCAGCCACTCGTAAGCTGACTGACACGCCACTTTCGCGAGCAAGCCCGCTCCCCCACCTAGATCTTCACCAACTTCAGAATGCACAAAGGCCACCCGAAGGTGGCCTTTGTGTGGTGAAGCGTCAGTTAAGCGCGAGGCTTACTTGACAGCCCAACCGGTCAGCTCGGCCAGGGCCTTGCCGATGTCTGCCAGCGAACGCACGGTTTTAACGCCTGCGTCTTGCAGCGCAGCGAATTTCTCGTCTGCAGTGCCTTTGCCGCCAGAGATGATTGCGCCAGCATGGCCCATGCGCTTGCCCGCAGGGGCAGTCACACCAGCGATGTAGGAAACAACCGGCTTGGTCACGTGTGCCTTGATGTAGGCAGCCGCTTCTTCTTCAGCCGAACCGCCGATCTCACCGATCATCACGATCGCTTCGGTCTTCGGGTCTTCCTGGAACAGCTTCAGGATGTCGATGAAGTTCGAGCCTGGGATCGGGTCACCACCGATGCCGACGCAAGTCGACTGGCCGAAACCGGCGTCAGTCGTTTGCTTGACAGCTTCGTAGGTCAGGGTGCCGGAACGGGAAACGATACCGACTTTACCTGGCAAGTGAATGTGACCTGGCATGATGCCGATCTTGCATTCGCCTGGAGTGATCACGCCTGGGCAGTTAGGGCCGATCAGGACTACGCCCAGCTCGTCGCACTTAACTTTAGCGTCCAGCATGTCCAGGGTAGGAATGCCTTCGGTGATGCAAACGATCAGCTTGATGCCGCCGAATGCTGCTTCCAGGATCGAGTCCTTGCAGAAAGGAGCTGGAACGTAGATCACGCTGGCGGTGGCGCCAGTGGCAGCTACAGCGTCTTTCACAGTGTTGAACACTGGCAGGCCCAGGTGCTCGGTGCCGCCTTTACCAGGCGTTACACCACCGACCATCTTGGTGCCGTATTCGATGGCTTGCTGGGTGTGGAAACTACCTTGCGAACCGGTAATACCCTGGCAGATAACTTTGGTGTCTTTATTGATCAGGACGCTCATTATTTGCCCTCCGCAGCTTTGACAACTTGTTGAGCAGCGTCGGTCAGGCTGGTAGCCGCGATGATGTTCAAACCGCTTTCTGCCAGTACTTTAGCGCCCAGTTCAGCGTTGTTGCCTTCAAGGCGAACAACAACCGGGATTTTAACGCCGACTTCTTTCACTGCACCGATGATGCCTTCGGCAATCATGTCGCAACGAACGATGCCGCCGAAGATGTTGACCAGTACTGCGGCGACGTTGGAGTCGGACAGGATGATCTTGAAGGCTTCGGTTACGCGTTCCTTGGTAGCACCACCGCCCACGTCGAGGAAGTTGGCTGGTTTGCCGCCATGCAGGTTGACGATGTCCATGGTACCCATGGCCAGGCCAGCACCGTTGACCATGCAACCGATGTTGCCTTCCAGTGCTACGTAGTTCAGTTCGAACTTGGCGGCGTGCGCTTCGCGCGGATCGTCTTGCGACGGATCGTGGAAAGTCTTCAGCTTAGGCTGACGGTACATGGCGTTGGCGTCGATGTTGATCTTGGCGTCGAGGCAGTGCAGATCGCCGTCAGCCTTGATCACCAGCGGGTTCACTTCCAGCAGGGCCAGATCGTGATCCTGGAACAGTTTGGCCAGACCTACGAAGATCTTGGCGAACTGGGCAACTTGCTTGCCTTCCAGACCCAACTGGAAAGCCAGCTCGCGACCCTGGAATGGCTGAGCGCCCACCAGTGGATCGATAGTGGCTTTCAGAATTTTTTCTGGGGTTTCGTGAGCGATTTTCTCGATGTCCACGCCACCTTCGGTGGAAGCCATGAACACGATGCGACGGCTCGAACGGTCAACGACAGCGCCCAAGTACAGCTCTTTAGCGATATCAGTGCACGATTCAACCAGGATCTTGGTGACTGGCTGGCCATTGGCATCAGTCTGGTAAGTCACCAGACGCTTGCCCAGCCACTGCTGTGCGAAGGCTTTGGCGTCTTCTTTGCTGCGAACCAGCTTAACGCCGCCCGCTTTACCGCGACCACCAGCGTGGACCTGGGCTTTGACAACCCACTCGGTGCCGCCGATTTTGTCGCAAGCTTCTGCTGCTGCTTCCGGGGTGTCTACTGCGTAGCCCTTGGAAACTGGCAGGCCGTATTCAGCGAACAGCTGCTTACCCTGATACTCGTGAAGATTCATGCTTTTTACCGTCTTCGTTAGGTACTGCGCATTCGGCGCTGCGCTCATTATGAGTGCCGCGCCACCTGTGACTGCTGCTTGCGCAACTTGCGGGGCTCAAGGCCCGTAAAGCTGCGCAAGACTGCGTCCAGCGGATATTCCGCGGTGAGTCTTGCGCGCAAGGCTCACGACGGGCAACTCCGCCGTGGTTTCTTATTATCTCGCTTAGCGCTTCTTCTTGTTGGCGATGTGGATGGCGCCGCCATTCACTGCCAACGCGGCTTCGTGCAGCGCTTCGGACAACGTCGGATGGGAGAAGACCATCATGCCGATGTCCTCGGCACTGGTGCCGAATTCCATACCGATCGCGCCCTGCTGAACCAGTTCTGCTGCGCCTGGGCCAATCACGTGGACGCCCAATACGCGGTCAGTCTTGGCATCAGCAATGACTTTGACAAAACCACCGGTGTCGTTGGCTGCCATGGCACGGCCAGAAGCGGCAAACGGGAAGGTGCCGACGTTAACTTCAACGCCTTCAGCTTTCAACTGCTGTTCGTTCTTGCCGACCCATGCAATTTCCGGGTGGGTGTAGATAACCGATGGGATCAGGTCGTAGTTCATCTGGGTTTTGTGGCCCTTGATGCGCTCGACAACCATGATGCCTTCTTCGGAAGCCTTGTGCGCCAGCATCATGCCACGCACCACGTCGCCGATGGCGTAGACGCCCGGAACGGTGGTCGCGCAGTGATCGTCAACGTGCACGTAACCGCGCTCGTCGAGGGTCACGCCGCTGTCGGCTGCCAGCAGGTCGGTGGTCACTGGACGGCGACCAACGGCTACGATCAGCTTGTCGAAAGTGATGGTCTTTTCGCCATCCTTGTCGGTGTAGTTGACGACAACTTCTTCACCATTGACTTTCGAACCGGTCACGCGAGCGCCCAGCTTGATGTCCAGACCTTGTTTGGTCAGGGTTTTCAGGGCTTCTTTCGATACAGCGGTGTCGGCAGCCAGCAGGAACGTGTCCAGGGCTTCCAGCACGGTGACTTCGGAACCCAGGCGGGACCACACCGAACCCAGTTCCAGGCCGATCACGCCAGCGCCGATCACGCCCAGGCGCTTAGGCACGGCTTGGAATTCCAGGGCACCGGTCGAATCAACGATCACGTTCTGGTCAACTGGAGCAGGCGGAATGTCGATTGGACGGGAGCCTGGAGCCAGGATCACGTTCTCGGCTTCGATGATCTCGGTCGAACCGTCTGGCTTGGTGATTTCAACTTTCTTACCGGCCAGCAGCTTGCCGTGGCCTTGCAGGGAAGTCACACCGTTGGCCTTGAACAAGGTGGCAACGCCGGAAGTCAGGCCTTTGACGATGTTGGCTTTACGGCCGACCATTGCAGGTACGTCCATGGTCACGCCAGCATGGTGGATGCCGTGGATCGCGAAGCCGTCTTGGGCTTCGTGGAATTTCCAGGAGCTGTCCAGCAGCGCCTTGGAAGGAATGCAACCAACGTTCAGGCAAGTACCGCCCAATGCCAGTTTGCCTTCCTTGTCGGTGTATTTTTCGATGCAAGCAGTCGAGAGGCCCAATTGTGCGGCCTTGATGGCGGCAACGTAGCCGCCAGGACCTGCACCAATCACTACGACGTCAAATTTCTGTGTCATGAAAATAGATCCTCTATTTGCGACAAGCTTTTAGCCGCAAGCGGCAAGCCAAGCTGCTTTTTTCTTACAGCTTGCAGCTCGCAACTTGCAGCTGCTTCAATCAGATATCCAGCAACAGACGAGCCGGGTCTTCCAGCAGGTTCTTGATGGTCACCAGGAAAGTCACGGCTTCTTTACCATCGATCAGGCGGTGATCGTACGACAGCGCCAGGTACATCATTGGGCGGATCACGACTTGGCCGTTGATGGCCATCGGACGCTGGATGATGTTGTGCATGCCCAGGATCGCGGCTTGCGGTGGGTTGACGATCGGGGTCGACATCATCGAACCGAAGGTACCACCGTTGGTGATGGTGAAGGTACCGCCGGTCATCTCGTCGATGGTCAGCTTGCCGTCACGGGCTTTCTTGCCGAAGGTGGCGATGCCGCCTTCGATTTCGGCCAGGCTCATCAGCTCGGCGTTACGCAGTACTGGAACCACCAGGCCACGGTCGCTGGACACGGCAACGCCGATGTCTGCGTAGCCATGGTAAACGATGTCGTTGCCGTCGATGGAAGCGTTCACTGCCGGGAAGCGTTTCAGCGCTTCGGTGGCGGCTTTCACGAAGAAGGACATGAAGCCCAGGCGCACGCCGTTGTGGGACTTCTCGAACAGATCCTTGTACTTCGAACGCAGGGCCATGACTTCGGTCATGTCGACTTCGTTGAAGGTGGTCAGCATCGCCATGTTCGACTGTGCTTCAACCAGACGCTTGGCCACGGTGGCACGTACACGAGTCATCGGTACACGCTTCTCGGTGCGGTCGCCAGCGGCGAACACTGGAGCAGCGGCAGCCGGGGCAGCAGCCTTGGCAGGTGCGGCAGCTGGAGCGTTTTTCTTGGCTTCAACAGCGGCAACCACGTCTTCCTTGGTCACACGGCCGTCTTTGCCGGTGCCCTTGATGGAAGCCAGGTTGATGCCATTCTCTTCAGCCAACTGACGGGCAGCCGGTGCAGCGATTGGATCTTCACCACCAGCAGCCGGAGCAGCGGCTGGAGCCGAAGCAGCAGCTGGTGCAGCGGCAGCGGCAGGAGCGGCAGCAGCAGCGCTGCCCTCTTCGATCGAGCCCAGTACCTGGTTCGACAGCACGGTAGCGCCTTCTTCGGCAACGATTGCGCCCAGCACGCCGTCAGCTTCGGCCAACACTTCCAGCACGACTTTGTCGGTCTCGATGTCGACGATCAGGTCGTCACGCTTTACAGCGTCGCCTGGTTTTTTGTGCCAGGTGGCAACGGTGCCATCGGCAACCGATTCCGGGAATGACGGGGCTTTGATTTCGATAGCCATTATCTGTGGGTCCTTAAAATTCGGTTTCAGTCAGCGCGAAGGCGTTAAACAGTGAAAGCATCTTGCAGCAGTTTTTCCTGCTGCTCGGCGTGCATCGACGCATAACCACACGCAGGTGCAGCGGAAGCATCACGGCCGGCATATTCAAGGCCCAGGGCCTTGTTGTGGTTGCCGATGCTGCGACGCAGGTGATGCTGGCTGCTGTACCACGCGCCCTGGTTCATCGGTTCTTCCTGGCACCACACCACATTAGTGAGGTTGGTGTAAGGCGCGATGGCCTCCATCAGGTCGTCTTCCGGGAACGGGTAAAGCTGCTCGATACGCACGATGGCGATGTCTTCGCGGCCTTCGGCACGGCGTTTTTCCAGCAGGTCGTAGTAGACCTTGCCGCTGCACAGGACCAGGCGCGTCACTTTTGCCGCGTCCAACGCGTCGATTTCCGGGATCACGGTCTGGAACGAACCATCCGCCAGATCTTCCAGGGTCGAGATGGCCAATTTATGACGCAGCAGCGACTTCGGCGTCAGCACTACCAGCGGCTTGCGCAGTGGGCGGATCACCTGGCGACGCAGCAAGTGGTAGATCTGGGCCGGCGTAGTCGGCACGCACACCTGGATGTTGTGCTCGGCGCACAGCTGCAGGTAACGCTCCAGACGGGCCGAGGAGTGCTCAGGACCCTGACCTTCATAACCGTGTGGCAGCAGCATGGTCAGACCGCACAGGCGACCCCACTTGTGCTCGCCGCTGGTGATGAACTGGTCGATAACCACTTGGGCACCGTTGGCGAAGTCGCCGAACTGAGCTTCCCAGATCACCAGCGCGTTTGGCGTGGTGGTCGAGTAACCGTATTCGAACGCCAGAACCGCTTCTTCGGACAGGAACGAGTCGTACAAGTCGAAACGTGGCTGGCCTTCATACAGGTTCTGCAACGGGATATAGGTGCCCGCGTCTTTCTGGTTGTGCAATACCGCGTGACGGTGCGAGAACGTACCACGGCCGATGTCCTGGCCGGTCATGCGGATCGGGTGACCTTCGAACGCCAGGGTCGCGTACGCCATGGTTTCGGCGTAACCCCAGTTGATCGGCAGGCCGCCGGCTTGCATCTTCTGGCGGTCTTCGTAGATCTTCGCCACTTGGCGCTGGACCACGAAACCTTCAGGAATTTCCAGCAGTTTGGCGGACAATTCCTGCAAGGTCTTCAGATCGAACGACGTATCGTGACGCGCAGTCCAGGCGTGGCCCAGGTATGGACGCCAATCAACGAACAGCTCTTTGTTCGGCTCTTTAACCAGGCTTTTTACTACATGCAGACCGTTGTCCAGCGCGTTGCGGTATTCATCGACTTTGGCCTGAACACGTGCATCGTCAACCACACCGGCCTTGGTCAGGCTTTCGGCGTACAGCTCACGGGTGGTGCGCTGCTTGGTGATCTGCTGGTACATCAACGGCTGGGTGCCGCTTGGTTCGTCGGCTTCGTTGTGACCGCGACGACGGTAGCAAACCAGATCGATCACTACGTCACGCTTGAACTGCATGCGATAGTCGATAGCAAGCTGGGTCACGAACAGCACGGCTTCCGGATCATCACCATTCACATGGAGAATCGGCGCCTGGATCATCTTGGCAACGTCGGTAGCGTACTCGGTAGAGCGCGCGTCCAGCGGGTTGCTGATGGTGAAGCCAACCTGGTTGTTGATGACGATGTGAACGGTACCGCCGGTCTTGAAGCCGCGGGTCTGCGACATCTGGAAAGTTTCCAGGACCACGCCTTGACCGGCGAATGCCGCGTCACCGTGGATGGAAATCGGCAGGACCTTTTCACCGGTGGTGTCGTTACGACGATCCTGGCGGGCACGGACCGAACCCTCGACCACTGGAGAAACGATTTCCAGGTGGGATGGGTTGAAGGCCATGGCCAGGTGAACTTCACCGCCGGTGGTCATCACGTTGGACGAGAAGCCCTGGTGGTATTTGACGTCACCGGAACCCAACTCGACTTTCTTCTTGCCTTCGAACTCGTCGAACAGCTCACGCGGGTTCTTGCCGAAGGTGTTGACCAACACGTTCAGGCGACCACGGTGAGCCATGCCGATCACGATTTCCTTGGTGCCGTAGGAACCGGAACGCTGGATCAGCTCGTCGAGCATCGGGATCAGGCTTTCGCCGCCTTCCAGGCCGAAACGCTTGGTGCCCGGGTATTTGGTGCCCAGGTATTTTTCCAGGCCTTCGGCAGCGGTGACGCGCTCGAGCAGGTGGCTGCGTACGTCGGCAGACAGCACCGGACGACCACGCACACCTTCCAGGCGATGCTGGAACCAGTGGCGTTGCTCGGAATCGGTGATGTGCGTGAACTCAGCGCCAATGGTGCGGCAATATGTCTGCTGCAACGCTTCGTGAATTTCGCGTAGGCTCGCTTCCTCTTTGCCGATGAACAGGTCGCCGGCACGGAAGGTCGTATCAAGATCGGCATTGGTCAAGCCGTAATGATTGATCGACAGGTCAGCAGGTGCAGGACGCTTCCAGAGCCCCAGCGGGTCAAGCTGGGCCGCCTGGTGGCCACGCATCCGGTAGGCCTGGATCAGTCGCAATACTTCAACTTGCTTCTTCTCATGCTCACTGCTCACGCTGCCGGCGGAAACCGGTTGGGCGCGGCGCTGGTTCTTTGCCAGCAGCACGAACTGATCGCGAATTGTTGCGTGCGATACATCGGTGGCAGCGTTGCCGTCTGAAGACAACGTCTGAAATTTGGTGCGCCATTCTTCTGGCACAGCGTTAGGGTCGTGCAGGTAGAGCTCATAAAGCTCTTCCACATAGGCAGCGTTACCACCTGAAAGATAGCCGCTGTTCCACATGCGCTGCATCACGCTTTCTTGCATGCTTGGTCACCCTCGATTTGGGGACACCACCGGCGAAAACACCGAGTTTGCTTGCAAAAGGCCAAGTGCAGCGACCAAAACAAGCCACTTAGGATCACGCTGATAGTTCGGGTACCAACCCGAATGCCCCTGCTTGTCTCATTTCTTCAAAATAAGAGCCGCGGCTTTGTAAGTCGCTGCTCAAGTTAAAACTACGGCGCCGGTTGAAGCCTGCGCCGTAGCATTTACGGGCACAACGGTCCTGCCTTTACTACAACGTCGGTTACACGCCGCTCTGCAGCAGCATGTTACGGATGTGACCAATGGCCTTAGTCGGGTTCAGGCCTTTGGGACATACGTTGACGCAGTTCATGATCCCGCGGCAGCGGAATACGCTGAACGGGTCATCCAGCGAAGCCAGACGCTCGGACGTCTTGGTATCACGGCTGTCTGCCAGGAAGCGGTAGGCTTGCAGCAGGGCAGCTGGACCCAGGAACTTGTCCGGGTTCCACCAGAAGGACGGGCACGAAGTCGAGCAGCAAGCGCACAGGATGCACTCGTACAGACCGTCGAGCTTCTCGCGCTCTTCCGGGGACTGCAGACGCTCGATGGCCGGAGCCGGCGTGTCGTTCTGCAGGAACGGCTTAACTTTCTCGTATTGCTTGTAGAAGATGCTCATATCGACGACCAGGTCACGGATAACCGGCAAACCTGGCAGTGGACGAACGATCAGCTTGTTGCCTTTGACCACGGCGGACAGCGGCGTGATGCACGCCAAGCCGTTTTTGCCGTTGATGTTCATGCCGTCGGAACCGCACACACCTTCACGGCAAGAGCGACGATAGGAGAAACCTTCGTCCTGCTCTTTGATCAGTGCCAGTACATCCAGCACCATCAAGTCTTTACCACCGGTATCGACCTGGAATTCCTGCATGAACGGCGCAGCGTCCTGATCAGGGTTGTAGCGGTAAACACTGACTTTCAACATGGCAGCCACCCTTAGTAAGTCCGAATCTTCGGTTCAAACGTCGGAACCGTCTTCGGCGAGAAATTCACGGCACGCTTGGTCACGCGCTTGTCACCCGGGAAGTACAGGGTGTGGCACAACCAGTTTTCGTCGTCGCGATCTTCAAAGTCTTCACGGGCGTGAGCACCACGGGACTCCTTGCGAACCTCGGCAGCGATTGCGGTCGCTTCGGCCACTTCCAGCAGGTTTTGCAGCTCAAGGGCTTCGATACGAGCAGTGTTGAACGCCTGGCTCTTATCGTTGATCTTGACGTTGGCGATGCGCTTGCGCAGATCGGCCAGCTGGGCAATACCCTTCTGCATGTATTCGCCGGTACGGAATACACCGAAGTAGTTCTGCATGCAGCTTTGCAGCTCGCGACGCAGGGTAGCCACGTCTTCGCCATCGGTGCGCTCGTTCAGAGCGTTCAGGCGAGCCAGTGCAGCCTCGATGTTGGCATCGGTCGCGTCATCGTATTCGATGCCGTCGGTCAGCGCCTTTTCCAGGTGCAGGCCGGCAGCGCGGCCGAATACCACCAGGTCGAGCAGCGAGTTGCCGCCCAGACGGTTGGCACCGTGCACCGATACGCAAGCCACTTCGCCTACAGCGAACAGACCGTGGATGATCTCGTCCTCGCCTTCGGCGTTCTGGGTGATCGCCTGGCCGTGGATGTTGGTCGGCACGCCGCCCATCATATAGTGGCAGGTTGGAACAACCGGAACCGGAGCAACCACCGGGTCAACGTGAGCAAAAGTCTTGGACAGCTCGCAGATACCTGGCAGACGGCTGTGCAGCACTTCTTCGCCCAGGTGATCGAGCTTCAGCAGCACGTGGTCGCCATTCGGGCCACAGCCATTACCGGCGATGATCTCTTTAACCATCGAACGGGCAACAACGTCACGACCAGCAAGGTCTTTCGCGTTCGGAGCGTAACGCTCCATGAAACGCTCGCCGTGCTTGTTGATCAGGTAGCCACCTTCACCACGGCAACCTTCGGTCACCAGTACACCAGCGCCGGCGATGCCGGTCGGGTGGAACTGCCACATTTCGATGTCTTGCACCGGTACGCCGGCACGCAGTGCCATGCCGACGCCGTCACCGGTGTTGATCAGGGCATTGGTGGTCGACGCGTAGATACGGCCTGCACCGCCAGTCGCCAGCACGGTAGCCTTGGCGCGGATGTAGGTGGTTTCACCGGTTTCGATGCAGATGGCGATCACACCGACGAACTCGCCTTGCGCGTTCTTCACCAGATCGACCGCGTAGTACTCGTTCAGGAACGTGGTACCGGCTTTCAGGTTGCCCTGATAAAGGGTGTGCAGCAGCGCGTGACCGGTACGGTCGGAAGCGGCGCAAGTACGGGCAGCCTGCCCGCCTTTACCGTAATCCTTCGACTGACCGCCGAATGGACGCTGGTAGATACGGCCTTGCTCGGTGCGGGAGAACGGCAGACCCATGTGGTCCAGCTCGAACACCGCGGCCGGGCCTTCCTGACACATATATTCGATAGCGTCCTGGTCACCGATGTAGTCGGAACCCTTGACGGTATCGTACATGTGCCAGCGCCAGTCATCGTTCGGGTCGGCGGAGGCGATGGCGCAGGTGATGCCACCCTGGGCCGATACGGTGTGGGAACGGGTCGGGAACACCTTGGTGATCACGGCAGTCTTGTGACCGCCCTGGGCCAGCTGCAGCGCAGCGCGCATGCCAGCACCGCCGCCACCAATGATGATGGCGTCGAATGAAATAGTTGGAATGTTAGCCATGAATCAGATACCCCAAAGAATCTGCACACCCCAGACGAAGTAAGCGAACATCGCGACGCCGCAGACTGCCTGGAAGAGGAAACGTACTGCGGTCGCGGACTTGCCCAGCGCCATCGGCGTCAGGTAGTCGGTCGCGATGGTCCACATGCCGACCCAGGCGTGTGCGCCCAGGGCAACAAGGGCCAGCAGACTGAAGATTCGCATTGCATTGTGGGAGAACAGGCCATGCCATTGCTCATAGCCGATACCCGGATTTGCAACGAGGTATCCGATCAGGAAAATGAAATAAGCCGCGAGAACGACCGCAGACACACGCTGTGCCATCCAGTCATAGAGGCCCGAACGCGACAGATTCGTAACGCTGGTTACCATATCCAAACTCCTGCCAGAACGATCAGCACCACGGAAATGGCGATGATGATTTTCGAGCCCAGGCGGCCGCCTTCCAGCGTCTCACCGATGCCCATATCCATGATCAAGTGGCGCACACCGGCTACCAGGTGATACAGCAGAGCGGACAGGAGGCCCCATGCTACGAACTTGGCCAGCGGGCTGGTCAAGCATGCCTTCACCTCGGCGTATCCTTCCTCGGAACCCAGGGATTTGCTCAATGCATAAAGCATGATGCCCAAGCCCAGGAACAGGATGATGCCGGAAACACGGTGCAGGAACGACGTAACGCCGGTGATGGGGAGTTTGATGGTCCTTAGGTCTAGGTTTACAGGTCGTTGGCTATTCACGGCTTTTTTTCACACTGAAGAGCCCCTAACAATCAGGGCAAAGTTGTTGGGGAGTGCACTGGTCAGGTAAGCACCACCCAGGGAGTGCGACCCCCAATGAAAGCAAGCCCAAAAGCCCTTGGCGGTCGGTGGCCGAGTATAGACAGTTAGGTTACTAATGACAACGCGCACTCCTCACCCTAATAGCGGATTGCGCTGGGGGAATAAAAGGCGTAAACGGCAGTCAATTTCGAGGAAAAAGTACGGTTAAAGCCTTCTGCTGCAAGACTTTAGGCAAATTGACATCTGGATTTATATCAATATAGTGGTGCGGGCCCTGCGTGGGGGGTCTGTCTGATGATTTGAAGCATAAATAGGAGGCCACATGGCTGACAAAAAAGCGCAGTTGATCATCGAGGGCGCAGCCCCCGTCGAGCTGCCCATTTTAACCGGCACCGTTGGTCCCGATGTTATCGACGTACGGGGCCTGACGGCCACGGGCCGTTTCACATTCGACCCAGGCTTCATGTCGACCGCCTCTTGCGAGTCGAAGATCACCTACATCGATGGTGATAATGGCATTTTGCTGCATCGCGGCTACCCGATCGAGCAACTGGCCGAGAAATCGGACTATCTGGAAACCTGCTACCTGCTGCTAAATGGCGAATTGCCAACAGCCGAGCAGAAAGCCCAGTTTGTCAGCACCGTGAAGAACCACACCATGGTTCACGAGCAGTTGAAGACCTTCTTCAACGGCTTCCGTCGCGACGCCCACCCGATGGCCGTCATGTGCGGCGTGGTCGGCGCCCTGTCGGCCTTCTATCACGACTCCCTCGACATCAATAACCCGCAGCATCGCGAAATCTCCGCGATCCGCCTGGTTGCCAAGATGCCGACCCTGGCCGCAATGGTTTACAAGTACTCCATGGGCCAACCCATGATGTACCCGCGCAACGACCTGACGTACGCGGAAAACTTCCTGCACATGATGTTCAACACGCCGTGCGAGATCAAACCGATCAGCCCGGTGCTGGCCAAGGCCATGGACCGGATCTTCATCCTCCATGCCGACCACGAACAGAACGCCTCCACCTCTACCGTCCGCCTGGCAGGCTCTTCGGGTGCCAACCCGTTCGCCTGTATCGCCGCCGGTATCGCCGCACTGTGGGGCCCTGCCCACGGCGGTGCGAACGAAGCCGTATTGACCATGCTCGATGAAATCGGCGATGTCTCGAACATCGACAAGTTCATCGCCAAGGCCAAGGACAAGAACGATCCGTTCAAGTTGATGGGCTTCGGTCACCGGGTCTACAAGAACCGCGACCCGCGCGCCACCGTGATGAAGCAGACCTGCGACGAAGTGTTGAAGGAACTGGGCATCAAGAACGATCCGCAACTCGAACTGGCCATGCGCCTGGAAGAGATCGCCCTGACCGACCCGTACTTCATCGAACGCTCGCTGTACCCGAACGTCGACTTCTACTCGGGGATCATCCTCAAGGCGATCGGCATTCCAACCAGCATGTTCACCGTGATCTTCGCCCTTGCGCGGACCGTGGGCTGGATCTCCCACTGGAAAGAAATGCTCTCCAGCCCGTACAAGATTGGCCGCCCACGCCAGCTGTACACCGGCTACGAGTCGCGTGACATCACCCAGTTGGAAGATCGCAAGTAAGCATTCAACCGCTTAGTTGCACTGAATAAGGCCTCCTCTGGAGGCCTTATTTGTTTCTGCCAGCACCGACCTCCGCAGGCGTTGGCTTGCCAGCGATGAGGCCCACAAGCATAGCTCCAGGTTCAAGGAGGGCTATCGTCGGCAAGCCGGCCACTAGAATGGATCGTGGTTGACCCAGCCAAGGTGAAGGCACTTTTATTGATACAGGATTTGAGAAACAGTTTTGTGGAATCCGTTACCAATAAAAGCAAAAAAATGCCCCGATCTCACGACCGGGGCATTTTTTTGTAGCGGTTACAGCGGTTAGTGGCTAACAGCCCCACTCGACCCCAGGCCAGTCTGCGAACGCACAAACTGCGGGAAGTACAGCGCACGTTCTTTCTCTGCCGCCGACGACTTGTCGGTGATGGAGAAGAACCAGATGCCGACGAACGCAATGATCATCGAGAACAGCGCCGGGTACTCATAAGGGAAGATGGCTTTTTCATGGTGCAGGATCGACACCCAGATGGTCGGGCCCAGCACCATCAGGCCAACGGCACTGACCAGCCCCAGCCAACCACCAATCATCGCACCACGGGTGGTGAGGTTTTTCCAGTACATGGAAAGCAGCAACACCGGGAAGTTACAACTGGCAGCAATGGAGAACGCCAGGCCGACCATGAACGCAATGTTCTGGCTTTCGAACAGGATACCCAGGCCGATAGCCAAGACGCCCAAGGCAATCGTGGTGATCTTCGAGACGCGAATCTCGTCCTTGTCGTTGGCCTTGCCTTTCTTGATCACGCTGGCGTACAGGTCATGGGACACCGCCGAAGCACCGGCCAGGGTCAGACCGGCAACCACCGCGAGAATGGTGGCGAAGGCCACGGCCGAGATGAAGCCCAGGAAGATACTGCCACCCACCGCGTTGGCCAGGTGCACTGCCGCCATGTTGTTGCCGCCCATCAAGGCGCCTGCTGCATCCTTGAACGCCGGATTGGTGCTGACCAGCAGGATCGCGCCAAAGCCGATGATGAAGGTCAGGATGTAGAAGTAACCGATGAAACCTGTGGCGTAGAACACGCTCTTGCGCGCTTCTTTAGCGTCGCTGACGGTGAAGAAGCGCATCAGGATGTGTGGCAGGCCAGCCGTACCGAACATCAACGCAAGCCCGAGGGAGAACGCTGAAATCGGGTCTTTCACCAAGCCGCCGGGGCTCATGATCGCCTCACCTTTAGGGTGAACCTTGATCGCCTCGGAGAACAGGGCATTGAAGTCGAAGTTGACATGCTTCATCACCATCAGCGCCATGAACGAGGCCCCCGACAGCAACAGCACGGCCTTGATGATTTGTACCCAAGTGGTCGCCAGCATGCCGCCGAACAGCACATAGAGCACCATCAGGATACCCACCAGGATCACCGCTACATGGTAGTCCAGGCCGAACAGCAGTTGAATCAGCTTGCCCGCACCAACCATCTGCGCGATCAGGTAGAACGCCACCACCACCAGCGAACCACAAGCCGACAGGCTGCGGATCTGGGTCTGGCCCAAGCGATAGGACGCCACGTCGGCAAAGGTGTACTTGCCCAGGTTACGCAGGCGCTCGGCGATCAGGAACAGAATGATCGGCCAGCCCACCAGGAAGCCGATCGAATAGATCAGGCCGTCATAACCGGAGGTGTAGACCAGCGCGGAAATCCCCAGGAAGGACGCCGCCGACATGTAGTCACCGGCAATCGCCAGGCCGTTCTGGAAACCGGTGATCTTGCCGCCGGCCGCGTAGTAGTCGGCTGCCGACTTGTTGCGCTTGGAGGCCCAATAGGTGATGCACAGGGTGGCGCCGACAAACACGACGAACATCACGATGGCCGAAACGTTCAGGGGTTGCTTGTGCACTTCACCGGTCAATGCGTCCGCCGCCCAAACGGCTGGAGCAAAGATCGAAGCACCCAATATTGCCAGTAGACGCCGGATCATTGCGCAGCCTCCTTGAGAATCGCATTGTTCAGGTCGTCAAACTCGCCATTGGCCCGACGCACATAGATGCCGGTCAGGACGAAAGCGGACACAATCAGCCCGACGCCCAGGGGAATGCCCCAGGTGATCGACGAACCGGGGCTGATCTTGGCCCCCAGTAATTGTGGCCCATAGGCGATCAACAGGATGAAAGCGGAGTAAAGCCCTAGCATGATCGCCGAGAGAATCCAGGCGAACCTTTCCCTTTTTCTCACCAGCTCCTTGAAACGCGGGCTGTTTTGAATCGAGAGGTAAATGCTGTCGTTCATTGTTTTTATCCTCGCAGCACAGCTTTTTTATTATTGGAACGTATCCACTGTATGCGGCTGCGGAACAGGTTCCAGACGACCTTAGTATTAGAGGGAGTGTAGCGAGGGTTTGCGCGAGCACAGGAAGATTTGCGAGGCGTGAAATTAATGTGGGAGGGGGGCTTGCCCCCGATGGCGGAGCGTCAGTCAAAAACACTCTGACTGGACCATCGCCATCGGGGGCAAGCCCCCTCCCACAGGGTTGTAACTGGGGTTCTACTTACCGACCCATTCGGCGACACGCTCAGGGTGCTTGGCAACCCAGTCCTTGGCCGCGGCATCAGGCTTGGCGCCTTCTTGAATCGCCAGCATCACTTCGCCGATTTCGTCCTTGGAGGACCACTGGAATTTCTTCAGGAAGGCCGCGACTTCCGGCGCTTTCTTCTCCAGGCCTTTGCTGCCGATGCTGTTGACGGTTTCAGCAGCGCCATAAATTCCTTTTGGATCGTCCAGGAAACGCAGTTTCCACTTGGCGAACATCCAGTGTGGCACCCAACCGGTGACCGCAATGGACTCCTGTTTGTCTTCGGCACGGGTCAACTCGGCGATCATTGCCGCGCCCGAACTGGCTTGCAGTTTGTAATCGAGGCCGTACTGCTTGATGGCTTCGTCGGTCTTGAGCATCACGCCCGAACCGGCGTCGATACCGACGATTTTGTTCTTGAAGGTGGTGTCGGTCTTGAGGTCTTCGATGGACTTGGCCTTGACGTACTCCGGCACGATCAGGCCGATCTTCGCGTCTTTGAAGTTGGGGCCGTAGTCGACCACCTTGTCCTTGTTCTTGGCCCAGTACTCGCCGTGGGTGACGGGCAGCCAGGCGGAGAGCATGGCGTCGAGCTTACCGGTGGCCACGCCCTGCCACATGATCCCGGTGGCGACGGCTTGCAGTTTCACGTCATAACCGAGCTTGGACTTGATCACTTCTGCCGCCACGTGGGTGGTGGCCACGCTGTCGGACCAGCCATCCACATAGCCGATGCTCAGGGTCTTGCTGTCGGCGCTGGCCAGTGTGGAGCTCATCGCAACTACCAGAGTGGCAGCTGCGCCCAAGAGTCGTCGCATCTTCATAGTACTTCCCCGAAAGTGCTGCGCCCGGCGAATGCCGAGCGACGTCAACCTGTTGTTATGTGGTGCACCGCGCCCCCTTCACGCGCATCGATCACGGTAGTGCGCCGTCAGCGGAGTACTGACACCTCGATCATCAACCTGCCCGGGTGTTCGACCTGCTCTGTCAACGACATCCTGCAAGCAAGGAACGACATCACATCGCCAGTAGGATGTTTTGTAGGACCCTGCGTCAAAATCCCGCCTGAACTTTGCATGTCAAAATTATGCATCCCCACTGAGAAGGGGAAAATCCGGGTAAGATGCGCGCCTTTGCTCCTCCAGATAAGCCGACCATGCCTGCGACTGCCCGCTTCCCTGCCCTGCCCTATTGCTTCGCCTTGATCCTCGGCCTGCTGGCCCTCTTTGCTTATTGGTATGGCCTCGGCCGGCCCGTCGTGCTGCCCGATGTCGCCAGCGCCACGCACAAGATGCAGTGCGCGTCCTATACCCCGTTCGATAAGGATCAATCGCCGTTCGACCAGCCGTTCGCCCTGCGCCCCGAACGCATGGACGCCGACCTTGCCCTGCTTGCCACCCGCTTCGAGTGCATTCGCACCTATTCCATGACCGGCCTGGAAGCCTTGCCGGACATGGCGCGCAAGCATGGACTGAAGGTGATGGCCGGGGCCTGGGTGAGCAGCGACCCGGTAGCGACCGCAAAGGAAATCGACGAACTGATCGCCTCGGCCAACGCCCACCCGGATGTGGTCACCGCCGTGATCGTCGGCAACGAAGCGCTGCTGCGCAAGGAAGTCACCGCCGCACAGCTGGTGAAGCTGATCAAGACCGTCAAAAGCCAGATCAAGCAGCCGGTGACCTACGCGGATGTGTGGGAGTTCTGGCTGCAACACCCGGAAATCGCCCCGGCGGTGGATTTCCTCACTATCCACCTGTTGCCGTACTGGGAAGATGATCCATCGGGCATCGATCAGGCCCTCAAGCACGTGGGCGATGTGCGCCAGACCTTCGGCAACAAGTTTGCACCCAAGGACATCTTGATCGGTGAAACCGGCTGGCCAAGCGAAGGCCGCCAGCGCGAGACCGCCGTACCGAGCCGGGTCAATGAGGCCAAGTTCATGCGCGGTTTTGTAGCCATGGCTGAGGCGAATGGCTGGCACTACAACCTGATTGAAGCCTTTGACCAACCCTGGAAACGTGCGAGCGAAGGCGCCGTGGGCGGTTACTGGGGCCTGTTCGATGCGGATCGCCAGGACAAGGGCATCCTCGCCGGGGCGGTGACCAACGTGCCGTACTGGCCGCTATGGCTGGGCGTCGGCGGGATTATCCTGTTGGGCACTCTGGTGCTGGGGGGGCGTGTACGCAGCCCGCGTGCCGCTATTGCCCTGCCGCTGTTGGGTGCAGTGGCGGCTTGCTCCATCGGCACCTGGGCCGAGCTGACCCGCGTGACGGCGCGCTTTAATGATGAATGGGTGTGGGCGGGGTTGCTGCTGGTGTTGAACCTGCTGGTGCTGGCTCACGCGGCATTGGCGTTGAGCGCACGGGAAGGTTGGCGTGAGCGGGCATTCGACTGGCTGGAGCAGCGCGCAGGCTGGCTGGTGGCGATTGCCGGGTTCGCGGGTGCGGTGATGATGCTGACGTTGGTGTTTGATCCGCGCTATCGCAGCTTCCCAAGCGCGGCGCTGCTGTTGCCAGCCTTGGTGTACCTGGTGCGACCGGTGACGGGACCGCGTCGGGAGATTGCGCTGCTGGCCTTTATCATCGGTGCTGGCGTTGCGCCACAACTGTACCGTGAAGGCTTGCTGAACCAGCAGGCGTGGGGCTGGGCCGTGGTCAGCCTGCTCATGGTTGCAGCCTTGTGGCGTTGCCTGCGGGTGCGCAAGGCTTAAGACCGCTTTCGCGAGCAAGTCGAAGCGTCGAACCGCCGCTTCGACTTGCCTGCGAAGAGGTTCTATCAAGCAGCCCGAGGCTTCCTGACCAACCGCAACCCCGCAATCACCACCGCAAACACCGCAAACGTGGTGTTGTACAACGCCAGCGCCGGCAGGCCGAACACCATCCCCAGCACCGCCAACCCCCACCCCGCCCGCCCCGGCACGAAAAACGCCAGCACCGACGTGATCAACGCCGCCCAGCCCAACACCTTGAAGTGAATCATCAACCCCAGGTTTGAACGCAGCTGGCATTCCCAGCGGCTGGCCTCATCCGCGCAGATCCCCACCCACTGGCCATCTTCCATAAAGCCGTAGCGTGCGCCATAACTGGCGGCCAGCCACAGCGGCAGGGCAATTAGCAGCAGTATCAACGGAAAACGATGGGACATTGGGGGCACTCCAATAGGCAAAAACGGCGCTCAGCTTAATGCGCCAGAGGCCGTTGGCAAGGCGCATACACACAATTAATTTTTACCTATACGTGTCAACGTGTATCGTCTGGCTACTATTACCCCGATTCCGCCTTTTTTCCGACATTTCGTGCCGCGTGATGGCACTTCGGCGAGTGGACGGCGGTCATAGCCTGCGAACTTCATTAAGTACGTTTCCTCCTAGGGATTAAGTCATGCTCCGTTCCTTGCGCTGCGCTGCCTTGCTGGGCAGCCTTTTTTTGAGTGCGTCAGCACTGGCCGTCGATATCGACCAGGCCACCTATGGCTTCCCTTTGACGAATCCGTTCGAAGCGACCATCGCCACTACCCCGCCTGACCTTCGGCCGAAATTGCCGAGCGATGACGAGATCAACCAGTCCGACTACACCCTGAACATGCGCCCCGAGCGCGAGTTCAGCCTGCCGGACAACTTCTGGGCGGTGAAGAAACTCACCTACCGCATCGCCAAACAGGATCGCGCCGCGCCGTTGATCTTCCTGATCGCGGGCACCGGTGCGCGGTTTGACAGCAGCATCAACGAATACCTTAAAAAGCTGTATTACCAAGCCGGCTACCACGTGGTGCAACTGTCGTCGCCCACCAGCTTCGACTTCATCAGCGCCGCCTCGCGCTTCGCCACCCCGGGTATCACCCAGGAAGACGCCGAAGACATGTACCGCGTGATGCAAGCCGTGCGTGCGCAGAACGCTTCGCTGCCGGTGACCGACTTCTACCTCACCGGCTACAGCCTCGGCGCGCTGGATGCGGCGTTCGTCAGCAAGCTCGACGAGACCCGTCGCAGCTTCAACTTCAAGAAAGTCTTGCTGCTCAACCCGCCGGTCAACCTCTACACCTCGATCACCAACCTCGACAAGCTGGTGCAGACCGAGGTGAAAGGCATCAACAACACCACCACCTTCTATGAATTGGTGCTGAGCAAGCTGACCCGCTACTTCCAGCAAAAGGGCTACATCGACCTGAACGATGCCCTGCTCTACGACTTCCAGCAATCCAAGCAGCACCTGACCAACGAACAAATGGCCATGCTGATCGGTACCTCGTTCCGCTTCTCGGCGGCCGACATCGCCTTCACTTCGGACCTGATCAACCGCCGCGGCCTGATCATCCCGCCGAAGTACCCGATCACCGAAGGCACCAGCCTGACGCCGTTCCTCAAGCGTGCGCTGCAGTGCGACTTCGATTGCTACCTCACCGAACAAGTGATTCCGATGTGGCGCGCCCGCTCCGACGGCGGCAGCCTGTTGCAACTGGTTGACCAAGTCAGCCTGTACGCCCTCAAGGACTACCTGCACACCAACCCGAAGATCGCCGTGATGCACAACGCCGACGACGTGATTCTTGGCCCAGGCGACCTCGGCTTCCTGCGTAAAACCTTCGGCGATCGCTTGACCGTCTACCCCCTGGGCGGCCATTGCGGCAACCTCAATTACCGCGTCAACGCCGACGCCATGCTGGAGTTCTTCCGTGGCTAAATATCTTCTGCTGCTTGCCGCCTTGATGTGCGCAGGCGTGGCCAATGCCGACAACAGCAAGGCCCATGAGCCGGTCAATGTCGACGCCGATGGGTTCAAGGAACCGCTGACCAAACTCAAGTTCAACCCGGGCCTGGATCAGCGTGAGTTCGAGCGTTCGTCGCTCACTGCACTCAACGTGTATGACCCGCTGGAGTCGTGGAACCGTCGCGTGTACCACTTCAACTACCGCTTCGACCAATGGGTGTTCCTGCCGGTGGTCAACGGCTACACCTACGTGACGCCCAGCTTCCTGCGCACCGGCGTGAGCAACTTCTTCAACAACCTGGGCGATGTGCCCAACCTGTTGAACAGCCTGCTGCAGCTCAAAGGCCATCGCTCCCTGGAAACCACCGGCCGCCTGCTGGTCAACACCACCATCGGCATCGCCGGCCTGTGGGACCCGGCTACCGCCATGGGCCTGCCACGCCAGAGCGAAGACTTTGGCCAGACCCTGGGGTTCTACGGCGTGCCAGGCGGTGCGTACCTGGTGCTACCGATCTTTGGCCCGTCGAACCTGCGCGACACCGGCGGCCTGATCGTCGACTACGGCGCGGAAACCCAGATCAACTTCCTCAACGTGTCGGAAGTCAGCTCCAACCACCCGGAAATCTGGGCGTTGCGTGCGGTAGACAAGCGTTACCAGACCAGCTTTCGGTATGGCCAGATGAACTCGCCGTTCGAGTATGAGAAGGTGCGGTACATCTATACGGAATCACGCAAGTTGCAGATTGCCGAGTAAACGCCCACAAAAAAGGCCATTCGATTGAATGGCCTTTTTTTATTGCGCGATCAAGCCTTCGCGGTGTTCCAGAGCTTGCCCACCCCGCTGACCACCGCCAGCACCACCGCGCCGGCGATGATCCCCGCCACGCCATTGAGCAACGTCGGCACCAACCACGCCATCCCGCCAGCACTCTGGCTGACCGTCTCGATCCAGTGATGCACCACCGGCACGCCGTGGGTAAGGATCCCGCCACCCACCAGGAACATCGCCGCCGTACCGATCACCGACAGGCTCTTCATCATGTAAGGCGCCGCGCGCAGGATAGCGCCACCGATACTGCGCGCCGCCTGGCCAGGCTTCTGGGTGAGCCACAGGCCCAGGTCATCCAGCTTGACGATACCGGCCACCAGCCCGTAGACGCCCACGGTCATGACGATGGCGATACCGGACAGTACGATCACCTGCTGCGTCAATGGCGCATCGGCCACGGTGCCGAGGGTAATGGCGATGATCTCGGCCGAAAGGATGAAATCAGTGCGAATGGCGCCTTTGATCTTGTCCTTTTCAAAGGCCACCAGGTCGATGGCCGGATCGGCCACAGCCTTGACCAATTGCGCATGTTCGGCGTGGTCTTCGACCTTGCTGTGTAGGAACTTGTGCGCGAGTTTCTCGAAACCTTCGAAACACAGGTAGGCCCCGCCAAGCATCAGCAGCGGCGTCACCGCCCACGGCGCAAACGCACTGATCAACAAGGCGGTTGGCACCAGGATCAACTTGTTGACGAAGGAACCCTTGGCCACCGCCCACACCACGGGAATTTCCCGCTCGGCGCGCACCCCGGAGACCTGTTGGGCATTGAGCGCCAAGTCATCACCCAGCACGCCGGCGGTCTTTTTCGCCGCCATTTTCGTCATCAGGGCAACGTCATCGAGTACTGCGGCGATATCGTCGATCAACACCAACAAACTGCTTCCTGCCATGAATCGGGCTTCCATTAGAGAGGGATGGACCGAGCATAGCGCGGCGCAACGCTTTATGGGCACATTGTTGAGGCGCGCGGATGGCCGGTGCTACCATGCGCAACCGCCTGTACTGGCAAGGAAACCTCTGGTTCATGAGCACCATTCGCGAGCGCAACAAAGAAAAAATCCTGCGGGCGGCCAGCGAGGAGTTTGCCGACAAGGGCTTCGCCGCGACCAAAACCAGCGACATCGCCGCCAAGGCCGGGCTGCCCAAGCCCAACGTCTATTACTACTTCAAGTCCAAGGACAACCTCTACCGCGAGGTGCTCGAAAGCATTATCGAGCCGATCCTGGCTGCTTCCACGCCGTTCAACCCGGACGGCGAGCCCTCGGTGGTCCTGAGCAACTACATCCGTTCCAAGATCCGCATCTCCCGCGACCTGCCCTTCGCCTCCAAAGTGTTCGCCAGTGAAATCATGCACGGCGCGCCGCACCTCAGTGCGGACCAGGTCGAGCAGCTCAACGCCCAGGCCAAGCACAATATCGCGTGCATCCAAAGCTGGGTGGATCGTGGCCTGATTGCGCCGATTGACCCCAATCACTTGATGTTCAGCATCTGGGCGGCGACGCAGACCTATGCGGATTTTGATTGGCAGATCTCGGCGGTAACCGGGAAGGCCAAGCTGGATGAGGCGGATTATGAGGCGGCGGCGCAAACGATTATCAGACTGGTGCTCAAGGGGTGTGAGCCGGACTGACATAAATAGCAAGAACACTGCCACCCCCCTGTGGGAGCGGGCTTGCTCGCGAAAGCGCCCTCCCAGACACATCCTGCCAAAAGCCTGCCGATCGGCATTAACTAGCTGATCTAGCCTCTCAGAACTCCATCTGAAGAGAGGCTAAGGAATGCCTGATCCAGCCAAATCACACCGCCTGCGCATCGGGCGGTTTAGCGAACCCAGCCGTATCTATCTGATTACCACCAACACTCACGAACGTGCGCCGATATTCAGTGATTTTCATCTAGGCCGTTTGGTCGTCTGGCAATTCAGGCTTGCCCAGTCTCAAGGACTGGCAAACTCGCTGGCGTGGGTGGTGATGCCAGATCATTTCCACTGGCTGGTCGAGCTACAAAAAGGCTCGCTGGGGGATCTGATGTGCCAAGTGAAATCCAAGAGCACTCGAAGCGTGAACGGTGCTACTGGTCGCAAAGGTAGGCTTTGGCAAACCAGCTTTCATGATCGCGCGCTGCGCAAGGAAGATGATCTGGTCAAAATGGCCAGGTATGTGGTGGCCAATCCCCTACGGGCGGGACTGGTGGAGCGGATTGGCGACTATCCGTTGTGGGACGCGATTTGGTTGTAGAGTCGATACCGAGTTGCCCTCTTCGCGAGCAAGCCCGCTCCCACATTTGACCGTATTCACCCATATAAATGTGTGAACCCAATTGAGTGTGGGAGCGGGCTTGCTCGCGAAGGGGACCTATCAGTCACCTCAAATCAGGCCGACACCCCCGCATCCGCCATCAACCCCACCCCCTCGATCGCCGTAATCGCGCACTGCTCATCAATATCCGACGTATCCCCGCTGATTCCAATCGCCCCCAGCACCACGCCCTCCTGACTCCGAATCAACACCCCGCCCGGCGCGGGCACCACGCTGCCCTGCCCCAGGCTATTCAACGCCGCGATAAACGCCGGGCGCTGCTGCGCGTCCAGCGCCAGCAGACGTGAGCCCTTGCCCAGGGCGATCGCGCCCCAGGCCTTGCCGATGGCGATCTGCGGGCGCAGCAGGCTGGCGCCATCTTCGCGTTGCAGGGTGACCAGATGGCCGCCGCTGTCGAGCACGGCGATGGTCAGCGGTGCGGCTGAGATGGTGCGCCCGGCGCTGAGGGCCTGGCTGGCCAGTTGGGTGGCGAGTTTCAAGGTTAAAGCGCTCATGGTGCCGTCCTTCTTTTGTTATTGGGAAAGCGGTGGAGGTCTGAATGATCAGATGCTCGATCAAACAAATAGAACACAATGACTTTTAGTTTTGTATACAATATTTTCGCACAAAGGCTCCATACGTCGAAAAAAGCTGTTCCGACGAACGTAAAGACCCGTGCATAAAATGCATTGACCTGCGCCGCTCGCCGTGAATACACTTTGACCAGACACCACTTGTATACAATTACAAAACGCAAGAGGCACCAAAATTATGAGCAAAATGAGAGCAATCGAAGCCGCTGTCCTGGTGATGCGCCGCGAAGGTGTGGACACCGCCTTCGGCATCCCGGGCGCCGCGATCAACCCGCTGTATTCGGCCTTGCAGAAGGTGGGTGGCATCGATCACGTCCTTGCTCGCCACGTTGAAGGCGCCTCCCACATGGCCGAGGGTTACACCCGCACCAAGGCCGGCAATATCGGCGTGTGCATCGGCACCTCAGGCCCGGCGGGCACTGACATGGTCACCGGCCTGTACAGCGCCTCGGCCGACTCAATCCCGATCCTGTGCATTACCGGCCAGGCACCCCGCGCCCGCATGCACAAGGAAGACTTCCAGGCCGTGGACATCACCAGCATCGTCAAGCCGGTGACGAAGTGGGCGACCACCGTCCTCGAACCCGGCCAAGTGCCGTACGCCTTCCAAAAAGCCTTCTACGAAATGCGCTCCGGCCGCCCGGGCCCCGTGCTGATCGACCTGCCGTTCGACGTGCAGATGGCCGAGATCGAATTCGACATCGACGCCTACCAGCCACTCCCCCTGGCCAAGCCACTGGCAACCCGCGTGCAGGTGGAAAAAGCCCTGGCGCTGCTGGACAAGGCTGAACGCCCACTGCTGGTGAGCGGTGGGGGCGTGATCAACGCCGACGCCAGCGAGCTGCTGGTTGAATTCGCTGAACTGACCGGCATCCCGGTGATTCCGACCCTGATGGGCTGGGGCACCATTCCGGACGATCACCCACAGATGGTCGGCATGGTCGGTTTGCAGACGTCCCACCGTTATGGCAACGCGACGATGCTCAAGTCGGACGTGGTGCTGGGCATCGGTAACCGCTGGGCCAACCGCCACACCGGCTCGGTGGAGGTGTACACCGAGGGTCGCACGTTCATTCACGTCGACATCGAGCCGACGCAGATCGGCCGCGTTTTCACCCCGGACCTGGGCATCGTCTCCGACGCCGGCTCCGCCCTGACGATGTTCATTGAAGTGGCCCGCGAGTGGAAAGCCGCCGGCAAGTTGAAGGACCGCAGCGCCTGGCTGAACGACTGCCAGCAACGCAAAGCCACCCTGCACCGCAAGACTCACTTCGACAACGTGCCAGTCAAGCCACAGCGCGTTTACGAAGAAATGAACCAGGTGTTCGGCAAAGACACCTGCTACGTCAGCACCATCGGCTTATCGCAAATTGCCGGCGCGCAATTCCTGCACGTGTACAAGCCGCGGCATTGGATCAACTGCGGCCAGGCCGGCCCGTTGGGTTGGACCATTCCCGCCGCGCTCGGCGTGGTCAAGGCTGACCCGAGCCGCAAGGTGGTGGCACTGTCGGGCGACTATGACTTCCAGTTCATGATCGAAGAACTGGCCGTGGGCGCGCAGTTCAAGCTGCCATACATCCACGTGGTGGTGAACAATTCCTACCTCGGTCTGATCCGCCAGGCCCAGCGCGGGTTTGAAATGGACTACTGCGTGCAGCTGTCCTTTGACAACCTCAACGCCCCGGAACTCAACGGCTATGGTGTAGACCACGTCGCCGTCGCCGAAGGCCTGGGTTGCAAGGCCCTGCGCGTATTCGAACCAAGCCAGATCGCGCCGGCCCTGCGTCGCGCCGAGGAGATGATCGAAGAATTCAAGGTTCCAGTGATCGTTGAGATTATTCTGGAGCGCGTCACCAATATTTCCATGGGCACCGAGATCAACGCCGTCAACGAATTCGAAGATCTGGCACTGGTCGGCAACGATGCGCCGACTGCCATTTCCCTGCTCGATTAAGGAGAACCTTATGCCGCGTTTCGCCGCCAACCTGTCCATGCTGTTTACCGAACAGGACTTTCTTGCCCGTTTCAAAGCGGCCGCCGATGCGGGCTTCGAAGGTGTCGAGTACCTGTTCCCCTATGAGTTCAGCTCTGCCGAAATCAAGGCGCAACTTGACGCCCACGGCCTGACCCAGGTGCTGTTCAACCTGCCGGCCGGCGACTGGGCCAAGGGCGAACGCGGCCTGGCGTGCCACCCCGACCGGGTCGAGGAGTTTCGTGCCGGGGTCAAGCTGGCGATCGCCTACGCCCAAGTGCTGGGCAACACCCAGATCAACTGCCTGGCAGGCATCCGGCCACAAGGCATTGACGACGAGATCCTGGAAAAGACCTTCGTCGCCAACCTCAAGTACGCCGCCGAAAAACTGCAAGCCGTGGGCATCAAGCTGGTGATGGAAGCGATCAACACCCGTGACATCCCAGGCTTCTATCTGAACAACACGGCGCAAGCCCTGTCGATTCGCGAACAGGTGGGCAGCGACAACCTGTTCCTGCAATACGACATCTACCACATGCAAATCATGGAAGGCGATCTGGCCCGCACCATGGCCGCGCACCTGGGTGAGATCAACCACATCCAGCTGGCGGATAACCCAGGGCGCAACGAGCCGGGCACCGGCGAGATCAACTACCGCTTCCTGTTCGAACATTTGGACCGCATCGGCTACACGGGTTGGGTCGGCTGTGAATACAAGCCGTTGACCACCACCGAAGCCGGTTTGGGTTGGCTCAAAACCCACAACGCGATCTAACAGACACAACACAAACCCCAAATGTGGGAGCGGGCTTGCTCGCGAAAGCGGTGTATCAGTCGACGCCAATGTTGAATGAAATACCTTCGCGAGCAAGCCCGCTCCCACATTGGACCTGCGGCGTTTGACAGGTCGCTACATACCGAATAACAAGAGGCTTTTCTCATGGCAAAAATCGGATTTATCGGCACCGGCATCATGGGTCAACCCATGGCCGCCAACCTGCAGAAAGCAGGTCACCAACTGTTCCTCTCCGAGCACCACGGCAAGGCTGCGCAGGCCCTGGTCGACGCGGGCGCCGTGGCCTTGGCCAACCCTCAGCAAGTGGCGCAGGAGGCCGAGTTCATCATCGTGATGGTGCCGGACACCCCGCAGGTCGACGACGTGCTGTTCCGCAAAGACGGCGTCGCGGCGGGCCTGTCGCCGAACAAAGTCGTGATCGACATGAGCTCGATCTCCCCCACCGCCACCAAGGCGTTCGCAGCAAAGATCAACGAAACCGGCGCGCAGTACCTGGATGCACCGGTGTCCGGCGGTGAGGTCGGTGCCAAGGCCGGCACCCTGAGCATCATGATCGGCGGCGAACCGCAGACCTTCGAACGCGCCCTGCCGCTATTCCAGGCCATGGGCAAGAACATCACCCTGGTGGGCGGCAATGGTGATGGGCAGACCGCCAAGGTCGCCAACCAGATCATCGTGGCGCTGAATATCCAGGCGGTGGCCGAAGCGCTGCTGTTCGCCTCCAAGAACGGCGCCGACCCGGCCAAGGTGCGTGAAGCGCTGATGGGCGGGTTCGCTTCGTCGAAAATCCTTGAGGTGCATGGCGAGCGCATGATCAAGGGCACCTTCGACCCGGGCTTCCGTATCAACCTGCACCAGAAAGACCTCAACCTGGCCCTGGCCGGTGCCAAGGAATTGGGGATCAACCTGCCGAACACCGCCGGTACGCAGCAAGTCTTCAGCACCTGCACCGCGATTGGCGGCGGTAACTGGGACCACTCGGCGCTGATCAAGGGCCTGGAACATATGGCGAATTTCTCGATTCGCGATAAATAACCCCGCTTCACCGCACCTTTGAAATTCGGTCGAGTGTGGGAGCGGGCTTGCTCGCGAAAGAGGTCGATCAGTCAGCATGGATGTTGGATGTCAGACCGCATTCGCGAGCAAGCCCGCTCCCACATTTGATCGCATTCCGATCCGAAACGTGATGCACCTCTAATAACAAGAATCCCCGGGAGCCCGCTTATGTCGGTCGATCCGCAACACCTGCTTCGCGAGCTGTTTGCCACAGCCATCGACGCCGCCCACCCCCGGCAAGTCCTTGAACCCTACCTGCCCGCCGACCGCAGCGGTCGTGTGATCGTGATCGGCGCTGGCAAAGCGGCTGCCGCCATGGCCCTGGTCGTGGAAAACGTCTGGCAGGGTGAAGTCACCGGCCTGGTCGTGACCCGCTACGGGCACGGCGCGCCGTGCCAGAAAATCGAAGTCGTCGAAGCCGCTCACCCGGTGCCCGATGCCGCCGGCCTGGCCGTGGCCCAGCGCGTGCTGGCACTGATCAGCAACCTGACGGAGCACGACCGCGTTATCTTCCTGTTGTCCGGCGGTGGCTCTGCCCTGCTGGCGCTGCCCGCCGAGGGCATCACCCTGGCCGACAAACAGGCCATCAACAAAGCCCTGCTCAAATCCGGTGCCACCATTGGCGAGATGAATTGCGTGCGCAAGCACCTGTCGGCCATCAAAGGCGGTCGATTGGCGAAAGCGGCATGGCCGGCCACTGTATACACCTACGCGATTTCCGACGTGCCGGGCGACCAGGCCACGGTGATCGCCTCCGGCCCGACGGTCGGAGACCCCAGCACCTCGCAACAAGCCCTGGCGATCCTCAAGCGCTACAACATCGACGCCCCCGCTTCGGTGCGCAGCTGGTTGCAAAACCCCGCCTCGGAAACCGTCAAGCCCGGCGACCCGGTGCTCGCCCGTAGCCACTTCCAATTGATCGCCCGCCCCCAGCAATCCCTGGAGGCAGTCGCCGTAAAAGTGCGCCAGGCCGGGTTCAGTCCATTAATCCTCGGCGACCTGGAAGGCGAAGCGCGGGACGTGGCTAAAGTGCACGCCGGCATCGCCCGACAGATCGTGCAACACGGCCAGCCGCTGGCAGCGCCGTGCGTGATTCTCTCCGGCGGCGAAACCACCGTGACGGTACATGGCAATGGTCGTGGCGGACGCAATGCAGAGTTCCTGCTGAGCCTCACCGACAGCCTAAAGGGCCTGCCCGGCGCGTACGCCCTGGCCGGTGACACCGACGGCATCGACGGCTCGGAAGACAACGCCGGCGCCATCATGACGCCGTGCAGTTATTCGCGCGCCGAAGCCCTCGGCCTGTCGGCCAGCGACGAGCTGGATAACAACAACGGCTACGGCTATTTCGCCGCCCTCGACGGTTTGATCATCACCGAGCCCACGCGCACCAACGTCAACGACTTCCGCGCCATCCTGATCCTTGAGACTGCCAAACATGACGCCTGACAAGAAGGTCAAAATCCTCGCCACCCTGGGCCCGGCCACCGACGGTATCGACGACATCCGCGAGCTGGTGGAAGCTGGCGTGAACATCTTCCGGCTCAATTTCAGCCACGGCGACCACGCCGACCACGCCCAGCGCTACCAGTGGATTCGCCAGGTCGAGCGTCAGCTGAATTACCCGCTGGGTATCCTCATGGACCTGCAAGGGCCGAAGCTGCGGGTCGGGCGCTTTGCCGAGGGCAAGGTGCAACTGGTGCGTGGCCAGGCATTGCGCCTGGACCTGGACGAAACACCGGGCGACCAGCGTCGGGTCAACCTGCCCCACCCGGAAATCATCGCGGCGCTGGAACCCGGCATGGACCTGCTGCTGGACGATGGCAAGCTGCGCCTGCGGGTCATCACCAAACATGCCGACGCCATCGACACCACCGTACTGAACGGCGGCGAATTGTCTGACCGCAAAGGCGTGAACGTCCCACAAGCCCTGCTGGAGCTCAGCCCATTGACCACCAAGGATCGGCGCGATTTGAGCTTCGGCCTGGAGCTGGGCGTGGACTGGGTGGCACTGTCGTTCGTACAGCGCCCGGAAGATATCCGCGAAGCCCGCGAGCTGATCGGCGACAAGGCCTTCCTGATGGCCAAGATCGAGAAGCCCTCGGCCGTGCAGCGCCTGCAGGAAATCGCCGAACTGAGCGACGCGATCATGGTGGCCAGAGGCGACCTGGGCGTGGAAGTGCCCGCCGAGAGTGTGCCGCAGATCCAGAAAGACATCATCAGTACCTGCCGCCAACTGGGCAAACCGGTGGTGGTGGCGACCCAGATGCTGGAGTCGATGCGCTTCTCACCGGCTCCGACCCGCGCCGAAGTCACCGATGTCGCCAATGCCGTGGCCGAAGGCGCGGACGCGGTGATGCTGTCGGCGGAAACCGCATCCGGCGAATACCCGCTGGAAGCCGTGCAGATGATGAGCAAGATCATCCGCCAGGTGGAGAACGGCCCGGATTACCAGGCTCAGCTCGACGTCAGTCGACCGAAGGCGGATGCCACCGTATCGGACGCCATCAGCTGCGCAATCCGCCGCATCAGCAGCATCCTGCCGGTGGCAGTGCTGGTGAACTACAGCGAGTCGGGCAGTTCCAGTCTGCGCGCGGCGCGGGAACGGCCGGTGTCGCCGATCCTCAACCTCACGCCGAACCTGTCCACGGCGCGGCGGTTGAGCGTGGCGTGGGGCGTGCATTCGGTGGTCAATGACAGGCTGCGCCAAGTAGACGAGGTGTGTTCCACGGCGCTGGAGATTGCCCAGGCGCAGGGGATGGCGGAGCGTGGGGATACCTTGGTGATTACGGCGGGGGTGCCGTTCGGGCAGCCGGGGTCGACGAACTCATTGCGTATCGAGACGTTGATTTAGCGTCTGTAAGGGCCTCATCGCGGGCAAGCCCGCTCCCACATTTGATCGATGTTCGACATGAAAACTCGGTCAACTGTGGGAGCTGGCTTGCCTGCGATAAGGGCAACTCGGCCTGATTGAATGACCCCAAATGCACAACCCAACCTGTCCCGACTGGGCCGAAGCCCTGCTTAACGGCTTCAGCCAGATCTTCCTGCAGCGCCAGCCGCTGTGTGGCCTGCTGTGCCTGCTGGCGATCCTGATCGGCGCGCCGACCTTGCTTGGCGGCGCGCTGCTGGGAGGCCTGGCGGGGTTGCTCACGGCCCAGCGCCGGGGCTATCCCAAGGCCGAACGCCAGGCAGGGCTGTACAGCTACAACGGCGTGTTGCTGGGGTTGTTGATCAGCCAGCACTTCGCCTGGTCAGCCGTGTTGCCGCCGCTGATCCTGGCGTGCGGTGGCTTGAGTGCGATCCTGACGCGGCAATGGTTGAAACGCGCCACTCAGCCCAGTGATTTGCCCGCCTACACCGCACCGTTTGTCGGCCTGGGTTGGTTGCTGCTGGGCACCGTGCCGGAGCGCGCATTTGCCCTGAACGTACCCGACGCCTCGGCCATCTTCACCGCGCCTTTTACCGGGCTCGCCCAAATCATGCTGCTGGACCAGCCTGTGGCCGGCGCCTTGATTGCGTTGGGCCTGTGGTTGGCCAACCGCCGCGCGGCCACCTGGGCGTTGATCGGCGCCAGTGTCGGCGTACTGATCGCGCTGTGGCTGGACGAACCCGCCACTGCCCTCCTTGGCCTGCACAGCTACAACCCGGCGCTGGCTGCCGTGGCGTTGAGCCAAATACGTCGCCAACCCTGGCTGCCGCTGCTCGGCATCCTGCTGGCGATCACCCTCACCCCAGGCTTTGCCGCCCTGCATCTGCCTGCGTTGACCGCGCCGTTCATCCTCGCCTGCTGGCTGGTGCGCGCTGGCGCTCGGGTGCTGCGCAAACCCCGCATGGACAGGCCCTTCGAATCCCCCTAGGCTTGCTCGATATTCGTTTCAGGCGGGATTTATGGACAGCAATAACGACTGGCGCCAGCGGCTCTACGTCATGGTTTTTCAAAGTGACACGGTCGCCGGGCGGCGCTTTGACGGCATCTTGCTGCTGATCATCCTCGCCAGCCTGGTGATCGTGATGCTCGACAGCATCGACCAGATACACCAGAACTACGCCGATGTGCTGGCCTATATCGAATGGGGCTTCACGCTGATCTTCCTGATCGAATACGGGTTGCGCCTGTATTGCTCGCCCAAGCCGTTACGCTATGCCTTCAGCTTTTATGGGCTGGTGGACTTGCTGGCCATCGTGCCCGGCATCCTCGCGCTGTATTACAGCGATGCGCAGTACCTGCTGATCATCCGCATCATCCGAATGCTGCGGATCTTCCGCGTGCTCAAGCTCAGCCCCTACCTCAAGCAGGCCAACTACCTGATGTCGGCGTTGCGGGGCAGCAAGCAGAAGATCGTGGTGTTCCTGGTCAGCGTGTGCACGCTGGTCACGGTGTTCGGCACCTTGATGTACGTGATCGAAGGTCCGGAGCACGGCTTTACCAGCATCCCCAAGGGCATCTACTGGGCCATCGTGACCCTGACCACCGTGGGCTTTGGCGACATTGTGCCGAAGACGCCGTTGGGCCAGGTGATTTCATCGCTGGTGATGATCACCGGTTATTCGATCATCGCCGTGCCCACCGGGATTTTTACCGCTGAACTGGCGAGCGCAATGCGGGGCGAACAGCTGCAAACCGACTGCCCGGTGTGCAAGAAGAACAGCCATGAGCCAAATGCCGCCTTCTGCTCGCGCTGCGGGAGCAACCTTTTCCATAAAGTGGAATAAGCAAAGTACGTTTTAATCTTTAAGCGTCTATGCGGCGCCAGCTATAGTCGCTGGCAAATTGCCCCTACTCAATTGACAACCGTCTCGAACAACAAGGAATGAGCAGTGAAAAAACTCGTTAGCGCCTCTCTCCTGGCCGCCGGCCTTGCCCTGGCGGGCGCCGTCCAGGCCGCACCCGTCACACTGCTCAACGTCTCCTACGACGTAATGCGCGATTTCTACAAGGACTACAACGCCGCTTTCCAGAAGCACTGGGAAGCCGAACACCCGAACGACAAGCTGACCCTGCAGATGTCCTTCGGTGGTTCCAGCAAACAAGCGCGCTCGGTGATCGACGGCCTGCCGGCTGACGTGATCACCATGAACATGGCCACCGACATCAACGCCCTGGTCGACAATGGAAAGCTGGTGCCGGACAACTGGGTCACTCGCCTGCCGAACAACAGCGCGCCGTTTACTTCCGCCACGGTCTTCATCGTGCGCAAAGGCAACCCAAAAGCCCTGAAGGACTGGCCGGACCTGTTGAAAGACGGCGTGCAGGTGATCGTGCCCAACCCGAAAACCTCGGGTAACGGCCGCTACACCTACCTGTCGGCCTGGGGCTATGTGCTGAAGAACGGCGGCGATGAAAACAAGGCCAAGGCCTTTGTCGGCAAGCTATTCAAACAGGCACCGGTGCTGGATACCGGTGGCCGTGCGGCCACCACCACCTTCATGACCAACCAGATCGGCGACGTGCTGGTGACGTTCGAGAACGAGGCGGAAATGATCGCCCGTGAATTCGGTCGCGATCAGTTCGAAGTGGTCTATCCAAGCGTCTCCGCCGAAGCCGAGCCACCGGTGTCGGTGGTCGACAAGGTGGTCGAGAAGAAAGGCACCCGCGTGGCCGCCGAAGACTACCTGAAGTACCTGTGGTCGCCGGAAGGTCAGGAAATCGCGGCGAACAACTACCTGCGTCCACGTGACCCGAAAGTGCTGGCCAAATACACTGACCGCTTCCCGAAAGTCGACTTCCTGTCGGTAGAGAAGACCTTTGGTGACTGGCGCACGGTGCAGAAGACCCACTTTAATGATGGTGGGGTGTTTGATCAGGTTTACTCGGGTCAATAACTGACGCAACGCACTAAACCTGTGTGAGCGGGCTTGCTCGCGGATGCGGTGTATCAGCCAACTGATTCAGTGACTGATACTCCCCATTCGCGAGCAAGCCCGCTCCCACATTGGGTTCTGCGCCAGACTTTACATCGGTGGTGTCACGCCATCCTTGCCGGCTGAGATAGCCTGGGCAGTGATGATCCCATCCGCCCCCTGCGCCGCAAACATCACCACCTTCACCCCTGGCTTGAGCAAGCTGCGATCGCCAGGTTCCAGGTTGACGATCGGCACATCCTCCGGCACCACGATCTTCTGTTCGCCGCCTTTGTATTTCACCGTCAACGTCCGCCCGTTGCTGACCACCAGGTCGCCGACGGTGCCGTTGGTCATGCTGCTGCCTTCCTTCAAGTCAAACGCGCGATGCCCGTCGCCCGTGCCGGCCATGGCCGGTGGGAACACGTGCACTTCCAGCGCCGTCAGGCTGCCATCGGCGTTGGGCATGGCGGCGGAGCCAATGTAGCTGCCCGGCTTGATCTCATCGATCTTGGCCAGGGTGACCGCGCGCACCTGAGTGCTTGGGGTCAGGTGCACGATGACGTCCTCGCCGCTGTTGACCTTGACGTGCATCGCGTCGCCCTCCATCGCCGTGATGGCGCCGCGTACGCCCACCCGCGGGACATCCTCGGCCTGGGCCAGGCCCACGGCCATGGCGGCGGCAAGCGTGGAAGCCAGGAGCATCTTGTTCAATGTGATTTTCATGACCTTCAATTTCCTGTTTCGGCAGTTGTGCCTGAATGTATCATCACCCTTCGCGCCGAAAGTTAACGATTCACTCATCATTACTGGGCATGAGTGTTATCACTGCAAGCGGCCTACCCGGTCTACGGTGTTGTCTTTAGGCTCGCCTCACTTTCATTCGCTTTTATGAGAACACCATGAACGCTACCTCCCACGCTACAACCACCATGACCCGGAGCATGGTGATGCTGTTCGCGTTTTGCTGCGGCGCCATCGTTGCCAACATTTACTATGCACAACCGATCATCGAGCTGATCGCGCCGGACATCGGCCTGACGCCCGCCATGGCCAGCCTGATCGTCTCGTTGACACAAATTGGTTACGCCCTGGGCCTGTTTTTCCTGGTACCGCTGGGTGACCTGCTGGAAAACCGCAAGCTGATGATCGCCACCACCGTGCTGGCCATCGCCAGCCTGTTGGGGGCGGCATCTACCGAACAACCGAACCTGTTCCTGCTGGTGTCGCTGCTGATCGGCTTCAGCTCGGTGTCGGTGCAGATCCTGATCCCGCTGGCCGCGCACCTGGCACCCGCCGAGTCCCGAGGCCGCGTGGTCGGCAGCATCATGGGCGGTCTGTTGTTGGGCATCCTGCTGGCTCGGCCCGTGTCCAGCGTGGTGGCGGACCACTTCGGTTGGCGCGCAATGTTCATGGCCGCTGCGGCGTTGATGGCGTTAATCAGCGTGGTGTTGCTGATCACCATCCCCAAGCGCCAGCCCGACCACAGTGCCACCTATGGCCAGTTGCTGCGCTCCCTCGGCACGTTGCTGCGTGAGCAACCGGTATTGCGCCAACGGGCGTTCTATCAGGGTTGCATGTTCGCCACCTTCAGCCTGTTCTGGACCGCTGCCCCACTGGAACTGGCGCGTAACCACGGCCTGAGCCAAAGCGAGATCGCGCTGTTTGCACTGGTCGGTGCGCTGGGCGCCATTGCGGCGCCCGTCGCCGGTCGCCTGGCCGATGCCGGGCATACCCATCGCGCTTCGTTGCTGGCCATGCTGTTTGCGGCGTTGAGTTTCCTGCCGGCCTTTGTACACCCGTTGTACAGCGTGATCGGCCTGGCCGTGACCGGTGTGGTCCTGGACTTCTGCGTGCAGATGAATATGGTGCTCGGCCAGCGCGCTATCTACGCCCTCGACGCCAACAGCCGCAGCCGCCTGAACGCGCTGTACATGACCAGCATCTTTATTGGCGGCGCCTTCGGCTCGGCGATTGCCAGCAGCGTGTATGAACACGGCGGCTGGCTGGGCGTGATGCTGGTGGGCAGCGCATTCCCTCTGATTGCGTTACTGCGGTTCCTCAGTGCTTCACGCCAGGCCACAGTCGCCACTGCTTGAGGCAGCGGTTCAAGACTGGTTTTTTTCCGCGGATGCTTGGCCGGACGGCGATGTCAGCCGGCTCAGCAACTGCGAGAAAAATGCTAGCAGGGTGGTGGCGAACATCTGAATCAAGCCGGCGGCGTGTTCCTGTGCCTTATCCGGCAACGGGGAGGGAGCGGGTGTTGGGACCGGAGGCGGTGTCGGTGTCGGCGTCGGCGTGGGTGTCGGCGTGGGTGTCGGCACGGGTGCAGGTGCAGGCTGAACCTCAGGCGCTTGACCGCCCCACTGCACATCAGTTGGCTTGATCGCGCCCTTGCTCTTGATCAATAGGTCCGCGTTGCCCGTTCCCTTCAGGTCAATGGCCAGGCTTGAAAGGCCTGTGCCGGGGTCATGCTTGAGCACCGCTTCACCGGCTCGCCCCGTGAACCGATCAGTGAAGGCCAGGCCGCTCAGCCCAGCGCCCTTCAAGGCGCCCGACACATCGATCTTGTCCGTACCGCTGGTGAAATCCTGGATCATGTCCGGGTCAGTCGGCGTGGAGTCGCTGGCCTTGTCGTAGACAAAGGTGTCCGCGCCGCCACCGCCTCTCAGGGTGTCGCCCCCTCCGCCGCCCTTGAGCCGATTCGCGGCCTCATTGCCCGACACAGTGTCCCGGCCAGAGCCGCCAATCGCGTTTTCAATCGTGCAGCCCTTGGCAATGGACACATTGCCCTTCAGCCCGCCCACATCGGAAAACGATTCGGCTTTCAGGTTGATGTTCTGATCCTGGGAGAACCCGGAGAAGTCCATCGTGTCGACGCCACCACCGTCCCAGACACAGAAAACCGGTTTGTCAGCAGCGCTCTTGAGGCTCATCGCCTCGCGCTCAGTATTGGAGTTGAAGCCATAGGTGGTATTGGTGTTACGGGTTTGGTGATTGGCCCCGTACAAGCGTTGTGCCGCTGCAATATCGTCCATCATCGGCGCGGACGGATTCTGCCCTTTGAAGTCGTGTCCCTTCTGGTTTTTTTCCGACCAATAACTCATCACCGTACGCGCCTTGGTATCCTCGGCGTAGACCGCGCTGTTCAGGTAATCGAAACCGTTCCCGTTGTAGTTCCCTGGATGCTGCAGGCCAATGGCGTGGCCGATCTCATGGATAGCCGTTATCGAAAACTGACTGCCCAATGCCGGTGCCCCGTTTTCTCTGCGCGTGCCAATCGTGGCTGAAGTCTGGGTAGTGAAACGGCCAGGAAAGGTGGCCACCCCTCGATCACCGCCCGGATTGTTGCGAATGTTGAGAGTGCCGTCCGTCCCACTCGCCTGCTCGCGAAAGTTGATATTGGCGACATCCTGCCAGGACTGCACTGCCTGGCGGACGCGCCCCTGCTGCTGGTGGGTGAAGCTGTTGTCCACCGTGTAATTCACATCGACTTTCGAATCACCATTACGGTCATGAAAACGCAGGTTTTCCCGGGTAAGTTGATTAGCCGCCTGGTCCGTTGTGTAAGACGGTTTACTCCCAGCCCCCACACCCAACGGGCCGAAGTCCGCTACCGGCACGCTATTCAGAGAACTCCTACTGCGCAGGTCATAATTATTCATTGTGCGACACCTTTGGTTTCAATAACGGGAGCCGGTCAAGCGATCGTTGACCAACCCTTCCAGAGGTAAATTCGCACGCTGAAAAATCCGATACCAACGCAGATTTGGTTCTAACCGCAACACCTGCGCGCGTCGAAACAGGAGGCGATACAACCAGGTATTCCGTTGCAATTTAAACACCCGACAACACAAAATCCCCGGCGGCATCGAGTTGTTTTAACAAGAAAAAAACAAAATCTAAAAAAGCACTTCGGGTGCCAGTACGCTATTTTCCCAACGATCAGGACATATCCCTTAAATCTTCCTCAGGACCGCACCAGCTTCTCCAGCGCGGCATCCGCCAGAAAGGAAGAGCGACTCTTGACCTTGTGCTCACGCACATAACGGTCGATGCGCTGGATGACATAACCGGGCAAGGTCACATTGACCTTCTCGGTCTTGCCCAGGTAGGGCGAGATGTCCAACTCCAACATCCCCCAGCCCATGCCGGCGTAATCTTCGTGCGCATGATGGTTGGCCACCGACGTTGGCAGGGGAATCGGTCCACCCTCTGCGGCAATCTCTTGCAGCATGATGTGGGCGACTTCCACCGCAGCGTTATAGGCCTCCTCAAAACTGTCCCCAGCGGTGACTGCGCCAGGGATGTCGGGGATCTGAATACCGGTGGCGGTGAAGTCATCGCCCCATTCGATACAGATTGGGTATTGCATGAATGTTCTCCTTAAAACTGAAACAAGCCGGCGCGTTTCCTGATGCTTTTGACAGTGCCCAGCGGCAGGTCCTTTTTTGGGTGGGGTACCGGAATGGTGTACGGGTTATAGCGGTGAGTAAAAATATGATGACTGCCCGCGACCCGGTCCAACACCCAACCCGCCTCTTGCAGTTCTTTGATCAATAACCTGCTTTGCACCCCTGCCTCCTTGGCTTGGCCTGAATAAAAGTAACCCTAGAGTTATCTTTACTCAAGCACAAAAGACGCGGGGCTGACTGACGGCTGTTTTACGGGATATTGAAAACCTGCCTGCTCGACACCGTAAACACATGAGAAGACATCGACGTCGCCCTGCGCATCGGTGAACTGGTCTGGAATAGGTGGACGGGTTTACTGAGGCGCGCCCCACATAACACGGCTGAACGGCGTGTAGTTGAGTAGAACCTGCGTAGATGCCTGGATACTCTTGAAGTACCGATGGGCCAATGTTCTGCCTGTCTCCCATAAGGAAAGCAAAATGACCGTGACCATACGACCCCTGCAGGAAAACGATCGAGCACCGGTGATTGCCATGCTCAAGGAGGGCGTTGCATTCAAACACTTTCTACCCACTGCCTACACCCAAGCGAACGCGTTGCTTGGCGCCGCACTTTCTGGCGTACCTTTCACGATGATCAAGTTGAGGGCGGGACAAACGCGTCCCCATCAAGTCACTTCCAGAGCCTGGGTGGCCGAAGTCAACTCCGTGCCTGCGGCGTTCGCACTGTCGCTGGTGGATGCTAATGAAATCGAAATCCACCTGGCCTGGACGCTGAAAGCGTTACGCCGGACAGGGTGCATGACAGCGCTGATTCAACACGAAATCACTTTGAACAATGGCCAGAAGCGTATCTACGCACGGTGCTATAAAAAGTCCACATGGGCGGTGAGTTGCTTCCAGAAAAACGGGTTCACCCTCGCCAACACGGGTGATCCCGTCGAGTTAACCCTATAGCCTCAATACTGCACAACGCCCGCGTCAGGCGCATGCCGAGTGCCCGTGGTCGAGGCAGCACAGCAGGCGCTCGACCGTATGTTCCAGGGGACCGGAGTTGTCCAGCACGAACAACCCCGCCCCATTCCCCGCGATCAACTCGGCAGTGAACCGCGCATTGCGTGCCAGGCGGGCGTCGATATCCACCAGTGCCTCACGCCCGCGTGCGATCAAGCGCTGGCGTAGTACCGCCTGATCCACCGTCAGCAGCAACACCAGCGACGTCGGATAACGCTCGCGGGTCTGTGCCAGGTGCGCACGGGAGCCGTTGACCAGCACGTCGTCACCTGCCGCCAACCAATCGTCGATCACTTTCGGAATGCCATAGGACAAGCCATTCGCCTGCCAGCTGAGGGCAAATGCGCCCTCGGCCTGCATCGAGGCAAACTGCTCCGGGCTAACCCCTTGCGCCGCCTCGCCCACCGCTTCCGCCGAGCGAGTGATAACGCGGCGCACAATGCGACAACCGCGCTCGGCCAGACGTGGGCGTGCGGCATCCAGCAGGCTGTCCTTGCCCGAGCCGGAGGGCCCGATGAGATAGATCAACCTGCCTGCCATCAAAACACCCTCTTCGCTTGTCGCCCTGCTTGTTGCACTACCGGAAGCCCAGGCTAATCATCTTGACTGCTCGCCAGAGGCTGGCCGGGTAATAGTCACTGGAAAGTATACCCAGCAATCCCTCAGCCGCCAGGCCGGCGGCGGCCACATTACCCGAGTCCCACCCGCCGCGCACCACGTTTGGCGCGCCCTCTTACCTGGGCGACGTTAAGTGGGGGGTTGATGGCCAGGTTGGCTGTTGAGAATAAAAAAGGCGACCTTTCAAAGGTCGCCTTTTGTCATTGCGCGTATTGCTTGCTCAACCCCGGCGGCACGCCTTGCACGTCGGTTTCTTCCCATGGGCCGTTCGGGCTGATGGAGCGGCTCCAGCCGTTGCTCCAGCGGTAGTAGGTGCGCTGGCGGTAGAAGGTGTCGGGCTGTTCGTCGAGCACATACACCTGCATCCTGCCGTCCCAGTGGCTCACCGCGCCCGGCGGTGGGGCGAACGTCGCTGACTTAGTCGGCACTGGCTTCGGCGCTGGGGTCACCGGGCCGGACGGCTTGGTGCTCGGCTGGGTCGACGGGCCCGACGGTGGAATGGTCGGGCCGGTGGGCGCAGGAGGTGGGCGGTGGACCGCACAAGCGCTCAGGCCCAATACCAGGCTGAGCAGGGTGATTCTTGCGAGTGCGGTCATAGGCGTTTCCTCGAAATTACTTATCCGGACTGTCGATGGTCAGCTGCTGCAGCGCAGTGGTGGTGCTGGCCAAGGGTTGGCTGCGGCCGATCCATTCGCCAGCTGTCGGAACACCTGCCCGGGATATGCGCGCAACCAGTTGGACTTCGGGGAAGTTCGACAGTTTCAACTGCGGCATCATTGCGTCGGCATCGCCCAGTTCGACGGTGATCGGCAGTTCGGCGACGGTGACGCGTTTGGCTGCCAACGGTGCCGGCGGGCCTTTCACGGCGCGGGCGAAGATGAATACGCTGTCGGTGGGCAGGGCTTTGGCCTTCACGTCGGCGCTCAGATCCACACGAACTTTCATCGCGGCTTTTTGAGGGGCGACGGTGCCACCGCTCTCTTTGAGTTTTTCGGCAGCACGGTCGATACCGCCTTGCAACGCCGCACGGGAGTTGTCTTCCGGTGGCAGCTGGGCCAGCAGACGGTTCCAGTAGTCGATAGCCTCCTGATAACGCTGGCCTTCAAACGCAGCGATACCCAGCAGGCCAAGGCTGGTGACTTCCTTCGGATCAAGCTTCAAGGCCTCGTCCGTCAACGCCTGAACCTTGGGCGACCACTGTTTGTTGTCGGCAAAGTACTGCGCCTGGGCCCATTGGCCGAGCAGTTCCGGCTGACGACCGGCCAGCGCCACGGTGCGTTCGAACACGTTGGCGGCATCGGCGGACCGGTCCTGGGCCATGTAGGCACGGCCCAGAAAGTACAGGCCTTCTGCCGAATCCGGCTGGGCGGCAGCGGCGCGTTCCAAGCGCTGGGTCATGTCTTCCATGGACACCGGTGGCTGGGCGAATTCGCGGGTGAGTTCAACCTTGTCGCTGGCCCCGTAATGCAGGTACAGCGCAACACCCAGGACTGGCACCAAAAACGCGGCCATAAATGGCAGCGGCTTGCCCAGGCGCGATTCACGGGGCTTTTCTACACCTTCAGTGTCGGCCAGCAATTCACGCGCCGCTTCGGCGCGGCCGGTGTCGAGTTGCGCGGCGTTGAGCACGCCTTCGTCCTGCTGCACTTGCAGCTCGGCGACACGCTCTTGGTACAGCGCCACGTTCAACGCGGTGCGGTCCTCTTCACGCTGGGCACGGCGGCCGCGCAGTATAGGGATCAACAGGAAACTCAGGGCAATCAGAAGCAGCAAGCCGGCTGCGAGCCAGAAATCAATCATCAGTCTTGGTGTCCAGCAATTGGTCGAGGCGTTTACGCTCTTCAGGGGACAGCGCGTCGGAACCATCGGTCGGCGCGGCGCGGCGGCGGCGCACAATCACGGCCATCACCACCACGCCAGTCAGCAACAGCCCGGCGGGGCCGAACCAGAGCAGCGCGGTCTTGCCGGTGAGGGCCGGTTTGTAGCGCACGAAATCACCGTAGCGGTCGACCATGAAGTCGATGATCTGCTGGTTGTCCTTGCCCTCCCCCAGCATGCGGAAGATCTCTTTGCGCAGGTCGGCGGCGATGGGTGCGTTGGAGTCGGCGATGTCCTGGTTCTGGCACTTGGGGCAGCGCAGTTCCTTGGTCAGTTCGCGAAAGCGCTCGCGATCACCGTCCTTGGCGAACTCGTAGGTGTCGATGGCGGCATGGGCCACGCCGACCAGTCCAAGCGCCAGGACTGCAGCGGCTAACAGACGCTTCATGGCTTGGCCTCATCGACCAGTGCCTGGTACTTGGCGGCCAGTTGCTCGCGCCAGACCACTTCGTCAATCACGCCGACGTACTTGTCACGGATCACGCCCTTGGCATCGATGAAAAAGGTTTCCGGGGCACCGTAGACGCCGAGGTTCAGGCCGAGGTTGCCGTCTTCATCACGGATATCCAGCTGATAAGGGTTGTGGAACTCGGCCAGCCATTTCAAGGCCGCCGCATTGTCGTCCTTGTAGTTGATGCCGTAGATCACCACGCCCTTCTCGGCCAGCTTGTTCAGCACCGGGTGTTCGACACGGCAGGAGATGCACCAGGTGCCCCACACGTTGACCAGCGCCGGTTTGCCTAGCAAGTCAGCTTGAGTCAGGGTCTTGTCGCCCTGCACGGTCGGCAGTGAAAACGCCGGGAACGGCTTGCCGATCATCGCTGAGGGCAGCTCGGCCGGGTCCAGATACAGGCCGCGATACAGGAACACGGCGACCACCAGGAACAACGCCAGCGGCACAACCATCAACCAACGCTTCATACCGCCGCTCCTTGCAGACCGAGGGCTTCACGCACCCGGCTCTTGACCTTGACCCGATAACGCCGGTCCAGCGCAGCCAGCAAACCACCGAAACCGGTGAGCAAGCCGCCGAACCAGATCCAGCGTACAAACGGTTTCACATGCACACGCACCGCCCAGGCACCGTCGCCCAAGGGTTCACCCAGCGCCACATACAGGTCGCGGGTGAAACCGGCGTCGATACCGGCCTCGGTCATCATCGAACTCTGCACGGTGTACAGACGTTTTTCCGGGTGCAGCACGGCGATTTCCTTACCGTTGCGGACTACACGAACGGTGCCTTTGTCTGACGTGAAGTTCGGCCCTTCGAAGTGCTTGGCGCCTTCAAAAATGAAGTGGTAACCGGCCAGGTCCATGGACTCTCCCGGTGCCAGGCGCAGGTCGCGCTCGGCGCTGTTCTGACTGGAGAGCACCACACCCAGGGCGCACACGGCGATGCCGATGTGGGCGATCTGCATGCCCCAATAGCTGCGGGTCAGGGTTGGCAGGCCTTTGATCAGGCCTTTGTGGCGAGTCTTGTCAAAGATGTCACGCACGCCGGCCAGCAATACCCAGGCGGCGAGCAGGAAGGTGGCGAGCACTGCCCAGTTGAAATCGCCGTAGGCAACCCAGGCGATCACGGCCAAGGCCACGCTACCGAGCAGCACCGGCATCAGCATGCCCACCAGCCATTTCACCGGGGTGTCTTTCCAGCGCACCAGCACGCCAACGGCCATCACCACCATCAACAGGCCCATCAACGGGATAAACAACGCGTTGAAGTACGGCGGGCCCACGGACAGCTTGGCGCCGCTCAAGGCATCCAGCACCAGCGGGTACAGGGTGCCGAGCAGGATCATCGACGCGGCCACCACCAGCACCAGGTTATTGCCCAGCAACAGGGTTTCCCGCGACCACAGGTTGAAGCCGACCCGGCTCTTGACCACTGGCGCACGCAACGCAAACAACGTCAGGGAACCCCCCACCACAAACAGCAGGAAGATCAGGATGAAAACGCCGCGCTCAGGGTCGGACGCGAACGCATGCACCGAGGTCAGCACGCCCGAACGCACGAGGAATGTGCCGAGCAGGCTGAGGGAAAACGCCGCGATGGCCAGCAGCACGGTCCAGCTCTTGAACACGCCGCGTTTTTCGGTGACGGCCAGCGAGTGAATCAGCGCGGTGCCGACCAGCCAGGGCATGAAGGAGGCGTTTTCCACCGGGTCCCAGAACCACCAGCCGCCCCAGCCGAGTTCGTAGTAGGCCCACCAGGACCCCAAGGTGATACCGATGCCGAGGAACGCCCAGGCCACGATGGTCCACGGCCGCGACCAGCGCGCCCAGGCCGCATCGAGACGTCCGCCGAGCAAGGCGGCGATGGCAAAGGCGAAGGCCACCGAGAACCCCACGTAACCCATGTAGAGCATCGGCGGGTGCACGATCAGGCCGATGTCCTGCAGCAGTGGGTTGAGGTCGTGCCCGTCCGCCGGGATCTGCGGCAGGATGCGGCTGAACGGGTTGGAGGTCATGATCAGGAACAGCAGGAAGCCGATGCTGATCATGCCCATCACCGCCAGCACGCGAGCCAGCATCACTTGCGGCAGTTGCCGTGAGAACACCGACACGGCGAAGGTCCAGCCGCCGAGGATCAACGCCCACAGCAGCAGCGAACCTTCATGGGCGCCCCACACGGCACTGAACTTGTAGTACCAAGGCAACGCCGTGTTGGAGTTGTTGGCGACGTAGGCGACGGAAAAGTCGTCGGTCATGAAGGCGTAGGTCAGGCAGCCAAACGCGAACAGCAGGAACGCAAACTGGCCCCAGGCCGCAGGCTGCGCCAGGCTCATCCACAAGCGATCACCGCGCCAGGCGCCGAGCAATGGCACCACGGCCTGGACGATGGCAAAGCACAGGGCGAGGATCATCGCCAACTGACCCAGCTCCGGAATAAACAGTGCGGACGTCATGGCTTAGCCCTCCTTGGCAGGCGTTGGCGCGGATTGGCCGCTGTCTTTCAGGGCCTTGGTGACTTCCGGCGGCATGTATTTCTCATCGTGCTTGGCCAGCACTTCGTCGGCCACCACCACGCCGTCGGCATTGAGCTTGCCCAGGGCGACGATGCCCTGGCCTTCGCGGAACAGGTCCGGGAGGATGCCGCGGTAGGTGATGGTCACGGCCTTGTTGAAGTCGGTGACCACGAAGGTCACGTCGAGGGAATCACCGGAACGCTTCAGTGAGCCCTTTTCAACCATGCCGCCGGCGCGGATCCGTGTGTCCACCGGCGCTTCGCCATTGGCGATCTGGGTCGGGGTGTAGAACAGGTTGATGTTCTGCTGCAGGGCGCTCAAGGCCAGGCCGACGGCAATGCCGACGCCCACCAGAATCGCAAGGATGATCAACAGACGCTTTCTACGCAGCGGATTCACTTATCGGTCTCCCGGCGCAGACGACGCGCCTCTTGTTGCAGGTAACGCTTGCGGGCCAGGATCGGCGCGGCGACGTTGAGGGCCAGCACTGCCAGGCAGATGCCATAGGCCGTCCAGACATACAGGCCGTGATGGCCCATGGCGAGAAACTCGCTGAAAGAAGCAAAACTCATGCGCGCGCTCCCAGGCTGCTTTGTACTTCGGCCTTGACCCAACGGGTGCGCGATTCACGCTTGAGCACTTCGAGGCGCATGCGCATCAGCAGCACGGCGCCGAAGAAACAGTAGAACCCCAGCACCATCAACAGAAGCGGCGCCCACATCTCTACGGGCATTGCCGGCTTTTCGGTGAGCGTGAAGGTGGCGCCCTGGTGCAGGGTGTTCCACCACTCTACCGAGTATTTGATGATCGGGATGTTGATCACGCCGACAATCGCCAGCACCGCGCAGGCTTTGGCAGCGCTGTCACGATTGCTGATCGCGTTGCCCAGGGCAATCAGACCGAAGTACAGGAACAGCAGGATCAACATGGACGTTAGTCGTGCATCCCACACCCACCACGAGCCCCAGGTGGGTTTGCCCCAGATCGCGCCCGTGACCAGCGCCACGGCAGTCATCCACGCACCAATCGGCGCAGCGCATTGCAGGGCCACGTCCGCCAGTTTCATCTTCCACACCAGGCCGACGATGCCGCACACCGCCAGCATCACGTAGCAGGACTGGGCCAGCATCGCGGCGGGAACGTGGATATAGATGATGCGAAAGCTGTTGCCTTGCTGGTAGTCCGGCGGCGCGAAGGCCAGGCCCCAGACCAGGCCGATGCCGATCAGCAACACGGCGGCGACGCTCAGCCACGGCAGCAGCTTGCCGCTGATGCCATAGAACCATTTGGGCGAGCCGATCTTGTGAAACCAGGTCCAGTTCATTGCTGTATCCATCACGGTAGCTTTTCGTCGTTGCGAAAAGCTTAGGGTCTTTACTGGTTAAGACAACGCTTAACCAGACCTCATTATTCGCCGACGCTGATCTTCAGGCCGGCGGCTATAGCAAAGGGTGTCAGGGTTACCGCCAGGGCGGTCAGGCTACCAAGCCACAAGAGGTAACCAGTCGCCGGCATGCCCATGAGCGCGGCCTGCAAAGCACCACTGCCCAGGATCAATACCGGGATGTACAAAGGCAGAATCAACAGGGCCAGCAACAGGCCACCCCGCTTCAAACCCACGGTCAACGCTGCGCCCACCGCCCCCAACAGGCTGAGCACCGGCGTACCGAGCAACAAGGACAGGAGCAACACCGGCAGGCATTCGACGGGCAAGCCCAGCATCATCGCCAGCAGCGGCGAGAGCAAGACTAGCGCCAGGCCGGAAAAAGCCCAGTGTGCCAGCACCTTGGCCAGTACCAGAAGTGGCAGGGGGTGCGACGAAAGGACCCACTGTTCTAGGGAACCGTCTTCGAAATCACTGCGAAACAACCCGTCCAGCGAGAGCAGAACCGATAAAAGCGCGGCCACCCACACCAGTCCTGGGGACAAGGTTTGCAACAGTTTAGTCTCAGGGCCGACCGCCAGCGGGAACAACGCGATGACAATCGCGAAAAACACCAGCGGGTTGGCCAGTTCGGCCGGCCGACGGCACAGCAACCGCGCTTCGCGGGCGACCAACAGGGCGAATACGCTCATGCTGACCACTCCCCCAGGTCAAGATCACGGTAGCCGGCGGGCATACGCGTCAGGGTGTGGTGGGTGGTGAGCAATACCGTGCCGCCCTGTTCGCAATGCCGCGCCAAGTGCTCTTCAAGCTGGGCGACGCCTTGTTTATCCAGGGCGGTGAAGGGCTCGTCGAGAATCCATAACGGCGGGCCCGGCAGATACAAACGCGCCAGAGCCACGCGGCGCTGTTGACCGGCGGACAAGGTGTGACAGGGAACATCTTCAAAGCCTTTGAGGCCGACGGCGGCCAGAGCCTGCCAGATGGCATCGCGGGATACGGGATGATGCAGGGCGCTGAGCCAGCTGAGATTTTCTTCGGCGGTGAGCACGTCTTTGATCCCGGCGGCGTGGCCGATCCAAATGAGGTTGCGTGCCAGTTCGGTGCGTTGTTCGTTGAGGGGTTTGCCATTCAGTCGAACTTCACCAGCCGTGGGTTGCATCAACCCCGCCAGCAGGCGCAGCAAACTGGTCTTGCCGCTGCCGTTGGGCCCGCTGACCTGCACCATGTCACCGCCCGTCAGCCGCAATTCGAGGTGCTCGAACAGCAGGCGCAGGTCGCGTTCACAGGAGAGCGCTACGGCTTCAAGAAGAGGGCTGGTCAAAAGATCGCGGGCCTTTACGGTTCAAGTCGGCGGTGCAGCGGCCGTTAAAGAGAAATGCACAATAACGGCTTTGGCGACCGATTTTAGAGAGCTGGATCAAATAGTTGTGAGGTTTTTACCGCTCTCTTTGCAGACGGGCGGCATTATACATGTGATGCCCTACTCTAAAGAGGGCAATTTCCCCAGAGACGACGCGCGCGATGACCGGTGAGATCAACCTTCCTACGCTTCCACCTGCTCCGGCAGCCGGGCCCGGCCCTGCGCCTGTGGCCGGCGAACTGTTGAAACTGCTGGAGCCGCAGATCGGCCTGATCGACCCAGGCAAAACCGCGAATGCCGAGGTCATCGCCCTGAAACAAGGCGGTGAAGCCTTTCAGTTGTTGCTCAAGTTGACCCTCGAGGGCGGTCGCCAGACATTGGTGCAGGCAAGCAGCCCGCAGCCGCTGCCGCTGGGCAGCAACGTGGCGGTGAGCCAGACGCCCACCGGCAACCTGACCCTCAGCCTGCAACAAGCCTTGAGCGCCAATGTCGCCGCCCTCACCCGCATCGACACGGATCAGATGCCGGTGGGCACACTGTTGCAGGCCAAGGTGCTGACCACCCAGATGCTGCCCCAGGGCACGGCGCAACCGGCGATCTATCGGTCATTGGTCACCGTGCTCAACAGCGCGCTGGCCGGCGCGACCCTGAGCGTGGAAAGCCCCCAGCCACTGCGCGTCGGCAGCCTGCTCAGCGCTGTGGTGCAGAATACGCAGACCTTGAGCTTTGTGCCGTTGAGCGGGCTCAAGGATCAGTTGGCCGTCACGCAGCAACTGTCGACCCAGCAAAGTCGCCAGGGCTCGCTGGATGCGGTCTTCACCGCGCTGCAAAACCTGCCGCGCGGCGACACGACCTCCGCCGAGCTGCGCGACGCCGCCGAGCGTTTGCTTGCCGCCCTGCCCGACCTGGCCCAGGTCAGCAATCCCAAGGTACTGGCGCAAGTCATCCAGAACAGCGGCGCGTTTCTTGAAGCCAAGCTGCTTGCCGGGCAAAACCCACAGATCCCGCCTCTGGATATGAAAGGCGCCTTGCTGCGCCTGGTCGCCGATTTGCTGCCAGCCCTACCCGCCAACACCAATATGAATGCCATCCTCGCCGCCAACACCCTGGCCCAGGTGCTGCCCAACTTCGTGCGCAGTCCACTGAATACGCTCGGCCAGGTCAGCGCGCGCCAGATGCCCGCCGGCTTCCCACTGCCCGAACGGTTGATGGCAAAACTGGAAGGCGAAGGCGACCTGGAAAACCTGCTGCGCCTGGCCGCCGGGGCGATCTCGCGGTTGCAAAGCCATCAGCTGTCGAGCCTGGAACAAACAGGCACCACCGCCGACGGCCGCCTGCAAACCACCTGGCAGTTGGAAATCCCCATGCGCACCCTGCAGGACATCGTGCCGTTGCAGGTCAAGTTCCAACGCGAAGAGCCGGCGCCGGACAAGGATCAGCCCGATCGCAAAGAAAAAAAGGACGCCAAACAGATGCTCTGGCGCGTCGAGTTGGCTTTCGACATGGAGCCGCTGGGGCCTTTGCAGGTCCAGGCGCAATTGAGCCAGGGCAAACTGTCCAGCCAGTTGTGGGCCTCCCGGCCCTTTACCGCCAGCTTGATCGAAAGCCACTTGGGCAACCTGCGCGAACGCCTGGTGACATCGGGCATCAATGTCGGCGACCTCGATTGCCACCTCGGCACCCCGCCGCGCGGGCCTAAAACCGGACTGGAGCAACGCTGGGTGGATGAGACCGCATGAAAAACCCTACGCCACCGCGCCAGGCGATCGCCCTCAAGTACGACGGCCAGCAGGCACCAACCCTGACCGCCAAGGGCGACGATGCCCTGGCCGAGGCCATCCTGAAGCTGGCGCGGGAAAACGAAGTGCCCATCTATGAAAACGCCGAGCTGGTGAAGCTGCTGGCGCGGATGGAACTGGGTGACAGCATTCCAGAGGAGTTGTACCGCACGATTGCCGAGATCATTGCGTTTGCATGGACATTGAAGGGCAAGTTCCCGGTGGGGTATGACCCGGATGCGGGCCCGGTGGAGCGGGATGTGACGGAGCGTGGGGATGACTACTGACTCACAGACAAACACAAAACAAACTGTGGGAGCGGGCTTGCTCGCGAATGTGGTGTGTCAGCCACTCAATGCGCTGGCTGATCCAACGCATTCGCGAGCAAGCCCGCTCCCACTTTTTTGACCTGTGTTCAGTTCAGAACTTCACTTAGAGGAATGAAATTGACCCGGTCACCCATCTCCAGCGTCGTCCCCTCCAACACCTCCACAAACCCCTCCGCCCACGCCGCACTGCGCAGCACGCCGGAGCTCTGGTTGCGGTAGATGATCGCCTTGCCCTGCTCGATACGACCGCGCAGGTATTCGCGGCGATTGCCCGGCTTGGACCAGGTGAACCCCACTGGCACTGCAAAACGTAATGGCTCGACATCCTGCACACCTTGGCGGCGCAGCAAGTAAGGGCGTGCCAGCAGCGCGAACGTCACCAACGTCGACGCCGGGTTGCCTGGCAGGCCGATCACCGGTACGCCACGGAAGTGGCCGAAGGTCAGCGGCTTGCCGGGTTTGATAGCCAGCTTCCACAACGCCAGCTCACCCTCTTCACGCAGGGCGATCCCAAGAAAGTCCGCTTCGCCCACCGACACACCGCCCGTCGACAGGATCAAGTCGACACTGCCCAAACCGCCCAGACGTGTGCGGGTCTGCTCCAGATCGTCCGGCAAGATGCCGGCGTCGATCACTTCGCAACCCATGCGCGCCAGCCATGAGCACAGCACCCGTCGGTTGCTGTTGTAGATCTGCCCCGGCCCCAGCGGCAAGCCCGGCTCGATCAGTTCATCACCGGTGGACAAAACCGCCACGCGCGGGCGGCGTACCACCGCCAGGCGATCACGACCGAGGGACGCCGCCAGCCCCAGTTCAATCGGGCCCAGGCGCGTGCCGGCCGACAACACTAACTCGCCAACCGTGGTTTCCTGGCCCTGGGGGCGGATGTTCTGGCCGGCGTGCAGAGGTTCGGTGAAGCTCACGCGCTCATCGGCGTGAACCACGGCGTTTTCCTGCATTTCCACGCAGTCGGCCCCTTCCGGCACCGGGGCGCCGGTGAAGATGCGGGCGCAGGTGCCCGCCGCCAGAGGCTGTGGCGCCTGGCCTGCGAAAATCCGCTGGCTGACCACCAACGGCTCCCCCGTCCAGTCCGCCAGGCGTACGGCGTAACCGTCCATGGCGCTGTTTGGCCACGGCGGCAGGTCGAGGGTGGAGATCAGGTCTTGCGCCAGTACACGGCTGTCGCAGTCCGCCAGCAGCAGCGTTTCCTGCTCGCGGATCGGCGCGGCTTCGGCCATGGCCAGCAGCTGTGCCAACGCGTCTTCCACCGGCAGCAGAGCGCCGGTCTTGCCGGGCTTACCCACGGGACTCACAAGGCTCAGCCTGTTTCAGGTGCGGTACGAAATTGCACGGGCGGTGACGGTTGTCCAGTTGCTCGGCGAGGATGCCATCCCAACCGGTGCGCACCGCATTGGTGGAACCCGGCAGGCAGCACACCAGGGTGCCATTGGCCAGGCCGGCCAGGGCACGGGATTGCACGGTGGACGTGCCAATGTCGGCCACGGAAATCTGACGGAACAGTTCACCAAAGCCATCGACCTGTTTGTCCAGCAGGCAGCTCACCGCTTCGGGGGTGCTGTCGCGGCCGGTGAAGCCGGTGCCGCCGGTGATCAGCACGACTTGCACCACGTCTTCGGCGATCCAGTGAGCGACCTGGGCGCGGATCTTGTAGAGGTCGTCCTTGAGCAGCACGCGCTCGGCCAGGTGGTGGCCGGCGGCAGTCAGGCGGTCGACGAAGACCTGGCCGGAGGTATCGGTGTCGAGGGTACGGGTGTCGCTGACGGTCAATACAGCGATATTCAGGGGTACGAAGGGCGCATCTGCCTTGGCTTTCATGGCACGGTCCGGTTGTCGAAGGAACAGCCCGATGTTATATCACAGGCCCCCCTTTTGCTGCCGCTGCGGAACCGTTATGCCTATCGATTCATCCCTCCTGCCCTGCTCGGTGCTGCTGCTGTCCGGCGGGCGCGGCCAACGTATGGGCGGCCAGGACAAAGGCTTGCTGGAATGGCGCGGCCAGCCCTTGATCGCGCACGTGCAACGTTTGGTGCGACCGCTCACGGATGACCTGATCATCTCGTGCAACCGCAACCCGCAACACTATGCCGCCTACGCCGACCAGTTGGTGAATGACGACAGCCCGGACTTCCCCGGCCCGCTCGCCGGTATCCGGGCGGGGCTCGCCGCCGCACGTCATGCGCACCTGCTGATACTGCCGTGCGATGTGCCGCATATCGACGCAGGGCTGATCCAGGCGCTGCGTGAAACCGCGCAACGCAACCCGCGGCTGCCGGTGATGGTGCGCCATGGTGCGTTCTGGGAACCGTTGATCTGCATCGTCCCCACCGGCCTGCGCGACGCGGTAGACAGCGCGTGGCACGCCGGTGAGCGCAGCCCGCGCAAGCTGTTTCTACAACTGGGCGGCGTGGGTCTGGAATGCCCGGCGGATGACCCTCGCCTGGCCAACCTTAATACGCCGGAGCTGTTACAGACGCCATCGGGCGTGTCAGAATGAACCTCGCACAAGGAACTTTGTCGGCGCTGCACGCGTCACAAGGTCAGCTATTAAAAAGTATTCTCTCGGAGACAGACTCATGACTCAACGGACCATCGCCGCTCTCATGCTTGCACTGGGCCTCGCCACCCTCGCCGGTTGCGCCTCGCCAACAGTGATCACCTTGAATGACGGTCGCGAAATCCAGGCCGTCGACACCCCGAAATACAATGAAGATTCGGGTTTCTACGAATTCGAACAACTTGACGGCAAGCGCACCCGCATCAACAAAGACCAGGTTCGCACCGTCAAAGACTTGTAAGTCTTAACGTTTGCCATCAAGGCCCGCCTCGCGCGGGCCTTGTCGTTTCCGGGGGTTACCAGTCGAGGGTGATCCGACTGCGGAAACTGCGCTCTTCACCCGTGACCGGGTCAATGAACCGCACACCCTGGGCGAGCAGTTTGAGGGGGTTGGCGTAGTCGTCTACCGCGTCCTTGATCACCTCTGGGTAGAACGGGTCGTTACAGATACTCGCGCCGAGGGCGGTCATGTGCACGCGCAACTGGTGTTTCTTGCCCGTCACCGGGAACAGGCCATAACGCCACAAATCGCCCTTTTTCTCGCGCACCTCCACGGCCGTTTCGGTGTTGGCGACACCCTGACCTTCCTGCATGCGAAAGAACGGTTCGCCATCGACCAGCCGGCTTTTATGCACCCTGGGGAACGTCAGGTCCGGCAGCGCTGGCGCAATGGCTTCGTAGAATTTATCGATCTGGCGCGTGGGAAACAGTTGCTGGTAAGCCGAGCGACTGGCCGGGTTGGCCGAGAACAGGACCAGCCCCGCGGTGTGCCGATCGATACGGTGTAACGGCACCAGCGATGGATTATCCAGGCGGCGAATCAAACGGCGCAGCAGGGTTTGCTCGACGTATTCACCGGCCGGGGTCACGGGCAGGAAGTGCGGTTTGTCGGCGACCACCAGATGCTCGTCGGCATACAGGATGGTTTCCTGCACCGGGATGACTTTCTCGTTTGGCACTTCGCGGAAATAGTAGATGCACAAGCCTTCCTTGTAGGCCAGGTCCAGGGCGATCGGGCTGCCGTTGATATCCAGCACTCGGCCTCGCGCGATGCGATCCAGCCAGTGTTCGCGGCCGATGGCCGGAAAGTGCTCGCACAGGCAATCCAGCACCGTCACCCAAGGGCCGGGGGGCAGATACAACGTGCTGGCTTGGTGTTGGGACGCGGAAAAACCGGAGGTGGACATGAAATGCTCGACGCCTTTGACCAAACAGGCGGGCATTATCCCGCATGCAGCGGGATTGAGCCTAGGGCCGATCTCAGGCCTTGGCCAACTCCGCCCGCAGGATCGGCGAGGCACTGGCGGCCTCGGTGAATTCCTTGAGCCAGCGCAGCACATCCACCGCTTCCCAACGGCCCGGATCGTACAACGCGTACAACAACCCCTGGTACCCCACCACATCCAGCTGCTTGTGGTAGCCGGCGCGCTGGAACAGCGCCTCGATCTCGGCAAAACAGGTATTGAAGTGCACTTTGTTGAACGGCGTCTTGCCTTCCGTGACCAGACCATCGAGGCACAGCTCCTTCACCGCATCGCGCACCACGTCGGCGGACATGCGATTGACGCTGCTTTTCAGTTGTTCGACATTCACCACGGGCGTTCCCTCTATTTCAATCGCTGTACAAACATACAGTAACTTAATATTTGGAAACCTGCCATCGCATAAACCTAACGAAGGAAGGCAACAACCTGTTGTGTGTCGAATGGCCAATCCAGTTCCGCACCGCTGTCCACCCGACGCAGCACCGGAATCCGCAGGCCATAGACGTCGGTCAGGTCCTCGGGGTCGGTGATATCCACCAGTTCGACCAGCAACCCGTTATCGACGAGCGGCATGATTTCGGCTTCGGCAATCTCACAAAGATGGCAACCCACGGTGCCTAATAGCTGGCATTCAGGAAGCATGACGAATGGACCTGATCAGAAAGTAGGTCAACATTCTATGCCCGGTGGCGGCATGAAGCCCACCACCACAAAAACCCTGACCCAGGTCACCATGGCCTATAACTGATTCACCGACTCTTGCGGCTTTTTGCCTGCCCCCTTGCAACGGAGATGCGTGTGTTTGCCAACCTGCTGATCATTCTGGCCTCATCCCTGGTGGTGATTGCGCTGTTTCGCCGGCTGCAGTTGCCGCCCGTGCTGGGCTACCTCTGCGTCGGCCTGGCCGTGGGGCCCACCGCGCTGGACTGGGTGAATGACAGCGAAGAGTTGCCCGACCTTGCCGAGCTGGGCGTGGTGTTCCTGCTGTTCTCCCTGGGCCTGGAGTTTTCCTTGACCAAGATGCTGGCCCTGCGCCGTGTGGTGTTTGGCCTGGGCAGCCTGCAGGTGTTGGGGTGCGGGGTGCTACTGGGGCTGTTGCTGATGATCCTGGGCGTGGCGCCGGGTATCGCCCTGTTGCTGGGGGCTGGGCTGGCGCTGTCATCCACGGCCATCGTCAGCAAGGAGCTGACCAGCCTCGGGGAAATCTTCAGCAGTCATGGCCAGAACGCCATTGGCGTGTTGCTGTTCCAGGATGTGGTAGCGGTGTTACTGCTGACCTTGGTGCCGGTGTTCGCCGGCACTGGCGAGCAAGCCTGGTATTGGGCGCTGCCACTGACCCTGGGCAAGACCGTGGTGTTGTTTGTCGGCCTGCTGCTCGCCAGTCGCTGGTTATTGCCACGGCTGTTTCATGAAGTGGCGGCCTCCCATTCAGCGGAGTTGTTTGTGCTGCTGGCGCTGGTGATCGTGTTGCTGACCGCCTGGCTCACTCACCTCTTGGGGCTCTCCCCGGCTCTTGGGGCGTTCCTGGCCGGCATGTTGTTGGGCGAAAGCCACTACCGTCACCAGATCGAGGCGGATATCCGGCCCTTTCGCGACATCCTGCTAGGGTTGTTTTTCGTCAGCATCGGCATGCTCATCGACTTGCAATTGTTTGTCAGCCACAGCCTGCTCATCCTCGGCCTGACCCTTACCTTGATGCTGGTCAAAGGCTGCGTGGTCGCCGTGCTGGTCAAGCTGCGCGGCAGCGACAGTGAAACAGCCTGGCGCAGCGGCCTGGCCCTGGCCCAGGGTGGCGAGTTCTGCTTTGCATTGATGGCACAGATGCAGCAGAGCCGGTTGATCCCTGACGAATTCAACGGTTTGTTGCTCGCGGCGACCTTCTGCTCGATGTTGCTCACGCCGCTGCTGTTGCGCGCCGCACCTGGCATCGCCCTGCGCCTGCACCGCAAACCCAACCAGCAAGTGCAACTGGAAGAAATCACTGCGCTGAACGCCGAGCTGCGCGGGCACGCAGTGATCTGCGGCTATGGCCGCGTCGGCCAATCGATCGGGCGTTTTCTGCGCAAGGAACAACAGGCATATATCGCCCTGGATGACGACCCGGAGCGCGTACAGGAAGCAGCCACCGAAGACAGCAGCGTGCATTACGGCGACTGTCGGCGCGGCGCCCTGCTCAGCGCGGTCGGCGTGGAACGTGCGCGGCTGGTGGTGATTGCCGTGGACAACAGCGATGTCGCCTTGGCGGTGTTGAAAGAGGCGCGCCGGATCAACGCCGAAGTGCCGATCCTGGTGCGCACTCGCGATGACAGCCAGCTCGCGGAACTGAAAGCCGCGGGCGCCAGCGAAGTGGTGCCCGAGCTGTTGGAGTCGAGCCTGATGCTCGCCTCCCACGCCCTGATCCTGCTAGGCCTGCCGGACCAACAGGTCCAGGCGCGAGTCGATGAGGTGCGGCAGAACCGCTATCGCCTGCTGCACGGCTTTTACTCACACCCGGACGCCGCTGACGAGGCGCCGATCAATCCTGACTGACCGCGCCGATCTTGTGGATCGACAGGTCCGCACCGTAGTACTCCTCTTCCTGGCTCAGGCGCAGCCCATGCACGCGCTTGATCACGCCGTATACCAGCAGGCCGCCCACCAACGCCACCAGCACGCCAAGGGCCGTGCCGATCAACTGGCTGATCAGGCTGACGCCGCCCAATCCACCCAGGGCTGTCTGGCCGAAAATGCCGCAGGCAATGCCGCCCCACACGCCGCACAGGCCGTGCAAGGGCCACACACCCAGCACGTCGTCGATCTTCCAGCGATCCTGGGCCGCGATGAAGAACCACACAAACAAGCCGCCAGCGACTGCACCCGTGACCAGCGCGCCCACCGGATGCATCAGGTCGGAACCGGCGCAGATCGCCACCAACCCGGCCAGTGGGCCGTTATGCAGGAAGCCTGGGTCGTTGCGGCCGATGATCAGGGCCGCAACCGTGCCACCCACCATGGCCATCAGCGAGTTGACCGCCACCAGGCCGCTGACGCTGTTCAGGGTCTGCGCGCTCATCACGTTGAAGCCAAACCAGCCGACGATCAGAATCCAAGAACCCAACGCCAGGAACGGAATGCTTGACGGCGCGAACGCCACCAAGCGCCCCTCGCGGTAACGTCCGTTGCGCGGACCAAGCAGCAACACCGCCGCCAGCGCCAGCCACCCGCCCATGGCATGCACCACCACGGAGCCAGCAAAGTCATGGAAGCTGGCACCGAAGGTCGCGAGCAGCCAGGCCTGCAGACCGAAATTGCCGTTCCACACCAGGCCTTCGAAAAACGGATAGATAAATGCCACGATCAACGCCGTAGCGCAGAGTTGTGGAGCAAACCGTGCACGCTCGGCAATGCCCCCGGAAATGATGGCTGGGATCGCCGCCGCAAAGGTCAGCAGGAAGAAAAACTTCACCAGACCATAGCCATGGTCGGCACTGATCACCGCCGCCGGTTGCATGAAGCTCACACCGTAGGAGATCCAATAGCCTATAAAGAAATAGGTCAACGTAGAGATAGCGAAGTCGCTGAGGATCTTCGACAGCGCGTTGACCTGGTTTTTCTGGCGTACCGTACCGACTTCAAGGAACGCGAAGCCCGCGTGCATCGCCAGGACCATGACCGCGCCGATCAGGATAAACAGGGTATTGGAACTGTGGACGAGCGTGTCCACTGCACTGTGCAAATTTTCCATGGAGGTTGGCAGGCCTGCAATAAAGGCAAAAAGCACCAAAGCGGTTCAATCCGGGGTTGCGCGCACTAAATTGGCACCGCCGGCCCCACCCCTCTTAAGAGGGCGTGAACCGCTTTAGCGCAGCGATCAACACAACAAGCCGATACCGATAGGGTTTTTCCGCGAATTTCAGTTATTTAGGGTAAGGTTTTTCAAGGCTTCCTGCCCGACCGCCCAGATTCAGCGCAGGCCTCAGGGCCTGCGCACCAAGGCAAAGCAAAAGCTGTACCACACAATTGCACTGAACCTTCACCGAAGCCGGTGACTCGAAAACGTACAGATCAGCCAATCACGGAGATACCCATGGCCAGAAGAACTGCAAAGACTGCTCAAGAAATACTGATGGCGGATTTTCAAACCCTGGTCAGCGACACTGAAAAGTTGCTGGATGACACCAAGGTGCTGGCGGGTGACCAGGCTGACGAGCTGCGCAGCAAGATCCACGAAAGCCTGCTCAAGGCCCGCGAAACCCTGCAATTGACCGAGGACTCCCTGCGCGAACGCGGGCAGGCGGCGGTCACTGCGACCGAAGATTACGTGCAAGCCAACCCTTGGCAGTCGGTGGGCATTGCTGCCGGCGTGGGCTTTCTGATCGGCCTGCTGGCCACAAGGCGCTAATCATGTCTATCGGCGAAACGGGCTCGTCCACGGGCACCACCTCAAGACGTCTGGGCGCGGCCGTACTGGGCTTGCTGCACAGCCACGTCGAATTGTTTGGCATCGAATTGCAGGAACAGAAAGCCCGCACCGTCAGCCTGCTGCTGTTTGCCGGCCTGGCGCTGGTGTTTGCGCTGCTGTTGCTGGTGGGCCTGTCCACGCTGGTGATGATCCTCGTCTGGGACACCGGTTATCGCCTGACCGGGATCATCAGCCTGTGCGTGTTCTACACCCTGGCCGCAGCGTTTTGCGGCGTGCGCTTAAAAGCGGCGGTGTTTGATGAGTCCACGCCGTTCCACGCCACCCTCGAAGAGCTGGCCAATGACCGGGAGCGCCTGCTGCCATGAGCATCACTGAAATCCCGAAAACCACCTCCCGCCGGGAAATGCGCAAGGCGTTGATTCGTCTGCGCATGGAAATGCACCGTCAGGAGATTCGCCACGAGTCCCAGCAGTTGATGCTGCCTTTGAACAAGGTGCGCAACATGGGCCATAACTGGCAAGACAGCCTCGGCCTCAAGCACGCGCCGCTGTGGGGCGTGGCCGCGGTGACGCTGATGGGCTTCTTTACCGGCAAAGGCGCCAAGGGCGGTGGTATCGGCAGCCTGACGCGCCTGGTGCGCCTCGGTGCCGGCTTGATCCCGCTGATCAAACTGGCCATGCAGGGCTCTTCGCGTAAAAGTTGAGCCTGGCTGGCTGCATTCTTGCTAACAGAAACGGCCCGGCCCTCATTTCGAGGGTCGGGCCTTTTTTCGCCAACCATTCTAAGGAGGCGCCGTGATCGACGGGCAACCGCTCGCCTGCTTCCAGCCGTTTATCGACACTGCCACGGGCCGCATCGCCGGCGTCGAGGCCCTGGGCCGTCTGCGTCAGGCTGACGGTCGCCTGCAGTCCGTAGGCCCGCTGTTCGCTGACCCGCGCACACCGGGCGCAACCTTGCGCCGACTCGACCGACAGATTCGCGACAATGCGCTGAGCCGCTTGCATGAAGCCCCCAAAGACTGGTTCCTGAGCCTGAACATCTCGCCACGTTGGATCAATCGCCTGCGACCGGGCCAGGCCCTGCCGAGCCTCAAACAGATCCAGCACCATGGCGTCGATCCGCAGCGCATCGTGTTCGAGATCACCGAGCTGGGTGGCGACATCCGTCGCCTGGCTGACGTGGTGGCGCGCTATCGCGAAGCCGGTGCGCGCATCGCCATCGACGACTTTGGCGCCGGCTATTCCCAGCTCGACCGGGTGCTGGCGTTGCAGCCGGATATCCTCAAGCTGGACATGCGCCTGTTCCAGGAAGCTGCCCGTGGTGGGCCGAGCAGTGAAGTGGTGCGGGCCCTGGCGCAAATGGCCGAGAAGACCGGCTGCTGGATCATTGCCGAAGGTGTGGAAACCGAGGCGCAGTTGCGCTTTGCCTTGGAGTGCGGCTCGCGCTATGTACAGGGTTATCTGTTTGCCCCGGCCCGGTTGGACTGGTTCGCCGCCGACGCCTTCGTCCCGCGCTTCGCCCAATTGCGCGCGGCCTATGTCCAGCAGAAGCTGGCGGAGCGCGGGCGGATCATGCAGCTGCGCCATCAACTGGTCGAACTGATGAAGATCCTGCAAACCTGGGCCCAGGCCCAGGCACCGTTGAGCAAACTGCCGCAACTGCCGGCGTTTCCCTGGCTGCTGCGCTTCTACCAGTGTGACCGGCATGGCACCCAACTGACACCCAACTTCGAGTGGCGCCAGGATGCCTGGCAGTCCGACAGCCGCTACCTGGGCCACAACTGGTCATGGCGCCCCTACTTCTATCACTTGCTGGCCGAAGGCTGGGAAGAACGTCGCCTGACCCTGTCCTCGACCTACCGCGACGCCACCACCAACCAGTATTGCCTCACGGCCGGACAATTCTTCGAAAACGGTCAGCGTTTGCTGTTAATCGATATCGACGCGGCCGGGCTGTAGATTTTCGCTTGCCCAGGGCACGCTGAACCGGGAAGCTGGGAGGGTCATTCACCGCACGGAGAGTACCCGCCTTGGATTGGCCCACCCTGTTGACTCGCGAACGTCTTGGCAAACCGCTGCACAGCCCGGAAGAACTGGGGCGTAGCCCGTTTCACAAAGACCATGACCGTATTATCTTCTCCGGCGCCTTTCGTCGCCTGGGGCGCAAGACCCAAGTGCACCCTGTCTCCAGCAACGACCATATCCACACGCGCCTGACCCACTCCCTGGAAGTGAGCTGCGTGGGTCGCTCCCTCGGCATGCGCGTCGGTGAAACCCTGCGCAACGCCCTGCCCGACTGGTGTGACCCCAGCGACCTGGGCATGGTGGTGCAATCGGCCTGCCTGGCCCATGACATCGGCAACCCACCGTTCGGGCACTCTGGCGAAGACGCCATCCGCCACTGGTTTCAACAAGCCGCAGGACGCGGCTGGCTGGACGACATGAGTAGCGCCGAGCGTAACGACTTCCTCAACTTCGAAGGCAACGCCCAAGGTTTCCGCGTATTGACCCAGCTGGAATACCACCAGTTCGACGGCGGCACCCGGCTGACCTATGCGACCCTGGGCACCTACCTGAAATACCCATGGACCGCCCGCCACGCGGACTCCCTGGGTTACAAGAAGCACAAGTTCGGCTGCTACCAGAGCGAACTGCCGATCCTCGAGCAGATCGCCCACAAGCTCGGCCTGCCGCAACTCGAAGAACAACGCTGGGCCCGACACCCGCTGGTGTACTTGATGGAGGCGGCGGATGATATCTGCTACGCCTTGATCGACCTGGAAGACGGCCTGGAAATGGAGTTGCTGGAATACGCCGAAGTCGAGTCGCTGCTACTGAACCTGGTGGGCGACGATCTGCCCCAAACCTATCGCCAACTGGGCGCCCATGACTCGCGCCGACGCAAATTGGCAATCCTGCGCGGCAAGGCCATCGAACATCTGACCAACGCAGCCGCACAGGCCTTCGTCGAACAGCAGGACGCCCTGCTCGCCGGCACCCTGCCCGGCGACTTGGTAGAACATATGCACGGCCCGGCCAAGCGCTGTGTGCTGGATGCCAAGGACATGGCGCGCAAGAAGATCTTCCAGGACAAGCGCAAGACGCTGCACGAGATCGGCGCCTACACCACCCTGGAAATTCTCCTGAATGCGTTCTGCGGTGCGGCCCTGGAGCAGCACGGCGGACGCACGCCGTCGTTCAAGAACCGACGCATCCTCGATCTGCTGGGCAACAACGCGCCAGACCCGGCGTGGCCGCTGCACACCTCGTTCCTGCGAATGATCGACTTTATCGCCGGCATGACCGACAGCTACGCCACCGAGATGGCCCGTGAGATGACCGGGCGCTCTAGCCCTCAATAGCGTTTGATCAACCGCCTGCTCCCTGAAAGGAAGCTACCTACGAAGGGAACAGAGCGGCCTGATCGAATTCGTACAAGCATACGATGAACAATCGCGCACGCTTTTACGTCGTGCCCAATCGCCATCTGACTCACCGTGTGCCCATCCTATGCTCAAGTCCAACCTTCGACTCCTGGTGGTGGAGGATCACCCCTTTCAGCGCCTTGCCACCCAGTGCCTGCTCAAGAGCTTTGGCTTCGACCAATTGACGCTGGCTGAAAACGCTGAACAAGCGATCCAACTGATGACGCAGGGCGAAGCCCCCTTCGATCTCATGCTGTGCGATCAATGCCTGCCCGACCTGCCTGGACTGGAGTTGATAGAAATAGCCAGCCGCCAATGTTTTATAGCAGGTGCCATTTTACTCAGTGGTTTACCCGTGATCGAATTGGAGTATCTGAGCAAGCAAGCCTTTCGGCGGAATCTGCCGCTGCTGGGTTACTTATCAAAACCGCTGAACCAGGACGAACTCATGGCTTTCATCAATGTAGGAAATTAAACATCCTGCCTTAAGAGAACTTACCGAGATTGGCTAGATAACATCAGGCATGCGGTTTACCCTTCAAATAACCTGAGGCGCCGACATGAACGCCCACAAAGCCTTCGCAATGCGTGAGCCTAAGCCGTTTTTGTTGTAGGACTTTTCCTGTTTTGCACCTTCCCCCCCGCTGCTTCATCCTCCCACCTCAACTTCTGAGCTAATGTGCCCGCTTTATTTGCACTTGCGTGGAATATGATTATGAACACAGTTTTCATCATCGATGATCACCCTGTAATCAGGCTGGCCATTCGAATGCTGCTGGAACACGAAGGCTATAAAGTCGTCGGCGAAACCGATAATGGCTGTGATGCGATACAAATGGTTCGCGAGTGCCTTCCGGACTTGATCATTCTGGACATCGGAATCCCAAAACTGGATGGGCTCGAAGTGCTATGCCGCTTCAACTCCATGAATACCTCCATGAAGACCCTTATCCTCACGGCGCAAACCCCCACCCTGTTTGCTACTCGCTGCATGCGCTCAGGTGCTGATGGTTATGTGTGCAAGGAAGGTGATCTGAGTGAATTGCTGAGTGCGATCCGCGCCGTATTATCCGGTTATAACTACTTTCCCAGCCAGGCCTTGAATACGAGCGGACCGGAAGCAAACTACGAAGAGTTGGAGCTGTTCAAAACAGTGAATGATCGAGAGTTAATGGTATTGCAACTTTTTGCACAAGGCCGTACCAACAAGGAAATTGCCAAAGGAATGTTTTTAAGTAACAAAACCGTCAGCACGTATAAAAAGAGGCTTATGCAAAAACTGAAAGCAAAGTCCTTGGTAGAACTTATCGAGCTGGCAAAACGAAACGCGCTGGTGTGAGAAAGCGGATGCCGAAGTGTATAAAGGACTATCTCATTATTTTGAGCGCAGGCGTGTGCCTGAGCACCACTGTGCTCGCCGCTGCAACACAACCGGAGCACTATAATTTACTGAGCCGCGCAGGGAACGTCCAACTGGACACGCCAATGGACGCCACTCAACGCCGGTGGCTGCAGAACAAACGTGAGCTGATCCTGGGTACGGCAGCCCCCGACTACCCGCCGTTCGATATCACGTCGAGCGGGTACGACTATGAAGGCATCACCGCCGATTACGCCGGGGTGTTGGCCAAGGCACTGGCGTTACCCGTCAGGGTGCAACGCTACCCGACCCGGGAGGCGTCCATCCAGGCACTGGAGTCAGGTGAAATCGACCTGCTGGGTTCTTCCAACGGTTTTGAAGCCACCCATCCATTGCTCACCCTTTCGGCACCGTATGCCGTGGACCAGCCTGTTCTGGTAACACGCGAAGGAGAAACCCGCAGCCTCAGCGATGGCCTGGCCGGTCTTCGCTTGAGCCTGGTCTACCACTACCTGCCCCTGGAGGAGGTACAAAAGCTGTATCCAAAGGCCATTATTCGTGCCTATCCCTCCTATCAGAATGCGTTGAATGCCGTCGCATTCGACCAGGCCGATGTGTTTCTTGGCGATACCATTTCCACCCATTACATGATCAACAAGGGTTACCTGAAAAATATCCATATGGCCAACTTCGGCAAGCACGAAGCCTACGGATTTAGTTTTGCCCTGCGCCAGGACCAGCCCATCCTTTTGAACATCGTAAACGCCGTGCTGGCAGCACTGCCCACCCATGAACGGGAAAACATCGCCAAACGCTGGAGTGCCGGCAGCGACATTCTGCTGACCGATCAGAAGCTGCAACTGACCCAACGCGAAGAGCGTTGGCTCAAGGCACACCCCGTGGTCACGGTCATCGCCAACGAAACCTTTGCGCCGCTGACGTTCTTTGATGCCGACGGCAATTTCCGCGGCATTACAGCCGACCTCCTGGAACTGATACGCCTGCGTACCGGGCTACGCTTCGAGATTCAACGCGGGCGTGACATCAACGCGATGATCGAACAAATCGACACCGGCAAAGTCGATATCATCGGCGCCATTGTGCCCAGCAGTGAGCGAGAGACGCAGTTGAATTTCAGCCGTCCCTACCTGGAAAACTCCTACGTACTGCTGACGCGCAAAGAGCCTGACGCCCCGTTGGACCTGGAACAAATGGCCGGCAAACGTCTGGCGATCACCCAGGGTAACCCGCTCGAAGTCACTCTTCGCAAGGACTTCCCACATATCCAACTGGTGGAAACCAGTGACACCTTCAAGGCTGCGGAATTACTCGCGCAAGGCCACGTTGAGGGTGCGGTGAACTCACTGGTGGTCGCCAACTACTTGCTGTCTTCACACGTCTTCCAGGACAGATTACAGATCGGCACCAGCATCGGCACCCTGCCAGCCCTTTTCGCGCTGGCCACCTCACGCGACGCCACGGAATTGAGCTCGATCCTGGACAAGGCGCTGCTCAGTATCGCTCCGGATGAGCTCGGTGTGATCAACAGCCGCTGGCGAGGCTACACCGCCGCCTCCGACAGCTACTGGCGCGATTACCACGACTTGATTGCCCAGATCATCATCGGCACCGGGCTGCTGCTATTGATCTCGCTGGCCTGGAACGCCTACATGCGCCGCCAGATAAAACATCGCAGGATGGCCGAGCGCGCTCTCAACGATCAGTTCGAATTCATGCGCGCGCTGGTCAATGAAACGCCTCATCCGATTTACGTACGCGACCGCAACGGCCTGTTGCAGACCTGTAACGACAGCTACCTGCAGGTATTCGACGTCAAGCGTGAGGACGTCATCGGAAAAAGTGCCCTTCAGATCAGTACGGCACTGGAAACAGAAGCGTCGCAATACCACGCTGACTATCAGCGTGTGGTCGCGCAAGGCAACCCGCTGATCGTGGATCGCCCCCTGCATATTCGCGGAAAAAAACTGACGATCTATCACTGGATCCTCCCCTATCGCGACTCGACCGGCGAAGTCCAGGGCATCATCGGAGGCTGGATCGACATCAGCGAACGGCGCCAACTGTTCGATGAGCTGCGCGCGGCCAAGGAGCGTGCCGATGAGGCCAACCGCGCCAAAAGTACCTTCCTTGCGACCATGAGCCACGAAATACGCACACCGATGAACGCCGTCATCGGCATGCTGGAACTGACCCTCAAGCGAGCAGATCAGGGCCATCTGGATCGCCCGGCCATCGAGGTTGCCTACCACTCGGCCAAGGACCTGCTGGAGCTGATCGGCGATATCCTCGACATCGCGCGCATCGAGTCAGGCCGACTGAGCCTGTCCCCCGAGCGGGTAAACCTGAAGGACGTGATTGAGTCGGTGGTCCGCGTGTTCGACGGCCTGGCGCGCCAGAAGACGCTCAGTTTGCTGCTGGAGTTCAAACCTGGGCTTGACGACACCGACGTCCTGATCGACCCGCTGCGCTTCAAACAAGTGCTGTCGAACCTGGTGAGCAATGCCATCAAATTCACCGAGCGCGGTGAGGTGAAGGTCAAGGTGGAGGTGCACGCTACCGACCTGCCGCAGCAAGTCGAAATGAAGCTGGTGGTCGAGGACACGGGTATAGGCATCAGCCGAGAAGACCAATTGCGCTTGTTCGAACCCTTCTCCCAGGCCGACAACTCGGGGCACCTGGCCCGCAGCGGGGCGGGCCTGGGGTTGGTGATCTGCCGCAGCCTGTGCGCAATGATGGGCGGGCAATTGAGCCTGAGCAGCGTTCCCATGGTGGGCACGCAGGTGTACGTAAGCCTTAAGATGCACAGCCTGCAGCCCGTGCATGCGGTGGAAGAACCCAAGCCGGCAACCCCCACGCCTGCGCCGGTGCTCAATGTGCTGGTGGTAGATGATCACCCCGCGAACCGCTTGCTGATGTGCCAGCAACTGGGTTACCTCGGCCACCAGTTCACGGCTGCCCAGCATGGCGCGGCCGGCTTCCAGGCTTGGCGCCAGGAACACTTCGACCTGGTCATCGCCGACTGCAACATGCCCATCATGAACGGTTATGAGTTAAGCCGGTCCATCCGTGAATACGAACAACGCGAGCAGTTGCCCCCTTGCGTCATACTGGGTTTCACGGCCAATGCCCAACCGGAAGAGAAGCGGCGCTGCGCTGAAGCGGGAATGAACGACTGCCTGTTCAAACCCATCAGCCTCACGATACTGGAGCGACAGCTGGCGCAGATCGGTCCACACCCCACCAGTACACTGCTGGATCTGAGCAGCTTGGACGCGTTGACGGGAGGCGACCCGCAACTGAGCCGGCGCCTGCTGGAGGAGTTGTTGAGCAGCAGCGCGCATGACCGCCAGGAAATAATTGCGCTAGTAGCTCGACAGGCGCCACTCCAAGACATCATCGAACAGGCGCACAAGATCAAGGGCGCCGCGCGCATTGTGCAAGCCAGCGTACTGGCCGCTCAGTGCGAAGCGCTGGAACAGGGGTGTGCCCGAGGTGATGAACTGCCACTGATCGAAACCGGCATCAAGACTCTGGAAAAATGCATGCTTGAACTGGAAAGGCAGCTGCGAATGCAACTGGACAGTTTAACGACAGAGCAATAGGCGGGAGCGAGCCTCCCGGCTCGCCCCCGATGGAACCGTCAGCAGTCGGTCAATTTCAGGAAAATCGCCGCCAGTTGTTCAATACCCGCCTGGTCCTCAAGGGTAAAACGCGACAGCGATGGGCTGTCGAGGTCAAGGACGCCAATCAGCTTGCCGTCCTTGACCAGAGGCACCACCAGTTCGCTGTTCGAGGCGCTGTCACAGGCAATATGCCCGGGAAACTCGTGCACGTCCTCCACACGCTGGGTTTGGCGCGTTGCCGCTGCCGCGCCGCACACGCCACGGCCGAATGGAATGCGCACACAGGCGATCTGGCCCTGGAACGGGCCCAGCACCAGTTCTTCGTTACGGTTGAGGTAGAAACCGGCCCAGTTCAAGTCGTCCAGCTGGTTGAACAGGAACGCAGAGAACTGCGCGCTATTGGCGATGAAATCCCGCTCATCGGCCAGCAGCGACTCCAACTGCGCGCACAGCATGGCATAGCCATTCAGGCCGGTACCGGCGCTTTGTAGGTCGATCATGATTGACGCTCCAGCAATTTAAGGCCCACCCAGTAACGGGCGAACTGGTAAGCGCAGCGGCCGTTGCGGTTGCCACGGCCGGTTGCCCAGCGTACGGCGAGGATGTCGAGGGCTTCATCGCGCTGCCACTGCAAACCGGCCTTGCTCGCCAGCTCGCCGATCCAGTGCTCCACCACATCCAGGAAATGCTCCTGGGTAAACGGATAGAACGACAGCCACAAACCAAACCGATCGGACAAGGCAATCTTGTCCTCTACCGCTTCGCTTGGGTGCAACTCACCATCCACGCGTTTCCAGTTGTCGTTGTCGCTCTGGTTTTCCGGCACCAGGTGGCGGCGGTTGGAGGTGGCATACAGCAGCACGTTTTCCGGGGCCTGTTCGAGTGAGCCGTCCAGTACGCTTTTCAGTACGCGGTAATCGCCTTCACCGGCCTCGAATGACAGGTCATCGCAGAACAGGATAAACCGCTGCGGCAGCTTGACCAGTTGCTCGACCACACGCGGCAGGTCGGCCAAATGGTCGCGCTCGATTTCGATCAGGCGCAAACCGGCCTTGGCATGCTGGGCGAGCAAGGCACGCACCATGGACGATTTGCCAGTGCCACGCGAACCCCACAGCAAGGCGTGGTTGGCGGGCAGGCCGTCGATGAATTGCTGAGTGTTGCGTGCCAGTGTTTCACGTTGCTTGTCCACACCGATCAGGTCGGACAGGCGCATCTCCAGGCTCACGTCCAGCGGCAACAAGAAACCACTGCGGCCCTCACGCTGCCAGCGGGCAGCCAGGCACTGGTTCCAATCAATGGTTTGGCGCGGCGCGGGCAACAAGGGTTCCAGGCGGGCTAGCACTGCGTCGGCCCGTTCAAGAAAGGCATCCAATCGAGAGTCCACGATTATTCCTCTGGCAAGTTCTTGCAAAAGATGGCGTATTGGCAACCCTGCGGCAGACCGCACGAGGCTGCGTAAAAAAACGATTCATGCCAGGTAAGCCAGAGCCTGTGGATGTTCAGCTATGCTTGCCGGGCGAAGGGAAACGTGAAGTGGTTCAACACTCGATGGATATCAAGTTCGCCCACCGCTTGTCTTATAAACAAGCCAGATTGACTGTGCTGGTCGGTTTCGTCTTGGGAACCTTGCTCAGCCTGATCCAAATCGGCATTGATTATGCCAGCGAAGACGCATCCATCAACCGCGAAATTCGCTCGCTGATCGAAATCAGCCATAACCCCGCCTCACGCATCGCCTATAACATCGACGCCGAACTGGCCCAGGAACTGACCCTGGGCCTGCTGCACTCCCCCGCCATCATTCATGCCCAGTTGATCGACAACAACGGTGTGGTGTTGGCCGATGTCGACCGCCCACGCAAAGAAAGCTCCTACCGCCCGGTCAGCGACTTCCTGTTCGGTGCCAACCGCCAGTTTGAAGACCGATTGTTCCTCAGCCATATGCCCAACGAGTCCCTCGGCGTGCTACGCCTGGACGTGGACACCTATGCCTTTGGCAGCCGCTTCCTGCGCCGCGCGGAGGTCACCCTCCTCAACGGCTTCGTCCGCAGCCTGTTACTGACCGGCATCTTGCTGGGTTTGTTCTACGTGATGTTGACCCAGCCCCTGGTACGTATCATCCGCGAATTGAGCAACCGCAAACAGGCACGCCTGGATTGCCCACCGGGCCATGAGCACGACGAAATCGGCGTGCTGGTGAACGTTGCCAATCAGCAGTTTGAAAACATGGAGACGGAGATCCAGCAACGTCGTCACGCTGAAGATCGGCTCACCGAATACCTCGGGCAACTGGAAGACATCGTCTCTGCCCGTACCCTGGAGCTCAAAGCCAGCAACCAGCGGCTGAGCCAGTCCAACGATGAACTGGAAGCGGCGAAGATGCATGCATTGGGCATGGCCCAGGCACGGGCGGCGTTCCTGGCCAACATGAGCCACGAAATCCGCACACCGCTCAACGGCCTGCTGGGGATGATCGCGTTGTCACTCGACAGCCCACTCAACGCCGAACAGCGCCAGCAACTGTCTATAGCCCATGACTCGGGCAAGGTGCTGGTGGAGTTGCTCAACGATATCCTCGACCTGTCCAAGTTCGACGCTGGCCAGTTGGAGTTGGAGCGCATCCCGTTCGACCTGGGTTCGCTGGTGGAAGACACCGCCAACCTGTTGTCGCAGAACGCCGCGCCGAGCGTCGAGCTGACGTGCCTGATCGACCCGCAGTTTCCGGCCCAGGTCCTGGGCGACCCGACCCGTGTACGGCAGATCGTCAGCAACCTGCTGTCCAACGCCTTGAAGTTCACGCGCTTCGGCCGCGTGGATGTTCGCCTCAGCGCGCATGAAGGCCAGGTACGTATCGAGGTCTGCGATACCGGCATCGGTATTGCGCAGGAAGCCCAGGTGAAGATCTTCCAACCCTTCACCCAGGCCGGCGCCGGTATCACTCGCCAGTTCGGCGGCACGGGCCTGGGTCTGGCGCTGACACATAACCTGTGTGAAGCCATGAAAGGCCGGCTGAGCATCAGCTCCGAAGTGGGGTTCGGTAGCCAGTTCTGCGCCGACCTGCCGCTGCCCACCCATCTTCCCGCAATACAACCCGCACCGCTCAAGGGTGAAGTGATCGCCATCACCAGCACCGGCAGCGGCCTGACGGAACTGCTCACCACCCTGCTGCCCCACTGGGGGCTGACACCCCGATGCTACCCGCGTGATGAAGATTTAAGCGGGCAAACCCCCGACCTGCTGATCACCGACTGCCCGGAATGCCTGTTTCGCCTGCGCCCCACCATCACGGCACCGATCCTGGTGGTGACCGCCTATGGCAATTTCATGCCCAGTGAAGAAGTCGCCGCACTCGCACCGCTGCAACAACAGGCGCGCCCGCTGAGCCGCAATGCGCTGTATCAGATACTGCAACGTAACTTGCGCAGCGACGCGCAACTGATCCTCGACCCGATCCAGATGGAAACCGCGCCCCTGGTGCACAGGGCACGCATCCTGCTAGTGGAGGACAACCCGGTCAACCAGCTGGTGGCCAAGGGTATGCTCAGCAAACTGGGGTGTGAGGTGATCGTGGCCGCCCACGGTGGCGAGGCACTCAAGTTTCTTGAGGAACAACACTTCGACCTGGTGTTGATGGACTGCAATATGCCGGTGATGGACGGCTACGAAGCCAGCCGGCAGATTCGTCGCAGCGGGCGCTGGCCGGACCTGCCGATTGTCGCGTTGACCGCCAACGCGCTGTCCGAAGAGCGCGAACGTTGCCGGGCCGCGGGCATGAACGACTACCTGGCCAAGCCGTTCCGTCGCGAAGAACTCAGTGGCCTGCTGGAGCTGTGGGTGCCGAAGACGACAAGTCTCTGATCTGCCGAAGCAACTGATCCAGGCCATCGCGCAGGGCGTCGGCCTGGTTCAGGTCGATGCCGCTGTCACACAGCAGCCGGGTCTTGAGCCCATGAGCCTGGTCGCGCAACTGCACACCGGTTTCGCTCAAGCTCAGGTGCACCTCCCGCTCATCCTTGGCGCTGCGCTGGCGCTTGACCAAACCGAGTTGCTCAAGGCGCTTGAGCAGCGGCGTCAGCGTGCCCGAATCCAGCATCAAGCGCTCACCCAACGCCTTGACCGTGGGTTGCGCCGGCGTGGCGGCGTGCCACTCCCATAACACCAGCATCACCAGGTATTGCGGATAAGTCAGGCCCAATTGATCGAGCATCGGCTTGTATGCGCGAGTCACCGCCCTGGACGCGGCGTAGAGCTTGAAACACAGTTGGTTGTCGAGAGCCAGGGAGACGGTCATTTGAGCAGGGCTTCGATCTCTTGGGTCAGGTCCTGCGGCTTAGTGGTCGGCGCAAAGCGTTTGACCACCTGGCCGTCACGGCCGATGAGGAACTTGGTGAAGTTCCACTTGATGCCCTTGGAGCCCAGCAGGCCCGGCGCCTGTTCTTTCAGTTGCACGAACAACGGGTGGGCGTCGCTGCCATTCACGTCGATCTTCTTGAACAGCGGGAAGCTGACGCCGAAATTCAGCTCGCAGAACTCGGAAATTGCGCCTTCGTTACCGGGCTCTTGCTTGCCGAACTGGTTGCAGGGGAAGCCCAACACCACTAATCCCTGGTCCTTGTACTGCTGCCAGAGCTGTTCCAGCCCCTTGTATTGCGGGGTGAAGCCACATTTGCTCGCGGTGTTGACCACGAGGATGGCCTTGCCGGCGAAATCGGCCAAGGTCTTTTGCTCACCCTTGATGGTGGTGCAAGGGATGCTCAGCAGGTTGTTGCTCATGGCAATGCCTCGATCGGGAGAAAAGAACAACAAACATAGTAAGCAATTTAATTGCGTGCAATTTAATTGACGATATTGATGCCGTGATATCAACCCACACCTGTAGGAGCAAGCGGGCTCGCTCCTACAGGGCGCCACGCGATTCAATTCAGCGCGGGACGAGGTTCAGGCACACCGAGTTGATGCAGTAACGCAGGCCGGTCGGCGGCGGACCGTCCGGAAACACGTGCCCCAGGTGGGCATCGCATTTGGCGCAGGTGACTTCGGTGCGGATCATGCCGTGGCTGACGTCACGGATCTCGACCATGGCGCTGTCGGCGATCGGCGCATAGAAGCTCGGCCAGCCGCAGCCGGAGTCGAACTTGGTCTTGGCGTCGAACAACGGCTCGTTGCAGCAAATGCAGTGGTACACACCGTCGGTCTTGGTGCCATTGTACTTGCCGCTGAAGGGTCGCTCGGTGCCCTTGAGACGGCACACGTTGTATTGCTCCGGATCGAGCATCGCCTTCCATTCTTCAACGGTTTTCTGCAACTTTTCCATCGGTACACCTCGGCAACTGAAAAAGCCTGATCTGTGTCTTTTCCATGGATCAGGCGGCACGTATGATTGCGCCTCTTCAAAACGCCAGTCTGGCACCCGCGCTACCGGCATTCAAACGTATTTATGGGTGCGGGCCCCGCAGGATTCGCAGTACGGTAGTGTCCCCACCGTCTGGATCGTTCATTTTCAGGATCACATCGCCATGCAGGTCAGCAAATCGAACAAGCTCGCCAACGTCTGCTACGACATTCGCGGCCCAGTGCTCAAGCACGCCAAACGCCTGGAGGAGGAAGGCCATCGCATCCTCAAGCTGAACATCGGCAACCCGGCGCCTTTTGGTTTCGAAGCGCCGGACGAAATCCTCCAGGACGTGATCCGCAACCTGCCCACCGCCCAGGGCTACAGCGACTCCAAGGGCCTGTTCAGCGCACGCAAGGCGGTGATGCAGTACTACCAACAAAAGCAGGTGGAAGGTGTCGGCATCGAAGACATCTACCTGGGCAACGGCGTGTCCGAGCTGATCGTGATGTCCATGCAGGCCTTGCTCAACAACGGCGACGAAGTGCTGGTGCCGGCGCCCGACTACCCACTGTGGACCGCCGCTGTGACCCTGGCCGGCGGCCATCCGGTGCACTACCTGTGTGACGAAGGCGCCGACTGGTTCCCGGACCTGGCCGACATCAAGGCCAAGATCACCCCGAACACCAAGGCTCTGGTGATCATCAACCCGAACAACCCGACCGGTGCGGTGTACTCCAGGGAAGTCTTGCTGGGCATGCTCGAACTGGCACGCCAGCACAACCTGGTGGTGTTCTCCGACGAGATCTACGACAAGATCCTCTACGATGACGCTGTACACGTGTGCACCGCCTCCCTGGCGCCGGACCTGCTGTGCCTGACCTTCAACGGCCTGTCCAAGTCCTACCGCGTGGCGGGCTTCCGTTCCGGCTGGATCGCGATCTCCGGCCCCAAGCACAACGCCCAGAGCTACATCGAAGGTATCGACATACTGGCCAACATGCGCCTGTGCGCCAACGTACCGAGCCAGCACGCCATCCAGACCGCCCTGGGCGGCTACCAGAGCATCAATGATCTGGTTCTGCCCCAAGGCCGGCTGCTGGAACAGCGCAACCGCACCTGGGAACTGCTCAACGCAATCCCGGGCGTGAGCTGTGTGAAACCCATGGGTGCGCTGTACGCCTTCCCGCGGATCGACCCAAAGGTGTGCCCGATCCTCAACGATGAGAAATTCGTGCTCGACCTGCTGCTGTCGGAAAAGCTGCTGGTGGTGCAAGGCACCGCATTCAACTGGCCGTGGCCGGATCACTTCCGCGTGGTGACGCTGCCGCGTGTGGACGATCTGGAAATGGCCATTGGTCGCATCGGCAACTTCCTCAAGTCCTATCGCCAGTAATGGAAACGGCGCTGTACGACCGACAATCGGTCGTACAGCGAGTATCTGGCAACACTTCTCTGCCTTTCCCACAGACAGGCAGTTCGCGGTCAGCGCAAAAGCCACCTACCCCCCGTAATTACAGGGCTGCGAGGCTACGGAAAACCGATTCAGCCGTCTTTCCCCTATCGGAAATGCCCTTCAAGGCTCTACATTCAAGCTGTAGGACACAGTTTGAAATAGTCGCTCGGTTGAATCACCCCATGCCGCACCTTATATACCCCGCAGTACGCGACATATTAAGCATGAGGAGAATTCTACAACCATGATGCGCATCCTGCTGTTCTTGGCCACTAACCTTGCGGTCGTGCTGATTGCCAGCATCACCTTGAGCCTTTTCGGCTTCAATGGGTTCATGGCGGCCAACGGGGTTGACCTGAACCTCAATCAGCTGCTGATTTTCTGTGCGGTCTTTGGTTTTGCCGGCTCGCTGTTCTCGCTGTTCATCTCCAAGTGGATGGCGAAGATGAGCACCAGCACCCAGGTGATCACCCAACCCCGTACCCGGCACGAGCAATGGTTGCTGCAGACCGTTGAGGAGTTATCCCGCGAAGCCGGTATCAAAATGCCTGAAGTCGGGATCTTCCCGGCTTATGAAGCCAACGCCTTTGCGACCGGCTGGAACAAGAACGACGCACTCGTTGCGGTTAGCCAGGGCATGCTGGAACGCTTCTCGTACGATGAAGTGAAGGCCGTACTGGCCCACGAGATCGGCCACGTGGCCAACGGTGACATGGTCACCCTGGCGCTGGTACAAGGCGTGGTGAACACCTTCGTGATGTTTTTTGCGCGGATCATCGGCAACTTTGTCGACAAGGTGATCTTCAAGAACGAAGGCGGCCGCGGCATTGCCTACTTCGTGGCGACCATCTTCGCCGAGTTGGTACTGGGCTTCCTGGCCAGCGCAATCACTATGTGGTTCTCACGCAAGAGAGAGTTCCGTGCAGATGAAGCCGGTGCCCGCCTGGCCGGTACCGGGGCGATGATCGCAGCGCTGCAACACCTGCGCTCCGAGCAGGGCCTGCCGGTGCACATGCCGGACAGCCTGACCGCCTTCGGCATCAACGGTGGCATCAAGCAGGGCATGGCTCGCCTGTTCATGAGCCACCCGCCGCTGGAAGAGCGTATCGACGCACTGCGTCGCATGGGCTGATAACCCGCATTGCAAAAAAGGGGCGATTGGATCGCCCCTTTTTTTATGGACAAGGTTTACGCCCTGCCCAGCCAATAAACCCGCTCATCAAGCCGCGTGACACCCTCCTGAACAAACTTCCAGCTCTCCCCCAGGACGTCTTGCTCTTGCAGCGTCTTCACGGTCCAGTCCGAGCCGAACAGCACCTTGACTTCATCATCCGTCACAGCAAACGGTGGCCCGGCTTTTTGCGACTGGTCGTAATCAAGGGTGATCAGCAGTCCCTGGCAACCCGAAGGCAGCAGGCGACTCAAATGCTCGGCGTACTGCGCACGCATCAGCGGCGGCAAGGCGATCAGGGCGGCGCGGTCATATAATGCGGTGCAACCGGCCAAGGCTTCGGCGTCCAGAGCGAAGAAGTCGCCGCACCACACTTCGATCAGATCAGTCTGGTACACCGTAAAGGCATCCCGCCGAGTGATACGTGGCACAAGGTTCTGTTCGCTGAAAAACGCCTCCACGGCCTGCTCCGACAGCTCCACCCCCATCACCCGCAGCCCATGACTGGCCAACCACATCAGGTCCAGGCTCTTGCCGCACAAGGGCACCAGCACCCTGGCGCCCTCGACGAGCGCCAGCTGCGACCAATGCCGTTGCAGGTAAGGGTTGACCTCGGGCAGATGAAAGCCGATCTGATTGCGCGCCCAGCGCTCCTGCCAAAACTCAGGTTCCATAGATCCTCCATAAAATTCGATCAAATGGTGCTAAAACTTATATTAGATTTAGATCAATGATCTGACTGAAGATGGGCCCATGTTAACGCTCAGGACCCCACTTATGCTCCCCAGCCTGTTTATCTCCCACGGTTCGCCCATGCTTGCCCTGCAACCCGGTGCCAGCGGCCCGGCCCTGCAGCGTCTTGCTGCCGAGTTGCCACGCCCGAAGGCCATCGTGGTGGTGTCGGCGCACTGGGAAAGCGACGAACTCCTGGTCAGCGGCAGCGCCACGCCTGAAACCTGGCACGACTTCGGCGGATTCCCCCGCGAATTGTTTGCCGTGCAGTACCCGGCGCCGGGCGACCCGCAACTGGCCGGTAGGATTGTCGAGTTGCTGAAGGCCGACGGTCTGAATGCCCGCACCGATGACCGTCGTCCATTCGACCACGGCACTTGGGTGCCGCTGTCGCTGATGTACCCAACGGCCGATATCCCGGTGGTGCAGGTGTCCCTGCCCAGCCGCATGGGCCCTGCCCTGCAGACCCGTGTCGGGCATGCCCTTGCCAGCCTGCGCGAGCACGGCGTACTGCTGATCGGCTCGGGCAGCATCACCCACAACCTGGGCGAGTTGGACTGGCATGCAGGGCCTGAAAGCATCGAGCCATGGGCGCGAGACTTCCGGGACTGGGTGGTCGATAAGCTGGCAGCCGACGATGAAGCCGCCCTGCACGACTATCGGCGCCAGGCGCCGAATGCCGTACGCAGCCATCCCAGTGACGAGCACCTGCTGCCGCTGTACTTCGCACGTGGCGCTGGGGGTGATTTCAGCATCGCGCACCAAGGCTTCACTATGGGCGCGTTGGGCATGGACATCTACCGCTTCGGCTAACGCCCCTTGCCGTCGCCTACAGGCGAATTTCAGCCAAAAAAAATCCCCGAACCAGTCGGGGATTTTTTATGTGCGATCAATCAGCCCAGGGGCGGATCAATCTTCGCGGTAGCGACGCAGCTTCAGCTGCTTACCGGCAACGCGAGTGTCTTTCAGCTTGGCCAGCAGTTTTTCCAGACCGTCTTCCGGCAGCTCCACCAGGGAGAAGCTGTCACGAACCTGGATGCGACCGATGGCTTCACGTGCCAGGCCACCCTCATTGAGGATAGCGCCCAGCAGGTTCTTGGCAGCGATACCATCACGCGCGCCCAGCGCGGTACGGCAACGAGCACGGCCTTCAGCCAATGGCACTGGAGCACGACGCTCGCGATCACCACGGTCTGGACGGTCGCCGGAACGCTCTGGACGATCACCGCGCGGCGCGCTGTTCGGCACCAGTGGACGTTCTTTCTCGATAGCTGCCAGGGTCAAGGCTTGACCATTGGTCGCCTTGCGCAGCAGGGCTGCAGCCAGGGCACGCGGGGTGCAACCGATATCGGCGGTCAGGCGGTCCAGCAGGTCGCCGTGGGTCGATTCAGCGTCAGCCACCAGTGGCGACAGGCTGTTGGTCAGTTTCTTGATGCGAGCATCCAGAACGGCTTGGGCATCCGGCAGGCGGACTTCGGCAACTTTCTGACCGGTTACACGCTCGATCACTTGCAGCATGCGGCGCTCGCGTGGAGTCACCAGCAGCAGTGCACGACCTTCGCGACCGGCACGGCCAGTACGGCCGATACGGTGAACGTAGGACTCTGGGTCGTACGGCATGTCAACGTTGAACACGTGGGTGATACGTGGAACGTCGAGGCCACGGGCGGCAACGTCGGTCGCCACAACGATGTCCAGACGGCCATCCTTGAGAGAGTCGATCACGCGCTCACGTTGGTTCTGGGCGATGTCACCGTTCAGCGCAGCGGCTTTGTAGCCTTTGGCTTCTAGGGCACTGGCCAGGTCCAGGGTCGCTTGCTTGGTGCGCACGAACATGATCAGGGCGTCGAAGTCTTCGACTTCCAGCAGGCTCAATACAGCCGAGGTCTTCTGGTCAGCGTGAACCAACAGGTGAGCCTGTTCGATCGCGGTAACGGTCTGAGTCTTGGTCTGGATCTTCACGTGCTCTGGATCGCGCAGGTGACGCTCGGCAATGGCACGGATCGACTGCGGCAGGGTGGCCGAGAACAGAACGGTCTGACGGGTCGGTGGCAGCGCCTTGAAGATGACTTCCAGGTCATCCATGAAGCCCAGCTTCAACATTTCGTCAGCTTCGTCCAGAACCAGGTGGTTCACGGTCGACAGGACTTTCTCGTCACGACGCAGGTGGTCGCACAGACGGCCCGGCGTGGCGACAACGATCTGTGCGCCATTACGGATTGCTTTCAGTTGTGGGCCCATAGGCGCGCCGCCGTAAACGGCCACAACGGTTACGCCCGGCATTTGCTTGGCGTAGGTTTCAAAAGCGGTTGCTACTTGCAGCGCCAACTCACGGGTTGGCGCCAGGATCAGGGCTTGCGGTTCGCGCTTGGCAGGATCGATGCAATGCAGGATAGGCAAAGCGAACGCGGCGGTTTTGCCGGTACCGGTTTGCGCCTGGCCGATCATGTCCTTGCCGGCCATGATGATCGGGATCGATTGCTGCTGAATCGCCGAAGGCTCTTCGTAGCCGGTCGCTGCGACGGCTGCAAGAATATTCGGGTTAAGATTAAAAGCGGCGAAGCCGCCGGTTTCCTGGGTCATGGGTCTGCCTCTAAGTGCATCCGCAAAGACCCATGCTCCAAAGCTGCGCATGCCGTGTTGAGACTCAAGAGTCGCCCTGGCTGCTTTGTCGGCGGGGATTTGCGAAAACGAATGAATGAAAAAGATTCGTCAAGGGAGAGTCCGCTGTGCGGACGTGCAGCCGAAGCTGACTTCGGGGAATTGCGCTACCTAAACGCGGCCCGGTTAAAGGCCGGCGCGCACTATACCGGAAATAGCTGAAAAAGGGAGCTTTTTTTATCGCAAAGCACCGACAAACCGCGCTGTGTCACAGCCTTTGCAGATAACACCGGCAAGGTCTATTTTTCAAAGGCCCGGCCCTGCTGGTCATAACACTTAAACGTTTCACCTTACCTTTCGGCCCCTTTGGTCCGAAATCCTTCCCTGCGCCCGAGGGCACACCCATGAATCAAGCCAGTACCAGCCGCGTCAGCCGTGAACTCCAGGGTCATGTCTTGCTTTTAGGCCTGGACCGGGTGGCCAAACGCAACGCGTTCGATCTGGATCTGCTCAATGAGCTGAGCCTGGCGTATGGCGAATTTGATCGAAACACCGACGCGCGGGTCGCCGTGGTGTTCGCCCATGGCGATCACTTCACCGCCGGGCTCGATCTGGCCAATGTCAGCGGGGTGATGGCCGGTGGCTGGCAGCCGCCCTTGGGCGGCTGCGATCCCTGGGGCGTGTTTGCCGGCCCACGCGTGAGCAAACCGGTGATCGTCGCGGCCCAGGGTTACTGCCTGACTATCGGGATAGAGCTGATGCTGGCTGCAGATATCAACCTCTGCGCCAGCAATACGCGCTTTGCGCAGATGGAAGTTCAGCGTGGGATCTTTCCGTTTGGCGGCGCGACGTTGCGCTTTCATCAGATTGCCGGCTGGGGCAACGCCATGCGCTGGCTGTTGACCGGCGACGAGTTCGACGCCCATGACGCCCTGCGCCTGGGCCTGGTGCAGGAAGTGATGGCCAGCGAAGACCTGCTGCCCCGCGCCGTCGAACTGGCCAACCGTATCGCCCGCCAGGCACCTCTGGGCGTACAGGCCACGTTGATGTCGGCACGGCTGGCGCGGGTGGAAGGTGAGACCGTGGCGGCTGCGGCTTTGCCGCCGATGGTGGATAAACTGCTCAACAGCGAGGATGCCAAGGAAGGCGTGCGGGCGATGATCGAGAAGCGCCCTGGGGTGTTCAAGGGTATTTGAACGGGCAGTACCGGCCTCTTCGCGGGCAAGCCCGCTCCTACAGGGGAATGCATTTCAACAGGGAAATGCGGTCAAAATGTGGGAGCGGGCTTGCCGGCGATGGCGTTGTTACAGGCGACTAGGTTGCGGGACGAATCGCCTTGATCAACGGCTGCAACGAGTATCCCAACCGCGGCGCCAACGCTTCGGCACGCGCCGAAAGCGCACCCAGGTCCAATACCTGATCCAGCTCCGACGGCACCAGCAGAATCACATTGCCCTCCTTCACCGGCAGTTCCCAGTAATGCCGGTGGTACAAGCCACGCAACAACGCCGCCCCCAGGGGCTTGCCGTCATCGGTGGCCCACTGGTTGATCACCAGCCAACCACCGGGATTGAGTTTTTTCTGGCAGTTTTCCAGGAAGGTCCAGGCCAGGTGCCCGACACCGGGGCCGACGTCGGTATAGAGGTCAACAAAGATCAAGTCGGCCGCTTCGGCGCTGTCGAGCAATTGCAGGGCATCGCCAATGCGAATATACAGCCGCGGGTCGTCGTCCAGCCCCAAGTACTCGATGGCCAGGCGCGGCACATCGGGGCGCAGCTCGATGGCTTCCACGTCTTCCAGCGGCAGGAACTTGAGACAGGCCTGGGTCAGCGTGCCGGCGCCCAACCCAAGGAACAGCGCGCTTTCCGGTTGCTCATGGCACAACGCGCCGATCAGCATGGCGCGGGTGTAGTCGTACTCCAGCCAGCTTGGGTCGGCGGTAAATACGCAGCTCTGTTCGATGGCATCTCCGAATTCCAGAAACCGGTAATCCGCCACTTCGAGCACACGGATCATGCCGAAATCATCATGGACTTCGGCCAGCAGGCGCTCGACACGCTCCTCGGTCATCACTACTCCTAACGGTTTACCGCACGGCAAAGGCGCGATTGTCGGCCAACCGGCGGCAACAGGTCACGCACTAATTGCTGATAACATTGGCGCCCGATCTCTAATCAGCCAATCGAGTTCATGATGAGCCAACCCTGGAGCCCCGACAGCTGGCGCGCCCTGCCGATCCAGCAACAACCCCAGTACCCGGACGCTGCGCACTTGCTGCAAGTAGAGCAGAACCTGGCCAGCTACCCGCCACTGGTGTTTGCCGGGGAAGCCCGCGAGTTGCGTCGCCAGTTTGCCGAGGTGACCCAGGGCCGCGCATTCCTGCTGCAAGGCGGCGATTGCGCCGAGAGTTTTGCCGAGTTCTCCGCCGCGAAAATCCGCGACACCTTCAAGGTACTGCTGCAGATGGCCATCGTGATGACCTTCGCCGCCGGTTGCCCGGTGGTCAAGGTCGGGCGCATGGCTGGCCAGTTCGCCAAGCCGCGCTCGGCCAACGATGAAACCATCGACGGCATCACCCTGCCCGCTTACCGTGGCGACATCGTCAACGGTATCGGCTTCGACGAAACAAGCCGCGTGCCGGACCCGGACCGCCTGTTGCAGTCCTACCACCAGTCCACCGCCACCCTTAACCTGCTGCGCGCCTTTGCCCAGGGCGGTTTTGCCGACCTGCACCAAGTGCACAAGTGGAACCTGGACTTCATCGCCAACTCCGCGCTGGCCGAGAAATACAGCCAACTGGCCGACCGCATCGATGAGACGCTGGCCTTCATGCGCGCCTGCGGTATGGACAGCTCGCCGCAACTGCGCGAAACCAGTTTCTTCACCGCCCACGAAGCGTTGCTGCTCAACTACGAGCAAGCGTTCGTGCGCCGCGACAGCCTGACCAACGACTACTACGATTGCTCGGCGCACATGCTGTGGATCGGCGACCGCACCCGCCAACTGGATGGCGCCCACGTCGAGTTCCTGCGTGGAGTGAACAATCCGATCGGGGTCAAGGTCGGCCCGAGCATGAACCCGGATGACCTGATCCGCTTGATCGACATCCTCAACCCGGACAACGACCCCGGCCGCCTCAACCTGATCGCACGCATGGGTGCAGGCAAGGTCGGCGACCATCTGCCAGGCCTGATTCGCGCCGTGCAGCGCGAAGGCAAGCAGGTGCTGTGGAGTTCCGACCCGATGCACGGCAACACCATCAAGGCCAGCAGCGGCTACAAGACCCGCGACTTTGCGCAGATCCTGGGCGAGGTGAAGGAGTTCTTCCAGGTGCACCAGGCCGAGGGGACTTATGCCGGCGGGATTCACATCGAGATGACCGGGCAAAACGTCACCGAGTGCATCGGCGGCGCGCGGCCGATCACCGAGGATGGATTGTCGGACCGCTACCACACCCACTGCGACCCACGGATGAATGCCGATCAGTCGCTGGAATTGGCGTTTCTGATTGCCGAGACGCTTAAACAAGTCAAACGCTGAGATTTAAGTCGCCTGCACTGACGCCTTCACGAGCACGCCCGCTCCCACATTCGACGGCATTCCTACAGGATCTACGCGGTCACATGTGGGAGCGGGCTTGCTCGCGAAGAGGCCCTAAAGCCCACCCCTATCAAGCATTGCCGCCCTTAACCGGTCGGCACTCGGCCGCTGGCAATTGAGCTGCACCTGTTCCAGTCCCAGCCAACCGGCCATTTGCAACAGGTTCTGCGCCAGCGCCTGCATACCCTCATCATCGAGTCCCGACTCTTCTTCGTGCACCGCATGCACCGCCAGGCGTCCATTGGCGCGTTCGGCGCGCAGGTCGACGCGTGCAGCGATCCGTTCGTTGTACAGAAACGGCAGCACGTAGTAGCCGTACACTCGCTTGTCTTGCGGGGTATAAATCTCCAGGCGGTATCGGAAGTCGAACAGACGCTCGGTGCGGTTGCGCTCCCAGACCAGCGAGTCGAACGGCGACAGCAGAGCGCTGGCCGGCACGTTGCGTGGCACTTTCGGGTCAGGCAGGCAGTAAGCCGGTTGCTTCCAACCTTGTACTTGGCAAACCCGCAGTTGGCCGTCTTCCACCAGTTCGGCGAGGCGAGAGCGGCTGTCGGCAGGGTCGAGACGGAAGTAATCGCGCAGGTCCTTCTCGGTGCCCACGCCCAGCGCCGTAGCGCTGTGCAGCAGCAAACCGCGCTGGGCTTGCGCCTCAGTCACAGAGGTTTGAAGGATATCGCTGGGAATGACCCGCTCTGGCAGATCGTAGAGACGTTCAAAGCCGCGTCGGCCTGCAACAGTCACCAGGCCGGCAGCAAACAGCCATTCCAGCGCGTGTTTCTCATCGCTCCAGTCCCACCAAGGACCGGCACGTTCCGCACGGGTCGACAAACTACCAGCACCCAACGCGCCTTGCTGCTCGACGGTCTGCAAGACCCGCCGGATCGTGGCCTGCTGCTCACGCCCAAAACGCGCCATTTGCGAATAAATTCCCTGCCCCTGCTGCGCCCGCGCCATGCGCCAACGCATCAACGGGTAAAGCGCCAGCGGCAACAGCGAAGCCTCATGCCCCCAGTATTCGAACAACGAACGCCGCCGGCCCTGGCTCCAGGCCGCCTGCTCAAGGAGTAAAGGGGAGTAATGACCCAAACGGGAAAACAGCGGCAGGTAATGCGAGCGCACCACGGCATTCACTGAATCGATCTGCAATACACCCAGACGCTCGATCATCCGGTTGAGATGCGCAGCCTTAATCAGTGCAGGCGCCTGGCGCCCGGAAAAACCCTGGGCCGCCAGCGCCATGCGCCGAGCTTGCTTGAGTGAAAAAGACAGGTCGGCGGGCATGGGAATCTCCGTATGGGCGCGCCCCCCACCCTACTGCATCTGCGATCATTTTCGCAGCGGGTCTTGCCAGAAATGCAGCTGCCGCTCCTGCTCTACGTCGCCGCGATTGAGCCCGATATCCTTGAGTGCATCATCGCTCAAGGTTGCCAGCATCTGGCGTTCCGCATGCACCACCTGCCAACGGGCAATCTTGTGAAACAGCCCGGCAAACGGACGTTTCGCCATCAACACAAAACCTCTTTGACCTTTCATCTTCGCGCCCTCCAGTGGGGATGGCGCAAGTGTGTGCCTGGGCTTATGATCAATCCAACGAATGTTTTTTATGCAATACATCTCAGAGATTGATCAATTGTCCAGCTTTCCGAGCATCGACACAGAAGTGCTGCGCACCTTCGTCGCCATTGCCGACCAGGGAGGTTTCACCCGCGCAGGTGAATTGGTCAACCGCACCCAATCGGCGGTGAGCATGCAGATGAAGCGCCTGGAAGAAGACGTGTTGCAGCGCAAGCTGTTCGAGCGTGATGGTCGGCAGGTGCGACTGACGCCCGAGGGCCAGGTGTTGCTGGGCTATGCACGGCGCATCCTGAAACTGCACAGTGAGGTGTTCAACACCCTGCGTGAGCCGCACATGGTGGGGTTGGTGCGCATCGGCACGCCAGATGATTACGTGATGCGTTTCCTACCGGGAATTCTCAAGCAGTTTTCCAAGGCCTACCCGCTGATTCAGATCGAGATGCACTGCGAATCTTCATCAGTGCTGATGCAGCGGCGGGATTTGGCGTTGACCGTCGTCAGCCGCGAGCCAGGCAATGAAATCGGTGAGCTGTTGCGCACAGAACGCATGGTGTGGGTGGCAGCGCCCTGCTTTTGCACGGACGAGCATGATGCCCTGCCACTGGCGATGTCCGGTGTCGACTGTCTCTATACCCAGTGGGCGCGCTCAGCACTGGAGGCAGCCGGGCGGGATTATCGCCTCGCCTATCACAGCTCCAACGTGGCGGCGATCCAGGCAGTGGTCAACGCCGGCCTGGCGGTGATGGTCAGCATGGAAAGCCTGGTGACTGAAGACCTGCGGGTGCTGGGCAAGGACGAGGGCCTGCCCCCCCTGCCCTCGATGAACCTGCACTTGTTGCGCAACCCCCAGATGAATTCGCCCATCACCGACTGCCTGGCGGAATACATCATCGAAGGTTTCAGACCTTAAAGGTCAGCATCACCGCGCACACCACCAGAAAGCCGCAGAACAGGCCGCGCAGTACACGCTCCGGGAGGGCGTGGGCGACTTTCACGCCCCAACTGATACTGAGCAAACCGCCGATGGCCAAGGGGACGCCGATCATCCAGTCCACTTCCTGGTGCCAGGCGTAGGTGACCAGAGTTACACCGGTACTCGGCAGTGCCAGGGCCAGGGACAGGCCTTGGGCAACCACCTGGCTAGTGCCGAACACACTGGTCAGCACCGGCGTGGCAACCACTGCGCCACCCACACCGAATAAACCGCCCATGGAACCGGATGCCGCACCCAGCACCCCGAGCCACGGCCAGGAGTAACGCATCTGCGCCGTCGGCGGTGCGTTGCGGGTGAACATGCGCACCAGGTTGTAGGCCGAGAGCGTCAGCAGGAAGGCAATAAAGCCGATGCGCATGGCGCCCGCATCCAGGCCCACGGCCCAGATCGAACCGAGCCAGGCGAAACTGAAACCCATCACGCCCAACGGCAACGCATGGCGCAGTTCAATGCGGTTGCGCTGGTGGTAGCGCCACAGCGCTAGCATCACATTGGGCACGACCATCACCAGTGCCGTGCCCTGGGCCAGTTGCTGATCCAGGCCGAACAACACGCCCAGCACCGGGATCGCGATCAGCCCGCCGCCAATGCCGAACAGCCCACCCACTGTGCCGAGGGCCGCGCCCAATACCAGGTACATCATTAAATCCAACACAGCTTGTCACTCCTCAATCACAGGCCTTGCATCCTACGCAGTCGACTCTGGCGCGGAAACGCACAGCAACGCACAATGGCTATGCCAATCTCGCATAAGCGTTCGTTTATGAACCCCAATACTCTGACTAATCAACTGAGCCTGTTTCTCGATGTGTTGGAAACCGGCAGTTTTTCCGCGGCAGCACGCCGTCATCCCTTGACGCCCTCCGCGGTGGCGCGGCGGATCGACAGCCTGGAAAGCTCGGTGGGCAGCCGCCTATTCCAGCGCAGCACCCACGCGGTAGTGCCGACCCCGGCGGGTGTGGCGTTTGCCGAGCGGGCGCGGCGGATCGTCAGCGAGTTGCAATTAGCACGGGCCGAAGCCGTGTCGTTGAGCCATGCGCCGGAGGGTCTGATTCGGGTGGATGCGCCGGCGGCGTTCGGTCGACGGCACCTGGCGCCGGTGATTGCGGACTTCCTGAATGTCTACCCAGGGCTGGATGTGCACCTGCATCTGATCGACAGTTTTGTGGACATGCAGGGCGCGCACCTGGGCAAGGTTGACCTGGTACTGCGCGCCGGGCATATCGTCGACACGCGGTTGATAGCTACCCCACTGGCGAGCATCGTGCGCGTCGCCTGCGCCAGCCCGGCCTATCTGAAGAGCCGAGGCACGCCAAACCACCCTCAGGAGCTGAGCGAACACGACGGGCTGGACTGGGATGGCCTGGCGCCAACATTCGCCTGGCGATTCGAGCTGGATGGGCGCCGTGCTACCTATCGCCCACGTCGCATCCGCATGAGTGCAAATAACGCCGAAGCCTTGCTGTCCGGTGCCCTGGCCGGACTGGGCATTGCCCACCTGCCCACCTGGCTGGCCAGTGAATACCTGGTGCGCGGCGAACTGCTGCCATTGTTTTGCGAAAATGGCCTGCCCAGCCCCGAAACCACCGGGATCTATGCACTACGCCTGGAACAGCAACCCAACGCACGCAGCCGCTTGTTGCTGGAATACCTCAAAACCCGCTTCAGCCCCGTGCCGCCGTGGGACCTGGCATTGCAAAGTGGCTTGGTCTGACCGCTCGGACAGAATTATCTGGCGCATTAAAGATTTGCCCGCTAGATTCCAGCCCAGAGACGTTTTCCGGAGGCAACGCCATGAGCAAAAATCCCGATCCTTGCGAATCCCTGATGCTGGATAACCAGCTGTGCTTCGCCCTGCACTCCACCTCGCTGCTGATGACCAAGGTCTACAAGCCACTGCTGCAAGCGCTGGGCCTGACCTACCCGCAGTACCTGGCCATGATGGTGCTGTGGGAAGAGGATGGTTTGACCGTTGGCGAAATCAGCAGTCGCCTGCTGACTGATCCGGGCTCGCTGACACCGCTGCTCAAGCGCCTGGAAGTCGAAGGCCTGCTCAGCCGTACCCGCAGCCGCGAAGATGAGCGCGTGGTGGTCGTGGAATTGACCGCCGCCGGCCGCGCCCTGCAAGACCGGGCCATGGGAATTCCCCACTGCATCCTCGGTGCAAGCGGCCTGGAGTTGGACCAATTGCGTAAGTTGCAGGGCGACCTGATTGCGTTGCGCGCTAACCTGCAAGCCAGCATTTAAACCCCTTCCCCCTCAAGGGCGTCGACTCCGCTGCGCCCGCAGACAATGACCGTTCGTACCGCCCCCTGAAAAATTTTATAAATTTATCTTGCGCGCAAAACATTAGCGCTATACATTCACCTCACCAACTACTTAGCGCGCAAACATTTAGCGCTAAAACAAAGAGGAAAACGCCATGCAAACGCTCTATACCGCAGTAGCTACCGCCACCGGCGGCCGTGATGGCCGTGCTGTTTCCAACGACAACATCCTCGACGTCAAACTCTCCACCCCTAAAGAACTGGGTGGCGCCGGCGGCCAGGCCACCAACCCTGAGCAACTGTTCGCTGCCGGCTACTCGGCCTGCTTCATCGGCGCCCTGAAATTCGTCGCCAGCCAGACAAAACGCAAAATCCCGGATGACGCCTCGATCACCGCCCACGTCGGTATCGGCCAGATTCCTGGTGGTTTCGGCCTGGATATCGACCTGCACATCAGCCTGCCGGGCCTGGCTCAAGACGACGCGCAAAGCCTGGTCGACGCCGCTCACCAAGTCTGCCCGTACTCCAACGCCACCCGTGGCAACGTTGATGTACGCCTGCACGTGACTGTCTAAATGACCTCGGCCGCCCCTGGAGAACGGAATGAACACAATTGGTAAAGCACTCACCGGCACCCTGCTCGCCTTGTCCATCACCAACGCCTTTGCTGCGTCAGGTGAAGTCGAACACTCCACCCAAGCTTTTCTGGACGTGTTGAACGCCGGCACCGGCAAACCGATGGAACAACTGACGCCAAAGGACGCCCGTGCCGTACTGACCGGCGCCCAGGCCGGTGTGAAGCTGACCTTGCCCAAAGCGGATGTGAGCCAGAAGACCATCCAGGTCGATGGCAAGCCGCTGGACCTGACCATCGTGCGTCCGGCCGGGGTCAAGGGCACATTGCCGGTGTTCATGTTCTTCCACGGCGGCGGCTGGGTGCTTGGGGACTATCCGACCCATGAACGCCTGGTGCGGGATCTGGTGGTGGGTTCGGGGGCGGTGGCGGTGTTCGTCAACTACACACCTTCGCCGGAAGCGCACTACCCGGTGGCGATCAACCAAGCCTACGGCGCGACAAAATGGGTGGCCGAGCACGACCAAGAGATCAACGTCGATGGCAAGCGCCTGGCGGTAGCGGGCAACAGTGTCGGCGGCAATATGGCGGCAGTGGTCAGCCTGATGGCCAAGGACAAGGGCACACCGGCGATCAAGTTCCAAGTGCTGTTATGGCCGGTGACCGACGCCAATTTCGACACAGGGTCCTATAACCAATACGCCGAAGGGCACTTCCTCACCCGCAACATGATGAAGTGGTTCTGGGACAACTACACCATCGACGCCAACCAGCGCGCCGAGATCTACGCCTCGCCGCTGCGGGCGACCCTTGATCAGTTGAAAGGCTTGCCGCCCGCGCTGATTCAAACAGCCGGCGCCGACGTGTTACGCGATGAAGGCGAAGCCTATGCCCGCAAGCTGGACGCAGCCGGTGTAGCGGTCACCGCCGTACGTTACAACGGCATGATCCACGACTACGGTTTGCTCAACGTGGTCAGCCAAGTCCCAGCAGTCCGCTCCGCGCTGCTCCAGGCCTCGGATGAGCTGAAGCAACACTTGAAGTAAAACGTAACGCGCATAAAAAAGCCCGACGCATGGTCGGGCTTTTTTCGTATCGGCAGGGCCAGAATTACTTCTTGGCGCGACCTTTGTACGAACCACCTTCGCGGGTGTCGATTTCGATCAGGTCGTCGATTTCGATGAAATCGGCCACTTGCAGTTCGGTACCGTTGCTCAGCTTGGCAGGCTTCATCACCTTGCCCGAAGTGTCGCCGCGAGCGGAACCTTCGGTGTAGGCCACTTTACGCACGATGGTGGTCGGCAGCTCTACGGAAACCAGGCGCTCTTCGAAGAAAATAGCTTCGCAGACGTCTTCCATGCCTTCTTCGATGAACGGCAGAACGGCTTCGATATCTTCAGCGTTCAGCTCGTACATGGTGTAGTCAGTGGTGTCCATGAACGTGTAGGTGTCGCCGCTGATGAAGGACAGGGTCGCTTCTTTGCGGTCGAGGATTACGTCGTCCAGTTTGTCATCGGCGCTGTAGACGATCTCGGTCTTGTAACCGGTCAGCAGGTTCTTCAGCTTGGTCTTCATGATTGCGCTGTTACGACCAGACTTGGTGAACTCAGCTTTCTGAACCAGCCAAGGGTCGTTTTCGAGACGGATCACTGTACCGGGTTTCAGTTCTTTACCAGTTTTCATTGCATATATCCGAAATTTGGATGGGATTTACAAAATTCAAGGTGGCGTATCATATCCAACTTTCATAAAACTTCACCAGCGCCGTCGCAAGATCGGCCTGCAAACCCTGTTCCAGACACCATGTTTCGGCGCGCTGGCTCACCTCCGGCCAGTGCTCCAGCAGCATTTTCCACGGTTGAGCCATATCGGCCTCCGTGTTCCAGGCTTGCCAGAGACCGATCAACGCCGCGCTTGCCGCCGCTGATAAGTCGGCGGTGTACAGCTCCAGGAAGGCGTCGAGCTTGTCGAGATGGATGTCTTCGTCCTGACGGTAGATGTGCCACAACAACGGCCGCCCGGCCCATTGGGCGCGCACGAACGAGTCTTCGCCGCGCACGGCATTGAAGTCGCAGCACCACAGTAGACGGTCGTATTGTCCCTGGCGCACGAACGCGATGACCTGCACCGTCAGCGATCCGCGTTGCTGGATATCGCCCGCGACCAGCCGTTCCACATCGAGCCAGCGCTGCACGTCGCCCAGAATACGCCCCTCCGGAACCAGCAGATGAGTGGCACGCCCGTCCGTCGATAACACGTCGAGCCAGCTGGCGAGGCCAGCATTTTCGTAGGCGAACAGAGAGATCAGCCGCGCATCGACTGCGGGAACTATGCCCAAGGCTTGTAGGAAGTCTCGTTGTGCACCGGCATCCTGCTGAAACGCATTACGTTGTTCCAGCAACCGCGCCTCACGCAATAACCCGCCAGTGCCGGTGCGGAACCCGGGAAAGAAGAAGTACTTCTGCACGCCCTTGAATTTCACCGATGGCAGCCGATGACAGCCCACCACCCACTCTTCAGCACTCAGGTAATCCAGGTTCATCCACAACGGCGTACGTTCGCGTTCAGCCATGGCTTCCATATAGTCGGGCGGTAACTGGCAGGCGAACGCGGCGATCACCACATCCGCTGCCGGTACACTCACCCACTCGGCCGGCCAATGGCGCACTTCGACGCCTTCCTGCCATTGCAGGTCTTGCTCCACATCGATGTCCGGACACATGCGTTCGAACGCGCGCAGGTCGTCGACCCACAAGCGCACATCGCAGGCGTGCTCCGCGACCAATTGCCGGGCCAGGCGCCAGGTCACGCCGATGTCGCCGTAGTTGTCGACGACACTACAAAAAATATCCCAGCGGGCTTTCATTCCGGGCTCCAACGCTCAAAGGCTCGATTGTCCGCATAAATGCGCGGATGCAGAAGACTTGATCGCGATTATTCTGCACGGTGGCTGTGCGACAATTGCCGCCACGCCGTCAATGCCTGCCAGGAGGCCATCATGTCTGATCGTCCGTTGTCGCTGTTCAAGCTCAGTGCTTCCATCGCGTTTGGGGTGTGGTTGGGGTTTATCGCCATCGCGCTAACGGCTTGGCTGGCATCGCGCTACCTGTTCCCGCAGAGCCTGGCACCGGTGGCCCAGGCCGTGCAGCAATTGGGCAAGCCTGCGGTGGTAGTACCTGAACCGCCGAACCGCATGTTCGAGCAGTACCAGCAAAACCTGCAGAAGCAGGAACAACAACAAACCCTGGACCAGGCCCGCAACAATGCGCGTAACTTGTCCAATCCCAAATGCCAGTTCTGGCTGCAACAGGACCAGAACGCCCCCAACGAAAAGACCCGGGCCAATGTCCTGCAATTCTGCGATTGATGACCATGAATAAACACGCCGTGCACCAGCTCGTACTGGAAAAGCTCACCCTCGACCTCGACATTGCCCAACGCGCCGCGCAGACCGCCTACGAAACCGCGACCCACGAAGAAAACATCGCAGAGAACAAATACGACACGCTGGGGTTGGAAGCATCCTACCTGGCGGCGGGGCAAGCCAAACGCGTGGAGGAGATCAAGCAAGCGTTGGCGCTGTGCCAGAACATGCAACTGCGTGCTTACGATGATCAGCGGGGCATTGAAATCGGCGCGCTACTGGGCCTGGAAGACGAAAACGGTCGCCAGCAGTGGCTGTTCCTGGCGCCGGACGCGGCAGGCTTGAAGGTCGATGTGGTCGGGCAACCGGTGACCGTCATCACCCCGCGCTCGCCACTGGGCAAAAGCTTGCTGGGTAAGTTCGAAGGCGATGAGGTGGAGATTCTGGTGGCGGGCGCTCGGCAACATTTTACAGTTACCGAGGCTAGATAACCTGTAGGAGCGAGTTTGCTCGCGAAGCACACAAGCACGCCGCGTTAATCCTGGCGCCCTGCGTTATCGTTGACGATTGTCGCGAGCGGGCTAGCTCCTACAGGGGATCGCATTCATTCACTTAATGGACGGGCAGCTCAACGCCATCAAACAACGCTTCCAGCTCCTGCTTATTGTGGCACTGGATCGCCTTGGCCATGACCTCACGGGTCAGGTGCGGCGCAAACTTCTCGATGAAGTCGCACATGAAGCCCCGCAGGAAGGTGCCACGACGGAAGCCAATCTTGGTCACGCTGGACTCGAACAGCTCGCTGGCATCCAGCACCACCAGGTCTTTGTCGAGCGCAGTGTCGACCGCCATCTTGGCGACGATGCCCACGCCCAGCCCCAGGCGCACGTATGTCTTGATCACGTCGGCGTCGGCTGCGGTGAACACCACTTTCGGCGTAAGACCGCGATGGCTGAAGGCTTCGTCAAGCTTGGAACGGCCGGTAAAACCAAATACGTAAGTCACGATCGGGTATTCAGCCAGGGCTTCCAGGGTCAACTTCGGCAGCTTGGCCAACGGGTGACCTTGAGGCACGACGACGCAACGGTTCCAGCGGTAGCACGGCATCATCACCAGGTCGCCGAACAGCTCCAGGGCCTCGGTGGCGATGGCGAAATCGACGGTGCCGTCAGCGGCCATCTCGGCGATCTGCATCGGCGAACCCTGGTGCATGTGCAGGGCCACGTCCGGGTACTGCTTGATGAAATCGCGGATCACCGGCGGCAACGCATAACGCGCCTGGGTGTGGGTGGTGGCGATGGACAGGGTGCCCTTCTTCTCGTTGGAGAATTCCTGGGCGATCTGCTTGATGCTTTCGACTTTGCGCAGGATCTCGCCAGCGGTGGTGATGATGCGCTCACCGGCCGGGGTGACACGGGTGAGGTGCTTGCCACTGCGCGCGAACACTTCAACGCCCAGCTCGTCTTCGAGCAGGCGGATCTGCTTGCTGATACCGGGTTGCGAGGTGTAAAGGCTTTGAGCGGTAGCGGAAACGTTGAGGTCGTGGTGCGCCACTTCCCAGATGTAGCGCAGTTGTTGAAGCTTCATATGTGTCCCTCAAAGCAGATAGACGCCACGGGTATCAGCGACGGTATATAACTATATTAAAGGTTCGATGGATAAATCTAGAACTTTTTATCGTTCCCAACCATCACACGTCCTCACTGCGTCGACGCTGCAACGAAGGCACCAGGTAAACCGGCACCGTAGACAACTGCAGCACCCGAGCAGCCGTGCGCCCCAACGGGGTGGCCGCCGCGGTTGCATGGCTATGACTACCTACGATCAACAGGTCTACGGAAAGTTTGCGCAGTTGGTCGAGTATCACCTCACACGGGTCCCCCTGGATCACCCGTACCGAGCGAATCAACTTCAGGTCTTGCTCCCCGTCACCCAACTCCTCGCGAAAACTGTCCAGCACCCGCTGTTCGATCGTCGCCATGACCGTGGTCACCCCCTGACTTTGCCACTCACTCAGGGCCTTCTCATCAAGGTAGCTCTGTAACACCGATTCGGCGAACAGCCCGATGGGCTCGACTACGTGAATCACATACAGGTCCGCCTTGAACGTCCGCGCCAGCGCCAGCGCATGCTGCATCACATAAGGCGCATACAGACCGAGGTCCGTGGCGTACAGCATCGAACGAATCATAGAACCTCCTGGGCGGCCAGGATGGCGGAGATGAAATCAGCTTAGCAGCGCCTCGCTGACTTCGACTGACTTACAGCTTCACCTCATTACTGATGCCATGGGGCACATGCCCGGTGGCGACAAACTCCATGGCTTTCTCGCAATGCCCGGCCTGGTCATCGAAGAACACATCGGCAGCAAACGCCTCCAGGAACGCGGATTTTTCCAGGCCGCCCAGGAACAACGACTCGTCCAGGCGAATATCCCATTCACGCAAGGTGCGAATCACCCGCTCGTGTGACGGCGCCGAACGGGCAGTGACCAAGGCGGTGCGGATCGGGCAGGCCTCATCGGGAAACTCGCGCTGCAATAAGTTGAGTGCCGCCAGAAACCCTTTGAAAGGACCGCCGTGCAAAGGCTGGCGCGCCGACTCCCGCTCATTGGCCTGGAACGCCTCCAGCCCCCCGGCCTGGTACACGCGTTCCGACTCATCGGAGAACAGCACCGCGTCGCCGTCGAAGGCAATGCGCAGTTCTTCGCTGGAGGCACGGTTCGGACCGCCGGACAGAATCGTCGCCGCTGCAAACCCGGCATCGAGGGCACTGCGCACGTCTTCAGCGTGGGTTGAAAGAAACAGATGGCAACCAAACGCTGCCAGATAAGGATAAGGACTACGCCCGCCTACGAAAGCGGCGCGGGAAATATCCAGGCCGTAATGCTGGATTGAATTGAACACGCGCAGGCCAGTGTCGGCACTGTTGCGCGACACCAACACCACTTCGACCCGGGCACGGCCGAGACGGGCATTGAGGCTCAGCAGCTTCTTGACCAGCGGGAAAGCGTCACCGGGCTCGAGGATTTCCTCCTCGTGTTCGATCTGGTACTGGCGGTAAGTCTCGACCCCTTCGGCCAGGTAGACCTTGTGGCTTTCACTCAAGTCAAAGAGTGCCCGCGACGAGATCGCCAGCACCAGTTTGTCGCCCAATCCCTTTGCCATCGTGTGCCCTCGAACTCAGCGGTTATGTCGATCAATGAAACTCAAGGCTTGGTACAGCGCCTGCACCCGCGGCAGTTCGCACCCGGCAGCCTTGGCGGCAGCGAGTGGCCGGGCGTAGATCGCCGCCAGTTCCAGCGGGCGTTTGTGCACGTGATCGTGGTACATGCTCGGCAGATAGTCGTCCATGGTTTCGGTCATGGTGAACATCTGCTCGGCGTAGCTTTGCGGGATGTCATGACCACAGGCGTGGGCACCCTGTATCACTTCGGCCATCAGCGCCTGGATCAGCGCGCGACTGGACTCGTCGGCCATCATGGCCGTGGTGCCCGCGCCCAATAATACCGAGAGGCCGTTGTAGGGCACGTTCCACACCAGTTTGTGCCAACGGGCCTGATGCACGCTGGCCATGGCCTGGGACTCAATGCCAGCTTTGTGAAACAGCGCTGCGCCGGCTTCGACGATCGCCTGTTGGGCGGCACCATCATTGGCCGCCGTGCCACTGTGATAACCCAGGTTGACCCGGCCTAACGCCTGATGCTCGATCACGCCGGGGGCAGAGCGGTGCACGCCGATGTAGCACAGGCCACCCAGCAGGTGCAGCGATGCGGGCAGGTGCTGACGCAGGCTGTCTTCGACATCGAGGCCGTTTTGCAGCAGCACCACCTTGGCATCCGGCGCGGCCACCTGGGCGAGGGTCGGGGCCAGCTCGAGGTTGCCGGTCGACTTGGTGCCTACCAGCAACCAGTCGCACGGCGGCATATCGGCCGCACGGGCATACGCTTGTACCGGATGCAGGTGCAAGGGGCCATGCACCGTGCTGTTCAGATGCAGGCCGTGCTCGCTGACCGCCGCGTATTCACTGCGCAACAGGAAGTGCACATCGAAACCGGCGCGCGCCAGCATCAAGCCGTAGAAACCGCCGATGGCGCCGGTGCCGATGATGCCGATCCGCGGCGACTGGGGTGTAACTGCTGTCATGGCAATTCCTCAGGTGGACGGGTGAGTGCCTGTTTTACTGAGTCGAAAACGTCGTCACGCGTAAGACGTGTGTGTATTTGCCCCAGGAATTGACCCTCGCACACCACGAACAGCGCCGGCAAATGAAAGATCTGGTAGCGTTCGACCGCCCCACCGTTCTGCCCGGCGTCCACCCAGCACACGCGGTCCACTGGCAACGGCCAGCCCGGCAACTGTTGGCGCGCCCAACGGCAACTGGAACACCCCTGGCTCGTAAACACGACGAGCGAAATACCTGGCAATCCCAGCAATTGCTGGTCAATATCCAGGTCGGTCAATTCCAGTTCCTTCACTATACTGCTGCCACCGCCGTCAATTGGACGGTGCTCGGAGTCCGTGTACATGGGTCGTTTTGTACCTCACCCTGATGATGTCGCTGTCGAGTTAATCCAACGCCCCTCTCCTGCTATCCCCCGCCAACGCCTGCACACCAGCGGCCTGGGCGGCATCGCCTGCGATTGGCCACGTGCCTGGCGCGAAGGCACGGCGGTTGATCTGCACATCCCCTCCCTGGGCGCCAGCGCGCGTTATCCGGGCTATGTGGCGTGGTGCCGCAAGGTGGAAACCGGCTACCGCGTCGGTATCTCGTTTACCGACGAACATGCCTTGTTCGGTGCCCGCATGGGTGAGCAAGCATGCCGGATACAGCGCTATTGCCGCCAGCACGAAGATGCCGAGCCGACACCCCAGCAACTCGAAGCCCTCGCCCGCGAGTGGGTATCGCGCCATGCGGGCGAGTTCTCCCATGAGGCCTTTGTGGCGCCAGCACTGGATTAAAGCGGGCTTTGCCCATTGTCGCGGGCCCGTGTTACGCGCTAAGGTTCCTCCCCCTGCATTCAAATCATGCTGTGCTCCGCCGCACGGGGATGGCTGGCGGCCGGCACCCGTGACCCTGACGAGTAACACGATGGCTGATTTACCGATCAATGACCTAAACGTCGAATCCAACGAGACCCTGATCACACCCGATCAGCTCAAGCGCGAAATCCCCCTGAGCGACGCTGCCCTGCAGACCGTCACCAAGGGCCGCGAAGTCATCCGTGACATTCTCGACGGCACCGACCACCGCCTGTTCGTTGTCATCGGGCCTTGCTCGATCCACGACCTGAAGGCTGCCCACGAGTACGCCGAACGCCTGAAAGTACTGGCGGCGGAAGTGTCCGACACGCTGTACCTGGTGATGCGCGTCTATTTCGAAAAACCGCGCACCACCGTCGGCTGGAAAGGCTTGATCAACGACCCGTACCTGGACGACTCGTTCAAGATCCAGGACGGCTTGCACATCGGTCGTCAATTGCTGCTGGACCTGGCCGAGATGGGCCTGCCCACTGCCACCGAAGCCCTGGACCCGATCTCCCCGCAGTACCTGCAGGACCTGATCAGTTGGTCGGCCATCGGCGCACGTACCACCGAATCCCAGACTCACCGTGAAATGGCGTCCGGCCTGTCCTCGGCCGTGGGCTTCAAGAACGGCACCGATGGCGGTCTGACCGTGGCGATCAACGCGCTGCAATCGGTCTCCAGCCCACACCGCTTCCTGGGTATCAACCAGGAAGGTGGCGTGTCCATCGTCACCACCAAGGGCAACGCCTACGGTCACGTGGTATTGCGTGGCGGCAACGGCAAGCCCAACTATGATTCGGTCAGCGTTGCGCTGTGCGAGCAGGCGTTGAACAAGGCGAAGATCAAGCCGAACATCATGGTCGACTGCAGCCACGCCAACTCCAACAAGGACCCGGCTCTGCAGCCGTTGGTGATGGAAAACGTTGCCAACCAGATCCTGGAAGGCAACCAGTCGATCATCGGCCTGATGGTCGAGAGCCACCTGAACTGGGGTTGCCAGGCGATTCCAAAAGACCTGGCCGACTTGCAGTACGGCGTGTCGATCACCGATGCCTGCATCGACTGGTCCGCCACCGAAAACACCCTGCGCAGCATGCACGCCAAGCTCAAGGACGTATTGCCTAAGCGCAAACGCACCTGATTTAAACTGCGCACACAAAAACGCCGGGCTCAGCCCGGCGTTTTTCATTGCATTGTCTATGTCTTACAGCTTGGCGGCATGGCGCTGGTGGCGCTCCATGTAGCGTTCGACGTAGGAGCAGGACGGGATCACCGTGTAACCGGCCTCTTCGGCGAACTTCAAGGCTTCCTCGGTCAATGCCGCCGCAATCCCACGGCCCCGCAGTGCGTTGGGCACGAAGGTCCGATAGATGTCCAGGGTCTGTTTGCCGAGGTCCATATAGGTCAGATAGGCACGATGACCGTCCACATTGGTCTCGAACTGATGACCAGCCTGGTCATGGTGGATGGACAACGCCTCGCTCATCACTACTCCTCGCGGGTCTTGGTTTCTGACCCCTACCTTACCGATGTTTTTCCGGCGAAGGAACATCTACGCCACCCCGTGCCGGTTTCGACAACGAGAAAACCCTGAGCGCTTACAACCAGCACGTAGGGAATAGTAGGCACCAATCCTGAAATTGCTCAAGGCGCACTCGTCATCCGCTGCCGCTGGTGGATATAGAAAGGGCTCCGATCAACCTGGGATCGAAAGCCTGAACATTGCCGGCACTTGAACCTTAAGACGAACAGGCGCTCTTAAAGTCACCTCTACATGCGTAAAAGATGCAGGACAACGCAAAGCCATGCTGAACGGAAGTATCAGCGTGGATATATAAAATTTCATCTGTTTGCAAGGCTTAACACATGCGGGCCGGCCCTTTCAGCCTGGATCCAATTTTTGCCTGTTCGAAAAAATTGGACGGTTTTTATACAAACCTCCAAAAGATTAGCCAAAATAGATTCGGCGCGAGAATTTTTTTTGCTTCTTGCGCTACGTCAGTTTACTTACTACAAGTAATGGGTAGTATGTACGCCGGCTATTAGCTCACTCTGGGCGAACTAGCTATCTAATAGAAAGTCCTTGAAGGGGAACACGATGAACAACGTTCTGAAATTCTCTGCTCTGGCTCTGGCCGCAGTTCTGGCTACCGGTTGCAGCAGCGTCTCCAAAGAAACCGAAGCTCGTCTGACTGCAACTGAAGACGCAGCAGCTCGCTCCCAGGCCCGTGCAGACGAAGCCTACCGTAAAGCTGATGAAGCTCTGGCTGCTGCTCAAAAAGCACAACAGACTGCTGACGAAGCTAACGAGCGCGCTCTGCGTATGCTTGAAAAAGCTAGCCGCAAGTAATAATCCCTCGGGGTTGTTATCAAGCCGATCCATTTATGGGTCGGCTTTTTTATTGCCTGGGGTGTGTACCTCAATCTCGGGCAATAAAAAGCCCGCCCCGGCGCAAGACCGTGGCGGGCTTATGATCGAGCGACTTATTGCTGCAGGTCGATCGGCGCGCTCACGGCGACCGAGGCCGCGCCAGGCTCGCCGATCTCCGTCGGCAAACCATCTTCCGCCGCGACCACGTCGCGCACCTGGTCCCAGTTCACCCGCAATTGATTGGCCAAGTCTTCACGCTTGAGCAAGGCGTTGATGACAGCGGTGTGTTTATCGACCACCGACGGCGTCCCGTCATCATTCAACGGCGTATGTGCTTCCAGGTAGACCTTGCCACCACTGCGACCGAATTTATAGGCATCGTTGATGATGCGCACCGACGTCCCCACCGGCACCATGCCCGCCATCTCCAACACGTTGTTGTTGAACATACGGAAGCAGCCGTGACTTGTACGCGTGCCGATACCAAATTTCATGTTGGAACCGTGGATCAGGTAACCCGGCGTGCCCAGGGTGAACTTGAACGGGCCCAGCGGATTGTCCGGGCCGGCCGGCACCACGTTGGGCAGCGGGTCACCATTGGCGGCGTGCTCGGCCTTGATCGACGCGGGCGGCGTCCAGGTCGGGTTGGGTGTCTTGGCGATGATGCTGGTGTGGGCAATAGGAGAACCCCAGCCTTCACGACCGATCCCCAACGGGAACGTGTAGACCACGTTCTGGCCCTTGGGGAAGTAGTAGAGTCGGTATTCCGCCAGATTGATCACGATGCCTTCGCGCGGGCCCGGCGGCAGGATGAAGCGCGTCGGCAGCACGATCTCGGTGCCCGCGCCCGGCAACCATGCATCCACGCCGGGGTTGGCGGCGACCATCTCCGAGTAACCCAGGTCATAGGTGGTGCCCAGGTCGGCAAAGGTGTCTTCGTACTTGGCCTTGATCACCTGGACCTGGCCGACGATGTCTTCACCCGGCGGTGGCAAGGGCAACTGCAGGGCTGACGCAGAACCGGCCGCACAGAGTGCAGCGAGAGACAGGCAGCAGGTGACGACGGAAAGGCGCGACAACATCCGGTAAATCCTTCGCAGACGACGGGTAGGTAAACATCGATTGTATACGTGAAGCGCGCTTCTAGCTGCCCCCTACAACTCGAAACGCAGCTCCGGCCAGATCGGCGGCGTACCCCGCTTCTGGGACTCCAGGATCGCACGGCACAAAGGGCACAGGCGCTGGTCCTGGAAAATCGAACGATCCACCCGCGACCAGCGCGGTTGCGCAGGCAAGAGCGTGCCGCAGAGTGTGCGATCGATGGAGCCCCCCAGCTCAAGTTGACGCGCCACCAGATGCACCCGCACTTCCTGACAGGCGAACAGGTCCAGCTGCTCGTCCGGCTCGATCAGTTGGTAGTTAAACAGGGACCAGGCAGGACGCGACATCGGGGGCTCCAAATCGGGGGGGCGCCACCTTAGCCGAAAGCCTGCCGGTAGAAAAGCGTCATAACAGCGGTTTTAGCGTCGGCCAGACATTTTCCAGCAACTTATTCTGGGCGCCGACCGCCGGGTGAAGTTGATCGGCCTGCATCAGCTCCGGATGCCCGCCCACGCCGTCGAGGAAAAACGGCACCAGCGGGACGTTTTTTTGCTTGGCCAACGCACCATAGACCTCGGCAAATGCGGTGGTGTATCGCGGGCCATAGTTGGGTGGCAGTTGCATCCCCAACAACAGCACCTTGGCCCCGCCGGCCTTGGACTGATCAATCATCGACGCAAGATTTTGTTGCAATTGCGCGGGTGGCTGGCCGCGCAAGCCATCGTTGCCACCCAACTCGATCACCACCACGTCCGGCTTATGCTCTGCAAGCGCCGCCGGCAGCCGCGCCAGGCCTCCGGCGCTGGTATCCCCGCTGATGGAAGCATTGACCACTTTATCGTCGAAACCTTCCTGTTTGAGCCGTTGTTGCAGCAGGGCAACCCACCCTTTGCTGGTATCCAGGCCGAAACCGGCACTGATACTATCGCCAACGATCAGGACTGTACCCGCCGCTGCGTTCTGGGCCATGCACATCAAGGCCAGGCCAGCACTCAAAAACCACATTCGCATCGGATTCTCCATGGGCGCAAGCATTCTCACCGCGCGGAACCTTAGCAAAGTGGTTCCCAGCGCGGAAGGTGAACTGACTATCCTGCACGAACTGAGCCTGGAACTGAACAAGGGCGATAGCCTGGCTATCGTCGGCAGCTCCGGCTCCGGCAAATCCACCCTCCTCGGCCTGCTGGCCGGCCTGGACCTGCCCAGCAGCGGCGAAGTCACCCTCGCCGGGCAAGCCCTCAGCACCCTCGACGAAGACCAGCGCGCACGCATCCGTGCCGAGCACGTGGGCTTCGTGTTCCAGTCGTTCCAACTGCTCGACAGCCTCAACGCGCTGGAAAACGTCATGCTGCCGCTGGAACTGGACGGCCGCAAAGACGCCCGAGAACGCGCCCGACACTTGCTTGAGCGTGTCGGACTGGGCCAACGCCTGACCCACTCGCCGCGCCAACTTTCCGGTGGCGAGCAACAACGGGTGGCGATTGCCCGCGCCTTTGCCGCAGAACCGGACGTGCTGTTTGCCGATGAACCCACCGGCAACCTCGACAGCCACACCGGCGAGCGCATCAGCGACCTGCTGTTCGAACTCAACAAAGAGAGCGGCACGACCCTGGTGCTGGTCACCCACGACGAGCGTCTGGCCCACCGTTGCCGACGCCTGATCCGCCTTGAAGCCGGCCTGATGGTCGCGCCCCTGGAGCCTTGATGGCACGTTTGCCGCTGTTGCGCCTGTTCAGCCTTGCCATGCGCCAATTGCTGCGCGACGCCCGCGCCGGCGAATTGCGCGTGTTGTTCTTCGCCCTGCTGGTGGCCGTGGCAGCCAGCACCGCCATCGGTTACTTCGGTGCGCGTCTCAATGGCGCCATGTTGTTGCGCGCCACCGAGTTCCTCGGCGCCGACCTGGTACTGGAAGGCAGCTCGCCCGCACGACCGGAGCAAATCCGCTCAGGCACCGAACTGGGCCTGGATCACGCCCGCATCGTGGAATTTTCCAGCGTCATTGCCACCGATAACGGCATCCAGCTCTCCAGCATCAAGGCAGTCAACGAGCAGTACCCGTTGCGCGGTGAACTGAAAAGCGCGGCGGCCCCCTTTGGCGCTGAAACCCCAGGCGGCGGACCAAAACCCGGTGAAGCCTGGGTGGAAGCGCGCCTGCTGACCGCGCTGGACCTCAAGGTTGGCGACAGCATCGATGTGGGTATGAAGACGCTGCGCCTGGCCCGCGTGCTGACCTACGAGCCGGACCGCGCCGGCAACTTCTACAGCCTGACGCCAAGGGTGATGATCAACCTGGCAGACCTGGACGCCACCGGTGTGGTGCAGCCCGGCAGCCGCGTGAGTTATCGCGAATTGTGGCGCGGCCCACAGGGCAGCACCGTGCTGCAGACCTATCGAGACCTGGTCAAGCCAGGCCTCGCCGCCAACCAACGCTTGCAGGACTCCCGGGACGGCAACCAGCAGATCGGCGGCGCCCTGGGCAAGGCCGAGCGCTACCTGAACATGGCCAGCCTGGTGGCCGTGCTGTTGGCCGGTGTGGCCGTGGCGCTGTCGGCCAACCGCTTCGCAACCCGACGTTTTGACGCCAGTGCGTTGCTGCGCTGCCTGGGATTATCGCGACGCGAAGCCATGTTGCTGTTCAGCCTGCAATTGAGCGTACTGGGATTGCTGGCGAGCCTCACCGGCGCCGTGCTCGGCTGGCTGGCGCAGTTTGGCCTGTTCTATTTCCTCCACGACCTGCTGCCGGCGGACGTGCCACCCGGTGGGCTGCTGCCGGCGATCGCCGGGATCGGTACAGGGCTGGTCGCCCTCGCCGGTTTCGCCCTACCGCCCCTGGCCGCACTGGGTCGTGTGCCACCGCTGCGGGTATTGCGTCGCGACATGCTGCCGATTCCTTCCAGTACCTGGATGGTCTATGGCGCGGCGCTGTTTGCCTTGGGCCTGATCATGTGGCGCCTGAGCCTCGACCTGGTGCTGACCTTCGCCCTGCTGGGCGGCGGCGTGGTCGCTGCGCTGATACTCGGCGGCTTGCTCCTGCTGCTGTTGCAAAGCCTGCGTCGCCTGCTGGCCCGCGCGTCACTGCCTTGGCGCCTGGGCCTGGGCCAACTGTTGCGTCACCCACTGGCGGCGGCGGGTCAATCCCTGGCCTTCGGCTTGATCCTGCTGTCCATGGGCTTGATCGCCCTGTTGCGCGGCGAGTTGCTCGACACCTGGCAAAACCAGTTGCCCAAGGATGCGCCCAACTATTTCGCCTTGAATATCCTGCCAGCCGACAAGGACGCCTTTGGCGCCCGCCTGCTGGAACTGCAAGCGCAATCCGCACCGCTGTATCCGGTGGTGCCGGGACGTTTGATCAGTATTAACGGCGAACCCGTACAGGAAATCGTCAGCAAGGACTCCAGCGGTGATCGCGCGGTGCAACGCGACCTGAGCCTCACCTGGGCCGCCGAACTGCCGCCGGGCAACGCCCTGACCGCGGGCTCGTGGTGGTCACAACAACCCACCGATGAAGTCCCTGGCGTCTCTGTCGAAGCCAAGGTGGCGGAAAGCCTCAAGCTCAAGCTCGACGACCACCTGGTGTTCACGGTCGGCGGTGAAAATCGTGAAGCGCGGGTAACGAGCCTGCGGACCATCAACTGGGACAACTTCCAGCCCAACTTCTTCATGATCTTCCAACCGGGCACCTTGAAGGATCTGCCGACCACCTACCTGACCAGCTTCTACCTGGCGCCAGGGCATGACCAGCAGATCGTCGACCTGTCGCGGGCATTCCCGGCGGTGACCATCTTGCAGGTTGAGGCGCTGCTGGAGCAGTTGCGCAGCATCCTTGCGCAAGTGACCCTTGCGGTGGAATACGTGCTGCTGTTTGTGTTGGCGGCGGGGATGGCGGTGCTGTTCTCCGGCCTGCAAGCCACCTTGGATGAGCGCATCCGACAAGGGGCACTGCTGCGCGCACTGGGCGCCGAGCGCAAGCTATTGGTCAAGGCCAGGCGCATCGAGTTCGGTTTGCTGGGTGCCGTGAGTGGCCTGCTCGCAGCGCTCGGGACCGAGTTGGTGACCTTTGTGTTGTATCGCTATGCGTTTGACCTGGCCTGGCAGCCTCATCCGTGGCTGTTGCTGCTGCCGGTGATCGGTGCCGTACTGATCGGTGGTGCAGGTGTGTTTGGCACTCGTCGTGCGCTCAATGCCAGCCCACTGACCGTGCTACGCGAAGGCTGAAACGCAGTCGGCCCGCGTTCATTACTGAATGCGGGCCGACTTCGCTCACTTCACATATTCGATGCGGGTGATCCACCAGCACACTTCTCCGCTCGGGGTCTGCACGATAGCCTCATCGTCTACCTGCTTGCGCAACAACGCACGCGCCATGGGTGAATCGATGGAGATGTAGTCCATTCGATCATAAATCTCGTCATAGCCGACAATGCGAAAACGCTTGGTCTCACCCTGCTCGTTTTCGATGTCTACCCAAGCACCGAAGAACACCTTGCCCTCTTGCTCGGGCATGTACTCCACCACACGCATGTCTTCCAGGCGCTTGCGCAGGTAGCGCACGCGACGGTCGATCTCACGCAGCAGCTTCTTGTTGTACTGGTAATCGGCGTTTTCGCTGCGATCTCCCAGCGAGGCCGCCCAGGTCACTTTGCGCGTGGTGTCCGGGCGCTTTTCGCGCCACAGGTAATCCAGCTCCTTCTTCAGCGCTTCATGACCTTCTTTGGTAATCAGCTTGGTACTCAAACGCTTGCATCCCGAGGCAATGTCCATAGGTGCCGATCCGCCTGTGCTCAAAGCCCAGGCGCCGGCTGGCTGGCGTTGATGATAAATGAACCGGCGAAAGTAGCCAGGCCAGTCTAGCCATCCAACGCCTGATCCAGCTCAAGCAGTACTCCCCGCAAACTCTGTCGCAAGCCCGATACCTGCGACGTCATCACCTTCAGGGCTTCGGTCCTCTGGCTGACGGCAAGCGAATGATCATGCAATTGAGTGGTGCGTTGTTCCAACTCTCGAACCTTCTGATCCAATTGTTCCTGCTCCTGCTGCAATCGCGCCTGCCATTGCTCAAGTGCCGATTCCCGTTCGATGGCTGCCAACTTTTGCTGAGTCAGCTCTTGAGCAACGCGGGCCAGATTGGTCAATGTGCTGTCCACTTCGAACAGCGTACTGGGGTCTTCGGGCGGTGGGCGTTTCGGTGGTTCCAACCCATCGGCCGGTGAGGCCGGCGCCATCATTGAGGGAGCCTCGACAGGTAGCTGTCGGCTTTCCTCAACGGACTGTTGATGCACAGGTGCCCGGACGGGCTCGGAAGGGGTCATCGCTTTGGGAGATGAACTCATTTGCGACGAGAAACGAATGGATGGCACGATCACTGAAGCGCTTTCGATCGCCGGCAGCGTCGGCGCAGACATGCCCAGGGTGATCACCTTCATCACCAGCGCCTTCTTGATGATCACCGAATGATGGTCCTCGGGCCTGGCAGGCGGCAGCTTGCAGCCTTTCAAATCAACAAAATGATAGGGCACCTGGGTTTCCGTAACCCCGCCCGCCTTCATTCCCGAAGCGGCCAACGTCAGAATTTGCTTAAACACATGTAATGCCAACTGCAGATCTTCCCTGGACTCAACCGCGCCCAGGAAGTAGCGATCAACTTTCTTACGTAACACGGCGATATAAACCCTGGAACTTTCCGGCTCTACTTCCTCATCCATACTGTAGACAAGAAAGTTAGAGGCCGTCTGACCTACGGCAAACCCACAGAGCAGTGCACCGTTAACTGGAGCATCTTGACCGTTGCGCTCAAGAACAAGGGTACGTAGCAACATCATGGCATTCAGGCCTCATTGTGCAGGGCAGAAGTTTATCTAAACAATAAATAAACATTCAAAAATTGGACATTCCGAAACCTAGCACATTGTTTCAGCGGCCTGTCTAACCGGCGCGTAGGACTTCTCTTAATAAGCGTTATCGACATTCCCAAAAGTGGCCATTACCCGTACCCTTTTTTCACGCCCCTTACGTCATGCCAAACTTTTTCGGTAAAAAAAATGATCGAAATAAGCAACCTGACAAAACACACGGGTAACACAACCATACTCAGCGACCTTTCATTCAGCGCCACTCAACAAGAATGCCTGGGATTATTCGGGCAGGATCATACGGCGAAAACTACCCTGCTCGACCTATTAGCAGGTTCAACGCAGCCGTCCAGCGGTCATATAAAAATCCAGGGGTTCGATATACAAACCCACGCACTTAAAGCAAAACAACGCGTTGGCTATCAACTGTCCATGGACCTTGGCCATCCAACGATGTCCGTCAGCGCGTTCCTTAAATTCATCGCGGCCGTTCGCGGCCTCCACGGCGCAGACAAACGCGCGCGGCTGGAACAGGCGGTAGCGCGACTGGATCTGTTTGCGGTGCTCAATGCCCCCCTCGATGCGCTCTCCATCGGCTGGAAACGCAAAGTCGCCATCGCCCAGGCCATCCTGCACAGCCCTGCCCTACTCCTGCTGGATGAACCAACCGAAGGGCTCGCGCCTGATCAGAAGCATTCATTCAGGGGGCTTATCCAGTCATTGACGCAAGAAATGACAGTGATCATCGCCTCTCGTCATTGCGATGAACTGTCCGAGTTCTGCACACGTGCACTTGTCATCGCGGGTGGTCGCCTGGTCGCCGACACCCCACTGCCTGATCTACAACGCGACTCGCGTCATTTCCAGGCCGTCACCTTGGCCGCGGACACCCCACTGGACCTGCTGGCGCTGGCCGTACTGCCCGGCGTGGCTGGCATCGAAGAGCATCGACATGCACCCGGCACGGTGACCGTTCTCGCCATGCCGGGGCACACCATCTATCCCCATATCAACACGCTGATTGCCAGTCGCCGCTGGAAAATCAACTCATTGAGCCTGGAACCAGGTCGCTTGAATGATGTGGTCCACCACCTGAGCCAGGAGGCGCCCCGTTGAAATTATTACCGATCATTTTAAGGCGCCAGCTCGCCAGTTATGCCTGCACACCCAGTACTTACCTGCACATTGCCGTCTTCCTGATACTGTCAGTGACATTGGGAAGATACGTAAGCCCGTGGCCAGAACAGAACAGCAGTGACTTGCAGGTTTTCTTCCAGTTTCACCCCTGGTTGTACTTGTTACTGACGCCTGCCTTGGCCACGCAACTCTGGGCGGATGAATCCAGTGCAGGTTTTCTCGGGCTGATGAAAACCATGCCCATCACAACCTATGAATGGGTGATCGGAAAATTCCTCGCCGCCTGGCTCGTAGCAGGCACAGCCCTGTTACTGATGTTTCCTCTGGTCATCATCGCCAACTACTTGGGCAAGCCCGACAACAGCGTTATTGCTTCGCAATGGGTCGTTAGTTGGTTACTCGCGGGCAGTTACTTGTCGGTGGGTTGTTTTATTTGTGCATTTGTACGCCAACGCACCGTCGTTTTCGGATTGACCCTGGGCCTGCTTCTGACAGCCAGCGGGCTTTCTGCCATCTTGGATGCGCTTGAACATCAAGCCCCTATCGCGCTGATTGACAGCTTGGCAGCACTTAGCCCTACGTTGCGATTCAGCAACATCGATGATGGGAAACTCACACTTCGGGACACGCTTTACTTCATCAGTATGATTCTCGCCTTTCTCACTGCGACGACTGTCACCCTCAACTACAAACACAGCTGAGAAGGGAAACTCTTAATGCGGTCCTCGCTGCGCAACAGCATGACACTCACCGTCACCCTCCTGCTTTTCCTGGCGTTCAATCTGGTTTGGGTAGGCAAACTGCCTGATCTACGGTGGGACCTTTCCGAGCAAAAAATCCACACTTTAGCGCCTGCCGTAAAACAGCTGCTGACTGCACTGGAAGACCCGGTGGACTTGTATTATTTCAACTCCAACAACAACCTGAAAAGAAGCTACGCGCTACAACGCTACAGCAAGCGCATTGAAGACCTGCTCAAGGAATATGAGGAAACGGCCAATGGCATGATCAACCTGCACCTTATTGAACCGGCCCCTTTTTCGGAGGACGCCTACAAAGCCCGACTGTCAGGACTTGACGACAATGCGGGTTTTCTCGGCCTCATCGGCACCCGTGTCGGTCACGGTGTGCGGCGCATCGGCGCCTTCAGCCTCGACCAAGAGCCTTTGCTTGAGTATGAAATCGGCCATCTGCTTTATAAATTGCAGCACCCGGAGCGCCCGGTCGTTGCGTTACTGTCGGGGCTGGCGATGGACGAATCTGCGAGCCGGCTGTTGCAGGAACTGCGGCAGGCGTTCGACCTGGTCAACCTGGAGCCGAGTGCCGCATCCGTCCCCCAGCCGATCAAAACGCTGCTGGTCGTGCACCCACAGGCGTTGTCTGAGCGAGCCCTGTATGCAATAGAACAATTTGTCTTGAGGGGCGGCAGATTGATGATGTTTATCGACCCGTTGACTGAACAACGTTCAAACCTTCCCCCCGAAAACACTCGACTGAACGAGTTGCTGGCGGCCTGGGGTATCCAGATGCCGACGAACAAGCTGGTGGTCGACGACCTCTACACGCCACGGGAAACCCCGGGCGCGCCCAATCAGGTGCGATTGAACCTGCCCCGCCAGGCGATGAACACAAATGACATCAGTACCTGGAACCTCAATAGGGTGACGGTATCGAGCAGTGGCGCCCTCTCCCAACTGGGCAAGAGCCGCACGACCTTCACCCCGATCCTACAAAGTTCCGAACAGTCTGTCCTGTTGGATGCCAATAGCCTCACGAGCGCAGCCAAGATCGACGCATTGATGGAAGAGGCGTCGAATCAGGAACGATCTCATGTGATTGCTGCGCGTATCGAGGGGCCGAGCTATTCGGTGTTTCCCGATGGCATCAACGGGCTGCCGCCCGGTTTGCAAAAAGCGGCCAATATTCATGTCGTGGTGGTTGCTGACACGGACATGCTCATGGACAAGGTCAACAACTCCGCGCCGGACGGCAACGCGCTGTTTGTCTTGAATACGCTGGACAACCTGTCCGCCCCCGACACACTCGCCGCCATTCGCCCGCGCGTGGCGCAGGAACGTTCGTCAAACCGGCTGGAAGCTATGCGCAAAGTCGCGAAGCAGGCCTATCGCGTGAAAGCCGGCGAACTGGAGCGGCGTCTGCAACGCACGGAACAAGAATGGCAACGGCTCAGCCCGTGGACAACCGCCCTCGGCACCCAGGCAGTGGATACCACCACGCGGTTGCAGGCGCTCAACAAGGAGCGTCTGCGCCTGCCCATGGAGCTGCATGCCCTGGAGCTCGAAGCTTATGCCCAGGTACGCCATATGGAGTGGGCTATAAAACTGGTCGTGACCTTTGCGATACCCCTGACGTTATGCCTGATCGCCTGGATGGTCTTTCTGGGCCAACGCCGTCGTCGGCTCAAAGCCGGCAGTATGATTCACTGAACGCTCAACGACGGGCGATCAGCCCTTGCCGAGCAATGCGGGTCAACTGACGGATGACCTCATCGGCGTCGCTTGCACTTGGCGCCTGGATAACGGCAAGGTCGAAACTGTTGCTGGCAAACCGCGCAAGGGAATCGCCATCTTCGACAAACTGGATCAGGAACGCGGAAGGTCGGCCCGTACGACGCGGCCAGCCGTCCAGGTAACGCAACAGCGTCGGCTGGTGCTTGCCGCCCAGGAGGATTTTAGGATTGCGTTGAGTGAGGTCCGCAGTGATCGGAGCCAGGCGTATCAGGGGGCGTAGTGCATTCATCGTGTCGTGTCTCTGCCTCAAAAGTCTGCGGGCAGGTGAGAGGCAACACCGAACCAGCGCTTTAGCGGAATTTCGAAGCATGGAGCATGCTTCTGTCGGGACCGATAACGATCACCCATGGCGCCCCGCAATTAGCTGTTTAAATCGGCGCATGAGCGGCATCCTAGAGAAGCCGGAGGGGCGGTGTCAAGAATCCAGATCAGCAAAAAGCCCGCACATGGCGGGCCTCTTGAAGGTTCTACGGGGATCAGTTGGCGATGGCGCGATCCGCAGACAGCTTTCCGGCGCCTTCCAGCAGCACCGCCAGCGAACCACCGAGCAAGGCCAGCGCGAACTCATAACCGTTGTTGGCCATGAACAGGCCGTTATGGATATGCACCGAGAAGATCGCCACCAGCGACAGGATGGTCAGGCCCAGTGCCGCAGGGCGAGCCAGCAGGCCGATAATCAACGCCAGGCCAGCAAAGAACTCGGTGCCGCCCGACAACAGCGCCATCAGAGTACCCGGCGCCAGGCCGATGCTTTCCATCCACTGGGCTGTACCGGCCAGACCGTAGCCGCCAAACCAGCCGAAGAGTTTCTGCGAACCGTGGGCGGCAAAAATGATGCCGACGACAATGCGCAAAATGGTCAGGCCGTAACCGGCGCGGGTGGCCAGGATGCTGTTGATCAGTGGGCTCATGGTGATAATCCTTTTCTAAGTAGGGGGTGGTTGGCCGCTATATTAATCAGTTTAGGCAATGATAAAAGCCGAAAAAATGCCTGATTAATATCGATTAAATCGATTACTTACGTGAGGCGATTTTCGGCGCTGGCGGCTCCAGGGACTCTCGCTCCCTCTCGAACGCCAAATAGTACTTGTTGACGCTATTAACATAGCTGACGCCGCCCATCCCTACTTGCTCCATGGCGATGCGTTCAACCTGGAAGAACCACTGATTCGGGTTCAGCCCCCGGCGCTTGGCTTCGGTGCGCATGCCCTGCACCCGCTCCGGCCCCATGTTGTAGGCCGCCAGTACAAACGCCATCCGCTCGCGCTCGTTGAGCTTGGGACTGGCAAAGAACTTGCGGCGGATCATCGCCAGGTAGCGCGCACCCGCCTGCACATTGCTATCAAGGCTCTCGATATTGTTGACCCCCACTCGCTGCGCCGCGGACGGCGTGATCTGCATGAGGCCGGTGGGACCACCACTGTTGCGTGCACCCGGATCAAGCGCCGACTCTTTGAAGGCGAGTGCCGCCAGGTTCAACCAATCCATGCCTTGCTCGCGGGCATGTTTTTGTAATACCGGGCGCAGTTTTTCCAGGCGTTGGCGGTCAACGCGTGCCAGGGGGTTGCGTACTTGATAGAGACGCCGGTAAATACGCTGGAACGCCACATCCTGGTCGGCCGGCGTCCGGTAGGTCTTGAGGAATCGATCAATACTGGCCCGCAGCATCGAGGCATCCTGGCGCACGAACCAGTATTCGTCGCCCGGTTCGCTGATCGCTACCTGCTTATCAAATCGCAACTTGGGCAGGATCTTCGACCAGCGTTCGGCAATCGGCTTTTCAACAATAGTCAGATGAAAAATGCCGGCCTGGACCATTTCCAGTACATCTTCCACAGCCAGGGTCGGGTCCACCCACTCCACTTTCACCGGCGGTTGCTTGTGCAACGCCAGCTTCTGATTGACCTGGCTGATGGCATCCGCCGCCGCGCTCCCGGTGGTCAGCGCCAGGGTGCGACCGGACAGTTGCTCCAGTTTGGTGAACCGCCGCTCGCCCTTCACACCCACCAGCCACAGCGGCACATCGCTGACAATCGGATCGCTGGCGCTGATCTTGTGCGCCGCCTTCACATCAAGCAATTCACCCGGTGCCACCAGGTCACCTTCGCCACGGGCCAGGGCGCCGAGCAACTGGTCCTTGGCCTTGGGAATGATCTTGAGGTTGATTTCCTGGCCATCACGGGCATGACCATTGAGGTATTGCTCGAAGGCGCGCAGGCGATGGTACTCGACGCCGATGGCCTGGCCCTGGACCTCGCCGGAGCTGTTACGGCTCTGATTGACCAATACGCGCAGGGTGCGACTGGAGCGAATCTCTGCCAGGTCGCGGACCTTGCCGGGCTTGGTCACTTCCAGCGGCCCGTCCAGACGCGCAACCGCCGCCACGGGCAGCAGCAACGTCAGGCACAACATAAGCAACGCCGAGGGTCGGATCATCCGCTCTCCGGAAAAGAATACTGGCCAACGCGCTCGCGAAAAACGAGGCGGTGGGTGTCAGAAACAGAGCGCTTTATGCGCAGGCTTTGCGCGCAACGGTGGCACAGGGTAAGGCGTTCGGCCCACCACAATGAACTTGCGACGTTCAAAGACAGCTATAACTCGTTGTAGTTCTTCGTTTTTCTTATAAATCTACAGCTCTGATATGCTTTCCGGCCGCAGGCGGAGATAGCACCATGCAACTCATTGATATCGGCGTCAACCTGACCAACTCCAGTTTCGACGAGAAGCACCAGGCTGTACTCGACCGAGCCTACGCCGCCGGCGTACAGCAATTGGTGCTCACCGGCACCCACATTGAGGGCAGCGAACAGGCCTTGGAGTTATGCGAAAAACTGGATGAAAGCGGCCAACGCCTGTTCAGCACCGCGGGTATCCACCCCCACTCCGCCAGCGACTGGAACGGCGACAGCGCCAAGCGTCTGCGCGGTTTGCTCAGCGAAAGCCGCGTACGGGCTGTGGGTGAATGCGGGCTGGATTTCAACCGGGATTTCTCCCCGCGACCGCAGCAGGAAAAAGTCCTGGAAGAACACTTGGCCCTGGCCGTCGAGCTGAAGTTGCCGGTGTTCCTCCACGAACGTGACGCCAACCAGCGCCTGTTGGAAATTCTCAAGGACTACCGCGACCATCTCACGGCCGCCGTGGTGCATTGCTTTACCGGCGAACAGCAGGCGTTGTTCAGCTACCTCGACCTGGACTTGCACATCGGCATCACCGGCTGGATCTGCGACGAACGCCGTGGGACACACCTGCACCCACTTGTCAGGGAAATTCCTCGTGAGCGTCTGATGCTGGAAAGCGACGCCCCTTATCTGCTGCCACGCACCCTGCGCCCCAAGCCGAAAAATGGCCGGAATGAGCCGGCGTACCTACCGGAAGTCCTGCGCGAAGTCGCCCTGCATCGAAACGAAAGCATGGAAGACCTCGCCCGCCACAGCACGGCATGCGCCCGTCGCTTTTTTGGACTGCCTGAAGTGGATTGATGCGGTGCATTGACCCACGTCAAAACCGTTTGACTCGATAGCGGCACAATAATGGCACCTTGCCAATGCTGTTTCCGCTATCAGAGAAAACCTTCCATGGGTGCCTGGCTTAGCAATATCTCGCTGAAGTACAAATTCTGGGCCGTCAACGCGGTCGCCTTCATCACTACTTTGTTGCTGGTGCTGTATGCCGTGCAACTTGAACAACAGGCGCGCAGCACGGCCTCCCACGCCTCGGCGCAGGCACAAGCGCGGCTGCTAGACGCCTGGCCGGCTGGGGAAACACTGCCCAAGGGCGAGCACTGGCTGACGTTCAAGCGCGGCCAAATCCCACAATTGGCCGATCAGGATCTGTCAGCCCTGGGCAGCGCCACGGGTTGGGTCGAGTTCAACCCTATGCCCGTGTTCGGTGATAACCCGCTGCTGGGCGCTGAAGTCGTCGCCCGCCCTGATGGTCAATACATTGCCGTCCTTGCCTACGCGCCCAGCTTGAGCCAAGTGTTCGAGGAACGCTTCGCCAACTATGCAGTGGCGGTCCTGATCCTGATGCTGGCGATGCTCGGCGCGTCGCAATTGCTGATCCGCTTCCTGCTCAGCCAGCTCAACACCCTCAAGGACGTGATGCTGCACGTAGAGAAAACCGGCGATCTGTCGGCTCGCGTACCCTTGGCGTGCAAGGACGAAGTCGGCCAGATGGCCAGCGCGTTCAACGCGATGCAGGCCGGTTACCAGCGCGTCGTGAACACCGTGGCGCACACCGCCCGGCAACTGGACGATGGCGCCGCACGGCTGGCCAGCAGCATGAACGAGGTACAGCACGGCATGCTCGGCCAGCAAAGTGAAACCGACCAGGCCGCCACCGCCATCAACGAGATGACTGCAACGGTTCATCACATTGCCCAACACGCAGGCGCCACAAGGGATCTCTCCCAGACCGCCGATACCCTCGCCGGCAGCGGCCAGGAAGTGGTCACCCGGGTACAACGCTCGATCGCCGGCCTGTCCACCGGCGTGCAACAAACCGCCGTAATGATCCAGAAGCTCGCCGAAGACAGCCAGAAAATCAACGGCGTGGTCAGCGTGATCCACAGCATCGCCGAGCAGACCAACCTGCTCGCCCTCAACGCCGCCATCGAAGCCGCCCGCGCCGGAGAAATGGGCCGTGGCTTCGCCGTGGTCGCCGACGAAGTGCGCAACCTGGCCAAGCGCGTGCAAAGCTCCACCGATGAAATCACCCGCATGGTCTCGGCTCTGCAAGCGGGCACCCGCGACGCGGTGGACTTCATGCAGGAAAGCTCATTCAAGGCCGACGACTGCGTGCATCAAGCCCAGGAGGCCGGCGCCGCGCTCGCCGAAATCACCGGTGCCGTGGCGCAGATGCGCGAAAGCAACACCCAGATCGCCGTCGCCGCCGAACAGCAAAGCCACGTGGCCGAAGAAATGAATCGCGCGGTCGTCAGCATTCGCGACGTGACCGAGAACACGGTGCAGCAGACCGTCGACTCGGCGACCACCAGCAATCAACTGGCCACCCTGGCCGGAGAACTGAGCAAGGCGATTGGGCAGTTGAAGCTGTAGGACTGTTCAACCTGTAATCTCCCTCCTACAACCGAGCCTCGGTTTACCCGAGGTCTTGGCGAAACTTCCTAGCCTTCCTGGCGAATAACGCCGACTTCTTTTCCCTGCCAACCTCTCCAAAGTCTCTCGCCTGACCAATCAGCGCGAGGGACCGCCGATGCTCTTCTCTATCAGTGCCCCACTCAATGGGGCCGTTTCATGATTCCCGTTATTGCGCAGTTCGTCCTCTACCCCATGGATGCCGAAACGCCGGACGTGGAAACCGTCTTTCGTGACTTCAGGTCGTGCCTGAACTCATTTGACGAATGGGCCGAGAGCTTCTGGAGTGGTTCAGCGCTGGACGTGGAGCAAGTATTCAGAGTCGGGGAAGACGTTGCCCTCGTCGCTCCCGCGTCCTCCAAAAAACCCAATCGCACGGTCGCCGTCTGCAAGGCTCAGGGCTCATTGACCCTGGTGCACATGTTTGAAAGCACGCGGTTTGTTCCTATCGGCAATACGCCGGTGATGCTGCAAGCCATCGGATCGGACGGCAAGCCGTTCGGTGCCCCTATCCGACGAACCATCGATGCCAGCGGCATTCTTGAAGTCAACGAGTGCGTCCGCGATCAACGCTACCAGGTCACCTTTTACCCCAACGTTTCCAAGGCACACGTCAAGGCGCTGTATGCGTCTTATCAGTCGGTGATCGCCGGGCTGGAACATCGCCTGCGTGATGAATGGACGAAGACCTTCAAGCCGCGATGGAAAGACTTCGCCAGCGCCACGCCGTTCGAGCGAAGTGCGATGCAGGGCGTGGCGTTTGCGGGTGGGATCGGTAAGGCGCTCTATAACCTCTGGGATAACGTCACGCAACTGTACGACCTGTTGGCGGACCTCAAGGCCAATAGCGAGAAATTGCTGCAGTACATCACCCAGGCCGAACTGGACGAGCTGCTAAAACTGGGCAAGGACGCCATCGCCCATGGCCTGCTGATGCTGAGCGATGAGCCACTGTTGTTCATCTATCTGTCGGCAATGGTCGCCTGGATACGCATGCTTGCGCCGCCAGAGATGTATGAACTGGCGGGCGAAATCACCGGTGAGGTGCTGATCAATCTGTTTTTGATCTGGACGACGCGGGGCATGGGCGTACACGTTCGACTGGGTCTGCAGGTGTTGGGGCCTATCAAGTCGGGTCGCGTGCGTAGATGGCTGGAAAGGCTGGTCGATCAGCTCGTCGGGCCTCGGTTGGACGCGCATGTCGAAGCGGCCAAGCCGTTGTTGCTGGGCAGCGCGGCGACGCCGATCAGAGTAATTCCGGATGTGCCATTGAAGGTTGGGGATCAGGTGGTTGCCAACCCGGTACCGCTGGTTCGGGACAAGGCCACGCAACGGACGGTGTTGGTTCGGCAGGAGACTGTCGACGATGTGCCTGCTTCTGCTCGAAACCCGGCTGGGAATGTCGCTGCGTCTTCGGACAAGACCGCCACCAACGGGTGCCCGGTGTCCATGGTCACGGGCGAGGAACTGCTGACCCTCACCGATGGAACGCTGGACGGGCTCTTGCCGTTTGAGTGGACCCGCTTGTACCGCACCAGTGCGGTGGAAATGGACTGCGGGTTGGGGTTTGGCTGGAGTCACTCGCTGGCGCATCGGCTGAGTGTTTCCGGGGATGCGGTGGTGTGGACCGATCATGAAAATCGCTCGACCACCCTGCCCCTGCCCACCGCTTCTCGGCCCGCGATCACCAACAGCCTGGCCGAAGCGGCGATCTACCTGGGGGCTGTGCCCGATGAGTTAGTCCTGTCTCAAGGGTCACGTTTCTACCACTTCCACGACGGTGTGCTGACAGCGATCAGCGATGCCTATGACAACCGGCTGCGCATTTCCCGTAATTACCTGGGGCAGATTGAGCGGTTGGATAACGGCGTCGGGCGCTCGTTGTTTTTGCGCTATGCGTCGGGCCGCATTGTGGCGGTGGATTACCAGATTGAGCGGGCTGTGGATGACGGCCCGTTTGTCTGGGTGACGGAGCAGAACGTTGTTTCCTACGCCTATGACGCTGGTGGACGACTGGTTTGTGCGACCAACGCTGTAGGCGAAAGCGAGGTTTATCGGTACGACGAGCAGCACGTGATTCTTGAGCGTGGCTTGGCCGGTGGAGCGAGTTTCTTTTGGGCGTGGGAACGGGCTGGCAAGGCCGCTCGGTGTGTCCGGCATTGGGCCAGTTTCACGCAGATGGACACGCGGTACGCCTGGGATGACAACGGGCAGGTCACGGTGTTTAACGCCGACGGAAGCCAGGAAGTCTACGTGCATGACCAGCGGGCGCGGCTGGTGCAGCGCGTGGACCCTGACGGTGCCCAACACTTTAAATCCTACGATGACAAAGGCCGACTGACGGTTGAGCAGGATCCGCTGGGAGCGATCACGGCGTATCAGTACGACGAAGCCGGGCGTTTGGTGGCGCTGTTTCCGGGGGACGATGAGCCGACGACCTACGAGCATGACAATGGATTCGTACGGGTTGTAAGGCGGGGTCAGGCGGTCTGGAAATACGAGCGTAATGACCAGGGCGACGTGACGCGCAAGACCGATCCTGACGGCAACGCTACTGACTACAGCTACAACAAATATGGGCAACTGGTTGGTGTCTGGTACCCGGATCACAGCTGTCATCGGCTGGTGTGGAATGAGCGTGGGCAGTTGCTTGAGGAGCAGTTGCCGAACGGCGTCATCAAGCGCTATTGCTATGACGACCTTGGGCGACAGGTTGCCCGTGAAGATGCACAGGGGGCGCTAACCCAGTATCAATGGGACAGCGTGGGTCGGTTGATCCGTGTTGTGCTACCGGGCGGTGCCACACGGGAATACAGCTACAACGCTTACGGAAAAATCACCTCCGAACGTAATGAACTCGGCCACGTCACCCGCTACGAATACGCCGACGGCCTGCACCTGATCAGCCGTCGCATCAACGCTGATGGCACTCAGGTCAAATACCGGTACGACAACGTTAGGTTATTGCTGACCGAGATCGAAAACGAGGTGGGCGAAACCTACCGACTCCAGTATCACGCCAATGGCCTGATCCAACAGGAAACAGGATTTGACGGCCAGCGCACCGCTTACGTCTATGACCTCAACGGCAACCTGCAGGAGAAGACCGAACACGGCGATGACGGCAGTCAGCTGGTTACCCGTTACGAGCGTGACCATGCCGGTCGACTCGTAAGAAAAACCCTGCCCGACGGCAACCAAGTCGATTACGCCTACGACCGCCAAGGCAACCTCTTAAGCGTCGAGGATGGCCACTGGGCGCTGGCCTACGAGTACGACAGCCAAAACCGCCTCACCGCCGAGCACCAAGGCTGGGGCACCCTGCGCTACGGCTACGACGCCTGTGACAACCTGCAAACCTTGCGCCTACCGGACAACAACCGGGTGACGTTCAATCATGCCAAAGGCGGCCTGCTTGGGAAGGTCGAGGTAAATGGCCAAACGCTCACCGCTCATCTATTCGACACCGGTCGAGAACACCAAAGAGGCCAGGGAAAGCTGCTCAGCAGTTACCAGTACGACACTCAGGGGCGCCTGTTCAACCACGGACTGTGCAACGTCGAAGGTGCCATTTACCAGCGCCAGTATCACTACGACACATGCGGCAACCTCACCCGGCGCCTAGATACCCGTAAAGGTGAACACCACTACCACTATGACGCACTGAGCCGCCTCATCCGCGCCGACCACTCCCAAGGTGAGCAGGAACGCTTCGCCCACGACCCCGCCGGCAACCTGCTCATGCAAAACCGCCCCGGCCCCGACATCGTCGCCGGCAACCGCCTGATGATCCAAGGTGACCATCACTACGACTACGACGCCTTCGGCAACCTCATCCGCGAACGACGTGGCAAGGGCCACACCCTCGTCACCGAATACCGCTACGACTGCCAGCATCGCCTGATCGGCACCACCCAACCCAACGGCCAAACCGCCAGCTACCGCTACGACCCGTTTGGGCGGCGTATCAGCAAAACCGTTGACGGCATCACTACGGAGTTTTTCTGGCAGGGCGACACACTCATCGCCGAGCACCACGCGAACCGCCATCGCAGTTACCTCTACGAACCGGACACCTTTCGCCCGCTGGCCCTGCTGGAAGGCTTCGGCCCAAAGGAAACCAAGGCCTACCACTACCAACTCGACCACCTCGGCACCCCACAGGAACTCACCAACCCCGACGGCGAAATCGTCTGGTCCGCGCACTACCGTGCTTACGGTGAAATCACCCGCGTCGATATCGGAAAAGTCGACAACCCGCTGCGCTTCCAAGGCCAATACTTCGACCAAGAAAGCGGGCTGCACTACAACCGCCATCGCTACTACAATCCGGATATCGGCCGTTACCTGACGCCGGACCCGGTGAAGCTGGCGGGTGGGATCAACACGTACCAGTACGCGCCCAATCCTACGGGTTGGGTGGACCCCCTTGGGCTAAATGCTAACTGCACTGGCTCAGTAAAGAAAAACCCAACCTGCGCTGTACCTGTTGAACCTGACGTACCTGATATATCTCGTAAAGGAGCGTTCCGCGAAGCAAAAAGAGACGCCAATATACCGATGGCACAACAACCTGATGTAATTACCGCTCCGAGGTCTGGCACAAAAAAACAATACAGCATTGTGAAAATGTCAGATATAAACGGAAAAGCAATTTTAGATAGCTCGGGAAAACCTATTCACACGAGGGTCTACCAATATACGAGGGCTGATGGATCCAAAGTGTTAATACAAGACCATTCAGCCGGGCATAAATTCGGCGCTCCAAACGGAGCTGGCAATCAAGGCGCTCACTTCAATCTGCGTCCATTTGAGACACCGCGAACCGGCAGTGTTCCGGGAACAAAAGACCATTACGTATTCAAGGATAAAAAATGAAACACTGGAACGATCTTGACGGGAGTATATTTTTTAACAAAGTGTTCAGCCAACCGATTGAAATCGGCAAAGCTTACATTCATTCACTGGGCATAGAAAATGACCAACCCTCTTTTGGAATAGGTTTTGACATACCAGACTTCCCTGATGTGTTGCCTGAAAAATGGAAGAACAAAGGATATAACACGTGCAGAATTGCACTAAGCTGCTCCGAGGTTAGCAACTTAAAAATAGTAAACCTCCCGCACAGGGACATATTTATAATAAATATAAAGCGAGAAAACGGGTACTTCTTGCTCACCGCAAACTCAAAAAATGCTTCTATTGAACTCACAGCCAAGTGGCTTTCCATGGAAGGGCCGACAGTGTATATAAATAACCCCGAACCAAGAGACTATAACTGGGCAGACAATACTCTATAAAAATCAAAAACGTGAATTACGCAACCGGTCCTATGAACGCTATAGCGAACGCCAATTCGCCCACCCGACCAACCCCACCTAAACTCTCTCCATGCCATTTCAACGGACAGAGGATTCACCACCATGGGCAAACGTCACCCCAACCTTCCCGCCTGGCAATGGCGTAACTACCCGCAGAACCATCAGCACCCGACCAATCTGGCGTTGCACCTGATTGCCGTGCCGCTGTTCATCATCGGGTTTCTGTTGATCGTGTCCGGGGTTTTCAGCCTGAGTCTGGCCAGTTTCGCCGTGGGTGTGGTCGGGATCCTGGCCGGTTTGGCGTTGCAGCGTCATGGCCATAGCCTGGAAGCCGAGGCCAGTGAGCCGTTCAGTGATCGTAAAGATGCGGTGCAGCGACTGGTGGTCGAGCAGTTCGTGACCTTTCCGCGTTTTGTCCTAAGTGGTGGCTGGTGGCGCGCCTGGCGACAACGCCACCGGCATTGAGGTCAGGCAAAGACCACTACGGTCTGGCGGCTGATGGCGATCAACTCGCCGCTCGGGCTCCAAAGGGCGGCGGCGGCGTGGCCGTAGCCGTCGCGGGCGTGCTCGATGGTGACGTGGTACTGGCACCAATTGAGGGTCGTCAGATCCTGCAAGGGCTGGATAAATTCGATGGTCCAAGTCAGGGTGCTGCCGGGTGCCGGCTTTTTCAGGTGCGGCAGCAAAGCCGGAGGCCAGGCATCGACCAGGGCGAGGATATGCGCTTCAGTCAGTGGCTCTTCTTTGACATCTCCGCGTAAGCGAACCCAACCGCCCATGTAACGGGATTTATTGCCGGTGAAGGGTAAGCCGCCGACACTCCAGCGCATCGCCAGGTGGCGCATGAATTCGGGGGTGACGCCCTTGATGTAGGGCAGCTCCTGGCATTCATCCCAATGTTTGAACACCGGTGGCGCTGCGCTCTCGACAGCAATTTCCGACTCACGGGACGCACCGAAACTGGCCTGTACCAATGTCGCCACTTCACCGTTCTGCACCACACGGCCAAGCAATTGGCTGACGGCCTTGCCTTCGCGCAACACTTCGACTTGGTAACTGGCAGGAACGTCCGGCGCTACAGGGCCGACAAAGGTGATGGCCAGCGACCGTAGCGGACGCTCGGCGGGCACCTGGGCACGCAGCGCTTCGTATTGCAATGCGGCCACCAGGCCACCAAAGGTCGCGCGGCCCTGGGCCCATTCGGCAGGGATAATGACATCCAGCGGGTTGCTGCGGGCAGCGTCGAGTAAATCACTAAAGCGCATGGCGGTCTCACATCAACAGGAACAGATGAGCGATCTTAACCATCGGGCTAGCCAGGTACAGCGCCTATTCCGGCCAAAAGCCGGACCGGTTCAGAAACAATCGGCGCTGAGTTTTTCCAGCACGCGGTCCGCCTGCCCTTCAGCCTTGGCCATGGTGCGCTGCCAGACCGCAACACAAGGTCGCAAGTCCACCTGCTGCTCAGCCTGGGCCAGCCATTGCCAGCAATCATGCCAATCCCCTAAAGCGCCCTGCGCGTTTTTCAGACGTGACATCGCGTTGGCAGGCAACTTATCCAATTCGGGATAGGCTTCGGCGGCATAGCGCACCCGCTTGATCAACAACCGCAGGCGGTGCCGGTCATGGTCAGGGTCTTTCAAGGCCTTACCGAGTTGCTGCCATTGCTTGGCCAGACGTTTTTCAATGCGCGGGCGCAGGCCTTTGAGCAATTTCTGATGTTCAGAAGCACGGATAAAACGCGGAAAGGCATCCAGGATCAGCAGCAAATGCGCAAGCTCAGGGCTTTTCGCCACCTGGCGATAGGCCTCAGGTTGCAGACGCAAGCGTCGGTTGGCGGCCTCGTGATGACCGTGTTGGTGCAAATACGCCGCCAGCACCTCGCGGTCGCGTAGCGGCGTCGTCAGTTGGCCGACGGTGCTGGCGGCCAACTCAAGCTGTTCCACCCCCGGCAACCCGCGCAAGGGGCGCAACAGGCTGCGCAGACGGCGCACGGTGGTGCGCAGGTCATGCAGGGCTTCATCGTCGGTAACGGCGGCGAGGCGAGCCTGGCAGCTCAGTAACCCTACTTCCAGGCCAATGACCTGAGCAACTAGCTGATCGACCAAAGCTGACATCCTGCCCTCACTTCCAGATGAAAAGTCCTACTCGCTGCTGCAGGTCAACGCCCGGCGCGAGACTCACGAATATAGAACCGCGCTTTCTCGGCCTTGTTGGAGCAGCCTTCAAACGCTTCAAATTGTTGCTGGGTCTTGGCGCCCGTCAATAACGATAGCGCTTTAGAGTAGCTCACCGTGCCAGCAAAGCCTTCAGCCTTGGCAAGATCCAGCTCTTTCCAGGCAGCGTCCAATTGGCTGCCGCAGCTGTCGCGGTATGCGGTCTTACCAGCACAACCGGCCAGGGCCAGCATGATCACAGGTACACACATCCAGGCTTTCATTGATGACACCTCAAAAAGAAAAAACAGTCGTACGTTGTAGACGTTGCCTACATGGAAAAGTGCCTGTCCCTAGCCTGAAATCGATAGTACCTACATACCAGAGCATACCCGAGCACCGTGGCTATTCTGGAAAAATATCGCAGGTCGCCTGCGAAGATTGAAGCCGCCCCCTCAATGGGTGCATTGTGGGACCCTGCCTTGGGGAGGACATGGACCATGAAAAAACGTGTTGCCTTGGTGCTGGGCTCCGGCGGGGCTCGTGGTTACGCCCACATCGGCGTGATCGAAGAGATCGAACGGCGCGGCTATGACATCGCCTGTATCGCCGGGTGCTCCATGGGTGCCGTCGTGGGCGGGATCTACGCCGCCGGCAAGCTGGATGACTATCGGAACTGGATTGAAAGCCTCGATTATCTCGACGTACTGCGCCTGGTGGACGTGAGTTTTCGCCTGGGCGCGATTCGCGGTGAGAAGGTCTTCGGCCAGATCCGCAAGATCGTCGGCGAGATCAATATCGAAGAACTGCGCATCCCCTACACCGCCGTCGCCACCGACCTGACCAACCAGCAGGAAATCTGGTTCCAGGAAGGCTGCCTGCACCAGGCCATGCGCGCCTCGGCGGCGATTCCCAGCCTGTTCACCCCGGTGATGCAGGGCAACCGCATGCTGGTGGACGGCGGCCTGCTCAACCCACTGCCCATCGTGCCGGTGGTGTCGAGCCATTGCGACTTGATCATCGCGGTCAACCTCAACGCCACCAACCAGAAGCACTACCAATTGCCAGTGATCCAGCGCCCGCCCGCCTTCAAGAGTCGCTTCAACAACCTGGCGAAATCACTCGGTTCGCACTTGCCGTTCCGGCGCAAGCAGGCCGAACAATTGATGAAGCTGGAGCAAGAGGCATTGGAAGCGCAGGCGGCGGAGATCAACCCTTGGCTGGACTCCGCCGAGCCGGAATCCCAGCAACCCGCCGCCGCACCGGAAAAACCCGGCGCACCAAAGTCAGCGACCGGGTCATTTATCATCGATAACGTCGGCCCGGCATCGCTCCTCGACTTGATCAACCAGAGCTTCGAGGTGATGCAGACGTCGCTGGCGCAGTACAAGATTGCTGGCTACCCGCCTGACGTGTTGATCAACGTGCCGAAACGGGTGTGTCGTTTTTTCGAGTTTTACAAGGCGCCGGAGTTGATCGCGCTGGGTCGGGAGATTGCCAGCGATACGCTGGATCGGTATGAGAGTGAGCAGAGTTGAAACCTGTGGTGCTGCTGATAGCCTCTTCGCGAGCAAGCCCGCTCCCACATTCGACCGCATTTCAAAGGCGGAACTCGTTCAAGTGTGGGAGCGGGCTTGCTCGCGAAGAGGCCCTGCCAGACGCCAAAAATCTAGGCACTCAGCAACCGGTAACCCACCCCCGCCTCAGTCACGATAAACCGTGGCTGTGTAGGATCATCCGCCAACTTCTGCCGCAGATGCCCCACCACGATCCGCAGATAGTGGCTGTCTTCGGTATGGGTCGGCCCCCAGATATCCTTGAGCAATTGCTGCTGGGTAATCACTCGCCCCGGATGCCGCGCCAATTGGGCCAGCACCGCGTATTCCTTGCGGGTCAGCGCCACTTCGGCACCGTCCAGGAGCACACGGCGATAGGCCAGATCCACGGTCAGCGGACCAAAACGCAAGGCCGCTTCCTGGGCTTCCCCCGCTGGAGCCTGACGCAGCAGCGCGCGCACCCGGGCGAGAAACTCCTGGATGCCAAAGGGTTTGGTCACGTAATCATTGGCTCCGCCGTCAAGCGCCTCGACCTTTTGCCCTTCACTGGCCCGCACCGACAGCACCAACACCGGCACCGTCGACCACTCGCGAAACTCGCGCAGCACCTGCTGCCCGTCCATGTCCGGCAGGCCAAGGTCGAGCACGAGCAAGTCCGGCTTGCTCAGCGCCGCCTGGGCCAGACCTTCGTTGCCGGTGCCGGCCTCTATCACTTTGTAGCCCTGGGAGGCCAGGCTGATGCGCAGGAATTTGCGGATCTGCGGCTCGTCATCAATGACCAAAATCGTCGCGGTCTGGCTCATGGTGTCCCATCAAAATCCGTGAAGAAAACAGGGTAGCTCATGCCTCGCGTTCCAGGCCAGGTTGTGTCGGCAAAGGCAGGAACAAGGTGATGCAGGTGCCACGCCCGTCGATCCCGTCGGCCACGCTGATATGCCCACCATGGGCACCGACCATGCCCTGACAGATCGCCAGGCCCAGTCCTGTGCCCTGCCCGCCGCGATCGCCTCGGGCGGCGGTGTAGAACATGTCGAAAATCTTTGCGCGCTCCTCCTCGGGAATACCCGGTCCTTCATCGGCCACGGCGAAAAACAACTGGTTATCCGACACGCCGGCACTCAACTGCAAGCGGCCTTGCGGCGGCGAAAAGCGCGCGGCGTTTTCCAACACATTGACCAGCGCTTGTTCGATCAACGCGGCGTGCACATACAACAATGGCAACTCAGCGGGCACGTCGGTACTCACCTTTAACGGTGCCAGCACCGCACGCAGGCGGCCCAGGGCGCTGCCGACAATATCGCCCGGCGACACCCAATCCCGCGCCAGTTTCAACGCGCCGTGGCCGAGGCGCGTCATGTCCAGCAAGTTTTGGATGTACCTATCGAGACGTTCGGCCTCATCACGTGTGCCTTCGAGCAACTCGCGGCGGTCCTCCAATGGAATGGCCTCACCGAGCGCCAGCAGGCTATCGATGCTGCCGCGCATAGAGGTCAAGGGCGTGCGCAGATCGTGGGACACCGACGCCAGCAAGGCACTGCGCAGTTGCTCGGTCTCACCGTGCAGCCTGGCAGACTCCAACTCCTGGGCCAGTTGCGCCCGCGCCAAAGCCTGGGCCAGCGGTTGGCTCAAGGCGGTGAGCAAGCGACGGCGTTGCCCACTTAACTCCAGTCCAGGCTTGGGACTGACGCCCAGCAACCCCAGCGGGCCCTCCTCGCCCGACAACGGCCACCACCACCAACGCCCGAACGGCAAGGTACCGGTGCCCATGCCCGCCGGCTGGTCATGTTGCCAAGCCCAATCAGCCGCGGCGCGCTCGGCTTCGGTGAGCGTCAGCGGGCCGCCGGTCTCGATCGTCCAACCACCCTGCCCATCGCGATTGACCAGGCACAGGTCCAGGTCGCTCCAGCCTTCCAAGTGATGCGCAGCGGCGCTGACCACCGCCTGACGATCAGTAGCAGCGGTGAGTTTGCGTGACAGGTCGAGCAGTTCGCTGGTTTCTTCCTGGGTATCGCGCAACGCCTGCAACTGCCGGCGTTGACGCGCGGCCAGGTTGCCGGTCAACGCCGCCATCAACAGGAAGAACAACAGGGTCAGCACGTCCTCTTCGCGTTGGATCGAGAAAGAAAAATTCGGCGGAATGAACAGAAAGTCATAGGTCAGGAACGACAACGCCGCGCACACCAGCGATGGACCCAGGCTGCTGCGCACCGCCACCAGCAACACAGCGGCGAGAAACACCAGCGAGATATTCGGCAGCGGCAGGACGCTGGACACTGCCCACGCCACCGCCGCCGCCACCACCGTCGCCACGACCGCCAGCGCATAGTCGAACCACACCAGCCCACGCACATCGGGCAACCTTGGCGGTGCCGGGATATCATCGCTGTCGAGCACGTTGATTTCCAAGCCACGCGCATTACGCAGCAAACGCGCGGCCAGGCCACCACCGAACAGTCGGCGACGCCAACGCATTCGTGACTGGCCGACCAGCACCAGGCTGGCACGGCGCTCGGCGGCGTGCTGGATCAGGGTTTTGGCCACCTCCCCCGCCCGCAGCAACACCACCTCGCCCCCCAGACGCTCGGCCAGTTGCTGGGCATTCTGCAAGCGCAAGCGAAACTGCTCGTCCCGCGGGCGGCCGTTATCGATATGCACCAGGGTCCACGGCAAATGTCGACGCTGCGCGACGCGGCTGGCATGGCGCACCAGGCGCTCGGCCTGCGCATCACCATCCACCCCCACCAGCAGGCGACCGCGCACCGCCGGCGCGGCCTGGCCGAGCTGGCGATAGCCTTGGGCCAAATCGTCATCGACGTGGGCGGCGGCGGTTTGCATCGCCAGCTCACGCAAGGCCATGAGGTTGGTCTGGGTGAAAAACGCATCGATGGCCGCGCGGGCCTGCTCCGGCACGTAGACCTTGCCGTCGCGCAGACGCTCCAGCAGCTCGCGGGACGGCAGGTCGATCAGCAGCAGTTCGTCGGCCTCTTGCAACACCCAGTCCGGCAGGGTTTCGCGCACCTGCACGCCGGTAATGCCGCGTACCTGGTCATTGAGGCTCTCCAGGTGCTGGACGTTGACCGTGGTGAATACGTTGATGCCGGCAGCGAGCAATTCCTGGATGTCTTGCCAGCGCTTTTCATGGCGACTGCCGGGCGCGTTGCTGTGGGCCAGTTCGTCCACCAGCACCAGCCTGGGCTTGGCGGCAAGCAGGCCGTCGAGGTCCATTTCTTCGAGCATCACGCCGCGGTATTCGCTGCGCAGCAAGGGTTGCTGCGGTAAGCCGCTGAGCAAGGCTTCGGTCTCGGCGCGGCCGTGGGTTTCGACCACACCAGCGATCAACTTCACGCCTTGGCGCAGCTGGGTGTGCGCGGCCTGGAGCATGGCGTAGGTCTTGCCCACACCGGGTGCAGCACCGAGGAATACTTTGAGTCGGCCACGGCCGTCCCGGGGCAGATCGGCTAGCAGGGCATCGGCGCGGCCGGAGTCGCTCATGCTTGGGGGTTCCTTCAGGTATTCAAGTATTCGGGCCCACTGAAGATCCAATGTGGGAGCGGGCTTGCTCGCGAAAGCGGTCTATCAGTAACAAATACATTGGCTGATACATCGCTTTCGCGAGCAAGCCCGCACCCACAGGAGGTTCAGAGTTTTTCCAGCGCCATGTTCAGCGCCAGCACGTTCACCACCGGCGGGCCCACCAGCGGGCTTTCGATATGCTCATCGAGCAACCGCTGCAGGGTCGACACCGGCACATTCCGCGCCGCCGCCACCCGCGCCAGTTGATAGGCAATCGCCTGCGGTGGCAAGTGTGGATCAAGACCGCTGCCAGAGGTAGTCAGCGATGCCAAAGGCACCGGCCCTTGGCTGCGCACCCACTGCTTGTTCGCGTCATCAAAAATGCGCGTCGCCAGCGCCGGGTTGCTGGGGCCAAGGTTACTGGCACTGCTGGAAACCGTCGCGAAAGCGCCGGCCGATGGACGTGGGTGGAACCAGCTGTCGCCGGTAAAATCCTGGGCGATCAGGCTGGAGCCGCGCACCTTGCCACTGTCGTCGCGCACCAGGCTGCCATTGGCCTGGTCCGGGAAAGCGACCTGGGCGACGCCGGTCACCACCAGTGGGTAGGCGACGCCAGTGATCAGGGTCATGAGCACCAGCAGGCTCAGGGCCGGACGGATCATGTTGGACATTTGGGATTCCTCAATTCGGTCATTGCAACCTGTGGGCACCCATCGGGTACCCGCAGGATTCGGGTCAAACCAGGTGCAACGCAGTCAGTAGCATGTCGATCGCCTTGATCCCCACGAACGGCACAAGGATCCCGCCCACCCCGTAGATCAGCAGGTTGCGACGCAGCAGCGCCGCCGCACTCGCCGCTTGCACACGCACACCGCGCAGCGCCAATGGAATCAGCACCACAATGATCAACGCGTTGAACACGATGGCCGAGAGAATCGCGCTCTGTGGGCTTTGCAGGTGCATCACGTTGAGCGCGCCCAGTTGCGGATAGATCGAGGCGAACAGTGCCGGCAGGATCGCGAAGTACTTGGCCACGTCGTTGGCGATGGAAAAGGTGGTCAGCGCGCCACGGGTCACCAGCAATTCCTTGCCGATCTGCACCACATCCAACAGTTTGGTCGGGTCACTGTCGAGGTCGACCATGTTGGCGGCTTCGCGAGCGGCCTGGGTGCCGTCATTCATTGCCATGCCGACGTCGGCCTGGGCCAGCGCCGGGGCATCGTTGGCACCGTCGCCGCACATTGCCACCAGGCGACCGTCGTTTTGTTCATGGCGAATGCGCGCGAGTTTTTTCTCCGGCGTGGCTTCGGCCAGCACGTCGTCCACGCCCGCTTCAGCAGCAATCGCAGCGGCGGTCAGCGGGTTGTCGCCGGTGACCATCACGGTGCGAATGCCCAGTTTGCGCAGCTCGGCGAAACGCTCACGGATGCCGGGCTTGACCACGTCTTTGAGGTGGATCGCACCGAGCAACTTGCCATCAGCACACACCAGCAACGGGGTGCCGCCGCTTTGGGCAATCTTGTCGATTTCCCGCGACAGTGCCGGTTGCAAGTCGCGGCGTGGCTGACCGATAAACGCCAACAGCGAATCCACCGCGCCTTTGCGGAACACACGACCCTGGTAGTCGACACCGGACAACCGGGTTTCCGCGCTGAACGGCACGGCGGTCAGCTCATCCGCAGAAGGTTCGGCCTGAGGGTGCAAGGCGCGCAGGTATTCGACGATGGATTTGCCTTCCGCAGTGTCATCCGCCAGGGAGGCAAACAACGCGCCCTCGGCCACTTCCTTGCCGCTGACGCCAGGCGCCGCGACTACCGCCGCACACCGACGGTTACCGAAGGTGATGGTGCCGGTCTTGTCCAGCAGCAACACGTGCACGTCACCTGCCGCTTCCACGGCACGGCCGGACTTGGCGATCACATTGAGGCGCACCAGGCGGTCCATGCCGGCAATACCGATGGCCGACAACAAGCCGCCGATGGTCGTAGGAATCAGCGTCACCAGCAGTGCGACCAGGAACACCAGGGGCAAGCTGCCGCTGGCGAAATGGGCGAACGGCTGCAGGGTCACCACCACCAGCAGGAAAATCAGGGTCAGGCCGATCAGCAGGATATCCAGCGCGACTTCGTTAGGGGTTTTCTGGCGTTTGGCACCTTCCACCAGGGCGATCATGCGGTCGAGGGTCGACTCACCAGGGTTGGCGGTGATGCGGATCAACAGCCAGTCCGACACCAGCCGGGTGTTACCGGTGACGGCCGAACGGTCGCCGCCGGACTCGCGGATCACCGGTGCGGACTCACCGGTGATCGCGGCTTCATTGACCGCCGCAATCCCTTCGATGACTTCGCCGTCACCGGGGATCATTTCCCCGGCGGCGACGCGCACTACATCGCCTTTGCGCAGGCTGGTGGCCGGCACGACCTTGAAGCTGCCATCGGCCTCCTTGCGGCGAGCGCTCAGGCCTTCGCTGCCGGCCTTGAGGCTGTCGGCACGCGCCTTGCCACGCCCTTCGGCCAAGGCTTCGGCGAAGTTGGCGAACAGCACGGTGAACCACAGCCACACCGCGATCTGCACGGCGACATAGGTTGGCACGGTGGTATCGGGCACGAAGCACAACACGGTGGTGAGGATCGCGGTCAGTTCGACCACCAGCATCACCGGCGAGCGTTGCAGTTGGCGGGGATCCAGCTTGACGAAAGCCTGGACCAGCGCCGGGCGCCACAGGGCGGAGATGGCGGTTTTGGCGGGTTCCTGGGTTTGCACCGGAGCCGCGTTTTTTGCAGGCATATTCATTTTCATATCCCCTTAGAAGCCCATGCTCATGTGTTCAGCAATAGGGCCCAGTGCCAGCGTCGGCAGGAAGCTCAGGCCGCCCACCAGCAAAATGGTCACGGTCAACAGGGTCACGAACAGCGGGCCATGCGTCGGGAAGCTGTTCTGGCCGATCGGTGCGGTCTTCTTCATCGCCAGGCTGCCGGCCAGGGCCAGTACCGGGAGGATGTAGCCGAAGCGGCCGATCAACATACCCAAGCCCAGCATCAGGTTGTGGAACGGGGTGTTGGCGCTGAAGCCGCCGAACGCCGAACCGTTGTTGGCACTGGCCGAGGTGTAGGCATAGAGCAATTGGCTGAAACCGTGGGGGCCGGGGTTACTGATGGCACCGGCCGGGCCTGGCAGGCTAGCGGCGATGGCACCGAGTACCAGCACACCTACCGGCATCACCAGCAAGGTCACCACCAGCAATTGCACTTCCTTGGCCTGCAACTTCTTGCCCAGGTATTCCGGGGTGCGACCGATCATCAGACCGGCGAGAAACACGGCGATCAACACGTTGAGCAACATGCCGTACATACCGGCGCCGACGCCGCCGAAGATCACCTCGCCCACCATCATGTTGACCAGCGCAACCATGCCGCTGAGGGGGCTGAGGCTGTCCTGCATGCCGTTGACCGAACCGTTGGACGCCGCGGTGGTTGTCACCGACCACAACACCGTACCGGTGGTGCCGAAGCGTGCTTCCTTACCTTCCAATGGAGCGGTCTGCTCCACGGCTGGGTTGTTCAGGGTCGGATTGGGCTGGTATTCAGACCACAACGAGGTCGCGCCGCCGATCAGGAACAGCGCCAGCATGCAGCCGAGGATTGCGCGGCTTTGGCGCAGGTCTTTGACGTAGTGGCCGAAGGTGAACACCAGCGCCACCGGGATCAGGATGATCGATGCCACTTCGAACAGGTTGGCCCAGGCAGTCGGGTCTTCAAACGGGTGCGCCGAGTTGACACCAAAGAAGCCACCGCCATTGGTGCCCAATTGCTTGATCGCAATCTGGCTGGCTGCGGGGCCCAGAGGGATCACTTGATCCACGCCTTGCAGGGTGACGGCATCGACATAGTGGGCGAAGGTTTGCGGAACGCCCTGCCACACCAGTAACAACGCCAGCACCAGGCACAACGGCAGCAGGCCGTAGAGGGTGGCACGGGTCATATCAACCCAGAAGTTGCCCAAGGTCTGGGCCGATTTGCGACCAATCCCACGGCAAAGAGCGACCAAGACTGCCAGGCCGGTGGCGGCACTGACGAAGTTCTGCACGGTCAGGCCGGCCATCTGGCTGAGGTAGCTCAGGGACGCTTCACCGCTGTAGGACTGCCAGTTGGTGTTGGTCATGAAACTGACCGCGGTGTTGAAGGCCAAAGTCCATTCCTGACCCGGCAATTTCTGCGGGTTCAGTGGGAGATAGTCCTGGAACACCAGGATCGAGAACAACAGCAAAAAGCCCGCGAGGTTGAAGGCGAGCAAGGCCAGCATGTATTTCTGCCAGCTTTGTTCCTGATGCTCGTCCACGCCCGACAGGCGATAACAGGCGCGCTCCACCGGGCCGAATACCGGCGTGAGCCAGGTGCGCTGCCCTTCCATCACCTTGTAATAGAACCGCCCCAGGAACGGAGCCGGCACCAGCACCACCGCAAAGAAGGCAATGATCAGCCAATAGTCATAACTGTGCATGGCCTGCTCCTAGGTCCGATCCGCGCGTAACAGCGCAACCAGCAAATAAATGAACAGCGCCACGGCCAATAGCAGTGACACCCCGTCCAGAACGCTCATGGAAGTCTCTCCGTTTAGCGGCGAGTGCCGCGTGTGGAGCAATTGTCCGCAGGAGTGGTGTAAAGGAACGAGAGCGAGGGGGTGGGTGGGGCGTAAAGACGGCGTAAAGAGTGGGTTTATGCGGGGTTTACAGGGGGGATTAGCCGTTAGGAAGGCCTCAGCGCGGGCAAACCCGGCTACCACATCGGTATGCGGTCAACCTGTGGGAGCCGGGCTTGCCCGCGATGACGGCAGTTGCAACCCCACCGCACTCAACTGGTGCGAGGCTGGAAAAATTCAAACACTAAACCATCCCACGCACGACACTTGCTCCGCTTTACGACAATGATGCTCAGCCTGGCATGTCCGCTGCAACACCTTGAATCATTCCAAACGGTTCAGGGAGAGCAACACGATGAACACACAACTCAAACCCACTTTAGGCACCCTGCACTTGTGGGGCATCGCCGTCGGGCTGGTGATCTCCGGTGAATACTTCGGCTGGAGCTATGGCTGGGGCGTCGCAGGGACCCTGGGCTTTCTGGTGACCTCATTGATGGTCGCCGCGATGTACACCTGTTTCATCTTCAGTTTCACTGAACTGACCACCGCCATTCCTCATGCTGGCGGCCCTTTTGCCTACAGCCGCCGTGCCTTTGGTGAGAAAGGCGGCTTGATCGCCGGGCTCGCGACCTTGATCGAATTCGTCTTCGCACCGCCTGCGATCGCCTTGGCCATTGGCGCTTATCTTAATGTGCAATTTCCCGCACTCGATCCGAAACACGCGGCCGTCGGTGCTTATATTGTGTTCATGGGCCTGAACATCCTCGGCGTCAAACTCGCCGCCACCTTTGAACTGGTGGTGTGTGTGCTCGCCGTCGCCGAGTTGCTGGTGTTCATGGGCGTCGTCGCACCTGCATTCAGCTTCAGCAACTTCGCCCTGAACGGCTGGGCCGGCTCAGACACCTTTGGCGCACCCGCGATTGCCGGCATGTTTGCCGCGATCCCTTTCGCCATCTGGTTCTTCCTCGCCATCGAAGGCGCGGCCATGGCTGCTGAAGAAGCGAAAGATCCGAAGCGCACCATTCCAAAGGCCTACATCAGCGGCATCCTGACCCTGGTGATCCTGGCCATGGGCGTGATGTTCTTTGCTGGCGGCGTGGGTGATTGGCGCACCCTGTCCAACATCAACGACCCCTTGCCGCAAGCCATGAAAACCGTGGTCGGCGACAGCTCAGGCTGGCTGCACATGTTGGTGTGGATCGGCCTGTTCGGCCTGGTGGCAAGCTTCCACGGCATCATCCTCGGCTACTCGCGTCAGTTCTTCGCCCTGGCCCGCGCCGGTTACCTGCCGTCTTTCCTCGCCAAACTGTCGCGTTTTCAGACACCCCACCGCGCAATTATCGCCGGTGGCGTGGTCGGCATCGCGGCTATCTATAGCGATGGCCTGATCAACCTGGGCGGCATGACACTGACCGCAGCGATGATCACCATGGCGGTGTTCGGTGCCATTGTGATGTACATCATGAGCATGCTCAGTCTGTTCAAACTGCGTAAGACCGAACCGCTGCTGGAACGCACCTTTCGCGCACCAGGCTACCCGATCGTGCCGGGTATTGCGCTGGTACTGGCGGTGGTGTGCCTGGTAGCCATGGCGTGGTTCAACGCGCTGATCGGGCTGATCTTCCTGGGCTTCATGGTGGTGGGATTCGCCTACTTCCAGATGACTGCGCAAGACCGCGCCGATGCACCGGCAGATGCGATGTTGACCGGGCTCTGATCTACTGAGAGGCAGAACGGGCCTACACTGAACTAGTGAGAAAGCCCGTCACTCAAAGCAGTTATTCCCGTGGGAAAGTTCTCCCACGGCAATCTGCCTCAAGGAGAGCCTTATGCCGTGGTATGCGTGGTTGATTATGGTAGTTGCGATCGGGTCGATCGTCGGTGGGCTGATGATGCTGCGCGACAGCGCCAACAAAGTCGAACTCACCGACGAACAACGCAAGCGCGTGGCCGAGCGCAATGCCCAGGCGGATGCCAAGGACGCGCAGGATCGCTGAACCTTGGGCTATTCCCAGGACGCCTTGGCAATATGCAACCCGTGCTGCCCCTTATAGGCAGCACGTTCGGGCTGACTCCAACCGCTCAGAAGCTCATCCTCCAACGTATAGACCTCAACCCCCAGCGGGCGGCATACCGTCAGCGGGTCCTGTGCATCCGGCCCCCACATCGGCAACGACAGATCCCCACCCGGGCACGTCGACAGCGCGCACAACAAATCAATCTCGGCAAAAAACTCCAGGTAATCGCCCTTCTGCGCCGGGCAGGCTTTCATGAAGTACATATCGTCGTGATTGAGGCCCGTGCACTGGAAAATATTCAGCACGTCATGCACGTCGAATTCCGTCAGACCGTGGGGCAAAACTGCACGGGTCAGGTTCGAATGGCAATGGTGGTGAAAGTCTTCGCCGGTGAGCATGCGGTTCACATAGGGATCGCAACGCGTACCGAGCAAGTCATGCAGACGCCCGCCGTGCTCATCGATGCCGTAACCGGCCAGGCTGTCATCGGTGATCGTCACCAAAGGCCGCAGAAATGGCAGGTTCGACCACAGCCGGTCATGAGTGCTGACATGCGCGCCCTGCAACTGACGCGTACGCGCCGCCCACAAACGCTCGCGGGGGTCATTGGCGTTCCACACGTTGAAATCCCCCACCTGCGGACCGACTGGCGTGGTCACACGGAATACATGCCCGGCCGGCACCTTCCACGCCCTGCCCGTGCGAATCGGCACCTCAAACGCCTCAATCAAGCGCCGTTGATCTTTTCGATCACGAATGCGCTCGTAAAACGCCGCATCGACCTGCAGCGCCGAACCTTTACTGACCTGATAAGCGGCCGGATAGTCTTTGTACATGGTGCAGATCCTCGATCAGGGATGGTTGAACAGGGCCAGGGACACGCGTTCCGAGTCATCCAGGTACAGGCTCATCGCCTCCCCTGCCGCCGGTTTATCCTGCTGGACCAATAACGTGTAAATCTCACGATCACGCTCCAACCACGGCGATTGGAAGCGTTGCTCATCAGGCGCAGCGCAGAACACCAGACGCAACTGGGCGATGACCTGGGCAAAAAACTCATCGAACAAAGGGCTGCGCATCAACCCTACGATCTGCTGATGAAACATCAGGCTGTGGGTGGCGACCGCCCGCCAGTCTTCGCGCTCACGGGCCAGGGTGGTGGCGTCGATGGCGTTTTGCATGCGTTCGGATTGGGCTTCTGTCAGAGGACCACTCTGGGCGATGGCCTGCAGTTCCAGGGTGCGACGAACGACAAATAAGTCACGCACTTCCTCACACTCCAGCCGCCGCACCATAACCCCCTTGTTGCGCACATAACGGGTCAAGCCTTCTTGCCCTAAACGGTGCAACGCTTCACGGATGGTATTGCGCGATGCGTTATAGGCTTTCACCAGCTCCACTTCGATCAACGGCATGCCTGGTAGCAGCCGCCCACCGATGATGTCAGCGCGAAGCTCCAAGGCAATCTGGTCGGCTAACGACAAGCTGAGCGTCATGGTCACCTCACGATTGTTGAACAATCTTTTACGTTTAGGTAATCACGTTTCATGCCAACGTGCAGATGTGTAAAAAGATTCAAGTTGGTTAGAATGCCAACCTGTCACTGAGGCCGTCCCATGCGTTACTCACCCGACCACAAAGCCCAGACCCATCAACGTATCATCAAGGAAGCCTCCGTACGCTTTCGACGCGACGGCATCGGCGCGACTGGTTTACAGCCATTGATGAAGGCGCTGAACCTGACGCATGGTGGGTTTTATGCGCACTTCAAATCCAAGGATGAGTTGGTGGAGAAGGCGCTGCAGGCGGCTGCGGCAGAGCTGGATGCTCATTGCGAAATGCTGTTCAGCCAGGAGCGGCCGCTGGAAGCCTTTATCGACAGTTACCTCTCGAAATGGCACATGACGTCTCCGGACCAAGGCTGCCCACTGCCTACCATGTCCTCCGAACTCGGCCTAAGGGGCCAGCACAGTACAACAACGGACGCAGTACTCGACGCGCGGCTAAAGCAGATTGATACGGCTTTAGCGGATGGACGGAGTGATGAACAAAGCCTGGTGATGATGTCGACGCTGGTCGGAGCATTGGTGCTCGCCAGGAGTGTCGAAGATCCGGCATTGGCTATGCGAATCTTGGAGGTTGTGCGCGCGCGTTTGAAAACCCAGGTTTCAACGCGTGAAAAAGCCGGTCAGTGACCGGCTTTCTCGCCTGACTTAATTGATCACCAGCCTTTCGCGGTTCTTCTCCAGCAAAGCCTTACCAATCCCCTTCACTTCCAACAACTCATCTACCGCCGTGAACGGCCCATTGCTTTCGCGATACGCAACGATCGCCCTGGCCTTGGCAGCCCCGATGCCGAAGAGATCACGGCGCAGGGTTTCGGCATCGGCGGCGTTCAGGTTGACCTTGGCGGATTGCTCGGCCTTGGACATCTGAGTGGCGATAGGGGTTGGGGCTTCGGGCTTGATGGAAGGGGCTGCGGTGGTCGTAGCGGAGATGCTGGTGAGAAACGCGAAGATAAGGGCGCAGATGTAGGTGTTTTGCATTGGTGACGCTCCATGACATCGATGAGGGAAAAGCAGCTTTCCTAAGCTGCCTCCCAAACTTAGGTGATGTTGGGTAGGAGTCAAAAACGGGTGGGTTACAGAGTATGACCGCAACCCGCAAGGCCAGTGAGACGGCCTGCTCAGGCCTCGTCCATCCTGCATTTCCAGTTAAGGTCCCAAACAGGTAGAATTGCCGCCACTTATGGGCAGCCCGGCCGCAATGCGAACTTAAACGCCGGTCGACACAGTGCAAGCCTCATCGGGTCGTTCACTATTAAATACACGGCAACTCACTGCGATGTTGCCGTTTGTTATGTATGCGATTCAACGGTGGGGCGTTAGCGCTGGTTGCTTCTATCCGCTTTGAACTCTACTAAAAATGCCCCTCATCAGGGGTGTAGTCTGCGCGTTGAATGCGGTATGACGTTCGGCGTAATGACGACAGGAGATGTAAACGTACATGGGTATCAAAAGCTTCGGGCAGAGGTGCACCGCTCCCCACATGTCAGGGGATGAATTGAATCCTTGTGACGTCAACGTTGAGCGTGGTGCCTGACGCATGTCTATTGTCACGCTGTCGAACCACAAGTCATTCACGGGTGAATCCGGCAAAAGCCTTCTGGAGTGTGCAAAGTCACAAGGTACCGTACTGGAATACAGCTGCCGTACCGGTCGTTGCGGCGTCTGCAAGGCCAACGTGCTCCAGGGTGATACAGAGGTGATGCAACCAGAACTCGCCCTTACGGACGAAGAGCGTGCCAACGGCGCCATCCTGACGTGCTGCCGAGCAGCGTTGACTGATGTTGAACTGGATATCGAAGACTTGGGCTTGCTGGCCGACATCCAGATCAAAACCATGCCTTGCCGCCTCGATACACTGGAGCGCCTAGCGGACGACGTGGTACGGGTCGTCCTCAGGACACCGCCCAAAAGCGCGCTGTTCTACCTTCCTGGGCAGTACATCGACGTCATAGGCAAAGACGGTGTGCGCCGCAGTTATTCGATTGCCAACGCCGTACGCGAGGATGCCAAGCTCGAACTGCATATCCGCCAAGTACCTGATGGAGTGATGAGCCAGTATTGGTTTGGTGAAGCCCAAGTCAATGACCTGCTGAGGCTGGAAGGCCCACTTGGCACCTTCTGCCTGCGTAACGCCAGCACTACAAACTTGGTGTTCATGGCGACAGGTACCGGGATCGCCCCCGTAAAGGCCATGCTCGAAGCCTTGGCGAGTACATCCGAACCCCTCATCGGCAAGCGCGTTTACGTTTATTGGGGGGGGCGTACGGAAAACGACTTGTACTGGCTCCCTGACTTCCCGACGCTGGGCATGACTTACCGCCCCGTGCTTTCACGCGCGGGTAAACACTGGCCAGGCGCCACCGGATACGTTCAACAGGCCGTCCTTGCAGAAAACCTTGACCTGGCCGATACCTCGGTCTATGCCTGTGGCTCTGAAGCCATGATCCATACGGCGCGCGAGATGCTGACACAGGCTGGCCTGCCCCTCAAACATTTCCATTCTGATGCCTTTGTAAGCTCGAATTGACCCGGAGACAGCATGAAAGCAGTTATTTTGGCCGGTGGCCTGGGAACACGGCTAAGCGAAGAAACCAGCGTGCGCCCCAAACCCATGGTCGAGATCGGCGGCAAACCCATCCTCTGGCACATCCTGAAGATGTACTCCGCGCATGGCATCAATGACTTCATTATCTGCTGCGGCTACAAGGGCTATGTGATCAAGGAGTATTTTGCCAACTACTTCCTGCACATGTCCGACGTCACGTTCAACATGCGCGACAACACCATGAAAGTGCACGACCAACGTGCTGAAGACTGGAACATCACCCTGGTCGATACTGGCGACGAGTCCATGACTGGCGGTCGCCTGCGTCGTGTCGCCGACTACGTCAAGGACGAAGAAGCCTTTTGCTTCACTTATGGCGATGGTGTCAGCGATCTTGATATCAGCGCGACCCTGGCCTTTCACAAGGCACATGGCAAGGCGGCAACGCTCACCGCAACGTTCCCCCCCGGCCGTTTTGGCGCACTGGATATCCAGAAAGGCCAAGTGCTGAACTTCAAGGAAAAACCCAAAGGAGATGGCGCGCTGATCAACGGCGGCTTCTTCGTCTTGAGCCCCACGGTTCTCCAGTACCTGGAGGACGACAGCACAACCTGGGAACAAGAGCCGCTGATGAAGCTTGCAGCCGAGGGCCAACTCATGGCCTACGAACACCCGGGGTTCTGGCAACCTATGGATACGCTGCGTGACAAACACTACCTGGAAGATCTTTGGCAGTCTGGCAAAGCTCCCTGGAAATCCTGGGACTGAATATGAAGTCGACCGTTTCTCCTACCTTCTGGCAAGGCAAAAGAGTCTTCCTGACCGGCCATACCGGGTTCAAAGGTAGCTGGCTGGCGCTATGGCTAACGAGCATGGGCGCGCAGGTTAAGGGGTTTGCCCTGGCGCCACCGACACACCCTGCCCTGTTCGTCGAGGCCAAGGTGGCCCAAGGCATGGAGTCGGAGCAAGGCGATATTCGTGATCGCGCAGTAATCGCCCAAAGCATGGTGAGCTTCAACCCCGACGTGTTGATCCACATGGCGGCGCAGCCGTTGGTCCGTTTGTCCTATCGCGAACCCGTCGAGACCTACGCCACTAACGTAATGGGCACCCTGCATGTGCTGGAAGCCGCACGCCAATGCCCCAACCTGCGGGCTATCGTCAACGTCACCACCGACAAATGCTATGAAAACCGTGAGTGGGAATGGGGCTATCGTGAAGACGAACCCATGGGTGGTCACGACCCGTACAGCAACAGCAAAGGCTGCGTGGAGCTGATCACCAGCGCCTACCGCAAGTCATTTTTCAATGACCCGCAAGGTGCTGCGTTGGCGTCCGGCAGGGCCGGCAATGTGATTGGCGGCGGCGATTGGGCGGAAGACCGGCTGATACCTGATATTCTCGGTGCCTTCGAGAAGGGTCAGCCCGTCACGATACGCAATCCGAAGTCCACCCGGCCGTGGCAACACGTGCTGGAGCCGCTGAGCGGTTACCTTGTGTTGGCACAACATCTCTGGACCCATGGGCATCGTTTTGCCCAGGGCTGGAATTTCGGTCCCAAGGATGAAGATGCACGCCCTGTGGAGTGGATCCTCGATCACATGGTACAGGCTTGGGGTACAGGTGCCCGTTGGCAACTGGACCAGGACCCGCAACCGCATGAGGCCAACTACCTCAAGCTAGATATTTCCAAGGCGCGCGCCCACTTGCACTGGGCCCCCAGCTGGAACCTCGAAACCACGCTCGCCCGGATTGTTACCTGGCATCGTGCCTGGTTGAGCGGCAACGACATGCAGGCCCTTTGCCTGGAAGAAATCAATGCCTACATGCTCGCCATGCATGCCAGCAGCAACTAACTCTATTTTTTAGCAGGATTTTTCATGACACCCGATATGCTCCGCCAGGAAATCAGCAAGCTCGTCGAGCAGTACGCCAACATTGCATTGGCGAGCAAGCCGTTCGTGGCCGGCGAAACTGTCATTCCACCGTCCGGCAAAGTGATCGGTGCGCGGGAGTTGCAGTTGATGGTCGAGGCCTCCCTGGATGGATGGCTGACCACTGGCCGTTTCAATGCCGAATTCGAGAAAAAGCTCGCTGAGTTCATCGGTGTCAAATTCCTACTGTCGGTCAACTCCGGCTCTTCCGCCAACCTGGTTGCCTTCAGCACCCTGACCTCACCCAAACTCGGTGAGCGCGCGATCAAGAAAGGCGATGAAGTGATTGGCGTGGCTGCGGGCTTCCCGACCACGGTCAACCCCATCGTTCAATTCGGCGCGATCCCGGTGTTCGTTGACGTTGACATGGCCACCCACAACATCAACGCCGACCTGATCGAAGCGGCCATCACGCCAAAAACCAAGGCAATCATGCTTGCCCACACCCTAGGCAACCCATTCAACCTGGGCAAGGTCAAAGCCCTGTGCGAAAAGTACAACCTGTGGCTGGTGGAGGACTGCTGTGATGCCTTGGGTGCAACCTATGACGGTAAGCTGGTAGGCACTTTCGGTGACATCGCCACCCTCAGCTTCTACCCCGCGCACCACATCACCATGGGCGAAGGTGGTGCAGTGTTCACCAACAACCCGATGCTCAAGGTGATTGCCGAGTCGTTCCGCGACTGGGGCCGCGATTGCTACTGCGCACCGGGTTGTGACAACACCTGCGGCGACCGTTTCGGCCAGCAATATGGCAGCTTGCCCCAAGGTTATGACCACAAGTACGTGTACGCGCATTTGGGCTACAACCTGAAAATCACCGACATGCAAGCCGCCTGCGGCCTGGCCCAGCTCGAACGCGCCCAGGACTTCATCGATACGCGCAAGCGCAACTTCGCGCTGCTCAAGGAGCGCTTGTCCAGCCTGTCCGAATTCCTCGAAATTGCCGAGGCAACCCCTAACAGCGACCCATCGTGGTTCGGTTTCCCGGTGACGCTCAAGGAAAGCAGCGGGGTCAAACGAGTCGACCTGCTCAAGTACCTTGACCAGCACAAAATCGGCACGCGCCTGCTATTCGCCGGCAACCTGACACGCCAGCCTTACTTCCAGAACCTGGAGTACCGTGTGGTTGGCGAACTGACGAATACCGACCGCACCATGAATCAGACCTTCTGGCTCGGTGTACAGCCTTCGTTGGGCCAGGAACATTTCGATTTTGTGGGTGAAAAGCTGGAAGAGTTTTTCGGGATCGGTTTCTAAACAATGAAAGCATCAGATGCGGTAGCGTTGGTTCTTGCGCAGAACAAGGTTCTGTATGGTTATGAGTTGATCGGCGGAATGATCACGCACCTGGTTGACAGCATCAATCAGTTGGGCAAGACCAAGCTGGTCTCGGTTCACCATGAACAAGGGGCCGCGTTTGCTGCATCCGCAGTTTCCCGCGCCACACATCACGAAGTGCTCGGCGTCGCCCTGGGCACAAGTGGTCCCGGCGCCACCAACCTGATCACCGGCATCGCCGATTGCTGGCTTGATAGCCATCCGTGTCTTTTCTTGACGGGCCAGGTCAACACCTACGAACTCAAGGGCGAGAGAAATATCCGCCAACAGGGTTTCCAGGAGCTGGATAGCGTGGCGCTGGTCAGCAGTATTACCAAGTACGCCTATCAGGTCAGGCATGTAGACGAGTTGCTTCCGTGCTTACAAAAGGCTATCGACCTCGCCAGGGAAGGACGACCAGGCCCGGTACTGCTGGATATCCCGATGGATATTCAGCGAACCGACATCGATGATGCCGCGGTCAGCGCGTTTTTGTTGCCTTGCGCGCAACAGATTGCAGCGCCACTGCAAGCAGCCGACCTCGAGACGATCAGCAATGCACTGGCTTGCGCTCGGAACCCGTTGATCCTGCTGGGCGGGGGGGCCGTCAACACGCCTAACTTCGCACATTGGCTCAATCAGTTGGAGACGTCTGGTATCCCTTACGTAGCCAGCTTGAAAGGGGCTGAAAAGATCCCGGCGAGCGCCAATTACCTGGGCATGCTCGGCGCTTATGGAACGCGTGCAGCCAATCATGCCGTGCAGAATTGCGACTTTCTGCTGGTACTGGGCAGCCGCCTGGATGTTCGGCAAACCGGTGCCAAACCCGAGGACTTCGCCCGCAAAGCCAAGGTTTTCCAGATCGACCTGATGGAAGGGCAACTGAACAACCGCGTTAAGGCGCACGCCTCCTACGTGATGGAACTGAACACCTTCTTCGCAGACTTCCCCCTTTGCGAAGTGCAAGAAAACGCGGCATGGGCTGCCTGGGCTGCTGATTTGCGAGCTGATTTCGATCAGAGCTTTGTCGATGAATACACTGATTGGTCAGTGAGCCCCTTCGTCATCTGCTCAACCCTTGGCGCTTTGACCAAAGGGCATGGTGTCGATTTCGTCGCCGACGTCGGCAACAATCAGATGTGGGCAGCACACACGTTGCGATTGAGCCCTGGCCAATCCATGCACCACTCAGGTGGCCTGGGCACCATGGGGTTCGCGATCCCCGCGGCCATTGGCGCCTGCAATGCAGGCAACAAACCTGTCATTGTCATAACAGGTGACGGGGGCGCCCAGCTCAATATCCAGGAACTGGATATCATCGCCCGCGATCAACTGCCCGTCTTGATCATTGTGCTTAACAATCACTCTCTGGGAATGGTCCGCGGGTTCCAGGAAATGTATTTCGAAGGCCGTAACTCGTCGACCTACTGGAACGGCTACACCTCACAGTTCAAAGCCATTGGTGAGGCTTACGGCATCAGCTCCACGGTCGTGAGCACCCATGAGGAATTTGCGGCGCAGGTCGGGATGTTTATTGAATCACCCCGTCCCGCACTGATCGAACTGATGATGCCCGACGCCCGAGAATGCCGTCCTCGGCTGGAATTTGGCCGCTCGATTGATCAGCAGTTGCCTGAAAAAACGCGGACAGCACGCTGATGCACATCGCAATATTCGGCGCGAACAGCCAAATTGCCCAGGACCTGACCCGTTCACTCGCCGCAGCTCGAACGTTCGACCTGAGCCTGTTCGTGCGGGACAAAAACAAACTCGACACATCGGCATTGATACCCACAGGACAACGAAGTATCAAAATCTTTGAATACGCCGATTTCGATCGCAACACTGCGTTCGATGCAATCATTAACTTTGTAGGGGTCGGTGACCCTGCAGTGGCATCGAAAATGGGGTCTGCCATTTTCGATATCACCTATGAGTATGACAAACTCGCACTCGACTATCTCAAAGCCAACAACAAGTGCCGCTATATATTTCTGAGCAGTGGTGCAGCTTATGGCGGTGATTTCGAAACCCCCGCGCAAGCCCAGACACTCGCCACGTTTGACATAAACAATTTGAAAACAACGGATTGGTACGCTGTCGCAAAGTTTTATGCCGAGACGAGGCACCGAGCGCTTCAGGGTCTTAGCATTGTGGATATCCGGGTATTCAACTACTTCAGTCACACACAAGACTTGAGTGCACGTTACTTCATGACCGACGCTGTCCGCGCAATCAAGGACAACACCGTACTGACGACGTCTCCCGCCAACATGTTTCGTGACTACATAACCCCTTTGGACTTTTACACGCTGATATCCAAGGCATTGGCCTTCAATGGCGACCTCAATATAGCTGTCGATTGCTATACCAAAGCCCCAGCCGACAAGTTCTCAATACTCGACCATCTTCAGAGTAATTTCGGCCTGCAATACACCACCGAAAAAGCCACCCAACACATTAATGCTACCGGCGCAAAGCAGCACTATTACTCCGAAAACAGAATGGCATCGACATTGGGCTACACCCCACATTTCAATTCCATTGAAGGATTGACTCATGAAATCGAAAGATGTCAATTCATCAAATGAACTATAAAAAAATATTCGATCATGACTTTCGCAACACTGCAATAAATCAGTTATGGCGATTACTCTCGGGACCTGCGTTGCTCATCCTAGTCCCCCTTTACCTGTCGTCCGAAGCCCAAGGATACTGGTACACCTTCATCAGTATGGCCGCACTTGCCGTGTTCGCAGACATGGGATTTTCTGCCGTACTGCTATTGTTCGCCTCGCATGAGTTTGCACACCTCAAGTTCAACAATCAGAAAGAACTTTGTGGCACACCTGAGCACATCAGCCGATTGGCGACATTATTATCGTTCGCCATGCGCTGGGCCGGCGCCATGGCGCTCGTTGTTTTCCCGGCCGTGCTGTTGATCGGGTATTTCATACTCAATGGAAAGACCTCCCTGGTCAACTGGCAACTACCGTGGTTGGTGTACGGTGTGGCATCCGTCATTGTATTCATTAATAGCATTGCACTGTCATTCATCGAAGGATGCGACAGTGTTGGTGACATTCAGAAAATTCGTTTCCACATCAGCGTGATCAGTGTGTGCGTGACCGTCATCCTGCTGATCAGCGGCGCAGACTTGTATGCTCTGGCCTTTTCGTTATTAGCCGGTGCACTGGCAGGCACCTCAATAATCCTTCATCGCTACAAAGCCATGTTGGGACAGCTTTATAAACTGACAAAAGTCAACAGCCACCCTTGGTTCAAGGAAATAATGCCGCTCCTGTGGCGCTTCGCATTGAGCTGGATCAGCGGCTATTTTGTACTGTCTATATTTACCCCCCTGTCCTTCAGCTATCACGGGGCCGTACAAGCGGGCCAAGTTGGCTTTTCAATGGCGATTTGCATGGCCATGTTCAGCATCGCGAACATATGGGTAACCATTATCACCCCAAAAATAAATATGTATGCGGCCCATCGTAATACAACGGCGCTCGATCAAGCCTTCAAAAAAGGCTTAGCACTGGCAATAGCGACTTATGCAATGGGTATGGTAACGCTCTTCACTGGCCTATGGCTGATGGAGGGCCAGCCGTTGATAGAGAACCGCCTGCTGCCCACCCTCCCTCTGTTGATGGTCAGTACAGGATGGCTGATGCAGTTAATCGTCAATGCAATGGCGATCTACATGAGGGCCTATAAAAAAGAACCATTGGTCGTGGTATCGGTCGTCAACGGGCTATATGTCGCGATCACTACCTTGCTGGCTGCGAAGTACCTTCCATTTGAATACCTGTTCTCTGGCTTCACAAGTGCGTACGTCTTGGTCTTGCCGTGGGTTTATTGGATTTTTAGATCTTTCAAAAGGCGTTCATCATGAGTCTTCAGCCTAACCCTGTATTGTCCATTGCACTGCCTACCTACAACCGAGCGGACTTCCTTGACAGTTCGCTGGCCGCACACCTGCCGATACTAAAGCACCACAACATTCAAATTTTCATTTCCGATAATGCCTCGACAGATGAAACCTTTCAGGTTGTCGAGAAATGGAAAGCCGAATACCCCCTGTTGCACTACTCACGTAACCACGAAAACCTGGGTGCTGATTTAAACTTTGAAAAAGCACTGTCTTTATCGGACACCGCGTACACATGGCTGTTGGGCGATACCTCTCAATTCTGTGCCGACGACCTCGACAAGGTATTGACTCGCTTAAATACAAACACCCCTTACGACGCCGTACTGGTAAATCTGGTAGGCAAGATTGAAACGCCAGAATCCACCTATCAAGACGCCAATGCATTGTTACAAGATCTCGCAGGGCTCATGAGCTGCATGAGTTGCTTGATCTATAGCAAAGCACTGATAAATGATGCCAACTTTTCTCGCTATCACGATTCAAACTTCATACAAACAGGTATCATCTTCGAGTCTATTGCGAACCGCCCCTTTCAAATTCATTGGTTACCCCAGGTGTCCATTACGTCACTTGAAAGCCCGCACCTCACAAAAACCAGCTGGGCCCACACAGACAAAATATTCAAGATCGGCCTGACCTGCTGGGTAAACTTTATATTTTCGTTACCGGTCAGCTATTCATTGCAAGGAAAACTTGAAGCCTGCACCCGCTTTGGCCAAGTATCCGGCGCGTTCACGATCAAGGGTATGCTGTCTCTGAGGGCCAGGGGGTTGTTAAACTACGGCATCTATAAAGCGTACCGACCGGACCTCAGGCTTTCCGTAGCCTACCCTAGCTGGATCGTCATGGTGATATCAGTCGTACCAAGATCGATGCTCAGCAAGGTGGTCAACCTCTATCTCAAACGCACACGCACTCTACCGGTGACAAACCAATAGTTTGCTTCCACCTGTTTACGCCAGCCAACATGAGTAGACCGCGGTGTCCTATTTTTTAAAAAAACTCAAGCAACATCACGTCTTTATCGTTCCTATGGTGTTCGGGCAATGTCTTTTAGTATGGCGAGCGTTTATTCATCTCAGAGCCTTCCCAGCCCCCGGGCGACGTGCCTACCTTGGCCGTGCGCCCAAGGTCTTTGGCCTGGAACACATTACGCTGGGTAATAACTTCAGGGTAGGTGAAGGGCTCTGGCTACACGCGATCTCTCAATACCTTACGTTCAAGTACCAGCCGCAGGTCGACATTGGTGAGAACTTCTCCGCCAGCGACCATTTGCATATAGCGTGTTGCAACAAAATAACGATTGGTCGCAATGTCTTGATGGGCAGCAAGATTCACATCACCGACCATTCCCACGGCGCCTACTCGGGGGAGAACCAATCCAGCCCCTACGAAACACCTTTTGAAAGAAAGCTGGCCAGCAGCGGCCCCGTGACCATTGGCGATAACGTATGGATCGGGGACAATGTCGTCGTACTGCCGAACACCTCTATTGGCAATGGGTCGATCATCGGCGCCAACAGCATTGTCACCAAAGATATCCCCAGTCATGTCATTGCTGTGGGCTGCCCTGCCAGGGTCGTGAAAGTCTGGAGCGATAAAGAGAGCAAATGGTTGAATGTTTAAGCGTGACCCAGCACAGGCGGCTCCACACATCAAAGGTATGGCATGACGCGTAAGATTGCAGTAGGTATTGTTGTCTATCACGCAGGCGCTGAATTATTGCGCAGGCTCGAATTGACGTCGTCGAATGGATTTGAAGTCTACGTGTTCGACAACTCACCTGACGTTACCAACGTGCGAGAACTCGCTGAGCCTGACCCGCGCATCCATTATTTCACCTGTGGCAAAAATCTGGGGCTGGGCATCGGCATTTCAACAGTGTGTGCCAATGCCTACCAACAAGGTCATTCAGCGCTGCTGTTTTTTGATCAGGACACCGGGTTCAGCAGCGAAACACTGTCTTATATAGAAAACAACTATGCCGACAACATCGACGCCTACAGCGAGTTCAGCGCAATTGCCTTTAAAGCCGATGGAAGCGCCCGGGTACGGGATGTACCTTTACTTATCAACAGCGGCAGCCTTTACTTTCTGGATAAACTCAATGCCCTTGATTGGATGGACTGCAGCTACTTCGTCGACAGTGTGGATTATAAGCTCTGCCTGGATTCGTTAAACAAGGGCTATCGCATTGGCGTCTGCGGTGCCACACCGGGTTTCGATCATGTCACGGAGCAGGCTGATAGTCGCTATCGCATCGCGGGCCGCACGTATTCAATGCGGGCCTATTCAGGGTCCAGAATAAAAGACACTGTTGCTTCGAATCTCAAACTTATCTTTTCTGCGCTCAAGAGCCGCCAGGTTGGTTTCGCGCTGAGAATAACTAGATTACTGACCCTCTATTGCGCCTCCCAGATCCTCGTCAGGGTAATCAATACATTAGGAATTTTTAAACGTGACTGATGAAAAAGGCATGACCGGCGAGCGCTCAGCCATTTTTACCGTATGTAATCTGGCTTATTTATCCAAGGCGCTGGTGCTGGCCGAGTCATTGGATAAATTCGATCAGCCGAAACTGAAGATCTATATTTTTGATCGCAAGGTCGAGATAGACCTCCCGACCGACCTGGCGGAGTTTTATTGGGTTGAAGAGATCGGATTGGCCGACGTACGGCACTACGCCTTCAAATACGACATCGTCGAGTTCAGCACCAGCCTCAAGCCCTGGATCACCTTAAAGCTCCTTGAGCAGCACGACAAGGTGGTCTTCCTGGACCCGGATACCTGCGTATTTAGCCGCCTCGATGGCTTATGGAGAGAGCTCGACACGCGGGATATCATTCTAACGCCCCACTACGTCACACCTCATGTTGAAGGTGATATCGGGATGCTGCGCTTTGGCTCCTTCAACCTGGGCTTCTACGCGGTTTCCAATACCTCAGAAGGCATACGGTTTCTCCAGTGGTGGAATGAGCGCTGCCTGGAGCACTGCTATTTCGAAACGCAATTCGGACTTTCGACAGATCAGAAATGGGTCAGTATCGCTCCCTGTTTCTTCCCGACCCTGCACGTGTCATTCAATCTTGGTTACAACGTGGCTTTTTGGAATAGCCATGAACGAACCCTCTCGCCTGACGGCCGGGGTGGCTATACAGTAAACGGGGAATGCCCACTGGTTTTCTTCCATTTCAGTTCGTTTGACGAGAAGAACCCGGCACTGTTGAGCAAGCGTGCATTTGCGGGAAGAGAGAAAAAACGTGAAGACCTTCAGGAAGTTAGTTTCTATTACAAAGAACGACTCTCCAACTTCTCATCCTTCCCCTCCAGCGCAGCCTATGCATTTGATTACATGAGCGATGGAAAATACATATCCCCCACGCTGAGAAGGGCCTACGCCAGCGTACTGGATGAGCTACCCACCGGCCATGACCCCTTTGATGCCAACGGCCCTGTTTACACATTTGCCAAGAAGAACTACTTGTTCGAGGCAGGTGGGCAATACAAACCCGCCGGGTTTGGCGATGCGCAAACTCACTCCGGAAAGCTCCAGATCATCAATTCTTTACTGAAGGGAATTCTGTACGTGGTAGGCCCCAATCGGTTCATGAACCTATCGAGGCTGTTCGTCTACCTGTCGAGCTTCCGACTGAACAAAAAGTTGTGGAAGCTCTAATGTAAAGGCTATCGCGCTCTATTGTGAGCTCTGATGGACCGGAAGACAGGCCCATCAGAGCGGCATGGCGATGTCAGACTTCGCGGTGTCGCTGAATGTGCATCCAGTCGACAATTTCACCTTCCGGACTGTAGCCACTGACGGTGTTTTTCAAGAGCTGCCTGACGAGCGCAAAATCACCCGCTTCAACCGCCGTCAACAACCCGTGCAACCGGGCTTTGAGCACTTCCCACCCCAACAGTTCTTCATTGGCCCGCATGATCATCGGATGACGAGTAGCAGCCACGTTGTCGCCGATCAACAATTCTTCATACAGTTTTTCACCGGGCCGCAGCCCACTGAAATTGATCAGGATATCCCCATGCGGATTGGTGTCGGAGCGGATACTCAGGCCTGATAGATGAATCATCTTCTCGGCAAGCTCTACGATTTTCACAGGCTCGCCCATGTCGAGCACGAAGACATCCCCCCCCTGCCCCATCGAACCCGCTTGAATAACCAGCTGTGCCGCCTCGGGTATCGTCATGAAATAGCGGGTTATTTTCGGATGGGTCACTGTCAAGGGCCCGCCGGCCTGGATCTGCTTATGGAACAGCGGAATGACCGAACCTGACGAGCCCAGCACGTTGCCAAAGCGAACCATGGTGAAACGGGTCTTGTTGACCCGCGAGATGTTCGAGGCATCACCAAACAACGTCGGTGCCACTTCTTTGCTCAAGGCTTGCAGAACAAGTTCCGCCAACCGTTTGGTGCTACCCATGACGTTGGTTGGCCGCACGGCCTTGTCGGTCGAAATAAGTACAAAGTTCTCGACACCCGCCTGCAGGGCGGCCTGAGCGGTATTAAGGGTGCCAATTACATTATTGAGAATACCTTCGGCAATATTGTGCTCCACCATAGGCACATGTTTATAGGCTGCTGCATGGTAGACCGTATCGACCGACCAGGTATTCATGACCTCCAGCAGTTTGTCCTGATGCCGCACCGAACCCAGTATCGGCAGCAGCGTTACATTCAATGATTCTGATTGAACGCGCTGTTCAAGTTCGGAGAGGATGCAGTAAAGGTTGTACTCACTGTGATCGAACAACAACAGGCTGGTAGGCTCCAGCGTCAGAATCTGGCGGCAGAGTTCCGATCCGATCGAGCCACCCGCGCCGGACACCATCACGACACGGTGCTTGATGCAGCGCTCCAGCAACTCAGGCTGCGCCGGGACGGGATCTCTGCCCAGCAGGTCAGCAATGTCCACTTCCTGGATATCGTCGACTTTGACTCGACCGCTGGCCAAGTCCATAAAACCGGGAACACTGCGTACATGCAGCGGGTAACCCTCCAGATAACCCAGTATCTCTCTGCGACGAGCCCGCGTGGATGACGGTATCGCCAGCAGCAGTTCCTCAGCGCCAGTCTCGTCGATCATCTGCTGGATACGTTTGGGTTTGTACACCTGCAACCCCGAAATGATGCGATCCGAGATGCCACTGTCATCATCGATAAAAGCGACCGGACGCATTACCCGCCCCATGCGTAAGGCCGCTACCAATTGATTACCCGCCGCACCGGCCCCGTAGATAGCCACCTTGATAAGGCCATCATCACGACTGGTGAAAGGCACGTGCTGCGCAGCGGTAAACCAGTCCCCCTGAAAGTACTGACGCATTGCCAAACGCAAGCCGCCAATGATGACCATGCTTAGCCACCAATAGTTGAATACGATTGAACGTGGCACCACCGTCTGGTGATTGCTGTACAAGTACACCACAAGGGCCAGCAACAACGCGGAGAGACTAACGGCCTTGATGATCGCAATAAGCGCATCATTGCCGAAATAACGCATGACTGCCCGGTACATGCCAAAGTGGATAAAAAGCGGGATGGCAATCACCGGCGCACTGAGAAAGAGCCACAAATGGACTACGAAGGGGTTGTTGAGGTCATCAAACCCGAGGCGCACGACAAATGCCAACCATAACGCCGCCCATACCAGAACGATGTCGGTCGCCACTTGCAAGAAACGTTTCTGCCTGCGCGGCAAGCCCACCAATCGGGCACGTAAACTATCCATAAACCCTTTTATACCTCAGTCCCTAGTACTGCCAGCAAAAAACGACAGTCATGTGAGTGTGCAGCAGCCCCATGAAACTACAGCGCCAGTCAATTATCACGCTTTCTCAAGCTCCCCCGCGTGAAACTTGATAGCCAGCAACACCAACGGAATATACGCCACCAGCAGCCCCAAAACGCCGTCAAACCCCAGGCCGACAAAGAGGGCGATAGGCAATAGCCACAACAAATTAATCGCCATCACCGTCAGCGTAACCGGCAAATGGCGCCCCGCCACGCGGGATGCAAACTGATAGGCGTGACTGCGATGCGCTTCATAGACCTTGTCCCCACGCAACAGGCGTCGACCTAAAGTGAAGGTCGCATCAACAACGAATACGCCCAGCAAAATCAACCAGACCCAAAGCATCTCAGGTGCAGCCCACGCCGCCTGAAGCGACAAGATGCCAATCACCACTCCCAGGAAGCCACTCCCAGCATCGCCCATGAAAATGCGGGCGGGAGGGAAGTTCCAGTATAAAAACCCAAGCACCGCAACCGCCAACAGCATCGGTGCAAGCATGAGGTTTTCATGACCAGTCAGCCAGTACACCAGGCACGCGCCTGCACAAGCGCAGACGGCCTCGATGCTGGCAATACCGTCAATACCGTCCATGAAGTTATACAAGTTCAGCATCCAGACCAGATACAAGGCTGCCAGTAAGTGCCCGAACCAGCCAAGGTCCAATTCATTGCCGAAAAGACTGATCGTGGGCAGTCCTCCCATCCAGGCCAACGCCCAGATCGCTGCGCCAAAGTGGGCCAATAGACGCCAGCGCGCTGCGATATGACCATGATCGTCGAGAAAACCAACGACCGCGATCAACGCCCCAGCCCCCAACAATGGCCACGCGACACCCCAACTGATCCAGCCAGCAATAGCTACGACTACCAACGCCACCAGGTAGGTCAGTACGATTGCGACTCCCCCCCCTCGCGGCGTCGGTACAGAATGCGAACTGCGACCATTGGGAATGTCCATCAAACTACGCGATAGGGCATAACGGCGTAGGACCCAAGTCAATAGAAGCGATGCTGAGAGCACGGCGGTAAACACTAACCAAATGGTCATGTAGGAAACAGTTCCTGAAACAGATGCGGGCAAAAGGGCTTAGCATTCATTGCTGATCGACACTGACTGGCGCAGGCATCGCCCAGGCTGTACTGCCAAGAGCGGTGCCGGTGAGCATAGATTTCCGGTCATTTTTCGTTCCGCCTCAACGTCGCCTTCCTGAAAAGTGCTTCAAGGCGGTCGAACAAGTTCTCTTTGGAAAAATGCTCAAGGTAGTAACGCCTTCCCAAAAGGCCCATGCTCTCGAGCTCGGACTTGGGCAAGGCGCCCATGGTACGCACGATACTTGCCAGTCCCTGGGCATCGCCTGAACCACAGACCATGCCTGCCCCCGACCTGGTAACGACGTTGGCCGCTTCGCCGTCAATCATGGCGATCACGGGTTTTCCCGATGCCAGGTAAGCCTGGACCTTACCCGGGATGGTTTTCTCGAAAACGTCGTTTGTCCTTAACGAAACCAGCAGTGCGTCAGCCACGGCGAACAGCGCCGGCATTTTTTCCAAAGGGTGCCGGCCGAGCAGCAAGACGTTGTCCATGCGGTTTTCCGCCACATGCTTGGCCAACCATTGACTGGCTCGGCCATCCCCCACAATTACCCAGCGCACGGGTAGGTCTGTCTTCACAGCCTTGACTGCAGCCATGATGGCCGGAAAATCCTGAGCATCACCGATATTGCCGGCAAAGAGGATCGTAAACACGGCATCGTCGCTCTGTAGCAGATCGGAAGACGCCTGTACCTCGCCGGAAAAATCATCCTCAGCCCAACTGGGAAAATACACGAGCCGATCTGCGCCCATTGCACGTGTACAGTATTGTTTGACGTTCTCCTCGAACGACCGCGACTGTAACAACAAGTAATCGGTACGGTTGTAGATCCAGGACACCACTTTGCCGACAAGCCCAAGCAGTCTGGGACTCTTGACAACCCCAACCGCCCTCAGGCTCTCCGGCCACAGATCCAACACCCAAATGAGTACCGGGGCCTTTTTCAAGCGGCCAAGCAACAGGGCCGGGATCGCCCCCATGATTGGCGATACCCCATACACAAAAATCGAATCGAATGACTCACCACGCAGTTTGTAACTGCCCACGATAGAGGCACTGCTGAAATACGAAAGGTAATTCAAGGCCAGCGTGAAGTTGCCCTTGCCGCGCGCCAGCATCGGCACCCTGATCACACGAGCCCCTCGAAAGTTCGAAAACTGCGCGGGCTCACGCCGAAAATCGGTAAAGACCTGCCCTTCCGGATAATTGGGCACACCTGTGAGCACTGTCACCGCATGGCCTTTGGCGACAAAGCCTTCGACCATGTTGTTGATGCGCATATTTTCGGGCCAGAAGTACTGGGTCACCACCAGAATCTTGAGTGGCTTTTGCTGGGAGAGCATGTCCACTCAATATTGCTTCCATACAGTGCGCATGACGTAGTCACGGTAACTATGGATGATCCGAACGACTTTTTCAGCGACATTGGGCATGCTGTAATCCGCGACAAGCCGTAACGTCCGTTCTTGCCCCGCGGCCTGGCTTTCCAGAAGCTGCAAGCCTTGCATGGCGCGCTCGACTTCCAGACCGACCATCATGACCGCCGCCTCTTCCATCCCTTCCGGCCGCTCATGGGCCTCACGCAGATTCAGCGCGGGGAAATTGAGGATCGATGATTCTTCGTTGATGGTGCCGCTGTCCGACAACACCACTTTGGCTGTCAGTTGCAACTTGTTGTAGTCCTTGAACCCCAACGGCTTGAGCAATTGCACATTCTTGTGGAAGCTAACGCCCATGGCATCGACGCGCTTTTGCGTACGAGGGTGAGTGGTCACGATCACCGGCAAGTCGTAATGCGCAGCAACGGTGTTCAATACTTCGACCAACTTGAGGAAGTTCTTGTCGGAATCAATATTCTCTTCGCGATGCGCACTCACGACGAAAAACTTGCCGGCCTCCAAGTCAAGCCGCCCCAGTACATCCGAAGCCTCGATGCCATCGCGGTAGTAATTGAGCACTTCAAACATAGGACTGCCCGTCTTTATCACCCTGTCCGGCGGCAGCCCTTCGCTCAACAGGTAATCACGCGCAATGCTGCTGTAGGTCAGGTTGATGTCAGCGGTGTGATCAACGATGCGGCGATTGATTTCTTCAGGCACGCGCATGTCAAAACAGCGATTGCCGGCTTCCATGTGAAATGTCGGGATCTTACGACGCTTGGCCGGGATCACAGCCATGCAGCTGTTGGTATCACCGAGGATCAAGAGGGCTTCGGGTTTCACCTCCTCCAGCACCTGATCCACCGCAATGATCACGTTGCCGATCGTTTGCGCACCACTTGCGCCAGCAGCGTTGAGAAAATGGTCAGGCTTGCGAATACCGAGGTCCTGGAAAAAAATCTCGTTCAATTCGTAATCGTAGTTCTGCCCGGTATGCACCAGAATGTGTTCACAGTGTTCGTCAAGCTTGGCAATCACTCGTGACAATCGAATGATTTCAGGGCGTGTCCCCACAACCGTGACAACTTTCATTTTTTTCATTTCAACACTCTTCCAGAATCATTGGCATCGGCGCCGTCCGCCCCATGCATTGCCTGATGCACCCATGCTCAGGCTTGAGTACCCACCGGCATTGCAAAGGTGTCCGGGCGCTCACGATCAAAGATCTCGTTGGCCCAGAGCATGACAATCATCTCTTCCTCCCCGACATTGGTAATGTCGTGAGTCCAGCCTGGCACCGTTTCCACTATCCGCGGCTGCTCACCCTCGGTAAACAGCTCATAAAACTCCCCTGATACTATATGGCGAAAGCGAAAGCAGGCCTTGCCTTTGATTACCAGGAATTTCTCGGTCTTGGAGTGGTGGTAATGACCGCCACGCGTCACGCCAGGGTGGGCGGTGAAATAAGAAAATTGCCCACTGTCCCGCGTCTTCAGCATTTCAACAAAAACACCGCGCGGGTCACCGTACTTCGGAACGTCGTAGGTAAATTGCTCGACCGGCAGGTAACTGACGTAGGTCGAGTAAAGTGCTCGCACGAGGCCTGTGCCCACAGCCTCGCTGATCAGCGTGTCGCGACTGTCGCGAAACGCATGCAACTGATCCGCCAACTCGCCCACAGAAATGCTGTACACCGGGGACACCTGAGCAACTGAGTCCTGAGGCGAGCCGGCGTCCATTAGCTGAGTGAAACAGTCGACCACATCGTCGATGTAAACCAGGCTGACCATCGCGTGTCGATCATTGACCTGGATCGGCAGACCTCGGGTGATGTTGTGGCAGAAAGTCGCCACGGCCGAGTTGTAATCAGGCCGAGCCCATTTTCCAAACACGTTGGGCAGGCGCAGGACATGAACCTTGGAACCGTGGCTCGCCTGTAGATCGTGCAACGCATGCTCAGCAGCCAGCTTGCTGATACCGTAAGGATTATCTCGATCCGCCTGCGTCGAGGAGGTGTAAAGCACGGGAGTGGGCTTGCCACTCATTTTGATCGCGTCGCACAGGGCCAAGGTCAAGTCAGTGTTGCCCACCTTGAACTCATCGGACGATTGCGGACGATTGACCCCTGCAAGGTGGAAGACAAAATCGACCTCGGCAACCAGCGCGGGCAATTGAGAGATGCTGTTATCACGGGTGAAGGCGACCACGTCGATATCATTGCGCTCACTTAAATGCGCAATCAGGTTCCTACCGACAAAACCGTTGGCGCCGGTGATCAGTACCTTCATCACTCACTCCTCCGGCGTAGCGAGTTCGCCACGCTGGATCGCCTTCATGAACTCAAGTTTGAGCAGCAGCCGTTGCATGCCGGCCACATCCAACCTCTCGGTGTTATGAGAGTTGTAGTCTTCCGTGCGAGAGATTTTTTCTTCCCCCTGCTCCACGAATTTCGAATAGTTCAAGTCACGCAGATCAGGGGGGATGCGGTAGTAATCACCCTTGTCTTCAGCGCAAGCCATTTCTTCACGGCTCAGCAACGCTTCAAACAACTTTTCGCCATGACGAGTGCCGATAACCTGAATAGGATGCTCAGGCTTGCCGACCATTGCGGTCAAGGCCTTGGCCAGGGTTTCAACTGTCGCCGCCGGTGCCTTCTGAACAAAAAGATCACCATTGCGACCATGTTCAAAAGCATACAACACAAGGTCTACGGCATCAGCCAGCGTCATCATGAAGCGAGTCATGCTCGGGTCGGTCAACGTCAACGCGTTACCTGCACGAATCTGCTCGATGAACAAAGGAATTACAGAACCCCGTGACGCCATGACGTTACCGTAGCGAGTACCGCAGATAACTGTCTTTGCATCATCCACGTTACGAGATTTGGCAATCATGACTTTTTCCATCATGGCCTTGGAGATACCCATGGCATTGATGGGGTAGACAGCCTTGTCGGTACTCAGGCAAACCACTCGTTTGACCGAATTCTGGATAGCGGCTTCCAGGACATTTTCAGTGCCAATAACGTTGGTCTTGACCGCCTCCATGGGATGAAACTCACAGGAAGGCACCTGCTTCAGCGCGGCAGCGTGAAAAATGTAATCCACGCCGCGAGTGGCATTGAGAACGCTCTGGTAGTCGCGCACATCACCTATGTAAAACTTCAGCTTGGTGTCGGCATAGCGCTTGCGCATGTCGTCCTGCTTCTTCTCATCGCGACTGAAGATGCGGATTTCTGCGATACCACTGTCGAGGAAACGCTTGAGGACGGCGTTGCCGAATGAACCGGTGCCACCGGTGATTAGAAGCGTTTTTCCGCTGAACATAGTAAGTCCTAAAGCAACGCGCACAGCACGACAAGCTTCTAGTCGGCCACTCACCTCAATGCCTGCAGACCAACAAAGCCAACATGCCGCCCCGGAATACTCAACGGTGAAGAGGTTCAAGGAAAACGTCGAAGCTCGTTAGCAAACAGCCCGAAAAATAAGCTTTGTGTGGTGCAGTTAAAGATGAAGGGCATGGAAATTGGTGGCTATTTTAAGGCCTGCGTCCTTAAAGTCAAAAGCGAACACAGATGCGTGAGGGCATGCCTCAACGGTAATGAGAGGACGGGAACCAGACCCGACACCTTGGGGGATTAACGCCTACTGGTTATTGATGTGACATGACGAAAGTTTTCATACAGATAAACGCTCAACAGCCTGATCAGTACAGTAAAGACTCTCACCTTAAAACAGGAGGAATAACTCAGACTTATGTCAGGTTACGTCTACCAAGAGAATAGAACGCCGCAGGGTTCAAGCATTAGACTACGGCAGCCCCCAAGCACATACCGATCAAGCCTTCTGACGGGTTTTCTTACGACCGAACACGACCGCTATCGCCGGACCAACGATCATTCCCACCAGCAACGCCAATAAGGTGAAAACTGAAACTGGCAGCTCAACCGTGGACCAACCGAAAAACGACAGTGTTGCACCTTGCTGATTCTCGAGCACAAAAAAAACGACGACGAGCGCGAAGAACAAAACAGATACAATCGATGCAAAGCGCCTGAGTCTAGCCATAACGTTCTCCTGAAAGTCAATCAGACGCCTTCTTCCTCGTCTTCGTTCACCCGATCACGCAATTCCTTCCCCGGCTTGAAATGAGGTACGAATTTGCCGTCAAGACTGACGGACTGGCCGGTTTTTGGATTACGACCCACACGAGGTGCGCGATAGTGAAGTGAAAAACTCCCAAACCCACGGATCTCAATGCGATCACCGGTCGCCAGGCATTGGGACATTTGCTCAAGCATAGTCTTGATAGCCAGCTCGACATCCTTGGATGAGAGCAGCCCTTGATGGGTGACAATTCGTTCGATCAACTCCGACTTCGTCATATTTTTCCCTTCTTTTTCAAGCAGCTAGGAAAAGCGCTTCGAAGGTTTTAGCATGACTTGATGAATTTGAACAGCCCGTTAGACAACTTATCTGCAGGACCGATGGCAACCTCCTATAGGCGCATTCCATCATCAATTACAGATAACCAGCATGGTGCGAGTTACTGCGCCGGCGGGGTTCCAGCCGAACAGGTAGTCGCCCTCTTCGTCCGCGGCGTCGCTGGACTTGGTGATGACCCTGTACCCCTGCATCTTGCACTCTCGTGCAGCGCGCTTTTCACACTTCTCCCACTTGTTACCCAGGCCCGAGCAATCGATCTCGATGCCGCCGACGCCGCGCTTGGCGTGGGTCTTCGCGCTGGTGGTGGAGCAGCCCGCAAGCACGACCACTGCGAGCATTACGATAAGCCTGTTCATTCAAATCCTTATTGAAGCGACAACACGAGAACCGCTTTTTTCTTAAGACTACAATCAGTTCTGACACTGAGCTATACGCCTTGGTTCTCGGTGTTGATTCAACGAATTTCAGGCACAAAAAAGGGCGACCGAAGTCGCCCTTTTTCTATGGCCTGACAGAACTTAGTTCTGCTTAGCCATTGCTTCGCGCAGCAGGGAGGCCATGGTGGTCTCGCCTGGTGCAGCTTCCGGAGCCGATTTCAGGCTCTGGATTGCTTCTTTCTCTTCCACTTCGTCTTTCGACTTGATGGAGAGTTGGATTACGCGGCTCTTGCGGTCAACGCTGATGATCTTGGCTTCTACTTCCTGGCCTTCCTTCAGAACGTTGCGCGCGTCTTCAACGCGGTCACGGCTGATTTCGGAGGCTTTCAGAGTCGCTTCGATATCGTCGGCCAGAACGATGATGGCGCCTTTGGCGTCAACTTCTTTCACAGTGCCTTTAACGATGGCGCCTTTGTCGTTCTCTTGAACGTACTCGGAGAACGGATCGCTTTCCAGTTGCTTGATGCCCAGGGAGATGCGCTCGCGCTCTGGGTCAACCGACAGGATAACGGTGTCCAGCTCGTCGCCCTTCTTGAAACGACGAACAGCTTCTTCGCCCACTTCGTTCCAGGAGATGTCGGACAGGTGAACCAGGCCGTCGATGCCGCCGTCCAGACCAATGAAGATACCGAAATCGGTGATCGACTTGATGGTGCCGGAGATTTTATCGCCCTTGTTGAACTGGCCAGAGAAATCTTCCCATGGGTTAGATTTGCACTGCTTGATGCCCAGGGAGATACGACGACGCTCTTCGTCGATGTCCAGAACCATAACTTCCACTTCGTCGCCGACTTGTACGACTTTCGAAGGGTGGATGTTTTTGTTGGTCCAGTCCATTTCGGAAACGTGTACCAGGCCTTCCACGCCTTCTTCCAGCTCAGCGAAGCAGCCGTAGTCGGTCAGGTTGGTCACACGCGCGGTAACGCGAGTGCTTTCTGGGTAACGGGCTTTGATAGCAACCCATGGATCTTCACCCAGTTGCTTCAGGCCCAGGGAAACACGGTTGCGCTCGCGATCGTATTTCAGAACCTTGACATCGATCTCGTCGCCAACGTTGACGATTTCGGAAGGATGCTTGATACGCTTCCAAGCCATGTCGGTAATGTGCAGCAGGCCATCGACGCCACCCAGATCGACGAATGCGCCGTAATCGGTGAGGTTCTTGACGATACCTTTGACTTGTTGGCCTTCCTGCAGGGATTCCAGCAGAGCTTCACGCTCGGCGGAGTTCTCTGCTTCCAGGACGCTGCGACGGGAAACGACAACGTTGTTGCGCTTCTGGTCGAGTTTGATGACCTTGAATTCGAGTTCTTTGCCTTCCAGGTGCGTGGTGTCGCGCACAGGACGAACGTCGACCAAAGAACCTGGCAGGAACGCACGGATGCCGTTAACGTCGACAGTGAAGCCGCCTTTAACCTTACCGTTGATAACGCCCTTGACCACTTCTTCAGCTGCGAAGGCTGCTTCGAGAACAATCCAGCATTCAGCGCGCTTGGCTTTTTCACGGGACAGCTTGGTTTCACCGAAACCGTCTTCAACCGAGTCCAGAGCAACGTGAACTTCGTCACCGACATTGATTGTCAGATCACCAGCATCGTTGTAGAACTGTTCCAGCGGGATCAGAGCTTCAGACTTCAGACCAGCGTGAACGGTTACCCAGCGAGCTTGGTAATCGATATCAACGATAACACCGGTGATGATGGAGCCTGCCTGAAGGTTCAGGGTTTTTAGGCTTTCTTCAAAGAGTTCCGCAAAGCTTTCGCTCATTTTAATTCCTGTTGATAAGGGCGAAGAATACGCCCATCTCCACACCCCAGACGGTGTGGGTCAGTTTCAGTTAAAAGAAGCCACCGCAGGACTATGACTGGTCCCCTGCGGCCTTCTTGATCACCCGGCGATATCGCGAATGGCGATTTCACTCAAGATGCGTTCCAGCACCTGCTCGATGGACAGCTCCGTGGAATCCAGCTGTATGGCATCAGCCGCCGGCTTGAGCGGGGCTACTGCGCGCTGGGTATCACGCTCATCGCGTGCACGGATCTCATCTAGCAGACTCGACAGACTAACACCATCGACTTTGCCCTTCAACTGCAAGTAGCGGCGGCGAGCCCGCTCCTCGGCGCTGGCGGTCAAGAAAATCTTCAAGGGTGCCTCGGGAAACACCACGGTTCCCATGTCACGGCCATCGGCGACCAGGCCCGGCGGCTCCTGGAACGCCCGCTGGCGCTGCAGCAGCGCATCACGCACGGCCGGCAGCGCGGCAACCTGGGAAGCCCACGAACCGACTTGTTCGTTACGCAGGTCATCCGTCACATCGTCTCCTTCGAGGATGATGCGCTGGGGATGACCTTCCGTCGCACCGACGAACTGCACATCGAGGTGCGCTGCCAGCAGCTTCAGGGATTCTTCGTTGGTCAGGTCGACGCCATGGTTGCGTGCGGCGAATGCCAGCAGGCGGTACAGCGCGCCGGAATCCAGCAGGCACCAGCCCAGGCGCTCGGCCAGGATGCCGGCGATCGTGCCTTTGCCCGAGCCGCTTGGCCCGTCGATGGTAATCACCGGTGCTTTGATATTCACAATTGAGCCTCTTGGGCAACACGGATGCCGACTTGGGCACACAGTGTAAGAAAGTTCGGAAAAGACGTAGCAACATTGGCGCAGTCACGGATACGAATCGGCGTCGCCGCCCGCAGGGAGGCCACACTGAACGCCATGGCAATCCGGTGATCACCATGGGCATGGACTTCACCACCGCCTATCAGGCCACCGTCAATGATAATCCCATCGGCGGTGGGTTCACACTTCACCCCCAGCGCCAACAGACCATCGGCCATGACCTGGATACGGTCGGACTCCTTCACGCGCAGCTCTTGAGCCCCACGCAACACGGTTCGCCCCTCGGCACAGGCCGCCGCGACGAAGAGCACCGGAAATTCATCGATCGCCAACGGCACCAGCGCTTCGGGAATCTCGATCCCCTTCAACGCTGCCGCGCGCACCCGCAGATCTGCGACGGGCTCGCCACCTACCTCACGCTGGTTTTCCAGCGTGATATCCGCGCCCATCAGCCGCAGAATATCGATCACGCCGGTACGCGTCGGATTGACACCGACGTGCTCCAGCAGCAGCTCAGAACCCTCGGCAATCGAAGCCGCCACCAGAAAGAACGCCGAAGAAGATATATCCCCCGGCACTTCAATATGGGTAGCCGCCAGCGCATGACCGGACTCCACGGACGCCGTCGCCCCCTCCACCGCCACCGGATAACCAAAACCGCGCAACATGCGTTCAGTATGGTCACGGGTCGGAGCAGGCTCGGCCACCACAGTTTTACCTTCAGCGTACAACCCGGCCAGCAGCAGGCAGGATTTGACCTGGGCACTGGCCATCGGCATCGCGTAAGCCAGGCCTTTCAACGACTGCCCACCACGAATGGTCAGCGGCGGACGCCCTTCCGGCCCCGTCTCGATCACCGCGCCCATTTCCCGCAGAGGCTTGGCCACGCGACTCATCGGGCGCTTGGACAGGGACGCGTCGCCGGTCAGCACACTGTCAAAGCTCTGCGCTGCCAACAAACCAGACAGCAACCGCATGGAAGTACCGGAGTTACCGAGATAAATCGGCCCCGGCGCCGGTTTCAAGCCATGCAGCCCCACGCCATGAATGGTCACACGCCCATGGTGCGGACCTTCGATCACCACGCCCATGTCGCGAAACGCCTGCAAGGTCGCCAGGGCATCTTCGCCCTCAAGGAAACCTTCGACCTCAGTCACACCCTCAGCCAACGAACCCAGCATGATCGACCGATGGGAGATCGACTTGTCGCCCGGCACCCGAATGCGCCCGCTCAAGCGGCCACCCGGTTCGGCGAGGAAGGTCAGCTCATCAGCGGTCACAGCGGTTTCCATGTAGGCCCGGCGCGCCAGGATCTTGCTGAAATGCTCACGCGCCACCCGCGCACGGGTAAACACGCCCAATAATTGATGGCCATCTCCGGCATCAACTGCGTCGCGCAAGGCGTCGAGGTCGCTGCGGAAGGTGTCCAGGGTGCGCAACACCGCTTCGCGATTGGCGAGGAAGATGTCGTGCCACATCACCGGGTCGCTGCCGGCAATCCGCGTGAAGTCGCGAAAACCACCGGCGGCGTAACGGAAAATATCGAGGTTCTCGTTGCGCTTGGCCAACGAGTCCACCAGGCCAAATGCGAGCAAATGCGGCAGATGGCTGGTTGCGGCCAACACTTCGTCGTGACGCTCGACCTGCATATGCTCGACATCCGCACCCAGCTCACGCCACAGACGGTCCACCACCGCCAGTGCAGCCGGATCGGTCTGTTCCAGCGGCGTCAGGATGACTTTATGGCGACGGAACAGCTGCGCATTGGACGCCTCTACTCCGCTCTGTTCGGAGCCCGCAATCGGATGACCCGGCACGAAGCGCGCCGGCATACCACCAAAGGCCCGTTGCGCCGCGCGCACCACATTGCCTTTGGCACTGCCGACATCCGTCAGTATCGCCTGCCCCAAGTCCATGCCGGCCAGTACGCCGAGCAATTTCTCCATGGCCAGGATCGGCACGGCCAACTGGATCACATCAGCGCCCTGGCAGGCGAGCGCCAGGTCCGCTTCACAGCGATCCACCACCCCCAACTCAACCGCCAACTTGCGCGATTGCGGGTCCAGGTCCACACCAACCACTTCGCTACACAGCCCACTTTCACGCAGGCCTTTGGCGAAGGAGCCGCCGATCAACCCCAGACCGATCACCACCAGGCGACCGATCATAGGCACAGCAGGTTTCAATGCAGTGACATCAACCACGGGCCAGAACCTTGGCCAGCGCCTCCAGGAAGCGGGCGTTTTCTGCCGGCAGACCGATGGTAATGCGCAGGTGGTTCGGCATGCCGTAGTTGGCGGTCGGACGCACAATGACGCCTTCGCGCAACAGGCCCTGGAATACCGGCGCAGCGACCTGGCCGAGGTCGACACAAATGAAGTTGCCCTTGGACGGAATCCAGCCCAGGCCCAACTCACGGAAGCCTTCCTGCAACTGCAGCATGCCGCTTTCGTTGAGGCGACGGCCTTCTTCCAGGTACTCGGCATCCTTCACCGCCGCACAGGCTGCAGCCAGCGCGAGGCTGTTGACGTTGAACGGCTGACGCACACGGTTCAGCACGTCGGCAACCACTGCCGTGGACAAACCGTAGCCGACTCGCAGCGATGCCAGGCCATAAGCCTTGGAGAACGTGCGCGAAACCAGCAGGTTCGGGTACGCCGCCAGGAAATCCAGGCCGTTCGGCAGATCACTGCCTTTGGCGTACTCGATGTATGCCTCGTCCAGCACGACCAACACATGCTCCGGCACGTCTTGCAGGAAGTCGCTCAGCGCTTGCGCGTCGAACCAGGTGCCGGTCGGGTTGTTAGGGTTCGCAATAAACACGACGCGGGTCTGGGCATCAATGGCCGCCAGCATGGCCGGCAGGTCATGACCCCACTCTTTCGCGGGGACCACTTTCGCATCAGCGCCCACCGCCTGGGTCACGATCGGATAGACCGCAAACGCATGCTCGCTGAACACCGCATTCAAACCTGGCGCCAGATACGCACGACCAACCAGCTCAAGAATGTCGTTGGAGCCATTGCCCAGGGTGACCTGGTTCAGCTCGACACCGCACTTTTGTGCCAGCAGAGACTTCAAGGCAAAGCCGTTACCATCGGGATAGCGGGTCAGCTCAGCCAACTCTTCACGAATCGCCGCCAACACCTTCGGGCTCGGGCCCAGCGGGTTTTCGTTACTGGCCAGCTTGACGATGTTCGCCGGATCCAGGTTCAACTCACGCGCCAGCTCATCCACAGGCTTGCCCGGAACGTAAGGCGACAGTTGTTGCACGCCCGGCTGAGCCAGGGTGAGGAAGTTACCACTCATGTTAAAGCCTCACAAAACCGCTTTCGGGTAAGAGCCCAGCACCTTGAGTGCCACGGCTTCCTGACTGATTTTCTCCAGCACACCCTTGACCAGCGGGTCGCGGTGATGGCCGATGAAGTCGATAAAGAACACGTAAGTCCATTTACCGCTGCGCGAAGGACGAGTCTCGATGCGCGTCAGGTCAATCCCGTTATCATGGAACGGCACCAGCAGCTCATGCAGCGCGCCAGGCTTGTTGCTCATGGAGACAATGATCGAGGTCTTGTCGTCGCCAGTGGGCGGCACTTCCTGGCTGCCGATCATCAGGAAGCGCGTGGAGTTGTCCGGGCGGTCCTCGATTTTCTCGGCCAGGCGCGTCAGGCCGTACAGCCCAGCGGCCATATCACCGGCGATGGCCGCCGAATTCCACTCACCCTTGACCCGCTTGGCGGCCTCGGCGTTGCTGGAGACAGCTACCCGCTCGACATTCGGATAATGCGCGTCCAGCCACTTGCGGCACTGGGCCAGGGACTGGGCGTGGGAGTAGATGCGGCTGATACTGTCGGTCTTGGTATTCTCGCCCACCAGCAGGTGATGGTGGATGCGCAGCTCGACTTCGCCGCAGATGACCATGTCGTGTTCGAGGAAGCTGTCCAGCGTGTGGTTGACCGCGCCTTCGGTGGAGTTTTCCACCGGCACCACGCCAAAATTCACCGCGCCGGCCGCCACTTCACGGAACACTTCATCGATCGCCGCCATTGGCTTGCTGATCACCGCGTGACCGAAGTGCTTCATGGCCGCCGCTTGGGTGAAAGTGCCCTCGGGACCCAGATAAGCCACTTTCAGCGGTTGTTCCAGCGCCAGGCACGAAGACATGATTTCGCGGAACAACCGCGCCATCTCTTCGTTGCCCAGTGGGCCCTTATTACGCTCCATGACACGCTTGAGCACCTGGGCTTCACGCTCGGGACGGTAGAACACCGGCACTTCGCCTTCGGCCAGGGAGGCCATCTTCACCCGTGCCACTTCCTGGGCGCACCGCGCGCGCTCACTGATCAGCTCCAGGACTTTCTCGTCCAGGCTGTCAATGCGCACGCGCAGGGCCTTGAGTTCTTGCTCAGACATTAGCCGTGTTCCTTTTCGAACGCTGCCATGTACTCAACCAGCGCGTTGATCGCGTGGATGTCGACGGCATTGTAGATGGAGGCGCGCATGCCACCGACCGAACGGTGCCCCTTGAGGTTCAGCAGGCCACGCTCTTCGGCACCGACCAGGAACGGCTTGTCCAGGCGATCATCAGCCAGGCGGAACGGCACGTTCATCCACGAGCGATCAGTCAGGTTGATCGGGTTGCTGTACAGGCCGCTGGCGTCGATGAAGTCGTACAGGACGCGCTTCTTCTCTTCGTTGAGCTTGCCCATGGCGGCGACACCGCCCTGCTCTTTCAGCCATTCGAACACCAGGCCGGAGAGGTACCAGGCAAACGCTGGCGGAGTGTTGTACATCGAGCCGTTATCGGCCGCGACCTTGTAGTTGAGCATGGTCGGGCACAGCGAACGGGCGCGACCCAACAGGTCCTCACGGATGATGTTGACCAGGATGCCGCTCGGACCGATGTTCTTCTGGGCGCCGGCGTAGATCATGCCGTACTTGGACACATCGATAGGGCGCGAGAGAATGTCCGAGGACATGTCGCACACCAGCGGAACGTCACCGACTTCCGGCACCCAATCAAACTCCAGGCCGCCGATGGTTTCGTTCGCGACGTAGTGCACGTAGGCCGCGTCCTTCGACAGCTTCCACTCATTCTGACCGGGAATGGCGAAGTAGTCGTACGGCTTGGCGGTACCCGCGACATTGACGTGACCGTAACGCGAGGCCTCTTCAATAGCCTTCTGACCCCAGATACCCGTGTCGATATAGTCAGCCGTGCCGTCTTCCGGCAGCAGGTTCAGCGGGATCTGGGCGAACTGCTGGCTGGCGCCGCCCTGCAGGAACAACACTTTGTAGTTGGATGGGATGTCCAGCAAGTCACGCAGATCCTGCTCGGCCTTGGTGGCGATGGACACGAACTCATCGCTGCGATGGCTCATTTCCATCACGGAGAGGCCTTTTCCATGCCAGTCGAGGAGTTCACCCTGCGCACGCTGCAGGACTGCTTCAGGAAGCGCCGCGGGACCGGCACAGAAGTTATAGGCTCTCTTGCTCACATCCAATCTCACTCTGATTTGGTGGGGCTGCAATCATGTTCGGCAACAACCTTTCTCTGGAGCGAACCCTTGTGGGAGCTGGCTTGCCTGCGATAAGGGCACCTCGGTAGCGCAGTGATACCGCGGCGCTGCCATCGCAGGCAAGCCAGCTCCCACATTGACCGCGTCCAGCCAAAGGACGTGCTATTTCACAAGGGACAAACAACAAGGGGGCGAATCTTCATCCGCCCCCTGTGTGTCCGCTTATTCCTGCGGTTCTTCTTCGTCTGCGGCAGCGTCGAGGGTTGGCTCGTCGACGTTGTCATCGCCTGCTGCGATCACCTCGCCTTCGAATTCCTCGCCTTCCAGCTCTTCGCCTTCGACTTCCGATGGCTCCTGGACACGCTCCAGGCCGACCAGTTTCTCGTCCTTGGCCAGCTTGATCAGGGTGACGCCCTGGGTATTACGGCCCAGGCTCGACACTTCAGCCACACGGGTACGTACCAGGGTGCCCTGGTCGGAAATCAGCATGATCTCCTCGCCATCGAGCACCTGGACCGCGCCGACCAGACGGCCATTGCGGTCGTTGCTGACCATGGCGATCACGCCTTGGCCGCCACGCTTATACTCCGGGAACTCGCTGATGGCGGTGCGTTTGCCATAACCGCGCTCGGAAGCGGTGAGGATCTGGCTGCCTTCTTCCGGGATCAGCATCGAAATCAGCTTCTGCCCTTCTGGCAGGCGCATGCCGCGCACACCGCGGGCGGTACGGCCCATGGCGCGAACGTCGGATTCCTTGAAGCGCGTGACCTTGCCGCCGTCGGAGAACAGCATGACTTCACGCTCGCCATCGGTGATGGCCGCAGAGATCAGCACGTCGCCTTCGTCCAGCTCCAGGGCGATCAGGCCCACGCTGCGCTGACGGCTGAAGGATTCCAGCGGGGTCTTCTTCACGGTGCCTTTGGCGGTGGCCATGAAGATGAAGTGACCTTCGGTGTATTCCTCGACCGGCAGCATGGTGGTGATGTATTCATCACTGTCCAGTGGCAGCAGGTTGACCAGTGGGCGACCACGGGCAGCACGGGACGCTTCCGGGATTTCGTAGGTTTTCAGCCAGTACACCTTGCCTTTGCTGGAGAACAGCAGCAGCGTGGTGTGGCTGTTGGCGACCAACAGGTGAGCAATGTAGTCCTCATCCTTCACGCCGGTCGCCGATTTACCTTTACCACCACGACGCTGGGCCTGGTACGCAGCCAATGGCTGGGTCTTGGCGTAGCCACCGTGGGAGATGGTCACCACACGCTCTTCTTCCGGGATCATGTCACCCAGGGTCAGGTCGAGGCGCGCATCGAGGATTTCGGTACGGCGCACGTCACCGTATTCGGCGCGGATCACTTCCAGTTCTTCGCGGATCACTTCCATCAGGCGCACGGCGCTGCTGAGGATGCGGATCAACTCGCCGATCTGGTTGAGGATCTCCTGGTACTCGGCCAGCAGCTTCTCGTGCTCCAGACCGGTCAGGCGGTGCAGGCGCAACTCCAGGATGGCCTGGGCCTGTTCCGGCGACAGGAAGTACTTGCCTTCGCGCAGACCGTATTGCGGGTCCAGGGTCTCCGGACGGCACGAGTCGGCGCCGGCACGTTCAACCATGGCCACCACGGCGCTGGATTCCCAAGGCGTGCTGATCAACGCTTCCTTGGCTTCCGACGGGGTTGGCGAGGCCTTGATCAGGGCGATTACCGGGTCGATGTTCGACAGCGCAACTGCCTGGCCTTCCAGGATGTGGCCGCGCTCGCGGGCCTTGCGCAGTTCGAACACGGTGCGGCGTGTGACCACTTCGCGACGGTGACGCACGAAGGCTTCCAGCAGGTCCTTGAGGTTCAGGATGCGCGGGCGGCCGTCGATCAGCGCAACCACGTTGATACCAAACACGCTTTGCAGCTGGGTCTGGGCATAGAGGTTGTTGAGGATCACCTCAGGCACTTCGCCACGACGCAGCTCGATCACCACGCGCATACCGTCTTTGTCGGACTCGTCGCGCAGTTCGGTGATGCCTTCGAGCTTCTTCTCTTTGACCAGCTCGGCGATCTTCTCGATCAGGCGCGCCTTGTTCAGCTGGTACGGCAGTTCGGTGATAACGATCTGCTGGCGGCCACCGACCTTGTCGATGTCTTCGATGATCGAGCGGGCGCGCATGTAAATGCGGCCGCGACCGGTGCGGTAGGCTTCGATGATGCCGGCGCGACCGTTGATGATCGCGGCAGTCGGGAAGTCCGGGCCGGGGATGTATTGCATCAGCTCATCGACGGTCAGCTCCGGGTTGTCGATGAGGGCCAGGCAACCGTCGATGACTTCACCGAGGTTGTGCGGCGGGATGTTGGTGGCCATGCCCACGGCGATACCGCTGGAACCGTTGACCAGCAGGTTGGGGATCTTGGTCGGCATGACCGCCGGGATCATTTCGGTGCCGTCGTAGTTCGGCACCCAGTCCACGGTTTCTTTATGCAGGTCGGCCAGCAGCTCATGCGCCAGCTTGGTCATGCGCACTTCGGTGTATCGCATGGCCGCGGCGTTGTCGCCGTCGACCGAACCGAAGTTGCCCTGGCCGTCTACCAGCAGGTAGCGCAGGGAAAACGGCTGGGCCATCCGAACGATGGTGTCGTACACCGCAGTGTCGCCGTGAGGGTGATACTTACCGATCACGTCACCGACAACACGGGCAGATTTCTTGTACGGCTTGTTCCAGTCGTTACCCAGCTCGCTCATCGCGAACAGCACACGCCGGTGCACGGGCTTCAAGCCATCGCGCGCATCAGGCAGTGCCCGACCGACAATTACGCTCATCGCGTAGTCGAGGTAGGACTGTTTCAGCTCGTCTTCGATATTGACCGGGAGGATTTCTTTGGCCAGTTCGCCCATGAGAAGCCTGATTCCTTTTTCGGGTGAAACCTCGTCACATCCATATGGGACGAACGAAGCTCGCCGCTGCCGGCAGAGTGCCTGACAACGACTTACGACAAATCAACGAGTTATGACACGGATCTGCACGTTATAGGCCACCCCTCGGGGCGACCCTGGAAACCGCCGGATGTTATCACAATCGCCGCCACGCACCTATCCCCCTGATGCGCATGGAGCATAGTAAGTTGACGGATGACAGGCTTGAGGGCGACGAGAGGGGCTCAGAGGCAGGGTCGTGCTATTTTTTGAAGGCAGATCCGAAGGTTTTCTTGACTTATAGACCCCTTCGCGAGCAAGCCCGCGCCCACATTTGAGTGGTGAACACATTCAAAATGTGGGAGCGGGCTTGCTCGCGAATGCAATCGGACAGGCGCCAACGCCCTCAATGCAGGCGTTTACGGCACATCAACTTGGCCAGCTTGGCGGTGTCCGGCCGTTCGACGATGCCTTTTTCGGTCACGATCACGTCAATCAGGTCGGCCGGGGTCACGTCAAACACTGGATTGAAGGCGACGACATCCGCGGCGAAGCGCTGGCCGGCGACTTCCAGCAACTCACCGGCGTCGCGCTCTTCCAGCGCTACGTCATCGCCAGTTGCCATCATCATGTCCAGGGTCGAACTCGGCGCCACCACCATGAACCGCACGCCGTGGTGCATGGCACACACTGCCAACTGGTACGTCCCGATCTTGCTGATCACGTCGCCATTGGCGGCAATGCAATCAGCACCGACGATCACCCAGGTCACGCCTTTGGTCTTGAGGATATGCGCGCCAGCGGAATCGGCATTCACCGTCACAGGGATGCCCTCGCCCGCCAGCTCCCAGGCGGTCAGCCGCGAACCTTGCAGCCAGGGCCGGGTTTCATTGACGTAGACCTGCTCGACCATGCCTTCCAGATAGGCCGCACGAATCACCCCGAGCGCCGTACCCACACCGCCGGTCGCCAGGGCGCCAGCGTTGCCGTGGGTGAGGATCGCCTGGGCATTGCCCTGGTGCTTGCGGATCAAATCGACCCCCAGTTGAGCCATGGTGAGATTGGCTTCGCGATCACTTTCATGGATGGCAATGGCTTCTGCTTCAAGCACCGCCAGCGGGTCGGCGTGCTTTTTGACGCGATCCAGGCGGTCACGCATGCGTTTCAACGCCCAGAACAGGTTCGACGCGGTCGGTCGGGTATCGGCTAACAGTGCATAGTCTTCTTCCCACGCTGCCTGCCAGTCACCGCCCTCGGCGATCCGCTCACGCGCCGCCAGCACCAGGCCATACGCCGCGCTGATACCAATGGCCGGTGCACCGCGCACCACCATCGAACGAATGGCCGCCGCCACATCATCGACCGTAGAGCAAGCCACCCAGCTTTCCCGGGATGGCAAGGCACGCTGATCGAGCAGGTACAGCGCGCCATCACGCCAATCGATGGCCTTCACTTTCTCCGCTGCCAACAGTCGATCGCGCATCCCTTACTCCGCACTCATAAACAAAGCCGCCGATTATAGCGATCCGCCAGCCAGGACGCTCGGGTATACTTCGCCCTTCTTTTATAGCTGCCTGGGAAGAAGCCTGCGATGACCGCCACTGCCGCCCCGCTCGACTTATTGTTGCTGCCTACATGGCTGGTACCTGTCGAACCCGCTGGCGTGGTGCTCAAGGAACATGGCCTGGGCATTCGCGATGGGCGCATTGCCTTTATCGGGCCACGGGCGGCAGCGCTCAAGCTGGTGGCCAACGAAGTGCGCGAACTGCCGGGCATGCTGCTCAGCCCCGGCCTGATCAACGCCCACGGACATGCGGCGATGAGCCTGTTTCGCGGCATGGCCGACGACCTGCCGCTGATGACCTGGCTGGAAAAACACATCTGGCCTGCCGAGGCCAAGTGGGTCGATGAAGCCTTTGTGCGCGATGGCACCGACCTGGCCATCGCCGAACAGCTCAAGGGCGGCATCACCTGCTTCTCCGACATGTACTTCTACCCCAAAGTCGCCAGTGACTGCGTGCACAACAGCGGCATCCGCGCGCAGATCGCAATTCCGATCCTCGACTTCCCGATCCCCGGCGCCAGTACGCCCGACGAGGCGATTCGCCAAGGCGTCGAGCTGTTCGGCGATCTCAAGCACCACCCACGCATCAAGATCACCTTCGGCCCGCACGCGCCTTACACCGTGTGTGATGACAACCTGGAGAAAATCCGGGTGATCGCCGAAGAGCTGGACGCCGCGATCCACATGCATGTTCACGAAACCGCCTCTGAAGTGCAGCAAGCGGTCGAGCAGACTGGCGAACGGCCATTGGCGCGTCTGGGTCGCCTCGGGCTGTTGGGGCCGCGCTTCCAGGCCGTTCATATGACCCAAATCAGCGAGGATGACCTGGCTTTGCTGGTAGAAAGCAACACCAGCATCGTTCACTGTCCGGAATCCAACCTGAAATTGGCCAGCGGCTTTTGCCCGGTGGAGCGTCTGTGGCAGGCTGGCGTGAACGTGGCCATCGGCACCGATGGCGCTGCCAGTAACAATGACCTCGACCTGCTGGGCGAAACCCGCACCGCCGCACTGTTGGCCAAGGCCGTCGCCGGCTCGGCCACCGCGCTGGATGCCCATCGCGCCTTGCGCATGGCGACGCTCAACGGTGCGCGGGCCATGGGCCTGGAAAGCAAAATTGGCTCGCTGGAGGTCGGCAAGGCGGCGGATATCGTGGCCTTCGATCTTTCCGGGCTGGCGCAACAACCGATCTACGATCCGGTCTCACAGCTTATATATGCCACCGGACGCGATTGCGTGAAACACCTTTGGGTCGCCGGCAAGCAATTGCTCGACGACCGGCAATTGACCCGCATGGATGAACAACAGTTGACCGCCACGGCCATCGCCTGGGGCCAGCGCATCAGCAGGCACCACGAATAACGAAGGTTTTGAACCCTGAGGTTCAGGACTGACAAACCGATTTATCAGATTTAGAGGATTCACCATGAGCAACGTCGACCACGCCGAAATCGCCAAATTCGAAGCCCTGGCTCACCGCTGGTGGGACCGTGAGAGTGAGTTCAAGCCCCTGCACGACATCAACCCGCTGCGGGTCAACTGGATTGATGAACGCGTCAACCTGGCCGGCAAGAAGGTGCTGGATGTAGGCTGCGGCGGCGGCATTCTCAGCGAGGCCATGGCGCAGCGCGGCGCCACCGTAATGGGCATCGACATGGGCGAAGCGCCCCTGGCCGTGGCCCAGCTGCACCAGCTGGAATCCGGCGTGAACGTGGAATACCGCCAGATCACCGCCGAGGCCCTGGCCGAAGAGATGCCCGAGCAGTTCGACGTGGTTACCTGCCTGGAAATGCTGGAACACGTACCGGACCCGTCCTCGGTGATCCGCGCCTGCTTCCGCATGGTCAAGCCGGGGGGCCAGGTGTTCTTCTCCACCATCAACCGCAACCCCAAGGCCTACCTGTTCGCGATCATCGGCGCCGAATACATCATGAAGCTGCTGCCGCGCGGCACCCATGACTTCAAGAAATTCATCCGCCCGTCCGAGCTGGGTGCCTGGAGCCGCCAGGCCGGGCTGACCGTCAAGGACATCATCGGCCTCACCTACAACCCGCTGACCAAGCACTACAAGCTGGCCAACGACGTTGACGTCAACTACATGATCCAGACCCTGCGCGAGGAGTGAGCCTGTGAAGTTGCGAGCGGTTCTCTTCGACATGGACGGTACCCTGCTGGATACCGCGCCGGACTTTATCGCCATCTGCCAGGCCATGCGCGCCGACCGCGACCTGGCGCCGATCAACCCCCAGCACATCCGCGATGAAATCTCCGGCGGTGCGCGGGCGATGGTGGCCGTGACCTTCTCGATGGACCCGGAATCTCCAGGCTTTGAAGAACTGCGCCAGGAATTCCTCGAACGCTACCTTGTGGGCTGCGCGGTCCACAGCAAACTGTTCGACGGCATGGCCGAGCTGCTGGAGGACATCGAGAAGTCCAAGCTGATCTGGGGCGTGGTGACCAACAAGCCACTGCGCTTTGCCGAGCCGATCATGCAGCAACTGGGCCTGGCCGAGCGCTCGGCGCTGCTGATCTGCCCGGATCACGTGAAGAACAGCAAGCCGGACCCGGAGCCGATGATCCTGGCGTGCAAGATGCTCGACCTGGACCCGGCCAGCGTGCTGTTCGTGGGTGATGACCTGCGCGATATCGAATCCGGCCGCGACGCCGGCACGCGCACTGCAGCGGTCACCTACGGCTACATCCACCCGGACGACAACCCACGCCATTGGGGCGCCGATGTGGTGGTGGATCACCCGTTGGAACTGCGCAAGGTATTGGATAACGCGCTGTGCAGCTGCTAATTGTTTGCCGCCCCTGCAAACACTGAGGTCAATGTGGGAGCTGGCTTGCCTGCGATAGCGCAGTGTCAGCCAGCACATATGCCAGCTTACAGACCGCTATCGCAGGCAAGCCAGCTCCCACAGGAATTGGATTCCACATTGAGAGCTGTATCACCTTGAATTTTGTCGAGGCTATTTATGTTTGATTACTCCGCACGTCCAGAACTGCTCAAAGGCCGGGTGATCCTGGTGACCGGTGCCGGTCGCGGGATCGGCGCGGCGGCGGCGAAAACCTATGCCGCCCATGGTGCCACGGTGCTGTTGCTGGGCAAGACCGAAGCCAACCTGGCCCAGGTGTATGACGAAATCGAAGCGGCGGGCCAGCCGCAACCGGTGGTGATCCCGTTCAACCTGGAGACCGCCCTGCCCCATCAGTACGATGAACTGGCCGCGATGATCGAAAAGGAATTCGGCCACCTCGACGGCCTGCTGCACAACGCCTCGATCATCGGCCCACGCACGCCGATCGAGCAATTGTCCGGCGAGAATTTCATGCGCGTGATGCACGTGAACGTCAACGCGATGTTCATGTTGACCAGCACGCTGCTGCCGCTGCTCAAGTTGTCCCAGGATGCGTCGGTGGTGTTCACTTCCAGCAGTGTCGGGCGCAAGGGTCGGGCTTACTGGGGCGCCTATGGTGTGTCGAAGTTTGCCACCGAAGGCTTGATGCAAACCCTGGCCGATGAACTGGAGGATGTGGCCGCGGTACGCGCCAACAGCATCAACCCCGGCGGCACTCGCACCAGCATGCGGGCCCAGGCGTATCCGGGGGAAAACCCGATGGAAAGGCCGGCGCCGGAAGAGATCATGCCGGTGTACCTGTACCTGATGGGGCCGGACAGTACCGGCATCAATGGGCAGGCGTTTGACGCGCAGTAACAACTGACACAACCGGAACTAAATGTGGGAGGGGGCTTGCCCCCGATTGCAGGGTGTCAGTCACTGTATCTGTGATTGACCCACCGCTATCGGGGGCAAGCCCCCTCCCACATTTGTATTGCGGTGTTCTCTGGCTCTTAGTTCTTCACTACTTCCTCAAGGGTGAAGCGCCCCAACGGGTTCTGCAGGAAGTTGCTCACGTTCTTGCGTGAGATGTTGATGTAGGGGCTGTAGTACAGGTCGATCCAGTTCACATCCTGTTTCGCCAGTTTCTGCAGTTCCACATACATCTGCTCACGCTTGACCGGGTCAGCCTCGATGCGTGCTTGCGCCACCAGTGCCTTGACCTTGTCGTTCTTGTAACGGGTCATGTAGTTCTGGTTGGTGTCGTGGCCCAGCACGAAGGTGGTCTTCTGGTCCGGGTCGAGGATGTCGTTGGTCCAGTACATCACCGAAATATCGTACTCACCGTCCACCAGCATCTGCCAGCTCTGGGTCGGGTCGACCTTTTGCAGGTTGGCAGTCACGCCGACCTTCGCCAATTGATCCTTGATGATCACCGCAATCTGCTCGTCGGCTTCGTTGCCGGCATTGACCACGTAGTTGAGCTTCAAGTCCTTGGCACCGGCCTGCTCCAGCAGCTTCTTGGCGGCGGTCGGGTCGTACGGGCGTTGCAGGTTGTTGGCGTAGTGGTACAGCGAGCCCTTTGGAATGTAGGAATAAGCCACGGTGCCTTGACCGTAAGTGGCGGTCTTCACCAGCGATTGTTTGTCGATGGCCATGTCCAGTGCCTGACGTACTTCTGGCTTGGCCAGCAGGCCATGCTCGTGGTTGATCAGCAGGTGATCTTCACGGGTGGACGGGTCGGCATGGATCACCACGTTCTTGTCTTTCTTCAGCTCTTCAACCCGCGAGAACGGTACGAAGATCGCCGTGTCCAGCTCGTTGTTCTGCACCATGCGCATGCGCGTATTGTCGTCGGTGACGGAGACCCACTCCACGCCATCCAGGCTCACGTTCTTGGCCTGCCAGAAGTTCGGGTTCTTTTTCAGGATGACGCGATCACCCTTGCGCCACTCGTCCACGGTAAACGCGCCGGAGGTCACGGGGTTTTCCGAGTAGGCGTCTTCGCCCATCTTGGTCATGGCTTTTTCCGACAGGATCGACACCGTCGGCGACGCCAGTTGCGAGAGAAAGGCCACAGCCGGGGTCTTCAGGGTGACCACCAGGGTTTTCGGATCTGACGCCTTGGCCGTGTTGATCAGGTTGAAAGGGTCTGCCCACAGCGAGGCTTTGTTGTCGCGGATGCGCAGCAGGCTGAACGCTGCATCATCGGCGGTGATCGCCGAACCGTCGGAGAACTTCGCATCACGCAGCTTGAAGGTGTAGGTCAGGCCATCCTTGGAAATGTCCCAGCTTTCTGCCAGGCCCGGCTCCATCTTGGTGCCCAGGTTATCGACGCGCACCAGGGTGTCGTAGACGTTGGCGAAGACCCAGGTGTCGCGGTTTTGCGCGCTTTTGATCGGGTCGAACGTGGTGCTGTCCTCACGGCAGCCGATGGTCAGTACACCGGCGGCTTGCGCCAGGCCGGCAGTCAGGGACCATGCGGTCAATGTAGCGGCGGCGAGCAACTTCAAGTGGCGCGATTGCATATCACAACTCCTTGTTAATGAATGGCAGAGGGTTAAAGCAAAGGTTCTTCAAGCACGCAACTGTACCGATGCTCGTGCAGGAAATGCGTCGGCGGCAACACCACGGAACACATGGTCCGGGCATGCCGACAACGTGGGTGAAAGGCGCAGCCTGCAGGCAAGTTCAGCGGGCTCGGGGGTTCACCCGGCAAGGGCTCTGTCGGCAACGGCCGATGCGGATCGATCTCGGGAATCGCCTGGATCAACGCCGCCGTGTACGGGTGGCGTGGCGCCGTGAAGACCGACTCCACCGGCCCCTCCTCAACGATCTTGCCCAGGTACATCACCGCCACGCGATCGCACAGGCGACGCACGATAGCCAGGTCATGGGCGATGAACAGGATCGCCAGGTGCATGCGCTGCTGCAGTTCCAGCAACAGGTTGATGATCTGGCCCTGGATCGACACGTCCAGCGCCGCCACGCACTCGTCGGCGATGATCAGGCGCGGCTCCACCGCCAAGGCCCGGGCGATGCCGACGCGCTGGCACTGACCGCCGCTGAGTGAGCCGGGTTTACGACTGGCCAATTCGGGCCGCAGGCCGACCAGATCGAGTAGTTCATTGACGCGATCTGATATCCGCTCCGGCGCAACCTTGCGTTGCACGCGTAGTACTTCGGCAATCGTTTCGCCGATGGTATGCCGCGGGTTCAGTGCGGCGTACGGGTCCTGGAAGATCATTGCGGTTTCATGGCGCAGCCGGGTGATGTCGATGGCGCTGCCGTGGGCCATGTCGATGCCATCAAACAGCACCTGTCCGGCGCTGATCGGGTTGAGGTGCAAAATGGCGCGGCCCAAGGTGCTTTTACCGCTGCCGGACTCACCGACCAACCCGAGGGTTTCACCCGCCGCCAAGCTCAGCGATACACCGTTCACCGCCCTCACCCACTGTTTGTTCAAGCCGAACAAGCCGGTGCCGGACGCGGCGAACTTCACCTCAAGGTCCTTGATCTGCAACAGGCTCATGGCTGCGCTCCCAACGGGTAATGACAGGCGACTCGCTGGCCTTCCGGCAGCACTTCGGTGCACAAGGCCCCGACTTGCGGGCAGCGCGGGTTGAACCGGCAGCCGGCAGGCAAGGCGTCCAGCAGCGGCGGCTGCCCGGGAATCGTGCGCAGCAAAGCGTGGCCGCTGCTGTGAGCAGGTTGGCAGTCGATCAAGCCGGCGGTGTACGGGTGCTGCGGTTGCGCCAGCACATCGTATTTGCTGCCGTGCTCGCACAGGCGCCCCGCGTACATCACGGCGATGGCGTCACAGGTTTGCGCAACCACGCCAAGGTCGTGGGTAATCATGATGATCGACAGGCCACGCTGGTCGCGCAGTTCCAGCAACAGCCGCAGGATTTGCGCCTGCACCGTCACATCCAGCGCCGTGGTCGGCTCGTCAGCGATCAGCACTTTCGGGTTGCAGCCCAAGGCGACTGCGATCATCGCGCGCTGGCGCATGCCGCCGGAAAACTCTTGGGGGTAGTTGTCGACCCGCGCCTGGGGATCGGGGATGCCCACTTGGCGCAGTATCTCGATGGCCTGCAGGCGCGCGTCTTTTTTCGACGCACCTTGATGCAGGCGGATGCCCTCGGCAATCTGCTCGCCGATGCGCATCAGCGGGTCGAGGTGGCTGCTGGGGTTCTGGAAAATCATGCCCAACTGACCGCCACGCACCGCCCGCATGCCAGCGTCATCCAATGACAGCAGGTCCTGGCCGCCCAGCCGGACCGCACCGCCTTGCACGCGCAGGTTGGGCGATGGCAGCAGGCGCATCAAACCGCGACAGGCCATGGTCTTGCCCGAGCCGCTTTCCCCCACCAGCCCGAGGATCTCGCCCTCGGCCAAATCGAAAGACACGCGATCGACCAAGGTCACATCACGCCCTGCGTTGTTGGCAATCACACTGAGGTCGCGCACTTGCAACAGGCTCATGAGCGATCCCCCAACACTTGCGCCACGCCATCGGCGAGCAGGCTGAACCCCATGGCCAAGGTCACGATGGCCAGCCCCGGAAAGGTGCAGATCCACCAGGCAGTGGTGATGAAGGCCTGTCCTTCGGCCACCATCGTGCCCCATTCGGCGGTCGGCGGTTGCACGCCCAGGCCCAGGTAACTCACGGCGGCGCCATTGAGCAGCACCAACACCGCGTCCGACATGGAAAACACGATGGAGCCGAACATCGCATTGGGCAGCAGGTGCCGGAACAGAATCCGCCCATGGCCAAAGCCCAGGCTTTTGGCGGCCAGGGCAAAGTCGCTTTCCTTGAGCACCAGGATCTGCGAGCGGATAAGCCGCGCGTAGGACACCCAGCCCACCAAGGCCATGGCGATGTAGAAGCTCTTCAAGCCTGGGCCGAGAATGGCCATGATCGCCAGCATCAGCACCAGGAACGGGAAGGCCAGGATCACATCGATCACACGCATGCAGACACTGTCGAAACGCCCGCCGATGTAACCGGAGACCGCGCCGATGAAGGTGCCGATCATGAACGGGAAGATCACCCCGACGATGGCTAACTGGAGGTCTATACGCGCGCCCCAGATAACCCTCGAAAGAATGTCCCTTCCGTAGTTATCGGTGCCAAATGGATGAGCAAGGCTGGGGCCGAGCAAACTGAAATCGGTGTTCTGCGCAATCGGGTCATATGGCGCGATCCACGGTGCAAACAGCGCAAGCACCAGCCATGCCAGCAGAATCAACAAACCCCACGCAGCCGTCAGCCGGCCATTGCGCAAACCAAAGCGCAGGCGCAAGCGCCAAGGGGCAATCAACAGACGACTGCTCATTGCATCTTCACTCGCGGGTCGAGGGCCACGGTCACGACGTCAGCGATGAAGTTGACGATCACCGTCGCGCAAGCCAGCACCATGGCCACGCCCTGCACCACCATGTAATCGCGGGTGAAGATCCCGCGTACCAACAATTGGCCGATGCCGGGGATGGCGAACAGGCTTTCGATCACCACCGTGCCGCTGATCAGCCAACCGATGTTCACCGCCAGCAGATTGACCGCCGGCACCAGGGAATTGGGTAGCACATGACGGCGAAACACTGCGGCTTCCGACAACCCACGCGCCCGGGCGGCGGTCACGTGGTCGGCCTGCAGTTCCATCAACATGCTCGCCCGCAAGTTGCGCACCAGCACCGCCGACAGTGCCAGGGCAATCGTCAGGCATGGCAGCACCATGTGATGCGCTTTATCCAACCAGGTCCGGCCGTAACCGGATACTGGAAACAGGCCCCACTGCACACTCAGCAACAGGATCAGCATCAAGCCCAGCCAGAACGCCGGCATGCCAAGGCCAACCGTGGTGAACACGCGAATCAGGTTATCCGCCCAGCCACCCTTGTTGCGTGCGGCGAAGGTCGCCAACGGCACGGCGATCAGCAGCGCCAGCACCACACTGCCGAGCACCAGTACCAGGGTGGGTTCAATACGCGTGACGATCAGCTTGAGCGCATCGACCTTGTACAGCAGCGATTGGCCAAGGTCGCCCTTGAGCAGGTTCTTCAGAAAGTAGAAATATTGCAGCCACAACGGCTGGTCGAGGCCGTACTGGGCGCGGATTTTCAGCAAAGCGTCCGGCGTGCTGCGCGAACCCAGCAAAGCACGCGCCGGGTCGCCGGGAATCGAGCGCACCAGCACAAAGGTGATCAGGCTGATGCCAAACAGCACCGGCAGCAATTGCAGCGGCCGGTACAAGACAAAACGGTAGCGCGCCAGGTTCATCCGTCAGCCCCGATGACGCGCAAGGAAGTCCAGCAACACCGGAAAATACGCATGGGGCTCCTCATAGAAAGGCATATGGCTGCTGTTGGGGAACACGTGCAGTTCGGCGTGTCGGGCCGCCAGTTTCATGCGCATGGCGCAGGCTGGGGTGAGTTCGTCATGCTGGCCGGTGGTGATCAGGATCGGCATCTTGAAATCGGCCATCTCAGGGATGCGGTTCCAGTCCTTGAGGTTGCCGATGTAGAGGAATTCGTTGGGGCCTTGCATGGTTTCGTAGGGGCCCATGTTCCAGTCGTCAAGGGAGCGTTTGACCGGTGCGGGCCACTCGTCCAGGCGGCACACGTGACGATAGTTGAGCAAGGTGATCGCGGCCTGGTACTGCGGGTGGTCCAGGGTGCCCATGGCTTCGTGGCGTTGCATCATGGCTACCGTCTCGCTGCCAAGGGCGCCGCGCAGGCGTTCCAGCTCTTGGGACAGGTGCGGAATGTCGCCAACGGTATTTTCCAGGATCAGGCTTTTCAGCGCGTCGGGATAATGGATGGCATATTCGATACCGAGCCAGCCGCCCCAGGAATGCCCGAGCAGGTGCACGCGACCGAGATCCAGGGCCTGGCGCACGGTTTCGACTTCTTCGACATAACGGCGGATTTCCCACAGAGAAACGTCGGTGGGCCTGGCTGATGCGCCCGTGCCAAGCTGGTCGAATGCAACCACTCGCAGGTTATGGTCTTTGAGCCAGCCATGGGCGTCTCGCAAGTAGTCACACGGCAAGCCTGGCCCGCCGTTGAGGCACAACAGCACCTCATCGCCTTCGCCAAAGCTGTAAACCACGAGGTTATGGCCGTCGACTTGCACGTTGTACTGCTGGTCGGGGGCAATTTCACGCCACATGCATACATTCCTTGTCTAGTGTCGGGCTGGCAGGCAGCGGCCGTTGATCAGACCAACACTACCTAGGATGTCGTGCGGCCATAACCTAGTATTTCTTATAGGTTTAGCCTGGCAGTCCTTCGCCGGGGCGTGGCATTCTACTTGCAGCAAGTCGAGATTCAAATGAATTCGGGAGCAGAACGGATGCTGGCCAAGCTGACTGCGTTAAATCACCGTCTGATGCCGGGCAGGAGCCTGGATGAGCAGATGGACAATACGTTTATCCTCGCCCAGCAACTGGGCTTCGATGCATTGGTGTATGACTACACCCCCGTGCCGATCGATCAGGATGGCGCATTGATCACACCCTCGGTGCTCGCACTGCGCAATACGCCGCCCGACTGGCACGCCTTGTGGTGCAGCGAAGGGTTCTACCAGATCGACCCGGTGCAACATCTGGCCCTGAGTACGGTGTCACCGTTCGTATGGTCCTACGACGTCAAGGTCGATACCCCGCTGCAAAAGATCATCGATCCCTGCCATGCGCCGGTGTCGTCCTACTTGCACGACCAGGAATTGACCTGCGGCGTCAGCGTACCGATCCACCTGCCTCGGGGCGGCTTCGCGTCGCTGACCGGACTACGAACGGGCAAGGCCCGCAGCGTGCTGCAGGATGTGCAGCAGACCTTGTCGGATTTCAGCCTGATTTCCCATGCCTTGCAGGAAGCAGCCTACCCGCTGTTTAGCAAGGAACTGCGCACTTATCCGCATATCCACCTGACCAAACGCGAACGCGAGTGCCTCAAATGGGCCGCCGATGGCCTGACCGCTGCCGAAATCGCCACGCAATTGAGCCGCTCTCTGGCGGTGGTCACCTTGCACCTGGCCTCGGCGATGCACAAGCTGGGGGCCAAGAACCGCGTGCAGGCGGTGGTGCGCGCCACCCATTACCGCCTGCTAGACGACTGACCACCGGCAAAACCTAGCTGTTTTGCTAGTTACTTAAATTTCGCCCACGCATTATCGTGTCCCTGAGCCTTTTTTCAGAGCAGGGTACGAAATGGAATTCATCGAAAAAATCCGCGAAGGGTATGCGGCGTTTGGCGCCTACCAGACCTGGTACCGCGTCACCGGTGACTTGTCGAGCGGTCGCACTCCCCTGGTGGTTATCCACGGTGGCCCCGGTTGCACCCATGATTACGTTGACGCGTTCAAGGACGTCGCCGCCAGCGGCCACGCCGTGATCCACTATGACCAGTTGGGCAACGGCCGCTCTACTCATCTACCCGAAAAAGATCCGTCCTTCTGGACCGTGGGCCTGTTCCTCGAAGAACTCAACAACCTGCTGGACCACCTGCAGATCAGCGATAACTACGCGATTCTCGGCCAATCCTGGGGCGGCATGCTCGGCAGTGAACACGCGATCCTGCAGCCCAAGGGCTTGCGCGCGTTCATCCCGGCCAACTCGCCGACCTGCATGCGCACTTGGGTCAGCGAAGCCAACCGACTGCGCAAATTGTTGCCGGAAGGTGTGCATGAAACCCTGCTCAAGCACGAGGCCACCGGCACTTACCTGGACCCGGAATACCTCGCCGCCTCAAGGGTGTTTTATGACCAGCACGTGTGCCGAGTCATCCCGTGGCCGGAGGAAGTGGCGCGCACGTTCGCCGCGGTCGATTCAGACCCGACGGTGTACCACGCCATGAGCGGCCCGACCGAATTCCACGTGATAGGCAGCTTGAAAGACTGGACTTCCATTGGCCGTCTGTCGGCGATTAACGTGCCCACGCTGGTGATCTCCGGCCGACACGACGAAGCCACGCCACGGGTGGTCAAACCGTTCCTGGATGAAATCGCCGATGTGCGCTGGGCACTGTTTGAAGACTCCAGCCACATGCCCCATGTGGAGGAGCGCCAGGCGTGCATGGGCACCGTGGTGAAGTTTCTGGATGAGGTGTGTTCTGTGCATTACAAAGAACACAAGGCCGGATAGTTTCCAATATGGGAGCTGGCTTGTCTGCGATGACGGCGGTGAATTCGCCCTTGCTATCGCAGGCAAGTCAGCTCCCACACTGCGCCCCTGTTCGGCGTCAGACCTCGGTGGTCTCTGCCTTGTGCGCTTTCCTCGACACATCCGCCACCAACGGAATCTCTCTCCCTTCGGCATCAAACAACTTGCCGCCCTTGAAGTAATCCCCATCACGCAGTTCCGACACATCTCGGAAGCACAGACTGCGCTCGGTTCCCGCCACAAACACTGACTGCTGGTCCGAATTACCGGCGGTGAAGTGGTTGAACGCCAGGTTCAACAGGATCGCCATGATCGCCGACGAGCTGATACCCGAATGGAAAATGGTCGCGAACCAGCTCGGGAAGTGATCATAGAAGCTCGGTGCCGCAATTGGGATCATGCCAAAACCGATGGAAGTGGCCACGATAATCAAGTTCATGTTGTTGCGGTAATCCACCTTCGACAGCGTGCGGATACCACTGGCCGCCACGGTGCCGAACAGCACTATCCCGGCACCGCCCAACACGGAGGTCGGCACCGCCGCGATCACCCTGCCCATGAAGGGCAGCAGCCCAAGAATCACCAGAAACAGCCCACCGGTGGCCACCACAAAGCGGCTCTTGACCCCGGTAACCGCCACCAGCCCGACGTTCTGGGCGAACGCACTCTGGGTAAACGAACCGAAGATCGGTGCAAACATGCTCGACAGCATATCGGCGCGCAGGCCGTTACCCAGGCGTTTGGAATCGACCTTGGTGTCGATGATCTCGCCCACCGCCAGGATGTCCGCCGAGGTCTCGACCAGGGTCACCATCACCACGATGCACATGGAGATGATCGCAGCAACGTGGAAGGTTGGCATGCCGAAATGGAATGGCGCTGGGAAACCGAACATCGGCCCCTGAGTCACGCCGGAGAAGTCGGCCATGCCAAGGAACACCGCAATCACCGTGCCGATAACCATCGCCAGCAGGATCGACAAGCGCGAGATGGTTGCGCTGCCGATTTTGCTCAGCAGCAACACCAGCACCAGGGTCAACGCCGCAAGGCCGATGTTGGACATGCTGCCGAAATCCGCCGCGCGACTGTTGCCGCCCATGGCCCAGCGCGCCGCAACGGGCATCAGGGTCAGGCCGATGGTCGTGATCACAATGCCAGTGACCAACGGCGGGAAAAACTTGGTGATCCGTGAAAAAACGGGGGTTATCAATAACCCGATAAACGACGCGGCCATCACCGCCCCAAGAATCGCCGGCACACCGCCGGCGCCATCACTGCCGACAATCGCCACCATGGTTGCCACGCCGGCAAACGACACGCCCTGCACCAGCGGCAATTGACAGCCAAAAAACGGTAGACCCAAGGTCTGCAGCAGCGTGGCCAGGCCGCCGGCAAACAGCGACGCAGCGATCAGCAGGCCGATATCCGCCGGGGACAACCCGGCCGCCTGGCCGACAATCAGGGGGACCGCAACGATTCCGCCGTACATCGTGAGTACATGTTGCAGACCGTAAGCCATGTTGGCGGCGACGCCGAGATTCTCATCTTCTGGCCGCTGCGGTGACGCCTTCGGGATAGTCATGGTGAGGGGTTCTCTGTTTTTGTTGTGCGGCCACTGTATGCAATGTTTGGAGTGGATGTCCATAGAGTTGTATACAATCAATCAGACAAGTTACCCTCCAACGGCGTTACAAAAACAATCCGACCGTGATGAGCCAGAACGCCAAAGGACCCATAACAATGAAAAAGGCACTACAGGGCGCCACCGTCGCGCTTACCCTTCTCGGCGGCGGGGAGGCCGTCGCAGTAGAGTGGATGAACAACAGCGTAGGATTTCGCTACGGCCAGCAGTTCACCAATCCGAATAACCCCGACGAATTCAGCAAGCGCATCTACAGCTTCACTCACGCAAGCGGCTACCAGTACGGCAGCAATTTCCTCAACCTCGATGTGTTTCTGTCCGACAGCCGCGACCCGCGCAAGGGCACCGATCATGGCGGGAGTGAGGTGTATGCGGTGTACCGCCACCAGCTGTATGCGTCGCGGGTATTCGATGTGCCGCTCGGCACCGGCCTGGTCAAGGACTACGCGCTGACGCTGGGTTTTGACGCCAACCGCAACAACAACTTCGCCTCAGCCAAAAAACGCGCGCTGGTGATCGGCCCGACGTTGAAGTTCAACACTGTCGGCGTACTCGACCTGAGCCTGATGTACTACAAGGAAAGGAACCACACTGGCATCCCCGGCGCGCAGGAGTCGAACCACACCTTCGACGACACTTACCTGCTCAACTTGACGTGGATGCGCCCATTCGAAATCGCCAGCCATGCGGCGAAATTCCAGGGGTTTATCAATTACGTCGGGGAAAAAGGCGACGACTACCACGGCCGCGACACCGCGCCGGAGGCCCTGATGCGCACCGCGCTAATGGTGGCGGTGCGACCGGGCAAAAGCGTCAAGCCGAACCTGTACCTTGGGGTGGGTTACGAGTATTGGCATAACAAGTTTGGCGTGGATGGCGGCCGGGGTAGCCGCACATCGACGCCGACGGTGAACCTGGAAGTGACGTTTTAACTGAAGAAGCCCGATCAAACCGTGGGAGCTGGTTTGCCTGCGATGCGGGCGACTGGGTGTGTCAGGTACACCGAGCCGATGCTATTGCAGGCAAGCCAGCCCCCACAGTGTTGACCGCGTTGTTACTTCAGATTCGGTGCCAGGGCTGAATTGTCGGCTTTCGGCCGCGCCAGCCAGTAGCCCAGCACGGCCAGCGGCGCGGTCGCCAGCATCACGATCGCGGTAATCAGCAGCGGCTGGTCAAGCATCGACGACACCACCAGGCTGCTGAGAAAACACAGGCCCAGTTGCAGGGTGTTTTGCAATGCCGCCGCCTTGCCGGAATTTTCCGAAAACGGCATCAGCGCATTCGCCACCACGATGGGGTAACTGGCACCGTTGCACAGCGCCATCAGGCAGAACGGAATCAACAAGGTGGTGAGGGTTGGCACCGTCAAGGTGGCGACCAGGTACAGCGCCACCATGCTGATGCAGTACGCCAGCAGCAACCAGGGCAACAGCGTCTTGCCCTGGAAGCGCTGCAAGGCGCTGCGGCAACTGTAGCCACCGACCAGGAACGCCAACGTAGGCAATACGTAACTCAGGCCAATATCATTCGGGCTGTAGCCCATGCCGCCGAGGATGAAGGGCGACGCCGTCAGCCAGGCGAAGAAGCTGGCCGAGCAGGCGGCAAAAATCATCACATTCCCCGTAAATACGCGGGACGTGAGCAACTGTCCATAACCGAGGCGCACCGGCTCGCGCCCCTCCGTCGGGCGTTTCGGCATGCCACGCAGGAATACGGTCGGCAGCAGCAACAGCACCGACACCCCCAGCAACACGCCGAAGATCGCCTGCCAACCGAAGTGATTCAGCACCATCGCGCCCAACAGCGGCGCCAGCGCTGGCGACAACGACATCAGCGGCATGATGCTGGCGAACACGCGATGGGCCTTGTCGGCCGGGTAGCGATCAATCACCAGTGCCTGCCAACTCACGGCGGCGGAACACACACCAATCGCCTGGATAAAGCGCAGCGCCAGCAATTGCGGCGCGGTCTCGACCCAGAACATCCCCGCGCAGCCCAACACAAACAGGCTCAGGCCGGCGAGCAGGATGGGTTTTCGCCCCAAGCGGTCGGACAACGGCCCCCACAACAACTGCCCCACCGCAAAGCCGGCGAGGAAAATACTCAAGCTGGCACCCACTGCGCCAGCGCCAATCTGCAACTGCTCGCCCATGGCACCAAATGCCGGCAAGTACATGTCCATGGCGAGGTAACCGAGCATGCTCAGTCCCGCCAGATACCAAGTGAAGCCAAAAGAGTTTTTCATTGAAGCCTTGTTCATTCTGCCATCAAACTATTTGCTGACTGGCGCCCATTATGAAGCTGACAGATTCTCTGTGAAGCGATAATAATTGGACACTCTTATCAATAAATTTGAAGGCAGTCAGCATGTGGTCCGAATATTCCCTGGATGTGGTTGACGCCGTGGCACGCCATGGCAGCTTCAGCGCCGCAGCCCAGGAACTGCATCGAGTGCCGTCGGCCGTCAGCTATACCGTGCGCCAGCTGGAAGAGTGGCTAGCGGTGCCCTTGTTCGTGCGACGCCACCGAGACGTGGAACTGACGCCCGCCGGCCGCTTGTTTATCGACGAAGCCCGTGGCGTGATGAAGAAAATGCTCGGCACCCGGCGCCTGTGTCAGCAGGTCGCCAATGGCTGGAGTGGCCAGTTGAAGGTCGCGGTGGACTCCATCGTCAAACCCCAACGCTGTCGGCAGCTGGTGCTGGACTTCTATCGACAGTTTCCCGAGGTCGAGTTGCTGCTGGAGTACGAAGTGTACAACGGCGTGTGGGATGCCCTGGCAGATGAACGCACCGACATTGTGATCGGCGCGACCAGCGCGGTGCCGGTGGCCAGCCACTTCACCTTCCGCGATATGGGTTTGTTGAATTGGCTGTGCGTGGTCAGCGCGCGACACCCGCTGGCCAGCGTCGAAGGATTATTGAGCGACGATCAGCTGCGTCCCTTTGCCTCCCTGTGCATGACCGACACCTCGCGCAACCTACCCAAGCGTGACACCTGGACACTGGATAACCAGCGTCGGCTGGTGGTGCCGAATTGGGCATCCGCGATCGATTGCTTGCGCGACGGTCTGTGTGTAGGCATGGCGCCGGCGCATCAGGTGTTGCCGTGGATCGAACGCGGTGAGCTGGTGGCGCTGCAATTGAGCCGGCCGTTTCCGGCCAGCCCGTCTTGCGTGGCGTGGGCACAGAACAAGCTGTCCCCGGCCATGGCTTGGCTGCTGGAGTACCTGGGCGATACCGAGACCCTGAACCAGGAGTGGCTTAACGGCCCTACGCCAGTAACCGGGTAATGGCCCGCACGATCATCTCGACCTCCTGAGTATCCAGGGTCAGCGGCGGCAGCAGGCGAATGATCTTGCCCCGCGTGACGTTGATCAGCAACCCGTGCTCCTGGGCGGCGCGCTGAGCCAGGTCCCGGCAGGGGCTGGCCAACTCGATACCGATCATCAGCCCCTGGCCACGAATCGCCACGACCTGCGCATGCTCATTCAATTCCACGCGTAACCGGGCCAACAGGCGTTCGCCCTGTTGTGCTGCGTTCTGCAGCAAGCCTTGTTCTTCGATGATGTCCAGCACGGTGCATCCGACCCGACACGCCAGCGGATTGCCGCCGAACGTGCTGCCATGACTGCCCGGTGTAAACAATTGGGCCACCGCGGCCCGAGCCAGGCACGCGCCGATCGGCACGCCATTGCCCAGGCCTTTGGCCAGGGTCATCACGTCCGGGACGATGCCTTCATGCTGGAAGGCGAACCAGGTGCCGGTGCGGCCGATGCCGGTCTGGATCTCGTCAAGCATCATCAGCCAGCCCTGGCGTGTGCAGTGATCGCGCAAGGCTTGCAGGTAACCCGACGGTGCCGGCAGCACACCACTTTCACCCTGGATCGGTTCCAGCAGCACCGCGGTGATGCGCGGACCAAATGCCTTGGTGATCGCTTCCAGTGCCGCCAGATCACCAAAGCGTACCTTGAGAAAATCCCCCGGTAACTGTTGGAAGCCCAGGCGGACCGAGGGGCCATCGCTCGCGGCCAGGGTGCCGAGGGTTCGGCCATGAAAGGCGTTCTCCATCACCACCACCAACGGCGCTTCAATGCCCTTTTTCCAGCCATGCAGGCGCGCCAGCTTAAGCGCGGTTTCGTTGGCCTCGGCGCCGGAATTATTGAAGAACGCGCGATCCAGGCCTGACAACTGAGTGAGGCGCTGGGCCAGCCGTTGTTGCCAGTCGATGCTGTAAAGATTGGACGTGTGCAACAGCAAGCCCGCCTGCTCGCTGATAGCCGCCACCAGCCTGGGGTGCGAATGGCCGACATTGGTCACCGCCACACCGGCCACCGCATCCAGGTATTCGCGACCTTGCTGGTCCCATAGGCGCGTACCCAAGCCGCGGGTAAAGCTCAGGGCCAAGGGTTGATAAGTGGTCATCAGGCAGGCGGCGGTCATGGTGCGGGCTCCAGTGCATCGTAGTGATGACTGCAGTATCGTTAGCCACCTGAGCTGGATAAACTGCGCATTCCTGCAATGACTTTAAACCAGGGCTTGATAATGGATCTGTTCCAGGCAATGTCGGTGTACGTGAAAGTGGTCGAGACCGGCAGCATGACGGCGGCAGCCCAAGCCTGCGGGATGTCTACCACCATGGTCGGCAACCACCTACGTGCGCTGGAGCAGCGGCTGGGCGTCAGCCTGCTCAAACGCACCACACGCAAACAAAGTCTCACTGAATTTGGTGGCCAGTATTACCAGCGTTGCCTGGAAGTACTGGGGCTGGTAGCCGACTCCGAACAGCTTGCCGAGCAAGCCCACAGTGATGTCCCCAAAGGCACCCTGCGCATCACCGCGCCCCCCGTGTTCGGCACCGAACGCCTTACACCGGCCTTGAGCGAATTTTCCCGACGCTACCCATTGATCAATCTGTACGTGGTACTGAGCAATGAGCGGATGGACTTGGTCGACAGCGGCTTCGACGCGGCGATTCGCCTTGGCGAACTGGAAACATCCAGTCTGATCGCCAGGCCAATGCAGGCCTACACCCTCACCCTCTGCGCGTCACCTGATTACCTGGCGCGACGTGGTACACCTCAGACCCCCGATGACCTGCAGCACCACGACTGCCTGGCGTTCGCCTACCCGGCGAGTGACAACTGGCGCGACGCCGACAAACTGTGGCGCATGACCGGCGAGAGCGGCGAGGTGGAGGTTCCAGTATCCGGCTCTTTGACCATCAACAGCTCGCAAGGCCTACGCCAGGCGGCCGTCAACGGCATGGGCATCATCATGCTGGCCGATGCCCTGGTGCAGCCGGATCTGGAGAGCGGCAAGCTGGTGGCCTTGCTCACCACCTATCGACTCCCCAGCCGCCCCATGCATCTGCTCTACGGCCAGGACCGTTATCGGCTGCCCAAGCTGCGCGCCTTCGTGGATTTCGCCATGGAAAAATGGGCGCGCTAAAAGCCCACGCCCCATTCTCGCAATTGAGCGGCAGTGCGCTCGGCGGACACATGATGAATCCCCCGCCAACCGAGGGCGATGGCTGCTTCGATGTTGCCGGCAACATCATCGATAAACACCACTTCCGCCGCCTGGATATCTGGCAGGTGGGCCCGTACCTGGCTGAGGCTGGCGTCGTAGATCGCTGCGTCAGGCTTGATGAGTTTCAACTCGCCGGACACCACGATATCGCGAAAAAATTGGAGGAAGGGGTAGTTGGCCCGCGCATACGGGAAGGTCTCAGCCGACCAGTTGGTGAGCCCGAACAGCGGCATATCGGCCTGGTGCAGCGCCTCGAGGATCGCCACGCCTTCCGTCAACGGGCCACGCAGCATTTCGTGCCAGCGATCGTAATAGGCTTGGATCAGGCGTTCATGATGCGGGTGTTGCTCGATCAGGCTGCGGGTGCCTTCGGTCAGGGAGCGACCGGCATCCTGCTCGGTGTTCCACGCCTGGGTACAGATATTCTCGAGAAACCACTGCCGTTCGCCATCATCGGCAATCAGCGTGCGGTAAAGGTGCTGCGGGCTCCAATCGAACAGAACCCCGCCGAAATCAAAAACCACTGCACGCACGGTCATATGCGCCTCCCAATTAACTAATGTGCTGCGACAGTCTCCTACAGCAATGACACGCGGCGGCAAGCAATCAACTGTAGGCCCCTTCCGATAATGTCATGGAACGCGCACTACCAGCAGCGCTGTAACCCCCGGCATTCGAGACTTGCACCGTCTTTCGTCGATTCGGCGCCGTACAGCCAGACATACTTTTTTCGCCCCGCCCCTAAAAAATGGCTCTAGTGTCTGCCCTGCAATCGAGGGAATGCTCGGGTCTGGAAGGGATCATCCAACATGCCGATGAAACATGACTTGGAGACATTCAATGAGAGACATCATCTCCCCTGCTATTTCACCTTCCGCACTCAGCCTGCACGTAGTACTGAGCGCTCAAGCCAGTCGGTCGACTGGCATCGCCCAAGAGACGAACAACTCGGTAAATCTCGCACTTGAACGCGTCAGGGGGCAGACCGGAATAGTGCCGAGCCATCTTGCGCCCTTGCAAAATATCGCGGTGGATACCAACTCCATCATCGGTGTACGTCCCGTAGAAACCGTGGCTACCGGGTTGATAGAGGCCGGCCACCCCACCAAGGATTTTCACATCAAGGGAAAAAGTGCCAACTGGGGACCGCAGGCTGGCCTGATCTGTACGAACCAAGCGTTCAGCAAGCTTGAAAAACTCAAGGAGGACGCGCCCGCAAAAGTGACTCGCGCCAACGAACAAATCCAGGAGTGCATCCGCGATGGACATGCCGTCGCAGTGCCTCTGAGTATTTCGAGCCACCGCCTCGGCGAACTGATGAAACTCGGCCAGATCACCGACCTGACAACAAAGACACACAGCGACACGCTGCGTTTCAGTGCCCAAGGCCCCAGCCAGCAGATGTATGCATTCGAAGGCAAACGCACATCGCCCTCAGAAGATAGCTATCTGATCTTCCACGAAGGCAAACCCATTGAAGTGCTGGCAAAACGCGAAGGAGGCAAGGCACTGACGGCCGATTATGACCTGCACATGGTCGCGCCCCACCTCAGCGATTTTGGCCCACAGGACAGAATCCCGGTGCCCGACATAGCGCACAGTGTTTTCACTCACCGAATCGATCGCTACAGGCAGCAACGACCTGACCCCAGCACCTTTCAAGTGCCGCAAGCGTTACGCGCAGACTATGAAAGCGCCGCACACTTCTATCAAAAGGAAGACCCCGATCTGGGCAATGCCACGCCACGGATAAAGCAAATGATTGAGCTGATCAATCACCGTTTGGTCGGCAATGGAGAGCGGGTGGTACACCACAATGCGGACTCCGGTAGCCCCGCGACGGAAGTCGCCGCCAACTACCCGGCAACCTTCTTTCTACCCACAAAGCTTGGGCGCTTTGACGAGGTCAGCATCATCAACAACAGCAAGGAAATGGCGGAACTGATAACAACAGCCAAAGACAGCGGCTATCACGTTGCTGTTAATCCGCTTTGGGAGAAAGAAGTAACTGGCATCAAACGCTCTGGTTTCACCCATGCGCAGGAGCGGCTGGCGTCGACCTTTCGCCAAGATTGAGCACCTTGGGCGCAAACCAGACAGCAGCCTGATAACAGATTTATCGAGGCTGCTGTCGACCCCCGCGATTATGCCGAGATGAGACCGTTGATCTTCACGGTCGGGTTCACGTCAGCATCGTAGTCCACGCCATCGATTTCAAAACCGAACAAGCGCAGGAATTCAGCCTTGTAGCCGGCAAAATCGCTGATCTCGTTGACGTTGTCGTCGGTGACCTGGTTCCACAGGGCTGCCACGGCGTCCTGGACCTTCGGTTCCAGCTCGGCCAGGTCGGCACGCAGGCGGCCGTCGGCGTCGAGTTTCGGCTGGCTGCCGTACAGGCTGTCCTTGAACAGGCCGTAGACCTGCTCGATGCAACCTTCGTGGGTGCCCTGCTCTTTCATCACTTTGAACAGCAGAGACAGGTACAGCGGCATGATCGGGATGGCCGAGCTGGCCTGGGTGACCACGGCCTTGAGCACCGATACACGGGCATCGCCCTTGAGTGCAGCGAGGTTGTCGCGCAGGGTCAGGACTTTCTTGTCGAGGTCTTTCTTGGCTTCGCCGATGGAGCCGTTCCAGTAGATGTCCTGGGTCAGCTTCTCGCCAAGGTAGGTGAACGCGGTGGTCTTGGCGCCTTCGGCCAGCACGTCGGCGTCACGCAGGGCGTCGATCCACAGCTGCCAATCTTCGCCGCCCATCACTTTGACGGTGCCGTCGATTTCTTCCTGGGTTGCAGGCTCCAGGGTGGTGTCGACCACAACGCCCTTGTCGGTGTTGATACCACGCAGGGTCACAGCTTTGCCGATCGGCTTAAGGGTGGAATTGTGCACCACGCCTTGCGGGTCGGTACGGCGTGGCGCGGCCAGGCTGTAGACGACCAGGTCGATCTTGCCCAGGTCTTTCTTGATGGTTTCGATGGTCAGGCGCTTGATCTCGTCAGAGAACGCGTCGCCGTTGATGCTCTTGGCGTAAAGGCCTTTCTCGACTGCAAATTTCTCGAATGCGGCGCTGTTGTACCAGCCGGCGGAACTCAGCTTGCCTTCTTCGCCTTCTTTCTCAAAAAACACGCCCAGGGTATCGGCGCCGCAGCCAAACGCAGCGCTGATGCGCGCGGCCAGGCCGTAACCGGTGGATGCACCGAGGACCAGGACCTTTTTCGGGCCGCCTTCGATGACGCCGTGCTGAGTGACGTAGTCGATCTGCTCTTTGACGTTCGCTTCACAGCCAACAGGGTGAGCGGTCACACAGATGAAGCCACGAACCCGCGGTTTGATGATCATAAAATTTCTGCCTCTTCCAAGGTGCCGAAGGCCAGTGGTGGCCATTCAACTTCAATCGTACCGGTCTATGACGTCCAAAAAACCGAAGCGTCACGATAGTCGCAAATCTTCTGTTTACAAAATCCAATCCGCTCAACGCAGCCAGCGTTAAAAACTGTGTAGAGCCTTCACAATTTTGCAATATTTAAAACGCCTCTCCAGCGCCGAACGCCTTATCATGACGCAGTTGTTTCAATATGTTTCAAAACCCCACCACTCGCGGCCACGGATCCGGACCTGTCGAATGGCGTCCTGCTGGAGCTGAGTGTCATGAACAAGCCTGCTTTGCGTAAAAAAGCGGCATCGGTCGCCTGGGTACTCGGCGTCCTGCTGATTATTGATATGTTCCCCGAAACCACATTGGTATTTCTCGGGCTGGTGGTGATCTGCGGTATTTACGACTTCCTGCGCAATGGCCTGTACGACGCGCCCACCATCAAGAAATATTTTATCGGCAGCGGCCGCAACACCTGGCTGCTGGCGCCGTTCAATACCCTGTTCGACCTGTTGAGCTCGCGTAACCGACACGTTTACACCATGGCCGACCTACCGCCAGCCTGGCGTGAAGAGCTGCAACAGGTGATCGAAGACGCCATGGCCCACAAGGACGAAATCATTGGTTACCTGGACGAACGCATGGCCGAGAAGAAGCGCGGCATGTTGTTTTTCCAGTGGTATGGCCAACCCATCGAGACCACCCTCGACATTCCGAGACTGCGCAGAAAACTACCGTTCGTGAAAACCATTGGCGTGTCGGTATTCAATGAAAACCGCTCCACCTCATTTCATTTCGGCCCCCTGCGCATGATGTTCCGCGTGCTCTACAACATGGCACCGGCGCCCCATCACGAGGGCGTCTACATCCAGGTGGGCAGGCACAAGCATTACTGGCACGACGACCCGCTGTTTATTTTCGATGACACCCTGATGCACGCCTCTTTCAACAAAAATGATGCCAAGCGTTACTGCCTGTTTATCGATATCGTGCGACCGACACCGGTGCCCCAGGTTCTCAACGCCGTGATCGCGGGGTTTGCCGGCATGGCCTTTACCCTGCGTCGGGTTTTCTACAAAAACTGGAAGCTGATTCAGTAAGTTCTGCGGCATGATGGTGTTGGACGGTGTTTGCGCTCTGCCTTGCGCCTGAGGTAAATATCCGTCTCGAGCGACCGAATTCGGCGCCCATCATTCTCAAGCCATCGCGGCCCCTCGTGGGTGCGGTGGCTGCGCTTTCAAGGAATCAGAATGCCCCAACGTCAAGTCATCAATGCGTCCGTCAGCCCCAAAGGCAGCCTCGAAACCCTGTCCCAACGTGAAGTCCAGCAACTGAGCGAAGCCGGTACCGGCAGCATCTACACCCTATTCCGCCAGTGCGCCCTGGCGATCCTCAACACCGGCGCGCACATCGACAACGCCAAGACCATTCTCGACGCCTACAAAGACTTCGAAGTGCGCATTCATCAACAGGACCGTGGCGTGCGCCTGGAATTGCTGAACGCCCCCGCCGATGCCTTCGTCGATGGCGAAATGATCGCCAGCACCCGCGAAATGCTGTTCAGCGCCCTGCGTGACATCGTCTACACCGAAAACGAGTTGGACAGCCAGCGCATCGACCTGAGCAACTCCCAGGGCATCACAGACTATGTGTTCCACCTGCTGCGCAACGCCCGTACGCTACGCCCCGGTGTCGAGCCGAAAATCGTGGTGTGCTGGGGCGGGCACTCGATCAATACCGAAGAATACAAATACACCAAGAAAGTCGGCCACGAACTGGGCCTGCGCAGCCTCGACGTGTGCACGGGCTGCGGCCCCGGCGTGATGAAAGGTCCTATGAAAGGCGCGACCATTTCCCACGCCAAGCAACGCATTACCGGCGGGCGCTACCTTGGCCTGACCGAGCCGGGCATCATCGCCGCCGAAGCGCCGAACCCGATCGTCAATGAGCTGGTGATCCTGCCGGACATCGAAAAACGCCTGGAAGCCTTCGTTCGCGTCGGCCACGGCATCATCATCTTCCCGGGCGGTGCGGGCACGGCCGAAGAGTTCCTGTACCTGCTGGGTATCCTGATGCACCCGGACAACCGCGACCTGCCCTTCCCGGTCATCCTCACCGGGCCGAAACATGCCGCGCCGTACCTGCAACAGTTGCACGCATTCGTCGGTGCCACCCTGGGCGAAGCGGCGCAAGCGCACTACCAGATCATCATCGATGACCCGGCCGAAGTGGCGCGCCAGATGACCGTCGGCCTCAAGGCCGTGAAGCAGTTCCGCCGCGAGCGCAACGACGCGTTCCACTTCAACTGGCTACTGAAGATCGACGAAGGCTTCCAGCGCCCGTTCGACCCGACCCACGAGAACATGGCGAGCCTGCAACTGAGCCACGCATTGCCGCCCCACGAACTCGCCGCCAACTTGCGCCGTGCGTTCTCCGGGATCGTGGCCGGTAACGTAAAGGACAAAGGCATCCGCCTGATCGAGCAGAACGGTCCTTACGAAATCCACGGTGACCCGGCCATCATGAAACCGCTGGACGAGCTGCTACAGGCGTTTGTCGCCCAGCACCGCATGAAGCTGCCAGGCGGCGCGGCGTATGTGCCGTGTTATCGAGTGGTTCAGTAAGCTAGCGCTGCACCGCCACGCATTTGATTTCCACCAGCAGACCGGGGTGTGCCAGTTCGGACACCCCGATGGTGGTCCAGGCGCAATGCCCGCGTGGGAACAGGCTGTTTTTCACGTCACGGAAAACTGCCATGTGCTGGCTCATGTTGACGTGGTAGGTCGTCATGTCCACCACGTCTTCGAAGCGGCAACCACCCTCCTCCAATACTTCCCGCAGGTTTCCCCAGGCGGCGATGAATTGCGCCTCGGGATCTTCGATCACGGCCAGTTGCGGAGTGCGGCCGACCTGGCCCGCGCAGTAAAGAGTGTTGCCAACCTTTACCGCTGGCACGTAGCCGGCGCGCTCGACAATGGGTTGCATGGTGGCAGGAATGATCAGATGGCGGTCGGTCATAGCTTGTATCTCTTTGGGCCTGAGGCGGGCGTGTGAGCGTGCAACGTTCGAGCTAGGGTTTTACCTGTTCCCACCTACTCACACCAGCGAGCGACCTATGGACCAACGGATCTTGCCCTTCATAAATCCTTACCTTAGGGTAAGGAATATCACGATGGAGATTTTCACGATGTCGACCGCCACACTGACCTCAAAAGGGCAAATCACCATCCCTGTAAAAGTGCGCACCGCACTTGGCCTGGAAACGGGCGACCGGGTTGAATTTGTCGAAACGGAAGACGGCACGTTTTCCATTATTGCCGCGAGCAGAACCGTCCAGGATCTCAAGGGGCTTATCCGCAAGCCCGCACAGGCCGTATCGATCGCAGACATGAACCGCGCCATCGCCGTGCAGGGAGCCAAGGCCGGATGATTGGGCTCGATACCAATGTGCTGGTGCGTTACGTCACCCAGGATGACCCCGTGCAATCACCCAAGGCCTCTGCCTTGATCGAATCGCTGACCACCGTTTCACCGGGCTTCGTCAGCCTGGTGTCCGTGGTGGAGTTGGTCTGGGTGCTGCAAAGCTGCTATCAATCGACCAAAAGCGACGTGGTGACGGTGCTGGAAACGCTGCTGCGTACCCGTGAGCTGACCGTTGAGCATGCCGAAATCATCTGGCAGGCGCTGCGCCGATTCACGGCCGGTAAAGCCGATTTCGCCGACTACCTGATCGAACGCTGCGCCCATGCGGCAGGCTGTGAGTACACCGCCACCTTTGACCTCGACGCGGCCAAGGGAACGGGCATGAAACGCCTCGCCTGAAGCCTCCGCGTTGCGGGGAGTTCCGGGCTTTGGTAAAAAACGCCTCTACTCCGATCAAGAGAACGACCAACGTGCGCACGCTGCTTCTCGCCGCCATGGCCCTGGCGCCAACCCTCGCCCTGGCCGACACCATCGCCTGGCCCGACTTGCCCAAAACCTGCTTCGTCAGCGGGCGCGCCGCCACAAGTGCAGATATCGACAGCGGCTGCGCGGCGTTCCTGATCAATGTGCAAGGCAAACCGGCGGGAACACCGATCAACGTGGATGTCCCGCAGTACGCCCTGCACGTAGACGAGGCCACCGGCAAGGAAACGCCGGTGATCATCATCCAGGCTGAAGAGAACGGCGCGACCAGGATAGTGGGCTACCAGGAACTGGGCAGCGATCAACTCGGTGCTGCACTGCTGCGGGAGGTTCGGCTCCTGGGCACCCAAAAGCCGATTTAGCCTGACTCAGCGAACCCAGCCCCCACCCTGCCAGTGATACCCATCATTACGCTGCACCCAATGCGGATGCACGTAGCGGTACCCCTCGCGCACCGGCTCCCAGTGGCCATGCACCGCGACATAGCGTCCGCCTTCCCAACGCCAGTAACCGCGCGACCATATATAGCCGTAGCGCACCGGCGGCTCGACTTCGATCACTTGCACTGGCGGCGGTTGCGGCGCGACGACTTCGACATACTCACGTTGCACCGGCCTGCGCTCGTGCACGACGCGCTCTTGCACACACCCGGATGCCGCGACGACCATGGCTACCAATGCTGCATAACGTAGCAACATAAAAAACCCTCGGGCGTTGACGCCCACTACCTGCACCGTTAAAAAATGCCCCCTTGTTTCAACCTCGCTCCTGCTCGGCCCTGAGTATTTTTAACAGGTGATGTCTGTCAGCTTGCTGAACCCGCAGTCCTCAAGAGGCGCAGGCGACGGTCGGTCGCTTGCGGCGTATCAACAACAGCCCGCCGACGACCACGGCAATGCCGGCGTAGGTCGAGACCTGGATCACGTCGCCAAACATCAGCGCCGCCCATACCAGGGTGACCGGCGGTTCCAGGTAGACCAGCGCCGCCACCTGGGTCGCGGTCATCACGCGCAGCAGCATCCACAGGCTCAAATAGGCGACGAAGGTGGAGAACAGGGTGAGCCAGACAATTGAGATCAACACGTCAGGGTCGTGGGGAATACTTAGCGTATCGGTGTAGAGCACGGCGCCGGTAAAACCGATCAAGGTCAGCAACGACTGGATGAACAGCGGCAGCACCAAGCCTGCGTCCTGGCGTTGAACGGTGCGGCGCTCATACAGGGTAGCCAGCGTCAGCCCCAACGCGGCGGCCAGGGGCAACAGGTACATGACCAGGCCGACGCCCTCCCCACCACCGCCGTACTGCCCAGCGATCACGATGGATACGCCTACGAAGCTGATCATCAGCCCCGTCCACTGCCAGCCGCCACTGCGTTCAGCCGCGCTGCCACTCGACAGCGCCGCCGTCATTAACGGTTGCGTCGCCGCGATGATTGCAGCGATGCCGGGAGACAAACCATTCTGGATCGCGACGTAGAGGCAACTCAGGTACAGGAACTGCGAGAGAAATCCGATGACGGCGTAATGGCGAACCTGCACCCAAGAAACCTTCAGTAACCTGACGTTCAATAACAGCCCCAGGCACAGCGAGACCAGCAGGAAGCGCCAGAACAGCAGATTGAAGGCACCGCCGCCTTGCGTACCCAGTTTGGCGCCGATATAGCCAGAGCTCCATGAAAGTACAAATGCCACCTGCAACAACAGCCGCTTTAAGGTTGGTCGCGTCATGAAGCCTGCCCGTCAGTCCAAGTTGACTGAAAGGCTAAGGGCAGCACATGCTTCTGTATATTTGAATAAACTGCACTATCAATTCGCAATAGTGGAATCATGGCCAAACAACTGAATATCGACCTGTTGCGAACGTTCCATGCCGTGGCGCGCTTTGGGCGGTTCAACGAAGCAGCCGAGCATGTGCACCGCAGTGCCTCCACCGTGACGACACAGATACAAAAGTTGGAGGATCAGGTCGGCCAACGCCTGTTCAGCCGTAGCAATCAAGGCGTTGAGCTGACCCTGTACGGCAGGAAACTGCTGGTCGAAACCACCGAATTCCTCAAGAGTCATGACCGCCTGCTGATCTCGCTGATGCCACAGCGCATGCAGGGAAAAATTCGCTTGGGCATTCCCGACACCTACGCACCGGCGTTTATGCAGGATTTGCTGCCGCAGTTGATCGCTGACAACCCGTTGCTGGAGCTGGAAGTCGAAGCGCGTACCAGCGGTGAACTGTTGAATTTGTTTATGGCCAACCAGCTCGACCTAGCTATCACCGTCAGTGCCCAACCACTGGCACAGGGCGAGCGCCTGGGGCCGGTTCAGCCGCTGTGGGTGGCGGCCGAGCATTTCAGTTATCCGCCGAACGCGGCGCTGCCGATCACCGTGCCTGTCGTCGGCTGCCCGTATCGTGCGGCGGCCTTGCAGGCGTTGAAAGACCATGGGATTTTCCACCGTGTGCTGCTGGAAAGCCCCAACTCATCAGCGGTCGAAGCCTGCGTGCGCAGTGGCGTGGCGGTGGGCCTGATGGAAGAAAGCCGTATGGGCGAAGGGCTGATGCACATGACAGAGCTGCCGCCTCTGCCGGCGCAGCATCTGTACCTGCTGTGCGATACCGGTAATGCGCTGGCGTTGCACTTGCACGAGCAAGTCAGGCATTTCAAGGTCTGAACGGCACGCCTAAAAAAGCCCGCTGACCGTTACCGGTCAGCGGGCTTTTTAACATCAGGCTTGGCTTACAGCGCCAGGTCAGACGCCGGCTTGCTCGGCTCAGCCGCAGGCTTGGCAGCCTCGGTGGCCTTTGGTGCAGCCACTTGCGGAATCACAGGCGGTGTAGGCAGTTGCAGGATCTCGGCGGTGTAGGCCCATTCCTTGGCGACCGCTTCAGGGCTGTCGTTCAGCTTGGTGCCGTAGCTCGGTACGATCTGGTGCAGCTTGGTCTGCCACTCAGGGGTCGCCACCTTGTCCTTGAACACTTTCTGCAGCACGGTCAGCATGATCGGAGCCGCGGTGGACGCGCCTGGCGATGCGCCCAACAGGCCGGCAATGGTGTTGTCGGCGGAGCTGACGACTTCGGTGCCGAGTTTCAGCACGCCGCCCTGCTCTTCGTCACGCTTGATGATCTGCACGCGCTGACCGGCTTGCCACAGGCGCCAGTCGGATTGCTTGGCGTTCGGGAAGTACTCTTGCAGCGCCTTGAAGCGGTCGTCGTCCGACAGCATCAGTTGGCCGGCGAGGTACTCGACCAGTGGGTATTCGCGAATACCGACTTTGGTCATTGGCCAGATGTTGTGGGTGGTGGTGCTGGTCAGCAGGTCCAGGTACGAGCCTTCTTTCAAGAACTTGGTCGAGAAGGTGGCGAATGGGCCAAACAGGATCACGCGCTTGCCATCCAGAACACGGGTATCCAGGTGCGGAACCGACATCGGCGGTGCGCCAACCGAAGCTTTACCGTAGGCCTTGGCCAGGTGTTGCTCGGCCACGGTTGGGTTATCGGTCACCAGGAACGAGCCGCCTACCGGGAAGCCAGCGTATTCCTTGGCTTCAGGAATGCCCGACTTTTGCAGCAAGTGCAGTGCACCGCCGCCCGCGCCGATGAACACAAACTTGGCGTCGGTCTCGGTCTTGGTGCCGTCTTTCAGGTTTTTGTAGCTCACACGCCACGAACCGTCGGCGTTCTTGGTGATGTCCTGCACTTCGCTCGACAGTTTCAGGTCGAACTTAGGGGTGGTTTGCAGGTGAGCGACGAACTGGCGGGTGATCTCGCCGAAGTTCATGTCGGTACCCAGCGGGCTCCAGGTGGCCGCGATTTTCTGGTTCGGGTCACGCCCTTCCATCATCAGCGGAACCCACTTGGCGATCTGCGCCGGGTCTTCGGAGTACTGCATGCCGGCGAACAGCGGGCTGGCTTTCAGGGCTTCGTAGCGTTTTTTCAGGAACTTGATGTTGTCATCGCCCCACACAAAACTCATGTGCGGTGTGGTGTTGATGAACGAACGCGGGTCCTTCAGCACGCCCTGACGGACCTGCCAGGCCCAGAACTGACGGGAGATCTGGAACGCTTCGTTGATCTCGACCGCTTTCGGGATCTCAACGTTGCCGTTCTTGTCTTCAGGGGTGTAGTTCAGCTCAGCCAGGGCCGAGTGACCGGTACCGGCGTTGTTCCAGCCGTTGGAGCTTTCTTCGGCGACGCCGTCGAGGCGCTCGACCATTTCCATCGACCAACCCGGCTCCAGCTCATTGAGCCATACACCCAGGGTCGCACTCATAATGCCGCCGCCGATCAGCAGCACATCGACTTTCTTTGCCTCTTCCGCGTGAACGGAGCTGATCCCCAGCGACAAAGCCAGCCCCAGCAGGGCAGTGTTTACTTTTTTAAACATCAGTAGCACCTATGATAAAACGCCATCCGCCCTACCGCCCCTGATCATGGGCAACCCTCTATCACGCTGCGCCAGGCAACGCACCGCGGGGTTTGCACATTCACGAGAGAGCCGCAGGGTGGGCACACAAGGCCGACGTATCGACCTCACTGTTTATGTCCCTTCTGCGCTGACTTCTTATCATTATTGGCTTCAGCTACCTGGGCGAGAGCCAATCGCTGGGACGTATACGGATGTACGCACCAGAGAAAGACTAGACCAAGACGGCGCGCAGAATATCACGGCAAAAGGCCGTTATGCGCTGTTTGGCCAATTGACAGCTCTAAATCGCGGGTTTTAACCCGTCGATGTCAAGCGTGGCAGGCGCGACCTGAGGTCACAGGCCTGGAACTCTCACGCAAAAGGCTGTTCTAGACACCTTTGCCGCTGCTTGCGTAGCATCGGCGGCTCTCCTTCGTGCAATCCATCCCAATAGAGTTACCCATGACTATCCAGCAAACACCCGGGCACGTGCTGCCCGCGCGCAGCGCCGCCAAAATGGAAGCGGCCATGGCCGTGGGCGCCTTCGCGATCGGTACTGGCGAATTTGCCATCATGGGGTTGATGCCCGACATCGCCCAAAACCTGGGTTTGAGCGAACCCCAGGTCGGCCACGCCATCAGCGCCTACGCCCTGGGCGTCATGGTTGGTGCCCCGCTGCTGGCCATCCTCGGTGCCAAGCTGCTGCGTAAACACATGCTGCTGTTGCTGATGGGCCTGTACGCCCTCGGCAACCTGGCCACTGCGTTCACCCCGACCTTCGGTTCGCTGGTGGCCTTTCGCTTCATCAGCGGCCTGCCCCACGGCGCCTACTTCGGCATCGCTGCCGTCGTCGCGTCCAGCATGGTACCCAACGACAAACGCGCCGGCGCCGTGGCCCGCGTGATGATGGGCTTGACCCTGGCCATGCTGCTCGGCAACCCCATCGCCACCTTCCTTGGCCAGCACCTTGGCTGGCGCTCGGCATTTGCGCTGGTCAGCGTGATTGCCCTGTGCACCATCGCGCTCGTCTGGCAGTACGTGCCCCATCGCCACGACGAACAACGCAGCGACCCACGCAAGGAGATGCGCGCTTTCACCAAGCCTCAAGTGTGGATGGCCTTGTCGATTGGTGCGATTGGGTTTGCCGGGATGTTCTGCGTGTTCAGCTACCTGGCGCCGACGATGCTGGAAGTGACCAAAGTGTCGCCGCAGTGGATTCCCTTCGGCCTGGCGGCGTTTGGCGTGGGCGGCATCATCGGCAACATTGCCGGTGGCAAACTGTTCGATCGCATGCAGTTCCGTGCAGTGGGCTTGATCCTGGTGTGGTCGATGGCCGTGCTGCTGTTCTTCCCCTTCGCGGTATCGTCGCTATGGGGCGTGCTGCTGAGCATGGGTCTGGTCGGCACCATGGTGGCCCTGGCCGCACCGCTGCAAATCCGCCTGATGGATATTGCCCACGAAGCCCCGAGCCTGGCGGCAGCGTCCAACCACGCGGCGTTCAACCTGGCAAACGCACTGGGGCCATGGTTCGGCGGCATGGCGATTACGGCCGGGTACGGCTGGACCAGCACCGGCTACATCGGCGCCGCGACAGCGCTGGTTGGCTTGGGCATCTACCTGATAGCCCGCCGCATGAAAGGCGGGCACTGACACTTCCCAGACCACCACAGCCCTAATGTGGGCACTCTGATGTGGGAGCGTGCTTGCCCGCGATAGCGGTGGGCCAGTTCAATACATAATGACTGCCCGCCCCCATCAATCATCATGCAACAACCCCGCCCCATACTCCCCATAACTACTCCCCAGCCCACTGCCGCCAAAATTCATCTTGGCGGCCTTGCTGGGGCTGCGGTCCCCAAACGCCTGGCATCCGCCTGAAAAGCACGGATCGCTGTTCAAGCCTGATGAGCCCGACGAACAAGCGGCTAACAGCAACGTGCCAGCAATCATCGCGACTTTGACGAAGTTGGAGATCATATCTTCAGTTCCCTGTGGACGGGAGGCGCGGAGGTCCTCTCTTAAGCAGGAGCGTAGTCCTCAACGGCGCAGGGAATTATGAAACTTTGCAGGGGGACAGCGTGGGTTCAGGTTGCCGCCTTGGGGTCTTGCCGACCTGGTCAAAACCAACGGCCAGACTCTGAGTGACCTGGCGATGGAGGTTCTGCACGACGACATCGAGCACGAAAAAACGCCGACAGCTCAGATCGAGTTGGCAGTGAAAGAAGCCGAGCTAGGCAAATTCGCCACCGATGACCATATGGCAACTAGGCGCGTTCAGAGCTGGCGTCGGCATGCGAGTTGAGTGGCTTGAAAGCGCACTCAAGCATCTGGAAGACGAAGCAAACTATATCGGACTCGAAAATCCACAGGCGGCTACCGTTCCCGTTCGAAGTGTTGAATGCGCGAAACAGTGCTCTCGGACAGCCAAGATGCATCCCTGATAAACTGCGCGATATTCGCCTCGTTGACTCAGACCCCAAATGCCCCTACAAACCGCCACCCTCTCCCGCCGCTTCTCCGTAGCTCCCATGATGGATTTGAACTGCTAATTCTACAGACATTGTAATACGTGCCCTGTAGCGCACGATAAAAACCCCGTACCACTTTCGTACCACTCCCCTCCTGAAATAGCCCTCGCCTGGCCGACAAAACCACACGTAAGGCACGGTGCTTATCGCCAATGCCTGTCGCTCCAATCCCAACCTCCCCTTCAAACGTCAACATCTGACGCTGTGTGGGTATCCATGACCCATTTGGGTATACCTAAAAAGCACAAGCATCAAGAGTATCCAGAATACGGAGAGGAATAACTTTTCAAAATCCAAGCAAAAAAAACCCAGCTTGAGCTGGGTTTTTTTGCAGACCTAAATATCACTCAACGTATACTTATTCTCAATCATGAATGCTGGCGCACTCCAGTTTGGACCTTTTCTTATTCCTCCATCAACATGTTCAACCACCCCTTCGAGCTCCATATTTTCAATAAGCTTCAAAAGCTCCAAGTTATTTGAAATATTGGCCCACCCATTCCTGCTGTAGAGTCGATCCAGCATTGGATACGAAATTGGTTTGTTTCTTACAATAAAAAGAACTACATCCCTTGGTGCTTCAGCGACTACCACGTCATTAATGTTACTCATTTTACTCTCCATATACTTGTTTAATTTCTGCAGCAATGGCTTCAGGCGTATAGAACAAATCGTCAGCATCCCTCAGCTTATAGTCTTCTAAGGTTGCAGCATGAGCATTATTCCAAACATTTCCTTCTACCCCATCAGCTACCCCGAGCGCCCTGTAACGTTCTAACTCTCGAATTTCATGGGTGTAAAATCGTTTATCAACATCCGTAACAGGGATCTGACCACTTAGTATCTTTTCTAGCCGTTCAATCATAATCTTATTAGCATCAGAAGGTACGAATCGTGACGTATGCAATTTAACCAGATCAATACCTTCCTGAGTCACCGTTGCCGTTGCCCAATCAAGATCTTGGATTGGACCTCCGGCTTTATCAGGATTGTACATCCGTCCGCTGTGTACACCTTTAGTGGTAGCACCGTCGTACGGACTATTAAATACCGCATAAATCGGTGGCAAACCCGAATCCGCGGGGTAAACGTAAATAGCGTCTCGGATGCTCAATTGGCTGGCAATCGGAAACGGCTCAGCTTTGACGTCAATTAGGGTCAGAGTGATGCCTGTGTATACCGGAGTCTCCACGGGCTGTACCGGAGTTGCCGTTGAGCTATTTCCTGGTACTGCAATAGGGAATGCCAGGGTGATCGGCGGTGTATCGGTTGTAGTAAACGTATAGGCGTTGGCCACAGGATCAAGCACCAATGCCCTTACCGGAACAGTTGGGGCTAGTCCACCAGTGACCTGGGTGGCCACTACCGAATACTTCGATTGATCACCATAAAGCCGATATAGCACATCAACCGTCCCACCAGCCGCCGCTACCTCGAGAAGATTATCAGGCAGGCTAGGCGCCAGTTCCTTAGCGGGCAGATCCAGCATTGTCGCGGGCAGCTCCCCGTTGCCAAGGGACTCTGAATACGTCAAAGCTCCAATACCGACTGCCGTGGCCGCACTCACAACTGTACTCAGCGCTACCTTAGCCGCTTGAATCGCCGCCTCCAACGTAACGCCTGAACCTGCCGTGACGGCAATAGAGCCTGCAGCCGTACTCAGTTGCATAGCACCGGCTGCGGGAAGCCTGAACGTGTGAGCTGCTTTAAGTGCTGCGGCTTCAGCAGCTACCCTAGCAGCCTCAGCTGCTGCCGCCTCATCGGCAAAACGTTTGGCCTCAGCGTCTGCACGTGCTTGGTTAGCCTGTGCTTGAAGATTCTGCTTCAGGACATTTAAATAATCGATCTCCCGATTGATATATTTTGCAGCATACGCAGCCTCAAGTGAGGTGTACCATTCTTTATAATTTTTATCTGGAGGGTAGTTTGTCTTGCTCCCGCTGATTGCATCTTTAATAAATTGCATAGTCGGGAAACGAAAGAAATCTCCATAGTAGTACTTATCAGCAATCGCTTTTTGAGCAGCAGCAGCCTGTGATTTTTGAGTGATTAGCGTATCTACCGAACGAATATGCTGTTCGATTTTCTCGACTTCGCCCGCGGGACCGCCGTCATTTTGTTCTATTGCAGTAATGCTTTTTGCAATAGATTCGGGCATCAACTGAAGATTCGTTGCAAAGCTCGCCTCTTGATCCTTAACATTTTTGGAAATAATGGGGGGGGTATGTGCTAAGTATATAAGTACGCGTTGCAACGTTAATTAGCTGTCCAGTGTGACTATGTGAGAAATCACTGTCACCACCTCCGCCTCCGAATGTCTGTGGTTCATATATTATTAATATCGTTGATTTTAATTTCTGGAAGATAAAGCGTGTCGCCAATCATAGGCATAGTGAATTTCCTTTTCGCTATATTCAGTACGATAGCTCTCATATTTCAGTAAAGTGAACGGCTGATTACCCCATCACCTTACTACCCTCTGATGAACGGCTTCGGCTCTGAAGCTCTCTGTTTCTGAGAAGCTCAACGAACAAAAATCCCCGTCTGCTGCACTCTTCATCATGCCGCACACACACTGTATGCATACACAGCAAAGACCGCAACAAAAAATATGCATTTATGCATATCCAGACTGGCAAACGGGGGATATCGGGGTCAGACCACGATATCTAACGTACTGGCCTCCCTCCGATCCGGCACATTCCACACGTAGCAATGTGCAACGCGAGGTGGTGAGAAGCGCACAAGCCTCTCCCACACCCTAGACCCATCCCTGATAAACTGCGCCCCATTCGCCTCGCTGGCTCAGACACCCCAATACCCCTACAAACCGCTCCCCTCTCCCGCCGCTTCACGCTCGCGGCTTTTTAGGTTGTAGCCCAGCTTGCGCAGTACTCGGCGGGCGCCGCCCATGGCGAGCGGATCGACCTGGTAACCCCAAGCATCTTTGGCGATCGCCAGAACGGCGCCGAGGTGCGTCAGGTCGTTGCCGGCAGTTTGTGGCTGAACGCCGCCGCCCTCGCGGCTCATTCGGAAGAGTGCAAAGTCGACCAGGCATTGGGTGGTGACGTCGATATCGTTCAGTTGGCCGATGTCCATCTTGCCGATGGCTTCAAGCGTGGCCTTCTTGGTTTTGCCCAACGGCCTGGCCTTTCCCACTTCCAACAGGTACTGGTCGATCATGTCTTTGACGGTGACGCCCTACCGGCTGGCCCGCTCGATCGCACCTGGCTGGTCCAGCTCCGATTCGCGCTTGCGCGTCCACGCCTGGGCAGCCTGTTTACGGGCGAAGGTCTGGCTCTCTTGGTAGACTTGCACTCCGTCGCGTTTGATGCGGATTTGAGCCGTGTAGCTCACAGTCCCATCCGCCAGTTTTCTTGCCCTGATAGTTGCCATTTTGAAAGTGGTACGCGTCAGTTTTGAGGTGGTACATCGTACCACCGAGCCTAAAAACGCCTGAAAACGCCCTAAAACTCGCCAAGAACACGTTGAGTAAAATGCTAGATAAACAGAGCTTTAGCCCAGCAGAATCAAGCCCCGCACTGTCTCGGCGCTTTAGCGTTGCACCTATGATGGACTGGACCGACCGCCACTGCCGGTTCTTCCTGCGCCTGCTCTCCAAGCACGCCCTGCTCTACACCGAGATGGTCACCACCGGCGCGATCCTCCATGGCGACCATGACCGTTTCCTGCGCCACAACGAAGCCGAGCACCCGCTTGCACTGCAACTGGGCGGCAGTGTCCCCGCCGATTTGGCCGCCTGCGCGCGCATGGCCGAGGCCGCTGGCTACGATGAAGTGAACCTGAACGTCGGCTGCCCCAGCGATCGGGTGCAGAACAACATGATCGGCGCGATCCTGATGGCGCATCCGGCGTTGGTGGCGGAGTGTGTGAAGGCGATGCGCGATGCGGTGTCGATTCCGGTGACGGTGAAACATCGCATCGGGATCAATGGGCGGGACAGTTATGCGCAGTTGTGTGATTTCGTCGGGACGGTGAAGGACGCAGGCTGCACCAGTTTCACCGTGCATGCGCGGATTGCGATTCTGGAGGGGTTGTCGCCGAAGGAGAACCGCGACATTCCGCCGTTGCGGTATGACGTGGCGGCTCAGTTGAAGCGGGACTTTCCAGAGCTGGAGATTGTGCTCAACGGTGGGATCAAGACATTGGAGCAGTGTCACGAGCATTTGCAGGTGTTTGATGGGGTGATGCTGGGCCGGGAGGCTTATCACAATCCCTATTTGCTGGCAGAAGTGGATCAGCAGTTGTTTGGTAGTGAGGCGCCGGTGATCAGTCGCGCAGAGGCGTTGGTGCAGTTGCGGCCTTATATTGCGGAGCATTTGGCTTCGGGTGGGTCGATGCACCATATCACTCGGCATATCCTGGGGCTGGGCACCGGTTTCCCGGGGGCGCGCAAGTTCAGGCAGTTATTGTCGGTGGATATTCATAAGGCACGTGATCCGTTGGCGTTGCTGGATCAGGCGGGGGCTTTGCTGGAAGGGCGGTAATGCATTGGCTTGTGTCATTGCGTGAGCAGCCCCGTTCTCACCGTCTTGACGACACGGGGCGCTATCGGAGTTAGCCCCGCTACCCTTGCAAGCGCCAGTAGTCAGTGCGGAGCCCCCGTCCACCTACTTACTACCTACGCTTACATGCGCTGTAGAACATAACTGTTTTCAAAGCCATGAACACTGCCCAGTATGTTGAAGCCTTGAAAGAAACCGGCGGCCCTGAGCAGGTCGACTGCAGGCCCCACTTCAGGCGAATGCTTGAAATCGCGGTAATCGTCCAACACGATGAAGCCTCCCGGCACCACGCTCGGCGAATACAGCAGGAAATCCAGCAACACGTTGCGCGCGGTGTGGCCACCATCGATATGCAACAGCGCAACCTTGGGCGCAAGGTTGTAGAAACGCTCGGCACTCAGTTCCGAAAAGCCGCGTATCACCTCTGCATTGGGCAGCATCAGTTCCTTATAGTGACTGAACTCTTCGAACTGGTTCGGCAACTCGAACGGGTCGATCCCGATGATACGGCGTTCGCAATTGCACACCTCGTTCATCAGCATCAACGACTTGCCCTTCCACACGCCAATTTCCACCACATCGCCTGGCAGCTCGGCAATCAGAAGAGACAGGTAGCCCAAGAGGCGTACATGTTCATGGAACGACAACTCAGTACGCACCATTGCATGTTCAGGCACCAAGTTGGCCTGCGCCTGTTCGAAATGCTGGCCGATCAATTCCCACACCTGCGCGATGCTGTTAGTCAATTCCGGGTTGCTGGTGAAGTCATTGAGCTCTTGGATAGTTAGCATGTTTTCCCTGATTACTGCGAGAGGCTAGTTGAGAGACCGTATTTGAAAATACCCTGGTGTCCAGCCCTGAACGGAGGGTGCATCATCATGCATGACATGAGTATTAGACCAGAATAGAGATGTCCTTGAATCGCGACAAGAAACGTCCAGTGCCGGCAAGGATGTTTTCAAACCCGCTCACAAAGGTGTCGCTATCGTCGTTGGGTGGGCATACGGCAATTGGGTTGAACCTGCCACCGATTTTGCCCTCCTATTCAATAGCAAGGCCCGCCATTCAAACGCCTGTTTTCAGGTTGTTGCCCTCGCAAACGATCGAACGCATTTGCGCCCTTGAGCGCCTGCCGGCGCTCGGGTAATGTCATCAGACCCACAGGACAGAGCACGCCCATGACTTCCAAGCTGGAACAACTCAAGCAATTCACCACCGTCGTAGCCGATACCGGCGATTTTTCTACCCTCGCCAAGCTCAAGCCGCAAGATGCCACCACTAACCCTTCCCTGCTGCTCAAGGCCGCTTCGATCCCAGGCTATGCCAAGCTGCTGGATGAGTGCGTAAAGGACTGCAACGGTGATGTGGGCCTGGCCAGCGACCGCTTTGCGGTGGCGGTAGGTCAAGAGATCCTCAAAGTGGTGCCGGGCCGTATTTCCACTGAAGTGGATGCCCGCCTGTCGTTCGACACTGACGCCGTACTCAAGCGCGCGCACCGTCTGATCGACCTGTACGACAAAGCCGGCGTTGGCCGCGACCGCGTACTGATCAAGATCGCCTCCACCTGGGAAGGCATCCGCGCCGCCGAGCAGCTGGAAAAAGAAGGCATCCAGACCAACCTGACGCTGTTGTTCTCCTTCGCCCAGGCCGTGGCCTGTGCAGAGGCTGGCGTGTTCCTGATCTCGCCGTTCGTGGGTCGAATCTACGATTGGTACAAAAAGGCCAACGGCAACGACTACACCGGTGCTGAAGACCCGGGCGTGCAGTCGGTGACGCGCATCTACAACTACTACAAGGCCAACGGCTACAAGACCGTGGTGATGGGCGCGAGCTTCCGCAACCTGAGCCAGATCGAAGAGCTGGCTGGGTGTGATCGCCTGACCATCAGCCCGGACTTGCTGGAGAAGCTGGCGGCGGATGAAGGCAAGCTGGAGCGCAAGTTGTCGCCAGGCCATGCCGGTGAAGCCCGCGTGCATCTGACTGAAGCGCAGTTCCGTTGGGAGTCCAACGAGGACGCGATGGCGACTGAGAAGCTGGCGGAAGGTATTCGTCAGTTTGCTCGGGACCAGGAGAAGCTGGAGGCGCTGCTGTCGGCCAAGCTGTAAGGGCAGATAGCAGCAAAAAGGGCGGCACCTTGGCGGGTGTCGCCCTTTTTTGTGCTGCCAATTTCAAGCCAGTCACAAATCCAATGTGGGAGGGGCGGTGCGACGATTCGACTTGCTCCCGATGGCGGTGGGTCAGTCAGCATATTTATGACTGACATACCGCAATCGGGGGCAAGCCCCCTCCCCCATTTTGATCACATTTCAATTGAGGATCAGTGGCGCTCGAGGGCGTTGACGAGGTCGTGGAAGGCTTCGCGGTTGGACTCGTTGAGGCCCATGAGGATCTTGTGCGCTTCCAGCACCTTGACCCGTACGATCTCTTCGGACTGGTCTTGCGACGGCAGGTCGGTGAGGCATTCCGGGCAGGGAATTGGGCGGTCAACGATGTTGAACACCTGGTCAAAGCCCATCGACTGCAATAGACGGGTGATGTCTTCGTGGGTGGTGACCACAGTCGGCAACAGGCCGACCTTCTGCCGAGACAGAATGGACAACTTGGCCAGCAGGCCAAGAGTGGTGCTATCGATGCTGCGGGTTTCGGTCAGATCGATCACGATCGCCGAGAAGTTCAGCGCTGTGAAGATCCGCTCAATCGTCGCATCCAGCGCCGAACACAAGGTCAGGCGCACTTCGCCGACAAACTTCAGGACAAACGTCCCGTCTTGCTCGGCGAATTGGATTCTTCCGGTACTCATCAAAGATTCCTGCTCAACACCAATAGGGCGATATCATCCGGCATCTCCCCTAGCGTGGCCAATCCAAAAACCTGCCGCAGGCCATCCAGGCTGCCGCCCGCCGACTTGACCTTTTGGGGCAAGGCGGCTTCTTTCTCTTTGAGTGTAGGCTCTGGAAGAAGGTCCAGGATGCCGTCTGACATCAGCGTGAGGCTGAACGTCGGCGGCAGCTCCAGGATGTGGTCTTCGTAGGTGGCTTCGTTGAACAAGCCTACCGGCAGACCACGCCCCTCCAGGTAACGCACACTGTCTGGAGTGTATAAAACCGGCATCGGCAGGTGACCGCCAATGCTGTAGGTCAAAAGACCGGTTTCTTCATCAATCACGCCGCCGACCATCGTCACGTGCTTGCCCAGCTTGCAGCTGATCAGGCCCCGGTTGATGTGGCCCAGTACCTCGGAGGGCGTGAACTCCGGCAAGGTGCCATTGCGCTTGGATTCGAACAACAACCGCGTGGTCATGAACTTCAACAACACGGTGACAAAAGCAGAGGAAGCGCCATGGCCGGAGACATCGGCCAGGTAGAACGCCACACGTCGCTCATCCACACGGAAGTAATCGACAAAATCACCCGACAAGTACAGTGACGGGATGATCTGGTGGGCAAACTGGAAGTCGTCGATGGTCCAGGGGCTGACCGGCAGCATGTTCATTTGCACCTGGCGACCGGCATTCTGGTCTTCCTGGAGCAGGTTGAGGCTGGCTTCGAGTTCGCGGTTGGCGGTTTCGAGCTTTTCGCGGTAGCGCTGGTTTTCCACCAACAGGCGCGCACGATCCAGGGCACGGCGCACCGAGTGCTCCAGCACCGCCAGGTCTTCCAGGGGTTTGATCAGATAATCGGCGGCACCCAGGCGCAAGGCTTCGACAGCATCGTTCATCACCCCGGCGCCCGACACGACAATCACCGGCGTCTGCGGGGCGAGCTCAGTCACCTGGCGAATCAGCTCCAGGCCGCCCATCTGGGGCATGCGCAGGTCGCAGATCACAAGGTCGGGCTGGTCGCGCTCGAATACCTGGAGACCCTGTTGGCCATTACCGGCCTGCAGGACGCTGAAGCCACTGTCTTCCAAATAGGCCGCGAGGCTCGCGCGCACTACTTCGTCGTCATCGATTATCAGCAGCGTGGCACTGGTTTTTTGCATGTGGGCAAACGGCGCCAGAATTAGGTTGGCGTAGGTGGCGCGACAAGGGTCGGGCGCACGTACTGGATTCGCTTTCTAGCCTCTCTGTCCTACAAAGCATTGGGATTTTCCCCATGCACAACGGTAAAGCAGAGGTGCCCTTCTAAGGCGCAGACGGTACTCCCATCCGTCAGGGGTTTCAAGCTCATGCCGATGGTCGCCGAGCGTCTTTACACCGCAAATCACCGGGAGTTATAAGAACAGGCACGACCACAACACAAAGTAAGGATGAAGCCCATGAGCGAACACGAGCGCGACTACGCCGAAAAACGCGATTTCATCCGCATGCGCGTGGATGCCGATGTGTCGCTGATCCACGCAGGACAAGAGATCGCCGGGGTGTGCGTGGACCTGTCCAGCTCCGGCATGCAGGTGCAGGCGCCACGCCAGTTCAATGTAGGCGACCTGTTGACCGTGCGCATCGATTCGGAGCACGCGGCACTGAAAGGCCTGGAGGCCGATACCCAGGTGGTGTGGACCAGGGCCACAGGCGAAGACCAGCACCTGGGCCTCAAGATCCTGAAAATGCGCTGAAACCGCGCACAAAAAAGGCGACCCAAGTGGGTCGCCTTTTTCATTTCAAAACGTCACAGCTTAAAAGTCGTCAACGACCTTGCCGTCCTTGACCTTGAACTCACGGTTCTGCAGGTAAGCGTTACGAATGAAGGTGTACTTGTCACCAGTGATCAGCTTCTCGCTGTCGAGCAGGCTGGCACGGGTGTCGACGATGTTCAGGCCAAAGGTGCTGTTGCGCCAGCCGATATCGTTCATGTAGCGGTACGGTTGGGTGTAGCTGTCCACGTACTTGGACGGCGCGTCACGCAAGGTGCTTGGGCCCAACAGTGGCAGCATCACGTACGGACCGCTGCCGACACCCCAGTAGCCGAGGGTCTGGCCGAAGTCTTCGTCGCTGCGTTGCAGCCCCATTTTGGTGCCGACATCGATGAAGCCCAGCACGCCGAAGGTGGTGTTGACCAGCAAACGGGCGGTGTCGACACCGGCATTATGCGGCTTGAGTTGCAGCACGTTGTTGGCCAGGTTGCCCACATCGCCAATGTTGCGGAAGAAGTTGTGAATGCCATCCTGCACGAACTGCGGAGTCACGAACTGATAGCCCTGGGCCAATGGCTTGAGCGCATAGGTATCAACGGTGTCGTTAAAGGTAAAGATCGGGCGGTTGACGCTTTCCCATGGATCGTCTTCCGATGCAGCCTGTGCGGCGAAAGGCGCCAGTAAGACAGTGGCACACACCGACAACTGAGCGAAATAGTGGCTCCAGCGCATAGCTTTTGCTCCTTGAATGGTCTGTCATGGGCGCTATGCCCTGAATAAGGCCGTCAGTATATGACGGAAGTCGCCAATTAGGCAGCAACTAGGAATCGTCAGACCTAAAATGGACAAAATTCCTACAATTAACAATCCTGTCATCGACTTGTCATCCCGGCTCGATAGCGTTGGCGCTATTTCAGGGATGTCGACATGCCTCACGCCGAGATAGCCATCGCCAGCGCTCCCACTTTGACTGCCGTCCTGTTTGGCCTGAGTGGCTGCCTGGTGGACTTCGGTTCCCGGGCGCGCACCGACTCGCCCTCCCCGGACTCCCAAGCCACACCGGGCGCGCTGAAAATCCTGCGAGCCCTCAAGGAGCAAGGCGTACCCTGCGCCTGGCTGGATGAACTCCCCCCCTCCATCACTACCCCACTCGCCGCCGGACTGCCCGACTGGCTCAAGGCGACGTCGCCCTCCTCCATTCGCTGGCCCGCGCCCCACGCCTGCTGGCAAGCCTTGATGGAACTGAACATCGAACGCCTGGAAGGCTGCGTATTGGTCAGTGGCGAACCGCGCCTGTTGCAATCAGGGCTCAATGCCGGGCTGTGGACCATCGGCCTGGCCTCCTGCGGCTCATTGTGCGGCATGGCGCCCGAACAATGGCAGGCGCTGAGCGAACAGGAACGCGAACATAAGCGCGGCAAGGCCACCGTTGCCCTTTACGGGCTGGGCGTGCACTCGGTAATCGATCACTTGGGCGAACTCGGCACATGCCTCGCCGATATCAGCCTGCGCCAGCTCAAAGGCGAAAAGCCCTGACACGGATCATGCACAGTCGACGCCAGTGGATTAATCTAAAGGTCAGCCCGTAGACCTTTCTCGGCGTGCCGCGGTCTATGCCAGTGCCTATCGATAAAAGGAAACACGTCATGCCTGATCGCAAAAAACTGGAAGAACAGGTCGAGATCCTGCGCGGGCAGTTGGAACAGGAACCGCCGCTGTCGGAAGAGAAACGTGATGCATTGGAAGCCTTGATTGCCAAGTTCGAATTACAACTCGAATTGGAACCGGCTACGCAAACCCCCAGTATTTCCGACGATGTGAATCAAGCGGCCATCGAGTTCGATGCTGAGCACCCGGTGATTTCCGGGACCTTGCGCAATATCATGATCACCTTGGGCAATATCGGGATCTAAACCAATCCCCAAGGCAATCACAGAAACCAATGTGGGAGCTGGCATGCCCGCGATAGCGATCATTCAGTCATCCATCAGGTGACTGATACACCGCCCTCGCAGGCAAGCCCGCTCCCACATTTGATTTGCGTGATAGCTACTGACGAGCCAGGCGCACGTTCTGGAACGCCACATCCTCAGTGCTGCGATACGGGTTGATATCCAGCCCGCCGCGCCGCACATAGCGCGCATACACCGTCAACTTCTCCGGCTTCAGCAAACGCTGCAAGTCCAAAAAGATGCGTTCCACACACTGTTCGTGGAAGTCCGAGTGCTGGCGAAAGCTCACGATGTATTCCAGCAGGCTGGCGTGATCCAGCGCCGAACCGCGATATTCCACCACGACACTGCCCCAGTCCGGTTGGCTGGTCACGGGGCAGTTGGATTTAAGCAGGTGGCTGTGCACGCTCTCCTCGACAACACGTGAGTCATCGCAACGCAGCAGTTCCGGGCGCGGATGCTCATAGTTGCTGACACTGATATCCAACTCATCGATGCACACACCTGGCAAGGCCATCACACCTTCGGCCTCGATCTCGGCCAGGCTGCGGATACGCACGCTCACCGGCTTGCCGGCGGCAGCACTGAGGTCAGTGCGCAAAGCGGCTTCCAGGCTGGTCGTATCGGCAAACGCAGTCTGGTTCAACGAGTTGAGGTACAACTTGAACGACTTGGACTCGATGATGTTCGGCGAGTCGGCCGGGATGCTGAACTCACCGATGGCCACCACCGGCTTGCCCGACGGGAGCAGCCAGGACAGTTCGAAGCAGTTCCAGAAATCCACACCCTTGTAAGGCAGGGTCTCGGCGCTCAGGCCAAGCTCGGCCCATTTGGCGGCACGCGGGATCGGGAACAGCAACGAAGGGGTGTAGGTGGAGATGTATTCACTGGACTTGCCCAGCGGCGAATGTTCGGCTGCGGGATGCATGGCGGAAACCTGGCTAAATTAACCGCACCAGTCTACCAGCCTTTGCCCCCGCGCCTAAGCGCCAGCGGATCAATCGACGTTGAGCTTGCCGACCATGCCCGCCTGGTAGTGCCCCGGAAGGTTGCAGGCAAACTCCAGGCCCGTGGCCTGGGTGAACGTCCAGGTCAGCTCGGCAGTTTTACCGGGCTCGACCAATACGCTATTGGGATCATCGTGTTTCATCGCACCATGCCCCATTGCTGCATGGTCCATCTTGCCCATGCCCGTGGCGGTCAGCATGCCGCTGGCCTGCATCTGCAGCATTTCCTTCTGGTGTTCGGCATGCATGGCCGCGTCGCCCAGGTTGAATTCGTGAAGCAACTGGCCCTTGTTGACCAGCACGAAGCGCACCGTCTCACCGGCTTTCACGTCCAGGGACTTGGGCGAAAAGGAAATGTCCTGCAACGTCACTTCTACTGTACGCGTGGCTTTGCTCGCCGGCGCCGCTTCACCGAAAGCATAGGTGTGGGCGGCATCGGCCATTGCTTCAACACTCAACGCCAGCAGGCAACTTGCCAATAACAGGGGTGTGCGCAACGCCATCTGTCTTCTCCTGAAATATATGAACAGCTTGGGCAGCACTCTAAGATTGCGCCGCTGCCAGCCAGCTGACTGCTAGATTACAACTTTGTCAGGTTGGTCCCCTGCCCTGGCACTCAAGGTATAAAGCCGTCGTCCACCGTTGCCAAGAGCCGCCCATGAAACTGCTGATCGTCGAAGACCAACCCAAAACCGGCCATTACCTGCGCCAGGGCCTGGCCGAGGCGGGTTTTACCACCGAACTGGTGGCCGACGGCACCAGCGGCCAGCACCTGGCGCTGACCGGTGACTACGATCTGTTGATCCTCGACGTGATGCTGCCGGGCCGTGACGGCTGGCAGATTCTCCAGGCTGTGCGCAGCGCCGGGCTGGATATCCCAGTGCTATTCCTCACCGCCCGCGACGCCGTGGAAGACCGCGTGCATGGCCTGGAGCTGGGCGCCGACGATTACCTGGTCAAGCCCTTCGCCTTTTCCGAACTGCTGGCGCGGGTGCGCAGCCTGTTGCGCCGAGGCAGCAGCACGCCCCAGGAAACCGCGCTGCAACTGGCCGACCTGCGCCTGGACCTGATCCGCCGCCGCGTTGAACGGGACGGCCAGCGCATCGACCTGACAGCCAAGGAATTTTCCCTGCTGGAACTGCTGCTTCGGCGCCAGGGCGAGGTGCTACCCAAATCGCTGATCGCCTCCCAGGTGTGGGACATGAACTTCGACAGCGACACCAATATCATCGAAGTGGCGATCCGCCGCTTGCGCCTGAAAGTCGACGATAACTTCCCCAATAAACTGATCCACACCGTACGTGGCATGGGTTATGTGCTGGAGGAGCGGTTCAATTGATCAAGCGTCTGTCCCTCGCCAGCCGCCTGGCGCTGCTGTTTGCTGCCTGCACCGCGGTGGTGTCGCTGATCGCCGGGGTGCTGTTCAACCACGCCAGCGAGGCGCACTTCATTGAGTTGGACCAGCAACAACTCGACAGCCAACTGGTGGCGCTGCGCGGTACGTTGCAGGGTGTCGACTCGCCGGGCACCTTCGCCAGACGTGAAGCGCAACTGCGCGCCGAACTCAATCACCAGCCCGAGCTGCGGGTGCGTATCACCGCCGCCGGCCAGCGTTGGCTGGACGATGCGCCAGGCGTGAACTTGCCCGACGCGCCCGGCCTGCACAGCCTGCAAAATGCCGGCACCGACTATCGGGTGTACAACGCGCCACTCACGCCAGGCCAACCCGACTCCCCCCTGCTGACGCTGATGCTCGACATCACCCACCACCAGCATTTCCTGCAGCGCATGCAGCACCTGATCTGGCTCACCGTCGGCCTGTCAGCCCTGGCGACCGCCCTGCTCGGCGCCTGGGCCGCGCGCAGTGGGTTGCAGCCGTTGCGACGCATGGGTGAAGTGGCCGCCAGTGTGTCGGCTCACTCCCTGACCCAGCGTTTGCCCCAGCAACACATGCCCGTAGAACTGGCCGAACTGGCCCAAGCCTTCAACGCCATGCTGGGTCGACTGGACGATGGGTTCCAGCGCCTCTCGGCGTTCTCCGCCGACATCGCCCATGAACTGCGCACGCCGCTGTCGAACCTGCTCACCCAGACCCAAGTCATCCTGACCCAGCCGCGCCCGCTGGAGGATTACCGCGAGGCGCTGCACAGCAACCTGGAAGAGCTGCAATGGATGGCGCAATTGGTCAATGACATGCTGTACCTGGCCAAGGCAGACCATGGCTTGCTCATGCCTAAACGCGTGCCTTTGGCGCTGGCAGATGAGGTGGATGCCTTGCTTGAGTTTTTCGCATTACTGGCGGAAGACGCTCAAGTCAGCCTGATTCGCGAAGGTACTGCCCATACCCTGGGTGATCGCGGCATGCTGCGCCGGGCCCTGTCGAACTTGCTGGATAACGCGCTGCGGTTCACGCCAGCGGGCGGCGAAGTGCGGGTGCGGATGACGGAAGGTGTGACGTTGACGGTTGAGAACACGGGGGAAGGCATTCCACCGGAGCTGTTACCGAAGTTGTTTGACCGCTTTTATCGGGCGGATCCCGCACGGCGTGAAGGTAGCAGCGAGCATGCGGGACTGGGGTTGGCGATTACCCAGTCGATTGTGCGGGCGCACGGGGGGAGGATTTTTTGTGAGTCTGAGGTGGGGTTGACGCGGTTTGTGATCGAGTTGCCCAAGGGGGATTGATGCAAGCTGGGCCAGCCCTTTCGCAGGCAAGCCAGCTCACACATTTTGAATGTATTCACAAGTCAAAGTGTGGGAGCTGGCTTGCCTGCGATAGCGATCTAAAGCTTCAGGAATACCTCAGCGCATGCGCCGGCTCTATCTTCGCCGCCCGATACGCCGGATACAGCGTCGCCAGGAAGCTCAACACAAACCCCGCCGTGCAAATCAGCACCACATCCCCACCTTGCAGTTCAGAAGGCAGGTTGCTGACAAAATACACATCCGAACTGAAAATATGCTGCCCGGTGACCCGCTCGACCCAGCCCACCAGCTCGCTCACGTTCAGCGCCGCAATCACGCCCAGTACGCCGCCAATCAAGGTACCGACGATACCGATCACTGTGCCCTGCACCATGAAGATCGCCATGATCTGCCGTGGCGTGGCGCCGATGGTGCGCAAAATCGCAATGTCCGCGCCCTTGTCGTTCACCACCATGATCAAGGTAGCAATGATGTTGAACGCCGCCACGGCGACGATCATCAGCAACAGCAGGCCGATCATGGTCTTTTCCATCTTCATCGCGCTGAACAGGCTGCCCTGGGTGTGGGTCCAGTCGTCAGGTTTGTAGGCGGCGCCCAGGCTGGCGGCGATGTCCGACGAGACCTTGGGGGCTGCGTAAAGGTCTTTCACCGCCAGGCGCACGCTTTGTACCTGGTTCGGTTGCCAATGCTGGATCTCTGCGGCGTCGGCCATGTGGATCATGGCCATGGACCCATCCAGCTCGGCGCCCACCTTGAAAATGCCCACGACATTCAAACGCTGCATACGTGGCGTGATGCCACCCGGTGCGGTGCTGATTTCCGGCACGATCAAGGTGAGCTTGTCGCCCACATTCAGGCGGAAACGCCGGGCAGTGATTTCGCCGACCACCACGCCAAACTCGCCAGGTTTCAGGTCATCCAGTTTGCCCCGCACGATGTGCTGGGCCACGATCGACACCTTGCCCTCCTGCGCCGGGTCAATGCCGCTGATCTCGATCGGTTGCATCGCGCCCTTGTAGGAGAACATGCCGTCCATCTGCGTGAAGGGGACTGCGGCAGTCACTTGCGGATTCTTCATCGCGGCGGCGGCCACGGGCTGCCAATCGTCGATCGGGTTCACGCCGACGATGGTCGCATGGGGCACCATGCCGAGGATGCGCGAGCTCATTTCGCGCTGGAAGCCGTTCATCACCGACAACACCACGATCATCGCCAAGACGCCCAGGGCGAGGCCGATCATCGAGGTCATCGAGATAAACGAGACAAAACGGTTGCGGCGCTTGGCGCGGGTATAGCGCGTGCCGATAAAAATCGATAACGGTCTGAACATTCGCGGGCACCGTTGAAAAAATGAAAAAGCCCGACGCTTGAAGCGCCGGGCTTGAAACGGGTCAGATGGCGACCAGATGACCTTCCTGCAGGTGCAACACGCGGTCCATCTGGCGGGCCATGCTCATGTCATGGGTCACCACCAGGAACGCGGTGCGCATCTGGGTGCTCAGTTCCAGCATCAAGTCCTTGATGCCCTGGGCGGTATGGGAGTCGAGGTTGCCGGTCGGCTCATCGAGCATCACCAGCCCTGGGTTGTTCACCAAGGCGCGGGCGATGGCCACACGCTGGCGCTCGCCGCCGGACAATTCAGCCGGTTTGTGCTCAAGGCGATGACCGAGGCCGACGCGCTCCAGCAGGGCCTTGGCGCGCTGGCGGGCTTCCGGGATTGCGGTCTTGCCGATCAACAACGGCATACACACGTTTTCCAGCGCGGTGAATTCCGGCAACAGGTGGTGGAACTGGTACACAAAGCCCAGCGAACGGTTGCGCAACTGGCCGCGGGCCTTTTCACCCAGGGCCGACAGCTCTTCGCCGGCCAGCCATACACTGCCCTGGGACGGCGTATCAAGGCCGCCCAGCAGGTTCAGCAAGGTGCTTTTGCCGGAACCGGAACTGCCGACGATCGCCACGCGTTCGCCCGGATGCAGTTCGAGTTGCAGGTTGGACAGCACCACCACCGATTCCGGGCCTTCCTCGTAGGATTTGCCCAGGTTGCGGCAGCTCAGGATTGCTTTTTCACTCATGCCCGATTCACTCATAACGTAAGGCCTGTGCTGGCTGGGTACGTGCCGCGCGCCAGGCTGGATACAGGGTGGCAAGGAAACTCAGGACCAACGCGGCGCCGCCCACCATCAACACGTCCTGGGCCTGAACCTGGGACGGCAAGTAGTCGATGAAGTAAACGTCGGCGTTGAGAAACTTGTGGCCGATCAGGGTTTCGAGGCCAGCGATGGCCGCACTGACGTTCAGCGCGGCCAGAATGCCGACGGCCGTGCCGATCAAGGTGCCGACCACGCCGATCACGGTGCCCTGCACCATGAAGATCGCCATGATCTGCCCCGGCGTGGCGCCGAGGGTACGCAGGATGGCGATATCGCCCTTCTTGTCGTTCACCACCATCACCAGCGTGGAGATGATGTTGAAGGCCGCCACGGCGACAATCAGCAGCAACAACAGGCCGATCATGGCTTTTTCCATGCGAATGGCCTGGTACAGGTTGCCGTGGGTACGGGTCCAGTCGCGGGCGTAGTACTGGGACTCGCCCAGGTGCTGGGCAATTTCCCAGGCGCCGCGCGGCGCATCGAACAGGTCGGCAAACTTCAGGCGCAGGCCCTGCACCTGGTCCGGCTGCCAGCGATGCAGGCGCGCCAGGTCCGTGAGGTTGGTCAGGCCGAGGTAGCCGTCGATCTCGCCGGCGCCGACGTGGAAGGTGCCGACAACGGTGAAGCGCTTCATGCGCGGGAACATGCCGGCCGGGGTCACAGTGACTTCCGGCGCGACGAAGGTCAGCTTGTCGCCAAGGCCCACGCCGAGCTTGGCCGCGGCCTTGTCGCCGATGACAATGCCGAAGCTGCCGGGCGCCAGGTCATCGAGTTTGCCCGACAACATGAACTTGTCGATGATCGAGACGTTGCGTTCCTGGGCCGGGTCGATGCCATTGAGCAGGATCTTCTGCACCTTGCCATCGTTGGTCAGCAACCCCTGCATCTGGGTGAACGGCGCTACGGCCAGCACCTTGGGGTTCTGCTTGACCTTGTCGGCCAGGCTCTGCCAGTCGCTGATGGGCGCATCGCCCTCGATGGTCGCGTGGGGCACCATGCCCAGCACGCGGGTACGCATCTCATGATCGAAGCCATTCATCACCGACAGCACCACGATCATCACGACCACGCCCAAGGCGAGCCCGATCATCGACGTCAGGGAAATGAACGACACAAAATGATTGCGACGCTTTGCACGGGTATAACGCGTGCCGATAAATACGAAGAGAGGTCTGAACATGTCGGGGCTTGTTCGGAGGAAAAGAAGACGTCCCGGTGGCGGGGTCTGGTAAGCAGCTTTACACTCTGACCATTACCGCTAGCTGGGGTTCGCCATGTCGACATTAGATGAAGAAGAACGCCGCGAATACTACCGTATCGACGACATGATCGCACTTCAAATCAAAAGCCTGTCTGCCCCCGAGGCGGCGAGCAAGGAAGTGTTGCTGGATGATTCTCCACTGTTCAATTTACTCAGTGAATTGCACCTGAGTGAATTCGAAGCCCAGCACCTGCTGCGCCAGCTCAGTGAGAAGGATCGCACCCTCGCGGCCTTCCTCCGCGTGCAGAACAAACGCCTGGATCTGCTCAGCCAGATCATGGCGCGCGGCCTGCTGGATGAGGTCGGCGCACCGCAACCGGTGATCATTTCCGAAGGTGGCATCGATTTCCAGCACCCCACCCCCCTGCCGGCCGGCGCACACCTGGCGGTCAAGCTGGTGCTAATGCCCCAGGCGCTCGGCCTGCTGCTGCGCGCGCGAGTCACGCATTGCGAACCCAAAGGCGCAGGCTTTGACGTCGGCACGGAATTCGAAGCCATGACCGACGCCCAACGCCAACTGCTGGCGCGCTACATCCTGCAGAAACAGGCCCAGGAACGGCGCTTGGCGCGGGAACAGAGCGACGCCCAAGACATTTGAATTCTCGCACTCACCCCGCCAGACGATCTGGCGTAAAGGAGCAACTGTGACCCTGATCTACGGCCACCGCGGTGCCAAAGGCGAAGCACCGGAAAACACCCTGACCAGCTTCCAGGAGTGCCTCAAGCACGGCGTACGCCGCTGCGAACTGGATTTGCACCTGTCCATGGACGGCGAGCTGATGGTCATCCACGACCCGACCCTCAAGCGCACCGCCGACCGGCGCGGCAAAGTCGTCGAGTACTCGGCGGCGGACCTGGTGAAAATGGACGCGCGCAAGGGTGGACCGGGCTGGGTCAACCCTTGCCCGATCCCGCGCCTGGAAGAGCTGTTCGAAAAGTGCGATTTCGATCACTGGCAACTGGAGGTCAAAAGCGCTTCACGCACCCGCGCCGCCACCACCGTGCTGGCGATTCGCGAAATGGCCGTGCGCTTTGGCTTGATGGACAAAGTCACCGTCACCTCAAGTTCGCGGGAAGTGTTGAAAGCAGCCGTTGAACTCACCCCCGACCTGTCACGCGGCCTGGTCGCAGAATACGCCTGGCTCGACCCGCTAAAGGTCGCGCAGAACTACGGCTGTGAGATTCTGGCGCTGAACTGGACGTTGTGCACCCCTGAACGTCTGGAAAAAGCCCAGCGCCAGGGCTTGCACGTGTCCGTGTGGACAGTCAACGAACCTGCGCTGATGCGCAGGCTCGCCGACTTCGGCGTAGATAGCCTGATTACAGACTTTCCCGGTTTGGCCACTGCCACCCTCGGGAATTACTGAAATCGGTCTCCCCGGCCGGCTCAGGCCACCGGCCGGAGCCGCTCAAAAAAGCCGGTTGAGGCCGTCGTAGGCCGCTACCCGATAGGCTTCCGCCATGGTCGGGTAGTTGAACGTGGTGTTGACGAAGTACTTGAGGGTATTGAGTTCGCCCGGCTGGTTCATGATCGCCTGGCCGATATGCACGATCTCCGAGGCCTGGTAGCCGAAGCAATGCACGCCGAGGACTTCCAGGGTTTCACGGTGGAACAGGATCTTCAGCATGCCTTGCGGCTCACCGGCGATCTGCGCACGCGCCATGCTCTTGAAGAACGCCTTGCCCACTTCGTAAGGCACCTTGGCCTTGGTCAGTTCGTGCTCGTTCTTACCGATCGAGCTGATCTCCGGAATGGTGTAGATCCCGGTCGGTACGTCGTTCACATAGCGCCAGCTGCCATTGTCGACAATGCTGCCAGCGGCTGAACGGCCCTGGTCATGGGCGGCACTGGCCAGGCTCGGCCAGCCAATCACATCACCGGCGCCGTAAATGTTGGTCACGCAGGTGCGGTAGTTCTCATCGACTTCGATCTGGCCACGGCTGTTGACCTTGACCCCGATGTTTTCCATGCCCAGCTTGTCGGTGTTACCAGTGCGGCCGTTGCACCACAGCAAGGCGTCGGCCTTGATCTTCTTGCCGGACTTGAGGTGCAGGATCACGCCGTTATCCAGGCCTTCGACCCGCTCGTACTCTTCGTTGTGGCGCACAGTGATGTTGTTGTTGCTGAAGTGGTAGCTCAACGCCTGGGAAATTTCCGAGTCGAGGAAGCTCAGCAACTGGTCGCGGTTGTCCACCAGTTCGACCAGTACACCCAGGCCGCTGAAGATCGAGGCGTATTCACAGCCGATCACCCCGGCGCCGTAGATGATCAGTTTGCGCGGGGTGTGGCCCAGGCTCAGGATGGTGTCGCTATCGTAGATACGCGGGTGGTGGAAATCGATGTCTGCCGGACGATACGGACGCGAACCCGTGGCGATGATGATGTGTTTGGCCACCAGCTTCTCGACCACGCCGTTGGGGCAGACCACTTCGATGGTTTGCTCGTCGGCGAAGCTGCCGGTGCCAAAGAACAAGTCGACGCGGTTACGGGCGTAGTAGCCGGTACGCGAGGCGACTTGCTTGGAGATGACTTTCTCGGCGCTTTTGAGCACGTCCGGGAACGAGAACCAGCGCGGCTCACCAATGGCCCGGAACATCGGGTTGGTATTGAACTGCATGATCTGGCGCACGGAGTGACGCAAGGCCTTGGACGGGATGGTGCCCAGGTGGGTGCAGTTACCGCCGACCTGGCGACGGCTATCGACCATCGCCACCTTGCGCCCCGCTTTGGCGGCGTTCATCGCCGCACCTTCTCCAGCCGGGCCGGAACCCAGTACCACCACGTCGTAGTTGTAGACAGCCATGCGTACTCCTCAGAACAGGCCAGGCGTACGGTTGGACGCCGGGCTAAATCATGCCGCGGCCAGCGGTCATGAAGGACAATTTGGCTCAAGTGTGTGAACCGGGGCACAGTCTATATAAGGCTCAACGCCGCGAACATTAACCCTTGGTCGCGTCGTAGGCCAGTCTTGCCTTTACTACAACATCAGGAATTTGCAATTACACTGCCGACAAGCACCCTTACAGGACGGGCAATTATGCGACACGTCGTTTTCTGTTTATTACTGATGCTGTCCATCATGGTGCAGGCCAATGAGGCGGATCGGCTGAAGCAGGCCGATTTTCCGGCGCAGTCCCAGCAACTGACGTTGAAAAACCAGGCGGTGCTCACTTACCTCTGGGCGGATGTTTACGCGGCTGCGCTGTATGCCCCGTCCGACCTGAGCGCCAAGCAGGCTTGGGCACAACAAAAAGCGCTGCGCCTGACGCTGTATTACTTTCGCGACATCGACCGCAATGACGTGATCAAGGCGGCTAATACAACGCTGGAACGCCAGCAAGCCAACGCGAGCTTGAAGCCGGAACTGGAAAAACTGCATGCTCGCTTTCGTAATATTCAAGCCGGTGATCGATACGCCCTGGATTATCGACCAGGGCGTGGCTTGCACCTGGAGATCAATGGGCAAGTGGTGTTCAGCAGCCGCGATGACGCGCTGGCGCGGGCATACCTCGGGATTTGGTTGGCGCCCGAGGGGTTGTCCGCCAGCCTGCGCAACAAGCTTTTGGACTGAAGGCCCCATCGCAGGCAAGCCAGCTCCCACATTTGAATGTATGCACCTATGAGAATGTGGGAGCTGGCTTGCCTGCGAAGAGGCCCCACCAAACAACACAAAACCCCCAGCCATAAAAAAAGCCCCGAACCAGTCGGGGCTTTTTCATTCAACGCTAATGCTTAGCGCGGGAACGCAGGCGGGTTGACCCCGGCCATGTCTTCCATCACGCGAACCACCTGGCAGCTGTAGCCGAACTCGTTGTCGTACCACACGTACAGTACAACGCGGTTGTCCTGGGTAATGGTCGCTTCGGCGTCCACCACACCGGCGTGGCGCGAGCCCACGAAGTCGGTGGAGACCACTTCCTGCGAGTTGACGAAGTCGATTTGCTTATGCAGATCGGAGTGCAGCGCCATGTAGCGCAGGTACTCGTTCATCTCTTCACGGGTAGCGGCTTTCTCAAGGTTCAGGTTGAGAATGGCCATCGACACGTTTGGCGTCGGAACGCGGATCGCATTACCGGTCAGTTTGCCGGCCAGCTCAGGCAAGGCCTTGGCAGCAGCGGTGGCAGCACCGGTCTCGGTGATCACCATGTTCAACGCAGCGCTGCGGCCACGGCGATCGCCTTTGTGGAAGTTGTCGATCAGGTTCTGGTCGTTGGTGTACGAGTGAACGGTTTCAACGTGGCCGTTGACGATGCCGAACTTGTCATTCACAGCCTTCAGCACCGGCACGATGGCGTTGGTGGTGCAGGAAGCGGCGGAAACGATCTTGTCGTCAGCGGTGATTTCAGCGTGGTTGATGCCGTGAACGATGTTCTTCAGCTTGCCTTTGCCAGGCGCGGTCAGGACAACGCGGTCAACACCCGGGCAGGCCAAGTGCTGGCCCAGACCTTCGGCGTCACGCCATACACCGGTGTTGTCCACCAGCAGGGCGTCCTTGATGCCGTACTGGGTGTAATCCACCTCGGACGGGTTCTTCGCGTAGATCACCTGGATCAGGTTACCGTTGGCGGTGATGGTGTTGTTTTCTTCGTCGATGACGATGGTGCCGTTGAACGGGCCGTGTACCGAATCGCGGCGCAGCAGGCTGGCACGCTTGGTCAGGTCGTTCTCGGCGCCTTTACGCACCACGATGGCCCGCAGGCGCAGGCCGTCGCCGCCACCGGTTTTTTCGATCAGGATGCGTGCCAGCAGGCGGCCGATACGACCGAAGCCGTACAGCACAACGTCGGTGCCTTTGCGGGCAGCGGCGTTTTGCTGGCCAACCACATCGGCCATTTCTTCACGCACGAACTGCTCGGCGGTACGGCCGGCGCCTTCCTTGCGGAATTTGTAGGCCAGCTTGCCCAGGTCTACCGATGCCGCGCCGAGCTTGAGCTCGCTCATGGCCTTAAGCAGTGGGAATGTTTCGTGGACGGAGAGTTCGCTGTCGTCGGCGGAACGGTGACGCGCAAAGCGGTGGGCTTTGAGAATCGCGATGACGGACTGGTTGATCAGGCTGCGGCCATAGATCGAGCTCACCACATTGTTATTGCGGTACAGCTGACCGATAAGCGGGATCATCGCTTCTGCGAGTGCTTCACGGTCGATCCATTCACCAAGACACTGGTCGGGCTTCTGAGTCACGGGAACCTTCCACATGTAGGGGCTGAAAAAAGGGGCTACATTATGCCGCCCGACCGCCCCCGGAGCAATGCGCCTTCAGCAACAAAAAGCCCTTGCGGAAAATTGACACCCCGCTACAGCCCAGTAAATACGCGGGTTCCAGAAGGCCACTAATGGCACGCGCAAGACAACTTGTCCGTAACCCTCCGAAAAACGCGTACATTTTGGCACTACATATTGAGTCAAAACCCGCCATTGTTTGTCTTAGCCACTACATTTCCCATAAACCGTAATAGGCTCAGTCAGAAACTGACAGGCGGCACCTTGGGCCGTTACAATTACCGACTTTGTCGCAACGCTTGGAGCTCAACCTTCCGTGCCCGTTCTGCGTCTACCGCTTCTCCCTGCCGCGGCAGGTAAACAGCACTGGGGCAACCTGCCCGGTGCCGCCCTGAGCCTGGCCATCGCCGAGGCTGCCAGCGCAGCCAAGCGCTTTACCCTGCTGCTCACCGCCGACAGCCAAAGCGCCGAACGGTTGGAGCAGGAGCTGAGCTTCTTCGCCCCCGATTTGCCGGTGCTGCACTTCCCCGACTGGGAAACCCTGCCCTACGACCTGTTCTCGCCGCACCAGGACATCATCTCCCAGCGTATCGCCAGCCTGTACCGCCTGCCGGAACTGGCCCATGGCGTGCTGGTGGTGCCTATTACCACGGCGCTGCATCGTCTGGCGCCGACCAAGTTCCTGCTGGGCAGCAGCCTGGTGCTGGATATCGGTCAGAAGCTCGACGTGGAACAGATGCGCACGCGCCTGGAAGCCAGCGGCTACCGCTGCGTGGACACGGTGTACGAGCACGGCGAATTCGCCGTGCGCGGGGCGCTGATCGACCTGTTCCCGATGGGCAGCAAGTTGCCGTACCGCATCGACCTGTTCGATGACGAAATCGAGACCCTGCGTACCTTCGATCCGGAAAACCAGCGCTCCATTGATAAAGTCGACTCGGTCAAGCTGCTCCCCGCGCGGGAATTCCCGCTGCAAAAAGACGCGGTCACCCGCTTCAAGGCGCGCTTCCGTGAACGCTTCGACGTGGACTTCCGCCGCTGCCCGATCTTCCAGGACCTCAGCAGCGGGATTACCCCGGCCGGTATCGAGTACTACCTGCCGTTGTTCTTTGACGAAACCTCCACCCTTTTCGATTACCTGCCCCAGGACACCCAGGTGTTCTCGCTGCCGGGTATCGAACAGGCCGCAGAAAACTTCTGGAACGACGTGCGTAACCGCTATGAAGAGCGCCGCGTCGATCCGTCCCGTCCTTTATTGCCGCCTGCAGAACTGTTCCTGCCAGTGGAAGACTGCTTCGCGCGCCTGAAAAGCTGGCCGCGTGTGGTCGCCAGCCAACAGGATGTGGAAACCGGCGCTGGCCGTGAACGCTTCCCGGCGGCAACACTGCCGGACCTGGCGATCCAGGCCAAAGCCACGCAACCGCTGGAAGCGCTGTCCAACTTCCTCGGCGACTTCCCTGGCCGCGTGCTGTTTACCGCCGAATCCGCAGGCCGTCGCGAAGTGCTGCTGGAACTGCTCGAACGCCTGAAGCTGCGACCGAAAACCGTCGACAGCTGGCCCGATTTTGTCAAAAGCAAAGAGCGCCTGGCGATCACCATCGCGCCACTGGACGAAGGCCTGTTGCTGGATGATCCGGCTCTAGCGCTGATTGCCGAAAGCCCGCTGTTCGGCCAGCGTGTGATGCAGCGCCGCCGTCGTGAAAAACGCGCCGATGCCAACAACGATGCCGTGATCAAGAACCTCACCGAGCTGCGCGAAGGCGCGCCGGTGGTGCATATCGACCACGGCGTCGGCCGCTACCTGGGCTTGCAGACCCTGGAGATCGACAACCAGGCCGCCGAATTCCTCACCATGGAATACGCCGAGGGCGCCAAGCTCTATGTACCGGTGGCCAACCTGCATTTGATCGCCCGCTACACTGGCAGCGACGACGCCCTGGCGCCGTTGCACCGCTTGGGCTCGGAGACCTGGCAGAAAGCCAAGCGCAAGGCCGCCGAACAAGTGCGCGACGTCGCCGCCGAACTGCTCGACATCTATGCACGCCGCGCGGCGCGCGAAGGTTACGCGTTTGCCGACCCGAAAGCCGACTACGCCACCTTCAGCGCCGGCTTCGCTTTCGAGGAAACCCCGGACCAGCAAACCACCATCGAAGCCGTGCGCGCCGACATGCTCGCGCCCAAGCCCATGGACCGCCTGGTCTGCGGCGACGTGGGCTTCGGCAAGACCGAAGTGGCCATGCGCGCCGCTTTTATTGCCGTGCATGGCGGCAAGCAAGTAGCGATTCTGGTCCCCACCACCTTGCTCGCCCAGCAGCACTACAACAGCTTCCGCGACCGCTTTGCCGACTGGCCAGTGACCGTGGAAGTCATGAGCCGCTTCAAATCGGCCAAGGAAGTGAATGCGGCCATCGCCGATTTGGCCGAAGGCAAGATCGACATCGTGATCGGCACGCACAAGCTGCTGTCGGACGACGTGAAGATCAAGAACCTGGGCCTGGTGATCATCGACGAAGAACACCGCTTTGGTGTGCGTCAGAAAGAACAGCTCAAGGCCCTGCGCAGCGAAGTCGACATCCTCACCCTCACCGCCACACCGATTCCGCGCACGCTGAACATGGCGGTGTCGGGCATGCGCGATCTGTCGATCATCGCCACGCCGCCGGCACGTCGCCTGTCGGTGCGCACCTTCGTGATGGAGCAGAACAAGAGCACGGTCAAGGAAGCGCTGTTGCGCGAACTGCTGCGCGGCGGGCAGGTTTACTACCTGCACAACGACGTAAAAACCATCGAGAAATGCGCCGCCGACCTCGCCGAGCTGGTGCCGGAGGCGCGTATCGCCATCGGCCACGGCCAAATGCGCGAGCGCGAACTCGAACAGGTGATGAGCGACTTCTACCACAAGCGCTTCAACGTGCTGATCGCCTCGACCATCATCGAGACCGGTATCGACGTGCCAAGCGCGAACACCATCATCATCGAACGGGCGGACAAGTTCGGCCTGGCCCAACTGCACCAACTGCGCGGCCGGGTGGGGCGTAGTCACCACCAGGCGTATGCCTACCTGCTGACGCCGCCGCGCCAACAGATCACCTCCGACGCCGAAAAGCGCCTGGAAGCCATCGCCAACACCCAGGACCTGGGCGCCGGTTTTGTACTGGCCACCAACGACCTGGAAATCCGTGGTGCCGGTGAACTGTTGGGCGACGGCCAGAGCGGGCAGATCCAGGCGGTCGGTTTCACCCTGTATATGGAGATGCTTGAGCGCGCGGTGAAAGCCATCCGCAAAGGCGAGCAACCGAACCTCGATCAACCGCTGGGCGGCGGTCCGGAGATCAACCTGCGCTTGCCGGCGTTGATTCCCGAAGACTACCTGCCGGATGTGCATGCGCGGCTGATCCTGTACAAACGCATCGCCTCGGCCACCGACGAAGAAGGTCTCAAGGACCTGCAGGTGGAGATGATCGACCGCTTCGGCCTGTTGCCGGAACCGACCAAGAACCTGGTGCGCCTGACCCTGCTGAAATTGCAGGCCGAGCAGCTTGGCATCAAGAAAGTCGACGCCGGGCCGCAGGGTGGGCGCATCGAGTTCGAGGCGCAGACACCGGTGGATCCACTGGTGCTGATCAAGCTGATCCAGGGCCAGCCCAACCGCTACAAGTTCGAAGGGGCTACGCTGTTCAAGTTCATGGTGCCGATGGAACGTGCCGAAGAACGCTTTAATACATTGGAGGCGTTGTTCGAGCGCCTCATCCCGAAATCTGCTTGAAGGACGCCCCGATGCGCCTGTTCCGCATTTTGAGCCTGTTGTTGGTGGTAGCGGCACCTGCGGCGTTCGCCGACAGCCCCTACCAGGTGGAAATGATCCTGGTGCGCCAGAACGCGGAGCCGGTGATCAACAGCCGCGCCGCGCCGGAAAACTGGGATGCCGGCGCCGTGCGCCTGGGTGATAAATGGAGTCCGCCGCGCCTGAGTAATATCGTCGACAAGCTGCGTGCCGACTCAAGCTACACGGTGCTGGCGCACAAGGCCTGGGAGCAGAACCTCGGCGATCAGCCGGTCAAAGTCGCCATCACCGACGGCCAGGAGCAGTTCGGCCAGTTTCCCATCGAGGGCGTGTTGAGCCTGCAATTGGGGCGTTTTACCGATATCGATGCGAACTTCTGGATCAACCAGTTCGACGCCAACGGCAGCGTGATCGCCAGCGAACACTTGAGCCAGACCGATGTGCGCACCAAGAACAACCAGCTCAACTACCTGGACGGCGGCCACCTGGCGTTGCTGATCAAGATCACCTCGCTGACCGCCAAGCCCCCCAGCGCGCCACCGCCCGACATCCAGGACTGATCCAGCGCCATGCCCCTGACAGCGTCGCTGACCAAACCCCTGGCCCCTTCGTGGGCCAATCGCTTTAAAGAGCAAAGCCTGGAGCGCGGGCGACGTTATGCCCTGGAGAACCGGGTGCGCATTGTCGAGTGCGGTGACAGCACCATTGTCGCCAGTTGCGAAGGCTCGGGCGGCAACGTCTACCGGCAGACCATTTCGCTGCGCGAATCGGCCAAAGGCACGCTGATCCTGGTGGACAGCCGCTGCACTTGCCCGGTGCACACCAACTGCAAACATATCGCGGCGGTGCTGCTCAAGGTCCAGGAAACCCTGGCCTACCCGGCCGCTGCACAAGATGCCGAGCTGCTGGAAAAACTCCAGGCCGTGCTGGAAAACCGGGTGGCGTTGCCGCAGGTGGTGATGGAGGATGTCGTGCCCGTGCCGCGCTTGTGGCTCGCCAGTGTCGAGTTCAGTGCCTTTGAACCGCGCAACGGCAAGATGCAGCGCTATATCCAGCATCGCGCGGCGCTGTCGTTCAACTACTTGGGCAACTATGTCAGCGGGCAGAAAAACGCCGACATCATCGTGCGCCAGGAAACCCAAAGCCTGCGCATCAAGCGGCATCCGGAGCTTGAGCAGCCGTACCGTGAACAACTGCGCCTACTGGGTTTCAAGATCGCCACGCGCCAGAGCAAGGCGCTGCCGGAAAGCGCCGGCGAGCTGTTCGAGATGGTCAATGACAGCGCCTGGCTGAACTTCACCCTCAATGCATCACCGACCTTGCGCGCCGAGGGTTGGGAGTTGCAGATCGATGAGGATTTCGGCTTCGACCTGAGCGCCGTCGATGACTGGTACGCCACCGTCGATGAAGGCCCGGAGCGCGATTGGTTCGACCTGGAGCTGGGAATTATCGTCAACGGTGAGCGGCTGAGCCTGCTGCCGATCCTGCTGAACCTGATGCGCTCCCACACCGAGATCCTCAACCCGGAAAAACTCGCACGCCGCCGCGATGATGAACTGATCCTGGTGAACATCCCCGGCCTGCCCAATGGCGGGCATGGTCCGCTGCAAGTCGCCCTGCCCTACGGTCGTCTGAAACCGGTGCTGGCTACCCTCGGCGAGTTCTACCTGCAGGACGCCGGTACCACCACACTGCGCCTGGCGAAGGCCGACGCGATTCGGTTGAACCCGCTGGAAGATCTACCGCTGCAATGGGAAGGTGGCGAGAAGATCCGCAACTTTGCCCAGCGCCTCCGAGACATCAAGGACTTCACCTGCGTGGCCCCCGAAGGGCTGAACGCGACCTTGCGTCCGTACCAGCTGGAAGGCTTGAGCTGGATGCAGTCACTGCGCCAGCTGGAGGTTGGCGGGATACTGGCGGATGACATGGGACTGGGCAAAACCCTGCAGACCCTGGCGCATATTCTCACGGAGAAAATCGCCGGGCGCCTGGATCGACCGTGCATGGTGGTAATGCCCACCAGCCTGATTCCCAACTGGCTGGATGAGGCAGCGCACTTCACACCGCAACTCAACGTGTTGGCACTGTATGGCGCAGCACGTAAGAAACATTTCGCGACCCTGCAGGACTATGACCTGCTGCTGACCACCTACGCCCTGCTGCCCAAGGACATCGAACAGCTCTCAGCCCTGCCCCTGCATGTGCTGATCCTCGATGAGGCCCAGTACATCAAGAACCCGTCCAGCAAGGCGGCCCAGGCCGCACGTGAGCTGAATGCACGACAGCGCCTGTGCCTGAGCGGCACGCCGCTGGAAAACCATTTGGGCGAACTCTGGTCGCTGTTCCACTTCCTGCTCCCAGGCTGGCTGGGCGACGTAAAAAGCTTCAACCGCGACTACCGCACGCCCATCGAAAAGCGCGCCAGCGATGTGCGATTGCAACACCTGAACGGTCGGATAAAACCCTTCCTGCTGCGCCGCACCAAAGAGCAGGTGGCAACAGAGCTGCCACCCAAGACCGAGATCATCCACTGGGTCGACCTCAATGAGGCCCAGCGCGACGTGTACGAAACCATGCGCCTGGCCATGGACAAAAAGGTGCGCGACGAGATCACTCGCAAGGGCGTGGCACGTAGCCAGATCATCATTCTTGAGGCACTGCTGAAGCTGCGCCAGGTGTGCTGCGACCTGCGCCTGGTCAACGATGCAACCCTGCCCGCCCGTGGCAGCAGCTCGGGCAAGCTTGATAGCTTGATGGAAATGCTTGCGGAGCTGTTTGAGGAAGGCCGGCGGATCCTGCTGTTTTCCCAGTTCACCTCGATGTTGAGCCTGATCGAAGTCGAGCTGAAAAAACGTGGCGTGGCCTACGCACTGCTCACCGGCCAGACAAGGGATCGACGCACACCGGTGAAGGATTTCCAGAGCGGCAAGCTACAGATTTTTCTGATCAGCTTGAAGGCCGGGGGCGTCGGCCTGAACTTGACCGAAGCCGATACGGTGATCCACTACGATCCTTGGTGGAACCCGGCCACGGAAAACCAGGCCACCGACCGCGCCTATCGCATCGGTCAGGAGAAGCCGGTGTTCGTCTACAAGATGATTGCCCGAGGCACGGTGGAGGAGAAAATCCAACACCTGCAGAAGGAGAAATCCGACCTGGCAGCGGGGGTACTGGACGGGCGCACCACCGGGGACTGGCAACTGGGCAATGAGGACATTGAAGCGTTGTTTGCGCCATTGCCGCACAAGCAAGAGAAGCGTTGACGGTTAGACCGCTATCGCAGGCAAGCCTGCGATAGCCGCGACGCGGTGTTCAGCCGATCAACTGAGCATCCCGCAACGCGGTAAGCGCCGCCAACCAGCGCGGGTCCTGCTTGTAGTCCGTCGACGCAATCGCCTGGCCGCGCATGCGTGCGATTCGAGCTGATGGCTTGACCTTCATGCGCTGGGCGGCGGTCAGCGCCAGCTCAGCAGCCGCGCGATCATTGCATACCAACCCCATGTCGCAACCTGCCGACAGCGCCGCTTCGATGCGACTGGCGGCATCGCCCACCACATGGGCACCGGCCATGGACAGGTCATCGCTGAAAATCACCCCATCGAACTGCAATTCGCCGCGCAGGATGTCCTGCAACCAGCGGCGTGAGAACCCGGCTGGCTGGGCATCGACTTGCGGGTAGATGACGTGGGCCGGCATCACCGCCGCCAATTGCTTGCTCAAGCGCGCGAAAGGCACCAGATCATGCGCACGAATCTGCTCAAGACTGCGTTCATCATTGGGAATGGCAACGTGGGAATCGGCCTCGGCCCAACCGTGACCAGGAAAATGCTTGCCGGTGGCCGCCATGCCGGCACTGTTCATGCCACGGATAAAGGCACCGGCCAGCACGGCGGCGCGCACGGGGTCGCCTTCGAAGGAGCGGGTGCCGACCACGGCGCTGCGTTGGTAGTCCAGGTCCAGCACCGGGGCGAAGCTCAGGTCCAAGCCAACGGCCAACACTTCAGTCGCCATAATCCAGCCGCATTGTTCGGCCAGGTATTCGGCGTTGGGGTTATCCGCCAAGGCACGCATGGCCGGCAAGCGCACAAACCCCTGACGCAGACGCTGTACGCGGCCACCTTCCTGATCGACGGCCAACAGCAGGTCCGGACGCACGGCACGAATCGCCGCACTCAACGCCCGCACCTGACGCGGATGCTCGATGTTGCGCGCAAAGATAATCAGGCCACCCACTTCAGGCTGGCGCAGCAGGTGGCGGTCCTCGGCCGTGAGCCAGGTGCCGGCAACGTCGACCATCAAAGAACCTTGCAGGGCAGCAGTCATAAACCTTCCTTAAATAACGCACACAACCCGTTGCCCTCACCAGGCACGGTGAGCACAACGGGTTGCGAGTAAATAGCTGAATTCGGCATGGGCCGCTAGCTTAGCGGATGCAAGCGGCCGCGCCCACCCGGCGCGGTCAAACCTTGGCGGGTGTTGGCACGGACTTGCTGCGTGGACGCAATTGGGCGGCGGCCATGGCGGCGTCGGTCACACCGGTTTCGGCGCGCATGCCGGCAGCCAGGAACGGCACCATCAGGCGCATGACCTGTTCAATGGAGGTGTTGACGCCGAAATCAGTCTCGGCAATCGCCCGCAACGCCTTGATCCCGGACATGCTGAACGCGGCGGCACCGAGCATGAAGTGCACGCGCCAGAACAGCTCAATCGGTGGAATACGCGGAGCGGCTTCGTTGACCAGCAACATATAGCGACGAAATACCTTGCCGTACATGTCTTCCAGATAACGCCGCAGGTGCCCCTGGCTCTGGCTGAACGCCAGGCCCAGCAGGCGCATGAAGATCGACAAATCGTTGCCGCTCCTGGGCTGAACCACCAGGGCCTGCTCAACGAGGATTTCCAGCAATTCTTCCAGGGTCGGCTTGTGGTCAGCCTTGGCCTGGCGACGCTCAAGCTCACGGTCAAGGCTGGTGCAGAACGGCCCCAGGAAGCGCGAAAACACCGCCTGGATCAGGGCCTTTTTCGAACCGAAATGGTAGTTCACAGCAGCGAGGTTAACCCCAGCCTTGCTGGTGATCAGCCGCAACGACGTTTCAGCAAATCCTTTTTCCGCAAACAATTGCTCGGCAGCATCGAGAATGCGTTCAACGGTTTCCGACTGGGCCATGGCTACTCCGCCTGACAAACACTTGTTTGAAACATACGTTTCAGGTTGTGTCTTGTCAAGCCTGCGGGTTCGCTTTCCGGCCGGGCAGTCATGTATTTCATCGCTATTTAATCACATCCTTACGCCTCTGTAGGCAGCGCTATCTCTGGCGTGTGGGAAGCCTGCACGATGACCGTCCAGCGGCGCACTCGAAAAGGAGGATTGCCAAGCGCAGTACACTGTATATAATCCCAGTCACTGTATAAAAAGACAGAGCGATCAACATGCTAAAACTGACGCCACGCCAAGCTGAGATTCTGGCTTTTATCAAGCGCTGCCTCGATGACAACGGCTACCCGCCGACGCGAGCGGAAATTGCGCTGGAACTGGGGTTCAAGTCCCCCAATGCCGCCGAAGAACACCTCAAGGCCCTCGCTCGCAAAGGCGCGATCGAGATGACCCCCGGTGCCTCGCGCGGTATCCGCATCCCTGGCTTCGAAGCCAAGGCCGACGAATCGACCCTGCCGATCATCGGTCGCGTCGCTGCCGGTGCGCCGATCCTGGCGCAGCAGCACGTCGAGGAATCCTGCAACATCAACCCGACCTTCTTCCATCCGCGCGCCGACTACCTCTTGCGGGTCCATGGCATGAGCATGAAGGACGTGGGCATCTTCGATGGCGACCTGCTGGCCGTCCACACCACCCGCGAAGCCCGTAATGGCCAGATCGTCGTCGCCCGTATCGGCGATGAAGTCACCGTCAAACGCTTCAAGCGCGAAGGCAGCAAGGTCTGGCTCCTGGCCGAGAACCCTGAGTTCGCCCCGATTGAAGTGAACCTGAAAGATCAGGACCTGGTGATCGAAGGCTTGAGCGTCGGCGTCATTCGCCGCTAAAGGAGGCATCATGCAGCTCGTCCACACCCCACAACACACACAACTGTCGCTGTTCGAGGCCTTCATGGCCCAACCCCTTGCGCCCATTCTCAAGGAAACGGTCGAAGCGCCCTGGAGCGCCGAGCCTGAGGCGTTCAGTGAATTGTCGTTGCGCGGTGCAGCGGGGAGCTGCCTGAGCCTGCTGGCGCCGATCCTACGCGAATTGAGCGAAGAGCAGGACGCGCGCTGGCTGACGCTGATCGCCCCACCCGCCAGCCTGACCCAAGCCTGGCTACGGGACGCCGGCCTCAACCGCGAGCGCATCCTGCTGCTGCAACCGCGCGGCGCGCAAAGTGCGCAGCAATTGACCTGCGAAGCCCTGCGTCTGGGCCGTAGCCATACGGTGGTGAGCTGGTTGAATCCACTGAGTGTCAGTGCCAAGCAACAACTGATCAGTGCCGCGCGCACGGGCGATGCTCAGAGCTTGAATATTCGATTGGGATAAGTACTGAGCGGCGAAAGCCCTGTAGACAATCCCGCACTCCACGAACGTCCGTGGTGAGCGGGATTCTGCAGTGAGCCAGCTTGCCCGCTCACCACAGCACGTCCTCTTCTCACTGGAACTCAGTGAAGAACGCGCGGCCCGTCTTCTTTCTCCGGCTCGCCTTCTGCCAGGCGACCTGCCATCTGCACGCCCACGCTCAACATGGCTTTAGCCACTTCCACGTGCTGGCCCTGCAGGAACACTTTGGCGTCCTCGGAAAAATCCAGAATGACCAGAGAACCCTCGTCCTCAGCCCGACGCAGCTCGATTCGGCCGTCAGGCAACTCAACAATTTCCAGAAAGGACGTCGGCATAAAAGTCTGTTCTCCACGAAAGGCCGGGATTATATCAGTCATCCGCTGCGTTTCGCTGAGGATCTGGCCAGGTTTCGTTGCGGCTTGATGAATGGTGCCAGGATGACCCGGTTCACATGTGGGAGCGAGCTCCCACAGATTGATCGGTGTAAATCAGTGACGCCGCCTCAGCACTCGTTGAGGCCTTCGCGAAAGCGCAGCGCCATCTTTTTCAGTGCCTGGCGCCAGCTTTCCAGCTCTTCCCGGCTCAACGGCTTGGGCTCATCCTCTTCAACCGCAACCGCCACGATCAACGGTTGAGTCACATCGCCCTTGGGCACATGGGGAATACGCGGCGGTTGGAACATATCGGCATGCGCCTTGAGCAGGCGTGAGACCCAGCTGTCGGGGCTTTGGGCCATTTCAACCAGCTCAGCCAGCTCAGGAATCGCCATCGAGTCCAGCACTTCGCGGTTCATGATCATCTCTGCACGAGGCGAACCCGCCTGGGGCAAACGGTAGAACCCGGCGATTTCATGGCACAGGCCCAGCAAGGCACCGTACAGGTGGAACAATGCCGCTTCACGCCCCGCCTGGACCAGCGCGATGGCATTCATCTCTTTCCCCTCCTCGGCGCGGCCAAGGGCTTCCAGGGACAAACCCGCGAAGTAAATTTTCTGGTTGGTACGGGTATAGAGTTCGTTGGCCATAACGGCAATCTCCACAACGAATAAGCGTGATGCTGGCTGAACAGTGTCACGGATCAGCCGAGCCTACTGCAAGTGCAATAAACCGCTGCTTATGGGGGGCAAAACTCGACGTTCAGATCCAGACTGATCCAAATGTGGGAGGGGGCTTGCCCCCCGATTGCGGCGCATCAGTCATACACATGTCGACTGATATACCGCTATCGGGGGCAAGCCCCCTCCCACATTGGATCTTCAGCGCATCCGACGGGTCAAGCGCCCTGGCGCTTGTCCTCGACCTTCCACTTGCCGCCGTCGTAGAACGCTTTCCAGCCAGTAGGCTTGCCGTCCACTTCGGTCTGCACGTACTGCTCCTTGGTCTTGCGGCTGTAACGGATCACGGCTGGGCGACCATCCGGATCCTTCTTCGGCGCTTCACACAGGAAGTGGTACTTCGGATCGATCTCGTCCTTGTGCGGCACGATCTCCAGCACCAGCGGTGCACGGGTCTCGCGGTTTTTCGGGAACTGGCTGGCAGCCAGGAACAGCCCCGAAGCGCCGTCACGCAGGATGTAGGTGTCGTTGACCTTCTCACACTTGAGTTCAGGCATCTTCACCGGGTCCATCTTCGGCGGCGCCGCGTCACCGCTTTTCAGCAGTTTGCGGGTGTTCTTGCACGTCGGGTTGGTGCAGCCGAAGAACTTGCCGAAACGGCCAGTCTTGAGCTGCATCTCGCTGCCACACTTGTCGCATTCCAGGCTCGGACCTTCGTAGCCTTTGATGCGATAGGTGCCCTCTTCAATCTCGTAGCCGTTGCAATCCGGGTTGTTACCGCAGATATGCAGCTTGTGCTTTTCATCCAGCAGGTAGGCGTCCATCGCCGTGCTGCAGATTGGGCAACGGTGCTTGCCACGCAGTACCAGCGACTCGGATTCCCCCTCGTCATCGGCAGCGATTTCGTCACCCGGCACCAGGTTGACGGTGGCCTTGCAGCGCTCTTTCGGCGGCAGGCTGTAGCCCGAGCAACCGAGGAACACGCCGGTGGACGCCGTACGAATCTGCATCGGGCGGCCGCAGGTCTGGCACGGGATGTCAGTCATCACCGGCTGATTGGCGCGCATACCGCTTTCAGGGCTTTCAGCTACTTCGAGTTTTTTCTTGAAGTCGCCGTAGAACTCGTCCAGCACGTTTTTCCAATCGCGTTCGCCCTGGGCCACGTCATCGAGGTTCTCTTCCATGCCGGCGGTGAAGCCGTAGTCCATCAGGTTGGAGAAGCTTTCCGACAGGCGTTCGGTGACGATGTCGCCCATCTTTTCCGAATAGAAACGACGGTTGTGCAGCGCAACGTAGCCACGGTCCTGAATGGTGGAGATGATCGCCGCGTAGGTCGAAGGACGACCGATACCGCGTTTTTCCATCTCTTTCACCAGGCTGGCTTCCGAATAACGCGCCGGCGGCTTGGTGAAGTGCTGGGACGGGTCGAGCGTGATCAGCTTCAGCGTATCGCCCTGGGCCATGTCCGGCAGCACATCGTCATCGCCAGGCTTGGCGATTTGCGGCATCACACGGGTATAGCCGTCGAACTTGAGGATACGGCCCTTGGCACGCAGCTCGAAGTCAGAAGCCGCCACCGTGACGGTGGTGGACAGGTATTGCGCCGGCAGCATCTGGCAGGCCAGGAACTGGCGCCAGATCAGCTCGTAGAGGCGCTCAGCGTCGCGCTCCATGCCGCTCAGCTTGGCAGGCGTGGTATTGGCGTCGGAAGGACGGATCGCTTCGTGAGCCTCTTGTGCGCCTTCCTTGCTGCTGTAGACGTTCGGTTTCTCGGGCAGGTACTTCTTGCCGAACTCTTCTTCAATATAAGTACGCGCCATCGCGACCGCGTCCACCGACAGGTTGGTGGAGTCGGTACGCATGTAAGTGATGTAGCCGGCTTCGTACAAGCGCTGGGCCATCATCATGGTTTTCTTCACCCCAAAGCCCAGGCGGTTGCTCGCGGCCTGTTGCAGGGTGGAGGTGATGAACGGTGCCGATGGCTTGCTGCTGGTCGGCTTGTCCTCACGCTTGACGATGCTGTAACTGGAAGACTTGAGCTTTTCCAGCGCCGCCATGGCCTGGGCTTCGTTCAGCGGCTTGAAGGCCTCGCCTTTCTCGCGGGCCACTTCAAAGCGCACGTTGGCGCCCTTGGCAGTGCCCAGATCGGCGTGGACTTCCCAGTACTCTTCGGGGATGAACGCACGGATTTCGCGCTCACGCTCCACCACCAGCTTCACCGCAACCGATTGCACACGGCCGGCGGACAGCCCACGGGCGATCTTGGCCCACAGCAGTGGCGAGACCATGTAACCCACGACGCGGTCGAGGAAACGACGGGCCTGTTGGGCGTTGACGCGGTCGATGTCCAGTTCGCCGGGTTTGGAGAAGGCCTCTTGGATGGCCTTCTTGGTGATTTCGTTGAACACCACACGCTTGTAGCGGCTGTCGTCGCCGCCGATGGCTTCCCGCAGGTGCCAGGCAATGGCTTCCCCTTCGCGGTCCAAGTCCGTTGCGAGATAGATGGTGTCGGCATCCTTGGCGAGCCGGCGCAGCTCTTCGATGACCTTTTCCTTGCCTGGAAGGATTTCGTACTTGGCCTTCCAGCCATGATCCGGGTCCACACCCATGCGCGAGACCAGCTGCTTGCGCGCTTTCTCTTTAGGGCTGAGCACCGGACCTTCGCCCGCAGCCGCCTTGCCGCGCTTGGCGGCTGGCTCCTTACTGGCGCTAGCCGAACCGCTGGTGGGCAGGTCTCGGATATGGCCGATACTCGACTTCACCACGTACTCGTTGCCCAAGTACTTGTTGATGGTCTTGGCCTTAGCCGGGGATTCCACAATGACCAGCGATTTGCCCATGGATCGGAAAATTCCTGAATTCGAGAAGTGAAAGGCAGTTGGCGCCTGTCGCGGCAACGCTATATATAGTGGCAACAAGGTGAGGTCAAGCGCAGCATTCTGCGCGACCCGCCGTTATTGCCCTGAAAAAAGACTGGGTTCGGCCTGGACCAAAGCAAAGCGCGGGACCTGCTCGCCGTCAACTTCGACGGTCTCCAGGAACATGCTCAAAGGACGCACCCAAAAGCCGTAATCGCCATACAGTGCTTGGTAGAACACCACTTCTTCTTCGGTCTCGGAGTGGCGCGCCACACTGAAAACACGGTACTGCGGACCTTTATAATGCTGGTAGAGCCCTGGTTCGACTTTCATGCTCTGGCCCTCTTACAAAATTTGTTAAAAAAAAAATACAAAACCACCCAAAAACAAAAACCGGGGCACTGGGCCCCGGCTTCCGTCAACCCAACGCTTAGACGCGTTCGAAGACGGTGGAAATGCCTTGGCCGAGACCAATGCACATGGTGGCTACCCCGAGGTTGCCGCCATTTTGCTTCATCACGTTAAGCAAAGTGCCGGAGATACGTGCACCGGAGCAACCAAATGGGTGGCCCAGGGCAATCGCGCCGCCGTGCAGGTTAACCTTCTCATTCATCTTGTCGAGTACTTTCAAATCTTTCAGCACCGGCAGGGCCTGTGCGGCGAAAGCTTCGTTGAGCTCGAAGAAGTCGATGTCGTTGATGGTCAGGCCCGCGCGCTTCAAGGCTTTTTGTGTGGCCGGTACTGGACCATAGCCCATGATTGCCGGGTCCACACCCGCCACGGCCATCGAACGGATCACGGCCAGCGGTTGGATACCCAAGTCCTGGGCACGCTGCGCCGACATCACGATCATGCACGAAGCACCGTCGGTGATTTGCGACGAAGTACCGGCTGTCACGGTGCCGCCCTTTGGATTGAACGCTGGCTTGAGGGCCGCCAGGCTTTCCAGGGTGGTATCCGGACGAATGGTTTCGTCGTAGTCGAACAGTTTCAGGAAACCGTTCTCGTCATAACCGTTCATCGGGATGATTTCATCCTTGAACTTGCCTTCCAGGGTCGCCTTGTGGGCGAGCTGGTGGGAACGCAAGCCGAACGCGTCCTGGGCTTCGCGGGTAATGCCGTGCATTTTGCCAAGCATTTCTGCGGTCAGGCCCATCATGCCCGAGGCTTTCGCCGCGTACAGCGACATGTGCGGGTTAGGATCGACGCCGTGCATCATGCTGACATGGCCCATGTGCTCCACACCACCGACCACGAACACATCACCGTTGCCGGTCATGATCGCCTGGGCGGCGGTGTGCAGCGCGCTCATCGACGAACCGCACAGACGGCTCACGGTCTGGCCCGCGGCAGTGTGCGGGATCTGGGTCATCAGCGACGCCATGCGCGCGATGTTCCAACCCTGCTCCAGGGTCTGGTTGACGCAGCCCCAGATCACGTCCTCGACTTCGTTCGGGTCGACCTTGGTGTTGCGCTCCAGCACTTTGCTGATCAAGTGTGCCGACATGTCTTCGGCACGGGTGTTGCGGTGCATGCCGCCCTTGGAGCGGCCCATCGGTGTGCGACCGAAGTCGACAATCACCACGTCTCTTGGATTCAAGCTCATAAATATTCTCGCTCTAGTCGTCTGGGCGCTTAACCGAAGAAGCTCTGGCCGTTCTTGGCCATTTCACGCAGCTTCGCGGTCGGGTGGTACAGCGGGCCCAAATCAGCGTATTTGTCAGCCAGGGCAACGAACTCAGCCACACCGATCGAGTCGATGTAACGCAGTGCACCACCACGGAATGGAGGGAAACCAATACCGTACACCAGGCCCATATCGGCTTCGGCGGCGGTCTCGACGATGCCGTCTTCCAGGCAACGCACGGTTTCCAGGCACAGGGCGATCATCATCCAGTTGATGATGTCCTCGTCGGACACCTCACGCTGTTCGTAGATGACCGGAGCGAGCACTTCGTGCACCGACGGATCGGCCACTTTCTTCTGCTTGCCCTTCTTGTCAGCCTCGTAGGCGTAGAAGCCCTTACCGTTCTTCTGGCCCAGGCGCTTGGCCTCGTACAGCGCGTCGATCGCCGAGCGGCGGTCGTCTTTCATGCGATCCGGGAAGCCTTCAGCCATGACGTCGCGACCGTGGTGGCCGGTGTCGATGCCGACCACGTCCATCAGGTATGCCGGGCCCATTGGCCAGCCGAATTTTTCCATGACTTTGTCGATGCGCACAAAGTCCACACCAGCGCTGACCAGCTTGGCGAAACCGCCGAAGTACGGGAACAGCACGCGATTGACCAGGAAGCCCGGGCAGTCATTGACCACGATCGGGTTCTTGCCCATTTTCTTGGCGTAGGCAACGGTGGTGGCAACGGCCAGCTCGCTGGACTTCTCGCCACGGATCACTTCTACCAGCGGCATCATGTGCACCGGGTTGAAGAAGTGCATGCCGACGAAGTTTTCCGGACGCTTGAGGGCCTTGGCCAGCAGCGAGATGGAAATGGTCGAGGTGTTGGAGGCCAGGATGGTGTCGTCTTTGACCTGGGCTTCCACTTCAGCCAGTACGGCTTGCTTGACCTTAGGGTTCTCGACAACCGCTTCGACCACCAGGTCGACATGACCGAAATCGCCGTAGGACAGCGTAGGACGAATGCCGTTGAGCACTTCAGCCATTTTCGCGGCGGTCATGCGACCTTTGTCCACGCGACCGACCAGCAGCTTGGCGGCTTCCGCCAGGCCTTGCTCGATCCCGTGTTCGTTGATGTCTTTCATCAGGATCGGCGTGCCTTTGGACGCCGACTGGTAAGCGATACCGCCGCCCATGATACCGGCGCCGAGTACGGCAGCCTGTTTCACGTCCTTGGCGATTTCGTCGTAGGCCTTGGCCTTTTTCTTCAGTTCCTGATCGTTCAGGAACAGGCCGATCAGGCTCTGGGCTGCGGAGGTTTTCGCCAGTTTGACGAAGCCAGCCGCTTCCACTTCCAGGGCTTTGTCGCGACCGAAGTTCGCGGCTTTCTGGATGGTCTTGATCGCTTCAACCGGCGCCGGGTAGTTCGGGCCGGCCTGTCCAGCCACGAAACCTTTGGCGGTTTCGAACGACATCATTTGTTCGATGGCGTTGAGCTTGAGTTTTTCCAGCTTCGGCTGACGCTTGGCCTTGTAGTCAAATTCGCCGCTGATGGCGCCCTTGATCAGGTTCAGTGCGGCTTCGGCCAGTTTATCCGGGGCAACTACAGCGTCGACAGCACCGACTTTCAGGGCGTCTTCAGCCTTGTTTTCCTTACCGGCGGCGATCCATTCGATAGCGTTGTCGGCACCGATCAGACGCGGCAGGCGTACGGTGCCGCCGAAACCTGGGTAGATGCCCAGTTTGACTTCAGGCAGGCCGATCTTGGCAGTGGCCGACATGACGCGGAAGTCCGCCGCCAGGCACATTTCCAGGCCACCGCCCAACGCGATGCCGTTGATCGCGGCGACGGTCGGTACGTTGAGGTCTTCAAAATCGCTGAAGATCTTGTTGGCTTCGAGGTTGCCAGCCACCAGCTCGGCATCGGGCAGCTTGAAGTTGTCGACGAATTCGGTGATGTCAGCGCCGACGATGAACACGTCCTTGCCGCTGGAGACGATCACGCCCTTGACCGAAGCATCAGCTTTGATGGTGTCTACGGCCTGACGCAATTCATTCAGGGTTAGACGGTTGAACTTGTTGACGGACTCACCCTTGAGGTCGAATTTCAGTTCGACGATGCCACTTTCAAGAGCCTTAACCGTGATGGCTTTACCTTCGTAAATCATCAACTGATCTCCACGATATGGAAGCTGAACAGTACACATTGGACGCTGGCCTCTGGCTGGACATTGATGAATTCGCCAATGTTCACGCCAATCCGCCAGGCACACCCGCCAATGCGATAGTCGGGATTCTGTATGAGTCGTCTGACAGACAAACGCTCAATTCATACGCCCGTTTGATTTGGGTACGCCACCTTCATCCAATTCCGGGCAATTGTCAATCGCTCGAAAGGCTAGGAAAAACGCGACTTTCCAGTCATTTCAGAACCCCGACCATAAGCCCGTGATTCGTCAATATTCAACTATTCACGAAATCAATAATAGAAAAGATCGGGGAAAAGGCTGTACAGAACGGGATATACCGCTAGGCTAGCGACAACCCTGACGCGCCTGGATGAACATCCGACGCGGGAAACACAGATTTACCGGCCTGCCTGGCCAACTCCAGCCCGATGATGATGTCGGGCTTTTTATTGCCTGGCTTTTAGGCAAGCGCCTTGAGCAACACATCGATATCTTTCAACACACTCGCCTCGCCCTTCTCGCCCCAATACAACGCAATCATCTGCTTGTCGGCCTCGACCTTGTAGACGTTGGTCGGCAGCTTTGCAAAATGCGGCAACAACTTCTCATCGACACACACTTCACGCCACTGATTGACCCACACACCCGGCTCCAACTGCCAGTAACTCCAGATGGCCGGCGTGCTCCCGCGCCGTGGCCGGCAGTACTGCGCACAGGGGCTCGGCGGCTCCTGCTTGAGCCAATGGGGCCACTCCTGGGGCGCCAACTGCATGGCCAGGCCGATACGGCGTGCTTCCATGCGCAGGGCCATGCGCCCGCTCTGATGGCGCGACGGGCGCAGCCATGCCAGAGGGCTCAGAACCACCACAAGGATTGACACCACTATCCAGACCGTCATATGTGTACTCCCGAATTTCTAGATGAGCGGATTTGATCTGACGCAACCCCATCCGCTTGAAAGCAGCCATACTGAACTTATTGCAGTCCCCTGGAGGAACGCCCCATGTCCTACGAACATATTCTGGTCGCTGTCGACCTGACCGAAGAGTGCGATCCAGTCATCAAGCGCGCCCGCGCCTTCGCGATCGCCAGCGGTGCCAAACTGTCGCTGGTGCATATCGTCGAACCAATGGCCATGGCCTTTGGGGGTGACGTGCCCATGGACCTTTCCCAGTTGCAGCAACAACAGTTCGATCAGGCCAAAGAGCGCCTGGACCGGTTGATTCTCAAATACCCCGAAGTGACCAAGGAAAACTCCCACCTCACTTACGGCCAACCGCGCCAGGAAATCCACCATCTGGCCAAGGAACAAAACTGCGACCTGATCGTGGTGGGCAGCCATGGCCGGCATGGCCTGGCGTTATTGCTGGGCTCCACTGCCAATGATGTATTGCATGGCGCGCCGTGTGATGTGCTGGCCGTGAAGCTGGTGAAACCCTCTTAAGCACATTTTCAACTGTATTTCATATAAAAAACCCGGTGCTCATGAAAATGAACACCGGGTTTTTTATTACGTGCAGATCACTCAGGCATCCAGCTCGGCCCAACGCTCAACCAGCACTTCCAACTCCTGATTCAGTTTCTCCAGGGAAGCAATCACCTTGGCAGTTTCCGCCGCCGGACGCAGGTAGAAACCGGCGTCAGCCATCTCCGCTTCTACCGCGGCAATCTGCTGTTCCTTGGCGTCGATATCACCCGGCAAGGCTTCCAGCTCACGCTGCAGCTTGTAGCTGAGCTTCTTCTTGCCAACCGGCGCCGACTCCACAACCGGCGTAGCAGCCGCCACCGGCGCCACCACCGCCGAATTCAGGTCAGCTTTGCCGGACTTGCTCTCGGTCACGCCCAGCAGACGCGGCGAGCCGCCCTGACGCAGCCAGTCCTGGTAACCACCGACGTATTCACGCACCTTGCCTTCGCCTTCGAAGACCAGGGTGCTGGTGACCACGTTGTCGAGGAATGCCCGGTCGTGGCTGACCATCAGCACAGTGCCGTTGAAGGTCAGCAGCACTTCTTCCAACAGCTCGAGGGTTTCCACGTCGAGGTCGTTGGTCGGTTCGTCGAGGACCAGCAGGTTGGCCGGCTTACTGAACAGCTTGGCCAGCAGCAGGCGCGCACGCTCTCCCCCGGACAAGGCTTTCACCGGTGTACGTGCACGCTGCGGGCTGAACAGGAAGTCGCCCAAGTAGCTTAGGACGTGGCGGCTCTGGCCGTCGATATCGATGAAGTCGCGACCTTCGGCGACGTTATCGATCACGGTTTTTTCCAGGTCCAACTGGTGGCGCAACTGGTCGAAGTAAGCCACGTCGATGCGCGTGCCCTCTTCCACGGTGCCGCTGGTCGGCTGCAGACCGCTGAGCATCAGCTTGAGCAATGTGGTCTTGCCGGTGCCGTTGGCGCCCAGCAGGCCGATACGGTCGCCGCGCTGCAGGACCATGGAGAAGTCCTTGATCAGGAACGGGCCGTCCGGGTGATGGAAGCTGACGTTCTCCAGCACCATCACCTGCTTACCCGACTTGTCGGCGGTGTCCAGCTGGATATTGGCCTTGCCGGTGCGCTCGCGACGCTCGCTGCGCTCGACCCGCAGGGCTTTCAGGGCACGTACGCGACCTTCGTTACGGGTGCGGCGGGCCTTGATGCCTTGACGGATCCAGACTTCTTCCTGGGCCAGCTTCTTGTCGAACAGCGCGTTGGCGGTTTCTTCGGCGGCCAGCGCGGCTTCCTTGTGTACCAGGAAGCTGGCGTAGTCGCCGTTCCAGTCGATCAGACCACCACGGTCCAACTCAAGGATGCGGGTCGCCAGATTCTGCAGGAAGGAACGATCGTGCGTGATGAACAGCACAGCGCCCTGGAACTCCTTGAGGGCTTCCTCCAGCCAGGCAATCGCGCCGATGTCCAGGTGGTTGGTCGGTTCATCGAGCAACAACAGGTCCGGCTCGGAAACCAGGGCCTGGGCCAGCAGCACACGACGACGCCAGCCACCGGACAACTCGGCGAGCGTCTTGTCGGCCGGCAGTTGCAGGCGGCTCAAGGTGCTGTCGACCAGTTGCTGCAAGCGCCAGCCATCACGGGCTTCGAGGTCTTGCTGGACGTGCATCAGCTTGTTCAGGTCGTCTTCGGTGACACAGTTTTGTGCCAGGTGATGGTATTCGGCGAGCAGCGCGCCGACGCCGTCGAGGCCTTCGGCAACCACGTCGAACACTGTCCGTCCGTCGGCCACCGGCAATTCTTGCGGCAATTCGCCGATCTTGAGGCCCGGCGCGCGCCATACGGAGCCGTCATCGGGCTTCTGGTCGCCTTTGACCAGCTTCATCATGCTGGATTTGCCGGTGCCGTTGCGGCCGATGATGCACACCCGCTCACCACGGGCGATCTGCCAGGACACCTTGTCCAACAACGGCATAGCGCCGAAAGCAAGGGACACATCGCTGAATTTGAGCAGGGTCATACGCTTCTCCAAAAACTGGGCGCGCATTCTACCTGAGTTAGGGGTGGGATGCGGCTGGCATTTTCGCTACCGACACGTTCTGTAGGACATTTCCAACGAACTTGAACGAACCGCCCGGCAAAGCTTTCGTCTGCGTTGGGCAAAAGGCTAAGCTAGGGGCAATCAGTGTCGGCGGTGCCGATGCTAGTCGTGATTTCTCTGCACGGACGTCTCATGCGCAGCCGCCTTTTCAACTTTTTATCTTGTCTGCTTCTTTCCGCCACCGCCGTTCAATCCGCACAGGCCGTGGACCTCACCACCCAACGTCAATATTACGATGAAGCCAAACGCGCCTTGGCCAAGGGCGATACCGGGCCTTACATGCAATACAGCCAAGCCCTGGCCGACTACCCGCTGACACCGTACCTGGCCTATGACGAACTGACGGCACGCCTGAAAACCGCGAGCAACCAGGAAATCGAGCAGTTCCTCGCCAAAAACGGCGACCTGCCCCAGGCCAATTGGATGAAGCTGCGCTGGTTGCGCTGGTTGGCCGAGCGTGGCGACTGGCAGACCTTTGAAAAGTACTACGACGCCAAGCTCAATTTCGTCGAACTCGACTGCCTGCATGGCCAGTTCCAGCTCACCCACAACCTGAAAGCGGAAGGCTACAAGACCGCCGAAAAACTGTGGATGACCGGCAAGTCCCAACCGGCGGCCTGCGATGTCACCTTCGGGCAGTGGGCGGCTGACGGCCAACTCACTGAACAGAAGATCTGGGATCGCGCCAAACTCGCCGCCGAAGCGCGCAACTACGCGCTGGCCAACAGCCTGGTGAAAACCCTGCCCACCCTCGGCGCCCAAGGCCGCTTGATGGTGGACGTGGCGCAGAAGCCCGACATGCTCAGCGACCCTTCACGCTTCCTGCCGGCCACTGAGGCCATGTCTGACGCCGTGGGCCTGGGCCTGCGCCGCCTGGCACGCCAGGATCCCGACAAGGCCATGGCCCTGCTCGACGGCTACGCCAGCAGCATGCACTTCTCCCGTGACGAAAAAGTGTCGATCGCCCGCGAAATCGGTCTCACCCTGGCCAAGCGCTATGACCCGCGCGCCCTTGAGGTGATGACCAAGTACGATCCCGAACTGCGCGACAACACCGTCTCCGAGTGGCGCCTGCGCCTGCTGCTGCGCCTGGCGCGCTGGGAAGACGCCTACCAGTTGACCCGCAAGCTTCCCCAGGACCTGGCTACCACCAACCGCTGGCGCTACTGGCAGGCCCGCAGTCTGGAATTGGCCGAGCCGAAGAACCCGCAAGCGCTGGTCCTGTACAAACACTTGGCGCAAGAACGCGATTTCTACGGGTTCCTGGCGGCGGATCGCTCCAAGGCCCCGTACCAGCTGAAGAACAAACCGCTGCTAATGAGCCAGGCACTGGTCAGCAAGGTGCGTAACACCCCGGGCGTACGTCGTGCCCTGGAGTTCTACGCACGTGGCCAGGTGGTGGATGGCCGCCGTGAGTGGTACCACGTGAGCCGTCACTTCAACCGCGACGAGATGGTTGCCCAGGCCAAGCTGGCCTACGACATGAAATGGTACTTCCCGGCGATCCGCACCATCAGCCAGGCGCAGTACTGGGATGACCTGGACATCCGCTTCCCGATGGCGCACCGCGACACCCTGGTGCGCGAAGCCAAGGTGCGCGGCCTGCACTCCAGCTGGGTGTTCGCGATTACCCGTCAGGAAAGCGCCTTCATGGATGACGCCCGCTCTGGCGTCGGCGCCAGCGGCCTGATGCAACTGATGCCCGGTACCGCCAAGGAAACCGCACGCAAGTTCAGCATCCCCCTGGCCTCCCCCGCCCAAGTGCTGGACCCGGACAAAAACATCCAGCTCGGCGCCGCCTACCTGAGCCAGGTGCACAGCCAGTTCAACGGTAACCGTGTGCTCGCCTCCGCCGCCTACAACGCCGGCCCCGGCCGCGTGCGCCAATGGCTGCGCGGCGCGGATCACCTGAGTTTTGACGTGTGGGTGGAAAGCATCCCGTTCGACGAAACCCGCCAGTATGTGCAGAACGTGCTGTCTTATTCGGTGATCTACGGCCAGAAGCTCAACTCACCACAGCCGCTGGTGGATTGGCATGAGCGGTATTTTGACGATCAGTAATAAAGGCAGCTTTAAACAGCAAGTTTGAAGCTGCACGCCATATAAAAATGCCCGCATTTCTCAATGCGGGCATTTTTTTTGGGGGTGAGATTTAGTGCGAGGCGCTTTCCTCCACCCCATCACTGAACTGCAACGCTGCCAACCGCGCATACAGCGGATTGCTCGCAATCAACTGCTGATGCGTGCCTACCGCCACCAGCTTGCCCTGGTCCATCACCGCAATGCGGTCGGCGTTCTTCACCGTGGCCAGTCGATGGGCGATCACCAGCGTGGTACGCCCTTGCATCAATTGCGGCAAGGCCTGCTGGATCAGGTGTTCGCTCTGGGCATCGAGGGCGCTGGTGGCCTCGTCCAGCAGCAGAATCGGCGCGTCCACCAGCAGCGCCCGAGCGATGGCCAAGCGTTGGCGTTGGCCGCCGGAGAGGCCCATGCCGCCATCGCCCAGGTGGGTTTGGTAGCCGTCGGGCATTTGCAGGATGAAGTCATGGGCGTGGGCAATGCGCGCGGCGGCCTCGACCTGCTCGGCGGTGGCCGTCGGGTTGCCGTAGCGGATGTTCTCTTCGACGTTGCCGAAAAACAACGCCGGGCTCTGGGACACCAGGGCGAAATGACGGCGCAGGTCCATGGGGTCGAGTTCGGTCAGCGGGTGGCCCTCCAGCAGGATGCGGCCTTGCTGGGGGTCGTAGAAGCGCAGCAACAGATCAAAAATCGTCGATTTGCCCGCGCCGGACGGGCCGACCAAGGCCAGGGTTTCACCGGGGTTGATGGTCAGGTTCAGGCCATCGATGGCATAGCTGTCGGGACGTGAGGGATAGGAAAACCGCAGGTCTTGCAACGCCATGCGCCCGCTGACCCGCTCCGGCAGTTGGACGGTGCCGGTGGCGGGCGCCTGGATTTCGTTGCTCGACTGCAACAACTCGCCAATGCGCTCGGCGGCACCAGCGGCGCGTTGCAACTCGCCGAGCACTTCGCTCAGGGTGCCGACCGCGCTGCCGACGATCAGGCTATAGAACACAAACGCCGCCAGCTCACCGCCGGAAATGCGCCCGTTGATCACATCCATGCCACCGACCCACAGCATCACCCCGACGGCGCCGAGCACCAGCATGATCACCAGGGTAATCAGCCAGGCGCGCTGGGCGATGCGTTTGCGCGCGGTGGTAAAGGCCTCTTCCACGGTCACGGCGAAACGCTGTTCGTCCTGCACCTGGTGGTTGTAGGCCTGCACGGTTTTGATCTGGCCGAGGGTCTCGGACACATAGCTGCCCACGTCGGCGATGCGGTCCTGGCTTTGGCGCGACAGGCTGCGTACACGTCGGCCGAAGATCAGGATCGGCGCCAGCACCAGTGGCAGTGCCACCACCACGATACTGGTGAGCTTGGGGTTGGTGACAAACAGCAACACGATGCCACCGATGACCATCAAGGCATTACGCAGGAACAACGATAAAGACGAGCCGATTACCGATTGCAGCAACGTGGTGTCAGTGGTCAGCCGCGACTGGATCTCCGAACTGCGATTGTTCTCGTAAAAGCCCGGATGCAGATAAATCAGGTGGTTGAACACTTGCCGACGGATGTCCGCCACCACCCGCTCGCCGATCCACGAGACCAGGTAAAACCGCGCAAACGTACCCACTGCCAACCCCAGCACCAGCATCATGAACAGGCCGATGGACTGGTTGAGCAGGTGCGGCGACTGGGTCATGAAACCCTGGTCCACGAGCAATCGGATGCCCTGCCCCATCGACAAGGTAATACCGGCGGTGACGATAAGCGCCAACAGCGCGCCGAGCGCGTGCCAGCGGTAGGGCGCAATGAAGCGGCTGGCCAGGCGAATCGCACGGCGTTGACGGACTGAGAACATGGAGGGCATCACCTGCGCAGGGGAGATAAGTGTCTACCTCACAACATTGGGGGAACTTGGGTAAATAACAATGAGTCAGGTTAATTATGCCCGCCGATGCTGATCCCTAGAGGCTATCGGTCTAACCCCCAGCTGGAAATTTGTAGCGGTTTCTGGTGGACTGGGTGTTCGAACCGCTGACCCGACAGGGAGTTGTAACAGCCTGGTCACGCGGGCGGCTTAGAGTAATAAGCAGAGTAGGTACACAACCTGATGAGGAGACAGGCCATGACCTTGCAAAATAGCAGCGATGCCAAGATTGAAGTGATCCGCCAGCCGCAGCAATTGCCTTGCTCGTATATCGACGCCCAAGGCCGCGAAGTGCAGATTACCGAAGAGATGATCCAGCAAGCGTGCAGCGAACTGGAACAGCGACTGGTTAAGCCTGCCCGGCAAGGCTGAAGCGCCGACGCTCTTTCAAACCCGGCCCAGGTGGCCGGGTTTTTTATCGGGGTCTAAACGCCCGCGGCGCCCAATGCGCTGACGATGTTCGACAACGCGGCCGACTCACCGTTGATGCTCACCCTCAAGCCATCAATCTCACGGCGCTCAGGGTAGTTTTTGCGCAGCAGGTCAAACGCCTTGCGCTGTTCTTCCACCGTTCCTACCAGGCTACGCCGGAAATCCGCATCATCGCGACGCGGGTCGTACACGCTGCGGCACAGGGTCGCCAGCGCCCAGGCCGGGTCAGTGGACGCATTCAACTGCACCTCGGCCAACCACGGCTGCGGCAGCAAATCACTCAACTGGATGCCGGGTTCCTGACCCAGGTGCGTGCAGAACGCTTGATAAATCTGCGCGGTGCCGCGTTGCTTGCCGTCCAGGCTGTAGCCAGCGATGTGCGGCGTGGCCAGCACGCAGAGGTCCGCCAGGTCCACGTCCACTTCAGGCTCGCCCTCCCACACATCCAGCACCGCTTGCAGGTCTTCGCGCGCCAGCAACACCTCGCGCAGGGCGGCGTTGTCCACCACCGGGCCACGGCTGGCATTGATCAGCCAAGTGCCGGGCTTGAGCTGGTTGAGCCGCTGACGATCGAACAAATGCCAAGTGGAACCGTTGCCGGATTTGGTCAGCGGGGTGTGCAGGCTGATCACATCGCATTGCTCGATGATCTGGTCCAGGCTGACGTAATCGCCGTCCTCGGCGATCTGCCGTGGCGGGTCGCAGACCAGCACGTTCCAACCCAGCCCTTTGAGCACCTTGACCAGCCGTCCGCCGACTTCACCGGCGCCAACCACGCCATAGGTGCGGTGATTGAGGTCGGCGCCTTCGATTTCAGCCAGGGTCATCAGGCTGCCCAGCACATAGTCCACCACGCCACGGGCGTTGCAGCCGGGGGCACTGGACCACTGGATGCCGGCCTGCTTGAAGTAATCGAGGTCCAAGTGGTCGGTGCCGATGGTGCAGGTGCCGACGAAGCGCACCTTCGTCCCCTCCAGCAGGGCGCGGTTGACGTTGGTCACCGAGCGCACCAGCAGCACGTCGGCCTGCTCGACCGTGGCGCGGTCGATGGAACGGCCGGGGACGCGGCGAATCTCGCCAAATCCCTGGAAGAATGCATCGAGCAGCGGAATATTTTCGTCGGCAACAATCAGCATGGCAGGCTCCTTTGGCGGACCCGCAGTGTACAGGGATCGCAGCCCTCGCTTACAAATCGCTAACACAGGTTTTTTCCTGACCGATGCGTCAACGCGTAGAATCCGCCGTCCTTGCGCTTCCTTCTATTGGACACCTGTACGTGAACACTGCTACCGCCACCCTCACCCGTCCCGCCCGCATCAGCCGGGAAGTGCGCGGCCTGTTGACGCTCGCCTTGCCGATCATGATCGGCCAACTGGCGACGACCGCGATGAGCTTTGTCGATGCGGTGATGGCCGGGCGCGTCAGCCCTCAGGACCTGGCGGCCGTGGGCCTGGGCAACTCGATCTGGATCCCGGTGTACCTGCTGATGACCGGCACGCTACTGGCCACCACGCCCAAAGTCGCGCAGCGCTACGGGGCCGGCCAGTTCAGTGAGATCGGGCCGCTGGTGCGTCAATCCTTGTGGCTGGCAGTGGTGGTCGGCATCACTGCATCGCTGTTGCTGCTGTGCGCCGAACCGATCCTGCATGTGATGAACGTGGAGCCGGACCTGATCGAGCCCTCAATGGGCTACTTGCACGGCATCGCCGCTGGCATGCCGGCCATTGCGCTGTATTACGTGCTGCGCTGTTTCAGTGACGGCCTGGGCCGCACGCGGCCGAGCATGGTGATGGGCCTGTGTGGCCTGGCATTGAATATCCCGCTGAACTACATCTTCATCTACGGCCACCTGGGTGTGCCGGCCATGGGCGGCGTCGGTTGCGGCTGGGCCACAGCCATTGCGATGTGGGTGATGATGCTCGGCCTGGCCGTCTGGACCCGCTGGGGCCCGGCTTACCAGAGCAGCGAACTGTACAAGCGTTTCGACTGGCCGCAATGGGCGGTGATCAAGCGTGTATTGAGCATCGGCCTGCCCATCGGCATCGCGATCTTTGCCGAATCGAGCATCTTCGCGGTGATTGCCCTGCTGATTGGCAGCCTGGGCGCCACCGTGGTCTCAGGTCATCAGATCGCGCTGAACGTCAGCTCGCTGGTGTTCATGATCCCCTACTCCCTGAGCATGGCCGTCACCGTGCGGGTCGGCCAGGCCCTCGGGCGTGGCGAACCGCGTGAAGCGCGCTTCGCGGCTGGCGTCGGCATGGGCACGGCGCTGGCCTACGCCTGCCTGTCCTGCAGCCTGATGCTGCTGTTTCGCGAGCAGATCGCGGCGATCTACACACCAGACCCGGTCGTCATTCACTTGGCTTCGATGCTGATCGTGTTCTCGGCACTGTTCCAGTTCAGCGACTCGATCCAAGTCACGGCCGCCGGTGCACTGCGCGGCTACCAAGACACACGCGTGACCATGGTACTGACCTTGTTCGCCTATTGGGGCGTAGGCCTGCCGGTGGGTTATGCCCTGGGGCTGACAAACTGGCTGGGCGAGCCAAGCGGCCCAAGCGGCTTATGGCAAGGGCTGATCGTGGGCCTGAGCTGTGCCGCAGGAATGTTGCTGGTGCGCCTGGCGCGCAGCGCACGCCGGCGCATTCGCGCCGATAAAGCACGGGGCTGAATCGATCGTGTGATCAGTCGGCTTTTTTGCGGATCCAGTACAGGTATGTACCGGCCTGCTCCTGCTGATCCACCAGCTCGTGGTCAAGGAACACGCAGAACTTGGGGATATCGCGGCGCGTGGACGGGTCGGTCGCGATCACCTTGAGCAAACCGCCTGGTGGCAGGTCGCGGATGTGCTGGTGCAGCATCATCACCGGCTCCGGGCAGTTGAGGCCGGTGGCGTCCAAGGTGCCGTCGACGGGCAGTTCTTCTGCATGACTCATACTTCACTCCTGAAACTAACCCGATCTCCTGTGGGAGCGCGAAGACGCGGGCACATTCACCATAAATTTCGACAGTTATACCGCTTTCGCGAGCAAGCTCGCTCCCCCATGGGCCCTGTGATCACCTCAAGGGCTCAGCGGGCCTTGGTTTTCTTCACATCCACCAACCGACGCAAATGGCAGGTCACTTCCTCACGGTCGTGGTACAGCTGCTTGCAGCCGATCTCCACGCGGATGCCGCGTGCCTTGAAGCCGTCTTCGATACGCTCCAGCAGGCGCTTCACCTCGGCGTAGCGCTGCTTCATCGGCAGCTTCAGGTTCACCACCGCCTCGCGGCAATACCCCTCGCCGATCCAGGTTTCGAGCAACGCCGCGTTACGCGCCGGCTTTTCGACGATATCGCAGACCATCCAGTCCACCGGCTGCTTGGGGACGAAGGTAAAACCGTCGGCCATCAAATGCTGCACCAGACCAGTGTCCATCAGGCTTTCAGCCATCGGCCCGTTGTCGATGGCCGTCACCAGCATGCCGCGGTTGACCAGTTGCCAGGTCCAGCCGCCGGGCGCTGCGCCGAGGTCGACACCGGTCATGTCGCCGTGCAGACGCTCGTCCCACTGGTCGCGGGGGATGAAGTGGTGCCAGGCCTCTTCCAGCTTGAGGGTGGAACGGCTCGGCGCTTCACGGGGGAACTTGAGGCGCGGGATGCCCATCGGCCACATCGCCGAGTTGTTCGATTCGGCTAGGCCCATGAACACTTCGCGGCCGCTCTTGAAGGTCAGCAGCAGGCGCGGTTTGCTCGGGTCGTCCACCAGTTTGCCGGCGTTCAACAGGGCTTTGCGCAGGTGCACTTCGAATTTTTTGCAGAAGTTCGACAGTTCCTTGCCGTCGTTGGTGTCGACCATCTCCAGCCACAGGCTGCCACACACCGGGAATTCGCGCAGGTGGGCGAGGATCACGCTGATCCGGTCGGTTTCCGGCAGGTCGATGAACACTCCGCGCGCCCACTGCCGTGGAAAGATCAGCTCGGCAAAACGCTGGCCGTGCATCAGGCGCTGGGCGCCGTCTTCTTCGGTGCAGACAAATTCGGCGCAGGCGCTGCCGGTCTTGGCCTTGGCGTAGCCGGAAACGTTCAGGCGCGCGGCGTGCTCCGCGATCTCGGAACAGACTTCGCCTTCAAAACCCGGGCGGCAGTGCATAAAAAGGGTGTTCATTGAATCTCCTGGCAACTGGGCTTGCTGTAGCGCAAGTCCTGTCATGAAAACGCGCGCATGATAGCCGAGTTCGGAACCTTGGACTTAACGATAGAGTCCAGTTATTAGCCTGCTAATGAAAACAGGGCTAAGTTGATAGCTCTGTTCGTCCCGTCAGGTCCGTAGCCGTGCGGACCATAAGGAGTCGTGTCATGTCATCGCTTGATAGCCTGAGAACCCTTAAGACCCTTGAAATAGACAGTAAAACCTACCACTACTTCAGCCTGCCCGAAGCCGCCAAGAGCCTGGGTGACCTGGACAAGCTGCCGATGTCACTCAAGGTGCTGCTGGAAAACCTGCTGCGCTGGGAAGACAACAAGACTGTCACCGGCGCCGACCTCAAGGCCATTGCCGCCTGGCTCAAGGAACGCCAGTCCGACCGTGAGATCCAGTACCGCCCCGCCCGCGTATTGATGCAAGACTTTACCGGCGTACCCGCCGTGGTCGACCTGGCCGCCATGCGCGCCGCCGTGGCCAAGGCCGGGGGCGACCCGCAGCGCATCAACCCGCTGTCCCCCGTAGACCTGGTGATTGACCACTCGGTGATGGTCGACAAGTTTGGCACCACCGGCGCTTTCGAGCAGAACGTCGACATCGAAATGCAGCGCAACGGCGAACGCTACGCCTTCCTGCGCTGGGGCCAGAGCGCCTTTGACAACTTCAGCGTGGTGCCACCGGGCACGGGCATTTGCCACCAGGTCAACCTCGAATACCTCGGCCGCACGGTCTGGACCAAAGACGAGGACGGCCGCACCTACGCCTTCCCAGACACCCTGGTCGGCACCGATTCCCACACCACCATGATCAACGGCCTCGGCGTACTCGGCTGGGGCGTGGGCGGGATCGAGGCAGAAGCGGCGATGCTTGGCCAACCGGTGTCGATGCTGATCCCGGAAGTGATCGGCTTCAAGCTCACGGGCAAATTGAAGGAAGGCATCACCGCCACTGACTTGGTGCTGACCGTGACCCAGATGCTGCGCAAAAAAGGCGTCGTGGGTAAATTCGTCGAATTCTATGGCGACGGCCTGGCCGACCTGCCCTTGGCCGACCGCGCCACCATCGCCAACATGGCCCCGGAATATGGCGCCACCTGCGGCTTTTTCCCGGTGGACGAGGTGACGCTGGACTACTTGCGCCTTTCCGGCCGTCCAACCGAAACCGTCAAGCTGGTCGAGGCTTACACCAAGGCCCAAGGCCTGTGGCGTAACGCCGGCCAGGAGCCGGTGTTCACCGACAGCCTGGCCTTGGACATGGGCAGCGTCGAAGCCAGCCTGGCCGGACCAAAACGCCCACAGGACCGTGTCGCCCTGCCGAATGTCGGGCAGGCCTTCAGCGACTTCCTCGACCTGCAATTCAAACCCACCAACAAGGAAGAGGGCCGCCTGGAAAGCGAAGGCGGCGGCGGGGTTGCCGTGGGCAATGCCGACCTGGTGGGCGAAACCGACTATGAATACGACGGCCAGACCTATCGCCTGAAAAACGGCGCGGTGGTGATCGCTGCAATCACCTCCTGCACCAACACCTCCAACCCCAGCGTGATGATGGCGGCCGGGCTGCTGGCGAAAAAGGCCGTGGAAAAGGGCCTGACGCGCAAACCTTGGGTTAAAACCTCCCTGGCCCCAGGCTCCAAAGTGGTCACCGACTACTACAAGGCAGCGGGCCTTACCCAGTACCTGGACAAGCTGGGCTTCGACCTGGTGGGTTACGGCTGCACCACCTGCATCGGTAACTCGGGTCCGCTGCCCGAGCCGATCGAGAAAGCCATCCAGAAGGCCGATCTTGCCGTGGCTTCGGTGCTGTCGGGTAACCGCAACTTTGAAGGCCGCGTGCACCCGCTGGTGAAAACCAACTGGCTGGCGTCGCCGCCGCTGGTGGTGGCCTACGCCTTGGCGGGCACCGTGCGCATCGATATCAGCAGCGAACCGTTGGGCAACGATCAGCACGGTCATCCGGTGTACCTCAAGGACATCTGGCCCACCAGCCAGGAAATCGCCGACGCCGTTGCTCAAGTCACGACAGGCATGTTCCACAAGGAATACGCTGAAGTGTTTGCCGGTGACGAGCAGTGGCAAGCGATTGAAGTGCCACAAGCTGCGACCTACGTGTGGCAGAAAGACTCCACCTACATCCAGCACCCGCCGTTCTTCGACGACATTGCCGGGCCTCTGCCGGTGATCAAGGACGTCAAGGGCGCGAATGTGCTGGCGTTGCTGGGAGACTCGGTCACCACCGACCACATCTCCCCGGCCGGCAACATCAAGACCGACAGCCCCGCCGGCCGCTACCTGCGCGAACAAGGCGTGGAACCGCGCGACTTCAACTCCTACGGTTCACGCCGCGGCAACCATGAAGTGATGATGCGCGGCACTTTTGCCAACATCCGTATCCGCAATGAGATGCTCGGCGGTGAGGAAGGCGGCAATACGCTGTACATCCCCACCGGCGAGAAAATGCCAATCTACGACGCCTCGATGAAATACCAGGCCTCAGGCACGCCGCTGGTGGTGGTGGCCGGCCAGGAATATGGCACCGGCTCAAGCCGTGACTGGGCGGCCAAGGGTACCAACCTGCTGGGCGTCAAGGCGGTGATCGCCGAGAGTTTCGAGCGGATTCACCGCTCCAACCTGGTGGGCATGGGTGTGCTGCCGTTGCAGTTCAAGCTGGATCAGAACCGCAAGTCGCTCAAGCTGACGGGTAAGGAGAAGATCGACATTCTTGGGCTGACCGACGTGGAGATCGTGCCACGGATGAACCTGACGCTGGTGATTACGCGGGAGGATGGCAGTAGCGAGAAGGTCGAAGTGCTGTGCCGGATCGATACGCTCAATGAAGTGGAGTACTTCAAGTCGGGGGGCATCCTGCACTACGTGCTGCGCCAACTGATCGCGTCCTAAGAGGCTCTCTAAAACAATGGAGATCTAATGTGGGAGCTGGCTTGCCTGCGATGGCGGCGGGTCAGCCAGCCTATCTGCAACTGACACACCGCTATCGCAGGCAAGCCAGCTCCCACAGTTTTGGTCGCATTTCAGGCATAAAAAAAGCGCTGCATCGCGAGATACAGCGCTTTTTTACGCAGTGCCTGTCAGCCGAACAGCCACTTCCACAGCAGCACCAGCACCACTACGGCCAGCACTGGCCGCGCAATGCGGTAAGCCTTCGGATGCTTGCGCTTCCACTGCTTGACCACACCGCTGAACTTGTCGCTGAACGTCTTGCTCCAGGCATACGCCTGGTTGATCCCGCCCACACGCTCGTCATCCAGGTTCTGCGGCGCAGTCGCGCGCCCCAACTGCTTGCTGACCCAACGGTTGATACGGGTCATCACGCGGTTGCTCAGCGGACGCTCGATGTCACAGAACAGAATCACACGGGTCTGCTCAGTCTCGTTCTTGACCCAGTGCACGTAGGTTTCGTCGAACATCACGTCGTCACCGTCGCGCCAGGCGTACTCCTCGCCATCGACAAAGATACGACAGGCGTCGGAGTTCGGCGTGGACAGGCCCAAGTGATAACGCAGGGAACCGGCAAACGGGTCGCGGTGCGGGTTGAGGTGGCTGCCGCCCGGCAACAGCGCGAACATCGCGCCTTTCACGTTAGGAATGCTGCTCACCAACGCCACGGTTTTCGGACACAGCGCCTCCGCCGATGGCAGGGGTTTGTCGTACCACTTGAGGTAGAAACGCTTCCAGCCCTTCTTGAAGAACGAGCCGAAACCGGCGTCGTTGTTCTTTTCGGCCGCGCGGATGTAACCCTCGTCGAACAGGTGCATGGCCTCTTCGCGGATCACTTCCCAGTTGTCCTTGAGCACATCCAGTTCCGGGAATTTGCTGCGGTCCAGGTACGGCTTGGACGGCACCGCCGAAAACAGGTACATCAGGGCGTTATAGGGGGCGAACAGCGCCGAATGGTTAACGAACTGGCGCAACATCGGCAAACGCGCCTTGCCGCGCAGGTGCACATACAACGTGCTGCCGATAAACAACGCCAGCACCGACAGCTTGGCGGCCAAAGAAAAGGTCATGCAGCAACTCCTGGAAATAAGCGCCTGGCCAACAGCAGACGTAGCAGCCGGCCATGATAAACAGTTGGGCCATTATGCAGAAGGCCCGGGTGTTCGGCGCTGACTCAAATCAAGCCTGGTTTTCTTGCTCGGTAAACAAATCGCTGAACAGCATGCTCGACAGGTAGCGCTCACCGGAGTCGGGCAGAATCACCACGATGGTCTTGCCCTGCATCTCCGGTTTCTCGGCCAGGCGCACTGCCACAGCCATCGCGGCGCCACAGGAGATACCGCACAGAATCCCTTCTTCCTGCATCAGGCGCAGAGCCATGGCCTTGGATTCGTCGTCGGTCACCAGCTCCACGCGGTCGACCATCGATAGATCGAGGTTCTTCGGTACGAAACCGGCGCCAATACCCTGGATCTTGTGCGGGCTGGGCTTGATCTCTTCACCGGCCAGCGCCTGGGTGATCACTGGCGATGCGATCGGCTCGACGGCCACCGACAGGATCGGCTTGCCCGCGATGTTCTTGATATAGCGTGAAACACCGGTGATGGTGCCGCCAGTGCCCACGCCCGCGACCAGCACATCCACGGCGCCGTCGGTGTCGTTCCAGATTTCCGGACCAGTGGTTTTCTCATGGATGGCCGGGTTGGCCGGGTTTTCGAACTGAGCCGGCATGAAGTAAGTGGCCGGGTCGCTGGCGACGATTTCGCCGGCTTTTTCGATCGCGCCCTTCATGCCCTTGGCCGGCTCGGTCAGCACCAATTCGGCGCCGAGGGCCTTGAGCACCTTGCGCCGCTCGATGCTCATGGAGGCCGGCATGGTCAGCAGCAACTTATAGCCACGGGCCGCAGCGACAAACGCCAGGCCAATACCGGTGTTGCCGGAGGTGGGTTCGACAATGGTCATGCCCGGCTTGAGTTTGCCGGTGCTTTCAGCGTCCCAGATCATGTTTGCGCCAATGCGGCATTTCACCGAGTAGCCTGGGTTACGCCCTTCGATCTTGGCCAGGATGGTCACGCCACGCGGTGCGATCCGGTTGATCTGAACCAGGGGCGTGTTACCGATGGAGTGCGCGTTGTCTGCAAAGATGCGGCTCATGACGGGTCCTATTGGGCAGTCTTCAGGAAGGCAACAAGGGTATGCCTCGTGCCGCGAAGCGTCCAGTCGGAGGAACGTTGCGCCCCTCGCAACAGTCCACCTCCTATACGGACAGAGGACCTCCCCATGAAACGTCGCTACAGCTGGCCACTATGGACCGTTGCCGGAATACTGGTGCTACTGGTCGCCTTGAGCATCGCCCTGCCCTATCTGGTGCGTAACTATTTGAATGACAAGCTCGCCAACATGGGCGACTACCGTGGCCAGGTGACCGACGTGGACCTGGCCCTGTGGCGCGGTGCCTACCGGATCAACGGCCTGGAGATCATCAAGGTCGACGGTAAAGTGCCCGTACCGTTCGTCAAGGCGCCGTTGGTCGACCTGGCGGTGAGCTGGCATTCACTGTGGTACGACCATGCGGTGGTGGCCAAGGTGCTGTTTATCCAGCCTGAAGTGAACTTCGTCGACGGCGGCGCCAACCAGCAGGCGTCCCAGACCGGTAAAGGCACCGACTGGCGCGAGCAGTTGAGCAAGCTGGCGCCCATCACACTCGACGAAGTGCGCATCGAAGACGGCAAGATCGCCTTTCACAACTTCAACTCCAAACCACCGGTCAACATCAACGCCACGGACGTCAACGCGAGCTTCTACAACCTGACCAACGTGGTCGACGTCAAAGGCAAGCGAGACGCCCGCTTTGAGGGCAAGGCGCTGCTTCAGGGCCAGGCACCGCTGGAAGCGACCGCCACGTTCGACCCGCTGAGTGATTTCGAGAATTTCGAATTCCGTTTCCGCGCCAAAGACTTGCAGCTCAAGCGCATGAATGACTTCGCGTCGGCCTACGGCAAATTCGACTTCAAGGCCGGCACCGGCGACGTGGTGATCGAAGCCCAGGCGGAAAAAGGTCAGTTGACCGGCTACATCAAACCGCTGATGCGCGATGTAGAAGTGTTCGATTGGCAACAGGATGTGGAAAACAAAGACAAAAACATCTTCCGCTCGATCTGGGAGGCCGTGGTCGGCGCCAGCGAAACCGTGTTGAAAAACCAGGCGAAAAACCAGTTTGCCACCCGCGTTGAACTCAGTGGCAGCGTGCACCAGCAAAATGTCAGCGCGTTTTCCGCATTTTTGGCGATTTTGCGCAACGGGTTCATCCAGGCGTTCAATGCCCGCTATGAACAACCCAAGCCCTCGGCGGACTGAAGGTGACTGGTCATTCAGAGACTGAATAAGCCGCCTGCGTTCACAGTCGCCGGGGCTGCGCGGTATAGTCCGGGCATTGATGAATGCGAGGAGACACCGATGAAGTTCGAAGGCACCCAGGCCTATGTGGCTACCGATGACCTGAAACTGGCCGTCAACGCCGCCATTACCCTGGAGCGGCCGTTGCTGGTCAAGGGCGAGCCTGGCACCGGCAAGACGATGCTCGCCGAGCAATTGGCCGAGTCCTTCGGCGCCAAGCTGATCACCTGGCACATCAAGTCCACCACCAAGGCCCACCAAGGCCTGTACGAGTACGACGCGGTCAGCCGCCTGCGCGACTCGCAACTGGGCGTGGACAAGGTGCATGACGTGCGCAATTACTTGAAGAAGGGCAAGCTCTGGGAAGCGTTCGAATCCGAAGAGCGGGTGATCCTGTTGATCGATGAAATCGACAAGGCCGACATCGAGTTCCCCAACGACCTGCTGCAGGAACTCGACAAGATGGAGTTCTACGTCTACGAAATCGACGAGACCATCAAGGCCAAGAAACGCCCGATCATCATCATTACCTCCAATAACGAAAAAGAGCTGCCGGACGCGTTCCTGCGCCGCTGTTTCTTTCACTACATCGCCTTCCCCGACCGCACCACCCTGCAAAAAATCGTCGATGTGCATTACCCCGACATCAAGAAAGACCTCGTCAGCGAAGCGCTGGACGTGTTCTTCGACGTACGCAAAGTGCCGGGCCTGAAGAAAAAGCCCTCCACCTCGGAGTTGGTCGACTGGCTCAAGCTGCTGATGGCCGACAACATCGGCGAAGCCGTGCTGCGCGAACGCGACCCGACCAAAGCCATCCCACCGCTGGCCGGTGCGCTGGTCAAGAACGAGCAGGACGTACAGTTGCTGGAGCGTCTGGCGTTCATGAGCCGTCGCGGTAATCGCTGATGTTGCTCAACCTGTTCAACGAGATGCGCGCCGCCAAGGTGCCGGTGTCGGTGCGCGAGCTGCTCGACCTGATCAACGCGCTGAAACAGCGCGTGACCTTCGCTGACATGGACGAGTTTTACTACTTGGCCCGGGCGATATTGGTCAAGGACGAGCGGCATTTCGACAAGTTCGACCGGGCGTTCGGTGCGTATTTCAACGGCCTGGAAAAACTCGACGACCACCTGCAGGCACTGATCCCCGAAGACTGGCTGCGCAAGGAGTTCGAACGCTCGCTGAGCGATGAAGAACGCGCGCAGATCCAGTCCCTTGGCGGCCTCGACAAGCTGATCGAAGCCTTCAAGAAACGCCTGGAAGAACAGAAAGAACGCCATGCCGGCGGCAACAAGTGGATCGGCACCGGCGGCACCAGCCCGTTCGGTTCCGGCGGCTACAACCCGGAAGGCATCCGTGTCGGTGATGCCGGCAAGCGTCAGGGCAAGGCCGTGAAGGTGTGGGACCAGCGCGAGTACAAGAACCTCGACGATCAGGTGGAACTGGGCACGCGCAACATCAAGGTCGCCCTGCGTCGCCTGCGCAAATTCGCACGCCAGGGTGCGGCCGAAGAGCTGGACATCGACGGCACCATCGACCACACCGCCCGCGACGCCGGGTTGCTGAATATTCAGATGCGCCCCGAGCGGCGCAACACCATCAAGCTGCTGTTGCTGTTTGACATCGGCGGCTCGATGGATGCCCACGTGAAGATCTGCGAAGAGCTGTTCTCGGCGTGCAAGACCGAGTTCAAGCACCTGGAGTACTTCTACTTTCACAATTTCGTGTACGAATCAGTGTGGAAGAACAACCAGCGCCGCACCTCGGAACGTACTTCCACCCAGGACGTGCTGCACAAGTACGGTGCGGACTACAAAGTGATTTTTATCGGCGATGCGTCGATGGCGCCGTATGAAATCACCCAGGCCGGCGGCAGCGTCGAGCACTGGAATGAAGAGCCGGGGTATGTGTGGATGCAGCGCTTCATGGCCAAGTACAAGAAGCTGATCTGGATTAACCCGTATCCGAAGGACACTTGGGGGTATACAGCGTCGACCGGGATTGTGCGGGAGTTGGTGGAAGATCAGATGTATCCGCTGACCCTGCGCGGGTTGGAAGAAGGGATGCGCTTCTTGTCGAAGTAGCCTGCTCCCTGTAGCCGCACGCTGCGGCTACAGGTCTGCCATCAAGCGGTCCCAGCGTCGATCCAGCCGCACTTCAGGAACAGCGCGGAAAACTGTTTGACCAGCTCGGCGTCCTTTCTGTCGACCTTACGGTCATTGTTGACGTCCTGGTTGATCGAAACGCCGGCAAGGCCATTTCCATCGGCATAAATCGCTGCGGTGTAGGCAATACTCTCATCGGTCGGTGCGCCCTCGCCTTGATGAAAATGCAGCCGCACGGTGTCAGGCACGCCATTACCATCAAAATCTCGGGCAAATACTTTCAAATATTTATCGAAAGGTTCGTCGAGACTGAACCAATTGAACTCAAGAAACAGTTGGGCCAGCTCAATCGCTTGTGCACGGTCGACAGCATCGACGACGCCGTCCTGATTCACATCATCGGCGATCACCCAGTCCAACTGCCCGTCATCAGTGATATCGAACGTCGTGGCTTGATGAACAAGCGTCGGCGTGCAGGTGTCGTCGTGAAACTCAAGTGTGACCACATCGGGTACATCGTTATCGAGCACGTCGTGTGCGTAGATCTTCATGTAGCGCATGTTGAATCCTGATAGTGAATGCACCCTCAAGACTTCCATGCGCCACCTTGCAAACCAATACGGCAAAGGACTCAGGTAGTGTGGGATATCTCTGCGAGTGTCCCACTGCCTCAGCGGTCAAATGAACTGGCGTAGACATTCAAGTTGCTGACGATGCGCCGTCTCCTGCACCACTGGCGTCAAGCGTACTTTCTCTCCTGGCAGGCATTGCGCCAGCCGCGCCAGCGACAGAGGCGTCAGTGCCCCCAGACGCGGGTAGCCACCGATGGTCTGCCGATCATTGAGCAACACAATCGGCTGCCCATCCGGCGGCACTTGGATCGCCCCCAACGGAATGCCTTCGGAGATCAACGACGGCCCCTGATACTGCAACGGCGTGCCCAACAAACGCATGCCCATGCGGTCGGCGCGGCTGTCGAGGGCCCACTCTGTGTTGAATGCATCGAACAGGCTTTGCCCACTGAACTGGCCGATTTGTGCGCCGACAATCACGTCCAACGGTGCTTTGGTTGGCAGGGTTAAATCGCTGAGAACCTTCATTGCGCCGCCTGTGCCGGAATACGCCAAGCGCCCGCCTTCGGCCAATGCCTTGCCAAAGCCGTCCACCCCGCCCAGTTCCTCGCGCACAACGGTGGCGCAACTGCCCAGCACATCCGGCGCATCAAAGCCGCCCGGTGCGGCCAGATAGGCCCGCGCCCCCTTGAATGGCTGGGTGAAACGCAGGCGCTGGCCCTTTTGCAGGATGAAACTGCGGCCGGGGCTGATGGGGCGTTCGTCGATGTACGCGCCCAAGTCCGCTCCGGCCAGGGCCAGCAGGCAATAATCGTCGGCTTGCACGGTAAAACCGCCCAGGGTGATTTCCACCACCGGCGCGTCCAGCGCATTGCCCAGCAGCCAGTTGGCCCAGGACATCGACACCCAGTCCAGCGCTCCGCCCTGGGTCACGCCAAGGTGACGCACGCCAAAACGGCCGCCGTCCTGCAACAGGCACAGCGGCGTGCTGGCCTCAATGATCAAGCGGCTCATGCCTGCGCCTCCAACGGCGTGTCATCGCCACCTAATGTGATGAATTGAGCGTGATCGACGGGCTCGAAGCGCACCGTGTCACCAGGCTGCATCAGGCTGTAGCCCTCGCGCTCGCGGTCAAAGAGTCGGGCCGGGGTGCGGCCTATCAGGTTCCAGCCGCCCGGCGAGACCACCGGGTAAGCGGCGGTTTGCCGTTCGGCGATGCCGACACTGCCGGCCGCCACGCGTTTGCGTGGGGTGTTCAGACGTGGCGCGGCGAGTCTTTCATCCACCAGGCCCATAAAGGCAAAGCCGGGGGCGAAGCCGAGGGCAAACACCTGGTATTCGTGGGCGCTGTGGCGGCGGATCACTTCATCCACCGACAGGCCACTGCGCTGGCTAAGCAGGGTCAGTTCGGGGCCGACGCTCAGGTCGTACCACACCGGCAGCACATGGCACTGGCCACTGCCTTGGGCCTGTGGCTGCAGGTCGGTGAGGGCCAGGTCGATCAACTCCCGCGCCTGGGCCGGGCTCAATGCCGTCAGGTCGTAATGCACCATCAACGTGGTGTAGGACGGCACCAGGTCCACCAAGGCCGCACCAAAATCGCTGCGCAAGCGCTGGGTGGCGGCAAGCATCCACGGCATATTGGCTTCGGCGATTGCATCAAATAGGCGCACCATCAGGCAGTCGATGGCCACCACTTCAATCCGAGGCTTCATGCTGGCTTCAATGCCTCGCAGATGCGTTGCACGGCGGCGACCGAGCTGGCGTTGTCGCCGTGTACGCACAAGGTATTGGCCTGCAGGACCAACGGGCTGCCGTCGCTGGCGGTGAGCGGTTCACCCCGGGAAATGGTCAGGGCTTGCTGCAGGATGGTGTCGGAATCGTGGTGCACGGCGCCGGGCAACTGGCGCGAGACCAGGTGGCCCTTGTTATCGTAGGCCCGGTCGGCGAAGGCTTCGAACCACAGGGTTACACCGTATTCATCGCCCAAGGCCTGGGCCGCGCTGTTGTCGCGCGTGGCTAGCAGCATCAGTGGCAGGTCGCCGTAGGCGGCCACCGCCTGCATCACCGCACGCAACTGTGCGGGGTTGGCCATCATGTCGTTGTACATCGCTCCGTGAGGCTTCACGTAGCTGACACGCCCGCCTTGTGCCCGGCAGATGCCGTCGAGGGCACCGATCTGATAGTGCAACAGATCCTGGATTTCCTGAGGGGTGTAGGCCATCGAGCGACGGCCAAAGCCTTGCAGGTCCTGATAGGCCGGGTGCGCACCGACTTGCACACCCTGTTTGAACGCCAGGGTGACCGTCTTGCGCATGATGCTCGGGTCGCCGGCATGGAAACCGCACGCCACGTTGGCGCAATCAATGAACGGCATGACCTCGGCGTCCAGACCCATGGTCCAGTTGCCAAAGCTTTCGCCAATATCGCAATTGAGTAAAAGACGGCTCACGGACTGTCGCTCCTGTAGGCTTTATTTTTTTGTAGTGTGGGATTATTTACGCAGAACTCGCAACTTGTCCTGACACCCCAACGGCGCTTATCGTGGAATGGCTCGATTTTTGGCGCTGGCCCGGTACGGCGTCCAACTAATAAAAACCGATCCATGCATAAGAAAAAGTTGATCCCATGAATTTGAAGTTCCTCGAAACCTTCGTCTGGGTAGCCAAGCTCAAGAGTTTCCGCCTGACCGCCGAGAAGTTGTTCACCACCCAGGCGTCGATCTCCAGCCGTATTGCGGTGCTGGAAAGCGAACTGGGGGTGAAGTTGTTTCTACGCGACTCACGCGGCGTGAGCCTGACCCCTGAGGGTTTGAAAGTGCTCGATTATGCCGAGCAGATGATGGTGACCATGCAGGGCCTGAAACAGTCCCTGGAGACCACCAGCAGCAAGGTCGGGCGCATTCGGATAGGCGCGATGGACACGGTTATCCACACCTGGCTCAGCCCGCTGGTGGCGGAACTGATGGACCACTTCCCCCTGGTAGAAATCGAATTGGTCGCCGATACCGCGCTGAACCTCAGCGATCAGCTGCAAAAAGGCTTCCTCGACCTGATCCTGCAAACAGACCTGGTGCGCCTCGAAACCGTACGCAGCCTGGAATTGGCCAGCCACCCCATGGCCTGGATCGTCGCCAGCCAGTCGATCTACAACCGTGACTACGCCTCCCTCGCAGAACTGGCCCAGGAACGCATCATCACCTACTCGAAAAACTCCCACCCGCACCAGGACGTCATCAGCCTGATGCAAGCCAACGGCGTGGCCGCGCCACGGATGAACTGCGTGAATTCAGTATCGGCCATCACCCGCTTGCTGCGCGATGGTTTCGGTATAGGCGCGCTGCCGCCGGTGCTGGTCAGCGAAGAACTGGCGCGTGGGGAATTGGTGATGTTGCCGATGGCGCAGAAACTGCCGAACTTGCAGGTGGTGGTGTCGTGGCGCGTAGGGGTGGAGTTGGTGGAGGAGATTGTGGGGTTGTGCCAGAAGGTGGTGGCGCGGTATGCCGAAGAAGTCGGTGAAGAGCGGATGGTACTGAGCACACCAACCTTACTGAGGAAACCGGATTAAACATGTGGGAGCGGGCTTGCTCGCGAATGCGGCGTGTCAGTCAAAGATGTTGTGACTGATCTACCGCATTCGCGAGCAAGCCCGCTCCCACAGTTGGATCTGCGTATGGTTTACAAACCTTTCAGGTCGCGCTCTTCGATCGGCCGGCTTTGGCGCAGGCGCTTGCCGCCCAGCACGACCCAGTCGATCAGGCGGAACAGGCATTCGATGCCAAACGACAACAGCATCGCCCCGCCCAACCCCCAGCCCATGGCCTCAGGCGTGAGCAGGATCTGGTAGCTGTAGCCGTTCCAGGTTTCCTGGCGGATATCCGGGTCCGCCGCCACCGCCACTTGCAGGGCGCGGATGTACCACGGGCCTTGCATGGCCTGGAATTGCTTGTCCAACGCCACCTGGCGATCCAGCATGGCGCCCAGGCTGTTGGCGTCACTCTGGAACACCGGGTCATCGCTGGCGCGGTAGTGCGCGACCAACGCCTTCAAGTCACCGTTGAAGAACTGCCGGGCAGTGGTCTCAAACCCACTGAGACCGGTCTGGGCCTCGATCAAATGAGCTTCGACGCGCTTGGCGTAGTCGTTGATGAAGCCCGGCACTTGCACGCCGACCAACAGGCCAATCGCAAACAGCACCAACCGCAGATAACTGAGCAACATGGTCGATATCCTTACTCGGTGATGCCCTGGCTGACGCATTCACCGCGTCGCCACAGGCTCCATTGGCCCGGTTCGTAGCGGGTCCAGTTTTCGTTATCGGTCAAAGGTTCGGTGGCAATCACGGTCACCACGTCATTAGGCGTGGTTTCGGCCTGAAAATCGACGATCACGTCGACATCTTTCAAGCGTGCCGGACCAAACGGGGCGCGACGGGTGATCTGGGCCAATTTGGTCGAGCAATAGCAAAACAGCCAGTCGCCGTCGCTGAGCAGGCAGTTGAACACACCTTTGCTGCGGTATTCGGCACAGGCGGCGATCAGGTCCGGCAGGACGTCTTCAATGTCCACCGGCTCAGGGAAGGCTTCGCGCACACGGTTGAGCAAATCGCAGAAGGCCGCTTCGCTGTCGGTATCGCCCACCGGGCGGTAGAAAGTGGCGCGTGGGGTGAAGTCGGCCAGTTGGCCGTTGTGGGCAAAGCACCAGTTACGGCCCCACAGTTCGCGAACGAACGGGTGAGTGTTGGCCAAACTGACCTTGCCGACGTTGGCCTGGCGGATATGGCCAATCACCACTTCACTTTTGATCGGGTAACGCTGCACCAGCAGCGCGACTTCCGATTCACTGCTGGCGGCCGGGTCCTGGAACAGGCGCAGGCCACGGCCTTCGTAGAAGGCGATGCCCCAACCGTCACGGTGCGGACCGGTGCGCCCACCGCGCTGCATCAGCCCGGTGAAGCTGAACACGATATCGGTGGGGACGTTGGCACTCATGCCCAATAATTCACACATGCCAGGGCTCTCGCAGCAGGGCGGACAACGTTAAAGGCGCGGTTCGACGCGCATACCGCTCACCGGCGCAGGACGCCGCATAGGCACGTCATCGTCATCTTGATCCGGCTCGGCGGCCAGGGCGGCATCAGCAGCGGCCTTGCGCTCACGGCGGGCGTTGGCGGCCCGTTCGATGGGCCAGCGGATCAGCGCAAACACCAGGTACACGCCAAAGGCGATCATGGTGTACATGAACAGATCGGAAATGGCCCGCCAGGCGTTGTTGCCGACCTTGAGCACCAGGTCCAGGGCCGTGATCGCCACGGCCGGCGCGAACTGGGTCTTGACCGGGTCGACAATGGTCGGGCTGAAGAGCAGCACCGCCATCAGCAATAGCAGCGGCTCGCGCAGCCAGCGCCAGATCCAGCGGGTCATGCGCCACCACACCAACAGGCAGCCCAAAGCGGCGAAGGCGTAAAGGCCCCAAGCGATCAGATAGTCGTTCTCGGTCATGGTGTCCATGGCAAGGTTGGCAAACAGGCGGCTATGATAACGGCTTTTGCGTGTCGCGGCTGCAATGCCTGCCACCGTCCGCCCGATAGAGAATAATCCCATGCCCGTATCGACCGCTCCGATTGCCCGCAAGGCCCAAGGCCCAGACCCGTACGCCTGGCTGCAAGTGCGCGACAGTGCTGAGGTGCTCGATTACCTCAAGGCTGAAAACGCCTGGCAGGAAGCCCAGCTCGCCGACCAGGCAGCGCTGCGCGAAACCCTGTTCGAGGAGATCAAGGGCCGCATTCTCGAAACCGATCTGTCGTTGCCTTCGCCGTGGGGCCCGTATTTGTATTACACCCGCACCACCGCCGGTGACGAATACGCCCGCCACTACCGCTGCCGTCGCCCGGCCGACGACAGCAACCAGGTGGATGACAGCAGCGAAGAATTGCTGCTGGACCCGAACGAGCTAGCCAATGGTGGCTTCTTCTCCCTTGGCGCGTTCAGCATCAGCCCCGACCACCAGCGCCTGGCCTACAGCCTCGATACCAGCGGTGAAGAGATCTACACCCTCTACGTGAAGGAATTGGCCACCGGTAAAGTCAGCGAACTGGAGTTTGAACACTGCGACGGCAGCATGACCTGGGCCAACGACAGCCTGACCCTGTTCTTCGGCGAGCTGGACGACACCCACCGCCCGCACAAACTGTATCGCTATCGCCTGGACGGCACGGCAGCGCAGGAAGTGTTCCATGAGCCGGACGGACGCTTCTTCCTGCATTGCTACCGTTCCAGCTCCGAGCGCCAGCTGCTGCTGTCACTGGGCAGCAAGACCACCAGCGAAGTCTGGGCCCTGGACGCCGATCAGCCGCAGCTGGACTTTACGTGCCTGGCGCCACGGGTCGAGGACCACGAATACGATGTCGATCACGGCCAGCTGAATGGCGCGTGGACCTGGTTTATCCGCAGCAACCGCGATGGCATCAACTACGCTCTGTTCGTGGCGACCGACATTGGCGATGTGCCGACCGAAGCTGAGTGGCAGAACCTGATCCCCCACAGCGACGAGGTGATGCTCGACGGCGTGAGCCTCAACACCCACGCCATGACCCTGAGCCTGCGCATCGGTGGCCTGCCGGTGATCGAAGTGCATCCACAGGGCTTGCCGGCCTATCGCGTGGAATTACCTGACGCCGCCTACAGCCTCTACGTACAGAACAGCCTGGAGTTTGTCAGCGACAAGATCCGCCTGCGCTATGAAGCCCTGAACCGCCCGGCCCAGGTTCGTCAGTTGGAACTGGCCAGCGGCGCGCAACAGGTGCTCAAGGAAACCCCGGTACTCGGCGTGTTCAACGCCGACGATTACGTGAGCCAACGGCTGTGGGCCACCTCGGCGGATGGCACCCAGGTGCCGATCAGCCTGGTGGTCAAGCGCGACCAGTTGGGTAAACCCACGCCACTGTATCTGTACGGCTATGGCGCCTACGGTTCGAGCCTGGACCCGTGGTTCTCCCACGCACGCCTGAGCCTGCTGGAGCGAGGCGTGGCGTTTGCCATCGCCCACGTGCGTGGCGGCGGGGAGTTGGGCGAAGCCTGGTACCGCAATGGCAAGCAGGCGCACAAACAGAACACGTTCAGTGACTTTATCGCCTGTGCCGAACACCTGATCGCCGAGGGTCTGACCACCTCCAAGCAACTGGCCATCAGCGGCGGCAGTGCCGGTGGCCTGTTGATCGGCGCGGTGCTCAATCAGCGCCCTGAGCTGTTCCAGGCGGCGATTGCCGAAGTGCCCTTCGTCGACGTGCTCAACACCATGCTCGACCCGGAACTGCCGTTGACCATCACCGAGTACGACGAGTGGGGCAACCCTGAAGAACCGGACGTCTACGCACGCATCAAGGCCTATGCGCCCTACGAAAACGTTCGCGCCCAGGGCTACCCGCACCTGCTGGTGATCGCCGGCTACAACGACAGCCGCGTGCAATATTGGGAAGCCGCCAAGTGGGTGGCCAAGTTGCGCGACACCAAGACCGACGACAACCTTCTGTTGCTCAAGACCGAACTGGGCGCCGGCCACGGTGGCATGAGCGGTCGTTACCAGGGATTACGTGACGTAGCACTCGAATATGGCTTTGTGTTCAAGGCGCTGGGGCTGGTTTAAGGAACTTAGCGGGGCGGTCCTGTCTGAACACAGGACTGCCTACTGATTGATGGATCAAGATTGCTGCCATGGCATTACCGACACTCATGAGCTCTTCTTTACAAACCGAAATCCGCGACATGCTTATGGATTGCGGCCTGTTCGACCCGCTGTTGCCGGAAGACTTTCATGTCGCCGCCGGCTATTTCAATATCAGCAGCATTGCCCGCGATGAGGTGATTTTCCTTGAGGGCGATGCCGGCACCTTCATGTGCATCCTCCACAGCGGCCAGGTGGCGGTGCAGAAAACCAACCACGAAGGTCAGCGCCTGACCATCGCGACCCTGCGCAGCGGCCGGGCCTTTGGCGAGATGGCCGTACTCGACGGCGAGCGGCGTTCCGCCAGTTGCGTAGCGGCCAGTGACTGCGTGCTGCTGAACCTGGGCAAGGACTCCCTGGAAAAGATGCTCAACGAGGCGCCCAGGGTCGCCGCCAAGATCATCCGCGCGATAGCTATCGCCCTGTCCAAGCGCCTGCGCATGGCCGACGGACAATTACTCTCGCAACAGATCTAACCGCCAGGCGTCTTCGGCTTGCTGTCATTTTGCAGGCCCGGCACCGTCTGGTCCTTGGGTGGCGTTGGCAGCACGATAGGCACCAAGGGTGGCGAGCCATTGGTCTTGGGCACGGCGGGCGGGGTGACTTGCGGGTATAACGTCGGCGTCGGAGTGCCCGGCGCGCCTGGGGTTGGGGCGGGCGCGACCGGTACGGTTTGCAACTCCTGAGCCTGCGCCGCACCTGAGGCGAGCGCGCTCAACACAATGACCGTTAGAATGCTGCACTTCATCGATGGCTCCATGGCCTGACCGGAATATCGTAAGGCTACTCCCAACCGCGCAAGAATGCCCTTCCCAATGAGATTCCCATGAAACGTTTCGTTCTGCTGGACACCACCCCGATCCCCGATAACGGCGGTGCCTTGTGCCTGTTCGAATACGGTGAAGATTTCGTCATCAAGATCCAGGGCGGCGACGGTGGCCAGTTGATGAACACGCGCATGCACGGCTCTGAAGATGCGCTGGCGGAAATCCCCTGCCGCAAAGTCGCTGGGCGCCCCGGCTCACGGGTATTGATTGGTGGCTTGGGCATGGGCTTTACCCTGGCGTCAGCCCTCAAGCACTTGGGCAAGAGCGCTGAAGTGGTCGTCGCAGAACTGGTGCCGGGCGTCGTGGAATGGAACCGGGGGCCGCTGGGCGAAAAATCCGGCCGACCGTTGCTGGACCCGCGCACGGTGATCCGCATGGAAGACGTGGCCAAGGTGCTGCAAGCCGAGCCCCAAGGCTTTGACGCAATCATGCTGGACGTGGACAACGGCCCCGAAGGCCTCACGCAAAAGGCCAACAGTTGGCTCTACTCGGCCGCTGGCCTGGCCGCCTGCGCCAAGGCCCTGCGCCCCAAAGGCGTGCTGGCCGTGTGGTCAGCCAGCGCCGACAAGCTGTTCAGCGACAAACTGCGCAAGGCCGGTTTCAAGGCCGAGGAAGTGCAGGTGTTTGCCCACGGCAACAAGGGCACACGGCACACCATCTGGATTGCGGAGAAGCTCAAGGGCTGATCACACTGCAGGTCTAATGTGGGAGCGGGCTTGCTCGCGAATGCGGTGTGTCATTCAGCACATCAGTGACTGAAACACCGCATTCGCGAGCAAGCCCGCTCCCACATTGTTGATCTGCGCTATTGTTGGGAATTACGGTAATCGATCACGTACGGCACTTTTTTGTCGAACGTTTTCTCCAATTCATCGCGGTCCAGCGTCGTCATGCCGCCCAGTTGATGGGCGGTGAAACCGCTGTCGCCGACCGGTGAGCCCGGGGCCAGGCTGACCATGCGCTTGGCGACGGCTTCTATCGCGTCCTTGTAGCCAGCCTTCTTGTTCAGGTTGTACTTGCCCAGATCAATTTGCGTGCGCAGCCAGTTGCCCCAATAGAACTCCAGGAACTCCGGCGCGATCTCGCCAGCATCAGGTTTGCCATACGCGGCCTTGCGGGTGAAATACACCAGGCTGCGGAAGGTGTCGTCCTGCAGGTTCTTGAAGCCCAGGTGCGCCGGCAACTGCTCGGGCGGCAGGGTCTGGCCCTGATTGTCCTTGAGCCAGACCTTGCGCGCGGCCTCCATGCGCTGCCAGAAGTTGGCCATGGTCGGGCTGTTGCTGAAGTCGTCGGTGACCCTGACCCACATGTTCAGGCGAGGTCCGCCGCCGGGCGCTTCCCACAAGGTGGTGAAGCTGTGGTGACCGTCGGTCAGGTACAACTGGCCGCCGGGGCCGACTACCACGGTTTTCATGTCGTCAGGATGGGTGCCCACCGGATCCTTGCAGGTGAAGCTCGCCGGCTTTTGCAGGTCCGCGCCCTTGGGCACGTTGTCGGCCTCGCCCTGGCCGTTGGTTTCGCAGTATTCATCGAAGACCTTGTTGGGTTTATCGGCGAACAGGCCAAGGCTGTAGTAGATCTGATCGAAACCCACCACGGCCTGGGTCGGGTGCAATTGCTCCAGGGCCACCTCGATCACCTGACCGGGCTGAGGGGTAGAGAACGCTTGGGCTTGGGCCGTGAGCCCACACAGCAACAGTGCAACAGTCCATGAATGCAGACGCATGAGTTTCAGATCCTTATCGATAAAGTGAAGCGGTTATTTGCAACGCGAGCGGCTAGAATCAACCCTATCCGTGAACCATCAAATAGCCAGGAGCCATGATGAGCTCGACCAACCCGCCCTCCCACACCGCCAAGCTGGATCGCATCCTTGCCGATGCCCAGCGCGACCGGGAAATGGGCTACCGCGACAAAGCCTTGAAGATGTACCCCCACGTGTGCGGCCGCTGCGCCCGTGAGTTCTCCGGCAAACGCCTGAGTGAGCTGACCGTACACCACCGCAACCACAATCATGATGACAATCCCCAGGACGGTTCCAACTGGGAGTTGCTGTGCCTGTATTGCCACGACAACGAACACTCGCGCTATACCGACCAGCAATACTTCGGCGACGGCTCCACCAGCAGCCCGACGATTGCCAAGGCCACGCATAATCCGTTTGCGGCGTTGGCCGGTCTGATGAAGAAGGACGACTGAAGGCCTTCGTCGGCTGTAACGGCCTCATCGCAGGCAAGCCAGCTCCCACACTTTTGGTCTGTGAACACATTCAAATGTGAGAGCGGGCTTGCTCGCGAAGGCGATCGGCCAACCACGGCATCACTCCAAGGCCGTATAATCGCCGTTTTCCTCCAAGGCACCCTTCCCCGTGGGCAATAAACGCTACAGCTGCATCGGTCTGTATAACCCCAAATCCCCCGAAAACGTCGGTTCGGTCATGCGTGCCGCCGGCTGCTACGGCGTGGCCTCGGTGTTTTACACCGGCGTGCGTTACGAGCGCGCGCGGGACTTCATCACCGACACCAAGAAGGTCCACCACGACATTCCGCTGATCGGCATCGATGACCTGAAAAAGATCCTGCCCCTGGGCTGCATCCCCGTCGCCGTGGAGCTGGTGGAAGGCGCTCGCCCCCTGCCCGAATACACCCACCCTGACCGCGCGCTGTACATCTTCGGCCCGGAAGACGGCTCCCTCGACAAAGAGATCCGCGACTGGTGCGAAGACGTGATCTACATCCCGACCACCGGCTGCATGAACCTCGCCGCCACCGTCAACGTGGTGCTCTATGACCGCTTGGCCAAGGGCAACAACACCCGTTCGGGCCCCAAATACTGATATTTTCGGAACATCCGGCACCTGCGGGCAGTCAGCTATTTATCACTAGCCCTCGTTGGAGACAGATCATGAGCGACAGCAAAACCTTGCGACCTATCATCGAGCACACCCCGTTTGAAACGCAGCCGCAGCAAAACGTGCACGGCTGGGAGCGCATCGGCTCGGTGGCCGGTGGCGTGATGATGGTGGGCAAAGGCCTGCGCCGTGGCGGGATTTTCGGCTTGATCCAGGTGGCGATCGGCGGTGTGGCGCTGGTGCGGGGTGTCACCGGGCACAGTTCGCTCAAGGACAAGCTGGCGCAAGGTCGTCAGGAGATGAACACCGTGCGGACGAAGATCGAACGTGCCGGGGCAGAGCTACAGAACTTGAAGACCAAGGCGGAAGTGGCGGCTGAGAAGGCGGTTAAAACCTCAGTCTGATCTTCCATGTGATGGAGATCAAACTGTGGGAGCGGGCTTAGGATCAGCGCAGCAGTTTGGAATCCAGCACCACTGAGGGCTCGCCGATAATGCTCTCGGCCAGCTGCACGAACTCCGCGGTGGTGATGCGGTTGGCCCGCATCACCGCTTGCGCGAGGTCATCCAGCGACCGCTTGTTATGAGTCTTCACGCGGATCTCGCGGTCCAGTTCCTGCAACACCACCACCGCCCGCGACACCGTCGCGCCACTGACGTGCTCGCCGCGCAGGCTGGTCACGCCCTTACCTTCCTTTGCCAATCGCGCCTGTATTGCCTGATAGCGCTCGTCGGTGATGCCACCGGCCCGACGCATCAGCTCAATGGCGTAATACTCGGCCAGTCCTTCGCTGATCCAGTCACTGGTGTCGTGGTCATTGAAACGCCCGACCGCCTGTACCACTTCGCGTAACAACGGGCTGCTGCCGTTTTCGCTGACCAGCGGCGTGCGGCTGCTGAGGTAGATCGAGTCCCGCGCCGAGAACGCGCCACGGCGCATCGGGTCGCTGGCGCCCACCACCAGCAGCTTGGTCGGATGCCGTGGGAAAGCCGCCTCCACTTGGGGCCAAACGAATGTCAGCAACGTCAACACATCCATCCGGCGCATGGCCTGGCCCTTGGGCGAAGCCACGGTCACTTCCGTCTCGCCCAAACGCACACGGCGGCTACCGAGGTTGCCGGCGAGCATCCAGCCGGTGGGCCGGTCGAACAGGCGGGAGACGTTGTCGATACGGAATGTGTTCTTGCCGATGCGCGGCCAGGCGGTTTCGATGCTTTTCCAGCCGGCCGGCAGTTCGAAGACCAGGCGTGAGACCAATTCAACGCCGTCCTGCTGATCGAGGCGCGCGGTCGGCACCAGGTCTTCACCGCGAAACAGCGCCCAGCTCGGCGTCATCCGCGCTTCATAGATACCGGCCTTGCGCGCATGGGTGAGGCGTACGCGGTAGGTCAGGCTGGCTTTGTCGGCGCTGGGTTGCCATAGGCCGCGATGTTCGGTGATGCTCCACTGGCCGTCAGCCTTGAAATCGCTGTAGTCACCGTCGGAGCCAAGGTCGAAGTTCAAACTGCGCACCGCCGAACCCTTGGACAGGCTCACCCGCACTTCGGCCTGATCACTCAGGGGTAAGAGTTTGACGTGATAATCCAGGTCGACTTTCTTTGCGCACCATGCAGACGTGCTCAGCGTCAGCAACACCATAGATGCTGCCAACTTGATTGCCCCCCTCATACACACTCCTTCTCAGCCCGCGCGGAAAATCAGGTAGTCCTCCCAGTCATCCTCCGGCACGCTGCCTTCGCTGAGCATGCGCCCGGACTGGGAAATGCGTTCGTGGTGCACGGCATCGCGGTCGCCGCAGACCAGGTGGTGCCACAGTGGCAGGTCCTTGCGTTCGCTGACCAGGCGATAACCACAGGTGGGCGGCAACCATTTGAACTGGTCGGCCTGACCCGGCGTGAGCTGGATGCAGTCGGGCACCGATGCACGACGGTTGGGGTAGTCGGTGCATTGGCAGGTTTTCAGGTCGAGCAGTTTGCAGGCGATCCGCGTGTAATAGACGCTGTTGTCGTCTTCGTCCTCGAGCTTTTGCAGGCAGCACAGGCCACAGCCGTCGCACAACGACTCCCACTCCTCCTGGTCGAGGTGATCAAGGGTTTTGCGTATCCAGAAAGGTTCGACTTTGGCGGCCATGGCTCTGCATCGGTATCGGTGGGTGAAAAGGCCGCCAGTCTAGTGCCCAAGGCCTCTGGGGCCAAGCGCTTACGACTGGCGGTGTCACAACACTTGTCAGTCTAGTGGCCGCGCAGTAGCTTTGAGCGCCGAATTGACGATCAGGAACTGCTCCATGACACGTGTTGCCGACTATCCGATCCACACCCAATTCACCGACCGCTGGTCGCCCCGTGCCTTCACCGGCGAGAGCATCTCCCAGGAAACCCTGCTGAGTTTCTTCGAAGCCGCGCGCTGGGCGCCGTCCGCCTACAACTCGCAGCCATGGCGCTTTCTCTACGCCCGCCGCGACACGCCGGATTGGGAGCGTTTCCTGGGTTTGCTGAATGAATTCAACCGTGGCTGGGCGCAACACGCGTCGGCCCTGGTGATCATCGCCTCGAAAACCGACTTCACTGCCCCCGGCGCCAGCGAAGAAACCCCGGCCCTGTGGCACACCTTCGACACGGGCTCGGCCTGGGGCCACCTGGCGCTGCAGGCCAGTCTCAGCGGCTGGCACACCCACGGCATGGCCGGTTTCGATCAGGAACTGACCCGCAAAGAGCTGAAAATCCCGCAAGGGCATGCGCTGCATGCCGCCGTGGCCGTGGGCAAGCTGGGCGATAAGTCGACCCTGCCTGAATACCTGCAAGGTCGCGAAACACCCAGCCCGCGCAAGCCGTTGAGCGAGCTGGTTTGCGAGGGCGATTTCAGCCTCTGAGGCCGATGGAGCTGACAGTGAGTTGCCAGGCGATGGCAACTCACTGAGGGGTTATTGGATCCAATGGCTCACGGCGCTTTAGCGACAAGTGCCGCATATTGCTTGAGTAACCTCTGCTTCTTCCTTTCATAGTCCTGCATCAAGAACGAGACCATGAACTCAGAGGACAACGCGTCCATATCCACCGGGTAAATTTTATTGTCGTTCGCGCTGTACATGAAGTTTTTCAACTGTAAATCGTTGTGGTAAATATCCTTCGCCTCCATCTCTGCGAACGTATCCGCCAGCAGTGAGCGGGCCTCCGGCGGTAAACTGTTCTTGTTGATGTGCGCAAGGTCCACCCCTTCGATCCTGCCCATGACCAGATACCTGCGACCGTCCTCGACGATTGTGCGTGCAAACCCATCGCCATAGTATTTATTCAAATATTGAACGTCGGATAATTCGATGTTATCCGAGGGCGTGTATCGCGTCGGTCCTAAATCCTTATAGGCGCGCTTCCCATCAAGACTGGCGTAGACGACGCCCTCGCCCCCTCTGCCAATCACCGGCCCGCAGTCTGCCTTGATCGACGTTGGAGCACCGCCCTGGAGTCCCAGGCGTCGCCATTGATCACCCTGGACATGCTCGACCAGCAACCCGGTTTGTCGGTTGTTGTGATAGACCCGGGCCTGTACTTTTCCGTCGGCTGTACGCGCCACTTGCCGTACTTCGTAAAGGGCGGTTCGGCCACTGCCGTCGGTATGGCGGATATGCGACAGGTGGCCGTCAGCAGCGACATATACGCCCTGACTGTTGCGTGAGAGCCCGGTAATTCTTGACCGAGGCACGCTGAATTGACGAAACATCCCATTGCTCAGTTCGCCCTCGGGTACGGTCGGCAAGTGGGTAATCTTGCCATCCACCGCGCGGACCCCGGGAGCGAAGTCGTGAATAGGTCGGTCGTAGGGGCGCATGGTTTGCGTATCCAGGGCGTACCATTTGCGCCTGTGCTGCACGGCAACGCCCTCAACATTTTCGCCCGCCACCTTGAAGACCCCGATGGCCGCGTCCCCATGCTGCTTGCTAGCGGCCTTGAGCAGGTCATAACCGCCGGCCGTGCCCCTGAGCACATTGAACTGGCGGACCAGATAACGGCCACCGCCAACCGCCAACCTGCCGCCCCCCACCAGCAGCTCGCCGATGCCACTCAAGGGGTTGAATGCCTCAACGACCTTTGCGCCGATAAACCTCGCAGCCTTGGCCGCCTGACTCGCCGTTGAAAGCCCTTTGCCCAGCACCTTGCCTGCCTGCGCAGCCTTGCCCGCGCCTAAGGTGACCAAGCCCACGACGTCTAGGGCCAGGTCGAAGAGGCCCTGGCCGACATTGCCATGTTTAAAGTTGACGATGGCCGAACGCAATGGGATCAGGCTGCGAAAAAACTCAGCAATCGCCTCATTCCGGGCACTGTCCTGGTCAAACGAGGTCATGCCCCTGGCCTCGTTCAACAGGTCATCGTTCTTCAGGTCGAGGGACTTCACGAATACGTCGGCGATAGCATGACTGCGCTCGGAGTTGAAGCTGTCAGGCGGCTGCGTACCTTCAGGCTGGGCCAGGAACCGCCGGGCGGGCTTATCGTTGCCAGGTTCAAACAGCGCGGTACGAGAGAGGATGTTAGCGTCGCGCTCTTCCATTTTGTCGGCGGTATAGGGTTCAGTGCGGCGACGTTTCAGGAAGTTCTGTTTTTCAATAGAGCCTTGGCGCGTATCGATCAGATAAATATCCACCTGACCATTAGTTTGCGTCGCTTTCACCTCCAGCGTATGCCCTCGGACGTGCAGAGCAGGCGGGGTCAATAAATCACCGGCAATTTTGTATTGGTGGGTGTGAAAGAACTCCAGCTTGCCGAACTCCAGGTTCTTGCGGTCTTCCAAGGGCAATGTCGAAATCAGGTGCCTGACCAGGCCTTGCTGGCCCTCGCCTTGCGCTTGTATAGCACTGTCGTAGGCTGTCTTGAACGGGGTGGCGACCCCTAGTTTGCCGGCCCAATACAGATTACAGAACTTATCGACGGGGAGGCGTTTGTCATTGGATACCCAATGATCTTCAGGCCCCAGCGCTCCCCCTTCCATGACGATATCCAGCATCGAACGCATGCCGGGATAAACGCCGGGCCGCCCTTCCTTTAACCTTGCCTTCTGAATATTCTTCACTTCGAACAAGCGGGGGTCCAGCTCGGGGAATGCCGCTTGAAGTTGCGCAATGCCCATCGCTGAACGACTGGGGATTGCGGTTTGCAGCGCGTCGCTGGTGGTCTTCAGTGAACTCAGGTGACTGTTGAATGCAGTCCTCACACGCTCCATGGCACTCGCCGAGGGTGCCTCTTCGGTATCGATGAGCAGTCCATTGACGGTGCCCCAGTCCTTGAGTGCCTGATAGTCGATCTGTTGGCAGAGCTCTTCGTCGACAGGGAGCGTCTCGGCGCCCAGCAAAATCTCGGCGTACCCCATGCCCAGTGTTCGGCCCGGGGTTTGCGCTTCGATCCTGGCCACTGCCATCGCCAGTTGAGCCCAGAGCACGCTGCCATAGGTCACACTCGCCGGAATGTCTTTGACCAGATACTCAGGTGCCGTCCTGGCCAACAACAGATAGGCCGCCAGAGGGGCGGTTTGTGCGTTGGCCCGGCCTTTTTCAACCAGGTGTTTACCCAACCCCTCAATGACCACCGTGGCCGGCTGCCCCCAATGCTGGCTGCGCGCCAGATCATACCCGGCGACGCTGTTGCGAGCCGGATCAGCCTGACTTTCGGGGTCAAGACCCAGATGGATGGCGGTCAACACATAGTCGTTGTTGGCCACACCCGTCGGGATACCCTCCAGCCTCGACTGGATCGCCTGCCCCAGGGCCTGGGCCTTGGGTGAACCGAGCAGTTTTTCCATCGCGACGATAGGCGTTTTCAAGTCGGCCTCGGACACCGCGCTGCCGCTCATCAAATACCCCAGGGCGCCCTTCTCACGCTCCGCCAACGGCAGACCGGGCAAACCGCTGGCGTTGCTTTGAAGCAGGGCGAGCACAGCCTCCTGGTCGTTGCTGGCCATGGGCTGCGGCCAGGACAGCGCGCCACTGAGGTTGCCCAGGGGATGGACCTGCGCCTGCAGGACGCTCGAATCTTTCAGCGTTACCAGCGCTTCGAGGGTTTTCGGTACCTGCAGGCCGCAGCCAAGCAGGTAGTCCTCAAGGCTGACCATGCGGTTCTCAGGCAGAGTCGGGCCTGGCCACGAGGAGTCTTCGCACACAAACAGTGTTGTACTTTTAAGATGCGACGCCAGCGCCGTTTCCATCCGCTTCCGGGCCTTGGATGCCGACTCATCGGGAACGAGCTGCTGAGTGAGGTCTTGAATCAGACGCTGGAGTGATTGCGCCAGGGCAAGCTGGTTACAGCGGTCTCCCAACGCTTTCTGCAATGCCGATGAAGGCTTGGGTACAGGGGCGTCGGTTGCCGCTGTCCCCCCTTGGCGCTGCAAGGCAACGGGCGGGGCGGCGCTATTGGGAAGCACCAATGGCTGGGTATAAACAACGGGCGAATTCAGAGTGGTCATGTTGTTAGCTGTCCTTAGTCAAGAAGATGTCCTACAAAGTGCGCGCGTCAGCGTTCTTTGCCATCTCTGCGTGGAGCCCCTTGAAAAAAGGTTCCATCTTGACTGTCAGACGGTATGTACATGACCCAAGGTAAACGAGTGCGCCCGGCGGGCGGGCGCTGCCGTCAGTAACCGCGCTCGAAATCCACTTCCCCGCGCAGCGCTTGCTTGGCCTGATACGCCCGCAGGTTTTGCACAAACAGCTCGACCATCAACTCCGGCGACGTCGGCGCCGAGCTGTGGCCGGTCAGCAACAGGCCCCAGGCGGTCCAGAACGGATGGCGCTGCGGCAACGGCTCCTGACGGCAGACGTCGATCACCGCGCCCGCCAAATGGCCCTCTTTCAACGCCTCGACCAGGTCGGCATCCACCACCGCCACCCCGCGCCCGACGTTGATGAACAAGCCGGTCGGCTTGAATTGCTTGAACAGCGCCGCGTCGTACAGATCATGGGTACTTGGCGTGTTGGGCAGCAGGTTGATCACGTAGTCCACCTCCCCCACCATCCGGCCCAACTGGTCGAGCCCGGCCACTTCGATAAACGGCGCCTGCTCGCGTGCGGTGCTGGCGATGCCGTACAGCTTCACGCCGAACGGCACCAGGAACTCGGCCACACGTTGGCCGATATCGCCGGTACCGACGATCAGCGCCTTGCGCCCCGCCAGGCTCTGGCCCATGCGGTTGTCCCATTTGCGCTCGACCTGGCTGACCAGCCGCGCCAAGACCTCGCGCTCATGGCCGAGCATGTAGGTAAGGACAAACTCGGCCATGACCTGGCCAAAGATGCCGACTGCACGGGTCAGGCGATAGTCACGGGGCAAGCCTTCAGCCAGCAACGGCGTGATGCCGGCCCAGGTCGATTGCAGCCATTGCGGGCGATGGCCTTGGCGCAGCAGCGTCGCCAACAGGTCCGGCTGGCCCAGCCAGACCGGGCAATCGGCGGCCAGGCGCGACAGTTCGGCCGAGTCGCCGCTGGTCAGCACTTCAAGGTCCGGTGCCGCTTCGCCGAGCAATTGGGCGTAGAGCGGGTGATCCTGTTCAGCAATCAGAACACGCATGCATAAAACCTTTCAAAAACAGTACGGACGGCCGCCCGCATCCTTACGGCCACCGCCCACTTATACGATTCCATTGAAGCAAGTGCCCCGGACGGAGCACCGGTCGATCACATCGGGTCGTTGCGGCGCAGCAGCTCTTCGGGCAAGTGTTCGATGTACTCGTCCTCGGGGGGCGGCATTTGCAGGTGGTAACCCTGCTTGTCGAGGTTTTCCAGCACCTGCACGATGTCTTCCTGTTGCAGCTTGCGCTCAGGCGTAAGCACCAGGTTGAACGCGTGTACCGGCTTGCCGAACACGCTGAGCAGGCCTTCAGGCACACGCTCAAGGGCGTCGCTTTTCAGGACATAAAGGTACATGCCGGCGCGTTTAGGGCTGCGGTAGATGGAGCAGATACGTTTCAAGGCTGTTCTCCGGCGGAGGCCAGGCTGTCGAGCAGCGCCTGGCCCATCAACTCGCGGCGCCAGCCACGCAACGAGTCTGGCAATTGATAAGGACCATCGGGATAGCCACTTTTGACCAGGGCTTCGAGGGTTTTCTTGCGTAGCATCAGTTCCGGCGCCATCTCCAGGCGTTCGGCTTCAGCCTGGCCAATCGCGCGCAGTTGCTTGATCAGTGCAGCGGCATCCACCGGCAACGGTTCGGCAACGGCGGGCGGCCATTGGTCCATCGGTACGCTGCCGGCACGCTTGATCAGGTCGAGCAGGAACTGGCCGTCCTGACGCACGGTACGCGGGTGCATGTCTTCGATCTTGCCCAGGGCGGCGAGGTTATCCGGCTGGGATTTGGCCAGGGGCCATAACGAGTGCTCACGAATGATGCGGTTGCGCGGCAGGTCACGGGCGCGGGCCTGCTGCTCGCGCCAGGCGCACAGTTCACGCAGCACGGCGAGCTGGGCGCGCGACAGCTTCCACGCCAGCTTGGCGTCGCGGTACACCTCGTACGGGTCGACTTCGCGGCGCAGGTTGGCGACCAACTCCGCACCGTCTTCCAACACCCAGGCGTACTTGTCGTCCGACAGCTGCGGACGCAGACGCGTGTAGACCTCGGCCAAGTGCACCGCGTCTTCGGCGGCATAGCTGACTTGCGTCTCCGACAATGGCCGCTGCAGCCAGTCCGAACGGGTCTCGCCCTTGGGCAGCTCGATATCCAGCACGGCTTGCACCAGGCGCGAGTAGCCCATGGAGAAACCGAGGTTCAGATAGGCGGCGGCCAATTGAGTGTCGAACAACGGCACTGGCAGGCTACCGGTCAAGCGCAGCAACACTTCCAGGTCTTCACTGCAGGCATGCACCACCTTGATCACCGCCGGGTTCTCCAGCAAGGCGGCCAAGGGTTGCCAGTTGTCGATGGTCAGGGGATCGATCAGGTAAGCGCTTACGCCATCACCAATCTGGATCAGCCCGGCAATGGGATAAAAGGTATCGACCCGCATGAATTCGGTGTCGAGGGCGACGAATGGCAACTGCTGCCATTCGGCGCAATGCTGGCCGAGGCTATCGTTGTCGCAGATCCAGTGAATATCGATGGCCACACGGCTCTCCCTTGAAGAATGGCGCGCAGTATATATCGCGAAAGGGGCTAGCGAGCATCCGCAGTGCACAGGCGACCATGAAAACTCAGACAAGAGATGAAGAATAGTCCGACAGGCGGGAGTTATCCTCTCTTACGTAACACGTAAACCCGCCACAGGCTTGAGCCCGGCATGAATTCCTGGTGATGCAGGACCTTGAAACCCGCCTGGCGGAACTCGTCCTCTACGGCGGTACGGGAATTGACCGAGACAATCACCGTGTCACGGCTGACCCGGTGGAACTCGCGCAGCAGGGCCAATCGCCCTTCGCTGCTGGGCACATGGCGAAACAATTCCAGGCAGAAAATGCAATCCACCGCATTTGCCGACAACCCGATGGTAAACGCCGAGCCGTGGAAGGTCTTGACCCGCTTGAGTAGGGACGCCGGGTGGTGGGTGCGGGCGTGGTCGAGCATGCTCTGGGAGTTGTCGGACGCCAGGATCACCCGGTTGATGTGTTCGGCCAGCACCGGCCAGAAGCGTCCCGAGCCACAGGCCAGGTCCAGCACCAACCCAGGCTCACCGGCGACTTTCAGCGCGTGGCGCACCAGCCACTCGTCGCGCCACGATGCCAGTCGCTGCCGCAGCCTTGGCGGGCGTGTATCGCCGCAGACCCTGGCGTGCTCGCGGTCACAGCGTTCGGCGTATTCAATCTCGATGGAGGATGGTGGTTGTGGCGACATCGCAGGCTCATGTGGCTGAAACGGTAGTGAACGACCTTGATTCGCAGCTTAACCACTGCGATGTCAAAAAAAGGTCGAAGCATTCACCACCGCAGCCCGATCACGCCTGATGCAGATACCAACGCCAGTCCTGCGCTCCCACCTCGCCCATGAACTGGCGGTATTCAGCGCGCTTGACCGCCAGGTACACGTCCAGGAATTCAGTGCCAAATGCTTCTCGCGCCCAGCTCGAACCTTCCAGGGCGCGTAACGTGGTGAGCCAGTCGGTAGGCAGCAACGCTGTGGCCTGGGCGTAGCCGTTGCCTTCTACTGGAGCGCCGGGGTCGCGCTGTTCGCGGATGCCGCGATGGATACCGGCCAGAATCGCAGCGGCGGCCAGATAGGGGTTGGCGTCGGCGCCGCAGATACGGTGTTCGATATGCCGGGAGTTCGCCGGCCCGCCCGGCACGCGCAGGCTGACGGTGCGGTTGTCGACGCCCCAGGTGGCGGCCAGCGGCGCATAGCTGTTGGTCTGGAAGCGGCGGTAGGAGTTGGCGTTGGGGCAAAACATCAGCAGTGAATCGAGCAAGGTGCTGAGCATGCCGCCCACCGCCTGGCGCAACAGCGGCGTGCCATCGGTGGCTTCGCTGGCGAACAGGTTATTGCCCTGGGCATCCGCCAGGCTCACGTGCATGTGCATGCCGGTGCCGGCCAGGTCGTCGAACGGCTTGGCCATGAAGCAGGCGGTCATCCCGTGTTGATGCGCCACGCCTTTGACCAGGCGCTTGTAGCGCACTGCTTCGTCCATGGCTTGCAGCGCGTCGGAGCGGTGCTCAAGGGTAATTTCCACCTGGCCCGGCGCGTACTCGGAAATCGCCGTGCGCGCCGGGATGCCCTGCAGTTTGCAGGCGCTGTAGAGGTCGGCGAGGAAGGGTTCGATCTGCTCCAATTCGCGCAGGCCGTAAACCTGAGTCGAACGTGGGCGGCCGCCGTCCACATCCCGCGCCGGTTGCGGGCGGCCGTTGCTGTCGGGCTTCTGGTCGAGCAGATAGAACTCCAGCTCCGCCGCCATCACCGGGTAATAACCGTCGGCCTTGAGCGCGTCGATCACCTTGGCCAGCAAATGCCGGGGATCGGCGACGGTGGCGGGCAGGCCTTCAGTCGGGTGCATGCTGACTTGCACGGCCGCCGTCGGAATCAGGCGCCACGGCATGCGCTGCAAACTGCCGCTGATCGGGTAGGCGCGGCAGTCGATATCGCCCACCTCCCACACCAGACCGGAGTTTTCCACGTCGTCGCCATTGATGGTCAGGCCAAGGATGGTGCTGGGCAAAGGCCGGCCACTTTCGTACACCGCCAGCAACTCATCGCGGTGCAGCAACTTGCCGCGCGGCACGCCATTGTTGTCGAGGATAAACAGCTCGAACATCTCGATGTCCGGGTTTTGTTCAAGGAAGGATTGGGCTTCGTGCAGGCAGGCAAAAACACTCATGGGCATTCTCATACGTAGGGGGCCGGCAGGCGCGCAGGTGCGCGCCATCGAGGGGATGGATCAACGTAGGAATGCGGTATCTGGTGGGCGTGCGTGTCGGCAGTGGAACAAGGCCCAGAACGCGAGATCGGACGGCAGTGTCGCGGTGTGTGTGTCGGAGGAGCCGTCCATGCGGGAATCACAGTGCTAGAGATAACCGCCAGCGTCACACGCCTGCACAGGTGATTAAATTCAGGGTTGACGGAGTTTGGTTGCAACTTGGCTAAACATTCGCCACACCTTGCCACGTTGCCCAACGCTGGAAATAATGAGCCCCCGCCCAAGCCCCAAGGACTCGACCGCATGAAAGCGCCTTTCGCCCTCTGTGTACTGGCAAGTTTGGCAACCAGCGCCCTGGCGGACACCACGCCTTCGCACCTTGACCAGGTGTTGCAGCGCGGCACGCTGACCGTGTGCACCACCGGCGACTACAAGCCCTACACCTCGCTGCGCGCCGATGGCAGCTATGAAGGCATCGACATCGCCATGGCCGAGTCCCTGGCCAAGAGCCTCAACGCAAAAATCCAATGGGTGCCCACCACCTGGAAAACCCTGATGCCGGACTTTCTGGCCCAGCGCTGTGACATTGCCGTGGGCGGGATTTCGGTGTCGCTGGAGCGCCAGAAAAAAGCCTTCTTCAGCCAATCCCTGGGCGTCGACGGCAAGATCCCGTTGGTCCGCTGTGCCGACGTGCAGCGTTACCAGACCGTCGACCAGATCAACCAGCCCCAGGTACGCGTGATCGAACCGGCCGGCGGCACCAATGAAGTGTTCGCCCGCGCCCACTTGGGCCAGGCGCAGATCCGCCTGCATGACAACGTGACCATCTTCGACGAACTGCTGGCGGGCAAGGCCGATGTGATGATCACCGACGCCAGCGAGGCGCGTTACCAGCAAAAGCTCAAGCCAGGGCTGTGTGCGGTCAACCCCGAGCGGCAGATGCAGTACAGCGAAAAAGCCTTCTTGTTGCCGCGTGATGATGTGGCCTGGAAAAGCTACGTCGACCAATGGCTGCACCTGAGCCAGGCCACGGGAGCCTATGACGCTATCGTCAGCCAGTGGCTGGCCACGCCTTGATCAATGCCACAAACGCACGGCACGCGGCACTGCGATAGGCGCCCTTGCGGCTCAGCAGTGCCACGGTGCGTTGGGGCAACGCCGGGCTGATTGCCACCGCGTTTAACCCTGGCTGGGCCTGGGCGATTGCGCTGGGCAGGAGGGTCGCCAGCGCCGTGCTGCGCACGATTTCGATGATCGCGCTGATGGAGTTGGCCTCCATTGCAATCACAGGGTTTATCCCTTGGGTACGACAGTAGTCATCGATGTAGCGCCGGGTCGCAAAGCCCTGGTTCAACAACACCAGTGGTTGCGTCAGCCACTGCCGGCTGTCCAACCCCGGATGGTTTGCGCCGACCACCCCACTCAGCGTTTCCACAAACAGCCCTTCGCACTCGATGTCCGGCAGATGCTCGCCGGTAAAACCAATGCCGATATCCAGCGCGTCTTCCGCCAGGGCGGTTTCCATGCGGTCCTGGGTCAACTCCTCGATGCTGACCGTAATCCCCGGATGCCGCTGGTTGAACTGGGCCAGCAACGGCCCGACCAGGTAGGCGGTAAACGTCGGCGTCATCGCCAGGCGCAGGTTGCCCCGGCTCAAGTCCTGCACGTCATGCATGGCACGGGTGCCGGCCTGCAGGTCCTGCAAGGCCAGACGCGCAAAACGGACATAGGCCTCGCCGGCATCGGTCAGGCGGACACTGCGCCCGGAGCGGTCCAGCAGCGGTGCACCCAGGGTGTCTTCCAACTGCTTGATCTGCTGCGACAAGGTCGGCTGTGACACATGCAGCGCCTCGGCGGCGCGGGTGAAGTTGCGGTGTTCGGCCACCGCCAGCAGGTAACGGATATGGCGCAGCAGCATCGAAGCCCCCAACTATAGGCATGACCAATAGCAACCATCATAAACCGGTCTTGGACGCTATAACTTAAAACTTCCATCCTTGCCCCCATCAGCGACGCAAGGAGAACCTCCCATGCAACATCTCATCGACGGCTTCCGTAAATTCCAGGCCGAAGCCTTTGGCCAACGCAGCGACTTGTTCAAGCACCTGGCCACCACCCAAACCCCCGGCACGCTGTTTGTGTCCTGCTCTGACAGCCGCGTCGTCCCCGAGCTGCTGACCCAGCAGGAACCGGGCGACCTGTTCGTGATCCGCAATGCGGGCAATATCGTGCCGTCCTACGGCCCGGAGCCAGGCGGCGTATCGGCTACCGTCGAATACGCGGTGGCGGTGCTGGGGGTCAGTGACATTGTGATCTGCGGCCATTCCGACTGCGGCGCGATGACTGCCATCTCCACCTGCAAATGCCTGGACCATCTGCCCGCCGTGGCCAATTGGCTGCGCCATGCCGAGTCGGCCAAGGTGATCAACGCCGCCCGCCAGCACGCATCGGACGCCGCCCGCCTGGATTCACTGGTGCGTGAAAACGTGATCGCCCAATTGGCCAATCTCAAAACCCACCCTTGTGTCGCCCTGGGCCTGGAACAAGGCCGGCTGAGGTTGCACGGCTGGGTGTACGACATCGAAACCGGCGCCATCGACGCCCTGGACAGCCGCAGCGGGCACTTCGTTTCGCTGCTCGGCCAGCCCACTCACGCTGCCTGATCCCCCTTTTCCAACCCAGAGGACCTCACCATGTTGCAATCCAACTTCTCGCAAACCCCACGCCTGGCCCTGGCCGATACCGTTATCGACCTCAAGGCACGCAAGAACCTGTCCTGGCAGGACCTCACCGACGGCACCGGGCTGAGCCTGGCGTTCGTCACCGCCGCCCTGCTCGGCCAGCACCCGCTGCCCAAGGAGGCTGCAGACGTGGTCTGCGACAAGCTCGGCCTGGACCAGGATGCCAGCCGACTGCTGCAAAGCGTGCCCCTGCGCGGCAGCTTTCCCGGCGGCGTGCCAACGGACCCGACGATGTACCGCTTCTACGAAATGCTCCAGGTCTACGGCTCCACCCTCAAGGCACTGGTGCATGAGCAATTTGGCGACGGCATCATCAGTGCAATCAACTTCAAGCTGGACATCAAGAAGGTCGAGGACCCGGACGGCGGCTCCCGCGCGGTAATCACCCTGGACGGCAAGTACCTGCCGACCAAACCCTTCTGAGTCGCCCGCGACCGTCTACGCTCTTGTCACATCAACAAGAACGAGGGACGGGTAATGAAGGTATTGTTCCGACTCACCTGGCTGCTGCTGTTGTGTTTCAGCCAGGTGCACGCCACAACGACTCAGGATGAAGACGCCAAGGCGGCCAAGGCGCTGCTGGAAAAAGCCTTGGCCTACTACCACAGCAATGGCGACAAAGCGTTTGCCGCCTTCAGCCGACAGGGCGAATTCATCGACCACGACCGCTATGTGTTCGTGGTCGACACCCAAGGCGTGCTGCTGGCCAGCGGTGGCCCCTCCTCCGCCTTGATCGGCCGTGATGTGTCCGAAGTGCTGGGGCCGGATTTGCGCCAATCCTTCAAGGATGCGCTCAAGGTGTCGGAAGATCAGGGCATCCAGCAGGCCGACTATCGCTGGCAGAATTGGAACGATGGCAAGGTTGAACACAAGCATGTGTTCTATCAGCGCGTGGGCGAACGCATCCTCGCGGTAGGTTATTACCTGCCAAGGGCCACGCCGGAACAGGCCCGGGCCCTGCGCGACAAGGCCGCGACGGCCTTGCTCAAGGATGAAACCGGCACGCTCAAGGCGATCAACTCACTGCAGGGCGGTTTCCTGCAGGATGACCTCTATGTGTTCGTGGTGGATCTCGATACCCAGCGCTATGTGGCCCATGGCACCAACCTGCGCCTGGTCAACACCGACTTCAGCAAGATCAAGGACCCGGACGGCAAGCCGGTGGGCGAGCCGATCCTCAAGTTGATGGCCGAGCAGCACCAGGGCGAATACACATACCGCTGGAAAAATCCGGTCACCGACAAGGTCGAGAACAAGCATGCGTATATGCGCAAGGCCGGGCATTTCATGGTGGCGGTCGGGTATTACAGTCCGTAATAAGGAGTGCAATGCTATTCATTGCAAGAGCTGGCTTGCCTGCGATGGCGGTTCATCAGTTACAGAGGTACTAACTGCCCCACCACCATCGCAGGCAAACCAGCGCCCGCCTTTGAATCTTCAGGGTGTCCGTTATTTTGCCTTGTCGTCACGGCCGCGCAGCACCCGATTCGGCATCGCAATCGCCGCCGCCAACCCCAACAGGGATACCGCCGCACTCACCATCAACAAATGCCGGAACGTCACCGCCAACTCCCCGCGCAAGGCATCCTGCGCCGGGCCAGGGGCGGCATTGAGGCCGTCGAGCAGCACGTTACCGGAACTGCCCTCGGCCACCCGCGCGCCGCTGGCCAGGTGAGCAAAACTGGAATCCTGCAACAGCGCCAGCAACAGTGCCGACATGCACGCCACCCCGACTGCCCCGCCCAGGGAACGGAACAAGTTGGTGGTGCTGGTGGCGACGCCGATGTCGCGCTGTTCCACCGAGTTTTGCGTGCCGACCAGCGAAGTCGGAAACTGCATGCCGGCCGCGATCCCACACAGCAGCATGAACACGGCCGTCAGCCCCACTGCCTGGGGCGCGCTCAGGGCCATGCCGAGGATCGCAAACGGGCTCAGCAATGCACCGCTGAGGATCATCGGTTTATAGCGCCCGGTCACCGAGGTCATGCGCCCGGCAAAATAGGCACCCATTGGCAGGCCCATGGCCAATGGCAGCAAGTGCAGGGCCGCGCTGTCCGCGCCGGAGCCGGTCACCGTCTGATAACGCAGCGGCATCAACACCGTCAGGGAAATCGCCTGGAAGCTGGTGAAAAAGATCGTACACCAGCACAACACCGCACTGCGGTTGGCGAACAAATGCATCGGCAACAACGGCTCCCGCGCCCGGCGCTCGTGCCAGACAAACACCGTCAACGCCACCAGAGCAATCATCAACAGCCCCAGCACTTCGTCGTCACGCCAATGATGACCCTGACCGATTTCGGTGATACCCAACAGCAAGGCGGTCAAGCCGATGATCATCAGAACAGTGCCGAGGTAATCGATGATCGGCTTGCGCTGCGGCACCGGCAGCCCCACCAGCGTGCGATGGGCCACGTACCAGGCGCCGGCGCCCAAGGGCAGGTTGATCAGGAACACCCAGCGCCACGACAGGTACTCGGTCATGTAGCCGCCGAGCACCGGCCCGGCTACGCTGGCGACCGCGTACATGCTGCTGAAATAGCCCTGGTAGCGGCCACGCTCACGGGGCGCGATGATGTCGCCGATGATCGCCTGGCTCACCGAGATCATGCCGCCGGCGCCGATGCCCTGGAGGATCCGCGCCAGCACCAGTTGCTCCATGCTTTGCGCCATGCCGCAGAACAGCGAGGCCAGGGTGAACAGGCCCATGCCGATCAGCATCATCGGCCGCCGCCCGTACAGGTCGCCGAGCTTGCCGTAGATCGGCACCGCCACGGTCATCGCCACCATGTAGCCCGAGATGACCCAGGCCAGCAGGTTGACGTCGTGGAACTGCGCGGAAATAGCAGGCATGGACACGGCGACAATGGTCTGGTCCAAAGCCCCCAGGAAGATCGCCATCATCAGTGAGGCGAGGATGCTGCGCACAGCGGGCAGTGGCGGAGCAGGCTGATTGAGGTGCGTCACGGCAAGACCTTCGAGCAGGGCCCGCGGGAAAAGGCGGCCCACGGGAATGCTCGATACGATAGCAGGCTATTCGATAGCTTCGTAAGGAAGTCCGACGTAATTTTCTGCGATGGTTTTGCGACCTGCCTCGGAGTGGATGAAGTACTCAAGCTCACTCTCGGCGATGCGCTGGGTGAAACCGTCGGCCTCGGGAAACTGATGCAACATCGAGGTCATCCACCAGGAAAACCGTTCGGCCTTCCACACCCGCCGCAGGCAGATGGCGGAATAACGCTCCAGCAGATCCACGCGCCCTTCGCCGTAGACCTTGAGCAGAATCCGGTACAGCGTACTCACATCACTGGCCGCCAGGTTCAAACCCTTGGCCCCGGTGGGCGGCACGATATGCGCCGCGTCGCCGAGCAGGAACAGGCGTCCGTACTGCATCGGCTCCACAACAAAACTGCGCAACGGCGCGATGCTTTTTTCGATCGACGGGCCCGTCACCAACTGTTCGGCGAGATGGCTGGGCAGGCGGGTTTTCAGTTCGTCCCAGAAGCGTGCGTCGGACCATTCGTCAATCGGTTCCTCCACCGGCACTTGCAGGTAATAGCGACTGCGCGTCGGCGAACGCATGCTGCACAGCGCAAAACCGCGCGAGTGCTTGGCGTACACCAATTCAGCGTGTACCGGTGGGGTGTCGGCGAGGATGCCCAGCCAACCGAAGGGATAGACCCGTTCGAAGACCTTGAGCGATTCAGCCGGGATCGACTGGCGCGCAACGCCGTGGTAACCGTCGCAACCGGCGATGTAGTCACACTCCAGGCGAAAGGCTTCGCCCTGATGTTCGAAGGTCAGCCAGGGTCGATCACTTTTGAGGCCGTGGGGCTGCACGTTGCGCGCTTCATACAGGGTGGTGGCGCCTGCGGCGGTACGGGCGGCCATCAGGTCGCGGGTGACTTCGGTCTGGCCGTAGATCATCACCGACTGGCCGCCGGTCAAGCCCTTGAGGTCGATGTGCGTCAGTTGGTCGTTCAGTGCCAACTCAAAACCGTCATGCACCAGGCCTTCGCTGTCCATGCGCCGGCTGACGCCCGCCTGCCGCAGCAGGTCGACCATGCCTTGTTCCAGCACCCCGGCACGGATGCGGCCTTGCACGTAATCGGCGCTCTGGCGCTCTAGGATAAGGGTTTCGATCCCCGCTTCATGGAGCAGTTGACCGAGCAGCAATCCGGAAGGACCGGCGCCGATAATGGCGACTTGGGTTTTCAGCGTTTTCATTATTTTTATGGCCCGCAATTTCCACCCGAACGGATCGGGTGAAAGAGTTGTCATTGGTCTTGTTGCTGACATTTTTCACTTGAGTGAGCGGCATAAGAAGGTGAAAACTGAGCCAAAGCCTGCGCTTTTTGCCAATCGGGGCGATTACCGCACCACTCTGCCGAGTATCGGGTTGAAACCATGACCAAAACCGCAATTCCGGTCTTCAAGCTTTACGGGGAACACCAGCAATGGCCCACCCCCGATTTGTTGCACTGCGAAACCATTTCCCGGCGCAGTCGGGAATACCAGTGGGAAATCCAACCCCACCGGCACGCGGATCTTTGCCAATTGCTGTACGTGCACAAAGGCCAGGCACAGTTGGAAATCGAAGGTCAGCGCACCACGCTGAATGAGGCGACCTTGCAGGTATTGCCGCCACTGTGTGTACACGGCTTCCGCTTTCCCGAAGACGTTGAAGGCTACGTAGTGACACTGTCGGCGCCGTTGGTCAGCCACCTGCAAGCACAGCTGGGCACAACGGTGGATGGTTTGCAGACACTCGGCAGCTACCCGGCAGGTAAAGACAGTGATTACCTCAATAGCCTGTTCGCCCGCTTGCAGGACGAATACGCCGATGAACAACCGGCACGGGACATGATGATGCACGCGTTGGTCAGCGTGTTGCTGGTGTGGATCAGCCGCCAGGCCATCCAGCGTCGTCACCCGCGGGCGCCGAGGGGGCGTGAATACTTCCGGCGTTTTACCCAGTTGGTCGAGCAGCATTACCGCGAACACCCGAAGATCGAAGACCTGGCCCACAAACTGGGGATCTCGGTCTCACACTTGAACGGGACGTGCCGGGAGTTGGGTGGGCAACCTGCGCTGCAGATCATGCATGACCGCCAATTGCTGGAAGCCAAGCGCCTGCTGACTTACACCAGCATGACCATCAATGAAATGTCAGAGGTGCTGGGCTTTTCCGATCCGACCAACTTCTCTCGGCTGTTTCGCCGACGGGTCGGGTTCTCGCCCAAGGCGTTTCGCGAACAGCTGAAGGCCGAAGCGCCACACAGCTAAGGTTGGAAACCGATATCTGTGGAAACTCTACACAGCCTCACTGCTAGCGCAAGGCACTGAAACTGCCGGTACGCGGAACGCATTGATCCTGATGGCAGCTGATCGCAAAGGTCGGCTGCATACGGGTCTGCTCCACGCGGTAGGCGGCGGCCCCGTAGAGTGCGCTGGCAAGGGCGCACAGGCTGAAAATCATCAGGTACTTCCTGGTTTTAATGCTCATGGCACAGACCTCTGCGGATCTACAGGGTGCTGTCTAAAGCATAGGTCAACCCCGCCGAGTTGCCATTATCGGGCGACATTCAACAGGGTTATGTCGAGCTAAAGACCCACATCCCACGCCGGTTCCTCCGGGAACCGCAGCACCAGGAAATCCAACAGGCTGCGCAACGCCGAGGGCATGTGCTTGCGCGAGGCGTACACCGCGTAGATGTTCATCTGCCGCGGCTCGGCCTCGGGCAACAAGCGCACCAGTTCGCCACGACGGATGTAATCGCCCGCCTGGTAAGTGGGCAACATCGATACCCCAGCCCCGGCCAACGTCACACGCAACAGCGTGCTGGCCTCGTTGGAGGTGATATTGCCGTTGATCGGCACCGAGACATGCTCGCCCCGCTCTTCGAAATGCCACAGGCTTTTACCGAAATAGGAATGGGTGAGGCAATTGTGCGCGGCCAGGTCTTCGACTTTCTGCGGGGCCGGATGCGAAAGCAGGTAGGCCGGCGAAGCACACACCACTGAGCGGCACACCGTCAGGCGCCGGGCAATCAAGTTGGGATCCAGGTCATTGCTGGTACGGATGGCCAGGTCGATGCGCTCATCCACCAGGTTCACCGTACGATCGAGCATCTGCAGGTCGACTGTCACCAGCGGGTAGCGCTTGACGTACTCGGCAATGGCCTCAGCCAATTGCGCCTGGCCGAAAGACGTACTCACACTCAGACGCAGCAGGCCACGGGGGGCGTCGTCGGGCTCGCTGACGGCGGCCTGCATATCGCCGCACAGTTCCAGCAATTGCCGACAGCGTGGCAGGGTTTCACTGCCGGCCGCCGTGAGGCTGAGCTTGCGCGTGGTGCGGTGCAGCAAACGTGCACCGACCCAGTCTTCCAACTCGGCCAGGTAACGCGACACTACCGGCCGTGACAGGTCCAGATGATCGGCTGCAGCGGACTGGCTGCCCAAGTCCACCACGGTGACAAACACACGCATTGCTTGAAGACGATCCATGATCTGCCCGATTTCAGAAACAAACTATGTCCCAGCATCGCATTTTTAGTCTGGTTTTGTGCAACTAAGCTCTGTGCATCCTTTAACGATGCTGGAGCTGCCCGATGTTCTCAACCTTCAAGCGCTTGACCCTGGCCACCGCCGCCCTGGCCTTCGCCGCCCATGCGGCAGCGGCCGACCTGAGTCTGGACGTGTACAACCCAGGCGAAGCCGCGATCTTCCCGGTCAGCTCGGTGCTGGTCAGCGGTGCCAAAGACGCGATCCTGGTGGACGCCCAATTCGGCAAAGGTCAGGCCGAGCAACTGGTGCAGAAGATCCGCGCCAGCGGCAAACACCTGACCACTATCTACATCAGCCATGGCGACCCGGACTACTACTTCGGCCTCGACACGCTCACCGCTGCCTTCCCTGACGCCAAGGTGCTGGCCCCGCAACCGGTGGTCGACCACATCAAGGCCACCGTGGCCGGCAAGCTTGAGTTCTGGGGCCCGAAAATGGGCGCCGACAAGCCCGCCAAAACCATCGTGCCGCAGGCACTCGAAGGCTCCAGCCTGAGCCTGGAAGGCCAACAGCTTGAGGTGATCGGCCTGGAGGGCCCGCAGCCAGACCGCAGCTTTGTCTGGATCCCGTCGATCAAGGCCGTGGTCGGTGGTGTGGTTGTCGCCGAAAACATTCACCTGTGGATGGCCGACACCCAGAGCGCGCAGTCCCACAAAGATTGGCTCGCCACCCTGCAACGCATCGAACAGCTGAAGCCGCGCACGGTGGTGCCAGGCCATTACCTGGGCACGCCGACACTCGCTTCCGTGGCCTTTACCGCCGACTACATCAAAGCCTTCGACACCGAGACCGCCAAGGCCAAGGATTCTGCCGCCCTGATCGCGGCCATGAAAAAGCGTTACCCCACCCTCGCCGACGAAAGCTCGCTGGAACTGAGCGCCAAAGTCGCCAAGGGCGAAATGAAGTGGTGAAGGGTGTTTAAACCCCAACGTACTGGAGAACGTCATGAGCAAGATTGCAATCATTGGTGCCACCGGCCGTGCCGGTAGCCAACTGCTGGAGGAAGCCCTGCGCCGCGGGCATAGCGTTGTGTCGATCGCACGTCACACCGACACGCTGGCGGAGCGCCCTGGCGTGATCGCCAAGCAAGTGGATGCGCTGGATGCACACGCCCTGCAGCAGGCCGTGAGCGGCAGCGATGTGGTGATCAGTGCAGCGCACTTCGCCACCCTGCCCGCCAGCGCCGTGATCGGGCCGGTGAAGAAAGCCGGGGTGAAACGCCTGCTGGTGGTGGGCGGTGCCGGGTCACTGTTGCTGCCGGGTGGCGGTCGGGTGATCGACAGCGAAGGTTTCCCGGCTGAGTACAAAGCCGAAGCCAGTGCGGGGGCTGCGTTTCTCGATGCGCTGCGTCAGGAGAAGGAACTGGATTGGACCTTCCTGTCGCCGTCGGCGGAGTTCGTTGAGACCGAACGCACCGGCACCTTCCGTCTGGGCCAGGATGAACTGCTGGTGAGCAGTGAAGGCCGCAGTTGGATCAGCTTTGCCGACTATGCCATCGCCTTGATCGACGAAGTGGAATCGCCAAAGCACTCCCGCCAGCGTTTCACCGTGGGCTACTGACTCAACGCGGTTTAAAACGGTGGGAGCTGGTTTGCCTGCTCCCACCGTTTGATCTTCAGTGTTGCGAGAGTTGCGCTTGGCTGACCAACCAATCCATCAGGGCTTCAAGCCCGGCGGAAGGCTTCGTCCCCGGCGGATACACCAGGTAATACCCCATCCCCGTCGGCACCCGCAGTTCAAACGGCATCACCAACCGCCCCGCCTTCACATCCTCGCCAATCAACGCACTGTCGCCAATCGCCACACCGGAACCCTGGGACGCCACCGTCATCGCCAGGTCCAGCGTTTCAAAATGATGCCCCTGGCTCAGATTGCCCAGCCGTGTATTCGCCGCCTTCAGCCACAACGCCCAGTCGCGTTCATCCCGCGTGGGGTGCAGCAAGACCTGTTGCTGCAAATCTGCCGGTGTGCACACGCCATTGAGCAGTGCCGGGGCGCACACCGGCGTGAGCTGTTCATCGAACAGATGCCGCGCCTCGGCCGATTGCTCGGCGATGGGCGCATAGATCACCGCCGCATCGAATTGTTCGCGGCGAAAGTCCACCGTGTAGGCCACGGTCGTGGTGAGTTCCACCGGCACGTCCGGGCGTTCCTTCTGCCAATGCATAAGGCGTGGCAGTAGCCAGCGCATCACACACGTGGAAGCCTTGAGTTGCAGGGTCTGGCGGCGACTGCCGATCTGCTCCACCGCCTCGCCGAGCAGGTCAAACACCTGCTGTGCGCGCAGTGACCACTCGCGCCCCTCTTCGGTCAGCCTCAAGCCCCGCGCCTGGCGTTGGAACAGTGCGTAGCCCAGATGGCCTTCCAGCCCCGCGATCTGCCGGCTCACCGCGCCTTGGGTGATGTGCAACTGCTCGGCGGCGCGGGTGAAGTTGCAGCACTGGGCCGTGACCCAGAAGGTGTGCAGCGCGGGCAGTGGCGGGAGGCGTTTCATAGGAACGGAGCCATGACGTGAGGACATGGCTAGTATGACTTTTTATCGATTGTTGCCGCTACGGCCCAGCCGGTCCAATAACGCCTTACCTCAACAATAAGAGCGACATGTATGGCGACCTGCGGCGAAGTATTGGTCAAGCTCCTGGAAGGCTACGGCGTGGACCAGGTGTTTGGCATCCCCGGCGTGCACACCGTGGAGCTGTACCGCGGCCTGGCCCGCTCCAGCATCCGTCACGTCACCCCGCGCCACGAACAGGGCGCCGGCTTCATGGCCGACGGTTATGCACGCACCCGCGGCAAACCCGGCGTGTGCTTCATCATCACCGGCCCCGGCATGACCAATATCACCACCGCCATGGGCCAGGCCTACGCCGACTCGATCCCAATGCTGGTGATTTCCAGCGTGCAGTCGCGCAGCCAATTGGGTGGCGGACGCGGCAAGTTGCATGAGTTGCCGAACCAGAGCGCGATGATGGCCGGCGTGGCGGCGTTCTCCCATACCCTGATGTCAGCGGCGCAATTGCCGGGCGTGTTGGCGCGGGCGTTTGCGTTGTTCCAGGCCGGACGGCCGCGCCCGGTGCACATCGAAATCCCGCTGGATGTGCTGGTAGAAAATGCCGACGCACTGCTGGGCAGTGAACCGGTCAGCGTGGCCCGAGCCGGTGCGGCGCCTTCAGCGGTCAAGCACATGAGCCAGCTGCTCGCGGCGGCCAAGAAACCCTTGATCCTGGCCGGTGGTGGCGCCATCGACGCCGCCCCGGAACTGACCCGACTGGCCGAGGTACTCGGCGCGCCGGTGGCCCTGACCATCAACGCCAAAGGCCTGCTGCCCTCCAGCCATCCGCTGCTGATCGGCTCGACCCAGACCCTGGTGGCCACCCGCGCGTTGGTGGCCGAAGCGGACGTGGTATTGGCCATCGGTACCGAGCTGGCGGAAACCGACTACGACGTGACCTTCGCCGGTGGTTTCGAGATCCCCGGCGCCCTGTTGCGCGTCGACATCGACCCCGACCAGACCGTGCGCAACTACCCGCCGCAAGTAGCACTGGTGGCCGATGCGCAAATCGCCGCGCAAGCGCTGTTGACCGAGTTGGGCAGCGAACCCTTGCCAGCGCGTAACAGCGCGTGGGGCGCTCAACGTGTCGCCCACTTGTGGGCTGAACTGACACCCACCTGGGACACCGCCACCCGCGCGCAAACCCTGTTCCTCAACACCGTCCTGGAAACGCTGCCCAATGCCGTACTGGTCGGCGACTCCACCCAGCCGGTGTACAGCGGCAACCTGACCCTGAACCTCGATCACCCGCGCCGCTGGTTCAACGCGTCCACCGGCTACGGCACCTTGGGCTACGCCCTGCCCGCCGCCATCGGCGCCTGGCTGGGGCGTGGCGATGGGCAGCCAGTGGTGTGCCTGATCGGCGACGGCGGCCTGCAATTCACCCTGCCGGAACTGGCCAGTGCCGTGGAGGCGCGCACGCCGGTGATCGTGTTGCTGTGGAATAACCACGGCTATGAAGAGATCAAGAAATACATGGTCAACCGCGCCATCGAGCCGGTCGGCGTGGACATCTACACGCCGGACTTTATCGGTGCGGCCAAGGCACTGGGTTGCGCCGCCGAAAGCATTCAAGGTGTTGAGTCGCTACGCGTGGCATTACGCGCCGCATCTGATCGCCAAGGGCCGACGTTGATTGAAATCAACCAGGGGCTGTGGATGAAGGCGGTGACGGTATGAACGCGGTATTGAACGGTGTGTATATCAATGGGGCATGGCGTGCCGGGCATGCCTCGCTTGAGGTGATCAACCCCGCGACTGAGGCCGTCCTGGCCCATGTCAGTATTGGCGACGCGAACGCGGTGTCTGAGGCGGTCGAGGCCGCCAGCGCCGCCTTCAGCGCCTGGTCGAAAAGCACCGGCCGCGATCGCGCCGCGCTGTTACGCACGATCGCCCAAGGCGTGGGCGAGCAGCGCGAACACCTGATGCACCTGCAGTCGAGCAATAACGGCAAACCGCTGTTTGAAGCCGCGATTGATGTGGACGATGTGATCGCCACCTTCGACTACTACGCCAGCGTGGCCGAGGCGATGGATGCCAGCCAGGATCGCCCGGTGGAGCTGCCCAGCACTGACTTCAGCGCCCGCCTGCGCCGTGAGCCATGCGGCGTGGTGGGGCTGATCGTGCCGTGGAATTTCCCGATGGTGACCACTGCCTGGAAACTCGCCCCGGCGCTGGCGGCCGGCTGCTGCGTGGTGCTCAAGCCTTCGGAAGTCACGCCGTTGGCGGAGTTGCAACTGGCGCGGATCATTGCCGAGGCCGGCTTGCCGACCGGGGTATTCAACCTGGTGTGCGGCACGGGCCTGGACGTCGGCGCGCCGCTGGCGGCGGATCGCCGCGTGGCGAAGATTTCCTTCACGGGCAGCAACGCCGTCGGCGTGCAGGTGATGCAGCGCGCCGCCGAAACCATCAAGGGTGTGAGCCTGGAACTGGGCGGCAAATCCTCCCTGCTGGTGTTGGCCGATGCCGACCTCGACCTGGCGGTGGAGCTGGCCTGCGGCGGTGGCTTCTTCAACGCAGGGCAGATGTGTTCGGCCACCAGTCGTGTGTTGGTAGCCGACAGCCTGGCGGATGAGTTCCTTCGACGTCTGCAGGCGCGGGCCGAAGGCATTCGCGTGGCTGACCCCTTTGCCGATGACGTGGAAATGGGCGCGCTGATCAACCGCGTGCACTATCAACGTGTGCGGGGGCATATCCAGCGCGGCGTTGAAGATGGCGCACGCCTGCTGTGCGGCGGCGACCGCCCGGTGGATCTGCCGAAAGGTTTTTTCATTCGCCCGACCGTGTTCACCGACGTACCGCTGGACAGCGCGTTGTGGAACGAAGAGATCTTTGGCCCGGTGCTCTGCGTACGACGTTTTACCTGCGAAGCCGAGGCCATCGCCTTGGCCAACGACAGCGATTTCGGCCTGGTGGCGAGTGTGGTCAGCGCCAGCACGGAAACCGCCGAGCGTGTGGCGAATGCCTTGCAGGCCGGGCTGGTGTGGATCAATGCGCCGCAAGTCATCTTCCCGCACACCGCGTGGGGCGGCTACAAGCAGAGCAGCATTGGTCGCGAGTTGGGGCCGTGGGGCCTGGCAGCGTTTCAGGAGATCAAGCACGTGATCAGGTCCAACTAACACCGAAGATCCCCTCTGGGAGCGGGCTTGTTCGCGAAGCGGTGCGTCAGTCGATGAATGCATTGGCTGAATCACCGCTTTCGAGAGCAAGCCCGCTTTTTGATCAGCGGTGAATCCGTCACCTGCAATTTTTCAATAGCCTCTGCGACTTTCTCATTTGCCCCCTCCTCCCACCCATGGCCTGATTCCCCCTTGTTCTTTCAAGGCCGTCCCATGGAAACCGTTCAAACAAAACCCATTACCGCCGCCTGGCTGATGATCAGCGTCGTACTGGTCGCCCTTAACCTACGCCCGTCGATGGCCGCTGTCGGCCCCCTGTTGTCCTCGATTCGCGGCGACGTGCCATTAAGTTTCAGCAGCGCAGCCCTACTCACCATGTTGCCGGTGATGGCCATGGGCTTGGCGATGTTCTTTGGCATGGGCCTGGCCAAGCGCTTTGGCGAGCACCGCAGCATCGGGGTGTCGCTGGTGGTAATTGGCGTGGCGACGTTGTCGCGGCTGTTCCTGGATTCGGCGCTGGAGTTGATTGTCAGCGCCGTCGCCGCCGGCGTGGGGATCGCGATGATCCAGGCGCTGATGCCGGCGCTGATCAAGTCGCGGTTCAGTGACAACGTCTCGCTGTTCATGGGCCTTTACGTCACCGCAATCATGGGGGGCGCAGCGCTGGCGGCATCGTTTGCACCGTTCGTGCAGGTGCAGACCGGCAGCTGGCGCATCGGCCTGGCGATTTGGGCCGTGCTGGCACTGTTGGCCTTGGTGTTTTGGTACGCCCAGCGCTCAGCGTTGCCGCCACTGCCCCAAGCCGGCGCCGGACCTCAAGCATCATTTTTTGGTAACGGGCGCGCGTGGTTGCTGGCGGTGTTTTTCGGCCTCGGCACCGCGTCCTACACCTGCGTTCTCGCCTGGCTGGCGCCCTACTACGTGGAGCAAGGGTGGAGCGAGCAAAACGCCGGCTTGCTGCTGGGTTTCCTGACGGCCATGGAAGTCGTGTCCGGTCTGGTCACCCCCGCCATCGCCAACCGTCGCCAGGATAAACGCGGCGTGGTGGCGGTGCTGCTGGTGCTGATCATCCTCGGTTTCTGCGGCCTGATTCTGAGCCCGCAACACCTGAGCCTGCTGTGGCCTTGCCTGCTCGGCCTGGGCATCGGCGGCTTGTTCCCGATGAGCCTGATCCTGTCCCTCGACCACCTGGACAACCCGCGCCGCGCCGGTGGCCTCACCGCGTTTGTGCAGGGCATCGGCTACTTGATTGCCGGGGTGTCGCCACTGATCGCCGGGATCATTCGTGACCAACTGGGCAGCTTCGAATGGGCCTGGTGGTCGCTGACGGCGGTAATCGGGCTGATGCTGTTGATCGTCACGCGTTTCAACCCAAGGCATTACGCGCGACATATCCGTTGAGGTCGTGTTGCAAACAATATTTGTCTCACCCCAAACATAGAAACGTCCTACAGAGCATTCTATTGGCACGCTCGTTCCGTTAAGCTTTTATGCTGTCTTGTACTGAGTTCGGTACAACGGGTTTACGGACGAAACCGATGTTAAACAGTAACTTGCTCAGAAAGCTCGATATGCAGGACTTGATGGTGTTTATCGCCGTCTATGACCAGAGCAGCGTTACCGAGGTGTCTGAAACGCTGTTTGTCAGCCAGTCCACCGTGAGCTACAGCCTGAAGAAGCTGCGTACCAGTTTTGAAGACGAGCTGTTTATCAACACGCGGGCCGGCATGCGGCCGACGTACAAGGCCACCACCATGTACGGCCATGTGCAGAAAATCCTCGAAAGCATCAACCTGTGCCACGCCGGTGGCCAGGCCTTCGATCCGACGCAGAAGGCCGTGACCTTTAACGTGTGCGCACCGGAATATTTCGAGCAATTGATCCTGCCGCGCCTGCTGAAGAACTTCGATCACGCCGACCTGCCGGTGATCGTCAATGTGCAAAAGCTGGAAACCGACATCCCCGCCGACGCCTTGCGTGAAGGTCGCCTCGACCTGGTGATCTGCTTCGGCCCCAACTTCCACCGTGCCCACAAAGACTTCCGCACCCAGATGCTGCTGGAAGACGACCTGGTGTGCGTATTCGACAAACGCTCGGCACCGCGGGAGCCGGCCTTCAGCCTGCATTCCTTCGTTGAACGACGCCACGTGTTTCCCACGCCGTGGACCTCCGATACCAACATGATCGACGGCTGGCTCGCGCGTCAGGCCCACAAGCGCCAAGTGATCGCCCGCGCCAACAGCTACAGCGCGGCGCTGAAAATGATCACGGGCACCGACTTCATCGTCACACTGCCCCGTCGTGTGCAAAAACTGTTGGCACCGGCCACAGTGTTCGGCCATTGCGAAGCGCCGAACGGCTTGCCGGGGTTCACGCTGGAAATGCAGTGGAACGAAACCAGTGAACAGGACAGTGCCAATACCTGGTTCAGGGAACAGGTGGTCAAAGTCTGCGCGGATCAGGGTTTACTTTGAAGCGTGCGGTGGGTCAGCCGATGGCGACTTTGCTGTAGGAATCGCGATCCATGTCTACCAACTGGACACTCAGTTGAACCTGCACACCTTCCGGCCAATCGCCCAGATCCTGCAGTGCCGCCAGCAGGCTTTGCGACAGCTGCTGCTTGACCTGCGGCGACCGCCCGCTGAGCAGCGATAGCTTCACCGCGATAAAACCGCGTGGGTCGAGGGACGTGCCCACTTGGAACGTCTCGACCTTGACTGCACGGCTTTTGATATCGAACTCGGAACCGAACTGGCCGGACCCCATCAGCACATTGTTGAGCCGCAACAGGGTTTTCTCGACGGCAAGGCCGGTCAGGTTGGCGGTGTATTCCAGGTGCAGGTGTGGCATGGAGGGCTCCGAGTTTTTTGTAGGAAGATACCTAGATATACCACGGAGTCAGGCCTTGGTCGCCAAACCTCGATCACTCATGAACGCTTCCAGTCGCGAGCGTACCCAACGCTCGGCAGGGTCGGTGTCCACATGGCTGAGCCAGACCATGGACAAATCCAGGGTCGGCGTCTCGAACGGGAACGGCTCACAGAACAGGTGGCCCGACACGGCCATGGCCTCGGCGGTGTAGTCCGGCAAGCTGGCGATCAGGTCGGTGCCGGCGAGCAAAGCCGGCAATGCACTGTATTGCGGCACCGACAACACCACCTGACGCTTGCGGCCGATTTCCGCCAGCCACTCATCGGCGAACCCCGCCACGTTGGCGGTGTGGGACACCAGCACATGAGGGCGTGAGCAATATTCATCGAGGGTCAGCGGTGTTTCCGAGGCATCGGCACGCAAGATGCGCGGGCGGATATGGCGCAGCAGCTTGCGCTTGGCGTTCGCCGGCAGGCCACGGGTCTGGGTGATGCCCACGGTGATATCACCGGAGGCCAGCAGGTCGGGAATGCGCCAGTAGTCCACATGTTGCACCACGAACACGACTTGCGGCGCTTCCTGGCGCAGCGAGCGCAGCAGCGGCGGTAACAGGCCGAACTCGACGTCATCGGACAGGCCGATGCGAAAGGTCATGGTGCTGATGGACGGGTCGAAGTCGTGGGTCAGGCTCAGGGCCGAGGACAACGAATCCAGCGCCGGCGACAGATGCTGGATGATTTCCTCGGCCCGCGCCGTGGGCTCCATGCGGTGGCCGACGCGAATGAACAGCGGGTCGTTGAACAACGTGCGCAAACGATTGAGGGCCGAACTGATGGTCGGCTGGCCGAGAAACAGCTTCTCCGCCACACGCGTCACGTTGCGCTCCAGCATCAGCGCTTCGAACACCACCATCAGGTTGATGTCGGCCTTGCGTAATTCATTGCGATTCATCGGCGCCTGCCCATTTCCCAAGACAAGCCGCAGTGTAGAAAGCCCCGTAGCCGGCGTCTACGTGTAGGACGCTTCGCTGGCCTGTGCGCCACGCTCAGGCTCATGCCCCATGCGCAAACGCAATGCCGCCAGCGCTGCGACCACCAACACCAGCGCAATCACTTTCAAGCCATTCATCGCGTTGCCGGTGCTTTGCTCGATCACCCCCATCACCGAGGGCCCGACAAACCCACCGAGCAGTCCGCACGCGTTGACGAAACCCAGCCCGCCCGCCAGCGCAACGCCTTTGAGGCGTGAAGCCGGGTACAGAAAAATGATCGACTGCACCACGAAGAACATCACCGCCGACAGGCAAAACCCGAGCAGGCTGAACACCGGCCCCGACACCGACGCAATGCCCAGGCCCAAGGCCATGGTCAATAACCCCGTGACCAACAACCGCCGGCAACGTCCGGGCGTGGTGGCAAAACGCGGAATCAGCAAGGCACCGAGTGCCGCCGCGATCCACGGCAACGAGGTCAGCAGGCCGACGCTCATGGTGCTCAGTTCGCCGTATTTGCTGATAATGCTCGGCAGGAAAAAGATCACGGTATAGATAGTGATCTGGTGACAGAAGTACACAAAGATCGCCAGCAGGATTTGCGGGGTCAGCCAGTTTTTCAACGAGTGACCGCCCTCGCCCGCGCCCTCCTCGGTTTCCTGGGCGATGCGCTGTTCGATCCCGCGTGCTTCCTCGGCCGACAGCCACGGCGCCTTGCTCGGGCGGTCCGGCAGTTTGCGCCAGACCACCCAGGCAAACGCCACCGCCGGCAAGCCTTCCAGCATGAACATCCACTGCCAGCCGTGCCAGCCAAGCATCCCGTCCATGCGCATCAAGGCCGCGCCCACCGGGCCGCCGATGATGTTGGCGAAGCACACGCCGAGCAGGAAATAACCGGTGGCGCGCGCCCGTTGTTCACGGTTGAACCAGTAGGTCAGGTAGAGCATGACACCCGGAAACAAGCCGGCCTCGGCAATGCCCAACAACAGGCGCAGCACGTAGAACGAGGTCTCGCCTTGTACAAAGGCCATGGCCGCTGAAATCAGGCCCCAGGTCACCATGATCCGCGCGATCCAGAACCGTGCGCCCACCTTGTGCATGATCAGGTTGCTGGGGATTTCCGACAGCGCATAGGTCAGGAAAAACAGCCCCGCGCCCAAGCCATACGCTGCGGCGGAAATGCCCAGGTCGACGTCCAGGTGATGCTTGGCCAGGGCGATGTTGGTGCGGTCCAGAAAGCTGAGGATGTAGGCAATGATCAGCAAGGGCATCAGCTTGACGAACATCAGTTTGTTCAACGCCTGCGGTGTACGGGCGGAGGGGGTGGTAGTCATCGGCAATTCCTCTTGGCGCCCCGCCAGCCGGGCTGGGGGACGCATCGATGTTGTTCTAGGAGTCGAGTTGCACAACCAAGGCCTGGGGGCGATGGGAAAACAGTTGCAGCAGCGCGCCGCCCAGGGCGCAGCCGGCCATCACAAAGAAACACACGGTGTAGCCGTGCAGCGTGGTCCAGCCGCCGCCCATGGCGATCAGGCTGCCCATCAGCACGGGCGCCAGGCCGCCCCCGATGAACATTGCGGTGGTGATGATGCCGTTGGCGGTCGACGTTGCCGACGGTTCGGCGGAGTCACAGGCCACTGCGTAGTAGATCGGCCACACCGCATTGGCCACCAGGCCGAACAGCAGTTGCACGACCACGATCAATGTCAGGGTGTTGGCGAAATAGAACGCGCCCACACTCGCCGCCATCCATAGCCCGCAGATGATCAGGGTGGTGCGTCGGCCGATGATGTCCGACAGCGACGGCCACACCAGTTGCCCGAGAATGCCGGTGAGGGTGAACACCACACTCATCCCCGCCGACTCGGCCAGGGACAGCCCGGCGATGTTGTACAGGTAGGCCGGCAGCACGATGTTGACGCCCATGTACACCACTTGGGTAAGCATCGTATTACCGGCCGTAAGGGCGATATTGCGGTTGCGCAAGGTGGCGACGAAGGTCCGCCAGGCTTCACCCTTTACCGAACTGGCCGGGGCGTTGTCCGGTGGGGTCATGCCTTTGGCGGCGATGTCGACGTACAGCGCGGAGATGCGTTCAGCGGTGGAATAACGCGCCCAGAAGATCATCAGCGGCAACGCCACCACGAAGGCGAAGAAGAACACATAGCGCCAGTTCTCCTCACCGAACACGGTGATGACGAAACTCGCAACAATCCCGCTGAGCATCGCGCCGATCGGATAACCGGTGTGGTGCGCACCCAAGGCAAACCCGCGACGCTCCACCGGCCACCATTCGGCGGTATTGCTCACCCCTACCGGTTCGCCCCAGCCGGCGCCGAGGTTGACGCCGACGCGCAGGGCAATGAAGGTGGCGAGGTTGCCGCTCAAGGCCTTGAAGCCGGACAAAAACGAAATGGCGGTGTAGCCCAGCACCAACGGCACCTGAAAGCGCGCACGTTTCCAGCCGCCACCGTATCGGTCGCTCCACATCGAACCGGGGATATCCAGCAGCGCCAGGGCCAGCATGACCACCGTGGCCACGGTACCCCACTGGTCGGCGGATAAATCGAAATGCTTGGAGATGGTCGGCCCCAGGCGCAACACGATCTCACGGTCGTAGGCGTTAAGGATCCAGATCATCCAGCAGACCAGCAGCGATACCCAGGAATGCCGGTGAATGCTGCGCAGCGACGCTTTTTTTATAGTTGCCATGGGCCTCTCCAGGCGCGCGAGGGCGCGCACTGACACAAGGTTGCGAAGGAATATGCCTTGTCACACACACGCGCTAGCTGGCGAACCGTCGCTCGGCTATTCCTTGCACGCCCAACCCGGTAATGGCGAACAGCGCTCCGCGCTGCTGGCCGTCTGCCGGAAAACGCGGCAACGGCGGCTTGGCCATGGAAGTCACAAACAGGGTGTCCAGATTCGGCCCGCCAAAAGTCAGGCTGGTGACCTTTTTCACCGGCATCTGGATGATGCGGTCGACAAAACCTTCTGGGGTATAGCGCACCAGCTTCCCGGCATAGACCAACGCCTGCCATAGGCAGCCTTCGGCATCCACGGTGCAACCATCGGCGGCGCCCCCGCCGCGGGTATCGACCTTGGCGAAGGTGCGGCGGTTGCTCACGTTGCCGGTGGCGAGGTCGTAGTCGTAGGCCCAGATCTCGCCGGACCAGGTGTCGCAGAAGTAGAAGGTGTCACCCGACGGGCTCCAGCACGGGCCGTTGGACACGATGATGCCTTCGTCCAGGGTGTGCAGGCTCAGGTCGGCGTCCAGGCGGTAAAGCTTGGCGCTGGCGTTGTCTTCCTGGGTGTCCATGGAGCCGAAGATAAAGCGGCCCTGGCGGTCGACCTTGCCGTCGTTGAGGCGGTTGTCTGGCAGATGCGGTTCCGGATCAGCGATCAGGTTGAGTTCACCGCTCTTGAGGTCGAGTGTGTGCACGCCGTTTTGCAGGGCGACAATGGCCGACTCACCGTCCTGGCGCAGGGCCATGGAGCCGATTTTCTGGCCCACCTCCCAGGCGCGCAGTTCGCGGCCGTCGTCGGTGCAGCGCAGGATGCGGCCGTCGGCGCTGTCGATCCAATACAAGCGTTGTTGCTCGACGTCCCACACCGGGCCTTCGCCCAGGGTGGTCTTGACGTCGACAAGCACTTCGATACGCATGGTGTGATCCCCTTATTGTTGTTGTGCGGGATGCAGGCCGCGCCTTGACGCGGCGGTTAGTCGGGTTAGAAATTGACCTGGTCGCGCCCTTTGAGCCCGAGGATTTCCCGCGCTTCATCCGGCGTGGCGACGCGGTGCCCCAGCGCTTCGATCACCGTACGAATGCGCCGGACCTGATCGGCATTCGACGCCGCCAGTTTGCCCGGGCCATCCCACAGCGAATCCTCAAGCCCCACTCGCGCGTTGCTGCCCATGGACAGGCCCATGGTCGCCAGCGGAATCTGCCCACGCCCGGCGCCGAGGATCGACCACACGTAGTCGCTGCCAAACAGACGGTCGGCGGTACGGCGCATGTGCGCCAGGTCTTCCGGGTGCCCGCCGATACCGCCGCGCAGGCCGAACACCGACTGGATGAACAGCGGTGGCTTGAGCAGGCCGCGCTCCAGAAAATGCGCGGCGGTGTAGAGGTGGCCGATGTCGTAGCACTCAATCTCAAAACGGGTGCGGTTTTCGGCGCAGGCATTGAGGATGTGGGTGATGTCGCGGAAGGTGTTGCGGAAGATTCGGTCGTCACTCTCTTCCAGGTACGGCCGCTCCCAATCGTGCTTGAAGTCGGTGAAGCGGTTGAGCATTTCGTACAGGCCGAAGTTCATCGAGCCCATGTTCAGCGAGGCCAATTCCGGCTTGAACTGCATCACCGGCTGCAGGCGCTCTTCCACCCCCATGGTCGGCGCACCGCCGGTGGTGATGTTGATTACCACGTCGCTGGCGGCCTTGATCTGCGGCAGGAATTCGGCGAACAGTGCCGGGTCCTGGCTGGGGCGACCGTCGTTGGGATCACGGGCATGCAGGTGCACAATCGCGGCGCCGGCTTCAGCGGCACCGATGGCGGCGTCGGCAATTTCCTGGGCGGTGATCGGCAGATGCGGCGACATCGACGGCGTATGAATCGCACCGGTAACGGCGCAGGTAATGATGACAGGACGATTTTTGGACATGACGAATCTCCGACTTTTATTCTTATGAAAAAAATCCTGGGTATTGCGCGATGTGGTCTTGCGTGGCTTACAGGTACTCGACGTTACCGTCGACGCTGATCGCCTGGCCGGTCACGTTGCGTGCGGCGGGCGAACAGAGGAACAAGGCCATGGCTGCCACGTCTTCGGCGGTGACCATGCGCTTGAGGGAAATCTTGTTGAGGTATTCCTGGCGCATCTCGGCTTCGGGCACGCCGACCTGTTCGGCACGCGCACGGATCACGCCGTCCATACGCGGGCCTTCGACGATGCCGGGCAGCAAGGCGTTGACGCGGATATCGCTCTCGCCCAGCTCCGAAGCCAGGGATTTCATCAAGCCGACGATCGCCCATTTGGTTGCCGCATAGGGCGTGCGCCACGCGTAACCCAAGCGCCCCGCCACCGAGGCGATATGCAGCAGATGGCCGTGGGACGATTCCTTGAGCATCGGCACTGCGTGGTGGGCAAACCGGTATTGCGCGGTGAGATTGATGTTGATAGTGGCTTGCCACTCGGCGTCGCTGATCGCATCGATCCCGCCGGTGGGCCCGGCGATCCCGGCGTTGTTGACCAACACATCGAGGCCACCGAAATGCTCGCGCTGCACCTTGAACACCGCCTCGATCTGCGCGGCGTCGCTGACATCGGCGCGGGTGGCGACGGTGCCTGGGTATTTGTCGCGAAACACCGCCAGGGCCGACTCGCTCACATCACACACATGCACCTGGGCACCGGCTTCCAGATACGCCGCCGCCAGCACTTCACCAATGCCGGCAGCCCCGCCGGAAATCAACACACGTAACCCAGGATAGGGCTGCAGCCGTTGTAGGACACTCATGCACGTTTACCTCCTGAAACAGACGACCGCGAACGGTCGTTCTTGACGAGCAGGCGCGCGAGGGAGTCGGCGGCCTGCATGATGTCATCGGTCACCGCTGCGCGCGCGCCCCCGCCATCGCGGGCAGCCAGGGCTTCGACGATGCGCGTGTGCGCCTCCATCGAGCGTTGCAGGTGAGCTTTATCCGGGGCGACCAGCGCAAAGCACGGGCCCATGTGCAGCCAGAAGTTTTCCACGGCGGCCATGGTCAACTCGGCCTGGGCCACCGCGTAGATGCGCCGGTGAAAGGCAAAGTTGGTCCACAGGTAGCGGGACACGTCGACTTCGTCGGCGGCGTGCTGCATTTGCTGGCACAGGTCAGTGATTTCATCGAGGTCGGCCTTTTGCAGGAGCAGCACGGCTTTTTCCGCCAGCAGCCCTTCGAGGGCGACCCGGGCATCGCGAATTTCCCGCAGGCGTTCGACCGTCATCAAGCGGACGCGCAGACGGGAGGTCTCGGTGACTTCAAAAGCGTTTTCGGCGCTGAGGCGCTGCAGGGCTTCACGCACCGGCATGGGACTGGAACCGAGGGCTTCGGCAAGGCCGCGGATGGTGAGCTTCTGGCCGGGTTGGAAACGGCCACTCATCAAGGCTTCGCGGATCTGGCGGTAGACCTGGTCTTGCAAGGTATCGCGGGACACCTGGCGCAGGGTGGGCAGGAGAAGCGGACCATCTGTCATGAGGCAAAACCTGTGTTGTCGTTCTTATGGCCTCAATATGTGATCACAAATCAAATATGTCAAATATTTTCCCACCCCGATAGCGCACATCACAACTGTGGGAGCGGGCTTGCTCGCGAAAGCGGTGGGCCCGCCAACACATTGGTTGACTGACGCACAGCGTTCGCCAGCAAGCCCGCTCCCACAGTTTGACCCTATCTAACCTGGGACTACGGCTTGAGTGGACGCTCCTGATCCCGCTCGGAAAGCTCTGTCCCATCATCGGGATGTTTCCAGGTCTGCGGTTTTTCTTCCTCCCGCTGCCGGGTCTGCTCACGCTCCCGCTCATCCCGTTGCTTCTGTTGGTCAGTCATCGCCACCTCCCGTCCGTAAGACTTGGTCAAACCTTCAGCATAGAACAGCGAATGCTGTTGTTGATTTATTACCGATTGATAGCAATGGCACATCAATGCATCCAAATTTGTCACTTATCATTTCTAAATGTGTCAGCCACTATTCTCGGTCTTAGGCGAAACAAGCACTTTAAAAAGAACGCTGGAGACACAAAACCATGACTAGCCCTACCCGACCCGACTCTGCCCGCTCGAAAGTGGGTGCGGTATTCCGCGTTACTTCGGGCAACTTCCTCGAACAATTCGACTTCTTCCTGTTCGGTTTTTACGCCACCTACATCGCTGCCGCATTCTTCCCTGCCGCTAATGAGTTTGCGTCATTAATGATGACCTTCGCCGTGTTCGGTGCAGGCTTCCTGATGCGTCCGTTGGGCGCGATCATCCTGGGGGCCTACATCGATGACGTCGGTCGCCGCAAAGGGTTGATCGTGACGCTGTCGATCATGGCCAGCGGCACGCTGCTGATCGTGCTGGTCCCCAGCTATCACACCATCGGCCTGTGGGCGCCGTTGCTGGTGCTGCTCGGTCGCCTGTTGCAAGGCTTCTCGGCCGGCGCTGAACTGGGCGGTGTGTCGGTGTACCTGTCCGAAATGGCTACGCCCGGCCGCAAAGGCTTCTACACCAGCTGGCAATCGGGCAGCCAACAGATCTCCATCGTGGTCGCCGCCGCGCTGGGTTATGGCCTGAACGTGTGGATGGAACCCGCCGTGGTAGCGGATTGGGGCTGGCGCATTCCGTTCGCCATCGGCTGCGTGATCATTCCGTTCATCTTCATCCTGCGTCGCAGCCTGCAGGAAACCGAAGAGTTCGCCAACCGCAAGCATCGCCCGACCATGCGCGAAGTGCTGGCGACCCTGGTGAAGAACTGGACCGTGGTGATTGGCGGCATGCTGATGGTGGCCATGACCACTACCGCGTTCTACCTGATCACGGTGTATGCGCCGACCTTCGGCAAGACCGTGCTGCAATTGAGCACGTCCGACGCTCTGTTAGTGACCCTGCTGGTGGCAGTGTCGAACTTTATCTGGCTGCCGATCGGTGGCACCCTCAGCGACCGTTTCGGCCGCAAGCCGGTGCTGATCGCCATGACCGTGCTGACGGTTCTGACCGCTTATCCAGCGCTGTCCTACGTGGTAAATGCACCGAGCTTTGCCCATATGCTGGAAACCCTGCTGTGGTTCTCCTTCCTCTACGGCCTGTACAACGGCGCAATGATCCCGGCGCTTACCGAAATCATGCCGGTGGAAGTGCGCGTGGCGGGTTTCTCCCTGGCCTACAGCCTGGCCACCGCGATTTTCGGTGGTTTTACCCCGGCGATCTCTACCTGGTTCATCCACATCACCGAAGACAAAGCCTCGCCGGCCTACTGGATGATGTTCGCCGCAGCGTGTGCGCTGTGCTCGACGCTGGCGCTGTATCGTCGCGCCAATGCTCGCGGACAAGTCATGCAGGGGGCGGCGCAATGAAGACGTTGTATAAAACCCTATCGGCGCTGGCCCTTGGCGTCCTGTCGCTGTCGGTCCAGGCCGAACAGCTCAAGGTGATGACCTCCGGTGGCTTCACCGCCGCGTATAAAGTGCTCGGCCCGCAGTACGCCAAGCAAAGCGGCGACAGCCTCGAAACCATTTTGGGTCCGTCCATGGGCAAGGCGCCGGAAGCGATTCCCAACCGCCTGGCCCGTGGCGAACACGCCGACGTGGTGATCATGGTCGGTTACGCCCTGGATGAGCTGATCAAACAAGGTAAGGTCGACCCGGCCTCCCGTGTGGAACTGGCGGACTCGCGTATCGGCCTGGTGGTGAAGGCCGGCGCGGTCAAACCTGCGATCGGTACTGACGCCGAGCTGAAAGCCGTGCTGAGCAAGGCCAAATCCGTGGCTTACTCGGACAGCGCCAGCGGTGTGTATGTCGAGAAGGAGCTGTTCAAGAAGCTCGGCATGCCGGCCAAAGGCACCATGATCGAACGCCTGCCGGTGGCCGAGCAGGTGGCCAAGGGCGACTACGAGGTGGGCTTGCAGCAGGTCGCGGAACTGTTGCCGGTGCCGGGTGTGACCTACGTCGGCAAGATTCCGGAAGACGTGCAATCGGTGACGCGCTTCGCGGCGGGCATTCCGCTCAACGCCGAACACCCGGAGCAGGCCAAGGCGTTGTTGCAGTATCTGGCGTCGCCCCAGGCGCAACCGGTGGTACAAGCCACCGGCCTGGACTCGGTGTCACCCTGACCGAAACGGCATCTCCCGCACCAACCGCTCCAACTCCAGCGCCGCTGGCGGCAAGGTCCGCCCGCGGCGTTTGATCAACCCCACATTGCGCATCACCTGAGGCTCCACCAGCGGCACACTCACCAGAATCGGGTGCTCGACCGCCGGCATCGCAATCGACGGCACCATCGCCACCCCCAGCCCCGCCTCCACCAGCCCGATCATGGTGGTCACGTGGTGCGTCTCGCAGATACTCGGCTTTTTCACCCGTACGCCGCGCAAGGCCTGATCGAGCAGGAAGCGGTTGCCGGAGGTCTTGTCCACGGTGATGTAGTCGTGTTCATAGGCCTCGGACCAGGGCACGCTGTCGCGCTGTGCCAGTGGGTGATCGCGGCGACAGGCCAGCACGTAGCGCTCCTGCAGCAGCAGTTCGAACTCCACGTCATCGGCCAGGCTGCCGCTGAAACTCACACCGAAATCCGCCTCGCCACTTTCTACGGCATTGCACACTTCACCGGCACTGGCGTCCAGCACCCGCAGGCGAATCTTTGGATACAGCTTGTGGAATTCGGAGATCACGTGGGGCATGAAGTAGTACGCCGTCGACGGCACGCAAGCGATGGTGACATTGCCCATGCGTGTGGACGCGACATTGCTGATGCCCATGAGCGCGAGATCGAGATCGTCGAGCATGCGCTCGACCTTAGGCAGGAAGGCACGGCCGACCATGGTCAGGCTGACGCGCCGCGTGGTGCGTTCGAACAGCTTCACATCCAGGGCGGTCTCAAGCTTTTCGATACGCCGGCTGAGGGCCGGCTGCGAAATCCGGATGGCTTCGGCGGCACCGCGAAAACTGCCCTTGTCTACCACGGCGCGAAAGGCTTGGAGGTCGTTGAGGTCGAAGTTGATGATCACGGGAGGGCCAATGTGGTCGAGGTAGCGGGCATTATCGTACGGGAGCCGATGGGGCGCCATGCATGCCGGGATCAGCTTGTCGTAATACCCCTGCTACCCGCCTCCCCGTGAACCCTTACCGTAAATCACCCCGGCGTCGAGTCGGTGCAAACAGGTTAAAGCCGCTGCCAAACCTGCGGCCCATTAAAAAACGCCTGCGCATTGCTATCCAGCGTCTCCAGGTGATACCCACCCTCCTGCACGATCACACAGGGCAATCCCAACCTGCGAATGCACTCACCCAACCGCGCGAACCCCTCGCGCGTTACTGCGACTTTGCTCTGCGGGTCCAGCTCGTAGATATCGAAACCCAGTGACAGCACCAGCACCTCTGCCGAGAAGTTCTTCACCGCCGCCAAAGCCAGTTCCAGTTTTTCGAAGAACACGGCCTCACTGGCACCGTGGGGCATCGGCAGGTTGAGGTTGAAGCCTTGGCCTGCTGCGTTACCGCGCTCTTCGACGAAGCCGGCAACGCCAGGGTAGAAATTGGTGGGGTCACCGTGAATCGAAACGTAAAGCACGTCGTCACGGTCGTAGAAAATCTCTTGGATGCCTTGGCCGTGGTGCATGTCGGTGTCGAGCACGGCGACGCGCTGGAAACCTTGGCGCAATGCCTGCGCTGCTACCGCAGCGTTGTTGATGTAACAGAATCCCCCCGCTGCATCGTAACGAGCATGATGTCCCGGTGGACGACAGAGCGCGTAGGCCGCCGGGGCGCCCTCAAGAATGTCCTTGGCGGCAGCAACGGCGCTCTGGGCCGACCAGTAGGCCGAGCGCCACGTCAGCTCACCGATCGGGCAACTGCCATCCGCCAGGTAGCGCGCAGCCTGGGCAAGGATGCCGCGCAGGGCGTTGGGCTCGCGCACGAAGATATTGGACATGACTTCGTCGCCCCAGTCTTCGGGGATTTCCTGCCAACGTTGGTGGGCCTCCTGCAGAAATGCCAGGTAAGGCGCACCGTGTACCGCCAGCAGTGGATCGAGGCCGTAGTCCTGCGGCTGCTGGATGTCAAAACCCAAGGTGCGTGCCGCCAACAGCAGATGACGGGCACGCTCGGGGACCTCCTGCGGCGTACGCATCTGGCCACGGGAGTAGTAGCTGCGCGGATGATGCAGAAGTTGTTCGGGATGAAAAAACGTACGCATGAAAAATCTCCTTACTGAACCTGGCCGGCGCGCTTCAACACGGCATTGAGCAATACGTCGGTGCCCTGGCGCACGTCCTCGGGCAACACGTCTTCGGCTTCGTTGTGACTGAGGCCGCCGACGCAAGGGATGAAGATCATCGCCGTCGGGCAATAGCGCGCCAGGTGGATGGCGTCGTGACCGGCACCGCTGACGATAGTTTGCTGGCTGTAACCCAGGGCATCCACGGCGGCTTGTACGCAGGTGACGCAGTCGGCGTCGAAGGGCGTGGCCGGGCTGATCCAGTGTGGGCTGACGGTCACGGACAGTCCGCGTTGCTCGGCGATGGCCTGCAACTGTCGGCGCACCTGTTGTTCCATGGCGTCGATATCGTCGTCGCGGTGATGACGCAAATCGACGGTGAAATTCAGCAGACCAGGGATGGTGTTGCGCGACGATTTGGCGATGCTTAATTCACCTACAGTGGTCAGGCCTTCCGGGGCAAAATCCGCCGCCAGTTTCTCCAGCGCCTGGATCATTTGTGCGGCGCCATACAACGCGTCTTTACGCAGCGGCATCGGCGTAGTGCCGGCGTGGGCAGCCATACCTTCGACGCGCACATCCAGCCAGCGAATTGCCTGTCCACCGGTGACCACACCGATGCTCTTGGCATTGTCTTCAAGGATCGGGCCCTGTTCGATATGCGCTTCGAAATACGCATCCACCGCGCCACCCAGTGGGCGTGAACCGTTGTAGCCAGTTGCACGCAAGGCCTCGGCCACGCTGATACCATCGACGTCGGCAGTGGCCAGGGCCTTGTCCAGCGCCAGGGTGCCGGTGAATACCGCCGAACCGAGCATGGCGGGTGTAAAACGGGCGCCCTCCTCGTTGGTCCATACCGCAATTTCCAGTGGTTTGCGTGTCTGGATCCCGTGATCGTCCAGGCTGCGAATCACCTCCAGACCCGCCAATACACCGTAGACACCGTCGAAGCGGCCGCCCTCGGGTTGTGTGTCGAGGTGACTGCCCATCATCACCGGTGCCGCGTCCTTGTCCGTACCGGCACGGCGGGCGAACAGATTGCCGATGGCATCCACGCTCAGGCTCAACCCGGCGGCCGCGCACCAGTGGCTGAACAGTTCGCGACCGGCTTGGTCTTCGCCGCTCAAGGCCAAGCGACAACTGCCACCGCGCGCCGTGGCGCCAATCTCGGCCATGGCCATCAGGCTGGCCCACAGGCGCTCGCCGTTGATCTTCAACATTACAATCACTCCCTCAAACGCTATGGGCCATTTCAAGACGGTGCGCGGAGGCATGGCGGCGCGACAACGCCAGCACACACACCAGCGAGACCGCCGCGATCAAGCTGTAAAACACTGCCATTGGCCACCATTGGCCTTGGTATTCGTGGGCCAGCCAGGTTCCGATCAATGGCGTAAGGCCACCCGCCAGGGCGCCGCACACCTGGTACGCCAGGGAAATCGCGGTGTAACGCACGCGGGTTTCAAACAGGCCGCTGACGAAGCCGGCGATCACGGCATAAAACGACGCCATGCACACCACTGCCAGGGCGATGCCGAGGATGATCAAAGGCGCCTGGCCGCTGCTGACCAGGACAAACATGGGGTAAGGCGAAGCCATGGCCAATACGGTCATCGCGCACAGGAAACGCGTGGCACCGACCTTCTCCGCCACCCAGGCAGCCAACGGCTGGACGCAGAACTGGATGATGGCGACAAAGAACAGGCACTCCAAAATCAACGAGCGCGGCAGGCCCAGTTGCTGAGTGCTGTAGGCAATCATGAAGGTGTTGGTGAAATACACGCCAGCGATGCCCAGGGTGTTGGCACCGATGCACAGCAGCAGCGGACGCCAGGCGGTTCGCAGCACTTCAATGACGGGCGCCTGGTCTTTCTTGATCGCCCGCGCTTTTTCCGCCAGGGCTTTGTCTTCAAGAAACTCCGGCGACTCGTTCACGCCCAGGCGAATCGCCAGGCCGACCACCAACAGCAACGCACTGGCCAGGAACGGCACGCGCCAGCCCCAGCTCAATAGCTCGTCTTCCGGCAGGCGGGTTACCGCACTGAACGCCAACAGTGACAGGATCAACCCAGCCGGGCTGCCCAATTGCGCGAAGGAAGCAAAGAAGTTGCGCCGGCCTTTGGGCGCATGCTCGCCCGCCATCAGCACCGCGCCGCCCCACTCACCGCCGACGGCAATACCCTGCACCACGCGGAGCAGGACCAGCAGTACTGGCGCAGCGGCACCGATCTGCGCGTAGGTCGGTAGCAGACCGATACACACGGTGACCACGCCCATCATCACCAGGGTAATCACCAGGGATTTTTTGCGGCCAATCCGGTCACCGATGTGCCCGAACACAATGCCGCCCAACGGCCGCGCAAAGAAACCCACGGCAAAGGTGCCAAACGCAGCCATGGTGCTAAAGAGCTTGTCGTCAGAAGGGAAAAACAGTTGGCCAAACACCAGCGCCGCGGCGGTGGCGTAGATGTAAAAGTCGTACCACTCGATCATGGTGCCGATAAAAGCGGCGGCCGCAGCACGGCGAGGCTGGGGCGAAGCGGAAGGCTTCATGGGGCTGGCTCCTTTGGTTATTTTTTTGGCAGGAGAAAGGTCGAACGCATGCGCTCTGATGGCGCTTGTTGAGGGTGATTTATCGTCTTGGGGCTATGATTAGTCAATTTTCTATTTATTATTCCAATTATAAATCCTGCTTATTATCGAGCTTCACCATGCCCGACGCCCGCCGCGACATTCACCCTTTGCTCAACGACCGCCTGGACTGGAACCTGCTGCGCACGTTCCGCGTGATCGGCCAGGAGCTGAGCATCAGCCGCGCCGCCGCCCGTCTGCACTTGACCCAACCGGCGATCAGCCAGGCACTCAAGCGGCTGGAAGAACAACTCGATTGCCAACTCATCGTTCGCCGGGGTCCACGCTTTGTGCTGACGGAGGCCGGTGAGCAGATCTTCGCCATCGCCGGCGAGATGTATGGCCAGGTGTCGCAGATGAGTAACGCCCTGCAAAAACCCGGTGATGAAGTGATCGGCAAAGTGCGATTGCTGATGATCAGCCGGATCAACTCGGACACCTTCGATGAATACCTGGCGGACTTTCATCGTGAACACCCTCGGGTAGACCTGGAAGTCGAGGTGATGCGCAGTTCGGACATCGTCGCCGCGCTCCTGGAAAAAACCGCGACGCTGGGCCTGAGCCTTAACCGTCGGCCACAGCCACGTCTGGAACAACACCTGCTCCTGCGCCAGCGTTATGCGTTTTTTTGTGGGCGACACCATCCGCTGTTCGGGCGCATCGGTTTGGCGGAGGGGGACCTGCAATCGGAGAACTTCGTCAGTTTTACCAGCGACCAGATTGGCGGGATGCTCTCACCGTTGACGATTTTCCGCGACCAGCAAGGGTTCAGTGGGCGGATTGTGGCGTCGTCTTCAAGCCTGGAAGAAGTGCGGCGTTTGGTGATCGCCGGCTTCGGCCTGGGCTGCCTGCCGATCCATGTGGTCGCGGATGATGTGAAAAACGGGCTGCTCTGGCGGTTACCGCCGGATGGGGGAATAACGGACGTGGACATTCACCTACTGTGGAATCGAGAGCAGAAGATGAGCCGCGCGGAAACCGTGTTTATTCAGAGCCTGACAGCGCGCCTGGCTGACCACGGCGCGCACGCTTCTAAAAGTGGATGAACGCCTCTCTGAAGGGAGTGGTCAAGCCAGAACAACAGGGAACCTTTTACTCAGCGTCCCCGTTCTTTATTGGCTTGGGAGAGAACCGAGGCCGCAAGGGATTTTGCAGCCTCACTGTACTGGTCGCTTTGAAGCACTTTCCCCGCCTTCTCCTCCAGCACAGCGCTTGTCTGCTTCTCGGTACTGCGCTGAGCCAACGCTGAAGCGGCAAGGCTTTTGGCAATGACCGAAGCGTCTGGATTATTGAGGGTGTCGGCCGCCAGGGTAGCTATCTTGCCGGAGGTTTTTTTCGTGTTCTTGCTCATGATGCAATTCCTTTGCAGTGGTTAGCGCCTGATCGAGTGCGCTATCACAACGTAATAAACTGCAGGAGCCACTGCAATGCGCTGCCTGTAGGCAACGTTTTGCAAGTCCGTGAGAAAGGTGCATCGGTCATGCAGTGCGTGCTAGAGCGTCGCATCGATAGCACTGATGATTACTATCGAAACGAGCGCCTGCTCGATTTTCAGCACTGATTCCTATAATCGCTTCCTAATTCCCTCCCCCTCGCCTGGCTTCGGGCGACGTTCACCCTGGAACCCAACACTATGCCAAGTGCCAGCCAGGCCCCTCGCGGCCTTCCCGAACATAATCAACAGAGCGTCAAACAGCAGTGGCTGGCGATTCTCTCAGTCGCCGTGGGCGCCTTTGCCTTGGTGACCAGCGAGTTTCTGCCAGTGGGCGTACTCAACGATGTCGCTGCGGACCTGAGCATCAGTGCCGGTCACGCCGGCCTGATGGTCACCCTGCCCGGCATCATGGCCGCGCTCGCCGCCCCCCTGCTGTCGGTGATCATTGGCGCCATGGACCGCCGTTATCTGCTGATCGGCCTGACGCTGATCATGATCATCGCCAACATGGTGGTGGCCTTCGCCAGTGATTTCAGCCTTCTGCTATTCGGTCGCGTATTGCTGGGTATCAGCATCGGCGGTTTCTGGGCCACAGCCATCGCCCTCAGCGGCCGCCTGGCACCCAAAGGCGTGGATGTCGCGAAGGCCACCTCGATCATCATGATGGGCGTGACACTGGCCACCGTACTCGGCGTGCCCGTAGGCACATGGCTAAGTGGCTTGATGGGCTGGCGCATGACTTTCCTGGTCACCGCGTTGCTGGGCTTACCGGTGCTGCTGGCACAGGTCCTCCTGCTCCCCATACTCAAGCCGGAAAAACCCATTCTTGTCAGCGACCTGCCGGCGTTGTTCATCAATCCACGGGCTCGGGTCGGTTTGATCGCGGTATTGCTGATCGGTCTTGCACACTTTGCCGCGTACACCTACGTCGCGCCTTTCTTCAAGAACAGCTCCGGCTTCGATGGTCCGACCATCGGCTCGCTGCTGCTGATGTTTGGCGTGGCCGGTGTAGCAGGTAACATCTTTGCCGGTTTCGCCGCCAACCGCAGCGTGCGCTACACCCTGCTGCTGGTCGCGCTGATGATCGGCACCAGCACCGCCCTGTTCCCCTACTTCGCCACCGGCCTGACCGGCGCCTCCATGCTGATCGCACTCTGGGGCTTCGCCTTCGGCGCCTTCCCGGCCTGCGCCAGTATCTGGATGTTTGTCGTAGCGCCCAAGGATGTGGAGCGTGGCATGCCGCTGTTCGTTGCGTTGTTCCAGGTGATTATTGCGCTGGGCTCGTTCTTCGGCGGACGGATCGTCGACCAGATGGGCAGCGCCGTGCTGTTGAGCCTCGCGACCGCATTGGTAGGCGTGGGTTTTGTGACGGTGCTGGTGCTGGGGCGGAATGTGAGCAATAGCTTGGCAGCGCAGCCTGCCTGACCGGGAACGTAGTCACTGAAAAGCCTGCTGGGTGTTGAGCTCAGCGGGCTTTTTCGTTTAATGGGGGTAAGCGATGACCGCTATTCCCGGAGATCAGCACCGGGAATCTGCATCAAGGCGTTCGGAGCCATTAAACGACGGCAAGGGAAGCGTCGATAACTCAATCTCTGACAGCCGGAAACCTTCTCGCCTCTATCCGTTGCGACGGATCTGGGCTCTCCAGGCGTCACCGCGTTTCTCGTATTAGGCTATTTACGGATATTGGCGGGTGCTTGGGGGGCGCGAAAGAGAAGGCATTTCCCCAAACACAAAAAAGCCCCGAGGCGGTTAAGCGCTCGGGGCTTTTTAAATATGGCGGAGAGATAGGGATTCGAACCCCTTCTCATATCTCTAAGGACCGCTCCCGGCCAGCAAATTCGGTGTTTTCTCGCGCCGCATATGGCGTATCAAGGTCTACAGCGGTCCTGAGTTTGCCCTAATTATGCCCTAAATCCTTCCGTCTGACTGGCACTGCCCCGCTGAACTCGGCCGGTGCTACTCCGATAGCACCCGGCAACCTCACCGTTATCAAAAACCGTCACGACGTTTTCCGAGGGGGGCCCCAGGTTGAAGCAGGTTTGCAACTGCCATCACCAAATCATTCAAAGACCAGGGCTTGTTCAGGTACGTCGTTGGAGAGGGCACAATGGAGGGCTCAAGCGCGTAGCCGGACGTGAGAATCGTAGCGGTAGAGGGCCATTTCGCCTTCACCATTTCTATGAATTCCGCACCTTGGAGTTGACCTGGCAAACCATGATCCGCGATAACCAGCGGACACCCCTCCGGCATGCTCAGTAGATAAATCAAAGCGTCATCGGCGGTTTCGAAGTCAACTGAATGAAGACCGATCTCGGTCATGATATCGACCATCAAAATGCGAAGAGTTGGATCGTCCTCGACCACGATCACCCGTCCTGTGACTGGCGAGAGTTTTTCCCATTCTAGATACACTATTTGATTCCTAGCCGAGGTCAGAATTCCGCTTGAGGGAGGTATTAACCTGTACATTGTAGGCGCATTTTGGGGGAGGAAATATGACTTCTAACGGATGAGAAATGCACCAATTTTTAAGGGTGATTCTTCATTGCTGGGCTTTGCAAACGGCAGCGGTGTAGTCAAAAATAACCGTAGACAGCTTTCCAAGCTGATAACGAGGGTTCGATTCCCTTCACCCGCTCCGCTATTTTTCAAGGCCTCCAGCCTAACCCGCCTCCACCAGGCGTCTGTTTGTATTTTTTGCAGGCTCCTGACGTTTTGTAACAAACACCAGCGGCTAGACATTCCGTCACACTGAAGTGTCCCGACGTAACGCCATCCATTCCCCGCTTCAGACCCATCATGCTAGACAGCTCTGATTCTGATCCTACCGCAACCCCCCATTGTGTATGGGTATGTAAGGGATTTTTGGGGATAGGCCCGAGGTTGCTGGCCGTAATGCGTGCATGCATCCGATTGCATAAGCGCATATTCGGCATTAGATGGCATAGATTGGCGTATGGTTTGCCCCATTTTTGCCCCACGCTCGGCGATTGAGGCTTTAGAGAAACGATCCGCCCGATGATGGATTGGGCGTAGCCCTCCTCCAACGCACCCGCCAACTTGGCTAACCCGCCGTAGTCTCTCTGCTTTTGTAGCAATTTCTAAGCAATCCGCGATTCCTGCCTGACAAAGGCACTACCCGTACTATGCTTGTACTTTTCTGGAAAAGAGTCGACGCCATGCTAGGTGATTATTCCCTGTCAGATGTACTGGAGAGGCTGTACACCAACCAGCTGGCCCTTGAGGCCGCCTTGATGGAACTGACACTACATGTCGAACAGCAGGGGGAGTCAGACCTTGGGGATAATATCCGCGGAGCATTGCAAACGATTGGTGAAAACGCTGGCCACATCAAACAGGGTCTAGCCAAGCTCAAGGGTTCAGGTGCCGGCTAAGCCACTTCTATGTCCTTTCAGAATCGCAGCGGGCAAGCCTGGTGATGGTTAATATTAATTTGTATGACACGCTATTTTAAGTAAAAGGCAGTCGATGCTCCCCTAAGGTTGCTTAGGCCAAAATCTGATATTCGTCACGTCAATCACGAATCGGTCTCCCCTCGGGGCGATTTTCTCAGTGGGAGCCTCTGGAAAACTCCCTGGCTAACCCTGATCCTGAAATCTGTGTTAAAAAGCTCACCAGTGGCCATTGGCTAGTGTGATTTATTCATAAATGCAATGAATACCCTAAACGGGAAAAGGAATAACCCTTTGAAAATTATTACTTTGTATAACCATAAAGGCGGTGTATCCAAAACCACGACCACCTTTAATATCGCGACTTATTTGGCCAACTCCGGCAAAAAAGTACTCATGGTCGATGCCGACCCCCAGTGCAACCTTACCGAAATCGCACTGGCTCGAACTATACAAAGTCTTGATGCGGCCGCAGCGAAATCTGCAAATCACAAAGTAAGCGAATTACCCGGGACTAGTATACTTGATGCTCTGAATCAGAGAATAAAAGGTGATGCGGCATTTATTGATATAAACAAGGTTAAAACAGTAGAAGTACACAAAAACCTGTATTTAATTAGAGGTGCCGTTGACTTAAGCTCTATTGAGGATGATTTAGCAGAAGCACATGTTCAAAGAATGAGCATGAGAACAAACCTTATGCGGACCTATGTCGCAATTGGTGACTTTCTCATCCGGCTTGCGAAAAAAGAAAAGTTTGATTATATCTTTATAGATGTTGGCCCTAGTTCAGGAGCCTTAACAAGAGCCTTTTTTCTTGTGTGTGATGGTTTCTTTATTCCGGTCGCACCTGATCGTTTTAATGTGCAAGCCATCGGAACTCTTTCGCACATTTTGCAGCGTTGGATGAAGGAACATCAGCAAGTAGTTTCGCAATACGAATCTTTAGACATGCCCATTCGCTCAGGTAAGCCGGCATTTCTTGGTGCTGTCGTTCAAGCCTTCAAGAAATATGCGGGTGAAGCGAAGCCAGGCTTCAAACTTTGGATGCAACGTCTCCCCCTGGAGATTGATGAAAAACTAAAACCGATTTACTTCAATGACCCCATCAGCGAACCCTTGTATTTGCCTACGCAAAAAGTAAAGTCTGCGGATTATTCAATATCAGTTGAAATACCTGACTTCAACCAACTTGCCCCGCTTATGCAGGAGGTAGGAAAGGCCGTTTTTAATATTGATCAAGCTGACACAGCACTGATCACCAAAAGCCTTAAGCCTTGGAAGGGAAATAACTGGAGCGGCGCACAAAAAAGAATGGCAACTTATAAAACTCTTTTTGGATCGATTTCAGATATTATCAATGAGTTTGATGCGAAGAAGCCATGAATACAACCATGAAGATCCACTTCGTAGCTTTCCTTGATATTCTTGGATTTAAAGCCTTGGTAGATAGGGAAGTTCGCTCAGGCTCTGGAGAGCATCTTGAAAAGCTTCTGCGTTGTCATCAAAAATGTGCAGAGATCTTCAAGTCAGATCCAGATCTGAACATAATCCAATTTTCGGACTCAATAGTAATTTCTCGCCCATATGACGCATCGCATTTCATACCCTTTATCACGAGTATCGCTGAATATCAAAGATATCTACTTGATGAACAACTGCTATGCAGGGGAGGTGTAGCAGTAAATCAACACTTTACAAATGGAACCTTTACGTTTAGCGCAGGCCTTATCGATGCGTACAATGTGGAAAGTAAATCAGCACGCTATCCCCGAGTGGTCATCGCACCAGATGTAATTGATCTTATATACCCCAACTCTTCTCCTTCTGTTGAGATAGTGAAGGAAGATGATGGATTGTACTTCATAGATTATATTGGCATAACTAAAGACAAACGACCGCGCCTGCTTAAACAATCAATCCGAAATGTTGTTAACTCCCTAAAATTCAGTGACACATCTTCCATCAGGGAGAAGGGGATATGGCTTGCTAATTACTCAGATGCAATTTTAAGAACAAATCACACGCCTCCAAAATTTGAGGGAGGCCGAATTCAAATAATTTGAAATTCAAAATAACTAACAAAACAATCACAATATACTCGGCACTCGCCTATAGACATCGTTTATGGGGGAACTTAACTAAGCCAATGAGCACGCTGGCTCTCACATGGGAGTAAAAGTCTATTGTTGGCCGATAACTGTCTTCCGTGAGTAGTGGTACTCGCCTTCACAATCCCTGCCGACTACTTCTCAGAAGCGGGCAAAGCTCATCCAGGATGGACACCATGCGCGACCTTCGATTCAGCCGTACCTTTACCTTGCTTCAGCAGGAGGGACATCTCGCTAGAGCATCATTACTGTCGGGAATCGACTTGCTTTTAAAAGCGAATCTTGACGAGAGCAAAATAGGAAATTTTTACTCAGCATTCTTTCAACTCACAATAGGATTCGAGCGAATTCTGAAGCTTGTGGTTATTACTAATCACATGCTCGAAAATAACTATACACCTCCGACAGATGAAGAATTACGCAGAAAATACGGTCACAACATTAAGTCAACTTATCTGCATGCGCTTAAAGTGCGCAATAAATGGGGGTACGAGAAGGTTGTCGCACCGGTTTCCGGCAGCGTAGAAGACAAAATTCTAGACTTTTTGGAAAGCTTTGGGAATAAGGCTCGATATTACAATCTTCGCGAACTCAACAACACCACAGCAGATCGCGGACCTTTGGGCAACTGGTACACAATATGTAAAGAAGCAGCGAGAACCGAAATAGGGTATGTAAAACTCGACAAGGATGCCGAAAGAATTATGTACCAAATGGATCAAGCAGGGTTAGTCGGCTACTCTGCGAGGTTCGATTTCGATGGCCATCCGATGACCCTGTTCGACGATTACTGGAGAATGCACTTAATCCAGAAAGTTTCCCCGCACCTAGTTTGGAAAATAGTAAAATTCATTACTCCGCTGTATAACGCTCTCAGATATATCGCTGATGAAGCTATGGACTACGAGCGCAGACACCAGCTCGAACTTCCGGTTATTCCACACCTGTACGAGTTCTTTGTTTTCTCACTTGCAACAAAGTCAGACACTCTACGTAGAAAAACATGGGCTCGACTTTTTCTCGGTTAACTAAGCTCAGAAAAACGGAGTAACATTAGTTACTGCTGGCCGGCAGCTATTGGCCGAAAGCTGCCGCTACCTACAGACTACAGACCATAGTTGATCAAGCTTCGTCGTGTAACTCTGGCTCATCATATCGCGACGCATGCCCCAATCAGGATCTGCCGGCACACAAGCCGAACGCAAAGTGCCCCTACCCCATCGCTCATTGATCTGGTCCATGACTGTCATCACCCGAGTTGCCTCAGCCGGCTGAGATATAGCAAACAAATCATCGGTGTACTCACCTGGCTGACAAAGATTGAGCAGCATTACCTCAGCCTTGCTGTACTTAAAGCCCGGTCGAAATATCCGATCAAGCGCACCCACCGCTGCTTGAGTAAGCAGCCGCACATCATCAGTGGGGTACGGCATATCCACCACAACCCCGTTGGCATACTTCGCCTCCTCTGGGTTGAACATGCCAGTGCGGATGCACACCCGCACCTTCTTGCACAGCGAGCCCTGGGCGCGGAGCTTCTCAGAGGCGCGCATCATGTAGGTGGCCACCGCCTCCTTTATGGGCGACAGCTCGGTCAGCCGCGTGCCGAACATGCGGCTGCAGCAGATCTCCTGCTTTGGCGGATCTGGCTCATCCAGCTCCAGGCAAGGCGTGCCGCCCAACTCCCTGGCGGTCTTCTCGATCACAACGCTGAACTTCTTACGGAGCGTCCACGGATCGGCCTTAGCCAGGTCCATAGCCGACTTGATACCCATGGCATCAAGATGGAGTTTCATCTTGCGACCGACACCCCACACCTCCGCCACGTCCGTATTGCGTAGCACCCAGTCACGCTTAACCGAATCGGTGATGTTGACTACTCCACCAGTTTGGGCCTGCAGGCGCTTCGCGGTGTGGTTTGCCAGCTTCGCCAGGGTCTTTGTGTGAGCGATACCAACGCCGACAGGGATACCGGTGCAGCGAAGCACCTGAGCGCGAATCTGTCGGCCTAATACATCCAGCTCACCGATACCAGTCAGGTCGGCGAACGCCTCGTCGATGCTGTACACCTCCACTGCCGGCACCATCGCCTCGATCAGGCTCATCACGCGCTCGCTCATGTCGCCGTAAAGTGCATAGTTGGAGGAGAACGGGACGATGCCGTGCTGCTTGAGCTTATGCTTGATCTGGAAATACGGCTCGCCCATCTTGATAAAGGGTTTGGCGTCGTAGCTCCGGGCGATAACACAGCCGTCGTTATTGCTCAGTACCACGACGGGCACCTTCGCCAGGTCGGGCCGGAATACCCGCTCGCAACTGGCATAGAAGCTGTTGCAGTCGATCAGTGCGAAGGTTGGCTGCTTAGACATGGCTGCGCACTGTGCTGGTGATCACGCCCCAGATCGACAGTTCGTCGCCTTCGAGAACGTAGCGCGCCGGGAACTTGGGGTTTTCGGAAAGCAGGACCACCTCCCGGCCGCGCTTGCATAGGCGCTTGCACACAGGCTCGTTGTTGAGCAGCGCCACGACCACGTGCCCATGGATCGGCTCGATGGCACGATCCACCACGGCCAAGTCACCATCGAAGATCCCGACGCCTTGCATGCTCTCACCGGTGATTGCCACCAGGTACACGTGGGGCGCACGGATATTCAGGACCTCATCCAATGAGATGTGCTGCTCAATGTGATCCGCTGCCGGCGACGGGAAGCCGGCCGGAACCTGGAACGAGCACAACGGCAACTTCGCGCCGACCTCAGCGATGGGACCTAGAATGGTAAAGCTCATGATGCGGCCTTTTACAATTACTGTATGAATGTACAGTTAACTTCGTAGGACGCCTGCGGTCAATTTTTCTGTAGGGGATTTCGACAAGCGGAGAAGTGCGTATGTGTGGGCGATTCGTGCAATACGAAGGGATGGCGATCTTCATTGAAGAGCTGAGCCCGCAGATAGAGCTGTTCAGCGGGTATGACGCTCAGCCTATTGATCGCTACAACGTCGCACCGTCGACGCGGGTGCAGGTTCTACACACTTTAGAGGATGGGCTGCATATCGATGCAGTGAAATGGGGATGGGCGCCATTCTGGGCGACGGGAAAACGTCCGGATCCGATTAACGCTAGGGTTGAGACGGTCACCACCGGGAAGTTCTTCAAACAGCTCTGGCCGAATGGCCGGGCCATTGTGCCCAGTGAAGGCTGGTATGAATGGGTAAAAGATCCGGACGATCCGAAGAAGAAGCAGCCCTACTTCATCCGCCTGAAGAGCCGGCGTCCGATGTTCTTCGGAGCGCTTGCCCAGGTCAATCCAGGGTTGGAGCCTCATGAGGGCGATGGTTTTGTCATTATCACCGCCGCAAGCGATCAGGGCATGGTCGATATCCACGACCGGCGCCCTTTGGTGCTGACGCCAGAGCATGCCAACGAGTGGCTTGATCACGGCATAACCCCATCGCGAGCGGAGGAAATTGCAAAGGAGCTGTGCCAACCCACGGAAGAGTTTGAATGGTTTCCCGTAGGCAAGACCGTAGGGAATGTTAGAAATCAGGGCCCAGAACTGATTGAGCCAGACAGATCAGCTCAGATACCACATCACGAAGGCGACTGCAGAGATCCACACCAGGGTAAGCAGAAATGAAAGACCCGCGAGTTGCTTATCCATCTGCTACCCAATGTGAGGTTAAAAGACTGCAATACGAGCTACAGGAGCAACTTTAGTTCAGTGAGGGCAACGCGCCACCGTTCAAAACGGCGGCACCTATCAGAACAGCCCACCCAACGCTGCCGGCTCCCAATTCATGATTACCAACTCACCGCTGATCTCGGCTTTGCCTTGGCGCTGGTTAGCTGTGCTGTATCGAATATCTACCGTCTCGAAGTGAAAGCCTTCAAACACGCGACGGATATCCGGGTGGTCGTTGATGCTGACCATCACCTTTCCTTTACACCGTCGCATGAAGTCGGCCATGCGCTCGTAGTTTTCAAAGGGGAAATCCACACCATAACCGGCCGTCTGCCAGTAAGGCGGATCCATGTAGTGGAAAGTGTGTGCACGGTCATAGCGCTCAGCGCAGTCCAGCCACGGCAGGTTCTCCACATAGGTGCCGGACAACCGCTGCCAAGCTGCAGAAAGGTTCTCCTCGATCCGCAGCAGGTTGATGGCCGGGCCTGTGGTCGCGGTACCAAACGTCTGCCCAGTGACTTTGCCGGCAAAAGCATGGTGCTGCAGATAGAAAAACCGGGCGGCGCGCTGGATGTCGGTGAGGGTTTCAGGGCGGGTCATCTTCTGCCACTCGAATACCTGGCGGGAGCTGAGCGCCCATTTGAACTGGCGCACGAACTCCTCCAGATGGTTTTGCACGACGCGGTATAGCGTCACCAGGTCGCCGTTGATGTCGTTGAGGACTTCAACCGGTGCAGCCTGGGGACGCATGAAATAAAGCGCGGCGCCGCCGGCAAAGACTTCGACGTAGCATTCGTGGGGTGGGAAGAGCGGAATAAGGCGGTCGGCCAGACGGCGTTTGCCGCCCATCCAAGGGATGATGGGTGTGGACATGTATAAGCAAGACCTTTGCTGTATGGATAAACAGTGCTAGGCTCGCTCCGCTTTGTGCACGAAGCAGGAGCCTTGGCTGGACTTGCAGGGTCGATCTGCGGGGAAGGTGGCCGGGTTGGATGTTGACGCATCCTGCCCGGCCGCTCCTTTTACTTCGATGTAGAGACTTCTTTTGCGTAGGCCTGACAGGCCCGCAGGGCGATCAATCCTTGGTCGCCGGCATCGGTGATTCCGATAATTCGTTGAGCATGCGCTGGGTCAAGTTGGGCTCTTGTGGGGCCATGAACCACGCGGGCGGTGGCGGTGGTGGTTCGCACTGCACAGTTGCCGGTGGTTTCGGTGGCGGCGAGAACGACTGACAGCCGCAGATCAGCAGTAGCCAGGCGATCACGCAGACGAGCCTGCTTCGTTTGCTCATCGGTCAATTCCTTGTGGTGGGTTTCGTCGTTGTTGTGCAGGCGCTGCTCCAGGGCAAAGCGCTTGTCCTGCTCTTTGCGCTGCAGGGCGGCAGCGGCCTGGGATAACTCGCCGAGGGTGTCGGCATGGAGCCGGGCCTGGTGCTCCAACTGCTTGCCATAGCGCCAGTCTTGAGCGGTCCAGGCCAGGGCAGCCGATCCGGCGGCCAACATCACCAGCAGCAGGCCGACCGCCGCAATCCGGTATTGCGTGGGGATCAGGTCGAAGAGACGCATAACACCACCCTCGCCCTGGCCCACAGTTGCAAACGATCTTCCAAACCGTTGAGCCCGCCGTTGATCCGCCGGGTGATGGTGTTGAATTGCTCTTGATCCGCGAGCGCGTTTAATCCGTTAATCGACCAGAACCACGCGGCCGACTCGGCGGCCCATTGCGGTAGTTCGAGCAGCTCCGGCGTGCGCAGCAATCGCTCATCGCCGAACAGCGCCAGGCTGCAACGCAGATAGTTGTCGTGGCCGGTGATCTGGATCAGCCCACGGCCGCGGTACCGCTGCCCGTCACCATCAGCAGCAGGCGTGTTCCCCAGCTTTGCAGCCAGCGGGCCGGTATCGTACTTGCTGAGGTATTGATCGCTCCCCAGTTCACGCACGTACTGCAGTTGGCCGGACTCGTGACCGACCTGGGCGAGGAATGCTGCCTGACGCTTTGGCGTATCGATCTTGCGATTGGTCATGGCTGCGTTTAGCGCGGATACAAAAAAGCCCGCTTGGCGGCGGGCGTTGGGCATGATGCGTTGGAGTTGTTGCTCGGTAATGGACATCGCTTTTTCCCAGGCAAAAAAAGACCGCTCGATGGCGGCGGGTGGTGAAGCAGGTACGGGCAGTTACAGTTCCAGGACTTTGACCTCCTTGGACTTCTTCGTTTTCTTACCGGCCGCCTTGGCCTTTCCCTTCTTCCCTGCGTTGCATTCCACGGTCGTGCTCCAGCCGGACTGGGTGAACACCTGTTCCACCGAGTCGACAAGAAACTCGCTGTCCAAGCCTTCCTTGAAGCCCTGCGCGTTGATCTGCCGCTCAGCGAACAGATCGGTGCGCCCTACCATCTCCAGGCGAACCTCGGCGGTGGAGCGGTTGAATGCCGCGAGTCGGGCTTTGGCCGTCTGCTCAGCGGCGGATTTATTCGGATGGATATGCCGGTCGGTATGAACGGGTGGCAACCCTGCAGGCGCGTCGTCGTTGTCCAGGGTCAGATTGACCAGTTCGCCGGTTTTCTTGTCTTGGTACCTCGCCTTGACGGCTTTCTGCGTGGTGCGGTCGGTGAAGCGGAACTGCCAGCGGCTGACGTCACTGCGGCGGATGGTGATCGCTGGCAGGCTCTTACCGCTGGCGGTCTGTCCACTTTGGCGAGGCAGCACCAGAAGCTTGCTGTAGGCGACCTTAGCCGTGCAGTCGTGATCCTTGGCGAGCCGGGTGATGAAGTTGAAGTCCGATTCATTCAACTGGTCCGCCCGAGGCACCACCGTGGCGACTGAACATTCAGGCTTCCAGCCGTTGCGAGCGGCAATGTCGCTGACGATCCTGGACAGCGGCACATTTTCCCAACTGCCGCTGCGGGTGGTCTTGCCGCTGCCACGCATGTCGCTGGCCTTGCCGCGAATGACCAGGGTGTCAGGTGGGCCGGAGACCTCAATATCGTCGACGGTGTAGCGCCCCAGGCGGGCCAGTGCTTTGCTGTCGTAGCCCAGGTAGACCTCAATCGCAGCCCCTTTCTTTGGAAGGGACACGGCGCCGTCACGGTCATCAATGCGCAACTCAAACTCGTCCGACTCCATGCCGGGCTTGTCCAGCGTGCGCAACAGCAAAAGGCGGTCGTTGATAAGGGCTGTGATATCAGCCCCATCGGCCACAATTCGAAAGACGGGTTTCATGGATACTCTCCGAGATTCAATCCCACAACTGCACCTGCTCGCCCACAGGCTCAGGGAGATCAGGAAAGGTAATCAGCAACCCAGTGCGTAAAGGCTGCGGCTCATCCGCCAACAACCGATTGACAGCCAGCACCGCCTCGATCGTACCGTTCAGGTGCCCATAATGCTGGTAACACAACGTATCCAACAGGTCGCCATCAGACGTTCTGCATATCATCGCCATAGCGTGTGAACTCCAAACTGAAAGTTTGCTTGCGCGGGATCCCGCCAGCCAGCAACGCGCCCTGCTCTTCCTCCAGGCTGCGCAAGCACCAGGTGCCGAGGACTACGCCGTAGCCGGTGGTCAGGTTCAACGGCAGTAACTGGGCACCGATGGAGCGAAGGGTGTCCAGCTGCTTGAGGCCGCCTTTGAACGTGGGGAAGATCGCACCCTTGAGGCTGAGCTTTTCCTCCCCCATGCCCACGGCCTGCTGCGCCGGTCGACGACTGAGGCGCTCTTGCGAGGCCCAGCGGAATTCCGTCTGCCGGCGCAGTTCGTCGAACGCCGCCGTGTCTAGGTTGAAGTAGAACGGCTGGGCGTTGGTTTGCAGCGGCTGCAGGATCAACAGATGCGGGAACGACTTCACCGCTTCCGCCAAGGGCGTGGCGTTTGGCGCCAAGGCGCTGGTGGGCAAAATGTTCGCCAGGCTTGGGCTGACCTTGCCCGCCACCTGGTTGATCGCCGTGCTGGCCCGGGCGGCTTGTTCCTTCAAGGTGCCCAGCCGCTCATCAATGGCCGATATTGCACGGGTCGTTTTGCTGTAGGTCGACAAGACCGCGCCGACCTTGGACTGCGCCGCATCAATCCCGCGCATCACCCGCTGCAGCTTTTCGCCCACGTCCGGCGGAACACCGGGAATGCTGGAGAGTTCATCAGCCGCCCCGGTGATTTCGCCAATGGCACCGTTCACCGGCCCGATCATGCCGTCGATGCTGTGCCGGCCTGCCTCCCCGGCCTGGACCAGGGATTTGAAGCCGGATTGCAGTTGCTCCATGTAAGCCATAAGAACTCCTTAAACGTGAGGGGCATCGAACAAGTTGCGCCGCGCCTGCTCCCGGCTGAACTCCTCGAACAGCTGACGCATGTACGGCATCATTTCCTGCGCCAGTTGCCGTGGATCCTTAACGTCACCCTGCACTGTCACCGGCATGGTTGGGGCGAACGTCCAGGCCTGCTCAACGCGAGCAGGATCCGGCCTCGCGGCGGCGCCGGCACTGAGCAACGCAGGCACTACCGCTGCTGATGGTGCCGGCGCCAAAGAACGGGCAACATCCCCCATCAATGGACCGGTAGCCGGAGTCGGCGCCAGTTGCGCAAACCGTGTAATGCCTGGTCCGCTGGGCTTCGGCAGCAGCAATGGCGAAGGCTGAGCCAAGCGTTCTATCGGCTTATCCGGTCCACCGAAGGCAGCCTTGCCTACCGCACTACCCAGCTCGCCGCCGCCCCAGCTACCGAGGAACCCGCCAATCAATCCGCCGACGACGGTGCCGATCACGGGCACCACCGACCCAATGGCGGCACCTGCAGCAGCACCGGCCAGCGTGCCGGCCAATGTCCCAGCAGCGTTGCCGTAACCTTCGGCTTTTTCGTCGCGGGTCTCTGCATTCTGATAGGTATCAGCAGCGATCAACCCAGCCTCGATCAGCGCCATGGGCGCCCCGACCTTGGCGAACCCGAGCCCCCTGCCCATCATGGCCTTGGGCGCGAAACGACTAGCAGTAGCGCCAAGCGGCGCTGCAGCCGCAGCGGTGCTGGCGGCAGCCCCTCGACCACCGCGCCCACGCTTACCCTTGCCACGGCGCCGCTTCCCATCCCCACCATCGATCCCACCAGCGCCACCGGAGGGGTTAGTAACGAACACCCGCTGGATCACATTCGGATTGCCCATCAACGAACCACGTCCAACGTTCAGTAATCCCTTGCCGATCTTGATTGCGTTGATCGCAGCGCCCAGGCCGACAACACCGGCCGCCAGCACCGTCGCACCGCTGATGACGGTAGGAAACTTCCCTGCCAACTCCCCAAGCCCATACGCCACTTTCGCCAGCCCGTCCGCCGCGATGTCCGTCAGCGGCCGCACCGCATCACCGATACGCGTCATCGATGATTCAATGCCGGCAGTCGCGGAGGCCCACTTCCGGTTGGACGTTTCTCGCGCTTTCGCCGCGTCAGCCTCGATCTTGGCCTTGCCATCCGTGTCTTTGATGGTCGACATATCCGCCTTGATCTTGTCGCCATATTTGATCTGCGCGAGCAGACCCGCACTAGCGCTTTGATCGCTGACGATGTTCGCCAATCCGGCGGCCTCGGTCAGAGCGATCATGGCCTGCTCTTCCTCGGCACTGCCATCCGCCGAAGCCTTTATCTTGGCCTTGAGCGCCTCGATTTTCTTGGCCTTGGCCGGATCCTGTTTCTTGATTAACTGCTCGCTGAGCATGATGAACGCGTCGACCGGGTTCGCCGCCTTACCGCTTTTGGTCGCGGCGAGAATCGAGCCGGCCAGGTCGTAGCCTTTCTTGGCGAACCGTTCCTGGCTGGTGCTGCTGATCACGGCGTTGAGCAGGTTGTTCATGTTGGTGGCCGCCGCCGCCGCGTCCTGGGTTTGCGAGAACTGCGACTGCAAGCTGGCCCCGAGGAAGCGCACCGCCTCGGGGCCTTCCATGCCCAGGCGCTTGATGTTGCCGAGCATGGCCGGCAGATACCGCGCCATCTCTTTGGGACCGAACGCGCCGATGTCACCTGCCGCTGCAACCTGGCCCAGCATCGCCGCCATGTCGCCCTGCTTGACTCCCGCCTCCTTGAAGGAGTTGATCAGGGTCGCGATGGTTTCAGGCTCCATGCCCTGGCCGTCGATCAGGTCGGCGATCTGCCCGGCATAGGCGGTGGCCACGTCCCAGTCCACGCCTTTCTCGATCAAAGCGCCGACCGATTTCGCGAGCAGTTGCTGGCTCATGCCCTTTGCTGCAGCGACCTTGCTGATGCTCTCCGCCAGTTTCGCCTCATCGCCGGTACCGGCGGTGTGTGCCCACAACGACATCTGGCGGATCTGCGCCTGGTAATCGCCAGAGACCTTGGTCGGAATCGCCAACGACGCAGTAAGCGCCGCTGCTTTGCCGAGGGAGTTCTTCATGCCCTCCTTGCCCTGCTGGATCTGCGAGTGGCCCAGCGCCTTAAGTTCGGCGCCACGCGCTACCTGGCCGAGGGCCTGGTATTCCTTACGCAGATTGCCGACTTCAATACCCTGCTCTTTCAGGGTTTTGAGGTTGTTTTCCAGCTTTCGCAACAGACCGTCAGCCGACGCCGCACCGGTGTCGTGGGCCTTTTTCCATTCGTCTCGCAGGCGGATCGTGTCGCCGATGGTGCTCTGCAGTACGCGGGCCTTGGCGCCGGTCTCGCCAAGCTTCTTGATGCGGCCCTCAACATCCTTGAAGGCAGCGCCGACCGTGGAGCTGACGGCGCCGCCGATGACCAGGCCGAGCGCCAGGTTATTTGCCATGTGATCACTCCGGGCAGGGATGCGGGGCTCAGTCCGTGAGCCACCAGATCATCGTGGAAAAGGGCATGGTCTCGATTTCGCTGGCCGCAAATGAATACTGCGTTGCCAATCGTTTCGCGACCGTCTTCTGCAGATCGGCGTTAAACCCCGTCGTCCTGCACCAGGCGAAAATAGGCGGCCTGCAACCGCTGGTAGTCCGTCAGTTTTAGCCCCTCCAGATCCTTGGCACCGGCTTCAGAGAGGGAGGCGAACAAATGCATCTCGCGCAGTTCATCGTCGCCGCCGCTCGTGGCGTTAGCAGCACGCACTTCGCGCACAGTGGGGGAGCGTAGAGTCAGGCGGTCGACCATAACGCCATTGATTTCGCTTGGGCGAGACAGCGTGATGGCGGCGCTTTCAGAGGTGATGGTCAGCCAGGTAGGTAGTTTTTTCAAAGTGCTCATGATGAGAGTTTTCCTTACAGGCCGAGGTCGCGGCGGACGCTGGCAAGTTGATCGACACCGTTGATAACCCGGACGCAGTTGACCGGATCGATCTCGTACATCAGGCGACCGGCGACTTCGAGCTTGTAATAACTGACCGCTACGGCGTACTTGAACTCCCCCGTTTCTCCGGCTTTCCAGTCACCAGAATCGATCTCTTTCAGCATGCCGCGAAGGGTGGCAACCACCGCAGTGGTCGCGCCTCTCTGACCTTTGAAGGAGCCACGGAACACCGCGTTGAATGCAGTCTGATCAGCCAGGCCGTAAAACTTCATCGCCTCAGGGCGTACACCCTTTCCGGCGAAACTAGCCTCCAGTTTCTCCATGCCCTGATCCATCTCGACCGGGGCATCCATCCCCCCGGCGCGATGCTCTTCGGTTTTCAAGGTCATCTTGGGAAGGGTCACACTGGTGATATCCCCAGCAAAGCTGACGCCATCGATATGGGCGTTCATGTTGTAGAGCGTTTGCGGAACCATCGTCGGCTCTCCTTTATGCGTTGGTGTCGAGAACTTCGGTCAGCCACTGGTTGGTGACCTCGACGCGGAAGTTAGGGTTTTCTGCCGGCGGTACATCGGTGAAGCGGATGTTCCAGTACACCTTGCCCTGCTCCAGCTGGCTGGCCGTGTTCAGTACGGGGTCAGCGAACACCTCGAAGTTGATCACTGCCCCCTGGTTTTTCAGGTCACGCATGAACGCCGCGAGGCCTTCGGTCACGTCGCTGACGTAGGTCTTGGTGATCGAGCGGTCGACCGCCCATTTGTGGCCGTAGAGGATCGCGTCCATCACGATGTCCATGGTCCGAACACGGGTAACGAACGCCCACTTCGGATCGCTGGAACAGGTGCGGTTGCCCCACAGGCGGTAGCCGTCATCACGGATGATGGTGGTGATCTGCGCGTTGTTGAGCAGGTTCGCCCGGCAGGTTTCGTCCCCATCTAGGAACTCAATTGGTCGGCCCGTACCGGTGACGCCGACGAACTCTTTATTCGACGGCGAGGCCCAGAAGCCGTACTCAGAATCGGTCCAGGCGAAGAGCCCGGCGACCCAAGCAGAACTGGGTGCGTCGATGGTGGCACTGAGCGCGGTGTCCCAGTACTGCACGCCAGGGTCAACCAGGAAAACGCGCTTGCTGCCGAAGTTTTCGCGGTACTCCATGGCCGCTTCGTCAGTTGTGTTGGGGCCGTCGATGATCGCCAGGGCACGCAACTTGTCACTCAGGGCCACAAGCGCCGTGGCGGCGGCCAGCGTCGCAGTGTGTTTGGGCGCGGCCAGCAAACGAGGCTGCGCGTTAAAGCGGCTTTTGCCGTCGAGCAGCGCCTGCATCCCGGTTCGCGTGCCATTTGCCAGGACGCCGCCAATGATGGCCGATGTCTGTGCGGCGGCGTCGGCCAGCTTTTCCACACCGCAGGCGACGATCACGGCCTTGGAGCGAACATAGATGGCCTTGACCGCCTTGGTGATCGCCGCATCTGGCCCCCAGGCGGCGATGGCTTCGCTCTCGCGGGTGATCAGCATCAGTTGATTGGGCAAGGCGCTGGCATTGGGACCAGGCGTGAAGGTGTCGCAAAGCCCGATGATGGACGAGGACGGCACCGCGATAGGCCGCGTGCCGGTGTCGACGTTGGTCACGGTGACGCCGTGAAAGAATCCACTCATGATTGAACTCCAGAAACGAGAAAGCCCCGCATAAGCGAGGCCGTAGGTTGTTCGTGTTACGCGTAACGGAAAAGAAAACGCCCCGTCAGTGCGGGGCGTTATTGGATCAACTCAGCCAGCCATGCCGGCTGTACCGGCCGGTACTCGACTGCCGGGAAATGTTCCGATTCGGGCCAGTCGCGCAGATCCTGGCGGTAGCCCTGCAACTGCTTGTACTGCTCGGCAGTGAGGGTTGTAGGGCGCTCGGCCTCCAGTTCGTCACGATGACGCGAGATCAGCGGATCAGTCTGCAGCAACGCCCGGTCACGGAGGGCACGCCCGCGGTTTTTCAGATCCTCTACTGTAGGCGGCGGCGCTGGTGCTGTACTCGGACGCCCCTTTTTGTCAGGTACAAGGATCGACCCGCCCAGCGAAAGTACCCGGTAGATTTCGTCATGTTCTTCCTGAGAAACGTCCACTAGCTCGGATTCTAGCGGCAACAAACACTTGGGGTTGGGCACTACAATCAACGGCGGTACAGCGCTGTAATCTGGCGTTTCAATTAACGGCACCACTGCGTCAGGATCAGGCACAAAAATAGTTTGACCTACTGATTCATCCCCCTCGATCCAGGCAGGGTTTGGAACTGAAACAGTTGGCTGAATCCACTCAGGATCGGGAACGCGGGTAATTGGCTGTATCCAATTCGGATCGGGAACTGTAATTGTTCGAGTTCCGTGTAACACCTCGTTGAAGAACGCATTTTCTTTACAGCTATAGAATATTTTCACGTGTTAATCACCTCGCGCCTCAACAATTGCAACCATCCCCGTTTGAAGCACCGACGCCCACTCCTCCACGCGCATCATGCAACCCGTGGGGGTAGCATCATAATAAGTGCCTACTGCCGTACACCAGCCAGTACTTGAAGGAATCCTAAAAGTAATCTGCGCATTTAAAAATCGGTTGGGAAATTTAAAAGGCCACGCTACGCTCAAGGTTTTCGTAGATGAAATATCATCGACTATGACCTCAACCCATTGCTTGATTTCTCCAGTGTCTGCGTTCTTACTCCAGCCGTTAGCAGCGAGAAGCGCAGTGTCTTTCGGCCTGTTACCGGAGTGCCAAAGCGTGTGGGCCACCAGGCCCATAGATGCGCCACCAACCTTAAACTGATTGTCCGTATCAAGACCCAAATAGGCTGCATAGACGCCCGCACGGTGAAAGCATATAGACGCTGATGCGGCTGCATTGCCCTCGTTGGAAACTTGAAAAGAACCCGTATTAACCGTGTTAACTGTACCTATAGCGCCAGTATTCCCCGAACCAAAGGTCGGATTTGAAAACGAGGGGACGTTTTGTCCTTTTTTAATGTATTCAGATGGCTTGAAGTTGTTTTCACACCAAATGAATCCAAGATCGCTTTCATCTACTGTTGCTTTAAGTCCATTAGAGGACCACCCAATTTTAACTTTATTAGTGGCCTGCCCGATCCCGCCGCCCTGTTGAACAGGTGTAAAGTCAAGACGCCTTTGCAAAAAAATAGCAGCATTGGCAGTCTTGCTCCAAATGTACGGGTATTCAATGTTTGCCGACGCAAACCCTACGCCAGTAGCGTCATCCCCGTTTACTTTTGAGTCCGGAGTAAAGTTGCCAGAGTGCCACAGAACACGATAAGCAGCGGGCCCACCGGCGCCCGTGTACCTAATTCTAAAATCCTCCGCAGTAACACTTGATACAATATCGAGACAGTAAGCCCCAGCCGGACCCGGATACTTTATATGCAGACCTACTGCATAGGTCATACTTGCCGGAATATCAGTAGTGTTACCTTCCGAAGCCGCAAAAAACTGAGTTGTAGGAAGGCCTGAGATTGCGCCCGCGACCATCGGAGCGCTGGTCATCAAACCACCCGTCCCAATCGGCATGGCATCCGTAATACCCGCGCCAGCGAGTGTCGTGGGGTTCGTTCCCGCAATAACGCGACCGAGCTTGTCCACGGTCACGCTACGGTAGGTACCCGCCACAATGCCCGTGCGCCCGGCGACCATCTCGAACACCAGCGGCGTAGTGCCCAGGACAATCGGGGCATCCGTCACCAGTTGCCAGACGCTGTCACCGTTGGCGGTACCTTTCTCAACGTGCACAAACAAGCCCGGTGTCATCTCGACACTCGTGTCAGCATCTTGGGCACGCTTCCAGGCACCGCTGGCCGATACGATGTAAATCCCGTTGTCCTTCGCCAGTGTCCGATTTTTCACCAAAACACGATCGGCATCTGACAACAACACATCATCGACAGTCTGAATGCCACTCAAAACGATGTTGGTCGTGGTGGCCACCAACACTGAATGCTTGAAGTCCTGCTTGTTGATCGCCTCGGTGATCGCTAGATCAACCCACTCGCGAGTCGCCAGGACGATGGCGGGGTCGATCTTCAACACGATGTTGTTGATGCTTGAAACAATGAAGTTCATCCGCACAATCTGTGTGCGGCCTGATCCCTGGTCCAGCAACGATTTGTAGCTAGGCGCACAATTGGAAACCGCGACCAGGTCGCCGTCCGAATCGTACACACCGATTTCGCGAATCCACCAGCCGCCGACGTCTGCCGGGATCACCTGCTCGGCAATGATCACCGCCGCGTTAACCGGATCGACGCGCAGTTGATTCAGTGGCGCCCGCCGCTGCTCGTTGATCAGCTTGGTCTGGGTTGCACTTGGGATTGGGTCAGTGCCGTTGGCATCCCCCACCCCCAGCGCAGTGAGATTCCAAGGAATGCCCAGGGCGTTGGCGTTCGCCAGCTTCGCGGCCCCCACGTTGGTGAGGATCGCCATAAATTGCGAGTTGCGATCAATCATGGGTAAACGTCCAGAGTGTCTATGCTGTGTTCGCGCCCGACCACGCCGATGTAGCCCGTGACTTCGATGTCACGTTGCACGGGTGGGTAGACGTCGATTACGTCGCCTTCGTAGAGGGCGACACCGATGTTTGTGGCGCCTTGGGTTTCGAGGCTAATCGCGAGTCCGGTCAACGGCCGACTGACGGGTTTGGCGTCGTCGATCAGACGCTCCAGCTCCAGGTACATCTCTTCGGTGATGCCGGTATCCAGCACGCCGACCTTCAAGGCGAAAGTGCCGGGAATGCCCTTGGGCGTGGTCTGCCACCACTCCAGCACCTCGATTAGGTAGCCGAGCGGCTCGACCACCCTGCGCAACGCGCCGATGGTGCCCTTGTGGGCATGCACGTAAAACGCGGAGCGGATGGCGGAACGCTTAACGGCTTCCGACCATTTGTTGTCCCAGCGGTCGACCGACCAGGTCCAGGCCAGCCAAGGCAGCAGATGCGCCGGACAGGTGTCAGGGTTATATAGGGTACGGAGCGGGATCTCGGTTTTCTCAGCCAGGGCGGCCTCAATGGCGCGCTCCAGTTGTGTACTGTTCAAGGGAAGCAGACTGGTCATGTGGAGCCCCCTAGGACAACGCTGAAACCTGTGCAATAGGCGGCTTGGAACTTGGTCGGTTTCAGGTCGACCCAGTTTTTAAGCTCGACCCGGCCGACGCCACCGACATGCAGCTGCGCGTCGATAGCAGATCGGGCGACTTCCAGAGCCAGGCGTTTACGCGGATTGATCCAGGCCGCGAGGCGCTTGATCGCCTCAGCCAAGAAGGCGTCGTTTTCAGGACCGGCACCGGTCATATGCAACACCGCATCAATCCGGTACTCCAGGATCTGTGCGCTTTGCACCGTAAGGCGGTCACCCACCGGACGAATGTCATCATCACTAAGCCTGGCGTATACCTGGTCGAGCAGAGCCCGGTCGGCTTTGCCGTTGCCGGCGAGGCTCAGCACAGTCACCACCACTACGGCCGGTGATGGGCTTTCTGCCGTGGCATCGGCCACCAGCGCCGAGGCGTTGCGCGCATGGAAGATGTAGCTGTTGCGCGGGCCGGCGGTGGTCAGCCCTTCATACACCAGTTGGATACGCTCACGCAGGGCATCGTCCGATTCCCTGACCTCCTCCACTGGAGGCACCGCCTGCAGGTTGGCCGGTTGAATCACTAGGCGCTGGAGTTTGACGTTGGCTGCAAGCTGGTCCAGATCGTCCTTCTCGGCGTACGCCAACATCAGCGCCTTGGCCGCATCGTTAACCCGCGCCCGGTTCTGCATCTTGCAGTACGCCCCCAGCTCCACCAGCTTGACCACCGGGTCGCTCTCCAGCGCTGCCGACCAGTTGTCGCCCATGTGCCCACGAAAGGCTGCAAGCCCTTCTTCGTACAACGCTTCGTAGTCCAAGGCCTCCAGCACCTGCGGCGCCGGCAGTGCCGATAAATCCACTGTGCTCATGCCGACACCTCCAGCAGCAGGCGTTCGCCCTGGTATTCACCGGTTAATTTGAAGTCGATGCGCCCGCCGACAATGGCGACGACCTGCACCTGTTCGAGCTTTAGCCGCGGCTCCCAGCGCTCCAACGAGCGAGCCGCCTCGGCCTGTACCGCACTCTTCCAACCAGCGTTAACCGGCAAGTCGACAAAGCGCCGGATCTGGCTACCGTATTCAGGTCGCATCCGCCGACTGCCGACCGGCGTGGAGAGAATGTCCCCGATGGACTGCCGGAGATGGTCGAGCCCGGACAGCGGTTGACCGGTGCGGCGATCCATTCCGATCATCAGGGTTACTCCTGCACCATTTCCGGGTGGGTCATAAGGAAAGCGAGCTGCTCGTCGGTGGTGGCCGTCACGCGGGCCTTGCTCACGGCCATAGTGCTGCCATCGGGCAGCACCAATGTGCGGGAGGTAAAGAGCGTGTCGCGAAACACGCGGCCGGGCCCAATCTCGTCCTGGCTGTCGGGTTTGTTCCTGCTCATCAATGGATGCTCCTAAAACGAAAAACCCGCACTAGGCGGGTCGGGATCAGTGTTTATGGTTCGGCGTGTTGCCGCCGACGTCGATGACCTTTCCAGCACTGTTGATGTCGCCGGTCGTATTCAACTTGCCGTTAATCTGGGTTGTACCGTCGATGGTGATGGTGCCCACCAGATTGATCTCGCCCGACACCAAGCGCGTGCTGTCCGGCGTCATCTCAAGCACAGACCCGCCGACCTTGACCGTGACGTTGCCCACCGGCAGGTCGATGGTGTAGCTATGGGCCTGCCAGTCGTAGACCAACGAACCACCGTCGTCGAAACGCCACACCTCGACGTGGTCGCGGTTGTCCGGCTGGGCGCCTGCATTGCCGTACAAGCCAGGGATGAAGGTACCCATCGCCGGCTCACCGCTTGGGCTGATCAACACGCCCTGCTCTTTCAGGCTCGGCACTCGCCAGTGGCGCGCCTTACCTGCCGCCTGGCTGTGCCAACGCACCCAGGCGCTGGTCCAGTCACCCGACTGCACACGCACCATGGCGGTGGTCAGATCCACCGCCACCACCACGCAGGGCATCACCGTCGAGGCAATCATGCGGTCATGCTGGGCACTGGCGTAGCTCATTGCAGATCCTCCGGTTTGATCTGCCCAACCCCCGGTCCCATGTCGATGACCAATGAACCCGGCGGTTCATCCGGCCACGGCCATTCCTCGGCCCCCAGGTAAACCGTCTGGTCCCACTCCACCAGCCAGACGAAGTAGCCATCCAGTTCGGGCTTGGTCCAATCCTGGGAGGATCGAACAAACTCGGCGCAGTCGACCTCCAACCCCCAGCTCTGCCCACGCAGAAGCACCGCAAGTTGGGAGGCCAACTGCACGGCCTGCCGTTGCGGATCTCCGCTGATCGAATCGACGATGATCCGCGCCTCGAACTTGCAGGTCAGCGAGGTTTCACCGGTACCGATATCCGGTGCGGGTTCCATCTCGGCCATTTCCAGCAGCACCACAGGCGTGGGGATGCTGGTGTCAGCCGACAGATCCGGCCAGAACGATGCGCCCTGGATCCCCGGCAATTTCTCCTGCAGGTGCTGCTCGATGGCCTCATACAGCCTTTCGAGGCTAAAAGGTTGATCAGACACGGGCGGTCCCCTTGAGGTACTTCTGCAATTCAAAGTTAAGCTCTTGCTTGAGGATCTCCAGCAAGCGCTCGTCAGCGCGTTTCACCCAGCTGTCGAAGTGCGGTCGCACCTGGTCCAGCGAGACCTTGGCTTTCGCCAGTGGGAAGCGGTTGTCGCTCTCCGCGATAAAGCCCGAGCTGCGCCGGCCCAGAGTGCTGCCGGGGTAGTCCGAGGCGCTGAAGTGCTTGCTCGACGTGCGGATCCAGATGTCAGGACTGCTTCCATACACTTGCTTGAAGAACGCCCCCTGATAACGCCGCCCAGCCACCGAGACGCCAGCACGGGTTTGCCGGGCCTTACCGATCCGGCTTGCCTCGATGGCATTGACCCCAAACCACAACTTGCCGCGCATTGCCCCGCCGCTGACCGGGTATGCCCGCAGGCGTTGACGGACAGCGCCGATGGCGATGCGTTCCTGCTTGCCCACGGCGCGGGCGATGTGGGTACGCAGCCATCCCAGTGTCTTGTTGATCGCACGACGCTGAGCCGCCGCTGCAGCCTTGGGCACCAACTGCCCGAACTCGCGCAAGGCCTGGGAATGCACCGCTGACGGCTGAATGTTGATCATCCCGCTGTCGCGCTTGTGCTGAACGTAAGTGCCGACACTCATGGACGCTTCCTCAGAATCAGGGCAACCAGGCCATCGCCACCGGGCTCCAGCTGCAGCAGGTCGTAGTCGCCCCCGCCGTCCAGTGTCGGCAAGTCGATGGTGACCCGCAGGCCCTTGCTCAGGCCGTCCGAATCTTTCACGCGAATCTCAAAGCGAGGCTCGCGTAATCCGGTGTGGACCTTGCCGAACTGCGGCGCTTTCCAGGGCGCCGCGAACATGCCTAGCACCGGCTCGGCGCGGCCCTCGATCAGGGCACTGTCGCCCAAGGTGTCGAACACCACGTCGTCGATGTCGTCGATCAGCTCGCGGAAGGCCACGGTCAGAGTTCCAGCAGGATCTGCGCCCGAGGTCGTGTGCACAAGTGCAGCGGGTTGGACTGGGCTTCACCGGCCACGCCCTTGCCGAACTGCATTGGCTCGATCTTGCTGTAGTACGGGATGCCCTGGGTGTTGACCGTTTCCATGTAGTCGGCCGGCGCGAAGCACGAGATGTACAAATCCGGCACGCCCTCAGGGATCAGCAGGGCCTTGTCGTCGTGGACGAAAGCAACACCCGCTACCTTGCCGCGATAACGCTCCCAGACGATCCCGCCGAACTCGAAGCTTTCACGGGCATCACCGCGCAGCGCAGCGGCCTGCTGACTATTAAGATAGGTCTCCTTGACCGACTTATGCACGATGAGCTTGTTCCAGAAGTTCTTGCCACACATCGCGCGGGAGCCGCTGCTGGTGACGCTGCCGAGGGCTTCCTCCTGCATGTCCAGCGCTTCGCCGCATTTGACCCGCAGCTCGGTGTCTTGACTGTTCAGCCCCATCTGCAGCTTCTGGCGATTCACGCCGAAGGATTTATAAATGTCCAACAGCACTGTCTTGCCATCGGCGTCCAGTACCTGACCGTTCAACGCCCCCATGCGCTGGAACTCGTGGGTGGCATCCAACTGGCGGCGCGCTTTCGCGAGGCGCTTGTTGACCACGTCCTGCACGGCCTGCAACTCACTTCGGGTACCAAACGCGCGAATGCCCTGGATCTCGTCGGCCTTGATGGTGAAGCGTTCCGGCAGGTGCACGGTGTTGAACGGAATCAACTGACGCTTGGTCGCACCGACCACCATGCCCGAAGTGCCACGCTCACCCGCCGGCACCAGGGCCAGAGTGTCGCCGTCCTTCTCGATCTGCACAGTCAGGGTGCTGATGCCCTCTTCGCGGAACAGGCCGAGGCTGCTGATGCGGCCCGGCAGGTATTCCTGATCATTGATTGCAGCGGTCAACGAGGAAACGCTGAACGCATCGTCTTCAAAAATGGCGATATCGGCCATGGGGTACTCTCCAGAAACGAAAAATCCCGCACTGGGCGGGATGCATAAATAGGGGGGAACGTCTTAGCGAACGATCAGGTGTTGAGCGTTCAAGGCTTTTTCGGCCGCAGGGTCGAGGCCGGTCAAATGCGCTTCACTGACCTCCGCCAACCGTACGATGGCACGACCGCGCCGCACAACATCCGACTCGCTCAAAGGTCCATAGAGGATCGCGACAGCGTTCTCGCTGCCATCCTCAGCCGTCGGTTTATACGGCGCAAACTCACCAGTGGCAGTGACCAGGCCCAGGATCTGACCCGGCTCCAGAGCGGCACCGGCGGCGACGTTGATCGCTTCGCGGGAGATGTTGCCTGCGCCCTCGGACAGCAGGAACTCGCCTGCGTGCATCGATTCAGTTTTCATGCTCTTGCTCCTTTCGAGTTACCGTTTTGTGCCGCCTGACGGCTGGACCAGATTGATTGGGTGTCGACCTGCTTGGCCTTGATCGCCGGGGCTGGATCATCGTCCAGCGGCAGGCTGTTGTTGATTTCGAACCCCCCGCCGCTGCCTACCAGCTTGTCGAAGAGACGCGCACGGACTGCAGCTTCATCGAGTCCGGCGGTTATAAATTCGCCCGTCAGCTCTGGCAGGCGTGCCGCGACACAGAGGCCGTGCAAGGCTTTTGCATTGGTCAGTGCTGCCTGGATCACCGCTTCGCTTTCCAGCTTCGTCGCAGCGAGTATCGGATCCACCAGGTTACCAATGCCCGCAGCAGCACAACCCTGTGTGACCATCAGCGCCAGCTTGGCCGCATCCAGTACGGGGATAGGATCGGGCTCCTGTTGTTCAACTTCCGGCTCTTCGTCCAATTGGGCGAGCAATTCAGGCGGGGCATTCTGGAAACGCTGCAGGACGCTACCCTGGCCTAGACAGGCGCTGACCTTGAGGCCGTCGCCCACTTCATCGGCCAGGCCCAGCGCTACCGCCTCGTTGGCCGTGAGCCAGGTTTCAGCGTTGACCATGCGCCGCAGCTCGGCTTCGTCGATGTCGGGCGCCTTGGCTTTGTAGGCAGCGATGATTGCTTCCAGCGTTTGGTCCAACACATCGGCGACGCGGCGGAAGTCTTCAGCATCTCCACCGGTGAAGGTGTAGGGGTTGTGGATCATCAGCATGGCGTTGGCCGCGATCACTACCCGGTGAGCGCCGCACACCGCAACACTGGCCGCGCTCGCCGCGAGGGCATCAATACGACCCGTACAGCGCTCGCCCAGCCGGGACAACGCGTTGTGGATCGCGAGACCGTCGAAGAGATCACCGCCAATGCTGTTGAACGCGACTATCACCGGGGACGCGCCGTCATCCATGGCGCGCAGATCCTGCACGAATTGATTAGCAGTGACGCCCCAGGCTCCGATCTCGCCGTACACGAAAATCTCGATATTGCGTTGCTCAGCCTCGCCGCTGGCCTGGAGCGTGTACCAGCTTTTGTCGGCGACCTTGACCTGCTTGCCCGCCATGTCATAAACGCGGGGCTTGGCTTTTTTGCTCATGGTTGTTCCTTGTCATCAATAGGCTCGATGGCATCAAGAGTCGTGTAGTTGAGTCCGAGATCCGTGGACCTAGCGAGGTCGGCAGCGTTTTCAGCGTCGATGGTTTCCGCGTCGTAGCCGTTGCGCAGACACATCTCACTGCGTGAACCAAAGCCCGCTTGCACTTCCATGCGTCGCGCCTGTACGTCCTGAACCGGCTGTATGTAGGCCCAGCCTTGCGGCACCCAACGTGTGCGGAGGTATTCGCGGCGGCGTTGCGCGTAGTCCGGCAGCACCAGGGCGCCGGACAAGACCGCCATGTCCATCCAGGCAGCGCGAACCGGGCGACACAGCTGGTGCACATACACGCCGAATTGCAGTTGCTCCAGACGGCGCCGGAATTCGTTGAGCACCACGCGCAGCGCCCGGTCGTTGACCTCCCGCATGTCGCCGGTGAGGATCTCGTAAGGCGTGCCCGAACCCGCCGCCGCAGCCATAAGTTGCTGACGCATGAAGTCCGGGTAGTTGTTGCCGGCGTCTGGTGGCTTGGAGAACTCCACTTCTTCACCTGGCCCCAGCTCCTGCATGGTGCCGGGCTCCAGGGCAACCATCGGCGTGAAGCCGTCGCGGTCAGTGGTCAGCAGTTGCCCGGTGACAGGGTCGCGTGGTTGCTGCCCGCTGTCCGGGGCTGGCCGCTTGATGAAGCCGGCGAACAGATTCGCCACCTCCTGGCGGAACAGCACCGCGTCGTCGTAGTTGTCCAGGCTGCGCAGGCGCTTAAGCACCGGGGCCAAACGTGGCACGCCGCGCAACTGCCCCGGTTCCATCGGTTCAAAGATGTGCAGCACCTGCGCCGCCGGAACACGCACCAACTGGTTGTAACCGACATTCAACGACGACGAATCGCGTGGGTGCGACAGGTACATCCAATACGCCACACGCTTGCCGGCCGGGTTGAACTCGATCCCGGCGCGGATCACGTTGCCGTTTTTGGCCGTCTCGAACTTGTCGTGTGGGACAAACTCAGGGGCCAGCGCCTGCAGCTGCAGCGGCACCGCCAAACCTTCACTTGGGCTGCGCGGTCGCAACCGCACAAAGCACTCGCCGGCCGTTTCCACGGTGCGCGCCACCAGGGCCTGCATGCCGTAGAAGTCGGTCAGCTCATCGGCGTCCGCTTCGTCCACCCAGTCATCCCAGAGCTGCTGCTGGAGTTTGCGCAGATCTGCGTCTTCAGTCGCAGGCCTGGGCGTGATGCCCGTGCCGATCAGGTTGCTGACGCGCTTGTCGATGACGTTGAACGCATACGGGTCATTGCGCACCGCCGCCCGCGAACGTGCCCGCAGGTTGCGCAACGCCGGGGTGTTGATGCTGTTGATGCCGTTGTCGGTGGCTTCCCAACTGGCCGAGCGTCGGCCCTCACCGGCGCCTTCGTAACTGGCCTTAATATTCGACGGCAGCAAGAATCCGTTACGGGTCAGCGTCGGATAATGTCGGGCCATTAGATTCCCTTGCCTCCGTGGGTAAGCCGGATCACGCGAGAGCGCGGCCCGGCGGATTGGCTCAGCGACGTGCGGATCTCGTCACGGGCCTTGAGCAGTTCGTCGATAGAGCGGTACTCCACCGTGCGGTCGCTGTAGCGCACGGTCTTTTCACCGCGTGCAATGGCGCGCTCGATGACTTCGAGGTGCTTGGGGGTAAACGACATATCAGCGTCTCTTCAGGTAACCGCTGGTGGAGCTGCGGCGTTGAGGGGGGTCAGCGGGTCGCGATTGGGCGACAGGTGCAGCAGGTGGCGGTGCGGGTAGCGACTGACGCGCCGCAACTGGTTCCGGTGTTTCGTCAGCGTCGAAGCGCTTGCCCTGCACGGGCTTGACGCCCAACACATCGTCGAACAAACCGGCTTGCGCCAGCGCTTGTCGCACCCGCTCCCAGTCGTGTTCCTGGTAGCGGTTGATGCCGAGGTAATGCGCCATCGCCAGGCAATACACCATCAGGTCGAGCGCTTCGTTGCGCTCAGCCTTGCCCTTGACCCACTCGATGCGCTTGTGGCCCTTGATGTAGCGGGTAACCTTACGTTCAACAACGCATTGTTCGAAAAACTCATCTGGCAAGTCGTTGGCAAAGTGCAAAGCCCCTGGGCCTGACTCGAACGAGTAACGGTTGTAGATCCAGTCCTTGGCGGTGTCGGTACCAACGAACCATAATTCAACGCCGTTACGCTCCGTCTGCCCTTTCCAGGTCACGTCCATCATCGAAGGACGTTGCGCGATTACGTTCCTGCCGGGCTTGCTCGCCCCCTTGACCGCTAACACGTTGCGCCAGCGACGCAGGCGGCAGAACTGGTAAACCTCGTCGGTGTGGTGACCACCGGAGTCGACCGCTGTAGCGAGGATCGCCAAGCCCACACCGCACGGATGCCGGTAGCGAACCTTGAGCTTGTCATCAAGCACAGACCAGGTGCTTTCATTCGCCGGATCGCCCCAAATGACCTGGTGGTCAATGACCCATCGTTCCATACCAACCCCGAAGCCCATGACCATCAGTTCCAGGCGATTAGCCTGGACGTCGACAGAGGCAGTCAGCATCAGTACACCCAACGGCATCGAGCCGACCCCATAGGTCTCCAGCCGTGCCCGTGCAATGAGGACGGCAGCCTTAGTTTGTTCCTGCGCGCTGTCCCAGACCTTAGCAAGACGTGTGTTGTAGAACACTTGCATGGGCTCCAGGTCGCCTTTGACCTGCGCCTTTTTGGCCTTTTCAAATTGCTTGGCGAGAGACTTCCAATCCATCCAGCCCAGTGGCGAATACAACGCATTGAGGTGAAAACCAACCGTCTCTCCATCGCCCTGGGCATGGGCGCGCCACTCGCCACGGGCAAGCATGTCACCCTTGTGGTGTTCCTCAATCAGCACATCACAATCCGGCGCCGCGCACTCGTAATGCACGACTCTGTAGTCTTTCGAATAGTGGAGCCGCTCCCATTCCAACGTTTGCATGTGCCCGCATGTCGGGCACGGTACGTAGAAATAACGCTGGTCACTGCCCTCGAACAGATCGTCGATGCGCGAGGCGCCCTTGATCGTTGGCGAACTGGAGAAGTAGAACTTGGCATTGCGGCCAAAGGTGCTGCCCCGTGTTTCTGCCAGCTCAATAGGATCCCCCTCCTCACCGATATCCACTTCCCAGCGGTCGATCTCATCGCCATATACATACCGCGCCGACAATTCTGAAAGGTTGGCAGCGGAGCCTGCGGTGGTGACATACAACGCCCCACCCTCGAACTCTTTAGTGTCCATGGTATTGCGTGAGTCTCGCGACCGACTTGAGGCAACACGCTCACGCAGCACAGGCGTAGCCTTGATGGTCTTGCTGATTCGGGACGAAACCCGTTTAGCCAATCCAAGGCTAGGCAGCAGCGCAAGGATGTTTGATGGTGCCATATGGATCAGGCCGCCGATCCAATTCAATCCGATCTGCGTTTTCATCAACTGCGAGGCGACCATCGTGATTACGCGTTTGCAGGGGTGAGCCGGCGAAAGGCAACGCATCGGTTCCCTGGCATATGGTGTGCGCGATGTGCGGTACTGTCCTGGTTCAGCGGCCCCCGTATCACGCGGGATCCGCATGTACTCGTCAGCCCACTGGTCAATCCAAACATCCGGATCGGGCTGCAGGCCACGGAAATACGCCTCACGGTACACCTCCGCACCATCAGAAATTTCCGTGTGCATGGGCTTAACTCGTCGTCAGTGCATGTTCAAAGTCAGAGGAAGACATACGATCAGCGTCTTCCAGCGAACGCCGTATGGCGGCGGTCAGATGCCTTTCAATTTGCCAAGGGTCAGTCATTGCAGCCAGCTCCGGCGCGAGTTGTGGCGACATCCCTAGCAGTTGGTCACGCAACAGACGACCCGCATTGAAGGCGCCGATTTCCACTGCTTCGCGGTCCACCAAGGTGCCTTGCTGTTTGCGATAGTTGTCTCGCTCCTGAAGTGCAAGATAGTGCTCTCGCAGGGCACGAGACTTCTGAAAGTCTGCCGCCTGCCCAACTTGCGGCACCGCAGGTTCTTCGGCGGCTGTTTGCGCCTCTCGCTCAAGGCGAAGCCGGTTGTGGCGGTCGGCAACGGCGGCTTTGCTGGGGTCCGCCGACTCAGCCAGCAGCGCTTCAGTGGCTTCCAGTTCGACCTTGCCGTCATCGGTCAGCACCAGGCGATCCTGATTAGCCAACTTGGAAACATAAGATTTGGCCCAACCACGTCGTGCCGCAAACTCCGTTTTGCTGATTACGGTCATGATGGAATCTCCTGTTCACCCAGTGAATCCGGGGTAGTTCACCTGTTCACCTCAGTTCACTAAGCTGGTGAACTGTCCGCTAACACTTTCCCGCGGGTTTCATGCCCCGTGTCCCTCGAATGCCGCCAGGGTCCCCGGCGACTTTTCGACGCCCGATTTTGGTGCAGGCCACGTATTCCGTGGCCTCCAGCGCATCACCCCTGACTACTACCCGAGGGTGGCACGTCGCACACGCCCAACCGCTTGGCGGCCCAGCGTTCGTACAAGCCGATGGCGACATCGGCCCCGGCCATCGCGGTAAGGCAGCCGATGCTCCCCGCCGCCAGGACCGACATGCCCGAGGCGTGCAACAACATCATGGTGGAAAGCCCGCAGACCACACAGGCCCCTGAGCGGAGTACCAAGCGGCGAACCAAGGACCAACCGCTCACCCCCGCTTTGTCGGCCCGCCATGCCTCGCCGGAAATCCCGCCGACCAGGGACAGTACGATCACCATCCAGATCGGCATCTCAATAAGCGCTTGCTGCTCGTTTGTCATCGCCCTACCCCATAAACGCAAAAACCCGGCGCAATGGCCGGGTTCAGTGTGGTGGTGAGTCCCGCTGCTTGCGGTCGCACCTATCGAAGATGGGTACTTTTTACAGGTCGATTCCGGTGGCAGCAAGCGGGTTTTAATGCCATGGCGCAATACGGGTGCAATACAGGTATGACGCAGGTGTAACGCAGGGACAACGCATTCAATCGGCTATCGCTTCTGGTGCCCTGTCTGACCTGTCCCACTATTCTGGATCGAAGTAGGACAGCTACAGGCGCCTGAATACGGGGCTCTGCCCTACTGCCTTACCTTTTTTACTTTTCTCTTGTGTATAGAGAGAAAGCTAAAAGCACGCGTGCGCGCCATGGGCGCGATTACGTACCCGCTATGCTCATGTGTGCGTGGGGCGGGTGAAGGTTGGACGGTAGGACAGGCCAGCAACGACGCGGCCTGCGCCTGTCCAACTGCGCTAAATAGCAGTCGGACAACGCGGGACAGTAGGACAAGGGCACGCGGAGTGACGCCGAGGGTCATGCAGCCTTCCCCATCAGCATGCCGGCGATGTGCAGGTGTGCTTCGTGCAACCGCTGATAGTAGGTATCCCGACTGCATCCGCAGTGGGTGTACTTCTGCGACAGGAAGCTCTCCTGGTTGCAATAGTGCTCGCGCACGACGACCGACAGCTGCGGCGGCAAGTGCTTGTTGACGATCAGCTCAATGTCGGCCGACTCGTCCAGCAGCACCCGACTACCCCGCGTACCGCGTATCAACTCCCCTTTGCACTCCATCAGCATGGCGATCATGTTGCCGCCACTCGGTCCACCCGCGCCGTCCGGCACAGGCGAATGCAGATCCTGCGCCCAGAGCTTGAGCATCTCGTCGATTCGCTTAATCAAAGCAAGGCTCCTCGATCACCGACTGCTGCAACGCAGGCGCACGCCCCCAGCCCGCAGGCTTTTCGTAGGCCCAGGGCCGCACCCCGCTTTTTGCCAAAGCCGGCATGCGTCGCTTACGCCAACCCAGCCGGTGCATGATCGCCCCGACTCGCATCTGCTCGGGCTTGCCCCAATGACCGAAGTCGAGCTTCAGCGCCTGGGTCAGGATCTCGTTGCCGGTGGCGGTTTCGCCGATCTGCGACTCTTCCATCCAGGCGAGGATTGGCCCCTCCCATTCATCCACCACAAAGCGCTCGTCCTGCGCCTCGGCGAACATCCACGATTCGTCCTTAGTCACCCACCAAATGTCGCCGGCCTCGAAGCAGAACAACGCCTCGGCCCACAACTGATCGCGGATCTCGCGCAGTTGCTCCAGTTCGACCTTGTTACAGAACACCGGCCAGTAACGACGGTTGCCCGTGGCGTCCTTGAGATATTCCTCTTGGTTGGTGGTACCCACGAAAACACACTGGCGTGGCACGTCGTTCGTCCTGCGGCCGTAGCTCTCGCGGTAGGTGTCGGTGGACGCAGAGAAAAACTGCTTGGCCTTGGTGCTTTCCGCCTTGTTGAAGCTGTCCAACTCCCCCAGCTCAACGATCCACTTGCCGCGAATCGCCTGGAAGCTGTCCTTGTCACCGAGGGCAAAAGGCGTGTCCATGAACCACTCGCCACCGAGGACGCCCATAGCCGTGGACTTACCGGCGCCCTGCCCGCCTTCGAGGATCATCACCGAGTCGGCCTTGCAGCCTGGGCGCATCACCCGAGCAACTGCGGAGATCAGCCAGCGCTTGCCGACCTTGGCGGAATATTCGCTGGCATGGACACCCAACACATCGGTCAGCCAGGTTTCAATGCGGGGTACGCGGTCCCACTCCAGCCTCTCCAGGTACTCGCGCACCGGGTGAAAGGCGTGGTCGTGGGCAACCACACTGACCGCCTCGATCACATGGGAGGCTTTGACCCGCAGGTTGTATTGCTGCGCGAGCCACTTCATCACTCGCATGTCGTCAATGTCGGCCCAATCGCCGGCACCGCCACCGAAGGGCGCGGAACGTAGCTTGACGATCTTGGAGCTGAACACGCTGTAACCAATGACCCCGGCCCAGCGCTCGTCATTACCCAGGATCAGCTCGACGTTTTGCATGTGCGCGATCAGCGAGCCGTTTTCGGTGCGGGCGAGCTGGTCTTTCCAGCCACCCGCTGCAGGAGGCTTTACCACCGCCAGCACCTGACGGCGGACGGCCTCCAAACCTTCGGCGACGTGCAGGTCATTGAAGTCGGTCCACTTGATCTCGCGCTCGCCGGAGAACACCGGCGCAACCACCTGGCCGCCGACTATCAGCGCGGCGTTGGCGGCTTTCTCTTCGCCGGGGTTCCAGGGTTCACCGTTAGGGCGCTTGGTCCTCCAGTCATCGTCGCGGCAGATGATCAGCGGGCAACCGGGAAAGCGCTCGCGCATCGCCTTCGAGACCGGCAGTAGGTTGCCCGCATCGAAGGCGATGGCGACAGTGAGCGACGTCGCCATGTGCAGGCTTGCGCCCGTGGCGTAGCCCTCACACACCAGCACCGGCTCGCCGGGTTCAGGGTGCGGGCCGATCAGGTGGAAGGCGCCCTCTTTCGACATGCCGTAGGGCCAGTAGGCTTTGTCGCGCCCGGTGTCCTCTTGCTTGACCGGGAAGATCACCTGTAGGCCGACGATCTGGTCGCGCACGTTGCACATGGGCACTAAAAATGCGCCGGTACGGGGCGCATAGCGGACTTTGAAGCCGACGATCTGCTTTCGATCCAAGTAGGCGCTCTTGCCCTTCTCGGGCATGCGTTTGAACAGGCTGGCAGCACGGTTGGCGGCCCGACGCGACGCATTGGCGGCGACCTCGGCAGCCTTGCGTTTGGCCTCTTCCTGCCGAGCGCGCATGACTTCGCGTTCTTCAGGGCTCATGCGCCCGGCCTTGACCTTGATCTTCTGGGTGTCACCAGAGCGCCAGTCACCGAAGCTGCCGAAGATCAGCGTTTCGTTTTTCTCGGTTCGGTGTTCATGGACAATGTACCAGCCGTTTTTTTCCTTGCCTTTGTCCTGAGTGGTTTTGCAACGGGTGAGCTTGCCGAACACCAAAGGTTGGTCGGGCTCAAGGCCGTAGTCCGCGAACTGGATGATTACTTCATCGAGCATAACGCGAAGCCCTCAGATCATCAGCGGCCTGACATTCAATGCAGTGGGTGCACCCAGGCTGCGCCAATCGGCGACCTTCCGGGATCGGCTCATCACATTCATCACAGAACATTAGGGAATGCAGAGCCGTGGCGCGCTTAAGAGCAGCGCGTGCGGCTTGAGCCTGATCAAGCCGCTCCTGCACCAGGTCATTTGCAAAGTCAGCAATATCAGCCACGTTCCACCCCGCGAGTCGTCTGGTTGACGTAACGGGCGCGGTTGTACATGCCCAACAATCCCTGAATGCCGCGAAACACCAACTGACGTATCTCGGCCAACTCGCCGTCATCGACCTTGCCGTCGCCAATGTGCTTGGCCCAGGTCTCGGACAAATCCGCGACCTGCCGAAAGAACTGCGCGATGCCCGTGGTTAGGGTTTCGGGCATGTCATTGGTGTACGCCTCGGCCAACTCCTGCCAGATCGTGTCACCGACAAGGCCATGCACTGCATCGAGAATGCGGCGGTCCTTGGTGAGTTCGAGAATCTCGCCAAACTCCTGGATGTTGACCGTATGCGAGGGGTGTGTGGGAGATAACTTGTGCTGCAGCGTGGTGGCATTTCTACCAGTGGTGGCGGCGATTGCAGCGGCACCGCCGGGATAGTCCCGTGCGGCGTGGTACAAGGCTAATTCGAGCGTCAGTACTTCCCTTTGCGCTCGATCAACACAGCTTAAAGCTACTCGGCTCATGGCATTAATCCTACGAAGTTGCCAGTGCCCCGCGACATGCAGTGGTGTTACATTTGCCGCGTGGCTTGAAAGGGCCCAAACGCCGGCTAGATCTGTGGATCAAAACCGGCACCGTGCCGAGGCGAACAATCCGTTGCTCACCTCTGGCGCAACAGCTGCCTAATCTGTGGTGGAAAAGGCAGCAACCCAAGACATCCGTGTCTTGGCAGCGCGATAAAGGGAGGTGGTTTGCATGTGGTGTGCCCTCCTACCTTCGTCGCGACCCGACAGCACTGTGGTGGTGTGTGCCGGGAGGAACTGGGCGGCCCTTGGGTCGCCTTTTTTCTATCTACATTGCAGCTTTCTGCGGGGCCGATGCATGGAGCAACCAGGCAGCGTCAAACGCGTTGCCCTTCTGCTCTGCAGCGGTCGCCAAAAGTTTTGCGTAGTGGGTTTCACCGGTGTAATCGGTGCGGGGAAGGCTGGCAGCCAAGCGCCACTTATTGAGCGCCTGATAACTCCTTTCACACACCTTGGCGGCGGCACCAATTCCGCCTACTGCTTCAAATGCGAACGCGATGGCGTTCGGAAAATCTGCGGGGTCCAACATGGCAACCTCCATTTATCAACTCGCGGTTGATATTAACATCAACTGACTATTGCGCAACCCCTGTGAGAGTATCAACTCATGGTTGATAAGAACGAGCTACGGGCAGCTTTCACGGCGCGCCTTCACGAAGCACTCGACGATGCCGGTGTACGCACCCGGGGACGTGGCGTGGATATTCATAAGCATTTGAGGAGTGCTGGTGTTAACAAGAGCCCACAAGCAATCAGCAAATGGCTGAATGGCGATGCCATCGCTGAAGCAGACAGCATGGTTGAGCTATGCTCATGGTTGCAAATTAGGCGAGAGTGGTTGGAGTACGGAGTAAAACCTAAAAACTTAAGCGACACTCACAAGTCGGTTGTCTTAGAAAGTAAAGAAGATAGCAATATAAGAGAGATAGCTCAAAAATTTGGAAAAGTACCGTTAATTTCTTGGGTCCAAGCAGGCGCTTGGTGTGAAACCCCATCAAACTTCGAATACTACGAAGCTGACAGTTGGCTCTCGTGTCCCGTATCTATAAGTAATCAAGGTTACGCATTGAAGGTTCAAGGCGATTCCATGACGAATCCAGGGCCAGGCCGAAGCTACCCAACAGGCTGTATTATTTTTGTTGATCCTGAAGCGGAAACACGACCAGGAGACCGAGTGATAGCAAGGGTACCAAGAACGAATGAGGCTACCTTCAAAGTTCTTGTTGAAGATACTGGACGTCAGTTTCTCAAGCCTATAAACCCTCAATATCCGATAATCGAAATAACCGAAGAAACCCACATCTGTGGAAAAGTAGTGGGCTCATTCATACCAGAGTGACTACAGTATTATTGAACAGCTCTGAGCGGCATGCTTATTTCCGACGCAACTAACTGTTCCTCTGAAGACACCCCCTTACCATCGAAAGAGTGAGGGATTGATATTAAGATAGATACACCGACTCCTTCCTTGATCCATTGATGGCATGCGATGTTAAGCTCTTGCGGGCTATCCGAGTCAACGTGATAAGCGTTTCCATCATCAAAAACACAGTGCTTTCTAACTTCAAGCCCGTTAGTGCAAATAAGGTTCAATCTAAACCCATCGGTAGGCTGCAACGCCTTGAATGTAAACATAAACCAATGATCTAGGCCGTACTCAAGCACATGAATTTCGATATCTAAATGATCTTGACCTTTTCCTATTTCCTCAGTAGCCACCGATCCCAACCTGTCGTGTGCCCCTACGTTTTCCTGTGGAAAAAGCTCAATTGCCTCGAATACTCGCCTTTCGCCGTTTGGTTTGTGTACGATCACTCTCTCTATGCGGGAGTGAATATCACCTTCATCAAACCCAACCTTGATCGGCTGATATCCCGTAGCACCTGGAAAGAGCCTGTATGAATAAATACCACTAACGGCAACTAACTTTTTACTATTGTCATAAAAAGCCCTAGCCGTTATCGTGTAATTACTCCTTACACACTTCTCCCTAATTTCAAGAGTTTTACTTACATGATGGGAATAGAACCTTGTAATATTGGAGTATATTTTACTTTCCGCGTCACTCGCCTTAAGTATCGCATGCAGGGCCTCCTCTTTATCTTTGGAACTTAAATTTCCAAGAAAGCGCCTGCTTACAACCACATCCTCTAGCAGATCTTTTATTTTATCAACAAATTCAGCGGTACCCATTGTATAAGTAAAAATCGAAGCAACAATAATTGCGACCGCAACACTTTGGATAAGCTGTATCACAACATAAGGCAAAAAGCCTGCCTGTCCAAAATACTTATTAAAAATAATTGCGATCAGAAGCAGGATAACTCCTAGCCAAAGATATTTTGAAAAAAGTAACGGCAAGTGCTTCATCGATTGAGGACCAGTATAGGTTATTTTAATTAGAAAGCTTTATCGAAACTCTTTAAAGCGCGCAGAGTAGAAATGTGATGTCAATATGATGCTAATTCGATTTCGCTTTAAACTCAACAGAACCGACAAATATCAACCAATGGTTGTTGACAAAAATAAACCAACGGTTGATATTGCTCTCACTCTTTCACCACAGAGCGAGGCAACACTATGCACACCACAGCCACCCTGCACGTCCACCCGGCCGCTGCTAACCCCTCCCGCATCTTCGAAATCCGCCGCCTGGCACAAGACTGCGGTTGCGCCTTCATCGCATCCAAACCCAAGCTGAAACAGCGCTACGCACCCGCCCCCTTCGATCCAAACGGCGGAGGGCATGCGGCATGAAAAAGTACCAACTCGACAACCGCACCCTGACCTTGCTCAAGGCCCAGGTCAGCCTGACCCAAACCTTCAACCACCTGCTGCGCGCCGAAACACAGCGTGAGGCTCTGGCCTTTCGCCTGAACGTCGAGCGCCGCAAAGTCGACACGCACTTCACCGTTGAACTGGGTAGTGAACGCCACACGCTGACCCTGACCAATACCAAGAAGATGCACCTCAAGCTTGCGGACTTCATTGAGGAGATCGTCAACGGGCCAACCACCTCTGCCGATCCGTCGTCTCTGCCGCATGCAGAACGCAGCTATGGCGTGTTCGCGACCGGCCACAGGCAACAGGTCTTCAACCTAGTGCAAACCGGCGGCGCCCTCAGCCTCGACATGGGCTTCGAGCAACCGATCAACCTGGCAATTCACCGCAACAAAACCCGCGCTGGCATCACCACCATCATGAGCATCGGCGTCAGAAAGCCACGCACTAAGTGCTTCACGGTGTACGGCAGTGACGTGGAGATCTACTCCATGGTGGCCGAGTCCATCACCCATCTGGCTGCCGTGGCGACTCCCGCCGCGCATGCAGCCTAGGAGGTTGCGATGGAACGTAGCCTGGAAAAAGCCGCCAAGTACTTCGGTCTCACCCGCCCCAAGCTGATCGCGCTCATGCGTGAAAAGGGCTTGCTCAATGACAGCAACTTACCGGCCTTCCCCGTCCGTGATCGCGAGTACCTGCGGGTCAAGGACAGCAACTGGTACCACGAGAAAGCCGGCATGCAGTACAGCCAGTCAACCAAGGTCCGACAAGCCGGCATGCCCTGGCTGGCGAATCAGCTCGGCCTCGAACTGCCAGCCGTCCCGGCAGATAACCGTGACGTGGCCTAGGGAGTACGCCCGCCAGATCGTCGCCATGGGCACACGCGAGGAGCGCAACGCTGCGCTCCTCGAAGTGCCGGAGCATCTGCGGGAGCTGACCAAACGCCATTGCCTAAATGCCTGGAACCACCCTTCACGACTCAAACGTAAGGAGGCCGCTGCCCATGAGCAACATCAGTCAAACACCGCTACGACTGCAACCCGCACCGGATAGCGCGACCGTCGAGATGCTTCACCAACTCTTCGGCGACGTGCTTATCCCACTGGAAAAGCTGCGCGTGCATTACTTCAAGAACCTCAACGAAAAGACCTTCACTGAGGCGATCAACAGCGGGCGTATTCAACTGCCGGTAACGACCCTCGATCACAGCGTCAAGGCGTTGCGGTATGCCCACATAAAGCATGTCGCAGCACTGATCGACATCCGCGCCTACAAGGCGGACGAGGATATGCCGCGACCGCAAAACGATTCATGCGAGCAAGACAAGTAACTCAGATGGCTGCCACCACCAGCCAACACCACCAGGAGCACACCACATGACTGCAATTCAAATCTGCGCATTGATCAGTATCGTTATCGCCGCCGCGACTCTTTATTGGGTCGGATACCGCGGCGGGCTGGCCGATGGCCGAGAGGATGGCTACGGCGAAGGGCACTCTCACGGATACACCATGGGGCGGGACGAAGCTTCAGCGGCATACGCAACCTCTCTCCAAAAAATGTCAGACCAATGCCGACGCACTGAGCTTTTGTTGAGTAGGGAGCCACAAGACCGCTACACCCTTCTCGCCATCGCCGAGAAACTGAAGCTCGCCGCTGACACCTTCCGCGCCGTTAGATCCGAAAGCCAAGCAACGCAGGCACTTGCCCTACGTGACCAGGCGCTAGACATGGCTGCGCTAATGGATCACTTCGAGCTGAAGGGGGATGCAGCATGAGCCGCGCCATCCCCATGCTGCGCCTAACCCCTCAAGCCGCCGGCACACTGCAGCAGCAACACGCCAAAACCACCAACGAACTGCGAGCCCTGACCCGCTACAACAAAGAGCTCGACCGGCAGTTGAAAGCTCTGATCGGCTACGAGGCTCTGCGCCAATTGCACAAGGCAACCGACAACGCCCTGCTGCTCGCCGATCTCGTGAGGGAAGCCGCATGAACTGGATCCTCACCTCTACCGGCAAGCGCTTCGACCTGTTCGAACCTGACGCCGACATGATCGACCCACGGGACATCTCGCACTCGCTGGCCCATCTGTGCCGCTTCAACGGCCATACCCGCGAGTTCTACAGCGTGGCCCAGCACAGCTGCATCGTCGCCGAGCTGGTGCCGGAAGAACACAAACTCGCGGCCTTGCTGCACGACGCCGCCGAGGCGTACGTGGGCGACATGACGCGGCCACTCAAGCAGTGGATTAGCGCCTACCAGCACTTCGAGGATTGCATCTGGTGGCGCATTTGCGAGCGGTTCGACATCGCTCCAGAACTCCCCGCCTGCATCTACAAGGCCGACCTGATTGCACTGGCGACAGAGCGCCGCGACCTCATGCCAACCGATCCGGCTATCTGGGATTGCTTGGTCGGCATCGAACCCATGGCCGAAACCATCCGCCCATGGCCTGCAGCAGAAGCTCGACTCACCTATCACCAGCGCCTGATGGACCAACTCGCAATCGAACACCGGAGGAAAGCGGCATGAAGAACCACCAGGACAACGCCAACGCCCAGCCCGCTTTGCTCCGCGCTGCAGGTGGCGTCGACACGCTAGAAACAAACAGTCTCTGCTGCGCAGCAGCAGGCATTATTGCCCCATCCAGTGCCACTGCCGAGGCACTTATACCCCACGAAAAGCTGCGCGGGGCAGCGCTCGCTGATGCAACGCTAAACGCTCAGGAACGCCCGCCCGCGCAGCCTGTCGTGGGGTATACGCAAGCTTCGGGCAATCTGGATGCCGTTGCGAAGGGCGAGCAGTTGCTAGCCCCAACCATAATGCTCGGAACCCAGGATCAGAACGACTTTACGACCATACACAACGCCGAGGAGATGCTGAGAAGTGCGCAAATGGGGCTTTCCAAAGCAATTCAAAGTGCGTTCCCAGTCGGCAGTAAGCTACGAGTCAGCATAGGTCACATGGAACTCACCGTAGCAGTTACCAGCCACAGCCAAATATGGTGGCGACGCCCCGATGAGTTCTACGCCAAGAACGTAGAAACTGGGAAGCGGCAAATCTTTAGCCACCACCAAGTTCTAGAGGTTCTGTCATGACCACCCTCAGAACGCAACCGCTCGACCTTAAGACGCAGTACCGCCTGGGCTTCTCCCCTCTGGACGACGAAATCGTTGTCGACTTCTTCTGTGGTGGCGGCGGGGCTGGTACAGGCCTGGAGATTGGTCTGGGCCGGGCAGTGAACGTGGCGAAGAACCACAGTCCGCAGGCGATCAGCATGCACACCGTGAACCACCCCGGCGCCCGGCACTTCACCACCGACGTGTTCGAGGGTGACCCTGACATCGAGTGCGGCGGCAAAGCCGTAGGCTGGTTCCACATGTCGCCAGATTGCACGCACCACTCCCAGGCCGCCGGCGGCCAGCCGCGCAAGCGCGAGATCCGCAACTTGTCGTGGATCGGCCTCAAGTGGGCAGGCATGAAGCGGCCCCGGGTGATCAGCCTGGAAAACGTGAAGCAGATCCTGCAGTGGGGTCGACTGATCGCCAAGCGCGACAAGGCCACCGGGCGCGTGGTGAAGCTAGGCGGCGACGTTGCCGCACCTGGTGAGGTTGTGCCGGTGGGCCAGCAATTCCTGATCCCTGACCCAAAACAGCGCGGCCGTACCTGGCGCCGATTTGTGGCCTTGCTGGAAGGCATGGGCTACGTCGTGGAGTGGAAGGTGATCCGGGCATGCGACTTCGGCGCGCCCACCAGCAGGGAACGCCTGTTCATGATCGCCCGGTGCGATGGGCAGCCGATTGTGTGGCCGGAGGCGACACACGCCAAGAACCCCAACAAGGGCCAGCAGAAGTGGAAAACAGCCGCTGACTGCATCGACTTTACCGACCCGGGCAAAAGCATCTTCGGCCGCAAGAAGAACCTGGCCCCGGCCACCCTGCGCCGCGTTGCAAAGGGGATGAAGAAATTCGTCATCGATAGCGCAGCACCGTTCATTGTGCCGATCGCCAACTGGTCCGGTGAGGCAGTGCAGTCCGCCGATGAGCCGCTGCGGACAATCACCTCCTATCCGAAGGGCGGCGCCTTCTCGGTGGTCAGCCCCACGCTGATTCAGTCAGGTTACGGCGAACGCCCAGGGCAAGAGCCACGGGTGCCGGGCGTGGATCAGCCGCTGGGGACCGTTGTCGCCGGGGGCGTCAAACACGCACTGGCTTCCGCCTGCATTGTCCAGGCCGGGCACGGCGACGGTTCCGGCGCAAACAAACGCCGCTCCCACGGGGTCAACGACATCTGGGGGCCGATCGGCACCGTAACCGCGAGCGGAGGCGGCCAGTCCGTCAGCGCCGCGGTGATGATCCAGGCCAATGGCGGATTCAACACCGTACACGCCAAGGACATACTCGACCCGATGACCACGGTGACCAACACCGGCAGCCAGCAGCAACTGGCGACAGCGAACCTGGTGCACTTTCGCGGCAACTGTGACGCACGGGACGCCAACGACCCACTGCACACCATAAGCGCCGGCGGCCAGCACCACGGGTTGGTCAGCGCGTTCATGGAGCGGGCATTCGGCGGCAGCGTCGGCCAGGGCCTGGATGATCCGGCGCCGACCATCACTGCCGGTGGCGGCGGCAAGAGTTCGCTGGTGTCGCTTACCCTCTCGCCTGAACACGAAGCTGGTGCCCTGCGGATCGCTGCCTTCCTGATCAGCTACTACGGCACCGAGAACATCAGCGCTTGCGACTCACCAGCACCAACCATCACCACCAAGGACCGGCTCGCAATGGTCACCGTGATGGTGAAGGGCATGCCGTACGTGATCGTCGATATCCGCCTGCGGATGCTGAAGCCGTCCGAGCTGTACAAGGCTCAAGGCTTCCCGGCCGACTACATCATCAGCCACGGCGCCGACGGTAAGCCGTTCACCAAGACCCAACAAGTGCACATGTGCGGCAACAGCGTCAGCCCGCCGCCGATGGCAGCACTGGCTCGAGCGAACAACCCGTGGCGCCAAGCAGAAGCGCTGAAGGAGGCCGCATGACTGCGCTTCGTCGAACAGTCCGGATCCGGCGCGGGCAGATGCCCCCGCTCGATTTACAAACCATCTGCGACAAATGCAATAAGTCGCGGGCACACGGTAGCCACGAACAATACAGCAAGCAGCGCCAGGCCGAAGGCATCACCCGGCGCGCAGGGGACAGATCACAATGAGCGCAGCAGAGAAACTCGACTTCCACATTACACCGGGCGCCTGGTTCCGCCAGGACCTGCTGTATCCAGTCTTCGGCTTAAGCACCGAAGCAGTTCGCAAATACCGCACCCGTGGCCTATGGCTCGAGGGCAAGCACTGGCGTTACGACCCAGCCAACGTGATCGTCTACAACCGCGCGGCCATTGAGCGCTGGATGGAAGGAAAACCATGATCGACAAAATGCCGACCGGCGTTGAGATGAATGGCAAGCAGCTACGCATCTGGTTCATCTTTAACGGTCAACGGTGCCGGGAACCCTTGGAAGGGATCTCGAAAGTCAACAAAGCCGCGATCGCCTATGCAGACAACAAGCGCCGCACCATCCTTGCAGAAATTAAAGAGGGCCGCTTCGACTACGCGGCCCACTTTCCGAACTCGCCTAGGGCTGCCATGTTCACGGGGACTGGCGGCCCTTCGCTAAAGCGCACAGTGAAGGAAGGCATTGATCGCTGGCTGGAGGTTCAGCGCGCGCTCAAAGCTTCGAGCACCGTCGTCAACTACGTCAGCAAGGCCGTTCACGTCGAGAAGAAATTCGGCAAGCGCCGGATCGTCGACATCAGCAAGAGCGACATCGAGTTGTTTCAAGCGCAGTTGCTCAAGCAAGGCTTAGCCCCAAAGACTGTGAACGACATTTTTACCGTTGTCCGCGGGGTCTGGGCCGACGCTTTCGGCGATGGCATCTTGAAAGCCAACCCACTCGACAGGATCAGCAACGTTGGATCTGACGTTGACCTGGAGCATGCCGACCCCTTCAGTCGCGCCGAGATCGAGTTGATCGGCAAAGCAGATCCCAACCGGCGTGCTGACGCCCGGATGATTGAGTTCAACTGCTGGGCCGGGCTGTCCCTGTCCGAACTCATCGGGCTCGCCGTTGAAGACGTCGACCTCGAAGCCGGCCTGGTACACGTCCGCCGGGCATTGGTCGTCGGTGAATTCAAAGTCCCCAAAGAGCGCTCCAGGGTTCGAGTCGTGGAGCTGATCGACCCAGCTCTCAAGTTGATGCGAGAAATTGTCGCCGCTGCCAAGGAAGCACCGACTGTTGATATCACCATCATCCAGCGCGACAACATCACGTCGAAGAAGATGAAAGTCAGGTTTCTTTTTCGTAGCTCCACCAGCGGTTTGCTCTGGAATGGCAAGACAGTGAGCAACTGGTTTACAGCTCACTTGCAAAAGGCAGAAGTCCGCCATCGAGGAGCCAACCAGTGTCGCCACACATTTGCCAGTCAGATGCTGTCGAGCTATGTTCCGGTCGAATGGGTCGCCAGGCAACTGGGGCACGCCGACACGACGATGGTCAGAAAGCACTACGGCAGATGGATACCGAGAGATACCAAGAGCATGGCAGGTATGGTCTCTGCCATGCTGGGATTTCGGTCCTAATCTAAAGGCTCAACTGATCATTGAGAAAACAGAACGATAGCGCTGCCGTTATGGTTCTCAATGATCTTGCCTGCAGGCGAGTTTGCAAATGTATGCATATAAGCGTGATGCACTGTAAGCACCAAATCCTGCAGCTCTTCGTCATCTTCCAGCTTCACCACCTTCAGACCAAAACCCACCGCATCCTCAACATGCAAATGCCGGGAATGAGTCTTGGTTCCAGCGTGATCATTCAGCGCAAGGACGATGTTATCCGCTTTTGCGACCGCATCCGCATCGCCTTTAAACATGCCACTCACGAGCCAATTTTTAACAATGAGATCTGCTAGCTCAATTGCCTTCTCACACTCCCCCAAAAAGGTAGGATGGTACTTATTGATGATTGCCTGCCAGATCGGTGTGGAACCGGGATCGCGCTTAACCGCCTCGATAGCGTTATCGAACTCCTCAAGAACCCCGTGTGCCGGAATGCCGCCAAACTGCGGGTCAAATGGCCCGATATTTGATTGCTTGCCCATAATAATTTCAGAACACGCACAGGCGATCATAGTGCCGGCCGACATCGCTAGCTGCGGAATCACCGCCCGAATATCGGTTCCATACATTTGACGCAGGTAATGAACAATAGATTCCGCAGCGGACAAGTCGCCACCCGGGGTGTGTAGGATCAAATCCAAACCTTGACTGCGATCCAGGCCGTGAACCGCATTCATAAATCCATTTTTATCGTCATCGTTCACTTGCCCGAACGCATAACCCGGCTTCTGAAGGAAGCCGGAGTAATAGGCAATGACGTTACGGCCTGTCTTCTTCTGCAAAAGCCCCAGGTACTTTCTGCGTACTTCGTCAACAGCGTTCGTGCTCGACTGAGCCTTGATAACGATCTCTTCTAAAACCTGGGTCCAATTTGGCATATAAGCGTCCATAAAAAAGCCCGGCTGAATACCGGGCTTTTGAGAGAATACTGAATTACTTTTTGGATATGACTTTCGCCGCGCTGCCTGCAGAAGTGGCAGCGTAACCTACGCTAGCCTCAGTCAGAATCGAACATTTCTTGAACTGACGAGCGTAGCTATGTGCGCCCTGATAAGCAGCGCCAGGGGAAGGATTCAACCCTAGAAGTGCGAAACCAGCCTCGAAATCAGTACGATTTGTTTGCATATGCAGCTCCGATAAAGTCTCGTATCCATACGAGCCCAAAAATTTGGTACGAGATGCTAGCAAATGGCTACAGACATTTGAAGCACCAAACGTACATTCTTAATGTATCCGATAGTCGTAACGACGAATGGTTCCGGCGTTCGGATCTTGAATTCCTAGGCAAATATTGCGCTTTTCATCTGCAATCAGAATCTAGCTGATGGCAACGTGATGCGCCATTGCATTTTTTTATCAAGCGCCGCCGATAATGCAGTTCCGACGATAAGTATTCTTTGCCCTGTACGGACCCCATGTCGGCGCTGAGCGTCCTTGAGCGGTGTACAGCGTCGAAATACTGCCCTAAAAATGCCCTCATTAAGTCATCAGAAACGAAAAAGCCCCTGTAATCTTCAACGATTACAGGGGCTTAGACGTATTCAATAATGGCGGAGAGATAGGGATTCGAACCCTAGGTACCGGTGAAGGTACAACGGATTTCGAATCCGTCCCATTCGGCCACTCTGGCATCTCTCCAACGGCGCGCATCATAACAGCGTGGATCAGGAAAGCAAAGCGCCGAAGCGATTTTTTTCCGTGCTATCAGATGCTTGCGTCGATTAAAGCGGTACGCCCAGACGGTTGGCGACTTCTTCGTAGGCTTCGATGACGTCACCGAGGCCCTGGCGGAAGCGGTCCTTGTCCATCTTCTTCTTGGTGTCTTTGTCCCACAGGCGGCAGCCATCAGGACTGAATTCGTCGCCCAGGACGATGGAGCCGTCGTGGAAGACCCCGAATTCGAGCTTGAAGTCCACCAGCAGCAGGCCAGCGTCGTCGAACAGCTTGCTCAGCACGTCGTTGACCTTGAGGGACAACTCCTTCATGCGCGCCAGTTGCTCAGCGGTGCCCCAGCCGAATGCCACGACGTGGGATTCGTTGATGAACGGGTCGCCCTTGGCGTCGTCCTTCAGGAACAGTTCAAAGGTGTAAGGGTTGAGCTTGAGGCCCTCTTCCACGCCCAAACGCTTGACCAGGCTGCCGGCCGCGTAGTTACGCACGACGCATTCAACCGGGATCATGTCGAGCTTCTTGACCAGGCACTCGTTGTCGCCCAGCAGTTTGTCGAATTGGGTCGGAATGCCGGCCGCTTCGAGCTTCTGCATGATGAAGGCGTTGAACTTGTTGTTCACCATGCCTTTGCGATCAAGTTGTTCGATGCGCTTGCCGTCGAACGCCGAGGTGTCGTTGCGAAACAGCAGGATCAGGCGGTTGGCGTCGTCGGTCTTGTACACCGACTTGGCTTTGCCGCGGTAGAGTTCTTCACGTTTTTCCATGATGGGCTCCGCTTGCTAAATGGTGGGCTAGGCGATGTGTCGCCAATCGAGCCCTGAATCTTGATCGGCCAGTTGCAGCCAGTCCGGGTCGCACCCGAGGGTGTCGACAAAACATTGCCGGGCCAGCTGCGGCAGGTTGTTCTTGCTGCTCAGGTGGGCCAGGACCAGGTGTTGCAAGTCTTGCCAGCCCAACTCATACACCAGGTACGCCGCCTGGTGGTTGTTCAAATGCCCCAGCTCGCCGCCCACCCGTTGCTTGAGAAAGTACGGGTAATGACCACGCGCCAGCAGGTCTCGGCAGTGGTTGGACTCGATCATCAATGCATCCAGGTCACGGTAACCGTCCAGCACCTTTGAGCAGTAGGAACCCAGGTCGGTGAGCACGCCGAAACGCCGCTCACCGTCACTGAATACGTACTGCGTCGGCTCCTGAGCGTCGTGCGCTACGGCAATCACATTGATGCTCAACGCACCAATCTGCAGCGTCTCGCCACCAGCCAGGAAACCTGCAGGTTCGATGGGTTTGCGCATCCCGCGCAAGGTACCGCGACTGAGGTACACCGGGAGATTGTAGCGCCGAGACAGCAAACCCACGCCATGCACGTGGTCGGCATGTTCGTGGGTCACCAGAATCGCGCTCAGCTGCGCGGGGTGAACCCCCAGTCGCAGCAGGCGCCGCTCGGTTTCCCGTAACGAGAAACCACAATCCACCAGCACGTACGTGTCGTCGTGGGCGACCAGCGTACCGTTCCCTTGGCTACCGCTGCCGAGAACGGCAAAACGCACCGGATCAGCCCAGGTTGTCTTGAATCACGCCCAACACTTTGCGCGCTGTTTCAGCGGGCGCAACGGTGTTGATGTTCTTCTCGACGGTGACCTGCACGCTTTCGCCTACCTTGCTCAAACGAACCTGATAACGCTCGGCGCGGGTCTCGATCTCTTCCTTGGTCGGTTTGCTGCCGAACAGCTTGCCGAAGAAACCTGGCTCGTCGTCTTTGCGCTCGGCTTTTTCAGCCACGTTGATGTAGTACAGGCCCAGACTGCGGTTGATGTCTTCTACACGCCAAGGGCCCTGTTCCAATGCACGGCCAACGCTGGCCCAGGCACGGTCGAGGTCTTCACCCAGGTTCAACACCACGTTGCCGCTGCCATCTTCGGTGAGGCTGACGCGGCTTGGGGTGTCGTAATCACGTGCGGCGAGCAGGGAAACCGAACCGCCCTTCTCGGAGATACGGCTCATGCTGGCCAGCATCTCGTCGACCAGTGCCGAGTCGACACCGGTGTTGACCGAACGGTTGGTGAAATCAACGTTGGCGGTGCTGCCGGCCGGACGCTCGGCGCTGACCACATAGACTTCACTGGTATTACGCTGCACGCCTGGCTCGATGCGCACGCGCACACGGGCCTCGCTGTCGGCGGCTACACCACCGGCCTGCAGGCGCTTGGCCATGGTGGCGGACAGTTCGCTGCCCTGCTGCCATGCGGTGGTGAATTCACCGGTCTGCGGGCGCTGCTCGTCGATGCGGAAGCCGTTGTCCTGGAAGAACTGCACGGCCACTGGCCAGACTTCGGCAGGTGGGCGCTGAGCCACGATCCAGCGGGAGTCACCACTCTTCTGCAGACTGTAGTCGCTGGCATCCGCCACGGCCGAGATCGGCTGTGGACGCGGCACCACGTACTCACCCTTGGCGGTGTCGTCGGCGACATTGCGCGGAATCGGCAGCAACGGGTCAAGTCGCTTGGCGACGTTGACGCCCGGCGGCAGCTCCATAGGTTTGGTAGGTTGTGCTTCCAGGTAATCGCTACCGCGGTCACGGAAGTAGCCTTCCGGGCCCCAGATCCAACCGCAGCCACTGGTGCTGGAGATAATCAAGGCAAGTGCGGAAAGTCCGGCCAATCGCTTCATGCGTAGTGCTTCCTCAATTAAACCAGGACGCCGGACTGGCGCAGGGCCTGTCGCAGCGGTTCGTGACAGGCTTCGCTGAGACGGGTGAGCGGCAGACGGATACCGTCCGGCATCATGCCCATTTCAGTCAGCGCCCATTTCACGGGAATAGGGTTGGATTCGATAAACAGTGTCTTGTTGAGCGGCATCAGCTTCTCGTGGATCGCACGGGCGGTCACGGCGTCGCCGGCAATGGCGGCGGCGCACATTTCGCTCATGGCCCGCGGGGCCACGTTGGCGGTCACGGAGATGTTGCCCTTGCCGCCCAGCAGGATCAGCTCGACAGCGGTGGCGTCGTCACCGGAATACACCAGGAAATCGCTGCTCACGCCGGCCAGGATGTCCTTGGCGCGTTGCAGGTCGCCAGTGGCTTCCTTGATACCGATGATGTTCGGCACGGTGGACAGGCGGATCACGGTCGCGGCCTGCATGTCGCACGCGGTGCGACCCGGCACGTTATAGAGGATCTGCGGAATATCGACCGCTTCGGCAATCGCGCGGAAGTGCTGGTACAAGCCTTCCTGGGTCGGCTTGTTGTAGTACGGGGTCACCAGCAGGCAGGCATCGGCGCCGGCTTTCTTGGCGTTTTTGGTCAGCTCGATCGCTTCTCGCGTCGAGTTGGCGCCCGTACCGGCGATCACGGCGATACGGCCCGCGACACGCTTGACCACGAATTCGATCACCTGGATGTGTTCTTCCACATCGAGGGTGGCCGATTCACCGGTGGTGCCGACCGCCACGATGGCGTTGGTGCCTTCTTGCAGGTGGAAGTCCACCAGTTTGCCCAGGCTGTCCCAGTCGAGATGACCTTGTGCATCCATGGGTGTGACCAGTGCCACCATACTGCCCGCAATCATGCAACCGCTCCTGCCGGAAAAAGAGAGCCGTAATGGTACTGGCGCCAAGATGCTTGCACAAGCGAAGTACCGCCTGAGGATGCGTTCTGGCGCAACTAAACGACGGGCAATGCCATCATTGGGCCAAAGCCTGCCCAGAAGCACGATGAAATCGAGCCGATCACGCAATGAAAACGCCACCTCCTATCCCTTGGCGACGGTTTTCGCTACCCTTCATCCTTTGATCGATACAGCCCGCACAGTATCGACCGCTCATCGTTTTAGGAAGGCTGCATGTCCACCCCCACAGTTCGCGAACAATTCCTTGTTATCAGTGCCCTCGGCGCCAACCCCATGGAGCTGACCAACGTCCTGTGCCGCGCCAGCCATGAAAACCGCTGCGCCGTCGTGACCTCCCGCCTCACCCGCCATGGCGAGTGCAGCGCGTTGGTCCTGCAGATCTCCGGCACCTGGGATGCCCTGGCGCGCCTGGAGACCGGCCTGCCAGGCCTGGCTAAAAAGCACGACTTCACCGTCAATGTGGTGCGCAGCGCCGCCCTGGAGAATCGTCCCCAAGCCCTGCCTTATGTAGCGTATGTCAGTTCCGCCTACCGTTCGGACATCGTCAACGAACTGTGCCAGTTCTTCATCGACCACAACGTCGAGCTGGAGAACCTGACCTGCGACACCTACCAGGCCCCGCAAACCGGCGGCACCATGCTGAACGCAACGTTCACCGTGACGTTGCCGGCTGGCGTGCAGATCAGCTGGCTGCGCGACCAGTTCCTGGATTTCGCCGATGCCCTGAACCTCGACGCCTTGATCGAGCCATGGCGCCCACAGAACCCAATGTAAGGAAGTTTTCATGGCGGTAGTCATCGACAAACCCGTAGCCGATTTCGAAGCCCAGGCCACCAGCGGCCAGACCTTCAGCCTCGCTGCCCTCAAGGGCAAGCAAGTGGTGATCTACTTCTACCCGAAGGACAGCACGCCAGGCTGCACCACCGAAGGCCAGGGCTTTCGCGACCAATACGCAGCATTCAAAGCGGCTAACACCGAAGTGTTTGGCGTGTCGCGGGACAGCGTGAAGTCTCACGAGAACTTCAAGGGCAAGCAGGCATTCCCCTTCGAGCTGATCAGCGACAAGGACGAGGCGGTCTGCCAACTGTTCGACGTGATCAAGTTGAAGAAGCTGTACGGCAAGGAATACCTGGGCGTGGATCGCAGCACCTTCCTGATCGACAAGGAGGGCGTGTTGCGTCAGGAATGGCGTGGCGTAAAGGTGCCGGGGCATGTGGATGCCGTCCTGGCGGCAGCGCAGGCGCTAAGCAAAGGCTGAAACGCAGCGAGCTCTTGTGGTGAGCGGGTTTGCCCCGCTCAACCACAAAAAATCACAGCAACGGCGCCACCACTGGCTCCTGCCGTGGCCACGCATCCAGCACCGCCTTGAACAGCGTCGCCAGCGGGATCGCAAAGAACACCCCCCAGAACCCCCACAGCCCACCGAACAACAACACCGCGCAGATGATCGCCACCGGGTGCAGGTTGACGGCCTCCGAGAACAGCAGCGGCACCAGCACGTTGCCATCCAGCGTCTGGATGATCCCGTACACCGCCATCAAATAGATGAACTGGTCACTCCAGCCCCACTGGAACAGCGCAATCAGCGCCACCGGCACAGTCACCACCACCGCGCCGACATACGGCACCACCACCGAAATACCTACCAGCAACGCCAGCAAGGCCGCGTAGTTCAGGTCCAGGGCAATAAAGGCGATGTAGGTCACGCCGCCGCAGATAATGATCTCGATGACCTTGCCGCGAATGTAGTTGGCGATCTGCCGATTCATTTCCTCGGCCACCCGGGTAATCAGTGCACGCTCGCGTGGCAGATAGCCACGTACCCAGCGGCCGATCATGACGCGGTCCTTGAGGAAGAAGAACACCAGGATCGGCACCAGCACCAGGTAGATCATGATATTGACCAGCAGCGGCAGGCTGGACAGGGAAAAGGTCAGCGCCCATTGCCCGAACTTTCCGATCTCGCCGCGCGCCGCTTCGATGGCCTGCAACACCTGTTCGTCCGACACCAGGTGCGGGTAGCGCTCCGGCAACAGCAGCAACAGCGATTGCCACTTGGCGAGCATGCCCGGCAGCTCGTTGAACAGCGTGATCAATTGATGCCACAACAGCGGTAATACCACCACGATAAACAGCACCAGCAGCCCCATGAACAAGGCGAATACCAGCCCCACGGCGGCTCCACCCGGCAAGCGCAAACGCTCCAGCGTGGTGACCAAACCTTGCATCAGATACGCCAGTACCATCCCAGCCAATACCGGCGCCAGCATGCCGCCCAAGGTGAGCACGGCCGTGAAGGCCAGAAACAGCAGGACCGCCAGTACCACGGCCTCCTCGTCGGAGAAGTAGCGCTGGATCCAGTCTCGTAACACTTTGAACATCAATCAACCTCGGGTGGTGGAGCGAACGGTTCAGGCCTTGCGCAACCAGTAACGGTACACACCGGCGGCGTCTTCTTCATGCAACAGCGTGTGGCCGGCCAGCTTGGCAAAGGTGCGGAAGTCACGCTGGGAGCCCGCGTCCGTGGCGATCACCTTGAGCACTGCGCCACTGGCCAGACGATTGAGTTCCAGCTTGGCCTTGAGCAAGGGTAACGGGCAATTGAGGCCGGTGGCATCGAGTTCGGCATCAAAGGCGACAGCGTCGGTCATGGTTTACTCCGGGCAAGCATTGGGGATGCTTAGAATATCTGGTCCGAAGCTCAGTGTCCGGCTACAGTAAGCTCTTTGTCGAAAGGCTCTGTGCATGACTTTTTTGCGCCCCACCCTGCTGACGCTGGCTTGCCTGCTGGCCTCCCCAGGCTTCGCTGACGACCTGCCGTCACTCGGCGACGCCAGTTCTGCCATTGTCTCGCCACAACAGGAATACCAGTTGGGTCGCGCCTGGCTGGCGTACCTGCGGGGCCAGGTCTCGCAACTCAACGACCCGCAGCTCAAGGATTACGTCGAAACCAGCGTCTACAAGTTGGTGGAGACCAGCCAGGTCAACGACCGGCGCCTGGAGTTCATCCTGATCAACAGCCCGCAACTGAACGCTTTCGCCGCGCCCGGCGGGATTGTCGGGGTCAACGGCGGCCTGTTCCTCAATGCCCAGACCGAAGGGGAATATGCCTCGGTACTGGCGCACGAATTGGCGCACTTGTCCCAACGCCACTTCGCCCGTGGCGTGGAAGCCCAACAGCGCATGCAACTCCCGATGATGGCCGCGCTGCTGGGCGGCATCATTGCCGCAGCAGCTGGCGCGGGTGACGCTGGTATTGCCGCTATTGCCGGCACCCAGGCGGCTGCGATCCAGGAACAGCGCCGGTTCTCGCGTCAGAACGAGCAAGAGGCTGACCGCATCGGCATCCTCAACCTCGAAAAAGCCGGTTACGATCCGCGCTCCATGCCGACCATGTTCGAACGCCTGATGCGTCAATACCGCTTCGACGCCAAGCCGCCGGAATTCCTGCTGACGCACCCGGTGACCGAATCGCGAATCGCCGACACCCGCAACCGCGCCGAGCAAGCCAAAACCGGCGGCAAGGAAGACAGCCTGCGCTATCAACTGATCCGCGCACGGGTGCAGCTGCAGTACGAAGACACCTCCGGCCTCGCCGCCAAACGCTTCCAGGCGCAGTTGGACGAAAACCCGAAGAACGATGTGGCGCGCTATGGCCTGGCCATTGCCCAGATCAAGGGCTCCCAGTTCAAACAGGCACGGGAAAACCTGGCGCCCCTGCTTGCGAAGACACCCAACGACATCACTTACAACCTGGCGCAGATCCAGCTGGACATTGACAACGGCCGCTTGCCTGACGCCCAGCAACGTACGGACAAGATGCTGACTCAGTATCCGGGCAACTACCCGCTGAATCAGATACGCGTGGATCTTCTGCTCAAGCAGAACCGTACCGCCGATGCGGAAAAGGCGTTGGACAGCTTGCTCAAATCTCGTCCGGACGACCCTGACGTGTGGTACCAGGTCGCAGAGACACGCGGCTTGTCCGGCAACATTATCGGCCTGCACCAAGCCCGCGCCGAGTACTTTGCGCTGGTGGGGGATTTCCAGCAGGCCATCCAGCAGTTGGATTTCGCCAAGCGTCGCGCCGGCAACAACTTCCCGTTGTCTTCGCGGATCGACGCCCGTCAACGCGAGCTGATCGAACAGGAACGCCTGGTCAAAGGGATGATGAGCTAACTCCATCGCCCACAAAAAAGCCCCGCCTTCATTCAACGAAGGCGGGGCTTTTTGTTTCTACCGACTTACTCGGCGAGCTTGAACGTAATGAAGCTTGCACGCCCCTGACGCAGCACTCGCATCGACACCGAACGATTCTTCGGCAACGCCTTGGCGATGTCGGTGAACTGCTTGGTGCTGTCGATGGCCTGGTTATTCAGGTGGGTAATCACGTCACCCGGCTGCAGGCCGATCAGAGAGGCAGGGCCGTCCTGCACTTCCTTGATCACCACGCCACTCTTGAGGTCGAAGGTCTTCTTCTGCTCAGCGGTCAACTCAGCCACGGCAATGCCCAGGCGGTTGCTGCTACGCTCGGCACCTGGCTTGGTGTTGCCCAGGGCATCCAGGGTTGCGCCCTCCTCAGGGATGGCACCGACCGTCAGTTCAACGGTCTGGCGCTTGCCTTCACGGATCACTTCCAGCTTGGCCTTGCTGCCGGCCTTGAGTGCGCCCACCAGGTGTGGCAGGTCGGCCGACATGACGATCGGCTGGCCATTCATGCTCAGGATCACGTCGCCGACATGCAGGCCGCCTTTGGCAGCAGGGCCGTCGTCCTGGATCTGCGCGACCAGGGCACCGGCCGGCTTGTCGAGACCGAAGGATTCCGCCAGGTCTTTGTTCACTTCCTGGATCACCACACCCAACCAGCCACGGCTAACCTTGCCGCCGCTTTTCAGCTGGTTGGAAACGTCCATCGCCACGTCGATCGGGATAGCGAACGACACGCCCATGAATCCGCCGGAACGGGTGTAGATCTGCGAGTTGATCCCCACCACTTCACCCGCCAGGTTGAACAGCGGACCACCCGAGTTACCCGGGTTGATCGGCACGTCGGTCTGGATGAACGGCACGTAGTTCTCGTTCGGCAGACTGCGGCCGATGGCGCTGACGATACCTTGGGTCACAGTGTGGTCAAAACCAAACGGCGAACCGATGGCAACGACCCACTGCCCAGCCTTCAGGTCCTGGGATTTACCCAGCTTCAGCACCGGCAGGTCTTTGCCTTCGATTTTCAGCAGCGCCACGTCGGAACGTGGATCGGTGCCCACCAGCTTGGCTTTCAACTCACTACGGTCAGCCAGGCGCACGAGAATTTCGTCGGCGTCTGCAATCACGTGGTTGTTGGTAAGGATGTAGCCATCCGACGAGATGATGAAGCCCGAGCCCAGGGACTGAGCCTCACGCTGGCCACCGCCACCGCCACGGGGGGCGCGCGGTTGCGGCATGCCGCGCTCGAAGAACTCGCGCAGCATCGGCGGCAGGCCTTCCAGGTCCGGCATCTGCTGGTTGGAGACTTTGCGCTCCGGCAGTTTTTGCGTGGTACTGATGTTCACCACGGCCGGCGAGGCTTGCTCAACCAATTGGGTGAAGTCAGGCAACTCGACCGCTTGCGCGGGCAAGGCCTGACCTAGCACCAATACCGTGGCGACTATGGATAGGTAAGACTTCAAACGTGGTATCGACATACAGCTCCCGTTACGACGAGCAGGGTTGAGCGACAGGGTTCAAGAAACGCCGAAAACTGCGACCGACATCTTTGTTCCGCGAACAAAACAAGGCCAGAGCCGACAAGCCCTGACCTATAAAAAACATAAGAGATTTTTGCAAGTGAAAATGCTGATCCAGACATTTCATGCTCTCGGCAGCCAACCTGGCATGCAAATACAGTGAAACGTCAGGATGAACATAGGATTAACGACTCACGGCTGCACGGCTGGCTTTTTTTCACCACGCACCGACAACGCGATACGTTCTGCAGTGCCGATCGGGATTTCGCCCACCACCGTCACCATCATCTCGCCATCCACTGTATTGAGGCGACGGGATACAGCGACCGTAGGGCCCAGTTGCGTGCGCGTTTCGGTGACACTCGCATCGCTGATTGGCTCAAGGAACACTGAGAAACGCGCCAGCCCATCCTCATACATCAGGCTGTCGACTGTCGCCTTGGTCTGGGTGTCTTTACGCGAGCTGGTGCTGGTCAGCTGAAAGCCCGGCGGCAACCATTCCAGATGCCACGCCTCAGTAGGCTGCACGACGGGGGCTTTTTCATTGGCGACGGAGAGAGGTGCGCACTCGCTACTGGGCTGCAGATCGCGATCATCCGGCACAACCGAAGTGTTCAATCGCGTGAACTGGAAGCGCTCAAGCAACTGCCCCTGATCATTCAGCAAAAGGGATTTGAGCGGCAGCGCGGTTTCGCGATCCAGGTGCAGTTCAAAACCGTAGCGATACTGGTCACGCGGCGTGATCGACACGATCACCGCATTACGCCCGGCCACGCGGGATTTGCCAATGACGGCCAGTTCGTAGAATTGCTTGAGTTTTTGCGGATCCAGCGCACGGGATGGCGCATCGCGCGAGTTGCCCAGGCCTGCGACGAGAGTGCCGCTGACACATTGGGTCCGGCCATCCAGCCGCACGACTTCCTGGGCAGAACCATCGAGCTGCAAGAGCCGCTCACGGACCTGACCCTCCTGGACACGATGCCAGATGTCATGGGTAGAAAAACTGCCGTTACGTTCATAGACGAACGTACCTTGAAAGCTTTGCTGCTGCTCTGCACGCCCAAGTCGAGTCAGCCAGTCTTGGGCTTCGTCGGCGTGGGCGGGGAGTGCAAAACAACCACTGAGCAAAAGCGTAAGGAGCGGTATGGCTCGCATAGAGCTCCTTACGGATTAGCGGTTTTCCAAACTGGCTGCACGCGCATAAGGCAGAGCGCTTTCAGTGCCCTTCAGAGCCGATTCCTGTGCATGTTGGCGCAGGTAGCCTGGAAGACGCTGGTCCTGCCAGCCGGATTGCCCTTGCAATACACCGTTGGCCATCGGGCCTGTGGTGTCAGAGCTTTCCTTGTAGCCGGCCAGTACCGCTGGGCCTTTGACCTGAGGGCCTGCCATCACCGGCTGTTGAGTCTGCTGGGCCAGTTCGGCACCGGCGATCTCGTCCTGGTTGTACAGGCGAACACCGGCCAACACCGCAACAGTCACCGAAGCAGCAACTGCCAGGCGACCCAGGCTACGCCATGGTCCACGAGCAGCTTTTGCCGGAACGGCTTCATCAGCCAGCGCGGCAGAAACGGCCGCAGCAATATCCAGACGAGGGATTAGAAGATCCTTGTGCATCACCGCCCGAGCGACTTGGTAACGAGACCAGGTATCACGGGTTTCGGCGTCATCAAATGCGTTGAGCACTCGACGAAGTTCCAGTTCATCCGCTTCGTTATCCATCACTGCGGACAGCGATTCCTGCAGGGCATCACGACTCATGGCGGTTCCTCTCTTGGCTGTCGCCGCTGTCTTTAGTTCTCTTGCAACAACGGTTGCAAGGCTTTATCGATGGCTTCCCGGGCCCGGAAAATCCGTGACCTTACAGTCCCCACCGGACACTGCATGACGCTCGCAATGTCTTCGTAACTCAGACCATCGAATTCACGTAAAGTTAACGCCGTACGCAAATCTTCTGGCAGTTGCTGAATTGTGCGATGAACGGTGCCTTCGATCTCGTCGCGCAGCAATGCACGCTCCGGCGACTCGAGATCCTTGAGGCCGTGATCACCATCGTAAAATTCTGCATCTTCTGAACTTACATCGCTATCCGGTGGGCGGCGTCCGCGAGACACCAGATAGTTCTTCGCCGTGTTGATGGCGATCCGGTATAGCCACGTGTAAAACGCGCTATCACCGCGAAAGTTACCAAGTGCACGGTAAGCCTTGATAAAGGCTTCCTGTGCAACGTCCTGCGCTTCATGGGTGTCGTGCACAAACCGCACGATCAACCCGAGAATTTTGTGCTGGTATTTCAGCACTAGCAGATCAAAAGCTCGCTTGTCGCCGCGTTGGACGCGCTCGACCAGCTGCTGATCCTCTTCCTGGGTTAGCATGAACACTCCTCGTTGTACTTTAAGGAGGCTTGCATAACTAAACGATCAGGCTTGCAAACATAGACTCGGTCTTTTCGCAAAAGTTCTCCCCCTTCAAGCAAGTTTCCGGCACGCACTGATTTGGCACACACGAAAAACGCAGTACGGGCATAGCCGACTGCGCGAATAATCTTGTCGCCGGTTTTCTGACGCGTCCAATGCTCCCGACGGGCCAATAAACTCAACGTTTTCCCAGCTTTCGGGCAACCTGCTATTGAGTCGGGGCTCATGCAAAAAGTTCCCGTTTCAATAACCTGCCGATTTTACCCAAGCCGCGCACCGTAATCTCACATTGCCACGAATGCCCGGCTATTGTGCCGCTCCACCCCTCTATATACTAGTAGCCCGTGTGACCCTTTGATTCGCCGACCCAGGCGTCCTGTTTGCGCCACCTCTTCGGATCGCTTTTGCGGAATCCCTCAAATGAGCCAACAGTTTCAACACGATGTCCTGGTGATCGGCAGCGGCGCGGCCGGCCTGAGCCTTGCGCTGACCCTTCCCAGCCACCTGCGCATTGCGGTACTGAGCAAGGGCGACCTGGCCAACGGCTCGACATTCTGGGCCCAGGGCGGTGTCGCCGCGGTGCTGGACGACACCGACACCGTGCAATCCCACGTCGAAGACACCCTCAATGCCGGGGGTGGCCTATGCAATGAAGAGGCCGTGCGTTTCACCGTCGAGCACAGCCGCGAGGCCATCCAATGGCTGATCGATCAAGGCGTCCCCTTTACCCGTGATGAACACGCGGGGAGCGACGACGGCGGCTTCGAGTTCCACCTGACCCGCGAGGGCGGCCACAGCCACCGCCGCATCATCCATGCTGCCGACGCCACCGGCGCCGCCATCTTCAAGACGCTTCTCGAACAAGCCCGCCAACGCCCCAACATCGAATTGCTGGAACAACGCGTCGCCGTCGACCTGATCACCGAAAAACGCCTAGGCCTGGACGGCGAGCGCTGCCTCGGCGCCTATGTGCTCAACCGCGCCAGCGGCGAAGTCGACACCTACGGCGCGCGCTTCACCCTCCTCGCTTCGGGGGGTGCAGCCAAGGTCTACCTCTATACCAGCAACCCCGACGGAGCCTGTGGCGATGGCATTGCCATGGCCTGGCGCTCGGGCTGCCGGGTGGCCAACCTGGAATTCAACCAGTTCCACCCTACTTGCCTGTATCACCCACAGGCGAAGAGTTTCCTGATCACCGAAGCCCTGCGCGGCGAAGGTGCCCACTTGAAACTGCCCAACGGCGAACGCTTCATGCAGCGCTTCGACCCACGCGCCGAACTGGCCCCGCGCGACATCGTCGCCCGCGCCATCGACCATGAAATGAAGCGCCTGGGCATCGACTGCGTCTACCTGGACATCAGCCACAAACCCGAAGCTTTTATCAAGGCGCACTTCCCTACCGTGTACGAGCGCTGCCTGACGTTCAACATCGACATCACCAAAGGCCCGATCCCCGTGGTGCCCGCCGCGCACTACACCTGCGGCGGCGTGATGGTCGACCAGCACGGGCGCACCGACGTACCGGGCTTGTATGCCATTGGCGAAACCAGCTTCACCGGCCTGCATGGCGCCAACCGCATGGCCAGCAACTCGCTGCTCGAATGTTTCGTCTATGCGCGCTCAGCGGCGGCGGACATTCTCGAACAACTGCCACGCGTTCCGGTGCCGGCAGCCCTGCCCCGCTGGGACGCCAGCCAGGTTACCGATTCGGACGAAGACGTGATCATCGCCCATAACTGGGACGAGCTGCGCCGCTTCATGTGGGACTACGTGGGGATCGTACGCACCAACAAGCGCCTGCAGCGCGCGCAGCACCGAGTGCGATTGCTGTTGGATGAAATCGACGAGTTCTACAGTAACTACAAGGTCAGCCGCGACTTGATCGAACTGCGCAACCTGGCCCAGGTGGCGGAGCTGATGATCCGCTCGGCCATGGAACGCAAGGAAAGCCGCGGCCTGCATTACACCCTCGACTACCCGCAGATGCTGCCCGAGGCCCGCGACACTATCCTGGTGCCAACCACCTACGGCGGCTGAACTTCAGGCGTACCCGCAGGCGCCGATGCACATCGGCGTCCTGCGAATCCCTGGGTACACACACCGAACGGACCCGCCATTCGCCCTGCACCCGGTAACGCAGAACGACGATCAATGGCAAGGCGAGGCTGTCCGGACGCAACTGCACGCTGTGCCAGCCCCGCTCCGCACTGAGCAACTGCCAACCATCAGTGTCACGGCGCAGACCACGAATCGACGAACGGTGGGTCAGCAGAATAAAGCGCGGCAAAACCCAAGCGGCGTGCAACAGACACACCAGCAGGCCAAGGCTTGAATAGGACAGATCAAGAAACAAAAACGCACCCAGCGCGAACAGCTGGGCGAGGAGATACGCCGCCAGCAACAGCCGTGAGGCCTGCCAGCGGCATTCAAAGGTATTACTTGGGCTGGACACGGTCCAGGATCATCCTGACCATGCGCTGCAACTCTGGGTCTTCGGATTCGGCGCGCTCCATGAACCAGCCGAACATGTCCTGGTCTTCACAAGTCAGCAGCCTGACGTAGAGGTCGCGATCCACCTTACTGAGCGTTGCGTAGACCTCTTTGGTGAAAGGCACCAGCAACACATCAAGCTCAAGCATGCCACGACGGCTGTGCCAGTAGAGACGATTGATTTCTACATCTTCGACCATGGAGCGCTCCTCAAATAGGCGGCAAGTATACAGGGCCGACGGCACCGGAACAGTCGGCTTTGGTCGCCCCATACGGAAACTATCCATTTGCCGGGCGCCCCTCTATGATGCACCCATGACTTTTTGACCTGCGATGACCCATGGCCGACTCTGCTTTCTTCTGCCCCCTGTCCCACGAAGGCGTTCTCGCCGTCCGCGGTGCCGACGCCGCCAAATTCCTTCAGGGCCAACTGACCTGCAACCTCAATTACCTGAGCGATACCCAGGCCAGCCTCGGCGCGCGCTGCACGCAAAAAGGGCGCATGCAATCGAGCTTCCGCATCCTGCTGCAAGGTGACGGCGTGGTGCTGGCCATGGCCACCGAGCTACTGGAACCCCAGCTGGCCGACCTGAAGAAGTACGCCGTGTTCTCCAAATCCAAACTGACCGACGAAAGCGCCGCCTGGGTGCGCTTCGGTCTGATGAATGCGGAGCCGGCCCTGACCAGCCTTGGCCTTGAACTGCCCGCCGAGACCGACAGCGTCGTTCGCAGCGATACCTTGATCGCCATCCGCGTCTCCCCTGACCGCGCTGAACTTTGGGTGCCTGCCGAGCAAGGCGACGCCGTACGCAATCAATTGGCTGCAACCCTTGAACAAACCGATCTGAATGAATGGCTGCTGGGGCAGATCCGCGCCGGCATCGGCCAGGTCATGCCGCAAACCCGCGAACTGTTCATCCCGCAGATGCTCAACCTGCAGGCCGTGGGCGGCGTGAGTTTCAAGAAAGGCTGCTACACCGGCCAGGAAATCGTCGCGCGCATGCAGTACCTGGGCAAACTCAAACGTCGCCTGTACCGATTGAGCCTTGATGCGCCTGAAATGCCCGAGCCAGGCACTCCGCTGTTTTCGCCCAGCCACACCAGCGCGATCGGCGAAGTGGTCATTGCGGCAAAAACTGACCAAACCGTTGAACTTCTGGCCGTGTTGCAAGCCGAAGCTGCCGATAGTGGCGATGTGCATGTAGGTACGCCGGAAGGCCCCCGTTTGCACCTGCTCGACCTGCCTTACACGCTCGACCGTGATCGAGAGATCCAGCGCTGATCGCCGTACCTTTTTGCAACACCCTAGAGAGCATGAATGAACACGCTGGCGGAAAAAGTCCAACAGGCTTTAGTGAGGGCCATCGACAACGATGAGCTGGTTCTGCCGACATTGCCGGAAGTGGCCCTGAATATTCGCCAGGCCGCCGAGGACCCGGAGATCAGCATCAGCCACTTGAGCAAAGTGATCGGTCGCGACACCGCGCTGTCGGCGCGCCTGATCAAAGTGGTCAACAGCCCGTTGTTGCGCGCCACCCAGGAAGTCACCGACCTGCACACCGCCATCACCCGGCTGGGCACCAACTACAGCAGCAACCTGGCAATCGGCCTGGTGATGGAGCAAATTTTCCACGCCCGCTCCGACGTGGTCGAACAAAAGATGCGTGATGTATGGCGCCGCAGCCTGGAAGTGGCGGGCGTCAGTTACGCCCTGTGCCGCAGCCACAGCCAGCTCAAGCCAGACCAGGCGGCACTCGGCGGCCTGGTGCATCAGATCGGCGTATTGCCGATCCTGACGTACGCCGAGGACCACTACGAGTTGCTCGCAGACCCGGTCAGCCTCAACCATGTCATCGAGAGTATCCACCCGTTACTGGGCGACAAACTGTTGGGAGTCTGGGACTTCCCGGAAATGCTGGCGAAACTGCCCGGCCAATACCTGGACCTGGAACGCGACTCGCCCAAGCTCGACTACATCGACCTGGTGCAGATCGCCGTGTTGTATTGCCATCGCGGCACCGATCATCCCTTGGCCAGCGTACCGGTCTCGACCTTGCCGGCGCTCAAGAAACTGCGGGTCGACCCCTACAGCGATGCGTTGCGCGCCGAGCTGGATGAAGCCCGCTCGATGTTCTACTGATCAACCCGCGATAAAACTCACCCGCACCTTCAAGCCGGCCTGCTCGCCATCGTGCAGGCTGATCTGGGCCAAGTGCGCCCGACAAATCTCACCGACAATCGCCAACCCCAGGCCAGACCCCATCCCCTGCTGGCTGCGACGGTAGAAGCGCTCGAAAACGCGGTCCCGCTCATCCAGCGGGATCCCAGGGCCATCGTCCTCCACTTCCAACACGGCGGGCGCCGTCACCCGCAGGATCACATTGCCCCCCGGAGACGTGTGAGCCAGTGCGTTATCCACCAGGTTGCTCAGCAACTCATTCAATAAGGTTGGCTCACCGCGCAGCCACACGGGCTCGTCGGCCTCCAACGCCAGCGCCACGCCGCGCGCGTGGGCCAACGGGGCCATGGCCATACCCAGCTCCCGCGCCAACTGGCTGAGGTCCAGCAATTGCGCGCCGCCTTCGGCAATCGCGCGGGCACCGTTTTCAATGCGTGCCAGCGACAACAACTGATTGGCCAGATGCGTCAGGCGGTCAGTGCCCTGGGCTGCGGTTTCCAGGGTGCTGCGCCAAGTAGCGGGATCCTCGGCGCGCAACCCCAGCTCCAGCCGGGCCTTGAGGGCCGCCAGCGGGGTACGCAGTTCATGGGCTGCATCGGCGATGAACTGCGCTTGACGTTCGAATTGGCCGCGCAGGCGCTCGGTGAAATGGTTGAGGGAGCGCACCAGCGGCCCAAACTCATGCTGCACTTCCACCAAGGGCAATGGCCGCAAGTCGTCTGGCTGACGTTCTTCTACCGCCGTGCGCAGGCGCTCCAGCGGGCGCAACGCGGCACTGACGGCAAACCACACCAACAACAATGCGCCGACCGCAAGCATCCCCAGGCGCAGCAACGTGTCCGCCATCAGACTGCGGGCCATGCTCACCCGCGCTTCATCGGTTTCAGCGACACGGATCTCCGCCATGCCGTTCATATTCGGTTCGGAGACCGCCTTGAGCAGGCTCACCACCCGCACCTGCTGGCCCTGGTACATGGCGTCATAGAAGCGTGCCAGCGCCGGATAGTCATCGGTACGCGGCGTGCCAGGCGGCGGGCCGGGGAGGTTTTCGTAGCCGGAGATCAGCTTCTGATGGATGTCATTGACCTGGTAATAAATGCGCCCGGCGCTGTCGTAGGCGAACGTATCCAGGGCCACATACGGAACGTTCGCACTCAAGGTGCCATCCACCTGGGTCAAGCCTGCGGCAATGGTGCGCGCCGAGGCCAGCAGCGTGCGGTCGTACGCGGTGTCGGCGGCCTCGCGGCCGTTCCAGTAGGCGCTCATGCCGCTGGCGAGCATCAACAGCACCAGCAACAGCGCCAGGTTCCACAGCAGGCGCCAACGCAGGCTGCTGGGCTTATGCATCGCGGGCTTCCAGCAAGTAGCCGAGGCCGCGGAAGGTCACGATGGCGATGGGCTGGCCATCGAGTTTCTTGCGCAGGCGGTGCACGTAGATTTCGATGGCATCGGGGCTGGCTTCTTCGTCCAGGCCGAACACTTGGGAAGCCAGCTGCTCCTTGCTCATCACCCGGCCCGGTCGTGCAATCAGCGCCTCAAGCACTGCTTGCTCACGGGAGGTCAGCGTCATCAGCTCGCCGCCCACGGTGAAACGCCGGGTGTCGAGGTCATAGACCAACACGCCGCAGGCCTGCTGGCGCTCGCCGCCCAACACACTGCGCCGCAACAGTGCCTTGACCCGCGCCTCCAACTCCGTGAGCTCGAAAGGTTTGGCGAGGTAATCGTCGGCGCCAAGATTGAGGCCGTGCACACGGTCCTTCACATCACTGCGCGCGGTCAGCATCAACACCGGAAGATTTTTTCCACGGGCGCGCAAACGTGCGAGCACCTCGAAACCGTCCATGCGTGGCAACCCCACATCGAGGATCGCCGCCGCGTACTCCTCGCTGCTCAGGGCCAGGTCCGCCGCCACTCCATCGTGCAGCACGTCAACGGTCAAACCCGTGCTCTTGAGCGCTTGCGCGACGCTTTCGGCAAGTTGCAGATGGTCTTCAACCAGCAAGACACGCATGGATTTCTACCTCGTTCAGGGGTGGTCGGCGCCACGCTTTGGCGGGCAGTTTACAGGCGCCGCCTGCCCTGTGAAGCCCGAAAACATTGAAAGGCCGTTGAAAGGTTAGTGAAAGCTTCGCCCTTTAGCATCCAGCTACGGTGGTCTATGCCCGCCGAGCGACCTCAACGTCGCGCCCGAAAAACGCCTCGAAGCGTTTTCGCCAAAATAAGAACAATAACGGAGTACACAACGATGCTGTCGACACAGCCCCAGGCCTCCTCGCCTGTTCGTTTTTCTCGTCTGACCCAGATCGCCCTCGCCAGTGCTGCTACGCTTGCCGGCTTTTCGCCGCTTAGCCAGGCTGCCTTCTTCGAAGACAGTAGCGCGACCCTGGAAACCCGCAACATGTACTTCAACCGCGATTTCCGCGACGGCACCAGTGCGCAGCAATCCAAGCGCGACGAATGGGCCCAGGGCTTCATGCTCAATCTGCAATCGGGCTACACCGACGGCACCGTCGGCTTTGGTGTGGACGCGCTGGGCATGCTCGGGGTCAAGCTCGACTCCAGCCCCGACCGCACCGGCACCGGCCTATTGCCCACCCATGACGACGGCCGTGCCGCCGACGAGTACTCCAAGCTGGGCCTGACCGGCAAAGTGAAGATCTCGGCCACCGAGCTGAAAATCGGCTCGCTGATTCCCGAATTGCCGATCCTCAAGCCCAACGACGGGCGCATCCTGCCGCAGACCTTCAATGGCGGCCTGATCACCTCGAAAGAATTCAAGAACCTGGTATTCACCGGTGGGCGCCTGGACAAAGCCAAGGACCGTGACGACACCAATTACGAAGACATCGCCCTCAACAACAAGAACAGCCGCTTCGTCAGCGGCGCCACCGGCAAGCACTTCAACTTCGGCGGCGCGGACTACAAGTTCGCTGACAAGATCACCGGCAGCTACCACTTCGCCCAGCTGGATGACGTGTACCGCCAGCACTTCCTCGGCCTGGTGGCCTCGCGCCCGATGGGGCCTGGCACCTTCGGCACCGACCTGCGCCTGGCCATCAGCGATGATACCGGCGCAGCACGCGGCGGCAAGATCGACAACACCTCCCTCAACGGTCTGTTCAGCTATGCCCTCAATGGCCATAAGCTCAGTGCCGGTTACCAGCACATGTCCGGCGACAGCGCCTTCCCGTATGTGGATGGCAGCGACCCGTACCTGGTCAACTTCGTGCAGATCAACGACTTTGCCGGCGCCGAAGAGCGTTCCTGGCAGGCGCGCTACGACTTCGACTTCGCCAAGCTGGGCATCCCCGGCCTGAGCTTCATGAGCCGTTACCTCTCGGGTGACAACATCAAGCTCAAGAACGGCGAGACTGGCAAGGAGTGGGAACGCAACAGCGAGATCAAGTACGTGGTGCAAACCGGCACGTTCAAGGATGTGGCGGTGCGCCTGCGCAACGCCACCTACCGTTCCAACTACTCCGCCCGTGATGCGGATGAAATGCGCTTGCTGGTCAGCTATAGCGTTGCGCTCTGGTAGTAACCCCTCATAACAACAAAGACGGAGATAACCATGACCCCTTCACTGCGTAAATTAGCCCTCGCCGCCGGCTGCATGCTGTTCGCCGGCCAACTGTTGGCCGCCGATGAACCCAAGCGCCCGGAATGCATCGCCCCGGCCTCGCCTGGCGGTGGGTTTGACCTGACCTGCAAACTGGCGCAAAGCGCGCTGGTCAACGAGAAACTGCTGAGCAAGCCAATGCGCGTGACCTACATGCCAGGTGGCGTGGGCGCAGTGGCCTACAACGCCGTAGTCGCCCAGCGCCCTGCCGATGCCGGTACGCTGGTGGCCTGGTCCAGCGGTTCGCTGTTGAACCTGGCCCAGGGCAAGTTCGGTCGCTTCGATGAAAGTGCCGTGCGCTGGTTGGCGGCGGTGGGCACCAGCTACGGGGCTATCGCCGTGAAAGCCGACTCGCCCTACAAGACCCTCGACGATCTGGTCAAAGCCTTGAAGAAAGATCCGGGCAGCGTCGTAATCGGTTCCGGCGGCACCGTCGGCAGCCAGGACTGGATGCAAACCGCGCTGATCGCCAAGGCGGCCGGGATCAACCCGCGTGAACTGCGTTACGTGGCACTCGAAGGCGGCGGCGAAATTGCCACGGCCCTGCTCGGTGGCCATATCCAGGTGGGCAGTACCGACATCTCCGACTCCATGCCGCACATCCTGAGCGGCGACATGCGCCTGCTGGCGGTGTTCTCCGAGCAGCGCCTGGACGAGCCGGAAATGAAAGACATTCCGACTGCCAAGGAACAAGGCTACGACATCGTCTGGCCAGTGGTGCGCGGTTTCTACCTCGGGCCAAAAGTCAGCGATGCCGACTACGCCTGGTGGAAAGACGCGTTCGACAAGCTGCTGGCCTCCGACGAGTTCGCCAAGCTGCGTGACCAGCGCGAGCTGTTCCCGTTCGCCATGACCGGCCCGGAGCTGGACACCTACGTGAAGAAACAGGTGGCTGACTACAAAGTGCTGGCCAAAGAGTTCGGCCTGATCCAGTAATTGCCCCTCTGTAGGAGCGAGCTTGCTCGCGAAAAACGCAACGACACCGCGCTTATCCAGGCAGCACGCAGCCTCGTTGACGTTCTTCGTAAGCAAGCTCGCTCCTATAGCGTCGCCATATTCCGTAGCCGCGCCCCGTTCGGGGCGCGATCCAGGAGTTCCCTATGCTCTTACAACGCATTTTCGCCGCCGTGTTGCTGCTGGCTTGTGCCGGCCTCGCGCTGATGGCCTGGCCGTATCAAGCGTCGTTTTCCTACGAGCCGGTAGGACCTCGCGCCTACCCGCTGCTGATGCTCGGGCTGATGAGCCTGGCACTGATCTACATGCTGTTCCGCCCCCAGCCGACCAAGCACACGGAAGAAGAACCCGCGCTGGACCGCGAAACCCTGATCAAGATCGGCGTGTGCGTCGCGCTGTTGATCGTGTTTGCCGGCACCTTCGAACCCCTGGGTTTCATCCTCAGCAGCATGCTGATCGGCATCCCGATGGCGCGCCTGTATGGCGGCCGCTGGTTGCCCAGTGCAGTGATCGTCGGCCTGATGGCGATTGGTCTTTACCTGCTGTTCGATAAAGCCATGGATGTGCCGCTGCCCCTCGGCCTGCTCGACGTTCTGGAGAATTGATATGGATACTTTCGGCTACTTGGGCCAGGGCTTCGGCGTTGCACTGTCCCCTTACAACCTGGTGACCGCGCTGTGCGGCACCCTGATCGGCACCGTGGTCGGCCTATTGCCAGGCCTGGGCCCGATCAACGGCGTGGCGCTGTTGATCCCCATCGCCTTCGCCCTGGGCCTGCCACCCGAATCGGCGCTGATCCTACTGGCAGCCGTGTACCTGGGCTGTGAATACGGCGGCCGTATCAGCTCGATCCTGCTGAACATCCCGGGCGAAGCGTCCACCGTGATGACCACCCTTGACGGCTACCCAATGGCCCGCAAAGGCTTGGCTGGCGTGGCGCTGTCGTTGTCGGCGTGGAGTTCGTTCATCGGCGCGTTTATCGCCACCTGCGGCATGGTGCTGTTTGCGCCGTTGCTGGCCCAATGGGCGATTGCCTTCGGTCCGGCGGAATATTTCGTACTGATGGTGTTTGCGATTGTCTGTCTCGGCGGCATGGCCGGTGACAAACCCTTGAAGACGTTCGTGGCGGCGCTGATCGGCCTGTTCCTGTCGGCGGTCGGCATCGACGCCAACAGCGGCGTGTATCGCTTTACCGGGGATAACATCCACCTGACTGACGGCATCCAATTTGTGGTGCTGGTGCTGGGCCTGTTCTCCATCAGCGAGATCCTGTTGCTGCTGGAAAAAACCCACCGTGGCCAGGAAGCGGTCAAAGCCACCGGGCGCATGATGTTTAACTTGAAGGAAGCTGGCGCGGTGTTCGTCGTCAACATCCGCTGTGGGTTGCTTGGTTTCATCATGGGCGTATTGCCAGGTGCCGGTGCGACGCTGGCGTCAGCCGTTGCCTACATGACCGAAAAACGCCTGGCCGGTGCCAGCGGTAAATTCGGTCAGGGCGACATGCGCGGCCTCGCCGCTCCGGAAACCGCCATCGGCGCGTCCGCCTGCGGTGCCCTGGTGCCAATGCTGACCCTCGGCGTACCAGGTTCGGGCACCACGGCCGTGATGATCGGCGCACTGTCGCTGTACAACATCACCCCTGGCCCGCTGCTGTTCCAACAGCAACCGGACATCGTCTGGGGCCTGATCGCCTCGTTGTTCGTCGCCAACATCATGCTGGTGATCCTCAACATCCCGATGATCCGCATCTTCACCCGCATCCTTGCCGTGCCGAACTGGGCGCTGGTACCGGTGATCGCCATCATCACGGCGATTGGCGTGTACGCGGTTCACGCCACCACCTTCGACCTGTTCCTGATGGTCGGTATCGGCATCTTCGGCTACATCCTGCGCAAGCTCGATTTCCCGCTGTCGCCGGTGCTGCTGGGCTTTATCCTCGGTGGCTTGATGGAGCAGAACCTGCGTCGTGCGCTGTCGATTTCCAACGGTGACCTGCAGATCCTCTGGTCGAGCCCGATCACCTTTGGTGTGTGGGTACTGACCGCGCTGATGCTGGCCTTCCCGCTGATCCGCATCTACCGCAAACGTGCCTTGCAGCGTCGTGCCGTGGCCGATGTCTGAGGTCACCTTTAAACATTGGTGGGGAACACCGCTGGTCGGCCTGGCCGGCGGTTACCTGGCCAGCCTCGTCGGCTGGCCTTTGCCGTACATGGTCGGCTCATTGCTGGCGATCATCCTGGTGCGCTGCCTCACGCCGTGGCAGTTGGCGGAGATTCCCGGCGGGCGCAAATGCGGCCAATGGGTGGTGGGCATCGGCATCGGCCTGCACTTCACGCCGGTGGTGATCGAACAGGTGATGAGCCACTTCGGGCTGATCTTTTTCGGCGCACTGGTCACCAGTATGTCGAGCGTGGTTGGCGTGTGGTTGATGCGCCGCAGCGGTGAAGACCGCGCCACGGCGTTTTTCTCCAGCATGCCGGGCGGTTCCGGTGAGATGGTCAACCTCGGCGCACGCAATGGCGCCGTGCTCAGCCGTGTCGCGGCGGGGCAGAGTCTGCGCGTGTTGGTGGTGGTGCTGTGTGTACCGGCGATCTTCAAGTATCTGCTGGAAGGCGGTACACCGCAGTTTCATCCGGCGCCCGTGAGCTGGCCGTGGCTGTTAGCGCTGTTTCCGATGGGCGCACTGGTCGCCTGGGGTTGGCAGCGTTTGCGTCAGCCGAACCCGTGGTTGTTCGGCCCCTTGCTGGTGAGCGCCACTGCCAGTGTGATCTGGGACCTGCATATCGGCCTGCCCGACGGCGGCAGCCAAATCGGCCAATGGTTGATCGGCAGCGGTCTGGGTTGCCACTTCAACCGGCAGTTCTTCCGTCGGGCACCGTCATTCATGGGTCGCACCCTGATCGGCACAGCCCTGACCATGGCGCTGGCGACATTGGCAGCGGTGGGCTTGAGTGCCTTGACCCACCTGGACCTGCGCTCGCTGACGTTGGGCATGATGCCGGGGGGGATTGCCGAGATGAGCCTGACCGCCGAGACGCTGCAGTTGTCCGTTCCCCTGGTGACGGCCATGCAGGTGATGCGTTTGTTGTTCGTCCTGTTCCTCGCCGAACCTCTGTTCCGGCACTGGAACCGTCAACCCTGACCCTCGGTAACGTGAGCGGCTCGCGTGCGGGCCGCTGCCGTTTGTCGGCACTGTCAATTCTCACAGCTGGTTGCTCCCCAGCTTCCGCGTTACACCTCTTCGCAACTACTCCCACTCAGTAAATGGGCCGTAGACATTGAGTTCCTCAATAACTGCAGAGGCTTCCACCATGGGTAACGACGAAGAGCTTTCCAAAAATCCAGACCAGCGTTTGATCAAGCTCTCAGAGGGGCGCTCACTGCTTACGCCTTACTCAAGCACGCGCCCCCTCAAAAAGACGCCATCGGTGCAGCGTACGTTCATCGACCGTCGTTACTTGGTGCCGCCCCCGTCCGACCTGTCGCTCAACTCGACGCAAGCCTTCAAAAAGGTTCACCTCGAAGATTTGGTACTGTACATCCCTGCAAGTACCCGGCCGGTGCAAGGCTACGATGCAGGTATCAACCTCGTCGCAATCACCACGCATGAGGAGGGACTACTGATCGGCTTGCTGCCATTTCTGGAGGCGGCAGCCCTGGATTTCGTGGAGCTGTTCTGGGGCTCTCTGACCGACCCCGTCGCCTCCACCACCATCCAACAGCATGAAGTGGATAACGCTGAGGTGATTCCCCTGTTCGTACCGTCAAGTTCGATCACCGACGGTAATACCTATCCAGTGTTCTTCAGGGTGACACGCCTCGGCCAGGCGGTAGGAGAAACAAGAAAATTCGCACTGAAGGTCGATAAGGTGAAACCCGGCGGGGACAATCCGGACGGGGACAGATTTGTAAACACGAACCTGCTCAAGCCGATCATTCCCCAAGAATTTCTCGACTTTGGCGTTACAGAAGACGACGCCCAAAACTGCATAGAGATTCGCGTCCCCTACTACCCTGCCGATACCTCACTGTCACCCCGCACTTACCGGGCGGTGCGGGATGTTGTTCGCCTGAAAATCGGCGATGCATTATTCGAACACTCAGTGTCGCAGGAGGAACAGGGTAACCATGACGACATTGTTTTCAAGCTGTGCATTGAACATTGGCGCCAGATCGGCAGCGGCCATCACGTCGCTGAGTGGAGCGTGATTGATGAATGCGGAAACTATTCCGACGGCTGGTCGGTCGCCGAATTCCTCCTGGTCTACCTGAACGATGGTTCAGAGCCATTGTTGCCCCATTGTTTCTTCAGTGAGGCTCCGGAAGACATCCTAGATCTCGACCACGTGGTTGGCGATTTCGTGAACATCGTCGTTCTAATCGCGAATAACGGCTACCAATTGGGCGACGTGATCAAGGTGACCCTCATCGGCAAGACGTTGCGTGGGCAAACGGTGAGGAAAACCTACAGCTCTGATCCACTGACATCCACCACGACGCGCCAGCTCAAAATTCCATGCCCGGTAAGCGACCTGATACCGTTGATCAAAGGTGAGGCTCGACTTAGCTATGAGCGAATTCGCTTTGGCGCGCAGAATAGAGGCTCACACCTCACGCCGGTCACTATTATCGGCACCGCCATTCCCGGCGGACTTCGCGCCCCGATTTTTCGCGAGGCTGTCGATGGAATACTGCCTGCCGATACCACCATCATCAACATCGACATCCTTAAATATGACGACCAGGACTACTTTGACCGCATCACGCTGAAGCTGTTGGGTCGCTACCCTAACGGCAAGTTTTACTACCACGAAGAATCCAAAAATGCAGGCGTAGGCAATGTGGTGTTCTCGATTATCAATGGCCCCGAGGGTGACATTGCCAAATTGGCAGGTGGCAGCCTGACTGCCTCTTATACCCGTCAGAATAGCGAGGGACCACTACCATCCCCGGACACAACAGTTAGTATCAGTGCCTCTACGGCTGTACTGCCAGAACCGCGAGTGCATGAGGCGCCACCGCCTGATTACGTGTTTGATTCGAACCAGTCCACCGGTGATGCCACCATTGAGGTCGACCCCCACAGCGACATCATCGAGGGGGATACGGTCATCCTGCATGCTGAAGGCTATGTGCCAGGTGGCAGCGCGCCGCCCCAACCCTTCTTTGTCTCAGACACTTGGAAAGACCGGCCACTGCCTTTCACGCTTAAGCGCCAGTACATCCTGCTCAATCAAAATATGAATATTTTCTACGAGCGCTCGCGTCCAGGCGTTGCACCACGCATCTCGAACACCGTGCACATGAGAGTCCTCGCTGCGCGCCATTTGCCCGCGCCTTTCGTTTATAACAGCACACCCGTGGACGACGAAAACGCGACTATCAACCCGGTCATTGCTGATAACACTGCGCAGGTGACGGTTCGCGTGCAATTTGCACCGATGTCTTCGAACGATCTCATCAAACTCGAACTGCAGGGCAACCCCGGTGCGACGCTACCGTCCATAGCACCTCAATACGGCAACCCAACTGCGGGTTTTGTCGATTTCAAATTCTCTAACAGCGTGATCGGCGACCACATTGGGAGCGTCCTGCGTCTTCAGTATCACGTCACAACCAATGGCATCACCGATGACTCAAGGGTACTGAACCTGCGCGTACTGGACTTCGATGAAGTACCCGGCGGCAATCCACTGCCGCAGCCAAGGCTCAATGGCCTGCCACCCGGCTCAAAAATAGACTTGAATGCGTTCAACACCGATTGCTGGGTGAGCCTGGCGCCCTGGACGTTAAGCCGCAAGGACCAACGGATCTGGCTCAAGCTCCATAGTGTTGGCGCAACCCCCTTGACACTGTTGAACGGCCATCTGATCGACCAGACCCAAGCCGACAACGGGATAGTGAATGAAAAGGCAATGCGCAGCTGGTTTACCGCACTGACGGATGAAAGCAAGGTGACGGTAAGTGCAGCCGTCACTTTCAATGGCGATACTAATGAACTGAACGCCAAACCCTTTCCGTCGAGCAACTACTTCATCCAAGCGCTTCGGTTCTATGATTTGACGGACTTTGAGTTATTAAGCTGGAATCAGTGGGTCAACATCGTCAGCAGTCTGGGCCTGATCAGAAACGTCAACAACAACAATTTCTGGTTTGTAAAACTCAACAATGGCAGCCCTATCACTCCCGGCGTCATTAAATCCTTTTTTATCAAAAGCGGTAAAACCTACGACTTGAGTTTCAAAATGAAGGTGGATTTGAACCCCTATCAACCCTTTGTTTACATGGAGTTCGGCACTCAGTCAGAACATTTCCTGCATAACAATCCCGGAGTATGGACCTCACACTCCCGGACCTTTGCATTGCCTGCCGGGGTTCCGTCTCAGTTCTTGCCTATACGCATCTATTTCAAGAGTGGTTTCTCAGGGGCCGAGTTTTCACTGGATGATATTTTGGTTGTGGAGCGGCCATAGACTCATTGTTCAAGACCGGTGCCGGGTGGTGACATTGCTACCCGACACCACCACTTTTGATGCAATAAAAAAGCCTCTCTACCGTCAGGAAGAGAGGCTCGCTGATTTGTTATTTTCTGGGTACACACTTTTTCAGAGTGTCATCAAAATCTTGTCCAGCCGGGCACTGCATCGGGTATTTTATCCATCGATTGATATTGACGTGGTATATACACCGATAATACCAACCGGGCGATACGCTTTTGAAATAGCCGGCGCTAGTGCAAGCTGGATCCCCCCCCGGGTACTCACTCGAAATCGTCTCGGTAGGGCCGCTGGAACAAGCGGCGAGCAGTACAGCAACACCTGCCGCCAGTAATACCTTGGGGACGGTACGCATAACTTTTTTACTTGTAAGACGCTGCATGGGAATCTCCTGATAAGGAATGCCCATCCAGTTAGCCCCCAAAAAAACAAACCGCCTACTGTCAGATTTGACAGGTTGGCGGTTTGCCCGACGAACGGAGAGTCCTGCACCGGCAACGTTTAGAACGCGTAGCGCAGCCCCACATTCACCCCCAGGGGTTGCTTGATGTTCTTGCCCACGCTCCGCTCCAGGTCCGCATGCATGCTCAGGTTCTGCGACACCGACATCGCTACACCCGCTCCCAGCTTCAAGCGTGAGCCCGACAGGTCGTTGTTGAACGAGTTATCGTTGACGAACACTTTGTTGCTCTGGTCGAACTCATGGGCGACCGCAGCTTTCAAGTAGGGCTGCAGCACGCCGCCGCTGTCGAGTTGGATGTTATTGCCGGCAGTGACGCCCAACTCACCGATCACCGAACTCGAACGGTCCCCCTTGGCTTCCAGGCCGTTGTCCAGTGTGTAACTCTGGGCCTGGGTGATCACCGCCGCCAATTGGCCGTAGGGCTCGACGAAATAGCCGTCATCCAGCGTGATGTGACGACCAAATTCGGCCGAAGCGCCCATGGCATTTTGCGTGTAGTTGCCCTTGCTCTTCTTGCCGTCGCTCATGGCCACGTTGGACTCATTGTGGAGGCGGTTGAACTTGAGCACGCCGTCGAAGTAAAAGCCGCTTTCGCTGTCCAGCCACGTTGCATAGCCGCCCACATAGTAACTGTTGATGGTGGCCTTGCTGCCCAGGTTCAGGTCCAGGTCCGATTGGCTGTGGCCGGCCATTGCACCGATCAGCCACTGCCCATCGCCGGCCTCCAGCGGTGCATCCGCACCCAGGGTGAAACCGCGCTGACTCTGGTTGTAACCCAGACCAGTCTTGTCGTTGGACACTTCATACTTGTTGCCGTAGGCGCGAGTCCACAAACCCGCGGTCTGGCCGCCGTTGAAACGCAGTTCGCCCATGCGCGTCCGCAGGTTGGTCATTTCCCCCAGCAGCACACTCGGCGCTGCGTTGAACAACGCCAGCACTGAGTTGGTGCTCGGGCTGATGACCTTGCTATCCGGGTCCAGGTACCAATCGTGATTCTGGTTATCCGCCGCCAGGTCGTAAGAATAGGTACCGCGGTCGACCCGACCACCCACCAGGCTGAAACTCGCCACACCGTCGGCGGTGTGCACCATGTGCAGGCGCTCGTTCAACGGGTCGGCCCCCGTGGCCGCGAGCAGCAACTGATGGTGACCGGCAGACGTGCCCGTTACATTCAGGAAGTCGCCGGTCAGCGAGCCGAAATCCGCCTTCATGATGAACGTACCGCCGGTGCCGGACAGGTTGGCCACGTCCAACTTATAGAAGGCTCCGGACTCGCCGAACTTGACGTTACCGCCATTCATCGACAATGCGTTGAGGGCCTGTTGGCCATCCACCATCACCCAGGTGGCGTCGCTGTTGACCGACAGTTTGTCGACATTGTCCAGGCGCCCGGTCAGTACCGAGCCATTGTTCAGACCCACGTTGGCGCTGCCGCCGCTGTTGACGATGTCGCCGTTCATGAAGGCGACATCCAGGTTCAGGTCCAGAGCGCTGTCTTTGCCCACCTGGATATTGCCGTCGAGCGCACTGTTATTCACGCGCATGTTGGCCGAGCCACCACCGCTCAGTTCCAGCATATTGCCGTTCTTGCCGCTCAAGGATGAACCATTGGTTACATCAATTTCGGCCATGATCGGGCTCAACACTGAGATTGCCGGGCCGCCAAGCCCCTCGACGCGTGAACCGTCCAGGGTCAAGTGAGGAGACTCAATGGCCGTCGAACTCTCACGTGCCATGACGACACCGGTTGTCGCCCCCGTGATTTCACTGTTCCTGGCAATGGCTGCGCCCCCCAACAGCCTTAGACCCTGCTGGCTGCTGCCGGTCACCTTGGAGTCATTCAACTCCAACAGACTATGGGAAGTAACGTTGGCGCCGTAAGTCGCACCGGTAATTTCACTCCTGCTGACTTGAGCGTGAGAGCCGATGGTGGTGCCTGGTTGGTGAGCAACGTTCAAGCCGCCACTGGTGTAGCTGGTCACACTCGCGTCGGTGATCGTGGCGTTCGATTCACTCAGTGCGACAGCTGCCTGGAATCTGTGCGTCGAGGTCACCGTAGCCGACTTAATGGTCAGTGTAGAGCCGTTGGTCGCCTGTATTTCTTGAACGATGGCATTGTCGTGGATGTTGAGGGCCGCATTATTCTGCGCGATATAGGCCAGCGCACCTGACCCGGGATAGACGTCAAGTTGGCCGGTGCCAACATTGCCGTCCACGGTGACAGCCGATAGCGCATGTTCACTCAAAAGATACAGTGGCCCGACAGCCATGAGTTTTATAGTTTTGAATAAACGCGAATAACGAAAATGATGGGGATTAATAGATTTCATGCTTTGTAGCCTCAGAAGTAAATACCAGTTCGAACCCGGAACCCGTATCGAATAGGTCTCCGTTTTCCACGGCGCTGAGACTAAAGAGCTGAATCCCCCGAACACGTAGGACTTTTCTTAATATCCCCTGCTTAACGGCTATAGGTTGTTGCAGTAAAAGGCCCCACCGCCTCACAAAGGCGAGTGGGGCCAAGGCAATCAGAGTGTCCCGCTACGGCGTGTTGCGCCTGGCACACAGGTAGGAGGTGTGCCAGAAGCAACCAGGTCCCAAAGCGCCCTGACTTCCATGGAATTCCCACGATCCCCTGTGGACGGCCGGAAGAGTGTCCAACGCACACCGACATAGCCCCGACCTGAGGTACCCGTATAGTCCCTGAACCAGGCGCTCAAATCCAAAGGCACGATCAAGCCCAGGTTTACATGGCTACTGTCGATATCGAAATCAGCACTTATCACCGGGGACCCGATAGGTGCGCCGAGAGGCGTTCCAGCGGGGACATAGGCGTATCGGTAGGCCTCGATCTTGACCTTATCCCCCACTTGGAGTATCGCCGGGTCCAGGACTTTGATTGGAACACCCAGCCATGGACTCCGTGAACAATTGATGAAGTAACCGGCATGTGGGTGAGATGGCAAGACTGCTGCGTTGTTGAAACTAGGATCGGCCAACCCCGCCAGATTGAAAATTTCAACCACCACATTTTGAGTCGGGGTGTGTTTGTAGTTGATCGCATCGCGGATCTTGCAATAAATCGGGAGGGCAGAGCTATTGCCAAACGATTCGATGAGCGTCCAGTCAACGGTAAAAGGCACCTGAAAACCCGCTGGCTCCGAGCCTGTGGCGGCATAGGTGGACGCGACATCTCCGTTGGGGCCATAGATCAGGTCGATGAAGTCGCCCGTTGTCAATCCCGCAGGCAACGCTAGAGTAGCCGTTGCATCAAAGCCACGATCCTTTTCAGAGATACGGTTGTCTGGACGCGGCAGAGGCCCGCCGCCCAACAGTACGGGCATGGCGAGCGTCGGATCCACAGGACCTGGGCCGGGGTTTTGGCTGTCACCTGGCTCACGCAGGTCGACATCCACTTGAACGACGACTGACGGGAAGGTGGGGCTGTCAGCGCGATCCACAAAAAGCTGAATATCAGCAGTGTAAAAACTACCACCCGTCGCAATGGCAGCATAACGGGCGGGAATATCAATCGGCCCACTGATCGAGCCGATGGATTGGTTGTAGATCTCTACCGTTCCCCACGTCACTCTCAGGAAATACGTGGGCAAGTGGCCTGTAATGCTTTCCAGCCGTACTGTTGCACCATTGCGGGCTTCTTCTTTGTCGACCAGCGGCGCCTCCAAAACTCTGATAGCGCCGAACACCGGCGGATTGTTGAGCCTTACGCGCACATAGGCCGGATCAGAGAGGTTCGTCTGGTTTCCTGAACGATCAATTAGCCGGTAGGTATTCTCGATTGTACCGGCTCTTTCCAGGATCACTGCAGTGGGGATGATCGCCGTAATGGCGCCAGTCAAGGGGACGTCACCTTCAATGTGCGTCGTGGAGGTGCCCACATGAATACTGTACTTGTCCCCGCCCCGCCGCTCTGCAGGCTCGGGAATGGTGCATTCCAGACCCAGCTTACCCTCTAGGTATGTGGGGGTGAGTTCCGCGCCATAGTTTTCAAATTCAAGCGGGGCAGGCTGTTTATTACCATTAGGATCCCGTGCATCCACATACACTCGCCTGACGTTGTAGTTGATGACGTTTTCGCTTGCGTTAACCACAACGACTCTGATGTCCTTGAGCCCATTTTCTTTAAGCGCATCTCGAGGCCCCAAGTTGATAACCACAGGATCAGGTAGATTGACGCTGGTTTCAAAGCTCGTGATGAATTCAGGCCGGTCATTAACCAATACGGTGAGCGGCTCGAACGCATTGAAAAGCCCGCGCTCCCAAGGCCGTATTTGCAGCACCAAACCCGTCTGTTGCAGCGCCCGCGGCACTACATCACGGTGCGTATCACCCACGATAGCCTGTAACAGACCCTCGATAATTGGCGGCGGCGAAAAAGAAGGGTTCTCGATGGGGTCCTCCCAGTCCTCCAAAGGCCCTAGCTCTTGAACGCTGCTTTTGTTGATGGGTTTCTGTGTATTACTGGACATAACTCTAACTCCTGATAAGGATAGGTATCTGTCCGGGTATACAAGGCATGCTTGACCACACACCCGGCTGTCATTACTCAAGGAAACAACTGACGTTCAACTGGTATGGCTTCACAAACCTGATGATGTCTCGTTCATTGAATAGACTTTGAGAAGGTTGCATAACTGTCAAATCTGACAGTTATGCAACGTTTTAATCATCCGAAAGACAAGGCGGCTGGCCAGCCAGGCGAGTCAACTTGATGTACACCAACTTGCGACCGGAATAGCCCATGCCTGCGCCAAAGGGCCTGATGACCTGGTAGCGTGCGACAGCCGAGCCATGGCGAGGCTCAGTCTGGCCCGGCGCAGGCTCTACCAGACCGGGTGCCTTGATGTACGGAACGAACGGCACCTGAAAGGTATATCCGTCACGGTGTTCATTCCCGGTCAGCGTATGCTTGAAGGTCTGGATGGTTTCAGGGATGACCGCACCGGAAAAGCCGGCGGGATGCGCATAACTGGCCCAGTGTAATTTCAGCTCATCGCCTGGGGCCAACCGGCTCTCATCCCCAGGAATCTTGACGCCCACGCCGTTAACCCACGGCCGCAAAGAGCAACTGATAAACCCGGAATCCGGGCCTGTGTCGTAGGTCACCCCGACATACTCGAGGTCTTTCAACCCCACAATCGGGATGATGTTGATTAATACCGGCGTATCCCGTGCTCGCTGCCTGTTAACGCCGTTGAAGGTCCAATAAAAGAACGGAACCAGCCCGCCCGCCAGAATCTCGATGAAGGCCCAGTCGACAAACCATTCGACTTCCTTCCCGGCCGTGTCCCCCAGTTTCACTTCATACGTCGCAATCGGTCCTGGATGGGTGCCCGCCATCAACTCCAGCAATTCACCTGGTTTCGGATTGTTGTATAGAGGGGCCACCACACGTACGCGCAGCCCTTCATCATTCACGCTCAACTGGTTGTCACCATCTTTACCTTTGACGGTCACCACCGGCAGCAAGTGGTTGGTCGGTTTCGGATTGTCAGGGCTCACATCCCCTGCCACGGTCAGGTTAACCGGAACAAACCGGGTGGCCGAAGGCCTCGCGGGCGCAGTCCCCCGCTGCCAGTTGTATTCTGCTCGGATCACCCCTGGTGTGTACTCATAACCGCCACTGGCCAACACTGAATACGGAATGCGGACGGTGATAGGCCACGCCTGAATCTCGGTAATCTGGATAGAAGCCAGGGGTATACGGTCCCAGAAAGGATGCAAAAAATCCCCCGGCGCGGCGCCGTATACTTCGAGGATTTGCATGTACACGCCATCCGGTTTTTGGCGGGCGTCATCGAGGTTTATCAGGCCGTCCGCCAATTGAGGTATCTGAACAGGACGCAGCTCGACGGGCGTCGGCGTCAAACTGATCAATAGAGGGGAAGTAAGGGAAGGGCCAGACTCGCGGCCCGAGCGGTCGCGCAGATAATAGAGGCCGTTGTACTCGGCATTTTTCAACCCGCGCAGATAGTCGCCGGGAAAATGTAATTCAACAGGTCGAGTCCCGTTTTTGTGCTCTTGTGTGATCTCTGTCGTGGCAACAATGTCCAGACGGCGGCTACGTTTGCGCGCAGGTTTGTGGAAGGGCAATAGGGTCAGATAACCCTCGACAACGTCACCTAAACGGGCGTCCAACCACAGAGGAGCGATAGTGCCGATCACCTGATTTCCATTGGCTGGATCATCCAGGTATGCGTCGGTGACGCCTTCGGCATCGATCTGCGCAGAAAACCGCAACCGCGGTCCGCGCTGCCCCTGATTCGGGCCGACCCTGTCGCTGTCCAACAGGGTTATGAATGAGGCAACGCCAGGGTTGCCGCTGCTTTCTCTCAAGACCACTTCGTATTTCAGACGATGCAGCCCGCCGACATCCATAAGATACGAAGGCACCACGGCATCGACATCAGGCAGGTCGGATTCGTCATAGGGCGCCTCCAGCTTTTTGGTCTCAAACAGAGCGTCATCCCAATACCACTTGAATACCGTTATATCGCCCGGATCGAGACTATCACTGCCGGGCGGAAGTTCAGGCACCTCAACGCGCAGTCCCGTGCTTTGAAACGACACAGGTATTTTCCGGCCGTCATCGTCAGGCATCAAATCCAGTGAGTCAGGCGCCAACGGTGCGTGCAACTCCAGAATGCCGGCGTTTGTCACTCCAATGGGTTCAGGTTTTGGCATGTCTACTCTCCTCGGCAAGCCTCAGTGAGGGTTATTGGCCATCGGTTACAGAGACCAGAGAGAGGAGTTAATGCGATTGAAGCCGAAACGGATACTGTCAGAACTAACAGGTACGGCCGGGCCGAAAGTGCTTGGTTTGCGTGAAACGCACGACCAAAGCACCGTCAAACAATGACTTGCGGGAGCGGGGGAAACTTGCCCCCGCACAACCATCAGACAGGCGGCAACCGCCACTCGATCGGCGTCTCGCCATTCTGCTCAAGAAACTTGTTGGTGCGACTGAAATGCCCGCAACCCAAAAACCCGCGATACGCCGACAGTGGCGACGGGTGCACCGAGGTCAGCACCAGGTGCTTGGTGGCATCGATCAGCTTCTGCTTGCCTTGGGCATGAGCGCCCCAGAGCAAAAACACCAGGTGCGGCTGATGTTCGCTGACCACCTCGATAATCCGATCGGTAAAGAACTGCCAGCCCTTGCCCGCATGGGCGTTGGCGTTGGCGCGCTCGACGGTCATGGTGGTGTTGAGCATCAGCACGCCCTGGTCGGCCCAGCTTTGCAGGTAGCCGTGATTGGGGATGTCGATGTTCAGGTCGCGCTTGAGCTCTTTATAGATATTGACCAGTGACGGCGGCGCCGGCACACCCGGTTGCACCGAGAAGCACAGGCCGTGGGCCTGGCCGGGGCCGTGGTACGGGTCCTGGCCGAGGATCACGACTTTGACCTTATCCAACGGCGTGGAATTGAGCGCGTTGAAAATCAGCGGGCCGGGCGGGTAGATCTCTTTGCCGGCGGCATGTTCCTGGCGCAGGAACTCGCGCAGTTGGGCCATGTACGGCTGCTCGAACTGATCCCGCAGGGCGTGTTTCCAGCTGGGTTCGAGTTTGATACGGTCGTCTTCGGTCATGGTTGAATGGTCTTGTCAAAAAGAATGAGGCGAACCCTAGGAAAGCCGACCCCGCTTGTCAATTGATCTGACACACCACCGACACTTTCCTACGAAGCGATCATACTCATCCTTCAACGTATCGATTGAGGTCACGATGAACCTGCACTTCGAAGAACTGACCGGCAGCGACGGTGCCCGCATCGGTATCGCCAGCCTCGATGCTGAAACGTCCCTCAATGCGCTCTCCTTGCCGATGATCCTCGCCCTGGGCGAACGCCTGGACACCTGGGCCAAGGATCCGAACATTGTCTGCGTGCTGCTGCGTGGCAACGGCCCCAAGGCATTTTGCGCCGGAGGTGAAGTGCGCAGCCTGGTTCAGGCTTGCAGGGAACAGCCAGGCGCTGTCCCGCCCCTGGCTGCGCAGTTCTTTGCGGCGGAATACCGCCTTGATTATCGCCTGCACACCTACCCGAAACCGCTGATTTGCTGGGGCCACGGCTACGTACTGGGGGGTGGGATGGGCCTGCTGCAAAGTGCGGCGGTGCGCATCGTCACGCCGAGCAGTCGGTTGGCCATGCCAGAGATCAGCATCGGGCTGTACCCGGACGTCGGCGCCAGTTGGTTCCTGTCGCGGCTGCCAGGCAAGCTCGGGTTGTTCCTGGGCCTCACGGGCGCCCATATCAACGGCCGCGACGCTTTGGACCTGGGACTGGCCGACCGCTTCTTGCGCGACGACCAGCAAGACGAACTGCTCGACGGCCTGCTACAACTGAACTGGCAGGAGCAAACCTCAATGCAGCTCAACAGCCTCCTCAAGGCGTTGGCCCAGGAAGCTGTCGAGCAACAACCGCAGGCACAATGGCTGCCACGCCGGGCACAGATCGACGAATGGCTGGACGTAGGCGATGTGCGCTGTGCCTGGCGGGCCTTGAGCCAACTGCGCGAACACGCTGACCCGCTGTTCAGCCGGGCCGGCAAGACGCTCAGCGAAGGCTGCCCGTTGACCGCGCACCTGGTGTGGGAACAGATCCAGCGCGGCCGGCATTTGTCCCTGGCCCAAGTGTTCCAGATGGAATACACCATAAGCCTCAATTGCTGCCGTCACCCGGAATTCAGCGAAGGCGTGCGTGCGCGGTTGATCGACAAGGACCAGACGCCCCATTGGCACTGGCCGGATATCAACGCGATTCCGGATGCGGTGGTGCAGGCGCATTTCAATAAGGCCTGGGAAGGTCGCCACCCCCTGGCCGACCTGTCCGATTACTAGCAGTTGCCCATAAAAAAGCGGCGCTTCGTGCGCCGCTTGCAATGCAGACGTGTCAACGGTGACCGCCGCGACCACCTCCATGGTCGGAACCGCGGCCGTGCCCGCCATTCCCCCAACGGTTACCGCCGCCCCAGCCTTGGTTCGGGTAAGGCCGGTAACCGGCGCGCGGTCCGTAATAACGCGGGGCCGGCTGGTAATAACGCGGCGCTGAGTAGTAGCGCGGTTGTGGCGCGTAATAGCGCGGTGCAGGGTAGTAGTCACGCCGATACGGGTACGCCGTACCACCACCGTAGTAATACACCGGCGCCGGTGATGTGTAGACCTCGGACCGATAGTAGCTCTGGCCTCCATCGTAATAAGGCACACAAGCGGAAAGGGTCAGACCGAGTAAAGCGCTGAGCAGCAGTCGTCGATACATGGCGGCCTCCTGGACCGCGGAAGAGCGCCTCCAGCGACGCGGGAGGGCGGCATTCAGCTTTCACTGAATGACGAGACATCTGACATCAAAAACGGAATCTGGTGCGTTTTCGCAACAGCTTGATACATCTGCGCCAGCTTTATCGGTTCAGTAAATTTGTCTGGCTCGCAACTTTCTCAATTGCGATGATGTCACTATGACATCGCACAAAGCCAGGGAGGCTCTAGCGTGCGCCCTTCGCTACCCTGTTCGGACCTGACCCATGAAGATTTCAACCAAACTGCTGCTCTCGTTTCTACTGTGTGCGCTGGTCACCCTAGCGGTAGGCCTGCTGGGAATCAAAGGGGTGGTTCGCCTCTCCACGGCATTGGAACTGACGTTTTCCAACAACCTGGTTTCGGTGAGCAACACGGCCGCCACCCTCAACGGCCTGGTGGCCCACAACCGCGGCCTGTACCGCTTGATGGATGCCAGCAAGGGTGACGTCTCCCCGCAGGATCGCGACCGCGTGCGCCAGGATATAGCCCAGGAACTCAAGCGCAGTCAGGCGTCCTACGCCACCTACCGCGCAACCCCGCTGGAAGATGACGAACGGGCGGCGGGCGACAAACTCGACCAGATCTGGCCCACCTACATCAGCAGTTCCGAACGCATCATGGCACTGCTCGATGGCGGCCAAGTCGACCAGGCCCGTGCCCAGCTCAACACCAGCAACAATGAACTGTTCCGCCAGGCGCGTGAGCTGATCCGCGTGATGATCGAGTCCAATAACCGCCAGATCAAGGAAGGCGCGGTCGCCGCCGATGAGCTGCGCAACAGCGCGTTGACGTGGATGATCAGCGGCATTGTGCTGGCCTTCCTCATTGCGATCATCATCGGTGTGTTGATCACCCGCCTGATCACCCGTCCCATCGCTCAAGCCGTACAGAGCGCACAACGCATTGCCCAGGGCGACCTGACCCAGGCCATCATCACCGAGCGCACCGACGAAGCCGGGCAACTGCTGATGGCGTTGTCGGACATGCAAGGCGGCCTGAAAAGCACCCTCGTGGAAATCGCCAACGCGTCCGACCAACTTGCATCGGCGGCTGAGGAACTGAGTGCGGTCACTGATGAAAGCAGCCGCGGCCTGACCCGCCAGAACGATGAAATCCAACAAGCAGCCACCGCCGTCAACCAGATGACCGCCGCCGTGGACGAAGTGGCCAGCAACGCCGTCTCCACCTCCGAAGCCTCGCGCCAGGCCACCACCGAGGCCGAAGATGGCCGCCAGCAAGTGGAGCAGGCAGTGTCCGGCATGAGTTCGATGGTGGTCGAGATCAACGACTCCACACAATCGGTTGCAGACCTCGCCGGCCAAGTGCGAGAAATCGGCAAGGTCATCGATGTGATCCGCGGCATCGCCGACCAGACCAACCTGCTGGCCCTCAACGCGGCCATTGAAGCCGCCCGCGCGGGTGAGCAAGGACGTGGTTTCGCGGTGGTCGCCGATGAAGTGCGGGCGCTGGCCCACCGCACCCAGATATCCACGGTCGATATCGAAAAGATGATTGGTGATGTGCAGACCGGCGCCGACGATGCAGTCGCGGCAATGAACAAGAGCCTGACGTGGGCCAACAACACCCAGACCCTGGCGCAGAACGCCGGCGAAGCGCTGCAACGAATCACCGCCAGTGTAGCGAAGATCAATGAGCGTAACCTGGTGATCGCCTCGGCCTCGGAGGAGCAGGCCCAGGTGGCCCGCGAAGTGGACCGCAACTTGCTGAACATCCAGGACTTGTCCACTCAGACGGCGGCCGGCGCCCATCAGACCAACGCGTCCAGCCAGGACCTGTCGCGCCTGGCCACTTCGTTCAACGTACTGGTCAGCAAGTTCCAGCTCTAAGTAGCCTGGGCAGGGGCGGCCCTGTATCGTACAAGGCATACCGGGATTCTCCGGAACCTTGCCCGATCCAGCCTGAACCTGCCCATGACCACGCCAACCCTTTGCCCCGCCTGCGGCGCCCGCAACGACTGCTCCCTGGCTGACCCACGTACGGTCGACCAGGCGTGCTGGTGCTACAGCGTCACCATCGACCCGGCAGTCCTCCAGGCCTTGCCCGACGAATTGCGCAACAAGGCTTGCCTGTGCCCGCGTTGCGCCCAGGTCGATGAACAACTGCGTGGCGTTGAGCCGACGTAATGCGGGTCGATCGTTTCCTCAGTAACCTGCCGCGTTTCAATCGCAAGCAAGTGCGCCTGTTGCTGGTTGAGCAGCGGGTGTCGGTCGATGGCGTGGCGGTCAGCGATCCCCATCATGAGGTGCGCGCATTCAGCCGCGTATGCGTTGACGATGAGGTGCTGCAGGCGGGCAAACCGGCACGCTATTTCATGCTGCACAAGCCCCAGGGTTGCGTGAGCGCCACGGCGGATCCGCAACACCCGACGGTGCTGGATTTACTCGATGAGCCGGACAAAGATGAATTGCACATTGCCGGTCGCCTGGACTTCAACACCACCGGTCTGATGCTGATCACCAACGACGGCCAATGGTCGCGTCGCCTGACGCAGCCGCAGACCAAACTGCCCAAGGTCTACCTTGTGGAGACCGAGCAGGACATCGGGTCGGACTACGCCGCAACGTTTGCCCGCGGCCTGTATTTCGCCTTCGAAGACCTGACTACCCAACCCGCCGAACTGGTGTTGCTGGGACCGAGAACTGCGCGGCTGAGCATCATCGAAGGGCGCTATCACCAGGTGAAGCGCATGTTCGGGCACTTTGATAACAAGGTCGTCGGCCTGCATCGCGAGCGCATGGGGCCCTTGGTGCTGGATGCCGCCCTTGCACCGGGTGAGTATCGAGCACTTACCGACGACGAAATCCGAATGGTCTGATGACCGTTCAGCCGGTGATGGCAAAAAACCGCTTCACCGCCTTGCGAGGTGCCCGCTCTGCTGCTTGAATCAGGATCACCAGTTCAAATATGACTGGCGAGTCGCCTATAACCTCCAAGAAACACCTTGCCCCGCCCGCGCTTGATCCACGGGCTTTCCCGGCAAACAGCCCGCCCTAACAACACCCGTCGGCCAGCCGTCATTGGATCGACATGGGCCTCCTTTTCCAGGCGTATGCCTACCTGTCACAAAGCTCGTGCAGAGTGATCTGCGCGCCCTACCCGCTTGCCAGGAGTCTTACGACATGAGGCCAGAAATCGCTGTGTTGGATATACAGGGTCAGTATCGGGTTTACACGGAGTTCTATCGCGCGGACGCTGCTGAAAAGACCATCATCCTGGTCAACGGCTCCATGGCCACCACGGCATCCTTCGCCCAAACCGTGAAAAGCCTGTACCCGCAATTCAATGTGGTTTTGTACGACCAGCCCTATGCTGGCCGCTCCAAAACCCACAACCGTCATGAGCAGATGCTGACCAAGGAAATCGAAGGCCAGATCTTGCTTGAGCTCATCGACCACTTCGCCGCCGAACACGTACTGTCCTTTTCCTGGGGCGGTGCCGCTGCCCTGGTCGCCCTTGCCCACCGCCCTCGTCGCGTGGAAAAGGCGGTGATCAGCTCATTCTCCCCGGTGATCAACGCACCGATGCGCGACTACCTGGAACGCGGCGTCGACTACCTCGGCAACCTCGACCGCGACCGCGTCGGCCATTTGGTCAACAGCACCATCGGCAAACACCTGCCGTCATTGTTCAAGCGTTTCAACTACCGGCACGTGAGCAGTCTGGCCGAACATGAATATGGGCAGATGCACTTTCACATCAGCCATGTGCTGAACAGTGATCGCCTGTGCTACCTCAAGGCGGCCAGGCAGATCGACATTCCGGTGTTGTTTCTGAATGGTGAATGGGACGAATACACCAGCGCCCAGGACGCCAAGCTGTTTGGCCAGCACGTGGCGAACAGCCGCTTCAGCACCATTCAGGCGACGGGGCATTTCCTGGATATGGAGCACAAGGCGGCGTGCCGAGATAGTCGGGACGCAGTCGTGGGCTTCTTGAAACCGGAGCGGCAGGTCAGCCGGTTGCGCTATCAACAGGGCCAGACACAGCATGCCTTCGCACTCTGAAATACGCTCCCTTGCAGGAGCGAACTTGCTCGCGAAGAACGTCAAGGATAACGCTCGCTTCCTGGAGGAACGCGGCGCGCTTGAGTCTTTCGCGAGCAAGCTCGCTCCTACACTGGGTCAGTTCGTCCAGTGTGACACCTGTAACCCACACATTTTTGAAGAAAAACTTCAAATCCCGGCGAACATCTGGTACAAAGTCAGCCGCTCTGAGCGGGTATAGTTTAATGGTAGAACAGTAGCTTCCCAAGCTTCCGACGAGGGTTCGATTCCCTCTACCCGCTCCACTCAAATTCGCGTTCCGCGTCAGGTTGTTTTTGACGGGGGATGCCTAAAGAAACCGGTCCTTTGAGACCGGTTTTTTTGTGGCTGCGATTTACGGTAGCAGTCATGCCTGTCGGACATACCTGTACAAATTAATATTTTTGTACAACTATCACTGCAACGCGCCGAGGCACGATCAAGGAGCCAAGCAATGACACGTCTATTGGTTTCATTGTTGCTGATGTTGAGCTTGAGCAGTTGCGCCAACGTAGGCGTCAAGCACTACGCTGACCAGCAACCGCAATTGGACCTGGAGCGGTTCTTCAGCAAGCCCGTCAAGGCCTGGGGGATTTTCCAGAAGCGCTCGGGCGAGGTGGCCAAGCGTTTTGAAGTAGATATAGCCAGCCGGCGCGAAGGTAACGCCTTGATTCTCGACGAACGCTTCCTGTACAGCGACGGCACGCGTCAGCGGCGGGTGTGGACGCTGACACCCGACGGTCCGGGGCGTTGGCGCGGTCGGGCGGGTGATGTGGTCGGCGAGGCCATCGGCGAGGTCGCGGGGAACGCGCTGCGTTGGCGCTACCGACTCAACCTGCCGGTAGACGGTTCTGTCTACGAGGTGAGCTTTGATGACTGGATGTACCTGATGGACGAAGACACCCTGATCAATCGCTCCAGCATGACCAAGTTCGGCGTCGAATGGGGCCAGGTCACGTTGTTCTTTCGTCGCCAGTGAATGACCTGCAACGGAGGTGAATCATGCATCTGCAGAAACTGACTGAATGGGCGGTAAACGGAGAAGTTCGCGAGCTGCAGTTGCAGTCGCTGGAGGGTGGCTTCTATATCGCGCGTGTCAGGCTGGATGATGTCGAAATGACGTTGCTGGGCGATGATAACCAGCCGCTGCGCATCCGCTCCACCACGCACTTGCGCGACTTGTTGCAACGGGTTCCGCCGTTTCCCTGTGTGCTGGTGCAACAGTGCGTGCACGATGAAATGTGCGGAGTTCGGGAAGGCCCCATTGGCGCATTGCGGATTCCGTTTACGCTGGATGCGTCCTTTTAAGGCGGTGCAGGTATTGAGGTCGTTCCTATCCTCCAGGTTCGAATGGATCGATTTCGCACTGTGTAATCGCGAGCGTCAATCCGGCTCAGTCATCCCCCGCTGCCCCCCCCACGCCAACGGCAACGTCACCAACAACACCCCCGCCAGCACCATCACCGCCACCGGCACGCCCAACGCATCCCCCACGCCACCAAACACCACGGGCGCCAACGCTCCGCCACCAATCGTGCCGGTGTAGAACACGGCAAATGCCTGCTCGCGCTTCTCGGCTCCCGCCAGGTCCGGCACAGCCCCGTAAAGCACTGAAGACGTGCCATTGAGCACCAGCCCCAACAGCGGCAACATCACCATCAGCCCAGTCAGCGGCAAATACACCGCAGCGACGATCAGCAAGGCCGTGCTGCTCTCCGTCAGCCATACGGTCCTCATCATGCCGATGCGCGCCCCCAGGTAGCCGCAGAATAATTTGCCGAACGCGCCGCCGATAAACAGCAGGGTCAAGGCCAGGCCAATACCAGCAGTGCCGGCGCCCTTGGCGGCCAGCAGAAACGGCAGGAAGGTGAGAAACCCCATGCGCACGGCGCTGTCGAGGGTGCCGGTGAGGATCAGCGCGCGCAGGCCCGTGGTGGAGCCGGTTCCGATGGGCGACTTGGTTTTTTGGGGCGCGACCGAGGTGCGCGACTGGCTGGGAATCAACCACCACAACAGGCCCGCCGCAGCCAACCCCAGCCATCCCAGGAACGTGGCACTGGCGCGCCAACTGATGACCGTGAGCGACAGACCGACCAGCCCCGGAACCAGGGTTTTGCCGATATCGCCGGAAAAGTTGTACTGGGACAGTGCCTGCTTGATTCCACCGCCGTCCTCGTAGGCATCGCTGATCATCGAAGAAGCCAACGGGTGTTGAGTGCTGGCGCCCAAGCCACCTAACATCAGTGCCATTAACAGCATCGTCAGCCCGGTCGCTTGGCCTGCCAACACGTACGCCGCACCGGCGAGCGCGGTGCCGCCCACCAGCATCGGCACACGTCCCCAGCGTTTCGCAGCACGGCTGGCCATGAGCTGGAACACCGCCATCATCCCGGAATAGGCACCGCGTAAAAGTCCGATCTGAGCGTAGGACAGCGCAAACTGCGCCTGCCAGATCGGCAGTAGCACGTAGATGACATCGGTAAGACCATCATGCACGGCATGGGCGCTGCAGCCGGCGATCAGCGTGCGGCGGCGTGTGGAAACAGGCATGGCGACGGCGTGATTCATGGTGTCGGGATCAGTTCAGGTTTAACGGGCTTCCAGCCGGTCAGGGCGATCAGCAAGGTCAGTATCTGGAAGGCAATAATCAGCGTCACGCACCCGGCCCAGCCCCAACGCTCCCAGATCAACGCCGGGACAATCGCACCACAACTGCCGCCCAGGTAATAAAACGTGAGGTACATGCCCACGGCGCCGGCTTTGTTGTCGCCGGCGGTAGCGGCGGTGAAGGCGTTGGCCGCCGCCTGGGCGAGAAACACCCCGGTAGAACTGAGGGCCAGGCCCACCACGATGCACCACAACGAGGGCACCAGCGTCAGCGCTGAACCGCTGATGCCCAGCCCGGCAGCGACGCTGAGCAGTTCAGCGTGAGGCCGGGACTTGCTGAGGCGGCCGGCGACGGGGATCACGATCAGTGCCAGCAGAAACACCGTATACAGCGTCCCCAACGCTGCAGGCCCCAGGCCGAAAGGCGGTAATCCGAGGTACAAACCTGCGTAGGTAAACGCCGCCACTTGGGAAAACAACACGCAAAAACCTACAGCGTAGGCCGCCAACAAAGGCTTACGAAAAACCGCCGAGAAAGCGGTTTCACCCCTCAACGATCGCCCACGGCTGGCAGGCAACAGGAACTGGATAAACCCGCCCACCATCAAACTCAGCACCGCCAGCAGTTCAAACGCTTCGCGCCAGCCTGCGTATTCGGTCATCACCCCCGTGACAAAGCGTCCGGCAAACCCACCCAACACGGTGCCCGCCACGTACAGGCTGGTGACTTCGGTGACCGTGCCACCTCTCCAGCGGTCGCCGATATACGCCACGCTGGTGGCAAACACCACCGGGATCAACATCCCTTCGACAAACCGCCACACCAGCACCTCGGCAAAGCTGTCGGCATAGGCTGTCATCAGCGCCGGCACCGCCAGCAGCAAGGCCGCCACGCTGATCACCGTGCGCTGCTCGAAGCGTCCGGTCAGCCGGCTGACAAACGGCGCGGTGATCGCCACGGCCAGCGTCGTCACGGTGATGCTCCACCCCGCCATCTTGGCGCTGATGTGAAACTGCGTGGCAAAGGTCTGCAGAATGCTCTGGGTGGCATACAGGTTGAGAAACGCCGCGCAGCCACACAGGAACAGGGCTAGGCGGGCACAATGCAGGCGCGGTTTCATGAAACCTCTCGTTTTATTTTGTGAGGTCTTTATAGAATGGCCGGCAGGTCTGAAACCAATACCGATTTCGGACCGATCAATACCCAAGGATCAGGATGCTCGACCTACGCAAGCTGCGTTACTTTCTGACGGTCGCCGAAGAGTTGCACTTCGGCCGCGCCGCCATTCGCCTGCACCTGGCGCAGCCGCCGCTGACACGGCAGATATCGGCGCTGGAGACCGAGTTGGGCTTCAAGCTATTCGATCGCACCAGCCGCACGGTCAGCCTTACCGCGCAAGGCCGGTCGTTCCTGCCCTACGCCCGCGGCGTGCTGGAGCAGGTGGAATTGGCGCAAGTGATCGCGGGCAAACTGGCGGCGGGCACCGCAGGGCAGCTAACGTTGGGTTATGTGAGTTCGATTGCCCTGTCGGACCTGTTCAGCCAGGCGATCCAGGCGTTTGCCCAGCGCTTTCCCGATGTGCAGTTGACGCTGGTGGAATGCGCCTCCGGCAGCCTGGGCGCGCAAGTGGCGGATGGGCGGCTGGATCTCGGTTTGAGTCGCTTGTTGCCGCAAGACGAAGCGGTGCAAGCGCTGTCGCTGGGCGAAGAACGGTTGGTGGCCGCCGTGTCCAGTGAAAGCCCGTTGGCGCGCCAGCCAAGCGTCAACCTGGCGCAGCTCAGTGCCTACCCGTTGATTCTGTTTCCTGCAGATTATGGATCGGGGCTCAACCAGTCCATCGAACAGCTTTATCGGCATCACGGCCAGCCTTTACGCCTTGGACCGACCGGGCGGCAGATCACGTCGATCATTGCGCTGGTGGCTGCCGGACAAGGTGTGGCGTTGGTGCCGGAATGTACCCAGAGCCTGATGAATAAGGGCGTGACGTACAGGCCGTTGGTGGAAGTGGACGCCTGTGCCCAGTTGTTGGTGTTGACCCGGACTGCAACAAAAAGTGTGCTGGTTGATGCGTTCCTCGCCGTCATTGCGCAGCCCCTGCACATGCGGTAACTCGATCGCAACACCTCTCCCGGACGCCATTCCTATGCGCTCACACATGCCAACTACCGCCGCCCCAAAAAGACCGGTCATCGACCCCCACGGGGTTGATGGCCCTTGGTTACATCGCGTGGTTGTACGCTTATCCGGCGTTCTCGGAATGGCGCGACTGGCGGCGCTGAATTTGACCGCAAGAAACGTAGTTTGCCCATAGGGCCGCCGGTCTAGACTCCCCCTACACCCACCTTCAGGAGCCCTGATCATGGCCTACGAATACAAGCTCATGCCCTCCCCTGTCGGCCAGCTCACCCTGGTGGCGCGCAACGATAAACTCGGCGCCATCCTGTGGGCTACCGAGCGCGCCAACCGTGTGCGTCTGGGCGACTTGTACGAAGCGCCTGAAAGCCCGGTGCTGTTGGAAACCGAATGCCAGTTGCAGGAATACTTCGCGGGTACCCGCACACATTTCGAGCTGGAACTGGACTTCGCCGGCACCGACTTCCAGAAACAGGTCTGGCAGGCGTTGCTGACCATTCCCTTCGGCGAAACCCGCAGCTACAGCCAGATCGCCCAGCAGATTGGCAACCCCAAAGCCGTACGCGCAGTGGGGGCGGCCAATGGGCGTAACCCCATCTCGATCATTGCGCCGTGCCATCGGGTCATTGGCGCATCGGGCGGGTTGACCGGCTTTGCGGGCGGGTTGGAAGCCAAGCAGTATTTACTGACGCTGGAAGGGACAGGCCAGGCCGAACTGGTGTTCTAAAAACGCGGATCAAATGTAAAAAGAAATTTCAAAGCCACCGTGCGGTCCATTATTTCATCACCCCCTTACAAAGGAAAAACGGTCATGAAATTCTCCGCAGTCTCTCAATCCCTGTCCCGTTGGGCCGGCAGCCCGCGCACGTTTTACGCGGCAGTGGCGTTGATCCTGGCATGGAGTCTGAGCGGGCCGTATTTCCACTACAACGACACGTGGCAACTGATCATCAATACCTCAACCACCATCATCACGTTCCTGATGGTGTTCCTGATCCAGAACACGCAGAACCGCGACAACGACATCCTGCATATCAAGATCGATGAACTGCTACGTGTGTCCAAGGATGCGCAGAATGCCGTACTCAGCCTGGATGGACTGGATCGCAAGGAACTGGAAAAACTGCGCCAGGAATACCGCAGCATCGGCAACGCGGGCACGGTGAGTCTGAACAGCAGTTGCGGTCATGCTGCCGACGATGCGGCACCGATCAAAACCGATTTGAACCAGGCATGAAAAAACGGCGGTTGGAACAGGTCCAACCGCCGTTTTTTACTTCAAGTCATGGCTTCAACCGTCGCCTTGATGACCTTTACCGTAAGTCGATGCCAAGGCGCGAGCCTTTTGCAGACGCTCTTCCAACTTGGGCAGCGTCTCATCCACCAGGGCTTTTATTTCCGGCACATCCGACGCTGCACCTTCCTTCTTGAACAGGGCAATGGCGTCTTCGTTTTCCTTGACCTGTTGCGCCGTATAGGCCGCATCAAAGGAGTCGCCGTCCTTGAGTTCGGGCATCAAGGTTTCGGCTTTGTCGACGATCTTTTCCCGAGGCGCCACCGGCAGGTCAAGCTTCTTCGCGATAGCCGCCAGGTGCTGGTTGGCCAGGGTGCGTTCGTTGATCACCTCGATGGTGTAATCCTTGATCTCCTGGGACGAGGTCTTGGCGTGAGCCATGCGACTGGTTTCGATATCGGCCATCCCTTTGGCCGAAGCCTGCTCGATGAATTCAGCAGGCGACTGGGCGAAGGCATTGCTGGCGCCGAGGCCCAGCAGCATCGCGAAACTGGCGGTGCGTAACCGGATAGCCATGCGGCTCATGATGGGTTCCTCCAGGCTAAAAATAAGGGCGGGGGAACACACCCCGCCCTCAATTCGAATTTTCAGGGCGGCAAAGGTTTAGAAAAAACTCGCCAGTGCGACGAACGGTCATCGTCAAATCCAGCGGGCTTGTTGCCAAAAGAGCCCCGGCAGTGAGAGGTAGGCGAGGTGGGTGAAGCCGCAGCGCAGGGTGTTGTTGTCCTGTCAGCAGTGGCCTTCGGACAATACACCCTGCACCTGCCCAATCAACCACTGCAACCCCGAATCCCCACCCCGCCGTGCATGCCACGCCAGCTCAAATGCAAACGAAGGGATATGAAACGGCGCGGGCACCGCCAGCAAGTGCTGGTGATCAATATTCAGCAGGCCACGGGACGATACGGTAAGGATCAGGTCGGTGCCTTGAATCAGTTGCGGCGCTACACCCCAGTGCGGCAGGCTGATCGCCACATGCCGACGTTCCCGAATCGTTGTCAGTGCCCGCTCGATTTCCGGAGTGCCACTGCCGCGCATTTCCAGCAATACATGGGGGCGTGACAGGTAGGTCGGCAGATCCAGTGTGCCGCTTGCCGGCAGGCTATCGCGGTCCACAAGGCACGTGTAGTGCTCTTCAAACAACGGCGTAGTCCGCAGTTCGGCAGGCATATCGGGAAAAACACCCGCCGCCAAGTCGAGGTCGCCATTGAGCACCCCGTCCACCATGCCCTCACGACTGGCCTGGATGATTTGCAGATCGATACCCGGCGCTTCGCGGCGCAGCGTTCGCACCAGGTCGGGTAGGAAAATCGCCGCACTGTAATCGGACATCGCCACCCGAAACCTGCGCTTGGCCGACGCCGGGTCAAAGCGGTTCGGCGCCAGCAACGCCTGTACCTGGCCGAGCGCTTCTGTCAGCGGCGGGGCCAACTCCAGCGCGCGAGCAGTCGGCACCAGACTGCCACCTTGGCGTACCAGCAGCGGGTCACCCAGCAGGTCACGCAAGCGTGCCAACGCGTGACTGACCGCCGGTTGGCTCAGGTGCAAGCGCTCAGCCGCACGGGTGACGTGTTGCTCGCTGAGCAAGGCGTCGAGGATCACCAGCAGGTTGAGGTCAATGCGGCGCAGATCATTCATCAGCTGCATGCTCTGCATAAGAAATTGGAATTTAAATTTGCGCGACGAATAGCCTAGAGTCCAGCAAAACCTCTGGGAGATTCGACATGACAACGTTGCATTGGGTGGGTTTATTCGCGCTGGCGGTCATCGCGGGGGCGGTGGTGCCGTTTCAGAGTGCGATAAACGCCAACCTCGGGCGCGGGCTTGGTCACCCGCTGTGGGCCACGCTGGCGTCGTTGCTGGTGAGCATCATCGTGTTGCTGCCGGTGATTCTGGCGCTGCGCCTCCCGCTGCCGAGCCTGGCGTTTATCAGCAAGGCACCGCTGTGGATGTGGGCCGGTGGCGCGTTTGGCGTGTGTTTTATTTCCCTGGCGTTGATGCTGTTGCCCAAGCTTGGCGCCTCGGGGTTTATCGCACTGGCCATGGCCGGGCAGATTCTGGCGTCGCTGGTGCTGGATCACTTCGGTCTGTTCGGCCTGGTGGAACGCCAACTGACAACGCCCCGCGTACTGGGGGCGTTGTTGTTGATCGGCGGCGTGGTGTTGATTCAGTTCAGTGCCACACCTGCCCGGGCGTTGGCAACCGCAGGCTGATCAACCCTTATCGAGGGTGCGCAGTTTCTGCGGCAGGCCCCACAGCAGCAATGCTGCCGCCAACAGCGCACACACGCCAATCACGTACAGAGCGGGTGTGGTACTGCCGGTGAGGTCCTTGATGCGCCCCACCATCACCGGGCTGACAATGCCACCGAATTGCCCGAGGGTGTTGATCACCGCAATACCGCCCGCCGCGCCTGCACCGGCACCGGCCAGCAACTTGGGCGGCAGCGTCCAGAAGGTCGGGATCGAGGCAATGATGCCCGCGCCCAGCATGCCCAGGGCAATGATCAGGAAGGTGGTGTGGTCGGCAAAAATGCCAGCACTGAAGAAGCCCACTGCCCCGAGCACCACCAGGCCGCAGACGAACTTGCGGCGCTCACCCGTAGCATCCGACAGCCGCCCGATCACTACCATGCTGATGGCGCCACACACATAAGGAATCGCCGTGAGCAGGCCGATCATCACCGGGCTCTGGGTGCCCGCGCTGCGGATCAACTGCGGCGCCCAGAAGTTGAGGCCGTAGGATGCCACCTGGATCAGGAAGTAGATGAAGCCGAGCATCAGGAACCCTGGAATACGGATTGCCGACAACAGCGAGCCACCGTGCTGGTTCGGCTCATGCTTGGCGATGCGGCTCGACAGCAGGGTCTTCTCCGCCGCCGTCAACCAGTGGGCGTCTTCGATGCGATCCTTGAGCAGCGTCAGCACCAGAAACCCCAGGCCGATGCATGGCAAGCCGCCGAGCAGGAACAACCAGTGCCAGCCGCGCATCTGCAACACACCGTCGAGGTGTTCCAGCACCAGGCCGGAAAACGGTGCGCCCACCAGGCCCGCAAACGCCGACGCCAGGAACAGCATCGAGGTGATGCGTCCTCGGAAATGCTGCGGGAACCACAGGGTCAGGTAATACAGCACACCCGGCGCGAACCCCGCCTCCATCGCGCCGATCAGAAAGCGCAGCGCATAGAACTGCCACTCAGCCGTGACAAACACCATGGCCGCCGTCGCCAGGCCCCACGACATCATGATCCGTGCAATCCAGCGCCGGGCGCCGACCTTGTACAGCATCATGTTGCTCGGCACTTCAAAGATCACATACCCCACCACGAACAGCCCGGCCCCCAGGCCATAGGCGGTGTCGCTCAGGCTCAGGTCCGCCTGCAGTTGGAACTTGGCAAAGCTGATGTTGATCCGGTCAAAAAACGCGAACAGGTAGCACACCATGATCAGCGGCATCAGGCGCCAGGCGACCTTGCTGACCAGGGCTTTTTCGGCATCGATTTCAGCGGCCGGGCGCGCGCCGGCCTCCAACGTATTAGTGCTCATGGTTTCTCTCCAGCGGGCTGCTCACAGGCGCCCGATTGTTTTTGTTGTCTGGTGCGGCGTTACAGCGTGGCGATGTACGCCGGGGGTGGATGCAGGTCGCAATTGCGTCCGGCCTTGGCTACCTGGCCGGGCAACTCGTGTCCAAGCAACGCGGGAAGACGGCGGGACATATTCAGCAGGTGCGGCAGGTCGATGCCGGTGTGAATCCCGACTTCATCACACAGGTTCACCAGGTCTTCGGTGCAGATATTGCCCGACGCCCCCGGCGCAAACGGGCAGCCACCCAAGCCACCGAGCGCCGCGTCAAAACGACGGGCGCCGGCCTCATAGGCGGCCAGCACATTGCACAGGCCCAGGCCGCGGGTGTTGTGGAAATGCAGGGTCAGATCACTGGCGGACACGCGCTCCAGCACGCGTTTGACCAAGCGTTCCACTTTGCGCGGGTTGGCCATGCCAGTCGTGTCCGCGAGGCTGATGCCCCGGATACCCAGTGCTTGATACGCCTCGACAATCTGCAACACGCGGTCTTCATCGATCTTGCCTTCGAACGGGCAACCGAAGGTGGTAGCGATGCTGGCGTTGAGCCTCACCGGGAAATCGCCGGCAAAACTGACGATGTCACCAAACGCCGCCAACGACGCCTCGCAGCGCATGCGCATATTGGCCAGGTTGTGGGTCTGGCTGGCGGACATCACCAGGTTCAGTTCATCGGCGCAAGACTCAATGGCACGCTGCGCGCCCTTGAGGTTGGGGATCAGCGCCACGTAGATCACACCGGCCTTGCGCTCAATGCCCTTGAACACTTGCTCACCATCGCGCAACGCCGGAATGGCCTTGGGCGAGACGAACGAACCCGCCTCGATCCGCGAAAAACCGGCGAGGGAAAGCTGGTCGATGAGGGCGATCTTGTCGGCCGTCTCGACCCAGGTCGGCTCGATCTGCAGGCCGTCGCGCGGCGACACTTCCTGCACGATCAGCGCGTCGCAGTAGTCGGAAATCATTGCACCACTCCCGCGGTTTTCAGGCGTTGGATATCAGCGCCGGTGAGGCCCAGGCTACCGAGAATATCGTCGGTGTGCTGGCCCAACGTCGGGCCCTGCCAATTCACGCCGCCAGGGGTTTCCGAGAGCTTGGGGACGATGCCGGGCATCTTCACCGACACACCGCCGGGCAGCTCGGCATTGAGCAACATGTCACGCGCCTGGTAGTGCGGGTCGCTGACGATATCGGCTACGGAGTAGATACGCCCGGCCGGTACTTCAGCGGCCTCCAGAGCGCTGAGCACTTGCTCGATGGGCCGGCTGCTGGTCCAGTGCGTGATCGCGGCGTCGAGTAACCCACTCTTGGCGGCCCGACCATCGTTGTGGACGAATTCAGGCGCTTCGGCCAGATCGGCACGGCCAATGGTGGTCATCAACCGCTTGTAGATCGGATCACTGTTGCCGGCGATTACCACGTAGGCACCGTCGGCCGTCAGGTAAGTGTTGGACGGTGCAATGCCCGGCAAGGCGCCGCCGCTGCGTTCGCGCACATGGCCGAGCATGTCGTATTCCGGCACCAGGCTTTCCATCAGGTTGAACACACTTTCGGCCAGCGACACATCGACAATCTGCCCGTCGCCCTGCCCCGTCTTGACCCGCAGCAACGACATCAGTGCGCCAATCACACCGTGCAACGAAGCCAGCGAATCCCCCAGGCTCACGCCCACTCGCGCTGGCGGCGAATCCGGATTGCCGGTGGTGTAGCGAATCCCGCCCATGGCCTCGCCAATCGCACCAAAGCCCGGACGGTCACGATAAGGGCCGGTCTGGCCGTAGCCGGAGATGCGCACCAGGGTCAACTTGGGGTTGAGGGCATGCAACACGTCCCAGCCGAGGCCGAGTTTCTCCAGGCCGCCGGGGCGCAGGTTTTCGATGAGGACGTCGGCGTCGCCGAGCAATTGCTTGATCAGGTCCAGGCCTTCCGGCGACTTGAGGTCCAGCGCCAGCGACTTCTTGTTGCGCGATTGCAGGTACCACCATAGCGAGGTGCCTTCGTGCAGCTTTCGCCATTTGCGAAGCGGATCGCCTTGGCCCATGGCTTCGATCTTGATCACCTCGGCACCAAACTCGGCCATCATCCGGGCGGCAAACGGCGCGGCAATCAAGGTGCCGATCTCGACCACCTTGATACCGCTCAGGGGAGCCGTCATGGGGTGTACCTCTTGTTCTTGGAATGTGACGCCAAGACTAGAGGCCAGAGGCCGGAGAAATCCAACCGTCAGTTGGCAAGGAGCGTTCGCTAAACGCGAACACTCAGATAATCGAACAGCAGCCGGCTGACCGGCGACAACTGCGCCTCATCGCGCACTACCAGGATCAGGCTGCGATCCGACCAGTCGTCCGTCAGCGGCACGGCATGCAAACCCAAGGCACGCCCAAACAGTTCGTACGCTTTCTGCGGCAGGATGCCGATGCCCATATTCGCCTGGACCATCCGGCACATCGCATCGAACCCCGGCACATGAATGCGCAGGCGCAGCATCTTGCCCGCCTCGCGTGCGGCGGCGTGGGTGCGCATATTGATCGAGCTGGCAGCGTGCAGGCCCACGTAATCACTGTCCAGGGTGTCGGCAAATGCCAGGTTTTTGCGCGCCGCCAATGGGTGATCCGCCGGCATCAGCACCACCAGTTTGTCGTGGCGATAGGTCACGCTGGGCAGGCCTTTGGTATCGGTGTCACTGGAGCAGATGCCCAGGTCCGCCACGCCATCCAGCACGCCTTGCACCACGCCATTGCTGGGGCGTTCCTCCAGGTCGGTTTTCACTTCGGGATGCCGTTCGGAAAAATCCCGCAGGTCTTCCGGAAGAAACTGAATGATTGCCGACAGGTTGGCCAGCATCCGCACATAACCGCGCACGCCGTGGCTGTGCTCGCCCAGCTCCAGGCCCATCTTCTCGACGTTGAACAGCATCTGCCGCGCATGGTGCAACAGCGTTTCGCCGGCCGCCGTCAGGTCCATGCCCTTGGCCCGTCGCACGAACAGACTGACGCCCAGCACCTGCTCAAGCTCCATCAGCCGCTTGCTGGCGGCCGACACGGCAATGGCTTCACGGTTGGCGGCGCGGGTCAGCGTACCTTCCTCAAACACCGCAACGAACAGCTGCAGCGTGATCAAGTCCAGCCGACGCACCAGGCTCTTGTGCAACATCAGCGACGCTCGCTGGCCAGCCGATTGATCTCGGCCTGCTCCACCACCGGCTGCGGCGCACCTTGGCTTGCCACCTGCAACATCGCCCGGCCCACCGTCTCGGTGCTCACGACCCAACCCGGCTTCAGCCGCCGCACCAACGACAACAACGGCCCAAGCACTGAGTAGAAGGTCTGGTACAACGGCGTCTTCGAACGCACGCCATGCAACGGCTGGATCACTCCCGGCCGAAACAGATACACGGCCTTGAACGGCAGGCGCAGCAACGCGTTCTCGGTCTTGCCCTTGATCCGCGCCCACATCGACTTGCCCGCCTCGGAGCTATCCGTACCGGCGCCGGACACATAGATAAACGTCATCTGCGGATTGAGCCGCGCCAGCGTACTGGCGGCGACCAGGGTGAGGTCATAGGTGAGTTGGGTGTACTGGGTTTCATTCATCCCCGCCGACGAAACGCCGAGGCAGAAGAAACACGCATCAAAGCCTTGCAGCAGATTTTCCAGGGGCTGGAAATCCAGCATGTCGCTGTGCAACACCTGATGCAGCTTACCGTGCTCCTGGGTCAAGGGCGTGCGGGCGACGGCGACGACTTCCTGCACGTCGGCGGCCAACAGGCACTCGCGTAGCACGCCCTGGCCGACCATGCCGGTGGCACCGAATAATAGAACTCTCATCTAGTACTCCCTTCATCCCGCCAGTTTGACTACCTGAGAGACAGGCCTTCGAAAGCCATCGTCACATCCGTCCTCAACACTGCCACCTTACTCAATATAGTGAGAGGCGACCTCAACAAATCGCAAGCCCCCTCAAACGCTTAGCTCGACACACCACAATAAAATACTCCTCGCCCCCATTACTACATAGACGCAAACATTGATTTGCCATTAAACCTCGTAGGAAATTACTCACACTAAAATATTCGCCTGGCATTGATCGTATAGGAAGCGCCTGACTTAACCTTCAAAACTTTTCCCGTTACTGTTTCCGCCCATCACCTCCAAGGACGAAAAAATGGAAACCCCACAAGTCACACATAAATTCTCAAACCACAAAAAGATAATCGCGCTCTCTGATAAAGACTGGCAATCAGCCAAAACCGGACGAATTTGTGAACTTAATGCAACCGTAAAGAAACCCAACTATTTTACTGACCAATATGGACGAGACCTTCACCACTTCTGCACCACCTCATATCTTGGTCTTGACTACCACCCACAAATATTGGAAGGCGCGATCCAAGGCATAACGACCGCTAAGACATTACGAATCGCAAATTCAAAAAATCGATGCAAGCTAGACATACTTGAGCAATACGAAACAACGCTATCAACTCTATTAAACTCAACATATCTAAGCACCTTGTCCTGCAGTGCAGCCAGTGCCGGCTTATTGCCCTTACTTGCTAGTGGCGCCTTCACTGATAACACGCCCCCGACAATGGTATTCGACAAACACTCTCATTATTCGATGAACCATATTAAAGCTTCCTGTGCAGATGAGACAGACGTAACAACCGCACCTCACAATGACATATGTTTTATTGAAGACTTATGTAAGACGCGCAAACACGTCGCTTACATAGCGGACGGCATCTACAGCATGGGTGGACAAGCGGATATTGACAGCTTGCTCTATCTTAAATCGCGGTATGGGCTATTTCTTTATCTGGACGACTCTCACGCTTTATCTGCATTTGGAGAGAAAGGAAGAGGATTCATCCGACCACACTTTCAATCGCTAGACGATCAAACTTTGATTGTCGCGTCTCTCGGCAAGTCATTCGGTGCCAGCGGAGGATTAGTGATGTTTGGTAGTGAAAAACAAAAGAGCCTCATGTATCGATACGGCGGTCCTAGCAACTGGTCCCAAAGTTTAAATTCCGCCTCTATCGGCGCAGGCCTAGCCTCTATAAAAATCCATCAAACGAATGAGTTACTTATACTCCAGGAAAGGCTCCTCGCCAACATACAGCTATTTGACAGCCTTATAGAGACGGAGCAGCAAGGTACGCGCACTGCTATCCGTTTGATACCCTGTGGCGAGGCGGAAAAAGCGAACATAATCGCTGCACAACTCGCTAACAGTGGCTTCTTCACTTCGGCCGTGTTTTTCCCCGTGGTGCCCCGAGGGAACGCGGCAATTCGCGTAACGCTCCGAGCGGACATGGCCCATGAAACAATACTTTCATTTTGCTCAAGGCTCATGAGTCTGATAGAAGAAAATAAAATCGACCTTTAATCTTTGTGCTTTCCAATAATTCAGAGTTTCTAACAATGCGGCTCGTTCTAACAGTTGGGTTTTCGATGACTTGCTCAACACTCGCAATGACGGATGCCCATTCTTGAAAAACTCGACCACCCTCACCCTAGCCTGCAGTGCCGCCTTCCTCGCCCAAGTCGGAATCAGCAGCTACCTGCCCGCCGTGCCAGCAATCGCACGTTCCCTCCCCGCCGCCGAAGGCCACGTCGCGCTGGCCCTAGCGATCTACTTGGTCGGCATGGCTTTGCCGATGTTGTTGTGGGGCCACCTGAGCGAACGCTTTGGGCGCAAGCCTGTGCTGTTGGCAGCGCTTGCCGTGTATGCGTTGGCGAGTGCAGCAATCCCTTCAGCGTTCAACGTTGAAGCGTTCCTGGCATTGCGGCTGGTTCAAGGGCTGGGCGCGGGCGGTGTTTCGGTGATGGCGCGAGTATTGGTGCGTGATAGTTTCAGCGGTGCTTTGCTGGCAAAGGGTTTGTCGTGGCTGGGCATGACCTTTGTGATTGCCTTGGGTATCGGCCAATTCGCAGGTTCGTTGTTGCAGGTGATCTTGGGCTGGGAGGCGATCTTCTACGGGTTGGCGATTGGCGCGCTCGGGTTGATGCTGGTGTTGCAGCGGGTGATGTTCCCGGCACTGGTGAAAGCTGACGAGTCTCTATCCGCCTGGCGCATCTATGCCACGATCGTGCGGCATCCACCGTTTCTGTACCCAGCCTTGGCCGGTGGCCTGGGTTATGGGGTGATCATTGCCTTCAACACCTGTGCACCGTTGATACTGCAAGGGCGTTTCGAGTGGAGCGCGGCGCAATATGGTGGGTTGGGTTGGCCAATCAGCGCGGCTTATCTGGCGGGGGCATTGATGGTCAACCGCTTTGTGGCGCGCTCGGGTCGATTAACGATGATGGGCTGGGGCGTAGCCCTGTTGCTGACAGGAACGGCAGTGATGCTTTTAGGCAGTGTGTTTGCTGGCGGGCTCGCCATCTTGTTGTGGCTGCCGTATTGCGTGGCAGTGCTGGGGCAGTCGATGAGTTACCCAATCAGTTTGTCCGTGGCCAACGATGAGTCGCCGGTGAGTGGTTCCTACGCCATGGCGTTGAGCGGTTTCATGCACCAACTCATGGCGGCGTTGATTGGCGGTATGGCGAGCCTGCTAGTGAGTCAGCAGGCATGGTCGTTGGCGGCTTTATGTATGGCGTTGGCGGGCGCCGCGTGGGTGTGCGTCGCCCGCTGCCGGGCAGATCAAAACGCGCTGCGGAAGATCTCCTCAATCTGACGTTGATCCGCCCGCCGAGGGTTGGTCAGTCCGCAGGCATCCTTCAGTGCGTTGGTCGCCAGCAATGGAATGTCCTGCAACTTGGCACCCAGCTCGCGCAATCCGGCGGGAATCTCAACGTCATGGGCCAGGCTACGAATCGCGGCGATGGCGGCCTGGGCGCCCTCTTCGTCGCTGAAACCCTTGACGTCGGCGCCCAAAGCGCGGCCTACGTCGCTCAGGCGTTTGGCGCTGACGCTGGCGTTGAAGCTTTGCACGTGGGGCAGCAACACCGCGTTGCACACGCCGTGCGGCAGGTCGTAGAAACCGCCCAACTGGTGCGCCATGGCGTGCACAAAACCCAGGGACGCGTTGTTGAAGGCCATGCCGGCGAGGAATTGCGCATAGGCCATATTCTCCCGCGCGGCTTTGTCGCTGCCATCGCGTACCGCCAGGCGCAGGTTGGCGCTGATCAGTTCGATGGCCTTGATCGCGCAAGCGTCGGTGATCGGATTGGCGGCGGTGGACACGTAGGCTTCGATGGCATGAGTCAGCGCGTCCATGCCGGTGGCGGCGGTGAGGCCCTTGGGCATGCCGACCATCAGGCTCGGGTCGTTGACCGACAGCAGCGGCGTGACGTTGCGGTCGACGATGGCCATTTTCACATGGCGGGTTTCGTCGGTAATGATGCAGAAACGGGTCATCTCGCTGGCGGTGCCGGCGGTGGTGTTGATGGCCACCAGGGGCAGTTGCGGTTTGCTGGACTGGTCGACGCCTTCGTAGTCGCCGATATGCCCGCCGTTGGTCGCGCACAGGGCGATACCCTTGGCGCAGTCATGGGGTGAGCCGCCGCCCAGGGACACCACAAAATCACAGGCGCTTTCCTGCAACAGGGTCAGGCCTTTTTCGACGTTTTCAACGTTGGGGTTGGGCTTGGCGCCATCGTAGATCACCGAGTCGATGTCCTGCATCGCCAGTTTCTCGGCGATCATGCTCGCAACGCCCGCCTTGGCCAGGCCGGCGTCAGTGACGATCAGCGCCTTGCGAAAACCATAGTTGCGGATGGCGATCATGGCTTCGTCGAGGCAGTCGGTGCCCATGATGTTGACGGCGGGGATGAAGAAGGTGCTGCTCATGGCGAATCCTCAGAGGCTTTATACCTACAGCATCAACCTGCGCCCTCTGCGGCATCTTGATCAGGATCAACGTCGACCCGTGATAAAGTCACCGCTCAGCCGATTTCGAGTAGACCCGCCGCAATGAAGGATTTCCAGGATATTGACGCCCACCTTGAAGACTGGAGCGCAGTGCGCAGCAGCACCGACTTCAGCGGGATTCTGATCGGCAATGGCGCGAGCCGTACGATTTGGGAAGACTTTGCCTACGACTCGCTGTTGGAAAACGCCCGTACAGTCGAAGAAAAACCCCTCAGCCAATCCGAACTCAGCGTGTTCGACGCCCTGCAAACCCGCAGCTTCGAGCAAGCCCTGGGCGCGTTGAAGACCACCAGCCGGGTCAACAAAGCCCTGGCCGTCAGCTCAGCGGCGCCGCGCAATCGTTATTACGCGATCAAGGAAGCCTTGATCAATACCATCCACGCGGTGCATATCCCGTGGCGCCTGGTGCAGCCGTCGACGCTGGCGACGATCAACGATGAGCTGAAGCATTACGCCACCGTGTTCACCAGCAACTACGACTTGCTCAACTATTGGGCGATCCTGCACACACCAGGCATCGACGACCTGTTCCGCAGCGCCGACGCCAGCTTCGACCTGCGCAATACCCGCACCGATACCACGCGCATCCTCTACCTGCACGGCGGCCTGCACCTGGTGCGCAACCTCGATGGCACCGCACGCAAATTGCCGACCACCGACAGCACCTTGCTCAGCAGTTTTGCGATCAACAACACGATCAAGACCCTTGATGATGTGCCGCTGTTCGTCAGTGAGGGCAAGGTGGAAGAGAAGCTCAAGACCATCCGCAGTTCGGATTATTTGTCGTTCTGCTATGAGCAGTTGCTGAGCCACGAAGGGGCGCTGTGCATCTTCGGGCATGAGTTGGGCCCACAGGATAAACACCTGGTGGATGCGATTCGCCAGGCCAACGTGACGACGCTGGCGATCTCGGTGTCGGGGCGCAGTGATGGGTTCATCCGCCAGCAGAAGCGGCGGTATTCGGAATTGTTCGATGGGACTGGCGTGGCACTGAAGTTCTTTGCGGCGCGGACGCATCCATTGGGTCATCCTGCGCTGTCAGTGCCTGTCGAACGCTGATTTTTTGTGCGACTTCGATCCATTGTGGGAGCTGGCTTGCCTGCGATACAGGCACCGCGGTCTGTCAGCTGAATCGAGGTGATGCTATCGCAGGCAAGCCCACTCCCACATTGACCGCGTTCACAAGGCCAGCGCGACGTCAGTCTTCCGCGCTGTGCACCACCACCAGCAATTGCGCCTGCACATCCCCCACCGAACGCAGCCGATGGGGCTTCTGCGCATTGAAGTGCAGCGCATCGCCACGCTCCAGGATCACCCGTTCGTTCATGAAATCCACCTCCACCTGGCCTTCGTGCACAAACAGAAACTCTTCCCCCAGATGCTCCTTGAAGGTCTTGTCGGTGAACTCCGCCGGCGGATAGATGATGAACGGCAGCAGGCTGCGTTCACTGACCTGATGGGCCAGCACCGCATAACCGGGTGACGTGTCAGGCCGTTCATGGCTGCGCACCAGGCTGTAGCTGTCGAGGCTGACGCTGTCTTCGCTGAACAGCTCTTCGACCTTCACGTTCAGCGCCTTGGCCAGCTTCAGCGCGGCGGCAATCGAAGGCGTGTTGAGCCCGCGCTCCACCTTGGACAGGTAACTCTTGGTCATCCCGGACTTTTCAGCCAGGGCTTCCAAAGTAACACCAAGTTTTTTTCTCAATAATTTCAAACGGATAGACATGCGCTGCGATTTATCCATGCAGTAAGCGATGAGCTGTGCTTGCCAATGACACAAAGTGTCATATAGCATCATTAGTGTCATTAGCAGCCACCCAGGACACCCGATATGGCCAAGACATTAGCACTCCCAAAAGACCAACTGGTCAAGCAAGCACTCGTCCAGATGCAAAACACCCTGGCAGATAATACGTGGACTGACCGGCAAAAGCTGGCGCTCACTTGCCGCATCCTGTTCGAGAACGGCCACGACTCTGGCCTCGCCGGGCAGATCACCGCGCGCGGGCCGGAACAGGGCACCTATTACACTCAGCAATTGGGCCTGGGTTTTGATGAGATCACCGCCAGCAACCTGTTGCTGGTAAACGAGGATCTTGAAGTACTGGAAGGCCACGGCATCCCCAACCCCGCCAACCGTTTTCACAGCTGGGTCTACCGTGGGCGGCCGGACGTAAACTGCATCATCCACACTCATCCCACCCATATCGCCGCGCTGTCGATGCTGGAAGTGCCGCTGCAGGTGTCCCATATGGACCTTTGCCCGCTGTACGAAGACTGCGCCTTCCTGGAGGCTTGGCCGGGCGTACCGGTGGGCAATGAAGAAGGCGAAATCATTACCACGGCACTGGGTGACAAACGCGCGATCCTGCTTTCGCACCACGGTCAGTTGTCCACCGGGGCGAGCATTGAGGAGGCCTGCGTGATCGCGCAGTTGATCGAGCGCGCGGCCAAATTGCAGTTGCTGGCGATGTCGGCCGGCACCATCAAGCCGATCCTGCCGGAGCTGGGACGCGAGGCCCACGACTGGATCTCCCGACCCAAGCGCCATGGCGCCGCGTTCAACTACTACGCCCGGCAGAACCTGCGTCAACACGCCGATTGCCTGAACTGAATTGCCCTTTTCCGACCGGAGATTTTCCATGTCCAGCCCTAACATTCACGGCATCATCGGCTACACCATCACCCCGTTCAGCACCGACGGCCAACGCATTGACCTCAACACACTGGGTCGCTCCATCGACCGCCTGATCGAGGGGGGTGTGCACGCCATTGCGCCACTGGGCAGCACCGGTGAAGGTGCGTACTTGAGCGACGCCGAGTGGGACGAAGTCAGCGCCTACAGCCTGGCAAAAATCGCCCGTCGCGTGCCGACCATCGTCAGCGTATCCGACCTCACCACCGCCAAAGCCGTACGCCGCGCCCGCTACGCCGAAGCCAATGGCGCCGATGTGGTGATGGTGCTGCCGACGTCTTACTGGAAACTCAGCGAAGCGGAAATCCTCGCCCACTACGCCGCGATCGGCGACAGCATCGGCGTACCGATCATGCTCTACAACAACCCGGCCACCAGTGGCACGGACATGTCGGTGGACCTGATCCTGCGCATCATCAAGCAGGTCCCCAACGTGACCATGGTCAAGGAGAGCACCGGGGATATCCAGCGCATGCACCACCTGCATCGCCAGAGCGACGTGCCGTTCTACAACGGCTGCAACCCCTTGGCGCTGGAAGCCTTCGCGGCGGGCGCCAAGGGTTGGTGCACGGCGGCGCCGAACCTGATCCCAGAGCTCAATCTGGCGTTATATGAGGCGGTATTGGCGAATGACCTGACCCAGGCGCGGGAAGTGTTTTACCGCCAGTTGCCGTTGCTGGACTTCATCCTCAAGGGTGGATTGCCAGCCACAATCAAAGCCGGGCTGCGGTTGACCGGATTGGAAGCCGGTGATCCTCGGTTGCCGGTGTTCCCGCTGGGTGAAGTGGGGATCGAACAACTGAAAACATTACTGCGCTAACCACGACTCCCTGTGGGAGCGGGCTTGCTCGCGAATGCAGTGCGCCAGTCAATGGATAAATCGACTGACACACCGCTTTCGCGAGCAAGCCCGCTCCCACATTTTTTACTGGGTACATCCGTAAAATAGAGACAAATGACAATGGTTCTCGATACCATTCGCGACTTTCTCCAAGTCGTGCTTCGTCAAGAAGGATATCCATGTCTCGTCCCAAGCCCGACCCGCTGTCGGCCGATGCCTTTCGCGGGTTCTATACAGATATTCTGTATTTCCTGCGCAAGCGCACAGACAACGCCAGCGACGCCGCGGACATGACCCAGGATGTCTTCACTCAGTGGCTGGACTACCGCGACCGCGCCAAGGTCGAGCAGCCACGGGCGTTTCTGTTCCAGATGGCGCGCAACCTGCTGCGTGATCACTGGCGCAAACAGAAGGTACGGCACACCGTCCACTCTGATCAGGCCGACATGGACGCCGAGCCTGCCACCGACGAGCAAAACGATCCCATGGCCGCCGTGCAACGCCTGCAACGCCTGGAACAGTTGAAAGAAGTCCTCGCCGAACTCTCGCCCCGCCGGCGAGAAGCCCTTATGCTGCACCGCTTCGAAGGCTTGAGCCAGGCGCAGATCGCCGAGCGCATGGGCATATCGACCAGCATGGTGGAAAAGCACATCGCTTTTGCCCTGCTGCATTGCAAGCGACGCCTTCAACACGAACCCGGCACGGAGCAGCCAGAATGAACCGCCTGAGCGACACCGACTTGCTGGACATCAAGGACAGTGACTCCATCGATGCCCAAGCCGCCAGCTGGTTTGCCCGCAACCGCAATAATGACGTGGGGCGTGCCGACCGCAAGGCCTTTGCCGCCTGGCAAGCCGAGCCCGCCCATGCCCGCGCCTATGCCGAATTCGAGCAACTGTGGTCAGACCTGGCCCAGCTGCAGCAACTGAACAAGCCCACGGCACTGCCCAAACGCAAACCGTCGGTGTGGCGCCCAGCCCTGGCCGTGGCGGCCGCGTTGTTGTGCGCGGTAATGGCCCCCCACCTCGGCGCGCCCCGTGAGCTGTATCACACCCAGGTCGCAGCCCACGCCAAAGGCATGCGCACGCTCAACCTGCCCGATGGCAGCAGCGTGTATGTAAATGCCAACACCCGCGTGCGCGTGGATTTCACCGCGCACCAGCGCATCGTGCACCTGGACAAGGGCCAGCTGTACCTCGAAGTGGCCGCCGACAAAGAACGGCCGCTGTTCGTGCAAGCGGGCGAGGCCAATATCCGCGTGGTCGGCACCGGCTTCGATGTGCGGCGCAGCCAACAGCAACTGGTGGTCAGCGTCGCCCATGGCCAGGTCGCGTTCGAGCCTGATGCAAAAATCCCGGTCACCCTGCTGGGCGCCCAGCAACGCGCGATCTTCAGTTACGCCAAGGGCACGGTACAGCAGCAAACGCTCACCGCCGGAGAGGTTGCCGACTGGCGCAGCGGTCACCTGTCGTTTCGCAACCGCGACCTCGCCAGCCTGATCGATGAGCTGAGCCTGTACCGCCCCCAGGCACCGTTGCAGGTCAGCAACGCCGTGGCGCACCTGAAGGTCTCGGGCAATCTGGATGTGAATGATCCCGACGCCCTGCTCAACGCCCTGCCTGCGCTGTTGCCGGTCAAAACCGTGACGTCGGCAGATGGCATCGTACGCATCGAACCGAGCAAATAACCCGACAGAATTCTTATTTGAGAATATTTTGCATTCGCGGGTGTGGATTTTTCCGCCAGCCCCGTCTTCCTCCGGTCTGAGTTCGATACGTACACCTTTTCGGCCATTTGGCCACACCGGGGGATTTCATGTTTCGCGCGCCTTGCCACGCTTCGCACCTGTTCTTTCGACCGACGCTCATCGCTAGCTGCCTGGTATTCAGCCTCAATGCACAGGCCGAGTCGCTCACGCTGCAACTGCCGGCGCAGCCGCTGGCGACATCCTTGAGCCAGGTGGCGCAGCAGGCGAAAATCCAGCTGTTGTTCGATGAAGAACTGCTCAAGAACGTGCAGGCGCCGGCACTCAACGGCAACTTCACGCCGGAAGTGGCGATTCGCACCCTGCTGAAAAACGGTGAGCTCACCTTGATCAAGGTCGGCAGCACCTACGTCGTGCGCCCCGATGAAGGCACCACCACCCAGAGCGGCGTGATCCAATTGGACGCTCTGAGCGTGATCGGCACAGGTACCGAGGTCAATTCCAGCACCGTCGGCCGCTCCACCCTGAGCCAGGAAGACATCGACCGTTACCAGTCCAATAACATCCCCAGCCTGCTGCAGACCCTGCCGGGCGTTAGCCAGGGCGGCTCGCTGAAACCTGGCGGCCAGACCATCAATATCCGCGGGTTCGGTGATGCCGAAGACGTACCGCTGACCGTCGATGGGGCCACCAAGAGCGGCTTTGAGCGCTATCAGCAAGGCACAGTCTTCATCGAGCCCGAGCTGATCAAAAGCATTGAGGTGGAGAAAGGCCCCAACTCCCCCTTCACCGGCAACGGCGGGTTTGGCGGTACGGTCAACATGACCACCAAGGATGCCCCCGACCTGCTCAAGGACGGTCGCAACAGTGGCGCGATGCTCAAATACGGTTACTCCAGCAACGACCATGAGCAGGTCTACAGCAGCGCCGTGTTCGGACGTACCGACGATGGTCGTTTCGACGCACTGGCCTACCTGACCCAACGCGACGGCGACGACATGAAGGTCGCCGCCAAACTGCCCAACGAAAACAATCAGTACCCAATCAACCCTCAGCGCCTGCCGAACTCCGCCCAGAATGTCGACGGCAAGCTGTTCAAGGTCAACGCCCACTTCACCGAAGAGCACGCCGTTGGCTTGTCCTACTCGCGGTCACACAGCAACCGCTGGACGCCGTTCTCAGCGGCCAGCTACCCGACGCCGCCCACCCAGGCCAACATTGACCGCTATGGCTACGAAGCAGCGCTGAAGCGTTTTCTGGCCCATCGCGACACGGTCGACACCACTTGGTCGGGCAAATACGAATACACACCCGTGGATAACCCGCTGGTGGACCTGACCGTCAAATACTCCCAGTCCAACACCGACCAGACCGACGAACGCGACGCCACGGCATTTTTTCAACTGGCCACCGGCGGGCGCAAAATGGACACCGCCTACACCGACAAAAACCTCGACGTGCGCAACGTCAGCTTGTTTGACACTGGCCCGTTGCAACATGCCGTCACCGTGGGCGGGCAGATCCGCAAGCACATCCGCGAGACCGAGATGTGGATGCCGGGTACCACCTACAACACCCCGCGTTACAACTACGGGCATTTCCAGCCGGGCTTCATGCCCCACGGCAAAGTCGATACCAACAGTTTCTTCGTGCAGGATGCGGTGACCCTGGGCGACGTCACCATCACGCCATCGATGCGCTACGACCACGTCCGCAACCGCGGCGAAGCCAACGATGCGCCGTACTACAGCAACCCCGATCCGTCCATTGGCCACGACTACAGCGACCGCACCTACACCGGCTGGTCGCCGCGCCTGGCAGTGTTCTGGACCGTCAACCCGAACCTCGGGCTGTTCGCCAACTGGAGCAAGACCTGGCGCGCGCCAGTGATCGACGAACAGTACGAAGTCCAAGGCCTGGGCAGCCGCACCGCCACCAGTGTCGACCTCGACCCGGAACGCATCACCTCGATCAGCGTGGGCAGCGTCAGCAGCTTCGACAACCTGATCGCCCACGACGACAACCTGCAACTGCGCACCACCTTCTTCCACAACAAAGTCGAAGACGAAATCTTCAAGGCTACAGGCGTCGGCTGCCAGAACCAGGCCATTAACGGCGGCAGCATCTCCACGGCTTGCCCGCCGGGCGCCCTGTCCAACTATCGCAACATCGGTGGCCTGACCATCAAGGGCTTCGAGCTCGAATCTTTCTACAATTCCACCTACCTGTTTGGCTCGGTGTCGTTCGCCTATGCCAAGGGTGATCATGAAGGCGCCTACACCAACCCCTGGGGTCCGGATGTGGCGGCACGGGATATCCCGCCGACCAAATGGGTACTGGTGCTTGGCACCCATATTCCCGCCTGGGATGCCCAGGTCGGCTGGACCGGCCAGTTCATCGGCGCGACCTCCCGTTTGCCCAGCGACAACTATTCCGGCGGCCCGGGCAGCGGCGTGGGCGACCTGTTCTACGACCAGTACGGCAACAAGCGCTACAACACTCAGGGCCTGTTCGCCAAATGGAAACCACAACAGGCCTACCTGAAAGGCACTGAGGTGAACTTCACCGTGGACAACGTGTTCAACAACAACTTCCGCCCGGCCCTGAGTGGCGACCGCGCCTACACCAAAGGCCGCGACGCGAAGATCAGCGTCACGCGCTTCTTCTAAAACGGGCACGGCCGTTGTGGGAGCCGGGCGTGCCCGCGAGGGAGGCGACGCGTTTTTTGCGTAAAACTGCGGTGCGCCCATCGCAGCCTCGCGAACGCTCGACAGCTCCCACCCGACAGCAACTGTACGGATAAATCCGCACGCAGCTGTAGACCCTTGATCGGTGAGGGATGTGGCTAGATGGGCTTCCCTTGAAGCCCTCTAGATTCGGTTCTTCTCCATGAGCTCGCGCGAAAACACCGGCATGGCCCTCGGCCTGCTGGGCGTCATCATCTTCAGCCTGACCCTGCCCTTCACCCGCATCGTGGTGCAGGAAATCCATCCGTTACTCAACGGCCTGGGCCGTGCGTTGTTCGCGGCGATCCCGGCGGCGGCGCTGTTGCTGTGGCGTCGCGAACGCTGGCCGACCTGGCGTCAGGTGCGTGGGCTGTGCCTGGTGATCGCGGGCGTGATCCTGGGTTTCCCGGTGCTGTCAGCGTGGGCCATGCAGACCCTGCCGGCATCCCATGGCGCACTGGTCAACGGCCTGCAACCGCTGTGCGTGGCGCTGTACGCGGCGTGGCTGTCCCATGAACGACCGTCGAAAGCCTTTTGGGCCTGTGCGGCACTGGGCAGTGGGTTGGTATTGAGTTATGCGTTGATCACCGGCGCCGGCAGTATCCAGGCGGGTGATTTGCTGATGCTGGGCGCGATTGCCGTGGGTGGGCTGGGTTACGCAGAAGGCGGCCGACTGGCCAAGGAAATGGGCGGCTGGCAGGTGATCTGCTGGGCGCTGGTGCTGTCGACGCCCGTGCTGATCGGGCCGGTGTGGTACCTGGCGGCGCAGCATCAAGGCGCGATTTCCATGCGCGCCTGGTGGGCATTCGGCTACGTGTCGCTGTTTTCGCAATTCCTCGGGTTCTTCGCCTGGTACGCCGGGTTGGCCATGGGCGGGATTGCGCGAGTCAGCCAGATCCAGCTGTTGCAGATCTTCTTCACCATCGCGTTTTCGGCGCTGTTCTTTGGTGAACACATCGAGCCGATTACCTGGCTGTTTGCGTGTGGGGTGATCGTGACGGTGATGCTGGGGCGCAAGACGGCGGTGCAGCCTGCGCCAGCCCCCAAGGCTGCCACTCTTTAAATCGCATCGTGCTTCAGGCCAGGTAGCCATCCGCGCGCAGCAGGGTTTCCAGGCAGTGTTCGGTGATGTGGTAGAAGGCCTTGAGCTCCTGGATTTTCTCCAGCAACTGCGCGTTGTCCACAGGCTCGGCGCGTTTGACCGCAAGAATCATCTTGTTCTTGTTGGTGTGCTCCAGTGAGATGAACTCGAACACCTTGGTCTCATAACCACAGGCTTCGAGGAACAACGCACGCAAGCTGTCGGTGACCATTTCCGCCTGCTGGCCCAGGTGCAGGCCGTATTGCAGCATCGGCTTGAGCAGCGCCGGGCTCTGGATCTGCAGGCGGATCTGCTTGTGGCAGCACGGCGAGCACATGATGATCGACGCGCCGGAACGGATGCCGGTGTGGATCGCGTAGTCCGTGGCAATGTCGCAGGCATGCAGGGCGATCATCACGTCCAGCTCGCTGGGCGCCACGCTGCGCACATCACCGCATTTGAACACCAGCCCCGGATGCTCCAGGCGGGCGGCGGCGGTGTTGCAGAGGGTCACCATGTCTTCGCGCAGCTCGACGCCGGTCACTTCGCCTTCGGCCTTGAGGGTGTTGCGCAGGTAGTCGTGAATGGCAAAGGTCAGGTAGCCCTTGCCCGAGCCGAAGTCGGCGACGCGCACCGGCTGGTCCAGCTTCAAGGGTGACGAGGTGAGCGCATGGCTGAACACTTCGATGAACTTGTTGATCTGCTTCCACTTGCGCGACATCGACGGGATCAGCGCCTGCTTGGCGTCGGTCACGCCCAGGTCGGCGAGAAAGGGTCGGCTCAGATCGAGGAATCGATTCTTCTCACGGTTATGTTCAGCCGACGGCGCTTCACGCAGTTGCTGCGGCTTGCTTTTGAACAGTGAGCTTTTGTTCTTTTTGCTGTATTCCAACTGGGCTTCGTCAGTCAGCGACAGCAGGTGCGCATTCTTGAACGAGGTTGGCAGCAACTCGGCAATCGCCGCCACACCTTCCGCCAGCAGGAAGTTCTTGGTGATGTCGCGGGTCTTGTAGCGGTAGACGAAGGACAGGCACGCCTGTTCCTTGACCGTGACCGGCTTGATGATCAGCCGATGCAACTCGGCTTCCTCACCGACGTACTTGGCCAGCACCAGCTTGATAAAGGCGTTCTGCGCGAGGCTTGCGCTGAGCAGTTCGACGAACTGGGCATGATGATCCGGCGCAGGACGGGCAGGTTGAGCGGTGACAGACATGAACTAAAACGCCTCGGGCAGGGAATGCCGGGCATTTTAGGGGGGATAGCGGTTCAGGGCACGGGGTTATTTGACTAACGGTCAGTGTATTGCCGACACAAAACCCACATTTAGAACTGCACTGTCTGGATTACTCGAGTACGACCAATCGATTCGGCAGTTCGTTACGCGTCTGCGTCACCGGCACATGCACCTTCAACAACTCGCCACAGGCCTCGATGCAACTGATAAACCCAGCCAGTGTCTGCCCCTGTTTCACCTGCTGGGTAAACGCCTTGACGATCACATCCCAGCTGCTGTCATCCAGGCGTTTGGAAATGCCGTCATCCACCAGGATCTCCACGTACCGCTCTGCCTCGCTGACAAAGATCAGCACGCCGGTGCTGCCCAGCGTGTGGTGCAGGTTCTGCTCCAGGAACTGCCGCCGCGCCAGGTTGGACGCACGCCAGTGGCGCACCGAACGGGGGATCAACCGCGTGGTGACCTTGGGCAGGCGGAACACCAGGCACAACACGATGAATGTCGCCCATTGCGCCAGCAACAAGGTGTACATGGTCAGGTAACCCGACAGGTAATGCACCACACCGGGCACCACCAACGCGATCAGGCTGGCCCACAACAGTGGGATGTAGGCGTAGTCGTCGGCGCGGGCGGCCAACACGGTCACCAGTTCCGCGTCGGTGGTTTTCTCGACGCGGGCGATCGCTTCCGCGACTTGGCGCTGCTCGTGTTCAGTCAGTAATGCCATGGTTGTCGTTGCTCTCTCATTATTATCATCACCAGCCGCCTGAAGCCCCGCCGCCGCCAAAGCCGCCACCGCCGCCCCGGAAACCACCACCGCCGCCCCCGCCACCACCGCCACGGCCGCTGCTGCTGAGAATCGCCAGCAAGATAGCGCCCACCGGCAGCCCCATGCGATTGCACAGCCACAACACGCCGATCAGCAGGATAAACAGGCCAATGGAAAACCCGGGATTATCCTTGGCAAAGTTGGCATCCGCCACATGCGCCGGCACGGCCAGCGGCTCGCCGCCCACCACCTGCACCATCGCCGAAACGCCGTCGCTGATGCCCTGGCTGTAATTACCGGCCTTGAACTTAGGCGCGATCACTTGGTTGATGATCACCCAGGACTGCGCATCGGTCAGCGTGCCTTCGAGGCCATAGCCGACTTCGATGCGCAATTTGCGCTCATCCCGGGCGACGATCAACAGCGCGCCGTTGTCCTTGCCCTTCTGGCCGATGCCCCATTGGCGGCCGAGTTGATAACCGTAATCCTCAATGGGCACGCCCTGCAGGTCTGGCACCGTGACCACCACGATCTGGTCGCCACGGGTTTGCTCCAGTGCCTGCAATTGCTGGGTAATCTGCTCGCGCACCGCCGGGTCGATCATCTGGGCGGTGTCCACCACCCGCCCGCTCAACGCCGGGAAGCTCAGCGCCGCCTGGGCCACGCCCACGCAGGCCAACAACCACAGCGCCAGGCCTATCCGTAATAAACGCATCGACACCTCAGTGCAGCCTTATTTGAACTTCACTTGCGGCGCTTTATCGGCATCGGCGCTGGTGGCTTCAAACGTGGCGCGGATCGGCAAGTCGCTGTACATCACGCTGTGCCACAGGCGGCCCGGGAAGGTGCGGATCTCGGTGTTGTAGGCCTGCACTGCCTGGATAAAGTCGCGGCGGGCCACGGCGATACGGTTTTCAGTGCCTTCAAGCTGGGATTGCAGGGCCAGGAAGTTCTGGTTGGCCTTCAGGTCCGGGTAGCGCTCGGACACCACCATCAAGCGGCTGAGTGCACCGCTCAAGCCGTCCTGGGCCTGTTGGAACTGCTTGAGTTTTTCCGGATTGTCGAGGGTGCTCGCATCCACTTGGATCGAGGTGGCCTTGGCCCGTGCTTCAATCACGGCGGTGAGGGTGTCCTGCTCATGGGCAGCGTAGCCCTTGACCACTTCCACCAGGTTGGGGATCAGGTCGGCGCGGCGTTGGTATTGGTTTTGCACCTGACCCCAGGCGGCTTTGGCCTGTTCGTCCAGGGTCGGGATGTTATTGATGCCACAACCGCTCAGCACTGTGCTGATCAATAGCAGCGCCGCGGCTTTCAAGCCCCAGCGGTAACCTTGTGCTGCTTGCATGGTGTTTCTCCTGCCCAATCTTGATGGAATGTTACGACTAACCCTATACACCGCGCGCTTGGGGCATAATCCGCCACCACTGGAATGCATCGAACCAATCAGCTACAAAGATGCCCAGCGCGAAAAAGAGTTCAGAGTGTGCTGCATTTATCTGAACAACACCCGAACAACAATAGACGCTCCCCACATTTTGGCCGATCAGCGTAATTGCTGTGCAGTGAGCCGAAAAAGGATATTCATGAAGAAGCTGTGTTTGCTCGGCCTTGTTGCCACTCTGGCCACCCATCCCGTCTGGGCAGAAACAAAGCCTGCTGCGCTTAAGGACAAGGACGCCTTCGTCAGCGACCTGCTCAAGCAGATGACCCTGGATGAAAAGATCGGCCAATTGCGCCTGATCAGCATCGGCCCCGAGATGCCCCGTGAGCTGATCCGCAAGGAAATCGCCGCCGGTCGCATCGGCGGCACGTTCAACTCCATCACCCGCCCGGAAAACCGTCCGATGCAGGACGCGGCCATGCGCAGCCGCTTGAAGATCCCGATGTTCTTCGCCTACGACGTGATCCACGGCCACCGCACGATTTTCCCGATCAGCCTGGCGCTTGCCTCCAGCTGGGACATGGACGCCATCGGCCGCTCCGGGCGCATCGCCGCCCAGGAAGCCGCCGCCGACAGCCTCGACATCACCTTCGCGCCGATGGTCGACATCTCCCGCGACCCACGCTGGGGTCGTACGTCCGAGGGCTTCGGTGAAGACACCTACCTGGTCTCGCGCATTGCCGAAGTGATGGTCAAGGCGTTCCAGGGCGTGAGCCCCGCGAATGCCGACAGCATCATGGCCAGCGTCAAGCACTTCGCCCTGTACGGCGCGGTGGAAGGCGGCCGCGATTACAACGTGGTCGACATGAGCCCGGTCAAGATGTACCAGGACTACCTGCCGCCGTACCACGCGGCGATCAAGGCCGGTTCCGGCGGCGTGATGGTGGCGCTGAACTCGATCAACGGCGTACCCGCCACCGCCAACACCTGGCTGATGAACGACCTGCTGCGCAAGGACTGGGGCTTCAAGGGCCTGGCCGTGAGCGACCATGGCGCGATCTTCGAACTGATCAAGCACGGCGTGGCCAAGGATGGGCGCGAAGCCGCCAAGCTGGCAATCAAGGCCGGCATCGACATGAGCATGAACGACTCGCTGTACGGCAAGGAATTGCCGGGGCTGCTCAAGTCCGGCGAGATCGAACAGAGCGACATTGATAACGCCGTTCGCGAAGTGCTCGGCGCCAAGTACGACATGGGCCTGTTCAAGGACCCCTACCTGCGTATCGGCAAAGCCGAGGACGACCCGGCCGACACCTACGCCGAAAGCCGCCTGCACCGCGCAGAAGCCCGCGACATCGCGCGCCGCAGCCTGGTGCTGCTGAAAAACCAGAACAACACCCTGCCACTGAAAAAATCCGCGACCATCGCCCTGGTCGGCCCGCTGGCCAAGGCGCCGATCGACATGATGGGCAGTTGGGCCGCTGCCGGCAAACCGGAACAATCGGTCACCCTGCTCGACGGCCTCAACGCGGTGATTGGCGAAAAAGGCAAGATCATCTATGCCCGTGGCGCCAACATCACCCAGGATAAGGCCGTGGTCGACTACCTGAACTTCCTCAACTTCGATGCCCCTGAAGTGGTGGATGACACCCGCCCTGCCCAGGTGATGATCGACGAAGCGGTCAAGGCCGCCAAGGAGGCCGATGTGGTGGTCGCCGCCGTGGGTGAGTCCCGTGGCATGTCCCACGAATCCTCGAGCCGCACCGACCTGAACATCCCGCAGAGCCAGCGCGACCTGATCAAGGCCCTGAAGGCTACCGGCAAGCCGCTGGTGTTGGTGCTGATGAACGGCCGTCCACTGTCGATCCTCGAAGAGAACCAACAGGCCGACGCGATCCTGGAAACCTGGTTCGCCGGCACCGAAGGCGGCAACGCGATTGCCGACGTGCTGTTTGGTGACTACAACCCGTCAGGCAAGCTGCCGATCACCTTCCCACGCTCGGTGGGGCAGATTCCCACCTACTACAACCACCTGACCATCGGCCGGCCGTTCACCCCAGGCAAGCCGGGCAACTACACCTCGCAGTACTTCGATGACACCACCGGGCCGCTGTTCCCATTCGGATATGGCTTGAGCTACACCACGTTCAGCCTGTCGGACATGGCGCTGTCGTCCACCACGCTGAACAAGACCGGCAAGCTCGATGCCAGTGTCACCGTGAAAAACACCGGCAAGGTGGATGGGGAAACCGTCGTCCAGCTGTACATCCAAGACGTGGCCGGCTCGATGATCCGCCCGATCAAGGAGCTGAAGAACTTCCAGAAGGTCATGCTCAAGGCGGGTGAAGAGCGCACGCTGCACTTCACCATCACCGAGGAGGACTTGAAGTTCTACAATACCCAGCTCAAGTTCGCGGCAGAGCCGGGTGAGTTCAATGTGCAGATCGGGTTGGATTCCCAGGATGTGCAGCAGCAGACCTTCGAACTGCTCTAACGCCTGATGCGGTCAGAACATGTGGGAGCGGGCGTGCTCGCGAATGCGGTGGATCAGTCACTGTTTTTAGTAACTGACACGCAGCCTTCGCGAGCACGCCTGCTCCCACATTTCGATCGAGGTGACCTGATTAGCCGCGTCGGTCAAGCAAGTTGACCACCAACCGATCAATCCAGCCCCACACCCGCTGCTTCACCCGTCGCCACAACGGCCGCGACTTCCACGCCTCCAGGCTGACCGCCTGGCTCTGGGTAAAATCCCGTTCGAAACTGCCCGCCACGGCCTCGGTCAATGCCGGGTCCAGCGCTTCCAGGTTGGCTTCCAGGTTGAAGCGCAAATTCCAGTGATCAAAATTGCACGAGCCGATGCTTACCCAATCGTCCACCAGCACCATTTTCAAGTGCAGGAAGCACGGCTGGTATTCAAAGATCTGCACGCCCGAACGCAGCAAGCGCGGGTAATAACGGTGGCCGGCGTAACGCACGGACGGGTGATCGGTGCGCGGGCCGGTGAGCAACAAACGCACGTCGACGCCGCGCCCGGCGGCACGGCGCAAGGCACGGCGCACGCTCCAGGTCGGCAGGAAGTACGGTGTGGCCAGCCAGATACGCTGCTGGCTGCTGTTCAAGGCGCGGATCAGCGATTGCAGGATATCGCGGTGCTGGCGGGCATCGGCATAGGCCACCCGACCCAGGCCGGGGCCCGTCGCCGGCACCTTGGGCAACCGCGGCAAACCGAAATGGGTGGCGGGTTTCCACTCCCGACGAGCTGCATTGGCATGCCATTGGCGATCGAACAGCGCCTGCCAGTCCAAAACCAGCGGCCCGCTGATCTGCACCATGACTTCATGCCAGTCGGCGCTGTCGTTGCCTGGCGTCCAGAATTCATCGGTCACCCCGGTGCCGCCCACAAAGGCCATGTCCTGGTCAATCAACAGCAGTTTGCGATGATCGCGGTACAGGTTGCGCATCCAGCGGCGCCAATTCAGACGATTGTAGAAACGCAGCTCCACACCCGCGTCCGTCAAGCGTTTGCGCAACCCGAGGGTAAACGCCAGGCTGCCGTAATCATCGAAGAGGCAGCGCACCCGCACGCCGCGCTCAGCGGCGAGGACCAGTGCCTGCACCATCGCTTCGGCGCAGGCACCGGCTTCCACCAGGTACAACTCCAGCTCGACCTGCCGCTCGGCGCGGGCAATGCCCACCAGCATCTGCGGAAAAAAATTCGGCCCATCGATCAGCAATTCGAAACGGTTGGCGCTGCGCCATGGGAACACCGCGCCGCTCATGTCAGCGCGCCGTGAAAATCAGCACCGCACCCACCGGCACCGACAGACTGATCGACTTGAGCCCCGCCGCCTTGCGCAACGCTGCCACGCCCGGCGCCAGGTCGAAGTCCTCGGCATGCACCACCAGCGGTTCCAGGGTCACCACCTGGAAACGCCGGTCATCCAGGCGCGTCGCCAGCAGCTCGGCGCTGTAGGTCTGGGTCTTGCCGTGCAGGGTCACGGACAACGGCAGGCGCAATTCCAATTGCGCACCAGGGGCCAAATCGTTGATCGGTTGCAGGTTGATCTGCGCGTTGATCAGCGCGTCTGGAAACGTCTTGATCTCGAACAACTGATTGCGCATGCGCTCGTCGCGCAGCGGAACGCCGCTGTTGACCGACTCCAGCTCCACCTCCAGTTGCGCCGCGCCCTTGCTGTCGACTTTGCCGTGCAACACCAGGAAGCGCTGCACTTCGGCGATTTCGGTGTTCTTGGTGGTGACGAACGACAGGCGCGAGGACTCGTTATCCAGATACCAGTCGGCATGGGCAGGCACAGCGGCGGCGGCCAAGAGGGCGAAGGCCAGGGGTTTGATCACAGAAGCGTTGAACATTGAAAACTCGCGGGGCGAAAAACCTGAACGAACCTTAACCGTCCATTGGAGCGGAAGCAAAGTCTGTGATGAGCGGGCGTGGAATCCCGGGAAAGAACACGCGACAGCGTCGTCAAACAATTAGTCGGCGCTTTTTTGTGCCTGCTGTTTGTGCTTTATCGCGACTGTACGTGGGAGGCCTTGTGCCTGCCGAGTTGCTTCTTCTCGGATTCCAACCTGCGTACAGCTGCCACCCCCACGCTTGGAATCGTGACTGGCAGCTCTTTTTGGTTGTACCAAAGGAGCAAGCTATGCCGTACGAAATACCCTCAGCCGAAACTATCGGCGCCGCGACCTTTGCAGATTGCGGAGAAAACAAAAGCCATTTGAAAGTGTTCCGTGTCAACGCAGGGGTTCCGCTGCTGGAAGCCCTTGAACACGCCTCGCACGTGCTTTATTACGCAAAAATGCTCTCGCTTGAGGCCGCCATGGACCCCAAGGCGGAGAAGTTCGCTTTCGCCTCGCACTATTTGGGTGAAATGGGCAAAGCGATCATTGATGATCTGCTGTTGGCTATGCAACCTGGCAGCCCAGCCACGTAGTAAGTCGTTCGCGCCCGATGCAGTGCATCGGGCGCCTACCAGTGCTTCTCTCATTTCCAATGATTAGTGCAAATCCCCTGTGGGAGCTGGCTTGCCTGCGATAGCGGCAGGTCAGTCAACATCACTATCGCCTGTGCCGCCATCATCGCAGGCAAGCCAGCTCCCACATGGGGTCGCGGTGTGTCAGGGGTTCAAGCGGCAGCCCTGCCGATCCCCCAACCACCGTGCACTGTGCGTACGCCCCAAACCGCTGGCCGTGACTTCACTGCGCTCGGGGTTATCGGTAAAGGCACTGGTGGGCACGTACTGCTTCACATACCCCCGGCAATACTCCGCCGGGTTGTTCGCCACATACCGACACGAGCAATACTCCTTGGCCGTATACGCCGCGATGATGTCGGGGAAAGCTTGCAGGTTGACGCGCTCGTGCCAGATCCACCCCAGCAGGGCGAGCAACAGCAGCAGAAACAGGCTGGTAAACGGACGACGACGGATCATGGCTGCACCGCCGCAAGCACGCGTTTAAGCAGTTCGTTGTGGCGATAGCTGCCATCGCGATCATCGCCGTAGCGTACGATCACTAGATGTTCTTCAGGCATCACAAACAGCGCCTGACCCCAATGGCCGAGGGCCGCAAAGGTGTCGGCGGGCGCGTCTGGCCAGGGCCGTGGCGCACCTTGGTTAAGCCACCAGTGACCGCCGGGAACGGCTTCGTCCTGGCCGGCTTTGTAGTTATCGAACGGCTGACGGTTGAAGGCAACCCAGTCTCTGGGCAGCAACTGGTGTTCCCCCCAACGGCCGTCCCGTGCCATCAACAGGCCGACACGCGCCAGGTCGCGAGCCGTGAGGTAGGCGTAAGAGGAAGCGACGAAGGTTTCATCGGCGTCGGTTTCCCAGGTGGCATTGCGGATCCCCAATGGCTTGAACAACGCATCCCACGGGTAACTCATATACGCCTTATGCCCGAGCATGCCTTTGAGGGTGGCGGACAGGATGTTGGTGTCACCGCTGGAGTACCGGAACACCTGGCCCGGTGCAGTGGCGGCCTCGGTATCGGCGGCAAAGTCAGCCATGTCGCCGCGGCCACGGGTGTAAAGCATCGCCACCACCGAAGATTTCAGTGGCGCGTATTCATAGTCTTCCTGCCAGTCGAGGCCCGAGGCCCAGTGCAGCAAGTCGGCCATGGTCACAGTCGGGTGCTGCTTCATCGACGGGTAAAAACGCGCGGCGGGGTCGGTCAATTTGAAGCGGTTTTCGCCGTAGGCCACGCCCAGCACGGTCGCCATCAGGCTTTTGCTGACGGACCAGGTGAGGTGCGGAGTGCTGGCGGTGGTGGGCGTGGCATAGCGTTCGTAGACGACCTGGCCGTCGCGGATCACCAACAATGCGTCAGTGCGGATGCCTTGGCGGGTGGCGTCGTCTCGCGCCGGAAAAGCGTAAGCATCCAGAGCATCAACTGCGGGACCCGAGAGCGGTGTGCCCTTGGCCCATTCCTTATCGGGCCAGGTTTCGGCGTAAGCGGCAACGGTGACGAACAACAGGGCAACGCACAACAGGCCTCTGACCATGGACGCAAACTCAAGGGGGCATTCAAGCCCGCGAGCCTAGCCGAGGGTGATGACAGATTTGCGACATGGAGGGCTGTCATCCAAGCGTCACCATAACTTCATGGAGATGACACCGGGCCTCCATAGCCTGACTTTGGACAACAAAGTCGACCGGCCGAAATCGTGGCCGGCACTCGGAGACTCGCCATGACTCAGATCGCCCGCATCAGCGACACCGGCAATGAACGCCGTCTGCAAGCCGAACGCCTGGTTGGCGCGCAGGCGTTGCAGGAAGCCCAGGCCCTGCGGTTCAACGTGTTCAGCGGCGAATTCAACGCCAAGCTGAAAGGCGCGGAACTGGGCCTGGACATGGATGACTATGATGTTCACTGCAGCCACATCGGCGTGCGGGACTTGAACAGCGGTCGACTGGTGGCCACCACTCGCTTGCTGGACCACCAGGCTGCCAGCACCTTGGGTCGGTTCTACAGCGAAGAAGAATTCAGCCTGCATGGCTTGCTCCACCTGCAAGGCCCGATCCTGGAAATCGGCCGCACTTGCGTCGATCCGGCCTACCGCAACGGTGGCACCATTGCCGTGTTGTGGGGCGAGTTGGCCGAAGTGCTCAACCAGGGTGGCTACAGCTACTTGATGGGCTGCGCGAGCATCCCGATGCACGACGGCGGCATCCAGGCTCACGCGATCATGCAGCGCCTGCGCGAACGCTACCTGTGCAATGAACACCTGCGCGCCGAACCGAAAAAACCCCTGCCGGCGCTGGACCTGCCGTCCAACGTGATCGCCGAAATGCCGCCACTGCTCAAGGCTTACATGCGCCTGGGGGCGAAGATCTGCGGCGAGCCGTGCTGGGATGAAGATTTCCAGGTGGCCGACGTGTTTATCCTGCTCAAGCGCGATGAGCTATGCCCGCGCTATGCACGCCACTTCAAGGCGGCCATGTGATGAGCCGCCTGCGCGTGTACGGGCGCATTGCCCGCGTACTGCTAGTGGTGGCACTGGGCTTGAGCATGGCCAGTGTATTCGGCGTGTTCGAACGGTTGGGCGTGGCCAACTCGATGGTGCGCCGCCAGCGCTGGTCGCGGTTCTTCATGGCGCGGCTGACCAACGCCCTGCCCTTTCGCGTGACGGTGCACGGTGAGTTGCCGCAAACGCCGATGCTGTGGGTGAGCAATCACGTGTCCTGGACCGACATTCCCCTGCTGGGCATGGTGACGCCGATGTCGTTCCTGTCCAAGGCCGAAGTGCGTACCTGGCCGGTGGCAGGCTGGCTGGCGGCCAAAGCCGGCAGCTTGTTTATCCGCCGGGGTTCGGGCGATAGCCAGTTGATCCGCAAGCAGATGACCCGTCACCTGGAGCAACAACACCCGCTGCTGATGTTCCCCGAAGGCACCACCACCGACGGGCGCAGCCTGCGCACTTTCCACGGGCGTTTGCTGGCCAGTGCGATCGATGCGGATGTATGCCTGCAACCGGTGGCGATCCGTTATCTGCGTGAGGGGCAAGTGGACCCGCTGGCGCCTTTTATTGGCGATGATGATTTGTTGTCGCACCTGATGCGCTTATTTGCCAACGACCAGGGCGATGTGGAAATCCATGTGCTCAAGCCAATTGCCTGTGCCGGGCAGGAACGCGCGGCGCTGGCGTATCAGGCGCAGCAGGCGGTGCAAAAGGCGTTGTTTGGGCCCTTGCCCGAGGCAGAACAGATCGCGGCTCGACCGGCATTCGCGGCATAAAGCGGGCATGGTCAACGTGTGGGAGCTGACTTGCCTGCGATAGCGGTGGGTCAGCAACACATGTATCAACTGGCAGACTGCAATCGCAGGCAAGCCAGCTCCCACCTTAAATCGATGGCGTCAGTCGGGAGTGTGCAAAGGCCTGCAGCTCGGGATAGAGCAACCGGAAGTCTTCACTCAGCGGCTCATACAACTCGCGCAATTCCTGCATGGCATGCCCCAGTTCCTCGGGCTGTGTCAGGCGCCGGGCGATCCCGCGCAACACCTGCTCCATCACCGCAAACTCGCGGTAGGAGCCCAGCCAGTCATCCGCCGCCATATACGGTGCAATCTGCGCCAGCCGCCCCGGCAACTGCGGCTCGGCCGCCAGCACGCGGTAAACCTGCGACGTGAAATGCTCAAGGGGCTGGTCGGCATACAAGGTCCAGTCCCGCGCCAGGCAGTGATCGAAAAACACATCGAGGACGATCCCGGCATAGCGTCTACGGGTAAGGCTGAAGCGCGACAGCGCCTCCCCCACCAGCGGGTGGCTGTCGGTGAAGCGGTCGATGGAACGATGCAGCTGGATCGCCGATTCAATTTGCGGGCTGAACTGGCCCTGCAGGCGGCCTTTGACGAAGTCGCCATACAGGCTGCCCAGCAGTTGCGCAGGAAGTTGGCCGCCCAGGTGCAGATGTGCGAGATAATTCATGGCGCGCAGTCTATCACTGCCCTCAACGTATCGTTATAACCCGATATACCGATTAAGCCTAGGCTCAGACCAAAATCATATTGGTCTATCGGGATAGACCGATATAAAGTTCGCCTCATCGCGATATAACGCTGTACAAAACCGAGCATCTGCCATGTCCATCGACCTCGACGAAATAATAAAAGCCCTGGCACACCCAGTACGACGAGACATCCTCACCTGGCTGAAAGACCCCAAAGTGCAGTTCCCCGAACAATTGCACAACCACGAATACGGCATCTGCGCCGGGCAGATCGACCAACGCTGCGGCTTGTCCCAGTCGACCGTGTCAGCCCACCTGGCCACCCTCCAACGCGCCGGGTTGATCAGCAGCCAGAAGGCCGGCCAGTGGCACTTTTTCAAACGCAACGAGGACACCATCCAGGCGTTCCTCGCGGCGCTCACCACCGAACTCAGCGCGGACGACAACGCCGCGTTGTAACAAGGAAACGATAATGCCCCTCTCGCTACTCATACTGGCCCTCAGTGCCTTCGCCATCGGCACCACCGAGTTCGTCATCATGGGCTTGCTGCCCGATGTGGCAGCGGACCTGGGTGTGTCAATTCCCGGCGCCGGCTGGCTGGTGACCGGCTACGCCCTGGGCGTGGCCATCGGCGCGCCCTTCATGGCGCTGGCCACCGCCAAGCTGCCTCGCAAGGCGGCCCTGGTAGCGTTGATGGGTATCTTCATTATCGGCAACCTGCTCTGCGCCCTGGCCAGTGACTACAACGTGCTGATGTTTGCCCGTGTCGTCACCGCGCTGTGCCACGGTGCGTTCTTTGGTATTGGTTCGGTGGTCGCCGCCAACCTGGTGCCCGCCAACAAGCGAGCTTCGGCCGTGGCCCTGATGTTCACCGGCCTGACCCTGGCCAACGTGCTCGGCGTACCGCTGGGTACCGCACTCGGCCAGGAAGCCGGCTGGCGCTCGACCTTCTGGGCAGTGACGGTGATTGGTGTGGTGGCGTTGATCGGCCTGATCCGCTTCCTGCCCGCCAAGCGTGATGAAGAGAAACTCGACATGCGCGCCGAACTGGCCGCCCTCAAGGGCGCCGGCATCTGGCTGTCGCTGAGCATGACCGCGCTGTTTGCCGCGTCCATGTTCACCCTCTTCACCTACGTAGCGCCGCTGCTCGGCGATGTCACCGGCGTGTCGCCCAAGGGCGTGACCTGGACCCTGCTGCTGATCGGCCTGGGTCTCACCGTGGGCAACATCATCGGCGGCAAATTGGCGGACAAACGCCTGGCGGCCACCTTGATCGGCGTGTTCATCAGCATGGCGGTGGTCTCCACGGCTCTGACCTGGACCAGCGTCGCCGTGATCCCGACCGAAATCACCCTGTTCCTGTGGGCCACCGCGTCGTTCGCCGCCGTGCCGGCGTTGCAGATCAACGTGGTGACCTTCGGCAAGGCCGCACCGAACCTGGTGTCCACCTTGAACATCGGCGCTTTCAACATCGGCAATGCCCTCGGCGCCTGGGTGGGCGGCAGTGTGATTGCCCACGGTTTCGGCCTGACCCGCGTGCCCTTGGCCGCAGCGGTCCTGGCGATCCTCGCGCTGTTGGTGACCCTGATTACTTTCCGCCAGACCGGCGATGCCGACCTGGCCCCTGCGACCCACTGATCCACTTCAAAGACAAAGGTGCTTTCCCCATGACGACTATTTTCGATCCGATCAAACTGGGCGACCTGGAACTGTCGAACCGCATCATCATGGCGCCGCTGACCCGCTGCCGTGCCGACGCCGGTCGTGTGCCCAACGCGCTGATGGCCGAGTACTACGTGCAACGCGCCTCCGCCGGGCTGATCCTCAGCGAAGCCACGTCCGTGACGCCGTTGGGCGTAGGCTACCCGGACACACCGGGCATCTGGTCCAACGATCAGGTGCGCGGCTGGGCCAACGTCACCAAGGCGGTTCATGGCGCGGGCGGCAAGATCTTCCTGCAACTGTGGCACGTGGGCCGTATTTCCCATGAGTCGTACCTGAACGGCGAAACCCCGGTGGCCCCGAGCGCAATCCAGCCTAAAGGCCACGTCAGCCTGGTGCGCCCATTGGCCGACTACCCGACCCCCCGCGCCTTGGAAACCGCTGAAATCGCCGACATCGTCGACGCCTACCGCACCGGTGCCGAGAACGCCAAGGCCGCCGGTTTCGACGGCGTGGAAATCCACGGCGCCAACGGATACCTGCTCGACCAGTTCCTGCAGAGCAGCACCAATAAGCGCACTGACCAGTACGGCGGCTCCCTGGAAAACCGCGCTCGCCTGTTGCTGGAAGTCACCGATGCAGCCATCGAAGTCTGGGGCGCTGGCCGTGTGGGTGTGCACCTGGCACCGCGGGCCGACGCCCACGACATGGGCGACGACAACCTGGCGGAAACCTTCACCTACGTCGCCAGCGAACTCGGCAAGCGTGGCATTGCGTTCATCTGCTCCCGTGAGAAAGAAGCCGGCGACAGCCTCGGCCCACAACTCAAGAAAGCCTTCGGCGGCGTGTACATCGCCAACGAACGCTTCACCAAGGACAGCGCCAACACCTGGCTGGCTTCGGGCAAAGCGGATGCGGTGGCCTTCGGTGTGCCGTTTATTGCCAACCCGGATTTGCCAGCACGCTTGAAGGCAGATGCGCCGCTGAACGAAGCGCATCCGGAAACCTTCTATGGCAAAGGCCCAGTCGGCTACATCGACTACCCGACCCTGGCGCTGTGAGGTAAAAACTGAAATGAAAAAGCCCCGGTTCGCAGGAACCGGGGCTTTTTTACGCCTATCTTGTCGAGTACGCGGGACCTGAGAGCAATACTCCTTCACAACCGTGCAACAAAATCGCTACAAAATACTTAGGCGGCTACCTATCAACCGCTGGACAGCCCGTATATAAAGTCACCCCACTAATCAGGCGGAAGGACGATTGACTGTCCTTGGGCTTTACTGTTGACACAACCTGATGCAATTACGCATTTTGTCTTAATTGCGCAGACTGGGGCTCCAACGCAGCATGTCCAGCCCCGCATCCACCCAGCGTTCGGCTTCCTGATGTAACTGGAAGCTGTCGGGAACCAGCAGCCACTGGCCGATCAGCCCGTTGATGTAGGCATGGATGCACACCGCGCCACGGGTGGTATCAAGATTTTCCGGAAGTTGCCCGCGGTGGACCGCGTTACGCAAGGTCAGGCCGATGCGCAGGTTGCATTCGAGGCTATGGGTCTGACGTTGGCGACGCATGTCGCACATTTCATCGGTGAATTCGCACTTATGAAACAAGATCTCGTTGATGCGCCGGGTTTTCGGGTCCAGGGCCACTTGATGAAACAAATGAATCAACAGTTTGCGCATGCAGCCCAGCGGGTCGAGTTCGTCCTCGCTTTCACTGGCCCTGGCCAACTCGTCCAGCGGCTCATGCAGCGTGTCGAGCAGCGCCTGCAGCAAATCGGATTTGTTACTGAAATGCCAGTAGATGGCACCCCGCGTCACACCGGCCAGCGCGGCGATGTCCGCCAGCGTGGTCCGCGCGACGCCGCGTTCATAGAACGCTTGCTCGGCGGCTTGAAGAATCTGGCTGCGCGTTTCCTGAGCTTCCTCTTTGGTGCGACGAACCATGGCAGTACAACCTCAATCAGGACACTTGGGACTATCGTTAACGCAGAATTAACCGCCAGTACCGATAATCCGAATATTTGTGGGACGACACCGTCATGGGTGCCGAACGTAATGGAATCGAGGCTTTGGGCGTTGCTTTGTCAACACTCCGCGCAGCCTGTCAAGAGTTTACAAACAACCATGAACGTAAGTATATTGCGTAGCAAGCTACTTATCTACTCAGTGTTTGTTTTTTACCCTTCCACCCTTCTTGTGCGCATCCTGCGCGCCTGACCCGAGGATCTTCATGCAACTTAAGCCAGCTGTTACCGCTCTGGTCACTGCCGTCGCCCTGGCATCGCTGCTCAGCGGATGTAAAAAGGAAGAAGCGGCTCCGCCCGCTCAAATCCCTCAGGTCGGCGTGGTCACTATCCAACCGCAAGCCTTTACGCTCACCTCCGAATTGCCGGGTCGCACCACCGCGTACCGCATTGCGGAAGTGCGACCGCAGGTCAACGGCATCATTCTCAAGCGCCTGTTCAAGGAAGGCGGCGACGTGAAGGAAGGGCAACAGCTCTACCAGATCGACCCTTCGGTGTATGAAGCCACCCTGAAAAGTGCACAAGCGAGCCTGACCCAGAGCAAGTCGATCAGCGACCGCTACAAGCAGTTGGTCGATGAGCAAGCCGTCAGCCGTCAGGAGTACGACACTGCCGTCGCCAACCGCATGACGTCGGAAGCCAACGTGCAAACCGCCCAGATCAACGTGCGTTACACCAAAGTGTTCGCGCCGATCTCCGGGCGTATTGGTCGTTCTTCGGTGACCGAAGGCGCACTGGTCAGCAACGGCCAGGCCGATGCCATGGCCGTGATCCAGCAACTGGACCCGATCTACGTCGACGTCACACAGTCTTCGGCAGAAATGCTGAAACTGCGCCGCGACCTGGCCAGCGGCCAACTGGAAAAAGCCGGCGACAACGCCGCCAAAGTCAAGCTGACCCTGGAAGACGGCAGCGCCTATGGCGTGGATGGCAAGCTGGAGTTCTCCGAAGTGTCGGTCGACCAGACCACCGGTTCCGTGACCCTGCGCGCCGTGTTCCCGAACCCTGACCACACCTTGCTGCCGGGCATGTTCGTTCACGCCCAGTTGCAAGCCGGTGTGAACAGCAAGGCAATCCTGGCCCCGCAGCAAGGCGTAACCCGTGACCTGAAGGGCACTCCAACAGCGCTGGTCGTCAACGCCGACAACAAGGTCGAGCAGCGCGAACTGGTGGCCAACCGTACTTACGGCGCCTACTGGCTGGTGGAAAAGGGCTTGAACGCCGGCGACCGTGTGATCACAGAAGGCTTGCAGTACGTCAAGCCGGGCGCCGAGGTCAAGGTCAAGGCGGCCGACAACGCCAAACCTGCTGACGCCGGCAGTGCTGCTGCTCCTGCTGCCGCTGCTGGCAAAGGGGAGTAATCCATGTCGAAATTTTTTATCGACCGCCCCATTTTCGCCTGGGTTATTGCCCTGGTGATCATGCTGGTCGGGGCACTGTCGATCCTGAAGTTGCCCATCAACCAATACCCGGCCATCGCGCCGACCGCCATCGACATCCAGGTGACCTACCCAGGCGCGTCCGCACAAACCGTGCAGGACACCGTGGTGCAGGTCATCGAGCAACAGCTCAACGGTATCGACAACCTGCGTTATGTTTCCTCGGACAGTAACTCCGACGGCAGCATGACCATCACCGTAACGTTCAACCAGGGTACCAACCCGGACATCGCCCAGGTTCAGGTGCAGAACAAACTGAACCTGGCGACTCCACTGCTGCCGCAAGAAGTGCAGCAGCAGGGTATCCGCGTGACCAAGTCGGTGAAGAACTTCCTGATGGTGATCGGTCTGGTGTCGGAAGACGGCAGCATGACCAAGGACGACCTGTCCAACTACATCGTGTCGAACATCCAGGACCCGATTTCCCGGACCGCAGGTGTCGGTGACTTCCAGGTGTTTGGTTCGCAGTACGCCATGCGCATCTGGCTTGACCCAAGCAAGCTGAACAATTACCAGCTCACGCCAGTGGATGTCAGCACCGCGATCTCCGCACAGAACGTGCAGGTGGCTACCGGCCAACTGGGTGGCCTGCCTGCCCTGCCCGGCACTCAGTTGAACGCGACCATCATTGGCAAGACGCGCCTGCAGACGGCGGAGCAGTTCGGCAACATCCTCATGAAAGTCAATACAGACGGCTCCCAGGTACGCCTGAAGGATGTCGCGCGTATTGAGCTGGGTGGCCAGAACTACAGCATCGCTGCACAGTTCAACGGCAAGCCGGCTTCCGGTATGGCGATCAAGCTGGCTTCGGGCGCCAACGCCCTGGACACCGGCAAAGCAATCCGTGCCACCGTAGCGCAGCTCGAACCGTTCTTCCCGCCAGGCATGAAGGCGGTGGTGCCGTATGACACCACCCCGGTCGTGACCGAATCGATCTCCGGTGTAGTCCATACCCTGGTCGAAGCGATCGTGCTGGTGTTCCTGGTGATGTTCCTGTTCCTGCAGAACTTCCGTGCCACCATCATCACCACCATGACCGTACCGGTGGTGCTGTTGGGTACCTTCGGGATCCTGGCGGCGTTCGGTTTCACCATCAACACCTTGACCATGTTCGGCATGATCCTGGCCATCGGCTTGCTGGTGGATGACGCCATCGTCGTGGTGGAAAACGTCGAGCGGGTGATGGCCGAGGAACACCTGTCGCCCAAAGAAGCGACGGTCAAGTCCATGGGCCAGATCCAGGGTGCCCTGGTGGGTATTGCCCTGGTACTGTCGGCGGTACTGTTGCCGATGGCATTCTTCGGTGGTTCCACCGGTGTGATCTACAAACAGTTCTCCATCACCATCGTTTCGGCCATGGCGTTGTCGGTACTGGTTGCGCTGATCTTCACCCCGGCCTTGTGCGCCACCATGCTCAAGCCGATCGACCCGGAAAAACACGGCCAACCCAAGCGTGGTTTCTTCGGCTGGTTCAACCGCACCTTCGACCGTGGCGTACTGAGCTACGAGCGCGGCGTGGGTAACATGATCAAGCACAAGATCCCGGCGTTCCTGGTGTACGCACTGGTTATCGCCGGCATGATCTGGCTGTTCATGCGCATCCCTGCGGCGTTCCTGCCCGATGAAGACCAGGGCGTGATCTTTGCCCAGGTACAGACGCCGGTCGGTTCTACGGCTGAACGGACGCAAAAAGTCATCGACGATATGCGCATCTTCCTGCTCAACGACAAGGAAGGCGAGCCGGGCGAAGGCAAAGGCGTGAAATCGGTATTTACCGTAAACGGCTTCAACTTCGCCGGTCGTGGCCAAAGCTCGGGCCTGGCCTTTGTGATGCTCAAGCCGTGGGACGAACGTGACGCCTCCACCTCGGTGTTCGAGATCGCCAAGCGCGCCCAGGGCTACTTCATGCAGACCTTCAAGGACGCCATGGTATTTGCCATCGTGCCGCCGTCTGTACTGGAACTGGGTAACGCCACGGGCTTCGACGTGTTCCTGCAAGACCAGGGCGGGGTCGGCCACGATAAATTGATGGCGGCGCGTAACCAGTTCCTCGGTATGGCAGCACAAAGCAAGATTCTGGCAGGTGTGCGCCCCAACGGCGTGAACGATGAGCCGCAGTACGAGCTCACCGTCGACGACGAGAAGGCCAGTGCCCAAGGCATCACCCTGTCGAGCATCAACCAGACCCTGGCGATTGCCCTGGGTGGCAGCTACGTCAACGACTTCATCGACCGCGGTCGGGTGAAGAAGGTGTACGTACAAGGTGAAGCCGCCAGCCGCATGTCGCCTGAAGACCTGAACAAATGGTACGTGCGCAGCGACTCCGGGAAGATGGTGCCGTTGTCCGCCATCGCGTCGGGCAAGTGGATCTTCGGTTCGCCGAAACTCTCGCGCTACAACGGTGTAGCGGCGATGGAAATCCTCGGTACTCCGGCACCGGGTTACAGTACCGGTGACGCCATGGCCGAAGTCGAGCGTATTGCCAAGCAACTGCCGGCAGGTATTGGCTATGCGTGGACCGGTCTGTCGTACGAAGAACGTCTGTCCGGCTCCCAGGCACCTGCGCTGTACGCCCTGTCGCTGCTGGTAGTGTTCCTCTGCCTCGCGGCACTGTACGAAAGCTGGTCGATCCCGATCGCGGTGATCCTGGTAGTGCCCCTGGGGGTTGTGGGTGCGTTGATAGCGACCAGCATGCGCGGGTTGTCCAACGACGTGTTCTTCCAGGTGGGCCTGTTGGTGACGGTGGGCTTGGCGGCGAAAAACGCCATCCTGATCGTGGAGTTTGCCAAAGAGCTCCACGAACAAGGCAAAGGCATCGTCGAGGCGGCCATCGAGGCGTCACGCATGCGTCTGCGGCCGATCATCATGACCTCCATGGCGTTCATCCTCGGCGTATTGCCGCTGGCGATCTCCTCGGGCGCAGGTTCGGGTAGCCAGCACGCCATCGGTACCGGTGTCATCGGCGGTATGATCACGGCCACTGTATTGGCGATCTTCTGGGTGCCGTTGTTCTTCGCAACCGTATCCGCTGCTGGCGAGCGTAAAAAGACTGACACAACTGAAACCCCTAAAGAGGCTGGCCAATGAGCAAGTCGCTACTTTCCCTAGCCGTCACGGCATTCGTGCTCAGTGGCTGCTCGCTGATACCTGACTATCAGCGCCCCGAAGCGCCGGTGGCCGCACAGTTCCCGCAGGGGCCGGCGTATTCGTCGGCCCAGGCGCCGAGCCAGGCCGCTGCCGAGCAGGGCTGGAAGCAGTTTTTCCATGACCCTGCCCTGCAACAGCTGATCCAGACCGCGCTGGTGAACAACCGTGACCTGAGGGTCGCGGCCCTGAACATCGACGCGTATGCCGCGCAATACCAGATCCAGCGCGCCGACCTGTTCCCGGCCGTTTCGGCCACGGGCAGCGGCAGCCGTTCGCGCACTCCGGCCCGCCTGTCGCAGACTGGCGAGTCGACCATCAGCAGCCAATACTCGGCCGGTCTCGGGATCAGTTCTTATGAGCTGGACCTGTTCGGTCGCGTGCGCAGCCTGAGTGAAGAAGCCCTGCAAAAGTACTTCGCCACTGAAGAAGCGCGGCGCAGCACCCAGATCAGCCTGGTGGCCAGCGTGGCCAATGCCTACCTGACCTGGCAGGCCGACAAGGAACTGCTCAAGCTCACCCAGGACACCCTGGATGCCTACGAGCAGAGCTTCAAGCTCACCTCGCGCAGCAACGAAGTCGGCGTGGCCTCGGCCCTCGACCTGAGCCAGTCGCGGACCTCGGTGGAAAACGCCCGGGTTGCCCTGGCACGCTATACCCGCCAGGTGGCCCAGGACGAAAACAGCCTGACCCTGCTGCTGGGCACCGGCCTGCCGGCGAATATCACCAGCAAGCCGCTGTCGGATGACCTGCTCAGCGAAGTGCCGGCCGGCTTGCCATCGGACCTGCTGCAACGTCGTCCCGACATTGTGCAAGCCGAGTACAACCTCAAGGCGGCCAATGCCAACATCGGCGCGGCGCGTGCCGCGTTCTTCCCGAGCATCACCCTGACCGCCAGCGCCGGCACCGCAAGCCCGAACCTGGGCGGTTTGTTCAAGGGCGGTTCGGGCACCTGGTCGTTCGCCCCGCAGATCAACATCCCGATCTTCAACGCCGGCAGCCTGCGCGCCAGCCTGGACTATTCGAAGATCCAGAAAGAGATCAATGTGGCGAACTACGAGAAGGCGATCCAGACCGGCTTCCAGGAAGTGTCCGACGGCCTCGCCGCACGTGAAACCTACAAGCAGCAACTGGATGCCCAACGCGGATTCGTCGCAGCCAACCAGGATTACTACCGCCTGGCCGAGCGTCGCTACCGCATTGGTGTCGACAGCAACCTGACGTTCCTCGATGCCCAACGCCAACTGTTCAGTGCCCAGCAATCGCTGATCACCGACCGCCTGGCGCAGCTGACCAGCGAGGTCAACCTGTACAAAGCCCTCGGCGGCGGCTGGAACGAGCAGACCGCGAAGAACGAGCCGTTGAAAGAAGAAGCACCGGCACTGAAGTTGTTCTGATGGTGTTGTAAAAAGTCGCACCGCTGCAAAAAAAACCGCTTCCCTCACCGGAAGCGGTTTTTTTATGCCTCACTTTTGCCCTGATAACTTGCGTTCGATCATCGCCCACAACCCGCCCTTCCCCACTTTCCTCGCCCCCGCACCGCCCCGCACCATGGCCGCCACCTGCATAAACCCAATAACAACAGGTCCTTTCGCCATGAGCACTTTCCACCCGCGCCGGCTGCTGCTGGCAACCGCTGTCGCCAGTCTCGCCCTGCCCGTCGTCGCCGAAGAACACGGTTTTCTCGAAGACGCCAGCGCCAACCTCAACCTGCGCAATTTCTTCTTCAACCGCAATTACACCAACCCCACCAAGGCCCAGGGGGGTGCGCAGGAGTGGACCCAGAGCTTCATCCTCGACGCCAAGTCCGGCTTTACCCAGGGCACTGTAGGTTTCGGCGTGGATGTGCTGGGGTTGTATTCGTTGAAGCTCGATGGCGGACGCGGCACCGGGGGCACCCAACTGCTGCCGTTGGATCATGATGGCCGCCCTGCGGATGAATTCGGGCGCCTGGGCGTGGCGTTCAAGGCGCGCATTTCCAAGACGGAAGTGAAGGTCGGCGAGTGGATGCCGGTGCTGCCGATCCTGCGCTCAGACGACGGCCGCTCCCTGCCGCAAACCCTGCGCGGCGGCCAGATCACTTCCAAAGAAATCGATGGCCTGACCCTCTACGGCGGCCAGTTTCGTGCCAACAGCCCGCGGGACGACAGCAGCATGAACGACCTGTCGATGTTCGGTAAAACCGCGTTCACCTCCGACCGCTTCAACTTCCAGGGCGCCGAGTACGCGTTCAACGACAAGCGCACCCAGATCGGCCTGTGGAATGCCCAACTCAAAGACATCTACAGCCAGCAGTTCATCAACCTGATCCACAGCCAACCGCTGGGCAACTGGACCCTGGGCGCCAACCTCGGTTTTTTCTACGGCAAGGACGACGGCAGCGCCCGCGCCGGCGAGCTGGACAACAAGACCTGGTCGGGCCTGTTCTCCGCCAAGTACGGCGGCAACACCTTCTACCTCGGCCTGCAGAAACTCACCGGCAACAGCGCCTGGATGCGCGTTAACGGAACCAGCGGCGGCACCCTGGCCAACGACAGCTACAACGCCAGCTACGACAACGCCCAGGAGAAATCCTGGCAAGTACGCCACGACTACAACTTCGCCGCCCTCGGTGTGCCGGGCCTGACCCTGATGAACCGCTACATCAGCGGCAGCAACGTGCACACCGGCACCGTCACCGACGGCAAGGAATGGGGCCGCGAAAGCGAACTGGGCTACACCGTGCAAAGTGGCAGCCTGAAAAACCTGACGGTGCGCCTGCGTAATTCCAGCATGCGCCGTGACTACAGCAACAATGAGTTCGATGAAAACCGGTTGATCGTCAGTTACCCGATCAGCCTGCTGTAAGACCGAATTACATTTCTGGAGGAACCATCTGAAGCGTCAGGACAATTCCAGGAGACAGGGTCAATACCAGGCCCCCTATAGGGATTACACATGGACGTTTCAAACCGTATTGCACACGCTCAACCCAACCTGCCTGCCGGGGCGCACAGTTCGACGACTGCGCGCCCTACAGCCTTCAACAATAGCCACTATGGCCTTGTATTACGCCCCCGCCCGGTACTCACGCCCGACAAACCGGTCCAAGCTCACCGACACCCCTTTCTGGATGACGGCAATTTAAAAGCCAGCGGCCAGTCAGTGTGGGAGCAAGACAACTCCTTCAGCCTGAACAACAGTCTGATTCTTGAAACCGGCGACAAGGCCGACCGGGTCCATATCAGCCAGACGTACTCCGGCCAACTGGATGTTCGGGTCAACGGCCGGTTATATCGTTTTGACAGTCAGGATAAAGACGGTAAAGCACTCACCTTTCATCTCAAGACCCACGGCGGTAACGACAACATCCGCATCGACGCCAACGTGACGCAGCCCGTCATCGTGGAGGCCGGCGACGGCAATGACCGTGTGCAGGCCGGCGCGGGCTACACCCGCCTGTTCGGTGGTAAAGGCGACGATGTGCTGCGCCTGGGTAGCGGCCTTGGCTATGCCGAAGGTAACGACGGTGACGACACACTCATCGGCGGTACGGGCGACAACGTGATGTACGGCAACAACGGCAATGACCGCCTCTACGCCGGTGCGGGTGCAAAAAGCAAAACCAGCTACCTGGATGGCGGTAACGGTAAGGATTTACTGTACGCGGGCAACGGTCATACCGTGTTGCATGGAGGGCCCGGTGACGATCGCTTGATCGGCCACGATCGCAGCACGTTCTACACCGGCAGTGGCTGCGACAAGGTGATTGCCAATCGCCCTGGCGACCGGATCTACGCTCAAGCGGGCGATACGATCAAGCGCCTCAACGGCTCGGTGTTGACCACCGTCACAACCGACCAGTCGTCGCTTGTAGGTTTTCGCATCAAGGGCTCTGCCGATTTTATTCAAAGGGTCGAAGACGATCTGGCCTTGCTGCGCAGTTCCCCCCAGGGCAAACAGATGCTGGCCGAGATGAATGCGATCGCCCTACGTAACGGCGCACCGGTGATGCTTGTGGAGGATCGGGTCGACGTGGGTAGCGGCTACGTTTATGGCAGTCAGGAACTTAAGGCATTGCTGCAATACGAACGGCCCCCCGTGGTGGGGGACGACCCCAAGTGGGGGTTTATGGTCGACGGTGTGCCGGGGTCTCGGGCTGATCGAGCTGAAATCATCTACAACCGTTCCGCCCTGAACGTACTGGGTGCCAGCACGTACTCGCCGATCACGACGCTCTATCACGAAATGGTTCATGCCTATAACGCTGGTAACGGCACGGCTTTATCGGGCTCGACCACTGAAACATTCGAGGGCGAGCAACACGATGTCCCCAACAGCGAACGTCAGGCCGTAGGGCTGCCCACCACACCCGCGACCACCCCCAACCCCAAACCCTTCACTGAAAACGCCTTGCTTGAAGAGATGGGCAAGCCACTGCGCACACAATACGTGGGCTGATCCTTAGCGATGCTCGTTTGTCAGCCTGTAACCTCCCACCGCCCATCTTGCTGTATGGTGCGCGCCTGCCGCTGCTGATCCACCCCGCAGCGGCCTTCCATTCGAGCCCGCGCACACCATGAAATCCTTCGCCATCGCATCCGCCATGCTGACCCTGGCCTTGAGCCTCAGCGGTTGCATTGGCTCGCCCATCGCCCTGACGCCAGAGACCGAACAGCGCCTGCAAACCCAGGCGCAGATCCGCTTCCTGCTGACCTTCGATGACGGCCCGAGTGCGTCGGGCTACAACAACCCGAGCCGGTCGGTGATAGCCGACCTGGCGCAGAACCCGGTGCTGCCGCAGATCAAGGCGGTGTTCTTCCTGCAGACCGAAGCGGCTCGCTCCGGCGGCAGCTCACGGGGTCGCAAGACCATGGAGCGCGAGTATGCGGCCGGTCACATCCTGGCCTTCCACACCGCCACGGGGTTTCACACCAACCACCGCTGGCTGAACGACGCGGAACTGGAAAGCACCCTCACCCGAGGCGCGGCCGATATTGCCGCGATCACCGGCAGCCTGCCGGTGCTGGTGCGCCCGCCGTTCTGGAATTACGACCGCCGCACCTTCGCCGCCTACCAGCGCCATGGCATGCACGTGCTGCTCACGGATTTAAGTGCCAATGACGGCAAGATCTGGGGCTTCAACGGCAGCCCGCGCAGGCGCGCCAATCTGTATCGACAGTTGTCGGTAGTGCGCGAGCGCATTGCGTTGGGTGAGTTGCCGACGGTGGACGGTGTGATACCGGTGGTGGTGACCTTCCACGACATCAACCGCTACACCGCGCGGCATATGCAGGAGTACCTGCAGATCCTGCTGGACAGCGCCCGGATCAACGGCCTGAAGACGTCCGCGGAGCCCTTCTACACCGACACGGCCCAGCTTCAGCGCGCGGCGCTGGCGCGTACGGTCAAGGATGTGAGTGAAGAGGTGCATCTGCCAGGCGTGTGGAATTGGGTGTGGGACGCCGACTCCCACTGATGTTTAAAACCCGGTAAAGACTAGCGGTGGGAGCGGGCTTGCTCGCGAATGCGATGTGTCAGTCAGCACAGGTATTAACTGAACCACCGCTTTCGCGAGCAAGCCCGCTCCCACGTTTTGACCGTATTTCAACTCAGTCAGCCTGGCGCGACTCGACGCCCAGCTCATCCCACACCGATTCCGCCAGGTGAAACGTCGCGTTCGCTGCCGGGATCCCGCAGTAGATCGCGCTCTGCATCAGCACTTCCTTGATCTCGGCGCGGGTGACGCCATTGCTCGCGGCGGCGCGCAGGTGCAGCTTGAGTTCTTCACTGCGGTTCATGCCGATCAGCATCGCGATGGTGATCAGGCTACGGGTGTGCCGGGGCAGACCGGGACGGGTCCAGATGTCACCCCAGGCATGGCGGGTGATCATTTCCTGGAACTCGCTGTTGAATTCGGTCAGGGCATTGAGGCTGCGGTCGACATGGGCGTCGCCCAGCACTTCGCGGCGCACCTGCAGGCCCTCGGCATAACGTTGTTTCTCGTCCACGAAAAGCTCCTCAGTAGCCCAACAAGAATTCAATGACGCAGTCGCTGAACGCCGCACCGGCCTGCACATTGGACAAGTGCGCCGCATAGAACTCGGCGTACTCGGCGCCCTGTACATGGTTCTGGATAAAGTGGCTGCCCGCAGGCGGTGTGACGGCATCTTCAGTGCCGGCAATGACCAGGGTCGGTACTGTGATCGAAGCCAGTTGCTCGCGGAAATCCGCGTCACGTACCGCTGCACAATTGGCGGCATAACCTTCGGGCGATGTGGCCGCCAGCATGTCGGTAATCTGCTTGGCCTGGTACGGGTTGGCGGCCGCAAAGTCCGCGGTGAACCAGCGTGCAATCGATGCATCGCGCAGCGCTACCATCGCCGCTGCGCCATCACGCAGCACCATTTCAATGCGCGGGTTCCACACCTCGGGCGTGCCGATCTTGGCGGCGGTGTTGCACACCACCAGGCGCTGCAAACGCTGCCCGGCATTGATACCAAGCCATTGGCCAATCAGGCCGCCCATGGACAGCCCGCAAAAATGCGCGCGTTGGATATCCAGTGCATCCAGCAGCGCGATCACATCCTGACCGAGTTGCTCAATGCTGTAGGGGCCTGGGGTAACCAGGGATTTGCCATGGCCACGGGTATCGAAACGCAGCACGCGAAAATGCTGGGTGAAGGCCGGGATCTGGAGGTCCCACATGTGCAGGTCGGTGCCCAGCGAGTTGGAGAGCACCAGTACTGGCGCACCCTCAGGCCCGTCCAATTGGTAATGCAGTTCGCCCTCGGCGAGTTGTACAAATGCCACGGTGGTCTCCTCAAGCAAAGTGTTCGGCTACGGCGCGGGTGACCCAGGTGTGGGCCTGGCCCAGGTAGTGGGCAGGATCAAGCAAACGGTCCAGCTCAATCGCGGACAGTTCGGCGGTGACTTGCGGCTCATCCGCCAGGACCGCACGCAGGTGACGCCCCTCTGCGACGGCACGCTTGCAGCACTGCTCCAGCAGATGGTGGGCGGTTTCGCGACCGAGGCGCTGGGCAAGCACGATGCTGACGGCCTCGGCCAGTACCAGGCCGTGGGTCAGGTCGAGGTTTTGCGCCATGCGCTGCGGATCGACTTCCAGGCCTTCGCTCACCAGCAACGCCTGATGTAAAGCGCCGGACACCAAACGGCAGATCTCCGGCAGGGTTTCCCATTCCGCATGCCACAGGCCCAGGCTGCGTTCGTGCTCTTGGGGCATGGCGCTGAACATCGTCGAGACCAGGCCCGGCACTCGGGTAGCGGCGCTGATCAGCACGGCCGCACCCACCGGGTTGCGCTTGTGCGGCATGGTGGACGAGCCGCCCTTGCCCGGAGCCGACGGCTCGAACACCTCGGCAGCTTCGGTCTGCATCAACAAACTGATATCACGGCCCAATTTGCCCAGGCTGCCGGCGATCAGGCCGAGCACGCTGGCGAACTCTACCAAGCGATCCCGTTGGGTGTGCCAGGGTTGCTCGGGCAAGCTCAGTTGCAACTCAGCCGCCAGCGCTTCGGCCACCGGCATGGCCTGCTCACCAAGCGCTGCCAGGGTTCCGGATGCGCCACCGAATTGCAGCACCAGCAAGCGCGGTTTCAGCGCCGTCAGGCGCTGGCGGTTGCGGGTAACCGCGCCCAGCCAGCCGGCGATTTTCATCCCCAGGGTGACCGGCGTTGCATGCTGCAACCAGGTACGCCCGGCCAAAGGCACGTCGGCATATCGCTGGGCCTGGGCGGCAAGCCTATCCCCCAGGCGCACCAAATCCGCCTCGATCAACTCCACCGCCCGCCGCAGTTGCAGCACCAGGCCGGTGTCCATCACATCCTGGCTGGTCGCCCCCAGATGCACGTAGCGCTCAGCCCCGGCATCTTCACTGGCAATCAACTTACCCAGCGCCTTCACCAGCGGAATCGCCGAATTACCCGCCGTGGCAATCGCCGCGCCGAGGGCATCCACGTCATACAACGAGGCCAGGCACGCCTGGGCGATCGGTGCGACGGCGGCCTGGGGAATCACCCCGACCTGGGCCTGGGCCCGGGCCAAGCCCGCTTCAACATCCAGCATGCCCTGCAAGCGTCCCTGGTCGCAGAACACCTCGGCCATGCTGCCCCCCGTGAAGTAAGCGTCGAACAATTGATTGCTCGTGCGCAAAGTCATAACGCGTCCCTTATAGATCGTGGTGCAAGTACTCCGCCTGTTTCGGCAGACGCAAGCTGAACAGGAAGGCCACCGCCATCATGCCGGTGACGTACCAGTAGAAGGTGTTTTCCATGCCCATGGATTTGAGGCCCAGGGCCACGTATTCCGCCGAACCACCGAAGATCGCGTTGGCCACCGCGTAGGCCAGGCCTACCCCCAGGGCACGCACGTGAGGCGGGAACATTTCCGCTTTCACCAAGCCGCTGATGGAGGTGTAGAAACTCACAATGGCCAGGGCCAGGGAGATCAACACAAAGGCCAGGAATGGGTTGGTGACGGTTTTCAAGGTCAGCAGAATCGGCACCGTGCACAGGGTGCCGAGGGCGCCGAACCAGAGCATCGAGTTACGACGGCCGATCTTGTCCGAGAGCATGCCGAACAGCGGCTGCATGCACATGTACACAAAGAGCGCGCCGGTCATGATGTAGCTGGCGGTCTTGGCGTGCATGCCGGCCGTGTTCACCAGGTATTTCTGCATGTACGTGGTAAAGGTGTAGAAAATCAGCGAGCCGCCGGCGGTGTAGCCGAGCACGGTGATAAACGCCGCCTTGTGGTTGCGGAACAACGCAGCCACGCTGCCGGCGTCCTTGTCCTGGCGGGTTTCCTTGCTGGTGGTTTCCTTGAGGGTGCGACGCAGCAGCAGGGAGATCACCGCCGCAATGGCGCCGATCACGAACGGAATCCGCCAGCCCCAGGCGCGCAATTCTTCTTCGGTAAGGATCTGTTGCAAGATCACCACCACCAAAACCGCCAGCAGTTGCCCGCCGATCAGGGTCACGTACTGGAACGAGGCGAAGAAGCCGCGCTGGCCCTTGAGTGCGACTTCACTCATGTAGGTCGCGGTGGTGCCGTATTCGCCACCCACCGACAAGCCCTGGAACAGCCGCGCCACCAACAGCAACGCCGGGGCCCAGGCGCCGATGTCTTTGTAGGTGGGCAGGAAGGCGATCACCAGGGAACCGGCGCACATCATCAGCACCGAGATCATCATCGAGTTCTTGCGCCCGTGCTTGTCGGCCACCCGGCCAAACAGCCAGCCGCCGATCGGGCGCATCAGGAAGCCGGCGGCGAACACGCCGGCGGTGTTAAGCAGTTGGACCGTGGGGTCGTCCGACGGGAAGAACGCCGGCGCAAAATAAATGGCGCAGAAGGCATAGACGTAGAAGTCGAACCATTCGACGAGGTTGCCGGAGGATGCCCCTACGATCGCAAAAATCCGTTTGCTGCGTTCTTCTCCGGTGTAGTGGCTCGTTGTTGTTGTCATGTTTTTTCACTCAGTGGGAACGGTTATAGCCTAGACATACTTTGCAACAACCATGTCATGCAAGCGGACTTTTGGATATGTGTTGCCTGGTAGAGCCCTATCGGTGGGCTTTCCTCCGATAGGGCCCTAAGGTCAACTCAATAATCGAAGAACACCGTTTCCTTCTCTGTCCCCTGCAAAATCACATTCCACTGATACACCCCCGCCGCATCCTGCTGGGCAATCAAGGTACTGCGACGCTCGGCTGGCACACATGCCAGCAACGGGTCATCACCGTTCAGCGCCTCGCCCTCGAAATAAATCCGCGTCAGCAGGTGTTTCACCAAACCCCGGGCAAACACCAGCACTACTAGGTGCGGCGCCTGGGTAGTGCCCTTCAAGCCCGGCACGGCACCCGGCTTGATGGTGGTAAAGCGAAACCGCCCTTCGGCGTCCACCGGCACCCGGCCGAAACCTTCGAAGTTCGGATCGACGGCTTTGTCCTGCTCGTCTTCCGGATGGTCATATTTGCCGGCGGCATTGGCCTGCCAGACTTCGAGCATGGCGTCATTGACGACATCGCCGTTGCCATCCACCACTTGCCCGCTGATCGCCACGCGTTCGCCGAGGGTGGCGCTCACGGTCAGGTCTTCGCGGTTCAGCCAGGTCAGGCCGATGTGGTAGTACGGCCCGACGGTGTGGGACGTGGTCGCGTTGAGTGTCATCTCATTTCTCCATCGGCGTGGCGTCGCGGCCGCGCAGGACGATGTCCCAGCGGTAGCCGAGGGCATAGGAAGGAATGGTTTTTTCCAGGTCGAAACGGGCGATCAAGCGTTCCTTGGCCGAGGTGTCCGGCACGCAGTTGTAGATCGGGTCGTATTCCAGCAGCGGGTCGCCGGGGAAGTACATCTGTGTGACCAGTCGCGTCAGCACACTCGGGCCGAACAGCGAAAAGTGGATATGCGCCGGGCGCCACGCGTTGTGGTGGTTTCCCCACGGGTAGGCGCCGGGCTTGATGGTCTGGAACTGGTACCAGCCATCGGCGTCGGTGACGGTGCGACCGGTGCCGGTGAAGTTCGGGTCCAGCGGCGCGTCGTGCAGGTCGCGCTTGTGGTTGTAGCGGCCGGCAGCGTTGGCCTGCCAGATTTCCACCAGAATGCCCGGCACCGGCAAACCGTTTTCGTCCAGTACGCGGCCATGAATGATGATGCGTTCGCCTTGAGGCTCGCCGTCATGCTGGGCAGTGAGGTCGTTGTCCTTGGCGTTGACACGCTCGGCGCCGATGGTCGGGCCGGTGATTTCCGACAAGGAATGGGGCAGGAACACCAACGGCTGGGACGGCGAACGCAGGTTCGTCGACTGGTAGGCCGGGTGCAGGTAATCAGGTTGAGTGCCCGCTTGCGGGCGCCGGTATCCAGGCTTGTCACTCATGGTGCAGTCCTCTCTTATTAGATGCGTTCAATCGCCAGGGCCAAGCCTTGGCCGACGCCCACGCACATGGTCGCCAGGCCTTTGCTGCCGCCGGTTTTTTCGAGTTGGTGCAGGGCTGTCAGCACCAGACGCGCGCCGCTCATGCCCAGCGGGTGGCCAAGGGCGATGGCGCCGCCGTTCGGGTTGACCTGGGGTGCGTCGTCAGCGATGCCCAGTTCACGCAGCACGGCCAGGCCTTGGCTGGCGAAGGCTTCGTTGAGTTCGATGACGTCAAAATCGGTGACCGCCAGGCCGAGGCGCTCGACCAGCTTGCGCACGGCCGGCACCGGGCCGATGCCCATCACTCGCGGTGCGACACCGGCGCTGGCCATGCCCAATACACGGGCGCGGGCGGTCAGGCCGTGTTTCTTGACGGCTTCGGCGGAGGCCAGGATCAGCGCCGCCGCACCGTCGTTCACGCCCGAGGCATTGCCGGCGGTGACGGTCTTGTCGGGGCCATTGACCGGTTTGAGCTTGGTCAGGGCTTCCAGGGTGGTGTCCGCGCGCGGGTGTTCATCCTGTTCGACGACGGTTTCGCCTTTTTTATGGGCGACCCGTACCGGCACAATTTCTTCGGCGAAAAAGCCAGCGGCCTGGGCCGCTGCGGTGCGTTGCTGGCTGCGCAGGGCAAAGGCGTCCTGGTCGGCGCGGGACACGTGGTAATCGTCGGCGACATTATCGGCGGTCTGCGGCATGGCATCCACGCCGTACTGCGCCTTCATCAACGGGTTGATAAAACGCCAGCCGATGGTGGTGTCCTCCAGCTTCATAGTGCGCGAAAACGCTGCGTCGGCCTTGCCCATCACGAACGGCGCGCGGGACATCGACTCGACGCCACCGGCAATCGCCAGCTCCATTTCGCCGCTGGCGATGGCGCGGAAGGCGGTACCGATCGCGTCCATGCCCGAGGCGCACAAGCGGTTGAGGGTCACGCCGGGAATGCTTTCCGGCAGGCCCGCCAGCAACAGCGCCATGCGCGCCACGTTGCGGTTGTCTTCACCGGCCTGGTTGGCGCAGCCGAGGAAAACCTCGTCGACTGCCGTCCAATCCACCGAAGGATTGCGCTCAATCAGCGCCTTGATCGGCAACGCTGCCAGGTCATCGGCACGCACGGTGGACAGGCCACCGCCGAAACGACCGATGGGAGTGCGGATGGCATCACAGATAAATACATCGCGCATCAGGCTTCTCCCGGCGCTTGGCCATGGGCGGCCGCGGTGCGTGCTTCAAGGTCACGCAGGGCGGTCAGCTCTACGTCTGTCGGTTCGGCGGTGGTGTCGACCTGGTCGGCAAAACGAATCGCCCAACCGGTGGCGGCCACCACTTGCTCACGGGTCACGCCAGGGTGCAACGCGGTGACCACGAACTCATGGGTGCCCGCTTCCGGCTCCATGATGCACAGGTCGGTAATAATCCCTACAGGCCCCGCCCCTGGCAGACCCAGGCGTTTGCGCGAATCGCCGCCTTCGCCATGGCCGACCGAGGTGATGAAGTCGAGCTTGTCGACAAACGAACGCGCCGACTGCTTGAGGATGATCAGCACGCTCTTGGCCGAACCGGCGATTTCCGGCGCGCCACCGGCACCCGGCAGGCGTACTTTAGGCTGATGGTAGTCACCGACCACGGTAGTGTTGATGTTGCCGAAACGATCGACCTGGGCCGCGCCGAGAAAGCCCACGTCGATGCGCCCGCCTTGCAGCCAATAGCGAAAGATCTCACCGGTCGGTACGACGGTGTCGGCGGTTTCCGCCAGCTCGCCATCACCGATGGACAGTGGCAGTACCGACGGCTTGGCGCCAATCGGGCCAGACTCGTAGATCAACACCACGTCTGGCGACGAGGTCAGGCGCGCCAAGTTGGCCGCCTTGGACGGCAGGCCGATGCCGACAAAGCACACGGAACCGTTCTTGAGGCGGCGCGCAGCGGCGACGGTCATCATTTCATTGGTCGAGTAAGCCATTATTTGGCCTCCTGCGCGGTGGCCAGCTTGGCCTGGAATTCGGTGAAGTCGGCAGTGCCGTGGATGTATTCGTTGATCCAGGCGGTGAAAGTCCCACGGTCGCGGGCGATCGGGTCCCACGCCTGGTAGAAGCGGTTATCACGCTCGTTGTAGCCATGGGCGTAGGACGGATGCGCGCCACCCGGCACATGGCACACCGCGGTCAGCGCCCAGGTCGGGAGCACGCAGCTGTTCATCGGCGCATTCAGGTCATCGACAATTTCTTCAACGGTGACGATGCAGCGCTTGGCGGCCAGGGCCGCTTCTTTCTGCACACCGAGAATGCCCCACAGCAACACATTGCCCTTGCGGTCGGCCTTTTGTGCGTGGATTACGGTGACATCCGGACGCACCGACGGCACCGCCGCCAGCACTTCGCCCGTGAACGGGCAGGTGACGGTCTTGATCAGCGGGTTGACCTTGGGCAAGTCGGAGCCGGCGTAGGCGCGCAGTACCGCGAACGGCAGGCCCGAGGCACCGGCGACGTAGGCATTGGCCAGGTCGGCATGGCTGTGTTCTTCGATTTCCAGCGGTTGCGGCCATTGCTTCTCGACCGCGTCCCGCAGGCGATGCAGGGAGCCCACGCCAGGGTTTCCGCCCCAGGAGAAAATCAGCTTGCGGGCGCAGCCGGCACCGATCAACTGGTCGTAGATCAGGTCAGGCGTCATACGCACCAGCGTCAGGTCTTTCTTGCCCTGACGAATGATTTCATGACCCGCTGCCGTAGGGATCAGATGGGTGAAGCCTTCCAGTGCGACGGTGTCGCCGTCGTTCACAAATTGCTTCACCGCGTCACGCAGCGCGAGGATTTCAGCCATGGGTTTCGGGCTCCCGGTATGGATCGAAAAAGGCGCTGAGGGGGCGCCGAAGTGCTTGAAGATTAAGCCGGGGAAATGGGCCAAACAATCCGATAATCGACTCAGCGTTCGATTATCGAACGGATTGTTGCCTGGCTAATCATCTGGAGGAACGCGGTAAATGTGGGAGCTGGCTTGCCTGCGACAGCATCGCCGGCCAGCCAGCTCCCACAGGGGCAGCGGTATCCTCAGGTAGCGTCGGCGTGGCTGACCATGCCTTTGATGACGACAGCGGCGGTTGCCAACGCAGCGGGGATCACCAACGCCGTGAGCACTTGTTCGAAGTTCCAGCCCAGGCCCAGTAAGGTCGCCCCCATCCAGGCGCCGAGAATCGCGCCGAAGCGACCGATGCCAAGCATCCACGACACGCCCGTGGCGCGGCCCTGGGTCGGATAGAAACGTGCAGCCAATGAAGGCATCGCCGACTGGGCACCGTTGACGCACATCCCGGCAATCAGCACCAGGGTTGCCAGTAGGGTGATATTGCCCAGGCTCTGGCCTACCGCGTAGGCAAACACCCCGGCCAGCAGGTAGAAGCTGCCGATGACCTTGTGCGGATTGAACCTGTCCATCGCCCAGCCCACGCCCACCGCACTCAGCACGCCACCAAACTGGAACAAGGCGCCGATGAATGCGGCCTGTTCCAGGCTGGCCCCGCTGTCACGCATCAGGGTCGGCAACCAACTGGTGAGCAGATAGACGATCACCAAGCCCATGAAGTAGGTGAGCCACAGCAGCAACGTACCGGCGCTGTAGGTGCCGGAGAAGATCACCGCAAACACGTTGCGCGCCTTGACGGTTTTTTGCTCGGGTACGCTGAAGCTGGTGGCTTGGCCGACGATAACGGGATCAATGGGAGACAGGGTTTTGCGCACCTTGTCGGTGCCGCGATTGCGCACCACCAGGTAGCGTGCCGACTCCGGTAGCCACAGCATCAGCACCACCACCAGGATCAATGGCAGGATGCCGCCGATCAGCAACAAAGCATGCCAGCCAAACGCCGGGATCAGCTTGGCCGAGATAAACCCGCCACCGGCCATGCCCAGGTTGAAGCCGCAGAACATACTGGTCACCAACAGCGACTTGTGGCGTTCCGGCGTGTATTCGGACAGCAGCGTCGTGGCATTCGGCATGCCGGCGCCCAGTCCCAGTCCAGTGAGAAAACGCAGCACCAGCAACTGATCGACGTTGCTGCTGTAGGCGGAGGCCAAGCTGAACGCGCCAAACACCAGTACCGCGCCCACCAGCACCACTTTACGGCCGAAGCGGTCGGCCAATGGTCCGGAACCCAGGGCACCAAACACCATGCCGATCAACGCGGCACTCATCACCGGGCCGAGGCTGGCGCGGTCGATGCCCCAGTCCTGGGACAGCGCCGGCGCGATAAAGCCCATGGCGGCGGTGTCGAGGCCATCGAGGAACACAATCAGGAAACACAGGATCACCACGCGCCACTGATAACGTGACAGTGGCTGGGCGTTGATGAAGGACTGAACGTCTAATGGGGTACCGACAGAAGGCTGATTCATTGTTTTTATTTCCACACCGATGGCGGGCTGACGACCTGGGGTCGTCATTATTATTGGTGCGCTTGAACAGCGCTGCCGCACATTAATAAGCCGGGGGAAACACCGTCAATTGAGCAAACCGGGATCTGTGCGGTGACCGAACAGCTTAGGCGAACAGTTGCGCGCTCAACTCACGGCTAGCGCTGAGCATGTTCGGCAGAAAGCGCTGTTCCAGCTCACTGCGGCTGACGCGTCCGGCATGGGTGCTGACGTTCAGCGCGGCCAGCACCTGACCCGATGCGTCATACACCGGCACCGCGATGGATCGCAGGCCTTGCTCCAACTCCTGGTCGACGATGCACCAGCCCTGCTGACGCACTTGTTGCAGGCATTCGAACAGCGCCGCGGGTGTGGTCAGGGTGCGGCTGGTCTTGGTTTGCAGGTCGGCATGGTCGAGGTAATCCTGCAGCGAGGCGTCGTCCAGCGCGGCAAGCAGGATGCGTCCCATGGAGGTGCAATAGGCCGGCAGGCGCCCACCCACCGACAGGTCCACGGAAATCAGGCGCTGGGTGGTGGCCGAACGGGCAATGTACAGAATGTCGTCGCCTTCGAGGGTGGCCATGTTGCAGGCTTCGTGGAGCTGCTCGCTCATGCGGTCCAGATAGGGCTGGGCCGACACGGCCAACGGCGTGGAAGACAAATAGGCATGGCCGAGGGTCAGGACTTTGGGCAGCAGCGAATAGGTCCGCCCGTCGGTAGTGGCGTAGCCGAGCTTGATCAGGGTATGCAGGCAACGTCGCACGGCGGCGCGGGGGATTTCCGTGCGGTGGCTGATCTGGGCGATGGTGAGGTGGCGCTTGCGTTCCTGGAATGCCTGCACCACGGCCAAGCCGCGGGCCAGGGACGTCATGAAGTCCGGATCACCGGTAAATGCCTGGATACGCTTGGCCGGAGAGGCAACGATCGGCGGCGCTACTGACGCGAAAGAGTTGCGCAATTGATCGTTCATGTCGGGATCCTTTCTCTTATTGTCGACCGCAAGGGAGGTTCGGCTGCTATTACAAGCCGCGTCAGCCGGGATGCACAAGGCAGCGCTGACAACATTGTGCGATTATCGGACGATCATTCGATTATCGCAATTTTCCGGTTCGCGCCGTAGGCCAGCCCGCAGGATTGGGTAAAAGCAAACGGTGCTTATTAACCTGTTAAGTTGGGTAGAATTTATGACGCCAGAATTCACGCAATTACCCGCGCGACGGTGTAACAAAACGCTCACACAAAGTTGACGGTTTTTAACTTTAAGCTGATAGTGTTATTCGAACGCGCCGCTATAATGTGCGCTATGCGCAGGTTCACCTGGTTTGTTTATCAGGTCGGGGCCACGCCAGATGATGCACCCGCTGTGCATGGTCGAAACTACATGCCTTGAATGCCCCCGCTAAACAAGTGGCCGCGTGTGCTTATTCCAAACTTGAACGTTTCAACTTGGAACACGCGAGGAAGCATTCCGGCATAAAGCTGCAACGTATTAACACTCAACTCAATTAGGTAGCAATGTGACGAAAGATGAACTGCGCGCGGAACTTGAGCGCCAGGAGCAACGTTACAAGGACGTTTACGGCGGGGAAGTCACCACCTACGCCGCCCAGCCTGAGCCTGAACGCAAACCCTGGCGCAAGCGAGCCAGCCTGCTCGACCAGGCATTTGCCCAGGAAATCCAAAAGATTGAACAAGAGCTGAAAACCGAAGAGCCATAAGCGATCCGGTCTGAGCCACAAGGTTCTGCCTCGGCTGCCGGCACATAGCCAGCAGCCGGCAACCTTGAATCCCACCACCATCGGTAAAATTTCATACAAATGTTTCAGGCGTGACGTTTTTGTGACAAAACCCCGCCCTGAGGCCTCTGCGCTTTATAAATCAAAGACTTGCCAAAGCCCCGAAAACCCTGGGATGCACGCCTTTCACGGTGTTTTTTTCGGTGAAGATTGTTACCGATGAGCAGCTAGTGCATCGATTACTGAGGTTTTCTGGCATAATCGCGCCCCCTTACGACCGGGTCAGAAAACCTTCATGATCGATTTATTCAGCGGACTGGATGCTTGGGTTCTCGTGAGCCTGTTGCTCGCCCTGGCCTTTGTCCTCGCCTTCGAGTTCATCAATGGCTTTCATGACACCGCTAACGCGGTGGCCACAGTCATCTATACCAAAGCCATGCCGCCGCACTTGGCCGTGTTCTTCTCCGGGGTGTTCAACTTCCTCGGCGTGTTGCTCGGTGGTGTCGGCGTCGCCTACGCCATCGTGCACTTGCTGCCGGTGGAGTTGCTGATCAATGTGAACACCGGCCATGGCTTGGCGATGGTCTTCTCTTTATTGGCGGCGGCGATCACCTGGAACCTGGGCACCTGGTACTTCGGTATCCCGGCTTCCAGCTCCCACACCCTGATCGGTTCGATCCTCGGTGTCGGCCTGGCCAATGCCCTGATCAACGATATTCCCCTGGCTGACGGTGTGAACTGGCAGAAAGCCGTGGATATCGGCGCCTCGCTGGTGTTCTCGCCAATGGCCGGCTTCCTGGTCGCAGCCCTGGTGCTGATCGGCCTGAAGTGGTGGCGTCCGCTGTCGAAGATGCACAAGACCCCGGACCAGCGCCGCAAGCTCGACGACAAGAAACACCCGCCGTTCTGGAACCGCCTGGTGCTGGTGATTTCCGCCATGGCCGTGAGTTTCGTACACGGTTCCAACGACGGCCAGAAAGGCATCGGCCTGATCATGCTGGTGCTGATCGGTATCGTACCGGCGCAGTTCGTCCTCGACCTGGGCAGCACCACATACCAGATCGAACGTACCCGCGATGCGACCGTGCATCTGAGCCAGTTCTACCAGCGCAATAACGCCACGCTCGGTGAGTTCCTGGCCCTGGGCAAAAGCGTGAAAAATGACCTGCCGGGCAAGTTCCAGTGCAACCCGCAACAGACCGAGCCCACCATCAACGCGCTGGTCGACACCTTGAAAGGCGTGTCCGACTATCATTCGCTGACCTCTGACCAGCGTATTGAAGTGCGTCGCTATTTGCTCTGCCTGGATGACACCGCGAAAAAAGTCGGCAAGCTGCCAGGCTTGGATGCACGTGAAAAGTCCGACCTCGACAAGCTGCGCAAAGACTTGACCGCCACCACCGAGTACGCCCCGTTCTGGGTCATCCTCGCCGTTGCACTGGCCCTGGGCCTGGGCACCATGGTGGGCTGGAAGCGCGTCGTACTGACCATCGGTGAGAAGATCGGCAAGCAAGGCATGACCTATGCCCAGGGCATGTCGGCGCAGATCACCACCGCGACCATGATTGGCTTCGCCAACATCTTTGCGCTGCCGGTCTCCACCACCCACGTGCTGTCTTCCGGCGTGGCCGGCACCATGGTCGCGAATAAAAGCGGTCTGCAAGGTGGCACGGTGAAGACCATCCTGATGGCCTGGGTCCTGACCCTTCCGGCCACCGTGGCCTTGTCGGCCGGGTTGTTCTGGTTGGCATCCAAAGCGCTGGGTAGTTGATAACCTGCCTGTCATAAAAAAGGTGCGATCCGCGAGGATCGCACCTTTTTTTATGTTCGTATTTCTGTAGAAGCCGGCTCCTACAGGGAATGGCGTTAATTCGAACGCAAAAAAAAGGGCGACCGAAGTCGCCCAAAATGCCTTGCGTGCTCATGTAATCTGGAAAGACCTATGGTTTTTTACGCTTGTTCGCGTCTTTCCAGATAAAAATTCCAAATCCTACAAAAAACATCACCATGAGGCTTACAGTCAGCACTCCGGCAAACACCACATTATCGATAAACATGACCGGCCTCCTGTGCTTGCCCTGTTGCGATAGGGCTAAGTTAATGGAGAACGCGGATTGGAAAATTGACGGGGATCAATGTTGCCCGCGACGGGGCATAAAGAAGGGCAATAACTGACCTGCATCAGCAGATGCAGGCTGTTTCAACGCTTTTTCGGTTTGTTCTTCGGTTTTTTCTTCACTTTGCTGAGCGGCATTGCCTGTTCGAATGCCTGGCGCACTTCATTCAGGCGCTTGTCATTGAGGTCATGCACGCGCTTGGCACGTTCGGCATTCAGGTCGATCAGCTTGTCGTCTTCACTCATGGCTTGGCTTACGTCGTGGAGGGAATGGCCCAATAATGCGGGCTCAAGCGGCCAACGGCAAATCAGCGGGCGACAAAAGGCAAGGCATCGCACAAAATCGAGGCCTTTCCCAAACCCGGAGACGCCCTCAGGTGGCACTGCACAAGGACCTTCCGCCGTTGCTGGCACTGCGTGCCTTTGAAGCCGTGGCGCGGCATCTGAGTTTTATCAAGGCCGCCAGCGAGTTGTCGGTGACCCAGAGCGCCCTCAGCCACCAGGTGCAAAAACTTGAGCAGCACCTGGGCAAACCACTGTTTATCCGACGCACCCGCGCGATCGATCTGACCGCCGACGGCCAACAGTACTACGACGAAATCCGCCCTGCCCTCGATGCCATCGCTGCCGCCACTCGCACCCAACGGGTTGCCCCCCGCGCCACTGTCTTGCGCATCGGCTTGTTGGCCTCCTTTGCCACGCTGTGGCTGGCGCCGCGTCTGGCCGGGTTTCTAACCCGTTACCCGCATATCCAGGTTGAGTTGTTGCCGTCTATTCAACTGGCCAACGTCGCTGCGGCCGAGGTCGACCTCGCCATCCGATACGGCAAGGGAGATTGGCCTGATGTCCAGGCCACGCGACTGATGCAGGAAGTCATCTCCCCGGTGTGCAGCCCTACATTCAAAGCCATGCAGGACAGCCCACTATTAATGGCCACTTCGCACCGGCCGTTCGAGTGGACCGACTGGTCCGCGCACTACCAGGTCGACCTCGCCCACCACCCCCGCGTGATGCTGCACGACTACAACATCGTGGTCGAAGCCGCCGTGGCTGGCCAAGGTATCGCGATGGGCCGGCATCGCCTGATCGAACGCCGGCTGCAGGACGGCAGCCTGGTGGAGGCCTTCGACTGGCCGCCCTATCACAGCGACATCGGCTATTGGCTCATCGCTCCCCAGGGCAGCACCAACGAAGCCGCCGCGTGCTTCAGCCGGTGGCTGAAGGAAGTCTGCGCCGACGGGTGAGTTATTTCGATACGTTGCGTGAGATCTATCCGTTTGTCGCTCACCCAGGCAACGCACATGCTGAAACCTCCTGAACAGAGAGGATTGATCATGAGCGACTCCATCCGCCAACGCGTGCAAGCCTTGGGCCTCACGCTGCCCACCCCCAGCCAGCCGATTGCCAACTACGTCAATCATGTCATCAGCCAGAACCAGCTGTTCGTCTCCGGGCAGATTCCGCTGGTAGATGGCAAACCAGCCTACGTCGGCCGCTTGGGCGAGTCCGTCAGCGATGAAGAAGGCGCACACGCGGCGGAACTGGCAGCCCTGGGCCTGCTGGGCCAATTGAGCGATGCCTTGGGTGATGACTTGTCACGCCTGGTACGCACCGTGCGCCTGGGTGTGTTTATCGCCAGCAGCGCTGATTTCAAACAACAAAGCGTGGTCGCCAACGGCGCGTCCAATCTACTGGTCAACGCACTGGGCGAAAAAGGCCGACATGTGCGCACCGCCGTGGGTGTTTCAAGCCTGCCGGCCGGCGTGGCGGTGGAGGTTGATGCCATTTTCGAGCTGCGTCCGTGAGCCCGCTCGAAGTCCAGCGCCTGCGAGATGACACGCCGGGTTGCCAATCCGGCATCGTGCACTTCAACCCTGCCGGCGCCTCCCTGCCCAGCCAGGCAACCCTCGATGCGATCATCGAACACCTGCAACGCGAAGCCCGGGACGGCCCAATGGAAGCCGGTGAACATGGCGCCGTGCTGGTGGAAAAAGCCCGTCGCGCCGCCGCGCAATTGCTCAACGCCCCCGCTTCATCAATCGCGTTTGCCAGCAGTGGCTCGACCGCCTGGAGCCTGGCGTTTCAGGCCTTGGGGCCTTGGCAGGCGGGCGATCGTATTCTGGTGGGCCGCCATGAATGGGGTGGCAATCTGGCCAGCATGGAGCTGGCTGTACAAGCCGGTGCCCGAGTGGAAACCATCCCCTGCGATGACAGCGGCGCGGTCTGCCCGCTGGCGCTGGAATCGATGATCGATACACACGTCAAGCTGATCGACCTCACTTGGCTCCCGGCCAATGGCGGCCTGATCAACCCCGCCCAGGCCATCGGTGAAGTGGCGAGACGTCATGCCATCCCCTACTTCATCGACGCCGGCCAAGCCGTCGGCCAGGTGCCCGTGGATGTGCAGGCGTTGCAGTGCGACGTGCTCAAGTCCGCCGGACGCAAACACCTGCGCGGCCCACGGGGCACCGCACTGCTGTATGTGCGGCCGGATTTTCTTGAACAGTTGAACCCGGCCCAGCGTGACGTATTTTCAGCGCCATGGACGGCCCGGGGTTTTGACCTGCGCAATGACGCCCGTCGCTTCGAAACCAGCGAGACCTCCTTCGCCTTACTGGCTGGCCTGGGCAACGCATTGCAAGAGATGAATCGTCTGGGCATCGAGCGCGTCTGGGAAAGGGTGTCGCAAACCGCCGAGCAAATCCGCGACGCATTGCGTGGGATTGCGGGTATTACCCTGCATGACCTGGGCACCCATCAATCAGGCTTGATCGCCTTCAACCTGGCGGGCTGGGATGCCTTCGAACTGAAACGGCGACTGGGCTTGAAGCGCATCAATATCGGCGCCAACGGCATGGCCTACACGCCGCTGGATATGCAGGCGCGGGGCCTGAAAAGCGTGGCGCGGGTCTCGGTCAGCCCGCTCAACACCGAGCACGATATCGAGTTGTTGATCGCGGCCCTGCGCGAGTTGTGCGACTAAACCTCGACGTCTACCCACAAGCCCTGGCGCGGGGCATCTTCGATCAGCGGCACCACCGGCACGGTGTTGTCGGCATTGAGCACATCCCCCGGAATGGCCAGGTGCTGCTCCGGGTCTTCATCGGCCTCACGCCGGCGTTTCTGTTGTTCCTGCTGGCGGCGTTGTTCTTCGCGCAGCAAAAAGGTCGACGTCTCGGCGTCGCCTTTTTTCAGGTCGATGGTGCTCTCGTTGGAGCCGGGTTGAACTGGCACCACGGGCGGGATATCCGGCTTCTGTCGCACCGGATCGAGTTGTGACGTGACCGGCACAACGCTGACGGGCAGCATGGGTGGCAGCATAGTGATTATTCTCCTGATCAACAGGCTGTCGGCGGGTTGCCGGGCGACTTGAGCGCAGGCTCGCCAACCTGTGACCCAGTCGACACTGTCAAGTGCCCGCCACCCGTCGATTCAACTTCCGATACGCCGCGCCAACGGAGTAGTTTTTCTCAGAGTCCTTGGGCGTGGGGGCTTGTTCCGTTAAGATAGTCGGCTTTTTCACGGCGGGAGTCAGGCAGCATGGCGCAGCAGTATCAACCGGGGCAACGCTGGATTAGTGACAGCGAAGCAGAGCTGGGGTTAGGCACCGTTCTGGCACAGGACGGCCGCTTATTGACCGTGCTCTATCCGGCCACTGGCGACACTCGCCAGTATGCGCTACGGAATGCGCCCCTCACTCGCGTGAGGTTTTCGCCGGGTGACAGCATCACCCACTTCGAAGGCTGGAAAATGACCGTTCAGGAAGTCGACGATGTCGACGGCTTGCTGGTGTACCACGGCCTCAATGGGCAGAACGAGCAGGTCACCCTGCCGGAAACCCAACTCTCGAACTTCATCCAGTTCCGCCTGGCCAGCGACCGCCTGTTCGCCGGGCAGATCGACCCGCTGGCCTGGTTCTCGCTGCGCTACCACACCCTGGAACACACCAGCCGCCAATTGCAGTCCTCGTTGTGGGGCTTGGGTGGCGTGCGTGCACAACCGATCGCGCACCAGTTGCACATCGCCCGTGAGGTCGCTGACCGTATCGCGCCACGGGTATTGCTGGCTGACGAAGTGGGCTTGGGCAAGACCATCGAAGCCGGCCTGGTAATCCATCGCCAACTGCTGTCGGGCCGCGCCAACCGCGTGCTGATCCTGGTCCCGGAAAACCTGCAGCACCAATGGCTGGTGGAAATGCGCCGCCGCTTCAACCTGCAGGTTGCGCTGTTCGACGAAGAACGCTTTATCGAAAGCGATGCCACCAACCCGTTCGAAGACACCCAACTGGCTCTGGTTGCGCTGGAATGGCTGGTGGACGACGAAAAGGCCCAGGACGCGCTGTTCGCCGCCGGTTGGGACCTGTTGGTGGTCGATGAAGCTCACCACCTGGTATGGCATGAAGACAAGGTCAGCCCGGAATACGCGCTGGTCGAGCAACTGGCCGAAGTGATCCCTGGCGTATTGCTGCTCACCGCCACCCCGGAGCAATTGGGCCAGGACAGCCACTTCGCGCGTCTGCGCCTGCTCGACCCGAATCGCTTCCACGACCTGCAAGCCTTCCGCGCCGAGAGCGAGAACTATCGCCCGGTCGCCGAAGCCGTGCAGGAGCTGCTGGACAAAGGTCGTCTCTCCCCTGCCGCGCACAAGACCATCCAGGGTTTCCTCGGCAACGAAGGTGAAGCGCTGCTGACCGCCGTCAACGATGGCGACACCGAAGCCAGCGCACGCCTGGTACGCGAGCTGCTCGACCGCCACGGCACGGGCCGCGTGCTGTTTCGCAACACCCGTGCCGCTGTGCAAGGTTTCCCAGAGCGCAAACTGCACGCCTACCCGCTGCCGAACCCGGACGAATACCTCGAGTTGCCGCTGGGCGAACACGCCGAACTGTACCCGGAAGTCAGCTTCCAGTCGCAGCCGGACATCGAAGAAGAAAACCGCTGGTGGCGCTTCGACCCGCGCGTCGAATGGCTGATCGACCAGCTAAAAATGCTCAAGCGCACCAAGGTCCTGGTGATCTGCGCCCACGCCGAAACCGCCATGGACCTGGAAGACGCCCTGCGCGTGCGCTCCGGCATTCCGGCCACGGTGTTCCACGAGGGCATGAACATCCTCGAGCGTGACCGCGCCGCCGCTTACTTCGCCGATGAAGAGTTTGGCGCCCAAGTGCTGATCTGTTCGGAAATCGGCAGTGAAGGCCGTAACTTCCAGTTCTCCCACCACCTGGTGCTGTTCGACCTGCCGTCCCACCCCGATTTGCTGGAACAGCGCATCGGCCGACTGGACCGGATCGGCCAGAAACACGTGATCGAACTGCACGTGCCGTACCTGGAAACCAGCCCGCAAGAGCGCCTGTTCCAGTGGTACCACGAAGCGCTCAACGCCTTCCTCAACACCTGCCCGACCGGCAACGCCTTGCAGCATCAGTTCGGCCCACGCCTGCTGCCGCTGCTGGAAAACGCCGATGACGGCGAGTGGCAAGCCTTGATCGACGAGGCCCGCGCCGAGCGTGAGCGCCTGGAAGAAGAACTGCACACCGGTCGCGACCGCCTGCTGGAACTCAACTCCGGCGGCGCGGGTGAAGGCGATGCACTGGTGGAAGACATCCTTGAGCAAGACGACCAGTTCGCCCTGCCGATCTACATGGAAACCCTGTTCGACGCCTTCGGCATCGACAGCGAAGACCATTCGGAAAACGCGCTGATCCTCAAGCCCAGCGAAAAGATGCTCGACGCCAGTTTCCCCCTGGGTGACGACGAAGGTGTGACCATTACCTACGACCGTAACCAGGCGCTGTCCCGCGAAGACATGCAGTTCATCACCTGGGAACACCCGATGGTGCAGGGCGGCATGGACCTGGTGTTGTCCGGTTCCATGGGCAACACCGCCGTGGCGCTGATCAAGAACAAGGCGCTGAAGCCAGGCACCGTGTTGCTGGAACTGCTCTACGTCAGCGAAGTGGTTGCCCCGCGCTCGCTGCAACTGGGCCGTTACCTGCCGCCGGCAGCCCTGCGCTGCCTGCTGGATGCCAATGGCAACGACCTGTCGAGCCGTGTGTCTTTCGTGACCCTCAACGACCAATTGGAAAGCGTGCCACGGGCCAGCGCCAACAAGTTCATCCAGGCCCAGCGCGACCAGCTGACGCCACGGATCAACGCGGGCGAAGAGAAGATCACCCCGCAACATGCCGAGCGCGTGGCCGAGGCCAAGCGTCGCCTGGCGGCGGACACCGACGAAGAACTGGCACGCCTGACCGCCTTGCAAGCGGTCAACCCGACTGTGCGCGACAGCGAGCTGGTGGCCCTGCGCACCCAACGCGAGCAAGGCCTGGCCATGCTGGATAAGGCGGCGCTGCGACTGGAAGCGATTCGGGTTCTGGTAGCAGGTTAATCGTGGTTTGAAGCACAAAAAAGGCCCGCGCAATGCGGGCCTTTTTTCGCTTGTCGCGGCCCCGGTGTGGTGGGTGCCGGCCTCTTCGCAGGCAAGCCAGCTCCCACAGTTGACCGAGTTGTCATGTCGATAACCGTTCAATGTGGGAGCTGGCTCGCCTGCGAAGGGGTCAACCCGATCTCAGGCGGGAACCCCGGCAGCCGGCACCTGCACGTCCCCCAATCCTTCCTTCATCTTCTTGGCATCGCGCACAAAGCTGCGCGACGCCTGGAACAGAAACAGCATGGTCAAGAACAGCGCCACCGGGATCAGGTACATGGCGTCATGCAACCCCACCGCTTTATATGCTTCGGTCATCTGCTCCGCCCCCGCTGCGTACATCGCCGAATGGGCAAAATGATCGGAGAGCCCGCCCACCACGATCGGCCCCATGCCCCCCCCCAACAAGTACAACCCGGCAAAAAACAGCGCCATCGCCGTGGCGCGCAGGCGCGGTTCGACCACGTCCTGAATCGCCGTGTACACGCAGGTGTAGAAGTTATAGGCAAACAACCAGCCCACGCTGAACAGCGCCACGAACACACCAATCTCAATGCGCCCGGCGTGCAACGCCCAGGCGGTGGTCACGGTGGAGATAATCAGGCTGAACGCGGCGAACAACAGCCGACCATTGGCAACCCGCTGATGGATCTTGTCGGCGACCCAGCCCCCCAACGTCAGGCCCACCAGGCCGGTCAAACCGACGATCACGCCAGTGGCGACGGCGGCTTCCTGCAACGGCATCAGGAAATAACGCTGCAGCATCGGCACCAGGAACGAGTTGCAGGCATAGGTCGCAAAGTTGAAGCACAACCCGGCCAGCACCAGCCACAGAAAGGTCGGCACCGCCAACACACGGCGGATCGGGCGGTCGACGCGTTCTTGGGACACCTGCACGGTTTCGGCGGCGCCGCGCTTGGGCTCCTTGATATAGAACATGAACACCGCCAGGATCATGCCCGGTACCGCCGCAATAAAGAACGGTGCGCGCCAGCTGTCGAACGCCTTGACCATCCAGCCGATGGTAAAGAATGCCAGCAACAGCCCCAACGGCAGGCCCAGCATGAAAATGCCCATGGCCCGCGCGCGACGGTGCGCCGGAAACAGGTCGCCAATCAGCGAGTTGGCCGCCGGTGCATAGCTGGCTTCGCCAATGCCGATGCCCATGCGCACCAACAGAAACGTCCAGAAACTGCCGACCATGCCATTGACCGCCGTCAGCCCGCTCCAGGCGAACAAGCCCCAGCCCATCAGTTTGCTGCGCGAGCCGGTATCGGCCAGGCGCCCGAGGGGCAAGCCGGCAATGGCGTAGACGATGGTGAAGGCGGTGCCGATGATGCCGAGCTGGAAGTCGCTCAGGTGCCATTCCATGCGGATTGGCTCGATGATGATCGCCGGAATCGTGCGATCGAAGAAATTGAACAGGTTGGCGAGGAACAGCAGGAGCAGAATGCGCCAGGCATTCGCCGCTTGGGTCGAGTTCTGCATGGGTCCGTCTCTTTTATTGTTATGAGAGCTGCGATGCCCGATGCATCCTGCCCGGTACCTGCAACATAGTCAGACAGCACCCGGTTGTCTGTAATGATTCGTAAAGCTGATAGGGCATGATTTCGCCCGGCAGCACGGGACTTCGCCCACAAAAATATAAGTGCCTGCCCCCCTTCCCAACGGCCATGGCCCGGATAGAATGGCGAGCCTTCCGTAACACCCCAACCCTACTTTTCTTATCGATGACGCCCATGTCCGAAGCCAGTCCGTGTCTGAATTGCGGTGCCTGCTGTTCACACTTTCGTGTGTCTTTCTTTTGGGGAGAGTGCGCCTCGTCGGGGGGCACGGTGCCCGATGACCTGGTGGTGCAGATCAACCCCACCCGCGTGGCGATGATCGGCACCGACCAGAAGCCGGCGCGCTGTTGCAGCCTTGAAGGAGAAGTGGGCCAAGGCACCCGCTGCACGATTTACGAACAACGCTCCAGTGTGTGCCGCGAATTCGAGGCCTCCTGGTATGGGGGCGAACACAACGCCGATTGCGATGCAGCCCGCGCCGCGTTTGGCCTGGCGCCTCTGGAAGCACCGTTCGAACTGGACCTGCCCATCAGCGCTTAGCATCAAACGCTATGGGTGGCATGCCAAAATCGTAGAGAATCAAAGTGCCATTACTCCTTGGCGAATTCTCCTAGCCGTCTACACTCGTTCTCATTGGTCATCGCCGTAGGCAGTGACGTGACGCTATGACGGGACATGCTATGGAATGGCTGGGTCTGCATTTTTTTACCGAACTTCCAGCGAGCGGGCACTTATTACTCAATTGCAGTCATAACCCCTTCCTGGTGTTGCTCGCCTACCTGGTTGCGTGTGCGGCGGGCTTTGGCACACTGGACATGGCCGAACGCGTCGGCCATGTCGAAGACCCTACCGCGCGGCGCCATTGGCGCTGGCTCGGTGCCGGTTGCCTGGCAGGCGGGATCTGGTCCACCCATTTCATCAGCATGCTGGCCTTCCAGGCCCCGATTGTGATCCATTACGAACTGTTCATGACGTTCGCATCCTTGCTGATCGCGCTGATCGCGTCGTTGATCGCCATGCAAACCCTCAGTCACTCCAACCTGCGCTTTCACCAGTATTTGCTGGCGTCCATCTGGATGGGCATCGGCATCGCCTTGATGCATTACGTTGGCATGTCGGCCATGCGCTCCCAGGCCCAGATGTATTTCGATTCGGGACTGTTCCTGGCCTCGGTTGGCATTGCCATGGGTGCCAGCCTCGCGGCGTTGTTGCTGTCGAGTTACCTGCGCACGGGCACGGGCGTGTTCCATCAACTGCTCAAATACGCCGCCAGCCTGGTCTTGGGCGCGGGGATCCTGAGCATGCATTTTACGGGCATGGCCGCTCTGCAATTAATCGTCCCCACCGGCGCTGACCTCTCACTGGCAGTGGATAACAACCCCATTCAACTGGGCCTGTCGGTGGCCGTCATCACCCTGCTGGTGATCGGCAGCAGCATCAGCGCCGCTCTGGCCGACAAGAAACTGCAGCACAAGGAACGTGACCTGCGCCGGGTCAATGCACTGCTCAGCGAACTGGACCAGGCTCGCGCCTCGCTGCAACAAGTAGCCCATTACGACGCCCTGACCAGCCTGCTCAATCGCCGAGGGTTCAACCAGATTTTTGCGGAGAAGCTCGCCGAAAAAACCGCCTCCAACGGCATGATGGCCGTGATATTCCTCGATATTGATCACTTCAAGCGCATCAATGACAGCCTCGGGCATGACGCCGGCGACCAGTTACTCAGCGTGCTGGCCGGGCATATCAAGGGCTCGGTGCGCAGCCACGCGGATGTGGTCGCACGGTTTGGCGGCGATGAGTTTTGCATCCTGATCAGCATTCACCACCGCGACGAAGCCCGGCACCTGGCCCAGCGCATCATGCAACAGATGAAAGAGCCCATCGAATTGGCCGGCCGACGCATGGTGATGACCACTAGCATTGGTATCAGCCTGTTCCCCGACGACGGCCTGACTTGCGAAGAACTGCTGAAAACCGCCGATCTGGCGCTGTACCAGTCCAAGGATGCCGGGCGCAACAATCTCAACTTTTTCAGTTCCAACCTGAAAACTCGCGCCTTCCTCGAACTGCAACTGGAAGAGGAATTACGCGGAGCGCTGCGCACCCATAACCAACTGGTGTTGTTCTATCAACCGATCTTCGACATGAAATTGGGCAAGGTCACGCGGCTCGAAGCCCTAGTGCGCTGGCAACATCCACAGCACGGCTTGCTGGCCCCGGACCGCTTTATCGGCATCGCCGAAAGCAACGGTCTGATTGCCGAACTGGACCACTGGGTGTTGCGCCAAGCCTGTCATGACCTGAGCCTGCTGGCTGACCGCGGCTACACCGACTTGACCATGTCAGTGAACTGCTCGGCCCTTAACCTGGCGCGCGATGAGCTGGCGGATGAAATCGAAGACGCGTTGCGCTTCAGCGGGATCGGCGCCAACCGCCTGGAGCTGGAAGTCACCGAAAACGCACTGATGGGCAACATCAGCAGCACCTTGGCGTTGCTGCGGCAGATCCGCGCGCTGGGCGTGTCGCTGGCCATCGACGACTTCGGCACGGGCTACTCGTCCCTCGCTTATCTCAAACGCTTGCCACTCAACACCCTGAAGATAGACCGCTCGTTTATCCAGGACATTCCCAAGTCCACCGCCGATATCGAGATCGTCCAGGCGGTGATCGGCATGGCTCACACCCTGCACTTGCAGGTGGTGACCGAAGGCGTGGAAACCCAGGCCCAATTCGAGGTGCTACTCAAGCATGGCTGCGATTTCGTGCAGGGTTACCTGCTAAGTCCGGCGGTGCCGGCCAGTGAGATCATCGGCGTGATGCAGGGCATCAACCAGCGCAACCCTCTCCCTGCGCACAGAGGGGTGGGCAGCAAGGACAGCAGTTCGACGAAAGACCCCTCCCCAAACCGTGGCAGCTCCACGTCGATCGTCAGGCCAATTCGTTGACGTCGAATCCTTGGCATTTAGCCATCATTTGCCTAAAGAACCCCGACAAACGGCCGATTCATCAGAGTCCGGCCAGGTTTTCCCTGAAAACACTCGGGTTTAGCCCACTCGCCCAGGACAAGGACGCGCAGTAAAGTCGCGAACTCCCACTCCGTGATGGCTACTTGATACTCTTTAGCCGTCCGCCCAGGCACATGGCGCAAATGACCTCTAAAAATAACTCTGCCACCCTGATATCCGACGTGTTGCCCCCAGCGCCTGCGGACAAACCCTCAGGTTCAACGTCATTGAGCACCACCCGCCCGTCGGCCACCCAGCAATACCTGTACTTCACCGAAACCAATACCGACCGTATCCTCGACAACCTCGACGGCCTGCGCGACATGGTGTTCCCGCGCCCGCCCCACTTGGAAGGCGACACCGACCCGCGCAACGAGCAGGAATTTCCCTCGGTATGCCTGATCGGCCTGGGCCGCTGCGGTTCGAACATCGCACTGGACGTGGCGGAGTTGGTGTACAACGCGCGCAAGTTCTACCTGAACGAATTCAGTAACGAAGACAAATCGCAGGACAAGGGCTACAGCCCGGCCCAGTGGATCCGCAACAATCTGCGCCTGGGCGGCGGCAAGGCCAGCAAACCCGTGTTCCTGGTGGAGCCGCTGGTCATGCTCGGCGACCTGGACAAGGACATCGCCGGGCGCATCCGTTTCTCGCGCAAGGGCGAAAAAAGCGGCTTCCTGCGCGACTACAGCAAAATGAAGATCATGGACTTGTCGGAGGTCCATGCCGGTGGTGCCGGTAACGCGCCGATCCTCGGCCAGTACCTGGCCAAGATCATCCTCAACAAAGACACCCAGCGCTTTTCCAGCCCCGATTGGAAGATGATCCACTCGTACCTGATCGACTCTTGCGGTATCAAAGCCAACCAGTCGCGCCTGTACTTCTCGATCTTCAGCGCCGGCGGCGGCACCGGTTCGGGCATGGCCTCCGAATTCGGCCTGGCCCAGCAGCACTCGTACATGAACAAAACGTTCGACACCAAGCCCGCCGACGAGCACGACAGCAAAAGCGGCCATGCCTTTGTGTTCGAGCCGATCTTCACCAGCGGCATCTGCGTGCTGCCGAATATTTCCGACCACCGCAGTGAAATGTCCGAGGCGCTGCACATCAACGCCGGGCGACTGCTGTGCAAATACCTGTCGGAAGAATGGGATTTCTCGTACAACTTTGCCAACGAAGACAGCAGCGAAGCCAGCGTGAAGGGGCGTATCCGGCCGTGGAACGCGATGATGCTGATCTCCAACGACATCATGCGTTATGCCGAAGAAAGCGATGACGGCAATATCCAGAACATTGACGTCAATGCGATGGAAAAACACGCCAACCAGTACATTTCCCAGCAGATCTTCAACATCCTCACGGCCCAGGCCGTGACCACCGACTACGACCAGAACTACTTCCGTCGTGCCGGTATCGACATCGGCGAAACCATTCGCCTGGATGCCAACGACCTGTTCATGAGCCTGGCCGGCCCGGTGGCGATTGCCTATGCCGAATCCGTCGTCCCGGAAACCCCGGCGCCGTCGAGCGACAAGTTCAAGGTATTCGACAAAGAGCCGCAGCGCCTGAACATCGACGACCTGTTCTTCCGCTCCATCGACCTGCCGCACTTCAACAAGGTCACCCAAGCCATCGAAGGCATCAGCCTGCTGCCGATCGAGTCCAAGCGCTACAAGGCGTCGCTGGAGCAGTACAAGAATTCGGGCTACGACGCGGCCGCGTTGCACGACCTGCACTTCTTCAAAAACTGTTCGTCGGTGGTGTCGATCGTTTCATTGCCCAAGGACTACAAGCTGTCCTACATGGACCTGAACCGGCTCAAGACCCACCTCAACAGCCTGTTCCCCAATACCACCCTCAAGCGCTATGCCCTGGTGATCGGCGCTTCGGCCAACTTGTCGCTGACCACCCTGATCGCCAAGAGCCCGTGCCTGTCGGACGACTTTCTTACGCTGATCGTGGCATTCATCAAACGTTGCTTTGCGCGCAACCCGTACCGCTTCGATGACACGCTGGACAATTCGATCCTGGACTTCATCATCCACGAGGACTTCGACGAAGACCGTATCGACGAGCTGCTCAACGAGTTCGAAAACCCGGCGAAGATCCTCGATACCAACTGGTACGCGATCAAACCGATGTATGAGAAGAAGTACCGCGAGTTGATCAACGACAAAGAGAAGTTTGTGTCGATCAATGACATCCGCCTGTCACGGGATTGCGTGAAGAAGGCGATCAAGTACCTGCGCGAGATTTACCGTCACCGGATTGGGAAGACCAAGGTTATTTCGTTGAATAACCATACCGGGAAAACCGCCTAGGCCGCGTTGCCCTCTTCGCGAGCAAGCCCGCTCCCACAGTTGACCGTGTGCATCCTGCACAAATGCGGTCGCATGTGGGAGCGGGCTTGCTCGCGAATGCGGCAGTCCAGACAACAGATACCTTCAGTCCTGGCACACCTGGAAACAATTGCGCAGCGATTCGGCCAGCGCCCTAACTGTTCCCATGACGTGCACGTCACCCTCACCTGTGACCTTTCTCTACGGCAACGTGCCATCACGGCGTCAGCAGTTACTCCGCTACACACTTAAGACAGCAAAAACCACGCACCTTTTTCGGGCAATCTTTTCTTACACTGCCCTTTCCTGGATCAGAATCCACGGCGATACCACCACCGCCCACAGGCTCGGATCACGCTCAACCAGGTCCAATGCCCGCGTCGCAGACACTTCGCCAAGGCTCCCGGCGGCCAGCCAGGCAGCGACTTTGTCGCGATTATCTTCGGCCATGCCTTCGGCGGCCTCGATCAAATCCAGGCCGGCGTCGACCCACAATAGGGCACCCTTGGCAAAGAACGGCTCAAGCTCCTTCCAGGATATTTCGGCGGTTTCACCGAGCAGCTTGGCATAGAGGGTGCTAGGTTCTTGCGTCATGGGAGTTCACCTTGGGAAAAAATCGGCGCAATCATAGCGTCACACCTCAAGCAGAAAAACCCAGTTGCAAATGAGTCACCGATAGAAAGTGTCAGGAAAGCCAAGGATTGCCTGAAACTCCGGCATAACCCCGCCGCAATTCTGTCTTTTTCTTTCATTTAAGCGACATACCCGGGTTTTGCCCCCAGCAGCCAGCTTTTCAAGCGATCAACCGGCGCTCTACACTGTACCGGTACAGTTGCCAGGGCACTGCCGGGGGGATATCCGAGATATCTGATCCGGTTCTGCAGCTCACAAGGCCGCTAGAACTATAAAAAATACAACAGTAAGAGTGGAGCACTATGAATAAGGCTACTAAGCAGATTTCCAAACTGTTTGCCGCTATGGTCCTGGCTGGGGTTGCCGGCCATTCGTTCGCAGCCGACACCATCAAGATCGGTATCGCAGGTCCTAAGACCGGTCCAGTGACGCAATACGGCGACATGCAATTCATGGGTGCCAAGCAAGCCATCGCCGACATCAACGCCAAAGGCGGCGTCGACGGAAAAATGCTTGAAGCCAAGGAATACGACGACGCTTGCGATCCTAAACAAGCCGTTGCCGTCGCCAACAAAGTGGTCAACGACGGCGTCAAGTTCGTGGTCGGTCACCTCTGCTCCAGCTCCACTCAACCTGCCTCCGACATCTATGAAGATGAAGGCGTGATCATGATTACCCCGGCTGCCACCAGCCCGGAAATCACCGCGCGTGGCTACAAGCTGATCTTCCGCACCATCGGCCTGGACAGCGCTCAAGGCCCAGCCGCCGGCAACTACATCGCCGACCACGTGAAGCCGAAGATCGTGGCCGTACTGCACGACAAGCAGCAATACGGTGAAGGCATCGCCACCGCCGTCAAACAGACCCTCGAGAAGAAAGGCACCAAGGTTGCCGTCTTCGAAGGCCTGAACGCCGGCGACAAAGACTTCTCCTCGATCATCCAGAAACTCAAGCAAGCCAACGTCGACTTCGTCTACTACGGCGGCTACCACCCTGAGCTGGGCCTGATCCTGCGCCAAGCCAAGGAAAAAGGCCTGAACGCCAAGTTCATGGGGCCAGAAGGCGTCGGCAACGACTCCATCTCGCAAATCGCCCAGGGCGCTTCCGAAGGCCTGCTGGTGACCCTGCCTAAATCCTTCGACACCGACCCGGCCAACAAAGCCATCGTTGAAGAGTTCGCGAAGAACAAGCAGGACCCAACCGGTCCATTTGTGTTCCCAGCCTACTCGGCCATTGAAGTGATCGCCGGCGGTATCAAGGCTGCGAAGAGCGAAGACACCGCCAAGGTGGCCGAAGCCATCCACGCGGGCACCTTCAAGACCCCTACCGGCGACCTGAGCTTCGACGCCAAGGGCGACCTGAAGGACTTCAAGTTCGTGGTGTACGAATGGCACTTCGGTAAACCAAAAACCGAAGTTTCCCCTCAGTAAGCCAGGCATTACTGGTCCAACAAGCCCACTGTGAGAGCAGTGGGCTTTGTTTTACGAGGTTTATGGGCCTGACACCCGCGATCCGGGCGCTGGCTCACCTGAAAATCTTAAAACCGTCACCAGCGGTTCGCTGGCAAACGCTTTGTGCAAATGTGCTCACAGAACACAGCACGGGGCCGGAACATGACTCCACCAGTGAAATGCGTATCGGGTTTTTAGGAGCGCTGTAATGCCTGAGATCTATCATTTTTTCCAACAGCTGGTTAATGGCCTGACCATTGGCAGCACCTATGCCTTGATAGCCATTGGCTACACAATGGTTTACGGCATCATTGGAATGATTAACTTCGCCCATGGCGAGGTCTACATGATTGGTTCCTACGTGGCCTTTATCGCCCTTGCCGGGTTGGCCATGATGGGTATCCACTCCCTGCCGCTGTTGATGACCGCTGCGTTCCTTGCGTCGATCGTCGTAACCAGTGCCTATGGCTACAGTATCGAGCGCGTTGCCTATCGCCCCTTGCGTGGCAGCAACCGTTTGATCCCGCTGATTTCCGCCATTGGCATGTCGATTTTCCTACAGAACACCGTATTGCTGTCCCAGGATTCCAAGGACAAGTCCATTCCCAACCTGATCCCGGGGAGCTTCTCCTTCGGTCCGGGTGGTGCGGAAGAAGTCCTGATTTCCTACATGCAGATCCTGGTTTTCGTCGTCACTCTGGTGGCGATGCTGGGCCTGACCCTGTTCATCTCCCGCTCCCGTCTGGGGCGCGCCTGTCGGGCCTGCGCCGAAGACATCAAGATGGCCAACCTGCTGGGCATCAACACCAACAACATCATCGCCCTGACCTTCGTGATCGGCGCCGCGCTGGCCGCCGTTGCAGCGGTGCTGCTGAGCATGCAGTACGGCGTGATCAACCCTAATGCCGGTTTCCTGGTAGGCCTCAAGGCCTTTACCGCGGCGGTATTGGGCGGCATCGGCAGTATTCCGGGCGCGATGCTCGGTGGCCTGGTGCTGGGTGTGGCCGAAGCCTTTGGCGCCGATATCTTCGGCGACCAGTACAAGGACGTCGTGGCGTTCGGCCTGTTGGTTCTGGTGCTGTTGTTCCGTCCGACCGGCATCCTGGGCCGTCCGGAGGTTGAGAAAGTATGAGCAGATATCTTAAATCGGCGTTCTTCAGCGCCTTGCTGGTATGGGCCGTGGCCTTTCCGGTACTCGGTCTCAAGCTGAGCATTGTCGGCATCAATCTGGAAGTGCATGGCACCGGTCCCGTGACCCTGACCATCATTGCCCTCTGCTCGGTGCTGATGTTCCTGCGCGTGCTGTTCACCCAGCAGGTCGGTGCCCTGTTCAAGAGCAACCGTGGTCCGTTGGTGTCGCCCAAGGTCAGCCAATTCCTGACCCTGCCACGCACGCAGCGCTACATCATCATTGCCCTGATCATCGCCGCACTCATTTGGCCGTTCTTCGGCTCGCGCGGCGCGGTCGATATCGCCACCCTGATCCTGATCTACGTGTTGCTGGGCCTTGGCCTGAACATCGTGGTCGGCCTGGCCGGCCTGCTCGATCTGGGTTACGTGGGCTTCTATGCCGTGGGTGCCTACACCTACGCACTGCTCTCGCATTACCTGGGCTGGAGTTTCTGGATCTGCCTGCCATTGGCGGGCATGGCGGCGGCCACGTTCGGCTTCCTGCTGGGCTTCCCGGTACTGCGCCTGCGCGGTGACTACCTGGCGATCGTGACCCTGGGCTTCGGTGAAATCATCCGTCTGTTCCTGCGTAACCTCACCGACATCACCGGCGGCCCCAACGGTATCAGCAGCATCCCCAAGCCGACGTTCTTCGGGCTGTCGTTCGACCGTACCGCCGCTGAAGGCATGCAGACCTTCCACGAATACTTCGGGATCGACTACAACCCCGTGAGCAAAGTGGTGTTCCTGTACCTGGTGGCGCTGTTACTGGCATTGGCCGCCTTGTTCGTGATCAACCGCCTGCTGCGCATGCCGATCGGCCGCGCGTGGGAAGCGTTGCGCGAAGATGAGATCGCCTGCCGCGCACTGGGCCTGAACCCGACCATCATCAAACTCTCCGCGTTCACCCTGGGGGCTGCGTTCGCCGGTTTCGCCGGCAGCTTCTTCGCCGCTCGCCAAGGCCTGGTGACCCCGGAGTCGTTCACCTTCATCGAGTCGGCGATCATCCTCGCCATCGTGGTATTGGGTGGCATGGGCTCGCAACTGGGCGTGATCCTGGCGGCGATCGTGATGATCCTGCTGCCGGAAATGATGCGTGAGTTCAGCGAATACCGCATGTTGATGTTCGGCGCCATGATGGTGCTGATGATGATCTGGCGTCCTCAAGGCCTGCTGCCCATGCAACGTCCACACATGGAGCTGCGCAAATGAGCCGCGAGATCCTGAAAGTCGAAAATCTGAGCATGCGCTTCGGCGGTTTGCTAGCGGTCAACGGCGTAGCCCTGACCGTCAAAGAAAAACAAGTCGTCGCGCTGATCGGCCCCAACGGCGCCGGCAAGACCACGGTGTTCAACTGCCTCACCGGTTTCTACAAGCCGAGCGGTGGCAGCATCCTGCTGGACGGCCAACCGATCCAGGGCCTGGCCGGTCACGAGATCGCCCGCAAAGGCGTGGTGCGGACCTTCCAGAACGTGCGGTTGTTCAAGGACATGACGGCGGTCGAGAACCTGCTGATCGCCCAGCACCGTCACCTGAACACCAATTTCTTCGCAGGCTTGTTCAAGACCCCGGCGTTCCGCAAGAGCGAGCGCGAGGCCATGGAATATGCGGAGTACTGGCTGGACAAGGTCAACCTCACCGAGTTCGCCAACCGCCCCGCCGGCACCCTGGCCTATGGGCAGCAACGTCGCCTGGAAATCGCCCGTTGCATGATGACCCGTCCGCGGATCCTCATGCTCGACGAACCCGCGGCCGGCCTGAACCCCAAGGAAACCGAAGACCTCAAGGCCCTGATCGGCGTATTGCGTGAGGAAAACAACGCCACCGTGCTGTTGATCGAACACGACATGAAACTGGTCATGAGCATTTCCGACCACATCGTGGTGATCAACCAGGGCACACCTTTGGCCAACGGCACGCCGGAGCAGATCCGCGACAATCCTGAAGTGATCAAAGCCTATTTGGGGGAAGCGTAAAATGCTGCAATTCGAAAACGTTTCCACTTTCTACGGCAAGATCCAGGCCCTGCACAGCGTCAACGTGGAAGTGCGCCAAGGCGAGATCGTCACGCTGATCGGCGCCAACGGTGCCGGCAAATCGACCTTGCTGATGACCCTGTGCGGTTCGCCGCAAGCCCACAGCGGCAGCATCCGCTACATGGGCGAAGAACTGGTGGGCCAGCAGTCGTCGCAGATCATGCGCAAGAGCATTGCGGTGGTGCCGGAAGGCCGTCGCGTGTTCTCGCGCCTGACCGTGGAAGAGAACCTGGCCATGGGCGGGTTCTTCACCGACAAGGGCGACTACCAGGAGCAGATGGACAAGGTGTTGCACCTGTTCCCGAGGCTCAAGGAACGCTTCAGTCAACGCGGCGGCACCATGTCCGGCGGTGAGCAGCAAATGCTCGCCATCGGCCGTGCGCTGATGAGCAAGCCCAAGCTGTTGCTGCTGGACGAACCTTCACTGGGCCTGGCGCCGATCATCATCCAGCAGATCTTCGACATCATCGAACAACTGCGCAAGGACGGTGTGACGGTGTTCCTGGTGGAACAGAATGCCAACCAGGCCTTGAAGATCGCTGACCGCGCCTATGTGCTGGAAAACGGCCGGGTGGTGATGCAAGGGACTGGCGAGCAGTTGCTGACCGATCCCAAGGTGCGCGAGGCGTACCTGGGCGGTTAAGAGACGGTTGCTGTAGGAACCCGATCAAAAATGTGGGAGCGGGCTTGCTCGCGAATAAAGTGGATCAGTCAGCACATTCAGTGACTGAAACACCGCATTCGCGAGCAAGCCCGCTCCCACATTTTGCTTTGTGTGATCCCTGAAACTTTCATTGTTTGAAATTATTTTCAAGCGATGTGTAACGAATCTCACCTTCCCGCCTCTAGTGGTGCAAGCAGGCACTCAAGCCCGCCAATTCAACCCACTGCTGGAGATTCAACATGACTACCAAACTGTCCGCCGCCACCCTCGTCCTGGCCCTCGGTTCCGCCCTGAGCCTGTCCACCCTGGCCACCACCGCCCACGCTGCCGACGACATGCAGAAATGCTTTGGCGTCGCCGAAGCTGGCAAGAACGATTGCGCCGCGGGTGCCGGCACTTCCTGCGCCGGCACCTCGAAAACCAAAGACCAGGCCAACGCCTGGAAACTGGTCCCGGCCGGCACCTGCCTCAAGACCCCAAGCTCCACCTCGCCGACCGGATTCGGCCAGGAAGCGGCCTTCACTGCCAAGTCCTGATCCCTCGCAAAACCTGAGTACTGATGATGACTCTTTCATCCCTGCACGCCATCTCCCAGGCTCAGGCGCCCGGCCTCCCCCGCCGGGCCGGGCTGGGGCTCAAGCATGAGCATTTCCTTGAAGTGCTGGAGACCTCACCCGACATCGGTTTTTTTGAAGTGCACGCCGAAAACTACATGGTGGCCGGCGGCCCGTTTCATCATTACCTGGGGTTGATCCGCGAACAGTACCCGTTGTCCTTGCACGGTGTGGGCCTGTCCATTGGCGGCGAACACCCGCTGGACCGTGAGCACCTGGCACGGTTGGCCACGCTGATCGATCGCTATCAACCCCAGTCTTTTTCCGAACACCTGGCCTGGTCGAGCCATGGCCCGGTGTTCCTCAATGACCTGCTGCCCCTGGCCTACGACAGCGCGACCCTGCAACGGGTGTGCGAACACATTGACCAGGTACAGAGCACCTTGAAGCGCCCAATGCTGCTGGAAAACCCGTCGACTTATCTGCAATTCCAGCGCTCGACCCTGGACGAGACCGACTTCATCAGCGAAATCATCCGCCGCACCGGCTGTGGTTTGCTGCTGGACGTCAACAACGTCTATGTGTCGTGCATCAACCATCAGCGCGATCCACTCGCCTACATCGATGCCCTGCCGCTGCAGGCCGTCGGCGAAATTCATCTGGCCGGTTTTGCCGAAGACACTGACAGCCTCGGTGATCGCTTGCTGATCGATGATCACGGCGCGCCAATCGATAACGCCGTGTGGCAGCTGTACGAAAAAGTACTGGCACACGTTGGCTCGGTTGCGACCCTGATCGAGCGGGATAACCAGGTGCCAGCATTCGGCGCACTGCTGGCCGAGGCTCAACAGGCCGAATGGCATCTGTCGCAGGTGACCCCATGAGCCTGCATGACGAGTTCGCCGAGGCCTTGTTGGCGCCGGATCTGGCCTGCCCCGATGGCCTGTTCAGCAGCAATGGCGCCGACCCTGCCAGCCGCTTTGTGGTGTATCGCAACAACGTGCACAGCGCGTTGATCAACGCACTGGCAACGGCTTACCCGGTGACATTACAACTGGTGGGCGAGGAATTTTTCCGCGCAATGGCCGGCCTGTTTGTGCAGGCTTGCCCACCCACCAGCCCGTTGATCAGCGAGTACGGCAGTGCGTTCGCGGCGTTTATCCAGGACTTCGAGCCTGCCGCCAGCGTGCCCTACCTGGCCGATGTCGCACGCCTGGAACGCTTGCGCGTGCGTGCCTACCACGCAGCAGATACCCAGCCGCTGGAACAGCAGGCGGTTCTCCAAGCACTGCAAGGCCAGTCAGCCCTGGGGAAATTGCGCCTGCAACTGCACCCCTCCCTTGCCACATTGAATTCAACTTATGCGGTGGTAGCCATCTGGGCCGCACACCAGCTCGAAGGTGGCCTGGCCACCCTGAATCCCTGGCACGCCCAGGGTGCGCTGGTCATGCGTCAGGGCCTGAAGGTCCAGGTCTTTGCTATCGACCACGGTTCAGCCACGTTTATCGACAGCCTGGCCCATGGCACGCCCTTGGAAATAGCCGTGGAGCAGGCGCTTGAAGTGTCAGTCGAGTTCGACCTGCACCAATGCCTGACGCTGCTGATCAGCCACAACGCCATCACTCATTTGTATCCAGAACAAAAGGTATCGCCATGAATACTCGTCCGTCGTACCTGATCAATCGGGTCATCGCGCTTTTCGAGCAGATCCCCTACAGCCTGATCGCCTTTCTCGCACGTTTTTCCATTGCCGCGGTGTTCTGGAAATCCGGGCAAACCAAAGTCGAAGGCTTCGCGATTGATTTGATCAGCGGCACCTTCCAACTGGGTGAACCCAAACTGGCAGCCTCAACGTTGCCGTTGTTTCGCAGCGAATACCACGTGCCCCTGTTATCGCCCGAAGTCGCAGCGCCAATGGCCGCATTTGCCGAGCACTTTTTCCCGGTATTGATCCTGGTGGGCTTTGCCACACGCTTCTCGGCCTTGGCCCTGATCGGCATGACCCTGGTGATTCAGCTGTTCGTCTACCCGGACGCCTACCCGACCCACGGGACCTGGATCGCGCTGCTATTGTTGCTGGTGGCCAAAGGGCCGGGACGCCTGTCCATCGATCACCTGATCGCCCGTCGCTATGCTTAAAGCCGATCCAGGGCCTCGCCGCTGCGCTTGAACCAACCCACCAGATAATCGGCTAACACCTGGGTGCGGCGCGGCAAACCGCCCTGATAGGGATGCACCAGGTACATCGGCATGCTCCGCGTCTGATAATCGCGCAGGAGCCAGCGCAAACGGCCGTCCGCTAATTCCGCGGGGAGAACATAGGACGGCAGCCGCGCAATACCGGCGCCCACCAATGCGGCCTTTTTCAACAGGTTGTAGTGGTTGGAGGCGAATGTGCCGCTGACCCGCACCCGCAGCAATTCGTGCTGCTGGTGATACAGCCACTCTTCACGCCCGCTGTAATGGCTGTTGAGCAGGCAGGTGTGCGCGGCCAGGTCGGACGGGGTCTGCGGCTCGCCATGCTCCTCAAGGTAGGCTGGGCTGGCGCAGGTCATCTCATGCCAGGCCAACAACGGCTTGGCCACCAGGCGCTCATTCTCGATCGCGCCTAAGCGTACCCCCAGGTCAAAGCCATCCCGCGCCAGGTCGCGGTAGCTGTTGTTGAGCTCCAGCTCGATCTGTACCTGCGGGTACTGCTTGGAAAACTCCAGCAACAATCCGTCGAAGAAGGTCTCGCCCAGCGACACCGGCACCGTCATGCGTACCGGCCCAGCCAGATCATCCTTGAGCCGGGCCAACGCCTGTCGGGCACGATCCACCTGCACCACCAATGCCTGGGCCTGGGGCAGCAACGCTGCGCCGGCCGCGGTCAGGCTAAGCTTGCGGGTGGTGCGGTGCAGCAATACCACGGAAAACCGCGCTTCCAACTGGCTGATCCGCTTGGACAACTGCCCTTTGCTGCAGCCCAATTGCTCGGCGGCCACGGTAAAACTACCGGCTTCGATCAGCACCGCAAACGCGGCCAGGTCATCCATGTCACTCACGGATTGTTTCCATTTGAAAACCAAAGGTTGCCTATTAGCACGTTTATTCGCCAAAAAAGCCACTCTAGACTGAACCCTCACTTAACTCCCTGGAGGAACAGCACCATGAAAATCCTATTGATTGGCGCCAGCGGCACTGTCGGTTCAGCGATCAAGGCGGAACTGGCCCAGCGTCACGACGTGATCAGCATCGGCCGCAACAGCGGTGACTTCCAGGTGGATATCAGCGACAGCGCGTCGATCCGCAAACTGTTCGAACAGACCGGCAAGTTCGATGCCCTGGTCTGTGCGGCAGGCAGCGTGAAGTTCGTGGCGCTAGGCGAGATGAGCGAAGGCGATTTCGAACTGGGCCTGCGTGACAAACTGATGGGCCAGGTCAACCTGCTGCTGATCGGCCGCGAATACGCCAACGATGGCGCCTCATTCACCTTCACCAGTGGCATTCTGAACCGCGACCCGATTCGCACCGGGGCTTCAGCTGCGCTGGTCAATGGTGCGCTGGATGCTTTCGTCAAAGCAGCGGCAATCGAGCTGCCACGTGGCCTGCGTGTCAACTCGGTGAGCCCGACGGTGTTACTGGAAGCCATGGACAGCTACGCACCGTACTTCCGTGGCTACAAACCGGCGCCGGGCGCCGACGTGGCATTGGCCTACGCAAAAAGTGTGGAAGGCTTGCAGACCGGCCAGACGTTTATCGTGGGGTGATCAGGCTGCCTGTCAGAATTACCTGAAGCTAACGGGCGGGGTTGTGATGCAGCGCAGGCCTGCGTAACGTGGCGGCACTTGTCTGGAGACCCGATAATGCGTGCCGCCCATACCCTTGCCCTACTTGCCTTGTTTCCCCTGTTTGGCGCCTGCCAGATGTTCGATAACGATCCGGCCAAGCCTTCTACGGCCGGGCTGACCCGAATGCAGGGCGAACTCACCGCAGTCGGCGGCAAACTGCTGTTCCAGCCGTGCAATGACAAACGCAACTACGTGGTCAACGACACCGGCGGCACCAGCATCCTGCAGGAAGCGGCCTCCCTCGCCGGCGAGCAAGGCGCGTTGTTTGCCGACCTGCGTGGCAAGTTCTCCGGGGTCGCCAGCGGCACCCAGGGCAGCGTCGACCTGCAACAACTCTACCGCGTCGAGCGCTCGACGTCGGCCTGCGACGACCCGGACTTCAAACGCATGATCCTGCGCGCCAACGGCCACAAACCGACCTGGGTGATGAACGTCACCGCCAAGGGCCTGGTGCTGGAGCGCGAAGGCCAGCCGCCACTGGCGGTGCCCTATGTGGAAGAACAAATCGGTGACGGCCGCTTCAACCTGATGACCGAAGCCAACAACCAGCACGTGGAATTGTGGGTAGCCCCGCAGCGTTGCGTCGACCCGGTCAGCGGCAGCCTGCAACACATGACCGCCGAGTTGCGCGTCAACGGCCAGGTGCAGCGCGGTTGCGCGTCGTTCGGCGGCTCGCGCGACGACTGACGCGACCCCACGCTGTTTTAACATGACGGGAAACCGCCATTGAGGCTTATAATCGCCGGTTTGCAAAACAGCCGGCCTCCGAGCCCGCCGCCTACCGGATCCTGTCATGTTACGAATCACCGAACTCAAGCTGCCCATCGACCATCCCGAAGAAGACCTGCGGCCCGCCATCGTGCAGCGCCTGGGCATCGCCAGTGATGACCTGCTCGATTTCACCCTGTTCAAGCGTAGCTACGACGCCCGCAAGAAATCGTCGGAGCTGTGCTTCATCTACACCGTCGACTTGAATGTTAAGGGCGAAGCCGCCCTGCTGCTCAAGTTCGCCGATGATCGCAACGTCAACCCCGCGCCAGATGTCAGCTACAAAGTCGTGGGCCAGGCGCCGGAAGGCCTGGTTGAACGGCCGATCGTAGTGGGTTTCGGCCCATGCGGGATCTTTGCCGGGCTGTTGTTGGCACAAATGGGCTTCAAGCCGATCATCCTTGAGCGCGGCAAGGAAGTACGCCAGCGCACCAAGGACACTTGGGGCCTGTGGCGCAAAAGCGTGCTCAACCCAGAGTCCAACGTGCAGTTCGGGGAAGGTGGCGCCGGGACCTTTTCCGACGGCAAGCTGTACAGCCAGATCAAAGACCCGAAATTCCACGGCCGCAAAGTCCTGCACGAGTTCGTCAAGGCCGGTGCACCGGAAGAAATCCTCTACGTCAGCAAGCCGCATATCGGTACGTTCCGCCTGACCGGTGTGGTAGAGAACATGCGCGAGCAGATCATCGCCCTCGGCGGTGAAGTGCGTTTCGAGCAGCGGGTTACCGACGTGCTGATCGAGGACGGCCAGTTGAACGGCGTGGTCGTCGATGGTGGCGAGCAAATCCTGTCCAAGCACGTGATCCTGGCCCTGGGTCACAGCGCCCGCGACACCTTCCGCATGCTCCACGGCCGTGGTGTGTACATGGAAGCCAAGCCGTTTTCGGTGGGTTTCCGCATCGAGCACCCGCAATCACTGATCGACGCCGCGCGCCTGGGCAAATACGCCGGGCATCCGAAACTTGGCGCCGCCGACTACAAGCTGGTGCACCACGCCAAGAACGGCCGCTCGGTCTACAGCTTTTGCATGTGCCCAGGCGGCACCGTGGTCGCGGCGACTTCCGAGCCGAACCGCGTGGTCACCAACGGCATGAGCCAATATTCGCGCAACGAGCGCAATGCCAACTCCGGCATCGTGGTCGGCATCACTCCGGAGGTGGATTACCCGGGCGGTCCGCTGGCAGGTATCGAGCTGCAGGAGCGCCTGGAGTCCCACGCTTATGTCCTCGGTGGCAGCAACTACGAGGCGCCGGCGCAGTTGGTGGGTGACTTCATCGCCGGCAAGCCGTCCACAGCGATCGGCAGCGTGGAACCGTCCTACAAACCAGGCGTTTCCCTGGGCGACTTGGCGCTGGCCTTGCCGGACTTCGCCATCGAAGCGATCCGCGAAGCCCTGCCGGCGTTCGAGAAGCAGATCAAAGGCTACTCGCTGCACGATGCCGTGTTGACCGGCATTGAAACGCGCACTTCGTCGCCGCTGCGGATTACCCGTAACGAATCGATGCAGAGCTTGAACGTGAAAGGTCTGTTCCCGGCGGGGGAAGGCGCCGGTTATGCCGGAGGGATTCTGTCGGCAGGTGTGGATGGGATTCGCATTGCCGAGGCGTTGGCGCGGGACATGTTGGGCCTGCAAGCCTGACACATTCCCTTGTAGAAGCCCGGCTCGCCGGGCTTCTACAACGTTAAATGTTGGCGCGCAGAATACTGTCCGGCAACGGCTCGCCGCGCTCGACACTGGCCGCAACCGCTGCAATTAACCCGTCCAGCGCATACCCCTGCCCCGCCAGCCAGGCCTGATCGTAGTAAGTTGTGGCGTAGCGCTCACCGCCATCACACAAGATCGCCACAATCGAGCCCGACTCTCCCGCCGCTCTCATCTGCTGCGCCGCCACCAAAGCGCCAACCAGGTTAGTCCCGCTCGAACCGCCGACCCGCCGCCCCAACCGCTCGGCCAGGTAGTGCATGGCCGCCAGCGACAGTGCATCCGGCACCTTGACCATCGCATCGATCACCTTGGGCAAAAACGATGCCTCGACCCGTGGCCGACCAATGCCCTCAATCCGCGAACCGCAGTCCAGGCGCAAACTGGCATCACCACTCTGGTAGAAATCAAAGAACACCGAGCGTTCGGCATCGGCACACAACACGCGGGTGCAATGCTGGCGATAACGTACATAACGACCGAGGGTCGCGGTGGTGCCGCCCGTACCGGGGCTGGAGATCAACCAGCTCGGTTCTGGATGTTGCTCGAAACGCATCTGCTGGAAGATCGACTCAGCGATGTTGTTGTTTGCCCGCCAGTCGGTGGCGCGCTCAGCGTAGGTGAACTGGTCCATGAAGTGACCGCCACTTTCCCGCGCCAGACGTTCGGATTCGGCATAGATCTGCGTGGGATCCTGTACCAGGTGGCTCTTGCCGCCGTAGAAGGCAATCTGCGCGATTTTCTCCTGGGACGTGGTGGCCGGCATCACCGCAATAAACGGCAGACCGAGCAGGCGCGCGAAGTAGGCTTCAGAAATCGCCGTCGAACCGCTGGATGCTTCGATCACCGGCGCGCCCGGCTTGAGCCAGCCATTGCACAGCGCGTAGAGAAACAGCGAACGCGCCAGCCGATGCTTCAGGCTACCGGTGGGGTGGCTGGACTCGTCCTTGAAGTAAAGCTCGATGCCCGGCAACCCCGGCAGCGGCAAAGGGATCAAGTGCGTGTCCGCGCTGCGCTGGAAGTCAGCTTCAATGATGCGAATGGCTTCGCGAGCCCAGGGACGATGGTCACTCATGGAGAGTTTCTCTAAAGGGTGTAAGCCCTGATTTTAGGGGGTTTCCTACGTGTCACACAGATACAGTACCGATTCAATCGGGCGCACAATTGCTAGGTTCAATCGCAACGTCATTCCAAACCGTCGCTTATAACAAATAAGAATATAACTTTTGTTTTAACAACTAACGGTACGGGTTAGGGTACCCACCTATTGAATCTGGATTGGAGAGCATCCCTTGCCTCTGCGTAGCACTTTTACCCGTTTCTTCCAGCTGGAAGCCGCCAGCGGTCTGTTATTGATCGCGGCTGCGGCACTGGCGTTGATCATCAACAACTCCCCTTTGTCGCACCTGTACGCTGCGTTTCTTGATGTACCGGTGGTGGCGCAGATCGGTGCGTTGAAAATCGCCAAACCGGCCTTGCTGTGGATCAACGATGGCCTGATGGCCCTGTTCTTCCTGTTGATCGGTCTGGAGGTCAAACGTGAGTTGCTCGACGGCCACCTGTCAAAGCCCTCGCAAGTGGTACTGCCCGGCGCAGCGGCTATCGGCGGCATGGTCGTGCCGGCGTTGATCTACTGGGCGATCAACAAGGATTACCCCGCCGCACTCTCCGGCTGGGCGATTCCCATGGCGACCGACATCGCCTTCGCCCTCGGCGTGCTGGCCTTGCTGGGCAAGCGCGTGCCGGTGTCGCTGAAGCTGTTCCTGATGACCTTGGCGATCATTGACGACCTTGGCGCGATCATCGTGATTGCCGTGTTCTATTCCGCCGACCTGTCCGGCGCCGCCCTGGCGGGCGCAGCTGCCTGTCTGGTTGCCTTGATTGCGATGAACCGCCTGGGCGTCATCAAGCTCGGACCATACCTGATCATTGGGCTGATCCTGTGGGTGTGCGTACTCAAGAGCGGTGTTCACGCGACGCTTGCGGGTGTGACATTGGCATTCTGCATCCCGATGCGCACCAAGAACGCCGAGCCCTCACCGCTGCTCACGCTGGAACACGCGCTTCACCCGTGGGTGGCCTACGGTATTTTGCCGCTGTTTGCCTTCGCCAACGCCGGCGTATCCCTGACCGGCGTCAGCCTGGAAAGCTTCACTCACCATGTGCCGATGGGCATTGCCGCCGGTTTGTTGATCGGCAAGACCGTGGGTGTGTTTGGCCTCACCTGGCTGGCCATCAAGACCGGCCTCGCTGCCTTGCCCAACGGCGCCAACTGGGGCCAGGTGTTTGGTGTGGCGATCCTCTGCGGCATCGGCTTTACCATGAGCCTGTTTGTCGGTTCGCTGGCGTTTGTGCCGGGTGCCAGTGAGTTTGCTGGGGAGGACCGGATGGGGATTCTGACGGGGTCGATATTGGCCGCGTGTATTGGTTATGCGGTGACGGCGATGGCGAGTCGCAAGAAGGCCGAAACTTCAGGTTTGAACTGACAGCGCCGAAAACCAAAAAGCCGCCTCGGCTTAAACCGAGGCGGCTCCACTTTTCAGACCTTACCGGTCATCGAAGCTGTCCCGCAGAAATACCCACACGTGGTAGACACGCAGGCTATTCACTACGAGGTTCCACGTACGTCGTGCAAACTTCGACATACTCGGCCCTCCTAACGTTAGGCCTTACCTCCAGCGCACTTACCGGAACACGTGAGCCTTTGGATGCAGGTCAATGCATCTTTGAGGCGGCCGGGTTGATGGGCTTCCCGCATGAATCCGGCACGGCTTACTAGCCCGTGGCGATCAGTCCAAAAATTCGCGCGCGTACCCGGCTCGCCTATTAGCGAAAAACGTAGAACAAGGGGGAGCCTAACGAATCTCCCGAATGAAGGTGTGACGAAAAGTGGTTAAATATCCAGTACTGCTTATGAGATCTATTGCAATTTTTTGCAGTAAAAATTGAAAACAGAAAAGCGTCAAGAATGGCCTTCGTCGACTTCTCTCAACCTTGCATGACGGTGTGACCGGAGGTACTATCCCGGCCGCAGGTCAATGCATCTTTGAAGTCGCAGCCCCGTCAATAATGGGGTTCGCAATAAAAAACCGCCCTACTAAGGCGGTTTTTTAATGCCTGCATTTTTTGCAGTTCAACCCGGCCACACCCCATAAAACCAAAAACCCCAACCGGTCACCCGGCTGGGGTTTTGTAGTTCTACAACCAGCGCTTAACGCGTAACGCGGCTAGTACCATCAACAGTCATGATGCGCACACGGTCACCAATGCGGAAGATTTCATTCTCCTGCACAGCCTGCACGTAGGCACGCATGCTGCCGTCGTCTTCGCGAACGGTGATTTCTACACCTTGAGTGCGAGTCAGGCCTTCTTCGGTGGCCGAACCCAGCAGGCCGCCAGCGACGGCGCCGATCACTGCGGTCACGATGCTGCCACGGCCGCCGCCGATGGCGCTGCCGCCAACGCCGCCGATGACTGCGCCGGCTGCACCGCCGATTGGGGTCTTGGTACCTTCGATTTTTACCGGACGCAGGGATTCGATGGTCCCCATGCGCACGGTCTGTACACGACGCGCTTCGTCACGGGAATACGAGTCGCCGGTCAGACTCGAGGCGCAGCCACCCAGCAGCAACGACAGGGTGGTAAAGCAGGCAACCAGTAAAACTGACTTACGCATAGCATCAACTCCAAAGGACAGGTGGTCATTAAACGCTGCAGCTTGACGCCTGTCACGGCAAGCACCGCAAAAAATTGCTTTCATTCAGCCTTAGTACAGACTGCCCACACCAGAAAACTCGACGAACGGTAGTTCTACCTTCAAGGTTTACATTGATTGTAGTCGCAACGGTCGCCGAGAACTCGGCGCGGCAGTACACGTCCGACGTCTCTGGAATAGAGACGTCGGAGTGACGGGATGCATTCAACGGAAATGACGAAAGGTGCAGCTCAGGGCGCCAGGCGTTCGCGGGTCCAGTCGGCCCCTTGCAGGCGGTAGTTCAGACGGTCATGCAAACGGCTGGCACGACCCTGCCAGAACTCGATTCGCTCCGGCAGCAAGCGATAGCCACCCCAATGCTCAGGGCAGTCGGGCTGGGTGTCGCTGAAACGCTGTTCGGTGGCCTTCAGCAGGTCCTGCAGTTCCTCTCGATCACGAATGACCTGGCTCTGCGGCGACGCCCAGGCGCCCAGCCGGCTCCCCAGCGGGCGGACCTGATAATAAGCGTCCGACTCTTCAGCCGTGACTTTCACCACCCGCCCCTCGATCCGCACTTGGCGCTCCAGGGTCGGCCAGAAGAAGGTCATGGCCGCAAACGGCCGCGCCGCGAGCTGCTGGCCCTTAGCACTCTGATAGTTGGTGAAGAAGGTAAAACCCTGCGCGTCCAGGCCCTTGAGCAGCAGGATGCGGCAGTGCGGGCGACCGTCCTGGTCAACCGTGGCCAGGGTCATGGCATTGGCCTCCACCGGTGGCTGCTCGGTTTTCACCGCGTCAGCAAACCACTGATGGAACAAGGCAAATGGCTCGCTCGGGGCCTGGGCCTCGCTCAAACCATCCCGTGTGTAGTCACGGCGCATATCGGCCAGTGCCTGGGTCATGCGGCTTTATCCTTCTGGTTCAGCGGATCAGTTTTTGGCCTGGTCGTTAGCCGGTGCCGCAGCCTTGGCTTTGGCCGGCGCAGGCTTTTTGGCAGCAGGCTTGGCCGGGGCTTTCTTGGCGGCTGGCTTGGCGGCGGCTTTCTTGGCTGGCGCCTTTTTAGCCGTAGCTTTGGCAGCTGGAGCCGGAGCCGGAGCGGGAACATTCTGCACAGCAACCATCTCGGCGACAGGCGGGGTCTTGCCCGACTGGTACTTGCTCAGCAGCGCCAGCATGGTGGTGCGCTGGGTCAACATGATTTCCATGCGACGGTTCAGGGCACGGCCCTGATTGCTGTCGTTGGCGGCACGGGGCATCAGGTCGCCCATGCCACGCAACATCAGGCGATCCTGCTTCAGGCCGCTGAGGCTGAAGATCGAAGCGATGGATTGTGCACGCTCTTTGGTCAGCGCTTGGCTGGCCGGGGCGGTGCCGGTGGCATCCACATGGCCGAGTACCAGCACGGCGGTCTTGGGATCGGCTTCAACAGCCTTGGCAACGCGCGTGAACGGACCGAGGGTGACCGGCAGCAGCATGGTCGGGCGTTTCGGGTTGTAGGAACCGTCTACCGGCGCAATCACGACGAGCACGTTGTCGCGCCGCTCCAGTTGCAGGTTGCTGTCCTTGATGGCGGCGCGCAGGCGCGGCTCATAGTCGTCCAACCAGGCCTGGGTGATTTTCGGGTCAGGCATTGGCACGTTGGTCACGTCGACCTTGGCCAATGGCTTGGGTTTGCTTTCGAACGGCCACCACCAGCGGGTTTCGCTGTCTGTCTTGGCGACGGCCGGAGCAGTTGCAGGCTCGGCGGCCTTGAGATCGGCTTTCAGGTCAGCCTTGGCATCGGCGGCCTTTTCGTCGGCGCTCTTGGAAGAGAACGGCCACCAGCTGGAGCCGGTGTCAGCCTTGGCGGCTGGCGCCGGCGCGGCGGTGGCGGCTACCGGCGCTACAGGCTTGGCACCCGCAGCCGGCTTGGCGTCTGGCTTGGCGTCGGTTTGGGTCACTGCGTCCTTGGTCGCGGCCTTGTCAGATCCAAATGACCACCAATGCCCGCCCTCGGCATCATTTTGTGGAGTTTGTGCGCAGCCGGTAATAGTGAGGCATAGCGCCAGTGCCAAGGACTTGTTCGATAACATGAGATATCCACAAAATGAGAAAAGAAACGGGGGTCTGGATGACCCGTTAAACAGACGCTTACAGAACATCAAAGTTAGATCATTTCGTTCAGCGTCTTCTTATACTTGCCTTTGTAACAAAAAATCGTGAAACAGCAAGAGGTTTACAGACAACCGGCCAATATTCCGACCAACTTCTGCGCCCGGGGGTCCATAAGTACATAAGGTCCCAATGTATTAGTCACGAAACCAAACGCTACATCATGCTCTGGGTCGGCAAAGCCTACCGAGCCGCCTGCGCCGGGATGCCCGAATGCACGCGGGCCAAGGCCGAAGGTGGCATTGGGCAGCTGCGGTTGGTCCAACATGCAGCCCAGGCCAAAACGGGTTTGTGTCAATAATGTTTTATCCGGCCCGATACTGTGTTCGCGGGTCAATTGTTCAAGCATATCGGCTTCAAGCAAACTACCGTCCAATAAACCACTATAAAAGCCTGCCAGGCTGCGTGCATTACCGTGACCATTTGCCGCCGGCTGCTGCATGCGGCGCCATTCAGGTTTATTAGTACTGGTCAGAATAGACGGCGGATTGGCAAATGCACGTGTGGTCATGGCCGAAGGTTCACGCATCATTACTTGCAGTAAACGTTGTGCGGCTTCATCGCCCATATTGCCTTTGCTGCGCGCTATATGTGCCACGCGATAAAACTCTGCATCCGCCAGGCCCACATGGAAGTCCAGCCCAAGTGGCCGTGCAACCCGCGCCACGATTGACTCTCCCGGCCCGCGCCCATCGGCGCGACGCAGCAATTCACCCACCAGCCAGCCGTAGGTGATCGCCTCGTAGCCGTGGCCTTGGCCGGGCGTCCACCACGGGGCTTCTGCCGCCAGGGTGTCGACCATCAGTTGCCAGTCGTACAGTGCCTCGGTGGGGAGCATTTCGCGGATCGCCGGTAAACCAGCCTGGTGGCAGAGCAAGTGGCGCAGGGTAATGGTTTCTTTCCCGGCCGCAGCAAATTCCGGCCAATAGTTGGCCACGGGTGCGTCCAGTTGCAACTTGCCTTCGGCCACCAGCTGCAGGGCCGTCACGGCTGTGAAGGTCTTGGTGCAGGAGAACAGGTTGACGATAGTGTCGCTGTGCCACGCTTCGACACCGTCCTTGTCGGCGGTACCGGCCCACAGGTCGACAACGGTTTCACCGCCGATCTGGATGCAGAGCCCGGCACCACGCTCCTGAGGGTCATCGAACAAGGCGGCGAAGGCTTCACGTACCGCTTCGAACTGGAGTTCGTAATGACCCTGAATCTGCACCTGAGCGCCCTCGAAAACATCAAAAAAGTGGCCGACATTGTTCCAGCCCTTGTGGGTTTTGTGAACCCGTCAGCACTCAATCAATGACCATTTCCAGAGTGCCCGCCCGCATGTCCGGCGCCCTGCCCCGGGCCTTTGCCCTCGTGTCCGGCCCTGCCGCCTTCGCTTTCACGCACAGCCCCCGCTGCCTTGGCCTTTTCCGCTTCCTTGCCCAGTTGATCGACGGCCGCCAGGTTGCTTTTGCGTACGCTGTCGACAAAGCCCTGGAACGGCACGTCGGTGATGCCTACCAGGCCAAAATGGCCGTTTTCACCGTCCAGCAAACGCCCGGTGGCCGGCTGATCCAGGTACTGGAACCAATGCACGCCAACGATCGACGGCTCGGCCATGGCCTGCTTCAAGAAGTTGCCATAGGCCGCGCCACGGTCTTCCTCACGGGCCAGCTGCGTCACGCCCCCCCAGAAAGGCCCACGGTCGGCCGAGCCGAAGTTGAATTCGGTGATCAACACCGGCTTGTCCAGCGCACGCAGGGCGGCGAAGTCGTAACCGTCCTGCGGCTTGAGGGTGTACATGTTGAAGCTCAGCACATCGCAATACTGTGCACAGGACGCCACGGCTTCCGGTGTGCTGACCGCAAAACGACCGCCTAATAGCAGTTGATTCGGCGCATGCCACTTCAGCGAATCGGAAATGGTCTTGAAATAGGCATCGGCGAAGGTCTTCTGGAAGTACTTGAAGTCCGCTTCGATTTCCGGGTGCTCAGGGTTGGGCACCGGCGGTTCGAAGCCCGGGTCTTCCATCAGTTCCCACCCCTTCAATTCGATGCCCCAGGCTTTCGACAGGCCTTCCTCATTACGGTATTTGTCGCGCAGTTGCTTGAGAAACGCACGCTTGGCCGGGACGTCGGTGGTCATGCGCAAGGTGCCATAGGCCAAGGCATAGCGGGACTTCGGATCATCACCTGGGCCGGCCCAAGCCAACTCGTTGTCGGCAAAGAAACCGATCAGCCACGGATCATCGCGATGATCGCGAGCAGCGATGGCCACGGCGCGCTCAGTGGCCATGGCAAAGCGCGGGTCGAACGGGTCGGGCATGCCGCCCCACCAGTCAGTGCCAGTACTGATGCTGGTGTAGTCGCCGACGATCGACAGCGGCAAGGTATAGGGTACGCGGTCGGCGCTGGCCAGGTCGCCATCGCTCCAGTTGCCCACGGTATTGAAACCCCAGGCTTGCAGGCGGTCGAGGGTGTGAGTGGTCCAGCGTTTCTGGTCAAAACCTTCACCGCCATAGGTGCGCTGCAGGTTGGCGCCGTAGAAATCGTACCAGCGCCCGGCGCCAAAGCTGCGGCCCTCACCTGCGCCATTGCCCGTGCGGTTGTCACCACTGCCGTAATACTTGTCGAACGGTTCGCCGGCCTTGGGCAGCGCCGCAAACATCCATTCACGACCGGACACGTAGGTCTGGTTGTTGTCCGGGGCCACGGTATTGACGCCCAGGGAGTAGAACGGATGCCCCTCCGGCGTCACCAGGTACCAGCGCCCGTCGCGCTTCTCGGTGCGGAAAAAACCGCTGGCGTCGAACGCGGGGCCCTTGTTCCAGCCGCCGTACTGATCCAGGGCGGACTTATCCCGCGTGGCCAGCCAGCCCTGGAGCTGCTGTTGCTCCTTGGCGGAGGCAGCCTTGAGCTGCTCGTCGCTGCTGACTTTTTCCGGCCAGCGCGCACGGGTGGATTGACCATAGGCATCCACCAATTCGCTGTAGGCAGCCTTCAATACGGGCTCGCTGTCCTGCACGCCAAAGCGCTCCAGCAAGATACTCTGGGCGGCGTTGGGCTTGATCATCGACAAAGTCACCGAAACCACCTGGCTGCGGTCGATTTCACCCGCGCTGCTGGCCAGCAATACCCGCTGGCCGTCCACAGTGATCGGCATCGGCGGACCGGCCTTCATGCCCTGGCTCAATGGTGAATTGGCTTGCAATGGGACCAGCAGGGTCTGCGCCGGACCCGCCGGCAGGTCGATGCGGCTGACCAGGGTACGGCCGTCGTTGCTCTGCACCTTGACGTAGAGCGTCAATGCCCAATCCATCGCACTCTGGATGCGCAGGCTCATAGCCCCCGACTGGGACCAGTCCCAGGCGCCGGTCTGTGGGCTGAGGACCAGGCTCGGTTCGGCAGCCGGGTTGAACGTGATACGGCGCAGCACTTCGCCTTCAGGCGTCTGTTCGGCGTTGTATTGCGGCAGGCTGGCGTCCTGGGTCGCCACCTTGACCACATCGGCAGGCCGGACGAAATTGAACAGGGTCTGTTGCCCTGCAGGCGCGGCCATCAAGGGCGCGGCGAACAGCAGGGCAAAAAGGGCGGGCAGCGTGCGAATCATACGAGCAAGGTTCTCCCAGGCGGCCGATGAATGGCCTGATGAATGACAGTCAGATAGACCACGAAGTGGGCGAATCCGCCCACTGTGGCTTAAGAAATTTCGCGCCTGAACGGCGGCAAGGCATTAAGGATAGCCTTGCCATAGCGCTGGGTGACCAAACGGCGGTCAAGCAAGGTGATGGTGCCTCGGTCTTCCTCGGTACGCAGCAAGCGACCGCAGGCCTGGACCAGCTTCAGGGAAGCATCCGGCACCGAGATTTCCATGAACGGGTTGCCGCCCCGTGCTTCGATCCATTCGGCCAAGGCCGCCTCGACCGGATCGTCCGGCACCGAGAACGGAATCTTGGCGATCACCACGTGCTCGCAGTAGGCACCCGGCAAGTCCACACCTTCAGCAAAACTCGCCAGGCCGAACAGTACGCTGGAGTCCCCACCATCAACGCGCGCCTTGTGCTTGTTCAGGGTTTCCTGCTTGGACAGGTTGCCTTGGATAAACACCTGCTTGCGCCAGTCACGGTCGAGGCCGTCGAACACGTCCTGCATCTGTTTGCGCGACGAGAACAGCACCAGCGTACCGCGTGAACCCTCTACCAGCTCTGGCAGGTCACGGATGATCGCAGCGGTGTGGGCCGCCGCATCCCGTGGATCAGCCTTGAGGTCCGGCACCCGTAACACACCGGCGTCGGCGTGATGGAACGGGCTGGGCACCACCGCGGTGACGGCCTTTTTCGGCAGGCCGGCGCGCATGCGGAAGCGGTCGAAAGTGCCCAGGGCCGTCAGCGTGGCCGAGGTGACCAGGCAGCCGTAGGCCACGTTCCACAGGTTGCGGCGCAACATCTCGGCGGCCAGGATCGGGCTCGCGTTGACCTCGATGTCGAACAGCGCACCGCTTTCCGACAGGGTCAACCAACGCGCCATGGGCGGGTTGTCTTCCGGGTCTTCAACAGTAAAGGCCGTCCACAACTCCCAGTTGCCCTGGGAACGGGACAACAGGCTGCCGAACAACGGATACCATTCCTCGGCCTGGTTGCTGGCGATGCCGATATTGACCTCGCCGTCCATGCCCTCTTTGAGCAGGTCGGTGAGACGGGTGAACAGGTCGGTCAGGCGTGAAAAACCCTTCTTCAGCTCGATGCCCATTTCGCGCATGTGCTCGGGAATCAACCCGCCGACAAAACGGTGACGCGGCCGCTCACGGCCCTCGACGTCTTCGCCGGGTTTGAAATCAGCCACCTGCTCGCAGGCGCTGAACATGAATTGCTGCTGGGTCTTGATCTCCCGCGCCAGCTCCGGCACCTGTTCGATCAGCTTGCCCAGGTCACCGGGCAGCGGGTGCTGGGCCAGCAACTTGGTGAGATTCTTCGCGGTGGTTTCCAGCCAGTCGGCAGTGGAGCGCAGGCGCGTGTAGTGGGCGAAGTGGCCGATGGCCTTGTCGGGCAGGTGGTGCCCTTCGTCGAAGACATAGAGGGTGTCACGCGGGTCCGGCAATACTGCGCCGCCGCCCAGGGCCAGGTCAGCCAGGACCATGTCGTGGTTGGTGACGATCACATCGACCTTGCCCATGCCTTCGCGGGCCTTGTAGAAGGCGCACTGACCGAAGTTGGGGCAATGGCGGTTGGTGCATTGGCTGTGGTCGGTGGTCAAGCGTGCCCAGTCGGCGTCTTCCAGGGCGGTGGGCCAACTGTCGCGGTCGCCGTCCCATTTATTGCCGGCCAGTTTCTCGATCATGCTGGTGAACAGCTTCTGGCTGGCCTCATCGACTTCGATCTTGAAGCCTTCTTCTTCGAACAGCTGGGCAGTGGCGGTCTGCGCATGGCCTTCCTGCAACAGTACGTCGAGCTTGGACAGGCACATGTAGCGGCCACGGCCCTTGGCCAGGGCGAAGGTGAAGTTCAGGCCGCTGTTGCGCATCAGGTCGGGCAGGTCTTTGTAGACAATCTGCTCTTGCAGGGCGACGGTGGCGGTGGCGATCACTAGGCGCTTGCCGGCGGCCTTGGCGGTGGGGATCGCGGCCAGGCTGTAGGCCACGGTCTTGCCGGTGCCGGTGCCAGCCTCGACCGCCACGACCGCGGGCTCACCCTCGCGGCGACCTTCGTCGTCGGTGTCGATATCCCCGAGGACCTTGGCCACTTCGGCGATCATCAGGCGTTGGCCGTAGCGCGGTTTCAAGCTCTTGGCTTCGAGAAAACGCGAGTAGGCGCCCTGGATCGTGGTTTTGAGTTCAGTGCTGATCATGGATAGTCGGGCGCAAAAAACGCTGGATAAATTTTCAGTGGTTCGGATCGGCGGCTATCATACCCCGCTAATGAATCCCGCGCAGAACGGAGTACCACAATGACCGCGTTTAGCCTCGTTTACACCCTGCATGTATTGGCCGCCCTGGTATGGGTCGGCGGTATGTTTTTCGCCTGGATGATCCTGCGCCCCGCCGCTGTCGCGGCACTTGAGGGCCCGGCCCGCCTCAGGTTATGGGCGAATGTGTTTCAACGTTTTTTCGTATGGGTGTGGGTCGCGGTGGCGATTTTGCCGATCAGCGGCATTGGCTTGCTGCAATTGCGCTTCAACGGGTTTGAGACGGCACCGCGGTATGTGCAGGTGATGATGGGGTTGTATCTGGTGATGACGGCGTTGTTTATCCGTATCCAGGCGTTGAAATTCCCGGAATTGCGCACGGCGGTGGCGGCTGAGGATTGGCCGGCAGGGGCTGCGGTGCTGGGCCAGATCCGCCGGTTGGTGGGGATCAATTTGATCGTGGGGTTGGTGGTGGTGGCGATTGCTTCGGCTCGGCCGATGTTATAAGGGTGTTCTTCAGGGCCTCTTCGCGGGCAAGCCCGCTCCCACAGTTGACCGAGTTCCAACATGAGAATGCGGTCGAATGTGGGAGCGGGCTTGCTCGCGAAGACGTCAGCCCAAACGACTCACAGCCGCTGAATTGTCACAGTGCCTGCAGGCCCAGCCGGCCCTGGCTGCCCTTCCAACCCTGGGCGGCCTTTCTCGCCGCCATCAGCGCGGTACACCAGGCAGCCTTTGGACTGGCCACCCTTGCCGGGCTTGCCCGCTGTGCCAGCCAAACCTCCGGCACCGCCATCCACCCACACCTTGATCTGCTGCGCCGGGAAGTCCTGCGGCAGTTCGACCCGCACCTGCGCACCCGCCGCGCCTGGCAAACCGTCACCGCCGTTATCGCCATTGGCGCCACGACCGGCCGAGCCCCAGGTGCAGCCCGGGTCTTCGCCATTGGCGCCATCCAGCCCGGCATAACCTTGGGCACCGGCGCCGCCACGGGCGTCCACCGACAGTTCTTCGGCTACCAGAGAATTGATGCGCAACGTCAGGTCACGCCCGGCCTTGGCCGGCTTTTCGTGGGTGCCGGGAGCGCCGCGTGAGGTGATCTGGCTGCCGTGATCCAACTGCGCATGGCGCACTTGCAATTGCAGCGCAGTGTTACCGGGCACGATGGCGATACGGGCGTCGCGGCCCAGATGCAGTTCATCCACGGTGACTTGGCTGATGGTGGCCGGAATCAACAACGTGCCGTAGTCCGCCACGTCCAAGCGCTCCAGTTGCAACACACTGGTGCTGCTGGGCAGGCGCATCAACGAGTTGGTTTCAACACTGACGCTCTGGGCCAGGGCAACGGGGCTGACCAACAGGGCCAGCAATAGAACCTTACGCATCGTGGAGCTCCCCTGAAAATTTTCAAAAAATATTTCTAGTTTTTCTTTGGACGCACAGTAACGACTTCCACAGGCGCTTTGCCAGTGAAGGATCAAAAAAGATGATAAAGGGGGAGGATTGGCAGCAATGCCCCTGTGGATCCCACAGGGGCAAGGGCCGTCAGCGGTTGATCTGGATTTCGGTGCGGCGGTTCAAGGCGCGGCCTTCAGCGGTTTTGTTATCCGCTACAGGATGGCTTTCACCTGCGCCGGTCACCGATACGAAATTGCTGCGCGGCACACCGGCACCGATCAGGTAGTCCGTCACCGAATGGGCGCGTTTGTCCGAAAGCTTCTGGTTGTAGGCGTCGTTGCCGACGCTGTCGGTGTGCCCACTGACCCGCAACTGGGCGGTCGGGGCTTCCTGTTTCAAGCGCGTGGCGATGGTGTCGAGATTGGTTTTGTCCGCCGCCGTCAGCTTGGCCGAGTCGAACTGGAAGTGCACATCGCGGATCACGATGGTTTCTTCCTTGACCACCACCACTTCCTCAACCACGGCCGGTGGCGGTGTCGGTGGGCAACCATTGGCATCCACCTGCACACCTTTTGGCGTGCCTGGGCACTTGTCGCGGCTATCCGGCACACCATCACCGTCTTCATCACCATCGCCGTGCACCCAGCAATAGGCACCGGCCATGCCGCCGATCAGCAGCGCACCAGCGCCCGCATAGGCCGAGCTTTCAGTGGCACCGATCGCCGCACCGGTCACACCGCCAATGGCGGCGCAGGTGGGCCAATCGGTTTTTTGCAAACCTGCGCAACCTGTCAATACTCCGGTTAGCAGAACCAAGGGTAGAGCTGTCCGCATGATGCTCATCTGATTTCTCCTGAGGGGATCGGCGGGGGCCGATGGGTGGAGTAAAGACGGCTCTTTTCATCTGCGCCACTACGCCGCGCCCCTGTATTCATTGAGGATCGCCGCATTCGTAGGACTTTTCGCCGCCACCCGCTCTAGGCCCGCACGCTCAGCCGCGCTAGTCTCTATGGTCCCGATGTGAGGATCTCTGATGACCGCTGGTATTTCTGCCCGTACACCTCAGCAAGCCTTGGCCGCCTTGCTCGATCTGCACCAGCCCAAACGCCTGCTGCTGTTGGGCGCCAGCCAGTTCCCGGCGCTGGAGGCTTTTCAAAAAGCCCACCCGGACACTCAGGTGTCCGTCGCGGCACCGGGCGCGTTGCCCACAGAGCTTGCCGCACAGCGGTTTGACCTGGCGCTGGTGGTGGACTGCCTGGAGCACCTGTCAAAACCGCAAGGCCTGACGCTGCTCGGCGGCATCCGTAACCTGAATGCCAGCCGCATTGCGGTGCTGGTGGACCTGGGCGCCTGCGACTGGAAGGACACGGACTTTTTCTCCCTGGCCCTGCAGGCCGGTGAGCGATTCCAGCGCGACGAGCAGGTTCTCACGCTGTTTACCTATGATCTGCTTGACTATAAACAGGTGCCGGACTGGCTCAACGCCCGCTTCTGGGCCAACCCGGAAAACTTCGGAAAGTATTGGTGGTAACCTGATGAGTACATCCATTTGCCCCTGCGGCAGTGGCAACCTGCTGGATGCCTGCTGCGGCCATTATCACGCCGGCCACCCGGCACCCTGCGCCACCGCGTTGATGCGTTCGCGTTATAGCGCCTACGTCTTGGGCCTGGTGGATTACCTGATCGCCACCACCCTGCCCGCGCAACAAGCCGGGCTGGACCGAAATGCCATCGCCGCCTGGAGTGCCCAGAGCACCTGGCTCGGCCTTGAGGTGGAAAGCTCCGAGGTGTTCGGCGGCCAGCCGGAACACGCGTTCGTGACCTTCACCGCGCGCTGGCACGACAGCAACGGCGAACATAGCCACCGCGAGCAGTCTTCTTTCGTACAGAATGACGGGCGCTGGTACTTCATCGACCCGACCGTGGAAGTGAAGGCCGGACGCAACGATGCCTGCCTGTGTGGCAGTGGGCAGAAATTCAAGAAGTGCTGTTCCAGCTACCTCTAAAAACGCTAAGGATTAACGCCATGCTTCGGATGTACAGCTTGATGCTGGCGTTAGCCCTCGGTTTGAGCGGTTGCGCGTCGTGGTTTGAAGACGACTCCCCCCCGCCCCACGTGTCGCTGGTGAAAGTCGAAGTGGTGCGCGCCAAGTTGCTGGAGCAGAAATTCAAGCTGTACTTTCGCGTGGATAACCGCGACGACGCCGACCTGACTGTGCGCGGTTTGATTTACAAGGTCACCCTGGGCGACTTCGTGCTGACTGAGGGCGAGTCCAATGAATGGCTCACCGTGCCGCCGCGCAGTCATAAGTTTTTCCGGGTGTCGGTGCGCACCAACCTCTGGCCGCAGATCCGTGATGTGGTGCAGATGCTGAAAAATCCCGACCGGCCTGTGCCGTATCGCTTGGATGGCGAGCTGAAAACCGGATTATTCATCGGTTATGACGTGCAGGTGAACCACAATGGCGAGATAATCCCCGGCGATTTTATTCCGGAGCGACATCGATGACTCAGCAACCCCATGTCCATGGTCCTGACTGCAACCACGATCACGATCACCATGATCACGACCACGGCCATGTCCACGGCCCGAACTGCGGCCATGCTCACCAGGAGCCCGTGCGCAACGCCTTGAAGGACGTGGGTCGCAATGATCCTTGCCCGTGCGGCAGCGAGAAGAAATTCAAGAAGTGCCACGGGGCGTAAGGCCCAAATGTGAGCGGGCTTGTGTGGGAGCGGGCTTGCTCGCGAATACGGTGTGTCAGTCACCTGATGCATCGACTGAAAGTCCGCTTTCGCGAGCAAGCCCGCTCCCACATTTAGATTGCGTTTCACATTCAGGATTTGCTTTGGAATCGCAGCTCCGCCTCAAGGCCCCCACCTTCCCGATTACGCAAGCTCAACCGCCCGTCATGCGCCTTGGCGATGGTGTGAGCGATGCTCAAACCCAACCCATACCCGCCGGTCTCGGCATTGCGTGAGCCTTCTACCCGATAAAACGGCTCCATCACCTGCTCCAGCTGTGCCTGGGGAATCCCCGGCCCTCGGTCGCTGATAATGATCGTCAAGCTATCCGCCTGGTCCTCGACCCGCACCGTCACATCGCGGCCATAACGCACCGCGTTCTCCAGCAGGTTCTGCACACACCGCTTGAGGCTGCGGGCGTACCCCGGCAGTGGCTGTTTTGCGCGGCCTTCGATCACCACGTTCTCGCCCACATCCTGCAGATCCGCCTGCAAGCTTTGCAGCAAGGCATTGATGTCGATGTTCTGCCGTGACTCGTTGATTTCACCGCTGCTGACAAAATCCAGCGTACTGGCCACCATCTGTTCCATTTCCTCCAAGTCACTGCGAAAACGTTCCTTGGTGCGGTTGTCCTCAAGCATCTCGGTGCGCAGGCGCAGGCGTGTGATCGGTGAACGCAGGTCGTGGGAAATAGCCGCAAGAAACCGCGTGCGCTCGGCGATGTTGGCGATCAGCCGCTGCTGCATGGCATTGAAGGCCTGGGCGGCACGGCGCACTTCGGTAGGGCCATCCACCGACAACGGCGGACGCTGGATATCCCTGCCCAGGGCTTCGGCCGCCTTGGCCAACGCGTTGAGCGGGCGGATCGCCAGGCGCACCGCCACCAGAGCGATCAGCACCAATACCAGTACCCGCAGCAAATAAATGCGCATAACGTAATCGAACAACAGGTCCAGCGGTGAGGTGCTGGTCCAGCCCTGTTCTTCGCTGGCATCCACCTGCAACCAGCGGCCGTCGGGCAGGCGCAGGTCGATCAGAAACTGCCCCACCACCGGTTTTGAACCCAGCAGGGTCGACAGCCCGGCGGTTTGCCCTTCGGCATCCACCAGCGACAGGCGCAACAGGATCAGCGTCTGGGCGTAACCGGTTTTTTCCGACAATACCTTCTTGATCAACCGTTCGGTGGGCCGGTCGCTGTCGTGAAGCGTGCTAGGCGTATTACTGGCCTGGTCGCTGAGGGTCAGGCGGAAGGTCGGCGTGTCGAGCATCTTGATCAGCAGGTCCGCCTGTTGCGGGTCGCCGTGCACCAGCCGCACCACGTCCGCCAAGCGCGTGGCGATCAAGCGCGCAGGGATTTCCAGCACCTGCCCGTGGCGCCGGTCGTACCAGATGCTGCTGGTCAGCGCCTGCGCCGCGAGCATGCCGCTGACCAAAATCAGCACCAACCGCCCGAACAGCGAACGCGGCAGCAGTCTCACGATTCCAGCACAACGTCGTCGGCGGTGAGCATGTAGCCTTCGTTGCGCACGGTCTTGATCACATTGGCCGGCAGTTGCGAGCGCAGACGGCTGACGCACACATCGATGGAACGGTCGAACGGCGTGCTGTCCTTGTCGAACACGTGATTGAGCAGGAAGTCGCGGCTCAACGGGCGATTGGGGTGCTGCAACAGCAGGCGCAACACGCGGTAATCGGAGTTGCCCAGGCTGACCACCACCCCCTCCGGCGACAGTAACTGCCGCGCTCGCGTGTCGAGCTGCCAGCCTGCGAAACGGATGCTCGGCGCTTCATCCAGGCGCGCACGGTCGGGAAAGCTCTGCACCCGGCGCAACACCACCTTGATCCGCACCAGCAGTTCGCGTGGGTCGAACGGTTTGGGCAGGTAATCGTCGGCGCCGATCTCCAGGCCGACGATGCGGTCGATCAACGAACCTTTTGCCGTGAGCATCACCACCGGCGTGTTTGAGTTCACCCGCAATTCGCGGCACAGGCTCAGGCCGTCTTCACCGGGCAGCATCAGGTCGAGAACGATCAGGTCGATGACATTCAGCGCCAGGCGGCGGCGCATTTCCTTGCCGTCGGCCGCAGTGGAGACCTGGAAGCCGGCGTCGCTCAGGTAGTCGCAGAGCAACTGGCGGATTTGCGGATCGTCATCAACGATCAGCAGGTGGTCTTGCTTGGCCATGGGCAGTCAATCCAAAAAACAATGAAACGCAGCAAATAGCCGAAAGTTCAGCCAGCCGTGCAGGCAAATGTAATGGAATGTTGTAGGAAACCATAATCACGCATCAGCGATACAAACCCGGGGCATGGCAGGGGAAAACGCTCTTTAGACTACCGAACCTAAATGAGAGTAATTGTAATTTAGACTCGGAAGTTGCCCATGTCATCGCCCACACCTCGCAGCCACACGCTGCACACCACCCTGGCACCGATGTTCGGCCTACTGGCTGCCGGCGGCGTCGTCCCGGTCGCCTTGGCTGGCGCGCCAGCGGCCAAGTCCAACGATTCGGTGCTGAGCCTGCCGGAAATCAAGGTCGATGGTGAAGCCACTTCCACGTTCAAAGTAGGCCGGGTGACCTCGGCAAAAATCAGCCAACCGCTGCTGGACGCCCCGCAAAGCGTGACCATCGTGCCGCAGCAGGTGCTCAAGGAGCAGAATGCGCAGACCTTGCAGGAAGTGTTGCGCAACGTGCCGGGGATTACCTTCATGTCCGGCGAAGGCAACCTGGGGTGGGGCGACCTGTTTTCGATTCGCGGGTTTTCTTCCGAACAAAGCCTGACCGTCGATGGCGTGCGCGATGCGGGCATGTCCACGCGCACCGACACCTTCAACCTGCAACAGGCGGAAGTGTTCAAGGGCACTGGCTCCATCGAATCCGGCGTGTCCGCCGTGGGGGGCAGCGTCAATCTGGTGAGTAAAGAAGCGCACCTGGGCGATGCCAACCGCGTCTCGGCCGGTATCGGCACCGATGCCTACCGCCGCCTCACCGCTGACCTGAATAAACAGATCAACGACACCACTGCCCTACGTATCAACCTGATGAAGCACTACAACCAAGTGGCCGAACGTGACGACGTGGACTACGACCGCTGGGGCATTGCCACCTCGTTCGGCTTTGGCCTGGGCACCGACACGCGCTTTTTCCTCGACACCTTCTACCAGAAAGACACCAATACGCCGGACGGCGGCGTGCCGATCCAGCGTGGGACGAATGGCGATCGCATGCCCGGCGTGAAGCGCTCCAACGGGTACGGCGACTCGAGCCTCTACACCCAAGAGAACAAAACCACTTCGCTCACGGCGCGCTTCGAGCATGACTTCGACTGGAATGACGCCAACCTGCGCAACCAGACGCGTTGGGAACGCAGCGACAATTTTGCCGTGCTCTCCCCGGCGCGCTTCTTCGCCGCCAACGCCAACGGCCAGAAGACCTGCACCGGCACCCGTTGTGCGACCTTGGGCTACACCGGTGTAGGACCGATCAGCCAAGTGCCGGGCAGCACGGTGAATGCCTACTCCGACTACGTGAACAACAGCAATACCGCCTACGGCATCCTGCGCGGCAGCGATTTCGGCTTGTCCAAGCGCTACACCATCCTCGACAACCAGACCGACTTCAATTTCAACCTCACCACCGGCAGCCTGCAACACGCCGTGGTCAGCGGCTTGGCGTTCTATCACGAGACTTACGGCGGCCTGAAACGCAGCGCCAAAGTGCCGGCCGGCGACATGTTGTTCGACATGAACGCCCCCAACCACAGCTTCGCCAGCACCTACGTGACCAAAGGCGAAGGCGACCCGCGCTCAGTGATCGACAACGCCGGGATCTACCTGGGCGACACCATCACCCTCAACGATCAGTGGCAAGTGCTCGGGTCGCTGCGCTACGACAACTGGCGTGCCCAGACCAGCCAACGCGGTCAAGCCAGCATCAGCAGCACCGACGGTGCCGTCAGCGGTCGGGTTGGCGCGGTGTTCAAGCCGTTGCCCCACGGCAGCCTCTATGTGTCCTACAGCGAAGCGGCGCAGCCGTCCGCGTTGGGTGCGTCGACCAATAACCAGATCTACGGCACGGCGAGCACCCGCAACTACAGCCCGGCCAAGTCCAAGACCTATGAATTGGGCACCAAGTGGGACATTGCCCACGATATGCTCAACGTCACAGCAGCGATCTTCCGCACCGAACTGGACAATGCCTGGGAATACCAGGACGGCGAATCCGCCCCGGTACGCGCCCTACCCGCCAAACGGGTCGACGGCATCGAACTGGGCCTGCAAGGCAATATCACCCCGCGCTGGACCGCCTACAGTGGTTTCTCGGCCCTCAAAAGCACGCAGACCAAAGGCATCAACAAGGGCGCCGAAGCCAAGAACGTGCCCGACCTGACCGCCAATCTGTGGACCACCTACGCCGTCACTGACGCCCTGAGCCTCAGCTACGGCGAGCAATACGTGGGCCGCCGCCGTTACACCGACAACAAATACGTCGGCGGCTTGAACAACAACAGCAGTTACGCCAACGGCCCGTCCGGCGTGTACGCGATCTACACCCGCGACCACGAAAAAGCCCCCGGCTACTGGCTGAGCAACCTGGCCGCGCAATACAAAGTGAACAAGGACACCACGGTCAACCTCAACCTCAACAACGTGTTCAACAAGTTCTACTACAGCCAGGTCGGCGCCTCCCTCGACGGCTTCCAGCTCTACGGCATCCCAGGTGCCGGGCGCACCCTCACCGCCAGCGTCGACTATGAGTTCTGAACCGTGCTGATCGAAATCCCGGCGCTGTTCAGTGCCAGCGAAGTCGACGCCACCGTGGCCACCTTGCTCGATCAGCCCTGGGTTGACGGCAAGGTGACCGCCGGACAGCGCTCGGCCATGGCGAAAAATAACCGGCAGTTGTCGGAGGATTCGCCAGTGGCCCATCGCATCGGTGAGCAGATTCTGGCGCGGCTGTCGGACAACGCGCTGTTTATGTCCGCCGCCTTGCCCAAGCGCATCTACCCGCCGCTGTTCAACCGCTACAGCGGTGGTGAAGGGTTCGACTGGCATATCGACAACGCCATTCGCGGCATCAAGGGCGTGCGCGAGCGTGTGCGCACCGACATCTCCGCCACGCTGTTCCTGGCCGACCCGGCCAGCTACGACGGCGGTGAATTGGTGATCCGCGACACCTTCGGCGAACACGCTGTGAAGCTGCCCGCCGGCCATTTGCTGATCTACCCCGGCAGCAGCCTGCACAAGATCAACCCAGTGACGCGCGGTGAGCGCATCGCCAGTTTTTTCTGGATCGAAAGCCTGGTGCGCGAAGACAGCCAGCGCCAGTTGCTATTGGACATGGACGTGGCGATCCAGACCCTCACCGCCCAAGACGCCGATCACCACGCGCTGCTGCAACTGAGCGGCGCTTACCACAACCTGTTGCGGCGCTGGAGCGATGGCTGATGCGCCGCCTTCACCTGGAGTCCCTGCCATGTTGAAACCCCGTAATGTGCTCACGCTCGGCGTGCTGTTTGCCGCGCTGGTCCTGGGCCATGCTGAAACCGCTGCCGCCCATGAAGTCACCGATGTGCTGGGCCGCAAGGTCGAAGTGGCTGACACCGTAAAGCGCGTTGTCCTGGGTGAAGGCCGGCTGATTTCGGCGTTTGCGTTGCTGGACAAGGACGCGCCCTTCCAGCGCATCGTCGGCTGGCAGAACGATTTGCGCTTGCTCGACCAACACACCTACAGCACCTACGTGGCGAAATTTCCGGCAGTGAAAGACATCCCGCTGATCGGGCAAGCGTCGGAACAAAGTGTCAGCGCCGAGGAAATCCTCTCGCTGAAACCTGACCTGGCAGTGTTCAGCATTTCCGGTCACGGCCCCACCGAACACAGCCCGGTCGCCGATGTGCTGGCCCAGGCGGGCATTCCGGTGGTGTTCGTCGACTTCCGCATCAACCCGGTGCAGGGTACTCACACCAGCATGACCGCGCTGGGCCAGGCATTGGGGCGTGAAGCCCAGGCCAAGGCGTTCCTGGATTTCTATGACCAGCACATCAAGGTGATCACCGATGCGGTCGCCACCTTGCCGGCGGGGCCGCGCCCGAGTGTGTTCCTCGAACTGCTGGCCGGCGTTTGGCAAGCGCCGGGGCATACCACCGGCAAGAGTGGCATGGGCGAACTGATCGCACTGGTTGGCGGGCGCAATATCGCCGCTGGCGTGGTGCCGGGTGCGCTGGGCGATATCAGCGTCGAGTACGCGCTCAAGGCCGACCCGGATGTGTATATAGCCACCGGCAACCGCAAGCCCGGCTTGATCTTGGGCGCGGGTGTCGGCGCAGATGAAGCCCACGAGGCGCTGGACCGGGTATTGGCGCGTCCCGAATTCGCCAATCTTCGTGCAATCCGTGAGGGCAATGCCCACGGCCTGTGGCATGACTTCTACAACTCGCCGTACAACCTGCTGGCGATTGAATCGTTGGCCAAATGGGTGCACCCGGAGCTGTTCGCCCAGCTGGATCCGCAGACGACCATGGACCAGATCAACGCGCAATTCCTGGGGATGCCGTTGCAGGGTGCCTATTGGATCGACAGCAAGCCCAAGTAACGTTGATCGCCCTATTGGAATGCAGTCAGTGTGGGAGCAGGCTTGCCAGCTCCCACATTTGGATCCTCTTCGCTTTCAAGATTGTGTGAGTTCAATGACCACTCAAACCCTCGACCTCGCCAGCGCCACCCATGGCTATCGCCGTCTGCTGGCGCGGCGCGCCTGGCTGCTTGGCCTGCTCGGTACGGCGCTGGTGTGCGCCATCCTCGTGGACCTTGCCAGCGGCCCCTCGGGCATGGGCCTGCTGGCCTTGCTGGACGGAATCCTGCACCCGTCCCACCTCAGCGTCACCGACCAGGTGATCATCTGGAACGTGCGCCTGCCCTATGCACTCATGGCAGTGCTGGTGGGCTGCGCGCTGTCGCTGGCCGGGGCCGAAATGCAGGCGATCCTGAACAACCCGCTGGCCAGCCCGTTCACCTTGGGCGTGTCGTCGGCGGCGGCCTTGGGCGCGTCCCTGGTGATTGTGTTTCCGGTGACGACACTGTGGGTCTCGGCCAATACGGCGATTTCCATCTCGGCATTTATCTTCGCGGCGGCGTCGGTATTTTTGCTGCAAGCCATGTCGCGTTTGCGCGGCGCCGGGGTGGAAAGCCTGGTGCTGTTCGGCATCGCCCTGGTGTTTAGTTGCAACGCGGTGGTGGCGCTGCTGCAACTGGTGGCCACCGAAGATGTGTTGCAACAGTTGGTGTTCTGGACGTTGGGCAGTGTGACCCGTGCCAACTGGGACAAGCTCGGCATCCTGGCGCTGGTGGTCGCGGTAGTGCTGCCGTTTTCCTTTGCCGCCGCACCGCGCCTGACCCTGTTGCGCATGGGCGAGGACCGTGCGCAAAGCTTTGGCGTGGACGTGCAGCGCCTGCGGTTTTTCTCACTGCTGCGCATCAGTCTGCTGTCGGCCACCGCCGTGGCCTTTGTAGGCACCATCGGTTTTATCGGCCTGGTGGGTCCGCATATCGCGCGGATTCTGGTGGGCGAAGATCAACGCTTCCTGCTACCGGCCAGCGCCTTGACCGGCGCGTTGCTGCTGGCGCTGTCGTCGATTGCCAGCAAGCTGATCATGCCCGGCGTGATCGTGCCGGTGGGCATCGTCACCGCGTTGGTGGGCGTGCCGATTTTCGTGGTGTTGGTGTTCAAGCGGGGGAGGCAGTTATGAGCGAAGGGTTGAGCGTACACAATGCCCAGGTAAGTTACGGGCGCCGCCAGATCGTGCACGACCTGAGCCTGCCCACCCTGCCCCACGGCAGCATCACCGCTCTGATCGGCCCCAACGGCGCGGGTAAATCCACCTTGCTACGTGCCGTGGCCGGGCTGGAAAAGATGCAAGGCGTTGTGCGATTGGGTGACCTCGACCTGTCGGCCATGTCCGTCGCCGAGCGCGCGCGGCGTGTGACCTACATGCCGCAAAACTTGCCACCGGGACTGAGCCTCAGCGTGATGGAAAGTGTGATCGCCGCCCTGCGCGTGGCGAATGTCGAGGTCATCCCGTTGTCCAGCGACGCCTGCCTGCGTGAAGCCTTCGACGCCTTGCAGCACATTGGCATCGCGCATTTGGCCGATCAGTTGCTGAGCACCCTATCCGGCGGCCAACGCCAACTGGTCAGCCTCGCCCAACTCATCGCCCGTCGCCCGCAGGTGATGCTGCTGGACGAACCCACCAGCGCCCTCGACCTCAATTACCAACTGAAAGTCATGGATTGCGTGCGCGATTTGGTGCGCGAACACAACCTGATTGCCGTGGTGGTGCTGCACGACATCAACCTCGCCGCGCGCTTCGCCGACCATATTGCCGTGCTGCGCCAGGGACGGTTGTATGCCAGCGGTGCAGCGGACGACGTGCTCAACCCACTGCTGTTTGCCGAGGTGTATCGCGTGCGGGCACGCATCGAGCGCTGTTCGCAGCAGACGGTGCAGGTGTTGGTGGACGGCGCCTTTTAATTTGCTTCTATGGGTATGCGCAAATGTTTCATTGAAACTTCGCACACCCAACATTACCTATACCTACAGGCATTCGCTCAAGCATCACCACTTTTGGAGAGCTTCATGATCGACCTGTATTACTGGACTACCCCTAACGGTCACAAAGTATCGCTGTTCCTGGAAGAAGCCGGCCTGCCCTACAAGGTGCACCCGATCAACATCGGCCAGGGCGACCAGTTCAAGCCTGACTTCCTGAAGATCGCTCCCAACAACCGCATTCCGGCCATCGTCGATCAGAACCCGACCGACGGTGGCGCGCCGATTTCGCTGTTTGAATCCGGCGCGATCCTGCTGTACCTCGCGGAAAAAACCGGCCAGTTCATTCCAAAAGACCTACGCGGTCGCCAGGAAACACTGCAGTGGTTGTTCTGGCAAATGGGCGGCCTGGGGCCGATGGCCGGTCAGAATCATCACTTCAGCCAGTTCGCACCGGAAAAAATTCCGTATGCGATCAAGCGTTATGTGGACGAGACCGCTCGCCTTTACGGTGTGCTGGATCGGCGTCTGGCAGACCGCGCGTTCGTGGCGGGTGAGGCCTACAGCATTGCTGACATGGCGATCTACCCGTGGATTGTTTCCCACAAGTGGCAGAGCCAACGGCTGGAAGATTTCCCACACCTGCACCGCTGGTTCAACAGGATCAAGGAGCGGCCGGCGACGGTCCGCGCGTATGAGCTGGTGCAGAAAGTGAACCCGCCCAAGTCTTGATACGCATTTCCTGAAAATAAGGCATAGCTCCTGCTTGCGTCGTTTCGCCGCGCTCACTAACGTAGCGCCTTTACTGACGCTACCCCCGCAGGAGCTTTGCCATGGCCTCGCCAGCCCTCTCACATTTTCTTCCCCGGTTCGGCGTTGCCGCGGCAGTGGCCAGTGCGTTAAGCCTGGCCGGTTGCCAGCTCCAGAGCACCCAGGACACCCTGCCCCCGGTCGCCGGCGTGCAGCCGCTCAAAGGCCTGGCACAGAATGTTTCCGTGCGCCGCAATGCCCAAGGCATGCCGCTGATCGAAAGCAACACGTTCCATGACGCACTGTTCAGCCTCGGTTATGTGCACGCCAGTGATCGCATCACACAGATGGTCACCCTGCGCCTGTTGGCTCAGGGCCGCCTGGCGGAAATGTCCGGGCCCGAGGTGCTGGATGTCGATCGATTCATGCGCGCGGTCAACCTGAAGAAAAGCGCGGGCGAGCTGTATAACGCATCGAGCCCGCGCCTCAAGCGCTTCTTCGAAGTGTATGCCCGTGGCGTCAATGCCTACCTGTTCCGCTACCGCGACAAGCTACCGCCAGACCTGGCCCAGACCGGGTACAAGCCCGAGTACTGGAAGCCGGAAGATTCGGCGCTGCTGTTCTGCCTGCTGAACTTCAGTGAATCGGTCAACCTGCAGGAGGAAATCGCATCCTTGGTGCTGGCACAGAAAGTCGGCGTCGACAAACTCGCCTGGCTCACCCCAAGTGCGCCGGATGAAGCGATCCCGGTGGCCGAGGCCGAGAAACTCAAGGGCGTGAATTTCAGCCAGATTACCGGCCTCGCCGGCCTGGACGCGGTCGGCCAGCAACTGAGCAGCCTCAACTCGCTGGCAGTGACCACATCGAGCAACTGGGCCATTGGCCCGCAACGCAGCCGCAGCGGTAAAAGCCTGTTGGCAGGCGACCTCGCCGCCCAGCCGCAAGCACCGTCTCCGTGGAGCTACGTGCAGATCCGCGCGCCGAAGTACCAGGCCGTGGGCGCCTCGATTGCCGGCCTGCCGACACTGCTGTCCGGCTTCAACGGCAAAGTCGCGTGGAGCATGAGCACGGTCAAGGGCGACACCCAGGACCTGTTCCTGGAAAAGGTCAAACGCCAGGGCAGCGCGTTGTATTACGAGAACAACGGAAAATGGCTACCCGCTGGTGTGCGTAACGAAACCTTCTTCGTCAAAGGCCAACGCTCGATTCGTGAAGTGGTGTACGAAACCCGCCACGGCGCCCTGCTCAACAGCAGCCAGGCGCTGACCACCGGTTTGGGTCTGGCGCTGCAAACCGCCGAACTCAAGGATGACAAGAGCCTGGACGCGTTCTTCGACCTGTCCCGTGCACAAAACGCCGGCAAGGCCTCGGACGCGACGCGCGAGATTCGCGCCATTGCCCTGAACATGATCTTCGCCGACGCCAGCAACATTGGTTGGCAAGTCACCGGGCGCTTCCCCAACCGTCGCGAAGGCGAAGGCCTGCTGCCGTCGCCCGGCTGGGACACGCGGTTTGACTGGGATGGCTACGCCGACGCGATGCTGCACCCCTATGACCAGGACCCGGCCCAAGGCTGGATCGGCACCGCCAACCAACGCACCGCACCGCGCGGTTATGGTATGCAGTTGTCCAACTCCTGGGATGCACCGGAGCGCAGTGAGCGCCTGGCGCAACTGGCCAATGCCGGCAAGCATGACAGCCGCAGCATGATCGCCATGCAGTACGACCAGACCACCACCTTCGCCGCCAAGCTCAAGACAATGTTCCAGGCGCCAGGCATGGCCCAGCCGCTGAAACAGGCGATCGACGCACTGCCGGCGCCCGAACAGACCAAGGCACGGGAAGCGCTGGGGCGTCTGATGGCCTTTGACGGTCGCCTGGCGTCCACCTCCGCCGACGCGGCGATTTATGAACTGTTCCTGCAAGAAAGCGCCAAGCAGATCTTCCTTGACGAACTCGGCCCGGAAAACAGCGCCAGCTGGAAGGCGTTTGTCAGCAATGCCAGCCTGTCCTACGCCGCCCAGGCCGACCACTTGCTGGGCCGCGAAGACAGCCCGTTCTGGGATGACGTGCGTACCCCGCAAAAAGAAGACAAACCGGCGATCCTCGCCCGCAGCCTGGCCGCCGCGATCAGCGCGGGGGATAGCCAGTTGGGCGCCGATCACAAGGCCTGGCAGTGGGGCAAACTGCACACCACCACCTGGAAAAACACCAACGGCCAGGCGATCCGCGGCCCGCTGGCCTCCGGTGGCGACCACAACACCCTGAACCCTGCGCCTTACAGCTGGGGCCAGGACTTCACCACCACCCAAGTGTCGGCCCTGCGCATGATCGTCGACTTCGGCCAAGTGGAACCGATGATGGGCCAGGCTGGCATCGGCCAGTCCGGCAACCCGGCCAGCCCTAACTATGCCAATGGCATCGACCCGTCGCTCAAGGCCCAATACCTGAGCTTCCCGATGCAGCCGCAGAACTTCGAGAAGGTGTATGGAAAAGCCAGATTGACCCTGACGCCCGGTAAATAACCGGATCAACATGTGGGAGTGGCTTGCTGTGGTGAGCAAGCCCGATCACTGCAAATAGTTAATCGAACTTCTCCTCTGCCAACTGCCTCCTACCTGATAAGCCCATCGCCCCCGGCACGCCCATGGACCTTGTCATCGCCCGCCCCGAAGGCCTCTACTGCCCCGCCGGAGATTTCTACATTGACCCCTGGCGCCCGGTGGAACGCTCGGTCATCACCCACGCCCATGGCGACCATGCCCGCACCGGGAACCAGCACTACCTGGCCGCCGCCCCTGGCGAAGGCATCCTGCGTTCGCGGCTGGGACAGGACATCAACCTGCAGACCCTGGCCTACGGCGAACAATTGCTCCACCACGGCGTCACCCTGAGTTTTCACCCCGCCGGGCATGTATTGGGTTCGGCCCAGGTTCGCCTGGAATACAGGGGCGAAGTCTGGGTCGCATCCGGCGACTACAAGGTCGAACCCGACGGCACCTGCGCGCCCTTCGAGCCGGTGCGCTGCCACACCTTTATCACCGAATCCACCTTTGGCCTGCCGATCTATCGCTGGCAGCCCCAGGCGCAGATTTTTGCCGGGATCAACGCCTGGTGGCAGGCGAATATCGCAGCCGGCAAAGCCAGCGTGTTGTTCTGTTACTCCTTCGGCAAGGCTCAGCGCATCCTGCATGGCATCGACGCCAGCATCGGCCCGATCCTCAGCCATGGCGCGGTCGAACCATTGAATCGGGTGTACCGCGAGGCCGGCATTTATATCCCTGAAACCCTATACGCCGGTGACTTCAAGAAAACCGACCCGCTGCTGCGCCAGGCCTTGATCATCGCGCCGCCTTCCGCCGGCGGCAGCAGTTGGATCAAGCGCTTCGGCGACTACAGCGACGCTTTCGCCAGCGGCTGGATGCGCCTGCGCGGCACCCGACGCAGGCGCGGCGTGGACCGGGGGTTTGTGCTATCGGACCACGCCGATTGGCCTGGCCTGCTGTGGGCCATCGAGCAAACCGGCGCCGAGCGGGTGATGGTCACTCACGGGTCTGTCGGCGTTCTGGTGCGCCATCTGCGGGAAAAAGGCCTGGATGCCCAGGGCTTCACGACTGAATACGGTGATGACGAAGAAGAGGCCAGCGCATGAAGGCCTTTGCCGAGTTGTACGCCAACCTAGACGCCACGACCTCCAGCAACGCCAAGCTTGCCGCGCTGCAAGCCTACTTCCAGGATGCCGCACCGGAGGATGCCGCCTGGGCGGTGTATTTCCTGTCCGGCGGGCGACCTCGGCAACTGGTGCCGACGCGCCTGTTGCGCGATATGGCCACCGAAGCGTCCGGCATCGAGCCGTGGTTGTTCGAAGAAAGCTACCAGTCGGTGGGCGACCTGGCGGAGACCATTTCCCTGCTGCTGCCGGAATCTACCTACACCTCGGAGGACGGCTTGGCAGTGTGGCTGGAGGAAAAACTCCTGCCCCTGCGTGGTCTGCCGCCATTGGAATTGGCCGAACGTCTACCGGCGTTATGGTCACAACTGGATCAGCCCAGCCTGATGGTGTGCATCAAGTTGATCACCGGCAGCTTTCGCGTTGGCGTGTCCAAACTGCTGGTCACCCGCGCACTCGCCGCGATGGCCGATCTGGACAGTAAGCGCGTGGCGCAACGGTTGGTGGGCTACACCGACTTATCCAACCGTCCTACGGCCCAAGGCTACCTCAAGTTGATCGCCGCCGAATCGCCCGACGAACATGCACAACGGGGCGGACAGCCTTATCCGTTTTTTCTCGCCCATGGTTTGTCACAACCGGTGGAGCAATTCCACGATTTGCTGGGCTCCCCCGCCGATTGGCAAGTGGAATGGAAGTGGGATGGCATCCGCGCGCAGCTGGTGAAACGCGAGGGCCGCCTGTGGATCTGGTCCCGTGGCGAAGAATTGGTAACCGAGCGTTTCCCAGAACTGCACAGCCTGGTGAGCGGCTTGCCCGATGGCACGGTGATCGACGGTGAAATCGTGGTATGGAAAGACACGGTGCAACCCTTCGCGCTGCTGCAACAGCGAATTGGCCGCAAGACCCTGAGCAAAAAAGTGCTGGAAGATGCTCCGGTTGCGGTACTGGCCTACGACCTGCTGGAACACCAGGGCGACGATTGGCGCAACCACACCCAGGCTGAGCGTCGCACGCAGCTTGAGCGGGTGATTGCCCAGTGCAATCAGCCCGTACTAGTGGCGTCTGCGCTGTTGACCGGCGCGACCTGGGAAGCGCTGGCCAAACAACGCGAAGCCTCCCGCAGCCTCGGCGTGGAAGGCATGATGCTCAAGGCGCGGGATGGCCTCTACGGCGTCGGCCGCACCAAGGACATGGGCGTGTGGTGGAAGTGGAAGGTCGACCCGTTCAGCGTCGACGCGGTGTTGATCTATGCCCAGCGCGGTCATGGTCGGCGCGCCAGCCTCTACAGCGACTACACCTTCGCCGTGTGGGACGGACCGCCCGGCAGCGAACGCACCCTGGTGCCGTTTGCCAAGGCCTACTCCGGCCTGACCGACGAAGAAATGCGCAAGGTTGACGCCATTGTGCGCAAGACCACGGTGGAAAAATTCGGCCCGGTCAGCAGCGTGACGCCGAGCATGGTGTTTGAACTGGGGTTCGAGGGCATTGCCCTGTCCAAGCGACACAAAAGTGGGATTGCGGTGCGGTTTCCGCGGATGTTGCGCTGGCGGCAGGACAAATCCGTGGAAGAGGCTGACAACCTTGCCACCCTGCAAAACCTTCTGACCTGATTGTTTGGCAACAAATACCAGCTCCCACATTCTTGAGGTGTGCCAGACCCAACTTGGTGCAGTGTTTTTTGTGCGCCCATTTTCGGGCATCTCCTACACTCACTTCTTCCTTGTCTCACCTTTTAAAACGCTCATTCGGAACTATGGTGCAGAAATTGCTACTTGTGATCCGTCTGACACCGTTCAGTAACAGTCCTAAACGCGCCACAAGCGCTTATCTTGGTTTCCAGGGATTACATAATGAAAAAAGCATTGCTGACCCTTTCTGCACTGGCCCTGTGCATGGCCGCCGGTTCCGCGCTGGCCAAGGAATACAAGGAATTGCGTTTTGGTGTCGATCCGTCCTACGCACCGTTCGAGTCCAAGGCCGCCGACGGCAGCCTGGTAGGCTTCGATATCGACCTGGGCAATGCGATCTGCGCCGAGCTGAAAGTGAAGTGCAAGTGGGTAGAAAGTGACTTCGACGGCATGATTCCAGGCCTGAAAGCCAACAAATTCGATGGCGTGATTTCGTCCATGACCGTGACCCCAGTGCGCGAGAAAGCCATCGACTTCTCCAGCGAACTGTTCTCCGGCCCTACTTCGTTGGTGTTCAAGAAAGGCGCAGGCTACTCGACGCCTGAGTCCCTCAAGGGCAAGTCTGTGGGCTACGAGCAAGGCACCATCCAGGAAGCCTATGCCAAGGCCGTACTGGATAAAGCCGGCGTGACCACCAAGGCCTACGCCAACCAGGACCAGGTGTATGCCGACCTGACCTCCGGCCGTCTCGACGCTTCTGTGCAGGACATGCTGCAAGCCGAGCTGGGCTTCCTGAAGTCGCCGGCCGGTGCCGGTTATGAAGTCAGCGCGGCGATTGACGACCCGCTGCTGCCGTCGAAAACCGCGATCGGTATCAAAAAAGGTAACACTGAACTGAAGGCGCTTTTGGATAAAGGTATCAAAGCGTTACACGATGATGGCACCTACGCCACCATTCAGAAGAAACACTTTGGCGATCTGAACCTGTACAGCGGCAAGTAATGCCTGGAGCGCCCCTCCCCTGGAGGGGCGCTTTTTTATCGCCATAGGTCCCGATTTATGTTCGAAGAACTGTTGCAAACCCTCGGCCTGAGCGCGCTCAGCCTGAAGGGTTTCGGCCCGCTGTTGCTGCAAGGCACCTGGATGACTATCAAGTTGTCGGTGCTGTCCCTGGCCGTCAGCGTGTTGCTGGGCCTGCTCGGCGCCAGCGCCAAACTGTCCAGCCTGCCCTTCCTGCGCATTCCCGCCCAGCTCTACACCACGCTGATCCGCGGTGTGCCCGACCTGGTGCTGATGCTGCTGATTTTCTACAGCCTGCAAACTTGGCTGACCGGCCTCACCGACTTCATGGAATGGGAATACATCGAGATCGACCCCTTCAGCGCCGGGGTGATCACGCTCGGGTTTATCTACGGTGCGTACTTCACCGAGACTTTTCGCGGCGCGATCCTCGCGGTGCCGCGTGGTCAGCTGGAAGCCGCCACGGCCTATGGGCTCAAGCGCGGCCAGCGGTTTCGCTACGTGACCTTCCCGCAGATGATGCGCTTTGCCCTGCCGGGTATCGGCAATAACTGGATGGTGATGCTCAAGGCCACGGCCCTGGTGTCGATCATCGGCCTGGCCGACCTGGTCAAGGCCGCCCAGGATGCCGGCAAGAGCACCTATCAGCTGTTTTACTTTTTGGTACTCGCGGCATTGATCTACCTGTTGATCACCAGCGCGTCCAACTTCGTCTTGCGCCGCCTTGAACGTCGCTACTCCGCTGGCGCCCGGGAGGCCGTGCGATGATCGAACTCTTGCAGGAATACTGGCGCCCCTTCCTTTATAGCGATGGCCAGCACATCACCGGCCTCGCCATGACCATGTGGTTGCTCACCACCGCCTTGGTCATTGGCTTCCTGGTGTCGATCCCGTTGTCCATCGCCCGCGTGTCGCGCAAGCGCCTGGTACGTTGGCCAGTGCAGTTCTACACCTACCTGTTCCGGGGCACGCCGCTCTACATCCAGCTGCTGATCTGCTACACCGGCATCTACAGCATTGCCGCCGTGCGCGAACAGCCGTTGCTGGATGCGTTCTTCCGCGACGCGATGAACTGCACCATCCTGGCCTTCGCCCTCAACACCTGCGCCTACACCACGGAGATTTTCGCCGGGGCGATCCGCAGCATGGCCCATGGTGAGGTCGAAGCGGCCAAGGCCTACGGCTTGAGCGGGTGGAAGCTCTACGCCTACGTGATCATGCCGTCGGCGTTGCGTCGCTCGCTGCCGTACTACAGTAATGAAGTGATCCTGATGCTGCACTCGACCACGGTGGCCTTCACCGCGACGATTCCAGACATCCTCAAAGTGGCGCGGGATGCCAACTCGGCCACCTTCATGACCTTTCAATCCTTCGGTATCGCTGCGCTGATCTACCTGACCGTGACCTTTGCCCTGGTCGGTCTGTTCCGGTTGGCGGAGCGTCGCTGGCTGGCCTTCCTCGGGCCGAGCCATTAAGCCGTTTTTTATGTTCAGGAGCTTTCATGCGACATCAAGTCCATGAACTGATCGCGCCGGTGCCAGGAACGGCGCGGCAGATTCACAGTTTTCACTTCGGCCCGGATCAGGCCGCGGGCAAAATCTACATTCAGTCGTCACTGCATGCCGACGAGCTGCCGGGCATGCTGGTGGCTTGGCACCTCAAGGTGCGACTGGCTGAACTGGCGGCGGCCGGTCGCCTGCGCAGCGAGATTGTGCTGGTGCCCATTGCCAACCCCGCGGGCCTGGAACAGGTGCTGATGGATATTCCCCTGGGCCGCTACGAGCTGGAAAGCGGACAGAACTTCAATCGTCTGTTTGTCGACCTCAGTGAAGCGGTGGGTAATCAAGTCGAGGACCTGCTTGGGGACGATCCCCAGCACAACGTCGAGTTGATCCGCGCGGCACTGTCTACCGCCCTCGCCGCACAAAGCGCTGAGACCCAATTGCACTCCCAGCGCCTGGTCTTGCAACGCCTGGCGTGCAATGCCGATATGGTGCTGGACCTGCATTGCGACTTCGAAGCCGTGGCGCACTTGTACACCACGCCCGAGGCCTGGCCGCAGGTGGAGCCGTTGGCGCGTTACATCGGTTCGCAGGCCAATCTGCTGGCGACCGACTCCGGCGGGCAGTCCTTCGATGAGTGTTTCACCCTGGTGTGGTGGCAGTTGCAGCAACGCTTCGGTGAGCGCTTCCCGATCCCCATGGGCAGTTTTTCGGTCACCGTCGAACTGCGTGGCCAAGGTGACGTCAACCACGGCCTGGCCGCCCTCGACTGCCAGGCGATCATCGATTACCTGATCCACTTCGGCGCCATCGCCGGTGACGTTGCACCGCTGCCCGACCTGCCTTACCCGGCCACACCGCTGGCGGGTGTTGAACCCGTGGCAACGCCTGTGGGCGGCCTGCTGGTATTTTGCGCCCTGCCGGGTGAATACCTGGAAGCCGGACAACTGATCGCTGAAATCATCGACCCCCTTTCCGACCGCGTAACGCCCGTGCATTGCCGCAATGCCGGCCTGCTCTACGCCCGTTCGCTGCGCCGCATGGCCACTGCCGGGATGGTCATCGCCCATGTCGCAGGCACCGAGGCCTACCGCAGCGGCTATCTACTTTCGCCTTGAGGATGCACGCCCCATGTACAAATTGACCGTTGAAGGCCTGCATAAAAGCTATGGCGACAATGAGGTGCTCAAAGGTGTTTCGCTCAAGGCCAAGACCGGTGACGTGATCAGCCTGATCGGCGCCAGCGGCTCGGGCAAGAGCACCTTTTTGCGCTGCATCAACTTCCTGGAAACCCCCAACGACGGCGCCATGACCCTCGACGGCCAGCCGATCCGCATGGTCAGCGACAGACACGGCATGCGCGTGGCTGATGACGCCGAATTACAGCGCCTGCGTACGCGCCTGGCCATGGTGTTCCAGCACTTCAACCTGTGGAGCCATATGAGCGTGCTGGAGAACATCACCATGGCCCCGCGCCGGGTGCTGGGGTGCAGCAAGAAGGACGCCGAAGACCGCGCGCGTCGTTACTTGGACAAGGTGGGCCTGCCCGCACGCGTGGCTGATCAATACCCGGCGTTCCTCTCCGGCGGCCAGCAACAGCGCGTCGCCATCGCCCGCGCCTTGGCCATGGAACCGGAAGTGATGCTGTTCGACGAGCCCACCTCAGCCCTCGACCCGGAGTTGGTGGGTGAAGTGTTGAAGGTGATCCAGGGGTTGGCCGAGGAAGGCCGCACCATGATCATGGTCACTCACGAAATGAGCTTTGCACGCAAAGTGTCCAGCCAGGTGTTGTTCCTGCACCAGGGGCTGGTGGAAGAGCAAGGTCCGCCGGAAGAGGTGCTGGGCAATCCGAAGAGCGAGCGCTTGCAGCAGTTCTTGAGTGGCAATTTGAAGTAAACCTTTGGTCGCTCTGGAGGGTCTGTGGAATAGGCCTTCCAGAGTGTCAGCAGCCCCATGGCAAAAGCCACCGATTTCGCCAAACGCTGGTTCGCCGCCAAAGGCTGGAAGCCGTTTGCCTTTCAGAAAGAGGTATGGGCGGCGGTCAAGAGCGGTCAATCGGGGTTGCTGCACGCCAGCACCGGTGCGGGTAAAACCTATGCGCTGTGGTTCGCCGCCCTCAATCGCTTCGCCATCGCTCGCCCGCCTGTTACCGCTAAACGCAAACCGCCCGCTGAGCCGCTGACGGTGTTGTGGATCACGCCCATGCGTGCGCTGGCCGCCGACACCGCCCGCGCCCTTGAAGCCCCGCTTGAGGCGTTACAGATTCCCTGGAGTGTCGGCCTGCGCACTGGCGACACCAGCAGCAGCGAGCGCGCACGCCAGACCCGGCGCCAGCCCACCGTACTGGTCACCACCCCGGAAAGCCTGACGCTGATGCTCGCCCGCGCCGACAGCGAAGTGAGCCTTGCGCACCTGCGCATGGTGGTGGTGGATGAATGGCATGAGCTGATTGGCAATAAACGCGGTGTGCAAGTGCAATTGGCACTGGCGCGACTGCGGCGCTGGCACCCTGATTTGATGGTATGGGGGATTTCGGCGACCTTGGGTAATCAAGCTCACGCGCTGGAAGTCTTGGTCCCACAAGGTGACGGGATCAATGTGCAGGGGCAAACGGCTAAACAGTTGATCATCGATACGTTGTTGCCACCCGTGACTGAACGCTTTCCGTGGGCCGGGCATATCGGTTTGAAGATGTTGCCCCAGGTAGTGGCTGAAGTGGACGCCAGCAGCAGTTGCCTGGTGTTTACCAATACACGGGCGCAGTCGGAGATCTGGTTTCAGGCGTTGCTGGACGCACGCCCCGATTGGGCCGGGGTGATTGCGCTGCACCATGGCTCGCTGTCCCGAGAGACCCGTGACTGGGTGGAGCGGGCCTTGAAAGACGGCCAGCTCAAGGCAGTGGTGTGCACCTCGAGCCTGGACCTGGGGGTGGACTTCCTGCCGGTGGAACGCGTGCTGCAGATCGGCTCGGCCAAAGGCGTGGCGCGTTTGATGCAACGCGCCGGTCGCTCGGGGCATGCGCCAGGACGGCCGTCGCGGGTGACGCTGGTGCCGACCCACAGCCTGGAGCTGGTGGAAGCTGCCGCCGCTCAAGATGCGATTGCGCAACGGCGTATCGAAGCACGGGAATCGCCTTACAAGCCTTTGGATGTACTCGTACAGCACTTGGTCAGCATGGCATTGGGCGGCGGCTACAAGCCCGACGACTTACTGGTGGAAGTGCGGGGTGCCTGGGCCTACCACGACCTGACGGATGAAGACTGGGCCTGGGCCCTGGGTTTTGTGCGTCATGGTGGGCTGTCGTTGACCGCCTATCCGGATTACCGCCGCGTGGAACCGGACGAGCACGGCATCTGGCGCGTCCCGGATGCCCGGCTGGCACGGCGTCACCGAATGAGCGTGGGCACGATCGTCAGTGATGCGAGCATCCATCTGAAATTCTGGAGCAAAGGCGGAGGTGGCAAGAACCTTGGCAGTGTCGAGGAAGGGTTTATTGCCCGGCTGAAGCCGGGAGATGGCTTCCTGTTCGCCGGCCGCCTGCTTGAGCTGGTGAGGGTAGAAAACATGACGGCCTATGTGCGCCGCAGCAACGCTAAAAAAGCTGCCGTTCCACGCTGGAATGGCGGGCGCATGCCGCTTTCCAACGAGCTGGCGCAAGCGGTTGTAGAGCGCTTTGATGCAGCGGCTCAGGGGCACTTCGAGGGGCCGGAGATGCAGGCGGTACGCCCTTTGTTGCAGACGCAGGTGCGCTGGTCCGGCTTGCCGACCCGCGAACACCTGCTGGCGGAAGCGCTGAAGTCACGGGAAGGCTGGCACCTGTTTCTCTATCCCTTTGCCGGACGCCAGGTGCATTTGGGGCTGGCGAGCCTGTTGGCGTGGCGTGTGAGCCAGGGGCAGGCCGTCACCTTCTCGATTGCAGTCAATGATTATGGACTGGAGCTGTTGAGTGCCACTGAAGTGAATTGGCCGGCATTGCTGAATGAAGCACTACTGAGCCCTGAACATTTGCTGGAAGACGTGGTGGCCAGCCTGAATGCCGGGGAACTGGCCCTGCGTCGTTTTCGCGAGATCGCACGGATCGCCGGGCTGGTGTTTGCCGGGTATCCGGGCGCCCCCAAAAGTACCCGTCAGGTGCAGGCGTCCAGTGGGTTGTTCTTTGAGGTGTTCAAGCAATATGACCCGCAGAACCTGTTGCTGACCCAGGCCGGCGAAGAAGTCCTGCGCGATGAGCTGGACATTCGTCGACTGGAGCAAACCTTACGTCATCTTTGCGCGCTGAAACTGGAGTTGCATCGGATCCAGCGGCCCACGCCCCTGGCCTTCCCATTGCTGGTTGAACGGATGCGCGAAAGCATGAGTTCGGAAAAACTCTCGGAGCGCATCGCACGGATGGTCAAGGACCTGGAAAAAGTCGCGGACAACGGGAAACGCTGATGCTGTGCACGGTGGAGCTAGAGGGTGAGGAGCTGTGGCTGCTGGCGGACAAGGCTGTCTACTGGCCAGCGCGCCAATGCCTGATGATCGCCGATGCACATTTCGGTAAGGCCTCGGCGTATCGCAGCCTGGGACAACCGGTGCCGCAAGGGACCACCACGGAAAACCTGCAGCGCCTGGATCGGTTGCTCTCGGCGCTGCCCTGCACGCAGGTGATCTTTCTTGGCGACTTCCTGCACGGCCCGGGCTCGCACGCCAGCGGCACGCTGGGCGCATTGAGAAGCTGGCGAGCCCTCAATCCTGACCTGCCCATGACCTTGATTCGCGGCAATCACGATAAACGCGCAGGCGACCCGCCCGAGGACCTGAACATAAACGTGGTCACAGAGCCGCTGCTGATAGGCCCTTTTGCCCTGCAGCACGAACCTGACGCCCATCCCAGCCACCACGTGCTGGCGGGGCATGTGCATCCGGTGTATCGATTACGTGGCAAGGGTCGGCAGAGCTTACGTTTGCCGTGTTTTGTGATCGGCGTCCGAGTCAGCCTGCTGCCGGCGTTCGGCGCATTTACCGGCGGGCATGGGGTGGAACAGGACAATGACCGCCAAATCTATGTGATTGGCGATCATGACGTCTGGCCAGTGGGCTAGGGATCAGGCAACCGGTGCGGGTGGTGGCTCGTCCGGCAATGTCGGCTCACCAGGTTCGGTAGGTTGTGGGTAATCCGGCTCGGGTTGGCCGGGGATGCCGCCCGCATAAGCAGGATCGGCCATCAGGGACCAGGCCAGAACGCCAATCTGATTGGGTTCAAGCCGGGCAAGTTCTGCGCTGATTCGCGGGTCGATCTTCATAAGGTACTCCTCAAGCGTGGCTCGGCGCGTTTTACACGTGCCGAGGCAGTACACCTAGATAGAGTCACTTTATGCAGACTAATTCCCTTTGCGCGTAGGTGCTTTCGATCAAGCGCGTGGGAGGGTGACGCCGCGCTGGCCCTGATACTTGCCTGCACGGTCTTTGTAGGACACTTCACAGGCTTCATCGGACTGCAGGAACAGCATCTGTGCCACGCCTTCGTTGGCGTAGATTTTCGCCGGCAGCGTGGTGGTGTTGGAGAATTCCAGGGTCACGTGGCCCTCCCACTCGGGTTCAAGCGGAGTCACGTTGACGATGATGCCGCAACGCGCATAAGTGCTTTTACCCAGGCAGATGGTCAGCACGTCGCGGGGAATACGGAAGAATTCCACGGTGCGCGCCAGGGCGAAGGAGTTCGGCGGAATGATGCACACGTCGCTCTTGACGTCGACGAAGCTCTTTTCGTCGAAGTTCTTTGGATCGACAATCGCTGAATTGATGTTGGTGAACACCTTGAACTCATCGGCGCAGCGCACATCGTAGCCGTAGCTGGAAACGCCGTAGGAAATCACCGGTGCATCGCCTTGGCCACGGATCTGGCGCTCGACGAACGGTTCGATCATGCCGTGTTCCTGCGCCATGCGGCGAATCCACTTGTCCGATTTGATGCTCATGGCGTGTGTCCTGAATAGCGAGGTGGAAAAATTCTGTGGGGCATCTTACCGGGGCCGGCGTTGGGGTTCAAAGGCCGCGGGCCTTTTCTTGACGAATGCGCCGCCTGCCATAAGCCGCAGCTAGCGGGGCCGGGATATGTATGGGCATGCCAGTGAGCAGAAATACCACCGCCAGTCACGAATTTGGAGAAACCTTCGGAAATATCATTGGCACGTCCCGGAAAAAGGGTTAAGGTGGCGCCACTGTGCTGCTTGTGTCACTGAGAATCTCTACACGATATGTTGAATTTCGATCCAACCATCTCCAAGAATTTTTCCTGCTCTTTGCACTCAGTCTCGGCCAGGGCTTTTCCTGAGTCGCAGTTAACTTTGTCCAAGGAGATACACCATGTCTAATCGCCAAACTGGTACCGTTAAGTGGTTCAACGATGAAAAAGGCTTCGGCTTCATCACTCCACAATCCGGTGACGACCTGTTCGTTCACTTCAAAGCTATCCAATCCGACGGCTTCAAAAGCCTGAAAGAAGGCCAACAGGTTTCTTTCATCGCTACCCGCGGTCAGAAAGGCATGCAAGCTGAAGAAGTTCAAGTTATCTAACTTGTACTGACTTAGTCGAAAAGACCCCGCCCTTAAAAGCGGGGTTTTTTTATGCCTGTCATTCGGTGCTGCTTGCGATGTAATGGCCGAGCACAAAAAAATGTGGGAGCGGGCTTGCTCGCGAAGGCGGTGCGTCAGTTACAGATGTACTGACTGATCCATCGCCTTCGCGAGCAAGCCCGCTCCCACATTGGGTCCTGCGTCGTCTATTGAAACAACGACTCACTCGACAAGCCATTCTTCTCGAGGATCTCACGCAGACGCTTGAGCCCCTCCACCTGGATCTGCCGCACCCGCTCACGGGTCAGGCCGATCTCCAGACCTACGTCTTCCAGGGTGCTGCTCTCATGGCCGCGCAGGCCGAAGCGGCGAATCACCACCTCACGCTGCTTGTCCGTGAGTTCCGACAGCCACTGGTCAATGCTTTGGGAAAGATCATCGTCCTGCAACAGCTCGCAAGGATCGGTAGGACGATCATCCGTCAGGGTGTCCAGCAGGGTTTTATCCGAATCCGGACCCAGCGAGACATCGACCGAAGACACCCGCTCATTGAGACCCAGCATGCGCTTGACCTCCCCTACCGGTTTTTCCAGCAGGTTGGCGATTTCTTCGGGCGAAGGTTCATGATCGAGTTTTTGGGTAAGCTCACGTGCCGCCCGCAGGTAGACGTTGAGCTCCTTGACCACATGGATCGGCAACCGGATCGTGCGGGTCTGATTCATGATCGCCCGTTCGATGGTCTGGCGAATCCACCAGGTGGCATAGGTTGAAAAGCGGAAGCCCCGCTCAGGGTCGAACTTCTCCACCGCCCGGATCAAGCCCAGGTTGCCTTCCTCGATCAAGTCCAACAGGGACAGCCCACGATTGACATAGCGTCGGGCGATTTTCACCACCAGGCGCAGGTTGCTTTCAATCATGCGCTTGCGCCCAGCCGGATCGCCCTTTTGCGACAAGCGCGCAAAATGGACTTCTTCTTCGGGGGTAAGCAGAGGGGAAAAACCGATTTCATTGAGGTACAGCTGGGTCGCATCGAGCGCCCGCGTGTAGTCAATGTACTTGTGTTGCTTTAATGCGGTGGCGTTCTTGGATTTGGTGCGAACTGAAGGTACAGCTGGTCCCTCATTCGACATCGATTCCGTATCGATACCGGCCTCCATAAGGAGAACCTCATCGTCGATGTCAAACTCCGGCGCTTCTTTACTGAGAGCCATTGTTATAGTCCTTTGGTGAGTTCGACCTCAAGCTCAAGCGGCGCCTTTATCCTTGGCAACGCTGGAGCCTGTTCCTTCTACGTGAGGGAACAGGCTGTGCAACACATCAACGACGGGGTAGGAATTGCAGAGGATCTACAGGCTTCCCTTGGCGGCGAATCTCAAAGTGCAGTTTCACCCGGTCTGTACCAGTTGACCCCATTTCAGCAATTGTCTGTCCGACCTTGACCTGCTGCCCCTCCCGAACCAACAGCCTACGGTTGTGGCCGTAAGCACTGACGTAGGTATCACTGTGTTTGATGATGACCAGCTCGCCGTAGCCCCGTAAACCACTCCCGGCGTACACCACTGTCCCATCAGACGCAGCTAAAACAGGCTGTCCCAAATCCCCGGCGATATCAATGCCTTTATTCAAACTACCGTTTGAAGAGAATTTTCCAATCAACACGCCGTTCGAGGGCCATCCCCAACCGGTCGGCGCAGGCCCGGCAGGCGGCAACGGCGCGGGTGCCGGCTTGGCCGCAGACGCCGGTTTGGCGGTACCTGCAGGCCTAGTGATAATGGTGGTTTTGCTCGAAGACGACGGCGAAGATCCGGTGTTTGTCACAACTGTCGTAGGGGTCGAACCGGTGCGGCCGTCGAAACGAATCGTCTGACCCGGATGTATCGTGTAGGGCACGGGAATATTGTTACGAGCTGCAAGCGCCTTGTAATCCCAGCCATAACGGAAGGCGATCGAGAACATCGTATCGCCCTTGCGCACCACGTATTGCCCGGTGGTCACCGTCGGCTTTTGCGGTACCGCATTGTTACGGTCAACCACCCGTGCGCCGCTGCTTGGCGAGCTGGAGCACCCGACCAACACGGAACTGAAGACGAGGCCAAGCACCAGTCGATGAAAGCTTGTTTTACTCAGACGCTGCGCAAGACCTGTGAGACTCACCCGCCGCTCCCTTTGTGGTGGCTGAATATGAACGCCTGTATCAGGCTTGAAATATGACGCAAGTATAACTGGGCATTGGCTTTTTACCGGCATACGACTGAAACGAAACATTCATCGTGTTTAATGCCGGCGCCCGATCATGTTGACTCGATAGACCCCGCCGTAAGACACATCCGCGCCAACAGAATTCACTGCCTGCGAACAAATGATCAGGCCAGCGGGCCATTGAGCAGCGGCACGAAGCGCACGGCGCCCAGTACGTGCCGGGAAAAGCCTTCTTCCTCACGGATAATGAGCATCAATTGTTGCACTTCACCGGAGCCCACCGGGATGACCAGACGCCCACCCGGAGCGAGTTGATCGAGCAACGCCTGGGGCACATCGGTGGCCACGGCGGTCACGATGATGCCGTTGTACGGCGCCAGCGCCGGCCAGCCTTCCCAGCCATCACCCCAGCGGAACACCACGTTGCGCAGGTTCAACTCCACCAGACGCTCCTTGGCACGGTCTTGCAGCACCTTGATGCGCTCGACCGAGAACACCCGCTCCACCAGTTGTGCCAGCACGGCGGTCTGGTAGCCGGAGCCGGTGCCGATTTCCAGCACCTTGTCCAATGGACCCGCCGCCAGCAATAGCTCGCTCATGCGCGCCACCATGTAAGGCTGGGAGATGGTCTGGTTGTGGCCGATGGGCAGCGCCGTGTCTTCGTAGGCACGATGAGCCAGGGCTTCATCGACAAACAGGTGCCGAGGCGTGCGCCGGATCACTTCCAGCACCTGGGCGTTGGACAAGCCCTCTTCGTAAAGGCGCTGGATCAAGCGTTCGCGGGTACGCTGGGAGGTCATCCCGATACCCCGACGCAGCAAGTCGTCTTGTTCACGGCCCATCAGCGCAGCCCCTCCAGCCAGCCATCGAGACCACTGAAGGCATCGCTGAAGGTGCGATCGAACTGCAACGGAGTAATCGACACATAGCCTTGCATCACGGCATGAAAGTCCGTGCCTTCCCCGCCATCTTCGGCATCTCCCGCTGCAGCAATCCAATAACCTTCCTTGCCACGCGGGTCGACCACCTTCAACGGCGCCGCCGCACGGGCACGATGGCCCAGGCGTGTCAGCTGGATGCCGCGGATATGGTCGAGGGGCAAGTTGGGGATATTGACGTTGAGCACGGTGCGCGGAGGCAGGTTCAAGGAGCCATGGGCTTGCACCAGCTTGCGCGCAAAATACGCAGCAGTCGGCAAGTTATCCAGTTGGCGCGAAGCAAACGAAAAGGCGAACGCCGTACGCCCCAGGAAACGGCCTTCGAGAGCCGCCGCCACGGTGCCGGAATACAGCACGTCATCGCCCAGGTTGGCACCGAGGTTGATACCCGACACCACCAGGTCCGGCTCCTGATCCAGCAGGCTGTTGATCGCCAGGTGGACACAGTCGGTGGGGGTGCCGTTCACGCTGATAAAGCCATTGGCCAGGACGTGCGGGTGCAACGGACGGTCGAGCGTCAGCGAACTGCTGGCGCCGCTCTTGTCCTGGTCGGGGGCAACCACCACGCACTCGGCGTAATCTTCCAGCGCAGCATAGAGCGCGGCAAGACCGGGTGCGGTGGCACCGTCATCGTTTGATATCAGAATACGCATGGGTTGTCCGTCTGCCCCACCGGCACCAGATCCACAAGCTCGCGCACCAAGACAGTGGCGAAGCATCCGGCCGGCAGGACGAATTCCAATTGCAGAATGTCCAGCGAGGGATAATGCCACGTCAAACCGCCAATGGGCAGTCGCAGAATGCGACGTTCCTGGCTCATACCGGCATTCACCAGCCAATCGCGCAGGTCGGCTTCACCGGCGGCAACGGCCTGTTCAAGCTCAAAGGTTGCACCACTGGCCGGCGAATCGCCCTCACCCCACTGTGGCCCGGTCGGGTGCAGGTCCAGGATCGCCAGGCGTGGGTCGCTGCATTCGGCCTCCCCCGCCGGGAAAAAACTGCGGCTGTCGGTAAAGGCGAGCAAATCGCCGACCTGGGCACGCTGCCAAGATCCATCGGCCACACGCGCCGCCAACACTTTGTTGAACAGGAAGCTGCGCGCCGTGGAGAGCAAACGCGAACGCACGTTGCGCTGCTCCGGCAACGCCCTGCGCGCGGCCCACTCACGGGCGTCCACCACGTTGCCGCCGTTGTGGCCAAAACGCTGGGCGCCGAAATAGTTGGGAATGCCGTGCTGTGCAATCAGTTGCAACCGCGCGTCGATGGCTGCGGTATCACCGGCCAACTGGGTCAGGCGCAAGGTGAAACCATTGGCTGAGTGTGCACCGCGCTGCAGCTTGCGCTTGTGGCGGGCGGTCTTGAGGATCTTGAGCGTGTCATTCTCCGCCGCGCTCATGTCCGGATCGGCCTTGCCGGGCAGCTGCACGCTGAACCATTGGCGGGTCAACGCCTGGCGGTCCTTGAGCCCGGCATAGCTGACGGTGCGCAACGGCACGCCAGCCGCTTTGGCAATCCGCCGCGCAGCTTCCTCGGTGTTGAGCCCGCGCTTCTCCACCCACAACCACAGGTGTTCACCCTCGCCGGTCAGCGGGATATCCAGCACCTCGTCGACCTGGAAGTCTTCGGCCGTTGCCTTCAGCACCGCACGGCCCAAGGCCTCGCCATAGGCCCGTGGACCCAATAGTTGCAAGTCATTCATGCGCGCAGCAACAAGGCGACAGAGTGCACGGCAATGCCCTCTTCACGACCGGTGAAGCCGAGCTTTTCGGTAGTGGTGGCTTTCACGTTCACTTGGTCCAGTTCAATGTGCAGGTCGGCGGCAATCAGCGCGCGCATCGACTCGATATGGGGGGCCATCTTCGGCGCCTGGGCCACGATGGTGTTGTCGACGTTGCCGACCTTCCAGCCTTTGGCGTGGATCAGGCCGACCACATGACGCAGCAGTACGCGGCTATCCGCGCCCTTGAAGGTCGGGTCGGTGTCCGGAAAGTGCTTGCCGATATCGCCCAACGCCGCGGCACCGAGCAAGGCATCGCTCAAGGCGTGCAACACAACGTCGCCGTCGGAATGAGCCAGCAAACCCTGGTGATGTGCAATGCGCACACCGCCCAGGGTGATGAAATCGCCTTCAGCGAAACGGTGCACATCGTAGCCGTGGCCAATACGCATAAAAAAACGCCCCGATTTAATTCAGGGCGTGATTCTACCTACTTTTGCCTCACATTAACCGAGCAAAGCGCGGCCATGGTGTCGCAAATGGTCTTCGATGAAGCTGGCGATAAAGAAGTAGCTGTGGTCATAGCCAGGTTGCAGGCGCAGCTCCAGCGGATGGTTGGCCGCCTTGGCCGCTTGCTGCAGGGCTTCAGGCTTGAGTTGCACGGCGAGAAAATCGTCGCGATCGCCCTGGTCCACCAGCAGCGGCAGCTTTTCCGAGGCTTCGCTGATCAGCACGCAGGCGTCCCACTCACGCCACTTCGAACGCTCTTCGCCCAAATAACGCGAGAAGGCTTTCTGACCCCACGGGCAATCCATCGGGTTGTTGATCGGCGAAAAGGCCGACACCGACAGGTAACGTCCTGGGTTGCGCAATGCGCACACCAGCGCCCCGTGGCCGCCCATGGAGTGGCCGCTGATGCCGCGTTTGTCCGAAGCCGGAAAATGCGCTTCAACCAATGCAGGCAATTCCTGCACCACGTAGTCATGCATCCGATAGTGCTTGGCCCACGGCTCCTGCGTGGCATTCAGATAGAAGCCGGCACCGAGGCCGAAATCCCAAGCATTATCCGGATCGCCCGGCACACCCGGCCCACGCGGGCTGGTGTCCGGCGCAACGATGATCAACCCCAGTTCGGCAGCCATGCGCTGGGCGCCGGCCTTCTGCATGAAGTTCTCATCGGTGCAGGTGAGACCGGACAGCCAGTACAGCACCGGCAACTTGCTGCCCTGCTCCGCTTGCGGCGGCAGGTAGACGGCGAACGTCATGTCGCAACCGAGCACATCGGAATGATGCTTGTAGCGTTTGTGCCAGCCGCCGAAGCTTTTCTGGCACGACAGGTTTTCCAGACTCATGGCCGACCTCAGAAGTGGATGACGGTACGAATGCTCTTGCCTTCATGCATCAGGTCAAACGCTTTGTTGATGTCTTCCAGGCCCATGGTGTGGGTGATGAAGGTGTCCAGCGGGATCTCGCCGGTCTGGGCCATTTCCACGTAGCTCGGCAGTTCGCTGCGGCCGCGCACGCCGCCGAATGCCGAACCGCGCCAGACGCGACCGGTCACCAGTTGGAAGGGACGGGTGGCGATTTCCTGGCCTGCACCGGCCACGCCAATGATCACCGACTCGCCCCAGCCTTTATGGCAGCACTCAAGGGCGGCGCGCATCAGTTGCACGTTGCCGATGCATTCGAAGGAGAAGTCCACGCCGCCGTCGGTGAGGTCGACGATCACGTCCTGGATTGGGCGATCGTAGTCTTTCGGGTTGATGCAGTCGGTGGCGCCCAGTTGCTTGGCGATTTCGAACTTGGCTGGGTTGATGTCGATAGCAATGATGCGGCCAGCCTTGGCCTTGACCGCGCCGATCACCGCCGACAGGCCGATGCCGCCAAGGCCGAAGATCGCCACGGTGTCGCCCGGCTTGACCTTGGCGGTGTTGATCACCGCGCCGATACCGGTGGTGACGCCGCAGCCGAGCAGGCAGACTTTTTCCAGCGGCGCTTCTTTAGGAATCTTGGCCACGGAAATTTCCGGCAGCACGGTGTACTCGGAGAAGGTCGAGGTGCCCATGTAGTGGAAAATTGGCTGGCCTTTGTAGGAAAAACGCGTGGTGCCGTCCGGCATCAGGCCTTTGCCCTGCGTGGAGCGAATGGCCTGGCACAGGTTGGTCTTGCCCGACAGGCAGAATTTGCACTTGCCACATTCCGGGGTGTACAGCGGGATCACGTGATCGCCCACGGCCACCGACGTTACGCCCTCGCCAATCGCTTCAACCACCGCACCGCCTTCATGGCCGAGGATCGATGGGAAGATGCCTTCCGGGTCGGCGCCCGACAGGGTATACGCGTCGGTATGGCACACGCCGGAAGCGACCACGCGCAACAGCACTTCGCCAGCCTTGGGCATGGCGACATCCACTTCGACGATCTCAAGGGGCTTTTTGGCTTCGAAAGCTACGGCGGCGCGGGACTTGATCATCCGGGTTTCTCCAGGGAGTTGAAAACTGAGAAGGTGAGTGTAAAACATGGCTGACTGATGAATAATCCAGACAAAAGCAAAACTTTATTGCTGTACAGGGACAATCGACGTGCTTGAGAACCGCTGGGAAGGTATCGATGAGTTTGTCGCCGTGGCCGAATGCAGCCAATTCACGGCCGCGGCAGAGCGACTGGGAGTGTCGTCGTCTCACATCAGCCGGCAGGTGGCGCGCCTGGAAGAACGCCTGCAAACACGTTTGCTGTACCGCAGTACGCGCAAGGTGACCCTGACTGAAGCGGGCCAGACCTTCCTGCAACATTGCCAGCGCCTGCAGGACGGTCGCGAAGAAGCCTTGCGCGCGGTCGGCGACCTCACCAGCGAACCCAAGGGCATGTTGCGCATGACCTGCGCCGTGGCTTACGGCGAGCGCTTTATCGTGCCGCTGGTCACGCGGTTCATGGGGCTCTATCCGCAGTTGCGGGTGGATATCGAGCTGAGCAACCGCCAGCTGGACCTGGTACACGAGGGCCTCGACCTGGCGATCCGCCTGGGGCGTCTACAGGATTCGCGCATGGTCGCCAGCCGCCTCGCACCTCGGCGCATGTACTTGTGTGCATCACCGTCCTACCTCGCTCGGTACGGTCGGCCGCATAGCTTGTCGGAATTGAGCCGGCATAACTGCCTGATCGGCAGCTCGGATATCTGGCAACTGGCCCAGGACGGGCGGGAATTTTCCCAGCGCGTGCAGGGAAACTGGCGCTGCAACAGTGGGCAGGCTGTGTTGGATGCGGCGTTGCAGGGCGTGGGATTGTGCCAACTGCCGGACTATTACGTGCTGGAGCATCTGCACAGTGGCGCGTTGGTGTCGTTGCTGGAGGCGCATCAGCCGCCGAATACGGCGGTATGGGCGTTGTATCCCCAGCAGCGGCATTTGTCGCCGAAGGTTCGCAAGCTGGTGGATTTTTTGAAGGTAGGGTTGGCTGAAAAGCCGGAGTACAGCGGTTGATTACTCAGTGTTTGCACTGGCCTCTTCGCGAGCAAGCCCGCTCCCACACTTGGCCGCGTTTCCCCAGTGGTAACACGGTCAGAGGTGGGAGCGGGCTTGCTCGCGAAGGGGTCGACTCGATGTCACTGACTACCGCCGGTTCGCCCACCGCAACCGTAACCACTCCAAATCCTCCGGCCGGGTCACCTTGATATTGTCCGAGCGCCCTTCAATCAGGCGCGGAGCCTGGCCGGACCATTCCATGGCCGAAGCTTCATCGGTAATCACGGCATCGGCCACCAGGCTGTCAGCCAAAGCACGATGCAAAGCACCCAGGCGGAACATCTGCGGTGTATAAGCCTGCCAGATCAGGCTGCGATCGACGGTCTCGACCACACGACCGTGCTTGTCGACGCGCTTGAGCGTGTCGCGGGCCGGCACGGCCAGCAAGCCGCCCACCGGGTCATCCGCCAGATCAAACAGAAGTTTGTCGAGGTCTTCACGACTCAAATTGGGGCGCGCAGCATCGTGCACCAACACCCAATCGTCATCGCTGGCACCTAGGGCATTGAGCTGCAGCAACGCATTGAGCACAGACCCCGAACGCTCGTCGCCTCCGTCCGCACGCACAATGCGTGGGTCGTTGGCGCAAGGCAGGTTTGGCCAATAAGGATCATCTACAGCAAGACTGACCACCAACCCTTTAAGGTCTGGATGATCAAGAAAGCAGCCAAGGCTGTGTTCGAGAATAGTGCGCCCGCCCAACTGCAAATATTGCTTGGGACGGTCCGCGGCCATACGGGCACCGACGCCCGCGGCAGGAATCACGGCCCAGAAGGCCGGCAAACTGCGATTCATTGGGCCAACTGGTAGAGGGTTTCGCCCTCCTTGACCATGCCCAGTTCATGACGGGCCCGCTCTTCAACGGTCTCCGTACCTTTTTTCAGCTCAAGCACTTCGGCATCGAGGACGCGGTTGCGCTCCAGCAAGATCTCGTTTTCGGCGTGCTGTGCAGCAATTTGCTCGGTCAGGTCTTTTACCTGCGCAAAGCTGCCATTACCCACCCATAGGCGGTACTGCAGGCCAGCCAGCAACAAGAGCAAGACGAGGAACAACCAATTGGGACTGCGCATCGAATATCGGGTATCCAGTGAAAAAAGACAGCCATGCAAAACTTTTGAAACAACTGATAGCACGAAGCCTGGAAGAACCAGGCTTGTGCTTGATAGCCATCAGATTAGCGTCGAAATACACACTGTCGTGAGTTTTCCGACGCAATCCGCCGACTTTTTAGCATGTTTTACCATCAAGTAGCGATCAGCCGCGAAACTCGCCGCGACCGTTGTACTTGGCCTTGCCTGCCAGTTGCTCTTCGATACGCAGCAATTGGTTGTACTTGGAAACACGGTCGGAACGGCACAGGGAACCGGTCTTGATCTGGCCCGCCGAGGTGCCCACGGCCAGGTCGGCAATGGTCGAATCTTCGGTTTCGCCGGAGCGGTGGGAGATCACGGCGGTGTAGCCCGCAGCCTTGGCCATCTGGATCGCTTCCAGGGTTTCGGTCAGGGTGCCGATCTGGTTGAACTTGATCAGGATCGAGTTGGCGATCTTTTTATCGATGCCTTCTTTCAGGATCTTGGTGTTGGTCACGAACAGGTCGTCGCCCACCAGTTGGATTTTCTCGCCGATCTTGTCGGTGAGGATTTTCCAGCCGTCCCAGTCGGACTCGTCCAGGCCGTCCTCGATCGAGATGATCGGGTAGCGCTGGGTCAGGCCCTTCAGGTATTCCGCAAAACCTTCGGAGTTGAACACTTGGCCTTCGCCGGACAGGTTGTATTTACCGTCCTCGTAGAATTCGCTGGCCGCGCAGTCCAGGGCCAGGGTCACGTCGGTGCCCAGCTTGTAGCCAGCGTTGGCCACGGCTTCGGAGATCACTTTCAGTGCATCTTCGTTGGACGCCAGGTTCGGTGCGAAACCACCTTCGTCACCCACGGCAGTGCTCAGGCCACGGGCCTTCAGTACGGCTTTGAGGTGATGGAAAATCTCGGTGCCCATGCGCAGGCCTTCGGAGAAGGACTTGGCACCCACCGGCTGCACCATGAATTCCTGGATGTCGACGTTGTTATCGGCGTGCTCGCCACCGTTGATGATGTTCATCATCGGCACCGGCATCGAGTACACACCCGGAGTACCGTTCAGGTTGGCAATGTGCGCGTACAGCGGCAGGTCCTGGTCCTGGGCAGCGGCCTTGGCAGCGGCCAGGGACACAGCGAGGATAGCGTTGGCGCCCAGGCTGCCTTTGTTTTCGGTGCCGTCGAGCTTGATCATCGCGTGGTCCAGGGCTTTCTGGTCCAGCGGGTCCTTGCCCAGCAGCAGGTCACGGATCGGGCCATTGATGTTGGCTACCGCCTTGAGTACACCCTTGCCCAGGTAACGGCTCTTGTCGCCATCACGCAGTTCCAGCGCTTCGCGCGAACCGGTAGAAGCACCGGACGGCGCGCAGGCGCTGCCGATGATGCCGTTATCGAGAAGCACGTCGGCTTCGACGGTGGGGTTGCCACGGGAGTCGAGAACTTCACGACCTTTGATGTCGACGATTTTTGCCATTGTTGTAAACACTCCAAAGTTGACGAAAACGACGCAGCTGAAGGGAATCTTTTGACCGACCGCAAGGGTGGAACAACGGGGCAGGCTTGCAGGCGACAAGGCTCAGGCCCGCAGGCCTGAGCGTAAAGCGTGGGAAAGTCTACCGGAGAAACGACGCTTACGCGGTCTCTACCGTCGGAAAACTCTTGACCAGTTCGTCCAACTGCTTGAGCTGGGCCAGGAATGGCTCCAGCTTGTCCAGGCGCAGGGCGCATGGGCCGTCGCATTTGGCGTTGTCCGGATCCGGGTGGGCTTCCAGGAACAGGCCTGCCAGAGACTGGCTGATGCCCGCCTTGGCTAGGTCCAGTACCTGGGCACGACGCCCGCCAGCGGAGTCGGCGCGACCACCGGGCATTTGCAATGCATGGGTCACGTCGAAGAACACCGGGTATTCGAACTGTTTCATGATGCCGAAACCGAGCATGTCCACCACGAGGTTGTTGTAGCCGAAGCTCGAACCCCGCTCGCAGAGGATCAACTGGTCGTTACCCGCTTCCACGCACTTGTTCAGGATGTGTTTCATCTCCTGGGGCGCGAGGAACTGGGCTTTCTTGATATTGATCACAGCGCCGGTCTTGGCCATCGCAACGACCAGGTCGGTCTGGCGCGACAGGAAGGCCGGCAACTGGATGATGTCGCACACCTCGGCGACCACGGCAGCCTGTTCAGGCTCGTGGACGTCGGTGATGATTGGCACGCCGAAGGCTTGCTTGATGTCCTGGAAGATCCGCATGCCTTCTTCAAGGCCCGGGCCGCGATAGGAGGTCACGGACGAACGGTTGGCCTTGTCGAAGCTGGCCTTGAATACGTAAGGGATACCGAGTTTCTCGGTGACCTTTACGTACTCTTCACAGACCTGCATCGCCATGTCGCGGCTTTCCAGCACGTTCATGCCGCCAAACAGCACCATGGGCTTGTCGTTGGCAATCTCGATGTCGCCTACGCGAATGATCTTCTGGGCCATCAGGGTTACGCCTTCTTCTGATGTTGCGTCAGTGCTGCTTTGACGAAACCGCTGAACAACGGGTGACCGTCGCGCGGCGTCGAGGTGAACTCAGGGTGGAACTGGCACGCCACGAACCACGGATGATCCGGCGCCTCAACCACTTCAACCAGCGCGCCATCACCGGAGCGACCGGAGATTTTCAGGCCAGCCTCTTTGATCTGCGGCAACAGGTTGTTGTTCACTTCGTAGCGGTGACGGTGACGCTCGACGATCACGTCCTTGCCGTAGCAGTCGTGAACCAGCGAGCCCGGCTCCAGCAGGCAGTCTTGCGCGCCGAGGCGCATGGTGCCGCCCAGGTCGGAGGCTTCGGTACGGGTTTCGACTGCGCCGGTGGCATCTTCCCACTCGGTGATCAGGCCCACGACCGGGTGGCCGCTCTTGCTGTCGAACTCGGTGGAGTTGGCGTCTTTCCAGCCCAGCACGTTTCGGGCGAACTCGATGACGGCCACTTGCATGCCCAGGCAGATACCCAGGTACGGCACCTTGTTCTCGCGAGCATATTGAACAGCCGTGATCTTGCCTTCCACGCCGCGCAGGCCGAAACCGCCTGGCACGAGGATAGCGTCCACACCTTCGAGCAGCGCAGTGCCCTGGTTCTCGATGTCTTCAGAGTCGATATAGCGCAGGTTGACCTTGGTACGGTTGCTGATACCGGCGTGGCTCATCGCTTCGATCAGCGACTTGTAAGCGTCCAGCAGCTCCATGTACTTGCCGACCATGGCGATGGTGACTTCATGCTCAGGGTTGAGCTTGGCGTCGACCACGGCTTCCCACTCGGACAGGTCCGCGCCATTGCATTGCAGGCCGAAACGCTCGACCACAAAATCGTCCAGGCCTTGGGAGTGCAGGATGCCCGGGATTTTGTAGATGGTGTCGGCGTCTTCCAGCGCGATCACCGCACGTTCTTCAACGTTGGTGAATTGCGCGATCTTGCGACGCGAGGAAATGTCGATCGGGTGATCGGAGCGGCATACCAGCACGTCCGGCTGCAGGCCGATGGAACGCAGTTCCTTGACCGAGTGCTGGGTAGGCTTGGTTTTGGTTTCGCCGGCCGTGGCGATGTACGGCACCAACGTCAGGTGCATCAGCATCGCGCGCTTGGCGCCGACTTCGAAACGCAGCTGGCGGATGGCTTCGAGGAACGGTTGGGATTCGATGTCACCCACGGTGCCACCGATCTCGACCATCGCCACGTCGGCATCGCCTGCACCCTTGATGATGCGGCGTTTGATTTCGTCGGTGATGTGCGGGATCACCTGGATGGTTGCACCCAGGTAGTCACCACGGCGCTCCTTGCGCAGCACGTGCTCGTAGACACGGCCGGTGGTGAAGTTGTTGTTCTGGGTCATGGTCGTGCGGATGAACCGCTCGTAGTGGCCCAGGTCCAGGTCGGTCTCGGCGCCGTCGTGGGTGACGAACACTTCACCGTGCTGGAACGGGCTCATGGTGCCCGGGTCAACGTTGATGTACGGGTCCAGCTTGAGCATGGTGACCTTAAGTCCCCGCGCCTCCAGGATGGCCGCCAATGAAGCGGAGGCAATGCCTTTCCCCAATGAAGAAACAACACCGCCCGTGACGAATATGTAGCGCGTCATGAAAAACCCTAGAAGTCTGCGTTAAAGCGGTCCGAGCCGCCGGGGAAAGCGAAGGAAGGCCGAAGCCCCCGATCACCTGCATTAATCACAGTGCACCTTTCAAAAAAACCGCCGCGTTGTGACAGACCAGCAATGGAACACCGGTACGTTGATCGCTACACATTTTTTGGAATCGCCCAGCAAAGACTGCTTGGTAATCGGCAACTGCTGCGATTCAGTTGAATCCACAGAAGTTGTATCAAGAAGGGAGCGTAGTCTACCGGAAAGGCTCTATCAGCTCAAACCTTGATCGCAGGTCTGTGGCATCCAATGTAATTGCCGGTCATCCGTTGAGCTGGCCCATGCCCCCGCGACGGTTGGGACAGCCAGCAATTGCTCGCCCCGATAGACCAGCGGCAATCTGCCACGGACGAAGCCCGGCAAACCACTTTCATTCAGCAGGCGCTTCAGGTCGCGCCGGCCTCGACCTGGCACTTCGACGATTTCGCCCCCCTGGCGATAGCGGATCACCAATGGGCATTCGGGGACGTTGCCGATAAATCTCAGCTGACCGTTGCCCGGTAACTCTAGTGGGTTTTGCGGATCGGGCCAGCGCACCGATGCGTCAGAAAACGCCGACCACGCTGAAGGTAACCACCAGATGCGCTCACCACAACGATGCAGTTGTCCGTCGGCCAGGTGCCACACGGGTTGTGCATCGCCTTTGGCATCACGCAGGGCATACCAACTGGCCCAGTGGTCGGTGTCAGGCATTCGAGTCAGCGGAGCCAACCAATGCCGCAAGGCATTGCACTGGCGGGCATCGGAAAGTTCTCGTAATGGCGCAAGCGCCAATGAAGGCAAAGGCAACCAGGCAAACGCTGAAGGCTGATCGGCAGCCCGCAGATCCATCTGCGCCAACTCGTCAAGCAGACCCTGTGCCTCGGCCAAGTGTTCGGCCGTGCGCGCCAGGCTGGAGACTGCCTGGGGCCAGCGTTGCGTCAGGGTCGGGAATACATGATGGCGCAGGTAATTGCGGGAAAAACGTGGATCGGCGTTGGAGGGATCTTCGATCCACTTCAATTGATGCTGGTGGGCGTAGGCCTCCAATTCACCACGGGAGGTATTCAACAATGGCCTCACCACATGCCCGCCCGACAATGGGCGATACCCAGGCATGGCCGCCAACCCTCGCACCCCTGCCCCGCGCAAGAGACGAAAGAGCAGGGTTTCGGCCTGATCGTCGCGATGCTGGCCGGTGAAAAGCACCTCCCCTGCCCCTATTACCTGCATGAACGCCTGGTAACGCGCATCGCGGGCCGCACGTTCAAGGCTCGCACCAGGACTGACTTGCACGCGCATGACCCGCAAGGGCACGCCCAGGCTGTCGCAGACCGATTGGCAATGCGCGGGCCACGCATCGGCAGCAGCTTGCAGGCCATGGTGGATATGGACAGCACTGAGAACAGGCAGATTTTCAAGTTTGGCCAGCGAGGCCAGAAGGTGCAACAGGACGGTGGAGTCGAGACCGCCGGAGAATGCGATATGCCAGGCCGGCGCGTTGCGCCAGGGGGCCAGGGTACGCAGGAATGTGGCCGGCAGGGTTGGTTTCATCACACGTCACCACTGCAAAGCTGGAATACGTTCGTCAGCATACACAAAACAAATGTGGGAGCCGGGCTTGCCCGCGATGCAGGCACCTCGGTCTATCAGTGATACCAAGGTGATGCTATCGCAGGCAAGCCAGCTCCCACACAAGCCGACTCCCACATTGGGTACAGCGTCGGCTTAGAGACCGTAGCTCATCAGACGCTCGTAACGACGAGCCAGCAGCGCTTCGTTATCCAGCTTCTTGAGCATCGCCAACTGCGAACCCAGTTCAGCGCGGATAGTCGCGGCAGCCGCAGCCGGGTCACGATGGGCACCGCCCAGAGGCTCGGCGATCACTTTGTCCACGATACCCAGGCCTTTGAGGCGATCGGCGGTGATGCCCATGGCTTCGGCAGCGTCCGGCGCTTTTTCGGCGGTTTTCCACAGGATCGAGGCGCAACCTTCCGGCGAAATCACCGCGTAGGTCGAGTATTGCAGCATGTTCAGCTGGTCGCAGACGCCGATGGCCAGAGCGCCGCCGGATCCCCCTTCACCAATCACGGTGGCGATGATCGGGGTTTTCAGGCGGGCCATGACGCGCAGGTTCCAGGCGATAGCCTCGCTCTGGTTGCGCTCTTCAGCGTCAATACCTGGGTAGGCACCCGGGGTGTCGATGAAGGTCAGGATCGGCATCTTGAAGCGCTCGGCCATTTCCATCAGGCGGCACGCCTTGCGGTAGCCTTCAGGACGCGGCATGCCGAAGTTGCGGCGGACCTTCTCGCGCACTTCACGGCCTTTCTGGTGACCGATCACCATCACCGGCTGGTCGTCCAGGCGAGCGATACCGCCCACGATGGCCGCGTCGTCGGAGAAGTGGCGGTCGCCGTGCAACTCGTCGAACTCGGTGAAGATGTGCTGAATATAGTCCAGCGTGTACGGACGGCGCGGGTGGCGAGCCAGGCGCGCGATCTGCCAACTGGTCAGCTTGCCGAAGATGTCTTCGGTGAGCGAGCTGCTCTTGTCTTGCAGGCGAGCGATCTCATCGCCGATATTCAGCGAATTGTCATTGCCGACCAGGCGCAGCTCTTCGATCTTGGCTTGCAGGTCAGCGATCGGCTGTTCGAAATCAAGAAAATTCGGGTTCATAAGCGTCCGTCTTGGGTCGACGGCCAGGGAGTGCCTGGCCAGCCGGTTGTCTGTTCGCGCCCTACCTTAAGGGAGAGGCGCGTCCAGGTCGAGATTAAATGTTTCGTCGAGAACAGGCGAATTGCGGTGCCTGGCCGTCAACGGTATTGGAGGAAGACGTTGTCACGGCCGAACTGGTCACGCAATGCTTGAATCAAGCCATCAGCCGGATCGATTCGCCAGGTCTCCCCAAACTGCAACATGGCCTTGGCGTCACTGCCGGTGTACTCCATGGTCACCGGGCACGCGCCACGGTGGCGTTTGAGCAACTCACCCAACCAGCGTAGCTGATCGCCCTTGAGCGCCTCGGTTTTCACCTTCAAGCGCAGGCTTTCGGCCAGATTGGTGCGCGCGTCTTCCATGCTCATCACCCGCTTGATCCGCAGGCGCAGGCCGCCGGAGAAGTCATCGTTGCTGACCTCCCCTTCCACTACCACCATGGCGTCGGTCTGCAACAGCGACTGCGCGGAGTGGAACGCGTCGGCGAACAGCGAGGCTTCGATGCGCCCCGAACGGTCGTCGAGGGTGATGAACCCCATCTTGTCGCCCTTTTTATTCTTCATCACCCGCAGGGCGATGATCATGCCGGCGACGGTCTGGGTATCCCGCGCAGGTTTCAGGTCGATGATTCGCTGACGGGCGAAACGGCGGATTTCACCTTCGTATTCGTCAATCGGGTGGCCGGTGAGGTACAGGCCCAGGGTGTCTTTCTCACCCTTGAGGCGCTCCTTGAGCGTCAGCTCCTTGGCCTTGCGATGGTTGCCATATACATCGGCATCCTCTTCGACGAACAAACCGCCAAACAGATCGGCGTGGCCGCTGTCGTGGGTACGGGCGGTTTGTTCGGCGGCCTTGATCGCTTCTTCCATGGCGGTGAGCAATACCGCACGGTTCCGGTCGATATTCGCCTGGTAAGCCTTGGGCTCGTCGTAAAAATACGGGCCGAGACGGTCGAGCGCACCGCTACGGATCAGACCATCGAGGGTCCGTTTGTTGATGCGCTTGAGGTCAACCCGCGCGCAGAAGTCGAACAGATCCTTGAAGGGTCCGTCCTGGCGCGCTTCGGTGATGGCTTCCACCGGGCCTTCACCCACCCCCTTGATCGCGCCCAACCCATAAATAATGCGGCCTTCGTCGTTTACCGTGAATTTGAACTCCGAGGCGTTCACGTCCGGTGCGTCGAGACGCAGCTTCATGGTGCGCACTTCCTCGATCAAGGTCACGACCTTGTCGGTGTTGTGCATATCCGCCGAGAGTACCGCCGCCATGAAAGGCGCCGGGTAGTGCGCTTTTAGCCAGGCGGTCTGGTACGACACCAGGCCGTACGCGGCGGAGTGGGATTTGTTGAAGCCATAACCGGCGAATTTTTCCACCAGGTCGAAAATGTTACCGGCCAGGTCCGCGTCGATATTGTTGGTCGCGCAACCCTCAATGAAACCGCCGCGCTGCTTGGCCATCTCTTCGGGTTTTTTCTTACCCATGGCTCGACGCAGCATGTCCGCGCCGCCGAGGGTATAGCCGGCCATCACCTGGGCGATCTGCATCACCTGTTCCTGATACAGGATGATGCCGTAGGTCGGCGCCAGTACTGGCTTGAGGCCTTCGTACTGGTAGTCGGAGTGCGGATACGCCAGCTCCGCGCGACCGTGCTTACGGTTGATGAAGTCGTCCACCATGCCGGACTGCAGCGGACCCGGACGGAACAGGGCCACCAGTGCGATCAAGTCTTCCAGGCAGTCGGGCTTGAGCTTTTTGATCAGCTCTTTCATGCCCCGCGACTCAAGCTGGAACACCGCCGTGGTTTCGGCTTTTTGCAGCAAGGTGTAAGTCGGTTTGTCGTCCAGCGGGATAAACGCGATATCCAGCGGCTCTTCATTGACCTTGGCGCGGTCGCGGTTGATGGTCTTGAGCGCCCAGTCGATGATCGTCAGGGTTCGCAGGCCAAGGAAGTCGAACTTCACCAGGCCGGCCGCCTCCACGTCGTCCTTGTCGAACTGGGTGACCAGGCCGCCGCCTTCCTCATCGCAATAAATCGGCGAAAAGTCGGTGAGTTTTGTAGGCGCGATCACCACACCGCCGGCGTGTTTACCGACGTTACGCACCACGCCTTCAAGCTTGCGGGCCATGTCCCAGATTTCGGCGGCCTCTTCATCGATCTTGATGAAGTCGCGCAGGATCTCTTCCTGCTCGTAGGCTTTTTCCAGGGTCATGCCGACTTCGAACGGGATCATCTTCGACAGACGATCCGCCAGGCCGTAGGACTTGCCCTGAACGCGCGCCACGTCGCGAATTACAGCCTTCGCCGCCATGGAACCGAAGGTGATGATCTGGCTTACCGCGTTGCGGCCGTATTTCTCGGCCACGTATTCGATCACGCGGTCACGGCCGTCCATGCAGAAGTCGACGTCGAAGTCGGGCATGGAAACCCGTTCCGGGTTCAGGAACCGCTCGAACAGCAGGTCATATTCTAGCGGATCCAGGTCGGTAATCTTCTGCACGTAGGCCACCAGCGAGCCGGCACCCGACCCCCGGCCCGGCCCTACCGGTACGCCGTTGTTTTTGGCCCACTGGATAAAGTCCATTACGATCAGGAAGTAACCGGGGAAGCCCATCTGGATGATGATATCCAGCTCGAAATTCAGCCGATCGACATAAACCTGGCGCTTGGCCTCGTAATCTTCGGTGGTGTCCTTGGGCAGCAGGACGGAAAGACGCTCCTCCAGACCATCAAACGACACCTTGCGGAAGTACTCATCGATGGTCATGCCATCGGGAATCGGGAAGTTGGGCAAAAAGTGTTTGCCCAGCTTCACTTCGATATTGCAGCGTTTGGCGATTTCGACGGAGTTTTCCAGGGCCTCGGGCAGGTCGCTGAACAGCTCGGCCATCTCCTCCGCGCTCTTGAGGTACTGCTCTTCGCTGTAGTTCTTGGAGCGGCGCGGGTCATCCAGGGCCCGGCCTTCACCGATGCACACGCGGGTTTCGTGGGCCTCGAAATCTTCCTTCTTGATAAAGCGCACGTCGTTGGTGGCGACCAGTGGCGCCCCCAGCTTGTCGGCCAGGGCCACGGCGGCGTGCAGGTGCTCTTCATCGTTGGGGCGATTGGTGCGCTGGACTTCCAGGTAAAAGCGATCGGGGAAGACCTGCATCCACTCCTTGGCCAGTACTTCAGCTTCCTGGGGGTTGCCACCCAGCAGCGCGATACCGATCTCGCCCTCTTTGGCGGCCGACAGCATGATCAGGCCTTCGCTGGCCTCGGCAACCCATTCGCGCTCGATGATGATCGAACCATTGCGCTGGCCATCGATGAAACCGCGGGAAATCAGTTCGGTAAGGTTGCGATAACCCACGCCGTTCATCGCCAACAGGCTGATACGGCTCAGGGGGTTATCCGGGTCTTTGTTGGACAGCCACAGGTCAGCGCCGCAGATCGGCTTGATACCGGCGCCCATGGCGTTCTTGTAGAACTTGACCAGGGAACACATGTTGTTCTGATCGGTCACCGCGACCGCAGGCATGTTCATACCCACCAGGGTTTTGACCAGCGGTTTGATCCGTACCAGGCCGTCGACCAGGGAGTATTCAGTGTGCAGGCGTAGGTGAACGAATGAAGCCGGCATAGTGATCTCTTATACGTGGAAAACAACAAGGCCCGGATTGTACCGGGCCTTGAGCAAAACATCAGCCTTGCGACTACACCTCGTTGAGGCTCTCGCGCAACTCGTAGGCCTGGCGAACCGGGGCGAACGAGCGGCGGTGAATCGGCGTCGGACCCAGGCGAGCCAGGGCTTCCAGATGAACGGGCGTCGGGTAGCCTTTATGGCCGCCAATGCCGTAGCCTGGATAGATCAGTTCGAACGCGGCCATTTCACGATCACGGCTGACTTTGGCCAGGATCGAGGCGGCCGCGATAGCAGGCACTTTGCTATCCCCCTTCACCACCGCCTCAGAAGGCATGGCCAGCTTGGGGCAACGGTTACCATCGATCATCGCCATTTTTGGCGTGATATGCAGGCCTTCAACCGCACGCTGCATCGCGAGCATGGTGGCGTGGAGAATGTTCAGTTCGTCGATTTCTTCGACTTCAGCCCGGGCGATATGCCAGCTCAGGGCTTTCTCAATGATCTCGTCGTAAAGCTTTTCACGGCGCGCTTCGGTGAGTTTCTTCGAGTCGTTGAGGCCGAGGATCGGGTGGTTCGGATCGAGGATCACCGCCGCCGTGACCACCGCACCGCACAAAGGCCCACGCCCGACTTCGTCAACGCCGGCCACCAGCTCATGGGCTTGTGCGACCAGGCTGAAATCCAGGCCCATTTGCATCGTCATAGGCTTTCCTGTTTATGGCCGATCAGGGTCAGCACGGCGTCGGCCGCCTGGTTCGAGGCATCACGGCGCAGTATGCGGTGAATATCGTCGAAACCACGGGTCTGTTCTTCGCCACCGTCGATCAAGGGTAATAGCGTTTGTGCGAGCGCCTCGGGCGTTGCATCGTCCTGCAACAACTCCGGCACCAACAGGCGCTGGGCCAGCAGATTGGGCAGGGAGATGTAAGGACTTTTGACCATGCGCTTGAGAATCCAGAACGTCAGCGGCGCCAGGCGGTAGGCCACTACCATTGGGCGCTTGTACAGCAAGGCCTCCAGGGTAGCGGTACCCGAAGCGATCAGCACCGCATCACAGGCCGCCAGGGCCAGGTGTGACTGGCCGTCGAGCAAGGTCAACGGCAGGTTGCGGCCTTCCAGCAGTGTTTCGATCTGCGCGCGCCGTTGCGGGCTGGCGCAAGGCAGCACGAAACGTACACCCGGCTTCAAGGCCAGCAGGCGTTCGGCAGCGTCAAAAAACACCGAGGCCAGACGGCCGACTTCGCCGCCACGGCTGCCAGGCATCAGCGCGACCAGCGGGCCATCGGGCAAGCCCAACTCGGCACGCGCAGCGGCGCGATCAGCCTGCAGCGGAATCGCGTCGGCCAGGGTATGCCCGACAAACCGCACCGGCACGCCCTTCTCTTCATAGAACCGGGCCTCAAACGGCAGCAGAGTCAGCATCAGATCACAACCTTCGCGGATCTTCAGCACGCGTTTCTGCCGCCACGCCCACACAGACGGGCTGACGTAGTGCACGGTCTTGATCCCGGCCTGACGTAACTTGAGTTCGATATTGAGGGTGAAGTCCGGCGCGTCGATGCCGATGAACACGTCGGGTTTTTCTTCGATCAGCGTCTGGATCAGCAGCTTGCGACGGGCCAGCAGCTCGCGCAGGCGACCCAGCACCTCGACCAGCCCCATGACCGACAAACGTTCCATGGGAAAGTAGGACGTAAGCCCTTCAGCCTGCATCAGCGGACCACCGACGCCAATGAACTCCACCGCCGGGTGCTGGGCCTTGAGGGCCCGCATGAGACCTGCGCCCAGAATGTCGCCGGAAGCTTCCCCGGCCACCAGTGCGATACGCAGATTGGCCATGATTAGCGGGTGATGCCGCGAGTCGACGCCTGGATTGAGTCACGGAACACCGCGACTTCCGGGAACAGCGCTGCCGGCTCGGCCAGTTGGGTCAATGCCTGCTCAACGGTGAGCCCTTGGCGGTAAACCACCTTGTAGGCACGTCGCAGGGCATGGATGGCGTCTTCACTGAACCCGCGACGGCGCATGCCTTCGAAGTTCATGCTGCGTGCTTCCGCCGGGTTACCGAATACCGTGACGAATGCCGGAACATCTTTGCCAATGGCCGTGCCCATGCCGGAAAAGCTATGAGCGCCGATATGGCAGTACTGATGCACCAGGGTGAACCCGGACAGGATCGCCCAATCGTCAACGTGCACATGCCCGGCCAACGCGGTGTTGTTGACCAGGATGCAGTGGTTGCCGATGACGCTGTCGTGACCGATGTGCGCGTAAGCCATGACCAGGTTGTGATCACCCAGGGTGGTTTCGGCCCGATCCTGAACGGTGCCACGGTGAATGGTCACGCCTTCACGGATGATGTTGTGATCACCGATGACCAGGCGAGTCTCTTCGCCCTTGTACTTCATGTCCGGGGTGTCTTCGCCTACCGAGGAGAACTGGTAGATGCGATTGTGTTTGCCAATGCGGGTCGGACCTTTGAGGATCACGTGCGGCCCGATGACAGTCCCCTCGCCGATTTCCACACCTGCGCCGATGATCGACCAGGGGCCGACCTCAACGTCGGCGGCCAGAACGGCCGACGGATCGATGATTGCGCGAGGGTCAATCAAACTCATAGTTTGCGTTCCGCACAGATGATCTCAGCGGAGCACACCGGCTTGCCGTCCACCGAGGCCTGGCATTCGAACTTCCAGATCTGGCGCTTGCAGCTGATGAACTTGGCTTCCAGGATCAACTGGTCGCCAGGGGTCACCGGATTGCGGAAACGCAACTTGTCGGAGCCCACGAAATAGTAAAGCGTGCCGTCGGCAGGCTTGAGGTCGAGCATTTTGAAACCAAGGATACCGGCAGCCTGGGCCATCGCTTCGATGATCAACACACCCGGCATGATGGGATGCGCGGGAAAGTGACCGTTGAAGAACGGTTCGTTGATGCTGACATTCTTGTAGGCACGAATGCGCTTTTCCTCGACGTTGAGGTCCACTACGCGATCCACCAGCAGGAACGGGTAACGGTGAGGCAGGTATTCGCGAATCTCGTTGATGTCCATCATTTCGGGGGGAAGCCTGTAATAAAGATTGGGGGCGGGCGAACTAAAAGCACGCCCCGCTAGCAAATCAAGGAGGCAGTCTAGCGGCTGTGCACACTTGATATGGAAATGGTATCAGCCTTCTGATGAAGCATTACCGCCAGGGGTCACGTCCCCAACACGCTTTTCCAGCTGTTTGAGACGTCGAGCCATGTCGTCAAGCTGCCTCAACCGAGCTGCACTCTTGCGCCATTCAGCCGCGGGCTGCATGGCGGTACCGGAAGAGTAGGCCCCAGGCTCGGTAATCGAGTGAGTGACCATGGTCATGCCGGTGATGAAGACGTTGTCGCAAATATCGATATGCCCGACCAACCCGACGCCACCGGCGAGCATGCAATGCTTGCCGATCTTGGTACTGCCGGAGATACCCACGCAGGCCGCCATGGCGGTGTGATCGCCAATCTGCACGTTGTGGGCGATCTGGATCTGGTTGTCGAGCTTCACGCCGTTGCCGATCACGGTATCGGCCAGGGCCCCGCGATCGACAGCGGTGTTCACGCCAATCTCCACGTCGTCGCCGATCAATACGCCACCGACCTGGGCGATCTTGTTCCAGATACCCTTGGCGTTGGCAAAGCCGAAGCCTTCACCGCCAATTACGGCACCCGACTGAATGACCACGCGCTCACCGATACGCACATCGTGGTACAGGGTCACGCGGGGAGCCAGCCAACCGCCGGCGCCGATTTCGCAGCGCGCACCGATAAAGCAATGGGCACCGACCGTGACACCGGCCGCGATGCGTGCACCGCTCTCAATCACCGCAAAGGCACCGATGCTGGCCGCAGGATCAACCTGGGCATCGTCGGCAACCACCGCAGACGGATGAATACCGGCGGCAGCCTTGGGTTTGGGATCGAACAGATGCGAAACCCGCGCATACGCGAGGTACGGATCGGGCACCACCAGTGCATCCCCGGCAAACCCTTCGGCGTCAGCGGCTTTCAGCAACACGGCTGCAGCTTGGCTGTCGACCAGGTATTTACGGTATTGGGGGTTTGCGAGGAAGCTCAACTGAGCTGGGCCAGCCTCCTGCAAGGTGGCTAGCCCAGTGATTTCCTTCTCCGGGGAGCCACGCAAGGTGGCCCCCAGGAACTCGGCCAACTCGCCGAGCTTGATAGTCGCGGTCATGGCTTACTTCAGCTGGTTCATGCGCTCGATCACCTGACGGGTGATGTCGTATTGAGGCTTGACGTCGATCACAGCGCCACGCTCGAACACCAGGTCAAAGGCACCTTTCTTGATGACTTCTTCCACAGCGCTATCGAGCTTCGGCTTCAGTTGTTTCAGCATTTCACGGTCAGCAACAGCCTTGGCTTCGTTCAGTTCCTTGGATTGGAACTGGTAGTCACGGGCCTTTTGCTTGAACTCAAGCTCCAGACGCTCGCGTTCGCCTTGCTGCATCTTGTCGCCACCGGCCACCAGACGATCCTGGATGCCCTTGGCGCTGCTTTCCAGGGTCTTGAGCTTGGTCAGTTGCGGGCCGAATTTCTTCTCGGCATCCACGGCGTATTTCTTGGCCGCATCGGATTCCAAGAGGGCCATCTGATAGTTCAGGACGGCGATTTTCATTTCGGCGAAGGCCGGGGTCGCTACCAACACAGTTGCCAGCAGCACCAATTGAGTCAACTTACGCACGATGTACTCCTACAGAATCCGTTGTCGTTATCTTGGGTCAGACGCTTAGAACGTCTGGCCGAGGGAGAATTGGAAAATCTGGGTTTCAGCGTTATCCGGTTTCTTGATCGGCATGGCCAGAGCAAAGCTCAATGGGCCAAGCGCAGTCACCCAGGTCACACCCACACCCACGGAGCTTGCCAGGTTGCTCAGGCTCACATCGTTGCACTGGGTGTTGGACTTCACACCACTCGGGTTTTTGATCTGCTCGCACTTGGAATCGAACACGTTACCCACGTCCCAGAAGACCGAAGTCCGTAGGGAACGCTGATCCTTCACGAACGGCAGCGGGAACAGGATTTCCGCACCGCCCTGGATCAAGACGTTACCACCGAATGGCAGCGGGTCATTGTCCGAGTCAGCCACAGTGCCCTGGTTACCGGTTACGCCAACACCACGACTTGGAGTACCACGTGGGCCCAAGGTGCTGTCTTTGAAACCACGTACGGAGTTGAAGCCACCCGCATAGTAGTTCTCGTAGAACGGTAGACCATTGGTGGAGCCATAACCATCGCCATAACCCAGCTCAGTGTGCAGGCGCATGGTGTAGTTGTCGCTCAACGGCGTGAACAACTGGCCACGGTAGTCGAGCTTGAAGAACGACAGGTCGCTGCCCGGCGTGGTGGTTTCCAGGGTCAGGCTCTGGGAATGGCCACGGGTCGCCAGTACGCCCTTGTTCAGGGTCGACTCGGACCAGCCGGCAGACGCCTTGAAGTTCAGGAACTTGTCACCTTCACGACGGGTGAAGTCAAAGATTTCGTCCACGGTGTACACACCGGTCTTGATCTCATCCTGCTGTGCAGTGAGGCCGAAGGTCAGGCGCGACGTTTCGCTGATCGGGTAACCCACGTTGACACCGGCACCGAGGCTGTCGATCGCATAGCTTGCAACGTCAACGTCGAGGTCTTTGTAGTCGGTGGTGCGGTAGAAGGCGTTGTAGCCCAGGCTCACACCGTCAGCAGTCCAGTAGGGGTCGGTATAGCCGAAGTTGTATCGGCTCTGGTATTCGCTTCGGGTCAGGCCGATGGACACCCGGTTACCGGTACCCAGGAAGTTGTTCTGGGTGATCGAACCACCGAGGATCAGACCGGCGCTCTGTGCGAAGCCGACGCTGGCGGTGATCGAACCCGATGCCTGCTCTTCCACGGCGTAGTTCACGTCAACCTGGTCATCCACACCCGGTACGGCCGGGGTTTCGACGTTGACTTCCTTGAAGAAGCCCAGGCGCTCAAGACGGGTCTTGGACTGGTCGATCAAGTAAGTCGACGCCCAGCCGCCCTCCATCTGACGCATTTCACGACGCAGCACTTCGTCCGCAGACTTGGTGTTGCCGCGGAAGTTGATACGGTTCACATAAGCACGCTTGCCGGGGTCGACCACGAAAGTGATGTCCACGGTGTGGTCATCATCATGAGCCGTCGGCACGCCATTGACGTTGGCGAAGGTGTAGCCTTCGTTGCCCAGGCGGCGGGTAATGAGTTCGGAGGTGGTCGTCATCAGCTTGCGCGAGAACACCTGATCCTTCTGCACCAGCAGCAGCGCCTTGACCTGGTCTTCAGGTACTTTAAGGTCACCGCTCAGTTTTACGTCACGAACCTTGTACTTCTCGCCTTCGTTGACGTTGACCGTGATGTAGACGTGCTTCTTGTCCGGGGTGATGGACACCTGGGTCGAAGCGATATCCATGTTGATATAGCCACGGTCCAGGTAGTAGGAACGCAGGCGCTCCAGGTCACCGGACAGCTTTTCACGGGCGTACTTGTCATCGTTCTTGAAGAACGACAACCAGTTGGTGGTCTTGAGCTCGAACAGGTCGATCAGGTCTTCATCAGCGAACTTGGTGTTACCCACCACGTTGATGTGCTGAATCGCCGCCACGGTGCCTTCGTTGATGTTGACCTTGAGGCCGACACGGTTACGCGGTTGCGGTACCACTTCCGTTTCCACGGTTGCGGAGTAGCGACCCTGGGCAACGTACTGGCGTTGCAGTTCGTTACGCACACCTTCGAGGGTGGCGCGCTGGAAGATCTCGCCTTCGGCCAGGCCAGACTGTTTCAGGCCTTTCATCAGGTCTTCAGTAGAGATCGCCTTGTTACCTTCGATCTCGATACTGGCGACGGAAGGTCGCTCGACCACGGTGATGACCAGGACGTTGCCTTCGCGACCCAGTTGGATGTCTTGAAAGAAACCGGTTTTGAACAGCGCACGAGTGGATTCCACCAGGCGACGGTCATCAGCCTGTTCACCGACGTTCAACGGTAATGCACCAAAGACGCTACCCGCGGAAACCCGCTGGAGGCCATTGACGCGAATATCGGAGATGGTGAAGGACTCGGCGTGAACTTCGGCGATCATCAATACGGTGAGAACCGCAGTTAGCAGCAGACGTTTCATGAAGTCCTTTCTTATTCCAACTGGCAATAAACAAACTGCCGCAAAATGCGGCAGATTCGCAATTCAGCGAAGCGTTACAGTCGACCCAGATCGTTGACCAAGGCTAATAACATCACCCCGACCACCAAACTGATACCGATCTGTATCCCCCAACCCTGCACCCGATCCGACAAGGGGCGACCACGCACCCACTCGACCAGATAAAACAACAGATGCCCCCCATCCAGTACAGGAATGGGCAACAAATTCAGAACACCCAGGCTAATACTCAGATAAGCCAAGAAATTCAGGAAATCCGCGACACCCGACTGGGCAGAAGCGCCCGCCACTTTAGCAATGGTTATCGGTCCACTCAAGTTTTTTACCGAGAGCTCGCCGAACAACATTTTCTTGAGGGATTCGAGGGTCAGCACACTCATGGTCCAAGTGCGTTTTGCACCTTCGCCAATTGCAGCCAACGGCCCGTAACTCACCTCACGCACCATCGATGGCGGCCAATCGACACCTTTGACCCCGGCACCCAGGTAACCCCCGGCCGCCTTGGCCTCCCCACGAACCGACAAGGTCACGGGGACGTCGATTTGAGCACCGTCGCGCTCAACTTTCAGCATAATTTTAGTATCAGGACGTACACGGACCAGGTCGACCACCTGCTGCCAGTCGCCCAGCGGCTGACCATCGAGGGCCAACAGGCGATCACCGGTTTTCAGGCCGGCAGCCTGGGCCGGACCTTTCGGGTCCAGCTCCGCGAGGACCGGTGGCAAGGCCGGACGCCATGGACGTATGCCCAGAGACTTGATCGGATCAGGCTCATCAGCGCCCTTGAGCCAATGGTCGAGGGCCAGCTCACGCGGGGTTTCGCGGGTGGAATCCTGCTCGCGCACCACCACCTTGACGATGCCGCTTTCACCCAGGCGACGCACCAACTGCAAATTGACCGCACCCCAGCCCGTGGTGGGTTCGCCATCAATAGATACAATTTCCTGCCCGACAACCAACCCTGCCTTGGCGGCAATACTGTCCGACTCGACCGCACCGATGACCGGACGCACCTGCTGGCTGCCCAGCATGGCCAAGACCCAGAAAAACACCATCGCCAACAGAAAGTTGGCGATCGGACCGGCGGCGACGATGGCAATGCGCTGACGAACGGTCTTGCGATTGAACGATTGGTCTAACTGATCTGCCGGCACTTCGCCTTCGCGCTCGTCGAGCATCTTGACGTAGCCGCCCAAAGGAATGGCCGCAATCACGAACTCGGTGCCGTGACGGTCGTGCCAGCGCACCAGCGGCATGCCGAAACCGACGGAAAAGCGCAGTACCTTGACGCCGCAACGACGCGCCACCCAGAAGTGGCCGAATTCGTGGAAGGTAACCAGCACACCCAGAGCAACCAGGGTGCCGACAATCATGTAAAGCGCACTCATCTAATTTCTCCGCATTCCAATCCAGTGCCTGAAGGCTCAAACCTGCCCACAGACTAACGCGCGTTGCGGTTCAACCATTTTTCTGCCAAGGCTCGGGCCTTGGTGTCAGCCTCGAATACCGCCGCCAGATCATTGACCGCCACAACAGGCTCAAGCGCCAGGACGTCTTCGATGATACTCGCGATCTGCGGAAAGCGGATGCGCCGTTCGAGAAACGCTGCCACAGCCACTTCATTGGCCGCGTTCAACATCGCCGGTGCGCTGTTACCCGCTTCAGCCGCTTGCCGCGCCAGGCGCAGGCAAGGAAAGCGCTGTTCATCCGGGGCCTCAAAGTCCAGCCGGGCCACCGCAAACAGATCCAATGGCGCTACGCCCGAGTCGATCCGCTCCGGCCAGGCCAGGGCATTGGCAATCGGCGTGCGCATGTCGGGGTTACCCAACTGCGCCAGGACCGACCCGTCCACGTAGTCGACCAGGGAATGAATCACACTTTGCGGGTGAATCACCACCTCGACCTGATCCGGGCGCGCATCGAACAACCAGCACGCCTCGATCAGCTCCAGCCCCTTGTTCATCATGCTTGCCGAATCCACGGAGATTTTACGCCCCATGGACCAGTTCGGATGAGCGCACGCCTGGTCGGGCGATACATGCTCCAGCTCGGCCAGTGGAGTCTGCCGGAATGGGCCACCGGAGGCGGTCAGCAGGATCCGACGCACCCCCATCTGGCTCAGGCCACGCGCAAAATCGCCGGGCATGCATTGGAAAATTGCATTGTGCTCGCTGTCCAGTGGCAGCAGCACCGCACCGCTCTTGCGCACCGCCTGCATGAAGAGCGCACCGGACATGACCAGCGCTTCTTTATTGGCCAACAGGATCTTCTTGCCAGCATCCACGGCAGCCAAGGTTGGGCGCAGGCCCGCAGCGCCGACAATAGCGGCGACCACGGTATCCACCTCGGCGTCGGCCGAGACCTGGCACAACCCCTGCTCCCCTACCAGCACTTGAGTGGCAAGCCCGGCAGCCCGCAGATCATCCTGCAGGCCACGGGCCGCTGCGCCCTCAGGCACCACGGCGAAGCGCGGCGCGTGACGCAGACATAAGGCCAGCAACTCACTCAGACGGGTAAACCCGGTCAGGGCGAAGACTTGATAGCGATCAGGGTGACGAGCAATCACGTCCAGGGTGCTCAACCCCACCGAGCCGGTTGCACCCAGCACGGTGACTTGCTGCAGGCGGCTCACGAAGCGGTCATCCACAACAGTACGGCGAAGATCGGAATGGCAGCGGTCAGGCTGTCGATACGGTCCAGCACGCCGCCGTGACCCGGCAGCAGGTTGCTGCTGTCCTTGATCCCGGCCTGACGCTTGAACATGCTCTCGGTGAGGTCACCCACCACCGAAATAAATACCACAATGGCAGTGGCCAGCAGCGCCAGGAAGATGTCCTTCACCGACCAGCCACGCACCACACCGACCACCAGCGCGATCACCAGCGTCAACGCCAACCCGCCATACACGCCCTCCCAGCTCTTTCCCGGACTGACCGCCGGCGCCAGCTTGCGCTTGCCGAAGGCCCGGCCGGAGAAGTAGGCACCGATATCAGCACCCCATACCAGCACCATGACCGCCAGGATCAGCCAGTTACCCATTGGATAACGCTTGATCTCCACCAACCCTTGCCACGCCGGCAACAAGATCAGCAAACCAATCACCAGCTTGCAGGCCACACTGGACCACTTCCCACTGGTGCGTGGATAGGTCAACACCAGGAATGTCGCCAGCGCCCACCACAGCACCGCCGCCCCCAACACCCACGGCGCAATGTCCGGCAGGATGTACAGGAGGAATGCCAAGGCAGCCACCACAGCGGCGTACACAACGCGCGGCAATTGCGTGTTGAAACCCGCCAGGCGCGCCCACTCCCAGGCCCCCAGGGTGACCACCAGGCCGATAAACAGCGCAAAGGCAGAACCGTCGAGCAGGAAAAACCCACACAAGGCGATCGGCAACAGGATCAGTGCTGTGATGATTCGTTGTTTAAGCATTTAAACCCGGGCTCCAGCTTCGATCTGCTCGCTCGTTTTACCAAAGCGACGCTGACGGGAAGCGAAATCGGCCAGTGCTTTACGCATGGCATCGTGTTTGAAGTCCGGCCAGAACAGGTCGGAGAAGTACAATTCGGTATAGGCTAGCTGCCACAACAGGAAATTGCTGATGCGGTGCTCACCCCCGGTACGGATGCACAAGTCAGGCAGCGGCAGGTCGCCAGTCACCAGGCAGGTTTGCAACAGTTCGGGCGTAATGTCGTCCGGCCGTAGATGACCGGCCTGCACTTCGCGCGCCAGACGCTGTGCAGCCTGGGCGATATCCCACTGGCCACCGTAGTTGGCGGCGATCTGCAGCACAAATCGGTTGGCACCCGCTGTAATCGCCTCGGCTTCGCGCATGGCGGTTTGCAGTTCGGGGTGGAAGCGGGAGCGATCGCCGATGATGCGCAGGCTGATGTTATTGTCGTTGAGCCGCTTGGCTTCACGACGCAAGGCCTTGAAGAACAGGTCCATCAAGGCACTGACTTCTTCGGCGGGCCGCTGCCAGTTCTCACTGGAGAAGGCGAACAAGGTCAACACTTCGACCTTGGCCTCGGCGCATACCTCGATCACAGCCCGAACCGCATCGACACCCGCTTTATGCCCGGCAACACCCGGCATAAAGCGTTTCTTCGCCCAGCGATTATTCCCATCCATGATGATCGCGACGTGGCGCGGCACCACAGAGGGCACAGTCTGCTTGGTCTTTTCCATGAAGGCGTCCTGACCCCTTATACGGCCATCAGGTCCTTTTCTTTTTCTTCCGTGGCCTTGGTGATCTGGGCCTCGGCATCTTTGGTCAGCTTGTCGATATCAGCGACGGCACGACGCTCTTCGTCTTCGCTGATTTCCTTGTCCTTGACCAGCTTCTTCAGGTCACCCAGGGCATCGCGACGGATGTTGCGCACGGCAACACGCGCGTCCTCGGCTGCGCTGCGCGCCTGCTTGGTGAAGCCCTTACGGGTTTCTTCGGTCAGGGCCGGCATGGAGATCAGTAGCAGCTCACCCAGGTTGGTCGGGTTGAGGTTCAAACCGGCGCTCTGGATGGCCTTGTCGACAGCACCCAGCATGTTGCGCTCGAACGCTACGACTTGCAGGGTGCGCGAGTCTTTAACGGTAATGTTGGCAACGCTGCTGATAGGGGTATCGGAACCGTAGTAAGGCACCATCACGCTGCCCAGGATGCTTGGGTGCGCCTTGCCGGTACGGATCTGGCCGAATGCATGGCTCAGGGATTCCAGGGATTTGTGCATACGCGCCTGGGCGTCTTTCTTGATTTCGTTGATCATTGTTGGCCTTCCTCGATCAGAGTCCCTTCTGCGCCGCCGTGTACGATGTTCAGCAGGGCGCCGGGCTTGTTCATGTTAAATACGCGCAGCGGCATCTTGTGGTCGCGGCACAGGCAAATAGCCGTCAGGTCCATCACGCCCAGCTTGCGATCCAGTACTTCATCGTAGGTCAGATGATCGAACTTCTCGGCATGCGGATCTTTGAATGGGTCTGCGGTGTACACGCCATCGACCTTGGTCGCCTTGAGCACCACGTCAGCATCGATCTCAATGGCGCGCAGGCACGCTGCCGAGTCGGTGGTGAAGAACGGGTTACCCGTGCCAGCGGCGAAGATCACCACTTCCTTGGCGTTCAGGTGGCGCATGGCTTTGCGGCGGTCATAGTGATCGGTCACGCCGACCATGGAAATAGCCGACATCACGATAGCCGAGATATTGGCGCGTTCCAGGGCGTCGCGCATGGCCAGGGCGTTCATCACAGTGGCCAGCATGCCCATGTGGTCGCCAGTGACCCGATCCATGCCAGCAGCGCTCAGTGCCGCACCACGGAACAGGTTGCCGCCGCCGATCACCAGGCCGACCTGTACGCCGATACCGACCAGTTGGCCGACTTCCAGCGCCATGCGGTCGAGGACTTTGGGATCGATCCCGAACTCTTCCGAGCCCATCAGGGCCTCGCCGCTAAGCTTGAGTAGAATGCGTTTATAGCGAGCCTGATAACCACTGCCCTGCTGAGCCATTGCGAATCTCTCCTGCGGCGTATTTTTCAAAAATTCTTGGCGAGCCGTTTACGGCTTGCGTTCACTCTAGCTGGACGCTGCTACAGCGCCATCGGAACACGGCTTTGTAAGCCAGTTCCGAAGGGAAGCCAATTAAAATCGGCCTTCCCATTTGAAAAGAGGCTGCGCGCGTGAGCGGGCAGCCTCTCTTGGGCGACAGTTTAAAACTGTCTTATTGCTTGGCGGCAGCCAGCTGGGCAGCAACTTCTTCAGCAAAGTTGTCGACCGGCTTCTCGATGCCTTCGCCTACTTTGTAGTAAGTGAAGGAAACGATTTCAGCACCGGCTTTCTTGGCCAGTTCGCCAACCTTGACTTCAGGGTTCTTGACGAACGCCTGCTCAACCAGGCTCGCTTCAGCCAGGAACTTGCTGATACGGCCTTTGATCATGTTTTCAACGATGTTTTCTGGCTTGCCGGCGATCTTGTCGGCGTTCAGGCTCAGGAACACAGCTTTTTCGCGCTCGATTGCTTCCTCGGAAACTTCCGAAGGCAGCAGGAACTCAGGGTTGCTTGCAGCAACGTGCATAGCGATGTCTTTGGCCAGCTCAACGTTGCCGCCTTTCAGAACAACAGCTACACCGATCTTGTTGCCGTGCAGGTAACCGCCAACAACATCACCTTCAACGCGAGTCAGGCGACGGATATTGACGTTTTCGCCAACCTTGCCGACCAGTACCAGGCGATCAGCTTCTTGAGCTTCGATCAGAGGCTCGACAGTGGTCAGCTTCTCGTCGAATGCTTTCTTGACGCTGGAAGCAACGAATGCCTTGAAGTCGTCTTGCAGGGCAAGGAAGTCGGTCTGCGAGTTCACTTCCAGCAGAACGGCGGCTTTACCGTCTTCTACCAGGGCGATAGCGCCTTCAGCAGCGACGTTGCCGGCTTTCTTGGCGGCCTTGATGGCGCCCGAGGCACGCATGTCGTCGATGGCTTTTTCGATGTCGCCGCCGGCCTTGGTCAAGGCCTTTTTGCAATCCATCATGCCTTCGCCGGTACGCTCACGCAGTTCTTTAACCAACGCTGCAGTAATCTCTGCCATTTCAAAATCCTCTTGGATAGGTTTTCAACCATTCCACCCGATCAAACGGGCGATCAATTCTTCCCGAATCTCCGTTGTAGGCTGCTGCACGTTACAGTCGCTAGGTTGCGCCATCATACGTGAGCGCCGACAAACGGTTTTCGAGGTGGCAAAAAGGGGGCCAAGCCCCCTTTTTGCTTACTGAGTCAACGCCAGGGCGTCAATTACTCAGCGGCAGCTACCGGAGCTTCTTCAACGAACTGCTCGGTACCACCAGCAACGTGGTTACGACCACGGATTACAGCGTCAGCCATCGAACCCATGTACAGCTGGATAGCGCGGATTGCGTCATCGTTGCCTGGGATGATGTAGTCAACGCCTTCCGGGCTGCTGTTGGTATCGACTACGCCGATAACAGGGATGCCCAGCTTGTTGGCTTCGGTGATCGCGATGCGCTCGTGATCAACGTCGATAACGAACAGTGCGTCAGGCAGACCGCCCATGTCCTTGATACCACCCAGGGAACGATCGAGCTTTTCCAGGTCACGGGAGCGCATCAGCGCTTCTTTCTTGGTCAGCTTGGCGAAAGTACCGTCTTCGGCTTGTACTTCAAGGTCACGCAGACGCTTGATGGAAGCACGGATGGTTTTGAAGTTGGTCAGCATGCCGCCCAACCAGCGGTGATCGACGTACGGCGAACCGCAACGTGCTGCTTCTTCAGCAACGATCTTGCCAGCGGAACGCTTGGTGCCGACGAACAGAATCTTGTTTTTGCCCTGGGCCAGGCGCTCTACGAAAGTCAGAGCTTCGTTGAACATTGGCAGGGTTTTTTCAAGGTTGATAATGTGGATCTTGTTACGCGCGCCGAAAATGTATTTACCCATTTTCGGGTTCCAGTAACGGGTCTGGTGACCGAAGTGCACACCGGCCTTCAGCATATCGCGCATGTTGACTTGGGACATGATAGTTCCTTAATAAGTCGGGTTTGGCCTCCACGTATCCCAATGACCAACCAGCGACTTCAAAGCCTCCGGCACCCAGGTCATCGTGTCGACACGTGTGTGGATTTAAGCCTTTCGGGGCATCCCCGGAAAGCGGCGCATTTTATACCACAGCATCGGCAAAAACGGAACACGCAATCACATTTGCCGCCGTCCGCGTTCGTGTAACCCCTTGAATAGAGCCAACATAGCCCTACCTTATAGAAAGAAGCGATCATCAGAGGCTCATGATTTGATGCCATCGTCTGTTAGAATCGCGTTTTCTGTGGCTTGTGCGAATTCTGCAACCTTTTGTCGCACGCCCGTAAACCGTATTGATTTCAGCGCGTCGCGCTAGAGAGAGCCTGTATGACCGTTAGTTTGAAAACCGCCGAAGACATCGCTGGCATGCGCATCGCCGGCAAACTGGCTGCCGACGTGCTGGAGATGATCGCCGAACACGTCAAGCCCGGCGTGACCACCGAAACCCTGAACCAGATCTGCCACGACTATATAGTCAACGTACAGGGCGCCATCCCTGCGCCGCTGAACTACAAGGGCTTTCCCAAGTCGATCTGCACCTCGGTCAACCACGTGGTCTGCCACGGGATTCCAGGTGACAAGCCATTGAAGGACGGCGACACGCTGAACATCGACGTCACCGTGATCAAGGACCGCTACTTCGGCGACACCAGCCGCATGTTCCACGTCGGCAACGTGCCGGTCTGGGCCGAGCGCCTGTCCCAGGTGACCCAGGAATGCATGTACAAGGCCATCGAGATCGTGAAACCCGGCTGCCGCCTGGGCGACATCGGTGAAGTGATCCAGAAGCATGCTGAAAAGAATGGTTTCTCGGTGGTGCGCGAATTCTGCGGCCACGGTATCGGCACCGTGTTCCACGAAGAGCCGCAGATCCTGCACTACGGCCGCGCCGGCACCGGCATGGAGCTGAAAGCAGGCATGACCTTTACCATCGAGCCGATGATCAACCAGGGCAAGGCCGACACCAAGGTACTGGGCGACGGCTGGACCGCCATCACCAAGGACCGCAAGCTCTCGGCCCAGTGGGAACACACCCTGCTGGTCACCGAAACCGGTTACGAAATCTTCACCCTGCGCGCCGACGATACGATCCCACGCGTCTCGGGTGCCGCTTAGGTGTAGGCAACGTTGCTTTGGTTTTCCCACGCCATGTTGTGACTGACTGATAGATAGAAAGGAAAGCCGATCAATGCCCCAGGTGGATCCCGAACTCTTCGACCGTGGCCAGTTCCAGGCCGAACTGGCCCTGAAGGCGAGCCCTATCGCCGCGTTCAAGAAGGCCATCCGCCAGGCCCGCGAGGTGCTTGATCAGCGTTTTCGCAGTGGCCGGGATATCCGCCGACTGATCGAGGACCGCGCCTGGTTCGTCGATAACATTCTGCAAAAGGCCTGGGAGCAGTTCAGTTGGAGCGAAGACGCCGACATCGCCCTGGTGGCGGTCGGCGGCTACGGGCGTGGCGAGTTGCACCCCTATTCCGACATCGACCTGTTGATTCTGCTGGACAGCGCCGACCATGAGATCTTTCGCGATTCCATCGAGCGTTTTCTGACGCTGTTGTGGGACATTGGCCTGGAAGTCGGCCAAAGCGTGCGCTCGGTCGACGAGTGCGCCGAAGAGGCCCGCGCCGACCTCACCGTCATCACCAACCTCATGGAAAGCCGCACCATCGCCGGCCCCGAGCGCCTGCGCCAGCGCATGCTCGAAGTCACCAGCACCGCGCACATGTGGCCGAGCAAGGACTTCTTCCTGGCCAAGCGTGCCGAGCAGAAGGCCCGGCACCACAAGTACAACGACACCGAATACAACCTGGAACCCAACGTCAAAGGCTCGCCCGGCGGCCTGCGGGATATCCAGACGATTTTGTGGGTGGCCCGTCGCCAATACGGCACCCTTAACCTGCGCGCCCTGGCTGGCGAAGGTTTTCTGGTAGAGAGCGAAAACGCCCTGCTGGCCTCGTCCCAGGAATTCCTGTGGAAGGTGCGCTACGCCTTGCACATGCTCGCCGGGCGTTCCGAAGACCGGCTGCTGTTCGACCACCAGCGCTCCATCGCCACCCTGCTGGGCTTTGAAGGCGAGGACGCGAAGACCAGCATCGAAAGCTTCATGCAGCAGTATTACCGGGTGGTCATGAGCATTGCCCAGCTCAGCGACCTGATCATCCAGCACTTCGAAGAGGTGATCCTGGCCCCCGAAGACGAAGCGCCGCCGCAGCCGATCAACGCACGCTTCCAACTGCATGACGGCTATATCGAGGCTCGCAACGACAACGTGTTCCGCCGCACGCCGTTCGCCATGCTGGAAATCTTCGTACTGATGGCCCAGCAGCCGGAAATCAAAGGCGTGCGCGCCGACACCATTCGCCTGCTGCGGGAGAACCGTCACCTGATCGACGACGATTTCCGCAACGATATCCGCAACACCAGCCTGTTTATCGAGCTGTTCAAATGCAAGATCGGTATCCACCGCAACCTGCGGCGCATGAACCGTTACGGCATCCTCGGGCGCTACCTCCCAGAGTTCGGCTTTATCGTCGGGCAGATGCAGCACGACCTGTTCCATATCTATACCGTGGACGCCCACACCCTGAACCTGATCAAGCACCTGCGTAAGCTGCAGTACACCCAGGTGTCAGAGAAATTCCCGCTGGCCAGCAAACTCATGGCCAAACTGCCCAAGCCCGAGCTGATCTACCTGGCCGGCCTCTACCACGATATCGGCAAGGGCCGGCATGGCGACCACTCAGAGGTGGGTGCAGTTGACGCCGAGGCTTTCTGCCAACGCCACCAGTTGCCCGTGTGGGACAGCCGCCTGATCGTCTGGCTGGTGCAGAACCACCTGGTGATGTCGACCACAGCCCAGCGCAAGGACTTGTCCGATCCGCAGGTGATCCACGACTTTGCGCAGACCGTCGGCGATGAAACCCGTCTCGACTACCTGTACGTGCTGACCGTCTCGGATATCAATGCCACCAACCCCACGCTGTGGAACTCTTGGCGCGCCAGCCTGTTGCGCCAGCTGTACACCGAGACCAAGCGCGCCCTGCGCCGAGGCCTGGAAAACCCGGTGGACCGCGAAGAGCAGATCCGTCGCACCCAGAGCGCGGCCCTGGATATATTGGTACGCGGCGGCAACGATCCGGACGACGTCGAGCAGTTGTGGTCGCAGTTGGGGGATGACTACTTCCTGCGCCACACCGCGGGCGATGTCGCCTGGCACACTGACGCAATCCTGCAACAGCCCGCCGATGGCGGCCCGCTGGTACTGATCAAGGAAACCACCCAACGCGAATTCGAAGGCGGTACGCAAATCTTCATCTATGCGCCCGACCAGCACGACTTCTTCGCCGTGACCGTGGCAGCCATGGACCAGCTCAACCTGAACATCCATGACGCCCGTGTCATCACCTCCAGCAGCCAGTTCACCCTCGACACCTATATCGTGCTCGACACCGATGGCGACTCGATTGGTGACAATCCGGCACGGGTGAAAAAGATCCGCGAAGGCCTGACCGAGGCCCTGCGCAACCCTGACGAATACCCGACCATCATCCAGCGTCGGGTGCCGCGCCAACTCAAGCACTTTGCGTTTGCGCCCCAGGTGACCATTTCCAACGACGCCCAACGACCGGTGACGGTGTTGGAGCTCAGCGCCCCGGATCGCCCAGGCCTGCTGGCCCGCATCGGCGGGATTTTCCTGGAGTTCGACCTGTCGTTGCAGAACGCCAAGATCGCGACCCTCGGCGAGCGTGTGGAAGACGTGTTCTTCATCACCGATGCCGACAACCAGCCGTTGTCCGACCCGGAACTGTGCCTGCGCTTGCAGGAAGCCATCGTCCAGCAGCTGAGCGTTACCCAGGAACCCGGCGTCGAGCTGACCAGACTGACCATTTGAATTAATTTAACGTCCCAGTGGGCACGGTCCCTGTGGGAGCTGGCTTGCCTGCGATGGCATCGACTCGGTATGGCTGATACTCCGAGTGTACGCATCGCAGGTAAGCCAGCTCCCACAAAAAAGCCGTCCTCCTCCTGATCGAGGCCCTCATGAACAACGCCCTGAACCAGCTACAGCCCTACCCGTTCGAGAAACTGCGCGCCCTGCTGGGCAGCGTCACGCCCAACCCGGACAAGCGCCCTATCGCGCTCTCCATCGGCGAACCGAAACATAAATCGCCAACCTTCGTGGCCGAAGCGCTGAGCAACAACCTCGACCAGATGGCCGTGTACCCGACCACCCTGGGCATCCCGGCCCTGCGCGAAGCCATCGGTGCCTGGTGTGAGCGTCGCTTCAACGTGCCCAAGGGCTGGCTCGACCCGGCGCGCAATATCCTGCCGGTCAATGGCACCCGTGAAGCACTGTTCGCCTTCACCCAGACCGTGGTCAACCGTGGCGACGACGCGTTGGTGGTGAGCCCGAACCCGTTCTACCAGATCTACGAAGGCGCCGCGTTCCTGGCCGGGGCCAAACCGCACTACCTGCCGTGCCTGGACGCCAACGGCTTCAACCCGGACTTCGAGGCCGTGACACCGGACATCTGGAAACGCTGCCAGATTCTGTTCCTGTGCTCGCCCGGCAACCCGACCGGCGCGCTGATCCCGGTCGACACCCTGAAAAAACTCATCGCCCTGGCCGACGAATACGACTTCGTCATCGCCGCCGACGAGTGCTACAGCGAGTTGTACTTCGACGAACAAAGCCCGCCGCCGGGCCTGTTGAGTGCCTGCGTCGAACTGGGCCGCCAGGACTTCAAACGCTGCGTGGTGTTTCACAGCCTGTCTAAGCGCTCCAACCTGCCGGGCCTGCGCTCCGGTTTCGTGGCCGGCGACGCAGACATCCTCAAGGCTTTCCTGCTGTACCGCACCTACCACGGCTGTGCGATGCCAGTGCAAACGCAACTGGCCAGTATTGCTGCCTGGCAGGACGAAGCCCACGTGCTCGCCAATCGTGACCTGTACCGCGAGAAGTTCGATGCGGTGCTGGCGATTCTCAAACCGGTGCTGGACGTCGAGAGCCCGGATGGCGGCTTCTACTTGTGGCCGAATGTGAATGGCGACGACGCCGGGTTCTGCCGTGACCTGTTTGTGGAAGAACACGTGACCGTAGTGCCGGGTTCGTACCTGTCGCGGGAAGTGGACGGCTTCAACCCTGGCGCCGGCCGTGTGCGCCTGGCACTGGTCGCGCCGTTGGCGGAGTGTGTGGAAGCGGCGGAGCGGATTCGGGATTTCATCCAGCGTCGCCGCTAAGACCTGACCGGGTTCACTTCACCTGGCCCAGATTCGCCTCACTCATATCCAGCTCCGCCAACACCTCCCTCAGCACGTCATCACCAATCTGGTGATGACGGCTCAGGCTGTACAACTCCAACCGCTGCGCCCGCAGGGCCTTGAGGCGCAGCTTTCGCTCCAGCAAGTCCATCTGCTGCGCCAGCGCCTGGGCTTCGGCGGAGTCGTTGAACACTTCTAACTGATGGCGATATTCCGACATCAGCCGTGCCTTGAGCTCAGTGGCGAGCGCGGCCTGGGCGGCGTCCTGAGTTTCGACTTCTGCGGGTTCCTCCGCTTCAAGCGCGTGAATTGCCGCAACGGCAGTTTTCTTCCAGGCTTCACGCACCTCCTTGTGGCGCTTCTCGTCCGGGCTCTTTTCAATGCCCCGCAGCAACAATGGCAAGGTGATACAGGCGGCGATCAGCGATAACAGAATCACCCCGGCGGCGATAAAGATCAGCAAGTCACGCTCCGGAAAATCCTGTCCAGGCGCCAGCAACAATGGCACCGACATCACACCCGCCAACGTCACCGCACCGCGTACCCCACCGACCGTCAACAACCAGCAGGAACGGGCCGTCGGCACCAGCGTCAATTCACTTTTCCCACGCAGCCTGCGCAGCAAGCCCGACAACCGCCAGATGCTCTGCACCCAGATAAAGCGCAACACCACCAGCACCAGGAAGATCGCGACCACATCCAGGCAGCGATAAAACAAGGTCGGCCACAGCGTCGGCTCATGGCTGACCACCGCCTTGATGATGTCCGGCAGTTGCAGGCCCAGCAGCAGGAAAATCAAACCATTGAAAGCAAACTCCAGCAGTGACCACACGCTGCGATTGAGCAAGCGCGTACTGGTCTGGCGTGGCAGCAGGTCGAGCCAGCTTTGCATCATGCCCGCCGCCACCGCCGACAAAATGCCCGATGCCCCCAGGCGCTCGGCCAGCACATAGGCCGCAAACGGTAACAACAACATGAACACCACGTGGGTCGCCGGGTCGTCCCAGCCGCGGGCGATCATCCACGCGCGCAGGCGGCCGACCAGCCAGCTCAGGGCCACGCCTACCGCCAGGCCACCCACTGCCACCAAGACAAACGTGAGGCTGGCATCCGCCAGGGAAAACACACCTGTCAGCGCTGCCGCCAGGGCGAACTTGAAGGTCACCAGGCCCGATGCATCATTCATCAAGGCCTCGCCCTGGAGCATGTGCATCAGCGGCGTGGGCAAACGATTCTGGGAAATGGCCGACACTGCCACGGCATCCGTCGGCGACAACACGGCCGCCAGGGCGAAGGCCACCGGCAGCGGGATCGTAGGCAAGAGCCAATGGATGAAGTAACCGGCGCCGACCACCGTAAACAGCACCAGGCCCACCGCCAACGTCAGGATCGGCCCGCGCAGCCGCCACAATTCCCGCTTGGGCATGCGCCAGCCATCGGAGAACAGCAACGGCGGCAGAAACAGAAACAGGAACAACTCGGGGTCCAGCGCTACGTGCAGGCCAAGCGTAGGCCAGGCGAGCAAGGCACCGGCGGCAATCTGGACCAGAGGCAACGGCAGAGGAATGACACGCCCGACAAGACGCGAAACGCTGACCAGCATCAGCAGGATAAGAACGGTGTAGGCGGTTTGCATAAAGCGGGTTTCCCGGACAATCGACTTGCAACGACACACATCAGGCAACAACTCGCCTTTGAAGTGCCATATTACCCAGCTATGTTACCGCCCATGCTGCCGGCCGGCATTTGCACATACGTCGCACACCAGCATGACGAGGGGCACCAGCCCGCTGGTCATGGCATAATCCGTGACCTTTCGTTTCCACTTGGTCCAAAGGGGGGCAATTCCTTGACCGCTTCAAGCAAAACGTTGCACCTTTTCGGCATCAAAGCCTGCGACACCATGAAAAAGGCGCGCACCTGGCTCGATGAGCACGGCGTCAACTATGAGTTCCACGATTACAAAACGGCCGGTATCGACCGCGAACACTTGACCCAATGGTGCAACGAGCACGGTTGGCAGGTGGTTTTGAACCGTGCGGGCACCACCTTTCGCAAACTCGAAGACGAACGCAAAGCCGATCTCGATCAGTCGAAAGCCATTGAATTGATGCTCGCACAACCCTCGATGATCAAGCGCCCGGTGCTTGATCTCGGTGACAGAACCCTGATTGGCTTCAAGCCAGATAGTTATTCGGCGGCCCTCAAGTAGGCCAGCCCTTACCATTTTTGTAGAGGTAACAGCATGTCCCATTCCCTGTTCAGCCTGGGCTTCGGCGTTGGCACTCAGAACCGCCAAGGTGCTTGGCTGGAAGTGTTTTACGCACAACCGCTGCTCAACCCGTCGGCAGAAATCGTCGCCGCCGTTGCGCCGATCCTCGGCTACACCGAAGGCAACCAGGCCATCACTTTCACCATCAGCCAAGCGCTGCAACTGGCTGATGCACTGAAGAATGTCGACGCTACCCAAGCCGCGTTGCTCAATCGCCTGGCCGAAAGCCACACGCCGCTGGTCGCCACCCTGCTGGCCGAAGACGCCGCACTGACCTCCACGCCTGAGGCTTACCTCAAGCTGCACCTGCTGTCCCACCGCCTGGTCAAGCCTCATGGCCTGAGCCTGGCCGGTGTATTCCCGCAGTTGCCGAACGTAGCCTGGACCAGCCAAGGCGCGATCGACATCGCCGAACTGGCCGAACGCCAGCTGGAAGCGCGCCTGCGTGGCGAACTGCTGGAAGTGTTCTCGGTGGACAAGTTCCCGAAAATGACCGACTACGTGGTGCCGAGCGGTGTACGTATCGCTGATGCCGCGCGTATCCGCCTGGGTGCCTACGTGGGCGAAGGCACTACCGTGATGCACGAAGGCTTCGTCAACTTCAACGCCGGCACCGAAGGCCCGGGCATGATCGAAGGCCGTGTATCGGCAGGCGTGTTCGTCGGCAAGGGTTCGGACCTGGGTGGCGGTTGCTCCACCATGGGCACGCTGTCGGGCGGCGGCAATATCGTGATCAAGGTCGGTGAAGGCTGCCTGATCGGCGCCAACGCCGGTATCGGTATCCCGTTGGGCGACCGTAACACCGTGGAGTCGGGCCTTTACGTCACCGCCGGCACCAAGGTTGCGCTGCTGGACGAGCAGAACCAACTGGTCAAAGTGGTCAAGGCTCGCGAGCTGGCCGGCCAGTCGGACCTGCTGTTCCGTCGCAACTCCGAGACCGGTGCCGTGGAGTGCAAAACCCACAAATCGGCCATCGAACTGAACGAAGCGCTGCACGCTCACAACTAAGCAGCCACTCGATGCCACTAGCGGGCCCCGACCCTGGGGCTCGCTTATACGAGTCTTGAACACCATGCTAGTGCCCTCCCCCTGGCGCGCCGACTTCCCGGCCATCGCCACCCTGCAGCGGCAAGACCAGACTTACCTGGACAACGCCGCCACCACGCAAAAGCCCCAGGCCTTGTTGGATGCCATCAGCCATTACTACGCCAACGGCGCAGCCAATGTGCACCGTGCCCAGCATTTGCCAGGTGCCCATGCGACCCAGGCGTTCGAAGACAGCCGCAGCAAGGTCGCGCAGTGGTTGAATGCAGGCGACAGCGGGCAGATTGTGTTTACCCACGGCGCGACGTCTGCGCTGAACCTCTTGGCTTATGGCCTTGAGCACTTATTCAACGCGGGCGATGAAATTGTCATCAGCGCCCTGGAACACCACGCCAACCTGTTGCCCTGGCAGCAACTGGCCAAGCGACGCGCACTGACGCTGGTGGTGTTGCCACTGGGTGATGACGGCGTCATCGACCTGCACGCCGCCGCCGAGTTGATCGGCCCGCGCACGCGCCTGCTGGCAGTGAGCCAGTTGTCCAACGTGCTCGGCGCCTGGCAGCCGCTGGAAGCCCTGCTGGCATTGGCCCAGCCACACGGTGCCCTGACCGTGATCGACGGCGCCCAAGGCATCGTTCATGGCCGCCATGACGTACAGGCCCTGGGTTGCGACTTCTATGTGTTTTCCAGCCACAAGCTGTACGGCCCGGACGGCGTCGGCGTGCTGTTTGGGCGCAATGAAGCCCTGCACCACCTGCGCCACTGGCAGTTCGGCGGCGAGATGGTGCAGCAGGCCGATTACCACAGCGCCAGCTTCCGCCCCGCGCCGCTGGGTTTTGAGGCCGGCACACCGCCGATTGCCAGCGTGATTGGCCTGGGCGCCAGCCTGGATTACCTGAGTTCGCTGGATCAGCAGGCAGTGATCGCCCATGAAGCGGCGTTGCATGACTACCTGTTGCGCGGGCTGAAAGCCCGCAATGGCGTACACGTGCTGGGTTCGCCCCAAGTGGCGTTGGTCAGTTTTGTCGTCGAAGGTGTGCATAACGCCGACCTCGCGCACCTGCTCACCGAGCAAGGCATTGCCGTGCGCGCCGGTCATCACTGCGCCATGCCGCTGCTCAAAGCGATGCACTTGTCGGGGGCGATCCGTGTGTCCCTGGCGCTGTATAACGATTCCGACGATCTGGAGCGTTTCTTTGAAGCGCTGGACCAAGCCTTGGATATGTTGCGATGAGCCTACCGGTTGATGCAGTGGCTGCACTGGAAGCTTTTCAGGCCGTCGGCAGTTGGGAGCAACGCGCGCGGATGCTGATGCAATGGGGCGAGCGTCTGCCTGCCATGGCCGATGAGGATAAAGTCGAGGCTAATCTCGTGCAGGGCTGCGAGAGCCTGGTGTGGCTGGTCGGCCGCTTGGACGATGGCCACTGGCAGTTCGCCGCCAGCAGCGAGGCACGCATGATCCGCGGGTTGGTGGCGTTGCTGTTGGCGCGGGTCAATGGGTTGTCTGCCACAGAATTGCAGGCGGTGGATCTGCCTGACTGGTTCAACCAGTTGGGCCTGTCCCGCCAACTCTCACCGTCGCGCAGCAATGGCCTGAATGCCGTGCTGCAGCGCATGCGAGCACTAAGCCATACACCAAACTAAGTGGGAGCTGGCTTGCCTGCGATGCAGGCAACTCGGTCTGTCAGTCAGACCGCAGTGATGCTATCGCAGGCAAGCCAGCTCCCACATTTCAAGCGGTGCACGGCATTAAGATTTAAGTGGGCTTGACCCGCTCGGATGGCCTGCGTACACCGGCCACGATCTTATCGACCGCCTTGGTGGCCGCGACCATGCCGAAGGTGGCCGTCACCATCATCACCGCACCAAACCCACCCGCGCAGTCCAGTTTCACGCCGTCCCCGACAAAACTCTTCTGCAAACAAATGCTGCCGTCCGGCTTGGGATAGCGCAGTTGTTCGGTTGAAAACACGCACGGCACGCTGTAATGGCGAGTCACGGTACGTGAGAACCCATAGTCGCGACGCAAGGTGGAACGCACTTTCGAGGCCAGCGGATCATTGAACGTACGGTTCAAGTCGCAGACCTGGATCAGTGTCGGGTCGATCTGCCCGCCGGCGCCGCCGGTGGTGATGATCTGGATCTTGCGGCGCTTGCACCAGGCGATCAACGCAGCCTTGGCGTTGACCGCGTCGATGCAGTCGATCACGCAATCAATAGTGGGCGTGATGTATTCAGCCATGGTGTCGCGGGTCACGAAGTCCGCCACCGCATGCACCGTGCAATCCGGATTGATGCCGCGCAGGCGTTCTGCCATCACCTCGACCTTGGGCTTGCCCACGGTGCTGTCCAGCGCGTGCAACTGGCGGTTGCTGTTGCTGACGCAGACATCATCCAAATCAAACAGCGAGATCTCACCCACCCCACAACGGGCGATGGCTTCCGCCGCCCACGAGCCCACGCCGCCGACGCCGACGATCGCCACATGGGCTGCTTTCAAGCGCTCCAGGCCTTCAATGCCATACAAGCGGGCGACGCCTGCAAACCGTGGATCTTCTGTACTCATGACCATTACCCCAAAAACTGGCGCGCATTATGGACTACAGAGCGACAAGTTCGAAGCGACAAGCTACAAGTAAAGAACTTAGATGGCCTTTCGCTGACTAATGTCCGGTTTTTCTCTGCTTGCTGTACGGTCAGGGAGGGGCCGGTGTAGGATGCGCGCCGTTCGGCGCAGGCCGACACCTCTTTTCGTTCCACACCCTTTGGAACCCGAAATAGCCATGGCATCGCGTAAATTTGGACTCAACCTGGTGATCGTGTTGGCAATTGCCGCGCTGTTCACCGGTTTCTGGGCGCTGATCAACCGCCCCGTCACCACCCCCAACTGGCCTGAACAGATCTCCGGTTTTTCCTACTCGCCGTTCCAGCAAGGCCAGTACCCCCAGAAAAATCAATTCCCGACCGACGATCAGATGCGTCGTGACCTTGAGATCATGAGCAAGCTGACGGACAACATCCGTACTTATTCGGTCGACGGCACCCTGGGGGATATCCCCAAGTTGGCGGAAGAATTCGGCCTGCGCGTGACCCTCGGGATCTGGATCAGCCCGGACCTTGAGCGCAACGAGCGGGAAATCCAGCGAGCCATCGAAATCGCCAACACCTCGCGCAGCGTAGTGCGGGTGGTGGTCGGTAACGAGGCGGTGTTCCGTAAGGACATCACGCCAGAAGCGCTGATCGTGCTGCTGGATCGAGTGCGCGCCGCTGTAAAAGTGCCGGTGACAACCTCCGAGCAATGGGACATCTGGGAGAAGAACCCACAACTGGCCAAGCACGTCGACCTGATCGCCGCGCACATCCTGCCGTTCTGGGAATACATCCCGATGGACAAGGCCGGCCAGTACGTACTCGACCGCGCCCGGGACCTGAAGAAACTGTTCCCGAAAAAGCCGCTGCTGCTCTCGGAAGTAGGCTGGCCGAGCAACGGCCGCATGCGCGGAGGCAATGAAACCTCCCCGGCCGACCAGGCGATCTACCTGCGTACGCTGGTGAACAAACTGAACCGCCAGGGCTTCAACTACTTCGTGATCGAGGCCTTCGATCAGCCGTGGAAAGTCAGCGACGAAGGCTCGGCGGGTGCTTACTGGGGCGTGTACAACGCTGCACGCCAGCAGAAATTCAACTTTGAAGGGCCCGTGGTCGCGATTCCGCAATGGCGTGTGCTGGCCATCGGTTCGGTGGTACTCGCGCTGCTGTCCCTGACCCTGTTGATGATCGACGGCTCGGCCTTGCGCCAGCGTGGTCGCACCTTCCTGACCTTTATCGCGTTCCTCTGCGGTTCGGTGCTGGTGTGGATCGGCTACGACTACAGCCAGCAATACAGCACCTGGTTCAGTGTCACCGTGGGCATCCTTCTCGCGCTCGGCGCCCTGGGTGTGTTTATCGTGTTGCTGACCGAAGCCCACGAACTGGCGGAAGCGGTGTGGACCCACAAGCGTCGGCGTGAATTCCTGCCGGTTGAAGGGGATTCGGACTACCGCCCGAAAGTGTCGATCCATGTGCCGTGCTACAACGAGCCGCCGGAAATGGTCAAACAGACCCTCGACGCCCTGGCCGCCCTCGATTACCCGGACTACGAAGTCCTGATCATCGACAACAACACCAAGGACCCGGCGGTATGGGAACCGGTGCGCGACTACTGCGAAACCCTGGGCCCGCGCTTCAAGTTCTTCCACGTCGCGCCTTTGGCTGGCTTCAAGGGTGGCGCGCTGAACTACCTGATCCCGCACACCGCCAAGGATGCCGAAGTGATCGCAGTGATCGACTCCGACTACTGCGTGTCGCCAAACTGGCTCAAGCACATGGTGCCGCACTTCGCCGATCCGAAAATCGCCGTGGTGCAATCGCCGCAGGACTACCGCGACCAGAACGAAAGCACCTTCAAGAAGCTCTGCTACGCGGAATACAAGGGCTTCTTCCATATCGGCATGGTCACCCGCAACGACCGTGACGCGATCATCCAGCACGGCACCATGACCATGACCCGTCGCTCGGTGCTTGAGGAATTGGGATGGGCTGACTGGTGCATCTGCGAAGATGCCGAACTGGGCCTACGCGTATTCGAGAAGGGTCTGTCGGCGGCGTATTACCACGACAGCTACGGCAAAGGCTTGATGCCGGATACCTTTATCGACTTCAAAAAACAGCGTTTCCGCTGGGCCTACGGCGCGATCCAGATCATCAAGCGCCACACCGCCAGCCTGCTGCGCGGCAAGGACACCGAGCTGACCCGTGGCCAGCGCTACCACTTCCTCGCGGGCTGGTTGCCGTGGGTGGCGGATGGCATGAATATCTTCTTCACCGTTGGCGCGTTGTTATGGTCGGCGGCAATGATCATTGTGCCGACGCGGGTTGATCCGCCGCTGCTGATTTTCGCAATCCCGCCGTTGGCGTTGTTTGTGTTCAAGGTGGGCAAGATCATCTTCCTCTACCGTCGAGCGGTAGGCGTGAACTTGAAGGATGCGTTCTGTGCGGCCCTGGCCGGTCTGGCGTTGTCGCACACCATCGCCAAAGCGGTGCTGTACGGTTTCTTCACCACCAGCATTCCGTTCTTCCGCACACCGAAAAACGCGGATAACCACGGCTTCTGGGTAGCCATCTCCGAAGCCCGCGAAGAGATGTTCATCATGCTGCTGTTGTGGGGCGCGGCACTGGGGATCTACCTGGTGCAGGGCCTGCCAAGCAATGACATCCGCTTCTGGGTGGTGATGCTGCTGGTGCAGTCGCTGCCGTACGTGGCGGCGCTGATCATGGCGTTCCTGTCGTCGCTGCCGAAACCTTCGGCGAAGGCTGAGCCCGTCACAGCCGCGTAAAAACTTGCGCAATGCACTAAACGGCGGCCTCTGGCCGCCGTTTTGCTATAAGATAACGGCCGTTTTGCAAGACTTGGCCTGGACCACTGCTTTCCTGTGGGAGCGGGCTTGCCCGCGATAGCATCACCGCGTTCTGACTGATAGACCGAGGTGTCTGCATCGCAGGCAAGCCAGCTCCCACCTGGCTCTGCGCCGCTTCACAGGTTGTATTTCACATTCGTCCTGCGCCCATTACACGCTTTCCGGAGTTTCCCCATGACGGCCCATGCCGACCTTTCGCCGACCCTTCAACTTGCCATCGACCTGATCCGTCGCCCCTCCGTGACGCCGATCGACGCCGATTGCCAGAAGCTGATGATGCAGCGCCTGGGCGACGCCGGTTTTGCGCTGGAACCGATGCGCATCGAGGACGTGGACAACTTCTGGGCCACCCATGGCAAACACGATGGCCCGGTGCTGTGTTTTGCCGGCCACACCGACGTGGTACCGACCGGCCCGGTGCAGGCGTGGCAGAACGATCCGTTCGACGCACTGATCGATGAAAACGGCATGCTCTGCGGGCGTGGCGCGGCGGACATGAAAGGCAGCCTGGCGGCCATGTTGGTGGCGGCTGAACGTTTCGTCACCGATTACCCGGACCACAAGGGCTCGGTGGCTTTCCTGATCACCAGCGATGAAGAAGGTCCGGCGCACCACGGCACCAAGGCCGTGATCGAACGCCTGGCCGCACGCAAGGAGCGCCTGGACTGGTGCATCGTTGGCGAACCGTCGAGCACCACGCTGGTGGGCGATGTGGTCAAGAACGGTCGTCGCGGTTCCCTCGGTGCCACGCTGACGGTACGCGGTATCCAAGGCCACGTGGCCTACCCGCACCTGGCGAAGAACCCGATCCACTTGGCGGCGCCGGCCCTGGCCGAATTGGCCGCCGAGCACTGGGATGACGGCAACGCCTTCTTCCCACCCACCAGCTTCCAGATCTCCAACCTCAATTCCGGCACCGGCGCGACCAACGTGATCCCCGGTGACCTGAAGGCGGTGTTCAACTTCCGCTTCTCCACCGAATCCACCGTCGAAGGCCTGCAGCAGCGGGTTGCCGAGATTCTCGACAAACACGGCCTGGACTGGCACGTGGAGTGGGCGCTGTCGGGCCTGCCGTTCCTCACCGAACCGGGTGCGCTACTGGATGCCGTGTCGGCCAGCATCAAGGCGATCACCGGTCGCGAAACCCAGGCGTCCACCAGCGGCGGTACCTCCGATGGGCGATTCATCGCCACATTGGGCACCCAAGTGGTCGAGCTGGGCCCGGTCAACGCGACGATCCACCAGGTCAATGAACGCATCCTCGCCAGCGACCTCGATGTGCTGACCGAAATCTACTACCAGACCCTGATCAAGTTGCTCGCCTGATGCTGGCCTGCCCCATTTGCAGCGCACCGCTGAACGCGGTGGACAATGGTGTGGCGTGCCCGGCAGGGCATCGTTTCGACCGCGCACGCCAGGGTTACCTGAACCTGTTGCCGGTGCAGCACAAGAACAGCCGCGACCCCGGCGATAACCTGGCGATGGTGGAAGCGCGCCGCGACTTCCTCAACGCCGGGCACTACGCGCCAGTGGCCCAGCGCCTGGCCGAGCTGGCCGCTGAACGTGCGCCGGCGCGCTGGGTCGACATCGGCTGTGGCGAGGGTTACTACACCGCGCAGATCGCCGACGCCTTGCCCCACGCCGACGGCTATGCACTGGATATCTCCAAGGAAGCGGTCAAGCGTGCCTGCAAGCGCAACCCGGCGCTGACCTGGTTGATCGCCAGCATGGCCCGTGTGCCGTTGGCGTCAGGCAGTTGCCAGTTCCTCGCCAGCGTGTTCAGCCCACTGGACTGGGAAGAGGCCAAGCGCCTGCTCAGCCCCGGTGGCGGCTTGATGAAAGTCGGCCCGACCAGCGGCCACCTGATGGAGCTGCGCGAGCGTCTGTACGACGAAGTGCGTGAGTACACCGACGACAAGCACCTGGCCCTGGTGCCGGACGGTATGAGCCTGGCGCACAGCGAGACGTTGGCGTTCACCCTGAGCCTGGCCGAGCCCCAGGACCGCGCCAACCTGCTGGCCATGACCCCGCACGGCTGGCGTGCCAGCGCCGAGCGCCGCGCACAGGTGATCGAGGCGGCCGAGCCGCTGGTGGTCACTGTGTCGATGCGCTACGACTATTTCGTGCTTCAATAAATAACTTTCCAGCATCCGCGAATGGATTTTCGAATCCCGCAACGAGGAACATCCATGCGCCAACCCGATATCGAGATTTACCTGAAGGACGCCGACGTCGACCACAAGGCCATCGCCGCCTGGCTGGGCGCCGCCCTGGGTCCGTGCTCCGACTGGGTCCAGAAAGGCCAGACGTACAAATGCAAGGCCGGCAACGTGCCTGTCACCTGGCTGCCGAAAGCTGTCGGCAAATGGAACAGTCTGTACCTGGAAAGCGACCAGACCCCATGGGATGACGACATCGCCTGCGCCCGCGCTGCATTTGTTGCGCTGAACGTGGAAGTGCGTTGTGCACCGGGGACCTGGGTTGAGGAAGAAGGTGAGGAAAGCGCTGACACCTGGATTCGGATCAGCGAAGACGGTGAAGAACAGATCACCTGGAAAACTGCCTGATCCTGAATGGTGAACCCAATCAAACTGTGGGAGCTGGCTTGCCTGCGATGGCATCACTACGGTCTTACTGAATAGACCGAGGTGTCTGCATCGCAGGCAAGCCAGCTCCCACAGTTGGTTGGGTTACCCAGCCAGGGGCTTTATAGACCGACCACATCCTCCGCCTGCAACCCCTTCTCGCCGGTCACCACGGCGTATTCCACCTGCTGGCCCTCGGCCAGGGAGCGGTGGCCTTCGCCGCGAATGGCGCGATAGTGCACAAACACGTCCTTACCGTCTTCGCGCTGGATAAACCCATAGCCCTTTGCATCGTTGAACCACTTCACATTGCCGGTTTCACGCGTTGCCATCTGTCTTACTCCCACATGCATTTTTATTGTTGAGCCGCTCGCATTGAACTGCCGAGTATAAGACAGGCTCAAAAACGATCAACTCAAGTTTACATCGCTGCTTTTTTGCCGATTTTCGGCGAATACGGCACACTACTCGCCCGAGCGCCTGCTCGGTTTTTTCCACTTGAAGCAGCACGCCTATGACCCGTTCCCCGTTTCGCCGTCTAGTGTTCGGCACCTTGCGCCGACTGTTGTACCTCTGGGTCCGCTCGGAGACGATCAACCAGTCGTCCCTGACCCTTAACCTGGACCGCAGCCGGCCGGTGTTCTATGTCCTGCAATCACCCTCCCTCACCGAATTGGCCGTGGTCGATGCCGAGTGCACCAAGGCCGGCCTGCCGCGCCCGGTGCTGCCGGTCTCGGTCGGCCCGTTGATGGAACCCGCGGCGTTCTTCTACCTGACGCCGGAGCCGGACTGGCTCGGCCGCCAGGACAAGCGCGGCGCGCCGCCCACACTGACCCGTTTGGTCGGCACCCTCACCGAGCACGCCGAAGAGAATGCACAAATCATTCCGGTCAGCGTGTTCTGGGGCCAATCCCCCGAGAGCGAGTCCAGCCCGTGGAAGCTGTTGTTTGCCGACAGCTGGGCGGTCACCGGGCGTCTACGCCGCTTGTTAAGCATCCTGATCCTGGGTCGCAAGACTCGGGTGCAATTCTCCGCGCCTATCAACCTGCGTGAATTGATCGAGCACAATAAAGGCCACGAACGTACCGTGCGCATGGCCCAACGCATCCTGCGCGTGCACTTTCGTAACCTGAAGACGGCGGTGATCGGTCCCGATTTGTCACACCGCCGCAACCTGGTGAAGGGCTTGGTCAACATGCCGCTGGTGCGCCAGGCCATTGCCGATGAGGCCGAACGGGAGAAGATCAGCCCGGAAAAAGCCAAGGCCCAGGCCCTGCGCTACGGCAACGAGATCGCCTCGGACTACACCTACACCGCAATCCGCTTCCTCGAAGTGGTGCTGAGCTGGTTCTGGAACAAGATCTACGACGGCATCAAGGTCAACAACATCGAGGGTGTGCAAAAGGTTGCCCAGGGTTACGAGGTGATCTACGTACCGTGCCACCGCAGCCACATCGACTACCTGTTGCTGTCCTACCTGCTGTTCAAGAATGGCCTGACCCCACCGCACATCGCCGCCGGCATCAACCTGAACATGCCGGTGATCGGCAGCCTGCTGCGCCGTGGCGGTGCGTTTTTCATGCGCCGCACCTTCAAGGGCAACCCGCTGTACACCTCAGTGTTCAACGAATACCTGCACACCTTGTTCACCAAGGGCTTCCCGGTGGAGTACTTCGTCGAAGGCGGCCGTTCGCGCACCGGGCGCATGCTGCAACCAAAGACCGGAATGCTGGCGATCACCCTGCGCAGCTTCTTGCGTTCTTCGCGCATGCCCATCGTATTTGTGCCGGTTTACATCGGTTATGAGCGCGTACTGGAAGGCCGCACCTACCTGGGTGAGCTACGCGGTGCGAGCAAGAAGAAAGAGTCGATCTTCGACATCTTCAAGGTAGTCGGCGCGCTCAAGCAGCGTTTTGGTCAGGTTGCGGTCAACTTCGGCGAACCGATCAAGCTGGCCGAATTCCTCGACAGCGAACAACCGGGCTGGCGCGCCCAGGACCTGGCCCCGAACTACAAACCGGCCTGGCTCAACGAAACCACCAACCGCCTCGGCGAACAAGTGGCACGCCACTTGAACGAAGCCGCGGCGGTAAACCCGGTCAACCTGGTGGCCCTGGCATTGCTGTCCACCACCCGCCTGGCCCTGGACGAACAAGCCATGGCGCGCCAACTGGACCTGTACCTGGCGCTGCTGCGCCGCGTGCCCTACTCGCCCCACACCACCCTGCCCGACGGCGATGGCCTGGCGCTGATCAAGCACGTCAAGGACATGGACCTGCTGTCGGAACAGAGCGACGCCCTGGGCAAGATTCTGTACCTGGACGAGCAGAATGCCGTCCTGATGACCTATTACCGCAACAACGTGCTGCACATCTTTGCCCTGCCGGCGCTGCTGGCGAGCTTCTTCCAGAGCAGCTCGCGGATGAGCCGCGAGCAGATCCTGCGTTACACCCACGCGCTGTACCCGTACCTGCAATCGGAACTGTTCATTCGCTGGTCGCTGGAAGAGCTGGACACGGTGATCGACCAATGGCTGGAGGCCTTTGTCGAGCAAGGGCTGCTGCGCTTCGAGAACAACGTGTACCTGCGCCCGGCGCCGAGTTCGCGGCATTTTGTGCTGTTGACCCTGCTGTCCAAAACCATCGCGCAAACCCTGCAACGCTTCTACATGGCGATTTCGCTGCTGCTCAACAGCGGCCAGAACAGCATCAGCGCCGAAGAACTGGAAGACCTGTGCACGATCATGGCCCAGCGCCTGTCGATCCTGCATGGCCTCAACGCCCCGGAATTCTTCGACAAGAGCCTTTTCCGACATTTCATCCAGACCTTGCTGGAGCAAGATGTGCTGCGCCGCGACGAGGCCGGCAAACTGAGTTATCACGACCTGCTCGGCGAACTGGCCGAAGGCGCGGCCAAACGCGTGCTGCCGGCGGAGATTCGCCTGTCGATCCGCCAAGTGGCATTGCATCGCGTGGACGGCGCCGCCGAGGCACCCGTCGACCCCGAAGCCACTGCACCTGAAGAAACCCGCTAGATTTAAACAGGCGCCGGATGGATTCCGGCGCCGTTGAAAAGGAGCAACACCATGAAAAAAATCATCCTCCTGGGCCTGACTGCCCTGCTCGGAGCCTGCCAATCCATGAACCCCGCCCCCAAAGCCAGCCTCGACGGCGAAGTGTTCTATCTGCAACGCATCGCCCTGCCGCCCACCGCGACCTTGAGCGTCAGCCTGCAGGACGTGTCGCTGATGGATGCGCCGGCCGTGACCCTGGCTGAGCAGAAAGGCCCGGTCAAAGGCCAGGTGCCGCTGCCGTTTCACCTGAGCTATGACCCGGCGCAAGTCAAACCTGGCCACACTTATTCGGTGAGCGCTCGCATCGAAGTGGATGGCAAGCTACTGTTTATCACCACCGAACGGCACGCTGTGCAGCTCAATGGCCAAGACGCGCAACCCCTGCGCCTGCGGGTTGATGCTGTCGCCCACTGATAGTCTCCAGAACTTAAGCCAGATTAAAAAGGAAGCGCCCATGCTCCGTAACTCCCTTCGTTTCACTGCCCTGTGTGCCGGCCTGCTGCTCGGTGCCAACGCCATGGCCCTGGACTTGAGCAGCCTGTCCCAGGGCGACGCCAGTGGCGGCCTCAAGGACGCCCTGACCCAAGGCGCGCAGATCGCCGTGAAGCAACTGGGCGTACCGGGTGGTTTCAGCAACAACCCGGAAGTGAAGATCGGTCTGCCTGGCAAGCTGGGCAAAGTCGCCGACAAACTGAAAATGTTCGGCATGGGTGACCAGGTGACCCAGTTGGAAACCAGCATGAACAAGGCCGCCGAAACCGCCGTGACCCAGGCCCAGCCGATCCTGGTCAACGCCGTAAAGAACATGAGCGTGACTGACGCCAAGGGCATCCTCAGTGGTGGCCAGGACTCGGCCACCCAGTACCTGAACAAAAGCAGCCGCGAACAGATCCGCGCCAAGTTCTTGCCGATCGTCAAGGCCGCGACCGACAAGGTCGGCGTCGCCCAGCAATACAATGCCCTGGCCGGCAAAGCCGCTGCCTTTGGCGCAGTGGACGCCAAGAGCGCCAACGTCGAAAACTACGTGACCGAACAGGCGCTGGATGGGTTGTTCAAGATGATTGCAAAGCAGGAAGAAACCATTCGCGAGAACCCTGCGGCCGCCGCGACCAGCCTGGCGAAGAAAGTCTTCGGCGCACTGTAAAACCGGGAATGAATCCAGGCAGGTGTGGGGGGCTCACCTGCCCGGTTCCAAGCAGTTCTTCTACGATCAGAAGAACTTTCCTAAACCAAAACCACCGAATGCGATCATGCCTAGGGGCATCACACCGAAGCCTATGGTCATACTCTTGTTGGGCTTGCAAGAGTCCTTGCAAGGATCCTTGCAAGGGTTGGTAGGCTTGGCAGGTTCAGGCTTGCTAGGCCCGCAAGGATTACAACCCCAGCTCGACTTAGACGCGCTGATATTGATATTAAGCATTCCCATAAGCACTCCTTGAATCATTGAATTGAAGCGTCCACCAACAGGCGTGAACCCTGATTGGCGAAAGACCTGACAATCAGGTAATCAATGAGTGGCCCCACACCTTGGAAGCGTTCCCGCCTCCGCATCCCCTTTGTGAAAAACCCTACGACAACTCTTTACCCAGCCTGTGGTTTGACCCGGAACCATGCTGCGTACAAGGCCGGCAAAAACAACAGCGTCAGCGCCGTCGCCACAATCAGACCGCCCATGATGGCCACGGCCATTGGCCCGAAGAACACACTGCGTGACAGTGGGATCATGGCCAGCACTGCTGCGAGGGCTGTCAGCACAATCGGGCGGAAGCGTCGGACCGTGGCTTCGATAATCGCCTGCCAGGGCGCCAGGCCCGCCTTGATGTCCTGTTCAATCTGGTCGACCAGAATCACCGAGTTGCGCATGATCATCCCGGACAGCGCGATGGTGCCCAGCATGGCCACGAAGCCGAACGGCTGGCGGAATACCAGCAGGAACAGCGTCACGCCAATCAGGCCCAGCGGCGCTGTCAGGAACACCATCGCAGTGCGTGAGAAACTGCGCAGTTGCAGCATCAACAGGGTCAGCACCACCACGATAAACAATGGCACGCCGGCTTTGACCGAGTTCTGGCCACGGGCGGAATCTTCCACCGTACCGCCGACATCCAGCAGGTAACCATCCGGCAGTTCAGCACGCACGCCTTCAAGGGTCGGCAGGATCTGCTGGACCAGCGTCGCCGGCTGCTCCTTGCCATAGATGTCCGCGCGAATGGTCACCGTGGGCAGACGGTTGCGGTGCCAGATGATGCCTTCTTCAAAACCGTATTCGAGGGTGGCGATCTGCGACAGTGCTACGCTTTTGCCATTGTCGGTCGGCACCGCCAGGCTGGGCAGCAACGACAGTTCGGTGCGTTCATGCACGGTGCCGCGCAGGAGGATTTCGATCAACTCGTTGTCCTCGCGGTACTGGCTGACGCTGGAACCGGTCAACGAGCTCTGCAGGAATTTCGACAGGTTGGCCGTGCTCACGCCGAGGGCGCGGGCGCGGTCCTGATCGATATTGAGGTAGACGATCTTGCTCGGCTCTTCCCAGTCGAGGTGCACGTTGGCCACGTGGGGATTTTCGCGAACCTTCACCGCGACTTTCCGAGCCAGGGCGCGGACTTCCTCGATATGTTCGCCAGTCACGCGGAACTGCACCGGATAGCCCACAGGCGGGCCGTTCTCCAGGCGTGTGACCCGTGAGCGCAGGTCAGGGAACTGTTCGTTCAGGGTTTGGATCAGCCAGGTGCGCAGGCTTTCGCGCTCCTCGATGGTTTTGGCCAGCACGACAAACTGGGCAAAGCTGGCGGCCGGCAGTTGTTGGTCCAGCGGCAAGTAGAAACGCGGCGAACCGGTGCCGACGTAGGCCACGTAGTTGTCGATGCCCGCGTGTTCCTTGAGCAAGGCTTCCAGGCGCTTGACCTGGTCGGCGGTGTTGCTCAGGGAGGCGCCTTCCGCCAGCTTCAGATCCACCATCAGCTCCAGACGGCCAGATGCCGGGAAGAACTGCTGCGGCACAAAACGGAACAGCGCCACCGAGCCGATAAACAGCAGCAGGGTGAGGACGATCACGGTTTTGCGCCGGCGCACGCACCACTCCACCATGCGTCTTACGCGCTGATAGAAGGGTGTGCCGTAGGGATCCGGCCCATCGGTGCCGTGCTTGGCCGCATGAATCTTCGCCAGGTCCGGCAGGAGCTTTTCCCCCAGGTAGGGCACGAACACCACCGCAGCCACCCAGGAGGCGAGCAACGCAATGGTCACTACCTGAAAGATCGAACGGGTGTATTCGCCAGTGCTCGATTGCGCGGTGGCAATCGGCAGGAAGCCCGCTGCGGTGATCAGCGTACCGGTGAGCATCGGGAACGCGGTGCTGGTCCAGGCGAAACTCGCGGCCTTGAGCCGGTCGTAACCTTGCTCCATTTTGATCGCCATCATTTCCACGGCGATGATCGCGTCGTCCACCAACAAACCCAACGCCAGCACCAAAGCACCGAGGGAAATCTTGTGCAAGCCGATGCCGAGGTAGTACATGGTGGCAAACGTCATCGCCAGCACCAGCGGAATCGCCAGGGCCACTACCATGCCGGTACGCACACCGAGGGAGAAGAAGCTCACCAGCAACACGATGGCCAGTGCTTCGGCCAGCACTTGCACGAATTCGCCGACGCTGGTTTTCACCGCTGCCGGTTGGTCTGACACCTTGCGCAGCTCCATGCCGGCCGGAAGGTTCTTCTGCAGGCGTGCGAATTCACCTTCCAGGGCTTTACCCAACACCAGAATGTCGCCGCCATCACGCATGGCCACGGCCAGACCGATCGCGTCTGCCCCCATGTAGCGCATGCGCGGTGCCGGTGGGTCGTTGAAGCCGCGGTGGATGTCGGCTACGTCGCCGATGCGGAAGGTACGGTCGCCCACGCGAATCGGGAAGTTGCGGATTTCTTCCACCGTCTTGAAGTTACCCGACACGCGCAGTTGCACACGTTCGCTCGGGGTTTCAAAGAAACCGGCCGTGGAAACAGCATTCTGCTCCTGCAACGCCTGCTGGACTGCCGCCAGCGGTAAACCGAGGGTCGCCAGCTTGAGGTTGGACAGTTCGATCCAGATTTTTTCGTCCTGTAGGCCTAGCAGCTCGACCTTGCCCACATCCGCCACGCGCTGCAGCTGAATCTGGATACGGTCGGCGTAGTCCTTGAGTACGGCGTAGTCAAAGCCGTCGCCGGTCAGGGCATAGATATTGCCGAAGGTGGTGCCGAACTCATCATTGAAAAACGGCCCCTGGATATCCGGCGGCAAGGTCTGGCGGATATCGCTGATCTTCTTGCGCACCTGGTACCACAGCTCAGGAATCTGCGCTGAATGCATGGAGTCACGGGCGATAAAGGTGACCTGGGATTCGCCGGGGCGCGAGAACGAGACGATGCGCTCGTACTCACCGGTTTCCATGAGTTTTTTCTCGATGCGCTCGGTGACTTGCCGCGACACTTCCTGGGCCGTGGCGCCAGGCCAATTGGTCTTGATCACCATGGCCTTGAAGGTGAACGGCGGGTCTTCGCTTTGTCCCAGCTTGGAGTAGGACAAGGTGCCAACCACTGCCAGCAGGATCATCAGGAACAGAACGATCTGGCGATTACGCAACGCCCATTCGGAAAGATTGAAACCCATCGGGGACTACTCCTTGGCCGCCAGATTCACCACACGGTTGGAGCGATCCACCGGGCGCACCTGCTGGCCCTCGTGGAGCACATGCACACCCGCAGCAATGACCCAATCCGTAGGGCTTAACCCTTCCAGTACCGGTACGGTTTTTTCACCGAAAGCACCGATGCGTACCGGTGTGCGCTTAAGGGTATTGTCGGGCTGCACACGCCAGACGTAGGACGCACCGTTCTCCGCACTGAGAGCCGACAGTGGGACCGAGAGAGGAATATCGCCGTCGACCTGTATGAATACACGTGCGCTCTGACCCAGTTCCGCCGGGACTTTGCCGCCGGTGAATGCCACGCGGGCAGCAAACGTACGCGACTTTGGATCGGCGGCCGGTGACAGTTCACGAATGCGGCCGGTGAAGCGCTGGTCAGGCTGGCTCCACAGCTCGACCGACACCGGCTGGCCGATCTTGAAACGGCCAAAACCCTGCTCCGGCAGGCTGATCAGCACTTCGCGCTCGCCATCGGTCGCCAAGGTAAACACGGTCTGGCCGGCGGACACCACCTGGCCAACTTCTACCGCACGCTTGGCCACCACCCCATCCTGTGGCGCACGCAGCACCGCATAGCCGGCCTGGTTGCTGGCCACGTCGAACTCGGCCTTGATCTGCTTGAGACGAGCAACACCGGCTCGGTAGAGATTTTCGGAATTGTCGTACTGGGAGCGGCTGACCATCTGACGGTCCATCAGGGTCTTGTAGCGGTCACGCTCGGCGCGCACCAGGCTCAGGTTGGCCTCGGCGGCGGCGACTTGGGCACGGGTGGCTTCCAGTTGCAGGCGCACATCTTGCGGGTCGAGTTCGGCCAGCGCCTGGTTGGCCTTGACCCGCTCGCCCTCTTCCACTAACCGCTTGCTGACTTTGCCACCGATGCGAAAGGCCAGGTCCGGTTCATAACGGGCGCGCACTTCACCGGGGTAGCTGTCCATCGACTGTGAAGAAGGTTGTGGCTGCACCACCATGGCCGGACGGATGGTGGTCTGGGCCGCTTCTTCATGGCCGCATCCGGCCAACAGGAAGACCAGACTGACAGGCAACGCAAAGGGCAGGAAAGTACTGCGCATGCTGTAGGACCTTTCGCAAATGGAGCTAAGAATAATTATACTGGCGGGTATGTTATTAATACCAAACTCACCAGTCCAGTATTAAAGGTGAAAATGTCCGACAATCCTGTGAACACCAATAGCCCCGGGCGTCCCAAGGACATGGCAAAACGCCAGGCAATCCTCGAAGCAGCGAAAATCCTGTTTTTGAGCAATGGCTACGCCAGTACCAGCATGGATGCCGTGGCCCTTGAGGCCGGCGTGTCGAAACTGACCGTGTACAGCCACTTCAACGATAAAGAGACCTTGTTCACCGCCGCGGTGGTGGCCAAGTGCGAAGAACAACTGCCGGTGATGTACTTCGAGCTGCCTGCGGGCATGCCCGTGGAGACTGTGTTGCTGAATATCGCGCGGGGGTTCCACCGCCTGATCAACAGCGAGGAGTCGGTCAACCTGCATCGCCTGATGATGACTACTGGCAATCAGGACGTGAAACTCTCGCAGATCTTCTTCGAGGCGGGCCCGATGCGCATGTTGCAAGGCATGGAGCGCCTGCTTGGCAAAATCGACCAGAGCGGCGCCCTGAGCATCGACAAACCGTTCACGGCAGCCGAGCACTTCTTCTGCCTGCTCAAGGGCACGGCGAACTTTTGCTTGCTGTATGGCTGCGGCGGGCAACTGAGCGAAGAAGCTGCCGAAGCCCATGTGCAGGACGTGGTGGGGTTGTTTATGCGGGCTTATCGGCCCTGAATCTTCATTGACCTTAAGGGCCTCATCGCAGGCAAGCCAGCCCCCACATTTTCGACCGATTTACACCTGACAGGGCTCGGGCGACTATCAGGCCGTCATGGGAGCAAGCTCCCTCGCCACGGGCCCAGCGCCACACCGACAAGTGTGTAGACATCTATGCGGCGATGAGGGCCTCAAACCTAAAGCAGCTTCAGGGTTTGAGGGCTTTCTTGGGGTAGATGTCATACCGGCTGGACTTGCCATCCAGCGCATGGCTCGGCTTGGGCCCGTCAATGCACGGTGCCTTGCGCGGGCGCTTCACCACCACGCGGTGGCTGGCCAGGGCCAGGGCCGCAGCCAACAGCGCCGGCGCGTCCGGATCATCGCCCACCAGCGGTCGGAACAGGCGCATTTCCTTCTTCACCAGGGCGGTTTTCTCACGGTGCGGGAACATCGGGTCGAGGTAGATCACCTGGGGCGGCTCGCCTTCCCAGTTGAGCATCACGTCGATGGAGTTGCCCTTGAGCAACTTCATGCGCGCCACAATCGGTGCCACCTCAAAATCATCCGCGCCACGTGCCAAACCATCTTCGAGCAAGGCGCCGATCAACGGTTGGCGCTCGATCAGGCTCATCTCGCAGCCCAAGCTGGCCAGCACAAAAGCGTCCTTGCCCAGGCCGGCTGTGGCGTCCAGCACCCTGGGGCGCACGCCTTGGGCGATGCCCACGGCCTTGGCGATCATCTGCCCGCTGCCACCACCGTACAGGCGCCGGTGCGCTGCCCCGCCTTCGACAAAGTCCACCCGCACCGGTCCAGGCGCGTCGGGCCCGAGCTGTTGCAGCTGTAGGCCGTGTTCCCCCACTTGCAAGGAAAAGTCCGCATCCGCCACGTGCATCGGCAAACCCAGCAGTGACGCCCACTGTTCGGCACGGCCCTGGAAACCTTCGCCCAAGGCCTCGACCTGGATGCGGCTGGCCGCTGGTTGTTCGCTCATCAATCACTACGCTCAAAAATATTAAGGATCGGCAAACAGCGGCCGATAAAAACAACAGTCAGGTATTTTGCCAGAGCTGAGCGTCGACCGAGAAAAATGTCAGACATTCTTCCCCTAACCATCGGTGTACTGCCGACCCATAACCACTACGGCCTGCGCAATACTCAAGCGCTGGCCGGGGTGAGTCATGTGTGGCAGGACTTCTTCGCCCGTGCATTGGCCGAGCAGCTCGGCGATACGCCGGACGCGCTGGCTGTGCAGGCGCCGGTACCGGCGGATCCAGCGGTAGAGCCCAGCGAAGGCGCCGATCTGTTGGCGCAGATCCTCACCCAGCGCGAATGCGATGTGAGAGACACCGAGATCGCCCCACCGGAACCGCTGTTCCTGCCGATCGCCGAGCTCGAGACCGGCTTGCTGCCACCTGCCGCCCCGCCGTTCCCTGAAGAAGAAATCGTCGCCCAGCAGCGCCAGCAGAACTTCGAAAGCGGTTGGGTGCGCCCGATCGTGCTGACCGCCGGCCAACCATTGCCGGAGCCTGGCCCGGCGCCGGAGCCACGCCCACTGCACCTGCCTATCGCCGAGTTCGAACTCGACCTGCTGCCGCCCGCTGCCACGCCGTACCCGACCGAAGAACTGGTTGCGCAACAAAAGGCGCTGGACTTCGACTACTACTGGGCTCGCCCGCTGGTCACCCAAAACCTGCGTCTGGCCGCCTGACACTCAGCGACACACCCACCAACGCCCCATATCCAGATGAAAATGGTTGCGGTGCGCGGCGTTGTAGTCCGGGCTCAGTACCACGTTGAAATCATCGCAGGCGCTATCGCGGACCTCTCGCAAGAACCGCGCCTTCTCCCCCTCCCCCGGCCAATCCCTGAGCACGCTGACAGTGCGACCGTCCGCCAGGCGGAAACCGGCAATGTCCAGGGCATTGGCCGACGCATGCTGGCTGAGTCGCCCTTCGGCGCGGTTATACATATTGCGGCAGGCAAAGCTGCCTAGATGATCGACCCGCGCCACCGCCTGGCCGAACACGGCCTGGGCCGCCGGTTGCAGGCTGTGGCGCTCGAACAGCGCGAATGCCACCGCCAGCGGGCAACTGGCGAGAAAACTGCTGCTGAGTCCAACTGCCGCCCCCTGAACGCGTAAGGTATTGCGCAGCGGACACGCGGCATCGGCGGGCGTATCGGCTTGATGGCTGACGCGCAGGCCCGAGGTTACCAGCACCTGGTCGCACAACGCCGGGTCATCCTGCAGACGCCCCAGCTTGTAGCGCGTCAACAGATTCGGGCTAGCGCGCACATCCAACGGTGCCCACGGGTTCCAATCGGCCGGCAGCGGCACCCAGCCACGCCAAACGCCAACGGCACAGGCGCCGGCCAGGATCAGCAACACGCCTGTCACTTTGAAAAAACTCACCCCTTAGCCCTTGAAGAACTGATTGGCCTGCCTGAACGGCATCTTGCGCTCGGTAAAGGTGAACGTGCCCAGTTCGTACACTTCCTGGGCTGCGCGATAGAACTCACCATAGGCAGCCAACGCCAGGGCCGAGCCGACGCTGATGCGCCGCACACCCATCGCGCTGAGCTGCGCGACGCTGAGGTTCAAGCCGCCAGACATCAATACGTTCACCGGTTTGGGCGCCACCGCCTTGACCACCGCCAGCACTTCCTCGGCACTGCGCAGGGCCGGCGCATACAGCACGTCGGCACCGGCTTCGGCGTAGGCTTGCAGACGGCGGATGGTGTCGGGTAAATCCAGGCGACCATGCAGGAGATTTTCCGCGCGGGCGGTCAGGGTAAAGGGAAATGGCAAGCTGCGCGCGGCGGCCACCGCAGCTTCGACGCGCTCCACGGACAGGTCGAAAGGATAGATCGGGTCAGCGGCAATGCCCGTCGCGTCTTCGATGGAACCGCCGACGACACCGGTGGCAGCGGCACGCAGGATGGTCTGGGCGCAGCCTTTCGGGGTGTCGCTGAAGCCGTTCTCCAGATCCGCCGATACCGGCAACACCGTGGCCTTGGCAATCATGCTGGCATTGATCAGGGTGTCTTCCAGGGACAACGCCCCTTCCGCGTCCGGGCGCGCCAGGCTGAACGCGTAGCCCGCACTGGTGGTGGCGAGGGCTTCGAACCCCAAGCTGGCCAGCATCACGGCAGAGCCTGCATCCCACGGGTTGGGCATCACGAACGCACGGTCACGCTCATGCAAGGCCTTGAAGGTTTCGGCGCGAAGGGTTTGGGCATCCATGTCTGGCTCCTGGCGGGGAAAGGAGCCCTAGAGTAACCCCAGTTGCTCCACGGCGGGGGCACGATCCAGCACAGTTAAGGCTGGCAGACCGGGCAGACGCGCCATCAACTGGTCATGAAAACGCAGGGCCAGTTGGGCGGCGAGGCGGTTATCCGAGGTGTGCAGGAATACGTAGGGGGTGCGGCCTTCTTCGATCCAACCTGCGACTTTTTCCACCCAAGGCACCAGGAACGGATCGTTGGCTTCCAGTTCGGGATGACCGATAAAACGCACCTGAGGGAACTGCGTCAGTGCCGCCGGCCGGGGGGGCACCTTGGGTTTTTTCGACTGGGCGTGCAGTACGGCAGCCGATGTAGAGGTGCAACTGAACAACGCGCGCGGGTCCAGGCAGATACGCTCCACGCCCCGATCCCGTAACAAGCGGTTAAGCATGCGCTCCGCGTCGCCTTTGGCGAAGAACGCCTGATGGCGTACTTCCACCGCCAGGGGCCGCTCCAAACCATCAATGAAACCTGCCAACTCCCCCAGACGCTGCGGTGTGAACGTCGCGGGCAGCTGCAACCACAGCGGCGATACGCGCTCACCCAATGGGCTCATCAAGCCCACAAAGCTTTCCGCAGCCGGTAGCTGTTCAATCAGGTTGCCGCTGTGGCTGATATCACCGGGAAACTTGGCCGTGAAACGGAAATCGTCGGGCATGATCTCAGCCCAGCGTTGCACCGTGGCGGTCGATGGGCGGGCATAGAACGTGGTGTTGCCTTCAACGGCGTTGAAGACCTGGGCGTAAAGCGCAAGGTAGTCGCTGGAACGGGCATCGGCGGGGTACAGGTACTCGCGCCAGGCGTTTTCACTCCAGGACGGGCAACCGAGGTAGTAAGGCAGACGCATCAGATGTGGATGTCGAGGCCCAGCACTTCCATATCCCATTCGACAAAACCGGCGGTGGTCAGGTAGCTGGCCAGGGCGGTGGCGACGCTTTTGCTCATGGAGCGCGGGAAGACCATGTCTTGCTGACGGGCGGGAAGACCACTGATGCGTGCTTGAGCGTTGGCCTGCGCGTCGGACTGGACCTCGATGAAGTCCGGCGAATCCTCGACGGACTCGTCTACCGTGACGTTTGCCTTACGCGGCTTGCGCTTGATTGGGTAGGACTGTGAGGAAAAGCCATCAATACGCATGGGCGCGAACTCGCTATCAGTAGTGGCATTTTGGCAGCATCATCCGTGGTGCGCAAATGCTCTGGTGATAACTAGAACACATAATTTGAAAAAGGTTTTAAATCGGGGGCAAATTCTGACGATTGGTGAAGTTAGCCCCAAACTGCCATCATTTTTGGCGTCAAATAATCCCGCGTTCGGCCTTGGTCTGCGCCACTTTATCGCGCAGGTACACAGGTGCAGCCTGGTCTGCAGGAATCGCCTCGCCGCGTTCGAACGCGAAGCGCGCGAGGGTCAACAAGTCTTCACCGTGGGGCAACATCGCCGCATCCTGGCCCACCAACGGCACAGCGATGCGCTCGCCATAACCCCAGCCGGTGCCAGCACCGAACCAGTCGCCGCTGGCATCGACAGGCAATACCGATGACTCCGGTGCCTGCACGGCTTCCACACCGACCAGGCGCATTTCACCCGCTGTTTCGCGGTAGCAGCCCCAATAGACTTCATCCATACGCGCATCGATGGCCGCTGCCACCTGCTGGGCGCCGTGTTCACGCAAGGCGCGCTGCGCCAGCATGGCAAGGTTGGACACCGGCAGCACCGGGCGCTCCAGGGCAAACGCCAGGCCCTGCACCACGCCGATAGCGATACGCACACCGGTAAACGCACCCGGGCCACGGCCGAAGGCGATGGCATCTACCGCTGCCAGCGTAGTGCCGGCGTCTTCCAGCAGTTGCTTGATCATTGGCAACAGCTTCTGCGCATGCAGGCGCGGGATCACCTCGTAGTGGCTCGTTACCTTGCCATCGTGCAGCAAGGCAACGGAGCAAGCTTCAGTCGCGGTGTCCAGGGCCAGCAGGGTGCTCATCGGTGTAGGTGTCCAAGTCGAAAAAAAGTGCGCCAGTATAAACAACAACGGCCCGCAAGCGGGCCGTTATCCGTGTAGCCGGCAGAGGGATCAGCTGAGTGCTTGCAGCACTTTGGCGGTGATCGCTTCAACCGAGCCGACGCCAGGAATGTGGCTGTACTTCGGCTTGCCCTGGGCGGCGGACAGCTTCTGGTAGAAATCCACCAGCGGCTTGGTCTGGGAATGGTAGACCGACAGGCGATGACGCACGGTTTCTTCGGTGTCGTCCTTGCGCTGCACCAGGTCTTCGCCGGTCACATCGTCCTTGCCTTCCACTTTTGGCGGGTTGTAGACGGTGTGATACACGCGGCCAGAGGCTTCGTGAACGCGACGACCGGCAATACGCTGGACGATCTCTTCATCTTCCACCGCGATTTCAACCACGGCATCCAGCTCAACGCCGGCCTTCACCAGGGCTTCAGCCTGGGGAATGGTGCGGGGGAAGCCGTCGAACAGGAAACCGTTCTTGCAGTCTTCCTGGCTGATGCGTTCCTTGACCAGGTTGATGATCAAGTCATCGGAAACCAGGCCACCGCTGTCCATCACGCTCTTGGCGATCAGGCCCAGCTCGGTACCAGCCTTGACGGCCGCACGCAGCATGTCGCCGGTGGAGATTTGTGGAATGCCGAATTTTTCAGTGATGAACTTTGCCTGAGTACCTTTACCGGCCCCGGGAGCTCCCAGCAGAATGACGCGCATCGATGTGCTCCTCAATTTTTTATATAGAGATGACGCTCGGATTCGCCGCGTGGGGGCAAATCTCGTAGAAGTGTGGCTCGTAAAAATAGAATTCGGGCCGCCCAAACGGCCAAAGGCTGATCAAGATACACAGCAGGCCTTAACCACACAAGCCGCCAAAAGTCGCAGGAACCCGCGCAGCGCTTACGTCATAGGTAGGGTGTGCCTGGGTGCAACCCGGCCCCATAAACGCCGGCCGCCCGTTTCAGGGCGGCCGCCGTGGTTTATCTGCAAGCTATTGAGAACACGCAAAAAACCCTAGCCAGTGTTACGCAAACCAGCGGCGATACCGGCCACGGAGACCAGCAGCGCCTGTTCCAGAGGGCTGTCCTGTGCCGCTTCCTGCTGGCGTGAGCGCGCCAGCAACTCGGCCTGCAGCAAGTGCAAGGGGTCAAGGTAGGTGTTGCGCAATCGGATGAACTCCAGGGTGTCCGGGCTATGGGCCAACAGTTGCGACTGGCCGGTCAGGCCAAGCACCACGCTGCACGCCTGCGACAATAGGTCGCGCAGATGTGCACCCAATGGCAGCAGGTCCGGCTGCACCAGGCGCTCGTCATACAGGCGGGCGATATCGGCATCGGCTTTGGCCAGCACCATTTCCAACATGTCGATGCGGGTACGGAAGAACGGCCACTGCTCGCGCATCTGCCCCAGCAGCTCGCCTTCTCCGCGTTCCAGCGCCTTGCTCAGCGCCGCCTCCCACCCGAGCCAGGCCGGCAGCATCAGGCGAGTCTGGGTCCAGCCGAAGATCCAGGGAATCGCACGCAAGCTTTCAATTCCACCCGCACGGCGTTTGGCCGGGCGACTGCCCAGAGGCAAGCGACCCAGCTCCTGTTCCGGCGTGGATTGGCGGAAATACTCGACGAACTGCGGATTTTCCCGCACCACGGCGCGGTAAGCGCTGACACCGTCTGCCGCCAATTCATCCATCAAATGGCGCCAGGCCGGCTCTGGCGGCGGTGGTGGCAGCAGGGTCGCTTCCAATACCGCAGCCAGATAGAGATTGAGGTTCTGCTCGGCGATATCCGGCAGGCCGAACTTGAAGCGGATCATCTCGCCCTGTTCGGTGGTGCGGAACCGCCCCGCCACCGAACCCGGTGGCTGCGACAGGATCGCAGCGTGGGCCGGGCCGCCGCCACGGCCAACGGTGCCGCCCCGACCGTGGAACAACAGCAGCTCCACCTGCTGCTCGCGGCAGATATCCACCAGCCGTTCCTGCGCGCGGTACTGTGCCCAGGCTGCCGCGGTAGTGCCGGCGTCCTTGGCCGAGTCCGAGTAGCCGATCATCACTTCCTGCGGCCCCTGCAAACGCGCGCGATAGCCCGGCAACAGCAACAGTTGCTCGATCACCGGGCCGGCGTTATCCAGGTCGGCCAGGGTTTCGAACAGTGGCACCACACGCATCGGCCGTTGCACGCCCGACTCTTTAAGCAACAGTTGCACTGCAAGCACGTCCGAGGCAGCGCCGGCCATGGAGATGACATAAGAGCCCAACGATGCAGCCGGTGCGGCGGCGATTTCCTTACAGGTGTTGAGCACCTCGGCAGTGTCCGCCGACGGCTTGAAATAGCCCGGCAGCAGGGGTCTACGGTTAGCCAGTTCCTTCATCAGGAAACTGATACGGGCCTCTTCGTCCCAGTCCTCGTACCGACCCAGGCCGAGGTAATCGGTGATTTCCGTCATGGCGGCCGAATGGCGACTGGAATCCTGACGCACATCCAGACGCACCAGGAACAGCCCGAACGTCACCGCCCGACGCAGGCAGTCGAGCAACGGGCCATCGGCAATCACCCCCATGCCGCACGCGTGTAGCGAGTGATAGCACAGCTCCAGCGGCTCCAGCAGGTCACGGTTGTTCTGCAATACGTCGGCCGGCGCCGGGGTACTGCTGCTCAACGCGGTGTGCGCCCATTGGCGCGTCGCCCGCAGGCGCTCGCGCAGTTGCTTGAGCAAGGCGCGATAAGGTTCGACGCTATCACCGACCTTGGCCTGCAACGCCGGGCTGGCTTGCTGCATCGACAGCTCGGAGGCCAAGTGGTCGATATCGCGCAGGTAGAGGTCGGCAGCCATCCAACGCGCCAACAGTAAGACTTCACGGGTGACCGGCGCCGTGACATTCGGGTTGCCGTCACGGTCGCCGCCCATCCACGAGGCAAAGCGGATCGGCGCGGCTTCCAGGGGCAAGCGCAAACCGGTGGCGGCATGCAGCGCCTGATCGGCCTTGCGCAGATAATTGGGTATCGCGTGCCACAGCGAATGCTCGATCACCGCAAAGCCCCACTTGGCTTCGTCCACCGGCGTAGGCCGGGTGCGGCGGATTTCTTCGGTGTGCCAGGCCTCGGCGATCAAGCGTTGCAGGCGCTGGCGGATCTGCTCGCGCTCTGCGGTGGTGAGGTCGCGGTGATCTTGCGCCGCCAGTTGGGCGGCGATGGCATCGTATTTCTGGATCAGGGTGCGACGCGCCACTTCGGTAGGGTGGGCGGTGAGCACCAGTTCGATCTCCAGGCGCCCCAACTGGCGGGCCAGGGATTCGTTGCTGTGGCCTTCGCTTTGCAGGCGCGCCAGCAACTCGGGCAATACGCGGGACTCGAACGGTGCCGGCTGGGACTCATCACGCCGGTGGATCAGTTGGTACTGCTCGGCGATGTTGGCCAGGTTGAGAAACTGGTTGAACGCCCGTGCTACCGGCAACAGTTCATTTTCCTGCAACTGGTTGAGGCGGGTGCTCAGCTCATCCCCGGCCCCCCGACGGTCCGCCTTGGCGCCTTTGCGGATCTGCTCGATCTTGTCGAGGAAATCATCGCCGTACTGCTCTCGAATGGTGTTGCCCAACAGCTCACCCAGCAGGTGAACATCCTCACGCAAGCGTGCATCGATATCACTCATCAGCCAATCTCCAGCCAGAAATCCGGGACGCGCAGGTTTGCCAGAGTGCCGCCAGCATCAATTTATGACAAGACTTTAAACCTTGTGAGTTGCGGCTAGTCTCAAGGTTAAGTCGTCGCGTTTATCCACGCAGGCGACTGGACACTCATCACCGCCTGCTAAACGCGGGCTTCATTGAGGTTGCCATGAAAATTCGAGAACTGGCCCAGCACTGGGAAGAGAACGCCAAGGGTCGCCTGACCAAGACCGAATACGCCATCCATCTGGATATGGAGTCCGCCGCGCGGCTGGCGGCCATTACCGAGATGTACCCCAAACGCCACCCTGAAGAATTGCTCGGTGAGTTGATCGGTGCCGCCCTTGAAGAGCTGGAAGCCAGCTTCCCTTACATCAAGGGCCAGCAGGTGATTGCCACCGATGAAGAAGGCGATCCGCTGTACGAGGACGTCGGCCCTACCCCACGTTTTCTGACGCTGTCGCGCCGCTATCTGCATGATTTGTCGGCGAGCACTGACGAACAGAAACACTGACACCCTTACCAAACCCCTGTATTCCGGGCTCCTGACGGGCCCGGCGTACCACTGCGCAACGCAGAAGTTCCAATTTTTTATGCTGACCAATCAGTCAGATATTTTTTTAGGCAAATCGCCATCTTCTCTGAACTTTTGAAAAAAGCCTCCGGTCACAGCCAGTAAGCCATCACTTGGAACGGTCGTTTTAAAGGGCAATTTGTGCACCAGTGCCAGCCCCGCCGCCGCAGACCAGTGACATGGATTTTAATGTTTTTCAGGAGTTATCCAATGGAGTTGAAGACGATGAAGACCAGCACTGCCAAATCCTCGTTTAACCACCTGCGCGGGCTTAAATTGGCCGCGCTGGCAATCGGCACCAGCTTCGTCCTGGCGGGCTGCGCCGGCAACCCTCCGACCGAGCAGTACGCGGTCACCCAGTCCGCCGTGAACAGCGCCGTCAGCGCTGGCGGCACTGAGTACGCGGCTGTGGAAATGAAGTCGGCCCAGGACAAGCTCAAAGAAGCCGAAATTGCCATGCACGACAAGAACTACGACAAAGCTCGCCAGTTGGCTGAACAAGCCGAGTGGGACGCTCGCGTCGCAGAACGCAAGGCTCAAGCCGCCAAGGCTGAACAGGCTGTGAAGGATTCCCAGAAGGCTGTTGATGAGTTGCGTAAGGAAGGCATGCGTCCGGCTGCTATCCAGCAGAAGTAAGACGCTTCCTGTGACCAAATCGCACCTGATATCGAATTGAAAGGACGACACGACTATGCGTAAACAATTGATGATCCCTGCCCTGCTGGCGATGAGCGTTGCACTGGCGGCCTGCTCCACCCCGCCAAACGCGAACCTGGAAAATGCACGGACCAACTTCTCGTCCCTGCAGACCAACCCGCAAGCCACTAAGCTCGCGGCCCTGGAAACCAAGGACGCCAGCGAATGGCTGGACAAGGCTGACAAGGCCTACCGCGACAAGGAAGACGAGAAGAAAGTCGACCAACTGGCTTACCTGACCAACCAGCGCGTTGAAGTGGCCAAAGACACCATCGTGCTGCGTGAATCCGAAGCCAAGCTGAAAAACGCTGGCGACGAGCGTGCCCGCGCCTTGCTGGATGCCCGCGATGCGCAGATCAAGCAACTGCAGGACAGCCTGAACGCCAAGCAGACCGATCGCGGTACGCTGGTGACCTTCGGTGACGTGCTGTTCGCCACCAACAAGTCTGACCTGAAATCCAGCGGCCTGGTGAACATCACCAAACTGGCTCAGTTCCTGCGCGACAACCCGGATCGCAAAGTGATCGTCGAAGGCTACACCGACAGCACCGGTTCCGATTCGTACAACCAGAGCCTGTCCGAGCGTCGTGCGGCTTCGGTACAACGCGCACTGGCTCAACAAGGCGTGGATATCTCGCGCATCGTGACCCAGGGCTACGGCAAGGAATACCCGGTTGCCGACAACGGCAGCGTGTCGGGCCGTGCCATGAACCGTCGCGTTGAAGTGACTATCTCCAACGACAACCAGCCGGTCAAGCCACGGTCTTCCGTTGCTAACTGATTGATTGGCATTGGTTAAAAAAACCCACCTCACGGTGGGTTTTTTTTTGGCTCATCAAACTGAATAGTGCGATTCGTGTCCTCGGCTGGCATTTCAATCTTCGCGCCCGCCTGCTCATCCACCCGTTGATCGCGCTTGTACTTGCGAGCGGCTTCCTGTTCCAGCGCTACATGCTGCCTTGCCATGGCCAACATGTTTTCCAACACAGGAATGTGTATTTTCATCCTCGACCCAATCTAGGTAGGTTTCAGCATTTTATGTGGCATTTAAGTCGAAGCGGTTCCAGACATTTCCATTTCAGTTGCATGACATGCGGCAGCCTGCATTACGCCCCCCACGTCGCTACAGGCTGAATAGCTGATCAGCACGAAAAAACCGCCCCGAAAGGGCGGTTTTTGAGAGGTGCCGTTCAACCACCGACCTTACCGGTGCCCTGGGTCTCCGGCATTTGGATCTGGCCCTGTCCCTGGCCGCTACCTTGACCATCTTGGGCGCCTTGATCACCTTGCGCGCCCTGTGCGCCTTGATCATTTTTTTGCTTAAGCAGCTTTTCCAGTAGTTTCATCAGTTCGTCGAGCTCACCTCCGCCCTGGCTACCCTGACCACCTTTAGCACCTTGTGACTGCATATCTTTGATTTTACTTTGGACGTCCTGGATCTGCTGATCGAGGCCTTGGCCTGATGAGGCACCCCCGCCGACATTCCCACCATTGCCCATGTTTCCTACACCCGATACTCCGTTTATACCCGCCATATAGGCTCACTCCAGACTAATGAAAAAATGGACCGATCAGCAAAGCCAATCAGTCCATGATCTGTGGTGAGCGCACCCGGCCGGTTCCGGTCGGCCGAGCGCCTGGCATGCGTTAAATCATTAGTCGGTACTCAAAACGGAGCTTTCCCACAGTGGGAAAAACAGCGTTCACTCCTGTAATTGCGGGGTTTCCTGCCCCATGCAACGCACGGCCTGCTTCTTGTTGTTCACCAGCACACCGCTGAGGCCTTTCTGCTCGGTGTCGAACATCACCAGCACGCCATCCACGCACTGCGCCACTTGCGCGGCCGGGGTCAAGGAGATCTTGTAGTCCTCGCCTGGCACCGTTTTGAGCATGGTGAAATCGCTGAGCAGCAGGGCGTCTTCCGGCTTGGCGAAGTGCAGGTAACCGTAGAACCACAGGCAACCGACGGTGCCGATGATGGTGCCAATGCCGGTGAGGATCAGCGGGATCATGTTGCGTTCTTCGCTCATTGCGGGCTCTCTGATGAATCAACTTTAGGAATGGGGTAGTTCGGAATTTCGCCCAGGCGGCGCAGGCCGTTGAAGTGTTGCGGGTCATCCAGGTAGCGCAGCATCACGGTTTGCCAGGTCTTGTCGGCAAAAGTCTGCACATGCCCGCCCCGGGTCAACTGCAACACCCGTGGCGGCGGTGCGGCCTGGTACAGGCGGATGCCATTTGCCACCGGCACGATCGGGTCATCCAGGCTATGAAACAGCAGCTTGGGCACGCCAGTGAGCCGGGGCATGGCATGGATTGCACTGTCAGCATCCGGCACCAGCCAGGACAGGGGCACCTGCAATGGCCATGTTAACCAGGAGGTGCTCAGGGCGAATTGTCCTACGTCACGATAACTGGCAGGCACGCCGTCCAGCACCAGGGCTTTGAGCTGGGATTGGCGCTCCGGGTGAGCGGCCAGGTAGTGCACCGCCAGCGCCCCGCCCAGGCTTTGACCGAGGACGATCAGCGGCTGGCCCTGGGTTTCAGGCGCCTTGTCGATCCAGCTGAAGGCCGCATCCACATCCTGGTAGATCGCTGGCAGCGAGGGTTTGCCTTCCGACAAGCCGTAGCCTCGATAGTCCAGTAGCAGCACTTGGTAACCCTGCTCTGGCAGCCACCAACTGCCGCCCAGATGCCAGGCCAGGTTGCCGCCGTTACCATGCAAATGCAGCACCGTGCCCTTGAGCGGCACACCGGGCTTGGCCGGCAACCACCAGGCGTGGAGCTTCACGCCGTCGGCGCTGGTCAAGGTGACATCACGGTACTGCAGGTGTGCTTTTTCCGGCGTGAACGGCAGGCCGGGTTCGGGATAGAACAGCAATGAGCTGCAGCCGTTCAATGTGAGTAGCAGGCACAAAATGCCGAGGATTCTCATCCGTTGAAGCCTCGCTATTATTCGAAATTTTAAATCTTTCAGCGATTCAAAGGTGGGAGCGGGCTTGCTCGCGAAAGCCGTGTGTCAGTCAACTTATGTATATCTGATGTTCCGCTTTCGCGAACAAGCCCGCTCCCACCGGTCGATCCGGTTTCGTCAAAGGATATTCGAGTAATCCGCCTCGATCCGATCCAGGCTCAAATGGTTGAGGAAGTTGGAGAAGCACATCCACGCCGCCAGTGCGTTCATGTCGCGGAACTGCTCTGGCAGGTACTTGGGCGGCACCACCAGGCCTTCGTCCACCAGTTGGCGCAGGGTACGCATGTCTTCCAGGGTGGTCTTGCCGCAGAACAGCAGCGGCACTTGTTCCAGCTTGCCTTTGCGCACGGCGAGCTGGATGTAGTTGTAGACCATGATGAAGCCCTTGAGGTAGGACAGGTCCTTGGTAAACGGCAGACCAGTCGGCACTGAACCTCGGAAAACCCGACTGGCGTTGCCGTAACTTTCGGCCATCTCAAAGCCTTGCTCGCGGAAGAACTCGAACACCTGCAGGAAGTCGGCCCCCTCTTCCACCATGTGGATAGCGCGGGTGCGGTTGGTCAGCTTGCGCAGACGGCTCGGGTAGGAGGCGAAGGTGATGATTTCCATCAGGATCGCCAGGCCTTCCTGGGTCACGGTAGACGACGGCGGGCCTTTGGACAGGAACGTGCAGATCGGCTGGTTCTGGCCATTCAACGTGGTGCCCACGTGCACCAGGCCTTCATGCACTTCCAGGGCGCGTACGTCGCGGTCGTTGAACATCGCATCGGCGCGGATCTTGATGTAGTCCGCACCCGCCGCCGCGTCGGCGACGATACCGTCGGACTCAAACACGCGAATAGTCTCTTCGGCCTCGCCGAACACCTTGTTCAGGCGGGTTTGCAGCAGGGCCACGGCGTCCTTGGCGGTGAGGGTCTTGGCCTCATCCTTCAAGTCCCCACGGCCATCGATGTTGTTCAGATAGTCCGAAAGCATCAGGCCCAGATCGGCCAGGGTCGGGTCACCCGCGTGGAACGCATCGGAAGCAGCGCCATAAAGCTCTTGTGAAATCAGGCCGAAATCCTCGGTGCCGCGTGCTTCGAGCATGCGCACCACCATGCGGTATTCCTTGCACATGCGGCGCATGATCTGCCCCACCGGACTGAACTGGCCGAGACGACGGGTGATGTCGCGCTCGATGTTCTGGAACTCCAGCTTCACCGCGCTGGAATCGAACGACAGCGGCCGGTTGAGGTAGTAGTCGCGGCTGACCGCCGGCATTTCCTTGCCCTTGGCCTTGAGGAACCCCTGGCGAATGTTCTCGTCCCACTTCACGGCGTCGAGGACGCGAATCGGTGTTTGCGCCAGCACAATGCGATCAGACAAGGTGCGTATCGTCTGCTGGTAATCGTCCACCCGGTGCTTCCTCTTTAAACGTTATTTGCCCGCACGCTGGTAGCGCACGGCTTCCACGAATACATCGGCGTTGGCCGGGTCATCCAGGTAGGCAAACACCTGGTCCAGCGGGCCGTCGACCAGCACCCCGGGCCCTTCGACGGTTTCCACCGTGCTGCCCTGTAACGCCTTTTGGCCTATGGCTTGATGGATCTGCTCCAGGTCGAGGTTGTAGACCACCAATTCATGCTTTTCGTTGATTTCGAAGCCCGCAAGGATGAAATGCCCGCCGAGCTTGGCCGGCAGCGGCGCCGACAAGTACCAGCGGTTGCCATGCCGGGACACAGTAAACAAGTACTCATCACGCTGGTTCGGCTTGGCTGTAGGGTAGCTCACGGCTTTATAACGGTGTTCACCGACGCGCGTGATTCGCAGGTTGAGCGGCTCGCCCCAGGCGTTTTTGCTCGACCATTTCCCCAGCAAGCCCGCGGGTGCGGCTTCACGGGCCGGCATCGGGTCCTTGAAGGTCACCAGGCAGCCGCTGAGCAGCAGGAATGACAAGGCAATTACCGCGATTCGCCAGGCTTTCATCGAGTACTCCACGGGGTATGGGTGGAACCGTTTTGTGTGGGAGCGGGCTTGCTCGCGAAAGCGGTGGCTCAGCCAAATGTGTATCGACTGACACTGCGCATTCGCGAGCAAGCCCGCTCCCACATAAAGCACGTTCCGTAAATGACTACACCGAGGCCAAGACCAAATGCATGTAACGCTTGAGGATCTCAAGCATTTCTTCACCGGTCAGAGGCTCTGCGCCGCCCAGCAGGCCCTGATATTCCATCCGACTGATTATCGCCGTCAACACTTTGGCATCCTGTTGTGGCTCGCGGGAGCCCAACACCTGGAAAAACTGCCCGGTGCCTTGCAACAGAATCTGCTGGTGGGAACGCACCAACTCGGCCAGGCGCGGGTTGAGCAAGGCTTCCTGACGGAACGCCTGCTCGGCCATCAGGTGTTCACGACGGTTGGTCAGTTGCCGCAAGACGTAATCGGCGGTCAGCCGCGCAATGTCATCGGCCAGTTGCGAGCGTGACTGCGGGCTGCCATCGCCATAGGCGACCATCTCGCGCAAAAGGCCTTCGTTACGCACCCACAGTTTGCCCATGAACGCTGCACTGCGCTCGACGTATTGGGCGAAGGTGTCGGTGAGCAGATCGTCGATGTCCTTGAAATAGTAGGTGGTGGCCGACAAGGGCACCCCCGCCTCCGCCGCCACCGCGCGATGGCGCACGGCGCGCACGCCATCGCGCACTACGATGCGCATGGCTGCATCGAGAATGTCTTGCCTGCGTTGCTCGCTACCCCGACGGCTGGCCTTGCGGCCTTGGTACTGGACGCTTTCAGCCACGGCAGCGGCAATGCCGGCGGCGCCTTCTTGAGCGGTTACGCGGTTCACGACTCACATCCTTGAATAGATCAAAACCTGGCGCTGTTTGCTTGACGCTTATTGACGCCACATAAAAAAGCCGCCTTATAAAAGGCGGCTTCGGATTTCGCTTCGGTTACGCTTGCGGCCGCATGTGCGGGAACAAGATCACGTCGCGGATCGACGGCGAGTTGGTCAACAGCATCACCAGACGGTCGATGCCGATACCTTCACCGGCCGTTGGCGGCATGCCGTATTCCAGGGCGCGGACGAAGTCAGCGTCGTAGTGCATGGCTTCGTCGTCGCCGGCGTCCTTGTCGGCCACCTGGGCCATGAAGCGCTCGGCCTGGTCTTCCGCGTCGTTAAGCTCGGAGTAGGCGTTGGCAATCTCGCGACCACCGATGAACAGTTCGAAACGATCGGTGACGTTCGGGTTCTCGTCGTTGCGACGGGCCAGCGGCGACACTTCGAACGGGTACTGGGTAATGAAGTGCGGCTGTTCCAGCTTGTGCTCCACCAGCTCCTCGAAAATCATCACCTGCAGTTTGCCCAGGCCCTCGAAGCCCAGCACCTTGGCACCGGCTTTCTTGGCGATCGCACGGGCCTTGTCGATGTCGTTCAGGTCGTCGGCGGTCAGCTCAGGGTTGTACTTGAGGATCGAGTCGAATACCGACAGGCGCACGAACGGCTCGCCAAAATGGAACACCTTGTCGCCATACGGCACGTCGGTGCTGCCCAGGACCAGCTGCGCCAGCTCGCGGAACAGTTCTTCGGTCAGGTCCATGTTGTCTTCGTAGTCGGCGTAGGCCTGGTAGAACTCCAACATGGTGAATTCTGGGTTGTGACGCGTCGAAACGCCTTCGTTACGGAAGTTGCGGTTGATCTCGAACACTTTTTCGAAGCCGCCAACAACGAGGCGCTTGAGGTACAGCTCCGGCGCGATACGCAGGAACATTTCCATGTCCAGTGCGTTGTGGTGAGTTTCGAACGGCTTGGCTGCGGCACCACCGGGGATGGTTTGCAGCATTGGGGTTTCCACTTCCAGGAAGTCGCGCTGCATCAGGAAGGTACGGATGTGCGCGATCACTTGCGAACGCACACGGAACGTGTGGCGCACTTCTTCGTTGACGATCAGGTCAACATAGCGCTGGCGGTAGCGCTGCTCGGTGTCGGTCAGGCCGTGGTGCTTGTCCGGCAGCGGGCGCAGCGACTTGGTCAGCAGGCGCACGTGGGTCATCTCGACGTACAGGTCGCCCTTGCCGGAACGGGCCAGGGTGCCTTCGGCGGCGATGATGTCGCCCATGTCCCAGGTTTTCACCGAGGCCAGGGTTTCTTCAGGCAAGGTCTTGCGGTTGACGTAGACCTGGATGCGACCGGTCATGTCCTGGATCACCATGAACGAGCCACGGTTGAGCATGATGCGACCTGCCACCTTGACCGGGATCGCAGCCTCTGCCAGCTCTTCCTTGGTCTTGTCCGCGTACTGTTTCTGCAAGGCATCGCAGTAGTTTTCGCGACGGAAGTCGTTGGGGAAGGCATTGCCCTTGGCGCGCTCGGCAGCAAGCTTTTCCTTGCGCAGGGCGATCAGGGAGTTTTCTTCCTGTTGCAGGGCCTGGTCGAGTTGTTGGTCGCTCATGTCTTTAAATTTTCCATCACAGGTTCGTTGCCCCCAGGCCTGCGGCCTGGGGATCGCGGGCAAGCCCGCTCCCACATAGGGTGTTACAGGCCGGATTTCAGGCTGGCTTCCAGGTATTCGTCGATATCACCGTCGAGCACCTTGTCACAGTCACTGCGTTCGATGTTAGTGCGCAGATCCTTGATCCGCGACGCATCGAGCACATAAGAGCGGATCTGGTGACCCCAGCCGATATCCGACTTGGTGTCTTCGAGCGCTTGGGACGCGGCATTGCGTTTCTGCATTTCCTGCTCGTACAACTTGGCCCGCAGCATTTTCATGGCGGTGTCCTTGTTGGCATGCTGGGAACGTTCGTTCTGGCAGCTGACCACGGTGTTGGTCGGTACGTGGGTAATACGTACGGCCGAGTCGGTGGTGTTTACGTGCTGACCACCGGCACCGGAGGAACGGTAGGTGTCGATGCGCAGGTCGGCCGGGTTGATTTCGATCTCGACCTTGTCGTCGATCTCTGGGGAGACGAACACCGCAGAGAACGAAGTGTGACGACGGTTGCCGGAGTCGAACGGACTCTTGCGCACCAGGCGGTGCACGCCAATCTCGGTGCGCAACCAGCCAAAGGCGTATTCACCCTTGATGTGCACGGTCGCGCCCTTGATACCGGCGACTTCACCGGCGGACAGTTCCATGATGGTCGCTTCGAAACCGCGTTTGTCCGCCCAGCGCAGGTACATGCGCAACAGGATGTTGGCCCAGTCCTGGGCCTCGGTGCCGCCGGAACCGGCCTGGATGTCGAGGTAGGCGTTGTTCGGGTCCATCTCGTGGCTGAACATGCGGCGGAATTCGAGTTTGGCGAGGTTTTCCTCGAGACGGGCCAGCTCGGCGACGACATCGCCCACTGCGCCTTCGTCGTTTTCTTCGACGGCCATGTCCAGCAGGTCACGGCAATCGGCCAGGCCGGTGTTCAGTTCGTCGAGGGTGTCGACGATCTGCGCCAGCGCAGCGCGCTCGCGACCCAGTTCCTGGGCGTATTCAGGTTTGTTCCAGACAGCAGGATCTTCAAGCTCGCGATTGACTTCGGTCAGACGCTCATGCTTTTGATCGTAGTCAAAGATACCCCCGAATAGTTTCGGAGCGCTCGGACAGGTCCTTGATGGTGTTAAGGATCGGGTTGATTTCCATGGCGGGCAGCACTCGTTGGCGAACTTTTGAAAGCCGGCGAGTATAACGGCAAATGGGGGGGAACGGCAGTCCGCTTGGCGAAAAGGCGTGGGGTTTGTACACGATCCGTAGAACGATACGGATCAAATGTGGGAGCCGGCTTGCTTGCGAATGCGGCGGGTCAGTCACGGATATATCAACCGACCCAGCGCATTCGCGAGCAAGCCCGCTCCCACATTTAGATGTCCAGCGCCTTCAGGTCACTCGATCCCCACCTGATTGCGCCCATTATGCTTGGCCGTATACAACCCCTTATCCGCCGCCATGATCAATTGACGACAGTCCGTGCCCTGCACCGGCGTCAGGGTCGAGAGCCCAATGCTGATGGTCAGACTTGAGCCCTCGGTCGGTGCGTTATGCGGGATTTTCAGCGCGGCAACCGCCATGCGCAGCTTTTCAGCCACCAACCGAGCACCGCCCGGCGAGGTATTCGGCAGCACCAGAGCAAACTCTTCACCGCCGTAGCGAGCCGGCAGATCCGAGGGGCGGCTGCTGGCTTCGCGGATGGCGGCGGCAACCTTGCGCAAGGCCTCGTCACCTTCGACATGCCCAAAGCTGTCGTTGTAGGTCTTGAAGAAGTCCACGTCGATCATCAGCAGCGACAATTGAGTCTGGTCACGCATGGCACGGCGCCATTCCAGTTCCAGGTACTCATCGAAATGACGCCGGTTGGACAGCCCGGTAAGACCATCGGAGTTCATCAACCGCTGCAGCACCAGGTTAGTGTCCAGCAACTGTTGCTGGCTGACCCGCAGCGCGCGATAGGCTGCATCCCGTTGCAACAAGGTCATGTACGAGCGCGAGTGATAGCGGATCCGCGCCACCAGTTCGATATTGTCCGGCAGCTTGACCAGGTAGTCGTTGGCACCCGCCGAGAACGCCGCGCTCTTGATCAGCGGGTCCTCCTTGGTGGAAAGCACGATGATAGGGATGTTCTGCGTGGCCGGGTGATTGCGGTATTCACGCACCAGGGTCAGGCCGTCGAGGCCGGGCATCACCAGATCCTGCAGGATAACGGTCGGTTTGATGCGGATCGCCTGGGCAATCGCCTGGTGCGGGTCGGCGCAGAAGTGAAAGTCGATGTTTTCTTCATGAGCCAGGCCACGCCGCACGGCTTCGCCGATCATGGCCTGGTCGTCGACCAGCAACACCATGGCAGCATTTTCGTCGGTCTTGATGTCGTCGATCTGTAAATCATTCATGTGCAGTCACCTGAATTACTGCCGGCAAGCCGGTGCTGCGGGAGGTCGTGTTCATTTGGCGAATACCTCCAGCAGTCGGGGCGCAATTCTATCCAGTGGGCGAATTTCAACAGCAGCATCAATCGCCGCCGCCGCTTTGGGCATGCCATACACCGCCGAGCTTTGCTGATCCTGGGCGATGGTCAAATAACCTTGTTCACGCAGTAACTTGAGGCCCTGGGCCCCGTCGCGCCCCATGCCGGTCAACAGTACGCCGACGGCATCGCCATTCCAGTGGCTGGCCACGCTTTCGAAAAACACGTCGATCGAAGGCCGGTAAATCTCGTTCACCGGCTCTGCGGTATAGGCTAGCGTGCCGTTCTTCAATAAACGAATGTGGTGGTTGGTGCCGGCCAGCAGCACCACGCCGCTTTGCGGTGGCTCACCTTCGCGGGCCAGGCGCACCGGCAAGCCGGAGGCGCTGCTCAGCCACTCGGCCATGCCGGCAGCGAACACCTGGTCGACATGCTGCACCAGCACGATGGCCGCGGGAAAGTCACGGGGCAAGCCCTTGAGCAGGATTTCCAGGGCGGCCGGGCCGCCCGCAGAGGACCCGATGGCCACCAGGCTCTGGCGTTTGCCGGTGATGCGCGGGGCCAAAGCTTCCGCACGCACGCGGCTGCCGCGCTGACCGATCAGCCAGCCGATGTTGAGGATCTTGCGCAACAGCGGCGCCGCCGCATCCTTGGGGTTGCCCACGCCCAGGGTCGGGGTGTCCACTACGTCGAGGGCGCCGTGGCCCATGGCTTCGAACACTCGGCTCACGTTGGCCTGGCGGTCGACGGTGACGATAAGGATGGCGCACGGGGTCTGGGCCATGATCTGGCGGGTGGCTTCCACGCCGTCCATCACCGGCATGATCAGGTCCATCAGGATCAGGTCCGGCGTCAGTTCAGCGCAGCGCTGCACCGCTTCCAGGCCATTGGCGGCCACCCAGACAACTTGATGCGCGGGCTCGAAGCTCAAGGCGCGGCGCAAGGCCTCCACCGCCAGGGGCATGTCATTGACGATCGCAATCCTCATGCCCGCGCGCCTCCGATCAGTTCCATCACGGCGTCCAACAGGGCGTCATCATGAAAACTGGCTTTGGCTAAATAATAGTCGGCGCCGGCGTCCAGTCCACGGCGTCGGTCTTCTTCGCGATCCTTGTAGGACACCACCATCACCGGCAACGATTGCAGGCGACTGTCACGGCGCAAGAGTGTGACCAATTCAATACCGTCCATACGAGGCATATCAATATCAGTGATCAACAGGTCAAAGTCTTCGGAGCGCAAGGCGTTCCAGCCGTCCATGCCATCGACCGCCACGGCCACTTCATAACCACGATTAAGTAACAATTTGCGTTGCAGCTCGCGCACGGTCAGTGAGTCATCCACCACCAACACCCGTTTACGCGGAGCCTCGGTGCTTTGTTGGCTGCGCCGGGCAATCCGTTCCAATCGGCCGGTGTTCAGCAGCTTATCCACCGAACGCAGCATGTCTTCAACGTCGACGATCAACACCACCGAGCCGTCATCCAGCAACGCGCCGGCGGAAATATCCTGGACCTTGCCCAGGCGATCATCCAGCGGCAAGACCACCAGGGTACGCTCGCCGATAAAGCGCTCCACGGCAATCCCATACACAGCATCGCGCTCGCGGATCACCACGACTTTCAAAGTGTCCGACGGGTTCTGCCCCGTCGGGCGCTGCAACAACTGGCTGGCGGCAACCAGGCCAACATGCCGGCCCTCGTGCCAGAAATGCTGGCGACCTTCCAGTTGCACGATGTCGTCCGGCGCCAGGTCGCACATGCGCTCGATGTGAGCCAGTGGGAACGCGTAGGCTTCTTCGCCGACTTCCACCACCAGACTGCGCACCACCGACAGGGTCAAGGGTACTTCCAGGTGGAAACGACTGCCCTGCCCTGCCGTCTGCTCCAACACCACCGCACCGCGCAGCTGGCGGACCATATGCTGCACCGCATCCAGGCCGACGCCGCGCCCGGACACCTCGGTGACCTTGTCGCGCAGGCTGAACCCCGGCAAGAACAGGAACGTCAGCAACTCTTCTTCGCTCAGGCGCTGGGCCGTTTCCAGCGGCGACAGATGCCGGTCGACGATGGTGCCGCGCAGGCGTTCCAGGTCGACGCCATTACCGTCATCGCTCAATTCCAGCACCAGCAGACCGGCCTGATGGGACGCGCGCAGGCGGATCAGGCCTTCAGCCGGCTTGCCTGCGAGCAGGCGTTGTTCGGGCATTTCGATGCCGTGGTCGACGGCATTGCGCAATAAATGCGTGAGCGGCGCTTCAAGTTTTTCCAGCACGTCACGGTCGACCTGGGTCTTGTCACCCTCGATCTCCAGGCGTACCTGCTTGCCGAGGCTGCGGCCCAGGTCACGCACCATGCGCACCTGACCGGCCAGCACATCGGCAAACGGACGCATGCGGCAGGCCAGCGCGGTGTCATACAACACCTGGGCGCGCTGCCCGGCCTGCCAGCCGAATTCATCCAGTTCGGCGGTCTTTTCCGCCAACAAGGCCTGGGCTTCGCTGAGCAGGCGACGCGTATCGGCCAGGGCCTCTTGAGCTTCGAGGTTCAAATTCTCAGTCTTGAGTTGCCCGTCCAGCGTGTCCAGGGCCCTTACGCTCTGGCTTTGAATGCGTTTGAGGCGCTGCAGGCTAGCCAGGTACGGTTTGAGCCGCTGGGTTTCCACCAGGGATTTGCTCGACAGATCCAGCAGACTGTTCAAGCGCTCGGCCGTCACACGCAGCACGCGCTCGCCGCCTTCGGTCATGCGTTTGTTGTGACGCGGCGGCTCGGCGACCACCGGCGGCGCGGGCTCAGGCTCCGGCGGCAGTGCTTCAACGACAGGCACAGGCTCCGGCGGCGGCGCCTTGACCGGCGCCTGGGACGGGTCCAACAGGCGCTCCATCAACGCCACATAGGCTTCGATATCGGCCGGCCCCACGTTATTGCCGGGCGTGGCGATGCGCATCAGCAGGTCGGTGCCTTGCAACAACGCGTCAATATGTTCAGGTTGCAGGTACAGGCGGCTTTCCTGGGCAATGACCAGGCAATCTTCCATGACATGGGAGACGCTGACCCCGGCGTCTACCCCGACGATACGCGCCGCGCCCTTGAGCGAGTGGGCGGCGCGCATGCAGGCTTCGAGCTGGTCGGCCTGGGTGGGGTTGCGCTCCAGGGCCAGCAGGCCCGCGCTCAGTACCTGGGTCTGCGCGTCGGCTTCCAGGCTGAACAGTTCCAGCAGCGAGGCATCGCGCATCTGGTCGGGGGTCATGTGAGGCTCCGGGTCACGGCGGACAACAATTGCGCCTCGTCCAGCCAACGCAGGCTGCGGCCTTTCCACTGCAACACGCCTTGGGTGTAGCGTGCGCTGGCCTGAGGGCCGGAGGCCGAAGCCGCCTTCAAGGTGCGCTCATCGATGGCGTGGATACCGTCGACTTCATCCACTGGCACCACCACCGGGCCATCCTCTGCCGCAATGATCAACATGCGCGGCATGATGCGCCCACCGCTGGCGCCGTTGCTGGTCACGTCCAGGCCCAACAGTTCCACCAACGACAGGCACGCCACCAGCGCGCCGCGCACGTTGGCCACGCCAAGCAAGGCGCGCGAGCGTTGGTGCGGCAGGGAATGGATCGGTTGCAGCGGCGCCACTTCCACCAGGCAACGCGTGGCGATGCCCAGCCATTCTTCGCCGAGACGGAATATCAGCAACGAACGGGTGACCACGTCTTCACCCAACTCGACAGCGGCATGCGGGCGATGCGCGTCCTGCTGCAAGGCGTAGCGATCCAGCAAACGCGTGGCCGCCGCCGAGTACACCGAGCAGTTGCGGCAATGGATATGGTCCGCCAGCAGCGGGCAGGATTTGTCGCCATGGATGCCGATGCGGTTCCAGCAGTCATCGATGGCTTGGGTGTCGGCCAAGGTCAGGTCCAGGCCCCCGGTGTCGAGCGCGTCGGTGTTACTCATCGTTTGGACTCACTGTCAGCTCGCTCGCTACGGGCGGCCCGCGCCTGCAAGCGGCGCGCTCCCGCACTGTCGCCCTGGGATTCGAGCAATGCCGCCAAGTGCATCAAGGCCTGCGGGTGCTGGGGTTCCAGGTACAAGGCTTTTCGATAATAGCCCTGGGCTTCCAGGGCGCTGCCGGCCACGTCGCTGAGCAACCCGAGCCAGTAGAACACCTGGGCGGCCGGCGGGTGATTGCTCAAATACTGTTCGCACGCGGCACGGGCTTCGGCACTCTTGCCTTCATTGGCCAGGGTGGCGATGCGACCGAGCAGGTCGCCCGCGTCGGTGTGCGGCGCCTTGATCGGCACCACCTGGGCCCTGGCCGTGCTGAACGGCCGAGGCTTGGTCGGAATCGGAGCCGCACTGCGTGGCGGGATGGGCGCGGCGATCGGCACAAACACGGGTTCCGGCTTGACCGGCTCGGCATGCCGACTGAACGCAAAGGACTGCGGCACCCCAATCGAACGCATGCCATGACGCCCCAGCAGGCTGCCCTCGGCCGGGCCGATGAACAGCACGCCGTCCACGTGCGTCAGGCCCTTGAGCACATCGAACACTTGCTTCTGGGTCGGTTGGTCGAAGTAGATCAGCAGGTTGCGACAGAACACGAAGTCATAGCTCGCCTCATTCGCCAGCAGGCCAGGATCGAGCAGGTTGCCCACTTGCAGGCGCACCTGCTCGCGCACGCGCTCGGCAATGTGGTAACCGTCGTCATACTCGGTGAAATGGCGGTCGCGAAAGGCAATATCGCCACCACGGAAAGAATTTCTGCCATACACCCCGCGCCGCGCGCGCTCTACCGACAGCGGGCTGACATCCAGGCCCAGCACCTTGAACTGGTGCGGCGCCAGGCCAGCATCCAGCAAGGCCATGGCAATCGAATACGGTTCTTCACCGGTAGAGCATGGCAGGCTGAGGATGCGCAGGGCGCGCATCTGCTTGATCTCGGCAAGTCGCGCCTTGGCCAGACGGGCCAGGGTCGCGAACGATTCGGGATAACGGAAAAACCAGGTTTCCGGAACGATCACCGCTTCGATCAGCGCCTGTTGCTCATCCTCGGAGCTTTGCAGGTGCTGCCAGTACTCACCGGCCGTTTGCGCATTAACGGCCTGGCTGCGTTGGCGCACCGCACGCTGGATGATGGCTTCGCCGACCGACGCGACATCCAGGCCGATGCGCTCTTTGAGGAAGGCAAAGAAACGCGGATCGCTGCTCATAGGCTCAGCTCGGCAGAAAACAGCAAGGCGCGCACGTCATCGGTGAGCAGTTCGTTGACGCCAATCCATTGCATCAATCCCAAGGCATCTTCACGCACCAGCCCCAGATACGGCGCCTCGCGGTTGTCCAGGCCGTAGGGCTTGAACTCCCCCAGGTCGCAACGCAGGGTGTCGGTGGCTTGCTCCAGGATCAGTCCCAACCTGCGGGGTTCAACCCAAGGCTGCGGCTGGTAATTGACCAGCACCAGGCGCGTACTGGTACGGGCCTGGGCCGGCTTGCCGAACGTCAGGGCGCTAAGGTCAATGACCGGTACCAGCGTGCCGCGGTGGGCAAAAATGCCCGCCACCCATACTGGCGCATGGGCAATGGGTTTGAGCGGCAGGCGCGGCAGCACCTCGGCCACTTCCGTGGCCTTGAGGGCGTAACGTTCGTCGCCGATGTGGAACACCAGAAACAACGCTTTCTTCGCTGCCGGGACGGCGCCGCTTTTAGCCGCGAGGTCGCTCATCAGACTTTGAAACGCGACACGCCGCTGCGCAGACCGACCGCGACCTGGCTCAGCTCATCAATGGCAAAGCTGGCTTGACGCAGGGACTCGACAGTCTGGCTGCTGGCATCGCCCAGTTGCACCAGGGCGTGGTTGATCTGCTCGGCGCCCGTAGCCTGGGCCTGCATGCCTTCGTTGACCATCAACACCCGCGGCGCCAGGGCCTGCACCTGATGGATGATCTGCGACAACTGCTCGCCCACTTGCTGCACTTCGAACATGCCGCGACGCACTTCCTCGGAGAACTTGTCCATGCCCATCACGCCAGCGGACACCGCCGACTGGATCTCGCGCACCATTTGTTCGATGTCGTAGGTGGCGACAGCCGTCTGGTCGGCCAAGCGACGCACTTCGGTGGCCACCACGGCGAAGCCACGCCCATATTCACCGGCTTTTTCGGCCTCGATCGCGGCATTGAGCGACAGCAGGTTGGTCTGGTCCGCGACCTTGACGATAGTCACCACCACCTGGTTGATGTTGCCGGCCTTCTCATTGAGGATCGCCAGCTTGGCGTTGACCAGGTCGGCGGCGCCCATGACCGAGTGCATGGTTTCTTCCATGCGCGCCAGGCCTTGCTGGCCGGAACCGGCGGCAACCGACGCCTGGTCGGCGGCAGTGGACACTTCGGTCATGGTGCGTACCAGGTCCTTGGACGTGGCCGCGATCTCGCGGGAGGTGGCGCCGATTTCGGTGGTGGTGGCCGCGGTTTCAGTGGCGGTGGCCTGTTGCTGCTTGGAGGTGGCGGCAATCTCGGTCACCGAGGTGGTGACCTGCACCGACGAACGCTGAGCCTGGGAGACCAGGGCGGTCAGCTCGGTCATCATGTCATTGAAGCCGGTTTCCACTGCGCCAAACTCGTCTTTGCGCTCCAGGCTCAAGCGTTTGCTCAGGTCGCCGTCGCGCATGGTTTCGAGGATGTCGACGATGCGCTGCATCGGCGCCATGATCGCGCGCATCAGCAGCAGGCCGCACAGGCCGGCGGCGAGGACGGCGATGACCAACGACACGGCCATGCTGACCTTGGCCGACAGCACCGACTCGTCGATTGCCGCGGTGGCGCGGTCGGAGACGTTCTTGTTTTCGGTAATGATGTCGTTGAGCTTCATGCGCCCTTCGACCCAGATCGGCGTCAATTGCTCTTCCAGCAACGTACGCGCACCCGGCAGGTCACCGGCATCGACACGCTCCAGCAGTTGCGCGAGCACTTTGTTGTAGGTGATATGCGCTGCCTTGAAGTTATCGAACTCCATTCGGTCGGCCTGACCATGAATGGTTTTTTCATAGGTGGCCATCTGCTGCGCAATACGCGCCTCGAAGGACTTGTAGTCCGACTTATCCGAATTGGTAAGGTCTTTTTCGTCGCGCAGGCCGATGATATCGATGGTCTCCAAATAGCTATCGACCCAGGCGCTGCGGATCATCGAACTGAGGTAGACCCCCGGCACCGCATCGTCCCGGACTGCTTCCTGGCTTGCTTCGATCTTCAGCAACCGCGAGTAGGACACCACGACCATCAGCAGCATGATCGCGATAATGACCGCAAAGCTCGCCAAGATCCGTTGGCGCAAGGTCCAGTTCTTCACAGTAATTCCTCGAAGGGCCATTCAAATGGGGGGAGTATAGCTGAGCGCAAGCCCTCATTTATCAACGGGTTTTGATGTAGCGCTCACAGAATGCAAAAACACCCCGGGCCATGCTGGCAACCGGGGTGTTGGTGGTCAGGCGGCAGCCTCAGAGGGTGGCTTGGCGTACCTGTTTTTCCAGCTCCAGCTTCAAGCCTGGCTCCAGTTTCAGTTGGCGTGCCAGCTCGTCGAGGTAGGCCTTCTCCATGAAGTTTTCCTCGTCCACTAGCATCACGCTGGCGATGTACATCTCGGCCGCCATTTCCGGCGTGCCGGCGGCCCGCGCCACGTCGGCGGGGTCCAGGGGCTTGTTCAGTTCGGCATGCAGCCAGCTGTGCAACTCGCGGTCGTTATCCAGCTTGGTGAATTCGCCCTCGATCAGTTCGCGCTCGCGCTCATCCACATGGCCGTCGGCCTTGGCGGCGGCGACCAGCGCCTTGAGGATGCCCTGGCTGTGTTGCTCGACCTGCGCCGGTGGCAAGCGGTCGATGGTCTGCGGTTCGCCTTGGGGCGCATTGGCCTGGCTGGCCTGCCAGTTGCCGTAGGCTTTGTAGGCGATAACGCCCAATGCCGCCAAGCCGCCGTAGGTCAGGGCCTTGCCGCCGAACTTGCGGGCTTTCTTGTTGCCCAGCAGCAGACCCATCGCGCCGGCCGCCAGGGCGCCGCCGCCCGCACCACCGAGCAGGCTGCCCAGGCCACCACCGCCAAGCAAACCGCCCAACGCACCTTTGTCGTCCTGTTTACGCTGGCCGCCAGCCTTGTTTTGCAACATGTCCTGGCCGGACTTGAGCAACTGATCGAGCAATCCACGGGTATTCATTCGTAGCCTCCAGACACTAGGGTTCATAAGACCAATAGGCTCCCAGCGTAAAACTAAGTGCCAAAAAGCCCCGATCTAGAGTGCTTCCAGATGTAACGCAGCCGCCCTTCGCTTAAATCGATATACACTCGAACACATCTATAAAAATAGCTCACTGGTAATTCCAGCATGATGACCTTGCGTCAAATCCGGCACTTTATTGCAGTGGCCGAGACCGGCTCGATCTCTGCCGCCGCGCAGACCGCGTTTATTTCCCAGTCCACCCTGACCCTGGCGATCCAGCAATTGGAGCAGGAAATCGGCGTCAACCTGTTCAACCGTCACGCCAAGGGCATGACCCTGACCCACCAGGGCCATCAATTCCTGCGCCAGGCACACCTCATTCTGGCCACCGTCGACAACGCCAAGCGCAGCCTGCAACAGAGCACCGATCAAGTCGCCGGACAGTTGACCATCGGCGTGACCAGCCTGGTGGCGGGCTATTACCTCGCGGACCTGCTGACCCGCTTCCAGCGCGCCTATCCTAATGTGGAAATCCGCGTGATGGAGGATGAACGCCCGTATATCGAGCATTTGCTGGTCAGCGGCGAAATCGACGTGGGCGTGCTGATTCTCTCCAACCTGGAAGACCGCCACGCCCTGCAGACCGAAGTCCTTACCCATTCGCCCCACCGTTTGTGGCTACCGGCGCAACATCCATTGCTGGAACACGACAGTATCAACCTGGCCGATGTGGCGCGTGAGCCGCTGATTCAGCTGAACGTCGACGAAATGGGCCACAACGCCCAGCGCATGTGGACGAGTGCGGGCCTGCAACCCCGCGTGACCTTGCGCACCGCCTCTACCGAGGCCGTTCGCAGCCTGGTGGCCGCCGGCCTGGGCGTGTCGATCCAGCCGGACATGACCTACCGGCCCTGGTCGCTTGAGGGCGACATCATTGAAGCGCGGCCGATTGCCGACCTCAGCCAGACCCTTGATGTCGGCCTGGCGTGGCGCCGTGGCACCGCGCGTCCGACGCTGGTGGACCCGTTCCTGACCGTCGCCCGCGAACAGCCGCACCCACGCAAGCCATCTATTTAATCGAATGCTGCATTCAGTATTTAGTATTTGTTGACCTCGCGCCTGACCTCTAGTCTCTGTTCATCCCATAAGAGAAGGTCAGGCGCCTTGTAAGAGAACGCCCATGGCCACACAAGAAAAGAGATCGCGAAAAATGCCCGGCGCGCCCACCCCGCTACTCACTGCGTTGCTGATCGACGGCGAACTGGTTCATGGCCAGGGTTTTGCCGAGCCGATTCTCAACCCGGCCACCGGTGAAGTGCTTACCCAAATCGCCGAAGCCAGCGCCGAGCAGGTGGAAACCGCGATCCTCGCCGCCCACCGCGCCTTTGCCGGTTGGTCGCGTACCACGCCGCAGCAACGCTCGAACATCCTGCTCGGCATTGCCGACGCCATCGAAAAACAAGCCGACTACCTGGCCCGCCTGGAGTCCCTGAACTGCGGCAAGCCGTTGCACCTGGCCCGCCAGGATGACTTGAGCGCCACCGTCGACGTGTTCCGTTTCTTCGCCGGCGCCGTGCGCTGCCAGACCGGACAACTGAGCGGTGAATACCTGCCGGGCTACACCAGCATGGTGCGTCGCGACCCGATTGGCGTGGTGGCATCCATTGCGCCGTGGAACTACCCGCTGATGATGGCTGCGTGGAAAATCGCCCCAGCCCTGGCCGCCGGTAATACGTTGGTGTTCAAACCATCGGAACACACGCCGCTGTCGATCCTGGCCCTGGCTCCGGTCCTGAAAGAACTGTTGCCACGCGGCGTGATCAACATTCTGTGCGGCGGCGGCGAAGGCGTTGGCAGTCACTTGGTCAGCCATCCCAAAGTGCGCATGGTTTCGTTGACCGGCGATATCGTCACCGGGCAGAAGATTCTGCAAGCCGCCTCAAAAACCCTAAAACGCACGCACCTGGAACTGGGCGGCAAGGCCCCGGTGATCGTATGCAACGACGCCGACCTGCACGCCGTGGTCGACGGGGTACGCGCCTACGGCTATTACAACGCCGGTCAGGACTGCACTGCCGCGTGCCGCATCTACGCCCAGGCCGGTATCCACGACAAACTGGTCGCCGAGCTGGGCGCAGCGGTCAGCAGCCTGCGTTTTGCCGGTAAACGTGATGCCGACAATGAACTCGGCCCGCTGATCAGCACGCGCCAGCGCGACCGGGTCGCCAGTTTTGTCGAGCGTGCCCTCGGCCAACCGCATATCGAACGCATCACCGGTGCCGCCGTGCATTCCGGCGCGGGCTTCTATTACCAGCCCACCCTGCTCGCCGGCTGTAAACAAAACGACGAAATCGTGCAGCGCGAAGTGTTCGGCCCGGTGGTCACGGTGACGCGCTTCGATGAGCTGGAACAGGCGGTGGACTGGGCCAACGATTCCGAATACGGCCTGGCGTCCTCGGTATGGACCCAGAACCTTGATAAGGCCATGCAGGTGGCGGCGCGCCTGCAATACGGCTGCACCTGGATCAACAGCCATTTCATGCTGGTCAGCGAAATGCCCCACGGCGGCTTGAAGCGCTCGGGGTATGGGAAAGATCTGTCCAGCGATTCGCTGCAGGACTACAGCGTGGTGCGCCACATCATGGCGCGCCACGGCCAGCATCTTTAAAACAACAATTAAGCGTTTGCGTTACCGGCTTCAAACACTGCCCCGACCATAATTAAAGAAGAGGGAACCCCCATGTCTGCGCACAAGACTGCACTGCTCAGTGCCCTGACCACCGCGCTGCTGGCCAGCGCCAGCCTCCAGGCCGCCGAACCGCTCAAAGCGGTGGGCGCCGGTGAAGGCCAGCTGGATATCGTCGCCTGGCCCGGCTATATCGAACGTGGCGAAAGTGACAAGGCCTACGACTGGGTCACCGGTTTCGAGAAGGAAACCGGCTGCAAGGTCAATGTGAAAACCGCCGCCACCTCTGACGAAATGGTCAGCCTGATGGCCAAGGGCGGGTATGACCTGGTGACCGCGTCGGGCGATGCGTCACTGCGGTTGATCGTCGGCAAGCGCGTGCAGCCGATCAACACCGCGCTGATTCCCAATTGGAAGAACATCGACCCACGCCTGAAAGATGCGCCGTGGTACGTGGTCGGCCAACAAACCTATGGCACCCCGTACCAGTGGGGCCCGAACGTGTTGATGTACAACACCAACGTGTTCAAGACCGCGCCCACCAGTTGGAATGTCATTTTCGACCCGCAGAACCTGCCGGACGGCAAGCCGAACAAAGGCCGCGTGCAAGCGTATGACGGCCCGATCTACATCGCCGATGCGGCGCTGTACCTCAAATCGACCAAGCCGGAACTGGGCATCCAGAACCCCTACGAACTGACCGAAACCCAGTACAAGGCCGTGCTCGAACTGCTGCGCGCCCAGCAACCGCTGATCCACCGCTACTGGCACGACACCACCGTGCAAATGAGTGACTTCAAGAACGAAGGTGTGGTGGCCTCCAGCGCCTGGCCGTATCAGGTCAACGGCCTGCAGAACGAGAAGCAGCCGATTGCCTCGACCATTCCTAAGGAAGGCGCCACTGGCTGGGCCGACACCACCATGTTGCACACCGAGGCCAAGCACCCGAACTGCGCCTACAAGTGGATGGACTGGTCGCTGCAGCCAAAAGTCCAGGGCGACGTTGCCGCCTGGTTCGGTTCGCTGCCGGCGGTGCCCGCGGCGTGCAAGGAAAGCGAGTTGCTCGGCGCCGAGGGTTGCAAGACCAACGGTTTCGACCAGTTCGAAAAGATCGCCTTCTGGAAAACCCCGCAGGCTGAAGGCGGCAAGTTCGTGCCGTACAGCCGCTGGACCCAGGATTACATCGCGATCATGGGTGGCCGCTAAGCCTTCCTGACAACGCAGGACAAAAGGTGGGAGCGGGCTTGCTCGCGAAAGCGGTGGGTCAGTTACAGATGTGTTGGCTGAAACACCACATTCGCGAGCAAGCCCGCTCCCACATTTTGACCGCGTACACCGCTACCCCGTTTTTTCAGAAGTCCAGGCCGGGCCGCTGCGACGACCCGCGCCTTTTTGGAGCACCGCACCATGACGCTTGCAGTCCAATTCACTCACGTTTCCCGTCAGTTCGGCGAAGTGAAAGCCGTTGACCGGGTTTCCATCGATATCCAGGACGGCGAGTTCTTTTCCATGCTCGGCCCTTCCGGCTCGGGCAAGACCACCTGCCTGCGCCTGATAGCCGGGTTCGAGCAGCCGAGCGCGGGCTCGATCCGCATCCATGGCGAGGAAGCCGCGGGGTTGCCGCCGTATCAGCGTGACGTCAACACTGTATTCCAGGATTACGCACTGTTCCCCCATATGAATGTGCGCGACAACGTGGCCTACGGCCTCAAGGTCAAGGGCGTGGGCAAGACCGAGCGTATGAACCGTGCCGAAGAAGCCCTGGGAATGGTCGCCCTCGGCGGCTATGGCGACCGCAAGCCGGTACAGCTCTCCGGCGGCCAACGCCAACGTGTCGCCCTGGCTCGCGCTCTGGTCAACCGCCCACGGGTGTTGCTGCTCGATGAACCCCTGGGAGCCCTCGACCTCAAGCTGCGCGAGCAGATGCAAAGTGAGTTGAAGAAGCTGCAACGCCAACTGGGCATCACCTTTATCTTCGTGACCCACGACCAGACCGAAGCGTTGTCGATGTCCGACCGCGTAGCGGTGTTCAACAAAGGCCGCATCGAACAGGTCGACACGCCGCGCAACCTCTATATGAAACCGGCCACGTCGTTCGTCGCCGAGTTCGTCGGCACCTCCAACGTGATTCGTGGCGAGCTGGCCCAGCGCCTCGGCGGCACCGCGCAACCCTTCTCGATCCGCCCGGAACATGTGCGGTTTGCCGAAGGCCCGCTGGGCACCGGCGAAGTGGAAATCAGCGGTTTGCTCCACGATATCCAGTACCAGGGCAGCGCCACCCGCTATGAATTGAAGCTGGAAAACGGCCAGGCCCTGAATATCAGCCGCGCCAACAACCAGTGGCTGGACACCACTGCCGGCCACCAGGTCGGCCAGACCCTCACCGCGCGCTGGGCCCGTGAAGCCATGGTGCCGCTGACCGATATCGCAGGCGAGGTGTGACATGAGCCTGGCCCTTTCCCAACCGCCGATGCGCAGGTTTTCCAACCTGCTGTACCGCAAGCCCAACCTCTACCTGGCGATGCTGCTGGTGCCGCCGTTGATCTGGTTCGGCGCGATCTACCTGGGTTCGCTGCTGACCCTGCTGTGGCAAGGCTTCTATACGTTTGACGACTTCACCATGGCGGTCACGCCGGACCTGACCCTGGCCAACTTCGCCGCGCTGTTCCAGCCGTCGAACTTCGACATCATCGTGCGCACCCTGAGCATGGCGATCGCGGTGTCGATCGCCAGCGCCATCGTTGCTTTCCCGATTGCCTACTACATGGCGCGCTACACCACGGGCAAGACCAAGGCGTTTTTCTACATCGCGGTGATGATGCCGATGTGGGCCAGCTACATCGTCAAGGCCTATGCCTGGACCTTGCTGCTGGCCAAGGGCGGCGTAGCGCAGTGGTTCGTGCAGCACCTGGGCCTGGAGCCGGTGTTGCAGTTCGTGCTGGGCATTCCCGGCGTGGGCGGCAGCACCTTGAGCACCTCGCACCTGGGGCGCTTCATGGTGTTCGTTTACATCTGGCTGCCGTTCATGATCCTGCCGATCCAGGCGTCCCTGGAACGACTGCCGCCGTCGTTGCTGCAAGCCTCGGCGGATCTTGGCGCCAAGCCGCGTCAGACCTTCATGCAGGTGATCCTGCCACTGTCGATTCCGGGGATTGCCGCCGGCTCCATCTTTACCTTCTCGCTGACGCTGGGCGACTTCATCGTGCCGCAATTGGTGGGCCCGCCCGGCTACTTCGTCGGCGGCATGGTCTACGCCCAGCAAGGCGCCATCGGCAACATGCCCATGGCGGCGGCGTTCACTCTGGTACCGATCGTGCTGATCGCGGTTTACCTGTCCATCGTCAAACGCCTGGGGGCCTTCGATGCACTCTGAAAAATCAAGTATGAGTCTGAAGATTGCAGCCTGGGGCGGGTTGGTGTTTCTGCACTTCCCGATCCTGATCATCTTTCTCTACGCCTTCAATACCGAAGAAGCCGCGTTCAGCTTTCCGCCCCAGGGCTTCACCCTGAAGTGGTTCAGCGTGGCGTTCGCCCGGCCGGACGTGCTGGAAGCCATCAAGCTGTCGTTGCAGATTGCGGCCATCGCTACCCTGATCGCCATGGTGCTCGGCACCCTGGCCTCGGCTGCGCTGTATCGCCGCGAGTTCTTCGGCAAGCAAGGTGTGTCGCTGATGTTGATCCTGCCGATTGCGCTGCCGGGGATCATCACCGGTATCGCGTTGCTGGCGACTTTCAAGACGCTGGGCATCGAGCCGGGGATGTTCACCATCATCGTCGGCCACGCGACCTTCTGCGTAGTGATCGTCTACAACAACGTCATCGCACGCTTGCGCCGCACCTCCCACAGCCTGATCGAAGCGTCGATGGACCTGGGTGCCGACGGCTGGCAGACCTTCCGCTACATCATCATGCCCAACCTGGGCTCGGCACTGCTGGCCGGCGGCATGCTCGCCTTTGCGCTGTCGTTCGACGAAATCATCGTCACCACCTTCACCGCCGGCCACGAACGCACCTTGCCCTTGTGGCTGCTCAACCAGCTCAGCCGCCCACGGGATGTGCCGGTGACCAACGTGGTCGCCATGCTGGTGATGCTGGTGACGATGTTCCCGATTCTCGGTGCCTATTACCTGACCCGCGGCGGTGAAAGCGTGGCGGGGAGTGGCGGTAAATAACTGACAAGACCCTGCCACTGAAGAAACACGGATCAGTGTGGGAGCTGGCTTGCCTGCGATCGCAGGCTGTCAGTTGATGAATCGGCTGGCTGATCCACCGCTATCGCGGGCAAGCCAGCGCCCACATTTGAACCGTATTTGCTCAGGGGTAAACACTCGTTTTAGGAGAGCTGAACCATGCAAACCAAACTGCTGATCAACGGCCAACTGGTAGAAGGCGAAGGCCCGGCCCAGGCTGTATTCAACCCGGCGCTCGGCCGCGTGCTGGTGGAAATCAACGAAGCCAGCGAAGCCCAGGTCGACGCCGCCGTGCGCGCAGCCGATGCGGCGTTCGAAAGCTGGTCGCAAACCGCACCCAAAGACCGCTCGCTGTTGCTGCTGAAACTGGCGGACGTGATCGAAGCCCACGGCGAAGAGCTGGCCCAGCTGGAATCGGACAACTGCGGCAAGCCCTACAGCGCCGCCTTGAATGATGAGATCCCGGCGATTGCCGATGTATTCCGTTTCTTTGCCGGCGCCAGCCGTTGCATGAGCGGTTCGGCAGGCGGTGAATACCTGCCCGGCCACACCTCGATGATCCGCCGCGACCCGGTGGGCGTGATTGCGTCCATCGCACCGTGGAACTACCCACTGATGATGGTTGCCTGGAAAATCGCCCCGGCCCTCGCCGCCGGCAATACCGTGGTGCTCAAGCCGTCGGAACAAACCCCGCTGACGGCCCTGCGCATGGTCGAACTGGCCGCTGACCTCTTCCCGGCCGGTGTGCTCAACCTGGTGTTCGGCCGCGGGCCAACCGTCGGCAGCCCGCTGGTGAACCACCCGAAAGTGCGCATGGTGTCGCTGACCGGCTCCATCGCCACCGGCGCAAACATCATCTCCAGCACCGCCGACAGCGTGAAGCGCATGCACATGGAGCTGGGTGGCAAGGCGCCAGTGATCATCTTCAGCGACGCGGACATCGACGCCGCCGTGGAAGGCATCCGCACCTTCGGCTTCTATAACGCCGGTCAGGATTGCACCGCAGCCTGTCGGATTTACGCGCAAGCGGAGATCTACGAGCAGTTTGTCGAGAAACTCGGCGCGGCGGTCGCCAGCATCAAGTACGGCTTGCAGGATGACCCGGCCACCGAGCTGGGCCCATTGATTACCGCGCAGCATCGCGACCGTGTCGCAGGTTTCGTCGAACGCGCCGTGGCGCAGTCGCACATTCGCCTGGTCACCGGCGGCAAGGCGGTGGAAGGCAATGGCTTCTTCTTTGAACCGACCGTGCTGGCCGACGCGCAGCAGGACGATGAGATCGTGCGCCGCGAAGTGTTCGGGCCGGTGGTATCGGTGACCCGGTTCACTGATGAAGCGCAGGTGCTCGGTTGGGCCAACGATTCGGACTACGGCCTGGCGTCGTCCGTGTGGACCGCCGATGTAGGACGCGCCCACCGCTTGGCCGCACGCCTGCAGTACGGCTGCACGTGGGTGAATACCCACTTCATGCTCGTCAGCGAAATGCCCCACGGCGGTCAGAAACTGTCCGGGTATGGCAAGGACATGTCCATGTATGGGTTGGAGGACTACACCAGCGTGCGCCATGTGATGTTCAAGCACTGACGATTTAACCCGGCATCCGTTCTGGATGCCGGGAACCTATAACAATAATTTTCAGGATCTCCCATGGATATCACCCGCCGCGACTTCCTCAACGGCGTCGCCATCACGATTGCCGCTGGCATGACCCCGCTGCAAATCCTGCAAGCCGCCCCCGATGGCCGTTACTACCCACCTGCCCTCACCGGCCTGCGCGGCAGCCATGCCGGCTCGTTCGAAGTGGCGCACCAGATGGGCTGGGAAAAGAAGGTGTTCGACACCGACAAACTGCCGATCACCGAGGATTACGACCTGGTGGTGGTCGGTGGTGGCTTGAGTGGTTTGTCGGCGGCGTGGTTCTACCGCGAAAAACACCCCAAGGCGAAGATCCTGATCCTGGAAAACCACGACGACTTCGGCGGCCACGCCAAGCGCAACGAATTCCAGGCCGGTGGCCGCATGATCATCGGCTACGGCGGGAGCGAGGCTTTCCAGTCGCCCAACCACCTGTACAGCAAGGAAGTGAACGGGCTGTTGAAAACGCTCGGGGTGAATATAAAGCGCTTTGAAACCGCCTTCGATCGCCAGTTCTACCCAGGCCTGGGACTGTCGCGCGGGGTGTTCTTCGACAAGGAAAACTTCGGCGAAGACAAACTGGTGACCGGCGACCCGACCCCGATGGTGGCTGACGATGTTGCACCAGGCCAGCTGAATGCCCGCGCCATCCGCGATTTCATCAATGACTTCCCATTGCCAGCGGCAGACCGCCAGGCCCTGATCGAGCTGCACATGGCGCCCAAGGATTACCTGCCGGGCAAGACTGCCGAAGAAAAGGCCGACTACTTGGCAGCAACCAGCTACCGCGACTTTCTGCTCAAGAACGTAGGATTATCGGAAGGCGCGGTGAAGTATTTCCAGAGCCGCACCAATGACTTCATGGCGTTGAGCATTGATGCCGTCGCTTCGGCTGACGCCTACAGCGTGGGTTTCCCAGGCTTTGCCGGGATGAACCTGGCGCCCATCAGCGAAGAAGCGGCAGCGGAAATGGAAGAGCCCTACATCTACCACTTCCCCGATGGAAATGCCTCGGTGGCGCGCTTGCTGGTGCGCAGCCTGATCCCGGGCGTGGCGCCAGGGCATACCATGGACGATATCGTGCTGGCGACGTTCGACTACGCCAAGCTCGACCAGCCCAAGGCAGCCGTGCGATTGCGCTTGAACAGCACGGCGGTCAGCGTGCGTAACGTCGACAACGGCGTGCATATCGGCTACAGCCGTGGCGGACAACTCGCACAGGTGCGCGGCAAACGCTGCATCCTGGCCTGCTACAACATGATGATCCCGTACCTGTTGAAGGATCTGCCGGCGCCGCAGGCCCATGCCCTGAGCCAGAACGTAAAATACCCGCTGGTGTACACCAAGGTGGTGATCCGTAATTGGCAGTCGTTCCAGACACTGGGCGTGCATGAGATCTACGCGGCGACCCAGCCTTACAGCCGCATCAAGTTGGACTACCCGGTGAGCATGGGAGGCTACGACCACCCGCGCGACCCGACACAGCCGATCGGCTTGCACATGGTCTACGTGCCCACCAGCCCCAACAGCGGCATGAACGCCCGCGACCAGGCCCGTGCCGGGCGGGGCAAACTGTATGGGCAGACGTTCGAGCAGTTGGAAGCGCAGTTGCGTGATCAGTTGCAACGTATGCTCGGGCCGGGTGGGTTCAACCATGAGACCGACATCCTGGCGATCACTGTCAACCGCTGGTCACACGGTTATGCGACCTTCTCCAACAGCTTGTTCGATGATGCCGATGAAAGCGAAGCGTTGATGAAGCTGGCGAAAAAGCCGGTGGGGCATGTGAGTATCGCTAACTCGGATGCGGCGTGGAGTGCGTATGCCCATGCGGCGATTGATGAGGCGTACAGGGCAGCGGGCGAAGTGGCCTGAACGTGACCTGACGCCTGAACCTAATGGGGGAGCGGGCTTGCCTGCGATGCGGTCGACTCGGCCTCCAGTCTGACCGAGCTGATGCCATCGCAGGCAAGCCCGCTCCTACATGGGGTCGTCTTCTTTCCTGAGGAGTGTGTTCGCTCGCCCCCCCTGCAACACCTTGTTTCACTTGCAACGCCATCACCCCGCCATCAATCAATTTTCCTACGTCATCGAACCGCTTAAGCTATCCAGCGTCTGTTTAATGTCCGTTGCGTTTGGTCGAAGGCATGTCCGAACCGTAATTTCTGATCCAGCACGTGCCAGGAACGGCGCGGGATTTGCTCACGACAGGTTGTCTCTATGCACCGCAGGAATTTGCTCAAAGCGTCCATGGCCATTGCGGCTTACACCGGTTTGTCGGCCAGCGGCCTGCTCGCCGCCCAAGCCTGGGCGGGGAACCGTGCTGCCGATGGCAAGGCCGTGGCGTTCGACTTCGAATCGCTCAAGGCCCAGGCCAAACAACTCGCCGGGACCGCTTACAAGGACACCAAACAGGTACTGCCGCCGACACTGGCGACCATGACGCCCCAGAATTTCAACGCCATCGGCTACGACGGTAACCATTCGCTGTGGAAGGAATTGAACGGCCAATTGGACGTGCAGTTCTTCCACGTCGGCATGGGCTTCAAGACCCCGGTGCGCATGCACAGTGTTGACCCCAAGACCCGCGAAGCGCGAGAGGTACATTTCCGGCCGTCGCTGTTCAACTATGAAAAGACCACCGTCGACACCCAGCAACTGACTGGCGACCTGGGCTTTTCCGGCTTCAAGCTGTTCAAGGCGCCGGAGCTGGACCGTCATGACGTGCTGTCGTTTCTCGGCGCCAGCTACTTCCGCGCGGTGGACAGTACCGGGCAGTACGGCCTTTCCGCCCGTGGCCTGGCCATCGACACCTACGCAAAAAAACGCGAGGAGTTTCCCGACTTCACGCAGTTCTGGTTTGAAACCCCGGACAAGAACGCCACACGCTTCGTGGTCTATGCCCTGCTCGATTCGCCGAGCGCTACCGGCGCCTACCGCTTCGATATCGACTGCCAGGCCAACCAGGTGGTGATGGCGATCGACGCGCACATCAATGCGCGTACCACCATTGAACAACTGGGTATCGCACCAATGACCAGCATGTTCAGCTGCGGCACTCACGAACGCCGTATGTGCGACACCATCCACCCGCAGATCCACGATTCGGACCGCCTGGCGATGTGGCGCGGCAACGGCGAGTGGATCTGCCGCCCGCTGAACAACCCGGCCAAGTTGCAATTCAACGCGTTCGCCGACAAAGACCCGAAAGGCTTCGGCCTGGTGCAGACCGACCATGAGTTCGCCAGCTACCAGGACACTGTGGACTGGTACAGCAAGCGCCCAAGCCTGTGGGTCGAACCGACCACTGCCTGGGGCGAAGGCTCCATCGACCTGTTGGAAATTCCTACAACCGGCGAAACCCTCGACAACATCGTGGCCTTCTGGACCCCGAAAAAACCCGTGGCGGCCGGCGACTCGCTCAACTACGGCTACAAGCTGTACTGGAGCGCGCTGCCGCCGGTAAGCACACCGTTGGCGCAAGTCGACGCTACTCGTTCGGGGATGGGAGGCTTTACCGAAGGTTGGGCACCAGGTGAACACTACCCACCGGTGTGGGCGCGCCGTTTTGCCGTGGACTTCAAGGGCGGCGGCCTGGATCGCCTGCCATCGGGCACCGGGATCGAGCCGGTGGTGACGTGCTCCCACGGTCAGGTCAAGGATTTCAGCGTGCTGGTGCTGGATAACATTAAGGGCTACCGCATTCTGTTTGACTGGTACCCGACCAGCGACAGCGTGGAGCCGGTGGAACTGCGCTTGTTTATCCGCACCCAGGACCGCACCTTGAGTGAAACCTGGTTGTATCAGTACTTCCCGCCGGCACCGGACCAGCGTAAGTACACCTGATCGTCCCTTGTAGACGTTGGCTTGCCGGCGCTGGCATCACTGCGGTGCGACTGACGCATCGCGGTGCCTGCATCGCTGGCAAGCCAGCGCCTACAGGTGCTCAAAACCGCGACACACTCTTCATCGCCCCCATCAAATAGCGCATCGCCACCTGATCGCTCTCGGTCAGGGCGCGATACTGCGTCAGCAGTTCCACTTCATCCGAACTCAGCCTTCGGCCCCGTAAAGACACACTGCGGGCCAGAAACGACGCCACCACCCCCGCTACACCATAGGACTTGGCCATGGACTGCTTCTCCTGATATCCATCAAATACTCCCTTTGCCCATAACCGCCGCCCATGAAGCGCAATGCCTCAGTGAACAAACCGACTGACTTCCTGGGCCAGAAATCAGACTTACTCTAAGCGTAGAAACGATCTTGCCAAGCGTGGGATTTTTTAGAGTAAAAACTTAAATGATGGGTTTTGAGCAAAAAGCTTGCAGTATTTTCCTACGCACCATTTAATTGAGTGACCACTCAATTAATTAATGAACCCACTATGCGCACCGTCGATCCGCAACAACGCGAAACCAAGCGCATGGCGCTGCTTGATGCCGCATCCCGGTGTTTCGCCGAAGCCGGGTTTGTCGCTACCCGCACAGCCGACATCTGCACCGCCGCCGGAATGAGCGCCGGTAACCTGTTCCATTACTTCGCCAGCAAGCATGAAGTGCTGCTGGCGTTGGTGGCGCGCGAAGGTGAGCAGATTCGGCAGGGCATGGCACCTCTGGCCGACGCCGAAGACCCGATGGCGACTTTGCTGGCGTTTGTCGACCACACCTGCCATTTGGCCTGCGACCGCCACTACGCCGGCCTGGCCTTGGAGATTTCCGCTTTGGGCCACCGCGATGAAGCGGTGGCACACCTGATGAAGGCCAACGACCGCTATTTGCGCGAAGGCCTGGAAGCGCTGATCAAAGCCGCCGACCGCGCCGGGCAACTTCACACATCACTCTCTGCGCCTGAAGCCGCCAGTTGGCTGGCCACCCTGATCGATGGCATGTTCGCCCGCGTCGCAGCCGATGCGGACTTCCACCCGGACCAACAGACGCAAGTGCTGCGCGGCCTGGTGGTGCACCTGCTGCAAGGGCGCTGAAGATGACCCCGACACGCTTGGTGCACGTCGATGCGTTACGCGGCTTTGCCCTGTTTGGCATTCTGGCCGTGAATATCTGCGCGTTCGCCGACCCTTATTACGCATCAACCCTCACCAACCCCGACTATGCCGGCACCGTCGACCACGTGGTCCGGTTTGTCATTTCGCTGCTGTTCGAAACCAAGTTCTACCTGCTGTTTTCCTTTCTGTTCGGCTACAGCTTTACCTTACAGATGGCCGCCGCCGAACGTGCCAATGCTGCTTTCGCACCGCGAATGGTGCGCCGGCAATTGGCCCTGCTGGCCCTGGGGCTGGCCCACGGCGCTGCACTGTATTACGGGGAGATTCTTTCCACCTATGCCTTGCTCGGCCTGGTGCTATTGGCGGCTCGCAACCTGTCTCCGGCCAAGGCGTACCGTTGGGGCATTTGCCTGGTGGTGACCGCCTGTTCGGCGTGGATGCTGCTGGGTGTGCTGCAAGCATTGGAAGGCAACCTGACCGGGGTCTCAAGCCCCGACGCCGCAGACAAACTCGTGGCGTTTACTGGCAGTGCAGTGGATACCCTGCGTTTTCACAGTGGCCATCTGTGGAGCACCGTGCAGGCGTTATGGTTGTTGCAAGGGCCTAGCGCCCTGGCGATGTTCTTCTTCGGTTATGCCGCCGGACGACGCCAGCTGTTGGTAGCCCCGTACGCCTGGCAGCCGCGCCTGAGCCGCTTGCTGCTCATCACACTGCCCGCAGGCCTGTTGGGCGCAATGATCTATGCCTTGAGCGCCGCCTATGCCCCCGGTGGCGGCCTGGAAACCTTTGCCTTTGGCGTGGGGCAACTCACGGCACCGTTGTTGAGCGCCGCCTATGCCCTGCTTATGCTCGCACTGTTCAGCTCTGCCGCCGGGCCTTGGCTGTGCCACTGGCTGGCCCCGGTGGGCAAGATGGCCCTGAGCAACTACCTGCTGCAATCGGTACTGCTGGGGTTGCTGTTCAGCGGCTATGGCGAAGGCCTGATCAACACGCTCGCCCCGCTGCTGATGTTGCCTGTGGCACTTGGGATCTTTGCCCTGCAACTGTGGCTGAGTGCACGCTGGCTGCGTACCCACCCTTATGGGCCGATGGAGTGGCTGCTACGCGCGGCGACGCTGTGGGCCTGGCCGAACTGGCGGCGCACGGCCTAGAAAAAACCCACCGTGGTCAGCGGTGGGTTATGGCAGAGCCCAGAAGGTCAATCGCGCAGGTCCGACTCATGAATCGGCTGATCCCGGTGCGTCGCTCGCTGATATTGCGCCGGCCAGATGGCCTTGCGCCCGCCCAGGTCATCATCGGCATGCAACGGCCAGTACGGGTCACGCAACAGCTCGCGGGCCAGGAAGATGATATCCGCCTGACAGGTGCGCAGGATGTGCTCGGCCTGGGCTGGCTCGGTGATCATGCCAACGGTGCCGGTGGCCATGCCCGACTCTTTGCGCACGCGCTCGGCGAAGCGGGTCTGGTAGCCGGGGCCGGTGGGGATTTCGGCGTTGGCGGCGGTGCCACCAGACGAGACGTCGATCAGGTCCACCCCCAAGTCCTTCAGGCGACGCGCCAGCTCCACGGTTTCATCGGGGTTCCAGCCGTCTTCCACCCAGTCGGTCGCCGAGACCCGCACAAACAGCGGCAGCTCCTGGGGCCAGACATCACGCACAGCCTGGGTCACTTGCAGCACCAGGCGGATGCGGTTTTCGAACGAGCCGCCGTACTGGTCCTGGCGCTGGTTGCTGATGGGTGAGAGAAATTGATGCAGCAGATAACCATGAGCCGCGTGGATTTCCACCACTTCGAAGCCTGCGGTCAACGCGCGCTTGGCGGCGGCGACGAAGTCGGCGATCACTTGCTGGATCTGGCCTTCGTCCAACTGCTTGGGTGGGGTGTGCTGGGGGTCGAAGGCAATGGGTGATGGCCCCACCGGTGTCCAGCCGCCCTCTTCCACTTTGACGCTGCCATGCTTGCCGATCCAAGGCCGATGAGTGCTGGCCTTGCGCCCGGCGTGGGCCAGTTGAATACCGGCCACCGCGCCTTGGGCAGCGATGAAACGCGTGATGCGTTGCAGCGGTTCGATCTGTGCGTCATTCCACAACCCAAGGTCCTGGGCGGTAATGCGGCCATCGGCAGTTACGGCGGTGGCTTCGGTGAAAATCAGCCCGGCACCACCGACGGCACGGCTGCCAAGGTGCACCAGGTGCCAATCATTGGCCAGGCCATCTTGCGCCGAGTATTGGCACATCGGCGAGACCGCGATGCGGTTTAGCAGGGTCAATTGACGGAGCGTGTAGGGTTCGAGCAGCTGACTCATGGCGCACCTCTTCTGGGTTCTGTGGGCACTATTCAAACGGTGCTTAGAGCCTAGTCGACAACGCTGGATTGCACAGGGTTCAGAAAGGAAAGCGGGAGCCGATTGCCGGCCCCCGTGCAGCAACAGCTTACATTTCGACCTGGGTACCCAGTTCGATCACCCGGTTTACCGGGAGTTTGAAGAAGCGCAGGTTGCCGTTGGCGTTCTTCAACATGAAGGCGAACAACCCCTCACGCCAGCGGGCCATGCCCTTGATCCGCGAGGCGATCACCGTTTCGCGGCTGAGGAAGTAGGTGGTGCGCATCGGGCTGAAGTCCAGGTCATCGAGGTGACACAACTTCAGCGCTTCGGGCACGTCCGGCTCGTCGGTAAAACCAAAGTGCAGGATCACGCGGAAAAAGCCTTCGCCGTAGGCGTCCACCTCGAACCGCCGTGCGGCCGGCACGCGGGGAATATCCTCGTAGACCACCGTCAGCAGCACCACTTGCTCATGCAGCACCTGATTGTGCAGCAGGTTGTGCAACAGCGCGTGGGGCACGGCGTCCGGGCGCGCGGTGAGGAACACGGCGGTGCCCTGCACGCGATGGGGCGGCTGCACGCGGATACTGCCGATAAAGATCGGCAACGGCAGGCCGCCCTCGTCGAGGCGGTCCACCAGCAATTGCTTGCCGCGTTTCCAGGTTGTCATCAGCACAAACAGCACGATCCCCGCCAGCACCGGAAAGGCGCCGCCCTGGATGATCTTCGGCACGTTGGCAGCGAAGTACAGGCCGTCCACCAACAGGCAGCAGACCAGGACCGGCACGGCCAGAATCGGAGGCCACTTCCACAGCAGCAGCATCACTGCCGACACCAGGATGGTGGTCATCAGCATGGTGCCGGTCACCGCCACGCCGTAGGCCGATGCCAATGCGTTGGACGATTCGAAGCCCAGTACCAGCAGGATCACACCGACCATCAGCGACCAGTTCACCGCGCCGATGTAGATCTGGCCCTGTTCGGCGCTGGAAGTGTGCTGGATATGCATGCGCGGGATGTAGCCCAGCTGGATCGCCTGGCGCGTCAACGAGAACGCACCGGAAATCACCGCCTGGGACGCAATCACCGTGGCCAGGGTGGACAACACCACCAGCGGGATCAGCGCCCAGCTAGGCGCCAGCAAGTAGAACGGGTTGCGCGCGGCTTCCGGATCACCGAGCAGCATGGCGCCCTGGCCGAAATAATTGAGCACCAACGCCGGCAACACCAGCATGAACCAGGCGCGAGCGATGGGTTTGCGGCCAAAGTGGCCCATGTCGGCGTAGAGGGCTTCGGCGCCGGTCAGTGCCAGCACCACCGCGCCGAGGATGGCCACGCCAATCCCAGGATGAGCCTCGAAGAAGCGCACCGCCCAGATCGGGTTCATGGCACTGAGCACTTCAGGGTGCAGGGTGATGCCATACACACCCAAACCACCCAGCACCAGGAACCAGGTCACCATCACCGGACCGAACAGCTTGCCGATATGGTCGGTGCCATGTTTCTGGATCAGGAACAGCGCGACCAGAACCACCAGGGCGATCGGCACTACCCATTTTTCCAGGCCGTCGAAGGCCAGCTCCAAGCCCTCAACAGCGGACAAGACGGAAATCGCCGGGGTGATCATGCTGTCGCCGTAGAACAGCGCCGCGCCGCACAGGCCACACACCACCAGGAAACTGCGCAACTTCTTGCGCTCCCCCGCCGCCCGTCGTGCCAGTGCGGTGAGCGCCATGATGCCGCCCTCGCCCTGGTTATCGGCGCGCAGCACGAACAGCATGTATTTGATCGACACCACCCAGATCAGCGACCAGAAGATCAGCGCCAGGATCCCCAGCACGCCGTCATGATTGACCTGAACCCCATAACCGCCGTTGAACACCTCTTTAAGGGTGTAGAGCGGGCTGGTCCCGATATCGCCATAAACCACCCCAACCGCTGCCACCAGCATACCAATCGGCTTGGCGTTTGAATGCTCGGCACCTGCTGCCTGATTACTCGCGTGACCCATCAACAACTCCTGCACTTTGACCTGCGGTCTTTTATTACAACGCGTCTAAGCTGACCCTAGCATGCGCTGTTTTACTTCTCGTAACAGACGTTTTGTTGACCTTAGGACTTTACCTACGCGCAACGGCGCGAAGCATAGCGCAGCACTCGTCGCATTTCCCTGCATAAAGCTGGTCAAGTGCGTTGCCCGTCGCTAGAATTGCGCACTTTTTGATCAGAGGCGCACCAAGCGCCCGTCCGCAGCCCTGTCGTGCCCGACTGGCGGCGTCATTCAATACCGAGGTTAGACATGTCCACCACCATCGCAAAGGCCAACCCCAAGGTTGGCTTTGTTTCCCTGGGTTGCCCGAAGGCTCTGGTCGACTCCGAGCGCATCCTCACGCAACTGCGTATGGAAGGCTATGACGTTGTGTCCACTTACCAGGACGCCGACGTGGTGGTGGTCAACACCTGCGGCTTTATCGATTCGGCCAAGGCGGAATCCCTGGAAGTGATCGGCGAAGCGATCAAGGAAAACGGCAAGGTCATCGTGACCGGCTGCATGGGCGTGGAAGAAGGCAATATCCGCAACGTGCACCCGAGCGTGCTGGCGGTGACCGGCCCGCAGCAGTACGAGCAGGTAGTCAACGCGGTGCACGACGTGGTGCCACCGCGCCAGGACCACAACCCGCTGATCGACCTGGTGCCGCCGCAGGGCATCAAGCTGACACCACGCCATTACGCATACCTGAAGATTTCCGAAGGCTGCAACCACAGCTGCAGCTTCTGCATCATTCCATCGATGCGCGGCAAGCTGGTCAGCCGCCCGGTCGGCGACGTACTGGACGAGGCCCAGCGCCTGGTCAAATCCGGCGTCAAAGAGCTGTTGGTGATCTCCCAGGACACCAGCGCCTACGGCGTCGACGTGAAATACCGCACCGGTTTCTGGAACGGCGCGCCGGTAAAAACCCGCATGACCGAACTGTGCGAAGCCCTCAGCAGCCTGGGTGTGTGGGTGCGCCTGCACTATGTCTACCCGTACCCGCATGTGGACGAGCTGATCCCGCTGATGGCCGCCGGCAAGATCCTGCCATACCTGGACATCCCGTTCCAGCACGCCAGCCCGAAAGTGCTCAAGGCCATGAAACGCCCGGCTTTCGAAGACAAGACCCTGGCGCGCATCAAGAACTGGCGCGAGATCTGCCCGGAACTGATCATCCGCTCGACGTTCATCGTCGGCTTCCCCGGCGAAACCGAGGAAGACTTCCAGTACCTGCTGGACTGGCTGACCGAGGCCCAACTGGACCGCGTCGGCTGCTTCCAGTATTCGCCGGTTGAAGGTGCCCCGGCCAACCTGCTGGACCTGGCCGTGGTGCCGGACGACGTCAAGCAGGACCGTTGGGAGCGTTTCATGGCGCACCAGCAGGCCATCAGCTCGGCGCGCCTGCAACTGCGCATCGGCAAGGAAATCGAAGTCCTGATCGACGAAGTCGATGAACAAGGCGCGGTTGGTCGTTGCTTCTTCGATGCACCGGAAATCGACGGTAACGTGTTTATCGACGACGCCAGCGGCCTGAAGCCGGGCGACAAGGTCTGGTGCACCGTGACCGATGCCGACGAATACGACCTGTGGGCTGAAAAGCGCGACTGATCGGTAACACTGTAAAAAGCCCTGCATCTGATCAAGATGTGGGGCTTTTTTAGGTCTATCGTTTGCCCATCGCCAATCATCGGCAGGGGCAGCAAGCATGCGTCGGCATTCGGTTATCCACACACCTAAATCCAGCGATTATCAAAAACTGACTGAAATCTGGGAGTCCTCGGTGCGGGCTACCCATGATTTCCTGCCGGACAGCTACATCGAGCTACTGAGGAACCTCGTGCTGACTCACTATCTGGACACGGTGATGCTGATTTGCACCAAAGACTCGCACCAACGCATCACCGGGTTTGCCGGCGTCGCCGCAGGCAAGGTCGAGATGCTGTTTATCGACCCGCAGCACCGTGGCCAGGGCCTTGGCCGGCAATTGCTGCGCTATGCGATCGAGCATATGAATGCCGACGAGCTGGAAGTGAACGAGCAGAATCCCCAGGCCTTGGGCTTCTACCTCAAACAGGGGTTCGAGGTGATCGGGCGCACGGAGCATGACGGCCTGGGCCAGCCCTATCCGTTGCTGCATATGCGTTTGCGCCAGCAGCAACACCTGCGCAGTGGCTGACGAACCGAGGCGATGCCATCGCAGGCAAGCCAGCGCCCACAAAAAGCGACGGCACTGAAATGGGGCCGGGATTAACCGGCGCCAGGCAGGTACAATAGCTGCCCCCTTTTGCTACGGCCCATGTCATGACTGACCCCATACGCCTCTCCAAACGCCTTATCGAACTGGTCGGTTGCTCCCGTCGGGAGGCTGAGCTGTTCATCGAAGGCGGCTGGGTCTCGGTGGACGGTGAAGTGATCGACGAACCACAGTTCAAGGTCACCACCCAGAAGGTCGCACTCGACCCGGACGCCAAGGCCACCGTGCCCGAGCCGGTGACCATCTTGCTGCACGCCCCGGCCGGCGTAGATGCCGAGACGGCCATGGCGTCGATCAGCGCCGAGACGCTCTCGGAGGAACACCGCTTCGGCAAGCGCCCGCTCAAGGGCCACTTCCTGCGCCTCACCGCCAGTGCCGACCTGCAAGCCAAGGCCAGCGGCCTGCTGGTGTTTACCCAGGACTGGAAGATTCTGCGCAAGTTGACCGCCGATGCCGCCAAGATCGAGCAGGAGTATGTGGTGGAAGTCGAAGGCGACATGGTTGCCCACGGCCTCAATCGCCTGAACCACGGCCTGACCTACAAAGGCAAGGAACTGCCGGCGGTCAAAGCCAGCTGGCAGAACGAAAACCGCCTGCGCTTCGCGATGAAAAACCCGCAGCCAGGCGTGATCGCGCTGTTCTGTGAAGCGGTTGGCCTCAAAGTCATCGCCATTCGTCGTATCCGCATCGGCGGCGTGTCCATCGGCAAGGTGCCGGTCGGCCAATGGCGTTACCTGTCCGGCAAAGAGAAGTTCTAAGCCGCCCTTTTTCCCGGCGCCGCCTGATGGGCGGCGCCCTCAGTTGAATACCAGGATTGCCCACCATGATTCACAACGACGTACTGCGCAGCGTGCGCTACATGCTCGACATCAGCGACAACAAGATGGTCGAGATCATCAAGCTCGGCGGCATGGACGTGACCAAGGACGACCTGCTGACCTACCTCAAGAAAGATGAGGAAGAAGGCTTCGTGTTCTGCCCGGATGAAGTCATGGCGCACTTCCTCGATGGCCTGGTGATCTTCAAGCGCGGCAAGGACGAAAGCCGTCCGCCACAGCCGATCGAAACCCCGGTGACCAATAACATCATCCTCAAGAAGCTGCGCGTGGCCTTCGAGCTGAAGGAAGACGACATGCACGCCATCCTCAAAGCCGCCGAGTTCCCGGTGTCCAAGCCTGAGCTGAGCGCGCTGTTCCGCAAGTTCGGCCACACCAACTATCGCCCATGCGGCGACCAGTTGCTGCGCAACTTCCTCAAGGGCCTGACCCTGCGGGTTCGCGCGTAAGCCATGAGTTACAACGTCTCGCCCGTCGGCTTCGTGCGCTCCTGCTTCAAGGAGAAGTTTGCCATCCCACGCCAACCGCAACTGGCACCGGCCGCCCGTGGCGTGCTGGAGCTGGTGGCGCCGTTCGACGGTGGCGAGGCAGTACAGGGCCTGGAGCAGGTCAGCCATGTGTGGTTGCTGTTCCTGTTCCACCAAGCTCTGGAAGACAAGCCCCGCCTGAAAGTGCGCCCGCCTCGCCTGGGTGGCAATACGTCCATGGGCGTGTTCGCCACCCGCGCCACGCACCGCCCGAATGGCATCGGCCAGTCAGTGGTGAAGCTGGACAAGGTGGAGCCGGGGCGGCTGTGGATCTCCGGGATTGATCTGCTCGATGGCACACCGGTGCTGGATATCAAGCCGTATGTGCCGTATGCCGACATCGTCGACACGGCCACCAACGACATCGCCAGCGGCGCGCCGCAGCTGATCCCCGTGCAGTGGCTGAAGACTGCCCTGCAACAGGCACAAGGCCATGCCCAGCGCCTTGGCGAGCCACTGGTGGAACTGATCGATCAGTGCCTGGCACAGGATCCACGGCCGGCGTACCAGACGCCAGGGCCAGAACGGGAATATGGCGCACAGTTCTGGGACGTGGATGTGCGTTGGCACTATCCCGAGGCTGGGGTGATTTGTGTGCTGGAAGTGCTTCCAGCGGGATAAACCCCGAAAACCAGTGTGGGAGCTGCTTTTTGTGGGAGCTGGCTTGCCTGCGATTGCATCACCTCGGTTTAACTAAAGACCGAGGCGTCTGCATCGCAGGCAAGCCTGCTCCCACACAAGCTGGCTCCCACATTTTTGGATCAGTGTTTATTTCTCGACGAACGCCCGCTCGATCAAGTAATCACCCGGCTCACGCATCCGTGGCGAAACTTTCAGGCCGAAGCTGTTCAACACTTCGCTGGTTTCGTCCAGCATGCTTGGGCTGCCACACAGCATCGCGCGGTCATCCTCGGGGTTGATCGGCGGCAGTCCGATGTCGCTGAACAGCTTGCCGCTGCGCATCAGGTCGGTCAGGCGCCCTTCGTTTTCGAACGGCTCGCGGGTCACGGTCGGGTAGTAGATCAACTTGTCGCGCAGGGCTTCGCCGAAGAACTCGTTCTGCGGCAGGTGCTCTGTGATGAATTCGCGATACGCGACTTCGTTGACGTAACGCACGCCGTGGCACAGGATCACTTTTTCAAAGCGCTCGTAGGTTTCCGGGTCCTGGATCACGCTCATGAAGGGAGCCAGGCCAGTGCCCGTGCTGAGCAGGTACAGGTGTTTGCCCGGCTTCAAATCGTCAAGCACCAGGGTGCCTGTCGGTTTTTTGCTGATGATGATCTCGTCGCCTTCCTTCAAGTGCTGCAATTGGGAAGTCAGCGGGCCATCCGGCACCTTGATGCTGAAGAACTCCAGATGCTCTTCCCAGTTCGGGCTGGCAATGGAGTAAGCGCGCATGAGCGGGCGGCCGTTGGGTTGTTGCAGGCCGATCATCACGAACTGACCGTTCTCGAAGCGCAGGCCCGGATCGCGGGTGCACTTGAAGCTGAACAGAGTGTCGTTCCAGTGATGAACACTGAGGACACGCTCGTGGTTCATGTTGCTCATGTACGGGGGACTCCTGGAAATGGGTCTGCGCCAAATGTAGTTGCGCAATTGCACAGCATTCTAATGGCGGCGACAATATCTGTTAACTGGATTATTAAGATAAGGGTTATCGGTTATATCGATATGCGATTTACTCTCCGTCAACTGCAAGTCTTCGTCGCCGTCGCCCAGCAGGAAAGCGTCTCGCGCGCTGCTGGCCTTCTGGCCTTATCTCAATCCGCCGCCAGCACCTCGATCACTGAGCTGGAGCGCCAATCCAGCTGCCAATTATTCGACCGCGCGGGTAAGCGCCTGAGCCTCAACGCGCTCGGTCATCAGCTTTTGCCCCAGGCGGTGGCGCTGCTGGACCAGGCCAAGGAGATCGAGGACTTGCTCAACGGCAAATCCGGCTTCGGTTCCTTGGCGGTCGGCGCCACCCTCACCATCGGCAATTACCTGGCGACCCTGTTGATTGGCAGCTTCATGCAGCAACATCCCGAGAGCCAGGTGAAGCTGCATGTGCAGAACACTGCCCATATCGTGCACCAGGTAGCGCACTACGAAATTGACCTGGGTCTAATAGAAGGCGACTGCAGCCACCCGGACATCGAGGTGCAAACCTGGGTGGAAGATGAACTGGTGGTGTTTTGCGCGCCGCAGCATCACCTGGCCAAGCGTGGCGTGGCGAGCATGGACGAGTTGACCCATGAGGCGTGGATCCTGCGGGAACAAGGCTCAGGCACACGCCTGACCTTTGACCAAGCCATGCGCCATCACCGTAGCGCGCTGAATATCCGCCTGGAGCTGGAGCATACCGAGGCGATCAAACGAGCGGTGGAGTCAGGGCTGGGGATTGGCTGCATTTCACGGCTGGCGCTGCGTGACGCGTTTCGCCGTGGCAGCCTGGTGCCGGTGGAAACCCCGGATCTCGACCTGGCCCGGCAGTTCTACTTCATTTGGCACAAACAGAAGTACCAGACCTCGGCGATGCGAGAATTCCTGGAGCTGTGCCGCGCCTTCACCGCTGGGGTGCAGCGCAGCGACGAGATCGTGCTGCCGAGCATTGCCTGAGGGTTAGATCAGGATCACGGCCCAGACCAGGGTGATCATGGTCAGCGCGACGAATTGGGCGGCGCTGCCCATGTCCTTGGCGTTTTTCGACAGCGGGTGTCGATCCAGGGAGATGCGGTCGATCGCCGCCTCCACCGCCGAATTGAGCAACTCGACGATCAACGCCAGCAGGCACACCGCGATGAGCAAGGCACGCTCGACCCGGCTGACATTCAGGAAAAAACTCAGCGGGATCAGGATGACGTTGAGCAACACCAACTGACGGAACGCCGCCTCGCCAGTGAATGCTGCGCGCAGGCCATCGAGGGAATACCCCCCTGCATTGAAGATACGTTTGATACCGGTTTGACCCTTGAAAGGCGACATAGACGTAGGCAACTGAACCAAAGGAGTGGGGAAACTAGATCACGCAAAGTCAAAAAAGCGTGAATCGGGGGCCGCTTAGTGCTGCGAAATTGACTCAAGTTGTTGCAAGAGCAGCGCCGCCTGGGTACGCGTTCGCACGCCCAACTTGCGGAAAATCGCCGTCACATGGGCCTTGATCGTCGCTTCCGACACGCTCAGCTCATAGGCAATCTGCTTGTTCAACAAGCCTTCGCAGACCATAGTCAGCACGCGGAACTGCTGCGGTGTCAGGCTGGCAAGACCATCACGGGCAGCCTTGGCTTCGTCGGACACGTTGATTTCTTCAAACGCTTGCGGCGGCCAGGACACATCGCCATCGAGCACGGTGCGCACGGCTTTCTGGATATCTTCCATCGCACTGGACTTGGGAATGAAACCACTGGCGCCAAACTCCTTGGAACGCACCACCACGTCGGCCTCTTCCTGGGCCGAGACCATCACCACGGGGATCTGAGGATATTGACCGCGTAACAGCACCAATCCCGAGAAACCGTAGGCGCCGGGCATGTTCAGGTCGAGCAGCACCAGGTCCCAGTCGGATTTTTCGGTGAGGCGGGCTTCCAGCTCGGCAATGCTGGCCACTTCGACCAGGCGTACGTCCGAACCAAGGCCCAAGGTCACGGCCTGGTGCAGTGCACTGCGAAACAGCGGGTGGTCATCGGCTATCAGGATTTCGTATGTGGCCATTGATTAAATGATCCTGTTTTCAGGGGTGCCCTGATCGGCGCCCAGCATGCCCAGCGAAGCCTGGAGGGTCAAGCGCTACGCCCGTGGGGATTTTAGCGGGTTGCGGGTTCGTGGTGCCATCATGCAAACGTCGACTGGTTATACCGTCGGAATATAGGGAGCAAGGCGCGCATGAACAGAGTCCGCCGGATCCAGCGGCATCTGGAACTTGGCGGCCAGGTAATGGGTGCTGAATACATCCAGGTAGGCGTCCAGGACTTCACTGGCTACCCGATCATCCGCCAATTCAAGACACAGAGCGGCGACTTCGGCGGTGCAGAAGTGGTCGTCGCGCTTGGAACGCCGCAACTTGTAGCGCGACAGCTGTTCCGGCGCCAGGCTGAGCACCGGCAAATGCTCCAGGTAGGGGCTTTTGCGGAACATTTTGCGCGCCTCACTCCAGGTGCCGTCCAGCAGGATGAACAGCGGGCGCTTGCTCTGTCCCACCTTCACTTCACTGACCACACGCTCCGGCGCGACGAATTCGCCGGGGAATACGATATAGGGCTGCCACTGCGGGTCAGCCAGCAAGGTCAGCAGGTCAGGATCGACCTCGGTGCGCGACCAGGCGAACGCCGTGGTGTCGTCGATCACATCGGCGATCAGCCAACCGGTATTGCTGGGTTTCATGGGTTCCACGTCATGCATCAGCAGGCACATCGCTGAGGTTGCGGCGATTTTGGGTCGCCAGGCACACAGGCAATACTCAGGAATGACCCGGCAGCCGGGGCAGCGCTCGGCACGCGAACCACGATTGAGGAACGGACGGACGGCACGGGCCAGGCGCTGGGTGCGCAGTCGGGAAACGGCGTGGCTCATTGGATGCGCCGGTGGAACGGGTAAATCGACACGGAGAAAACTCGTGGACGGCTGAAGTGGCGGCAGTTTACCAGCGATACGCCTGGCTGTAGTGGCCAGGGCTCACCTATAATTGCGCGCCACTGAACGCACAGCGCAGTGGCTGGTCTATGCACCAGTAACCGAATCAGGAGAGTTTCATGCTGCGTTCCATGCTGCGTCTTGTCGCCCCATCCGTCGCCCTCGCGCTGGTATTGCCCGTGTGCGCCCAGGCGGCCTCGCTGCTGGAGGCCCAAATGAACCGGAAGCTGCAAAGCGTTGCGGCTGAGAGCAACAAAGACCTGCCCCGGGAAATCGACGAAAAAACCCTGGAAGTGGCCTACACCGTTGAAGGCATGCAACTGATCGATCACCTGAGCGTCTTGCCTGATCGCGCCGAACAGATGCGCGCCAACCCCAAGGCTGTGTATTTCCAGCTCGGCCAGAGCGTATGCCTGAACAAGGGCTACCGCGAGCTGATGGCCAAGGGTGCGGTGATGCGTTACGAAATCACTGAGAACAAGACCAACCGTCCTGTGGCTTCAGTAAAGTTCGTGGAAGCGGATTGCCCGGCACCGGCTGCGGCAAAAAAGAAAAAGTAACGGCTTGACCTTCGCGCGCTACCGTCCGGTGGCGCGCACTCCCCCCGCTTCAAGTCCTACCAGGCAGCTAGACTCCCTACTGGGCGGCCAATAAGTGGTTGCCAGCCAAGGGTTTTCCGGCCCATGATCAAGTCATCCCGACCTTTCATTCACAGCGCTTTTCATGCTGTTCTGTAACATTTTCAGGGCAAAAGAAGGTTGCCTCCCTGCGGCAAACAGCGACACAAGCAGTGTCGTAGCCTCCGGCGAAGGTGCCCTGCAAGAAGGAGAAGTTGAATGCCTTACGAACCGAATGACCGCCTGCTCCGACATTTTGAACAACACGGTACCGACCTCACGCAGCAGGTCGACGCACAACTCCAGCTGATCGCCCCCAACAGCCCGAACATCCCCTTGTATCGCGACATGATCCTCACCGTGCTGCGCATGGCCCAGGACGACCGCAATCGCTGGAACGCCAAGATCACCTTGCAAGCCATCCGCGAACTGGACAATGCCTTCCGCGTACTCGAACAGTTCAAGGGTCGCCGCAAGGTGACGGTATTCGGCTCGGCTCGCACCCCGGTGGAAAGCCCGTTGTATGCACTGGCCCGGGAAGTCGGCGCGGCACTGGCGCGCTCGGACCTGATGGTGATCACCGGCGGTGGGGGCGGCATCATGGCCGCCGCCCACGAAGGCGCGGGCCTGGAACACAGCCTGGGATTCAACATTACCCTGCCGTTTGAACAACATGCCAACCCAACGATTGATGGCACTGAGAACCTGCTGTCCTTCCACTTCTTCTTTACCCGCAAGCTGTTCTTCGTCAAGGAAGCCGATGCCCTGGTGCTGTGCCCAGGCGGCTTCGGCACCCTGGATGAAGCACTGGAAGTGCTGACCCTGATTCAAACCGGCAAGAGCCCTCTGGTCCCGGTGGTGCTGCTGGACGCACCCGGTGGCGGGTTCTGGCAAGGCGCCCTGGACTTTATCCGCAGCCAGCTGGAAGCCAATCGCTACATCCTTCCCACTGACCTCAAGCTGATACGCCTGGTGTACAGCGCCGAAGAGGCGGTGGACGAGATCAACCAGTTTTATGCCAACTTCCACTCCACCCGCTGGCTGAAACGCGAGTTTGTGGTGCGCATGAACCACCCACTCAGTGAACGAGCATTGGCCCATTTACAGAGCGAGTTTGCCAGCCTGCGGCTGAGTGGAGAGTTCCAACAGCTGGCGTATACCGGCGAGGAACATGATGAACCGAGGTTCAGCCATTTGACGCGGCTGGTGTTCAACTTCAACGGGCGCGATCAGGGCCGGCTACGGGAGCTGGTGGACTACATCAACCTGCCGGAGAACTGGGCTCAGGCTCAGGGCAAGGCACAGCAACGGGTGGCGCCGGAGCCGGCGTGATTTTCTGAGGCAAAAAAAAGACCCACTATTTTCATAGTGGGTCTTTTGCTTGTTCAAGAGATCAGTCGTCCAAATCCCTGCCGCTCAATAATCGGCTGATCATCTCCATCGAAAACCCCCGATAGCTCAGGAATCGCCCCTGCTTCGCCCGTTCCTTGGCATCAATCGGTAGATGGCCAGAGAACTTGCGCCGCCAGGTGTCTTCCAACTGCGCCTGCCAGCTGATCCCGCACTCTCGCAGGGCAAGGTCGATATCGGCGCGTTGCAGGCCACGCTGGCTCAGCTCCTCGCGAATCCGCGCCGGGCCGTAGCCGGAGCGGGCTCGGTAGGAGACAAAGCTTTCGAGGTATCTGGATTCGGAAAGCAGTCCCTCTTCCGTCAGGCGGTCAAGGGCGGTTTCAATCATTTCGGGCTCCGCGCCGCGCTGACGCAGTTTACGCGTCAGCTCGACTCGACCATGCTCGCGGCGAGCGAGCAGGTCCATCGCAGTGCGCCGAACGGCGACGAGTGTATCCAGTACAACTGTCATCGCGTGCTTCAGATGTCAGTATCAGCTTCTTCCACTTCTTCAACCGGCTCGCGGTTGGCGGCAGCTTTCACGTCTGGAGCGGCGGTCAGCAGCTTGTCGCGAATCTGCTTTTCAAGTGTGGCAGCAATGTCCGGGTTGTCCGCCAGGAACTTGGCCGAGTTGGCCTTGCCTTGGCCGATCTTGCTGCCGTTGTAGGCATACCAGGCACCCGATTTCTCGACGAAACCGTGCAACACGCCCAGGTCGATCATCTCGCCGTTCAGGTAGATACCCTTGCCGTAGAGAATCTGGAACTCGGCCTGACGGAAAGGCGGAGCCACTTTGTTCTTCACGACTTTGACGCGGGTTTCGCTACCCACAACCTCGTCACCTTCTTTCACCGCGCCAGTACGGCGGATATCCAGACGGACCGAAGCGTAGAACTTCAGCGCGTTACCACCGGTGGTGGTTTCCGGGCTGCCGAACATCACGCCGATCTTCATACGGATCTGGTTGATGAAGATCACCAGGCAGTTGGCGTTCTTGATGTTACCGGTGATTTTACGCAGCGCCTGGGACATCAGACGGGCTTGCAGGCCCACGTGCATATCACCCATTTCGCCTTCGATTTCAGCCTTAGGCACCAGGGCAGCCACGGAGTCGACCACGATCACGTCGATGGCGTTGGAGCGCACCAGCATGTCGGTGATTTCCAGGGCTTGCTCACCGGTGTCTGGCTGGGAAACCAGCAGGTCGTCAACGTTGACGCCCAGTTTGCCGGCGTATTCAGGGTCCAGGGCGTGCTCGGCGTCGACGAACGCACAGGTGGCGCCCATTTTCTGCGCCTGGGCAATGACCGACAGGGTCAGGGTGGTTTTACCGGAAGATTCAGGACCGTAGATTTCAACGATACGGCCTTTTGGCAGGCCGCCAATGCCGAGCGCGATGTCCAGACCCAGAGAGCCAGTGGAAATAGCCGGGATCGCCTGACGGTCGTGATCGCCCATACGCATTACGGCACCCTTGCCGAATTGACGTTCGATCTGACCCAGGGCCGCAGCCAAGGCTTTCTTCTTGTTGTCGTCCATTAAAGTCCTCACGTAATCAATAAGGCCGGGGCGGCCAACACCTGTATAAGTAGACAGTATTGTTCCACAAAGATCGGAGATCGCCTACCCCTGATTTTCTATTTCTGCTGCAGCTCGTCGCAACAAGCCCTCTAGCGCGGCCTTTACCGTTTGTCGGCGGACCTCGTCGCGGTTGCCGGTGAAGTGTTCAACTTCGGCCGTGACGTCCTCGCCCACGCCGAAAGCCAGCCATACAGTGCCCACCGGTTTGTCCGGCGAACCGCCATCCGGCCCCGCCACACCGCTGACGGCAACAGCAAAACGCGCCAGGCTTTTTTCCTGTGCGCCGCGGACCATCGCTTCCACCACTTCCCGACTGACAGCGCCGACTTTTGAAAACAGCATTTCCGGCACATTCAGCTGCCGGGTCTTCTGACGGTTGGAATAGGTGACATACCCCGCCTCGAACCAGGCCGAACTCCCCGGAATCCGCGTGATGGCTTCCGCGATTCCACCGCCGGTGCAGGACTCGGCAGTGGTGACATGGGCATTGAGCACCTGCAAGCGGCGCCCCAATTCAGCAGCCAGTTGAGTGATTTCCTTCACGGTCGTCTCCAGACGTGGGCGGGGGTTCGCCTACCCTACAGGAGCCGCTCGCACGCGCAAGTGACGGACTGTCTCAAGACGCTAACGGGCGACGGCACGCACGTAAGCCTGGCACGCGCGCAAGGCGATCAAGGCGCTGTCACCGTCGTCGGTGATGCCGATAATTCGCTGAGCATGCGCCGGGTCAAGTCGGGCTCGCGGGGCTGCATGAACCACGCTGCCGGGGGCGGTGGAGGCTGGCACCGGACAGCCACTGGAAGCGTCGAGAAGGACTGACAACCGCACATCAGCAGTGGCCAGGCGGTCGCGCAAAATAGCTTGGTTACGTTGGGCATCGCTCAACTCCCGGGCATGTCGTTGATCATCGGCACTGAGCTGTTGCTCAAGGGCCAGCCGCTTATCCTGCTCGACCTGCTTCTGGTACAGGGCTGCCTGCGTCTGCGCTGCCGACAAATGTGCGATCTGCGCCGCGTACCGCCAGGCCTGTACCTGCCACACAACCGCCATCAGCAGGCATACACCGATCAAGCGGCACGCGCCTAAGAAACGCACAACACCGCCTTCGCCCGCGCCCATAACCGCAAGCGATCCTCCAGCCCATTGAGCCCGCCATTGATACGTCGCGTGATCGCAGTGAATTGATCCTTGTCGGCCAGTTCGTTCAGGCCGTTGCGTTGCCAGAACCAAGCCGCCGACTCGGCCGCCCATTGCGGCTGCTCCAGCAACGTCGGTTCCCGCAACAAACGATCATCGCCGAACAGTGCCTGGCTGCAAGACAGGTAATTGCGGCGTCCGGTAATCTGGATCAGCCCCCTGCCCCGGTATTTCTGGCCGTCGCCGTCGGCTTCGGGTGTGTTGCCCAGGCGTGCGGCCAATGCGCCAGTATCGTACTTGCTCAAATATTCATCACTGCCCAGTTCACGCACGTAACGCAATTCGCCGGACTCATGACCGACCTGGGCGAGAAACGCAGCAATGCGCTTGGGTTGACCGATCTCAAACCTGGACATTGCCATGTTCAGTGCGGGCAAAAAAGAGCCCGCTCCAAGGCGGGCTCCCGGCAGGATTTGAAGCAGTTGGGGCAGTGTTATCAGCATGGTTCCTCACTCGGCCGGGGACAAACCACTGGCCTTGATCGCACATCGGTAGCTCTCTTTGCGCTTGCCGCTGGCAGTCACACTGTCGATCGACCAACGACCCCGCATAAAGCCAGGCCAGGACTCGTCCAACAGCAACAGCCCTTCGGCGCCAAATGAGGGGTTTCCAGGGCAGATCACACTGACCTGCAAGCCCTCACGGCCCACTCGACGCATCTCGCCCTCAGCGGCAGTTCTGGCTTCAGCCTCGCTCTGGTAACGCTGCGTCATGACCTTGAACGGCGCGCCCCCCACCTCCACCATGTGTTGTTTACCGGCGGCTGCATCCCACCAGCGCGCTTGGGCGCCGGAGTAGGTCGCGCGGCTGGTTTCAGTAAAGCTGGCGGAAACAAACGCACGATCTCCCGGACGGTTATCACGGGTGATCGACAGCTGCACATCCGGCAAAACCTTGCCAGACAGCGACTTGATCTGCCCTTTGCGGCCCAGCACATACAGCTCGTCGACGGGTTTGGCCACCGCATCGAACCGCTTGGCCAACCGCGTCAAAAACGCCATGTCGCTTTCATTGGTCTGGTCGATATGCTGGATCTGTTCGCCTTCCAAGTCATGTGCCACACGCGGTGAGAAGCCATGGCGAGTGGTCAACTGGCGAAACAGCGCCCCCAGGCTGATCGGCCCGTGACTGGCGGTTCGTCGCTTCTTGAACTCGGGTTCATCAAAAGGCGCTGCCGTCGCCACCAGCACCACGCGCAGCGGAAACAGCGACGGCGTACGCTGAGTGATCTTGAAACGCCCTTTATCCACCAGGCCGGATTCCCGGTAGCCAACGCGCAGGCCGATATGCCCGCCCAAGCCAGGCAACCCTTCAAGGCCTTCGATGTCGAGGGTCAACTTCAACTGATCGGACACGAAACCCGCCAAATCGGTGTGTTCCCACTCCAGTAGCCGCTCGTTGAGCAGCGCGGCGTTGTCGCCGTAAATTTCCACCACCGGTGTAAATCCAAGTGTCATGGTGACTCCTTAATCCCAGGCCGAAACCGGCTGATTGGCGGTCGGTTGTGTCTCCAGTTCAGGCACAATCACGTTGACGCCCGCAGGCAATACCGCGCCCTGTTCGGCCAATTCAGGATTCAAGCGCCACAACACTTCCTCGGCCGCATCATCACAGCGCCCTAGCTCGCGGTAGAGCAGCAGGTTCACCGAATCACCCGCAATACTTCGTACCCTACGCATTGACGAACTCCTCCAGTACCACCGACCAATTGATCACCATCGCCGTACCGTCATCGATGACGCTGGACTGTTTTTCGTCCACCGACTTGATGGTCCACAGCCCCCAACTGAGGCCTACGCCGTCGACCAAAGGCAACGGCACACGAAGGGCTTGCAGCGCACGCAACTCATCCAGCCGCGCCATACCCTGTGCCCGTGCGGCCTTGCCACCAAAGGCGAGCGTTTCGAGCGCCTGGCCGACCTGGCTGGACTTGGGTTTACCGGCCACGATCTCCAGGCTGACCCAACCACCACTGCTTGCACGGTCCAGGGTGTCGTAGGCAAACCCACGGGACAGCCCAAAAATAAAGGTGCCCAATGCCATCTGTTGTCGCATCACGCTACTCCTGTATCAGTCAGGGCCGAGTCACGTCGCGTCGCCAGCAAGCTGTCCATCGGCAACGGCGTGAATTGAGCCTCAATCTGTTGCACCACCAGCGCAGCCAGTTGCTGATAGCTGGCCTGTTCAGGTGCGTTGATCGTGATGTGCGGGGAGAAGGTGAGTTGGCGGTTGTCAGCCTGGGCGTTGCTCAGGTGCTTGCCGACATCTGCAGGCGCCGGCAGACGGTCCCTAGGCCCGAACAGCTTGTCACCGAGCCAAGCGCCCGCCTCACTGCCGAGCAAGCCTCCGATTGCTCCGCCGACAGCAGTCCCCACACCGGGGAAAACCAGCGTGCCGATGGCTGCACCCGCAGAGGCTCCAGCCCAGGCGCCACCGGCCGTGCTGAGGCCGGCGCCGATGGCCTTGACGTCGCCATTGCGTACGCCTTGGGCCACATCCATGGCCGTGTCGACATACCTCAACGGGCCAAGACGGCGGACGGCGGATGACTCCAACTTCGCCAGAGTGCCCGACAACCCGGCCGCCAGGCCTTTGCCCGCACCGCGCATCAGGGGACGGGATGTCGGAAGTGCTGCGGAGGAGGCAAACGACCGACCGGGAAGACCGGTCGCGGCCTGACTCGCACGCGTGCCCTCGAATGGAAGCTGCCGCTGGACCACGACATTGAGTGGAGGCGACACCTTGGCCGCAGGCACAGCACGTGGCGACTTGAGATCCATGGCCCTTCTGACCACGCTGGTCTTGACCTCGCGCGAGCTGGATTGACGGGTCTTGCTACGCGGGCCACGCGGTTTTTTCCGTGTGTCTTTAGGGCGCGCTTTTTCTTGCTCCCTGGCGGTCTTGCCCACACCCTCAGGCACCTGTGACTGCACCGGCTCCAATGATCCGCGAATATCCGGAGGAAGGGCTCCCGTGCAGCAGCACTCCTTACCTTTGTTACCGTCCTTGTCCTCTTTAAGCCACTTCGCGGCCGTGGGATACCCGTCCGCCACGGCATCAAGCGCTTTGCCTGAAAGCCTGTCTTTGGCCTTATCCCACAAACCGCTGACCACCTCCTTGCCGACGAACTTAACGGCATCGGTTCCCATCTCAAGCCCCTGCTCGCGCCAGGAACGGGTAGCAGGCTCGGGCTTTTTTGGCTCACTTGCGCCAGGTGCAGCAGTGACATCAGCTGTCTTGGTTGCCAGCGTTTGTTCGCGGGCGGACAGTGTGCTGTTGAGGGTCTCCAGCGTCTCGCGCAGCCGGACTTGCTCTTGCGTCAAGGCATTGAGGCCGGTACTGACAGTCATCAGCGCCGAAGTGAGCGGCGGCTGCGGCTGCGGCGCAGCCTCCAGGCTCACCGGTGCGGCAAGACCTGCGGTAAACGGTGTGAGCACACTGCCGAGGTCCGCATCGCCGATCATCCAGCGTAAATCCTCCTGGACGAGCCGGACCCCATATTTAGTCTCTTGCATCCCGCTTACTCCTGTTTAACGCCAAGGCGAGTGATCGCGATGTCGTAGCGGCGCAATGCTTTTGCGGCATCCCAATCCAGGATCTCCGCCTCATTGACCGAGTAAACCAGCGGCACCACATCGAGGATCACGTCGATGTCGCGTTGCGAAAGAAAGCCGCCGGTTGATTTAAAAAATCGTCGATGCGCTCCTGCAATTCGGTCCAGTCGGGCACAGTCAGGTTGGCGAGATCGGGGATCATCAGGCCGCTGCAATGAGCGGTGATGAACTCGGCGCGCTCTTTGTTGGTGGCGAGTTTTTTCATCACCTTGGTGGCGCGCAGGGCGGGCATTTCCAGGGACAGCTCGGTGAAGGTACGGCCAGCAGCGTCGAGGGGCTGCAACAGTTGGATGGGCTGGTCGTGGGTCGATTCCGCCTGCCCGTCGAGGAAGAACGATGCAGGACGTGTCGACATCTCATGTACGTATTGGGCGATGGTCACGTAGTCCGGACGCTTGAGTTGGTCGAGCTCTTTTTCCGACAGGCCGGTGGCGAGTTTCGCCAGTTCGAAGAACTGGTCGTCCTCGTCATCACCGGCCCGGGCCAGCGCCTCTTTTTGCGCGGCGTAGTACAGCGGCTTGAGTTGCACCTGCTCGATCGTCGCGCCGGTGTCGGCGGTGATCGGCGAGAGCAGGGGGTGCAGCGGTGGCATCCAGGCCATGGGGTAGCTCCTTGGTGAAGTATGGGGGCGAGCGAACCCGCCCCCGGAGGCATTACGGCATCAGCACGGCGCGGCGCGCATCGCCGAGGATGTCGACGCCGTTGAGCACGAATTTCTGGGTGCGTACGTCGATGTCGATCACCGGAATGCCGTTTTCCAGACGGTTGTAGGTGCGGCAGGAGAGTTCCAGGGTGGTGGTGGCCTTCTCACCCATTTTCAGCTTCGCTTCCTCGAGGGATTTGAGCTTGCCGCCCACGGTGTGATAGGTGAAGTAGGTCTTGCCATCCTGGTCCTGACCGGCCTCGCGAACGTTCAGCAGGATGTCATCACCCAGGCGCACGCCCAACGCCAGCATGATTTCCGGGCCCGCACCTTGGAGGATCAACTTGGCGCCCAGCACCTTGCCGCTCTTGGCCATTTCCTCGGCAATGAAGCGCCCGCCGGACATGGGCTCCATGTCGAACTCAATCTTCGGAGGGGTAAATTCTTCCACCGTCGCGGACAACGGCAGGCCTTGAAGGGTGGCGGCAATGGCCTGTCTGACTCGGTTGGTAAACATTAGAGAACGTCCTCCAGGAACTGCTCGATGATTTCATCGCGGGCATTGAGTTGATAAATCATGTGTTCGTTCGGCGCGTACCGCCCGTAGTCGATGACGATGAACCAGGTGCCGTTCTTGTATTTCTCGACACTGTTCAATTCCGGGTGCAAGTACACGCTGCCGCCGGGGATGGTTTCGTCGGCGACCAGGGTTTGCAGCCAATCGTTGATGCGCTTGACCTCCTGGTCCATGAAGGACTTGGTGAGGTTCTTGGCCATGGCTTTCTGGCCGGCCTTGACCAGCTTGCGGCTGATCGCGTCCTCCAGGCCGACGTAGCTGATGAACTTGCCGGTGATGGAACGGTTACCCAGCAGCGAGAAGCCGCCAAGGATCGTGCGAGCGTAATAGCTCACGCCGTAGCGATTGAGCAGGTCGCCTTCGGTGGACGTGTCGAGGATGTTGTACTCGACGACGCGGGAAACATCCTCTGCGAACGTCACCTGATTGCCTGGGCTTTCCCACTGCTTGACCTTGGCCAGCGCAGCGATCGCCAGGGACGACGGCGCAAGGAACACGTTTTTCTTCGCCGCCTTGGAGTACACCGACGGCATGTTGTGCACCAGCAGGCAACGGTCGAAACCTAGGTCGGCACCGCCCAGCTCGCCGCTGTAGGTCACTTGGTCGGCGACGCTTGCGTCTTTGCCGTCCAGCACCACACGCGCTTTGATGCGCTTGCCGAAGGAGGCAAACTCACCGGCTACAGCTTTAGTGCCGGTGAAGCCTGGGGCACCGATGATGGTCAGGTCTTCCGGCACGCTGGCCAGCGCGGCCAGGCCGAGCTTGCGACCGGTGACCGGCTCATCGCCGCCGATCACATTGTTGATCGTGTCAGCCGGGGTGGCGCCCTCCTCCACGATCACGACGTAGACCGGCACCTTCACGACCTTGAGGATCTGATACACGGCATGAAACAACGTGCCCGACTCAGTACCCGTGGGGTCCAGCAGCGCCTGGGTGGTGAAACTGTTGATGCGGAACGGCGCGTTTTTAGGGATCGACGCGTGTGCCTTCGGCGCAGTGCCGACCAGGCCGATGACATTATCGCCGAGGCCACCCATGGCCTCGGGGGATTCGGTGGCATTCACGGTGATGCCGTTGTGCTCGAAGTTAAGAACCTCAGTCATGGTTAGTCAGCCTTCTTGGGGGTGGAGTTGAGGACGCTGGTCAGTTCCAGACGGCCGGCGGTGCGCAGGGCGGATGCTTCGACGTCCAGCAGTTGCAGTTCCTCGCCGGCGGTGGACCAATGGCCGTTACCGATGGGGAATGGGATGAGGACGGTGTAGGTTTTGCGGTCAGACATGAGTGGAATTCTCCGTGTGTAAAACACCAAAGCCCCTGCGAGGAGGGGCTTTGGGGAGGCGAAAAAAAACCGCTTTCGCGGTGGGTTATTTCAGGAAGGCGGGTTTTTCCGGCCAAATCACCCCATCAGGGTCGGAGCCTTGATCAGGGATATCACGAAGCCCCTGACGATAGGCCACAAACGCAGCGTTATTTTCATCCAACATTGGATAGTCGGGCATCGCCGCATAATCACTGTTAGATAAATCCTGATCACGGGCACTACGAATGACCTGCCACTTAATAAGTGGATGAAGTTCTGCAGGCACAAAAATGGGTTTCATAGTTTCTCCTTAGCTCAAAGCCAACATAGTTCCCCAGTCGCCTGGGCTGGTAACAACACCCGTGCACGCGCCTGCCAACATGACCTCAACGATACCGGAAGCAGAGGTCCGCATTGGATGAAGGTGGTAATAGGCGCCGAACAGGTCACTGGGGGCCACAACCGTAGAGCACCAGCGCCATTTACCCTTTTCTGCCCCAGTACTCCAGGCACCCGCAATGGAACCCTCCAATACCCGGACAAAAGCGCCCAACGTGATATAGGAATTAAGCGGCACCGCGCCCGTTCCATTAGCGAGCGCAGTATCGACCGTATAAGGGAACGCGAGCCAAGGACTAACATCTGCACTTGCCCACTTCAATTGCCACACATTGACAATAGTGCGCCAGTACTCACTGGCCCTGATATCAAACCCAGGATATTGCTCGCGCACATCCGACTGGACCTGAAGCATAAAGTCCACGTCCGCTTGTGGGCGCCCTGTAGCTTGAGAGGTAGTGGTGATTGAACGAAGCTTGTTGCTGGTAACCTCGCTGTGAATACCCCAGTTTTCGATCAACTTCCCATCGGCACTAGGGTACAAGTTGAAGTTTTTGGTCACTGCAAGCCTGGGCAAACGGCTTTTCAGATCTAAAAGTTGTGCATCGTAGGCACGGCGAGCATCCGCAATCGCCTTATCTATCTCACCCACCTTACCAGTGATGACACTGGTCAGATTATTTGCCGCGCTAACGACGGAAGCCAGTTGCTGTTCTGTACTCAAAATATGAACTCCTTATCTGCTTTGATCACTTAGTGACTCCTCAATGGCCAACACTAAAACACTCACCATCAAACACCGGCCTTGCTCTCAAGTTTCATTACTCGAAACAAGAGCCCGACACCTCTGGCCATATTGTCAACACTGGCAGCCGAGAGCGTCGCCAACTCATCGACGAGCAATACATTGAGGTTTTCACTCCCCACCACAATCGTCACGCTGTCCGCCGGCAACGGCGAAATATCCAACGTGAACTTTTGCAGTACTCTCGCCGCTGCCGCTTTATACGTCAGCAACTTCCCTGCCACGGAGTACACCGCCAGCAAAGTCCCGCTGGCGAGATAAAACCCGAACTCGCCAATTTCATACTCACCCTCGCCATCAAACAGCGCGGCCATCCTGAGTTGTCGGTCGCCCAGGTCCTCGTAATCCACGATGGCGACCCGTTGGCGCTCATCACGCAGCGCCACTTCCGTGCCGTCCGGGTTGTAGCGACCGGTGCCGGCGCCGATGTGGGTGATTTCGCCTTTCAGGCCCTGGTTCTTTGCCTGCAGCACTTCATCCAAACCTTTGGAGGTGAAGCGCACCAGGCGCGTAATGTCATCTGTCATGGCTGCGCCCTGAGGTCGTAGTCGTTAATGGTGTAGTGCTGGGCAGCCCCAGCACTGTTCAGTCGGGCAACCAACGCCAACTCCGGCAACGCGCCGTGCAGGCACAGCTCGCCATCGCTCAAAAGGGCGTGGAGGACCTGAGTGAGCGCAATTCGACCTTCGGTTTCATGCACGATGGTGATCGTCGCCTGGTCCCGCTCGCTCTTGGCTGCGTTGATACGACGGATCAGTCGATTGTGATCGCCACGGGACCAACTGCGCCCGATGATGGCCTGCACGTCGAAGGTGTAAGGCTTCTCCATCGGACGCTGCTGATACCACGCGCTGATGTTGGGCGTGAACCCCAGCGATTCCACCGCATAACTCAACGCTTTCGGCGTGCCGGCTTGGCGCTGGATCTGCCAGGACAAGGCCACAGTGATGCGCTTTTCGGTGGCGCTGGCATCCGCATCCCACTCACTCACCCCTCGATCGGCGGCAAGGTAAGGAAGAAACTCGGCAGGCGTTTGCAGTGGATCCATCAACGCCGGAAACGGCGGCATTACGCGGTCGAGCAGCTTGCCAAACCCCAGGTCCAACGCCTTTTCCAACGGAGAGCTATTGGCCGGCAACAAGCTCGCTTTAGGCTCACTCATAGCGTACGCACCTCCACTTCGACACCCGTGCAATACGGCGCCTGGAACGCGCTGCCAATAACCGGCACCAGAGGCTCAAGAATCTGCAGCTGCGCAGCCCCTGCACTGTGAATCGCATAGTCAATCCAACTCGGATCCACCCGCCCTTCCAGCCGATGACAAGACTCTGCGTAGTCCTGCAGCAGTTTCTGCGCAGCGACTTGAGTGAGTCCCGAATCCGGGCCGGCGTTGATCTTGGCGACCACACGGATTTTGTACGGCAGGATTTGCGCACTTTGCACGCTGACCAAGTCAGTCTCCGGTCGCACATCCGGCCGTGCGAAATGGCGACGAACGCCGTCAAGCAAATCGGCAGATGGCGTACCGTCGCCCTCACGAGAAAGCACGGTGACCATGACTTCGCCGGGCGCTGTTCGACGCCCATTGCCATCTTTGACCTGGGCCGCATAGCCGTCCGGATCAAAGGTGTAGCTGACCGTCACCACGCCCGGCGTTGCGCTTTGCACTTTCACCGACGGCCGCTCGCCGAGGGTGAACACCTCGCGCCGATACTGCATCCGCGAGCCCGCCGCCGGAGCATGGGGCGCCAGGTAGTAACGCAGGCGAGCGTCGTCATCACTTTCCAACGTCGGCGGCACAGGCGGGAAAGCGGCCGGGTCGCCGGGGTCGAGCACCTGGCGTTCCAGGCCCATGTCGGCCAGTCGAGCATCCAGGTTACTGCCAGTGGCCCACCACGCCAGCATCTGCTTGATGCGGGCGTTGTACTTGCGTTCGTGGGTTTGCAGGCGCACGCAAAACGCTTCCAGGGCCAGGGTCAGCAGTTCGCTTTCATTGTCGAGGCTGACCTTGAGTTTGGCCGCGCTTTGCGGCGCACGGTTGGCGACGTAGTCGACGACGAAGGCCTTGAACTCGGCCAACAACGGTTCGAACTCATCCACGGCGATGATGGCCGGTTCCGCCAGTTGGTTCTGGCCAGGGATCAACATGCTCATGTCGCGACCTCAAAGGTTTGTTGGCGGTTTTTCCAGGTACCGGCAAAACGCAGCAACAGCCCGGCGCCCTGACGGGTGGCGACGATGATCTGGGGTTGAAAGTCGGCGATGCCGTTCTGGGTGTTGTAGAACGCCTGCGCGGCGTGGCTTTGGGCGAGGATCAGCAGGTCATCCCCCAGGTTCTGGCCAAGCAGTTGCGGGATCAGCGAGCCGTACAGCGGGCGTTTCTGGCGAGTGCCCAGGGGGGTGGTCAGCGCTCGGGTGGCGCGCTGTACGAATTGCAGCCAGTCGTCGACGACTGCCCCGGTGTTCCTATCGATTCCGATCATGGCAACTCCTTATGCGCGGCTGATCACGCGGCCCTGGTGATCCACCACCGGGCCGCTCAAATGTACACCGGCGGCATCCAGCAACACGCCGGTGACGCCGAGTTGCAGGGTGATGCTCTGGGCATTCAGGGTCAGGCTGGCGGCGCCAACCTTGACGTCGACCTGCTCGCGAGAGCCACTGAACGTAGTCGGGCCGTTGACCCAGTTGAAAATGTGACTGGCGTCGTCGTAGTCACTTTGGGTGCCGTCCTGATGGCGACGCCGCGTCAGCGAGGCAACGTCGGACACGGGTGGAAAGAGACTACTGTTGAGGCCGAACAAGGCGACGGACTGCGCGCCTCCTTCCCCGCCGCCGTAATTGAGCAGCAGGCATTGTTCGCCCACAGAGGGGATGCGGGTTTCGGTTTGCGCCCCCGCACTCGGGTTGAAAAACTGGATCGCCGGGCTGAGCAAATCACCGTGGCTGACCTTGCAGGTATTAGTCGCGGCGTCGACCTCCTGGCACACGCCAATCCGGCAGAAGCTATCTGCACGTCGATACAGGTCTTCCAACTGGGCTTCCATTTCTGCCAGGCGCTCGACAATCGGCCCGAGTTGCATGCGTAGCAATGCATCAAACATGGATTACTCCTGCAGTGGGCGATATTGATCCGGATCGTTGATGTCAGAGACTTCCCAGGTGCGGGCAAATAACGGCTTGCCTGTAGGATCCTCGAGCAGCAACGGACCGAGATAGAGGTTTTGGGTAAAGGAAACCGTCCAGGTGTCATAGTCCGTTTCCGCACCGGAGCGCGCGGAAGGGGCAGCGACAATTGCGGTAGGCAGGTCGCACTGATCAGGCGGCAGGCCCCAGCGGTTATCCAGGGCCAGGTCCATCAGTTGGCTGGCCAGATCGCAAGCATCAAAAGGTGCCGACCCACCGGCAACCATGACCCTGAGTGAAACCGACAAGGCGTGCGCCTTGCGCCCTGCAAGCGAGCGAATGCCAGGGCCGTTGCGCTCCACGCTGATCAAAATGCCAGTTTTATCGCCCGTTCCAGGAAAGTCATGGTGATTGCCTACGCGCAGTTGTGGGAAAGCGCTCTTCAGCGCCTCCCCAATCGCCACGGGCAGTTGGGAAGGTTTTTCGAGAAGTGTCATCTGCTTGCATCCTTGCAGCGGTTACTGCTGATCCGGGCGAGAAGTTGGGGTCTCGTCGACCCCGATGCGCTTGGCGGCCCAGCGTTCATAAAGGCCGATGGCCATGTCGGCGCCGGCCATAGCGGTCAGGCAGCCAATGGCGCCGGCGGTCCAGATCGACATGCCGGCGGCGTAGCACAGCATCAACGCTGAAACGCCGCAGACCATGCATGCTCCGGACCGCAAGGCCAGGCGCCGTACCAGTGACCAACCGCGGGCTCCCTCCTTGTCGGCGCGCCACATTTCGCCGGATACACCACCGATCAGGGCCAGTACGATCACCAGCCAGATAGGCATTTCCGCTAACGCTTGCTGCTCGTTTGTCATGTCACGCCTCCTGGCTGAGCACTCCCGGCACAGGGCCGGCTCTTGGGTAAATCCATTTATAGGTAGGCATTCCAAAAAGCCCGGTCGCCCGGGCTTTTCAGTAATGCGGTCCATATTCGAACGTTCGGCGCTACTGGCGCGGTACGGTTCTTTCCTGAGATGTTTTTCCGACCACGATCCTTGTCTGCCGGATAACTGCTTCTGGTGCTTTACGCTGCACACCCGGGTCAGTTGCCAACCCTCTGAACCGTTAAGGCCGGTTCATCGCTGCCTGTTCTTTTAAAGCGGTGAAACTAAAGAGCGTCGGCATCCTTGCCGGTGTTGCTGGCTTCCTTGCCATCGCTCGGATGGCGTCCTTGCCGGTGTTGCGTGCCTTCCTTGTCTTCCTTGGCAGCATCCTTGCCGCCTCCACCACCTTGTTGGCTGGCTTGAGACGAAGAATATGCATGTATGCATATACAGTCAATGCACAAATGCATTTATTTTTACCGCACAAATGCACGAATGCATTTTCGACCTTATGGGCAGCGGGTTTGGTGGTTTTTCACAGACGAAAAAAAGCCCGCTCGTTGGCGGGCTTCGTCTTACAGAAGAAGGTTAACGCGCGTACATGCCCCACCAGAACACATGGCCGAGGATGCTGATCTGCTCATCCTGAATATCCTGGAAGCTATAGTCCTCATCCGGGTGCTCATCGCGATTGAAACTGCGCAGGCGAATCCCGGAAGGCAGGCGATAGAGCTGTTTCACCCGTAACTGGCCGTTGTGGTTGATGGCATACAAGTCGCCATCAACGATATCGCCAATGCCACTCTTGCCCGCATTCACCCCGACCGTCGCGCCATCACGCAGCACCGGCAACATGCTGTTGCCACGCACCGTCACACACTTGGCCTGGTCGAACTGCACGCCGTTATGACGCAGGCTGCGCTTGCCGAACCGCAAGCTGGCCTTCTCGCTTTCCTCGATGACGAATCTTCCTGATCCAGCAGCCAATTCAACCTCGCGCAGAAAGGGGATCGACACCTCGTCGTCGTTAACGGGCGTGTCGTCATCCCACAGGCTTATGTCCTTGAGTTCCGAATGCATCGGGTCGCGACCGTCCTCCCGCGAAACGCCAACTGCCGCGCGCCCGCGCAGCTGGTCAGTGCTGACGCGGAAGTACTCTGCGATGCGGGAAATATGCTTGTCCGACGGATCAACGATCTTGCCGCTGAGGATCCGGGACAGCGTGGATTGAGGCACGCCGGTACGCCGGTGAAGCTCCGTGGGGGAGATCCGGTCGCGGTCCAGCAGTTCGCGTAAGACGATAGAAACGTTGCGTTTTTGCATAACGTGGATAGTGCCGGGGGTTTTTAGCATTGGCAAATGCTAATTTGCATAATTTATGCATTCATCCCTATTGCGCTGGAATTTGACACAAAATACTGGCTATGCAAACAGTGGTCTACTCACTACTATCCACCACACTGGATACAGCTTTTCAAACCAGGCCGGGAAACAACACGACATCAGTCAGCCGACGTCATTGCATGTCGACAAGCCCGAGCCTATATATGAGACTCTGTAATAACGTAGCCAGCCATTCCGGAGGTGCTCATGGCCTATTCAGCTCTAGCTGTTGCTAACGCCTTCATTGAACGCGCCAAGGAAGGCAAGCTTGCAGGCTTGACGCCCATGAAGCTTCAAAAGCTGCTGTTTTACACCCAGTCCTGGCATCTGCGTGAAAGGGAGCTCCCCCTTATGGATGACCACTTTGCCCGCTGGCAATACGGCCCGGTCATTCCATCGCTTTATCATGAGCTGAAATCCTACGGCAGCCGCCCGGTGACGTCGCTGCTCAGCAACCTTAAGCCCGACGTCGAAGACATCGTCTTCGTAACCCCGAGAATTCCTGAAAGCGACACCTACGCCCATCGTTTGATTGACCGCATTATCAATAAATACGGCAAGTGGTCGGGCACCCAACTGTCCAACCTCTCCCACGAGGAAGGTACCGCCTGGGCACTCAGGGGCGCGGATGGTTCCGCCATTGACTGGAAGGAAATGGCGCAGCTCATTCACCCAAAGAGCCGCAACCGTGAATGAGGAACTCGACACCCTGGAACTGACCCTGCCCCCCGCATCAGGGCCCGACCAGGACTCCCAACCCGGAGGCGAGCAGGCAGTAGGCGCTGACGACGAAAGAAACCAAAACCTGAAAGATCAGAAGGCTGAACGGCTGCTGCGCAAGAAATATGCGGGGCGTGCTTTCTGGTTTGCTGCGTGCGGCGTGATCTTTTGGGCGGTGTTACTTGTGTGGAATGGTTGGTCAACGTACTACTCCGGCAAAGCTCCCTTTTCCGATAACGTGTTGATTGCTATTACTACCGCAACCTCAATCAACTTGTTTGCCGCTTTTCTCGGCGTTATCCGAGGCTTGTTCCCCGCCAGTGGCCGCAGGGCAAAATAGCGGCTCTTACAACCTGCTCTCCGCCCCTGACTTTCGTCCTGCACTTTACTAACCGTACGCGACCTGCGAAGCCCCGACCTCGCGTGTTAACCTTGCGCCCATCGCAAAATCGCAGGGCGGAATGCCCCACATTTGCCCCACTCCTTTCAACGAATTTGCCTACGACCCAATGAGTAAAACCACTTCAGACCTGTCCTCCCACACCCCAATGATGCAGCAGTACTGGCGCCTCAAGAACCAGCACCCTGATCAGCTGATGTTCTACCGCATGGGCGACTTCTACGAGATCTTCTACGAAGACGCGAAGAAGGCCGCCAAGTTGCTGGATATCACCCTGACAGCGCGCGGGCAGTCGGCAGGGCAGTCGATTCCGATGTGTGGGATTCCCTATCATTCGTTGGAAGGCTATCTGGTCAAACTGGTGAAATTGGGCGAGTCCGTGGTGATCTGTGAGCAGATCGGCGATCCGGCCACCAGCAAGGGGCCGGTGGAACGTCAGGTGGTGCGCATTATTACGCCGGGGACGGTGAGTGATGAGGCGCTGCTGGATGAGCGCCGCGACAACCTGATTGCAGCGGTGTTGGGCGACGAGCGCCTGTTCGGCCTGTCGGTGCTGGACATCACCAGTGGCAACTTCAGCGTGCTGGAGATCAAAGGCTGGGAGAACCTGCTGGCGGAGCTGGAGCGTATCAACCCCGTGGAGTTGTTGATCCCGGATGATTGGCCGAAGGATCTGCCGGCTGAAAAACGCCGTGGGGCCAAGCGCCGTGCGCCGTGGGACTTCGAACGCGATTCGGCGCTGAAAAGCCTGTGCCAGCAGTTCTCGGTGCAGGACCTTAAAGGCTTCGGTTGTGAAACCTTGACCCTGGCCATCGGTGCAGCAGGTTGCTTGCTGGGCTATGCCAAGGAAACCCAGCGCACGGCCCTGCCGCATTTGCGCAGCCTGCGTCATGAGCGTCTGGACGATACCGTGGTGCTCGATGGCGCAAGCCGTCGCAATCTGGAGCTGGACACCAACCTGGCCGGCGGGCGTGACAACACCCTGCAATCGGTGGTCGACCGTTGCCAGACGGCCATGGGTAGCCGCTTGCTGACCCGCTGGCTGAACCGTCCGCTGCGCGACTTGAGCGTGCTGCAGGCGCGTCAGACGTCTATTACTTGCCTGCTGGACGGCTATCGCTTTGAAAAGCTGCAGCCACAGCTGAAGGAAATCGGCGATATCGAGCGCATCCTGGCGCGTATCGGTCTGCGTAATGCGCGCCCGCGCGACTTGGCGCGCCTGCGTGATGCCCTCGCAGCCTTGCCACAGTTGCAAGCGGCGATGACCGAACTGGATACGCCGCACCTGCAACAGCTCGCGGTCACGGCCGGTACTTACCCGGAACTGGCGGCGTTGCTGGGAAAAGCCATCATCGACAACCCGCCGGCAATCATCCGCGACGGCGGCGTATTGAAGACCGGTTACGACAGCGAGCTGGACGAACTCCAAGCCCTGAGCGAGAACGCCGGGCAATTCCTGATTGACCTGGAAGCCCGCGAGAAAGCCCGTACCGGCCTGGCCAACCTGAAAGTCGGCTACAACCGCGTGCACGGTTATTTCATCGAGTTACCGAGCAAGCAGGCCGAGTCGGCGCCGATCGACTATCAACGTCGCCAGACACTGAAAGGTGCCGAACGGTTTATCACTCCCGAACTGAAAGAATTCGAAGACAAGGCGCTGTCGGCGAAGAGCCGCGCCCTGGCTCGGGAGAAGATGCTCTATGAAAACCTGCTTGAAGACCTGATCAGCCAGTTGGCGCCGCTGCAGGACACCGCCAGCGCCCTGGCCGAACTGGATGTTCTGAGCAACCTGGCCGAACGTGCATTGAACCTTGACCTGAACTGCCCGCGTTTTGTCAGCGAGCCGTGCATGCGCATCGTGCAAGGTCGCCACCCGGTCGTAGAGCAGGTGCTGACCACGCCGTTCGTCGCCAACGATCTGTCGCTGGACGACGATACCCGCATGCTGGTGATCACCGGTCCGAACATGGGCGGTAAATCCACCTACATGCGCCAGACCGCTTTGATCGTGCTCCTGGCGCATATCGGCAGCTTTGTGCCGGCGGCCAGTTGCGAGCTGTCCCTGGTGGATCGCATTTTCACCCGGATCGGTTCCAGCGACGACCTGGCCGGTGGCCGTTCGACGTTTATGGTGGAAATGAGCGAGACCGCCAACATCTTGCACAACGCCACCGAACGCAGCCTGGTGTTGATGGACGAAGTGGGCCGGGGCACCAGCACCTTCGACGGCCTGTCCCTGGCCTGGGCGGCGGCCGAGCGCCTGGCGCACTTGCGTGCCTACACCCTGTTTGCCACCCACTACTTCGAGCTGACTGTTTTGCCGGAGAGCGAACCGCTGGTGGCCAACGTGCATCTGAACGCCACCGAGCACAACGAGCGTATCGTGTTCCTGCACCACGTACTGCCGGGGCCGGCCAGCCAGAGTTACGGCCTGGCCGTGGCCCAACTGGCGGGTGTGCCGAATGACGTGATCACCCGCGCCCGCGAACACCTCAGCCGCCTGGAAACCACGGCCCTGCCCCATGAAACGGCGGTAGCCAGCCCCGCCAAAGCCTCCAGCAAACCGGCCGCACCGCATCAAAGCGACATGTTCGCCAGCCTGCCCCATCCGGTACTGGATGAGCTGGCAAAGCTTGACCTGGATGACTTGACGCCGCGAAAAGCGCTCGAAATGTTATATGCACTGAAGACTCGGATATAACGCTAAGGCTTGCAAGCTGGTAGACTCTCGCGCGGTTTGGGATGCTGCGGGCTTTTAGCCTGGCCTGCAGACTATCGCTCCCGAACCTCGCGAGCCCTGCCACAAAGGGTTTCGCTGCCGCCGCCTGAGGAGAAAATTAGAAATGACCTTCGTCGTTACCGACAACTGCATCAAGTGCAAGTACACCGACTGCGTCGAAGTGTGTCCGGTGGACTGCTTCTACGAAGGCCCGAATTTCCTGGTTATCCACCCGGATGAGTGCATCGACTGCGCCCTGTGTGAGCCTGAATGCCCGGCCGTCGCTATTTTCTCCGAGGATGAAGTCCCGGCAGAGATGCAGGAATTCATTCAGTTGAACGTCGAGCTGGCGGAAATCTGGCCGAATATCACTGAACGCAAAGACCCGATGCCGGATGCAGCGGAGTGGGATGGCAAAAAAGGTAAGATTGCAGACCTCGAACGCTGATAGCGTCGCCTCCCAAAAGGCCCCTTGCGGGCCTTTTTGCGTTTCTGGAAGGTGGGTTTCACTTTCCTGCAGGCAAAAAAAAGGGGCGGTATGACCCGCCCACATTTTTTCCCTAGTCCCTGTATTCCTTTTCATCATCCTGATGAATCGCATCCTGCGACGTTCCTTCAACCATCGGTCCTTGATGGCTGTGCCAATCCGTGGACACAGGACTGATGTTAGAGAGTTCCAAAGGAAGTTCAACGGGTTCCATTCCTATGGCAGGCAGACTTTCGCGCTCAACACCCGTTAATTAATTGTTATCTTTCAATAAGATAGAAAAATCTTTCGACTAAATAGGACGTACTTGGCGGGTAAAAAAACCAAACGCTTACGAAAAAGTAAGCAAATGCTTACACGACCAATTGCGTAAATGAGAAATCTCTCCCTTTGTCGCCGTCCAGACATGAAAAAGCCCCGACGCTGTCGAGGCTCTTTCCCTTCCAGATTCTCAGTCGTCGCTGACCGTGATCGTCGGCATCGCTGGCGCTGCGGCTTCCTGCAGCACAATACGTGCGCCCACATGACGGGCAAGCTCTTGATACACCATAGCGATCTGGCCATCAGGCTCCGCCGCAACAGTCGGCTTGCCGCCGTCAGCCTGCTCACGAATCCCCCTCGACAATGGCAGTGAAGCCAGCAACTCCACGCCGTACTGGGTGGCCAGCTTCTCGCCACCACCTTCGCCGAACAAGTGCTCGGCGTGGCCGCAGTTGGAGCAGATGTGCACCGCCATGTTCTCCACCACGCCCAGCACCGGGATATTGACCTTGCGGAACATCTCCACGCCTTTCCTTGCGTCGAGCAACGCCAGGTCCTGGGGCGTGGTGACGATCACCGAACCGGCGACCGGGACTTTCTGTGCCAGGGTCAGCTGGATATCACCCGTGCCTGGCGGCATGTCGATCACCAGGTAATCAAGGTCGCCCCAGGCGGTCTGGGTGACCAATTGCAGCAAGGCGCCGGAGACCATCGGTCCACGCCAGACCATCGGCGTGTTGTCATCGGTGAGGAAGGCCATGGACATCACTTCCACGCCCAGGGACTCGATCGGCACGAACCACTTCTGGTCCTTGACCTTCGGTCGGGTGCCCTCGGCGATGCCGAACATCACGCCTTGGCTCGGGCCGTAGATATCCGCGTCGAGAATGCCCACGCGTGCGCCTTCGCGGGCCAGGGCCAGGGCCAGGTTGGCGGCCGTGGTGGATTTACCCACGCCGCCCTTGCCGGAGGCCACAGCCACCACGTTCTTGACGTTGGCCAGGCCCGGGATCTGCGCCTGGGCCTTGTGCGCGGCGATTACGCATTGGATATCGACCTTGGCAGAACGCACGCCGTCCAAGCCTTCGATGGCCATCTGCAACATCTGCGCCCAGCCGCTCTTGAACAGGCCGGCGGCGTAGCCCAGTTCCAGCTGGACCGACACCTGGTCGCCCTGGACGTCGATGGAACGCACACAGCCGGCACTGACCGGGTCCTGGTTCAAATAGGGGTCGGTGTATTGGCGAAGCACGGCTTCCACCGCTGCGCGATTGACGGCGCTCATGGGCTACTCCCGAAAAAGACTGACTGAAACAGGCGGCTATCCTAACCGTTCCAGCGGCGTAACGGCATGCTTTCGCAGGTCAGGAAGATTCTGAAACAGCGTCACGGGGTGAAATATATTTCCCGGCGCTTTATAGTGGCCGACCTCCGTTTCATCAAGTAGCCGAGCCCCATGTCCGAGCCACGCAAGATCCTCGTCACCAGCGCCCTGCCCTATGCCAATGGTTCCATCCATCTTGGCCATATGCTTGAGTACATCCAGACCGATATGTGGGTGCGCTTCCAGAAGCATCGCGGCAATCAATGCATTTATGTCTGCGCGGACGACGCCCACGGTTCGGCCATCATGTTGCGCGCCGAAAAGGAAGGGATCACCCCGGAACAACTGATCGCCAACGTGCAGGCTGAACACAGCGCCGACTTTGCCGAGTTCCTGGTGGATTTCGACAACTTCCATTCGACCCACTCCGAAGAAAACCGCGAGCTGTCGAGCCAGATCTACCTGCGCTTGAAAGAAGCCGGGCATATCGACCAGCGTTCGGTGACCCAGTATTTCGACCCGGAAAAGAAAATGTTCCTGGCCGACCGCTTCATCAAGGGCACCTGCCCGAAATGCGGCACTGAAGACCAGTACGGCGACAACTGCGAGAAATGTGGTGCGACGTACGCGCCCACCGAACTGAAGAACCCCAAGTCGGCGATCTCTGGCGCCACCCCGGTGCTCAAGGACTCCCAGCACTTCTTCTTCAAGCTTCCGGATTTCCAGCAGATGCTGCAAACCTGGACCCGCAGCGGCACCTTGCAGGACGCCGTCGCCAACAAGATCGCCGAATGGCTGGACGCCGGGCTGCAGCAGTGGGACATCTCCCGCGATGCGCCGTACTTCGGCTTCGAGATCCCGGGCGAGCCGGGCAAGTACTTCTACGTGTGGCTGGACGCGCCGATCGGCTACATGGCCAGTTTCAAGAACCTCTGCGACCGCACGCCGGAGCTGGACTTCGACGCGTTCTGGAACAAGGACTCCACGGCCGAGCTGTACCACTTCATCGGCAAGGACATCGTCAACTTCCACGCACTGTTCTGGCCGGCGATGCTTGAAGGTTCGGGCTACCGCAAACCGACGGGCATTGCGGTGCACGGCTACCTGACGGTCAACGGACAGAAGATGTCCAAGTCTCGTGGCACCTTCATCAAGGCGCGCACCTACCTGGACCACTTGTCGCCGGAATACCTGCGCTATTACTACGCTTCCAAGCTGGGCCGTGGCGTCGACGACCTCGACCTGAACCTGGAAGACTTCGTGCAGAAGGTCAACTCGGACCTGGTCGGCAAGGTCGTCAACATTGCCAGCCGTTGTGCCGGATTTATCCACAAGGGCAACGCAGGCCTGCTGGTGGCCGAGAACGCTGCGCCGGAACTGACCGACGCTTTCCTGGCCGCCGCACCCAGCATTGCCGATGCTTATGAAGCCCGCGACTTTGCCCGCGCCATGCGCGAGATCATGGGCCTGGCCGACCGCGCCAACGCCTGGATCGCCGACAAGGCGCCGTGGTCGCTGAACAAGCAGGAAGGCAAGCAGGCGGAAGTCCAGGCGATCTGCGCCACGGGTGTCAACCTGTTCCGCCAACTGGTGATCTTCCTCAAGCCGGTGCTGCCGCTGCTGGCTGCCGACGCCGAGGCGTTCCTCAATGTGGCGCCACTGACCTGGAACGATCACGCCACCTTGCTCAGCAACCATCAGTTGAACGAGTTCAAGCCACTGATGACCCGCATCGACCCGGTCAAAGTCCAGGCCATGACCGACGCTTCGAAAGAAGACCTGGTCGCCAGCCAGACCGATACCGGTTCGGCTGCACCCGTTGGCAATGGCGAGTTGGCCAAAGACCCGATCTCTGCGGAAATCGACTTTGACGCTTTCGCCGCGGTGGACTTGCGTGTCGCGCTGATCGTGAAAGCTGAAGCCGTGGAAGGTGCCGACAAGCTGCTGCGCCTGACCCTGGACCTCGGTGGCGAGCAACGCAACGTGTTCTCCGGGATCAAGAGCGCTTATCCGGACCCGTCCAAGCTCGATGGTCGCCTGACCATGATGATCGCCAACCTCAAGCCTCGAAAAATGAAATTCGGCGTGTCCGAAGGCATGGTGATGGCGGCCGGCCCTGGTGGGGAAGAGATCTACCTGCTCAGCCCTGACAGCGGCGCCAAGCCGGGTCAGCGCATCAAGTAATCCTGCAAGGTCTGTAGGTGTGGTTGTGGTGAGCGGGCTTGCCCGCGCTGGGTCGCGAAGCGGCCCTACACCACGCACCCGGTTCTATCTGTAAAACCGCGCTGGCAATGATAGGCTGCTCTGCAGCCCATCGCGGGGCAAGCCCGCTCGCCACAAGAACGCTCAACCACGCACTAAGCCCAGTTTGCTTAACCGGCATGCCCATGATCACAGCATGAACCTCATTCAACGTATCGACGCGCTGCTGCCTCAGACCCAATGCGGCAAATGCGGGCACCCAGGCTGCAAGCCTTACGCCGAGGGTATTGCTCAAGGCGAAGCGATCAACAAGTGCCCGCCTGGCGGCCAGGAGACGCTTGCAGGTCTTGCGCAATTGCTGCGCGTGCCGGTGCTGGAACTCGATACCAGTCGAGGAGAAGCCCCGGCACAGATCGCCTATATCCGCGAAGCCGAGTGCATCGGCTGCACCAAGTGCATTCAGGCCTGCCCGGTGGACGCCATTGTCGGCGCCGCCAAGCTGATGCACACGGTCATCGTCGATGAGTGCACCGGTTGCGACCTGTGCGTCGCGCCCTGCCCCGTTGACTGCATTGAAATGCGCCCGACAACCACCGTACTGATCGTGGGAGACCTGACCATCACAGATCAGCAACGCCATGAGCGCAGCCTCAAACGCGACCGGGCAAGGCGGCGTTATGAGCAACGTAATGCGCGACTGCAACGGGAAGAAGCGCAAAAGCTTGCTGAACGCGTGGCTCGGGCCAAACGCTCAGTGCCGGTTTTACCTGTGCAGGCGGCTACAGCACAGGATGCTGCGATCAAAAAAGCCAAAATTGCGGTCGCTATGAGTCGCGCCCAACTGCATAAATCCTTGAAGGCCTTCGGTCACCCTCCCACCTTTGAACAGCAGTCACAGTTGATCGTCTTGCAGCAGCAGTTCGAAGCGGCAGAACACGCGCTGACGGCCCTGGAGCTGGGCACCAAAACGAAGGCAGCGGGTACAGCGGTGAGTACTGGCGACCTGAAACGCGCCAAAATCCAACTGGCGATGCGCCGCGCGGAATTGAAGAAGGCCAAGGACTTGAACGCCAGCCCGCAGCAACTGGCCGAGGCGCAACACCACTTAGACGAGGCGCAGCGCCAAGTGGATGCCCACGGCAACACCTGACCTGCATAACCTGCTGTGTGTCTTGTTACAATCCCGCCGATAGACTGCCAGGAAAACCCCACCCCATGAACGCCGCAAAACGCCTGGAAATTTTCCGCAGGCTCCACGAAGACAATCCAGAACCCAAAACCGAACTGGCCTACACCACGCCGTTCGAGTTGCTGATTGCGGTGATACTGTCGGCTCAATCCACGGACGTCGGGGTGAACAAGGCCACAGCAAAGCTCTATCCCGTTGCGAATACCCCCGAAGCGATCTATGCCTTGGGGGTGGACGGGCTGTCGGAGTACATCAAGACCATCGGCCTGTACAACAGCAAAGCCAAGAACGTCATCGAAACCTGCCGCTTGTTGGTGGAGCTGCACGGCAGCGAAGTACCGCAAACCCGTGAAGCCTTGGAAGCGCTGCCTGGCGTCGGCCGCAAAACCGCCAACGTGGTACTCAACACCGCGTTCCGGCAACTGACCATGGCCGTGGACACCCATATTTTCCGGGTCAGCAACCGCACCGGCATCGCCCGTGGCAAGAACGTGGTGGAGGTGGAAAAGCAGCTGATGAAGTTCGTGCCCAAGCCGTATCTGCTGGACTCCCACCACTGGCTGATCCTTCACGGACGCTATGTTTGCCAGGCGCGCAAGCCACGCTGCGGCAGCTGTCGCATCGAAGACCTGTGCGAATACAAGGACAAGACGTCCGACGATTGACGGATCATTGGTTTTCCCAATCAGTCGATTGAAAAAATCTTTTTTACCGGATCATGGATTATCGTTATAAGGAGCGCCAACGGCAGTCTTAGCCCGGAGTGAACCTTATGAGCACTGGCAAAGAGCAACTGGAAGTGGAAGACGACCTCGTTGAGTCGGACGACGATGTAGCAGAGGCACCTGAGGCAGAGGTCGCCAAGACCAATTTGAGCAAACGCCGTACTATCGATAATCTGCTGGAAGAACGACGCTTGCAAAAACAGCTGGCCGATTACGACTTCGATTTCTGATCGAGCGATCGACAGCCGGAAGCCTCCTTCACGGAGGCTTTTTTCTGCCGGTTACCCGGGCAATGCGCTGTACGATGTCCTCCTCTATACCAAGCCGTTACGCTGGGCCAGTTCGATCAGGTCCACCAGCGAACGCGCATTGAGCTTGAGCAGCAAACGCGTCTTGTAGGTGCTCACGGTCTTATTGCTGAGGAACATGCCGTCGGCAATCTCCTTGTTGGTCCTGCCCCGCGCCAACTGCTGCAATACCATCATTTCCCGCCCGGAGAGGCGCTCGACCATATCGGCCTCGCTGGCATTGCCCATGGTGGAGCGTACCGAGTTGAGCGCCTGGTTCGGGAAGTAGCTGTAGCCCGACAAGACCGCCTTGATGGCACTCAGCAACTCGGTGAGGTCCTGTTGCTTGCACACGTAGCCCGCAGCCCCCGCCTGCATGCAGCGCATGGAAAAATGTCCAGGTGCCTGGGACGTCAACACCAGCACCTTGAACGGTGCAGGCTGCTTGGTAGAAGACAGTCGACAAATAACTTCCAGCCCATCAAGTTTTGGAATCCCGATATCCAGTATCACAATATCCGGCATATGCTCCCGTGCAAGTTGCAACGCATCGACACCGTTATCGGTCTCGGCAACGACCTCATAACCATGACGCTCCATTAGCATACGCACAGCAAGACGAATGACGGGATGATCATCCACGATCAGCACTTTATTCATGAGAAAGTCCAATTTCGCTGTTCGAATTATTTAGAGCAAGCACAATAGCCTAGTCGTTTCCTAGTTGGCATAGCGTTCCCCCCCAAGCAACAGCAAGCAGAGACCCACCCCACAGCGATAAAAGAATTGCCCTACAAAAAAACGCCATCTCGGAGGCATCCGGTTTTATGGAGCCTTTCAGACCTTTCCTGGGACTTACATACTTTGAGTGAAATATCCTTGGCTTATAGGGGGTTGGGTAAACGTGCCGCACATGACTCTCAGGAAATGCCCCTTGCCTCTCGCTTGCAGCGGGGAAAAACGGCCAGAACGATCCGTCTGCTTTAGTTCCATTCAACATATTTTCTTACATCCTTGATTCCTACAGACTATTCAGTGTTTTGCATCTTCGCCGCACTTGTATGAGTGAATTATCTGTAAGACCAGTTCCTACAAAGATGTAAAAAATTCATTCCCCCTACAAACTTTCAACAACAATTCATTCAAACCCACCGTTGATAAAGATTTCGAGAAAAAATATCCACACCTGTTTAAACGTCATAAACATCAAAAGACGATACAAAACCACAGGCAAAAAAAATGGCCCCTTGAACAAGGGGCCATTTTTCATAACACGCTGAGACTTAGAACAGCGAGCGACCTTTGTTGGCTGCAATGCGCATGCGCAATGCGTTCAACTTGATGAAGCCTGCTGCGTCTGCCTGGTTGTAAGCACCGCCGTCTTCTTCGAAGGTGGCGATGTTGGCGTCGAACAGCGACTCGTCAGACTTGCGACCGGTCACGATCACGTTGCCCTTGTACAGCTTCAGGCGCACGACGCCGTTCACGTGGACCTGGGAGGCGTCGATCATCTGCTGCAGCATCAGACGCTCAGGGCTCCACCAGTAGCCGGTGTAGATCAGGCTGGCGTACTTGGGCATCAGCTCATCTTTGAGGTGAGCCACTTCGCGGTCCAGGGTGATGGACTCGATGGCGCGGTGGGCGCGCAGCATGATGGTGCCGCCTGGGGTTTCGTAGCAGCCGCGGGACTTCATGCCCACATAACGGTTCTCGACGATGTCGAGACGGCCGATACCGTGTTCACCACCAATACGGTTCAGGGTCGCCAGCACGGTGGCCGGGGTCATCTCGACGCCGTCCAGCGCGACGATGTCGCCGTTGCGGTAGGTCAGCTCCAGGTATTGCGGCTTGTCGGGCGCGTTCTCCGGGGAGACGGTCCACTTCCACATGTCTTCTTCGTGCTCGGTCCAGGTGTCTTCCAGCACGCCGCCTTCATAGGAGATGTGCAGCAGGTTGGCGTCCATCGAGTACGGGGACTTCTTCTTGCCGTGACGTTCGATCGGGATTGCATGCTTTTCAGCGTAATCCATCAGCTTTTCACGGGACAGCAGGTCCCATTCACGCCAAGGGGCAATCACTTTCACGCCTGGCTTGAGTGCATAGGCACCCAGTTCGAAACGTACCTGGTCGTTGCCCTTGCCGGTAGCGCCATGGGAAATGGCGTCGGCGCCGGTTTCGTTGGCGATTTCGATCAGGCGCTTGGCGATCAGCGGACGTGCGATGGAGGTACCCAGCAGGTACTCGCCTTCGTAGACGGTGTTGGCGCGAAACATCGGGAAAACGAAATCGCGGACGAACTCTTCGCGCAGGTCGTCAATGTAGATCTCTTTCACGCCCATGGCTTGCGCCTTGGCACGTGCAGGTTCGACCTCTTCACCCTGACCCAGGTCAGCGGTGAAGGTCACCACTTCACAGTTATAAGTATCCTGCAGCCACTTGAGGATCACCGAAGTGTCCAGGCCGCCGGAATACGCGAGAACGACCTTGTTTACGTCGGCCATGCCATCACTCCACGGGGTTGTACGGAAAGGCGTCGATTCTACCGACCAAAACCGTGGATTTACAGGGGCGCGACAGCAAATGAAGATAAAGCGACAGATTATGTCGAGCGGGCGACCGATGGTCGCACCTTATGACGTGTGCGCGGCGTTACTGGGACCGGTGGCCTGAGGCGCCGGTTTCTCGGGGGCTGCCACGCGTTCAAGCTGGATATTCACGCGCCGGTTGCGTGCCCGGTTGGCCGCATTGGTGTTGGGCGCCAGTGGGTAGCTTTCGCCGTGGAACCGCAGAGTGATCTGCGATTCCTGGATTCCATTGGCCTTGAAGTAGTCCATGACCGCCAGGCCGCGACGGCGCGAGACGTCGCGATTGGTGAGGCGGTTGCCACTGTTGTCCGAATGGCCGTTCAACTCGATATGGTTAACGGTCGGGTCGGCTTTCATGAACGCGAGGATCACGTCGAGTTTCTTCTTGGCGGCCGCGTCCAGCTCGATCCCACCACCGGGGAAGCCGACTTCGGTCTGTTTCACCTGGTCATAATTCATCGGCAACAGCTTGGCGGTACACAGTTGGTAATCGTTGTAGGCCTTGTTGAACTTGACCGGCAGCAGGCGAATTTCCGAATAGCCACCTTCACGCCCATAGTGCCGCACGGTCGGGCTGCGCCCTTCCAGCAAGCCGTTGAAAAGACGCCCGGCCTGGGCCTGGGAACTGTTGAACAATACGTCGCCACTGCCGGCACGTACGGCGCCGAGGTTGATATCACCCCGCCCCGGCTGCCACGGCGCAGCGGCCGCCAGCAACGTGGCCGAACCGGCACCCAGCGAGCCGTTGTAGGCTTTCAGACGAAACGTCGCCTGCTCGCCAGCCCGGCGCACGAACTCACCCGAACCGAAATCGGTGATCGGCTGGGTCAGTCGGCACTCAAACTGGTCGCCTTCCACCTTCCACTCAATATTCTCCAGACGCGTCTGGAACGTGAGGGCCATTGCAGGGAGGCTGGCGAACACACTGAGCAGGGCTAGATATTGCTGGCGCACGGGAGGCTCCATTGGTTTCTACAACACTTCAAAGCGTCATACATCGATAAGGCATACCCCAGGCTATCGGTTGCATCCTGCAAAACTTGATAGCGAGTGCCTGATAGAGTCTTTTCCGGTAGCATTCCCACCAGATTGACCCGCCTGGAATCCCCAATGTCCGACCGCCTGACCCTGCTGCGTCCCGACGACTGGCATATTCATCTTCGCGATGGTGCTGCGTTACCCCACACCGTGGCCGATGTAGCGCGCACGTTTGGCCGCGCCATCATCATGCCTAACCTGGTACCTCCGGTGCGTAATGCCGAGCAAGCCGATGCCTATCGCCAGCGTATCCTCGCTGCACGACCGGCCGGCAGCCGCTTCGAACCGTTGATGGTGCTCTACCTCACCGACCGCACCCAGCCCGAAGAGATTCGTGAGGCCAAGGCCAGCGGTTTCGTGCACGCCGCCAAACTGTACCCGGCCGGCGCGACCACCAACTCCGACTCCGGCGTGACCAGTATCGACAAGATCCTGCCGGCGATCGAAGCCATGGCCGAAGTCGGCATGCCGCTGCTGATCCACGGTGAAGTCACCCGTGGCGACGTGGACGTGTTCGACCGCGAGAAAATCTTCATCGACGAGCATATGCGCCGCGTGGTCGAGTTGTTCCCGACCCTCAAGGTGGTGTTCGAGCACATCACCACTGCCGATGCCGTGCAGTTCGTCAGCGAGGCCTCGGCCAACGTCGGCGCGACCATCACCGCGCATCACCTGCTATACAACCGCAACCACATGCTGGTGGGCGGGATTCGGCCGCACTTCTATTGCTTGCCGATCCTCAAGCGCAACACCCACCAGGTGGCCTTGCTGGATGCGGCGACGAGCGGCAATCCGAAGTTCTTCCTCGGCACCGACTCCGCCCCTCACGCCGTGCACGCCAAAGAAGCGGCGTGTGGTTGTGCCGGCTGCTACACCGCCTATGCAGCGATCGAGTTGTACGCCGAAGCGTTCGAACAACGTAACGCCCTGGACAAGCTTGAAGGCTTCGCCAGCCTCAACGGCCCGCGTTTCTACGGCCTGCCGGCGAACACCGACCGCATCACCCTGGTCCGTGAAGACTGGACCGCCCCTGCCAGCCTGCCGTTTGGCGAGCTGACTGTCATCCCGCTGCGCGCCGGTGAAACACTGCGCTGGCGCCTGCTGGAGGAAAGCAAGTGAGTGAAGACCATTACGACGACGAACACGAGCACAGCGGTGGCGGTTCCCGTCACCCGATGGCCGAGCGGTTTCGTGGCTATCTGCCGGTTGTCATCGACGTAGAAACCGGTGGTTTCAACTGCGCTACCGACGCACTGCTGGAAATCGCCGCGACCACCATCGGCATGGATGAACAGGGTTTCGTGTTCCCGGAACACACCCACTTCTTCCGCGTCGAGCCGTTCGAAGGCGCGAATATCGAAGCCGCCGCTTTGGAATTTACGGGCATCAAGCTCGATCACCCACTGCGCATGGCAGTGAGTGAAGAGGCTGCACTGACCGACATCTTCCGTGGCGTGCGCAAGGCGTTGAAAGCCAATGGCTGCAAACGCGCGATCCTGGTCGGCCACAACAGCAGCTTCGATCTGGGCTTCTTGAACGCCGCCGTGGCGCGGCTGGACATGAAGCGCAACCCGTTCCACCCCTTCTCCAGCTTCGACACGGCCACCCTCGCCGGCCTGGCGTATGGCCAGACCGTGCTGGCGAAAGCCTGTCAGGCAGCCGGTATCGACTTTGACGGCCGTGAGGCCCACTCGGCTCGCTACGACACCGAGAAGACCGCCGAGCTGTTCTGCGGCATCGTCAACCGCTGGAAAGACATGGGCGGCTGGGAAGACTTCAACGACTGAGCAAAGCTCGTGTGGTGAGCGAGCTTGCCCCGCTCACCACGGGTCATACCCCGCACATAAAAAAACCGGCCTTCTCAGGCCGGTTTTTTTGTACCTCGAACCAGGCTTACAGCTTGCCAGCGTTCTCGGTCAGGTAAGCGGCAACGCCTTCTGGCGAAGCGTTCATGCCTTTGTCGCCTTTTTTCCAGTTGGCTGGGCAGACTTCGCCGTGCTCTTCGTGGAATTGCAGGGCGTCAACCAGGCGGATCAGCTCTTCCATGTTACGGCCCAGTGGCAGGTCGTTGATGATCTGGGAGCGGACAACGCCCTTGTCGTCGATCAGGAACGCGCCACGGAAAGCCACGCCGCCTTCGGACTCAACGTCGTAGGCCTTGGCGATGTCGTGCTTCATGTCGGCAGCCATGGTGTATTTGACTTTGCCGATGCCACCATCATTGATGGCGGTGTTGCGCCAGGCGTTGTGGGTGAAATGGGAGTCGATGGAAACCGCTACCACTTCAACGTTGCGTGCCTTGAAATCGTCCATGCGGTGGTCCAGAGCGATCAGCTCCGAAGGGCAGACGAAGGTGAAGTCCAGCGGGTAGAAGAACACCAGGCCGTATTTGCCTTTGATGGCTTCAGACAGTTTGAAGCTGTCTACGATTTCGCCATTGCCGAGGACGGCTGGGACGTCGAAATCCGGGGCTTGTTTGCCGACGAGTACGCTCATTGGATATCTCCTGATGTAGGGGTGACGATTGAAGTAAAAGGACCGGCCCCGAGTCTGCCGTGAATAAGCGACAGCCCTGTGACGCAGTCACGCTTCGTGAAGATCGACCATCATACACTGAAAAAACCGTTCGTCAGTGAGGGCGCGATGCCAGCAAATACCCTGCGAATCAACTTTGACAATCATTCTCGTTAACATTAAGATCCATCGCACTTAAGCCTTAAACCCGCGACGGTTCTCCCTTATGTATGTGTGCCTCTGTACTGGCGTCACCGACGGACAAATCCGCGAAGCAATCTATGAAGGTTGCTGCAGCTACAAGGAAGTGCGTGAAACCACCGGCGTTGCCAGCCAGTGCGGCAAATGTGCCTGCCTCGCCAAGCAAGTGGTACGGGAAACCCTGACGCAGCTGCAGACAGCCCAGGCCGCGATCCCCTATTCAGCAGAATTTACACACGCCTGATTTGGCGTGTTTTAAAGAGCCGGACTTAGTGTCCGGTTTTTTTATGCCCGCAATTCAATTAGTTAGCGTCAAGACGCGGAACACAAACATTCTTATTCCGATTAATTTTCATTTATTATTCAATAACTTAGGTTTGACACTAGGGGTTTCGCCGCTCAAACTCCGCCCTATACACAGCTATTACAGGGCAGGACCCCAGTCATGAAAGGCGACATCTCAGTCATCCAGCAACTCAACAAAATCCTTGCCAATGAACTGGTCGCGATCAATCAGTACTTTCTGCATGCGCGCATGTATGACGATTGGGGCCTGGAAAAGCTGGGCAAGCGTGAATACAAAGAATCCATCAAGGCCATGAAAGACGCGGACGCGCTGATCAAGCGCATCCTGTTTCTGGAAGGTCTGCCGAACGTGCAGGACCTGGGCAAGCTGAACATTGGCGAGCACACCCAGGAAATGCTCGGCAGTGACCTGGGTTTCGAGCGCAAGAGCCACAGCGACCTCAAGGCCGCCATCGCTCACTGCGAGACCAAGGGCGACTTCGGTAGCCGTGAGCTGCTGGAAGACATCCTGGAAGACCAGGAAGAACACATCGACTGGCTGGAAACCCAACTGGGCCTGATCGACAAAGTCAGCCTGGAAAACTACCTGCAATCGCAGATGGGTGAATAACCCCGTCGCTCACAGGTACAAAAAAGCCCCGCTCTCTCACGAGAAGCGGGGCTTTTTATTGCCGGCGAATCAAGCGTCGGTCTTGGCTGCCGCGTTTGCCGCTGCATCTTTGATCAACGCCTGCAACGAACCATCAGCGGCCATTTCAGTGATGATATCGCTACCGCCGACCAGCTCACCGGCTACCCACAGTTGTGGGAAAGTAGGCCAATTGGCGTACTTGGGCAGGTTGGCGCGGATTTCCGGGTTTTGCAGGATATCCACGTAAGCGAATTTCTCGCCACACGCCATGATGGCCTGGGACGCCTTCGCGGAGAAACCGCACTGAGGAGCGTTTGGTGCGCCCTTCATGTAAAGCAGAATGGTGTTGTTGGCAATCTGCTCTTTGATCGTTTCGATGATATCCATGGAACACCTCGGCTGGAACTTTGCGACTCACAGGTCGGCACGGTGGCGCATTGTAACGCAAAATTCCAGCGTGGTGCTCAGGCGGCTGCTACCTGCACGGGCACGCCATTCAAGGCGGCATTGCCCGACAGCTCGTCCAACTGCCGTTCGTCGGTCAAATCGTTGGCACTCGCCCCCGGCTGCCCGCTGGCGATCGTCATCTGCACGCCTGGGCGCCCATGGCCCCAACCGTGGGGCAGGCTGACCACACCGGGCATCATGTCCAGGCTGGCCACCACTTCCACTTCGATCATGCCGATGCGCGAACTGACACGTACCCGCTGGCCATCGCTCAACTGCCGACTGGCCAGGTCATCCGGATGCATCAGCAATTGATGGCGCGGCTTGCCCTTCACCAGCCGGTGATAGTTATGCATCCAGGAATTATTACTGCGCACATGCCGGCGGCCGATCAGCAGCAGTTCGTCGACCACAGGCACCGGTTGCGCGGCAAAGCGCGCCAGGTCGGCGAGGATCACCGCGGGTGCCGCTTGCACCTTGCCGTCAGCGGTTTTCAAACGCGCGAAAAGGTTGGGTTGCAGCGGCCCAAGGTCCACGCCGTGCGGGTGATCCGCCAGCATGGCCACGGACAACTTGTGGCTGGATGCATCACCGTACACCCCGGCGCGCAGGCCGAAATCGATCATGTGCGAAGGCGGCATCGTTGGCTTGAGCGTCGCGCCAGTCTGCGCGGCAAACGCCTGGGCAAGGCCGACAAAGATCTCCCAGTCATGCAGCGCGCCCACCGGTTTGGGCAGAATCGCCCGGTTGAAACGGGTGACATTACGCACCGCAAACATATTGAAGGTGGTGTCGTAATGGTCGTTTTCCAGCGCCGACGTGGAGGGCAGGATCAGGTCGGCGTAGCGCGTGGTCTCGTTGATATAGAGGTCGATGCTGACCATGAACTCCAGACCATCAAGGGCTTGTTCCAGTTGCCGGCCATTTGGCGTCGACAACACCGGATTACCCGCCACCGTCACCAATGCACGGATTTGTCCTTCACCTTCGGTAAGCATTTCCTCAGCCAAAGCCGACACAGGCAACTCGCCACCGTACTCCGGACGCCCGGAAACCCGGCTTTGCCAGCGATTGAAATGACCGCCACCGGTCGATGCCACCAGGTCCACCGCCGGCGTGGTGCACAGTGCGCCGCCGACACGGTCAAGGTTACCCGTCACCAGATTGATCAATTGCACCAGCCAATGACACAGCGTGCCGAATACCTGGGTCGACACGCCCATGCGCCCGTAGCACACAGCCTTGTCCGCTGCAGCAAAGTCCCGTGCCAACTGGCGGATCTGTTCGGCAGGCACCGCACATTGGCGGCTCATGGCCTCGGCGGTAAACCCGGCGATGGCAAGACGCACCTCCTCAAGGCCTTCAATGGCTAGATGGCTGTCGCGGGTCAGGTGCTCGCTAAACAAGGTGTTAAGCACCCCAAACAACAAGGCCGCATCCCCCCCAGGACGCACGAACAGATGCTGGTCGGCCATCGCCGCCGTCTCACTGCGCCGTGGGTCGACCACCACCACTTTGCCGCCCCGTGCCTGGATCGCCTTCAAGCGTTTCTCCACATCGGGCACGGTCATAATGCTGCCGTTTGACGCGAGCGGATTGCCTCCCAAAATCAGCATGAAGTCGGTGTGATCGATGTCCGGGATCGGCAGCAACAGGCCGTGGCCGTACATGAGGTAGCTGGTGAGGTGATGGGGCAACTGATCCACCGACGTCGCAGAAAACCGATTGCGCGTCTTCAACTGGCCCAGGAAGTAGTTGCTGTGGGTCATCAGCCCATAGTTGTGCACGCTGGGGTTGCCCTGGTACACCGCCACCGCATTCTGTCCGTGCCGCGCCTGAATGCCTGACAGCCGCTCGGCTACAAGCACAAAGGCGTCTTCCCACGCAATCGGCTGCCATTCGCTGCCGACTCGCAACAGGGGTTGGTGCAGCCGATCGGGATCGTTCTGGATATCCTGCAACGCGACGGCCTTGGGGCAGATGTGCCCACGACTGAAGCTGTCCTGGGCGTCACCCTTGATCGAGGTAATCGCCAGGCTGCCATCATCCGCTTGGGTGGTTTCCAGGGTCAGGCCACAAATGGCTTCACACAGATGGCAGGCACGGTGGTGGAGAGTCTTGGTCATGGCCAGTCTCTTTATAGGGGCTTTGATCCCACTATGGGTCGAGACCGACGTGGGCGCCACCAACGTTCGTCCCGTGAATCGACCAGCATCAGGCCTGACCATGGCCAAGCGTGAGCAAATGTTTCAAAACCCGGCATACCGCCCTCTGAAACCGACGCTGCCTGGCTTGCGCCCGCCCCTGCACGTTGCAAAAGGTCTCGGCGCCAGTGTACAAATGGCTCGCTGCTGTCTGGAAATTGTCTTCAAAAGCGCTCCGGCGCCCTTCTTGAACACCCTTAAAAACCGTAGCCCTATTGGTAAGACGCGACATTTAATTATAAGATCGCGCCTTCCCCTATTTCGTCGCCCCGTGCGGCTTTCGCCGCAGGTCTCGCCCGTTGTCACAATAAACAAGGCTTTGAGTATCTGCGGTCTGTTGCAAAAAGGTAGTTAATGATGAGCGCAAGGCACTTTCTCTCCCTGATGGATTGCACGCCCGAAGAGCTGGTCAGCGTGATCCGTCGAGGCATTGAGCTTAAAGACCTGCGTAACCGCGGCGTACTGTTCGAGCCTTTGAAAAACCGCGTGCTCGGCATGATCTTCGAGAAGTCGTCGACCCGCACCCGCGTGTCGTTCGAAGCCGGCATGATCCAACTGGGTGGCCAAGCCATCTTCTTGTCTTCGCGCGACACCCAACTGGGTCGTGGCGAGCCGATCGCCGACAGCGCAAAGGTGATGTCGAGCATGCTCGACGCCGTGATGATCCGTACCTTTGCCCATAGCACTGTGACCGAATTTTCCGCCAACTCCCGCGTACCGGTGATCAACGGCCTGTCCGACGATCTGCACCCGTGCCAATTGCTGGCTGACATGCAGACCTTCCTTGAGCACCGAGGCTCGATCCAGGGCAAGACCGTGGCCTGGATCGGCGACGGCAACAACATGTGCAATAGCTATATAGAAGCGGCGATCCAGTTCGATTTCCAACTGCGCGTTGCCTGCCCGGAAGGCTACGAGCCTGACGCGCGCTTCCTGGCACAGGCCGGCGACCGCGTGACCTTGGTCCGCGACCCGCGTGACGCCGTGATCGGCGCGCACCTGGTGAGCACCGACGTCTGGACCTCCATGGGCCAGGAAGACGAAACCGCCAAGCGCCTGGCCCTGTTCGCCCCGTACCAGGTGACCCGCGCCCTGCTCGACCTGGCCGCGCCAGACGTGCTGTTCATGCACTGCCTGCCGGCCCACCGTGGCGAAGAGATCAGCACCGACCTGCTCGACGACCCACGCTCGGTCGCTTGGGACCAGGCTGAAAACCGCCTGCATGCGCAAAAAGCGCTGCTCGAATTCCTCGTTCCGCCGTCGTACCACCACGCATGAGCCATTCATTACTGCTGAACCTGCGCAATCTGGCATGCGGCTATCAAGATCAACGGGTGGTGCAGAATCTCAACCTGCACCTCAATGCCGGTGACATTGGCTGCCTGTTGGGCTCTTCGGGTTGCGGCAAGACCACCACATTACGCGCGATTGCCGGGTTTGAGCCGGTACACGATGGCGAGATCAGCCTCGCGGGCGAAGTGATTTCCAGTGCCGGTTTCACCCTGGCACCGGAAAAACGCCGTATTGGCATGGTGTTCCAGGACTACGCGCTGTTTCCTCACCTGAGCGTGGCCGACAACATCGCCTTTGGTATTCGCAAACACCCGCAGAAAGACCGCGTGGTGGCCGAGTTGCTGGAGCTGGTCAACCTGAAGAACCTGGGCAAGCGTTTCCCCCATGAGCTTTCCGGCGGCCAGCAACAACGCGTCGCCCTCGCCCGCGCCCTGGCGCCGGAACCGGCCCTGTTGCTGCTGGATGAGCCGTTTTCCAACCTGGACGGCGAACTGCGCCGCAAGCTCAGTCATGAGGTGCGCGACATCCTCAAGGCACGCGGCACCAGTGCGATCCTGGTGACCCACGACCAGGAGGAGGCCTTTGCCGTCAGCGACCAGGTCGGGGTTTTCAAGGAGGGCCGTCTTGAGCAGTGGGACACGCCCTACAACCTCTATCACGAACCGCAGACGCCTTACGTTGCCAGCTTTATCGGCCAGGGTTACTTCATCCGTGGCCAATTGAGTTCGCCGGAATCGGTCAGCACCGAACTGGGCGAGTTGCGCGGCAACCGCGCCTACACCTGGCCTATCGGCGGCGCAGTGGATGTGCTGCTGCGCCCGGACGATATCGTCTACGCGCCTGACAGCGCGTTGAAAGCGCGGATCATCGGCAAGACCTTTCTTGGCGCGTCGACCTTGTACCGCCTGCAACTGCCGACCGGCGCGCTATTGGAGTCGATTTTCCCCAGCCATGCCGATCATCAGGTCGGCGCGGATGTGGGGATCCGTGTGGCGGCCGAACACTTGGTGCTGTTCCAGGCCTCAGGCAGCACCGCCGCGCAGATTCCTCAGAGCGAGTCCGGCGTGCGGCGCCACAGCCCCGCCCACTGAATAGCTGACGAAACCGGCTTAACCATGTGGGAGCGGGCTTGCTCGCGAATGCGGAAATTCAGTCAGCACATCTTTGACTGATACACCGCATTCGCGAGCAAGCCCGCTCCCACATTTTCATTTCATGCGTTTCAAACGAGATTCAGGCCCGGCCAATCGGCGCGAATTTGGCCTGGGTATGTTCAGCCAACACCGCCGCCGGCAACTCCACTTCCAACCCTCGCCTCCCCGCACTGACAAAAATCGTCGCAAACGGCTCAGCCGTCACATCGATAAACGTGCGCAATCGCTTCTTCTGCCCCAACGGACTGATGCCGCCCAACAGGTAACCGGTTGAACGCTGCGCTGCCGCCGGGTCGGCCATTTCGACTTTCTTGACGCCCGCAGCGTGAGCCAGGGCCTTCAGATCCAGACTTCCGACGACCGGCACCACCGCCACCAACAATTCGCCCTTCTCGCTGCTCGCCAACAAGGTCTTGAACACCTGCGCCGGGTCGAGCCCCAACTTTTCCGCGGCCTCCAGCCCATAGGAAGCCGCCTTCGGGTCGTGTTCATAACTGTGGATACGATGTTCGGCGCGAACTTTTTTCAACAGGTCCAATGCGGGGGTCATGACGTCTCCGGGCGTGGCAAACAGATGGCCAATTCTAGGCCAAGCCCACGCAAAACGCTCTAGTCCGCCCACTCTTAAGGTGCAGGCACCTTGTGGCAAGTGTGATCATTCACCAGACCAATAGTTTGAAAGTGACTGGCGGTTCACTTTCGACCTTTGACAGCCGTCATTCTTGTCTATATTTTTTCGTTTCCGAATACTGTAGGAATACACCTGCAGCACCGAAGCAGTAAGCCGTGACCGGGATGGGGATCCTTGCCACGGTGAAAATCGCGCAACAATCCGTTGAGGTTGTGCGCCAGACAAGAACAACAACTGAGGTTTTCCATGACAACTGCTCTTCAACAACCTTCACTTTCGAGCCAATGCATGGCCGAATTTCTGGGGACTGCGCTTCTGATCTTCTTCGGTACAGGATGTGTCGCTGCGCTCAAGGTCGCGGGTGCCAGCTTTGGCTTGTGGGAGATCAGTATCATCTGGGGGGTCGGCGTCAGCATGGCGATCTACCTGAGCGCCGGGATTTCCGGGGCCCACCTTAACCCCGCCGTCAGTATTGCCCTGTGTATTTTCGCTGACTTCGACAAGCGCAAACTGCCCTTCTATATCCTTGCCCAGATTGCCGGCGCCTTCTGCTCGGCGGCCTTGGTGTACACGCTCTACAGCAACCTGTTTTTCGATTACGAACAAACCCACCACATGGTCCGCGGCTCCCAGGCCAGCCTGGAGTTGGCGTCGGTGTTCTCTACTTACCCCCATGCACTGCTGAGCACCGCCCAGGCGTTCCTGGTGGAAATGGTCATCACTGCCATCCTGATGGGCGTGATCATGGCCCTGACCGACGACAACAACGGCCTGCCCCGCGGCCCGCTGGCCCCGCTGCTGATCGGCCTGCTGATCGCGGTGATCGGCAGCGCCATGGGCCCGTTGACAGGCTTTGCGATGAACCCCGCGCGGGATTTCGGGCCCAAGCTGATGACCTTTTTCGCGGGCTGGGGTGAAATGGCCTTTACCGGTGGCCGCGATATTCCTTACTTCCTGGTGCCGATTTTCGCGCCGATCGTTGGCGCATGCCTCGGTGCTGCAGCCTATCGCGGGCTGATTGCCCGTCATCTGCCGAGCGCCGCACCTGCTATAGATGAAGAAACACCTGACACGGCTGTCAACGGCAAGACCCGTATTTCCTGATAGCGCCAGCCTGGACGCACCTGCCCTTTTTGCGGCCCAGGCTGATTACCGATTTTCTTATTTTCCAAGGCATTCGACATGACCGATATTCAGAATAAGAACTACATCATCGCCCTTGACCAAGGCACCACCAGTTCCCGGGCGATCATCTTTGATCGTGACGCCAACGTGGTCTGCACTGCCCAGCGTGAATTCGCCCAGCATTACCCACAAGCAGGCTGGGTCGAACATGACCCGATGGAAATCTTCGCCACCCAGAGCGCCGTGATGGTCGAAGCCCTGGCCCAGGCCGGCCTGCACCATGATCAGGTCGCGGCCATCGGCATCACCAACCAGCGTGAAACCACCGTGGTGTGGGATAAGGTCACCGGTCGCCCGATCTACAACGCGATCGTCTGGCAGTGCCGCCGCAGCACCGAGATCTGCCAGCAGCTCAAGCGCGATGGCCACGAGCAGTACATCAGCGACACCACCGGTCTGGTTACCGACCCTTACTTCTCCGGCACCAAGCTCAAGTGGATCCTCGACAACGTCGAAGGCAGCCGCGAGCGTGCGCGCAACGGCGAACTGCTGTTCGGCACCGTCGACAGCTGGCTGATCTGGAAATTTACCGGCGGCAAGACCCACGTCACCGACTACACCAACGCCTCGCGCACCATGCTCTTCAACATCCACACCCTGGAGTGGGATGCGAAGATGCTGGAAATCCTCGACATCCCGCGCGAGATGTTGCCGGAAGTGAAGTCTTCCTCCGAAATCTACGGCCGCACCAAAAGCGGCATTGCCATCGGCGGTATCGCCGGTGACCAGCAGGCCGCGCTGTTCGGCCAGATGTGCGTCGAAGCCGGCCAAGCCAAGAACACCTACGGCACCGGCTGCTTCCTGTTGATGAACACCGGCGACAAAGCGGTTAAATCCAAGCACGGCATGCTCACTACCATTGCTTGCGGCCCGCGTGGCGAAGTGGCCTACGCTCTGGAAGGCGCCGTGTTCAATGGTGGTTCCACCGTGCAGTGGCTGCGTGATGAGTTGAAAATCATCAACGACGCCCACGACACCGAATATTTCGCGGGCAAGGTCAAGGACAGCAACGGCGTGTACCTGGTGCCCGCCTTCACCGGCCTGGGCGCCCCGTACTGGGACCCCTACGCCCGTGGCGCACTGTTCGGTCTGACCCGTGGCGTACGCGTGGACCACATTATTCGTGCAGCCCTGGAGTCGATTGCCTACCAGACCCGCGATGTACTCGACGCCATGCAACAGGATTCGGGCGAACGCCTCAAAGCCCTGCGCGTGGACGGCGGCGCAGTGGCCAACAACTTCCTGATGCAATTCCAGGCCGACATCCTCGGCACCCAGGTCGAGCGCCCGCAAATGCGCGAGACCACCGCACTGGGCGCGGCCTACCTGGCAGGCCTGGCGTGCGGCTTCTGGGGCAGCCTGGAAGAGTTGCGCGGCAAGGCCGTTATCGAGCGCGAATTCGAACCGCAGTTGGACGAAGCGGCCAAAGAGAAGCTCTATGCCGGCTGGCAAAAAGCAGTCAGCCGCACCCGTGACTGGGAGCCCCACGAAGGGGCTGAATAAGCCAACATCCGGTTGTAACTGGCAGGGAGCGGATTCCTGCGTCATCATGGGCCACTTTTGTATGGCAGCCCAAAGGACGCCCCATGAATCTGCCTCCCCGCCAACAACAAATCCTCGAGTTGGTCCGCGAACGCGGTTACGTCAGCATCGAGGAAATGGCGCAGCTGTTCGTTGTCACCCCGCAAACCATCCGCCGCGATATCAACCAGCTGGCGGATGCCAATCTGCTGCGCCGCTACCACGGTGGCGCGGCCTATGACTCCAGTGTCGAGAACACTGCGTACGCCATGCGTGCTGACCAGATGCGCGACGAGAAACAGCGTATTGGCGAAGCGATTGCCGCGCAGATCCCCGATCACGCCTCGCTGTTCATCAATATCGGTACCACCACCGAATCCATCGCCCGTGCGTTGCTCAACCACAATCACCTGAAAATCATCACCAACAACCTCAACGTCGCCACCATGCTCAGCGCCAAGGACGACTTCGACGTGCTGCTGACCGGCGGTAACGTGCGCCGTGACGGCGGCGTGGTGGGCCAGGCGAGTGTCGACTTCATCAACCAGTTCAAGGTCGACTTTGCTCTGGTGGGCATCAGTGGTATCGATGAAGACGGCAGCCTGCTGGATTTCGACTACCAGGAAGTGCGGGTTTCCCAGGCGATCATCGCCAATGCGCGTCAGGTGATCCTGGCGGCAGACTCCAGCAAATTCGGGCGCAATGCCATGATTCGACTGGGCCCGATCAGCCTGGTGGATTGCCTGGTGACCGATCAACAGCCGGTGCCGGCGTTGGTGCAGTTATTGAATCAGCACAAGGTTCGGTTGGAAGTGGTTTAAACACTGGATATCTCTGGCGCCTGTACCGCCGCCTTCGCGAGCAAGCCCGCTCCCACATTTGACCGGATTCTCATGCTGGAACTCGGTCAATGTGGGAGCGGGCTTGCTCGCGAAGGCTATCTATCCCCCCATTTCCTCAAGCCTGTCCCCGGCTCATGTTCACAAATTTTCCTTTTCCCGCCCTTCGATGAGTTTTTTCAATCGAAGTCGGCTGGCTGCGCGCGCGTTTATCAGCTACCATTTTCGCAAATGAACATTAATGTTCGAATTCCAAGACAAAAAAATCGCGAGGCCAGCCGATGAACCCTTCCACCTTGCCTGCTCCACCGCTTGCCGAAGTCTATGACGTTGCCGTTATCGGCGGCGGGATCAATGGCGTCGGCATTGCAGCGGACGCAGCCGGTCGCGGTTTGTCGGTATTCCTTTGCGAAAAGGACGACCTGGCCAGCCACACCTCATCCGCCAGCAGCAAGCTGATCCACGGCGGCCTGCGCTACCTCGAACATTATGAATTCCGCCTGGTGCGCGAAGCGCTGGCCGAACGTGAAGTGCTGCTGGCCAAGGCCCCGCACATCGTCAAGCAGATGCGCTTCGTGTTGCCGCATCGCCCACACCTGCGTCCGGCATGGATGATCCGCGCCGGCCTGTTCCTCTACGACAACCTCGGCAAGCGCGAAAAACTTGAGGGTTCCAAAAGCCTGAAGTTCGGCCCCGACAGCCCGCTGAAAAGCGAAATCACCAAGGGCTTCGAATACTCCGACTGCTGGGTCGATGACGCCCGCCTCGTCGTGCTGAACGCCATGGCCGCCCGTGAAAAAGGGGCGCACATCCACACCCAGACCCGCTGCATCAGCGCACACCGCAGCAACGGCATGTGGGAAATGAACATGGAACGCGCCGATGGCAGCCTGTTCTCAATCCGTGCCCGCGCACTGGTGAACGCCGCCGGCCCATGGGTCGCCAAGTTCATCAAGGACGATCTGAAGCTGGATTCGCCTTACGGCATCCGCCTGATCCAGGGCAGCCACCTGATCGTACCGAAACTGTACGAAGGCGCCCACGCGCACATCCTGCAGAACGAAGACCAACGCATCGTCTTCACCATTCCGTACCTGAACCACTTGACCATCATCGGCACCACCGACCGCGAATACACCGGTGACCCAGCAAAAGTGGCGATCACCGAAGGTGAAACGGACTATATGCTCAAGGTGGTCAACGCGCACTTCAAGAAACAACTGAGCCGCGACGACATCGTCCACACTTACTCCGGCGTGCGTCCACTGTGCAACGACGAATCGGACAACCCGTCGGCCATTACCCGCGACTACACCCTGGCACTGTCCGGCGGCACAGGCGAAGCGCCGATCCTGTCGGTGTTTGGCGGCAAGTTGACCACGTATCGCAAGCTTGCCGAATCGGCGATGGCGCAGTTGGCACCGTATTTCACTCAGATGCGCCCAAGCTGGACCGCCAAGGCCAGCCTGCCTGGCGGCGAAGACATGACCACGCCAGAGGCCCTGGCCGAGGCCATTCGCAGCAAATTCGACTGGGTGCCAAGTGAGATCGCGCGCCGCTGGTCCACCACCTACGGCAGCCGCACCTGGCGCTTGCTGGAAGGCGTGCAGTCGTTGGCGGACCTGGGCGAACACCTGGGCGGTGGCCTCTATACCCGTGAGGTTGATTACCTGTGCGCTGAGGAATGGGCGACCCAGCCTCAGGACGTGCTGTGGCGCCGCACCAAGCTGGGTCTGTTCACCACGCCGGCAGAACAGGCCAACGTGCAGCGCTACTTGTCGACCGTTGAGCAGAATCGCAGCAAGATCGAAGCCGCCTGACGGATCGCTACTATAAAAAGCCCCTGCGCTGAAAGGCTCAGGGGCTTTTTTTCGCATTCGGTTTTCCGAACGTCACAGTGCCATCTATTCGGTTTGCCGGACCTCAGTCCTGAAAAAACATCGTCACACAAACTTAATCACCCTATAAATCATAGAGTTAACCTTTTATCTCGGGCCTGGCACGACTCATGCTCTACACTCTTGGACGATTGCCTGGAACGCTTCAGGAGCCGTCACGGGCATTCGCTGTACAAGAGAGCCGTTTAGCCGGCTTCATAAAAAAAACAAATGTCGAGGAAGTATTGATGCGCATCGTTCCCCATATTCTGGGCGCAGCTATCGCTGCTGCTCTGATCAGCACTCCAGTTTTCGCCGCCGAACTCACCGGCACGCTGAAAAAGATCAACGACTCCGGCACCATCACTCTCGCTCACCGCGACAGCTCCATTCCGTTTTCCTACATCGCGGATGGTTCGGGCAAACCCGTGGGCTACTCCCACGACATTCAGTTGGCCGTCGTCGAGCAACTGAAAAAAGACCTGAACAAACCCGACTTGAAAGCCAAGTACAACCTGGTCACTTCACAAACCCGTATTCCGCTGATCCAGAACGGCACCGCGGACCTCGAGTGCGGCTCCACCACCAACAACGCCGAACGCGCCCAGCAAGTTGATTTCACCGTCAACATCTTCGAAATCGGCACCCGTCTGCTGGTCAAGAAAGACAAGGATGGCAAGCCGTCCTACGCTGACTTTGCCGACCTGAAAGGCAAGAACGTCGTGACCACCGCCGGCACCACGTCCGAGCGCATCATCAAAGCGATGAACGCCGACAAGCAAATGGGCATGAACGTCATCTCCGCCAAAGACCATGGCGAATCCTTCCAGATGCTGGAAAGCGGCCGCGCCGTTGCCTTCATGATGGACGACGCCCTGCTGGCCGGTGAAGAAGCCAAGGCCAAGAAGCCGGACGACTGGGTCATCACCGGTACTCCGCAGTCCTTCGAAGCCTACGCATGCATGGTGCGTAAAGACGACCCGGCCTTCAAGAAAGCGGTCGATGACGCCATCGTTGCCCTGTACAAATCCGGCGAAATCAACAAGATCTACAGCAAGTGGTTCGAGAGCCCGATCCCACCAAAAGGCCTGAACCTGAACTTCCCGATGAGCGACAAGGTGAAGGAACTGATCGCCAACCCAAGCGACAAGCCAGCGCCTGACGTAAAAATCTGATACCTGACTAAGCTTATCTCCTGAGGGAGCCAACCCTCCCTCAGGCGTCTGTTACTACCTGCTGGCTTTAATTGGAACACTCGACCTGGCGGTTTTCGAGCCGATCGTGTGTGCCTGGCGTTCACCGTCAGGCGGGAAAGGATCTTCCCCAAGCGGGTGCTTGTACATCGATCGATTTCGAGGGGAGACCCTAATGAATTACAACTGGGACTGGGGCGTGTTCTTCAAGTCCACTGGCGTGGGCAGCGAGACTTATCTCGACTGGTACATCGCCGGCTTGGGCTGGACCATCGCCATCGCTGTCGTGGCATGGATTATCGCCTTGCTGCTGGGGTCCATTCTGGGCGTCATGCGCACCGTGCCAAACCGCATCGTATCGGGCATCGCGACCTGCTACGTGGAACTGTTTCGTAACGTGCCGTTGCTGGTGCAGCTGTTCATCTGGTACTTCCTGGTACCCGACATGCTGCCGCAGAACCTGCAGGACTGGTACAAACAAGACCTCAACCCGACCACCTCGGCCTACCTGAGCGTTGTCGTGTGCCTGGGCCTGTTCACCGCCGCCCGTGTGTGTGAGCAGGTGCGTACCGGTATCCAGGCGCTGCCACGCGGCCAGGAATCCGCCGCGCGCGCCATGGGCTTCAAGCTGCCGCAGATCTATTGGAACGTGCTGCTGCCGCAGGCCTACCGAATCATCATTCCACCGCTCACCTCGGAATTCCTCAACGTCTTCAAGAACTCCTCCGTGGCGTCCTTGATCGGCCTGATGGAACTGCTGGCGCAAACCAAACAGACCGCCGAGTTCTCGGCCAACCTGTTTGAAGCCTTCACCCTGGCCACGCTGATCTATTTCACCCTGAACATGAGCCTGATGCTGCTCATGCGCCTGGTCGAGAAGAAAGTCGCAGTGCCCGGCCTGATCTCCGTGGGGGGTAAATAATGGACTTCGATTTCAGCGGCATCATCCCCGCTATCCCAGGCCTGTGGAACGGCATGGTCATGACCTTGCAGTTGATGGTCATGGGGGTAGTCGGCGGCATTGCGCTGGGTACGGTCCTGGCGCTGATGCGCCTGTCGTCCAGCAAACTGCTGTCCCGCGTGGCCGGCGCTTATGTGAACTACTTCCGCTCGATCCCGCTGCTGCTGGTGATCACCTGGTTTTACCTGGCGGTGCCGTTCGTATTGCGCTGGATCACCGGCGAAGACACCCCGATCGGTGCGTTCACCTCCTGCGTCGTGGCCTTCATGATGTTCGAAGCCGCGTACTTCTGCGAGATCGTACGGGCCGGCGTGCAGTCGATCCCCAAAGGCCAGATGGCAGCAGCACAGGCCATGGGCATGACCTACGGCCAGACCATGCGCCTGATCATCCTGCCCCAGGCGTTCCGCAAGATGACCCCGTTGCTGCTGCAACAGTCGATCATCCTGTTCCAGGACACCTCGCTGGTCTACACCGTGGGCCTGGTGGACTTCCTCAACTCCGCCCGCTCCAACGGCGACATCATCGGCCGCTCCAATGAGTTCTTGATCTTCGCCGGTGTCGTCTACTTCATCATCAGCTTTTCCGCCTCGCTGCTGGTCAAGCGTCTGCAAAAAAGGTTTGCCGTATGATCTCTATCAAGAATATCAACAAGTGGTATGGCGACTTCCAGGTGCTGACCGATTGCAGCACCGATGTCAAAAAAGGCGAAGTGATCGTGGTGTGCGGGCCGTCGGGCTCGGGTAAGTCCACCCTGATCAAGTGCGTCAATGCGCTGGAACCGTTCCAGAAGGGCGACATCGTGGTCGACGGCACCTCCATCGCCGACCCGAAGACCAACCTGCCGCAGCTGCGTTCGCGCGTGGGCATGGTGTTCCAGCACTTCGAACTGTTCCCGCACCTGACCATCACCGAGAACCTGACCATCGCGCAGATCAAGGTACTCGGTCGCAGCAAGGAAGAAGCGACCAAGAAAGGCCTGCAACTGCTTGAGCGTGTGGGCCTGTCGGCACACGCCCACAAGCACCCGGGCCAGCTTTCCGGCGGCCAGCAACAACGTGTGGCAATTGCCCGCGCCCTGGCCATGGACCCGATCGTCATGCTGTTCGACGAACCGACCTCGGCCCTCGATCCGGAAATGGTCAACGAAGTACTCGACGTAATGGTGCAGCTGGCCCAAGAAGGCATGACCATGATGTGCGTGACCCACGAAATGGGCTTCGCCCGCAAAGTGGCCGACCGCGTGATCTTCATGGACGCCGGCAAGATCATCGAAGACTGCCCGAAAGAAGAGTTTTTCGGCGACATCAGCGCCCGCTCCGAACGCGCGCAGCACTTCCTTGAGAAAATCCTGCAGCACTAAAAAAGCCACAGCTTGCTCCTCCTGTAGGAGCGAGCTTGCTCGCGAAAAAGGCAACGATGACGCGCACATCCTGGATGAACGCGATGCCCTTGGTTTTTTCGCGAGCAAGCTCGCTCCTACAGGAAGGGGTGAGCGGTAGCTGACCCAAGGCATCTGTGATGAAATGCGACCCCAACCAATTTCGCGCCGCACCGCCATCACTTGCCGTGAAACCACGCCTGATCCGCCAACTGTTCCTGCCGCCGTTGATCATCGCCCTGATGATCGGCCTGGGTTATATCGGCTTCTGGGTCAGCGAGTACTACGGCATCCGCACCCTCAGCGACACTGGCGAACGCCAGCTGGAGCTGCATGCCCGCACCGTCGAAAGCGAACTGAGCAAATACACCTACTTGCCCAGCCTGTTGGAACTGGAGTCCAGCGTCTCCGCGCTGCTGGCCGACCCCAATCAGGAAACCCGCAAGACCGTCAACGATTACCTCGAAGGCCTGAACCGACGCAGTCGCAGCCGGGCCATCTACGTGATGGACACCACCGGCCGCGTGCTGGCCACCAGTAACTGGCGCGATGCCGACAGTTACCAGGGTGAAGACCTGTCCTTCCGCGCCTATTTCCAGAACGCCGTGCGTGGCCAGCCTGGCCGTTTCTACGGCATCGGCAGCACCAACGGCGAACCCGGCTACTACTTGGCCCACGGTCTGGAAGAGCATGGCAAGATCATCGGCGTCGCCGTGGTCAAGGTGCGCCTCGAAGCCCTGGAGGAACGCTGGCAACGCGCGCGCCTCGAAGCCTTTGTGAGCGACGAGAACGGCATCATCATCCTCTCCAGCGACCCGGCCCGCCGCCTCAAGGCTGTGCGTCCGCTGAGCGATGACGTCAAGGAACGCCTGGCCCACAGCCTGCAATACTACTGGGCGACGTTGAACGAGCTGGAACCCCTGGCCCGCGAGCGCCTCAACGAAGGTACCGAGAAACTGACCTTCCCGGCCAACAGCGAAGTGGTGAACGACGAGCACGAAGTCAGCTACCTGGCGCAAACCCGCCCGCTGAATGACACACCGTGGAGTTTCACCCTGCTCACCCCGCTCAACGACCTGCGCCGTGCGGCGATCAACCAAGGCATTTTGGTGGCCGTCGCGTTTGGCCTGGTGGCGTTTTTGCTGATTGCCTGGAACGAGCGACGCAAAGTCATCGCCACCCGCCTCGCCGCGCGGGAAGCCCTGCAGGAAGCCAACAGCCAGCTGGAACGACGGATTGCCGAACGCACCGCCGACCTGCGCGCCAGCAACGAACGGCTCAAGGGCCAGATCCGCGAACGGCGCCAGGCCGAGGAGACGCTGCGCCGCGCCCAGGATGAACTGGTGCAGGCCGGCAAGCTGGCGGCCATCGGCCAGATGTCGACCAGCATCGCCCACGAATTGAACCAGCCCCTGGCAGCCCTGCGCACCCTGTCCGGCAACACCGTACGCTTCCTGGAGCGCGGCGCCCTGGACACCGCCAGTGCCAACCTCAAAACCATCAACGAACTGATCGACCGCATGGGTCGCATCACCGCCAGCCTGCGCTCCTTCGCCCGGCGCGGCGATGACCAGGGCGAAGCCAGCCTGGCCAAAGCGGTAGACGCGGCTTTCCAAGTACTCGGCGCACGCATGGACAGCCTACCGCTGACCCTGCACCGCGACTTTTCCCACGCGCAATTGCAAATCGACCAGACGCGCCTGGAGCAGATCCTGGTCAACCTGATCGGCAATGCCCTCGACGCTATGCAGGCTCAGCCGGCTCCCGAGCTGTGGCTGGAAGGCAGCAGCGCCGACGGTAAATACCGCCTGCACGTGCGCGACAATGGCCACGGTATCGACCCGGAGGCGCGCAAGCATTTGTTTGAACCGTTCTTCACCACCAAGCCCGGCGAGCAAGGCCTGGGCCTGGGCCTGACCCTCTCCGCCAGCCTGGCGGCGGCCACCGGCGGCAACCTTGCCGTGGAACACCCGGCCAGTGGTGGAACGGCCTTTGTCTTGTGCCTGCCGTTGGCGGGCGCTCAAAAAGCTGAGTCGACATGAATACAGACGCTAAAGCCATTAAAGACGAGCTCACGGTGCTGATCGTCGAAGACGACCCCCATGTACTGCTCGGCTGCCAGCAGGCCCTGGCCCTGGAAGACATTCCCAGTGTCGGCGTAGGCAGCGCTGAAGAGGCGTTGAAGCGCATCGGCGAGAACTTCGCCGGCATTGTGATCAGCGACATCCGCTTGCCCGGCATTGACGGCCTGGAGCTGCTCACCCGTCTCAAGGCTTTGGATAAAAGCTTGCCGGTGGTGCTGATCACCGGGCACGGCGACATCTCCATGGCCGTCGGCGCCATGCGCAACGGCGCCTATGACTTCATGGAAAAACCCTTCTCCCCCGAACGCCTGGTGGACGTGGCCCGCCGCGCCCTTGAACAGCGCGGACTGGCGAGGGAAGTCTGGTCGCTGCGCCGCCAATTGGCTGAGCGCGATTCGCTGGAAGGCCGCATCATCGGCCGCTCACCGGCCATGCAGAACCTGCGCGAGCTGATCGCCAACGTGGCCGACACCTCGGCCAACGTGCTGATCGAAGGCGAGACTGGCACCGGCAAGGAACTGGTTGCGCGCTGCCTGCATGATTTCAGCCGGCGTCATGCTCACCAGTTCGTCGCGCTGAACTGCGGCGGCCTACCGGAGAACCTGTTCGAAAGCGAGATTTTCGGTCACGAAGCCAATGCCTTCACCGGCGCCGGCAAACGTCGTATCGGTAAGATCGAACACGCCCACGAAGGCACGCTGTTCCTCGATGAAGTGGAAAGCATGCCGATCAACCTGCAGATCAAGCTACTGCGAGTTTTGCAGGAGCGTACCCTGGAACGCCTGGGGTCGAACCAGAGCGTGGCGGTGGATTGCCGGGTGATCGCCGCCACCAAGTCTGACCTCGATGAACTGAGCCGTGCCAATCAGTTCCGCAGCGACCTGTACTATCGCCTCAACGTGGTGACCCTGGAGCTGCCGCCGTTGCGCGAGCGCCGCGAAGACATCCTGCAGCTGTTCGAACATTTCCTTCAGCAGTCGTCGCTGCGTTTTGACCGCAGTGTGCCGGAGCTGGACAACCAGACCCTGTCGAGCCTGATGAGCCACGACTGGCCGGGCAACGTGCGTGAACTGCGCAACGTCGCCGAACGCTTCGCCCTCGGCCTGCCGGCCTTCAAGAAAAGCGGCACCAGCAGCGGCAGCCAAGGCCTGGCTTTCACCGAGGCAGTGGAAGCGTTCGAACGCAACCTGCTCAACGACGCCTTGCAACGCAGCGGCGGCAACCTGACCCAGGCCAGTCAGGAACTGGGGATGGCCAAGACCACGCTGTTCGATAAAGTCAAAAAATACGGGTTGAGCCACTGATGGATCTGGTGTTGAAGGCCGCTCTTGGCGCGGGGGTGGTGTTGATTCTGGCCGCGCTGGCCAAGACCAAAAACTACTACATCGCTGGTTTGGTGCCGCTGTTTCCGACCTTTGCGTTGATCGCCCATTACATCGTCGGCAAGGGCCGCTCGGTGGAGGATTTGAAGACCACGATCCTGTTCGGGATGTGGTCGATCATTCCGTATTTTGTGTATTTGGCGACGTTGTATGTGGTGGTGGATCGGATGCGGTTGGAGGCGTCGCTGGCCGTGGCGGCTGTCGCCTGGTTGATGGCGGCAACCGTGTTAGTGAGCATCTGGGTACGCGTTCATACCTGACACACCACATTTGAATTGAGGTGTGCCGGAAAGATCAGCGGACTATTTTGTCGACCTGAATGCCCAGCTTCTTGAGGCGGTACCAGAAGCTGCGCTCCGAAATCCCGATCTTCGCCGCCGCCGCCGCTTGCACGCCATTGCTCTCCTGCAACGCCGCAAGTATGTAGGCCTTTTCCACTTCCGCCAGTGCCGCATCCAGGTCTTGGGGAATGCCCGGCCCGTCGCTGAGGATCGCCGTCACGTCGCCCTGGTTCGGTTTGGACGCAAACAGGTAGCCCGGCAAGTCGATGTCTTCGATCACCGGCGACGCCGCCACAATGGTCGCGCGCTCTACGCAGTTCTGCAGTTCACGGATATTGCCTGGCCAGTGGTAGGCCGCCATGGCCTGCAACGCTTCAGCACTGAAACCGGTGATGCGTTTACCGGCAGTGGCGCTGAGGGTCTGGGCGAAGTGACGGGCCAGGGGCGCGATGTCTTCCACCCGTTCGCGCAATGACGGCAAGGGAATCGGGAACACGTTGAGGCGGTAGTACAGGTCTTCGCGAAATTCCTTGTTGGCCACCGCGTCCAGCAGGTTCTTGTTGGTCGCGGCGATCACTCGCACATCCACCTTGCGCTCGCGGGGATCGCCCACCGGTTCGATCACCCGCTCCTGCAACGCGCGCAGGATCTTGGCCTGCAACGCCAGGGGCATGTCGCCCACTTCATCGAGAAACAGCGTGCCTTTGTCGGCCTGTTGGAAGCGCCCTACCCGGTCAGCCACGGCACCGGTGAACGCGCCTTTGCGGTGGCCGAACATTTCGCTTTCCAGCAGCCCTTCCGGGATGGCCGCGCAATTGACCGCCACGAAGGGTTTGTCGGCACGGCTGCCATGTTTGTGAATGGCGCGGGCGACCATTTCCTTGCCGGTGCCGCTTTCGCCGGTCAGCAGGATGGTGGCGCTGCTGTCGCGCACCGAGTCCACGGCTTGCAGCACTTTGCGAAACGCCGGGCTGTCGCCTACCAGGCTGTCGAATTGCGCGTGCTCGTCCAGCTCGGCACGCAGGCGTGCGTTGTCGCGCATGATGTCGCGAAACTGCAGGGCCTTGGCCACGGTGATGTCCAGCTCGTCGATGTCGAACGGCTTGGCGATGTAGTCGTAGGCGCCGTTGCGCATCGACTGCACAGCGTTCTTCACCGTGCTGTAGGCGGTCATCACGATCACCGGCACATGGGGGTAGCGCACCTTGATCTCGGCCAGCAGCGCCGGACCGTCCATGCCCGGCATGCGCCAGTCGCTGATCACCAGGTCGATGTCTTCCTGTTCCAGCACCTTGAGCGCATGCAGGCCGTTGCCGGCGATGAACACCTGCACATCGTTCTGCCCCAGGGCCGATGCCAGCAAGTCGCAGAGCTTGGGTTCGTCGTCGACTACCAGAATGTTATGCGTCATGACTGTCCTCGTCGTCTTCGCCACTCGCCGGAATGTACAGGCTGAAGGTGGCGCCGGCATCTTTTTCACTGGCACATTCGATGCTGCCGTCGTGACTTTCCATGATCGAATAGACTTTAGCCAGGCCCAGGCCGGTGCCGGAGGCCTTGGTGGTAACGAAAGGCGTGAAGATGCGCTCGATCATGTCCGCCGGAATACCCTGGCCGGTGTCGGCGATGCTGATCACCGTGTTCTCGCCGTCCGCGCGAATCCCCAGGGTCAGGCGCCCGCCTTCGGGCATCGCGTCGATGGCGTTGAGAATCAGGTTGAGGCACGCCTGCTTGAGCTGTTTGGCATCTGCGTAGATCGTCGCTCCCGGCGCCTGGTCGTCGATCTGCGCATCGATAGTATGCGTGGCCAGCTCCGGGGCGCAGAAGCCGAGGATTTCCTCGACCAACGGGCGCGCCGGCAGCAATACGCGCAACGGCGGGTTGGGCTTGGCAAAGTCGAGGAATTCGGTAATCAGGTCGTTGATACGGCTGACTTCACTGATCACGTATTCCAGGTGGCGCTTGTCGGTGTCCGCCAGATCGGCGCGGCGGTGCAGCAACTGCGTTGCCGTCTTGATGATGCCCAGCGGGTTGCGGATCTCGTGGGCCAGGCCCATGGCGACTTCACCCAGGGCATGCAGGCGATCACGTCGACGCAGCTGCGCTTCAAGGTGATGCAACTCACCCAGGCGCTCGGTCATATGGTTGAAGGTACTGCTCAACTGCGCCAGTTCATCACCACCGCTGACCACCACGCGGTGCGCGTAGTCGCCGGAAATCACCGCGCTCACACCCTGGGACAGGTCCCGCAGCGGCTTGGTCAAACGTCGCGACACCAATACCCCGGCAGCCAGCGACAAGGCCGAGCTGAGCAGGAAGATCAACACAAACAGATTGCTCTGGTTTACCAGCCCCACCAGGCTGGTGTGGCGCAGCAAGCCACTGAAGATCACACCTTGCAGGTCACCGGCATCGTTGAAGATCGGCCAGTACAACCCGCTGTAGTTGTTGGTGAACTGCTCGCTGGGCTGCCTGGTGGCGCGCATCGCGGTTTCGACGCTCTTGGGGATGCGCGAAGGGTGATCCTCAAAACGTTGGGTCGAGAAAATCTCAGAGAAACCTTCGGGGTTCGCCAGGTACAGGCGCAGGTCGAGGGAATGCACGTCGGCCACGCTGGTGAGGAAACTGCTGTCCAGGTAAGTCCCGACCAGCAGCTCGTAATCGACGCCGTCCTGGGAGGTCTCGAAAGTCGAGACCACGATGCCGGTGGACGCGCCCCCTACCTGCACAGTCTGCAACACCGTATTTTTGGCCAGGCTGATCTGCTTGACGATGTCGGATGCCGCGGTGCTGAACACGATTTTTTGGTCACTGGTGCGAATCAACGCCACCACATCAATATCGGTGGCATCGGCAATGTCGGCGGTCAGCCGGTCGTGTTTGGCCGCTTGCTTGCTCGCAGGCGGGCTGGTGTAGCGCAAAAACAATTTAGCCATGCGTGCGTTGTCATGAAGGATATCGCCGATCTCGTCCTTGACGATCTTGGTCGACTCTTGCAGCCAGATGCGCACGTTGCTGTCGAAGATCTGCGACAGCGTGGTGGCCGCCAGTTCGGCGGCGATCATGGTGGGAATCACACTGACCAACCAGAACGCCAGCACCAGCTTGCGCTGGACGCTCCAACGCGAAATGGCAAAGGGGCGGGCTTTCTGGCGGGTCTTGGTGATCATCAGGTTTCGCTTATCGCAGCAGCCATGGCAGGGTCGGAACGATCCGGTCGAATAAACAGTTTTACAAGCTTGAGCAGGCCGTTGACCAGCCGGTTGCGGTGGCGGAAAAACACGCTGTTGCCTTGGAACTCGCAGCCCAGGCGTAGCTTACTGGCATACCCGGCCTGGCCGCACTCATACACGGCAATATTGTGTTGAATACAGTAGTCGACGTTGGTCAGCCAGCTACGGAAGTACAGGTTGTAGTCGCGAGTGAACTCAACGTCATGCCCGAAAAACTTGTCCACCAGTCGGTGTTCGTCCACCAGGATCAGGTTGAACGCCACCAGTTGCTCGTCCACCCAGTAAAGAACACAGACCGCGCGCTCATCAAGGCGTTCGAGCACACCGGTGAAGTAGCCGGCGGGCAGCCGCTCGAACTGCAACTCGGCACGCGTCAGCGTAGCCTCGTACAGGCGCATGACCTGCGGCAGCACGTCGTCGATATTGCGCCGCCATTCCACCCGTGGCCCCGGCGCGCGCAGTTTGCGGCGCAGGTCCTTGCGCGTGGATTTTCCCAAGGAGCCCAAGTAAGCGTCCACCGAGCCGTACGGCAGCGGCAATACCCCCGTGGGCAAGCTCGGCATGCTCTGGAAGCCAGCAGCCCGGCAACTTTCGACCCAATCCGGGTCTTTGCTCGGCGCATCCTTGACCGCCACCAGGCCGATACCAAAGTCATCGGCATCCTGGCGCGCGGCTGCCAGCAGGTGTTTGAGCAACAGCGGTCGGCGCCCATCCGCCACGCCACTGGCAAAACCGACGTCGCAACGCTCAGCCACCGGGGAACCGAGGGCATACAGCCCCAATTGCAATAGCCCCGGCCACAAGCGCTCGACACGCTCGGTCACGCGCTTGCCGGCGCCCGACACCGTCGTGTCGAGGCGATAATGGGTGATGAACGCCGCCGCCACAGCCGCCAGCGTTCCATCTTCGTAAACCGCCAGGTAACGCCACTGGAAATCTTCGATGGCGGCGTTCTCCACGGCGACGTAATAGTCCCAATCCTCCAGGGCACCCGCAAAACAGTCGTTCCAGGCACTGCGCTGGATGGCCCGAATAGTCGGGAAGGCTTGGGTGGTGATCACAGGTTTCCCTTATTTCTGGGGTGAGCGCCGATCAAACGTGGGAGCTGTCGAGCTCCGGCGAGGCTGCGATGGCATCACCTCGGTGCATTTGAAAGACCGAGGCGCCTGCATCGCTGCCTCGCTGAAGTCCCACCTCGACCTGCATGGGTTTGAGGCCCGCGTGCTGCTCGACGAAGTCGGCACTCAACTCGATCACGCGGCGGTATTGCAGGTCGACGGTGATCATGTGGTAGCAGTTGTCCAACAGGATCTTGGTCACGGGCCCGCCCAGATGGCGCTCCACATAGTCCGCGTTCCAACGGCTGGTGATGTCGTCCTCGATGGAGTGCAACACCAGCGCCGGCACGTTGATCTGCGGCATGCGCTTCTTGACCACAGCGTTCATCCGGTGCAATTCGCGCACGGTGATGCCCTCCATGGTCAACAACCCCGCCTCGCTGCTCTCGCCTTCCTTCATCTGCCGCTCGACGATGCCGCGCAGGCGCTCGTTCTTGATGCCGTACGGCGGCTTCTCTTCGAAGCGGCAGAGATGCACGCCGAAGGGGATTTTCATCAACAACGGCGTGAGGAATGCCAGCTTGTTGATGCTCCAACCGTCGTACTTCAAGGTGGTGGAATACATCAGCAGCCCGGCGACTTGCCCAGGGTGCTCGGCGGCCACATACATCGACATCACCGCGCCCATGGACAAGCCACCGACAAACACCTGTTCATGGCGCTGCTTCACGCCCGCGAAGGTCTTGCGCACGCCTTCGTACCAGTCTCGCCAGCCGGTGGCTTGCAGGTCGCTGTTGTCACCGCAATGCCCGGCCAGGGTGGGCACGTACACCGTGCAGTTGCCCACCTTGACCAGGCCCTTGGCGACCTGGCGCAACTCCGTCGGGGTGCCGGTCAGGCCGTGGATCAACAGGATCCCGACCGGACCATCACCGAGAACGAAACCGGCATCACCCTCACCGAGGTCGATCTCTACTGTGTTCACCGGTTGGTCGCTCGCACCAGCAGTTGCTCAAGCAGCTTCAGGCCCAGTTCGATTTCCGGGTAGCTGATTTCCAGGGACGGTGCCAGGGTGATCACGTTTTTGTAGTAACCGCCCACGTCGAGGATCAGACCCAGCTTCTGACCGTCCACCACCATGTCGCCCTTCATGCCTTCCTCGACCATGTAGTCCAGGGTCGCCTTGTCCGGTGTGAAGCCATCCGGGCCGCAGATTTCGCAGCGCAGGGCCAGGCCCAGGCCGTCGACGTCGCCGATGATCGGGAAGCGTTTCTGCAGGTCTTGCAGGCCGTCGAGGAAGAACTTGCCCTTGGCCATGACCATCGCGCCGTAGTCGACTTCGTTGGTCATCTTGAACATTTCCAAGCCTACCGCCGTGCCCAACGGGTTGGAGGCGAAGGTGGAGTGGGTCGAACCTGGCGGGAAGATCTTCGGGTTGATCAACTCTTCACGGGCCCAGATGCCGCCCAGTGGGTTGAGGCCGTTGGTCAGCGCCTTACCGAACACGATCACGTCCGGTTGCACGTCGAAGTGCTCGATCGACCACAGTTTGCCGGTGCGGTAGAAGCCCATCTGGATTTCGTCGGAGACCATCAGGATGCCGTGCTGATCCAGCACGTGCTTCAACTCACGGTAGAAGTTCATCGGCGGGATCACATAACCACCGGTGCCCTGGATCGGCTCGACGTAGAACGCAGCGTACTCACTCTGGCCGACTTTCGGGTCCCACACGCCGTTGTATTCGGTTTCGAACAGACGGGCGAACTGCTGCACGCAGTGGCTGCCGTATTCTTCCTTGGTCATGCCTTTAGGGCCACGGAAGTGGTACGGGAATGGGATGAACTGCGCGCGCTCGCCGAAGTGGCCATAGCGACGACGGTAGCGGTAACTGGACGTAATCGACGACGCGCCGAGGGTACGCCCGTGGTAGCCGCCCTCGAAGGCGAACATCAGGCTCTTGCCGTTGGTGGCGTTACGCACCACCTTCAGGGAGTCTTCGATGGACTGCGAACCGCCGACGTTGAAGTGCACGCGACCGTCGAGGCCGAACTTCTTCTTGGCGTCGACCGCGATCATTTCCGACAGCTCGATCTTGCCCTTGTGCAAGTACTGGCTGGCGATCTGCGGCAGGGTGTCGATCTGCTGCTTCAGCGCATTGTTCAGGCGTGGGTTGGCGTAGCCGAAGTTGACCGCCGAGTACCACATTTGCAGGTCGAGGTAGGCCTGGTCTTCGGTGTCCCACACGTAGGAGCCTTCGCAACGGCTGAAAATACGCGGCGGTTCGATGTAGTGGACGGTGTCGCCGTAGGAGCAGTATTTGGCTTCTTTATCCAGAAGGATCTGGTCTTCGGCGGTAGCGATACGGATATCAGACATGGTGGAAGAGTTCCTGATTGTCAGCAGCAGTAAAGGTGGTGGCGTTGGCGGCGAGGCTTTGTGGCAGTTGAGCCAGCAGCGCCGTCACTTCGGCAAAGGTGTCGAAGCGCGCATGAGGAATGTGGTTGGCGACGCAGTAGTCGGCGAGGCTGCCCTTGGCGAACACGAAGTCGGCAGTGGAGGCCACGCACATGTCGGACTTGCCGTCGCCGATCACCAGCACGCGCTTGTGGCGCGGGGTGGACTTGCACTTGCAGTTGCCGGAGGCGGCACGGCAGGCATCGCTGGAATACGGGAAGTCGATGCGCCAGCTGTTCTGATCGACCTGGCGCAGGCGGTTGGCGAGGATCGGCAGCAAGGTCACGTAGTTGCGCGACAGGATTCGCGCGATGCCCTGCTCGATGCCATCACTGACCACTTCGATGGACGCGCCCAGGCCGATCACGTGGTCGACGAAGTCCGGGAAGTCCGGGTCGATCTCGACGCTGTCGAAATACGCCAACAGTTCGGAGGGGGTCGCCTTGATCAGCGCCAGTTGGCGGCTCAGGCATTCGCGTGAACCGATATGCCCATCCAGCCATTCCTGTTCGATGGTTTCCCACTCGGGGCCGGCGAAGCGTTGGAGGACGTTGTCGATGACATCGGTGGGGGTGATGGTCCCGTCGAAGTCACACACGATATGCCATTGGATCATCGTTGTTTACCTTGGAAGAGCGCGCTGTGTGCGCTTGCAACAAGGGGTAGAGCAGGGAGTGTGCCAACTGGCGCAGGCCCAGCGGGGCTGGGGCTTTGCTCGGCATGGAGGGCGATTTGTGTCGTGGAAGCTACAATTTTTGTAGCTTGCTACAAACAAGATGAGTGCTTGCGCGAGGTCGACGCTTTGCGCGTTCATGCGCACGTAATCAATCAAGGAACAGTGACCATGTTGAGGATCACTTGCGCTGCACTGGCCGGTTTATTGGGCCTCTGGAGCGTTTCGAACGCGGCTCAGGCCGAGGGTATCACCGGCGAAGTCGGCGCAGGCGTCAGCTACCAGCCCCATGACCCTACCGGCAGCCGCTACGAAACGCGGCCCGTTCCCTATTTCGACTTGGACTGGGGCGATGTCAGCCTGAGTACCGACGACGGCCTGACCTGGAGCGCGTTGAACAGCAATGGCTTTACCGCCGGCCCGTATATCAATTATCTGCAGGGGCGCACCTCGAACGGCTCGCTGCAGGGGTTGCGTAATGTGTCGGACATGGCCGAGGTGGGCGGTTTTGTCCAATACGCACCGGCTGATTTCTGGCGGGTGTATGCACAGCTGGGCCAGGCCGTCGGCGGCGGCCACGCGCAGAGCGGCACGCTGGGCAAGGTCGGCGGCGAACTGGGCTACCCGCTGGGCAACGGGATCATCGGCAGCAGCGGGCTGGTGGCGCACTTCGCCGATGCCCGCCAAACCCAGACCTTTTTCGGCGTGGATGACAACGAGGCAGCCGCGTCGGGCTTTCGGCCGTACAACGCCAGCGGCGGCTTCCAGAACGTGACGCTGACCCAGAGTTTCGAGTTTCCCCTGGCTGCCAAATGGTCGTTGCTGACCAGCGCGAGCTGGGTGCATCTGGTGGGTTCGGCGGCGGACAGCAGCATCGTCCGGCAGACTGGCGACGTTAACCAGGGCCAGGTGCAGACGGCCATCAGCTATAAGTTCGATTAGGTTGGTCTGGGGTTTGCAATGAGGTCCTGGAATCCATTTTTCCAGGACACTCTTCATGGCTCGCCCTGCTTACCGTTTGCTGCATCACTCGCTCTGGGACCTGGTGCCCATCGCCCTGGGCCTGGGGCATTTTGCCTTTGTCGTCTGGCTGGTTGCCGCCTTCCATAGCCTGAGCTGGTGGGCCCTGGTGCCCCTGGCACTGGTCTACGCGATCAGCATGTCGTGGAGCATCAACAGCATCTCCCACAACCAGATCCACAATGCCTACTTCAGCCATCGCGCAATGAACCGCGCCTTCGACCTGCTGCTGTCGGTGACCATCGGTTTTTCCCAGACGCTCTACCGCGATATCCACAACCGCCATCACCGTGGCAACGCCGACCTGCCGGGCCCAGATGGCAAAACCATCGACCCGCTGTCGATCTACCAGCGCGGGAAGCAGGGTCAGCCGGAAAACCCGTGGGCCTATACCTTCCTGAGTTTTTTTCGCGACGATCCCAAGCCGTTCTATGACGAGATGAAGCGCAAGCGCCCGGCGGATGCGCGCTGGGTCAAGGTTGAGATCGCAGTGACTGTGGCGTTCTATATCGCCCTGGCGCTCTACAACTGGCAGGCGGTGCTGTGGCTGTTGCCGTTCTGGTACCTGGGCCAGTGCCTGTCATCACTCAATGGCTACTACGAGCACTTCGGCGGCAACCCGGACCTGCCGATCGCCTGGGGCGTGAGTTCCTATAGCGTGCTGTACAACCTGATCTGGATGAACAACGGCTACCACGCCGAGCACCACTACCGGCCGAAGATGCACTGGACCAAGGTGAAGGCGTTTCATCGGGAGATTGCCGAGCAGCAGCGTGAGGCGGGGGTGAAGCAGATTTCGGTATCACACGGTCTGGGCTTCCTGGTGGCGCACCGCAAACGCCAGGGCTGAACCCCAGCTCTTGCGGTGAGCGGGCTTGCCCCGCGCGAGATAAGCTCGCTCACCACAACGATCAGCCCAGGCCAGCGTGATCAGTTTTCTTCGCCTTCGGCCAACAGGGCAATACCCCCGATAATCACCGCGACGCCCACCCAGTGCAGCGGGCTGATATGTTCCCCCAGCCCCAGCCACGAACCCAGCAGCACCACCACAAACACCAGCGAACTCAGCGGAAACGCCAGGGACAGACTGCTGCGCCGCAGGATCAGCATCCACACGAAAAACGCGCCGATGTAGCTAGCAATAGCCGCCACGATCCCGGGGTTGCGCGCCACGTCAGCCAGCCATTGCCAGCTTAGATCCATTTGCCCCAGTTGGTCCCCGGCCACTTTGGTAAACAACTGGCCGGCGCTCTCGGTGCAAATCAGCAAGGCCCACAGCACCACCGTGCCGAAACGCCCGTGTAGCCACCCGTTGTTCATCGTCTGCGTACTCATGCCTGACTCCCTGCAATCGCTACCAACATCACACCCAGGGTGATCACCAGCGTGCCCAACCAACGACGGCGACTGACGGTTTCCCCCAGCACCACCTTGCCCGCCAACACCACCCCGCAATAGGCCAGCGCCGCCGCCGGGAACAACAGGCTCAACGGCGCACGGGACAAGGCTTCAAGCCACACGAAGAACTCGATGGCATACGCGCCGATCCCGGCCCACAGCAGCGGCGCATTGAACACCTGGCCCCAGAAGGCATTCAGGCGGAAACCGCCGTCCAACTCGGGCAAACGGTCCAGGCCGATCTTGAAACACAGCTGGCCGATCACATCGAGCACGATGGAAAACGCCACCAGCAACACCACGGTCAACGTCACGGGAACAACTCCTCAAACAGGTCGATCAGGGCTTCATTGGTGGCGGCGTTGCGCTGCAGATCTTCGGCGCTCCAACGCTCGGGCGGCGGCTGGTCGGACTTGGCTTCCCAGCGCTTGAACGCATTGCTGAAGGCGGGCGTGGCGAACTCACCACATACGTCAATGCCGATGATGCGTTTGCGCGCCGCCAACGCCCGCAAAGCTTGCAGCAAGTGGGTCAGGCGCATGCCGCCCTGGTCCCAGTTGGTGGCCGCGTCTTCACTGGCGAGTACGTCTTTGTCGATGGTGATCCAGATGGCTTCGGTGGGCAGGCTGGTGATCATCTGATCGAGGAACGCCGCCCAATCCAGCTCGGCCAGGTTGCGCCAATACAGGTGATTTTCCTGCTGCTGGTGACCGGCACCGTCCCCTACCCTGCCCCAGACTTTCGACGGCGGATGCTGCCAGGGAAACAGCTGCAAGTGCCCGCGCTTGAGGGCTGCAAGGTTGCCACCGCGCAGTTGCGGGTTATGCAGGTCGTCGCTGCACGGGCCGAGGGTGACGATGCGCTTGATCGCCGGCATCTTCAGCGCGCGGTTGACCCACGATCCGCAATGACGCTTGGGCGCAAAGCGCACCCAGTCGGGGTGATTGTCGAAGTGGATCAGGCTGATGGGCTCTTTCAAATCGGCGAGGAACGCCGGCGTGAGGTGGTGATAGTCGCCAGAGCCGACAAACAGGATTTCCGGTCGCGCATCGGTGGGCCGAGGCCGTTGGGCCAGGCGTTCGGCGAAGCGTCTCCAGGTTTTCTCGGTGGACCATAGGCGCAGCTTCGGGCCCAGGTCCAGCAGGTCGATACGGGTGGCACGGCCACTGGCCAGACGCCGGGCAATCGGTGCCTGGCCGGTGAGGCTGTGGTCAAGGTCAAGAATATTCAAGGTAATGTTTCACCCCTAATGGCAGCGCCCATCCGGATACCGGACGGGCTTTAGGGGGTCAATGCAAGGGACGGGCCAGCGCTTAGCCTTTGGCCTCTTGGATGATCTGGCGGATCGCTCCCACAAAAGCTTCCGCCGGCTGCCCACCGCTGACGGCGTACTGGTCGTTGAACACGATGGTCGGCACCGAGGTCACGCCACGGGAGATCCACAGCTGCTCTTGTTCACGGACTTCAGCGGCGTATTCATCGGAGGCGAGAATCTCGGCCGCACGCTGGATATCCAAGCCGACGCTTTCGGCGATGATCGCCAGGGTGGCGTGGTCGGACGGGTTCTGGCCGTCAGTGAAGTACGCCTTGAACAGCGCTTCCTTGAGGTTGTACTGCAAGCCTTCCAACCCGGCCCAATGCAACAGGCGATGTGCATCAAAGGTGTTGTAGATACGGCTTTGGCCATCGGTACGAAAGGCAAAACCCAACCCGGCGCCCATGTCGCGGATACGTTCGCGGTTGGCCTGGGATTGCTCGGCGGTGGAGCCGTATTTTTCGGTGATGTGCTCGACGATGTTCTGCCCCTCGGCGGGCATGTTCGGGTTCAGTTCGAACGGCTGGAAATGAATCTCAGCCTGCACCTCGGCGCCAAGCTGGTCGAGGGCTTCGGTCAGGCCGCGCAGGCCGATGATGCACCAGGGGCAGGACACGTCGCTGACGAAATCGATTTTCAGGGGGGTACTCATGACAGGCAACCTCGCTGGCTTGAATGGGCCACAAAGGTTGCACGATACACCAATGTCACAACACCTTCGAAGGCTCGCCCCGGTCAATCTGCGCCCAGTGCGCCGCGTCCTCGCGATGGGCTTGCAGGTAAGGCAGCACCGCCGTCAGCAGCGGCGCCTTGAACGCCTCCTGGAAACGATGGGCCATGCCGGGAATCAATTTCAACTGGCTGCCCTGGATATGCGCCGCCAGGTGCACGCCGTGCATCACCGGCAACAGCGGGTCGGCGGTGCCGTGCACCACCAGGGTTGGCACACGCAGCTGATTGAGCAACGGCACGCGGCTCGGTTCGGCGAGGATTGCCATGATCTGGCGCTTCACGCCGTCCGGGTTGAAGGCACGGTCGTAGGACAGCGCCGCCTGGTGCAACAGCGCCTGGCGATCATCCGTCACGTTCGGGCTGCCCAGCGCCGCCAGCAGATCGGCCTGCTGCTCCAGAGCCACTTCACGATTCGGTGCGCTGCGCCGCGACAGCAGTTGCACCAACGCCGCATTCGGCGCAGGCAAGCCTTCGGCGCCGGAGCTGGTCATGATCAGCGTGAGGCTCTCGACCCGTTGCGGTGCCATGGCCGCCAGGTGCTGGGCGATCATGCCGCCCATGCTTGCGCCCAGTACGTGGAATTGCTGGATCTGCAAGGCATCCATCAAGCCGATGGCGTCATCGGCCATGTCAGTCAGCGTGTAAGGCGCCGCCACCGGCAGGCCGAGCTTGTAGCGCAGCACTTCAAAGGTCAGGTTGGCATTGGCCGGCGCCTGGCGCCAAGTGGACAGGCCTACATCACGGTTGTCGTAGCGGATCACTCGGAACCCTTGTTCGCACAGCGCGACCACCACTTCATCCGGCCAGTGGATTAGCTGCCCGCCCAAGCCCATCACCAGCAGCAAGGCAGGGTCGGACGCACGGCCGATACTCTGGTAGGCGATGCTCACCTGAGCCAGGTCGACCGTTTGGGTCGGGACATTGACGTCACATCGAGAAGCCGCAAAGGACGGCAGGCCGAACAACAGAGCGGCCAGTAAATACAACACGCGCATGAAAAACACCGAAACGCAGAACCCCAGTAGAGCGCGAGTCTGATGAAGTTTGTTCAAGCGCGCTGCCACAGTTGCGTGACAGTTTGATGAATATCGCTCAACGGTCGGCCCACTAACTATCTATCCCTACGCGCCGCGTTCCCCACCTTTAAATAGGGCACCGACCGGTAAAGCACCGTTCTGCCCCTTTTTTTGAGTGCCGTCACATGACCGATACACCCAACCCGCTCTCCCCCCTTGCCGTGCGCGATTTCCTGCCGCTCTCCCCCGCGCCGTTTCGCCCGTTGAATGAAAGCCTGCTGCTGGAAGCCACGGCCCGCTGGCACGCCAGCCGGGAACACATGCTCACGCTCACCGCCGCCGCCCCCAGCATTCGCGCCGCCCTCACGGCGTTCATCCAAGAGCAACTGGGCCTGGACGGCGACAGCGTGCAGCTGCATTTCGCGGCAACTGTCGACCAGCCACCGCGTCACGTCACGCTGACCCAGGCCTGCGCCTTTGTTCATCAAATCCCCGTCCCCAGCTCGCTCGCGCAACGTTGTCGGGTCATCGGCCTGCCGGTGGGCAAAACCCAGTACGCGGCGCAACCGTTCGAGCTGCTAAAACCCTTTACCCAGCTCAATGTGCAACAGGCCCTGCGAACCGCCTGGGTGCGCTACTGGTGGTTCACGCGCGCGCCCGGCACGTCGGTTTCACGCCGTGATCACGCGGTCGCGCAGTACAGCAGCCACCTCCAGGCGGCCGCTCAGTTGGCCTGTGCCTGTGGGGTGATCACCGCCGATCAATTGAAACCGTTGCTGACGGTGCTCGACCCGCCGAGCGGCGCGCTGCAGCTTGACGGTCAGAAGATCTACACCGAGCAACTGCTGCTCAAGCGCACGGGCTTGGCCGATGCCGAGATACCCGGTGCGCTGGTCATCACCCTGGATGCCGAGATCGTCCTCCAGCTGTTGTACCTGCCCTCTGAGGAACCGGCGCTGAACCTGTTCAACAGCCGCGTCAGCATGGAGCAATGGTTGCTCGATCACCCCACGCTGTTCCCCGGTGTGACGGCAATCACCCGAGACAACCAGATCGACTACCGCGAGGTCAACGACCCCTTGCAAGCCGGCGTGACGCATCTGCTGGAACATCGCCTCAGAGAAAAACAGGCGAGCTTGGCCTACCCCCACGGCAGAGACCTCGCCGAGCATGGTCACAGAGCGCTGGATGCGGCCGATCAGGTTGACCGGCACCAGCACAGCCAGGGTTTTTTCGCCTTGCCGCGCGCTGCCGAACTGACTGCCGTTGAGAGCGATGTCGCCCGCGACACTCCCCCCATGCTCTTCGCCGGACTGACCGCCGACCTGCCCCTGGCCCAGCGCCGCCACGCACTGTCACGGCAACAGCAGCCGCTCTTCGGTGCCGAGCACGCGTCCGCCCTGCTGCCGCCGCCGAACGATGAGCAACTGGCCACATTACGCAGCCAACTCAACCGCTTGCACGAGGCGCAACAGCAGGCCCATGAAGCCGCCACCGCGCTGTGGGGTCAATCCCAGCACCAACTGCTGGAGCTGTCCCAGCAAGCGAACCCCGATTACCACACCTTGCTCCAGGCACGCCTGAACGGGCTGCTTGCCGAGGCCGGCCTGCAGCGTCAACTCAACCAGATCAGCCAGGCCGGGCACGACATGCTTCTGGCCGCGCTTGACCCGCTCAACGCGCCAGACCCCGAACTCAAGGTGTCGGTGGCAACCTTGACCCTGTCGATCAGCGAGCGCAGCAACGGCGCGGTCAACATCCAGCGCAAAGAGCTGGACGGCGTGCTGCTGATCACCCTGGAAGCGGCGCTGCTCGATGCTTCAACACCTCAGGACCTGTTGCTGTACTGGCCGGGCAGCCAGGGCGGGCTGCAGCATTTCGCCTCGCTGCAGGCGCTTGAACAGTGGCTTGGCGTAACGCCGTCGGACGCTGCGTCGCTGGAACTGGCCCTGCTCAATCAGACCCCGTTCGAGTACAGCCTCACCGTGCAACTCGATGGTTGGGTCACCCAGATCGAAGCGATGCTTCAGCGTGCCCCGGACGACACCGAGCGCCAAGCCCGGGAACTGGAACCCCTGCGCGTGCAAGCGATCCAGGAACTGGGCGTATCGACCCACAGCGTGCGCGAACTGGCCTATGCGCAGCTTCTGGAACAGAACCAGAGCGGCGCCCTGGCCGCACAACTGCCGGCCTGGCTCGGCCAGGTGTCGGCTGCCGACAGGGTCGAACTCAAGGCCCTGCTGGAACGCTACATCCTCGCGTTCGAGCGCGCCGACGAGGCCTTGAACCTGAAGCTGCCGCTGATCAGTAGCTTTTGCAAAAAACGCCTGCACGCACGGCTGTCCCGGGACTTCTCGCTCAAGCAACCGTTCCACGTTCAGCTCGACGTCCCGGAATCGGTCACGCATCAACAGCATTTCGTCGAAGCCCCCGGCGCGCCCGGCACCCCGACCAAGACCGTACCGGTGCCCAGCGCCACCCGGGTCAAAATGAGCCTGGATGAGCTGGCGCTGAGCAACATCGATACGCCGACCTCCGAACGCTTGACGTTCATGAAGGTCGAGGTCAGCACCCAGGACGCCACCGAAGGCCAGGCCCTCACCGCCGGGCTCAGCGCCAACTACCTGCGCCGGCTGGTGCCGGAACTGGACCTGGCCCAAGCGTATGAAGACCTGATCGTCGAGGCTTACCAAGGCTCGGATCGCGAAGCGGACTTCAGCCGTGAGTATCGCCTCGAATGCCTGCTCGAACCTCATCGCCTGCTGCTCACCCTTCAGGGGCGCCTGGCGTTCCTGCAAAAGCACATCACCGCCACCGAACTGAACACCTTCAACATCGCCGTGAATGCCAGCACCGCTCAAGCCTGGCGCGCCGATGGCAATGACATTGAGCTGCTTCCCGCTCACCTCAGCGTCGGCGGCCCAGACACCCAGGACGGCTCAAGCACCTTGTCCGGGGTCACCTTCATCCGTCAGAAAAATTCCGGGAGCACCCTGCTCTATCTGCCCGAGAGCCCGGACGGCCAGGCCCTGCGCAGTTACAACAGCCTTGAGGCGGCGCGACTGGCGCTGTTCCGCCTGTGCCTGAACACCGCGATGGTCAACTACCTGGCTGGCCGCGCCTTGCTCGGTAACATGGCCAACCACGTCAGCCGGATCAATCAAGCGGTACTCCGGCATTTCGACGCGCTGATCGGCGTCGGCACCGCCTGGCCCGTCACCACGTCGCTGGCCAGCCATCTGCTCAACGCGCAAATGGGCCGCGTCAAGGAGGCCCACCGCGCCAGTGCCCGTTCCAACAGCGATCTGTACCTGGAACGCTATGCCATCAAAGGCGTGCAGGCCTTCAGCTATATCAAGATGGCACTCGGCGTGGTCCCAGTGGTGGGCAGCGTGATCGGCCTTTACGATGGCTGGGTCAGCGCCAATGACGCGGTGGCTGCGTTTCGCCGCGGTGATCATGTGCAAGGCATGCACGCCATCACCCAAGTCCTGCAATCATTGATCGACGCCGGCATCGATGTGGCCGGCGGGGTGCTGATCACACCCAATGCAGCGCGCACGCGCACGTTTGGGCGCCAGTTGCGCAATGCCTTCAAGGGTGGCCGTTACCTGCAACCGCCCATGAGCCGCAAGGCGCGCCGCATCGCCGAGCGCTTCAGCGGGTATGAATATGGCAAGGAGATCGCCCTGGCCCATCTGACCCCGGCGAGCCACGGTGTTTATCGCAACGTCTACCGCCATACCGACGGCGACTTCATTGTGCGGCAGGGCAGCGTCTATCAGGTCGAACTGCAGAACGGGCATTGGCGCTTGAGTGGCAACACGCTTAAGACCTACAAACAGCCGATTGCCCTGGATGAAGCCGGCCAATGGGACACCCACTTCGGCGTCTACGGCACCGCGCAACCGGTCGGCCTGGCGGGCGGCGGCGGCGTGCTCGGGCACCTGGCGGACACCCTCGAACCGCTCTGGCCGATGGCGATTCGACAACGGCTGCCGATCTGGTGGACCGATCATGTGCTGCGCCGCCAACTGGCGCTCAACGATGCGATCAATACGCTGAGCAGTCGGCTCGATGCTCAACTGGCCGCGACCAGCAACCTGCAACACCTGTCCAACCAAAGCGACATCGCCACCCGCAAAACCTTGCAACCGACCCTGGATGAGGCCTACGCCAAAGACATCGAGCTGGCGATTGAGCAGGCCAACGCCGTTCAGGACGTGATCGCCTTCACCCCCAACAGAGAGCACCTGGCCCTCAAAGGCATGCAGAGCCGCGCCGCCCTGATTGTCACCAGCAGAGCCGTGGAGCGCTTGAAAGTCGCCGCGGCCGCGCTGCAGGGGTTGACCGGGCAATTCGGCGACCTCCAAGTGCCGCCGACGCGCCCGGCCGCCATTTTGCAGTTTCTGCAAACCCGCAAAGGTCTCAGCCAGAACATCGTGCAGGCACTCGACCGGATCGACCGCCTCTTCCTGGTCATGAACGAATGGAGCGCCAATATCAACCTAATGGCGCAGGAAGCCGATATACGCCTGCACGGCAGAAGTACGCGCAGGACCGCGCAACAGATCGACGCGGATCTTCACAACACGCGCACGATGGTGGGCGAGGCTCGCGACGACGCGGCGCGCTGGAACGAACTGTACGATGAAGGCTTTCGCACGCACCTGCGCACCGTCCACAGCATCGACACGTTCAACCGCTACGATCACGTCACCGATCCTTCCTGGTTGTACTTGCAAAGTGAGGTCAATCGCGTCTATCTCGACGCCCACCTGGCCCTGAACACGCATTTTGCACTGACAAATACGCCCACCACGGTCAGCCAGCGCACGCGAATACTCAATGAATGTATCGATGCCTACGCGCGCTTCAGCCTCAGCGTTAAAACCTTGAGCGCAGGCTACCCGCAACATTTTGACCTGGATAACCTGAGCGCCTTGCTGAACAACCTCGAGCGCATGACTCAACTGGCCCGTCAGCGCATCGGCACGCCCGCTCGCCTGCATCGCCCGCGGCCCGACGAACCACGAGGAACAGTGTTTGAAACCGATGACAACCGGATGCTGATCGGCATAAAAAGCACCGACCCACGCACCAACACCACGCGCTACACCATCGACAACCTCAGCGGCCACACCGAGACCTGGGAGCAACGCCCAAACGGTCGGGCTCAACGCCAATCGGCACCACCGGTGGCGCTCCCACCCGAGGCGAACGTGAAGTCGGTGATGGTGAACGAAGCCCAGAGCCGCCTGCGCGCCGTGCCGGTGTACCAGGCTAAAGTCGAAGCCTACGCCCGCCAAGGCATGTTGCCGGTGGACCTTGAACACATGCTGGTCAGCGAAGCCGCCGAACTCACCCTGCGCTCGAACCGCATCGCACGCCTTGACCCCGAGGAGCCGAGCATCCAGCCATTGCGCACGACCGCCACCGAGCTGACCGCCGCGGGCCGCACCCTGCGCACCCGCCAATCATTGGCCAGCCGCCAACCCACCGACGGCATGCTTGATGATCTGGCCAGGCATCACGTGGTCGAGGTGCGTCGAACCGCGTCGATGACCGAGCTGGCGAGGCGTGCGAACGGGCACCGCGACTTCATGCAGGAATATGAAGTCTGGGACCTGACCGCCACCCCACCGCGTCCCTTGTGGTACGCGCACTTTCATTACAACCGCCGCACGGCTACCTTCGATGAGTTCGAAAAGGCCCACTTGAAACTGCCGGAGCATCGCTACTTGACCCATGCCGACGACCCGTCACTGCCATTCTCGGACATCGGCAAGCAGTCCGCCGCGTTGTCGCATATCCGGCCGCTGTGGGTTGCCCTCTAGCCGCGCAGGCCCGCGGCTGTCTCGGCCACCAGGACTTTCGGGGTCTTGGTGCGCTGCGGCGGGATCTTCAGTTCGCTGCCGTGTAGAGATTGCGCGGCGAACCTTTGGCCGGGTACATCCCGCCCAGGCCTGCATGTCGACAACGCACACAACATGAGACAAACTCACTCCATTCGTATTAATCATCAATATTTCTCATGGAGGCCACGGTGCTGGAAATCCGTCACCTGAAAACCCTGCACGCCCTGCGCGAGGCCGACAGCCTGGTCGAAGCCGCCGAACGCCTGCATTTGACGCAGTCCGCCCTGTCCCACCAGTTCAAAGAGCTGGAAGAGCGCCTGGGGGTGCCGCTGTTCGTGCGCAAGACCAAGCCGCTGCGTTTCACCAGCGCCGGCCTGCGCCTGCTGCAACTGGCCGACGCAACGCTGCCGCTGCTGCGCGGCGCAGAGCGTGATATTGCGCGCCTGGTCGGTGGGACCGCCGGGCGTTTGCACATGGCCATCGAATGCCACAGTTGCTTCCAGTGGCTGATGCCGACCATCGATCAGTTCCGCGACGCCTGGCCGGAAGTCGAACTGGACCTGGCCTCCGGCTTCGCTTTTGCCCCGCTGCCAGCTCTGGCCCGAGGCGACCTGGACCTGGTGGTGACCTCCGACCCGCTGGAGTTGCCGGGCATCACCTATGTGCCGCTGTTCACCTACGAAGCCATGCTCGCGGTCGCCAACCAGCATGCGCTGGCGAATAAGGCGTACATCGTGCCGGAAGACTTGTTGACCGAAACACTGATCACCTACCCGGTGGAACGCGACCGCCTGGACATCTTCACCCGCTTCCTCGAGCCTGCCGATGTGGAACCGGCCCAGGTGCGTACATCGGAGCTGTCGGTGATGATGATGCAACTGGTGGCCAGCGGCCGTGGTGTGTGCGGCATGCCCCATTGGGCGCTGCATGAGTACAGCGCGCGCGGCTATGTGAAGGCCAAGCGGTTGGGCGAGAAAGGGTTGTTTGCGACGCTATATGCGGGGATTCGTGCAGACATGCTGGATGCACCGTACATGCGCGATTTCTTGCTGACGGCCAAGGACACGTCGTTTTCCACCCTGGATGGGGTCAGCGCGGTGCGCTAATTGCAGGAGCCCGGCAATTCGCGCCACATGTGGATCTTGTCGAAATAATCGACCCCGACCCGCACTGCCAGCGGCTCCAGGCCGTATTGGACGAAGCCGCAGCGTTGATACAGGGCAAAGGCCGCGTCATTGCCGGCGGTGACCGTAAGCTGGATCACTTTGAGGCGCGGCTGTTTGCGTGCTTCGTCCAGTGCGGCCTCGACCAACTGACGACCCAGGCCCTGTTGCTGATAGGCCTCGTTCACGTACATGCCGAACAGCGTCACCTTGTGCCGCGCTTTCTCTCGCGGCTCATACGCCAGGCCGACAATGCCGGCCAGTTCGTCACCGACAAAAACGCCGAGCAAGCAATCCAAGGGGCTGCTCAAGCGTTTTTCCCACCAGCTCAGCGGCATCGCCGCACGCTCCGCCACGCTGGAGGTGAATGCCTGGGGATAGGCGCCATAGGCCTCAAGCATCAACGCCCGATAAGCCTCGGCGTCGCTGGCCCCCAGCGTGCGAATGATCATGCCGTCAGCGAGGCGCGGTAAAACGGCAGGATCAGATCGCGCGTCAGCGGGGCCAATTGCAGGCCACCGTCACCGGCCGGGTCGATCCAGCGCACTTCCTCGATCTCGGCGGCGGGGGTCACCGCCACGTCGATAGTGACCTGAAACAATTCGGCCTCCACCGTAAAGCCGGGCTCGTTGGCCGCCGGGGCCGAGAAGTGGCCCAGGTAAGCGGCATCGCTGGGGTTGATGCGCAGGTTCAGTTCCTCGAACAACTCTCGGGCCAATGCCTCGGCGGGTTGCTCGCCTGCGTCGATTTTGCCGCCGGGCTGCATGAAGGCCTGGGTGCCGCGCTTGCGCACCAGCAGGGTGTGGCCGTCGCCACCGATCAGGAGGGCGGCGGCGATGCGGATAGTCGTGGACATGCAGTAAAAGCCTTGAATTGGGTCAGTGAAAATAACCGGCAAGGCTTACGCCTCGTCCGGCGCCTTGATAAATACGTTGTACTTCGCCCCTTCCATCGCCTCAAACGCAATCAGCTTGTCCACCAGCGGCAGGTTCAGCACCTTGCCGGCATTGAGCAGTAACATGCCGTTGTCGGCGTTGAGGTTGCGAGCCAGCACCATGCCGTCGGCCAGTTCGCGCGTGGTCAGGACCTTGACGGTGGGATCGCCCAGCGTCACATCACTGAGGAATGTGGCGCAGGCCAGAACGAAATCCTCGACCAGCTCGGGATCATAGAGGCGCCCGGCATATTTGCGGATATAGAGCAGCGCTTCGTCACTGTTCATCTGCCGCTCGAGAATCAGCCCCTTCTGCAACTCGATGAAGTCCACCGCCAGTTTCAAAAGGCGCGAACCGAACGGAATCGCATCGCCCTTGAGGTGGTCGGGAAAACCGCTGCCATCCCAGCGCTCCTGATGGTGACGAATGATGCGCGCCGCATCTTTCATCGGCTCCAAGGTCATCAACAACGATTCGCTCTGGGTCGGATAGCTGCGGTAGCGCTCGCGATCCGTGCTGTGCAGCTTATCGGCCGGTTCGATCAGCATGCTGTCGCTCCAGCTCAGTTTGCCAATGTTGTACAACGCAGCGGCCATCGTCAGGTCACGCGAACTGGCGTCGTCGATAGACTGGGCGGCGCAATAGACCCGCACCAATTCGATCAGCGAGCGGTTGGTCTGCTTGTTCTTGGGCAAGCGCAGGTTGGCCAACAGCGAAAACACTTCGGTACCGGTCACGTAGCTGTGCTTGAGTTCGTCGTAGGCCAGGTCGAGCATGTCGGCGGTCTGCTGCAGCTCACTGGTACGCGCCGCTACGCGTTTTTCCAGGGTGGCGTTCAGTTGCTTGAGCTGATCGTTCTGCACCTGGGTCAGGCGCTCCAGGCGCTGGTGCTCCAGGGTCTGGCGCAAGACCAGCTGCAGCTCCTCGTCATTCCAGGGCTTGCTGATGTAGCGGTGGATCTGCCCTTCGTTGATGGCCTTGACGATCGTCGGCAGGTCGGCGTAACCGGTGAGCAGAATGCGACTGGTGGCCGGATACAGCCGATGCACCTCGGCCAGCAGCTGCGCACCGTCCATACCGGGCATACGAGCGTCGCTCATCACCAGGTCGATGGGTTGGGCGGCCATGATCTCCAAGGCCTGGGCACCGCTGCCGGCCAGGACTACATCGAAGGGCTGCCCGCGCAATAAGCGGCGCAGGCTGTTGAGGATCGATTCTTCATCGTCGACCAGTAATATCGTGGGTTTCGTCGCAAGTTGTTCGTCCATGCCTGCTGCGCCTTCAAATTGAACTGAATGGAACCACATTTGACCATCGTGCCAAGCCATCTTCCCTCGACCGCGGCGCGGGGGTCGATTTGACGCCAACTGGCCTTCGATTTCAAGGCACTCGACTATGCTGTCACAGTAGACAACTTCGCTCAGCCGCAGAATCAGGGAAGGAATCATTATGCCGTCGAGCCTTTTGCAATCGCGGAGTGCGTCATGACCCCGGACTCAGCGCGGGCCAACCGGCGTATTCTGATCGTCGATGACAGCGCGTCGATCCATGATGACTTTCGCAAGATCCTGTGTGCCAACGCCCAGGGCGAGAAATCCCTGGACAGTCTTGAGGAAACCCTGTTCGGCACCACCGCCACCCCGCGCCACGCATTCGTGCTGGATTCGGCCTACCAGGGCCAGGAAGCGCTGGAACTGGTGGCCCGGTCCCTGGCCGCCAACGCTCCGTATGCCATGGTGTTCATCGATATGCGCATGCCGCCCGGCTGGGACGGCCTGCAAACCATCGAACAGCTGTGGAACGTCGACCCCAATCTGCAGATCGCCCTGTGCACCGCGTATTCCGACTATTCGTTCGAAGCGATCGAGGCGCGATTGAAATACAACGATCAGTTGCTGATTCTGAAGAAACCCTTCGACCATCTGGAGATCCGCCAGATGGCCAGTGCCCTGACGTGGAAATGGCAGCTGGCCCAGGATGTCGCCCTGAAAGTGGTGGCACTGGAGCGCACCATCGAAGAACGTGTGCAGGAACTGCTGAAGGTCTCGCATCTGTTGCAATACGATGCGCTGACGGAACTGCCCAACAGCACGCTGCTCGGCGACCGCCTCAGCCAGGCCATAGCCCTTGGTCGGCGGCATGACACGCAACTGGCGGTGATATTTATCGGGCTCGATCGTTTCAAACGCATCAACAATGCCCTGGGTTACCCGGTGGGCGACGAGGTGCTCCAACATGTCAGCCACAGCCTGGTAGCAACAGTGCGCAGCTCCGACTCGGTGTTTCGCTACGGCTCCGATGAGTTCGTGATCCTGCTCCACGACGTGCAGCACCCGCAGCAGACCCAGCACATCGCGCACAAAGTGCTCAAGGCCATCAGTGCCACACGCCATGTGGCCGGGCATGACTTGAGCATCACGGCGAGCCTGGGCATCAGCATCTACCCCAATGACAGCTACAACACAGTGGAGTTGATCAAGCACGCCGAAACCGCCATGCATACCAGCAAGGAACGCGGCCCCAACGATTTCAGTTTCTACACCGAAGACATGAACCTGCGCGCCCGGCGCCAGCAAAATCTGGAGAGCGCGATCCGCCTGGCCTTGGAGCTGGATGAATTCGTACTGCACTACCAACCCAAGCTGGACCTCAACTCCGGGCGAATCGTCGGCGCGGAGGCGCTGATACGCTGGTTTCAGCCGCGCTCGGGGTGGGTCAGCCCGAGCGATTTCATTCCGGTGGCCGAAGACAGCGGGCTGATCGTGCCCTTGACGCAGTGGGTGCTGCACCAGGCCTGCGAACAGGCGCAGGCCTGGCGCGGCATGGGCCTGCCACCGCTGTACATGGCGGTGAATGTATCGGCCATCGACTTTCGCCAGCATGACTTCGTCGACAACCTGGCCGCGATCCTCAAGCAGACCGGCCTGCCGCCCGCCTGGCTGGAGCTGGAAATCACCGAAAACGTACTGATGCAGAATGTCGACGACACGGTGCAGATCCTGCAAACAATCAAGGCCATGGGCGTGCGCCTGGCGCTGGATGACTTCGGCACGGGCTACTCGAGCCTGAGTTACCTGCGACGCTTTCCCATCGATGTGTTGAAAATCGACCAGTCGTTCGTGCGTGGGCTGAACGAGAATAACCAGGATGCCCAGCTGATAAGCGCTATCATCGGCATGGGCAAGAGCCTGGAGTTGAACATCATCGCCGAGGGGGTGGAGACCGTCGAACAGCTGAATTTCCTGAAAAGCCAGCAGTGTGAAGAGGGTCAGGGCTTTTTGTTCAGCAAGGCGGTGCCGCCGAAGGATTTCGCCCGGTTGCTGCAAGTGGGCAGCGCCACACTGATGCCTGCCCAATAGCCGCGTGCCTGCAAGGAGTGCTCGCTTGAGCAAAGTCTCACGTTACCGTTTCGGCGTTCTGCTGGTGGTGTGGTCGGGGCTGGCCCAGCCGTTGCTGGCCGCGCCGTTGAACGAAGCGCTCAAACCACTGCCACCGGTGCCCGTATTGGACCCGGCCAGAGTCGAGTTGGGTCGCCAGCTGTTCAATGAGCCGCGCCTGTCGGTCAATAACACACTGTCCTGTGCCAGCTGCCATCGACTGGCGTCCGGAGGTGCAGACAACCAGCCGTTTTCCCTGGGTTTCAACGGCAAGCCGGTGCCAATCAACACCCCTTCCGTGTTCAACGCCAGCCTGAACTTCAAGCAGTTCTGGAATGGCCGGTCGGACACCCTGCAAGCACAGGTCGAACAGGTAGTGATCAGCCCCCTGGAAATGGGCAGCGATTGGAATACCGTAGTGCAGAACCTGTCCGCCCTGCCCACCTACCAGACCGCCTTCAAACAGGCCTACCCCGATGGCATCACCGCCGCCAACGTGCAGGACGCCTTGGCCACCTATGAGCAAACACTGCTGAGCCCCAACTCGCGGTTCGACCAATACCTGCTCGGTAACACCGATATCCTGACAATCCAGGAAAAATATGGCTACCAGCGCTTCAAGGACTACGGCTGTATAGCCTGCCATCAGGGCATCAATATCGGCGGTAATATGTTCCAGAAATTCGGTGTGATGGGCGACTACTTCAAGGCCCGAGGCAACCCGGTCGAAGCCGACCTGGGCCGCTATCTGGTGACCCAGGACGAAGAGGACCGCCATGTGTTCAAGGTGCCCAGCCTGCGCAACGTGGCGGTGACCGCGCCGTACTTTCACGATGCGTCGGCCAAGACCCTGGAAGAAGCCGTCGATGTGATGTTCAAGTACCAGTTGGGGCGCAATCCGAATAAGGAAGACAGGGACTTGATCGTGCAGTTTCTCAAAACCCTGACCGGCGAATGGGCAGGCAAGCCGCTATGACCTCTCACTCCCGTCGCCGCTTTACCCAGATTGTACTTGGCCTGGTGACCCTGCTGCTGGCCTCGACCCTGGTGTTTTTGTACCTCAAGGCTTCCCGTGATCAGACCGCCAGCTACACCCAGTCGCGGGATCTGATCCGCCAACTGCAGCAGCTCAATGCGCAGTGGGACAGCGAGGTCCTCAAGGCCCGGATCGCGATCACCCACAACTACGACCCGCTGGTCACGCCACTCACGCAGATGACCCGAATATGGGCCGAACTGAACAGCCGCGACACCTACCACAACCCGTCCAACCTGAGCGGCTGGCAGGCCACGCAAACGGCTTACCAGACGGCGATCCAGGAAAAAGCCCGCCTGGTGGACCAATTCAAATCCCACAACGCGCTGCTGCGTAATTCACTGGCGTTCCTGCCGACCGCCGAAGACGACATCCAGGCGCAGTTCAACCGCCTTGACGCTGAAGGCCGCCTGCAATTGCAAGACGTGGCCACCGACACCTATGACCTGTTGCTCAGCAGCCTGGAGTTCGCCCAAGTCACCAGCGACGATCGCGCCGCCGATATCCTGGTGGGGCTGGGCAAACTGGCGATCAATAAGGAGCAACTGCCCAGCGAGTTCCAAGGGCCGGTGGACATACTCAGCAATCACATTTCGCTGATCCTGCGCGAACAGCCCGTGGTCAACGACCTGCTCGAGCGCATTGCCACGGTGCCCGTCGCCGAACACCTGGACGCACTGACCACCCACCTCGACCAGGACCAGCAAGCGGCAGACCTGATCGACCATCAATACCATCGCTACCTGCTGATCTTCTCGACCTTGCTGGTGGGGTTGCTGCTCTATCTGGCGGTGCGCCTGTTGCGCAGCTTTGCCGAAATCAACCGGGTCAATCGCGCGTTGCACGCTGCCAACGAAACCCTGGAGCAGCGCGTGGAGCGACGCACCCGGCAGCTCAAGGATGCGCAGAGCGAATTACTCGACAGCGCACGCCAGGCCGGCATGGCCGAAATCGCGACCAATGTGCTGCACAACGTGGGCAACGTACTCAACAGCGTGAACATCTCCGCCGAACTGGTCACGCGCAAGCTGCGCAGCAGCAAGGCCCTGGGGCTGGGCAAAGCCATGCAGTTGATCAATGAGCACAAGGACGACCTGGGCACCTTCCTTACCGAAGATGAGAAAGGCAAGCTGCTGCCCGGCTATCTCAACCAACTGGTGGACGCCATCGCCGTTGAGCAGCAGGGCATGACCGACGAGTTGGCGCAGTTGAGTAAAAGCGTGGACCACATCAAGGACATCGTCTCCACCCAGCAATCCTATGCCGGCGCCGCCACACTGCTGGAGCCGGTGCACATCAGCGGCCTGATGGAAGATGCATTGCGCATGAACGCCGGAGCCCTGAGTCGTCACCACGTCACGGTGGTCAAGGAATATGCGCAGGTGCCGGAAATCCTCGCCGACAAACACCGCTTGCTATTGATCATGGTCAACCTGATCAGCAACGCCAAGTACGCCATGTCCAACCTCAGTGACCGACCCCGGCAGATGACCCTGAAGGTCCAGCCCCTGGAGGACAATACCTTGCAGATCAGCGTCAAGGACGATGGCGAGGGCATTCCCGCGGAAAACATGACGCGGATCTTCACCCACGGTTTTACCACTCGCAAGGAAGGCCACGGCTTCGGCCTGCACAGCTGCGCGCTGGCCGCCGTAGAAATGAATGGTCAGCTCAGTGCCCACAGCGACGGGCCTGGCCTGGGCGCGGTGTTTACCTTGACGATCCCTATGACCCCTGCCGGAAGTCCCGCATGAATCAGCCTCCCAATCGGCGCATCCTGTTGATCGACGACACGCCGTCGATTCACGACGATTTTCGCAAAATCCTGATGCCGACCGTCGAGACCAACCAGGCCCTCGACGATATGGAGTCAGCGCTGTTCGGCGACACCAGCAAGCCCGAGGTGCGTACCTTCGAGCTGCATTCGGCGTATGGCGGCGAAGAAGGCCTGCAATTGCTCACCACCGCCATGGCGGAAAAACGCCCCTACGCCCTGGCATTCGTCGACATGCGCATGCCGCAAGGTTGGGACGGCGCAAAGACCATCGAAGAGCTATGGACCGTCGACCCCGGCCTGCAAGTGGTGGTGTGCACCGCGTATACGGATTACTCCTGGGATGAATTGCTGTATCGCCTCAACGGCCATGACCGGTTGCTGATCCTGAAAAAGCCCTTCGATAACATCGAGGTGCAACAGATGGCCAACATGCTTGCCAACAAATGGGACATGGCCCGCCGCGCCTCGCTGCAAACCATACACCTGGAGCAACTGGTGGCGCAGCGCACCCAGGCACTGACCCAGGCCAGCGAGGCGTTGCAACTGGAAATCGACGAGCGCAAGCAGCTGGAAAGCCAACTGGTGCAATCGGAAAAACTCGCGTCGCTGGGGCAACTGGCAGCTGGCGTCGCTCATGAGATCAACAACCCCGTAGGCTTCATCTCCTCCAACCTGAGCACCCTCGACAGCTACTTCAACCAACTGCAGCGGATGCTGGACGCCTACCGGCAGCTCGAAGAAAGCCCCGCCGCGGCCGAGCAGTGCGCCGCGCTCAAGGCCTTGCGTGCTGAACTGGAGCTGGATTTCCTCAGGGAAGACATCCCCATCCTGATCAGGGAATCCAAGGAAGGCATCGGCCGGGTGGTGCAGATAGTCAAGGACCTGAAGAACTTCTCGCGGGTCGACAACGACCAGACCTGGCAATTCGCCAACCTGCAACAGGGCATCGACTCAACGCTGAACATCGTCGCCAGCGAACTCAAGTACAAGGCCGACGTCGTGAAAAATTACACACCGCTGCCTGAAATCGAATGCCTGGCCTCACAGCTCAACCAGGTGGTGATGAACCTGGTTATCAACGCCGCCCAGGCCATGGGCCCGGAGCGCGGCACCATCACCATCAGCAATGGCGTGCAAGGCGATAACATCTGGCTGGAAGTCGCGGACAACGGCTGTGGCATTCCCCCGGAGACCGTGCAGAAAATCTTCGACCCGTTCTTCACCACCAAGCCGGTGGGCGAAGGCACGGGGCTCGGGTTGTCGTTGTCCTACGGCATTATCAAGAAGCACCACGGCGATATTTGCGTGAGCAGCGAACCGGGAAAAGGCACGACCTTTCGCGTGGTGTTGCCGATTCGGCAGACGGCCGCCTAGGGCGCAGGAGCGGACCGTATCCGCCCGGCAAAGGTTGTCTGGGGTTTGCCGACAGGCGCAGAATGCGGCACCGACCTGTAAGAGTCCGATTTCAAGGAAACCGTATGAGCCTGTCTTTGCTAAGCCGTTACGCCTTCTTTGCCGTGTGCGTCATCTTCACCCTCGCCAGCCTCCCCTTTATCGAACACGAATGGCTGTGGCCGATCACCCTGGTCACGGGCGTGTTGAGCCTGATCGGTATGTTCGACCTGCTGCAAAGCCCCCACGCCGTACGCCGCAACTATCCAATCCTGGGCAATATCCGTTACCTGGTCGAAGCCATCCGCCCGGAAATCCGCCAGTACCTGCTGGAGTCCGACAGCGACGCCCTGCCCTTCTCCCGGGCCCAGCGTTCACTGGTCTATTCCCGCGCCAAAAATGAAACTGCCGACAAACCCTTCGGTACCCTGATCGACGTGTACCAGTCGGGCTTCGAATTTATCGGCCACTCCATGCGCCCGGCGCCGCTCAGCGACCCCAGCGCGTTTCGTGTGATGGTCGGCGGCCCGCAATGCACGCAGCCGTATTCGGCATCGGTATTCAATATCTCGGCGATGAGCTTTGGCTCGTTGAGCGCCAACGCCATTCGTGCGTTGAACCAAGGCGCCAAACTGGGCAATTTTGCCCATGACACCGGCGAAGGCAGCATCAGCCCCTACCACCGGGAGAACGGCGGCGACCTGACCTGGGAGTTGGGCAACGGCTACTTCGGCTGTCGCACCAGCGACGGCCGCTTCGATCCGGAACGCTTCGCCGTGCAGGCGCAGAACCCGCAAGTGCGCATGATCGAAATCAAGATGAGCCAGGGCGCCAAACCCGGCCATGGTGGGATCCTGCCCAAGCACAAGGTCACCCAGGAAATCGCCGACACCCGCGGCATCCTGATGGGTGAAGACTGTATCTCGCCGTCGCGCCACAGCGCGTTTTCCACCCCGATCGAACTGATGCACTTCATCGCCCAACTGCGTGAGCTGTCTGGTGGCAAACCGGTGGGTTTCAAGTTCTGCCTCGGCCACCCCTGGGAATTCATGGGCATCGCCAAGGCCATGCTGGAGACCGGCATCCTCCCCGACTTTATCGTGGTGGACGGCAAGGAAGGCGGCACCGGCGCCGCGCCAGTGGAGTTCACCGACCATATCGGTGTGCCGCTGCGTGAAGGCCTGCTGTTTGTGCACAACACCCTGGTGGGCTTGAACCTGCGCGACAAGATCAAGCTCGGTGCCAGCGGCAAGATCGTCAGCGCATTCGATATCGCCAGCGTCCTGGCCATCGGCGCGGACTGGGCCAACTCGGCGCGTGGCTTCATGTTTGCCATTGGCTGCATTCAGTCCCAGAGCTGCCACACCAACAAATGCCCGACCGGCGTCGCGACCCAAGATCCGCTGCGCCAACGCGCCCTGGTGGTGCCGGACAAAGCCCAGCGCGTGTTCAACTTCCACCGCAATACCCTCAAGGCCTTGGCCGAAATGCTCGCCGCCGCCGGCCTGGATCATCCATCGCAACTGTCGGCCAAGCATCTGGTGCGGCGCATGTCGGCGACCGAGATCAAGCTGTTTTCGCAATTGCATGTGTTCCTCAAACCTGGCGAGTTGCTCACCGGTGAGGTGAATGGCGAGTTCTATTCGCGCATGTGGCAGATGGCACGGGCCGACAGCTTTGAACCCCATGAAGCGGCTGCCGCCTGATCAATAAACCCTCCCTGTTTGCTGAACCGGACCACCGACGGCATCGTTGAAACGAGGTGATTCACGCGCCAGGGCCAGGTTGGTCCGGCGTGGATCAGGGTCGGCGCGGGTCAGATGTATCTGGTGGAAGCCGGCACCGCCCATGCCGTGCATGCAGGCAGCCAAGGCACTCTGGTTACCCTGGATGTCTAGAGACATCCAGTAATACCCAACCTTTGCAATTACTTACGAATAACGCCAACCTGCCCCCGCCCGACGTGCGGCGTACGACTTCACCCGCGTTCGCCTGTCATTACTAAACCTTTCGTACAAGAGCCCGCTGCCATGCTGAACGGACGCGACCCACGCATCGATTTTTTTCGGGGCCTGGCGTTGATCTTCATTTTCTGGGATCACGTCCCCCACAACCCCCTCGGCCAGATCACCTTGCGCAACATCGGTTTCAGCGATGCCGCGGAGGTGTTTGTTTTTCTCGCCGGCTACGCCGCCGTACTGGCCTACGGCAAGATCCTGCAGCGCGACGGCTACTGGATTGCCTCGTTGAAGATCCTGCGGCGCGCCTGGGTGCTGTACGTGGTGCATATCTTCCTGCTGGCGATGCTGATGGGCATCGTGTTCTTCGCCAACAGTCATGTGGAAACCCGCGACCTTGTCGAGGAGATGGGACTGACGCACTTCGTCACCCACCCGCAACAGGCGCTCACCGATGAGTTGCTGCTGCGCTTCAAGCCCAACCTGATGGACCCGCTACCGCTGTATATCGTGCTGTTGAGCGGTTTGCCGTTGGTGCTGCCGCTGCTGCTGCGCAAGACCTGGGCGGTGGTGGGCGTTTCGTTGACTGTGTACCTGCTGGCACCGTGGATGGGCTGGAACCTGCGGGCGATTGCCGATGGCGTGTGGTATTTCAATCCCGTCACCTGGCAATTGCTGTTCGTGCTCGGCGGCGCGGCGGCGATTCATGCGCGCCAACCACGTCCTGTCGAGACGCGTGGGCTGCTGCGCCAGCCGTTGTTCGTCGCAGCGGCGGCCTACTCGGTCATGGCCGGGATCATCACGATTTCCTGGCGCTGGCCCGAGGCGCATGACGCATGGATGCCATCGCCGCTCAGCGACCTGTTGTATCCCATCAGCAAGACTGACCTGTCACCCGTGCGCCTGTTGCACTTCCTGGCCCTGGCCTATGTCACCGCCAAGCTTTTGCCCGGCATGGGCTGGACCCGCCACTGGCTGGCGCAACAAAGTTGCCGCATGGGCCGCTATTCCCTGGAGGTGTTCTGCCTCGGTGTGCTGCTGGCGCCGTTGGCGGACATGCTCAATGCCCTCGCGGGCGATGCGCTGGCCATGCAGTTGTTCAGTGCAACAGTGGGCGTGGTGCTGATGGGGCTGCTGGCAGCCTGGCTGGAGTTCAACAAGCGGCTGGATAAGTCACTGCAAGACCGCCGCGTCTTAGCCATGCCGTCATCCACTGGTTAACCCAGGCAGCCGCGTTGGTGGTGCGGCGCTTTCCCGAATCGGGCACTTGCAAAAGGAGGCGAGGGAGCTTGCCCCCTCGCCACACAGTGTTTGCCATTAGACCGGGCGGGCTTCGCCCTGAGCAACCTGGGTCGGTTGCAACTTGAACACGTAGAACAGCACCGTCAGCAGCACCAGGAATACCGGGCCGACATACAGCGCGATGCGGGTGTCCGGGAAGTACGCCATCAGGCCCACGACCAGCAACAGGAACGCCAGCGCCAGGTAGGAACTGACCGGGTACAGCCACATGCGGTACTTGAGTCCCGCCTGTTCCGCCGGGCTCAGGCTCTTACGGAACTTGAGCTGCGCCAGCAGGATCATCAGCCAGGTCCAGATCGCGCCGAAGGTGGCGATGGACGTCACCCAGACGAAGACTTTCTCCGGCACCAGGTAGTTGAGCAACACCCCCAGCAACAACGCGAAGATCGACAACAGCAGCGCTTTGCGCGGCACGCCATTACTGGAGGTCTTGGCGAACGTGGCCGGTGCCTGGCCGTTCTGCGCCAGGCTGTAGAGCATGCGCCCGGTGCTGAAAATGCCGCCGTTGCAAGACGACAGCGCGGCGGTGATCACGACAAAGTTGATGATGCCGGCGGCGGTCTTGATGCCGAGCCGTTCGAACGTCATCACAAACGGGCTGCCCTGGGTGCCGATTTCATTCCACGGGTAGATCGACAGGATCACGAACAACGCCCCCACGTAGAACAGCAGGATGCGCCAGAACACCGAGCCGATGGCACTCGGAATAGTCTTCTGCGGGTTCTTCGCTTCACCGGCGGTAAGGCCGATCATCTCCACACCCAGGTAGGCGAACATCACCATTTGCAGGGACATCAACACGCCTTGCACGCCGTTGGGCATAAAGCCGCCGTGGGCCCACAGGTTGGAGATACCCAGCGCCACGCCGTCATTGCCGAAGCCGAACGCGATGATGCCGACGCCGCCGATCACCATCGCAATGATGGTGACGATCTTGATCAAGGCAAACCAGAACTCGAACTCACCAAAGGCCTTGACCGCGATCAGGTTGATGCTGCCCATGCTGATCAAGGCCGCCAGGGCCCAGATCCAGCGCGGCGTGTCGGGAAACCAGACGCCCATGTACACGGCCACGGCGGTGATTTCTGCCACGCAGGTCACCAGCCACAGGAACCAGTAGTTCCAGCCGGTGAGAAAGCCCGCCAACGGGCCGAGATAGTCTTGGGCGTAACGGCTGAAGGAGCCGGCGACGGGGTTGTGCACCGCCATCTCGCCGAGGGCGCGCATGATCACCAGGATCGCCAGGCCGCCAATGATGTAGGACAGCATGATCGCCGGGCCGGCCATTTCAATGGCCTTGGCCGAGCCCAGGAACAGGCCGACACCGATGCAGGCGCCGAGGGCCATCAGGCGAATATGCCGCTCACCCAGTTCACGTTTCAGCGGGCCGCCCTGAGCGGTCTCGCCATGGGGCAGGTGGTTGCCAACTGGCATAGGGGTACAACCTCGTCTTGTTATTGGATTGATCACCGAGTGCTCGGCGCCACGGCGGGTCTGCCATGACGCCCTACACCGTGCCGGCCTCATGGGCCAACACGTCTGGCACGGCCAGATCAGCGGGGGTGCAGTATAAAAAGCCCAACCCAGGGTTTTTCACTCAATAAACGCCAAGATTCAGCGAGAAGTCGCGGTAAAAGCCGCTTTCATGGAGGGGCATTACCTGGATAGCGGAGGGTTTTTCTCCGTTTGATGCGCGCCGAGTATTGCACAGCTTTGGTGCAGCGTCATGCCCCTACCTAGGCCGTATATACCCAGCGGAAGGCTCTGCTTCAATGCTTTCAGACCATCAGGCAGGCAATGCGGAAGCCGGCCACGGTCGGACGAGAAGCATCGCCCTATCAGCGGCCGCGACGTCCATTCACCATGGGACGCTCCGACTGCCAGGACGGCAATCCCAGCGAAAGGATCTCCCCATGCCAACCCCCTTCGACGTACTCCAGCAAGGTCGAACGCAACGCCTGGCCGCCGATGGCCAATTGATCAGCGACACTTGCAGGCCTGGACCATGCGCCAGCCGGTGGAGCTGGCGGGCTTGGGCGTGCCACTCGGGCGCTCGATCAATGGTCAAGGCCACCGGCATCGGCCCGTCCAACGTCGCGGGGGTGGGGGTCGACGAGTTAGAACGGCTGTCCATCGCCGAATCGCAGGTGATGTGGCAGTGCAGCCGGGCCGGGCAGCCCAACTACACCGAAGTGCTCCTCAAGACCGGCGCGGGCAATTGCGATCAGATTACCCATGTGGCGAACGAATTGATCCGTTTCAACGGCGGTGCCTCGCGTGTTTGGGGCACCAGCCCACCGGCTCACGCGTTTGTGGTGGTGGGTATAACGCCCCCGACATTGGGTTTGACGCTGGACTTCAGCGAAGCGGGCTGGAGGGGCCTGTGGATATGTGACCCCTGGGCGGCCATCGTCTGCCCGGCAAGCGAATACCTTCGCGAGCTCAACATCAAAATGCTCGCCTGGCACCTGGCGGACATTTCGGTGTTATTCAACGACCACGGCACCTACCGTTGGGGCCGGGCCAACGACCGCAACTGGCTGACCCTGCTACGCAGCGCAGTGAAACGCCCACCGCCGTGAACCGACACATTTCGCAACTAACGACTAAGCTTCACCCAAGTCCGATCAATCTACGTCAATGGATCAATCGACTATGGGCGCTTTATGGCAAACCGATTCGAAGCAGGCTGCGCTGCCACCTGACAGCCCGGATCAACCGCCATTGCCACACAGCGCCCGCACGCGAACAGCGTGGTGGCGACTGGTGTGGTTGGTGCTGTTGCTCGCCCTATGCGCGTTGGGCTGGGCCGCCAGCGTGGAAATGCGCACCTCGCGCCTGCAGGCCCGCTACCTGAGCCCGTTGGCCGCATCGCTCAGTTATCGCCTGGAACCCGGCGCCAGCGATGCCATCGTGTATCCCGGCGACGGCCCGTTCGACCGGCGCCTGGGCTACAGCGCGCTGAACGAATTCCTGCCGCGCCTGCTCAAGCGCAATTACTTGATCCAGGCACAAACGCGCTTCTCACCGGCCTTGATGGACTATGCCGAGCGCGGGCTGTTCGTGCCCTACGCAGAAAAAGTCCAGGCGGGCCTGAGCATCACCGATTGCCGCGCCGCGCCGCTGTACACCTTCACCTACCCGCAACAGCTCTACACCCGCTTTGCCGCAATCCCGCCGCTGGTGGTGCAAAGCCTGTTGTTCATTGAAGACCGCGACCTGCTCGACCCCACGCAACCGCTGGCCAACCCGTCGGTGGACTGGCCGCGCTTTGCCAAGGCCGCCTGGTCGCAAGTGGCCAAGCTCGTGCAATTGCCGGGGCAGACCGCCGGCGGCAGCACCCTGGCCACGCAGCTGGAAAAATATCGCCATTCGCCCGACGGCTTGACCGTGTCCGGCGGCGAGAAAATTCGCCAGATGCTGTCCGCCAGCGTCCGGGCCTACCAGGCCGGGCCGGACACCCTGGGCAGTCGGCAGAATATCGTGCGCGACTATCTCAACAGCGTGCCGTTGTCCGCCGTGCCGGGCCACGGCGAAGTGCATGGCTTGGCGGAAGGCCTGCGGGTCTGGTACGGCGCCGACTTCAACCAGGTCAATCAGGCCTTGAGCGACAGCGCGCAAGACCCGGCGAGCCTGGCCAGACGTGGCCTGGCCCTGCGCCAGGTGCTGTCGCTGATGATTGCCCAACGCCGGCCCTCCCACTACCTGACCAAAGGCCGCGAAGAACTGGCGCAATTGACCGACAGCCATCTGCGCCTGCTCGCGCAGAACCAGGTGATCCCCGCCACGTTGTCCGCCGCCGCCCTCGCCAGCTCGGTGACCTACCGCGACTGGCAGCAGCAGCCGACCGTCCAGCCAGTGGAAACCAACAAGGCCATCAACGTCGCCCGCAGCCGTCTCGCCAGCCTGCTCGACCGCTCGCTGTATGACCTCGACCGCCTCGACCTGTCGGCCACCAGCACCTTGCACTACGCGCTGCAAACCCAGGCCACCGACTACCTCAAGCACCTGGCCGACCCGACGTTCGCCGCGCAAATGGGCCTGCTCGGCCCGCGCCTGCTGACGCCACAAAGCACGCCGCAGGTGCGCTACAGCTTCACCCTCTACGAACTGACACCCGATGGCGCACGCGTGCGGGTGCAGACCGACAACACCGACCAGCCGTTCGACATCAACGAAGGCAGCAAGCTGGAACTGGGCTCCACCGCCAAACTGCGGGTGCTGACCACCTACCTGCAAATCATCACCGAGCTGCATGAACGCTATCAGGCACGCACGCCCGCCGAGCTGAAAAACGTCGAACTGCCCGAGCAGGATGTGCTCTCGCGCTGGGCGCTGAATTACTTGACCCAGCACAGCGACCGCGACCTGGCGAAGATGCTCGACGCCGCCCTCGACCGCACCTACTCGGCCAACCCCGGCGAGGCGTTTTTCACCGGCGGCGGCCTGCATCGCTTCCATAACTTTCGAAACGAAGACAACGGCCGCAACCCGACCTTGCGCGATGCCCTGCGCGAGTCGATCAACCTGCCGTTCATTCGCCTGATGCGCGACCTGGTGCGCTACACCACTTACTCTGGCGAAAACAACAGTGCGCGCCTGCTCAAGGACGACAACGACCCGCGCCGCCAGGAATACCTGGCCAAATTCGCCGACCATGAAGGCACCGCGTTCCTGCTCAAGTTCTGGAAAAAATACCGCCACAAAGACACCCAGGCCCGGCTTGACACTTTCATGGACAGCCTGCACCCCACCGCGATCCGCCTGGCCGCCGTCCACCGCTACCTGCTGCCCCAGGCCAGCCAGGAAAGTTTCAACGGCTTCGTGCGCTCGCACCTGAAAAACCTGAAAACCACCGATAAGCTCACCGACGAGCGCCTCGAACGGCTCTACCAGAGCTACGGCCCCGGCGCCTACGACCTGCCGGACCAGGGCTATATCGCCAAGGTGCATCCGCTGGACCTGTGGTTGCTGGGCTACCTGCTCAACCACCCCGAAGCGACCTTCGACGAGATCGTCAAAGCCAGTGAATTCGAGCGCCAAGAGGTCTACAGCTGGTTGTTCAAGAGCCGTCACCAGAGTGCGCGCGACAGCCGGATCCGCACCATGCTGGAGATCGAAGCGTTCCTCGATATCCACCAGCGCTGGCAGGCCGTGGGCTACCCGTTCGACCACCTGGTGCCGTCGCTGGCCACCGCCATCGGTAGCTCCGGCGACCGCCCCGCCGCTCTCGCGGAACTGATGGGGATCATCCTCAACGACGGCGTGCGCCTGCCCGTGTTGCGTATCGACAGCCTGCAATTCGCCCGCGGCACGCCCTACGAAACCCACGTCGCCAACGACCCGAACCGTGGCAAACGGGTGCTGCGCAGTGAAGTTGCCACGGCGTTGCGCGGCGCGCTGTCGCAAGTGGTCGACGCCGGCACCGCCAAGCGCGTGGCCGGCAGCTTCAAACTGGCCGACGGCACTGCGCTGGCGATGGGCGGCAAAACCGGTACCGGCGATAACCGCATCGAAGCCATGGGGGCCGGCGGGCGCATGCTCAGTTCCAAATCGATCAACCGCACCGCGACCTTCGTGTTCTACATCGGCGCCCATCACTTCGGCACCCTCACCGCGTTTGTGCCGGGGGCGTCGGCGCAGCACTTCACCTTCACCTCGGCCTTGCCGGTGCAGGTGCTCAAGGGCATGGCGCCGCTGCTCAACCCGCTGCTGCAACCGGGCGACCCGGCGTTGTGCCTGGCGGGCAAACACTGACGCGCGGCTGCACTACCTATCTGCCACCCCAGCGCGGCAGCGTTGAACACACTCCTGGATCACCCTTTGACAGGACCTGATCCGTGCCCGAATTACCCCAACCCAACAGCGCCTTCCACGGCGCCCACTACACACACATCCGCGACGCCCTGCCAGACTGGCTCACCCAGGCCACGCCGGGACGCCTCGGCGCACTGAAAGCCGCAGGCGTCAAACACCTGACCGCGCCAGCCCCGCTCAAGGCCGCCATTGCCGAGCATTGGCAACAACAAAACCGCCTGGACCAACGCCTCGCCGGCTTGAACGACGTGTACGCCTTCGCCGAACCCTTGCTCAAACACGCCCTGCGCGACTACGGCAACCTGGATGTACGCAACACCTACCTGCGCCTCTACGTCGACGCCAAGACAAGTGGGTGGAAGCTCAATGTGACCGGCGCCCAGGTGAGCAAGACCTTTTCGTTGCTCGATGCGGCGCTGTACAACTTCGCCGCCGACCAGACCTTTCTCGACTTCGCCTTCCTCGGTCCGACCGATGCGCGCGGGCAACGCGACGTGCTCTCGATCACCCACCGCCGCAGCGGCACGCGGCTCACCGCGCAACAGTTCAAAGACATTTGCCGCCAGCTGGATATCGGCGCGCAGTATCAACTCAAGCTCAGCCAGGCCCTCGGTTTCAAGAACCCGGCACTCGCCCGCACCCTGCACGGCGAAGTCACGGCACGCCACAAGGCCGCGCTGAAAAGCGCCGCGCACCTGGCCCTGGCCAAGGCCGACCTGAAGCCCGATGCCCATGCCGCGATGCTCAATCTGGTGGACGACCAGCCGACCCCGCGGCTCGACGGCGCCGCGCTCCAGGCCTACACCCTCAGCGTGATGAACATCGCCCTGGTGGGCATCGTGCTGTTTATCGCCGCGCCCAGCCCGCGGGTGATCGCCTACGTCGCCGAAGACCCCGCGCACCCGCTCAAGGAATACCCTTCGCCCCAGGCGTTCATGCAGGAACTGACCCGCCAATTGCGGGATAAGGCGCGCTACCAAGTGTTCTTCAGCCAGTTCGTGCCCCATGCCAAACGCGCGGCCTTTTTCGCCGGGATCAATGCGCGCCTGAGCCACATCCAATGGCATCAGAAACAGCCCACCGACAGCGGGCCGAGCTGGCAAGACACGCCGATCAGCGATCCCAACCTGCACTTCAGCCTGCACGCCTGGCAGGACGACTATCGCCAACGCCCGCCTTCGCCGGCCGCCGATACGCTGTGGGACTACCTGTTTCGCACCCAACTGAACAAAATCGTCAACGACGCACGCAACATCGCGCTGTCCACCGTCGACGTCGACCGCCGTGCCCGCTGGGCCTGGTGGGACAACCTGGAGCAGATGCTCGCCGACATCCTCAACGCGGCGTTGCTGGTGGTCACGCCCTTCGTGCCGGTACTCGGCGAATTGATGCTGGTCTACAGCGCGTACCAGGTCATGGACGAGGTGTTCGAAGGCATCGTCGATTGGAGCGAAGGCCTGCGCACCGAAGCCTGGGAACATGTGGTGGGGGTGGCCGACAGCGTGATCCAGTTCGCCCTGTTCGCGGCGGGCGCCAGCATCGGTCAGTTGGCGCGGCTCAAGCTCTCGCCGTTTGTCGAGGGCCTGGTGCCGGTGCAACGGGCCGACGGCTCACGGCGCTTGTGGAACCCGGATATCAGCGCGTTCGCCCAGCAAGACCTGATCCCCGAAGGCTCGACTCCCGCGCCCTCGGGCTTGCACACACACCAAGGCAAAACCCTGCTGGCGCTGGACGGCCATCACCTGGAGGTGCATTACGACCCGCTCAGCGACGTGCACCGCGTGGTCCACCCCGAACGCGCGGACGCCTACCGGCCGCGCCTGCAATTGAATGGCGACGGCGCCGTGACCCACGAGGGCGAACGCCCGCGCACCTGGGAGCGCCCGCGGCTGCTGCGGCGTCTCGGGCATCGGGTGCAACCGTTCAGTGACACGCAACTGGAACAGCTCAGGGTCGCCAGCGCCACCGAAGACGGCGCGTTGCGTCGTGTGTACGAGCACAACGAAGCGCTGCCGCCGCTCCTCGATGCCGGCCTCAAACGCCTCGAAGCGGCCGAATCGATCCAGGTCGCCAGTGACAGAATCCGTGCGGGGCAAGCCTTGAGCGCCGACCCCAGCTCGGATTGGTTCGAGCAAATGGTCACCGAACTCGATGGCTGGCCCCAGGACAAAGCGCTGCAAGTGTTCCTCAAGCCCGACCTGAGCGGCAGCTCGCACCGCTACGGCGCCGCGCAAGCCGGCCCCGCCGACACCTTGCGCATCAGCCTCGGCGACGTGCTGTCCGGGCACTTGCCGGAGCGGGTGCTGGGCTTTCTCGATGAAGCGGCGATCACCCTCCTGCTCGGCGCCGAAGTGCCGGAATCGCAGCGGGTACAAGCATTGCGCGATCTGCTGGCCAACTACGTACTGAGCCAGAGCCGCGATATCGCCCCGGCGGTCTACCGCGCCCGCGAACAGAGCGACGCCCCCGGCATCATCGGCCTGCGCCGGGACCATCCCGACCTCGACCTGAGCCTGGCCCGCCGCCTGCTGGAGCGCGCCCGTCCCCACGAACGCGAGGCCTTGGCGAACGACCGGCATGCGCCCCTGCGCCTGCGCAATCAAGCCAGCGAATTGCAGCTGGCGGCTGACTCGGTGCATGCCTACGAAGGCTTTTATCCACCGGCCATGCCCAACCCGGCGACTGAACACCTGCTGCTCAAGAGCCTGCTGTTCAATACCGATGCGCTCACCGATCTGCACCTTGAAATCCGCGAAGCCACGGTCACGGGCTCCCTGCGCAGCCAGGCCGGTTCGGACACGGCTGCCACACGCCGGGTGCTGGTTCACACCCGCCTGGGCTATTCGGTCTACGACAATGCCGGCCAACCGTTACACCGCCCGGCCAGCCTGTATGAAGCCGTGTTGCTCGCACTGCCCAGCGAGCCACGCACCGCCCTGGGCTACCAACCCGGCGAGGGCGAAGACTTCAAGCACTGGCTGATGACCCACCTTGAACCCCTGGCCGAGCGACGCAAGGTGCTCGCCGGGCCCGACACCCACCGCGTCATGGAGCGGGAAACCGCGCAATTGCTCGGCGGCCCGCTGCTCAGCCGCTGCCGTCCCGCCCCGGCCGAGAACCACACGGCGTTTGCCAGGGACGTCCTGCAACGCTTGTTTCCGAGCCTCAGCGAACAACGCCTGAACCGCTTTATCGAGGACATCCCCGCCGACCAATTGAGCAGCACCCTGAACGAACTGACCTTGCAGAAACACACCCTGAACACCCAGCTGCAAACCTGGAAGCAATCGCCCACCCATCACCCCAAAGGCAGCGCCCAGGAACGGCAACAACTGGCCGCCCGCAGACGCCTGGCCCTCCAGCTGGAACAGTGCTGGGGCGAACGCTACGCCGATTACACCGACGATTGGGGCAGGACCCAATCCGGCGCGCGGGTCGATCTGGACGGCATGCCGTTACCCGAGTCGCTGCCCGCGCTGACCGTCAATTTTGAACATGTGACGTTCCTGAATCTGAGCCAGAGCAGCGTCGGGCAATCCCATTGCGGTTTGCTCAAACACTTCCCGGCGCTGCGCTCCCTGGACCTGAGCCACAACCACCTGACGAGCTTGCCGGTCGAACTGACGGCGCTGCGGCAGTTGCGCAACCTGAACCTGTCGAACAACCGCATGGTGCTGTTCCCAGAAGACGTGACGCGCCTGCGCAATCTGCGGCGCCTGCACATTGCGATTCTGGACCACAACCCCCTCACCGCCGCACCGGATATCACGCGCATGCCCAACCTGCGCCGCCTCGACTTGAACCACACGCAAATCCACCAATGGCCCATCGGCCTGTTCGCGCACGCCAGGAACGAGCTGTTCGACCTGAACCTGAGCGGCAACCCGATCACCACCCTGCCCGCACTGACCGCCGAGCCGACGGCCGCGCGCACCGTGGCGCGCACGCGGCTGGACCGCCACACGCTGAACGACGATCAGCGCGCCCTGTACGAACGCTACCGCACCGAGGCCGGGCTGGACCCGTATCGCACCTATGAACCGCAGGGCAACAGCGACCCGTGGCTGGTAGACGCCGATGCGGGCACCCGCGTGGTGCGCGAGCACCTGTGGGACGCCGTCGAAGACGAGCACGGCTCCCAAGGCTTTTTTGAGGTTATCAAGTACCTGGAGCCCCCCGAGTTCTTTGAAAACCCCCAAGACCGGCAGCGCCACGCCGCCAACCAGGCCGGGTTGACCCAGCGGGTCTGGCGCTTGATCAACGCCGCCCACGCCGACAGCGCCCTGCGCGAGCGCCTGTTCAAGCTGTCGAGCTTCCCCGGCTTGTGTGGCGATGGCGGCGCGCAAATTTTCAATGAAATGGGGATCGAGGTCATGGCCAGCGAAGCGCGGCGTTTTTCAACGACCTTGCCTGAACTCGAAGGCCGCCTGGTGACCCTGGCCAAGGGCGCGGCGCGGCTCAAGCAGCTCAATCAGGTGGCCCAGGAAGAAGTCGCCCGGCGTCTGCGACCCAAAGCGGCCGGCGGCGAAGGCCAGCGCCTGCGCTCAGAAGTGCTGAACGGCGAAGCGGGCGAGGTGGACGAAGTGGACATCCATTTGGCCTACCAGACCTCGTTGGCCAACGAGCTGGACCTGCCCTGGCTGTCGGACCATATGCTCTACCGCGACACCGCCGACGTCAGCGCGAGCCGTATCCAACAGGCGCGCATCAGCGTCATGGAGTTGGGCCGGGGCGATGGCCTGGTCAACCAGATGTTACTGGAGCCGTACTGGGAGACCTTCCTGCAGGAAACCTACGACAGCCTTTATCAACAGAATCTCACCGAATACACCGAGAAGTTCTACCGCCTGGACGACCTTCAAACCCTGCAGGCGCAATGGCATGCCGAACAGGAGCCGCAGCAGAAAGCCCGGCTCAGGGAACAGCTCAAGGCCCTGGCCGACGAACTGCACACGCAGGAAAGCGTGGTGTTCGCCGACACGCCGATCAGCGACGCGCTGTACAACCGCCTGCTCAATGACCTGGGCTACAACGAGAAGGAATGGATGCGCGGCCTGACACGCGAGGCGCTGAAAAAGGCGCACCTGCGCCGTAACCGCGAGCCTCTGCCCACACAGTGAGGCCAGTGCAGGCGCGAGCATGTTCGCGCCTGCCCTCGTTGCTCAGCGGGTATCGGCATCGGCCATCCAGCGACAGGTCTGGGACCGGCTGACCTGACGCCGATGGTCGGCCAGTATTGTCGCCGCCGTCGGGGTCATCCAGCGCGAAAATGACAGCGGCAGCTCGGTTTGCCGGGTCGCGTGGTGCTGCTCGGGGGTCTTCAGATACGCAGCGGTAAACAAGTCGTCCCGACCGACAGCCTGCTGATAGTACAGGTGGATATACCCCTCTGGCTGTCGGGTATGAACGTCCACGACCTGGCAGAACTGCACATAATCATCCGCAGCGTCGTCCACCCGATACCGCCCCGGCCGGTTGACCAACTGCACCTCATGGCCCGCCAGGAGCGCGTCGACCCCGGCCTGGACCGGTGCGCGTGCCTTGATCACCGCGATCCTGGCATGCACCCCCTGTTCATACAAACGGGCCGCCGCCGCGCGCCAATCCGCTTCAATGCGTTGCGCCGTGCTGCGGTGCTTCACCGGCCAGCGGGCAGCGCTCGCTTGCGCCAACTTGCGACGCATCGCTTCGGCGCACTCAAGCAAGAAAAACGCCGGCACCGCGAGCACGTCTTGCAGCGAATGAGCCCTTTTGGCCGTGGGGACCATCCTCAACACCTGGGCGATCATGCGCTCGACACCGGCCACCGTTTGCTTGCCGTGCTCGATCATCTCAACCAAGGTGCCGGCCCTTGCACAGCCGAGCGTGGCGGGTGCTCGCTCCAGCGGGTCCCACAAACCATCGGCCGCCTGTTTGAAGGAGGCAATCAACTCATCCGCGCGGTCATGCACTTGAGCGATGCGCGCGGGCTGTGCGTGAGTCGGCTCAACGATACGCCCCCGATAAACGTCGCCGCCGCGGGTACGAATCAGGCTGTTGCGCGGCGCGCCGACAGCTGCAGCCGGGGCGTTGTCCATCAGCGCCTCCAGCAGATTTTTTTCGGCGGTGGCGTGCAGCTCGTCGATCAAGGTTTGAAGCTCATGCAGGTAGTCCAGATCAAACGCTTGCGGCGTAATGGCCCTGCAAAACGCCAACCGGTCGGCGGTATCGCCATACACCTGCAGCACGCTGTCGAACAACTCGATCCGCTCGGCTTGCGTCAGCGCCATGAATCCTGCATGGGACTGACTCGCGCACGCGACGCGCTGAAGGGTCTGTGCCAGCATCCCGGCAAACATCGCGTCGCTTCCCGAATCCTCGGCGCGCCAGGCCGCCTGCCACAAACGCCGGACCTGCTGCGCCTGCAGTGCCAGCACCGAGGCTGGCGCAACGGCCAGCGTGAGGGCCTGGCCCTTATCGGCGCCACAGCCGATGACCGCCGTCAACTCATCGAGGTGACGGTTTTCCAGTTCACGCCAGTGAATCGCCCCATTGTAGGCGGCCAAGCGGTTGCGCCGGTTCTCGCTCACTTGCTCTTGCGACATCGACGCCAGCGAGGTATCGAGTGACGCGATGTAGCGTGCTTCCAGACTACCGAGGGTGCGTGCCGTGCCCACCAGAGACTCAAGCAGCGCACAGACTTGCACCTCATAGCCCAGGCGCGGTGCCAGGGCGCGCAGCTGCCGGAGCGCGTGTAATTGCTGGGACAGCGCCTTCAACTTGACCTGCAAAATCTGGTGATATTGCTCACGCACCTGGTCGGCCGCAGCATCTGCAAGGTTGTCGACAATGCTGTCCACCAGACTCGACAGCACGCTCACTCGGCTCTCAGCCTCAGCACGTGTGCTGTCGGCGCCATCGTAGAGCGCTTGCCACTCTTCAAGACGCAGATCCGTCTGTAGCCGAGCCTGCTGAATGAGCGCCTTCACACGGAGAACGGAGCCCCATTTATCCGGCTGCTTGAACTGCTTGGGCGCTGGGATACGGGTCAACTCCAACGGATTTTGCACCCTCTGCGGCGTCGCAAACATCAGCGCTGACAGGTCCAGTTGCAACTGCACGTTGGCCGGCGAAACCCGCTGCGCGAGCACCCACGCCAGGTTGCCCAGCACGTCGACACCCCTGGTAGCCCCGACATCCTGGCGCACAGTGTCCATCAACTGCCCCAGCCACCCGGTCAGCGTGTCCACGCCCTGCACCAGTGGCATCAGCCCATCGGTCAGCGACCAGCCTGCCTCTTTGAAGCAGGCCCAATGCCGTGCATCACCACCCGATACGGGCCATTCACTCAAGGTTTCCAGCGCGAGATAGAACGCCTCGCGCAGGGAATGCACCGACTCGAGGTCCTCGCTCACCTCCACCGCCAGCGCCGCGTTGTCATCGACCGGCAGGGCGCTGAGCAGCGGCTCGAACACCGCTCGGTGACTCGTCGGCAGCCATGCCAGGACACTGTCGCGCAAGGCACCAGGCGCCTTGATCGCTGCGTGCAGATCCTCCAGCGAGGCAAATTCCTGTACGACCGGATTCAACAGCGGTCGATACAACAGGCACGCGCCCGGTGGCGCCTGCCGGGGCATCAACAGGTGCATGTGCTGCACAACGGCCGTCTGCCCTTGAGGCATGGCCTTGAGCGTCAGCGGCAACAGACGGGAGGATGCCCGCAGCCCCGCGGCACGCTCGCTAATGAGGCGATAGCCCTGCTGGGTCAGCCCGTGCAGCCCCTGGATTTTGTATGCCATTGCCAGCATCTTCAGCTGTGACAGCACCTGATCGCCGGCCAGGTCCCGGTCCCAGTCTTTGGCGGCGTTGCCCTTGGCCAACCGTTGCCTCAGAACCGCGCCGTAAGTCTTGGCGATATCGGCTTTGACCAGCCAGTCTCTGAGCAAGGGCTCGGTCAGCCAGGCGGGTGCGGGGGCGCCTTTGAGCGTGACAGTGGTGGGGCTCGGCGTGAACCCGCCCAGGGTTTCCAGCGCCCATTCGGTCAGGGTCAACTCAAGGGGCGCAGCGCTCGGCGGGCCGAACACCCCATGGATATCCAGGACCTTGAGCTCGACCGCGCGTGGCTCGTTGTCCAGACAGTCTTGCAACGCTGTTTCGGCAAACGCCACCAGAGACGGGACTTCGGGGAAAAACCGCTTGCCCGCGCCCTGGTTCAAGTGGCGCACCTGCTCGACCAGCAGACGCCCATATTGAAGTCGATCAGTTTGCGCGGCGTTGAACAGCCACGCCGGGATGGCCTCGTGAACGCCTTGTCCGAACGCTGTCAGGGGGGACACAAACCAGCGACGCGTGTCGGTGATGGCATTGAGCAGCGCCTGATACTGTTGCGCGGTTCTACGCACCGTGGGGTCGATGGCGGCAATTTCACTCAACTGGCGTGCCAAGTAACCGCTTGCCAGCGATTCAGGGGCCAGGCCTGCGTGCTCGACGACAAACCACTCACCTGCCGGTTCATCCAACAACGGGCTCAGGTGATCGGCCAGCAACGGCCCGATATCGTCCAACTGGTCGATCAACTGCACGCCCATCGCCGGGCTGTAGAGTGCCATGTCCGTGGAATGCGTTGCCTGGAGCAACCACAGGGGCAGGATTTCGCCCGAATCGTCGTCTCCCGCATCCTCGCGGCGCAGGTGAACCGTAGAGACGCGCAACGGACCGGCCGGAGCGGCCAGCTCCCCGCCGGGGTTAGTGAAAGACAGCGAAAAGAACGTATCAAGATGGCGCTGGCTCATGCCAGGCTGCCTGGGCGTATCGCTGACGACGCCCATCAACGCCTCGACCAGCGGCCACCAGCGCGTTTTCCACCAGGCCTGCAACTGCTCCCGGTAAGACGCCAACAACAGCGCGCCGCGCTCATTGACCAGCACTTCACACTCGAACAGATCCAGTGTGCTCGGCTCATAGTCATCCCCCACCCGCTGGACACTCTCATGGTGGCCCGGCACGTAGAGCACCGGTTCACCATTGACCAGCCGCGCCACCAGTGCGTCCGCCAACGCGGTGTAGTCATACGTCGCGGTCTGGCTCGCCAGCGGCGTGCGCAGGTAAAGCTGCTCGACGGCCAGTGTACGCGCCGCGAAGTGCTCGTCCAGATGGGCCTGGGCACTGGCCTGGGCCACCGCCCGCAGGGACGGTGGATCGGCGAACAGGGCGTGGATCGTATCGATGTGAGTCTGACGCAGCAGCGCCGTGGGATTGGCTTGTGTCACAAAACTAGCTCCTTGCCTGGTGAGTCGACGACTCACCCAAGCCTGGGAAACTAGTTCCGCAGCCATGGGCAACGGCGGTAGACAGTTAGTCCCGGATCACCGTGACGTGTGGTTTATGCGCACCGGCTTCACTCGTCCTCGATACGGCGCGCCGCTCATGGGTACCACGCGCAAGGCGTCAAGCCCCAGTTTCGGTGGGTTGCAGGTGACTTTGAGCGCAATGTTGTCGCGGCCGTTGAACAACACCGGCGGCGAGGTAAGCGTCCACCGCGCTCAGGGTTTCAGTCACCGGGTTTGAACGCATGGTTTGCTCGCGCCGGCAACACAGGCCTTGCAGCCAATCCGGGATAAACGGTGTGGGCAAGATTCGCTCTGAGCCGAACGGCAATTCGCGCTTTCCCCCTGCCGCATGCCGACAGGGGGCGCCAGGCCTACTGGACGTGCGTGAGCTTGAGCACCTGATCAAGGGCGCTGAGCAGTCGTTCGAACACGGTAAAGCGCTCGTCCTTCAGTTCTGCCCAGCGCTCGATGAAGAAGCGGCCTTGATCGTCGATCTGGATCGGCGTGGAGAGGATCTCGCCACTGCGCGAGTGATGCACCAGGTTCACTTCGTGGGGTGAACGCTGCTCGACCATGAACTGCCCCGGTCGCGTCAAGCGTGAACGATCGGCGGGCACATAGGCGGGAGGAGGACGCTTGCCAGGAATGCCGACACTCAAGGTGAAGTCGCTGCGGATCGCCGTCAGCCGGTTGGGGTACAACGACGAGCCGTAGGCCACTGTCCACTCCAGCCCTGAACGCAACTCGGTGGTCGTGCCCGTCGGTACATCGAATGTCCGCAGGCTGATCGCGCCTTGCGTTTGGGCCACCCCGGCAATCCCTTCGACCGGAAACACATGGCCGTTCCCCATGTGCGCCACCCACTTGTGCGCGCCCTGGGCGACCTGGTCTTGACGGATGACCTCGCTGGCGAAGAAGTTGAACATCGACGTCCGCGACGTGCTCGGTTCGCTCATGCCCTTGGTGTAGTAGCTCGATACGCAATCCAATGCGCGGATGCGCAGGCCGTGTTTGCCCGCCACTTCCACCACGCTGGTGTAGGTGTGCGGCCCCTGGTACTCGATCATGTGGCCACGGTCTAAGGTCCACAGGTGGTCTTTGAGCGGTTTGGCCAACACCCCGGTTTGATGGAAGGCATCCAGGTGCGCCTGGTGCAGGTCGGTGAACAGGTGCTCCATGTACAGGGTTTTGACCCCCTGCGCCTTGAGTACGCTCATCTGATCGATCAGCAGGGCTTTGCTCGATTGCTCGGCGTGGCTCTCGCAGATGATCAGCCCTGGGGCGTGTTGGTAGCTGCGCTCGATAAAGTCGGCGGGCGTGGTGCTCGCCGGCAGGTCCGGCAAGGTGGGCCGGGGTGGCAGTTCATGGGTTTTGAAGAACTCCTGCGCGCGCTTATTCAGACGGTCGCGGGTTTTCCGGAAGGCGTTTTCGGCGGCGGCGATTTTCGGGTTGAGCGAGCCGTAACGGGTGTCGAACGGATGCGGGTCTTTGCCCATTTCGTGCAGTTCTTGGGTGAATCGTGGGTCGATATCGAAGTCGCTGAAGGTGTTAGCCGCGCGGGGTGCGCTGACGAACACAGGGGGCGCGCTATAGGAGGTTTGCAGGGTCAGCTTGAAATCGGCTTTGGCCAACGGATCGTCGGCGATCGAGCCGGGCACGTCGTTCCAGATGCCTACCGGCTGGCCGGCAGCGACGTCTTCGACGCGCACACTCAGGGTCTTTTGCAGGTCCGCCAACCCTGGGGTCTGTGTGTGCGTGTTGAGGCGGCGGCTGTCGACCAGCGCGACCCAACCTTCGCTGGGTTTTTCGGCGAGGTCGGTCTCGATCAGTTTGTGGGAATAAAAATTGCGCTGGGCGTTGGGTCGCGGGCTGACCATCGCACCGTTGCTCAGGTTGAAGGCTTTGTCCACCTCGTAGCCGGTGGACGCATCCAGCGCACAGACGGCGATTTTTTCGCGGCGTGCCGCCAGGATCAGGGCGCGATAGGAGTGCGGCGAGTCTTTGGCGATCCCCAGGGCTGTCTCGATTTTTTTCAAATAGTCGCCGATGTGCCTGTAGCTGCCGCCGGCGTTGAACTTGTCCAGTTTGGCCCGGAACAAGTCGCCCGGCAGGTATTCGATATACAGGCGTCGCACGCCCTGCTCGTAGAGGGTGGGCATGTTGTCGATCAGCAGCTGTTTGGCGGCGAGCGAGCCAGGCACCGCGCCCAGCACCAAGCCTTGGTTTTCCTTGAAGGCACTTTCCAGGATATGCCGATGGCTCGCGTTCACTTGCAAGGCCAGCACATCGGCCCTGGGGACGATGGGTTTGAGCTGAGCGAAGAAGGTGTCGGCGTCGCTGCGCAACTGCAGGTATGCCTTTAAATACGGAGCCCGTAGCGGGCTCATTTCATAGGTCAGCAGGCTGTCGCGTGTGCCCTCGCCCAACAACTGATCGACACTGGAGTGTTGCCCAAACTCCAATGTCATCAGGGTTTCGTAGTCCTTGGCCTGTTCGATCGGCACTTCATAGCGCTGCAACGCATGGGGTGTCGGCAGCGCACGTTTCGGCGCGCCGCCGGTGAGGCCCGAGCGCACCCAGCGCCCCTCGACCGTCTGGTTGACCAGGCGCGCAGTCGACAACAGTTTGCCGCTTACCGGGTCTTGGCGAAACAGCAGATAGCGGCCCAAGGCATCGGGTTGCTTGGGCGCCCATACCGGCCGGCCTTCGAATAGTACGGCCTGCATAGCGGCGGGCGCGGGGGGCGGTGGCTGCAGTTGTTTGATCAGCGCCATGGCCTCGCGCGGCGCGGCTGGGCGCATAAGGTGGCGCATCGGCCGCACCAGCGGGCCGATGGACTTGAGTGCCGGGCGCAGGTCGGTGAACACCGCGCCAAGGCTGTTGCTCAGGTAGCCGACGAAGTGTTGCAGCGCGGCGTCGGTGTCGCCCTGGTTGTAGGCGTGCAGGGCGAGCATGCCGTCCTTGAGCGCCAGCAGCAGGCCCAGGCTCAGGCTCAACACCGGGAACGGCGCGGTCGCAATCGCGATCAGCGGTTCGAGGCAACGCCAGACCAGGCCCATGATCATGTCGGTGCGATTGACCGTGGTGGCGGCGACGTCGTCGATCTTGCGTTGCAGCTTCATGTCGTGCAGCAGGTGACGCAGGTCGAGCACGGGCGGCACGCGCTCGATCGTGTCGTAGCGCGCCAGGCTCAGGTCGGTGCTGTTGAGGTCCGCGGGCAGGCCGGCCTGGGCGGTTTGCAGAAAATGCCGCACGCGCACCTGAGACTGCACCGCGACGCGGGTGCAGAAGTAGTCGAGCATGCCGTCGACTTTTTTCAGCAGGTAGTTGAACTGCCTGGCTTCACGGAAGAACACGCCGTCCGGGGCCTGCGGTGTATAGAGCAACACCGGGTTCGCGGCGTGGCTGAACAGCAGGGTGTCGATCACCCAGTCGCCGTCGACCATCAGGCGATGCACGCGGTAGGTGCTGCGCGTCTCGACCGAGGTGTCGTCCAGGCTCTGGACGGCGCGCTCGAACCAATCCAGATCGGCCTGGACGATATGGCCTTTGAGGCGCGACTCCAGCGCCGCGTTGCGCAACTGCAACTGGTTGATGGCCAGCGTTGCATCGCGGCGCAGGGCGTAACCGGGGCTGGTGGGGTTTTGCAGTTTGGCCTGGACTTCATTGGCGTAGCGCTGGCCGATCCACACGCCGCGCACTGACAGCCCGACATTGCGCGGCGTGAGCTTGCTCAGGTCGACCCCGGCCGGGCCCATGAAGGTGGCGACGGTTTCGAACTTCGCGTCGAGAAACCCCAGCGACTCCTCATAACCATCGCGATACAGCCGGGTATAAGTCACGGACGCGGGGCGCGTTAACGCCGGGAAGTTTTTGGGGTAATGCATCCACACCGTATCGGGGTCGACATCGTTTTGCCGCTGGCGGCCAAGCAGGGTATTGAGCTGTACCTTGGCCTGGGCATGCAGGAACCGCTCGAAGGTGATGAAGCTGGCGTCGGACAACGGGTGCTGCGCGTAGGTGTTGGCGGCGCCTTCGGCCTGCTCGGCCAACAGCGTCAATTGTCGGCGCTGGGCCTCGCTGGCCGCGCGGTACCATGTTGGGGTGCCCCAGTGGTAATCGTCGGTCTGCACCGCCAGCAGCTGGCCGCGCAAGGTCTTGAGGCAGTCGGCGTGGCTGCTCGCCTCGCTGAAGGTGACGTGACGGTATTCCTGGTGTGCCGGGATAAAGCCCAGGCCGGTCATGAAGGTGTTCAGGCCCGCACGGGACTTGAGGGGTACTTGCTCCAGCAGATACGCGCGCATGGCGTCGTCTGCACACCACGCGAGGAGGTGGGCCTGGCACAGCACTTCTGAGTCGAAACCATGAAACTGCTGGGCCTGGGGCGCTTCGGGGGTACACAGCAGCAAGCGCGTGAGGCCGCCCTGCTCGTCGCTTTCGCGCAGCAGCCAGAGGTCTTTGAGCACGTAGCCATTGAGCGCAACGCTGCTCGCGCGCAGTTGCGCGTCGGTGCCGCGACGCAGGCGGGTGAAGCGTTGATAGTCGGCCGCGGTGATGTGGCGTTGCAGCTTAGCGGTGTAGGCCAGGGCGTTGAGGCGGCGGTCGAGCAACTGTTCGATGGCGGCATGGATCTCGGGTTTGGCGTAGTACTCGCGGCGCACGGTTTCAAACGCCACACGCGGCTTGAGGGTGTCGAGCAGGCCGACCAGATAGTCGGCGGTCAAGTCTTGATAAGCCTCGGGCAGCGGCGCGTCGGCATAGGTGAAGGAGGTATTGAGCAAAAACGTCGACCCGGCCAGTTCGTCGCCGCTGTGCAGGCCGCGCAGCGCCAGCTCGGTCAGGCTGTGTTTTTGTTCGTAGGTGCCGACCCTGGCCACGCTGCGACGCGTGCGCACGTGCAGGCGGTCGGGGTCAAGGTCGTTGATTTCCAGGTCAGTGGCCAGTTGTTCGAGCAACTGATAGCGCGCCAGGGTCTGCGGCGAGGCGGCATGGCCGAACAGGTTCAGCAGGGTTTGCCGGGCCTCGTCGTACTCGGCCAGGTGCCGCGCCAGAGCCTCGCGTTGGTGGCTGGGGGCGTTGCGGTACCAGGCCGGGGCGCTGTGTTCCAGGCAGCGGTCCAGCAGGCGTTGGGCGCGCAATTCCAGGCGCTGACTGAAGTCGGGCAACGCGGCGCGTATCGCAGCGTCCAGCTCGGCAAGCAGGTGTTGGGCGCTGGGGCCGGGGTTGCTCAGGGCCCAGTCGATATCCAGCGCGCGCTTGGCCAGCCGGGCGTCGTAGGTGTGTTCGCACAGCGGTTCGCCATCGATGGACGTCAACAGCAGAGGCCAGACGCCCATGGCGGACAGCCCCTGGTATTGGCGCGGCAGCAGGGTCATGAACTCCTTGCGCCAACTGCCGACCGCCATTGCTTCGCGCAGTTGGCTGTTCATCTCGGCCAGCGTGCCGAACGACTCAAAGCCACGGGCTGGGGTAAACAGCACCACGTAGCCGACGTCCTCCGCAGCGGTCAACTGCGTGACCACGGGGGTGTTTTTTTCGGTCAGCACAAAGGCCCCGGCGAATTCGATCGTCTGCGTTTGGTAGGTGAAGGTCAGCGCATAGATGCCCGGTCGAAAGCTCGGCCCCAGTCCCAGGTTCTGCACCAGCCGGGCTTCTTCACGATGCAGCAGATAGTCCTGAATGTTGAGCCTGGCTTCCAGTTCCAACGCAACCAGGCCCGCGTCGTTGGCCATGAACGTGCGCAGGCTTTTGCTGCCCAGCACACCGACTTCGTCCAGCTTCTGCAACTGCGGGGTGAGGTCGCGTTTGAGCGTCGCCAGCCGTCGCTTGCCCTCGTCACTCTGCAGGTCGACCTGGGCCACATCGGCGTACAGCGCACGATTTTCTTCAACATGCGCTTGCGTGTATGCCTTGAGCGTCTGGTTGAGTTTTTCCAACTGCTGCAACTCGATGGGGAGCGGCCGTTTGGACAGCAAAGGGGTGTCGGTTTCGAGCAACTGGTGACCGATCTGATGCAGATAGCCCCGTATTTCCAAGGAGGTCGGCGAGTAAGGGGGAGAAATCAATGTGCTCATCGCACTGGCTCCATGCACATGGGAAGGGCTATCAGCATGCTGGGCGCATCACGCGAGGCGGTGGTAGTTAAGTAGGGCCGCGACCATTGGTCGACTGATCTTGAACAGCCTTAAGATATATCTTAAGTTATATCTTAACCAGAACGGAGAGGCCCAAAATGAGAGAGCATCATTCCCACCACCACGGCGACGGCCGCGACGGCTTCGAAAAACGCCCCGGCCGAGAACGCGGCGGCCGCGGCCCACGCGTGTTCGCCCCCGGCGACCTGAAGTTGCTGTTGCTGGCGTTGATCGCCGAACAGGCGTGCCACGGCTACGACTTAATCCGCCAGATCGAAGGCCTGTTCGACGGTGCCTACAGTCCCAGCCCCGGCGTGATCTACCCCACCCTGACCTTTCTTGAAGAAAGCGAATTGATCAGCGGCGACGCCGAAGGTGGAAAAAAACGCTACACCCTCACCGACGCCGGTCGTCTTTCTTTAGGTGAGCAGGCGATTGCACTGGAAGGCGTGCGCATGCGCATCGATGTCAGCAAACGCTCGCTGCGCGGCCATGATCGCCCGCCGGAAATCCACGAGGCGGTGCATAACCTGCGCCATGCCCTGCAACTGCACCATGGGCGCTGGAGCGCCGAAGAAATCACGCGCGTCGCCGCGTTGCTCAACAGCACCGCCCGGGCCATCGTCGACGGCCCGGCCGTTCAACCTGTCCAGGGGGACTCCCAATGAATACGCCCGTCATCCATCGCGTCACCCACGAAATCAAACGCCGTCGCCTCGACGTGCTACGGGTGGTCGATATCACCCCGCGCATGCGCCGCATCACCCTCGGCGGGCCTGAGCTGGCGGGGTTTGTCAGCCTGGGCAGTGACGATCACATCAAGCTGATGTTCCCGCAAAACGCCGCCGAGCAGGCCGCGCTGCAAAGCCCGACGTTCAGCATCAAGGGCGATGGCCCGCAGCCGGCGATGCGCGACTACACGCCACGGCGTTTCGACCTCAGCCTTGGCGAATTGGATATCGACTTCGTGCTGCACGGCGATGGCCCCGCCTCCACCTGGGCCGAACAGGCCCAAGTCGGCCAGCACCTGTACATCGGCGGCCCACGGGGCTCGATGATCGTGCCGGATATCTTCGACAGTTACCTGCTGATCGGCGACGAAACCGCCCTGCCCGCCATCGCCCGCCGCCTCGAAGAACTGCCGGCCGGGCGCAAGGTGCTGGCGGTGATTGAAATCGCCGATGCGGCCGAGCAACAGGCGCTGCAAAGCGCGGCCGAGTTGGAAGTGATCTGGGTGCTACGCGGCCAGGTTGACCTGCTCGACACCGTGCGCACACTGACGTTGCCGAGCGGCGCGCTGTACACCTTCGTCGCGATGGAAACCAAGCTGTCGCGTCAGGTGCGTCGGGTGTTGCTGGACACGCACAAGGTCGATGAAGCGTTCCTCAAGGCCGTCGGTTATTGGCGTGCCGAGGGCAGTGAGGAAGAATGAGCCTGGTGCGGGTGTTACGGCACCCCCATCACCAATACCCCGCTGCCGTTGGTGGCGCCAGCGGCAGGTAGCGACCCCGCGCGCCGAACCAGAGAAAACGTCACATCGTCGCCCCCCACGCTGTTGGTAATGTGGGTCAGGAACGAACCGTTGACTGGAACCGCAGATCCCGCACGAATAAGGGCCGTGCCCACGTCCGGGTTGGACATCATCAGCAGGCGTGTGTCGAACGACGACGGGCTGCCTTTGTAGGAAATAGTTATCGGCGTGGTAATCCCGCCGTCCGGGCATGAGTAGGTAAGCCTGCGGTCGCTACGGATCGTCGTGGTCAACGGATCGGCGCCGATGGCCCGCTGGTGAACGTTGCCGAAATTGATCTCGATCGGGTTGTTATTGTTGATCGTGCAGGTTGACGGTGTGATGGTGAAGTTGTTGGCGGCGGTGTAGGTAACCGAGATCCTTGCCGTATTGGCGTTGTAGTTGTTCGTGGCGGTGAGACGCAGGATTCCCAGCGTATCCCCTACTCGAATATCGATCGGATTGGACGGATTGTTGCGCAGCAGAATATAGGGCGTGACATCGATCGGATAACCTCTCAGGTCGTCAGGCAGTGTGGCGAACCTTATTCCGTTCGGGATAGGGTTATTTCGGTACGTTCCATTGATTCGTAAACCAGCCCCTTCCTGGCTGAATTTGATACCCGGTACCCAGGGGGTCCCCGCCGAGCTACCCGTTGCCCAGTAGTCCCGCCGGGAAGACGGGCTCTGCGAGCCTCTGGAGAACCCACATTCAAGCCGTGCGCCTTCCATCATTATCCGTGTACGATCTGCGGCCAAGGTCACCGTAACAGGGACCCGTAGGGGGAGTTCCCCGACTATCTCTGTCCACTGTCCGCCATTCACACGGCATGTAGCGGCGCTTGCGATCGTACTGAAACCCATCAGGACGAACAGCGCCATCGCACTATAGAGTTGTTTCATTTTGATCTCTCTTGCTGCTCTACCCATGCATTGCCCCGCGAACATTCAGCCCACGCTTTAACGCCGCCCAGGGGAGAGTTGAGGCTTGTCTGAGGCGGTTACGGGTAGTCCAGCGTAAACGTCGAGGTCACTGTGAACAGGCCATGCCCGATGGTTTGATCCCTGATCGCATCCGGCTCACCCTGCACATAGGCCTTGAGTTCAATGACATTGTTGCCATTACTCAGCACCTGTTCATCGCTGACGGTATTGAGCGGCAATGGCTTGTTGCTCGGCGTCTCTAAACCGACGCCAATACCTGATGCACCGCTTCCACCGTCCAGCGCGAACAATCCAGGGAGCGCCATGTTTTCCCTACCGCCGAACGTGATGGTGACCGTGTTGCCAATCGTGGTGTCGCAATCCTCCAGGTGCAGTTTGAAACCCTTCCCCTGTGAGCGCGTGTTGATATAGAGGTGCTTGCTGGTAACGTCCCAGAGTTCCAAGGTGATGGCCTCGTCGCCAGGGCGGATCGTACAAGCCTCTTCAACCAGATTGCCCTTGAAACTCAGGTTGTCCGCCGCCTGCCCCGCCGGGATCAGGCCGAAGATCAACAGGCATGCCAGCCCGGCACATGCCCAGCCTTTATGAAGCATTTCATGTCGCATGGGCTCAACTCCTACTCGTATTCGGCCAATAGCGTGGCCACCGCCGTAAACCTTGCCGGGGCCAGAATGGCGCCCAGCGGTTTGACCGGTACGACTTCCAACACCGGCGGCGACGACAGGGTTATCTCCAGTGGCGTATTGAGTGGAAACGGCAGGTTATTCTGAAAAATCCGAATGCCCAGTTCAGGCACATTGGTCTGCACCGCCGAGCCGTCGAACACCGTGGGCGTGCCGTTCACACTCAACTTCAGCTCCCAAGGGAGCGTGGCAGGGCTGCAACTGATGGTGTAACCGAGCCCCCTGCGATATTTCACGCCATCGACTCGCTTGACGCCGACGTCCCCAAAGTCGACTTCGATGGTGTTGCCGCCATCGATCGTGCAAGGAGGAGGCTCGTTCAGCGTTCCGCTAAAGGTCAGGTTGGCCGAAGCACCACTGCAAAGGCCGATGGACCACCAGACGAGCAACGCTCGCGGTTGCCAAAATGTCATTGATCGTTCCTCTTCATTGGTAATCGACCACAAGGGTGGCGGTCGCATCAAATGCGCCTCCCGTCAGCGTGCTGCCCGCCCGTTTGACCGGCACCGCCTGCACCACCGGAAAGTTCGGATAGGTAAAATTCACCGCCGTATTCAGCGGCCAGTCAGCCCCGTTCACGAACAGCTTGACCCCAAGATCCGGTTTGCGGGTCACCAGCACACGATTGTCGAACGCAGCCCCCGAGCCCTTGAGTTCGAGGGTCAACGCGTTGCTGAAGGGGGAGTCGCACCTGACGGTGTAAGGCACGTCTCGACGATAATTGACCCCGTCCACCCGCGACGTCAGCAGGTCGTTCCCAAACGGCACATCGAGCGTACTGCCGTTGTTAATGACACAGGGCGGCGGCGCGATGATGACCGCGCGGATGGTCAGGCTGGTTTCAGCCTGCACGCCTTGGCCGACAGCCCACAGCAGGCTGCCAGCGATAAGAATGGCCCACGGGCCGGTTGAGGTTGCCATCACTCTGCCCCTACTCATAATTGAGCCTGAAATCCACCACGGCCCGAAACGCCCCACTGGTCAACGCCGCGGAAGTGCGCGTGGGTTGAACGTTCCAGGTCTGGACATTGCCGCCCAGGGGTAAAAACAACGGTTCGCCCCTGGCGCCCAACTGCACATCCCGCCCCAGTGCATCGGTCAATTGCAGGCCCATCCCGGTGACGCCTTGCACTTTGACCAACCGCGGATCATCAGCATCGGCGGGTGCGGAAAACGCCACCGACAGCACGGGTTGAAAGGCACTCCAGGTCAGGTTCCCGGTACGTTCACTGCGGATGCTGCCTGCGGTGCGGTGGCAATCGGTAAACCGCAGCTGAAACGCCACCGGTTTTGCCTGATCGCCGGGACGCTGCAACTGGCTGGTCGACACGGCGCCCAGGTCAACCGTTTGATGGAGTGAGGCCATCTCCAGGCTGCAGGGGGTTTCATGCATGGCCCCGGAAATGTTCAGCAGCCCATTCATGCCCTCGACATCCTCGGCCTGTGCGCCCCCCGCAAAGACCAGCAACAGGCCGCCCAAGACCTTCACATTGCGCGACTTCATGACGTTCTCCAGCAGCAGGCACTATTCATTAGGCGTCGATACTTGCGAGTTGACCTTGCAAGTATTGCCACCGCAGGTGAATGCCAGTACCGGACGCCCGCCGTAATCATTCACATAGGCCAAATAAGGCGTTGTGCCGAGTACGGTGGCCGTTGGCCCCAAGGTCAGCGTGCCTTTGGGCGGAACCATCAGGGGTTCGAAGCCCGGCACGGTTTTACCGTCCTTGGTGCTGCGTGCATCCACCAGGGTCACGTAGTAAGGCGTAGGGTTATTCACCTGGTAACGCTCGCCTTCGCGGGTAAGGGTCAGTTTTTCCTGCCACGGGTTGGATAAGTCTTGCTGGCTTGGCGCAATGGCTTGCGGCCGATAGAACAATTTAATCCGAGTCTGCAGCGCAATTTGCAGGGTGTTGGCCTTATCGCTGCGCGGCGGAATTTCCCGCAGGTTGAAGTAGTAGACCGTCTCTCGATCCTGCGGTAACGATTTGGCCGCCGGCAACGCCTGAACTTTCACCTGGCTTTGCTTCCCTGGCTCCAGGCGTTGAACCGGCGGGAGTACGATCAACGGCGAGGTGATTTTTTTGCCCGCCTCGTCCTCGATCCAGCCCTGAGCCAAATAGGGCAACTGGGTGTTGTTGTTGGTGATGTTCACGCTGGTGGCCTCTTTGCCACCATCAAAAATCACTCGGGTACGATCCAGGCCAACCGCCGCGTTGGCGCTCTGGCTCAAGCCCAGGGCCAGCAGCGTAAAGGCTTGGAGTGTGAGGCGCGTTTTGAGCATCATGAGGATGTGTTCTCCATATCGGTAGGCTTCCCGGTCAGCTTGGCTGGCTCGGGCAAGGATTGATCAGTGGCTACCCTGCGGCAGCCCAGTTGCAGGGCATGGGTCAAGCCATCGGCCGGCAAAACACCTGGCAGCGTGAGGACACATCGCTCGGCCCCACCCCAACTGACGATCATCTCTTCGCCGGGCTGAATACCGCTGAGGTAGACATTGCCGCCGTCATTCACAATCCCGGTGTCCTGCTGTTTGACGTTCTTCACCGTCGCGCCGAAGGGCGGGGAACTGCCATCCGGCAGGCGCAGAACGGCCATGGCCTTCTGGCCGGAAATCACGTCCAGGAATCGATATCCGATCGCCCCTTCGGTGAGCGTCAGTTGCGTGACGGATTGAGTGGCTTCGACATTGCTCGGCAAACTCTCCAGATCGACACTGGCCGCCGTGCGCTGATAGCTGCCGATATCGGAAATGACCGCTTTGCCGAAGGCGTTGCTGCGCGTCGGCGCGCCATAACCCCGCACAGGCACATCGGGCACACCGGCGGTATCGACCATCAGGCGCGTACCGCCCGTGCTGTTGGTACGATGCAATGCCGCACCGTGAGCGGTGAGTGTGCCGCCGCCACGCGCCGAGACACTGAGGCTGGTGTAATCGCCTTGTTGCTTACTGGCAGCGAGATCGATGTCTGCCTGGTCACCGATATGACTCAGATAACCACTGGCAGCGTTATCGCTGGCACTGAGCTGGTAGCTATTACGCTCATCGAGGCGATCACTGTAGCGCGTCGAAAAACTGTTCTTGCCTGCTGCCCTATTGGCATCCAGCGACAGCGTGCCGCTGCGCCCCAACGGCAGACTGACCGTCAGCGCCATGCCGTTATCCTTATAGTTGTACTCCTGAGTGCGATACATGTTCAGCGAAACGCTCAAGTTCTTGACGCTACCCACATTGAAGTAGCGTGACATCGACACGTTCCAACGCTGAGTGGCCGGGCGCTCCCAATATGTTTGTTTGTTGTAACTCAGGTAAACCGTGGCCCCCAGATCCCGAAACTGCTTATTCAGCGTGGCCGTATAAAGTGCCTTGCTGCCCCCAATCGGTTTCCAACTGCCGCTGTACTCACTTTCTTTGTCGAGCCCGGCGAGTTCGCCGTTTCTCCCGTAATGTCGAGCATCGAGGTATTCACTCATGCTCAAGTAGTTCTTCTCGGAAAAGCGATAACCGGCAAAGGTGACTTGGCTGTCGTATTCTTCAAACTTCTTGGAGTATTGAAGGCGGTAGGATTTCCCCGAGAGCGTCTCATTCCACACACTCGCGTGCGACTGAGTTGCATCCAGTGACACAGCACCGAACGCCAACAGGTCACGACCGGCACCGACCGACAGCGCACGGTAGTTGTTATCGGTTATACCGCCGCCATACAACGACCAGCCGTTACTGATGCCCCACGAAAACTCGCCACTGCCGAAGAAGTCACCATCACCGCCGTACTGAAGATTCGACGGTCGCCCGCTCGCCAGTTTGTAACGCACTTGTCCAGGCCGCGTCAGGTAGGGCACGCCTGCCGTATCGATCTGGAACGTGTGGACCGAACCATCCTGCTCTTCGACCCGCACATCGAGCCTGCCGCTCACGGCGTCATTCAGGTCCTGAATACGAAAAGGTCCGGCCGCGACCAGCGTTTCATACAGCACACGCCCCTGCTGGCTGATGATGACCCTTGCATTGGTCTTGGCGACCCCGACCACTTCAGGTGCGTAACCGCGCAAGTTGGGTGGCAGCTGACTTTCATCCGAGTTGAGTGCAGCACCGGTAAAACGGAAGCTGTCGAACAGCTCCGAATACAGGTAGTCCTCACCCAGTACCAGGCGCGCTTTGAGCGCAGGAATGGCGCGATAGGCATAGTAGCGGCTCCACTCCAGTGTCGGATGCCTGGCCGCCTGATCGCGGTCTCTGTCGACACGCCCCTGCCAGTCCGCCCGCAGGCGCCAGGCCCCGGCATTGGCGCCCACGGTGCCGTTGCCACTGAAGTTATGGCGGACACTGTCATTCTTTTGGTGACTGGCTTGCGCCGTCACGTTGTAGTCAACCAGCAACCCCGGCACCCCCTCGTCCCAGCGGGAGGGTGGGTCCCAGTTGATGGCGCTGTATTCAAGGTAGGCCTGGGGGAGGTTGATGCTCAGGGTGGAGGTGGCCAGATCGCCAGCGACTTCCATACCCGGCAAGCCTTGAATATCCAGACACTCCCCGCCTTTCCACCAAGTAAGCCCGGCAGCGCCGGAGGCCTTGAGGCCCAACTCCTCCACAAGCGCGCGCGACACACAGGCCTGACTGCCTTTGGGATCATCATCGGGGGGATAGAACGCCACCGATTGCTCAGAAATAGGCTGGCTATTGATCTGCACAACCATCGAGTAAGTGCCCGGCAGAATAAACCCACTGCGAGCAAACTGAGACAAGTCAATATTGGTGCGGTCAACGAGATCAAGAACATCGGTATTAAACTCGATATCCCCTGCACCCAATGCCGTTCCCACCGCTGACATCAACCCGCCAAACAGGCTTGGGCGGAGCGTTTTTTTGATCTTCGACGCATTCAACATGAAAACAACCCATCACTGTTCAAAAGTATTCCAACTTGAACCGCACCGCAGCAAGGTGAGCGCCAGGCACCAGCGGCAGTCCGTTTCCAATCAGGCGAAGCGTGTAGTGAAGTGTCATGTCACCTTCAGCCAACGGCAGCAGAGGCATCGGCTCACCCGGAACACTCTCTTGACCAGCCGCATCCCAGATATGAAGGGCAATCCCCTCTGAATCGCCGAAGGCAGCAAAGGAGCGACCGTTTCTATCGCGAGCCCCGTCAAAGGTCACTTGCAGATGCTGCCAATCCGGCAAACTGACGCCTGGCCGCGACGGGTCGGGGCGACTCAATGAGCAATTGACCAGACGCAATTGGAAGGGGTGTGGTTCGCCCATCGTATTTCGCAAGAGCCGACCTATGGGTTCGGGCGCCATCTCGATGGATTGATCGGCACTGACCAATTCCAGCCCGCAAGCTGAGTCAATGATCTCCCCTCCCAACGTGACGACCCCGGCGCCTTGCGCAGGCTCCTGCGCGAACACGCTAGGGTTGATGAAAATCGTCAATGAAGAGGTGATAGCAAGGCGTATGAATGTATTCACCGTTTTCTCCCGCCAGCGTCCCCCGCCACCTTAAGTGGCGGGGGGAAAACTCACTGATAAGCCAAGGTGAAATTGGTTACCGCGCTGAAACTGCCAGGGACGATCGGGTCCGCAGCGGCGCCTTGTACATAGGCACCGAACTCCAGGGTGTTATCACCGACGACAATGGCCTGCGGAGCCGTAGGGACACCCAGCTCAACGAGTTTGTTGCCATGCGTCATCATGATGCCGATACCACCCGCACCGCCGACCGTGCCGATCGCGCCAGGCACAGCGCCCGAGGGTGCCCCGGTGAAGGTGGTCGTCACGGTGTTATCAGTGAGGCCAGTCAAATCGCAGCCTTCAAGTTCAATAAGCACACGTCGGGCCTCAGACTTGCCTCCGCTCTGCAACTGATGCTTTGCGATCGCCCCCAGGTGAACAGTCTGATCGACGGAGTCAGGCTTAATAGAGCAAGCACCCGAGTGGACCGACCCGATAAACGTAACCGTTCCATCCGCCGCATGAACCATGGACGCCGAACCCAGCAACAGCCCGACAGACAACAGTGCAGTTTTCATTTTGCTTTTCATTTTCCAGTACTCACACATTAATAATTTTCATTAAGACCCCCTGCAACAACAGTGCTACAGGACTTACTAAGCGAGCGACGAACAGGGTGTAGCGCCTGATTTATCTCGGTAAAAGTTTGGATCACGCGATTGTGCGTAAAACGGCTTTTCCAACTATTTGCATTGCTTAATCAGGATGTTGTTCGAAGCAGCGCAAGTTTCCCCCGTCGCCATTAAGAAGTAAGCCGTCCGATTCGCAAACGTGCGTAGCTTTGTTACACGCAGACACATAGGAAAATAATGGCAACTTGCCAAAACTTTAAAACCATCCGTAAGAAACAGACTACATGCAAGTTAATGAGCATCCATCAACTACAAACAGGTATGTAAGAACGGGATTACAAGCGTAGAAAAATAACAGCCTCTACCGGGCCAAACCCACTAACTAATTAAGACACGAGCGTGTAGAGGCAGCCGATTGTGCCTCGGCGAGTTAGTTATCGGTTTCGTGCGACCAGACGCTGATTCAGCGTCCATCCGTTGCCGCGCGGTGCGCTGTATACCTTCGTCACGATGGAAACCAAGCCAGGGGCGAGCGACGCGCAGAGAGCTGTCAGCGGCGGCGCATACGGCGGGTGGAGACTTAGGGGTGCAGAGGTTTGACAGGGAAGGTGTTCGGGCAGGCGTGATCGCGGGCAAGCCCGCGCTTTTTTACTGTGCCCGCGTGAGCCATTTGTCCAAGCCCACCACCGCCAACGCGATCAGCACAAACCCCGTCAAAATCCCCCCGGCATTCACAAACACCTGTGGATAACCAAGGGTACCGACGTCGATGAACGGGTACTGGTACTGCCCGAGCAAATCCCCGCGCAGCAACACATAGGCGAAGTACGCCAGCGGGTACAACACCCACAGGCCAATGTGCTTGAACCGCAAGGCGCCCTTGGGCACGCAGCGCCACCAGTAGACGACAAACAGCAGCGGCATCACGTCGTGAAGCAATTCGTCGGCGATGAACTGGAACCCCTCGGGCTGCCACAAATGCCGTAGCAACACGTTATAGGCCAGGCTCACCAGCACAATGTTGACGGCAATCGCGCTGCTGACCCCGGGCGCCAGAAAATACCGCTTCACCGCTGAATCACGATGAACCACGGCATAACTCAGCACCACCGCCACCAGGGTGTTGGTCAGCACCGTAAAGAAGCTGAAGAAGTTGACCAGCCCGCCCAACAGACTGGCGCCTGTCGACCAGCGCGAATGGAAAATCAGGTACTGCTGAATCGCCAGCCCCACCCAACCGGCCAAGGCGGCCGCCGCTACACAGCGCTTCATAGGTTCAGTCCAGCGGACGTTTGGTGCGCATCAGTTTTACGTAGAGGCCTTCGACTTTCTCCCGCGCCCAAGGGGTCTTGCGCAGGAACGTGAGGCTCGACTTGATGCTGGGGTCGCTCTTGAAACAGCGCACATCAATGCGTTCGGCCAGACCGCTCCATTCGTAATGTTCCACCAGGGTGGTGAGGACGTGTTGCAGGGTCACGCCGTGGAGTGGGTCGTTGCTTGTCGCGGTCATGCCGGGCCTTTTGCAGTAAGTAGAAATACAGCCGGTCACTTTAGCACGAACAAAAAAGTTCCCGCTCTCAGTCAAAAAGGAATGTTATATTGTAACCATGAATTTCAGATCTTTAGTCGTTTTGCCAAGGAATGTGTTTGATGCCCTTCTCTTCTGTATGGCGCTTGTCCCCGCTTGCCGCCGCCCTGCTGATCTGCTCCGAAGCCCACGCCCTGGAGCTGCAACCCCAAGTCATTACCGGCAACCCGCTGGGCAGCGAACAACTCGCCTCGCCGACCACGGTACTGGAGGGCGATGACCTGACCCTGCAACAAAAAGGCAGCCTTGGTGAAACCCTGAATAAGCAGCCGGGTGTTTCATCGTCGTACTTTGGCCCCGGCGCCAGCCGCCCCATCATCCGTGGCCAGGATGGCGACCGCATTCGCATCCTGCGCAACGGCGTGGGCGCGCTGGATGCCTCGTCGCTGTCCTACGATCACGCAGTGCCGCTGGACCCGGTCAACGTCGACCGCATCGAAATCGTGCGCGGGCCGGCCGCGTTGTTGTATGGCGGCAGCGCCATCGGCGGCGTGGTCAATACCTTCGACAACCGCATCCCTACCGAGGCCATCGAAGGCATCCACGGTGCCGGTGAACTGCGCTACGGCGGCGCCGACACCACCCGCAGCAGCGCGGGCAAATTGGAAGCCGGCAACGGTACGTTCGCCTTACACCTGGATGCCAATGCGCGGGCCTTCAACGACCTGAAAATCCCCGGCCAGGCACGCAGCCGTCACGCCCCGGAAACCGAAGACGCCCCCGGCAAAAACGGTCGCCTGGGCAACAGCGACGGACGCCAGGATGGCGGTGCCGTGGGCGGTTCCTACACCTGGGACGACGGCTATGCTGGTTTGTCCTACAGCAATTACGACGCGAACTATGGCTCCCCGGCCGAGCAGGACGTACGCATCCGCATGAAGCAGGATCATTACGCCTTCGCGTCGGAAATCCGCAACCTGCAAGGCCCGTTTACCTCGGTAAAACTCGACGCCGGCTACACCGACTACGAACACCGCGAAATCGAAGGCGGCGAAACCGGTACGATCTTCAAGAACAAAGGCTATGAAGCACGCGTCGAAGCACGCCACCAACCCATTGGTCCGTTCGACGGTGTGGTCGGCGCGCAAGTGACCCGCAACGAGTTCTCGGCCCTGGGTGAAGAAGCCTTTGTCCCGCAGACCAACACCAATGCCGGCGCACTGTTCATCCTTGAAGAAATGCAGGCCACTGAACGCCTGAAACTCAGCCTCGGCGGACGCCTGGAACACACCAACGTCGACCCGGATGCCAAGGGCAACGCACGTTTTGCCGGTGCCGATAAATCCAACGATTTCACCGCCGGGAGCCTGTCTTCCGGTGCGGTCTACACCCTCACGCCGGTTTGGTCCCTGGCCGCAACCCTGGGCTACACCGAACGCGCACCGACGTTCTACGAGCTGTATGCCAATGGCGCCCACGTCGCCACCGGCACCTACGAGTTGGGCGATGCCAACCTCAAGAAAGAAAAAGCCGTGTCCAGCGACCTGGCGCTGCGCTTTGACAATGGCACTCATAAGGGCAGCTTCGGCATGTTCTACAGCCGCTTCTCCAACTACATCGGCCTGCTGGGCAGCGGTCGCACGCTGAACGATGAAGGCGAAGAAGACGCTGGCGGCATCCCCGAGTACACATACTCCGGCGTGCGCGCCCGTTTCGCTGGCTTCGAAGCCCAGGATCACTGGAAACTTGGCGAAAGCGCCTACGGCAAGTTCGCACTGGAACTGTCGGGCGACTACACCCGCGCCACCAACCTGGACACCGGCGAAGCCCTGCCGCGTATTGCACCGCTGCGCTTGAACAGCGGTTTGCTGTGGGAACTGGACCGCTGGCAGGCGCGCATCGACGTGGAACATGCCGCAGGCCAGGGCCGTGTGCCGGATAACGAGAGCGGCACCGATGGCTACACCACGTTGGGGGCAAGCGCGGGTTATCGCTTCAATGTCGGTGGCAGCCAGTGGCTGGCGTTTGTGAACGGTGAAAACTTGACCAATCAAACTGTGCGCTATGCCAGTTCGATCCTGCGCGATATTGCGCCGGCACCGGGTCGAAGCGTGCAGTTCGGCATTCGCACCACGTTCTAACTCACACCCTATGCCCCCTGTGGGAGCGGGCGTGCTCGCTCCCACATTGGTTTTGCAGCGACACTTGGTCACTGTTACCAATTCAGAAATGATGCATATCGCGATTCGTCCTTTCTCTCCAAGAAAACTCCCTTTATCCTTGCCCGCAATAATCTGAAACGTTTCACCTCCCGGTCGACCCCATCTTGCTGCTTCAAACCGCCTATCAAGACAGCGCTGTCTTACCCAGACCTGCGCCTGAGGATAAATCGCCCGCCTGTGGATAACCCTACTTATCCCCAGAAAATCCGAATTAACGCTGAACCAAGCCCGTGTCGAATCGTCATCTACAGTGAAGAAACACGGGGATACATAATTCCAACGTCACGGAGAAACACACTATGAGCACTGATGGTGCTTCAAGCCCAAGCCGCCTGCTGCCCAGGTTGCTAGGCGTCTTGCTGCTGATCATGGGCCTGGCCTTGCTGGCCGGGGGTATCAAGCTGACGATGCTTGGCGGGTCGCTGTACTACCTGCTGGCGGGTATCGGCATCACCCTGACCGGCGTCCTGCTGCTGGCCACCCGCCGCGCTGCACTGGGCCTGTATGCACTGGTGCTGTTCGCCAGCACCGTATGGGCCTTGTGGGAAGTCGGCCTGGATTGGTGGCAGTTGGTGCCGCGCCTGGCGCTGCTGTTCGCCCTGGGCATCGTCATGCTGCTTCCGTGGTTTCGCCGTCCGTTGCTGCGTGGCCAACCTGCCCCGCTGGGCACTGGCGCACTGAGTGTGGCCGTGGTGCTGGCGGGTGCTACCGCCCTGGCCAGCCAATTCACCAACCCAGGTGAAATGGTCAAGACCGGCCAACTGGACCGCGACGCAGTACCTGGCATGGCCAGTGCTGCGCCGTCCCAGGCTGAGGGTGACTGGAACTCCTACGGCCGTTCGGCCTACGGCGATCGCTACTCGCCACTGGCGCAGATCACCCCGGAAAACGCCCACAAGCTGGTGCCGGCGTGGACGTATCGCACCGGTGACATCCCTGGCCCGAACGATCCAGGCGAAACCACCGCGGAAAACACCCCGCTGAAAGTCAACGGCATGCTCTACGTGTGCACGCCACACAGCCAAGTGATTGCCCTGGACCCGGACACCGGCAAGGAAATCTGGCGCTTCGATCCGAAGATCAGCAGCATGGGTGCCGAGAACTTCAAGGGTTGGGCGCACATGACTTGCCGTGGCGTGTCGTACCACGATGACGCCGCCTACGCTTCCGAGCAGAGCCCAACCGGTAGCGCCAGCCCGGCTGCCGCACCGAATGCCTGCCCGAAACGCATCTTTGTACCGACTGCCGACACCCGCTTGATCGCCCTCAACGCCGACACCGGCAAGATGTGCGAAGACTTCGGTGACAAAGGCCAAGTCGACCTGCGCGCGAACATCGGGGGCTTCGCCCCAGGCGGTTACTACTCCACCTCGCCACCGGCCGTGACCAAGAACCTGGTCGTGATCGGCGGTCACGTGACCGATAACGTCTCCACCGACGAGCCGAGCGGCGTGATCCGTGCGTTCGACGTGCACACCGGCAAATTGGTGTGGAACTGGGACAGCGGCAACCCGGACGACACCACCCCGTTGGCCGAAGGCAAGACCTACACCCGCAACTCGCCGAACATGTGGTCCATGTTCGCCGTGGATGAAAAACTCGGCATGCTCTACCTGCCGATGGGCAACCAGATGCCCGACCAATACGGCGGCGACCGTACCGACGATTCCGAGAAATACGCTGCCGGCCTCACCGCCCTGGACATCGACACTGGCCACGTGAAGTGGACCTTCCAGTTCACTCACCACGACCTGTGGGACATGGACGTGGGCGGCCAGCCTTCGCTGATCGACATCAAGACCGAAGCCGGCGTGAAGCAGGCAGTGATGGCGTCGACCAAACAAGGCAGCATCTACGTGCTGGACCGCGCCACCGGCCAACCGGTCGTGCCGATCCACGAAGTGGCGGTACCGCAAGGCGCAGTGGCGGGCGACCGCACCTCCCCGACCCAACCGAAGTCCGACCTGAACTTCATGCCACCGCCGCTCAAAGAGCGTGACATGTGGGGCGTGACACCGTTCGACCAACTGCTGTGCCGGATTGATTTCAAATCCATGCGTTACGACGGTGCTTTCACGCCGCCTTCGCTGCAAGGTTCGATCGTTTACCCAGGCAACTTCGGCGTGTTCGACTGGGGTGGCATTTCCGTCGACCCGGTGCGCCAGATCGCCTTCGTGAACCCAAGCTACATGGCGTTCAAATCCAAGCTGATCCCGGCCGCCGACATCGCCAAGCAAGGCCCACGCGTCAGCGAAACCGAAGGCGTGCAGCCAAACAAAGGCGCGCCATACGGTGTGATCCTCGAAGCCATGTTGTCGCCAATGGGCCTGCCGTGCCAGGCGCCGGCATGGGGTTATGTAGCGGCGGTCGACCTGACTACCCACAAGACCATCTGGATGCACAAGAACGGCACCGTGCGTGACAGCGCGCCGGTTCCAATTCCGTTGACCATGGGCGTACCTAGCCTGGGCGGCACCTTCACCACCGCCGGTGGTGTTGCGTTCCTCAGCGGTACCCTCGACCAGTACCTGCGTGCCTATGATGTGAAAAACGGCAAGCAACTGTGGGAAGGCCGCCTGCCAGCAGGCGCGCAAACCACGCCGATGACCTACACCGGTAAAGACGGCAAGCAGTACGTGCTGGTCATGGCCGGCGGTCACGGCTCCCTGGGCACCAAACAGGGTGACTACGTGATGGCGTTCAAACTGCCGGAATAAGCGTCACCGGCGGTAAAACAAAGGCGGCTACCTGTGAAGGTAGCCGCCTTTTTTATGCCGGTTAAAGCGGCACCCGCTCCCGGCGCATCCACATCTCGAACGCCATCGCATTCAACGGCCGACTGATCAGATAACCCTGGGCGGTGTCGCAATTCCATTGTTTGAGCAGTTTCAGGCTGGGGGCGAATTCCACGCCTTCGGCCACCACCTTGAGCCCAAGGTTATGGCTCATCTCGATGGTGGAGCGCACGATCACCCCGTCACCACTGGTGCTGTCGAGGTTGCGCACGAAGGACTGGTCGATCTTCAACTCCTGCACCGGCAGGCGCTGCAATTGCGCCAGGGACGAATAGCCGGTGCCAAAGTCATCCACCGAGAGGCTGATACCGCAGCCGCGCAGTTGCTCCAGGACGCTGAGCGCCTGTTGCGGGTTGTGCATGATCGCGCTCTCGGTGATCTCGAAAATCAGTTGCTCGGCCTCCACCTGGTACGTCATCAAGAGCGCGGTGACACGAATCGCCAGGTCATCATCAGCCAGATCGTCCACTGAAATATTCACCGACAGCTGGATCAGCATGCCGCGCTGCGCCCACTCGGCGATCTGGCGGATGGCTTCTTCGATCACCCACAGCGTCAGGCTGCGCATGCTGCCGGTACGTTCGGCCAGGGGGATGAATTCGACGGGAGAGACTTGGCCCAGGGTCGGATGCTGCCAGCGCAACAAGGCTTCGGCCTGGCATACATGGCCGTGCTTGAGGTCGAGCTTGGGCTGGTAACACAGGAACAATTCGCCCTCGATGGCGGCACGCCGCAGGTCGCGGATCAAGGTGATCTGGCGTTGATGGGCCAGGTCGCGGTCCTGCTGGTAGATCTGCAAATGCCCCGGCAGGCTGGCCGCGTCATGCCGGGCGATGGCGGCGCGGCTGATCAACTCTTCCACTTGCTGGCCGTCTGCCGGGTAGGCGGCAATCCCCATGCTCACCTCGTGGCGCAGTTCGTCATTGCCGATGCGCTGGGGCTCGGTGAGCAGCGCGTAGAGGCGGTCGGCACGGGCCACAGCGCGGTCAACCTCGGTGTTTTCCAACAACAGCAGGAATTCGCTGCCGGCGATACGCGCCGCCGTATCACTGGCCAACAGGCTGATGGACAGGCAACGGCTGGCTTCGCGCAGCATCTCTTCCACGCCCTGGGGGCCGAAACCTTCGTTGATCACCCGGTAGTTCTCGATCCCCAGGTACAGCAACACCACCGGCCGGCGCGCACTGATCGCGCTGCCCAGGCGCTCCATGGCCAGGGCCCGATTGGGCAGGCCGGTGAGCGGGTCGTGCAGCGCGTTGTGCGCCAATTGCCGCTCGCGCACGGCGATACCGCTTTGCATGGCGTTGAAAGCGCGGGCCAACAGACCGAATTCATCGTGGCTGCGCACGCGCACCGGCGTGCGGTAATCACCGGCGCCGATACGCTCGGCCGCCTGCACCAGGGCGTTGAGCGGGCGCGACACCCGTCGCGCCAGAAACAACGCGGCGGCCAACGACACCAGCAGCACCGCCAGGGCAATCCCGAGGAACTGCCGGTCCAGCGGTGCAAAGGATTCCAGGGCATGGTCCAGCGGGCTTTGCAGCAGCACACGCACTTCATCGCCATTGCCGGTATTGGCCAGCGGCAATACCAGGCTGAGCACACGCTGACCGTAGAACATATGGATTTTCGGTTCGGGGTCGACATGCCCTTCGCGCAACAGGCTAAGCGTACCGGCCTGGTAAGCCTGCGGCTGGGTGCTGAACAGCGGGCCGGGCGTGTCATTTTGCACGCTGAGGAACGACACCTCCAGGTTGCTCATGGAGCGCAGCTCACTGGCGAACAGCTTATCCATGGGAAAGCCCATGACGACGCGCGCAATGGGTAAATCGTCGATCACTTCGCGCTGCACCAACAGATAGGGCCGCCCATCCAGGGCCACGATCAGCATCTGCAGGCCCGTACGCCGGGCGTGGCGCAAGGCGTCGTCATAGGGAAAAGACTGACCGCGCACGAAGATTGGCAAGGTGCTGACCATGACCTTGCCATCCAGCCCCAGTACAAACACTTCGCTGGAACGGATGCCCGTGCCGTGGCGACGCAATGCAGCGAGAACCGGCCCGGTCTTGCCTTCGGCCACGGCATGTTTGAATGGGAGATCGGCGGTCAGCCAGTCCAGGCCGTACTGCAGGCGACGCCCGCGCAGGTCGAGCAGGCGCTCGAATACCTGGCTGCCGGTTTGCAGTTGGACTCGCGCCTGGTTTTCCACGGCGCGGGTGGTGGCGGTCTTGACGGCGAAATATGTGGCGGCGACGACCACCAGCAGCAACAGAGCCAGCACCCCGGCAATGCGGGTTTGGAACGTATGGCGCCACCTCATTGCAGTGCCCTCTGGCAGCGTTCGCCTCTCTCTGCCACTACGTCCCTTTGTCATGTGCATTCCCTGCGACCGCTGACCTGGCGTCAAAAAAACATCTATTTTGAGTGGATATTAGGTTTTAGGAGATTAGCTGGGAGTAGGGTTAAGTGCACCCAATAAAAACGGGGAGTTTTGTGGCGGTTTTTTGGCGACAATGGGTTGACTGAAGGGCTCGGCGGCTCGGGGGGGGACGCGGGGTTGAGTACATATCCTTTATTTAGGTTATGGCGACTATGGGTTCCGCTCTTACAGCGGGTCACTTTGGAAAAGCCCCAAAGTAACCAAAAGGCTCTTGCCCCAACACTCGGCACCTCGCTCACGCTCGGTGTGCCCGTAATCCGACAGTGATTTGGGGGGCCGCCGCCACGCGCCATCCATGGCGCGGGGCGGCTAAGCCGGCATCCCTGCCGGTTTACCCCCCAAATCCCTGCCGAATTCCGGCCAGCGTGTTTGACGGGGCGCCTGAGATCAAAAGCAAAGCAAAAGCAAAAACAAAAGCACGGCGCCCTGACAGCCAGCCCGAGTGGTTGGATCAAAGGCTGTTACCTGTAGGAGCTGGCTTGCCGGCGATGCGAACGACTCGGTACCGCAGGCACACCCCGGTGATGCCATCGCAGGCAAGCCAGCTCCCACATTTGACCGCGTACGCCTCCCCAAACCGGTCGGCTCTAAGGCCGCCGCGCTTTTGCTTTTGATCTGGGGCGCCCCGTCAAACAAGCCGGAGTGAGGGCATGCCGAGCCTAGGTGAGGCACCGAGTGTTGGGGCGAAGCGTTTTTGGTTACTTTTTGCGCTCTTCAAAAAGTGACCCGCTGTAAGAGCGGAACCCATAGTCGCCGTTACCAAAGAAACGGATATGTACTCAATCAATCAATCAATCAATCAATCAATCAATCAATCAAAGACAGCGAGCCCGCATAAAATCCCCCCACCGCCGCACCAAATAATTATGCTCATCCATCACCGAATTCCACACCGCAATATGCCCCATACGCTGCTCATAAGAACCCCCATCCCGCACTTCCCCGACATCAATCAACGGCAACCCATCACTCCCCAGCAACTCCTCCCGCGCCGGCTCCCCCGCGTACCAATAATCCCACTCCGCACTGCTCAAGTGATCCCGCGTACGCGCCGGGTTCCCAATGTAGTAACCCTGGCGCGCCATCACCGCCCCAGGCCACCCCGACAACCACCAATTCAAATACGCATACGCCGCATCCAACACTGCGCCCTTGGCATGCCGCGACAACGACAACCCACCAAACCACGCGCGATACCCTTCACGCGGCACCGCCAAGCGGTATTTCACCCCCGCGCGATGCAGCCGCATCAAGGTCGGCGACCACAGGCTCTGGATATCGATACTCGGGCTGAGCATCAATTGCGCGGCCTCTTCATCATCGGACCAGAACGCCGCAAAGTGCCCCTCCTTCTGCTTGCGCACCAGGATGTCAGCAAGCACGTCGATCTCTTCAATGCTCATGTTGCCGATGTCCCTGAAGCTCGCCAGTCCCGCGCCCTGCACCGCCAACGCCGCATCCAACGCACCGATGGCGGCGTCACTCTGCAAGGCCGTGCGCGCACGCCAAGCGGGGTCCAAAAGCCAGCCCCAGCTTTCGTTACCGTGGCAAAAGCCTTCGGGCAACCGTTCGGGGCGGTAGGCGAAACTGTCGGCGTTGTGGGTCAGGGGTAACATGCTGATGCGGTCGGTGACCGTGCTGCCGAGGCTGCCATCGTGCTGCACGAACAACCGTTCACTGGGCACACTGCCGCTGCCCAAGCGGTCATCGGGTGACAGGCGACCGCGCTTGGGCAGATCATTGATTTCGTGCCACAGCGCGATGCGTCGGGTGTCGATGGGCTGGATCGCCCGGGCCGGCCACACGAAGTCAACGTTGTGGAACCACTGGTCGTACAGGTCGTAGCTGTCGGGTTGCATCACCGCGATACGCTGGGCCTGTTCGACGTCGTGCACCTGATAGATCAGGCGAATGCCCAGCTCCTGCTCAGCGCGCACGCGCAAGCATTCAAGCAGGGTGACCGAAGTACCGAGGACTCTTAACGTGATCATGCCGCAAACCGTCGTGAAAACACGTTGAAGGAACGTCGCAACAGTTCGGGGTCGAGGCCGCGCAGGATAAACACCAGGCGCGATTGCCGATCACTGCCCGGCCACGCAGGCAGGTGCACCGGCGCATGCAGGCAATGCTGCACACCATGAATGACGATGGGGGCGTTACTGGCGTTCACGTTGAGCAGCCCTTTGACACGGAGGATCCGTTCGCCGTGGCATCTTAACAGCATCGACAACCACACCCCGAACCCCACCCAGTCCAGGGGCTGGTCGAAGGTCAGGCTGCACACTTGTGCGGCGCCGTGGGTGGCGGTGGTGGTGCGATGCAGTTGCCAGCGACTGACCTCCACAGCGGGTTCGGGGCTGCGCAGGCCTTCGCCGAGCAGCAGTTGATCGCCGCTGTGGATCTCGTGGGTATCGAGAATCGGCGTGCCGGCATTCAGCGCCTGCAAATGGGCGCGCAACGCCGTGCAATCGCCGGCCAGATCGGTCTTGCTCAGCAGCAGGCGATCCGCCGCCGCCACTTGCGCCAGCCATTCCGGGTGCAGGCGTTCTTGCACAGAGGCGTGGCTGGCATCGACGAGGGTAATCACCAAGCCAACATGGAAACGCCCGCGCAGTTGCACGTCGTTGTTCAAGGTGGCAAGAATCGGTGCCGGGTCGGCCAGGCCGGTGGTCTCCAGGATCACCCGCTTGAAGGCCGGAATTTCACCCCGTTCGCGACGCTGCAGCAGGCCGAGCAGTGCGTCTTTCAACTCGCCACGGATCGAACAGCACACGCATCCGCTGGGCAACAATACGGTGTCCGGTGCCACCTCTTCCACCAATAGGTGGTCAATGCCAACATCGCCGAATTCGTTGATCAGCAGCGCGGTGTCGCCCAGGCTTTCGCCTTGCAGCAGGCGCTTGAGCAAGGTGGTCTTGCCGCTGCCAAGGAAGCCGGTGATCACATTCAGAGCCATGCTCATTGTTTACTACCTCAATGATGCCCCTGTAGGAGCCCGGCTTGCCGGCGATGGCGTCCTTCAGAATGCCATCGCCGGCAAGCCGGGCGCCTACAAGTCCAGGTGATCCAGCAAGTGGGGGTCGAGGGGGTCCAGCGGGCGGCCGAGCATGCTCTCGGCCGCCTGCCAGAGTTGATCCAGGCCGCTGGCCAGCGCCTGTTTGCCGGTGGCGCCCAACAGCAAATACGACGCGCCCTGGAAATCTTCGACCTTGAGCCGGAACACTGCCAGCACCTGGTTTATCGCAGCAATCCGGCGCAGGCGTTCGCGGCGCCGGGGCAGTTCATCGCCCAGGGGATCGCTCCAGTGCAGGTCTTCGCCAAGCAGTCCGCAGAGTCCGCACATGGCTACACCCCACTCATGGCATGACATCGCCGGAGTTCGGGCCCAGGGTCTGGCCGACGAACAGGTTGCCACCGGGCTCGCTGGCGAGCAGCACCGCCGTTGGCGCAACTTCATCAGCCAGACCGAAGCGACCCAGGGGCAGTTCCTTGGCCTTGGCGCGCTTCCAGTCGTCGCTGATACCGCCTACCAGCGGCGTCTCGATCGGGCCTGGCGCGATGGCGTTGACCAGCACATTGTCCTTGGCCACTTCCAGGGCCAGGGACTTGGTGAAACCGATCACCCCGGCCTTGGCTGCGGCGTAATGGGTCAGCTCGGCGCCGCCCTTGATACCTAGTTGCGACGCGACGTTGATGATCCGCCCCCAACGTTGCGCGAGCATGTGCGGCAAGGCGCGCTGGCTGGCGACGAACACACTGGTGAGGTCGACACGCAGCATGTCGTTCCACATCTCAATGGACAGGTCGACGCAGCGTGCCTGGGTGAGCATGCCCGCGTTGTTGACCAGGATATCGATTCCGCCGAAGTGTTCGATGCAGCAATCGACACTGGCCTGGGCGCCTTCGACGGTGCCGACGTCAGCCAGGCACTCGAACACCTCGGCACCGAGGTTGCGGCAGGTGATCGCCGTTTCCGCGAGGCTGGCGGCGTTGCGGTCGGCCAGTACCAGGCGCGCGCCTTCAGTGGCGTAGGCATGGGCGATGGCGGCACCGATGCCGCTGCCGGCGCCGGTGATGACGGCGCGGCGGTGGATGAGTTGGGGCATGTAAATTCTCCCGAGACAAACACAGTTCTGATGTGGGTACAGTCAATCGGGCCAGCGCACGGTCAGGCCACCGTCGATGACGATGCTTTGCCCGGTCAGATAGCTCGATGCGTCACTGGTCAAAAACTGCACCAGAGACGCCACTTCATCCGCCCGCCCTACCCGGCCCAACGGAATCGCGCGCGCCGCTTTCGCCAAGCCTTCCGGCCCCAACGAGTTCTTCGCATCCAGCGATTGCGGCGTCTCGATCAACCCTGGGATCACCGCATTGCAACGGATGCCCTTGGCCGCCAACTCCACCGCCAGCGACCGGCACAACCCCGGCACGCCGGCCTTGGCCGCCGCGTAATGGCTGTGCTCCTGCCAGCCATACACACCGCCGGCAATCGACGAAATCGCCACCAGCGCACCGCCTTCCTGCATGTGCCGGGTCGCCGCGCGGAAGGTGCGCATCACCCCCGTCAGGTCGACGTTGAGCATTTCGTCCCACAGCGCGTCGGTCATCTCCAGCAACGGTGCGCGACGCAGCAGGCCGGCGTTGGCCACGGCGTAATCCAGTCGACCGAAATGCTGGATGGCTTGCGCGGCCAGGGCATCGACTGAAGCGGTGTCACCCACGTCCAACGGCAGCATCAGGCACTCGCCACCGGCCTCTTCTACCAGGCTGACGGTGGTCTGCGGGTCATGGGGATCGGCCGGGTAATACCCGCCGACCACCGCCACGCCGTTACGGGCATAGGCCACGGCGAGGGCTTGGCCGATGCCGCTGGCGGCACCGGTAATCAAGGCGACTTTACGGCTCATCACACACTCCTTACTGAACGGTTTCCGGGCGCACATGGCGTGCGGCAAACATCAAGGCGCCGGACAGGAAACACGGCAGCGCACCGAACCACAGCGCGGCGGTCTGCCAGTCGCTGCCGGCAGACAACACCTGGGTTGCGCCAAAGCCTGCAACCACCGCACCGATCGGCCCCATGGCGTGGATGATTGCGCCTCCAGTGGCGCGGATGCTGGTGGGGAAACTCTCGCTGATAAAGAACAACGCCGCCGAATATGGACCGATCAGGAAGAACAGGCCCAGGCTGTACAGCCCGACTACCATCGGCATATTGCTCGGGCCAAACAGCATCCCGGCGAACGACAGGCCGCCGAGCATCCAGCCCAGGCCAATCACGTTGCGACGGCCGATCTTGTCACCCATCCAGCCGTGGCTGAGGTAACCGCAGTAACCCACCAGGTTCGACAGCACCAGGATGATCAACGAATTCTCGAACGAGATATGGTGCACGCTGACGATCACCGACGTACCGAGCACGCTGAACACCTGGATCGCCGCCCAGTTGAGCAACAGTGCCGCGCCGATCACTAACGTGGCGCGCCGCGCCGGGCCCCGGAACGCGGCCTTGAGGCCGGCCTTGCTGTGTTCGTCATAGTCCACGCCGTAGGTCACGGCAACGTTTTGCGCTTCCTTCACTGCGCCGCTTTTACGCAGTTCGCTGATGCGCTGGTGGATCTGGAACTGCGGGCTCTCCTTGAGCTTGCGCGCCATGATCGCGATGACAATCGCCGGGATCGCGGCGAAGATGAAGCAGCCCTGCCAGCCAATGATCGGCAGCAACAGCGCGGTCAACCCGGCGGCAATCAAAGCCCCCACCGGCCAGCCGCCTTGCACTAGGCTATAGATAAAACCACGGCGTTTGGTCAGTCGCGGATCTTCCGAGGCGCCATACAACTCACTCAAGTACGTCGCGTTGACGGTTTCTTCGGCATACCCCAAGCCACCCAACGAACGGATCAGAATCAGCGGCGACTTGCCCCACGCACCGCCGATCGCGGTGAGTGCCGAGCACAGCGCGGAGCCGGCCACCGTGAAGATAATGCCGGTACGCCGCCCCAATTTGTCCACGACCGGGCCGATGGCAAACGCAACCACCGCCGTGCCGACCGCCACCCACGTCGCGATTTCAGCTTGCTCCACTTCACCCCAGCCAAAATGCCGGCCGATCTCCGGCAGCAAGGTGCCGAACAGGATGAAGTCATACACCGCAAACACCCAGGCGAAAAACGCGATCCAGGTGGCAAATCGCACCTCCTTGGACGTCAGTTGCCGGGGTTTCCAGCCAGTCAGGTCAAGCTTGTTGTAGATGGACATGGGTCGCGCCTCAAGGGTTAGTGGCCCTCCGTAGGAGCGAACGTGCTCGCGAAGAACGCCTCGACACCGCGTTCATCCAGGATGCCCGCGTCATCGTTGACGGTTTCCGCGGGCAAGCCCGCTGCTACAGGTGGGGTGTGTCAGGTACGGGGTTGGCGGCGGATGAAGTCGTCGGCGATTTCGTCGAAGGTCACGAAGCGCACACCGGCATGGCTCTGGATGTGTTCGATCAGGCGCTCAAGCATCAGCAGCACTTGCGGACGGCCGGAGACGTCGGGGTGGATGGTCATGGTGAACACGGCGTGTTCGTGTTCGCGATACACCCAGTCGAACTGGTCGCGCCACATTTCTTCGAGGTGACGCGGGTTGACGAAGCCGTGGCTGTTGGGGGCTTTCTTGATGAACATCATTGGCGGCAGGTCGTCGAGGTACCAGTTGGCCGGGATCTCCACCAGGTCGGTTTCTTCGCCGCGCACTAGGGGTTTCATCCAGGTGTCGGGGTGCTGGCTGTAGTCGATCTTGGTCCAGCTGTCGCCCTTGCGCACGTAGTAGGGATGGAAGTCGTTGTGCATCAGGCTGTGGTCGTACTTGATGCCTTTTTTCAGCAGCAGTTCGTTGGTGACCTTGCTGAATTCCCACCACGGCGCCACGTAACCCGTCGGGCGCTTGCCGGTGACTTGGGTGATCAGCTCGATGGATTTATCCAGGACAATTTCTTCCTGCTCGGCCGTCATGGCGATGGGGTTTTCATGGCTGTAGCCGTGCACACCGATTTCGTGACCGGCGTCGGCCACGGCCTTCATCTGCTCGGGGAAGGTTTCCATCGAGTGGCCAGGGATGAACCAGGTGGTACGCAGGCCATAGCGTTCGAACAGCTTGAGCAGGCGCGGCGCGCCGACTTCGCCGGCGAACAGGCCACGGGAGATGTCGTCCGGCGAGTCTTCGCCGCCGTAGGAACCGAGCCAGCCGGCGACGGCGTCAACGTCGACGCCGAATGCACAGAGAATGTCTTTAGCCATGATGTGTCTCCTTAAACGTTGAGTACGGATTCGACGGATAGCGCCGCGCGCAACAGGCGAGCGTCTTCCCCCGTCGGGGCGCTGAGCAGCAGCCCGGTGGGCAGGCCCTGGGCATCACGGCCGCTGGGCAGGGTCACGCCCGGCATGTCGAGCAAACTGCCGGGCATGGTCAGGCGCAGGGTGGCGAGGTTGGTTTTGACGAACAGCTCGTCATCGGCTTCCAGCGGTGCCAACGCCGGAGCGACATGGGCGATGGTGGGGGTGATCAGGAGGGCGCCGTCGAGGTCGGCCATCAATTGCTGTTGCAGGCGGCGACGGGCGTCGAACAAGTGGAGCAGTTGGCTGGCCGGCAGCGCGCGCGCGGCTTCGAGGCGGCGGCGTACACGGGGGTCGAGTTGTTCGGCGTCGGGGCTGTCGAGCAAGGCTTCGTGCAAGGCGAAGGCTTCGAAGGAACCCAGCCAGCCATGGTGCTTGATCAGGTCCAAGGTGGCCTGGAAGGTCGGGCACTCGCGTTCTTCGATCAACGCGCCGTGGGCCTTGAGTTGCTCCACTGCGCGCAGCAGGTTGTTGCGTACAGCGGGTTCGACATCTTGCTGCGCCAACACAAAACGCTGGCCCTTGAGGCTGCGGGCGATGTGCGTTTGGCGACGGCCATGCAGCAGATCGTCGATGGCCAGGGCATCACGCACGCTGCGCGTCAGCGGACCCAGGCTGTCGAGGGTGTGGGCCAGGGGGAACACGCCGTCGCGGCTATAGCGTCGGCTGCTGCTGCGGTAACCCACCAGGCCGTTGAACGCCGAGGGGATGCGGATGGAACCGGCGGTGTCGGTCCCCATGGCGATGGGCACAATTGCGGCAGCGACGGCCACGGCTGAACCGGACGACGAGCCGCCGGGAATGCGTGGCTGGTCAGTGCCATGGGGATTGTGTGGCGTGCCGAAATGCGGGTTCAGGCCCAGGCCGGAATACGCCAATTCGCTGAGGTTGGTCTTGCCCACGCTGACCATCCCGGCGCGGCACAGCAAGCCGACCGTCGGTGCGTCGAGCAATGCGGCAGGCGCGTTGCGGCGGTAGGCGGCGCCAGCAGTGGTAATGCTGCCGGCCACGTCGAACAGATCCTTCCAGGCCAAGGGTACGCCGTCGAATACACTCAAAGGCTGGCCGGCGCGCCAACGGGCGGCAGCGGCTTCAGCTTCCCGGCGCGCGCGCTCGGCAGTCAAGCTGATGAACACGGCCGGGACCTGGCTCGCCTTCTCGAGTGCCTGTTCAAGGACTTGCACCGGGTCGCTGCGACCGCTGGCGAAATCCTCGGCCATTGAAGTGGCGTCTGACATCAGGTTGCCCCTTATAAAACGTACATATTAATAAAATATACATTTTACAAAGGCAGCTTTCGTGCCAGTCTCTGTTTGACGGGCTCTACGCAAACCGTGGATTTTGCCCAGAGCTACGGGATAGAAGGTTTTAAACAGCGCAAAAAAAGGACGGGAGCACGCCGGAAAGCGTGCCGAATGAAATAATGTATCTTTTATTAATAAGTACATTTTGGTGCAGAAAAGTAACATCACCACATTTCAAGCCCCAAAAAAGTGCCGCCGCTGTGGCGCAGGGTGACAGGCGCAACTTATGAGAGAATCCCCGGCCACCGTCCTACAAGCCCCAGAGAAAGCGATGAAAGCAGTGTCCGCCTCGGCCTCCCGTTACGCGATGATTCACCAGGTATTGCGTGATGCGATCGTCAACGGCACCGCACGCCACGGCCTGGTCTTGCTGGAAGCGCCGCTGGCCGAATTGTTCGGCACCAGTCGCGTGCCGGTTCGCCGAGCCCTCGACCTGCTGCATGAGGAAGGGCTGATCTGTCGCTTCAACGGCCGGGGTTACCTGATCAACCCCGAAGGCCTGGCGCTGGAACCGCTGCGCCTACCCTTGAGCCATGCGCACTTGGGCCTCAACGGGGAAGATGAGTTGGTGGACACGCGGCCCCTGGGCGAGCGCATCGTCGAGGAAATCGGCGCTGCGCTGTCCACCTGCATTGCCTTCGGTCACTACCGCCTGGACGAGCAAGCCGCCGCCGACCACTACGGCGTCAGCCGCGCAGTGGTGCGCGAAGCGCTGATGCGCCTGCGCGACCGAGGCCTGGTGGAAAAAGAGCCCTACTCTCAATGGCTGGCAGGACCGCTGACCGCCCGCGAAGTCACCGAAGACTACGAGCTGCGCGCCTGCCTGGAACCTGAAGCCCTGCGCCAGAGCGCGCCTCACCTCGACCGCGAATTGCTGGAGGCCATGTTGCAACGCGTGCTCGATGCCCAGGACAGCCCCCACTGCAGCTTGGAGGCCATCGAACAGATCGAGGAGGACCTGCACCAGCGCTGCCTAGCCGGCCTGCAGAATCGCAAGATCGCGGCACTGATTCGCCAAGGACAGAGCCCGATGATCATCAGCCGGATTTTCTACCGTTTGCTGGGGATCGGCGCCGATCCAGCCATGCTGGCCGAACATCGGCTGATTCTAGAGTTGTTGTTGCATGGCGCATTTGACGCAGCGGCGCTGAACCTGCGCGAGCATTTGCAACGCGCACGGCAGCGTATGCTGCAGCGGTTGAAAGTGTTGTCAGTGCTGCCGGAGCAGCCATTGCCGAGCTACCTGCACAAAATCAGCTGAATTCATGCAATTTGTTGCTAACTTCACCCGACCATTGAAACCACCGCTACCCCGCCCCATCTAACTTGCATACTTCCTTATGCAGGTGCCCCATGAGCGACCAGCAAGAATTCCCTGATTACGACCTCAACGACTACGCCGACCCCGAAAACGCTGAATCCGCCTCGTCCAATACCGGCCTGGCCCTGCCTGGGCAAAACCTGCCGGACAAGGTCTACATCATTCCGATCCACAACCGGCCCTTCTTCCCTGCGCAAGTGCTGCCGGTGATCGTCAACGAAGAGCCGTGGGCCGAGACCCTGGAGTTGGTGAGCAAATCCGACCACCACTCCCTGGCCCTGTTCTTCATGGACACGCCGCCGGAAGACCCACGCCACTTCGACACCTCAGCCCTGCCGCTGTACGGCACCCTGGTGAAGGTGCACCACGCCAGCCGCGAGAACGGCAAGCTGCAATTCGTGGCCCAGGGCCTGACCCGTGTGCGCATCAAAACCTGGCTCAAGCACCACCGCCCGCCCTATCTGGTGGAAGTCGAATACCCGCACCAGCCGAGCGAGCCGACCGACGAGGTCAAGGCCTACGGCATGGCGCTGATCAATGCGATCAAGGAACTGCTGCCACTCAATCCGCTGTACAGCGAAGAGTTGAAGAACTACCTCAACCGCTTCAGCCCCAACGACCCATCGCCACTGACAGACTTCGCCGCTGCGCTGACCTCGGCCACCGGTAATGAGTTGCAGGAAGTGCTGGACTGCGTGCCCATGCTCAAGCGCATGGAAAAAGTGCTGCCGATGCTGCGCAAAGAAGTCGAAGTCGCGCGCCTGCAAAAAGAACTGTCCGCCGAGGTGAACCGCAAGATCGGTGAACACCAGCGCGAGTTCTTCCTCAAGGAACAGCTCAAGGTCATCCAGCAAGAACTGGGGCTGACCAAGGACGATCGCAGTGCGGACGTCGAACAGTTCGAGCAACGCCTGGAAGGCAAAGCACTGCCGGCCCAGGCGAAAAAACGCATCGATGAAGAACTGAACAAATTGTCGATCCTCGAAACCGGCTCGCCGGAATACGCGGTGACACGCAACTACCTGGACTGGGCCACGTCGGTGCCATGGGGCGTGTATGGCGAGGATAAGCTCGACCTGAAACATGCGCGAAAAGTGTTGGATAAACACCACGCGGGCCTGGATGACATCAAGAGCCGCATCCTCGAATTCCTGGCGGTGGGTGCCTACAAGGGCGAAGTCGCCGGCTCCATCGTGCTGCTGGTCGGCCCGCCGGGCGTGGGCAAGACCAGCGTGGGTAAATCCATCGCCGAGTCCCTGGGGCGGCCGTTCTATCGCTTCAGCGTCGGCGGTATGCGCGACGAGGCCGAGATCAAGGGCCATCGCCGCACCTACATCGGCGCCATGCCCGGCAAGCTGGTGCAGGCGCTTAAAGATGTGGAAGTGATGAACCCGGTGATCATGCTCGACGAGATCGACAAGATGGGCCAGAGCTTCCAGGGCGACCCGGCGTCGGCGCTGCTGGAAACCCTCGACCCGGAACAGAACGTCGAATTCCTCGACCACTACCTGGACCTGCGCCTGGACCTGTCCAAAGTGCTGTTCGTGTGCACCGCCAACACCCTGGACTCCATCCCCGGCCCGTTGCTGGACCGTATGGAAGTGATCCGCCTGTCGGGCTATATCACCGAAGAGAAAGTCGCCATCGCCAAGCGCCACCTGTGGCCGAAACAGCTGGAAAAAGCCGGCGTGTCAAAAAACACCCTGACCATCAGCGATGGCGCGCTGCGTGCGTTGATCGACGGCTATGCGCGAGAGGCCGGCGTACGTCAGCTGGAGAAACAGCTGGGCAAACTGGTGCGCAAGGCGGTGGTCAAGTTGCTGGATGAGCCGGACTCGGTGATCAAGATCGGCAACAAGGACCTGGAAAGCTCCCTGGGCGTGCCGGTGTTCCGCAATGAGCAAGTGCTGTCCGGCACCGGCGTCATCACCGGCCTGGCCTGGACCAGCATGGGCGGCGCGACCCTGCCGATCGAGGCGACGCGTATCCATACCCTCAATCGCGGCTTCAAGCTCACTGGGCAATTGGGTGAGGTGATGAAGGAGTCCGCGGAGATTGCCTACAGCTACATCAGCTCGAACCTGAAGTCGTTTGGCGGTGATCCGAAGTTCTTCGACGAAGCCTTCGTGCACTTGCACGTGCCGGAAGGCGCCACGCCGAAAGACGGCCCAAGCGCCGGGGTAACCATGGCCAGTGCGCTTCTGTCCCTGGCACGCAACCAGCCGCCGAAAAAAGGCGTGGCGATGACCGGCGAGCTGACACTGACCGGGCATGTGCTGCCGATTGGCGGGGTGCGCGAGAAGGTGATTGCGGCGCGGCGCCAGAAGATCCATGAGCTGATCTTGCCGGAGCCGAATCGCGGGAGCTTTGAAGAGTTGCCGGAGTACCTGAAAGAAGGCATGACGGTGCACTTTGCCAAGCGATTTGCGGATGTGGCCAAAGTGCTGTTCTGATCGTTATGTAGCGCCTGGACCGGCCTCTTCGCGAGCAAGCCCGCTCCTCCATGTTGACCGCGTACGCGGTCGACAGGTGGGAGCGGGCTTGCTCGCGAAAGGGCAGGCCCGGTCACCACAAGTTCCCATCCAGTCACACCTTGTCTCATCTTCGGTTATGCTCGGTCTTCGTCGCCCAACAACGGAGCCCCCATGATCGCTGCCCGCCTGCTTCTCCCCTTGAGCCTCACCCTGCTGACCGCGTGCGCCAGTGCACCGAAGCAAAACGTCACCGTGGACAATCAGAGCGCCTGCCCGCTGCAGCTTAAAAGCGGACAAAACCTGATCCTGACGCTGCCGAGCAACCCCACCACTGGCTACCGCTGGGCGATCCAGGACTCCGCCGGCGGCGTGTTGCGTGCGTTGAGCCCGGAGGTCTACAGCAGCTCGGAATCCGGCGTGATCGGTGGCGGCGGCCAGTCGACCTGGCGCTTCCAGGCGTTCGCCACCGGGCAGGGCCGTTTGCGCCTGACCTCCCAACAACCCTGGGAGCCGGAAGCCGAACCCGTCGAGACCTTTGACTGCGCTATCACGGTGAACTGATATGCCATGGCTGATTCTTGCGTTGATGGGCGCCGGCACCTTTATCTACGGCCTGACCACCCATGCCACGTTGCTGTGCCTGCTGGTCAAGCCGCTGCCAGTACTGGCGCTGCTGGGCTGGCTGCATGATGCGCCACCCACCGACTATCGACGCTGGATCAGCCTGGGGCTGATTTTTTCCCTGGTGGGCGATGTGCTGCTTGCCTGGCCGGGTGACCTGTTCATCTTTGGCTTGGGTGCATTTCTGTTGGCGCACCTGGCCTACCTCAAAGCCTATTTCAGTGACTGTCGCCGCTTGGCGCTGCTGCCGCTGGTATTGGCGCTGGCCGTGGGCGCGATCCTGCTGAGCATCCTGATTTCCCATGGGCTGGGCGACCTGCTGATTCCAGTGGTGGTGTATGCCCTGGTAATCAGCGCCATGCTCTGGCGCGCATTGGCCCGGCTAGGCAGCGATGTGCCAAAGCGTTCGGCAGGGTTGGCGGCTGCGGGCGCGGCGTCGTTCGTGTTTTCCGACACGCTGATCGGCATCAACCGGTTTGTGGTGGCGTTCGATGCAGCGCCGTATTTGCTGATCACGACGTATTGGCTCGGCCAATGGGGCATCACGGCCTCGGCTTTCCATCAGACAACCCGCGCACATGAGGGCCAAGTTGGCTAAAATGCCGGCCTTTCCCCCTTCGTCGCCGGAACAACCGTGAGCAAAGAACCCGATCGCCTATTCGCCCAGCCCCTGCCCCAGGTGCCGGACTTCGCCTTTAACGAGGACGTGGTGCGGGTGTTCCCGGACATGATCAAGCGCTCGGTACCGGGTTACCCGACCATCGTCGAGAACCTTGGCGTACTCGCCGCGCAGTTCGCCCAACCCAACAGCGTGCTGTATGACCTGGGGTCATCCCTCGGCGCAGTGACCCAGGCCTTGCGCCGTCATGTGCGCACCGACGGTTGCCGAGTGATCGCGGTGGATAACTCGGCGGCGATGGTCGAGCGTTGCCGTGAATACCTCAATGGCCAGGACTCGATGTTCCAGGAGTTGCTGCCGGTTGAAGTGATCGAGGGCGATATCCTCGCGCTGCAATTTCAGCCGGCGTCAGTGGTCGCGCTGAATTTCACCCTGCAATTCATCGCGCCCGATGAGCGCCTGGCGCTGCTCTCGCGCATCCGCCAATCGCTGTTGCCGGGCGGTGCGCTGATCCTTTCGGAGAAGCTGCGTTTCAACGATGCGCAAGAACATGCGCTGCTCACCGACCTGCATATCGCGTTCAAACGCGCCAACGGCTACAGCGAACTGGAAATCGCCCAGAAGCGCAGCGCCATCGAAAACGTCATGAAGCCCGACAGCCTCGAAGAACATCGCGAACGCCTGTTGGCGGCCGGGTTCTCGACAGTCGTGCCATGGTTCCAGTGTCTTAACTTTGCCTCGTTGATTGCCTTGCCATGATTGATCTGTCCCCCCTCGCCCGCCACCTGGTCGGCACTCCCCTGGCCGTGTGGGCCCAGGGCCTGCAAGCGCAACTCGATAGCAAGATGGAAAAGGGTCATGGCGACCTGGAGCGCTGGCAGAGTGCGCTGGATGCGTTGCCAAAGATCCAACCCAGCGAAGTGGATTTGCTCAACGGCCTGACACTCGATACCCACTGCGACGATGACACCCGCGCGCAGATGCATACCGCGCTGATGGGCCTGAGCCCTTGGCGCAAAGGACCATTCAACCTATTCGGCGTGCATGTGGATACTGAGTGGCGCTCGGACTGGAAGTGGTCCCGCGTTGCACCGCACTTGAACCTGAAGGGCAAGCGCATCCTCGACGTGGGCTGCGGCAACGGTTACTACATGTGGCGCATGCTCGGCGCCGGCGCCGATAGCGTGATTGGCGTTGATCCCAACTGGCTGTTCTTCTGCCAGTTCCAGGCGGTGCAGCGCTACCTGTCCGAGCCCAAGGCCTGGCACCTGCCGTTTCCGTTCGAAGACCTGCCGTCGAACCTGGAAGGCTTTGATACGGTGTTTTCCATGGGCGTGTTCTACCACCGTCGTTCGCCCATCGAGCATCTGCTTGCACTGAAAGATACACTGGTCAAAGGCGGCGAACTGGTCCTGGAAACCCTGGTGGTGGAAGGCGATCAGCAACAGGTGCTGGTGCCGGAAGATCGCTACGCGCAAATGCGTAACGTATGGTTCCTGCCCTCGGTGCCGGCCTTGATGCTGTGGCTGCGGCGTGCAGGTTTCAGCGACGTACGGTGCGTGGATGTGAGTGTGACCACGGTTGAGGAACAGCGTGGGACGCAGTGGATGAAGTACCAGTCCCTCAGCGATTTCCTGGACCCGGAAGATCACAGCAAGACCATCGAAGGGCTGCCGGCGCCAATGCGGGCGGTGATCATCGCCAAGAAATAGTCCCGATCGCCCTGAAGAAACACAGGGCCAAATGTGGCAGGGGGCAAGCCCCCTCCCACATTTTTGTCCTCAGTGTTCTTTAGCGTGGTGGTTTGGCCCGGCGAGCCTTGAAGAACTCACTCAACACCGTGCCGCACTCCTCGGCCAGCACGCCGCCTTCAAACAGCACCTTATGATTGAGAAAGCCCTGGGTAAAAAACTGCCCCTGGCTTTGCACGATCCCCGCCTTGGGCTCCAGCGCGCCGTACACCACCCGCGCAATCCGTGAGTGCACGATCAAGCCCGCGCACATGCTGCAGGGTTCCAACGTCACATACAGCGTGCTGCCCACCAGGCGGTAGTTGCTGATGGCTTGCGCGGCGGCGCGGATGGCGACCATTTCGGCGTGGGCACTGGGGTCGTTGCCGCTGATGGGGCAGTTGAAGCCACGGCCGATGATTTCACCGTCCTGCACCAGCACTGCACCGACGGGCACTTCACCCAATGCAGCACCTTGGGCGGCAAGGGCCAGGGCTTCGCGCATGAAGTCCTGGTCGCGGCTGCGGTCGATGATCGCGGGGGGGCGAAACTGGCGCATCACGCCACCTCGATGGCGGCCATCAGGCCGGTTTCCATATGGTCGATCACGTGGCAATGGAACATCCACACGCCTGGGTTATCCGCCACCAACGCCACGCGGGCGCGTTCGTTCTTGCCCAACAGGTAGGTGTCGGTGAAGTACGGGATCACCTTGTGGCGGTTCGACGCGATCACCTTGAAGCTCATGCCGTGCAGGTGGATCGGGTGCTGGTACTGGGTCATGTTCTTCAATTCGAAAATATAGCTCTTGCCCTTCTCAAGCTTGGCAATCGGGCGGTCGGCGCAGGTCTTGTCAGTGATGTCCCAGGCCTTGCCGTTGATCTGCCACAGGCTGGGTGGCTTGCCGTCATCGACTGAAACGGTGCCAACCCATTCGAAATTGAAGTTGAGTTTCTCCGCATTGGCCAGGTCCGGTTCGCTGATCGGATTGGCGGGCAATGCGGGCGGCCACGCAGTCGGTGCATCGGAGTTGGCCACCGAACGAAACGTACCGAGGCGCACCGGGCCGTTGCGAATCGACAGTTCCTCACCGGCAGGCGGTGCCTTGATCGCCAGGCAGATGCGCATGCCCGGGCCCAGCCAGTATTCCTTGCCCAGCGGGCGCGGCTCGATGGGGTTGCCGTCCAGCGCGTAGATCTGCGCTTCGACATCCGGGATGTTGATGCGATAGGTCAGGGTGTTGTCGAGGTTGAGCAGGCGCACGCGGGTGATCTGCCCGGCGGGCAGATCGATGACGGCCTGGGACACGCCATTGATCGTCGACAACCGCCCGGCGGTGCCGCCACGCGCCGCTTCACGGGGAATGCTGAAGGCCACGAAAGCGCCCTCTTCGTCCACGTGCCAGCTTTTTAGGCTCAGGGTGCGTTCATATTTGAAACCGGTGGGCTCGCGCTCTTCGATGATCAGCGGGCCAACCAGGCCGCGGCCGAGTTCTTCGCTGCTGTTCACATGGGGGTGATACCAGTAGCTCCCAGCGTCGGGCACGCGAAACTTGTAGTCGAAGTATTCGCCGGGCAGCACCGGCAATTGCGAGACGTAAGGCACGCCGTCCATTTCCAGCGGGAGGCGGATGCCATGCCAGTGGATGGTGGTGGCGACCGGCAAGTGGTTGATGAAGCGCACTCGCAGCCATTCGCCCTGGCGCACGCGCAGCTCGGTGCCAGGCGCCGAAGGGCCGAATGCCCAGGCTTCGGTCTTGTGACCCGGCACCAGTTCCACGTCCAGCGGCGCGGCAATCAATTGGTAATCGCTTCCTGCGTTGGCATCGGCAACCTTGCCCAGCCAGTAGCGGTAGGCGCCACCGGCACCCACACCGACTACTGCCAGGCCGGCAAGGCCACCGAGAATCTGTCGACGGGAAAACGATTGGGACACAACAACCTCACGTATCTGCAGCAGGCACGAGGCCTGCAAAGGGCAGATACGATACACCCGCGGGCGCTAAACAGTAAGGGTTCGCATTGCCGCACAGCTGAATTCAAAGGGTTTAGCTGGGTGGTCAGGACTCTGGATACACTGAAGATCCAGTGTGGGAGCGGGCTTGCTCGCGAAGGCGACAGGTCAGTGAATACATCTTTGACTGAGCCACTGCATTCGCGAGCAAGCCCGCTCCCACATTGTTGATCTTCAGCGTTCTTTAGACTGTGTTCGCTTAAGTCCTGGCGGCGGCCAGGATCAGGGCCTTCATCTCGGCAACCGCACCTTTGAAACCGACGAACAGCGCATGCGCCACCAGCGCATGGCCGATGTTCAGCTCGTTGATGCCCTTGATCGCCGCCACTGCCTCGACGTTGTGGTAATGCAGGCCATGGCCGGCGTTGACGATCAGGCCTTCCTTGAGACCGCAGCTCACACCGTCGATGATGCGTTGCAGCTCATCAGCCACTTCGGTCGGCGTGGTGGCATCGGCGTAACGGCCAGTGTGCAGTTCGATAGCCGGTGCGCCGACACGACGCGAGGCTTCGATCTGGCGCTCGTCGGCGTCGATGAACAGCGACACTTCGCTGCCGATCTTCGACAGGCGCTCCACGGCGGCCTTGATCCGCGCTTCCTGGCCGGCCACGTCGAGGCCGCCTTCGGTGGTGAGTTCCTGACGGGTTTCCGGCACCAGGCAGATGTGCGCGGGGCGGATGCGCTCGGCGAACTGCATCATTTCTTCGGTGACGCCCATTTCGAAGTTCATGCGGGTTTGCAGCACATCCTTGAGCACGAGCACATCACGCTCCTGGATATGACGGCGGTCTTCGCGCAGGTGCACGGTGATGCCGTCGGCGCCCGCTTCTTCGGCGTCCAGCGCGGCCTTGACCGGGTCCGGGTAACGGGTGCCCCGGGCCTGGCGCAGGGTAGCGACGTGGTCGATGTTGACGCCAAGAAGAATGCGATTGCTGGTGGTCACGGAAGCGCTCCTGAATAGGGAAAGAAACGCTGCACAGCATACACGGGGTTGTCAGGGCTTTCGAAACAACTCGCGACTGACCAGCGGCCGTCCGCCCAAGTGCACGGCCAGGGCCTGGCGCATCAGGCGCTTGGCGGCAGAAAGCGCACCGGGTGCGGTCCAGTCCGCCTCGCTCATGGCCAACAGTTCGGTGCCCTGGAACAGGCCCGGCTGCAACAGGTACACGCGCTCCAGGCCGGCGTCGACTTGCAGGCGATACATGCCATCGGCGGCGACAGGATCGCCGTGCAGGTCGTTGGCCAGTTCGAAGCCGTAACCCAGGTCGTCGAGCAGACGCCATTCGAAGGCGCGCAGCAGCGGTTCCAGGGGACGCCCTTCGGCCAGGGCGAGCAAGGTGGCGGCGTAATGATCGAAGACCGCCGGGTGTGGGTCTTCGGCGGGCAGCAGGCGAATCAGCAATTCGTTGAGGTAGAGGCCGCTGAACAGCGCCTCACCATTAAGCCAGGCAGAAGTGCCGACACTTTCCATGCGCCCGACGTTTTTCAGCTCGCCTTTGCCGCGAAACTCCACGTCCAAGGCCACAAAGGGTCGCGCCAACGTGCCCGCCTTGCCCCGCGCACTGCGCAATACTGCGCGCAGGCGGCCCTGGGGCGTGAGGAAGTCCACCAGGGCGCTGGTCTCGCGGTAGGCGCGGCTGTGCAGGACGTAGGCGGGCTGGCTGGGGGGGGATTGGGACATTGGGTTCTCGCTGCGGGAACACGGTCTGGAAAACAACGACTATCCAATGTGGGAGCGGGCTTGCTCGCGAATGCGGTGGGTCAGCCAAGCATCCGGTGACTGATCCACTGCATTCGCGAGCAAGCCCGCTCCCACATTTTGTCCTGCGGTGTTACTGGAGGCCGATTACAGGTCGCCGTAGCCCAGAGAGCGCAATGCACGCTCATCATCGGACCAGCCACCCTTCACCTTCACCCACAGGTTGAGCATGATCTTGGAGTCGAACAGCAACTCCATGTCCTTGCGCGCCTCGGTGCCGATACGCTTGATGCGCTCGCCCTTGTCGCCAATGATGATCTTCTTCTGGCCGTCACGTTCGACGAGGATCAGTGCATGGATGTGCAGGGTCTTGCCTTGCTGCTTGAACTCTTCGATCTCGACGGTGATCTGGTACGGCAGCTCGGCGCCCATCTGGCGCATGATTTTTTCGCGCACCAGTTCGGCGGCGAGGAAGCGGCTGCTGCGGTCGGTGATCTGGTCTTCCGGGAAGAAGTGCTCGTTCTCCGGCAGGTGCTCGGCGATCACACGTTCCAGGGCGTCCAGGTTGTGGCCGTGCTGGGCGGAGATCGGGATGATCTGGGCGTTCGGCAGCTGTTCCTGCAGCCAGCTCAGGTGCGGCATCAGCTCGGCTTTGTCTTCGATGCGATCAGTCTTGTTCAGCGCGACGATCAGTGGGCCGGTGACGTACTGCACACGCTCCAGGACCATCTGGTCTTCGTCGGTCCACTTGGTGCGGTCGACCACGAAGATCACCACGTCGACGTCTTTCAACGCCGCCGAAGCGGTCTTGTTCATGTAGCGGTTCAGGGCTTTTTCGCCACCTTTGTGCATGCCCGGGGTATCGACGTAGACCGCTTGCACGTTGCCTTCGGTCTTGATGCCCAGCATGTTATGGCGGGTGGTCTGCGGCTTGCGCGAGGTGATCGCGAGCTTCTGGCCAAGGATGTGGTTCAGCAGCGTGGACTTGCCCACGTTCGGGCGGCCGACGATGGCAACATAGCCACAGCGTGTTGCGTTTGAATCAGTCATGGCCATTCTCCACGCCCAGGGCAATCAGTGCTGCAGCGGCCGCTACCTGTTCGGCAATACGACGGCTCACACCCTGACCTCGGCTTTTTTCGTTCAGTAAGGTGATTTCACATTCCACGAAGAACACGCGGCAATGCGGCTCACCCTGGATATCCACCACTTCATAGCGTGGCAGGTCGCAACCGCGCGATTGCAGGAATTCCTGCAAGCGGGTCTTGGGGTCTTTGTTGGTGTCGACCAGCGTGAGGCTTTCGATCTCGGAGGTCAGCCACGCGGTGACACGTTCCTTGGCTGCTTCCATACCTGCATCGAGGTAGATGGCACCGATCAGCGCTTCGAGGGCGTCGGCCAGGATCGATTCACGGCGGAAACCGCCGCTCTTCAGCTCACCGGAGCCCAGGCGCAGGTACTCGCCCAGGCCGAAGCCACGGGCCAGCACGGCCAGGGTCTCGCCCTTCACCAGGCGTGCGCGCAAGCGCGACAGCTGGCCTTCACGGGCTTGGGGGAAGCGCTCGAAAAGAGCTTCACCGGCGACGAAATTGAGGATGGCATCACCGAGAAATTCCAGGCGCTCGTTATTGCGCCCTGCAAAGCTGCGGTGTGTAAGGGCAAGGACCATCAATTCCTGGTCCTTGAAGGTGTAGCCGAGCTGGCGCTCGAGACGACTTAGAGAAACGCTCACGGTTTACCCATATCTGTTTGGTGGCACCGGCGGCCATCGACGATTGACGCAGTGTTCAAATTCAAATCCTGGTTGGTGCAGCATGAGGCAGGACCGATTTGTCCCCACCCCAGAAAAGCATTCGGCGCTGTGTTCACAGCGCCGCCTGTATTACTTGATCAGCCCGACCCGCGAGAAGTTCGGCAGGTGGCTGAGTTTGGGTTCCGGCCAGCTCATCCAGACCGCGAAGGCCTTGCCGACGATATTCTGGTCGGGAACCATGCCCAGCAGGTCCTTGGGAATGTTGGGGTCATCCCAGTACCGGCTGTCATTGGAGTTGTCGCGGTTGTCGCCCATCATGAAGTAGTGCCCGGCCGGCACTTTCCACTGGCCGTCTGGCTGGGCACGGTAGCGGCTCATTTCCTTACGGATTTCATGCTCCACCGCACCGAGTTTTTCCTGGTACAGCTCGGCGCTGCCCAGGCTGTTCGGCTCGGAGCCGACCAGTTTCTCGGCCACCGACTCACCGTTGATGAACAGGCGCTTGTCGCTGGTGTAACGGATCACGTCGCCCGGCAGGCCAACCACACGCTTGATGTAGTTGACGTTCGGGTCGCTCGGGTAGCGGAACACCATCACATCGCCACGCTGTGGGTCACCGATTTCGATGACCTTCTTGTCGATCACCGGCAGGCGGATCCCGTAGGAAAACTTGTTCACCAGGATGAAGTCGCCCACGTCCAGGGTGGGTTTCATCGACCCCGAAGGAATCTGAAACGGTTCCACCAGGAACGAACGCAGCACCAGCACGATGAACAACACCGGGAAGAACGACTTGCCATATTCAACCAGCAAGGGCTCTTTGTTCAGCTTCTCGATCACCACGCCATCGGGCTGGCTGACGCTGCCCTGATAGGACGCGATAGCCGCCCGCCGACGCGGGGCGAAGAACACCAGATCGAGCAACGCCAGGAGGCCGCAAACGGCAACGGCGATGACCAGCAACAGCGGGAAATTTAGCGACATAGGACCTAACTATCCAACCTGAGCACCGCAAGGAAGGCTTCTTGTGGAACTTCCACGTTACCTACTTGCTTCATGCGTTTTTTACCGGCCTTTTGCTTCTCAAGCAGCTTGCGCTTACGGCTTACGTCACCGCCGTAGCATTTGGCCAGTACGTTCTTTCTGAGTGCCTTGACGGAGGTCCGCGCAATGATCTGCCCGCCAATGGCGGCCTGGATCGCGACGTCGAACATCTGGCGCGGAATCAGCTCTTTCATCTTCTCGGTCAACTGGCGACCTTTGTAGTGCGCGTTGTCCTTGTGCACGATCAGTGCCAGGGCATCGACCTTGTCGCCGTTGATCAATACATCCAGTTTCACCAGATTAGCCGATTGGTAACGGTCAAAATGGTAATCCAGCGAAGCATAGCCGCGACTGGTGGATTTGAGGCGGTCGAAGAAGTCCAATACCACTTCGTTCATCGGCATGTCGTAGGTCACTTGGACCTGGGTGCCGAGGAACAGCATGTCGCGCTGGACGCCACGCTTTTCGATACACAGCGTAATGACGTTGCCCAGGTGCTCCTGCGGCACCAGGATATTGGCCCGCACGATAGGCTCGCGCATGTCTTCGATCGCCGAGAGATCCGGGAGCTTGGACGGGTTGTCGACGTAAATCGTTTCACCGGTTTTCAGCAACAACTCGAAAATAACGGTCGGCGCGGTGGTGATCAGGTCCAGGTCGTATTCGCGCTCAAGGCGCTCCTGGATGATTTCCATGTGCAGCATGCCCAGGAAGCCGCAGCGGAAGCCGAAGCCCAGTGCGTCGGAGCTTTCCGGGGTGTACTGCAACGACGAGTCGTTGAGGGTCAACTTCTGCAGGGCTTCGCGGAAATCTTCGAAGTCATCGGAGCTGACCGGGAACAGACCGGCGTAGACCTGCGGCTGGATGCGCTTGAAGCCTGGCAGCACGTCGACGTCCGGCGTGGAGCTCAGGGTCAGGGTGTCACCCACCGGTGCACCGTGAATGTCCTTGATGCCGGCGATGATGAAGCCTACTTCACCGGCTTTCAGATCAACGGTCGCGGTGTGCTTGGGGTTGAATACACCGACGCTGTCCACCAGGTGGATCTTGCCGGTGGACTTGACCAGGATCTTGTCGCCCTTCTTCACGCGGCCGTGACGAACGCGAACCAGGGACACAACGCCCAGGTAGTTGTCGAACCAGGAGTCGATGATCAACGCTTGCAGCGGATCTTCGTAGTTGCCGGTCGGGGCTGGAATGGTGTGCACCAGGCGTTCGAGCACTTCGTCGACACCCAGGCCGGTCTTGGCGCTGCAGGTAACGGCGTCGGTGGCGTCGATGCCGATGATCTTCTCGATCTCTTCCTTGACGCGCTCAGGCTCGGCCTGGGGCAGGTCGATCTTGTTCAGCACGGGCATGACTTCCAGGCCCTGCTCGATCGCGGTGTAGCAGTTGGCAACCGACTGCGCTTCAACGCCCTGGCCGGCGTCGACCACCAGCAAGGCACCTTCACAGGCCGCCAGGGAACGGCTGACTTCGTAGGTGAAGTCAACGTGGCCCGGGGTGTCAATGAAGTTCAGCTGGTAGGTGATGCCGTCTTTGGCTTTGTAATACAGCGTAACGCTGTGGGCCTTGATGGTGATCCCGCGCTCGCGCTCGAGGTCCATGGAGTCCAGGACCTGGGCTTCCATTTCACGCTCGGCAAGGCCGCCGCACATCTGGATGAATCGATCGGCCAGCGTCGACTTGCCATGGTCAATGTGGGCGATGATGGAGAAATTGCGGATATGACTCAAATCACTCACGGATCAACACTCAAAAAGGCTGCAGGCAGATTGCCCGCTGAAAAATAGCCGGGAATTGTACCTGATGCTCAGGCCAGACGTCATCTTTGCTGACCAGAACAAAAATGCCCCGATCTACCGACCGGGGCATTTTTTGTTCATAAGCGCGGAATCAACCGGCCCGGCGCAGTAGCCAGAAGCCGGCCAGGGCGCAAATCGCCGTGGGCACCAGCACCGCAAACAGCGGCGAGAAGCCGAACACCAGGCTCGATGGGCCCAGCAGGTCCTGGGCGATGCGGAACGTGAAGCCCACCAGTACACCCGTGAATACGCGCTGCCCCAGCGTTACGGAACGCAGCGGACCAAAGATGAAGGAAATCGCCATCAGCACCAACGCGGCAGTCACCACGGGTTGCAACACCTTGACCCAAAATGCCAGCCAATAACGGCCGTTGTTCAAGCCTTGGTCCTTCAGGTAGTGGATATAACCCCACAGCCCGGAGATCGGCAGACTTTCAGGGATCATCACCACGGTATTCAACAATTCCGGCTTGAGGGCAATGTCCCACTCCTGGCTCGGCACATTGATCACTTCGGTGCTGGCCTTGGTGCCTTGGCCGACATTACGGAAGTTGGTGGTGGTAACGTCGCTGAGTTGCCATTTTTCGCCGCTGTACTGCGCACGTTTGGCGAAGCTGGACTCCAGCAAATGACGTTCTTTGTCGAACGTGTAGCGGGTCACACCAATCAACAGGCCGCCCGGCTGCACGGCGTTGATATGGATGAATTCATCACCCTGGCGGTGCCACAGGCCGTGCTTGGCGCTTTGCGCATCGCCCGAACCCTGGGCCAGGGCGCGATTGGCCTGGGCCGTGGTTTCCGCCGGTGGGGCCACGTATTCGCCGATCAGTACGCTGCACGCCATCAGCAGCAGCATGGGCTTCATGACCGCCCATACGATACGACCGATGGAAACGCCGGCGGCGCGCATGATGGTCAGTTCGCTGTTGCTGGCCAGGCTGCCCAGGCCGATCAGGCAGCCGATCAGCGCGGCCATCGGCATCATGTCGTACAGACGGCGCGGCGCGGTGAGGCCCACATAGCTCAGCACGTCCCACACGGTGTAGGTGTCGGTGACGTTGCCGACTTCATCGATGAAGGCGAACAACGATGCCAGCCCGAGGATGATGCCCAGTACCGCCAGGATGGCGATCAGTACGCTGCTACCAATGTAGCGATCGAGCTTAGCCACGAGCCAACTCCTTCTGGCCACGACGGCTCTTCATTTTCAAACGGATCGGTTCCCAATACAGCAGGCCCAGGCCAATCACCAGGAAGATCCCGTGCACCCACCACAGCCCCAGGGTCGGCGACAGCTTGCCTTTCTCCAGGGAGCCACGGGCGGAAATCAGAATGGTGAGGTACGCCATGTACAGCAGGATCGCCGGTAACAGCTTGAGGAAGCGACCCTGACGTGGGTTGACGCGGGACAGCGGCACCGCCATCAAGGTCACGATGAACACCAGCAACGGCAAGGAAATCCGCCATTGCAACTCGGCGATCGAGCGCAGTTCCTTGCTACCGAACAGCTCGGTGGTCGGGATGGCGTCGCGGTCGGTGACTTCGTCGCTGATATCCGGACGAGCCAGCATCACCCCATAGGTGTCGTACTTGATCGCACGGTAATCAGCCATGCCCGGACTGCCATCGTAGCGATAGCCATTTTCCAGGATCAGGTAGCGACTGCCGTCAGGACGCACTTCCTGGCGACCTGAATCGGCCACCAGCACGGAAATACCACGATCTTTCTTGTCCTGACCCAGACGCTTCTCGGAGATGAACACACCGCCCAGGTTGGCGCGGTCGTCGGTCATGGTTTCGGTGTAGGTCACACGCGAACCGTCATTGAGCGCCTGGAAGCGGCCCGGTTCGAGGGTGTCGAACTCGGTCATCGCGTCCTGTTTGTTCAGGACCAGCTGGAACTGCATGGCGCCCTGGGGGGCCAGGCTCAGGCTCAGCCAGGCCACGATCAGCGCGACGCCGGCGGCCGGGATCATGGTCATGCCCAGCAGGCGCTGCTGGCTCATGCCGGTGGCCGAAAGCACGGTCATTTCGCTTTCGAGGTACAGGCGGCCGTAAGCCAGCAGGATCCCGAGGAACAGGCCGAGCGGCAGGATCAGCTGCAGGAAGCCCGGCAGGCGAAAGCCCATGATCAGGAACAGCGAGCCCGGATCCAGGGCGCCCGAGGCGGCTTGAGCCAGGTATTTGACGAAACGACCACTCATGATGATGACCAGCAACACCGCACTCACGGCACTCAGGGTCAACAGGACTTCGCGGGACAGATAACGGAAGACGATCAAACCAGACACTCCAGGGTTGTCAGGCTAAGGCGGCCAAACAAGCAAGCATACCGAGCCAGCCCATTTGCAGGGGCCGACTAAAAAGATGGCGCATTATCCTGTGATTGACCGCGCCTGTCACTGCGCAACCTCATGCGCATGCACAAAGCGGGTGACAAGGGTTGTCAGGCTCCGCCGGCGAGGTTCAAACTGCGGCCTTTGTCGCCGGCGGCTTACACAGCTGCCTGGTATTAAAGCCGGAGTACAGACTCCTGGCTAACCGACCTTTATAAGGGACCCGAAAATGGAATTGGTTGTAAAAAGCGTTAGCCCCGAAACGTTGAAAACCGCCACCCTCGTGGTCGCCATCGGCGAAGGCCGCAAGCTCGGCGTTGCCGCCAAGCAACTCGACGAACTCAGCGGCGGCGCCATCAGCGCAGTGCTCAAGCGCGGCGACCTGGCCGGCAAAGTCGGCCAGAGCCTGCTGCTGCAGAGCCTGCCTAACCTCAAGGCCGACCGCGTATTACTGGTGGGCGTGGGCAAGGACGCTGAACTGGGCGACCGTCCATTCCGCAAAATCATCAGCGGCATCCTCACCACCCTCAAGGGCCTGGGCGGCACTGACGCCGCGCTGGCGCTCGACGAAGTCGTGGTCAAAGGCCGCGACAGCTATGGCAAGACTCGCCTGCTGGCCGAGAGCCTGGTGGATGGCGGTTATGTCTTCGACCAGTTCAAGAGCACCAAAGCCGAACCCCGCGCGCTGAAAAAAATCACCCTGCTGACCATCAAGGCCGCCCAGGCTGAAGTCGAGCGCGCCGTGACCCACGCACAAGCGATCGCCAACGGCATGTCGTTCACCCGCGACCTGGGCAACTTGCCGCCGAACATTTGCCACCCGACCTTCCTCGGCGAACAAGCCAAGGCGCTGGGCAAAGAGTTCAAGGGCCTGAAAGTCGAAGTGCTGGACGAGAAGAAGATCAAGGAACTGGGCATGGGCTCGTTCTATGCCGTGGGCCAGGGCAGCGACCAGCCGCCACGCCTGATCGTCATGCAATACAACGGCGGCAAGAAGTCCGAGAAGCCTTACGCACTGGTCGGTAAAGGCATCACCTTCGACACCGGCGGCATCAGCCTCAAGCCGGGCCTGGGCATGGACGAGATGAAGTACGACATGGGCGGCGCCGCCAGCGTGTTCGGCACCCTGCGTGCTGTGCTGGAACTCAAGCTGCCGATCAACCTGGTGTGCATCCTGGCCTGCGCCGAGAACATGCCGAGCGGCGGCGCGACCCGTCCGGGCGACATCGTCACCACCCTGAGCGGCCAGACCGTCGAAATCCTCAACACCGACGCCGAAGGCCGCCTGGTGCTGTGCGACGCGCTGACCTACGCCGAGCGCTTCAAGCCACAGGCCGTGATCGACATCGCGACCCTGACCGGTGCCTGCATCGTCGCCCTGGGTTCCCACACTTCGGGCCTGTTGGGCAACAGCGACGAACTGATCGAGCAACTGCTCAGCGCCGGTAAAGCCGCTGACGACCGTGCCTGGCAATTGCCGCTGTTCGATGAGTACCAGGAACAACTGGACAGCCCGTTCGCCGACATCGCCAACATCGGCGGCCCGAAAGCCGGCACCATCACTGCTGCTTGCTTCCTGTCGCGCTTTGCCAAGAACTTCAACTGGGCCCACCTGGACATCGCGGGCACGGCCTGGACCAGCGGCGGCAAGGACAAGGGCGCCACCGGCCGTCCGGTTCCCCTGCTGACCCAGTACCTGCTGGACCGCGCCAAGGCCTAAACGCAATCCCCCTGCAGGAGCCGGCTTGCCCGGTCCTGCGGGGGGATGCGCAAGCCCAGGAAATGCAATGACCCAAGTCGACTTCTATATATTGCCCAGCGCCGACCCGCTCGCGCGCCTGGACTTTGCCTGCAAACTCACCGAAAAAGCCTGGCGCATGGGCCACCGCATCTACCTGCATTGCAGCGATGCCGCCCAACGCGATGAGCTGGATGCCCGCCTCTGGCGTTTCAAGGGCGAAAGCTTCGTGCCCCACGGCCCCGCCGAATCTGAACCTGAAGGCCTGGTTGTCCTGGGTTTGGGAGACAGTTGCGGCGACCACCAGGACCTGCTGGTCAACCTGGACCTGAAAGTACCGCCGTTCGCCAAGGCATTCGCCCGTGTGGCGGAAGTGGTGGTTGAGGATCCGGCTATTCGTCAGGCCGCGCGGGAGAGTTTCCGTTTCTACCGCGAACAGGGCTATCCTCTGCAGGATCACCGGCTACAACGACTTTGAGCACACGATGGACACTCCAAACCCTCTAAAAAAAGATGACCACCTGCTGGACGACCTCGAGTCGATCCGTCAGTTGCTGGGTGATGATGACTTGCAACCGCCGCTGTTGACCGAACCGGTCGAGGGCGAGGTACAGATTCCGCTGTTGTTCGACATGGTCGGCGGCAAACCCGTCGCGCCGGAGCCCGTCGCCGTGGCCCCCGCCGTCGAACCTGCGCCTGCTGAAAAAGGCCCAGATGCCCTGCTGCTGCACCTGGACAACGAACTGCGCGCTGCCGCGCAACTGATCATGCAAGACGTGATCGACGACTTTGCCCCGCATATCGAAACCGAGATCAAGCGCCGGCTGGATGCGCGCATGGAGCGGTTGCTCAGCCAATACCAGTCTTAAGCCATACACGTCACCCTGCGGGAGCGGGCTTGCTGGCGAAAGCGCTGGATCAGTCAACGCCTGAGCTGACTGCCACACCGCTTTCGCCAGCAAGCCCGCTGCCACATTTGCTCTGCGTACATCTCAAGCCTGTCTTCACCTCGCCCTGCGCCCTATCCCCCGTTATACTTGTCGGCTTTCCTGAATTAATGCCAACTAGGGTCCCGCCGCGCATGGATAAGACCTACCAGCCGCACGCTATTGAAACTTCCTGGTACCAGACCTGGGAGTCCGAGAATTATTTCGCCCCGCAAGGCGCGGGCGATTCCTACACCATCATGATTCCGCCACCGAACGTCACTGGCAGCCTGCACATGGGCCATGGCTTCAACAATGCGATCATGGATGCGTTGATACGTTTCCGCCGTATGCAGGGCCGCAACACCCTGTGGCAACCGGGCACCGACCACGCCGGTATCGCCACCCAGATGCTGGTGGAACGCCAACTCGAAGCCACCGGCCAGAGTCGCCACGACTTGGGGCGCGAGAAATTCCTGGAAAAGATCTGGGAATGGAAGGACCAATCCGGCGGCAATATCAGCCGTCAGATTCGTCGCCTGGGCTCGTCCGTGGACTGGAGCCGCGAGCGCTTCACCATGGACGACGGCCTGTCGGAAGCCGTGAAAGAAGCCTTCGTGCGTCTGCATGAAGACGGACTGATCTACCGCGGCAAGCGTCTGGTCAACTGGGACACCAAGCTGCACACGGCGATTTCCGACCTCGAAGTGGAAAACCACGATGAGAAAGGCTTCCTGTGGAACCTCAAGTACCCGCTGGCCGACGGCGCCAAGACCGCTGAAGGCAACGACTACCTGATCGTCGCCACCACCCGTCCGGAAACCATGCTCGGCGATGCCGCCGTTGCAGTTAACCCGACTGACGAGCGCTACCAGGCGCTGATCGGCAAGTTCGTCGAGCTGCCATTGGTCGGCCGGCGCATCCCGATCATTGCAGACGACTACTGCGACCCTGAATTCGGCACCGGCTGCGTGAAAATCACCCCGGCCCACGATTTCAACGACTACGAAGTCGGCAAGCGCCACAACCTGCCGCTGCTGAATATCTTCGACAAAAACGCCGCCGTACTGCCGGCCTGCCAGGTGTTCAACCTGGACGGCACGCTGAACGACAGCATCGACGGCAAGATTCCGGCCGAATACGCAGGCCTCGACCGTTTCGAAGCACGCAAGCAGATCGTCGCTGCCTTCGACGCTGCCGGTTTGCTGGTCAGCGTTGACGACCACGCCCTGAAAGTGCCGAAGGGCGACCGCTCCGGCACCGTGATCGAGCCGTGGCTGACCGACCAGTGGTACGTCTCCACCAAGCCGTTGGCAGAACCTGCCATCGCCGCCGTGGAAGATGGCCGCATCCAGTTCGTGCCGAAACAGTACGAGAACATGTATTTCTCGTGGATGCGTGACATCCAGGATTGGTGCATCAGCCGTCAACTGTGGTGGGGCCACCGCATTCCGGCCTGGTACGACGAGTCGGGCAAGGTCTACGTAGGCCGTGACGAAGCTGAAGTGCGCGCCAAGCACAACCTCGGTGCCGACATTGCGCTGCAACAGGACAACGACGTACTGGACACATGGTTCAGCTCGGGCCTGTGGACCTTCTCCACCCTGGGCTGGCCGCAGCAGACCGAATTCCTCAAGAAATTCCACTCCACCGACGTGCTGGTCACCGGTTTCGACATCATTTTCTTCTGGGTTGCCCGGATGATCATGCTGACCATGCACCTGGTGAAAAACGAGGATGGCACGCCGCAAGTGCCGTTCAAGACCGTGTACGTGCACGGCCTGGTGCGTGATGGCCAGGGCCAGAAGATGTCCAAGTCCAAGGGCAATGTGCTGGACCCGCTGGACATCATCGACGGTATCGACCTGGAAACCCTGGTGCAGAAACGCACCTCGGGCCTGATGCAGCCGAAACTGGCGAAGAAGATCGAGAAGCAAACCCGCGACGAATTTGCCGACGGCATCGCCAGCTACGGCACCGACGCCCTGCGCTTCACGTTCTGCTCACTGGCGTCCACCGGTCGCGACATCAAGTTCGACATGGGCCGCGTCGAAGGCTATCGCAACTTCTGCAACAAGATCTGGAACGCGGCGCGCTACGTATTGGACAAAGGCGAAGACTGCGGCCAGAACGGCGAAGCCTATGAGTTGAGCCTGGCCGACCGCTGGATCATCTCGCAGCTGCAGCGCACCGAAGCCGAAGTGACCCGCCAACTCGACCAGTTCCGTTTCGACCTGGCCGCACAGGCCTTGTACGAGTTCATCTGGAACCAGTATTGCGACTGGTACCTGGAACTGTCCAAGCCGGTACTGTGGGACGAAAACGCGCCGGTCGAGCGCCAGCGCGGCACCCGTCGCACCCTGGTGCGCGTGCTGGAAGTGGCGCTGCGCCTGGCCCACCCGTTCATGCCATTCATCACCGAAGAAATCTGGCAGCGCCTGGCGCCGCTGGCCGGTATCGAAGGCAAGACCATCATGCTGCAACCTTGGCCAGTGGCCAACGAAGCACGCATCGATGAAGCGGCCGAAAGCGATATCGAATGGCTCAAGACCCTGATGATGGGCACGCGTAACATCCGCGCCGAAATGAACATCGGGCCGGGCAAGCCATTGGCCGTGTTTGTGAAGAACGCCAGTGCGGAAGATCAGCGTCGCCTCACCGAAAATGATCCACTGCTCAAGAAGCTGGCGAAGCTGGAATCGATCACCGTCTTGGCGGCCGACGCCGAAGCACCGCTGTCCGCCACCGCGCTGGTTGGCGAGATGGAAGTGTTGGTGCCGATGGCGGGCCTGATCGACAAGGGCGCCGAACTGGCACGTCTCGACAAGGAAATCGGCCGCCTGCAAGGCGAAGTGCAACGAGTGGGCGGCAAGCTGTCCAACGCGGCCTTCGTCGACAAGGCCCCAGCTGAAGTGATCGAGAAAGAACGCGCCAAGCTGGCCGAGGCTGAACAGGCCCTGGGCAAGCTGGCGGAGCAACATGCGCGGATCTCCAGCCTGTAAGGTGTGAGCCGTGTGAAAAAAGAGACCTTCGGGTCTCTTTTTTTTGCCTGGACATTTCCGATCTCCTGCTGGCAACGCGGTCAATGTGGGAGCGGGTTTGCTCGCGAAAGCGCTGGGTCAGTCACTGAATGTGTATCCGATATACTGCCTTCGCGAGCAAGCCCGCGCCCACATTTGACCGAGTTGCGCTCAAGATGTGTGACAATGCCCACCACTTTGAGCCAACACCAGAATCATCATGACCGCCCCCAGCACGCCAAAACCTCCGCGCAAGAAGCCTAAAACCGCAGCCACGACCAAGCCCGTTGTGCCGCGCAAGGAGGCCACCCTGCATCCGCGCAACCGCCACACAGGCCGTTACGACTTCCCGGCGCTGATCAAGACCACGCCGGAACTGGCGCAATTCGTGATCATCAACCCATACGGCAAGGAAAGTATCGACTTTGCCAGCCCGGATGCAGTGCGTGTGTTCAACCGAGCGCTGCTGAAAGCGTTCTATGGCATCCAGCACTGGGACATCCCGGCCGACTACCTGTGCCCGCCGGTACCGGGGCGTGCAGACTACGTGCACTTCCTCGCCGACCTGCTGGCCAGTACCAACGACGGCAAGATCCCGCGCGGCTCTATCGTCAAGGTGCTGGACATCGGCATGGGCGCCAACTGCGTCTACCCGCTGATTGGCTACATGGAATACCGTTGGAATTTCCTCGGTTCGGAAGTCGACCCTATAGCCGTCGCCGCAGCCAGGGCCATCGTGCAGTCCAACGACCTGAGCAAGGTCATCCAATTGCGCCAGCAAACCAATCCCAAACAGATCCTGCTGGGCTTGCTGGAGCCGGGCGAGCGCTTTGACCTGACCATGTGCAACCCGCCCTTCCACGCGTCGATGGATGAGGCGACCAAGGGCAGCGAACGCAAGTGGCGCGCCTTGGGCAAGGCGGATCCCAAGCGCAAGTTGCCGGTGCTGAACTTTGGTGGCCAATCGGCCGAGCTGTGGTGTGAAGGCGGTGAAGCGCGCTTTGTGACGCAACTCATTGCCGAGAGCGCACACTTTGCTCATAAAGTGCTGTGGTTCAGCACCCTTGTGTCAAAAGCGTCGAACTTGCCCGCGATCGAGACAGCCCTGAAAAAAGCCGGTGTTCTGGAAAGCCAGGTAGTGGAAATGTCCCAGGGCCAGAAGCAGAGCCGTTTCGTGGCATGGACCTTCCAGACCAAGAACGAACAGCAGATCTGGCGTCAGCGCTGGGTGCGTTAAGCACAAATCCCAGGCAACAAAAAACCGTGCCCGGATCACTCCGGTGCACGGTTTTTTTACCGCATCTTACTTGTTAACAGCGTCGGTCAGGCCTTTGGCCACAACCAGCTTGATAACTTTCTTGGCAGCGATTTCGATGGCAGCGCCAGTCGAAGGGTTACGGCCAGTACGGGCAGGACGCTCGGTCACTTTCAGCTTGCCGATACCTGGCAGAGTGATTTCGCCGCCGTTTTCCAGCTGATCGGCAACGATCTGGCCCAGTTGGTCCAGAGCTGCGCGCGCGGTGGTTTTCGGCGCGTCGATAGCTTCAGCGATATCAGCGATCAGTTGGTCTTTAGTCAAAGCCATTGTGGTGTTCCTTCCCTATCAAATTCATATGGATTGCAGAGTGCAGTGTCAGCCGTCGAGCCTGACCGTCATGGCCTGGCACCCCCGGCTATAACCACGGAGATCGGGGTTATAGATGCTTGAAACGGGGATTGGTTCGACCTGACAGATGCTGAATGCACGCTTATCGCCGAGACTTGGCGTAAGACGGGGCAAAACTAGCACAGAGACGGGGAAATATCCGCTTCTACCTACCCATTTGGTCAGCTTTATCGCTCTAAACCGTGAAAAAAAGGCATATAGACCGTCGGAGGGTGCCCAAAACCGCCTTCGAAGCGTGTCTTGGCCAATGGGTGCGGTACACTGGGCGACTTTTCGGGGAGGCCAACTGCTCCCCTTCAACCAGCCGAGAAGCCTATGCCGATCCGTCATTGCATCGTCCACCTGATCGACAAAAAACCCGACGGCACACCCGCAGTTCTCCACGCCCGCGACTCCGAGCTTGCCGAGTCGGCCGCCATCGAGAACATGCTTGCCGACCTCAACGAGAGCTACAACGCCAAACAAGGCAAGGCCTGGGGTTTCTTCCACGCCGAGTCCGGCGCGCACCCGTTCAGCGGCTGGTTGAAGGAGTATTTCGACGGTGGCCAGGATTTCACCACCTTCAGTCGCACGGCGGTCGAGCACCTGCAAAAACTGATGGAAGAGTCCAACCTCTCCACCGGCGGCCATGTGTTGTTTGCCCACTACCAGCAAGGCATGACCGACTACCTGGCCATCGCCCTGCTGCACCACAGCGAAGGCGTGGCGGTGACCGACGAGCTGGACGTGACCCCGTCGCGCCACCTGGACCTCGGCCAGCTGCACCTGGCGGCACGCATCAACGTGTCCGAGTGGCAGAACAACAAGCAGTCCAAGCAGTACATTTCCTTTATCAAGGGCAAGAACGGCAAGAAGGTCTCGGAGTATTTCCGCGACTTCATCGGCTGCCAGGAAGGCGTCGACGGTCCGGGCGAGACCCGTACCCTGCTCAAGGCGTTCAGCGACTTCGTCGAAAGCGAAGATTTGCCGGACGAGTCCGCTCGCGAGAAAACCAAGACCTTGGTGGACTACGCCAGCAGCCAGGCCAAGCTCGGCGAGCCGATGGGCCTGGAAGAACTGTCGGGGTTGATCGATGAAGATCGGCCTAAGGCGTTCTATGACCATATCCGCAACAAGGACTACGGCCTGTCGCCGGAGATCCCGGCGGATAAGCGCACGCTCAACCAGTTCCGCCGTTTCACCGGCCGCGCCGAGGGTTTGTCCATCAGCTTTGAAGCCCATCTGCTGGGCGACAAGATCGAATACGACGAAGCCGCCGGCACCTTGATCATCAAGGGCCTGCCGACTCAACTGACTGATCAGCTCAAGCGCCGTAACTGATGCTTGGCGGGGTTTTCAAGAAAGTCCTGCTGGTGTTGCTGGTGGTGGTAGTGATCCAGAACTGGGGCAAGATCGAGCGGGTGTTCAACCCGTCGCAGGTGGCGCCGGAGCACGTGCGCACTTCGGCGCGTGTGGTGCTCTATTCCACCGAGTGGTGCGGGTACTGCAAGCAGATCCGCCGCTTTCTGGACCAGAAGGGCATTCCCTACCAGGCGTTCGATATCGAGAAAGATGCCCAGGCGCGCAAGGCGTATGAGGCGTTGGGCGGGGGCGGAATTCCGTTCGTGGACGTGAACGGCACGCTGATTCGCGATTACGCACCGGAAAAAATCATGGCGGCGCTGAAATAATCAGCGCACCACGATCATCCGTCCCAATAATGTGTGCTGTTCGAAGCCAAGCACGGCTTGCAACGCATTCAACACGGCCTGCGGGTCCTTGCTCGGGAAACTGCCGCTGACGCGCTTGGCACCCATCTCTTTGTTGAGCAACAGAATGCGACCTGGGTAATAACGCTCCAGGTCCTTGACCACGTCCGCCAACGGCGCTTTGTAATAGTTGAGCCAACCGTCGCGCCAGGCCAGGCGTGATTCGCTGTCGACCGCGTGCAGGGCGTCGGCGACGCCCTCGGCGTAGGCCACCTGCTGCCCTGCCGTAAGAATTTGCTGTTGACCCTGCTTGGACGGCGTCACGCCAACCCGCCCGGACAACACCGTCACCTCAGCGCCTGCCGGCTGCAGGCGCACTTCAAATTGTGTACCCAGCACCCGCGCTTCACCACTGCCCGCCTCCACCACAAAAGATTGCCCGGTGTGGGTCACGCTGAAAAAGCCGGCCCCGCGGCGCAACTGGATATGCCGTTCGCCCTGGGTGAAGTCCACGGCGATGGCGCTGTCGGCATCAAGGGTCACTTGGGATTGGTCGGCCAGCGTGACGGTTTTGACTTCGCCCGGCGCCGTCACGTAGTCGGCGCCGAAATCATCAACCCAGCGTGACGGCTGCCATCCGACGCCCATGGACACCATCAACAGCAGACAGGCGGCCATCGCCAACGCGCCAGACCAACGCGCCACCCGCGAGCGCTTCGAAGGGTTCATCGCGTTGAGATAACCCTGCAACACCAACGCCTCTTCGTCCGCGAGCTTGCGCGCTGGCACTTCGCTCAACTCCCACAGCACCTGGGCCTGGGCATAGGCCTCGACGTGCGCCGGGTCAGCCCGCAGCCACTGGCTGAACGTGGCCTGGTCACCACCGCTGGGCTGGTCATGCAGCAGACTCAGCCAGGCCAGTGCTGCTTGTTCCTGGGCGGGCGTAGGGGTGACGTTCACGGTGCTTTCCCTGGCGTGCGTGGGGATGAGGGTTCGCGAAGGCTGGCTTTGCAGGCTTCGAGGGCACGCATCATATGTTTTTCCACGGCGCTTTGGGACAGGCCCATCGCCTTGGCGATTTGCGCGTACTTGCGGCCATGGATGCGGTTGAGCAGGAAAATCTGCCGCGTGCGCTCGGGCAGGCTGCGCAAGGCCGCTTCGACGTGACGCAGATCATTGCCGGCTTCCAGTGCCGCCTGGGGTTCTGAACCTTGGTTGTCTTGCTGTTCGGGCAACCAGCCTTCACTGCTGCGCGCCCGCGCGCCTTCGCTGCGCAGGTGATCGATGGCGATGTTGCCGGCGCAGCGCAGCAGGTAAGTGCTGAGTTCCTCGACCTGTACCAAAGGCCGGCGCCAGAAACGCAGGAACAGATCCTGCACCAGGTCGGCCGCCGTGGCGCGGCAGCCGACGCGGCGACTCACCAAGGCCTCCATCTGCGAACGCTGGGACAAAAACACCTGCAGAAAATGCGCACGCCCGCCTGCCGCGTCAGCGTGCTGGCTGTCCTGGGATTCGGGTGGCGTGCTGATCATCATGGGCGGGCTCAGAGGGTGGCGAAGGCTGCAACAGGGCTGGCGAGCAGGCCGACGCCCGCCAGGATCAAGGCCAGCCGTGGCCGATACGGCAACAACAGCACCAGCAGCAATGCGCTGAGCATCAGCACGGCGCACCACTCCACCAGGCCCTGGCCCCATCCGGCGACGTCCACCGCCGGCCAGATCGACACCACCAGCAGCATCCAACCGATCACACGCAAGCCCAGGCGTCGACGGGGCGAGGGTTTGCGGCGCAGTAACTCGCCGTGGTGACGGTCGGTGGACAGGCAGAGTGCGGTGAATCCGGCATAGCACATCAGCAGTGCGAGGAGCATTCAGTTGGCCTCCTGCTTCAGCGTCAATGGGCGTGCGCGCGCAGCCTTGGTCGCAGGCGCGGTGCGATGCTGCATCTTCCAGGCGGCCCACGCGAGGAACACACCGCTGGCCAGACACGTCAGGTCGAAACCCGCCATGGCCCAGTCGCCGGTTCTCAACGAAACACCGAGGTGGTGCGACGTCGTCAAGGCGTTGAGCAATGGAATGGCGCTAAACAGCAGCGCGCCAACGCTCAGTTGCTCGACCCAGCCCGGACGGCCTCGGCGCAGGACCGCATGCAACAGGCTCAGGCCCCAGGCGATGAAGAAGGTCTGCACTTCCCAGTCGGAACGCTCGGCGAAACTGACCGGCAACAACCGGTTAGCCCAGAAAAACGCCGCGATGGCGATCATCAACCCGGACATGCTGGCGATGTTCAGGACTTCCACCAAGCGTAATTCAAAAGGCATTGCCGCCGCTTTGGCATGTTTGAGCTGGCGCTTGCCGAGCCAGATCACCAGACCGGTGCCGATCATCGCCGTGCCCGCCAGGCCGCAGATAAAGTACAACCAGCGCAGCACCGGCCCGGCGAAATGCCCCATGTGCAGGCCATAGAACGTGCCGCCGATGGCAGCAGGAAGCGACTGCCCGCCACTGACCCGCAACAGCTCGCCGGTGGTGCCGTTGAAGGAGACGGTGCTGCCGAAGTCATGCACCACGCTGTCGGAACCCGCGCGGAACACATTGACCGAGGCGTTCACATCACTGGGGTTGTTCACAGCGACGCGCCCCACGTGGCCACCGTCCCATTGCGCCCGTGCTTGCTCGTACATCGGCGTCAGCGGCAGCAATGTGCCTGGCTGGCCCAGGGCTGGCGCGTTGTTGGTATTCGGAAACACTTCGCTGAAAAAGGCCCGGCTGTCATTGCCATAGGAAGCAATGATCGGGGCCGGCATCACCATGCTCATGAAGATCACCAGACTGCTGTAGGTAATCATCAGGTGGAAGGGCAATACCAGCACCCCCACCGCGTTATGCCCGTCGAGCCAGGAACGCTGGCCCTTGCGGGGGCGGAAGGTGAAGAAGTCCTTGAAGATTTTCTTGTGCGTGATGATGCCGGTGATCAAGGCGACGAACATCACCATCGCGGCGATGGTCGAGAGCCAGCGGCCCCAGGGATGGGGCATTTGCAGCTGGAAGTGGAACCGATAGAAGAATTCGCCGCCCATGCTTTCACGGGCTTCCACGGCCTGGCCCGTGACAGGGTCGAGGGTTTTCTGGATGAAGTTGCCGCGTTTGCCAGGGTCGACCTTGTCTTGCCACATCACCGACAGACCGGGGTCGCGGCTGTCCGGCAGGGTGATGAACCAACGCGCAGCGGTCGGCGCGACCTGCTGCAAATAGGTCTGGGCGGCCGTCAGACTGCGTGCATCGTCCAGGGCACGGGCCTGCACTTCAGGCTGCATCCAATGGCTGATCTCATCCTTGAAATACGCCAAGGTGCCTGTCAGGAAAATCGCAAACAGCAGCCAGCCAAAGATCAGGCCCGCCCAAGTGTGCAACCAGGCCATGGCCTGGCGGAAACCCTCTTTCATGTGCGCGCCATCCAGAAGCCCACACCCGCCAGGGTGGCAAATGCCGCGCTCGGTAACATCACGCCAAACCAGGCGCGCGCGGCGCTGCGGCAGGCGAAACACCAGAGCACGGCGAGCAGGTAGAACACGAACGAACTCATCATCCCGGTGATCACGGCATCAGCGCGGGAAGTGGGTATCCACAGCGCCAGGCAGATACTGGCCAGGGAGGCCATCAGATAACCGCCCACCACGGCAGCCAGCACGCGCGAGGTGACGGCGAGACGATAGGAGACGGGCAGCGAGGTTTTGCTTTTCATGCGGGAGGCGCCAGGTTCATCAGGTCGCAATATTAATGATAAATATTCTCATAAGCAAAACAGAACGGATGAAAGACCTGTCCCGACGGATTGCCGAAGCCAGTCTCCGCCCCTACAATGCGAACAATTCTTGTTCTCTAAAGCATGGCGATGCTTGTGGAGTGTCCGCGTTGAGCCCGCCCAATACCGTCGAAGTGTTGTACAACGACCATCACCACTGGCTCACCGGCTGGTTGCGACGCAAGCTCGGCTGCCCGGAAAGCGCCGCCGACCTGGCCCAGGACACCTTCATGCGCGTGCTCACCGCGCGGGAAGCACCTACGCTGATCGAGCCCCGCGCGTTCCTCACCACGGTCGCCAAGCGCGTGCTGTTCAACTTCTACCGCCGCCAGGACCTTGAGCGCGCCTACCTCGACGCCTTGGCGCAGATGCCCGAGCACGTGGCACCGTCGGAAGAAGAACGCGCAATCATCCTGCAAACCCTGGTCGAACTGGACCAACTGCTCGATGGCCTGCCCGTCCAGGTCAAGCGTGCGTTCCTGCTGGCCCAATGCGATGGCCTGACCTACGCGCAAATCGGCGCTGAACTGGGTATTTCCATTGCCACCGTCAAACGCCACCTGAGCAAAGCGGCCATGCGCTGCTACTTCGCCCTATGAACTTCTCCACTCAAGTCGCCGAACAAGCCGTGCATTGGCTGGTGGAAATGCAGCACGGCGCGCTGAACCCACGCCAGCAAGCCGCCTGGCAGCAATGGTTGAACGCCCACAGCGAACACCAGCGCGCCTGGGACCACATGCAACGCGTCAACCAGCGCCTGCGCGGCATGCCCTCGCCACTGGCCCATGCGGCGTTGAATGCACCAACCTCCACCAGCCGTCGCCAGGCGTTGAAACTGCTGTTGATACTCGGCGCCGGTTCCGCTGCCGCCTGGAGCCTTCGCCAGCAACATATCCTGCCGCCACTGACCGCCGACTACCGCAGCCCCGTTGGCCAGCGACGCAAGGTGCAATTGGCCGACGGCAGCCAGTTGCAGCTCAATACCGGCAGCGCGGTGGATGTGCATTTCGATGGCCGACAACGGCTGATCCGCCTGCTTGAAGGCGAGATACTGCTCACCGGCCACGCAGCCGGTACGCCGCTGCAGGTGCTGACCGGCCAGGGGTTGCTCACCAGCCAGGCGGCACGCATGAACGTGCGCCAGTTCAACGACCATACCCAACTGGCGGTCTTGGACGGTCGCGTCGAGGTGATGCCCACTACATACAGCGGCCTGCCGCTGGCGGTCGACGCCACGCGCCAAGTCAATTTTACGCGCAAAGGCTGGGACACTCCGCGCCCCACCGACGCCAACAGCGGCGCCTGGGCGGACGGCATGCTGGTCGCCGCGCACATGCGCCTGGAAGATTTCCTTGGCGAACTGGGCCGTTATCGTCGTGGCCAGGTCAATTGCGATCCGCAGGTGGCCAACTTGTTGATCTCCGGCAGCTACCCTCTGGACGACAGCGAACGCATTCTCGACCTGCTGGAAGTCAGCCTGCCCGTGAAAGTGCGGCGCTTTACGCGGTATTGGGTGACGGTGCAGGCACGCGCCTGAAATTTATTTCAAAAACACTGAGCCGTTTTCCACCCCTCGCGTGACAGAGAAGGAAAGCCACCTTGATCCTTCCTTCTCAGGACCGCTCTTCATGCCCCAGCAACCGACGCTTCTTGCCCGCACTCTGCGCCAACTCCTACTCGGCGCCAGCTTGAGTCTTACGGCACTTCCCCCTGTGATGGCGGCCGATGCCAAGCCGTATCACATCGCCCCGACGTCGCTGGAAGCTGCGCTGAACCAGTTTGGGCGCGAAGCGGGCGTGCTGATTTCGTTCGGTTCAGAAGTCACGGCGGGCATGCAGAGCCGCGGTTTGTCCGGTCATTACGGCGCCGCGGACGGCCTGCAAAAGCTGCTGGAAGGCACCGGCCTGCAAGCCCGCGCCGAAGGCGACAATGCCTACAGCCTGCAACCGGCCACGGCACCGGCCAGTATCGAATTGGGCACGTCCAGCGTCGTCGGCGACTGGCTGGGTGACGCGGCGCAAACCCATGTGTTCGAACACCCCGGCGCCCGCGATGTGATCCGCCGTGAAGAGTTCGAACGCCAGGGCGCGACCCAAGCCAAGGACGTGCTCAACCGCATTCCCGGCGTAAATGCCCCGGACAACAACGGCACCGGCAGCCACGACATGGCATTGAACTTCGGCATTCGTGGCCTCAACCCGCGCCTGGCATCGCGCTCCACGGTGCTGATGGATGGCATTCCGGTGCCGTTCGCGCCCTACGGCCAGCCGCAGCTTTCCTTTGCGCCGATCAGCATGGGCAATATGGACGCGGTCGACGTGGTGCGCGGCGGCGGTGCGGTGCGCTACGGCCCGCAGAACGTCGGTGGTGTGGTCAACTTCGTGACCCGTGCGATCCCGGATGCCCCCACGGTCAAAGGCGGCTTGCAGACCGAAACCAGCCCGTCCTCCAGCCACGACGGCTTCAAGACCACCGGCAACCTGCTGGCCGGCGGCACCGCCGACAATGGTTTGGGTGGCGCGATTCTGTACTCCGGAACCCGTGGTGGTGACTGGCGCGAGAACAGCAACACGCGCATCGACGACCTGATCCTCAAGGGCAAATACCAACTGGATGACGCCAACAGCTTTAACGCCATGGCGCAGTACTACGAAGGCCAGGCCGATATGCCGGGTGGCTTGAACGTCGCGGACTACAAGGCGGACCCCTACCAGTCCACCCGCCCCTACGACAAATTCTGGGGCCGCCGTACGATGTTCAACGTCGGCTATCGCTATGAGCAGGACCGCCGTGAATTCACTGTGAACAGTTTCTTCACCAAGACCTTGCGCAGCGGTTACCTGGACCAGGGCACGTTCCTCTCGTTGTCCCCGCGTGAATACTGGGTGCGTGGCATCGAGACCCGCTTCGCCCAAGGCTTTGACCTGGGCCCGACCAGCCACGAAGTGGGCGTCGGCTACCGATACATCAACGAGGCCGGCCACGAGCTGCGTTACCGCACGCCGATTGCCGCCAACCAGCAGATCCCCACTACCAACAGCCGCAACGACCGCGACACCCGTGGCGGCACCGAGGCCAATGCCTTCTTCGTCGATGACCGGATCGATATCGGCAAGTGGACCATCACCCCGGGCATTCGCTACGAGATTATCGAGTCGCAGCAGACGAACAACCTGACCAACGTCAAATACAAGGGCGACTACAACACCGCGCTGCCGGCGCTGAATGTGCTCTACCACCTCACCGACAACTGGAACCTCTACGCCAACACCGAAGGTTCGTTCGGCAGCGTGCAGTACAGCCAGATGCCGAACCGCGTGACCAGCGGCGAAGTGAAACCGGAAAAAGCCCGTACCTGGGAATTGGGTACCCGCTACGACGACGGCACCTTGCGTGCGGAAATCGGCGCGTTCCTGATCAACTTCGACAACCAATACGAAAGCAACCAGACCAATGACTCGGTAATTGCCCGTGGCGAAACCCGTCACCAGGGGATCGAGACCAGCATCAATTACGCGCTTGATGGTTTGAGCCCGGCGCTGGCGGGGTTCGATGTGTATGCCACCTACGCCTACGTCGACGCCACCATTCGCGAAGACGGCCCGAACAAAGGCAACCGCGTGCCCTTCTCCTCCAAGCACAAAGGCACCCTCGGCGTGGGCTACACCGAAGGCCGCTGGAAGCTCAACCTGGACAGCAGCTACCAGAGCAGCCAGTTCGCCGACAACGCCAACACCGAGAAGGAAACCGCCAACGGCGCCAACGGACGCATCCCTGGCTACATGCTGTTCAGCAGCCGTGCGGCCTATGACTTCGGCCCGCAGCTGTCGGACCTGAATGTGGCAGTGGGTGTGAAAAACATCTTCAACACCCAGTACTTCACCCGCTCGTTCGACGATAACAACAAGGGCAAATACGTAGGCGAACCACGCACGGTCTACGTGCAGACCTCTATCGCGTTCTAACGCCGCCCAAACGAAAACGGGCCTGCATATGCAGGCCCGTTTTTAGTGGAGCGTGATAAATCTATCAGCCGTTGAACACAGCGCGTTCTTTTTCCAGAAACTCCTGCTCAAGCTCGTCTTCGTTGACTTTGGTGGTCGGCTGGTTTTTCCCGGCAGCGCGTGGCTTGCCTTGCAGTTTACCAAACAGATGTTCCAACGCATGTTCCAGCTTGGTGGCCGCACCGTCGATCGCCTGTTCCAGGGTATCGGCTTTGTGCAGCACGGACAGCGGTTGATGGCCTTTTGGCCGCGCTTCCAGGCGGCAACTTAAATCGTGGGGACCGGGCTTATCGCCGTTCTCATCCCGCAGGTAGACCTCCACTCGGGTCAGGTCTTCTTCGTAACGTTCGAGCGTGCTCTCAATGGTAGTACGTACCCACTCCTCCAGTCGGATGCTGCTTTCAATATGGTTATCGCTATTGACTTGGATTTGCATAGTTCTTCCCTTATTTCAGCTAGCTCGCGAGAGGTCACAACTGCAACACCGGGTCGGTGAAACCATGACCTCTTAACTACACAATTGAGCAGTCAGCAGAACAATTCAACCCCTTTGCAAAGATAAATCCCACATTACAAATTAAGTCTGACTACGAGCAAAAACACTGTTAGGGTGGGGAGTTAGTTACATCTTCTTACGCCCTGCAAACCTCATAATTGCCCCTCTCCCAACGGGTGCAATCCCCGGAAAATCCCCGCTTCTTCAACCAGCCAATCATGCACCGCGCGTACGCCCGGATGGCTCAGTGCGCCTGGCGCATACAGCAACACGTAACGCTTGTAGTTAGGCACGGCAAGCCCGAAGGGTACGATCAAGGTGCCACGCTCCAGCTCATCGTTGAGCAAGGTGCGTCGCGCAATGGCCACGCCCATACCGGCGATGGCGGCTTCGATGGTCAGGTGGTTGCGGTTGAAGGTGTGACCGCGTCGCACGTCGGCGTGGTGATAGCCGATAGCATTCAGGTAGAACTCCCACTCGGCGTACTCATAACTCCCACGCCAGGCGGTGATGTCGTGCAGCAACGGAAAATGCACCAGGTCGGCGGGACCATGCAGCGGCGGTCTGCCGCGCAGCAGGCTCGGGGCACAGACGGGGAAAATCTGCTCGTCCAACAGGGCTGTGGATAACAAGCCAGGGTAGCTGCCGTCGTTCAAGTCGATGGCCAGGTCGAAGTCGCCCTCATGCAGGGCGATGCTGCTGTCTTCAGCGACCATGCGCAGCTGGATATCCGGAAAGCGCTGCTGCAAACGCGGCAGGCGCGGGGTCAGCCACTTACCGAGAAACGACGGGATCGAGCGCAGGCGCAAGGTGCCGCTGATCATCCCTGCATCCAGGCGCTGCAACTCCGCGTCGATGCTGCCGTAGGCCTCGCCCACCGTGGCCGCCAACCGCTGCCCCTCGGCACTCAGCTCCACCCCACGCGCGCGCCGATGAAACAAGCGGAAACCCAATCGCTCCTCCAACTGGCGAATCTGCTGGCTCACCGCACCCGGTGTGATGTGCAGTTCCTCGGCACAGCGGGTGAACGACAAATGCCGCGCAGCACAGGAAAAAACGTGCAACCAGACATAAGTCTGGCCATGGAGGGGCCGGGTCATAGCGTTTAGTCCTGCTAAAGAGTGTCTTAGGATAATTCGTTGGTCAGTGCCGTTCCAGAGGCTCAGTATCACGCCAATTCCGCTCGCTCTACAAAACATGGCAGCGATTCCTACTCCATTGCTTGTAAGGCTTTAGCATGGCTATCAGTGTTTTCGATCTATTCAAAGTGGGCATCGGCCCTTCCAGCTCCCACACTGTCGGCCCGATGCGGGCGGCGGCAACCTTTGCCCAGGCCCTGATCGATCAACAATTACTGAGCCAGACTCGTCGTGTGGAAGTGCGCCTGTATGGCTCACTGTCCGCTACCGGTGTCGGCCATGCCACCGACCGTGCCTGCGTGATGGGCCTGATGGGCGAATGGCCGGACCGGGTCGACCCCACCTCGATCAATGCACGCATCCAGCAATTGCGCGAATCCGGCCGACTCTTACTCGCAGGCCTGCAGGACATTGCCTTCAACTGGCAACAGGATCTCCGACTACTGGACGAAAGCCTGCCCTACCACCCCAACGCCATGTCCCTGCACGCCTACGGCGAAAACGGCCTGCTGAGCGAGCAGACGTATTACTCGGTGGGCGGCGGTTTCATCATCGAAGCGGCGGAAGCGGCCTCGGGCATTGCGCCGACCAGCGATGTGGAATTGCCCTACGACTTTTCCAGCGCCGTAGAACTGCTGGCGTTGTGCAACAAGCATGGCTTGCGGGTTTCCGAGCTGATGATGGCCAACGAACGCGCCTGGCGCAGCGAGGCCGACATTCGCAGTGGCTTGCTGCATATCTGGTCGGTAATGCGTGAATGCGTGGAACAGGGCCTGCGCGATGAAGGCATCTTGCCGGGAGGCCTGGACGTGCCCCGTCGCGCGGCGAAACTGCACCGCAGCCTGCTGGAAATCGGCAAGCCGAATGTCATCACCTCGACCTTGTCGGCCATGGAGTGGGTCAACCTGTTCGCCCTCGCCGTCAACGAAGAAAACGCCGCCGGTGGGCGCATGGTCACCGCACCGACCAATGGTGCTGCGGGCATCATCCCCGCTGTGCTGCATTACTACATCAAGTTCAACGCCGAGGCGTCCGACGACGACGTGGTGAATTTCTTCCTGGCTGCCGCCGCCGTCGGCATCCTCTGCAAGAAAAACGCCTCGATCTCCGGCGCCGAAGTCGGCTGCCAGGGCGAGGTGGGCTCTGCCTGCGCCATGGCCGCGGCCGGCTTGGCCGATGTCCTCGGCGCCACCCCCGAGCAACTGGAAAACGCCGCCGAAATCGGCCTGGAGCACAACCTCGGCCTCACCTGCGACCCGGTCGGCGGCCTGGTGCAAGTGCCCTGCATCGAGCGCAATGCCATCGCGGCGGTCAAGGCAATCAACGCCACGCAAATGGCCCTGCGCGGTGACGGCAAACACTTCATTTCTCTCGACCGGGTGATCCGCACCATGCGTGATACCGGCGCCGATATGCATGACAAATACAAAGAAACTTCACGGGGCGGCCTGGCGGTCAGCTGGGTGGAGTGCTGATCGGAGCACCTCTACCCGCCCCAACGTGAGCCCGCGCAAAAATAATAACGAGGCAATACCGATGACCGATGTACGTACACCTGCGGCTGAAAATCCCGCGACCACAACAACCGTGACCACCGGCTGGACCCAATACGACACCACCTGGATGCTGGGCCTCTACGGCACCGCCATCGGTGCCGGCACCCTGTTCCTGCCGATCAACGCCGGCGTCGGCGGCTTCTGGCCGCTGATCGTGCTGGCACTGCTGGCCTTCCCGATGACCTTCTTCGCCCACCGTGGGCTGACGCGCTTTGTGTTGTCGGGCAAATCAGGCGACATCACCGAAGTGGTCGAAGAGCACTTTGGCGTCGGTGCGGGCAAGCTGATCACCCTGCTGTATTTCTTCGCCATTTTCCCGATCCTGCTGGTGTACAGCGTGGCGCTGACCAACACCCTGGGCAGTTTCATGGAACACCAACTGCACATGACCCCACCGCCTCGGGCGATTCTGTCGCTGGTGCTGATTCTTGGCCTGATGGCCATCGTGCGCTGCGGCCAGGGCGTGATCGTCAAGGCCATGAGCGTGTTGGTGTACCCGTTCGTCGCGTCCCTGCTGTTGCTTGCGTTCAGCCTGATTCCCAACTGGAACGGCGCATTCTTCGCCTCCGCCGGTGATGGCATGCCCATGCCGCTGTTCTTCAAGACCCTGTGGCTGGCAATTCCGGTGATGGTATTTTCCTTCAACCACTCGCCGATCATCTCCGCGTTCGCCGTCGACCAGAAACGCGTGTACGGCGCGCAGGCCGAGCGCAAAAGCAGCGGCATCCTGGCCACGGCCCACGGCATGATGGTGCTGACCGTGATGTTCTTCTGCTTCAGCTGCGTACTGGCACTGTCGCCGGCCGACCTGGCAGCCGCCAAGGCCCAGAACATCTCGATCCTGTCTTACCTCGCCAACCACTTCCAGACGCCAGTGATCGCCTACGCCGCACCGCTGATCGCGCTGGTGGCCATTACTAAATCCTTTCTCGGCCACTACATAGGCGCCAGCGAAGGTTTCCAGGGCTTGATCGTCAAATCCCTACGGGGGCGCAATCGCTCGATGTCGGCCAAATGGCTGGAGCGTTGCACCGCGCTGTTCATGGTGCTGACCTGCTGGGCCGTCGCCACCTTCAACCCGAGCATCCTGCGCATGATTGAAACCATGGGCGGGCCGATCATCGCGTGCCTGTTGTTCCTGATGCCGATGTACGCGATTCGCCGCGTGCCATCTCTGCGCAAGTACTCGGGCCAGGTCTCCAACGTATTTGTGGTGGTGATTGGATTGATTGCGCTGTCTGCGATCGTTTTTTCCGTCCTGCCCTGAAACAGATCACTGACCGAAACGACAATACCGAACAAATGTGGGAGCGGGCTTGCTCGCGAACGCGGTGTATCAGCTAATGAATACTCGGCTGAAGGACCGCATTCGCGAGCAAGCCCGCTCCCACATTGGCCCCTTACCGCCTGAAAGATCTCTATACGGCACGGCCCTTGCTGTACAGCTTATGAGGGAAACGGAATTTGGCCGATGGTCAGGAGACGCGAACTAATCCCGACACCGGTCGTCAATGACTGCATGTTCTTATTAGGCGGTACGCACCATGGACAATCCTTTTCAGATCATCACCGACACATTCACTCCCGAATATCGCGTCAACCTGAGCATCCAACGCTTGGACGGCAGCATCATGCTGACCCTCTCCAACGAACAAGGCGTGGTGGCCAAGCGCATGATCAGCGCCGAACAGCGCAATGACCCAAAGCGGCTAAAACGCCTGGTGCAAAGCATCCAGTTCGGCATCGCCATCGAACAGGGCCACAGCGCCATGGAGATCCTGGCGATGATGACGGATGGCGATCACAAGGTCCTACAGCGACCGCCGACCCGCGCCCTGCCGTTCAGCGTCGGGCTTTAAAGCTCGCCCTTCTCGGTCTCCTGGCTCGCCTCGCCCTTGCGACGCGGGCCTTCGACCTTCACCGATGGGAAGGCTGACGACGCGTAACGCACGACCAGAATCGCAAACGCCAACAGCAGAATCCCACCGCACAAGTAGATGATTCCCACATCAGGTGGGTTGTGGTGCGACACGTTGGAGATCAGCAGACGCGTCAGCGCGGTGATCGCCACGTAGATCAGGAAGCGCACCGGCATGTGGTTGGTCTTGAAATAAATCCCGACCATAGCGCCCAGTTCCAGGTAGATGAACAGCAACAAGATGTCATCGATCTTGATGTGCCCGTTCTCCAGCATCCCCAAAAATTCCATCACCGCCGCCCAGGCCGTCACCGCACCAATGGCGAACAGCGCCAGGTAGTGAAACGACTCGACAAACAGATTGCCCAGTGACTCGGCCAGCCCGTGTACTTGCTGGCGCAGCCTTTCGGCCCAATTGATCTTCACGATGATGCTTCCTTAGGTCGACTCGACCGGATAATGCGGGTTAGACGTGACGGTTGTTCTGCATGCAGAAAAAAGGCCAGGGGCAGGTATAAGATGATGGCGGGGTGACATGAGGCACTCCAAACCTGTATTTACGGGCTACATTAAAAAACTGCTACCCAAACCCGAGGGTTTGGCTTACTCTTTTTACTGTATATAAATACAGCACTCTAGCGACACCCGAACACAAGGGCTACTCCCCTTCACTACTGCACCCTGATGACGAGGCCAAAAAATGGCTGTTGAAACCCTGTATCGCAGTACCCGCGACTTGGAGACTACATTCGTGGACCGCAAACTTGCCGACGCACACGACCAGATGCTCGAACTGGCAGAGTCCCTGATGGAAGTCCTGTTGAAAAACGTGGAAGGCTTGACTGAAAAGCAGGCAGAAGACGCCGGTATTTTCATGGCCAAGAACCGCGCCGCCTTTGCAGCAGCGTTCAAGAACAACGCCAGCGCCCTGGCCGAGATCGGGCAGCCAGAGGCAGAGTAAGGAGGCCGGCCCGCCTCCGTTGATTCAGGGTGAACCAACAGGTTCAGGCAGACCGGCAACTCATCGTTTTACCGAAGGCTATTTGCGCCTTACGCCTGCCACAGGGTTTTACCGAAGAAGGTCAACGTGCGGTCCCACGCCAGTTGCGACCATGCGGCGTCGTATTGCGTGTCGGGGATACGGCCGTTGCCGATCGCTGTTTCGTTGGCAAAGGCATGGCGCGCCAGGTAACGGTAGAAGGTCGCGTCCACACCTGCCGCGTGCAGCGTTGACTCCAGCTCCGCGACGGTTTCGATGTTGAAAAAAGCATCCTGTGTGCCCCAATGGCCAATCAGCGGTGCTTTGATTTTTGCCGCATCCAGATATTCAAGCGGTGGGAAGCCATACCAGACCACACCCGCAGCCAGCTCCGGAATTGCATTGAGCGCCAACAGCGTCAACGCCCCGCCCATGCAGTAGCCGGTCACGCCCACTTTTTGCGAGTCGGCCTGCAGGTAGCGCACCGCGCCCTTGATGTCCTGGGATACTGCATCGCCAAAATCCAGGCTGTCCATCAGGTGATGGGCTTCTTCCTCTTCCACGGTCGAGGCGCCGCGATAAAGGTCCGGCACCAGCACCCGGTAACCGCACTCGGCCAGGCGGATGGCCACGCCCTTGATCTGCTCGTTCAGCCCCCACCACTCTTGAATCAATACGATGGCCGGCGCCCCTTCCAGCACAGCCGGGCTGGCCAGATAGCCATTGACCTCGGCGCCGTCCGGACGCTTGAACGTTACGGAATGGGCTGTTGCTTGATTGGACATGAATATTCTCCGCAGCAAGTAGGAAAACGATAGCTGAGCAAGCACCTCAAAGCGCCAGCCCACAGAACCCTATCAGGATTTTTGCAGTTACAAACCCTCCTCTCCCATCGTTATGTACCACTGTGTATTAGCGCACCCGCGCGACATATTCGGGATACAAAACACCGGTCTACTGGGCCTGCCTGAACCTTCCCTGATCAATAAGCCGTGACCGAAGGTTCAATCACATAGGACCCGGAGAATAAAAATGCACCACTCAGCACCGGTTGATCGCCTGATCGTCAACACCTACACCAATGGCCTCATCGGCCCCAGCCAGAAGATGCTCGGCCCGCTCGCCGATGGCGGCACGCTTATCACCGGTACTCCGCCGGGGTGTTGGGGCCCAATGATCACGCCCGCATTTGAGGGTGGTCATGAGGTGACTCAACCCGTATTCATCGCCGGCGCAGAGGTTGGTGACGCCGTGGCCCTGAAGATCAAACGCATGCGCGTGACGTCTCTGGCCACTTCGTCAGGTGTCATGCGTTTTGTTGAGGGGCGTTATCATGGCGATCCCTTTGTCGCCAAGTTCTGTTCCAACTGTGGGCAGGAGCATCCCGCCAGCCATGTCGACGGCATCGGCGCCGACGCCATTCGTTGCAACGCCTGCGGGGCGGAGGTCAGCGCATTTCGTTTCAGCCATGGCTACGTCATCGTGTTCGATGCCGAGCATCAGCTGAGCCTGACCGTGAACCAGTTGGTAGCCGACCGCCTCGCCGGCCAGGCACCGGATATGGCGGCGTTGCCGGAGATGTCCGCCCAGCATTCGATTCTGTCCCTGGCCCGCGCCGATATCCCCGGCCTTGCCGCGCACATGCGGCCGTTCCTGGGCAATATTGGCACCACGCCTTCACGGGATCTGCCGGATTCCCACAACTGTGCCGACTTCGGCCAGTACCTGGTCGGCGCGCCCCATCGCTACGGCATGACCCATGACCAACTGCATGCCGCGAAAACCGACGGGCACATGGACACCAACTCGGTACGTGAAGGTTGCGTGCTGATTTGCCCGGTGAGAGTCCCCGGCGCCGGGGTTTACATGGGCGATATGCACGCCCAGCAAGGCAACGGCGAAATTGCCGGGCATGCCACCGATGTATCGGGTGAAACCGAACTGACCGCCCATGTGATCAAGGGGTTGGCACTCGACGGCCCGATCCTGCTGCAGAACCTTGATGACCTGCCGCCCATGGCTCGTCCGATGACTGCCGAGCAACGGTTGCATGTCAAGGCATTGGGCGAGCGCTGGGGGCAGTTCGAGATAGAAGACAACGGACCCATTACGTTTATCGGCAGTGGCGCCGACCTCAACTTAGCGACGGAAAACGGCCTGGAGCGCGCAGCGGCCGTCACGGGGCTGTCAATGGATGAGGTGCGCAACCGCGCAACGCTTAACGGCTCGATTGAAATCAGTCGGCTACCGGGGACCGTCCGCGTCACGCTCCTGTGTCCGATGCACATTCTGGATCGCATGGGGGTCGGCTCACTGGTGCGTGAGAAGTATCAACTCTGACCGGTGTATCAGCGGTACAGCAAACGCTCGGCCAGCTCATCCGCCACCCGTGCGGGTGAGCGTTTTTCCGCCTGGGCGTGAGCGAAGATCTCGGTGAGGCGCGTGCCGATGTTGGACAGGTGCGCGGTAATCGTTGGCAGTTCCGCTCCGCCGTGCTTGAGCGCGACGTAGATCAGGCCGCCGGAGTTGATCACGTAGTCGGGGGCGTAGAGGATGCCGCGGCCTTCCAGTTGGTCGGCCACTTGCAGGTTGGTCAGTTGCGCACTGGCGGAACCGGCCACGGCGGCGCAGCGCAACTGGCCAACGCTCTGACGGTTGAGCACGGCGCCCAGGCCGCAGGGCGCGAGGATATCGCACGGCGTGCTCAGCAACGCGTCGTTGGCGATGGGGTGCGCGCCCAACTGCTCCATGGCCAGTTGCACCTTGCCATGATCGATGTCGCTCACCAGCAGTTCCGCGCCGGCGGCGTGCAGCTGTTCAGCCAGGGCGTAACCGACATTGCCCAGCCCCTGAACCGCCACGCGCAGGCCTTCGAGGTTGTCGCTGCCAAGGCGCGCCATGGCGGTGGTGCGGATGCCGGCGAACACGCCCATTGCCGCATAGGGCGAAGGATCGCCTGCGGCAGTGGTGCTGGTGACGTAGCGGGTTTGTTGGGCGATGCAATCCATGTCGGCCACCGAGGTGCCGCTGTCGGTGGCGGTGATGTAGCGGCCGTCGAGTTGCTCGATGCAACGGCCGAAGGCTTCAAACAGGGCCGCGCGATTTTCCACGTGGCCAGGGCGCAGGATCACGGCGGTGCCACCGCCTACCGGCAAACCGGCCAGGGCCGCCTTGTAGCTCATGCCTTGGGCCAGGCGCGCGGCATCGGCCACGGCACTTTCGTCGTCGGGGTAGGAAAGATAGCGACAGCCACCCAGGGCCGGGCCCAGGCGACTGCTATGGATGGCGATGACCGCCTTCAGCCCGGTGACCGGGTCGACGCTCAAGTGCAGCGATTCAAGGCGGGTGCTGTGCATGAGAGCAAACATCGTCAAGCTCCCGAATCACTTCTGGTAGTGGGCCAAGTATAGGCTTGCGGCAGAAAACTGCCGGACCACGCTGGAATAAGACGCCCGTTTTCGCAGAACTTGCGACATAAGCGAGCAGGATATTCTTTAAGCCACTGGACGAAAATTCCCAGCAAGGCTAAAACGGGGGCATACGCCGGAGAATGCAATGAATCCCCGCAAAGCCTTTTTCGCCTGCCTGGAACGCTCCCCACCTGCGCTGTTTGAAGCGGCGTTGTGGATTGCTGCCGAGCATGACCCGGCCGTACAACCCTCGCAGACCCTGCAGGAACTGACCTTGCTGCAACAACAGGTGAGCCAGGGCATGCCCCTGTTGCCGGCGGATGAACTCGGCCAGCCGCTGTTGCGACGCCTGAATGACCTGGGATTTGCCCAGGATGAATTCACCCCTTTGCGCCCCGCCGCCGCCCTGCTGGACAAAGTCTTGCAGCGCAAACGTGGGCAACCCCTGGCTATGGGCCTGATCGCCCTTGAGCTGGCGCGCCGCCTGGAAATCCCCATGGTCGGCGTGAATTTCCCCGGCCATTTCCTGCTGCGGGTACCCGGCGCCGATCACCTGCTGGATCCCTGCGGCGGTCGGCGGTTGTACCCCAACGATTGCCGCGACCTGTTGCAGCGCCAATACGGCCCCAACCTCAAGCTGCAGGCCGATCACCTGCACACCGCAGATCCACGTTCGATCCTGCAACGGTTGTCACGCAACCTGCGACAACTGCACCTTTCCAACGACATTCCACTCCAGGCCTTGATCGACGCCGAGCGCGTGCTGGAACTGGGCAATGCCAGCGCCGCCGATTACCTGGCACGGGCGAGCCTGTATCAGCGCCTCGACTGCCCCAACGCCGAACGCTTCGACCTGGAACATGCGCTGATGCTCAGCGAAGACCCGATCCAGCGCCTGCGCCTGACCGAGCGCCTGGGGCACCTGCCGCCTAATTCAGTGGTGCATTAGGCCTGTGGCGCCTTGAGGGCAGCCCCAGCCAACGGGCTCTTCGAACCTTCAGCTTCGGGCGAACGCACCTGAATGATCAACAAAGCCGCGATCACCGCCGGGATCGCGCAGAAAAAGAAAATCTGCTGCACGGGGATATGCATCGCCAGCAACAGGCTGCCAAACAACGGTCCCAGGATTGAACCAAAACGCCCCACTCCCAGCGCCCACCCCGTACCGGTGGCACGTACATGCGCGGGGTAGAAGTTACTGGCGAAGGCATTGAGGGTCAGTTGACCACCGATGATGCAAAAACCGGCCGCAACGACACAGGCCACCAAGTAGCGCGGGTTGTCATGGTTCAGGCCGAGCAGAAGCGTGCACACCGCTGCGGCGGCCAGTACGCCGGACAACAGCCGCACTTTGCGTTTCAAGCGGTCGGCGAACCAGGCCATGGCGATGGCACCCAAAGTACCGGCGAACAGGAACATCGAGGTCACCAGGTTGGCCTCTTTCAACGCCAACCCACTCTCCAGCAGTAACGACGGAAGCCAACTGATCATGAAATACAGCAGGATCAGGCTGACAAAAAACGTCGACCAGATCAGCAGCGTCGGACGTGCGTAGCCATTGCGGAACAGTTCCACCACCGTCAGTTTGCTGCCCTGCTCCTGTTGGTTTTCGGCCTCGGTCGCCAGCGGCGGTTGCCAGCCCGGCAGCATGCGTGACGTCACGTTCTGCAACCGTGCATAGGGTGGTGCATCACGCAGCAAACGCGGCAATGATTCCGGCAGCAGCCATACCAGAAACGGGAACAACAGCAATGGCGTCACGCCACCCGCCAGAAACACCGCCTGCCACCCAAAGCCTTCGATAAACCCCGCCGCCACAAACCCGCCCGCCGCACCGCCGAACGAGAAGCCACACGCCGCCAAGGTCACCATCAAGGTACGCAGGCGCGGCGGCGAGTATTCCGACATCAACGCCATCGCACTCGGCATCGCGCCCCCCATACCGATGCCGCAGATAAACCGGGCGGCCATCAGTGTGGTCAGCGAGTTGGCGAACACCATCAACACGGTGAGGCTGGCGTAGATCAGCACACAGCCGAGCAGGATGCGCCGCACGCCGAACCGATCCGCCAGCGGCGTCACCAGCAACGACCCCAAGGTAAGCCCCAGCAGGTTGGCGCTGAAGACCGGGCCAAATGCAGCCTTTTCCAGCCCCCAGTCCTGGGCCAGCGCCGGCACCACGTAACCCAGCACTTGGGCGTCATAGCCGTCGGTCACCAGCAGCAGCGCCAGCAACAGGAGAATCAACCACTGATAGCGCGACACCGGACGGGCGTCGAGTGCCGCGCGAAAGCTGGCAAGCTGATTGTGCATCGCAAGTACCTGTTTTTTATTTTTATGGAACAGCAGGAATCAGGCAGCGGGTGTATCCGGTTGATTGGCGGGGTGTGCCCGCACAAATGCCGGGTGCTGGGCCGCCAACGCCGCCACCCGTCCAATGCGCGGGTAACTGGCCAACGGCACCTTGAAGCGCTCGGCCGCATACATTTGCGGGATCAGGAACGTATCGGCCAACCCCGGCTGCTCGCCGAAGCAAAACCCTTGGTCGCCGATCAACTGTTCCACCGCGCCCAAGCCCTGGCTGATCCAATGCCCGATCCACTCCAACAGTTGCGCCTCGTCATGCCCCCATTGGCGCAGCAGATTCTGGGTGCTGGAGTTATGCAGCGGATGGATATCGCAGCCGATGATCGAGGCCACCGCACGCTCATGAGCGCGGGTCGCCAGGTCCCTGGAGAGCAGCGGCGCCTGTGGATAACGTTCGTCGAGGTACTCGATGATCGCCGGCGACTGAATCAACAGTTCGCCCTCCTCGGTACGCAAGGCCGGGACACGACCTTGCGGGTTGATCGCCAGGTACTCGGGCTGGCGATGGGCACCGCCCGCCGGCACCAGCAGGTTGACCGGCACGGCGGTGAAGTCCAGGCCCTTGAGCGCCAGGGCAATGCGCACCCGATACGACGAGGTGGACCGGTAGTAGGTGTAGAGTTCCATCGCCCTGCCCTCCTAGCGTGCCGCGATCACGGTGCCGCGGCATTCGCCGAAGCCGATGGAGGCGAAGCCTTCACGGTTGCAGCGCGCACGCAGGATGATTTCATCACCGTCTTCGAGGAACTTGCGCACCTCACCGGACGGTAATTCGACCGGCTTTTTACCGCCTTCGGTCATTTCCAGCAGGCTGCCGAACTGGCCGGCTTGCGGGCCGGACAAGGTGCCCGAACCAAACAGATCGCCCGCCTGCAATTGGCAACCGTTGACGCTGTGGTGCGCCACCAATTGCGCGACAGTCCAGTACATGTGCAGGCTGTTGCTCAGGGCCAGGCGATGGGCCGGCAGGTTCTGCTCGCGCATGGCGGCGGTGGTGAGCAGTACTTCCAGCTCGATATCCAGCGCACCTGCGGCCTGGTCACGTTTATCCAGCAGATACGACAGCGGCTGCGGGTCGCCTTCAGGGCGCGCCGGCTGCGCTTTGCGGAACGGTTCCAGGGCTTCGGCCGTCACCACCCAAGGCGAGATAGTGGTGATAAAGCTTTTCGACAGGAACGGCCCCAACGGCTGGTATTCCCAGGCCTGGATATCCCGTGCCGACCAGTCATTGAGCAAACAGAAACCGGCGATGTGATCGGCCGCATCGCCAATGGCAATCGAATCACCCATCTCATTGCCCTGGCCGATCCAGATGCCCAGCTCCAATTCGTAATCAAGGCGTGCGCACGGGCCGAAGGTCGGCTCGCTCTGGCCGGCCGGCAGGGTTTGGCCTTTGGGGCGGCGTACATCGGTGCCCGAGGTGCGAATAGTCGAAGCACGGCCGTGGTATCCAATCGGCACGTACTTGTAGTTGGGCAGCAGAGGATTGTCGGGGCGGAAGAGTTTGCCGACGTTTTGCGCGTGCTCGATGCCGACGTAGAAGTCGGTGTAGTCATTGATCCGCGCCGGAACGTGCATCTGGCAATCGGCAGCGCGATGCAGCACCTGCGCTTCACGGGTGTGCAACGTGCTGCCTTCGGCCAGCAACTCCAACAGACGCTCGCGCAAGGCCACGCGCGGGCCGCGGCCCAGTGCAAAAAACGCGTTCAGTTGGCCACCCGCGGTCGCTTCGACCGCACGGCGGGCTTCACCGTCAAACTCATCGATGGCGGCTTGCAGATCCAGGATCGAGTCGCCGATCGCCACGCCAGCACGCGGGGTCGAACCGTTGACGCTGAACACGCCCAACGGCAGGTTTTGCAGGGGAAAATCGGTGTGACCATTGGCGGAGGCCACCCAGCTGCGGGTAAGTGTAGGCTGAGTCATGGGTTATCTCCGGTTCGGGTTGAAGGTGGCGGGCAGCGAGGCCCAGCACGCGTCGTAAGTGTTTTGCAGTTGCGGGCAGTCCAGGGCGAACTGGGTGGGACGCAGCACTTGGCTGGTCTCAAACATGAAGGCCATGGTGTTATCGATCTTGTGCGGCGCCAGGTCCACGTTGATGGCCTTGGTGCAGGTCTCGCCGTCCGGGCCGTGGGCGCTCATACAGCTGTGCAGCGACGCGCCACCGGGCAGGAAGCCTTCGGCCTTGGCGTCGTAGGCCCCCTGGATCAGGCCCATGTATTCGTTCATCAGGTTGCGGTGGAACCACGGCGGACGGAAGGTGTTCTCAGCCACCATCCAACGTGGCGGGAAGATCACGAAGTCGAGGTTGGCCAGGCCGTGGGTGCTGGTAGGTGAGGTCAACACAGTGAAGATGGACGGATCCGGGTGGTCAAAGCTCACGGTGCCAAGGGTGTTGAAGCGGCGCAGATCGTATTTGTACGGCACGTTGTTGCCGTGCCAGGCGACCACGTTGAGTGGCGAATGGTCCAGCTCACAGGCCCAGAGTTCGCCGAGGAATTTCTGCACCAGCGTTGTTGGTTTTTTCACATCTTCGTAGTGGGCAACCGGCGTCAGGAAGTCGCGTGGATTGGCCAGGCCATTGCTGCCGATAGGGCCCAGGTCCGGCAGACGCAGCGGCGCACCATGGTTCTCGGCGACGTAACCGCGCGCTTGCGTATCCAGCAACTCGACGCGGAATTTCAGGCCACGAGGCAACACGACGATTTCCAGCGGCTCCACCTCCAGCACGCCAAGCTCGGTAGCAATACGCAGGCGACCCAGCTCCGGCACAATCAACAACTCGCCATCAGCGTTGAAGAACACACGCTCCATGGAACGGTTGGCGCGGTAGGTGTAGATGCTGATGCCTGAGGGCTTTTCTGCCCCTGAATTGGCGACCATTCCTACAAGCCCATCGATGAAGTCCGTCGGTTCGCTCGGCATATCCAACGGGTTCCAGCGCAAGCGATTAGGCGTTACCGCCCCCAACGGCCCCCCGGCCAGTTGCCGCTCAAGCTTGATGAATGCCGGGTGATTGGCCGACGGCTGAATGCGGTACAGCCAGGTCCGCCGGGCTTCACTGCGCACCATGGTGAACGCAGTGCCAGAGAACAGTTCGGTGTACAGCCCGTAGGGCGCTTTTTGCGGGGAGTTCTGGCCGATCGGCAGCGCGCCGGGCAAGGCTTCGCTGGCGAATTCATTGCCGAAGCCCGACAGGTATTCGAGGTTCATGGATCGTCCTCTACACGGAAGTTGTTTTTATCGTAATCCAGTTACGCATAACGTAATTTGATCACCATCGACCGTCAAGCTATAAAGACGCCCATTCATCTCTCGGATTCTCGCCCTTCCATGGAAAAGCCCCGCGACACCGGTAAACAGAAAGTCCGCTCGGCCGAAGTCGGCACCGATATCCTCAAGGCTCTGGCCGAACTGTCGCCGGCCACTTCGCTGTCACGCCTGGCCGAGCACGTGCAGATGCCGGCGAGCAAGGTGCACCGCTATTTACAGGCGCTGATCGCCTCGGGTTTTGCCGAACAGAACACCGCCACCAACCACTACGGCCTGGGCCGTGAAGCGTTGCGCGTGGGCTTGGCGGCGCTGGGCAGCATGGATGTGTTGAAAGTCGGCGCGATGCCCCTGGCGGAGCTGCGCGATGAACTGAATGAAACCTGCTTTTTAGCCGTGTGGGGCAACCAGGGCGCCACCGTCGTGCAGATTGAGCCGGCGGTGCGCGCGGTAACAGTGGTCACGCAATTGGGCTCGGTGCTGCCTCTGCTCAGCTCGTCCACCGGGCTGGTGTTCAGCGCTTACCTGCCGTCGCGGGAAACCGTGGAGCTGCGTGAGCGGGAAATCCAGGCCGGCATCGCTCATGCCCTGGCGGATGACCAGGCCTACGCCACCACCTGCGAGCAGATCCGCAGCCGTGGTCTGCACTTCGTGCACGGGTTGTTGATGCCCGGCGTCGATGCCCTGTCGGCGCCGGTCTTCAATGCCATCGGCCAAGTGGCGGCGGTGATGACCGTCGTTGGCCCCACCTCGTTGTTCCATGCCGACGAAGATGGCCCGGCGGCGCAGCACTTGCTGGCGGCGACCCGGGCCGTGAGTTGGCGCATGGGCTATCAGCCCTGAACTAGTCGTGCCACTGGACCAGGGCCAGCGCCACGCGGTTTTCCAGGGCGCGGATCGGTGCGGCGGTACTCAGGTAGTTGTTGCTGATAATAGAAAACACCAGGCGCCGGCCCTGGGCGTCGGTGATGTAGCCGCTCAACGATGACACGCCGGCCATGGAGCCGGTCTTGGCATGCAGGTTATTTTCCGCCGGCGTCCCGCGCAGTCGATAACGCAGGCTGCCGCCGCTTATGCGATCGGTGTTACCGGCGATCGGCAAGGCGTTGTACCAGGCCTCGAACCAGGGTTGTTTGGCCGTCGCCAGCAGCAGATCGGTGAGGTTTTGCGACGACACCAGATTGCGCCGCGACAAGCCCGAACCATCGACCTGGCTCAGCGTCATCGGGTCCAAACCTTGGCGCCGCATAAAGTCTGCCACTGCCGCGACACCGGCCTGCGCCGTGCCTGCATTGGACGCCTTGCGGCCCATGGCCTTGAGGAAGGCTTCGGACATGTTGTTATTCGACAGTTTGAGCAGCGGTGTGAGCAGTGCCTGCAGCGGCGCCGATTGATGCTCGGCCAGCACCCTGGCCGTGACCGGACTTGCGCCACCGATCACACGCCGCCCCAGCACCTGAATGCCCTGCTGCGCCAACGCCTGCTCAAACAGATTGGCCACCAGTTGCGTCGGCTCCCACACACTCACCCACTGTCGACTTTGCTTGCCCGGCGCCAGCGTGCCGGTGAGCTGCAACAGATTGGTGCCATGCTGGCGGGTGATGCCGTAGTTGTTGCCGGGGCCGCTGACAGCACGGTTGCTCAGTTGCACGTAGTCGGTAGACGGGCTCACCACCACGCTGACCGGTTGGCCAACCCCGCTAGGGGCCTTCGCCGTGACCAGCAACGTCCCCGCATCAAAATCCGTGTTCGGCGATACGGTCAACGCTGAAATCTGCGCACCGTAATAGGTACTTTCATCGTCGTGAGCCCAGTCCACACCCAGGCGCTCGGCGTCGAAAAAGGTATCGTCGAAAACCAGGTCGCCCTGGACCTGACGCACGCCTTGGGCTGCAAGCTGTGCCGCCAATGCCTGGTAATCAGCGAACTGCGTGGTCGGATCACCCAGGCCCTTGAGGTACAGGTTACCGGTGAGGCGCTCGCCTTGCAGCGTGCCATTACTCAGCAATTGGGTAGAAAAACGGTACTGCGGCCCCAGCACATCCATCGCCGCTGCGGTGGTGAGCAATTTGAGATTGGACGCGGGGATCAACCGTGTACGCGAGTTGTGTTGATAGAGCGTGCTACCGCTACGGGCATCACGCACCATCAGGGAAACAGTGGCGCCGTTGAGGGCCGGGTCAGCCAGGAGTTGCTCCAGGGTTGCCGGGGTGGAAGTCGGTGAAACACTCGCGCAACCACCCAGCAAAAAGCTCAAGCACAGCAGATGTAGCCATCGTCCAAAATGCATCAGTATCGTTTCCGCCAAGACATCAATGGCGGCAACGCTACCACAACCCCCTTAGAACTCCAGGGTGCTGGACACCGACACCTGCCGTGCATCGCCCATGGACACAAACAAGCGGCTGGCCGCCGAGGTGTAGTAGACGCGGTCGAACATGTTCTTCACGTTGAGCTGGAACTTGACCTTCTGCCCATCGATCTTGGTGTCGTAGGTGGCGAACGCATCCGCCACGGTATACCCCGGCAAGGTGAAATCGTTGGCCGCATCGCCTGCGCGTGCACCGACGTAACGTGCACCGGTCCCCACCCGCAACTGGTCGCCACCAAAGATGTTGCCGAAGTCATAGGCGACAGCCAACGAGCCGGTGTGCTTGGCGACGTTTTGCAGACGGTTGCCTTCCAGGGTCGGGTCCTTGTCCTTGACGTCCAGCGCATCGGTGTAAGCGTAGCTGCCGATCAGGCTCACCTTGTCGGTCAACTGCCCGGTAGCGTCGAGTTCCAGGCCACGGGAACGCACCTGGCCGGCAATGCTGTAGACGGTGTTGGCGCCTGAGCCAACAGAGACGAGCACGTTGCGCTTGTCGATATTGAACAACGCCGCGCTGGCGGTGATGCGTCCCGGAATGTCGAGCTTGGCCCCCAGTTCCCAGGACTTGGACTCCTCGGGCGTGAGGTCGCCGGTCAAGGTGCTGCCATCGGCCAAGGCGGCGATGGTGGAATTGGGTTTGAACGACTCGGTGTAGCTGCCGTAGAACGACAACTCATCGGTGTAGCGATACACCAGGCCCGCGCGCGGCACCCAGGCCTGGCCGTTGCCGTTGGTGTTGGCCTTGAACGGTACGCCTTTGCCGGCGTATTGGTCATACATCTGGTAGCGCGCGCCGGCGACAAAAATCCACTGTTCGTTCAGGTGGATGGCGTCCTGGAAGAACAACGAATCGCTGCGCAGCAGGTCGGTCTGGGCACTGTCGGCGGGGCTGACGGTCGTGCCCGCCACTTCGTTGCCGTACACCGGATTGTTGTAGTTGAAGCTGGTGGCGCGCGAACTCTGGCGGATCAGGTCGGCGCGGTAGATCTTGCGGTACTCGTCATCCAGGCCGAACACCACATCGTTTTGCAGGCCGAACACATTGACTTTGCCTTCCAGACTCGCCGTGGCGAAGCGGTCCGTAGTGATCGCGCCCTGGGTGCCGTCCATCTTGCGGGTCAGCGTGCCGTTGGCGTTCACCGCACTCACACGCACTTGACTGGCGTCGTAGGTCTCGCGGTTCCAGCTGTAGCCGAAATGGGCTTTCCAATCATCGTTCAGGTCATGATCGGCTTCGAAGCGGTACAGGTCGGAACGGCCTTCCATGTTGTTGAAAGGTTCATCCAGACGGCGTGTGGCTGGGATGTCCAGCGGGTGATTGGTCTTGGGATCGATGGCGGTGCCACGGTCGAACGGCGTGAGAAATTCGCGGTGTTCGTAGGCAAACAGCAATTGGGTGCTGTCACCGTACCAGGCCAGGGACGGCGCGATCAGGCTCTCACGGTGAGTGCCGAAGTTGCGCCAGTAATCTTCGTCTTCATGGTCGACGATCAGCCGGTAGGCCAAGCCGCTGTCGCCAATCGGGCCGGTGGTGTCGAGGCTGCCGCCGCTGCCGTTCTTGCCGTCACCAAAGGTAGAGCCGCGCACGGTCAGGGCAGTGGAGCGCATCAGCTCCGGCTTTTTGCTGACGATGTTCACCACGCCGCCCGGGTCCTGAATACCGTACAGCAGCGACGACGGGCCCTTGAGCACTTCGACGCGCTCGGCCGTAGCATTCAGCGCGCGCCCCTGCACGATGGGCATGCCGTCGCGCATGATCGAACCGTTACGGTTGTCGCCGAAGCCCCGCAGCATCACGGCGTCCTGGGTGCTGGCCAAGGTATTGGCCTGGGTGATGCCGCTGATGTTGGCGAGGGCGTCATCCAGATTACGCGGGGTCTGGTCACGCAGTACTTGGGCAGGCACCACGTTGACGGTTTGCGGGGTTTCCAGCAGCAGCGCGTGGGAGCGCATCACCGAACTGGTGGGCGGTGGCTGGTAGCTGGTGCTGTCCTCGACTTGCTGGCCGACACCGCTGATGGTGGTTGCGCCGAGGTTGACCGCGCCCTCCGTCGGCACCGGCTCAAGCGCCAGGGTGCGGGCATCGATCTGACGGAAGGTGAAGCCGGTGTTGCTCAGCAGCCGTTGCAGGGCCTGGGTCGCGCTCATTTGCCCGCTGACCGCCGGGGCACTGAGGCCGTAGGGCGCTTCATCGGTGTAGATCACGCTGATGCCGGTGACGCGGCTGAAATCGCTCAAGGCCTGGGGCAGCGGCTTGGCCGTCAGGGCGAAGTTGAACCGGGCGCTTTGCTGCTCCTGCGCCTGCGCCTGCGCCTGCGCCACACTCAAGGGCAGCAGCGCCAGCCCCGATACCGCCAATACCGAGGCTCCCAGCCACTGTTTAACCCAACCGCCCGCCGTCGACTTCATGCTGTGAGAACCCGTGTAGAAAACGCTGTTAATGCGAATAGATCGCAGTTTCAAGCACTACACGGATGGGCCGTGGATTTACCTCACTTTTATTTGCAACTTTTTTGTTTATTGCGCCTGGATGCAAAACCCCATGCGCGGGAAATGCACATGCAAGGTGCCGCCACGTTCGTCGGTACGGCGCAGGATCAGCTCTTCGCGCCCGGCGAACAGCAGTTCCCCAGCGACCGGGTCGGTGCCGTAGTCGGTGGCGGAAATGGTCACCTGCTGGCCGGCCTTGAAGCCGTTCAAGTCCTCGAACACTTCTTCAGGCAAAACAGCCGGTGCAGCGTTACGCGATACCTCCAAGGCTTGCTCGGCGCTCATCTGGATAGAGGTACCATGGCCGAACCCCAGCACACGGTCCAGCCAGGCAGCGACGGTCGGATAGAAGTCCACCAACGGCGACGTCACTGAAGAGCCTTTGAGGAACCACAGTGGGTGGGCCAGGGCAAAGTCGGCAATCGACGGCTCGCCGAACAGGAAATCCTCCGCCGGGTGCTGCAACTGCTGATGGATGCGATGGATGATCGTCGGCCACTGGTGCTTGGCCTGGTCCAATTGCACACGGGTTGCGGTGCCGCCGCTGAACAGCTTGCTGCGATCCGCCACCAACACCTGGATCATTTCCGGCGGCACCTTGGCAAATTTCACCGCCAGGGATTCCGGCTGGAACACCAGCGCCACAGCATGGGAAAACACCACCGAGTCCGCCCAGGCCGCGAAGCCTTGAGTGACCAGTTCCAGGCCTTGGGGGAACAGTGCCGGCGCAGACTTTTCCTGCTCCAGGCGACGGGCAATCAAGGCGGTGTCACAGTAGATATCTGCGCCGACCTGCAACACCGGGGTCTTGCGATAACCGCCGGTGAGGGCTGTCAGGTCAGGCTTGGGCATGACGGGCGAGATATGCACCGAGTGCCAGGACAATCCCTTGAAACCCAGAAGCAGGCGGGCTTTTTCAGCAAAGGGGGACTGCGGGTAATGGTGGAGGATTAACTCAGACATGCCAGGCTCCGCGCTAGAAATGAACCGCTAGCTTAGCCTGCAACCACAGGAAACGGGGCGATGGGAACCCATCAGTCAAATCAATGAGCCACTGGCCGCCAGGCACTCCTTGGCGCTCTTCTTCAACTTCTTGATCAGGCGTTCCTGGCGCAGCGCTTCGCCCTTGGACGCGCATTGCTCGGTGTACACCAACGCCACGGCAGGGCTCGACAAAAAGAACCGGGCGCCCTTGCCGCTCTGGTGCGAGGCAAAGCGGCGCACCGGGTCATTGCTGATGCCGCAATACAGGGAACCATTGGCGGCGCGCACCAGGTAGACGAACCAGGGTTTGGGTGCGGAAGGATCAGTCACGGGCGATGTCTGCAAACCAGAGGAACGCTAATCTTATCAACGACCGGCCTGGAATGCCTTCAACCCTTTGAGCGCCTGGGCGCGCACGGCGTTTTTCAGCGCAGGCGACCAGCCCAGCAGCAGGCCTTTCAAGCCCAGGGCCTGGCGCGACCAACGCCACAGATCGAAGTGGTCGTGGTGCTCGCAGATTTTGCCATCGCGAAACACGAACCGCGCACCGATGTCGTTGACCACCGTATTGCCGGTGGCGCTGAACAGGTACGTCGCTACCCAATGCGCACTGCCGGTGCTGTCATCGCTGCGCACATGGTCGAAGGTCAGGGAGAAGTCCTTGGCGCGGGTGGTGAGCATGCGCCACATATCCCCGGCATCGCGGCCACGCAGCTCGCCAAAGGCCGGGTCGCTGAACACCACGTCGTCGGTGTAGCAGGCGGCCATGGCTTCGGCGTCCAGGCGCTGGAAGGCGCTGTAGAACTCGGTGATCAGGGCGTTATGGGCATCACTCATGGGCAGGGTCCGCTGGCGTCGAAAAGATAGCCGCACGATAAGCCGCCGGCAGCGCCAAGGCTAGCAACATTCGCCGCGCAAATGGGCGGCTTGCCGCGCCGGGCTCAGGGCACCATGCCGCTGCTGCGGGCATAGGCGAACAGATCCACATCGGTAGAAATGCACAGCCGGTTCATCGCCGTGCTTTTCTGCTTGCTGATGGTCGAAATGCTGCGGTTGACCCGCGCCGCGATCTGGCTGACGGTCATACCGCTGGCGAGCATGCGCACCACTTCGCGCTCCTTGCAGGACAACTGCGGCACGGCTTGCTGGTTACCCGTCCCGGCCTCCGCCAGTTGCGCACGCAAACATTCGCTGACGAAGGTGCGCCCTTCACTGACGGCGGCAATCGCCAGCGGCAGTTCACGGGCCGACGCGCTTTTGGCCAGGACCGCCCGGGCCCCCTGGGCAAACGATTCGCGCAAGGTGGCGACACTGGCAAACATGGTTACCAGAATCACCGGCAAGTCCGGATGCCGGCGCTGCATCAGGCCCAGCAAGCTATAACCGTCGGCTTGCTGGTTACCCGGCATGGCAAAGTCCGTGACCAGGATGTCGCACGGCGTGCTGTCCACCAGCGCCAGCAACTGATCCGGACCGTCGGCCTCGGCAACGACTTTGCATCGGCCATTGGCTTCTATCACCACTTTCTGCCCGATACGCACAATGGGATGATCGTCAGCAATAATTACGCGAAGCATGAGCACCACCATGATGGCAACTTGAATCCGCGCAAAATACTCCCGGATCGGATCAGCAACAACCGCCCCTGAAAGCAGTAATGGCAGATAGCCCAGCAATCCCTGGAAACAGGATTTTGCCCTACAGAAAAAAAGGAAATACCCCACTCCGAAGACCTACAACACGCATCAGCATGAGCTGTCATCCATTTCCTAACGCCGACAAATAGTTCAAATACCCGATCAAGTCACTGCGCAATGCGAGCAAGCGCGGAAGGTGCATGGCCACGCCGTCGCGGTTGATCGCTTCGATCAACAGTTGACCACGCCTTTCCAGCGGTGTGGCACCGAAGAATGCCACGCTACCGATCAAGCGGTGCAAGTGCTCGACCGTTGCCTGCGCGTGCAGGCCGTCGGCGGCCTGGGCCAGCGCATGCAGATCGATCTCGGCTTCGTACACCAGGCTCGCCAGGATGCCGGGCAACGCCTCCGGGCATCCGAACAGTTGACCCAGCCGTGCGCGACTCGGCCAGCGCCCTTCGACCGCCACCATCGGCTGCACCGCCTCGCTGATACGTGGGCCGGGCAGCCAGTCGCCGAGCACCTGGCGCAGTTGTTGGAAAGTCACCGGTTTGTCCAACCAGGCATCCATGCCGGCGGCCTGGCACTGCTGGATTTCATGCGCGCCCAGCTTGCCGGTGAACGCGATGACCGGCACGCCCTGCGTTCCGGCGCGCTGTTCGCGGCGGCGCAGTTCGCGCGTCATGGCAAAGCCGTCCATCACCGGCATTTGGCAGTCGCTGAAAATCAGGTCGACACAGGTAACGTCCAGAAACGCCAGCGCGGCCTGGCCATGTGCGCACACTTCAAAAGCCAGCCCCAGCCGCTCGAACATGGCGCCCATCAGCAGGCAGTATGCGGGGTGATCGTCCACCAACAACACTTTGAGCTCACGCCAATGCACGGTCGACGGGGGCTGCGCGACCCGGTCATCCCCTGCTTGGTCGCCTGGGATAGGGTCTGAAGACATGACTACCTCAACTTCAAAAAGCGCGCGGCGCCGGAATCGGCAACCTCAACGGCTGGCACACCATCCACCGACGGAGGGGCCGCGGTTCAAGCGCTGACGCTCAGACCTGTTCGAATGTGCTGTGGAAAAACTATCGGCCGGAACGCTAGTTGAATGAGCGCGCTGAAGCGATACAACAACTACGAAATCCTTAAATTTCCTACACACACTAAAACGAGTTCCGACAAGTCGATTGGGCGTGTGCGACACCCGTTCATTGTCGTATTTGTTGTATTTGCCAGACGCCTTCCCCCCGATAAATTGCCCGGCATCCCCTAAGCGGGACGCGACCGGCCACTCCAGGCGTTCGCCACCTCGTTGCCGACGCGTCCTCCCTTGACCCCTCGGCAATCAGCTTTGCACTGGAAGCTCGATCACATGAAAAAGCCCTTAGCCGCCCTCACCGCCGCCGTCGCCCTTGTCTGCAGCGGCATGACGTTTGCCGCCAGCACCGTGGAACTGGCGGTCGTTGGCGTGATTACCCCGAGTGCCTGCACACCGACGTTGTCCGGCAATGGCCTGGTGGATCACGGCAAGCTCTCGGCCAAAGACCTGAACCTCACCACGGCGACCAACCTGCCCACCGCCCGGCTGCAATTCAACGTCGACTGCGAAGCCCAGACCCTGTTTGCGCTGCGCACCACCGACAACCGCGCCGGGTCGTCGACCAGCAGCTACGGTTACGGCCTGGGCTTGATCAACAACCTGCAAAAAATCGGCACGTTCTGGATTTCCCTCAGGAGCCCGGTGGCCGACAACGTCGCCGCCGAGCCCATCGAGTCATTGGACGGCGTGAGCTGGCGCCCCATCGACGATGTGATGTGGCAGAGCCAGTACCTGGCGGCGTTCGGCGACGGTTCGACGGGGCAAAACCGTAAGCCGATCCCGCTCAAAAACGTGATCGTCGACCTGTTGGTCGACACCCAGATCGCCGCCGCCAACAGCCTGGACCTGAGCAATGAAGTGCTGATCGACGGCTCCACCACGATCGAAGTCAAGTACCTGTGACCCATCCACTCAGGACATTACCCAGAGAGGTTGTTCGTTCCATGGATAAATATGTCCCAGCGCTGCTGGCGAGCCTGTTACTGGCCACTGTGCCCAGCGCCTTGGCTGGCAGCCAAACCGACCTGCGCGTGACCGGCGCGATCACGCCCAAAGCCTGTATCACGGGCTTGTCGAACGACGGCGTGATCGACCACGGCAAAGTCACCGTGCGCGACCTCAACCCGGACCGACACACGCTGTTGCCCCCCAATTCCCTGCACCTGAGCGTGCAATGCGAGGGCTCGACGCTCTTTGCCTTGACCACCATCGACAACCGTCAAGGCACCGCGGTGATTCCCAACCATCACGGCCTGGGCACGACGTCCCAAGGCGAGAACCTGGGCAGCGTGTCCCTGGCTTTGAGCAACCCGGTGGCGGATGAGGCGGCCGCGCGCACCATCGTGTCACTGGATGGCGGCACCAGTTGGGCCGCCGGAACCCAGCTGAGCCACCTCAACCTGCTCGCGGCTGCTTCGGCCGACAACACCACCCGGCCCATGGCGGTGACGCGTTTCGACGCGGACGTTGCGCTCTACACCCGGATCGCCCGCGCCGACGGCCTGACCCTGACCGATGAAGCCCCCCTCGACGGGCACGTGACCGTCGAGGTGCGTTACCTGTAACCCCTGCACCCCCTGTATGCCTATCCTTCCCTGGAGCTTTACCCGCATGAAAAAGTTACTCCACACCAGCGTTGCCGGTCTGTTGATCGCCAGCGCATTACCGGCACTCGCCGCGTCCACCGTGGACCTGACCGTCAAGGGCCTGATTGTGCCCTCGGCGTGTACGCCAAGCCTGTCGGCCAACACCGTCGACATGGGCCGGGTGTCGGTCAAGGACCTTAATCAGGAAAGCCGCACCCTGCTGAACCCGAGCACCTTGTCGCTGAGCGTCGACTGCGAGACCGCGACGATGTTCGCCATGAAGGCCACCGACAACCGCACTGATTCCAGTGCCAACGCCGGCGAGTTTGGTATCGGCAAGACCGCCGCCGGCGAACCGATCGGCGGCTACGGTCTGTTTCTCGACAACGCCGTGGCCGACGCGGTCGCCGTCCAAACCATTGTTTCTTACAACGGCGGCACCACCTGGTTCACTCATTATGAAGACGACCTTTGGCAATCCACGAGTCTGATCTCGATCAAGGCAATCGGTACGGCGTCAACACCCATCCCGGCCAAGAACACGCTGATGGCGCTTTCCGTCAACCCGTTCATCCACCCGGCAAAGAACGTGACCATCAGCGAAGACACCGCGATCGATGGTTTGGCCACCATCGAAGTCAAGTACCTGTAACGCCACTGCCCTTCCCGAAGCCCGTATCGCCGTTCACCTGTATGGGCTGGGCATGCCCCCTTTCCCTGGAGCTTTACCCGTGATGAAAAAACTACTCAGCACCAGCGTTGCCGGCCTGTTGATCGCCAGCGCATTCCCGGCATTCGCCGCATCCACCGTCGACCTGAGCGTCAAGGGCCTGATCGTACCCTCGGCGTGTACACCAAGCCTGTCGGCCACCACCGTCGACGTCGGCCGGATTTCGGTCAAAGACCTGAACCCGGAGGCGTCAACCTGGCTGACCCCGGCCACCCTGCAATTGGGCATCGACTGCGAGGCACCGACACTGTTTGCCATGCAGACCACTGACAACCGGGCAGACTCCGGTGACATCGGCCGATATGGCATCGGCAAGACGCTCGCGGGTGAGCGTATCGGTGGTTACATCATGCTCCTCGACAAAGGGGTCGCCGACGGGGCTGCCGTCACACATATCTTCTCGATGGACAACGGCGCCAGTTGGGGCACCCATGATCCGGACACTAACTGGTCAAAAAACCTCATTATTTCAATCCGCGACCCCAACGCAGGGCGCATCCCTGTCGCGGCCAAGAACACCGCGATGGAGCTCGCGGTAAGGCCGTTCATCCTGGCGGCAAAGAACCTGACGCTCACAGACGATACCCCGATTGATGGCTCGGTCACGATCCAAGTCAAGTACCTGTAACGCCGCCTGAGCCGATGCCCGTACCACCGTTCAACACCAGGTAACTCACGCCATGACCCTGCTTATTCGCTTGCCGGCCCTCGCCTCGCTGTTGCTGACGACGCCCTTGGCCTTCGCCCTCTCGACTGTGGAGTTGGACGTCAACGGGCGAATAACCCCCAGCGCCTGCACCGTATCGTTGTCGGACAACGGCCTTGTCGACCACGGCAGGATCCTCGCGACGACACTGCACCCCAGTGAGTACACCGTGCTGCCGAATCAGCAAATGGGCTTGAGCATCAGTTGCGAAGGACCGGTGTTGTTCGCTCTGGTGGGCATCGACAACAAACGCGAGTCATCGCTGGCGCCGGACTACTTCTATGGGCTGGGCATGAACCCCCACGCCCCCGACGAACGCCTCGGCTCGGTCAGCCTGTCATTGCGCGGGCCGGTTGGCGATTCGCAGTTGATGCAGACCCTGACCTCATCCGACCAGGGCGCCACCTGGAAACCCGAGCCTTACGTGTACCCCGGCCTGTTCATGGGCTTCGCCCACGCTGGCGATGCGTTGCCCGCGCCGATCCGGCTGCTGGTGGCCTCTCTGCGGGTCGACACCTCGATCAGCCCGGCCAACACCTTGACGCTCCACGAAGAGGTGCCCCTCGATGGCTCGATCACGCTGAACCTGCGTTACCTCTGACCCTGCGTCGTCAGCGCCCCGGTCACATGCCGAGCACATGGCGACCCCCTTGAAGCACCTTGTATTGAAGAGCCCTGTTATGAACCTGTTTCTTTCCGTTTGGCGTGCGATGCCGCGCCTCTGCTGCGTAGCACTGGCCGTCTTCGGCGCAACCGTCGCGCGTGCCGACGGCATGGTCCCGGACACCTCGGTGGTGATCGTCAACGAGGCCGACGGCGAGGCTACGGTCTCGGTCACCAACACCGACAACAAAATGGCCCTGCTGCACGTCACCCTCGAAAACATTCCCGAGGACAGCGACACCTTGCTGTTCGTGACCCCACCCCTGACCCGCGTCGAAGCGTCCAAGAGCCAGCTGGTGCGCTTCATCCTGCAAACCCAGGCGCCGCTGCAAACCCAGCGCCTCAAGCGCGCGATATTCGAAGGCATGCCCGCCCAACGCGACCCGGCCCAGGCCGGGCGCGCGCAAGTGGGCGTGACCGTACGCCAGAACCTGCCGGTGATCATTCATCCCAAGGGGCTGGCACCGAATCGCACACCGTGGCTGGGCCTGAGCTGGACCTTGAAGGCCGACCAACTCAGCGTCCACAACCCTACCCCGTATGTAGTGCGCCTGGCCCAGGAGCTGCAACTGCTGCCCGGCAATGCCTCGGCGATGCTGCCGCGCACCTACGTGCTGCCCGGCGAAACACTGACCATGACCGCCAGCGGCACCGGCACCGGCGCCACCCGCGTGCGCCTGCAACCGGCCACCGTGTATGGCTTTGCCGTCGAGCCCCACGACGCGCCCATAACCCTGTGATGCAACGGCGCCCAGGGATGCAACGGCGCCACGATAACGAAGTGGCCACCCACTGAAGGCCACCGGGAAGACCTGACGCGATAGGGAATCACGCCGGGTACTTCCATCATCCGAGTGCATTTGTGTGAACACAGTCATTCATTACCGTGACGGCAAAGCCGTGCCCGGCGTTTCACCGCACCTCGCCTTGCTTGTGCTGACACTCAGCCTGGGGTTGCCGACAAACCTGGCCTGGGCACAGACGCCGTCGTCGAGCGATTCCTTTGACCCACAGACCCTGCTCCAGCGCGGCATCGACCCTGAACTCGCGAGCCTGCTGATGCAGGCCCCGCGGTTTACCCAAGGCCGCCACGCGCTCAACCTGACGGTCAACGGCCAGCGGCGCGGGCGCGTCGATGTGAGCATCGATCAGCACGGCGCAACCTGCTTCGACCCGCCGCTGCTGAACGCCGCGCAGTTGGTGACGCCGTCTTCGGGCCCGGCCGAGGAAAGCCGTTGCTACGACTTTCTCCAGCAATACCCGCAAACCGTGATTGAGCATGACCCGGCCAACCTGAACCTGAACCTGGTGGTACCGACCCAGGCGCTGCGCCCGGTCACCCAGGACATTTCCGGCTATCAGACCGGCGGGTTTGCCGCGCTGCTCAACTACGACGTGACCGGCCTGTACAACCACTACGGCGACGACGCCAGCCGCTTCGGCTCAGCCAATACCGAGGTCGGCTTCAATGCCGGCGACTGGATCGTGCGCAGCCGCCAGGTGCAGACCTGGCAAGACAGCACCTCAAGCACCACCCACCTGGACGCCTACGCCCAGCGCACCTTCGCCAGCCACCAGGCGGTGTTGCAGGCCGGGCAGATCAACCTCTACAACCCGGTGCTCGCCGGGGCACAAATCACCGGCGTGCAAGTGCTCACCGAACAGGCCCTGCAAGATCAGAACCAGGGCGCGACCATCGATGGCATCGCCAATGGCCCGGCCCAGGTGGAAGTGCGCCAGAACGGCACGTTGATTCACTCCACGGTGGTGCCCGCCGGTCCGTTCAGCCTGAGCAATGTGCCGCGCCTGAATGGGCGCTCCGACGTCGAAGTCACGGTCAAGGAAAGCAACGGCGAGGAACGCCGGTTCACCGTGCCCGCCGCCATGCTCGGCCTGGGCCTGCCCGCGCCTGGTTACTCGGTGGCGGCCGGGCGGGTGCGCAATATCGGCGACGGCCCAGGCGCTGAACCCTGGGTGGTGAGTGCGGGCTGGAGCGCCTCGCCGCATCCGCAGGTCAGCTTCGGCAGCGGGCTGTTGGCGGCCGAGGATTATCGCTCGGCGGGCCTGAGCCTGGGGCTGTTGCCTTGGCAGGATAGCCAGGTGCAAGTCGCCGTGGTCGCCTCCGAAGCCTCGCGGCGCACCCAGGAGCGCGGTGTGCAGACCGACCTGTCGTGGTCGCAGAAACTGAGCGAGCGCTGGGCCTTCACGGCGGCCAATTCCTGGCGCACCTTGGGCTACCGCGACCTCAGCGAGTCGACCTACGTCGTCGACACCCGCGAGCAGCAACGCACGCGCTACCGCGACCAGCAGAGCGCCACCACCTCGTGGTCGCATCCGTGGCTGGGCGCCTTCAGCGCGGGGTTTTCGCGTTCGTCCTCGTTCCAGGGCGACAGCAGCAGCCGTGCCCTGGCGTCCTGGGGCACGCAAATCGCCGGCATGTCGGTGTCCGCCACCGCCGAATGGCACATGGGCGGGCGTCGCTATAACGAAGACAGCCTGTACCTGACGGTCAGTCTGCCCCTGGGCGAAAGCCGCCGAGGCCGCGCGTGGGTGCGCAATTCCGGTGGCGAGCACCGCACCGGGCTTGGGCTCAACGAACAGATCAACGACCATTTGGCGTATCGGGTCGGCGTCGAACATGACACCCGCGACCGCGAGGTCGAGTCGTCCCTGGGCGTTTCGGCCCTGCCGTTCTACAGCCAGCTGGACTTCAACTACACCCGCTCCGACGCCGAACGCTCCAGCTACCAGGGCGGCGCACGCGGCGCGGTGGTACTGCACAGCGACGGGTTGACGTTCTCGCCCTACCCGGTGCGCGACACCTTTGCCGTGCTGTCGGTGGGCGACATGGCCGGGATCAAGGTCAATACCCCCAGCGGCCCGGTGTGGACCGACTGGCAGGGTCAGGCCGTCGCGCCCCAGCTCAGCGCCTATGGGCGCAGCCCGCTGGAAGTGCAAACCCGCTCGCTGCCGCGCAATGCCGACATCCACAACGGGCTCGCGGTGGTCTCGGCAGGGCGCGGCGCGGTGGACCGCATCGAGTTCGGCGTGTCGCTCACCCGCCGCGCGCTGCTGACCCTGGACACCCCGATGCCACGCGGCTCGACCGTGACCACCGAGGACGGCGAGTTCATCACGCTGGTCCAGGAAGGCAACCAAGTGTTCTTGTCCGACGTGCTCGACACCCGTTCGCTTTGGATCAAGGCCGCCGATCAGCCGCGCTGCCACTTGCGCTTTGAACTGCCGGCCAAGGCCGACCCCCACGTGTATTTCGAAACCGCCCCGGCCCGCTGCCAGCGGCCTTGAGGAACGCCCCATGAAACGTCACCACTGCCTGGCAGCCCTGCTGCTGTGTACCGGCACCGCCCTGGCCCAGGACGACTGCCGCCTGGACCTGAGCGAATCGCGCCTGGATTTTGGCCTGATGAACCGCGCCATTGCGTCAACGCCGACCGCCGAGCGACTGCTCGGTGAACGACGCCTGTCCTTGACCCTCAACTGCCCGGAAACCGCCGACATGAGCCTGTTCTACCGCGCCCTGGCCGCCGGCACCGAGCGTTTGCGCTTCACCGACGGTGGCAGTTACCGCGTGCAAGTGCATGACGCCGTGCTCGATGGCCGCGCGGTGCAACTGGGCCTGCTCGCCGGCCCCGGCCAGGCGCCCGCCCAGGTGGCGGCGAGCCTGACTTGGCGCGCCGACCATGGCATCGTCCCGCTGCACGACGGCCAGCCCGTCGCCGGGCGCAGTTTTTCTGCACAACTGCAGGTCAATGCCTGGGCCCGGGAAGAGGCGTTTCGGGTGCGCGATGCCGAGACCTGGGACGCCTCGGCGCTGGTCGATGCCCCCGCGTCCGGACGCTCGCGCGAGCTGCATCTGCAAGCGCGCTTCGCGCCAGCGGCCTGCACGCCCACCCTGGCCAACAACGGCACGGTGGACTTTGGCAAGTTGTCGTTCAGCGATTTGCGTCGCGACAAAGACACCGCCCTGCCCGCCCGCGCGTTGGGTCTCACGGTCAGCTGTGACGGCCCGACCCCGTTTGCCCTGGTCATGCACGACAACCGCGCCGGCTCAGCCACCGGCGGCATCGATGAAACCGCCTACGGCCTGGGCCTGGATGCACGCGGGCAGAAAATCGGCCGCTATTACCTGTTGGTCGACCCCGCCCAGGCCAGCGCCGACAACCTGCCACAGCTGTATCGCACCGACTCCACCACCGGCGGCGCCGCCTGGAGCAACGCCAGCGCCAGCACAATTCCCCTGGGCGCACGCAGCCTCCTGGGGTTTACCGCCACAACCGGCAGCACAGAAGGCCCGACGGCCCTGCAAAACCTCAGCGCGCTACTCAGCCTGAAAGCCTTTGTCGCGCCGCTCGACAGCCTGGACCTGAGCAGTGAAGTGCGGCTCGACGGTTCGGCGACCCTGGAAATCACCTACTTCTAAGCACCTCGGAGGCTCCCATGATTACTCGCTACCTGATCCTCGTACCCCTGCTGTTCAGCCAACCGGCGCAGGCCGCCGCTGTCGACCTGAACGTCAACGCCACAATCACCCCGGCGTCCTGTGTGCCGAGCCTGTCGGACAACGGGCAGGTGGACTTCGGCAAGATCGCCCAGCAAGACCTCAACCTCACGACGGGCACGCGGCTGCCGCTTAAGTCCCTGGGCCTGACGGTGACCTGCAACGGCCCGGTGCGTTACGCATTGCGCATGCGCGACAACCGCGACGGCACCGCCTACGTCAACAGCGAGATTTATTACGGATTGGGCCTGGACAACAGCGCGAACAAGATCGGCGTGTACTCAGTGACGTTCGATCCAACGCTGACCGTGGTGGACGCCGTGGCCGAGGTCTACGGCACCGAATCCACCACCGGCGGCCTGGCCTGGCGCACGGCCAACCGCAACCCGATCGACGTGGGCGCCAAAAGCCTGCTGGGCTTCACCGATACTGCGGGCAGCACCGCCGGCCCCATGGCGATCCAGAACCTGACCAGCACGCTGACCCTGGAGACGGTGATCAACGCCAAACAGAATCTGGACCTGAGTACCGACATCCTCATGGACGGTTCGGCGACCCTGGAGGTGGTGTACCTCTAGACTTTTTCGCTGCACACGCCGACGTACTTCGCCCGCCCCGCACCGAGACCGGCGACGATGGCGCCCAGGCCGATCACCGCGAAAACCCAGCCGGTGGCGGCCCAGCCACCGGTCCAATCGTGAATCAGGCCCACCGCGAGCGGGCCAAGGGACGCCAGGGTGTAACCGATACCTTGGGCCATGCCCGACAGGTTGGCGGCGACGTGGGCATCCCGCGAACGCAGCACGATCAAGGTCAGCGCAAGGCTGAACGTGCCGCCCTGCCCCAGGCCCAGCAGGATCGCCCAGCCCCACAGCCCGTCGAGCGGCGCATACAGGCAGCCCATCAGCCCGCCGAGGGTCAGCAGCATCACCACCACGATGGCCAGGCGCTGGTCCTTGCCGCGCGTGGCCAGCCACGGCGCGGTGAGGGCGCTGAGCAATTGCACGATGATCGAACCGGACAGCGCCAGCCCGGCGTCGGTGGCGCTCAGGCCGCGGTCGATGAGGATCGACGGCACCCAGCCGAACACGATGTAGGCCAGGGACGATTGCAGGCCCATGTACAAGGTCACTTGCCAGGCCAGCGGATCACGCAGCAAGCCCTTCACCCGGTAGGCAACGCGATGCGCGCCATGCTTGTGCCCGATTTGCGGCAACCAGCACAACGCGGCCAGCAACGCCGGCAGCATCCAGAAGCCCAACCCGATGCTCCAACGGTGGCCGAAGTAGTCGCTCAAGGGCACCGAGGCCCCCGCCGCCAACGCCGCGCCCAGGCACAGCGCCATGGTGTAGACCCCGGTCATGGTGCCCGCCTGTTTGGCGAAGTCGCGCTTGACGATACCGGGCAACAACACGCCGATGATGCCGATGCTGGCGCCGGCGATCAGGCTGCCAACAAACAAGCCGACTTCTCCGAACGCACTGCGCAGCACAATACCGCCGGCCAGCATCAGCAAAATCCCCAGCACCACCCGCTCGGCGCCGAAACGCCGGGCAAGGATCGGCGCCAGCGGCGCGAACAGACCCAGGCACAGCACCGGCAAGGTGGTCAGCAAACCGGCCCTGGCCGCCGACAACCCCAGGCTGCTGGAAACCTCACTGAGTAGCGGCGACAGGCTCGACAGGGCCGGGCGCAGGTTCAGCGCCACCAGCACCAGGCCCAGCAGCAATAGCCACGGCCGGCTCACTGGCGGGGGGCTGTGCTGGACCTCATCGTCATCGGCCTCGGCGTCAATCAGCAGTTGTTCCAACTCAGGCGTGCGTGGGGCATCAGGGTTCATTGATCAACTGCCGGCAAAGGGATTTGGCGCGCTCCGCATCTTGCTGTGCGACGGCATCAAGCAGGGCGGTGTGCAGGTCGAACACCGCTTGGCGGCGCGGCGAGAGGTTCAGGGTCTGGCGCAGTTGCGCGCCGATGATGCTGGAAAAGTATTGGTACAACTCGCTCAACGCCGGGTTGTGCGCCGCGTCCACCAACTGTTGGTGGAATACCAGATCGGCGCTGATGTAGGCCTCCAGTTCCCCGTGGTACAGCGCGGCGCTGGTGTCGAGCGCCGCGCGCAACCGATGCAGGTCTTGCTCGGTACGACGCAGGGCGGCCAGGCCGATGGCCTCCACTTCCAGGATCTGCCGCGTCTCCTGCGCCTGCTCCAGAGTGCAATGGGACAACGCGCGCATGGCGCCCAGCGGGTCGGTCATCGAGCGCAGGTAACTGCCGTCGCCCTGACGGATCTCGATCAAGCCGGAAAACGCCAATACGCGCATGGCTTCGCGCACGGTATTGCGGCTGATGCCCAACTCTGCGGAAAGCTCGGGCTCGGTGGGCAGGCGCTCGCCGATGGCCCATATGCCCTGGCTGATGCGCTGGCGCAGTTGCTCCAGGGCCTGGTCGACCAGAGAGCGTTTGATCAGGGGGGCGATGTCTGTCATAGGATTTTGCGCTTTCGTCCCATCATAGGATGAATTTTCCTACAGCCTATTCGGACTGACCTACAAAGGCAACGCACTAGGGGTTCTTAGGTAGGAAAAAGGAGCGGTATTTTCGATTGACGCACAACAACTCGCCCTACAAGCCTCCTGAAAATTTTCAGCAGGCAAAAATAAACCCGGCACTTGGCCGGGTTTATTTTTTCAGACATCGATCAATGCAAAATCTGGCTCAAGAACAACTTGGTCCGGTCATTCTGCGGGTTGTCGAAGAAGTCATTTGGCGCCGCCTGTTCCACGATCTCGCCCTTGTCCATGAAGATCACACGGTTGGCCACGGTGCGCGCAAAGCCCATTTCGTGGGTCACGCACAACATGGTCATGCCGTCTTCAGCCAGACCGATCATGGTGTCCAGAACTTCCTTCACCATTTCCGGATCGAGTGCCGAAGTCGGCTCATCGAACAGCATGATTTTCGGCTTCATGCACAGTGCACGGGCAATCGCCACACGCTGTTGCTGGCCGCCAGAGAGCTGGCCCGGAAACTTGTGCGCCTGCTCCGGGATGCGCACGCGCTCCAGGTAGTGCATGGCGATTTCCTCGGCCTTGCGCTTAGGCATCTTGCGCACCCACATCGGCGCCAGCGTGCAGTTCTGCAGGATGGTCAGGTGTGGGAACAGGTTGAAGTGCTGGAACACCATACCCACTTCACGGCGGATCGCTTCGATCTGCTTGAGGTCGTTGGTCAGCTCCACGCCATCGACCACGATGCGGCCCTGCTGGTGCTCTTCCAGACGGTTGAGGCAGCGGATGGTGGTGGACTTGCCCGAACCCGACGGGCCGCACAGCACGATACGCTCGCCTTGCTTGACGTTGAGGTTGATGTCTTTCAACACGTGGAACTGGCCGTACCACTTGTTGACGCCCTGCATCTGGATAATGCCTTCAGGGCTCACAGGCTGTTTGATCGCTTCGCTCATAACATCAACTCCTAACGCTTGTGGCCAGTGTCGAGCTTGTGTTCCAAATGAATGGAATAGCGCGACATACCAAAACAGAAAATCCAGAACACCAGGGCCGCGAACACGTAGCCTTCAGTGGCCATGCCCAACCATTTCGGGTCGGCGGCGGCTTGCTTGACGCTGTTGAGCAGGTCGAACAGGCCGATGATGATCACCAGGCTGGTGTCCTTGAACAACGCGATAAAGGTGTTAACGATGCCGGGGATCACCATCTTCAGGGCTTGCGGCAGAATCACCAGGCCCATCGAACGCCAGTAGCCGAGGCCCATCGCAGCGGCCGCTTCGTACTGACCTTTGGGAATCGCCTGCAAGCCACCGCGCACCACTTCAGCCACGTAGGCCGACTGGAACAGGATCACGCCGATCAGCGCCCGCAGCAGTTTGTCGATGCCCATGCCTTCCGGCAGGAACAACGGCAGCATCACCGAGGACATGAACAGCACAGTGATCAACGGTACACCGCGCCAGAACTCGATGAAGGTCACGCAGACCACCCGAATCGCCGGCATGTTCGAGCGCCGCCCCAACGCGAGCATGATGCCCAGCGGCAAGGCGCCGGCGATGCCGACAGTGGCGATTACCAGGGTCAGCATCAGGCCGCCCCATTGGCTGGTCGCCACGTTGGTCAGGCCAAACGCCCCGCCGTGTAGCAGGAAGAACGCGATGATCGGGTACAGCACCAGGAAACCCAGGCCGTAGACCGCCTTGCGCTGGAAACGCGAGATAAACAACGGCGCCACACCGACGATGGCCAGCCACACGGTCAGGTCCACGCGCCAGCGCAGGTCGCCGGGGTAGTAGCCGTACATGAACTGCCCGAAGCGCTGTTGGATAAACACCCAGCAGGCGCCCTCTTTGGTGCAATCGGCACGCGTGGTGCCAACCCAGTTGGCGTCGATGATCGCCCAGCTCAGGATCGGCGGCACCACCAGGTAGATCAGGTAGAACGCCAACAGCGTCAGCAGGGTGTTGAGCCAGCTGGAAAACAGGTTGGCGCGCATCCATGCCATCGGCCCGAACACTTTGTTCGGCGGCGGCATATCCGGTTTGAAAGTATGTGAACTCATGGGCGTTTCCTCACCGCTCGATCAGCGCAATGCGCTTGTTGTACCAGTTCATCAGCAGGGAAATGCTGATGCTGATCGCCAGGTACACGCTCATGGTGATGGCAATGACTTCGATGGCCTGGCCGGTCTGGTTGAGCACCGTGCCGGCAAACAACGAAACCATTTCCGGGTAACCGATACCGGCCGCCAGCGACGAGTTTTTCGCCAGGTTCAGGTATTGGCTGGTCAGCGGGGGAATGATCACCCGCAGGGCCTGCGGAATGATGACCTTGCGCAGCGTCGGCCCAGGGCGCAGGCCCAGTGAGCGCGCGGCTTCGGTCTGGCCGTGGCTGACGGACTTGATACCCGAACGCACGATCTCGGCGATAAACGCTGCCGTGTACACGGTAAGCGCCAGGGTCAGTGCCAGCAGTTCAGGGATCAGTACCCAGCCGCCGACAAAGTTGAAACCTTGCAGCTTGGGCATTTCCCAGTGCAGCGGTGCACCGAAGATCAAGGCGCACAACGCCGGGATCACGATGAACAACGCCAGGCCCGCCCAGAACTTATGGAACGGTACGCCGGTGGCTTCAAAGCGCTTGTTGGCCCAACGCGCCATCAGCACGATTGCCACGATGGCAACCACGATGCTGACCACAAATGGCCAGAAACCGTCAGCGGCAATCGCTGCCGGCATGTTCAGGCCACGGCTGCTGACAAAGAAGGTGTCGCCGAAGTTGTGGCTGTTGCGTGGCCCCGGCATGGTCAGGAACACCGCGAAGTACCAGAACAGGATTTGCAGCAGCGGCGGGATGTTGCGGAACACTTCCACATACACGGTCGCCAGCTTGTTGATCATCCAGTTCGGCGACAACCGCGCCACGCCGATGACGAACCCGAGCAGCGTCGCCAGGATCACGCCGATAAAAGTCACTAGCAAGGTGTTGAGCAAACCGATCACAAACACCCGGGCATAACTGTCCGATTCGGTGTAGTCGATCAAATGCTGCGCGATGCCGAAGCCGGCACTGCGTTCAAGAAAGTCGAAACCCGAGGTAATGCCTCGGTGCTGAAGGTTGGTCTGGGTGTTGTTGAAGAGGTACCAGCCCAGCGAGACCACCGCCACAATCGTGATGATCTGGAAGAGCCACGCACGCAATTTGGGATCGCTGAAGCTGAGCTTCTGCTTGGGTGCGCCGATTTGTTTTTGCATGAAATGCCCCGAAAATAATGGAACAGAACATCACCCGGCGGTTGGCCCACCGGGTGACAGAACCATCAGCGATCAGCGCACAGGGGGTGCGTATTGAATGCCGCCGTTGTTCCACAGCGCGTTCAGGCCACGGTCGATTTCCAGCGGGGTGCTCTTGCCCAGGTTGCGCTCAAACACTTCACCGTAGTTACCGACTTGCTTGACGATCTGTACGACCCAGTCTTTCTTCACTTTCAGGTCTTTGCCGTATTCGCCGTCAGCACCGAGCAGACGTGCAACGTCCGGGTTCTTGGTGGACTTGGCTTCAGCTTCAACGTTTTTCGAAGTGATGCCGGCTTCTTCAGCGTTGAGCATGGCGTAGCCAACCCAGCGCACGATGGCCAGCCACTCGTCGTCGCCGTTACGCACGACGGGGCCCAATGGCTCTTTGGAAATGGTTTCCGGCAGTACCACGTAGTCTTTCGGTGCGGCCAGCTTGCTGCGCTGGGCGAACAGTTGGGACTTGTCGGAGGTCAGCACGTCGCAACGCCCGGACTCCAGCGACTTGGCGCTTTCGTCGGAGGTATCGAAGGTGATCGGGGTGTATTTCAGGTTGTTGCCGCGGAAGTAGTCGGAAACGTTCAGCTCAGTGGTGGTACCGGCCTGGATGCAGATGGTTGCACCGTCCAGCTCTTTGGCACTTTTCACGCCCAGCTTGTTGTTTACCAGGAAGCCGATGCCATCGTAATAAGTGATGAAGCCTGGGAATTTCAAGCCCATGCCGGCGTCGCGGGAGCTGGTCATGGTCGTGTTACGGGACAGAATGTCGACTTCGCCGGACTGAAGCGCGGTGAAACGCTCCTTGGCATTCAACTGGCTGAATTTGACCTTGGTAGCGTCGCCGAAAACGGCAGCGGCCACGGCGCGGCACACATCAGCGTCGATCCCGAGGATCTTGCCGCTGGCATCCGGCACCGAGAAACCCGGCAGGCCGTCACTCACGCCACATTGCACAAAGCCTTTCTTCTGCACGGCATCCAGAGTGGCGCCGGCTTGGGCGAAACCGCTGACACCCAGAACGGCCGCCGCGGAAACGATGGCCAGGGTGGATTTCAATACCTTCATTCAAACCTCCAGTTTGCTCTTGTTGTGTCGGAGCTCGAACCTCAGCGCACCCTTATGAGGCGATATCGACCCGTGTTGGCTTTTTTTAGGGTCAAGCGGCATGAAGTTGTCGCAGTAATTCCAGCTTGTTTCCTACAAGCGGCATGCACTGATAGTGTTACCGCTTGAGGAAAGTTCTGACATCGACCTACACGTAGCAAGGCGCGTACCAGAGTGCTGGCTGAGCCGTTTCAGCCCATGATCAAGTGCAAAAGATTCAACCTTGCGACATTCTCTTAACAGATCGACAAGCCACGCACCGTTCCGTCGCACTTAATCGGAGCGCACGCACATTAATGGAGCAGACATGACCGACCCCTTGATTCTTCAGCCCGCCAAGCCCGCAGATGCCTGCGTAATCTGGTTGCATGGCCTGGGTGCCGATCGCTACGACTTCCTGCCGGTGGCCGAGGCGCTACAAGAAAGCTTGCTGACCACTCGCTTCGTTTTGCCTCAGGCACCGACCCGTCCGGTGACGATCAACGGGGGCTATGAAATGCCCAGTTGGTACGACATCAAGGCCATGAGCCCGGCCCGTTCGATCAGCCTGGAAGAACTGGAAGCATCATCAAAAATGGTCACGGACCTGATCGAAGCGCAGAAGAGAACCGGAATAGACGCTTCGCGAATTTTCCTCGCCGGTTTTTCCCAGGGCGGCGCCGTGGTTTTCCACACCGCATTCCTGAACTGGGAAGGTCCCTTGGGTGGCGTGATCGCCCTCTCCACCTATGCCCCTACGTTCAGCGACGAGCTGGAATTATCAGCCAGCCAACAGCGCATTCCCGCCCTGTGCCTGCACGGCCAGTACGACGATGTGGTACAGAACGCCATGGGCCGCAGCGCTTACGAGCATTTGAAAACCCGTGGTGTCACCGTGACATGGCAGGAATACCCAATGGGCCACGAAGTGTTACCCGAGGAGATACGCGATATCGGTGCCTGGTTGACCGTTCGCCTGGGCTGAAAACCACAGTTTATGTAGCTGTATGACAGACGCACTACGCCGCGCCCGATTCTTGCATTACACTGGCCGGCGTACATTCCTTAACCAATTAATGAGATCACCGTGCTCAAAGCACTCAAGAAGATGTTCGGCAAAAGCGAGGCTGAGCCGCTCGCGCCTGATTCCAGTGCTCCTGCTCCGACAGCCGGTAGCCGCAATGACGGCAAACAGCCCGCACGGCACGCACCGGCTGCCCAGCCAAAGAAGCCAACGGTGACACCGCCTGAACAGGCAAAGCCGGTTGAACCCGCTGCCGCGCCAGTGGCACCGAAGCCACGTCGCGAACGTGCGCCAACGCCGCCGGTGATCCCATGGAAACTCGAAGACTTCGTCGTCGAGCCGCAGGAAGGCAAGACGCGCTTCCACGATTTCAAATTGGCGCCTGAACTGATGCACGCCATCCAGGACCTGGGATTCCCGTACTGCACACCGATCCAAGCGCAGGTGCTGGGCTTCACCCTGGCCGGCAAAGACGCCATCGGTCGCGCACAGACCGGCACCGGCAAGACCGCCGCGTTCCTGATCTCGATCATTACCCAGTTGCTGCAGACGCCGCCGCCGAAAGAACGCTACATGGGTGAGCCGCGCGCGCTGATCATCGCCCCGACCCGGGAGCTGGTGGTACAGATTGCCAAGGACGCCGCAGACCTGACCAAGTACACCGGCCTTAACGTAATGACGTTCGTCGGCGGCATGGACTTCGATAAACAGCTCAAGCACCTCGAAGCCCGTCACTGCGACATTCTGGTAGCCACGCCGGGCCGACTGCTGGACTTCAACCAGCGCGGCGACGTGCACCTGGACATGGTAGAAGTGATGGTACTGGACGAAGCCGACCGCATGCTCGACATGGGTTTCATCCCACAAGTGCGTCAGATCATTCGCCAGACCCCGCCGAAATCCGAGCGTCAGACCCTGCTGTTCTCCGCGACCTTCACCGAGGACGTGATGAACCTCGCCAAGCAGTGGACCACCGACCCGTCCATCGTCGAGATCGAAGCGGAAAACGTCGCCAGCGAGAACGTCGAGCAACACATCTATGCCGTGGCCGGTGCCGACAAGTACAAGCTGCTCTACAACCTGGTCAACGACAACGGTTGGGAGCGCGTGATGGTGTTTGCCAACCGCAAGGACGAAGTGCGCCGCATCGAAGAACGCCTGGTGCGTGACGGCGTCAACGCTGCGCAACTGTCGGGCGATGTGCCACAGCACAAGCGCATCAAGACCCTCGAAGGCTTCCGCGAAGGCAAGATCCGCGTGCTGGTGGCCACCGACGTGGCCGGTCGCGGGATTCACATCGATGGCATCAGCCATGTGATCAACTTCACCCTGCCGGAAGTGCCGGACGATTACGTACACCGTATCGGCCGTACCGGTCGTGCCGGGGCGGCGGGTGTATCGATCAGCTTTGCCGGGGAAGATGACTCGTATCAGTTGCCGTCGATCGAGACGCTGCTGGGGCGCAAGATCAGCTGTGAAACGCCGCCGACGCACCTGTTGCGCCCTGTCGAGCGCAAACGCCCGTAAGCCTGAACCAAGGACGAAGAAGCAGGGCTTTATGTACCTGCTTTTTTGTCCACTATTTCCTGCGGAGCGACATCGCCGCAACGCTTTCCACGTTGCTGATGTGTTTGAATCACCCTTACCGTTGTGGTGCCGCCTGGTAAAGCTCACTCAGGATCGGCTGACGAATACGTAAAGCCTCCTCCCTGAACGCCTGATAAAACCGGTTTGCGGTGTCTGGCATGTCGGCGATGTGCGCCAGCTCCGAACGTGATTGCGACTGCGCCTCACGTCTTTCCCCCTTAGTCGCGTCGTCCACTTCGGAAGGGGAGTCGAGAGCGTCGTAACGCGCCACCAACGAGCGCATCAAATTAGCCGTTCTGACAAATGCTCGTGTGGAACCGAACGCCTTACTGCTAGTGGTCACCGCTTTACCGAATTTAAAGGTTCGACCCAAGATTAATTTGCTCCCACTCCTCAGCGCCTCACGCAGTGGGACGTCGACAACAAAACCAGCTGTGTTCTTCCCTACATCCACCCCCGTCTTCGCCGCGCCATACGCTTTACTCGCAGCCCCCCAGGCGTTGTATCCACTGGCTGACCAACTGGCGATGGAAAAGGAGAAAGACGCCCACCCCAGATTTTTAATGTGATGGGAGCGATCCCATCCGTTTGCGTTATCAACCGCTTCTATACTCAGTGCGGTCACCCCTAAGATGTTGCCAATGACACCCATCGTCGCTCCGACGACGGCTACTATCTGGGCCGAGGTAACGGCGGCTAAACCAGCAGCAGCAATGCCTGCCAAACCTGCCCCCAGTGTCACAACGCCAAACGCCAACGCAGCCCCTGTGAAAGCCCACTTCAACCAGGTCGGCCACAACCCGCTGGGGTCCATCATGTTGGTCGGATTACACGCAGCGTACCCATAACCATTGACCCCACCTTCATCGAAAGGGCTCAGCGGATCAGCCTGCAGAAATATCATCAGGCGCGGGTCATAGGCGCGCACGCCGCTGCCGAGGACGTAGAGGTTGGTCGCTACGTCCAGTCGCTGGCCATTGATTCCAGGTAGTTGCAGGTCGGCCATGCTGCGGGCCTTACCATCGTCCAGCGATATCGTCGTATCGCCATAGGGCGTGTAGTGTCGCCGCACATGAGCCTCGCTTGGGGCGGTTATGCCGCGCACGCTGCCAGAGGCATCGTTGGCATACAACTGCACCCCATCCACCCCACCGCTGAGTGCCATCACTTGATCATCGCCGTTGGCGTAACGGATGGTTTTGTTCCCCTCAACCAGTAGTTCAAGGCGTTCGCCGCTATAGGCCAACCTCACTGGCGGCTCATCGCCCCGGGATGCAACGACCTGTCGGGAGTCGGCATCGTACTGGTAGCTGTACTGGTCGGAACCGGCGTGCACACCTGTCAGTTGCTCAAAGGCATTGTACGTATAGACCTGCCCAGACGGTCCTGCCTGCAGGTTGCCCGCCGCATCGTACGTCAGGGTCACATCTTGTGGTGGTGCCGTATGGGTCAGGCGAGTCAATTGTGTCGGATCGGCGCCGGTGAAAAATCGCTCGCAGATGTCCTGCGTGCCATCGACAAAGGTGGTCACTACGCCGGTGATATTGTTGAGGCCATCTAAGCTGAAGTCCTGCCCGACAATGCCTCTCCCCAAATGATCCTGAGGCTGTTCGAGGCCTTCGCAACGGTAGGTTTTCAACCGTAAGAAAGCGTCGTAGGTGAACGTTTCACCAATCACCACCCGCGAACTCGCGTCTCGAAGAAAGCGGGTCGCCAACAGACTGTTGGCGTGATACGTATTGGTCATCACCTGCAGCAGTACACCGTTCTCCTCGAAGCGGCGTTCGGCTTCCCGTCCCCATGCATCATAAGACACCTTGGTCACCACCGTCGTGTCCTCATAGACCGTGGTCAGGTCCTGAGGCCGGCCAAGGGTATCGTAGCCTTGCTCGATCACCAGGGGCCCGGTGGTGATCCGGGAAAAACGCCCGTAAATATCGTACTCAAGCGTGCTGAGCTGACCATCGGCAGCCGTTTGATGCAACAGGCGCCCACCAGGAGAATGGCTATACAGCGCAGTGAGTGACGCACCGTTGGCGGTTTGAATATCCTTTTCTGGATGGCCATTCGTGTCCTGAAAATACTCGTGAATCAGGCCATCGGTTTCCGAGCGGGTCAACATGCTGGTAGTTGCATCATGTCGGTAGGCGCTCACCGGAAGCCCTGTCATCTCTCTACGGATCGGTACACCCAACTCTTTATCGTAAGTCAGCGTCTGACGATGACCCCGTGGGGAAGTCATGGCGACAGGCTCAGTCCATCCAGGCTCATACTCCCAGGTTGTGGCCTGCCCCGTCCCGCGCGTCTGACTGGTCAAGCGGCCCAGGCTGTCATAAGTACGGGCCCCCAGACACTTGCCATCGACCGCCAACGCACTGATCATTGCGTCGCTGGTGCCGGGGGCATAGTCCGTTTTTTGCAGCCTTTGCGGCGTGCCATCAAGCGGTATTTCAAGGGTCGTCATTAACCGGTCGAAGGCATCATAGGTAAACTCGGTGCGCTTGTTGCCCATATTATCCAGTACCGACAGGCAGCGCCCCAAGCCATCGTAGGTGCGCGACTCCACTTCGACAGTCGCGCCGCCTGCGTCGAGACGTTCCACTTTTACCGGCTGATTGTGCTCATTGAAGTAACGCCTCAAGCGCTCGCCGCCTTCAACTCCTTCGACCCTGAGGTTGAGCAGTGGATCGTACTCATCGATCTGCACACTGCCATCGGCGCGGGTCACACGACTGGAGTTGCCCCAATGGTTATAGGAGTAGGTGCTTTTCAATGAGCGCTGCCCATCGGTCAGGTAATCGTGCTTGACCACTTCCGATAGTTGCTCCAACGCGTCGTAACGCCACGTTCTGGTGACACGCTCCTGGTCACGGTTGGTACCGATCAATTGAGCTTCGGACACTTGGCGCCCGACACCATCAAAGTAGGTAATGACCTGGTTATTTTGCGCATCAGTGGTGATCAAATGAGCACGTTTTTCCGGCGTCGCAAAATGATAGGCGTAACGCCGCCCGGCTTGCTGGGGTTTGCCGAGAGAAACTGTTTCCGCTGTCAAACGGCCACTGACATCGAACGCCAGATCCAGTGAGCAACCACCGTCTCGAGTCATCGACAGCAACCGCCGATTGACCAGCGAGAGCGTGCGTGCCGACTCAAGCCATTGCCCTTCACGCCCCATCATGCGCCGGGTCTCAACAAGGTTGCCCGCCGCAACGGTGTAGGTGAAGTGACTGGTCAACGCAAGCTCGTCGATTGTATTGGACGTGCTTTTCAATCGACCAACCAACAAGACGGGTGTGTCGTAGTAGGTATGCCGCGTGCTGAACAGGTCAGGTTGAGTCACCGCCTCCTGCACCACAAAGTAGCTGTTACCCGTCTGTGGCACACGGGTATGTGTGTACTCGGTGAGTCGTGCGGCTGGCGTATCGCCTGCGGCAACAAGGCGCTCTTGCTTCACGAAGCGCTGGAACAAACCATGGGGGTCGGCCGGACACTTTCCCGCCTCGCCCGCGACCGGGTAATAGCTGCGTTCGACACAAACGCCAGAGGCTTCGGTACGACTTAGCTCGTTGCCATAGTCATCGGTCTCCATGGTTTGCACTTCTTCACGAGCGTTGCCGCCAGCAACCAATTCGAAGCGTCTGACCACCTGCCGAGGCAATTGCAGGTTGGGCGGCTGATCAGGGAACAATTTTCCAGGGAGGATGTTATAGGCAAGACTTGTGGTGGTTCGGGTCCCTTCGCGGGTCACGCGCTCCTCGGTCAACAGGTGGAACTTGTTATAGGTCATGCGGGTGGCATACAACGGGGCATCATTGTTGCTCACATCAATGACCGTCTCTTCGCCCCAATAGGCATAGTCACCGGCAATCAGGTACATGTTTTCTTCACCCGGAGTGAAGCCACCCGAGTAGGGATAACCTGTGAAGTTAGTCCCCGCACTGTAACTGTACTTACGACCGATCGGTGGCTGATTACCCCCCGGGGTTTGCCGCCACCCCACCACGCGCGGGATGTACTGATTGTTTGCGTATTGATGGCCATTCTCTTCGTAGCTGATGAGTGTGTTACCCCCCATCGGTGAGTTGACTTCGCTGATCGCGATGAGGCCGTTGCGAAACGGTCTGTGGTAGACAAATGTATAGGCCGCAGTTTCCGGAGCCTGTGTACGATCGTAAGGGACAGTGACGCGCACTAGTTGGTTGTTAACATTCCCATAGGCAATTCGAGTACGGGCATACCGGCCACCGTCAATCAAAATGTCGGCCTCCACAAGTAAGGCGCCCATGTAGGTCAACACCAACAAGTCTTGCCCTTGATCGTTCTGAATGCGCTCCAACGGCCCCCCCTGGAGATAAGAAAAGCGCAAGCGCTCACCGTTTTCAAACTGAATGGCTGTGATCTTGTAAGGCCCAGAGCTACTCGGGCGCCCTAGGATTTCAAGGGTGCCGTCCTTATAAATCACATGAAGCGTGGACTCGCCGACACGCTGGACCACCAGGTCCTTGAGCTTTCGGTCCTTGATCACCAATGTGCGCCCCACAGACGGCAGCCCATGGGTTTGGTATTGCTCACCTGTCAACAACGTCAGCTTTGAAGTCGCCAGATCAAACTCCGTGTTGTCAAGGCGCCACCCGGCGCCATAGTTACCTGAGACATCTGAGTTCAATAGGGAGAAGGAGAGTGCAATTTCACGACTTATTTCCAACGGCCCCTGCGGGTAGAGTGTGGCCAGTGCAATACGGCAAACGTACTGACCAGTGCGCGTGTCGACAACGCCATTGAGGCGGCTATTGAAGTTAAAAGCATTGGAGTAAACGTTCATAAAAGTGAAAGCCCCTATTCAAAATAGATGCGCGTCACAACCCCAATCAACAACTAAGTTCTTAACACCAGCACATTTCCTTTGTCGGTGAAGCCAATATAAAAAACGTGCTCACACCCATAGTTATCCCACAGACGCCATCCACTTTGCCGGTTGTCATCGGGAGTATTGATCCACCCTCTATATCGCGCAGCACGCATAATGGTAGACATCTTATTATAAAGAACTTCCCCCGAACCATTGTCCTTCTGAATTTTATCCACTGTTAACCTACCGCTCTCAACCATTACAACACCACCTTTAAACCGGATCCCATCGTTCGTATGCTGAACATACGAGGTATGAAAATGTGACCCTTCTCCCTCGACAACCACGGGCGAATCCAAACCCCGATTTTCAACAAAACGAATACCTTTAACGGTTGGCGTCATATAATAGATATCTATATCGACTTTATTGTGGTTGTGGGAGTACGCATCAAGGTCGACATAGGTACTCAGCTCGTTAATCTCTAACCGGTAGGGTCTAGTGAGTTGGATATCCACGTAACTCTGAAAGGGTACCCCCCCCACCGATCCATTGGTGGTATACGTTTTTCCCCCTACGTAAATTTTTGCCATTAACCTTTCGGTCCCTATGGACGCGCTCGTACCGGCTCTCATATACAACTTTATCAATTCAAAACTACTGTCAACAGGGTCGAATTCTGCCCTAGGCTCTTCCGCGGAGTCTTCCGTGCCTAGCGGCCGCAGGCCTACGTCGAATTGGTTTTTAGTTTTATCGCACGACCACCCCCGAGGAAGTACGGATTCAGGGAAACCATAAGCCGTAATTGTTGCGCTATTGCGCTCAGTTGTAGTTAACGGAGTTTCAATATAGTTGCCATTGGCATCTTCGACTTCTTTCTTTATCAATATATTTAACTGGCATTGATGCCGACCGTTGGCATAAAGCTCATTAGTCCAGTTCTGCCCGTTAGGCAGCTTCACCTCAAAGGCTCTTATAACAATGTCGCCCGCGGCCATAACGCTCTCCTTCACGCATGCCTCATGCTGTCGCACTGGCGGCATGACCATCAAAGTAAATTTAACTACCTAGACTTATTTAATATTCAGCGCGGCACCGTGCCTACTGTCAGAACTGACAGGCAAACGGTGTTTTTCAGATTAGTTTTGAATTAAAAGACTGTCGCTCAGAGCGTTTCAACTGAGCCATGTGCTCAAACCTCGTTATCACCTTGAGCATGTATTAACGAGGTTTTTAACCTTGCATTACTTCCAGCGCAGCGCCGCATCATGGTCGCTACTTCGACCTTCTACCCAGCGGGTGCCCTGAGGCGTATTTTCCTTCTTCCAGAACGGCGCCCGCGTCTTCAAGTAATCCATCACAAACGCACAGGCATCAAACGCTGCCTGACGATGGGCACTGGCTGCCGCGACAAACACAATCGGCTCGCCCGGCTCCAGCGCGCCGATGCGGTGAAGCACTTCCAGCTTGAGCAACGGCCAGCGCTGCTCGGCTTCGACGGTGATCTTGGCCAGGGCTTTTTCGGTCATGCCGGGGTAGTGTTCAAGGAACATTCCCGCCACATCCAGGCCGTCGTTGAAGTCGCGCACATACCCAACAAAGCTCACCACCGCCCCCACGCCGACATTGGCCGCGTGCATGGCATTCACCTCGACGCCCGGATCAAACGCCTGGGCTTGCACACGAACGGCCATGGTCAGCCTCCCGTCACGGGGGGGAAGAACGCCACGTCATCACCCGCCTGCACCGGCTCCTCGAGGTCGCACAACTCTTCGTTGCGCGCGCACATCAGGCTGGTCTCGTTGAGTACCGCAAACGCAGGGTCGCTGGCCAACGCGAGGCGCACAGCATCGACGGTGGCGAAATCGCCCTCCATCTCCAGCGAATCAAAGCCCACAGCCTCTGCGTAACGCGCAAAAAACAATACGTTGATGCTCATGCCTGATCCGCCTTGAAATGCCCGCTTTTACCGCCGAGCTTTTCCAGCAGGCGGATGTTTTCGATGGTCATGCCGCGGTCCACGGCCTTGCACATGTCGTAGAGGGTCAATGCGGCGACACTGGCGGCCGTCAGCGCTTCCATCTCCACGCCGGTCTGCCCCGAGAGTTTGCAGCGCGCCACAATGTGTACGGAGTCTGCGCCCTCGGCGCTCAATTCGACCTTGACGCCGGTCAGCATCAGCGGATGGCACAGCGGGATAAGGTCACTGGTTTTTTTCGCGGCCTGGATCCCGGCAATGCGGGCCACGGCAAACACGTCGCCCTTGGGATGGGCGCCGTCGACAATCATTTGCAGGGTCTCGGGCAACATGCGCACGCGCGCTTCGGCCACCGCCTCGCGGAACGTCACGGACTTGTCGGTGACGTCGACCATATGGGCGCGACCTTGGGAATCGAGATGAGTCAGCACGGGGATACTCCTGATCAGGAGCGTCGATTGTAAACCTAACACCGATCAAAATGTGGCAGCAGCCTTACGTGAGAGCGGACTTGCTCCCGAATGCGGCGTGTCAGCCAATAAAGCCGGCGACTGACACACCGTTTTCGCGAGCAAGCCCGCTCCCACAGTGATTGCGTTTACAAATGCGATTCGGCGTATTCAGCCAGAATCGAACGAGGTACCCCTTGCAGCGCAATATGCACGCCGTTCGGGAAGTCCTTGAAGCGTTCCGTCAGGTAGGTCAGCCCGGAGCTGGTCGCGGACAGGTAGGGGGTGTCGATCTGTGCCAGGTTACCCAGGCACACCACTTTGGAACCGGCGCCGGCACGGGTGATGATGGTTTTCATCTGGTGCGGGGTGAGGTTCTGGCATTCATCGATCAAAATCAGGCTCTGCTGGAAGCTGCGACCTCGGATGTAGTTGAGGGATTTGAACTGCAACGGCACTTTGCTGAGTATGTAGTCGACGCTGCCATGGGTGTTTTCGTCATCCATGTGCAAGGCTTCGAGGTTGTCGGTAATCGCCCCCAGCCACGGTTCCATTTTTTCCGCTTCGGTGCCGGGCAGGAAGCCGATTTCCTGGTCCAGGCCCTGCACACTGCGGGTGGCGATGATGCGGCGATAGCGCTTGGTCACCATGGTCTGCTCGATGGCGGCAGCCAGGGCAAGAATGGTTTTACCGGAACCGGCAGCACCGGTCAGGTTGACCAGGTGGATGTCCGGGTCGAGCAGCGCATACAGCGCCAGGCTCTGGTAGATGTCACGCGGTTTCAGGCCCCAGGCTTCCTGGTGCAACAGGGGTTCCTGATGCAGGTCGAGGATCAGCAGCTTGTCGACCTGGATCTCTTTGATCCAGCCCACGAAGCCTTGTTCGTCGACGATGAATTCATTGATGTGCACGGCCGGCAGGTTGTCGATCAACTGCACCTGGTGCCAAGTGCGGCCATGGTCCTGGCGGGTTTCGACCTTGCTGACGCGGTCCCAGAATGAGCCAGTCATCATGTGATAACCACGGGACAGCATCGACACGTCGTCGACCAGTTGGTCGGTACTGTAGTCCTCGGCCGCGATCCCACACGCTCGGGCCTTGAGACGCATATTGATGTCTTTGGTCACCAGCACCACGCGCAGGTCCTTGTCGCGGGCGTGCAGGTCGATCAATTGGTTGATGATTTTGTTGTCGTTCAGATTCTCCGGCAGCAGGCTGTTGGGCTCGCTGCGCTTGCTCATCAGAATCGACAGCAAGCCCTTGGGCCCGCTTTTGCCGCGCTGGATCGGTACGCCGACTTCGACGTCCTCCGGCGACGCTTCGCCCAATGTCTTGTCGATCAGGCGGATGGCCTGGCGGCATTCGGCGGCAACGCTGTGGTGCCCACTTTTGAGTTTGTCGAGCTCCTCAAGCACGATCATCGGGATGGCGACGTGGTGTTCTTCGAAGTTGAGCAGTGCGTTTGGATCGTGAATCAGTACGTTGGTATCAAGCACATAAAGGATTGGCTGGTCGGAAGAAGGGTTACGTCCATGATCATCCATACTCGGTCACCTTTGTGGGAGCCAGTCGACGCAATACCTGGGCGGTGCTGCGCCTCGATTCGACCACCGACTGCACCTGAGTGACGTCAAGCGCAGTGCCCACCTGAGGAGTCTTGGAAGACGCCACCTGTGCTGCAGGTTTCGGCGATCTGACTTCGTAATACCGCAAAACGTGTGACAGAAAAAAGCACTTTGACGTTTTTTTGAAGTTTATTTTTCAGGATGACGAATAGCACTAGCCGCGTGCCACGTACCCCGCTAAAGTCGGAAGTCCGCCTGCATCGAAATCTCGCACAAAATCACCCCGAAATCGCCTCACACTCAACAGGGCCGGGCACTTCAGCGAAATGCCTCCCGGCAGTCCTGCCAACCCAGACCACTCTGCGCCGTCGCCTGCAACAGCATGGGTAATGCTACCCGCGCCTTGTCCTGGGTGTCGTGAAACACAATCACGCCTTTGCGCCACAGCAGCATCAACGTCAGCACCCGCTGCGCCGACTCATCGGCCTTGAGCTTGCCCGGCTCGTCCTGGGAATCGATGTCCCACAATGCCACTTGCAAGCCTTGGGCTTGAAAGAAACCCTGGCTGTCTGCGCGACGTTGACCATAGGGAGGACGGAACAGCGGCACGTAGTTTTCCGGCATCAGGTTTTGCGCCAGTGTCGCGCTGCGGGTGATGGAACTCTGCCAGTCCACCCAATGGCTGTGGGAGCGGTACTGCCAACCCTGGGTGCCCACGCACTGACCCTGGTACAGCGCCTGCACATCGGCAACCGAACTGCGTTCGACACGGGTTTGCAGGCTGCTGCCGAGGGCGAAGAACGTGGCGTTCATCTTCTGCTTGCGCAGGTAGTCGGTGAGCCAGTCGGTATTGCCGCCGACCGGGGCCGGGCCGCCGTCAAAGGTGAGCAGGAACAGGCGATCGTTGAATTCATCCCCATTGCGCTCATGGTCGCCAAAGCGCGCGACTTCACTGCTGATCTGCGGAAACAGCGCGGCCTTGCGCAGCAGCTCGTCCAGATAGCGCTCATGAAAGTGCCGGCTGGGGTCGGCCCAGCCTATATAGAAGGAATCTGCACTGACCTCGAACTTGCCCGCCTGCTCGCGCAGGTCGTCCATGCTCTCTACCAGGTAGCAGAATGAGGCATCTACCTCGCAGCTCTGCTGGGCAAAAGTGTAGTTCTCCAACAATCGCTGCCAGAGCTGGCGACGCAGGTCGTCAATGGCGGAGAGGTTAATGATCTTCAGGCCCAGGCGCTGCTTGAGCGCGGCTTCGTCCTGATTCTCGCTGGCCAGCAGGCTGTGGGCGAACATCAGGATTTCGGCGCGTGAGGCCACGTCGAACAACGCCGGGCTGCCGAGTTTTTCGGGCCAGGTGCCACGGTCCAGGCTGGCCACATCCACGGGCGCCGCCCGGGCATTCAGGCACAACATACAAGCCAACAACAAAAGCGCTATTCGCACACGGGGTCTCCCTCTCCAGAGTCACCGGCCATCATAGCGGACTAACTGCCGATTATCGTCGGCGCGCGCTTGCTCGCGCCTACAGAAATCGGGGTATCTATGGGCTTCATAGGTGGAGTCAAAACGCCCCAGCCCCTAGAATCCCTTCACGATTACAGGAGACGACTTCATGCTGATGGTGATTTCACCCGCCAAGACCCTCGATTTCGAGACCGCGCCTGCGACCCAGCGCTTTACACAGCCGCAGTACCTGGACCACTCTCAGGAGCTCATCGAGCAACTGCGCGAGTTCAGCCCGGCGCAAATCAGCGAATTGATGCACGTATCCGACAAGATCGGCGGCCTCAACGCCGCCCGTTTCGGCAGCTGGACCCCGGCGTTCACCCCCGCCAATGCCAAAAGCAAGCGCTGCTGGCGTTCAAAGGCGACGTATACACCGGGCTGAATGCCGACACTTTCAGCGATGCCGACTTCTCCTACGCCCAGGACCACCTGCGCATGCTCTCGGGCCTGTACGGTCTGCTGCGCCCCCTGGACTTGATGATGCCGTACCGCCTGGAGATGGGCACCAAGCTGCCCAATGCCCGTGGCAAGGACCTGTACGCGTTCTGGGGCACACGTATCAGCGAATGGCTGAACGAAGCGTTGGCTGAACAAGGCGATGACGTTCTGTTGAACCTGGCCTCCAACGAGTACTTCTCGGCGGTCAAGCGTACGGCCCTGAACGCGCGGATCATCAACACCGAGTTCAAGGACCTGAAGAACGGCCAGTACAAGATCATCAGCTTCTATGCCAAGAAAGCACGGGGCATGATGAGCCGCTTTGTGATCGAAGAACGCATCAATGACCCGGCCAAGCTCAAGGCGTTTGATGTGCAGGGCTATCGCTTCAATGCCGAGCAGTCGAAGCCGGACAACCTGGTGTTTTTGCGCGATCACGCACCGGAATAAGGCGGCTCCGCCCGTCACCGCACGGAATATCAACTGTGGGAGCAGGTAAGCCAGCTCCCACTTTTTTATTCAGCTCACTCAGAAAATAGTCATTATTTTGACGTCAAAAAATATTCCGAAACCTCTCTAACAATTCTTTCACTCGACATTCGTCGTTTTTTTTCGTAGTGGCACCACTTTTTTTAAAGTGTAGTGGCACAAAACTATCTCCCTGTACCAACTCCCCACAACTACTGGCCCAAGTAGCAAGTGCTATCAATATAGTACCAGTGCCATCTTTCCTAATATTTCAAGAAATTTCCGGAAACAGGATGAGCGGCCTGGAACTTCGTCTAAACGCACGGCTCATACCACCGGTAACGAAATTCTCTGTTTCTGTAGGAGATGACTTACACCATGACCCAAGGAAGTAGCAAAGTTGCCCCATCAACTTTGACTCATGGGTCATAACATCAACTGATATGAGTTGAGGGCGGCGATAAGGATGAATTGCTATCCCCTATAGGCCAAGGGAGCGCTTACCCAAATGTGTCAGTGATGACACCCAAGGTGTTGATAGTTAAAGGCTTAAAGCTTCTATCTGCACCCTGAGGCACTGGCGTCGGCACCTTCCACCAGGAAGGCCGGCTGCATTTCAGGGCAAGCCCCAATAACAAGGCCAAGTTGCGCACAACTTGAGTGCAATAGTTAGTCACTCACTAATTAACATGCCTGTACGCGGTAAGTCGGCGTCTATTCGCCCAACTTCCGTGGCATCAGTGACGCTTGCAAACATGAACTCCGGCCATTAATTGGCATGATTAATACAGTCTTCAATGACAAAGAGGTAAATGCGATGCGCATCAGCATATTTGGTCTCGGTTACGTTGGCGCAGTCTGTGCCGGTTGCCTGTCTGCCCGTGGCCACGAAGTGGTTGGCGTAGACATCTCCAAGGACAAGATTGACCTGATCAATGCCGGCAAATCGCCAATCGTTGAACCGGGTCTGGGCGAGTTGTTGAGCCAGGGTATCGAAACCGGCCGACTACGCGGCACGACCAACTTCGCCGAAGCCATCCGTGATACCGACCTGTCGATGATTTGCGTCGGTACGCCGAGCAAGAAAAACGGCGATCTGGAACTGGACTACATCGAAGCGGTATGCCGCGAAATCGGCCTGGTCCTGCGTGACAAAGCCACCCGCCACACCGTGGTCGTGCGCAGCACCGTACTGCCGGGCACCGTGGCCAACGTGGTAATCCCGATTCTCGAAGACTGCTCCGGCAAAAAAGCCGGCGTCGACTTCGGTGTCGCGGTCAACCCGGAATTCCTGCGTGAATCCACCGCCATCGCCGACTACGACCTGCCACCGATGACGGTCATTGGCGAACTCGACAAAGCCTCCGGCGATGTCCTGCAGTCGCTGTACGAAGAACTCGACGCACCGATCATCCGCAAGGACATCGCCGTTGCCGAGATGATCAAGTACACCTGCAACGTGTGGCACGCCACCAAAGTGACCTTCGCCAACGAGATCGGCAACATTGCCAAGGCCGTCGGCGTCGACGGTCGCGAAGTGATGGAAGTGGTTTGCCAGGACAAGACCCTCAACCTGTCCCAGTACTACATGCGCCCTGGCTTCGCCTTCGGTGGTTCGTGCCTGCCTAAAGACGTGCGTGCCCTCACCTACCGCGCCAGTTCCCTGGATGTGGAAGCACCGCTGCTCAACTCGCTGATGCGCAGCAACGAATCTCAGGTACAGAACGCCTTCGACATCGTTTCCAGCCACGATAAACGCAAAGTCGCGCTGCTGGGCCTGAGCTTCAAGGCCGGCACCGATGACCTGCGCGAAAGCCCATTGGTGGAGCTGGCCGAAATGCTGATCGGCAAAGGCTTCGATCTGAGCATCTACGACAGCAACGTCGAGTACGCCCGTGTCCACGGCGCGAACAAAGACTACATCGAAGGCAAGATCCCGCACGTGTCGTCCCTGCTCAACTCGGACTTCGACGACGTGATCAACAACTCCGACGTGATCATCCTGGGCAACCGCGATGAGAAGTTCCGTGCCCTGGCGCATAACGCACCGCACGGCAAGCAAGTGATCGACCTGGTGGGCTTCATGGCCAATGCCACCAGCGCCGGTAGCCGCACCGAAGGTATTTGCTGGTAAGAGCAACGGCAAGTTCCGGGCTGCAAGCGTACCCATCCCCAGCGCTTGCAGCCTGGAGCCTTCTTCACCTTCGGATGACGCTTATGTCCAAGTTAAAACACGTACTGCTCCAATCCGCCGGCTGGCTGTTCTTTCTGAGCCTGCTGATGGGACTCGCCCTGCTTTTGCCGGCGAGTACGTTCGACTCCGAGTCGAAGAATTTTATTTTCCTGATTGGCGCCGTCGGCATCTGGCGCTACTCGATGGGTGCTACGCATTTCTTTCGCGGCATGCTGTTTCTCTACGTGGTCTACCCACACCTGCGCCGTAAAGTGCGCAAGCTGGGCAAAGCTGCCGACCCATCCCATGTGTTCCTGATGGTCACCAGTTTCCGTATCGATGCGCTGACCACCGCGCAGGTCTACAGCTCGGTGATCCGTGAAGCCATCGAATGTGGCTTTCCCACCACCGTGGTCTGCTCGCTGGTGGAAATGTCCGATGAGCTGCTGGTGAAAAGCCTGTGGGAACGCATGAACCCGCCGGAACACGTGAAGCTCGATTTTGTGCGTATCGCCGGTACCGGCAAGCGCGACGGCCTGGCCTTCGGTTTCCGCGCCATCTCCCGCCACCTGCCGGATGACCGCGCAGTGGTTGCGGTGATCGATGGCGACACCGTGCTCGCCGAAGGCGTGGTACGCAAAACCGTGCCGTGGTTCCAGCTGTTCGACAATGTCGGCGGCCTGACCACCAACGAGTTCTGCGAAGTGCGCGGCGGCTACATCATGAGCGAGTGGCACAAGCTGCGCTTCGCCCAGCGCCACATCAACATGTGCTCCATGGCCCTGTCCAAGCGCGTACTGACCATGACCGGTCGTATGTCAGTGTTCCGCGCCAGTGTAGTGACCGACCCGGGCTTTATCGCCGACGTGGAAAGCGACTCGCTGCAACACTGGCGCCTGGGCCGCTTCAAGTTCCTGACCGGTGATGACAAGTCCAGCTGGTTCAGCCTGATGCGCCTGGGCTACGACACGTTCTACGTGCCGGACGCGGCGATCCACACCGTGGAACACCCGCCGGAAAAGAGCTTCATCAAGGCGAGCCGCAAACTGATGTTCCGCTGGTACGGCAACAACCTGCGCCAGAACTCCCGTGCCCTGGGCCTGGGTATGCGTCGGTTGGGCCTGTTCACCAGCATCGTGTTGTTCGACCAGCGCGTCTCGATGTGGACCTCCCTGCTCGGCCTGACCGTGGCAATTATCGCCACCTTCAAGTACGGCGGCGCGTTCATCCTCGCGTACCTGCTGTGGATCGGCATCACCCGTCTGATTCTGACCCTGCTGCTGTCGTGCTCCGGCCACAAGATCGGCCCGGCGTACCCGGTGATTCTCTATTACAACCAGATCATGGGCGCGCTGGTGAAGATCTACGTGTTCTTCCGCCTTGATCAACAGTCCTGGACCCGCCAGGACACCAAACTGACCCGCGATTTGGCCAGCTTTCAACGTTGGTTCAACACCTGGTCGTCTCGGACCATGACCTTCTCCGCCGGCAGCATTTTCGTCGCCGTGTTGCTGATGATGGTCTGACCCTGCCAAGCCTGAATTAACCAAGGAATTACACCGTCATGAACAGCCAAGTAAACGCCAACGTTGTCCACGAATCCGAAGCCCAGCGCCAACATGCCCGGGTAAAAATCCCGGCCAAGCTGCGCTTCTTCAACACCGACCGCACCCAGACCGAAGCACGGGTCATCGACCTGTCGGCTGGCGGCCTGGCGTTCACCGCCACGCAGCCGCTGACCGTGGGGGAAGTGCACAAGGGTCGTCTGCAATTCGTCATCGACAACCTCGGCCTGGCCATGGATGTGGAGTTGCAGATCCGCTCCTACGATCGCCAGAGCGGCCGTACCGGTTGCCAGTTCCAGAACCTCGACGCTCAGGACATTTCCACCCTGCGCCACCTGATCACCTCGCACCTGTCCGGTGACATCGTGACCATGGGCGACGTGCTGGCGACCCTGCAACGCGACAACTTCACCAAGGCGCGCAAGGTCAAGGACGGCGGCAGCAACATGAGCGCCTTCGGCCGCCTGCGCGCCGTGACGTTCAGCCTGGCGATCTTCCTGGTCGGCCTCGCCGCGTTCGGTTTTGTCTTCAAGTCGATCTACGGAATGTACTTCGTCAGCCACGCCCAGGCAGGCCTGGTCAACGTACCCGGCATGAACGTGACCATGCCGCGCGACGGCACTGTGCAAAGCCTGCTCAAGGGTGACGGGATCGCTGCCAAAGGCGCGCCATTGGCGACCTTCAGCACCAGCATGCTGGACGTGCTCAAGGGTCACCTGGACGAAGACCAACTGCAACCGGCCAAGGTTGAAGAGCTGTTCGGCAAGCAAATGACCGGCACCCTGACGTCGCCCTGCGATTGCGTGGTGGCCCAGCAAATGGTCGCGGACGGTCAGTACGCCAACAAAGGTGATGTGATCTTCCAACTGGTGCCGCGCGGCAGCCTCGCCAATGTTGAAGCGCGCTTCACCTATCGCCAGTTCGCCGACGTTCGCCCAGGTACACCGGTGAGCTTCCAGGTGGCCGACGAAGAACAGATCCGTACCGGCACCATCGTCAGCAGCACCAGCCTGAACAGCGCCGACCTGTCCTCCGACATTCGCGTGCAGATCAAGCCTGACGCACCGCTGGACAGCACCTACGCCGGTCGCCCGGTGGAAGTGACCAGCGACCGTGGCCCGTCCCTGAACTGGCTGATCGATAAAGCCATGGCCCACGGTCTGTAAGCGAGGACATGCCTGTGACGACTTTCTCAAAAACACCGCAATCCCTGTGGGAGCGGGCTTGCTCGCGAAAGCAGTGTGTCAGCCAGCACATGCATCAACTGACAGGGCCCCTTCGCGAACAAGCCCGCTCCCACATGGGTACTGCGGCGTTGCTAGCTGTTGCAGTCAGCCTCGCCGGTTGCGCCGGCCTGCCCGACCAACGCCTGGCTAACGAAGCGTTGAAACGTGGCGACACCGTCACCGCCCAGCAGAATTACCAGCAACTGGCAGACCTGGGTTACAGCGAGGCCCAGGTGGGCCTGGCTGACATCCAGGTCGGCACCCGCGATCCGGCGCAAATCAAACAGGCTGAAGCCACCTACCGCGCCGCGGCGGACACTTCGCCCCGCGCCCAGGCCCGTCTCGGTCGCCTGCTGGTGGCCAAGCCTGGCAGCACCGAAGCCGAACACCATGAAGCCGAAGGCCTGCTGAAAAAAGCCTTTGCCAATGGCGAAGGCAACACCCTGATTCCACTGGCGATGCTGTACCTGCAATACCCGCACAGCTTCCCGAATGTGAATGCCCAGCAGCAGATCAGCCAATGGCAGGCCGCCGGTTACCCGGAAGCCGGCCTCGCCCAAGTGCTGCTGTACCGCACTCAGGACACTTACGACCAGCATCTGGATGACGTGGAGCGCATCTGCAAGGCCGCGCTGAATACCACCGATATCTGCTACGTCGAGTTGGCCACGGTTTACCAGAAAAAAGCCGAGCCGGAAAAGCAGGCCGAGCTGCTCAAGCAGATGGAAGCCGGCTACAGCCGTGGCACCGTCACTGCACAACGCGTCGACAGCGTAGCCCGTGTATTGGGTGACGCATCGCTTGGCAAGACCGACGAAAAAACCGCCCAGGCGCTGCTGGAAAAAATCGCCCCCGGCTACCCGGCTTCGTGGGTCAGCCTGGCACAACTGCTATACGACTTCCCCGAACTGGGCGATGTCGACCAGATGATGAAGTACCTGGACAACGGCCGCGCCGCCGACCAACCGCGCGCCGAGCTGTTGCTGGGCAAGCTCTACTACGAAGGCAAGTGGGTGCCCGCCGACGCCAAGGCCGCCGAAGCACACTTCGAAAAAGCCGTGGGCAAGGAAGTGGCCGCCGATTACTACCTCGGCCAGATCTATCGCCGTGGCTACCTGGGCAAGGTCTACCCGCAAAAAGCCCTGGACCACTTACTGACCGCTGCGCGCAATGGCCAGAACAGCGCCGATTTCGCGATTGCCCAATTGTTTTCCCAAGGCAAGGGCACCAAGCCCGACCCATTGAATGCCTATGTCTTCAGCCAGTTGGCTAAAGCCCAAGACACGCCAGAGGCCAATGACTTGGCCACGCAGCTGGAAACCCCACTGACTCCGGAGCAACGCGCCCAAGGCCAACGCCTGGTGCAACAGGAACTGGCCGCTCGCGGCACCCTGGCTCAGAGCACGCTGCAACTGCACGCCCTGGAAGAAGAAGACGGCGAGGAATCCCTATGAAGCTCAACCCATTCGTCAAGGCCGGCATCGGCCTGACCTTCGCCCTGCTGTGGTCGTGCCCTACCCTGGCCGCGCTGACCGAAGCCAAAAACTTCGGCCTGGAAGTCAAAGCCACCGCCCAGTCCGAAGATGACCGCGACCTCGGCACGCAGAAAGGCGGCGACGTCAACGGTATCGGCCTCGACCTGCGCCCGTGGATCTACGGTGAAAGCGGCGCGTGGAGCGCCTATGCCATGGGCCAGGCGGTGGTATCGAGCGACATCATCGAGACCGACACGCTGCAGCAGTCGGCGGATGACGAAAACCAGCAGACCACCAACAACGACCGCAAAACTAAGAAAAACTACTTGGCCATGCGTGAGTTCTGGGTCGGCTACAGCGGCTTCACGCCTTACCCTGGCGAGATCCTCAAGTTGGGCCGCCAACGCCTGCGCAATGACGACGGCCAATGGCGCGACACCAACATCGAAGCGCTGAACTGGACCTTCGACACCACCTTGCTCAAGGCCAACGTCGGCGTCGCTGAACGCTTCAGCGAATACCGCACCGACCTCAAGGAACTGTCGCCCAAGGATAAGGACCGTCAGCACCTCTACGCCGACGCCGCCTACCAGTGGACGCCAGGCCAGTGGATCGGCCTGCGCGCTCACCACACCCATGACGACGGCAAGCTGGACTACCCGGAACCGGGCGTCGCCACTGACTCGCTGGACAAGCGCGAGAACGGCGACCTGACCTGGCTCGGCATCGAAGCCAACAGCGACGCCTACAACTGGCGCAACACCAACACCGTCAACTATTGGGCGAGCATCACCGGTATGCAGGGCGACCGCGACACGGTCAACGCCTTGAACGCCGACGGCACCCGTCCGACCACGGCCAAGCGCAGCGATGACGTGAATGGCTGGGCCACCGACCTGGGTATCCGCCTGCGCCTGGACCCACAGTGGCAAGTCGGTGCGGCCTACTCCCGCGCCAGCGCCGAATACGAGCAGAACGGCCTGCAAAGCAACCGTTCGAACTGGACCGGCACCCAGTCCCGCGTGCACCGCTTCGGCGAAGCCTTCCGTGGCGAGATGAACAACATGCAGTCCATGAGCCTGTTCGGCTCCTGGCAGCTGCGCGAGGACTACGACGCCAGCCTGGTGTACCACAAGTTCTGGCGCGTCGACGGTAACAAGCCGGTGGGCAGCAACGGCATCGATGCCGTACAGAACAACACCGATGACGTGACCGGCGCGATCCTGTCCAGCACTTCCCTGCCGCTTGAAGACGGCAAGAAAGACCTGGGCCAAGAGATGGACCTGGTGGTCACCAAGTACTTCAAGACCGGCCTGTTGCCGGCTGCGCTCAGCCAGTCGATCGACGAGCCATCGGCCCTGGTGCGTTTCCGTGCAGGTGTGTTCAAGCCGGGCGACGCCTATGGCAGCCAGGTTGACTCGTACATGCATCGCGCCTTTGTCGACGTGATCTGGAAGTTCTGATGGGAGCCTGCGCAATGAACCCTCAAGCCCTCAAAGGCTCGGCCATGTTGGCGGCAGCGATGCTGCTGGCCAGCGCTGCTGCCATGGCCGATGTCGCGCCGCAGGCTAAAGCGCCGACCATCGCCAAAGAGCTGCAACAGGCCAAGACCTACACCATCTCCAGCCCGCCGACCGCGCCGCTGGAAATGGCCAAGCCGGCCCTGCCGGACCTGTCGGGCTATACCGACGCGGCGATGGAAAAAAAGATCGTGCGCGCCAAGCCAGGCAAGATCAGTATCCGCCGCATGATGCAGGAAGATGCCCTCAAGGACTTCATCGGCGGTGACAACAAGATGGCCGAATGGGTGGTGCGCCAGCACGGCATTCCCCAGGCGATCTTTGTCGACGACGGCTACATGAACCTCAAGGACTTGCTGGGCAAGGTGCCCAAACAGTACCTGAGCGAGACATCGCCGGGTGTATTCCTGGCCAAGTTGCCAATCGTGGTCGGTCGCAAGGGCATCCTGGAAATCGATAAAAAAACCCAGGAGTTGCGCCTGTCCCAGGAAAGCGGTTCGTTCCTGATCAACGACGGCCAGCTGTTTGTGCGTGACACCAAAGTCACCGGCTGGAGCGAAAAAGCCAACGGCCCGGCGCTGTTCAAGTCGCCGAAGGAATTCCGTCCGTTTCTACTGGCGTGGGGCGGCACCGAGACTTACATCTCCAACACCAAGATGGCCAGTTTCGGCTACGCCAACAGTAAGTCGTACGGGGTGAGTATTTCCCAGTACACGCCGAACATGGCCAAGGTGCTCAAGCGTCCAGAGCCGACCGGCTGGATCATCAACTCCGAGTTCTCGGACATGTGGTACGGCTTCTACTGCTACGAGACCACGAACTTCGTGATCAAGGGCAATACCTACAAAGACAACATCGTCTACGGCATTGACCCCCACGACCGTTCCCACGGCCTGATCATCGCGGACAACACCGTCTACGGCACCAAGAAGAAGCACGGCATCATCATTTCCCGGGAAGTGAACGACAGCTTCATCTTCAACAACCGCAGCTACGACAACAAGCTCTCCGGCCTGGTACTCGACCGTAACAGCGTCAACAACATCGTGGCCGACAACGAGTTCTACCGTAACCACACCGACGGCATCACCCTCTATGAGAGCGGCGACAACCTGCTGTGGGGCAACAAAGTGATTGCCAACCGTCGCCACGGTATTCGCGTGCGTAACAGCGTGAACATCAAGCTGTACGAAAACACCTCGATGGCCAACGGCCTGACCGGGCTTTACGGCCACATCAAGGACTTGACCGACACCGACCGCGACATCGCCCTCGACCCGTTCGACGCCAAGGTCTCGCTGATCGTGGTCGGTGGTGAACTGGCGGGTAACGGCAGCGGGCCGCTGTCCATCGACTCGCCGTTGAGCGTGGAGCTGTACCGCGTGTCGATGCTGGCGCCGACCAAATCCAGCGGCATCAGCTTCAACGGCGTGCTGGGCGATCGCCAGGAAGAGATTCTCGACCTGCTGGTACGCCAGCAGAAAGCCGTGCTGATCGACCCTGTCGAACGCCAGACCGAATTGCAGGACTGAGGATGACCCTTATGCACCCACACATGATCAAACTGTTGAGCCTCTCGGGTCTGACCCTCGGCCTGCTCGCGGCCAGCCAGGGCGTGCGCGCCGACGAAGTCAAGGCGCCGACCTTCACCGCCGAGCCGTGCTGCAGCCTGTGTCCGGCCGCCCACGATGCGCGCAACTACACCACGCGCTACCAGCAGAACTTCACCACCCTGGTGCAAGCCCAGGGCGACTGGTTGTTCCGGACCCAGGAAGACCTGCGCACCGAATTCGACACCACCCCCTCCGGCTACAAGCGCATGCAACAGCTGCACGATGCGTTCAAGGCCAAGGGCGTGGAACTGGTGGTGGTCTACCAGCCGACCCGTGGCCTGGTGAACCGCAACAAGCTCAACCCGGAAGAAAAAGCCAAGTTCGATTTCGACAAGGCACTGGCCAACTACAAGACCATGCTCGGCCGTTTCGCCAAGATGGGCTACGTGGTGCCGGACCTGTCGCCGTTGACCAACGAGCAACTGCCGGATGAGCTGCCAGCCCACGATTTCTACTTCCGTGGCGACCAGCACTGGACCCCGTATGGTGCCCAGCGCACGGCGAAAATCGTCGGCGCCAAAGTGCGTGCAATGCCTGAATTTGCCGATATTCCCAAGCGTGAATTCGAGACCAAAGTGTCCGGACGCATGGGCAAGACCGGCACCCTGCACAACATGGCCGGGCAACTGTGTGGCACCAGCTACGCGATCCAGTACATGGATCAGTTCTCCACCGAGCCCAAGGGCGAAGCGGGCGACGGCGACCTGTTCAGCGATTCGGGCAACCCGCAGATCACGCTGGTGGGCACCAGTCACAGTGGCAAGAACTACAACTTCGCCGGCTTCCTGGAGCAGGAAATCGGTGCTGACATCCTCAACGTCGCCTTCCCCGGCGGTGGCCTGGAAGGCTCGATGATCCAGTACCTGGGCAGCGAAGAGTTCCAGAAGACCCCGCCAAAGATTCTGATCTGGGAATTCTCGCCGCTGTATCGCCTGGACCAGGAGACCATCTACCGCCAGATGATGGCGCTGCTGGACAACGGCTGCGAAGGCAAGACCGCGCAGATGACCGCCAGCACGACATTGAAGCCCGGCAAGAACGAATTGCTGGTTAACAGTTCGAATAAAGACCTGCGCAACGCCAACCACCAGGTTGATATCCGCTTCGCCGACCCGTCGGTGAAAACCCTGCAAGCCACCCTCTGGTACATGAACGGGCGCCACGAGGACATCAAGATCGAAAAACCCGAAACATCCGATACAGACGGGCGTTTCGCCTTTGAACTGCGCACCGATGAAGACTGGGCCTCGCAGAACTTGCTGGCCGTGGAAGTGCAGGGTCCCGAAGCGGGCGCTGCCGCGCAGAAAGTCGAAGCGAAAATTTGCACACGCAACGTATTCCCAGCCGGTGGTCAACAGACCGCCTCAACTGGGCAATGAGGTTACTTATGCAGAAGTTATTGATTCCCACGTTACTCGGCCTGGCGATGTTCGCCGGCTCAGTCAACGCCGCCGCCCCACTGCGTCCACCCCAGGGTTATTTCGCACCGATTGAAGCGTTCAAGACCGGCGACTTCAAGAATGACTGCGACGCCATGCCCGCGCCGTACACCGGCTCGCTGCAATTTCGCAGCAAGTACGAAGGCTCGGACAAGGCCCGTTCCACGCTGAATGTGCAATCCGAAAAAGCCTTTCGTGACAGCACCGCCGACATCACCAAGCTGGAAAAAGACACCAGCAAGCGGGTGATGCAGTTCATGCGCGATGGCCGGCCCGAACAACTGGAATGCACGCTCAACTGGCTGGCTACATGGGCTCGGGCAGATGCGTTGATGTCCAAAGACTTCAACCACACCGGCAAGTCCATGCGCAAATGGGCACTGGGCAGCATGGCGTCGGCCTATGTGCGCTTGAAGTTCTCCGAGTCGCACCCGCTGGCCAACCACCAGCAGGAATCGCAGCTGATCGAAGCCTGGTTCAACAAACTGGCCGACCAGGTGGTGAGCGACTGGGACAACCTGCCGCTGGAAAAAACCAACAACCACTCTTACTGGGCCGCCTGGTCGGTGATGGCAACGTCCGTCGCCACCAACCGTCGCGACCTGTTCGACTGGGCCGTGAAGGAATACAAGGTCGGCGCGAATCAGGTCGACGACCAAGGCTTCCTGCCGAACGAATTGAAGCGCCAGCAACGCGCCCTGTCGTACCACAACTACGCCCTGCCGCCGCTGTCGATGATCGCCAGCTTTGCCTTGGTCAACGGTGTGGACCTGCGCCAGGAAAACAACAGCGCGCTCAAGCGCCTGGGCGAAAAAGTGCTGGCCGGGGTCAAGGATCCGGAGATCTTCGAACAGAAGAACGGCAAAGAGCAGGATATGAAGGACCTCAAGGAGGACATGAAATATGCCTGGCTTGAGCCGTTCTGCACCCTCTACAGCTGTGCGCCGGATGTGATCGAGCGCAAGCACGGGATGCAGCCTTTCAAGACGTTCCGCCTCGGGGGTGACCTGACCAAGGTCTACGACCCGGCGCACGAAAAAGGCAACAAAGGCAGCTGAAAAATCAACTGACGAAGCAGGGTCCCAATGTGGGAGCGGGCTTGCTCGCGAATGCGGTGTGTCAATCGACACATCTGTTACTGAACCACCGCATTCGCGAGCAAGCCCGCTCCCACGGTTAACCCGGTTTCGACAGTGAGAATGCAATACAGCCCTCCCCCGAAATCGTGGGGGGGTTTGGGGGGGCTCTGGCCCTTGACTGTTGGTTAAACATGGAGAGATCGGGATGGTTTTCTCGTCCAATGTGTTCCTGTTTCTGTTCTTGCCGATCTTTCTCGGCTTGTACTACTTGAGCGGGCAACGCTATCGCAACCTGCTGCTGCTACTGGCCAGCTACGTGTTCTACGCCTGGTGGCGAGTGGACTTCCTGGCGCTGTTCGCCGCCGTGACGCTGTGGAATTACTGGATCGGCCTCAAGGTCGGTGCGGCAGGCGTGCGCACCAAGCCGGCCCAGCGCTGGCTGCTGCTGGGCGTGGTGGTCGACCTGTGCATCCTCGGCTACTTCAAGTACGCCAACTTTGGCGTCGACAGCATCAACGTGATGATGAAGTCGGCCGGCCTGGAGCCGTTCATTCTCACCCACGTGCTGCTGCCGATCGGGATCTCGTTCTACATCTTCGAGTCCATCAGCTACATCATCGACGTGTATCGCGGTGATACCCCTGCAACCCGCAACCTGATCGACTTTGCGGCGTTCGTGGCGATCTTCCCGCACCTGATTGCCGGCCCGGTGTTGCGTTTCCGCGACCTGGCCGATCAGTTCAACAACCGCACCCACACCCTCGACAAGTTCTCCGAGGGCTGCACGCGGTTCATGCAGGGTTTCATCAAGAAGGTCTTCATCGCCGACACCCTGGCGGTGGTGGCCGACCATTGCTTCGCCCTGCAAAATCCGACGACGGGCGATGCCTGGCTCGGCGCGCTGGCCTATACCGCGCAGTTGTACTTCGACTTCTCCGGCTACAGCGACATGGCCATCGGCCTGGGCTTGATGATGGGCTTCCGTTTCATGGAGAACTTCAAGCAGCCGTACATCAGCCAGTCGATCACCGAGTTCTGGCGGCGCTGGCACATCAGCTTGTCCACCTGGCTGCGTGACTACCTGTACATCACCCTGGGCGGCAACCGTAAAGGCACGCTGACCACCTACCGCAACCTGTTCCTGACCATGCTGCTCGGCGGCCTGTGGCACGGTGCGAACATCACCTACATCGTGTGGGGTGCGTGGCACGGCATGTGGCTGGCGATTGAAAAAGCCATCGGCCTCAACACTTCGCCGCGCAGCTTCAACCCGGTGCGTTGGGCCTTCACCTTCCTGCTGGTGGTGATGGGCTGGGTGATCTTCCGCGCCGAGAACCTGCACGTCGCCGGCCGTATGTACGGTGCGATGTTCAGCTTTGGCGAGTGGTCGCTGTCGGAACTCAACCGCGCCAACCTCACCGGCCTGCAAGTGGCAACCCTGGTGGTGGCGTATGCAACCCTGGCGTTCTTCGGCCTGCGCGACTTCTACACCAATCGTCCTGCCGAGAAGACCAAACCGGCCGACCCTAGCCTGATCAAGGCTGTGCCGGGCGACAACCCAGGCAGCATCCACGAACCCGGTTTCACCGTGGGCAAAGATGCCGCCGTGCAACCGGCCTACTGGACCGCTGACTGGCCACGCTACGCGATGCGCGCTGCGGTGCTGCTGCTGTTCGTGGCGTCGATTCTCAAACTGTCGGCGCAGAGTTTCTCGCCGTTCCTTTACTTCCAATTTTGAGGGAGCCGACCATGACCCGTTCATTACGCGTCCTCTATATCGGCCTGTTCCTGGTGCTGCTGCTGGCCCTGGGCGCCTGGTCGCTGCGCAGTTTCTTCGGCTTCAGCACCAATGCCGACGCCACCGTGCTCAACGGTCGCTGGACCAAAGCCGTCGAGACCCACTACGACGACGAGTTCCCGATCAAGCGCATCGGCACCAACCTGTGGGCGGCGCTGGACTACAAGCTGTTCAATGAAGGCCGTCCCGGTGTGGTGCTGGGCCGCGATCACTGGCTGTACAGCGACGAGGAATTCAACCCCGCCGTCAACGAAGACCAGAACCTTGAAGGCAACTACGCGCTGGTCGAAGGCGTGCGCCAGAAACTCAAGGCCCAGGGCATTCAACTGGTGATGGCGATCGTGCCAGCCAAGGTGCGCCTTTACCCGGAACATTTGGGTGAAGTGAAACCGGCCAGCATCCACGCCAACCTGTACCAGGACTTCCACGCCCGTGTCGCGGCCGACAAGATCATCGCCCCGGACCTGCTCGGCCCATTGCAACAGGCCAAGCTCGGCGGCAAGCAAGTGTTCCTGCGCACCGACACCCACTGGACACCGGACGGTGCCGAAATCGCTGCCAAGCAGTTGGCCAAGACCATCGCCGACAAGACCCCGCTCCACGGCGAGCCGCAGCGTTTTATCACCGAAGCCGAGAAGACCGAGCCGCATAAAGGCGACCTGCGTCTGTTCCTGCCCCTGGACCCGCTGTTCGAAAACCTGATGCCGCCGAAAGAACCGCTGGAAAAACGCGTCACGCACCTGGCCGAAACCCAAGGTGACGATGCCCTGTTCAGCGACAGCGAAACCCCGGTGGCATTGGTGGGCACCAGCTACAGCGCCAACCCCAACTGGAACTTCGTCGGCGCCCTCAAGCAAGCCCTGGGCAGCGACGTGGTCAGCTACGCCGAAGACGGCCACGGCCCGATCCTGCCGATGCTCAGCTACCTCAAAAGCGATGACTTCAAGAACAGCCCGCCCCAGGTACTGATCTGGGAGTTTCCTGAACGTTATCTGCCCGTGAACAACGAAATCGGTGATGCCGACCCATCCTGGGTTGCGCAGCTTAAACAAGCCGGTTCGCGCCAACAGAACATGGCACTGAACACCCCAGTTAAAAACCAAAAATCCGAGACGCCCGACCGGGCGCAAAACTGAAAGAGAGGTAACTCACATGACTTTCACTACAACTCCTCGTCGTCTCGCTAAAACCCTGGCTATCGCAGCCGGCCTGAGCTTCGTATCGATGTCCGCCTTCGCCGGTGGCGACGCCGCCCTCTACGGCCCTACCGCGCCAAAAGGTTCGAGCTTCGTGCGGATCTACAACGCCAGCAATCAGGAAGTCAGCGCCACTGTCGGCGCCACCAACCTGAGCGATGTCGCACCACTGGCCAGCAGTGATTTCAGCTTCATGCCCGGCGGTGACTACAGCGCCAAGGTCGGCAGCCAGACCGTGCCGGTCAAACTCGCCGCCGACCACTATTACACCCTGGTCAACAGCGGCAGCGGCAAGCCACAGCTGATCGAGGAGCCACCGTTCAAGAACAAGCAGAAGTCCCTGGTGCGCGTGCAGAACCTCAGCGACAAGGCCCTGACCTTGAAGACCGCTGACGGCAAGACCGACGTGGTCAAGGCAGTCGCTGCCAAAGGCCGTGGCGAGCGCGAAATCAACCCGGTGAAGGTCAGCCTGGCGCTGTATGACGGCGACAAAAAAGTCGGCGACGTGAAGCCGGTGGCCCTGGAACGCGGTGAAGCGGCGGTGCTGTACGTCACCGGTTCCGGTTCGAGCCTGTCGCCAGTGTGGGTGAAACGCCCGGTGTCGACCCGCTGATTATTTCCCTGAGGGAGCCGGGCTTGCCCGCGATGCAGACGACTCGGTTTGTCAGATGCACCGAGCTGATGCCTTCGCGAGCAAGCCCGCTCCCACAGAGACCGAGACAAAAACAAGAGTGAAACGACAAACCTTCGTAGCTCTGACCCAAATCGATTCAAGGAGAAACACCCATGATTCCAGTCATCCTTTCCGGTGGTAGCGGCTCACGTCTTTGGCCGCTTTCGCGTAAACAGTTCCCTAAACAATTCCTGGCCCTGACCGGCGAGCACACGCTGTTCCAGCAAACCCTGGAGCGCCTGGTGTTTGAAGGCATGGACTCCCCAATCGTGGTCTGCAACAAGGACCACCGCTTCATCGTCAACGAGCAACTGGCCGCGCGTAAGCTCGAAAGCCAGCGCATCCTGATGGAACCGTTCGGCCGCAACACCGCGCCGGCCGTGGCCCTCACCGCGATGATGCTGGTCAATGAAGGCCGCGACGAGCTGATGCTGGTGTTGCCCGCCGACCACGTGATCGACGACCAGAAAGCCCTGCAGCGTGCGCTGGCCCTGGCCACCGTGGCCGCCGAGCGTGGCGAGATGGTGCTGTTCGGCGTGCCGGCCACCCGTCCGGAAACCGGTTATGGCTACATCAAGTCCACCAACGATTCGCTGCTGCCCGAAGGCGTGAGCCGCGTCGAGCAGTTCGTGGAAAAACCCAATGAAAAACGCGCCATGGAGTTCGTCAAGAGCGGCGGTTACTTCTGGAACAGCGGTATGTTCCTGTTCCGCGCCAGCCGCTTCCTCGAAGAGCTGAAAAAGCACGACCCGGACATCTACGACACCTGCCTGCTGACCCTTGAACGCAGCGAACAGACCGCCGACACGGTGTCCTTCGACGAAGCCACCTTCGCCTGCTGCCCGGACAACTCCATCGACTACGCCGTGATGGAAAAAACCCAGCGCGCCTGCGTGGTGCCGCTGAGCGCCGGTTGGAGCGACGTGGGTTGCTGGGCCTCGCTGTGGGCCGTCAACGACAAAGACGTCCACGGCAACGTCAGCAAAGGCGACGTGGTGATCCAGGACAGCCGCAACTGCATGATCCACGGCAACGGTAAACTGGTGTCGGTGATCGGCCTGGACAACATCGTGGTGGTGGAAACCAAGGACGCGATGATGATTGCCCACAAGGACAAGGTCCAGGGCGTCAAACAGATGGTCTCGACCCTCAACGACCAGGGCCGCAGCGAAACCCAGAACCACTGCGAAGTCTATCGCCCGTGGGGCTCCTACGACTCGGTGGACATGGGGGGGCGTTTCCAGGTCAAGCACATCTCGGTCAAGCCGGGCGCGTGCCTGTCGCTGCAGATGCACCACCACCGCGCCGAACACTGGATCGTGGTCAGCGGCACCGCTGAAGTCACCTGTGACGAGAACGTGTTCCTGCTCACCGAGAACCAGTCCACCTACATCCCGATCGCCTCGGTGCATCGCCTGCGCAACCCGGGCAAGATCCCGTTGGAGATCATCGAAGTGCAATCGGGCAGCTATTTGGGCGAAGACGACATCGAGCGCTTTGAAGATATCTACGGTCGCTCGACGCCGGTTGAACGTGGCGTGTCGGTGAAAACTATCGCGCAGTAAAACAGTCGTAAAAGAAGCCCCCGTCCAGTCGACTGCGTCCCCTATCCGCAGCCGGTTGGGCGGGGGCTTTTTTATTGCACCGCCAGCCCGTTACGACGCCGGCCTGCTCCCCCAATTCGACGGGGAGTAGGCGTTGTAGTTACCCGTGTTGTTCGTGGTGCTGTCCGCGCTGTCGTATCGGCTCTTGCCAAATTCCTGAGCAGCCCTGCCGCCATATACCAAACCGGCGCCAACGGCTTTGCTCAACAGACCACCACTCATGCCAAACCTTTTCCCAAGACCTTCTGCGGCAGCCCCACCCACCATCAGTCCAGCGCCCTTCGCCTTTTCTTCGGGGCCGCCACGTAACGCTGTGGGGAAAAGCGTCGCAGCCCCTTGCAGCAGCGTTTGCCCCAGGTTGGTCAATTGTTGGCTTTGCATGCGGGGCTGCGCTTGAGTGTCATGCTTTACGTTCGCTTGATTCGATGTTGCAGCGCTGCTCGGCGCTGGCGCAGATTGAGGCGTGAGAAGAGAGGAAGCCACTGACGACAGTGCGGACGTGGCAGCAGGTATAAGCACGGCTGAAACAATCATAGTTCGTCTCACTTGATCAGACTGGGGTTGATACCCTCCTGGGCAATCTGCATGTCCCTATGCTGGATTTGTGGAGAAAAGGCATTGTGCGGTTCCCTCATGAAAACAGAGACTCGCCATAGGCATCCAGGCCATCGCGCAGGTAGGATGGTTCATCCGCATACGAGACTGTCCTCATGTTCTTCGGCGTCCTACTGATCATCACCTGGTTGATCCTGCTGCTGCGCTACCCGGCCAAAGCCTTGCCGGTATCGTTGGCCGCCGCCGTTGGCCTGGGTTTCGTGGCCATCTGGGTCGTCTGGCTGGATAACCGCGAAGCCTCCCAACTGGCACGCCTGGAACTGCGCATCAGCTATGCTCCCCAGGAATGCCCTGCGGACCGTCCGCTGAAACTGACCCTCAACAATGGCAACGATGTGCCCCTCACTGAGCTGCGTTGGCGCGTCGCCGCCTATGCACCGGGCGACTCGGTCAACCTGGCCGACAACGTCTATGCCGCCCCACGCTATCGCGGCCCTGGCGAACTGCAAGCCGGCGGCACCTGGGACGATTGCTTGCCAACCCCACCTTTACGCCCCGGCTACCGCCCGCAAACCCTGGAGTTCCGTGCCGAGCACCTGCAAGGCAGTTTCTCGGACTGATGAAGGATCGATCCATGCCCAACGTACTGATCACCGGTTGCTCCAGCGGCATCGGCCGTGCCCTGGCTGACGCTTTCAAGGCCACAGGCTACCGCGTGTGGGCCAGCGCCCGCCGTGCGGAAGACGTCGCCGGTTTGTCGGCCGCAGGCTTTAACGCGGTGCAATTGGACGTCAACGACAGCACCGCCCTGCAACGGCTGGCCGAACAACTGGGCGAATTGGATGTGCTGGTTAACAACGCTGGATACGGCGCCATGGGCCCATTGCTCGACGGCGGCACCGAGGCGATGCAACGCCAATTCGAGACCAATGTGTTTTCCATCGTCGGCGTCACCCAGGCGCTGTTTCCGGCCCTGCGGCGCAGCAAGGGAGTGGTGGTGAACATCGGCAGTGTTTCCGGTGTGCTGGTGACCCCGTTTGCCGGCGCCTACTGCGCGTCCAAAGCGGCCGTGCATGCCTTGAGCGACGCACTGCGCATGGAACTGGGACCGTTTGGCGTGCGGGTCATGGAAGTGCAACCCGGCGCGATCAACACGAGTTTTGCGAAAAACGCCGGCGCCCAGGCCGAACTGTTGATCAATGAACAGTCGCCGTGGTGGCCGCTGCGCGATGGCATCCGGGCGCGCAGCCAGGCGTCCCAGGACAAGCCGACGCCGGCCAACGTGTTCGCGGCGGATGTATTGAAGGCCGTGCAACAACCACAACCGCCTCGCCTGCTGCGCTCGGGCAATGGCAGTCGCGCGTTACCGTTGATGGCAGCGTTGTTGCCCAAGGGGTTGCTGGAGAAGGTGTTGAAGAAGCGCTTCGGGCTGGCCGGTTCGCTCTAACCCTTCATGAAATCAATAAACGCCCGCACCTTCAGGGGCAAATGCCGAGTGTCCGGATACATCGCGTAGACCCCTTGCGGGGCAAAACGATGGTCCGCCAGCAAGCGCACCAGCCTCCCGGCCTCCAGATCATCCTTCACCAGCCATTGCGGCAACACTGCCACGCCATGTCCACGCACAGCGAAGGCCTGGAGCACGGCTGCGCTGTCGGCGACCAGTGACGCGTGGCCGGGGCGATAGAGATGTTCGCCGCCTTGGGGATCGGTCACGCGCAACTCCGTCAATCGGCCATGTCCCAGCTTGGGCAACTGTTCCAATTCATCCAGTGTACTCACCCCGCCCAACGATGGCGCCGCCACGGCAAACACGTCGAACGACGACAACTGCACCGCACGGTGATTGGAATCCAGCAGGCGTCCCAGCCGAATCGCCACGTCAAAACGCTCGGAGATCAGGTCTGCATGGGTCGAGGAGGTGGATAAGTGGATGTTCAGGTCTGGATGCAGGCGGCGGAAGGCTTCGACAGCCGGGGCAACCACGGCCAATGCGTATTCCACAGTGGTGGTAATGCGCAGCGTGCCTTTGAGTTGGGCATGCTCCGAACGCGCCTCTTCCACCGCCAACCGTGCTTCTTCGAGCATGCGTGTGCAGCGCACGTAGAAACGCTCGCCGGCATCGGTGAGCGCCAGTTGCCGGGTGTTACGGGTCAGCAGGGTGACGCCCAGCTCCGCTTCCAGGCGCTTGAGGTTGAAGCTGACCACGGCGCGGGTCTGGCCCAACAAGTCGGCGGCAGCGGTAAGCGAGCCGGCCTCGACCACGGCCTTGAAAGTGTCGAATCGGTCCAGGCTGACCATCGGCGGCGCCCTCCTTTGTCAAAATATTTTTGACAAACTAACAGGCAAACCGACGTTTCCCAAACAGCATGCGCGGCCTACCCTGCCCGCTTCATTCGCAGGATCGCGCTCATGACCTACCGCTCGAAAGTCGCCTGGATCTTTTTGCTGGGCTTTGCCCTGGACCTGGTGAACATGTTTGTCGCCACAGTCGCCTACCCGGATATTGCCCGCGAACTGCAGGCTTCGGTCACTCAACTGGCATGGATCAGCAACGCCTACCTGCTCGGCCTGACGGTGATCATTCCACTGAGTGTGTGGCTGGCGGCGCTGATGGGCGAAAGAGCCTTGATCGCCGCCAGCCTGCTGTTGTTCGCCGGCGCTTCGGTGATGGTGGGCCAGGCGAGTTCGATTGAAACGCTGATCGGCTGGCGCGCCCTACAGGGGCTGGGCGGCGGCTTGCTGATTCCGGTGGGACAGGCCATGGCTTACCGGCATTTCCCTGCGGCTGAGCGCAGCCAATTGACGGCGCGCGTGATGTCGGTAGCACTGCTGGTGCCGGCGCTGTCCCCGGCGTTGGGCGGGTTGATTGTCGACAGCCTGTCGTGGCGCTGGATCTTCTACGCCAACTTGCCCCTGGCGTTGATTACCTTGCTGCTAACCCTGCTGTGGATAACGCCCGATGTGACGGCCAAGCTTCGTCCGAAGCTGGACGTGGGCAGTATTTTCCAACAAGTGCGCAGCCCGATGTTGCGCACCGCCATGCTGATCTACCTGTGCATCCCCGGCGTATTCATCGGCACCAGCCTTATCGCCATCCTCTACTTGCGCGGACTCGGCTATGACGCGACACAAACCGGTGCGCTGATGTTGCCCTGGGCCCTGGCGTCGGCGCTGGCGATTTTCCTCAGCAAACAACTGTTCAACCGCTGTGGCCCTAAGCCGTTGTTGCTGGCGGGCATGGCGCTGCAATGCGTCGGCATATTGTTGCTCAACGCGCCAGCCCTGATCATCCCTGCCTACCTCTTGATGGGGTTGGGTGGCAGCCTGTGCAGCAGCACCGCGCAGACCCTGGCCTTTGTGGATATCCCCGCCGAACGCATGGGCCACGCCAGCGCCCTGTGGAACATCAATCGCCAAGTGAGCTTCTGCCTGGGCGCGGCAGCGCTGAGTGCATTGTTGTCGGCCTTGGATTCTTTCGCCATAACCTTCACGATGGCGGCAGCCTTGACCCTGCTGCCTCTTTTTGCGGTGCTGCGCCTGGATGCATCCAGAGTACGCTCACTGCTTCACCCTGCCAGCGAGCCTCACCGATGATTGATTACAGCGACTTTTTCGAAGAAGTGATCCAGACCCACGTCGAGATCGAGCAATGGTTTGCCGGGGTTGCGCCTGAGGGCACCTTGCAGACCTTGCTCGCTCGCTTCTCACCGGAATTCAGCATGGTTGCCCCGGCGACCGGCACACGGGTCAATGCCGCCGGGGTCAACGCCCTGTTCACGCGTTTGGGCGGCATGCGTCCAGGGTTGAAGATCACCTTGAGCGAAATGACCGGCATCGATCGGCATGCACGTGGCGCCACGGTGACCTATCGCGAACATCAGATCGACGACAGCGGCACCCGCACGGATCGCCGCGCCACGGTAGTGTTCGAAAAGCAGGCCAGTGGTGCGCTGCTGTGGCGCCATTTGCATGAAACGTTTATTAAGGCTTAGCGCCGGTTCAGTTTTGTGTCTGGTCCACAATCACGGTACAGGTGATGCCCGCCGCTAACAACACCCCTTCCGGCACCTCATCAATGTGAATCCGCACCGGCACCCGCTGGGCCAGCCGCACCCAGTTGAAGGTCGGGTTCACGTCGGCGATCAGCTCGCGGCTTTCGGGGTTGTCGCGGTCGTAGATACCACGTGAGATGCTTTCCACGTGGCCCTTCAGGGTCTCGCCGCTCATCAACTGCATATCGGCTTTGTCACCGACCTTGACGTGGGGCAGCTTGGTTTCTTCAAAGAAGCCGTAGACCCAGAACGAGTTCATATCCACCACGGCCATCTTGGCTTCGCCGATACGCGCATAGTCACCGCGATGCACATTCAGGTTGGTGACATAACCATCAACAGCCGCCACCACTTGCGTGCGCTTCAAATTGAGTTCGGCCGCTTCCAGTTGCGCCAGCGCGTGTTGGTAATCGGCCAGCGCTGAGTCGGCGATGTTGCTGGCGTCGTCGCGGTTTTCCTTGGAGATCACCAGGGCGTCCAAATCGGCGCGCCGATGAGCGTTGACCTTGCGCATTTCCCAAGTGGCTTTGCGCGAAGCCACCAGCGATTGCGCCTGCTTGACGGCAATGCGGTAGTGCTCGGGATCGATCTGCATCAGCAAGTCGCCCTTCTTCACCAACTGGTTGTCACGCACCGGCACGTCGACCACCTCACCGGTGACGTCGGCCGCGACGTTGATGATATCGGCGCGCACACGGCCGTCTCGGGTCCATGGGGTTTCCATGTAGTGCACCCACAGCGTACGGCCAATCCAGATCGCCAAAGCCAATACCAGCAAGGTCGCGAGCAGGCTGAAAAACTTTTTCATCGGGGGATTCTCAACGGTAGACGGTCAGCGCCAGGGCGCCGAACAGGCAAACAAACAGGCTCAGGCGCAGCAACGCCGGGTGCCAGAAAAAACGGTACAGGTCAAACCCGGCCAAACAGCGATCAAGCGCCCAGGCCAGCACAGCTGCGATCAGGAACATCAGGGTCATGGTCGGCATATACACGCCGTGGAAGGCGATTTCACGAGGCATGCGTGGCTCCTTGCGTGGCACCCTTAAGAGCGGCCAACGGCGATTGCGGGTCCAAAAGCGAGGTGCGGATAAAATGCAGGTAGCTTTTCACCCGGCGCAGGGCCGAGGTGTCGAAGTGCGGGGCGAAGGGTTCGTCGGTGGCCTGCACACGACTGATCGCATGGTCGACGGCGATCAGGCCACGCTCCAGGTTGCTCGCGCTGGGTTGCAGGAACAGCCGCACCAGCGAGCGGCCCATCACGCGGATGGCTTGGCGCCACGGCTGGGATTCGGCGTACGCCGGGTGCACCGGCAGCATCGCCTGTTCCTTGCGCAGTTCGATAATCGCGTGGCCAACCTCCAGCACCACGAACATCCAGCGCAGCAGGTCGCGCTGCACTTGCGGCTGGCCAACAGCAAGACCATAGGCCTGGTGCAGCAAATCACGGGTGCGGCTTTCAAAGCTCGACGCCAGCCCCTTGAGTTTGCCGCTGATCGCGTACACCACCTGCTCGCGCAGGTCCTGTTCGAGGCGGCGCCACAACCAGCGGCTGTTGGGCGGCAGAATGATCGCGCCCGCCGCCGCGCACACCAGCATGCCGAGGATCATGGCGATGTAGTCGTTGATAAAGGTGTAAGGGTTGTAGACCGTCAGGTTGTCCGGCACCGAGCCGGTGCTGAAAAAGATCAGCAGCCCTACGCCAACACCCGCGTATTGCGGGCGCGAAGCGAGGAACGCGCCAAAGATGATCACCGGAGCAAGCATCACGCACAGCAGCGGAAAGCCGTCGATCCAGGGGAACACGAAAAACATTTCGATAAAGCCCACCAGGGCCCCGATCAACGTTCCGCAAGCCATCTGGAACGCCATGCGTTTCGGGTTCGGCGTGGCGGCGGACAAGCCCACGGTGGCGGCGGCGATCAGGGTCATGGTCGCGCCGCTGGGCCAGGCGGTGGCCACCCAATAACTGCCCAGTACCATCAGGATGAATGACGCGCGAATCCCCGAGGCAGCGCAGGCCAGCCAGTTGGTCTTGGGGATAAAGGTTTCGTCCCATTGCTCGCGCTCATGGCTATGTTCCGCCAGGGAAGCGTGGGTTTGCGCGTAGTTGTGCAGGTCATCGACAAACCGGTAAAGCAGCTCGTAGGCGGTGTGGAAATCCAGCTGCTCGGCTTCGCTTGGGTGCTCTTCCTGAAAAGCCGCGCGCAGGCTGCGAACCTTGGCGGGCAGGCCGTCCTTATAGGCACTGAGTTGGTTGACCAGGCGCGCTGCATCGGGGCTGGTCAGCGCACGTCCGGAGAAACCATCGAGCAGTTCGGCAAGGTCTTGCACGCCGGGTCTGGCGGCGACAACAGGGGCCGCTTCATCCGCGCGCAACCGCTCCAGCAACTGATGCAAAGCATTGAAGCGCGTGGTGATGCTCATGAATTCGCTGTTGAGGCGACTGAGCCGGCCGTTGCGCCGACGCATGTGCGGGTCTTCAAACACCGTGACGCTGCGCAGTCCTTCAAGGCCCACCGCTTCAGCGATAAAACGCACGTTGCTGGCCTCGAAACCTTCACGTCGGCTGCGTCCGCGCAGGCCATCGGTGACGAACAGCGCGAATACGCCGAAGCGCTGGTACAAGGCGTTGCGCATGGCGGCGCTGCTGGTTTGCGGCAGAATCGCGGCGCTGACCAGCGTGGAGCACAGAATCCCCAGGGAAATTTCCAGCACCCGCCACACCGCCGCCATGAACGCGCCGTCCGGATGGGCCAGGGCCGGCAGGCCAACCATCGCCGCCGTATAACCGGCAAGCACAAACCCATAGGCGCGGAAGTTACGGTTGCGCGTCGCGCCGGCGGTGCAAATGCCCACCCAAATCGCCAGCGCGCCGAGGAATAACTCGGTGTTCTGCGCAAACAGGGCAATCAACAACACCATCACCGCCGACCCCGCCAGGGTGCCGAGGAAGCGATAAAAGCTCTTGGCGAACACCTGGCCGCTTTGGGGTTGCATCACGATAAACACGGTGATCATCGCCGTGCGCGGTTGCGGCAGTTCCAGGCGCATGGCCAGCCACAGCGTCAGGAACGCGGCGAGCAACACCTTGAAGATATACACCCAGGTCACGCCATCGCTGCGTGCCCAGTCGAAAAAGCCACGGCGCCATTCAAGGGAATGCAGCCAGCGCAGCGGTGCAGGCAAGGGAGTCATCGAATCCTACTCAGTGATCAAACACGGCCAGCGCCGCCGGGGTCTTGCTCGGGAGGGTCTTGGCATCTTGCGGTGCGTCGTCGCCGGCGCCGAGGCCGCCGCCCAGGGCCGTCACCAGTTCGGCGTGGGCGCTCAGGCGAGCGGCCTGCACCTGTTGCTCGATCTGTTGCTGATGAAACAGCAAGGTCTGCGCATTCAGCACATTCAGGTAATCGGTGAGGCCACGTTGATAGGCGATCATCGCGATGTCGTAGGTCTTCTGAGCCGAGGCCACCGACTGCGCGGCGAAGGTGGCTTGCTTATCCATGGATTCGCGGCGGATCAATTGGTCGCTGATACCCTTGAGGGCATTGACCAGGGTCTGGTTGTACTGGGCGACAGCGATGTCATAGCCCGCGCTGGCTTCGCCCAGTTCCGCACGCAGGCGGCCGCCGTCGAAGATCGGCAAGGTGATCGCAGGTCCCACGTTGTAGTTGAATTTCTTGCCCGCCAGGAATTCCAGCATGCCGCCACCGGTGGCCATGTAACCGAGGCTGCCGACCAGGTCGACATTGGGGTAGAAACCGGCGTGGGCCACATCGATGCCACGGGCCTGGGCCGCAACTTGCCAGCGGCGGGCAACCACGTCCGGGCGCTGGCCGAGCAATTGCGCGGGCAGGCTCGACGGCAATTTCAACGGCGCGGCCAGGGACAGGCTCGGGCGCTGCAACTGCGCGCCCTCCCCGGGTCCTTTGCCCGCCAGGGCTGCCAACTGGTTACGGCTCAGGGCGATCTCTTCGTCCAACGCATCCAGTTGGCGATGGGTTTCCGGCAACGGGGTTTCGGCCTGGCTGACATCGAAGTGGGTGCCGATCCCGGCGTTCAGGCGTGTGTTGGCCAGGTCGAGAATCTGTTGCTGTTGTGCCAGGGTCGCCGCGACGATATCGCGGTTGGCGTAATGCAACGACAACTGGATATAGGCGCGCACCACGTTGTTCTGCAATTCGAGCTGGGCCTGGCGCGCTTCGGCAGCGCTCATGTGCGCCAGGTCGACGGCACGCTCGGTGGCATTGCTTTCGCGGCCCCACAGGTCGAGGGCGTAACTCAGGCCCAGGCTGGCATTGTTGTCCCAGGTGTTGGCACCGCTCAGCTCGCCGGGACCATAGAACTGATCCTTGGGCCAATTGTGGCGCTTGAGGGTGGTGTCGCTATTGATCTGCAGCGATTCGGCCGACTCGGCGACCCCGGCCATGGCCCGCGCCTCGCGCACTCGCGCGGCAGCCATGGCCATGCTTGGGCTGTGCTGAGTGGCCAGGTCGACCCAACGGTTCAATTGCGGGTCGCCGTAGGCCTGCCACCATTGCCCGGTGGGCCAGTGGGCGTCTTGTGCAGCGTTTTGGATGGCGTCGTCGGTGGCCAGGGTATTGGCGTTGAGGGACTGGCCTTGTGGGGCAATTCCTCCGGTTCCGATGCAGCCGCTGATTGCTAACGATAAGGCCCAAACACTGAGAGTCTTCAGCTCTCTGCTGATGCGACGCGGCACGGCAAGCGACTTCCTGAGGTGATGCGGGGGTAGGTGGCGCAATTCTAGGGGGCGATAGGGAGGACGATAAGCTGGCATTCCTGTGAATCTTTGTTACCGTTCAGGCGATAATCCGTTGGTAGGGATCACTGGACGGCGCAACTTTCTGTCACAATTTGTTATCTCCCCTGAGAACACTCCATGGACACTTTGCAAAATATGCGCGCCTTCAGTTGCGTGGCCGAAGCCGGCAGCTTCACCGCCGCCGCCGTGCAACTGGATACCACCACCGCCAACGTGTCGCGCGCGGTCTCCAACCTTGAGGCCCATCTGCAAACCCGCTTGCTCAACCGTACCACCCGACGCATCGCGCTGACCGAGGCCGGTAAACGCTATCTGCTGCGCTGCGAGCAGATCCTGGCCTACGTCGAGGAAGCCGAGGCCGAAGCCAGCGACGCCCACGCGCGCCCGGCCGGGCAGCTGAAAGTGCACACCATGACCGGTATCGGCCAGCATTTCGTCATCGATGCAATTGCCCGTTACCGCCGCACCCACCCGGACGTCACCTTCGACCTGACCCTGGCCAACCGCGTGCCGGACTTGCTCGATGAGGGCTACGACGTGTCCATCGTGCTGGCCAGCGAGCTGCCGGACTCGGGCTTCGTGTCCCAGCGTCTGGGCATCACCTACAGCATCGCGTGCGCCTCGCCGGATTACGTCAAGGCCAAAGGTTGCGCGCAGCGCCCACAGGACTTGCTCAACCACGCCTGCCTGCGCCTGGTCAGCCCGGTGATCCAACTGGACAAGTGGACTTTCAACGGCCCCGAAGGCCAGGAAAGCGTGGCGATCAATACGTCGCCGTTCCTGGTGAACTCGGCCGACGCGATGAAAACCGCGATCACCAGCGGCATGGGCGTCGGCCTGTTGCCGGTGTACGCAGCCATCGAAGGCCTGCGCAACGGCACCCTGGTGCGGGTAATGCCCAACTACCGTTCCCAGGAGTTGAACCTGTACGCCATCTACCCATCGCGCCAATACCTGGATGCGAAGATCAAAACCTGGGTGGAATACCTGCGTGGCTCGCTGCCGGAGATTCTGGCGGCGCATCAGGCGGAGTTGGTGGCGTATGAATTGAGCGGCAGCCTCAGCGGCGCTCGGTTGGCGAACTGAGGGCTATCAAACAACAGCTCCCGCGTTTTGGACTGTGCCCACTTTGGTTCAGGGTGCCCTGACAATTGTCGGCAGGAATGTTAGCGTGCTTGGCATTCTTCCGTAGTCGATGAGCCCGCCTGCAATGAAAAAGACTGTCCTCGCCTTCAGCCGCGTCACCCCGGAAATGATCGAACGCCTGCAACAGGATTTCGAAGTGATCGCGCCCAACCCCAAGCTGGGCGACATCAGCGCTCAATTCAATGAAGCCCTGCCCCACGCCCACGGCCTGATCGGCGTGGGCCGCAAGCTGGGGCGCGAGCAGTTACAGGGCGCGAGCAAGCTGGAAGTGGTGTCCAGTGTGTCGGTGGGCTACGACAACTACGATGTGGCGTACTTCAACGAACGCGGGATCATGCTCACCAACACCCCCGATGTGCTCACCGAAAGCACCGCCGACCTGGCCTTTGCCCTGCTCATGAGCAGCGCCCGCCGGGTGGCCGAACTGGACGCCTGGACCAAGGCCGGCCAGTGGAAAGCCAGCGTCGGCGCGCCGTTGTTCGGTTGCGACGTGCATGGCAAGACCCTGGGCATCGTCGGCATGGGCAACATCGGCGCAGCCGTGGCCCGGCGTGGGCGCCTGGGGTTCAACATGCCGATCCTGTACAGCGGCAACAGCCGCAAGCCGGCACTGGAGCAGGAACTGGGCGCGCAGTTTCGCAGCCTGGATGAGCTGCTGGCCGAAGCGGATTTCGTGTGCCTGGTGGTGCCGTTGAGCGACAAGACCCGTCATCTGATCAGCACCCGCGAACTGGGTTTGATGAAATCCAGCGCGATCCTGATCAACATCTCCCGCGGCCCGGTGGTAGACGAGCCGGCGCTGATCGAAGCCCTGCAAAACCAGACCATCCGCGGTGCCGGGCTGGATGTGTACGAGCAGGAGCCGCTGGCCGAGTCGCCGCTGTTCCAACTGAGCAATGCCGTGACTCTGCCGCACATCGGCTCGGCCACCCACGAAACCCGTGAAGCCATGGCCAACCGTGCTCTGGACAACCTGCGCAGTGCTCTGCTGGGCCAACGCCCGCAGGACCTGGTCAATCCGCAAGTGTGGAAGGGCTGAAATAGGCCGTGTGTGGGAGCCCGCTCCCACACACCCGTCCCGATACAAAATCCGGTTAAAGCCTGGCCTCCCCAAGTCGATAACCCTCTATAGATCGTCATCCCTGATCCACAGAAGGTTTTTATGTCTACCACCAAAGCCCGCGCAGACTCACTTTCGCTTCTGCTCTTTACCTTGCGCAGCGGCAAGCTGATGGCGATCAACCTGCTGAAAGTCAGTGAAATCATTCCTTGCCCGCCGCTGACCAAGCTGCCGGAGTCCCACCCTCACGTCAAAGGCATCGCCACCCTGCGTGGCAACTCGCTGGCGGTGATCGACCTGAGCCGCGCTCTGGGCGAAATGCCCTTGGCTGACCCGGACGGCGGCTGCCTGATCGTCACCGACGTGAGCCGCTCCAAGCAGGGCCTGCATGTACAGGCGGTGAGCAAGATCGTGCATTGCCTGACCACCGACATCCGCCCGCCGCCCTATGGCTCCGGCGGTAACCGTGCGTTCATTACCGGGGTGACTCAAGTGGAAGGCGGTCTGGTGCAGGTACTGGATATCGAGAAAGTCATCCACGGCATCGCGCCGGCACCGATCGAAGCAGCGCCAACCGACCTGACCATGGAAGAAGCTGAAGTACTGGGCAACGCACGCATCCTGGTGGTGGACGACAGTCAGGTCGCCCTGCAGCAATCGGTGCACACCCTGCGCAACCTTGGCCTCACCTGCCACACCGCACGCAGCGCCAAGGAAGCCATCGATGTGCTGCTGGAGCTGCAAGGCACGGTCGAGCAGATCAATGTGGTGGTGTCGGATATCGAGATGTCGGAAATGGACGGCTACGCCTTGACTCGCACCCTGCGCGAAACCCCGGACTTCCAGCACCTCTACGTGCTGCTGCACACGTCCCTGGACAGCGCGATGAACAGCGAAAAAGCCCGGCTGGCCGGCGCCGACGCGGTGCTCACCAAATTCTCCTCGCCGGAACTGACTAAGTGCCTGGTAGTGGCCGCTCAAACGGTGGCACAAAAAGGCCTGTGAGCGACTATTTCCAACTGCTGCGTCGTGACCTCACCGACAGCCTGCCCGCCCCTCAGTGGCCGCCGGGTACGCGACTGGATCACTACCGCGACGACTTGGCTCCAGCGATTCATGCCGTGCTGTGCCTGACCCAGGATCAAGGCGGCGGTCGCGTTCCCAACCTGGACACCTGGCGGCACCAGTTCACCACTGACGCCGAGTTCGATCCCACCCTGTGCCTGGTGGTCAGCAACGATGAAGGCATTCTCGGTGTGGCCCAGTGCTGGACCAGCGCCTTTATCAAGAACCTCTCTATTCACCCCTGCGCCCAAGGCCAAGGGCTGGGGCGAGCCTTGTTGCTGCACAGCTTCCAGACGTTCAAGCAACGCGGCGAACCCTACGTGGACCTCAAGGTGCTGGAGAGCAATGTGCGTGCCCGCCAGCTGTATGAAAGCGCGGGCATGAAATTTGTCCTGCGCGACGTAGTACCTCAGGACTAACACACACTGGCGTGTAACTTGCTTCCAGAGAGCGAATTGGTGAACAGAGGTAAAAACCCGTCACCGTTCTTGCGTGCCCTCTGACCTAACCTGGTGACAGATCCGCCATGAATACTCAATTTTCCTGCGTCGGCTGCGGCAAATGCTGCTCCGACCATCACGTGCCCCTGACCCTGGAAGAGGCCCGGATGTGGGCGGCGGACGGCGGTAACGTCATTGTTCTGGTGGAAGGTTTCCTGGGCAATGGACTGGGCCTGCCCCAGCTGCAACGCGAACATGCCGAGCGCCGTTCGGTGGTGGTGCCCAGCGGCAACACCGAGGCGTTTGTGGCAATCACCTTTGCGGCCTACAACGCGGGGCGCTGCCGGAATCTTGACGAAAACAACCTGTGCCGTATCTATGCGCGCCGCCCGTTGGTGTGTCGCATCTATCCGATGGAAATCAACCCGCATATCCCGCTGAACCCCGCTGCCAAGGAATGTCCGCCGGAATCCTGGGAACAGGGGCCGGCGCTGATCGTCGGCGGTGAGCTGATGGACCAGGCGCTGGCTGAACTGATCCGTCGTTCGCGCCAGGCCGACCGCGACGATGTGCAGACCAAAGAGGCGGTGTGCGCATTACTGGGCATTCGCACCACGGCGCTCAAGGGCGATGGATATACCGCTTACCTGCCGGACATGGGGGCATTTGCCCAGGCGATCGAGTTGGCGATAAGTCAGCCGTCGGTGGCCAATGAGTGGGTGTTCCATGTGTCCGGACTGGACATCGCCGAGCAGGTGCTGGATGCCGGGGCGCAGATTGCGACCGAGGTGCCGGCCAACTACGCGTTTATCCCGTTACGCGCGGCTTAGTGCAAAACGCTCTCGCCCACTGACGCTACAACTGACTATGCCATCACGGCGCGTCCAGGCGATAAGGTGCAAGGATTCGCTGATATTCGCCGTTGTGCATAAGCTGTTCGAGGGCACGGTTAAGCTCAGTGCGCAGCCCCGTATCGGTGCTACGCAGCGCGATCGCCACACCGTCGCCCAGCAGTTCAGTAGACACGGCGGGGCCCAGAAAGTCGTAGTCCTGGCCGGCGGCAGTGTCGAGCAGCGCGTTGCGAATTTCCACGGTGCCCTGCAGGGTCGCGTCTATTTCACCCGCCAGCAGGCTGCGAACCAGTTCGTCGTTGAGCCAGAAGCTCCTGATGATCACGCCTTTTGGCCCCCATTGGGACCGGGCAAACGCTTCGCGGTTACTCCCCAGCAATACCCCGACCCGCTTGCCCTTGAGCGACGTTGGCGTTGGCAAAAGGCCTGAGGTTCGCAGCGCCACCAACCGTGTGGTGAAGGGGTAGAGGTTGTCGGTGAAACTCACCCGGCGCCGGCGCTGGGGGGTGGAGGCAATACCCATGATTGCATCGAATTGCCGGGCTTCAAGGCCTTCGAAGTTTTCGACCAGCACCTGGTCGACCCAGGTACAGCGCACATTCAATTGCTGGCAGAGCGCGTTACCCAACTCGATATTCAGACCGATCAACTGTCCTTGCGGGTTGCGACTCTGGAAAGGGGAAAACTGTGCGACGACAGCAAAGCGGATTTCGCGCCGTGGTTGATCAATGCCTGCAACGGCATCCACCGCGAGCGACAGGGCAAGCATTACACACAGGTGTATCAGGGCCACAGGAAACGTCCTTTTCCGGAAAGAGCACGCTGCGCTCCACCCCACTAAAAACCCAGGGAAGCGCAAAGGCTGTGCAGCTTTCAAGAAACAGTCGCCGGCCTACAATCAGAAACATCAGCGGAGGCTGTAGGCAACATCCGCCAAACATTACAACCGATTAATCTTAACGTTTACCCATGGAGCGGCGCGTACCCGGCGGGGCCATGCCCGGGGTCTTGGTGTGGCCGTTCTTGGCGCCGTTCTTGTACCAGGGCTGGGCGGCATTCTTGGCCCCCGCCAGTTCACCCGGTTTGAAGGGAAACTTGAACGCCGGGATCTCGGCTTTTTCAACGCCTTCGGCGCTGGCCGGATCGACGAGGTCGGCCGCTTCAACAGGGGGTTGTGTCGGGGAAGTCATGGAGGCTCCGGAGCGTGCAAAAAATGACGCGGGGCCAGCTTGCGGGCCACGCTGGCGCGCAGTATACCTGCCCGCCTCGGATCTTTAACCACCACCTGTACGAATGGTCGGTCTTTACTGACAGCGCTGTCAGTTAGCAGTCACCTTGCTGACCGGATTGGCGGGCTATAAAGGCCTCATCCACTTCCAATCCTTCGCCTTGGCACCTCACCCCATGCAAATTCAACGAAAAACCGCCCTGATCGTAGGTGTCCTCGTGGTGTTGGCTGTTGCGGCCTGGGCACTGACCCGCCCGGCCAAGTCCAAACTGGCGGCGCCCACTGCGATTCCGGTGAGGGTGGTGAGCGTGGCGCAGCAGGATATTCCACGCTTTGTCAGCGGGATCGGCTCAGTGCTGTCGTTGCACAGTGTGGTGATTCGCCCGCAAGTGGATGGCATCCTGACTAAATTGCTGGTCAAGGAAGGGCAACTGGTCAAGGCCGGTGACCTGCTGGCGACCATCGATGACCGCTCGATCCGCGCCAGCCTTGACCAGGCCAAGGCACAACTGGGCGAAAGCCAGGCACAGTTGCAGGTGGCGCTGGTCAACCTCAAGCGCTACAAGGCATTGAGCGTCGACGACGGCGTGTCCAAACAGACCTATGACCAGCAACAAGCGCTGGTCAACCAGCTAAAGGCCACGGCCCAAGGCAACCAGGCCGCGATCGATTCAGCCCAGGTACAACTTTCCTACACCCAAATTCGCTCACCGGTCAGTGGCCGCGTGGGTATTCGCACCGTGGATGAAGGCAACTTCCTGCGCACCAGCGATACCCAGGGCCTGTTTTCCGTGACCCAGATCGACCCGATTGCCGTCGAGTTCTCCCTGCCACAGCAGATGTTGCCCACCTTGCAAGGCTTGATCGCAGCGCCTACCCAGGCCAGCGTCGATGCCTACCTCGGCGCCGACACCGATGGCCAGACCGGCGACCTGCTCGGCGAAGGCCACTTGAGTCTGATCGACAACCAGATCAGTTCCACCACCGGCACTCTGCGCGCCAAGGCCGAGTTCAACAACGCCTCGCAACGCTTGTGGCCGGGACAACTGGTGACCATCAAGATCCAGACCGCCCTCGACAAAAACGCCTTGGTGGTGCCACCGACCGTGGTGCAGCGTGGCCTGGATTCGCACTTCGTATACCGGGTCAACGGTGACAAGGTCGACGTGGTACCGGTGCAAGTCACCTACCAGGACAGCGACGTGAACATCATCAAGGGCGTACAAGCCGGGGATGTGCTGGTCAGTGACGGCCAATCGCGACTCAAGGCAGGCGCCCAGGTGGAAGTCCTCAAGGAGCCGCCGCAGGTGATCCAGACCGTTGATGCCAAGGTGCAGCCATGAGCCGTTCGCCCTCAGCCTGGTGCGTCGACCACCCGGTTGCCACCCTTCTGCTGACCTTCGCCCTGGTGCTGCTCGGGCTGATTGCCTTCCCGCGCCTGGCCATCGCCCCACTGCCGGAAGCAGAATTTCCGACGATCCAGGTCACCGCCACCCTGCCCGGCGCCAGCCCGGACACCATGGCGTCATCCGTGGCAACGCCGCTGGAGGTGCAATTCAGCGCCATCCCCGGCATGACCCAAATGACGTCCAGCAGCGCACTGGGCTCCAGCCTGCTGACCCTGCAATTTACATTGACCAAGAGCATCGACACCGCTGCGCAAGAAGTGCAGGCGGCGATCAACACCGCGTCCGGCAAGCTGCCCAGCGATATGCCGAGCCTGCCGACCTGGAAGAAGGTCAACCCGGCGGACAGCCCGGTGCTGATCCTCAGCGTCAGCTCCAACAGCATGCCCAGCACCGAGCTGAGTGATTACGTGGAAACCCTGCTGGCCAGGCAGATCAGCCAGATCGACGGCGTTGGCCAGATCAACATCACCGGCCAGCAGCGCCCGGCGATTCGGGTGCAGGCATCCCCGGACAAACTCGCCGCCATCGGCCTGACCCTGGCCGATATTCGTTTGGCCATCCAGCAATCGAGCCTCAACCTGGCCAAGGGCGCGATCTACGGTGAGAACAGCGTGTCGACCCTGTCGACCAACGACCAGTTGTTCCACCCGGAGGACTACGCGCAGTTGATCGTGTCTTATAAGGACGGGGCACCGGTTCAGTTGCGGGATATCGCCAAAGTCATCAATGGTTCGGAAAACGCCTACGTACAGGCGTGGGCCGGCGACACGCCCGGGGTCAACCTGGTGATCTCGCGCCAGCCCGGGGCGAATATCGTCGAGACCGTGGACCGCATTCAAGCCGAATTGCCGCGCCTGCAAGCCATGCTCCCGGCGTCGGTGCAGGTCAGCGTACTGACCGACCGCACCAAGACCATCCGCGCGTCCCTGCATGAAGTGGAAGTGACGCTGCTGATCGCCATTCTGCTGGTGGTGGCGGTGATGGCGTTGTTCCTGCGCCAGTTGTCGGCAACGATGATCGTGTCCAGCGTGCTGGGGGTGTCGTTGGTTGCCAGCTTTGCGCTGATGTACCTGATGGGTTTCAGTTTGAACAACCTCACGCTGGTGGCGATCGTAATCGCCGTGGGGTTTGTCGTGGACGATGCCATCGTGGTGGTAGAGAACATTCACCGCCACTTGGAAGCCGGGCTCGACAAACGCGAAGCGGCGATCAAGGGCGCCGGTGAAATCGGCTTTACCGTGGTGTCCATCAGCTTCTCGCTGGTGGCCGCGTTTATTCCGCTGCTGTTCATGGGCGGCGTGGTCGGGCGGCTGTTCAAGGAGTTCGCCCTGACGGCCACCTCGACCATCCTGATTTCGGTGGTGGTCTCGCTGACGTTGGCACCGACGCTGGCTGCGCTGTTCATGCGCGCCCCCACCCATCATGCCCACGACAAACCCGGTTTCAGCGAGCGACTGCTGGCCGGCTATGCACGCAACCTGCGCCGTGCCCTGGCCCATCAACGCACCATGGCGGCAATCTTTGTAGTGACCCTGGCCTTGGCCGTGGTCGGCTATGTGTTTATCCCCAAGGGTTTCTTCCCCGTGCAGGACACCGGTTTTGTTCTGGGCACCAGCGAGGCGGCGGCCGATGTGTCCTACCCGGACATGGTCGCCAAACACAAAGCCCTCGCCGAGATCGTCAAGGCCGACCCAGCGGTGGCAGCATTTTCGCACTCGGTCGGCGTGACGGGCAGCAACCAGACCATCGCCAACGGCCGTTTCTGGATCGCCTTGAAAGACCGTGGCGACCGCGATGTGTCAGCCAGCCAGTTCATCGACCGTATCCGCCCTAAACTGGCGAAGGTGCCAGGCATTGTGCTGTACCTGCGCGCCGGTCAGGACATCAACTTGAGTTCCGGCCCCAGCCGCGCCCAGTATCAGTATGTGCTCAAGAGCAACGACGGGCCGACGCTCAACACCTGGACCCAGCGCCTCACCGAAAAACTGCGGGCCAACCCGGCGTTTCGCGACCTGTCCAATGACCTGCAACTGGGCGGCAGCATCACCCACATCAGCATCGACCGTCAGGCCGCCGCGCGCTTCGGCCTCACCGCCACCGATGTCGACCAGGCGCTGTACGACGCGTTCGGCCAACGCCAGATCAATGAGTTCCAGACCGAGATCAACCAGTACCAAGTGGTGCTGGAACTGGACACCCAGCAACGCGGCAAGGCCGAGAGCCTCAACTACTTTTATCTGCGCTCGCCGCTGACCAACGAGATGGTGCCGCTGTCGGCACTGGCCAAAGTCGATCCGCCCACCGTGGGCCCACTGTCGATCAGTCATGACGGCATGTTCCCGGCCGCCAACCTGTCATTCAACCTGGCGCCTGGGGTGGCACTGGGCGACGCGGTGATCATGCTCAACCAGGCCAAGAATGAAATCGGCATGCCGACCACCCTCATCGGCAACTTCCAGGGCGCGGCACAGGCCTTTCAGAGTTCGCTGGCCAGCCAGCCATGGCTGATCCTGGCGGCACTGGTGGCGGTCTACATTATCCTCGGCGTGCTGTACGAGAGTTTCGTGCACCCGTTGACGATCATCTCCACCTTGCCTTCGGCGGGGTTGGGTGCGCTGATCATGCTGTCGCTGATGGGCCAGGACTTTTCGATCATGGCGCTGATCGGCCTGGTGCTGTTGATCGGCATCGTGAAGAAGAACGGCATCCTAATGATCGACTTTGCCCTGGAGGCTCAGCGCGTCAGGGGCCTGTCGCCGGAGGATGCGATCTACGAAGCCTGCGTCACGCGGTTCCGACCGATCATCATGACCACCCTCGCCGCCCTGCTCGGCGCGGTGCCGCTGATGCTCGGTACCGGCCCCGGTGCGGAAATGCGCCAACCGCTGGGTATCGCAGTGGTCGGCGGGTTGCTGGTGAGCCAGGCACTGACGCTGTTCACCACGCCGGTCATATACTTGTACCTTGAGAAGTTTTTCCACAAGCCCAAACCAACGCCTGCATTGGCGACCACACATTGAGGCTGAGGCCCCGCCCTGGAGCAAAAGGCTGATGCGCGTCCTGATTATTGAAGATGAAGAAAAAACCGCGGATTACCTGCACCGCGGTCTGACGGAGCAAGGCTACACCGTCGATGTGGCGCGCGAAGGCGTCGAGGGGTTGCACCTGGCACTGGAAAACGACTACGCCGTGATCGTACTTGACGTGATGCTGCCCGGCCTCGACGGCTTTGGCGTGCTGCGCGCCTTGCGTGCGCGCAAGCAGACGCCGGTAATCATGCTCACCGCCCGCGAACGCGTGGAAGACCGCATCCGTGGCCTGCGCGAAGGCGCCGACGATTACCTGGGCAAGCCTTTCTCCTTCCTAGAACTGGTGGCCCGCCTGCAAGCCCTGACCCGCCGCAGCGGCGGCCACGAACCGGTGCAGGTGACAGTTGCCGACCTGTGGATCGACCTGATCAGCCGCAAGGCCAGCCGCAACGGCGTGCGCCTGGATCTGACCGCCAAGGAGTTCTCACTGCTCAGCGTATTGGCGCGGCGCCAGGGCGAGATCCTGTCCAAGACCGCGATTGCGGAAATGGTCTGGGACATCAATTTCGACAGCGACGCCAACGTGGTGGAAGTCGCGATCAAGCGCCTGCGCGCCAAACTCGACGGGCCGTTCGACACCAAGCTGCTGCACACCATCCGTGGCATGGGCTATGTGCTGGAGAGCCGAAGTGTCAGCTAACTCCATTGCCCTGCGCCTGAGCAGCATGTTCACCCTGGTGGCGCTGCTGATCTTCCTATTGATCGGCGGCGCGTTGTACCAGCAGGTGGACCGCAGCCTCGGCTTGTTGCCGGGCGCCGAGCTGGATGCGCGCTACAGCGTGCTGGAGTCTTCGGTGAACCGCTTCGGTACACCGGACCATTGGGTGAAGATTCAGGCCAAGCTCAAGTTGTTGGGTGAGGAAGACAAGCGCATCCGCTTCTGGGTCGTGAGCAGTGATCCGAACTATGAGTACGGCAACCCCGATGCGCAGATCCGTGCCTTCGCCGAAGGCCCGACGGGCAAGCGCGACCTGCGCCTGCCGGGGCGCGAATACCCGCTCAAGGTGCTGGTGAGCCAGTTCCCGGCCAAGGATCAGCGTCCGCCCTTGCGTTTCATGATCGCCATCGACACCGAGAATTTCCGCGCCACCCAGCACCACTTGCTGGTCGCGCTAGTCGCCCTCTCGTTGGTGGGCGTGGTGCTGGCGTCGTTGCTGGGCTTCTGGGTCGCGCGCATCGGCCTCAAACCCCTGGGGAAACTCTCGGATGAGGCACAGAAACTCGCCCCACCCAAGCTCTCCGGACGCCTGCAACTGTCACCGTTGCCGCCGGAGTTGAGCCAGTTCGTCAACTCGTTCAACTCCACCCTCGACCGCGTGGAGCAGGCTTACTCACGCCTTGAGTCGTTCAATGCCGACGTGGCCCACGAACTGCGCTCGCCACTGACCAACCTGATCGGCCAGACCCAGGTTGCGCTGACTCGCGGGCGCTCTGCCGAGCATTATTTCGAGGTGCTTCAATCCAACCTCGAAGAGCTGGAGCGCCTGCGCTCGATCATCAACGACATGCTGTTCCTGGCCAGCGCCGACCAAGGCAGCAAGGCCACCAAGCTGACCGAAAGCTCCCTGGCCGATGAAGTGGCAACCACCCTCGACTACCTGGACTTCATCCTCGAAGACGCCCAGGTCAAGGTGCAGGTACGCGGCGATGCCAGGGTGCAGATCGAAAAAGCCCACCTGCGCCGCGCACTGATCAATCTGCTGAGCAATGCGGTGCAACACACAGCACCCGATCAGGTGATCGTGGTGAGCATCGAGCGACAGGACCATCAGGTAGCAATCGGCGTGACCAACCCCGGTGACGCGATTGCCAGCGAACACTTGCCGCGCCTGTTCGAACGCTTCTATCGAGTTGATGCATCGCGCAGCAACAGTGGGGCCAATCACGGCCTGGGCCTGGCCATCGTCAAGGCGATTGCCCTGATGCACGGCGGCGATGTGTTCGTACGCAGCGACGGCGGTGGGAATACGTTTGGCATTACCCTGCCGGTCTAACGCCTGACTGTTGCGATTTGGGCAACAGTCATTATCTTGTTACACTCTGTATCGCACCGCTCGCCTGCGTTAATTTGACGCATCGATGAGCGCGACGGCAAAGGCAGTCTCCGCTTACCCGAATTTCCCTCGACTTTTTTCCAGGGCTCTACACTGGGAATCTGTCTTAAAGCCGCTGACTTCAGCGGCTTTTTTTTGCCGTAAAAAAGGCCAGGCACCCCCAACGACACTGGCCGTTTTCGATTGACCAAAGGAGCTCCACCGGTGAAGAACTCGCTGACGTTCACCCCGTTATTCCTCGCGATTGCAGCAACGATTGCCCCCCTTGCCCACGCGGCAGACTCCACCACCGCCGACGGTTTCGTCGAAGGTGCCCACCTCAATATCAACACCCGCAACTACTACATGAACCGCGACCGTCGCGATATTCACACCGATGACAGCAAGGAATGGGGCCAGGGGTTTCTCGGCATCTTCGAGTCCGGCTACACCCAGGGCACGGTCGGTTTCGGCCTGGACGCCCACGCCATGCTCGGCCTCAAACTGGACGGCGGTGGCGGCACCGATGGCTCCAGCATCCTTCCGTACGGCAGCGGCAACGGCAAGGCGCCCGGCTCGTTCTCGACGGCCGGTGGCACCTTGAAAATGCGCGCATTCGATACCGAGCTGAAAGCTGGCGACCTGTTCCTCAATAACCCGGTGATTGCCGGCGGCGCGACCCGCATGTTGCCGCAGACTTTCCGTGGCGTGAGCCTGACCAACCACAGCCTCGACGGTTGGATGTTCGAAGGTGGCCAGGCCAGCTTCACCAAGCTCTATAACCAGAGCGGCCACCGTCGCATCGGCACCAGCTACGGCGCGCTGCCCGAGCACACGGACAGCCAGCACATGAACTGGGCCGGCGTGTCGTTCAGCGGTATCGACGGGCTGACCAGCAACCTCTACGCCGCCGAACTCAAGGACGTGTGGAATCAGTACTACTACGACCTGGACTACACCTATGTGCTGAACGAGATGATCAGTCTCAACCCCGGTCTGCATTACTACCACACCCAGGACACCGGGCAGTCGCTGCTGGGGGATATCGACAACAACACCTACAGCCTGCACTTCACCGTGGACGTCGGCCATCACAGCGTCACTGCCGCGTACCAGAGGGTCAACGGCAACACGCCGTTCGACTACATCGCCCAGGGCGACAGCGTGTACCTGGACAACTCACAGCAATACTCCGACTTCAACGGCCCCAATGAGCGTTCCTGGAAACTCAAGTACGCCTATAACTTCGGTGGACTGGGCCTGCCCGGCTTGACCTCGGCGGTGTCCTACATCAGCGGCAAGACCGACCTGACCAAGGTCGACCCGCAAAGCCGGGGCTATAGCGCCTGGTACAGCGCTGACGGCAAAGACGCCAAACACTGGGAACGGGATATCGACCTCAAGTACGTGGTACAGGGTGGCAAAGCCAAAGACCTGGCCGTGCGCCTGCAGTGGGCGACCAATCGCGGCAGCAACGGCTACTCGGCGGTGGATCGAGACGTGGATGAATACCGAGTGATCGTCGATTACCCGATCAACGTGTTCTGACACCCAGATCTTTCTTTTTTATCGGGTATTTAATTTTCATCGGGTAGATCTAAACTGCCAGTATTGTCCCGCTGAAGTCTGCCCGATGAGTCCTCCCCGCGTTCGAAGCTTACCGGCACGCCCAGAGCTATTTCTGATTCTGGGCAGTGGCCTTACTGTCGTCCTGATCGTGGTCATCGTCGCGGTGTTGCTGATCCGCGAACACGCGAGCACCCTGCAGGCCGCGACGCGCTCAACCACCAATATTGCGCAGTTGATCAATGCCGACGTGCTGCGTAACGTCGAACTCTACGACCTGGCCCTCAAAGGGTTGATTGCTGCCAGGCAACGTGAGGACCTGGCCCAGGTTTCCGCAAATATCCAACACTTGGTGCAGTTTGACCTGTCCACCGCTGCGCCTTTCAAAGGTGAAGTGCTGTTGTTGGATGCCAATGGCACAGTGATCGCCGATTCTTCCACCCTGCAGCCCACCCCACGCAATTTTGCCAACCGCGATTACTTCCAGGTGCATACCAAGGACGCCCAGGCCGGCTTGTATATCAGCCGGCCGTTCAAGATTCATTGCGACTGCGACCAGGTCTGGCGCATGGCATTCAGCCGTCGAGTGTCGGGGCCCAACGGTGAGTTTGCTGGCGTTGCGGTCGCGACCATGCGCCTGGCGTATTTCGACCAGCTCTTCAACACCGTGACCATCGGCAACGGCAGCAGCGTCAACCTGCTTAATAACCAAGGTTTTTTATTGGCCCAGCAGCCGCTGCTCGAAAGCGACATGATCGACAAGGACCTGAGCGAGCGACCGAATTTCAAGCGAATACTGCGTGAAGGCAGTGGCACCTTCCAGGCGATCTCTGCCATCAGCGGCACGGAACGCCTGTACACCTTCACCAATGTGGGTGAGCTACCGCTGATCGTTGTGGTTGCACTGTCCAGCCAAGATGTATTCGCCCGCTGGCAACGCGCCGCGCTGTTGACCAGTGGCGCCACTGGCATCCTGTGTATCGGTTTGTTATGGCTGACCTGGATGCTGCGCCGCGAACTGCGACGCCGTTATCGCGCAGAGCGCGTGCTGTCAGAACTGGCAGCCGTCGACGCCCTGACCGGCTTGGCCAACCGTCGCATTCTGGACGAACGCCTGCGCCTTGAATGGGACCGCGCGCAACGCTCGCTCGAACCACTGACCGTGCTGATGATCGACGTCGACCACTTCAAAGCCTTTAACGACCGCCATGGCCATCACGGTGGAGACGCGGCATTGCGCACCGTGGCGCAAGTGATAGGCGCCAATATCCGCCGCCCGGCTGATCTCGCGGCGCGTTATGGCGGTGAGGAATTCGCGGTGGTGCTGCCCCACACGGACGCGAAGGGTGCCTGGGTCATCGCCGAGCATATCCGCAGCAGCATCGAGCATTTGCCAAGGGTGGCGGGGGATGCGCAACCGATTACGGCGAGCATCGGCATGAGCACCTGGGACAAGCGTAGCCGGCTGTCGCTGGAAGCGTTGTTACTGAGTGCGGATCAGGCGTTGTATGAAGCCAAGCACAGCGGCCGAAACCGCATTGTCGAGGCTCAAACCCCCTCACTCTAGGATCAACGTCGTAGCCGACACATAAAAAAAGGCCACCCGAAGGCGGCCTTTCAAAACGAAAGAAAGAGAGTTGTTACTTACACCGCCGCAACGGGACGCATGTAAGAGATCGGTGCGGTGCTGGCATCTTCGAAGGTCACAACTTCCCAAGCGTCTGTCTGCTCAATCAACTTGCGCAGCAGCTGGTTGTTAAGGGCGTGGCCCGACTTGAAGCCTTTGAACTCGCCTATCAGGCTATTGCCCAGCAGGTAGAGGTCACCGATTGCATCGAGGATCTTGTGCTTCACGAATTCGTCTTCGTAGCGAAGGCCGTCTTCGTTCAGTACACCATCCGCGTCGACCACAATGGCGTTTTCAACGCTGCCGCCGAGTGCGAGGTTGTGCTTGCGCAGGTACTCGATGTCACTCATGAAACCAAAGGTACGGGCGCGGCTGACTTCTTTTACGAACGAAGTGCTGGAAAAATCCACGCTTGCACTTTGGGTGCGGTCACGGAATACCGGGTGATCGAAATCGATCTCAAAGCTCACTTTGAAGCCTTCGAACGGGACGAAGGTGGCGCGCTTGTCGCCGTCTTCTACTGTCACTTCCCGCAGAATGCGAATGAACTTCTTGGCTGCGTCCTGTTCTTCCAGGCCGGCAGATTGAATCAAGAATACGAAGGGTCCAGCGCTGCCATCCATGATCGGGACTTCGGACGCGGAGAGCTCGACGTAGGCGTTATCGATGCCCAGGCCAGCCATGGCCGAGAGCAAGTGCTCCACCGTGTCCACTTTGACGTCACCGTTGACCAATGTGGTCGACATGGTGGTTTCGCCAACGTTTTCCGCGCGAGCAGGAATCTGCACCACAGGGTCCAGGTCGGCACGCACAAACACGATGCCGGTGTCGACAGGTGCAGGCTTGAGGGTCAGGTATACCTTCTCCCCGGAGTGCAGACCTACACCTGTGGCACGAATAATATTCTTCAGGGTGCGTTGTTTAATCATGGCTTGGACCGCTTCAGCGCAAATTGCGAACTGGTATCAACAAAGGCTGGCGATAATAGCAGACCAGACCTTTGCTGAACACCAATCACCTTCATAGCCCTGATACATTCCATTAATCGGCCTGACGACGCAGGAATGCCGGGATGTCCAGGTAGTCCAGATCATCTTGCGGATTCGGGCTACGGGACGCTGCAGCACCGGCCTGGGCCTGGTTGCGCATCACGGTCGGACGGTCCAGGTCACGGTAGTTCACAGACGGCAGTTCCTGGCGCGCAGGCGCTGGAGCGGCAGCTTGCTGGCTGGCATGGTTGGTATGGACGGTATTGTCGATGACCTTCACAGGCTTCTCGATTTTTGCGCCCAGGCCGGTCGCAACCACGGTTACATGCAGCTCGTCGCGCATGTCCGGATCGATCACGGTACCGACTTTGACCATGGCGTGCTCGGAAGCGAAGGCTTCGATAATGCTACCCACGTCGGAGTACTCACCCAGGGACAGGTCAGGACCGGCGGTGATATTCACCAGGATACCGCGTGCACCTTGCAGGTTCACGTCTTCCAGCAACGGGTTGCGGATGGCCGCTTCAGTGGCTTCACGCGCACGATTCGGACCGCTGGCGCAGCCAGTGCCCATCATCGCCATGCCCATTTCGCTCATCACGGTACGGACGTCGGCAAAGTCGACGTTGATCATGCCTGGGCGCTTGATGATGTCGGAGATACCGCGAACGGCACCGGCCAGTACATCGTCAGCCTTGGCGAAGGCGGACAGCAAGCTTGCGTCCTTGCCCAGGATGGTCAGCAACTTCTCGTTGGGGATGGTGATCAACGAGTCGACGCTTTCAGACAGCAGACGGATGCCTTCGTCGGCGATCTGCATGCGCTTGCGACCTTCGAACGGGAACGGACGGGTCACGACAGCCACCGTCAGAATGCCCATTTCCTTGGCCACTTCGGCAATGATCGGCGCAGCACCGGTACCGGTACCGCCGCCCATGCCGGTGGTGATGAACACCATGTTGGTGCCTTGCAGCACTTCGGCAATACGCTCGCGGTCTTCCAGCGCGGCTTGACGGCCGACTTCCGGGTTGGCGCCAGCGCCGAGGCCTTTGGTCACGGCTGTGCCCAATTGCAGGATGGTCCGCGCGCCGATGCTTTTCAGCGCCTGGGCATCAGTGTTGGCGCAAATGAATTCAACGCCTTCAATGTTGCTCTTGACCATGTGGTTGACAGCGTTGCCGCCGCCACCGCCGACACCGATCACTTTGATGACCGGGCTTGCGGGGATGTTGTCTACGAGTTCGAACATGTTCCCTCTCCTTTCGTTTTCTCTAGTTTTTTCGCCTACTGCTTATTGCGGTGCTGCGGTGTCGCGGTAAATCTTTAGAAGTTACCCTTGACCCATGCCTGCAACCGCTCGAACAACGGCGCTTTGGCCTCGTCGTCGCTGCGGTAGCTGTCACGGTTGCTTGGGCCCGACAGGGAAATGCCGTCGGTCTGCTTTTGCAGCCCGTACAACAGCAAGCCCACACCGGTGGAATAAATCGGGTTGCGTACCACGTCGCCCAGGCCTTTGACGCCATGGGGCACGCCCAGGCGAACCGGCATGTGGAAGATTTCCTCGGCCAACTCGACCGCGCCTTCCATCTTCGAGGTACCACCGGTCAGCACGATGCCGGCCGGGATCAGGTCTTCGTAGCCGCTGCGGCGCAGTTCAGCCTGGATCAGGGTGAACAGTTCGTCGTAGCGCGGCTCGACCACTTCGGCCAGGGCCTGGCGCGACAGTTCGCGCGGTGGACGGTCACCCACGCTCGGCACCTTGATGGTCTCGCCGGCACCGGCCAACTTGGCCAGGGCGCAGGCGTAGCGGATCTTGATTTCTTCGGCGTACTGGGTCGGTGTACGCAGCGCCATGGCGATGTCGTTGGTCACCTGGTCACCGGCAATCGGGATCACGGCGGTGTGACGGATCGCACCCTCGGTGAAGATCGCGATGTCGGTGGTGCCACCGCCGATGTCGACCAGGCAGACGCCCAGTTCTTTTTCGTCGTCGGTCAGTACCGAGTAGGCCGAGGCCAACTGCTCGAGAATGATGTCGTCGATTTCCAGACCGCAGCGGCGCACGCATTTTTCAATGTTCTGTGCGGCGTTGACGGCGCAAGTCACGACGTGAACCTTGGCCTCCAGACGTACCCCCGACATGCCCAGAGGCTCGCGAACGCCTTCCTGGTTGTCGATCACGTAGTCCTGCGGCAGGGTGTGCAGCACGCGCTGGTCCGCCGGGATCGCCACGGCCTGGGCGGCGTCGAGGACGCGCTCAAGGTCGGCGGAGCTGACTTCGCGGTCGCGGATCGCCACGATGCCGTGGGAGTTCAGGCTGCGGATATGGTTGCCCGCCACGCCGACGAACGCCGAGTGGATCCGGCAACCGGCCATCAGCTGCGCTTCTTCGATGGCGCGCTGGATCGATTGCACGGTGGACTCGATGTTCACCACCACGCCCTTCTTCAGGCCCCGGGACGGATGCGTGCCAATACCGACGATTTCGATGACGCCGTCTTCCCCGACCTCGCCCACCAGCGCCACCACTTTGGAGGTGCCGATATCGAGACCGACGATCATTTTTCCGCTTTGCACGTTTGCCATGGGTCCTGCCTCTTCTTAATTCTTCGCGACAGCGGGTTGCGCTGCCGTGGGCGCAGCCGGTTCACGCCAGCCGACGGCAAGGCCGTTGGCGTAACGCAGGTCGACGCTCGCAATGTTCGTAATCTGTTCTTTCAAGGTCTTGTCATAGATGGCAATGAAGCGGCGCATCTTTTCCACCAAGCGGTCGCGTCCCAGCAACAACTGGATGCCCGGGCCGGAACTGCCTGCCCCGGTCGTCAAAAACCAACTGCCCCGTTCACGCAATTCCAGGCGTGCGATGGAGAAACCCATTGGCCGCAGCATCTGGCTCAAGGCCTGGTACTGCTGCATCACTTGTTGCTGTGCCCGCTGCGGCCCGAACAGCTGCGGCAGGTGTTCATAGTTCGCCAGTTCACGCGGGGTGAACGCCTGGCCCTGGTTGTTCAACAGCGCTTCGTCACCCCAACGGGCCACCGGCAGCTGTTCTTCCAGGCGGATCGTCACCTGGTCCGGCCATACGCGGCGGACTTCGGCGTGGGCGATCCATGGCATCTGTTCCAGCTCCGAGCGCATGCCGGCCAGGTCGATGGTAAAGAAGCTCGCCGCCAGGTACGGGCCGATGCGCTGCTGTACCGCTTGCTGGCTGATGTAACTCAAGTCGCCCTGCACGCTGATCTTGGTGATCGGCCGGTCGGCATACGGCAACAGACGTTGCGCGCCTTCATAGGTTCCGAAGCCCAGCACCACCAGCAAAACCGGCCAGTACAGCGCCTTTAGGAAACCGAAGTTGGCTTTCGGCAGGCGCGCCGACATCGGCTCTTTAGCCACCATTCGACTGGCACCCCGCGGCACCGGCTTGCGGCTCGGTGCTTGTGGGGGCTGATGACGAAGCGATGCGCCTTTCATGTCCTTAGCCTCTTGGCTCAATGCTGTCGGCCAGGATCGCCAGCACTAACTGCTGGAAGTCCAAACCGGCCGCACGGGCTGCCATAGGTACCAAGCTGTGATCCGTCATGCCCGGTGCGGTGTTGACTTCCAGGAACCAGAAATCCCCTTGGTCATCCTGCATCACGTCTGCTCGCGCCCAACCGGCGATACCCAGCGCCTCACAGGCTTTCGCCGTGAGGTCCATCAATTCCTGTTCTTTGCTTGCGTCAAGGCCGCATGGGATCCGGTACTGGGTATCGGAAGCCAGGTACTTGGCGTCGTAGTCGTAAAAGGTGTGGGGCGTGCCCAATGCGATAGGCGGCAATACCTGGCCACGCAGGGTGGCGATGGTGTACTCGGGACCCTGGATCCACTGTTCCACCAACACTTGCGAATCGTAGGTACTTGCCGCTTTCCATGCGTCGATCAATTCGGCGGCCGAGTTCACTTTGGCCATGCCGATACTGGAGCCTTCATGGGCTGGTTTGACGATCAAAGGCAGGCCCAGTTCCTTGGCTGCAGAAATACAATCGTCTTCGCTGCACAGAACACTGTGACGCGGGGTCGGAATACCCAGGCTGTGCCACACCTGTTTGGTGCGCAACTTGTCCATCGCCAGCGCGGAAGCCAGGATGCCACTGCCGGTGTAGGGGATGCCGGCGCACTCCAGCAGGCCTTGCATGCTGCCGTCTTCACCGCCACGGCCGTGGAGGATGATGAAGGCGCGGTCGATCTTCTCGGCCTGCAGGCGGGCGATGAAGTCATCGCCCACGTCGATGCCGAAGGCGTTCACGCCTGCGGTTTGCAGGGCGTCGAGCACGGCGTTGCCGGACTTGAGCGAGACTTCGCGTTCAGCGCTTTTGCCACCGAACAACACCGCTACGCGACCAAAGTCGGCAGGTGCGATTGTCGAGAACAGGGAGCCGTAGTCGTTGATCATTTCGACTTCCCCTTGGCCGCTGCAAACAGCGGGCTCGCCAGCAACTTAGGCGCAAGACCACCGATATCACCGGCCCCCTGGCACAGCAAAATGTCACCGGCCCGCAGCAGCGGCTTGACGATGGGCGCCAGGTCCACACCACGCTCGATGTAGATCGGGTCCAACTGGCCACGCTGACGGATGCTGTTGCACAGCTTGCGGCTGTCGGCGCCCGGAATCGGTTCTTCACCGGCCGGGTAGACTTCCATCAGCAGCAGCACGTTGGCATCGGCCAGTACATTGACGAAGTCGTCATACAGGTCGCGGGTACGGCTGTAGCGGTGCGGCTGGTAGACCATCACCAGACGGCGCTCCGGCCAGCCACCGCGTACGGCCTTGATCACGGCAGCCACTTCAGTCGGGTGGTGACCGTAGTCGTCCACCAGCATCACGTCACCACCGTCTACCGGCAACTGGCCGTATACCTGGAAACGGCGGCCCACGCCGGCGAAGCGCGACAGGCCTTCGACGATGGCTTCATCGCTGACGCCCTCGTCGGTGGCGATGCAGATGGTCGCCAGGGAATTGAGTACGTTGTGGTTGCCCGGCATGTTCACCGATACATCCAGCGGCTCGCGGTCGGGACGCAACACGGTAAAGAAGGTTTGCATGCCTTCCTGGCGCACATTGATCGCGCGCACGTCAGCGTCTTCGCTGAAGCCGTAGGTCACGGTCGGACGCTTGACCAGTGGCAGGATTTCACGCACCACCGGATCGTCCAGGCACACCACGGCCAGACCGTAGAACGGCAGGTTGTGCAGGAACTCGACGAAGGTTTTCTTCAACTTGTTGAAGTCCCCGTCGTAGGTCGCCATGTGGTCTTCGTCGATATTGGTGACCACGGCGACCAGCGGTTGCAGGTGCAGGAAGCTCGCGTCACTTTCGTCGGCTTCGGCGATCAGGTAACGGCTGGTGCCCAGTTGTGCATTGGTACCGGCTGCATTCAGACGGCCACCGATGACGAACGTCGGGTCCAGGCCACCGGCCGCGAACACGGAGGCGATCAGGCTGGTGGTGGTGGTTTTGCCGTGGGTACCGGCGACGGCAATGCCGTGGCGATAGCGCATCAGCTCGGCCAGCATCTCGGCGCGTGGCACCACGGGAATGCGACGTTCAAGGGCAGTGGCCACTTCCGGGTTGGAGGTGTTCACGGCGCTGGACACCACCAGCACATCGGCCTCGGCGGCGTTCTCGGCGCGGTGGCCGATGAAGATCTGTGCACCAAAGGTTTTCAGGCGTTCAGTGACCGGCGACTCTTTCAAGTCAGAGCCGGACACCTGGTAGCCCAGGTTCAGCAACACTTCGGCAATGCCACACATGCCCACGCCGCCAATGCCGACGAAGTGGATACGACGGATGCGGCGCATTTCCGGTTGCGGCATGGCTTTCTGATTCTCAACCATGGGCCACCTCCAGGCAGATATCCACCACAGTGCGGGTTGCGTCAGGTTTGGCCAGGCGGCTTACGGTGCTCGCCATGCTATTGAGTCGTTCCGGTTGCATCAAAACCTCGGTCAGGCGTGCGGCCAAATCGGCGGCGCCAGTCGTTCTTTGCGGCAGCAGGAAGGCAGCGCCCTCCCCGGCCAAATATTCGGCGTTGCGGGTCTGGTGATCGTCGATCGCGTGGGGCAAAGGCACCAGCAAGGACGGCAGACCGGCGGCGGCCAGTTCACTGACGGTCAGCGCACCGGAGCGGCAGACCACCAGGTCGGCCCAGCCATAGGCATGGGCCATGTCTTTGATGAAGGGCTGTACGTTCGCCTCGACACCGGCTTCGCGATAACGCGTGGCGGTGACTTCACCGTGGTGCTTGCCGGCCTGATGGAAGACCTCCGGGCGCAATTCCACAGGGAGTTGCGCCAGTGCTTCCGGCAGCAGTTTGTTCAACGGCTCGGAGCCCAGGCTGCCGCCCATGACCAGCAGGTGCACCTTGCGCCCCGCCAGTGCTTCACGGGCGATGCCCATAAACAGTTCAGTGCGCACCGGGTTGCCGGTGGTACGCAGTTTGTCCGAGGCGCCAAAGGTCTTCGGAAACGCCTCGCACACCCGTGCAGCCAGCGGCACCAGCAGGCGGTTGGCGGTACCGGCGACGGCGTTCTGCTCGTGCACGATCACCGGTACACCGGCGAGCTTGGCGGCGACACCACCAGGACCGGTCACATACCCACCAAAACCGAGTACACACACCGGCTTCAGTTCACGAATCACTTTGCGCGCCTGCCACACCGCCTTGAGCAATACGAACGGCGCCTTGAGCAGGGACAACTTGCTCTTGCCACGCAAGCCGGTGACGTTGATCAGGTGCAGCGGCAAGCCGGCATTCGGCACCAGTTCGTTTTCGATGCCACGCGGCGTGCCCAGCCAGTGCACGGAGTAGCCACGGTCCTGGAATTCCCTAGCACAGGCCAACGCAGGGAACACATGGCCCCCGGTGCCACCCGCCATGATCAGCACGTTAGCGCCCATGGGGTGGCTCCTCGGCAAAATCGCTTTCGCTGAATTCCATCTCTTCACTGCCCAGGTGGGTTCGACTCTCCCACTCGATGCGCAGCAACAAGCCCAGGCACGCACAGCAAATCACCAACGAACTGCCGCCGTAACTGAGAAACGGCAAGGTCAGGCCCTTGGTCGGCAGCAGGCCGACGTTCACACCGATGTTGATCAGGAACTGGCCGATCCACAGGAACGACAAGCCGTAGGCCACATAGGCGGCGAAATACTGTTTGGCCTTCTCGGCCCACAAGCCGATGTACATACCGCGTACACACACGAACACGAACAACGCAACGGTGCACAGCGAACCCACCACGCCCAGCTCTTCGGCGAGTACCGAGAACACGAAGTCGGTGTGCGCTTCCGGCAGGTAGAACTGCTTCTGCACGCTGTTGCCCAGGCCCACGCCCAGCCATTCGCCGCGACCGAAGGCGATCAGCGCCTGGGTCAACTGGTAGCCGGAACCGAACTGGTCGGCCCACGGGTCGGTAAAGGTAATCAGACGGGCCATCCGGTAAGGTTGCGCCTGCACCAGCACCGTCACAGCGGCCACGGCCAGCACCACCATCAAGGTGAAACGGAACAGACCGACGCCCCCCAGGAATAGCATCGCTGCGGCCGCGCCCATCATCACCACGGTGGCCCCGAAGTCGGGCTCCATCAGCAACAGGCCGGCCATGGGCAGCAGTACGATGAACGGCTTGAAGAAGCCCATCCAGCTTTCGCGTACTTCTTTCTGGCGACGTACGAGGTAACCGGCGAGGTAGATCACCACAAACACCTTGGCGATTTCCGACGGTTGCACGTTGAACGCACCGAAGCCGATCCAGCGCATCGAACCGTTCACCTCGCGTCCGATGCCGGGCAGGATCACCATGATCAGCAAGCCGAACGCACCGATCAGCATCATCCAACCCAGGCGCTGCCAGGTGGCGATAGGGATCATCATAGTGACGATGCACGCGCCGAGACCGATCACCAGGTACACCAGGTGACGGATCATCATGTACAGGGTGTTGCCCGACTGCACGGCGGCCACTTCGGAAGACGCCGAAGTGATCATCACCAGGCCCAGGCCCAACAGCGCCAGGCAACCGGCGAGCATTGGGAAATCGAGGTCGATACCTCGCCCCGTGATGATCGGCGACGGGTAGGGCTTGATGATGTTCCGAAAGTCGATACTCATGCCAAGGCCTCCACGGCGCGGGCGAACAGCTGGCCGCGCTCTTCGTAGTTCTTGAACATGTCGAAGCTGGCGCACGCCGGCGACAGCAGCACCGCATCACCTGGCTGGGCCAGGGCCTTGCACTGAGCGATGGCGTCGTCCAGGGACGTGGCGCGCACTTGCGGCACCGCGTCGCCGAGGGCGGCGGCGATCAAATCGGAGTCGCGCCCCATCAGCACCACGGCACGGCAATGTTCGGCAACCGGGCCTTTAAGGTCCTTGAAGTCGGCACCCTTGCCGTCGCCACCGGCGATCAGCACCAGCTTGCCTTCGATGTCGGCGCCGAGGCCTTCGATGGCCGCCAGGGCCGCACCGACATTGGTGGCCTTGGAGTCGTTGTAATAGCTGACGCCGTCAAGATCGCGCACCCATTGGCAACGATGTTCCAGGCCACCGAAGGTACGCAGGGCCGACAACATGGCGTCGAACGGCAGCCCAACGGCATGACCCAGTGCCAAGGCCGCCAGGGCGTTGGACTGGTTATGGGCGCCACGGATTTTCAGCTCGCGCACCGGCATCAGGTTCTGGAATTCGAAGGCCAGGTATTTCTCGCCGTTCTCTTCGCGAATACCGAAGGCCTTGAAATCAGGTTTGCCCAGGCCGAAGGTCCAGCACGGCAGGCCCTCGCCCATCAACGGACGGCTCAACGCATCTTGACGGTTGACCACCACCTGCTTGGCGCCACGGAAGATCCGGTGCTTGGCCAAGTGATAGGCCGGCAGGCCGCTGTAGCGGTCCATGTGGTCTTCACTCACGTTCAACACGGTGGCCACTTCGGCGCCGAGGTCGTGGGTGGTTTCCAGCTGGAAGCTCGACAGCTCCATCACGTACAGCTCGACGTCGTCGCTGAGCAGGTCGAGTGCCGGCGTGCCCAAGTTGCCGCCTACGGCCACACGTTTACCGGCCGCAGCCGCCATCTCGCCGACCAGGGTGGTCACGGTGCTTTTCGCGTTGGAACCGCTGATAGCCACGATCGGCGCCTGCGCGTTACGTGCGAACAGATCGATGTCGCCGGACAGTTTCACACCACGGGCGGCGGCGGCTTGCAGGGCCGGGGTCGCGATGGCGAGGCCGGGGCTCACGTAGAGCTCATCGGCACGGCACAGAAACTCGACATCCAGCTCGCCACAACGCACTTCCACGTGCGGGTAGTCACGGCGCAGCGTGACCAGCTCCGGTGGATTTTCCCGCGTGTCGGCCACGGCAAACGGCTTGCCCCGGCTCGCCAGGAAGCGAACCAGGGACATGCCGCTCTTGCCGAGGCCGACAACGATGCGGAAGTGGTCTGAAGCGATCAGGGACACTCGTTTCTACCTCAGTTTCAGGGTGGCAAGGCCGATCAACACCAAGATCACGGTGATGATCCAAAAACGGACAATCACACGTGGCTCAGGCCAGCCCTTGAGTTCAAAGTGGTGGTGAATCGGCGCCATGCGGAACACGCGGCGTCCGGTCAATTTGAAGGAAGCCACCTGGATGACCACCGACAGGGTTTCCATCACGAACACACCGCCCATGATGAACAGCACGATTTCCTGGCGAACGATCACCGCGATGGTGCCCAGGGCCGCGCCCAGCGCCAGTGCGCCGACGTCGCCCATGAAGACTTGTGCGGGATAGGTGTTGAACCACAGGAAGCCGAGGCCGGCACCGATCAGCGCGCCACAGAACACGATCAGCTCGCCTGCGCCCGGTACATAAGGGATCAGCAGGTACTCGGCGAATTTCACGTTACCCGACAGGTAGCAGAAGATGCCGAGCGCGCCGCCCACCATCACCGTCGGCATGATCGCCAGGCCGTCGAGGCCGTCAGTCAGGTTGACCGCGTTGCTGGAGCCGACGATCACGAAGTAGGTCAGCACCACGAAGCCAATGCCCAGTGGAATGCTGGCGTCCTTGAGCATCGGGATGATCAGGGTGGTTTCCACCGCGCTTGGCGCGGTCATGAACAGGAACACCGCTGCGCCCAGGCCGAACACCGATTGCCAGAAATACTTCCAGCGGCTTGGCAGCCCCTTCGAATTCTTCTCGATCACCTTGCGGTAGTCATCTACCCAGCCGATGGCGCCGAACAGCAGCGTGACCAGCAACACGGTCCACACGTAGCGGTTGTGCAAGTCGGCCCACAGCAAGGTGCTGATGCCGATGGACGACAGGATCAACGCACCGCCCATGGTCGGGGTGCCGGATTTGGACAGGTGCGACTGCGGGCCGTCATTACGAACCGATTGACCAATTTGCAGGTTCTGCAGGGTGCGGATCATCCACGGCCCCAGGAACAGCGACAAACACAACGCAGTCAGCACACCCAGGATCCCGCGCAGGGTCAGGTACTGAAAGACCGCGAAGCCTTTGTGGAACTGTTGCAGATACTCAGCCAGCAGCAGCAGCATTAATGTTTCTCCGTACTTGAGCCACACAAGGCCGCGACGACGTTTTCCATCACCGCGCTGCGCGATCCCTTGATCAAAATGGTTGTATGTTTGTCATGTTCAGCCGCGGTCAGCGCCTGAATCAGCTCGGCCTGGGTCACAAAATGTCGGGCACCAGGGCCGAATACTCTGACGGCGTGGGCCATGTTCGGGCCGACGGCATAAAGCGCGTCGACTTTGCCGGCGGCGTAAGCGCCGACCTCGCGATGGGACTGTTCGGCCCAGTCGCCCAGTTCGGCGATGTCGCCCAGCACCAGCACCTTGCGGCCTTCGAAGCTTTTGAGCAGGTCAATGGCAGCGCAGATAGAGGACTGGTTGGCGTTGTAGGTGTCATCGATCACGCGCATGCCGTTGGTGGCCAACTGCGCTACGGTGCGCCCCTTGACCGGCTGCACCGCACCCAGGCCCGTGGCGATCCCGAACAGCGACACGCCGAGGGCGTAGGCGGCTGCAGCGGCGGCCAATGCATTGGCGACGTTGTGGTTGCCCAGCAGGTTCAGTTGCACATGTTCGTTGCCTTGCGGGGTGTGCAAGGTAAAGGACGGGCAGCCACGCGCATCAACGGTGATGTTGGACGCATGGAAATCCGCCGCGGCGTTGAGCACGGCAAACGTCAGGACCTTGCGACCGGCGGCGCGTACACGCCAGGTTTCGAAGGCCTTGTCGTCGAGATTCAGCACAGCGATGCCCGAGGCATCGAGGCCTTCGAGGATTTCACCCTTGGCCTCGACGATTTTTTCCGGGCCGCCGAACTCGCCGACATGGGCGGTACCGGCGTTGTTGATGACCACCACGTGAGGCTTGGTCAGCGCCACGGTGTAGGCAATTTCACCGACGCGCGACGCGCCCAGCTCGATCACCGCCGCCGTGTGTTCCGGGGCCAGTTCAAGCAGGGTCAGCGGGGCACCGAAATCATTGTTCAGGTTGCCACGGGTGGCGTGCACCGGGCCGCGCGTGCGCAACACGCCGGCAAGCAGCTCCTTGACCGTGGTCTTGCCGCTGGAGCCGGTAATGGCCGCAACGGGATTGGTAAATGCGGCACGGTTCAACGCACCCAGCTGGCCGAGGGCCAAACGGGTGTCGGCGACCAACAGTTGCGGCAGTGTGGAGTCCGCCACTGCGCGCTGCACCAAGGCGCCGACGGCACCTTTGGCGGCGACTTCATTCAGGTAGTCGTGACCATCGAAGCGCGGGCCCGTCAGTGCGACAAACAGTTGCCCCGGCTTGATGTTGCGGCTGTCGATACTGACGCCGTCGAAGCTGCAATCGCTCGACAGCACGCGGGCCGACAGGGCCTGGGTCAGTTCGCTGAATTTCATCGCTTTAAGCATGGGCGATCTCCCAGGCGGTCAAGGCGTGATCGGCCTCGACCAGATCGGAGAAGGCGTGGCGCTCGCCGTTGATTTCCTGATAGTCCTCATGACCTTTACCGGCCAGCACCACCACGTCGTCAGCACCGGCGCTGGCGATCAATTGGGCGATGGCTACACCGCGCCCGGCGACAAACGTGGCCTTGGACACGTCTTTGAAGCCGACACGGATGTCGTCGAAAATCTGGCCCGGATCTTCGCTGCGAGGGTTGTCGTCGGTGACAAGCACGCCATCGGCCAGACGCTCGACGATCTCGGCCATCAACGGACGTTTGCCGCGATCGCGATCGCCACCGCAACCGAACAGGCACAGCAGCTTGCCCTTGGCGTGTGGACGCAGCGCCACCAGGACTTTTTCCAGGGCATCGGGCGTGTGGGCGTAATCGACCACGACCAACGGCTGTTTGCCGCCACCCAGGCGCTGCATGCGACCGACCGGGCCTTCCAGCTTCGGCAGTACACGCAGGATTTCGTCGAGGGCGTACTCCAGGCCGAGCAACGCGCCGACGGCCGCCAAAGTGTTACTCAGGTTGAAGCGACCGAGCAGGCTGCTGCGCAAATGATGCTCGCCCTGAGGCGTCACCAGCGTGGCGCGCACACCTTCATCATTGAATTGGGCTTCGCGGCAATACAGGTACGCGCTGGCGTCTTCCAGGCTGTAGCTGATCAAGCGCGATTCACGGTCTTCGGCAGCCAGCTGGCGGCCGAATGCGTCATCCAGGTTTACCACGCGGCACTTGAGGTCGTTCCAGGCAAACAGCTTGGCCTTCTCGGCAGCGTAGGCTTCCATGGTGCCGTGGTAATCGAGGTGATCGCGGGACAGGTTGGTCATCACCGCCACATCAAACGCCAGCGCAGCAACGCGGCCCTGGTGCAAACCGTGCGACGACACTTCCATGGCAACCGCCTTGGCGCCGGCCTTTTTCAGGTCGGCCAGGGTCGCTTGCACAGCGATCGGATTCGGCGTGGTGTGCAGGCCGCTTTGCAGCGCGCCATAGAAACCGGTGCCCAAGGTGCCGACGATGCCGCAATGCTGGCCCAGCAGGTCAAGCGCCTGCGCAATCAATTGGGTCACGCTGGTCTTGCCGTTGGTGCCGGTGACGCCGATCAGGTTGACCTGGCGGCTCGGGTCGCCATAAAAGCGTCCGGCAATGTCAGACAGCTGCGCAGCCAGGCCTTTGACCGGAATCAATGGCACGTCAGTGATCGGCAGCACGGTGGCGCCTTCCACTTCATAAGCCACGGCAGCCGCACCGCGTTGCAAGGCATCCGCGATGTGCGCACGGCCATCGAACTTACCACCCGGCACGGCCAGGAACAGGTCACCGGCACGTACATTACGACTGTCCAGGCTCAGCTCGCGGATCAACAGATCGCGTCCGGCATGGGCAAAAATCTTGTTCAGGCTAAGAGACATCAGCCGCGCCCTCCATTGGCTTTTACAGCAGCGGCCGGTGGACCGGCGTTCGCTTGTTGGGTCGGCGGCAGGTTGTCCGGCGTGATGTTCATCAGGCGCAGGGTGCCGGACATCACTTTGCTGAACACCGGCGCCGATACCAGGCCACCGAAGTAACCGGCTTTGCTCGGCTCATCGATCACCACGACGATGGCGTAGCGTGGATCGCTCATCGGGCCGAAGCCGGCGAACAGCGAACGGTAAGAGTTTTCGGCGTAGCCTTTTGTGCCCACCGACGTTTTACGAGCGGTACCCGACTTGCCCGCCACGTGATACGCCGGCACCTGGGCACGGAATACGCCGCGCGGTGCCTCGATCACTTGTTGCAGCATGCCTTGCATGGTCTTGGCGACGTTTTCCGGAATCACCTGGGTGGCTTTCGGCGCTTCGTCGACATGGATCAGGCTCAGCGGAACCATCCGGCCATTATTCGCCAATACAGAGAAAGCGTGAGCCAGTTGGATCGCGGTCACGGACAGGCCGTAGCCGTAGGAAAGCGTGGCGGTCTCGGCCTTTTTCCAGTCGCGATAGTTGGGCAGGTTGCCCACGCGCTCGCCTGGGAAATCGAGGCCGGTGGGTTGGCCCAAACCGATTTTCTGCGCCAAGTGATAGATGGTCTCGCCGCCGATATCGAAGGCGACCTTACTCATGCCCACGTTACTGGAGTTGATCAGGATACCTGTCAAATCCAACACCGGGCCTTCGGTACGGGACACGTCACGAATGGTGTATTTGCCCAGTTGCAAGGTACCTGGGTACACCTCGACCTTGTCGCTCGGTTTCCAGCGCCCGGTTTCGAGGGCAGCACTCATGGAGATCGCTTTCATGGTCGAGCCCGGCTCGAACACGTCGATCATGGCGCGGTTGCGCATCATCGCCGGCTGCAGGTTGCGACGGTTATTAGGGTTGTAGGTCGGCTGGTTGACCATGGCGAGGATCTCGCCGGTCTTCACGTCCATGATCACCAGGCTGCCGGCCTTGGCGCCATTCTCGATGATCGCGTTACGCAGCTCGCGGTTGGCCAGGTATTGCAGGCGCAGGTCAATCGACAACGCCAAGGGCTTACCGGCCTTGGCGTTCTTGGTGACTTGGACGTCCTTGATCAGTCTGCCGCGCCGATCCTTGATGACTTGGCGTTTGCCAGGAACACCGGCAAGCCATTCATCGTAGGCGAGTTCCACGCCTTCACGGCCGTGGTCATCGATGTCGGTAAAGCCCACCATGTGCGCGGTGGTTTCACCGGCCGGGTAAAAACGACGGAATTCCTCGATGCCGTAGACACCGGGGACTTTAAGGTCGAGCACCTGCTGACCTTGTTCAGGCGTCAAGCCACGAACAAGGTAGATGAATTCTTTATTGGCCTGGGCTTCGAGGCGCTCGGCCAAGGCTTTCGGGTCCTGGCCCAAGGCAGCAGCAAGCGCCGGCCAACGGTCCTTGGCCACCTGCAGTTCCTTGGCGTTGGCCCACAGGGTGGTCACCGGCGTACTGACGGCCAGAGGCTCGCCGTTACGGTCGGTGATCAGGCCGCGGTGTGCAGGAATCGGGATGTGTCGCAGGCTACGGGCGTCGCCCTGGCCGATCAGGAAGTCCCGGTCGACCACTTGCAGGTCAATGATCCGCCAGGCAATCGCACCCACCATCAATGCCAGCAAGCCGAGCATCAGGCGGAAGCGCCATGGGTAGAGTGCGCCCTCGAGTTTCATCATGGCGCCACCATGCGGACTTCAGCCGCGCCAGGAATATGCATTTTCAGCTGTTCGGTGGCCAGCACTTCGATACGGCTATGGGCCGTCCAGGTGCTTTGTTCGAGGATCAACCGGCCCCACTCCGCTTGCGCCTTGTCACGCACACTCAATTCCCCATACAGGGTATTCAGCAACTGACGGTTGTAGTGGGCGCTGTACGACACCGCAATCGCGGAAATCAGCACGCCGACAAACAGCAGCAACATGAAGAAGCTGCCGCCCGGGAGGGGCTTGGCGAAAAGCTTGCTCACCGCAACTTCTCCGCGACGCGCATAACGGCGCTGCGGGAGCGTGGGTTGGCCTTGAGTTCGGCTTCGGAAGCGAACTGCGCTTTGCCATGGATTTTGATTTTCGGCACAAAGGCCTCGAAACGTACCGGCAGGTTGCGCGGCAGGTTGTCGGACTCACCCTTGACCAGGCGACGCATGAACAGTTTGACGATACGGTCTTCCAGGGAGTGGAAGCTGATCACCACCAGGCGACCGCCCACTTCCAACGCCTCGAGCGCAGCCTCGAGGCCGGCCTCCAGGTCGCCCAATTCGTTGTTGACGTGAATACGCAGGCCCTGGAAGGCTCGGGTCGCCGGGTTCTTGCCCTTTTCCCAGGCAGGGTTGGCGACTTTCAGTACTTCGGCCAGGTCGGCTGTGCGTTCGAACGGCTGGATTTCACGGCGCTCAACCACGGCACGGGCCATGCGGCCAGCGAAACGTTCTTCACCGTATTCCTTGAACACACGGGCGATTTCTTCCACTGGCGCGGTCGCGATGAACTGCGCGGCGCTGACGCCACGGGTAGGGTCCATGCGCATGTCGAGCGGGCCATCGTTCATGAAACTGAAGCCGCGTTCGGGGTCGTCGAGCTGTGGCGAGGACACACCCAGGTCGAGCAAAACCCCGGCCACCTTGCCCGCCATGCCGCGCTCCGCCACTTCGGCGCCCAGCTCGGCAAAGCTGCGCTGCACAACGACAAAGCGGCCGTCTTCGGCCGCTAGCGCTTGCCCGGTGGCAATCGCTTGAGGGTCTTTGTCGAACCCGAGGAGTTTGCCGTCAGGCCCGAGCTGGCTGAGTATCAACCGGCTATGCCCGCCTCTGCCGAATGTGCCATCCAGATAGCAGCCATCCGCGCGTACGGCGAGAGCCTCAACGGCTTCGTCAAGCAGTACGGTGATGTGGTTAAAGCCGCTATCAATAGTCACAGGATCAAATCACGCAGTTCATCAGGCATGGCGCCCGGTTGTTGAATAGCAGCCAGGTCAGCTGCAGAAACAGCATCCCAGGCATCTTCGTCCCACAATTGGAACTTGTTCAGTTGGCCGACCAGCATTGCGCGCTTATCCAGCTTGGCGTACTCGCGCAGACGCGGAGGCACCAGGAAACGACCGCTGCCATCCAACTCGAGGTCGACGGCATTACCAATCAGCAAACGCTGCAGGCGGCGGTTTTCTTCACGCAATGAAGGCAGGGCGCGCAATTTGGTTTCAATCAACTCCCACTCATCGAGGGGGTAAACACATAAACAAGGGTCAACGGCATCGATAGTGATGATCAACTGTCCGGAACTTCGCGAAATGAGCTCGTCACGATACCGGCTCGGCATGGCGAGACGGCCTTTTGCATCGAGACTGATAGCGTTAGCTCCGCGAAACACAGATGCGTTTCTCCAAATTTTAGCGTTTTACGTTCAAAAAACCCACTTTGTGCCACTTTCCGCCACTTGCGCACACTATAGGAATGCGCCCACCACACCGTCAAGGCGCGGATTCAAGGAAAAGCCTTACAGAACGGAGATTTAGGAGCGTAAACGGAGGAGAAAACCGAGTTCGACGATGTTTTTGGCCCAACAAGCACAGATAGCTCAAAGAGCTATAGCTCGAAGTTAAAGTAATTTATTAAGAGTAAGATTTTTTTGGTATTACGAAGATGCATCTGCCAATCATTCGGCAGGGAGGGATTCTTGCGTTACTACCGGTTTTCTGCCCGAGATTCGGACAAAAGGAAAAAGGTGGAGAGTCGATCTGTAAGCCGGGTTCTGTCTTGAACAGTCATTCGTCTACGATGGCCATCACTGGACATCTTTAGCAACCTACCCGGTCCCAGCGCGGGCCACGCCTTGGGACCCTATTTGGTCTTGCTCCAAGTGGGGTTTACCTAGCCACGAACTGTTGCCAGACGTGCGGTGCGCTCTTACCGCACCTTTTCACCCTTACCGGCACCGAAGTGCTTAGGCGGTTATTTTCTGTGGCACTTTCCGTAGGCTCACGCCTCCCAGGCATTACCTGGCACTTCGCCCTATGGAGCCCGGACTTTCCTCCCCCCCCTAATTTTCATAGAGGGCAGCGACTGTCCAATCGACTCTCCGCCGCGAAGGTTAACGGCACGGCGGACTTAGGACAAGTAATAAAAGTTCAGAATTGCCATCACGTTCAGACGGAATACAGGTTTGACACCGGAACTATTCGGCCTTCTGCTTATCCAGTGCCGCTTGATACAAGAGGTTCTTGCGCACGCCGGTAATCTCCGCCGCCAGGGCTGCTGCACGCTTGAGTGGCATCTCCTTGAGCAGTAGATCCAGAATACGCATCGCCTCACTGCCCACGGCGTCCTCGTCCTCTGGCGCCGTCCAGCCCGCCACCAGCACCACACACTCGCCGCGCTGCTGATTACTGTCGCCCTCGACGAACGCACGCAGCGCTTCCAAAGGCAGGCCCTTGAGGGTTTCAAAGGTCTTGGTCAGCTCACGCGCCAGCAGCGCCAGGCGTTCGCCGCCAAACACCAGCTCCATATCCTGCAGGCATTCAAGGATTCGGTGGGGGGCTTCATAAAAGATCAACGTGCGCGGTTCTTCCTTCAGTGCTTGAAGGCGCGCACGACGCCCTACAGCTTTGGCTGGCAGAAAACCTTCAAAGATGAAACGGTCCGACGGCAGGCCCGCCGCCGATAACGCAGCGATCAGCGCGCACGCGCCCGGAACAGGCACTACATTGATACCAGCGGCCCGCGCCTGGCGCACCAGATGGTAGCCAGGGTCGGAGATCAGCGGCGTGCCTGCGTCAGAGATCAGCGCCACATCGTCGCCGGCCAGCAGGCGTACGATAAAGCGACTGCCCTCCTCGCGCTCGTTGTGCTCATGGCACGCCGCTAATGGCGTGCTGATACCAAAATGCTGCATCAAGCGCTGGGAGTGACGAGTGTCTTCAGCCGCGATCAATTTAACCTCGCGCAACACTTTCAGTGCCCGAGCACTGATGTCGTCCAGGTTGCCAATGGGCGTCGCCACGACAAAAAGCGAGCCTGCAGTGGAATTCAAAGGACCTGGAGCAGTCAAAACGCACACCTCGATGGTTGGCAAAAGCGACATTGTAGCGCGTAGGCGCCTTGAAAATATGCCATCACGGCCGATGCCTTTTCAGCCGTTTGACGCCCGTTGCAACATTTGCACGACCTAAATCGACGGTTTCACGCCAGTAACATCGCGCCTGGGCCAGTGCTTGGGTACAATTCCACGCTAATTTGATCGGTATCAGGAACACTTACATGATCGCTTGCCTGCGGCTGCTCTCCGCCCTCTGCCTCGCTGCCTTGCTGGCCGCCTGCGCCAGCTCGCCCTCGTCCAGCCTTGGCGACCTTCCACGGACCCCGGACGCCAGTATCGAGCAACTGCTCGAACAGGCCACCACCGCCAAGACGCCAGAAAAGGCCGCATTACTGCGCCTGAGTGCGGCAGACATGGCCTACAAGCAGAACAACCCTGGCCGCTCGTCGCAGATTCTTGCGCAGGTGTCCCTGGATGTCCTCAAGCCAGCCGCGCAAGTTTTTGCCAGCACCCTGGCCGCTGAACTTGCCATGGCGCGCAACCAGCCCAAGGCCGCGTTGACCGCCCTGAACCACCCAAGTCTGCAAAGCCTGAAGGACCTGCCGCCCGAGCAGCAGATCCGCACCGCCAGCGTACACGCCCGTGCTTATGAAGCCGATGGCCAGACCCTGGCCGCCGCCCGTGAACGTGTCGCCATGGCCCCACTGCTCACGGGCGATGCCGCCAAAAGCAACCACGAAGCTATCTGGGTATTGATTGCCGCCCTGCCGGCGGAACAGTTGCAGGCCAGCGGCAACCCGACGCTCGACGGCTGGATTACCCTGGCCCAGGCAGTCAAGGGCGCCGGTACGCTGGAGCAGCAACAGGCTGCCATCGACACCTGGCGTGCGCAGAACCCGGGCCACCCGGCTGCCGTGCAACTGCCAACGCCACTGACCAAGCTCAAGGAACTGGCCAGCCAGCCCCTGACCAAGATCGCCCTGCTGCTGCCACAGGATGGCCCGCTGGCCTCCGTCGGCAAGGCACTGCGTGAAGGCTTCATGGCTGCGCACTACCAGGCTGAACAAGCCGGGCAGAAGCCACCAGTGATCGAGTTCTATGACAGCTCGCGCCTCACCTCCCTCGACGACTTTTACGCCAAGGCCCAGGCTGCAGGCGTACAACTGGTAGTCGGCCCGCTGGAGAAACCGCTGGTCAAACAGCTCAGCGCGCGCCCACAACTGCCGATCACCACCCTGGCACTGAATTACAGCGAGAGCGATCGCAGCCCGGCGCAACTGTTCCAGTTCGGCCTGGCCGCAGAAGACGAAGCTCGCGAAGTATCGCGTCGTGCGCGTGCCGACGGCCTGCACCGCGCTGCAGCAATGGTGCCCCGTGGCGAGTGGGGCGAGCGTGTCTACAAAGCCTTCCGCCAGGACTGGGAAGCCAATGGCGGCCAGGTCATGGGGGTTGAGTACGTCGACCAGCCGGTCGCCCTCGCCCAGCAAATTGCCGATCTGTTCCAACTGCGTAAAAGCGAAGGTCGCGCCAAGAGCCTGCAAAGCACCGTTGGCACCGACGTCGCGGCGCAACCATCGCGTCGCCAGGACATCGAGTTCATCTTCCTGGCCGTGACCCCGCAACTGGCCCAGCAGATCAAGCCGACCCTGAACTTCCAATACGCCGGCGATGTGCCGGTGTACGCCACGTCCCACGTGTTCAGCGCCAGCGGCGACAAGAACCAGTACCTGGACATGACCAATGTGATGTTCTGCGAAACCCCTTGGCTGCTCAACACCACCGACCCGCTGCGCAATCAGGTTGCCGCTCAATGGCCGCAAGCCAATGGCAGCCTGGGTCGCCTGTACGCCATGGGCGTCGATGCCTACCGCCTGGCGCCACGCCTGGGGCAACTCAAGGCATTGCCGGACACCCGAGTTGACGGCTTGTCGGGCAGCCTGGGCATCAGCACCACCCAGCGCGTTGATCGCCAGATGCCATGGGCCAAGTTCGTCGGCGGTGAGATCCAGCGTCTGCCGGACACCCCGCGCTGATGCCCGAGCGGTCCAGCGCACAAAGTGGCAAGGATGCCGAACTACAAGCTCTGAAGCACTTGCAACAACAGGGTCTGCGCCTGCTGGCGCAGAACTGGTTATGTAAACGTGGCGAGCTTGATCTGGTCATGCTTGACGGCGATACAGTAGTATTCGTCGAAGTCCGCTACAGAAAACACGCACAATGGGGTGGCGCACTCGCCAGTATCGACGGGCGCAAGCGTCAAAAGCTGATACTGGCCGCGCAGTTTTTCCTGCAGAAAGAGCATCGCTGGGCCGACGCCCCCTGCCGTTTCGATGTGGTTGCCATAGAAAGCACACCGTCTGGTCAAGCTGATCTGAACTGGCTCAAAGATGCCTTCGACAGCTGATTCGCCGGACATCTTCACCACACACTTTTGCTCTTTGCTTTGCGGGCTGCACATTCCTGTGCCAAACAGCCGCGCTACTTAAGGTCACACAGATGGACATGCAATCCAGAATTCGCCAGCTTTTCCAGGCCAGTATCGACACCAAGCAACAGGCGATGGACGTACTTGCACCGCACATCGAGCAAGCCAGTCAGGTCATGGTCAACGCCTTGCTCAATGAGGGCAAAATGCTTTCGTGCGGCAACGGCGGTTCGGCCGGCGATGCCCAGCATTTCTCGTCCGAGCTGCTCAACCGCTTCGAGCGTGAGCGTCCGAGCCTGCCGGCTATTGCCTTGACCACCGACTCGTCGACGATCACCTCGATCGCTAACGACTACAGCTACAACGAAATCTTCTCCAAGCAGATCCGCGCCCTGGGCCAACCGGGCGACGTGTTGCTGGCGATTTCCACCAGCGGCAACTCGGCGAATATTATTCAAGCGATCCAGGCCGCACATGATCGCGAAATGATTGTCGTAGCATTGACCGGACGCGATGGCGGCGGCATGGCCTCACTGCTGCTGCCTGAAGACGTGGAGATTCGCGTCCCGGCCACAGTCACCGCACGTATTCAGGAAGTCCACCTGCTGACGATCCACTGCCTGTGCGATCTGATCGACAGCCAACTGTTTGGGAGTGAAGAATGACCGTTAACCGCCTCAGCCTTTTAGCCATCACCCTGTGCCTCGCTATCAGCGGCTGCAGCACGGCCATCACTGCAACACGCGACACCCCTATTCAGGATGACAAGGGCACCCGCACTTTCGGCAGCAAGATCGATGACTCGCTGATCGAAACCAAGGTTGAAGTCAACGTTGCCAAGGCCGCACCGGACCTGGGCAATGGTGCTTCGCGCATCGTCGTGACCAGCTTTAACGGCGTCGTGCTGCTCGCTGGCCAGACGCCACGCGCCGACCTCAAGGCCCAGGCCGAGCAAGCCGCCGCCGCCGTACAGCGCGTGAAGAAGGTACACAACGAGCTGCAAGTGATGAACCCGATCACCCTGCTGGCCATCAGCAACGACGCGCTGCTGACCACCAAGATCAAAGCGCAGATGCTCACCGATAACGCGATCCCTGGCTCGCGCATCAAGGTCGTCACCGACAACGGCATCGTCTACCTGATGGGCCTGCTCACCCAGGCCGAAGCCACTCGCGCAGCCAACCTGGTGCAGGGTGTTTCCGGTGTGCAGAAAATCGTCAAGGTCTTCGAGTACATCGATTGATGTAACCGACAGCCACAAAAAAGGGCGCCTTACTCAGGCGCCCTTTTTTATTCACGAATGTTTACTGGTACTGCGAGTACGGATTGCCCTGGAACTGGTTGTTCTGTTGTGGCGCCTGTTGCTGGGCACCCGGCTGTCCGTACTGTTGGCCAGGAATCGGGCCGAGGTTCACTTCCACACGACGGTTCTGGGCACGGCCGTTGACGTCGGCGTTGCTGGCAATCGGGTTATCCGGGCCGGCACCGCGGGCGCTCAGGTTGGCGCCGTTGACGCCTTGGGAAGTCAGGTAGTTGGCTACGCTCTGAGCACGGCGCTGGGACAGGTCCATGTTCAACTGGCGGCTACCGGTGCTGTCGGTGTAACCGACGATCTGGATAGTATTCTGGTTGAACTGCTTGAGCGAGTTGGCCAGGTTGTTCAGCGGCTGGTAGAAGCTGCTGGAAATCGCGTCCGAGTTGGTCGCGAAGGTGATGTTGCCTGGCATGATCAGCTTGATCTGGTCACCCTGGCGCTGAACTTCAACACCGGTGTTGGCCATGCTTTCACGCAGTTTCTTTTCCTGCTGGTCGGCATAGTAGCCGTAACCCGCGGCACCGGCACCCGCAACGACGGCGCCGATCAGCGCGCCCTTGCCACGGTTGTTGTGATCGATGGCCGCACCGGCCAATGCGCCGGCCAGGGCACCCAGGCCACCGTACTTGGCAGTCTTGCTCATACCGCCGGATTCATTACTCGCCTGTCCCTGGCTGCTGCCGTCATAAGGGTTAGGGGATGCGCAGCCGGACAACAAAGCTACGCAGGTAGCGACAACAAGCAGACGACGCGAAGTGAACATGGGGGGAGCTCCTACTTTTGCATTCTATGGTGCAAAGGACATTGGCAATGGACCTGTGCCGAGTTTGGAACGCGACAAACGGCAAAAATTCCGTGACTACAGAAACCGTAGCAGACGCTCACTGAACACGACCTGAGTTTTTGCTACAAGGTTTGCCTGTTATAGAACGCGCTCTGCCCGGCAATGAACCCTTCACGCCCGCACAAATGGGTTCTCACGCATTTCATCGCCCAGCCGGGTATCCGGCCCGTGGCCGGTCACTACCGTCGCGCCCTCGTCCAAGGTATACAGGCGCTGCTTGATCGAGCGCACGATGGTCGCCTGGTCGCCGCCCCACAAATCGGTGCGCCCGATACCGCGACGGAACAGTGTGTCGCCGGCAATCAGCAGCTTGGCGTCGGCAAACCAGAAGCTCATCGACCCTGGCGTATGGCCGGGTGTGTGCAACGCCACGCCACAGCCACAGGCCAACTCTTCATCATGTTCCAGCCAACGATCCGGCGAAGGTACAGGGGTATAGGGCACGCGAAACATCTGGCATTGCATTTCCAGATTGTCCCAGAGGAATTGATCTTCTTTGTGCAGGTGCAAAGTGGCACCGGTCTTCTCCTTCAACTGGCCGGACGCCAGGAAGTGATCCAGATGGGCATGGGTGTGGATGATGCTCACCACTTTCAGTCCCAGGGCATCGAGCCGCGCCAGGATCAGCTCATGGTTGCCGCCTGGGTCGACCACGATGGCCTTTTTGCTGACGGGGTCGCCGATGATGGTGCAGTTGCACTGCAGGGGGCCGACGGGGAAGGTTTCGCGGATGAGGGTCGGCTTGGCGGTTTCCATTCTGGGTCCTGTCGTGCAAATGAAATATCGTTTCCGGGCGAACATCGCCGGAATAAGTGCACTATTAAAACAGACTGGAGTATCCCTAGCCGATCAACCTCAGCTCTTGGGCCCTCGCCACTGCCTGCGTACGACGTTCTACACCCAGCTTGCTGTTGATGTGGCTCGCGTGAGTCTTGACCGTGTGCAGGGAGATAAACAGTCGATTGCTGATTTCCTGATTGGAGCAACCTTGAGCGATCAATTGCAGCACCGCCAGCTCCCGCGCGCTCAAGGTCTCATGGGTAGAAGCCGCTTCTACCACGACTACCGCCGGTAACAGCGCCAGCAGGCTCTGGCTCAGCAGGCCGTGAGGATCTTTGGCCAGCTGCTCACGCATCCAGTCCGGGTGGGTTTCCAGCAATCGCTGGAAGGGTTGCAAAGCCCCGCCTATGCCGGCCTCAAGGGCCTGGGTAAAGACTGGACGCGCCTTTGTCTCCTGCCCCTCCTCCAGCAACAGTTGCACCCGTTGGGTCAGGGCCATCAACGCGATCATCTGACGCCCGCTGTTATGCGCCTGCAGCGCCAGCTCTTCGAGACGCTGCAACGCCGCCGCAGGTTGGTGGCGAGTGGCGTCCAACGCAGCCTGTTGCAGCCCGATATGCTGCGGCAGGTGCGGGTGAAACTCCGGCGCGGCAGCGGCGTGTTCGCCATGGTAAGTTTGCCCCAGGCGCGTCAGCCAGGCGTCGGCCAAGTCGGTGCGGCCCTGGGCCAGCCACAGCTCGCACTTGATCAGGGTGATCATCGCCAGGTAGTAGATCGGCGGCACATCCCAGATATGCATCAGGCGCTCAGCCTCGGCGAGTTCGGCAAAGGCTTTGGGGAAGTCACCACGACGCCCTTCGAAATTGGCGATCACACAATGGCCGATCAACACGCTGATATCGCGACAAGCTCGGGCTTCGGCGAGGCCGGCACGCAAACGGGCGAGGCCGGCGTCGGGCTGGAGCCGCACCAGCAGCAGAAAACCTTCGTAGAGCGACAACCGCGCACGCACTGCATACAAGCGCTGCGGCGCCAAGCCGTGCAGGCGTTGCAAGCCCTGGCGGACTTCATCCAGGGAACGCAGGATCTCACCGCGCGCTTGCAACACTCGCGCGCGGTCGTAGTGGGCCAGGGCTTCGAACAATGGGTTGCCGACGCGCTGCGCCAGCTCCAGGGATTCACGGTTCAAGCCACGTGCACGCCAGAGGTCGGCATCGACAATGGCCAGGTTGGACAGGGTCGACAAGCACATCAACCGCTGGCCGTAACGCCGTTGTGGCAAGCTCTCCAGGGCCTCGCTGCAATAGCGCTGGGTCAGCTCGCGATCGCCCCGGCCGCGGGCGATGATCCCGCTCAGGGCCAGCCACTGGGCCAACATCGATTTCTGCGCGGTAGCCGACGGCGCCGGCAGGAAGCGGCTGAGGTAGCTGGACAGTTCTTCCGCTGCATCCAACTGGCAGGCCAGGCCCAAGGCCCAGCTGTAGAGCACGATCAAGCGCGGCGTGCTGATCAGCAGGCTGTCGGGCAAGTCCATTTTCCAGCGCAGTAGCATGCCGACATTCTGCTCAGCCAGCAGTTGTTCTTCAGACAGGTTCTGTACCAGGTTGGCCGCCACGTCCAGATGGCCGGCGCGCAGCGCCTGCTCCACCGCTTCATCGATCAAGCCTTGGGCATTGAACCAGCGACACGCACGCAGGTGCAGGCTGGCCGCCGGCAGAACGTGACTGCTGGCGCGCCGTGTGCGCAGCAAATCAGAAAAAAGATGGTGATAACGGTACCAATGCCCTTGGTCGTCCAGTGGCACCAGAAACACTTGGTGCGCCTGCAGGTAACGCAGGATTTCGGCACTGTCGTGGGCTTCACGCACCGCGTCGCAGAGTTCGCTGCAAAATCGATCCTGAGGGGCGGTGTCGTACAAAAACGCCTGCACGTCGGCCGGCAGGCAGTCGATGACTTCTTCCAGCAGGTAATCGCGGATGAGCCCTTCGCCGCCGTGCAGGCTCTGCGGCAAGGCGCCGTCGCTACCGGCTTCAGAGGCGGCCAACAGCCAGAAACGCAGGCCGGCGACCCAGCCTTCGCTGCGGCGGATCAGGTTATCGAGGGCTTCACCTTGTAGGGAATTGCTGTGGCGATCCAGCACTGCCAGTGATTCGTCGTGAGTCAGGCGCAAGTCCTGTTCATGCAGCTCCAGCAGATGACGCGACAACCGTAGCCGCGCCAGATGCCAGTCCGGACGCTGGCGGCTGGTAACCAACACCACCAAGCCGTCAGGCAAATGATTGAGGAAAAACTGCAGGCAGCGGTCGAGCACCGGCCCTTGGGCCAGATGGTAATCATCCAGCACCAGCAACAGCGGCGCACGGGTGGACAGGTGGACAGCCAGTTCGTCGAGCAGGCCATCCAGCCACTCTTCAAAGGCAAAGGGTTGGTGACGCTGACGCATTTTCAGCAGGCCCAGGGATTGGGCGCCGAGTTGCGGAAAGAATTGCTGCAAGCCGTCGAGCAGGCGTTCGAGGAAACGCCCGGGGTCGTTGTCCCGTGGGCTCAGGCCCAGCCACAGGCTTTGCCAATGGGCCGGCAGGCTCTGGCAAAACTCCACCGCCAACGAACTCTTGCCAAACCCAGCCGGTGCGCTGACCAGCAGCAAGCGCCCTTCCAGACCAGCGCTCAGGCGTTCGCACAGGCGAGGGCGCAGCACGTAGCCGTCAGGCAGAGGTGGCCTGTAGAAGCGACCTTCCAGGGTCGGAATGACCGTGCTGGCAGGCCCTTGGATTCGGGACAGATCAGTCATCGCCGGGCTCTTGTAGAAGGCTGTTGTCGGCATTGCAGATGTCCGCAGACTAGCGGTAAAAGCGGCGGGTTTGTAGATCTTTGCAACATTTGCCTGAAAAAGAACTGCGACAAAAAATGTGGGAGGGGGCTTGCCCCCGATGGCGGCGGATCAGTCAATGCGCTTTTTGACTGTCCCACCGCTATCGGGGGCAAGCCCCCTCCCACATTTGCAAGCTAACGCAGGTTAGCGAACACCATCCTGGCGTAGGGCCGCCGGGGTGAAGTCGCTGGTGGTGGCGGTGAAGCCAAAGTCATACGCCTGCTTCTCTTCGTTCTTCATGCCCAGCGCCAGGTAGCGGCCGGACTGCAGGTCGTAGAGGGTTTCCAGGGCGTACCACGGCACTTGCTTGTCGTAGTAGTTCTCGGCATGGGCTTCCGCCACGCGCCACAGCTGGCCACGACCGTCGTAGTGGTCGATCACGGCTGCTTGCCAGGTGTCTTCGTCAATGAAGAAGTCACGCTTGGCGTAGATGTGACGCTGGCCTTCCTTCAAGGTCGCGACCACGTGCCAGACGCGGCGTAGCTCGTAGCGGGCCAGGTCCTGGTTGATGTGGCCGGCTTTGATGATGTCGGCGTATTTGAGCTTCGGATCGTCGATCTTGTAGCTGTTGGAGGCGATGTAGATTTCTTTCTTGCCCTCCAGCTTCCAGTCGTAGCGATCCGGTGCGCCGTTATACATGTCGAGGTTGTCGGAGGTACGCAGGCCGTCGGCTGCGGTACCTGGCCCGTCATAGGACACTTGCGGCGCCCGGCGCACACGGCGCTGGCCGGCGTTGTAGACCCAGGCCGAACGCGGTTCCTTCACCTGGTCCAGGGTTTCGTGCACCAGCAGCACACCACCGGCCAGACGTGCCGGCGCGGTCACTTGCTGCTTGAAGTAAAACAGCACGTTGCCTGGGTTTTTCGGGTCGTAGTCCTTCATCTTGTCGCGGAATACAAACTGGTCACGGAAGTACACCAGGCTGTAGGAACCGTTGGTTTGCGGCGTGGCCTGGGTCACCAGACGGGTCACGCTGCCACCGCGATAACGGGTGATGTGGTTCCAGATCACCTCTACGCCGCTTTTCGGAATCGGGAACGGTACGGCGGTTTCGAAGTTTTCCAGGCCGTTACCGCCAGACACCAGGTTGGTCGTGGTGGCGTTCTTCTTGATGGAGGCAAACACATCAGCCGGCACTGTGGCACCGCGATGGGTCGGATAGACCGGCATCTTGAAGGTTTCCGGATAGCGCTTGAACATCGCGTACTGCCCCGGCGCCAGCTTGTCCTTGTATTGCTCCACGTTCGCTGCGGTGATGGTGAATTGCGGTTGTTCATTGGCGTAAGGGTTGGCCAGGAACCCACGGGCGTCGACGGCACCCGCGTTGGTCGGCAGCGGCGACCACTTAGGAATGGTGCCCGCCGCGTTACCGGCCATTTCGGCGCCCATCGGCGTCAGGGTCGTGCCCAGCTTGGCAGCTTCATCCGCCGACACCGCCGCCATGACGTTGCTCGCCAGGATCGACAGCCCAAGCACACCCACGTGCAACAGACTTTTGGTTATTTTCATGTTCTGGTCTTCCTGAAATGCGTGTGCTTAGAAGTTGGCGCCGAAGCTCAAAGCGACGAAGTCGCGGTCATCCACCGTGCTGAACTTGCCACCAAAGAAGTTGGTGTAGGCCAGGCTGGCGGTGTAGGTGTTCTGATACTCGGCATCCAGGCCCAGGCTGACTGCCTTGCGACCTTCTTCGAAGTTACCGCCAGGGCCTGGCGAATAACCTTTGACGTCATGGGACCACGCCACGTTTGGCTTGAGGTTGACGCCGGCGAACACGTCCGGGTATTCCCAGATGGCGCGAGCGCGGTAGCCCCAGGAGGTGGCGGTGGTGTAACCGTCGTTGTTGCAGTTGGTATTCAGGCTGGCGGCATTAGGCAAACCACCGCCTTGTGCTGTGGAGTTGTTGAGCGCGTTGCAGAACCCCCCTGGTAGCGAACCCGGACCAAAGACTGGGTCACGGCCATAACGTGCCTCGGATTTGCTTTCCAGCCCACCGACATGGGTCACGCCGATTTCACCGACAGTGGTCAAGCGGCTGGCGCCCATGACTTGATCGAAGAAGTGCGTGAAGGTGGTTTGGAACTGGGTGACTTCCTTGCGGTTATAACCATGCAGGTCCTGACCCGGCGTCCCTTTCAACACAGACGCATTGTTGAAGGGCGGAAGTGGCGTTACGCCGGCGAAAAGAATGTCTGTGGTGCTCAGTTGTACCGGTGCATTTGGGCGATAGCTCAACTCGCCGCTCCATGCAGTCCCCGTAGGCAGGGTAGTGGAGAAACTCAAGCCATACAGACGAATATCTTCCGGGTATTCAACGAAATAATTGGAGTTACCCGCGACCACCAACGGACGCAGCTGGGCTGGCACACCAGGCGTTGCACCGGTGTATTTCGATTGCGGTGCGCCCTGGGCACTGAAGATCGGCGCACGACTGTGGTAGTTCATGAAGTAAGCGCCGAACTCTGTATCCAGCGGCTCGAAGTTGTAATGGAACGCGACACCGAACTGACCACTGTCGCGCGCATCACGATCTGGACCACGACGCACCAATACGCCTTCGTTATTGACGTCGACGCCATTGGCGGCAAGCCCTGGCAGTACTGCGGCAGGCAGGAAGCGACGACTGTTCAACACGCGCAAATTGTCACTGCAGCCGTCGGAAATAACATCAGGCTGAGAGAAGAAAGTGCCGCAGTTATCGGTAACGGTCTGGTCCCATTCCAACTGATAGAACGCTTCCGCCGACAGGTTATCGGTCAGTGTCTGCGACACATAGAACATATTGACCGGAATCAAGCCTTCCTTGATCTCAGCCCCCGGACGACGGAACGCGGACACGTCGATCGGGTTGATCGAGTTGATGCCGCCGCCAATGAAGGTACTTTCACCCCAGCTCACCACCTGCTTGCCAAAACGTACCGACCCCGGCAAATCGGCAATGTTGTAGTTGTGGTAGATGAACGCATCGAGAATCTGCCCGCCAGAGGACTTGGCGCCCTCTTTACGGTTGTTGTCGCTGATGTCCTTGAACGGACGGCTTTCGTCCTTGAGCTCAAAGTCATACCAGTACTTGCCACGCACAAACACACCGGTATCGCCGTACTTCAGTTCCAGGTCATGAATACCCTTGAAGATCTTCGAGAACGTTTCACCGCGCTTAAAGTTGAGGTGACCGTCGTCGGAAGTTTGGGATAAGCCACGACCACCGTTGTTGACGCCAATCAGATCCTTGTTGGGCTTGGCTGTCGACCAGCTCGCCCCCACGGAAAGCGACGAGTCAAAACTCCCTTCGATTTCACCGATATTGAAACTGACGCCGAATGCGGGCCCGGCGAGCGTAGAAGCGAGACTGACGGCCAGGGGCAGTCTTGCCCGGCGCCAGAACTGGTTTACTGAGGTCATCGACGCTACTCCATGTGCATTATTGTTATGGCAGTGAGTTCTTTCTGTTGATGCGTGTAACAGCCGGAATACAACGATTCCAATGCCGCTCGGCAGCCGAGCCCTCATGGCCCGAAGCGGAACATCCTTGAAAAACTCTGAGTGGGACTATAGCCAGCAGGGGGTACTGCTTGATCCCTCTAAAGTGTGATTTGCATCACCAACCCGTCTGCCACAGTCCTTTCGCCATGTCGGCGAGGGCCGACGCGGCAAGGATGGCTGAAAATCGGCAAATCACAAGTAAAGGTGCCAGATAGAGCATTGCCGTGCCCGAGCGGGCACGGCGAGGAGGGTCAGAGGGTGGACAGGAAGGTGCTGTTGTTCGCCTGCCATTCAATGATGTCGATACGGATACGTTTTTTGTCGAGTTTTCCTACACTCGTCTTGGGAATTTCCGTAACAACGGCGATTTGGCTAGGAATCGCCCATTTGCTCAAATGGCCCAATTCCACGAACGGCTTGAGGTGTTCCTTGAGCTCGCGGGCGCCTATCACATGGCCATCACGCACCACCAGCAAGGCAAACGGGCGCTCGCCCCACTGCGGATCGGCAATGCCCACCACCGCTACTTCGCGTACCGCCGGGTGACGGCTGACCAGGTCTTCGAGGGCCAGGGAGGAGATCCACTCGCCGCCGGTCTTGATCACATCCTTGATGCGGTCGCGAATATCGATCACGCCAAATGCATCGAGGGTGGCCACGTCGCCCGTGTGCATCCAGCCGCCCGCCCACAGCTCGGCGCCCTTCTGCGGCTCGTTGTAATAACCCTCGGTCAGCCACGGCGCGCGCAGGACCAACTCGCCCTGGGACTCGCCGTCGGCGGGCAGGAAGTTACCCTCAGCGTCCATGATCGCCGCTTCCACCAATGGCCCAGGCACACCGGCCTTGATGCGGTAGGTGATGCGCTCGTCCTCGGTGCCGGCCATCAGTTCTTCGTTGAGGTGGGCGCAGGACACCAGCGGGCCGGTCTCGGACATGCCGTACGCGGCGGTCAGTTGAATCCCACGGGCCTTTGCCGCCTCATACAGCGTACGGTTGAGGGCACTGCCACCGATGACGATTTTCCAACCGCCAAAATCCACGCCTTGGGCGGCCTTGGCGTTGAGCACCATCTGCAGGATGGTCGGTACGCAGTGGGAGAAAGTGACCTTTTCCTTACGCCATAGCTCCACCAGGTATTCCGGGTCGTAGCGACCGGGGTAGACCTGCTTCAGGCCGAGCATGGTCGCCACATACGGCAAGCCCCAGGCGTGCACGTGGAACATCGGCGTGATCGGCATGTACACGTCGTTGGTGCCGAGCAATCGCACGCTGTCGACGCTGCCCATGATGGTCGCCACACCTATGGTGTGCAGCACCAACTGGCGGTGGGTGAAATACACACCCTTGGGGTTACCGGTGGTGCCGGTGGTGTAGAAGGTGGTGGCGACGGAGTTTTCGTCGAAATCCTGGAAGTCATACTTCGGGCTGGCGGCGGCGAGCAGGCTTTCGTACTCGCCCACCAGGTTGGGCAGCTCGGCAGTCTTGGAATCGCCGTCGGTGAGCAGCAGGGTCTTGTCGACCGTCGTCAGGTGCCCGGCAATCGCCTGGTAAAGCCCCACGAACTCACTGTTGACCAGCACGAAGCGGTCCTCGGCATGGTTCATGGTGTACAGGATCTGTTCCGGCGACAGGCGCACGTTGATGGTGTGGATCACCGCGCCGATCATCGGGATGGCGAACATGCATTCCAGGTAGCGATGGCTGTCCCAGTCCATCACCGCGACGGTATCACCGGCCTTGACGCCGGCCTCGGTCAGCACATTAGCCAGGCGGGCAACGCGTTCGATCAGGGTCGGGTAGGTGTAGCGCAGCTTGTCGCGGTAGACGATTTCCCGGGTCTTCTCGTAACGGGTGCCGGACATCAACAGGCGTTTGATCAACAGCGGATATTGGTACGCACCTTCGGCGGGCGGGATAACACGGGTCTGCAACATACGAATCCCTTTTATGACTGCACGGTCTTGGCTTCAAGATCTGCACTGTAGAGACCTTATGTTTCAACCAAATCAGCCAAAGGAATGATTTGCAGCCCCCAATGAATGCTAGCTTTGCGCCAGCATTGAAGCCTTACCGAGCTCCAATGTGGGAGCGGGCTTGCTCGCGAATGCGGTGGATCAGTCACGCATGTGTTGACTGTCACAGCGCATTCGCGAGCAAGCCCGCTCCCACATTTGTGCGGTGCTCACTCGAGTTTACTTCATGCTGGTGAAGGCCAGTTTTACGCCAATCGCAATCAGCACAGCGCCCATGGTGCGGTCGAACCAGTGGCCCATCCGCGCAAACCCGGCGCGCACGCGCTGCTGGCTGAACAGCATCGCCACCAGACAGAACCACAGCGCCGTCGCCACTGCCAGGTACACGCCGTAACCAGCCTGGATCGCCAGCGGTGTGTGCGGGTTGATCACCACGGTGAACAACGACAGGAAGAACAGCGTGGCCTTGGGGTTCAAGCCGTTGGTCACGAAACCGGCAGTGAAGGCACCTCGCGGGGTGCGTTCGCCCGCTTCGCGGTGCAACTCGCCCTCGGCGGCAGGCTTGGCCGGCTGCGCGCGCAGGGCCTTGAAGCCGATGTACAGCAGGTAGGCGGCCGCGGCCCATTTCAGGGCGTTGAACAACACGATGGACTGGGACACGATCAAGCCGATACCGAGCAACGAATAACCCACGTGCAGGAAAATCGCCGAACCGACGCCCAGTGCAGTCCAGGTCCCGGCGCGACGGCCGTGGGTCACACTTTCACGCACCACCACCGCGAAATCCGGGCCGGGGCTGGCCACCGCCAGTAAGTGAATCAGGGCTACGGTCAAAAACTCGGCGGCGTACATGCTCACTCCCATTAAGTAACTGATTATTTCATCTGATAGGCTCGGGAGATTACGCTTTCGAACCCTGTCGCAAAAGGTACAGTTGATGACGAACAATCGCCGCGCCGTCTTTCTTGATCACCCTTCCCTGGACCTGGGGGACCTCGACCTCAGCGAGCTGCGAGACAGCTTCAGCGAGTTGCAATTGTTTGCAGACACCACGCCGCAGAACGTGATCGAACGCGTGCAAGGCGCCCACGTCGTGATCAGCAACAAAATCGCCCTCAACACAGCAACCTTGGCGGCCTGCCCGGAGCTCAAGCTGATCCTGGTGTCAGCCACCGGCACCAATAACGTCGACCTCGAAGCCGCCCGCGCCCATGGCATCACCGTGAGCAACTGCCAGGGCTATGGCACGCCTTCGGTGGCGCAGCACACGATCATGCTGTTGCTCAACCTGGCGACGCGCTTGAAGGATTATCAACGGGATGTCAGCGCCGGCAAGTGGCAGGAGGCCAAACAGTTCTGCCTGTTGGACCACCCGATTGTCGAGCTGGAAGGCAAGACCCTCGGCCTGCTCGGCCACGGTGAATTGGGCGGCGCAGTCGCGCGACTGGCTGAAGCCTTCGGCATGCGTGTCCTGCTCGGCGCTATTCCGGGACGCCCGGCCCGCGCTGACCGCGTGCCGCTGGATGAACTGCTGGCGCAGGTGGACGCGCTGACCCTGCACTGCCCACTCAACGAACACACCCGCGACTTTATCGGCGCCCGTGAACTGGCGCTGCTCAAGCCCGGCGCGTTTGTGGTCAACACCGCACGCGGTGGTTTGATCAACGAACAGGCCCTGGCCGATGCATTGCGCAGCGGTCACCTGGGTGGCGCGGCGACCGATGTACTGAGCGTAGAACCGCCGGTGCATGGCAACCCACTGCTGGCCGGCGATATCCCGCGGCTGATCGTCACCCCGCACAACGCCTGGGGCAGCCGCGAAGCGCGCCAACGCATCGTCGGCCAACTGGCGGAAAACGCCCGTGGCTTTTTCAACGGGGCCCCGCTGCGCGTCGTCAGTTGATAAACTGCGCCCCTTTTCAAGGAGCAGACCATGGATCCGCGCAGTGAAGTACTGCTTCGTCAGGCCGAACTTTTTCAAGGCAACCTGCTGTTGGTGGGCTTGCCTGCCGACGACCTGCTCGGCCGACTGCCCAACGCCCACGGCTGGAGCTGGCATGCCGGCGACCAGGCGGCGCTAGATGCACGCTTCGCCGAGCGCAGCCACTTTGGTGTGAACGTGCCGGAGCGCGCATTTGATGCGGCGGTGATCTTCCTGCCCAAGTCCAAGGACCTCACCGACTACCTGCTCAACGCCGTGGCTGCACGCTTGCCCGCCGCCGAATTGTTTCTGGTCGGCGAGAAAAAAGCCGGCATCGAAAGCGCCGCCAAGCAGATGATCCCTTTCGGCAAACCGCGCAAGCTCGACAACGCGCGGCATTGCCAGCTGTGGCAGGTCACCGTGGCCAACGCGCCCCAAGCCGTCGAGCTGGAAAGCCTGGCACAGGTCTTCGAGGTGCCGCTGGCTGAAGGCCCGCTGAAGGTGTTGAGCCTGCCGGGCGTGTTCAGCCACGGTCGACTGGATCGCGGCACCGAGTTGTTGCTGGAGCACCTGGACAAGCTGCCAAGCGGCCATCTGTTGGATTTCGGTTGCGGCGCTGGCGTGCTGGGGGCGGCGGTCAAACGTCGCTACCCGCACAACACAGTGACGATGCTAGATGTGGACGCCTTTGCCGCTGCCAGCAGCCGCCTGACCCTGGCCGCTAACGGCTTGGAAGCCGAGGTGCTGACCGGTGATGGCATCGATGCGGCCCCGATGGGGTTGAACGCGATTTTAAGCAACCCGCCGTTCCATGTCGGGGTGCACACCGACTATTTCGCCACCGAAAATTTGCTGCGAAAAGCGGCGAAACACCTGGCAAAAGGCGGCGAACTGCGCTTGGTCGCTAACAGTTTCCTGAAGTACCAACCGCTGATCGAAGAGCACTTGGGCGTGTGCGCGATCAAGGCCGAGGGCAACGGTTTCCGCATCTACCGTGCAAAGCGCGGCTGACGGGCGTTTGAAAAAGAAGGCTTGCCGAATGGATTTTGCCTAGGCAGAATCCGCTCCGTCCTAGGGGAGTAGTCTCCCACGAGCGCCACGCTCGTCCGGCATACGTCAACATACTTGGTCAGCAGACCATGGCGTATGCGACCCAGGAGTCCGCACAGACGGACCGGGGTTTGACAAGACCTATGACACGCACACCTTACCCGGGGCGGGAAGGCTGTACGTGTCATAGCCGTGTCGACCCGCCCCTGGAAACCTACCTGATGCTGGATTCATTGCTCGTTCCTACCGCAATCGTCGCCTTGGCCGAAATCGGCGACAAGACGCAACTGCTCGCGCTCATCCTTGCCGCACGCTTTCGCAAACCCTGGCCGATCATCGCTGGCATCGTTGCCGCGACCCTGGCCAACCACGCGGCCGCCGGTGCCGTGGGGGCCTGGTTTGGGAGTTTCTTCTCGGATGCGGTGTTGCACTGGATCCTCGCGGCGAGCTTCTGCGCCACGGCGCTGTGGACCCTGGTGCCGGACAAACTCGACGATGACGAAGCAAGCACCACGCGCAAATTCGGCCCGTTCCTGACCACGCTGATCGCGTTCTTCCTTGCGGAAATCGGTGACAAGACGCAGATCGCCACGGTGATGCTGGCGGCGCAGTATCCGGAGTTGTGGCTGGTGATTATCGGCACCACCCTGGGCATGCTGATTGCCAACGTGCCGGTGGTCTTGGCGGGGAATTTTGCGGCGGAAAAACTACCGTTGACCTTGATTCGTCGACTGGCGGCAACAGCGTTCTTCATCCTGGCGATCGTGGCGGTGTACAAGGCCATGCAGAGCAGTGGCTGGATCTAAATCTGTAAACCCAATCGAATGCGGGAGCGGGCTTGCTCGCGAATACGGAGTGTCAGTCACTGATTATTTGACTGATCCAACGCCTTCGCGAGCAAGCCCGCTCCCCCATTTAGACCTTCACCAGATCTTTAGGCTCAGGATTTCTTGGCCTGTTGGTACAGCGGCATCACCTTCGGAATCGCCGCCTGCAACGAGGCGATTCGGCTGTCGGAGGCCGGGTGCGTACTCATGAACTCCGGCGGTGCACCTTCCGAGGCTTTAGCCATCTTGTTCCACAACGTAATGGCGGCGTTCGGGTTATAGCCGGCGCGGGCCGACAGTTCCAGGCCGATCAGGTCTGCCTCGTTTTCGTTGCTGCGGCTGTTGGGCAAGGTCATGCCGTAGTTTGCCACGGTATCGGCCAGTGCCAGACTGTCCTGGCCGAGGCCGAACAATGCACCGGCGCCCTGCTTCGCCATCTCGATCCCGTAGGCCTTGGACATGGCTTCACGGCCGTGTTCACGCAAGGCGTGGGCGATTTCATGGCCCATCACGGCAGCCAGTTCGTCATCGGTGAGCTTGAGGTTGTCGATCAACGCGCTGTACACGAAGATCTTGCCGCCAGGCCCGCAGTTGGCGTTCATCTCGTCGCTCTTGATCAGGTTCACTTCCCACTTCCACTGTGCGGCATCCGCACGAAAGGTCGGCGCCTGGGCAATCAAGCGGTTGGCGATGGCCTGCACGCGCTTGGCGTTGGCGCTGGTCTTGTCCAATTGGCCCTTGCTACTGGCTTCGCCCAACGTCTGTTGGTAGGACTGGGCATACATCTGGTCGACTTCCTGGCTCGACAGCATGCTGAACATGTACTGCTTGCGCTCTACCCCAACGGCGCCGCCGCTGGTGGTGTTGACCGACTGACACCCAGCCAGCAGCATCGCTGCCACCAACCCACTTACCACCAATGATTTCTTCATCAACACTCTCCCTGAAAGACGCCCTTAAAACATGGCGCGTATCGTAGGCGCACATTTGTATCCGCGCCAGATACACCAGACGTGTAACCGAAGAATTTCGGATACACCCTACCTGCCCCAACAACGGCGGCGGGCATTCCATTTGCGACACCCCGAAGATTTTTGCAGGCCCCCCCCTAATGCCCTGCACACCCGTGGCCGATACAAAAAGGCGGACTATCTCCCCTGCGCCCGGAGCCTTCATGAAATTCAAGTCGATCCAATTTTCTGTCGCGGCATTGGCCGGGGCCATTGTCCTGAGCGTGGTCGCGGTGCTGGTGCTGTACGCCTTGTTTGCGGGAGCGCGGACCCAAGAGATGGTGCAGGATCGCACCCAGGTGCAATTCGAACAGATTATCGAACAGCGCCTGACCGCCCTGGCGCAGACCCAGGCCACCTTGATCCAGCGCGAACTGGAAGCACCATTGGTGACCGCCAAGAGCCTGGCCACCGCCAACGCCCTGCTCGGCATGAAAGACACCAAGGGCGAGCCGGCCCTGCAAGTCAGCCGCGAGCAACTGATCAACCTGCTGCATGAAACCGTGGTGCGCAACCCGAAGATCCTCGGCGCCTACATCGGCTGGGAGCCCAACGCGATCGACCACAACGACGCGGCCTACGTGAACAGCCCCATTGTCGGCATGGCCGCCGACGGACGCTTCCTACCTTGGTGGTACCGCAACGCTGATGGCAGCCTGGGCCTGGACAAGCTCGCCGACGTCAACGACCAGAACATCCTCTCCACCGGCGTGCGCGCCAGCGAGTACTACCTGTGCTCGAAGGAAAACAAAAAAGCCTGCGCCATCGATCCCGCCCCTTACAAAGTGGGCAATGCAATGGTGATGCTGGCTTCGTTCATTGAGCCGATCATGATCGACGGCGCGTTCCAGGGCATCGTCGGCGCCGACCTGTCGGTGAACTTCATCCAGGACATGCTCACCAGCGCCGATCAAAAGCTCTACAACGGTGCCGGTGAAATGGCGCTGATCTCCAGCAATGGCCGCCTGGTGGCCTATACCAAGGACGCCAGCAAACTCGGCGAAAAAGCCAGTGACCTGCTCGACAGCAACGAATTGACCAACCTCAACCAGTTGAAAGCCGGTGAAGTACGTTACGACATCGACAAGGAACACGGGCATATCGAACTGTTCCTGCCGTTCACTATTGGCCAGGCCGACGCACGCTGGACGCTGATGCTGCAACTGCCGCTCAGCGCAGTGATGGCCGATTCCCAGAAGCTGCAAAGCGACCTGGAGGCCCAGCGCAAGACCGACATTTTCGGCATGACCATCGCCGGTCTGCTGATCGCCGGTATCGGCTTGCTGGTGATCTGGCTGGTCGGCCACGGCATCGCCCGCCCGCTCAAGCAAATGGTCGCGATGCTCAATGACATCGCCCAAGGCGAAGGCGACCTGACGCGGCGCCTGACCAGTGACCGCGCCGATGAACTGGGCGCGATCGCCAACGGCTTCAACACCTTCTTGATCAAGCTGCAAGGCATGATCACCCAGGTGGTGAGTTCGGTGCAGAAGGTCAGCGACTCATCGGAACACACCGCCGACATTGCGATCCGCACCAACCAGGGCGTGCATAAGCAGATGGTTGAAATCGATCAGGTGGCCACCGCCGTGCATGAGATGACCGCCACTGCGCAAGACGTTGCACGCAACGCCACCCAGGCCGCCCAAGCCGCCAGCCATGCCGACCAAGCCGCGAGCCAAGGCATGCGCATTGTGCGCGACACCTCCACGTCCATCGGCGCACTGGCTGAAGAAATCGGCAAAGCGGTGAGCGTGGTGCAAACCCTGGCCAAGGACAGCGAGAACATCAACGCCATCCTCACCGCGATTCGCGGGATTGCCGAACAGACCAACCTGCTGGCGCTCAACGCCGCCATCGAGGCGGCGCGGGCCGGCGAGCAAGGCCGTGGGTTTGCCGTGGTCGCCGACGAAGTGCGCAACCTGGCGCAGAAGACCCAGAAGGCCACCGAAGAAATCCAGACCATGATCCAGCAGTTGCAGCAAGGCACCCGGGACGTGGTGCGGGTGATGGAGGACAGCCAGAGCCGCACCGATGAAAGCGTGCAACACGCGGCCAAGGCGGCTGAAGCGCTGGAAACGATCACCCAGGCAGTGTCGGTGATCAACGACATGAACACCCAGATCGCCAGTGCCGCCGAGGAACAGAGCGCGGTGGCCGAGGACATCAATCGCAATGTGATCAATATCGGCCAGGTGGCCAATGAAGTGGCAGGCGGCGCGGATGAATCCAGCGCGGCCAGTGCGGATTTGACCAAGCTGGCGGAGCAGCAGCGGAGGTTGATCAATCAGTTCAAGGTTTAGGGATTTGCGGCGGTATTGAGGCCGCCTTCGCGAGCATGCCCGCTCCCACATTTAACTGTATTCACTATTCCAAATGTGGGAGCGGGCTTGCTCGCGAAGAGGCCAGTGAAGACCACAGACAGCCAATAGGCTCAAGCCGGGGTCAGGCACTCCGGCCCATTGAGCTTGGGATCATTGACCATGTTGGCCAGGACCCGCTCGCGCAACGCGGTGGGTTCACTGGCCAATAGACCTTGCAACACATGCAACGGTGTCTCGGGGTTGAGCCAGGCCTCCTGCCCGGCCTCATCCAGAATCAGCGGGCGACGCTGAGCCTGGGCAGCCTGGGTCACCACCGCCGTACTCAGCCACACTTGCTCCTGCACCGGATACGCTTCCCAGATCGCGGCGAAAAACAATGTGGAACCCTCCCCCGGCGTCAGCCAGTACGGGCGTTTGCGCTGCGTACCGCGCCACTCGTAGAACCCATTCGCGGGCAGCAGGCAGCGGCGCTGGCGGAACGCTTCGCGAAACATAGGCTGTTCGGCCAGGGTTTCGGCGCGGGCATGGGCGGGTGTGCGCGAAAGATCGGTCAACCACGGCGGCGTAAGGCCCCAGCGGGCGCGGGCCAGGGTGCGCTGGCCGGCGGTGGCGCGCTGGATCAGCACCGAATCATTCGGGGAGATGTTCCACTGCGCCTGCTGATCGGCCGGGAAGCCCGGTAAGGCAGCAAAGGCGGGATTCCAGCGAAACAGGGCATAACGTCCACACATGGGGCAACACGACTCTTGGATAAACCGACCGACAGCCTAACAGACCAGCACGTCGGGGAAGCTGTCGGGTTCGTCACCCGGCACCGGCTGAGCACCGATATAGGCGGTAATCAGCTCGCGGGCCTCCATGGCCCGGTCATTGTCCACCTCCAGACCCAACAGGCCGAAAATGGGCAATTCGCCAGTGCCGCCGAGCAAATGACGGCCCACCAGATGCGACTCGATACCCTCACTGGCGAGCATCTGTTGCAGCAGCTCGCCTTCCATCAGGTTTTCCGGTTCGTAGATTCGCTGCATGGATGTATCCGTTATTCGTTTTCGCTTCGGGTTTCGAGCATCCACTCTTCCCCATGCACCTGCAGATCGAAAATGATCGGCCGGCAACACACCTGGCAGTCTTCTATATAGGTCTGGTCACCACCGGACAAGTCCACCGTTGTCTCAACCACTTCACCACAATAAGGACAATCGTACGTCGCGTTTTCCAGCATCGCAGCCTCCAAGGTGACTTGTGCGTATAATCGCCGGTCTATTTACAGGGTTATATTTCGGCTGAGCCCATTACTCAGGCCGCACCCTGGTATTTCCTCTACTTACCCTAGCCGTTTCTAACAAGAGAGCATGATGGGCGAATTCGATACCATCCGACCTTACAACGACAGCGAAGTCCCGGCAGTGCTGGCGCGCCTGTTCAGTGACAAGGCCTTTCTGGACATCCTGACCCACTTCCGCTTCCCGCGCTTTGCCGGCGCGCTGGGCTGGCTGCTCAAGCCAATGATCGCCCGCAAACTACGCCGTGAGTTCGCCGGCGTCACCACCGTGGCTACGCTGCAGGACAAAGTCGAGTACTACGTCGACCACACCATCGACCGGGCGACCGACGGCGTGACCTACACCGGCGTCGAGCAGCTCAAGTCCGGCACGGCCTACCTGTTCCTGGCCAACCACCGCGATATCGTGATGGACCCGGCCTTCGTCAATTACGCCGTGTACCACGCCGGCCTGCCGACGCCACGCATCGCCATCGGTGACAACCTGCTGCAAAAGCCGTTCGTCAGCGACCTGATGCGCCTGAACAAGAGCTTCATCGTGCACCGCTCGATCACCGGGCGAAAGGAGAAGATGGCGGCGTATCAGCTGCTGTCGGCGTATATCAACCATTCGATCCGCAACGACGGTGCGTCGATCTGGATTGCCCAGGCCGAAGGGCGCGCCAAGGATGGGGATGATCGCACCGAGTCGGCGATCCTCAAGATGTTCCATGTCAGCCGCAAGGATGAGCCGTTTGCCGAGGTGATCCAGTCGTTGAACCTGACGCCGGTGTCCATCAGCTACGAATACGACCCGTGCGACTCAGCCAAGGCCCGCGAGCTGTACATCCGCGCCACCACCGGCACCTACAGCAAGGCGCCGGGCGAGGATGACGTGAGCATTGCCCTTGGCATTACAGGCTACAAGGGCCGGGTCCACATCAACTTCGCGCCGCCGATCACTGAGCGTTTCGAAGATACCAAGGTGTTGGCCGCAGAAATGGACCGGCAGATTCTCGGTGGTTATCGGTTATTCCCGGTGCATTACCTGGCTTATGCTCAATGGAGCGAGGCGGACCCGCAATTGCAGGTGCCGACAGCGGCCGAGGTGTTCCCGGCCGATGAGCTGGCCAAGGCGAAGACGGAATGGGAGCGGCGCTTGAACGAATGCCCGGCCGAACACCGACCGTTCCTGGTGGTGCAATATGCGACGCCGGTGCGCAACCAGTATCGCGTAAAAGCTGGAATCCCTCTTTAAACGCCGATCAAACATGTGGGATCTGGCTTGTGTGGGGAGCCGGGCTTGCCCGCGATGCAGGCACCTCGGTATATCAATCGCACCGAGGTGATGCTATCGCAGGCAAGCCAGCTCCCACACTAGCCCGCACACATTCGTTTCGCGATGTTTTCAGAGGTGGGTGCTGAGCCAGGAAGTGACCAACGCCAACCCCAGGCAGGCAAACCCAATGCGGTAAGCCAGACGATGCGCCCGTTCGGTGCGTACATCCAGAAACAACATCGGCTGGTCGATCGCGCGATCTTCGCCTTGCGCGGTCAGGTCGGCCATCGCGCGCTGTTCGCGCAGGCGGGTGATGAACAGCAGCGCCGCCCCCGTGCAGGCCACTAGTAAAGCCAAAACATTGATCAGTAGTGCGGGCAGCGCCATCGCAAACCTCAGTAAGACAGTGTCTTGGTATCGATTCAGATACAAACCTGAACGATAGTGGCCTCCCGCGCCGTAAATGCTCCCTCCCCCGTTAACGGCTAATGTATCCAGTAATTTACGCCGTCACCTGAACGTCACCTTAACAAGCCACTCTGTTGCCCTTCGACGCTTAGGAGCTTGTCATGCTGCACGCACAAAACCAGGATCGGCTGTACCTGATCACCCAAAGTGATGAGCAAGAAGCACTGGTTGGCAGCCTGGCCTTCAACGTCCAGGATCGCCACTGGCTGGTGTATTGCGCCCTCGGCGGACACCAGCATGCGGACCTGCCGGAGACCGATCTGCTGACGGGGGTGAGCTTGCTGGATTTCTGTATCGACACCGCCGCGTGAAACTGGAGGCGAAAAAAAGCCGGGCTCATCACTGGGCCCGGCTTTTTGCTGAATCGGTTATTGCGAGCTGAGCAACGAACCGATGCTTGGGTCCTTGAACAGGCGGGTCAAGGCGTCGCTGAGGACGTCGCTGACCAGCTTGGTGTTGGTTTCCTGGTTAGGTGACATGCCGAAGCGCTGGTTCAGGGACGCACCGTAGCGACCGCTGTAGCGACGGGTGCCGGCGTTGACATCGGACTTGAAGGTCGCGCCGATGGACGCTTCGGTCACGTACAGGCCATCTTTAGGCGACTGATACTTCAGTTCGGCCAGGGTGATGGTCAACTGCGGCGCACCCGGTGCGTTGGCGCTTGGGGTGAACCCCAGCAGACGCACGGCGGCTTCAGCCTGGGCCTGCAGCTTGGGCAGTACGTCCTGGGCATTCACCGAGACCAGGGCGGTTTCCGGGTACAGGCCACCGCGAGAGCCGAGGGTCGGCGACGGACGACCATCCACCACACGCACCGACACCGGCTGGCCGTGGCCCACAGGCGCCAGCTGCGTGGTGATTTTCGGTTCCGGGGTCAGTTGTTGCGGGCTGTTGGCGCAGCCAACCAGGGTCAAACTGGTCACAGTGATCAAACCGAACAACAGGCGTTGCAACATGCTCTTCTCTCCAGAAATCAGGTACCGACAGGCGGGCAGTATAGCGGTGCGCCTGTGCCAGGAACTAGCGCCAGTTACAACCTGAGACCTGCGCGGCCTGTCGCGGTTCGGTGTCACTGATATGTCATGGCCGATACACAAGCTCGTCATGCCCGACCGACATGCTAGGCCCCAATCTCAGGAGGTCAGACACCATGCATTTTCTCTGGTCATTGTTTACGCGCAAGCCCGCCCTTCGTCAGTTCGCCCTGCTCGATGCGCAAGGTCGTTGCCAGGCCTTCAAAGAATGCAGCCAGCCGCCGGTAGGGGACGGATGGGTGGAAATCGATGAAATCCGCCTGAGCTGGATGCACCACCCGCTACCGGCCCGCGCACGCGTCAGCCCGCGTCCTGCGCGGTCGCCCCGGCACCAGCCGTTGGCCGCCTGACCGAACGCCTAATAAAAGTCATAAAACACGCCCATTTCCCTGGCGTTCTTCGCTACAATCTCCCCCCGATTATAAGGACGTCTCCTGATCGGGCCTCGCAGCATCGTTATTGCCACGGCACTAACCCCCAAATCGCCCACAGAGAGCCGCCCACACAGATCGAGTGAAGCTGGCGTGCTTGCTGTTTTCCCTGCAAACCCTCCGTCTTTACCGAATCTGCCAGAGCTGCCATTGCGCTCGGCCACTTGAGTTGTTTGCCCGTTTTGCCGCGTGTCGGCTAGGGGCCAGGTGCCAGGCTGGGGCAGCCCTTTTTTGAGGTTCACGTCTTCAAAAGAGCGTGAAAAAACGGGTTTTCACAACTTCACAAGAGTGTGGCGAGCAAATGAATAGTTTGGCGTTTGTACAAGCACCATCAGCGTCTGGAACAGCCCAACCACACAGGACCGAGCACGTTTTAAAAACCGGAGCTTGAGCCTGTCCGCTACGGATTGGTTGCATGAATCGCACGCTTTGACCATAAGTCGAATTGCCACAGGCGCCCATGAATGCGTTCATAGGCAGATTAGCCAGGCAGGAAGCGCGCGCTGAACATGCAAAGAATTGCGAATCGGACATGGCGATCCTGGCCATGGGTAATCTGGGGCAACACGTGAATCGCCCCGTCACTCCTGGCAGCCATGCCGTCAATTTGGTGCTGCAGATTTTGGAGACGCGTTAAATGGCGCATAACGAAGCAGTCGACGTAGTACTGGTAGGGGCCGGCATCATGAGTGCCACCCTGGCCGTACTGCTCAAAGAGCTCGACCCCGGCCTCAAGCTGGAAGTCGTTGAGCTGATGGATTCGGGTGCCGCGGAAAGTTCCAACCCGTGGAACAACGCCGGGACCGGCCACGCCGGGCTGTGTGAGCTGAACTACACGCCCCAGGCCGCCGATGGCTCCATCGACATCAAGAAAGCCGTGCACATCAACACCCAGTTCGAGGTGTCGAAGCAGTTCTGGGCGTACCTGACCAAAAAGGGCACCTTTGGCTCGTCCAAGTCCTTCATCAGCCCGGTGCCGCACCTGAGCTTCGTGCAGGGCGAAAAAGGCGTGGACTTCCTCAAGAAGCGCTTTGAAACCCTCAGCCAGCACCACGCGTTTTCGGACATGCACTACACCGAAGACCGTAGCGAAATGGCCGAGTGGATGCCGCTGATGATGCCGGGCCGCTCGCTCGACGAAAAAATCGCAGCCACCCGCGTCATGAACGGTACCGACGTCAACTTCGGCGCACTGACCAACCAACTGCTCAGCCACCTGACCAGTTCGCCAGACGCCCAGGTCAAGTACAGCAAGCGTGTGACCGGCCTCAAGCGCAACGGCGCAGGCTGGACCGTGAGCATCAAGGATGTGAACAGCGGCAACAGCCGTGACGTGGACGCCAAGTTCGTGTTCCTCGGCGCCGGTGGCGCGGCCCTGCCGCTGCTGCAAGCCTCGGGCATCGAAGAAAGCAAAGGCTTTGGCGGCTTCCCGGTCAGCGGCCAATGGCTGCGTTGCGACAACCCGGAAGTGGTCAAGCACCACCAGGCCAAGGTCTACAGCCAGGCTGCCGTGGGTTCGCCGCCGATGTCCGTGCCGCACCTGGACACCCGTGTGGTGGATGGCAAGAAATCCCTGCTGTTCGGGCCATACGCCGGTTTCACCACCAAGTTCCTCAAGCACGGCTCGTTCCTCGACCTGCCGATGTCGATTCGCGCCGGCAACATCGGCCCGATGCTGGCTGTGGCCCGCGACAACATGGACCTGACCAAGTACCTGGTCAGCGAAGTGCGCCAATCCATGGAGCAGCGCCTGGAGTCTCTGCGTCGCTTCTATCCGGAGGCGAAAGCCGAGGACTGGCGCCTGGAAGTGGCCGGTCAACGGGTGCAGATCATCAAGAAAGACCCGAAGAAAGGCGGCGTGCTGCAATTCGGTACCGAACTGGTCGCGGCCAAAGACGGCTCGCTGGCCGCCCTGCTGGGCGCGTCTCCGGGTGCTTCGGTGACCGTTTCGATCATGCTGGAGCTGATCGAGAAGTGCTTCCCAAGCAAAGCCGCAGGTGAATGGGCCGCCAAGTTGCAGGAAATTTTCCCGGCACGGGAAAAGGTTCTGGAAACGGACGCCGAGCTGTATCGCAAGATCAACACGCAGAACAACATCAGCCTGGAACTGGTTGCACCTGCCGCCGAGACTGAAAGCTACGCTTGAAGTCGTGACGCCATAAAAAACGCCCCGCTCTCGTGATGAGAACGGGGCGTTTTTGTGTGCCTCGAATAATCAGCCGCGGGCGTTATCGATCAGCTCGATATACTCGGCGGCATTACGCTGGTCCTTGATCAGGTCCACGAAGGTCTGCCCATGCTCATCCTTGCCGTCGAGGTCCAGGCCAGCTTCCTTGAAAAAGCCCAGGAACCGTTCGAAGTCGTCGATACGCAGGCCACGGTAGGCCTTGATCAGTTTGTGCAGGGACGGTGAAGTCGCATCGACCGGTTCGAAGTCCAGGAACAACTTGATCTGATCGTCGCCGATCTCGTCGCCAATCACCTGTTTCTTATCTTTACGCATTACCGACTCCAGCCTGCAGACATTACACGGGAAAAGCAGTTTACCTGCGGCACGCCAGCTTCGGAAGCGACGCAGAACCAATGTGGGAGCGGGCTTGCCCGCGAATGCGGTGGGTCAGTCAACTTACCTTTAACTGATACTCCGCTTTCACGAGCAAGCCCGCTCCCACATGTGGTAATGCTGGGTTCTCACTACCGTGCGCGAACAGCACCGGTGTGTAAGTCGGCCCAGATATGCCCATTGGCATAACTGAGGAACTGTACATACACCGTGTCATTGCGCAGCAAGTCGACGATCACTCTGTACTGAGCCACCGGATAGGACAAGGTGAGGGTCTTGCTCTTATCGTCGTACACCGGCTTTTTCAGGCTTTTGCTTTCGGCATCGAAGTTGAGCACCACCTGGCTGATGGTCGCGCCTTTGTTCAGGGATTTGCCCTTGAGGCGGATCATCAGCGGCGAGGTCACCGGAATCGGTTGCTGGCTGGATTGGCGTTGATTACCCACCACCACAGCGTACTCATTAACTTGCAGCAGTTGCTGCTGGTCCGGGGTTTCCGCGCGCAGGGTCAGGTCGTCCGAGGGCAGGAACTGGCTGTGCATCAGTGCAGGCGCCGCGGCCAGCGGCAGGCTGAGGGTCAGCGCCAGGACGGCGCAGGTGCGTATCAACAGGCTCATGGGCCGCTCCGGCAAGATGGGCCCAGCACTGTAGCTCAATCGAACTGGGCAAGCATCCAGCGTTGATACTCGGCCACGCCGGCATCGCCTTCGCGGGGCGCCCAATCGGCCAGCTCGCCTTCGCCCACCGGACGATACGGGCCGGCCTTGCACTCAAACATCACCGTGTTGGGCTCCAGTACCACCAAACCGTGGAACACGCCGGGAGGAAGATCGACGCCAGCGCATTCGCCACCCGCCTGCATCACGCGTCTGGCGAGCACTTCGCCGGTTTCGCTGAACACCAGCACACCCAGGCGGCCCTGCAGCACGAGCAAGGTTTCCGCCTTGTCCGCGCTCAGGTGCCGATGAGGCGGCACATAAGTGTCAGGCTGCAAGCCCACAGCGAGACGGTGACACGGCTCTTCCATTTGATGGAAATTATGATGGTGCCGGCCACGAGGGCTGGCGCCCGCTTTCTCGGCCAGTTCGGCAAACAGCGTCTGATCAAGAAAACGGGCCATGGCTTACATCCCTTTGACGGCGTAAATGCCATTGGCATTGCGCCAGTAGCCTTTGTAATCCATACCGTAACCGAAGATGTAGCGGTCGATGCACGGCAGGCCGACGTAATCGGCCTTCAGATCTGGGCGGGCCTTGCGATCATGGTCTTTGTCGATCAGCACAGCGGTGTGCACTTTGCGCGCGCCGGCGTGTTTGCAGAAGTCGATGATCGCGCCCAGGGTGTGACCTTCATCAAGGATGTCGTCGATGATCAGCACGTCGCGATCGATGAACGAGACTTCCGGCTTGGCTTTCCAGAACAGATCGCCGCCGCTGGTTTCGTTGCGATAGCGGGTGGCGTGCAGGTAGGACGCTTCCAGCGGGAATTGCAGATGAGTCAGCAATTTTCCGGCGAAGATCAGGCCACCGTTCATCACGCAGAAGACCACCGGGTTGGTGTCGGCCATTTCGCGGGTGATGTGCGCGCCAACCTTGGCGATCGCCTCTTCGACTTGCGCTTCGGTGTACAGGCAGTCAGCCTCGCGCATGATTTGACGGATATGCTCGAGATCAGCGGACATGGCGCTCTCCAAGGGGGTGCTGTGGCAAGAAAAGCGGGCGAAGGTACGCTTCTCGTGCGCTCCGAGCAAGCCTTAATGGACTAACGTACTAGATGTCTATAGGACAACACCCTCGGATAGATTAATCTAGGCCGGTTTTTTTGCCCGCCGCCGGAGCCTTTCCCATGCCCACTCGCGAGATCCGCCACCCGCTGATCCGACACAAGCTCGGCCTTATGCGCCGCGCCGACATTAGCACGAAGAACTTCCGTGAGCTTGCTCAGGAAGTCGGAGCGTTGCTCACTTACGAAGCCACCAAGGATTTGCCCCTGGAAACCTACGAGATCCCCGGTTGGGCCGGTCCCGTCCAGGTGGAGAAAATCGCTGGTAAGAAAATCACTGTGGTCCCGATCCTGCGCGCCGGTATCGGCATGCTCGAAGGCGTACTCAGCCTGATCCCGGGCGCCAAGGTCAGCGCTGTGGGCGTAGCCCGCAACGAAGAGACGCTGGAAGCCCACACCTACCTGGAAAAACTCGTTCCGGAAATCAACGAACGCCTGGCGATGATCATCGACCCGATGCTGGCCACCGGCAGCTCCATGGTTGCCACCATCGACCTGCTGAAAAAGGCCGGTTGCCGGGACATCCGCGCCATGGTCCTCGTCGCTGCCCCCGAAGGCATCGCGGCCGTCGAGAAGGCCCATCCGGACGTGCAGATCTACACCGCGTCCATCGATGAGCGCCTGAACGAACACGGCTACATCATCCCAGGCCTGGGCGATGCCGGTGACAAGATCTTCGGCACCAAGCAGAAGGACGCTTGAGCATGCAGGATGAATTCAACGACCCGCTTTGGCGCCAGATCCTGTCTGGCGCACAGATGCTCTTCGTAGCATTTGGCGCGTTGGTGTTGATGCCGCTGATCACAGGTCTTGATCCAAACGTTGCCCTGTTCACCGCGGGCCTGGGCACGCTGTTGTTCCAGCTGGTGACAGGGCGGCAGGTGCCGGTTTTCCTGGCGTCGAGCTTTGCCTTTATCACCCCGATCATTCTCGCCAAGGGCCAGTTCGGCCTCGCGGCGACCATGGGCGGGGTGATGGCGGCCGGGTTCGTGTATACCTTCCTCGGTCTGGCGGTGAAGATCAAAGGCACCGGGTTCATCGATCGGCTGTTACCGCCGGTGGTTATCGGGCCGGTGATTATTTCCATTGGCCTGGCCATGGCGCCGATCGCCGCCAATATGGCGATGGGCAAGTCAGGCGATGGCGCCGAGCTGATCCATTACCAGACGGCGATGATGATCTCGATGCCGGCGCTGCTGACCACGCTGATCGTGGCGGTGTTCGGCAAAGGCATTTTCCGCCTGGTGCCGATCATCTCCGGCGTGCTGGTGGGGTTTGCCATGTCGTTCTACTTTGGCGTGGTCGACACAGCGAAGATCGCCGCCGCGCCATGGTTCGCCCTGCCCCACTTCACCGCGCCGGAATTCAACTGGCAGGCGATTCTGTTCATCGTGCCGGTGGCCCTGGCCCCGGCGATCGAGCATATCGGCGGAGTGATTGCGGTGGGTAGCGTGACCGGTCGCGACTACTTGAAGAAGCCCGGCCTGCACCGCACCCTGCTGGGCGACGGCATTGCCACCACGGCAGCCGGCCTGTTTGGCGGCCCGCCCAACACCACCTACGCCGAGGTGACTGGCGCGGTGATGCTGACCAAGAACTACAACCCGAAAATCATGACCTGGGCGGCGGTGTTCGCCATCAGCCTGGCGTTTATCGGTAAGTTCGGCGCGCTGCTGCAAAGTATCCCGGTGCCAGTGATGGGCGGGATTCTGTGTCTGCTGTTCGGCTCTATCGCCGCCGTGGGCATGAACACGCTGATCCGCCACAGGATCGACCTGGGCGAAGCGCGCAACCTGGTGATCGTCTCGGTGACGTTGGTGTTCGGGATTGGCGGTGTGCTGGTGGGTACCGGCACCGGCCCGGATGATTTCGGCCTCAAGGGCATCGCCCTGTGTGCGGTGGTAGCGATTGGTTTGAACCTGCTGCTGCCGGGCAATGATGGCTGGAAGAACAAGAAGCCGGATGAGCCGCTGCTTTAATTAACACCGCAAAACCGAATGTGGGAGCGGGCTTGCTCGCGAAGGCAGTGTATCAGTCGCATACCTTTCGACTGATACTCCGCTTTCGCGAGCAAGCCCGCTCCCACCTGTGTTTCAGCGGCTGCTAGAGCTCGCCAAGGCCATCAATCAGCGCCTGGTTCTGCTCAGGCGTACCGATGCTGATCCGCAGGAACTGGGCAATCCGCTCCTGCTTGAAGTGCCGCACGATCACCCCTTGCTCACGCAACTTGGCCGCCAGGCCAGCAGCGTCATACTCAGGATGGCGAGCAAAGATGAAGTTGGCCGCCGACGGCAACACCTCAAAACCCTTCTCCTCCAATTGAGCGACGAGCGTGTTACGGCTATCGATGACCCATTGGCAGGTCTGCTCGAAGTACTCACGGTCCTCGAACGCCGCCGCCGCGCCGACAATCGCCAGGCGATCCAGCGGATAGGAGTTGAAGCTGTTCTTGACCCGCTCCAGCGCCTCGATCAGGTCCGGATGGCCCACGGCCAGGCCTACACGCAAACCGGCCAGTGAGCGCGATTTGGACAGGGTCTGGGTCACCAGCAGGTTCGGGTAACGGTCCACCAGGCTGATAGCGGTTTCACCACCGAAGTCGATATAGGCTTCGTCGACCACCACCACCGAATCCGGGCTGGCCTTGAGGATCTGCTCCACCGCGTCCAGCGCCAGTACTGTGCCAGTCGGCGCGTTCGGGTTGGGGAAGATGATCCCACCGTTGGGCTTGGCGTAATCCGCCACACGAATCTGGAACTGTTCATCCAGCGGCACCGGATCCGACTGGATGCCATAAAGGCCGCAGTACACCGGGTAGAAGCTGTAGCTGATATCCGGGAACAGCAGCGGCAGGTCGTGCTGGAACAGCCCGTGAAAGATGTGCGCCAGGACTTCGTCGGAACCGTTGCCGAGGAACACTTTGCCGGCGTCGATCCCGTAATACTTGGCGACCGCCTGCTTGAGCAGGTCGCTGTTCGGATCCGGGTACAGGCGCAGGTTATCGTTTAACTCCGCCTGCATCGCTGCCAACGCCTTGGGCGATGGGCCGTAGGGGTTTTCATTGGTGTTGAGCTTGACCAGCTTGGTCAGCTTGGGTTGTTCGCCGGGCACGTAAGGCACCAGGTCCTTGACGAAAGGGCTCCAGAATTTACTCATGTCTCAGTTCCCCTTCTCATCAAGGATGCGGTATTCGGCGCTACGGGCGTGGGCGCTCAGGGATTCACCACGGGCCAGCACCGAGGCAGTCTTGCCCAGCTCGGAGGCGCCCTGCGGCGAACAGAAGATGATCGATGAACGCTTCTGGAAGTCATACACCCCCAGCGGCGACGAGAAACGCGCGGTGCCGGACGTCGGCAGCACGTGGTTCGGGCCTGCGCAGTAGTCGCCCAGGGCTTCACTGGTGTGGCGGCCCATGAAGATCGCGCCGGCGTGGCGAATCGACGGCAGCCAGGCTTGTGGATCGGCAACGGACAGTTCCAAGTGCTCTGGCGCGATGCGGTTGGCCACTTCGATGGCCTGCTCCATGTCGCGCACCAGGATCAACGCGCCCCGACCATTGATCGACTTCTCGATGATTTCGGCGCGGTCCATGGTCGGCAGCAACTTATTGATGCTGGCCGCAACCTTGTCGAGGAACTCGGCGTCCGGGCTGACCAGAATCGCCTGGGCGTCTTCGTCGTGTTCGGCCTGGGAAAACAGGTCCATGGCGATCCAGTCCGGATCGGTCTGACCATCGCACACCACGAGAATTTCCGAAGGGCCGGCGATCATGTCGATACCGACCTGCCCAAACACATGACGCTTGGCGGTGGCGACGTAGATGTTGCCGGGCCCCACCACCTTGTCGACCTTCGGCACGCTTTCGGTGCCATACGCCAGGGCCGCGACGGCTTGGGCGCCGCCGATGGTGAACACACGGTCGACGCCGGCGATGCAGGCGGCCGCCAGCACCAGCTCGTTGATTTCACCGCGCGGGGTCGGCACCACCATGACCACTTCGGTCACGCCTGCCACTTTGGCCGGGATCGCGTTCATCAGCACCGACGACGGGTAAGACGCCTTGCCACCCGGCACGTACAGGCCGGCACGGTCCAGCGGCGTGACCTTCTGGCCCAGCAAGGTGCCGTCGGCCTCGGTGTAGCTCCAGGAATCCTGCTTCTGCTTTTCGTGGTAGCTGCGCACCCGCGCCGCCGCGACTTCCAGAGCTTCGCGCTGAGGTGCAGTGATGCGCGTCAGGGCCAGCTCCAGGCGTTCGCGCGGCAGGATCAGGTCGGACATCGACGCGACGTCCAGGCCATCGAACTGGCGGGTAAAGTCCACCAACGCGGCATCACCGCGCTCGCGCACGGCCTTGATGATGTCGAGTACTCGCCCGTTGACCGAATCGTCGGACACGCTTTCCCAGCTCAGCAGATGATCCAGATGATGGGCGAAATCCGGGTCGGCAGCGTTGAGTCGGGCAATTGCAGTGGACGTGGTCATAGCGAGGGCCTCAATAGAATTGGCAAAAACTCAGGCGCCCTAAATTAGCAGTCGTTTCCGCTTGGGCACCTGAGAATTCTGGCTATGAGGCGGATAGACGGGCGCAGCCTTCCGGCTACGCGGGTAAGTCAACCGCGGTGTCGCGACTCCACTGCCTTGCGCAGGGTGTCGATCAACGCCTGGATACGGGCGTGCTGCATCTTCATTGATGCTTTGTTGACGATCAGGCGGGAGCTGATGTCGGCAATGAACTCTTGCGGCTCAAGACCGTTGGCACGCAGGGTGTTGCCGGTGTCGACCACGTCGATGATCTTGTCGGCCAGGCCGATCAACGGTGCCAGCTCCATCGAACCGTAGAGCTTGATGATATCGACCTGACGGCCTTGTTCGGCGTAGTAGCGCTTGGCAACGTTGACGAATTTGGTCGCCACGCGCAAACGGCCCTTAGGCTCGACGTCGCCGACGCGGCCGGCGGTCATCAGCTTGCACAGGGCGATACGCAGGTCCAATGGCTCGTACAGGCCCTGGCCGCCGTATTCCATCAGCACGTCCTTACCGGCGACACCGAGGTCAGCCGCGCCATGCTCAACGTAGGTCGGCACGTCGGTGGCCCGCACGATCAACAGGCGAACGTCGTCCTGGGTCGTGGGGATGATCAGCTTGCGGCTCTTGTCCGGATTCTCGGTCGGCACGATGCCCGCTTCAGCCAGAAGCGGCAACGTGTCGTCAAGGATGCGGCCCTTTGACAGTGCGATGGTCAACATGGGAAACGTCAGTCCTTCATCAGGCTATTGCTGTCCGATCGCAAACGGCGCCGGACACAGATCGAGGCCATTACAGCCTCGATTTGAAACAAATCAGTGTTTGTAGCAGCGAGCTTGCTCGCGAAGAACTCATGGACACCGCGTTGATTCTGGATAAACACGTTATCGTTGAGGTCTTTCGCGAGCAAGCTTGCTCCTACAGTGCAGCAGGGACTAGCCCGGTACGCGGCGGATTTTCGCGCCGAGCATCTGCAGTTTCTCTTCGATGCACTCGTAGCCACGATCTATGTGGTAGATGCGGTCGATCAACGTGTCGCCTTCGGCGATCAGTGCCGAGATCACCAGGCTGGCCGAAGCCCGCAGGTCGGTAGCCATCACTGGCGCACCCTTGAGTTTCTCGGTGCCAGTCACGATGGCGGTATTGCCTTCGACCTGGATCTTCGCGCCCATGCGGTGCAGTTCATACACGTGCATGAAGCGGTTTTCGAAGATGGTCTCGATCACGGCGCCGGTGCCTTCGGCAATGGCGTTCAAGGAGATGAACTGCGCCTGCATGTCGGTCGGAAACGCCGGGTACGGCGCGGTACGCACGTTGACGGCTTTAGGACGCTTGCCGTGCATGTTCAGCTCGATCCAGTCTTCACCGGTGGTGATTTCGGCACCGGCTTCGCGCAGTTTTTCCAGGACCGCTTCCAGGATGGTCGGATCGGTGTCCTTGACCTTGACGCGGCCACCGGTCACGGCAGCAGCAACCAGGTAGGTGCCGGTCTCGATACGGTCGGGCATGACCTTGTAGGTTGCAGTGTGCAGGCGCTCTACACCATCGATGGTGATGGTGTCGGTGCCGGCACCGGAAACCTTGGCACCCATTGCGTTCAGGAAGTTGGCCAGATCGACCACTTCCGGCTCGCGCGCGGCGTTCTGCAGCACGCTGCGGCCTTTGGCCAGGGCAGCAGCCATCATGATGTTCTCGGTACCGGTCACGCTGACGGTATCAAAGAAGAAGTTCGCGCCACGCAGGCCGCCTTCCGGCGCCTTGGCCTTGATGTAGCCGCCTTCGACGTCGATGACTGCACCCATGGCTTCGAGGCCACGGATGTGCAGGTCCACCGGACGCGAACCGATGGCGCAACCGCCAGGCAGGGCGACTTCGGCCTCACCAAAACGGGCAACCATCGGGCCCAGCACCAGGATCGACGCACGCATGGTTTTCACCAATTCGTACGGGGCGATCAAGGTCTTGATGGTGCGCGGATCGATTTCGACGGCCAGTTTCTCGTCGATCACCGGCTCGATCCCCATACGACCGAACAACTCGATCATGGTGGTGATGTCGTGCAGGTGCGGCAGGTTGGCCACGGTAACCGGGCCATCGCACAGCAGGGTCGCTGCCAGGATCGGCAAGGCGGAGTTTTTTGCACCGGAGATGCGAATTTCGCCATCAAGGCGGGCACCGCCGGTAATAATCAATTTATCCATAAGAATCTCGACGCCTTGGGGGCTCAGGTGCGCTCGGCCCAGGCCGCGCGGCTGAAAAATTTCATAGTGACCGCATGGATGCTGCCATCGGTGATCCACGGGTTCAAATGGGCATAGATCTGCTGCTGACGCTTGACCGGGCTGAGTGCCGCCAGTTCATCGCTAATCACGTTCAGCTGGAAGTTGCAGCCTTCGCCTTCAACTTCTACGGTCGTTTCCGGCAGCTTTCCTTCAAGAAAGCTCTTAACTTCTAGGGCCTGCATGCTCAACCTCTATCGGCGCCCAGTGCGCGCGGGTCGCACATCATACAAAAAAGCCCCGCGCCTGCGAACCCCGCATAGCAGGACTCTGACGGGGGGCCTCTTTAATAATGTGTATTAAGGATGGGCCAGCAGTTCGGTCAGACCGGAAACTTCGGCAATTTCACGCATGTCTTCGGGCATTGCGCGGATGCTGACGGGCTTTTTCGCCGCTTCGGCATCACGCATGAAGCACAGCAACAACGATAAACCGACGCTGCTGGACTTGGTCACCGCCGAACAATCCAGCACCAACGCGGGCGCGGAACTGGTCTTGATCAGTGCCTGGCCCTGCTTGCGCAGGTCAGGCCCGGTGAGGTAATCCAGCACGCCGCTGATGAACAGCTCGCCGGCATCGCCTAGACGAACAGCCGCTTCAGTCATTGCGCAGGCTTCCCGGAAGCTTGTTTGTCGGTTTCTTCCTTGGCCTTGGCGACTTCGCCGGCCCAACCATTGATGGTCTTGTCCAGGTCATTGCCATTGCGTTGCATGGCGTCGGCGAACTGGTCACGGAACAGCTTGCCGATGTTGATCCCGTTGATGATCACATTACGCAGCTTCCACTCGCCGTTGATCTTTTCCAGGGTGTACTGCACCGGGTAGACGGCGCCGTTATTGCCCTTGACGCTCATGTTGACGCTGGTGCGATCACCGGACTCGTCACCGGCTGGAGCGACGGTAATCCCCTGGTTGTTGTACTCAAGCAAAGCGTTGCCGTAGAACTGGAACAGGCCTTTCTTGAAGTTTTCCTGGAAAGTCTGCATCTGCGCGGGAGTTGCCTTGCGCGAATACTTGACCGTCATGATGCTGCGGGAAATGCCTTCGGCATCGACCACCGGGCCGACAATGGTGTTGAGCGCGTCGTAGAACTTACTCGGGTCTTGCTTGTACTGCTCTTTATTGGCAGTCAGGTCAGCCAGCATCTTGCTGGTCGTGTCCTGCACCAGCTCGTGCGCAGAACCTGCAGCGTTAGCCATCAGCGGCAGCGCTGCCAACAACACCAGCAGGCCACGTCGCAAGGTAGAGATCATGAACAGATTCCTCATTTGGCGTCTTTATTGACCGTATTAAGCAGGAATTTACCGATCAGGTCTTCAAGCACCAGCGACGACTGTGTGTCGTGGATTGTCGAGCCATCCTTGAGCAGGGCTGTTTCCCCACCCACGCTGATACCGATGTATTTTTCGCCCAGCAGACCCGCAGTGAGGATAGATGCAGTGGAGTCGGTCGGCAGATTATCTACCTTCTTGTCCAGTTGCAGGGTCACTCGCCCGGTGAAGCTGTCGCGGTCCAGATCGATTGCCGTGACCTTGCCGATGGTCACACCGGCCATGGTCACTTTAGCTCTGACAGTCAAACCGGCGAGATTATCGAAGTACGCGTAAAGTTTATATGTATCGGCGGTGGGGCTGGCCGACAGGCCACTGACTCGCAGGGCCAACAAGAGTAAAGCCAGGATGCCAGCCAGCAAGAAAAGGCCGACACCGATTTCCACAGTGCGGTTTTGCATCAGAAATCTCCAAACATCAAGGCGGTCAAAATGAAGTCAAGGCCCAGTACCGCCAGCGAGGCGTACACAACGGTCTTGGTGGTGGCGCGACTGATCCCTTCTGAAGTGGGCTCACAGTCGTAGCCTTGGAATACGGCGATCCAGGTGACGACAAAGGCGAAGACAATGCTCTTTATGATGCCGTTGAGCACGTCACCGCTGAAGGTCACGCTGTTTTGCATGTTGGCCCAGTAGGAGCCGTCGTAGACGCCCAGCCAGTCCACCGCCACCCACGAACCGCCCCAGATACCGACCACGCTGAAGATCATCGCCAGCAGTGGCAGGGAAATGAAGCCGGCCCACAGGCGCGGGGCAACAATGTACTTGAGCGGATCCACGCCGATCATTTCCAGGCTGGACAGCTGTTCGGTGGACTTCATGTTGCCGATTTCGGCGGTCAGCGCGGAACCCGCACGCCCGGCGAACAACAAGGCAGTCACCACCGGCCCCAGTTCACGCAACAGCGTCAGGGCGACCATCTGCCCCACCGCCTGCTCCGAACCGTAGCTGGAAAGAATATTGAAGCCCTGCAACGCCAGCACCATGCCGATGAATACCCCAGAGACCACGATGATCACCAGGGACATCACGCCTACCGAATGCAGCTGCTTGATCAGCAGGCCGAAGCCGCCGCCAATGCCGCCGCGACCGAGCAGGGCGTGGAACAGGAAAATCGTCGAACGACCGAGCACTTCGACAATGTCGATACCCGAACGACCGAAAAGGCGAACCTTCTCGATGAGAGATGTCTTGCGCATCAGCGCTTCCCCAGAAGATCTGAGCGGTAATCCGCTGCCGGAAAGTGAAAAGGCACCGGGCCATCAGGATCGCCGGTCATGAATTGGCGAATGCGCGGGTTGTCGGCGTTCATCAGTTCTTCGGGCGTGCCCTGCCCCAGCACCTGGCCATCGCCGACGACATAGAGGTAATCGGCAATGCTCGCGGTTTCTGCCAGATCGTGGGAGACCACAATGCTGGTGATGCCCAACGCATCGTTGAGCAAGCGGATCAAACGCACCAGCACGCCCATGGCGATGGGGTCCTGACCGACAAAAGGCTCGTCATACATGAGGATCTGCGGGTCGAGGGCAATGGCACGCGCCAGGGCCACACGGCGCTTCATGCCGCCGGACAGCTCGTCAGGCATCAGGTCGATGGCACCGCGAAGGCCTACGGCCTGCAGTTTCAGCAACACAATGTCACGAATCATTTCATCGGACAGCTGGGTATGCACCCGCAGCGGAAAGGCCACGTTCTCGAAAACATCGAGGTCGGTGAACAGCGCACCGCTCTGGAACAGCACACCCATATGCTTGCGCGCATCGAACAGATCACTGCGCGACAGCGTCGGCAGGTTCTGGCCATTTACCCACACTTCGCCGGCACTGGGCCGCAATTGCATGCCCATCAGGCGCAACAGGGTGGTCTTGCCGCAACCGGAAGGCCCCATGATGCCCGTGACCTTGCCGCGCGGAATGCGGATATCGACGTTATTGAAGATGCTGCGCGTCCCGCGCTTGAAGGTCAGTCCCTTCAGCTCGACCGCGTAGGCGTTATCGGCACTCATCTAAACTCCTTGGGATGCAGCCTCTCACTCAGACACCACGCTTGCGACAAACGTTTGCAACCGTTGTGCAATAGTTGGCCACGTGGGCTGGGCGGACCGAACTGGCGGCGAACTATATCACTGCTGGTACAGGGCGCCCAAGGCCGGAACAGCGCTTGTTCAGATTGGGGACAGGGAAAAATCTTTGCTTGGGATGAATCTCAAGCGCATTGCGAACAAACCCTGACGAACTAGCGTGAGGGAATTGATCATTACCGCTATAATCGCCGACTTTTCGTCAGGCTATACGATTTCAGACATGAGCCAATCCAGCGACCTTATTCAATCCGCACAACGCACCATTCGCCTCGAGCTTGAAGCCGTAGAAGGCTTGCTGGCGCATATCGACGCAGATTTCGTACGCGCGTGCGAGATGATTCTGGCCAGCAAGGGCCGGGTTGTCGTGGTCGGCATGGGCAAGTCGGGTCACGTCGGCAACAAGATCGCCGCCACCCTGGCCAGCACCGGGACCACTGCGTTTTTCGTGCACCCGGCCGAGGCCAGCCACGGCGATATGGGCATGATCACCAAGGATGACATCATCCTGGCGCTGTCCAACTCCGGCACCACCAACGAAATCGTGACCCTGCTGCCACTGATCAAGCGCCTGGGCATACAGATGATCAGCCTCACCGGCAACCCGGAATCGACCCTGGCCAAGGCCGCCGACGTAAACCTGAATGTTCACGTGGCCCACGAGGCCTGCCCGCTGAACCTCGCGCCCACCTCCTCCACCACCGCGGCGCTGGTCATGGGTGACGCCCTGGCTGTGGCGCTGCTGGAAGCCCGTGGGTTTACCGCTGAAGACTTCGCTTTTTCCCATCCCGGTGGCGCCCTGGGCCGCCGCCTGCTGTTGAAAGTGGAAAACGTCATGCATTCCGGTGATGAACTGCCCCACGTCCAGCGCGGCACCTTGTTGAAGGACGCGCTGATGGAAATGACCCGCAAAGGCCTGGGCATGACCGTGATCCTGGAAGACAACGGCCGCCTGGCCGGGGTCTTCACCGACGGCGACCTGCGCCGCACCCTGGACCGCACCATTGATATCCACACCGCCACCATCGATGCGGTGATGACCCCCCATGGCAAGACCGCCCGCCCTGAAATGCTGGCCGCCGAAGCCTTGAAGATCATGGAAGACCACAAGATCGGTGCGCTGGTGGTGGTCGATGCCAATGACCACCCGATCGGCGCCCTGAACATGCACGACTTGCTGCGTGCGGGAGTGATGTAAATGACCAGCGACCTGTTGCAACGCGGTAAAAACATCAAGTTGGCGATTTTCGACGTTGATGGCGTGCTGACCGATGGCCGCCTGTACTTCCTCGAAGACGGCAGTGAATTCAAGACGTTCAACACCCTCGACGGCCAGGGCATCAAGATGCTGATGGCGTCAGGCGTGCAAACGGCAATCATCAGTGGCCGGAAGACTCCGGTTGTGGAACGTCGCGCACAAAATCTGGGTATTCCTCACCTGTATCAGGGCCGCGAGGATAAACTGGTGGTTCTGGACGAGCTTCTTGGCCAACTCAACCTAAGCTATGAGCAGGTCGCCTACTTGGGCGATGACCTGCCAGACCTGCCGGTGATCCGCCGGGTGGGCTTGGGCATGGCGGTCGCCAATGCGGCGGCATTTGTTCGCGAGCATGCCCACGGCATCACCACCGCCCGTGGCGGCGAAGGTGCCGCCCGCGAGTTCTGCGAGCTGATCCTGCGTGCCCAGGGCAGCCTTGAAGCGGCTCACGCCGCCTACTTATAGAGCGTTTTATGCTGAGCAAAAAGATTCGCAACTTCCTGTTATTCGGGGTCATCGCCGCGCTGCTCCTGGCGGTGGGCTACTGGAATATCAGCCCGGAGCGCTTTCTCGACCAGCCTGTTGCGCAGGCTGACCAAGGCGCTATCGACTATTACGCCACCAATGCCTACAGCGTACAGTTCCTACCTGACGGCAAAGTGCAGTACGAAATGACATCGGACAAAGTCGAACACTTGAAGGCATCCGAAGTCACCCTGCTGACCAACCCCGACCTGAATCTGTACCGCGGCACCGAATTCCCCTGGCACGTCACCAGCAAGCGTGGCGAGGTCAACCCGGACGGTACCGAGGTTGAATTGATCGACTCGGTACGCGTCGCCCGCACTGACGCGCAGAACCGCGATACCGTGATTACCAGCAGTCGCATGACCGTATTCCCGCAGAAGCAATATGCGCAGACCGAGCAAGACGTTAGAATCGACGGCGCTGGCGGTGTATCGACTGGCAAGGGAATGAAAGCGTATTTGAAAGAAAGCAGGATACACCTGCTATCGAACGTAAGAGGACAGTATGAGGCTCGTTAAAACTCTCCCTATTTTGCTCGGTCTGGGCGCAGCACTGGGAAGCGTGAGCGCCTGGGCTCTGCCGAACGATAGCCAGCAGCCGATCCACATCTCGGCTGACGATGCGCAGCTGGATGACAAGCAAGGTGTCGCCACCTACACCGGTGGCGTGATCATTACCCAGGGTTCGATGAAGATCACCGGTAATACGGTGACCCTGACTCGCACCGCTGCCGGCGACATCGACGTGGTGACTTCCGTGGGCAACCTGGCTTACTTCGAACAGAAGCAGTCGCCTACCGACACCGGCCCGATGAAAGGCTACGGCAAGACCATCCAGTACCACGCCCAGCAGAACCGCATCGTGCTGATCGATCAGGCCAAGGTGCTCAGCCCCGATGGCAACTCCACGGAAGGCGAGAAAATCACCTACGACACCGTGAAACAGATCGCTAACGCCGGTCGTGCCAATGGCAGCAAGGTCACTGCACCACGCCCACGCATCGACATGGTTATCCAGCCGAAGAAGAAGGCCGAGTAATGGCAACCCTGAAAGCCCAGCATCTGGCCAAGGCCTATAAAAGCCGTCAGGTCGTGCGCGACGTCAGCCTGTCGATCGACAGCGGCCAGATCGTCGGCTTGCTCGGCCCCAACGGTGCCGGCAAGACCACCTGCTTCTACATGATCGTCGGCCTGGTCCAGGCGGACCAGGGTCGCGTGCTGATCGACGACCTGGACGTGAGCCACCAGCCGATGCACGGCCGTGCACGCGCCGGTATCGGCTATCTCCCGCAGGAAGCGTCGATCTTCCGCAAACTGTCGGTCGCCGATAACATCATGGCGATCCTCGAGACCCGCAAGGAACTCGACCGTGACGGCCGCCGCAAGGAACTGGAAAGCCTGCTGCAGGAATTCCACATCAACCACATTCGCGACAACCTCGGCATGAGCCTGTCCGGTGGTGAGCGTCGTCGTGTGGAAATCGCCCGCGCCCTGGCCACTGCCCCCAAGTTCATTCTGCTGGACGAACCGTTTGCCGGCGTCGACCCGATCTCGGTCGGCGACATCAAGCAGATCATCCATCACCTCAAGGCCAAGGGCATTGGCGTGCTGATCACTGACCACAACGTCCGTGAGACCCTCGATATCTGCGAAACCGCGTATATCGTCAACGATGGCCAACTGATCGCCGAAGGTGACTCGGCCACCATCCTGGCCAACGATCTGGTCAAGGAAGTGTACCTGGGTCACGAGTTCCGCCTGTAAACACCGTGGTGTCACGGCCGTTTGCCGAGGTGCGCGGGAGTCAATGAAAACCTCCGGATTTTTATTGTTACCGCGCTCTAGGCAAAGCCCCCGACATCAGGCATATAATTTGCTTATGTTTGGCGCTCACGCGCCCTGTCGTGGATGGCGCATTGCGCCGGCGAATAAGGTGTTAAGCCCCTGCCATGAAACCATCGCTAGTCCTGAGAATGGGCCAGCAGCTGACGATGACACCGCAGCTGCAACAGGCCATCCGCCTGCTCCAATTGTCGACCCTGGACCTGCAACAGGAAATCCAGGAGGCCTTGGAGTCCAACCCGATGCTCGAACGCCAGGAAGAAGGCGACGACTTCGATAATGCAGACCCGCTGGCCGATAACATCGAGCAAAAACCCAATTCCGACGTGCAGGAACCCTCCTATCAGGAAACCGCCCCTACGGTGGATAACCTTGAGGAAGGCGATTGGAACGAACGCATCCCCAACGAGCTTCCCGTCGACACGGCCTGGGAAGACGTCTACCAGACCAGCGCCAGCAGCCTGCCCAGCAATGACGATGACGAGTGGGACTTCACCACCCGCACCTCCGTTGGCGAGAGCCTGCAGAGCCATCTGCTCTGGCAACTGAACCTGGCGCCGATGTCGGACACCGATCGCTTGATCGCCGTGACCCTGATCGACTGCATCAACAACCAGGGTTATCTGGACGAGACGCTTGAAGAAATTCTTGAAGCCTTCGACCCGGAACTGGATATCGAGCTGGACGAGATTGAAGCCGTCCTGCACCGCATCCAGCAGTTCGAGCCCGCCGGCATCGGCGCACGCACCCTCAGCGAATGCCTGTTGCTGCAATTGCGCCAACTGCCGGCCAAGACGGCCTGGCTCACCGAGGCCCAGCGCCTGGTCACCGACTACATCGACTTGCTCGGCAGCCGCGACTACAGCCAGTTGATGCGCCGCATGAAGCTCAAGGAAGACGACCTGCGCCAGGTCATCGAGCTGGTACAGAGCCTCAACCCGCGCCCAGGCTCGCAAATCGAGTCGAGCGAAGCCGAATACGTAGTCCCCGACGTCATCGTACGCAAGGACAACGAGCGCTGGCTGGTAGAGCTGAACCAGGAGTCGGTGCCGCGCCTGCGCGTCAACCCGCAATACGCCGGTTTCGTACGTCGCGCCGATACCAGCGCCGACAACACCTTCATGCGCAACCAGTTGCAGGAAGCGCGCTGGTTCATCAAGAGCCTGCAAAGCCGCAACGAAACCCTGATGAAAGTGGCCACTCAGATCGTCGAGCACCAGCGCGGCTTCCTGGAATACGGCGACGAGGCGATGAAACCGCTGGTACTGCATGACATCGCCGAAGCGGTTGGCATGCATGAATCGACGATTTCCCGGGTGACCACCCAGAAATTCATGCATACCCCACGGGGTATTTATGAACTGAAATACTTTTTCTCCAGCCATGTCAGCACCTCCGAAGGCGGTGAATGCTCGTCCACGGCGATTCGCGCGATCATCAAAAAACTGGTTGCTGCGGAAAATCAGAAAAAGCCATTGAGTGACAGTAAGATCGCTGGTTTACTGGAGGCACAAGGCATTCAGGTCGCCCGTCGAACCGTCGCCAAGTACCGCGAATCCCTTGGGATCGCGCCTTCCAGCGAGCGTAAGCGTTTGATGTGACGGGCGGGCCACAGCGTTCCAGTGGCAGGTAGTCCTACCTGCCGCTTTATGCACTGGCAACGAAGGAGAAGCTGTATGCAAGTCAACATCAGTGGACACCATGTAGAAGTCACCCCTCCATTGCGCGAATACGTCGAGCAGAAGCTGAAACGGCTTGAGGGTCATTTCGACAAGATCACCAATGTGCAAGTCATCATGAAGGTCGACAAGCTTCAGCAGAAAATTGAGGCGACTCTCCAGATACCCGGTGGCGAAGTAGTCGCCAATGCCGAGCATGAAGACATGTATGCATCAATCGACTTGCTCACAGACAAGCTTGACCGCCAACTTAAAAAGCATAAGGAAAAGAATCTGAGCCTGCTTCAGGGCACAGGTCGTTAACTCTCCCCCCATGATCCGACTTGAAACCATCCTGACCCCCGGCCGTTCCCTTGTGAACGCGCCGGGCGGCAGCAAGAAGAAAGCCCTTGAGCAAATTGCCAACCTGATCAGCCGCGAAGTGCCTGAACTGGAAATGCAAGATGTCTACGAGGCTCTGATTGCCCGTGAGAAACTCGGTTCCACCGGTTTTGGCAACGGCATCGCCATTCCCCACTGCCGCCTCAAAGGCTGCGAGACCCCAGTCAGCGCCCTGCTTCACCTGGACGCTCCCATCGATTTCGACGCTATCGACGGTGCCCCGGTCGACCTGCTGTTTGTACTGCTGGTCCCGCAGGCTGCCACCGATGCGCACCTGGAACTGCTTCGGCAGATCGCCAGCATGCTCGACCGCAAGGACGTACGCGACAAACTGCGCAGCGCCAAAAGCAACGAGGCGCTTTACCAGGTTGTCCTGGATGAACAGAACGGGCAGTAATCATGCGCTTGATCATCGTCAGCGGCCGCTCCGGCTCGGGTAAAAGCACCGCCCTCAACGTTCTTGAGGACAGCGGTTTCTATTGCATCGACAACCTGCCCGCCGGCCTGCTGCCGGAATTGGCGGAACGCGCGTTGATCCACACCGAACTGGCTCAGCCTCTGGTTGCCGTTTCGATTGATGCACGCAACCTGCCCAGCCACCTTGAGCGATTCCCGCAATTGCTCGAGGAAGTGCGGGCCAAGCATATCCATTGCGATGTGCTCTACCTGGATGCCGACGAAGAGACTCTGCTCAAGCGTTTCTCCGAAACCCGTCGGCGCCACCCCCTCAGCAGCCCTCACCGTTCCCTGGCGGAAGCCATTGAAGACGAAACCAAGCTGCTGGGGCCGATCATTGACCTCGCCGACCTCAAGATCAACACCACCAGCCTCAACCTGTACCAGTTGCGCGACGCCATCAAGCTGCGCCTGCTGAACCAGCCGGAGCCAGGCACCGCCTTTCTGGTCGAGTCGTTTGGGTTCAAGCGTGGCATGCCGGTGGACGCCGACCTGGTGTTCGACGTGCGCTGCCTGCCCAACCCCTACTGGAAGCCGGAGCTGCGTGAGCAATCCGGGCTGGACCAGGCCGTGGCCGATTACCTGGCCGCGCAACCGGATGTGGAGGAAATGTTCCAGGACATTTCCAGTTACCTGCTCAAATGGCTGCCGCGTTTTGCCGCCAGCAATCGCGCCTATGTCACCATTGCCATCGGCTGCACCGGCGGGCACCACCGCTCCGTCTACCTGACCGAGCGCCTGGGCCAGGTGTTGCAACAAACCCTCAAGAATGTCCAGGTCCGCCACCGCGACCTTAGCTGAAAGGAACACCTTCGCGATGCCCGCTCTGGAAATTGAAATCATCAACAAACTGGGCCTGCACGCCCGTGCCTCGGCCAAATTTGTCGGTGTCGCCGGGCAGTTTCCCTGCCAGATCCGCGCCGGTCGTACGCCGGAATCCATGGTCGATGGCAAAAGCATCATGGCCATGATGATGCTGGCTGCCGGCAAGGGCACCAAGATTCACTTGAAGACAGAGGGCGAGCAGGAAGACGAAGCGATGGCCGCACTGGTGGCACTGATCAATAACTACTTCGACGAAGGCGAATAACCCTCCTGTAGAAGTCTGGCTGACCGGCGATAGCGTCCACGACTCGCGACTGATCGCCGGCGAGCCGGCGACTACAAGGGAGCGGGTATTATCCCAAAGCCGTGTCCATCACCATCATCAAGCAAAATCCGATGCACAACCCAAGGCTGGCGAGCTTTTCATGACCATTGCGTCGCGACTCGGGGATGACCTCGTGAGTCACCACCAGCAGCATCGCGCCAGCGGCAAGCGCCAAACCCAATGGCAACACTACTTCGGCAAGGCTGACCAACCAGGCACAAAGCACCGCAAACACCGGCTCCACCAGACCTGACGCCGCACCGATCAAGAACGCCTTGCCCCGCGACATCCCCGCCCCGGCCAACACCAACGCAATCACCAGCCCTTCCGGCACGTCCTGCAAGGCGATGCCCATGGCCAGGCTGTCGGCATCCGGCATGCCGCCGCCCGCCGAGACACCCACAGCCATGCCTTCCGGGATATTGTGGGCAATGATGGCAAACACAAACAGCCAGATACGCGGCGGGATCACCGGTTTGTCCGGCGTGCCCACCAGCATTTCCGGGCTGGCGCCGGAGACTTTGCGGTCAACCAGATACAGCCCGAAGGCGCCCAACATAATGCCAAAACTGATCAATCCACTGGCCCCCCAGGGCGAGAGCCCCAGGCCTTCAGCCGCAGCGATGCCCGGCACGATCAGCGAAAACGCGGTCGCCGCCAACATCACCCCAGCCCCAAAGCCCAGCAGCGTATCGCTCAATGCCACCGGCATGCGCCGGATAACCAGCACCGGCACCGCGCCGAGCGCCGTCCCGAGCGCACAGATGGATCCGCCCTGCAGGGCGCGCAGAATGCGCGGCTCCAGGTTCAGCCAAGCCAGCCCGTGGGCCACCAGCAATGCAGTACCTGCCAATAGCAGCAGCGAGCCAAACGCATAACGAAACATTCGCCCGCTGCTGATCGCCAGTGTTTCAGTGCCCATAGTCGGCCTTAGATCTTGTTATGAAGGTGAATGTCAGGCCACGGCGGCCTGATAGCGTGCGGCGACTTCTGGCCAGTTGATAACACTGTAGAAGGCATTGATGTATTCCGGGCGGCGGTTCTGGTACAGCAAATAGTAGGCGTGTTCCCAGACGTCCAGACCGAGGATCGGCGTGTTGCCGCTCATCAGCGGACTGTCTTGGTTACCGCTGCTTTCCACCACCAGGGTCTTTTGTGGATTGACGCTCAGCCAGGCCCAGCCGCTGCCAAAACGGGTCAACGCAGCCTTGGTGAAAGCCTCCTTGAAGCTGTCGAAACCGCCCAACTGCTCCTCGATGGCTTTTCCCAATGCGCCGTCGGGTTTACCGCCACCTTTGGGCGACATCACTGCCCAGAACAGCGAGTGGTTGGCATGGCCGCCGCCCTGATTGATCACGGCTGCGCGCAGTTTTTCCGGCAGTTGCTGCACGCTGGAGACCAGCTTCTCCACCGGCCAGCCGGCGAACTCGGTGCCGTCGACGGCAGCGTTGAGGTTGTTGATGTAGGTCTGATGGTGCTTGGTGTAGTGGATCTCCATGGTTTGCGCATCGATATGCGGTTCCAGGGCGTCGTAGGCGTAAGGCAATGCAGGCAAGGTATAAGTCATATCAATGTGCTCCGTATTGAGGAGGGGTGGGTTGCGCCGCTGCGCCACCCAACAGGCGATGAGTGCGAGGGTACTCGCCGTGATCGCTGATGAAATTCAAGAGCTCGACGTAGGTCTTGCTGCTCTGGCGCAGCGCCGCTTCCCGCAATTGCGGGCTCAGCCGCGGATCCTGCAGGGTCTGCAGCAGGCGCTGGTGGATGGCGCAAAGGTATTCCGCGCTTTCCTCCGGCTGGTTCAGGCGCAGGTGAAGGTCCGCCAGGTTGTGATGGGAAATGACGCAAGCCGCCACTGCTTCGTCGGCGTCCGCCCAGCGTTCGAACAACACTTGGGCCAAGGCGAGGGCTTGCAAATAGGCCTCGCGAGCGTCCACCAACTCGCCTGCCATAAAGCAGCGATTGGCCCGTTCGATCGTGCGTTTCCAGTGCTCCATGGTGAGCCTCCAAAGCAGGGTCGGTGATTACACGCCGCCGGCCGTGAGCTTTTCCGGATCCAGCAGAACTTCCAGTTGGCTGCGCGGTAAGTCGGTGTGTTCAAGGGTGACGTCAATCACCGGACGGCCTTGCTGATAGGCCTTCTTGGCAATTTCAGCGGCCTTTTGGTAACCGATGATCGGGTTGAGCGCGGTCACCAGGATCGGGTTGCGCGACAGCGCTTCCTTGAGCTTGGCTTCGTTGACCTTGAAACTGGCGATGGCTTTATCGGCCAGCAAACGGCTGGCATTGGCCAGCAATTCGAGGCTGCTGAGCAGGTTCTGCGCGATGATCGGCAGCATCACGTTCAACTCGAAGTTGCCGGACTGGCCTGCGACGGTGATCACCGCGTCATTACCGATAACCTGGGCGGCAACCATCGCCGTCGCTTCCGGGATCACCGGATTGACCTTGCCAGGCATGATCGACGAGCCAGGCTGCAGGCCTTCCAGTTCGATTTCACCCAGGCCCGCGAGCGGACCGGAGTTCATCCAGCGCAGGTCGTTAGCGATTTTCATCAGCGACACGGCAATGGCTTTTAACTGGCCGGAGACCGCGACGGCGGTGTCCTGGGAGCCAATCAGCGCGAACAGGTTCTTGCCGGGCGTGAATTTCACGCCGGTCAGGCTGCTCAGTTGCTGACTGAAACGCACAGCGAATTCCGGGTGTGCGTTGATCCCGGTGCCAACCGCCGTACCGCCTTGGGCCAGCGCTTGCAGGCTCGGCAATAGATCCTGCAAGTGGCCGATATTGGCCTTGAGCTGCTGCGACCAACCGTTGAGCACCTGGCTCATGCGCACAGGCATGGCATCCATCAGGTGCGTTCGGCCGGTTTTGATGAACGGGTGAACCTCCTCGGCTTTCTGTTCAATGACTTGCACCAAATGCAGCAGGGCCGGCAGCGTTTGCTCATGCAGGACCAGTGCGGCACTGACATGGATGGTGGTCGGAATGATGTCGTTGCTGCTTTGGCCGCAGTTCACGTGGTCGTTGGGGTTGACCGATTCGCCGAGCAACCGGGTAGCGAGGGTGGCAATCACTTCATTGGCGTTCATGTTGGAGCTAGTGCCGGAGCCCGTCTGGAAGACATCCACCGGGAAGTGACGCATGAAGTCGCCTTCCAGCAAGCCTTGGGCGGCGTCGACGATGGCCTTGCCCTGGCCTTCGCTGATTTGCTTGAGGTCGACGTTGACCTTGGCGGCGGCGGTCTTGGCCAGGATCAGGGCGCGGATGAATTGCGCCGGCATGCGTTGATGACTGATCGGGAAGTTGTTCACCGCGCGCTGGGTTTGCGCGCCATACAAGGCCTCGGCCGGCACTTGCAGTTCGCCCATGCTGTCGCGTTCGATACGGGTGTTACTCATCGGAAGATCCTTGCACCAGGTCAGAAACAGAAATCGAGGGCAGCAGCTCGCAGGTCGCCAATCGCCACGCAAAGGACTGCCAGCGCTTGAGGCGGCATGCGCAGTGGGAGAGTTTTTCCAGGTCGCGCAGGGGGCGCCAGGCTTGATCCAGGCACAGAGAGCGCCAATGCCAGGGCAGTGCGATGTCGCTGGCGGTATCGAGCAGCAGGTGGAATGAAGTTTCTGCGATCGTCCACGGATGGGTCGCCGTGCAGCACGCCAGGTATCGCCCCTCATTGAGGTAATGTTCGATCAGGCGCGGTTCGTTGGGGTCGAGGCCGCAGCGAATCTGGCGACTCATCCAGCGCCAGCTCTCCAGGTAAGGATCCTCATGCAGGACAGAACTCATGATCCACACTCATTCGGTAATGATATTTATTATTAAATGATATTGAGAATCAAAACAAGTGCAACAAACTAGCCACCTGCAATGCACGCACAAAAAAAGGCGCGCCGTCTTGAGGAGGGCGCGCCTTTATTGGGTGAAGCGTCGGAAGGATCAGCTGCCAGCGACAGTCATCCGCTCGATCAACACCGAACCTGTGCGAATGTTGCTGCGCAGTTCCAGATCATTACCCACAGCAACGATCTGCTTGAACATGTCGCGCATATTGCCGGCGATGGTCACCTCCTGGACGGCAAACTGAATTTCGCCATTTTCCACCCAGAAACCCGCCGCCCCGCGGGAGTAATCACCGGTGACCATGTTCAGGCCATGGCCCATCAACTCAGTCACCAGCAGGCCACGCCCCATTCGCCGCAGCAGCGCCGCCTGGTCTTCATCGCCGTGGGTGACGAACAGGTTATGCACGCCGCCGGAGTTGGCGGTGCTGGGCAGGCCCAGCTTGCGACCGGCGTATGTGCCCAGCACGTAAGACACCAACTCGCCCTTCTCGACGAACGGCTTGGCATAAGTCGCCAGGCCATCACCGTCGAACGACGTACTGCCCATGGCGCGCATCAAGTGCGGACGTTCATCGATGGTCAGCCACTCCGGGAACAGTTTCTGGCCAATCGAGCCTTCCAGGAACGAGGATTTGCGGTACAAGTTGCCACCGGAAATCGCCCCCAGGAAGCTGCCAAACAACCCACCGGCCAGTTCCGCCGAGAACAGCACCGGCACTTCACAGGTCGGCACCGGGCGCGCACCCAGACGGCTCGCCGCACGCTGCGCGGCGCGCTGACCAATGCTGACCGCGTCCGCCAGCAACTCGCCCTGACGGTTCACGTCATACCAGTAATCACGCTGCATCTGGCCATCGGCTTCGGCAATCATCACGCAGCTCAAGCTATGACGGGTGGATGCATAACCACCGATAAAGCCATGGCTGTTGCCATACACGCGGCACCCCTGGTGCGTGCTCAACGTGGTGCCATCCGCGTTCTTGATGCGGGGATCGGCGTCGAACGCGGCCGCTTCGCAGATCAGCGCCTTTTCAATGGCCTGTTCGGGTGTGATATCCCATGCGTGAAACAGATCGAAATCCTGCAGGTCCTTGGCCATCAGCGCTTTATCGGCCAGGCCAGAGCTTTCATCCTCGGAGGTGTGCTTGGCGATTGCCAACGCTGCGGCCACCGTCTCGCGGATCGCGTCCGGACCGCTGGCCGAGGTGCTGGCCGAACCTTTGCGCTGCCCCATGTACAGCGTGATGCCGAAACCCTGGTCGCGGTTGAACTCAACAGTCTCCACTTCCCGCTGACGGACCGACGTCGACAGCCCCTGTTCCAGCGACACCGCCACTTCACAGGCACTGGCCCCCTGGCGCTTGGCCTCGGCAAGGATCTGCTCGACTTGTTCCTGCAGTGCCGGTAACGCTTGCGGACCGACGCTTTGGGCTGCACTCATGGTTTTCTCCACTCAAATTCTGCTTTCGGTTAAGGCCATCGAGCGACCGGGCCGGACAAGCGGCCCCCGACTGGTTATCATGGCGGCGTTTCTTTGCGGACTGCCACCATGGTTGATTCTTACGACGACTCCCTCGATGGGGAGAAAAGCAAAACCCAGGTCAAACGTGAGCTGCATGCTCTGGTCGACCTCGGCGAGCGCCTTACAACGCTCAAAAAAGACTTGATTGCAAAACTGCCACTGACCGACGAAATGCGTCGTGCCCTGGCCGATGCGCCCAAGCACACCGCGAATATCGCGCGTAAACGGCACATCTCGTTTATCGGCAAGCTCATGCGCGATCAGGACATCGACGCCATTTTGACTTTGCTCGATCAAACCGATGCCTCGACTCGCCAGTACAACGAACGCTTCCATAACCTGGAACGCTGGCGTGACCGCCTGATCTCGGGCGATGACGCGGTGCTGGAGAAATTCGTGATGGACTACCCGGATGCGGACCGCCAGCAACTGCGCTCCCTGATCCGTCAGGCCCAGCACGAACTGGCGCATAACAAGGCGCCCGCCACCAGCCGTAAAATCTTCAAGTACATCCGTGAGCTGGACGAGACTCAACGCGGCCTGCGTTGATCCTCTTCCCCGGGTGGCGTTCTGCGCCACCCGAAGCTCCACCCCTTACGACCCCGTGCCACCCACGGTGATCGCATCAATCTTCAGCGTTGGCTGGCCGACACCCACCGGCACCGACTGCCCATCCTTCCCGCAGGTACCCACGCCGCTGTCCAGCGACAGGTCGTTACCGACCATCGACACCTTGCTCATCGCTTCAGGACCGTTACCAATCAACGTTGCGCCTTTGACCGGCGCGGTGATCTTGCCGTCTTCGATCAGGTACGCCTCGCTGGTGGAGAACACGAACTTGCCGCTGGTGATGTCCACCTGACCGCCGCCGAGGTTGGCGCAGTAGATGCCGCGTTTCACCGAAGCAATGATTTCCGCCGGATCGCTTTCGCCACCGAGCATGTAGGTGTTGGTCATCCGCGGCATCGGCAGGTGCGCGTAGGATTCACGCCGACCGTTACCGGTGCGCGCCACGCCCATCAGGCGGGCGTTAAGCTTGTCTTGCATGTAGCCCTTGAGCACGCCGTTTTCGATCAGGGTGGTGCATTCGGTTGGCGTGCCTTCGTCGTCGACGCTCAGCGAGCCACGGCGCCCGGCCAGGGTGCCATCATCGACGATGGTGCAGAGCTTGGACGCAACCATCTCGCCCATGCGCCCGCTATAGGCCGAACTGCCCTTGCGGTTGAAGTCACCTTCCAGGCCATGGCCGACCGCTTCGTGCAGCAGCACGCCGGACCAGCCCGAACCCAACACCACCGGCAAAGTACCAGCCGGCGCCGGGATGGCCTCCAGATTGACCAGCGCCTGGCGCAACGCTTCACGGGCATACCCCATGGCACGGTCGTCGGTGAGGAAATAACGGTAGTCGGTACGCCCGCCGCCGCCATGGCCACCGCGTTCGCGGCGACCGTTCTGTTCGACGATCACACTGACGTTGAAGCGCACCAGCGGCCGCACATCCGCCGCCAGGCCGCCGTCGGTGGACGCCACCAGAATGCGCTCCCACACACCGGCCATGCTCACGGTGACTTGCTGGATACGCGGGTCGAGGGCGCGGGTTGCAGCGTCGATACGCTTGAGCAGCTCGACCTTTTCCGCACGACTGATCACTTCCAGGGGGTTATCCGGCGCGTACAACTGCGCCACGTCCTGGGTGCTGAACGCCTGCACCGTGCCATTTTGGCCCGCACGGGAGATCGAGCGCGCGGCACGCGCGGCCAGGCCCAAGGCTTCCAGGGTGATCGCGTTGCTGTAGGCAAAACCGGTTTTCTCACCGGACTGCGCACGCACACCCACACCCTGATCGAGGTTGAAACTGCCTTCCTTGACGATGCCGTCTTCCAGAGCCCAGGACTCGGAAATCTGCCCCTGGAAATACAGGTCGGCCGCGTCGATGCCCGGCCCGGCCAGATCGCCAAGCACGGTTTGCAAGCTTTCGATGGTCACGCCACCGGGGGCCAGGAGGTGATCACTGACTGAGGACAACAACTCGCTCATAGGTATGGCCTTAAATTCATCGTTCCGAAGCAGGTCGCTGTGCGCCCTGCGAGAAAAAGCGCCGATGGTTGACCACCGGCATGCGCGCCCGTATCGACGCCTGTTCACTGCTATCGCGTTCGGCCAGCAACACCGCTTCGCCTTGATCCTGTTTTGCCAGCACACGGCCCCAAGGGTCGACAATCGCCGCGTGGCCATAGGTTTCCCGTGGCCCCGGATGCACCCCGCCTTGAGCCGCCGCCAGCAGGTAACACTGGGTCTCGATGGCACGTGCACGGATCAGCACATCCCAGTGCGCGGCGCCGGTCACCGCCGTAAACGCTGAAGGCGCGGTGATCAATTCAGCCCCCGCCGCGCGCAGCTCACTGTACAGCTCGGGGAAGCGCAGGTCATAACACACCGTCAGGCCCAACCGGCCGACGGGCGTGTCCGCCACCACCACATGATCTCCGAAAGCATAGTCGTCGGATTCGCGATAGCGACCGCGAGCATCGGCGACATCCACATCGAACAGGTGCAGCTTGTCGTAACGGGCAACGATTTCGCCCTGATCATCGACCAGCAGCGAGCAGGCATTGGACTTGGCGTTCGGCCGATCCTTGGGCGGCAGCGGCAAAGTACCGGCCACTATCCATAAGGTGAGGTCGCGGGCGGTCTGTTTCAACCACGGCAGGATCGGGCCTTCGCCCAGCGCTTCGGCGCGACCGATGTCGGCCACGTCGCGGCGGCCCATGGCGGCGAAGTTTTCCGGTAATACCGCCAGCTTCGCGCCACCCGCCGCGGCGTGTTCCAGCAGACGCCGGGCCTGGGCCAGGTTGGCCAGCACATCGCTCTGGCTGACCATTTGAATTACCGCAAAGGACATGGACCGACCCTCCGTAATGGATAGGCCGCCATGCTACTCCACAGGCTCTCAGTTTGGCTTTTCAAATGGCTTATCGAAGGTGATTTTCGGGTCCTTCCACGGGCCTTCGACCTTGTATTGCACGCTGGCAAAGCGCGCAACACGGTCACCGATCAGTTTGTCGATCAGGAACAGCGCGCCACCAATGGCGGGCGCGCCCACGATCAGCGCGGCGATCGGCAGGTTATTGGTCACTGGCAGGGTGACCAGCAGCTTGGCGTCGACACGGTCTGCGACCAGGTCCAGGGTGCCGTTGAGCTCCAGGTTAGTGGAAGGCCCGGTCATGGTGATCGGCTCCCGGGTCACGAACACGCCATTACTGGCCGCCAACAAGCCTTTGACCCGGTCATAGCTCAAACCCTTGCCGAGCAAGTCCGAGAAGTCCAGCCGCAGACGGCGTCCAATGGAGTTGAAGTTCAGCAGGCCAAACACCCGCAGCGCCTGGGCGCCGCCTTCCACTTCTACGAACTGGCCGTTGCGGAACGATGCGTCCAGACTACCGGAGAAACGCTTGGGCCCGACGTAGGCTGGCGAGCCGGGCCAGCGACCGTCCACATCCAGATGGAAATCCTGACTGGTGACAGTGGGCGCATAACCCCAACCCTTGAGCACATCACCGATATTCTTGCCATCCAGGCGGCCTTTGTACCAACTGCTGCTGTCGCCCGCCGTCCCTTCCCAACCACCGGCGCCCTTGAGCTGCATGCCCTTGAGGCCAAGGTCCAGGTTATTGAAGGCCATGCCTTTGGCCGTCGGGCGGATTTTCAGCGACCAGGTGCCTATCAGGTCCGGGCCCTGGAACAGCTGGTCGATGGCGATATCCAGTGCAGGGATATTTTTTGGATCGACATCGGCCAAGGGGTCTGGCGCGTTTTCGTCAGCCTGCACCGTCGGGTCCACTGCCGGCAGCTTCACATACTGCAGGTTGATCGCAATCGGCGCGCCTTTGGCGTCCGGCAGGTTGACCGTGCCCTTGGCTTGCTGACTGTCGAGCTGCAGGCCCCAGGCCGCAGGCTTGCGGTCCAGTTGCAGATTGACCTGATCAAACTGAGTGCCAAAGCCGGTCAGCTTGCCTACCTTGAAGTCGGCGCCACTGAGCAACTGCTTCGCGCTACCGCCCGGATCATTGCCCGCGTAGCGGTCTACCAGTTTCTTCCACGGGTCGATATCGAGTTCAGACAGCACGCCGCGAATACGCAAACCCTTGGCCCCTGGCAACACTGCATCGCCATCGCCGAGGAAAAGTTCGCCACGCCCGTCGTTGAATTTGTCCGGCGGCGCGGCAAACGTGAAGTTGGCCAGTTCGCCGTAGTCAAACCAATAACGACGCTCGGCGCCCTGCAAGGTCATGCGGAACACACTGTCACGTCCTTGGCTGGCGGGCATGCCGAACGGTGCCGGCAGGTCCACGGCAACGCCCTTCAGATTGGAGCTGACCATCAATTGGCTATCGGCGCCATCCAGGGTCAGTTGCAGTTGGTAAGGCACATCGCCAGACACTGGCAACGGTTGGCTGATATTCAACCAGTCCGTCAGCCGCTTGACCGTCACTTGGCCCTTGGCAGTCACACGCGTGCTGATATTCCCCGGCTTGCCATCGGCAACAATCTGCGCAGTGATCGGCCGGTCGAACGCCTGGGCCGTGATGTTCTGGCCACTGAGGCCCTTGGCGCTGTCGAAACGGAAATCGCCCTTGAGCTGGGTCAAGTCCAGGGTCGGCTCTGCCAATTGCAGGCGTGACTTATCCGTCTTGAAGTCCACCACGATCTTCGGCTCGGTGCCTTTCGCCAGTGGTATATCCAGGTCAAGGCTGCCTTGCAGGTCACCGTCACCTTTCCAGCCGGCAAAGGTCGAAGCGGTGCCGATCGGCGCTTCCTGGAGGATTTTCAAACCATCGCCCAAGCCACCGGCAAACCCACCCGTCAACAACAGATGACTGTCCTTGCCCTCCGGGGCGTGGGGAATATTGACGTAGACGTCCTTGACCTTGGTGTCGAGCAACTGGCCCTTGCTGGCGAGGATGCGTACGCCGCTCTCCTCGACAAACACTTCGCCGCTGACCTTGCTCACATGAGGCCAGCCTGGCTGAAACGCCAATTCGGCGTCATGCACCTTGAAGAACAGGCTGATATTACGCGACGCCGGTAGCGCGTCGTGGTTCAGCGACCCCTGATACTGGAAGAAGCCCTGGTCCACTGCGCCCTTGAGAATCGCGGTGCGCAGCCACTCATCCAGCGCCGGGCTCAACACCGCAGGCAGGTACTTGGGGGTGAATCGCCCATCCCCATCGACCATGCCGACCCGCAGGTCCATGTAGTCTTCCTGGCTGTGGTCGAAATGCAGGCGAATCAGGAAATCGGCAGCGACGTTGCCCTCCTCACCCAGCACCTTGATGTATGGGGCAATCAGGGTGAAGCCTTCCTTGTCGAGCTTCCACGTCAGGCGTGCATTGGCCTGGATGTACTGCCACGGCTTGGCAAAGATCGGATCGAGGTGCAGGGAAAAGTCCTTGCTGTCCATGCGTAACTCGCCATGGCCCAGATCGCCGCTGATGCTGCCGGATACGTTACGCGCGGCGGGCGCACCCATGTAGGCATCAAACCCGATGCGTTCGAGGTTGGCGGCGAAGCTGACTTTTTGATCGGTCGTATCTTCAGGACGAAAGTCCACCAGCACATTACGCAGCAGGCCTGTGGCCTTAAGGTGCTGGATAGTCTTGGCAAAACCTTCCGGCAGCGGCGCCAGGGCATTGAGCAGCGGCGTGATCGGGGTCAGGTCCAGGCGATCGGCCTGGAGCTTCCAGGCTTCCAGGTCCTTGTCGGTGGCCAGGCGCTGTTGCAGTTGCAGGCGCGATTCCCAGCGGGTGTCCCCCAAGTTCATCGCCAGTGAGTCGAACAGGACCTTGAGACCGGTTTCGCTGCGTTGCAGGTAAGCGGTGAGCGCCAGATTCTCGATATGCACAGGTTTGCGGTCGGCGTAGCTGCCCTTCACCTGCGGCGAATTGAGGCGCACCACCGCGCTCTGCACGGTGCCTTGGGCCCAGGTCAGCCAGAATTCACCACCGGCCTTGAATTGGGTGAGCTTCCACTGCTGGGTCAGTTTGGCCGGAATCCACTTGGCCCAGTCGCTTTGCGGCAGGCTCAGGTAGGCCTGGACTTCACCGTCCTTCCATTGACTGGCGCGAATACGCGTGCGCAGGCTCACCGCCAATGGCTGGCCGTCGGGCAAGGTCAGGCGTGCATCCAGGCGTTGGCGGGTGACGCCAGTGTGCAGGCTCAGGCCGACATACGTCAGGGTCACCGGCGCCTGGTCAAATGGCTGCAAGGTCACCTGGCTGTCGAGCAACGACACGCGCTCGACCTTTTGCATGTTCTTGAGCAGCTGCTCAGGGTCCACGGGCTGATCGTCCTGCACCGGCAGACCTTGCAGCGCCCACTTGCCATCCTTGTCTTCCTTGGCACTGAGCTGCAGACCGCCGACCTGCAGGTGGGCAATGCGCACCTCGCGGGCCATCAGGCTGGCCCACATATCCGGCACCACTTCGACCTGATCCAGACGCAAGGCACTGCTGCCCTCGCCCAGCATCACATCGTGGGCCCGCAATACCGGTGCGAACCCGCTCCAGCGGCCTTCAACGCTGCCAATGTGCAGCGGCATGTCCACCGCGGCCTGGGCCTTGGCTTCGATCTCCGCACGGTACTCGGCCACCAGCGGCGTCAATTCACGCCCCAGGCTCACATACACCGCCGCCAATACCAGCAACAAGGCACAGAGGCCCAGGCTCCAACGGGTCAAAGCGGCAAAAAAGCGTATCAGACGCTCCATGTCAGGCGACCCTCAAGGCAGTAGTCGGACGGCAGATCAAGGCCTGCCTGTCTCATAAAAGGTAAGCGAATGGGGATCAGAGCAGCACCACGTCGTATTGTTCCTGGGAATACATGGTTTCGACCTGGAAGCGTATCGTGCGCCCGATAAACCCTTCCAGCTCAGCAACGTTACCGGACTCTTCATCCAGCAACCGGTCGACCACTTTCTGGTTGGCGAGCACTCTGTAACCTTCGGCCTGGTAGGCTCGCGCTTCTCGCAGGATTTCGCGGAAAATCTCGTAGCAAACGGTTTCCGGCGTCTTCAATTTACCGCGCCCCTGGCAACTGCTGCACGGCTCGCACAATACCTGCTCCAGGCTTTCGCGGGTGCGCTTGCGCGTCATCTGCACCAGGCCCAGCTCGGTGATGCCGATAATGTTGGTCTTGGCGTGATCGCGCTCCAGCTGTTTCTCCAGGGTACGCAGTACTTGGCGCTGGTGCTCTTCATCTTCCATGTCGATGAAGTCGATGATGATGATGCCGCCGAGGTTGCGCAGGCGCAGTTGGCGCGCGATCGCGGTGGCGGCTTCGAGGTTGGTCTTGAAGATGGTTTCTTCGAGGTTGCGATGGCCCACGAACGCGCCGGTGTTGACGTCGATAGTGGTCATGGCTTCCGCCGGGTCCACCACCAGGTAGCCTCCGGACTTGAGTGGCACCTTGCGTTCCAGGGCTTTCTGGATTTCGTCTTCGACGCCATACAGGTCGAAGATCGGTCGCTCGCCGGGGTAGTGTTCCAGGCGGTCGGCAATTTCCGGCATCAGCTCGGCCACAAATTGCGTGGTGCGCTGGAATGTTTCCCGCGAGTCGATGCGAATTTTCTCAATCTTCGGGCTGACCAGGTCGCGCAACGTACGCAGGGCCAGGCCGAGGTCTTCGTAGATCACACTGGGTGCGCCGATGGTCTTGATCTGTGCGCCGATCTGGTCCCATAGCCGCCGTAGATAACGGATATCCATGAGGATCTCATCGGCACCCGCACCTTCAGCGGCAGTGCGCAGGATGAAGCCGCCCGCTTCCTTGATGCCTTCGGCAGCCACGCAGTCGCTGACCACCTTTTTGAGACGCTCGCGCTCGGCTTCGTCTTCGATCTTCAGGGAAATACCGACATGCGCGGTGCGCGGCATGTACACCAGGTAACGCGACGGAATCGACAGCTGAGTGGTCAGGCGCGCGCCTTTGGAACCGATGGGGTCCTTGGTGACTTGCACCACCAGGCTCTGCCCTTCGTGCACCAAGGCGCTGATGCTTTCTACCGCCGGCCCTTCGCGCAGGGAAATTTCCGAAGCATGGATAAACGCGGCTCGGTCCAGGCCGATGTCGACGAACGCCGCCTGCATTCCCGGCAATACCCGCACGACTTTGCCTTTGTAGATATTGCCGACGATCCCGCGTTTCTGGGTGCGCTCAACGTGCACTTCTTGCAGAACACCGTTCTCTACCACCGCCACGCGCGATTCCATCGGCGTGATATTGATCAGAATCTCTTCACTCATGGCTGGGTCTCGTTCAGGCGTTTTCACAATAGTGACCGGTCGCTTAAGGCTGGGCGCTGGAATACGGCGTTCAGCGCGCGGTAAGGTTTTGCCAACAGGGTATGCCGAATTGGGCGAGCAGTTGTGCGGTTTCGCACACCGGCAGGCCTACCACAGCGGAATAACTGCCATTGAGTCCGGCGACAAATACTGAGCCCAACCCTTGAATAGCATAGCCGCCCGCCTTGTCCTGGGGTTCGCCACTCTGCCAGTAGGTGGTCGCTTCCTCGACGGAAATCCCGCGAAACCGTACACGACTGCTTACACAAACAGTCTCGCAACGCTGGCCATCGGTGAGGGCAATAGCGGTCAGCACGTCATGTTCACGCCCCGCCAGCGCCATCAGCATTGCCAGGGCATCGGCCTGATCCACGGGCTTACCGAGTATCTGGCCATCGACGATCACGGCGGTATCGGCACCCAGCACACACACGTCGTCAGTGCTTTCGAGCACAGCAAAACCCGCCGCCGCCTTGCCGCGCGCAAGGCGCTCGACGTAGGAAACGGCGGATTCGTTTGTAAGAGGAGTTTCATCGATAGCGGCGCTGACCACGGTGAAAGGCACACCGATCTGGACCAGCAGTTCACGCCGCCTCGGGGAGCCCGAGGCCAGGTAAAGCGAATTCATTGCAGACTCTCCCTGTAGGGTTCGATAACCAGGCAGAGCCTCGCAATCCATTCAATTGATTTTATAGCGACGACGCAACCCACGCAGACCGAAGCTGATCCATGGCCAGAGCAAGGCACTGACCAGCGCCGGCAATACCAGCGCCAGGGTTGGCTGGCGGTTGCCGGTCAAGGCGCTCAGCCACAGCTGAACCAACTGCGCCAGGCCGAAGATCACCAGGATCACCAGGCACTGCTGCCACATCGGGAACATGCGCAGGCGTTGCTGCAACGACAACACCAGGAAGGTGATCAGGGTCAGGATCAACGCGTTCTGACCCAGCAAGGTGCCATAGAGCACATCTTCCGCCAAGCCCAGGAACATCGCCGTGACCATGCCGACTTTATGCGGCAGGTTCAGCGACCAGAAGGCCAGCAGCAGTGCCAGCCAGAGCGGGCGCAGGATTTCCATGAATTGCGGCAATGGCGAAACGCTAAGCAGCATACCGATAGCAAAGGTCAGCCAGACGATCCAGCCGTTGCGCGAATGAGTATTGGCCATTATTCCTCCCTCTGCCGCGTGGTTGCCGGGGCAGTTGCCGGAGGCTTGGCAGCCGGTGTCGCGGCTGCGGGTTTAGTCACTGCCGGCTTGGCTGGAGGCGTGCTATGGGCTGCCGGCTTGACCGGGGTGGCGACGGGCGCTGCCGGAGCCGCCGTCGGTGCGGGTGGCCCCACGAATGCCGGCTTGGGCACCGTCGCCGGAACGATCGCAGCTGTACCGTTTTGCTTGTCTTCCGCTTCCTGCGCCTGCGCAGCGTCGTTGGCGCGCTCTTCCGGCGTACGGTTATCACTGAACACCAGTAGCAGGTAACGGCTGCGGTTCAGGGCGGCAGTCGGCACGGCACGCACAATGGCGAACGGCTGACCGGAATCGTGGATTACTTCCTTGACCGTCGCCACCGGGTAACCCGCCGGGAAACGCTGGCCCAGGCCGGAGCTGACCAGCAGATCGCCTTCCTTGATGTCAGCGGTGTCAGCCACATGGCGCAATTCCAGACGCTCCGGATTACCGGTGCCGCTGGCAATCGCGCGCAGGCCATTGCGGTTGACCTGCACCGGAATGCTGTGGGTCGTGTCCGTCAGCAGCAATACCCGCGAGGTGTAGGGCATCAGCTCAACCACCTGGCCCATCAGGCCACGGGCGTCGAGCACGGGCTGGCCGAGGACCACACCGTCGCGCTCACCCTTGTTGATGATGATGCGATGGGTGAAGGGGTTGGGGTCCATGCCGATCAACTCAGCCACTTCGACCTTTTCGTTGACCAGTGCGGAGGAATTGAGCAACTCGCGCAGCCGAACGTTCTGCTCGGTGAGGGCCGCGAGCTTCTGCATGCGCCCCTGCAACAGCAGGTTTTCGGTCTTGAGTTTTTCGTTCTCGGCGACCAGCTCGGTGCGGCTGCCGAATTGGCTGGCCACGCCCTGGTACAGACGTTGCGGCAGGTCGGTGATCCAGTAAGTCTGCATCAACACCAGCGACATCTGGCTGCGCACGGGTTTGAGCAGTGCAAAGCGGGCATCGACCACCATCAGCGCGACCGAAAGCACGACCAGCACCAACAGGCGCACGCCCAATGAGGGGCCTTTGGCGAAAAGCGGTTTAATAAGCCGCTCCTCCCAGGCAAATGTTCTCTTTATTCATACGGCATCTAACCGGCCTGGATGCAGATTGAAGAAGATAAACGCCAACAGGCAGCACTGCAAAGTGCTGCCTGCGGGCGAAACATGGGCTGACCAGCAATGACTTATTCGCTGGAGAGCAGGTCCATGGTGTGTTTATCCATCATTTCCAGTGCACGACCACCGCCACGGGCAACGCAAGTCAGCGGGTCTTCGGCGACGATCACCGGCAGCCCAGTCTCTTGGGCCAGCAGCTTGTCGAGGTCGCGCAGCAAGGCGCCACCACCGGTCAGTACCAGGCCACGCTCGGCGATGTCGGAAGCCAGTTCCGGCGGCGATTGCTCCAGGGCGCTTTTCACCGCCTGAACGATGGTGGCCAGGGACTCTTGCAGAGCTTCCAGCACTTCATTGGAGTTCAGGGTGAAGGCACGTGGAACGCCTTCGGCCAGGTTGCGACCGCGCACATCGACTTCGCGCACTTCGCCGCCTGGGTAGGCGGTGCCGATTTCCTGCTTGATGCGCTCAGCGGTGGATTCACCGATCAGGCTGCCGTAGTTACGACGTACATAAGTGATGATCGCTTCGTCGAAGCGGTCGCCGCCTACGCGTACGGATTCGGCATACACCACACCATTCAGGGAGATCAGGGCGATTTCAGTGGTACCACCACCGATATCCACCACCATCGAACCGCGGGCTTCTTCAACCGGCAGGCCGGCACCGATCGCAGCAGCCATTGGCTCTTCGATCAGGAACACTTCACGGGCACCGGCGCCAAGGGCCGATTCACGGATGGCACGACGCTCAACCTGGGTGGACTTGCATGGAACGCAGATCAGCACACGAGGGCTGGGCTGCAGGAAACTGTTTTCGTGAACCTTGTTGATGAAGTATTGCAGCATCTTCTCGCAGACACTGAAGTCGGCGATCACGCCGTCTTTCATCGGACGAATGGCAGCAATATTGCCTGGTGTACGGCCGAGCATGCGCTTGGCCTCGGTGCCGACGGCAACGACACTTTTCTGATTACCATGGGTCCGAATGGCCACAACCGATGGCTCATTCAGGACGATACCGCGCTCGCGCACGTAAATAAGGGTGTTGGCAGTGCCCAGGTCAATGGAAAGATCGCTGGAAAACATGCCACGCAGTTTCTTGAACATGGGAAAGGGACCCTAGGCAACGCGTGGGTAAAAAAGTGCGGCAAACTCTAACAACGACAGGGATTTTGGGCAAGGCGCCAATGTGCTAAATTGGCCGACTTTCTGTGCACCTAACCCCACAATCGCGGCCGTAAGACCGTAGAAATGCGGTAGTGTTCCGACAATCTAACACACGGACAGCCTCCGTTCTGTTTTCCACTGGAGATTCCCATGACGCTTGAACGCTCCGACGTGGAAAAAATCGCGCACCTGGCCTCGCTTGGCCTCAATGATGCCGATCTTCCACAGACCACCGCAGCCCTGAACAGCATTCTCGGGCTGGTCGACCAAATGCAGGCCGTAAATACCGACGGTATCGAGCCCCTGGCTCACCCGCTGGAAGCCAGCCAGCGCCTGCGCGCAGACGTCGTGACCGAGAGTAATAATCGCGAGGCCTACCAGTCCATCGCGCCAGCGGTCGAAAACGGCCTGTATCTGGTTCCGAAAGTCATCGACTAAAGGGAAAGAGCCTGCAATGCATCATATGACTCTGGCCGAGATCGCCCGCGGTCTCGCCGACAAAACGTTTTCTTCCGAAGAGCTGACCAAGACCCTGCTGGCGCGCATCGCCGAGCACGATCCCAAGGTCAACAGCTTCATCAGCCTCACCGAAGAGCTGGCCTTGAGCCAGGCCAAGGCCGCCGACGCACGTCGCGCCAACGGTGAAAATGGCGCACTGCTTGGCGCACCGATCGCCCACAAGGACCTGTTCTGCACCCAGGGCATCCGCACCAGCTGCGGCTCGAAGATGCTCGACAACTTCAAGGCTCCCTACGACGCCACTGTGGTGTCCAAGCTGGCTGCCGCCGGGGCCGTGACCCTGGGCAAGACCAACATGGACGAATTCGCCATGGGTTCGGCCAACGAGTCGAGCTACTACGGCGCGGTGAAAAACCCGTGGAACCTGGACCACGTGCCTGGCGGTTCGTCGGGTGGTTCGGCGGCCGCAGTTGCTGCGCGCTTCCTGCCCGCCGCCACGGCCACCGATACCGGCGGTTCGATCCGCCAGCCAGCGGCCTTTACCAACCTCACCGGCCTGAAGCCGACCTACGGTCGCGTTTCCCGTTGGGGCATGATCGCCTACGCCTCCAGCCTCGATCAGGGTGGCCCTCTGGCGCGCACCGCTGAAGACTGCGCAATTTTGTTACAAGGCATGGCAGGCTTCGATAAACAGGACTCCACCAGCATCGACGAGCCCGTGCCGGACTACAGCGCCAGCCTGAACACGTCGCTCAAGGGCCTGCGTATCGGTGTGCCGAAGGAATACTTCAGCGCCGGTCTCGACCCGCGCATTGCTGAGCTGGTGCACAACAGCGTGAAGACGCTGGAAAGCCTGGGTGCCGTCATCAAGGAAATCAGCCTGCCGAACAACCAGCACGCAATTCCTGCGTACTACGTGATCGCGCCGGCAGAAGCCTCTTCCAACCTGTCGCGCTTCGACGGCGTGCGTTTCGGCTATCGCTGCGAAAACCCGAAAGACCTCACCGACCTTTATAAGCGCTCCCGTGGCGAAGGTTTCGGTGCCGAAGTGCAACGCCGGATTATGGTCGGTGCCTACGCCCTGTCGGCCGGTTACTACGACGCGTACTACCTCAAGGCGCAGAAAATCCGTCGCCTGATCAAGAACGACTTCATGGCAGCCTTTGAAGAAGTCGACGTGATCCTCGGCCCAACCACGCCAAACCCGGCCTGGAAGATCGGCGCCAAGACCGGCGACCCGATCGCCGAGTACCTGGAAGACCTGTACACCATCACCGCCAACCTCGCGGGCCTGCCGGGCTTGTCCATGCCTGCCGGTTTCGTCGATGGCCTGCCGGTCGGCGTGCAATTGCTCGCCCCGTATTTCCAGGAAGGCCGCCTGCTCAATGTGGCGCACCAGTACCAGTTGAACACCGACTGGCACACTCGCACCCCTACCGGCTTCTGAGGAGAACACTATGCAATGGGAAGTTGTGATCGGGCTGGAGATTCATACCCAGCTCGCCACCCAATCGAAGATTTTCTCCGGTAGCGCCACCACGTTCGGCTCCGAGCCCAACACCCAGGCCAGCCTGGTCGACCTGGGCATGCCCGGCGTACTGCCGGTGCTGAACCAGGAAGCGGTGCGCATGGCGGTGATGTTCGGCCTGGCAATTGACGCCGAGATCGGCCAGCACAACGTGTTCGCGCGCAAGAACTACTTCTACCCGGACCTGCCCAAGGGCTACCAGATCAGCCAGATGGAACTGCCGATCGTCGGCAAGGGCCACCTGGACATTCCTCTGGAGGACGGCACCATCAAGCGCGTCGGCGTAACCCGCGCACACTTGGAAGAAGACGCCGGTAAAAGCCTGCACGAAGAATTCCCGGGCGCCACCGGTATCGACCTGAACCGTGCCGGCACGCCGCTGCTGGAAATCGTGTCCGAGCCGGACATGCGCAGTGCCAAGGAAGCCGTAGCCTACGTCAAGACTATCCACGCGCTGGTGCGCTACCTGGGCATCTGCGACGGCAACATGGCTGAAGGTTCGCTGCGTTGCGACTGCAACGTGTCGATCCGTCCAAAGGGCCAGGTCGAGTTCGGCACTCGCTGCGAGATCAAGAACGTCAACTCGTTCCGCTTCATCGAGAAAGCGATCAACAGCGAAGTACGTCGCCAGATCGAGCTGATCGAAGACGGTGGCAAGGTCATCCAGCAAACCCGCCTGTACGACCCGAACAAAGATGAAACCCGCGCCATGCGCAGCAAAGAGGAAGCCAACGACTACCGTTACTTCCCCGATCCGGACCTGTTGCCGGTGGTGCTTGAGGACTCGTTCCTCAACGACATCCGGGCCACCCTGCCGGAATTGCCGCAGCAGAAACGCGAACGCTTCCAGGCGCAGTTCGGCCTGTCGGTCTACGACGCCAGCGTGTTGGCTTCCAGCCGTGAGCAAGCCAACTACTTTGAAAAAGTCGTGAGCATTGCCGGTGACGCCAAGCTGGCGGCCAACTGGGTGATGGTTGAACTGGGCAGCCTGTTGAACAAACAGGGCCTGGAAATCGACGAAGCCCCGGTCTCTGCCGAGCAATTGGGCGGCATGCTGCTGCGCATCAAGGACAACACCATCTCCGGCAAAATCGCCAAGACCGTGTTTGAAGCGATGGCCAGCGGTGAAGGCAGCGCTGATGAAATCATCGAGAAACGCGGTCTCAAGCAAGTCACCGACAGCGGCGCGATCTCGGCCGTGCTGGATGAAATGCTCGCAGCCAACGCCGAGCAGGTCGAACAGTACCGTGCGGCGGACGAAGCCAAGCGCGGCAAGATGTTCGGCTTCTTTGTCGGCCAGGCGATGAAAGCCTCCAAAGGCAAGGCCAACCCGCAACAGGTGAACGAACTGCTGAAAAGCAAGCTCGAAGGCTGATAGCGATGGACAGTCCGGGCGGAAATTTCACTTCCCACCCGGATACCCTGTGGGAGCGGGCTTGCCTGCGATTGCATCCCCTCGATGTTCTTGAGACACCGAGTTATCTGCATCGCAGGCAAGCCAGCTCCCACATTTGTTATGGGGCATCTTGAACATGAAGCGTCTACTCGGCCTCCTGGCCTTGTTCTCCCTACTGGCCGGTTGCGCCAGCGGCATCATCAACCCCAACGGCTACGACGAAACCGGCACCGCCTCCTATTACGGCGCCAAGCACCATGGCAATAAGACAGCCAGCGGTGAACCTTTCAATCAGAACGCCCTGACCGCCGCCCACCGGCGATTGCCGTTCGGCACCCAGGTCAAGGTCACCAATCTCGACAACGACAAATCCGTGGTTGTCCGCATCAATGATCGCGGCCCGCATACCCGTGGGCGCTTGATTGATCTTTCGCGCAAGGCTGCCCAGCAACTGGGTATGATCAGCAGCGGCACCGCGCGTGTGCGCGTGCAAGCCCTGAGCAACTGAAGACGGAGCCCTGACCATTTTCGGATTAACCGCCCTCTCGCCCTGGAGCCTGCTGGAATTGGTCAGCGGCCTGGTCCTGCTGATCATCGGCGCCGAAATCCTGGTGCGCGCCGCCGTGCGCCTGGCCGCGAGCCTCAAGGTGCGGCCGCTGATCATCGGCCTGACGATCGTGGCCTTCGGCAGCAGCGCACCGCAGATGACCGTCAGCCTGCAAGCCACGCTGGCCGGCAACACCGATATCGCGGTGGGCAGCGTGATCGGCAGCAGTATCTTCAACATCCTGGTCACCCTGGGCCTGTCGGCGCTGATCATTCCGCTGCGGGTCTCGCGCCAGCTGGTGCGCCTGGATATTCCGGTAATGATCCTGGCCGGGCTGCTGGTGTTCACCCTCGCCGCCAATGAAGCACTCACGCCACTCGACGGCCTGGTGCTGCTCGTTGCCCTGGTCGCCTACCTCGGTGTGCTGCACTACCAGACCCGTCATTCCCGCCGCCCGCGCACGCTGGACACCGTGGCCCGCGCGCCCTGGCTGAGCAGCGTGCTGCTGATGCTTGGCGGGCTGCTGATTCTGGTGCTGGCCGGCCATTTGCTGTTGGGCGCAGCCGTGGATGTGGCGGGCGACTTGGGCTTGTCGGAACGTGTGATCGGCCTGACCTTGATCGGCGTCGGCACCTCGCTGCCATGCCTGGCGACCTCGCTGATTGCCGCCCTGCGTGGCGAACGGGAAATCGCCGTGGGCAACGTGATTGGCAGCAACCTGTTCAACCTGCTGGGCGTATTGGGCCTGACCGCCCTGCTCGCGCCCTCGCCGCTGTCGGTATCGCCCAATGCCCTGGATTTCGACCTGCCGGTGATGCTCGGCGTGGTGGTGCTGTGCCTGCCGGTGTTTTACACCGGCTACCGCGTGACCCGCGCCGAAGGCCTGGTGCTGCTGGGCCTGTACCTGGCGTACGGCCTGCATGTGATGGCCTTTACCACCGGCATGCCCCTGGCCAGCAAGCTTGAACAACTGATGCTGTATTACGTCCTGCCAGTGCTGGTGGCTTTTCTGTTGTTCAGCACGCTGCGAGCCTGGCGCCGCCAACACAAGAGGGAGCCGCAATGACCGATCAGAAAAAGCCCGGGGTTGAGATGCGTCGCCAGGTCATGGGCGATGTGTTCGTCGACCGCGCCTTGGGCAACGCCACCGAGTTCACCCAGCCGCTGCAGGACTTCGTCAATGAACATGCCTGGGGCAGCGTGTGGAACCGCGAAGGTCTACCGCTGAAGACCCGCAGCCTGATCACCCTCGCCGCCCTCACCGCGCTCAAGTGCCCGCAGGAACTCAAGGGCCATGTGCGCGGTGCGCTGAACAATGGCTGTACCGTGGAAGAGATCCGCGAGGCACTGCTGCATTGCGCGGTGTATGCCGGTGTGCCGGCGGCAATTGATGCGTTTCGTGCGGCGCAGGAAGTGATCGAAACCTATCAGAAAGAGGGCTAGATCCAGCCGCCCGCCTGCAACACAAAGATTCCGATATTGGTGGTCACCGCCGCCATCAAGGTGGTGATCACGATAATCGCTGCCGCCAGCTCATGATTACCCTCGGCTGCCCTGGCCATCACAAAACTGGCGGCTGCGGTCGGCGCACCGAAGTACAGGAACAGAATCCCCAGCTCCGGCCCCCGGAAACCCAACAGCCAGGCGCCCAGCGTCGCGACAACCGGCAAACCGATCATCTTCACCAGGCTGGCGCTCAGGGCCATGCTCCCGCTTTTGCGCAGGGCCGCCAGCGACAGGGTGCCACCGATACAGATCAGCGCCAGCGGCAAGGTCATGTCCGCAAGGTACTGGCCCGAAGACTCCAGCCAACCCGGCAAGCCAATCTGGAACACCGCGAACGGCGTGGCTGCGATCACACTGATGATCAGCGGGTTGGCCACCACGCTCTTGCAGATGCTCCACGGATCGGACTTGATCACCGGGCTGTACACCGCCAGCACGATGGTCGACAGGGTGTTGTAGAACAGGATCACCAGTGCCGCGAGAATCGCGCCCAGGGAGATGCCGTAGTCGCCGTACATGCTGGCAGCCAGCGCCAGACCGATCACGCCGTTATTGCCGCGAAACGCACCCTGGGTATAGATGCCGCGGTCTTCACGCGGGCACCGAAAGATCGCCCAACCCCAGGCCAGCGCGAAGCTGAGCAAGGTGGCGACGGCAAAATAGATCAGCAAGCCCGGCTTGAGCGCCGAGTGCAGGTCGGCATGCAGGATGCCGAGGAACAGCAGCGCCGGCATGGTGACGTTGAACACCAGGGACGAGGCCGTGTGGATAAAGTTGTCGTTGATCCAATTGACGCGCTTGAGCAGCACACCGAGGAACAGCATGGCAAACACCGGCGCGGTGATGGTGAGGGTGGTGAGGAAAATTGCCAGCATGCCGGGAGAGCCTTGGTGAGCGTCGGTAGGTGGCTAATGATAAGCCATGCAGCCCTGCGGCGTCTGGTAGGACGCCTTCGCGAGCAAGTCGAATCGTCGCACCACCGCTCCCACACTTGACCGAGTTCCAGCATGAGAATGCGGTCAAGTGTGGGAGCGGGTTTACTCGCGAAGGCAGGCGACCCGGTCTCAGGTAATGGGCGCAGGGTTGAACAAGGTGATGTCGTTATGCAGTTTGTGATGCTCCGCCCACGTCTGCTTCCTGCCGCTGGCCACATCCAGGTAGAAATGGAACAACTCCCAACCCAGCTCCTCGATGGTCGCGCGCCCGGTGGCAATGCGCCCGGCGTCGATATCGATCAGGTCCGGCCACCGCTGCGCCAACTCCGTACGGGTCGAGACCTTGACCACCGGCGCCATTGCCAATCCGTAAGGTGTGCCACGCCCGGTGGTGAACACGTGCAAGTTCATCCCCGCCGCCAATTGCAAGGTGCCGCACACAAAGTCACTGGCCGGCGTTGCGCAAAAGATCAGGCCCTTGCCCTTGAAACGCTCGCCTGGGCCCAGCACGCCGTTGATCGCGCTGCTGCCGGATTTGACGATGGAGCCCAGGGACTTCTCGACGATGTTCGACAACCCGCCCTTCTTGTTGCCCGGCGTGGTGTTGGCGCTGCGGTCCGCCTCGCCCTTGGCCAGGTAACGGTCGTACCAATCCATTTCCCGGACGAGTTCCTGGGCGACTTGCGTGTTTTCGGCGCGAGACGTCAGCAGGTAAATGGCATCGCGCACTTCGGTGACTTCGGAAAACATCACCGTCGCCCCGGCCCGTAGCAGCAAGTCCGAGGCATAGCCCAGCGCCGGGTTGGCGGTGATGCCGGAAAACGCATCACTGCCGCCACACTGCATGCCCAGAATCAACTCGGACGCCGGCACGGTTTCGCGGCGGCGCTGGTCGAGTTTCTTCAAGCGCGTCTCGGCCAGTGCCATGATCTGCTCGATCATTTCGGTAAAACCGTGGCTGGAATCCTGCAGCCGGTACAGCCAGGGCTCGCTCAGGTCGACCGAGCTGTCGTTGTCGTGCATCACCTGCCCGGCCTGCAATTTCTCGCAGCCCAGACTGATGACCAGGGCTTCACCGCCCAGGTTCGGGTTGCGCGCCAGGTTGCGCACGGTGCGGATCGGAATGTAGGCATCCGTTGCAGTGATCGCCACGCCGCAGCCGTAGCTGTGGGTCAGCGCCACCACGTCGTCGACGTGCGGGTACTTGGGCAGCAATTCGTCCTTGATACGCTTGACCGCATGGTCCAGCACACCGGTGACGCACTGCACCGTGGTGGTGATGCCGAGGATATTGCGCGTGCCCACAGTGCCATCCGCGTTGCGGTAGCCCTCGAAGGTAAACCCTTCCAGCGGTGCCTGGGCCTCAGGCACCTCGGTGGACAGCGGCAAGCTGTCCAACGGCGGCGCGGTAGGCATGCGCAGTTGATCCTCCTGCACCCAACTGCCGCGCGGAATCGGCGCCAGGGCGTAACCGATGGTCTGGCCGTAGCGAATAATCTGACCGCCCTCGGGGATATCTTCCAGGGTCACCTTGTGGCTCTGGGGGATGAAGTCCACGGTCACCAGGCCATCCGGGAACTCGGTCCCGGCCGGTACGCCCTGGTCATTGACCACAATCACCACGTTGTCGCGTTCGTGCAAACGAATCGAGCGCGGCGAGTCGGCATGTTCAATCAACTGCATCACACGGCCCCTCAGGAATGCGCTTCGGTTAGGCGGGTCAACTCAGGCCCCTGGGTAGGCGGCTCTTTGAGTACTACACGCTTGATCGGGCCAACGATGACCAGGTAGCTGAACACCGCCACCAGCGCGTTGGCGCCGACAAACACCAAGGCCCATTTGAAAGAACCGGTGGTGCTGATGATGTAGCCGATCACAATCGGCGTGGTAATCGACGCAAGGTTACCGAAGGTGTTGAACAAACCACCACTGAGACCGGCGATTTGTTTCGGCGAGGTGTCGGACACCACCGCCCAACCCAGTGCGCCAACGCCTTTGCCGAAGAAGGCCAAGGCCATGAAGCCCACCACCATCCATTCGATATCCACATAGTTGCAGGCCACGATGCTGCTGGAGATCAGCAGGCCACCAATGATCGGCGCCTTGCGGGCGAAGGTCAGGGAGTGGCCTTTGCGCAGCAGGTAGTCGGAAATCACCCCGCCGAGCACGCCGCCGATAAACCCGCAGATCGCCGGCAACGAGGCGATGAAACCGGCCTTGAGGATCGTCATGCCACGGTCCTGCACCAGGTACACCGGGAACCACGTAAGGAAGAAGTAGGTGATGCCGTTGATGCAGTACTGGCCCAGGTACACGCCGAGCATCATGCGGTTGGTCAACAGTTGGCGGATGTAGTCCCACTTCGGACCGTCGGTTTTCTTACCCTTGCCTTTGTCCTGATCCATATCGACCATTGCACCATTGGCGGCGATATGGTTGAACTCGGCTTCGTTGATCATCGGATGCTGGCGCGGGCTGTGGATAACTTTCAACCAGATCAGCGAGAAAATGATGCCGATCACGCCCATCACGATAAACACGTGCTGCCAGCCGAAGCTGTAGACGATCCACCCCATCAGCGGCGCAAACAGCACCGTGGCGAAGTATTGCGCAGAGTTAAAGATCGCTGAAGCCGTACCGCGTTCTGCCGTAGGAAACCACGCCGCCACAATACGGGCATTTCCGGGAAACGACGGCGCTTCGGCCAAGCCCACCATGAAGCGCAGCATGAACAGCGCAACCACGGCGGTGGAGACACCAAACTCACCGACATAGCCTTGCAGCACGGTGAACAGAGACCAGGTGAAGATGCTCAGGGCATAGACTTTTTTCGAGCCGAACCGGTCCAGCAGCCAGCCACCGGGAATTTGCCCGGCCACGTAGGCCCAACCGAATGCGGAGAAGATGTAACCGAGCGTGACCGCGTCGATGCCGAGGTCTTTTTGCAGGCTGGAGCCTGCGATGGCGATAGTGGCCCGGTCGGCATAGTTGATCGTGGTCACCAGGAACAGCATGAGCAGGATCAAATAGCGGACATGGGTCGGCTTGGTCGCTTGCATGAAGAAGTACTCCCACTAATTATTTTTTTTGCGGGTAATGGTTTTCTGTTTTTGCCGTGGGGAGCCGACAGGCATCCGGCCCCCACTGGGTGTTGCGTATTACGAACCGATGTAGCTGGTTTTCACCACGGTGTAGAACTCTTGCGCATAGCGACCTTGCTCCCGCGAGCCATAGGACGAGCCTTTACGGCCGCCGAAGGGAACGTGGTAATCCACACCTGCCGTCGGCAGATTGACCATCACCATCCCGGCCTGGGAATGACGCTTGAAGTGGTTGGCGTACTTGAGCGATGTGGTGGCAATGCCCGCCGACAGCCCGAACTCGGTGTCATTGGCCATGGCCAGCGCTGCTTCGTAGTCCGCTACGCGCACGACGTTGGCGACCGGGCCGAAGATCTCTTCACGGCTGATACGCATGGCGGCTTCGCTGTCGGCAAACAGCGTCGGTGCCAGGTAGTAACCTTCGGTATCGCAGGTCACCAGGCCACCACCGCTGACCAGCCGCGCACCTTCGCTTTGGCCGATGTCGATGTATTTGAGGTCCTGGTCCAACTGGGCCTGGGAAACCACCGGGCCAATGTCGGTGCCGCTTTTCAGCGCGTGGCCGACCTTGATCGACTTCATGCGCTCAGCCATGGCCGCGACGAACTGGTCGTGGATACCGGCGGTGACGATCAGGCGACTGGACGCTGTGCAGCGCTGGCCGGTGGAGTAGAACGCGCTCTGTACGGACAGCTCGACGGCCTGCTTGAGGTCGGCGTCGTCGAGAATGATCTGCGGGTTCTTGCCGCCCATTTCCAACTGCACTTTGGCCTGGCGCGACACACAACTGACGGCGATTTGACGACCAACACCGACAGAACCGGTGAAGCTGATGCCATCGACTTTCGGGCTATTGACCAGCACGTCGCCGACCACGCGACCGCTGCCCATCACCAGATTGAACACACCGGCGGGGAAACCGGCGCGGGAAATGATCTCTGCCAGGGCCCAGGCGCAACCCGGTACCAGCTCGGCAGGCTTGATCACCACGCAGTTGCCGTAGGCCAGGGCCGGGGCAATTTTCCAGGCGGGGATGGCGATCGGGAAGTTCCACGGCGTGATCAGGCCGACCACTCCCAAGGCTTCGCGAGTGACTTCTACATTGACGCCCGGGCGAACCGACGGCACGTAGTCGCCGGACAGCCGCAGGCATTCACCGGCGAAGAACTTGAAAATATTGCCGGCGCGGGTCACTTCGCCGATGGCTTCGGGCAGGGTCTTGCCCTCTTCACGGGCCAACAGGGTGCCGAGCTCTTCGCGGCGCGCGAGGATTTCACTGCCGACTTTATCCAGAGCGTCATGGCGCGCCTGGATCCCGGAAGTGGACCAGGCCGGGAATGCCGCGCGGGCCGCATCGATGGCGGCGTTGACCTGGGTAACATCCGCCTTGGCGTATTCACCAATGACATCGGACAACTCCGACGGGTTGAGGTTGACGCAATAGTCAGCGCCGGCCACCCACTGGCCATTGATGTAGTTGTCAAAACGTTGGGCTTGGGACACGAATCTTCTCCTGACGCAAAAGGCCGCTGATTGCTCAGCGGCCTTGTAGATGAGTTATTGCGCGCCTTGCTTGTCGATCAGCGCGGCCAGGGCTTCATATTCTTCCGGCAACAGGTCGGTCAGCGGCGTGCGTACCGGACCTGCGTCGTAGCCGACGATTTTTGCACCCGCCTTGACGATGCTGACGGCATACCCGGCCTTGCGGTTACGGATGTCCAGGTATGGCAGGAAGAAGTCGTCGATGATCTTGGAAACGGTGGCGTGATCGTCCTTGGCAATCGCGTGGTAGAAGTCCATCGCGGTTTTCGGGATGAAGTTGAACACCGCCGAGGAGTACACCGGAACTCCCAGGGCCTTGTAGGCAGCGGCGTAAACCTCTGCAGTCGGCAGGCCGCCGAGGTAGCTGAAACGATCACCGAGGCGGCGACGTATCGACACCATCAACTCGATATCACCCAGGCCATCCTTGTAGCCGATCAGGTTTGGGCAGCGCTCGGCCAGGCGTTCCAGCAGCGGAGCGGTCAGGCGGCAGACGTTACGGTTGTAGACCACCACACCGATCTTGACCGACTTGCACACGGCCTCAACGTGGGCCGCAACGCCATCCTGGCTGGCTTCGGTGAGGTAGTGCGGCAGCAGCAGCAGACCTTTGGCGCCGAGGCGTTCGGCTTCCTGAGCGTACTCGATGGCCTGGCGTGTCGAACCGCCCACACCGGCGAGGATCGGCACACTGGTCGCGCAGGTATCCACTGCGGTTTTCACCACCTGGGAATATTCGCTGGCCGCGAGGGAAAAGAACTCACCGGTACCGCCAGCAGCGAACAAAGCCGTGGCGCCGTAAGGGGCCAGCCATTCAAGGCGGTTGATGTAGCCCGCCTGGTGGAAATCACCCTGGGCGTTGAAATCGGTCACCGGGAAAGACAGCAGACCGTGGGAAAGGATGGACTTCAGTTCTTGTGGATTCATTATTCGAACACCCTGGGCGAAGACTTTCTATCGAAAGGTTGTTGTTGGTTTTGGTGATGTCGTACGTCATCGTACAACTATAAAACAATTCGTCAACTGCAATTCATCAGACTTCGTTCTGAGAGCGTTGAATGCGCGCCTTCTTGACGTAGGAATTTTTTACTCTATGCTCGATTTAGCTGTATATACATACAGCTATCACGGAAGATTCCTACGACATAGCAAGGAGCTAACATGTCAGGTCTTGAACTCGCCGCACCCGAAAAGAACCCACCCACATTGCGCTTCGAAGGCGGTGAACACACTGCCATCGGCGATGACACCCTGTTGCGCTTCGTCAAGGATGCCCCGGCGATTCCCGCACGCCAGGTCGAGCTGCACCTGCCCAATGGGCTGGCGCTGACCTATGGCCAAGTGATCGCCCTCGGGGGCGACTTCTATGGCGTCCCCGGCCAACCGATCAGCGATGGCGCCTCCCCCGCCGAGCGCGTACAACGCTTTACCGCAGCCTTCAATACGCTCGCCGTGCTGCCCGCCTCGCGGGAAGAAGCGCACAAGATCCTTGCGGTGATGCAAAAGGAGATCAATGCGGTCAAGCAGGCGATCAAGGACGGCAAACAAGCCCATGAAGCCTACGACGCGCTGGGTGATACGTTGTCCGAGGAATGGAACCGCATCACGGGCGGCGGCAGCGCAGTTTCGGCGCTGATTCCGTTGGGACGTTACCTGAAACTGGCGGCGGACAATGCCGACCACTTCGGCGAATGGGCGCTGTCGGCCTATCTGGCGGGGCACACGGCGGCGCTGCAACAAGCCGTCGTGGCGCACCAGACCGGCACCGACCCAGCGCTGGAACTGGCGTATGCCATGAACAGTTTTGCTGATCACTTTTTGACCGACCTGTTCTCCGCTGGCCATCTGCGAGTACCACGCAAACAACTCGCCGCCGTGGTCACTCCCGGTGAACTGGGTTCGCTGATCAGCCGCTTCATGCACGACGAAGACAGCAAATTCGGACTCAAGGTGCGTAACGCCATGGGCGATCAGTGGCACGCGTATGGAGACAAACGCTACTTCGACGCCATCGATGCGGACAATCGGGTGCAGGTCAAACGTGCGGTGCAGGCTTCGGCGGATGAAATTTTCGAAACCTTCATCAGCGGTATTGCGCCCTCTCCAGCCAACTTCAAGGCGCCGCTGTATGTGCCAGACCTGAATGCGGCGCAAAACCCGGCGAACAACTTCTCGCCGCTGTTCAAGATGGAGGGGGACAAGGTGCTGCGTCGTAAGGAGGTGAATGACTTGAACGACAAGCACTGGACGAACGATTGGTGGGGGTGGAGTACGTATTTGTTGTTGAAGGACTACAAGCCAAATACGCCGCGGCTTTGAGCCGGGGTCCGCTCCAGGCGTGCCTGATACCGCTCGTCAGAACTGTGAATTCTGACAGTATCAGCACATTTCCACCCCTCCTAACGTGATGAGGCCCGCACATGATGTGCGGGCCTTCACCTAACTTTCTTCCTGCTCAATGAGGCTTAATCATGGCTAACAACATTCAGGTTAAATTCAAAGGCAAAAAAAACAGCACTTCGAACGTCAAAATTGAGGAACTGCCCAATAAAGGCGATTACCTCAATATGGACGGTCAGGTATTGGAGGTTACCAAGAAGACGTTCCATTACGACGCCAATGGCAGCGTGACCGAAATCGAGTTCGACCTGGCCTGAGAACGCCAGCTTAACCCCGCTGCGCCTCCGCCTCTTCATGGGCATGGCGCAGCCGCTCCCGGCTATTGGTCAAATGCAACCGCATCGCCGCCCGCGCCGCGTCCGAATCCTGACGCGCGATCGCTTCATAAATCTCTTCATGCTCACGACTCAAACGCCCCATGTAGTGCTGCTGGTCATCATGGGCCAGGCGCGCCGAATTCAGGCGCGTACGCGGAATGATGCTGGTGCCCAGGTGGGTCATGATGTCGGTGAAGTAGCGGTTGCCGGTGGACAGTGCAATTTCCAGGTGGAATGCAAAATCCGACGCCACCGCATCGCCGGCGTGAGCCGCGCTTTCATTCAAGGCATCAAGCGCCGCGCGCATGGCGGCCAGTTGTTCGTCGCTGCGACGTAACGCGGCCAAGCCTGCGGATTCCACCTCCAGGCTGATCCGCAGCTCCAGGATCGCCAGCACATCCCGCAGGGTCACCACCGTGGCCGGGTCGATGCGGAAACCGCTCGGGCTGGGCGTATCCAGTACAAAGGTGCCGATACCATGACGGGTTTCGACCTGCCCCGCCGCCTGCAAGCGCGAGATGGCTTCACGCACCACCGTGCGGCTGACCCCATGGGCGTCCATGATCGCCGACTCGGTGGGCAATTTGTCGCCCCGCTTGAGCTGGCCGTCGCGGATCTGCTCGGACAACACCGTGACCAGTTCCTGGGCAAGGCTGCGGCGCTTGCGGGGAAGACGAGGGGCGATGTTGGCGTTTTCCATGATGAATCATCTTTCTCGGTGAGCTTGAGCACGCATCATAGCCCATGGTGGTTGTACGATCACCGTCCAGGCGCGACTTTCATCCCTATCCTTCGCGCAAAAAAATGCCCCGACACACGTCGAGGCATTTTCTCAGTGCTCCCCTGAGGGAACGCCCGTTATTTCACCACTTTCAAGCTCGGCCGGCCACTAGGGCGCGGTGGCTCGGAATCCGGTGGCGGCAAGTCATCGCCGCCTTCGTTTTCGATCGCTTCGTCATCCTCGAAAGGCGACTCCAGATCGAACACCATGCCTTGGCCGTTCTCCCGGGCATAGATGCCGAGGATGGCGCCAATCGGCACGAACAGCGTATGCGGCACGCCGCCGAAACGCCCTTCGAAGCTCACGGCTTCATTGTCCATGTGCAGGTGGCGCACGGCACTCGGCGATACGTTCAGCACAATCTGCCCGTCACTGGCAAAACCCTCCGGTACCTGAACCGCAGGAAATTCGGAATTGACCAGCATGTGCGGGGTGCAATCGTTGTCCACAATCCACTCATAGAGCGCGCGGACCAGGTAGGGTCGACTGGAGTTCATCAGCGGCTCCTTAAGCCTTAGCGCATATCGCGTTCGACACCAGACAGACTCGCCTGGAAAGCCTCACGCGCAAACTGGCGCTCCATGTAATCAAGCAGCGGCTTGGCAGGCCGCGGCAGTTCAATACCAAGAATCGGCAAACGCCAGAGTATCGGTAATAGGCAGCAATCCACCAAGCTTTGTTCCTCACTGAGGAAAAAAGGTTTATCGGCGAACAGCGGCGAAACGCCGGTCAGGCTTTCGCGCAATTCCTTACGCGCCTGTACACGTGCCGCCTCTTTGCTGCGGGTATCCAGAATCACATCCACCAGACCACACCAGTCACGCTGGATCCGATGGATCAGCAGCCGGCTGTTGGCACGCGCCACCGGGTACACCGGCAGCAAAGGCGGATGCGGGTAACGCTCATCCAGGTATTCCATCACGACGGTCGACTCCCACAACGCCAGGTCACGATCGACCAGGGTGGGCAAGCTGCCGTAAGGGTTCACTTCGATCAGTTTTGGCGGCTGACGGCCCGCCTCCACACTGATGATCTCGGCGCTGACACCCTTCTCTGCGAGCACGATGCGCACTCGGTGGGAATAGTGGTCGGCGGGGTCGGAGTAACAGGCCAACCGATTGGTCACGCCCATGGCGGTCCTCCTCGCTTGTTGAAATTATCGAAAGCTCAAAAACGAGCGCGCCCAGAGAGCATCTCTGTAACGTCCGGTTCAACCGATCGCTACGTCAGAGATGCCGCTGGGCGCGCAAGATTAACAGCAATTGCTTACAGTTGGATCAATGCACATCCTTCCAGTATTCGCGTTTGAGCAGATAGGCGAATACGAAGAAGAAGGCCAGGTACAGCAACACATACGTACCGATGCGCTGATGCTCCAGTTTGACCGGATTGGCCGAGTAGGCCAGGAAGGTCACGAGGTTCTTGACCTTCTCGTCGAACTGCTCGTCTGTCAACGAACCTGGGGTTTCTATCTTCAGTTGATCGCACGCTTCATGAGTCAAAGGTGTGCCGGTCAACGGATCGTATTGCTTCTTGCCGTCTTCAACGACCTGGATCTGCTTGCATCCTACCACTTGCTTGCCTTGCAGGCCGACCAGAACGTTAGGCATGCCGACGTTCGGGAACACACGGTTGTTCACGCCATACGGACGTGCCGGGTCTTCGTAGAAGGATTTCAGGTAGCCGTAGAGCCAGTCGGTACCCCGCACACGGGCTACCAGGGTCAAGTCAGGCGGCGCTGCGCCGAACCAGGTCTTGGCGTCTGCAGGCTTCATGCCGATGGTCATGTGGTCGCCGATCTTGGCGCCCGTGAACACCAGCTTTTCCAGCATCATTTCATGGGGGATGCCAAGGTCATCGGCAACACGCTCGTAACGCTGGAACTTGGCGCTGTGGCAGCCCATGCAATAGTTGGCGAACGTGCGCGCGCCATCCTGCATGGCAGCCTTGTCAGACACGTCGATATCGACTTTTTCCAGCTCCGGTCCGCCATGCTCGGCAGCGAAGGACAGTAGCGGCAGTGCCGCAAGCATCAATGCAACGAATAACTTTTTCATCAGCCAGTCACCCTTTCCGGAACCGGTTTGGTCTTCTCGAGCCGGGTATAGAACGGCATCAGAATGAAGTAGGCAAAGTACAGGAAGGTGCAGACCTGCGACAGCAGCGTACGCTCTGGAGTCGGCGCCAAGACACCGAGTACACCCAGGATCACGAACGCAATGCAGAACACCCACAGCCAGATCTTGCTTAGCCAGCCCTTGTAGCGCATGGATTTGACCGGGCTGCGGTCAAGCCAAGGCAACACGAACAGCACCGCAATGGCCGCGCCCATGGCAATCACGCCCATGAGCTTGTCGGGGATCGCCCGCAAGATCGCGTAGAACGGTGTGAAGTACCAGACGGGGGCAATGTGCTCAGGTGTCTTGAAGGCGTTGGCCTGTTCGAAGTTAGGTTTCTCCAGGAAATAACCGCCCATCTCCGGGAAAAAGAACACGATCGAGCAGAACACGAACAGGAACACCACCACGCCGACAATGTCTTTCACGGTGTAGTAAGGGTGGAACGGAATGCCATCCAGCGGGATGCCGTTTTCGTCCTTGTGCTTCTTGATGTCCACGCCATCCGGGTTGTTGGAACCCACCTCGTGCAGCGCCAGGATGTGCAGTACCACCAGGCCCAGGATCACGATCGGCAAGGCCACCACGTGCAGGGCAAAGAAGCGGTTCAGGGTGATGCCCGAGATCAGGTAGTCACCCCGGATCCACTGGGTCAGGTCGTTGCCGATCACCGGGATCGCACCGAACAGCGAGATGATCACCTGGGCGCCCCAGTACGACATCTGGCCCCAGGGCAGCAGGTAGCCCATGAAGGCTTCAGCCATCAGCGCCAGGTAGATCAGCATGCCGAACACCCACACCAGCTCGCGGGGCTTCTGGTACGAGCCATAGAGCAGGCCGCGGAACATGTGCAGGTAGACGACGATAAAGAACGCCGACGCGCCCGTGGAGTGCAGCAGGCGCAGGATCGAGCCGTACTCGACGTCACGCATGATGTACTCGACCGAAGCAAACGCCTCTTCCGCCGACGGGGTGTAGCTCATCGTCAGCCAGACGCCGGTGACGATCTGGTTGACCAGCACCAGCAGTGCCAGGGAGCCGAAGAAGTAAAAGAAGTTGAAGTTTTTTGGCGCGTAATATTTGCTGAGATGGTCTTCCCACATTTTAGTGGCGGGGAAGCGCGCATCCACCCAATCCATGAACTTGCTCATCACGCGTTCTCCTTATCGAGGCCAATGACAATGAGGTCGTCAGTTTCGTAGGTGTGCGGAGGAACCGGCAGGTTCAAGGGAGCAGGCTGGGATTTGTAGACGCGGCCAGCGAGGTCGTAGTGGGAGCCGTGGCAGGGGCAGAAATAACCGCCGACCCAATCCTTGCCCAGGTCGACAGGGGCCACTTCCGGGCGGAAGGTAGGCGAGCAACCCAGGTGGGTACAGAGACCGACCAGTAGCAGGATCTCCGGCTTGATCGAACGCACTTCATTCTTGGCGTAGGCGGGTTGGTCGGACTTCTCGGATTGAGGGTCAGACAACTGGCCTTCGATCTTTTTGAGATTCCCCAGGATTTCCTCGGTACGACGAACAATGAAGACCGGCTGGCCGCGCCATTCAGCAATCATCTGCTGCCCTGGCTCGATCTTGCTGATATTCACCTTCACCGGTGCACCTGCGGCTTTCGCCTTGGCACTGGGAAACCATGACCCCACGAACGGGACCGCAGCCCCCACCGCTCCTGCAGCACCCACCACGGATGTGGCTGCTACCAAGAAGCGACGCCGGCCTGCATTCACGCCGTCATTGCTCATTCAGTCCTCTCCCATCAGCTTTTTGGCCTGTTAAATCAGGCGTCTACTAAGTGTTGAATCTTTACTTATAAAAATTTTGACGGATGGTAATGAAAAGCCCCACGTATGACAAGGGAATTGCCGGGAGCTCAGCCTCCAGGCCTTGTAGTATAGGGGGTCTACGGATGTGGCAAGTTGTCACGCACAAATTTATGCATAAATCGCAGGCAATAAAAAACGCCCAGCTCCGCGAAGGGGCTGGGCGTTTCTGTGGAACGTAAAGCGAATTAACGCTTCGAGTACTGCGGACGCTTACGCGCTTTACGCAGACCGACTTTCTTACGTTCAACTTCACGGGCATCGCGAGTCACGAAGCCAGCTTTGCGCAGAGCGCCACGCAGGGTTTCGTCGTACTGCATCAGAGCGCGAGTGATACCGTGGCGGATTGCGCCAGCTTGACCACTTACACCGCCACCGATAACGGTGACGTAGATGTCGAACTTTTCAACGGTCTCGGTCAATTCCAGCGGCTGACGAACTACCATGCGGGCAGTTTCGCGGCCGAAGAAGTTGTCCAGGGAGCGGTTGTTGATCGAGATGTTACCAGTACCCGGACGCAGGAAAACGCGAGCGGTTGCGGTTTTGCGACGGCCAGTGCCGTAATTTTGAGTCGCCGACATAATGAACTATTCCGTTAAAACTTCAGTTCTTGGGGCTGCTGAGCAGCATGAGGGTGTACAGCGCCCGCATAGACTTTCAGCTTGCGAAACATATCGCGACCCAGTGGGCCCTTAGGCAGCATGCCTTTGACCGCGATTTCGATCGGGGCTTCAGGCTTCTTGGCAATCAGGCCTTCGAAGTTGGAAGACTTGATACCGCCTGGGAAACCGGAGTGACGGTAGTACATTTTGTCGCTTGCTTTGTTGCCGGTTACACGAACCTGCTCAGCGTTGATGATCACGATGTAGTCACCGGTGTCAACGTGAGGGGTGTACTCAGGCTTGTGCTTGCCACGCAGACGGCTGGCGACTTCAGTGGCCAGACGACCCAGGGTCTGACCAGCGGCGTCGACGACAAACCAGTCGCGCTGAACTGTTTCCGGTTTTGCAGTAAAAGTTGTCATTCTTTAATAGCCTCAGGGGCCGCCCTGTAAATTAGACGGCGGATCTTACTGAATAGTGCGTACTTTGACAAGTCAAAGGCAGCCGGATACAGACGCTATCGGGGGCTCGGGTCGGCGCGTCCGTTCAACGGCAAGATTCTTCGGCAGGCGGCGCATCACTTCCACTGCAGAAAGAGGTGGGCAATTATGCAGATTGCGAAAAAAAATTCAACCTGCTTTTATGATTGTTTTCCCTGAAGGAGTACCCGATGGATTATCGACAGCTGGGCCGTACGGATCTGAACGTGAGCGCGATAGCCTTGGGCACCATGACCTGGGGCGAGCAGAACAGCGAGGCAGAGGCCTTCGCACAGATCGAGCGGGCCAAGGCCGCGGGGATCAACTTCCTCGACACGGCGGAAATGTACCCGGTGCCGCCCAAGGCCGACACCTATGCCACCACCGAGCGTTACATCGGCAATTACTTCAAAAGTCGTGGCGACCGTGCCGACTGGGTCCTGGCGAGCAAGATCGCCGGCCCCGGCAACACCATCGACTATATCCGCGATGGCCACCTGCGCCACAACCGCAAGCACATCGTCGACGCCCTGGATGCCAGCCTCAAACGCTTGCAGACCGACTGGATCGACCTCTACCAGTTGCACTGGCCGGAACGCAGCACCAATTTCTTCGGCCAACTGAGCTACAAGCACAAGGACGAAGACGATCTCACCCCGCTGGAGGAAACCCTCGAAGCGCTGGACGAGCAAGTCAAGGCGGGCAAGATTCGCCACATCGGCCTGTCCAACGAAACCCCATGGGGCACCATGAAATTCCTGGCACTGGCCGAAGCCCGTGGCTGGAGCCGTGCGGTGTCGATCCAGAATCCCTACAACCTGCTCAACCGTAGCTTTGAGGTAGGTTTGGCGGAAGTCGCGATTCGTGAACAGTGCGGCCTGCTGGCGTATTCGCCGCTGGCGTTTGGCATGCTCAGTGGCAAATACGAAGGTGGCGCACGCCCGGCCAAGGCCCGGTTGACCGAGTACAGCCGCTTCAGCCGTTACTTCAACCCGCAGTCGGAAGCGGCGTGCAGCCGTTATGTGGCGTTGGCACGGGAACACGGCCTGGACCCGGCGCAGATGGCGCTCGCGTTCGTGACCCAGCAGCCGTTCGTGACCAGCAACATCATTGGCGCCACCAGCCTGGAGCAACTGGACAGCAACATTGCCAGTGCCGACCTGAAACTCTCGAAAGAGGTTTTGGAAGGGATTGAGGCGATTCAGAAGGATCATCCGAACCCAGCGCCTTGATGGACCCTTAAGCCGCCTTCGCGGGCAAGCCCGCTCCCACATTTGAATGTATTCACAAATCAAAGTGTGGGAGCGGGCTTGCCCGCGAAGAGGCCTTCAACAAGACTAAAGGTCAAAGCGCCCGCGCAATGATCTCCTTCATGATCTCGTTGGTCCCCGCGTAGATCCGCTGCACCCGCGCATCCGCCCACGCCCGTGCAATCGGGTATTCCCACATAAAGCCGTAGCCGCCGTGCAACTGCACGCACTCATCGAGCACCTTGCATTGCAAGTCCGTGGCCCAATACTTGGCCATCGCCGCCGTGGGCACATCCAGCTTGCCTTCCAGGTGCAGCGCCATGCATTTGTCGACGAACACACGGCCAATCTGAATCTCGGTGGCCATTTCCGCCAACTTGAAGCGAGTGTTCTGGAAATCCGCAATCGCCTTGCCGAATGCCTTACGCTCGCGGGTGTATTCCAGGGTCCACTCCAGCGCTGCCTCGGCGGATGACAACGCGCCAATCGCTACCGTCAGTCGCTCCTGGGGCAACTCCTGCATCAAATACGCGAAGCCCATGCCGGCCTGGCCCAGCAGGTTTTCCTTGGGCACCCGCACATCCTGGAAGAACAGCTCCGACGTGTCCTGGGCTTTCATGCCGACTTTCTCCAGGCGCTTGCCTTTGTCGAAGCCCGGCGTGTCGGCCTCCACCAGAAACAGGCTGGTGCCCTTCGCGCCAGCCTTGGGATCGGTCTTGGCTACCACAATCACCAACTCCGCGAGATAGCCATTGGTAATGAAGGTCTTGGAGCCATTGATCACGTATTCGTCACCGTCCAGCACCGCCGTGGTCTTCACGCCTTGCAGGTCGGAACCGGCGCCCGGCTCGGTCATGGCAATGGCCGTGACCATTTCGCCGGAGATCAGCTTGGGCAAATATTTGTGCTTCAGCGCCTCACTGCCGTAATGCAGGATGTACGGCGCAACAATGTCCGAATGCAGGGAAAAACCGATACCGGTCAGGCCCAGCCGGCTGATCTCTTCAATGACCACCGCGCTGTAGAGAAAGTCCGCACCCAGCCCGCCATATTCCTCCGGCAGATGGGAACACAGCATGCCCGCCTCCCCGGCCTTGTTCCATAAGCGACGGTCGATATAGCCCTGCTTCTCCCAGTGTCCATGAAACGGCGCGGCATCTTTTTCGAGGAAGGTGCGCACGCTCTCGCGGAAGAGTTCGTGTTCCGGGCTGAACAAGGTTCTGGGAATCATGGGTCACCTGCGTGGATTGTCGGACAAGGACGAGCCCACAGAGACTATGCCGCGAAGGCATCACGGGACACTGGACACATGCGACAAAAAATAAGACGATCCAGCCGTCTGGTGACCACTTTCCCCTATAAGAATAAATGAAATTATGTCTAACCAAATCTCCACGCCGTTGCGGCGCGTCAGCATTTTGGCCATTGATCGGGTATTCGCTTCAACCCTCATGCAAGCCAAGGATTTCTTCCACCTCGCCAGCCTGCGGTACGGCAAACAGCAAGGCCTGGGCCTGACCCCCGCGTTTGAAACGCGCCTGGTCAGCCCCGACGGGCAATCGGTGCGCAGCTTCAGCGATGTGATCATGCCGGTGGACGGCGGCCTGGAAGACGCCGACATCATCGTGCTACCGGCTTTCTGGGATGACTTCGACGCCCTCTGCACCCGCTACCCCCAGGTGCTGCCATGGTTACGTGCGCAACACGCACGCGGCGCCGTGTTGTGCGGCGAAGCCACCGGGGTGTTCTGGCTGGCCGAAGCCGGCCTGCTCGATGGCAAGGAAGCGACCACCTATTGGCGCTTCTTCAACGCGTTCACCGAACGCTTTCCCCAGGTACAGCTCAACCAGGACAAGCACCTCACCGACGCCGACAACCTGTATTGCGCCGGCGGCACCACCTCGGCGTGCGACCTCTATATCTACCTGATCGAACGCTTCTGCGGCGCCAACATCGCCCAGGCGGTGGCCCGCGACATTCTCTACGAAGTGCAGCGCAGCTATTCGCCTGGACGCATTGGGTTTGGCGGGCAGAAGTTACACCAGGACGTGATCATCCTGCAGATCCAGCATTGGCTCGAAGAGCACTTCGCCGACAAATTCCGCTTCGAAGACGTGGCCCGGGAACACGGCATGAGCATTCGCAATTTCATGCGTCGCTTCCAGACCGCTACCGGCGACAAGCCGCTGCATTACCTGCAACGTCTGCGCATCGAGACGGCCAAGGGATTGCTCTCGGGCAGCCGCAAGAGCATCAAGACCATCAGTTATGAAGTGGGTTATGACGATGCGAGTTTCTTTGCCAGGCTGTTCCGACAGCACACCGAACTGTCGCCAAACCAGTACCGCCAGCAATTCCAGCAGGCCGCGTAACTCCAGCAAGCCGCGTAACCAAGGGTGCACAGAAACCAAAATGTGGGAGGGGGCTTGCCCCCGATGGCAGCGTGTCAGTCACTGTAGATATTGACTGAACCACCGCTATCGGGGGCAAGCCCCCTCCCACATTTGTGTTGGGTTGCTGCTAAGGTTTGTGCCCGCGCGACAGGAACTCGTGGGACTGCATTTCCAGCAAGCGACTCAGCGTGCGCTGGAACTCGAAGTTCAAGCGCCCGCCGGTGTACAGATCCTTCAGCTCGACTTCCGCCGAAATGATCAGCTTGACGTTACGGTCGTAGAACTCGTCGACCATGTTGATAAAACGTCGTGCGATGTCGTCGGTGGTCACGCTCATCTGCTCCACGCCGCTCAAGATCACCGCATGGAAGATCTTGCCCAGTTCGATGTAGTCGTTCTGGCTACGCGGGCCGTCGCACAGCTGGCGGAATTCGAACCAAGCCACGTCATCGCAAGTACGCAGCGCGATGATTTCGCGGTTCTCGATCATCAGCTTGTCGTTTTCCACCGCCTGGGTGCATTCCGGCGTGAGGGCGCGGAAGCTCTTCTTCAGGCTTTCGTGCGCCGCTTCGTTCAGCGGGAAGTGGAACAGCTCCGCTTGCTCCAGGTGACGCAGGCGGTAGTCGACGCCGCTGTCGACGTTGACGATTTCGGTGTTCTGCTTGATCAGCGCAATGGCCGGCAGGAAGCGCGCGCGCTGCAGGCCGTCCTTGTACAAGCCGTCGGGCACGATGTTCGAGGTGGCGACCAGGGTCACGCCGTTCTTGAACAGCTCTTCCATCAGGGTGCCGAGGATCATGGCATCGGTGATGTCGGAGACGAAGAACTCATCGAAGCAGATCACCCGGGCTTCTTCGGAGAAGCGCTTGGCGATGATGGTCAGCGGGTTTTTCTCGCCCGGCAGGGTCTTCATCTCTTCGTGCACGCGCTTCATGAAGCGGTGGAAGTGCGTCCGTACTTTTTCCTTGAACGGCAACGCTTCGAAGAACGTGTCGACCAGGTAAGTCTTGCCCCGCCCCACGCCGCCCCAGAAATACAGGCCCTTGACCGGCGTATGGTCTTTCTTGCCAAACAGCTTGCTGAGCATCCCCGGCTTGCTTTGCGAGGCCGCAACCAGGTCGTCGTACAGGCGCTGCAAATGACGCACCGCCGTTTCCTGGGCCGCGTCATGGAAGAATTCAGGGCGTTTCAGATCAGCTTGATATCGTTCTAGGGGCGTCATAATTTCGTTAGCAAGGCAACAAAAACGGGCCGTCACTGTAACGACGGCCCCGGATAATGGCAATCAACCCTTGGTCGGGTTAATCCTCGAGGGGGGTCAACGCAACGCGCAGAGCGGCGATGGCAGCATCACGGGACGCTTCGTCGGCGAACTCGGCGCTGTCGGCCACTGCGGCGCCGTCCAGCCATACACTGAAGCTCAGGGCCTCGGTGCGTACGTCCAGCCCATCGCCGCTTTGCAGTTGCTTGGTCACCGCGCCCGCCGCTTTACCGTCAGCAAAGTTTCGCGACAGCAGCAGTTGCTCACCCTCGGCCGCCAGCAGGCGGAAGCGGAAGCTGCCGTCGTCTTCACGGAAGCTCACGAAGCGCGCGGCTTTTGCAGCTTTCTTCTTGGTCGCGACCGGCGCTGCGATCGGGTTGACGAACGAACGCAGGCCTACCGCCTCGCGCAGCTCGGCCAGGAAAGGTGCCGCCACGGCACGGGCCTTGTTGGCGCCGACCAGCAGCAGGTCTTCCATGTCCGACGGGCGCGACATCAATTGATGGTAACGCTCGCGGGCTTCGCCAAGCTGGCCGTCCAGCAGTTGGAACAGACGATTCTTCGCCTCGCCCCAGCCCAGCCCTTGCAGCAGTTCGGCACGGAACTCTTCTTCCTGGGCCTTGCTGGCAAACGCCTGGTACAGGGTGAACAGGTGCGAATTGTCCGGGTCCTTGGCTTCGCCCGGCGCGCGGGAGTCGGTGACGATGCGCGAGATCGCGTCCTTCATGTCCTTGGCGCTGGTGAACAACGGAATGGTGTTGTCATAGCTCTTGGACATCTTGCGACCATCCAGGCCCGGCAAGGTGGCGACGCTTTCTTCGATCAACGCCTCGGGCATGGTGAAGAATTCTTTACCGTTACCGAACAGGTGGTTGAAGCGCTGGCCGATGTCGCGGGCCATTTCCACGTGCTGGATCTGGTCGCGACCCACCGGCACCTTGTGCGCGTTGAACATCAGGATGTCCGCCGCCATCAGCACCGGGTAGCTGTAGAGGCCCATGCTGATGCCCGCATCCGGGTCTTCGCCGGCTTCCACGTTCTTGTCTACCGAGGCCTTGTACGCATGGGCGCGGTTGAGCAGGCCCTTGGCGGCAACGCAAGTGAGCAGCCAGGTCAGCTCGGGGATTTCCGGGATGTCGGACTGGCGGTAGAAGGTCACCCGGTTCACGTCCAGGCCACCGGCCAGCCAGGTCGCGGCGATTTCCATGCGCGAACGCTGGATGCGCTGCGGGTCATCGCATTTGATCAGGGCGTGGTAGTCGGCCAGGAAGTAAAAGGAGTCGGCATTGGCGTCCTGGCTGGCAAGGATCGCCGGGCGGATCGCACCGGCGTAGTTGCCCAGGTGCGGCGTGCCGGTGGTGGTGATGCCGGTGAGGATACGGGTACGAGTCGTCATGGGTAATCGCTTATCAGACTGCTATCAATTCGAAAGTCGCGGCAGCACCAGATCCTTCAGATCGGTGAGCTTGCCGTGAAAAAAGTGTCCGCATTCTGCCACTTTCAGCAGCTCATGGGGGCGATTCAAGGCGGCGGACCAAGCGTAGACGGTCTGCGGGTCGACCACTTCGTCGGTTTCCGGCTGGATCAGCGTCAATGGGCAGCCCTGGGGAAGCGCATCGGTATCGCGAAGACGCATCACCGCCGCCGCAACCATGAACAAATGTGACAGTTTTTCACCCTTGGCTTCCAAGCGCCCGCCGAGGCTGGCAGCGACGTAGCCACCGAAGGAAAAACCGAGCAAGGTGATCGGCAGGTCCGGGTGTTTTTCCCGCAGCCAAGTGGCGGCCGCTTCGGCGTCATCCACTTCGCCGGTGCTCATATCGTGGGTGCCGGCGCTCGCGCCAACGCCACGGTAATTGAAACGCAAGGTAATCAAACCGGCATCGCGAGCGGTGCGTTGCAGGGTCGATACAACTTTATTGAGCATGGTCCCGCCTTGCACCGGGTTGGGGTGGCAGATCAGCGCCAGGCCACGTGGCTCGGGGTGATCCAGGTACAAGGCTTCCAATTGGCCTACCGGGCCATCGATCAAAACGGGGGTTTCACGCATGAGCAAGAGATGAACTCCGTGACCTCACAAAGGGTCGACTCGTCTAGCTAAAAGTCTGTGCATGGCATCATTGCGAGCTTAATCGCGGTATACAGCGCAGGTTTGAGCCGTTAACGTAAAGCAAAGCCGTTTATAGAGGAAGGACTCGTGGAACACTCGCTCTTAGTTTGGTTGTTGCCGACTCTTGCCCTGGTTGCCGGTGTCGCCATTGGTTTCCTGGTTGCTCGCTTGCTGCCGAATGCCGCGCCTAACCGCACGCAGCGTCAGTTGGATGACATTCAGGAACGTTTTGACAGTTATCAGAACGAGGTTGTTACCCACTTCAACAGCACCGCGACCCTGGTCAAGAAGCTCACCCAGAGCTACCAGGAAGTACAGGATCACCTCGCCGATGGCGCCAACCGCCTGGCCCTCGACGACATCACCCGTCAGCGCCTGCTGGCCGCGCTGCATTCCGATGCACCGCAAACCCCACGGGAACGCCTGACCCCGCCACGGGAAAACCAGGAGCCACCACGGGACTACGCGCCAAAAACGCCGAACGCTCCAGGCATGCTGGATGAGCATTACGGTTTGAAGAAGTAACCTGATTCTCAAACACTAAAAAGCCCGGCTGATCGATGATCAGCCGGGCTTTTTTGTGAGTCTCACAAACAACATCAATCAAATGGGGGAGCGGGCTTGCTTGCGAAAGCGGTGGGTCAGTCAGCACATCGGTAACTGATAGACCCTATTCGCGAGCAAGCCCGCCCCCGCATTGACCGAGTTTGACCTTACGCCAATTGCTGTTCTTGCAAGCGCCCACCCTCGATGCGCACATGCCGCCCATGGAAGCGCTTGAGGCTGCTGCGATGGCCGACGCTGACGATGCTCAGCCCCGGCAACTCATCGATCAACGCCTGATACAGCGTCGCTTCATCCTCTTCATCCATCGCCGACGTGGCTTCGTCCATGTACAGCCATTGCGGCGCGAACAACAAGGCACGGGCAAAAGCCAGGCGTTGCTGCTCGCCCGGCGAGAGCATGCGCTGCCAGTGGTTGGCTTCCTCCAGCCGGCCGACCAGATGAGGCAGGCGGCAGGTTTCCAGGACCTGTGCATAACGTTCTGCCGGGTAGACGCTGTCGTCCTGTGGATAACTCAATACGGCCTTCAGCGTGCCGATCGGCAAGTAGGGCTTTTGTGGCAGGAACAGGTAACGCTTGGCCGGTAGACGAATGCTGCCGTGGCCGGCGGGCCAGAGATGCCCCATCGCGCGCAACAAGGTACTTTTGCCGCTGCCGGAACGGCCACTGAGCATCACACGCTGCCCCGGCTCAACGATCATATGGGCGTCGGTCAGCAGGTGGCGGCCATCGACCAGATCCATGCCCAGCCCCTGCACCACCAGGCGTTCGCCCTCGACGCATACATCGATGGCCGCTGGACGTTGCTCGTTGTCACGCATGGCCTGCTGAAAGCTCAGCAGACGGTCACTGGTCGCGCGCCAGCCGGCCAGGTCCGAGTACGCGCTGATAAACCAGCTGAAGTTGCCTTGCACGTTGCCGAACGCCGAGTTGATTTGCATCAGCTCACCCAACTCGATCTTGCCGGAGAAATAGCGCGGTGCTGCCACGATAAACGCAAACACGGTGGCAATCTGTTCGTAACCGGCAGTGAAAAACGTCAGGCGCTTGGACACCTTCATGATGTCCCAGTAGTTATGCCAGACCTTCCCGAAGCGAGCACTCAAGCGTTGATTCTCGTTGGGCTCGCCGTTGTACAGGGCGATACTTTCGGCGTTCTCCCGCACCCGCACCATCGAAAAACGCAGGTCTGCTTCGAAACGTTGTTGTTGGTTGCTCAAGCCGATCAAACGGCGACCGATCAGATGGGTCAACCAGCTGCCGACTGCCGCGTAAACCAAGGCACACCAGAACATGTAGCCTGGAATAGTGATACCGAAGACGTCGATGCTGCCCGACACGCCCCACAGGATGATCGAGAACGACACCAGGCTCACCACATTGCGCAGCAGGCCTAGGCCAAGGCTCAAGGTGTTCGAGGTAAAGCTATTGAGGTCTTCGGAAATCCGCTGGTCAGGGTTATCGGTGTAGCCGCCCTGCTCCAGCTGGTAGTAATTCTTGTGGCCCAGCCACCGTGCAAAATACTTTTCGGTCAACCACGCCCGCCAGCGAATGGTCAGCATCTGTGTCAAATAGAGACGGTACACCGCGCCAAGAATCGCCACGGTGGCGATGCCGCAGAAATAGCCGATCTGTTGCCAGAAGGCGGCGGTGTCCTTGTTCTCCAGGGCGTTGTAAAAATCCTTGTACCAGTGGTTGAGCCACACGGAGATCGCCACGCTGAACAGCGACAAACCGATCACCACCGCCAGCAACAACCAGGCCTTGCCCTTCTCTTCACTGCGCCAATAGGGCGTAATCATCGCCCAGGTGCGGCGGAAGAATTGCCCACGCACCGCGTCGTTGACCGCGGAGTACTCAGCGTTCGGATTCATCGTTCAGGCTCGGTAGGAAAAAGATGACACGCGTTCGAACCGATCATAGTGGATCGGTTCGGGACTCCGTGCGGCCTGAAGCAGCTTGTTCAGCTGTTGTTCAGATCAGGCTCAGCGGCGGACCGGGCGCTTCTGCAGCTTGCGCTGCAAGGTACGGCGGTGCATGCCCAGGGCGCGGGCAGTGGCGGAGATGTTGCCTTCGTGCTCGGTCAGCACGCGCTGGATGTGTTCCCACTGCAGGCGGTCCACCGACATCGGGTTTTCCGGCACCAGGGTGTCCAGGTCGGCGTGCTCGGAGAGCAAGGCAGCCAGTACGTCGTCGGCGTCCGCCGGTTTGCACAGGTAGTTGCAGGCGCCGCGCTTGATCGCCTCGACGGCCGTGGCAATGCTGGAGTAACCGGTGAGGATCACCACGCGCATTTCCGGGTCGAGCTCCAGCAGCTTGGGCAGCAGCACCAGGCCGGAGTCGCCGTCCATTTTCAGGTCGAGCGCCGCGTAGTCCGGCAGGTCGGCCTGGGCGATGGTGAAGCCCTCCTCGGCAGACCCTGCAGTGCTGACACGGAAACCGCGACGGCTCATGGCGCGCGCCATCACGCGGGTAAAGGTGGCGTCGTCATCTACCAGCAACAGGTGCGGCAGTTCTTCGCCTTCGACTTGGATCTCGTCACTCATCGATATCTCCTCGTGCGACACGGGGCAGGCGCAGCTCGGTGAGCGTGCCACCTTCCTCATGACTATAGAGCTTCACTGAGCCGCCCGCGCGGGTCACGCTGGCCTTGCTCAAAAACAGGCCGAGGCCGAAGCCTTTGCCCTTGGTGGTAAAGAAGGGTTTGCCGATCTGCTCGGCAATGGCCAGCGGCACACCCGCGCCGTGGTCGCGAATGCTGATGGTCACGTCTTCGGCGTCCCAGTCCAATTGCACGCCCAGGCCGTCGGGGCAGGCGTCGGCCGCATTGTTCAGCAGGTTGAGCAGCGCCTGGGTCAGATCCGGTGGCGGCGCCATGCGCGGCACGCTGCCCTGGCCCAGCAGGTGGAAACGGTAACTGGCTTCGGGACGCATCAGGTGCCAGCGGTTCAGGGCTTCGTCGAGCCACAGGGTCACGTCCTGCATCTCCACTGCCAGGCGGCGATTGGCTTCGGCGGCGCGTACCAGTTGCTGCAACGTCTGCTTGCATTGCTTGACCTGTTCGCGCAGCACGCCGAGATCTTCCTGCAGCGCCGGGTCGTGATGGTCCTGGGTCATTTCGTTGAGCAGCACGCTCATGGTGGCCAAAGGTGTGCCCAGTTCATGGGCGGCGCCGGCAGCCTGGGTGGCAACGGCCAGCAACTGCTGGTCGCGCAGGCCTTCTTCACGGCGAATGGCGCGCAATTCTTCCTGGCGGCGCAGTTCTTCGGCCATGCGCGCGGCGAAGAACGTGATCACTGCGGCGGACAGGGCAAAACTCAGCCACATGCCGTAGATCTGCAGGTTTTCCCGGGCAATCGGAAAGGTTTGCAGCGGGTAGAACCGTGCCAGCAGCAAGGTGTAAAGCGTCAAGGCGATGCCCGACAGCACCACCGAGTAGCGCCACGGCAACGTCACCGCGGCGATGGTCAGGGGCACCAGGTAATACGAAACAAACGGATTGGTGGAACCGCCGGAGAAATACAGCAACACACTGTGGATAAACAGATCGCAGGCCAGTTGCAGGGCGTATTCCAGCTCGGTCACCGGCCAGGTGGTGCGCAACCGGATCGCGGTAAACGCACAGAGCACGGTGGAGAAACCCAGGGTCACACCCAGTTGCAGCCACGGCAGCGGCAGCAAGTCGAACCAATAGGCGAGCCCGACGGAGCCGGCCTGTGCGGCCAGTACCAAGGTACGGATGAACGTCAGGCGCCAGAGGTTCTGGCGAGTGGCGGAAGTCAGTTTTACGGCGGCGAGCATGTGCTCTCCCGGTGAGCGCTGCAGGCGGATCGGCAGGAGTATAAACGAAGCAGGCAAGCTGGCACGGCGCGTGTGGCTCTTTGCCGCAGGCCAGGCAAATGACCGTTCGTCGGCATCACCACAACTTGTAGCGAATGTGTAAACCCGAAGAACCCGATGTCACCGTCTACAGTCATACCGAACACGACTATCTCAAGGAGCTTCCATGTCTCGTTTCACTCGCAGTGCAGCCGCCCTCACCCTCAGCGTCGGCACTCTGGTCAGCCTGCCAGCACTGGCCGCTGACGCACTGAACTACAACCAGATTTCCCTGCGCGCCGAGGTCAGCCAGGAGGTGGCCCGCGACAAGATGATCGTGACCCTGTACACCGAATCCCAGAACAGCGACCCGGCCAAGCTCGCCGCCGAAATCACCACCACCATGAACAAGGCCCTGGGCCAGGCCCGTGAAGTCAAAGGCGTGACCCTGCGCCAGGGCAGCCGCAACAGCTACCCGATCTACGACAGCAAGAACCAGAAAATCACCGGCTGGCGTGAACGCGCCGAACTGCGCCTGGAAAGCGCAGACTTCCCGGCGCTGTCCAAGCTCACCGGCGAACTGCAGAGCACCCTGAAAATGGACAACATGGAGTTCTCCATCGCCGACGCTACGCGCAAGTCCAGCGAAGATGCGCTGCTCAAAGATGCGGTCGCCGCGTTCAAAGCACGCGCACAATTGGCCACCGATGCGTTGGGTGGCAAGGGTTACAAGATCGTCAACCTGAACTTCAACACCAACGGCTACCCGATGCCCTATGCCCGTGGCGGCATGATGATGAAAGCCGCCATGGCCGATTCGGCACCTACGCCAGAAGTGGAAGCCGGCACCAGCCAAGTCAACATGAGCGCCGATGGCGTGATTGAAGTGCAGATGCCGTGACCCCTACCTGATAAACCTGAACGGCGTTACCCTCGGTAGCGCCGTTTTCGTTTGGGCAGCTTACATATGCCTGCCACTTCAGGGGTCTCCATGGAAAGAATCGCCTTAAAACCGCTCCTCCTCGCTGCCGGCCTGCTGGCCTGCATGCCGCTGGCCCAGGCGGCCAGTACCCTGGTCTACTGTTCCGAAGCCAGCCCCGCCGGTTTCGACCCCAGCCAGTACACCAGCGGCACCGATTTCGATGCGTCCGCCGAAACCGTGTTCAACCGCCTGACCCAGTTCAAGCGCGGCGGCACCGAAGTCGAACCTGGCCTGGCGACAAGCTGGGATATCTCCCAAGACGGCCTGACCTACACCTTCCACCTGCGCGATGGCGTCAAGTTCCACACCACCGATTTCTTCAGCCCTACCCGCGATTTCAACGCGGATGATGTGCTGTTTACCTTCAATCGCCTGCTCGATGCGCAAAGCCCATTTCGCCAGGCCTACCCCTCCGAGTCGCCGTACTTCACCGACATGGGGTTGAACACCACGATCAAGAGCGTCGACAAACTCGATGACCACACCGTGCGGTTCAACCTGAACAACGTCGATGCGTCGTTCGTCCAGAACCTGGCCATGAGCTTCGCCTCGGTGCAGTCCGCCGAGTACGCCGCGCAACTGCTCAAGCAAGGCAAGGCCGAAGAGATCAACCAGAAACCGGTGGGCACCGGGCCGTTCGTGTTCAAGCGCTACCAGAAGGATTCGCAGATCCGTTACGTGGCCAATAAACAGTATTGGAAACCCGAGGACGTGAAGCTCGACAACCTGGTGTTTGCCATCACCCCGGATGCGGCGTCGCGCCTGCAGAAGCTCAAGGCCGGCGAATGCCAGGTCAGCGGTTACCCGCGCCCTGCAGATATCGAGGTGATGAAGCAGGACCCGAACCTGCATGTGCTGCAACAAGCCGGTTTCAACCTGGGTTTCCTGGCCTATAACGTGACCCACCCACCACTTGATCAGCTCAAGGTGCGTCAGGCCCTGGACATGGCCATCGACAAGCCGGCGATCATCAAGGCCGTGTACCAGAGCGCCGGACAATTGGCGCAGAATGCCCTCCCTCCAGCGCAGTGGTCTTATGACCCCACCATCAAGGATGCACCCTATGACCCGACCAAGGCCAAGGCGCTACTAAAAGAAGCAGGGGTTGCACCCGGTACCACCGTCAACCTGTGGGCAATGACCGTACAACGCGCGTCCAACCCGAACGCGCGCATGTCGGCACAAATGATCCAGCAGGATTGGGAAAAGGTCGGCATCAAGGCCAATATCGTCAGTTATGAGTGGGGCGAATACATCAAACGCGCCAAAAATGGCGAGCATGACGCGATGATTTATGGCTGGACCGGCGACAACGGTGACCCGGATAACTGGCTCGGCGTGCTCTACAGTTGCGCTGCGGTCAAGGGCAGCAACTACGCCAAATGGTGTAACCCGGCCTACGACAAACTCGTGCAGCAGGCCAAGGTCAGCAACGACCGCGAACAGCGCATCAAGTGGTATCAACAGGCACAGAAAATCCTTAAGGAACAAGTACCTATAACGCCTATTGCGAACTCGACGGTTTTCCAGCCGCTGCGCAAGGAAGTCAAAGACTTCAAGATCAGCCCCTTTGGGCTGACGCCGTTCTATGGCGTGAGTCTAGATAAGTAACAGCAACGCCCCAACCGAGTGCGCTAGACGCCTCGGTTGGTCATTTTTGGTGCACCTCCTGCACCGAAAAAACCCTCAAAATATGCGCAAATATGTACAAACTTTCATAATTGCGACATTCCTGTACGTTCGTACCACTGTTTCAGCCTCGCGACGGTTCAGCATCTTGCAATGGGTATGGCGCCTGCATAAGTATCCGCAGGCCGACTCACGAGGTCGCCCTCACCACCAAAAATGACAACAAATCATGAGGCCAACATGCTTAAACACGCAGTCATTCCGTTAATTGTTAGCGCTGGCCTTATGGCCGCAGCTCCTTTCGCCCAAGCGGCGACTAACCTGGTGTTCTGCTCCGAAGGGAGCCCGGCCGGTTTCGACCCAGGCCAGTACACCACCGGAACAGACTTCGATGCCTCGGCCGAAACCATGTTCAACCGCCTGACCCAGTTCGAACGCGGCGGTACCGCTGTGATTCCTGGGCTCGCCACCAGCTGGGACGTTTCCCCGGATGGCTTGACCTACACCTTTCACCTGCGTGATGGCGTCAAGTTCCACACCACTTCGTACTTCAAGCCGACCCGTACCTTCAATGCCGATGACGTACTGTTCACGTTCAATCGCATGATCAACAAGGACGATCCGTTCCGCAAAGCCTACCCCACCGAGTTCCCGTACTTCACGGACATGGGGATGGACACCAACATCAAGAACATCGAGAAAGTCGACGAGCACACTGTCAAGTTCACCCTTGGCACCGTGGACGCCGCTTTCATCCAGAACCTGGCAATGAGCTTCGCCTCGATCCAGTCGGCTGAATACGCCGCTCAACTGCTCAAGGAAGGCAAGCCTGCGGACATCAACCAGAAGCCGATCGGCACTGGCCCGTTCGTGTTCAAGAGCTACCAGAAAGACTCGAACATCCGTTACACCGGCAACAAGGACTACTGGAAACCTGAAGACGTGAAGATCGACAACCTGATCTTCGCTATCACCACCGACCCGTCGGTGCGTATCCAGAAACTCAAGAAAAACGAATGCCAGATCACCCTGTTCCCACGTCCGGCCGACCTCAAGGCGCTGGGCGATGACAAGGACCTGAAACTGCCGCACCAGGCCGGTTTCAACCTGGGCTACATCGCTTACAACGTCATGGACAAGGTCAAGGGCAGCGACCAGCCAAACCCACTGGCCGACCTGCGCGTACGCCAGGCGCTGGACATGTCGGTGAACAAGCAGCAGATCATCGACTCCGTCTACCAGGGCGCCGGCCAGCTGGCTGTCAACGCCATGCCACCGACCCAATGGTCGTACGACACCACCATCAAGGATGCCAAGTACGACCCTGAGAAAGCCAAGTCGCTGCTCAAGGAAGCGGGCATCAAGGAAGGTACCGAAATCGTTCTGTGGGCCATGCCGGTTCAGCGTCCGTACAACCCGAACGCCAAGCTGATGGCTGAAATGCTGCAGAACGACTGGAAGAAGATCGGTCTCAACGTGAAGATCACCAGCTACGAGTGGGGCGAGTACATCAAGCGCTCCAAAGGTGGCGAGAACCAGGCCATGATCATTGGTTGGAGCGGTGACAATGGTGACCCGGACAACTGGCTGAACGTGCTGTTCGGCTGCGACTCGCTGTCCGGTAACAACTTCTCCAAATGGTGCGACAAGAAATTCGACGGCATCGTGAAAGAAGCCAAGGCTACGTCGGACGTCGCCAAACGCACCGAGCTGTATAAGCAGGCGCAACATATCCTCAAAGATGCTGTCCCGATGACACCTATCGCGCACTCGACGGTGTATCAACCCATGCGTTCCACCGTGCAGGACTTCAAGATCAGCCCGTTTGGCTTGAACTCCTTCTACGGCGTGAGCGTCAGCGGCAAGTAAGGATCATTGACGGCGACGTTTCTTAACGTCGCCGTTATTGCATCCGCCTGGACCGTAGGAAACAGACCACGCTCGCAATCGTTGCGTCCTACAGCAACGAATTGCGATGCGTGACGCCGTTGCCTACAAGGTCAATCCGATTTGGTGCATTTACTGCCAGCTCCGCGACCCATAACGTCGTAGGACAGCAGAGTCTCCAAATGCGGAAAGGCACTTGCTGCGTATGGGATCAGCGATGTCACCTTGGCCGAACGCCCGGGTGGTTGCTCGCTGATGACAACTACAAACAAGGATCGGGATCGTCATGCGCCATACCACCGTTCTATCCGCAATGTTTGCCACCAGCCTGCTGGCTGTGGCCACGATGGGCCACGCCGCCGACAAGCGGAGCCTGGTGTTCTGCTCGGAAGGCAGCCCGGCAGGCTTTGATACTGCGCAATACACCACCGCCACCGACAACGACGCGGCCGAGCCGCTGTACAACCGCCTGGTTGAGTTTGAAAAGGGCGAGACCGGTGTCGTACCTGCGTTGGCAACCAAGTGGGATATTTCGCCAGATGGCATGACCTATACTTTTCACCTGCGTGAAGGGGTGAAATTCCACAGCAACAAGGAATTCAAGCCGACGCGGGACTTCAACGCCGACGACGTGCTGTTTACCTTCAACCGCATGCTTGACCCCGACCATCCGTTTCGCAAGGCCTACCCCACCGAGTTCCCCTACTTCAACGGGATGAGCCTGAACAAGAACATTGCCAAGGTCGAAAAAACCGACCCGCACACCGTGGTGATGACCCTGAATACGGTCGACGCCGCGTTCATCCAAAACATCGCCATGAGTTTCGCCGCGATCCTGTCGGCTGAATATGCCGAGCAATTGCTCAAGGCCGGCAAGCCCAGCGACATCAACCAGAAGCCGATCGGCACTGGCCCCTTTGTGTTCCAGCGGTATCAGAAAGACTCGCAGATCCGCTATGTGGCCAACAAACAGTACTGGGACCCGAGCCGGGTCAAGCTGGACCAACTGATCTTCGCCATCAACACCGACGCTTCGGTGCGGGTGCAGAAACTCAAGGCCGGCGAATGCCAGGTCACCCTGCATCCGCGCCCAGCTGATGTCGACGCCCTCAAGGCCGACCCGAACCTGAAACTGCTGACCAAGCCCGGCTTCAACCTCGGCTACATTGCCTACAACGTGCGCCACAAGCCGTTCGACCAGCTCGAAGTGCGCCAGGCGCTGGACATGGCGGTGAACAAGCAGAGCATTCTCAACGCCGTGTACCAGGGCGCGGGGCAATTGGCGGTCAACGCCATGCCACCGACGCAGTGGTCCTACGACGACAGCATCAAGGACGCCGCCTACAACCCGGAAAAAGCCAAGGAACTGCTCAAGGCTGCCGGGGTGAAGGAAGGTACCGAGATCACCCTGTGGGCGATGCCGGTGCAACGTCCGTACAACCCCAACGCCAAGCTGATGGCCGAGATGCTGCAAAGCGACTGGGCCAAGATCGGCCTCAAGGTCAAGATCGTCAGCTACGAATGGGGCGAGTACATCAAGCGCACCAAGAACGGTGAGCACGATGTCAGCCTGATCGGCTGGACCGGTGACAACGGTGACCCGGACAACTGGCTGGGCACTCTCTACAGCTGCGACGCCATCGGCGGGAACAACTACTCCATGTGGTGCGACCCGGCGTACGACAAGCTGATCAAGCAAGCCAAGGTCGTGACCGACCGCGAACAAAGGACTGTTCTGTACAAACAGGCGCAGCAACTGCTCAAGCAGCAGGTGCCCATCACGCCAGTCGCCCACTCGACGGTCAACCAGCCGTTAAGCGCCAAAGTCGAAGGTTTCAAAGTGAGCCCCTTCGGCCGCAACGTGTTCTCGGGCGTCAGTATCACCCCATAAGAAAATAACCGGATTGCGCAGGGCGGGCCCCGCCTTGCTGCAAACGCGCGGCCTTTTGTTGGGATTTTTCCTACGCCAAACGTTTGCATGAGCTTGAACGAGTTACACACCCAATAGCCGGATCACCAAAAAAGACCGGCATTAAAAAGAGAACCAAAGGAGCTTCATTCATGAAACTGAGCAGCAAAGCGCTTCTGGCCCTGGCCATCAGCAGCATCACGGCTACCGCCTACGCTGAAACCACCAGCCAGGACTTCGTTCCGACCACTTTGGCCGGCACCAGCGCCCAAAGTGAGGCCAAAGGCTTTATCGACGGTCAAAGCCTGGGCGGTACCACGCGTAACTGGTACTCCAACGAAATGAAATTTCGTGGTCAGAAATTCGGTTACTACAAAAATGCCGCCGATAAAGCCGCAGATGTAAAAACCAACGTTTCCCGCCGTTACAACTGGGCCCAAGGCACCATCCTCAACTACTCCTCGGGCTTCACCCAGGGCACCGTTGGCGTGGCCACCGAAGTGGCGGCCTATAACTACATCGCGTTGATCGATGATCAAAAAGATATCGCTGGCGGCTCCAACCGCACCCTGGCCCACACTTACGGTGACGCCGTAGGCCAATGGAGCAAACTGGGCCTGGCCAACGTCAAGTTCCGTGTTTCGAACACGACCTTGACCGCCGGTCGCCAGAACTTCAGCAGCGGCATCATGGACACCATCGGCAACCGTGCGCTGCCTTCGAGCTTTGAAGGTGTGAGCTTCAACAGCGAAGAATTCAGCAACCTGTCGTTCCAAGGTGGCGTGTTTGACCGCGTTTCGCCACGTACCGAACAAAGCCTGTCGAAATTCCGCAGTGAGTACAGCAGCAGCGGCGTTGAGACCGACAAGGTCTACACCCTGGGCTTCAACTACCAGCCGCTGAAAAGCCTGAAAACCAGCGTCTTCGCCGCTAACGTCAAAGACTTCTGGAACCAGTACTACTTCGGCGCTACCCATGAACTGGGTGACAGCCAGGTACTGAGCCTGACCACAGGCCTGAACTACTACAAGACCGTCGACGAAGGCAAAAAGTTGATGGGCGAAATCGACAACGATACCTACTCGCTGTCGCTCGGCCTGACTCACCAAGCTCATAGCCTGACCTTCTCGTACCAGGAAGTGAACGGTAACGAGTACTTCGACTACCTGCACGAAACCAACGGCATCTACCTGGCCAACTCCCTGACCTCTGACTTCAACGGTCCAAACGAGAAGTCCTTCCAGGTTGCCTACGCCATCAACATGGCCGAATACGGCGTTCCAGGCCTGAAGTTCAACATCTACTCGGCACGCGGCTGGGGCATTGACGGGACTCACTACCGTGGCGACAACGGCGTGAAAGACTTCGCCTACAACGGCATCCAGGCCCAGAACGGCGAACACCACCAGGAATACGGCATTGGTTCTTCCTATGCGATCCAGAGCGGTCCTCTGAAAGCGACTACTGTTCGCGCCACCTACGTGACGCACCGCGCCAGCGAAAACCAGTCTGACGGCAACCTGCGCGAATTCCGCCTGGTTACTACCATCCCATTCAACATTCTTTAATTAGCGCCAGGTAGACGGCGGGCTCAGGACGAGCCCGCCGTCTACGCTTGTCTGGTCCCATCGATTGCAGAGGGCTCTGAATGAAAATGCTCCCGCTACAAGCCGCTATGGCTGCCGCGCTGTTGAGCGTGGCGATCGGCGTTTCGGCCAAACCACTGGTGGTCTGCACCGAAGCCAGCCCGGAAGGTTTTGACCCGGTCTTGTACACCACGGCCGTGACCGCTGACGCCGCGGCTGAAACCATGTTCAACCGCCTGGTGGACTTCAAGCCCGGCACTACCGAAGTGGTTCCCGCGCTGGCCAAAGACTTGCCCGAGATCAGCGCCGATGGCCTGACCTACACTTTTCACCTGCGTGACGATATCAAGTTCCACACCACCGATTACTTCAAACCCACGCGCAACATGAACGCCGACGACGTGCTTTGGAGTTTCCAGCGTCAGCTGGACCCGAATCACCCGTGGCATAAAAAGTCCCTCGTGGGTTACCCGTACTTCGAAAGCATGGGCTTCAAGGAACTGCTCAAGAGCGTAGAAAAGACTGACGATCACACCGTCGTCTTTACCCTGACCCGTCCTGAAGCACCGTTCCTGGCCGACCTGGGCATGGCATTCTCTTCAATCCATTCGAAGGAATACGCCGACCAGTTGCTCAAATCCGGCAAGACCGAAGACCTCAACGCCAAGCCCATCGGCACGGGCCCGTTCGTCTTCACCCGCTACCAGAAAGACGCCCAGGCGCGGTTCAAGGCCAACCCCGACTACTTCCGTGGCAAACCGGCAGTCGACCCGTTGATCCTGGCGATCAGCACCGATAACAACGTGCGCCTGCAGAAGCTCAAGGCCAACGAATGTCAGATCGCGTTGTTTCCCAAGCCCGATGACATTCCAAGCATCAAGAAAGACCCGAACCTGAAAGTCGACGAACTGGCGGCGATGACCACCAGCTACACCGCGTTGAACACCACGCACAAATACATGAGCGATGCGCGGGTCCGTCACGCGATCAACATTGCGTTCGACAAGGCCGGCTATACCGAAGCCCTGTTCGGCAAAGGCAATGCGGTGGTGGGCACCGGCCCTTATCCGCCGACCTTGCTGGGTTTCAACGAAAAACTGAAGAACCCGCCCCGCGATCTGGACAAAGCCCGCGCGCTGCTCAAGGAAGCCGGCGTACCGGAAGGCACCGAGTTCACCCTGTTCACCCGCAACGGCGGCGGCCCGACCAACCCTAACCCGATGCTCGGCGCACAGCGCATGCAGGCGGACCTGGCGCAGATCGGCCTGAAGGTGAATATCAAAGTCATGGAATGGGGCGAAATGCTCAAGCGTGCTAAAAACGGCGAGCACGACATGGTTTCGGCTGGGTGGGTGGGTGATAACGGCGACCCGGACAATTTCCTGACCCCGAACCTGAGTTGCGATGCAGCGAAAAACGGCGAAAACTACGCCCGCTGGTGTAACAAAGAGTTTCAAGACTTGATCGACAAAGCTCGCGCCATCGCTGAACCCGCCCAGCGCGCTGCACTCTATGAACAAGCACAGGACGTTTTCGATAAGGACCAACCATGGCTTCCCATGGCTTACCCGAAACTGTTCACCGCCATGCGCAAGAACGTAGAAGGCTTCACCCAAAGCCCTCTGGGTACAAATAACTTCGCCACCACCCAGGTGAAGTAAATAAGAAAAACGCTCGGCGCCGTCGCTATTGACGGCGCCGGACCTGCCTAACCGGCTGATTGAGGTACACGACAAGATGTTTAGTTTTATTGCCCGCCGACTGGGGTTATTGATCCCCACGTTTTTCGGCATAACGTTGCTCACGTTTGCGTTGATTCGCATGATCCCTGGCGACCCCGTCGAAGTCATGATGGGCGAGCGGCGCGTCGACCCCGAGATGCACGCACAGGCAATGGAACGCCTTGGTCTTAACAAGCCGCTGTATGCGCAATACCTGGATTACGTCGGCAAACTGGCCCAGGGTGACCTTGGCGAATCGCTGCGTACCCGCACCAGCGTGTGGACTGAATTCACCGCCCTCTTCCCGGCGACCCTGGAACTGTCCATGGCCGCCCTGTTGTTCGCCGGTATCCTGGGCCTGTTGGCCGGGGTGATCGCGGCGCTTAAACGAGGATCCCTGTTCGACCATGGGGTGATGGGCATCTCCCTCGCGGGATACTCGATGCCGATCTTCTGGTGGGGCCTGATCCTGATCATGTTCTTCTCGGTCAGCCTGGGCTGGACCCCGGTGTCCGGGCGTATCGACCTGCTTTACGACATCGAGCCGCGCACCGGCTTCATGCTGATCGACACCCTGCTGGCTGACGAGCCGGACGCGTTCTGGGATGCCCTGCACCACCTGATCCTGCCGGCCATCGTGCTCGGTACCATTCCGCTGGCGGTGATCGCACGGATGACCCGTTCGTCGATGCTCGAAGTGCTGCGCGAAGACTACATCCGCACCGCCAAGGCCAAAGGCCTGTCGCCGGCGCGCGTGGTGTTCGTGCACGGCCTGCGTAACGCACTGATCCCGGTATTGACCGTGGTCGGCCTGCAAGTCGGCACGCTGTTGGCCGGTGCGGTATTGACCGAAACCATCTTCTCCTGGCCCGGCATCGGCAAATGGCTGATCGAAGCCATTGGCGCGCGGGACTACCCGGTGGTGCAGAACGGCATCCTGTTGATCGCCTGCCTGGTGATCCTGGTGAACTTCGTGGTGGATATCCTCTACGGCTTCGCCAACCCACGCATCCGTCACCAGCGCTGAGATCATGACCATGACCACACCTACTCCAGTGTCAGCAGTCGATCAAAGCCTGCTGTACCCGTCTCCGTACAAAGAATTCTGGCAAGCCTTTTCCAAGAACAAAGGCGCGGTTGCCGGCCTGCTGTTCATGTTGCTGATCGTGTTCTGCGCGATCTTTGCCCCGTGGGTTGCACCGCATAACCCGAGCGAGCAATACCGCGACTTCCTGCTGACCCCGCCAGCCTGGCTGGAAGGTGGGCAGATGCAATTCCTGCTGGGCACCGACGAACTGGGCCGTGATTTGCTCTCGCGCCTGATCCAGGGCTCGCGCCTGTCCTTGCTGATCGGTTTGTCGTCGGTGGTGATGTCGCTGATCCCGGGGATCCTGCTGGGTCTGTTCGCCGGGTTCTTCCCGCGCTTGCTCGGCCCGACCATCATGCGCTTGATGGACATCATGCTGGCCCTGCCGTCGCTGCTGCTTGCTGTAGCCATTGTCGCGATCCTCGGCCCTGGCCTGATCAACACCGTGATCGCCATCGCGATCGTGTCGTTGCCGTCCTATGTTCGCCTGACCCGCGCTGCGGTAATGGGCGAGCTGAACCGTGACTACGTGACCGCCGCCCGCCTCGCCGGCGCCGGCCTGCCACGTCTGATGTTCATCACCGTGCTGCCCAACTGCATGGCGCCGCTGATCGTTCAGGCCACCTTGAGCTTTTCCTCGGCGATCCTCGATGCCGCGGCTCTGGGCTTCCTTGGCCTTGGCGTACAACCGCCAACCCCGGAGTGGGGCACCATGCTGGCTTCGGCCCGTGACTACATCGAACGCGCCTGGTGGGTGGTGAGCCTGCCTGGTTTGACCATTTTGCTCAGCGTGCTGGCAATCAACTTGATGGGCGACGGCCTGCGCGATGCGCTGGACCCGAAACTCAAGAACGCCGCCTGAGGAGATTCCCATGTCACTGTTAGAAATCAAGAATCTCAACGTCCGCTTCGGCGACAAGACCGCCGTGCCGGTGGTCGATGGCCTCGACATCTCCGTCGACAAAGGTGAAGTACTGGCGATCGTTGGTGAGTCGGGTTCGGGTAAATCCGTGACCATGATGGCGCTGATGGGCCTGATCGAACACCCCGGCATCGTCACCGCCGACGCGCTGAACTTCGACGGCAAGGACATGCTCAAGCTGAGCAACCGCCAGCGCCGTCAGATCGTCGGCAAAGACCTGGCGATGGTATTCCAGGACCCGATGACTGCACTGAACCCCAGCTACACCGTGGGTTTCCAGATTGAAGAAGTGCTGCGCCTGCACCTGAAAATGTCCGGCAAACAAGCGCGCAAGCGTGCCATCGAGTTGTTGGAAAAAGTCGAAATCCCAGGCGCTGCCAGCCGTATGGATGCCTACCCGCATCAACTGTCCGGCGGTATGAGCCAGCGTGTCGCAATCGCCATGGCGATTGCCGGCGAGCCGAAACTGCTGATTGCGGATGAGCCGACGACTGCACTGGACGTGACCATCCAAGCGCAGATCATGGAACTGCTGCTGGCCCTGCAGAAAGAACAGAACATGGGCCTGGTGCTGATCACCCACGACCTCGCGGTCGTGGCGGAAACCGCCCAGCGCGTGTGCGTGATGTACGCCGGCCAAGCCGTGGAAGTCGGCCAGGTACCGCAACTGTTCGACATTCCAGCGCACCCTTACAGCGAAGCGCTGCTCAAGGCGATCCCGGAGCACAGCCTCGGCGCCACGCGCCTGGCCACGCTGCCCGGTATCGTACCCGGCCGCTATGACCGTCCGCAGGGCTGCCTGCTGTCGCCGCGTTGCCCTTACGTGCAGGAAAACTGCCGTACCCAGCGTCCCGACCTTGACCCGAAAACCAACAGCCTCGCGCGCTGCTTCTACCCCTTGAACCAGGAGGTGGCGTAATGGCCGTCGTTCTTACCGCCCGCGACCTTACCCGTCACTACGAAGTGTCCCGTGGCCTGTTCAAGGGCCACGCCACGGTGCGTGCCCTCAATGGCGTGTCCTTCGAGCTCGAAGCCGGCAAGACCCTTGCGGTTGTAGGCGAGTCGGGTTGCGGCAAATCCACCCTGGCCCGCGCGCTCACATTGATTGAAGAGCCGTCTTCCGGTTCCCTGAAAATCGCCGGACAAGAAGTCGCGGGCGCCGACAAGGCCCAGCGCAAGCAACTGCGCAAAGACGTGCAAATGGTGTTCCAGAGCCCGTACGCCTCGCTGAACCCACGGCAGAAAGTCGGTGATCAACTGGCCGAGCCGCTGCTGATCAACACCAACCTGTCTGCCGCCGAACGCCGCGAGAAGGTACAGGCGATGATGAAGCAAGTGGGCCTGCGCCCTGAGCATTATCAGCGCTACCCGCACATGTTCTCCGGCGGCCAGCGCCAACGGATCGCCCTGGCCCGCGCCATGATGCTGCAACCGAAAGTGTTGGTGGCGGATGAACCGACTTCCGCGCTGGACGTGTCGATCCAGGCCCAGGTGCTCAACCTGTTCATGGACCTGCAGCAGGAATTCAACACCGCCTACGTGTTCATTTCCCACAACCTGGCAGTGGTGCAACACGTTGCCGACGACGTGATGGTGATGTACCTCGGTCGCCCAGTGGAGGTCGGTCCCAAGGAAGACATCTATGCACGCCCGCTGCACCCGTATACGCAGGCGCTGCTGTCGGCGACCCCGACCATCCATCCAGACCCGAACAAGCCGAAGATCAAAATCGTCGGCGAGCTGCCCAACCCGCTGAACCCGCCGCCCGGCTGCGCCTTCCACAAGCGCTGCCCGTATGCGACCGCGCGATGCAGCACCGAGGAGCCGCAACTGCGGCCGTTGGATAACCGTCAGGTGGCTTGCCACTACGCGGAGCAGTTCGTCGCGTGACATCGCAACAAAAATGCCCTGGGTGATCAGCCCAAGGCATTGCAAGTGTTCTACAGCCCTTCCCATCAGGTTGCGCATCAGCCGGGTGGGAGGGGCTTTCTTTTGGGCGATGCCTACGTCTGGCTGTCGCCTTCATCGTCCGGATCATCACTGTCCGGTTCGTCGGTGGTGGAATCATCATCGCCCTCACTGCCACCCTGGTCCTTGTCGCCAGGCTCCGCCTCAGACTTCGCCAATTGCAGATCCTGGCGATGCCCAGAAGACCCAACACTGCTCTGCAGCGGGTTATGCGCCCAGGCCGACGACATCCCCAACGACAACAGCACCAGCACCTTTATCAACAGCACGACTCGTTGAAAAATACTCATGGTTGATTCCGTCCAGTCAGTAGGTAGATCCCACGCGACAGCCGTTTACCGCCGCCATCGTTGACGCTAGTCGCGATGCCGGGATAGCGCCAGGTATCAGGTTTCGCCGTCGTCGTAGGTTTCACTGTCCTCGCCATCGTTGTAGGGATTTTCCTGATCTTCCTTCGGGGCGGGCTGGGCTTGCGGTTTCCAGCTGCCGGAGTTGACCTCTTGCTGCTTTTTCTTGGTGACAGGGCCGGTGTCTTTCCATTGGGGCGTTCCAGCGCCCGCCAGCGCCCAATTGCCGGCCAGCCCCAGAGCCGCCAGCAACATCAGCTGAACGGCACGTTGAGTTATACGCAAGGTCGCCTCCTGATCCGTCGGTGAGTGGGTGAAGTAGTTGAATACGCTAGACCCGATGCGGGCTTCTTGCCAATCGATCGCCATGCGCAGATCAAAATGTGGTGTTCAGCGCCCACAAAAAAGGGCGAAGCCATGACAGCCTCGCCCTTTTATAAACCGCTCAGACCTTAATGGTGCTCACGGGTTGCGCGGAATTTCACATCTGGCCAGCGCTCTTCCATCAGCGCCAGGTTGACTCGGGTCGGGGCCAGGTAGGTCAGGTGACCACCGCCATCCACCGCCAGGTTTTCCACGGCCTTGTTGGAGAACTCTTCCAACTTCTTCTTATCGCTGCAATCGATCCAGCGCGCGGAGTACACAGTGATCGGCTCATACGAGCACTCAACCTTGTATTCCTCTTTCAGGCGGCTGGCGACCACATCGAACTGCAGCACGCCGACGGCGCCGAGGATGATGTCGTTGCTGCGCTCGGGGAAGAACACCTGGGTGGCGCCCTCTTCCGCCAATTGCTGCAAGCCTTGGCGCAGTTGCTTGGATTTCAGCGGGTCACGCAGGCGGACGCGGCGGAACAGTTCCGGTGCGAAGTGCGGGATACCGGTGAACCCCAGCGCTTCGCCTTCGGTGAAGGTGTCGCCGATCTGGATGGTGCCGTGGTTGTGCAGGCCGATGATGTCGCCCGCGTAGGCTTCCTCGAGCTGTTCACGCTCGGAGGAGAAGAACGTCAGGGCGTCGCCGATGCGTACGTCCTTGCCGGTGCGCACGTGGCGCATCTTCATGCCTTTTTCGTATTTACCGGAGCAGATGCGCATGAAGGCAATACGGTCGCGGTGTTTAGGGTCCATGTTCGCCTGGATCTTGAACACGAATCCGGTGAACTTCTCTTCGACCGGCTCTACGGTGCGTTCGTTGGCGACACGTGCCAACGGGCGCGGGGCCCAATCCACTACAGCGTCGAGCACATGGTCGACACCGAAGTTGCCTAGGGCGGTACCGAAGAACACCGGGGTCAACTGGCCGTCGAGGAATTCCTGCTGGTTGAACTCATGGCAGGCGCCCTGCACCAGTTCCAACTGGTCGACAAAGCGGTCGTACTCGTCACCCAGGTGGGCGCGGGCTTCGTCGGAGTCGAGTTTCTCGATGATCTTGGTTTCGGTGCGCTCGTGACCATGGCCGGCGGTGTAGACAATGATGTAGTCGTCGGCCAGGTGGTAAACGCCCTTGAAGTCGCGGTAGCAACCGATCGGCCAGGTGATCGGTGCGGCCTTGATCTTCAGGACGGCTTCGATTTCATCGAGCAGCTCGATCGGGTCGCGGATGTCGCGGTCGAGTTTGTTGATGAAGCTGACGATCGGCGTGTCACGCAGACGGCACACGTCCATCAGCGCGATGGTGCGCGGCTCGACGCCCTTACCGCCGTCGAGGACCATCAGTGCCGAGTCCACCGCAGTCAGGGTGCGGTAGGTGTCTTCGGAGAAGTCTTCGTGGCCCGGGGTGTCGAGCAGGTTGACCATGTGGTCGCGATACGGGAACTGCATGACCGACGTGGTAATGGAAATACCCCGTTGTTTTTCCATTTCCATCCAGTCAGAGGTGGCATGGCGGTCGGATTTGCGGGATTTCACCGTGCCGGCCACCGCGATTGCCTTGCCCATCAGCAACAGCTTCTCGGTGATGGTGGTTTTACCGGCATCGGGGTGGGAAATAATGGCGAAAGTGCGGCGTTTCGCGACTTCGGCGGCCTGGTGGGTCATGGGAAATCGCCTGGCAGGTGAGTCAAAAAAGGGCGGCGAGTATAGCGCAAACCCAGGCAGCCAGACCACCGTTCAGCCCATTGGGGGTGGCTAAATGCTGCCAAGTGTGGAACCTTTTAAAAGGTAGAGACGTCCACTCCCCTGCTACCGCACTCGGAACAGGGGCTGATAAATCAGCAAGTTAGCCTGACGAGGCTGCGCTCATGGCTCGATCGCATACCGCGTTGCCGGTATCGGCGAGCTGCATTTCGCGACCACATTCAGAGGCAGCCAGGCATGGCATGCCACGAAGGAATGTGTTCGCCGACAGAAGAAAAAAGGAGTCCGCCTGTGGCTATTCGCTATGGCAAAGGGCTGATAGGAGGAGCGGTTGTCGTCGCCCTCTTGGCCCTGCTGGTCCACTGGATCGGCATCAACACGATCGAACTGTACCGCGACGATTTGTTGTTTTACCTGCAAGCTCATCTGATCCTGGTTCTTGTCTCCATGCTGGCCGCCCTGATTGTGGGGATCCCCGCCGGTATCCTGCTCAGTCGACCGAACATGGTCGGGCGTGCAGAACGCTTCATGCAGATCTTCAACATCGGCAACACCGTCCCTCCCCTGGCCGTACTGGCCATCGCCCTCGGCGTCCTCGGCATCGGCAGCGGCCCTGCGATTTTCGCCCTGTTCCTCGCCTCCTTGCTGCCCATTGTGCGCAATACCTACGAAGGCCTGAAAAACGTGCAGGGTTCCTTGAAGGAAGCCGCCGTCGGCATCGGTATGACACCGCGCCAAGTGCTGTTTCGCGTCGAATTGCCCAACGCCGTGCCGATCATCATCGGTGGCGTGCGCGTGGCGCTGGCGATCAACGTCGGTACCGCACCGCTGGCCTTCCTGATCGGCGCCAACAGCCTGGGCAGCCTGATCTTCCCCGGCATCGCCCTGAACAACCAGCCGCAATTGCTACTCGGCGCCGCGTGCACCGCGCTGCTGGCGTTGTTGCTTGACGGTCTGGTGACCATGGCCAGCCGCCTCTGGCTGGAACGCGGGTTGCGTCCGTCTTAAGGCTTGGCAAAGGAAATCACATGAAAAGACTGACCCTGATATTGAGCTGCGTCCTGCTGTTTGCAGGCATTGCGCAAGCCGCCGAAAAACCGGTGATCCGCATCGGCGCCCGGGTGTTCACCGAACAGACCCTGCTCGCCGAAATCACTTCCCAGTACCTGCGTACCAAGGGCTACGACGCCCGTGTGACTGGCGGCCTGGGCAGCAACCTGGCGCGCAGTGCCCAGGAAAGCGGGCAACTGGACCTGATCTGGGAGTACACCGGCGTGTCGCTGGTGGCCTACAACCATGTCGACGAGAAACTCGACAGCGAACAGTCCTACGCTCGAGTCAAAGAACTCGACGCTAAAAAAGGCCTGATCTGGCTCTCGCCGTCGCGCTTCAGCAATACCTACGCCCTGGCCCTGCCCGAGAACGTGGCCAAGGAGTTCCCGCAGATCAACAGCATCAGCGACCTGACCCACGCCCTGGCGGAAAAAACCAAAGGCACGCGCCTGGTGGCGCTGGACACCGAGTTCGCCAACCGGTCCGACGGCATGGGCGGCATGGTCAAGCTGTATGACATGAACCTCACGCGTAAAAACACCCGGCAGATGGACGCCGGCCTGGTCTACACCGCCCTGCGTAACGGTCAAGTGTTTGCCGGTTTGGTCTACACCACCGATGGTCGCCTGAACGCCTTCAAACTGAAGCTGCTGGAAGACGACAAGCATTACTTCCCGGACTACACCGCCGCACCGGTGATCCGTCAGGCGTATCTCGACCAGCATCCAACCCTCGCGGCTGAACTCAAGCCGCTGGCCGATCTGTTCGACGACGAAACCATGCGCCAGTTGAACGCGCGGGTCGACGTCGACCATGAAAGCCCATCCGCTGTTGCCGCCGACTTCCTGCGCCAACATCCCATCAATCAATAAGAGGAGAAGACATGGAATTCCTGAACGCCTTTTCCCATCTTGATTGGGCCCAAGTCCTACAACTGACCGGACAGCACATCACCTTGGTCGGCATCGCCGTGATCCTCGCGATCCTGATCGGCGTGCCCCTGGGCATTCTGATGACACGCTTTCCGACCCTGGCCGGTCCGCTGCAAGCCAGCGCCACCGTGTTGCTGACTGTACCGTCCATCGCGCTGTTCGGTCTGCTGCTGCCGTTCTATTCCAAGTTCGGCCAGGGCCTGGGGCCGATGCCGGCGATCACCGCCGTGTTCCTCTACTCCCTGCTGCCGATCATGCGTAACACCTACCTGGCCCTCACCGGGGTGGAACCGGGCATTCGCGAAGCCGCACGCGGCATCGGCATGACCTTCGGCCAGCGCCTGCGCATGGTCGAGCTGCCCATCGCCGTGCCGGTGATCCTCGCCGGTGTGCGCACCGCCGTGGTGATGAACATTGGTGTCATGACCATCGCCGCCACCATCGGCGCCGGTGGCCTGGGTGTACTTATTCTGGCTTCCATCAGCCGCAGCGACATGTCGATGCTGATCGTTGGCGCCGTGCTGGTCAGTCTCCTGGCCATCTTCGCCGACCTGCTTCTGCAATGGCTGCAACGCTCGCTGACTCCAAAAGGATTGCTCAAATGATCGAACTTCAAAACCTGTCCAAGACCTTCCAAAGCAACGGCAAGACTGTGACGGCCGTGAACGATGTAAGCCTGACCGTCAATGAAGGCGAGATTTGCGTCTTTCTCGGCCCGTCGGGCTGCGGCAAGAGCACCACGCTGAAAATGATCAACCGCCTGATCAAGCCCACCTCGGGCAAGATCCTGATCAATGGCGAAGACACCACCGACCTCGACGAAGTGACCCTGCGTCGCAACATCGGTTATGTGATCCAGCAGATCGGTCTGTTCCCCAACATGACCATCGAGGAAAACATCGTGGTCGTGCCTAAATTACTCGGCTGGGACAAGCAGAAATGCCATGACCGCGCTCGCGAGTTGATGAGCATGATCAAGCTGGAGCCCAAGCAATACCTGCACCGCTACCCGCGTGAGCTGTCGGGTGGCCAGCAACAGCGCATCGGCGTGATCCGTGCCCTGGCGGCCGATGCGCCACTGCTGCTGATGGACGAACCGTTCGGCGCGGTCGACCCGATCAACCGCGAGATGATCCAGAACGAGTTCTTCGAGATGCAGCGCGCGCTGAACAAGACCGTGATCATGGTCAGCCACGACATCGACGAAGCCATCAAGCTGGGCGACAAGATCGCCATCTTCCGCGCCGGCAAGCTGTTGCAGATCGATCATCCGGACACCCTGCTCGCCCACCCGGCCGACGAATTCGTCAGTAACTTCGTGGGCCAGGACAGTACCCTCAAGCGCCTGTTGCTGGTGAAGGCCGAAGATGCGGCGGACAACGCGCCGTCGGTGAGCCCCGAGACGCCGGTGGCCGATGCATTGGAATTGATGGATGAGCATGACCGCCGCTACATGGTGGTCACCTGTGCCGAGAACAAAGCACTGGGGTATGTACGACGTCGCGACCTGCACCGTCAGACCGGGACTTGCGGCCAGTACCTGCGCGAGTTCAACGCCACGGCGGCGTATGACGAGCATCTGCGCATCCTGTTGTCGCGCATGTATGAGTTCAACCGGTCGTGGCTGCCGGTGATGGATGCGGAGCGGGTATTCCTCGGCGAAGTGACCCAGGAGTCGATTGCCGAGTACCTGAGTTCCGGTAAGTCCCGTGGGGGCAAGACCAGTATTGTGTCGCCTGCCGAGACCGCCCTGGCCTGATATGACTCGACTCGGTTAAAACATGTGGGAGCGGGCTTGCTCGCGAATACGGAGTGTCAGTCACTGAATAGAGTGACTGATGCAGCACTTTCGCGAGCAAGCCCGCTCCCACATTTGGTCTGAGGTGTGCCAGGGAAATTCCAGCGAATTGCCCCTTCCGGGGAACATCATTCCGTCATACCTGTCGGTTACATAAGTAGCTGCACCGGTTCCCGCGACGAACGCGTGCAAAAACGCGACATTTTTAGTTGATCTATGGCCTCTCACGTCCTAAAGTTCGCGCCGAACGTCCATGCTGGAAACGATCCATCCGGCTCAAGTACTGACGACGAGACAGCAAGGCCAAGGGAAGCGGTTAGTCCCATGGCCTTTTTGCTTTCGGCGACATGCCTTGGGAAGTAGGCGAACCAAAGTGGGGATACGGAGGACGTTCAGTTGCACCCATTGATTACTACAGTTTGCCCTTAGGAGTTCCCAGCATGTCGATCAACGTCGAAGACTATTTCGCGCGCGCCACTTTTGACAAAATGAAGGCGTTCGCCGACAAGCAAGAAACCCCATTCGTGGTGATCGACACCGCGATGATCAGCCAGGCCTACGATGACCTGCGCGCCGGTTTCGAATTCGCCAAGGTCTATTACGCGGTCAAGGCCAACCCAGCCGTCGAGATCATCGACCTGCTCAAAGAGAAGGGTTCGAGCTTCGACATCGCCTCGATCTACGAGCTGGATAAAGTGATGGATCGCGGCGTCAGCGCCGACCGTATCAGCTACGGCAACACCATCAAGAAATCCAAGGACATCCGCTACTTCTACGAGAAGGGCGTGCGTCTGTTCTCCACCGACTCCGAAGCCGACCTGCGCAACATCGCCAAGGCCGCACCGGGCTCGAAAGTGTATGTGCGTATCCTCACCGAAGGCTCGACCACGGCTGACTGGCCTTTGTCGCGCAAATTCGGCTGCCAGACCGACATGGCCATGGACCTGCTGATCCTCGCCCGTGACCTGGGCCTGGTGCCTTACGGCATCTCGTTCCACGTCGGCTCGCAACAGCGCGACATCAGCGTGTGGGACGCGGCGATCGCCAAGGTCAAAGTGATCTTCGAACGCCTGAAGGAAGAAGACGGCATTCACCTCAAGCTGATCAACATGGGTGGCGGCTTCCCGGCCAACTACATCACCCGCACCAACAGCCTGGAAACCTACGCCGAAGAAATCATCCGCTTCCTCAAGGAGGATTTCGGCGACGACCTGCCGGAAATCATCCTGGAGCCAGGCCGTTCGTTGATCGCCAACGCCGGTATCCTGGTCAGCGAAGTGGTGCTGGTGGCGCGTAAATCCCGTACCGCCGTCGAGCGTTGGGTGTACACGGATGTGGGCAAGTTCTCCGGCCTGATCGAAACCATGGACGAAGCCATCAAGTTCCCGATCTGGACCGAGAAGAAAGGCGAGATGGAAGAAGTGGTCATCGCCGGCCCGACCTGTGACAGCGCCGACATCATGTACGAGAACTACAAGTACGGCCTGCCGCTGAACCTGGCGATTGGTGATCGTCTGTACTGGTTGTCGACTGGTGCGTACACCACCAGCTACAGCGCGGTTGAGTTCAATGGCTTTCCGCCGTTGAAATCGTTCTACGTCTGATCATCCCTCCCGGGAACGATCAACCGCTGTAGGAGCCGGCTGCCGGCTCCTACAGGTTCAGGTGTGTGGCGCGCTCTTTGTAAGCCTCTGCCATCGCCCGAATCTGCGGATCATTCGCTGCTGCCAGTGCCTTGTGCGCCGTGCGCAGGAACTTCAGATTCCCGCCCGCCAATGCCTTGCGCAGCCACGCCAGCGCCGCCTCGATTTGACCGCTGTCAGCCAACACCGCCGCATAGCTGAATTGCCCGCGAAAATCCCCGGCTTCGGCTGAGCGTCGATACCAATCCACGGCAGCGTCCAGGTCCCGTGGGCAGAACTGGCCCTCTTCCAGATAACGCCCCACCAAGTTCATCGACTTGGCATGCCCCTGCTCCGCCGCCTGACGGTAGAAGGCCAGTGCCTGTTGTTGGTCTTCAGCGACGCCGCGTCCGGTCGCCAGCAGATTGGCATAGTTGTATTGACCCCAATCCAGGCCGGCCTTTGCTGCCATCCGGTATTCCCGCGCAGCGGCCACCTCATCGACGGCACACCCCCAGCCATGCTCCTGGCAACGGCCTGCCATATTGCGTGCCATCAAGTGCCCGCTTTGGGCTGCAATCCGGAACCAGCGCAAGGCCAGCGCTTCATCGCGCGCAATGCCACGCCCTTCCAGCAGGATCTGCCCGAGCAGCGCCTGGGCATCCACCGCGCCCTCCTTCGCCGCGATCAGGATCGCCTGGGCGGCACGGACGGGGGAATCGTCAAGCATGCTCTGCAGCTGCTCAACGTTGAGCACTTCTTCGCGGCGCAATAAAAAGCCCATGCTCAGACCTCGACCCAGCGGCGCAGCAAGTTGTGATACGTGCCGGTGAGTTGGATCAACGCAGGGTGGTCGGGCACATCGGCGCTCAGTTGCTGGATCGCGCCGTCCATCTCGAACAGCAGGGTGCGCTGGCTGTCTTCGCGCACCAGGCTTTGGGTCCAGAAGAACGAGGCATAGCGCGCACCGCGGGTCACGGCGTTGACTTTATGCAGGCTGGAACCGGGATACAGCACCATGTCGCCGGCCTGCAGCTTCACACGCTGCAGGCCGAAGGTGTCCTGGATCTCCAGCTCGCCGCCGTCGTATTCATCGGGGTCGCTGAAAAACAAGGTGGACGACAAATCGGTGCGCACGCGTTCGTGGCTGCCTTTGGGCTGGCGCACGGCGTTGTCGATGTGAAAATCAAAACTGCCGCCTGCGGTGTAGCAGTTGAGCAACGGCGGGAAGACCTTGTGCGGTAACGCTGCCGACATAAACAACGGGTTCTGCCACAAGCGCTCCAGCATCGCCGCACCGATTTCCTTGGCCAGAGGGTGGCCTTCAGGCAATTGCAGGTTGTGCTTGGCTTTGGCGGACTGGTGCCCGGCGGTGATTTTACCGTCGGCCCAATCGGCGTTTTCCAAGGCTTGGCGAATGCGCTGCACTTCCTCACGAGAGAACAGGCCGGGGATGTGCAGCAGCATGGGCAATACCTGAATTCGGAAAGGCGCCAATGGTATTGATTCTTATCCGCCCTGTAAAACGCCGGGACGAACGAGTCCGTAAAAACCGTAAGTCAAAAGTGTAAAGAATGTAAATTTAGTGCAATTAGCAATGTATCGCAATTGATAGAAAGTCGTGTTCACCCTATATTCCGCCGCCTCACATCCTTGGGGAAGGGACACGTCATGTCGCGCACCATTACAAAAATACCTGCCAGTTCACCTCGCATGTTGGCCTCGGCCATCGGCGTTGCCCTCAGCGCCAGCGCTATCGCCCATCAGGCGCAGGCGGCTGAAGACACTGAACAAAAAGGCCAGCGCAACAGCATCTCCCTCGGCGCCACCAGCATCACCGGGGAAGAACAGGACAACACCTCCTACCAAGTGGAAAAAGCCTCGTCGCAGAAATACACCGCGCCCTTGGTGGACACACCGCGCTCGGTCACCGTGGTGCCGCAACAAGTGCTCAAGGACACCGCCGCCACGTCGTTACAGGATGCCTTGCGCACCGTACCGGGCATCACGTTCGGTGCCGGTGAAGGCGGCAACCCTCAGGGCGACCGCCCGTTCATCCGTGGTTTTGACGCCCAGGGCGACACATACCTGGACGGCGTGCGCGATACCGGCGGCCAGAGCCGTGAGATTTTCGACATCGAATCGATCGAAGTCAGCAAAGGCCCGAACTCTTCGTTCGGCGGTCGTGGCTCGGCCGGTGGCAGCCTCAACCTGGTGAGCAAAACCCCACAAGCGCGGGACTTCACCAACGGCGGCTTCACCTATGGTTCCGACCAGACCCGCCGCTACGTGCTCGACGTGAACCGTCAGTTCCTCGACGACAGCGCCGCGTTCCGCCTGAACCTGATGAGCCACGAACAGAACGTCGCCGGCCGCGACGCAGTGAATTACGACCGTTGGGGCGTAGCGCCGTCGCTGACGTTCGGCCTGGGCACCCCTACCCGCGTCAACCTCAGCTACTACCACATGGAAAGCGACGACCTGCCGGATTCGGGGATTCCTTATGGCTACGGCTCATCGACCGCCACTGCCCACGTGCATGACAAACCCAACGACGGCGGCGACAGCAACAATTTCTACGGCCTCAAGGATCGCGACTTCCGCAAGACCCGCGCCGATATCAGCACGTTCTCCATCGAGCACGACCTGAACGACAACATGACGCTGAAAAACACCCTGCGCCATGGCAGCACTGGCCAGGATTACATCCTGACGCAGCCGGACGACAGCAAATTCAACGTCAACCGGTTCGGCACCGTGTGGCGCCGCGCCAACAGCCGGGTCTCGACCACAACCACCACCACCAACCAGACGGACTTGTTTGGCAGCTTCCAGGCTTTGGGCTTCAAGCACAGCTACTCCACCGGCCTGGAGTTCACCGGCGAAGAAACCCGCGTGAGCAACTACACCATCAGCCCCAACACCAACCCGGTCTGCACCGTGGCCAAAGGCAGCCTGGGCGGCCAGTGCACCTCCCTGAGCAACCCGAACCCGGATGACGCCTGGACCGGCAGCATCGCGCGCAACTATTACGGCACCGCCACCAAGGCCACCAGCCGTGGCGCCTATGTGTTCGACACCATCGAGCTGGACCCGAAATGGTTGCTGAACGTCGGCCTGCGCTACGACACCTTCGACACCGTTGCCAACACCGACTCCGCGACCGGCCGCAGCAAAATCAAAGAAGACAGCCAATTCTTCAACTGGCAAGCCGGCCTGGTCTGGAAACCGGTGGAAAACGCCAGCATCTATGCCTCCTACGCCACGTCGGCGACGCCTGCCGGTGGCCTGGTCGGTGAAGGTTCGGACGGCAACCCGCTGTCTGCCGGTGCCGCCAGCAGCGACCTGCAGCCGGAAGAGACCGTCAACTACGAGTTGGGCACCAAGTGGGACCTGTTCCACGATCGCCTGTCTCTGACCGCTGCAGTGTTCCGTACCGAGAAGAAAAACACGCGCATCCTGGTCGACGCCCTGACCTATCAGAACGCAGGTGAGTCCCAAGTCGACGGCGTGGAATTGTCCGCCAGCGGCAAGATCACCGACCAATGGCAGGTGTTCGCCGGCTACAGCTACCTCGACAGCGAGCTGGTCAAATCCGGCCTGAACGGCCGCAACGGTGTGGTCAGCTCGGGGTCGAACAAAGGCAATCAAATGCCCAATACGCCGAAGAACACCTTCAGCCTGTGGACCACCTACGACGTCACCTCCAAGCTCACCATCGGCGGTGGCGCGTTCTACGTCGACCAGGTTTATGGCGATGCAGGCAACACCGTTTACGTACCGTCCTACACCCGCTACGACGCCATGGCCAGCTACAAACTGACCAAGAACGTCGACCTGCAATTGAACGTGCAAAACCTGACGGACAAGCTGTATTACGACAAAGCCTTCTCGACGCACTTCGCCAATCAGGCGGCCGGTCGTACGGCGCTGTTGACCACCAGTTTCCACTTCTAAACAGCACTACCACGCAGCAAAAAGCCCCACGCATCGGATGCGTGGGGCTTTTGCGTGTTAAACAGAATGTTTCTCGACATGGCACGGCATAATGCGCGCCGTGCCCTACATATCCGGATAGACGAGGCGGTCAGACGTGTTGAAGAAAACCCTGTTCCAGTTGCACTGGTTCTTCGGCATTACCGCCGGGCTGGTGCTGGCCTTGATGGGGATCACCGGGGCTGCGGTCTCGTTTCAGGATGAAATACTGCGGGCGCTCAACCCCAGCGTACTGACCGTGCAAACACGCGAAGCCGGCGTACTGCCGCCCGCCGAGCTGGTGCGCAAACTGGAAGCGACCGAAGGCAAGACCGTGGCCATGCTGTTCGTGGAGAGCGAAAGCGGCAACGCCGCCCGCGTGTTCTTCACCCCGCCGCCCGGTGAACGCCGTGGCCAGTTGCGCTATTTCGATCCCTACACCGGCAACTACCTGGGCGATGTGGTCGGCCAGGAGGTCTTCGGGTTCCTGCTGCAGTTCCACCGCTTCCTGGTGATGGGCGATATCGGGCGCAACATCACCGGCGCGTGCACGCTGATCCTGGTGTTCTTCTGCCTCTCCGGTGTGTACCTGCGCTGGCCGCGCCAGGTGGCGAGCTGGCGTGCCTGGCTGACCTTGGATTGGCGCAAAAAGGGCCGTGCCTTTAATTGGGACCTGCACTCGGTATTCGGCACCTGGTGCCTGTTGGCCTACCTGCTGTCGGCGCTGACCGGGTTGTATTGGTCCTACGACTGGTACAGCCAGGGCCTGACCAAACTGCTGTCCGATGCCCCACAGAATGAACGCGTGCGCAAACGCGGACCGGCCCCCGAAGGCCCGGCGCCCGTGGCCAATTACGATGCGATCTGGAGCAGTATCTACAGCAACGCCGGCCCAGGCTTGAGTGCCTACAATATCCGCATGCCGGCCGTCGCCGGGCAACCTGCCATCGTTTACTACCTGCTGGACAACTCGCCCCATGACCGTGCGCTGAACCAGATCAACCTGGACCCGGCAACTGGCGAGGTCAAATCCCACGACCGCTACGCCAGCAAAACCCTCGGTTCCCAACTGCTGACCAGCGTCTACGCGCTGCACACCGGAAGCTACTTCGGCCTGGTGGGGCGGATCATTCTCACGCTCAGTTCAGTGCTGATGCCGTTGTTCTTCATTACCGGCTGGCTGTTGTACCTGGATCGGCGTCGCAAGAAACGCCAGGTGCGTGACGCGCGTAAAGGCCTCACGGCCAACACCAGCGATGCTCCGCCATGGTTGATCGGCTTTGCCAGCCAGAGCGGTTTTGCCGAGCAACTGGCCTGGCAGACAGCCGGCCAATTGCAGGCGGCCGGCTTGCCGGTGAAGGTGCAGTCCCTGGGCAGTGTCAGCCAGGATGACCTGCGCCAGTCGGCAAATGCGCTGTTCGTGGTCAGTACCTTCGGCGACGGCGAAGCGCCCGACAGCGCCCGCGGTTTCGAGCGCAGTGTGCTCGGTCAGGACCTGTCCCTAAAGGGCTTGAACTACTCGGTACTGGCCCTGGGTGATCGTCAATACGAACACTTCTGCGGCTTCGCGCGGCGCCTGCATTTCTGGCTGACCAACCAGGGCGGCAACGCGCTGTTTGCCCCGGTGGAAGTCGACAGCGGCGACACCACTGCCCTGCTGCACTGGCAACAACAACTCGGCCAGCTCACCGGTCACGCCCCGGCGGCCGCTTGGCCGACCGCCCAATACGAAAACTGGACGCTGTGTCAGCGCACCCTGCTCAACCGCGACAGCGCAGGTTCCGGTGTCTATTTACTGGGCCTCACCTCGCCTTCGCCACACAGCTGGCAAGCCGGTGACCTGGTGGAAGTGCTGCCGCGCAACTGCCCCTGGGCCATCGAGCACTTCCTCGAAGGCCTGGGTCTGGCCGGCAGCAACGGCGTGTTGATCGACGGCATGGCGCACACCCTCGACCAGGCTTTGGCCACTCGCCAATTGCCGACGCATCGCGCTCACCTGGTCGGCCTGCACGCCCAGGCGCTGGTGGACGCGCTGGTGCCCCTGGGAATGCGCGAATATTCCATCGCCTCGATTCCCAGCGATGGCGTACTCGAATTGATCGTCCGCCAGGAACGCCACCCCGATGGCAGCCTGGGCCTGGGGTCAGGCTGGCTCACCGAACATGCCGCCCTCGGCTCAAGCATCAGCCTGCGCCTGCGCCGCAACAGTGGTTTTCATCTACCAGACATCCCCGTGCCACTGATCCTGCTGGGCAACGGCACCGGCCTGGCCGGCCTGCGCAGCTTGCTCAAGGCGCGTGTTGCCGATGGCCAGCAGCGCAACTGGCTGCTGTTTGGGGAGCGCAATATCGCCCATGATTTCCTGTGCCAGGACGAGTTGCAGGGCTGGTTGGCCAGCGGTGACCTGGCGTTGCTCGATCTGGCGTTTTCTCGCGATCAGGAAGAGAAAATCTACGTGCAGGATCGCCTGCGGGAGTCAGCCGACGTGTTGCGTAAGTGGCTGAGCGACGGCGCGGCGATTTATGTGTGCGGGAGTCTGCAAGGCATGGCGGCCGGGGTGGATCAGGCGTTGGTGGACATACTCGGCAGTGAGGCCGTGGAGCGGCTGATCGAACAAGGCCGTTATCGTCGCGACGTCTACTGATTGGCAACGGTGGGAGCTGGCTTGCCTGCGACAGCGAGGGTGAATTCACTAGCGCTATCGCAGGCAAGCCAACTCCCGCCGTTTTCATTGCATTCCAAATCAGGCGGGTTGCAGCGTTTGCTCGAACACTGAGACCCCATCCAAATCCCGCAGGATGACGGTCAACTCCGCCGTCTGCCCATCTATCTGCACCTCGCCAAAAAACTGAAACCCGGCGAATGGCGACGTGTTTTGCGCCGGTGGTGCCTTCTCGAACACCACTTCAGGCCCAAAGGTCTTATCCAATGGATTAGGCCCGAAGCTCCCCGCGTTCAACGGCCCGGCCACAAACTCCCAGAACGGCTCAAAATCCTGGAACGCCGCACGATCCGGGTGATAGTGATGTGCCGCGCAGTAATGCACATCCGCCGTCAGCCATACGTGGTTGCGCACCTTCTGCGCCCTTAAAAAACCCAGCAGCTCGGCAATTTCCAACTCACGCCCTTGCGGTGCGCCAGGGTCGTTGTTGGCAATCGCTTCCCAGCGCGGTACGCCGGGGCTTACTTCGCCGTCGGGTACACCCAGCCCAATGGGCATGTCCGCCGCGATGACTTTCCACTGCGCCTGCGACCCCTTGAGTTCACGCTTGAGCCAGTCCAATTGCTCCCGGCCCAGGAAGGGTTTTTCAGCGCCCAGGTTGTCATCGTTCGGCCCGCGATAGCTGCGCATATCCAGCACGAACACCTCCAGCAACGGCCCATAGCTGAGCTTGCGATAAATCCGCCCGCCGCCATCGGCGCTCTGCCGGCGCATCGGTGAATATTCCAGCCACGCCTGGCGTGCACGGCCGACCAAGGTGTTGATGTCCTTGACCTGGTAACGCTCATCCAACTGCTTGCTCGGCGACCAGTTGTTCACCACTTCATGGTCGTCCCACTGCCAGATCTGCGGCACTTCGGCGTTGAAGCGACGGACATTTTCGTCCATCAGGTTGTAGCGGTAATTACCGCGATATTCATCCAGGGTTTCGGCGACTTTGCTCTTGGCTTCGGTGGTGATATTGCGCCAGATACGTCCGCTTTCGGTCGTCAGTTGCGCCGGTACCGGGCCGTCGGCATAGATGGTGTCGCCACTGTGGATAAAAAAGTCCGGCAAACGCAGGCGCATGGCTTCATAGATGCGCATGCCGCCAATGTCCGGGTTGATGCCGAAGCCTTGGCCGACGGTGTCGCCGCTCCACACGAAACGAATATCGCGGCGCTGTTGCGGCACACTGCGCAGGTGGCCGAACCACGGCTCGCTGGCGACGCCGGTTTGGGCATCTTCGAAATGCACGCGGTAGAAAATCGCCTGATCGGCGGGCAGTCCGGTGAGTTCGACGCGGGCAGTGAAGTCGGTCCGGTTATCGGCCAGGGCCGAGATGAATTTGCGCGGGTTGCTGAACACGCTGCGGGTGTCCCACTCCACCACCATGCGCGCCGGGCGATCGCTGCGGCTCCAGATCATGGCGCGATCACCGAGCAGATCGCCGGACTGCACGCCGTCGGTGAGTTGCGGCCGGTCCTTCACAGAGGCGATCACCGCCGGGGCCAGGCCCGGCAGCAACAGGCCGGCGCCGACGGCTTGCATCACGCGGCGGCGGCCGAGATCGAAGTGGCTCATGCAGGTGCCCTCTTGAGTATCAAAAGGGCCACTACAGCATGGGGTTATGACACGGGTGCGACAGTCAGCTCTTGCGCTTCCGGACGTTTGATCAAGGCGTACACCAGACCGGTCAGCAAGCTGCCCGCGACAATCGCCAGCAGGTACAGCAGCGCATGGTTCATCGCATTCGGGATGACCAGCACCGCCAGGCCGCCGTGGGGCGCCGCGAGCTTGCAACCAAAGTACATCGACAGCGCGCCGGCCAACGCGCCACCGGCGATGCTGGCCGGGATCACGCGCAGCGGGTCTTTGGCCGCAAAGGGAATCGCGCCTTCGGAGATAAACACCATCCCCAGAATGATCGCCGCCTTGCCGGCCTCGCGCTCTGTTTGGGCAAACTTGCGGCGTGCCAGGAACGTAGCGATGCCCATGCCGATCGGCGGCACCATGCCGGCCGCCATGGTGGCGGCAATCGGCGCGCCACTGTGCGCCGCCAGCATGCCGACGGAAAACGCATAGGCTGCCTTGTTGATCGGCCCACCGAGGTCGACGCACATCATGCCGCCCAACAGAATGCCCAGCAGCACGGCGTTAGTGGTGCCCATGGTGTTGAGGAATTCCGTCAGGCCCACAAGCATGCGCGCCACCGGTGGCCCGACCAGGTAGATCATCGCCAGGCCGGTGAACAGGCTCGCCAGCAACGGGATGATCAGGATCGGCTTGAGCGCATCCAGGCTTTGCGGCAACTGCACCGCGCGGGTGATCAGCTTGACGCAATAACCGGCGAGGAAACCGGCAAATATCCCGCCGATAAAACCAGCGCCCAAGGTGGTCGCCAGCAACCCGCCGATCATGCCGGGGGCCAACGCAGGACGGTCGGCAATGGAATAAGCGATGTAGCCCGCCAGCAGCGGCACCATCAACATGAAGGCCTGATCGCCGACGGTTTTCAAGGCAGCAGCCAGTGTGCCTTTCTCTTCAAAAGCAGTGATGCCGAACATGAAGGACAACGCAATCAACAACCCGCCCGCCACCACCATCGGCAACATGAACGACACACCGGTCAGCAGGTGTTTGTAAACGCCGGTTTTTTCTTTCTTGGCCACGGCACCGCTGGCCGCACTTTCCACTGCGCCTTCAGCAAGGGCCTTGTTGAGGGTGGCTTCGGATTGCTTGAGGGCAATGCCGGTGCCGCAGCGGTAAATTTTCTTGCCGGCGAAGCGCTCGGTAGCGACTTCGATATCCGCCGCCAACAGCACCACATCGGCCTCAGCGATAGCCTGCGGGCTCAAGGGCGTGCGTGCGCCGACCGAGCCCTGGGTCTCGACCTGCAAGTCGTAGCCCAGCCGCTTGGCGGTCTGCTGCAAGGCTTCGGCGGCCATGAAGGTGTGCGCCACGCCCGTCGGACAAGCCGTGATTGCCACAATACGTGGTGCATTTTCAGCCGCCTGCTGCGTGGCGACATACACCTGGGCTTCTTCAGCGCCGCGACGCAATACCGCGTCGACATCCGCCAGCGCCTGGGCCGGCGTGCTCTGGAACACGCGCTTACCGACAAACCGCTGCATATCCACCGGGGTACTGCTGACCAACAACACCCATTCGGCATCGTCGATCGTGGCCTGGGAGAGCTGGCGTTCCGGGCGCTGCACATCCACCACTTCAACGCTGGTGCTCCAGCCCTGGCGCTGTGCGGCGGCGTCCAACAAGCGGGCGCACAGCACACTGGTGACCATGCCGTTCGGGCAGGCGGTAACAATGGCTAACTTCATCACAAACCCTCTTATTGTTCTGTCAGCGAGCGCACTTGAACGCCGCTTTCGAGACGCGCCAACTGCGCGTGATCGCTGATGCCAAAACCGATCTGCGTCACCGCCATCGCGGCAATCGCCGTGGCGCGGCGCAAGGTCTGTTCCGGCGTATCCCCGGTGAGCAGACCATGGAGCATACCGGCCAGCAGCGAATCGCCGGCGCCTACGGTGCTGGCGACCGTGACCTTGGGCGGTGTGGCCTGCAGCGCCGCATTTGGGCTGTACCAGCTCACGCCGGCGGCACCGTCGGAGACCACCACATGTTCGACACCTTGCCGGTGCAGTTGGCTGACCGCATCGGTGGCGTTATCCAGGGCTTCGGCCAGCTCTTCAGTATTGGGTTTGACCAGCCATGGGCCGGCCAGCAAACCCGCGCGCAGTGCTTCGCCGCTGGTGTCCAAAGCGACTTTCAAACCATAGCGTTTCAACTGCTCCAACAGCCCCTTGAACCACTGCGGGCTGACGCCGCGTGGCAAGCTGCCGGCCACCACCACCGCATCAAAGCCGGGAGCAATCTGCGCCAGTTTGTCCAGCAAGGCGTTCTGCGCCTGTTCTGTCACCTGCGGCCCCGGTGCATTGATGTCGGTGACCCGGCCATCCTGCTCGGCAATCTTGATATTGCTGCGGGTTTCACCGGGCACGCGGATAAACGCGTCGGTAAACCCACGCTGTGCAATGAGCGCTTCAAAGGCCTGGGGGTTGCCTTCACCGAGAAAGCCGCTCACGGTCAATTCATGGCCCAGGTCGGCCAGCACCTGCGCCACGTTCACACCCTTGCCGGCGGCGTGGGTCAGCAGGGTTTCGCTGCGGTTGACTTCACCCGGTTCCAGGCGCGCCAGGCGTACCGTCAGATCCAACGCCGGGTTCAGCGTCAGGGTCAGAATCCTTGCCATCTATACGGCCTCCACTAGGGCTCGCACTTCGGCAGGTGAGCCCACCGCCAGTGCTTTTTGCGCCAGGCCCTGGGCCTCGCTCAGACTGAATTCGCGCACGCGCGCCTTCACTTCGGGAATGCTGCGGGCGGACACGCTCAACTCATCCACCCCCAGGCCGACCAATACCGGCACTGCCAACGGGTCCGCCGCCAGCTCGCCGCACACGCCAACCCATTTGCCATGGGCATGGGCTGCACGCACGGTGATGTCGATCAGTTGCAACACTGCCGGGTGCAGGCCATCGGCCTGAGCGGACAGGGTCGGGTGGCCACGGTCGATGGCCAGGGTGTACTGGGTCAGATCGTTGGTGCCGACACTGAAGAAGTCCACTTCCTTGGCCAATACCGGCGCGAGCAACGCGGCCGACGGCACTTCGATCATGATGCCCAGTTGCAGGTCCGCCACCGGGATTTCCAGACGCAGGCGCTCGGTCATGTCACGGGCGGCGCGCCACTCATCGACGCTGCCGACCATGGGGAACATGATGCGCAGCGGACGGTTGTCCGCCGAGCGCAGCAGCGCCCTCAGTTGGGCTTCCATGATCTGCGGGCGTTGCAAGGTGAGACGAATGCCGCGCACGCCGAGGAAGGGGTTTTCCTCTTCGGCGATCGGCCAATAAGGCAGCGGTTTGTCGCCGCCCACATCGAGGGTGCGCACGACCAGCGGACGACCGGCGAGACCATCGAGGACGCGGCGGTATTCGGCTTCCTGGGTAGCCTCGTCCGGCGCTTGCGGATGGGCCATGAAGATCAGTTCGGTGCGCAGCAAGCCGATGCCTTCGGCGCCCTGCTCCACCGCGCTGGCGACGCCAGCGCTTTCGCCGATGTTGGCGAACACTTCCACGGCATGACCGTCACGGGTCAACGCGGGTTCGTGGCGTTGTGCCGAGGCCGCTTGCAGGCGTTGTTCGCGGGTGTCGCGCTCGACCGTGGCGCGTTGCAGGGTAGCGGCGTCGGCATCCACATGCAGGCGCCCGCGCTGGCCATCCAGCAACAACGGCGTACCTGCGGCCAACAGCAACACCGCCGGACCGGCGCCCACCAGCGCGGGAATACCGAGGGCGCGGGCGACAATGGCACTGTGGGCCGTCGCGCCGCCGCGGGCGGTGAGGATGCCAGCGACGCGCGCCGGATCAAGCCGGGCCACATCAGACGGACCGACTTCGTCCATCACCAGAATGTAAGGCTCACTCGGTTCCTGGGAGGTTTCGACGCCACACAGTTGCGCCAGCACACGACGGCCAATGTCACGCAGGTCGGCGGCACGCTCGGCGAGCAAGGCATCCTGCAACGACTCCTGCTGTTTGGCCGCCGCTTCGATCACACTCATCCATGCCGCCTCAGCGCTTTCGCCTTGCTTGAGGCGCGTGTCGACTTCGTCGGTGAGTTCCGGGTCGTCGAGCATTTCCTGGTGGGTGACGAAAATCTCGCGGATCGCCTTGGACTGGCTGCGTTCGATCAGCCCCTGGATATCGCGGCGCACATCGGCCAGGGCGCTGTGCAGACGCTCGCGCTCGATGGCGCAAGATTCGCCGCGCAGTGGGTAATCGAAGACTTGCAGAACCTGGATGTGCGCAGGGCCGATAGCGATGCCCGGCGCAGCGGCGATGGCCTGAACCTGGCTACCGGCCAAGGGTGCGCTGAGCTCCGGCTCGATATCGAGGACTTCAGGCTGGACGCTCAGGGTCGGCAGCGGCTCGACGTCTTCACCCAGGCCTTCTTCCACCGCTGCCAGCAGTGCGGGCAGCGCGTCGCCAGCAATGCTCGGTTCGGCGATAAATTCCAGCACCTGGCCGCGACGCGCGCCGAGGCTCAGCAATTTACTCAGGCTTTTCACCGACACGGCGCCCACCGGGCCATCGACGATGCGCACACGGAGATCGCCGTCAAAACTTTTCGCCAACTGCGCAAGGATCTTCGCCGGGCGCGCGTGCAGGCCGTGGGCGTTGGCCAGGGTAATGCGCGCAGCAGGCCAGTCTGGTGGCAATTCTCCACCGAGCACTTCAAGCACGGCGCGGCTGCTGGTGGCGCGGCCGAGTTCCTGGCCGCGACCTTCTATCAGCAAGGCGCATAAGCGTTCGAGCAGCGTCTGGTGGGCTTCCCCCAGGCTGGCCAGGCAGAACAGGCCATTGAGCGGCTGGCCGAGGTAGCGCATGGGTTTGTCCGGGGTGACAAACGCCAGGCCCGGGCGCTTGACGGTCTGCTCGCTGTGCAACCACCACAGGCCATCGCCCAGGGGCAGCGCATCGACCTGCTGCAACACGGCAGCGAAACCATTGCTCACACAATCGGCCTGACGCAACAGCCGTGCACCGCGCCATACCAGCTCTTCGAAGTCGTCAGCGGACACGCCCAGGCCGATCATCTGCGCATCCAGCGCCAGTTCCTGCGGCGCACCCTGCAGCAGTTTCAACAGCGCTTCGGCGCTACCGGCACGGCGCAGAGCCTGGCCCAGGTCGGTTTCACCGAGGGCGCGGGTGAGCAGTTGCAACAGGCGCAGGTGTTCGTCGGATTTGGCGGCAATGCCGATGGCCAGGTACACGATCTGGCCGTCCCCCCAGTCCACCCCTTCGGGAAACTGCAGCAGGCGCACACCGGTGGAGAACACCTGATCGCGCGTTTCGGGAGTGCCGTGGGGAATGGCAATGCCTTGACCGAGGAAGGTCGAGCCTTGGGCTTCACGGGCTTGCAAACCGCTGAGGTATCCCTCGGCGACCAGGCCGTCGGCCACCAGTTTTTCAGCGAGCAGGTGCAAGGCAGCAGATTTGTCCACGGCCACCTGGCCCATGGAAATCTGCTCTACAGTGAGCTCAAGCATGCCGTTCTCCTAGTTAGTGCGGTGGCGCACTAGGTATTGTTTTAAACAAACAGTGTAAAGGGTGTTCATGATTAACTGACTGAGTAGTCAATTGGCAGTAGCCACTCAGTCGCGAACGTCGTAAAAATACGCTGGCTGAAACGTTTAATCTAGATCTTATGGAAGACTACGCGTTAATTGCGCATCCTTGAAGAACCACTCGGCGCTTGAGCCAGGACATTGGTCGTGTACAGGAATCGGTTACGATTGGAGAAAATGTCGGGGCCCGCTCCAGAAAACAAGGAAATCCCGGTTTGAAACTCAGTGATATCGCCCGTCTTGCCGGTGTGTCCGTAACCACCGCCAGCTACGTCATCAACGGCAAGGCCGAACAGCAACGCATCAGCAACGCCACCGTCGAACGGGTGCGTGCTGTGGTCGAAGCCCATGGTTTTACCCCCAACCCTCAGGCCGCCGGGCTGCGCAGTCGGCACACGCGCACCTTGGGCTTTATCCTGCCCGACCTGGAAAACCCCAGTTACGCACGCATCGCCAAGCTTTTGGAGCAAGGTGCCCGGGCGCGCGGCTATCAACTGCTGATCGCCAGTTCCGACGACGATGCCGACAGCGAGCGTCAATTGCTGCAACTGTTCCGCGCCCGGCGGTGTGACGCGCTGTTTGTCGCCAGTTGCCTGCCGGCCAGCGATGACAGTTACCGCGAGCTGCAGGCCAAGGGTTTGCCGGTGATTGCCATCGACCGGGTGATGGGCGCAGATCAATTCTGCTCGGTGGTCAGCGACGACCGCCAAGCGTGCCTGCAATTGACCAGCAGCCTGTTGCAGCCCCTGCCCAAGCAGATCGTGCTGATCGGCGCGCGGCCCGAGCTGAGCATCAGCCAGGAGCGTGCCGCCGGTTTCCGTGAAGCGCTGGAAGGGTTCACCGGCGAGGTGATCGTCGAACACGGCGAAGCCTTCAGCCGCGACTGTGGCCGACAGTTGATGGAGCAACTTCTGCAGCAACTGGGGCACTTGCCTGACGCACTGGTGACCACGTCCTACGTGCTGCTGCAGGGCGTGTTCGACGCGCTGCATGACTTCCCACTCAAATCGCGGCCGCTGCGCCTGGGCACCTTTGGTGATACACAGTTGCTGGATTTCCTGCCGCTGCCGGTCAACGCCATGGCCCAGCAACATCAACTGATCGCCGAGACCGCGCTGCGCCTGGCCCTGGTCGCGGTCGAAGACGAGCAGTACCAACCCGGCGTGCATGCCATCGGCCGGACGTTCAAGCAGCGTATTCGCGAGGCTTGAGCGTGGAACTGATCGACACCCACACCCATTTGGACTTCCCGGATTTCGACAGCGATCGCCGGGAAGTCCTCGCTCACAGCCGAGCGCTGGGCGTGCGACGCATGGTGGTCCTTGGGGTGTATCAGCAGAATTGGCAGCGGCTGTGGGATCTGGTGCAAACGGACGAAGGCTTGTTCGCTGCGTTTGGCCTGCACCCGGTCTACCTCGATGACCATCGCCCCGCCGACCTGACGGAGCTCGGCGACTGGCTGACTCGCCTGCACGGTCACCGGCAACTGTGTGCGGTAGGCGAAATCGGGCTGGATTACTTCCTCGAACAGTTGGACCGCGAACGCCAGCAAAGCCTGTTTGAAGCCCAACTGAAACTGGCCGTGGACTTCCAGCTGCCGGCGCTGCTGCATGTCCGTCGTAGCCACGCGGACGTCATCGCTACCCTCAAGCGCATTCGCCTGCCCCGTGGCGGCATCATCCATGCGTTTGCCGGTAGCCGCGAAGAAGCCCGCGAATACATCAAGCTCGGCTTCAAACTCGGGCTGGGGGGCGCCGCCACTTGGCCTCAGGCCCTGCGCATGCACAAGGTGCTGGCCCACCTGCCGTTGGACGCCGTGGTACTGGAAACCGACTCACCGGATATGGCGCCCGCCATGTATCCCGGCCAGCGCAACAGCCCCGAACACCTGCCGGCTATCTGCACTGAGCTTGCCGAGCGCATGGGCATCAGCCCTCTATTGCTGGCTGAGGCGAGCACACGCAATGCGTGCGAGCTGTTCAACTGGTAGCGCGGGCGTTACCCGTTGCAGATTCAAGATCAGGCGCTGGCGGTGACGGGCGTATCGCAACACCAGCAAATGCACCAGTAAGACCACCAACGAGATGTTGAATTGGCCGATCACACTGATCAGCCCCACCCACTCCGCCACCAACGCCACGATCAGCACCATGCAGGTCAACACCACCATGCTCGGGCGCACCAGCGCCCACTGGTCCAGGGACCTGAACTGGCGCAACTGTCGAGGGCAGTTCAGTTGCAAGATCCATTGGCAGTAAGGGCAATCGAACGGTTCTTCGATGGCGATGGCGTTGAGTTGCCAAGGCTTGAGATTAAAGGTGATATCACAATGGGCGCAGTGCCCTTTGATGCCGATCGCAGCGGTCATCGCTGTGCCTCCCCCGGACTTGAAATCGAGTGAAACAAGTTTCACCCATTCACGGCTCCAGAAAAGAGACGCAGCAAAATCAGGACAAGCGCCACACCATGAAACGATAAATCCTACATTCAATTCTCATACCCGAAACGCGCCGATCAATTGTTTCAACTCAATCACCTGCAGCGACAGCTGTCGACTCGCCGCTTCGGTCTGATACGCGCCCTCGGCGGCATGCTCACCAGCCCGATTGATTTCAACGATGTTCTGGTCAATATCGTGGGCGACGGCGGTTTGTTGCTCCACAGCGGCGGCGATCTGCTGGTTTTGATCGACGATCATCCCGACGGCACCGAGGATATTTTCCAGGGCTTGCTGAACCCTTTCCGACTGCCCCACGGTGCCACTGGCCATATCATGACTGCTGCCCATGGCTTTCACGGCCGCCGCCACGCCGCTTTGCAAGCGGCTGATCATCTGCTCGATCTCCTCGGTGGAGTGCTGGGTACGGCGCGCCAGGGTCCGCACCTCATCGGCCACCACCGCAAACCCACGCCCTTGCTCGCCGGCGCGCGCGGCCTCGATGGCCGCGTTGAGCGCCAGCAAGTTGGTTTGTTCGGCGATGCTTTTGATCACTTCCAACACGCTGCTGATGGACTGGCTGTCGGTGGCCAGTTGGTTGATTACCTGCACCGACTGATCGATCTCCGTCGCCAGTCGCGCAATGCTGCCCTGCTGGGATTGCACCAGGCTGCGGCCGCTGACGGTTTCGTCGTTGACGCTGTGGGCACTGCTGACCGCCGCCGCCGCACTGCGCGCGACTTCCTGGGCAGTGGACGACATCTGGTTCATGGCCGTCGCCACCTGTTCGATCTGCATACGCTGCCCGGAAACGGCCTGGTTGCTCTGGGCCGAGACCGTCTCCACCTGCCCGGCCTGCAGCTCGACCTGACTGACGGTGTGCCCGACGCGCTCGATCAAGTCATGGATCTTCGCCACGGTGCCATTGAACACCTGGCCGAGGTCACCCAGCTCATCGCGGCTCTGCGCGACAAAGGTGACGGTCATGTCGCCGGCCGCGACCTTATCCATCATCGCGCCCAAGCGCCGCAAGGTGGTGCGCGTGGAGGCGTAGAAGCCTGCATACAAGTAGAAAATCAGCAGGAACACCGCGCTGAGGGCCGAGACCAGCACCACCATATGCGTACGGTTCTGTGCCAGGCGTTGCTCCAATTGCTGCCCGAGGAACGTCAGGGTGGCGTCATCCAACTGGTACGTCTGGGCCATCAATCGGCTGACGCCGTCGTAGAAATCCTGCCAGGGCGCGTCGAGGGTTTCGGCCATCACCACCTGTTCTTCAAACAACTCGCTGCCTTGCTTGAGGCTGGCGTTGCTGGACTTGGCCAGGCCGTCGAGAGCCGCATGGGCGGCTTTGCTGGAGCCCAAGGCATCTTGCAACTTCAGGCCATATTCGGCCTGGATTTTTTCCAATTGCTGCAACAGCTCGTCAAACCGTGTGCTGGACGACGAGTTGAGAAAACCCTGCCCCAGGGAATACGCGCCCATTGCTCGACCTTCACCCAGGGTCTGGGTGACGAGTGGGGTCACGCTGGTGATCAGCTCACTGAGTTGGCGCAGGTCGCTCTGGGGGTCGCGGCTCAAACCGGCTTGGCTGGCAATGATCTGGCTGAGCATCTGCGCCTTGTTGAGCAACTTGTCGATCAAAGCACTTTTGCTCAGCAACGACGTTTCCTGTTGCTGGGCCTTGAAGGCTGCGATCAACTCGTCGCGCTTGGCGTCAAAAGCGGCAATTTGCTCGGGCTCAGTCGCCATGGCGTTGAGGCTTTGCAGGCGGCTCAGCACGCTTTGTTCCAGGGCGCTGATCTTGCCCTCAAGATCGCCCGCCTTGCCGGACTGGCCCAGCGTGGCGTTGATCTGCACCTGGTTGTTGAGGGTTTCCAGGTCGCGGCGCAGGGCCAGGCTGCTACCGAGCAAATCAAGGCTCTGCAGCTCCACCCGCGTGCCCTGGTATTCGCGCCACGAATCACGCACCAGGTAATAGTTGGTCGCCAGCATCGGCAGCAGGAACAACACGCTGACCAAGCTGAACTTCATGCCGAAGCTCAGGCGGTTCATCAGCGCGACGGCGGGATAGAGCAAGCTCTTCACAGGTTAACTCCCTTTCTTTTATTTTTATCGAGGCGCAGGGCGGCAGTTAGCCAGCATCTGTATAGCTCAATTTGAAAGGGAGTTTTGTAACTTAAGGTTAATGAGATAGGGCGTTAAGGCAACACCGTCCAGATCGCAAACCCGGCGTACCACAGCACCGCCGCACGCAAAAGCAGTTCCCAGAGGCGGTCCAGGCTGTTGATGCCATCGGGGCCGACCGCCGGTGGCGGGATTTCAGCGGCGACCAGGCCGACTTTTTCCACCAGTTCGGCGGCGCTGATGTCCCAGCTCAACAGTTCGTGCAGCATCACGCGGCCCACGGCGACGAAGTTGCCCACCAGGGCAAAACTGGCTGCCAGCAGGCGCACCGGCAGCCAGTCAAATGCGTGGCGCAGTTGCCCGGCCCGCTCGGCCACCAGAGGGTTCTTGCTGTATTCACTGGCCAGTGCGAGCAAGCGATAAGCCAGCGCGGCAACCGGGCCCAACAGGAAGTACCAGAAAATCACCGCGAAAAAGCTCTGGTAGGCCTGCCACAACAGATGGCCCTGGACGCGTTCGAGCAACTGTTCACCACTGTCGGCGCTCAGATTCAGGTCACGCTCGGCGACATGCTCGGCGGCTTGCAGGTCGCCCCGTCGCCAGGCGTCGCGAAAGGGACCCAGCCCGGCGAGCAGATCACCACGGCCCAGGCTGTAGATCACCACCAGCAGGTGCACCGGCAGCGCTAACAGTCCGTAGGCCACCGGTTCCAGCACCAGCAGCAACAACGCCAGCAAGGCCACCGGTAATAACACCAGCAATGCCAGGATCAACCAGGGCTGCTTGCCCATGCGTGGGCTCGATTCCAGCTTGGCCAGTTCACGCAGCAAACCACCATCACGCTGTAACCGCTGGCGCAGGGCCGAGAACTTCTCGATCCATACGGCCAGCACCAACACCAGGAAACTCATCGTGCGTGTCCTCCATCCTGCAGGGCGCTGCGAAAGCGCGTCCAATCAAAAGCCGGGCCGGGATCGGTCTTGCGACCCGGAGCGATATCGCTGTGACCACAAATGCGCTGAGGCGTGATGCCGGGGTAAGCCGCCAGCAACTGGCGGGTCAGGTCGATCAACGACGCATATTGGGCGTCAGTAAACGGCTGGTCATCCGTGCCTTCGAGCTCAACCCCCAGGGAAAAGTCATTGCAGGTATCCCGACCCTCGAACTGTGAGATCCCGGCATGCCAGGCCCGGTCGAGACAGGACACAAACTGCGTCACCGCACCATCACGCTCAATCAGAAAATGCGCAGACACCCGTAGGTCGGCGATCCCTTCAAAGTAGGGATGTTCCGTGACATCCAGACGGTTCTGGAAGAATTCCTGCACTTTGCCGGTGGCGAACTGCGCCGGCGGCAGGCTGATGTTATGCACCACCAGCAGTGAGATTTCGCCGGCGGGGCGCTCGTTGTAGTTGGGCGAAGGGCAATGACGGATGCCTTTGCACCAACCGCTGGTGGGGTCCAACTGCATACAGGTTCCTTGAACGAGACAACATGTGACCAGTATGCCGCGTTCGCCCCTTCGGTTGCGATCACTTGCCGCGATTGAGTTGACGCAGTTTGCCCACGACGGCAGTCAAGGCACGCTCGAACAAGGGGCCAGCGTCCAGGGTGTGCAGCGCGCCCCGCTTGAACGCCACTGCCAGTTGGCCCGCGCTTTTCTCTAACACCTTGAGCCCCGTGCGGCTGGTGAAGACATAGGTGTCGGCCGGCGCCATGATCGCCGTCAGCCGGCAGCGCAGCGTAGTCGCTTCGCCTCCCTCGAACACCACCCAATCACCCACCTTGAGCTGTCGGGCTTTCAGCAGGTCGGGGTCGTTGTCCGGCAGATCGCGGACCGGATCGGGTAACGCAGAGGTCAGTACAAACGGCTCACGCACTTCGATCCATTCGTCGCCCCCGCCAGGGGCCTGGACATGCAAGGCCTGCAAACGCACGAAAAACTCGCGGGTGCTGAAGGGGTCGAACGCGGCGCTGGTCAATCCGTCGCGCAGGGCCTTGAGCAAGCCCGGCAGTTGCCCCAGCAAATGACGCCCGGCTTCGGTGTCTTGCTGCAGGCCGACGCTCCAGATCAGTTCGTCCATGGTGCGCAGCCCCGCCTGCCATTGCACCGACTGCTCGCCATGCTTGAGGCTGGCCAGCAACAGCACCTGGCTCCAGGCCTGCTGCAGGAATTGCACGACCGGACGCGGCAGCGTCTTGCCAAGCAGGCGTTTGTTCAGCACATCGGCCACGCGCTGACGCGCAGCTTCGGTGCGCACACGCCCGGCTTCGGCATCACGGGTGTGCTGTTCAAGCAAGTCGCTGCGCCGTCGCTCATCAGCGGTGAAGGCGCTGAACTCGGCGAGCAATTGGGAAAAGATCACCGGGTCTTCGACAAATTCATTGAGCAAGCGCTGCACTACCTGCTCGATGCGCAGGTACAGAGGGTCGCGCTGGCTGGCGCCCATGGCAGCGGTGGCGATTTCATTGAGCAGGCGTCGCGCCGGGTGGCTGGCTCGACTGAAAAGGCTCTTGTCCAGCACCGCCACTTTCAACATCGGGATCTGCAGGCGACCGATCAAGGCCTTGTAGGCATCGGGCACGGCCCGGTCGTTGAGGATGAATTCGAACAGCAACGCGACCAGGTTGATCACATCTTCGTCCGCCTCCTCCACCACCCGCGACTTACCGCTCTTGACGCTGACGCGGGTGAGCAACTGTTCAAGCTGGTTGCGCAGGTCGAAATCATCCTCGACCTCAGGCTCGGGTACATATTGCTGCAAGTGGGACAGCAGGCGCAGCAGGTCACGGGGGGAGATGGGCAAGGGTTCGGCGCAGGCTTCAAGGGTCGGCGCCACGCTACCGCGTACCGCGGTGAGCAACGGCTGCAGCGCGGCGAAGGCTTCCTGGCCATTTTCGTCGACAGGCGGCAAGGCTTCTTCGCGCGCAAGCTCGCGGGCCTCACGCGCCTCACGCCGGCGGGACGGTACGGCCTTGAGTTCAGGCAACACACCGGTCGCGACCAGCAATTGATTGGCTTCGCCGTACAGTTGGTCGGCGTCACTGAGTACGTATTTTTCAAACAGCTTGAGCATGATCAGTTTGACGCGGATCTCCACGCCCAGGCTGCGTCCCGCCCGCAGGAAGCACTCACACAGCAGCGCTGGCCCCAGTGGGTTCTCGCGATCATCCAGCTGGTTGCCGAGCAACGCGCTCAAGCGCGCCGTGAGTTGCCCCAAGGCCAGGCCGTCACGATGCCGCACCCGATCCAGCATTGCTTCAAGCGTAACGGCTTTTTCCAGGTCATCCCTGGACGAGCCCGGTGCCGCGTCGTAGGAAACCACTGGCACCAACTGCAATTCCCCCCGCCCTGCCTGACCCAGGCTGGCGAAGGCTTCAAACAGGCGCTCCATGAACACGCGCTCGAAATTCTTGCGCTTGAGGCGCAGGTCGCGCATGGCCTCGAAGAAAATATGATGGTCGAGGTTGTTGCGCGCCTTGTCGGCCATTTCGAACAAGGTGTCGTCGGCGTTATCGAACAGGTCCTGCAGCCCTTGCTGCAGCTGTTGCGCCGCCTTGTCGCGGACCTGCAGCAACACTACCGGCAGTCTGGCGAGCGGCGATGGCGTGGCGGACGCCTTATTGAAAGGCACCACCTTTGCGTCATTGTGCATCCTGGCCTCCTGAAACGGCGGTATCTTTCTGAACGTCAAAGCTATGACGCCAATTGCAAGGCGCTAGATTATCTGGCAAATGAGGGCAGGTGCGCCAGCAAACTCTGCCTTTGCACGGTAAATGAGTGGTGAGCCTGGGTTCGAACGCGCACTGCCCCTATAATCGGGGCACTTTGTCTGTGGAGCCTGTTATGCCGAATCTCCGTCTTGCCGACCTCACCGCCGAAATCGAAGCCAACGTGCGCCGCGCACTGCTGGAAGACATCGGCAGCGGCGACATCACTGCGCAGTTGATCCCGGCCGAACGGCTGGCCACGGCCACCATCATTACCCGCGACACCGCTGTCATCGCCGGAACGGCCTGGGTGGATGCGGTGTTCCGCCAACTGGACCCTCGGGTTGCCGTGCATTGGCAAGTGGCTGACGGTGAGCGCGTCAGCCCCAATCAGGTGCTGTTCCGCCTTGAAGGCCCGGCACGCTCGCTGCTCAGCGGCGAACGCTGTGCGCTGAATTTCCTGCAGTTGCTGTCCGGGGTCGCCACCCGCGCGCAATTTCTCGCGGACTTTGTCGCCAGCACCCAGGTCAAGCTGCTGGACACCCGCAAAACCCTGCCGGGGCTGCGCCTGGCGCAGAAATACGCAGTGACTTGCGGTGGCTGCCACAACCACCGTATCGGCTTGTATGACGCGTTCCTGATCAAGGAAAACCATATCGCGGCCTGTGGCGGCATTGCCCAGGCAATCACGGCCGCCCACAAGATCGCCCCCGGCAAGCCGGTGGAAATCGAAGTTGAAAGCCTGGATGAGCTGCGCGAAGCCCTGGCGGCGGGCGCGGATATCATCATGCTCGATGAGTTGAGCCTGGACGATATGCGTGAAGCCGTGCGCCTGAACGGCGGTAAGGCGAAGCTGGAGGCCAGCGGCGGGATCAATGAAAGCACCCTGCTACCCATCGCCGAGACCGGGGTGGATTACATCTCGATTGGCGCGATGACCAAGGATGTGAAGGCGGTGGATTTGTCGATGCGCCTTAGCATCTGAGGCGCCTTGACTGCAGGAGCGAGCTTGCCCGCTCCTGCGGACTGCTTTTAAACCACCAGGTCATTCATTTCGCAATATTCTTCCCATTCGACACCCAGCACTTCGGCCGCCTCTTTATGCAAGGCCAGTCGCGCCGCTTCGAACGCTTCCGGTGTCGAGGTGTACTTGAGGGTCAGCTCCCAGGGCTGGTAGCCCTGGCTCTCGGCCTCATCCTCGAATGCCCACTGGATCTGGTCACGCTGATCATCGGCGCTCAGGTCCTTGATCTCTTCTTTCAGCTGCGGCGTGTCCTCAAGGTACTTCTTGAGTGCTTCTTCGTGCCGAACTTCCTGGGTCATTTCAGTCGTGGTCATGTTGTTCTCTTAGATCGAGGAATGGGGATGCATCTGGGTCATCAAGGTTGCGCAGATACAAAAGAGCGGGCGCAAATACCAGCTCGTCTGGCCTTCAGAACCATTCTGGGATCAACTGAAAACAGTACTGCCTTTGTTGCCTTTTTGCCCGAGACAGGAATCGAACCTGCGACCTTCGCGTTACGAGTGCGCTGCTCTACCGGCTGAGCTACACGGGCGGTGGGCTAAAGCTAGCACCGCATCGAGAGTCCGGCAACTTGCCGCCGTCAGCGGGCAATCACACCTTGGGCCCAGAAGCGTGGTTGCAGGTAATCGCCATGGGCGTCCAGGTACTGCTGCTGGGCCTGTTTGAAGTGCGGCACATCGCGCAACGCAATAAAAATCAGCAGACCAACGGCCAACACGCTCAGTGCTTTCCACGCCCCCCAGGCCCATGATCGTTCGACCGCTGCCGGAGCTCGCCATACGTGCAACGCCATCAGCCAGCCCACCACCAGCGCCAGCCAGACCTGGGAGTTAGGCATCACAATCACACCATCGACCATGGACTGCACTAACGCACCCACCAGCGCCGCAAACAGGCAGAGCCGCAGCAGGTCTGCACGCTCGGCGCTCAGCGCGCGCTTACGCAGTACACCGAACGTTGCCCAGCCCCCTCGCCAAGCCAACACCGCAACGCACAAAGCCGATGGCACCCCCCACTCACTGGTCCATTGCAGGATGGCCTGGTGGGGATGAGCGGCAATACTGTTGGGGATATCAGCGAAATGCATCGGCCCGAATCCCAGCCAAGGCCGCTCGACGAGCATATGCCAGGCCTGCCACCAGATCGGACCACGCCCCGACAAGGAGGTGGTGAGGCGATCGCTGGCGGCATTCGCGATCTCGATTCCCAAATGATCCGCCAACACCTTAAACACCAGCCAGTACAGCAACAATCCACCCAGCAGTGCGGCCAACTGCCAACCCAACCAGCGCCGCCCCCATGGTCCCAGCACCGCCGACACCACAGCCGCGACGCCCATGCCCAGCCAGGTGCCGCGCGTGCCGCCCCCCACTGCGATCAGCCACCACACGCACAGCAGCGTAAAAGTCGCGGCCTTGAGTGGGCGAGACAGCGTGGGGATCAACAAAGGAAGCGCCAGCAGCGGCAAGGTGAATGTCTGGAACTGGCCGTAGAAACGCTTGTTGGAAAAGCCGGACAGCAACGCGTCAGGGTCCAGCACCCGCTCGGCGCTGATGAACGCCAGGGCACCGGCATAGGTGTATTGAATCGACTTGATCAGGCACAACAGCACCACAAACAGGATCAAGGCACGGTCCAAAGGCTCACCGCCCTGGCGTCGCAGCAGGGCAAATGCCACGGCAATCGCGCCGCAGCCAACAAACACCGCCACTTCAGCAAATGCCCACAGCGGCTGGTGAGCCCGCATCGACGACATCAGGCCCAGCCCGATGATCAGCGCCAGACCCAAGGCTGTGGGCCGGTCAACCAGCCGTTCAACGCGGGCGACCGACAGCCCATACAGCACAGCGCAAGCCCCGATGCCGATCTGCATCACCCGTTGCAGATCATGCCCACTGAAGGGAGCACAAATTCCGAAAAGCAGCAGGCACATCACTGCGACCAGAAAAACACTGCCACGCTGCTCTACGAATAACCCCATCGGTCACCTCAACTTCCCTGTGGAGGGTTTAACAGTTAAGCGCCGTCGGCGCCGCAGCCCTTGGCGACATATTTTGCGTCAGCGGTGGTGGTGCATGTCCAACCCGTGGCGGCATTGCGTGTCAGGCTGATGGTCTTGCCGAGCACCGGTGCCGGGGCATCCAGTATTTCGCAACTGATGGAACCCGCGCCCGTGGCAACGTCCCCTGTCACGTCAATCTTGCAGTTGGCTGTCGGGCTGGTGCCGCCGATCAATGCCAGCGTGGGGACCGTGCCCTGGTTGAGGGTGTCTTCATAACCAGGCTTCAACGCGGTAATTTCAGCCAGGCCGGCGGTGAACTTGGCCTTGGCCTGGTGGGTGGTGTACATGGGCAGGCCGATGGTGGCCAAAATGCCGATGATTGCCACGACGATCAAGAGCTCGATCAGGGTAAAACCTTTTTGACGTCTCACATTCACTCTCCAGGATAGAACTCATGACAAGGCGCGTCCTGCGCCCCGTGTTGTACAGCGGCGCCAGTGTACTCATCCGCAGGCGCTCAATCGCGCACAAGACGCACATTCTGACATTTTATCCGCCACTGCCAGCCTGTCAGAATCCGTCACCTGACTACGCTATAAAGCTTCGACGACCTCTGTGCGGAACCGTGACATGGACAACGCTTCAACGCTCTACGCCTGGGAAGGCATCAACCGCAAAGGACGCAGGGTGTCCGGGCAAACCACCGGACACAACCCTGCCCTGGTGAAGGCACAGTTGCGAAAACAGGGCATCTGCCCAGGGCATGTGCGCAAAAAATCCCCAGTGCTGTCGAGCCTGGCAGCCTCGATCACATCAACCGACATCACCCTGTTCACTCGCCAACTGGCCACCCTGCTGAAGGCCGGTATTCCGCTGCTGCAGGCCTTCGACATCATCGCTGAGGGCTTCGACAACCGCGCCTTGCGTGAGCGTGTGCAAGGGTTGAAACAGGCCATCGAAGCCGGCACCAGCCTTGCCGAGGCGCTGCGCAAGCAGCCGCGTTGTTTCGACGAGCTGTACTGCAACCTGGTGGCCGCCGGCGAACAGGCCGGAGCACTTGAAACCTTGCTGGAGCGCGTGGCGATCCACCGGGAAAAGAGCGAGCAGCTAAAGACGAGGATCAAAAAAGCCATGACCTATCCGATCACCGTGCTGGTGGTCGCCAGCCTCGTCACCGGCGTGCTGCTGGTCCACGTCGTGCCACAGTTCCAGAACCTGTTTGCCGGGGTCGACGGCAAGCTGCCGGGTTTCACCCTGCAGGTCATCGGCCTTTCCGAGTTCATGCAGAAAGCCTGGTGGGCCGTGGCGCTGGGCGGTCTTGCGGGAGGCCTGGGGCTGCGCGAAGCGTATCGGCGCTTGGCGGATTTCCGTCTATGGCTGGACAGCTGTTTGTTGAAAGCGCCCGTGGCAGGCAAACTGCTGAGCAAATCCGCCGTGGCCCGCTTCGCCCGCACACTGTCCACCACGTTTGCCGCCGGCGTTCCGTTACTGCAGGCACTGGATTCAGTGGCCGGTGCCGCCGGTTCCGGGCCATTCAGACGGGCAATCGAACAGATGCGACGCGATGTAGCGACTGGCATGCCATTGAACCAATCCATGCTCACCAGCGGCCTGTTCCCCGGCATGGCGATCCAGATGACAGCCATCGGCGAAGAGTCGGGCACACTGGACCGCATGCTGGAAAAGGTCGCCAACCATTACGAGGCCGATGTGGACAACCTGGTCGATCACCTCACCCACCTCATGGAGCCCCTGATCATGGTGGTCCTGGGAGGCATTGTCGGCGCATTGGTGATCGCCATGTACCTGCCAGTCTTCCAGTTGGGGAGCGCATTTTGAGCCTGCTGTTGGCCGGACACCCCTGGGCTTTTGTTGCGCTGGCGTCGCTGCTGGGCCTGATCGTCGGCAGCTTTCTCAACGTGCTGGTGTGGCGCCTTCCAACGATGCTCGAACGGGAATGGCGGGCCCAGGCGCTCGAAGTGCTCGGCATGCCCGCTGAGCCTGCCGGCCCGACCTACAACCTGATGCACCCCAGTTCCTGCTGCCCACACTGCAATCATCCGATACGTCCGTGGGAAAATATCCCACTGCTCAGCTACCTGTTTCTGCGAGGCCGCTGCGCCCATTGCCAAGGTGCGATCAGCCCCCGTTATCCGCTCACTGAACTGGCGTGTGCATTGATCTCAGCCTGGGTGGCCTGGCGTTTCGGCTTTGGCTGGCAGGCGGGCGCAGTGCTGGTGCTGAGCTGGGGATTGTTGGCGATGAGCCTGATCGATGCAGACCATCAGCTGTTGCCGGATGTGCTAGTGATGCCGCTGCTGTGGCTGGGGCTGATCGTCAACGGGTTCGGCCTGCTGACGACACTGCCCGAGGCCTTGTGGGGTGCGGTCATCGGGTACATGAGCCTGTGGAGCGTGTTCTGGCTGTTCAAGCTGGTCACCGGCAAGGACGGCATGGGCCATGGCGACTTCAAGCTGCTGGCCTTGCTCGGCGCCTGGGGGGGCTGGCAGATCCTGCCCATGACCCTGTTGATGTCGTCGCTGGTGGGTGTGGTCGTGGGCTTGATCCTGATGCGCCTGCGCAAGTCCCACGCGCCGGCACCGATGCCATTTGGTCCGTATCTGGCGATTGCCGGCTGGATTGCATTGCTCTGGGGTGGTCAAATAACCAACTTCTATTTGCAGTCTGTCGGTTTCAGATGACCACTCCTGTTACAACACCCTGGATTCTCGGCCTCACTGGTGGCATCGGCAGCGGTAAAAGCGCCGCGGCCCAGCACTTTATCGACCTTGGCATCGACCTGGTGGACGCCGATCACGCCGCCCGCTGGGTGGTCGAGCCTGGACGGCCGGCACTGGCGCGCATCGCCGAGCACTTCGGTGCTGGCGTGCTGCATCCCGACGGCCAGTTGAACCGCGCCGCCCTGCGCAAGCTGATCTTTGAAGAACCCGAAGAGCGCCGCTGGCTCGAAGCCTTGCTGCACCCGTTGATTGGCGAGGAGATTCGCAGCCACCTGGCGCGCGCGAAGTCGCCTTACGCGATATTGGTGTCGCCGCTGCTGATCGAGTCCGGCCAGTACAGCATGACCCAGCGCATCCTGGTGATCGATGTGCCGCAGTCGCTGCAGATTCAGCGTACCCTGCAGCGCGACGGCATCAACGAGCAACAGGTGCAGGCAATCCTCAAGGCTCAATCCAGCCGCGAAGACCGCCTGAACCATGCCGATGATGTACTGGTCAATGACCGGGACCTTGCCTGGCTGCACAGCGAGGTCGAGCGACTGCACCACTTTTACCTTACTTTGCGTGGAGGCCGATCATGAGCCAACCCTTGACCGTCGACTGCCCAACCTGCGGCGCACCCGTGGAATGGAAAGCGACCAACCTCAACCGGCCGTTCTGCTCGGACCGCTGCAAGCTCATCGACCTGGGCGCCTGGGCTGCTGAAGAACACAAGATTCCCGTGGCCCCGGACGCTGAAGACGAGCTGTTTTCCGAAGACCTGCCACCGCGCCACTAAGGGCGCATAAAGGCGTATTCCTGCTGGTCGTCGAGGTTCTCTGCAAGGTATTGCAGCTCGTCGGCCAGGTCTTCGAAACTGCGCACGCCCTTGCTCTGCTGCACCACCGCGCTGAGCATGGCACGCAAGGTCAGGCCCGGGTCAAAACCGATTTCCTGTGCCGCGTCCTGGCTTCTGCGCAATTCCTGCCGTGCCCACTCGTACACACTCATGATTCGTGCTCCCGCCTTGCCTGGAAAAATTTCGCTGAGCATGGCCCTGCTTGGGTGGGTGGGATTTGATCTGGGTCAACGCTGTGAATCGTCGTCCTTCCAGGGGGCGGACAGGTAGCGCGTGCGGTTGAAGGTCTCCAGCCATTCCGGGCAAAACACCACCAGCGCGCTGATAACTATGCCGTTGATGAAGGCTTCGGGAAAGATGATCAGCCACAGGTAGCCGACAAAATCCTCCAGCCATTCCGGCAGGGCAAAACGGCCGTCGAACCACAACAGCCCCAGTCCGAGCACCAGGCAGAGCAAAGCCGATAGCGCGGCGGCGAAAAAACCGGAGCAGAAGATATACACGAAGGGATTGCGCGGTTGCGCCCGCTCGACCAGCAACGCGCAGGCTTCCGTGACCAGCACCGGCAGCCCAATAAGCAGCAGGCCGTTGACGCCCAGGGCTGCGAGGTCCTGGCGTCCCAGCGCCATCAAACCCAACTGGGCGGCAAAACCGCCCACGATCGCCAGGGGCCAATCGAGCAACAGGGTCACGGCGGTCATGCCGATAAAGTGGTAGGACACGCCGGTGTCGAAATCCCGCCGTACCAGCCACAGCATGAACAAGGCGAACACGGTGCCAAACAGCAAATGCTGGCGCCGCCGGTCGGCAAACAGTTCGACCCAAGGTGAACGCAAGATGGCCCAGACTACCAGGGGCACATACAACAGCCAGCCGGCCCCGAGTGTTGCTGGCGCCAACACCGCGGCGCTGATCACGGCTTCACCTGCTCCAGGGCCTGACGCAGTTCGGCGGCAGAACTGTAGGCGTGCTCGGCGACCAGCTTGCCGTTATCCAGTTGCAGCCACAGCACTTTATCCACAGGCCCCGGATAACGCGGCGCAATGCGTGCGTCACGGTCCAGCATGACCCGGTAGTTGTAGGACTGCATGGCCGGTACCGCGAACAGCTTGGCGATCAGGCGCGGCATGCGCTGGATATCGGCAACAAACACAGCATGTCGTGCCTCAAGGTAGCCTTTGGGTTGGCCCTGCAGCGCTGCATCCACCTGCTTGGCGGCGTCCATGCCACGCGCAACGAGCAGGACCTGCGCCTGGTTATCCAGGGTGTAGGCCTGATCGAATTGATCCAGCAGGGTCCAAGGGGCCAGGCGCTCGCCCACTTCAACCGCCTGGGCCCCCACAGGCAACAGAGCCAACAAAAACACCGCTAGAATCTTCACTGCACACTCCTCTTACCCGGTGGAACGCTCGAATGCCCAGTCTACACCGAGCTTTTGCAGCGGGACTTCCTGCGGTCATCATTTGGGCGCTAAGCTGCTAGCTATGGATGACTCAGATTACTTGCGCCTGCTGACCGTAGCGGCCGAACAAGCCAACGCATTCTTGTCCAATGCCCGCAAATGGGAGCGTGAGCGTTGGGTCTGCCAGCGCCTGCTGCAAGGCCTGAACGTGCCCTACCGTGCCGAAGAATTCCACGCCGCCGGGCAAGAGCCGCCGGACGTGCTGTTTCGCGACGCCAGCTTCGAGGTGTTTTTTGTACTGGATGAGGGCCGCCGCCTGAACGACGAATGGCGCGACGAATTGCTGCGCCGACGCAGCGCGTTCTCCCTGAGCCAACTGGTGCGGCGCGAGGCCAAGCCGCGACGCATCCCGGCCCATGAGTTCTTGCTGCGCCTGGCGCCCACGCTGCGCAAGAAGGCCCATAACTACAAAGAGCGCGGGATGGACCTGGGGGAGCTGGATATCGTCGCCTTCACCAGCCTCAAGCGTGAAGTGCTCGACCTCAACAGTCATTTTCCGCCGCCGACGGAATACCTGCGCCAGGGCTGGCGCTCGCTGTCGCTGGTGGGGCCGACCTTTGCACGGGTGTTGTTCGCCCACCCGGATGCACCGGATTTCTTGCGCAACAACCTGGGCCGCAGCATAGTGTTCGATGTGGGCATCAGCCTCTGAGCCCCCGGACTGTAACGTGGCGCCCTTTTGCAACGTCTACCTGACGAGGCCTTTATGACCAGCCGCCTGAACCCCGATGACCAACAGCATGTCGAAGAGTACCTCCAACTCTCCCAACACCGAGTCGAGCGCAAGCCTTTCCGGCCGTGGCTGCTCCTGGGTGTGGTGCTGGTAGTGGTGATCGGCCTTGGCTTGCTGAGCCGACTTTTGAGTTACCTGACGCTATGAGCTGCCTGGCGCTCGCGGGGGTAACTGCTCCGATTTCTTTTAGCCTTGCGAGATATCCCCATGACCCATCGTATTATTATCGTCGGCGGCGGCGCCGGCGGCCTGGAGTTAGCTACCCGCCTGGGTAAGACTCTGGGTAAGCGCGGCACTGCCAGCATCACGCTGGTGGACACCAACCTGACCCATATCTGGAAGCCCTTGCTGCACGAAGTGGCAGCCGGTTCGCTGAACTCTTCGGAAGACGAACTCAATTATGTCGCCCAGGCCAAATGGAACCACTTCGAGTTCCAACTGGGGCGCATGAGCGGGCTCGACCGTGAACAGAAGAAGATCCAGCTGGCCGCCACCCTCGACGAAGAAGGCCGTGAGCTGGTGCCTGCGCGCGTGCTGGGCTATGACAGCCTGGTGATCGCGGTCGGCAGCACCACCAATGACTTCGGTACCGAGGGCGCCGCGCAGCACTGCCTGTTCCTCGACACCCGCAAGCAGGCCGAGCGCTTCCACCAGCAGTTGCTCAACCACTACCTGCGCGCCCATGCCGGGCAGACCGACGTGGTGGAAAAAATCAGCGTCGCCATCGTCGGCGCAGGTGCCACCGGGGTCGAACTGGCCGCCGAACTGCATAACGCCGCCCATGAGCTGGCCGCCTATGGCCTGGACCGCATCAAGCCGGAAAACATGCACATCACCCTGATCGAAGCCGGCCCACGAGTGCTGCCTGCCCTGCCGGAGCGTATCGGCGCGCCGGTGCACAAAACCCTGGAGAAGCTCGGGGTGACCGTGCTGACCAATTCGGCGGTCAGTGAAGTGACGGCCGATGCACTGATCACCACCAGTGGCCAGGTGATCCCGGCCAGCCTAAAGGTATGGGCGGCCGGTATTCGCGCACCCGGTTTCCTCAAGGATATCGATGGCCTGGAAACCAACCGCATCAATCAACTGCAGGTGTTGCCGACACTGCAAACCACTCGCGACGAGAACATCTTCGCGTTTGGCGACTGCGCCGCCTGCCCGCAACCGGGCACCGACCGCAACGTACCACCACGGGCCCAGGCAGCTCACCAGCAGGCCTCGTTACTGGCCAAGTCGCTGAAGCTGCGCATCGAGGGCAAGGACCTGCCGAGCTACAAGTACACCGACTATGGCTCGCTGATCTCGCTGTCGCGCTTCTCGGCGGTGGGTAACTTGATGGGCAACCTCACCGGCAGCGTGATGCTGGAAGGTTGGCTGGCGCGGATGTTCTATGTGTCGCTGTACCGCATGCACCAGATGGCGCTGTATGGCTTCTTTCGCACGGCGATGCTGATGCTGGGGAGCAAGATCGGGCGAGGCACCGAGCCACGCCTCAAGCTCCACTGACAACACGGTCCCGAATAGGATCTGGTAAATGTGGGAGCGGGCTTGCTCGCGAATGCGGTGTATCAGTCAGCACATCTGACACTGAGCCACTGCATTCGCGAGCAAGCCCGCTCCCACATTTGTTTTGCGGAGAGTCAAGATTTTCGCGCACAAAAAAAATCCCCGTATCTTTCGATACGAGGATTTTTAATATGGTCGGGGTAAGGGGATTCGAACTCCTGACATCCTGCTCCCAAAGCAGGCGCGCTACCGGACTGCGCTATACCCCGGTAATAAAAAGGCGACCTTTCAGTCGCCTTCTTCGATCAGCGCTTTTGGCCTCTGATCTTAAGATTCGATTCCAGCGTTAACTGGTCTCAAAAATGGTGGGTCGTGTGGGATTCGAACCTACGACCAATTGGTTAAAAGCCAACTGCTCTACCAACTGAGCTAACGACCCAAATATGGTCGGGGTAGGGGGATTCGAACTCCCGACATCCTGCTCCCAAAGCAGGCGCGCTACCGGACTGCGCTATACCCCGATATTGAAATTGGCTCCGTGACCAGGACTCGAACCTGGGACCCAATGATTAACAGTCATTTGCTCTACCGACTGAGCTATCACGGAACTACATATTTCAAAGTACTACGTTACTGCTTACTACCTTCTCTTCGACTTGTCCGTATCGCTACGTTCATGTGTCTGAGGCGCGCTATTCTACAATCTTAAAAACCCCTGTCAACCCTTTAAATTGCTTTTAAGACAATGATTTGCGCTTGTTTCTGATTTCTTCTTGGGGAGAAGAAACCCGTGGGCTGACGTTGCTGCGGGGCGCACTTTACAAGCCTTTGCCTTACAGTTCAACGCCCTATCGAAAAAAAAGGCCCCGCAATGCGGGGCCTTCTCTTATTAGCCAACAGACGGGGCTTAGTGGAAGACGATTTCGTCGTTTTCCACGGTCGCCTCGACACTGGTGCCCGGCATGAAGCTGCCCGACAGGATCAACTGCGCCAGCGGGTTTTCGATCCAGCGCTGGATCGCACGTTTCAGCGGCCGTGCGCCATACACGGGGTCGTAACCTACCGCGATCAGCTTGTCCAACGCCTCGCTGCTCAATACCAGGTCCAGCTCGCGCTCGGCCAGGCGGCCACGCAGGCGGCCCAACTGGATCTCGGTGATGCCCGCGATCTGATCACGTGCCAGCGGCTCAAAGATCACCACTTCGTCGACCCGGTTGATGAATTCCGGGCGGAAGTGGCTGGTCAGCGCATCCATCACGGCAGCGCGCTGGCCCTCACGATCACCCACCAACTCCTGGATCTGCGCCGACCCCAGGTTGGACGTCATCACGATCACCGTGTTGCGGAAGTCCACGGTACGCCCGTGGCTGTCCGTCAGGCGGCCGTCTTCCAGCACTTGCAACAGGATGTTGAACACATCCGGGTGCGCTTTCTCGACCTCATCCAGCAGGATCACCGAGTAAGGCTTACGCCGCACAGCCTCGGTCAGGTAACCGCCCTCCTCGTAGCCCACATAGCCTGGTGGAGCGCCGATCAAGCGAGCCACCGAATGTTTCTCCATGAATTCGGACATATCGATCCGCACCATGGCCTCTTCAGTATCAAAGAGGAATTCGGCCAAGGCCTTGCACAGCTCGGTCTTACCCACGCCGGTCGGGCCGAGGAACATGAACGAGCCGCTCGGGCGGTTCGGGTCGGACAACCCGGCCCGCGAACGCCGTACCGCGTTGGACACCGCCACCACGGCCTCTTCCTGGCCGATTACGCGTTGGTGCAACAGGCTTTCCATCTTCAGCAACTTGTCGCGCTCGCCTTCGAGCATTTTCGACACGGGAATGCCGGTCCATTTGGAAACGACTTCGGCAATTTCTTCCTCGGTTACCTTGCTGCGCAGCAACTGGTTCTCAGGCTTGCCGTGCTGGTCGACCATTTGCAGGCTGCGTTCCAGGTCGGGGATCACCCCGTACTGCAACTCAGCCATACGGTTCAGGTCGCCTTTACGGCGTGCGGCTTCCAGCTCCTGGCGGGACTGCTCGATCTTTTGCTGGATCTGGGCCGAACCCTGCACTTCGGCTTTTTCCGAGGTCCAGATTTCTTCCAGGTCCGAATACTCGCGTTCCAGACGGACGATTTCTTCCTGGAGTTTTTCCAGGCGTTTCTTCGCCGCGTCGTCTTCTTCTTTCTTCAGGGCCTGGGACTCGACTTTCAGTTGAATCAAGCGCCGATCCAGACGGTCGAGTACTTCCGGCTTGGAGTCGATCTCCATGCGGATGCGGCTGGCTGCCTCGTCGATCAGGTCGATGGCCTTGTCAGGCAACTGACGGTCAGTGATGTAGCGATGGCTCAATTTGGCCGCCGCAATGATCGCGCCGTCGGTGATGGCCACCTTGTGGTGGACCTCATAACGCTCTTTCAGGCCACGCAGGATCGCGATGGTGTCTTCTTCGCTCGGCTCTTCCACCAGCACTTTCTGGAAGCGACGCTCAAGGGCCGCGTCCTTTTCAATGTACTGGCGATATTCGTTGAGCGTGGTAGCACCGACGCAGTGCAGCTCACCCCGCGCCAAGGCTGGCTTGAGCATGTTGCCGGCGTCCATGGAGCCCTCGCCTTTACCGGCGCCGACCATGGTGTGCAGCTCGTCGATAAACAGAATGATCTGCCCTTCCTGCTTCGACAATTCATTGAGCAGGGATTTCAGGCGCTCTTCAAACTCGCCTCGGAACTTGGCACCGGCAATCAGCGACCCCATGTCCAGGGACAGCAGGCGCTTGCCTTTAAGGCCATCCGGCACTTCTCCATTGATGATGCGCTGGGCCAGGCCTTCGGCAATCGCAGTTTTACCCACGCCCGGCTCACCGATCAGCACCGGGTTGTTCTTGGTACGACGCTGCAACACCTGGATGGTGCGACGGATTTCATCGTCACGGCCGATCACCGGGTCAAGCTTGCCCTCTTCGGCGCGCTTGGTCAGGTCGACGGTGTATTTATCCAGGGCTTGGCGCGACTCCTCATGGTTGGGGTCGTTCACCGCGTCGCCGCCCCGCAGGTTGTTGATGGCATTTTCCAGGGCTTTCTTGCTCACGCCCTGGCCCAGCAACAACTTGCCGAGTTTGCTGTTCTCGTCCATGGCAGCGAGCAGCACCAGTTCGCTGGAGATGAACTGGTCGCCCTTCTGCTGGGCCAGACGGTCTGCCTGGTTGAGCAGGCGCGCCAGGTCCTGGGACATATTCACGTCGCCGGTCGGGTTTTGGATTTTCGGCAGTTGGTCGAGTTCTTTGCTCAACTCCTTGCGCAGGCTGTTGACGTCGAAGCCCACCTGCATCAGCAAGGGTTTGATAGAACCACCTTGCTGCTCCAGGAGCGCCTGCATCAAGTGCGCAGGCTCGATGGCCGGGTGGTCGAGGCCCACGGCCAGGGATTGAGAGTCAGACAGTGCCAACTGTAATTTGCTGGTTAAACGATCAATACGCATTAGTCACCTTCCTTTTGAGCAGGCCGGAGCTATAAAACATCCTGAATGAAGAAACCTGCCAGATACCCTTATAGATGGGGTGGATTCTGGGAGTTTCAAGCGACAGGGAGTTGACGCAGATCAGATGAGTCTAGCGTTCCAGCCAGATAAGGGAGGCAAACCGACCGGTGCGAGGGCTGCGCCGGTAGGAAAAGAAGCGTGGGTCGGTCACGGTGCACAACCCTCCACCATAAACAGCCGTGACGCCGCGTGCAGCCAGGCGCAGACGGGCCAGCTTATAGATGTCGGCCATGAACTTGCCGGGGTTACGACTGGGCACAAAGGCTTCGGCGGTGATCGGCAGCTGCAGCATGAAGGCTTCACGCACTTCCGGACCGACCTCAAAGGCTTGGGGACCGATTGCCGGGCCCAGCCATACCAATACTTGGTCTGGTTCGGTGTCGAGGCTCTCGAACGCGGCTTCCAGCACACCCGCCGCCAGGCCACGCCAACCGGCATGGGCCGCCGCCACGCGAGTGCCGGCGCGGTTGCAAAACAACACAGGCAGGCAATCGGCGGTCATGGAGGTGCAGGCGATGCCTGGGGTGCTGGTCCAACTGCCATCGGCTTCGGCGATGCGCGCAGGATCAGCCTCGACCACGTTCACGCCATGAACCTGGCGCAACCAGGCCGGCTGAATAGAAAAGGCCTCAGTCAGACGACGGCGATTCTCAAGGACGGCCTCCAGGCTGTCCTCGACATGATCGCCCAGGTTGAGGCTGTCAAACGGCGCCAGGCTGACGCCGCCCGCACGGGTGGTGACGCAGGCTTTCACCTGAGCCGGCGCAGGCCAGTCAGGAATCAGCCAGTCACTCATCCGATAAACGCCTCGCGATCCTGCTTGAGCAGCGACAACAACCAGACGAGGTCGTCCGGGAGAGGCGATTCCCAGCTCATCCGCTTACCGCTCGTCGGATGATCCAGTTCCAGGAAGCGCGCATGCAGTGCCTGGCGTGGGAAGTTTTTCAGCGAATCAACCATGGTTGCACTGGCCGCCGGCGGAATACGGAAGCGACCACCGTAGGCAGGATCACCGACCAACGGGAAGTTGATGTGCGCCATGTGCACGCGAATCTGGTGAGTACGGCCGGTTTCCAGCTTGACCCGCACATGGGTGTGGGAACGGAAACGCTCCAACACTCGGTAGTGGCTGACGGCCTGCTTGCCGCCCTCCATTACCGCCATACGCTGGCGCTGCTGGCCATGGCGACCGATCGGGGCGTTGATCTTGCCGCCCGCCACCACCACGCCGATCACGATGCACTCGTAGATCCGGCTGACGCTGCGGCTCTGCAATTGTGTGACCAACTGCGTCTGCGCCTGAATGGTCTTGGCCACCACCATCAAGCCGGTGGTGTCCTTGTCCAGACGGTGCACGATGCCGCAGCGCGGGACGTTGATGATGTCCGGCACGTGGTGCAACAAGGCATTGAGCAAAGTGCCATCAGCGTGCCCGGCGGCCGGGTGAACCACCAAGCCTGCGGGTTTGTTGATGACCAGGATGTCGTCGTCTTCATAGACGATATCCAGCTCGATGTCCTGGGCGACCCATTCTCCCTGGGCTTCCTGCTCGGCAGTCAGCTCAAGAATCGCACCGCCATGGACTATGTCTCGCGGGCGGATAACCGCTCCATCCACAGTCAGGCGGCCGTCTTTGATCCAGGCGGAAAGGCGCGAGCGCGAGTGCTCAGCGAATAATTGTGCGGCGACTTGATCGAGGCGTTGGCCGCCCAATTCGGACGGCACCTCTGCGCGAAGTTCAATTTTATCGGACATGCTCAGACTAGGCGTGGCACAGCCTTTGGTTTCGGCTGCGCGCTTGTGGTTAAATACGGCGTCTTTTGCCCCGAGGCTTTCAACGGGGCGCTCATCATAACAGGACGGCCCCGCCCAAGACAGCGGCCGTCATAGGGACGCAAGCCGCCATGCAAGTGAAACACCTGCTGCTGATCGCCATCCTCGCCATGACTGCTGCTTGCTCGTCAACAAAGGAAGTCGTCGACGAAAACCTGAGCGAAGTCGAGTTGTACCAACTGGCTCAGAAAGACCTGGACAATAATAGCTTCACCAGCGCCACAGCCAAGCTGAAGGCACTGGAGTCGCGCTATCCGTTCGGGCGCTACGCCGACCAGGCCCAGCTCGAGCTGATCTACGCCAACTACAAGAACGCCGAGCCGGAAGCTGCCAAGTCCGCCGCCGAGCGTTTCATTCGCCTGCATCCGCAGCACCCGAACGTCGACTACGCCTACTATATGAAGGGCCTGACTTCGTTTGACCAGGACGTCGGCCTGCTGGCGCGCTTCCTGCCGCTGGACATGACCAAGCGTGACCCGGGCGCTGCCCGCGACTCCTACAACGAGTTCGCCCAGCTGACCAGCCGCTACCCGAACAGCCGCTACGCGCCCGACGCCAAGCAGCGCATGATCTACCTGCGCAACCTGCTGGCTTCCTATGAGATCCACGTGGCTCACTACTACCTGACCCGTCAGGCCTACGTAGCTGCCGCCAACCGTGGTCGCTATGTGGTAGAGAACTTCCAGGAAACCCCCTCCGTGGGTGACGGCCTGGCCGTGATGACCGAGGCTTACCAGCGTCTGCACCTGGACGAACTGGCCAGCACCAGCCTGGAAACCTTGAAGCTCAACTACCCGGATCACCCAAGCCTGAAGGACGGCCAGTTCGTGCCTCAGGTTGCCGAAGCCGACAACCGTTCGTGGCTGAGCAAGTACACCCTGGGCCTGATCGAATCCCGTCCACCGCTGCCGCCGGGCGAAACCCGCGCCAACCAGGACGTGATCAAGCAGTACCAGGACGCCAAGGACGCCATTCCTTCGGACCTCAAGCCCCACGACGAGAACGGCGACGTGATCGAAGAGGAAGAACCGCAGGCCCTGGGCAACAACCAGGACCGTTCGTGGTTCAGCTACATGACCTTCGGTGTGTTCGACTGATTGCACCTGCCGTCATCAAAAAGGAGCCTTTCGAGGCTCCTTTTTTGTGGGCGGTATTATTGCGCTGTGCGCCTGGCACGTCCTTGGCTAAACTGGCGCATTCCTTGTCGAGAAACTGCCCATCATGCTTCGTCTACTGTTCTGGATTGCCGTCATTGCCGCCGCAGTATGGTTCTGGCGCAAATTCAAAAGCCCGGCCGCCAAGCAGCAACGCACCAGCGAGCCTGACGCTGCCCTGATGGTGCGCTGCGCCCACTGCGGCGTGCACCTGCCGCAGGATCGCGCCTTGAGCTCGCGCCAGGAGTGGTATTGCACCCAGGCGCATTTGGAGCAAGGGCCGAAGTCTATCCAGCGTTGATCCGACCTTCGGGCGCATAAGGCGCGGGGTCGATGATCGGCGCACGCTCCAGCAGCAGATCGGTAAACAACTGGCACGACGCCGGCGCAAGCACCAGGCCATTGCGGTAATGGCCGCAGTTGAGCCACAAGCCCTTGAAGCCCGGCACTTGGCCGATGTAAGGAATACCTTCCGGCGAACCTGGGCGCAATCCGGCCCAATGCCCAACCACCTCGGCGTCCGCCAGCGCGGGAATCAACTCCACCGCCGAGGCCTTGAGGCTTTCCAGCGCCGTTTCAGTGGGGGTCTTATCGAAGCCTTCATGCTCCAGCGTGCTGCCGATCAGGATGTGCCCGTCACGTCGGGGGATCGCGTAACGCCCCTTGGCCAGGACCATGCTCGACAAGAAATCCGAAGCGCATTTGTACAGGATCATCTGGCCCTTGACCGGTTCGACCGGCAGCGACAGGCCCAACGTACCAAGCAGCTCACCGCTCCAGGCGCCGGCCGCCAGTACGACCTGATCGCCGAAGATCGCCCCATCAGCAGTGCTCACCCCCACTACATTGCCCGCATCCAGCAAAAAACCCGTCACTTCACATTGTTCGTGAATGGTCACGCCGGGCAATGTCAGCAGTGCCGCCTTGAGGGATTTGACCAGACGCGGGTTGCGCACATTGGCGACGTTAGCCATGTAGATCGCATTGGCGTACCCGCCACCCAACACCGGAACGGCGTCATGGGCGGCCGACACGTCCACTTTGCTCAATGGACGGCCTTCGCGCGCAGCCCAGGCCAGGGCCTCGGCTTCATCGTCCAGGTCCAGCCAGTACAGGCCCGTGGTATGAACCTCTGGGTCAACACCGGTCTGCGCAAACAGGCGCTGCGCCAACTGTGGATAAAAGTCCTGGGACCAATGGGCCAGCGCAGTGACAGCGGGGCTGTAGCGCCACGGATACAGCGGCGAGACAATACCGCCGCCCGCCCAGGAGGACTCCTGCCCCAACCCCGCGCGCTCCAGCAACACCACTGCTTGCCCTTGGGTCGCCAGGTTGAACGCCGTCAACAAGCCGATGACCCCGCCACCGACAATCACTACCTGCTGTTGCTCTGCCATCATTTGATCCAGCCGATAAAAAGGAACAAGCGCACCTGGCGCCCAGTCATCCCGCACCCTCATCATTGCCCCCAGCACTGCCTGCGCGAAATGTCAGGTGCAGCGCCCGGATTGGTCCTCGCACCGGTACTGGTCAGGCTGAAGGCGCCGCAACGATCGCCGGTCATGACCGAGTCGACGCCAGGCGTAGCCACCAGCTGGAAATCCTGAGGGTTCAATGCTGCGGTGATTCTATAGCGATCGTTGCCCGCACTGACGCCGCTTGCATCAATAAAAGTGCCGCTCCTCGTATAAAAACGTTCCAGATGCTGAGCCTGGTCGGTCAATAACGCGACGATTTCAGCGCGATAGACCTTTTTCATATGGCCGGTATAGCCGGGGTAAGCAATCCCGGCCAGCACGGCGATGATGGCCACGGCGATCAGTAACTCGATCAGTGTAAAACCCCGCCTGTCCATGCCCATTTCAACGCTCCTTATTGAAGTTGCCGCCAGGCCACCCGCCGGAAACGCGAGCCGCCCTCTTCTTCTACATGCGCATAGACGCTCTCCAGCACCGTGCGCAATTGGCCGCTCAACCCGACAGCCGTCACTCGATATACGTCGGCCACGGTTTGTGGTGGTAAATGCGCCAGCCCCACCGCGCCCCCCAGGGCTTGAACGCCGTATAGACCGCCGTCCAGTGCAGTCCAAGTAATGCCCGACACAGGGTCCACCCCAGCCCCAACCACCGAATAGGCGGCGGCCGGCGGTGCACAGGTGACAATCGACCGGCACGGCGGCAGCGTCGCAAATAACCGCTGCACCACCGACTCCCCACGCCGCAAGCCACTCTCGGCGCTTTGCAGCGATTGATTACGGTGCCAGAGACTGGCGGTGACCTTTTGCTGGCTGACCGCCCCTTGCATGGATGACAGACCGATCAGCGACAACAGCAACAACACCACCAGGCTGATCAGCAGCACCATGCCGGCCTGCCGCAGACGAATAGGCTTTTGAAGCATCATGTCAGCCCTACCCCAGACGGTTACGCAGTGCCGCCACGACGCTGTAGGTTTGATCCTTCACCCGCTCGGTCGGGTCTCGCAGCGTCATCAGGATGCGCACGCTGCGTATCAAGGACAGGTCCGCCGGGCTTGCGTCGTAGCGCGCCACCTGCGTGGAAGACGGTTTGGCGGCCATGCCAAAGCTGATATCAAACCCTTGCACGTTATCCACCAACACCGCCTTGGCAGGCGCCGCAGGCGTGCTCACTCTCAATTGGCCCGCTTCGAAGGTGTAGGTGATCTGGCGCAGCGCAAACCTGATGTGTCCAGGGGCAGGCGCAGGCGCATTGCCGGCGTAAGACTGCGCGGTTCCAGTGCAATCGGACAACACCGTCCAGTCAGGCTTGCCACTCTGCTGACCAACATCCGCCGTCACCAGCGACAGCGACTTCACACCCGCCTCAGCCTTCCAACTGACAGGCTGATCAAAGGCTGCTGGAGCGTCGTCGATAAACGCCGTGGCCAGGCAGCCAAACATGCCCGCCTGGCGAATGTCCTGGACGATCTTGCCCAGCACGAACCGCGCATCGTCCTGCAGCAACATCGCCGCCTGCTGGCTGGCATGGGTGGCTCTGGAACTAATCACCACCTGGCTGACCCCAAGCACCAATACCAAGCCCACAGCCAACGCCAGCAGCACTTCCACCAGGCTGAAGCCCCGAACACGATGCCTCATTGCGCCCCCCTTGATTCATCGCTGATGCGGCTGGTCAGGGTGAACGTTTCCCGAGCGCCCGGCCTGTTCGCGCCCCGGCTGTCGTCCCAACTGATGCTGACAGTCACCTCACCCGCACTGACCGACACCGAGCCTTTGGCGCTGGCCCCGGCAAAGCCGAGGATATTGGCCTCGAAATCATGCAGGTCCAGATCGCGCACGCTGGCGGATGCGCTGCTGGCCGGGGCTCGCTCGGCCCGGCCCCAGGAGTAGTCGACCGCAGAATTGGCGCGGATCCGGTCAAGCATGTCATAGGCAATGAAACTGGCCTGGCTGGTCATTCGGGAACTGTCGGTGTACTTGAGCGCATTCAGCTGGATCACCGCCGTGCCTAACAGGCCAATGGCGAGGATCAACACGGCAACCAGCACCTCGATCAGCGTCATGCCAATTTGGTGCCGAGACAGATCCTGGGGGAAACCGGTGTTGGGGCAGGCTGGCATAACCGTCGTCATCCATGTCGAGGTCCGGAAAAAGCAGGAGAAACCTGCTGTGCGGCCCAAGACTAGCGTCGGTTTTTCGCTCGCGCTGCTCCTGGAACAAAGGGAAATACTTTGGACATGAAGGCCATCATTCGGCGCAATGCACTGGGCGCTATACCTAGGACTGCACCTGAACCCAAGGAGGGACGACACATGCACCAACAAGGTTTCACCCTGATCGAACTGCTGCTCGGGTTGATCGTGAGCGGCATCCTGGCTGGCCTGGCAACCCCCGGTTTCAAGGGGTTGCTGGACTCACAGCAGCGACACGGCGCGGCGCAATCCTTGACCGCAGGCCTGCGCTACGCACGCACCGAAGCCATCGCCCGTAACCAGGCGGTGGTCATTCATGCGCGTGAGAACAGCTGGAGCCAGGGCTGGCGGGTCATTGTGGATGCGAGCGGGCGCGGCCATTTGGATGACGACAACCCAGTCCTGCGGGAGCATCAGGACAATGGTGGAGTGACGATCGTTGGCAATGGGCCGGTCAAAAACCAGGTGCGCTTCAGCGGATTGGGCGAACCGGTTTTTTCAGGCGGAGGTTTTCGCGCTGGCACCGTGCACGTATGCGCCACAGATCTGGCGCAGAGCCTGTATCAGGTGGTACTGGCACCCAGCGGGCGCATCAGCCTGCGCAGCGAGCGTGCCGAGCAGGCGTTGTGCCGGAGCGACTCCGGCACACAGGTACTCAGAGCAGCGAGCGAACCCGTAGCTCCTTGGGCATGGAGAAGGTGATGTTCTCTTCACGCCCAGCCAGTTCATCCGCACCGGTGGCACCCCAGGCATGCAACTGCTGGATAACGCCGCGCACCAGCACTTCCGGGGCGGAAGCGCCTGCCGTGATACCGATACGCTCGACGCCATCGAACCAGCTGCGCTGCATGTCTTCGGCGCCATCGATCAGGTACGCCGGGGTTGCCATGCGCTCGGCCAACTCACGCAGGCGGTTGGAGTTGGAGCTGTTAGGACTGCCAACAACCAGGACCACATCGCATTCATCGGCCAGTTGCTTGACCGCGTCCTGTCGGTTTTGGGTGGCGTAGCAGATGTCGTCCTTGCGTGGCCCACCGATGGCCGGGAAGCGCGCGCGCAGCGCGTCGATCACGCGGCTGGTGTCGTCCATGGACAAGGTGGTCTGGGTCACGAATGCCAGGCGCTCAGGGTTCTGTACCTGCAGGTTGGCGACGTCTTTTTCGTCTTCCACCAGGTAAATTGCCCCGCCATTGCTGGCGTCGTACTGCCCCATGGTGCCTTCGACTTCCGGGTGACCGGCATGGCCGATCAGGATGCACTCTCGTCCGTCACGGCTGTAGCGCGCCACTTCGATGTGCACCTTGGTCACCAGCGGGCAGGTGGCATCGAAGACTTTCAGGCCGCGGCCTGCCGCTTCGGTACGTACTGCCTGGGAAACGCCGTGGGCACTGAAGATGACGATCACGTCATCCGGCACCTGGTCCAGTTCCTCGACAAAGATGGCGCCACGCGCGCGCAGGTCTTCGACCACGAATTTGTTGTGGACGACTTCATGGCGCACGTAAATCGGCGGCCCGAAAACTTCCAGGGCGCGGTTGACGATTTCGATCGCCCGGTCCACGCCGGCGCAGAAGCCACGGGGGTTGGCGAGTTTGATTTGCATGCTGTGCCTCGTGTCTTGCAGCGCAAGAAATTGGATCAACTCAACTCTGTAAGAGTAAGCCTCTGTAGGAGCCGGGCTTGCCCGCGATGCAAACGACTCGGTATATCAAGTACGCCGAGGTGACGCTATCACAGGCATGCCAGCTCCCACAGGAACCGGTTTAGTCAGTCAGAGCGCTTTAACGTCGATGATTTCAACGTCAAAGGTCAAGGTTTTACCGGCCAACGGGTGGTTGAAGTCGATGGTCACTTGCGCGTCATCGAAAGTCTTCACCACACCGGGCAGTTCGGTATTCGCCGCATCGTTGAAGATCACCAACAAGCCTTCCGACAGGTCCATGTCCTGGAACTGCGAACGCGGGATGATCTGCACATTTTGCGGGTTGGGCTGGCCAAAGGCGTTTTCCGGCAGGATCTGCAGGGTACGCTTGTCGCCAGCCTTGAAACCGAACAGGGCCGCTTCGAAGCCCGGCAGCAGGTTGCCATCACCGACCTTGAAGGTGGCCGGTGCTTTGTCGAATGTGCTGTCGACCGTGTCGCCATTCTCCAGGCGCAATGCGAAATGCAAAGTGACTTCCGTGTTCTGGCCGATGCGTTGCTCAGCCAATACCTGATCAGTCATTGACGGTCTCTCCGGTTTTCTTGCTTTTGAACATATCCAGCGCCAGCATGATCGCACCGACGGTGATGGCGCTGTCGGCAAAGTTGAACGCCGGGAAGTACCAGCGGTTCTGCCAATGCACCAGAATGAAGTCGATCACATGGCCCAAGGCAATGCGGTCGTACAGGTTGCCCAGCGCGCCGCCCAACACAAGGGCCAACGCAATAGCCAGCCAGGTGTCATCGCGGCCGAGACGCTTGAGCCACACCACCAGCACCGCACTGACCACCACGGCGATCAGGGCGAACAGCCAGCGCTGCCAGCCGCCGCCATCCGCCAGGAAGCTGAAAGCGGCGCCGGTGTTGTAGGCCAGGGTCCAGCTGAAGTAATCCGGGATCACCACGATCTGCTGGAACATCTCCAGGGAGCCCTCGAAATGAGCCTTGCTGGCCTGGTCGATGACCAGGACCAGCACACTCAATACGAGCCAGCCCAGACGTCCAAAACGACTGGCTGCATTAGGCATAGTGGCGAACCTCACCAGCACCCGAGATGTTGTCGACGCAGCGACCACAGATTTCCGGATGCTCAGGGTTCACGCCGACGTCTTCACGGCAGTGCCAGCAACGGGCGCATTTAGGGAAGGCCGACTTGACCACTTTGAGCTTGAGGCCAGGTACTTCGGTGGCGACCGCATCCGCCGGGGCCTGGGCGAATGGCGCCAGGCTTGCGGTGGAAGTAATCAGCACGAAGCGCAGTTCGTTGCTCAGCTTGGCCAGGTCGGCGGTCAGGCCGTCCTCGGCAAACAGGGTGACTTCGGCTTGCAGGTTGCCACCGACGGCCTTGGCCGCACGCTGCACTTCCAGTTCCTTGTTCACCGCGACCTTCACGGCCATCACACCTTCCCAATACTCGCGGCCCAGTTCGAAGTCGGCCGGCAGTTCGGTCAGGCCTTCGTACCAGGTGTTGAGCATCACGGACTCGTTACGCTCGCCCGGCAGGTATTCCCACAGTTCGTCGGCGGTGAAGGCCAGGATCGGCGCGATCCAGCGCACCAGCGCTTCGGAGATGTGGTACAGCGCGGTCTGCGCCGAACGGCGGGCCTTGCTGTTGGCGCCGGTGGTGTACTGGCGGTCCTTGATGATGTCGAGGTAGAAGCCACCCAGCTCCTGCACGCAGAAGTTGTGGATCTTCGAGTAAACGTTCCAGAAACGGTATTCGCCGTAGTGCTCCTGCAACTCGCGTTGCAGCAACAGGGTACGGTCCACCGCCCAACGGTCCAGAGCGAGCATGTCCTCGGCTGGCAGGAGGTCGGTGGCCGGGTTGAAACCGGTCAGGTTCGACAGCAGGAAGCGTGCGGTGTTACGGATGCGGCGGTAGGCATCGGCGCTGCGCTGCAGAATCTGGTCCGACACGGCGATTTCGCCCGAATAGTCGGTCGACGCGACCCAAAGACGCATGATGTCGGCGCCCAGGGTGTCGTTGATCTTTTTCGGCTCGATCACGTTCTTCAGCGACTTGGACATCTTGCGGCCCGTCTCGTCGACGGTGAAGCCGTGGGTCAGCAGTTCGCGGTACGGCGCGTGGTTGTCGATGGCGCAACCGGTCAGCAGCGACGAGTGGAACCAGCCACGGTGTTGGTCCGAGCCTTCCAGGTACAGGTCGGCACGCGGGCCGGTTTCGTGACCCATGGGGTGCGAGCCGCGCAGCACGTGCCAGTGGGTGGTACCCGAGTCGAACCAGACGTCGAGGGTGTCGCTGATCTTGTCGTACTGCGGCGCTTCATCGCCCAGCAGCTCGGCGGCGTCCAGCTTGAACCAGGCTTCGATGCCTTCCTGTTCGACACGCTGGGCCACGACTTCCATCAGTTCGACGGTGCGTGGGTGCAGCTCGCCGCTTTCCTTGTTCAGGAAGAACGGGATCGGCACGCCCCAGTTACGCTGGCGGGAGATGCACCAGTCCGGGCGGTTGGCGATCATCGAGTGCAGGCGTGCCTGGCCCCAGGCCGGGACGAACTGGGTGTCTTCGATGGCTTTGAGCGAGCGTACACGCAAGGTGTCGCCGGTGGTCGGCTCTTTGTCCATGCCGATGAACCACTGCGCGGTGGCGCGGTAGATCAGCGGGGTCTTGTGGCGCCAGCAGTGCATGTAACTATGCTGGATGGTGGCGGTTTGCATCAGCGCACCGACTTCACGCAGCTTGTCGATGATCGGCTGGTCGGCCTTGAAGATGAACTGGCCGCCGAAGAACTCCAGCGAAGGCACATAGACGCCGTTGCTTTGCACCGGGTTGATGATGTCGTCGTTGACCAGGCCATATTTTTTGCAGATGACAAAGTCGTCCACGCCATAGGCCGGCGAGCAGTGAACAATGCCGGTACCCGAACCCAGTTCGACGTAGTCAGCCAGGTACACCGGCGACAGACGGTCATAGAACGGGTGGCGGAAATTGATCAGTTCCAGCGCAGAGCCGGTGGTGGTCGCGATCACCGAACCTTGCAGTTCGTAGCGGGCAAGGCATGCCTCGACCATTTCCTCGGCCAGCACCAGCAGGCGATCACCGACGTCCACCAGGGCGTAGGTGAATTCCGGGTGCACGTTCAACGCCTGGTTGGCCGGGATGGTCCACGGGGTGGTGGTCCAGATCACGATGGCCGCGGGCTTGCCCAGGCTTGCCAGGCCAAAGGCCTCGGCCAGCTTGGTGTCGTCGGCGATCGGGAAAGCCACGTCGATGGTCGAGGACTTCTTGTCTTCGTACTCGACTTCCGCTTCGGCCAGGGCCGAACCGCAGTCGAAGCACCAATTCACGGGCTTGAGGCCCTTGAACACGAAACCGCCCTTGACGATCTCGGCCAAGGCACGGATTTCACCGGCCTCGTTCTTGAAGTTCATGGTCTTGTACGGGTTGTCCCATTCACCGAGCACGCCCAGGCGGATGAATTCGGACTTCTGCCCTTCGATCTGCTCGGTGGCATAGGCGCGGCACAGTTCGCGGGTTTTATCCGCGCCCAGGTTCTTGCCGTAGGTCACTTCGACTTTGTGTTCGATTGGCAGGCCGTGGCAGTCCCAGCCCGGGACATACGGCGCGTCGAAACCCGACAAGGTCTTCGAGCGCAGGATCATGTCCTTGAGAATCTTGTTCAGCGCATGACCGATGTGAATCGTGCCGTTGGCATAAGGAGGGCCGTCGTGCAGGACGAATTTCGGACGATCCTTGCCAATTTCGCGCAACTTTCCGTACAGGCCAATACTGTCCCAGCGCTGCAGGATCTGCGGTTCGCGCTGTGGCAGGCCGGCCTTCATTGGGAAGGCGGTGTCCGGAAGGTTTAGCGTGGCTTTATAGTCGGTCATTTAAGGCTCTTCGGTTAGCGATGGGCGCTAGGTGCGGCTAGTGCACGGGCGGCGGCGACATCCGCATTGATCGCCGTTTTCAACGCCTCAAGGGAGGCGAAACGCTGCTCTTCACGCAGCTTTTGGTGGAAAACCACCGTCAAACGCCGGTCATACAGATCACCGGCAAAATCCAGCAGGTGTACTTCCAGGTGGGCCTTGCCATCACCTGCAACCGTGGGCCTGACACCTATATTGGCGACTCCCGGCCACGATTGGCCGTCGATGTCGACGCTCACCAGGTAAACCCCGGTCAGCGGCACACGACGGCGCTTGAGTTGCACGTTGGCGGTTGGCGTGCCCAATTGGCGCGCCAGCTTCTGGCCGTGCAGGACCCGTCCGGCAATGCGGAACGGGCGACCGAGCAAACGCTCGGCCAAGGCGAAGTCGGCAGCGGCCAGGGCGTTACGCACCTGGGTACTGCTCACGCGCAGGCCGTCCAGTTCGACGGTTTGCGCGGCTTCGACGGTAAAACCCTGGTTGACGCCCGCATGCTGCAGAAAATCGAAATCCCCGACGCGGTCGCAACCAAAGCGGAAGTCGTCACCCACCTCCAAATGCTGCACGCCCAGGCCATCGACCAGGATACGGTCGACAAACTCGGCGGCGCTCAGGCTTTGCAAACGCTGGTTGAAAGCCAGGCAGAGGACACGGTCCACGCCCTCTTCCGCCAGCAATTGCAGCTTGTCCCGCAGGCGGGCCAGCCGGGCTGGCGCAGTCTCGGGGGTGAAGTATTCCCGCGGCTGTGGCTCGAAAATCACCACGCAGCTGGGCACGCCCAACTCGACCGCACGCTCGCGCAGCCGAGCCAGGATAGCCTGGTGGCCACGGTGAACACCGTCAAAGTTGCCAATAGTGGCGACGCAGCCCCGATGCTCGGGGCGCAGGTTGTGGAGACCTCGAACCAGCTGCATAACGCGCTTCTTGCTCATAAAGTGGTCGATTATAACCACACCCGGCCCCGGACGACAGGCAACAGCACAGGCCAAATGGATCGAATCGATAAAACAACGGTTTTATCGCGGCAAACTCTCTAACCCAGGGACTTGCGATTGAAATCCCGCAGGCGGAAGCCCTGCGCCAGCAACATCCCGAAGTACACCACCACGCCCGCAACGACCAGCACGCCAAGGCGCAGGAAGCGCTCCAGCATATGGCCTTCGTCCCAGGCCGGCATGAAGTGCATCAAACCCAGCAGCACGGCCGACATCACCCCCACCGCCACCAGCAGCTTGAGGGCAAACAGGCCCCAGCCTGGCTGTGGCTGGAACATTTGCTGTTTACGCAGTTGGTAAAACAACAATCCGGCATTGATGCATGCGCCGGCACTGATGGCCAGGGCCAGGCCAGCGTGCGCCAGCGGCCCGATGAACACCAGGTTGAGCAATTGCGTGACGATCAGCGTGAAAATCGCGATCTTGACCGGCGTACGGATGTTTTGCTGGGCATAGAAGCCGGGGGCCAGCACTTTGATCACGATAATGCCGAGCAGGCCGACGGAGTAGGCGATCAGCGCATGCTGCGTCATCAAGGCGTCATGGGCATCGAACTGGCCGTATTGGAACAGCGCCACGGTCAACGGCTCGGCCAGGATTCCCAGCGCCAGGGCACACGGCAGCACCAGCACAAAGCACAGGCGCAGGCCCCAATCGAGGATACGCGAGTATTCCTGGCGATCCTTGCTGGCATAAGTGCGCGCCAGGGTCGGCAGCAGGATCGTGCCCAGCGCCACGCCCAGCACGCCGGACGGCAACTCCATCAGGCGGTCGGCGTAGTACATCCACGACACCGAGCCGGACACCAGCAACGAGGCGAACGCCGTGTTGATGATCAGCGAAATCTGACTGACCGACACGCCCAGGATCGCCGGCAACATATTGCGCATCACGCGCCACACGCCGGTGTCCTTGAGGTTCAGGCGCGGCAACACGAGCATGCCGATCTTTTTCAGGTGCGGCAGCTGATAGAGCAGTTGCGCCAGGCCGCCCGCCAATACGGCCCAACCGAGGGCCATTACCGGCGGATCGAAATACGGGGTAAGAAACAGCGCGAAGATGATCATGCTGACGTTCAGCAGGGTCGGCACGAAGGCCGGCACCGAGAAACGGTTCCAGGTATTGAGGATCGCTCCGGCCAGGGATGACAGGGAGATCAGCAATATATAAGGAAAGGTCACCCGCAGCAGATCCGTGGTCAGCGCGAACTTTTCCGGGGTATTGGCAAAGCCGGGGGCCGTGGCCCAGATCACCCAGGGCGCGGCGAGCATGCCGAGGAGGGTCACCAGCATCAGTACCAGGGTCAACAGGCCCGAGACATAGGCAATGAACGTGCGGGTGGCTTCCTCGCCCTGCTGGGTCTTGTATTCGGCCAGGATCGGCACGAATGCCTGGGAAAACGCGCCTTCGGCGAAGATCCGTCGGAGCAGATTAGGCAATTTGAACGCAATAAAGAAGGCATCCGTGGCCATGCTCGCGCCAAAAATGCGCGCCAGCAACGTGTCACGCACAAACCCCAGAACACGGGAGATCATCGTGATAGAGCTGACAGCGGCCAGCGATTTGAGCAGATTCATTGAAAGAGTTTGCGCCTTTAGATAAAGAGCAGGCGAACAAAGCGCCCACTTATGCGATACTGCGCGCCTGCAACAGCACAGAGCCAAAGCTCGCGAGTTTACAGGTCAAGCGCCGGAAATAAATCACCCGCCTCTTCAGATCGACCACTCAGCAGTTCGCATCAGCCGCTCTTGACAACCCATCAAGTCATCGGCATGATTCGCGGCCTATTTTGTTTGCTATTTCCTAAAAAGTCTTTCGAGGAGCTCGACGGTGGCCAACACACCTTCCGCCAAAAAACGTGCAAAACAGGCTGAGAAGCGTCGCAGCCACAACGCCAGCCTGCGTTCCATGGTTCGTACCTACATCAAGAATGTAGTTAAAGCTATCGACACCAAAGACGCTGAAAAAGCTCAAGCAGCTTACGTTCTGGCTGTGCCAGTTATCGACCGCATGGCCGATAAAGGCATCATCCACAAGAACAAGGCCGCTCGTCATAAGAGCCGCCTGAATGGCCACATCAAGGCTCTGAGCGTTCCTGCTGCAGCCTAAGTGGTAACAACTGCAACGCAACCCAGGTTGCGAAACAGTTAAGAAATGCCCCGTACCGAAAGGTCCGGGGCATTTTTGTTTGTGTGGGAGCGGGCTTGCTCGCGAATGCGGAGTGTCAGTTACCAGATGAGATGTATTGACTGATCCACTGCATTCGCGAGCAAGCCCGCTCCCACATTTCGACCGCAGTGTATTTTCAAGACAAAAAAAACGCCCCGAACCAGTCGGGGCGTTTTTGCTACCTATTGATCAAACCACGATCAATGGTGGTGACCACCTTCACCGTGAACATGACCGTGCGCCACTTCTTCCTGGGAAGCGTCGCGGATGGCAACGATCTTCACTTGGAAGTTCAGGCGCTGGCCAGCCAGCGGGTGGTTGCCGTCGACGGTCACATCGTCGCCGTCCAGATCACGGATGGTCACGATCTGCATTTGGCCGTCCGGCGCGGAAGCGTGGAACTGCATGCCCACTTCCAGCTCGTCAACGCCTTCGAACATGCTGCGGCTCAGGGTGCTGACCAGTTCGGCCGAGTACTCGCCGTAGGCATCTTCAGGTTCTACGGCAACGCTCAGCTCATCACCGACGCTCTTGCCTTCCAGTGCCTTTTCCAGGCCTGGGATGATGTTACCTGCGCCTTGCAGGTAGACCAGCGGCGCGCCGCCGGCGGAGCTGTCGATGACCTCACCAGCGTCGTTGGTCAGGGTATAGTCGATGGAGACAGCCTTGTTAGCGGCGATCGTCATGGGGCGAGACCTTTTGCATAAGAATGAAGAACGGACAAGTCTAAACAAGGATTTGCCCGAAAGCGAACAGAACCCGGACAGACGGGGCCGATCAACGGCTTCCTTCATCATCGGGTTCCATCAGGACGACGACCAGCACTGGGTCGCCGAGCTGTCCTGCGGCCACACCCAGCACCTGCGCCACCAGCCACCCTGGCAGTCCCGCGCCTGGGTGCTCGACCCCGCCCAACGCCTTGAAAAAATAGGCCAGCCCTTTGCCTGCGGCTGGTGTGCGCAAGCGCACGAATAACGATAACCTTGGCGCCTGATTCCCGGTAGACGTTCAATCATAGAACCTCACCGAAGCCATGCACCTTCAGAGAATTCGCATGCAGACTTTTTTTATCGCGCCCACCGATTTTGGTGTGGGTCTGACCTCCATCAGCCTCGGGCTGGTGCGTACCCTTGAGCGGGCCGGACTGAAAGTCGGCTTTTTCAAGCCGATTGCCCAACCGCACCCAGGCGATACGGGCCCCGAGCGTTCCACCGAACTGGTGGCGCGCACCCACGGCCTCAAGCCGCCACAGCCCCTGGGCCTGGCTCACGTGGAGCGCATGCTCGGCGACGGCCAGCTCGATGAACTGCTCGAAGAAATCATCACGCTGTACCAGCAAGCCGCCGTGGGCAAGGACGTGCTGATCGTCGAAGGCATGGTGCCGACCCGCAGCGCCAGCTATGCGGCGCGGGTCAACCTGCACCTGGCCAAGAGCCTGGATGCGGAAGTGATCCTGGTCTCAGCGCCGGAAAATGAAGTGCTCACCGAGCTCTCCGGCCGCGTGGAATTGCAGGCCCAACTGTTCGGCGGCCCGAAAGACCCGAAAGTACTCGGCGTGATCCTCAACAAGGTGCGCACCGACGAAAGCATGGAAGCCTTCTCGGCGCGCCTCAAGGAACACTCACCCCTGTTACGCAGCGGCGATTTCCGCCTGCTCGGCTGCATTCCCTATCAGCCGGAACTCAACGCGCCACGCACCCGCGACGTGGCCGACCTGATGGGCGCGCAGATCCTCAACGCTGGCGACTACGAAACTCGGCGCATGACCAAGATCATCATCTGCGCCCGCACCATGCGTAACACCGTGGAGCTGCTCAAGCCCGGCGTGCTGGTGGTGACGCCCGGCGACCGCGACGACATCATTCTCGCCGTCAGCCTCGCGGCGATCAACGGCGTGCCGCTGGCCGGCCTGTTGCTCACCAGTGACACCTTGCCCGACCCGCGCATCATGGAGTTGTGCCGAGGTGCCTTCCAGGCGGGCCTGCCGGTGCTGTCAGTGAGCACCGGCTCCTACGACACCGCCAACCAGCTCAATAGCCTGAACAAAGAAATCCCCATCGATGACCGCGAGCGTGCGGAGATCATCACCGATTTCGTCGCCAGCCACCTGGATGCGCGCTGGTTGCACCGACGCTGCGGCACACCCCGGGAAATGCGCCTGTCACCGGCGGTGTTCCGCTACCAGTTGATCCAGCGCGCCCAGGCCGCCAACAAGCGCATCGTGCTGCCCGAAGGCAGCGAGCCGCTGACCGTGCAAGCGGCCGCCATCTGCCAAGCGCGGGGGATTGCCCGTTGCGTGCTGCTGGCCAAGCCGGCAGACGTGGAAGCGGTCGCCCGCGCCCAGGGCATCGAACTGCCCGAAGGTCTGGAGATTCTCGATCCGGACCTGATCCGCCAACGCTACGTCGAACCGATGGTGGCCCTGCGCAAGAGCAAGAGCCTCAATGCGCCGATGGCCGAGCAGCAACTGGAAGACACGGTGGTGATCGCCACCATGATGCTTGCGCTGGACGAAGTGGACGGCCTGGTCTCCGGGGTTATTCACTCCACCGCCAACACCATCCGCCCTGCCTTGCAGTTGATCAAGACGGCACCGGGCTGCACCCTGGTGTCGTCGGTGTTCTTCATGCTGTTCCCCGAGCAGGTGCTGGTGTACGGCGACTGCGTGATGAATCCGCACCCCAGCGCGGCCGAATTGGCGGAAATTGCCCTGCAAAGCGCCGATTCAGCGGCTGCATTCGGCATCACCCCGCGTGTGGCGATGATCAGCTACTCCAGTGGTGACTCGGCCAGCGGTGAAGAAGTGGAAAAAGTCCGCGAAGCCACCCTGCTCGCCCACGAACAGCAAAGCTCGCTGTTGATCGACGGCCCGCTGCAATACGACGCTGCCGCCAACGAAAACGTAGCCCGACAACTGGCCCCCAACAGCCAGGTCGCCGGCAAGGCCACCGTGTTTGTGTTCCCCGACCTCAACACCGGCAACACCACGCACAAGGCCGTGCAGCGCAGCGCTGATTGCGTGAGCCTGGGCCCCATGCTCCAGGGCCTGCGCAAGCCGGTCAACGACCTTCCACGCGGCGCCCAGGTGGATGACATTGTGTACACCATCGCGCTCACTGCGATCCAAGCCGCCAACCGACCTATGGATATTTAAATGCTGGCTTTTCTACCTGCCTCCGTGCGCGGGGTGATTGCGTCGCTGTTGTTGGCGCTCAACACGATCCTGTTGTGTTCGTTCCTGTTTATCGTCGCGTTGTTCAAGGCGCTGCCGTTTGCCAAGCGCTTCAGCGAATGGCTGATGAACCACACCCATGAAGCCTGGGTCACCAACAACAAGGGCTGGATGAACCTGGTACGCCGCACGCGCTGGCACCTGACCGGGCTCGAAGGGCTGGACTATCAGCACTCGTATCTGGTGACCAGCAACCACCAGAGCTGGGTCGACATCATGGTGTTGCAATACGTGCTGAACCGGCGGATCCGTCCGCTGAAGTTCTTCCTCAAGCAGGAGCTGATCTGGGTGCCGGTGATTGGCCTGGCATGGTGGGCGCTGGGCTTTCCGTTCATGAAGCGCTACACCAAGGCCTACCTGGAAAAGCACCCGGAGAAGAAAGGCAAGGACCTGGAAACCACCCGCAAGACCTGTGCGAAATTTCGCGACAACCCGGTGGGCATATTCAACTTTGCCGAAGGTACGCGGTTTACGCCGGGCAAGCATGCCCAGCAGAACTCGCCGTTTCGCTACCTGCTAAAGCCCAAGGCGGGTGGTATCGCGTTTGTGCTGGATGCGATGGGTGAGCAGTTGAAGTCACTGGTCAACGTGACCATCCACTACCCTGCTGGCCGCCCAGGTTACTGGGATTTACTGTGCGGGAATGTGAAAGACGTGGTTGTGCAGTTTGAAGAGGTGCAGATTCCGGCCGAGTTCATTGGCAAGAATTATGAGCAGGATGGGGCGTATCGGTTGGCGTTTCAGGGCTGGATCAACCAGCTTTGGGAAGACAAGGACCTCCTGCTGGAAAAACTGCACAAAGATTTCCCAGGCGAACAGTAATCAACATGTGGGAGCGGGCTTGCTCGCGAAGGCGGTTTGTCAGTCGCCAGATGTATTGGCTGATCCACCGCATTCGCGAGCAAGCCCGCTCCCACATTTTTGACCGAGTCTGATCTTGAGAATGAAAAAAGCCCGCCACCGATCACTCGGTGGCGGGCTTTTTTATGGCCGCGAGGGTTAGATCGCGCCGCGCTGACGCAACAGCTCCAGCACTTGCTTGACGCTTTCTTCCAGCGACAGTGCCTGGGTGTCGATCACCAGGTCGGCGTTCAACGGCACGTCATACGGGAAGGACTCGCCCGGGATGTTATCCCCACCGGCGGCGTACAAGCCTTGCGGATCACGCTCGGCGCACACCAGCGGCGACGCTTGCACGTAGACCGTCAGCAGGCGATCGCTGCCGATCAGCGCCTTAGCCTGTTCGCGGCCTTCGGCATCCGGGGCCACAAACGCGGCCAGGGTCAGCAGGCCCGCTTCGTTGAACTGACGCGCCACATGCGCGGCACGACGCCAGTTCTCGGTACGGCCGGCACGGTCATGCGGCAAGCCCTTGTTCAGGTCGTGACGCAGGTTCTGGCCATCCAGTACGAACACCGCACGGCCCATGTCGAAGAGCTTGCGCTCAACCGCGTAGGCCAAGGTGCTCTTGCCGGCGCCCGACAGGCCGGTGAACAGCACGGTGGCCGGTTGCTGGCCGAAGCGCAGCGCGCGTTCTTCGGTGGCTACGTGAGCCAAATTGCCGTGCTGCGCCGAGCTGCCGTGGGTGATAGGCGGCGCGATGATCATGCCGGCTGCCACGGTGCCGTTGGTCAAACGGTCGATGACGATAAACGCACCGGTGGTGCGATTGCTGTCGTAGCCGTCCAGGGCGATGGCGGCATCAAGGCTGACCTTGACTCGGCCAATTTCGTTCAGTTGCAGCGAACTCGCCGGACCTTCGGCCAGGGTGTTCACATCCACGCGGTGCACGATGCTGGTGATGGAGCCCGGCACGTAGCTGGTGGCGCGCTTGATGTCGTATTTCTTGCCCGGCAGCATCGGTTCTTCAGCCATCCACACCAGCATGGCGTCGAAGGCGTCGGTCACTTGCGGCACGTTATCGGCGTGTACCAGCAAGTCGCCACGGGAGATGTCGATCTCGTCTTCCATGGTCAGGGTCACGGCCTGGCCTGGGCCTGCGTGTTCCAGCTCACCCTCAAAGGTGACAATGGACTTGACCCGGCTGCTCTTGCCCGACGGCAATACCACGACTTCGTCGCCCTTGTGCACGATGCCGCTGGCCAGGGTGCCGGCAAAACCGCGGAAGTTCAGGTTCGGGCGATTGACGTACTGCACCGGGAAACGTAGGTCGGTGTAGTTGCGGTCGTTGGCAATCTCGACGGTTTCGAGGATTTCCATCAGCGACTGGCCGGTGTACCAAGGCGAACGCTCACTCTTGTTCACCACGTTGTCGCCCTTGAGCGCCGACATCGGCACAAAGGCCAGGGTGCTTGGCTTGAAGGCGATACCGTCGGCGAACTTCAGGTAATCAGCCTTGATCTGCTCGAATACGCTTTGGTCAAAGCCATTGATGTCCATCTTGTTGACGGCCACCACGATGTGCTTGATGCCCAGCAACGAGGCGATAAAGCTGTGACGACGGGTCTGGGTCTGCACGCCGTAGCGGGCGTCGATCAGGATGATCGCCAGGTCACAGGTGGACGCACCGGTGGCCATGTTGCGGGTGTACTGCTCATGGCCGGGGGTGTCGGCGATGATGAATTTGCGCTTGGCGGTGGAGAAGTAGCGGTAAGCAACGTCGATGGTGATGCCTTGCTCACGCTCGGCCTGCAGGCCGTCGACGAGCAACGCCAGGTCGATATCGTCGCCAGTGGTACCGGACTTCTTCGAATCGCGGGTGATGGCTTCCAGGTGATCTTCGTAGATCATCTTGGAGTCGTGCAGCAGGCGCCCGATCAGGGTGCTCTTGCCGTCGTCGACGTTGCCACAGGTCAGGAAGCGCAACATTTCCTTGCGCTCGTGCTGGCCCAGGTAGGCGAGGATGTCCTCGCTGATCAAATCAGATTGATGCGACATGACAGCCCCTTAGAAATAGCCTTGACGTTTTTTATCTTCCATCGAGCCGGCACCATCGTGGTCGATGACACGGCCCTGGCGCTCGGAAGTTCGCGTCAGGAGCATTTCCTGAATGATGTCCGTCAGCGTCTCGGCTTCGGACTCCACCGCGCCCGTCAACGGGTAGCAGCCAAGGGTACGGAAACGTACTTTCTTTTTGACGATTCGGGCTTTGTCTTCGTCAGACAAGTGCTCAAGGATGCGGTCGTCGTCGATCATGATCAACGTGCCGTTCTTCTCGATCACTTCGCGTTCGGCGGCGAAGTACAGCGGTACGATCGGGATGCCTTCCAGGTAGATGTACTGCCAGATGTCCAACTCGGTCCAGTTGGACAGCGGGAACACACGGATGGACTCACCCTTGTTGACGTTGCCGTTGTAGACGTTCCACAGCTCGGGACGCTGGTTTTTCGGGTCCCAGCGGTGCTTGCTGTCGCGGAACGAGTACACGCGCTCTTTGGCGCGGGATTTCTCTTCATCGCGACGGGCACCGCCGAAGGCTGCGTCGAAACCATGCTTGTCCAGGGCCTGCTTGAGGCCTTCGGTCTTCATGATGTCGGTGTGCTTGGCGCTGCCGTGGGTGAAGGGGTTGATGCCCTGCGCCACGCCGTCCGGGTTCACGTGGGTGATCAAGTCCAGGCCCAGTTCTTCGACCATCTTGTCGCGGAACCGGTACATCTCCTGGAATTTCCAGCGGGTGTCGACGTGCATCACAGGGAACGGCAGTTTGCCCGGGAAGAAGGCCTTGCGTGCCAGGTGCAGCATCACGGCGGAGTCTTTACCGATTGAGTAGAGCATCACCGGGTTGTCGAACTCGGCGGCGACCTCGCGGATGATGTGGATGCTTTCCGCCTCCAGCTGTTTCAGATGCGTCAGTTTGTCGACCATGGTTACTCACGGAAAAACGATCTTATGGACGGCCAGCGGGCCGTGTTCGAGCGAGGCATGCTAGCACAGCACCTGCTTCTATTCAGGGAGCGGACTAGATCGAAACGGTATATGAATATGCCCCCAAGTTTGGGCTTTCTGTGGTGAGGCTCAGATCGGATTGGGGCAATCGATGAAGAGATGTTCCAACGCGAAGCGCCGCGCCAGGTAATCACCCAGCGCCTGTACACCATAGCGCTCAGTGGCATGGTGGCCGGCGGCGATGAAGCTGACGTCGTTTTCGCGGGCGCTGTGAAAGGTCTGCTCGGAGGCTTCGCCGCTCAGGTACAGGTCGACGCCGGCGGCAATCGCCTGGTCGATGTAGCCCTGGCCACCGCCCGTGCACCAGCCGACGCGACGGATCATCTCGCCGCCTTCGATCAATAGCGGTTCGCGGCCCATGACTTCCTGCACGCGGCGGGCAAAATCACGGGGCGACAAGGGCTCGGCAAGGGAGCCGACCAGGCCGACGACCTTGGGGTTGCTCGGGTCAAGCGGGCCTTCTACCGTGATATCCAGCTGACGGGCGAGTTGCACGTTATTGCCGACCTCGGGGTGCAGGTCCAGCGGCAAGTGGTAGGCGAGCAGGCTGATGTCGTGCTTGAGCAGGGTCTTGAGGCGGCGCTGTTTCATGCCGGTGACGCAGGGGTTTTCGCCTTTCCAGAAGTAGCCGTGGTGCACCAGGATCAGATCGGCCTGGGCCTCGACGGCCGCGTCCAGCAGGGCCTGGCTGGCGGTCACGCCACTGACGATGCGCATCACCTGCGGGCGGCCCTCGACCTGCAGGCCGTTGGGGCAATAATCGGCAATTTTTGCACTGCCGAGGTAGCGGTCCGCTTCCTCGACGAGGGTGGTAAGGGGGACGGCCATAAAAGACTCCTAAATATCCCGTTCGCAGGCGTCACAGCCTCGTATAATGCGCGACATTATGGGCGCTCTCTCGCCCCCTGCAACCTGTCAGGACTAACTTGATGCTCAAGGCGCTGCGTTTTTTTGGATGGCCATTGTTGGCTGGCGTGCTGATCGCGATGCTGATTATTCAGCGTTACCCCGAGCTGGTGGGCCTACCCAGCCTGGATGTGAACCTGCAACAGGCACCGCAGACCAGCGCGGTGGTACAAGGCCCGGTGACTTACGCCGATGCGGTCACCATCGCCGCCCCTGCGGTGGTCAACCTGTACACGACCAAGGTCATCAACAAGCCGGCGCACCCGCTGTTTGAAGATCCGCAGTTCCGCCGCTATTTCGGCGACAACGGGCCCAAGCAGCGGCGCATGGAGTCCAGCCTGGGTTCGGGCGTGATCATGAGCCCCGAAGGCTACATTCTCACCAACAACCACGTGACCACCGGCGCCGACCAGATCGTGGTGGCCCTGCGTGACGGCCGTGAAACCTTGGCCCGCGTGGTGGGCAGCGACCCGGAAACCGACCTCGCGGTACTGAAGATCGACCTGAAAAGCCTGCCAGCCATTACCCTCGGCCGTTCCGATGGCTTGCGCGTCGGTGATGTGGCGCTGGCCATCGGCAACCCGTTTGGCGTCGGGCAGACCGTGACCATGGGCATCATCAGCGCCACTGGGCGTAATCAGTTGGGCCTGAACAGCTACGAAGATTTCATCCAGACCGACGCGGCAATCAACCCCGGCAACTCCGGCGGTGCGCTGGTGGACGCCAATGGCAATCTGACCGGTATCAACACGGCGATTTTCTCCAAGTCCGGCGGCTCACAGGGCATCGGTTTTGCGATTCCGGTGAAGCTGGCGATGGAGGTGATGAAGTCGATCATCGAGCACGGTCAGGTGATTCGTGGCTGGCTGGGGATTGAAGTGCAACCGTTGACCAAGGAATTGGCCGAGTCGTTTGGCTTGACCGGACGCCCAGGCATCGTGGTCGCCGGAATCTTCCGCGATGGCCCGGCGCAAAAAGCCGGCCTGCAATTGGGCGATGTGATTCTCAGCATAAATGGCGAACCGGCAGGTGATGGCCGCAAGTCGATGAATCAGGTGGCGCGGATCAAGCCCACGGACAAGGTCGCAATACAGGTGATGCGCAACGGCAAAGAGATCAAGTTGCTGGCGGAAATCGGTTTGCGCCCACCGCCGGCGCCGGTCAAGGAAGAGGAATAATTCGCTGCCCAGGTGCCCATTCGAGGGCACCTGTAAGCTGATATTTCAGAGCGATCCATTCTCATCGGTCATGTTATATTGTTTCAATATCGCTATTGGAATGCTCTATCATGCCGTCTCGAAAAATCGCCCCCTTGGCTGGCCTGGCCTTGGGTTTGCTGCTCGACCCCGCCTACGCCGAAGAAAATACCCTGGAACTCGACACCATCAGCGTCACCACTGACGCCTACGAGTCCGCCTCCAGCCCAGTCAAAGGTTACCGCGCCACCCGTTCCGCCAGTGCGACAAAAACCGACACGGCGATTCGTGACATCCCACAATCCATCAGCGTGATTCCCGCCACGGTGCTCAAAGACCTGGGCAGCACCAACGTGGAACGCGCCCTGGAATTTGCCGGCGGCGTGTCCAAGCAGAACAACTTCGGCGGCCTGACCCTCTACGAATACAGCGTGCGCGGCTTCACCACGTCGGAGTTCTATCAGGACGGCTTCAGCGCCAACCGTGGCTACCCGAGCACACCGGACGCGGCCAACATTGAACGCATCGAAGTGCTCAAGGGCCCTGCCGCCAGCCTGTACGGGCGTGGCGATCCCGGCGGCACCGTGAACATCGTCACCAAGAAGCCTCAGCCTGAAGCCTTCACTACCTTGCAAACCAGCGCGGGCAGTTGGGACCGCTATCGCACCGCTGTGGACGTGAACACCCCGCTGGACAGCGAAGGCAAGGTGCTGACTCGGGTCAACCTGGCGGTGGAAGACAACCACAGCTTCCGTGACCACGTGCAGAGCAAGCGGGTATTCGTCGCGCCTTCGTTCAGCTGGCAGTTGGACCCGGATACCAGCCTGCTGGTGGAAAGCGAATTCGTCCGTCACAGCTCCACCTTCGACCGAGGCATCGTCGACGCCCCCGGCCTATCCCGTTCCACCTTCCTCGGTGAACCCAACGACGGCGATATCGACAACCACAACAACCGCCTCCAGGCCACCCTCGAACACCACCTCAACGACGCCTGGAAACTGCGCCTGGCCAGCCATTACAAGCAAGGCAGCCTGTGGGGCGACGCTTCGGAAAACCGTGCACTGAACCCCGACGGCCACACTATCAACCGCCGTTATCGCGAACGCTCGACGGGTTGGCACGACAGCATTACCCAGCTGGAGCTGCGTGGGCTGTTCGACATTGGCAGTTGGCAGCATGAACTGCTGGTCGGCACCGAGTACGAGGACTACCGCAAGAAAGAACGCGTGACAGCTATCGGCGGCCGTGACTACGCCATTGACATCTACAACCCGGTTTACGGCCAGCCCAAACCCAACGGCACGCGCTCCGGCACCGACTTCTTCGAACAGACCAAAAGCCACGCGCTGAACCTGCAAGACCAGATCATCTTCACAGATCGCTTGCGCGGCATGGTCGGTGTGCGCTTCGAGCATTTCGAGCAGAGCATCGACGACTTCACCCGCAACCACGCCAAGAGCAAGCAGACTCACGACGCCTTTACTCAACGCGCCGGCCTGCTCTATCAGCTCACGCCGCAGGTTGGGGTGTTCGCCAACGCCTCCACGTCGTTCAAGCCCAACAGTGGCCTGGACGCCAACAACAAATCCTTCAAGCCGGAAGAAGGCGTGGGCTATGAAGTGGGGATCAAGAGCGAGCTGTTCGACGACCGCCTCAGCGCAACCCTCGCCGCGTTCCATATCGAAAAGGAAAACGTATTGACGCTGGACCCGGCCACCAATCTCAACCGCGCCGTGGGCAAAGCGCGCAGCCAGGGTCTGGACCTGCAAGTGAGCGGGCAAGTAAGCGATGCCATAAGGGTGATCGGCGCGTTTGCCTACATCGACGCCGAAGTGACCAAGGGCGATAAAACCATTCCCGCCGGCAGCCGGATTCTCGGGGTCGCCAAGCGCAGCGGCAGTCTGTTGGGGGTGTATGAATTCCAGGACGGCGCGTTGCGCGGCTCCGACCTGGGTGCAGCGATCACCTACGTCGGTGATCGCTCCGGTGAGGCCGGCACGGGTTTCGAGCTGCCGGCGTACCACACGGTTGATCTGCTGGCCCATTACAAAGCCACGGAGAATGTCACCGTGGGTTTGAACTTGAACAACCTGTTTGATGAGAAGTACTACGAGCGGTCCTACAGCAATTACTGGATCAATCCGGGTGAGCCGCGCAATCTCACGGTCAGCCTGACGCTTAACCTGTAAACACGGTAAACCATGTGGGAGCGGGCTTGCTCGCGAGTGCGGTCTGTCAGTCACTGATTATTTGACTGATCCACCGCATTCGCGAGCAAGCCCGCTCCCACATTTCGATCTTCACTCGGCTTGAGTTATAGCTGCGTTGGCGCTCTTTCGCACAAAGTATTCAGCGCCTTAGCCCATTGCGGATCATCATTGAGGCACGGCACCAGCACCAACTCCTCGCCCCCAGCTTCGCGGAACTGCTCAAGCCCACGATCGCCGATTTCCTCCAGCGTCTCGATGCAATCGGCCACGAACGCCGGGCACATCACCAGCAGCTTTTTCACGCCTTGCTGGGCCAATGCCTCCAGGCGCGCTTCGGTGTAGGGTTCGATCCACTTCGCGCGGCCCAGGCGCGATTGGAACGACACCGACCATTTATCTTCCGGCAAGCCCAGGCGCGCGGCAAAATCACGGGCGACGCTGAAGCATTGCGCGCGATAGCAGGTCTTAAGCACCTCGTCGGACGCGTTCTTGCAGCAGTCGGCATCCTTGAAGCAATGCTGGCCGGTAGGGTCGAGCTTGGTCAGGTGGCGCTCAGGCAAGCCGTGGAAACTCAGCAGCAGGTGGTCGTAATTCTGTTCCACGTATGGCCGCGCGCTTGCTACCAGGGCATCGAGGTATTCGGGCTGATCGTAGAACGGTTGCAGGATGGAGAATTGCACATCGAGCTTTTTGTCGCGCACCACGCGCTTGGCTTCCTCAATCACCGTGGTCACGGTGCTGTCCGCGAACTGCGGGTACAGCGGCGCCAGGGTGACTTTACGGATGCCCTGGGCGGCGAGGCGGGTCAGCACCGTTTCAATGGACGGCTCACCGTAGCGCATCGCCAATTCCACCGGGCCTTGAGTCCACTGTGCGGTCATCTGCTGTTGCAGGCGACGACTGAGCACCACCAGCGGCGAGCCCTCGTCCCACCAGATGGACGCGTAGGCGTGGGCCGACTGCTCGGGGCGCTTGATCAAGATCAGTGACACCAGCAAGCGCCGCACCGGCCACGGCAGGTCGATCACATAAGGGTCCATCAAGAACTGATTGAGGTAGCTGCGCACATCGGCCACCGAGGTGGACGCCGGTGAACCCAGATTGACCAGTAACAACGCGTGATCCGTCATGCAACATCCTATCTTTAGAGGCGGCTGGACACGTCATCCAGGGCCGCGTGCAACTCAGTAAACTGGAAGGTGAAACCGGCGGCCAACAAGCGCTCGGGCACTGCCTTCTGCCCACCCAGCAACAGGCCGGACAACTCACCCAGGCCGACCTTCAATGCAAAGGCCGGCATCGGCATGAACGCCGGACGGTGCAGCACCCGGCCCAGGGTTTTCGCAAACTCGCGATTGCGTACCGGGTGTGGCGCGCAGGCATTATAAGGACCACTGGCATCAGCCTTGTGCAGAAGAAAATCAATCAGGGCGATTTGATCCTTGATATGTACCCACGGCATCCACTGCCGACCAGTGCCGATAGGCCCGCCCAGCGCCAGTTTGAACGGCAGCAACAGCCGCGACAAAAAGCCGCCCTCGGCCGACAACACCAAACCGGTCCGTACCAACACGACGCGAATCCCCAAGGCTTCGGCGCGCTGGGCAGTTTCTTCCCAGGCAATGCACAGCTGGCTGGGGAAATCGTCCTGCACCGGGCCGCTGGCTTCGGTCAACTCACGCTCACCGCCGTCGCCGTACCAACCCACCGCTGAACCGGAAATCAACACCGCAGGTTTTTGCTCCAGCCCCTCAAGCCACGCCAGCAAGGTTTCAGTCAGACTGATGCGGCTGCTCCAAAGCAGCGCCTTGCGCTTGTGGGTCCAGGGACGATCAGCAATGGGCGCGCCGGCCAGGTTAATGACGGCATCCACCGGGCCGATAACCTGTTGCAGGTGTTCAACGCCTGCTACCTGTGCGCCGCACAGCTTGGCAACCTGTTCCGGATGACGACTCCACACCGTCAGTCGATGCCCTTGAGCAAGCCAGTGTTGGCAGAGTTGGCGGCCGATCAGGCCAGTACCGCCGGTCAGCAAAATGTGCATGGGATCTTCCTCATGTAACGTTCGCCGCCCCGCACTGGTCTATTTTATAAGCAGGGATCAATTTGAACGGGCGTAACGTTGGATTAAGCCTGTGCTTTAACCATAGGTCACGCCGTAAGAACAGGTAAGCCAAAACTTATACCAAAAAACAATATTGTACAGCTATTGGTGTCGGCGTAGTCTGTACCAACGGTAAAACGAGGCCTCCCATGACTGTTCCCATCGCGATCATCGGCACCGGCATCGCCGGTCTCTCCGCCGCCCGAGCGTTACGAGACGCGGGGCACGTCGTACAACTCTTCGATAAAAGCCGCGGCAGTGGTGGCCGCATGTCCAGCAAGCGCAGCGATGCCGGCTCTCTGGACATGGGGGCGCAATACTTCACCGCCCGTGACCGGCGCTTCGTCAACGAAGTGCAACGCTGGCAAAGCAATGGCTGGGCCGAGCAATGGAAGCCCCAGCTGTACAACTTCAAGTCCGGCCAACTCACGCCCTCTCCCGATGAACAGATCCGCTGGGTCGGCACGCCGCGCATGAGCGCGATCACCCGTGCGCTGCTCGACGACCTGCCGGTGGAGTTCGGTTGCCGCATCACCGAGGTGTTCCAGGGCAAACAACACTGGAACCTGCTGGATGCCGACGGCGAAAACCACGGCCCGTTCAGTCACGTGATCATCGCCACTCCAGCGCCCCAGGCCACCGCCCTGCTGGCTGCCGCACCCAAGTTGGCCAGTGCCGCCGCTGGCGTGAAGATGGACCCTACCTGGGCCATCGCCCTGGCGTTCGACAAGCCCCTGGATACGCCGATGGAGGGCTGCTTCGTCCAGGACAGCCCCCTCGATTGGCTCGCGCGCAACCGCAGCAAACCGGGGCGCGACACCCACCTCGACACGTGGGTATTGCATGCCACCAGCGCATGGAGCAGGGCCCATCTGGACCTGTCCAAGGAGGCGGTGATCGAGCACCTGCACGGCGCTTTCGCCGAACTGCTGCACAGCGCCATGCCCGCGCCGTCGTTCAGCCTGGCGCACCGCTGGCTCTATGCGCGACCGTCCAGCAGTCATGAATTCGGCGTACTGGCCGACGCCGATCTGGGCCTGTACGTGTGTGGCGACTGGTGCCTGTCGGGCCGGGTAGAAGGTGCATGGCTCAGTGGCCAGGAAGCCGCGCGACGCTTGATGGAACACCTGCAATGAACCGCATCAATCCCGCAAAACTGCTGCTGTCAAAATGGACAGCAGCGCGCCCCCGAAACAAGGAAAAACACTTCCTGGTCACCGAATTGTTTCGTGATGATGAAGGCACCGTGCTGGAAATCGAACTGCAGGCGGTCATGACCCACCGCAGCGAACGCCTGCCCTGGCAAACCCTGCAGGATATCGACGCCTGGAAAATCGGCTGGAAATAGCCAACGCGCAAAACTTGTACAAATAGTTTGACTTGTACAGCATCGAATCTATGATGGGATTTAGTTGTACAAGATTAAAACCTTGTACAGGAATCTTGCGAGGGTTCGTTTATGTCCAGCATCACCAAACCGAAGATCGCCATCAGCGCCTGCCTGCTGGGCGAAAACGTGCGCTTCAACGGTGGCCATAAACAATCCCTGCTGTGCAGCCAGACTCTCGCCGATTATTTCGACTTTGTGCCGCTGTGCCCCGAAGTCGCCATTGGCCTGGGCATTCCCCGCGAACCCATCCGCCTGGTGGGCGACCCTGCTCACCCGCAAGCCGTCGGCACGGTGAACCGCGAGCTGAACGTCACCCAGCCGCTGGACGACTATGGCCAGCAGATGGCGGCGGAACACACCGACCTGTGCGGCTACATTTTCATGCAGAAGTCGCCGTCCTGTGGCCTGGAGCGGGTCAAGGTGTACCGCGAAAATGGCACTCCGGTGGACGGCGGCGGGCGCGGTATCTACGCCCAGGCCTTTTGTGCCCGCCATCCCAATCTGCCGGTGGAAGAAGACGGTCGGCTGAATGACCCGGTGCTGCGTGAAAACTTCCTGACTCGCGTATTCGTGTACGCCAGTTGGCAGCAACTGCTGGCCGAAGGCCTGACCCGTCACCGCCTGCTGGCCTTTCATTCGCGCTACAAATACTTGTTGATGGCCCACAGTCCGGCGCATTACAAAAGCCTCGGCCACCTGCTGGGCAGCATGACCAAGGACGCCAACCTGGATGAATTGGCCAGCGGTTATTTCAGCGAGCTGATGACCGGCCTGACCAAGTGCGCCACCCGTGGCACCCACACCAATGTGCTGCAACACATCAGCGGTTACCTCAAGCAGGCCATCAGCGCCGACGACAAGCAGGAAATGCAAACCGTCATCGGCCAATACCGCCACGGCATCGTGCCTTTGGTGGTGCCGATGACCCTGCTCAAGCACCACTTTCGTCAACACCCGGACCGCTACATCGCGCAGCAGGCCTATCTGCAACCGCACCCGGAAAACCTCAGCCTGCGAAATGCGATCTAGACCATGAGAGCTGCCCTGCTAGACGAACCCGGCGAAGACTTCGCCCAAGCCCTCGAAGATGGCTGGCTGCCGATCCGCGAAGTGGCGCGCCAGACCGGCGTCAACGCCGTGACCCTGCGCGCCTGGGAACGCCGTTACGGCCTCATCGTGCCCCAGCGCACACCCAAGGGGCATCGGCTGTTCAGCGCCGAGCATGTACAACGTATCCACACCATCCTCACCTGGCTCAATCGCGGCGTACCGGTCAGCCAGGTCAAAGGCCTGATCGACTCCGCCCAGGCCATTCCCGATGCCGTCGAAAACGAATGGCACAGCCTGCGCCAGAACCTGGTGCAAGCCATCAGCGAATTGACCGAGCGCCGGGTGGATGACGCCTTCAACCAGGCCATGGCGCTCTACCCGCCCCGCACCCTGTGCGAGCAACTGCTGCTGCCGTTGCTGCAGGAGCTGGAACAACGCTGGCAAGGCCAGTTCGGCGCGCAGATGGAACGGGTGTTTTTCCTGTCCTGGCTGCGCAGCAAGTTTGGCGCGCGCATCTACCACAATAATCGTCAGCTGCATGGTGCGCCGCTGCTGTTGGTCAACCAATCCGACCTGCCCCTGGAGCCGCACCTGTGGCTCAGCGCCTGGCTCGCCAGCAGCGCCGACTGCCCGGTGGAAGTGTTCGACTGGCCGCTGCCCGCCGGTGAGCTGGCCCTGGCGGTGGAACACCTGCAACCGCGTGCGGTGCTGCTCTATTCGAGCAAGTCGCTCCATCTGTCGGCGTTCGCAAAACTTCTGAGTGGCGTCAGTTGCCCAAAGTTGATTGTCGGACCAACGGTATGCATCCACCAGGCCGAGTTGTCCGTATTAACCCATGACCTCCCCGAATTGTTCGTCGCCGAAGATCCGTTGTCGGCTCACCAACTGCTGATCCAGCGTGGACTTGTTTAAATGCATTTGATCTGGCTGCGCACCGACCTGCGCCTGCACGACAACACTGCTCTGGCCGCCGCGAGCCAGCGGGGCCCGATTGCGGCCGTGTACCTGATCACGCCGCAGCAATGGCAGTCCCACGATGATGCGCCGTGCAAAGTGGACTTCTGGCTGCGCAACCTGCAAGACCTGAGCAAAACGCTGGGCGCGCTGAATATTCCCCTGCTGATCCGCACCGCAGCCACTTGGGACCAAGCGCCCGACGTACTGAGCAAGCTGTGCCGCGAGCTGTCGGCGGAGTCGGTGCACGTCAACGAAGAATATGGCATTCACGAAAGTCGTCGTGATGCTGCCGTGTACAAGGCTTTGGAAGCCGATGGCGTGACCTTCCACCGTTACCTCGATCAACTGTTCTTCCAACCCGGCAGTGTGCTGACCAAGACCGGTACATATTTCCAGGTGTTCAGCCAATTCCGTAAAGTCTGCTACACCCGCCTGCACAGCGCCCTGCCGCGCATGGTTGCAGCGCCAAAGGCCCAGGCGCCGCTCAAGCTGAAAAGCGATCCCGTCCCGAACACAGTCGAAGGTTTCGCCCCACCCAGCGACAGCCTGCGCGCCCTCTGGCCAGCCGGTGAAGACGAAGCCCGGCGGCGCCTCGATGCCTTCGCCGATCAGCAAATCAGCTACTACAAAGACGAACGCGACTTCCCCGCGAAACCCGGTACCAGCCAGTTGTCTGCCTACCTTGCAGCGGGCGTCGTTTCGCCGCGACAGTGCCTGCATGCCGCGCTGCAAACCAACGGCGGCGAGTTCGAAAGTGGCGACCTGGGCGCCATCACCTGGATCAATGAATTGCTGTGGCGCGAGTTCTACAAACACATCCTGGTCGGTTACCCACGGGTGTCGCGCCACCGCGCGTTCCGCCCGGAAACCGAAGCCGTGGCCTGGCGCAACGCGCCCAAGGACCTCGCCGCCTGGCAGGAAGCGCGCACCGGCTTGCCGATCATCGATGCGGCCATGCGCCAACTGCTGGAAACCGGCTGGATGCATAACCGCCTGCGCATGGTGGTGGCGATGTTCCTGACCAAGAACCTGCTGATTGACTGGCGCGAAGGCGAGCGTTTTTTCATGCGCCACCTGATCGACGGCGACCTGGCGGCGAACAACGGCGGCTGGCAGTGGAGTTCATCCACCGGCACCGACTCCGCGCCATACTTTCGGATTTTCAGCCCGTTGAGCCAATCGGAGAAATTCGACGCTGAAGGCGTGTTCATCAAGCACTGGCTGCCGGAACTGGCCGCGCTGAATAAAAAGGACGTGCACAACCCCGAAGCCGCCGGCGGCCTGTTCGGCGTGGCTGACTACCCGCGCTCGATCGTCGACCTGAAAAAATCCCGTGAACGTGCGCTGGCCGCTTTCCGCAACCTGCCCTCGCGCCAAGCCGCAGGGGGCGACTATGAGTGACTTCCTGCGCCGCTTCGCCCAGGCCTTCACCGCGCTGGACAAGCACAACTTGCACCTGCTCGACAGCCTGTACAGCCAGGACATTGCTTTCGCCGACCCGCTGCACGAAGTCCATGGCTTGCCAGCCCTGCACCGCTACTTCGCCGATCTGTACAGCAACGTCAGCCAGCTGCGCTTTGACTTCCACAGTTTCGACCAGGTCGCCGAAGGCGAAGGTTACTTGCGCTGGAAAATGAGTTTTTGCCACCCTCGCCTGGCCAACGGCAAAGTGATCCGGGTGGAAGGTTGCTCGCACTTGATGTGGCGCGACAAGGTGTACCGCCACCGGGACTATTTCGATGCCGGCGCCATGCTGTACGAACACTTGCCCGTGCTGGGCAGCGTCATCAGCTGGCTTAAAAGGAGAATGGGATGAGCCTGACACCGCCCCGCCGTTATTGGCTGACTGGCGCCAGCAGTGGTATCGGTGCCGCACTGGCCGTGGAGTTGCTCAACAGCGGCGCCCATGTGGCGCTCAGTTCCCGCACCAAAGGGCCTTTGGAAGCGCTCGCGCAACGCTACCCCGGCCAAGTGCTGGTGGTGGCGGGCGACCTGACCAACAGCCAGACCGTGCGCGAGATCGGCGAGCATATCGGCGTGGTCTGGGGTTCGCTGGACACGGTGATCCTCAATGCCGGCACCTGCGAGTACGTGGACGCACGTCAGTTCGACTCATCGATCATCGAGCACGTGGTTCGTACCAACCTGCTGGCGAGCAGTTATTGCATCGAAGCCGCCCTGCCGCTGTTGCGCGCCGGGCAGACGCCACACTTGGTGGGTGTCGCCAGCGCCGTGACCTACTTGCCAATGCCGCGCGCCGAAGCCTATGGCGCCTCCAAGGCTGGCTTGCGCTACCTGTTCGAGTCCCTGCGCATCAGCCTGTCGCCGGAAAATATCGACGTGACCGTGATCAGTCCGGGCTTTGTCGATACGCCACTGACCGAACGCAATGACTTCCCCATGCCGCTCAGTTGGTCGGCGGACAAAGCCGCGCGGCACATCTTCGCCAAGCTGGAAAAACGCCCGCTGGAAATTGCCTTTCCCGCCCTGTTTATCGCCACCCTGTGGCCGCTGTCGAAACTGCCAAACCGCGCACAACTGATCATCGGTAAACGCATGTTGCGCAGCCCGCCGCCGAAGAAGGACGACCTATGAAGATCGCCATCATCGGCAGCGGCATCGCGGGGCTGACCAGTGCCTACCTGCTCAGCCGTCGTCATGAAATCACGCTGTTCGAAGCGGGCAACCGCATCGGCGGGCATACCCACACGGTCAACGTCACCGTCGACGATAAAAGCTACGCGATAGACACCGGTTTTATCGTGTTCAACGACTGGACCTACCCGAACTTCATCCGCCTGTTAGGGCAGATCGGGGTGAAGTTCAAACCCACTGAAATGAGCTTTTCGGTGTGCGACGAAAACACCCGGTTCGAGTACAACGGCAACAACATCAACAGCCTGTTTGCCCAGCGCAGCAACATCCTGTCGCCCGGGTTCTGGGGCATGTTGCGCGACATCCTGCGTTTCAATCGCGAGGCACCGCTGGACCTGCAAGAGCAACGCATCAGCGCCGACATGACGCTGGGGGATTACCTCGAAGCGAAAGGCTATGGCCCGCGGTTCATCCTGCATTACATCGTGCCGATGGGTGCCGCGATCTGGTCGATGTCGCTGGTGGACATGCTGAAATTTCCGCTGCAGTTCTTTGTGCGCTTTTTCAAGAATCACGGGCTGCTCTCGGTGAACAACCGGCCACAGTGGTGTGTGATCGAGGGTGGCTCAAGCAGCTATATCGAACCCCTGACCCGCAACTTTCGCGAACATATCCGCCTCGATTGCCCGGTGCATCTGGTGGAGCGCAATGAAGAGGGCGTGGTGGTCCACAGTGCCGCCGGCACCGAAGCCTTCGACAAGGTGGTGTTTGCCTGCCACAGCGACCAAGCGCTGGCGTTGCTCGGCGACCCCAGCGAGTCCGAGCTGCAAATATTGGGCGCACTGCCCTATGCCGACAATGATGTCGTGCTGCACACCGACACGCGCCTGTTACCCGACCGCCAATTGGCCTGGGCCAGCTGGAACTACCGGCTCACCCCCAACCGTCAGACGCAGGCGGCGGTCACCTATGACATGAACATCCTGCAAGGCATCGACAGCGACACCACGTTTTGCGTCAGCCTCAACCAGACGCCGATGATCAACCCGCTGAAGATTCTTGCCCGCTACACCTACGCCCACCCGCAATACAGTCTGGCGGCAGTGGCGGCCCAGGGACGCCGGGAAGAAATATCCGGCGTGCGCAACACCTTCTACTGCGGTGCCTACTGGGCCAACGGTTTCCACGAAGACGGCGTGGTCAGCGCCCTGCACGTGGCCCAGGCGTTTGGAGAAGCCCTGTGAACAGCGCCCTGTACAGCGGCTGGATTGCCCATCGCCGGTTTGCGCCCAAGGCCCACGCCTTTCGGTACCGCATCGGCCTGCTGTACCTGGACCTGAGCGAGGAACACGAAGTGCTCGGGCTTACGCCCCTGGCCGGGCGCAGCCGCCTGGCGCCTTTCGGTTTTCGCCAGCAGGACTACCTGCGTGAATTGACGCGCACCGGCATGAGCTTGAGCGATGCCGTGCGCCAGGAAGTCGGCAAGGCACTGGGGCGTACACCCCAGGGCGTTATCTGCCTACTGACCCAGGCCCGCAGTTGGGGCCTGGCTTTTAATCCCGTGAGTTTCTTCTACTGCTTCGAGGCCGACGGACGTCTGGCCGCGATCCTGTGTGAAGTGACCAACACCCCGTGGCGCGAGCGTTATCACTACGTGCTGCCGGCCCAGGCACTGAACGCGAATGAGCACCAGCACTTCGCCGTCGCCAAGGCCTTCCATGTGTCACCATTCTTGCCGCGCGACCTGGAATACCGCATGAGCTTCAGCCCGCCCGCCGCCAAACTCGGCGTGCACATGGCCGATTGGCAGGGCGAATTGAAAGTCTTCGACGCCACCTTGAGCCTGCAGAAAGAGACGCTGAACCGCACCAGCCTGCACCGCTACTTGTGGCGCTTTCCCTGGATGACCGCCAAGACCTGCCTCGCGATCTATTGGCAGGCCCTGCGCCTGTTGCTCAAACGCACACCGATTTTTTCCCACCGGGCCGCCGATGGCGCCTCTCGCACCGCAGTCGGGTACACCAAGGATCGCCGCCATGAAATCCCCTAGCTTATCGGTCAAAACCCATCGCCTGAACGTCAACGGCATGACCGCCGCGCTGCTGCGCAAGGCCGTGCTGCGGCAACTCAGCCAGTTGCGCCATGGTCAGTTGGTGGTGATCGAGGACGGCGAGCGCCAGGTATTCGGTGCACGGGAAGCGCATCTGTTGGGGGAGATCCAGATCCTGGATTCGGCCGTGTGGGGCCTGGTGGCGGCCAACGGTTCCATCGGTGCCGGTGAAGCCTTTATCCACGGTTACTGGAGCAGCCCGGACCTCACGGCGGTGGTGCGCGTGATGGTCAGTAACCTCGACGTACTCGATGCAATGGAAGGTGGCCTGGCACGCCTGACACGTCCGTTCACCCAGGGCCTGCACTGGCTCAACCGCAATACGCGCAAGGGCTCGCAGAAAAACATTGCCGCCCACTATGACCTGGGCAATGACCTGTTCGAAGAGTTCCTCGACCCGACCATGATGTACTCGGCGGCGCAATTCCTGACCGCCGACGACACCCTGGAACAGGCGCAACTGAATAAATTGGAGCGCATCTGCCAGAAGCTCGCCCTCAAGCCCAGCGACCACCTGCTGGAAATCGGCACCGGCTGGGGCAGCATGGCGCTGTATGCGGCGCAGCAGTATGGCTGCAAGGTCACCACCACGACCTTGTCCAAAGAGCAGTTTGCCTACACTGAAAAACGCATCGTCGCCCTGGGGCTGCAGGATCAAGTCACGCTGCTGTTACAGGATTACCGCGACCTTACGGGCCAGTACGACAAGCTCGTGTCGATCGAGATGATCGAGGCGGTGGGTCATCGCTTCCTGCCGACCTACTTCAAACAGTGCGCGCACCTGCTCAAGAGCGACGGCCTGATGTTGCTGCAAGCCATCACCATTCGCGACCAACGCTACGAACAGGCCAAAACCAACGTCGACTTTATCCAGCGCTATATCTTCCCGGGCGGCGCCCTGCCCTGCGTGCAAAAAATGCTGCAGATCGTCAGCCGCGACACCGATATGAACCTGCTGCACATGGAAGATTTCGGCCTGCACTACGCGCGCACCTTGCGCCTGTGGCATGAGAATTTTCGCCGCGCGCACGGCCGCCTGGCAGAATTGGGCTACGACGAATACTTCCTGCGGTTGTGGGAGTTTTACCTGTGCTACTGCGAAGGTGGCTTTATGGAGCGCACCATCGGCACCGCGCAATTGCTGTTGGCCAAACCATCCGCGATCAACCCGCCGCTGCTCGGTCGTTTCAGTGCTTAAGACACTGGCCAACGCCGTGCTGTTTCAGTGCGGCTGGTTTGCTTGTGTGCTTGGCGGTGACAGCGTGTGGCTACTGGTCGGGCTGGCCGTACTTGCCATTCATCTGCTGTGGATAAGTTCGTGGGCCGCCGACGGCAAGCTGATCCTGAGCGTAACGGTCGTAGGCACGTTATTGGATACCACGTTGCGTGCGCTGGGCGTGTTCCAGTTCACGGAACCGGGGCCGCTGATTCCCTTCTGGTTGATCCTGTTGTGGGCGTTGCTGGCGACGACATTGCGCCATTGCCTGGCCTGGAGCGCCCGTCCCTGGTGGCGTGCGGCAATATTGGGCGCAGTGGGCGGCCCGCTTTCCTACTTTGCAGGCAGCCAATTGGCGGGGGTGAAATTTGGCTTCGCCCTCGCGCCGACGATGGTTGTCCTGGCGCTGCTGTGGGCGGTGGTGTTTGTAGGGTTGCACCGATTGGCACGCTGACGCCTGTCAGTCGTTTCACACCTGTATCACCCGCTTGCCTTACACTGCCCCCTATGACGAACATCCCCCACACCCAAATCACCGAACCCGCGGTCACCTGCTCGACCTGCGCGGCTTGCTGCTGTCAGTTGGAGGTCATGCTGATCACCGACACCGGCGTGCCGGAGCGCTATATCGACACCGATGACTGGGGCGGCGAAGTGATGCTGCGCCTGGACGACGGCTGGTGCGCGGCGCTGGATCGGGACACGATGATGTGTACGATCTACGAGCGACGGCCGCTGATCTGCCGGGAATTCGAGATGGGAGCGCCGGAGTGCCTGACCGAACGCGAAGGGATTGCGACGGCGTATCGCTGATCATGAAATGAGCGGGGATCTAAATGTGGGAGCGGGCTTGCTCGCGAAAGCGGTGTATCAGTCAGACATTTACCAACTGACACACCGCTTTCGCGAGCAAGCCCGCTCCCACAGGGGATCTTCAACGGCCTGAAGGTTACAGCGGCATGGTGTAATGCAGCGCGTAACTCTCTACACCATCGTTATTGCTGCTGATGCCGGCGTTGGAATAATGCGTGGCACGAATGCCCACTTCATGCCCACCCGCGAAGCGCAGGCCGAAACCCAGACGGTCTTCGAACTGGAAAGCCTGGCCGATGTTGTTGTCTTCCACTTTGGTGCGCGAGAACACCGCAACACCAATCCCGGCTTCGATATAAGGCTTGACCTTTTCCCCGGCAAACTCGTACACGAACACCGGCGAGAACGACAGGCTGCTAACGCTGGCGCGCTTGTCTCCGTCCCAATAGGTGTAGGCGCCGCTCCAGTAACCGGTCAATCGACCGGTATCGCTCTGCCACCAGCTTTTATCCCAGTCCGATGTCAGCCCCAGCCGATAGGTCATGGTCGAATCGCTGGTGCCCCCCACACCCAACTCCAGGCCAGCGGCCTGCGCTGAAACAGAGTGCCCCACTACTGCGGCCGCAATCGCAGCCAAACAGAACAAGCGCTTCATAAGAAACATCCTTTCCGAACGAAGTTATATGGTTTTGTACAGGCTATCTCGCTATAGAAGCTGGCGTGTAGTCAGAAGTTCCAGTGGATAACACCGGAATTTCACGAAATTTTCACGCACCAAAGCTTCGCACAACGCCCGGATATTTCCATAGTGTCGGTAGGATATTTCTTAGCTGATACACATCGCCACTGGTCCAGAACTGTGCAGGTTCAGGCTTGCCGTCGGCCAACAGGTCGCGCTCGCCCAGCAAACGCTTGAGCTGGCGGGCCACGGCAGCGCCGGTGTCGATGAGGATGATGCTGGGAGGCAACATCTGCGCCAGGAGTGGCTTGAGGAAGGGGTAGTGGGTGCAGCCAAGGATGATGGTGTCACAGCCGGCGCTGAGCAGCGGCTCGATGTATCCCTGCAACATCTTGCGCAGGGCGGGGCTGTTCAGGTCGCCGGTTTCAATCAGTTCCACCAGCCCTGGGCAGGGTTGGGTAATGACCCGCACATCCGTCGCGAAACGGTCGAGTAATGCCGCGAATTTGGCGCTTTGCAAGGTACCGGTGGTGGCAAGCACGCCGACCACGCCACTACGGGTCGCTGCGGCGGCCGGTTTGACGGCCGGCTCCATGCCCACCAGTGGCCAGTCGGGATAATCCTGGCGCAAGTCAGCAACCGCCGCGACCGTCGCGGTATTGCAAGCGATCACAAAGGCCTTGGCGCCCTTTTCGCGGAAAAACTCGGCAACCAACCGCGATCGCTCGCGAATGAACGCGGGCGTTTTCTCTCCATAGGGGATATGCCCGCAGTCGGCCACGTACAGCAACGACTCATGGGGCAACAATTGCTGGATTTCGTCCAATACCGACAAACCGCCGACACCGGAGTCGAACACACCAATAGGCGCGCCCTTAACCATGCTGAGTCCCGCAGACGCTACAACCGGGGTCACGCTTGACGCGCAATTCGCGAAAGCGCGTGGTCAAGGCATCGATGAGCAACAGGCGGCCCACCAACGGCTCACCGAACCCGGCCAGCAGTTTCAAGGCTTCCAGCGCTTGCAAGCTGCCGACCAGCCCCACCAGCGGGCCGACCACGCCGGCTTCGCTGCAAGTGAGTTCGGTATCGCTGCCGTGCCCGTATAAACAGTGGTAGCACGGGCTTTCGGCGCGACGCGGGTCGAATACCGACAGCTGCCCTTCAAGGCGAATGGCTGCACCGCTGATCAAGGGTTTAGCCGCCGCGACGCAAGCCGCGTTGACCGCTTCGCGGGTGGAGAAGTTATCGCTGCAATCGAGCACCACGTCCACCGCTTCGACCGCGGCTGCCAGTGAATCAACATCCAGGGCGGTGCGGTGGGCGATCAGCTTGATCTCGGGGTTGATAGCCGTCAGGCGGCGCAAGGCCGAATCGACCTTGGTCTGCCCGACGCTGTCGGTGTCATGGATGATCTGGCGTTGCAGGTTGGTCAGGTCGACGGTGTCGAAGTCCGCCAGGTGCAACTCGCCCACACCGGCTGCCGCCAGGTAAAGCGCAACGGGTGCGCCCAGGCCACCGAGGCCGATGATCAGCGCCCGGCTGTTTTTCAGGCGCAATTGGCCGTCAATGTCGACATGCTGCAACAGAATCTGTCGGCTATAGCGCAACAGCTCCTGATCGGTCAGCACGGACGGCGTCCCAGGGTAATGCGCTCGTGACCGCCGAGATCGATACGGCTGTGTACGTCTTCGAAACCTTCACTCAACAGCAGGTCGCGCACGGCGGGGGCCTGGTCGTAACCATGCTCCAGCAGCAATCGCCCACCGGCATTCAGGTGAGCGGGAGCGTGTTTGATGATCAGGCGCAGGTCGTCCAAACCATCATGGCCGGCCACCAGTGCACTGGCCGGTTCAAAGCGCACATCGCCCGCCACAAGGTGCGGATCATTGGCGGCGATGTAAGGCGGGTTGCTGATGATCAGGTCATAGGTATGACCTTGCAACGCGCTGAACCAATGGCTGTTCAGCACCGTGGCGTTAGTGAGGTGCAGCCGCTGGCGATTGCGCTCGGCCAAGGCCACGGCTTCCAGCACGCGGTCGACGGCGGTGACCTGCCAGGCCGGGCGTTCGCTGGCCAGGGCCAAAGCGATGGCGCCGCTGCCGGTGCCCAGGTCGAGGACCTTGGCGGGTGTGGCCGCTAACAACTCCAGGGCGGCTTCCACCAGCAATTCAGTGTCCGGACGCGGGATCAGCGTGTGGGGCGCGACCTCCAGGTCCAACTTCCAGAAGCCTTGCTGGCCAAGGATATAGGCCACCGGCTCACCGCCACGACGGCGTTGCAGGAAACCGGCAAAGGTCAGCGCGTCTTCGCTGGTGACGATTTTTTCCGGCCAGGTGTGCAGGTAACTGCGCGACTTGCCCAACGCCGCCGCCAGCAACAATTCGGCATCCAGACGCGCAGTGGGCGAGTCCGGCAGGTCGGCGGCGCGCAGCAGGCTGGCGATGATGGTCATTTATTCACCTATCGCCGCGAGTTGATCTGCCTGGTATTCGGCGAGCAACGGCTCGATCACCGCGTCGACACCACCGGCAAGAATCTCGTCCAGGGAGTAAAGCGTGAGGTTGACCCGATGGTCGGTGACCCGGCCCTGGGCAAAGTTGTAGGTACGGATTCGTTCGGAGCGATCGCCCGAACCCACCAACAGCTTACGCTCGCTGGCAATCGCGTTGGCGGCGGCGCTGGTCTGCTGGTCGTTGAGCTTGGCCGACAGCCACGACATCGCCCGCGCGCGGTTCTTGTGCTGGGAACGTTCTTCCTGGCACTCCACCACGATGCCCGAGGGCAAGTGGGTGATGCGGATGGCGGAGTCGGTCTTGTTGACGTGCTGACCACCCGCGCCCGACGAGCGGTAGGTATCGATGCGCAAGTCCGCCGGATTGATCTCGATGGCTTCCTGTTCGTCCGGCTCGGGCAGCACGGCGACAGTGCACGCGGAAGTGTGGATACGACCTTGGGACTCGGTCGCCGGCACGCGTTGTACGCGGTGCGCGCCAGACTCGAACTTGAGCTTGCCGTAAACGTTATCGCCTTCAACCCGCGCGATGACTTCTTTATAGCCGCCGTGTTCGCCCTCGTTCTCGGACAGGATTTCCACCCGCCAACCGCGACGCTCGGCGTAACGCGAATACATGCGGAACAGGTCGCCGGAGAAGATCGCCGCCTCGTCGCCGCCAGTGCCGGCACGGATTTCGAGGAAGACGTTACGCCCGTCGTTCGGGTCCTTGGGCAGCAGCATGCGTTGCAGATCGCCTTCCAGCGCGGCGAGTTTTTCCTTGGCTTCGCGAACTTCTTCCACGGCCATCTCGCGCATGTCCGGGTCGCTGTCCTTAAGCAGTGCCTGGGCGCCTTCAAGGTCGGCCTGCACTTTGAGCAGGTTCTTGTAGGTAGCCACCACCGGCTCAACGTCGGCGTACTCCTTGGAATAGGCACGGAACTTGGTTTGATCGGAGATGACTTCGCCATCGCCGAGCAAAGCGGTCAGTTCTTCGAAACGGTCCTGGAGCACGTCCAGTTTATTGAGCAGTGACGCTTTCATTGCGATTTTTTATCCGAAGAGCTATCTGACGCGCCCTCACCGAGGGCAAAGAGTTCCTGGGCCATGGCCAGCGCATCGAGGCGGCCTTCGGCAGTAAGCTTTTTCAATTGTACGCTGGGTGCGTGGAGCAGCTTGTTGGTGAGACCGCGAGCCAGTTGCATCAGCACTTCTTCGGCGCTGCTGCCGTTGGCCAACAAACGCTGAGCCTTGATCAGCTCCTCGTCGCGCAAGCGCTCGCCCTGCTGACGATACGCCTTGAGCACATCCACCGCCGCCAATTCACGCAGGCGCACCATGAAATCTTCGGCGCCCGTGCTGACCATCTCTTCAGCGGCCTGGGCGGCGCCCTGGCGGCTCTTGAGGTTTTCGGCGACCACTTCGTGCAAATCGTCGACGCTATAGAGGTAAACGTCGTCCAACTCGCCGACTTCGGGTTCGATATCGCGGGGAACGGCGATATCCACCATAAAGATCGGCTTGTGCTTGCGCAGCTTCAACGCACTCTCGACCGCGCCCTTGCCAAGAATCGGCAACTGGCTGGCCGTGGAGCTGATGACGATATCGCTGCGCACCAGTTCGGCCGGGATATCCGATAGCAACACAGCATGGGCGCCGAACTGCTCGGCGAGGATGCTTGCGCGCTCCAGGGTACGGTTGGCGACCACGATGCGCTTCACGCCCAGGTCATGCAGGTGACGGGCGACCAGGGTGATGGTCTCGCCGGCGCCGATCAGCAGCGCCTGGCTGCGTTGCAAGTCACTGAAAATCTGTTTGGCCAGGCTGACGGCAGCAAACGCCACGGACACCGGGTTTTCACCGATGGCTGTATCGGTGCGTACTTGCTTGGCGGAGTTGAACGTGGCCTGGAACAACCGGCCCAGCAGCGGGCCGACGGTGCCTGCCTCACGCGCCACGGCGTAGGCGGACTTCATCTGGCCGAGGATCTGCGGTTCGCCCAGCACCAGCGAATCGAGACCGGCTGCCACACGCATCATGTGACGAACTGCCGCATCTTCTTCGTGCACATAAGCACACGCACGCAGGTCATCGAGGCTCAAATGGTGAAAATCGGCCAGCCAGCGCAGTACGACATCCGCTGAAAGATGTTCCTGCTCTATATAGAGCTCGCTGCGATTGCAGGTCGAAAGGATCGCAGCTTCGCGACTGTCGGTGAGCCGGCAGAGCTGCTGCAGGGCCTCAACCAACTGCTCCGGCGTAAACGCCACGCGCTCGCGCACGTCTACGGAGGCAGTCTTGTGGTTAATACCGAGTGCGAGGAAGGCCATTCAATATCGCTGATGATGTCGGGAAGCCGACAATTGTCCTACTTCGATAGATTCAGAACAACCACCGTCGTCTATTGTCCCTATATGTTGTGCCTATGAAAGGCGTCCGCTGAGTCTCGGTTATGTTTGGCCGAAGGCTTGTGTCATGATGATCCGACCGCAGGTTAGTCGTCCTCTTCCTATATGAATAGATCTTCCGCGTTGCTCCTTGCTTTTGTCTTCCTCAGCGGCTGCCAGGCCATGGCACCCGTGTCGCCGGACGGTACGCCGCCGGTGGAAGACAGCACCCCCGCCCCTGAAAAGCCTAAGGTTTATTCCTCGTTCAGTGAAGAAACGGTGTTCAGCCTGCTGAGCGCGGAGCTGGCCGGCCAGCGCAATCGTTTCGATATTGCGCTGGATAACTACGTGACCCAGGCCATCAACACCCAGGATCCGGGGATTTCCGAGCGCGCGTTCCGCATCGCCGAGTACTTGGGTGCCGACCAGGCTGCGCTGGATACGTCGTTGATCTGGGCGAAAAACGCACCGGACGATCTGGAAGCCCAGCGGGCGGCAGCCGTTCAACTGGCACGCGCCGGGCGCTATGACGACTCCATGATCTATATGGAGAAGGTGCTGCAGGGCAAGGGCGATACCCATTTCGACTTCCTCGCGCTGTCGGCGGCCGACACTGACCAGGACACGCGCGATGGCCTGATGAAGAGCTTCGACCGCCTGCTGCAAAAACACCCGAAGAACAGCCAGCTGATTTTCGGCAAGGCCTTGCTGCTGCAACAGGATGACGAAGCCGACGCGGCGCTGAAACTTCTGGAGCAGAATCCGCCGGAAGAAGGCGAAATCGCCCCGATCCTGTTGCGCGCGCGCCTGCTGCAGAACCTCAATCGCGGCAAGGAAGCGATTCCGCTGCTGGAAAAAAGCATCAAGAAGTATCCCGAAGACAAGCGCCTGCGCCTGACCTATGCGCGCATGCTGGTAGAGCAGGACCGCATGGAGGACGCCAAAGTGCAGTTCGCCAGCCTGGTCCAGCAATACCCGGACGATGACGAACTGCGCTACTCCCTGGCACTGGTGTGCCTGGAAGCCAAGGCCTGGGACGAGGCCAAGGGTTACCTTGAAGAGCTGATCCAGCGCGAAAGCCATGTGGACTCGGCGCACCTGAACCTCGGCCGTATCGCCGAGGAGCGCAACGACCCGCAGGCTGCCCTGCTCGAATACGCCCAAGTCGGCCCCGGCAATGACTACCTCCCGGCCCAGTTGCGCCAGGCTGACATCCTGATGAGCAACGGCCGCACCGACGAGGCGGAAAAGCGCCTGGCGGCTGCGCGCGATGCCGAGCCGGACTATGCGATCCAGCTGTACCTGATCCAGGCCGAGACCTTGTCGGCCAACAATCAGAGCGAGCGCGCCTGGAAACTGCTGCAACAAGCCTTGTTGCAATTCCCCGACGATTTGAACCTGCTGTATACCCGCGCCATGCAGGCGGAAAAACGCAATGACCTGGCACAGATGGAAAAAGACCTGCGCCTGATCATCAAACGCGACCCGGACAATGCCATGGCCCTCAACGCGCTGGGCTACACGCTGTCCGATCGCACCACGCGTTACGCCGAAGCCAAGGTGTTGATCGAACAGGCTCACAAGCTCAACCCGGAAGACCCGGCCGTGCTCGACAGCCTGGGCTGGGTGAATTACCGCCTGGGCAACCTGGACGAAGCCGAACGCCTGCTGCGCCAGGCGCTGGAGCGCTTCCCCGATCAGGAAGTCGCCGCTCACCTGGGCGAAGTGCTGTGGGCCAATGGCAAACAACGCGAAGCACGCCAGATCTGGGAAAAATTCCTCAAGGAACAACCCGAAAGCCCCATCCTGCGCGGCACCATCAAACGCCTGACCGGATCCGAGACCCTTTAAGCTTATGTTCTTGCGCCACATTATTATTTTCAGCTTTATCGCCCTGCTCGCCGGTTGCGCGGGTTTCGGCGCCCGTGAATCCGTTGAAGGCCAGGGCAACCCGGCGCAATGGAAACAACACAAGGACAAGCTCAGCAGCATCGATGGCTGGCAGATCGAAGGCAAAGTGGGGGTTCGCGCGCCGAAGGACTCCGGCAGCGGCACCTTGTTCTGGCTGCAACGCCAGGATTACTACGATATTCGCCTGTCCGGCCCGCTGGGACGTGGCGCGGCGCGCCTGACGGGTCGACCGGGGCAAGTCAGCCTCGAAGTGGCCAACCAGGGGCGTTATGAAGCGACCTCGCCGGAAGCGCTGCTGGAAGAACAGATTGGCTGGAAGCTGCCGGTGTCTCACCTGGTCTGGTGGGTACGCGGTCTGCCCGCGCCTGACAGCAAGAGTCGCCTGAGCCTCAATAGCGACAGCCGCCTGGCAACGCTGGAACAAGATGGCTGGCAGGTGGAGTATTTGAGCTATGTGGAACAAAGCGGCTATTGGCTGCCCGAGCGCATCAAGCTGCACGGCACCGACCTTGACGTCACGCTGGTGATCAAGGACTGGCAACCGCGCAAGCTGGGGCAATAACGTGACCGGACAAACATTGACCCTGCCCTCCCCGGCCAAGCTCAATCTGATGCTGCACATTCTCGGTCGCCGTGAAGACGGCTATCACGAGTTGCAAACACTGTTTCAATTTCTCGACTACGGCGATGAACTGACCTTCGCCGTGCGCGACGATGGCGTGATCAAGCTGCATACCGAATTCGAAGGCGTCCCTCACGACAGCAACTTGATCGTGAAGGCGGCGAAAAAACTTCAGGAGCAATCCGGTTGCCGGCTCGGCATCGATATCTGGATCGATAAAATTTTGCCCATGGGCGGTGGAATCGGTGGCGGCAGCTCGAATGCCGCCACCACATTGCTGGGTCTGAATCATTTATGGCAACTGGGCTGGGACGATGATCGCCTGGCAGCGCTGGGCCTGACGCTGGGCGCCGACGTCCCGGTTTTCGTGCGTGGGCACGCGGCTTTCGCCGAGGGCGTAGGGGAAAAACTCACCCCCGAATACCCCGAAGAGCCGTGGTATGTCGTGCTTGTTCCGCAAGTATCTGTAAGTACAGCAGAAATTTTTTCAGATCCACTGTTGACACGTAACTCTCCTCCCATTAAAGTGCGCCCCGTTCCCAAGGGAAACAGTCGAAATGACTGCTTACCGGTTGTAGCAAGGCGTTATCCAGAAGTACGTAACGCTTTGAATTTGTTAGGTAAATTTACCGAAGCAAAATTAACCGGAACTGGAAGTTGTGTGTTTGGGGGCTTCCCAAGCAAAGCTGAAGCTGATAAAGTCTCGGCCCTTCTTACAGAGACCCTTACAGGGTTTGTAGCAAAGGGAAGCAACGTTTCGATGTTGCATCGCAAGCTGCAAAGTCTGCTCTAAAGGAACCGAGTGTTAGGCACTCGTTGCAACAGATACAGGGGCGTCGCCAAGCGGTAAGGCAGCAGGTTTTGATCCTGCCATGCGTTGGTTCGAATCCAGCCGCCCCTGCCATTTCTATACTCATCCAGGTTACCCTCAGCCTCTAGGTACTGCGCGTGTCCAAGATGATGGTCTTTACGGGGAATGCTAACCCCGATCTGGCTCGACGTGTCGTACGTCAGCTGCATATCCCTCTCGGTGACATCTCTGTCGGTAAGTTTTCCGACGGCGAAATTACAGCCGAGATCAATGAAAACGTCCGCGGTAAAGACGTCTTCATTATTCAGCCGACTTGCGCTCCGACCAACGATAACCTGATGGAACTCGTCGTGATGGCTGATGCCTTCCGCCGCTCCTCAGCGACTCGAATCACAGCTGTAATCCCTTACTTTGGTTATGCCCGTCAGGATCGCCGTCCGCGTTCCGCACGTGTGGCTATCAGCGCGAAAGTCGTTGCTGACATGCTCACCGTGGTAGGTATCGACCGTGTGCTCACGGTTGACCTGCACGCTGACCAAATCCAGGGGTTCTTCGATATTCCGGTAGATAACATCTACGGCTCCCCAGTATTGGTGGATGACATCGAAGACCAGCGCTTTGAAAACCTGATGATCGTGTCCCCGGACATTGGTGGCGTCGTGCGTGCACGAGCTGTTGCCAAATCCCTGGGCGTGGACCTCGGGATCATCGACAAACGCCGCGAGAAAGCCAATCACTCTGAAGTGATGCATATCATCGGTGATGTCGAAGGGCGTACCTGTATTCTGGTTGATGACATGGTCGACACCGCCGGCACCCTGTGCCACGCGGCGAAAGCCTTGAAAGAGCACGGTGCGGCTAAAGTCTTCGCCTACTGCACACACCCTGTGCTGTCGGGCCGAGCGATCGAGAACATCGAGAACTCCGTGTTGGACGAACTGGTGGTGACTAACACCATCCCGTTGTCCGCCGCAGCTCAAGCCTGTGCGCGTATCCGTCAACTGGATATCGCACCGGTCGTTGCCGAGGCGGTCCGCCGCATCAGCAATGAAGAATCGATCAGCGCGATGTTCCGCTAAGGGTCAAACCTTCGGCACATCCCACTGACGAAAAGCGCCCCGCCCTGACATTCTGTTGGGGCGGGGCTTTTTTGCCCATGTCGAGTACGGCGCTGGTCGCAAACGCCCCTCGATGATGGCTATTTTGGAGATACAAAATGACTGACTTTACTCTGAACGCTCAAGCGCGTACTGACCTGGGGAAAGGTGCGAGCCGCCGCCTGCGTCACGCCGCCAACATCCCAGCCGTTGTATACGGTGGCAACAAGCCTGCTGAATCCGTGACCATCCTGGCCAAGGAAATCGCCAAGCTGTTCGAAAACGAAGCTGCCTACAGCCACGTTATCGAACTGAACGTCGACGGCGCCAAGCAGAACGTCATCGTTAAAGCGATGCAGCGTCACCCGTCCAAGCAGTTCATCATGCACGCTGACTTCGTTCGCGTTGTAGCTGGCCAGAAACTGACCGCTATCGTGCCTGTGCACTTTGTTGGCGAAGAAGCTCCGGTCAAGAAAGGCGGCGAGATCTCGCACGTCCTGAACGAAATCGAAGTGACCTGCCTGCCGAAAGACCTGCCTGAGTTCATCGAAGTCGACCTGTCGGCTCTGGAAGTCGGCGCAATCGTTCACCTGTCCGACCTCAAAGCCCCTAAAGGCGTTGAGTTTGTCGCACTGGCTCACGGTGATGACAAAGCTGTTGCCAACGTTCACGCTCCACGCGTTGCTCCAGAAGCTGAAGAAGGCGCTGCAGAGTAATTCACTCTGTATTGCCGGAGCTTGAGGAAACATCGCGGACCGAAACGTAGCGAGAAAGCGGGCGATAACGCGGCGTTTACTCTTGAGTAAATAGCTTCTGTCGTCCACTTTCGCCGCACACAGGTTGCGGCGATGTTATCCACAACTCCAAAGGAAGGGCCCCTGTCGTGACTGCCATTAAACTGATCGTTGGCCTGGGAAATCCAGGCGCCGAATACGAACAGACCCGGCATAACGCGGGGGCCCTTTTTGTTGAGCGCATCGCCCACGCCCAAGGTGTGAACCTGGTGGCCGATCGCAAATATTTTGGCCTGACCGGGCGCTTCTCGCACCAGGGTCAGGATGTTCGTCTGCTGATTCCCACCACCTACATGAACCGCAGCGGCCAGGCTGTCGCGGCGCTTGCGGGGTTCTTCCGGATCAAACCCGAGGAAATCCTGGTGGCCCATGACGAATTGGACCTGCCGCCCGGTGTCGCCAAGCTCAAGCTCGGCGGTGGGCACGGCGGGCACAACGGCCTGCGCGACATCATCGCGCAGCTGGGTAATCAGAATAATTTCTACCGCCTGCGGCTCGGCATTGGCCACCCAGGCGTTGCCAGTATGGTTTCAAATTTCGTCCTGGGTCGTGCGCCACGCGCCGAACAGGAAAAACTCGATGCCAGCATCGACTTTGCCCTCGGCGTGCTGCCGGATATCTTCGCCGGTGAATGGAACCGCGCGATGAAAAACCTGCACAGCCAGAAGGCCTGACTCTTACCGAGGGGAAACACCATGGGATTCAATTGCGGCATCGTCGGCCTGCCCAACGTCGGCAAATCCACCCTGTTCAACGCCCTGACCAAGTCCGGTATTGCAGCGGAGAACTTCCCCTTCTGCACCATCGAGCCCAACAGCGGTATCGTGCCGATGCCGGATCCACGCCTGGACGCCCTGGCGGCCATCGTCAATCCAAAGCGCATCCTGCCGACCACCATGGAGTTCGTCGACATCGCCGGCCTGGTCGCAGGCGCGTCGAAAGGTGAAGGCCTGGGCAACAAGTTCCTGGCCAACATCCGTGAAACCGATGCCATCGCCCACGTGGTCCGCTGCTTTGAAGACGAGAACGTGATTCACGTCTCCAACAGCGTCGACCCGAAACGCGACATCGAGATCATCGACCTGGAACTGATCTTTGCCGACCTCGACAGCTGCGAGAAGCAACTGCAGAAAGTCGCGCGCAACGCCAAGGGTGGTGACAAGGACGCCGTAGTCCAGAAAGGCCTGCTGGAGCAGTTGATCGCGCACTTCACCCTGGGCAAGCCGGCACGCAGCCTGATGAAGACCATGGGCGCTGACGAGAAGGCCGTAATCAAAGGCTTCCACCTGCTGACCACCAAGCCAGTGATGTACATTGCCAACGTCGCCGAAGATGGCTTCGAGAACAACCCACTGCTTGATGTGGTCAAGGCCATTGCCGACGAAGAAGGCGCCATCGTTGTTCCGGTGTGCAACAAGATCGAAGCAGAAATAGCCGAACTCGACGACGGCGAAGAAAAAGACATGTTCCTTGAGGCCCTGGGCCTGGAAGAGCCTGGCCTGAACCGCGTGATCCGCGCTGGCTACGAGATGCTCAACCTGCAGACCTACTTCACCGCCGGTGTCGAAGAAGTCCGCGCCTGGACCGTCAAGGTCGGTGCTACCGCACCGCAGGCTGCCGGTGTGATCCACACCGACTTCGAAAAAGGTTTTATCCGTGCCGAAGTAATCGCCTACAACGACTTCATTCAGTTCAAGGGTGAAGCCGGTGCCAAGGAAGCGGGCAAGTGGCGCTTGGAAGGCAAGGAATACATCGTAAAAGATGGCGATGTGATGCACTTCCGCTTCAACGTGTAAGCGTTACCTGCGGTTTATACCGCGAATAAAAAGCCGATGCATTGCATCGGCTTTTTTGTGGGCGTTTGAATTTCACTAACGAAAAAATTAAAAACGTCATGACGTGATACATTTGCTCATAAATTTTAAAAGCGAAACGCAAGACACCCGATAAAAAGCCTCATTGCAAAAACACCTCTTTAGAATATTTCCTTGCAACGTTAAGACTTTCCCTACACCTGAAATGGCGAAACTCGCCCATCAAGACTTGAAACTTTTTTATTCGCTGAAACGTATAACTTTCACGTCATCCATCGCTCTGGCCAGTTCATGACAACATAAAAAAATCCTGTTTAACTGCGTTCATATGGAGATAGCCCTCATCATGCGGCCACCGCACTGGAGCAAAATAATATGTCGACGCTCAATCAGAATAGTCTTATAGAAGATATAACTTTCTCTGATTGCCCGAGCATCGAAAGGACTATAAACAACACCGCCGCTCTGGATATAGATATTCTGCTATTGGGAGAAACAGGGACCGGTAAAGATACGTTGGCACAACATATTCATTACCTATCCCAGCGTAAGGGAAACTTCGTTGCCGTCAACTGCGCCGCCATTCCGGAAAGTCTTGCCGAGAGCCAGCTGTTCGGCGTAAACAGCGGCGCCTATACGGGGGCCATGCAGTCCCGGGCTGGATTCGTTGAAGCAGCCCATCTGGGCACCTTATACCTCGATGAAATCGATAGCATGCCACTGACGCTACAAGCCAAGCTGTTACGCGTGCTGGAATCCCGTGGAGTCGAGCGTCTGGGCTCGACCCGATTTATCCCGGTGGATATGCGCGTGATCGCATCTGCCCAACGCGTCTTGCACGAGATGGTCGAACAAGGCACTTTTAGACGTGATCTCTACTTCCGCTTGAATGTCGTCAGCATCCACCTTCCGGCCTTGCGGGATCGACGAGCGCGAATCATCCCTATGTTCCTCCACATGATTCAGCAAGAAGCTGATCATTTCAAACTCGCCTACCCTCCCCCTCCCGATAGCCAATTGTTGCAGCAGTTGCTGTGCCACCCCTGGAAGGGCAATGTCCGCGAGCTTCGATCTACGGCGAAGCGCTTTGTATTGGGCCTGCCTCCGCTTTCAGCAACCGTGATCACCCGACAGGAAATAGAGATGGGCCTGAAGGCGCGCATGCATCAGATGGAAAAATCGCTGATTGAAGAGTGCCTGCGCCAAAATAGCCATTGTGTGGACAGTGCGGCAACCGAACTGGGCGTTCCCAAAAGAACCCTGTATCACCGCATAAAGCACTTGGGAGTGTCACTGGGTTGAGCGCACCGGAAACAAACCAATACATTTATTGAAACATAGCCTCCAGCGATGCGTGGAACGCATACATTTCTTGAACCACATAATTGATGGAACGGCACTACGGATGGAGAGTTTTTTCTTAAGGCGTGCTGTTTCACTTACACATATTAATTACGGAGAACACTATGGCTATTCCTAGCGGATCATCCTACTCACCTTATTCGGGCGGCTACGGCGGTGGCCAAATGTCTGCTCAAGATGCTGACCAAGGCTTGGAAGCTGCAGAAGCAAAAAAACGCGCAGATGGTGTAAAAAACGCATTTAAGGGTGCAGAAAACCAAAATACCTCGGGTATCAAGGCAGCATCCGACAAACTCAACGTTTAATAGCTTCAACTTACAAAAGCCTTCCTACGGCCCCGGCGGGGAAGGCTTTTTAAGCAAACACGGAGATAAGCCCCCTCAACGTTAGTTTCGACGTTACAGGATCCTACTATGATAGGCATTATTAAGCAGACTGAACGCAACTCTCTATCCGAGTCCCTCACAGACCATAAATTAACGGACTTGAGTACGGATATTGACTTTTTTAACGCCGCCGTAACCGCTTCATCATTTTCGAAACACGCCACGGGTAGCACCGTTACGCAAAACTTACTTTCCGAGGCAGCAGGCAAGCTAAGTTCTGTGACGGACCGTATGACTAGAAGCCTGCGTGCCTTGAGCAGCCCGAATAAGCTGGATGAAGCTCGAAAATATCCGGGCCAACTTTCCGACGCGCTCCTACTTCAGCAGATGCTGTCAAAATCCGTCGGTAAAACCGCACAATGCATTGATAAAATCAGCAGTCTTCAGTAGGTTAAAATGAATCACCTGCTACCGTTTGTATTGGTTATATGTCTCTCTCTCCTGCTGCAGGCCTGTAGTGAACGGGTCGAGCTTCATCGTCAGCTAACTGAGCAAGAGGCTAACGAGGTAGTAGCGGAGCTGGCTGACAAACATATCCGCGCCACTAAAGTTCCGGCAAAAGATGGCGTTATCGTTGTTGTCAACGCCACCGAGATTGCGCGTGCGGTACGAACGCTGGAGGCCGTAGGGCTCCCTCGGGCAGCACGCACTACGCTGGGTAACACCTTTCGTAAAGAAGGTGTGATCTCAACGCCGCTGGAAGAAAGAGCGCGCTATATCTATGCATTGTCTCAAGAACTTGAAACAACTTTATCGAACATTGACGGCGTTATCGTCGCCCGGGTCCATGTGGTATTGCCTGAGCGCGTCGCGCCTGGAGAGCCTGTGCAACCTGCCTCTGCGTCAGTGTTCATCAAACATGATCCTAGGCTTGACCCAGACAGCATCAGGGCGCGTGTTCGCAGGATGGTTGCTAGCAGCTTACCGGGCATGGCCACAGCGGTCGACAACTCGCAGAAATTGACCGTCGTGTTCGTGCCGGCGACAGCTTATCTGGAGCAACAGCGTTTGGCTTACTTCGGGCCGTTCCTGGTTCCCGAAGATGACCTCGGTTTCTGGAGAATCTGTGTGACTGTTTCGCTGCTCGCAGTGGTGTTCATGGTATCGGGAGGTATGTTCTGGCAAAAGCGAAAGCAACGAGTTATGCCGACGCCTGACGTGCGCGCTCAAACACATGAAGTGTCTTCCAGCATGACTGCTCATTCCAGCAATGAGTAATCTCGCCTGGGCCCAATGGTGGGCCGCCCCCTGGTTATATGCGCATGAAGACTGGAAAAGCATCGATAACTACGCGGCACTTATACAACTCCATCGCAGCGGGCAGGTGGCTACGGGGACACATTTCGGTATTGCTCCATGCCTACCTCCGATGCCTGACCCTGCATTAATTCAACTGGCGACTGCTTCTGCGGAGCAACTTGATCTGGCGATTGGGTTGATTGAGGGCATTTGCCGCCCGGCCTATGCGACAGCATTGGATGAGCATCATCACCTGTGGTGTAACAGCCTATCCAAGGCTCTGCCACTTGATATCGTGCAGCCTGATAACGACCCATTGCAATTGCTACGCGCCTGGATTCCTCCGGCGACCTGGCAGCGGATCCGCCTGCGCTTTCCTCGCCACCGTGTACTTGATCTAGAGCAAATGCCATTGGCGCTCAAGGGTTCGCACAGCCGCCTTGATACGCTCTGGCATGCTGTCGTGTGGCGTATTGGCGCCATGGATGGCACCCGCAATCCTGTTGATTCATGGGAGCATGGAGAATAACGATGTTATGTCGCCGCATCATCAACTCGCCTGGCGGAACACGTGCGCTCCCGGGGAGCCTTCTCTCCTGCGAAACCCTGGCAAGTTACACCCAAGCCGACAATGTGGTTGAGCAGGCAAAAGCGGGAGCCCGACAGTTACTACAGGAGGCCAATGAACAACGTGAGCAGCTTCTGGAAAAAGCGAGTCTGGAAATATGGCAACGTGCCGATGCACAGCTCAAACGCTGGGAAGCCGAGCGCCAAGCCTTGTGTGACAACCTCGAGCAATACGCAACCTCAATTGCCAACCAGGCTATCTCCCTTCTACTTGAAGAAACACCCGCCCCCCAACGTATTAAGGCTCTGATCAGGCAACTGCTGGCGTGCCATGTGCCTGCAATTAAGGCAACGCTTTTATGCAACCCACATGAGCTTGAGACAGTCAGGCAATGCCTAGACAGTGACAGCGGTAATTGCTGGACGTTGCGCGCGGAAAATACGATTGAACCTCAAAACCTCATATTGAATACCGAAGAGGGCGACTTTCGTATTGACTGGACAGCCTTGATCAGTGCTCTCGTCAGACAGGATCCCCCCCTTTCGCACGATAGAAGCAGGCAGACGCTTTCCTAAAAATAATTGAATACAACTGGAACTATTTCGAAATAAAAACCAAGAAGAGGTACACCCCTCATGGAATACCTCTATGAAATATTTAGACGGCTTCAAAGACAGGCTTCTAAGCGACGCCAGACATACTAAAAGGGAATACAACTACGCAGCAGAAAACAACTCTGGTTCGGAGGAAGACATCGGGCTGTTTTTCAATCTTTTACAGCGACACCGCACCTCCGAATACGTCTACCAAGAGCAAAACCGAGTGAAGCACATGCTACTGAAGTCCTGCCTGGATAGCGTGCCGTAAATTGAAAGAACTGTTTTCTGAATACCTGAGGAACGGCACCGGGGAATTAACGCTGTTCGAGAACGATGAAGCGGTTGTACTGCGTCACTGTTCGGGAACCCTGCTGCTTAGTGTTCAACTGGCCCGACACTCCCGGAATGAATCAATGCTGGTGAGCTGGATGCGTCTGGGCGCCGTCAGCCTGGCCCACTTTCAAGGTGCGCTCGCTCTGTCACCAGACAGCGGTGACCTCTGGCTGATCCATTGCGTGCCTAACCCACACGACGAACAGCATCTGCTGCACTGCATCGAGAGCCTGCTCAACCAACGCGATACCTGGCGCGCCACCGTCGCGCGCCTGAACAAACCCATCCATCAACTCAAACCTACCTGGCTACGTTCGTTGTTGCACTAAACAGGGAAACACCTATGCATAACACGATCTGCAAGCGCAGCGACTTGCGCATTAACTCGCGTGAAACTTCATCCAGACGTTTCAACTGGTCAAGTCTGGTAGCGCTCGCCTGTTTGCTGTCCCCGGCGCACAACGCCCTTGCCGCGATACCCCCCGAATGGAAAAACACCGCCTACGCCTATGAGGCCGACCACAAACCGCTGCGGGAAGTACTCGAAGACTTCGCCCAGACATTCGGCACGCAACTGCAAATCGAAGGCCTGCTGGAAGGCGACGTCAACGGCAAGATTCGCGCGAATACCCCACAGTCACTGTTGGACAGACTCGGGGTTGAGCATCGTTTTCAGTGGTTTCTCTACAACAACACGCTGTTCATCAGCACGCTGGACCAGCAGGAGTCCGCGCGCCTGGAGGTCTCGTCAGAGACGATTTCCGACCTCAAGCAGGCGCTGACCGATATCGGACTGCTCGATAGCCGTTTCGGTTGGGGTGAGTTACCGGAAGACGGTGTCGTGCTCGTCTCCGGCCCCAAGCGCTATATCGAACAGATCAAGCAATTCAGCAGCCAACGCCGGTCACCGGATGAAAAACAGAGCGTACTGAGTTACCCGTTGAAGTTCGCCAATGCGGCGGACCGCCAAGTGGATTACCGCGGCGAAAAGCTCGTCGTTCCCGGCGTCGCCAACATCTTGCGAGGGCTTTTGGAACCGCGTTCCCCGTCTGCGCTCACAGGCTTGACCCAACGTCCGGCCTCCCAGCCAGCGCCGCTTACGCCCAATGTGCCGCGGCTGGGCAATCCGTTGCTGAGCCAAATGCTCGACGCCAATGGCACCACAGGTCAAATGGCTCCCATGCCTGCATTGACCTCACGGGCCCCGGTATCCACGAGCCGAATCCGAGTCGAAGCCGACGTACGCAATAACGCCGTGCTGATCTATGATTTGCCGGAACGCCAAACCATGTACCGCGAATTGATCACCCAGCTCGACGTCGCGCGCAAGTTGATCGAAATCGATGCGATCATTCTCGATATCGAACGTACGCAATTGCGTGAATTTGGGGTGAACTGGGGTTTCCAGAACAGCCGCTTCCGCGGTGGCGTCAACATGGCGCCCGGCACCTCCTCACAGTTGTCGATTGATAACCGCGACCGTTTCTACGCCGATATCCGCGCGCTGGAAGCCAAGGGGCTGGCTACCATGGTTTCGAACCCCTCGGTGCTCACCCTGGAAAACCAACCAGCGGTGATCGACTTCAACCGTACCCAATACATCACCCCCGGTAGAGATTACGCAACCATTCTGCCCGTCACCGTAGGCACCAGCCTTCAGGTGGTTCCTCGGGTAACGACCGGACGTGGTGTGCACCAGATCCATTTGGCGGTCGATATAGAAGACGGTAATTTCGACGAGACCAATCCCGACCGAGACCCCAATCACCCTGATGTGCGCCGGGGCAAGGTCAGCACGCAGGCCGTGATGCGGGAAAAGCGCTCGCTGGTGGTCGGCGGCTTTCATGTCACTGACAGTTCCGACCAGCAAAAGAAAATCCCGCTGCTGGGGGATATTCCGTTACTGGGCAAGGCGCTGTTCTCTTCGACAGAACGCCACAACAATCGCCGTGAGCGTTTGTTTATCCTGACACCTCGCGTCATCGGGGACCAGGACGACCCGTCGCGCTACTTGCCACAAGACGACCAGGCCGAGTTGCAAGCTGCCCTCGCACCACTGGCCAGGCGCTACTCACCGCATCAGCCGGTGATCAAACGCAGTGACATCATCACCACGCTGGCGCGCTTGGTCAGTGGAGAAGTCCCCAAGGCTTTCAGCGCGGCACCGATGCCTCTGGCGCTGAACACCTTGTGCAGCACCCGTGATTTGCTGGCGCTGAACACCGACCGCAGTCAGTGGTACGCCGGCCCGGAATACAACGTGGCGGTGGTGGTGTTGCGCAACCAGTTCAAACGCAATGTGCGTATCGATGAAAAGGAATGCAGCAACTCGCAGACCCTGGCAGTCACCGTGTGGCCACGTGCCTGGCTCAAGCCGGGTGAAGAAGCCGAAGTATTCATCGCCATGCGCCCGGTAGTGAGAGATGAACACCTCAGCGTGCCCCGCCCCTCCATGATCACTCCAGCTCAGAAGGCCACGCCATGAAAAACCGACTGTTGTGCGTCATCCTGATTGGCGCAGCGATACTCTTCACCGGCTGTACGCCCACGTGCAAAGGTGATTCGTGCTCACGCCCGCAATCGAGCAAGGACAAGATGGTGATCTGGTGGCCGCCGCAGATGCGCGTCGAGCCCGCCCCCTCCGGTGAGCGGGCGGACTACCAGACGGTGTCATTGGAACGATGAGTTCCCCGAATATGCCCGGCGCCCCACGGCAGGTATTTTTCGACAACCTGGTGAGTGGCGCTGCTGCTCACCTGCCCCTGGCGCCCGGTATCAAGGTCTGCGCACAGCACGCTGGCCAGCGCCCTGGGGTGGCCTTGTGCATTGCGCGCGAGGCCCTGCAGGCTGGGCAATTGCAACAAGTGCTAGAGCGACGCTTTGAACAAGCGCTGGTGTTCGAGGGCTGCTTTATCTACCTCGATCCCCAGCACGCCCTGGTGATATGGCACGCGCTGCCGGCAACCGCCAACGCTCTCGACAGAATCCTCAGTCGGATGCTGTCGCTGGCCACTCTGCAAGCCTTGGACAGGTGATCAGCGCCGCTCAAGCTCGGGAAGCTCCAGGGTTTCGCGCTTGGCCTCATCATCGAGCTCGCGCAAGGTTCGGTAAATCAGCGCCACGGCCTGCAAGGTTTCCCGAGGGATGCTCGCGCCCAATTTTTTCGTGTAAAGCGTGCGAGCCAACCATACACATTGGATTACCGGCACGTCGGCCGCCTTGGCACGGCGGATCAATTTGCGGGCTTCATCGTCCGTGCCTTTACTCACCAACATCGGCAGCGGTGTCTTACCCGGCCGGTAATACAAGGCGACAGCAAAGTGCGTCGGGTTGACCACCAGCATGTCGGACTCCTCCAGCTTGGGCAGCTTGACCTTCGGTTCTTCCTGGGCCAACTGGTACGCCAACGAACGGCGCTGCCCCTTCACATGAGGGTCACCCTCCATGTCCTTGTACTCTTTGACGACCTCCACTTGAGTCATGCGCATGCGCTTGGCAAAAAAGTGCTTGGACAGGATCAGGTCGACCAGCGCCAGCACCAGCAGCATGCCAAGGCACACATGCAGCAGATGACGGAACAGCGCGATCAACGCCACGATGTAGCTCTGCAGGTCACTGGTGGCCAGGTTGATCAACGTGCCCACCGAGGGCCGAATTACCACATACAGAATCAAACCGATAAGGAAGGCTTTCGTCACGCTCATCAACAGGTTCATCAACTGTTGGGCTGAGAACATTTGCTTGACCTGGCTGACGGGATTAAGGCGATTGAAATCCATCTTCAGGGCCTCCGGCGCAAACAGCAGCCCGAACTGCATCCAACTGCTGATCAGCTTGGTGGTAATCGCGACCCCGACCATCAACAGAGCAAAGGAGAAGAACACTCCCAGCCCGTCGAACAGCACCTCTTCCAGTGCACGCGTGAAGGGCTGATTCAGGCGTGATATCGGCAACAACATCAATTGCTGGAAGCGTTGCAGGCTGGTTTCGGCGGTGAATAAGGCGATTTCACTGATGGCTGTCAATGCCAGCAGCTTTGCAACATCCTGGCTTTGGGCGACCTGGCCTTTCTTGCGTTGGTCACGCAGTTTCTTGGCTGACGCCGGGTGCTTTTTTTCGCCGGAATCACTCATGGGACCGCGACCTTGATCAACTGTCCCAGCACGTGTTTGAGGTCACCCAGCGAACCCATGCGTCCGACGATCAAGTCCTGCAGCAACGCAAAGTAGAGCAGCAGAATACCGATACCCGCGAGGCTTTTGACCGGTGGCGCCAGCGTACTGACCTGCAGTTGCTGACTGTAGACCCCCAGCAACGCGATGCCGAACTCCAACAACAGCAACACCGCGATAAAAGGAGCGGCATAGAGCAGCATGTGCGTGAAGGTATCGCCCAGCAAGTCGATAAACAGGCTCATCCCATTCTCTGCCGGCAGCGGGAACCAGACGGTGGGAGGCCAGATCAGGTAACTGTCCCAGATCACCTGGGTCAACGCGCCCAACCCCAAGGTAGTCATCAGCAGGAAAATCGCCAATTGCTTGAACAGATGCCCCATCGGCGTGGCATCCGGCCCCAGTGAAGGATTGAGCTGACCGCCGGCCAATGCGCCGCGTTGGTTATCCAGCAACGCCCCCACTCCCTCGAACATCCAGAACGGCATCGACAGCAGTACCCCCAGCAATAATCCCAGGGCCACTTCCTTGAGCACCAGCGCAGCCAATATCAGCGCCGAGTAGTCATGTCCCTCCAACGCTGCATGAATACCCGGTGCGGGCAGCAGTGCCATGACCATCACGATGGTGACCCGCAACCTGCCACGTATATGTTGAAAACAGAACGCCGCGACTAAGATGCCACAGGGATAAATACGCGCCATGCCGATGAGCAGGCTGGGCACGAACTCGAGATACAGCAGCACGGGCGATACCTCAATTCAGGGCCGAGCGGCCGATCATTTCGAAGGTCAGGTTGATCAGCTGGATCAACTCAACGCCGATCCAGCGCCCGGTCATGATCAGCGTGACACCCACCGCCACCAACTTGATACCAAAGGGCAGAGTCTGGTCCTGTATCTGCATCAGCGCCTGCACCAACGACGTCAGCACCCCCACCACCACCGCCACCATCAGCGGCGGCGCCGTCAGCACCACCACCAGCAACATGCCCTGTTTGAACAGCACGATCGGTTCCATAGGCCACTCAGAGATAGGAGAGGAACAAGCTGTCGAGCAGGCGCGACCAACCGGACACCATCACGAACAACAGCAGTTTGAGCGGCAGGGAAATGGTCATTGGCGAGACCATTTGCATGCCCAGTGCCAGCAGCAGGTTGGAGACAATCAGGTCAATGACAATGAAGGGGATGTAGATCAGAAAGCCGATCTCGAACCCCGCCTGCAGTTGCGACAGAACAAAGGCCGGGACCAGCAGGATCAAGTCTTCGCGCTGGACCTCCTGTGCCATTTTCGCCGGCCACAGGCGCGCGGTATTTTCCAGCAGATGGGTCAGTACATCCGGGTCCACGTTGCGCAGCATGAATGCACGCAACGGTTGGATAGCCTCACGTCCCGTCTGCAAAAAATTGATCACGCTGCTTGTGTCCACGGGCGAGGCCTTGATGCCCTCGGCGATCTCGTAACCGACCGGTGCCATGATAAACAGCGTGGCGGCCAACGCGATGCCATTGACGGCCATGCTCGGCGGCACCTGCTGCACACCGATAGCGTTGCGGGTGATCATCAGCACGATGACAATCTTCAAGAACGATGTGCAAATGATCAGCAGCATTGGCATCAACGCCAACGCTCCCACAAACAGCGCCAGGATGAGGGGATCGATCCCCTGGAATGTCATCGACCGAACATCACGCGGGACAACTGTAACCCCAGGCGCCCGTCTATTTCGACCAATTGACCCTGGCCAATCGGCCGGTCGCCGTAATACAAGCCAGCCATGCCCGGCGCATAACCGCCGATGCCGAGCACCGCGCCAGGCGCAAGGTTACGCAATTCGCCCAGGGTAAGGTTCAACGTGCCACAACGTACGTTCAGCGCCATGCTCAGCTCATCGAACGGTTCGTGGCCGAATACGTCCATCACGGGTTCATCCTCTTCATGCCCGGCGTAATGGGGGGCGATGAAATCTTCGTCCATAGACGTGTCCTCGATTGAAGTAAGGGTCAGGCACAACGGCCCGCTGTCATCGTCAATGCGCCCATGCAATCGCCGTGTACCCGCCTGCACGTAGCCGCTGCCCTGGACTAGAAAACAGGCCTGTTCAAAGACCAGCACATCGCCTACACGCAGGTTGCGTGCTTGCGCGATCGGTAACTGCAGACGCCCAAGGACCACCGCAATCGCTAACCGAAACGACGCTGGCATCGGCCTGGCGATGGCGCGCCAAGGCCCGGCATCGCATAGCGCTAGAAAGCTCTCCGGGGCCAGCCACAAATACCCCTCGACCCGGGTTGTCCCCAGGATCACGCTGATTCGACAGCCGAACGCCTTGGGTCGAGCACTCTCCAGCAATCGCACATAGCCCAGCAGGGCCTTCACCTGCGGACTCAAGTGGAGCTGGAACAGCGGCCAGAACCAGGATTCCGGGTCGTTGCCGGACGGCGCCAAGACCACCGGACATTCCCCCAGCAGGCTGAGCAACGGCCCGGCTTCGGCGAGCGCCAACACGCCGCACACCGTTTCGAAGCAAAGAGCTTCGCCACCCGCGGGCGCGCGGCCAGGTTCGAGCAGCAACTGACCGTTGCGCCCTGCCACTTGGAACGGCAGGCACAAGCCACGCCCCAGTCGACGCCGAGCGGCGACCGAGTCGCCCTTGATCAACGGCAATGCGAGCAGTGGCACGATCATGCGCAACTGACATTGGGCAGAAACAGGCTGACCGGCTGTCCCAGCGTCGCCGCGAACCGGTCCTCACACTGTTGCCGCACACCGCTGAGCCAGCGCACCGTCGCCTTCTCTTCCGCATCCAGCTCGACATTCCAGGCGCCCTGTTCTCGGCGCACACTGGCGTTGATCCGCCCCAGGCGGGGCAAGTACAGGACTGCCTGAAGCGGCCACTGCGAGGCAGCCTGCATGCGCGGCGCCAGTTGCTCGGCCAGCGCCTCGATCATCGCCGGGCCACCCGACGTCCTGGTTCGTGCTAGCGGGGTACCCGCCCCAGAGCCCTCACCGTCATCAGCCCACAATTGGGAAAACAATCGCGTTAGCTCCGCAGGAACGACACCCGCCATTCCCGGCTCTCGCTCTTCTCGCGCGTCACGCGGACGGGGCCGCTCGGCGGGCTTATCTGAAACCTGGGTCATGTCGGCTCCTGCGCCAGTAAAAGAGATAACTCCTGAAGTTTTTCCACCTGCCGCAGGCAGGCGGTGACCTGCTTCTGGGCTCGGCCGACGCAGGTCTGCTTTTCTTCCTGCTGGCCCTGCAAGGCTTCCAACTGCCCCATGCCTCGCCGCGTAACGGCAGACAAGGAACGCTCCTGCGCCCCCCAGGACTTCAGCGCCTGCAGGTTCAATACCTGGCCCTGGTGCTGGCTGAGCAGTTGGGCACTGCGCTCGGCTTCATCGCGCCGAGTCTGTTCAAGTGCCTCCTCGGCCTGCCGGATAGTGGCAAGCAGAGCCTGCTGGGCGCGCTTCGCCTCACGCAAGGCTCGCTCGGCCCGATCTGCCCGGTGCCGACGCAGGCGCCGCAGCGTCTCGACTTCGCCAAGCAGACCATCAGAATGGGACATAGGCGGTCAGCTCCTTGAGTTGCTCCAGCGTCGCAGCCATCGGCGCAGGCTCACGCAAGTCCTGGCGCAAGAAATTATCCACAGCCTGGCGACTGTCCACCGCCAGGTCGGTCAAGGCATCGCTGCCGGGCTGGTATTCCCCCAGCTTGAGCATCAGTTCGATCTGTTGATAGGCCGACAACAAGCGTCGCAACGCCGTACCCGCCTGAATATCCGCAGGCTCGGCCACGTTGCTCAGGATCCGCGACAGACTCGCCAGCACATCCACTGCGGGATAGTGCCCGCGCTCGGCCAACTTGCGAGACAGCACGATATGACCGTCGAGCAGCGAGCGGACCTCATCGGCCACCGGATCGTTCATGGAGTCCTGCTCGATCAGCACCGTATAGATCGCCGTGATTACCCCCGCACGGGTCAACCCGGCGCGCTCCACAAGACGCGGCAGCAGGCTGTATACCGATGGCGGCAGACCGCCGCGACCGAGAGGTTCGCCGGCGGCCAGACCGATTTCGCGCTGGGCCCTGGCAAACCGGGTCAGGGAGTCGATCAGCAACAACACACGCAGCCCCTTGCGCCGATAACCTTCAGCCAGTGCCGTCGCGGTGAAGGCCGCGCGGGCTCGCTCCATACTGGATCGGTCGGACGTAGCGCACACCAATACGGCTTTGGAGCGCAGCTGTTCATCGAGTTCATGATCGAGAAACTCACGCAGCTCGCGGCCCCGTTCGCCGATCAGGCCGAACACGATGACATCGCAGTCCACGTTACGGGCGATCTCCGCCAGCAGGGTGGTCTTGCCGCACCCGGCACCGGCGAACAGGCCCACGCGCTGGCCTTCGCCCAACGTCAGCAGGCCATCGATCGACCGCACGCCGGTGGCCAGCGCGCGGTTGATGCGCGGGCGCTCAGTGGGCAGCGGCGCCTCACACAACACCGCACTGGTGTCCGGCAAATCGGCCTCGACAAACGCACCGGGGCCTTCTCCCGTAATCGGTCGCCCGAAACCATCCAGCACTTGCCCCAGCAATGCCTCGCTGACCTGAACCCGATGCGCGACGCCAAGACGCTCCACGCCAGCGCCCACCTGCACCCCCTCCAGATTGCCCAGGGCGCTGAGTACCGCATCCTGCTGATCAAAACCGATGATCTCGGCCAGCATGTAGTCGCCCGGCTTTTTCTCGACCCTGCACAAGTCACCGATACGCGCCTGGGGCAGCCGACACTGGAGCAACATGCCATTGACGCGCTGGATGCGCCCTCGCATCGTCACCGGCGCGAAGGTGGCCAGCGACTGGACTTGACGCTGTTGCCAGGCCTCCAGGCGTGCTTGCATTTCCGCACTCACCAGCGCACCTCATAGCGCTGTTCGCCATCGAACACCACCTTGCTGTTGTCGATCAGCACCAGGCGCAGGCCGTCGACTTCATCCCCGACAAACAGTCGGCTGCCCTCCTCCAGGACCACGTGTCCATTCGGCCCGCCCACGATCTGCACAATCTTGAACGGCAACGTCCCATCGCGTACGCGCACACGGCTGATCACCGGGACCGCGCTGTCGAACTGCTCGCCAAAACGGCTGAGCATGCGCGCGACCAGTTCCACATCATCCTGTGAGACATCCCCATTGAGCGCGACCTGGCCATTGACCACTTGCAAGCTGACACGCTGGCTCAATTCACGTTCGCCGAGCATCTTCAACAGTTGCTGGCGGACCTCAAACGGCGAGGCCAATTCGTGCTTCTGCACCACAGGCGGCATCAGGGATGCCTGAGCCTCAGGCTTCCCGGTGGACGCCATGCCCACCACGATGAAGATCACCGTCACCACCAGCACCAGCGTGATCAGGCGCTTCTGCTGCGCCTGGGAGATGGCCGACAACTTAAGCACCGGCACCGGTTCACTGACCCGTGGCGACACAGCCGGTGCGGGGGCTGGTGCCTGGGGCCAGGGCTCATCGGCCAAGGTGACGCACAACCGCACGTTCCCCACCGAAAACGTTACGTTCAGCCCCAGGTGCGCAATTTGCGCCAGCACCTGACCATCGGCATCCTGCAACAACCCGGCCTCAGCCTGCACCGACCAGTTCGAGTCGACAAGCCGCAACCGGGCATGCTGCTCGGCGATGCCAGGGTCATTCAGCACCAGGTCAGCATCGGCGTGGGCACCGATGCTCCACTGCTCCCCGAACAAGGGCAGCGCCGCTCCCTGATGCCGCCCATCAAGCACGCGCAACTCGAACATCATCGAGCCCTCCGTGCTGAACAAAACCGAACCGTCATGCCACCGCACCGCGCATCAATTCGTCCTGGCCCAAGTCAAAGCGCCCCAGCACCTTGACCTTGGAGGCGCTGCCCAACTCGGCGAAAGACAGCACCGGCACGTGGTTGAACTCCTCCAGCAGCAGCGTGCGCAGCGGGCTGCGCAAATCCTGTGCGACCAGCATCACGCTCTTGAGTTTTGGCCGTACGGGAAAAGCTTGATTGAGCAGGCTGACCAACACCGCACTGTGTTCGTCATCAAGGGCGAAGAACACCCCCGTCTGAGTCTGGCGCAGCGCCTCACGCAGGATGTTTTCAGTCTGCGGCGACAACAGCCAGGCATGCAGGCCGTCGGCTTCGCTGTACTGGTGGTAGATCTGTGCCTTGAGCGCGATGCGCGCGTAGTCGGCCAGCGCGTCCGGCTCACGTTCATGCTGGCCGTACTCGATCAGCGACTCGACGATCAGCCGAACGGCGCGCAACGGCACACCCTCGCTGGCCAGGCGTTGCAGGACCGCCGAAAACCGCGACAGCGGCATAATCCGCTGCAGCTCCTGGACCAGTTCCGGTTGGTTGTGTTCCAGCCAACTGAGGATCGACTTGCTTTCCTGGATCCCCAGGAACTGCGGCCCGCTGAGCATCATCGCCTGCTTCATGCGCTCGACGATGAGGCTCGCCGCGGTGAAGCGCTCCAACTGCGGATCATCCAGCAGCGGATCATCCGGTGCCAACCAGAGCCAATCCTGTTCATCGCGCTCTACCAGCCCCGCAATGGCGTGCGCCGGCTCAACCGACAACGCCTTACGCTCAACCGCCACATGGCTGACAACCGATGCCTTGACCATCGGTACTTCGTGGACACAGAAACGCATTTCATCGTCGGCCAGTGAGTCGTCGAGTTCCACCTCAAACGGTGGCAGCGTCAGGCCGATATTGGCGACCAGTGCATTTCGGGCCTGGCGAATCGAGTGAACAAGATCAGCCACCTCAGGCGTCCCTCGTATCACCGGGGAGAATTGCAACAGATAGGGTCTCGACGGATCAAACCCACGCAAATCCTCACTGCCGTTCTCTTCGGGACGCACCGCTTCGGCGGTTTCAGCAGCGGGCTGTTCCTGCCGTTGACGCTGGCGCATCAGGTAGTACCCCAGGCTGCCGGTAACCAGCGCAATCAGAATGAACACGCCCGTCGGCATGCCGGGTACCACGGCAAAGGCGAGCATGCCCACCGAGGCGATCATCCAGCTCTTGGGTTCGCTGGTCATTTGCCGGGCGATTTCGGCGCCCATGTTGCTGGCGCCCCTGCGTCCGTCCGGCGCCACACGGGTGATGATCATGCCGGCGGTGAGGGAGATCAGCAGCGCCGGGATCTGTGCGATCAGGCCGTCGCCGATGGTCAATACCGAGTACAGCGATATTGACTCGGAAGCGCTCAGGCCATGCTGGAACATGCCCGTGGAGAAGCCGCCCAACAGGTTGACCACAACGATGATCAACCCCGCGATGGCATCCCCTTTGACGAACTTCATCGCGCCGTCCATGGCCCCAAACAGTTGGCTCTCACGGGACAATTGTTCCCGTTTGTCCCGCGCTTGCATGCCGTCAATCAAGCCGGCACGCAAGTCGCTGTCGATGGACATCTGCTTGCCGGGCATCGCGTCCAGGCTGAAACGCGCGGCCACTTCGGCCACCCGCTCCGAGCCTTTGGTGATCACCAGGAAGTTGACCAGGGTCAGGATCAGGAAGATCACCATCCCCACGGCGAGGTTGCCGCCAACCACGAAATTACCAAAGGCCTCGACGATATGACCGGCGTCCTGCTCCAGCAGGATCAGGCGCGTCGTGGCAATCGACAGCGCCAGGCGAAACATGGTGGTCAGCAGCAGTATTGACGGAAACGATGAGAACGCCAGGGGGCCTGGCAGGTACAACGCCAACACGATCAACAGGCATGAGATGCAGATATTGAGCGCGATCAGGATGTCCACCAGCCAGGTGGGCAGCGGCACGATAAAGATGAAGACGATGGCCATCACCACCACGGCGCCCAGCACTTCTGCGCGTTGCGCGACCTTGAGCAGAAAGCTGTTGATGGCCGAAAGCGCAGTCACGCCATGCCCCCCAGCTCAGCAGGAAGACGCGCAGGGCCACGTGTCACCCGATCCAGTTCGCCGATCACGGCCAGGAAACCACGCAGGGTTTCTTCGCGTACTCGACTGTCGAGCCATATCGCCAATGGCAGTTGCTGGACCAGCGGATACAGTGCATTGAGGGCCAACAATTGCTGGGGGCTCGAACTGCCCAACAGGTCGCTCCCGAGTCGCAGTATTTCAGCAGCAGCGATACCTGCACCGGCGTAACCCAGCAGGCGTTGCAGCAGGGCCACGGCATCATGATCGATACCCAGGCGTTGGAGCAGGGCGTTGCAACCGGTCAACACGCCGCTCAACTGTCCACAGCTTTGCAGCCCCAGTAACAGGGTACGCAGCATCGGCGTAGGCAGTGATGACACCTTGGCCGCGATGTCGTCCGCCAAAGCCTTGCGCATCATCTTGAGCCCTTCGGCAAGCCGTTCCTCGCCATACACCCCCAGCAGCGCCTGCATCATCGTCGACAACGATTGGCGTGTGACCACACTGGCGTAGTAGAGCGCACGCAGCGCCTGGCGCTCCTGTGGATCGGCACTGCCCGCCTGCAGCGCCAAAGCAATGTTCAGGCCTGCCTGGATCTGCCCTTTGAAGCGGACCTCCAGCTTGGCGATGGCATCTCGGGCCAACGCCGCTTCCGATGGGCGCACTTCAGCGTCTGCCTGGGTTGCCACATATTTGAGTACCACGAATGCACGCGCGGGGTCCCCGCCAGCCAGCGACAGCAATTTGTCGACACTGGGATGCTGCAGCAATTGCCAGCGGATGCGGCGCGAAAGGCTCGCAAGGGTCGCCTGGGCAGGGTGCCCCAACTGATCATAAATTTGCGCAAGCTGTTCGGCCGGAGGCACGCGCACGCTCATCTTCCGCTGACTCAAGGGCTGGCTGTTGTTTTGCACTTCCAGGCTGAACAGGTGAGCGAGCTCATCCAAGCCCGGAACTGGCACCGGCGTGGAGGTCTGGCTGACAGCAGGTTGATCCAACTGCTGGACGGCTGGCACATCCGGGGAAGATTCGACTTTCATGGACAGACCTGAACAGGAAGAGTGTTTCCCTGTGTGGCAAGGCCAGCTCAAACGGTTCCATCAAGTCGAATGCCACGAAAAATTTGAAAAGACTTGCACAGACCTCCGTGGCATCTATGCAAGGTCCTGCGCAAAATCACTCCACTACAAAATATTTATTCATAAAAATCAGTCAGTTATATAAAAAACAGTCTTGGCATAGCCAGTGCTAAAGGGGTTCCCGTCGACACCTTTTCGACTGCGTCTACACCAAGGAAACAATCATGAATATCCCTATTGAAGCTTTAGCGCACCTCGTTGGCAGCTCGCCTCAATTCATGCTTCACCTGACAGACGAACAGCAAAAAAAACTTCGGCGCTTCATTCACAAGCGCGTACTCAACCCGGAAGATGCAGATGATCTTCTGCAATTGACGTACCTGGAAGCCTGGCGCAACCGAGAGCGTTTCAGCGGCAATGCGACGCTCAGCACGTGGATGTGTGGTATCGCGCAAAACCTTATCCGTAACCACTTCAGGCGCATGTACGCCAAGCCGGTGCATTGCGAGTTTGACGAGTCGCTCTGGCATGGTCAGGAGGACAATCGCAACCTGGATTGGGAATTTGAGGTCAACCGTCGCCTGGAAAAAACCCTGAGCGCTATCGACCATCTGCCGGTGGAAATGCGCAAGACCCTGTACGCCTCACTGGAAACCGACGGCAGCTATCAGGACACAGCCGACGCGTTGGACATTCCTATCGGCACCGTGCGTTCGCGCCTGTCACGGGCCCGCGAACAGCTCAAACGCGCCACGCACAACCCGAAACACCCGTAGCGTCAGTGCACGCGTTGAGCGGCAGGGATATCTGCTCAACGCGATCGAGTTTCGCGGGTACTCGGCAGGGCGAAGAGTGATCCACTCGTCGCCAGATTCGCTGATTTCGCTTAAACAGTTGAAAGCGTAGATAAAAATTCAAAATAAATGCTTGACGCATTGCCGTTCTACGCGAATAATGCGCGCCACTTGGCTACATAGCTCAGTTGGTTAGAGCATAGCATTCATAATGCTGGGGTCCGGGGTTCAAGTCCCTGTGTAGCCACCAAGTACCGATACATAGACGTCTACAGCAGTCTATGAATCACCTCAAGAAGCCCGCCTCGTGCGGGCTTTCTTGTTTCTGGCGTTTCACAAGGCAACAGCCTGACAGCGCCATGTCCTGAACGTCCCTCCCCTGCGCGACACGCTCATCGGCCCGGAAATGCTCACCACAGGGCGACAGTTGGGTTAACCACGAGCACTGAAACTCCATTTCTGTATCCGTTCTGTGTGATTTCCGGTATCGACATCAGATAACGACTACATCCGAAGACATTCGCTTCCAAGCATGATCCCCATGGCTGAAATACAGCCACATTGCCCTGAACTGCCCTCAAGCGGAGGCTGCTTGGATATGAAACAAGGATGTCTTGTGACAAACAATTCAGAGGTGAATGTCGCACCGCCAACACCGCTGATCATTCCCGACATACAACTGCCATTCTCCAACCCGACACCGCGCTCTGATCACGATGTGTTGAGGGAGCGTGTGCTCGCCTGGGCGCAAAGATACGGCCTGATCGGTCGCCGAGGGGCACACCGGCTAAGTACCACTGCGCTGCTCGACCTGGGGATGGCGCTGTGCGGGCAGGCGCCCACGCAGCAAGCCGAAACCCTGGTGTGCTGGTATCTGTGGGCACTCATACTCGATGACCGAATCGATGATGGGCCCTGGGCAGAAAATGGCGTACTGGAGCGTTTCGTCACAGCGGTGCAGGCAATAACCGAGAACGACGGTGCCGATCCGCTGGATGAAATCGGCCGATTTGATGACCCAATGCTCGGTGTCCTGATTGATGATCTGTGGCCACGGACACGGAACTGGGGTAACGAGCGTTGGCGGCATAGACTTGTACAGAATTTGCTCAGACACCTGCGTGCGCAGGCGACACTGGTAAACATGCGCGAAACAGGAGCGGCACTCACACTGTCCGAATATCTGCCGTTGCGACGGGACTCGTTCGGTGCACTGTTCTTCTTTGATCTCATCGATGCGGCCGAAACGCTCGACCCCTACCAGCACTCAGCCGATATCGAATGGTGGAGCAGGCTGCGGGAGCACGCTGCCGATATCATCACCTGGACAAACGATATCCACTCGATTGCCAAAGATGTGGTGTGTGGCGAGCGCTTCAACCTGGTGTCGATTCTCGCGGACAGCGCCGGCACCGACTGGCCTGCATCGATCGAAGCGGCCCATCAGATGGTGAACGCGGCTGTCTCGGCATTCACCGAGCTCGCCGCCAAGCACACCCGCCAACGACCATCCGCCGCCACCGACCCGGACCGACTGCGTCAGGTTGCCCGTGCGGCGGGCGACTGGCACAGGAGCGTGTCCCGGTATCACCTGCAGGCCAACGACCCGACGGGTCGGATCAACCAGCAGGTGGACCTGAACCTCACCCCGCCTACCCTGAAATCCCGGCAATTCGAAATCGACCCCTACCCCCTTTATGAGCGTTTGCGTACCACGCTGCCGATCGTCTACGACGAGCCCACGGATGTGTGGCTGGTCAGCCGGTATGCGGATGTCAAAGCAGCGCTGACCCATCCCGGAGCGAGCAGCAACAACTACAGCTGGCAGATCGGACCGTTGCTGGGGCACACCCTTGTCGCCATGGACGGCTGTGAGCATGCCCAGCATCGAGCGTTACTGAGCCCGTCGTTCCGCAGCAAGGCCCTCGAAGTACTCGAAGCATCGATCACTTCGGCGAGCATGGACCTGCTGGCGCAGATGCAGGGCCGTCACCGGGTGGACCTCATTGCCGACTTCACCTGCGCGTTGCCCGTGCGGGTGATGGCCCGTGCACTGGGTCTTCCGGCGCAGACCACTGAAGAGGTAGAGCAGCTGAAAAAGTGGTGTGCCATTGGCTTCGCCTACATGGGCAACTATCGACAGGATCCGACCCTGTTGACCGGTGGATTGTCCAACCGCGACCGTTTCTACGATTTCATTCAGCCACATATCGACGCCCGCCGCACGGTACCCACCGACGATTTGATCTCTCATCTTCTGGCGGCACGGATTGACGGTCAGCCATTGCCCGAGGCGTTCGTCAGGGCCTACTGCGCGATCCTGATGACGGCCGGCAGCGAGACCAGCCACGGTGCCTTGGCAAATCTCATTGTGAACCTGCTGGACGAGCCCGGCGTCAAGGAGGCGGTGATGGCCAATCCAGACTTGATGGACAATGCGCTCGCAGAAACCTTGCGACGCAATCCTCCCTTGCAGCTCGTTCTCAGGGAGGCCCGTGAATCGTTGGAGCTGCCGTCTGGAACCATTCCTTGCGGCGCGACCTTCGCCTGCCTGATCGGCTCGGCCAACCGTGATCCAGACCACTTCACCGATCCGGACACCTTCAATATGTCGCGCCCTCACCAGGAGACAAATCATTTTGCCTTCGGAGCGGGTCGGCATTTCTGCCTGGGATCGATACTGGCACGGATGGAGATCACGATCGGCGCCCGCCTGCTGCTACAGACCTTTCCAGGCGTCCGCTGGGCTCCAGGGTTCCAGCCCGCCGAACACGGCTTCCTCAACCGCTGCCCCGACCGGCTGGAGGTCGCACTGTGAACACCACTGGCCCAGCCGAGGAACCCGGCTACACCAACAGCTATCTCGGTGATCAGCAGGCCGGCCAACTAATGCGGCTGCGCACCCTGGAGCGTGCCTTTGACCCGTTGAGTCGAACAGTCTTTGGCCTGCTGCCTCTCCCGGAAAGGCCGACCATTCTTGACCTCGGCGCAGGCGCTGGATCATTCGCAAGCTGGCTGAGCACGCGATACTCCGACGCGACTGTCATCGCCACCGACATTGACCCCCGATTTCTCACCGACATACCCGGCATTCGGGTGATCACTCACAATGCCGCGACCGATGATTTTCCTGCGGCGTCTTTGGACGTGGTGCACGTTCGGGCCTTGTTGTGCCACCTTCCCGAACGCGAAGACATTCTGACCCGATTGGCCACCTGGGTCCGTCCAGGCGGCTGGCTGGTAATCGAAGATGTGAGTCTGCAACCCAGCCTTGGAACAGCCAACCCGTTGTTCCGCAAAGTCGCCCAGGCCGGCGTCACGCTCCTGGAGCAGTCCATTGGATCCGACATGCTCTGGGCCGATACCCTTCCAGGCCGGCTACGTGAACGGGGGCTTTCCAACATCGGCTATCGCACCCTGGAAGGCCGAATCGGCGACGACAGCCCGGCTGATGCCTTCTGGGCGACAACTACAGCACACGCCGGGCCGGCACTGCTCAAGCGCGGCCTACTCTCTCAGAACGACCTTGATGCCATGGTCAAACTGCGCGCCTCCCCGACGTTCACCGAGGCCGCTTTGACGTTTATCAGCGCCTGGGGACAAGTGCCCGAACGTGGGTAAGCGACCGCATCTGCACGAAAGAGGACACCCGATGAACGACAAAGTGATTTTAGTCGATGCACACGATATTCAGATCGGTGTGTGTGACAAACGCGACGCACACCTGGGAACGGGACGGCTGCATCGCGCCTTTTCGGTACACCTGATCGACAGCGCCGGGCGCCATCTGATTCAACGTCGCGCAGCAGGTAAAATGCTGTGGCCCGGTTTCTGGTCGAATGCTTGCTGCAGCCATCCGGCACCTGGCGAGACTGTTCCGGATGCGGCGTCACGCCGTCTGCGCGAAGAACTGGGGATCTCTGCCTCCTGCCGCTCGCTGTACAGTTTTGAATACCATGCGCACTTTGGTTCGATCGGGGCAGAACACGAACTTTGTCATGTATTGATTGCTCAATCTGACGCGGTGGTCTCCCCGACCACGGAGGAAGTCAGTGAGGTCGCGTGGCTGACCCGCGCGCAAGTATCAGCCCAACTTTCAGATCCGGCAGTCCCCTTCACACCCTGGTTTCGAATGCAGTGGTGCCGCCTGCTAGCGCAGCACCCCACATTCGATACCCCCGCATGTCAGGAATAAGTTCAGCGCCTTGCCAGGCTTGGTGTCCTCACACGCAGGTCTCCCAGGTCAATCGTCAGATCATTGCCCGGCCGGCTGCCCAGCGTGTCGTTCAGGTTCATCCGCAAGGGCTTATCGGCGTCCAGACCATATTCAAGGTCTGCATTGACGCGCTTCTGGGTATGACTCAGGCCCGCACTGCTGGAAAAACTGAGATTCGTCATCGAGGGTATCGACATGCCATGGGACTGGGTGGCGGTATAGCTCAGACTCATGTGTTTGACCCGCAGATTGGTGCGATCGCTCAGTGCGCGCCTGATCAGCGGCTCAGAACTTTCACCGGCAAGGTGACTGCGCTCTATCGCTCGCAGGATCTCTGGTTTGAGCTCCATGCCAAGCGTCACCGAAGTGCCCTCGCCATGCTGCAACTGATCGAGCACCTGGGCAAATTGTGGGTCAGCCTTCAACCACTGCTCGATCGCCGCTTTGTTGGCCGGCGCCACATCATCCAGCCAGGTATGACGGCCATCGTCCCTTAACCCCACGCGGGTGACAGAAGACTCCACTGACGCCAGTTGGCGAAGACCCTGTTTCACCAGGTCCTGCTGGACCATCAACCCATTCAATGACTGGCTGATGGCATGGTAAGCATCCGGCTTCGTCGCTATCGGCGGGTGCGTCGCGAGAAACCGTTGCACCGAGGCTAGCTGCTGATCCACCGTATTCCCCGACAGCTCGATCGCAGCCAGATCCTGCCTGAACGTCGGTGAGTAAAGCGACACACTGCGCTTCAGGTCATCAACCTGAGACTGAGTCACCGGTTGCGGATGCTTGAAAGAAAAACTGAAGGCCTGCGATTCGCCGCGATCAAACTTCACCATGACCGACAGTTCCGGCAATGCAAACACCGCCGCGCTGGGCCCACCGCTTTCGGCGCTGACCAACGCTAACGCATTGAGGGGCGCGATATTGGCCCCCACGCCTCCTTGCCGGAGGAACTGTGCGCTGGTTGCCGCATTGTGACGGGTGCCGGTTGCAGTGCGTGTGGCGGACTGACTCTTATCGGTATGGAAAAGATTGAGGTTTGCCACCCCGCCAACGCCAGCACGTATAACCGAGTCCAGCTCTGCGATGTCTTCCTGCGGGCTGTACATCAAGCGCAATTGCGCAAGTGCGTCCACATTGACGTCACCACTGACCTTCGAACTCTTACCTGCCGCATGCTCCTCCCCCAAAGCCAGCAGATCATAGACGCTACCTGTCTCACCGGTAAGGATCGACATCATCTTGCCAAAGTCCGCCTCTTTGACGTCGAAGGCGATGCTTGCTCCCTGGTTTTTTGCAACTGCGGCCGTCAGTTCCGCTGCAACCCTCAAGCCCGGCCCTACTGCGCCCGATCCTTTGCCTAAGGTCACGCCCGAGCCCACCGAACCCGCCAGTCGCCGCATGTCGTCCGAACTGATTTCAACCCGAGCGCCTTTGTCGGTACGGCTGATACTTACCCCATGGGTATGAGACTTGGAGACGCCCAGGAAAAACTCTACGGGGGCAATTGGCTTTATCCCCGTCACCATCAACCCCAGGCTTTTGCCTTGGGTTCGGCTCGGGGAAAGGGTCTGGCCACTGCTCAGTTGCTGTACTTGCTGCGTCATCGCGTCTTTGATGGAGGCATCCTTGGGCAATCCCAAGAGCCCCGAAAGATGCCAGTGAAGCGCAGAGCCGGGTGTGCCAAGGTCCTTGGCCAACAGCTTGAAGTTGCCATACAAGGATTCGGCCTGCGCATAACTGGCGATACCTTGGCTGGCCAATGTGTGCACAGGGCTGTCCTGGAACGCTTGCATGACATCCGCAAGAGACTTTTCCAAGCGTGCCAAGGCGCTTGGGCTATGGCCTGATGTAGCGTCGAGCGCCTGTACCAGGTCCGCCAATTGCTTGAGCGTACTCGCATGATGGATCAGATCGCCTTCGATCAATGCCGAGGGGTGATCGAGGTCCCGCTTGCCCCCGGGCTTGGCCGTGGGAAGCGTCACGCCCTGCCCCTCAAAGTTGGCCAACAACGCGGCGGTCGTTTTTTCCGACGAGGGAGAGACTCTCTTAAACGCTTCATAGAGCTGATGCAGCGTCGAGCCAGGGTTGATTTCCGCCCTGTTCAATGTGGGCTTGGGGTCGAACGTTACACCGTGAGCGTCGCCCAAGCGGCGTGCGCTTGACTGGCTACTCTCCTCCACCTGCGTCAGCGCCTGGCGAATCTGCCCGGCCAGGGCCTGTCGCGGTCCTGGTTCGCTCAACGCGGTGAGCCGCAGATCCAATTCAGCCGAAACCGGCCTGCTCTGCGCGAGAGGAGTGAGTTGCTGGTGCAGTCGCCGATCGTCAGCGTAGATGCCCTCCAACCCCTTGCGGCCATTGAAGTGCTGCTGAACACCTTTGGCTTTTTGGCTGAGGGCCTCCAGGGGATGAAAGTGTGCGCTGATCCCTTGAGAATATTGACGCTTGAGCGGCACCCCCTCACGGGTTTGCCCCATGACATTGCTGCCGACTGACAATGCCCCGCCGGGAAACTGCGCGCGCAGTTGCGTACTGGCCAACGTGTCGGCTAACGATGGCGCCGGGGTCGTCGATTGCATCGGGCCCCACTCCAGTGCTGAGGCGCTGGCATTATCCAGTCGGTAGAGCTGCTTGTTCCACCCCCCAATCAAGTGCTTATCAGCGTCCATCCGCAAGGACTCCAACGGTTGGCGACCCGGAAGTTCAACGCTGCTCCAGTGCTGCACGCCCGCGGTAGTGCCCTGCCAGGCTTCGCGATTCAACCTGAACAGTTCTCCGCCCTGGGTATGTGCATAAAGATTGCCCACGTGATCCAGGGCCAGTGTTTTGATGTCAATCGCGGGTGACGCGTGTAACGGCTGGGCGTCCCCATCGCGATGGACCTGAAGCTGGTTGGTCTGGTCGACGGTGACAAAATTGCGGCCGTCAGCGACAGCGAATCCGGTAATGCGCCGCTGACTATCCCCTGCGAGCACTTCGTCAAGGGTCACTTGCGGGCGCGGCGCAGGAAGAGCGGCCAAGTCATGGCTGGCACCCTCCATCAGCGGATCGCGCACTTGGCTGATGGCCACGGCCTTCAGTTGCCCTTCTTGCAGCACATAGGCACGACCATCCAACCCACGCTCCAGATGCTCGACACCGGGCTGAACGGTGTCTTGCCAACGTTGCGCCGCCGCGTCCCAGGTCAACAGGGTGCCCGCATCCAAGGCAACCTTGCCCCGCTGTCCCAGATCGACCGCCGCCGCCAGTGCGTGTTGGCTGGGCAGCGGCAGGCCTTTCTCGATGCCCTTGACCAGCACGTCGCTAAGGTTCCATTGCGGACGTAGGGTGTTTGCGTCCCCCAGGGGCACGCTGTGCAATTGCTGACGTGCGTCGCGAACCTGAGCATTGAGTTGCCCCGCATCATCATGAAAGAAGCCTTCGACACTGACGGCTCCCTTCAACGCCCGCTCCAGCGATTCAAGCGGTTGACGGACCATCGGCAACTGTTGATCTCGCGCTATGCGCAGGTCTGCTTGGACCAATTCTCCGTCCGTGGTCGCGCCATACAGCGCGTTTCCCGACAACCCGATACGGGCGAGCTGCACGGGCGCTCCCAGCTCATCCACCGGCTGCACGGCCTGCACACTCCCGCCCTGGACATGCACCAAAGAAGCCTCCCGGGCCTGGTTCAGCTGCACCGTAGTGCGGCCATGCGCACTGCTGTCGGCAACGCCCTTGGGGGTCTTTAGCAACTGCCCCTCGTTCGTCAGGCCAATACGGTTGAATGCACGAGCGTCTGCGTCATGCATCCACGACAGTGTGAGGGGTTCAAAGCGAAACAGTCGATCGCCGTCCAGGCGAAACTGCTGGCCATCCACCGTCGTTTGAACCGCGCTGACGCTGCCCAGATGCGCGCGCCCCGGACTCTCGACAACGTCGCCGATTGCATCCGGAAGGCTGCTTTTGAACACCGCCGCGACCGCCGGTGTGGAATGGATGTGAAACACATGCTGGCGCTCGTCCTTCATCCGCAACGTATGCGTACCTGCTGTCGAAGGACCATCAGCCACATAGTGTTTATTGGGCTGGTTGAGGTGGTGGGCGATATCACGGCCAGTCAGTGTCGTATCAGCCTGTACCTTGCCATCGTTGAGGGAAACATCGAACTGCATTGAGGTCGGGTGCAAGGGTTGATAGTGCAGCAACACTGGCGGAGACAGTTCCTGGCCCGGCCTCTTCAAGCGTTCCACCAGATCATTCTGTAACTTGAAAAGAGCTTTCAATTCCGTGCGCATGGCAATACTCCCAAACAAAATTCATCACAGCTGTCTAGTGGGCATCCGCCCTGTTTGGTTCCACCACGGGCCTTTCCACAACGGCGACTGCATGCGCACGAAAAAACCACTCAACTGTATTTTGACGCTCGCTTGACCCACTGTTAGTGTCCGGCTCCATCCCTACACGGAGTGCTTTCGATGAAACTGGATATCTTTCAAGTCGACGCTTTCAGTCAATCGGTCTTTGGCGGCAACCCGGCTGCGGTGTGCCCGCTGACCGAGTGGCTCAGCGATGAGCAACTGCAAAACATCGCAGCGGAAAACAACCTCTCCGAAACCGCCTATTTCGTACCCCGTGGCGAGTTCTACGAGTTGCGCTGGTTTACCCCGGAGGTCGAAGTGGACCTGTGCGGCCACGCCACACTTGCGGCGGCCTGGGTGTTGATTCACCTGCTGGGGGATGCGCCTGAAGTGTTGCGCTTTGCGACACGCAGTGGCGAACTGCGGGTCACGCGTAACGGTGACGAGTTGGCAATGGACTTCCCGGCCAAGCAACCCCAGCCTTGTGAGCCACCCGATGGAATGTTGAGCGCGCTGGGCATTGAACAGGCCGAAGTGTTCAGCACCGATGACTACATCGTGTTGCTGGAAGACGAAGCGCAAGTCGCCGCACTGAAACCGGATTTTGCCCACCTCAAGGGTTTGCCGAAACGCGGGATTGCAGTGACCGCCAAAAGCGCACGGTTCGATTTTATCTCCCGCTGGTTCGGGCCCAACGTGGGCGTGAATGAAGACCCGGTCACCGGCTCGGCCCATACGTCACTGGCGCCGTTCTGGGCCGAACGCTTGGGCAAGTCGAGCATGACAGCGGAGCAAGGCGGAACGCGCCGCGGCCAGCTGCGCTGCGAACTCAAGGGTGACCGCGTGATCATTTCCGGCCATGCCGTGCTCTACCTGCAAGGCACGATTTACCTGTAAAAAGCAGTGCCCCAAGGACAACAGATCATTCTCAAAATGAACGGAGTTCAGCGCGTGTTTTCGATTTCCCGCCGTCAACTGTCGGTGATTGCCGCAGCCCTTGCCCTGGCTGCATGCAACACCTCTGTCAACGAACCGCCACCGGCACCGGAGCTGGGTTCAGGCTATCGCACCGACCTCACCACCCAACAGGCCAAGCGTCATATGGCAGCGGCCGCCAACCCGCTGGCGGCCGAGGCCGGGCGCGAAATGCTGCGCAAGGGCGGTTCGGCGATCGATGCGGCGATTGCGATGCAGGCGGTGTTGACCCTGGTGGAGCCGCAGTCTTCCGGCATCGGCGGTGGCGCGTTCATCATGCTCTGGGACGGGAAAAAGGTGCACGCCTATGACGGCCGAGAAACCGCTCCGGCCGGGGCGACGCAGCAGTTGTTCCTGAGGGCTGACGGCAAGCCGATGGCATTTCCGGAAGCGCAGATCGGCGGACGCTCGGTCGGCACCCCTGGGGTATTGCGTGCGCTCGAAATGGCGCACAAGAAGACCGGTCATCTGCAATGGGCCGAGCTGTTCGAGCCGGCGATCCGGTTGGCGGAACAGGGTTTTGCCATTTCTCCACGCCTGCACAGCCTGATCGCGGCCGACCGCTATATCGCGCAATCGCCGGACATGGCGGCGTACTTCCTGAACGCCGATGGCACACCCAAAGCCACCGGTACCCTGTTGAAAAACCCGGCGCTGGCCGATGTGTTCAAACGCATCGCCAAGGAAGGGCCGGATGCGCTGTACCAAGGGCCGATTGCCGATGAGATCGCACGCAAGGTGCAGGGCCATCGCAACGCCGGCAGCCTGTCCCAGGCGGACCTCAAGGGCTATACCGCCAAGGAACGCACGCCGCTGTACACCGATTACAAACAATGGAAAGTCTGCGGCATGCCGCCGCCATCCTCGGGCGGCGTCGCCATCGCACAAATCCTCGGCACCTTGCAGGCGCTGGAAGCCCGCGATCCTGCCCTGGCCATCGCAGCGATGCAACCGCTGAAAAGCCCGTCGCCCGCCGGCCTTGAGCCAACCCCCGAAGCCGTGCACCTGTTGGCCGAAGCCGGACGCCTGGCCTTTGCCGATCGTGGCCTCTACGTCGCCGACGCGGACTTCGTCCCGGTGCCGGTGGCGGGCCTTGTCGCACCGGATTACCTGGCAAAACGTGCCGCCCTGATCGGCGCGCGCAGCATGGGCATCGCCAAGCCGGGCGTGCCGGCGGGCATCCAGGTGGCCTACGCACCGGATCGCTCGCCGCTGCGCATTTCCACGTCGCAAGTGGTGGCGGTGGATGACCTCGGCGGCGCCGTGTCGATGACCACCACGGTGGAAGCGGCGTTTGGCGCCCATGTCATGGTCCAGGGCTTCCTGCTCAACAACCAGATGACCGACTTTTCGTTTATCCCCGAGGAAAACGGCCAGCCCGTGGCCAACCGTGTCGAGCCGGGTAAACGCCCGCGTTCGGCCATGGCGCCGACCCTGGTGTTCGACCGCAAGAGCGGCGAGTTACTGGCCACGGTCGGCTCCCCCGGTGGCTCACAAATCATCGAGTACGTGAGCAAGTCGCTGGTGGCGATGCTCGACTGGAAACTCGATCCGCAAGCCGCCATCAGCCTGCCCAACTTCGGCAGCCGCAATGGCGCGACCGAACTGGAAAGCGGCCTGTTCAGCCCCGCGCTGAAACAGGCCCTCAAGGACAAAGGCCATGCGCTGAGCGAGATCGATATGACCAGCGGCATCCAGGCCATCGTCCTCACCCGGGATGCCCAGGGCAAGGTGTCGCTGAGCGGCGGCGCCGACCCTCGGCGTGAAGGCGAAGCGGTCGGCGACTGATTAATCATTCAACGGAGAAACGCCCGTGCAGCAAGCAGATAACCTCGGCGCCATTCCCGGCATCGACCACGGTTTTTGTTCGATCGATGATCCGCTGCGCCCGGAAGCGGTGTTCATCTGCAAGCAAATGCACAGCGCCTCAGTGATTGAATGGCAAGCCGGCGCAGTGCCCAATACGGTGGAGGCAGATGGGGTATATACCGGCGAGCCTCACCCCATCGCGGTGATCACGGCCGATTGCCTGCCCATTCTCATCGCCGCCACAAACGGCGAGAAGGTAGCGGCCGTCCATGGCGGGTGGAAAGGCTTGCAAGGCGGGATTGTAGCTAACGCCGTGCAGCGTTTTGCTGATGAAGGCATTGCCGTCGACCAGTTGCGGGTGGCGATCGGACCGTCGATCAAGCCATGCTGCTATGAGGTGAGCGAGGGGTTTATCACACAGTTCCAGGCGGATCAGGGGCACTTGTGGTTGAACGGGCGAGCGCCGTGGAGCGCCGCGCAGCCCGCGCCGTTGCTGCCACCTGAAATTGCACCACCCCACGCCAGGCAAGCGGGCAGTGCGTGGTTTGATTTGAGTGGCTATGGGGTGATGTTGCTGCAAGCAGCCGGCATCCGGCGGGAGCAGATCGAGGTGAGTAAGGTGTGCACTTACTGCACCTCTCCCACCTTTGCCAGCTATCGCCGAAGGACGCATAACCCGGAGGAACAGAAGACGTTGATCTATTCGTGGATTGCTCGTCTCACCGACTGATCTTCAACCCCTTACGCCCCGCATGCCGCTCCAATGCCAGCTCGATCAACCGGCTCACCAGCTCGCTGTAGCTCATGCCCGCAGCCTGCCACAACTTGGGGTACATGCTGATGCGGGTGAAGCCGGGCAGTGAGTTGATTTCGTTGATCAGCACTTCACCGTCGTCGGTGAGGAACACGTCGACCCGTGCCAGACCGGAACAGCCCAGCACCTCGAACGCCTCGATGGCCAACCCGCGAATGCGCTCGCTGGCTTCCTGGCTGATATCGGCCGGCACCACCACCTGGGCAGCCTGGTCGTCAATGTACTTGCTGTCGTAGGAATAGAAACCGCTGCTCACCACGATCTCCCCACAACCACTGGCGATGGGGTTTTCATTGCCGAGCACGGCGCATTCGATTTCACGGCCTTTTACGGCGGATTCAACCAACACCTTTTCATCAAAACCCAGGGCCAGTTCGACGGCCGCGTGGTACTCGGCTTCATCGCCGACTTTACTCACGCCTACCGAGGAACCCTGGTTCGCAGGTTTGACGAACATCGGCAGGCCGAGCTTGTTCACCGCAGCCTCAAACGACGTACGTGCCGCGTTGCTACGGGTCAGGGTGATGAACGGGGTGACCGCAATGCCAGCATCGCGCAGCAAGCGCTTGCTGATGTCCTTGTCCATGCACACGGCCGAGCCGAGCACGTCGGAGCCGACGAAAGGCAAGTCCGCCATGCGCAACAGGCCTTGCAGGCAACCGTCTTCGCCGAGGGTGCCGTGGACAATGGGGAAGATCACATCCACATGCTCCAGCAGGCCCGTGCCCGAAGTTTCCACCAGTTGCTGGTTGGCCTTGCCGGGCACGACCGCCAGCTCGCGGTTGGACTGGTTGAGGGCGATCAGGGCCGGGTTTTCCTGGTTGAGCAGGAAATTCGATGTGTCGTTGAGGTGCCAGTGGCCGGCCTTGTCGATGCCGATCAGCACCGGCTCGAAACGGGAGCGATCCAGCGCATCAACAATGTTGCGCGCCGACTGCAACGAGACTTCATGCTCGGCCGACCGGCCACCAAAAATAATACCTACCCGCACCTTGCTCATGACCCGGCCTCACTGTTGAAAGTAAGGCTTCTTACCACGTGTGGTCAGCGATTCGCTACCAGATGTGCACCGAACAACAGGTAGCAGCCCCCGGCAAAGCGGTCGAGCCATTTGCGTGAACGGCTGTAAAGGTCGGCCATGCGCTGACTGGAAAACACCAGGGCCACACACGAATACCAGCTGAACGACAAGGTGGCCATGGTGATTACCGCCAGGGTCAGCAGCATCGGCGAGGGAGACGGCGGCATGGTGGACGCGAAGATGGTGGCCACAAACAGCGCCGCCTTGGGGTTGGACAAGTTGCCCAGCAGGCCCAGCCGCCATGCGGAAAACAACGAGCGCCGTGCCTCAGCCGACAGCATGCCCTGGCCCATGGCCGGTGCCGAGCGCCTGAATAGCTTCAACCCGAGGTAGATCAAGTAGCAGCCACCCATGATCTTGAACGCCAGGTACAGCATCGGCGCAGCGGTAAACAAGGACTTGATCCCCAGGCCTCCGGCCAGTCCCCACAGGATGGTACCCGTCGCCACGCCGGCCGATGCCACCACGCCATGGCGGCGCGAACAACTGGCGGCCAATTGCGCCGTGTTGAAAAAGTTGGGGCCGGGCGTCACCACTGCCACCGTCCACAGCAGGGCCAGCGAAACCAGGGGCGCCAGGTAGGCGGGGTTGAAAAAATCCATGAGAGGCCGCTCCATCAGTGCAAGGCACGAACAGCAATCATAGGCCTCGCCCACACCCTGCACAATCGTACAAGACCTCGGCAGACAATCCGAGCCAGACTGGGTTAACGTACTTCCCTCTCTTTTTTGTGACACGCCACCATGGGCAAACCCACCGCCATCCTCGACTGGCTGCACCGCGCCCCGCATGCCAGCGGCCTGGACCGTATCGAGGCCTATTTTGCCGGCTTCGCCTTCGACCCGCATCGCCATGACACCTACGCCATCGGGCGGACGCTGATGGGTGTGCAGAGTTTTCACTACCGCGGCGACATGGTCCACAGCCTGCCCGGCACCACCATGGTCCTGCACCCCGATGAGACCCACGACGGTCATGCGGGCAGCGACGAAGGGTTCAAGTACCGGATGATTTATGTCGAGCCGTCGCTGATCCAGCAGATTCTCGGCGGCAAGCCGTTGCCGTTCATCCCTAACGGTTTATCCACGGATCCGAGGCTGTTCCGCGCCAGCGAAGTGCTGCTGCAGAACCTCGAAAACCCCATCGACCCGTTGCAGGAACAGGACGCCCTGTTCGACCTGGCCCACGCGCTCAGCAACGTGTCGGGCGCCATCATCAGCCGCAAGACCTTCGACTATGTGGCCGCCGAGCGCGCGCGGGAATTTATCCACAGCGCCCTGGGCCGCAGCATCACCCTGGATGAAATGGCCAACCATGCCGGCCGCGACCGCTGGGCCTTGTCGCGGGATTTTCGCTTGCTGTTCGGCACCAGCCCCTACCGCTACCTGACCATGCGTCGGTTGGATCTGGTGCGCAGCCTGCTGGCCCAGGGCCAATCGTTGGTGGACGCGGCGATGACCGCCGGCTTTACCGACCAGAGCCACATGACCCGGCAGTTTCGCAGCACCTACGGCATGCCACCGTCGCGCTGGGTAAAAATGTCAGACCGTTTCCAGGACAGGTGACCCGGCCGGGCGCTTGGGGCGCAGCGCCAACAGCGCGCCTGCCAGAGCAACAGTGCGAGGAAACAGTACCGGACGCCGAAGCGGTTCATGCGCTCACCCTCCGTCGCCGGGCGCAGTCGGACGATCTCGCTGGTCTATCCGCCGTACCGGCAGTACTCACCGAAGTGGTGAGTTTCACGCCTGCGGCGTCAAGCTCGAAGCCTGGAGTTGACCTCCGATGGTCAAGAAATGCCCGCCTGCCACATGGTGCAACGTGCGCAGTTCATCATGCCCTTCGAAGTGCCACCGGCCGTCGCTGAATACGCGGTCGTCGGCATAGGCCGCGACGACTTCACCCAGGAAAAGATCGTAAGTCTGCTGGTTGTGAGGCTCGGGCAGCAGGCGGCATTCCAACCACGCCACACAACCTTCCAGCAGCGGTGCTTCGGTGTGTTCTCCCTTGAACGTTTGCAAGCCGTAAGCGGCAAACTTGTCAGTCTCGGAGCCGGTGGTGTTGCCGACCGTCTGCACAAGATCCACCTGGGCCGCGCAAGGCACCTGGAGCACAAAGGTGCCGGCGCCTTCCAGCAATTGACGTGTCCAAGTGGCCTTGTCCAGCACCACGGCGACTTTAGGCGGTTCGAAATCCAGCGGCATGGCCCAAGCAGCCGCCATGATATTGCGCTGGCCGTTGTGCGCGGCGCTCACCAGCACGGTCGGGCCATGGTTGAGCAAACGGTAGGCTTTGGACAGCGGAACGGGGCGACGGTGGGTAGGGCTCATGGACGGTCGACTCTTTTATGCCAGAAAGCGCCTACGATACCCGAAGCCCCGGGCTCAACTCGACAGTTGGTTGGCGAACTGCCCGACCGCACTGACCACCTTTTGCGCGCCGTCCTGGATCTCCACGATCACCGTGCCCGCTTCGGCCGCCAGAGCCAGGCCTTGCTCGGCTTGCAGGCGTCCGTCGGTCATCAGGCTGACCGCATCGCGGGCCATGTCCTGGTTCTGACGGACCACGCCCACAATCTCCTCGGTCGCCTTGCTGGTACGCGAGGCCAGTTGCCGCACCTCATCGGCGACCACCGCAAAACCACGCCCCTGCTCGCCTGCACGCGCCGCTTCGATCGCGGCGTTGAGCGCCAGCAGGTTGGTCTGCTCGGCAATGCCGCTGATGGTATTGACGATGGTGCCGATCACCTGGGACTGGGCGTTCAGCGCTTCAATGCCTTCGCCAGCCTGTTGCATGTGCTTGGCCAGGTCGCGCATCACATCCACTGCCTGAGTCACGACGGTCGTACCGCGTTGGGCGCTGTTATCGGTTTGCAACGAAGTGCTGTAAGCCATGTTTGCCGCCTCGGCAACCGCCTGTTCCTGGTTGACCTGATCGGTGATCACCGTGGCGAACTTGACCACTTTGTACAGCCGGTCGGTGGCATCCATCACCGGGTTGTAGGTGGCTTCCAGCCAGACCACACGGCCATGGCTGTCCACGCGTTTGAAGCGCGCCGCGACGAACTCACCGGCGTTCAGACGTTTCCAGAAGTCCTGGTACTCGGTGCTGTTGTATTCCTCCGGCTCGCAGAACATGCGGTGATGTTTGCCCTGGATTTGCGCCAGGCTGTAGCCCATGCCACTGAGGAAGCGATCGTTCGCCGTCAGCACGTGGCCACCAAGGTCGAACTCGATCACCGCGGTGGAACGCACCAACGCGGTGATCAGGTTTTCATGCTCACGGGAAGCCTCGATGGTGCGAGTGAGGTCGCTGGAATAAATCGAGAAATGCTTGATGCGCCCATCGGAACTGCGCACTGGCTGCACAATCGAGCGCAGCCACACTTCCTGGCCATTGCCGCGCACCAAGCGCACGGTGCCGGCGAAATGTTCGCCGCGCACCAGTGCGTTCTTGAAGCGCAGCTGGAACTCGTCTTTGCGCACGTGGGCCGGCACCAAGTCTTCGATCGGACGCCCAAGCAGTTGGCCACTCTGGTAGACCAGTTCCTGCAGGAAGTTGGCATTGGCCCACTCCACCCGGCCTTCGGCGTCCAGCGTCAGGCACAGCATTTCACTTTCCAGGCTCTCCTTGACCTGATTCAAGCTGGACAACTCTTCGCGAAGAGCCGCCAGCTCCTGCTTCAAACGGGTGTTGAACATGGGGCACCGATGATCTAATGGGGGAGATGGATCTGACCTGCATCGGCGCTCCCGGTGTTTTCTGAAGAGGGCTTTAGCCCCATTCCCGAGTATATTTTTAGCCCCATCAGCTGCCATTGTTTCGGCACACGCCCATCACTTGATACTCAAGGGTATTGAGCTTGCCGCTGGAGTCTTCGTAGGTCATGCGCGACGGCACCGTGTTGCACGAGCGGATCGGTGCCGTGACGTTGACCACCTCGGCAATGTCCAGCTTCATGCCATAGCGATAGGCCTGGACTTCGGGTGCCGGCTTGCCCTTTTTGGCGGCGTAGTCGGCCATGGCCTTTTCATTACGCTCCATCATCAGCGCGAACGTACGATCGCCCCCGCCTTCAGCCAAGGCACCAAAAGACAAGACTGCCGTTAACACACCCAGGCCGATTGAATAAACGTTCATGCTTAGTTCCTCGATTGAAAGTTCAGTGTCGAGACTAACCAACTGACCCTGACGCAATCTTCACCAGAACATTACTTATTTGTTAGATAACGGTGAGTTTCCATAATTGTAATGTTCACGCCACGTCTTCGTTATCCAGGGTTTGCAACTATCAGCCCGGGCCAGATCAATAAGAACGCCCACTCCCATAAGAAGCTGAACACTGCCAGTCACCAGGAGCGAACCATGCGTATCCGTCACTACAGCCTTCACCTCTCACTGTGCGCCGCCTTGCCCTTCACGGCTGTGGCCGCGCAAGACCCACCCGAGGGGTTTATCGAAGGCAGCACCGTTAACGTGCTGGCACGTAATTTTTACTTCAATCGCGATGATCGCAAGGGCCAGTCCAGCCCCACCGGCAACGGCTATTCAGAAGCCTGGGCGCAGGGACTGATTGGACGATTCGAATCCGGCTTTACCCAAGGCACCGTGGGGTTCGGTCTGGACGCATTTGCCATGGTCGGCGTGAAACTCGACTCGGGCACCGGTCGCAGCGGTGGCAAAGGTTCGTTCGGCGTGTTGCCGGTGGACAGCAGCAACCACCCGGAAGACAACTACAGCAAAGTCGGGGGTGCCGCGAAATTGCGTGTGCTGGACACCGTGATCAAAGCCGGCGATGTATTCCCGCTGACCCCGGTCGTGGCCTACGGCGATTCGCGCGTCTTGCCCGAAAGCTTTCGTGGCGTCACCGCGCAAAACACCAGCCTGGAAGGCCTGAGCTTGCAGGGCGGACGCTTGACCGGCATGAGCCAGCCTGCGCAAAGCGGCATGGACAAGGGGTTTGCCACCTTCTACGCAGGCCCGGTCGACTCGCCCTGGATCGGCTATTTCGGCGGTGACTACACCGTCAACAAAAACCTTAGCTTCAGCCTCTACAGCAGTCGCTTGAAAGACGCCTGGGACCAGTACTATTTCGGCAGCGCCGCCCGTTATCCACTCAATGACGAGGTCTCGCTGTTCGGCGACTTCAACTACTACAAGGCGGTGGACGAAGGTAAGAAGCGGCTGGGGGCATTCGACAACAACATCTGGAGCGCCAGGCTCGGCGTGAAAGTCGGCGCCCACAGTCTGGCTGTCTCGCACCAGCGCAACAACGGCGATGACGACTTCGATTACCTGCGCCAGTCGGACTCGATCTTCCTCAACAACTCGATCCAGTACAGCGACTTCAACTCGCCCAAGGAGCGCTCATGGATGGTGCGCTACGACCTCGACATGCAGGCCTTCGGCATTCCCGGCCTGTCATTCATGACCCGCTACGGCAGAGGCTCCGGCGCTGACTACAGCAACGCCAACGCGGTGTACATGCGCCGTGATGGGGCCGGCAATCCGCTTACCGATCAGCGCCGCTGGGAACGGGATATCGAAGCCCGCTATGTGGTGCAGGCGGGCCGTCTGAAAGATTTGTCGTTGCGACTGCGCCAGGCGACGGTGCGCTCAAGTGCATTTGAGTCGGACTTGGAAGAAGTTCGGGTGATTGTCGAATATCCAATTGCGGTGCTGTGAGGCAGGCCAATTACATTCACTTTCTAATGCGCTACATCTGTTCACAAGTTGAAATCTGACAGAACTGTAATATCGGCCTCACCTTCTCGTTAAGTTGCACTTTTTACACTGCACATCGAACACACCTCATCTCTGCGGCTTTTGTGTAGCTCCTTTGGAACAGAGATGAACTTTTACGCCCCGGTTGGGGCGTTTTTTTTGAGTGCAGACTTGAGTGACGAATCGTCGCACTTGCCTGAGGCGGCTTGACCCTAAAGCTACTTCACGGTTCAGAATTTTCCTACGCTCAATTCAGCCTCGCTATGGGGCCATGCCCCTGTCGTTTTCTTTGAAGGTAATTCCCCATGCGTATCCTTGTGGTTGAGGACGAACAGAAAACCGCCGACTACCTGCAGCAAGGCCTGACCGAAAGCGGTTATGTCGTCGATTGCGCCGCCAGCGGCATTGATGGCCTGCACCTTGCCAGGCAACACAGCTACGAATTGGTGATCCTGGATGTCAACTTGCCTAACACCGACGGCTGGGAAGTGCTGGAGCAACTGCGCCGCGACGGTAACCAGCGCGTGATGATGCTCACCGCGCGTGGGCGGCTGGCCGACAAGATCAAGGGCCTGGACATGGGCGCCGATGATTATCTGGTCAAGCCCTTCGAGTTCCCCGAGCTGCTGGCCCGTGTGCGCACGTTGTTGCGACGCAGCGAGCACATCCCGCTGCCGGATGTGCTGCGCGTCTCGGACCTGGAACTGGACCCACGCCGGCATCGCGCCTATCGCGGCAACCGTCGGATCGACCTGACGACCAAAGAATTTGCCTTGCTGCACGTGCTGATGCGCCAGGCCGGCGAGGTGATGACCCGCACGCAGATCATCTCGCTGGTGTGGGACATGAACTTCGACTGCGACACCAATGTGGTGGAAGTCTCCATCAGCCGCCTGCGCGCCAAGGTCGATGATCAGAGTGAGGTGAAGCTGATCCACACGATTCGCGGCGTGGGTTACGTGCTGGAGGCGCGCCCATGAAGACCAGTAGCCTGTCGATGCGCCTGGGGCTGACGGTCAGCCTGATGGGCGCCGGGTTGGTTGTGCTGCTGGCGAGCCTGGCGTACCTGGCCCTGACCCACGAACTGGACAAGCTGGCACGCAAGGGCCTGGAAAACAAAATGGAGCAACTGGCCCATACCCTCGGCCAGGGCCTCGATGAACACCGCATCACTAACCGCCCGCACTCACTGCTGGACCTGGTGATGGGCCACGACAATATCTACCTGACCATCATCGGCGCACGCTCCGATGCGCCGCTACTGCTGAGCGTCGGCGCCAAGCCCCAGCAACCGCTGTTGCTCGACGTGCCCACCGGTAAAAACCTGGCTTATTTGAACTGGGTCGACGGCCAGGGCAATCGTATCCTCAGTGCGACGCGCCTGATGCCGTTGCAAGGCGGCGAGTACGTACGCGTGCTGCTATCCCTGGACCGCTCTGATGATGAAGCGTTGCTCAGTGCCTACCTGCGTTCCACGGTGATCGCCCTGCCGATGCTGCTGATCCTGATCGGCATGGGCGCCTGGTGGCTGGTGCAACGCGGGCTTGCACCGCTGCAGCAGTTCAGCCGCGTGGCGGCCAAAGTCAGCACCCAGGACTTGACCCACCGGCTGTCCCTGGACAACCTGCCCAAAGAGCTGGGCGAACTGGCCCAGGGCATCAACTTCATGCTGCACCGCCTGGACGCCGGGGTGCAGCAACTGACGCAGTTCTCCGACGACCTGGCCCATGAACTGCGCGCTCCCTTGACCAACCTGATGGGCAAGGCCCAGGTGACTTTATCCCGCGAGCGGCCCTCAGACGAATACAAGGCCAGCCTGGAGTCCTGCACCGAGGAAATGGAACGCCTGTCGCGCATGGTGTCCGACATGCTGTTCCTGGCCCAGGTCAGCCACCCGGCGGCGCGGGCCGGGTTTGCACCGGTGTCGCTGGAGCAGGAAGCGCAGCGGGTGATGGAGTTGTTCGCCCTCAGCGCCGAGGACAAAAACGTCAGCCTGACCCTGCGCGGCGACGCCTGGGTAACGGGAGATCGCCTGATGATTCAGCGCGCCATTTCCAATCTGCTGTCCAACGCCATTCGCCACACCCCTCGCGACGCCAGCGTCTTGCTGCTGGTGGAAAGCTATGAGCAGAGCGTGTCGCTGTCGGTGGGCAACCCGGGGCGCGGCATCGAAGCCCATCACCTGCCGCATCTGTTCGAGCGTTTCTACCGCGCCGACAACAGCCGCGCCCGTGCTGAAGGCGGCACCGGCCTTGGGCTGGCGATTGTGCAGTCGATCATGCACCTGCATCAGGGGCACGCCGACGTCAGCAGCCAGCCGGGCCGTTTCACGCGGTTCAGCCTGGTGTTTCCTCGTCCTTGCGATGCGCCCACTGATACAGCGCCGGCAGCACCAGCAAGGTTAGCAACGTAGAAGAAATAATCCCGCCGATCACCACCGTCGCCAACGGCCGCTGCACTTCGGCGCCGGTGCCGGTGGCCAGCGCCATGGGGATAAACCCGAGGGAAGCCACCAATGCCGTCATCAACACCGGGCGCAACCGGGTCAACGCGCCTTCGTTGATCGCCATCGACAATGAGCGCCCTTCCTCGCGCAGGTTACGGATGAACGCAATCATCACCAGGCCGTTCAACACCGCCACGCCGGACAAGGCAATAAAGCCCACTCCTGCCGAAATCGACAGCGGAATATCCCGCAGCCACAGCGCCATGATCCCACCGGTCAAGGCGAACGGAATCCCGGTGAATACCAGCAGGCCGTCCTTGAGGTTGTTGAACATCATGAACAGCAAACCAAACACCAGCAGCAACGCCACCGGCACCACGATGCGCAACCGCTCGGATGCTTCCTTCAACTGTTCGAATTGGCCGCCCCAGGTGGTCCAGTAGCCCGCCGGCACCTTGACCTGAGCGAGAATCGCCGCCTCAGCCTCTTCCACGAACGAGCCGATATCGCGTCCGCGCACGTTGGCACTGACGATCACCAAACGCTTGCCGTTCTCACGACTGATCTGGTTCGGGCCAAGCACCAGGTCCAGGCTCGCTACCTGGGACAACGCAATGAAACCCAACTGTCCAGACGCATTACCCGGTACCGGAATCAACAACCGCGACAACCCGTCGATATCGGTGCGCAGCGCGTCAGACAAGCGCACGACCATGTCGAAACGCCGGTCACCTTCGTAGAGCGTGCCCGCCTGGCGCCCCCCGACAGCGACGGCAAGGGTGTCCTGCACATCGCCCACATTCAGGCCAAAACGCGCGGCTTTGTCGCGGTCGATATTGATGGTCAGCACCGGCAGGCCGGAGGTCTGTTCAACCTTGACTTCCGAGGCGCCACCGAGCTTTTGCAGGGTCTCGGCAATTTCCCCGGCGGTCTTGTTCAGCACGTCCATGTCATCGCCAAACACCTTCACCGCCACATCGCTGCGCACACCGGAGATCAACTCGTTGAAACGCAGCTGGATCGGCTGCGATAACTCGTACGCGCTGCCCGGCACAATCGCACTGGCGCGCTGGATGTCGGCGATCAGGGTTTCGCGGGACTTTCGCGGGTCCGGCCATTGGTCCTTGGGCTTGAGCATCACGTAGCTGTCGGAAATGTTCGGTGGCATCGGGTCGGAGGCAATTTCCGCTGTTCCGGTGCGCGCAAATACCCGCTCGATTTCCGGCACCTGGGCCATCAAGGTTTTTTCCAGCTGCTGTTGCATCTGCACCGATTGCGTCAGGCTGGTGCCGGGCACGCGCAAGGCCTGCTGGGCGAAATCGCCTTCGCTGAGGCTGGGGGTAAATTCGCTGCCCATGCGGCTGGCAACAACGCCCGAGGCGACGATGGTCAACACGGCCAAGCCGAACACCCACGGACGACGCGCCATCACCCAGTCCAGCACCGGTGCATAGACCCGACGCGCGCTGCGCATGACAAGGTTTTCTTCTTCCTTGACCTTGCCGGTGACGAACAGCGCAATCGCCGCCGGCACGAAGGTCACCGATAGAATCATCGCGCCCAACAGGGCAATCACCACGGTAAACGCCATAGGGTGGAACATCTTCCCGGCCACCCCGGTGAGGGCGAAGATCGGCAGGTACACCACCATGATGATCAGTTGCCCGAAGATCAGCGCCCGTCGTGCTTCCTTGGCGGCGGCAAACACTTCGTGCAGGCGCTCGCTGCGAGTCAGCAGTCGGCCATGGCGGTGCTGTGCGTGGGCCAGCCGGCGGATGGCGTTCTCGACAATCACCACCGCGCCGTCGACGATGATGCCGAAATCCAGCGCGCCAAGGCTCATCAAATTGGCGCTGACTTTGTTGGTAAACATGCCGGTAAAGGTGAACAGCATCGCGAGGGGAATCACCATCGCGGTGATCAGCGCGGCGCGGATATTGCCCAAAAACAGGAACAACACTGCCACCACTAAAAGAGCGCCTTCGAAGAGGTTTTTCTTCACGGTGCTAATGGCTTTTTCGACCAGGTTGGTGCGGTCGTAGACGGTGACGGCGACCACCCCCTCGGGCAGCGAACGGTTGATCGCTTCAAGCTTTTTCGCCACGGCCTGGGACACGCTCCGGCTGTTTTCGCCGATCAACATGAACACGGTGCCCAGCACCACTTCGCGGCCATTTTCCGTGGCGGCACCGGTACGCAGTTCACGGCCGATCTCGACCTGGGCGACATTGCGCACGCGAATCGGCGTGCCATCCGAACTGGTAATGACGATATTGGCGATGTCCTCGATAGACGCCAATTGCCCCGGCGCGCGGATCAGCAGTTGCTCGCCGCTACGCTCGATGTACCCGGCGCCGACGTTGGCGTTGTTGCGCTCCAGCGCGGTGACCAGGTCATTCAAGGTCAGGTTGTAGGCGGCCAGACGCTTGGGGTCGGGCGCAATCTGGTACTCCTTGGCGAAGCCGCCAATGGTGTTGATCTCGGCCACGCCCGGCACGTTGCGCAGTTGCGGCTTGATGATCCAGTCCTGGATGACGCGCAGGTCAGTCGGCGTGTAAGGCGTGCCGTCGTCCTTGCGCGCGCCCTCCTTGGCCTCAACGGTCCATAGGAAAATTTCCCCAAGCCCGGTGGAAATTGGCCCCATCGCCGTTTCGATCCCCAAGGGCAATTGCTCACGAGCGACTTGCAAGCGCTCATTGACCAACTGGCGAGCGAAGAACAGGTCGGTGCCGTCCTTGAAGATCACCGTGACCTGGGACAACCCGGAACGTGACAGCGAACGGGTCTGCTGCAAACCCGGCAAACCGGCCATGGCGGTTTCGATGGGAAAGGTGATGCGCTGTTCGGTTTCCAGCGGCGAAAACCCGGCCGCCGCCGAGTTGATCTGCACCTGCACGTTGGTGATGTCGGGCACGGCGTCGATGGGCAATTTCTGATAGCTGGCGATGCCGACACCGGCCATCAACAGCACCGCCAGCAGCACGATGATGCGCTGCTCGATGGCAAATTGGATAAGGCGCTCAAACATGGGGAATCACTCGCGGGATCAATGGGCGTGTTCGGCCGAGCCTTTGCCCAGTTCGGACTTGAGGATGAAGCTGCCGACAGTAGCCACCTGTGCCCCGGCCTCAAGGCCCTGGCGCACTTCAACGTAGCCGTTTTCACTCGTCCCCAGTTCCAGGTGGCGGGTGATGAAACCCTCGGGCGTGCGTACGAAGACCGAGGGCTTTTCCTCGACGGTCTGGATTGCGGTTTGTGGGACGGTGACCTTTGCCTCGTAAGAATCTGTGACGAGTTGCACGTTGACGAACAAGCCCGGGCGCCACGCATCGTCAGGGTTGGCGACACTGACGCGCACGGTGGCAGTGCGGGTTTGTTCACCGAGCAGGTTGCCGACAAACGCCACAGTGCCCTGCACTTCGGTGCCCATTTCGGTAGAGCTGACGTTGACCGGTTTGCCGACCCGGACCTTGTTCAAGTCCTTGGGAAATACACCGAACGTGACCCACACGTGGGACAGGTCCGAGAGGGTGAAGGCGTTACTGGTTTCACCCACGACTTCGCCAACGCCCAGGTGTTTTTCCACGACCACGCCAGCAAAGGGCGCGCGCAGTTCGTAACGATTGCCGCCAACCAGCCCCGCACTGCCACTGAGCGCGGTCATCTTCTGGCGGGCATTGTTCAGGGCGATTTCGGCTTCTTGCAGCGTCTGGCGCGCCAACAGGTAATCCTGCTCGGCGGAGATTTTGTCTTGCCACAATTGGCGTTCGCGCTGGAAGGTGGTGCGTGCCAGTTCGACGCGTCGTTCGCTGGCCGCCAACTCGCTGCGCTGGTCGGACACCTGCTGGCTGGCGATCACCGCCAACAACTCACCCTTCTTCACCGACTGACCGAGGTTGACCTTCACCGACTCCACCACGCCCGCCGCACGCGGGACGATGTGAGAGGTACGGTCTTCATCCAGGCGCACTTCCCCCGGTAACGTCAGCAGCGTGCCGATTGAACGCGGTTCAGCCATCGCCAGTTGAATGCCGGCCGCCTGGATCTGCTGTTCGGTGAGTTCGAGTGCGCCCTCTTCTTCGTCGGCCCTGGTGAGGCCGGACAGCATCAGGCCCAGGGCGACGGCGAGTGCGACGCCGTGTCGGTTCTTCATAGTGGACTCCAAAGAGAATCAAAAACGGGCGAGATCGCCGTAAATCCGCTCGATACGCACCCAGGCGTCGGTGGCCTGGGCGGTGGCAGTGAGGTATTGGGTGCGCGCCGCGATCAGGGTGCGCTGGGCGTCCAGCACGTCGAGGAAGCTGAACTTGCCCATTTCGAAACCACGGGTGGCGCTGTCCACCGCGCTTTGGGCGGCGGGCAGGATCTGCTGATTGAATACGCGCACCTCGGTATTCGCGGACTGCCACAGGTCGACGGCCTGGCGGGTTTCGGTACGCAGGCGCAGTTCGGTGGCGTTGCGCAGGTCGCGAGCCTGGTCGGCGCGACGCGTCGCGGCGAGTACATTGCCCTGGTTGCGGTTGAACAACGGGATCGGCATCGACACACCGACCAGGTTCACCCGTTCACGCACGCTGGCATCGTATTGGCTGCCGATGGACACATCGAGGTCGGGAATACGCTGGGCTTTTTCCAAGCCGATGCTGGCTTCGTATTGCAGGATGCTCAGTTCGGCCAGGCGCAACTCGGCGGTTTGCTCAAGGCGTGCCAGCAACTGGGTGGCTGACGGCACGGCCAGTGTGGAAGGGTTTCGTGTGGCGACGGCCTGGAAGTTCGGCGCCGCGCTGCCAGTGCTGGCGGCCAGGCGACGATAGGCATCGGTGAGGCCCATCTGCGCGCGGTCACGTTCCAGGCGAATCTCCGACAACTGCACTTGGGCCCGCGTGGCCTCCACCGGCGAGGCTTTGCCTGCTGTCACCCGACCGTTGGCGACAACCAGCCCGCGTTCGGCCACCGTCATGGAACGCTGCGCCAGGTCGAGGCGCTCCTGTGCGCGCAGCGCACCATAGTAGTTGTCGATGACTTCGGCGCGCAGGCTGTTGCGCCGCTGCTCCAACGTCAATGCGGCGGCGTCCTGCACACGGGACGCGACGTCGATACGCGCCCCCCGTTTGCCGCCCAGTTCCAGGGCCTGGCTGATCTTGATGCTGGTGGTGCGGGAGTCGCGGCGGGTGTCTTCCACATCCCAGGAAGCCACCGGGTTGGGGATCAAACCGGCCTGCTGACGCCCGCCCTGGGCGATGTCGATTTCCCATTGCGCGGCCGCCAAATCGGGGTTGTTGGCGAAAGCGGTTTGCAGGGCTGAATCGAGGGTCAGGGTTTGTGCCTGGGCGGCGCTGGCAACCACCCACAACACACCCGCTCCGAGAAGTTTTTTAACGGAAATTGCCATAACAAGAGTTCCACGCCCATGAAGTACAAGCGGGGGCAATGTAGCCGTCGCGACTTATCAAGGCGGTGGAGCAAAGATTACAAATCCGACAGCAATGGCTCTGCGGCGGGCATCACCGCCTCTTACCGCTGATCGCACCAAAACGGCACATAAGCACTTGGCCAACGTCGTATCAGGTATGCTTTTCGAGCAGGAAACAAAAAGAAACAATTTTCCCGACCTGTTCGATGAGGAGCCCTGTTTTGGAGTTATCGACTGCCGTGTGGATGGTTCACGACACCCGCCTTATGTTCTGTGTACTGCTGGCCATCGCCAGCATCATCGTGCTGATCAGTGCGACCAAATTGCCGCCGTTCCTGTCGATCCTGATCGGTACTTTTATCGCCGGGGTCGGCGCCGGGCTGCCGCCCGAAGCAGTGGCCAAGGCGTTCAGCAAAGGCGCCGGGGCGATCCTCGGTGAAGCCGGGATCATCATCGCCCTGGGCTCGATGCTCGGCGCACTGATGGCGGAGTCGGGTGCTGCCGACCGTATCGCCACCACCTTGCTCGGGTTGGGCAAGGGCAAGGCATTGCCCTGGGTGATGGCGCTGGTGGCCATGGTGATCGGCCTCCCGCTGTTCTTCGAAGTGGGCTTGGTGATGATGGTGCCGATCATCTTGGTGATGGCTAAACGCTCGAACCAGCCGCTGCTGAAAATCGCGATCCCGGCGCTGGCGGGCATGACCACCCTGCATGCCCTGATGCCACCGCATCCGGGGCCGCTGATCGCAGTGAGCGCGTTGCATGCCGACCTGGGGTTGACCATGTTGCTGGGCTTCTGCCTGGCAGTGCCGGCGGTGATCCTGGCTGGCCCGATCTATGGCAACTGGCTGTCCAAACGTCTCCACGTAGACGAGCCGGCCGACATCGGCGCGCTGTTCAGCGCACCACCCAAGGCACCGCGCCAGCCAAGCTTTACCGTGTCATTGCTGATCATTCTGCTGCCGGTGATCCTGATGCTGGGCAGCACCTTGGCCAAAGTCGCGCTGCCGGCTGAAAGCGCCATCGGCCTGACCCTGAAATTCCTCGGCGAACCGCTGATCGCCCTCGGCCTGGCCGTGATCGCCGCTGTGATCTGCCTCGGCTGGGCTGCCGGCATGCCACGCGCGGAAGTCGGCAACACACTGCGCAAGGCCCTCGCGCCCATCGCCGTATTGCTGCTGACCATCGGCGCTGGCGGTGGTCTCAAGCAAACGCTGCTGGATGCCGGCGTGAGCCAGACCATCAGCAAGGTCGCCGAAGGCGCGCACATGCCTTACCTGCTGCTGGCCTGGTTGATCGCCGTGGCGTTGCGCCAGGCAACCGGCTCGGCCACCGTCGCGACCACGACCACCGCAGGCATCCTCGCGCCGATGATGGCCGGGCTCGCAGCGACCCAGAGTTCGTTGGTCGCGCTGGCGATTGGCGCCGGCTCAGTGTTCTTTTGCCACGTCAACGACGCCGGGTTCTGGATGGTGCGTGAGTACTTTGGCCTGCAGTTGAAGCAGACGATCTGGGTGTGGTCGGTGTTGCAGACTATTGTGTCCGTGGTGGGCCTGGTCGGTACGCTGCTGCTCTGGCACTTCCTGACCTGAGCCTTAGGCAGCCAGGGTGTGGCGCTTACCGAACAGCGCCACACTTACCACGCCCACCGCCCCCATCACCACGCAGTACCCCACGCAAATCCACGGGCTGGTCGGCATCAGCGCAATCAGCAACAACGGCGTGGTACTCGCCCACAGCGCGTAGGCAATGTTGTAGGTAAAGGAAATTCCCGACACCCGCACCTGCGCTGGAAACAGGCCGACCATCACCGATGGCACCGCGCCTACTACTCCGCAACTCAAGCCCGCTACGGCGTACGCCGCACCCAGCCAGATACCGCCGCTGATCAGGCTGGCGTACAGCACCGCAATACCCACTGGCAGCAACAGGCTGTAGACGAGCACCGCGCGCCAGGCGCCGATGCGGTCGACCAGCAAGCCGGCCAGCACACAGCCGATATTCAGGAACACGATACCCAGGGCGCTCAAGGCGAATGTGTGGCTGGGGCTCATGCCGAACGTTTTCTGCATCATGGTCGGGGTGATGACCACCAGCACCACAACGGCAGAGGTGAGCACGCAGGTGAGGATCATCGCCGGTAGCAACACGGCGCGATGGTCACGCAGCACGGTGCGCAGAGGGAGTTCGGCGGCGGCCTGGCGGCGGGCCTGCATTTCGAGGAACACGGGGGTTTCGCTGAGCCAGCGACGCAGCCACACGCCGATCACACCGAACACGCCGCCGAGCAGGAAGGGAAAGCGCCAGGCGTAGTCAAGGATTTCGACCGGGGTGAAGACTTGCGCCAGCAGGGTCGCCGTCAGTGCGCCGAGCAGGTAACCGAAGGTCAGGCCGGCTTGCAGAAAACCCAATGCGTAACCGCGATGGTGGGTCGGCGCGTGTTCGGCGACGAAGGTCCAGGCACTGGGCACTTCACCGCCCACCGCGGCGCCTTGCAGCACGCGCAACGCCAGCAGGATCAGCGGTGCGAAATAACCGATTTGCGCGTAGGTCGGCATGATCCCGATCAGCAGGCACGGCAGCGCCATCATCAGGATGCTCAGGCTGAACACGCGCTTGCGCCCCAGATGATCGGCAAAGTGCGCCATCAGGATGCCGCCCAGCGGGCGCGCCAAGTAACCGGTGACGAAAATGCCGAAACTTTGCAGCAGGCGCAGCCACTCAGGCATTTCCGGCGGAAAGAACAGCTGGCTCAAGGTCAACGCGAAAAAAACGAAGATGATGAAGTCGTAGATTTCCAGGGCACCGCCCAGGGCGGCCAGGCCCAGGGTTTTGTAGTCGGAGCGGGAAAAACGCTGCGCCTGTGCAGGAAAGGTGGCAGTCATGTGAAGACTCGGCAGACAAACAAAATGGCGTGCAGGTTATGAGCTGAACCCAGTGATGGCAATCGCGACAGATATATTTGTTTTCCTCATGGATCGATGAAGATAACTGCATTCCCATATCAATGGCCGTAGCGGAACATGCCGGGAAATAGCCTTCACCCTAATAACTATAAGAGGAAAGACTCGTGGCCGACGCTATCGAAGAAAGCCGCTATGCCCGATTTGCCCTGCGCTGCTCCAACTTCGCCGAACGCTGGTTTCCAGACTCCTGGGTGTTTGCGGCACTCGCCGTGATCATCGTCGCCGTGGCGACACTGGGCATGGGCGCCGCGCCGACCGAAGCCGCCAAAGCGTTCGGCGACGGGTTCTGGAGCCTGATTCCATTCACCATGCAGATGGCCTTTGTGGTGATCGGCGGTTATGTGGTCGCGAGTTCTCCGCCAGCGGTGAAACTGATCGACCGTCTGGCGCGTATCCCCAAGAACGGTCGCTCGGCCGTGGCTTGGGTAGCGTTGATCTCGATGGTCGCCTCCTTGCTGAACTGGGGCCTGTCCCTGGTATTCGGTGGTTTGCTGGTGCGGGCGCTGGCACGTCGTACAGATTTGCGCATGGATTACCGCGCAGCCGGTGCAGCCGCTTACCTGGGGCTTGGTGCCGTATGGGCGCTGGGGCTGTCATCGTCCGCCGCGCAGTTGCAGGCCAACCCGGCCAGCCTGCCGCCGTCGATCCTGTCGATCACCGGCGTGATCCCGTTCAACGACACCATTTTCCTATGGCAATCCGGCGTGCTGTTGCTGGCATTGATCGTGGTCTCGCTGATCATTGCCTACGCCACCGCCCCCGGCCCGAACAGCGCACGTGATGCCAAGGCCTGCGGTGTCGACCCGGCGTTCAACATGCCCAAGCTGCAGGCGCCGACCCGCCCCGGCGAATGGCTGGAACACAGCCCGTTGCTGACCGTCCTGCTGGCATTGCTGGCGGCCGGTTGGTTGTTCCATGAGTTTTCAACCAAGCCGGCGATCAGCGCGATCTCGGGGCTGAACACCTACAACTTCCTGTTCATCATGGTTGGCGCCCTGCTGCACTGGCGCCCGCGCAGCTTCCTCGATGCAGTGGCCCGTGCGGTGCCCACCACCACCGGCGTGCTGATCCAGTTCCCACTGTACGGTTCGATTGCCGCGCTGATGACCGTGGTCAAGGGCGGTGACGGCCAGACCCTGGCGCACCATATCTCGCTGTTCTTCACCTCCATCGCCTCCCACGACACCTATGCATTGTTGATGGGCGTGTACTCGGCGGTGCTCGGCTTCTTTATCCCGTCGGGCGGCGGCAAGTGGATCATCGAAGCGCCTTACGTGATGCAAGTGGCCAATGACCTGCAGTATCACCTGGGCTGGGCGGTGCAGATTTACAACGCGGCCGAGGCGCTGCCGAACCTGATCAACCCGTTCTACATGCTGCCGTTGCTGGGCGTATTGGGGTTGAAGGCGCGGGATTTGATTGGCTTCTCGTTTGTGCAGTTGCTGGTGCACACGCCGTTGGTGCTGTTCCTGCTGTGGGCGCTGGGGACGACACTCAAGTACCTGCCGCCCGTGATGCCGTAAACGCTTCTGTCACATCTCCTGCCTAAGCTTCACCCCAGGCCCGGCACGCTTCCGTCACCTTGATCGGCACGCCACCGATCAAGGTGCACAGGATTGCAGTGCAGCGCGGCCACGCTACAAAACCCATGAGTCACCCTCAGAACTTTTATGCCCTAAGGCCTCGCCTTATAGACTGAACCGTTCAAGTTTTGCCATATTTGCCGCCTCTTCACCGAAACATCCAGCAACAAATAAACTAAAAACAGCCGCGAGAAGCCTCGGATGACCAACGAAACAGAAGACCAGAATTCCGTAAAAAAGCCCTCCGACACCCTCCCCGACTCCAGCCGTCGACGCTTTTTAGGCGGCGTTGCCGTGCTTGGCGCCGGGGCGACCCTGAGCGCCTGCGGCAGCCCGGCAGATCAGCCAGGCCCAGTCACCCAACGTGATCTGACGCCTGCCGAACTGGACAAGGCCCTGCACGACAACGTGAAGAATGTGGTGGTGATCTACGGCGAGAACCGCAGTTTCAACAACCTGTTTGCCGATTTCCCTGGTGTGGAAAGCCCGCTGTCCGCACTCAAACCCGCCGACTACCAGCAACGCGACCGCGACGGCAGCCTGCTGGACACGCTGCCGCAAGTCTGGGGCGGCGTGACTCAGCTTGGGCCACAGACGATTGACGGGGTGGTTTACCCCAGCGCCACCCAATATCAGGAGCACTTGCCCAACGCACCTTACGCACTGAAAGGTCCGAACGGCGAAGACCTGCCATTGAGCCTGGTCACTCGCGACCTGTGGCACGTGTTTTACCAGAACCAGATGCAGATCAATGGTGGCAAGAACGACAGTTTTGTCGCCTGGGCCGACTCGGGTGCGCTGACGTTTGGTCACTACCCGCAAACGCGCTACTCATTGCGCTTGTGGGACGTCGCCAAAGAGTTCGTGCTTTGCGACAACTTCTTTCAAGGTGCCTTTGGCGGCTCGTACCTCAATCACCAGTACTTGATCAGCGCTCAGGTGCCGTTTTACCCGGACGCCGCCAATTCCGTGGCCAAATCCCAGATCGCCACGCTGCAGGGCGACGACCCGACCGGCACGCGCCTCAAGCCGCTGGACCAATCCCCGGCCAGCGCCATGACCGGCCCCCCGCAATTCGGCCCCAGCGCACTGACGCCGGACGGCTATGCGGTCAACACCATGGCACCTCCCTACTGGCCGACCTGGATCCGCGATCCCGAGCGCCCGGACTACGCCAAGCCCGATCTGCCCAGCGTGCTGGTGCCGCAGTCCCACGAACACATTGGCGATAAGCTGTCGAAGAAGAACGTCGATTGGGCCTGGTACGGCGGTGCCTGGCAGGCCACGATCGACGAGCACAAGGATTCGCTGGCCATTCCAAAGATCCCGAGCTTTCAGTACCACCACCAGCCGTTCAATTACTTCAAGCAGCAAGGCCCGGAAAACCGCGCTGAGCGCAACAAACGCCTGCGCGATGGCGGCCTGGGCGATGAGCCGAGCACCAACCGCTTCATGGCGGATGCCCTGGCCGGAACACTGCCGGCGGTGACGTTCTACAAACCCCAGGGCAACCTCAACATGCACGCCGGTTATGCCGACGTGGCTTCGGGCGATCGCCATATCACCCGCGCCCTGAAAATGCTGCAGGAAAGCCCGCAGTGGAAAAACATGGTGGTGATTATCACGGTGGATGAAAACGGCGGCTGGTGGGACCACGTCGCACCGCCAAAAGGCGACCGTTGGGGCCCTGGCACACGGATTCCCGCGATTGTGGTCTCGCCATTCGCGCGCAAGGGCACGGTGGACCATACGGTTTACGACACGGCGTCGATCCTGCGGTTGATCACCCGGGTGTTCCAATTGGAGAAACTGGACGGCCTCAAGCTGCGCGACGACGCGATGACCGCCCGTGGCCAGAAGCCCATGGGTGATTTGAGCAACGCCTTGCAGTTCAACCTGTAGGTTTTCTTATCCAATAGCGACATGCACGGTGATTTAGCACGCGATTTCCCTGGTCAACCGCTACTGTGTGCACGTGGGCTTTCACCCCGCGCAGACGGGCTTTCGCTGACAAGGAATCGAGTATGTTCAAACCGAACAGGTTGTCATTCACCCTGGCCGCACTGCTGTCCAGTGCGGCCGTACAGGCCGACATCGAGGTGCAACTGGGCAGCACGCAACGTGTGACCCAGTTGTTCGCGTTCCCCAATAACTGCAACGTGATCTGCTTCCGGCCGTGGACGCTCGAGCAGACTGCCGAGCATTATTTGAACCAGAGCCTGCAGCGTGACGGTTACAACCGCGCCAAGGTCAGCGTCAAAACCCGTGACGGGCAGGTGTCGGCGACGTTCACCGGCGTGCCGGACGGCTACGGCCAGCCCTTGACCACGCTACTCAACACCGCTGACCTGGCCTACCAAGGCGCGAGCAAGCTCAACAGCGACGGCAAATGGGCCTATAACTGGTACCTGTTCCTGCCGCTGGGCATGGCCCTGGAGAACCGCAAAAGCATCGAGTTGCTGCACTTCCCGCCGGATTACTCGCTGACCCAGGCCCAGGACTACCTGGAATCGGCCACCACCGACCGTTGGGCCACCCTGCTCACGGAGAACGGTATCCCGGCTACTGAAACACCGGCTTACCAGACCATCATTGATATCGCGCCCATCGCCGCGCCGTCCAACGCGGGCAAGGACCTGGAAACCGTCTACGGCTACTTCACTGAATACCAGACGCGCATGGTCCAGGAACTGAGTCTGCCGGCCAAAGGAGCGTTGCCGATGGTGGCGTTCGGTGCACCGGTGCGCAGCTGGATCAAGCAACAATACGGGCAGACCGTGGCGGTGCTGGGCCTGGCGCAGATCAGCCCGGTCGCCGGCAAGACCGTCCCGGTGCTGGGCGCCAACCACCCGAGTTACATTTGGTATGCCGCGAGCCCCGACACTTACGACGGCAACGAGCAGAAAGCCGACGAGGCCGGGTTGAAGGTGATGGGCCAGGATCTGAGCGCCGCCTGCTGGCAAGCCGGGATGGGGCAGAAACCGGCAAGCGATCCGAATGTGTTGCTCAAGGCGTGCATGAACACCTGGCAGGTCACACGCAAGGAGCAAACCTGCGAGTTGTTCTATACCTCGGTGCGCAACCTGTCCACGGAGGAGGCCAACGCCAAATGCGCCACGCCGGCCATCAAGACCCAGTTGAAACAACTGAAGAACGCGGCCCCCGCACCGGCCATTGCGGCGCCGGCGCTATAGTTCGCACAAAAAAGCCGATTTGACTGTCAACATTGACAGTAGCAATCGGCTACCTGTTCAGCGAGTCTTGAGCCGCGTCCAACAGCTGCAAGACTGGTAGTCAGCCCCACCCTCTGGTCGATGCAGCCTAAGCCAGGAGAGTTATGAAGACTCAAGCCATGGATAAGGCTAGAACCGCGGTAAGTGACTGCCTTTACCCTTTCAAATCAGAGCTGGCAAAAGGACAAGGCTACCCGTCGAGCACGCAATTCGAGGTCATACAGGCCCCCGGCGGCAGGGTTGCCGGGGTCAAGACTCTCGCGGCCTTTGACGGGCGTGTATGCATCGCCAGGATCTCCGGCTACGTCTTGAGCGAGCGACGCCTGCACACCTTGCAGCTGTCGCCGCGCATCCACCTCTACGACTGTTGGTTCAGTGGGCTGCTGTCGCATTCGTGCAAACCGAACGTGTTTCTCGACGTGCACTACCTGGAGGTCTGGGCCCTGCATGAAATCCCTGCCGGCGCCCTGCTGACCATGGATTACGCGGTGACCGAAGACGCGCTGTTCCGACAGTTCGCCTGCCAGTGTGGCGAACTCAACTGCCGGGGCTGGATTACCGGCCGTGACGAGCCGCTGAACGCCGAGGGGCAGGCGTTCATGGCCCGGTGGCGCGAGCGCAAACGCTCTTAGGCTTCACCCAACGGACGCAGGCGATACTGCGGCGGCAGCTGCTCGAAACCACTGATGGTGGTGTTCAAGCTCTTCCAGCGGCCATCCTTGATGCCGTAGATGCAGCCATGGATCGACAGGCTCTGCCCACGGTGCCAGGCGTTTTGCACAATGCTGGTATGGCCAACGTTGGCCACTTGCTGGATCACATTCAGCTCGCACAGGCGGTCGACGCGCTCTTCTTCGGTCGGCAGCTGGGCCAGCAGGTCACGGTTTTCGTAATAAAGATCACGAATGGTGCGCAGCCAGCCGTCGATCAAGCCGAACTGCCGGTCCTGCATCGAAGCACGCACGCCGCCACAGCCATAGTGGCCGGTGACGAGAATGTGTTTGACCTTGAGCACGTCCACCGCGTACTGGATCACCGACAGGCAATTGAGGTCGGTGTGCAGCACCACGTTGGCCACGTTACGGTGCACGAACAGATCACCCGGCAGCATGCCGACGATTTCGTTGGCCGGGACGCGGGCGTCGGAACAGCCGATCCACAGGTATTCCGGGGTTTGTTGGCGGGCGAGCTTGGCGAAGAATTCGGGATCTTCCTGTTTGATCGCGTCCGCCCAGCGTTCGTTGTTATCAAGCAGGTCTTGTAGTTCGTTCATCAGGGAAAGCCTCAGGAATGATGCGCAGTTTTGTGACTGACAACCCTTCGTCCAGGTCACGCCGCACGCAAATTAGCTTGAATCTTTGGGACGCGCAGCCTGTCCACACACTATAAGCCCCACAGTATGAGGATTGGCCATGACTGAATCACGACGTCCCTACGGCGCTACGCAGCCTGAACCCATTGACGACAACGAAGACCGGATGGGCTCGATGCGCGAGCTGGATTTTGACGAGGAAGCGCCTACGGCAGAGATTGGCGATGAGATTCCACCTCGCGAGCGCGAGCATCTGATGCCCGAAGAGCGGGTGCGTGAGGCCGGGATGACGGGCGCTTCGACGGCGGATCATGAGTCTACGGATGATGACATGAGCCCGGAAACGCTGATCCATGAAGACGGTGCGCGGGATGCCCAGGAAGCCGGTGAAGGCGAGCAGGCGGATTGGGACTTGAGTATCGTCGATGAAGATGAAATTGGCGGCGGGAATGGGTTGGATGAGGCAGAGCTGGCCGACCTTGATCCGATTGACGGCAACCGCTGAAAAAACGCGGTTCAACAGGTGAGAGCGAGCTTGCTCACGAATGCGGAGTGCCAGTCGACCGATATCTTGACTGACACACTGCTTTCGCGAGCAAGCCCGCTCCCACATTTGGATTTGTGGTTAATCCACCAACGTGCAGGCCATGACGACCGCGTCTTCGCGGCCCCCGATGGCAGGGTAGTAATCTCGACGCCGACCAATTTCATTGAAGCCATAGCGCTCATACAGGCGGAACGCGCCAGTATTGCTGTCACGCACCTCCAGGAAGCACTCACGTGCACTGGCGGCGTAGGCACGGGACATCAAGTGTTCCAACAGCGCCAGGCCAAGGCCGCGGCCCTGATTCTCCGGCTTTACGGTGATGTTCAACAGGTGCGCTTCGTCGAGGATGATCTGCACCACGCCATGCCCCACCTGCTGCTCCCCTTCGAACATCAGCCAGATCTGGTACTTGCCCAGCCCATCGAGAAAAATGCCACGGGTCCAGGGATGGCTGAACGCCGCGTATTCGATTTTCAGCACGGCGTCGAGGTCAGCCTCGGTCATCGGGCGGAAGGATAAAGCCTCACTCATCGGTTGTTTTCCAGCGCGCCATCAGCCGGCGCATGGCTTGCCAGACATCAGCCTTACGCTGTGGCTCTTCCATTAATAATTCCAGGCCCGGCAGGGCCCATACCGAACCCAGGCCTTCGACCTGCAGTTCGCGATACCAGGCTTCGGCATTGGCTTCGCCGGCAAAGCGCACGGCGGGCAGGCCGATCAGCCACAGGCACACACAGGGTTCGTCCTCCAGGCGTGCCGACACAAAACCTTGCACAAAATCCCGAGCGGCTTCCGGGCCCTGGTCCATGTTGCCGCGGACCAGAAGCGGCCAGCGCACCGGGTCGCCGACGATCTGCGGGCTGTCGGGCAGGCCGGCGGCGCGCAGCATGTCCTTGAGCAGCATGTAGGCAGGGTCGCGGGTCTGGAAACGTTCGCCGGTGGGCAATTCCACCAGCAGCAGACAGCGTCCGGCACGCAGCAATTGCAGGGCAAAACGCGGTGGCGGCACCACCGGGGCCTTGACCACCGGCGCCGCCTCTTCCACCACCTTGGCGGCCTTGGTCACCGGCGACGGACGCGGCACTTCGACCTTCGCCCGTTCGACGACCGGGCGCGTCTCAGGCGCAGGCTTGACCACCGCCACCGGCGCGGCCGCCTCCTCGCCCGACGACTCGAACGCCTCAAAGGGCTCAAGCGCCTGCAACAGCTCCGGCCGCGACGGCGCGGCAAACGGCAGTTCGGTGCGGGGCAGCCAGTTGACCACCTGCATGGCGGTCAAGTAAGCGCGACGTCGGGACTCGATAAGCACAGCTCGGCCACTTGTGGATAACTAAAGAGCGGGGATTCTACCGCTGTTCGGCAACAATCGCCCACTGCGCACTGACCGGCTGTGGATAAATCCCGCGCCCGATGCAGTACAATCGCGACTTTTAATCGCCAACCAGCCGGCCATTCCCATGATCGAACCCAAGCGCGTCCTGCGCGCCCTCGCCGAACACTGGGCCTTACTTGAGCCACTGTGCGAACACTTCGACCAAGGCACCCTGAGCCTGGGTGAACTGCGCGCACAATTGGCCGCCCAACAACTGGACAGCACGCCCCAGGACATCACCAGCCTGCTGGACGTGTGGATTCGCCTGGATATCCTGGTGCCTGTCGCCAAGAGCCCGAACCGTTTCGAGCTCAACGCACAGATCCACGACTTCCTCGCCTATCTTCGCAAGGAGCACCGGCTTGGCCTGTGCCTGGAAATCGAAGCCTACCTGCGCCACCTTGAGCGCCTGGCGGGTTATATCCAGGACGCCTTCGACATCCGTGATGGCCACGACCTGGCCCGCCAACTGCGCCTGCTCGACATGCGCGTGCGGGACGTGCTGAAAAAACTCGCCAACGACGAACAGGCCCTCGCTGCCGTGGCCGACCGCGCCAAGACCAGCGACCGGCAGATCCCGTTGCGCCAGCGTTACGCGGAGGTGTTGGCCACCTGGGACGAGTACGTCGAACCGATGATCCAATTGGTGAACGCCGACGGCGCGTTCGAGCAAGGCGTGCGCAAGGTGGAGAATGTGCTGCTGCGCATGCTCACCGAGCAACAGCGCCTCGGCCACCTGGTGGATGACGACATGCTGCTGCGCACTCACGCGCGCATCCTCGAAATGCAGACCAGCGCCCAGCTGACCTTGCGTCACGCCCGCGAGCTGTTGCTGCCACTGCGTGAAGAAGCCCGCCGACACAATGCCGTGACCCGTGGCGCGGCGCTGGCGCTGTCGGCGATTCGCCGCAAAGGCCTGGACGCGGTGCCGCAAGCGGCGATGCCGATGTTCACCCGGCCGCAAAGCACGTTTCTCGGCAGTGCCAGCCAGGTCGAAGCCTATGTGTACGCCCTGGCGAATTTCGAGCCGAAACCGGCGCGTTTCCCCAAGGCGCACAAGTCCCACAAGGGCGACGCCCAGCGCGCACCGCGCACGGTCAAGGAGATGCTCGAGCGCTGCGAAGACGCACTGCCGATGCCGGATCTGATGACCTGGCTGCTGGAACAGGAACCGGACGGCGCCACCGACGAATTGCTGTACTGGTTCTCGCGCCTGTCCCGCGAAAAACGCTTCAAGCGCGAGCGCCTGGAACGCCGCGATTACCACACACACGAGCACCAGGTCAGCCTGCGCTCATTCGCCCTGCTCCCGGCTGGATCCGACGTCGCCGAGCACTCTGCGAGTACACCTCATGCATCTTGATCTATCCGAACTGTCCCATCTGGCGCCGATCTTTCGCGAGCTGTTCAAGGGTTACCACGTCAGCCGCCGCGACCCGGAGCTGTACGCGCAACTGTCGAACTTCCAAGACCAGTACCGCACGCTGTTCAAGGCTTTGGGCTTTGAGCTGGTCTGCGATACCCGCGGCTTCTACTACTTCGTGCCGGACACCGCCGTGGCCGCCGCGCAGGTTAACAAGACCGCCCAGCGCCTGGCGTTGTTCACCTTCATCATCGTCGAGCACCTGGCCGATCAGGGCCGTGACCCGATTGCCGTGCTGGATGGTGGCAGCCTGGGCCGTGATGAACTGCCGTCGCTGCTGGAGAAGTACCGCGACCTGTTTATCCAGGCCGAAGTGCAGACCCAGGAAGAGCTCGAAGAGAAAATCATGCGCCGCATGACTCAACTCGGGTTCGCCAGCGAAGACAACGGCATCTATCGCTTCCTGCCGCCAATGCACCGTTTCCTCGATGTGTGCCTGTCGGTGCAGCAGGACCGCGATCTTGCGGCCAGCATCCATAGCGTGTTGCCGCTGCCGGCACCGGTGATCATCGACGAAGACAGCGATGAGAAATTGCTGAAAACCGATGACCCGCTGGACTTGAGTGACTTTGCGGACGAAAGCGAAGAAGACGCCCTGGCCCGCGCCATTGCCGAAGAACAGGAGACCGACGCATGAGTAAGGAACGCTACGGCATCCGCCGCTTCGCCCTATTGAACACCGCCGGTTACAGCCTGGGCCTGTTCCCACTGGAAGAACCGCTGTCGGTGTATGGCGCGAACAACCTGGGTAAATCCGCGTCGATCAACGCCTTGCAGTTCCCGATCCTGGCGCGCATGTCGGACATGAGTTTCGGCAAGTACACCCTGGAGCAATCGCGGCGTTTCTATTTCGCCACCGATACCAGCTACATCCTGGTGGAGGTCTCTCTACCCCACGGCCCGCACGTGATCGGCGTGGTCGGTCGCGGCCCGGGCGGTGGTTTCGGTCACCAGTTCTTCGCCTATGCCGGCAAGCTGGACTTGGCCCACTACCAGAAGAACGACACCTGCCTGCGCCAGAAGGAGCTGTTCACCAACCTTGAGCGCGAGGGTTTGAAAGCCTACGAACTCAAGCCCGATGAGCTACGTCGTTTGCTGGTGGGCGGCCATACGTCGATCCCGCTGGACTTGACCCTGATTCCGCTGCGCTCCACCAGCGAACAAAGCCTGAAGACCTTCCGCGCGCTGTTTATCAACCTGCTGCACATGCGGGAAATCACCGCGGCCAAGCTCAAGCAGCTGTTCCTCGATGCGTTTGAACACAGCCTGCGTTCCGGCAGCGTGGATTACATCGCTGCGTGCGAAGAAGCCTTCCGCGATGTAAGGCGCATGGAGCAGGACTACAACTCCTTGGTCGCCGCCGGTCCATTGGTCGAAGCGCTTTCCAACGGCGTGAAACAACGCGACATCCTGCGCGGCAAATTGCATCGCCTGTCACCCTTGCTGGATTCGTTGCTGGGCACCTGGTCGGACTACGCCAGTGCGCGCAAGGAAGAACTGACCATTCAGGCCGAGCATTACCGTAACGAGCAGGACGCGCTGCAGAATGACCAGCGCGGCGGCACCCAGGAATTGATGCGCCTGGAGCGTGAGATCAGCGGGATCCAGCGTTGGCTGGGTGAGCTGTCGGTGCTCAAACATCGCTTTGCGCTGGTGGATGACGTGAAGGTGCTAGAGCAACAGCTGCTGGCAGCCAAGGATGCTCACGATGAGCTGGCGGGCGCATTGGCGCAGTCGCGGCAGTTCAGCGCCGAGGATCTGGACGAGCGTCTGCGCGACCTGGAAAAGCGCCTGAAGTCGGTCAAACAGCAGCTCGACCATGCGGACAACAACAGCTACGCCAAGCTGCGGGAAGAATTCTCACAGCAGGATGTCGAGCGTCTGATGCGTCTGTTCAACAGTTCGTTGTTCAGCCTGCCGTTGGGCGAGCATGGCATCACGCTGGACGAGGATGGCCAGTGGGTCAAATCCCTGGAGCAGATCCTCGATGGCTTCAAAGGCGAGCGCTTTGAAGTACCGGGGCTGTCCATCGACATCTCCCACATCGAACCGCCGGCGTTGCAGGCGCTTGCGGATCGCGCGGCATTGCGCGACCAGAAAGAGCGCCTGGAAAAAGAACTCAAGCAACTGAAAACCCAGCAGGCCGTCGCGTCTGACCGCGCTGCGAGCAAGACTCAGACCGAAGCGCTGTACCAACAGGTGCTGGATGCACAAAAGGCGCTGGAAGACTTCCGCCGTGCACAAACCCTGAGCGCGGAGGAAGGCGAGAAGCTGGAAAACCTGGCGCAGATGGAAGCAGCGCAGGATGAGTTGAAACGCTCCAGTGATGCCTTCACTGAACGCGTCCAGCAGCTGTCGGCCAAGCTGCAACTGGTGGGCCGTCAGATCGGCGATATGGAAGCCAAGCAACGCACGCTGGATGACGCATTGCGCCGTCGTCAACTGCTGCCGGCGGACTTGCCATTCGGTACGCCGTTCATGGACCCGGTCGACGACTCCATGGACAACCTGCTGCCCCTGCTCAATGACTATCAGGACAGCTGGCAAGGTCTGCTGCGCGCCGATGGGCAGATCGAAGCACTGTATGCCCAGGTACGTCTCAAGGGCGTGGCCAAGTTCGACAGCGAGGACGATGTCGAGCGTCGCCTGCAGTTGTTGATCAACGCCTATGCACACCGTACCGATGAAGCCCTGACGTTGGGCAAGGCGCGCCGTGCGGCGGTCACCGACATTGCGCGGACCCTGCGCAATATTCGCAGCGACTACGACAGCCTTGAGCACCAGTTGGCGCTGTTCAACCGTGAGATCAACAAACGCCAGGTCTCCAACCTGCAAAGCTTCCGCATCGTGCTCGCGCCGAACAAGGAAGCCCTCAAGCATATCGACCAGATCATCCACAGTGCCGGCCAGTATGAAGAAGGCGAGACGCTGTCGGTGTTCGACCTGAGCCAGAGCGCCGAACAAGACAACAAGAACGAAGAAGCCAAGGAATACCTGGCTCGCCTGGTGGCGGCCAACCATAACCAGTTGGGCCTCAAGGACTTGTTCGAGCTGGCGTTCGAAATCACCAAGGTGCATGGCCAGCCAGTGATTCACACCGACATCGATGGTGCGGCGTCCAACGGCACCACCATGACCATCAAGGCGCTGACCAACATGTATCTGTTGCTGCACTTGATGGACCGCGACCAGGCTGGGCGTGTGCGCTTGCCGTACTACCTTGACGAAGCGGCGGACATCGACGAGAAGAACCAGGCGGCGTTGCTGGAAACCAGCTTGCAGCTGGGCTTCGTGCCGATTTTGGCCAGCGTGAAGCCACAAGTATCCGCCCAGGTGGCGATCGACCTGGAAGGCGGCAGTGGGCCGAACGGGATCTATATCGACGAGGCGGACTGGAAGTACATCCGTCGCCACGATGTGGTGAAGGCGACAATGAATGTGCAGGCGGATGAGCCGGAGTTGGATGAAGTCTGATTTGTTTCGCTGAAATGCAAAAGGCCGCGATCTTCGGGATCGCGGCCTTTTTTGTCGGCGTTTATTTGCCGAGTGGGATTTTAGGCGCCCAGGTCAGCCATTCATCTTCGAACTTGTCGAACAGCGCGAAGGTTTGCTGTGGGCGGGCGGGGTTGCCCATGCGCTCACCGTCTGGGGTGGCGAAGGCGATACCGCCGGCGACCAGGGTTTCCAGGGACTCGGTGCGTACCGTCGCGCCTTTGAACAGCCCAAAGTCGAGACCAAAGCCACTGGTGTTCCAGAAGCGGCTGCCGCTGCGCACCAGGGGAGCGTACTTGGGCTCGATCAGGATGTGGATCAGTACGCGGTCAGCGGTCTGGCCCAATTCGTAGCCGGTCACTTTGCCCACGGTGACTTCACGGTAAGTGACCGGTACGCCTTCCTTCAGTGAACCGCGGCGTGCGGCGCTGAGGGTGAGGCTCAAGCCAGCTTCCTGGTGCACGGCTTCTGGGGGTTGATCCAGCGCGACGAAACTCTTTTGTGGGCCGGCATTTTTCGCCGCTGGCAGCACTTCAATGTATTGCCCGGTGACCAGGGTTTCCAGGTTAGAGGTTTTCATCAGTCCCAGCTCAGGCTTGACCACCCAGAACTGACTGCCGGCGCGGGCAATGCGGTCTGCCACTTGGGTGATACGGGCGCTGAGCAGCACCGATTGCATGTCGGCACTCAGGTCGACACTCTCAATCTTACCGACGTCCAAACCTTTGAAACGTACGGGCGTGCCAGGACGCATGCCATCGGCGCGGTCGACCTTGATGGTCACCAAGGTGCCGTGTTGGTTGGCGGCTTCGCGGTCGGCAAACAAGCGGAAACGCGGGATGCGCTTTTTCAGAGGCACGTTCGGCTCCGGGGTTTCGAAGGCGATGCCGCCGGCCATCAGGCTGGCCAGGGATTCACTCTTGACCTGGATGCCGCCTGTGAGGCCACCGGTCAGGGTGACGCCGCTGGCATTCCAGAAACGCGTCGAGCCGTTGACCAGGTTTTCGTATTCCTTCTCGATATGGACGCCGATCACCAATTGCTTGTTCTTGCGCGAGAACTGGTAGCTCTGCACCGAGCCGACCTTGACCTGCTTGTAGAGGATCGGACTGCCGACATCCAGGGAGCCGAGGTTGTCGGTGAACAACACCATGTGCAGGCCTGGTGAGCGCAGGTCCAACGGTGGAGCCTTGGCGCGGGCAACGAATTCGCGCTGTGGGGCGGTGCCTTTGTCACCAGGGCGGATGGCGATGTAATTGCCTTTGACCAAGGCTTCAAGCCCGGTGATGCCGGCCAGGGAAATCGAAGGTTTGACCACCCAGAACTGGGTGTCTTGCACCAGGTAATCCTCGGCCAGTGGGTCGAGGGTCAGTTCTGCGTTGGCGCTGGACAGGTCCGGGTCGACCTTCAGGGTTTTCAGGCTACCGACCTGGATGCCTTTGTACATCACTGGCGTACGGCCAGCTTGCAGACCTTCGAAGTCGGTGAGCTTGACCTTGACCCGGATGCCGGCTGCGGCCGCGTCAAAATCCTCGTACAAACGGAAGGGCAGGCTCGGATCCGTGGGCGGGCTGTCCTTGCGATTTTCCGGCGTGGCGAAGGCGATGCCGCCGGCGACGATGCTGGAAAGGGATTCGCTGCGGACTTTTACACCGGAGAGATTGGCGTCGATGCTGATGCCGCTGGCGTTCCAGAACCGTGTGTGTTTACGCACAAGACTGGCGTAGGTTGGCTCGATGTAGACCTTGATCTCGACCGTGCTCTGGTCTTCGGAGAGCAAGTAGCTTTTGACCTGACCGACCTGGATCTGTTTGTAGAACACCGGACTGCCACGGTTGAGCGAACCAAGGCGGTCGGCCTTGACGGTCAAGTGCAGGCCCGGTTTCGCGTCGGACAACGGCGGCTCTTCGGAGAGCGCCTTGAATTTGCGCGTGGGTTCACCGTCGCCTGGGCTGGCGGCGATGTAGTTGCCTGACACCAGGGTTTCCAGGCCGGTGATACCGGCGAGGCTAACGCTCGGTTTGACCAGCCAGAAGCGCGTATTGGTTTTGAGGTATTGGTCGACGTCCTTGTTCATCTCGATGGTGGCGATCACCCCGCGATTGTTACCCTCGTCGTCCAAGGCCAGAGCCTTGACCTTGCCCACCGGCATACCTTTGTAGACCACTTCGGTCTTGTTGACCTGGATGCCTTCGCCGCTTTCAAAGCGCACCTGGATATCGATGCCTTGTTGGGAATAGGCACGCCACCCCAGCCAGCCACCGATGATCAGGGCAATCAGGGGCAGCACCCAAATAGCCGACCAGTTGGAAGCTGGGCGGGTTTTAGCTTTAGGCAAATCACTCATGGTCGTCGTCCGACTCCGTGTTATCCCAAATCAGTCGGGGATCGAAAGTTACTGCGGCAAGCATCGTCAAGATCACCACACTGGCGAACGCTGCCGCGCCGAGATTAGCCTCGACGCTGGCAAGTCGCCCAAAGTTTACAACCGCCACCAGGATGGCGATCACGAAGATATCCAGCATGGACCAGCGGCCAATGAATTCGATAAAACGGTACATCACAATGCGTTGTTGCGCGGACAGCGGTTGGTGACGCTGCACCGAGAACAGTAGCAGACCTATGCCGACCAGCTTAAATGTCGGCACCAGGATACTGGCGATAAACACCACGGCGGCGATAGGGAACATGCCGTGCTGAACGAGTTGGATCACACCGGCCATGATGGTACTGGGATCCCCCTGCCCCAAGGAATTGATCGTCATGATGGGGAGCAGGTTGGCGGGGATGTACAAAATTGCCGCAGTGATCAGCAACGCCCAGGTGCGAGTGAGGCTATTGGGGCGCCGCGCATGGATCAACGCACCGCAGCGCGTGCAGAGCTGCTCGTCGCTATCGGGGTCTTGCTTGTTCAACTCATGGCATTCGGTACAAATCAGAATGCCTGCATCAATCGCCCGCATGATCATCCTCTCCTGACAACGCTTGCCAGATCTGGTGGGGCGACATCACCACCTCAAGCAGCACCTGAACCATTAATAAGCTGACGAAACAGACAAGACCCAGGCCCACCGTGATGGCGGCCATGTCGGCGAGTTTAACGATCGCCACCAGTACGCCCATCAGATAGACCTCCAACATCCCCCAGTCTTTCATGTGATGGTAGATGCGGTAAAACAGCAGTCCATAACTGCGGCCGATGTTCCAGCGAATGCTGAGCAACACTGCCAACTGGCAAAGCAGCTTGAGCAATGGGATACCCATGCTGCATAGGAATACCACGGCGGCAACGCCTTGCATGCCGGTATCGAACAAGCCAACGACGCCGCTCCATACCGTGTCTTCAGAGGACTGCCCAAGTAGATTGAGCTGCATGATCGGCAGAAAGTTCGCGGGGATGTACAACAGCAACGCCGCCAGCACCAAGGCGAGGCTTCGCTCAACGACGTTGTGGCGGTGAGCGTATAGCTCGTAACCGCAACGCGGGCATTGGGCTTTTTCGCCAAGGGCGAGCACTGGTTTGCGCATCAGCAAGTCGCACTCATGGCATGCCACCAGGTCGTCCAGCGGTAAATCCGACACCTCAAGGGCATCAACCGGATCGGGCATAAGTAGGGCTCGGACTCTAAAAAAAGGTTAGGTGCCTATTCTAGTGGTCTGGTTCAGAAATAACTGTGCAAATTTGTCGGGGGATTCGAGGCGCTAATGTTTTCGACCGCCCAAAACAAAACCCCATCTGCTTTCGCAAATGGGGTTTCGGAATTTAATCTTGACGATGACCTACTCTCACATGGGGAAACCCCACACTACCATCGGCGATGCATCGTTTCACTGCTGAGTTCGGGATGGGATCAGGTGGTTCCAATGCTCTATGGTCGTCAAGAAATTCGGGTACTGAGTCGTGACCTGATGGCCTCGCTTCAGCAAATTGGGTATGTGACAGATCGGTGTTTTGTGAGATATCGAACTTTCGGTTCGTATCATCTTCACACACCGCAATCTGATGCTCGTTAGAGTAGTCAAATTGCTTGGGTGTTATATGGTCAAGCCTCACGGGCAATTAGTATTGGTTAGCTCAACGCCTCACAGCGCTTACACACCCAACCTATCAACGTCGTAGTCTTCGACGGCCCTTCAGGGAACTCAAGGTTCCAGTGAGATCTCATCTTGAGGCTAGTTTCCCGCTTAGATGCTTTCAGCGGTTATCTATTCCGAACATAGCTACCCGGCAATGCCACTGGCGTGACAACCGGAACACCAGAGGTTCGTCCACTCCGGTCCTCTCGTACTAGGAGCAGCCCCTCTCAAATCTCAAACGTCCACGGCAGATAGGGACCGAACTGTCTCACGACGTTCTAAACCCAGCTCGCGTACCACTTTAAATGGCGAACAGCCATACCCTTGGGACCGGCTTCAGCCCCAGGATGTGATGAGCCGACATCGAGGTGCCAAACACCGCCGTCGATATGAACTCTTGGGCGGTATCAGCCTGTTATCCCCGGAGTACCTTTTATCCGTTGAGCGATGGCCCTTCCATACAGAACCACCGGATCACTAAGACCTACTTTCGTACCTGCTCGACGTGTCTGTCTCGCAGTCAAGCGCGCTTTTGCCTTTATACTCTACGACCGATTTCCGACCGGTCTGAGCGCACCTTCGTACTCCTCCGTTACTCTTTAGGAGGAGACCGCCCCAGTCAAACTACCCACCATACACTGTCCTCGATCCGGATAACGGACCTGAGTTAGAACCTCAAAGTTGCCAGGGTGGTATTTCAAGGATGGCTCCACGCGAACTGGCGTCCACGCTTCAAAGCCTCCCACCTATCCTACACAAGCAAATTCAAAGTCCAGTGCAAAGCTATAGTAAAGGTTCACGGGGTCTTTCCGTCTAGCCGCGGATACACTGCATCTTCACAGCGATTTCAATTTCACTGAGTCTCGGGTGGAGACAGCGCCGCCATCGTTACGCCATTCGTGCAGGTCGGAACTTACCCGACAAGGAATTTCGCTACCTTAGGACCGTTATAGTTACGGCCGCCGTTTACCGGGGCTTCGATCAAGAGCTTCGCGTTAGCTAACCCCATCAATTAACCTTCCGGCACCGGGCAGGCGTCACACCCTATACGTCCACTTTCGTGTTTGCAGAGTGCTGTGTTTTTAATAAACAGTCGCAGCGGCCTGGTATCTTCGACCGGCATGAGCTTACGGAGCAAGTCCTTCACCCTCACCGGCGCACCTTCTCCCGAAGTTACGGTGCCATTTTGCCTAGTTCCTTCACCCGAGTTCTCTCAAGCGCCTTGGTATTCTCTACCCAACCACCTGTGTCGGTTTGGGGTACGGTTCCTGGTTACCTGAAGCTTAGAAGCTTTTCTTGGAAGCATGGCATCAACCACTTCGTTAACTAAAAGTTAACTCGTCATCAGCTCTCGGCCTTAAGATCCCGGATTTACCTAAGATCTCAGCCTACCACCTTAAACTTGGACAACCAACGCCAAGCTGGCCTAGCCTTCTCCGTCCCTCCATCGCAATAACCAGAAGTACAGGAATATTAACCTGTTTTCCATCGACTACGCTTTTCAGCCTCGCCTTAGGGACCGACTAACCCTGCGTCGATTAACGTTGCGCAGGAAACCTTGGTCTTTCGGCGTGGGTGTTTTTCACACCCATTGTCGTTACTCATGTCAGCATTCGCACTTCTGATACCTCCAGCAAGCTTCTCAACTCACCTTCACAGGCTTACAGAACGCTCCTCTACCGCATCACTTACGTGATACCCGTAGCTTCGGTGTATGGTTTGAGCCCCGTTACATCTTCCGCGCAGGCCGACTCGACTAGTGAGCTATTACGCTTTCTTTAAAGGGTGGCTGCTTCTAAGCCAACCTCCTAGCTGTCTAAGCCTTCCCACATCGTTTCCCACTTAACCATAACTTTGGGACCTTAGCTGACGGTCTGGGTTGTTTCCCTTTTCACGACGGACGTTAGCACCCGCCGTGTGTCTCCCATGCTCGGCACTTGTAGGTATTCGGAGTTTGCATCGGTTTGGTAAGTCGGGATGACCCCCTAGCCGAAACAGTGCTCTACCCCCTACAGTGATACATGAGGCGCTACCTAAATAGCTTTCGAGGAGAACCAGCTATCTCCGAGCTTGATTAGCCTTTCACTCCGATCCACAGGTCATCCGCTAACTTTTCAACGGTAGTCGGTTCGGTCCTCCAGTTAGTGTTACCCAACCTTCAACCTGCCCATGGATAGATCGCCCGGTTTCGGGTCTATTCCCAGCGACTAGACGCCCTATTAAGACTCGCTTTCGCTACGCCTCCCCTATTCGGTTAAGCTCGCCACTGAAAATAAGTCGCTGACCCATTATACAAAAGGTACGCAGTCACCTAACAAAGTAGGCTCCCACTGCTTGTACGCATACGGTTTCAGGATCTATTTCACTCCCCTCTCCGGGGTTCTTTTCGCCTTTCCCTCACGGTACTAGTTCACTATCGGTCAGTCAGTAGTATTTAGCCTTGGAGGATGGTCCCCCCATATTCAGACAAAGTTTCTCGTGCTCCGTCCTACTCGATTTCATGACTAAGAGATTTTCGCGTACAGGGCTATCACCCACTATGGCCGTACTTTCCAGAACGTTCCGCTAATCTCAAAGCCACTTAAGGGCTAGTCCCCGTTCGCTCGCCACTACTAAGGGAATCTCGGTTGATTTCTTTTCCTCAGGGTACTTAGATGTTTCAGTTCCCCTGGTTCGCCTCTTGCACCTATGTATTCAGTACAAGATAACCATCTTATGATGGCTGGGTTCCCCCATTCAGACATCTCCGGATCAAAGTCTGTTTGCCGACTCCCCGAAGCTTTTCGCAGGCTACCACGTCTTTCATCGCCTCTGACTGCCAAGGCATCCACCGTATGCGCTTCTTCACTTGACCATATAACCCCAAGCAATCTGGTTATACTGTGAAGACAACATTCGCCGAAAATTCGAATTTCTCAATTAAGAGAACTCACAAATTTTACCTTAGCCTGATCCGTTACCAGTGAAAGTAACGTTCAGTCTATCTTTCTATCACATACCCAAATTTTTAAAGAACGATCTAATCAAAGACTAGAAATCAACATTCATCATCAACCCGATGGAATGCTCATTTCTAAGCTTTCAAAACTTTCAGAAGCAGTAGTGGTGGAGCCAAACGGGATCGAACCGTTGACCTCCTGCGTGCAAGGCAGGCGCTCTCCCAGCTGAGCTATGGCCCCGTATTTCTACAGGCGTTTCCCACACAAAATTGGTGGGTCTGGGCAGATTCGAACTGCCGACCTCACCCTTATCAGGGGTGCGCTCTAACCAACTGAGCTACAGACCCAATTTCGGGCTGCTTCTTATCGTCTTCTTCAATGAATCAAGCAATTCGTGTGGGAACTTATGGAGCAGCTGATGTCGTCGATTAAGGAGGTGATCCAGCCGCAGGTTCCCCTACGGCTACCTTGTTACGACTTCACCCCAGTCATGAATCACACCGTGGTAACCGTCCTCCCGAAGGTTAGACTAGCTACTTCTGGTGCAACCCACTCCCATGGTGTGACGGGCGGTGTGTACAAGGCCCGGGAACGTATTCACCGCGACATTCTGATTCGCGATTACTAGCGATTCCGACTTCACGCAGTCGAGTTGCAGACTGCGATCCGGACTACGATCGGTTTTATGGGATTAGCTCCACCTCGCGGCTTGGCAACCCTCTGTACCGACCATTGTAGCACGTGTGTAGCCCAGGCCGTAAGGGCCATGATGACTTGACGTCATCCCCACCTTCCTCCGGTTTGTCACCGGCAGTCTCCTTAGAGTGCCCACCATTACGTGCTGGTAACTAAGGACAAGGGTTGCGCTCGTTACGGGACTTAACCCAACATCTCACGACACGAGCTGACGACAGCCATGCAGCACCTGTCTCAATGTTCCCGAAGGCACCAATCTATCTCTAGAAAGTTCATTGGATGTCAAGGCCTGGTAAGGTTCTTCGCGTTGCTTCGAATTAAACCACATGCTCCACCGCTTGTGCGGGCCCCCGTCAATTCATTTGAGTTTTAACCTTGCGGCCGTACTCCCCAGGCGGTCAACTTAATGCGTTAGCTGCGCCACTAAAAGCTCAAGGCTTCCAACGGCTAGTTGACATCGTTTACGGCGTGGACTACCAGGGTATCTAATCCTGTTTGCTCCCCACGCTTTCGCACCTCAGTGTCAGTATTAGTCCAGGTGGTCGCCTTCGCCACTGGTGTTCCTTCCTATATCTACGCATTTCACCGCTACACAGGAAATTCCACCACCCTCTACCATACTCTAGTCAGTCAGTTTTGAATGCAGTTCCCAGGTTGAGCCCGGGGATTTCACATCCAACTTAACAAACCACCTACGCGCGCTTTACGCCCAGTAATTCCGATTAACGCTTGCACCCTCTGTATTACCGCGGCTGCTGGCACAGAGTTAGCCGGTGCTTATTCTGTCGGTAACGTCAAAACAATCACGTATTAGGTAACTGCCCTTCCTCCCAACTTAAAGTGCTTTACAATCCGAAGACCTTCTTCACACACGCGGCATGGCTGGATCAGGCTTTCGCCCATTGTCCAATATTCCCCACTGCTGCCTCCCGTAGGAGTCTGGACCGTGTCTCAGTTCCAGTGTGACTGATCATCCTCTCAGACCAGTTACGGATCGTCGCCTTGGTGAGCCATTACCTCACCAACTAGCTAATCCGACCTAGGCTCATCTGATAGCGCAAGGCCCGAAGGTCCCCTGCTTTCTCCCGTAGGACGTATGCGGTATTAGCGTTCGTTTCCGAACGTTATCCCCCACTACCAGGCAGATTCCTAGGCATTACTCACCCGTCCGCCGCTCTCAAGAGAAGCAAGCTTCTCTCTACCGCTCGACTTGCATGTGTTAGGCCTGCCGCCAGCGTTCAATCTGAGCCATGATCAAACTCTTCAGTTCAAACATCTTTGGGTTTTTAAGAAACCCTAAACTTGGCTCAGCAATCGTTGGTTACATCTTTGATTTCTCGCGGAGTAACTTGTGATGCTGATAATCTTGTTGACTATCAGTCTGACTCCACAAGCACCCACACGAATTGCTTGATTCAGTTGTTAAAGAGCGGTTGGTTAAGATCTTTCGTCTCAACCGAGGCGCGCATTCTACAGCAGCCTCATTTGCTGTCAAGTGATTATTTTCAGAAGTTTTCGAAGAATTCTTCAACAACTTCAACCACTTGCGCCTTCGATCTCTCGTTAGCGGGAGGCGAATTCTACAGCGTTACACGCTGCTGTCAACACCTCTTTTTCAACTCCCTTTTGGCTTCGATGAACTGAAGCAACCTGCTGCCGAAACCTACATAACTCATTGTTTACCAAGGAGTTTTCCGTTTCGACTGCGCCGGAAGTGGGGCGAATTATAGACGTCTGGAATCTGCCGTCAACACCTTTTTCATATTTCTGTCATATCGGTCAAAAAACCCCAAAAAAGCGAAAGCCGGCCCCGAGGGGCCGGCTTTCTACTTGCATTACGACAAGCTAGGGAAAGCAAACTGCGACGCTTCATGACTGGCACGTTGCGGCCAACGCTGGGTGATTGCTTTCCGACGGGTATAGAAACGCACCCCATCCGGCCCATAGGCATGCAGGTCGCCAAACAACGAACGCTTCCAGCCACCAAAGCTGTGATACGCCACCGGCACCGGCAGTGGAACGTTCACGCCCACCATGCCCACTTCAATCTCGTCACAGAACAAACGTGCGGCCTCACCATCGCGAGTAAAGATGCAGGTGCCATTGCCATATTCGTGATCGTTGATCAGTTGCATTGCCGCTTCCAGGCTATTCACCCGAACCACGCACAGCACCGGGCCAAAGATCTCTTCCTTGTAGATGCGCATCTCAGGCGTCACACGGTCAAACAGGCTGCCGCCGAGGAAGAAACCCTCCTCATGTCCGGCAACACTCAAGCCACGACCATCAACCACCAACTCAGCACCCGCCGCCACACCGTCCTCTATATAGCCACTGACTTTGTCACGTGCTTGCCCCGTCACCAGCGGCCCCATATCCAGGCCGCAGGACGTGCCCGCGCCGATCTTCAGCGCCTTGACCTGCGGCACCAGCTTGGCAATCAACGCATCCGCCACCTGCTCGCCCACGCACACGGCCACCGAGATCGCCATGCAGCGCTCACCGCAAGAACCGTATGCCGCCCCCATCAAGGCACTGACGGCGTTATCCAAGTCCGCATCCGGCATCAGCACCGCATGGTTCTTCGCACCACCCAGCGCCTGGACGCGTTTGCCGCGCTTGGTCGCTTCGGAATAGATGTACTCGGCAATCGGCGTCGAACCCACGAAACTCAACGCTTTCACTTCCGGTGCTTCAATCAGCGCATCCACAGCGCCCTTGTCGCCATGCACCACGCTCAATACGCCTTTAGGCAGACCGGCTTCCTGCAGCAGTTGTGCGATCAACAACGTCGAACTCGGATCACGCTCCGATGGTTTCAGAATGAAACAGTTGCCGCACACGATCGCCAACGGATACATCCACAGCGGCACCATCGCAGGGAAGTTGAACGGCGTAATACCAGCAACTACACCCAGTGGTTGGAAATCCGACCACGCATCGATGTTCGGTCCTACGTTACGGCTGTACTCGCCCTTCAGAATCTCCGGCGCCGAGCACGCGTACTCGACGTTTTCAATGCCGCGCTTCAATTCGCCGGCGGCATCTTCCAAGGTCTTGCCATGCTCTTCGCTGATCAATTGCGAGATACGTGCTTCGTTCTGCTCCAGCAATTGCTTGAAACGAAACATCACCTGCGCACGCTTGGCCGCAGGGGTGTTGCGCCAGGCAGGGAACGCCGCCTTGGCCGAGTCAATTGCCTGCTGGATGGTTTCACGGCTGGCCAACGGCACTTGGTGGATCACCTGGCCGGTGGACGGGTTGTACACGTCGGCACTGCGACCGCTGTCGTTGACCAACTCACCGTTGATCAAATGCTGGATAAGGCTCATGCAGGGCTCCTGAAAAATTGTTCTATATAGAAGGAGAAATCAGTCGATCTTGTTCAGCACTTCGCCGACCGCATCGAACAGGCGATCCAGGTCCTGCGGCTTGCTGTTGAAGGTTGGGCCGAACTGCAGGGTGTCGCCACCAAAACGCACGTAGAACCCGGCTTTCCACAAGGCCATGCCGGCCTCGAATGGACGCACGATCGCATCGCCGTCACGCGGAGCAATCTGGATCGCGCCGGCCAGGCCGTAGTTACGGATATCAATGACGTTCTTGCTGCCCTTCAGGCCGTGCAGCGCATTTTCAAAGTGCGGTGCGACTTCGGCTACGCTCTGCACCAGGTTTTCCTTCTGCAGCAGGTCCAATGCCGCCAGCCCGGCCGCGCAAGCGACCGGATGCGCCGAGTAGGTGTAGCCGTGGGGGAATTCCACCGCGTACTCAGGCGTCGGCTGGTTCATGAACGTCTGATAGATCTCGCTGCTGGCAATCACCGCGCCCATCGGGATCGCGCCGTTGGTGACTTGCTTGGCGATGCACATCAGGTCCGGGGTCACGCCGAAACTGTCGGCACCGAACATCGAGCCAGTACGACCGAAACCGGTGATCACTTCGTCGAACACCAACAGGATGTTGTGCTGATCGCAGATCTCACGCAGACGCTTGAGGTAACCCTGTGGAGGCACCAACACGCCGGCCGAACCGGCCATCGGCTCAACAAACACGGCGGCGATGTTCGACGCGTCATGCAGCTCGATCAACTTGAGCAGTTCATCGGCCAGCGCAATACCGCCCTGCTCCGGCATGCCACGGGAGAATGCATTGCTCGCCAACAAGGTATGCGGCAGATGGTCAACATCCATCATCGCCTGACCAAACATCTTACGGTTGCCGTTGACGCCGCCCAGGCTGGTACCGGCGATGTTCACTCCGTGATAACCCCGGGCACGGCCAATCATCTTGGTCTTGGTGGCCTGACCTTTTAGACGCCAGTAAGCACGCACCATCTTCACCGCCGTATCGGCGCACTCGGAGCCGGAGTCAGTGAAGAACACATGGTTCAGATTGCCAGGGGTCAGGTCGGTGATCTTTTCCGCCAATTGGAAGGACAATGGATGACCGTATTGAAAGCCCGGCGAGTAGTCCAGCGTGCCCAATTGTTTGGCCACCGCTTCCTGGATTTCCTTGCGGGTATGCCCGGCGCCGCAGGTCCACAGGCCCGACAACGAGTCGTACACTTTGCGACCCTTGTCATCAGTCAACCAGCTACCTTCGGCCGCCACGATCAGGCGCGGGTCACGCTGGAAGTTACGGTTGGCGGTGTACGGCATCCAGTGCGCGTCCAGCTTCAATTGGCTGGCCAGGGACGAAGGGGCGTTTTCGGGCATGTTCATCAGCAAAACCTCGCAAGGCAAAAGGCAGCGTCGGGATTGAAAAGCGTTCTTGCAGCTAAGTTGCCACGGGGATAAAGTCGGTGAAATCCAACTTTTCTAACCTTCAGTCAGGCCGTTACTAAACTATGAGCATCCGTCGACCCGATCCGCTGGCCCAAGTCAGCGACTTCGATATTCGCCTGCTGCGCATCTTTCGCAGTGTGGTGGAGTGCGGAGGCTTCTCGGCGGCGGAGACTGTGCTCGGCATTGGGCGCTCGGCCATCAGCCAGCAGATGAGCGACCTGGAACAACGCCTGGGATTACGCCTGTGTCAGCGCGGGCGCGCCGGATTCTCCCTGACCGAAGAAGGCCGCGAGGTCTATCAGTCGGCGCTGCAACTATTGAGTGCCCTGGAAAGCTTTCGCACCGAGGTCAACGGCCTGCACCAGCATTTGCGCGGCGAGTTGATCATCGGCCTCACCGACAACCTCGTCACCCTGCCCCACATGCGCATCACCCACGCACTTGCACAGCTGAAGGAGCGCGGCCCGGATGTGCAGATCCAAATTCGCATGATCGCCCCCAACGAAGTCGAACAAGGCGTACTCGATGGACGCCTACATGTGGGGGTCGTGCCCCAGGCCAGCGCCCTATCGGGGTTGGAATACCAGCCGCTGTACAGCGAACGCTCATTGCTCTACTGCGCCGTTGGCCACCCGCTGTTCTATGCCGACAATAAACAGCTGGACGATGCCCGCGTTGATGCCCAGGACGCCATCGCCCCGACCTTCCGCCTGCCTGCCGAGATCCAGGCCCACTACCAGGCGCTCAACTGCACCGCCAGCGCTTCCGACCGTGAAGGCATGGCGTTCCTGATTCTCACCGGCCGCTACATCGGCTACCTGCCCGACCACTACGCCAGCCTGTGGGTGCAACAAGGCCGACTGCGAGCGCTGAAACCCGCTACACGTTTTTACGATTTAAGCCTCGCATCGGTCACGCGCAAGGGACGCCGCCCTCATTTGGTGCTGGAAAGCTTTCTGGAAAGTCTCGCGGCTACCCGCTAACTCGGCTCCAAGCCAAAAAGCTGAGCAGTTGGACAGTTTTTTGCAGAAGCACAAGGACCTTGAACCGTCCGACGCGAGTTTGCCCACCATGCCACCAGAATCCACCAGCCCCAGCGACCTGATCTACGGCCTCAACGATCGCCCGAAACCCGCCCCTGCCTTTCTCGCCGCACTGCAACATGTACTCGCCGCATTTGTCGGCATCATCACCCCGCCGCTGATCATCGGTTCCACCCTGGGCCTGGCCGATCATTTGCCCTATCTGGTCAGCATGGCGTTGATGGTTTCCGGTGTAGGTACCTTCATCCAGGCGCGTAGGCCATTTGGCATCGGTGCCGGGATGATCTGTTTGCAAGGCACCAGCTTTGCGTTTCTCGGCGCGGTACTGTCGGCGGGATTCCTGGTGAAGCAACGCGGTGGCAGTCCGGAAGACATCATGGCGATGATCTTCGGCGTGTGCTTTTTCGGCGCCGTGGTGCAGATCGTGCTGAGCCGCTTTATCGGACAACTGCGCCGAGTCATCACGCCTTTGGTTACCGGGATTGTCATCACCCTGATCGGCATCAGCTTGATCAAGGTGGGTATCACTGACCTCGGCGGCGGTTTCAACGCCCCCGACTTCGGCGCCCCCACCAATCTGGCGTTGGGCCTGTTCGTCGTACTGACGATCATTCTGCTCAACCGCTGCAACACACCTTGGGTACGCCTCTCGGCAATCATCATCGGCTTGGCCCTCGGCAGTCTTGCAGCCTGGTTCAGCGGCAAGCTCGTGCCTCAAGCCCTCCCCGACCTGCCCCTGATCAGCCTGCCGGTCCCATTCCGCTTCGGTTTCAACTTCGACTGGAGCGCTTTCCTGCCGATTGCGCTGATTTATCTGATCAGTAGCATCGAAACCGTCGGCGATCTCACCGCCAACTGCATGATCGCCCGCCAGCCCATCAGCGGCCCTTCTTATATAAGCCGGCTTAAAGGTGGCGTTCTCGGCGATGGCGTGAGCTGCATGATCGCCGCCACCTTCAGCGCCTTCCCCAATACCACCTTCGCGCAGAACAACGGCGTGATCCAACTGACCGGTGTAGCCAGCCGTTACGTCGGCTTATATATCGGCGCGCTGTTGTTTTGCCTCGGCTTGTTTCCAATGATTGGCGCGGTGCTGCAGCAAATCCCCAAACCGGTATTGGGCGGCGCCACCCTGGTGATGTTCGGCAGCGTGGCCGCCGCCGGCGTGCGCATCCTCGCCCAGGCGCCCCTGGACCGGCGCAGCATGCTGATCATCGCCACTTCGTTCGGCGTTGGCCTGGGTATCGCCGCCCAACCGAACCTGCTGCACCTTATGCCGACGCTGGTACAGAATCTGTTCGACTCCGCCATCACCAGCGGCGGGCTGACCGCCATTGTGTTGTGCCTGTTATTGCCCGAAGCCGGAACAACCGAGACCGCCGCAAACCACACACCGGAAAGCGACACACTGGAACCGCTTTGACGGTTTTATTGCATCAGGACTTGTCTGAGGCTTGAGGGTGGGTTATCTGTGCACACGTCGTCTCTATCGATCAGCACGGAAACCTCCATGAGCCTCGAAGTTCCTGCCCACAGCAATCACGCCGGTAAGCCCGCCAGCCGCATTCGGCAAAAGAACGAACAAGCGATACTCCAGGCTGCTGAAGATGAGTTCGCGCGCCATGGCTACAAAGGCACCAGCATGAACACCATTGCTGCCAGCGCCGGGCTGCCCAAGGCTAACCTGCATTACTACTTCACCAACAAGCTGGGCCTGTATATTGCGGTGCTCAGTAACATCCTCGAACTGTGGGACAGCACCTTCAACACCCTGACCGCCGAGGATGACCCTGCCGTAGCCCTCACCCGCTACATCCGCACCAAGATGGAGTTCTCGCGGCGCCAACCCCAGGCCTCGCGGATTTTCGCGATGGAGATCATCAGCGGTGGCGAATGCCTTACCGAGTATTTCAGCCAGGATTACCGTGCCTGGTTCAGTGGCCGTGCGGCGGTGTTCCAGGCCTGGATCGACGCAGGCAAGATGGACCCGATCGACCCGGTGCACCTGATCTTCCTGCTGTGGGGCAGCACCCAGCACTACGCCGATTTCGCCACCCAGATCTGCCGCGTCACCGGTCGCACCAAGCTGACCAAGCAGGATATGGAAGACGCTGGCACTAACCTGATTCACATCATTCTCAAGGGGTGCGGCATCAAGCCGGCCCCGTAGACGAAGCGACTTATGCCTTTCACGCTCACCGGCCTTTGCGAGTTTCGCGAAGAAATACGCAAAAGCCGCTTTATTACCCTCGCGGCTCCCATCACCAGCCCGCAGGACGCACAGGCGTTTTTCGAGCAGCACAGCGACTTGAATGCCACACACAACTGCTGGGCCTGGAAGCTCGCCGACCAATATCGCAGCCATGACGACGGCGAACCCGGCGGCACCGCTGGCCGGCCAATACTGGCAGCCATCGAGGCACAGGGCTTTGATCAGGTCGCGGTGCTGGTGATTCGCTGGTACGGCGGCATCCAGTTGGGCACCGGCGGTCTGGCCCGAGCCTACGGCGGTGGCGCCAATAAATGCCTGCAGACGGCCGAACGCATCGAACTGATAAGCCGCGTGCCTTTGAGTTGCGCTTGCGGTTTCGCCGAGCTGAACCTGGTGAAGCTGCGCGTTGCTGACCTCGGTGGACTGGTGGTTGAAGAAACCTTCACCGCCAACGGCGTCGAGTTGCAGCTCGCCTTGGGCGAAGCACATATTGACACCCTGCAGATTCAACTCGCCGACCTCAGCCGTGGGCGTATCCTGCTACAACGCTGAACACCCTGAACCGCGACTCTTAAAGGAAGCTTTTCATGTCTACGCCAAAAACCGCATTGATCATCGGCGCCTCCCGTGGGCTGGGCCTTGGCCTGGTCAAGCAACTGCTCCAGCAAGGCTGGGACGTGACCGCCACCGTGCGTGATCCAAGCAAGGCCGACGCCCTGAAAGCCGTGGGCCCGGTACAGATCGAGAAGCTCGACATGGACGATCAACAAGCCGTGATCGCCCTGAGCCAACGCCTGAAAGAACGCACCTTCGACCTGCTGTTCGTCAACGCCGGCGTCAAGGGCCCCGCCAATCAGGAGCCGGGCCACGCCACGTTGGCAGAAGTCGGCCAACTGTTCTTCACCAACGCCGTAGCACCGATCAACCTGGCCCAGCGCTTTGTCGGGCAAATCCGCAAGGACACGGGCGTGCTGGCCTTCATGAGTTCGGTACTGGGCAGTGTGACCATCCCCGACGGCTCTGACCTCGCCTTGTACAAAGCCAGCAAAGCGGCACTCAATTCCATGACCAACAGCTTCATCACCCAACTGGGCGATCACACGTTGACCGTGCTCTCATTGCACCCGGGCTGGGTGAAGACCGACATGGGCGGCGAAAACGCGCACATCGACGTCGACACCAGCGTACGCGGCCTGGTGGAACAGGTGAACGCCTACACTGGCAAAGGCGGCCATCACTTCATCGATTACAAAGGCGACACCATCGCCTGGTAAATGCCCGTACGCTGTAGGAGCGGTCTTGCCCGCGATGGTCTCAAGGGCATCGCGCTCCTACAGATAGACCCGAACATGGACTACAAGTAAACTTTGCACCTCGCCCTCACCGGCGACCCTGGATCAGCAGACAGGGCAACACTGAGCTGGCAAACCTGAACCCATCATTCAGAGGAGCCGGCCAATGCCTGCGACCCGTATCTGGTTAAAAAACCCCCTCGCGATTTTCACTGCCAACGGCCTCGACGCCCGTGGCGGCCTGGTGCTGCAAGACGGTGTGATCACCGAACTGCTGGCCCAAGGCCAAGAGCCCGCACAGCCCTGCGCCCAAGTGTTCGATGCGCGTGAGCATGTGGTCCTGCCGGGGCTGATCAACACCCACCACCACTTCTATCAAACCCTGACTCGCGCTTGGGCGCCGGTGGTCAATCAGCCATTGTTTCCCTGGTTGAAAACCTTGTACCCGGTTTGGGCGCGGCTCACCCCGGAAAAACTCGGCCTCGCCAGCAAAGTTGCGTTGGCCGAATTGCTGCTCTCGGGCTGCACCACGGCAGCAGACCACCACTACCTGTTCCCCGACGGCCTGGAAAATGCCATCGACGTACAGGTAGAAAGCGTGCGCGAGCTGGGCATGCGCGCCATGCTCACTCGCGGTTCCATGAGTTTGGGTGAAGCCGACGGTGGCCTGCCACCGCAACAGACCGTGCAGCAAGGCCAAGTCATCCTTGAAGACAGCCAGCGCCTGATCCACGAATACCATGAGCGTGGTGACGGCGCGCAGATCCAGATCGCCCTGGCACCCTGCTCACCTTTTTCCGTCACCCCGGAAATCATGGCAGCCAGCGCCGAGCTGGCCAACCGCCTGGATGCGCGCCTGCACACCCACCTGGCGGAAACCCTCGACGAAGAAGACTTCTGCCTGCAGCGCTTCGGCCTGCGCACCGTGGACTACCTCGACAGTGTCGGCTGGCTCGGCCCGCGCACCTGGCTGGCCCATGGCATTCACTTCAACCCGGATGAAATCGAGCGCCTGGGCGCCGCCGGCACCGGTATCTGCCATTGCCCAAGCTCGAACATGCGTCTGGCGTCCGGCATCTGCCCTACGCTGGATCTGCTCGCTGCGGGCGCGCCTATCGGCTTGGGCGTGGACGGTTCAGCCTCCAACGATGCGTCGAACATGATCCTTGAAGCCCGCCAGGCCTTGTACATCCAGCGCCTGCGCTACGGCGCGGAAAAGATTACCCCGGAAGGCGTATTGGGCTGGGCAACCAAAGGGTCGGCGCAGTTGTTGGGCCGTACGGATATCGGTGAATTGGCCGTCGGAAAACAGGCCGATCTGGCGCTGTTCAAGCTCGATGAGCTGCGCTTCTCCGGCAGCCACGATCCGATCTCGGCGCTGCTGTTGTGCGGCGCCGACCGTGCGGACCGGGTGATGATTGCAGGCAAATGGCGCGTCATCGACGGTCAGGTCGAAGGATTGGACCTGCAAGGCTTGATCGCCGATCACACCCAGGCCGCGCGCCAGTTGATCGCCGGCTGATTACAACCCCAGCAGCGACAACATGATAAAGGTCGCAAACAGCACAAAATGGGTCATCCCTTCGATGGCGTTGGTTTCGCCATCGTTGAGGTTGATCGCACTGACAATCAGCGTGATAAGCACCATCACGGTCTGTACCGGGGTCATTGCCATCTGGAACGGCTGACCGGTGTAGAGCGCCATCGCCTCCATCACCGGCACCGTCAGGATCACCGTCGACAGCGAAGCACCCAACGCAATATTCACCACCGACTGCATGCGATTAGCCAACGCGGCACGTAACGCCGTCAGGATCTCCGGCGCCGCTGAAATCGCCGCGACCACAATCGCCGTAATCACCGGCGGCGCCCCCGTGCCTTCCAACCCCAGATCCAGCGTCTTGGACATCACCTCGGCCAGTGCGCCGATCACAATCACCCCAAACACCAGAGTGCCAATGGAAAACGCCAGGTTGACCGGCGGCGCCTGCTCTTCTTCCGGCAGTTTCTTGCGGCGTTTTTCCGGGTAGCTGTAGCTGAAGAAATAACTGTGCGGCCCCACCTGCATCCGCAGAAACAGGGTGTACAACACCACCATCGCGCCAATGGTGAAGGCCGAGTAAATTTTCCAGTCGGCCTCGGGGATGAATTCCGGAACGACCATCGACACGCCCATGGCGGTAAGGATCATCACACTGTAGGTGCGTGCCGAATCATCGTTGTAGGACTGCTCGCCATGTTTGATGCCCCCCATCAACGCGGCCAGGCCGAGGATGCCGTTGATATCGAGCATGACCGCCGAATAAATGGTGTCACGCACCAGGGTGGGCGACGGCTCGTTACTCATCATGATCGCCAGGATCACCACTTCCACCAGGACGGCGGCGAGGGTGAGGATCATGGTGCCGTAGGGGTCACCAACTTTTTCCGCCAGTTGCTCGGCATGGTGGGCCACGCGCATCGACGCCACCACGATAAAGCCGATCAACACCACGCCGGCCAGCAACGCCGTGATTTGCCCGCTGTGAAGCATCCAGTGCTCCAACGGGTAGGCGGCGATGGCAGCAATCAGCGCCAGCAGCATAAATTTTTCTTGCTTGAGGGATGTGAGCATTCCGGGCCTTTTAGTGCGGCAAATCAGTCATTGATGGGGTACAGACTGCGTCACGCCGCTAACGTTTCGTTACACCTTAGTTCAAGTGGCCCTTGCGCGAATGCAACGAAAACGATCCTGCTGGTCAGGTTTTGCCGATTATTTCGGCCATGGGCTGTAGAATGCCGCCATTGCACCTGATGAGATTTTAGAAAATGTACGATTGGCTCAACGCCCTGCCCAAGGCTGAACTGCACCTGCACCTGGAAGGCTCGCTGGAGCCTGAGCTGTTGTTCGCCCTGGCCGAGCGCAACAAGATTGCGCTGCCGTGGAACGACGTCGAAACCCTGCGCAAGGCGTACGCCTTCAATAACCTGCAAGAGTTTCTCGACCTGTATTACAAGGGCGCCGATGTGCTGCGCACCTCCCAGGACTTCTACGACCTGACCTGGGCCTACCTGCTGCGCTGCAAAGAACAGAACGTGATCCACACCGAACCCTTCTTCGATCCACAGACCCACACCGACCGTGGCATTCCGTTCGAAGTGGTGCTCAACGGCATCGCCGCTGCGCTGAAAGATGGCGAGCAGCAACTGGGTATCACCAGCGGCTTGATCCTCAGCTTCCTGCGCCACCTCAGCGAAGCCGAAGCGGAAAAAACCCTGGACCAGGCCTTGCCGTTCCGTGACGCGTTCGTGGCCGTGGGCCTGGACAGCTCGGAAATGGGTCACCCGCCGAGCAAGTTCCAGCGCGTGTTCGATCGTGCTCGCCACCAAGGCTTCCTCACCGTGGCCCACGCCGGCGAAGAAGGCCCGCCCGAGTACATCTGGGAGGCCATCGACCTGCTGAAAATCCAGCGTATCGACCATGGCGTTCGCGCCATCGAAGACGAACGCCTGATGCAGCGCATCATCGACGAGCAGATCCCGCTGACCGTGTGCCCGCTGTCCAACACCAAGCTGTGCGTGTTCGATGACATGGCCCAGCACAACATCCTCGACATGCTCGAGCGTGGCGTGAAGGTCACGGTGAACTCCGATGACCCGGCGTACTTCGGCGGTTATGTGACCGAGAACTTCCATGCGCTGCACACCGCGTTGGGCATGACCCAGGACCAGGCCAAACGCCTGGCGCAGAACAGCTTGGATGCGCGGCTTGTAAAGCCCTAACTGAGTCAATAACGATTGGCGATGTCACGCAGACATGGCCAATCGGGTGATTTCCCTGTGTCCTACGGCGTTGACCCGTAAAGCCTGGGACTCATTGATCACACTGATCCAGTTCGACTGCAGAAACAGTTGCAACAACCCCCCGCCCAACGCGCCGCCCAGATGAGGTTGGTGCTGGCTCCAGTCAAAACAATTACACACCAGCGGCGACGCCAGGGCCTGGGTAAAAATCCCCAGGTTTGCCAGGCGCTGCGCGCCCTTGACCGTGACATCGGCACGCTGCTCATGACGTTCTATCCAACCCTCTTCCAGCAGATGCTGATACAACTGCGCGCCCAATTCGCCGCCGAGGTGGCCATGGCACAACCGCGCATGGCGTAACAACGCCGGAGCAACCAGCGCTGGCGGTAGTGCCTCCGGCGCTCTGCGTGCGGCGCACGCCACGGTGGTCCTGGCCAAGGCATCAATAGCGGCGCTGACATCAGGCGCCGCAACACGGAACAAACGCTTGCCACGCCTGGCTTCCACTCGCAACACACCACTTGCCGTCAGTCGCGCCAGATGCGCGTTGGCGGATGTCGGTGACAACCCGGCAAGCGTCGCCAACTCGACGGGTGATTTGGCCGAGCCATCCATCAAGGCCCACAACATGGCGGTACGTTTGGGTTCGGCGAGCAAGCTGGCGATCTGACTGATGCAAAGTGCAGCTTCCATCTTTTCACTCCCTGTCGATTTATTTTTCTGCTGAAGTAGGCCCCAAAGTATAGGGGCGCAAACCGCCGGTTCCACGGCGTCTGACAGCGTAGAGAGGGACAAGATCTGAGTGAAATTTCCTGCTTTGATGGAGTCCGTTACGTTGTGCTGGATCGCTCTGGCAATTGGGCGGTCAATGTCGCACAGCGGGACACGAGCATTTCCCGCAACAAGTTAACGGGTTTGCTCAATTGCGCCCGATGGGCACACAGCAGATTGAGCGGCGTGCGCTCGCCACGCAGCTCCGGCAGGATAAGGCGCAAGCGCCCGGCCAACACGTCGGTACTCACATCCAGCCACGACTTGTAGGCAATGCCGACACCCGCCACCGCCCAGCGGCGGACCACATCGGCATCGTCACTGAACCGGTCGCCGGTAACCGTCAGGCTGACTTCACGCTTGCCGTCGTGAAAGGTCCAGTGATCGTGGACCCGGCTGCCGAGCATATACAGCAGGCAATTGTGCTGGGCCAGTTGTCCCAGATGCCGGGGCTCACCATAACGTGCGAGATAGCTGGGAGAGGCACACAACACACGCACATTGTCCGGGGCGACGGGCAGCGCGATAAGGCTGGAGTCTTCAGGTTCACCATAGCGCAGGGCGATATCCACCGGCTGACGGAACAGATCGGCAATCCGATCGCCCAACAATAGCCGTACCGTGAGTTGCGGGTAGTCACGCTGGAATTCATCCAGCCAGGGCAACAGCTGATTGCGCCCGAAATCCGACGGGGCCGACAATTGCAGCACACCACTGACATGGTCCTGCCCGCTGGCCAATAAGCGTCGCCCTTCATCCAGCGAGCTCAAGGCAGCACGGGCATATTCCAGGAAGCCTTCACCTTCGGCGGTCAGGCGCAGGCTGCGAGTGGAGCGTGCCAGCAAACGCGTATTCAGTTGCTGTTCGATACGCTTGAGCGCCGCACTCGCCACCGCTGGCGACAGGTCCATCACCCGTGCCGCAGCCGACAGGCTACCCAGGTCTGCCGCACGTACAAACAACTGCAAATCATCAAAACGCAGCATGCATTACTGTCCATTATCAAAATTTTGTTGAAACAGACTGCTGTTTTAGCCGCTTTTATCTGCGCGGGAAATAGCCAATCATCTACGCATCCCGTTCATCACGTGTCTGGAGTTGAATATGCCCACTGCCTTTAACGTCATCGCCACGCTGATCGCCAAACCCGGCCAACAGGCCACCCTGGAAACCTTGCTGCGCGGCCTGTTGGAACCCACTCGCCTGGAAGCCGGTTGCGAGCAGTACGACCTGCACCAGGATCTGCAACACCCCGAAACGTTCTACATGCTCGAGCGCTGGAGCGACGACGCGGCGTTGGCCGACCACGACCAGAGCGCGCATATCCAGAGCTTTCGCGCCAAAGCCGCTGATGTGATCGAACACTTCGAACTCAAGCGCCTGAAATTTCTCGCCTGATCATCACCATTTTTCTGTAGGCGCGAGCTTGCTCGCGAAAATCGTCAACGAAAACGCAGCGTGTCTGGTTTAACGCGGCGCCCTTGAGTGTTTCGCGAGCAAGCTCGCGCCTACAGTCGGTTAACCTTGTTTTCTGGAGACATCATGAAAGCCATTGCCTACTACGCCTCACTGCCGATCAACGATCCAAATGCCCTGCAAGACATCGAACTGCCAGCGCCTGTCGCCGGCCCGCGTGACCTGTTGGTGGAAGTCAAAGCCATCTCGGTCAACCCGGTGGACACCAAGGTTCGCCAGAACGTCGCCCCGGAAAAGGGTGCGGCCAAGGTACTGGGTTGGGACGTGGCCGGTGTGGTCAAGGCCGTCGGCAGCGACGTGACGCTGTTCAAGGCGGGTGACAACGTGTTTTACGCCGGTTCCCTGGTGCGTCCGGGCGGCAACAGCGAACTGCATACCGTGGATGAGCGCATCGTCGGGCATATGCCGAAAAGCCTGGGTTTTGCCGAAGCTGCCGCGTTGCCGCTGACCGCCATCACCGCCTGGGAATTGCTGTTCGAACGCCTGCAAGTGCAGGAAGGTCAACAGGACAACGGCCAGAGCCTGTTGATCGTCGGTGCCGCCGGTGGCGTGGGGTCGATCCTGACTCAACTGGCCAGCCAACTCACCGGGTTGAAAGTGATCGGCACCGCTTCGCGTCCGGAAACACAAGAGTGGACCAAGGCCCTCGGCGCCGACCTGGTGATCGACCACAGCCAACCGCTGAGCGATGCGCTGAAAGCCGCCGGCCATCCGCAGGTGACCCACGTCGCCAGCTTGACCCAGACAGATCATCACCTGGACCAGTTGGTCGAAGCCCTGCAGCCCCAGGGCAAGCTGGCGCTGATTGACGATCCCAAGACGCTGGACGTCAGCAAGCTCAAGCGCAAGAGCCTGTCGCTGCATTGGGAATTCATGTACACGCGCTCGATGTTCGAGACCCCGGACATGATCGAACAGCACAACCTGCTCAACCGAGTGGCCGAACTGATCGACGCCGGCACCCTGAAAACCACGGTGGGTGAGCACTTCGGTGTGATCAATGCCGCAAACCTGCGGCGTGCCCATGCGCTGCTGGAAAGCGGCAAGGCCAAGGGCAAGATCGTGCTGGAAGGCTTCTGAACAACTAGCTGTCAGGGTCGTCCATTATTCATGTGAGTAATGGACGACACCGCTAGTCAGAGAGTTGACCTTTGTCATATTTGTGAGCGTATTCGGGTTTATATTGGCCGCCTTTGCCACGATTCTTTTACGTGAGGAAGTCAGCAATGAAAATCCTGATAAAAGCGTTAGCAAAATCCGCAGGCAATAAATGGCAGGTCCGTCTCGACCAAGACGCTTTCACCTTCCGCACCGAGGCCGAAGCCCGTGCCTTTGCCGACACCCTGCAAGCCCGTATCCAGGCGCCCCACCGTTTTCCGAACAGTCAGCAACGCTCCGCCGCTGGCTGACCCGCTGTTCAGACCTGAGCCTGCAACGCCCGTTTACGTTGCAGGCGCTGGGTAGACATCGCAATCGTCACCGCCAACACACCGCACAAGCTGATGACCATCGCCATCGGCATCGCCGTGCCGTCGTGCAAAACCCCAACCAACGACGCCGCCCCCGCCGCGACGCCAAACTGAATGCAACCGAGCAACGCCGAGGCGCTACCGGCCCGTGCGCCCTGCCCACTCATGGCACAGGCCGAGGTATTCGGCAAAATGCAGCCCAGGCTGGCAATGCAGATAAACAGCGGTACCAGCAATGGCCACAGCGCATCGGTGCGCAACGATGCAATACCGAGCAAGCTCAACGCCGCCAACAGGTAGACCCACACACTGCGCGACAACAGGAACGCCGGGCCGCGTTTGGACAGCAACCGCGCGTTGACCTGCGCCACCAGGATAAAGCCTGCGGCATTGGAACCGAACAGCCAGCCGTAATGCTCAGCCGGCACGCCGTAGAGCTGGATGAAGACGAAAGGTGAACCGGCGATGTAGGCAAACATCCCGGCAATCGAGATACCGCCGGTGAGGGCATAGCCCAGGTAGACCCGGTCCGACAACAACGCCGCATAGCGACGCAGCGACCCGGACAACGGCTGACGCGGCTGATGGGCCGGAAAGGTTTCCGGCAGCCCGACCGCCACGGCGATGGCCGCCATCACGCTGAAGATCGACAGCGCCAGGAAAATCGACTGCCAGCCCCACAGCCCAACCATCAGCCCGCCGGCCAGCGGTGCGAGGATCGGCGCCAGGCCGGTGACCAGCATCAACTGGGAAAACACTTTGGCCGAGCCAACCGCATCGCATTTGTCACTGACCACCGCGCGGGAAATCACCATACCGGCGCAGCCACCGAGGGCCTGCACAAAACGCGCGCCGATCAGCCATTCCAGGGACGGCGCAAAGGCGCAGGCAAAGGACGCAAGGGTAAACAGGGTGACACCACTGAGCAGCGGGCCGCGGCGGCCAAAGCGGTCAGCCAGTGGGCCATAGATCAACTGACCGAGGGCCAGCCCACCGAAATACACCGCCAGGGTCAGCTGGATGTGTTTTTCATCGGTCGCGAAGGCCTTGGCCATGGCTGGAAAGCCGGGCAGGTAAAAATCGATCGCCAATGGCGCGAAGGCGCTCAAGGCACCCAGAATCAGAATTATGCGGAGGTTCATCGGGCACCCAAGTGAGACGGCAGCCCGATAGTCTAGCCGCGCTTGGGCGCATTGAACACGATAGCTCGCTAACTATTTATCCGCGTCAGGCAAGCTTGACGCTGTAGCCCTCTTCGGTGATCGCCTGGATCACTTGTTCGGCAGACAAACGGCTTTCGACGCCCACTTCCTTTGCCGCCAGGTCGACTTTCACACTGGCCGCCGGATCCTGGCTCTGCACTGCCTGGGTCACCGCTCGAACGCAATGGCCGCAGGTCATTCCTTCAACGCTGAATACTTGCATGACATGACTCCTTTGATGAGGTTGGACCCAGTCTCGACCTTGCCACGATGGCAAGGTCAAGTTCTGAAAACATCTGCCGGGCTGGTATTTGGCCGCTTCAAAGGCCAAGCTTCACCCATCTTTGATTCACACCACGGAGCATTCGCCATGCGCTGGTCGTTTTTTGCCCTTGCTGGCCTGATGAGCTTGTCGGCCGCTGCGCCCCAAGCCCTCGCCGCAGAAGACTATGCGGTGCTGATCATTTCCAGGGAACGCCTGGAAGTGCCGACCAACTGCGAAATCGGCCTGTACCTGAATGACCAGCTGGCAGGCCGGCTGTTCCAGGAACAGGCCACTTCGTTCAACCTGCCGGCGGGAAACCTGTCCTTGCGCCTGAAGCTGCTGCCGGGCCAATCCCCTGGCTGCCTGCCGGGGATGCTGGCGCCGCCGGCGCAGAACATTACGCTCAAGGCCGGGGATGTACGCAAACTGCGTATTGCCCAAGGCTCGGATGGCATGTATCTCAAGCCCGCCGCATTGGAATATTAAAGGCGCTTGACCTTCCCCACAGGTCAAGGTTGATCCTAGGGGCAACTTCTCTTGGAGGACTGCCCCATGAATGGATCCACCACCTTTGACCTGCCCATCAGCGGCATGACCTGCGCCAGCTGTGCCGGCCGGGTCGAGCGTGCACTGGGCAAGGTGCCGGGGGTGCAAAGCGTCAGCGTCAACCTGGCCAACGAACGCGCCCACGTTGAAGTGCTCGGCCAGATGGACCCGGGCGTGCTGATCGCCGCCATCGACAAAGCCGGCTACACCGCCACCCTCCCCCAGAGCGAAAAGGCCACCGACGCGAATCAAGCCCAGCGCCTGCAACGCGAGCGTTGGTCGCTGCTGCTGGCGATCCTGCTGGCATTGCCGCTGGTGCTGCCGATGCTGGTGGAGCCGTTCGGCCTGCACTGGATGCTGCCCGCCTGGGCACAGTTTGCCCTGGCAACCCCCGTGCAATTCATCTTCGGCGCACGCTTCTATATTGCCGCCTGGAAAGCCGTGCGTGCCGGTGCCGGCAACATGGACCTGCTGGTGGCCATCGGCACCAGTGCCGGTTACGGCCTAAGTATTTATGAATGGCTCACCGCGCACCCCGGCATGGCACCGCACCTGTACTTCGAAGCCTCCGCGGTCGTGATCGCCCTGGTGCTGCTGGGTAAATACCTGGAGAGCCGCGCCAAGCGCCAGACCGCCAGCGCTATCCGCGCCCTGGAAGCCCTGCGTCCGGAGCGGGCGGTTCGGGTGATTGAAGGCCGTGAAGAAGATGTCGCCATCAATGCCCTGAAACTCAATGATCTCGTGCTGGTAAAGCCCGGCGAACGCTTCCCGGTAGACGGTGAAGTGGTCGAAGGACAAAGCCATGCGGACGAAGCCTTGATCAGCGGCGAAAGCCTGCCCGTCCCCAAACAACCCGGCGATAACGTCACCGGCGGCGCCATCAATGGCGAAGGCCGCCTGCTGGTACGCACCCTGGCCCTCGGCGCTGAGAGCGTGTTGGCGCGGATCATCCGCCTGGTTGAAGACGCCCAGGCCGCCAAGGCCCCAATCCAGAAACTGGTGGATAAAGTCAGCCAGGTGTTCGTCCCAGCCGTGTTGGTGCTGGCATTGGTGACATTGGCGGGCTGGTGGCTGTATGGCGCGCCCCTCGAGACCGCGATCATCAATGCCGTCGCCGTGCTGGTGATCGCCTGCCCTTGCGCCCTGGGCCTTGCTACACCCACCGCGATCATGGCCGGTACAGGCGTTGCCGCGCGCCACGGCATCCTGATCAAAGACGCCGAAGCCCTGGAACGCGCCCATGAAGTGAGCGCCGTGGTCTTCGACAAGACCGGCACCCTCACCTCCGGCGCGCCGAAGATCGCCCACCTGACGGCAGTGGATGGCAACGAGGCCTTGTTGCTGCAACAAGCCGGGGCGTTGCAACGCGGCAGCGAACACCCGTTGGCAAAGGCCGTATTGGATGCCTGCAACGAACAAGGTCTGGCAGTGGCGGACGTGACGGCCAGCCAATCCCTGACCGGGCGCGGCATTGCCGGCACGCTGGATGGCCGGCAATTGGCCTTGGGCAATCGTCGCCTGCTGGAAGAAAGCGGCTTGAGCGCAGGCAATCTGGCCGACTCCGCCAAGGCTTGGGAGGCAGAAGGCCGCACCTTGTCCTGGCTGATCGAGCAAGGCGCACAACCCCGAGTGCTTGGGCTGTTCGCGTTTGGCGATACCCTCAAGCCCGGTGCGCTGGAAGCGGTGCAGCAACTCAAGGCCCAGCGCATCAGCAGCCACCTGCTTACCGGTGACAATCGCGGCAGTGCCCGCGTGGTGGGCGAGGCGTTGGGTATCGAAGACGTGCACGCCGAAGTATTGCCCGCCGACAAAGCCGCCACTGTCACAGAGCTGAAAAAGACCGGCGTGGTGGCCATGGTCGGTGACGGCATCAACGATGCCCCGGCCCTGGCCGCTGCCGACATCGGCATCGCCATGGGCGGCGGCACCGACGTGGCCATGCACGCCGCCGGTATCACCCTGATGCGCGGCGATCCGCGCCTGGTGCCGGCCGCGCTGGAGATCAGCCGCAAGACCTACGCAAAGATCCGCCAAAACCTGTTCTGGGCCTTTGTGTATAACCTGATCGGCATCCCCCTGGCGGCGTTCGGCCTGCTCAACCCGGTGCTGGCCGGCGCGGCGATGGCCTTGTCCAGCGTCAGCGTGGTGAGCAATGCGTTACTGTTGAAGACTTGGAAACCGGAGCACCTGGAGGATCAACGCCCATGAACATCGGCCAAGCCGCACGCCAGAGTGGGTTGAGTGCCAAGATGATTCGTTACTACGAATCCATCGGCCTGCTCAAAGCCGCCCATCGCACCGACAGTGGCTACCGCGTGTACGGCCAGGATGACTTGCACACCCTGGCGTTTATCAAGCGCTCGCGGGATCTGGGGTTTTCATTGGAAGAGGTGGGCAAGCTGCTGACCCTGTGGCAGGACCGGCAACGGGCCAGCGCCGATGTGAAGGCCTTGGCGCGCCAGCATATCGAGGAGCTGAACCAGAGGATTCTGGAACTGGGGCAACTGCGCGATACCTTGCAGGACCTGGTGGAGCACTGCCAGGGCGATCATCGGCCGGATTGTCCGATTCTCAAGGAGTTGGCGTCCGGTAGCTGCTGCGCCTGATGGAATCTATCTGAATACCGGCGAACCCAATGTGGGAGCGGGCGTGCTCGCGAAGGCGGAGTGTCAGTCAGCACACGTATCGACTGACACTCCGCTTTCGCGAGCACGCCCGCTCCCGCATTTTTGCGCTTCATCTACCCAAAGATCATTGCATCCAAGGCGGTGGCGGTTCTTCCGCCTTCTTGCTCTGTGGCGCATCATCCTCCGCCCGAATCGCCTGGCGACGCTCTTCATCCAGCCGCGCCGCTTCGATTTCACGAATCACACCGCCGACATCCGCCAGCTCTTCGGGCTCATCGAACTCGCCGGTCAATACACTGGCCGGGTGCAGGGTCCCGGCTTCGTACAGCGCCCACATTTCCTTGGCGTACTTGGTCTTCTTCAACTCCGGAGCAAAGCGCCCGAAGTAGGAAGCCATGTTGCCCACATCCCGTTCCAGCATGCTGAAAGCGTGGTTATTACCCGCAGCATCTACCGCCTGGGGCAGGTCGATAATCACCGGACCGGTTGGCGTGAGCAGCACGTTGAACTCGGACAGGTCACCGTGCACCAGACCGGTACACAGCATCAGCACGATCTGGGAAATCAGGAAGGCGTGGTATTCGCGCGCCTGGTCCGGCTCCAGTACCACGTCGTTCAGACGCGGTGCCGCATCGCCGTACTCGTCGGCCACCAATTCCATCAGCAATACGCCTTCGAGGAAGTCGAACGGCTGGGGCACGCGAACGCCCGCACCGGCCAGGCGGAACAACGCCGCGACTTCGGCGTTCTGCCAGGCATCTTCGGTTTCTTTCTTGCCGAACTTGGACCCCTTGGCCATGGCCCGGGCCTGCCGGCTGTTACGGACCTTACGGCCCTCCTGGTATTCGGACGCTTGACGAAAACTTCGTTTGTTCGCCTCCTTGTAAACCTTGGCGCAACGCAATTCGTTGCCGCAGCGCACCACATAAACAGCTGCTTCTTTACCACTCATGAGTGGGCGCAGCACTTCGTCGACCAGACCGTCTTCGATCAGGGGTTCAATGCGTTTAGGAGTCTTCATCAGCTTTTATTGTGGGTCCTTTATTACCAAATACGCGTATGGCACTCGTTATACGGCAATCAGCTCGCCGGTGGGAGGGGCTACCGACCGTTGATTACTTAAGAATGCATCCAATATGCCAGTTTCAGCGCTCAATGATCGCCGTCACCCCTTGCCCGCCCGCTGCACAGATGGAAATCAGCCCTCGGCCCTTGCCTGCCGCGTCGAGCAACTTGGCCAGATTGGCGACGATACGTCCACCTGTGGCGGCAAATGGGTGCCCGGCGGCCAGGGAGCTGCCTTTCACATTGAGTCGACTACGGTCGATGGCGCCCAGGGGCGCGTCAAGTCCCAGACGCGTCTTGCAATAGTCCGCATCTTCCCAGGCCTTGAGCGTGCACAACACTTGGGCAGCGAACGCTTCGTGGATTTCGTAGTAATCGAAGTCCTGCAGCGTCAGACCATTCCTCGCCAGTAAGCGCGGTACCGCGTACACCGGCGCCATCAGCAAGCCTTCGGCGCCGTTGACGAAGTCCACTGCCGCCGCTTCGCCATCGCGCAGATACGCCAGGATCGGCAAACCACGCTCCTGGGCCCAGGCCTCACTACCCAGCAGTACCAGCGAGGCGCCATCGGTGAGCGGCGTGGAGTTGCCGGCAGTGAGCGTGCCCTTGTCGCTGCGTTCGAAGGCAGACTTGAGGGCGGCGAGTTTTTCCAGGGTCAGGTCGGGCCGCAGGTTGTTGTCGCGGGTCAGGCCCAGAAACGGGGTAAGTAAATCGTTGTGCCAGCCTTCGGCGTAGGCGGCGGCCATTTTCTGGTGGCTTTCCAGCGCCAGCTGGTCCTGCTCGGCACGGGGAATCTGCCAGGTCTGTGCCATCAATTCACAGTGCTGGCCCATGGACAAGCCGGTGCGGGGTTCGCCGTTGCGCGGCAGTTCCGGCTTGAGATGATGAGGACGAAGTTGTAACAGGACTTTTAATTTGGCTGCCATGGATTTGCTGCGGTTGGCTTGCAGCAGGATCTTGCGCAGGCCTTCATTCACACCGATGGGTGCGTCGGAGGTGGTGTCCACTCCACCCGCAATCCCGCACTCGATCTGGCCCAGGGCGATTTTATTGGCCACCAGCAACGCCGCTTCCAGCCCCGTGCCACACGCCTGTTGAATGTCGTAGGCCGGGGTCTGCGGCGACAGGCGCGAGCCGAGCACACATTCGCGGGTCAGGTTGAAGTCACGGGAATGCTTGAGCACCGCGCCGGCAGCCACCTCGCCCATGCGCAGGCCGTGCAGGTTGTAGCGTTCGATCAGGCCTTCCAGGGCAGCTGTCAGCATCGCCTGGTTGCTCGCGGTGGCATAGGGGCCGTTGGAGCGGGCGAAAGGAATGCGATTACCGCCAATGATCGCTACACGGCGCAATTGAGTCATGGAAAGCTCCCTGATGGTTGTGGGTGGAATCACCAAGCCTAGCCTAGGCTCAATCGAACGACTGCCACCCTGGGGTGGTCAACCCTTTGAACCCCAGCCTTCGGAGAGCGTTCCATGTCTGACCGTTATATCGACTTCGCCAACTCAAGCCTCGGCCATCGCCTGGTCGCCGCCATTGGCCTGCCGTCACCGGTACGCCTGGAACGCTGGCAAGCCGGGCGCCTGCGTCCGGTGGAAGGAGCGCTGCTGCTGGGCGGCGGTGCGCTGGTGAGCAATGTGCAGGCATTTGCCAACAGACTCACCGACGCCATTTACACGTACGGCAGCGAGACGTCGACGTGGATTCCCGGCCACGGCCCCAAGCTGAAAGCCGTGGTGTTCGACGCCAGCCATTTGCAACACACAGACCAACTTAAACAACTGCGCGAGTTCTTCCAGCCGCTGCTGAAAAATCTCGATAACAGCGCCCATCTGGTGATCCTCGGTCGCGCGCCGGAAACCCTCAGCGACCCGTTTGCCGCTAGCGCCCAGCGCGCTCTTGAAGGTTTCAGCCGCTCGCTGGCCAAGGAACTGCGCAATGGCGGCGTGTTGCAATTGCTCTACGTCGGCGACGGTGCCGAAGACCAACTGGAAGGCGCGCTGCGCTTTTTTCTCTCGCCGAAAAGTGCGTATATCTCCGGCCAAGTGATTCGCCTGCAAGCGTGCGCCACTCCGGTTGAGGATTGGACGCGGCCACTGGCCGGGCGCAAGGCACTGGTCACCGGCGCCGCCCGTGGCATTGGCGCGTCCATCGCTGAAACGCTGGCCCGCGACGGTGCCGAAGTGATCCTGCTCGACGTGCCCCAGGCCAAGGCCGACCTCGAAGCCCTGGCCGCGCGCCTGGGTGCACGCACCGTCGCGCTGGATATCTGTGCTGAAGACGCTCCCAGCCAATTGATCGAACAGTTGCCCGATGGCCTCGACATTCTGGTGCACAACGCCGGGATCACCCGTGACAAAACCTTGGCCAACATGACGCCGGAATACTGGGACGCGGTGCTGGCGGTCAACCTCAATGCGCCACAGGTGCTGACCAAGGCGCTGCTCGACAGCGGCACCCTGCATGACAACGCCCGCGTGGTGTTGCTGGCGTCGATCAGCGGCATCGCCGGCAACCGTGGGCAGACCAATTACGCCGCGAGCAAGGCCGGGTTGATCGGCCTCGCACAAGCGTGGGCACCGTTGCTCAAGGAACGCGGTATCAGTATCAACGCCGTGGCCCCCGGTTTTATCGAAACCCAGATGACCGCGCATATCCCCTTCGCGTTGCGTGAGGCCGGGCGGCGCATGAGTTCGTTGGGCCAGGGCGGCCTGCCGCAAGACGTCGCAGAGGCCGTGGCCTGGCTGGGCCAACCGGGTTCCGGAGCGGTCAGCGGGCAAGCGTTGCGGGTGTGTGGGCAAAGCCTCTTGGGAGCATAAGCATGCAATGGAAGACGCTAGGCACTACTCCCTTTTTGCCGCCGCTGTATTGGCGCGCAGCGCTCAAACGCAAGATCACCGGCAGCACGTTGCCCGAACAGGGATTGCGCTGTCGGGTGAGCATCAATCCCAAGCACGTGGCGGCGTATCGCAAGGTCTGCGGTTTTTCCGACAGCCCGGTCTTGCCGGCGACGTATCCCCATATCATGGCGTTCGGATTGCAGATGCAGTTGCTGACGGACAAAAACTTTCCGTTCCCACTGCTGGGGTTGATTCACCTGAGTAACCGCATCCGCATTCATCGCCCGCTGGGTGGGGTGAGCGAATTGTCCGTCGGTGTCCACACGCAGAACCTCAAGCCCCACCCCAAGGGCGCGACCTTTGATCTGATCACCACCGTCGAGGACTCACTCGGCCTGCTATGGGAAGCCGAAAGCCGCATGTTGTGCCGAGGCGTAAAACTGCAAGGTGAACCCGAGGATGACGCCCAGCCCGCCCCCACTCAGGTCAGCGAACTGACCCGCTGGAAGGCCCCCGCCGATATTGGCCGCCGTTATGCCCGGGTCTCCGGCGACTACAACCCCATCCATCTCAGCGCCTTGACCGCCAAGCTGTTCGGTTTTCCCCAAGCCATCGCCCACGGGCTGTGGAACAAGGCGCACACCCTCGCCGCCCTTGGCGAACACTTGCCCGCTGCCAATATCGAGATCAGCGTTGAGTTCAAAAAACCCGTGCGCCTGCCCGGAGAAGTAACGTTATTGGCCAGCGCCGCCGGGTCCAGCGGCGAGTTGTGGTTAAAAGGCGCGGGCGGTATTGAACATATGGTTGGCAACTGGCAACCGATCGCCTGAAATAAACTGATTAATTGTATATATACACCCTAAGTACTAGCGGACTTTTTTAAGTCCGCTTTTTTATTTAACTTATTGTTTTTTAATAAATAAATACCTTGATACATCCTCCCCTTACACCCTTGGTATTAGTCGCTTAGCCGATACACTGCTGCGGTATATAAATCGTTAATACCAAGTAGAGCATTGAGAGGAGGCACCGCCGGGGCTGTTATAGCCACACGGACAAACACATCACGACCTCGAGAAGCAGTGAGTGTTTGAAGACAACCAAGGTTGTACAGGTGCAAGGAACTCAATCATGAAAACTCAAGTAGTGTTTTGGAAAGCAAGTACCGCGCTGGCCCTGGCAGTAGCACTGGCACTCGGCGGCTGCAGCAGCGGTGGTGGTGGGCATAAATCCAGCGTGGCATCGTCCTCACCGGATGCGGGTGCGGGAACGGGTGGTGGCACCGGTGGCGGTGATGGTGGAACCGGTGGTGGCACTGGTGGCGGTACTGGCGGTGGCACAGATGGTGGTACTGGCGGAGGCACTGGCGGAGGCACTGGTGGCGGTACTGGCGGAGGCACTGGTGGCGGTACTGGCGGAGGTACTGGTGGCGGCACTGGTGGCGGTACCGGTGGCGGTACTGGCGGAGGTACTGGTGGCGGCACAGGCGGTGGCACAGGCTCGACAACCACTCCCCTGGTGACTGGCCAGATTGTCGGCACTCTGGGCGGTACTGTCGGTAATGTGGGTGCTGCGGTTGGCGACCTTGGCGACACCTTGAACAACGTTCCCATCGTCGGCACCACCGCTGGCGGTCTCGTCACCGCTACCGGCGACGCCGTCACCAGCATTGGTACCGGCGTGACTGCCGGCCTGGGCTCCCTGGGCACCAACAGCAACTCCCTCGGCATCACCGTGGCGGGCGTCGGTAACGGCGTTGCCGACCTGGGTGACGGCCTTTCGACCACCGGCAAATCCCTGTCGACCACACTGGGCGGTATTCCAGTGGTGGGCGGCTTGACCGGCGGTGTCGGCGGTGCTGCCGGCGGCCTGGTCGACAAGGTAGGTCAGACCGTCACCATGCTGGGCGATACATTGAGCACCGCCAGCACCACCGGACCGCTGGGTTCTCTCACTAACACGGTCGGCGGCAAAGTGTTGGTGCCCGTGGTCTCGCTGGTGGAAAACACCACCGGCAACCTCGGCAAGGCCACCGGCCTTGGCAACCCGGTCAATGGCCTGCTGGATAAAGTCGGCTCGACGGTGACCGGCCTGGGTGGCCAGGTCGCCAGCGCGGGCGGCACCGGCAATCCGGTTACCAACATCGTAGGTGGCGCATTGACCGGCGTCGGTGGCGTGCTCGACAAATCCGGCGGCTATGTTGCCCCAGCGGGCGGCGGCGCGAAATCCGGCCTGCCCGAGTTGGTGGGCGGCCTGATCGCCAACGTCGGTAACGGTCTGAATGTCGGCAACACTAATGGCACTGTCAGTGCCGCCGGTGTAACCGGTGGCGCCCTCGGCGGCACTGTTGCCTCCCTGGGCACGGTCATCGGTGGCAATGGCATCAGCAACACGGCAGCCACATCGCCCGTTGCCGGCTTGGCCACTCAGGTCGGTGCGGCCCTCAACCCAGTGACCTCCGGCGTCGCCAGCCTGACGCAAAATATCGGAACCACCACGGGCATCGGCGCGCCGGTCAACGGTCTGGTGACACAAGTGGGCGGCGCCGTCAGCGGTATCGGTGCCAACCTGACAGCCGCCAACGCCAACCCGATCACCAATGCCCTCGGAGGCACCGTCAGTGCGGTGGGCAGCACCGTAGGCTCGGTCGGTGGGTTGGTCACAGGCGGCACCGGCACCAGTGGAGGCCTGCTTGGCGGCCTGAACGTAGGCGCCAACGCCTCGGCGGGTGGCAGTGCAAACACCAACACCGGCAGTGGGCTGGGCGGCTTACTGAACGGCCTGACCGGCAAAAAATAGAATTGCACCTGGCCGATTAGACGGCCTCCCCTACAGCGCCTACGCTTGGTTGAGACGAGAGACCCCAATAAGTCTCTCGTCTTTTTTATGGGGCTGGAATCATGCCCTCCCGAACCGAGTCCCAGAACCCGGCGGGCCCGAAACGCTGCTGCAGTTGACCATGGAGTGTCCTATGCGCGTGTTGACGCCGATGTTAGTGCTTACCCTCAGTGCCTACGCACAGGCCGAGACCCTTCCCAACTTCCTCAACAGCAACGACACCATTCGCAACTTGCCAGTGCCCAACCTCCCCGCCGACGCCTATCGACCGGTCACGCCGCAAACCCAGGTGCCCGAAGCTCCGCCCACTCAGGGCCAGCCGCTGTTGATGGACACCAAGGTCACGATTCGCAAGCTGCAGATCGAGGGTGGCACCGTCTACCCGCTCGCCGAGACCGCCAAGGCCTACGAACCGTTGATTGGCCATGAGACCAACCTGGCGCAACTGATCGAAGCCACCCGTGGCATTACACGTCGCTACCAGCAAGACGGTTATCTGTTGTCCTACGCATTCTTGCCCCAGCAAGACTTCGAAAATGGCCTGGTGCGCGTGGTGCTGGTGGAAGGCTATATCAAGGACTACCAGCAAAGTGGCGATATCGGCTCGGTCTCGGCTTACGTCGACAAACTGGCCAATAAACTCCTGGCCGAACGCCCACTGACTCGCAAAACCTTCGAGCGCTACACCACGCTCATGGGCCGTATCCCCGGTGTCACCCTGCAAGCGCAAGTACCGCCGCCAGGCACTACCGACGGTGGCACACGCATGCAGATCACCGCCAGCCGCAAGCCCTTCACCAGCAGCATGAGCATGACCGATGACAACCGCGGTGGCCTGCAGGCCTTGCTCACTGGCACAAGCAACTCCCAAACCTCAATGGGCGAGCAGCTCAATATCAGCGGGCTGTTCCCACCTGGCGAAGATAAAGAGCACTACTACCGCGTGGGCTACAGCCAGTTCATCAATGCCGAAGGCACCCAGTTGGCGCTCGCCGCCGAACGCTACCGCGCCGACCCCAACGCCAACCTGCAACTGGACGGCGGCTTCGAGCTCAAGCCGCACCAGTCCATCGATCGCTACTCCATCGGCCTCAGCCACCCGCTGGTAGCCTCTCCGACTGAGTCGCTGACCCTCGGTACGCGCCTCTACGCAGTGGACCAGACCACACGCTACAAACTCGTGGGTTACCCCCAACGTTTCGACATCGAAACCAACCTGCGTGCCCTGGCGTTCGAAGGTGACTGGCGCAAATCCGACACCCGCCAACTGCGTATCCTCAGCGCCGGCCTGTATCAGGGAATAAATGGCCTGGGCGCCAGGACCCACAGTGATTTTGAAGGGCTCAAGCCCGACCTGGACTTTTTCCGCCTGCGCCTGTCCGGCGTACAAAGCGACAAGTTCTTCGATAACTGGCAAGGCGTACTGTCGGGCGCGTTTTACTGGAGCAATGACACCCTGCCCGACAGCGAACGCGCCACGTTCGGCGGGCAGAACTTCGGTCGTGGCTACCCTGACGATCAAGGCTCCGGTGACAAGGGTTGGGGGGTGGCTTATGAGTTCAACTACAGCTACAACCGCGCCGGCGACTGGGTGAGGATCCTGCAGCCCTATGTCGTGTTCGACCGCGCCAAGAGCTGGTTCAACGATCTGCCAGTCAAGAGCAACGATATGTCATCGGCTGCCGTAGGGCTGCGCTTCGGGGACAACAAGTACTACAACATCGCCCTGGAAGCGGCCAAGCCGATGTCGGATATCGCGCTGGACAGCTTCAACCGGCGGCCACGGTACACGTTGAGCTTCAGTTATCAGCTCTGATCCCGCCCTGTAGGCGCCGGCCTGGCGCCTACAGCCTGGATTTCGGCAGGGGAAACAGGTTGTTCAGCGTATCAATCAACCGCACCAGGTAGATCGGCTTGCGAAACAAGTCCAGCACCTGCAAGCGCAGCATATCGCTCACGTCATCCATCTCGGCATGACCGGACATCACAATCACTGGCAGGTGAGAACGTGAGGTGTGCTCACGCAGGCGTTTGATCAAGGAGATGCCGCTTTCTTCGGGCATACGCAGGTCGGTGATGACCAGGGCAATATCGGGGTGGAGTGTCAATTCTTGCAGGGCGAAGGTGACGGAGGTGGCGGTAAAACAGACAAACCCCTCATTTTCAAGGGACTCGGCAAGTTCGATCAGGGCGTCCTCTTCGTCGTCCACCAAAAGAATTTGCTGGCGGTTAGGCGAAGAGGCGCTCATGGCTGTACCTGAACAGAAAGAACTTTGATAGGCAGTTTCCACATGTACAAAGGGGCGTTCACGTCGTCATTTTAGTCGCGACGCTATCGAAGATAGACTTGATCTTATCTCCAAGCCCTGTACCGGCCCCCACGATCACCAGTGCAACCATTGCCACGATAATCGCGTACTCAATACCCGACGCGCCATCTTTACGTTGAAAAAAGAGTTGGGTCTGGACATACATCTTCAACATCAGCTCAAGGAACATGAGACTTCTCCCTAAAACGCCTTTAAAAGCCGGAACGGCTCTAGTACCAGATGATCGCGGCGTGCCGTTAGAGCATTGTCAACAAACCTCGGGCTCACAACTGTAAGAACGGATTAATCACAAAGTATTAGTCGCAAAGTTGACGCAATGACCCCGGCCTTTAAACGGTTGCGCTTCCAGTTCAGATAATTTTTTTCCGGGTTAATGGCATTTTGTCCTAGCTGAGCTACCTTCAAATAGCCAAATCGTTAGATGTTCATTACAGCCAGGTTGCGGATTAACCCGATTGGATTAAACGGGCATGCAGTGCAACGGGGAAAGGGAGAGCCGTCATGAACAGTCGCATCAGCATGGTCCTGGCCGGCTTGTTGCTGATTGGGGCATTGATCGCCGGGTACTGGGGGCTTGTATTGAGCCGCGCACCGGAGCCCGTCGCCGCCCCCGTTGCACCTGTCGTTTCCGTGGATAACACCGTCGCTGCCGTTGAAGACCAGACCCGCCAACCGGTGGTGGTGCTGGTGCACGAAGTGTCCGCCTTTACGCCACTGACCGCCGCTGACCTGGCCATAGAAAAACTGCGTACCGTACCCGCCGGCAGCCTGTCCCAGCTTGACCAAGCCATCGGTCGTATCCCCCTTCGCACCTTGGGGGCGGGCACTTGGCTCACCGAAGAAAGCTTCAGCAGCGGCGGTCCGCTCGCTCGCATGATTCGCCCGAACGAGCGGGCCCTGGCCGTGGCGGTGGATGAGGTGAGCGGCGCTGGAGGCCAATTGACCCCCGGCGACTACGTGGATGTATTGCTGTTCCTGCGCCAGGATGCCAGCAACGCCGAACAGTCAGCTCAGGTCGTCCTTCCAGCGATGCGCCTGCTCAGCGTTGGCGACCAGTTGGGCCTGGCCAACGATGGCACCCCCGCGGTGCCACCGCCGGCCACGGTCGAAGAACGCGCCCAGGCAGCACAACGTCGGGCCGCCGCGCGCACCGTGGTGCTGGCGGTGCCGGAGCCTCTATTGAGCCGCCTGATGCTCGCCGCCCAAGCAGGCACGTTGCGCCTGGCCGTACGCAGCGCCGAGGAGCAACTGCTCAGCCGCTACTGGGCCGGCGAAAGCGACGCATCACAAAGGCTGGAAAGCGCCAACCGCGACCTCTACCAATTCACGCAACTGGCCCTGACCGGGCCGCCCAAGCGAGTCACGTCCGCCGCAAGTGAGCCTGGCGTTCGGCGTGGCATTGAAGTCATTCGCGGTGCCCAGGCGGCTCCCCTCACCCCGTAATCGAACAAGGATGCCTTGAATGAGCCAGCGCTACGCACCCGTGTTCACGCAAATGGCCTGGGCCTTCCTGCTGTCGAGCCTGCCGCTCGGCGTGGCCTTGGCGGCGCCAGGCAATTGCAGCGCCCTGGGTCAGTTGCCTGCCGTGGTCGAGGTAGGAGAAGGTCTGCAACAAGAGCTGCAATCGCCCGTGGCCATCACCCGGCTGGCCATCGGCGACCCGAAAATCGCCGATGTGCGCGTGAATGGCGACCGTAATTTCCTGCTGACCGGCGTCTCGTCCGGCGCCACCAGCCTGTTGGTGTGGACCGCCTGCGCCCGTTCACCGCGCCAGAGCATGGTGTTCGTCAAGGGCAAGGCCACGTCGGCGCTGACCAGCCTGTCGCTGTCGCCGTCGGAAGACCCTCTGCTGCCCAGCCAGGTGCAGACCGATATTCGCTTTGTCGAGGTCAGCCGTACCAAGCTCAAGGAAGCCAGCACCCGACTTTTGGGCTCAGGCGCAAACTTTTTCTTCGGCAGCCCCAACCTGCTGTCCCCTTCGGAAGGCGTTTTCAAGCTGCCGGTAAGCACTGATGGCTTCAACGTCGGTTTCGGTGGCGGTCGGGTCAAAGCTATGATCAACGCGCTGGAGCGCAGTGGTTTCGCCTATACCCTGGCACGCCCCAGCCTGGTCGCCATGAGCGGCCAGAGTGCTTCCTTCCTGGCTGGCGGCGAGGTGCCGATCCCGGTGCCCAGCGCGGGCAGCGACACGATCTCCATCGAATACAAGGAGTTCGGCATTCGCCTGACGCTGACGCCGACAGTGATTGACCGCAACCGCATCTCCCTCAAGGTCGCACCCGAAGTCAGCGAGCTGGACTACAGCAACGCCGTGCAGATCCAAGGCATCCAGGTGCCGGCCCTGACGGTGCGCCGTACCGACACCAGCGTGTCCCTGGCCGATGGTGAAAGCTTTGTGATCAGCGGCCTGATCAGCAGCAACAACCGCTCCACCATCAACAAGTTTCCAGGGCTGGGCGATATCCCGATCCTCGGGGCGTTTTTCCGCGACTCCAATATCAGCCGCGAAGAAAAAGAGCTGTTGATGATCGTCACACCGCACCTGGTACAGCCATTGGCCGCCAACGCCCAACTGCCGTCCTTGCCCGGCGAAAAACTGCGCAGCTACGACCCGAACTGGTACCGGTTGTTTTTCCTGGAAAACGGCAATTTCGACCGCCGTAGTGGACTTTCCCAATGAGCGATAGCCTGAGCCAGACCTTTCTCGCCATCACCCGCAACACCACTGACCTGGAGTGGCTGCAGGGCGCCCTGGCGCCCCTTGGCCAGGTCGTGAGCGCCGGTACCGGCAGCCTGGACGAATTGCTCGCGCTGGTCGACGTCACCTTCGCCAACCTGGTATTCGTGGGCCTGGACCGTGAGAACCTCGTGGCCCAGAGCGCACTGATCGAAGGTGCCCTGGAGGCCAAGCCGATGCTCGCCGTGGTTGCCCTGGGCGATGGCATGGATAACCAGCTGGTCCTGAACGCCATGCGCGCCGGCGCCCGCGACTTCGTGGCCTACGGCTCACGTTCAAGCGAAGTGGCCGGCCTGGTGCGACGCCTAAGCAAGCGCTTGCCAGCCGTCGCCCACAGCGCGCAACTGGGCGGCCTGACCGTGCTGTTTGGCACCCAGAGCAATGCCGACGGAGCGATGCTGGCGACGCACCTGGCCTTGGTGGTGCAGAAAAGCGGGCAGCAAACGTTGCTGCTCGACCTGGGCCTGCCACGCAGTGACAGCCTGGCGCTGCTCGGCCTGGAAAGCACGTTCAATTTCGGCGACGCGCTGAGGCATTTGCGCCGCCTCGATTCCACCTTGATCAACAGCGCCTTCACCACAGCGCTGGACGGCTTGCGCATCCTGGCGTACGCCACCGGTGATGAACCGCTCAAACTGACCAGCGCCGCCGAATTGTTCATGCTGCTCAGCGCACTGCGCCAACATTTCCAGCATATCGTCGTGAACATTACCGGGCAGCCCGACAGCGAAGCGTTGCGCACCTTTGTCAGCCACTGCGACAAACTGCTGTGGTGCACCGACCAGAGCGTACTGGACTGCCGGCGCAACCTCGCAGTGCTCAATCGCTGGCGCGAAAAAGGCATGAAGCTTGATCATGCCAAACTGGTAGTAGACCGCTACATCAAAGCCTGCGCACCGGACATCGAAGCCCTGGAAAAAAGCTTCGGTCTTGCGTGCATCGCCGTACTGCCCCTGAGCGCGGAATTGCGCCTTAATGTGAAAAACCAGGGCCAGCCCCTGTTTGCCCTGGCCCCACGCGAACCCTTGACCCAAGCCGTGCGCACGTTGGGTGAGCTCCTGGCTAAACGTTCTGAGGGGCTTGCAAAACCGTCAATGCGTTGGTTTGAACGCCTCCTGGGATCAGGACAATGAACGGCGAAAAATTATTTGGCGGCCCCGCCCGCAGCACAAGCGGCAGCACCGATAACGACGGCCTCAAACTGGTGTTGCATCGCTACATCATTGACGCCATCGAGGAGTCGGGCAAGAACCTGCTCGAAGGCACTCGCCAATCCCTGGCGCAATTTGTCATCGACAAGGTCTCCGAGTACATCACACGCATGCGCCTGGCGATTTCGCGCTATGAGATGGAACGCCTGGCCGAAGAAATCGTCGATGAACTCACCGGTTTCGGCCCGCTTGAGGTGTTGCTGCGTGACCCGTCGGTGACCGAGATCCTGGTCAACGGCCCACACCGGGTGTTTATCGAACGTGACGGCCTGCTGCACCAGAGTGACTTGCGTTTCATTGACGATCATCACGTCGAACGCGTGATGCAGCGCATCCTCGCACCGCTGGGCCGACGCCTGGACGAGTCCTCGCCGATGGTGGATGCGCGCTTGCCCGACGGCAGCCGGGTCAATGCGATCATCCCGCCGATTGCCCTGGATGGGCCCTGCCTGTCGATTCGAAAATTCCGCAAGGACATGCTCAAAAGCACCGACCTGGTCGCCATGCAAACCATCGATCAGAGCATCTTCGAGTTCTTCCAGGAGGCCGTGGGCAAGCGCTGCAATATCCTGATCAGCGGCGGCACCGGCACCGGCAAGACCACGTTGCTGAACATTCTCAGTCAGTTGATCAACCCCCACGAACGCCTGGTGACCATCGAAGACGTGGCCGAACTGCAGTTGGGTCATCCCCATGTAGTTCGCCTGGAGACCCGCCCGCCGAATGCCGAAGGCCACGGTGAGGTACGTTCCAGCGACCTGATCCGCAACGCCCTGCGGATGCGCCCCGATCGCATCATCCTGGGCGAGATCCGCGGTGTGGAGGTGCTCGATGTAATGACCGCAATGAACACCGGCCACGACGGTTCCATGAGCACCGTGCACGCCAACAATGCCCAGGATGCGTTGCTGCGCCTGGAAACCCTGGTGGGGCTGACTGGCCGGGTGATTGCGGAGAAAACCCTGCGCCAGATGATCTGCGCCGCGCTGGACGTGATCATCCAACTGACACGCATGCCCGATGGCCGTCGCTGTGTGAGCGAGGTGGTCGAAGTCGTGGGCGTGCGCGATGACGTGTATGTCACCAATACCCTGTTCCGCCTCGACCGGCGCACCGGCTTCGGTTTCCTGCGCGAAGCCCTCAACCCGGCCGGCGACAAACTGCGCCGCGAATCGACCTTGCAGTCATAGGGAGCGTTGGATGACAGGACCGGTGTTGTTGCTTATCTGCCTGCTGCTGATCGCCCTGTCGTTCTGGCAGTTTCACCATGGCCTGCGCAAGGCCCGGACGGACCGCGTGCTGGAACGGCTCGGCGACGGCCAGCCCGAGACCCAGGAACCGAGTACCACCTGGACCGGCCTTGAGCACATGTTCCAGCGCGCCGGGCTGGGCAAACCCACGGACCGCCTGGGCTTGTGGCTGAGCGCCTGGGTGGTCGGCGTGCTGCTGGGCTGGCTGCTCGCGGACGGGCTGGGCCTGATCGCGATGATCGTTGGGCCACCCCTGCTACTTCGCGTGTACATCAGTTGGCGTTATCAGCGCCGCGTGCAGCGTATGGTCGAGCAATTGCCGCAGTTGTTGGACCACAGCGTCCGTAGCCTCAAATCCGGCAGAACCCTGGCCGACTCCGTACTGGGGGGGATCGAGGGCGTCGAAGCGCCCCTCAAGGACGCCATGGGACGAGTGCAGCGCAACGTGCGCATGGGGGTGAGCCTGCCCGATTCAGTCAGCGATTTCGCCGAGTTCTACGAACAGGACGAATTCCGCCTGTTCGCACTTGGCCTGAAGGTCAATCACCGCTATGGCGGTAACGCCAGCGAGTTGCTGGAAAACCTGATCAAAATGATTCGCGAGCGGGAACAGGGCGCCCGTCAACTCAAGGCCATGACTGGCGAAACGCGCATGACCGCGTATGTGTTGGGCGGCTTGCCAGTGCTGATCGTGGGTTACTTCATGATGGTCAACCCCAGCTACTTGATGACCATGTGGAACGACGACACGGGGCGCATCATGCTGTTCAGCGCGCTGGCCATGGACCTGGGCGGCACCTTTGTCATGTGGCGCATGCTGAGGAGTGTCTGAGATGGCACTTCTGGCCTGCGCCTTGTTGCTCCTCGCCGCTGCGGTATTGGTGGGGGGCCAATTGCTCGAGAACCGCCGGCGCGAACGGCGAGTGGCGGAACGCTTGCAGGGGCGGATGGCCGGCGAAGACCGGCTCGGCAGCCTTATGCGCCAGCTGGGCGGCAGCGCCCTGGCACAGCGCTCGGTCAGTCTGGACAACGAGACGCAGACCCTGCTCAACCGGGTCGGTTGGCGCAAAGCCAGTCAGCGCTCGTTGTTCGCAGCCTTCCAGATCGGTACGCCTATCGTGTCACTGGGCCTGACCCTCCTCGGCCAGCAACTGCTCTTCCCCCACGCAACCCCGGTATGGATTGCCTCGATGTTTGCTTTGGGCATTGGCTACCTGCTGCCAAAACGTGTGCTGGCCGCTGCCGCCAAGCATCGCCAGCAGACCATCGCCAAAGAGGTCTCAACCTTCATTCCACTGCTGCGCATTCTGTTCGAGTCCGGCATGGCGGTTGAACAGTCGCTGCGCGTACTGAGCAACGAAGCCCAGCGCCTGCTTCCCGCGCTGACACACGAATTACGCTTGATCCTGGCACGGGTCGATTCCGGGCTGGAGCTTGGCGAAGAGCTGGGCAAGACCGCCCGTTTGCTGGAAGTGGATGAGTTCACCGACACCTGCATCATCCTCCAGCAGTTGATCCACCAGGGCGGCGGCGCGATGAAGTCCTTGCTGGCCCTCAAGCAGTTGCTTGACGACCGCCGCCTGACCCGCCTGCAGGAATACATCTCGAAGATGTCGGCCAAAATGTCGGTGGTGATGATGGTGTTTCTGTTCCCCGCTTTGCTGATTGTGCTTGGCGGCCCGGCCTTCATCGGCATCGCCCGCGCGTTGAGTCACTTTTGAGGAGACATTGATGAAAGTACTGATTGCCGGCCTGGCCCTGCTGATGCTCAGCGGCTGCGCCACCAATGGCCAATCACCCTGGGCAGCGTTGACCTCACCGGGCAGTTGCGCCAAGCCGAGTTCGGAGCAGGAACTGGCGCTCAACCTGTCCGATGATTTGGCCAACGAAGGCAAGTTGCACGCCAGCCTGGCCAACCTGCAAAGCCTGCCCGACGGCTTGCCCCAGGTGCGGCAACGCAAGGCCCGCACTTACCGCCTGCTCGGGCGCAGCGAAGCCGAACCGTTGTACCGCAGCCTGCTCGGCACCTGCATGACTGCCGAAGGCGAGCACGGCCTGGGGCAATTGGCGGCCGCCAAGGGCAACAACGCCCTGGCCATGACCCACCTGCAACGGGCGGCGCAGCTGGCGCCCACTGACGAAAAGATCCGCAATGACTTGGGCGTGGTGTACCTCAACCAATTGCGCTTGGAAGACGCGCGCTTTGAATTCATGACGGCCATCGAACTCAAGCAGGGCGACCCGTTGGCCGCCGTCAACCTGGTAACGCTGTTGATCTACCAAGACGACTGGGGGCAAGCGGCCAAGGTCGTCAGCCAGTTGGGTCTGAGCCGCGAGCAGTTCACCGATGCCCAGGCCCGCGCGGAAAAACTCAAGGGCGCTGGCGCGGCGGCGCGCAAAGTAGCGGCGGTCCGCGATGCCCTGCCTGTGAGTCTCAAGTAAGGAGTGATCGATGAAAGCACATTACCTGATCGGCCTGGCGCTATTACCGCTGGCCGCAATGGCCATCGAACCGGGCCCGTCGTCCCCGCAGCAGGCGGAAACGGAAAACTGGATGGCCCTGCAGATCAACGGGCCGGTGGCTTCGCCGACGCCGCAAAGGGCCACACCCGCGGAACGGGAGCAGTCCTTGCAGCGGTGGCTGGACAGTTACAAGCACCCGATTCCCGAGTTCTTTGAACAGGATGTCGGCGGGAAATCGCCGGGCGGAGGGAGTAATAACTAGTGCGCCGTCACCCGCTGACGCATCGCCGAGTTGCTCGGTGAAAGGGCCAGCGCCAGTTGGGTGCGGTTATGCATATGGGTCAGGCGCAACACCTGGGACACGTATAGTTTGACCGTGTTTTCGGTGATCCCCAGTTCGCAAGCGATCTGGTAATTGGTCTGGCCTTTGCCTACCAGGCGCGCTACGTCCAACTGGCGCGGTGAGAGTTGGTTGAAGATAGTCGGAATCTCCACAGACCCGGCGTCTTCGGCGACCAGCTCACCATCATCCGTCCCCCCCGCACCAGGGCTGCGGCGCACCTTGTCGAGATCCTGGTACAGGTCATTGATGGATTCCGAGAGGTATTGCAGCTTCTGGTTCAAGTGCCCCAGTTGCAGCTCTTTCTGCCGCTCTTCCAATGCCGCTTCCTGACGCTGGAGACCTTCAAGCAATTCGTCGAGGTTGATCGGCTTCTGGTAGTAATCCGAGATCCCCGTGCGCAGGGCCTTGATCACGTCCTGTTTGTCGGCCCGTCCGGTGAGCATGATCGCCTCAAACGCCCGAGCCTTACCGGCCACTTTTTGCATGGCTTGCACCAACTCGATGCCGTCCATGTCTGGCATATGCAGGTCGCACAACACCAGCCCGATTTCGGCGTCTTCGCTGAAGCGCTGCAACGCCTGCCGGCTGGAACCACACGGGACGCACCGGTAACCACTGCTTTCGAGAAATTCACAGAGCTCTTCCACAATCAAAGGTTGATCGTCGACGACGAGCACTTTTACCGCCGAGGTAAGCTTGTTCACGCGCTACTCCATGCCTGGCAAACCAAAAGATTGGCCTATCCTTTTGGCGAAGAATCCTACATATCTATGCAATAAACGTAGACCTACTTTCCGACTATGTACATAGCGATAGAAACCTTGTGCGATTAATGAATCCAAAGCCAATACAGCGCAAACCCGGTCAGTACAAAGGGGGCAAAAGGCTGCTTGGTTGACGCTGCAGTAAGCCCATTGTGCTGACGCGCCCTAAGCCGTTGACGGATAAGCACCCAGCCACCTTGGAACACCGCAGCACCAATCAAAGACCACAACAACGCATCCCACGTACTGGCCAGGGCCAGGGCGGCCAGCAGCTTCACGTCCCCGGCGCCAAAACGGCCCAGCGCATAGCCGGGCAAGGTCAGCAGCAGCGCCACGGCAAAGGCCCAGCCCCCCTCACTGGCGGGCGCTCCCAGCCAGGTAGCGCCGTTCCACACCAAGTAAGCCAACGCCAGCAGCGCCACCCCCAGGGTCAAGCCATTGGCGATTTGCCGTTGACGCATATCCTGCAATGCACAGAGCCCCAGCCAGACCAGTATCACCACGCCATGGATCACGTAAAAAACATCCCTTTTCGCTGATTGATTCTATGCTGATATCAAGTAGTAGCCGTCAGGGTAGACGCAGTCATGAAAACAGGCCTGCCTAGAAAGCAAAAAGGTGCGGCGGCGATTGAGTTCGCCCTGGTCTTCGGGATCTTTTTTGCGGTGTTCTATGGGTTGATCAGCTACAGCCTGCCGCTGCTGTTGATGCAGTCGTTCAACCAGGCTGCGGCGGAGGGAGTGCGCCAGGCCTTGTCCGTGGACCCGGTGGCCGCCGGCACCGCTTACTCCACCCAGGTGAAAGACCGCGCCAAAACCACGGTGCTCAACCAATTGAACTGGATCCCGTCCAGCTTTCAGTTCTCCTCCAGCTTCATTAGCACCACCTACGACGGCACCACGCTGACCGTGGAGATCACCTACCCCACCACCAACCTTTACTCTGTATTCCCGGCACTGGTGGTACCGGGCATAGGCCCCGTCCCAAATCTGCCGGCCAACTTGACCGCCCGTTCGAGTCTCAAGTTTTGACCTCTGGAGACAAGCTCTTCGGGCGACTGCTCGGCCGCACCAGCGCCCCGCACCTCGATACGCCCGGCGTGCCCATCCCCGGGCTGCACCTGCGCCTGGATCCTCAAGGACACGTGTTGAGCGTTGGCGGCACGCTGAGCCCGCAACTGACGCCCTACAGGGTGGGCGACCCGCGCCCGCTGCTGCGTGAACTGCTGTGCGCCAGCAGCGCCCTGAGCATTGAAGGCAGCCCGGCTGATTGGCAACACCAAAGCCTGGACCTGGACTTCCAGGGCGCTACCGGCCAAGTGCTGCACACACGTGGCTGGATCGAACCCGAGGAGGACGGCTGGTACCTGCGCCTGCAGGACGTTGGCGACTTGCTGGCCGGCAGGCAACTGGCCCAGCACCGCGAGCAGAACCATCAACTGGCCTGCCAGATGAGCGAGCAATTGCGGGTGTGCAGCCTGACCCGCCTGCCCGAGGTGCTCAACGAGCACCTGCGCAGCCTCGCCCAGCGCTGGCGAATCCCCTGTGTGGCCCTGGCCTTGCTCGATGCAGATGACCAGGGTTGGCGGGTCTACAACCAGTATGCGGCCCACGACGCCCCGGCCCTGTGGCAGGCCGGCCAGCACCTGGGCACCAGCCTGGACAGTGCCAGCGGCAACACGCCACTGAGCCTGGCCCAAGGGCGCGACGACAACCCGCGACTGCACAGCATTTTCGGCAACTCTGATGGGTTCCTGGTGCCCTACCGTGACAGCCAGGGTGTCGCCGCCTGGTTGCTCTGCGGCTTCTACAGTGGCCAACAACACACCAGCGAGCGGGACTGGCTGAACCTCACGGCCGCCCTCGCCGCCCCCCTGCTGAGCCGCTTGCGTGAACAACGCTACCACCAACAGCTCGAACGCACGGAAGCCCTGCAAGGTTTACTCGGCACCGGCTGGTGGGAACTGCTGCCAGCCACTCAGGAGATCCAGCTCGCCCCGCAATTGCTGCACAGCCTCAGCCTGGAAGACAGCCCGACCCGCCAGGCGTTGAGTCAGTGGCTGGCGCTGATCCACCCCGCCGATCGCCAGGCACTCACCAGCCGCCTGCACGACCTGCAAGCCCTGGGTAAACCGCTGCTGACCAGCGTACGCCTGCAACGCAGCGACGCCGAACAAAAGCCCCTCTGGTATCGCGTGCAAGGCCAAGTGCTGGGGGTCGGTGATAACCGCCGCTGGATCGGCTTCATGCTCGACATCAGCGACATCAAGAACCAGCAACTGCAAGCCGCCGCCGCCCATGCGCGCCTCGATAACCTCATCGCCAGTTCCCCCGCGGTGATCTATGTGCAGCGCTACGTCAGCGGCGCCCTGCACCCGGCGTTTTTCAGCGACAGTCTGTTGCCACTGCTGGGCTGGACCTTGGCCGACTGCAACCACGACAGCCTGGCATCGCTGATCCACCCGCAGGACCGTGAGCTGTACTTCGAGCGCAGTCGCCAGCTATTGCGCGAGGGTAGCGTGCGCAGTCGCTACCGCCTGCGCGACAAACAGGGCCATTACCACTGGCTGCTGGATGAAGCCAAGTTGCTGCGTGATGACCTTGGACTGCCGCTGGAAGCCGTCGGGCTCTGGCTGGATGTCACCGACGCAACCTTGGCCGCCGAGCACATCAAACAAAGCGAAGAGCGCTACCGCATCCTGGTCGAGGACTCCCCGGCGATGATCTGCCGCTACCGCCCGGACCTGACCCTGACGTTCGGCAACACACCGCTGGCCAACTACCTGGAATGCCCACCCGAGCAACTGCCAGGACTGAACCTGGGGGATTGGCTGTCGGACGAACAGCGCCAGGCCTTTGCGCACCGCATCGGCCAGTTGAGTCCTGAATTCCCGGTCAGCACCGCCGAAATCAGCCTGGAACTGCCCGGGCGCGAACATGCCTGGTGGGTGTGGTCGGACCGGGGCGTGTTCGACGAGCAGGGCGCGCTGGTGGAAGTACAAGCCGTGGGCCGCGACAACACCGAAGTGCGCCGCTCCCAACAGCAACTGACCCAAAGCGCCAAGATGGCCACCCTCGGCGAAATGGCCACGGGCCTCGCCCATGAGATCAACCAGCCCTTGAATGTGATGCGCATGGCTATCGTCAATGTGCTCAAACGCCTGAGCAACGGCGATGCGCAAATCGACTACCTCACCGAAAAACTCCAACGCATCGACACCCAGGTGCAGCGCGCAGCGCGCGTGGTCGACCATATGCGCGTGTTCGGCCGCCGCTCGGAAATCGAACAACAGCCCTTCGACCCGTCGCAGGCGGTGGAAGGCACCCTGTCGCTGCTCGGTGACGGCTTGCGCGGCAAAGGTGTGGACGTGCGCATCACGCCGGCGGATTTTACGGTGCAGGTCAAAGGTCACGTCGACCAGTTGGAGCAAGTGCTGATCAACCTGATGGTCAATGCCCGTGATGCGCTGTTGAGCAAGCGGCAAAAAGACCCTGAGTTCCGCCCCTGGATCGCGGTGCACTGCGAGCATGACAGCCGGCATGTGCGGATCTGGGTGGAGGACAACGGTGACGGCATAGACCCACGGTTACTGGAGCGGATTTTCGAACCGTTCTTCACCACCAAGCCGATTGGCGTGGGCACGGGGCTGGGGTTGTCGGTGAGCTACGGGATTGTGGAAAACATGGGCGGACGCTTGAGCGTCGCCAATGCAGAGCAAGGCGCGAGGTTTTGTGTGGAGTTGCCGATCAGCTAGATCACCAGGTAGGCGCGGCCCATGTGACAACTGAGGTTGGCGCCGACTTCGGCGTTGCCGAGGCTGATGCCCAACGCCGAGAGCAGTGTGTTGACGATGGGGTCGAGTATCGGCGCCAGGACGTTTTGGACAAGGCCGACCACCGAGCTGATGATGGTCGCCAGCGCATTGGTAACGGTGCCGTTCGCCGGGTTGGGTGTGCTGCCGCTTGGCGGTACGTAGGTGACCTGCAGACCGTTCAGGGTATTTCCCAGGCTGAACAGGATATCGGCAGTGCCGGGTGGGCTTTTGTAGATCGTTGCCGCGTTGATGTCATTTACCGGAGAAAACACCAACGTATTGGTTTGCGCGCCTACGGTGGACAACGCTCTCAGATTCAAGCCGCCGCCGACGCCGGCAGTACGCGGACCGCACACCAATGTCAGCAGGCAAAAGCGCTGGCCAAAATCAATCAGCCGCACCGGCTGCACATTGACCGCCGCAGACGATGAAAAGGCCGACACCGGCTCAACGTAACCAACGCCCAAGGTGGCGAGTGAAGTGGTGGCTCGCACCGTCAACGACTTAGTGGCCGGCGTGGCGCAATTGAAGTCTGTCACGTGGCTCTCTGCACTGGCCGCCTCGATATAGATGGATAAGGTCTGGTTGATATCCACGTCAGCGACATTACAGCCCACTAAGCACACGACACCGGCCACCACATCGAGAAGATTCAAGTTCAACAAACCACCGACCACCTTGGATACCGGCGTCGCCAGCCCGGTCAGAATCGATGTAACCCCAGACACTGCCTTGATGATCGGCGCGTCAATCTTGACCAACGTGCGTACCTGGGCAGTTCGCACAACAATCTGATCCGTCGGCGGATTATTCAAAAGCCCCGCCTTGGCCTTTGCCGGATTGCCAATCGCCGACAGTTGCGGTGGCTCGATGACTTTGGTCTGGATCGAGACGGTGCCTACCAGCGGAATATTCACCTGGGCTGCGGCACTGACCGCACTTTTGCTACTGGAGAGTTGCGCCACAGTCTCCAGCAACTGAAACAACTGCACACTGGTGTTCAAGGCCGCCGCCGGCGTTCCGGTAGCGACTTTCAGCAAGTCTCCAACCTTCAGAAGCTGGGTATTCGGCGCGATGGCCTTCACTGTAATCAAATCGTTGATGACCGCCGTGGCGACCGCGCCGTTTTTTTGCAGGACCTTCACGGCGGCGTCGAGCAACTGGCTGGCGGATACGGCGGTGCTCAGCAGCGCATCGTAGTCACCCGCCTTTACGTTCAATTCAATCGCCAACTGATCCAGATAGCTGAGCAGGTTCACGTTCGTCGTCAACAGCCCGTTCCAGCCCGCGGCCGTCAGCGACAGGCTACCGCCCAACAGATTGCCGATGACCATGTTCAAGAGTGGAGAGTTACCCGAGTTCACCGATGCCAGAGCGGTGCGGATCGTCAGCTGCGCCACAGGCGGTGCAGAAGCCGCCACCGCCGTTGCAGTCAGGACGGTTTGCGCCGCCACAGGCGCGCCGCCAAACAGGCTCCAGATTCCACTGGCGATACTCGCCATCACGGTGCGGGTCGCGACCACGCGCACGGCGTCGTTTTTGGTGGCGTCTGCGGTAAACACACGGATATTGCTGGCATTGCTGGCCAATGTGCCGCAGGTCACGGCCAGCCCACGGCTGCTGTCGCCGGCGACCACGGTGAAGCCGTTGCGGGCGGCGTTTTCCTTGGCATAGTCATTCGCGGTGGTGGTGGGCGTGCACAGGCCGCCACGGCTGGCGGCTTCGAGGGCCGAGGTGTCGGCGATAGATTGCAACTTGCGCTTTTCCAGGTAGAGGCGACCGCTGTCCACCGCCAGCAACATAAACACCAAGGCCACCGCCAGGATGCCCGCTGCCATCAGGCCAATCGCACCACGCTGACTGGAACCAAGTCGGGGAGACATCAGGCACTCCTTAGCGCTTACTCTCCTTAGTTAGTGTTGAGTGTAGACAAGGGCTGGCCAGTCGCCAGATGAATGACTGACAGAGATTTATTGGCTGACCTCGTTCCAATGTGGGCGCGGGCTTGCTCGCACCCACATTGAATCTGTGCCGGGTTTTAGCGGGGTGGGTAGCTGGAGAGGACGCGAGTGACGGTGCTGCGAATGGCCTTGTCACGATCCTGGGGATTGGGCGAGGCGGCCATTATCTGTTCGTCGCTGCCGCGCCACACCAACTTGCCATCCTTGCCGTCGAGCAGGTCGATCTGGAGGGTGGCGACTTTGTAGCTGATGTTGCGCGTTTCGTTGTACATCGGCGCGCCCCAATAGCCATTCCATGGGCCGCCCCAGGCGCCGCCGTAATTGGTGGTGACTTGTTGCTGGCGGTCTTCGACGATCAGGTAGGCCTGCACGTTCACGTCAGCCTTGCTACCCGGCGCCGCTGGGCGCAGGCCGCGCTGGTCGAGTTGTTCGCCCACCGCCTGGCGGATGCGCTGTTCGGTGAGGTCGCTCTTGATGCGTGGGTCATCCGGGCGGTATTGCAGGGCCGGGTCTTTCCAGGCCCAGCTGCGGTAGGCGCCGAAATCCCGGCTGGGGTCAAAATCGTGGTTGACCTGGCTGGTCTGGCAACCGCCCAGCAGCACTGCAACTGCAAGCGTAGCGATACGACGAAACATGATTGTTCTCCAAAGAGCGAGCCGCACTGAAGATGGGAGTAGCCGTTAACTGGGAGGATACGCTGTCATTGCCTTTTGCACCGCCTGGCGCAAAGCATCTCCCCGCTCACTGAGACTTCCCTGGCTGCCGGTTTCCGCGCTGGCACTCCACACCGGCTGGCCGGTGCGGGCATCGAACAGATTGACGCGAACCACCACGACCTGCACTTCATAGGTGCGCACGATCGGCACCGAGTTGTACATGCCGTACCCATTTCCATAGCGGTTGTAACCGCCGTAACCGTAGCCGTAGTCATCCTGGACCTGCTTGAGGCGCTTCTCCAGGCGCACATCGGCACTGACAAAGAGGTCTGCCGGACGATTATCGTGCAACGGGCGCAGCCCCCGTTGGTCAAGGGCACCGCTGACCGCTTCGGCAATCTGCGCCGAGTCGGCCCAGGCCGTGCCCGCCGGCAGCTGGCCGTTGCGCCAGGCCCAATTACGGTAGGCGCCATAGTCGCGCACGGGCGCCGGGTAGGCGCTGGCATCAAAGGTGGTGGCAGCCTGGGGCGGCGCCGGAGGAATCGGCGCCGAAGCGGCAACGTAGGGGTTTGGGCTGGAACACGCGCCCAGACCAAGACACAACAGGATCAAACAGAGACGACGCATTTCGACCTCCGCAGACTGGGCCGCTTAAACCGGACGGCAGATCCAGTGTAAATAACGCCCAAGTCCGGCAAAGCTTGGGTGACGACGGTGAGCGAGTTCCATCTCCAAAAGGTCCTGCAAATCGGCGCGGGCCTGGAACTCCACTGGCATATAGTCGTGGAACACCCGCACGCCACTTTGGCTTTCGACCTGCCAAAGGCCTTCGAGTTGCGCCGCCAGCTCACGTGGATCGAGAGGTTGTTGCGGCGTAAGGCTCTGTTTTTCGCCGGCCATGTCGTTCTTACGCATTTTGCGGAAATGGCCTTTGAGCAGGTTGCGGTAAATCAGCGCATCGCGGTTGTAGAACGCCAGCGACAGCCAGCCGCCCGGCACCGTGAGCTGGTGCAGCACCGGCAGGATCGCATGGGGTTCGGCCAGCCATTCCAGCACCGCGTGGCACAGCACCAAGTCATAGGGCTCGGTGAGTTGGCCAAGCAGGTCTTGCCAGGGCGCATGAATAAAGGTGGCGGTCTGCCCTGCGTCGGCGAAGCGTTGGCGGGCGCCTTCGAGCATCGGCTCGGCAGGCTCGGCCAGCGTGACCTCATGGCCTTGTTCGGCTAGCCACAGCGACATATGGCCCAGGCCTGCGCCGATATCCAGCACGCGCAAGGGGCGTTTGGGCAGCGCTTCGGTCAGGTCGGCCTGGAGCACCGCGAGGCGAATCGCGCCTTTGGCACCGCCGTAGATTTTCTCGGCGAAACGCGTGGCGAGTTGGTCGAAATGACGATCACTCATGGGCAAACCGCCGTTCGCTGTCGGCCAACTTGGCGCGCACCACTTCGTTCATGTCCAGGCCCAGCTCGCTGCACAGCAACAGCAGGTACAGCACGATATCGCCGACTTCCTGCCCGGCATGGGCGAGTTTGTCGGCCGGCAATTGACGCGACTGGTCTTCGGTCAGCCATTGGAAGATTTCCACCAGTTCGGCCATTTCCACGCTGGCGGCCATGGCCAGGTTTTTCGGGCTGTGGAATTGTTTCCAATTATTTGTATCGCGAATGCGGTGCAGGCGTTCGGTGAGGTGTTCGAGGTTCATGCGGGGGCTCCTGAAGGTGGGTAGCTTCGGGGGGATTGGCGGTTAAGGCAAGTGAATCTCTGGTGTGCTTGAGGACGCCTTCGCAGGCAAGCCCGCTCCCACATTGGAATGGGTTTGCAAATCAAAAGGTAGGCTTGCCTGCGCTAAGGCTCTAGTCGATGACGCTGAATTCCAGGCGGGCGGTCTGGCCGGCTTCGTCGAGGACGCTGAGTTGGTAGCGGCCCAGGTGTTCGAAGCTGGCGTTGATAAAGTCCTGGTTGGCGCTGTCGCCCAGTGGCGCGCCGTTGAGGAACCACCAGCGCCGCCCGCTCCCTCCCAAGGCGGAGATTTTCAGGCGCAGGGCCTGTTGGCTGGCGGCGGGCAGGCGCAGTTGGTCGCCTTCGCGCACGCCGACAATCGACAGCGGTGACGACGCGGCCAACGCCGGTGGCGGGCAATCGGGGTCGGCGGCCGGGATGCGTGCTTCGCGGCGCTCGACCCGTGGCAGCCAGGGTTCCAGGGGCGCGGGCCACAGGGCGATGTTTTTCAGCTCGGCGCCAGGGCAATGGGCGTCGACCCGCAAGCCCTTGGCATTGACCCAAACGCTTTCCATCAACCCCACGCTCAACGGCTGGTCCAGTGCCTGCAACGTCGGCGGCGTGGTGTTATCCAGGGTCCAGGCAAAACGCTGGCGGCGGCAATTGGGATCGCTGCGGCTCATGGGCTGGCCCAGCGGCCAACAGATCGCCGCCACGCCGACATTGGCCGGCACCGGCTTGACGGGGGCGCTGATGCCGCGCTGACTGTCACGGTTGGTCAGCACGTCGTGCACTTGCAACATCAACGGCGCTGCCGAGGCCAGGCCGAACTGGCCCGGCACTGGCGTGCCGTCAGGGCGGCCGATCCACACACCGATCAAATAGCGCGGGCCCACGCCGATTGCCCAGGCATCGCGAAAACCATAGCTGGTGCCGGTTTTCCAGGCCAGTACAGGGCGCTGCACCAGCTCGGCACGCGGGTCGCGGTCGGGCCGCGCCTGGCCGCTGAGGATGCGCCGCACGATCCAGGCGGACCCTGGCGACAGTAAGGGCCGTTCCCTCAGCGTATCGTCCGGCTGTAATCGGAGGGTCGCGCTCTTGCCGTCCCGGGCGAAGGCGCTGTAGCCACTCACCAGGTCTTCGAGACGACTGCCTGCACCGCCCAGAATCAGCGCCAGGTTCGGTTCGGCCAACGCCGGCAGCGCCAGAGGCACGCCGCCGATGCGCATTTCGGCGGCAAAGCGCTTGGGCCCATAGGCTTCCAGCAACTGCACCGCCGGCAGGTTGAGCGAACTGGACAGCGCCGTACTCGCCGGTACCGCGCCGGTAAAGCCCATGGAGAAGTTGCCCGGCCGGTAATCGCCATAACGCCGGGGCACGTCCTGCAACAAGGATTCGGAGTGGATCAACCCATCATCCAGGGCCATGCCGTAGAGGAACGGCTTCAGGGTGGATCCCGGCGAACGCAAGGCGCTGATCATGTCTACATGGCCGAAGCGCTTGGCATCGTTGATATCCACCGACCCCAGGTAGGCGCGCACGGCCATGCTTTCCTCTTCCACCACCAGGATGGCGGCGGAAGTATGTTCCGGCAGACGCGCGCGCCACCCCAGCAGCAAGTCTTCAAGACGGCGTTGCAACGTGGCATCCAGGGTGGTGCGGATCAGCGGCGGGCTGTCGGGGCGATTCAGGCGGCGCGCGAGCAACGGCGCCAGGCTCGGTTCCAGGCGTGGGGCGAGCAACAACGGTTCTTCCAGGGCTTCATCGACGGCCGACTGTGGCCACACCTGGAACTCCGCGAGGCGCCGCAGCACCTTGTCGCGGGCTTCCTGGGCGCGCTGGGGATGGCGATCCGGGCGTAAGCGACTGGGCGCCTGGGGCAGTACGGCCAGCAAGGCCGCTTCGGCGTGAGTCAGTTGCGAAGGGGATTTGCCCAGGTATGCCCAACTGGCCGCCGCCACGCCCTGCAACGTGCCGCCAAACGGCGCGCGGTTCAGGTAGAGGTTAAGGATTTCTGCCTTGGACAGGTGCCATTCCAGCTGCGCCGTGCGCCACAGCTGACGCAACTTGCCATGGAAGGTGCGCGAATGCGGATCCAGTAACCGCGCCACCTGCATCGACAAGGTGCTGCCCCCCGACACCACGCGCGCGCCGGTAAGGTTCTGCCAGGTCGCCCGCGCCAGCGCCAGCGGGTTCACGCCAGGGTGCTGGTAGAACCAACGGTCTTCATAGGTGAGCAATGCGTCCAGGTAATACGGTGACACTTCGTGGGTCTGTACCGGGTAGCGCCACACGCCATTGGCATCGGCAAAACGCCACAACGGCGTGCCATCCTCGGCCAGCACCACTCGCGCCAGGTCATCCTGAGGCAACGGCAACGGCCAAACCCGATCCGCCCCCCACAACACCACCACCACCAACACCACTGCCCCCAAAGCCCAGCGCAGTAAATGTGGGAGCGGGCTTGCTCGCGAATGCGGTGGGTCAGTGAGAGCATTCGTCACTGATACACCGCATTCGCGAGCAAGCCCGCTCCCACATTGGTACGCGTACACCCGCAAATGACACAACTTAATCGCAAACTCAAACGGGCAAACCTCTATGCTGATAGGGAACTAGCCTGTTGCAATAACAACCAAAGGCACAGACACGCCCACCTTCTCATCAGGACACACATATGCAGGTAGAAAGCTTTTTCGAATGGTTGGGCCAGGCGCTCGGTTCCATCATCCGTTTTATCGTCGACGGGCTCAGCGGCCTGTTCGGTGCGCTGACCAATGCGGGTGGCAACTTCATCGATGGCCTGTCTCGCACGTTGGGCATGGACACCTCGATCATCAGCATCATCACCCTGATCATCGGCCTGATGCTGCTGTACTCGGCAGTGCGCGCCTTCATGCGGGCGTCGATCATCATGGGCATCATCTGGCTACTGCTCGGCCTGTGGCTCCTGAGCTGGGTCGTCCACTAACCCCAGAGTATCCCCAAACTACTGTGGGAGCGGCGGTGCGAGCAAGTCGAATCGTCGCACCGCCGCTCCCACATTTAGACTCCATCTCACATTGAAATATCAGCGCCCCTTGATCACCAGGTCCGCCGGCGTCTCACCCACCGCCTGCCAGTTCGGCCGGTACATCGACTCCACTTGCGGCGGTGGCACGCGGTAGGTGCCCGGCGTCACGGCACGCGCCAGGTACAGCAAGTGCGTCGTGCCGGAGCCTTCCAGGTTGATCGCCGCTACGTAGCGGTCATCGCGGAACTCCTGATGCTTGAGCGATGCGTTCTGCATCGACTCACGCCACTCCTTCACCTGACTGCTGGCGTTTTCCAGGCTGGCGGCGCTTTGGGCCAGGTTCTGGTTCTCCAGCTCCAGGCCGGCCGGCAACAGGTCCACCACCAACGCGTCCGGCACCCGCTGCTTGGCACTGACCGCCAAATGCACCAACACCAGATCGCCGCTGTTGAGGCTGCGCAGGTTCAACGGCTGGCCGTTCATGCCCAGGTATTCGCGGCGAATGCTCAGGTTGTCGCCGCCCGGTGCAGGCGGTACTTGTGGGTAACCCGAAATGGTCAGTTGCTGATACACCGGCGTCTCGCCCTGATTGCTCAAGGTCAAATCACTGGACAGCAGCTTGCCTTCCAACTCCAGCGTCGGCTGTTGATTGCTCAGTTCCTGCGCACCACCACTGCCCGTCAATGACACCTGCCAGTTCGAGTCCGGCTTGGCAAACCCGAGACGCCCGGCCAGGAACAGCGAATTGCGCTCCTGGGTCGACAGGTACGGGCTGGCCGCCAATTGATCCGACAGCGTAAACAAACGCTCCTCTCGCTTGCCCTTGGCCAAGTCGTTCTCTTCCAGCAACGCCAGGATCATCGCCTGGTCGCGCAACGGGCTACCGTAATCGGCCAGCCATTCATTGGCATTGCGCTGTGCCGCCAGGCCGGCGAGCAAGGCTTGGTCCGCACGCGGCTGGTCGCCCATCTTCTGCAACGCGATGGCCAACTGCACCAGCGGCAGGCCAGAGCGCGCATCGCTGCGACGTTCGAAAATGCTGCGCAATGCGCCCAACGGCGCCTGCTGACTACGCGCCAAGACCATACCGGCGTAGGCCTGCACGGCAAAGCGGGTGTGGTCGGCGTTGTCGCTGTAGTCGACGTCAATCAGGTTACGTTCCTGGACGTAGCGCAGCAGGCGCTCACTGGCCTTTTTCAAGGCTTCAGGCGGCACCGCAAAACCCTGGTCGCGAGCGCGCAGCAGGAAGTCGGTGACGTAAGCCGTCAGCCAGTATTCTTCTTCACCGTCCGCGCCCCACAACCCGAAGCTGCCGTTGTAGCGCTGCATGCCCAGCAGGCGCTCGATACCCAGCTCGATCTTGCGTTTACGTTCACTGTCCGACTCGCCCTTGATCGACAGGCGCTTGAGCAACGCATCGTCGGCATACAGCGACGGATATAGACCGCTCGCAGTCTGCTCCAGGCAACCGTAAGGGTAGGCCTTGAGTGCACTGATTTGCGCACCGAGGTTCAGCGGCGGCCGGCTCGACAGGCTCAGCAGCGCCTGTCGCCCCGAGGCGTCGAACTGATCCAGCGTCCCCGCCGGCAAGCTCCACGGTTGATCCTTCAGCACCGCACGATAGTGCTTGAGCAGCGCCGGATAGGCCGGACGCACACCCAGGGTCCATTCGCGCGTGAACGGCGGCAGGTTCTCTCCCGGCAGATCCAGGCCATTCACTGTCACCTTGACCTTGCCCTGTCCCAACCCGCCCCAGGCTTTCACCGGGATCCGCAGGGTGGTGCGCTGGCCTTGTTTGAGTTCGACGCTTTGCACGCCGCTGTTGACCAACTCCAACTGCCCATCGGCGCTCAGCTGTACATCGAGTTTCTGCGGTTTGCCTGACAGGTTGGACAGGTCCAACGCCAACGTGGTCTGGTCGCCCCCCGCCATGAAGCGCGGCGCCGACAGCTCGGCAATCAGCGGTGCGGCAATCACCGTCTTGGCTTCGGCCATGCCGTAGCGATCGTCGCTCCAGGCCTGGGCCATCAGGCGCAGTTCACCGTTGAAGTCGGGGATGTTGACGCTGACTTCACCCTCGCCTTGCTCATTCAAGGTTACCGGCGCGCTTTGCAGGGCGACGATGGTCACACTGGTGTCCGGGCGCTTGCCGCCCTTGGCCAGCGCCGCGTCACCACCAAATGCCAGGCTGGCCAGACGGCCCTGGCCGGCTTCGATCAACTGGCCGTAGATGTCGAACTGGTCCACGCCGTAGGCCTTGCGGCCGAACAGGCTGGAATACGGATCCGGCGTCGGGTATTCGGTAATGTTGAGGATGCCCACGTCCACTGCCGCCACCAGCACGTGCACCTGTTTCGGCACGCTGCCGTCGGCATTTTTAGCCGCGATCTTCACCGTCAGCGGTTGTTTGGGGCGCATTTTTTCCGGCGCAGTGAGGGTCACGCCCAGTTTGCGCTGGGTGCGATCCAGCGGCAGGTGCAGCAGGCCCACGGCGCGTTTGGGGGTGATGTTGGCCTTGCGCTCACCTGGACGAATCACCAGGGCGCTGACATACAAATCATGCCGCGACCATTTCGGATCGAGTTTCACAGCGAAGCTCTTGCCCTCGGCCGGCACATCGATTTCCTGCCACCACAGCGGGCCTTCCGCAGACTCCACCAGCAGGTAGCCCTTACCGGCCGCCGGCGGTGTGACGGTCACGTTGGCCGTATCGCCATCGCCGTAGGCTGGTTTATCCAGAGCGAGCTTGACCTGATCAGGGCGCACGGCGCCGCCTTCGGTGTTGTCCTGAGCCTGGTAACCCGCCCAGAAGCGCAGGCTGCTGACCAGCCCGGTCTGCGGATCTTCCACTTCGACGCGGTACGGGCCCCACTCCACCTGGAAACTGACCTTGGCGGTGTCGCCGGCCTTGATGTTCAGGGTCTGTTCGTCGAGGTTGAGGAATTTCTCGTTGAAGTGATAGCTCCAGCCATCGTTCTCGGAGTAGTTCCAGTAGTAGTCACGGCGCTCGCGCACCAGGCGCACCTTGAGGTTTTGCGCGGCGAGTTTCTGCCCGTCCTGGTTGGCCAGCAGTACTTCGAATTCCGCCGGGCCATCGCCATTGGTTTCCTTGCCGTCAAACAACCCGCGCAGGCCCGGAAGCTGCTCGGCGGGCCAGATCGGCTGCACCAGACGCCGCGTGATCGGTCGCCCGCCGGACTCCTGCAGGCTGGCTTGCACGATCAGTTGCAACGGCGACTTGGCCTCGGCCCACTTGCTTTCCAGGGTCAGCGTTTCCTGGCCCTTGGCGTCGAGCACGCTTTCTTCCAGTTCGAAATCCTGGCTCAGCTCTTCTTCGGTCACGGAGCCGAACTGATAGCCCGGCAGCGACTTGACCGCTTCGCGCAACGGTCGCACATAGAATTGGCCGCTGACGCGATTGCCCGAGGCGGGCGCGCCATACAGGTAACGCCCGTTGACCTGGATCACCGCGTCATCCGCCGGGCTCAACGCGGTGTCGCTACCCTTGAGTTCCAGCGCCAGGCGCTCGGGCAGGAAGTCTTCGACGAGGAACTCATAGAGCTGTGGCTTGCCATCGCCCAGGTCGAACACCAACTGCCAACGCCCGGTCGGTGCTTCGCCGGCCAGTTGCAGTTGATATTGATAGAGGCCGGAGGCGTCGGCGTCCCAGACGAATTTACGGCTGACCTGCTCATCCGGGCGACGCACTTCGACGCTCACCGGCTGCGGTTTGACCGCGTTGCCGTCCTTGTCGCGCAGCAAGGCGTTGAGCAGCACGGTTTCGCCAGGGCGATACAGGTCACGCGGACCGAACACAAAGAACTGCAAAGGGTGGGAGGGTTGGCCGCCAATGTCGAACTCGGCCAAGTCCAGTGCCGCGCTGTCGAGGCGCAACATACTGGTCTGTTCCCCCTGCTTGGCCAGCAGCACCTGGGCCTTTTTCGGCAATGGCAATTCGGCGTGGCCGCCCTTCTCGGTCTTGCCCTGGCCCAGCACGCGACCTTCGGCGTCGAGCACTTCAAGGTCGACGCCATCCAGCGCCTTGCCACCTTCCAGCGCCTGGGTAAACACATCCAGGCGGTTGGCGTAGCGGTGCACCGACAGGCCGATATCACTCAGGGTAAACAGCGTGGCCGGCTGCGAATAGTTGTAGGTGCCCGAGGCACGCATCACCGCGAGGTAAACGCCCGGTTGCTGCAATGGCTTGAGGCCGGCGATCGGCAGCAGCAGGGTCTCGCGGGTGTTGCGCGCCGGGTTCAAGTCGAAACGTCCGCCGTAGACCAGGTCGGCCAGGGGCAGCAGTTCGCGGGATTCATAACTTTGCAGGCTGGTGTTGCGGCCCCACTGCGCGAGGAATGTGGGCAGGGATTCGGGTTTGATGCGGAAGAATTCGACGTCGATCTTGTCGACGTTCAGCGCGATCACCGGCAGCCCTTCAGCCAGGCGGGTTGGCAGCAAGGTGCCACGGCTGGCGAAGCCGACAGTGGCTTGCAGGTCGCGGGTTTCCAGGCGGGCGGTGTACTCGGCGGCAAGCTTGTTGTCGTTGACGGCCTTCACACCAGCGTCGACGGTCAGCACCAGTTTGCGCTGCGGTTCGAGGTGGCGCAGGCGCAACTCCATCAGGTTGTCGGAGATCTCCCAGGCACCATCGACCTTGCCGGACTTGCTGTCCACCAGGTGAAGCTTGTCAGCAAATTTCTGATCGGGGTCCAACGGAATGGAAAAACTCACGGAAAGCGTGCTGGCACCGTCGAGTTGTACTTCGGACACGTCCACCACACTCAACTCACGTCCGGCGTAACGTTGCTTCAGCGCCGCCACATCCACCGCGGCCTTGGCCGGTTTGGGCGCCACTGTCGCCGCTGCGGGAGCGGTCGGGGCCGCCGGTTTATCGGAGGAATCGCAGGCGCTCAGCAGGGCCAGCGCGCAAGCAAGGAACAGTCCTTTGTTAAGCATGGGGCACTCGTTGTGAGGGGGTCCGAGAGGTGAACTATATATCAGCCCGCGGGGGGTCGATGTGGTGCTGGTCACATTGACCGACGGAGGGTGGTTTGGTTCTGATGTCATCCTGGATCAAGCCAAATCCCACAGCCAAGGGCAGCCAGTTACAATGCCGCTCCCCCAAGGAGCCTGCATGCCCACCCTACTCACCGACTGGCGCCACCGCCCCACCCACCGACGCGTCTGGGCCCTGGCCGCGCCGATGATCCTGTCGAACATCTCGGTGCCGCTGGTGGCCCTGGTCGACAGCATGGTGATCGGCCATCTGCCCCACGCGCACCAGTTGGGCGCCGTCGCGGTCGGCGCCAGCCTGTATACCTTTCTCGCCTGGGCCATGGGTTTCCTGCGCATGGGCTCCACCGGCTTCGCCGCCCAGGCTGCCGGACGCAATGATGGGGCGGCGCTGCGGCAGATCCTGCTGCAAGGCCTGCTGCTCGCACTGGGCCTGGCAATGCTATTGGGCACTGTCGGCATTCCGCTGAGCCATCTGGCCCTGGAATGGATGCAGCCCTCTCCCGAACTCAATCAACTGACCCAAGATTTTTTCCACACCCGCCTGTTCGGCCTGCCCGCCGCGCTGGCCAGCTATGCGCTGGTCGGCTGGTTCCTTGGTACGCAAAACGCCCGCGCGCCTTTGGCGATCCTGCTCACCACCAACCTGGTCAACATCGCCCTGAACCTGTGGTTCGTACTCGGGCTGGATTGGGGGGTGGTCGGTTCGGCGCGTGCGTCCGTCGTGGCGGAATGGACCGGCGCTTTGCTCGGCCTGGCGATGACGCAAAAAGCCCTGCGCGCCTACCCCGGCCATATCGCCTGGGCTGCGCTGAAATGGTGGGCAAGCTGGCGGCCACTGCTGGCGGTCAACCGCGATATCTTCATCCGCAGCCTTGCACTGCAATCGGTGTTTTTCATGATCACGGTGCAAGGCGCCCGCCTGGGCGACGCCACCGTGGCCGCCAACGCGCTGCTGCTCAACGGCCTATTGCTGACTGCCCATGCCCTGGATGGACTGGCCCACGCGGTCGAAGCCCTGTGCGGCCACGCCATCGGCGCCCATGACCGCCAAGCACTGCGCCGCTCGCTGGTGGTGGCCGGCGGTTGGTCGCTGATCGCCAGCGTCGGCTTTGCCCTGCTGTTTACCGTCGCCGGCCACCTGTTTATTGCCATGCAGACCGACATTCCCAGCGTGCGAGAAACCGCCGATATCTACCTGCCTTACCTCGCGGTATTGCCGTTGATTGCGGTGTGGAGTTACTTGCTGGATGGTTTGTTTATCGGCGCGACGCGCGCGCGGGAAATGCGCAATGGCATGCTGTTGACGGTGGTTTTGGTGCTGCCCATTGCCTGGGCGTTGCAAGGATTGGGCAACCACGGGCTGTGGATAACCTTCCTGGTGTTTATGACGGTGCGCAGTCTCACCCTTTGGGCGATTGCCTGGCGCCTAAATCGGCAGGGGCTATGGCTAGGTAGTAGCTGAAAGAATAAGATCCCGGCGTGGGAGCTGGCTTGCCTGCGATGGCGGTGGGTCAGACAACATTCCAGCACTGACACACCGCCATCGCGGCGGTTCGACAAGCCCGGCTCCCCATTAGAGCCGGGTCACGTCACTTATGACGACAGGTACGAAGAGCGCGTCAGCCCCAGACGCAACGCATCCAGGAACTGGGTACGCTCACTGGCACTGATCTTCGCGCTCGCACATTTATCACGGTAATGCGTCATCAACTCCTCCGGCGACAAGTGCACATAACGCAGCATGTCTTCGATCGTGTCGTGGGTCTCGATACCGGCGCTGTACACCGAACCGTCTTCACGCTGGTAGATGTTCACCGAGTCGGTGTCACCGAACAGGTTGTGCATATCACCCAGGATTTCCTGGTAAGCACCGACCAGGAAGATACCCAGCAAGTAGTCCTCGCCTTCGTTCAAGCCGTGAACCGGCAGGCTGGTCTCGATGGACTGCTCGTCGACGTATTGCTTGATCTTGCCGTCGGAGTCACACGTCAGGTCTTGCAGTACGGCACGGCGCAGCGGCTCTTCGTCGAGACGGTGCAGCGGCAGGATCGGCAGGACCTGGCCGATGGCCCAGGTGTCCGGCAGGCTCTGGAACACCGAGAAGTTGCAGATGTACTTGTCGGCCAGCTTGTCGTTGAGCTCGTCCAGCACCTGGCGGTGCGAGCGCTGGCGGGCCTTCAGCGAGTTATGCAGGCGGCGGCACACGGCGAAGTAGCATTGTTCGGCCAGGGCTTTCTCGGCCAGGGTCAGCTTGCCGTCGGCGTACTGGGTGGCCACGTCGCTCATGTAGTGGGTGGCGCGCCAGTAGGTTTCGGTGACCATCTCGATGTCGGTCGGGCCGAGCAGGTCCACCAGCCACTGCACGGTTTCCGGCAGGGCTTCCTTGTTCTCGATCACCGGCACGTCGTCGTTGTGCTTCTCGACGTCGGTCACCTGCACCACCAGCATGGCGTGGTGGGCGGTCAGCGAACGGCCACTTTCGGAGAAGATGTTCGGGTGCGGCAGGCTCTGCGCGTCGCAGAATTCCTTGAGCATGCCCACGACCACGCCGGCGTAGTCGTCCATGTCGTAGTTGATCGAGCTGGCGTTACGCGAGTGGGTGCCGTCGTAGTCCACGCCCAAGCCACCGCCGACGTCGATGTGGTCCACCGGCAGGCCGAGGTTGCGCAATTCGCCGTAGTAACGGATGGCTTCCTTGAAACCGTGCTGGTAGTCGGCCAGGTTGGCGATCTGCGAGCCCATATGGAAGTGCAGCAGGCGAATGCCCTGGTCCAGGCCGGCGGCGCGGAAGCGCTCGACGACGGACAACAGCTGCGCCGCCGACAGACCGAACTTGGACTTCTCGCCACCGGTGTCCGCCCATTTGCTCGACGCCAGGGACGACAAGCGCACGCGCAGGCCGACCTGTGGCTTGACCTTGAGGCTGGCAGCCTCTTCGATCACCAGTTCAACTTCGGATTCTTTCTCGATCACGATGAACACGTTGTGGCCGAGTTTCTGGCCCATCAGCGCGAGGCGGATGAACTCACGGTCCTTGTAGCCGTTGCAGACGATGGTGCCGCCCTTCGGCGCCAGGGCCAGCACGGCCAGCAGCTCGGGCTTGGAGCCGGCTTCCAGGCCGATGGACACGTTTTGGGTGGCGATGATGTTTTCGATCACCGCTTCCTGCTGGTTCACCTTGATCGGGTACAGCGCGGTGTACTTGCTCTGGTATTCCAGGCGCTCGATGTTCGAATCGAAAGCGCCGGTCAGCTGGCGTACACGGTCTTGCAGGATGTCGGGGAAGCGCACCAGCAGCGGCAACGACAGGCCGCTCTTGCGCAGCTCGTCGACTTGCTCGTACAGGTCGACAGGCGTGCTGTTCGGGCCGTTCGGACGGACTTCAACGCGACCGGCATCATTGATCGCGAAATACCCGGCCCCCCAATGGCGAATCCCGTAAACACTGCGGCTGTCCGCAACTGTCCATTGGCTGCCATCGTCTTTGCGTGTGCGTCGTACGGACATCGAAGTCCCCTATAAATGAAGTCGAAGGCACCGCCCCTATCAGAGGCTGGCGCAGTCTAAAGAATGAAAATGACGATTTGCCTGCGTGCAAGGTAGGACCCCACGCGCAGGACAGAGTTTAGACACAGGTCGGAAGAGGCTTTCAGCCGCCGGACTTCTTGGCCTTGTACCCGAGCTTGATCAGCTCGGCCAACAGCAACTCGACGTGATCGCCCTGAATCTCAATGACGCCGTCTTTCAACGCGCCACCCGTGCCACAGCGTCTTTTCAGCGTCGTGGCCAGTTCCTTCAGGGCCTCTTCGGCCAACGGCACGCCGGTGATGGTGGTCACCGTCTTGCCGCCACGGCCCTTGCTCTCGCGTCGCACGCGGGCAATACCGTCGCCTTCAGGGATCAGGGTCTGTTTGCAGGTACACGAATCCACGGGCTGACGACAGTCCGGGCAGTGTCGACCTGCGTCGGTGGAAAATACCAGGCCACCAAGGGCGGCGAAGGATGCGGCTTTTTTGGCCACCGGCAATCCTCTTGGGAGGATGAAGACTGATCGGCACCCGCAAAGGGGAGTACCGACCGCGAAGCCCCACTCAGGCAGGGGCAGCGCTACCGAACCGCCAAGGTGGTTCGGGTGAAAAGTCGCGCAGTGTAACCACAAAAAGCCGACTTGCTAAGAGCCAAATGGCGCCAATTTATGCAACTTTAGCGACGCAAGGCCAGATAACGGCGCAACCCTTCCTGGGCATCCGGGCAGTAAGGCTTTTGCGCAGCCTCCTGCAGGACTGTTTCAAGGGGTAAAAAGCGCGCTTCCATGACTTCTTCAGGCTGCAAACGCAGCGGCCCGTCCCAGACGGCGGAGTAGGATTTACACCAGAGCCGGCTGTCGCCATCTTCGAAGTAGAAGTGGTCATGTTCGACCAATTCCACTCCGCTGACACCCAACTCCTCTTCCAGCTCGCGAGCCGCCGACAAGGCATACGACTCACCCGCCGCCACCATCCCGCCCGCCGCCGTGTCCCAGAAACCCGGGTACAAGGCTTTGCTCAGGGTGCGCCGATGCACACACAGCTCACCGTTGGAGTTGAACAGGAATATGAAGGTGCAACGGCCAATCAGGCCACGCTGGCGAAGGTCGGACCTGACGAGGTGACCGAGCAGGTTGTCCTGCTCGTCGACCCAACAGATCAATTCAGCATCGGAAGCCGCGCGGTGCGCGGCCTCCTTTTGGGTAGCGTCCATCATCAACCCTGGTTGAGGAGCTGACGCAAGTCGATCACTGCAGCGTTTGCCCGGGAAATGTAGTTGGCCATCACCAACGAATGGTTCGCCAGTACGCCGAAGCCACTGCCATTAAGGATCATGGGGCTCCAAACCGGCTCCTGCGAGGCTTCCAGCTCACGAATGATCTGGCGCACGCTGACCGTGGCATTCTTCTTGGCCAGTACGTCGGCAAAGTCGACTTCGATGGCACGCAACAAGTGCGACAAGGCCCAAGCCTGGCCACGGGCCTCGTAAAACACGTTGTCGATCTGCATCCATGGGGTTTCCACCACTTCCTCATCGACCTGCGGCACTTCACCCGGCGCCAGGGCTTCGGTTTTCAATGCCGTGTTCAGCTTCACCCGGCCCACGCTGGCCGACAAGCGTTGCGACAACGAACCCAAGCGCGTCGCGACGTCGCCCAGCCAGTTGTTCAGGTTGTCGGCACGCGCATAAAACAGCGCACCTCGCTGGTTAGGGTCGGACAGACGTGCTTCGTAGCGACTCAGGGAATTGATGCCTTCCTGGTATTCCGACTCACTGGACGGGAGCACCCAGCTCTTGTTGTCGAAGTTGAAACGTGGCTCGGCCTTGGCCAGATCCGCGTCTTCGGCCGACTGCGATTGAGAGCGGGCAAAGTCTTTACGCAAGGCGCGGGTCAGGTCACGCACCTGCACCAGCACGCCGTATTCCCAGCTCGGCATGTTGTCCATCCACAGACCTGGCGGGAAGCGATCGTTGGAAATGTAGCCACCGGGCTTGTTCAGCAAGGTGCCGACTACGGTCTTGAGGGTTTCGACCGTGGTATAGCCCACCACCATCTGCTTGCCTTCCTTCTCGGCGGCAAGCTGCGCATTCTGCTGCACCGGAAACAGCGCCGGCTCTTCGCTCCAGTACCAGCCCAGGGCGCCGGTGACCAACAAGTACAGGCCGAGCACACTGAGCACGGCACGGCTCATCAGCACGGTACGAAAATAGCCGCGGTTGGTCGACTTGGGCTCAGGCGCGGGGCCTTTGGCGCTGCCTGCACGGTTTTTCCAGTCCAGCATGGCGATATCCTTTCAATCACTTGAGTTCATGCACTTGAATTGATGGCGTGCGTTCAAACACTCCGACCACAACCCTACCCCATCGTGCCCGCCCATGCGGGGCTTTTCGCCAAACTGGCGCACTGAGGCTGTTCGACTATAAAGGATGCACGCGTTTTACGCTGCGCGACCACCCAGTCAGCAATTGAATGCGACGGGCACGCAGTTTATTGACGTATGACACTCATCCCATTGAAAAGAGGTGCTAGCATAGAGCCATCAGTCGACCTCAGCATGCGCCCTAACTAGTAGTCAGGATATGACCGAGCCAGAAGACCCCAGCCGTGAGCGCCTCAAGCAGCATTTTGCCCAGCGGGTAATTCATCAGGCACGTCAAATTCTTGAGATCTGGCAGCGCCTGCAACGCAGCGAATGGTCCAGTGCAGACCTCGCCGAACTCAGCGAGGCCAACTTGCGCCTGCTGCGCTTTGCCGAGCGCTTCGAACAGCCGGAACACAGCCAGTTGGCGCGACACATCGGCGACTCCCTCAAGGCTGTGGACGAGAACCGTGGCCGCCTGAGCAGCCACCTGATCACCGAACTCAATCGCTTGATGCAGCGCCTGTCCCGCACCGGCCTGCGCCAGGGCGACCAGCTCGAACAAACCTTTCTGCCGCCAATGCGCAAGCCGATCTACGTGATGCTGGCCGATCACGACCGCGCCGAGCGCCTGGCCAAGCAGCTGGAATTCTTTGGCATGAGCGCCCAATCCCTGGACAGCGTGGCGGCGTTCCGCGCATCGATGGCCGAGCGCTTGCCTTCGGCCATCGTGATGGATGTGGATTTCTGCGGCACCGGCCTGGGCCTCAAACTCGCCGCCGAAGCCCAGGAAGGCCTGGAGCACAAGCTGCCGCTGCTGTTTTTCAGCCTGCACGAAACCGATACTCCCACCCGCCTCGCCGCCGTGCGTGCCGGTGGCCAGGAATTTCTTACCGGCACGCTGGAAGCCTCAAGCCTGCTGGAAAAGATCGAAGTGCTGACCTGCGTCGCCCAGTACGAACCGTACAAAGTGCTGATCATCGACGACTCACGGGCCCAGGCGCTGCACACAGAGCGTCTGCTCAACAGTGCCGGCATCGTCACTCGCTCCCTGATCGAGCCGATTCAGGCCATGGCCGAACTGGCGGATTTCCAGCCCGACCTGATCATCCTCGACATGTACATGCCCGCGTGCACCGGCACCGAGCTGGCCAAGGTCATCCGCCATAACGACCGTTATGTGAGCGTGCCGATCATCTACCTGTCGGCCGAGGACGACCTGGACAAACAGCTGGACGCCATGAGCGAAGGCGGTGACGACTTCCTCACCAAGCCAATCAAGCCGCGTCACCTGATCACCACCGTGCGCAACCGTGCGGCACGCGCGCGCCACCTCAAGGCACGGATGGTGCGCGACAGCCTCACCGGCCTTTACAACCACACCCACATCCTGCAATTGCTCGAAGACTGCAGCTTCCGCGCACGCCGCGAGAACAAGCCGCTGAGCTTTGCCATGCTGGATATCGACCACTTCAAGCGGGTCAATGACAGTCATGGCCACCCCATGGGTGACCGTGTGATCAAGAGCCTGGCGCTGTTTCTCAAGCAGCGCTTGCGCAAGACTGACTATATCGGGCGCTACGGCGGCGAAGAATTCGCCATCGTGATGCCCGACACCGATCTGGAATCGGCGTGCCAAGTGCTGGATGAAATCCGCGGGCGCTTTGCCGAAATCCACTATCCCGCCCAACCCCAGGATTTGTGGTGCACCTTCAGCGCTGGGCTGGTGGAGCTGTGCGACGGCTCCGACAGCCTGATGATGGCGGCCCAGGCCGATGAGGCGCTGTACCGCGCCAAGGATGCCGGACGTAACCGCGTGCAGGCCGCGCGCACATCAAAGCAAAGTGCCATCTTTTCACCAGAATCCACCGATTCCGTCATAACCTTGTAATGAAAACGCAATAACTTCAGGCACTTATCTTTTGTCGTCGGTTGAAACCACGCATGCGCCTGAAGCTGCTGACCAATCTCAATACCCTTCTGTTGGTGGCCGTGTGCCTGGCGCTGGGGGCGACGCTGTGGTGGTCGCAGCGCGCGCTGGAGCGGCCTTATCTGCTGATGGAGCGCTACCTGGGTCTGTCGCAGACCTTTCAGAACCAGGCTGCGCGCAATATCGACGACTACCTGGCCAGTGGCGACGCCCTACGCTTGAGCAGTGCCAGACAGAGCCTCGAAAGCTTGTTGCAGCAGCTGGATGAGCTGCCGGCGGACCTCGCCCAAAACCTGCGCCCCAGCCTGGTGGACCTGGATGCGTTCAGCAAGACCGCCTTGCTGGCAGCCGGCAAACTGGCAGGCGACCCGCAAGCCTTGCTGCTGCAGGCCGAGCGCGAATTGGGCGCGAACCTGGAGCAGTTGAGCCAGTACGCCATCAGCGTGAACTCTCCCGAGGCCGCCCGCTATCTACCGCCTTTGCTGGCAGCGTCCCAGCACCTGGGCAAACTGTCTCTGGCCCGCGACAAACTGGTCACCAGCGGGCGCGCGGAACTGGCCGACGATGTGGAACGCGAAGTCAGCAACATTCGCAGCCAGGCTGACCTGCTGGAACAACTGCCGTTGCTGGGCGTGAAAGCCAGCGCCGAATCCAGCGCCGACGACTTTTCCGCGCTGATGGGCCTGGAAAACACCGGAAAAACCGAAGCCCAGGACACCGGCGTCGACCTCAAGCGTGAGCTCAACAGCCTGCTGACCCGTTACCCGGCCGAACTCAAGCGCACCCGCGAACAGATCCAGCAGCGCACCGACCTGGCCGCCCAGACCCACCAGAAAATCGACACCGTGCAACACGCCATCGCCGGACTGGAACCTGTGGTGCGCGCGCAGCATGGCAAGATCCAGGGCGAAGTGCGCCTGATGCAAGGCGTGATGATCGGCCTGATCCTGCTGATCGCACTGCTGATCGACACCCTGCAACGCCGCTTGGCACGTGTACTGACCAACCTGGCACCGGCCCTGTCGACCTGGGCAGAGGGCGATTTCAGCCAGCCGATCGCCCTGGGCAAGACCAATCGCGAACTGCACGATATTGAAGCCTCCCTGAACCGTCTGCGGGCTTACTTGGTGGACTTGGTCGGCACCATTCGTGGCAATGCCGAGGAAGTTGTCGGCAGCAGCCGTGCGCTGGCCGAACTGAGCAGCGGCCTGCACGACGGCGCCGAACGCCAGGCCGGGGATACCGCGCAGATTCGTGATTCGCTGGGTGAACTGGAAGCGACCATCCAGCAAGTCGCGGGCGATGCCAGCCAGGCAGCAGGCGCCAGTCGCAGCGCCGGTCAGGCGGTGGAACAGGGCCAACGCGTGATCGGCCTGAGCCTGACCGGGCTGCATGCCCTGGTGGGCGAAGTGCAGCAGAATGCGCAGATGATCGAAAAACTCGCCGAAGAATCCGCCACCATCGGCGGCGTGCTGACGGTGATCCGTTCGATTGCCGATCAGACCAACCTGCTCGCCCTCAACGCCGCCATCGAGGCGGCCCGTGCCGGTGAAGCAGGACGTGGTTTCGCCGTGGTGGCCGACGAAGTCCGCTCCCTGGCCCAACGCACCGCTGGCGCTACCGCAGAGATCCAGAGCCTGATCGCCGGCCTGCAAAGTGCCGCCCATCAATCGGTCCAAGGCATGCGCGCCCAGGTCGAACACGCCGAAGCCACTGCCCAGCAAGCCCAGGCAGCAGACGGCGCGCTGGATGAGATCGTCGGCGCGATACAGACCATTTCCGAGACTGCCGTGCGCATCGCTGATGTGACGGCGCAACAGAGTGGGGCTGTGAGTGAGATTCGCGATAACAGTGAGCGGATTCATCAGATGGGTGAGGACAACCTGCTGCGGATTGGCCAAGGGCGTAGCCAGGGCGAGCATCTGTTGGTGCTCGGTGGGCAGCTCAACACTGCGGTGCAGGCCTTCCGCGTGTGACCCGACTTCCCGCCTCATCAATCACAAGCCATGCGCAGATCAGAACTGTGGGCGCTGGCCTGCCTGCGATCGCGGTGGGCCAGTTAACACATCCGGTACTGACACACCGCCATCGCAGGCAGGCCAGCTCCCACATTGAATCTCCATCAGCTTCGAAGACGTGCCACCAATGACCAGATCCTACGACTTGGTCACATACTTTGCGCTATCCTCGCTAATCGTGCCGCCTACTGCATAGAACTGGACAGTCACAAAGGCTTTGCGGCATAGTCGCCGGGTTCTGCCGTACCCACATCAATAACAAGGAACAGCCGATGGCGACCTTACTGGTTCTTCACGGACCCAACCTGAACCTGCTCGGCACCCGTGAACCGGGCGTCTACGGGGCAGTCACCCTGGACCAGATCAACCTCGACCTGGAACGCAGGGCGCGTGAAGCCGGCCACCATCTGCTCTACCTGCAAAGCAATGCCGAGTACGAATTGATTGATCGCATCCATGCCGCGCGTGGCGAAGGCGTGGACTTTATCCTGATCAATCCCGCCGCTTTTACACACACAAGCGTTGCATTACGTGACGCATTGCTGGCGGTGAGCATCCCATTCATCGAAGTGCATTTGTCGAACGTGCACAAACGCGAAGCTTTCCGCCATCACTCCTACTTCTCCAACGTTGCGGTAGGTGTGATCTGCGGCCTTGGCGCCAGCGGTTACCGACTGGCCCTGGAGGCCGCCCTGGAACAACTTGAACAACCGGCCAAGCGCCCCTGACCGACCCTTGGGAGTTGATGATTCATGGATATCCGTAAAGTTAAGAAACTGATCGAACTGCTGGAAGAATCCGGTATCGACGAGCTGGAAATCAAGGAAGGCGAAGAGTCCGTACGGATCAGCCGTCACAGCAAGACCCCGGCCCAACAGTTCTACGCGCCACAGATGCAAGCACCGGCTCCAGCCGCTGCTGCGCCGGCCGCCGCACCTGCTGCTGCCGCGGCACCTGCCGCCCCGGCTGCTCCTGCGCTGAACGGCTTCGTGGTCAAGTCGCCAATGGTCGGTACGTTCTACCGCACCCCGGCACCGACCTCGCCAGCCTTCGTTGAAGTCGGCGCAACCGTGAAAGTGGGCGACACCATCTGCATCGTTGAAGCGATGAAAATGATGAACCACATCACCGCTGAAAAAGCCGGCGTCATCGAATCCATCCTGGTAGAAAACGGTCAGCCGGTTGAGTACGACCAGCCGCTGTTCACCATCGTTTGAACCGCGGAGCGCCTTCGATGTTGAAACCTGCGAAGAAACTGCAAAAAGTCCTGATCGCCAACCGCGGCGAGATCGCGCTGCGTATCCTGCGCGCCTGTAAGGAAGAGGGCATCAAGACCGTCGCTGTTTACTCGACGGCCGATACCGAATTGATGCACGTGAAACTGGCGGACGAAAGCATCTGCATCGGCCCGCCACTGGCCACGAACTCGTACCTGAAAGTCTCGAACATCATCGCGGCCGCGGAAGTGACCGGCGCCGATGGCATCCACCCTGGCTATGGCTTCCTCGCGGAAAACGCCGATTTCGCCGAACAGGTGGAAAAATCCGGGTTTGCCTTCATCGGCCCGAAAGCCGAAACCATTCGCCTGATGGGCGACAAGGTTTCGGCCAAGGACGCCATGATCGCGGCTGGCGTGCCAACCGTGCCAGGCTCCGACGGCCCGCTGCCTGAAGACGAGGAAACCGCTTTGCGCATTGGTCGCGAAGTCGGTTACCCGGTGATCATCAAGGCCGCCGGTGGCGGTGGTGGTCGCGGCATGCGCGTGGTGCACAAGGAAGAAGACCTGATCGAAGCCGCCAAGCAGACCCGCTCCGAAGCGGGCGCCTGGTTCGGCAACCCGATGGTCTACCTGGAGAAGTACCTGACCAACCCACGTCACGTGGAAGTCCAGGTACTGTCCGACGGCCAGGGCCACGCCATCCACCTGGGCGACCGCGATTGCTCGCTGCAACGTCGTCACCAGAAGGTCCTGGAAGAAGCGCCAGCACCGGGCCTGGACGAAAAAGCGCGCCAGGAAGTACTGGCTCGTTGCGTCAAGGCGTGCATCGACATCAACTACCGTGGCGCGGGTACTTTCGAGTTCCTGTACGAGAACGGTCGTTTCTACTTCATCGAGATGAACACGCGCGTGCAGGTAGAGCACCCGGTGTCGGAGATGGTCACCGGTATCGACATCGTCAAGGAGATGCTCAGCATCGCCGCCGGCAACCCGCTGTCCTTCACCCAGGACGATGTGAAGATGCACGGCCACTCCCTGGAGTGCCGCATCAACGCTGAAGACCCGAAAACCTTTATCCCGAGTCCAGGCCTGGTCAAGCACTTCCATGCTCCGGGCGGCAACGGCGTTCGCGTCGATTCGCACCTGTACAGCGGCTACAAGGTTCCGTCCAACTACGACTCGCTGATCGGCAAGCTGATCACCTGGGGCGCGACCCGCGACGAGGCCATGGCCCGTATGCGCAACGCCCTGGACGAAATCGTGGTCGACGGCATCAAGACCAACATCCCGCTGCATCGGGATCTGGTTCGCGATGAAGGCTTCTGCGAAGGTGGTGTGAACATTCACTACCTGGAACACAAACTGGCCAACCAGTAAGTGCTCCGCTCAACAAAGCCGCCTTCGGGCGGCTTTGTTGTTTCTGGATCACCTGGATTTTGTGGTCACACACTCTAAATGTGGGAGCGGGCTTGCTCGCGAATGCGGTGGGTCAGTGATGAGTTTGTCGACTCACACGCCGCATTCGCGAGCAAGCCCGCTCCCACATTTGAACCCTGTGCAGTCAGTGGTGTCGTCTTCTGCCCGCCGCTCGCGTAAACTTGCGCCCTTTCGCAGCCCCACCCCGCTGCACACTCATTTTTTTCAAAGGTGCCCGCCATGCCTTGGCTGCAAGTCCGTCTCGCCATCAGCCCAGAACAAGCCGAAACCTATGAAGACGCTTTCCTCGAAGTAGGCGCTGTCTCGGTCACCTTCATGGACGCCGAAGACCAGCCGATCTTCGAGCCGGAGCTCAACACCACGCCGCTGTGGTCCCACACCCATTTGCTGGCCCTGTTCGAAGACGGCACCGATGCCGCCGCCGTACTGGCCCATATGGAGTTGCTGACAGGTGGGCCGTTGCCGGAGCATCACAGCGAAGTCATCGAAGACCAGGACTGGGAACGCAGCTGGATGGACAACTTCCAGCCGATGCGTTTCGGCCAGCGCCTGTGGATCGTGCCAAGCTGGCATGCCGCCCCGGAGCCGGACGCCGTCAACCTGCTGCTCGACCCAGGGCTGGCATTCGGCACCGGCACCCACCCCACCACCGCGCTGTGCCTGGAATGGCTGGACGGCCAGGACCTGACCGACAGCCACGTGCTGGACTTCGGCTGCGGCTCGGGGATCCTGGCAATTGCCGCCCTGTTGCTGGGCGCCAAGGAAGCCGTGGGCACCGATATCGACGTGCAGGCCCTGGAAGCCTCCCGCGATAACGCCGGGCGCAACAACATCCCTGAGGGCAAATTCCCACTCTACCTGCCGGAGCAATTGCCCCAGGTGCAGGCCGATGTACTGGTCGCCAACATCCTCGCCGGCCCGCTGGTGTCCCTGGCACCGCAACTGTCGAGCCTGGTCAAGCCGGGCGGCCGCCTGGCGCTGTCAGGTATCCTGGCCGAGCAAGGCGAAGACGTTGCCGCCGCCTACGCGAAGGATTTCGAGCTGGATCCGATCGCCAACCGTGATGGCTGGGTACGCATCAGCGGGCGTCGGCGCTAGAATGAGCGCTTGCCTGAATCGGATGGCCGCATGACCGACAGTTTCGTCACCCAGTGCCCGCACTGCCAAGCACGCTTTCGCGTCAACCACGCTCAATTGAGCGTGGCCCGTGGCGTGGTGCGCTGCGGTTCGTGCCTGCAAGTGTTCAACGCCGCTCGTCAATTGCTGGAGCAGCGCGGCAAGGCGTCCGCGCCGGAGCCAGAGGCGCCGCTGGCGCTGCCGCCTGAGCCTGCGCGGGCCATCAGCCAGAAGCAGTGGACCGCCGAAGAGCTGGACCTGGACAACCTGGACCTGGACGAAGAACTGGCCAAGCTGGAACGCCGCGAGATTCAGCACACGCTGCCGGCTGGCGCAGATCGTCGCCAGCCCGGCACCGACCGCCGCCAAAAGGAAGAATCCTTCAGCGCCAGCCGCGACACGGTCAAGGCCGAAGAGGAAAAATGGGCGTCGAGCCTGTTCAGCGAGCCGCCTGAAGAGCGCCTCCACGTCACTGAGGACGAGCCTGAACCTGCGACCAGGCAGCGCACCGAACCGTCAATGTCGTTCCACACCGACGAACTCGACGAGGAGCCGCCACTGCGCTCAACGCCAGTCGATGATGACATCGACCCGCCGTTCACCCCGCTGACCAAAGCGGCCGAACCCGAAGATCGCCTGCAACCTCGCCGCAAACGCCCGCGCCCTGAGGCGGGTGTGCATGACGATGTGCTCCAGGACCTGGAAGACGACCCGCTGCACCTGTACGCGCAAAAACGCCCATCGGGTTGGGGCCGCCGCCTGGTCTGGCTGTTGCTGGTGTTGATGGCTGCCGGCGGCCTGGCGGGTCAGTACATCGCTTATCAATTCGACGACCTGGCTCGCCAGGACGCCTATCGTCCGTGGTTCCAGCAACTGTGCCCCACACTGGGCTGCACGGTGCCATCACGGGTCGATATCGCCCACATCAAGAGCAGCAACCTGGTGGTGCGCAGTCACCCGGACTTCGCCGGGGCCTTGGTGGTGGACGCGATCATCTATAACCGCGCGACCTTCTCCCAGCCCTTCCCGCTGCTGGAGCTGCGTTTTGCCGATTTGAATGGCAGCCTGATTGCCAGTCGTCGCTTCAAACCCGCCGAATACCTCAGCGGTGAATTGGCCGGTGTTAGCGAAATGCCATCGCAAACCCCGATCCATATCTCCCTGGATATCCTCGACCCGGGCAATAAAGCCGTGAATTACAGCCTGAGCTTTCACTCGCCCGAGTGAATCGGTGCATGGGTTGAGATTTGACGGCAGGTTATTGACTTTCCCCTGCGCAACCAAACCGGTAGCGATAAAGAAATAACTGTTCAGATTTTATCCAATTCAGCCTTTATCCAGTCATCGAGAGCGGGTATCATGCCAACCCTTTTTCGAACTCTAATGATCCGGCCCCACAACAGGGAAGTCCTATGTCGGCGGTACGCATCGGCCCATATACATTACAGAATGGCTTGATTCTCGCCCCGATGGCGGGCGTCACCGACCAACCCTTTCGTCAGCTGTGCAAGCGTTTGGGCGCGGGCCTAGTTGTCTCGGAAATGGTCACCAGCGACATGAGCTTGTGGAACACCCGCAAATCGCGGATGCGCATGATCCACGAAGGTGATCCCGAGCCCCGCTCGGTCCAGATCGCCGGTGGAGATGCACAGATGCTGGCGGATGCGGCCCGCGCCAACGTGGAGTTGGGGGCGCAGATCATCGACATCAACATGGGCTGCCCGGCCAAGAAGGTCTGCAACAAGGCCGCCGGTTCCGCCCTGTTGAAAGATGAGCAATTGGTTGCCGAGATCCTGCAGGCCGTTGTTGCCGCAGTGGATGTGCCGGTCACCCTGAAGATTCGTACCGGTTGGGACCGGGACAACAAGAACGGCCTGACAGTGGCGAAGATCGCTGAACAGGCAGGCATTACAGCGCTGGCGGTGCATGGCCGCACCCGCGCCGACCTTTACACCGGTGAAGCCGAGTACGACACCATCGCTGCGATCAAGCAGGCAGTGTCGATGCCGGTGTTTGCCAATGGCGACATTGACTCCGCCGAGAAAGCCCGGCGCGTACTGCACGCCACCGGTGCCGATGGTTTGTTGATTGGCCGGGCAGCCCAGGGGCGGCCATGGATTTTCCGTGAGATCGAGCATTTTCTGCGTACCGGTGAAGTGTTGCCGGCACCGGAGCTGGTCGAGGTGGAACGTATTCTGCTAGAGCATCTGGCCGCCCTGCACGCCTTCTATGGAGACGTGATGGGAGTACGCATCGCTCGCAAGCATGTCGGCTGGTATCTCGCAACCCTGCCGGGCGCCAGGGAGTTTCGCGCCCACTTCAATCGTTTGGATGATACGGAAGCACAGTGCGCCAACGTTCGAGAGTTCTTCAGCGAGCGTTACAAGAGCCTGGGGACAGGGGACGGAGAGGGGGTGGCCGCATGACGATGATGACCGAGACTTTAGTGAGTGGAACAACACCCGTGAGCGACAACGTCAATTTGAAACAGCACCTCAACACGCCGAGCGAAGAAGGCCAGACCCTTCGCGGGAGTGTCGAGAAGGCGCTGCACAATTATTTCGCCCACCTTGAGGGCGCTTCCGTCACGGACGTGTACAACCTGGTGCTCTCCGAAGTCGAGGCGCCCTTGCTCGAAAGCGTGATGAACTACGTCAAGGGCAACCAGACCAAAGCCAGTGAGCTGCTGGGCCTCAACCGTGGCACCTTGCGCAAAAAGCTCAAGCAGTACGATTTGTTGTAAGCATTCAATCAAACCAGAAAGGCGCCCGCGTAAAAAACGGTCGCCTTTTTTGCTGACTCCTTTGCTTTTGATGGAAATTGAAATGACCGACCAGACTACCCGCCTGCCGATCCGCCGCGCCTTGATCAGTGTCTCCGACAAGACCGGGATCCTCGAATTTGCCCGGGAGCTGGAAGCCCTGGGCGTGGAAATCCTCTCCACGGGCGGGACCTTCAAACTGCTGCAGGACAACGGCGTGGCCGCAGTGGAAGTGGCGGACTACACCGGTTTCGCAGAGATGATGGACGGTCGGGTCAAGACCCTGCACCCGAAAATCCACGGCGGCATCCTCGGCCGTCGCGGCACCGACGACGCGATCATGGCCGAGCACGGCATCAAGCCGATCGACCTGGTAGCCGTTAACCTCTACCCGTTCGAAGCCACCATCAACAAGCCAGGCTGCGACCTGCCGACCGCCATCGAAAACATCGATATCGGCGGCCCGACCATGGTGCGCTCGGCTGCCAAGAACCACAAAGACGTGGCCATCGTGGTCAACGCCAGCGACTACGCCAATGTGCTTGAAAGCCTGAAAGCTGGCGGCCTGACCTACGCCCAGCGTTTCGACCTGATGCTCAAGGCGTTCGAACACACTGCCGCCTACGACGGCATGATCGCCAACTACATGGGCACCGTTGACCAAACCGCTGAAACCCTGTCGACCTCCGGCCGCAGCCAGTTCCCGCGCACCTTCAACAGCCAGTTCATCAAGGCCCAGGAAATGCGCTACGGCGAGAACCCGCACCAGAGTGCGGCGTTCTACGTGGAAGCCAAGCCGGCCGAAGTGGGCATCGCCACCGCGACCCAGTTGCAAGGCAAGGAGCTGTCCTACAACAACGTGGCTGACACCGACGCCGCACTGGAATGCGTGAAGAGCTTCGTCAAGCCAGCCTGCGTGATCGTCAAGCATGCCAACCCATGCGGCGTGGCTGTAAGCCCGGACGCTGAAGGCGGTATCCGCCAGGCCTACGAGCTGGCCTACGCCACCGACACCGAATCGGCGTTTGGCGGCATCATTGCCTTCAACCGTGAACTGGATGCCGAGACCGCCAAAGCGATCGTCGAGCGTCAGTTCGTTGAGGTGATCATCGCCCCTTCCGTCAGCGAAGAAGCCCGCGCCATCGTGGCGGCCAAAGCCAACGTGCGCCTACTGGCCTGCGGCGAGTGGTCGGCTGAGCGTGCCGCTGCCTGGGACTACAAACGCGTCAACGGCGGCTTGCTGGTACAGAGCCGTGACATCGGCATGATCGGCAGCCAAGACCTGAAAGTCATGACCCAGCGCGCCCCGACCGAGCAAGAGATCAACGACCTGATCTTCGCCTGGAAAGTCGCCAAGTACGTTAAGTCCAACGCCATCGTCTACGCCAAGAATCGCCAGACCATCGGCGTCGGCGCCGGCCAGATGAGCCGCGTGAACTCGGCGCGTATCGCCGCGATCAAGGCCGAACACGCGGGTTTGCAAGTGGCGGGTTCGGTAATGGCTTCCGACGCATTCTTCCCGTTCCGTGACGGCCTGGACAACGCCGCAAAAGCCGGCGTCACCGCCGTGATCCAACCGGGTGGTTCGATGCGTGATGCTGAAGTCATCGCTGCCGCTGATGAAGCCGGCATCGCCATGGTCTTCACCGGCATGCGCCACTTCCGCCACTGATTGATTAGATCGCCTGTGGGCACCGGCTCCATGTGGGAGCTGGCTTGCCTGCGATAGCATCACCCGGGTCTGACTGGACGACCGAGGTGCCTGCATCGCCGGCAAGCCCAGCCCCCACAGAAAAGCACCGTCCACAGTGCTCTCCCTGATTCAGCGTCATCCGAGGTTTTTGAAATGAATGTTTTGATCATTGGCAGCGGTGGCCGTGAACACGCCCTGGCCTGGAAAGTTGCCCAAGACCCGCGTGTCCAGAAAGTGTTCGTTGCACCCGGCAACGCCGGTACCGCCATTGAAGCCAAATGCGAGAACGTTGCTATCGACGTGCTGGCCCTTGAGCAACTGGCCGATTTTGCTGAAAAGAATGTATCCCTGACCATCGTCGGTCCGGAAGTGCCATTGGTTGCCGGCGTGGTAGACCTGTTCCGCAGCCGTGGCCTGGACTGCTTCGGCCCAACCGCGGGCGCTGCGCAGCTGGAAGGCTCCAAGGCGTTTACCAAGGATTTCCTGGCACGCCACAAGATCCCGACCGCCGACTATCAGAATTTCACCGAGATCGAGCCGGCCCTGGCTTACCTGCGTGAAAAAGGTGCGCCGATCGTGATCAAGGCCGATGGCCTGGCCGCCGGCAAAGGCGTGATCGTCGCCATGACCCTGCAGGAAGCCGAAGACGCCGTGCGCGACATGCTTGCCGGCAACGCATTCGGTGACGCCGGTTCGCGCGTGGTGATCGAGGAATTCCTCGACGGCGAAGAAGCCAGCTTTATCGTGATGGTCGACGGCAAGAACGTCTTGCCGATGGCCACCAGCCAGGACCACAAACGCGTCGGCGACGGCGACACCGGCCCGAACACCGGTGGCATGGGTGCCTACTCCCCTGCCCCGGTGGTCACCGCCGATGTGCATCAGCGCGTCATGGACCTGGTGATCTGGCCAACCGTGCGTGGCATGGCCGACGAAGGCAACGTGTACACCGGTTTCCTGTACGCCGGCCTGATGATCGACAAAGCCGGCAACCCGAAAGTCATCGAGTTCAACTGCCGCTTCGGTGACCCTGAAACCCAACCGGTGATGCTGCGCCTGCAATCGAGCCTGGTGCTGCTGGTGGAAGCCGCCCTGGCCCAGGCCCTGGACAAGGTAGAAGCACAGTGGGATCCGCGTCCGAGCGTTGGCATTGTGCTGGCGGCCGGTGGCTACCCTGCCGATTACGCCAAGGGTGACGTGATTGAAGGTCTCGACGCGGCTGCTACGCTGGAAGGCAAAGTCTTCCATGCAGGCACTGCGCTCAAGGATGGCCAGGTCGTGACCGCCGGTGGCCGTGTGTTGTGCGCCACCGCCATGGGCGCCAGTGTCGACGCCGCGCAGCAACAGGCTTATCAGTTGGCTGCGAAGATCGACTGGAAAGGCTGCTTCTATCGCAAGGACATTGGCTATCGCGCCATTGCGCGGGAGCGTGGCGAGAGCCAGTAAGCAGCTATCCGTTCGGCTAGGCAAGGGCCTCTGGCCCTTGCCGTATGCAGGTCTACCCGCGCATAGTTAACTGTGCATCAACCTACGAAGGGATTTCGCCGTGCGCTGGCTCAGGATCGCCATAGGTTTCACTGTCAGCCTGCTGACACTGCTCTGCTTGTTCCCGGCCCAGGCCGCCGCGCAAGGCAGTGGCTGGGCAGTATTGCTTGATGAACAGGCCGACCTGCAACTGAGCGACATCCGTTCCTCGCGCTACACCAATCAATTCAGCCCCACCGAACTGGACCGCATTACCGCCGCGGAACCGGACGGTGCGTTGTGGGTGCGTTTCAAACTGCAACCCGGCAAGCACGAACAAGTGCTGCGGGTCTTTGCCCCGGACCTGTCCCACCTGAGCCTCTATGTACTGGACGGCGACACCCTGGTGGAACAACAGAGCACCGGCACACGCCAGCCCCAGGCCGAGCGTCCGTTGCCCAGCAGCGACTTCATGCTGCCCATGCCCCAGAGCCAGAAGCCTTTAGAGGTCTACCTGCGCCTGGTCTCGGAACATGAACTGCGTCCCTACATCACCCTGGAACCGGCCGTGCTCGCCGCCGCCGACCAGACCCAGACGCTGATCTACGGCCTGCTGTTCGGCTGTCTGCTGATGCTGATCCTGCACAACCTCACCCGTTTCGCCTACCACCGCTCGCGCAGCAGCCTGTGGTTGGCCGCCTGCGAAATCCTGCTGATGCTCAGCCTCGCGCTGCTGCTGAACCTGATCGGCCCGTGGCTGCCGAACTGGCACGCGATCCAGACGCCGGGCGCCTACCTGGCGCTGCTGCTGACGGCGCCGTGCGGATTGATGTTTGCCTATCGGTTCTTCATGCCTTTGGGCCCACATCCGCTGAACAAGCTGTTGATGGCGGATATCCTGTTCATCGTGCTGTGCGGCCTGCTGCTGTTGTTCGTCAACACCCTGCCGCTGAACATCATCACCTATGCCCTGGTGGCTCTGGCCGGCTTGAGCATGCTGTTCGTCTCGGCTTATCACTGGCAGAAAGGCTACCGTCCGGCGCGCCTGTTCGTGGCGGCGATGGTGGTGTTCAACATCGGTACGTTGATCATCCTGCCGGCGCTGCTGGGCCTGACGATGGTCTCGCCCCAGGGCCTGATCGTCACGCTGCTGGCGTTTATCTGCCTCAGTGGTCTGTTGATGAGCCTGGCGCTGGGCGAACGCCAGCGCGCAATTGTCGAAGCGCGCTTCAGCCTCAGCCGCGACCTGGCGGCAAGCAATGCCGAGATTGCCGCCAAGGCCGAGTTCCTGGCCAAGATCAGCCACGAAATCCGCACCCCCATGAACGGCGTGCTGGGTATGACCGAGCTGCTGCTGGGCACGCCCCTCTCGGTGAAACAGCGTGACTACGTGCAGACCATCCACAGCGCCGGCAATGAACTGCTCACGCTGATCAACGAAATCCTCGATATCTCCAAGCTGGAATCCGGCCAGATCGAATTGGATGACGTGCAGTTCGACCTCAATGCACTGATCGAAGACTGCCTGAGTATCTTCCGCGCCAAGGCTGAACAACAGAACGTCGAGCTGATCAGTTTTATCCAGCCCCAGGTGCCTCGCGTGATCAGTGGCGACCCGACGCGCCTGCGCCAGGCCATGTTGAGCCTGCTGGAAAACGCCCTGCAAAAGACCGACGAAGGTGAAGTGCTGATCGTCGTCGCGCTGGACGACCGCAGCACCAAGCCGCGCCTGCGCATCGCCGTGCAGGACAGCGGTTTGCCGATGGAAGCCGCCGAGCGTGACGCTCTGCTGCACAGCGAACTGCACAGCAAGAACTTCTTCTCCGCCACCCGACTGAACGGCCACCTGGGCCTGGTCATCGCCCGCCAATTGATCCTATTGATGAACGGCGAATTCGGCATCAAGAGCGGCAGCCACCAGGGCAGCACCTTGTGGCTGACCTTGCCGCTGGACCCGGAACGCCTGGAACACCCCACCTCCGACCTCGACGGCCCACTCAAGGGCGCACGGGTGCTGGTGGTGGACGACAACGACACCTGTCGCAAAGTATTGGTGCAGCAATGCTCGGCCTGGGGCCTCAACGTCAGCGCCGTGCCTTCGGGAAAGGAAGCCCTGGCGTTGCTGCGCACCAAGGCGCACCTGCGCGATTACTTCGACGTGGTGCTGCTGGACCAGAACATGCCCGGCATGACCGGCATGCAACTGGCGGCGAAAATCAAGGAAGACCCAAGCCTGAACCACGACATCCTGCTGATCATGCTCACCGGCATCAGTAATGCGCCGAGCAAGATCATCGCGCGCAATTGCGGGATCAAGCGCATCCTCGCCAAGCCCGTGGCCGGCTATACGCTCAAGACCACCCTGGCCGACGAACTGACCCAGCGCAGCAAGGGTAACGTCCCACCACGCCCCGTCCTCAACACGCCGGCGGCGATCACCGTGCCAACGGATTTCCGCATCCTGGTGGCCGAAGACAACAGCATCTCCACCAAGGTGATCCGTGGCATGCTCGGCAAGCTCAACCTCAACCCGGACACCGCCAGCAATGGTGAAGAAGCCCTGGAGGCGATGAAGGCCCAGCGCTATGACCTGGTGTTGATGGATTGCGAAATGCCGATCCTCGATGGTTTCTCGGCCACCCAGCAATTGCGCGCGTGGGAAGTCAGCCACCAGCGCGTTCGTACGCCGGTGGTGGCGCTGACGGCGCACATTCTGTCCGAGCACAAGGAGCGCGCACGCCAGGCCGGGATGGACGGGCACATGGCCAAGCCCGTTGAGTTGTCACAGTTGCGTGAGCTGGTGGAGTTCTGGGTGGCGCAGCGGCAACAGCGACCAGAGCACGCCCCCTCCTGACGTGTAATGCAGACCCCATGTGGGAGCGGGCTTGCTCGCGAATACGGTGTGTCAGTCAATGCATCCTTAACTGATCCATCGCATTCGCGAGCAAGCCCACTCCCACATTTGGTCTCTGCCGCCTGATAGACTCTCAACACTTCCTCCGCCGCGAGCCGCCCCCATGCTCCACGTGTTATTCAGCGTCTACCTGAAAATGCTGGTGCTCTACAGCCCATTCTTCGTGCTGTCCTGCTTTATCAGCCTCACCCGTGGCTACTCCAGCAAAGAGCGGCGGCGCCTGGCGTGGAAGGTGGCGTTGGCAACCCTGGTATCGAGCGTGTTGCTCTACCTGTTCGGCCGCGTCATTTTCAGCGTGTTCGGCATCACCGTCGACGCGTTCCGCATCGGTGCCGGCAGTGTGCTGTTCATTTCCGCCTTGGGCATGGCCCAGGGCAAGTCCGCAGTGCAGACCGACAACGTACAGCAGGACGTGACCATCGTACCGCTGACCATTCCCCTCACCGTCGGCCCCGGCACCATCGGTGCGTTGCTGGTGATGGGCGTGAGCCAGCCGCATTGGGATGACAAAATCACCGCCATCCTCAGCATCGCCCTGGCCAGCCTCACGGTGGGCGTGGTGCTGTACCTGTCCAACCGGATCGAACGCATCTTGGGCGACCAGGGCTTGCAGATTGTCAGTCGGTTGATGGGGTTGTTCGTATGTGCCCTGGCCGCGCAAATCATCTTCACCGGTGTGCGCGGTTACCTGGTGCCTTAAATCCGGTACTTGGCGATCGCCAATTGCACCTTGTCACCCGCACTCTCGCGCATCAGTTGGATCGTCTTTTCGTTGACTACCGAGGTGTTCAGCACCAGGCACGTCTGCCCGCTGAAGGCCTCGAATGAGGAACTGTCCCATTCCAGAAATGGCAACCCTACCTGCTTGCTCACTCCCTGGGTGCTGTAGGTCACCAGCACCATCATCAGTTCCCCCTCTGTTTGCGCACAGGACGCCAGGCCGAAGTCGCCGCCCTGGTGTACGGCACTGTTGCGTTTGAACAGCTCGAAAGTCCCAGGTGTCTGCTTCAACGCCTCCACGGCATCGGCCACCAGTTTCGGCAATACGCTGAGCAAGTGCGCAGACAACGATGTCGACGCCAGCAGAGCCGCGATGATATTCAGCGCCGCCGATTGCACGGTCAGGCCCTTGCCGGAACGTGAAATCCGTTCGAAGCGGCTGCGCACCGGCAACCACCCCAGGCTGACCATCACCCTGATGAATTCGTCGTACCAACGTTCGGTGCCGCGTGGGACTTTCAACACATCGCTGACATAGCTGCTGGCCAGCAAATAGCTCTTACGCACGTATTCTCGATTTAAACCGGACAAGCCTTCGGCAAACGAGATGACGCTGTTGTTGACCACCGCGGCGTTGAAGTCGTCCTCGATGTCCAGCGGCAAGGCCGCGCGCTTGCCTGACGCTCCCGGTAGTGTGTAGGCGGCAATCAACTTGCGCCTTTTTGTACTGCTGATCCTTCTGTGATGTCGCTCCATTTTAGTTCTCCACAAGCACCCCGACTCGGGGCTTATGTCCACCCTAGTTCACTGACTGAAGCCTTTTCCAGACGACAAACATTCCTTGGCGCAGCGCATCAAACCGTGCTGCCCAGCAATAACGCGGCGCGCCTGGCGGGCTTCCGGATTTCGTCGTAGAAAAAAGAAAAAGCCCCGGACAACGCCAGGAAAATCCCTGGGTCATTCGGAGCTTTCAGGCACCTGAGGGGCGGTTTTCAGGAGGCCGGTTTCTCGCCGTACCAGCGCGGCGTGTACACCCACTCACCGCCACCGGCACGCGGGAAGGTGACGGTGGTGGACGAGCCGATCAGCACCATGGTGCGCATGTCCACCTGATCCGGCGTCAATTGCCCCAGCGTGGTTACACGCAGCGTCTGACCCGGCCGACCGATATCACGGCCCAGCACCACCGGCGTTTCAGGCGTGCGATGCCGCGCGACGATTTCCAGGGCACGCCCCAGCTGCCACGGCCGCGAGCGCGAGATCGGGTTGTAGAACGCCAGCGCCAGGTCGGCCTGGGAGGCAAGGTCCAGGCGTTTTTCAATGATCGACCAAGGCTTGAGGTTGTCCGACAGCGACATCACGCAAAAGTCATGGCCCAACGGTGCACCGGCCTGAGCGGCGGTGGCGAGCGACGCCGAGACCCCTGGAAGGATTTGCAGGTCGACCTGATGCCAGGTCGGGTCGCTGGATTCGTGCAGGGCTTCTATCACGGCAGCAGCCATGGCGAACACGCCCGGGTCGCCGGACGACACTACGACCACCGAGCGACCTTGGGCCGCCAGTTCGAAGGCATGGCGGGCACGCTGCATTTCTTCGCGGTTATCGGTGCAATGCTGCACCTGGTCGTCTCGGAACGGGCCGGCCATGCGCACGTAGGTTTCGTAGCCGAGCACATCGGTGCAGCGCGCCAGTTCGGTTTTTACCGCAGGCACCATCAACTCGGCAGCGCCAGGTCCCAGGCCGATCACGGCAAGGCGGCCACGCACGCGACCGACTTGCGACAGGTCCAGAGGGAGTTCGGCAACATTGATGACGATATCCGCGTCCTGGGCCACGCTGGCAAAACGCAGCGGTACACCCAATTCCAACGCTGCTTCATGCAATGTGGCTTCGGCCATCTGCGTATCACTGGCCAGCAGGCACGCGAGGGATTGCAGAGCGATGCCCGCCTCATGCAACGCCGCGCGCACCCGCTCAGCCAGTTGCGCGCCTGGCTTGCAGCTCACGCTGACGTTCTTCGGGTAGATCAACAATTCATGGGCGGTAGGCGTGCGCTCGGCACTGCCCACATGAATCGCCAGGCGTGCCTGTTGATCCTGGGGCAGATTGGCCTGGTCCAGCCACGGCGCAGCGCCTTCGATGCGTACGCTTTCGCCGGCCAGCAAGTCGGAGACGAAACGCTTGCCCAGTTCCAGATCGGCCAGTTCATAACCCGCAGGCGGGTTGAGCAGGCAGGTGCCGAAGCGCAGCTCGCCACTGGTGGTGATCGCAGCAGCCACGTTCAACGCAGCGGCGATTTCGCGAGCCATCACGTTCACACCGCCAAGGCCGCCAAGCAACGGCACCACGGCGCTACCGTCTTCGGCGACGGCCAGCACGGCGGGCTCCTCGCCTTTTTCCAGCAGCAGCGGCGCCAAGGTCCGAATAACGATACCCGCGGCGCACAGCGCGATCAGCGGTGTGCCTTGCTGATACAACTGACGCAGGGTCGCGCCGAACTCACCGTAGACCTGGTCCGCACCGTCGACCCGTCCGGCCAGGCCGTGGACCGTCGCGTCGGGGTACACACATTGGATCTTGCGTGCCGTGGCCAGGCTGCCCTGACCCAAAATAACAATCGCCGGGCTCATCAACCTTGCCACCGTTCACCGGGCACGATGATCAGCGAGAAGTACGGGGACGACGCTGGATCCACCTGATCCAGCGGCACGATCTTTTGATTCGCCATGGTGGCGCGTTCGACATACAGCGCTCGCTCGGCCAGGCCGAGTTCTTCCAGCACCTGGCGCACTTTCGGGAAGTTGCGGCCCAGCTTCATGATCACTGCCGCATCGGCATCCGCAAGGCGGCGCTTGAGGTCGTCATGGGGCAACACGCCCGAGAGTACCGAAAGGCTCTGATTGCGATAGACCAGCGGGGCGCCCAGCACCGAGGCGCCGCCGAGCATCGAACAAACGCCTGGAATCACGTGGGCTTCATAGCGCTCGGCGAGGCGGTCGTGCAGGTACATGTAGGACCCGTAGAAGAACGGGTCACCTTCGCAGATCACCGCCACATCACGACCGGCGTCCAAATGTGCGGCGACATCCACGCTGGCGGCGTCGTAGAAATCGCTGATCACCTGCTCGTAGGACATTGGCGCCGGCAACACTTCGGTGGTCACCGGGTACACCAGCGGCATCAAGGTCTGTTGCGGCACCAGATGGTCTTCGATGATGCCGAAGGCGTTGCCCTTCTTGCCCTTGGCCACGAAGTACGCCACCACTGGCGACTCGCGCAACAGGCGCAGGGCCTTGAGGGTGATCAGTTCCGGGTCACCGGGGCCTACGCCCAGGCCGATCAAACGTCCACGTGCCTGCATTATTCGACCTCCGTGGCCAGCGCATTCACCGCAGCGGCGGCCATGGCGCTACCGCCCAGACGGCCCTGCATGATCACGAACGGTACACCGCGACTGTCGGCGGCCAGCATCGCCTTGGATTCGGCGGCGCCGACAAAACCAACCGGGAAACCGAGGATCAACGCCGGCTTCGGTGCGCCGGCGTCAAGCATTTCCAGCAGATAGAACAAGGCCGTCGGAGCGTTGCCGATCACCACCACACTGCCTTCCAAGTACGGGCGCCACAGCTCAAGGGCGGCAGCGGACCGGGTGTTGCCCAGCTCACGCGCCAGCGCCGGTACGCTGTCATCGCGCAGGGTGCAGATCACTTCGTTGTTGGCTGGCAGGCGTGCGCGGGTCACACCTTCGGAGACCATCCGCGCATCGCACAGGATCGGCGCACCTGCGGCCAGCGCATCGCGCCCAGCCTTGCCCGCCCCTTCGGAGAACTGCAGGCCGTCGATCGCGTCGACCATGCCGCAGGCGTGAATCACCCGCACCGCGAGTTTTTCCAAATCAGCCGGGATACGGTCCAACTTGGCTTCCGCGCGAATGATGGCGAAGGAGTTGCGATAGATCTCCTGACCGTCGCGGATGTAATCAATCATCGGTGTTGCTCCGTGGGCGAGCGCGCAGCAGGGCGCCCGTCGCTTCAATAGAAAGGTTGCGCGCGTGCAGCCTGCCGAAACCGGGCTGGGCTGCCTCGCGAAAGTAGAGGTCGTAGTGGCCGGGGCTCACGGCCAGCAAGGTGACCGGCGCCGTGTGCGCGGCGGCGCAGGAGCGCGGGCAGCCGGACAGGTGCACGTCGTGACCGGTGTCCAAAGCGGCGAGTTGCACCGCGTCGGCCTTGGTGTCGGCCAGGGCTTTGCCGCAGCCGCTGGAACCGGTGCAGGCGGTCATGCGCGCCAGGGGCTGGTCGATTGAGCAGAGGAAGCCCAATTGCGCCAGGCGTTCGGTGACGGCGTGAGGTTTTTCAACGTAGGGCAACAGCACGCCCTGCCAAGGGGTAAAACGCAAGGTGCCGTCGCCGTATTCGCTGGCCAGTTGTGCGGCGCCCTTGAGCATCGTCGCATCGAGGCGACCCAAGGGCGCAATGGCGGCGACGTAGAACTGATTCTTTTGTGCTTGTGGATAACTGCCGAGGTGCAACAAAGCGCCGCTGGGTGGGCGTTTGAAGCCATCCGCCGGCAGCAGCGGCAGTTTTAGACGACTCAACACGTTATCCACAGGCAGGTGGCGCATGCGGGTCTGTTCAGGGGTGGCGATGTCCAAAAACCCTTCCAGCACAGCCACCACCAATGCATGCCCCTGGTCCAATGGCACGGCGGCCAGCGGTGCATCCAGACCCGGACACCCGGCCAGGCCAAACGCGAGGAGTGTTTCGCCCTTGCGCACGAACGCCGACAGCCACAGGTCATGGTGATGTTCGAGCATTGCCAGCGCCTCGCCCCCGTCCAGCTGCACCGCGAACTTGGCCGACAGTTCATGGAAACGCGGGTGATTCTGCAGGGTGGCGAGGATCTGCTCCGCCAACGGCCGGGTGTCGAACAGCATTTGCGGGTCGATACCGGCGCTGGGGCTGAGCATCAGGTTGCGCACGTCGTCGCCGGCAGCGTTGTTGGGGCCCAGATCGGCAGCCAACAGCATGGCAATCAACGCGCCCTCTTCGGCGCCGATCCCGCGAATCTGCAGATTGGCGCGGTTAGTCGCCTCGATCACCCCGCCCGCATACGCCTGGGCTGCGTCCGCCACTGCGCAGGCTTGGGCGGCGCTGATCGAACCACCGGCCAATTTGATCCGACAAATGCCACCGTCCAGCGCCTGGACAATACGCAGCAACCCCGGACAAGCCGAGGGGCGCAAGGTATTCACAGCGGGCGTTGGGTTCACGGGGCTACCGGTTGATGGGTAAAGGCGCGGTATTATGCCTGCTTTGTCCGGCGGCATGAAAAGCCTGCCCGTCGGATGTCGTTCAAGGAATATTTATGTCGCCCTGGCTGACGGTTGTAGGCATCGGTGAAGACGGCTTCAAGGGGCTGGGCAGGAATGCCCGGCATGCCCTGTTGCGCGCCACGCGGATTATAGGCGGCCAGCGCCAGTTGGACCTGCTGCCGGTGTGTATTCGGGGTGAGCGCGAATTGTGGCCGAGCCCGTTTTCCCTGGAACCGGTGCTGGCGCGGCGTGGCGAGTCAGTGTGTGTGTTGGCCAGTGGTGATCCGATGTTCTATGGCGTGGGCGCGAGCCTGGCGCGGCAGGTGGCGGCTGAAGAGTTGCTGGTCTTGCCGGCGCCTTCGTCGGTGTCGTTGGCGGCGGCGCGGCTGGGCTGGCCGTTGCAGGAGGTGGTGACGTTATCCGTGGTGGCCCGGCCGCTGGCGGCGCTGAATGCGCATCTGGCCAGTGGGGTGCGGCTTTTGGTGTTGAGTAATGACGGCCGAAGTCCGGCGTTGATTGCTTCTTTGCTGGCTGAATCCGGTTTCGGCCCGAGCCGGCTGAGTGTGTTTGAGCACCTGGGCGGCACGGATGAGCGACGCATCGACGGCGTGGCGAGTGATTGGCATCCGGCTTGCGTCGCCGATTTGAATCTGGTCGCCATCGACTGCGTGGCCTCTGGCGATACGCCCCGTCTGTCGCGTCTGGCGGGCCTGCCAGATTCAGCTTTCAAACATGACGGCCAATTGACCAAACGCGATGTGCGCGCCCTGACCCTGGCCCGTCTTGCGCCGATGCCCGGCGAACTGCTGTGGGACGTGGGTGCAGGCAGCGGCTCCATCGGTATCGAGTGGATGCGGGCTCACCCGAGCTGCCGGGCAGTGGCGATTGAAGCGGATGAAGGTCGCCAAGGCCTGATCGAACACAACCGCGACGCCCTTGGCGTGCCGGGCCTGCAACTGGTTCGCGGCAAAGCGCCGGATGCGCTCGACGGCCTGGAAGCCCCGGACGCCATCTTCATCGGCGGCGGCGTCACCCGTGACGGCGTGCTCGACACCTGCTGGCACCATCTACGGCCGGGCGGGCGGTTGGTCGCCAACGCCGTGACGCTGCAAAGCGAAATGACCTTGATGGACTGGCGTACGCGCTATGGCGGAGAACTCACGCGTATCCATGTCGCCCAGGCCCAGCCGCTGGGAGCGTTCGATACGTGGCGCCAGGCATTGCCGATCACACTGCTGGAAGTGGTCAAGCCGCGATGAAACGCATCCTGCTGCTGGGCGGCGTGACTGAAGCGCTGGCCATCGCCCGTACATTGGGCCCGGAACATATCTACAGTTTGGCCGGTGTTGGGCGCGTGCCGACTGACTTGGCGTGCCAGGTGCGGGTGGGTGGGTACGGCGGGGCCGAGGGATTGGCACAGTTTGCTCGACATGAGCAGATCAGCCTGATTCTCGACGCGACCCATCCGTACGCGGCGCAGATCAGCCGCAACGCGGTCGAGGCGGCAAGGATTTGCGGGGTGCCTTGCTGGGCGCTACGACGCCCGGCCTGGCAGCCACAGGCGGGGGACGATTGGCGAGAAGTCAGTGATTGGGCCTCGCTGATTGAAGCACTCAAACCTTTCAAGCGCCCGCTGTTCACGCTGGGCCGTGAGCCGTTGCAGCACCTTGATGAAATCCCGCCGGAGCAGTTCTGGACACTGCGCGCCCTGGATGTGTATCCGGGGAATGAGCGTTGCGAAGTGATTGGCGCGCGAGGCCCGTTTCTGATCGAAGACGAACGTGGGTTGTTTGAACGACGCCAGATCGACGTGTTGATCAGCAAGAACAGCGGCAGCACAGCCACCGAACCGAAGCTGGAAGTGGCACGGGAGCGGGGCGTGCCGGTGTTGGTATTGAAGAGGCCAGTGTTGGCGCCGGTAGATCGGGAGTTCACCACCTTGACGACGCTGCAACAGGCAATCACCTCTCTTTAAGCTCCATCGTTCCAATGTGGGAGCGGGCTTGCTCGCGAAAGCGGAGTGTCAGTCACCGGATGAGTTGACGGGTCTTTCGCCTTTGCGAGCAAGCCCGCTCCCACATTTAGAGCTGCGTTGCCATTTGAGATCTGCAACCGCTCAGTTCCCGTCTATCCTCAAACCCAGCACTGCGACACCAAACCACACCCACCCTTTTTACTTATCCCCACCGATCAGGCTAAATACCCCCCTGATCGTTTAACCCTACGGATTGTCCGCCATGGCCCGTCAACGCTTCGCAATTGCCTGGATCGCCTGCCTTGCAGTGCTGTTCAACGCCTTTGTCATGCCGATGGCCGGTGCGATGCAACAGTCCCAGGACCCGGTGCAGCAATTGTTATGGGGCGGTTTCTGCTCCTCCAATGGTGCGAGCCTGAAGACCATTGCCCTGGGCAAGCTGGAGATTCCGGCGCCACAACAGGACGATCATTCCACCATGCAGCATTGCTGGTGTTGTTCGGGTGCTGCGCCGTTGGTGGCGTTGCCGGGGCATGTGCCACAGTTGTACCTCACCCAATTCAATACCTCACAGCGCTTGCCGCCCGCCCAGTTGCAAAGCCCTACTCCGCGCCAGCAATGGCCGAGCCTCAACCCGCGCGCCTCTCCAACGGTCTGATGTCTTCGCAAGTGAACTGCGTTTTAGAACCGTTCTGGAGAACTGCCATGCTCAAATCTTCCCTGCTTCTGGCGGCGTTGCTGCTGCCGGTGTTCAGTGCTGCCAACGCCGAGGACTACAAGGCCGGTGACCTGATGGTCAGCGAACCCTGGTCCCAGGAGTTGCCGCCGAATGCGCCGACTGTCGCGGCTTATTTTGTGATTCATAACAGCAGCGAAACCCCGGACCGCCTGCTCAGCGTAGAGACGCCCGTGGCGGACAAGGCCGAGTTGCATGAACACGTCATGCAAGGCGACCTGATGAAGATGCAGCAAGTACCGAGCGTCGCCGTGCCGGCCAAGGGTGATCTGACCTTCGCGCCGATGGCGTACCACGTGATGCTGTTGGGCATCAAAGACCGCAGCCTGTTGGCCGACGGCAAGCAATTCCCGCTGACCCTGACCTTCGAAAAAGCCGGCAAGGTCGAGGTGGAAGTGTCGGTACAGAAAGTGCCGCCAATGGCCGGCCACGGGCACAAGCACCCTCAGTAGACTGACAGTCGATGGGCGCCCCCCGCGCCAGGTGCTCCCCACGCGCGCGCGTAAGACGCGGCGGTTGGATCAGCCTGTTCGCCATGCTGATGATCTTTATCGGTCCGCTGATTTCCCAAGCGATGCCGATGGATCATCACGCCGGTATGTCGATGGACATGCCGATGGACCATGGCGAATCCCATCACAAAAAGGCCCCCGACGAACACCACGCCCTCTGGTCCAAGTGCGGCTATTGCGACCTGCTCTACAGCTGCCCCGCCCTGCCCGGCGGCGTTTCAACCTTCACCCTGAGCAGCCCGCCCCCCGCCAACGCCCTCACCCCCGACACGCGCCTGGGCCATGCCCGGCAGAGCATCTTCCCCGGCGCCCGCAGTCGCGCGCCGCCCATCGCTTCGTAAGCACTTCACAGCGTTACTTCACCCCGGCCGACTTTAGACAGACAGCCGCAGGCTGCTGGCCGTGTTGTTTACGATTGATTGATGGAATTTGTCATGTCCAGGTTTTCTGCTGACACCCGTTTGGGATATACCCCTGTGCTCGCTGCCTTTTGCGGCGCGCTGCTTGCCCCCCATGTTCAGGCCGATGAACACACCGAGCATGAGCTGACGCCCACCGTGATCACCGCGATCGCCCCCAGCTCACCGCTGACCGTGATCACCAACCCGAAAGACCCACGCCAACCGGTACCCGCCAGCGATGGCGGCGATTACCTCAAGACCATCCCCGGCTTCGCCCTGGTGCGCAATGGCGGCACCAATGGCGACCCGGTGCTGCGCGGCATGTTTGGCTCGCGCCTGAATATCCTCACCAACGGCAGCATGATGCTCGGCGCCTGCCCCGGCCGCATGGACGCGCCTACCTCGTACATCTCACCGGAAACCTACGACAAGCTCACCGTGATCAAAGGCCCGCAGACCGTGCTCTGGGGCCCTGGTGCGTCAGCCGGCACCATCCTGTTCGAGCGCGAGCCAGAACAGTTCGGCGAGCTGGGCACACGCCTCAACGCCAGTGTGCTGGCCGGTTCCAACGGGCGCTTCGACAAAGTCATCGACGCTGCCGCCGGTGGTCCGCTGGGCTACGTGCGGGTGATAGGCAACCAGGCCCACGCCGACGACTACAAGGACGGCAATAACGACACAGTCGCCTCGCGCTACGACAAATGGAACGGCGACGTGGCCGTCGGCTTCACCCCCGACGCCGACACCCTGCTGGAGCTCACCGCCGGCCGTGGCGATGGCGAAGCGCGTTACGCCGGGCGCGGCATGGATGGCTCACAGTTCCTGCGCGAAAGCCTGGGACTGCGTTTCGAAAAATCCAATATCGGCGACGTGCTGGACAAGGTTGAAGCCCAGGTCTACTACAACTACGCCGACCACGTGATGGACAACTACAGCCTGCGCACGCCCTCGGGCACCGGCATGATGGCCGGGCCCATGGCGTCCAACGTCGATCGCCGCACCCTCGGCGCGCGGATCAAGGCCACCTGGCGCTGGGCCGACGTGCAATTGATCAGCGGCCTGGATGCACAGACCAACGAACACCGCCAGCGCAGCAGCATGGGTATCGATACCTACAAGGACCTGCCACGGGTCAAGGACGCCAACTTCCACAACTATGGCGTGTTTGGCGAACTGACTTGGTACGCCGCCGACCGCGACCGCCTGATCACCGGCGCCCGGCTGGACCGCGCGTCGGCCAAGGACTTCAGGCAAACCAGCGGCTCCGGAATGATGAAGCGCCCCAACCCAACCGCCGACGACACGCGTGCCGACACCTTGCCCTCGGGCTTCGTGCGTTATGAGCACGACCTGGCCGACAGCCCCACCACCCTCTACGCAGGGCTGGGCCACTCGGAACGTTTCCCCGATTACTGGGAGCTGTTTTCGCCCAACACCGGTGCGATCGGTTCGGTGAATGCCTTCGACGGCGTGAAGCCGGAGAAAACCACCCAGCTCGACTTCGGCGCGCAGTACAAAGCCGACGATCTTGAAGCCTGGGCTTCGGGTTATATCGGCCGGGTGCAGGACTTCATCCTGTTCGACTACAGGCCCGGGATGATGGGCACCACGTCCCAGGCCCGCAACGTCGACGCGCGCATCATGGGCGGTGAACTGGGCGCGGCGTACAAGCTGACCCAGAACTGGAAGGCCGACGCCACCCTCGCTTACGCCTGGGGCAAGAACAGCAGCGACGGCAAGGCGCTGCCGCAAATGCCGCCGCTGGATGCTCGCCTGGGCCTCACTTACAGCGAGGATGACTGGAGCGCCGGCGCGCTGTGGCGTGTGGTCGCCGCTCAAAACCGCATCGACCAGAACAAGGGCAACGTGGTCGGCAAGGACTACGACAAAAGCAGCGGCTTTGGTGTGTTCTCGCTGAATGCGGCGTATCGCGTCAATAAACACCTCAAGGTCAGCACCGGCGTCGACAACCTGTTCGGCAAGGCCTATGCCGAGCACCTGAACCTGGCCGGCAACGCAGGGTTCGGCTACCCGGCCAGTGACCCGCAAGCCATCAAGGAGCCGGGGCGCACCCTTTGGACCAAGGTCGATATGACCTTCTAAAAACATCGGGGGCAAGCCCCCTCCCACACTTGAAATGCATTCCAACTGTGGGAGGGGGCTTGCCCCCGATGGCGGCCTACCAGACACAAAAAAACCAAAGCCTTGCGGAGCCCAATGATGACCCCTCAAAAGATTTCCTTCTACAACCTGGCCTGGCGCTGGCACTTCTACGCCGGCCTTTTCGTCGCCCCCTTCATGGTGCTGCTGGCCCTGACCGGCATCATCTACCTGTTCAAACCTCAGTTGGACCCGCTGATGTACGGCGACCTGCTCAAGGTCCAGACCGCCGAGCACGCCCTGAGCGCCGACGAGCAACTGCAGCGCGCCAAGGCCGCGTATCCCAAGGCCGCGATCAGCAAATACCTGCCGCCTGCCGACAGCACCAGCAGCGCGCAATTCGTGATGCACAACCAAGGCCGCGAAGTGACCGTCTTCGTCGACCCGTATCGCGGCAACGTCCTCGGCGAGCAGGACGCCAAATACAACCTGCAAGCCATCGCCCGCGCCCTGCATGGCGAGTTGATGATCGGCACCGTCGGCGATCGCCTGGTGGAACTCGCCGCCGGTTGGGGCGTGATGCTGGTGGTGTCGGGCCTGTACCTGTGGTGGCCGCGCGGCAAGTCCTCGGCGGGGGTGTTGTGGCCGCGCTTCAACAGTCGCGGCCGGGTATTCTGGCGCGATATGCACGCGGTCACCGGTTTCTGGGGAGCATCACTGCTGCTGGTGATGCTGCTCAGCGGCATGACCTGGACCGGCTTCTGGGGCAAGCAATACGCTGATGTGTGGAACACCTTCCCGGCGGCGATGTGGAACAACGTGCCGCAGTCCGACCAGCAGGCACGCGTGCTCAATACGGCCAGCCAGCAGACCGTGCCCTGGGCCATGGAAAACACGCCGATGCCGATGTCCGGGGACCATGCCGAACACATGAACCACGGCGCCATGCACTCGGCTCCAGCTGCGCCCACGCTGCGCCTGCAACAAGTGGTCGACCTGGCCACCGCACGCCACGTCGAGCCCGGCTACAGCATCACCTTCCCCACCACCGCTGAAGGCGTGTTCACTGTCGCGGTGTTCGCCAACGACCCGCGCAATGACGCCACCTTGCATGTGGACCAGTACACCGGCAAGGTGCTCGCCGATGTGCGCTGGGAACACTACAACGCGGTCGCACGGGCCACCGAGACCGGTGTGATGCTGCATGAAGGCAAGATGTTCGGCTGGGTCAATCAACTGATCGTGCTGCTGATCTGCCTGATGATTCTGCTCAGCGCCGTCAGCGGCGTGGTGATCTGGTGGAAGCGTCGGCCTCAAGGCGGACTTGGTGTTCCGCCGCTGCGCCATGACTTGCCAAAGTGGAAAACCGCCATGGCGATCATGCTCGCATTGGCGATCATTTTCCCTCTTGTGGGCGCCTCTTTGATCCTCGTGTGGGCGTTGGATCGACTGGTGCTATCACGCCTTTTGGGGCAACGTGAATCCGCCTCAGGTTCAGCATGAAACAGGCGAGATGCCCGGCACAGAGCCGTTCTGTAGCCTTGCGCGGACTTTTTCCGCGCAGCGAATAAGTGTTAACTTATAACACTTTCTGCGTTATCGTTGCTCGCCGCGCCCTGCGGCGAGCACCTCCCCGAGAAGCGATTGATCGACCGATGAACAAGTACCTTGCGTCCGGCCTGTGCCTGCTCGCCCTGCACAACAGCGCCCAGGCCCTGACCCTGCCCGCCAGCCCAATCACCGCGCCTGCGATGGATGACGAACGCGTCGACCTGAACACCCCGACCACCGCCGGCTCGCGCCTGAACCTCAGCGCCCTGCAAACCCCCGGCAGCGTCGAAAGCCAAACCGGTACGCAGATCCGCGAACGTGGCGATGCCAGCGTGCAGGACGCGATTTCCCGCGCTACCGGTATCAGCCGCACCGGCACCCCGGGGGATGGCGGCACTTCGTTATCGGCGCGTGGTTTTACCGGCCAGGGCTCGGTGATGCAGCTGTATGACGGCAACCGCATGTACATGGGCATGGGGACTTCGACATTTCCGGTGGACACTTGGTCGGTGGAGCGCGTGGACGTGCTGCGTGGCCCGGCCTCGGTGCTGTACGGCGAAGGTGCTACCGGCGCGGTGATCAATACCGTGGCCAAAAAGCCCTTTGAAGGCGAGATCGAAAACCACATCCGACTGGGCTACGGCACTTATGATCGCCAGCAACAGGCCCTGGACAGCGGCGGCTCGCTGACTGACACCCTGAGCTATCGCCTGAACCTCAACCGCCTGCACAGCAACGGGTTTATCGACCGTGGCGACTCCAGCAGCGACTTCTTCAGCGGCGCCCTGCGCTGGCAAGCGGCGGACAACCTGAGCTTCACCCTGGCCAGCGACTACGGCGACCAGCGCCCTCAAAACTACTTCGGCACCCCGCTGATCAACGGCCAATTGCACAAGGGCCTGCGCGACAAGAACTACAACGTCAGCAACGACACCCAGCACTACAACGACCAGTGGACGCGCCTGACCAGCGCGTGGCAGATCAACGACAACATCAGCGCCAGGAATGAACTGTACTACCTGAAAAACCAGCGTCGCTGGCAGAACGCCGAGAACTACAACTTCACCAACGGCCAGCTTACCCGCAGCGGCAACTTCGGCATCAAGCACAACCAGGAGCAGGTGGGCGACCGCCAGACCTTTACTTTCAAGCACACCCTGTTCGGTCTCGACAGCCAGACCCTGGCCGGCGTGGAATACAACCGCATCCGCTTCCGCCTGGCCAGCAACTCACCGTTCAACGATGTGTTGGCGGGCGGTCAGCCGATCGACATCCTTCACCCGGCACCCGCCGCGTTCAACAGCCAGAACGCGTTCGCGCCGTTGTTTTCTACCACCACTAAAACGGTCGCCGGCTTCGCGGAAAACCGCCTGCAACTCACCGATAAACTGTCGCTGGTCACCGGAATCCGCCGTGACTACGCCCATGTCGAGCGAGATGATTTGCGCAACGGCGGCCAAACCGACAAGACCCTCACCGGCAATAACGGGAAGGCCGGCCTGGTCTACGCGATCACGCCCGACACCTCGATCTATGGCCAGTACGCTACCAGCACCGACGGCGTCGGTGGCCTGATCTCCCTGAGCCCAGGCCAGCAGCAGTTCGACCTGTCCACCGCCAAGCAGACCGAGATCGGTATCAAGCAAGCCTTCTGGAACCAACGGGGCGAATGGACGCTGGCGGCCTACCACATCGTCAAAAAGAAACTGCTCACCGACGTGCCGGGCGACCCGGACCTCAAGCAACAAGTCGGCCAGCAATCCTCTAGGGGCCTGGAAGCCAGCCTCGCCCTGCAACTGCCGGATGCCTGGCAACTGCAAGCCAACGCGGCCATCGTCCACGCGCAGTACGACGACTTCAAACAGGACGTCGGTGGCGTGCAGGTTTCCCGCGACGGCAACCGCCCGGTGGATGTGCCGCGCCGTACCGCCAACCTGTGGCTGAGCAAGGCCGTGACCGACGATATCCGCGCCGGGGCCGGGGTGCGCTATGTCGACGCACGTTACGCCGACATGGCCAACCAAAATGAGCTACCGAGCTACACCGTGGTCGACGCCACGGTGTCGTGGAAGGCTATGCGCAACACCACCCTGGGCCTGCAACTGAACAACCTGTTCGACCGCACCTACGCCGTCAGCCAATACAACGACGGGCAGCAGTGGATTCTGGGTGAGCCGCGCTCGTTCTTTGTCACTGCGGACTACACCTTCTAACGGTGTTGGACTTGAGAGACTCGATGACTTCGCTAACCCTCACCGACCTCAACTGGTCCCCCACAGGCCACTGCCATCACCAATTCCACCTGCGTGACGCCAACCTGCAGGTTGGTGCAGGGGAGTTTGTAGGGCTCATAGGGCCCAATGGCAGCGGCAAGACCAGCCTGTTGCGCTGTGCGTACCGTTTCAGTAAGCCGGCGCGCGGTGACGTGTTGCTCGACCACCAGAATGTGTGGAAGCAAAGCGCGAAGTGGTGTGCACAACGCGTCGCCGTGGTGCTGCAGGAATTCCCCGAGGCGTTCGGCCTGCGTGTCGATGAAGTGGTCGCCATGGGCCGCACGCCCCACAAGGGGTTGCTCGATGGCGATACGTTGCACGACCAGCAACTGATCCAGCAGGCACTGGAATCGGTCGGCATGCAAGGCTTCGAAGACCACGCCTTCGCCACCCTTTCCGGCGGAGAAAAGCAGCGTGTGATCCTCGCCCGCGCCTTGGCCCAGCAGCCGCAACTGCTGATCCTCGACGAACCGACCAACCACCTCGACCCGCGCTATCAGCTTGAGCTGTTGAAGTTGGTCAAGCGCTTGAACATCGGCACCCTGGCGAGCATTCACGACCTCAACCTGGCTGCCGCATTCTGTGATCGCCTGTACGTGATAGACCACGGGTGCATCGTTGCCAGCGGCACGCCCCATCAAGTGCTGACCGCCGAGTTGCTGCGTGACGTGTTTGACGTGGACGCGTTGATCGACACCCACCCCTTGTCCGGCTACCCCCGAATTACCTGGATAACCCAACCATGATCCTGCGCGCCCTGCTGCCCCTCGCCTTGCTGTTCGGTACTGCACAAGCGCTCGCCGAAGCGACGCATTACCCGGTCACTATCAAGAGCTGCAACCGCGACGTGACCTTCCAGGAAGCGCCGAAGCACGCGGTCAGCCACGACATCAACATGACCCAAATGATGCTCGCCCTGGGCCTCAAACCGCGGATGGCCGGCTACAGCGGCGTCACCGGCTGGAAGTCGGTAACCCCGGAAATGGCCGAGATCCTCGCCGGCCTGCCGGAACTGGCCAGCAAGTACCCTTCGGTGGAAACCCTGCTCAACGCCAACGTGGACTTCTTCTTCGCCGGCTGGGACTACGGCATGCGCGTGGGCGGCGACCTCACGCCGAGCACCCTGCAACCGTTGGGCATCAACGTGTATGAGCTGACCGAGTCCTGCGCTTTCGTGATGAAGCGCCCGGCGGCCACCCTGGAAGACACTTATAACGACCTGCGCAACCTGGGCAAGATCTTCGACGTGCAGGACCGCGCCAGTACCTTGATCGCGCAGATGCAGGCGCAGGTCGACGAGGTGCAAAAACACCTGCCCGCCGACAAACCTCGCGTGTTCCTCTATGACAGCGGTGAAGACCGCGCCATGACCTCCGGGCGCCTGGGTATGCCGCAAGCGCTGATCGACGCCGCCGGTGGGCGCAATATTCTCGATGACATAGATGCCAGCTGGACCCGAGTCAATTGGGAAACCGTGGTGGAGCGCAACCCGCAGGTGATCGTGATCGTCGACTACAGCGAAGTCACCGCCGAACAGAAGCAAGCGTTCCTGATGAACAACCCGGCATTGCAAGCGGTGGACGCGATCAGGAACCAGCGCTTTATCGTGATTCCCTACGTGCAGGCCACGCCGGGCATCGATAACGTGCTCGCAGTGGAGACCCTGGCGAAGGGGTTCCACGGCGAATGATTACGCGTCGCTACGCCTTGCTACTCGCTGCCCTGGGGGCGGTGTTGCTGGTCTCTTGCGTCCTCTCACTGGGCTTTGGCCCGGCGCGGGTGCCGGTAGAGGTGGTGTGGCGAATCGTGTTGTACAAGGCCTTCGGGGTCGGCGAGGTGCATTGGCCGGCCGGGCAGGAACATATCGTCTGGCTGATCCGCGTGCCACGCATGCTGCTGGGGGCGCTGGTCGGCGCCGGGCTGGCGCTGATCGGCGCGGTGTTGCAGGCGGTCACGCGCAACCCACTGGCCGACCCGCACCTGCTGGGCGTGACCTCCGGCGCCACCCTTGGCGCGGTGATCGTGGTGCTGCACGTGGGTGAAGTCATCGGCCTGCTGACCTTGCCCCTCGCTGCCTTCATCGGCGCGCTGCTGAGTATGCTCGTGGTGCTGGCGGTGGCCAGTCGCAATGGCCGGCTGGAGAGTGATCGCCTGCTGCTCTGTGGCGTGGCGGTGTCCTTTGTGATGATGGCGGCGGCCAACCTCTTGCTGTTCATGGGCGACCATCGTGCGGCGTCGGCGGTGATGTTCTGGATGCTCGGCGGCCTGGGCCTGGCGCGCTGGGAACTGCTGGCGGTTCCCTCCGCCACCGTGCTGTTGGGCTTGGGGTTGCTGCTGGGCATGGCGCGGCCCTTGAACGCGTTGATGGCCGGCGAGCAAACGGCTGTCACCTTGGGGCTCAACGCGCGCAACGTGCGGCTGAAGGTGTTCCTGGTCGCCTCCTTGATGACGGGCGTGCTGGTGTCCATCAGCGGCTCCATCGGTTTTGTCGGGCTGATGGTGCCGCACATTGCCCGTCGCCTGGTGGGTGCCGAACATCGCCGTCTGCTGCCGGTGTGCGTGTTGCTCGGCAGCCTGTTCCTGGTGTGGGTGGATGTCGCAGCGCGCACGCTGATCGCCCCCGAGGACTTGCCGATTGGCGTGGCCACGGCGGCGATTGGCGGGCTGTTTTTTATCGGGCTGATGCGCAGGCGCTGACACGTCTTCAGCTGACAGAAGGCCCCCATCACCCTGCTGGTCAGAGTTCGTCTTTGTCTCGACCGTACTGAACAACCTGCGGATCAGGTGCGGCTTGCACGTCCTTGACTTGCCACTCGGCCCCCAGCGTCCCCCGGCGCGTCCAAAAACTGTCGGTTTCCAGAACGGAAAGCTTGCCGGCCTCTCGCAAACCACTGACCAACACAGTGGGCAGAGGTGACGAGTCGACGCTCAGCAAAAGCGTCTCGCCTGCCGTAAAACCCGGCACGTACTTGAGCAGCGCGCCGCCTCGGCACGACAGGTACAGGCTCTCGGCAACCGGACGGTTATTCTTCACGATCGTTATGTAGGAACGCAGATCATCCTTGGAGGCAAAATTCCCCAGCAACTGCAAGTCAAGCGACATCGGGTTACCGACCCTGGGAGCCACTTTGTAAAATGCGTGGACCGCGTTGAGGGTGTAGAGGAACAGCGGATGTACGGACGTGACATCAAGCCCGATACCGCGAAACAAGAACACTGACGAAACCGTACTCTCCCAAAAGGTGCGTTGGTCCAGCACAGGATCAAGCCCCACAAACCCTGGAACACTAGGCGGCACCAGTACCGCTCCAAGGTATTCCTGCCCCATGAACCCACCCAGCTGTTTTTCGGTCCAGCGCGCGGCGTCGTCGGCATGACTGAACAACGGCCCACAGAATGAAAGAAGGTGTGGGTTGTCTGCGAAATCCCAGGGAGTGAGCTTGGGCCGCCACTGCGCCGTTACGGCTTCCTCCCTGGCCCATACGGTGCTCCTGACACGCACGTAAAGTTCGCCCCTGGCCGCGAGCCCCCGCACGTAGTAAGCGACGGTCAAGGACCCATCGAGCAACTTCGGTTCGATGGTTCTCATCTCGGAGTTCAAGGCATACAGCGATTGCGCTCCGTTTTTTCTGAATGAGTACCTGAGCAACGCACCGTCGGCACACAGCAGGTAAAGGGGCAGCACACCGTTTTTGGCCATATTGCTGACAAAATTGACGCCCATCGCCAGAGACGCGGGGGAGAAGAAACAGGTCGCCATTTCATCGCTTGCTGGAGCAATCGCCACCGTGGAGGCACACAAGTACAAGCCATCCAAGGCATAGCCCTGGGGCAACTGACCCTCGACAAACACCTGCTTGAAATCGGAATAATCGGCGCGTACCAACGGCACGGTGGTCATGTAAGCATTACGTTTTACCGACTTGAGCACATACCCGAACTGCACCTGCGCCTGGGGCGATGACAAACGCTGCGCATACCGTACCGCGTCACAGGCTTGGGTAAAGATCGGGCTGCACGGCGCATCGGCAAAAACCTGCTTGATCTCCAGGGCCGGCGCGCGCGTCACGTACGGTACGAACGGCCCACTCAGTGGCCGTGCGAAGCCCCACAGCGCATCGCCCTTGACCACCTGCAAATCGCCGGCCTTGGCCACCTGCGTCACGAAGTCGACTGGCAGCAGGGTGCCGGCGCGCAGTTGTCGTTCAATTTCATTGTCAGCGGCATCCCCCCTGAACAGGTTCAACGGCGCCAACTGCCGTTTGAGTTCCTCCTCTTCAGCGGAACCGCTCAATTGGTAACGCAGGATCAAACCCTCTGGACCAAACAGGTATTCGCGCTTGACGTGAACTTCCCGGCGCAACAGGTTCGACAGCACGTGGGTGGGCAACATGCTCTGGTAGACCGCTTTTTGAGTGACCGACAACAATATCTGCGTCTCTTGCCTGACCACCGACCGGTAACGGGCGACGATGGTACTTCCTGGCGGATACAGCCCTTGCGCAATCGCCGCATCAGGGTAAATCCAATTCAGTGCAAAACCCTGGGGAGGCACCACCAGCGGATCAGTCGCCGCGAAACCACCACCGGGCAGCCGTAGCAGCACACCGCCATAGGTACGATGACGGCCCTCTCCGACAATGGCCGCCGCATACCGAGCAGCATCGTCCGGGTTGGCAAAGGCGGGGCCCACATGTCGCCGGCTCAGGTTTTCGTAGCCGGACCATGTGCGCGGCACCCGCCCTAGTTTGTCCCAGCATTGGCTGGTGCGTACCACGCTGAGTTCACCCGCGTTGGCCCAGTCCCTGACAAACTCTTGCGGCGTTTTTTTACCTGAGGCCAGCGCGACCTCGATCTCTTCGAACGCGTGGTCTACCAGGCCGCCGCTTCCCACGTTGAATGGCAGCGGCAAGTACCTCAACAAGGCTCCCTCTTCAGTTGAAAAGTAGATCGGCAGGTTGTTCCCGTTGTTGTATTTCGCCCCCCTGTGCTTGCTGTCCACAAGCGCACCATACAAAACCATGGGCATCACAAAGTAACGGGTTAACCAGGTGCTTGAAGCGGGTAACCCCACCGGTTGCCACTGCTGCGAACGAAACAATCCGCAGAGTACAAACCCATCCGGAAACCGGTAGCTATTGTCTTCTGTCGCTGCAAACACGCTGTTGAGGTTGAACAGCTTGACGCGCTCATTGACGCCCACCACCTCGCTGGCGAGGTAATGGGCCTTATCCTTGTGCTTGAGAATAAAACCAAAGTAGGCCTGTTCCGCAAGATTGCGGCCATGAACCCTGGCGTGAAGGTCGCGGGCAGCTTCATCGGCGCTGCTGAACACTGCCCCGTAGGTGGCATAGTCGGGCGGGCCGAATCTTGGTGCATAAGCAAAATTGGGGGTCCAGTCGGCGTACACCGGCGAGCGCGGTCCCCACAAAGGGTTGCCCTGAACAATCCGCAAGTCTCCCGCCTCGGCCACGATGACAACCCACTGCGCGGGCTTCATCAGCCCGCTGTCGAGCCGCATCTGGGCCAGGCTGCCGCCAGCCTGTGGCGCCGTGCCGTTCAGCAGCAATGCCTCCTGACTGGACGCGCTGGGCGTGTACGCCAGTAAACAGTCTTCACTCCCCGACAAATACGCCGGACGCTGCTGTTGGATCACGGCGCGGATCTCTTCGACAGTAAAAGCCTGCAGGTTGATTTCGGCCTCTTCACGCGTCCAGCGTCGCTGTGCGACCCATCTCGGCTCGACCATGGACAAGGCCGGGTGAGAACCGTAACGCCCATGGATCATGTAGGGTTCGGGAGGGATCAACGGGTTTAGATCATCCGCTGGAAAAAACAGCGCCGCCGCAAAGGGGTTGGTTCCGGCCTCCATCGGCTCAGTGACGATAAAGCGGCCATCCTCACCCTTGAGGATGTAACCGCCATAAGCGCGGTCGCGCCGCTCGCCGATTTTCTCGTGGGCATACACCGCCGCGTCGGTGGCCGAGAGAAACGCCGGGCTCAGCACCGCCCGATGAACCGGCGCAAGCAGCGGGGATCGACTGTCCACACGACCGGAACGACGCCAGACCTGACCGGAAACCACCACCGACAGGTCCCCTGCCGCCAAGACCCGCCTGACATAGTGACGGGGTGTCAGGGTGCCGGCCCTCATCGCAGCCTGGGCACCGTTGTCATCCAGAACGCCGGGGACGGTTTCGTTGACCAGCTCGGTGACCGTCTGCGCGTCGGGCAATTTAAACCGCAACACCGCATCGTCCTCAGACAACAGGTAGAGCGCCAGGCCACGGGCCTTGTCTTGCAGCTCAAGCGTCGCCCGCGCTTGAGTAATGGCGTCGGTTATTTGTGCCGGAGAGAAGAACAAAGGCTGCAACCAGCTTTCATGGGCAGGAGCGTCGGCTGTAGCGGATGTTGAGCGGCAGTAGATCGCCTCCAGCCGAAAGTTGGAGGGCAGCCTCAGCTTGCCCGGTGCTCGTTCAGGAAATAGCCCTGCTGGAGCAAATCGTAACGGGCCCGGTGGCTCGGGATAGGTCGCAACATAACTGTCGCTTTGGATGTGTTTGAGCACAAAGCCGAATGCTTGCTCGGAGGCTGGCAAAGCAAGCGCGGCCAGTATCGCCAACTCAACGCGTTCAAATACCGGTGTAAAAAACGGCTGTTCCTCTATCACTTGCGTCACTGCCGCGTTGACTTTCCAACCTTGTTTTACCCGCCCGCGTACGCCGCCCCAGCGAGCGTCGGGTACCACCACCCGCAGATCGCCAGCCTCGGCAGCCATCCAGATCAATGACTCCCGATGCTCGGACGCCGGGAATGGTGCCTCGCCAAGAATGCGCTTTCTCAGCAGGACCTCAGTCGCCGAGCCACTGCTCACGTACTTGAGTAACGAGCCCTCGGGGCCGCACAGGTAATGAGCGGGCACCGAACCTCGATGTTCGATGATAAAACTCAGGTCTGCGGGCGAAAAAAAACTGATCATCATCCAGGCATGATCATCGCTGATCCCCGGATTGCTCAGTTTTACCTGTTCGACGTGTGCCGGATGGGAATGGTAGAGCGCCTCGCAGGTGTAACCGCCGGGCGCGATGAAGTTGTCGTCGGCATCGGTAGCCAGCATGATCCGATGATCGAAGGTGAGTTGCTCGCCAGCTATCGGCGTCGTAGCAAAGTAGCGACTGTCTTTTTTTAGGATCGCGCCGCCGTACTCTTTGTCAGCCTCCAGAAGATTGATCCACTCGTGGGCCCATCGAGCCGCATCGTCGGCCGTGATAAAAGGGGGGCCCAGCGTCGGTTGCGGGATCTTGCTGAAGGGACGCCATTGCGGTCCCACTTCCCCGACCTGATCCCAGAGGCGGCTGGTGTCGATGACTGACAGTTGCCCCGCCGCCGCGACCTGCAACACAAAGTCATGGGGGGTCAGCGTGCCAGCCATCAGCGCGGCCTGTTGACCGTTGTCGGTTACCGGACCGCCCGGCGCCTGGGCAAACAGCTGGGATTCGAGCGCCGAGCCAGAAAAGCGGTAGCGCAGCAGCGCTTGATCGCGCATACGAATGTACAGCGTTGTTCCCGCCCTGGGTTGTGGGCTGTAGCGGCGAAACTGCGCGATGTGAGTCGCCAGCTCAAGCGGGCTGATGAAGTTCTGATACAGCCACGATTCCACGGTGGGATATTGCGAGGGCGAGGGCTGAGCATGGAAATAGACACCCTCCACATGAAAGCCAGGAGGCAGCCGCGAAAGCAGGCCCCCACTCGGCCAGCCGCTGAGTTCGGCGAGTTGCGGTTCACAGGTGACGTATCGCCCCTGAACAGCACCTTGCAGAATCAACACGTGCAGCCTGTTCTCAGGCTGGCGCTTGATACGAGTGGCAGCGTGGTTGAGTACTTGGTCCCTGGAGGGAAACACTGGCCCGCAGTTGAGTTGCATGGGGGGCGCCTTGAACGGCTTGTAAGGTTCCCAATCACCAGGAACATCGCCCACCGATCCACCCCATGCAGCGTTGGATAACACAAAGCGTATCGAACCCACCGTAGCCAGCGCTTTGTAAGCGCCCTCCTCTGTGCCTTCAGCGTCGTACACAGAGGTCCATCCGCCCTCTCCGCGAAGCCAGCCCACGCGCTGGTCTTCGGCGTTGGAGAAACGGGTTTGGTACCTGAGCAATTCTCCGTTGGGACCCGACAAATAAGCGAGCGGCAGCTGAACCCCGACGCGATAATTGACGATGATGTCGTCCGTAGAAAAAAAACCCATGAAGGCCTTTACCTGCTGTGGCGACCACGTTGGGTTCGCCCGTTGGGTTCCGGCAAAATCATCGGGGTGCGAATGCAGCGCCCCGACGAGTTTATAGCCCTGAGGCTCTACAAACTGGAAAGTGCTGCCTCTTTCACGCTCAAGTATCAGGTTGAGATCGAAATTCTTTGCCTGCCCCAGAGCCGGCTCAGTCGCCACGTACAACTGATCCGAAAGGCGCTGCATGATCACACTGCCGTACTCGATATCCCGCGTAGTACCGATGCGCTCATGTACATAACGCGCGGCATCATCGGCGCTGATAAACGCCGGCGTCAGTGGGGGGAGCTTGGTGTGACCTGGAGGGATGGCGGCACGCTTGTCGCGGTTTGAATGTTCATCCATGAGTGCACCTGCTAATCAGAATTTGATGAATCAGTCACTGCCAGTGAAGGCCGAACACTGAAGATTCATCATCTTCAAAGGGGGACGCTCCTCAGGGGTGCTACATATTGTTGAAGCACCGCTAAAAACAGGCACCACAACAGCACACCGCCGTGCCCCGCCCCGCAATCAAGCATCACATTGGTGCAAGGCGCCGTTTCCGACGCCTATCCATCCCCGTCCCTCCAAGGCTTTGAGACTTCGGCACACCCCTTGCAATCAGCTCTGCAACGTCCCTCACCTGCCACCCATAAAAAAATACCGGTCACGGAGATCGCACCATGAAGCGTCGCAGCTTGATCAAGGCTTTCACACTCACCGCATCGATTGCCGCCATGGGCATGACCTGGACCGCGCAGGCCGCCGAGACTATCAAGGTCGGCATCTTGCACTCGTTGTCCGGCACCATGGCGATCTCCGAAACCTCGCTCAAAGACATGGCATTGATGACCATCGACGAGATCAACGCCAAGGGCGGGGTGAACGGCAAGATGCTCGAAGCAGTGGTGGTCGACCCCGCGTCAAACTGGCCGCTGTTCGCTGAGAAAAGCCGACAATTGCTGACCCAAGACAAGGTCGCCGTGGTGTTCGGCTGCTGGACCTCGGTGTCGCGTAAATCGGTATTGCCAGTATTCGAAGAACTCAACGGCCTGCTGTTCTACCCGGTGCAATATGAAGGCGAAGAGATGTCGCCAAACGTGTTCTATACCGGTGCAGCGCCGAACCAGCAGGCGATCCCCGCGGTGGAATACCTGATGAGTGAAGAAGGCGGCAGCGCCAAGCGCTTCTTCCTGCTTGGCACCGACTATGTGTACCCGCGCACCACCAACAAGATCCTGCGCGCGTTCCTGCACGCCAAAGGCGTGGCGGATAAAGATATCGAAGAGGTCTACACCCCGTTCGGGCATGCCGACTACCAGACCATCGTCGCCAACATCAAGAAGTTCTCGGCTGGCGGCAAGACCGCGGTGATCTCCACCGTGAACGGCGACTCCAACGTGCCGTTCTACAAAGAACTGGCCAACCAGGGTTTGAAGGCCACCGACGTTCCGGTGGTGGCGTTCTCGGTGGGTGAAGAAGAGCTGCGCGGCATCGACACCAAGCCGCTGGTGGGCAACCTCGCGGCCTGGAACTACTTCCAGTCGGTGGAGAATCCGGTGAACACAAAATTCGTCGCAGACTGGAAAGCCTACGCCAAGAAACACAACCTGCCGGGCGCGGACAAGGCCGTGACCAACGACCCGATGGAAGCCACCTATGTAGGCATCCATATGTGGGCGCAGGCGGCGGAAAAAGCCAAGTCAACCGACGTCGACAAAGTGCGCGAAGCGCTGGCCGGCCAGACTTTCGCCGCACCGTCCGGTTTCACCCTGACCATGGACAAGACCAACCACCACCTGCACAAGCCGGTGATGATCGGCGAGATCCAGGCCGACGGGCAGTTCTCTGTCGTGTGGCAGACCCAGGAGCCGATCCGGGCGCAGCCTTGGAGCCCGTACATCCCTGGCAATGACAAGAAGCCGGATTACGCCGTGAAGAGCAACTGAGCCCCACCGAACCCAGATGTCGGGCGCGGTCAATGTGGGCGCTGGCTTGCCTGCGATGCAAACAACTCGGTGTACCTGACACACCGCAGCGATGCTATCGCAGGCAAGCCAGCTCCCACACAGAGCCAGTACCCACACCGTCCGCGCATGATCAGGACATTTTTTTATGCTCACTGCCCTCTACCGATACATCCTCGCCGCCCTGCTGTTGCTGCCCTTAGGCGCGCACGCCAGCGACGCCGAAGACTTCATCAACGCCAATCCGACGCAACAAGCCAAGCTCCTCCAGGACTGGGCCGCCCAACCTGACCCGGCACGCATCGAGCTGGTGGACGCTCTGCAACAAGGACAACTCATCGTCAACGGTGAAACCAAAACCGTACGCCTGAACAACCGTCTGCGCGGCCTGATCGACAACGTACACGCCAGCCAGCAACTGCTCGCCGCCGACCCCAAGGTGCGCCTGGCTGCCGCACAGACCCTGCAAAAAAGCGCACAACCTGCGCAACTGAAATTCCTCGACCAGCGTGTCGCCGCCGAAACCGACGAAGGTGTCCACACCGCCCTCAGCCTGGCCCTGGCCAACCTGCAACTGGTGGACACCGACCCAGTGGTGCGCCTGGCCGCTGTGCGGTTGCTCGGCAGCACCGGCGACCCGCTGGCGCGCACGCGGCTTGAAGCCTTGCTCGCCCCCGGCGTTGAAACCGATGCCGCCGTGCACACCGCCGCGGAAACCAGCCTGGCCCAGGTCAAACGCAAATTGATGGTCGGTGAAATCCTGGGCCAGGCCTTCAGCGGCATGTCCCTGGGCTCGATTCTGTTGTTGGCAGCCCTGGGCCTGGCAATCACCTTCGGCCTGCTCGGCGTGATCAACATGGCCCACGGCGAGATGCTGATGCTCGGTGCCTACTCCACCTATATGGTGCAGTTGCTCATGCAGCGCTACATGCCACAGGCCATCGAGTTCTACCCGCTGATCGCGCTGCCGGTGGCGTTTTTTGTTACCGCCGCTATCGGCATGGCGTTGGAGCGCACGGTGATCCGTCACCTGTACGGCCGGCCGCTGGAAACCCTGCTGGCCACCTGGGGCATCAGCCTGATGTTGATCCAGTTGGTACGCCTGGTGTTCGGTGCGCAGAACGTCGAGGTGTCCAACCCCGAATGGTTGTCCGGCGGCGTTCAAGTGCTGCCCAACCTGGTGCTGCCGTACAACCGCATCGTGATCATTGCCTTCGCGCTGTGCGTGGTGGTGCTGACCTGGTTGCTGTTGAACAAGACGCGCCTGGGCCTCAACGTGCGCGCCGTCACGCAGAACCGCAACATGGCCGCGTGCTGCGGCGTGCCTACAGGACGCGTGGATATGCTCGCCTTTGGCCTGGGCTCCGGCATCGCCGGGCTGGGCGGCGTGGCACTGAGCCAGATCGGCAACGTCGGCCCGGACCTGGGCCAGAGCTACATCATCGACTCGTTCCTGGTGGTGGTGCTCGGCGGGGTCGGCCAGTTGGCCGGCAGCGTGATGGCGGCGTTCGGTTTAGGCATCGCCAACAAGATTCTCGAACCGCAGATCGGCGCCGTGCTCGGCAAGATTCTGATCCTCGCGCTGATCATTCTGTTTATCCAGAAACGCCCGCAAGGACTCTTCGCACTGAAAGGACGGGTGATCGACTGATGAACCAGCCATTGATGCTTACGGCCGCGCAAAAGGCCGGCCCCAAGGTGACGATTGCCCTCGGCGCGCTGATCCTGATCGTGCTGCTGGCGCTGCCGCTGTTGTCGTTGTTGCCACCGGACAACGCCTTTCATATCTCGGCCTACACCCTGACGCTGGTGGGCAAGATCCTCTGCTATGCAATCGTCGCCCTTGCGTTGGACTTGGTGTGGGGTTATGCAGGCATGCTGTCCCTCGGCCACGGCCTGTTCTTTGCCCTGGGCGGTTATGCCATGGGCATGTACCTGATGCGCCAGGCGTCCGGTGACGAGTTGCCGGCGTTCATGACCTTCTTGTCATGGACCGAGCTGCCCTGGTACTGGGTCGGAACGCAGCACTTCGTCTGGGCCATGTGCCTGGTGGTGTTGGCACCAGGCTTACTGGCGCTGGTGTTTGGTTTCTTCGCCTTCCGTTCGCGGATCAAGGGCGTGTATTTTTCGATCATGACCCAGGCCCTGACCTTTGCCGGAATGCTACTGTTTTTCCGCAACGAGACCGGCTTTGGCGGCAACAACGGCTTCACCAATTTCCGCAGCATCCTCGGCTTCGGTATTACTGAACCAGGCACCCGAGCGGTGCTGTTTGTCGCCACAGTGGCGCTGCTGGTCGCGAGCCTGTTCATCGGCTGGCGCTTGGCACGCAGCAAGTTCGGCCGGGTATTGACCGCCTTGCGTGATGCGGAAAATCGCCTGATGTTCTGCGGCTACGATCCGCGTGGCTTCAAGCTGTTCGTGTGGGTGTTGAGCGCGGTGCTGTGTGGTTTGGCCGGGGCGTTGTATGTGCCGCAAGTTGGCATCATCAACCCCAGCGAAATGTCGCCGACCAACTCGATTGAAGCCGCGGTGTGGGTGGCCTTGGGCGGGCGTGGCACGCTGATCGGCCCGCTGCTCGGCGCCGGAGTAGTCAATGGCATGAAGAGCTGGTTCACCGTGGCTTTTCCGGAATACTGGCTGTTCTTCCTTGGGGCGCTGTTCATCATCGTCACCCTGTACCTGCCCAAGGGCGTCATCGGCCTGCTGAAGAAATGAGGAACGTCATGCTTGAACCTATTTTCGATGCAGGCGCCGGCCGCGATGCCATCGGCCTCGGCCAGGCCGCCGGCAAGGGCCTCGACACCCGCCACGGCACCATCCTGAGCCTGGAAGACATCAGCGTCAGCTTCGATGGTTTCAAGGCGCTCAACAACCTGAACCTTTACATCGGCGTCGGTGAGCTGCGTTGCATCATCGGCCCCAACGGCGCGGGCAAGACCACGCTGATGGACGTGATTACCGGCAAGACCCGGCCCAGCCACGGCACCGCCTGGTTTGGTGAAAACCTGGACCTGACCAGCCTGAGCGAAGTGCAGATCGCCCAGGCCGGCATCGGCCGTAAGTTCCAGAAGCCCACGGTGTTCGAAGCCCTCAGCGTGTTCGAAAACCTGGAACTGGCGCAGAAGACCGACAAGTCGGTGTGGGCCAGCCTGCGTGCACGCTTGAGTGGCGAGCAGAAAGACCGTATCGATGAAGTCCTCGACACCATCCGCCTGACCGCTTCGGCACAGCGCCAAGCGGGGTTGCTGTCCCACGGCCAGAAGCAGTTCCTGGAAATCGGCATGTTGCTGATGCAGGACCCACAACTGTTGCTGCTGGACGAACCGGTGGCGGGCATGACCGACGCGGAAACCGAATTCACCGCCGAACTGTTCAAGCGCCTGGCGGGCAAGCACTCGCTGATGGTGGTGGAACACGACATGGGGTTTGTCGGCTCGATTGCCGATCATGTGACCGTGTTGCACCAAGGCAGCGTACTGGCCGAAGGGTCACTGGAACAGGTGCAGGACAATGAGCGGGTGATCGAGGTTTACCTCGGCCGCTAAGGAGAACCGAACATGCTGCAAGTCGACAAGTTGCACCAGTACTACGGCGGTAGCCACATCCTGCGCGGGCTGTCTTTTGACGTGAAGGTCGGCGAGGTCACCTGCCTGCTCGGCCGTAACGGCGTGGGCAAGACCACCCTGCTCAAATGCCTGATGGGCTTGCTGCCCTCCAAGGAAGGCGCGGTGAACTGGGAAGGCAAGGCCATCACCGGGTTCAAGCCGCACCAACGTGTGCAGGCAGGGATCGCCTACGTGCCACAGGGCCGGGAGATTTTCGGGCGGCTGACGGTGGAAGAAAACCTGCTGATGGGGCTCTCGCGCTTCCCCGGTTCGGAAGCCAAGGAAGTGCCCGCGTTCATCTACGAGCTGTTCCCGGTTTTGCTGCAAATGAAGCACCGCCGTGGCGGCGATCTGTCCGGCGGGCAGCAGCAACAGCTCGCGATCGGTCGGGCGCTGGCCAGCCGCCCACGCCTGCTGATCCTCGATGAGCCCACGGAGGGCATCCAGCCGTCGGTGATCAAGGAGATCGGCGCGGTGATCAAGAAGCTCGCGGAGCGCGGTGATATGGCGATCCTGCTGGTGGAGCAGTTCTACGACTTTGCCGCCGAGTTGGCCGACCACTACCTGGTGATGTCCCGTGGTGAGATCGTGCAGCAAGGCCGAGGTGAAAATATGGAAAGCGAAGGTGTACGCGGCTTGGTAACCATCTAATCTGTAGCCTCCTAACGATAAGCACTCTGCCATGAACCTGCCCGTTACTCCTGCGCTGTTCACCCCCAGCTGGCATGCCGAGCTGGAGCTCGGCTATGCGCGTTTCGGCGACACCACGCGGCCAGTGATGCGTCGCCACCTCGGCCCCTTGCGCGTGCAAAAGCACCTGTATGCCGAAGGCCCCGAGGTGTGCCAGCACATCATTGTGCACCCGCCCGGCGGCATTGCCGGCGGTGATCGCCTGGACATCAGCGCCCATGTCGGCGCAGGTGCCTGGGCGCAACTGACCAGCCCCGGCGCCGCCAAGTGGTATCGCGCCAAGGGTCCTGCGTTTCAGCAGTTGGACCTTACCGTGGAAGCCGGCGCTACGCTGGAATGGCTGCCCCAGGAAACCATCGTATTCAGTGCCGCCCAGGCTGAACTCACCACGCGCATCGAGCTGCACGGCGATGCACGCCTGTTCTACTGGGACGTGGTCGCCCTCGGCCGCCCCGCCAGTGGCGAGCGCTTTGACCAGGGCCACTTTCAATCCCACTTGGATATCCGCCGCGACGGCCAATTGCTCTGGCATGAACGCCAGCGCATTGTGGGTGCCGACGGTTTGCTCGACTCTCCCATCGGCCTGGACGGGCAACCGGTGTTTGCCACGTTGCTGCTGACGGCTGATATCGACCCTGAGTTACTCGACACCTGCCGCGCCCTGCCCCACGCGGTGCGCGGCGACCTGACCCAACTGCCAGGCTTGCTGGTCGCCCGTTGCCTGGCCAGCGAAGCGCTGCTGGCGCGAGGTTGGTTGATTGATCTATGGAAACTGCTACGCCCAGCCGTACTTGAACGCGCAGCTGTTCCACCCCGAATCTGGAGCACATGAAGATCAAAATGTGGGAGCGGGCTTGCTCGCGAAAGCGGCGGATCAGAAACAGATGCATTGACTGACGCACTGCATTCACGAGCAAGCCGGCTCCCACATAAACCCATTCAACATTGATCTCTGGTGTTTTTAAGCATGCAATTTATGAAGGACCTTGAACCATGGACCTGACCCCACGGGAAAAAGACAAACTGCTGATCTTCACCGCAGGCTTGGTGGCCGAGCGTCGCCTCGCACGCGGCGTGAAGCTCAACTACCCGGAAACCATCGCCTACATCTCCGCCGCCCTGATGGAAGGTGCCCGCGACGGCCGCACCGTGGCCGACCTGATGCACTTTGGCACCACGCTGCTCAGCCGCGAACAAGTGATGGAAGGCATCCCCGAAATGATCCCGGATATCCAGGTGGAAGCCACTTTCCCCGACGGCACCAAGCTGGTCACCGTCCACCAGCCGATTGCGTGAGGCCTGATGATGATTCGTGACGCGACCCAAAATGATTTGCCGGCGATCCGCGATATCTACAACGACGCAGTGCTGAACACGACCGCGATCTGGAACGAACAACCGGCGGACCTGGGCAACCGCCAGGCGTGGTTCAGTGCGCGACATGCCCTGGGCTATCCGATCCTGGTATCGGTAGAAAACGGTGAAGTCACTGGTTACGCCTCGTTTGGCGATTGGCGGCCGTTCGAAGGTTTTCGCTACAGCGTCGAGCACTCGGTGTACGTGCGCAGCGACCAACGCGGCAAGGGCCTGGGCCCGTTACTGATGGAGGCGTTGATCGAGCGTGCACGCGCTTGCGGCAAACACGTGATGGTCGCCGCCATCGAGAGCGGCAACCAGGCCTCGATCCGACTGCATGAGCGCCAGGGATTCATCACCACCGGGCAGATGCCCCAAGTGGGTATCAAGTTCGGCCGCTGGCTGGACCTGACCTTCATGCAACTGGCGTTGAATCCGGGCGCCGAACCGCCCAAGGAGTGACACCAATGAATAGCGCGCAAGTGCGTCGAGTCAATGCGGAAAGTTTTGCCCACTATCGTCTGGGCTTGATCGAGTTGTTGCTGGACGCGGTCAGGCACGGCGCTTCCGTCGGCTTCATGGCCGACTTCGACGAGGCCCAGGCCCGCGAGTATTTGCGCGGCGTGCAGGCCAGCATCGAAGACGCCGGCCTGTTGCTCTGGGTGGTGGTGCGCGACGAACACGTGATCGCCAGTGTGCAATTGGCGCTGTGCCAAAAAGCCAACGGAGTCAACCGCGCCGAAGTGCAAAAGCTGCTGGTACACAGCAGCGCGCGACGCCATGGCCTCGGCCAGCAACTGATGAACACCCTGGAACTCGCCGCCCGCCAGCACAAGCGCGGCTTGCTGTACCTGGACACTGAAGCCGGCTCACCCGCCGAAGCCTTCTACCAGTCGCTGCGCTATATCAAGGTCGGTGAACTGCCCGACTACTGCCAAAGCCCGGACGGGCGCTACAGCCCGACCGCCATCTACTTCAAGACCCTGGGGCAACCTGCATGATTCCTGGCGAATATCAGATCCAGCCTGGCGACATCGAACTCAACGTGGGCCGCCGTACGGTCACCCTCAGCGTGGCCAACAGCGGCGATCGGCCGATCCAGGTGGGCTCGCATTATCATTTTTTCGAGACCAATGACGCACTGACGTTTGATCGTGCCTCAACCCGTGGCATGCGCCTGAATATTCCGGCGGGCACGGCGGTGCGGTTTGAGCCGGGGCAAAGCCGTGAGGTTGAGTTGGTGGATTTGAGCGGCGGTCGCCGGGTGTTCGGGTTTGCAGGTCGAGTCATGGGTGACCTTTAGGCCCTCTTCGTGAGCAAGCCCGCTCCCATATTTAGTAGGCATTTCAACATGTGGGAGCGAGCTTGCTCGCGAAAGCGGATTCACATTCAACACACATTTCTCAGGGCACACACATGAAAATCAGCCGCCAAGCCTATGCCGACATGTACGGCCCCACCGTCGGTGACAAGGTCCGCCTGGCCGACACAGAGCTTTTCGTCGAAGTCGAAAAAGACTTCACGGTCTACGGCGAAGAAGTCAAATTCGGCGGCGGCAAGGTCATCCGCGATGGCCAGGGCCAAAGCCAATTGCTCGCCCATGAGGTGGTCGACACGCTGATCACCAACGCGCTGATCATCGACCACTGGGGCATCGTCAAAGCCGACGTGGGCCTGAAGAACGGCCGTATCCACGCCATCGGCAAGGCCGGCAACCCGGACATCCAGCCTGGCGTGACCATGGCCATCGGCGCCAGCACCGAAGTGATTGCCGGCGAAGGCATGATCCTCACCGCCGGCGGGATCGACAGCCACGTGCACTTCATCTGCCCGCAGCAGATTGAAGAGGCGCTGACCAGCGGCGTCACCACCATGATCGGCGGCGGTACCGGCCCGGCGACGGGCACCAACGCCACCACCTGCACCTCCGGCCCGTGGCACCTGGCGCGCATGCTCCAGGCCAGTGACTCGTTCCCGATGAACATCGGCTTCACCGGCAAGGGCAACGCCAGCTTGCCGGAGCCTCTGATCGAACAGGTGAAGGCCGGCGCCATCGGTTTGAAACTGCATGAAGACTGGGGCACCACCCCGGCGAGCATCGACAATTGCCTGAGCGTTGCCGATCAATACGATGTGCAGGTAGCGATCCACAGCGACACCCTCAACGAGTCCGGTTTCGTCGAGACCACCCTGGCCGCGCTCAAGGGCCGTACCATCCACACGTATCACACCGAAGGTGCAGGTGGCGGTCACGCACCGGACATCATCAAGGCCTGCGGCTTCCCGAACGTGCTGCCGAGCTCCACCAACCCGACGCGGCCCTTCACTCGCAACACCATCGACGAACACCTCGACATGCTGATGGTCTGCCACCACCTGGACCCGAGCATTGCCGAAGACGTGGCCTTCGCAGAAAGCCGCATCCGCCGCGAGACCATTGCCGCCGAAGACATTCTGCACGACCTCGGCGCGTTCTCCATGATCAGCTCCGACAGCCAAGCCATGGGCCGGGTCGGTGAGGTGATCACACGCACCTGGCAGACCGCCGACAAGATGAAAAAACAGCGCGGCGCCTTGCCTGGCGATGGTCCCGGCAACGACAACTTCCGCGCCAAGCGCTACATCGCCAAGTACACCATCAACCCGGCGATTACCCACGGTGTGAGCCATATCGTCGGTTCGATCGAAGTGGGCAAGTGGGCTGACCTGGTACTGTGGCGCCCGGCGTTCTTTGGCATCAAGCCGACCCTGATCCTCAAGGGCGGCGCGATTGCCTCAAGCCTGATGGGCGACGCCAACGCTTCGATCCCCACGCCGCAGCCGGTGCACTACCGCCCGATGTTCGCCAGCTTCGGCGGCTCGTTGCATGCCACCAGCCTGACCTTTATCAGCCAGGCTGCGCAGGATGCCGGTTTGCCCGAAGCCCTGGGGTTGAAGAAACAGATCGCGGTGGTCAAAGGGTGTCGCGACGTGCAGAAAACCGACCTGATCCACAACGATTACCTGCCGGATATCGAGGTGGACCCGCAGACCTACCAGGTCAAGGCCGATGGGGTGCTGCTGTGGTGTGAGCCGGCGGATGTGTTGCCGATGGCGCAGCGGTATTTCCTGTTCTGACTCGAACCAACAGGCCACGACTTGTGGCGAGGGCGCTTGCTCCCTCGCCACAAGGACAGTGTTCGCTTTCGCCTTAGAACTGCTCGCGCGGATTAAAAGCAGCTTTCTGCGCCAGCTCCTGCCACAAGGCTTTCACCTCGTCATTGCCTGCCGGTGGCATCACGGCCTTGAGCTGCACGTACAGGAAGCCACGCTGCCCGGCCTTGTTCAACAAGCCATGGCCCTTGGCGCGCATGCGCTGGCCGTTCTGGCTGCCGGCTGGCACCTTGAGGTTGATCTTGCCGGTCAGGGTCGGCACGGCCACTTCCGCGCCCAGCGCCAATTCCCACGGCGCCAGCGGCAGGTTGATGATCAGGTTTTCGCCATCCACTTCAAACTTGGGATGCGGCGCAAACTTGACGATCAGGTACAGGTCACCGTTGGCCCCACCGCCAACACCTGGTGCGCCCTGGCCTTTGAGGCGGATACGCTCACCGTTGACGACACCGGCGGGGATCTTCACGTTCAAGCTCTTGGTGGTGTTGCTCACATGCCGGCCCGAGGCGTCGTATTGCGGCACCTGGAAGCTGATCTGCTTGGACTCGGTTGACAGCGTCTCCTCAAGGAACACCGACAGCTGCATCTCCACGTCCTGGCCTTTACGTCCGGCAGGGCGGCGCTGGCCGCCACCGAAGGCATCGCCACGGGAGCCGAAGATCGAACTGAAGAAGTCCGAGAAATCCTCACCGCCACCGCCGCCGCCAAAGCCGCCACGGCTCTGCCAGCCCGGTGGTCCCTGGAACGGCTGGCCATGCTGGCCGTATTTGCGCAGCTCGTCGTATTCGGCGCGCTTGTCGGCGCTTTTGAGCGCTTCATAGGCTTCGGACGCATCCTTGAACTTGGCTTCGGCGTCTTTCTCCTTGCTCACGTCGGGGTGATATTTGCGCGCGAGCTTGCGATAGGCCGCCTTGATTTCCTTGTCGTCGGCCGTCGGCTCTACGCCCAATATCTTGTAGTAGTCTTTGAAATCCATCGGCGGTTCACCATCCTTAATCGAGATCGCACAGTCCGGGGCACAACGTGCGCTGCATTGCACTTGTTGAGTCTCGTGGCCTGGGTATGCGTCAAAGTGTTATCGGCACTTGCCGTATGCAACAGATGTTGGGGCAAATACCCAACTTTCAAGCGCGATTTAGCGGATAGTCGGCCTACGCATCCGCCTTCGACTGGCATACACTGCGCGGCCGTTTTTCAACCGGAACCCGATAGACATGAAAAACCCATCCCCAGCCCGTGCCTGCGGTATCGACTTTGGCACGTCCAACTCCACCGTCGGCTGGATCCGCCCCGGCGAGGAGACGCTCATCGCGCTGGAGGACGACAAGATCACTCTGCCGTCGGTGGTGTTCTTCAACTTCGAGGAGCGCCGCCCGGTGTACGGTCGCCTGGCGCTGCATGAGTACCTGGAAAACTACGAAGGCCGGCTGATGCGCTCGCTCAAGAGCCTGCTCGGTTCCAAGCTGATCAAGCACGACACCAGCGTGCTCGGCACAGCGATGCCGTTCACCGACCTGCTGGCGCTGTTTATCGGCCAGCTCAAGTGCCGCGCCGAAGCCAATGCCGGCCGCGAGTTCGAAGAAGTGGTGCTGGGCCGCCCGGTGTTTTTCGTCGACGACGACCCGATGGCCGACCAGGAAGCCGAAAACACCCTGGTCGACGTGGCGCGCAAGATCGGTTTCAAGGACATCTCGTTCCAGTACGAGCCGATCGCGGCGGCGTTCGACTACGAGTCCACCATCCAGAAAGAAGAATTGGTACTGATCGTCGACATCGGCGGGGGTACCTCCGACTTTTCCCTGGTACGCCTGTCCCCGGACCGTCGCCACAACGACAACCGCCAGAGCGACATCCTCGCCACCGGCGGCGTGCATATCGGCGGGACCGACTTCGACAAGCAGCTCTCGTTGAACGGCATGATGCCGCTGTTCGGCTACGGCAGCCGCATGAAGAGCGGCGCCTACATGCCCACCAGCCATCACATGAACCTGGCCACCTGGCACACCATCAACTCGGTGTACTCGCAGAAATCCCAGCTGGCGCTGGGCAGTATGCGTTATGACATCGAAGACACCGGCGGCATCGACCGTCTGTTCAAGTTGATCGAGCAGCGCGCCGGCCACTGGTTGGCCATGGAAGTGGAAGAAACCAAGATCCAACTCACCCACGAAGACAGTCGCCATGTGCTGCTGGATCGGGTTGAACCGGGCCTGAGCGTGGAACTGAGCCGGGCGCTGTTCGAGTCGGCCATTGATGGCTTGCTGGAACGCGTGCGCAACAGCGTCACGCAATTGCTCAACGATGCGTCGGTGAGCGTGGCCCAGGTGGACACCGTGTTCTTTACTGGCGGTTCCAGCGGAATCCCGGCGCTGCGCCACAGCATCTCGGCGATGTTGCCGAATGCGCGGCATGTGGAAGGGAATATCTTTGGCAGTATCGGCAGCGGGTTGGCGATTGAAGCCAGTAAGCGCTACGGCTGCTGAGCGTTAGCTTGAACGGCGGTGCGCCCTTCGCGAGCAAGCCCGCTCCCACCTTTGGCTGAGTTCCAACGTTGGAACGCGTTCAAAGGTGGGAGCGGGCTTGCTCGCGAAGGGGCGGGCCCAAGCAACGTCAATCTCTAAACCATTCCCCCAAGCTTCAACTCACTCTTGAGATACGCGTAATAAATCGGCCCCGCCACCACGCCGGGTAGCCCAAACGCAGCCTCAAACACCAGCATCGCCAGCAACAACTCCCACGACTTGGCACTGATCTGTCCACCCACAATGCGCGCATTGAGGAAGTACTCGACCTTGTGGATCACGATCAGATACCCGAGTGCCGCCACCGCCACCCAGATCGACAGCGACAGCGCCACGATGGTGATCAGCGTGTTGGACATCAGGTTGCCGATGACGGGCAGCAAGCCGAGCAGGAACGTGAGGACGATCAGGGTTTTGGTCAGCGGCAGGTGAATCCCGCACAGCGGCAGCACCACGGCGAGGAACACGGCGGTGAAGGCGGTGTTGAGCGCGGCGATCTTGATTTGCGCGAAGACAATGTTGCGAAAGGCCTGGACCAACAAGTGCAGACGATCGAACAGCACGGCGGCCAGGGGTTTGCGCTTGGTCAAGTCGGGCACGCGCTGCAGGGCAATGATGGCGCCGAGCACCATGCCGATCAGCAGGGTGACAAACATGTGGGCGGCGTCTTTGCCGACCAGTTGCAGTTCACTCAGGTGCTTGCTCATCCAGTCGCCGATGGCCACGCGGAACTCGGCGGCGCTGGCGGGCAGGTAGGCATCGATGAACGGCGGCAACTGGCCGCGCGCGCGGTCGACGACGCCCATGAATTTGTCCAGGGAAGCCCCGGGGTTTTCCGCTTCGTGGAGCAGGAAGCTGATGGCACCGGCGAAGATCAGGGTCAGCACACTGACGATCAAGGTGCCGAGCAGCGCCACCGCCAGCCAGCGCGCGCGCCGGCCTTCGATCAGCCGTTGCAGTTGGGGGGTCAGCATGTTGACCAGCTCGAACACCAACAGACCGGCCAGCAGGCTGGGCAACAATTTGAGCGGCAGCACCAGCAGCAGTCCGCCGAAAATGATGATGTAGCTGGCCAGCAATATCACGTGACGCTGAGAAAACGTTGGCATACAGCCTCAAAACGAACGGCGTTAAAGGATGGGCAGTCTGCCAGCCTTGAAGGAATCAAGCGAGAGGTCTTGGTGTTGCAAACTTGTCAGCGTGGCAACGGGCTTGCTCGCGAAAGCGGGGGTTCAGTCACTGAGGTGTTGAACGAAAAACAGCTTTCGCGAGCAAGCCCGCTCCCACAGGGGATTCGCCTACTCAACTGCCTTTGAGGCAGGTGCTCATGAAGGTTTTGCGCGCATCGCCAGTCAGCGCCTTGGTTTTCGCCGACGCATTGCAATCCTTCATCTTCTGCTGCTGCGGCGTCAGGGTCTTGGCGTCATTGGCCGCCGGGGCGGACAGGCAGGTCTTCATGAAGGCCTTGCGCTCGTCCCCCTTGAGCGTCTTGGTGGTCGCTTCGGCATTGCAGGTGGTCATTTTATTTTGCTGGGCGGTGGCGGCAAAACCTTGGGAACACAGCAGCAGGCCCATCATCAACAACGGAATTCGCAGCATCTTCATGGAGTTTTCTCCCTGTTGCCGTGCAGGAGGGCACGGCCTACCGGGTAGTGTAGTCAAAGCCTGTTACATCTTCACCGACTACGGATATGCGTCCGCCGGTATTGCTCTGGGGTGCAGCCCGCCTGGCGCTGGAACATGGCGATAAAGGCCGAAGCGCTGCTGTAGCCCAGATCAAATGCGACATGTTGCACGCTGCGCTGACTGTCGAGGGCTTCAATGGCCGCCAGGTAGCGCAGGCGCTGGCGCCACTCGCCGAAGCTCATGCCCAGCTCCCGCACAAACAGGCGAGCCAGGGTGCGTTCGCTCACGTGGACTTGCTCTGCCCAGTGAGCCAGGGGGCGATTGTCGGCAGGGTCGGCCTGCAGGCCTTCCAGTACGCCCAGCAGGCCGGGGTGACGGGCGTAAGGCAGGAAGCAATCGTGGATCGGCGCCTGCTTGAGCTGGTCCACCAGCACCTGGGCCAGGCGAATGTCGGCGTCGGTCTGCGGCATGTTCACGTCACGCTGGGCGAAATCGCTGAGGATGGCCTTGAGGATATCGCTGATGGCCAGGGTGCAAGGCTGTTGCGGCAGCCGCTCACAGAGTTCCGGCGCCAGCCCTACCGAGTGATAGACGATCGCCTCGGCATTGTAGGAGCTGTGTTCGGTGTGGGGTGGCACCCACACCGCGTATTGCGGCGGCGACATGAAGCGGTTACCGGCCACTTCCATGCGCATCACGCCGCTGGCCGAATAGTCCAGCGAACCCCAGAAGTGCTGGTGCGGGGTGCACTCGGTGTCGGGCGCGAAATCCGAATAGCGAAAGTACACCGGGCTCGGCAGCCGGGGAAAATCCGGAAGGCGTACGTTGTGCTTGGCCATATTGTCTGGATACAGAGGTGGTTTGTCTGGATCGCAGTATAGGCTTCGATCCAGACAATGGATAATCCTGCCTCATCAACACACTTGGTTCATTTCGATGCAATACGCTTATCCCTTGCTGGCCATTTTCATCTGGGCTGGCAACACCGTCGTCAACAAGCTGGCCGTGGGGGCGCTGTTCCCTGCAGAAATCGGCTTTTACCGCTGGTTGCTGGCGGCGCTGCTGTTTACACCGTTCATGATCAAGCCGGTGATCGCCAACTGGGCGCTGATCCGCCCGAACCTGGGCAAGGTATTCATCCTCGGCGTGCTGGGCATGGCGGTGTACCAGAGCCTGGCGTACTACGCCGCGTCGCTGACCACGGCGACCAACATGGGGATCATCCTGTCGTTGATGCCGTTGATGGCGCTGACGGCGGCGATCATCAGCCTGGGCCAGCGCCTGACCTACGGCGCGCTGACCGGTGCCGTGCTGTCATTTGCCGGCGTCGTGGTGGTGGTCTCCGCCGGCAGCCTCGACGCATTGCTGCAACACGGGGTCAACCTGGGTGACGGCATGATGCTGGTCGCGACACTGGCCTACGCGGTCTACAGCACCCTGCTGAAAAAATGGCAGCTGCGCCTGCCGCCGTTGGTGTTGCTGTATCTGCAGGTGCTGGTGGCGGTGGTGGTGCTGTTCCCGCTGTTCCTGTTCTCCGCGAAAGCGGGCCTTGGCTGGGCGAACATTCCGTTGGTGCTGTATGCGTGCCTGCTGGCCTCGATGTTGGCGCCACTGGCGTGGATGCATTCGGTGAAGACCTTGGGCCCGAGCCGCACCACGCTGTTTTTCAACTTGCTGCCGTTGATCACTGCATTGATCGCCGCCGTAGTGTTGAAGGAAGAGTTGGCGCTGTATCACTTGGTGGGCGGTTTGCTGACCTTGGGCGGGGTGATTCTGTCGGAGCGCTGGACCACCCCGGTGCGCTAAACCCCGGCAGCCTTCAAGCGCCGGGCATGCTCGACAAACAGTCGGATAGGCTCGGCGCCCTTGCCCACCAGGCCCAGGGACTGGTTGACGATATCGAAGTGGTCCAGGGCGTAGTCATCGCCGATCACCCATCCCAGGTGCGAGCTGTAGCGTCCGACCATGCCGTCGCACTGACCCTTTTCACGCACAAAGCTGCGGGCGAACAGGCGGCAACTGCGGTGGGTGCCATCGAACAGGTTGCGACCACGGTCAGTGATGCCCGGCTGCAAAGTGCCGGACCACGAGTAATAACGCACGCCGTTGACCTCTTCTGCCCCCTGCCCACCCCATGTCTGTGGCAACCCCTGTGGATAGTGCTGATTGAACAGCGCCACGCCCGCACTCGTCAGCGAATGATGGGAGGCCTGCAAGTCCGCCTTGAAGCGCGGCCCGCGATAGCCGGTCTCCAACACGCCCATCACCCAGGCGACCAGGTGAAACAGCGCGCTCATGATCCGCCCCTTCACGCCGTCCACTGGGTAATTGAGATGAATGTGGTCCGCCAGCTCGGAGCCATGGTTGGGCCCGGCCACCGACGTGACCGACGCCACCCACTCCGGGCGCTTGGCCGCCGCATACCGCGCGGTGAGCGCGCCCTGGCTGTGACCGATCAGGTTGACCTTGTCGGCCCCCGTTTCACGGCGGATGCGCTCGATCTGCACCAGCAATTGCTCGCCACGTACCTCACTGGAGTCCAGCGGCGCCACCTGCACAGGAAACACCTGTGCGCCACCCGCCTGTAGCGCCGGGACGATGCCGTACCAATAGGGAAACCAAACGAGGCGCACGAACCCGAGCATGCCGGGGACCAGCACCAAGGGGTAACGCGTGGCAAGGGATTGCGGCATGGAGCAGGCGTCCAGGGCGATGGAAGTAATAGGTCCATCCTAGATCAACCGACGTGACCACCCCATGACATCCGGGCTTTTTAGAAGTGCCCAGCCAGGTCATGCAACTGGCGCTCGGCGTCGGCATAGGCACGCTGGAATACGCTCTTGTCCGACTCTTCACCTTCGGCAGCAATCACCCGCACATCCTCGATACCGATATAGCCCAGTACCGTGCGCAGGTGCGGGTCGGCATGGTTCATCCATTCAAACTCGCCACCCGGACCAAAGCCATTGCCGCCCCGGCTGGTGATGATGAGTGCACGTTTGCCCTGGAGCAAAGGCTGATACTGCGCGATGCCCTGGCTGTCTTGAGTGATATCAAAGGTCAGGCCCATGCGCACGATCTGATCAATCCAGGCCTTGAGGCCGCTGGGCACGCCGAAGTTGTACAGGGGCATGGAAATCACCAGGATTTCGTGGTCAATCAACTCTGCGACCAGTTCATCGCTCAGTTGCAGGTCGGCCTTCATCACCTTGGGCATGGATTGCGGTTCGGGGTAGAAATTCGCCGCGACGAACGCTTCGCTGACGTGAGGAATCGACGCTCGACCCACTTCGCGCCGCGTGACCTGCGCGCCAGGGTTGGCGGCCTGCCACACGTCGAGAAAGGATTCGGCCAGGCGCCGCGAGTGGGAACGTTCGCCACGGGGGCTGGCGTGGATAACTAGCATTTTTTTCATCTGTATGACCTTCGCGAGTTAGACTCAGACGGCCTGGATAGCCGTCGTTCTTAAGCGCAAATCTAGAGTCGCTGGGTACTTCCGACAAATGAGCAATAGTTGATCCGGATGAATCCATTTCATCCATGGAGCTGAAATGTTTGCCTCGCTACCCCTCACCGCGCTGCGCACCTTTGAATCGGCGTCGCGCCTGCTCAGTTTCAAGGCTGCCGCCCAGGAACTGTCGGTCACACCCACGGCGGTCTCCCACCAGATCCGCAGCCTGGAAACCTGGCTGGGGGTGCCGCTGTTTGAACGTCTGCCACGCCAGGTGCGCCTGACGGAGTGTGGCGAACGGCTGTTCCACAGCGTGCACGGTGCCCTGCTGGACGTGGCGCAAAGCCTCGACACCCTGCGCCCGCAACGCAGCACCGGGCACCTCACCGTATCCACCACGCCAGCCTTCGCCGCCTTATGGCTGGTGCCACGGTTGGGACGGTTTTACGCCGCACACCCTGGTATCAACCTGCGCCTGGATACGCAGTGTGAAGTCGTCGACTTGCAGCAAGATGCCAGCGTCGATCTGGTGATCCGCTATAGCCTCGATGACTACCCCAACCTCTATGGTTTGTGCTTGTTCGATGAATCTTTTGCGGTATACGGCTCCCCCGAGCAGGTGGTGCTGGCCCAAACGCAAGCTCCCACACTGATCAGCGTGCGCTGGCACAACTCCAAGCTCTACGCGCTGGGCTGGCAAGCCTGGTGCGAGAAGGCTGGGGAACGCTGGTTGCGGGACGCGCCGATATTGCGCGAATACGACGAAGAGCACTACGCGCTGCAAGCAGCCATCGCCGGTCAGGGCCTGGTCCTGGCCAGCAACATTCTGGTATCGGAAAGTCTGGCTTCGGGGTTACTGGTGCCTTACCGGCCCCGGATCAGCGTGGACGGGGCGGGTTACAGCGCGTTGTGCGTACCGGGCCGCGAGCGCCATCCGCCAGTGCGAGCATTCTTCCAGTGGATGCAGGAGGAAGTCAGGCTGTCCGGTCACGCCTTGTAAAATCCGATAAAACTTTTTGTGTTGCGCGGGACTCACAACTTGGAGCGATCACGCCGGCAGAGCGTGGCGCAAAACCGGATTAGTACCAGGAGATTGAGATGACCGAAGCAAACTTGACTGACGTTGCGACCCTGCGCAGCCGCGCCCGCCAGAACGTCGAGAACGGTGCCGTGACCGAAGGCTACGATGCCGACCGCGAAGAAATCATTCGCCTGCTGAACGCCTCGCTGGCCACCGAGCTGGTCTGCGTACTGCGCTACAAGCGCCACTACTTCATGGCCAGCGGCATCAAGGCTGCAGTGGCCGCGCAGGAATTCCTTGAGCACGCCACCCAGGAAGCCGAACACGCCGACAAACTCGCCGAGCGTATCGTGCAGTTGGGCGGCGAGCCGGAGTTCAACCCGGACCTGCTGTCGAAAAACTCCCACGCGCAATACGTGGCCGGCAAGGACCTCAAGGAAATGGTCTACGAAGACCTGGTCGCCGAGCGGATTGCCGTCGACAGCTACCGCGAAATCATCCAGTACATCGGTGATAAGGACCCAACCACGCGTCGTCTGTTTGAAGAAATCCTGGCTCAGGAAGAAGAGCACGCCGATGACATGGCGGATATTCTCGAAAGCCTGTAGGCCACCCTCGATAGGCGCCGCCAAAAAAGCCCCAAGGGGAGCGACCGCTCCTACTTGGGGCTTTTTTATACGCAATCACTGCGATAGAGACGGGCATCTACCTGTTAGCGTTGACAGTAGACGAGTTACCGTCAACAGGGCTAATGGATACTTCCCTTCAGGCTCCTGCATATCAGACGCGATTTTCATCCCTACCGGAGGCTAGCCTTTTACTGTTTTCGGCGCCTTGCCTTCCTTCATCTGCTGCAGCAACGGCGCGCACTCATTCGGCTCACCACCACTCGGCGCGACCAATGCCAGCAACCCGGCCGCCGGGCCGGCAACCACACCCAGCGCAACCATGCCCGCCCCCCGCAATGCCAGCGGAATGGCTTTCACACCCGCATTGGGCTTGATGAACGGCCCGTTGACGTACAGCGGTGAGCGCAGGGAGAACAGGCGGAAGCCTTTGGATTCCGGATTGATGGTCAGGTCCAACTGTTCCGTGGCCATGTTCGCCGTGCCCTCGATGTAAATGATGGCGTTCTCGGTATCGAACACAAACAAACGCGTGGTCGCCAGGCCTGTCTTGATGCCGAAGTCCGCCGCCGCGCAGTTGATCTTCACTTCCTTGTCGCCAAACAGGCGGCCCACCACGTAGTTGCCCACGTTGAGCCCGGCGATTTCCATCAGGCCACGGCTAATGGCGCCGTCGTTGATCAGCATCTTCAGGTCACCGTTTGAGGTGCCCAGGAGTGCCGCCACGGAGTTGCCACGCCCGGAAATGTCGGCATCGCCGTTGAGTTCACCGAAGCTGGTTTTCATCGGTTCGAAGGTCGGGAACAGCTGCTTGAGCTTGAAGTTGCGCGCAGTGAGTTTGGCGCGACCTTCCATTGGCGTGATACGGCCGTTGAGGCGAATCTGCGCGTCCAGCTTGCCGCCGGCGACGCCGAAACGCAGGGGTTCGAGGCTCAGCTCGCCATCATTGAGCACCAGGTGGGTGTAGAGGTCGGTGAAGGGCAAATCGGCACTGTGCACGATGCGCTTGCCGGTGAACTCCACATCGGCATCCATGACACGCCAGCGCTCGGTGCGAAACTCTTCCACCGGCAACACTTTGGTCGCCGGCTGTTTGCTGTCGCCGCCACGGGCTTTTTGTTTGGCGTTGGAGTCGGCGCCGATCAGCGGTGCGAGGTCGGTCATCAGCAGTTGGTTGGACACCAAGGCGCCACTGAGCTTGGGCCGTGGCTGGCTGGCGACGTAGGCGAGGTTGCCGTGGATGTCGCTGTTGCCGATCTTGCCGTTGAAATTTTCATAGCGGAACGAAGCGCCGTTGGGCTCGTGCAGCTTGGCGATGAGATGACCGTCGGTGGAATAGGCTGGCGAATCTGGCAGGGTCACGCCGGTCAGTGGGTAGAGATTGCCCAGACTGGAACCGGCGAGTTTCAGGCGCAGGTCGAGCGCGCCGAGGTTCATCGGGTCGGTCAGCGTGCCGGCCAGGGCGATGCGGGTGTCGCCAATGTTGACCTGGGCTTGCAGCGGGAACGGCTTGGCCGCGTCCTGCAGGGCCAGCAGGCCACCAATCTTGCCGCTGCCGTCGAGCTTCTGGCCGTGGTACTGACCTTTGACCTTGAGGCCGAACGCATAGTCCTGCGGGGCGGAGCCTTTTTCCAAGGCCTTCTTGGCATCAGCGTCGCCGACGATTTCGCCGAAGGGAATGGGTTTGCCCAGCGGGTCGATGATCACATCCAATTGAGTCTTTAGAGTCTGGTCGTCGAGGGTCACGTGGCCCTTATCGAAGCCGATGGCACCGATGTCCACCACCCAGTTGGAAGGCTCGGCGTTTGGGTCCTTGGGGTCGAACTTGAAGGTCCAGTTGGCGCGGCCATCGCTCAGGCGCTGCAATTGCGCGCTCGGCTCGGTGAGATCGATACGCGGGATCACCACACGCTGCACCAGCAACGCCAGGGGAGAAATGCGCAGTTCCACCTTCTTGAGGGTGACCATCTGCGGGTTCTTCGACCAGTCCGGGTTGCCCAAGGTCAGGTCTTCGGCAATCACATGAGGCCATGGCACCCAGGCGCGCCAGCCGCCTTCATCGGGTTCACGCGCCCACACCACCGCCAGGTTGCCGTTGATGGCAAATGGCCGATGCAGTTCTTCAGAAACCTTGGCATTGAGGGGCGGCTTGATGCGGTTCCAGTCAAAGAACACCAGGACCAACACCGCCACAGCGATTAACAGAGCGAAGCTGGCGCAGCTCCAAGCGACAATTTTACGAGTGCGCGTCATTGCACAGGACTCCTGAATACGACTGGCTGGGTGACAGCCTTTTAAGACAGTTTATAGAACTCCGACTGGCAAACCGCCTGGGGGTTTAACCCAATCCCCGATTTGCCTGGAAAAACCTCAATTTCTGACCAACTCGACAGATTCGGCCTACGACGGCGCACCATTGTTACCCACGAACGTGTCGAAAATACCCACCCCGGTGCAAAACCGCGTGCTTGAGAGGCCCGTTCTAGAGCCTCCGCCTAGAACAATCAATTCTGTTGATTATTACCATTGTGTTTATGAACTTTTATATCGACTTATCGAGAGTAGCATTAGCCCTGTACCCACTTTATCGCCCTCCCAAGGAGCAACCCATCATGAAACGCCAACTACTCGCTACCGCCCTGTTATCTATCCTGGCTTCCAGTGCCTTCGCCCTGCCAGCCGCCGAACAGGCCACACCCCAAGTCAAAGCTGACGCCATTCATTTCAGCCAGACCGTCGCTCGCAGCGGTTCGCAAGAAGACGAGAACCGTGACTACGCCAAAGGCGCTGTCGCTGAAAATGGTTCGGAACACGCCAACAAACGCGCTTACACCGAAGGCCTGACCGAAAACGGCCGCAACCGCCTGGAAGAAAAAGGCCTGGTTGAAGGTGGTGCTGATCGCCTGCTGGAGCGCAATGCTGTTGCCGAAGGTGGCCGTGATCGCCTGGAACAGAAAGGTCTGGTCGAAGGCGGTGCAGAACAAGCCAACAAACGCGCCTACACCGAAGGCGTTGCTGAAGGCGGTGCTGACCGTCTGCAAGAACTGCATCAAGCACAGAGCTAACCCCGTGGTGGCCGAGAAAAAAGCCCGATCTGTCGATCGGGCTTTTGCTTTCCTGTAGATCGCGTCACGCCCTTCCCCGCCAAGTTCGACGCCAACAGAACTGTTTTGCTAGAGTGCGTCGCTGTACTCGCCGACAAAGCCCGCCCGCCCATGCTGCCCCGCGCCGAACAGAAGCAACAGACCCGCCTCGCCCTGATGGACGCAGCCCGCCATCTGATGGAGTGTGGCCGTGGGTTTGGCAGCCTGAGCCTGCGCGAAGTGGCAAAAACGGCTGGTATCGTGCCCACCGGTTTCTATCGGCATTTTGCCGACATGGACCAATTGGGACTCGTGCTGGTGAGTGAAGTCGGCCAGACCTTCCGCGCCACGATCCGTCTGGTGCGCCACAACGAATTCGTGATGGGCGGCATTATCGATGCCTCCGTGCGGATCTTTCTCGACGTGGTCTCGGCCAACCGTTCGCAATTCCTGTTCCTGGCCCGCGAGCAATACGGCGGCTGCCTGGCGGTGCGCCAGGCGATCGGTGCATTGCGTGAAGACATCACCCGCGACCTGGCGGCCGACCTGACGCTCATGCCAAAACTGCAGCACCTGGATGCCGAAGGTCTGCATGTGATGGCCGACCTGATCGTCAAAAGTGTGTTCGCCACCCTTCCCGACATCATCGACCCACCGGCCCAGGCGCTGCCTGAACACCTCACGCCCCAGGCAAAAATCACCCAGCAATTGCGCTTTATCTTTATCGGCTTGAAGCACTGGCAGGGTTTGGGCAGCACCGAGTAAAGCCATCACCCTGCCGTGTGGAAACGCTTGGCGGTGGTGTAATTCTTGTTCCAGTAGCTGTTGCTCAATGAGTCGATGCGGATGTGCTTGCCTGCGCGGGGTGAATGGATAAATTTGCCCTCGCCTATATAAAGGCCCACATGGCTGACTTGTCCGCCCCCATTTCCTTTGAAAAACACCGCATCACCCGCCTTGAGCGCATTGCGCCTGATAGTGGCTGCTGTTGACCGCTGCATGGCCGCAGTGGTGCGCGGTAACTGGATATTGGCTTCGGTCTTGAACAGATAGACCAGCAGGCTGCTGCAATCAAAACCCTGGTCCGCCGAGGTGCCACCCCACTTGTAAGGCGTACCCAGCAGTTCGTGGGCGCGGTCGACCACATCCTCGATAGACGCTTGCTTCAGCGAAGTGCTGAAGGACGGATGGGACTTCAAATTCGCGGAAGCCGATGAAAGCGCGAGAGATAGGCTGACAATAACCAGGCAACAAAATGATTTGAACATGATGAACGTCGCAGTGAATTAAACACGGCGCACAGCCTAATGATCTCGCAGGTAAGGTGATGAACGCCGATTCCCCATAACGTGTAGGGAAAATCCGAAAATGCCCATCACGCGTGCAACACGCAACATTGCGCACCACTTTGGCGCACGTCGAGCATTTTTCCTCGCCCTGTTTAGTGGCATGCCGCGCTTGCCTACAGGCAATTCCTACTCCCCATCGAGGTTGGCAAGCCCCTTGCTCTAGCTGCTTCATCGCTCATAGCTGGAAGCTTCCTGATGCTGGTGATCCACCGCCGAATCGCCCCCCAAGCCCTCTGGGCCGCCGAGTTGCTGCTGAACTTCGAAGCCCGCAGCAAAAGCCGCCTGCGCTGTTTCAGTGCCGACGGTGAAGACGTCGGCCTTTTCCTGGAGCGCGGCCAGCCACCGCTGCACGATGGCGAATTCCTACAGGCCGAGGACGGACGAGTCGTACGCGTGTGCGCCCGGCCTGAACACCTGCTGCACGTCACCTGCAGCAGCGCATTTGAACTGACGCGTGCGGCGTATCACCTGGGTAACCGCCATGTGGCATTGCAGGTCGGCGATGGCTGGTTGCGCCTGCTCGATGACTATGTGCTCAAGGCCATGCTCGAACAACTGGGCGCGCAGACGGCAACCATCGAGGCGCCGTTCCAGCCGGAACATGGCGCCTACGGCGGCGGACACCACCACTCGCGCCATGGCGATGAAGATTTCAACTACCCGCCCAAGCTGCACCAGTTCGGCGTGCGTCTATGAACCCAGCCTGGGCGCTGTTGCGTCTGGCCAGTCCGCAATTGCCGATTGGCGGCTACAGCTATTCCCAGGGCCTGGAAATGGCGGTGGAGAACGGTCGCGTCAGCGATGCTGCCAGTGCGCGACGCTGGATCAGCGATCAGTTGCTGCTCAACCTGGCGCGCTTTGAAGCCCCGGTGTTACTCGCCCACTGCCAAGCGGCGGTCGATGCTGACTGGCCGCGTCTGACCCAGCTGTGCGAGGCACATCGCGCCAGCCGTGAGACCCGCGAGCTGTATCAAGAGAGCCGGCAGATGGGCTACTCCCTGCAACAACTGCTCAACGGCCTGCCGGAACTGGATGAAGCCGCCCGCGCCGTCCTTCAAGCTTGCCCCGAACCGCATTTGGCGTTGGGCTGGGCCCTGGCCGCACGCGCCTGGCACATCAGCCCCGCCGATGCCCTCGCCGCCTGGCTGTGGAGCTGGCTGGAAAACCAATTGGCCGTGCTAATGAAAACCTTGCCCCTCGGCCAGCAAGCCGCCCAGCGCCTGACCAGCGAATTGCTGCCGTTGCTGCAACAAGCCCAGCAGGACGCCAGTCGCATCGACCCCCACCATTTCGGCAGCGCCGCGTTCGGCCTGTCCCTGGCATGCATGGCCCACGAGCGCCAGTACAGCCGCCTATTCCGTTCCTAGGAGAAAAGCACATATGAACACCCAACCTTTGCGTGTCGGTATCGGCGGCCCGGTGGGCTCCGGCAAGACGGCTCTGACCCTGGCCTTGTGCCTCGCGCTGCGTGATCGCTACAACTTGGCGGTGGTCACCAACGACATCTACACCCGCGAAGATGCGGACTTCCTGGTGCGCAACCAGGCCCTCGCGCCGGAGCGCATCATCGGCGTGGAAACCGGCGGCTGCCCGCACACGGCGATCCGCGAAGACGCCTCGATCAACCTGGAAGCCGTCGACCAGCTCAACCGCCGCTTCCCTGGACTCGACCTGATCCTGGTGGAGTCCGGCGGCGACAACCTCTCGGCCACCTTCAGCCCGGAGCTGTCGGACCTGACCATCTACGTGATCGACGTGTCCGCCGGCGACAAGCTGCCACGCAAGGGCGGACCTGGCATCTGCAAATCCGACCTGCTGGTGATCAACAAGATCGACCTGGCGCCCTTGGTCGGCGCGTCGCTGGAGCTGATGAACAGCGACACCACCCGCATGCGCAACGGCAAACCCTTTGTGTTCAGCAACCAGAAAACCGGTGTCGGCCTGGAGGACATCGTCGCCTTCATCGAACGCCAAGGCCTGCTGACCGCCGCCTGATCACCCCTTAAGGAACCTGTCCATGAGCCTCAAGAAACTCTTCACCGCCGCCGCCCTGCTGCTGGCCCCAGCCCTGGCCTTCGCTCACCCTGGCCATGGCGACAACGGCCTGGTGGCCGGTATCAGCCACCCCCTGAGTGGCATCGACCACTTGCTGGCGATGGTCGCCGTCGGTTTGTGGGCCGCCCAACAAAAAGGCGCCGCCCGTTGGGCCCTGCCCTGCACGTTCGTCGGCACCATGTTGATAGGCGGCGTACTGGGTTTTGAAGGCCTGGCGTTGCCGGCATTGGAAAGCGGGATTGCTGCGTCGGTGCTGGCCCTGGGTCTGGCGGTGGCACTGGCGGTGCGGCCGCCGCTGTTCATGGCTGTGGGGGCGACGGCGTTGTTCGCACTGTTCCACGGTGTGGCCCATGGCCTGGAGCTGCCGGACATGTCCAGCCCGTGGGCGTATGCCGCAGGGTTTGTCGGTGCAACCGCTGTGCTGCACGCGGCCGGTTATGCCGTGGTGCGCTTTCTGCCGGCGGCAGCGGCGCCGTTGGTGCGGATTGCCGGGGCAGCTTCGGCGGCGACTGGGGTTTGGTTGCTCGCTGGCTGATTTGCAGCGCTGCTGAAGGCTCCTTCGCGAGCAAGCCCGCTCCCACAGTTGACCGAGTACATCCTTGAAATACGGTCCAGATGTGGGAGGGGGCTTGCCCCCGATAGCGGTAGACCAGACACCACCGAACCCAAGCCTGATACCATGCGCGCCTACACCCCTGCCGTGACGACGCCAGCCAATGCCCAGCGCTTCCCAACCCTCCTTGAACACCGTGCTTTCGCACTTCCACAGCCTGATCGTGCCGCTCTGGCAAGGTCCGGGCTGGAATGCCGAACTGGCATTGCCCTATGAGGCGCTCGACGCCGATCATCGCCCTCTGCCCCCGCAACGCTACCGCGCCATGGCCTGCGCCCGGCAGTTGTACCTGTTTGCCAGCCTGATCGACGAGCCCGGCGCAGCCTTCGCGCAAGAGCGTGCAGCGGCACTGTTCCGGTCCCTGCAACGGCACTTCCACGACGCCGAGCACGGCGGCTGGTTCTACAGCATCGACCCGTCCGGCCAGCCGCTGGACAAGCGCAAAGACCTCTACACCCACGCCTTCATCATCTTTGCCTGCGCCCATTACTGGGCCAAGGTGCGTGAGCCGTTGGTGGAATCGGTGCTCAATGCCGCTCTGGAAGTCGTTGCCAAACGGTTTTCCACAGGCGACGGCCTGTACGAGGCCGTATTGGAGCGCAACTGGTCATCGCTCAAGTCCGGCCCGCTGCAAAACCCGCTGATGCACTTGGCCGAAGCGTTCCTTGCCACCCTCGCGGTACGAGCAGACGCCGAGGTGCAAGCCGCCCTGCTGGGGCTGGCGACGGCCATGCAGCGGTGTTTCATCGACCGCCAGCACGGCGTGATGATGGAAAAACCGCTGGGCGCTGTGGATAACTGGTTCGAGCCGGGGCACCAGTTCGAATGGTTCTTCTTGCTGGCGTCTTCGGAAGTGCTGCGGGGTACGCCGCTGCATGCGTCCCTGACCCGGGCCTTCGCCTACGCGGAACTCAAGGGTGTGGATAACGCCAGCGGTGCGGTCAGCGGCATGTTGGCGCTGGACGGCACGGTCCGCGACGGCACCCAGCGTATCTGGGCCCAGGCCGAGTACCTGCGGGCACTGACCTTGCGGCCGGACAGCGAAGCGCTGCTGCAACGCCAATTGCTGGCGTTGCAACAGCACTTCCTGCATGCAAAAGGCTGGAATGAATGCCTGGATGCCAAGGGCGTCGTGAGCCGATGGGACATGCCGTCGACCACGCCGTATCACTTGGCGACCTGTTACCAGGGCCTTATGCAATCCACTTGCGATCTCCGGTAAAGCTGATCGTCAGCCAGCGCGCCGCATCCGGCGTGCCGAGCCCTGTGGATATTTCTTCGCGCAGCCCGTCCAGGGTCGCAACGTTATCCACCGGGTAATCCGCCGGCAACACCACATGTATCTCGATAAACCGTGCCCGCCCGTGCTTTTGCACGTAGGACACGTAGTCGTCGAAACCATGCCTGGCCTGGGCCGCATCCATCACTTCGCGCACCTTGTCGTCCAACTGGTCCGGAGCGATCCCCAGTACCTCGCGCAAGGCCGGGCGCAGGATCTTGAACGCCGGCGCCAGCATGCTCAAGGCCAGCAGGATCAGGATCAATGGGTCGACATACACCGCCCACTCGCCATAGCCTTGGGACTTGAGCAACAGTGCCGCGAGGAAACTGATGAGCAAGCCCACCGACAGCATCGCGTCCACCAGCCAGCTGATGTTGTCGAACTGGATCAGCGATGATTTCAGCTGGCGATTGCGATAACGCACGTAGAAGAAGTAGGCGAACTCGACGACGGTAAACACCGCCGCGTAGATGATCACCAGCCCCAACTCGATCTCGCGGCCGCCATTGATAATGCCGAACACGCCGTTGAGGAACGCATAAATGGCGATCAGCAACAGGAAACTGCCTTCGATCAGCAGCACCATGGGCTCCAGATGCCAATAGCCGAACTGGAAACGTTCGTTGCTTTTCTTCGCGATCAGCTTGGCCGTGATCAACATCAACACCTTGATGGCGGTGGCGATCAGCGAGAAAAACCCGTCGAACAGAATGGATTGGGCGCCGGATACCACACCCGTGACAATCCCGGCGATCGCGACTGCGAACATCAGGATGGTCGATTGTTTGAGCAGTGCCTGCTCACCTCGGTTACTCACATTTCCTCCCGTCAAAACCTTAAATCCGCACGGTGCGGAGGGGTTTTACCGGGTGGAGTGTACCTTATGTCGTGTTTTGGCCGATTTGGCGCCATCGCCGGCAAGCCAGCTCCCACCTTTGACTGTGTGAATACGCTCAAATGTGGAGTTGGCTTGCCGGCGATGCGGGCGAAGCGGTCTTAAGCCTTGGCCCCACGCTCGATCGCAAAGCCAGCCCAGGTCTGGCTCACCGGCATCAACTCCAACCGGTTGATGTTCACATGCGCTGGCGTATTCATGACCCAGAAGATCGTGTCTGCAATATCCTGCGGCTGGATCGGCTCGGCCCCCGCATAAGTCGCGTCATACCGCGCCTGGTCACCGCCAAAACGCACCAGCGAGAACTCGCTCTCGCACAAGCCCGGTTCGATATTGGTTACCCGCACGCCAGTACCTTGCAGGTCACAGCGCAGGTTCAGTGAGAACTGCTTAACGAACGCCTTGGAGCCACCGTACACGTGGCTGCCCGGATACGGGTAATTGCCAGCAATCGAGCCCAGGTTGATGATGCCCGCGCCGCGACCGTGAGCGATCAAGCGAGGCAGCAGCAGGTTGGTGGTGGTCAGCAGGCCCTTGATGTTGGTGTCGACCATGGTTTCCCAATCATCGAGGTTGCACTTGGGCGCAGGGTCGGTGCCTACGGCCAGGCCGGCGTTGTTGATCAGCCCGCGCAGCGTGGCGAACGACGGCGGCAGGTTGGCGATCGCGTCTTCCATGCCTTTGCGATCCCGTACGTCCACCACCAGGCCGTGCACTTCGGTTTGCTTGGACAGCTCTTCGACCAGCGCATTCAAACGCTCGGCACGACGGCCGGTGAGCACCAGTTTCCAGCCGGCTTCGGCAAAACGACGGGCGCAGGCTTCGCCGAAACCTGAGGTTGCGCCAGTAATAAACAGCGTGTCGGACATGGTGTTCTCCTTGCGGGCATCGGGAAAAAATCAGCCAGCAGAATGCCCTTACGCCGCGATTGCGGCAACCGCTAAGCACACAACTTGACACTGGACTGATCACTTTTTAACCACGTCACGCAAAGCCATACAGACCGTGGCTTGTAGCCATATGCGCGCAGGTTATCCACAACTGCGCCCACAGTCTTTGGGGGCAACTACACAATGCTTCAGGCCTCTATTCATAAGGGCTACAGGCGGTTTTAGAAAGTTTTTTGCTTGACCTTGGCCGGGGCGTATGTAGGCCCGTCGCCCCTCGAAAAAACAGAACGATGGCTCCAGGCCAGTCATTCCGGCCTCTGCGGCCGTCTTTCCAGAGTTTAGTCACAGACTTATCCACAGGCTGGCGAGACATATTTCGGTCATATACCTGTGTCTATAAACAGGTTGACAAAGACCTCTACCGGTTGCCAAAAACTTGCTGATCAAAAAACAACCGTCGCGCTACAAGCCACGCGGTTATTGGCTTTCAGCCAGCTACTCCCACGTTACCCACAGCCGGTTCCACAGCGGATGGGGACAAGTCAAAACTGTGACAAAACAGAGATTTGCGGCGGCTATATGTCGCGCTTTGGAGGGAGCCTGGATTTGTTTTCCACAATTTGGCGGAGACGTTGTGAATGCCACAAAACAAATGTGGGAGCGGGCTTGCTCGCGAGTGCGGTGGGTCAGTTTCAGGTGTACTGACTGATCCACTGCATTCGCGAGCAAGCCCGCTCCCACAGGGGGGCTGCGCCAACCTTTAGATTAGTGCCCGCCGAGGTAGGCGTTGCGCACTTCCTCATTCACCAGCAATTCCTTACCGGTGCCTGTCAGGCGAATCTCGCCGTTAACCATCACATACGCGCGGTCCGACAGGCGCAGCGCGTGGTTGGCGTTCTGCTCCACCAGGAAGATGGTCATCCCGGTGGATGCCAGCTCACGCAGGGTGGAAAAGATCTGCTTCACCACAATCGGCGCCAGGCCCAGGCTCGGTTCGTCGAGCAGCAACAGCTTGGGCCGGCTCATCAGCGCGCGGGCGATGGCGAGCATTTGCTGCTCGCCGCCGGACATGGTCATGGCGCGTTGATTACGTCGTTCCTTGAGCCGTGGGAACAGCTCGAACATGCGTTGCATGTCTTCCTGGGCAAACTTGTCGCCAATGGGGATGGTGCCCATCAACAGGTTTTCCTCGACGGTCATGTCGGGGAATACCCGCCGCCCTTCCGGTGACTGCGCAATACCGTTGGAAGCGATGTAGTGCGACGATTTGTGGGTAATGTCGACACCGTTGTAGAGAATCTGGCCCGACTCGGCCCGTGGCTGGCCGAAGATCGACATCAGCAGCGTGGATTTGCCCGCGCCGTTGGAGCCGATCAGGCTGACGGTTTCGCCTTCGTTGATATGCAGCGAGACTTTTTTCAGGGCCTGGATCGGGCCGTAGTACACGTCCAGGTCCTTCATTTCGAGGATAGGTGCACTCATACCAGCTCCTCTTCGTCGGCGCCCAGATAGGCGGCAATCACTTTCGGGTCGTTGCGGATCGCGTCCGGCCCGCCCTCGGCGATCACGTTGCCGTGGTCCAGTACCACGATGTGGTCGGAAATACTCATCACCATGCCCATGTCGTGTTCGATCAGCACCACCGTCAGGTCGTGTTCGTCGCGCAGCAGGCGAATCATCGCGCTGAGGGCTTCGGTTTCCTGAGGGTTGAGGCCCGCAGCAGGTTCGTCCAGGCAGATGATCTGCGGCCGGGTGCACATGGCGCGGGCGATCTCCAGGCGGCGCTGCTGGCCGTAGGAGAGCTCACCGGCCAGGCGGTTGGCGCAGTCCACCAGGTCCACCACTTCCAGCCAGTAGAAGGCGTGATCGAGGGCATCGCTTTCGGCCTTGCGGTAGCCCTTGGTGTTGAGGATACCCGCGAGCATGTTGCGGTTGACCCACATGTGCTGGGCCACCAGCAGGTTTTCCACCACTGACATTTCCTTGAACAGGCGAATGTTCTGGAACGTCCGCGCCAACCCGGCGCGGTTCACCCAGTGGGTGCCGCCGAACATCTTGTAGAACACCCGGCTGAAGAAGCGTTTGGGCGACACAAAGTCGGTGGGCTGGAAACGTTCACCGAGCAACTGGATCACGTTGGTCCGCTTGCCGCGAATGTTCAGTTCGATCTTGCCGCCGCTGGCTTTGTAGAAGCCGGTGAGGCAGTTGAACACCGTGGTCTTGCCGGCGCCGTTGGGGCCGATCAGGGCGAAGATCGAGTTGCGTTCGACCTTGAGACTCACATCGCTCAAGGCCTTGATGCCACCGAAGTGCATCATCAAATGTTCCACGGAGAGCACGACTTCCTTGCTCATGGCGCCACTCCTTTACGTGGGGTCACACCGGTACGGCTGATCCGAATCAAGCCGCGCGGTCGCCAGATCATCATCACCACCATCAACACGCCAAACAGCAGCACGCGGTATTCGGAGAAGCTGCGCAGCAGTTCCGGTGCGACGGTCAATACAAACGCCGCGATCACCACGCCGACCGTCGAGCCCATGCCGCCCAGTACCACGATGGCGAGGATCAGCGCCGACTCGAAGAAGGTGAACGACGACGGGTTGACGAAGCCCTGGTAGCTGGCAAAAAACACCCCGGCCAGACCGGCGGTGGAGGCACCGATGGTGAACGCCGAAAGCTTGACCAATACGTGGTTCAGGCCCATGGAACGGCAGGCGATTTCATCTTCGCGCAAGGCTTCCCAGGCGCGGCCGACCGGCATGCGGGTCAGGCGATGCTTGATGTACAGCACGGCCAGCACCACCAGGAAAAGCACGATGTAGATGAACAGGAATTTGATGTTGGGGTTGTAGTCGATGCCGAAGAACTCATGGAAAGGTATCCCGCCATCCTTCGCACGCTTGCCGAACTCCAGGCCGAGGAAGGTCGGCGATGGCACCGGCATGCCGTTGGGCCCACCGGTAAACGACAGCCAGTTGTTGAGCACCAGACGGATGATTTCACCAAAGCCCAGGGTCACGATGGCCAAGTAGTCACCGTGCATTCGCAACACCGGGAACCCGAGTATGCATCCCGCTAACGCCGCCGCGATGGCCGCCAGTGGCAGCACCGTCCAGAAGCCCAGGCCGAGGTATTGATAACCCAATGCCAGGCCGTAGGCGCCGATGGCGTAGAACGCCACGTAACCCAGGTCGAGCAGGCCCGCCAGGCCGACCACAATATTGAGGCCCAGGCCAAGCAACACATAGATCAGCCCGAGGATCACCACCGTGAGCAGGTACTTGTTGGCGAAGATCGGGAACACGATGGCAATCACGATCAGTGCCGGGATGATCCAGCGCAGCCGCGACTTGTAGTCCGGCGCCAGTACGTGCACGCCGGAGCCGGTGCTCTCGAAGCCCTGCAGGATCTTCACGCCCTTGGGGGTTTGCAGGAACAGGCTCATGGCAAAGCGGCCGACCATCACGATGGCCACCAGCAGGGCCACGCGGGCCGGTTCCAGGTTGAAGCTGTAGCCGTCGAGGACCACGCCGACGATCGGACCGAACACGACCAGTGAAATCAGCCCGGCGAGGACTGTATCGACCACACTTTTCTTGATATCGATGGGTTTGGCAGCAGACATGTTTACACCTTCGCCACAAGTGGGCGACCAAGCAGGCCCTGGGGACGGAAAATCAGAATCACCACCAGCAGGGAGAAACTGAACACGTCTTTGTAGTCAGAGTTGATCAACCCCGAAAACAACGACTCGGAGATACCGAGGATGATCCCGCCCAACATCGCCCCAGGCAGGGAGCCAATGCCGCCGAGTACCGCCGCGGTGAACGCCTTGATGCCGATGATGAAGCCGGCATAGAAGTCGAAGGTGCCGTAGTTGAGGGTGATCAGCACGCCGGCCAATGCAGCCATGGCGGCGCCGATGACGAACACATAGGAGATCACCCGGTCGGTATTGATGCCGAGGATCGATGCCATCTTGCGGTCTTGCTGGGTAGCGCGGCACATGCGGCCGAGCTTGGTGTATTTGATGACATAAGTGAGCAACGCCATGCCGGCAAACGCCGCCACAAGGATGAACACCTTGGTATAGGTGAGCTGGACGAACCCGCTGCCGATGTCGACACGCCAGGCCCCGGCCAGCAGGGTAGGAATACCCTGTTGCTTGGCGCCCTGGGCGATCTGCGCGTAGTTCTGCAGGATCAGCGAGATACCGATGGCGCTGATCAGCGGTGCCAGTCGGGTGGAGTTGCGCAGCGGTTTGTAGGCGACACGCTCGATGACCCAACCGTAAACGCCGGTGACGACCACGGTGAAGATCAAGGTGCCGAGAATGAGCAGCGGGAAGGATTCGATGCCGAAGTAAGCCAGCAGTGCCAGACTGATCGCCGCGAGGTAAGCGGAAATCATATAAACCTCGCCGTGGGCGAAGTTGATCATGCCAATGATGCCATAGACCATTGTGTAGCCGATGGCGATCAGGCCATAGACCGACCCGAGGGTCAGGCCGTTGACCAGTTGCTGCAGGAAAATACCATCCATAACGCAATCTCACGCGGTGAGCACCTGCACACCGGAGGGTGTGCGGCGCTTCTGGAGGAAAAAACAGATATTCATCACGACACCACTCCCCTCCGGGAGCGGGCTTGGGTGGGGGCTGGCTTGCCTGCGATGTACACGCCTCGGTACTTCAGCGCTACAGAGGTGATGCAATCGAAGGCAAGCCAGCGCCCACACAAACCCTGCTCCCACAGGGTCTTTGGGTGATTAGTCTTACTTCTGCTTTTCCAGCTGGTGGTATTTGCCGTCTTTATCCCACTGGTAAACCACGTAGTCGGAGATTTTCAGGTCGCCCTTGGAATCCCAGGCTTTTTCGCCCATGACGGTTTTTACCGGGTGAGCCTTGAGCCACTTGGCGGCATCTTCGCCCTTGTTGGACTTGGCACCGTTGAAGCCGGCGGCCAGGGCCTGGACCGAGGCGTAGGCGTACAGGGTGTAGCCTTCCGGCTCGGTGCCGTTTTTACGGAACTCTTCCACCACCGCCTTGCTGTCTGGCAGCAGGCGCGGGTCGGCGCCAAAGGTCATGTACACGCCGTCGACGTATTGCGCGCCGCCAGCGGTGGCAACCAGTTCGTCAGTCACTACGCCGTCATCGGACATGAACTTGACGTCTTTCAAACCGGCTTCACGGATCTGGCGAACCAGTGGACCGGCTTCCGGGTGCAGGCCGCCGAAGTACACAACGTCAGCACCGGTGGAGCGGATCTTGGTGACCAAGGCGCTGAAGTCTTTCTCGCCACGGGTCAGGCCTTCTTCCAGCACCGGCTTGACGCCGCGCTTGGTCAACTGGGCTGCGGTGGCATCGGCCAGGCCTTTGCCGTAGGTGTCCTTGTCGTTGATGACGGCGACTTTCTTGCCCTTGAGCACGTCGACGATGTAGTCGCCGGCAACGATGCCTTGCTGGTCGTCACGCCCGCACATACGGAACATGGCCCCCAGGCCGCGCTCGGTCACTTGTGGGTTGGTGGAGCCTGGGGTGATGGCGATGATGCCGGCTTCGTCATACACCTCGGAGGCCGGGATGGTGTTGGAGGAGCAGAAGTGCCCGACCACGCCGATCACTTTGTCCTGGTCGGCCAGGCGGTTGGCAACAGCGACGGCCTGCTTGGGTTCGCAAGCATCGTCACCGGCCACCAGCACCATTTTCTCGCCGTTGATGCCGCCGGCCTTGTTGATCACATCGGCTGCCGCCTGGGCACCCTTCATGTACTGCTCACCGAAAGCGGCGTTGGCACCGGTCATCGGCCCCGCGACGCCGATCTTCACATCAGCTTGAACAAACGTAGAAACACCCAGCGCCGCTGCAACGGCGAGGGCCAGAAAACCTTTCTTGTAAAACGTCTGGGACATGAGTGGTGCTCCGATATTTTTGATTTTTGGCACGACAACTTGCATTCAAACCTTTCACTGAAAGCCCAGAGCAAGGCGCGTGCCATTACGTTTTTATTCTTCAAAAAGACACGGTGTCATTGTTATTGCAGGTGTTTCGGCTCCATTCGCCAGGACGTGCAACCCTCTAGCACCTAAAGGTGCAACCAATGGATCCAAACAGTACAACCGCGACAGGTCGCACCTGCAACCAGACCTATAAACGACAGTTCCTATCGCTGTAACAAACGGCGTAACGGAACTGCACATTTACAGTGCGTGATTGCTACGACTTGCACCAATACAGATTAGTAGCCTGCTAAGAAAATGCAGGCTTCTGAGCGGTATTTCGCTGATCAGATCACGATCCTCAGGCATTGGCCCGCGTGATACAGCGAAAATCCAGCCTCATACAGACAGCTACGCAAGCCCACCCCCGCCAGGGGTTGCATCGGCGCGAAGGGAATCGGCAGCGCCTGGGGATTCTGGTGACATAAATAGTCGGCAAACGCCTTGCCGACCACGCTGCCGGTGGTCACGCCGCGGCCGTTATATCCCGTAACGGCCACAAGGCCGGGCGCCGGCTCGAACAGGCGCATCAAGTGGTCCGGGGTGAAGGCGATGCAGCCAGTCCAGGTGTACTCCCACTGCACCGATTTGAGGTAGGGGAAGTAGTGCTGCTGCACCCGATCGGCCCACGCCTTGAGGAACCACGTCGGTTTCTGGCTGCCATTGCCCAGGCTGCCGAGCAACAGACGACCGTCGGCATCGCGGCGGATGCTGCTCAAGACCTGGCGCGTGTCCCAGGAACCTTGACCACCCGGCAGGATTTGGCTGGCCGCGTCGTCCGTCAGCGGGGCCGACGCGACCTGGTAGTAATAACCGGGGAAAAAATTGCGCCGCAGTTCGGTCCACTCGCCTTCGGTGTAGGCGTTGGAGGCAATCACCACCTGTGCAGCCTGCACTGAACCCTGCGCGGTTTGCACCGACCAGTGCGCGCCCTGGCGTTCCAGCTGGGTGACAGGAGAATGGTCGAACAACTGCCCGCCCAGACCGACCGCCGCGTTGGCCAAACCACTGGTGTAGGCCATCGGGTTCAGGGTACCGGCACGCCGATCCAGCAAGGCGGCGGCGATCCTTTTGGTACCGGTGGCCTGCTCGCAGGCCTGGCCGGTGAGTAACTCCACCGGCGCGCCACGGCGCTTCCATTGTTCTTCACGGCTGCGCAAATCCGCCTCGCCACGGGCGTTGTGCGCCATGTGCAAGGTGCCTTCGCGGCGTAATTGGCAATCGATGTTGTATTTGTCGATCAGGCTGAACACCAGGGACGGTGCCGCACCCAGCATGCGATTGAGCTGGCTGCCCACCGCTTCGCCGAAACCGGCTTCGATTTCGTCCGGCGGGATCCACATACCGGCGTTGACCAGTCCCACATTGCGCCCCGAACCACCATGGCCGGTGCGATGGGCCTCCAGCACAGCGACGCTTTTACCTTGCTCCAGCAAATGCGTGGCCGCCGACAAACCGGTTATTCCGGCGCCGATCACGCACACATCCACCTTGACCTCGCCCTTGAGCGCGGCACGGTCCGGCCGGCTGGGGGTGAGGTGTTCCCACAAACATGTTTCGCGCAGTGCCATTGCCAGACTCCGATGAGACCTAACAAACAACTAAATTCAGTGTCGACTGGGTAATCCAATCAAATGTGGGAGCGGGCTTGCTCGCGAATGCGGTGGATCAGCTGTAAATCTATTGACTGACACCCTGCATTCGCGAGCAAGCCCACTCCCACATTTTCAACCGCGTTTCGTCAGTGGTTTAGTCGAAGGTAATGCCCTGGGCCAGCGGCAATTCCAGCGAGTAGTTCACGGTGTTGGTCTGGCGACGCATGTACCCGCGCCACGCATCCGAACCCGACTCACGCCCGCCACCGGTCTCTTTCTCACCGCCAAACGCACCGCCGATTTCCGCGCCGCTCGGGCCGATGTTGACGTTGGCGATACCGCAGTCGCTGCCCACAGCTGACATGAACTGCTCAGCCTCCCGCACATCGGTGGTGAAGATGCACGACGACAGGCCTTGAGGCACGGCGTTGTTCAGGCGCAGGGCTTCGTTGAAGTCGCTGTAGCCGATCACATAGAGGATCGGGGCGAAGGTCTCGGTACACACCACATCACTTTGCTCGGGCATTTCCACAATGGCCGGCGACACGTAATAGGCATTGGGGAATTGGTCTTCCAACTGGCGCTTGCCGCCGAACACCTTGCCGCCTTCGCTCAAGGCTTGCTCCAGGGCGTCCTGCATGTTGTCGAAGCCGTGCTTGTCGATCAGCGGGCCGATCAGGTTGCCCTCCAGCGGGTGGCCGATGCGCACCTTGGAATAGGCGGCCTTGAGACGGGTGACGATTTCGGCCTTCACCGACTCATGGGCGATCAGCCGACGCAGGGTGGTGCAGCGTTGACCAGCAGTGCCGACGGCGCTGAACAGAATGGCGCGCACGGCCATGTCCAGGTCGGCGCTTGGGCCGAGAATCATCGCGTTGTTGCCACCCAGCTCCAGGATGCTGCGGGCAAAGCGTGCGGCGACTTTCGGCGCCACTTCACGGCCCATGCGCGTGCTGCCGGTGGCGCTGATCAGGGCGACGCGTGGGTCGTCCACCAGTGCGGCCCCGGCATCGCGGCCACCGATAATCACTTGGCTCAAGTACTCAGGGGCGCCGTCGAATTTCTTCAGCACGCGCTCGAACAACGCCTGGCAGGCCAAAGCCGTGAGCGGGGTCTTTTCCGAGGGTTTCCAGATCACGGCGTTGCCGCATACCAGCGCCAGGGTGGTGTTCCACGCCCACACCGCGACCGGGAAGTTGAACGCACTGATCACACCAACCACGCCCAGCGGATGCCAGGTTTCACGCATATGGTGGCCTGGGCGTTCGGAGGCGATGGTCAAGCCGTACAACTGACGCGACAGGCCAACGGCGAAGTCGCAGATATCGATCATTTCCTGGACTTCACCCAGGCCTTCCTGGGTGATCTTGCCGGCTTCCCACGACACCAATTCGCCCAGGTCGGCCTTGTATTCGCGCAACACGTCACCGAACTGGCGCACCAGCTCGCCACGACGCGGGGCCGGCACTTTGCGCCAGGCCTCGAATGCATGCTCCGCACGACTGACCTGTTGCTCCACCTCGGCGGCACCTTCCCAGTGCACGCTGCCGATACGGCTGCCATCGATCGGCGAATGCACGGGCTGCTTGCCCGACTGGTACAGCGCCGGGTTTACCCCGAGACGATCAAGCAATGCGGCAACCATGGGTCACTCCTTCACTTTAAAAACAGAAAAATTGCGCCGCGGCCCGCACGACGATCCAGACCTTATTTGTAGCTGGCCCAAGACTTGCCAACAAACGACGATTAGGCGAGATATCATTCCGTTTATTCATGCAAAAAATAAAAAGAGGCGTGCCGTGCTGAACAAAAGACATTTGCCCTCGATCACCGCCCTGCAGTGCTTCGAAGCCGCCACCCGCCACCTGAGCTTCACCCGCGCCGCCGAGGAACTGAACCTCACGCAGAGCGCGGTGAGCAAGCAGGTGGCGCAATTGGAAGAGTTGCTGCAGCATCTGCTGTTCCGTCGCGTGCGCCGTCGCTTGCAGATGACCCCGGCCGGCGACCTGTACCTGGTGGAAGTGCGCAAGATCCTCACCCAGGTGGAGATGTCTACCCATTACCTGCGCTCCTACGGCGGCGAAACCGAAGTGCTGCGGGTGTCCACGCCCTACACCTTCGGCGCACGCTGGCTGGTGCCGCGCCTCAAGGGCTGGCGGCTGCGCCATCCGCAGATCCACCTCGACCTGTGCAACGAGCAGGAGCCGGACGAACTGCTGCAAGGCAAGGCCGACATGGCCTTCTACTTCGGCCAGGGTTCACGCCCCGGCACCGAGAGCCAGAAGCTGTTCAGCGAAGAACTTGTACCGGTGTGCGCGCCGGAGAGCTTGCCCGCACAGCCGTTCACCGACCCCACACAGCTGAGCAACCTGGTGCTGCTGCAAAACGCCTCGCGCCCCCAAGGCTGGCATGACTGGTTCGCCAGCCAGGGCTACCAGACCGAGCACAGCTATCACGGGCCGCGTTTCGACACCTTTTATATGTGCATCCGTGCAGCGCAGGTCGGCTGTGGCGTGGCGCTGTTGCCGCGATTCCTGGTGGAAGAGGAACTGGCCGACGGCAAGCTGGTGATCCCCTGGCAGCATGCGATGCCGAGTGAGGACGCGTATTACCTGGCCTACCCGGAGCATTCGGCGGAGGTGCCCAAGGTTCGCGAGTTCGTGAAGTGGATGATGGAGCAGGTGCTTTAGCGCCTGGAAAATCGCCACCCCAGGCAAGCCACCTCCCCCAGTTTGGCATGCGTTTCAAATGTGGGAGCTGGCTTGCCTGCGATGGCGCCAGTGGCTTCACCGAAAAAATCACTGGCAAAACCCCACAGGTCTATGCGCCACTAGCCCCCTTCCTTAATTGTGCGTAAAGGCCGGCGACCATCGCCGACCCGTCTGGAGATTCCCGTTATGAGCGAGAGTGTGTTTGCCGATCGCATCGTGCAGAACTTGCTCGACACCGACTTCTACAAGCTGACCATGATGCAGGCGGTGCTGCACAACTACCCCAACGTGGAAGTTGAATGGGAGTTTCGTTGCCGTAACAGCGAAGACCTGCGTCCCTATCTGGCGGAGATCCGCTACCAGATCGAACGCCTCGCCGAGTTGAGCCTGAGCCCCGACCAATTGGGTTTCCTGGAGCGCATCAGCTTCATGAAGCCGGACTTCCTGCGCTTCCTCGGGCTGTTCCGTTTCAACCTGCGTTACGTGCAGACCGGTATCGAAAACGGCGAATTATTCATTCGTCTGCGCGGGCCATGGCTGCATGTGATCCTGTTTGAAGTGCCGATGCTGGCCATCGTCAGCGAAGTGCGTAACCGCTACCGCTACCAGACCGTGGTCCTCGAACAGGCTCGCGAACAGCTGTACCGCAAATTCGACTGGCTGACCGCCAATGCCAGCAGTGACGAGTTGTCGGAGCTGCAAGTGGCAGACTTCGGCACGCGTCGGCGCTTCTCGTACCGCGTGCAGGAAGAAGTGGTCAGCGTACTCAAGCACGACTTCCCCGGCCGTTTCGTCGGCACCAGCAACGTGCACCTGGCCCGCGAACTGGACATGAAGCCACTGGGCACCATGGCCCACGAATGGATCATGGCCCACCAGCAACTGGGCCCCCGCCTGATCGACAGCCAGATCGCCGCACTCGACTGCTGGGTCCGCGAATACCGTGGCCTGCTGGGCATCGCCCTGACCGACTGCATCACCACCGATGCGTTCCTGGGCGACTTCGACCTGTACTTCGCCAAGCTGTTTGACGGCCTGCGCCATGACTCCGGCGACCCCGTGCAATGGGCGGAAAAAGCCATCGCCCATTACCACAAGCTCGGCATCGAGCCGATGAGCAAGACGTTGGTATTCTCCGACAGCCTTTCACTGCCAAAAGCGCTGGAGATATTCCGGGCGCTGCGTGGTCGCATTAACGTGAGCTTCGGCATCGGCACCAACCTGACGTGCGACATTCCAGGTGTGGAACCGATGAGCATCGTGCTTAAAATGACCGCCTGCAATGGCCAGCCCGTCGCGAAGATCTCCGATGAAGCGGGCAAGACACACTGCACCGACCCGAATTTCGTCGCCTATTTGCGTCATGTTTTCAAAGTACCTGCCATCTCTAGCAAGGAGTGAATCATGCAAGCCGTACAGCGTGAGATTGCTGAACAGCTCAAGGTCCAAGCGCCGTTCAACGACCAGGCCGCCCTTGAGGCCGAGGTTGCCCGCCGCGTGACCTTTATCCAGGACTGCCTGCGAAATTCCGGGCTCAAGACGTTGGTGCTGGGCATCAGCGGTGGCGTCGATTCCCTAACCGCAGGCCTCTTGGCTCAACGTGCGATGAAAGAGCTGCGGGAACATACCGGTGATGAGGCTTACCGCTTTATCGCGGTGCGCCTGCCCTACGAAACACAGTTTGACGAAATCGATGCCACGGCCTCGGTGGACTTCATCGAGCCGGACGAGCGCCACACCGTGAACATCGGTCCGGCGGTCAAGGCCCTGGCCAATGAAGTGGCCGCGTTTGAAGGCAAGGCGGCGGTGTCCCGGGATTTCGTGCTGGGCAACACCAAGGCGCGCATGCGCATGGTGGCGCAGTACACCATCGCCGGCGCGGCCGGTGGCCTGGTGATCGGCACCGACCATGCAGCGGAAGCGGTGATGGGCTTTTTCACCAAGTTCGGTGACGGCGCGTGCGACCTGGCGCCGTTGAGCGGGCTGGTGAAAAACCAGGTGCGTGCGATTGCGCGGCACTTTGGTGCGCCGGAATCGTTGGTGGAGAAAGTCCCGACAGCCGACCTGGAAGACCTGTCACCCGGCAAGCCGGACGAAGCGTCACATGGCGTGACCTATGCCGAGATCGATGCATTCCTGCACGGCGAGCCGGTGCGTGAGGAAGCGTTTAGGATTATCTGCGACACGTACCGCAAGACCGAGCACAAGCGGGTCATGCCGTTTGCGCCGTGAAGTGACCCCGATAGGTTTGTACTGATTTTCAGACCGCTTTCGCGAGCAAGCCCGCTCCCACACTTGACCGATTTCCAACATGGGAACGCGGTCGAATGTGGGAGCGGGCTTGCTCGCGAAGAACGATAACGCGGTCTTACTTGACGGTCACAGTGCCTTTCATCATCGAGATGTGGCCTGGGAACGAGCAGAAGAACGCGTAGTCAGTCCCGGCGGCCAGCTTCGACACGTCGAAGGTCACCGAGTCTTTCTCACCGGCACCAATGATCTTGGTGTGGGCGATGATGCGGTCGTCACCGGGTTTCAGGTAATCCTTGTCGATGCCGGCGGCCATGCCGTCGGTGGCAACCGGCTGCATGTTGGCCGCGCTGGTCAGCACCCAGTTGTGGCCCATGACGTTTTTCGGCAGGTTGCCGGAGTGAGTCAGCTCAACGGTGAATGTCTTGCAGCTCTTGTCGATTTCAATGGCTTTGGTGTTAAAGGACATTTGGTCGGTGGAGTCGACAGTGACCTTGCACTCTGCAGCAAGCAACTGGCCGCTCGCCAGAGTCAGCAGGGAAACAGCAACGAGTTTGGCAAACATGTGAATCTCCAAGGCAGGGTTTAGAAAACGCGAATTGCGACAAGGGTGCCTGAAGCAGGCAGGAATTCTTATGATCTGAATCAACAGATTGTATACAACTTTAGGCTATCAGCCTTATCAACACAATCTACCAGCCAAAGTACTGCTACCTGCCTATGATCGGCTCATCACCCATCGGAGTCCGAGCCATGCGCCTCGACCAACTGTTCAACGGCCTATTGGCCGCCTACGCCTGCGGTAAGTGAAGGCCAAGCGCACCCTGAAGCTGCTACCATGTCGTCCCAAGGCAGCTGCGCGCCGCCACCCTCACCTTCGACCTTAGAGGATCGCCCATGGCCAAACCTAATTACTCCTTCGCCAAACGTCAGAGAGACTTGGCCAAGGAGCAGAAGAAAGAGGAAAAACTGCAACGCAAGAAAGCCGCTGCAGAAGAAGAGGCCAATGGGCTGAACGCCGATGTTGATGGTAAAGAAACGAGCGAAGAGACCGAAACACCAAAAGATCCGGCTGAATAAATTCCTTTGTGCTGAGCCGGCCCGCCCGGCTCGACACAATCAACCGTTATTCCAGCGGCATCACCGTCACCCGCACCTCCGGGTCGTGGCTCCCTCCCCCCAGAATCACCCCTCGCAACGGCGACACATCAGAAAAATCCCGGCCCCAGGCCAGGGTGATGTGCTCCAGTGCCGGCTGCACATTGTTCGTCGGATCAAAATCCACCCAACCTGATACCGGGCAATACACCGAGACCCACGCGTGGGATGCATCGGCGCCGATCAGCCGTGGCTGGCCGGGCGGTGGCTGGGTGAGCAGATAACCGCTGATATAGCGCGCCGCCAGGCCTCGCGAGCGCAGGCAGGCAAGCATCAAGTGGGCGAAGTCCTGGCACACGCCACGGCGGCGCTCCAACACTTCGACAAGCGGCGTGGCGACTTGGGTGGCTTCGGCATCGAAGGTGAATTCGCTGAAGATCTTTTCCATCAGCGCCTGTACGCCCAGCAGCAACGGTTTACCAGCGGGGAAACAGCTCTCGGAGAATTCGACGAAGGTTTTCTTCAAGTGCACGTAGGGCGATTCGAAGCGGTAGCGACAGGCTTCAATCAGCTCATCGGACATAGCCTGGCTGCTGTAGGTCAGGCTGTCGCGGGTCTGGTCCCAGGCGGGTGATTGCTGGAAATCCAGCGCCGGCCGCGCCAGTACTTCCACGGTCAGCCCGGCGTTCACCAGCAACTCATCATGGGGCCGCTCGAATGCCAGCCGAGTGATAGGGTTACCGAACACGTCCAGCTCGTCGCGGCGCGAGGTCGGTTCCGGGCTGATATCCAGTTGCTGCGAGCTGCAGCGCTGCCAGGCGCACGGTCGTGGCCACAGGTGCGCCAGCTGCTGGGCCAGGGACACCGGGCTGTCATAGTGGTAATGGGTATCGTGGAAAATCTGGTAGCGCGCACTCATCACACCGACACCGTTTGCTGGCTGACATCATCCACATGGGCAAAGTGACGCAAGGCCAGGCGGTCCGACACTTGCCCACTCTCATCGGCCACCGCTTGCAGCAGGTCGGCCAGGCCGTCCAACGCCGCACGCACGCTGGATTCACCAAACAGCGGGTTCTCCAGGCAGCCCAGGTCGAATCGCGCCAGGCGCTCCACCAATGGGCCCAGGCCGGTTTCCCGCGGCACACCAAAGTCATCGTTGAGGCGTCGCAGGGTGCGACTCACCAGCTTGAGCTGGAACAACACCGCGTGGGGGTTCTGCTCGTCGAGCAGCAGCAAGTCGAGTACCGGGATCAACTGCGGCACCGCCAGGTAGCGGGAGCGGTAGGTGATGCTGCTGTTGCCCAACTCCAGCAACCACTCCAACCCAGCCTGATCAAATACCGCCACGCCACGCAGAAAGGCTGCCAGGCTACTGCTAAGAAATTGCAGGCGCTCGATGCGCCGGCCCATCATCAAAAAGCGCCAGCCTTCGTCACGGGTCATATCGTCCAGGGCAAACCCGGACAGCGCCGCCAGGGACATTACCAGGCGGTTGAGGAAATCCAGCAACTCGCCAAAATCCGGTGACTCGCTTTCCAGCTCCAGGGCTTCACGTTGCAGCTCCACCAAGGCCTGCCAGTTTTCCCTGGACAGCTTGCCGCGCACCTGCGATGCCGCCCACTGCAAGCGTTGCAAGTTGGCACGCAGGCTCGATGGCCAGTCATCACCGAGCAGCGCCGCCAGCAGGCGTTCGGGCAATTCGCCCTCCTCCGGCAGCAGCCGCAGGCTTTCGCCCAGCTCAACGGCCGCCTGCAAGGCCAGCGGGTCGTCGCCATCCACATAACGCGCCAGCACGATACGCAGCCAGCGCGCGCTGTCGTCACAGCGTTCGCAGTAACGGCCGAACCAGAACAGGTTTTCCACCACGCGGGAAGGTAGATAAGGATCGCGGCGCACCAGGTCATGGGCGCCAATCGCGCGCTGTGCACGCCAGTGTTCGCCACCGGCGGCGCGTTCGCCGAGCACCCAGGTGTCCTTGCTGGCGCCGCCGCGCTGCATCGACACCACTTCGGCGTCGGCTTCGGCCGCCACCCGCGTCAGGCCGCCAGGCAGCACGCGGTAACCCTCGGCACTGGCCACGGCGTACACACGCATGCCGATGGCGCGGTGTTGCAGGTGGTCGTCCACGGTGTGCCACACCGGCGCTTGGGACAGTTGCGCCAACTCTTGGGCGACATAGGCGTAAGGCCGCGCACGCATACGTTCGGCCAGGGCCTGGCGCTGTTCGTCATTGAGGTCACGGCCGAACACCGGCGCGAAACTCTGGGACGGGAATGCGGGCTTGATCAACAGCTCCGGCATTTTTTCCAGCGCTTCGGCCAGCACCGGCGCTTCACCGCACCACCAGGTGGCGATGGACGGCAGGATCAGTGCTTCACCAAACAGGAACTCGTTGATCTTCGGCAAGAAGCCCAGCAAGCCGGGGGATTCCAGCACGCCGCTGCCCAGGGCATTGGCCACCAGCACGTTGCCTTGGCGCACGGCATCCAGCAATCCAGGTACGCCGAGGGCCGAATCGGTGCGCAGCTCCAGCGGGTCGCAGAAGTCATCGTCCAGACGACGCATGATCGCGTGCACCCGGCGCAGGCCGCTGAGGGTTTTCAGGAACACCGTGCTGTCGCGCACGGTAAGGTCGCCGCCCTCCACCAACGGGTAGCCAAGCTGGCGCGCGAGGTAGAGGTGTTCGAAGTAACTTTCGTTGAACCGGCCGGGCGTGAGCAGCACGATCAGCGGCGGCTGGTCATCACCAGGCGCCTGGCGGGCAAGGGTTTCCTGCAAGGTGCGGAAGAAACCGGTGAGGTGCTGCACCTGCAGGTCACGGTAAAGATCCGGAAAGGCCCGGGACACGATGGTGCGGTTTTCCAGCGCATAACCGGCACCCGACGGCGCCTGGGTACGATCGGCAGTGACCCACCAGCGGCCATCCGGTGTGCGCGCCAGGTCCACGGCGTACAGGTGCAGGAAAGCGCCGTCCGGTGGCTGGATGCCCTGGCACGGCCACAGGAAATTGTTATGCCCGAATACCAGCTCCGCCGGCAGCAAACCTTCCTTGATCAGGCGCTGCGGGCCGTACAGGTCCGCCAACACGGCATTGAGCAGGCGCGCACGCTGGGCAATACCGGCCGACAGGTGCTGCCACTCATCAGCGGCCAACACATGGGGCAGCAAATCCAGCTCCCACGGGCGATCCGCGCCCTTGGGATCGGCGTAGACGTTGTAGGTCACGCCGTTTTCCTGGATCTGCCGGGTCAACAGCGCCTGGCGTTGGGCCAGTTGCGCGGGTGTGCTGCGTTGCAGGTGGTCCAGCAGGCGCCGCCAATGGGCACGCACCGAACCGCTGTCGTCCAGCAGTTCGTGATAAGTGCCCGCGGTCAGCGGGTAACGGTCGAGCAAGTCGGACATGGAACGCTCGGCAGAGGCAAGGGGGCTCAGATTAACTCAAATTACGGCAATCTAATGTGGGAGCGGGCTTGCTCGCGAATGCGGTGGGCCAGTCAATACATGTATCGGCTGATGGACCACATTCGCGAGCAAGCCCGCTCCCACATTTTAACTGCATTTAGTCGTTGTTATTGGGGAAACGCCGGAGATCCAGGGTCATGGGCAACTCATCGTTCACCACAACCGTCGGCACCGGAAGCTTGCCTGGTGTGTGCCCCAACCGGAAAAACCGTGCCATGCGCCGGCTCTCTGCCTCGTTGGCATTCACCGGCAAGCTGTCGTAATTGCGCCCGCCCGGATGGGCGACGTGATACTGACAGCCGCCCAGCGAACGCTGCATCCAGGTATCCAGCAGATCGAACACCAGCGGCGCGTGCACCGCGATGGTCGGCTGCAGGCAGTTGGCCGGTTGCCAGGCGCGGTAACGCACGCCAGCGACGAACTCACCGACACGCCCGGTGGCTTGCAGCGGCACCGGGATGCCGTTGCAGGTCAGCAGGTAGCGCTGCGGTGGCAGCCCGGTCAACTTGACTTGCAGGCGCTCCAGAGAGGAGTCCACATACCGCACCGTACCGCCCACCGCGCCCTCCTCGCCCAGTACGTGCCAGGGCTCCAGGGCCTGGCGCAGCTCCAGCTCGATCCCGTTGACGGCGTAGTCACCGACTTTGGGGAAACGGAACGCCAGGTGCGCGGCAAACCACTCGGCGCGCAGCGGGTAACCGGCGGCGTTGAGTTCGACGATTACGTCGGCAAAGTCTTGCTCGATGAAATGCGGCAGCAGGAAACGGTCGTGCAACTCAGTGCCCCAGCGTGCCAGCTTCGGCGGCGCGTAGGGTTCGCGCCAGAAGCGTGCCACCAAGGCGCGCAGCAGCAATTGCTGAGTCAGGCTCATGCGTGCATGGGGCGGCATTTCAAACGCGCGCAATTCCAGCAAGCCTAGGCGGCCCGTGGCGCCGTCCGGTGAGTAGAGTTTGTCGATGCAGAACTCGGCGCGGTGGGTGTTGCCGGTCACGTCGATCAGTAGGTTTCGCAGCAGGCGATCCACCAACCAGGGCGGGCATTCCTCGCCGGGCGAAGGCATTTGCGCAAAGGCGATTTCCAGCTCGTACAACGCGTCGTTGCGCGCCTCATCCACCCGTGGTGCCTGGGAGGTCGGGCCGATGAACAGACCGGAAAACAGGTAGGACAACGAAGGATGGTTATGCCAGTAGCTGATCAGGCTACGCAGCAAATCGGGTCGGCGCAGGAACGGTGAATCCTTGGGCGTCGCGCCGCCCAGCACAAAGTGGTTACCGCCGCCGGTGCCCGTATGGCGCCCGTCGATCATGAATTTTTCGGTGGTCAATCGCGTTTGCCGCGCCTCTTCGTAGAGGAATTCGGTGCGTTCCACCAATTCGTCCCAGGTGGCGGAGGGCTGCACGTTGACCTCAATCACGCCCGGGTCCGGCGTGATGCGGAAGTTGCTCAGGCGCGTATCGGCTGGCGGCTCGTAGCCTTCGAGCAATACCGGACAATGCAGTTCCTCGGCAGAGGCTTCGATGGCTGCCACCAGTTCCAGATAGTCTTCAACGCGCTCCAGGGGCGGCATGAACAGATAGAGGCGCCCTTCCCGTGCTTCGGCGCACAGGGCGGTGCGAGTCAGCCAGTCCGCGGACTCGTCCACCTTGGGCACGCGCTCATCACTCGGCGCGGGCTCACCGTGGCGTTGCAACTGCGCACTGGATGGCAGCTCCGGCTGATCCTGATTAGGATCAGTCGGATGCACAAACGGGTACTCTGCCGCCGTCACCCAAGGCTGCGAGGCCAATGGCAGGCGATATCCCAGCGGCGAATCCCCCGGCACCAGTCGGCAGTGGTTATCGCGCAGATACCAGCGCCCACTTTGCCAGCGGTCATTGGCCGCCGTGCGCGCCAGCGGCAGCACCTGGCCGATGACTTTATCCAGGCCCTGGTTGAACACCTTGCGCAGGCGCTCGCGCTCCAGGTCGTCACTCAGGCGCGGGTCCTGGGCGCTGACGTTTTGCGGCAGCGCACCCTCGCGCCACAGGTAGTAGAAATTGTCTTCGAAGGCTGGAAACACGAAACGCGCCGGCAGCTTCAGACGCTCGGCGACACTGGCCAGGAACCGCCCGGCCAGCGCACCGTCCGCGCCATAATCCTCTTGTTCATCGGCAATCAGCGCGCTGTTGTGCCAGATCGGCACACCGTCACGGCGCCAGTAGCAGTTGAGCGACCAACGCGGCAATTGCTCGCCGGGGTACCACTTGCCCTGGCCGAAGTGCACCAAACCCTTGGGCGCATAGTGCTTGCGCATGCGCTGGAACAGCTCGGCGGATAACCGGCGCTTGTCCGGGCCAAGGGCGGCAGTGTTCCATTCGGCGCCGTCGGGATCGTCGATGGAAACGAAAGTCGGTTCGCCGCCCATGGTCAGGCGTACATCGTTTTTGAGCAGGTCGCCATCGATCTGACGGCCCAAGGCCTGGATCGCCAGCCATTGCTCTTCGGTGTAGGGCTTGGTGACGCGCGGCGCTTCCCAAATCCGCTCTACCGACATCTCGTGAGTGAATTCGCACTCACACGGTTCCACCAACCCACTGATCGGTGCCGCCGAAGATGGATCGGGACTACAGGCCAATGGTATGTGGCCCTCACCAGCAAACAGCCCGGAGGTGGCGTCCAGGCCGATCCAGCCGGCGCCGGGCAGATACACTTCGCACCAGGCATGCAGGTCGGTGAAGTCCACCTCGGTACCGGACGGGCCATCGAGCGCTTTGACGTCGGCGGTCAATTGGATCAAGTAGCCGGACACAAATCGTGCGGCCAAGCCGAGGTTGCGCAACAACTGCACCAGCAGCCAGGCCGAATCGCGACAGGAGCCGGAGGCGTTCTCCAGGGTGAACTCCGGGGTTTGCACACCCGGCTCCATGCGGATCAGGTAGCCGATATCGGCCGCCAGGCGTTGATTGAGGCCCACCAGAAAGTCCACGGCAGGCAGCGGCGTGCGGTCTATTCCGGCCAGGTAGGCGGCAAACCTCGGCGTCAGCGGCAAGGTTTCCAGGTACGGCGCCAGTTCGCGCTGCTCATCGGCGGCGTAGCTGAAGGGGATGTTTTCGGCGTAGGGTTCGAGGAAAAAGTCGAACGGGTTGAATACCGCCATCTCGGCGACCAGGTCGACTTCGATGCGTAGCTCGTCGGTCTTTTCCGGAAACACCAACCGCGCAAGGTAATTGCCCTGGGGGTCTTGCTGCCAGTTGATGAAATGCTGCTCGGGCAGCACTTTCAGCGCGTAGGACAAAATCCGCGTGCGGCTATGGGCCGCCGGGCGCAAACGCACAATCTGCGGGCCGAGTTCGACCGCGCGGTCGTAGCGGTAATGCGTAACGTGGTGCAACGCGACATGAATCGACACGGCGGCCTCCTGCGAGCCAGGGCATGGGAACAAAGCGCGCAAGACTTATGCCAGAGCGGCGGTCATTGCGCTTTATCGTAAGACCCGGTGCAGTACAGCACCAAAACGGCGCCAACGTACGGGCCACGGTGCAAGAGCCGCACACATTTGTGGCGCCAGTATGAGGATGGGTGGTGAATCTACTCAATCAACGGGTTTTGCGCCTTGCGATTGCGGCTTGGCGCAGGTGGCGTATCTCGAACAGTTTTTTGCGCATTTCGCGGTGGCGTTTGCTGTTGAGCAGCAGTAACCCCAACAGCGGAAAGAGTACAGCCGAGCCATAGACCAGCATGTTGAGATCGTATTGCATCATTGGCAGTACGAACAACAGACAAACGCCCAAGTAAGCCGCCACCAGCCGCGTAGCCCAGGGATAGCCGCGGGCGATCATGACGTTGCCAAAGACCAGCACCGCCACCAGTACCAATATTGCGCCTATTGAATAGTTGGCCTTGAGCGCGGGATCAAGGCCGCGCAAATAGGTCACGCCAGCCATGGAAACCGCAGCGGAGCCGGAGAAGATCGCCATGAAAATCGTCCCCATGAATACGGGGAAATAGCGCGCGAGGAAACTGCCCATCTCGGGGAAGCCGTTCATTCCGTCAAGTCCTCGTACAGGCCAATGGCGATGGTCTCGGCAGTGCCTACGTGGCCCGTTCTATGGCTGCCCCAGATACCCAAGAGCCCGCCCAGGGCATCCTTGAGTTGGGTCAGGGTGGCATGACGGATCTCCGTGGAACTGTAGCTCTTTGTCATCTTGCCGGCGCGCTGCTGCAATTTGAGTAGCTTGGGCGTCAGGCTTGGGTCCCTGAGGCTAAGCAGTTCCCTGGTCAACTTCTTGCGTTCCTGGCGGCTCAGGCCCTTGAGCAGTTCATACCAACTCTTGCCCAATGCTGCGGCCTTGTTGGCCTTGAGCAGCCTGACGGTAGTCAACGCACCCGTGCCAATGCCCACCAAAGAGGCCGCATCGAGGATAGGTGAAACGGCGCCGTACCATTCGGCGTCGTCCATACGGTCATTGGCATCAGGATCAAGCACTTCGTTATACGTACGCGCCACACCAAACCCACATTGCGCGCTGCTGGCCAGCGCCGCCGTGATACCAATGCCAACCACGAATGCACTGGCACCGGCCGTGAACGGTACGGCGACACTGCCGCTGAACACCACAATCCAACCGATTACCGCCGCACCACAGGAAAGGCCCATATCAAACGCCTCTTTTTGAAGGCGTCCTTCCCGAGGATCGGTCTTCACTTGTTCCACAAACTGCGCAGGCGAAATGTACTTCTGCGCCTCGCGCAAAATAATGCGCTTGGGCCTGATGCTGCAGATAGGCTTGAACTCGCGCAGGGTGATCACGTTGAAATCGGCATCGATATACACGACACCCGCGCCGACAATGCCGGGGTCGGCGTCGATGGCCGCGAACAGGCGCGGCAGGTTGATCTGGCTTTCGATGCGCTGGCGCGCCATGAATTGGGAGCGGTTGGAATCCATGCCGATATTGAGCAGGGGGTTGCTCATAAGTGTTCTTCCTTGAAAGGGGTGGTGGCCGTGCGCGCCACCTTAACAAACAGCCTACCCACCGGCTAGAAAGCAAAACGCCAGCACAAGGCTGGCGTTTTGCATGTTCAGGCTGCGATCAACGCGGCACGACCGGCTTGCGCGCAGGCTTGCCGCCCTTGCCCTTGGCCGCATCGGCGCGCTCCTTGGCGGCCTGCTTGTTGCGCGCCTGGGCCGCGGCCTTGGCTTGCTCACGCTTGTCCCACGGGTTGCTGCCGTCGCTACCACGTGGCGGCAGCCCGGTGTGCTGGGTGAGGATCTTGGTGGTGGTTTCCTTGGCGACCTTATGGCTGCCGGCTGGCGTCGAGTTCTTGCGACGCGCGCTCTGGTAGCTGTCGGTAGCCGGCTGGTGCAGCGGGATCAGTTGGTCCTTGCCCGGTCCGATCAGGTCGGCGCGGCCCATGCGGGTCAACGCTTCACGCAGCATCGGCCAGCCTTTCGGATCGTGGTAACGCAGGAAGGCCTTGTGCAAGCGGCGCTGTTCCTCGCTCTTGACGATGGTCACCGCGTCACTCTTGTAGGTGACCTTGCGCAACGGGTTCTTGCCTGAGTGGTACATCGCGGTGGCGGTGGCCATCGGCGACGGGTAGAACGCCTGCACCTGGTCGGCACGGAAGCCGTTGCCCTTGAGCCACAGGGCGAGGTTCATCATGTCCTCATCGGTGGTGCCGGGGTGGGCGGCGATGAAGTAAGGAATCAGGTACTGCTCCTTGCCCGCTTCCTTGGTGTACTTCTCGAACATGCGCTTGAACTTGTCATAGCTGCCAATGCCCGGCTTCATCATCTGGTTGAGCGGACCTTCCTCGGTGTGTTCCGGGGCGATCTTGAGGTAGCCACCCACGTGGTGGGTAACCAGCTCTTTCACATATTCCGGCGACTCAACAGCCAAGTCATAGCGCAGGCCGGAGGCGATCAGGATCTTCTTCACACCCGGCAATGCACGAGCGCTGCGGTAGAGCTGGATCAACGACGAGTGATCGGTGTTCAGGTTCGGGCAGATACCCGGGAACACACACGACGGCTTGCGGCACGCGGATTCGATTTCCGGGCTCTTGCAGGCGATGCGGTACATGTTCGCGGTCGGGCCACCGAGGTCGGAGATCACGCCGGTGAAGCCTGGGACCTTGTCGCGGATCTCTTCGATCTCGCGGATGATCGACTCTTCGGAACGGTTCTGGATGATGCGACCTTCGTGCTCGGTAATGGAGCAGAAGGTGCAGCCGCCAAAGCAGCCACGCATGATGTTCACCGAGAAACGAATCATGTCGTAGGCCGGGATCTTTTCCTTGCCATACGCCGGGTGCGGAACACGTGCGTAAGGCATGCCGAACACGTAGTCCATTTCTTCGGTAGTCATCGGGATGGGCGGCGGGTTGAACCACACGTCCACTTCACCGTGCTTCTGCACCAGGGCGCGCGCGTTGCCTGGGTTGGTTTCCAGGTGCAACACGCGGTTGGCGTGGGCGTAGAGCACCGCGTCATTGCGCACTTTTTCCACCGACGGCAGGCGGATCACGGTCTTGTCGCGGGTCATGCGCGGGCTGGCCAGGATCTGTACGACCTTGGCTTCTTCCGGATCATCCTGCGGCCCCTTTTCCTGCTCGATGGCGCAGGCCTGGGTGTCCTGGGTGTTGACGTACGGGTTGATGATCTTGTCGATCTTGCCCGGACGGTCGATCCGCGTGGAGTCGACTTCGTACCAACCCACCGGCGTATCACGACGAATGAACGCGGTGCCACGCACGTCGGTGATGTCTTCGATCTTGTGACCCCACGACAGGCGCTGGGCAACTTCGACAATCGCACGCTCGGCGTTGCCGTACAGCAGGATATCGGCGGTGGCATCGATCAGGATCGAGTTGCGCACACGGTCCTGCCAGTAGTCGTAGTGAGCGATGCGGCGCAGGGAGGCTTCGATGCCGCCGAGTACGATCGGCACGTTCTTGTAGGCTTCCTTGCAACGCTGGCTGTACACCAGGCTGGCGCGGTCCGGGCGTTTGCCGGCCATGCCACCAGGGGTGTAGGCGTCGTCGGAGCGGATTTTCTTGTCGGCGGTGTAGCGGTTGATCATCGAGTCCATGTTGCCGGCCGCGACGCCGAAGAACAGGTTCGGCTCGCCGAGCTTCATGAAGTCGTCTTTGGACTGCCAGTTCGGCTGGGCAATGATCCCGACGCGGAAGCCCTGGGACTCCAGCAACCGGCCAATGATCGCCATGCCGAACGACGGATGGTCAACGTAGGCATCACCGGTGACGATGATGATGTCGCAGGAATCCCAGCCAAGCTGATCCATCTCCTCCCTGCTCATGGGCAGGAATGGCGCTGGACCGAAACATTCGGCCCAGTACTTGGGATAGTCAAATAACGGCTTGGCTGTTTGCATGACGGTGACCGGTGTTGAGATGGAAAATCGCGGGCGCGGAATATAGCACAAATTTTGACCAATTCCGACGGTAATGGTCGGAATTGAGCAGACGGGTTATTCGTCGTCGTCGAAGTTGTAGCTGCCTGGCGCGAGGTTTTCGAAGCGGGTGTACTTACCGATGAACGCCAGGCGGATAAAGCCGATGGGACCGTTCCGTTGTTTGCCGATAATGATCTCGGCAATGCCCTTGTGCTCGGTCTCGGGGTGATACACCTCGTCGCGGTACACGAACATGATCACGTCGGCGTCCTGCTCGATCGCTCCGGATTCGCGCAAGTCGGAGTTCACCGGGCGCTTGTTGGGACGTTGTTCCAGGGAACGGTTGAGCTGGGACAGCGCCACCACCGGGCAATTGAATTCCTTGGCCAAGGCTTTCAAGGACCGAGAGATCTCGGAAATCTCGTTGGTCCGGCTGTCACCGCTGGAGCCCGGGATCTGCATCAACTGCAAGTAGTCGATCATGATCAGCGCGATGTCGCCGTGTTCACGCACCAGGCGGCGGGTACGTGCACGCATTTCCGATGGGCTGATGCCCGCGGTGTCGTCGATGAACAGCTTGCGGTCATTGAGCAGGTTGACCGCTGAGGTCAGGCGCGGCCAGTCGTCGTCTTCCAGCTGGCCGGAACGCACCTTGGTCTGGTCGATACGCCCCAGGGACGAGAGCATACGCATGATCAGCGACTCACCTGGCATCTCCAGGGAGTAAACCAGGACGGTCTTGTCGCTGCGCAACACGGCGTTTTCCACCAGGTTCATCGCGAAGGTGGTCTTGCCCATGGACGGACGACCGGCGACGATGATCAAGTCGGACGGCTGCAGGCCGCTGGTCTTCTCGTCGAGGTCGGTGTAGCCGGTGGAAATACCGGTGATGGCCGCGTCAGTGTTGAACAGCGTGTCGATACGGTCGATGGCCTTGGTCAACAGCTCGTTGACGCCCACCGGGCCGCCGGTTTTCGGGCGGGCCTCGGCGATCTGGAAGATCTGGCGCTCGGCCTCGTCAAGGATCTCTTCGGCGGTGCGCCCTTCCGGGTTGAAGGCGCTGTCGGCAATCTCGGTGCTGATGCCGATCAGTTGGCGCAACGTGGCCCGCTGGCGAACGATCTGGGCGTAGGCCTTGATGTTGGCGACGGACGGCGTATTTTTCGCCAGCTCACCGAGGTAGCCGAGGCCGCCGACCTGGGAGGTCTGGCCTTCCTTGTCCAGTTGCTCGGCCAAGGTCACCACATCGATAGGTGAGTTCTGGTCGGCCAGCTTGGCGATGGCGCGGAAAATCAGGCGGTGGTCATGGCGATAGAAGTCACCGTCCGAGACTTGATCCAGCACGCGTTCCCAGGCGTTGTTGTCCAGCATCAAACCACCGAGCACAGCCTGTTCGGCCTCGATGGAATGCGGCGGCACCTTCAGGGCAGCGGTTTGCAGATCGTATTGCTCAGGAGCTGAAATATCGTTCATGGCCACTTGGAATTAGGGGTGTGTAGAAAAACAAAAGGCACGACCTGTAAACAGGATCGTGCCCGATGTTAACCGCCTGACACCGGGGGTGCCAGTCAGTTAGCTTGCTTTAAGCTGCTACCACGACAACGCGTACGGTGGCTTCAACTTCGGCGTGCAGGTGCACGGCTACGTCGAATTCGCCTACGTTGCGGATGGTGCCGTTCGGCAGACGAACTTCGCTCTTCTGCACTTCAACGCCGGAGGCGGTCAGTGCATCAGCGATGTCGTGGGTGCCGATCGAACCGAACAGCTTGCCTTCGTCACCGGCGGTGGCAGTGATAGTCACTTCCAGCTCAGCCAGTTGGGCAGCGCGAGTTTCGGCCGAAGCTTTTTTGTCTGCTGCTGCTTTTTCCAGCTCAGCACGACGCTCTTCAAACGCAGCCAGGTTGGCAGCGGTTGCAGCGGTGGCTTTGCCGTATGGCAGCAGGTAGTTACGACCGTAACCGGCCTTAACGTTCACTTTGTCGCCCAGGTTGCCCAGGTTGGCGACTTTTTCCAGAAGGATCAGTTGCATGTGAAAATCCTCTAACTTTTAACCTTCACCGTTCGCGTTATCGGCGTCTTTCGGCGCCAGACGACCGCGAAAATCAATCAGGCCGTCGACAATGGCCAAAACCACGAGTAACGGATAGATCAGTTGCATGAACACCAGCATCGTTACGTACATCCCCACCAGCCAGAACTTGGCCAGGCGCTTCTGCGCGACCAGCCCATGCATCAGGGCCAGTCCGGAAAACACCAGCGGTACGCTGCAAAACAGCACCAGCAAGGCGGCGTGTGAACCGAAGTACGGTCCGACCACCATGAGTGCCAGCAGCAACATCGCCGGGCCCACGGGGATTCTGATACTGCGAAACTCGCGACCAAAACCACCCGGGTTGTACAACAACGCCTGCCAATAACGCCCAAGCATCAGGCTCAGCAAACTGACGATCTGCATCATTACCGCCATCAGGCCGATCAGGGCCGGTGCAATCAGCGTTGCCAGTCGCGCTCGCTCTTCTACCGACAGCTGCTGGTAGAGTTCCCCGAGGGCCATCGGCAGGATCTTGACGATCTCTTGCGACAGCGCCTCGATCTGCGGGCGGAAAGCCGCGTCAATCAACACCGAAAACACCAACCCCAGTGCCACGCTGACCAGCAGCGTGCGGACCCAGGACTCACTTGCGCGCAAAACCAACGCAAGGCTCGACGACCCCAGCAGCACCAGAAGCACTTTGGGTTCGCCCAGTTGCAGCCACCAGATCAAGGCAGCCACGACTCCCAGGGCCAGGACGCCAATGGCATCCTGCAAACCGCGCCGCAGGAGCACAAGGCATCCAGCGGCAGCACCCAACCAATACAACAACGGCAATGCTGCACATCCAGCCACTACCAGAGTGGCCTGCACACGACCGCGCATGATGAACTCAGCTAAGGCGCGCATGCATTCAATCCCTTACTACTTGTCGACTGCCCGGTCTCAGCGGCCGTGGCTGTCGGTGTAGGCCAGCAGGGCCAGGAAGCGGGCGCGCTTGATAGCGGTGGCCAGCTGACGCTGATAACGTGCTTTGGTACCGGTGATACGGCTTGGAACGATTTTGCCGGTCTCGGATACGTAGGCTTTCAGAGTGTTGAGATCTTTGTAATCGATCTCTTTCACGTCTTCAGCGGTGAAGCGGCAGAATTTACGACGACGGAAGAAACGTGCCATTTGATAGGCTCCTTAAAAGGTCCGTGGATTACTCGTCAGCGTTATCGCTGTTGTCGCTGTCATCACTATCAGCGCTATCAGCGCCTTCGTGCTCAGGACGGTCGCGACGCTCACGGCGCTCACTGCGGTTTTCTTCAGCCTTGAGCATCTCGGATTGGCCGGTAACGGCTTCTTCGCGACGGATGACCAGGTTACGGATCACAGCATCGTTGTAGCGGAAGTTGTCTTCCAGCTCGGCCAGGGCCTTGCCAGTGCACTCAACGTTCAGCATCACGTAGTGAGCCTTGTGAACATTGTTGATTGCATAGGCCAGTTGACGACGGCCCCAATCTTCCAGACGGTGGATTTTGCCGCCGTCTTCTTCGATCAGCTTGGTGTAACGCTCAACCATGCCGCCGACTTGCTCGCTTTGATCCGGGTGGACCAAAAAGATGATTTCGTAATGACGCATGAATGCTCCTTACGGGTTGTAGCCTGCCGCTCAAAAACGGTCAGACAAGGAGTGAATGACACTTATGGATCTTGCCACGGGGAGGCACATCGGTGCCCGCCTGGAAGGCAAGGGGCGCAATTGTAGAGAAGGGGGAGAAGCGGCGCAAGGTGATTGGTGATTATTTGAACAATGGTTACTGACACCGGAAACCAATGTGGGAGGGAGCTTGCTCCCGATAGCAGTGTGTCAGCCAAACATCAGCTGACTGATACACCGCAATCGGGAGCAAGCTCCCTCCCACATTTTGGTTCTGTGCCAGGCTCGGGATTACTTCTTGGCCTTGGCCTTGGCGCCACGCTGGCGCTGGGCTTCGAACAGGCACACGCCGGTGGCGACCGACACGTTGAGGCTGCTGACGCTACCGGCCATCGGCAGATGCACCAGGTAATCGCAATGCTCGCGAGTGAGGCGGCGCATGCCCTTGCCTTCAGCCCCCATGATCAGGATGGTCGGGCCGGTGAGGTCCTGGTCATAAATACTGACCTCAGCCTCTCCGGCCGTGCCCACGACCCACAGGCCGCGCTGCTGGAGCTTCTCCAGCGTGCGCGCCAGGTTGGTCACAGCCACCAACGGAATCACTTCCGCCGCGCCGCATGCGACCTTACGCACGACGGGTGTCAGGGTCGCCGACTTGTCTTTAGGCACGATCACCGCCAGCGCACCGGCAGCGTCCGCCGAACGCAGGCAGGCGCCGAGATTGTGCGGATCGGTCACGCCGTCCAGCACCAGCAGCAATGGCGCACCTTCGGTACGGTCGAGCAGCTCGTCGAGCATCGCCTCGCCCCAGACCTGGCTCGGACTGACATCCGCCACCACGCCCTGGTGGACGCCCTCGACCCATACGTCCATTTCGCGACGCTCGGCCTGGCCGATGGCAACCTTGTTTTGGGTCGCCAGCTCGACCAACGCTTGCACGCGCGGCTCGCTGCGGCCTTCTGCCAACCACACTTGCTTGACGCGTTTAGGGTGGTGACGCAGCAGTGCTTCTACGGCGTGGACGCCGTAGATTTTTTCCAGACTCATGACTTGGCCTTAGGTTTGCGCGACCCGCCGCTTTTCGCGGGAGCCGAACCCGCTTTGGGCGGGCCTTTACGGTGTTTACTAGGCTTGCTCGACGGATTTTCCGCCCCGCGGGACTTTCCCCCAGACGCCGCTTTACCACCGCTTTTGGCTTCGTTGAGCAACTGCTGCTTCAACTCGCGGCTCTTGCGCAGCTCGGCGTTTTTCGCCGCAGCGTCGCTTGGGCGGTAGGCTTCGGGGGCCTTTTCCTTGGTCGACGAGCGACGACCGGCCTTGGCTGGCGCAGGCTCGGCGGCCGTTGCCTTAGCGGGCGCAGCCTTGCCTTTACTGGCCGGTTCGCTGCCACGCTTTTTACGGCTGCCAGGCGATTCGGCTGGCTTGTCAGACATGCCGAAGTCGATCTTGCGTTCGTCGAGGTCGACACGCATGACCTGCACTTCCACGGTATCGCCAAGGCGGAAGCTACGGCCGGTGCGCTCGCCCGCCAGGCGGTGATGCACAGGGTCAAAGTGGTAGTAGTCACCCGGCAAGGCGGTAACATGCACCAGGCCTTCGACGTAGATGTCGGTCAGCTCGACAAACAAGCCAAAGCCGGTCACGGCCGTGATCACGCCAGGGAAGGTCTCGCCCACACGATCTTTCATGAACTCGCACTTGAGCCAGTTCACCACGTCGCGGGTGGCCTCGTCGGCACGGCGCTCGCTCATGGAGCACTGCTCGCCCAACTGTTCCAGGGCCGCTTCGTCGTACGGATAGATCCGTGCCTTCGGAATGGTCATCGCACCGGCGCGCTTGACGTGCGGCGTGTTCTGCTTGGAGTGGATCACGCTGCGGATCGCGCGGTGCGTGAGCAGGTCCGGGTAACGACGAATCGGCGAGGTAAAGTGGGTGTACGCCTCGTAATTCAGGCCGAAGTGGCCCTGATTGTCGGCGCTGTACACCGCCTGGCTCAGGGAGCGCAGCATGACGGTCTGGATCACGTGGTAATCCGGACGGTCCTTGATGCTGGCGAGCAGAGCCTGGTAGTCCTTCGGCGTCGGGCCGTCCTTGCCTTTGTGCAGGGACAGGCCGAGCTCGCCGAGGAAGGCGCGCAGTTTTTCCAGACGCTCAGGCGGCGGACCGTCGTGCACACGGTACAACGCAGGAATCTCATGCTTCTTCAGGAATTCAGCCGTGGCCACGTTGGCCGCCAGCATGCACTCCTCGATCAGCTTGTGCGCATCGTTACGCGTGGTCGGGGTGATCGCGGCAATCTTGCGCTCGGAACCGAAGACAATCCGGGTTTCCTGGGTTTCAAAATCGATCGCGCCACGGGTATGACGTGCGCCCAGCAACACCTTGTACAGCGAGTAAAGCTGCTTGAGGTGCGGCACCACATCAGCGTACTCGCTGCGCAGAGCCTTGGCTTCGCTGGTCTTCGGCGTTTCCAGGATGGTGCTGACCTTGTTGTAGGTCAGACGCGCCTGGGAGTGGATCACCGCTTCGTAGAACTGGTAGTCGGTCATTTCGCCGGTTTTCGAGATGGTCATCTCGCACACCATGGCCAAACGGTCGACTTTCGGGTTCAGGGAGCACAGGCCGTTGGACAGCTGCTCAGGCAGCATCGGGATCACGCGCTCAGGGAAGTACACGGAGTTGCCGCGTACCTGGGCTTCGTTATCCAGGGCCGAACCGATCTTCACGTAGCTGGACACGTCGGCAATCGCGACGAACAACTTCCAGCCCCCGGAGAACAGGCGCAGCTTGCCGGGCTTGGCCTCGCAGTAGACCGCATCGTCGAAGTCGCGGGCGTCTTCGCCGTCGATGGTGACAAACGGCAGATGGCGCAGGTCGATGCGTTTTTCTTTGTCTTTCTCTTCCACTTCTGGCTTGAGCTTGCCGGCTTCTTTCAGCACAGCCTCGGGCCAGACGTGAGGAATATCGTAGGTGCGCAGCGCAACGTCGATTTCCATGCCCGGCGCCATGTAGTTGCCGACCACTTCAACGATGTCGCCCTGTGGCTGGAAGCGCGCCGTTGGCCAGTGGGTGATCTTCACCTCAACGAACTGGCCGACCTTGGCGGCGCCATTACGGCCCGGCGTGATCAGCACTTCCTGCTGGACCTTCGGGTTATCCGGCACCACAAAGCCGATGCCGCCTTCCTCGAAGTAACGGCCAACGATGGACTCGTGGGCGCGGGATACCACTTCGACAATGACGCCTTCACGGCGACCGCGACGGTCCAGGCCGGAAACCCGCGCCAGGGCACGGTCACCATCGAACACCAGGCGCATTTGCGCCGGGCTCATGAACAGGTCGTCGCTGCCGTCATCCGGAATCAGGAAACCGAAGCCGTCACGATGGCCGGCAATGCGCCCCAGGATCAGGTCGAGCTTATCCACAGGCGCGTAAGTGCCACGGCGGGTATAGATCAGTTGAGCATCGCGCTCCATGGCACGCAAACGGCGGCGCAGGGCTTCGAGCTGGTCTTCGGTGGTCAGACCGAATTCTTCAACCAACTGCTCGCGGCTAGCAGGCGAACCCCGATCGGCGAGATGCGCCAGGATCAGTTCGCGGCTAGGAATAGGGTTTTCATATTTTTCCGCTTCACGAGCGGCCTCGGGATCGAGGGACTGCCAATCGGCCATTAGAGAGTTTTCACCTTGTCTATATGCGGGTTAGTTTGGCATACGCGTATTGAAACGGGAAATTTCAGACGCCAACAAGCCTTTAAAAGCCCTTTGCAGCCCCCGACGAGCAGCTTGCACGACCATTGGCGAAATTTTCCAGGATTTTTTCGTGGCGGGGGTTTACAGCTTAATGACCCCTCCGTATAGTGCGCGCCATCGACGACGGCAACGTTGTTGGATAATGCCCAGGTGGTGAAATTGGTAGACACGCCAGCTTCAGGTGCTGGTGATCGCAAGGTCGTGGAAGTTCGAGTCTTCTCCTGGGCACCAAATTCAGATTAAACCCGCGAAAGCGGGTTTTTTCGTTTCAGGCCTTTGATTTTTAACGGAAAACTTGATTTATTTTTTCGAATCAGGGGTTTACAGATCAAAAAGGCCTCCGTATAGTTCGTTCCATCAACAGCGCAAGCGTTGCTGATAATGCCCAGGTGGTGAAATTGGTAGACACGCCAGCTTCAGGTGCTGGTGATCGCAAGGTCGTGGAAGTTCGAGTCTTCTCCTGGGCACCAAATTCAGATCAAACCCGCGAAAGCGGGTTTTTTCGTTTCCGGGCCTGAAAAACTTCCCCAGCGATTTGCCCCTCGCCCGCACCTGAGAAGCTTTATCGTTTATCCTTGCAATGATTTGTTGCACATAAGCGAGGAAAACTTCGGATGACCATCCGCGATACCCGTCTCAAGACATCTCTTCTGCGTGGCCTGACCCTCACTCTGCTCGGCCTGACCCTGCTCTCGCCCACCGCTTATTCCGCCGACAAGGTTTCCCTGACCTTGTACAACGGCCAGCACAAAGAAGTCGGCGATGAACTCGCCAAAGCCTTCAAGGCCAAGACCGGCATTCATGTCAACGTACGCAAGGGCAGCAGTAATCAGCTCGCCAGCCAGGTCGTTGAAGAAGGCGACCGCTCGCCTGCCGACGTGATCTACACCGAAGAATCGCCACCGCTGAACAAACTCGGCGAACAAGGCCTGCTGGCGAAAATCGACGCCAGCACCCTCGATGTATTACCCAAGGACTATGTCGGCGCCAATGGCGACTGGATGGGCGTGACCGCGCGCACTCGCGTTGTGGCCTTCAACCCGAAACTGATCGCTGAAAAAGACCTGCCGAAATCGGTCCTGGATTTCGCCGGCCCCGAATGGCAAGGCAAGGTCGGCTTCGTGCCCACCAGCGGCGCTTTCCAGGAACAGGCCGTGGCGATTATCAAGCTGCACGGTCGTGAAGCCGCCGAAGAATGGCTGACCGGCCTGCGCGCCTTCGGCAAGGTGTACAGCAACAACATGGTCGCCCTCAAAGCTGTTGAAAATGGCGAAGTGGCTACCGTGCTGGTGAACAACTACTACTGGTTCGCCCTGAAAAAAGAAAAAACCAACCTGGATTCCCAACTGCATTACTTCACCAATGGCGATGCTGGTGGCTTGATCACTGTGTCTTCGGCGGCGGCGCTGAAGTCCAGCAAGCATCCCAAGGAAGCCCAGCAACTGCTGGCATTCATGGCCAGCGAAGAAGGCCAGCGCGTGATCACCAACACCTCGGCCGAGTACCCTCTGCGCAAAGGCATGGAATCCAACCGCGGCCTCAAGCCTTTCAGCGAGCTGCAACCGCCGAAAGTCACCCCTGCCGACCTGGGCAACGCCGAAGAAGCCCTGGACCTGGAACGTGACGTTGGCTTGAACTGATGAACCCATCGCTACCCGCCCCCGCCCCCGCCCTGCGCGGGGGTTTCAGCCCAAGGCCCAAGCGACCGTCGATCTGGCTGTTGTTGCCGGTGCTGTTTTTGGTCGGCTTGAGCCTGCTGCCGCTGGCCTATGTCGGGCTCAAAGCCTGGCAGGCCGGCTGGGCGGAAGCGGTACACCTGCTATGGCGGCCGTATGTGTTCGGGTTGCTGCGCAACACCTTGGCGTTGATGGTCGGGGTGACGGTCACGTGCGCCGTAATCGGCCTGTCCCTGGCCTGGCTGCTGGAGCGTAGCAACCTGCCAGGGCGACGCATCTGGGGCGTGATCCTGTGCCTGCCATTCGCGGTACCGGCGTTTGTCAGCAGCTTCACCTGGGTGTCGCTGAGCGCGAGTTTCGAAGGGCTCGGCGGCGCCATCCTGGTGATGAGCCTGTCGAAATATCCGCTGGTTTTTCTGCCGGTGGCAGCGACCCTGCGCAATCTTGACCCCTCCCTGGAGGAGTCGGCCCGCACCCTGGGGCTGAATCGCTGGGGCGTGTTCTTTCGCATCACATTGCCGCTGCTGTGGCCGTCGCTACTGGCCGGGGCATTATTGATTGCACTGCATATGCTGGTGGAGTTCGGCGCGCTGTCGATCATCGGCTTGCAAACTTTTACCACCGCGATCTACCAGCAGTTCGAACTGGAATTCAGCAATGCCAACGCCGCGATGCTCTCGGCGGTGCTGTTGGTGATGTGCCTGACGCTGCTATGGCTGGAATTGCGGGTCCGCGGCAAGGGCCGGCATGTGCGTATCGGTCAGGGCGCGGCGCGGCATGCGGAGCAGGTTCGACTGGGTCAGTGGGCACCCTTGGGCCAGGTGTATTGCCTGGCGTTGGCGATCATCGGCAGCGGGATTCCGCTGGGGATGCTCGGTTACTGGTTGGCAGTAGGATCTTCCGCAGCATTCCCGGTGGCGGAGATCGGCGAGGCGTTGCTGTCCTCATTGGCGCTGTCCCTGGCAGGCGCCGCGCTGTGCCTGGTATTGGCCGTACCGGTCGGGTTGCTGGTGGTGCGCTACAAGGGCCGGCTGGCGATCTGGGCCGAACGCCTACCGTACCTCCTGCACGCCCTGCCAGGCCTGGTGATTGCACTGACCCTGGTGTATTTCGCCCTGCACTATGTGCCGGCGCTGTACCAGACCTCCGCGCTGTTGCTGATTGCTTATGCGCTGCTGTTCTTGCCGCTGGCCCAGGCGCCGATTCGCACAGCGCTGAACAAGGCTGCGCCGCAGCTTGAAGACGCTGCGCGCACGCTGGGCGCCTCGTCGTTCAGTGCATTTTGCCGGGTGACCTTGCCGATTATCTTCCCGGCGCTCGGCGCAGCATTTGCACTGGTATTCCTGGATGCAATGAAAGAACTGACGGCGACGCTGCTGCTCAGTCCGACCGGGCTCAATACCCTGGCGACGGCGGTGTGGGCGCACACCTCGAATGTGGAATTCGCGGCGGCGGCGCCCTATGCAGCACTGTTGATCCTGGTGTCTGGGTTGCCGGTGTATGTGCTCACGACACGGATATACCTGAGCCGCTGAGACCGCTATCGCGGGCAAGCCCGACTCCCACCTTTGGAATGCATTCCAAGGCGGGAGCTGGACTTGCCCGCGATGACGCCGTAACAGGCGACGCTAGGCCCGGAATTGCCCCAGGCTCGCCTTCAACTGCGCTGCCAATCCATCCAGCACCTTGCCACTGGCGGTGGTCTCCTGCACCGCCTGGGCGGCACGTTCGGCCTGGGCATGGATGACCTCGACCCGACCACGCACCGCATGGGCACCCTGGGCCTGGTGCTCTGCCGCACGCGTCGCCAAGCCTATCGCGGCATGCACCTGCTCCACCGAAGCCTGCACCGTCTGCTGCAGGCGCACGCTGTCGCGCAGTACCAGCAAACCTTCACTGGCCTGGCGCCCAGCCTTGCCGATGGTGTCCACCGCCTCCCGCGCGCCCTGCTGCAACGCCACAATATGCGCCTGGATATCGCCCGTGGAGCTTTGTGTCTTGCTCGCCAACGCCCGCACTTCGTCCGCCACCACGGCAAAGCCGCGTCCGGTTTCACCGGCACGCGCCGCTTCGATTGCCGCATTGAGCGCCAGCAGGTTGGTTTGCTCGGCGATACCATGAATCACGGTCAACACCACCTCGATCTGCTCGCTTTGCTGGGCCAGCCGCTCGATCACCTGGGACCCCGCCTGTACCTGGCCCGCCAACGCTTCGATCAGGCTGCCGACCTCGGCTGAAGTGCGCGAGTTCTCATCGGTCGCCTGGCGAATATCCACGACCTGCTGCAACGCCGCCTGCATCGCATGGCTTTCGGCCTGTGCCTCGTCGGCCATCTGCGACAGTGCGCGCAAGCTCTCGGCCACTTCATCGCGCTGCAAGCCGGCCGCTGCATCAGCACCGGCATTGCGCAAGGTCATGGCACCGATTTCCACACCCGTACGCTGGGCCACATCCCCGGCTTCGCGCACGATGGGCTGCAACTTATCCACAAAGCGATTGACCGCCGAGGCCATGTCGCCGATTTCGTCCTTGCTGCTGATTTGCACGCGCTTGGTGAGGTCGCCCTCGCCCGCAGCCAAGTCATCCATGGCCGCGATCAGCAACTTCAGGCGATTGACTACCCGGCGCCCCAGCACGATGGCGATCAACAGTAATACACTCAAACCGACCAGCGCGAGCCCCATGCCGATACGCCAGCGCAAGGTGCCAGCAGCGTCCTGGACGGCGCCGGTGGTATTGGCGGTCATCTGGGTTGCAGTGGCCTGTGCGGATTGCAGGCGGGCGCCCATGGCGGCAGCGCTATCAGCCGCCGCGCCCTTGAGACTGTCGCCCACCAGCTGGTCACCACTGGCGATCAGTGCGGCGAAACGCTTATCCAGCGCCACCAGGTCAGCCTCCACCGCGGCAGTGGAAACCCCCATGCGCACCTTGCCGATCTCCACGCCATTGGGGCTGATGGACGCTTCGACATAAAACACAGAAGGGTCGTCTTTCGCCGCGTTCAACACTTTATCCAAGGCGCGGTCACCCTTGCCCTTTTCCAACAACGCCTGGTTGATCGGGTTTTCACGATTGAGGTAGCGGGTCAAATGCTCACCCGCCGCGTCGTCATACACTACGAACAGCACGTTGGGATTACGCTGGGCACGCCGGGCGAACTCCGACAGCGTCGGCACGTCGCTGTCCCACATGGCACGCGGCGCCACCGAGGCCAGCAGCTGCGCCATGTCATTGGCGGAGTCCTGCAGGTCTTTTTCCAGGGTCGCACGCAGCTGCTTCTGCTCTTCCTGCAGGCGGGTTGAAAGCCCCGCGGTCAGACGCTGACGGGTACTGGTCGACAAGCTGTCCAGGCTGGATGTGACTTCTTTACCAGCCTGGGCCAGCTCAGCCGACAGTTTCTGGCTGTCGATACCCAGGCGATTGCCCAGATCAGCCTCCAGCGCCGTGACCGTGCTGCGTGTGAGAGCAACCGCCACCAGCACTTGCACCAAAAGAGCGATACCTAGGGTAACGAACACCGGCCGCAACAGACGGCTTTGTAACAATGAGAGAACGGCAGACATCGGGAATCCCTCGACCACGGGTGCCATTAATTTGATAGCACCGCGAAAGAGAGAACCGAAGCAAAGGTCGTGCCGCCCGAACGACAGAAACGACAAAGGGCTCCCCGAGGAGCCCTTTGCTTTTTACATCAACAGCTTATTAAGCGAACGGGTGACGCAGAACGATGGTTTCGTTGCGGTCCGGACCTGTCGAAATAATGTCGATCGGTGCGCCGATCAGCTCTTCAACACGCTTGATGTAGGCACGGGCGTTCGCTGGCAGTTCTTCCAGGGTTTTGGCACCCACGGTCGATTCGGTCCAGCCCGGCACTTCTTCGTACACAGGCTGCAGACCTACGTAGCTGTCAGCGTCAGTCGGGGCCACATCTTTACCTTCTGCGTCTTTGTAGCCGATGCAGATGTTGATGGTTTCCAGACCGTCGAGCACGTCCAGCTTGGTCAGGCAGATGCCCGAGATGCTGTTCACATCGATAGCGCGACGCAGGATAACCGCGTCGAACCAGCCGCAACGACGAGCACGGCCGGTGGTCGCGCCGAACTCGTGACCTTGCTTGGCCAGGTGCGCACCGACTTCGTCGAACAGCTCAGTCGGGAACGGGCCCGAACCTACGCGAGTGGTGTAAGCCTTGGTGATGCCCAGGATGTAGTCCAGGAACATCGGGCCAACACCCGAACCGGTCGCAACGCCACCCGCAGTGGTGTTGGAGCTGGTCACGTACGGGTAGGTACCGTGGTCGATGTCCAGCAGCGAACCTTGGGCACCTTCGAACATGATGTCTTTGCCAGCGCGACGCAGGTCGTGCAGCTCGGCGGTCACGTCCAGCATCAGCGGCTTGAGCAGCTCAGCGTATTCCTTGCACTCGGCCAGGGTCTTTTCGAACTCGATGGCTGGCTCTTTGTAGTACCCCACCAGCATGAAGTTGTGGTAATCCACCAGTTCACGCAGCTTGTCTTCAAAGCGCGGCATGTTGAGCAGGTCGCCCACACGCAGGCCACGACGTGCAACCTTGTCTTCGTAGGCCGGGCCGATGCCGCGACCGGTCGTACCGATCTTCAGCTCGCCACGGGCCTTTTCACGGGCCTGGTCCAGCGCAACATGGAAGGACAGGATCAGCGGGCAAGACGGGCTGATACGCAGGCGCTCACGCACCGGTACGCCTTTCTCTTCCAGCTTGGTGATCTCACGCAGCAGGGCGTCAGGTGCAACCACGACGCCGTTGCCGATCAGGCACTGCACGCCTTCGCGCAGTACACCCGACGGGATCAGGTGCAAGACGGTTTTTTCGCCATCGATGACCAGGGTGTGGCCAGCGTTGTGACCACCTTGGTAGCGCACTACGGCGGCAGCATGTTCGGTCAGCAGATCAACGATCTTGCCTTTGCCCTCATCACCCCATTGGGTGCCCAGGACTACGACATTCTTACCCATAACACTTGTCCTCATTCGCGCAAACTTGGTGCCGGCGATGGCCGGCAGGAAAACTCAAGAAGCCAGTGGCGATACTTGCCAAAGCCCGTTCTGCAGAATCAATTGCCGGTCGCAGTCCGCTTCACGGGCGGCGGCCAATGGTTGCCCAGGCAAAGCCTGGACGACACGCTGACCCTCACTGCGCAACTGGCAAACCTGCTGCCAGAGTGCTGCGTCCGTACTGTCGGGCATCCAAATGCCACCAGACGGTAGCTCGACCTCAGCACGCCCCAGGGTCACCAGGGTTTTCAAATCGGTGGAGAAACCAGTGGCCGGACGCGCCCGACCGAAGTCGGCGCCGATATCGTCATAACGACCACCTTGGGCGATGGCCTGGCCAACACCCGGTACAAATACCGCGAACACCACACCAGTGTGGTAGTGGTAGCCGCGCAACTCACCCAGATCAAAGTACAGCGGCAGCTCCGGGAAGCGCGCCGACAACTGCTCGGCAATCGCCAGCACGTCGTCCAGCGCAGCCAGTACCGGCGCCGGCGCGTTGGCCAGGCGCTGACGCGCGGCGACCAGCACTTCACGGCCGCCGCACAGGTTGACCAATGCACGCAGCATGTCAGCCAGATCGGCAGGCACACCGGCGGTCAGGGCGATCACTTCATCGATGGCCTTGCGTTGTAAGGCATCGAAGAGCTGCTGTTCCACTTCACCGGACAAACCGGCCGCACGGGCCAGGCCACGGTAGATACCCACGTGTCCCAGGTCCATGTGAACATCCGGCACATCGGCCAATTGCAGCATGGCCAGCATCAAGCTGATCACTTCAACATCGCTGCTCGGGCTGGCATCGCCGTACAACTCGGCGCCCAGCTGGATCGGGCTCCGGGACGACGACAACGCACGCGGCTGTGCATGCAGCACGCTGCCGGCATAGCAAAGACGGCTCGGACCTTCGCGGCGCAGGGTATGCGCATCGATACGCGCCACTTGCGGCGTGATGTCGGCACGGAAACCCATTTGCCGGCCCGATTGCGGGTCGATGACCTTGAAGGTGCGCAGATCCAGGTCCTGGCCCGCGCCGGTCAGCAGGGATTCCAGGTACTCGATATGGGGGGTCACGACAAACTCGTAACCCCAGCTCTGGAACAGATCCAACACCTGGCGACGCGCTACTTCAATGCGCGCAGCTTCTGGTGGCAGTACTTCTTCGATGCCATCTGGCAGCAGCCAGCGGTCTACCGTTGCCATTACGCCATTCCCCTTTGATCCGGGCGGCCAGCCCTCGGCCGAGCCTTGAGTGAAGCAGAAAACACCCGCCCCCTGCATAAACCACGCGCAAGAGCGACGTGACGAACGGCCTGTAATCGGCCTCGTCGGGCACTTTCCTCGAAAAACCTGTCACGCCTGCCGAATCAAACATGCAGACGCAAAAAAGCCGGGAATTTCCCGGCTGCCGCATCATACACCCGTTTTCTGAAAGGATCACCCCGCCAGGCGTTTTAGCCGCCCGACGGAGATGACACCTACAGAATCACAGGCTGGTTACTTGGACTTTTCCAGGTAGCGGAAGAAGTCGCTGCTTGGGTCCAGCACCATGACGTCGGTTTTGTTCGCGAAGCTTTCACGGTAGGCGCGAAGGCTACGGTAGAACGCGTAGAACTCCTGGTCCTGTCCGTAGGCCTTGGCGTAGATCGCCGCCGCTTGAGCATCGCCATCACCACGGGCCTCTTCAGACTCGCGATAGGCTTCGGCCAGCAGGACACGGCGCTGACGGTCGGCATCCGCTCGGATGCCTTCTGCCAACTCGTTACCCTTGGCGCGGTGCTCACGGGCTTCACGCTCACGCTCGGTGCTCATCCGCTCGAACACGCTGCGGTTCACTTCCTTCGGCAGGTCGATAGCCTTGACCCGGACATCAACCACTTCGATGCCCAGCTCTTTTTCCGCCATCGTGTTCAGCGAACGGGTGATGTCAGCCATCAGCGCATCACGCTCACCGGAAACCACCTCATGCAGGGTGCGCTTACCAAACTGGTCACGCAGGCCCGACTCCAGACGGCGCGACAAACGCTCGTCGGCAATCTGCTTGAGGCCGGAGGTCGCAGTGTAGAAGCGCTCGGCATCCTTGACGCGCCACTTGGCGTAAGCGTCAACCATCACGGCTTTCTTTTCCAGGGTCAGGAAGCGCTGTGTCGGTGCATCCAGGGTCATCAGGCGGGCGTCGAACTTGCGCACCTGGTTGACGTAGGGGACTTTCACATGCAGGCCCGGCTGGACATCCGCCTGGACCACGCGACCGAATTGCAGCAGCACCGCACGCTCGGTCTGAGCCACGATGTAGAAGCAGTTCCAGGCAGCGATGACCACGACGACGCCCACAATCAGGGCGGTCAGCGATTTATTGCTCATCAACGACTCTCCCTGGTACGTGTTTGCTGTTGCAGCAAGTCAGCGGCCGCACGGGCGCTCGCTTCGTTGGCAGCGGCAGTGGAACCGGTGGACGGTGCGCTGGTGCTGCTACGACCACCTTCGATCATCTTGTCCAGCGGCAGGTACAGCAGGTTGTTCTGCCCACCTTTGCTGCCGGTCACGAGAACCTTGCTGGTGTTGCTGAAGACTTCCTGCATGGTGTCCAGGTACAGACGCTCACGCGTGACTTCTGGCGCCTTGCGGTACTCGGCGACCAACTTGGTAAAGCGATCCGCCTCACCCTTGGCACGAGAGACCACTTCGTCGCGATAACCGTTGGCGTCCTCGAGGATGCGCTGGGCCTGACCACGGGCTTCCGGCACGACGCCGTTGGCGTAGGTTTCAGCCTGGTTGCGCGAGCGCTGCTCGTCTTCACGGGCACGGATCACGTCATCGAAGGCTTCCTGTACTTCGCGCGGTGCGGCTGCGCTCTGTACGTTCACCTGGGTGACGGTAATACCGGTGCGATAGGTATCGAGGAACCGTTGCAGGCGCTCCTTGATCTCGCTGGCCATCAATTCACGCCCTTCGGTCAGCACCTGGTCCATCGCGGTAGAACCGACGACATGGCGCAGGGCACTTTCGGTAGCGTGTTGCAGGCTGATTTCCGGCTGATCAACGTTCAGCACGAAGTCCTGCAGGTTGCTGATCTTGTACTGCACGGTCAGCGGCACTTCGACGATGTTCTCGTCTTCGGTCAGCATCTGGCCCTGCTTGGTGTAGGCACGCTCACGCGTGACGTTTTCCATGTACTTCTTGTCGATCGGCGGGAAATAGATGTTCAGGCCAGGGCCGACAGTCTCGTAGTATTTGCCGAAGCGCAGCACCACGGCTTGCTCCTGCTCGTCCACCACGTAGACGGCGCTGTACAGCCATACGGCCGCCAGCACGACAAGACCCAGGCCCAGCAGGCCATAGCCGCCGCCCTTGCTTGTGCGACCACCGTCGTCACCACCCCGTTTTTTTCCACCACCGAACAACCCATTCAGGCTTTCCTGCAGCTTTCGGAAGGCCTCGTCGAGATCTGGTGGCCCCTTGCGGTCGCCATTATTGCGGCGTTTACCACCCCAAGGATCCTGATTATTCGAGTTGCCACCCGGCTCATTCCAAGCCATAGCGCTCTCCATCTGATAAAGCAAAGACGCACCCACGGCGCGCCGACCAATGCTACAGAATGCCTGCCACCGCGGCACAACCGCTTTAGGAGGCTTTTATTGCAAAGTGTGTTGTTCGATGAACTCTGCCGGTACAACGCCTTCACGGCTGACCAGCCGATTCAGCTCCGAGCGCGGCAATCGAACGGCCAGCAAGCTGACACCTTCTTCGTCGTGTTCTTCTTTCTGCACCGCACCCAGCTCGAAAAACTGTGCACGCAGTCGAGCAAAACGCTGGGGCAAGCGCAAGGTGCCGACGAACAAATCGCTGCCAAGCAACTCGGCAATGGCTTGTTCAAGCAACTCAAGACCACTGCCATCACGCGCCGACAGCCAGACCCGCTGGGGCTTGCCGTTCTCATCGCGCTGGATTTGTGGCTCAACGCCTTCAAGCAAATCGAGTTTGTTATAGACCTCGAGGATCGGCAAGTCCTGGGCACCGATCTCGCCCAGTACCAGCATCACCTGTTCAATCTGCAACATGCGATCCGGTTCGGCCGCATCGATCACGTGCAACAGCAGGTCGGAGTTGCTCGACTCTTCGAGCGTAGACCGAAATGCCTCGACCAGCTTGTGCGGCAAGTGACGAATGAAACCTACGGTGTCGGCCAGGACAATCGGCCCCAGGTCGTCCAGATCCAGACGACGCAAGGTCGGGTCGAGGGTGGCGAACAGTTGGTCGGCCGCGTACACGTCCGATTTCGTCACGTTATTGAAGAGTGTGGATTTGCCGGCGTTGGTATAGCCCACCAGCGACACGGTCGGGATATCCGCACGGGAACGACCCCGTCGTGATTGCTCACGCTGGCTGCGTACCTTCTCCAGGCGACCCTTGATCTGGCGCAGGCGAACCCGCAACAGGCGTCGGTCGGTTTCGAGCTGGGTTTCACCCGGACCACGCATGCCGATGCCGCCACCTTGACGCTCAAGGTGAGTCCAGCCGCGGACCAGGCGGGTGCTCATGTGATCAAGCTGGGCCAGTTCGACCTGGAGCTTGCCTTCATGGGTACGGGCGCGCTGGGCGAAAATATCGAGAATCAGACCGGTACGGTCGATCACGCGACACTCGAAGACACGTTCGAGGTTACGTTCCTGACTGGGCGTGAGGACGTGATTGAAGATCACCAGATCGGCTTCTTCGGCGTGCACCAGGTCGCGCAGTTCCTCGACCTTGCCGCTGCCAATCAGGAATTTGGCGGTTGGCCGATGACGCGGTACGTTAAAAAACGCAACGGTCTCGGCGCCGGCCGAATTTGCCAACTCCTGAAACTCCTGCGGATCTTCGCGCGCCTCAGGGTCCTGTCCATCCAAGTGAACGAGGATTACTCGCTCACCACCACCGTGGCGCTCAAAGAACAAAGGAGACTCCTATCAGGCGTTACCTGGCTCAGCGTCAGCTGCATCATCACCTGCTGCGCTAGGCAGACGGATTGGACGAACTGGAACGACTGTCGAGATAGCGTGCTTGTAGACCATCTGGCTGACGGTGTTCTTCAGCAGGATCACGAACTGGTCGAACGACTCGATCGTGCCCTGCAGCTTGATACCGTTGACCAGGTAGATGGAAACCCCCACTTTCTCTTTACGTAAAGTATTCAAGTAAGGGTCTTGTAGCGAATGCCCTTTTGACATGTGCCGCACTCCTTTAAGGATCAATAATAAAAAAATCGGAAAATAGATAGCTTATGGCCGTCACACCCCCAAGGATAGACGGCAATTGCAGGGACTCAGCTCAATATGGAGACCGTTCCCAAGTATTTCAAGGCGCGTGACAGATTGTCGCTGTCCAGACTGTCCAGCCAGTGCAAATCGCTCCAGCTGCGCAACCAGGTGAACTGGCGTTTCGCCAATTGGCGCGTGGCAATGATGCCGCGTTCCTGCATTTCGGCTGACGTCAGCTTGCCATCCAGATGATCCCAGACTTGACGGTAGCCTACAGCACGTATCGAAGGTAACCCTGGGTGCAGGTCACCTCTGGAACGCAGAGCTACGACCTCGTCCACAAACCCCTGTTCCAACATAATTGTGAATCTTTGTGCAATTCGTTCATGCAGCACCTGGCGATTTGCCGGAGCGATGGCCAGATTCGCCACAGTATAGGGCAATTGTGATGCGCCAGATGCGCCTGCGTCAGCACTTTGCGCACTTTGTTTCAGCCGGTGTTCAGTCATGGTCTGCCCGCTGACACGCCAGACCTCCAAGGCGCGAGTGAGGCGCTGGGGGTCATTGGGGTGAATGCGCGCGGCAGATATTGGGTCTACCGACGCCAACTGGTCGTGCAAGGCTTGCCAGCCAAGGCGTGCAGCCTCTTCTTCCAGTTCGGCGCGCACCTGGGCGTCGGCCGGCGGCATGTCCGCCAGGCCCTCCTGCAAAGCCTTGTAATAGAGCATCGTGCCGCCCACCAGCAGCGGAATATTGCCTCGCGCGGTGATGTCAGCCATGGCAGCCAGGGCGTCTGTGCGAAAATCCGCGGCCGAATAGCTCTCTGACGGGTCGATGATGTCGATCAACTGATGCGGATACTGGGCCAGCAGCGCTTTTGATGGCTTGGCGGTGCCGATGTCCATGTCCCGGTAAACCAGGGCCGAGTCGACACTGATCAGCTCGCACGGCAGCACCTTGGTCAGCTCGATGGCCAGGTCGGTCTTGCCGGCGGCCGTAGGGCCCATCAGGAAGATGGCGGGGGGCAAGGCACTCATCAACGGCCGCGCAGGAAGAGTTTGTCCAGATCGTCCAGGCCCATCTGGGTCCAGGTCGGTCGGCCATGGTTGCATTGCCCGCTGCGTTCGGTGTTTTCCATGTCGCGCAGCAGGCCGTTCATTTCCGGCAAGGCCAGGCGGCGATTGGCGCGAATGGCACCGTGGCAGGCCATGGTGCCGAGCAGTTCGTTGATGTGGGCCTGGATGCGGTCACTGGTGCCGTATTCCATCAGGTCAGCCAGTACGTCGGCCACCAGCCGGTTGGCCTCGGCCTGCTTGAGCAGCGCAGGAATCTGACGGATGGCCAGGGTTTCCGGGCCCAGGCGCTGCAGTTCGAAGCCCAGCTTCTGGAACACGCTGTGGTGCTCTTCGGCACAATCGGCCTCGCGCTGGCTGACTGCCAGCGACTCCGGCACCAGCAGCGGCTGGCCGCTGAGGCCTTCGCTGGCCATGGCAATCTTGAGGCGTTCGTACATGATCCGCTCGTGGGCGGCGTGCATGTCCACCAGCACCAGGCCATGGGCGTTTTCCGCCAGGATGTAGATGCCCTTGAGCTGCGCCAACGCGTAGCCCAACGGCGGGATATCTCCACCGCCTTCCGGCAGGGCAACCGGCGCGCCCGGTTCAGCACCCGGCAGCGGCGCGAAAAACTCGCGGTAAGCAGCCTGGGCCTCAGCCACCGGCACCGCCGACTGTGGACGCGGGGTGTATTGGTATTGATAACCCGAGCCGGCGCCGGCATTCGGCGCGGTATAGGACGGTTGCGACTGCGGCGATTGCAACAGGTTGGCCGCCAGGCTCATTTCGCCCTGGGGGCCAAACTCACCGGCTTGCGGGCCACTCGGGCGGACCACGGCCGTCACAATGGGCGCGGCCAATTGATCGTCTGGGCGCACATCACCCAGGGTGCGGTGCAAGGTGCCATAGAGGAAGTCGTGCACCATGCGTCCGTCACGGAAGCGCACTTCGTGCTTGGTGGGGTGCACGTTAACGTCCACCACCGACGGGTCGACCTCAAAAAACAGCACAAACGTTGGGTGCCGCCCGTTGAACAGCACATCGCGATAGGCCTGGCGCACCGCGTGGGCCACCAGTTTGTCGCGCACCGCACGGCCATTCACAAAGAAATACTGCAAGTCCGCCTGGCTGCGGGAGAAGGTCGGCAAGCCGACCCAGCCCCACAGCCGCAGGCCATTGCGTTCGATTTCAATCGGCAGCGCCTGCTCCAGGAACCCCGGCCCGCAGATCGCCGACACACGGCGAGCACGCGCGGCGTCATCGTGGGCTTCGTGCAAACTGAGGATGGTCTTGCCGTTATGACGCAAGTGAAACGCCACGTCGAAGCGGGCCAAGGCCAGGCGTTTGATGACTTCCTGCAGGTGATCGAATTCGGTTTTTTCGGCCTTGAGGAATTTACGCCGCGCCGGGGTGTTGAAGAACAGGTCGCGCACTTCCACCGAAGTACCGACGGGATGGGCTGCCGGCTGGACCCGAGGTGCCATGTCGCGACCTTCGGTTTCCACTTGCCAGGCCTGCTCGGCGCTGCGAGTGCGAGACGTCAGGGTCAGGCGCGCCACAGAGCTGATAGAGGCCAGGGCCTCACCGCGAAAGCCCAGGCTCATCACCCGTTCCAGGTCTTCCAAGTCGCGAATCTTGCTGGTGGCGTGACGCGCCAAGGCCAGCGGCAAGTCGTCGGAAGAAATGCCGCTGCCATCATCACGCACCCGCAGCAGCTTGACGCCGCCCTGCTCCACGTCGACATCAATGCGCTTGGCGCCGGAGTCGATGCTGTTTTCCAGCAGTTCCTTGATCACCGATGCCGGACGCTCCACAACCTCGCCCGCCGCAATCTGGTTGGCAAGACGTGGGCTCAGCAGTTCGATGCGTGAGCCGTTGTCCAGAATGGATTCGCTCATTACTGTGCCGCCAATTCAGTGCCAGGGATGGTCAACACCTGGCCGACTTTCAATTCATCCGTCTTCAGGTTGTTGGCGCTGCGCAAGGTAGCGGCCGACACCTGGAAACGCACGGCCAGCATGGCCAGGGTGTCGCCGGGCTGCACGCGATGGTCGCGCGGGCCCTGAGCGATTTTCCCGGAGTCACGCAGCCAGGCGATATAGGTGCCCGGTGGCGGATTCTGCTGGAAGAACTGGCGAACACCGGCGCTGATGGAACGCGCCAGCGCCTGCTGGTGGCTGCCGGTCGCCAGTTTCGAGGCTTCGTTGGAATTGGAGATAAAGCCGGTTTCCACCAGGATCGAGGGGATGTCCGGCGATTTCAGCACCATGAAGCCCGCTTGCTCTACGCGCTGTTTGTGCAGCGGCGTAACGCGGCCGATATTGCTCAGGACCTTCTGGCCGACGTTCAGGCTGGACGTCAGCGAAGCGGTCATCGACAGGTCGAGCAACACACCGGCGAGCATTTTGTCCTTGTCATCGAGTGATACGTTGCCGGCTCCGCCGATCAGGTCGGAACGGTTTTCACTGTCGGCCAGCCAACGCGCGGTCTCGGAGGTAGCGCCGCGATCCGACAGGGCAAACACCGAGGCGCCAAAGGCTGCGGCCGAAGGCGCGGCGTCGGCATGGATCGACACGAACAGGTCGGCGCCCTTCTTACGGGCGATTTCGGTACGGCCGCGCAATGGAATGAAGTAGTCGCCGGTACGGGTCAGCTCGGCGCGGTAGCCTTTCATCGCATTGATCTGACGCTGCAGTTCACGGGCAATCGCCAGTACCACGTCTTTTTCATGCTGACCGCGTGAACCGGAGGCACCCGGATCCTCACCACCGTGACCAGCATCGATCACCACGATAATGTCGCGCTTGCCGGCCGGAGCCGGTGGTGGCGGAGGCAGCTTGACCTGCGGTTGCGACGGATTGACCGGAACCGCCGGGACAGTCGCAACGCTCGGGGGCGGTGCAGGTGGCGGGTTGGCATCGGCGGCATTGTCGAACAGGTCGACCACCAGTCGGTTGCCGTACTGGGCGTTAGGCGCCAGGGAGAAGCTTTTCGGGGTCACGACCTTTTTCAGGTCGATCACCACGCGCAGGTCGGTCGGTGTCCGTTGGGCCGAGCGCATGGCGGTAATCGGGGTATTGGCGGTGGACACTTTCAACGGCGCGGCCAGGGTCGCGCCGTTGATGTCGATCACCAGGCGATCGGGCGCCGTCAGGGTAAAGACGCTGTGCTGGACCGGCCCAGACAGGTCGAACACCAGTCGCGTGTTATCCGGCGCTCGCCACAGGCGCACACTTTTTACCTGTGAAGCAGCCAGAGCATTGACAGTCATTGCCGCAAGCAACACCCCCACGACAGCAACCAACGCGCGAAAGCGCATACCTAACCCCACCAATTATTTGAATTCCAATGCCAAAGCGGCGCACCACGACTGGCCGCGCGCGCTCTGGGGCAACAACTTCAACTGACGCCCGTGCTCATGCGGCGTAATGGTAATGGTCATGTCAGGCTTTGGCAAAAAGCCTGTGCCTTTATCTGGCCACTCAATCAGGCACAACGCATCGTCATCGAAGTAATCCCGGATCCCCATGTATTCCAACTCTTCGGGGTCCACCAGACGATAGAGGTCAAAGTGGAAGGCGCGCACCGCACCGATTTCGTAGGGTTCGACCAGGGTGAACGTAGGGCTTTTTACTGCCCCAGTGTGGCCCAACCCGCGGATAATCCCTCGGGACAACGTGGTCTTGCCCGCCCCCAAGTTGCCTTCCAGAAAGATCAGCCCTGTCCCCGCCGTCACCTGCGCAAGGCGTTGCCCGAACGCAACGGTGGCCTCTTCATCGGCCAGGAAAAGGATTACTTCAGACACGGCGACTGCTCCTCCAACAATTGACGAATGGCAGGTATCAAGTCGCTGGCAGCCAAGCCACGACCAAAGGTGCCCTGGCGATCGCCCGCCGTGGCGTGCAACCAAACCGCCAGACAGCTTGCCTCATAGGCCTGCATGCCCTGGGCCAGCAACGCGCCCACCAGGCCGGCCAGGACATCGCCCAGCCCTGCAGTTGCCATCGCCGGATGACCTTGTTCACACCGTGAAACTCGTCCGTCCGGGCTGGCAATCAAACTGCCAGCCCCCTTGAGGATAGCCACTGCATTGAATGTCTGGCTCAACGCGCGCGCCACCCTAAGACGATCGGCCTGAACCTCGGCTATCGAAATGCCCAACAACCGCGCGGCCTCCCCCGGATGCGGGGTGATCACGCAGTTGGCCGGCAAGCTGACGCTGCCGCTGGCGAGTTGGTTCAAGGCGTCGGCGTCCCAGACTTGCGGTTGCTTGGCGTTGGCGGCCACAGACAGCAGGCTTTTGCCCCAGGACGCGTCTCCAAGGCCAGGCCCGATCACAATGACCGAGATTTTTTCCAGCAGGCCCATCAGTTGGTTGGCCGAGCTCACACCCACCGTCATGACTTCCGGCAAGCGAGCCAAAGCAGCTGGCACGTGCTCCAGGCGCGTTGCCAGGGACACCATGCCCGCGCCACTGCGCAAGGCACTTTCTGCGCTCAGCAAGGCTGCGCCACCCAAGCCGCGGTCGCCACCTATGACCAACAGGTGGCCAAACCGGCCTTTATGGTCGTCCGGGGAGCGCGCCGCCAGCTGCGGCAAATGGCCGTGCAAGAGGGACTGTACGTCGGTTATTGCGTGTTTTGTCTGCGGCATGCGTCTTCGAGCTCCGATGTCTGGCAGAATTATACCTATCTAACCTGCGGTTTCCCTTGTCTCATGCCTGCCATCACCACCGATCTGCCCGCCCTCGCCCAATCGATCAAAGACTGGGGCCGCGAACTGGGCTTTCAACAAGTCGGCATCAGCGGCCTGGACCTCGCCGAGCATGAGCAGCACCTGCAACGCTGGCTCGACGCGGGCTACCACGGCGAGATGGAGTACATGGGCGCCCATGGCAGCAAACGCTCTCATCCCGATGAACTGGTGCCCGGTACCTTGCGCGTGGTGTCGCTGCGCATGGATTACCTACCGGGCGATACACAAATGGCCCAATTACTGGCCAAGCCGGAAAAAGCCTACATCTCGCGTTACGCCCTGGGCCGCGACTATCACAAGCTGATCCGCAAGCGCGTGCAGCAACTGGCCGACCGCATCCAGGCGCAGATCGGCCCTTTCGGTTTCCGCGCCTTTGTCGACAGCGCACCAGTGCTGGAAAAAGCCATCGCCGAAAAAGCCGGGCTGGGCTGGATCGGTAAAAACACCCTGGTACTCAATCGCAAGGCGGGCAGTTACTTCTTCCTCAGCGAGCTGTTTGTCGACTTGCCGCTGCCGATCGACGCGCCTCACAGCACTGAACACTGCGGCCGCTGCACTGCTTGCCTGGACATCTGCCCCACCAATGCCTTCGTCGGTCCCTATGTGTTGGACGCGCGACGCTGCATTTCCTACCTGACCATCGAGCTCAAACACGCGATTCCCGAGGACCTGCGCCCACTGATCGGCAACCGCGTGTTCGGCTGCGATGACTGTCAGATCGTGTGCCCGTGGAATCGTTTCGCCCGCGCTACCGGCGAAAGCGATTTCAAGCCACGCCACAATCTGGATAACGCAGAACTGGCCGAGTTGTTTATGTGGGACGAGGATAAATTCCTCAGCAGCACCGAAGGCTCACCGCTGCGTCGTGCCGGCTACGAGCGCTGGCTGCGCAATCTCGCGGTGGGCCTGGGCAATGCGCCGTCGAGCATTCCAGTGCTGGAGGCTTTGAAGGCACGCCGGGATTACCCGTCGGAACTGGTGCGCGAACACGTGGAATGGGCACTGAACCAGCACGCCAGCCGCTAGTGCACATCGTCGTTGTAGACGAACTTGGGCATTTCCCAGTGAAAACGGATCGCCAGCAGGCGCAGTAGAAAGCCGCTGAACAGGGTCAGCAGGATCGCTTGCTCGCTGGGCAGCTCCAGATAAAGGCACAGCATATAAAACCAGGCGGCGAGGAACGACACACTGGCGTACAACTCGCGGCGAAAGATCAGCGGGATGTCGTTGCAGAAGATGTCGCGCAGGATGCCGCCGAAGACCCCGGTGATCACCCCGCTGACCGATGCCACCAGCATGCCGTGGCCCATTTCCAGCGCAGTCATGCAACCGATCAGGGTGAAGGCCACCAGGCCCACGGCGTCCAGCGCCAGGAACAGCGAGCGCAGGCGGCGCATCAGCGGTGCGATAAAGATCGTCACCAGTGCGGCAATGGAGGTCAGCACCAGGTATTCCGGGTGCTTGACCCAGGTCAGCGGGTAGTGCCCAAGCAGCACATCACGCACCGAACCGCCACCCAACGCCGTCACACACGCGATCAGCACCACGCCGAACCAGTCCATGCCACGCCGTCCGGCCGACAGCGCGCCGGTCATGGCTTCGGCGGTGATGGCGATGAGGTAGAGCATCAGCAGCATGATGGCGATCCTTGCATTGAGGCCGGCAGTCTAATCATTTGCTGATGGCACCAAAAGAGGGCGCTTGGCGAAAGACCGCGTCGACCCTACCGCAGGCGAGCCAGCTCCCCCATTTGTTCCGCGCGCGTCGTGACAAAACGGTCAAGCGTGGGAGCTGGCTTGCCTTCGATGGCGCCGGGCCAGGCGCCACATCTTCAGGCCTTGATGAAATGCTTGCGGTAATGCTGCAGCTCGGCAATCGACTCGCGAATATCATCCAGCGCCAAGTGCGTGCTGCCTTTATGGAAGCTGTCTTTGACTTCCGGCGCCCAACGCGCAGCCAGCTCTTTAAGCGTGGACACATCCAGGTTGCGGTAGTGGAAGTAGCTTTCCAGCGCTTTCATATGCGTATAAAGGAAGCGACGATCCTGGCAGATGCTGTTGCCGCAGATCGGCGACTTGCCCTTGGGCACCCACTTTTCCAGGAAGGCGATGGTCTCGGCTTCTGCTTCGGCCATGCTGATACGGCTGTCGCGCACGCGCTGGGTCAGGCCGGAGTTGCCATGAGTGCGGGTATTCCACTCGTCCATGGTGGCGAGGACGGCGTCGCTGTGGTGGATGGCAATCACCGGCCCTTCGGCCAAGGTGTTGAGGTTGCTGTCGGTGACAATCGTCGCCATTTCGATGATGACGTCGGTGTCAGGGTTCAGACCGGTCATTTCCAGATCGATCCAAATCAGGTTCTGTGGGTTTTGCATGGCTTGATTCTCTTGGCACCTTGGCTTAGCTGCGCAGTTTAGCAGGCAGGGGCATGCTAGACTCGCGACCGTTTTACCTAACCTTTGTATTATCGACACGGAACACCAATGGCCAAACGCCAGCTCAACCGTCGCCAAAACTGGCGCATCGAAAAGATTCAAGGTGAACGCGCCGCTCGCGCCGCCAAACGTGAATCCTCCGCCGTGGAAGCGCTTGAAGGCGGCGACCTGGGCCCCGAGCAAACGGGCCTGGTGATCGCGCACTTTGGTGTACAGGTCGAAGTCGAGGCGCTGGAAGGCGAACTCGCAGGCTCGGTATCCCGTTGCCACCTGCGCGCCAACCTGCCTGCGCTGGTCACCGGCGACAAAGTGGTCTGGCGAGCCGGCAACCAGGGCATCGGCGTGATCGTCGCCCAACTGCCTCGCACCACCGAACTGCGCCGCCCGGACAGCCGCGGCCAGCTCAAGCCAGTGGCGGCCAACGTCGACATGATTGTCATCGTGTTCGCGCCACTGCCTGAGCCGCATGCCAACCTGATCGACCGCTACCTGGTCGCAGCCGAGCACGCCGGCATCCGCCCGCTGTTGCTGTTGAACAAATTCGACCTGATCGACGAACAGAACGCCCCGGCGCTCAACGCCTTGCTGGCGGTGTACCGCACCCTCGGTTACCCGGTGCTGGAGGTTTCGGCGCATCACGGTAATGGTATGGAACAGCTGCAACAGCAGTTGGACGGGCGCATCAGCGTGTTTGTCGGCCAGTCAGGCGTGGGTAAATCCTCGCTGGTCAACAGCCTGCTGCCGGAAGTCGACACCCGCGTGGGCCCGCTGTCGGAACTGTCCGGACAGGGCACCCACACCACCACCACCGCGCGGCTGTTCCACTTCCCCGGCGGCGGTGAGTTGATCGACTCCCCAGGCATCCGTGAATTCGGCCTCGGCCACGTCAGCCGCAGCGATGTGGAAGCGGGCTTCATCGAATTCAACGACCTGATCGGCACCTGCCGCTTCCGCGACTGCAAACACGACCGCGAGCCGGGCTGTGCGTTGCTCAAGGCGCTGGAGGATGGGCGTGTGCAGCAGCAGCGGATGAACAGCTATCGGTCGATTATTGCGAGTCTGCCCGAAAGCAGTTATTAAACTGCTGAAACAACAAGGCCGCGATCATCGCGGCCTTGTTGTATGTGAAGTCTACGAACCCGTACCTGGCACCGTAGGATCCTTCACCCCACCCTCATCAAACAAATTCAGCTTCTGGCGCAGTTCATGCGCCGGCAACGGCTCCTGCCCTGGCGGAATAGCGTTCGGATCGGCCGGCACTTCACCCGGCGCGCCCGCACCTTGGGTGGGTTGCGGTGCCGGCGGCGGGTCACCCTCAATCGCACGCTGGGCCTTTTTGGTCAGCACCACGATATCGATACGGCGGTTGATCGGGTTGAACGGGTCTTTCGCATCAAACAACTGCGAAGACGCAAACCCCACCACGCGCGCGACTTGCGGGTCCGGGTAGCTACCGGCCACCAACGCACGACGAGCTGCGTTGGCACGGTTGGCCGAGAGCTCCCAGTTGCCGAAGTCGCCCTGCCCCGCATAGGGTTTGGCGTCGGTGTGGCCACTGATGCTGATCTTGTTCGGCACCGCCTTGATGGTGTCGGCCATGGCCAGCAGGATGTCTTCGAAGTACGGCTTCAAGCGCGCACTGCCCGAGTCGAACATCGGTCGGTTGGCCGCATCGGTGATCTGGATGCGCAAACCGTCCGGGGTGATCTCGAACGAAATCTGATCCTTGAACTTCAGCAACTGCGGGTTTTCCTCGACCTTGTTCTGCAGCTCTTGCAGCAACAGCTCAAGACGCTCCTGCTCGACCTGTTCAGCCATGGCCTCGACGGTATCGCGCTCGATCGGGATTTTCTCCTGAGGCGATTCGGTCTTGATTTCCGGGTTGATGGTGCGCTCAGGCGCCAACTGCGGTGAGCCGCCCAGGTCGATCACGAAGGGCGTGCCGCTTTCCGAGAAACCAATCGGGTCTTTGAAGTAGCCGGCAATGGCGATCTTCTGTTCCGGCGTGGCAGTGGACATCAGCCACAGCACCAGGAAGAACGCCATCATCGCCGTCGCAAAGTCGGCGAAGGCGATCTTCCAAGCGCCGCCATGGTGCCCCGCAGCGAAGCGCTTGACGCGCTTGATGATTATCGGCTGGTTGTTTTCCATGGCTTAGCGACCGCGAACCGCTTGTTCCAGCTCGGCGAAGCTTGGGCGATGCTTGGGGTACAGCACCTTGCGACCGAACTCCACCGCCAGCGATGGCGGCATCCCGGAAGCGGAGGCGACCAGGCTGGCCTTGATCGATTCGTACAGGTTGATTTCTTCCTTGGCGTCATGGGCCAGGGAGGTGGCGAGCGGACCGAAGAAGCCGTAGGCCGCGAGAATACCGAAGAAGGTACCGACCAATGCCGCACCCACGTGCATACCGATGGCAGCCTGGTCGCCCTCACCCAGGGACGCCATGGTCACCACGATGCCGAGTACCGCCGCGACGATACCGAAACCCGGCATACCGTCAGCGATGCCGGTCACGGCGTGGGAGGGGTGCTCAAGCTCTTCTTTAAGGCTGAACAATTCCATGTCGAACAGGCCTTCCAGCTCATGGGGGGCCATGTTGCCGGAGGACATGATGCGCAGGTAGTCACAGATGTAGGCGGTCATGCGCTCATCTTTGAGCACGGCCGGGTACTTGGCGAAAATCGGGCTGGCCGCGGCGTCTTCGATGTCGGCCTCGATGGCCATCATGCCTTCGCGGCGGCTCTTGTTGAGGATCTCGTAGACCAGGCCCAACACCTCCAGGTAGAAGGTATGGGTGAAGCGCGAACCGAACATGCCCAGCGACTTCTTGATCACGTGCATGGTCATGTAGCCGGGGTTCGCCTGCAGGAAGGCACCCAGTGCGGCACCGCCAATAATCATCACCTCGAAAGGCTGGATCAGTGCCGCAATTTTACCGTGGGACAGGACGTACCCGCCGAGCACGCTCGCGAAGACGACGATGATGCCGATAATTTTAGCCATAGGAGATGAGTACTTGCGCCGTCGGGTTCATGGACATATTGGGTGTAGCAGAAAACTCTTGTTCTACTTATCGGCAAAACTGCGCCAGACTATAGCCCGTTAAGGCGAAAAGCCAGTTCGGCCCGCTCCGGGCGTGTAGACCGCAAGTGATGATCGCGCCCCTATCATGGCTAATGAAACGACAGTCCCAACTGCAAAACCCAACTCTCTCGCCGCTTGGATCAAGTGCCTGGACGATGTACGGCTGCCTGTCCCCCAGGCCAGTCACGACCGCGTGTGCAAAGGCATCCGCGACAGCCGCAGTTCATTGCGAGATATTGCCGAGCTGATGCAAAGCAGCCCGGCGCTCGTCCTCAGCGTGATGCGCGAGGCCAACAGCCACACCCATGGCAGCCTGGCGGAACCGGCGGAAAACCTTGAAGTGGCGCTCAACCGCCTGGGCCTCAAGCGCGCCGAAGAACTGCTGGCACGTCTGCCTTCGGTGCCGGCCAATGAGATCCCCGTGGCATTGCGCCAACTTCTGCTGATCAGCCAGCACGCGTCGCAGCAAGCCAACGGCTTGTTCGGCAGTCGCCTGGCGCGGCTGTGGCAGGACATTCACTGGGGCAGCCTGTTGTTTCTGTCGCCGCTGTGGCCAATGGCGGTCGCCTATCCCAAACTCCTGGAAGAATGGGAACTGCGGGTGATCCACAAAGGCCAGTCAGCCCGCGAGGTCGAGCGAGAACTGTTCGGCGTGCGCCTGCTGGACCTGTGCGTCGGCCTGACCGAAGCCTGGCACCTGCCGATCTGGGTATGCCAGGGTTACACGTTGCTGATGAGCGAGCAGCGCCTGCTGGTCAAGGCCCTGCACATCGCCCGTGAAGACGACCCGCTGCGCCACCAGCAATTGCTCGATGCCGAACCCAACCTGCGCCGCTGGCTGAACCAGCCGGCCAACACCGTGCTGCTGGCCAACGGCCTGGCAATGTCGGCCCAGGAGTCCTGGACCTGCCCGCACACCGAACGCTGGCAGTTGCTCACTGCGCTGTACCTGCAACAGCCCTTGGGCGAGGTGCAGCAACTGGTCCACCAACAGGCTGTCACCAGCGCCCGCACCACCTTGATGCCTGACCTCTGGCACCCGGCGCTGTCGCTGATCTGGCCGTGGCATGTACAGAAGATTCATCGCGGCCTGCTCCCCGCGCCGCCGCCCACCGCCGAGGCCCTGGCCGTGTGGCGCAAACGCTGTACTGAACTGCTGGTGGAGCCGAGCCGCTTTGCCAACGCCATGCACTTGACCACGTGCGCCAAGGAGGCCCTGGTCGCCAGTGGTATGCAGCGGGTCATGCTGCTGATGGCTGACCGCGCCTTGAGCACGTTGCGTGTGCACCAGGCCGATGGCCTGCCGAAGGATGCAGCCAATTTGAGCCTGGATGTGGTCAATAGTACGTTGCTGCAGCGCTTGCTGGAAAAGTCCGCCCAAGTGCGCCTCAACCCTGAAAACCACGCCCAGTTCTCGGCCTTGCTGCCGCCGGTCCTGCGCCGCCTGTTCACCGGCGAACACCTGTTGCTGCGGTCCCTGAGTTGCAATGGCAAGGTGGTGATGCTGATGGTGGCCGACCAGGGCGGCGGGCCGTTCTCGGAAACCACCGTGCAGGCCTTCGGTAAAACCGCCCAATGCATCGAGAAAGCCCTGCACTGCTTTACCAACCGCAGCGCCTGATGCTTGCGCTACAATCGCCCTCTTTTATCGCCAACATTTGTGCACAGGAGACCTCACATGCCTGACTTCTCTGGCTTGCCGCTGGTGATCGAACCCAGCGACCTGCTTGGTCGCCTCGATGCCGAACACTTGATACTGGTGGACCTCACCAGTGCCGCCCGCTACGCCGAAGGGCACATCCCCGGCGCACATTTCGTTGACCCCAAGCGCACCCAACTGGGCCAGCCGCCGGCGCCTGGCCTGCTGCCCAACAAGGCCGACCTCGAGAAACTGTTCGGCGAACTGGGCCACACCCCGGACGCCACTTACGTGGTCTATGACGACGAAGGCGGTGGCTGGGCCGGGCGCTTCATCTGGATGCTCGACGTGATCGGCCACCAGAAGTACCACTACCTCGACGGTGGCCTGCTGGCCTGGCTGGAAGAAAAACGCCCGGTTTCGACTGACGTGCCCACCCCGGTCGGCAACCCCGTCAGCCTGACGCTGCATGATGGCCCAACAGCCACCCGCGAATACCTGCAAAGCCGCCTCGGCGCGCCCGACCTGGGTATCTGGGACGCACGCGGCCCGCTGGAGTATTCCGGCGAGAAAGTGCTCGCAGCCAAAGGCGGGCACATTCCCGGCGCAGTGAACTTCGAATGGACGTCCGGCATGGACAAGGCGCGCAACCTGCGTATCCGCCGCGACATGCCGCAGATCCTCGAAGACCTCGGGCTGACCAAAGACAAAGAAATCATCACCCACTGCCAGACTCACCACCGCTCTGGCTTCACCTACCTGGTGGCCAAGGCGCTCGGTTATCCGCGAGTCAAAGGTTATGCCGGTTCCTGGGGCGAATGGGGCAACCACCCCGACACCCCCGTCGAGATTTAAGGTTTAAGGACAGTTATGAAAAAGCAGTTGTTTATCCTCAGCCAGTACTTGCTGCCGCACCACTTGCTGTCGCGCCTGGCCGGTTGCATTGCCGAATGCCGCGTGCGTTGGTTCAAGAATGCCTTCACTGCCTGGTTCGCCAAGCGCTATCAAGTGGACATGTCCCAGGCCTTGGTTGAAGACCTGACCGCCTACGAGCACTTCAACGCCTTCTTCACCCGCGCCCTGAAAGACGGCGCGCGCCCACTGGACCAAACCCCAGGTGCGGTGCTGAGCCCAGCCGATGGCGCGGTCAGCCAGTTGGGGCCGATCGAGCATGGTCGGGTGTTCCAGGCCAAGGGGCACAGTTTCAGCGTGCTGGAGCTGCTGGGTGGCGATTCGGCCTTGTCAGCGCCGTTCATGGGCGGTGACTTCGCCACGGTTTATCTGTCGCCCAAGGACTACCACCGTGTGCACATGCCACTGGCCGGCACCCTGCGCGAGATGGTCTACATTCCTGGCCGCATCTTCTCGGTCAACCAGACCACCGCTGAAAACGTACCCGAGCTGTTCGCACGTAATGAGCGGGTTGCCTGCATCTTCGACACCGAACGCGGCCCAATGGCCGTGGTGTTGGTGGGTGCGATGATTGTGGCGTCGATTGAAACCGTATGGGCTGGCTTGGTGACACCGCCGAAGCGTGAGCTGAAAACCTTCCGCTATGACGAGGCTGCACGCGCGCCGATTCACCTGGAGAAAGGCGCGGAGCTGGGTCGCTTCAAGCTGGGTTCGACCGCGATCGTGCTGTTTGGGCCGGGTCAGGTGACGTGGGCTGAAGCGCTGGTGGCGGGTTCGCCGGTGCAGATGGGCCAGGGTATCGCTTTACCTAAAGCCTGACAAAACACCCAATGTGGGAGCGGGCTTGCTCGCGAATGCGGAGTATCAGTCAACACGTCAGTGACTGAACCACCACTTTCGCGAGCAAGCCCGCTCCCACATTTTTTTACCGCATTTATTCAGTTACAGCTGACCGTCGCGGTCGCGGAAGCCCAGCAGATACAGCACGCCGTCCAACCCCAAGGTCGAAATCGCCTGCTTCGCCGATTGTTTGACCAGTGGCTTGGCGCGGAACGCTACACCCAGCCCGGCAATCGCCAGCATCGGCAAGTCATTCGCACCGTCGCCGACCGCAATGGTCTGCTCCAGACGCAAACCTTCCTTGTGGGCCAACTCCTTGAGCAGATCCGCCTTGCGCTGTGCGTCGACAATCGGCTCGACCGCCATGCCGGTCACCTTGCCATCCACCACTTCCAGCTCGTTGGCGAACACGTAGTCGATGCCCAGCTTGGCCTGCAATTGCTTGGCGAAGTAGGTGAAGCCGCCGGACAGGATGGCGGTCTTGTAGCCCAGGCGCTTGAGTTCGGCGAACAGGGTTTCGGCGCCTTCGGTCAGGCGCAGGGAGGCGCCGATGGAATCCAGCACACTCACGTCCAGGCCCTTGAGCAGCGCGAGGCGCTCTTTGAAGCTGGCGCGGAAGTCGAGTTCACCGGCCATGGCGCGCTCGGTAATTTCGGCAACCTGCTCGCCGACGCCCGCAGCCTTGGCCAGTTCATCGATGACTTCGGCTTCGATCAACGTGGAGTCCATGTCAAACACCGCCAGGCGACGGTTACGCCGGAACAGTGAATCCTCCTGGAAGGCGATATCGACGTTCAGCTCCTGGGCCACGCTGAGGAACTCGGCCCGCAAGGCTTGCGGGTCGGCTGGCTCACCGCGCACGGAGAACTCGATGCAGCCCTTGCCCTGGTCGGCCGGGGTATCCAGCGGCATGCGACCCGACAGACGGTCGATATGGTCGATATTCAAGCCATATTGCGCAGTAATGGAGCTGACGCGCTGCAGTTGCTCGGCGGTGACCTTACGGGTCAGCAGCGTCACAATGTGGCGTTTCTTGCCCTGACCAGCCACCCAGTGCTGATAGTCCTCTTCGGACACCGGGGTGAAGCGCACCTGCTGATCCAGCTTATACGCAGTAAACAGGATGTCCTTGAGTACTGAAGACGCCTGTTCAGTGCTCGGAATCTCGACCAGGATGCCGAACGACAGGGTGTCGTGGATCACTGCCTGGCCGATGTCGAGAATGTTCACACCACCCTGGGCCAGAACGCCGGTAATGGCCGCGGTAAGACCCGGGCGGTCTTCCCCAGTGATGTTAATCAGGACAATTTCGCGCAAGGCGCACCCCCAGGCTGGAAAAAAACCGCATTCTACCCACTTTCAGTGACCATCGGGCACAGCCAGCGCTTTGCCGGTTCTAGGGCTGTCGCTATACTGCGCGTCAACTTCACGGACCAAGAGCCGAGCGCAAGTGAACCGGCCCACGCCAGTAAAAACCGATAACTTCTTCCTGCTGATCTTCCGGGCACTGCGCCACCGCCGTGTACCGATCGCATTACGCATCGCCAGCCATAACGTGATCCTGGTCGCCCTGGCCCTGGTGATCTACGCCTGCGTGATGGGTTTGCAGTTCAAACAGGCCATGCACGAGCAAGCCGACGCCCTGGGCGAGAGCTTGACCACCCAGACCGCCACCTCGGCGACTGAGCTGTTGGTGTCCAACGACATTCTCAGCCTCAACGTGCTGCTCAACAACCTGACCAAGAACCCGCTGGTGGCTCACGCCGCTATTTACAGCGTGGACAACCGGATCATGGCCGAAGCCGGGCAGCGCCCGAAAAACGGCCTGCTGGGTGAAGCCGAAGGCCTGTACCAGAGCAATATTACGTTTCAGGACGTGAAGGCTGGCCAACTGCGCATCAGCCTGGACATGCAGCAATTCCAGCAGCCGATGACCATCAGCCTGCAAAGCATGGGCATCTTGAGCGCAATCCTGCTGGCGTTGGCGTTGGCCTTGAGCCTGCGCCTGGGCCGACATATCTCCACGCCGCTGATGCAATTGCGTATCTGGCTGCGCGATATCGACGAACACACCCCGGCCACCGACCGCCAGGATGAGATCGGCGACCTCGCTCGCCAGTTGCACGCCAGCTTCGCCCCGGAGCCGGTGGTGCGCGAAGTGGAGCCAGAGCCCGAGCTCGACGAAACCGACTACGACGACGAGCCTGAGCGTGAAGTGCAAGACGCTCCGGTAGCGGGCCTGAAGCCTGCTACCCGCCAGGCGTTCAAAGCCGAAGAAGACGAGCTGGACGACGAAGATCCGTTCGCCGACCTGCGCGACACCTCGGCCAGCACACCGGCCGTCGCACCGAAACCGGCCCCGGTGAAGAACGCCGAACCCCAGTTCAGCGCGGTATTGGCTGTGCAACTGGGTGCGCAGGATCAGTTGCGTCGGCTGCCCCGTGCACGCCTGACCGAGCTGCTGGAGCGTTACCGCGACTGCCTCGACCAGGCCGCGTCGCTGTATCAGAGCGAACTGCACACCCTGAACGACGGCAGCACGCTGATGCTGTTCCACAGCGAAGACAGTGGCGAAGACTACCTGACCAACGCGATTTGCTGCGGCGAGCTGCTGCGCGCCCTGGGCCACGCCCTGCAGATCGAAGTGGCCGACAGCGGCATTACCTTGCAACTGCAGTTGGGCCTGACGGTGAGCGATGATCTGTTTGGCATGACCCAGATCGACCTGCTGCTCACCGAGAGCGCCCAAGACGCCCTGGCGCTGTCGCAGCACAGCCGCAACCTGTTGCTGGTGGAGCGCAAGATCAGCGAAGACACGCTGATCCGCCAACGCGCACGTATCCGCCCGATTGCCAGCCCAGAGGGCGCCAGTTGCGTGGAGAGATTGATGGAGCCGTACCCATCGATGCTGGAGCGGCAGTTGGCGCGGATGCACGAGACCCGCACCAAATAACCCTGTATGACTCATGTGAGAGCGGGCTCGCCCGCGATAGCGAAGTATCAGTTAGCCCATCAATAACTGAATCCCCGCGCCCCCTCCCACAGTGAAACGGTGCCAGGCCCCAACGCTTGGCCCCAAAAAAAAGGCCCGCTGAGTAAGCGGGCCTTTTTTTGTGCGCGTTTCAGATCAGAACCTGAACACTTCCATATCCGTGCGAATCGGCGTCGCCATCGGCATCTTCGGCTTCTGCGGTTGTGCCGGCTTGGCCTGTACCGGAGCGCTCTGCTTACGCGGCACTTCGGCAATCGGCGGTTGGTTGGCCAATGGCTTGAGTGCCACCGACAACTGCTGTGCCAGATGCTGCAACAACACGCCCTGGGCCTGGACCTGGGACGCGGTGGTGCCGGTATGCTCCTCCTGCAGGTGCACGATGCGGTTATCGCGCACCTGGCCACGACGATCGATCAAGCGCCACTGCGCATCGAGAATCGCCGGTTGCGACGTACCAGAGTCAAGACGGGTAATGGTCAGCAACACCTGCACATCCGGGGTAAACCCGGTCGGCGCGGGCGCCAGCACCACACGCTGGCTATCCAGTTGACCCGCGACCTGGCGCAACATCAATTGGTTGATGTCGGAAGACAAGCTGCCCGCCCAACGACCATCCGTGGAACCTTGCAGGCTGCCGTCGTTCTGACGTTGCAGCAGTGTTTCGCGTTGCAGGTAGTCGGCAACGATCACCGGGCCCAGCAAGACGGCCATGCCAGCCGTCTGTGCGGGTTGAGCCGGACTTCCGCTGTCCAGCTGGTACAGCGACACCGGCTGATGTGTGCTGCAACCCGCCAGCCCCAAAAGGCCAGCGAGCATAAAAAATAAAGGAAGGCGTGGAGCAGTCATCATCCCATCCAGGTGGCTGCCACAAGGCGAACCACAATGTAATACTAAAAATAACCTAAACACGCTCGGCCACGCCGGCGCTGGAAAGGCCATATCATCCGTGAATATGCGCCATGACTCCAGCGCCAAAGCGTCGATCTACGCGTTAAATCGTAGATCGAGGGCTCTAATACGCGTTAAACCGGCGTTTCCACCAGCAAAGCATCCACACGTTGGAAGCCACGTGGCAATTTGTTACCACGCCGGCCACGCTCACCCTTGTAGTGCTCAAGGTCATCGGGACGCAGGGACAACGTACGTTTACCGGCCTGAAGCACCAAAGTCGCGCCTTCCGGGATCACTGCGATGTCAGTCACGTACTCTTCGCGACTGGCCACGCGCTCGCCGGGAATACCGATGATCTTGTTGCCCTTGCCTTTGCCCAACTGCGGCAGATCACTGATCTTGAACACCAGCAAACGCCCTTCGGTGGTCACCGAGGCCAACCAGTTGCCCTCACGGTCATCCACCGGCCGCGGCAGGATCACCTTGGCGTTGTTCGGCAAGCTCAGCAAGGCCTTGCCCGCCTTGTTCTTGGCCTGCAGGTCTTCACCCTTCACCACAAAACCATAACCCGCGTCGGACGCAATCACGTACAGCGCATCATCGTCCGGCAGCAAGACACACTCGAAATTTGCACCTGGCGGCGGCGTCAGGCGCCCGGTCAACGGCTCACCCTGCCCCCGTGCAGACGGCAAGGTGTGGGCCGGCACCGAATAACTGCGCCCGGTGGAGTCGATAAACACCGCAAACTGGTTGGAACGTCCGGCGGCGGCGGTCTTGAAGCCGTCGCCCGCCTTGTACGACAAGCCAGTGGCGTCAATATCATGCCCTTTGGCGGAACGAACCCAACCCTTTTCCGACAGAACGACGGTAATTTTCTCGTTTGGCAGCAGTTCGGTTTCTGTCAGAGCTTTCGCCTCAGCGCGCTGGACGATCGGCGAACGACGGTCATCGCCGTAGGTTTCGGCGTCTTTGATCAGCTCGCTGCGCACCAACTTCTTCAGCTTGGCTTCGCTGCCCAGCAGGGCTTGCAGCTTGGCTTGTTCCTTGAGCAGCGCGTCCTGTTCGTCGCGCAGCTTCATTTCTTCCAGCCGCGCCAACTGACGCAAACGGGTGTCGAGGATGTAGTCAGCCTGGATCTCGCTCAGCTCGAAACGCGCGATCAACTCGGCTTTCGGATGCTCGGCGGTACGGATGATATGGATCACTTCATCCAGGTTGAGGTAAGCAATCAGCAAACCGTCCAACAGGTGCAGGCGACGCTCGACCTTGTCCAGGCGGAATTGCAGGCGACGACGCACGGTCTGCACCCGGAACTCCAGCCACTCCACCAGCAGGTTGCGCAGGTTTTTCAGCTGCGGCTTGCCGTCCAGACCGATGATGTTGACGTTGACCCGATAGCTGGACTCAAGGTCCGTGCTGGCAAACAGATGCTGCATCAGCACTTCGTGGTCGACCCGGCTGTTGGTCGGGATGATCACGATGCGGCAGGGGTTTTCGTGGTCGGATTCGTCACGCAGGTCGGCAACTTGCGGCAATTTCGACGGTTTGGCCTGCATCAGCGCGGCGATCTGCTCCAGCACCTTGGCACCCGACACCTGGTGCGGCAGTGCGGTGACGATAATGTCGCCATCTTCGATGTGGTACACGGCGCGCATGCGCACCGAGCCCTTGCCGGTCTCGTACATCTTCAACAGGTCGGCGCGCGGCGTGATGATTTCCGCTTCGGTCGGGTAGTCCGGGCCCTGGATGTGCTCGCAAAGCTGTTCCACCGTGGCCTTCGGCTCATCGAGCAAGCGCACGCAAGCGGTGGCGACTTCACGCAGGTTGTGCGGCGGCACGTCGGTGGCCATGCCGACTGCGATGCCCGTGGTGCCATTGAGCAGGATATTCGGCAAACGTGCCGGCAACACCAACGGTTCGTCGAGGGTGCCGTCGAAGTTAGGCCCCCAGTCGGCAGTGCCCTGCCCCAGTTCGCTCAGCAGGACTTCCGAATAACGCGACAGACGCGCCTCGGTGTATCGCATGGCGGCGAACGATTTGGGATCATCCGGCGCCCCCCAGTTACCCTGGCCGTCTACCAGTGTGTAGCGATAGCTGAACGGCTGGGCCATCAGCACCATGGCTTCGTAGCAGGCGGAATCGCCATGGGGGTGGAACTTACCGAGCACGTCACCCACGGTACGCGCCGACTTCTTGTGCTTGGAATCGGCATCCAGGCCCAACTCACTCATGGCGTAGATAATGCGCCGTTGTACAGGCTTCAGGCCGTCGCCGATATGCGGCAAGGCACGGTCCATGATCACGTACATGGAGTAGTTGAGGTAGGCATTTTCGGTGAAGTCAGCCAGCGACCGGCGTTCTACGCCGTCTAAGCTGTCTGCGAGGATGTCACTCATGCGGGCCTCATCATTGTCGGATAAGGCGCAGCGGAACTGCCGCTGCACCGGGTCAATTCAAAAAAACAGGGGCTCATGGGCGGGCGCTCCAGCCACCGGCAGGGGCGGCGAAACGATAGACCATGGGGCGTTTTTCACCATCGGCGCGGGGGCCGAAATTATTGTCAATGCCAAGCCAGGCCCCCTCCGCGTCGATCAACAGGGCTTCGGCCAAGCCATAAGGCTGGGCGTAGCGCCGCTCGGGCGCCAGGGTCTCGTCGGCAAACGACCAGCACAGCTCGACCTTGGCCGTGGCGGGATCGCGTCGGCAAATCTGGAACGCATTGCGCTCCAGGGTAAACAGTTTGCCGTTGAACAGCGCCAGGTCGGCGAAATCCTTGGATACCGCCTTGGCATTGGTGAACTTGGCTGGCTGCACGTCCTTGCCGGCCTCGCTCAGCAACACGCAGGCGCCCTCACAATCCCAAACGCTCTGCCCACGCTTGATCGAGATCAAGCCCCGTCGCTCACGCTCGGCCGCCAGCCAGATCTGATTGCCGTCCGGGCTGATTGCCAAGCCCTCGAACAAGGCATTGAAATGCAGCAACATGCCACTTGCACGCGCTTCGCGCACCATGCCTGGGGCGATCTTCAACCACTCGGTATCACCCTGCTCGCCGGAAAACGGCACTCTCAGCACCGCCGCATGGGCTTCACTGACAATGTAGCGATTTCCCTCGGCATCACAGCTGATGCCTTCAAAATCCAGGTCGCCACCGCGAATGAACGACGCGGCCTTGGTTCGCGAGCGCAACCCCCAGGGCAACCCAGACTCAGGCACTGGCGGCACAACGATCCCGTACCTCTCGGCTTTCCACACCGCTGCGCGGGTATCAAGTCGATAGATCTGGTCGTCGTCGCGATCGGAAACCGTCCATAACTCTTTGCCACACAGCGCCAGACCCGACAGGTTGCCACCGCGCATGCCGTCCACTGGGTGTTCGGACACCAGTTTCAGCTCAGCCACGGGCGCGGCAGCCACCTGGGTAGCCGCAAGCCCGCTCAACATCAGGATCGCCAGGGCGAAACCTGTGCGCATCAGCCCAGAACCTCGGCCAGGTTGCCTTTGGATTCCAGCCACGACTTGCGATCCGGCGCGCGTTTCTTCGCCAGCAACATGTCCATCATTTCCGAGGTGGCGGCGAAGTCGTCGCCCAGCGTCAACTGCACCAGGCGCCGGGTGTTCGGGTCCATGGTGGTTTCGCGCAGCTGCGGCGGGTTCATTTCACCCAGCCCTTTGAATCGCGTGACCTGTGGTTTGCCACGCTTCTTCTCGGCCACCAGGCGGTCGAGGATGCCGTCACGCTCGGCTTCGTCCAGGGCGTAATAGATTTCCTTGCCCAGGTCGATCCGGTACAACGGCGGCATGGCGACGTAGACGTGGCCAGCCTCGACCAACGGGCGGAAGTGCTGCACGAACAGTGCGCACAGCAGCGTGGCGATGTGCAGACCGTCGGAGTCGGCGTCGGCGAGAATGCAGATCTTGCCGTAGCGCAGTTGGCTCATGTCCGCCGCGCCTGGGTCCACACCAATGGCCACGGCGATGTTGTGCACCTCCTGGCTGGCCAGGACTTCGCTGCCATCGACTTCCCAGGTGTTGAGGATCTTGCCGCGCAACGGCAGGATCGCCTGGAACTCCTTGTCCCGTGCCTGCTTGGCGGAACCGCCGGCGGAGTCACCTTCCACCAGGAACAGCTCGGAGCGCATCGGGTCTTGCCCGGCGCAATCGGCCAGCTTGCCGGGCAACGCCGGGCCCTGGGTGATGCGCTTGCGCTCGACCTTTTTGCTCGCCTTCAAGCGACGGCCGGCGTTGTTGATCGCCAGCTCGGCCAGGGCCAGGCCCAGTTCAGGGTGCTCGTTGAGCCACAGGCTGAAAGCGTCCTTGACCACGCCGGAGACAAACGCCGCCGCCTCGCGGGACGACAGGCGCTCCTTGGTCTGACCGGAGAACTGCGGTTCCTGCATTTTCATCGACAGCACGAACGCGATGCGCTCCCACACGTCTTCCGGCGCCAGCTTCACGCCGCGCGGCAACAGGTTGCGGTACTCGCAGAATTCGCGCATGGCATCCAGCAAGCCTTGACGCAAGCCGTTGACGTGGGTGCCGCCCTGGGCCGTCGGGATCAGGTTGACGTAGCTTTCCTGCACGCTGTCGCCACCTTCCGGCAGCCACAGCAACGCCCAGTCCACGGCTTCTTTATTACCGGCCAGGCTGCCGCAGAACGGCTCGTTGGGCAGACGCTCGAAGTCGCTGACGGAATCTTCCAGGTACGAACGCAGGCCGTCTTCGTAGTGCCACTCGACCTTCTCGCCGGTGCCTTTGTCTTCAAAGGTCACCACTAGGCCTGGGCACAATACAGCCTTGGCCTTGAGCACATGCTTGAGGCGGCTGATGGAGAATTTCGGCGAATCGAAGTATTTCGGATCCGGCGCGAAGTACACGCTGGTGCCGGTGTTGCGCTTGCCAACGGTGCCAATCACTTCCAGGTCGGTGGCTTTGTAGCCATCGGCGAAGGTCATCTGGTACTCGTTACCGTCGCGCTTGACCTTGACCCGCACCAGCGTGGACAAGGCGTTGACCACGGAAATGCCCACGCCGTGCAGGCCGCCGGAGAACTGGTAGTTCTTGTTGGAGAACTTACCGCCGGCATGCAGTTTGGTGAGGATCAGCTCGACGCCCGGCACCCCCTCTTCGGGGTGGATGTCCACCGGCATGCCGCGACCATCGTCGGACACTTCCAGGGAGTGGTCAGCGTGGAGAATGACATGCACCGACTTGGCGTGACCGGCCAAGGCTTCGTCGACGCTGTTGTCGATGACTTCCTGGGCAAGGTGGTTCGGCCGACTGGTGTCAGTGTACATGCCGGGGCGTTTGCGCACCGGGTCGAGGCCCGAGAGGACTTCGATGGCGTCGGCGTTATAAGAGCTAGCGCTGGGAGTGGCCATGGGGTCTCGTCGTGAGTCGTTCGATTAAAAAGTGACCTGCGATTTTTACAGTGAAGAAAAATCGAAGGATTGATACTGATCTGCGCCAATGCCCGCAAAGCTCAACATCGCCGGCAATTGCCGGGCGAACCCCTGGTAACCGTGGTCGCCGCCGGCCTGGATGCGTAAGGCACAGGCCCGGTAGTACTGCTGGGCGAGGCGATAATCCAGGGTTTCATCCCCGGTCTGCAACCACACCTGATACCGCGCGGCGTCCTGGGGCGCCGGTACTTCCAGCTCGGCCAGCGCCGTGACGTGATCGTGGGTCAGTTCCCAGGTTTCATCGGTGTAGAGGTTCTTCTGGGTGCCCAGGTAACCATCGAACATCCGATGGGGGCTGACCGCCGGATTCACCAACAGCGCCTTGAGGCCATGGCGTTCGGCAAGATGGGTTGCATAGTAGCCGCCGAGTGAGCTGCCGACCAGCAGTGGCCGCCCCAGTTCAGCGATCGCCGCTTCCAACTGTGCAATCGCCTGACGGGGATGGTGATGCAGGGCCGGCACGCGTAATTGGTCGGCCAGGCCGATGGCGCCCATCACGGTGATCAACTGGCTGGCCTTGTTGGACACAGGCGCACTGTTGAAACCGTGGATATACAGGATCGAGGCAGACATGCCAGGCTCTCCGTGACTCAGCCAAAGAGGCGCAGTTTACAGGGATCGGGGTGGTGTGTGAGTCCCTCTATCCCCAATACACTGAAGATCCAATGTGGGAGCGGGTTTGCTCGCGAAGGCAGTGTGTCAGCCAATACCGCCGGTGACTGGAACACTGCATTCGCGAGCAAGCCCGCTCCCACATGTTGATCAGCGTTTACAGCTATTAATAGCCGTTGCTGCCGTAATCCACGGTAAATGCAAAATTTTGAAGCCGCTCCACCCCAGTTTCCAACCGTCCGTCGGCATGCAAGCGCAGCCAGCGGTAACCCGGCGCTTGCTCGCTGACCTTGAAATCTTCACTGCCCGGCGCGAACTGGATGCAGGTGGAGGGCGATGCCAGCAGCCGCACGCCGTTGCGCTCGCGGTCGATTTCCTGGTGCACATGGCCCCAGAGCACCGCCCGGACCTGCGGGAAACGGTCGAGCACGGCAAACAACGCATCGGGATTGCGCAAACCGATGGGCTCCATCCAGGCACAACCGATGGGCACCGGATGATGGTGGAAGCACACCAGATGATGACGATTCGGCGCTTCGCTCAGGGCCTGGGCGAGCCGCTGCAGTTGCTGGTCTTGCAGGTAGCCCGGCACCGAACCGGGGACAGCGGAGTCCAGCAGGGTGACGCGCCAGTGACCGATATCGACCACCGGCTCCAAGAGATCGCTGTGCACGGCGGCGTGGGCCATGATCTGCGGCTCGTCGTGATTGCCGGGAATCCAACGCGCCGGGGCGTCGATCTGCCGGGTCATGTCTCGAAATTGCTGGTACGACTCCAGTGTGCCGTCCTGGGACAGGTCGCCCGTCGCCAACACCAAATCAATACGCGGCTGCTGCGCGCGCACCAATTCGATGACGCCTTGCAGGCTGTCGCGGGTGTTCATGCCCAACAGCGTACCGTCGGCCTCGGCAAACAAGTGGCTGTCGGACAATTGCACCAGCAATGCAGGCGCATCGGGGCTCACAGTGGATACGCTCGGCAAGGCGCTCTCCCAAGGCAATCACAGGAATGGACGTGTGGCGTGATTATGCTGGGGCAGGACACAAGAGGAAACCTTAGGAAGCAGATGCAGTTCACATCTACCGCACAACTTCGAACTCGTGGCCCAGGGCCAGGCAGTGGCTCAACCATTCACCGAGGAACACATTGAGCTGTGCTTTCTCATCGGGCTGGTGCATGAACACGTTGGGGTAAGGATAGATGCTGCGAAAGCGGCGCGCATGTTCGGCGCTGATCACTTCGGCCATGCGCGCGTCGTGGTACACCTGCACTTCCAGTTGCGGCACCGGCAACCATGGCAGGCTGTGCTCCTGGCGCACGCGCAGGGTGGTGGTGTACGGGCAATTGACGATGACTTCCAGTGCCAGCACGCCAAGCATTTGATCGCCATGGGTCACGCCGATGCGCCGCGCCTCGGGGGCATGGCGCATGTCGGGCAGCAGGCGCATCAGCCGCGCATAGTTGGCCTCGCAGGCCGCTTGCAACCCGATCAGGTCGACTCGATAACGTTCCCGTGCCTTTACTGCCATAACCCCCTCACTTCCGCGCGATTAAGCGCAAGCCATTGCAGGGCGATAATGCTGGCTGCATTGGAAATTTTGCCGTCGCGCACCGCTTGCAGGGCATCTTCGAAGGCCCATACGGTGACGCGGATATCTTCAGCTTCTTCTTCCAATCCATGGACGCCCCCCGCGCCCGAGCTGTCGCAACGGCCCAGGTACAAGTGGACAAATTCGGTACTGCCGCCGGGCGACGGGAAATACTGGGTGATCGGCCACAGCGCCGAGAATGTCAGCCCAGCTTCCTCCTCGGCTTCGCGGTGTGCAACCTCCTCCGGCGCTTCATCCTTGTCGATCAGGCCGGCGACCATTTCCACCAGCCACGGGTTGTCGGTCCGACCCATGGCGCCTACGCGGAACTGCTCGATCAGTACCACCGTATCGCGCTTCGGATCGTAGGGCAGCACGCACACGGCATCGTGACGAACGAAGACTTCGCGATTGATCACCCGGCTCATGCCGCCATCGAACTTCTCGTGGCGCAGTTGCACGCGATCAAGCTTGTAGAAGCCCTGGTAGGCATTGTCGCGCTGAACAATTTCGATAGTGCTCGGCGTCGATTTTGCGATGTCCGTCATATCCCTTCCTCGTTGAGCCTGCGCAATTGGCGCCATCCTAACGCGCTCATGCCTCTGGATGCAGCCCCTTTCCAGTTGCCGGGATAGACGGCGGGCGTCAAACTCACTCTAATCAGCTTAGTGGCGAACTGACTGCCCTGCCGGTAGTCGAAGCTCCACAAATTTCGCTCTTATCGCTAGACGAAGGACATCCATGTCGCTTTTAAAAATCGCCTCCGTGGCCTGCATCGCATTGACCCTCGGTGCCTGCCAAAGCCTGTTCCAGCCGAGTTACAAAACCCCGCTGGACGCCACCCGCGACGCCACCGAGCAGAGCAAGCCAGGCTGCGCCAGCGCCGACTGCCCACTGGTGAATATCGACACCGTGCACTTTGCCAAGGAGCCGAAGCTGGATGCACTGATCGAACAGCGCCTGCTGGAAATGACCCGCACCAGCCCGAACGACCCGCTGCCGACCAGTCTTGAGACCTACCGCGAGCAATTCCTGAAAACGGCCGCCCCACGCAACAGCATGTACCTGCAGGCCAAGGTACGTGAACAGCATGACGGCTTGGTGATCATCGAGTTATCCAGCTACCTGGACCAAGGTGCCACCCACGGCGAACCGGGCCGTGCATTCATCAACTATTCGCGCCAGCAGCAAAAGGCCCTGACCCTGACCGACATGCTGTTGCCCGGCAAGGAAGAGGCGTTCTGGAAAGCCGCCCAGGTGGCTCACAACAGCTGGCTGATCAGCACCCGCCTGAGCCTGGAGCCGGAGTATGTGAAAACCTACCCCTTCCAGAAAACCCCGAACGTGGCGCTGACTTATGGCGGCGTGATCCTCAAGTACCCCACCACCACCATCGCACCGTATGCCCTGGGCCACGTCGAGTTGCAGATTCCGTACTCGCGCCTGGAGGGCATCCTCAAGCCTGAGCTGGTGCCCGCGCGCCGCTGAAGACCCGGCCCAGGATGAGTTGCAACAGCCCTGCCAGCACCAGCGCCGGCAGGGTTGCACCGATGTCCGGATACAGATGGGCCAGCAGATGGTAAGTGGCGATACCGCCCAGCCAGGCCAGTAGCGCCGGCCAGCGCAAGTTGGCTACTGCACCCCCGCTACGACGGCGCAGGATGAAATGATCCACCAACACCACCCCAAACAGCGGCGCGAATACCGAGCCGATCAACAACAGGAAGTTCTGGTACTGCGCCAACGGTGCAAAGCAGGCGATAAGCGTGCAGACCACGCCGATGGCCAACGCCAGGTGCTCGACCTTCAAACGCAGCAACATCCCGCTGGATACCGCCGCCGAGTGAATATCGGCGAAGGCGTTTTCCGATTCGTCCAGCAGAATAAATAGAAGCGGAATCCCCAGGCCGGCCCCAGCCAACGCCAGCAACAGCGCGTTGACTTCACCGCTCGGTGCAAACGCCAGGGTGTAGGCCACGCCCAGGCTCATCAACCAGAAATTACCGATAAAGAACCCCAGCGCCGTGCCACCGAACACGCTGTGGGCGCGCTTGCCGAAACGCGAGTAATCGGCGATCAGCGGCAGCCACGACAGCGGCATGGCGATGGCGATATCAAAACCCACCGCGAACGGCATCGAACCGTCACCCGCCTTGGCCCAGAGTGTGGCGAGGTCGGCTTTGGCGAACAGGTTCCAGGTGAGCCACAGGCAGGCGGCAAGCAACAACCAGATGCCCCATTTGCGCAAGATCTGGCGCACGAAGGTCAGCGGACCACTGACCGCCAGCAGCGTCGCCAGACCGCCGAAGAATAGGGTCCACAGCAATGGGCTGGCCAATAGGCTGCCTTCACTGAACGCCCGCGTACCCAACAGGCTGGCCGCGTCGCGCATCACGATGATTTCGAACGAGCCCCAGCCGATCAGCTGCAGCAAATTGAGCAACGCCGGCAGGCTCGCGCCCTTCGCCCCCAGGCTCAGCTTGAGCGCGGCCATGGCGGACAGGCCGGTGTCGCTGCCGATTACGCCGACAGCGGCCAGCAGCAGGACACCCACCAGGGTGCCGAGGAAAATCGCCAGCAACGAACCGGACAGGCCCAAGCCTGGCGCGAGCAATGCGCCGGTTTGCAGGACCATCAAGCCGATGCCGAGGGAGAACCAGAGGGAGAACAGGTCGCGGGCGCCGAAGACGCGTTTGTCAGCGGACACTGCAATGTCCGGGGAATAAGTGCTGGGTTGAATGCTCAAGGGTGTTATCTCTGAGGGACACTGTGTTGTTTTGGAGATCGCTATCGCGGGCAAGCCCGGCTCCCACAAGGGACCGGCTGTGGACACAAAAGCTGTGTACAACGCGATCAACTGTGGGAGCCGGGCTTGCCCGCGATGACGGCGGTGCAGGCACCGCCGCCTCGGATCAGACCTTTTTGTACAGCTGACTCCCTTCCTGCTTGAACCGCTGCGCCTGCTCGGCCAAGCCTTTGGCCACATCCACGTCCACCGCCTCAATGCGCTGGTTGGCCGCGTATTCACGCACTTCCTGGGTGATCTTCATCGAGCAGAACTTCGGCCCGCACATCGAGCAGAAATGCGCGACCTTGGCCGAGTCCTTCGGCAGGGTTTCGTCGTGATACGAGCGCGCGGTGTCCGGGTCCAGGCCGAGGTTGAACTGGTCTTCCCAGCGGAACTCGAAACGCGCCTTGCTCAAGGCGTTATCGCGGATCTGTGCACCCGGATGGCCTTTGGCGAGGTCCGCCGCGTGGGCGGCGATCTTGTAGGTGATGATCCCGGTCTTCACATCATCCTTGTTCGGCAAGCCCAAGTGTTCCTTGGGCGTGACGTAGCAAAGCATGGCGCAACCGAACCAGCCGATCATCGCCGCGCCGATACCGGAGGTGATGTGGTCATAGCCCGGCGCAATGTCGGTGGTCAGCGGGCCGAGGGTGTAGAACGGCGCTTCGTCGCAGCACTCCAGCTGCTTGTCCATGTTCTCCTTGATCAACTGCATCGGCACGTGGCCGGGGCCTTCGATCATGGTTTGCACGTCGTGCTTCCAGGCGGTCTTGGTCAGCTCGCCCAGGGTTTCCAGCTCGCCGAACTGCGCGGCGTCGTTGGCGTCGGCAATCGAACCGGGACGCAGGCCATCGCCAAGGGAGAAACTGACGTCGTAGGCCTTCATGATTTCGCAGATTTCGTCGAAATGCGTGTAGGTGAAGTTCTCTTTGTGGTGCGCCAGGCACCACTTGGCCATGATCGAACCGCCACGAGAAACGATGCCGGTCACACGCTTGGCGGTCAGCGGCACGTAGCGCAGCAGCACGCCGGCATGGATGGTGAAGTAGTCGACGCCCTGCTCGGCCTGTTCGATCAGGGTGTCACGGAACAGTTCCCAGGTCAGGTCTTCGGCGGCGCCGCCGACTTTTTCCAGGGCCTGGTAGATCGGCACGGTGCCGATCGGCACTGGCGAGTTGCGGATGATCCACTCGCGGGTTTCATGGATGTGCTTGCCGGTGGACAAGTCCATCACCGTGTCCGAACCCCAGCGAATGCCCCACGTAAGTTTCGCCACTTCTTCTTCGATGGACGACCCCAGGGCGCTGTTGCCGATGTTGCCGTTGATCTTCACCAGGAAGTTACGGCCGATGATCATCGGTTCCAGTTCGGTGTGGTTGATGTTGGCCGGGATGATCGCGCGGCCGCGAGCGATTTCTTCGCGCACGAATTCGGGGGTGATGATTTTCGGCACGCTGGCACCGAAGCTATGGCCGGCATGCTGCTGGTCGAGCAAGCCGGTGGCGCGGGCTTCTTCCAGCTTCATATTTTCGCGGATGGCGACGTATTCCATCTCGGCGGTGATGATGCCTTTGCGTGCGTAGTGCATCTGCGTAACGTTGGCGCCGGCCTTGGCGCGACGCGGGTTCTTCACGTGGGCGAAGCGCAGCGCGGTCAGTTCGGCATCGCTCAGACGCTGTTGGCCGAAGTGCGAACTGAGGCCCGGCAGGCGTTCGGTGTCGTTGCGTACTTCGATCCACGGCGAGCGCACATCGGCCAGGCCTTTGCGCACGTCGATGATCACATTCGGGTCAGTGTAGGGGCCGGAAGTGTCGTACACGGTAACCGGCGCGTTGATTTCACCGCCGAAATCGGTGGGGGTCACGTCCAGGCTGATTTCGCGCATTGGCACGCGGATGTCCGGGCGAGTGCCCTGCACGTAGATTTTTTGCGAGCGGGTAAACGGCTGCACGGAGCCGGAGTCGACCTTGGCCGATTCACTCAGGTGCACGGTGTTTTTCAGTTTTGTACTTTTTATTTCTGTGCTCATCACGGGCTCTCCAACTATCCAGGCGGTGGATTTTTGTCGGAGCGAACCTGGGACGGATGAACGCACTGAAACCAGTGCTGTGCTCTGTGCACGAGGGCTGCTCAATAAATGAACAGCATCCCGGACGAAGCACAAGAGGACTCGCCGGGTGACGAGAAATCTTGTTCCCTACGCAGGCGCTAACCTGATCAGGTTCAACGGGATCCGGTATTTACCGATCTCAGCCTTCCAACAAGGCACCCCGACAAGAACGCGGCCAGTCTAGACCATGCCGCGGGCAAATTGCCAATAGCGGTGCATTCAGCGTGATGAATGGCGTGATTGCGGGATTGTTGCGCCGAGTCAGCACCACTACACTCGGTTGCCGCCACAATGCTTGACGCCAGGAATGGCCCGCCTTAGCCTTGGGCGCTAAATTATCACCGTAATATTTAAACTAGGGATCGCCTCATGCTGCGCAAACTTTCACTGGCTCTCGCCGTGTCTTGTGCGACCAACGGAATGGTCTGGGCAGCTGAAGCGCCCTTGTCCGCCAACACCGACTTGGTCAGCGTCTACCAGGAAGCCGTGGACAACAACGCCGACCTTGCCGCTGCCCGTGCCCAATACGGCGCGCAAAAAGAAGTGGTGCCCCAGGCCCGCGCCGGGCTGCTACCGAACCTGACCGGTGGTGCCGATATCAATAACGTGCGCACCCAGATCGACACGCCCGCCGCCACCGCCAACCGCGACGCGCACTCCTGGCGCGCCACCTTGAGCCAGCCCCTGTTCCGCGCCGACCGCTGGTTCCAACTGCAGGCGGCCGAGGCCACCAACGAGCAGGCTGCGCTGCAACTGTCGGCCACCGAACAGAACCTGATCCTGCAAAGCGCCGAAAACTATTTCGCCGTGCTGCGTGCCCAGGACAACCTGGCCTCGACCAAGGCCGAAGAAAATGCGTTCAAACGCCAGCTGGACCAGTCCAACGAACGCTTTGACGTCGGCCTGTCGGACAAGACCGATGTCCTTCAATCCCAGGCCAGCTACGACACCGCCCGCGCCAACCGCATCCTGGCCCAACGCCAGGTGGAAGACGCGTTCGAAGCATTGATCACCTTGACCAACCGTCAGTACAACTCGATCCAGGGCATTGTCCACACGCTGCCAGTGTTGCCGCCGCTGCCGAACGACGCCAAGGCCTGGGTCGAAACCGCCGGCCGCCAGAACCTGAACCTGCTCGCCAGCAACTACGCCGTCACCGCCGCCGAAGAAACCCTCAAGCAGCGCAAGGCCGGGCATGCACCGACCCTGGACGCCGTGGCGCAATACGAAAAAGGTGACAACGACGCCCTGGGCTTCAGCAACCCGAATGCTTTCGGCACGCCGTACCGTGGCGATGTGGAACAACGCACCATCGGCCTGCGCCTGAGCATCCCGATCTACAGCGGCGGGCTGACCAGCTCGCAAGTGCGTGAATCCTACTCGCGCCTGGGCCAGACCGAGCAGCAGCGCGAAGGCCTGCGCCGCCAGGTGGTGGAAAACACCCGCAACCTGCACCGTGCGGTGAACACCGATGTGGAGCAGGTGCAGGCGCGCCGCCAGTCGATCATCTCCAACCAGAGCGCAGTAGAAGCCACGGAAATCGGCTACCAGGTGGGCACGCGCAACATCGTCGATGTGCTGGACTCACAGCGCCAGCTCTACGCGTCGGTGCGCAACTACAACAACAGTCGCTACGACTACATCCTCGACAACCTGCGCCTGAAACAAGCCGCGGGCACCTTGAACCCAGGCGACTTGCAGGACCTGGCGCGCTACCTCAAGGCTGACTACAACCCGGACCGCGACTTCCTGCCGCCGGACCTGGCCAAGGCCGCCGCCGAACAACTCAAGGCCCGTCCCGGCTATTAAACACAGCGTATAACCAATGTGGGAGCGGGCTTGCTCGCGAATGCGGTGTGTCAGCCAGTGCATCTGGTACTGATACACCGCATTCGCGAGCAAGCCCGCTCCCACAGTTGATTGGTGGTGTCAGCGGGTAAGCAGTTTGTCCAAACCGTCCAGCAGGCGCTTGAGCGCGCCCTGGTTGGCCTGCATCACCTTGAGGCCAGCCTGCGCCATCTTGCGGGCATCCTGCGGCAATTCGAACAACTGGCGCACGGCCTCGGCCAATCCTTCGGCGTCATCCACCTCGCGCAGCGCTCCCGCTTCGCGCATCATCGCCGTGATTTCGAGGAAGTTGAACACGTGCGGCCCCATGATCACCGGCAATGCCAAGGCCGCCGGTTCCAGTGGGTTATGCCCGCCCGTCGCCACCAGGCTGCCGCCGACAAAAGCGCTGTCGGCGAGGGCATACAGAAACAGCAATTCACCCATGGTGTCGCCGAGCAGTACCGCGGTTTGCGCGGTGACCGCGTCGCCGCTGGAACGGCGCACCGTGGCAAAGCCTTGTTGCTGACACAGTTCGAACATCGGCCCGAAGCGCTCCTGGTGACGCGGCACCAGAATCAGCAGCGCATTGGGATAGCTGTCGAGCAGTTGTCGATGCGCCGCCAGCACCACGTCATCTTCACCTTCATGGGTGCTCGCGGCGATCCACACCGGGCGCTCGCTGGCGCCCCATTGCGCGCGTAACGCAGCGGCCCGCGCCGGCAGTTCGGGGTCGATGGTCAGGTCGAACTTGATCGAGCCGGTGACTTCGACGGTTTCCGGGCGAGCCCCGAGGCTCAGGAAGCGCTGGGCTTCGGTCTGCGTCTGCACAGCGAAGAGGCTCATCTGCGACAGCATCGGCGCCGTCAGTTTGGCAAAGCGTGCGTAGCCCTTGGCCGAGCGCGCCGACAACCGTGCATTCGCCAACGCCACTGGAATCCCTCGCTGGGCGCAGGCGTGGATATGGTTGGGCCACAGCTCGGTTTCCATGATCACTGCCAGTTTCGGCTGCACGCGATCGAGGAAACGTTTGGCGGCGCACGGCAAGTCATACGGCAAGTAGCAATGCTGGATGCGCGGCTCGTTGGCGAACAACGCCTGGATGCGCTCGGACCCGGTGGGCGTCATACACGTGACGGTGATCGGCAGCGTCGGATAACGCGCCAGCAACCCGCGCACCATGGGCGCGGCGGCAATGCTCTCGCCCACCGACACGGCATGCACCCAGATCCCGCCCGGCTGCATCACCGGCAAGCCATAGGAGAAGCGCTCGCCGACGCGCTTGGCATAGGCCGGCGCCTTGCGCGCGCGCAGCCACAGACGTAAAGCCACCAAGGGCAGCGCCAGGTAAAACAGACAGCTGTAGAGAGTTCTATTCATGGCGGCGGAGTTTATCGGCTTTTTCAGTCGATCGCCTGCAAGCACTCGGCAAATCGTTTGGCCAGGAAGCGCGCGGCAGGCCCCAGATGCTCGTCGCGCCGCCAGACCAGCTCCACCACCAAGGCCGGCGGCGTCCATTCGCTGTCCAGCTCAACCATTTGTTTCTGATAGGTCGGGTACTGCACGATATGCCGGGGCAGCCAGGCCCAGCCCAGGCCGCTCATCAGCCATTCGGCCAACACGTAGAAACTGTCGGCGCGCCACACCAACGGGCTGGCGGCTTCGCTGCCGGGGTAGACGCTGGTCTGGGTCGACATCAACAACTGACGGAACTGCGCCAGACGCTGGCACGTCACGTACGGTTCCTTGGCCAGCGGATGATTCACGCCGCATACCGTGACCATCTCCACACTGCCGACAACCCGTCGCTCCAGGGCTTCGGGGATTTGATCGTGATAGAACAGCAGACCCAGGTCAGCCTTGCGCTCCACCAGCTTACGGGCCACATCGCCCTGCGCGGCGCTGGACAGCTGCACTTCCAGCAACGGGTACTTGCCCGCCAGCGCCTCCAGGCTATCGAGTACCGGCTGAAACAGCATGGCTTCATCCTGGGCCAGGCGCAGGCAAGCCTCCTCGCCGCGGGTCAGTGACAGTGCCCGGCCATTGAGCCGTTCACACTGGCGCAACACTTCGCGTGCCTCCTCCAGCAATACGCTGCCGGCTTCCGTCAGCCGCGGTTGGCGGCCGCTGCTACGCTCGAACAGGCTGACGCCAAGGTCCGCCTCCAGCATCGCAATCCCATTGCTCACCGCCGACTGCGCCTTGCGCTGCTGACGCGCCACGGCCGAAAACGAACGGTGTTCGGCGACGCTGACAAACAGGCGCATTTGCTCCAGATCCCACTGCACACTCATGGCTCGACCCATCTCTCATTCGGATAGGTAATGACTTTACCCCATCTGACTGAACGCTAGAATGCCAGCCTTATCTGATTGCTTTACCCGAGGATTGACCCATGAACGTCGCTTACTACTACTTGGCCATTGCCATCTGCTCGGAAGTGATCGCCACCGTTTCCATGAAGGCCATCAAGGGCTGGAGCACGCCGATCCCCCTGTTGCTGGTGATCGTCGGCTACGGTGTGGCGTTCTGGATGCTGACGCTGGTGGTGCGCACAGTGCCGGTGGGCGTCGCCTACGCCGTGTGGGCCGGGATGGGCATTGTGATGGTGAGCATCGCGGCGCTGTTCATCTACGGGCAGAAGCTGGATATCCCGGCGATGCTGGGGATGGGCCTGATTGTGCTGGGCGTGGTGGTGATCCAGTTGTTCTCGAAAACCGCCGGGCACTGACCACCCTTCAACACGCTGTATACTGCGCCTCTTGTCTTGAACACTGAGGTTGCCCATGCCATCCGTTATGTCCACCGACGTTCTGATTGTCGGCGCCGGGGTTGCAGGCCTCTGGCTGAATGCGCGCCTGCGCCGCCAGGGGTTTTCCACGGTGTTGGTGGAAAGCGCCACCCTGGGTGGCGGGCAAAGCGTGAAGTCCCAGGGGATCATTCACGGCGGTGCGAAATACGCCCTGCACGGTGCGCTCACCGGCGCCTCCGAAGCCATTGCCGACATGCCGCGCCGCTGGCGTGAAGCGCTGGCGGGTAACGGTGAGCTGGATCTGACCGGCGTGCGCCTGTTGTCCGACGCTCATTACCTGTGGTCCCCCGGCACGCTCGCCGGCAACCTCACCAGCTTTTTCGCCAGCAAGGCCGTGCGCGGCCGTGTCGATCAGGTCAAGGGGGACGACCTGCCGCCTGCCCTGCAAGACCGTCGCTTCAAGGGCAAAGTCTATCGCCTGGCAGAGTTGGTCGTTGACGTGCCGAGCCTGATCGAACGCCTGGCCCAGCTGGCCGGTGATGGTTTGCTCGCCGGACAACATATCGAACCCTTGCGTGAAGGCAACACACTGGTGGGTTTGAACGTGGACGGCCGCGAGATCCGCGCCCAACGTATCGTGTTGAGTGCCGGCGCCGGCACGGCGGACCTGCTGACCGCGCTGGGTCTGAACCAGCCAGCGATGCAAAAGCGCCCGTTGCACATGATCATCGCCAAAGGCCCCGGCCTGAAACCGTTGTATGCCCACTGCCTGGGGGGCGGCACCAAGCCGCGCATCACCGTCACCACTCACCCGGCAGCCGATGGCAACTGGGTGTGGTACATGGGCGGCGACATTGCCGAAGCCGATGGCGTAGCGCGCACACCGGAAGAACAGATCGCCACCGCGCAGAAAGAGCTGGCGCAATTGCTGCCGTGGATCGACATGAGCCAGACCCAGTGGGCCACTCTGCGGGTCGACCGTGCCGAGCCGCTGCAATCAGGCCTGACCCGTCCCGACAACGCCTTCATCGCCGAGGAAGGCCGCCTGCTGGTGGGCTGGCCGACCAAACTGGCACTGGCGCCGGACTTCGCCGATCGGGTGATCAACCGCCTGGAACGTGACGGGATCCGCCCGACTGCCAGCGAGCCTCTACCCGCCCTGCCAAAACCCGCCATCGGCGTACCTGCCTGGGAGCAATTGTTGCCATGAGCCTGCCCACCCTTCACGACCTGCATCGCCCCCTGGGCAGCACCGGCCTGATGGTCTCGCCACTGGGCCTGGGCACCGTCAAGCTGGGCCGCGACCAAGGGGTGAAATACCCCAGCGGTTTCCAGATTCCTGGTGACGACGAAGCCCGCATGCTGTTGCGACAGGCTCGCGAACTGGGCATCAACCTGATCGACACGGCGCCGGCCTATGGCATGAGCGAGGAACGTCTGGGCCCGCTGCTGCGTGGCCAGCGAAAGGACTGGGTGATCGTCAGCAAGGTCGGTGAAGAGTTCGAGAATGGCCTGTCCAGCCACGACTTCAGCGCGGCCCACACCCGCCTGTCGATCGAGCGCAGTTTGAAACGACTTGAAACCGATTTTATCGACATGGTGCTGGTGCACTCCGACGGCAACGACCTGCACATCCTCAACGACTGCGAGGTCTACCAGACGCTGGCCGAGTTGAAAAAGGAAGGCAAGATCCGTGGTTTCGGCTTCTCCGGCAAAACCGTAGAAGGCGGCGTGAAGGCTCTGGAACAGGGCGATTGCGCCATGATCACCTACAATTTGAACGAACAGACCGAGAAAGCCGTCATTGATTATGCATCGGCCCATGGCAAGGGCATCCTGGTAAAAAAGGCATTAGCCAGCGGCCACGTGTGCCTGGAGCCTGGAATGGATCCAATTCGGGCGAGTTTCATGCTGTTGTTTGCGCAAACGGGCGTCGCCAGTGCTATTGTCGGGACCATTAATCCGCTGCACCTGGCCCATAACGTGGCGACCGCTGCCCAAGTCATTCGTCAACTCTGATGCCGCCCACGCGGCCGACCCCGTCGCAAGAAGGAGCCGACATGCCGCGAACGCTCATAAGAAAAAACCCCAGCAACTTCAAGACACTGCCGCTGCACGTCGAAGCCACCCCCGAAGGCCTGAGTTACCAGAGCGTCGGCATGCCGCTCAATTTTGCCCAGACCCTGCAACGCCGCAAACCGGTGGAGGTGGCCGACCCGGAACGCTTCGCCCTGGAGCTGGCCAACCTCGGCGTATCCGTACGCCTGACCCTGCATTGGCAGAACCGCGATTATTGGGTGCTGGTACGCCAGCGCCGCCAGGACCGTGGCGACGTGGTCCTCAAGCTGATTTCCGGCTATGTGCCCGCCCACGAACTGAACCTGCCGCTGCACACTGCGATCCAGGAAATTGCCGAAGAGTGCCTGCTGGAAACCCCGGAAGGCTGGCTTGGCGGACGCTTCAACGACACCTGGCTACCGGCGCCATATTCCGCCGCGCTGCATTATCGTGAAGCCTTGCCCTTTCGCCTCAGCCCGCTGTCCGGTGCCGCCCGCCCGGTACGTTGCGCCACCACTCAATTGATCGAGCGCCCCCGCGCCTACGTACACCTGCCCACCGCCTCCCTGCAATTGATCTACGACCTGCGCCTGGAAGTGCCCAAGGAAGCCAAGTCCCTGAGCCTGTTCCATGTGGACGAGCGCCTGGAAGGCGATCAACTGGTGGCACGCCTGGACCGTCAGCGCCCCGACCTGTACCTGATGCCGCTGAAAGATGGCCAGCCTCTGGCCGAGTTGTACACCGTCAAGAAAGACCAGCTGTACCCGGCAAGTACTCGCGGCTTGTACCTGGCGGAGAGCTTCGCCCAACAGGAAGGCTGGCTGGTGCGTGAGGAGCGGATTCGCTGGAAGGATTGGCTACGCCAACAGGGTTTGGCTATGCCTGAGAAAGAGTCGAAATTGAAGCGCCTGGCACAGCGGGTGTTGCGCAAGATCGTGCCGAAGAAAAAAGCCAAGGCTTGAATGTGGGAGCGGGCTTGCCTGCTCCCACACTTGATTGCGTTCAGCCTTCGAGCAAGCGCTCCAGCCCAACCTTCAACGGCGTGGGCTCCGGCAGCGTGAAGCTCGCCAGCAAGCGCTGGTTATTCGCCCGTGAATGCCGGATATCCCCGGAACGCGCCGGCCCGTAAGTCACCGTTGGCAGCTTGCCGACGATTTCTTCCAAGGCCTGCAACACCTGCTTGAGGGTGGTGGTGCGGTTCCAGCCCACATTGATGGCGCCCAACGGTGCCGACGGCGCTTCAATGGCCTGCACCAGCACGTCCACCAGGTCTTCCACGTACATGAAGTCACGGGTTTGCTCGCCATCGCCAAACACGGCAATCGGCACGCCCTGCTGCGCGCGCTCGCTGAAGATACTGATCACGCCGGAATACGGCGATGAGGGGTCCTGGCGGGGGCCGAAGATATTGAAGAAGCGAAAAATCACCGGCTCCAGGCCATGCTGGCGACGGTAGAAGTCGAAGTAGTGCTCGCCAGCCAGCTTGTCGGACGCATAGGGCGTCAACGGCGCCTTGGTGGTTTCTTCGTCAATCGAAGCGCCTTCGCCATTGTTGCCATAGACCGCGGCGCTGGAGGCATACACCACACGTTTTACGCCGGCCTTGCGCATAGCTTCGCAGACATTCAAGGTGCCGACGAAGTTGCTCTGGTGCGTGCTGACCGGATCATCCACCGACGCTTGCACCGAGGCCACTGCCGCCAGGTGCACCACCGCCGTTGTGTCGACGGCGGCGCGGGCCACCAGCTCGGCATCGGCTACATCACCTTCCAGCAATTCAACGCGCGGATTGTCCAGCGGCAGGTTGCTGCGCTTGCCGGTGGACAGGTTATCCAGCACCCGCACGCCGTAGCCTTTGGCAAGCAGCGCATCGACCAGGTGCGAGCCGATAAAACCGGCGCCACCGGTGATAAGAACGCGTTTACTCATTGTTGCGGATTTTCTCGACAATGGCCGTGGTCGAGCTGTTTTCGACCAAGCCCAGCACTTTGACCTTGCCGCCGTAGGCACTGACGATATCCGCCCCGACAACCTGGTCGACGGAGTAATCGCCACCCTTGACCAGCACGTCGGGCTTGACCTGGGCCAGCAGGTTTTCCGGGGTCGCTTCAGGGAAGCTGATCACCCAGTCCACCGCGCCCAGCCCCGCGAGCACTGCCATGCGACGGTCGACACTGTTGATCGGACGGCCAGGGCCTTTGAGGCGGCTGACCGACGCGTCGTCGTTGACCGCAACGATCAGGCGATCACCTTGGGCGCGCGCCTGCTCCAGGTACGTCACGTGACCGGCGTGCAGGATGTCGAAGCAGCCATTGGTGAACACAATGCTTTCGTTGTGGGCACGGGCGTCGTCAATGGCCAGCAGCAGTTGTTCGATGGTCAGTACACCGCGCTCCGAACCTTCGGAGCGCTGGATCGCACGCCGCAATTCAGGCGCGCTGATGGCAGCGGTACCCAATTTGCCCACCACAATGCCTGCCGCCAGGTTGGCCAGGGCCACAGCGTGGGGCAGTTCTTCGCCCGCCGCAATCGAGGCGGCCAGGGTGGAAATCACGGTGTCGCCGGCGCCGGTCACGTCGAACACTTCGCGGGCACGTGCCGGCAAGTGCATCGCCGGGTGGCCCGGACGCAGCAAGGTCATGCCGTGCTCACCCCGGGTCACCAGCAAGGCGCCCAAGTCGAGATCGGCCATCAGCGCCGCGCCCTTGGTCACCAAATCGTGCTCATCGGTGCAACCGCCGACGATGGCTTCGAACTCACTGAGATTAGGCGTGATCAGGCTGGCTCCGCGATAAATCGAGAAGTCCTTGCCCTTGGGATCGGCCAGTACCGGAATGCCCTTGGCCTTGGCGGCCTGGATCAGTTCCTGGTGATTCTTCAAGGCGCCTTTGCCGTAGTCGGACAACACCAGCACCTTGATGCCTTCGAGCAACTGATCGACCTGGCCACGCAGGGCAAGGGCGTCAGTGGTGAAGGGTTCTTCAAAATCGATACGCAGCAATTGCTGGTGCCGGCTCATGACCCGCAGCTTGACGATGGTGGGCTGGTGGGCAATGCGCTGGAACAGCGCGCGCACGCCAGCACCGCGCAGGCTGTTGGCCAGGCTGTCGGCGGCTTCGTCGTCGCCGGTCACGCCGACCAGGGAGGCCGGGGCGCCGAGGGCGGCAATGTTAAGGGCAACGTTGGCAGCGCCACCTGGACGGTCTTCGATTTGCTCGACCTTGACTACCGGTACCGGTGCCTCAGGGGAAATCCGTGAGGTACCGCCATGCCAGTAACGGTCGAGCATGACATCGCCGACCACCAAGACAGGGGCTTGATCGAATCGCGGCATGGACAACTTCATGGAGCAACCCACATACAAAATGAACAGGGGCGCGATATTAGCACAGGGTTACAGGAGGATTGCGGGAGGGTTTTGCAATGCAGGAGCCGGCAAGCCGGCTCCTGCACAGAAGGTCAGGTGATGTCGGCGGAAACCGGCGCATCCAGTCCCATGGCGTGCAGGCGGGCATAGTAGCCGTTCTGTGCCAACAGTTCGCCGTGGGTGCCACGCTCGACAATCCGGCCATCGTCCATCACCAGGATCAGGTCAGCTTTCTCGATGGTGGACAAACGGTGCGCGATCACCAGGGTGGTGCGACCTTGCATGACCTTGTCGAGCGCCGCCTGAATGTGGCGCTCGGACTCGGTGTCGAGGGCCGAGGTGGCCTCGTCGAGAATCAGCAACGGTGCGTTCTTCAGCAGGGCACGGGCAATAGCCAGGCGCTGGCGTTGACCGCCGGACAGCAGCACACCGTTTTCGCCGACCTGGGTATCGAAGCCCTTGGGCAACTGGTCGATGAAGTCCTTGGCATTGGCATCCGCAGCCGCCGCCTCAACCTCCGCACGTGGTGCGCCGGCCAGGTCGCCGTAGGCGATGTTGTTGGTCACGGTGTCGCTGAACAGCGTCACGTGCTGGGTCACCTGGGCGATGTGCTTGCGCAGGTTGAGCAGTTTGTAGTTCTCGATCTCGATGCCGTCCAGCAGGATCTCGCCGCTTTCATGATGATAGAAACGCGGGATCAGGCTGGCCAGGGTCGATTTACCGCTGCCCGAACGCCCTACCAGGGCAATCATCTGCCCTGGCTCGGCGGTAAAGCTGATGTCCTTGAGCACATGGCGCTCGGTGCCTGGGTAGGTGAAATTGAGGTTGCGTACGTCAAGACGACCGCTGACTTTGTCACGCTCGATCGTGCCGCGATCAACTTCGACCTCTTCGTCCAGCTGTTCAAAAATGCTTTCGGCGCCGGCCACACCCTTCTGGATCGTCGAGCTGACTTCCGAGAGCTGACGAATCGGCTTGGGCAACAGGCCTGCCAAGGTGATGTAGGCCACCATGTCACCTGCCGAGGCATCGCCGCGAAGATAAAGGACCAGGAACATCAGCACCGCCATCGCGGTGTAGATCACCAATTGCAGCGCCGGCGTGTAGATCGCGCCGGTACGGGTCATGCGCAGTTGCTTGTTGGTGTTGCTCTGGCTGGCCTTGAGGAAGCGTTTTTCCTCGTAGAATTCGCCACCAAAGCTGCGCACCACGCGATAGCCCTGGATGGTTTCCGACGCGACGTGCGTCACGTCGCCCATGGCCACCTGGATCTTCTTGCTCTGCTTGCGGAATTTCTTGCTGGCCGTGCTCACCATCACTGCAATCAACGGCAGGATAGCGATCATCACCAGCGTCAGGCGCCAGTTCATGAACAGCAGCGAGGCGAACAGAAAGATCACCGTCATGCCTTCACGGATCACCACTTTGATAGCGTCAGTGGCCGCGCCCGTGACCATGGTCACGTTGAAGGTGATGCGGGAAATCAGGTGCCCGGAGTTGTGGTTGTCGAAATAGCGGTTCGGCAGTGTCAGCAGGTTGTTGAACAACTGCACCCGCAGGTCGTGCACCAGGCCCAGGGAAACCTTGGCCAGCAGGTAGTTACCGAGGAACGAACCAAGGCCCTGCCAGGCGGCGATCAGGATGATCAGCAGCGGTACCGCCTGCAGCAACTGCAGGTCCCGCAGGAATGGCACACTGGGGAACAGTACGGCTTCAGGATTGGACAGACCGTCGACGAAGTACTTGAGGATGTACCCCAGCATGGGCTGGGTCGACGCGAAAATCAGAAATCCGAGGATACTCAATGCGAACAGACCCGCATAGGGTCTGACATAGCTGAGCAGACGGAAGTATATTTTCAAGCTCGAAGGGCTTGCGCTCGGACTGGAGTCGGTCATATCACGCGGCGTTTTGAAAAAGGAGGCTGACTTTAGCACAGCTTCTCTGTTGTACTTGCACCCTGCATGACCCACAGCCTGGTCGGTCCCGACCAGCGACATTATATAGCCACTACTTTAAGATGGTCGGCTTTCTCTAAATGGAATGGCTTTTCTGTATGCACTCCAAGCGCCTGATCTATGGCTCAAATCGCGTTTTCGACTTCCTGGTCCTATGGATTTTGCCCATTGGCTTGTTGTTGTTACTGAGTTCGCTGTTCTTCGTATCCAACCGCAACGTGCTGCATCGAATCGTCTACATCCTGTTCAGCGTACCGACCCTGTTCATGTTGTGCATGCGCCCTCGGGAGTTAAAGGAGTTACTGCGTGAGCCCCTGGCGCTCGCATTCCTGGCCTTCTCTGCCTGGGCCCTGGCCAGCCTGATGTGGAGCCCCGAGCCCACCACCGACACCGACCTGTTCAAGCGCCCGCTCAATACCTTCATGCTGTTTGGCGGCTGCGGTCTGTTACTGCATTACCGCAACGAACTGTTCAAACCGATCTTCTTCAGTGCTGCTGTGATTGCACTCGTGGTGAGCTTGTGCAACCTGGTGGCCTTCGTCAAAGGCTTCGAACCGGGCATGCGCATGATCGGTGGGCGTGGCGCCCTCGACAACCCGCTGCTCAGCTCTCATCTATTCGGTTTCTTCTGCGTCTACTGGCTATATGTTTGCATGACCACCCAGCGCCTGAACGTCCTGTGGTTCAGCGCCCCGGCTCTGGCGGTCATGCTCGCGGCGGTTCTGGCCACGGGCTCACGCACACCGTTGGTCGCCCTGACACTGACCATCCTGTGGATGACCTTCGTCAGCCGCAACCGCCGCTCAGCCTTGCTGATAGCCGGCATGATCCTGGGCGGCGTCGGGCTTCTGCTGCTCTACCCCGAACAGATCACCACTCGCGGCAGCTCGTTCCGCTTCGAATTGTGGGGCATGTCCCTGCAGCGCATTGCTGAACATCCTTGGATCGGCCACAGCTATGACTCCGAGTTGTACCTGACCCTGTCCGACGGCTACGAGCTGCGCGAGCCGCACAGCTTTGCCCTGGGCGTGCTGTATTACGTCGGGATCATCGGTTTTATCCCATGGATCTTCATGCTCGGCTGGGGCCTGTATAAAGGCCTCAAAGAACGCGCGCAACCACTGTTTATCCTGGCATCGTCGCTGCTTGCCTATGGCATCGGCGCCGGATTGACCGAAGGCGGTGGCATCCTGTCACGCCCCAAGGAGCACTGGTTCCTGCTGTGGATTCCACTGGCCATCATCACCGGCCTGAGCATGGCCCAGCGCCGTCGCAGCCTGCTGCGCATACCGGTGCAAAACCTGCAGCCTGAAGGCTTCAATCAACTGTGCGCCGATGCCCACGTGATCGAAGCCGACGGCCTGGGCCCGAAGGTCCTGCGCCTGGCCGACGGTCGTTTCCTCAAAGTGTTCCGCCCACGCCGGTGGTATACCTCTGGCAGCTTCAACCCCTATTCCGAACGGTTTGCCAGCAACGCCGAGCAATTGCGCACCCTGGGTATCCCCACACCGCAGATTCTGGGCCTCTACCGTCTGCCCGATGCAAGCAGTGCTGTCAGCTATTCGCCACTGCCCGGCCTGACCCTGCGCCAGGCCCTGCAAAGCCTGGACAACAGCCTGCGCGAATCGCTGATCGAACGCTTCGGCCAGTTCATGGCCCAACTGCATGAGCGCGGCGTGTACTTCCGCTCACTGCACCTGGGCAACGTTCTGCTGATGGACGACGGCGAGTTCGGCCTGATCGATATCGCCGACCTGCGCATCTACCCGTCGCCGCTGCGCAACGCCTTGCGCCAGCGCAACCTGCGTCATATGCAGCGCTACCCGCAGGACCGCGCCTGGTTATTTGAGACACACTTCGAACAGCTGGCCAAAGGTTATGCTTCGGTTGCCAGTCAAGGCGCCACGGCGAAAATCCGCGAGCACGTACTGGCGCTGAGCCGCCCCGCCGTCTGATAAAAAAAGGCGACTATCACTGCTGATAGTCGCCTTTTTCACTGCGCCTGCCGCCTCACGCCCTGAGGGGTGCCAGATACAATCGCACCAAGCCACGCAAGGTCTTGCGCCCCCAGAACTTCAACGGGATCTGCTTGAGTATCTCTCGCGCCAGCGGCCGGTCACGGTCGGCGGTCTTCAAGAACATCGAGTTCAGGAAGTTGTAGCGCACCGCGTCGTAGGCCGGATGCTCGCTGAAATGGGCATAGGTCTTGAGAATGTTCTGGATCATGTAGCGGTGGTTCTTGTAGGTGTTGTTCGCGTGCTGCCGGTAGCGCGCCATCACCACGCCAAGAGCGTCGATGGTGTAGCCGGCAGCCGTGATCTTCAGCTGGATCAGCAGGTCTTCCAGAGGAATCAACGGGTCGAAACCACCCACTTCTTCCAGCACTTCGCGGCGAATCAACATGGTCGGCGCTGGCGGGAAAGGCTTGCGGTCCATGAACATGTCGTCGAAATCCAGGCTGCGAAAGGGCACGTCGCGGCGCTGCTTTTTCTCCGGGTGCAGGTTGCCATCACCATCGATCAGCTCGATATTACCGGCGCACATGCCCACCTTCGGCTTGTCCGCCATATAGGCCACCTGGATGGCGAGGCGGTCCGGCAGCATGATGTCATCGGAGCCGAACGGTGCGATCAGGCTGCCCTTGGCGCGGGCGATGGCAGCGTTGAGCGTGGCGGTCAGCCCCTGATTCTGCTGCACCTGGAAATCAAAGCCGTGCTTGGCCTGCAAGCGCTGGATGCGTTCGACACTGTCATCCGTGGAGCCGTCATCCACCACCAGCAGTTCGATATTCGGGTACGTCTGGCCGAGCACGCTGAGGATGCTCTCTTCGATATACCGGCCGTGGTTGTAGGACGCGATAATCACTGAGACCAGGGGTTGTTGCGCTGTCATGCTCTACCTACTTCTTTCAAACCGGTTTCGATGAGGTTCAGGTACTTCTGCTGGAACTCGGCCAAGGCGTGGTTCTCTTCCAGGTAACGGAACACCTGCTCACCCTTGGCGCGCAATTGCTCATCGCTCATGGCCAAATAAGTGTCCAGGGCAGTTGTCAGTTGCTCGACATTGCCCGGCTCGTGGGACAAACCGCCCGCCCCTTCTACCAGGGGCAGCATGGCCGGCCCGTTGGAGGCAATCACCGGCAGGCGCCCGCTCATGCCTTCCAGCAGCGCCAGGCCCAGCCCCTCAAGCAAGGAAGGCATGGTCCAGATATCGAAGGCACGCACATACTTGAGGCCATCCTCGCGAAAACCCAGCAGGTGCGCACGGCCGGTGAGACCGAGGCGCTCGATGTCTGCGCGCAAATCCGCCTCGGCACGGCCGGAACCGATGATGCCGACCTGGGCGTTGGGGTATTTGTCCTTGAGGCGGGCGAACGCCTGCAGCAGGTGCGTGTGCCCCTTGATCGGCACCAGGCGCCCCAATGCGCCGATGATTCGCGCGTCGAGCGGCAGCCCGAGCGCCTGGCGCGCCTGCTCGCGCGGCAGCTGCAAGGCTTCGGCCTGCGGAATATCGATGGCGTTGGTGACGAAGGTGGTGTTCTCTCGGGTAAAACCGCAGTTGAGCCCGACGAGGTAATCCCTGACCGCCGCCGACACCCCGACAAAGCGCCAGGCCGGGCTGACCAAACGACGCGTCTGGCGCCGGCGATAGGCGCGCTCGTACTCGCCGAAACCGTGAGAGATACCAATGCACAATGGGATCTTCAACCAGCGGTTGAGCGACAGCATCATGTTCACCGACTTGAAGCGATTGCAGATGACCACGTCGAACTTCTGCTCGCGGCAGTACTTGTAGATTTCCCACATGGCGCCCAGGCGAATGCCCTTGAGAGCCTTCTCGGGAAACTCGAAATACTTGGAATGATCCGCCACGCTCAACGGCTGGCCCGGCTGCGGTCGCCCGCTGAGAAAGGCCGACGTCACCTCGAATCGCTCGGTCGGCAACGCCTTGACGATCTGCTCACCGAGATCGGCGAAATCATTGAGTTTGACGTTGTAGTCAGGCTGCAACTGCAAAACCTTGAAACGAGGCTTCATATCACTCCATGAGGCAATCGGGCTGCTACGCGCACGCAGCCCGACGAAAAAAGTCAATTTCAGTCCTGCTTCAGCACCCAAAGCAGCTCGTGACGACGCACGGCCTTACGGAAAAACTCATTCTCGCCGTAAGGCGATGGACCACGACCAGCCAGCCATTGCTGCAACAGGCGACGCACCCGGCGCTTGAACGGCGCACGGGGCTGCAAGTCATGCATCATGCCCAGCGCCATGGCCTTGTCCTGCTGCTGGCTCTCGCTCAGCACCCGGCAATAAGGTTCAAGCACCTGGCCAGCATCGAACTGCGGCGGCAAAGCGACGCCAGCACCGGAATCACCCATGGGCCAACGGTCGTTATCGTGCAGATGGTTGGCGTAGCCAAGCAACGTGGTCGGTTGCCACTCAAGTCCCTGCAACGCCTGCACCACCGCGGTGTGGGCGCAGATATGGTCAGGGTGGGGGTCGAGCACTGGCGTGGGCAGTACAATCACCTCGGGACGCGCCTTGAGCAACACTGCCCGCAGGTCAGCGATCAGGTTATTCCAGGTCGGCGCACCGTCCACATCCCCCGGCAACGCCAGGGCATTGAACTGGCGGAACAGCCGCGTATCGTCCAACTGCGCTTCGCGCGATGCCTGGGGTTGATCGGGGGCGTCACGCATGGCCGGCAGTTGCAGGCAGAAATACCCCAACTGCACGCAGTGCGCCTCGGGCACGCCGGCCCAGCGCGGCACGGCAATGCTGTCCCAGGCGCGCAGGCGCCCTTTGATCCGCGCCGCTTCAGCCTTGGGCAGGCCCATCTGCTGATAGTGCTCGGCCTCGATCTCACCGGCGGTCAGGGTCACGATCCAGCTTTCATCCGCCTGGCCGTACAGGCCGAAGGCGGCCAGTTCGGCATCGTCGGCATGAGGGGCGATCACCATCACGCGATGGCGCGCAGCATCGGGCTGGCGAAATACCCACAAGACCGGCTGGCCGATCACGCGGCAAAAACGCCCGCGCAGGCGCAGCTCACCCGCGGCCAATGCCTGCGCCGAGCCCGTGAGGTTCAAGTAACGCTTGCCGACCACACCGCGCTCGAACGCCTGGCGATCGTCCAGAAACTCAACCGCAGGATCAAAGAAACGCCCCCACAGGTTGCTTTTGAGCTGTACTTCGACGATCAGCGTTTCATCGCCAGCCAGCTCAAGCGGCGTATCTGCCAGCAACCTGCCGCCCTCCAGACGCAATCCGACCTGTTGGCCACTCGGCGCAAAACTGTATTGGTAGTCATCCTTGGGCGAATAAAACAGGTGGTCGGCAAACCAGGCTTCATGGGCCACCCACAGCAGCACCACCAGGATCAGCGGCAGCCACCAGGCCACCAGCACACCGGCCGCGATCAACAGCAGCAGGCCGATCAGCAGCGCAATGCGTTTATTGCGCCGGTGGCGCTTGAGCAGTTGCTGTTTGCGGCTCATAGGCTGAACACCGGCACCGGGTTGCACCAGCGCTCCTTGTACTCGCGGTCGGCACGCCCGAAGGAAAAACGCAGCGGCTTATCCACGGCCCGCGCCTGTTCCCAGGCGCTTTGCGTGTTGAGGAAGCTCAGCACGCTGCCAGGGCTGAACGCACGGGTTTCAGGATCGACACCGCCGTTGACGTACTCAATGCTGATCCACTCTGGCGACTCGACCCGGTACACCAACTGCACGGCAATCGGCGCATCGTTGAGAAACAGCACCGAGCCGATCAGGAATTCCTTGAGCAGCGCCAGCACCTCAGCCAGACGCTCGGCCCCCGTGGCCGGAAAGCCCCAGCGGCGCTGAAACAGATCGCAGTAGATTGCCGCCAGCTCGGTGCTGGAAAACTCGTTTACCGCCCGCACCACACCGCCTGCCTCTTCCAGCAGGCGCAATTCGCGGCGCTGGTTGTAGCGAAACTTCTTCGACAGGTCTTCGGGGGTACGCGCCATGGCCAATTGCTCGGCCTGGGGCTTGAGGGTGATGATGCGGCCCTGGTTCAGTGCTGACAGGTAGCGCCCGCGATGGCGCACCGGCAACTGCGCATCGGCAGCGATCGGCAGGATGATCTCGGCATTGCCCAGGTCAAACAGGCCTTTCTTGCCGCTGCGTTTGAGCACGTCCTTGGACAGGGCCAGGTCGCGCCCCCAGGTGGCAATCGCGCCCTTGAGTTCGCCGTCCTGCTCCCAGCCCAGGTAACGCACAGGAATCTGCGCCAGGCCCGCCAACCGCTCGACCACCTGCGGATGGGTCGCCACGCTGCCGCCAAACCGCTGCCAGGCCTGGGCGTAAACCTCGGCCTCGACAGGCGTCCAGCCACGCTCACGCCACGCCTGGAAGCGGTTCAGCATTTAGACCACGGCGTCATAAGGGTCCACGCCGTCCTTGACGACCAGGATGTCTTCCATGATCAGGTACTGCAGGTCGGAGCCGAAGAACATGTCCAGCGCGTCTTTCGGCGAGCAGATCATCGCTTCGCCACGACGGTTGAGCGAGGTGTTCAAGGACACACCGTTGCCGGTCAGCACTTCCAGCTCTTTCATCATGTCGTAGTAGCGCGGGTTGTACTCGCGCTTGAGCACCTGGGCGCGGGAGGTGCCATCTTCATGGACCACTTCCGGCACGCGGGTCTTCCACTCTTCCGCCACTTCAAAGGTGAAGGTCATGAACGGCGCCGGGTGATCGACCTTGATCATCTGCGGGGCCACGGTGTCGAGCATCGACGGGCAGAAAGGCCTCCAACGCTCGCGGAACTTGATCTGGTGGTTGATACGGTCAGCCACGCCGGTCGCACTCGGGCAACCGATGATCGAACGACCGCCGAGGGCACGCGGGCCGAACTCCATGCGACCCTGGAACCAGGCCACCGGATTGCCGTCGACCATGATCTTGGCGATGCGCTGGGGCATGTTTTCGATCTTGCGCCAGTTCGGTTTGCTTTCGTGCTTGGCGCACGCGGCAATCACATCTTCGTTGCTGTAGGACGGGCCGAGGTAGACGTGTTCCATCTTCTCCACCGGTACACCACGGGCGTGGGACACATAGGCCGCGGCACCGACAGCAGTGCCGGCATCGCCGGAGGCCGGCTGTACGAACAGCTCCTTCACGTCGTCGCGGGCAATGATCTTCTGGTTCAGCTTCACGTTCAGCGCGCAACCGCCGGCAAAGGCCAGCTTGCCGGTGTCTTTCAGGATGTCGCCCAGGTAGTGGTCAATCATCTGCAGGGCCAGCTTCTCGAACAGCGCCTGCATGCTCGCGGCGTAGTGGATGTAAGGCTCGTCGGCGATATCGCCTTCGCGCTTCGGACCCAGCCACTCGATCAGTTTTGGCGAGAAGTAGAAACCCTTGCCCTTCTCTTTGTAACGACGCAGGCCGATCACGTTGGCATAGTCGGTGTTGATCACCAACTCGCCGTTTTCAAAGGAGGCCAGGCGCGAGAAGTCGTACTTGCTGGCATCGCCGTACGGGGCCATGCCCATGACCTTGAACTCGCCGTCAAGCATCTCGAAACCGAGGAATTCGGTGATTGCGCCGTACAGGCCGCCGAGAGAGTCCGGATCGTAGAATTCCTTGATCTTGTGGATCTTGCCGTTTTCGCCGTAGCCGAAGAACGTGGTGGCGTACTCACCTTTACCGTCGATGCCGAGGATCGCGGTTTTCTCCTGGAAGCCGGAGCAGTGGTAGGCGCTGGAAGCGTGGGCCAGGTGGTGTTCAACCGGCTCGATCTTGATTTTCTTCGGATCGAAGCCCAGTTGCTCCAGGCACCAGACGATCTTGTTGCGATAGCGCTTGTAGCGACGGTTGCCCATCAGGATTGCGTCAAGGGCGCGGTCCGGGGCGTACCAGTAACGCTTGGCGTAGTGCCAGCGCGCCTCGCCGAACAGGCTGATCGGGGCGAACGGGATCGCCACCACGTCAACGTCGGAAGGCTTGATGCCGGCCTGCTCCAGGCAGAACTTCGCCGATTCGTAGGGCATGCGGTTCTTTGCATGTTTGTCGCGTACGAAGCGCTCTTCTTCGGCGGCCGCGATCAGCTTGCCGTCGATGTACAAGGCTGCGGAAGGATCATGGCTAAGGGCGCCGGACAGGCCAAGAATCGTCAATGCCACAGGGGTCTAGCCTCTTTTAGTCTGCATACAGGCGGGGTGCGCCTGAAAAAAGTGTGCTTCCCGCCTGGGCAGGAAACAGCTAAAGGGCGGGATTATAGCGTAAAAGCAGCAGGAAACTGTTAGCGGCAAGCGGCTAGCGAAGCTCAATACTGCCGTCGGCACTCTGCCGGTAGACGGTATAGGGCAAGAAGAGTGTATCCAGGACAGCGGATACAGCCACATCGAGATAAGGCCATGGAACATCGTTCAAGGAAAGCCCACTTCCTGAGCTGGGGGGTGCATGCAGCACGCACAAATCATAAGACACGCCGCTGTAGACACGCGGAACCGACTGGCAGTAGGTTTTTTTCGCTTTGAGCGACTGGACCGTGACACGGTCTTCACGCAGCACCGTGGTCATTGTGCCGCAACCGGCCACTATCAAACATACACCCAGCAATGCCAATAACCCTGCAACGTTAGGTTTCATAAGTCGCTCATCCTGTAGAGGGACCAAAAACCTACCATCGCACACCGCCCTTCACAGCCTCCCGACAACGTTAATATGCGTAGGAACCTTCCCATATCCCTGACGTGTCAGAAATTCGGTAAACGAGGGAGGTAGCCGTTAAACTCGCGCTTTTTTTTGCGCCTACGCCACTTACTGACGCGTTGCGCCACGGACCCGGCCTTTCCATGAACACAACCGCCCCCACTCGCCTTGCCCTGTTACTGCTGGGCCTGTGCTCCAGCGCACTGGCCGATGACGGCTCGTTGACCCTCGACCCCAGCGTCGTCACCGGTTCGCGCAGCGCCAGCCCGACGTTCGACCTGCCTTACTCGGTGGACGGCGTCAGCCGCGAACAAATCAGTGACGGCCAGCTCGGCATCAACGCCTCCGAAGCCCTGTCCCGCGTGCCCGGCCTGGTCGTGCAGAACCGCCAGAACTATGCCCAGGACCTGCAGATCTCCTCCCGTGGCTTCGGCGCCCGTTCGGCATTCGGCGTGCGCGGTATCAAGCTGATTGCCGACGGTATTCCCGCCAGCACCCCGGACGGCCAGGGTCAGGCGGCCACGTTCAACCTCGATACAGCCGAACGCATTGAAGTGCTGCGCGGCCCTGCCGCCACTCTGTATGGCAGCAATGCCGGCGGCGTGATCCAGATGTTCTCCCGCGACGGCGAAGGCCCACCGCGCATCGGCGCCGAAACCCTGGTGGGCAGCGACGGACTGAACAAAAACCACCTGACTGCTGAAGGCGCCGCCAACGGTGCCGGCTTCGTGCTCGACGCCTCGCGCATGGACACCAATGGTTACCGCGACCACAGCAGTGCGCGACGCGACCAGACCTTTGCCAAGCTCAACTTCCAGCCGGATGACGACAGCAAACTCGCCCTGATTTACAGCAGCCTGGAACAGAACGGCACGCAGGACCCACTCGGCCAGACTTGGGCAGGGTATAAGGCCGATCCGCGTTCGGTAAGTGCCAATGCACTGACCTACAACACGCGAAAAAGTATCGACCATCAGCAATTGGGCATGAATTACGAGCGCTACCTCGGCGATGCGACGTTGCAGGTGAATGCGTATACGGGGCGGCGGAGTGTGATTCAGTATCTGTCGATCCCAAAAGGCACGCCAGCCAACGAACGCGGCGGCGGCGTGGTGCAATTTGACCGCAAGTTCTACGGCGGCAGCGTGCGCTGGATGCAGCCTATCGAACGCGCACCGGGTGAGCTGATGATCATCACCGGCCTGGACTTCGACCAGAGCGAGGACAGTCGCCACGGCTACAAAAACTACAACGGCAACACCCTCGGCGTGAAAGGCCAACTACGCCGCGATGAAATCGACACTGCCCGCAGCCTCGACCCTTACATCCAGGCCAACTGGGCCCTGGACCGCTGGACCCTGCAAGCCGGCGTGCGGCATAGCACGATGGAACTGGACGTCGATGATCAATTTCTGAGCAACGGTGACGCCAGCGGCAACAAGACTTATCAGAAAAACACGCCATCGATGAGCGTGATGTACGCCTTTACCCCGCAGTTGCACGGCTATGTCAGCGCCGGCAAAGGCTTCGAAACGCCGACCCAGGCCGAATTGGCCTACGCGCCGGGCAGCGTCGAAGGGTTCAACTTCGGTCTGAAACCGTCAGAAAGCACCCAGTACGAAGTGGGGTTAAAGGCCCAGGTGAAGAACACTAGGATCAATGCAGCCGTATTCCAGATCACCACAGACGATGAGTTGGTGGTCGCTCAATCCAAAGACGGCCGCACCAGCTACCAAAACGCCGGCCGCACCCTGCGCCGCGGCTTCGAACTGGGCATCGAAAGCCAACTCAGCGACCACTGGACCACCAACCTCGCCTACACCCGCCTGCAAGCCACCTACGACAGCGACTTCGTCAGCGGCGGCAGCACCGCCGTCGACAAGGGCAACTACCTGCCCGGCGTGCCGCAAACCACGCTGTTCGCCGAGCTGAACTGGAAACCCCGGGACTGGGTCAGCACCGCCATCGAAGGCCTGTACCGCAGCAAGGTCTATGTCGAAGACACCAACAGCCAACGTGCCGCGCCGGCCTACAGCGTCTTTAACTGGCGCGCACGTTTTGAGCAGAAAGTCGAACACTGGACCTTCCACCAGACCCTGCGTCTGGACAACTTGCTCGACCGCCAGTACGTCGGCTCGGTGATCGTCGGCGATGGCAACAACCGATACTACGAAGCCGCTCCTGGCCGCTCGTGGTACGCCGGTGCTGGTGCCGAGTACCAGTTCTAAAACCACCACAAGGCTCATGTGGGAGCTGGCTTGCCTGCGAATGCGTTAGGTCAGCAACACATGTACTAACTGACACACCCTATTCGCGGGCAAGCCCGCTCCCACATTTTGACCGCGATCAGACCTGAGCTGGCAAGCGCTGATCGATGAGTTTGTACAACGCACTCTCCGACGGCCAGTTACGCATAAACCGCGCACGATCCTTGGCATACGCTGAGGCAAAGCTGGCGTCGGAGGCGTGTTGGCACATGGCATCCAGGTCGATCAGCGACCAGCGATCCTCGTCCCAGAACAGGTTATGCCCCTTGAAATCGCCATGGCTGATGCGCTCGCGGATCAGTTCAGCGAACAGGTGATCCAGCGCCTGCAGTTCGCTTTCCGGGGCGTCACCGTTTTCAACGTACGGCGCGAAGCGTTCGATGATGTCCGGCCCCGGCAGGTACTCGGTGATCAGGTACGCACGGCTACGCAGCCAGAAGAAGCGTTTTTCCAGCACCGCCAGCGGCTTGGGCGTGGCAATACCGAGGAACGCCAGGCGGTTGCCTTCACGCCAGGAATGCCAGGCGCGGCTCGGACGCCAGAAGCGCTTGAGCCAATGCGCAAAGCCCTTGATGTTGTAGCGCTTGATCACCAACTGCCGGCCAGCCACGTCGACCTTGGCCACGCTGGCGGCACCACCGGTTTTATACAGGTGGCCCTTATCCAGCAGCGAATCGGCCTGCTCCAGCACCGGCAGCATGGCACGCTCTTCTTCGCGGCGAATGGCGCGCAAGGCAAAAGCGCCACGTACCACGCTGAACAACGTGCACTCGCGGCCGACCTTGTTCAAAAAGTCCTTGAGGCGCCAGGCGCTGACCTTGCGCACCTGCTTCTCCAAGGCTTCCAACGGCAGGGCGTGTTCGCCATTGCTCAGCAGGTAGTACACCAGCAGTTCTTCGGTGAACGGTTCGAGATTTTTCGGCAACTGGGCGAAAAACACCCCGAGGTTTTCCAGCACGCGGCTGCGCGACAACGGCTTGCCAGCCTCTTCGACGCGAATGCCGGCGCCATCGATCAAGTACAGCTTGCCGTCCTTGCGCAGCAGGTTGTCCAGGTGCAGGTCTTCCTGCCACAGGCCTTGGGTGTGCATCTGCGCAATCGCGCCCAGCGCTTGGGCGAGCACCGCGGTTTGCTCATCGGCCAGCGGCGGCAAGTGTTCGACAGCCTGCCAGGCATCGGCCAAGCTTTCGGCGCCCTCGATGAATTCGAATAGCAACCAGCCGCCCTCGCCTTCCTGCAAGCCGTCCGCCAGCAACAACGGTGTGGTCAGCCCCTGCTCGGCCAACAGGCGCACGCCGCTGAGCTCACGCTGAAAGTGCCGTGCTGCCTTGCTGCCCACCAGTAACTTGGCCAACACCGGACGGCCACGCCAGACGGCCGCACCCACATAGCGCTCGCCTGGCAACACGCGCAACAGGCTCAGCAGTTGCAACTGACCAGGGCCCGCCGCATCGGCCAGCTCGAGGGCCAGGGGCAAGTCCGGGGTACGGCCGGCGGTTTTCAGCTCGGACAAACGCATCAACGGTTTTCCTTGTGGCTGCGGCGGGCGGTCAACTTCTGCAGCCAGGTGCCGACCAGCGCGCTGTCTTCCGGCTGGTCGAGATAGGCGGCCAGCAATTGGCGCACTTGCTCATCAGACCACTGCGGCGCACGACGCAACAGCGGCTCCAGATCCTTGACCCGATCACGCCAGCCGAACAGCAACGGGCGGGTTTTCTCCAGGTCGATCAACTGCGCGACATACCCGTCGCCGGTGGCCTGCAGGAAAATATGCTTGGGATAGAAACAGCCATGCACTTGGCCAACGCTGTGCAACCGACGAGCAAGCTGACCGCAAGCCAGCAGGACCGCACGGTGCTGGGCGTCGCTCAGTTGCGCCCATTGCTCCAGCAACGAATCCAAGTCATTCCAGCCGTCCAGGGCACGGGTGAGCAGCATCGCGCGGTGTTCGCCATCGACTTTGCGCTCGCCGTAGAACGCCGCTTGCAAGGCCGGAATGCCAAGCTTGCGGTAACGGCTGATATTGCGGAATTCACGCGAGAAACTCGGCTCGCCAAAAGGACGGTGCAAGCTGCGCGTCAGGTAATTGCTCTGGCGCTTGAGGTAGTAACCCTGGCCGTCGAGTTCAAGGCGAAACACGCTGCTCCAACCTCCGCGACTGGTATTGGGTTCATCCACCGCGTCCAGTTGTTTGGCCCACAAGGCGTCGAACGTCGATAGGCCGTGGCGCTCCAGCAGCGCACGGTCTTCAACCGCCAGGAAATCACTCATTCGCGTCCCTCGAAAAACTTCACCACGTGGCGAATCCGCTCTTTATCCGACGCACTCAGGTGCCGGCACTGACGGTACTGTATGTAGAACCGCAGGCGCTGGGTGGCAGACAGGTGATACTTGGCCACCTTGTCCAGGCACGCCAGGTCTTTGGTGATGCGGTACTTGAGCCAGAACCCGCGCCAGAAATCACCATTGGGGCAATCGATCAGGTACAGGGTGGCCTGATCATCGATCAGCAGGTTGCGCCACTTCAAATCGTTATGGGTAAAGCGATGTTCGTGCATGGTGCGCGTGTACTCGGCGAGTTGGCGACTCACCGCGTTGACCCACTTCGGGTCGTGCAGGCGCGCATCATTGCGCTCGGCCAGTACCGAAAGGTCTTCGGTCTTCGGCAACTCGCGGGTGATCATCGCCCCACGGTCGTAGGCCAGGCCTTTGCGCTCCAGCCCCCAGGCGACCACATCGGCGGTGGGGATGCCCCATTTGGCGAATCGCTTGAGGTTCTGCCATTCGGACTTGACCCGAGGCTTGCCCAGGTAACGCCGCAACCCCTTGCCCGCACCGGTGTAGCGCTTGACGTAGTAATTCACCCCGCCCCGCTCCACACGGATCACTTCCGACAGCGGATCACGGGTCAGCCGCTCGCCCTGCAGGGCGAACACCGCTTCGAGGCTGCCAAAATCATCCGCCAGGTGGGCGTAACCGGGTTCCAGGTTCCAACCCGCCATCAGATTGCATCCCCGAGGCGCTGTTTGCGTGCATACAGCTTGTCGGCCTTGCGTTGCATCAGGCTCAACGACGCCGAGTGCTCGGCCAGGATCTGGCGCAGCGGCTGGCGGAAGTAACCCTTGAGAAAGCGCAGTTTGTCGCGACGGGTCAGGCCGATTTCCAGCGCCGAGTAATACAGCGCGGAGAGGTCCTTGTCGCGCCAGCGCAACGGCAAGTGCGCACGCAGTTGGGCGCGGTGCAGGTCGATCACCGACAGCTTGATGTTCTTCGCATCGATGGGTTTGGCAGTGTCCAGCAGGAAGTGGCACAGGTAGCAGTCGCGGTGGTTCACGCCACCACGGTGCATGTCGCCGACCATGCGAGCAAGCTCCGCCGTGAGGGCGTGACGCAGCGCAGGCGCCGGAGGCTCGGCAACCCAATTGATAGTCACATCTTCCAGGCTGAGGGTCGGCGCCAGCTCTTCGGTGATGATGAACGAGTGCTGGTCTGCCGGGTTGCTGCCCTTTTCGCCGAAGGCGACGCCGGTCATGGTTGGCACGCCGAGTTCCTGCAGGCGATGAATCGCCGCCCACTCAAGGCCCGCGCCCAGCACCGGCAGCTTGGCGGTGATCAGGTTCTTGAAGATCTCGCCCCAGCCAATGCCACGGTGGATCTTGACGAAATACGGACGGCCATCCACCACGGTACGCAGGGTGCGACGCGCCGCCAGCTCACGGAATACTTCGCCTTGCAGTTTCTCGACTTCGGCAAAGGCATCAAGCCCGGCCCATAACGTCTTGAACGGTTCGGCAAGAATCAACTTCATCGTTTTGGCTCCGCCAGGATCACATCCGCAGCGTGCTGCGGCATGCTGTAAAGGTCGGCCGTCTCAGCGAAGGCCAAACCATTGCGGCTCCAGGCCGCGCGCTGTGCAGTGTCGGTGAGCATCTTCGCCAGGTACGTGTTGAGCTGCGTTTGTTCAAACGGCTCATCCAGCACCAGGCCGCTGTCAGCTTCAGCGATGTAGTGAGCATACCCACACACGGCCGAGACCAACACCGGCAGCCCGGCCACCAGGGCCTCAAGCAATACGGTGCCGGTATTTTCGTTGTACGCCGGATGGATCAACAGGTCGGCGCCCAGCAGGAAACGCGGGATATCGCTGCGGCCCTTGAGAAACTGCACATTGTCCCCCAGCCCCAGCGTCGCGCTTTGCAGTTGGAATACCTTGGGGTCGTCCTGGCCGATTACAAACAGGCGCGTGCGTTTTTTCAGCTCAGACGGCAATGCGGCCACGGCCTTGAGGCTGCGGTCGACGCCCTTGGTCTTGAAGCCCGAGCCGATTTGCACCAGCAGCAAATCGTCATCGCCCAGGTTGAACTCCTGGCGGAAACCCTCGCGAATCTCGGCGGCATTCGGCGGTGCGCGGCGGTCCTGGGCAATGCCCGGCGGCAGCAGGTGGAAGCGTTCCAGCGGCGTGTCGTAATGCTTGATGAACAACGGCTGCTGCACTTCGGAGATCATCAGGACTTCAGTCTTGGCGTCCTTGGCGAACACTGCACGCTCGTAGTCGGCAAAGTGCTTGTAGCGACCAAAATAGCGGTACAGCGAGTGGCGCAGGTTCTGTGCCTTGTCTTCAAAGCAGCCGTCGGCGGCGTAGTACACATCCAGGCCGGGCATTTTGTTGAAGCCGATCAGACGGTCCACGGGGCGCTTGGCCAGGTCGGCCTCCATCCATGCGCTGAGTTTCTCATTGCGCCGATGGTTGAAGAACGCCTTGACCGGCGCCACCAGCACTTCGAAACCGGGCGGGATGTCGCCCTCCCAGATCAGCGTATAGACACGAATCTGGTGGCCGCGCTGCTGGCACTCCAGGGCGATGCGCATGAAGTCGCGCTGCAGGCCACCGAAGGGGAAATACTTGTACAGCACAAAAGCCAGTTGCATCAGTGCAGCTCCTCAGCCAATAACAACGTGCTCAGTCGGCTTGCCACACGCTCAGGGTTCAGGCGCGTGAAGCACAGGGGCGACTCGCGCTTGATGTCGAACCGACGCAGGTCGTCGGCCGTCGGTTGATAGGTACATTGCTTTTGCAGGCACGGCGCGCAGGGGAAGTCGCTGGCCAGGTGAACCTGGCCCTTGCCATAGGCGCCGGTGAGGCCGGGGTTAGTCGGGCCGAACAGGGAAATGGTCGGTACATCCAGCGCGGCGGCCAGGTGGCCGAGACCAGTGTCCACCGCCACGCAGGCGCGGGCGCTGGCCAGTACGCGAGCGACGCCGGCCAGGTTCAATTTGGGCAGCACTTCGGCGTGTTGCAGGCCTTGGGCCAGGCGTTCGGCGCGGGCTTTTTCGGCGGCGTTGCCCCAAGGCAATTTCACCTCCACACCCAGGCGCCCCATGCGCTCGGCCAGCTCGCGCCAGTAGGCTTCGGGCCAGTGCTTGGTGTCCCAGGTGGTGCCATGCAGCAGCAGCACAAAAGGTTTCTTCGGCGGCAGGCCCAGGAGCTTTTCAGTGCTCAGGCCGTAGTCGCCCAGACCTTTGGGCAAGTCATAACCGAGCGCCACGGCGAATAACTGGCGCAGACGCTCCACCGCGTGTTGCCCACGCGCCACGGCGAGGCGTCGGGAGTAGAAACGTGCAGCCATCGGCTCGCGCGCGGAATTCTTGTCGAAACCGGCGATTGGCGCGCGCACGTAACGGGTCAGCCAGGCGCTTTTCAGCAGGCCCTGGGCATCGATCACCAAGTCATATTTGGTCGACTGGACTTGCTGCTTGAAACGCCGCCATTCGCCACTTTTGATGGTCTGCCAGATGTTCTTGCGCCAGCGGCGGATCGCTACCGGGATCACTTTGTCCACCGCAGGGTGCCAAGTGGGAATCTCGGCGAAGCCTTCTTCCACCACCCAGTCGAATCGAATGCCCGGGATCGCCCGCGCTGCATCGGTCAGGGCCGGCAAGGCATGAATCACGTCGCCCAGGGATGAGGTCTTGATTACCAGTACGCGCAAACTATCGGACCTCGACCGCAGAGCCCTGCAACCGCTGCAAGGCTTCGTTCACCGGCTGCGGCAGCAACTGGCGCATGCAGTTGTAGTGACCAAAACGGCAGGTGCGATCAAAACACGGGCTGCATTCCAGGCCCAGGCGCACCACTTCGACCTTGTCGGCCAACGGCGGGGTGAAACCCGGCGATGTGGAGCCGTACACCGCCACCAGCGGGCGGTTCAGCGCGGCGGCGACGTGCATCAGGCCGGAGTCGTTGGACACCACCGAATCGGCGCAGGACAGCAGGTCGATGGCTTCGGCCAGGGACGTGTCACCACTGAGGTTGACCGCCTCTTCACGCAGGCCAGGAATCAGGCGCTGGCGAATGTCCTCACCCACCGGATGGTCCTTCTTCGAACCAAACAGCCAGACCTGCCAGCCTTCACGGATCTTGGCCTCGGCGACCTTGGCGTAGTGCTCCGACGGCCAGCGCTTGGACTCGCCAAATTCGGCCCCAGGGCACAGCGCCAGGACCGGACGGTCCAGCGTCAGGCCGAACTTGGCCAGGGCGGCATCACGGCTCACGGGGTCAATCTGCAGGCTCGGACGCGGATACGGCGTGGGCAACTCGGCCCCCGGCTCGTAAGCCAGGGCCATGAAGCGCTCGATCATCAGCGGGTAGCGGGCCTTGTCTAGCGTACGCACGTCGTTGAGCAGCACGTAGCGGAACTCGCCACGCCAGCCGGTGCGCTTGGGAATACCGGCGAAATACGGCACCAACGCCGATTTGAGTGAGTTGGGCAACAGGATCGCCTGGTCGTATTCGCCCGCCAGGGATTTACCGATACGACGGCGGGTCGCCAGCTCCAGGGCGCCATGGCCGAGCGGGAAGCTCAAGGCCTTGCGCACTTCGGGCATGCGTTCGAGGATCGGCCGGCTCCACTCAGGGGCGAGCACGTCAATCTGGCAGTCCGGGTAGCGCATGCGCAGACACTGAAACAGTGTCTGCGCCATCACCATGTCACCGACCCAACTGGGCCCAACGATCAGAATATTCATGTAGTTTCCACAAACGATGCGGGGAGGCTTATGCCTCCCCGCCCTAATAGTGTTTCAGCTCAACCCCAGCTCCTGCCAGATACGCATCACCTGGCGCCGTTCGTCGGCGAACTGATCCCCGGCCACCGTACCGGCCTCATTTTGCAAGGCCTGGCGATGCGCAGCCGAACGGTAGGCCTTATACACCTCGCGCAGCAGATGGGCATCGGCGGCGGGCATCAAACCCACCTGCTCCAGGCCTTCCAGAATGCGGATATTGTCGGTATAGCGCAGCAACGATGGATGTTGCGCAGACCACGCCAAAGCCGCGTATTGCACCATAAATTCAATATCGACGATACCTCCGGCGTCCTGCTTGAGGTCGAACGCCGCCGTGGCCTCAAAGGCATTGGCGCCGGTGCCGGCCGCCGTGGTCTTAGTGCCCAGGTTGTCACGCATCTTGGCGCGCATCTCGCTGACCTCCTGGCGCAGCTTCGTCAGGTCCCGCGCCTGCCCCAACACGTTAGCCCGTACCTGCTCGAATGCCTGACCCACATCCTGGCTGCCGACCAGCACCCGAGCGCGGATCAAGGCCTGATGCTCCCAAGTCCAGGCTTCATTTTGTTGATAACGCGCAAATGCGCCCAGCGAACTGACCAACAGCCCGGACGCGCCGGAAGGTCGCAGCCGCATATCCACCTCATACAACTGGCCGGAGTTGGTCTGCGTGGTCAGCAGATGGATGATGCGCTGGCCCAGGCGTGTGAAAAACTGCGCACCGTCGATCGGCTTGGCGCCATCGGTTTCCGCCTGCGGATCGCCATCGTGGATAAACACCAAATCCAGGTCCGAACCATGCCCCAGTTCGATCCCGCCAACTTTCCCATAACCGACAATGATGAACCCAGGATCGCACAGGGTGCCGTCCAAGCGCTGCGGCGAGCCGTGGCGCGCGACAGTCTGGCGCCAGGCCAGGGCCAGCACTTGTTCAAGGATCGCCTCGGCGAGCCAGGTGAGGTAGTCACTGACTTTCATCAGCGGCAGGCTGCCGGCGATTTCCGAGGCGGCCACGCGCAGGCGGTGGGCCAGCTTGAAGTGACGCAGGGCTTCCATTTGTTGCTCAAGGTCGTCTTCGGGAATGCGCGTCAAACGCTCACGCAGTTCGGCGGCCAACTCGGGCGCCAGCGGCGGCTTGAACAGACGGCCTTCGTTGAGCAACTCGTCGAGCAGCAGCGGGAAACGCGTGATCTGCTCGGCGATCCACGGGCTGGCGGCGCACAGGGTCAACAGCCGACGCAGGGCGTCGGGGTTTTCCGTGAGCAACACCAGGTAAGCGGAACGCCGGGCGACGGCTTCGACCAATGGCAGCACGCGCTCCAGCACCAAGTCCGGGTTGGCGTGTTCGACCGCTTGGGCCAACAGGCGCGGAATGAACGCATCCAGCCGCTCACGCCCCAAACGCTGCATGGCACGCAGTTGCGGGCTGTTGCGCAGGCCGGCCAACGCCTTGAGGGCCTTGGCTGCGTCGGCAAAACCACCTTCGGCCAATTGGCGGCAGGCAGCCTCTTCATCTTGGGATTCTTCCCACAGCGGCAACCACTCACCACCCACGACCAATTCGCTTTCTTCGCCCTCTTCTTCGTCAGGATCAGCGATCACTTGGCGGAAATGCCAGTCCACCCGAGCGCGCCAATACATCAGGCACTCGTGGAACGAGGCCCAGTCGGCAAAGCCCAGCATAAAGGCAATGCGCGCCTGGTCTTCCGGGCTGTCCGGAAGCATTTGCGTCTGCCGGTCGGCAATCGCCTGGATCGCGTGCTCGGTGTAACGCAGGAATTCGTAGCCATTGCGCAATTCGGCGATCACCGCCGGCGGCAGGTAGCCCTGGCCTTCCAGGGTGCCGAGCACCTTGAGTAAGGGTCGCTGCTGCAAGCTCAAGTCACGACCGCCGTGGATCAGTTGGAAGGCCTGGGCGATGAACTCCACTTCGCGGATGCCGCCCGAACCCAGCTTGATGTTGTCGGCCATGCCTTTGCGCCGCACCTCCTGCTGGATCAACTGCTTCATGGTGCGCAGCGCTTCGATGGCGGAGAAGTCCAGATAGCGGCGATAAACGAAGGGTCGCAACATTTCCAGCAACTGCGCACCGGCAACCTGGTCGCCAGCGACGACGCGCGCCTTGATCATGGCGTAGCGTTCCCAGTCACGGCCCTGGTCCTGGTAATACTGCTCCAGCGCGTTGAAGCTGAGCACCAGCGCACCGGCCGAACCGTAAGGGCGCAGGCGCATATCGACGCGGAACACGAAACCGTCGACGGTCATCGGGTCGAGGGCCTTGATCAGCTTTTGACCAAGACGGATAAAAAACTCCTGGTTATCCAGGGCGCGCTTGACGCCAACGGTCTCGCCACCCTCGGGGTAGGCGAAGATCAGGTCGATATCCGACGACAGGTTCAACTCGACCGCGCCGAGCTTGCCCATGCCGAGGATCACCATCTGCTGCGGCTCGCCGCTGCGCCGACCAGTGGGCGTGCCGAACTGAACGCAATGACGCTGGTACAGCCACTGGTAGGCCTGGTCGATGCTGGCGTCAGCCATGTCGGAGAGGTCGCGGCAGGTCTGCACCAGGTCCGCCTGGCGAGTCAGGTCGCGCCAGATGATGCGCACTTGCTGGCGCGTACGCTGACGACGCAGCACGCGGCCCAACTCATCTTCTGTTTCGGCTTGTTGCACCGCACCAGCGATCTGACCGCACAACTCACCGGGCGCAAAACCACGGTCCAACTCGCCCCAGGCCACCAGCTCCAACAACATCAAAGGGTCACGAACACTCTGTTCAATGACGAAATCACTGGCCGCGCACACGCGGGCGAAGTCGGCCCACCGTTGCGGCGTCCACGCAGAAAGTCCATGATCGTCGTCCAGCGCGGCCACTGCGTCACAAAATGACTGCTCGGCCCGCCGGGCTTTTGGCAAGAGAATGGCTGGCAGTTCGGCCAGTGTTGGAAGGCTCATGGTCTATCCTTGATCGGCGCGTAAAGGGCGTGTAGGTGTGAACGTAAGAACCGCGCTCTATGAAGGACTGTCGAACAAAGGTTAGAAATAGCTGAAATTAATTTCATTTTGGCAGCCAACATCAAACTTTCACCTTTTCTTGTTCGCAAAAGATCAACAATAACGATTATGCTCACCAGCCAGACCGAGCCATACGCTCAGTCTTGTGTAGTTTTACTACTCGTATATACATTCGAAAGGCTGAAATGGCCGACGATTTGTAGTAAAACTACAGGACGCCGAAGCAACCTTCGGCCATCCAAGAATTTATGTCGTCTGCCCACAAGGCCAGTCGCAAACTTCAGGCAACCGATTCTGGTAGCCTTTCCGCCCTGGAGCAAGCCATGCAAGACCTCGATCCCGTCGAAACCCAGGAATGGCTGGACGCCCTGGAATCGGTTCTCGACAAAGAAGGCGAAGACCGTGCTCACTACCTGATGACCCGTATGGGCGAACTCGCGACCCGCAGCGGCTCGCAACTGCCTTACGCCATCACTACGCCATACCGCAACACCATTCCTGTTACCCACGAAGCACGCATGCCTGGCGACCTGTTCATGGAACGCCGCATTCGCTCGCTGGTACGTTGGAACGCCATGGCGATGGTAATGCGCACGAACTTGAAAGATTCGGACCTGGGCGGTCACATCTCCAGCTTCGCCTCCAGCGCAACCCTGTATGACATCGGCTTCAACTACTTCTTCCAGGCCCCGACCGACGAACACGGCGGCGACCTGATCTACTTCCAGGGCCACACCTCGCCAGGCGTCTACGCCCGTGCGTTCATGGAAGGCCGCATCAGCGAAGAACACATGAACAACTTCCGCCAGGAAGTGGAGGGTAACGGCCTGTCGTCGTACCCGCACCCTTGGCTGATGCCTGATTTCTGGCAGTTCCCGACGGTATCCATGGGTCTGGGCCCAATCCAGGCGATCTACCAGGCACGTTTCATGAAGTACCTGGAAGCCCGTGGCTTCATCCCGGAAGGCAAGCAGAAAGTCTGGTGTTTCCTGGGTGACGGCGAGTGTGACGAGCCGGAATCCCTGGGCGCCATCTCCCTGGCCGGCCGCGAGAAGCTGGACAACCTGATCTTCGTCATCAACTGCAACCTGCAGCGCCTCGACGGCCCGGTTCGCGGCAACGGCAAGATCATCCAGGAACTTGAAGGCGTGTTCCGCGGTGCTCAGTGGAACGTGACCAAAGTCATCTGGGGCCGCTTCTGGGACCCACTGCTGGCCAAGGACGTCGACGGTATCCTGCAACGTCGCATGGACGAAGTCATCGACGGCGAGTACCAGAACTACAAAGCCAAAGACGGCGCGTTCGTGCGTGAACACTTCTTCAACACGCCTGAACTCAAGGCGATGGTTGCCGACCTGTCCGACGACGAGATCTGGAAACTCAACCGTGGCGGCCACGACCCGTACAAGGTCTACGCGGCCTACCACGAAGCGGTCAACCATAAAGAACAACCAACCGTAATCCTGGCCAAGACCATCAAGGGTTATGGCACCGGTGCCGGCGAAGCGAAGAACACTGCGCACAACACCAAGAAAGTCGACGTCGACAGTCTGAAGTTGTTCCGCGACCGCTTCGACATCCCGGTCAAGGACGAAGAGCTGGAGAACCTGCCGTTCTTCAAGCCAGAGCCGAACAGCGCCGAAGCCCGTTACCTGGCTGAGCGCCGCGCCGCACTGGGTGGTTTCGTGCCTCAGCGTCGCGCCAACAGCTTCAGCGTACCGACGCCAGACCTGAGCACCCTCAAGGCTATCCTCGACGGCTCGGGCGACCGTGAAATCTCCACCACCATGGCCTTCGTGCGGATCCTCGCGCAGCTGGTCAAGGACAAGGACATCGGCCCGCGCATCGTACCGATCATCCCGGACGAAGCCCGTACCTTCGGTATGGAAGGCATGTTCCGTCAGTTGGGCATCTACTCCTCCGTCGGCCAGCTCTACGAGCCAGTCGATAAAGACCAGGTGATGTTCTACAAGGAAGACAAGAAGGGCCAGATCCTCGAAGAAGGTATCAACGAAGCGGGCGCCATGAGCTCCTTCATCGCTGCCGGTACTTCGTACTCCAGCCACAACCAGCCGATGCTGCCGTTCTACATCTTCTACTCGATGTTCGGCTTCCAGCGTATCGGCGACCTGGCTTGGGCAGCAGGCGACAGCCGTACCCGTGGCTTCCTGATCGGCGGTACCGCCGGCCGGACCACACTGAACGGCGAAGGCCTGCAACACGAAGACGGTCACAGCCACATCCTGGCTGCCACCATCCCGAACTGCCGCACCTTTGATCCAACCTACGGCTACGAGCTGGCGGTGATCATCCAGGACGGCATGAAGAAGATGACCGAAGAGCAGCAGGACGTTTTCTACTACATCACCGTGATGAACGAGTCCTACCAGCAGCCAGCCATGCCGGCCGGTGTCGAGGAAGGCATCATCAAGGGCATGTACCTGCTCGAAGAAGACACCAAGGAAGCGGCGCACCACGTACAGCTGATGGGCTCCGGCACCATCCTGCGCGAAGTGCGTGAAGCGGCTAAGATCCTGCGTGACGAGTTCAACGTCGGCGCTGACGTATGGAGCGTGACCAGCTTCAACGAACTGCGTCGCGATGGCCTGGCCGTAGAGCGTCACAACCGCCTGCACCCTGGCCAGAAGCCACAGCGCACCTTCGTTGAAGAGTGCCTGACCGGCCGTAAAGGCCCGGTGATCGCTTCGACCGACTACATGAAACTGTTTGCTGAACAAATTCGCCAGTGGGTCCCGTCCAAGGAATTCAAAGTCCTGGGCACCGACGGTTTCGGCCGCAGTGACAGCCGCAAGAAGCTGCGTCACTTCTTCGAAGTCGACCGTCACTTCGTGGTGTTGGCAGCCCTGGAAGCCTTGGCTGACCGCGGTGAGATCGAACCTAAGGTGGTAGCAGACGCTATCGTCAAGTTCGGGATCAACCCGGAAAAACGCAACCCACTGGACTGCTGAGGAGATTTTTTGTGAGCGAACTCATTCGCGTACCTGACATCGGCAGCGGTGAAGGTGAAGTAATCGAGCTGTTTGTGAAGGTCGGCGACACCGTCGAAGCCGACCAGAGCATCCTGACCCTGGAATCGGACAAGGCGAGCATGGAAATCCCTGCTCCCAAGGCCGGCGTGGTCAAGAGCCTGAAAGTGAAGCTGGGCGATCGCCTGAAAGAAGGCGACGAACTGCTGGAACTGGAAATCGAAGGTGCCGCTGACGCGGCCCCTGCGGCGTCGCCTGCTGCCGCTGCTGCACCCGCCCCTGCTGCTGAAAAGCCTGCTGCTGCCGAGGCTGCTCCAGCCCCGGCCGCTGCACCTGCCGCCGCCACCGTCCAGGACATTCACGTCCCAGACATCGGCTCGTCGGGCAAGGCCAAGATCATCGAGCTGCTGGTCAAGGTCGGCGACACCGTCGAAGCCGACCAGTCGCTGATCACCCTGGAGTCCGACAAGGCCTCCATGGAAATCCCTTCGCCGGCTGCCGGCGTAGTGGAAAGCATCGCGGTCAAGCTGGAAGACGAAGTCGGCACTGGCGACTTCATCCTCAAGCTGAAAGTACAAGGCGCTGCACCTGCTGCCGCTCCAGCACCGGCAGCCGCTCCGGCCGCCAAGGCTGAAGCTGCTCCGGCTGCTGCCACCCCTGCGCCTGCTGCCAAAGCCGAGGCCGCTCCGGCCCCTGCTGCTGCCGCTCCTGCGCCAAGCGGTGCCAAGGTTCACGCCGGTCCTGCCGTGCGTCAACTGGCCCGTGAGTTCGGCGTTGAGCTGAGCGCTGTGTCGGCCACCGGCCCTCACGGTCGCGTGCTGAAGGAAGACGTGCAGGTTTACGTCAAGGCCATGATGCAGAAGGCCAAGGAAGCGCCGGCTGCTGGTGGCGCTACCGGTGGTTCGGGCATTCCGCCGATCCGTACCGTGGACTTCAGCCGCTTCGGCGAAATCGAAGAAGTGCCGATGACCCGCCTGATGCAAATCGGCGCGGCCGGTCTGCACGCGAGCTGGCTGAACATCCCGCACGTGACTCAGTTCGACCAGGCCGACATCACCGACCTGGAAGCTTTCCGCGTTGCGCAGAAAGCCGTGGCCGAGAAGGCCGGCGTGAAACTGACCGTGCTGCCACTGCTGCTCAAGGCCTGCGCGCACCTGCTCAAGGAACTGCCGGACTTCAACGCTTCGCTGGCTCCAAGCGGCAAGGCGATCATCCGCAAGAAGTACGTGCACATCGGTTTCGCGGTCGACACCCCGGATGGCCTGCTGGTGCCGGTCATCAAGAACGTTGACCAGAAGAGCCTGCTGCAACTCGCTGCCGAAGCCGCTGCACTGGCTGCCAAGGCCCGCGACAAGAAGCTCACCCCGGACGACATGCAGGGCGCGTGCTTCACCATCTCCAGCCTCGGTCACATTGGCGGCACTGGCTTCACGCCAATCGTCAACGCGCCGGAAGTGGCGATCCTGGGTGTGTCCAAGGCAACCATCCAGCCTGTGTGGGACGGTAAAGCGTTCCAGCCGAAGCTGATGCTGCCACTGTCGCTGTCCTACGATCACCGCGTGATCAACGGCGCCGCAGCTGCACGCTTCACCCAGCGTCTGAGCCAACTGCTGAACGATATCCGCACTATCCTGCTGTAAGCCGCCATGGCCTCCTCTTCACCGAGGAGGCCTGGCTGCAACGATTTTCGAGCGCCACGCTCGCACCTCAACCCCGCCACTTGGCGGGGCTTTTTTTGCCTGTTGTCCCGCAGGAAGCTGGACACACAAAACAGGTTTGTACACCTTCCATCACCTCGATTGCAGAAATCCCTCTCGCGGCCGATAACCCCCTTATAGCACTTAGCCTTCATCCTCTCTTGTCAGCCCGCGCCGCATGATGCAACCTTGCCGCAGGCAGCAGAAAAGAGGGCGTGAGCCCGGCGCAGTGCGCGTAATTTCAAGTGAGTTTCCCCCATGAAAAGCCAACCCGATGTCGCCCGTATGGCGGCCGAGGTAGTGACGCAGTTACCGGTGCCTTCGCGCCTCGGTATGCTGCGTTTCGAGCGGCTTAATGAGGCAAGCTGGGCCCTTCTTTACCTCGACCCCAATTGCGAACGCCAATTCGGCCTTTCGGCGGTCGAATTGTGTGCCTTGATCGGCACGCCTTACGCCAGCCTGATGGAGCCCCAGGCGCGCTATCAACTGCACGACACCATCCAGCAGCAACTGACCCAGAGCCCTCATTACCTGGTGCGCTATACCCTGCACACCAGCGACGGGCCGCTGAGCCTGCTGGAAATGGGCGAAGCCTATAAGCAACACAATCGCCATCTGCTGCGCGGCTACCTGATGGTGGTCGATGGCTTGTTCAGCGAGATTCCCACCGCGGCCCCCACGGCAGACCTGGAGAACCAGAATAGCCGCCTGCAGATCGCCCTGGAGCTCAACCAGCGCGCCCAACAGGAACAACTGCAGCATCTGGAGCGGGTGCGCGCCCAGCAAGAGTTGATTCTGCTGCTGGCCCGTCAGCGCTACACCACCCCCAATTCGCTGCAAGAAGCCGCCGAGCTGATTACCCGCAGTGCCTGTGACATCTACCAGATCGACTGCGCCAGCATCTGGAACCTCGAAGGCCAGCGCCTGGTGCCGATTTCGGCCTACCACCGCGCCGACGGGCAACACCACCTGCCCGAATCCATCGATGCCAGCTGCTTCCCGGACTACCTGGAAGCCCTGCACAGCAGCCGGGCGATCGACGCCACCAACGCGATGCGCGACCCACGCACTCGGGAAATGGCCGACAGCCTGCGCGACAAAGACATCCACGCCATGCTTGACGCCAGCATTCGCGTCGACGGCCATGTCGTGGGCGTACTGTGCCTAGAGCAAAGCGGTAGCACCCGCGCCTGGCAAGCCGATGAAATTGCCTTCGCCGGCGAGCTGGCCGATCAGTTCGCGCAAGTCATCAACAACCACAACCGTCGGACGGCAACCAGCGCGCTGCACCTGTTCCAGCGCGCCGTGGAACAAAGCGCCAACGCCTTTCTGCTGGTCAATTGCGACGGCGTGGTCGAGTACGTCAACCCAAGCTTTACCGCGATCACCCAATACAGCGCCGAGGAGGTCCACGGCCACCGCCTGGCCCAGTTGCCGGCGCTGGAGAACCTCAGTGAGTTGCTGTTCGACGCACCGTCGAGCCTGGCCAAGAGCAACAGCTGGCAGGGTGAATTCAAAAGCCGCCGTAAAAACCTCGAACCCTACTGGGGCCAGTTGTCGATTTCCAAAGTGTATGGCGACAACCGCGAGTTGACCCACTACATCGGCATCTACGAAGACATCACCCAGACCAAGCTGGCCCAGCAGCGCATCGAGCGTCTGGCCTACACCGACAACCTGACCAACCTGGGCAACCGCCCGGCGTTCATCCGCAACCTCGACGAGCGCTTCGCCCGTGACAGTGACAGTCCGATCAGCCTGTTGCTGGTGGACATCGACAACTTCAAGCGCATCAACGACAGTCTTGGTCACCAGACCGGCGACAAGCTGCTGATCAGCCTGGCGCGCCGCTTGCGTAACAGCCTGAGTACCGGCGGCAGCCTGGCGCGGTTTGCCAGTAACGAGTTCGCGGTGCTGCTCGACGACACCGATCTGGAGAGCGGCCAGCAGGTGGCCAGTCAGTTGCTGGCGACGCTCGACAAACCGATGTTTGTCGACAATCAGCTGATCAGCGTCACCGGCTCCGTGGGCCTGGCCTGCGCACCGCTGCATGGCCGCGACCCGCAGACCCTGATGCGCAACGCCGGCCTCGCCCTGCACAAGGCCAAGGCCAACGGCAAGCATCAGGTCCAAGTGTTTACCGAAGCACTGAACGCCGAGGCCAGCTACAAGCTGTTCGTGGAGAACAACCTGCGTCGCGCCCTCACCCAGAATGAGCTGGACGTGTTTTACCAGCCCAAGCTGTGCCTGCGCAGCGGCCGCCTGCTCGGCATGGAAGCGCTGCTGCGCTGGAACCACCCGGAAAAGGGCATGATCCGCCCCGACCAATTTATCAGCGTGGCGGAAGAGACCGGCCTGATCATCCCCATCGGCAAATGGATCGCCCGCCAGGCCTGTCGCATGAGCAAGCAACTGAGCGCCAGCGGCATGGGCAACTTGCAGGTGGCAATCAACTTGTCACCCAAACAGTTCTCCGACCCGGACCTGGTGGCCTCGATTGCCAGCATCCTCAAGGAAGAACAACTGCCGGCCAACCTGCTGGAGCTGGAACTGACCGAAGGCCTGCTGCTGGAAGCCACCGAAGACACACGCCTGCAGCTTGATCAATTGAAAAGCCTTGGCCTGACCCTGGCCATGGACGACTTCGGCACCGGTTACTCGTCGCTGAGTTACTTGAAAAAATTCCCCATCGACATCATCAAGATCGATCGCAGCTTCATCCACGAAATCCCGGACAACCAGGACGACATGGAAATCACCTCCGCGGTGATCGCCATGGCCCACAACCTTAAGCTCAAGGTGGTGGCCGAAGGCATCGAGACCGCCGAACAACTGGCGTTCCTGCGCCGCCACCGTTGCGATGTGGGCCAAGGCTACCTGTTTGACCGGCCAATCCCTGGGGCAGAGCTGCTGGCGATGCTCAAACGCTATCCGCGCGGGCCAATCGCCTGACAGCGCCGTAACACTCGGGCACACTGGTTGTCTGAATTCTTACCCAACTCAATCTGACTGAGAGGACTGATCATGGTCTTGCGCTCGGAAATTCTGGTGAACAAAAACGTGCTGCCCACTCAAGAACAAGCTCTGCCTGGCCGTGAAACCCCGATGTCGCTGCCGGAGACTCACTTCGTCAACGGCAATCCGCTGCTCGGCCCATTTCTGGATGACGTCGGCTTCGCGATCTTCGGCCTGGGTTGTTTCTGGGGAGCCGAACGCCGGTTCTGGCAGCGCGATGGCGTGGTCAGCACCGTGGTCGGTTACGCTGGCGGCTACACGCCAAACCCGACCTATGAAGAAGTCTGTTCAGGCCTGACCGGCCACAGCGAAGTGGTACTGGTGGTGTATGACCAGGACAAGGTGAAATACGAAGACCTGCTGAAGATGTTCTGGGAACTGCACAACCCCACCCAGGGCATGCGCCAGGGCAATGACATCGGCAGTCAGTACCGCTCGGTGATCTACGCGACCACCCCGGAGCAATTGGCGGCGGCAAAGGCCAGTGCCGAGGCGTATCAGGGTGAGTTGACCAAGGCCGGCCTGGGGGCGATCACCACCGAAATCGAAGAGGCGCCAACGGTGTACTTCGCCGAGGCGTACCACCAACAGTACCTGGCGAAGAATCCGCAGGGCTATTGCGGGATCGGCGGAACGGGTGTGAGCTGCCCGATCTAAAGGCCAACGCCATTCAACATGTGGGAGCGGGCTTGCTCGCGAAAATGGGGTGTCAGTCACTGAATTAGTAGACTGATACACCGCCTTTGCGAGCAAGCCCGCTCCCACATTGGGTTCCGTGCATGGCTTAAGACTGGATCACTCAGCGATCAGCCAATCCATCTGCCATCCACCCTGGGTCTGCCCAAGCTTCTTGGACAGCCACGGCAGCAACTCCCGCAACTCCTCCTCCAAGCCCCACGGCGGGTTGGCGATCGCCAGGCCCGAGCCGGTCAGGGTGTTGGGCGTATCCAGCGGATGCACCAGCAATTCCACACGCAGCAACTTCGGCGCACCGGTGCCGGCCAGGTCCTGGTAGAAACGGCGCAACATGCGCTGATCCTTCACCGGATACCAAATGGCCGCGACGGTCTGGCGCATGCGACCCACCGCCTCTTTGAGGGATGCCGCACAGCGCTGCATCTCGTCGAGTTTTTCGAACGGCGGATCAATGAGCATCAACGCACGTTTTTCCGGGACCGGCAGCAAAGCTCGCGGCACATGCCAGCCTTCGCCCAGGTGCACCTTCACGCGACGGTCACCCTTCATGTTGTCCTTGAGCAGCACGCCGTCTTCCGGGTGCTTTTCATTGAGCAGCACACGGTCCTGAGGGCGGGTGAGCCGCCGCGCCAGTTCCGGCGAGCCCGGGTAGTAGCGCAACTCTCCGTCCGGGTTCATCTCATGCAGCACACGCATGTAATCGGCGGTCAGTGGCGGCAGGTCGCTTTCGCCCCACAGGCGCGCAATGCCCTCCAGGTACTCACCGGTGCGGTTGGCCTGGTCGCCCTGCAGGTCGTACAGACCGATCCCCGCGTGGGTGTCGAGGTAGGCGAACGGCTGCTCCTTGCGCGACATCAGGGCGATGAGGCGGGTCAAGGTCAGGTGTTTGAAGACATCGGCGTGGTTGCCGGCGTGAAAGGCGTGACGATAATTCATGGTTGCTCCTGCGCAGGGGGCGAAGTTTACCTTTTACGCGGGCGTTGGTGCAGTGCTTCGGTGCGCGCTTCGCCCGCGAAGACTGCGCCGAAGCCATCGCCGAACTGATCGAAGATCTGCAGCAGGCGCTGGTTTCAACTCGACTCTGAAGCCAGAAAGTCCGCCAAACCCTGATGGCTGACCTCGCGGCGGCGCGTGAAGTAGGCGACCTTGTCCCGCAAGGTCGTCGGCATGAACGCAGTGTAGAGGTCAGGGCGTTGCTCTTCGAGCCCTTGCAGGAGGTTATCGATCAGGGTGTGCGGCGATTGCTCGGCCAAATCTTGAAGTAACGGCGCAGGTACTCGCCACCACGGGCTCGCTCTGGCGGCAGTGACCGGGCCAGTGGCGACGGTCAGCGACTGGCCATTGATCAAGTAGCGCTGGAACACCGGCAATAGTTCACCGCCCGTCTGCTGAAGGATCGGCAGGAACTGAGCACCATCCCAGAACCGCAAGAACACTTCCTCGCCGTCGGGCAGGTAGACCTTGGTCAGGCCTTGCAGGTGTGCAATCACGGTTTCCAGCGGGTGCGACGATAGGGCCAACCAGCCCCAATCCGTGGAGGCCGTGGAAGCAGCCCAATCGAGGAACGGGCTATCCGGTTCGACAATTCCCACATAGGGCATCACCTCATCCCATGTCGCATAGGCCGTGCCGGCCCAAACGGGCTGCGGCGCTGGCCCGGCGGCGAGCGCCCGCCAAGCGTCAAGGGGCTTGGCGTCGCTGCCAGCGCCCAGCACTGCAAACATCTGTTCACCCGGAAGCAAAGGTTGATGCATCTTCGTAAATCCGTTTAAAAGTCAGATGAGGCCACATTGGCCGTTCTTGCAACGCTCGCACTCTTCGCAAAACGGCGCACTGCGCTTCAGGCTGGCCACTTGCACCCGGCTCAGTGGAGCGGGAATCACCGCCAGCAGTGTTTCCTTCAGGCCAGGCGTCAATGGCGCCGCAGTCGCAGCGGGCGCACTGCCAAGCTGGATCGGAACGCTGCTGAAAATCCCGCCCGCGCAAAGGGTGATCGATTGTCCGCCCGCCTGAATCGTCACGGTTGCGCCACCCTCGATCACCACGCTTTGCCCCGCGCCTATCTGGATGGTCTGTCCTGCCCTTACCTGCCGCGAGCCGCCAACCATCAAGTGGTCGTCTTGCTTTAGGTCGGTCAGACGGTTGCCGTGGGTGATGCGCAGCTCCTCGCCTTGCAATTCGTGATGCGACTCGCCGCCCACGTTTACCCGAAGGTCATGCAGCACGTGCTGCGTCCAGTCCCGCTGGGCGCGCAGGTAGATTTCCTCGGCGCCCTTTCGGTCCTCGATGCGCAGCTCGTTGTAGCCTCCACCACCGGGGCTGCTCTGGCTGCGGAAGACGCTGCGGGTCTTGTCCGCCGGCAGGTCGAGGGGCACCTGGGTGGCCGCGTTGGGCAGGCAACCCATGACCAGCGGCATATCCATGTCGCCATTGACGAAACCCACCAGCACTTCCATACCGACCCGGGGGATCAACACCGAGCCATAACGATCATGGGCCCAGCCGCTGGCAACCCGCAGCCAGCAACTGGAATGGTCGTTATATTCCCCGTCGCGATCCCACACCAACTGCACCTTGACCCGGCCGTATTCATCGCAATGGATTTCGCTGTCGGCGGGGCCGGTCACCACGGCGTTCTGATAGCCGGCAATGGTCGGACGCGGCTGCTCAGGCATGGGCGGGCGGAAGATCGCGTCCCAAGGCGTCGCGGAAAATTCGTTGCGATAACCCTGGCGGAAATCCCCGCCTGCCACCTCGGTGACGGACTCTTCCAGCACTTGGGGCTGCAGCCCCTCATGGGTCACGTGCGTCACCAGCCACAGGTCGTTCCAGTCTTCCCGCGGGTGACCGGCCAACTTGAGAAACCGACCGCTGCCCAAGGCAGGCTCATCACCGCTGCCACGGGCGACGCGATAGTCACTGCGGTGCCGCTCCAGACCACGCTGCGCGAGGTATTTGCCATGGGCACGGTCGTTGAAGTGGCCGGGATAAACCTGAGCTTCAAGCGGTGGAAGCTGCTCGCCTGTCACCTCGCTTTCCAGCGCCAGGCTTGGCTTGCGAAAGTCGTAGTCGCGCAGGTTCACCCCCGTGGTACGGGCTTGTACCTGCACTGCAAACCGCTTGATCACCGGGGTGTCCGCCACCATCCCGGAACCGGGGGTATAGGGCGTGGGCGGGTCTGCTTGGACGAAAACGGTCTGGTCATCGCCAAATACCAGCAAATGACCGGCCGACGAATGCTGAAAGTGATAGTGAATGCCCAACTCCGCGCAAAGCCGCTGGATGAACGCCAGGTCCGTCTCGCCAAACTGCACGCAGTATTCACGCTCCGGGTAGGTGCCACTGAGCCGGAACTCGAAACGGTCGCGCTGGATCCCCTGCCCCTCGAGTACTTGCGCAACAATCTGCGGCACCGTCTTGTGCTGGAAAATACGCTGGTGGCTACTGTGGCCCAGATAGGCAAGCTGCGGCACAAGCGTCATCTGATACCGCGTCAGGCGTCGGCCGGAGTCGCCTTGCGCCATTCGGTAAACCAGACCGTGGACACCCCGGCCCCGATCATCGAAACCGAGGTACACCTGCCGGTGCAGCAGGCTCTCCAGGTCCAGGTCGGGCTGCTCGCTGACCAGTTCGATATCAAAACGGTAAGGCTGGCTGATGGATTCGATACCACTGAACTCGAATACCTTGAATTCACTGGGCTCCCCATCAAGGGTCAGGTTAAAGGCGCTTTGATTGGCAGGAGCGAACATCCGGTGTTTCTCTGCGAGGGGTGGGCTGCCGATTTTGCATCACCCTTGCGCCCTGCTGAGCACACGCCAAGCAAATCAGTAAAACCCTACGTTCACACGTCTGAATCTTCTTCAGACCGACGTAAACCCCACGTAAAAAAAGGCCCGCAATCCGTAGGACGCGGGCCTTTTTTCAACTCACCTGGCGTTTAACGCCCAGCGAATTACTTATTGAGGTTGTAGTCTTTTTCCGCAGCATCAAAACGCTCGACCATACCCGCAGTCGGAGCGCCCAGCTTGCTCACGAAGTAGATCGCCAGGCTGGCAAAGATGAAGCCCGGGATGATTTCGTACAGACCCAGCAGTTCAAAGTGTTTCCACACGATCACGGTGATCGCGCCGACCAGGATACCGGCCAGTGCACCGTTGCGGGTCATGCCTTTCCAGATCACCGAGATCAGCACCACAGGACCGAACGCGGCGCCGAAGCCGGCCCAGGCGTAGCTCACCAGGCCCAGAACGCGGTTTTCCGGGTTGGCGGCCATGGCGATAGCGATCAGCGCAACCAGCAGCACCATCAGGCGACCGACCCATACCAGCTCAACCTGGGAGGCGTTTTTGCGCAGGAAGGTCTTGTAGAAGTCTTCGGTCAAGGCGCTGGAGCACACCAGCAATTGGCAGCTCAAGGTGCTCATCACGGCCGCCAGGATGGCCGACAGCAGCACGCCGGCGATCCATGGGTTGAACAGCAGCTTGGCCAGCTCAATAAACACACGCTCGTGGTTTTCGTTGACCGGACCTGCGACTTCCGGGTGCGCCGAGAAGTAAGCAATACCGAAGAAACCCACGGCCACGGTGCCGCCCAGGCACAGGATCATCCAGGTCATGGAGATGCGGCGTGCCTTAGCGATCGACTTCACCGAGTCCGCCGCCATGAAACGCGCGAGGATATGCGGCTGGCCGAAGTAACCCAGGCCCCAGCCCATCAGCGAAATGATGCCGATGAAGGTGGTGTTTTTCAGCATGTCGAAGTTAGTCGGGTCCTTGGCTTCAATGGCCAGGAAAGTGGTATCAACACCACCGGTGGCCAGCAGCACGATGATTGGCGTCAGGATCAGCGCGAAGATCATCAGCGTGGCTTGTACGGTATCAGTCCAGCTCACTGCCAGGAAACCACCGACGAAGGTGTAGGCAATGGTCGCTGCAGCACCGGCCCACAGCGCAGTCTCGTAGGACATGCCGAAGGTGCTTTCAAACAGGCGGGCACCGGCGACGATGCCGGAAGCGCAGTAAATGGTGAAGAACACCAGGATCACCACGGCAGAGATGATCCGCAGCAGGCCGCTTTTATCTTCGAAACGGCTGGAGAAGTAATCCGGCAGGGTCAGGGCGTCACCGTTGTGCTCGGTCTGGACCCGCAGGCGACCGGCGACGAACAGCCAGTTGAGGTAAGCACCGACGATCAGGCCGATGGCGATCCAGCTTTCCGACAGGCCAGACATGTAGATCGCGCCCGGCAGGCCCATCAACAACCAGCCACTCATATCGGAAGCACCGGCCGACAAGGCAGTCACCACGCTACCGAGGCTGCGACCGCCCAGGATGTAATCGGAAAGGTTGTTGGTGGAGCGATAGGCCATGAAGCCGATCAGTACCATTGCTGCGATGTAGATCACGAACGTGATCAGGGTTGGATTACTAACGCTCATAAGAGTGACGCCCTGGCTTTGTTTTTATGTAGCAGCGGTCTGTCAGACGGCCACCCACTGGTAGTGGGTAGACGTAACTGCGTGCCGCGCATTTATGACTGACGTTTCCCCAGGAAAGCCGTCAGCCGATGAACCGACCCGTCGAGGTGGTTGCACCTTGGCCGCGAATGCTATTCAACAAAGCAAATAAGGTGCAACCAGTTTCGCGAGAATAAGTTGCACCTTAACGTGTTTTGTAAAAAACACCCTGTTTTTGCTCCTTTTCGGAGCAAGAACAGCCGATCTCAGAAGCAAACGCACCAAGGCGGAGCGGAATCTGTTGGCGGTGTGTTTTTTTCCCGATCACGATCGAAAATTTCCTGAATAAAAAGGGTTGCACCCGGTTGCACCTCTGCATGCGCAAAGCTAATCTTGCCGCCAGCTGATGCCACTCGGTAGTGGCACCCATGAGGATAAGAAAATGGCTACGACCACCCTTGGGGTCAAACTCGACGACCCGACCCGCGAGCGCCTGAAGGCTGCCGCGACCTCCATTGATCGCACGCCGCACTGGCTGATCAAGCAGGCGATTTTCAATTACCTGGAGAAACTGGAGGGTGGTGCAACCCTGACCGAACTCAATGGTTTGAGCAGCAAGGACGCCGACGATGCAGGCGAGGTCCAGACCGACCACGCCCACCAGTGCTTCCTTGAGTTCGCCGAAAGCATCCTGCCACAGTCCGTATTGCGCGCCTCGATCACCGCCGCTTACCGCCGCCCGGAGCCGGAAGTGGTGCCGATGTTGATCGAACAGGCTCGCCTGCCGACCCCGATGGCCGAAGCCACCAACAAGCTGGCGGCCTCGATCGCTGAAAAACTGCGTAACCAGAAGAGTGCCGGCGGCCGTGCCGGTATTGTCCAGGGCCTGCTGCAGGAATTCTCCCTGTCGTCCCAGGAAGGCGTGGCGCTGATGTGCCTGGCCGAAGCGCTGCTGCGCATCCCGGACAAGGGCACCCGCGACGCACTGATCCGCGACAAGATCAGCACCGGCAACTGGCAGCCGCACCTGGGCAACAGCCCATCGCTGTTCGTCAACGCCGCCACCTGGGGCTTGTTGCTGACCGGCAAACTGGTCGCTACCCACAACGAAGCAGGCCTCACCTCGTCCCTGAGCCGCATCATCGGCAAGAGCGGCGAGCCGATGATCCGCAAGGGCGTCGACATGGCCATGCGCCTGATGGGCGAGCAGTTCGTCACCGGCGAAACCATTGCCGAGGCCTTGGCCAACGCGAGCAAGTTCGAAGCCAAGGGCTTCCGTTACTCCTACGACATGCTGGGTGAAGCCGCGCTGACTGAACACGACGCGCAGAAGTACCTGGCCTCGTACGAACAAGCCATCCATTCGATCGGCAAAGCGTCCCACGGCCGTGGGATTTATGAAGGCCCGGGCATTTCCATCAAGCTCTCGGCATTGCACCCGCGTTACAGCCGTGCGCAATACGAGCGCGTGATGGACGAGTTGTACCCGCGCCTGCTGTCCCTGACCTTGCTGGCCAAGCAATACGACATCGGCCTGAACATCGATGCCGAAGAAGCCGACCGCCTGGAGCTGTCCCTGGACCTGCTGGAACGCCTGTGCTTCGAGCCGCAACTGACCGGCTGGAACGGCATCGGTTTCGTGATCCAGGCCTACCAGAAGCGTTGCCCGTATGTGATCGACTATGTCATCGACCTGGCACGCCGCAGCCGCCATCGCCTGATGATCCGCCTGGTAAAAGGCGCGTACTGGGACAGCGAAATCAAGCGCGCCCAGGTCGAAGGCCTGGAAGGCTACCCGGTCTACACCCGCAAGGTGTACACCGACGTTTCCTACATTGCCTGCGCACGCAAACTGCTGTCGGTGCCGGAAGTCATCTACCCGCAGTTCGCCACGCACAATGCGCACACGCTGTCGGCCATCTACCATATCGCCGGTCAGAACTATTACCCCGGCCAGTACGAATTCCAATGCCTGCATGGCATGGGCGAACCGCTGTACGAGCAGGTTGTAGGCAAGGTTTCCGACGGCAAGCTGAACCGTCCGTGCCGCGTGTACGCACCGGTCGGCACCCACGAAACGCTGCTGGCCTACCTGGTACGTCGCCTGTTGGAAAACGGCGCGAACACCTCGTTCGTCAACCGCATCGCCGACCAATCCATCTCGATCCAGGAGCTGGTGGCCGATCCAGTGGCCAGCATCGAACAGATGGCCACGCTGGAAGGCGGCTTCGGCCTGCCGCACCCGCGCATTCCATTGCCGCGTGACCTGTACGGCAGCGACCGCGCCAACTCGGCCGGTATCGACCTGGCTAATGAACACCGCTTGGCGTCGCTGTCCTGCGCCTTGCTGGCCACCGCCCACAACAACTGGAAAGCCGCGCCGATGCTCGGCTGCGCCTCCAGCGAGCAAGCGGCGGCACCGGTGCTGAACCCGTCCGACCTGCGTGATGTAGTCGGTCATGTACAAGAAGCAACCGTCGAAGACGTCGACAACGCGATCCAGTGCGCTATCAGCGCCGGACCGATCTGGCAGGCCACCCCGCCCGCCGAGCGCGCTGCAATCCTGGAGCGTGCCGCCGACCTGATGGAAGGCGAGATCCAGCCGCTGATGGGCCTGCTGGCCCGCGAAGCCGGCAAGACCTTCGCCAACGCCATCGCCGAAGTGCGTGAAGCGGTGGACTTCCTGCGCTACTACGCGGTGCAGGCGCGTAACGATTTCACCAATGACGCCCACCGCCCGCTGGGCCCGGTGGTCTGCATCAGCCCGTGGAACTTCCCACTGGCGATCTTCAGCGGCCAGGTTGCGGCTGCGTTGGCCGCCGGCAACCCGGTACTGGCCAAGCCTGCTGAGCAAACCCCGTTGGTTGCCGCGCAAGCCGTGCGCATCCTGTTGGAAGCCGGTATTCCGGAAGGCGTCCTGCAATTGCTGCCGGGTCAGGGCGAAACCGTGGGTGCCCGCCTGGTGGGTGATGATCGCGTCAAAGGCGTGATGTTCACCGGTTCTACCGAAGTAGCTCGCCTGCTGCAACGCAACGTCGCCGGTCGCCTGGATGCCCAGGGCCGTCCGATCCCGCTGATCGCCGAAACCGGTGGCCAGAACGCGATGATCGTCGACTCTTCGGCGCTGACCGAACAAGTGGTCATCGACGTGGTGTCCTCGGCCTTCGACAGCGCCGGTCAACGCTGCTCGGCCCTGCGTGTACTGTGCCTGCAGGAAGATTCGGCAGACCGCGTCATCGAAATGCTCAAGGGCGCCATGGCGGAATGCCGCCTGGGTAACCCTGAGCGCCTGTCCGTCGACATCGGCCCGGTGATCGACGCCGAAGCCAAGGCCGGCATCGAGAAACACATCCAGGCCATGCGCGACAAAGGCCGCAATGTGTATCAGGTGGCTATCGCCGATGGCGAAGAGATCAAGCGCGGCACCTTCGTGATGCCTACCCTGATCGAGCTGGACAGCTTCGACGAACTGCAACGCGAGATCTTCGGCCCGGTACTGCACGTGGTGCGCTACAAGCGTAAAGAGATCGACCAACTCATCGGTCAGATCAACGCCTCCGGCTACGGCCTGACCCTGGGCGTGCACACGCGTATCGACGAGACCATCGCCAAGGTGATCGACAACGTCAATGCCGGCAACGTCTATGTGAACCGCAACATCGTGGGCGCTGTGGTCGGCGTGCAACCGTTCGGCGGCGAAGGCCTGTCGGGCACTGGCCCGAAAGCCGGTGGCCCGCTGTACCTGTACCGCCTGCTGTCGACGCGCCCTACGGATGCCATCGAGCAATCCTTCGTCCGCGGCGACGCATTGGCCGCGCCGGACGTGCGCCTGCGCGACGCCATGAGCCAGCCGCTGACCGCCCTGAAAACCTGGGCCGACAGTAACAAGTTCAGCGACCTGAGCGCCCTGTGCAGCCAGTTCGCCGCGCAGTCGCAAAGTGGTATCACCCGCCAGTTGGCCGGCCCGACCGGTGAGCGCAACAGCTACGCCATCCTGCCTCGCGAGCATGTACTGTGCCTGGCGGACGTGGAAGGCGATCTGCTGACGCAACTGGCGGCGGTACTGGCCGTCGGCGGTTCGGCGGTATGGCCGGAAACTGACCTGACCAAGGCCTTGTTCCCACGCCTGCCGAAGGAGATTCAGGCGAAGATCAAGCGCGTGGCCGACTGGACCAAGGACGAGGTTGTGTTCGATGCGGTCCTGCACCACGGTGATTCCGACCAGTTGCGTGCGGTGTGCCAGCAAGTGGCCCAGCGTGGCGGTGCGATTGTCGGGGTGCAAGGTTTGTCGCAAGGCGAGACGGCGATTGCGCTGGAGCGCTTGGTAATCGAGCGGGCGTTGAGTGTTAACACCGCGGCGGCAGGTGGCAATGCCAGCCTGATGACCATCGGTTAACTGACCCAACACGGTCAGAAATGTGGGAGCGGGCTTGCTCGCGAAAGCAGTGTGTCAGTCGATGAAGATGTTGACTGACATCGCGCATTCGCGAGCAAGCCCGCTCCCCCATTGACCGCGCTTTGCCTTCCATCCACGTTTTGTTTCTCCATCACCCAGATCAATCTTGCTATCCACCCACCATTCGCGCACTTAGACTCAGGCCAATTCCTCCAAAGGTAAGCCGCCATGTCCGAGACGCTGCTCAGTTCCCGTAATCTGGCTTTCGAGCTGTATGAAGTCCTCGATGCCGAGGGCCTGACCCAGCGCGAGCGGTTTGCCGAACACAACCGTGAAACCTTCGATGCGGCCATCAGCACCGCCCGCAACATCGCGGAAAAGTACTTCGCCCCTCACAACCGCAAGAACGACGAAAACGAACCGCGCTACGAAGACGGCAAGGCCATCCTGATTCCAGAAGTGAAACCCGCCGTGGACGCCTTCCTGGAAGCCGGCTTCCTCAACGCAGCGCGCAGTTTCGAAGCGGGCGGCATGCAACTGCCCACCCTACTGTCCCAAGCCTGTTTCGCGCACTTCCAGTCGGCCAACGCGGCGTCCACCTCCTATCCGTTCCTGACCATGGGCGCCGCCAACCTGATCGAAAGCTTCGGCACCGACGACCAGAAACGACGCTTCCTGCAACCGATGATCGACGGCCGCTTCTTCGGCACCATGGCCCTCACCGAACCCCACGCGGGCTCGTCGCTGGCGGATATTCGCACACGCGCAGAGCCTGCTGCTGACGGCACCTATCGACTCAAGGGCAACAAGATCTTCATCTCCGGCGGCGACCACCCGTTGTCGGAAAACATCGTGCACATGGTGCTGGCCAAGCTGCCGGACGCGCCAGCCGGGGTGAAGGGCATTTCGCTGTTTATCGTGCCCAAATTCCTGGTCAACGACGACGGCAGCCTGGGCGAGCGCAACGACGTGCTGCTGGCAGGGCTGTTCCATAAGATGGGCTGGCGCGGCACCACGTCCACCGCGCTGAACTTCGGCGACAACGGGCATTGCGTCGGCTATCTGGTGGGCCAGCCGCACCAGGGGTTGAGCTGCATGTTCCAGATGATGAACGAGGCGCGTATTGGCGTCGGCATGGGCGCGGTCATGCTCGGTTACGCGGGTTATCTTTACTCCCTGGAGTACGCCCGCGAACGCCCGCAAGGTCGTCTGCCCGACAGCAAAGACCCTGCAACGGCGCCCGTCTCGATCATTCAGCACGCGGACATCAAGCGCATGCTGCTGACCCAAAAATCCTACGTGGAAGGCGCCTTCGACCTTGGCCTCTACGCCGCACGGCTGTTCGACGACACCACCACCCTGGAAACCGAAGCCGAGCGCAAGCACGCCCACGAACTGCTAGACCTGCTCACCCCCATCGTCAAATCCTGGCCCTCGGAGTTCTGCCTCAAGGCCAACGAACTGGCGATCCAGATTCTCGGCGGCCATGGCTACACCCGCGAATACCCGGTGGAACAGTACTACCGTGACAACCGCCTGAATCCGATCCATGAAGGCACCCACGGCATCCAGTCCCTGGATTTGCTGGGGCGCAAGCTGGCGCAGAACGGCGGCGCGGGGTTGAAGCAACTCATACGACTGATTGCTGAAACCGGCGCACGGGCGCAGGAATACCCAAGCCTGACCGCACTAAGGGAACCGCTGGAACAATTGGTCAACCGCCTGCAAAGCGTCACCATCAGCCTGCTGACGGATCTCGCCCACGGCAAGGTCAACAGCAGCCTGGCGAACTCGGCGCTGTACCTGAAGGTGTTCGGGCATACGGTGATTGGCTGGCGCTGGCTGGAACAGGCGATTCGCGCCGAAGAAGGCTTGGCCAAGGGCAATGCGGCGGATGTGGCCTTCTATAAAGGCAAGCTCCAGGCCGCCCGGTACTTCCTGACCTGGGAAGTACCGAGCTGCCATCATGAACTGGCACTCTTGGAGGCCCGCGATGACACGTGCCTCGGCATGCAAGATGAGTGGTTCTAAGGCGTTCCGATCGCCTTGGAAATCACATCGACCGTGGCGCTGACTTGCTCTTGGTAACGGTCGAGTTCCTGCTGGTGCGCCTGCTGCATTTCGATCTGCTCGGCGCACAGGTTCAGCGCCGCCAGCACCAGTAGCTTGTCACCGATCAGGGTCGGGTACTTCTTCTTGGTGGTGGCCAGGGACGCCTTGAGCAGGGTCACGGCGTGCATCAGGGTTTTCTCTTCCCCGGCCGGAGCCTTGATCGAGTAATCCTCTCCGAGAATCGAAACGACCTTTATCCCTTCACTCATGCGCCGACGGGCCCTGCGCTCACACGCTCAACCAGCGCCTGGATACGTGCGGCAGTGGCGCCGTGCTTTTCTTCCTGCTCCATCAGGTTCAGTTGCAGGCTGTCGTTCTCATCCTTGGCGCGGGCCAGTTCCGCCTTGAGGGATTCGTTGGTGCTCAGCAGATCCTGATTCTGCTGTACCAGGTCGCTGACCAGTTGTTCCAATTGGCTGAGGGATGCTTCTAACATTTTGATTTCTCGGGCTTTTTCAAAGGGCGGTGACGATAAAGAAAATTCACCTCGGATGCCAGGGTTATCCCCGGCGCGCAGCCCGATTTTTAAGGGCCGGGCCGCACTTTCGAGCCTTAGTGACTGCATTTACCGGATCTGGTTCCTGAATCGGCCAAACCCCTCGTCAGATGCGACAAAAGCGCACACGCCCCTTTAGACTTTAGTCGTACGACCGATAGAGAGGGACACCCCGTCTGATGGCCGCACGGATCGCGCTTCTCCCCCAGGATTCCCGCATGTCGCTTCGTAATATGAATATCGCTCCGAGGGCCTTCCTCGGCTTCGCGTTTATTGGTGCGCTGATGTTGTTTCTCGGCGTGTTTGCCCTGAACCAGATGAGCAAGATCCGTGGCGCCACCGAAGACATCACAATGTCCAGCGTGCCGAGCATTCGCGCCCTCGACGAATTCACCCAACTGACCCTGCGCCTGCGTGTGTTGTCGTACCGCCTGCTGACCAACCGTGAGCCGGAGGTTCAGCAAAAAACCCTGGAAGCCTTTGAAGTGCGTAATCAGCAGATTCGCACGGCCCAGGGCATCTACGAAAAACTCATCGAGAGCAGCGAAGAGCGTGCGGCCTACGACGACTACGTGCGTCTGCTTGGCCAGTACCATCAGATTGAAGAACGCATGAAGAGCCTGTCGCGGGCCAATCAGGTGGAAGAGCTGCGCAGCCTGCTCAATAACGAATTGCTGAGTAACTCCGAGCAGGTCAACGCCGTGCTTACCCGTCTGCTGGACATCAATAACAAGATGGCCCTGGCCACCAATAACGACGCCGAAGACCAGTACAACATGGCCTTCAACATGGTGGTGAGCCTTCTGGTGATCGCCACCCTGCTGACGCTGCTGTTCGCCTGGCTGCTGACCCGCAGTATCACCCTGCCGATTGCCCAGGCATTGGAAGCGGCCGAAGAAGTGGCCGAAGGCAACCTGACGCGGCCGATCAAGGTCGACGGCAGCGACGAAGCCGGGCGCCTGCTGGCCGCCATGGCCAAGATGCAGGACAAGCTGCGCGACACCCTGCAACGCATTGCCGGGTCCGCGACCCAGCTGGCGTCTGCTGCGGAAGAGCTGAACGCCGTCACCGACGAAAGCGCCCGTGGCCTGACCCAACAGAACAACGAAATCGAACAAGCCGCCACCGCGGTGAATGAGATGACCAGTGCCGTCGAAGAAGTCGCCCGCAATGCGGTGAGCACGTCCGAAGCTTCGCGCAACGCCACCACCTCCGCCGGTGATGGCCGTGACCTGGTGCAGGAAACGGTCAGCGCCATCGAACGCATGAGCGGCGACGTGCAAGCCACGGCCACCCTGATTGGCGACCTGGCCAATGAGTCGCGCGACATCGGCAAGGTGCTGGACGTGATTCGCGGCCTGGCCGACCAGACCAACCTGTTGGCGCTAAACGCAGCGATTGAAGCGGCGCGTGCCGGTGAAGCCGGTCGCGGTTTTGCGGTGGTGGCCGATGAAGTGCGCGCCCTGGCCCATCGCACCCAGCAATCGACCAGCGAAATCGAGCGGATGATCGGCAGCATCCAGGCCGGCACAGAGCATGCGGTGGATTCGATGCGCAACAGCACGGAACGCGCCGAATCGACGTTGAACATCGCCAAAGGTGCCGGCATGTCGCTGGATACCATCAATACGGCAATTGTCGAGATCAATGAACGCAACCTGGTGATCGCCAGCGCAGCGGAAGAACAGGCCCAGGTGGCACGGGAAGTGGACCGCAACCTGGTGAACATCCGTGACCTGTCAGTGCAGTCGGCGACCGGCGCCAGCCAGACCAGTGCGGCGAGCAGTGAGCTGTCGCGCCTGGCAGTGGATCTGAATGGGATGGTCGGCCGGTTCCGTCTCTAAAATCGGATTCGCCTGACGACGCCTATCCCTGTGGGAGCTGGCTTGCCTGCGATAGCAATGTGTCAGCCAGCGCCTCTAGCGCCTGACACGCCGCCATCGCAGGCAAGCCAGCTCCCACATTTGGCTTTGCGCAAATCAGAAAAAGCTTTTTGACAGCGCAGCAATTCAACAGGTTAGAATCGCTGGCACGCAGACTGCATGGTCAGTTTGCGCCCCGTCCTGTTTGCTTATGGAGTACTGCCTTTGAATGCGACGACCATCAACAGCCTGTTCTTGATCGGCGCGTTGCTGGTGAGTGCGAGCATTCTGGTGAGTTCTCTCTCGTCCCGCCTGGGTATCCCGATATTGGTGATCATCCTGGCCGTGGGCATGGTCGCCGGCGTCGATGGCGGCGGCATCATCTTCGATAACTACCCGACCGCCTACCTGGTGGGCAACCTCGCCCTGGCCGTGATCCTGCTCGACGGCGGTTTGCGCACACGGGTGGCGAGTTTCCGCGTGGCACTCTGGCCGGCGTTGTCGCTGGCCACGGTGGGGGTGTTGATTACCACCGGCCTCACGGGCATGGCCGCGGCCTGGCTGTTTGACCTCAATCTCATCCAGGGCCTGCTGATCGGCGCGATTGTCGGCTCTACGGACGCCGCGGCAGTGTTCTCGCTGCTCGGCGGCAAGGGCCTCAACGAGCGGGTCACTGCCAGCCTGGAAATCGAATCCGGCAGCAACGACCCGATGGCGGTATTCCTCACCGTCACCTTGATCGACATGCTCGCCAGCGGCCAGACCGGCCTGCACTGGAGCCTGCTGACGCACCTGGTGCGCGAGTTCGGCATCGGCGGCGTGGTCGGCCTGGGCGGCGGCTGGTTGATGCTGCAGATGGTCAACCGCATCAACCTGGCCACCGGCTTGTACCCGATCCTGGTGATCGCCGGTGGCCTGTTCGTGTTCGCCGTGACCAACGCCCTGCATGGCAGCGGCTTCCTCGCCGTGTACCTGTGCGGCCTGGTGATCGGTAACCGCCCGGTGCGCAGCCGTCATGGCATTCTGCATATGCTCGACGGCATGGCCTGGCTGGCGCAGATCGGTATGTTCCTGGTGCTGGGCCTGTTGGTCACCCCCCATGACTTACTGCCCATCGCACTGCCGGCCCTGGGCCTGGCGCTGTGGATGATCCTGTTTGCGCGGCCGTTGTCGGTGATGGTCGGCCTGCTGCCCTTCAAGGCGTTCCATGGGCGCGAAAAAGCCTTTATCGCCTGGGTTGGCCTGCGCGGCGCGGTCCCGATCATTCTGGCGGTGTTCCCGCTGATGGCCGGCCTGCCCCATGCGCAGCTGTACTTCAACCTCGCGTTCTTTATCGTACTGGTGTCGCTGCTGGTGCAGGGCACGAGCCTGCCGTGGGTGGCCAAGCTGCTCAAAGTCACCGTACCGCCGGACCCGGCACCGATCTCCCGTGCAGCGCTGGAAGTGCACGTCACCAGCGAGTGGGAGCTGTTCGTCTACCGCCTGGGCGCGGAGAAATGGTGCATCGGCGCTGCCCTGCGCGAGCTGAAAATGCCCGAAGGTACGCGGATCGCCGCGCTGTTCCGTGGCCAGCAACTGCTCCATCCGTCGGGTAGTACCGTGCTGGAAGTCGGCGATTTGCTCTGCGTGATCGGCCACGAACACAACCTGCCGGCACTGGGCAAACTGTTCAGCCAGGCCCCACAACGCGGTCTCGACCTGCGTTTCTTCGGCGACTTCGTGCTGGAAGGCGATGCCCAGCTGGGCGCGGTTTCGGCGCTGTACGGCCTGAAACTGGAGGGCATCGACCCCGATATGCCGCTGAGCAGCTTCATCACCCAAAAAGTCGGCGGCGCCCCCATCGTCGGCGACCAGGTGGAGTGGAACAACACCATCTGGACCGTCGCGGTCATGGATGGGAACAAGATCGGCAAAGTGGGCGTCAGATTCCCCGAAGGAAGTCGCCCGGGCCCCGGTCTCTTCCTCTAAACTGCGGGGCGACGACGCCCCCGATTCTTCACCTTGCAAGACCGGTCTCTATGCCTACCCTGCGCACGTTCCTCGCCACTGCCCTGCTGGGCCTGACCCTTTGTGTCGGCACCGTTCACGCGGCCGACCCGCCCAGCGCCGACGCCATCCAGCAAACCCTGGACAAGTTGCCCGACCGCAAGCTGCCCGACGCCGACATGAAGGCCCTTCAGACCATCCTGCAGCAGACCCTGACGTACCTGGGCAACAAGCAGGATTACGAGCAGCGCCTGGTCGACCTCAAACGCCAGCTGGAAGACGCGCCGCGCCAGACCGCTGATAACCAGCGCGAACTGACCCGGCTCAAGGCCACCAAAATCGTCCCGGTCGCCCAGCGCTACGCCACTTTGCCGGTGCCGCAGCTTGAGCAGTTGCTGGTGCAGCGCACCACCCAGCAAGGCGACCTGCAAAAAGAACTGGCCGACGCCAACAGCCTGTCCATTGCCGCCCAGACCCGCCCCGAGCGCGCCCAGACCGAGATCAGCAGCAGCCAGACGCGCATCCTGCAGATCAATTCGATCCTCAAGGCCGGCAAAGACAACGGCAAAACCCTCAGCGGCGACCAGCGCAACCAGCTCAACGCCGAACTCGCGGCCCTTAGCGCGCTGATCCCCCTGCGCCGCCAGGAACTGGCCGGCAACAGCCAACTGCAAGACCTGGGCAACAGCCAGCACGACCTAGTGATGGAGAAAACCGCGCGCCTGGAACAAGAGATCCAGGACCTGCAGACCCTGATCAACCAGAAGCGCCTGGCCCAGTCCCAACAAACGGTGACCCAGCAGTCCATCGAAGCGCAAAAGGCCGGCGGCAGCAGCCTGCTGGCCACCGAGAGCGCAGCCAACCTGAAGCTGTCCGATTACCTGCTCAAAAGTACTGACCGCCTCAACGACCTGACCCAGAAGAACCTGAAAACCAAGCAGCAACTCGACACCGTGACCCAGAGCGACTCGGCCCTGGACGAGCAGATCAACGTGCTCAAGGGCAGCCTGCTGCTGTCCAAGATCCTCTATAAACAGAAACAGGCCTTGCCGCGCCTGACGGTAGACCGCGACCTGGCGGACGACATTGCCAACATTCGCCTGTACCAGTTCGAGGTCAACCAGCAACGTGAACTGATCAGCTCTCCCAGCGCCTATGTGGATAACTTGCTGGCCAACCAGTCGCCGGAAGACGTCACCCCGCAGTTGCGCCGCACCTTGCTGGAACTGGCGATCACCCGCAGCGACCTGCTGGAGCGCCTGAGCCGCGAGCTGAGCGCGCTGCTCAACGAATCCATCACGCTGCAACTGAACCAGAAACAACTGCTCAGCACCGCCACTACCCTGCGGGCGACGCTGGATGAGCAGATGTTCTGGATCCCCAGCAACAAGCCGCTGGACACCGAATGGCTGGAAACGGTCCCGGCGCACCTGAGCAAACAAGTCGCCACCTTGCCCTGGGCTTCCAGCGTCAGCGAACTGTATGACGGCCTGACCCAGCGCCCGCTGCTGTTCCTGCCCCTGCTGCTGTTGATTGGTGCCCTGCTGTGGCGCCGTAAAAACCTGTATCAGCGCCTGAACAAGGTGCACCTGGACATCGGCCACTTCAAACGTGACAGCCAGTGGCACACGCCACAGGCCATCCTGATCAATATCCTGCTGGCGATGCCGGTGTCCCTGGGTTTGGCGCTGTGCGGCTACGCGTTGCAGATCGACGCTCGTGGGCAAAACGCCAACCTCGGCTCGGCCCTGCTGCAGATCGCCCAGGCCTGGCTGGTGTTCTATACCGCTTATCGCATCCTGGCGCCGGGCGGCGTGGCCGAACTGCACTTCCGCTGGGAAAAGCCCCAGGTCGAATTCCTGCAAGGTTGGGTACGCAAGCTCGGGTTAGTGGTGCTGGCGCTGGTGGCCGTGGTGGCCATCGCTGAACACCAACCGGCGGCGCTCGCCGACGACGTGCTGGGTATCGGCGTGGTACTGACCTGCTACGCGCTGATGGCCTGGCTGCTCGGCCGCCTGTTGCTCAACAGCCCCACTCATGAAAAGGCTTCGCTGTTTCGCAAAGCCGTGGGCCTTTTGTTTACCGCGCTGCCGGTCGCGCTGTTTATCGCCGTGTGCTTTGGCTACTACTACACCGCGCTCAAGCTCAGCGATCGCCTGATCAACACCCTGTACCTGCTGATGTTCTGGCTGGTGATCGAAGCCACCTTCGTTCGCGGCCTGGGCGTTGCCGCCCGGCGCCTGGCCTACGCGCGCGCCCTGGCCAAACGCCAAGCCGCCAAGGAAGCCGGCGACGGCGAAGCGGTGATCGAAGAACCGACCCTGGACATCGAACAGGTCAACGAACAGTCCATGCGCCTGATCCGCCTGGCCTTGCTCGGCGGCTTTATCGCGGCGTTGTACTGGGTGTGGTCGGACCTGATCTCGGTATTTTCGTATCTGGATAACGTCACGCTGTACGAATACACCAGCGGTACCGGCGCCAATATCAGCATGGTCCCCATCAGCATCGGCGACTTGCTCGGCGCCTTGATCATTATCGGCATCACCTTCGCGCTGGCGCGCAACCTGCCCGGCCTGCTCGAAGTCCTGGTGCTGTCCAAGCTGGACCTGGCCCAGGGCAGCGCCTATGCGACGACTACGTTGCTGTCGTATGTGATTGCCGGCGTCGGTTTCGTCTCCACCCTGTCCACCCTCGGCGTGAGCTGGGACAAGTTGCAATGGTTGGTGGCGGCGCTGTCGGTGGGGTTGGGCTTCGGCATGCAGGAGATTTTCGCCAACTTCATTTCCGGCATCATGATCCTGTTCGAGCGCCCGGTGCGGATCGGCGACACCATCACCATCGGCAACCTGTCGGGCACGGTGAGCAAGATCCGCATCCGCGCCACTACGATCACTGACTTTGATCGCAAGGACATCATTGTCCCGAACAAGACCTTCATTACCGGGCAACTGATCAACTGGTCGCTGACCGACACCATCACCCGCGTCACGTTGAAGCTGGGTGTGGACTACGGCTCCGACCTGGACCGCGTGAAGGAACTGCTGCTCAAGGCCGCCCGCGACAACCCACGGGTACTCAAGGAGCCGGAGCCCCATGTGTACTTCCTCAACTTCGGCGAAAGCACCCTCGACCACGAACTGCGCATGCACGTGCGCGACCTCGGCGACCGTAACCCGGTGATCGACGAAGTGAACCGCTTTATCAATCGCGAGTTCAAGAAAGAGCACATCAACATCTCGTTCCGCCAGATGGAGGTCTACCTCAAGAACCTCCACGGCCAGGAATACAAATTGGTGGAGGTCGACACCCCGGCCAAGCCCGCCAACGACGGCGGTGTGCAGGAACCGCCACCGAGCAAACTCGACTAACGCCGTTATCCCCAGCAGAATGCTCGGACATTCTGCTGGAGATGGCCGGTGAAAGCCCTCGACGAACTGACCTTCGACAACCGCTTCGCACGCCTGGGCGACGCGTTCTCGACCCACGTATTGCCTGAGCCCCTCGACGCACCGCGCCTGGTCGTGGCGAGCACGGCCGCCATGGCCCTGCTCGATCTTGATCCCGCCGTTGCCGAAACACCGGTGTTCGCCGAGCTGTTCGGCGGCCACACGCTGTGGGCCGAGGCCGAACCGCGGGCGATGGTCTATTCCGGGCATCAGTTCGGTGGCTACACCCCGCAACTGGGCGATGGCCGCGGGTTGTTGCTGGGCGAGGCGTACAACGAGGCCGGCGAGCACTGGGACCTACATCTGAAGGGCGCCGGGATGACGCCTTACTCACGGATGGGCGATGGGCGCGCGGTATTGCGCTCGTCCATCCGCGAGTTCCTGGCCTCCGAAGCACTGCACGCGCTGGGCATCCCCAGCAGCCGTGCGCTGTGCGTGATCGGCTCCGACACCCCCGTGTGGCGCGAGAAGCAGGAGCGCGGCGCGATGGTGTTGCGCATGGCGCACAGTCATATCCGCTTCGGCCATTTCGAATACTTCTACTACACCAAAAAGCCCGAGCAGCAGGCACTCTTGGCCGAGCATGTACTGAACCTGCACTACCCCGAGTGCCGTGAACAACCTGAGCCGTACCTGGCGATGTTCCGTGAAATCGTCGAGCGCAACGCCGAACTGATCGCAAAATGGCAGGCTTATGGCTTCTGCCATGGCGTGATGAACACCGACAACATGTCGATCCTGGGCATCACGTTCGACTTCGGGCCGTTTGCGTTCCTGGATGACTTTGACGCGCATTTCATCTGCAACCACTCCGACCATGAAGGGCGTTACTCCTTCAGCAACCAAGTGCCGATTGGGCAGTGGAACCTCAGTGCATTGGCACAGGCGTTGACGCCGTTTATCAGCGTCGATGCTTTGAAAGAAGCGCTGGGCTTGTACCTGCCGCTGTATCAGGCCAATTACCTGGATTTGATGCGCCGCCGCTTGGGGCTGACCACCGCCGAAGACGATGACCAGAAGCTGGTGGAGCGCTTGTTGCAACTGATGCAGAACAGCGGCGTGGATTACACCCTGTTCTTCCGCCGCCTGGGGGATGAATCGGCGGCGCTGGCGGTGACGCGACTGCGCGATGACTTTGTCGACCTGGCCGGGTTTGATGCCTGGGCTGAGCAGTACAAGGCCCGTGTTGTGCGGGATGGGGAATATAGCCAAGAGCAACGCCGTGAGCGGATGCACGCAGTGAACCCGCTGTACATCCTGCGCAACTACCTCGCGCAGAACGCCATCACTGCAGCCGAGTCAGGGGATTACAGCGAAGTCCGGCGGCTGCACGAGGTCCTGTCCAAGCCGTTTGAGGAGCAAGCGGGGATGGAGCAATACGCACAGCGGCCGCCGGATTGGGGCAAACACCTGGAAATCAGCTGTTCCTCATAGGCGCTGTAGTGGGCGGGCTTGTCTTGCGCGGTTCGGGGCTGCATTTACCTTGATAAATGTCAGCGTCGGCTCCAAATTGGACTTATTGGCCATACCCTAGGAGCCCTCCCGATGTCCGAACCGCTTGTAATCCCCTGCCCCCATTGCAACGGCCTTAACCGCATCCCCGGCGAACGCCTGAGTGACGCGCCCAAATGCGGGCGCTGCAAGCAGCCGGTGTTGTTGAGCAAGCCTTTCGAACTGAAACAGGGCGACTACGCCAGCCAGATCAAGGGCGACCTGCCGTTGCTGGTGGATGTGTGGGCCGACTGGTGCGGGCCGTGCAAGTCGTTCGCGCCGGTGTTTGAGCAGGCGGCCGGACAGTTGCAGGGCAAGTGCCGATTGGCCAAGCTCGACAGCGAGGCCAATCAGCAGCTGTCGGCGCAGTTGGGGATTCGCTCGATTCCCAGTTTGATTCTGTTCAAGAACGGCCGCGAAGTGGCGCGTCAGAGCGGGGCGTTTCCGTTGCCGCAGTTGATGAACTGGTTGCGTAGCCAGGGCGTGTAACGCGGTCAAATGTGGGAGCGGGCTTGCCTGCGATGGCAGTGTTGAATTCACTACAGCTATCGCAGGCAAGCCAGCTCCCACATGGACCGTGTTTCAGCCTCAGGTTAGTGGGGCTTCGCGGTCCATCATCTGGCCGACCAGCATTACGCCGAGTTCGCTCAATTGGTGAATGGCCAAGGCCACGTCGCGGTGTTCGCCGCTGAGGTCGTTGGACAGGTTGAGCAACAAGGTGCGGACGGAGGAGAAGGTTTCGTAGCTGTTGAGGACGAGGGTTTCGGTGGGGAGGTTGGGCGCCACATTGAAAAGACGAATAGACATGCATTTGTTCCCTGATAGGGCCACCACCTTTTCGCTACTAAACGAAGGGCGGTAGCTGTACGCAGGTTAGTAGACCGGGGAACAAAGCAAAGACCGGCGCACCCGAAAGTGCCCTGCGCACAGCCACCATCATATAGGCGATATGCCGCCATGCTTTGGGAGCGGTGTAACTGCTTTGGTCGGTTGGGCTACTAAACCCGATCACTGAACATTCAGCGACCCCGGAACCTTAGAGACGCCCACCCAGACGCACAAGCCGGGCGATTCTGGCTTACCTGTAGGCAACGTTACAAGGCACAACCCCTATTGCCAGACCCGTCCTACAGCCCCCGTGGGGCACATCCAACTCCAGCTGCAGGAATGCGATACACATGTGGGAGCGGGCTTGCTCGCGAATGCGGTGTCTCAGTCTGTACATCTGAAACTGACACACCGCATTCGCGAGCAAGCCCGCTCCCACAAGGGTTTTGTGTTGTCGTTCAGATCACGCGTTTTCCAGCAGGTTATGCAGCTCGACAAACTGCTGCGTCAGCTTATGCCGCGGGTCCAGGTGGATCAGGGGCTTGTTCTCCTGGTGCGACTCGCGCATGCGCACCGAGCTGGCCAGGTACACCGGTAACACCGGCAGGCCCTCGGCAATCAACTCCTCCAGCATCTGCTGTGGCAGACTCGCCCGCGCCTGGAACTGGTTGACCACGATGCCTTCCACTTCTAGGCCTTCGTTATGGTCTTCCTTCAGTTCTTCAATCTCAGCCAGCAGGCCATACAGGGCTTGGCGCGAGAAGCTGTCGCAATCGAAGGGGATCAGTACACGATCAGCGGCAATCAGCGCCGAAACCGCATAAAAATTCAATGCTGGCGGGGTGTCCAGGTAAATCCGGTCGTAATCTTCGCTCAGCTCATCCAACAGCTTTCGCAGCTTGTTGATCTTGTGCTTGGCCTCGAGCTTGGGCTGCAGGTCCGCCAGTTCGGCGGTGGCGGTGATCACATGCAGGTTGTCGAAGGGCGTCTCGTAGATATCTACTCGGTTTTTCTTCGAAAAAGGCCCGGAAGACAGGGTCTGCTTGAAAAATTCGGCAATGCCCATCGGTATATCGTCGCCGGTCAGCCCAGTGAGGTACTGGGTTGAGTTGGCTTGTGCATCGAGGTCCACCAACAGGGTTCGATAGCCTTCGCTGGCGCTGACTGCCGCCAGGTTACAGGCAATGCTGGACTTGCCAACGCCGCCTTTTTGATTGAACACCACGCGCCGCATGGAAAAACCTCCGTGTATCAATGAATGCTCGAGTGTAGAGGGCTTAAGCGAATGTTCGCTACCTCGTTCATCCATCCCCGACAAACGAACAGGAAGGGTCTGACAATCCAAATCGGCGAGGGGTAAAGGACAATCCGTAAATAATCCCAACCAAATTGTAATCAGCCGTGAACAATTTTTTACCAATATTTGCTAGAACCCCACGGCACCGGGATAATGCGCACCACTCGGCTATTGCTCCCTGTCCCGGTATTCGGGGCCAAAAGCCGCACATGGAAGCCCGCAGGGGCGGGATAACTTCTCAGTGATCACTTTCAACATCGCCCAATGGCGCGCCTGGGCCCCAGGGCTTGATAGCGTGGACGACTGGCGCGCCTGGTGCCAGGCCCCGGTGTTACTCCCTGCCAGCGATGCCTGCCCTGACGTGTCATTTTTGCCGGCCATGCAACGCCGCCGCCTGAGCCGCCTGGCGCGCATGGCCTTCAGCGTGGGCTGGCCACTGGCCGAGGGCCTGCAGGACCTGCCGTTGGTGTTTATTTCCCGACACGGCGAGACCCCGCGCACCCTCGATATTCTCAGCGATCTGGCCAACGAGCAGCCGCTGTCGCCGACCCAGTTCAGCCTGTCGGTGCACAACGCGGTGATTGGCCTGTGGTCGATCTTGCGCAATGAAACCAGCGAAATGACAGCCCTCGCGGCCGCAGGTGACGGCCTGGAGCACGGCATGCTCGAAGCGGCGGCCTTGCTCAACGAAGGCGCACCCGCGGTCTTGCTGGTCATCACCGAAGAACAGCCGCCCGAAGCCTACGCCAGCTGGATTGTGGACGTGCCGTTTCCCTATGCCCTTGGTCTGCTGCTGACGCCGGGCGACGAGTGGCAGTTGGAACTGAGCAGCGCCAGTGTCCAACTCACTCAAACCCAGTGGCCCCACGCCCTGAACCTGCTGCGCACCCTGCTCACCGAACAGGTCGCCTGCCAACATGCCTGGAAGAACCGTGTATGGAACTGGCAACGCAAGCCCTGAACGACAAACCTCGGGATGCCTATTACTGGCGCCTGTTCGCCACCGCCGCCAGCTTCGCTCTGTTCGGCTTCGGTGGCCTGTGCCTGCGTTTGCTGGTGTTCCCGTTGCTCAGTTGCCTGCCAGGGGACGCTGCAAAACACCGCAGCCGCGCCCGCCATACGATCAGTTGGCTGTTCTGGTTCTTTATCCGCCTGATGCAGCGCGCCGGCGTGCTCACCTACAGCGTCGAAGGCACGGAAAAACTCGGCCGCCCAGGCCAGATGATCATCGCCAACCACCCGTCGCTGATCGACGTGGTGTTCCTGATCGGCCTGGTGCGCCAGGCCAACTGCGTGGTCAAGCAGAGCCTGTGGCAGAACCCCTTCACCCGTGGGCCGGTGCGCGACGCGGGTTATATCAGCAACGACGGCAGTGCCGAAATGCTCGATGCGGCGGCTGATGCCCTGCGTGGCGGCCAAACCCTGATCATCTTTCCCGAAGGCACCCGCACCACACCCGGCGCAGCGCCTGCCTTTCATCGCGGCGGCGCCGCCATTGCGCTGCGCGGTGCGACAATCATCACTCCCGTGGTGATCAAGGTCAGCCCCACGACGCTGACCAAGGCCGAACCCTGGTATCGCATCCCAAAATGCCGCGTGCACTTCAGTTTGCGGGTGGGTGCCGATATAGAACCACAGGCGTTCGCAACACTGGGGCCCCCACCCCAGGCCTCACGCAAGCTCAACGATTACCTGCATCACTATTTTATTAAGGAGCTCGCCGAAGATGAGCGACCAACACCGCCTTGAGCACGACATAAAGATGCTGATCATCGAGGCCTTGGGCCTGGAAGACATCAGCGTCGACGACATCGGTAGCGAGCAAACCCTGTTCGGCGAAGGCCTCGGCCTGGATTCGGTAGACGCCCTGGAATTGGGCCTGGCGATCCAGAAAAAGTACGGCATCAAGATCGACGCCGACGCCAAGGACACCCGCAATCACTTCACCAACGTGGCCAGCCTTGCGGCGTTCGTCACGGCCAGACAGGCAGCTTGAGACCGGACCATGCAAACTCGTGACGATATTTTCAACACCTTGCGCGACGCCTTGGTGGAACTGTTTGAACTGCCGCCGGAACGCGTCACCCTTGACGCCAACCTTTACCAGGACCTGGAAATCGATAGCATCGACGCCGTCGACTTGATCGACCATATCAAGCGCCAAACCGGCAAGAAGATCGCCGCCGAAGAATTCAAGGCCGTGCGTACCGTGAACGACGTGGTTGAGGCGGTGTACCGTCTGGTCCAGCCGGCCGCATGAGCCGGCTGATCGGCCTTGGCCTGTTGTTGGCGGGGCTGCTGTACCCCTTTGCGGTGTATTACGGCACCGAACACTTCGCACCGTGGCAATTCGGGCTGCTGCTGGGCGGCCTGTGGCTGCTGCGCGCGCTGACCGGTGCGCGACGCCCCGGCAGCCGCTGGATGGCGTTGGCCGTGATGGTGTTCTGCCTGTTGCTGGCCTGGTTCGACAACCCGCACCTGCTGCGCTGGTACCCGAGCCTGGTCAGCGGGTTTATGTTGGCGCTGTTCGGCCTGAGCCTCAAATACGGCCCGCCGATGGTCGAGCGCCTGGCGCGCATGACCGACCCGGCGTTGCCCGCGCAAGCCATTGTGTATACCCGCCAGGTCACCGTGGTGTGGAGTGTGTTTTTTCTGTGTAATGGCCTGCTCGCCGCCGCCCTCACCCTGTGGGCGCCGCTGAGCTGGTGGACGTTGTACAACGGCCTGATCGCCTACGGGCTGATGGGGCTGTTGTTTGCCGTGGAATGGCTGGTACGACAAAGGGTTCGAGGCCGCGTATGAATGGGTTGAAACTTGAGCACTTGCTGCTTGAGCCGCTGGAACAGCGTCCGGTCACCACCGAACCTGCAATGGATCATGCCCAGCTGTGGGCGCAGTCCTTGAGCCTGGCCGCAGGCCTGCAAGCGCGCGGCATCCAGCGCCTGGCCGTGTACCTGGAAGATGCAGGCCTGCTCGCGATTGCCCTGCTGGGCGCCTGGCGCGCCGGGGTCAGCGTGCTGCTGCCCGCCGACCTGCAACCTCAGACCCGTCAGCGCTGGGACGCCGCAGTTGACGCCTGGCTGACCGAAGCAGCTGACCTGGACGCACTGTTTCAAACACCACTGAGCCCCGCCGCCCTCGATCTGGACAGCTGCCAACTGAGCCTGTGCACCTCCGGCTCCAGCGGCGAGCCCAAGCGCATCAACAAGACACTGCGCCAGCTGGCTAATGAAGTCGAGGCACTGGAAACCCTGTGGGGCCCGGACCTAAAAGACGCGTGCATCATCGGCAGCGTTGCCACTCAACATATCTACGGCTTGCTGTTCCGAGTGCTCTGGCCGCTGTGCGCCGGGCGTACCTTTGTGCGCAAGCAACTGGCCTTCCCCGAAGATTTGCAGCGCGCCAGCCGCGAGCACACGCATTTTGCCTGGGTCGCCAGCCCGGCGCTGCTCAAGCGCATGGGCGACAACCTCGACTGGCCGGCGCTAAGCCAAGTGTCACGGGTGTTTTCCTCCGGCGGCGCACTGCCCGTGGAAGCCGCCGGCAGCCTTTATGACCGCTTGCAGCAATGGCCGACAGAGATCCTCGGCAGTTCGGAAACCGGCGGTATCGCCTGGCGCCAGGGTGCGCAGCCTTGGCAGCCGTTTGCCGACGTGCACCTGAGCCAGGATGCCGACGGCGCCCTGCGCATTGCTTCACCGTATCTGCCTGAAGGGCACATCGAACAAACCGCCGACGCTGCACGTATCCATGCCGATGGCCGCTTCGAGCTGCTGGGTCGTCTGGATCGCATCGTCAAGCTGGAAGAAAAACGCATCTCCCTGCCCATGCTGGAACACGCGCTGATGACCCACCCGTGGGTCGCGGAAACCCGCCTGGGGGTGGTGCAGGAAAACCGCGCGTCCCTTGGCGCCCTGGTGGTGCTGAGTGACGAGGGCCTGCATGCGCTGCGCAATCAGGGCCGTCGCACGCTCACGCAAACCCTGCGCCAACACTTGAGCCAACATTGCGAAGCCCTGGCACTGCCGCGGCGCTGGCGGTTACTGCGCCAGCTGCCCCTGAACAGCCAGGGCAAACTGCCCCAGGCGCAAGTCGAGGGGCTCTTGTTGGCATCACGACCGAAAGCCCCGGAAGTACTGGAGCAGGTCGAAGCCAATGGCGAATGGACCTTGCAACTGAGCGTCCCGCCAGACCTGGCCTACTTCAGCGGGCACTTCCCGGTCACCCCCGTGTTACCGGGGGTGGTGCAGGTGGAGTGGGCATTTAATCTGGGTCAGCAGTTGCTCGACTTGCCGGCAACGTTTGCCGGGATGGAAGTACTCAAGTTCCAGCAACTGGTGCGGCCAGGCGACGCTATCGAATTGCATCTGCGGTTTGATGCGCAACGCGGCAAGTTGTATTTCGCCTATCGCAACGGTGTTGCGGCCTGCTCCAGCGGTCGGATTGTGCTGGAGAGCGTCAATGCATAACCCCTGCGCCCTGATCCCGGTCTACAACCACGAAGCGGCCGTGCCCGCCGTGGTCCGCAGCCTGTTGAACAGTGGCCTGCCTTGCCTGTTGGTCGACGACGGCAGCAGCCCGGCCTGCGCAGCGGTTCTGGCGCAACTGGCGACGATCGACAACGTCACCCTACTGACCTTGCCCACCAACCAGGGCAAGGGCGGTGCAGTGATGGCCGGGTTCCGCGAAGCCGCACGCCTGGGCTTCAGCCACGCCCTGCAAGTCGACGCCGACGGCCAACACGACCTGCGCGAAGTCGAGACCTTCCTCGACACCTCGCGCCGTCACCCCGATGCCATTATCTGCGGCTACCCCGAATACGACGACAGTGTGCCCAAAGGCCGCCTGTATGCGCGCTACCTGACCCACGTGTGGGTGTGGATCAACACCTTGTCGCTGCAGATCCGCGACTCGATGTGCGGCTTTCGCGTGTACCCGCTGACACCGGTGCTGGCGCTGATGGACTCGGCCTACATCGGCACGCGCATGGACTTCGACTCCGACATTCTGGTGCGCCTGGCCTGGCGCAACCAGCCAATGCGCTGGCTGCCGACCCAGGTGCACTACCCCGCCGACGGCCTGTCGCACTTCCGGTTGTTTCGTGACAACGTGCGCATCTCAGCCATGCACACCCGGTTGTTTTTCGGCATGTTGGTGCGGGCGCCGATGATCCTGTGGCGACGGTGGCAGGCATGAGCGACAGCAGCAAACACTGGGCCGACCGCGAGGAACGTGGCAGTTATTGGCTGATGAAGCTCACCGCCTTCGCCGCCAAAGTCCTCGGCCGACGTTTGTTGAGCCCGGTGCTGTACGGCATCGTCCTGTACTTCTTCCTGTTTGGCCGCACCGCGCGCCAGAGCGCCTGGCAATACCAACAGCGCCTGGCCGACTGGAGCGGGCGCGATGAACTGCGCCCCACTCACTGGAAAGTCTTTGGTCAGTTCATGGCGTTTGCCGACTCGCTGCTCGACAAACTCGACGTGTGGAACGGCAAGCTGCGCCTGGAGCAGATCGAGATCAACGACCCGGCGCAATTGCGCGGACAACTGCGCGGCGAACGCGGGCAGATGCTGGTGGGCGCGCACCTGGGCAACTTGGAAGTGTGCCGCGCTCTTGCCGAGATTGGCGAGCAGGTCACCATGAACGTGCTGGTGCACACCAAGCACGCCGAGCAATTCAATCGCCTGCTGGGCGAAGCCGGGGCGACCCATTTGCGCCTGATCCAGGTCAGCGAGCTGGACCCGGCCACCATGCTGCTGCTCAGCCAGCGTCTGGACGACGGCGAGTGGCTGGCGATTGCCGGCGACCGCGTGCCGCTGCACGGCGGGCGCACGGTGCGCGTAGACTTCCTCGGCCATGACGCCGCCTTCCCCCAAGGCCCGTGGCTGCTGGCCGGTTTGCTCAAGTGCCCGGTAAACCTGCTGATGTGCCTCAAGCACAACAGCCGCTATCGCCTGAGCATTGAGCCTTTCGCCGACATGATCGAATGGAAACGCAATACCCGCGAGCAGATCATAGCCCTGTGGACCGCGCGCTACGCCGCGCGCCTGGGTCAGTTCTGCCTGGAAGCGCCCCAACAATGGTTCAACTTTTACCCTTTCTGGAAGACCGATGACGACGCATCTTGAGCCGGTAACCTTTGGCGAACGCGCCTTGCGCATCGAAGACGTGCTGGCCCTGGCCAACCGTCAGGCGCCGACCCAATTGCAGAGCGATGCCGCGTATCGCCAGCGCATTGCCAAGGGCGCGCAGTTCCTCGACTCGCTGCTGGACAAGGAAGGCGTGATCTACGGCGTCACCACTGGCTACGGCGACTCCTGCGTGGTGGCGGTGCCGTTGCAGCACGTCGAGGCCTTGCCCCGTCATCTGTACACCTTCCACGGGTGCGGCCTGGGCAAGTTGCTCGACGCCCAAGCCACCCGCGCCGTGCTGGCCGCGCGTTTGCAGTCGCTGTGCCACGGTGTTTCCGGTGTGCGCGTGGAGTTGCTGGAGCGCCTGCATGCGTTCCTCGAACACGACGTGCTGCCGTTGATCCCGGAAGAAGGCTCGGTGGGCGCGAGCGGTGATCTGACGCCACTGTCCTACGTGGCGGCGACCCTGTCCGGCGAACGCGAAGTGATGTTCCGTGGCGAACGCCGCCAAGCGATCGACGTGCACCGTGAGTTGGGTTGGGAACCGCTGGTCCTGCGTCCCAAGGAAGCCCTGGCGCTGATGAACGGCACCGCGGTGATGACCGGCCTGGCCTGCCTGGCCTTCGCCCGCGCCGACTACCTGCTGCAACTGGCCACGCGCATCACCGCGCTGAACGTGGTGGCGTTGCAAGGCAACCCGGAACACTTCGACGAGCGCCTGTTCGCCGCCAAGCCGCACCCGGGGCAGATGCAAGTCGCCGCGTGGTTGCGCAAGGACCTGGCGATCGATGCGCCAACCGCGCCGCTGCACCGTCTGCAGGATCGCTATTCGTTGCGCTGTGCGCCCCACGTCCTCGGCGTATTGGCCGACAGCCTGAACTGGCTGCGCTCGTTCATCGAGATCGAGCTCAATAGCGCCAACGACAACCCGATCATCGACGCCGAAGAAGAACGCGTGCTGCACGGTGGGCACTTCTACGGCGGGCATATCGCTTTCGCCATGGACAGCCTCAAGACACTGGTGGCCAACGTCGCCGACCTGCTCGACCGTCAGCTCGCGTTGCTGGTGGACGTGCGCTACAACCACGGCCTGCCGAGCAACCTCTCCGGCGCGCCGGCCGACCGCGCGATGATCAATCACGGCTTCAAGGCCGTACAGATCGGTACCAGCGCCTGGACCGCCGAGGCATTGAAAAACACCATGCCGGCCAGCGTGTTCTCGCGCTCTACCGAGTGCCACAACCAGGACAAGGTAAGCATGGGCACCATCGCCGCCCGCGATGCGATCCGCGTGCTGGAACTGACCGAACAGGTCGCCGCCGCCACGCTGCTCGCCGCCAACCAGGGCGTGTGGCTGCGGGCCCAGGCAGAGGATGCACGGCCGTTACCGCCAGCACTGGCGGCGATGCACGAAGCACTGGCCAAGGACTTCCCGCCGGTCATCGAAGACCGTGCGCTGGAAGGCGAATTGCGCCTGTGCCTGCAACGTATCGCCGAGCAACACTGGAGGCTGCATGCGTAGCCAAGGCGTGCTGCATTGCGACACTGAAATCCTCGTGCCGTTTTTTGACGTCGACACCATGAACGTCGTCTGGCACGGGCATTACGTGAAGTACCTGGAAGTCGCGCGCTGCGCGTTGCTGGACAAGATCGGCCACAACTACACGGCGATGCTCGAGTCGGGCTACGCCTGGCCGGTCATCGACATGCAACTGCGCTACGTGCGCGGCGCCGTGTTCGGCCAGACGATCAACGTGCGCGCCAACCTGGTGGAGTGGGAGAACCGCTTGAAGGTCAATTACCTGATCACCGACCTGGCCAGCGGCGAGCGCTTGACCCGCGCCAGCACCGTGCAAGTCGCCGTAGAAATCGCCAGCCGCGAGATGCAGCTCGCCTCCCCCAAAGTCTTCACCGACACCGTAGAAAGGGCTTTGAAATGAGGTCACATGTGGGAGGGGGCCTGCCCCCGATGGACGTCAACGATAACGCGATCCGCCTGACACTACGCGGCGCCCTCAGGCTCTTCGCGAGCAAGCCCGCTCCCACCTTGATCGCGTTAATCCTGCTATTGGGCATTCCAAGTCTGGCCCATGCCTTCGACTTGCAGCAGCTGAGCGACCAACTTGCAAAACCCTCAGTGATCCACGGCAGCTTCACCCAGGAAAAACACCTGCGCGCCCTGCCCCAACCCTTGGTCAGCAAAGGCACCTTCGTCCTTGCCAAGGACCACGGCCTGCTGTGGCTGCTGAAAACCCCGCTGCAACAGGACTACCGCATCAGCCCCCAGGGCATTGCCCGCCGCGACGCCAATGGCTGGCAACTGCTGCCGAACAAGAGCGCCGGCGCCGAGCAGAACCGCCTGTTCCTCGCCGTGCTCCAGGGCGACAGCAGCGGCTTGCAGCGTGACTTCGAATTGCAGCTGCAAGGCGAGGCCAAACAGTGGAAGCTCACGTTGATCCCGCGCTCACTGTTACTCAAGCAAGTCTTCACCCAGATCAACATCGACGGTGGTGACTTGGTGCAAACCATCGAACTGCTGGAAACCCAAGGCGACAGCACCGTGCTGCGTATGCAGGACAGTACCGCCAGCCAGCCATTGAGCGACGCGGAGCAACACGACTTTGCCCAGTGAACGCCTGCTGCCGCGCCTGTTCCTGATCCTGCTGGTCGCGGTGCTGGCCCTGGCCGGCTGGCAGTGGCGCCATGGCGCGCCGTTGTCCGCCAACCTGATGGAGCTGGTACCGGGCAACACGCCGGACGCCCTGGAGCAGCAAGCGGAACAGCGTATGCAGGAGCCGCTGAACCGCGAGCTGCTGGTATTGGTAGGCCATGCCGACCGCCAGCAAGCCGTGGCCGTCGCGCAGCAATTGGGCGAACACTGGCAGGCCAGCGGGTTGTTTGAAAAAGTTCAGTGGAACCTGCAAGCCGATTTGCCGGCGCTGCGCGAGCAATTGCTGCGCGGTCGCCTGGCGATGCTCTCGGCCAAGGACCGCGAGCAACTGATCGAGCACCCCGACGCGTTTATCCAGGAGCGCGTGCAAGCCCTCTTCGACCCCTTTACGGGCTTCAGTTTGGTGCCAAGCCAGGATGACTGGCTGGGCCTCACCGGGCGTATCCAGAACAGCCAGCCGCAACAGGGTTCGGTGCAGTTGGATATCGGCAGCGGCGCACTGATCGCCGATGCCGACGGCAAGAGCTGGGTGCTGCTGCGTGCGCGCACCACCGGCAATGCCTTCGACATGAAACTGCCGCTGCAGGTGGCGGATCTGCTTCAGGCCAGTCGCACCCAAGCCAGCGCACACGGTGCGCAACTACTGGCAGCCAGCGGCTTGCTGTACGCCGCCAATGGTCAGCAGCAAGCCACGCGGGAAATCACCTGGGTCGGCGGCGGCGCTACCGTCGGCATCCTGTTGTTACTGTTGCTCGCATTCCGCCGCTGGCGCGTGTTGCTGGCCTTTGTGCCGGTGCTGGTGGGCATGCTGTTTGGCGCGGTGGCCTGTGTAGCGCTGTTCGGGCATATGCATGTGATGACCTTGGTGCTCGGTTCCAGCCTGATCGGCGTAGCGGTGGATTACCCGCTGCACTACCTGTCGAAAAGCTGGAGCATGCGCCCATGGCGCAGCTGGCCGGCGTTGCGCCTGACCTTGCCCGGCCTGAGCCTGAGCCTGGCGACCAGTTGCATCGGTTACCTGGCGCTGGCCTGGACGCCATTCCCGGCGTTGACGCAAATCGCGGTGTTCTCCGCTGCCGGCCTGGTCGGCGCCTACCTGTCCGCCGTGTGCCTGTTGCCGGCGCTGCTCAAAGGCGTCGAGTTGCGCCCGGCGCAGTGGCCGCTGCGCATCGCTGAATGCCTGTGGCGGGTGCGCGAATCGCTGCTCAAGCGCGTACCGAGCCCCGTACTGCTGGCGCTGGTGCTGCTGTTTTGCGCCGGTGGGCTGTGGCACCTCAACAGCAAAAACGATATCCGCCAATGGATCGGCGCGCCGCCGCAATTGCTGGAAGAAGCACAGGCCGTCGCGCGGATTACCGGGTTCCAGCCCACCAGCCAGTTTTTCCTGGTGCGGGCGCAGGATGAGCGGCAGTTGCTGGAGCGCCAAAGCGCACTGGCGCAGCGCCTGGATCAATTGGTGAACATGGATAAGCTCAAGGGCTATCTGGCGCTCAATCAACTGGTCAGCCTGCCCGCCGAGCAGCAACAACTGCGTGATGCCTTGAACACACTGGCGCAACACTGGCAGCCATTGCTGGCCCTTGGCGTACCGGCCAGCGCTCTGCAAGCCGAGGTGACGCAACTGCAAGCGTTGCCTACGCAAACTATCGAGGCCGCACTGGTAGGCCCATTGGCCGAGCCTTGGCGCACCTTGTGGCTGGGCCCGGTGGACGGCGGCGTGGCGGCGATGGTCAGCCTGCAAGGCCTGAACAACCCGGCGCTGCTGCGGGTGCAAGCGGTGGATTTACCCGGCGTGCAACTGGTGGACCGCCTGGGTGACTTGAACCGGGTGTTCGCCGACACACAGATCAGCGCGGCAGAACTGAAGTTGATGTCCTGCGTGTTGATCGTACTGTTGCTGATCCTGCCGTTCGGCTTCGGCGGTGCCTTGCGCATCGTCGCGCTGCCGCTGCTTGCTGCGCTGTGCAGCCTGGCCAGCCTCGGTTGGCTGGGCCAGCCGCTGACGCTGTTCAGCCTGTTTGGCCTGCTGTTGGTCACGGCGATCAGCGTCGACTACGCGATCCTGATGCGCGAGCAGATTGGCGGCCCTGCGGTCAGTCTATTGGGAACATTGCTGGCGGCGCTGACAACCTGGTTGTCGTTTGGTCTGCTGGCCGTATCCAGTACACCGGCAGTGAGTAATTTCGGCTTATCGGTCAGCCTGGGACTGGCATTCAGCTTTATGCTGGCACCCTGGGCCGGGCAACAGAAACACGCCTTATGAATGTGATTATCGCCAATGTGGCAAGGAGCCCTCGTGCCCATAGTTGAAATGGAACGTCGCCAGGTGGTGGTGATCGGTGCCGGTCCGTCCGGGGCCATCGCCGCCGCGCTGTTAAAGCGCAAAGGGCATGATGTATTGATCATCGAGCGCCAGCATTTCCCGCGGTTCTCGATCGGCGAAAGCCTGCTGTCCCACTGCATCGACTTCATCGAAGAAGCGGGCATGCTCGAAGCGGTACAGGCCGCAGGGTTTCAGGTGAAAACGGGTGCAGCGTTCGCCTGGGGCGAGCGCTACAGCGCCTTTGATTTCAGTGACACCTTCAGCAACGGCAAGCCCACCACCTTCCAGGTGCAGCGCGGCGAGTTCGACAAGCTGCTGGCCGATCAAGCCGCGCTGCAAGGCGTGGAGATTCGCTACGGCGAGACCCTCGTCGGCGTGGACTTCAAGGGCGAATCCCGTTACCTGCATGTACGCCGTGAGAACGGTAGCGAGTACCACCTCAAGGCCAAGTTCGTGCTCGATGCCAGCGGCTATGGCCGCGTGCTGCCGCGTTTGCTGGACCTGGATCTGCCGTCCGACTTTCCTGTGCGCCAGGCCGTGTTCACCCACGTCGAAGACCGCATCGAACATCCTGGCTTCGACCGTAACAAGATTCTGGTAACCACACATCCGACCCAGCGTGACATCTGGTTCTGGACCATCCCGTTCAGCAACGGCCGCTGCTCGGTGGGCGTGGTCGCGGCCAAGGAACATTTCGACGGCCGCGATGGTGACCTCGATGCCTGCCTGCGCGGCTTTATCGAAGAAACCCCAAGCCTGTCCGGCGTGCTGCAAAACGCCGTGTGGGATACGCCCGCGCGCACCATCGGCGGCTACGCGGCCAACGTCAAAACCCTGCACGGGCCGGGCTTTGCATTGCTGGGCAATGCGGCGGAATTCCTCGACCCGGTGTTTTCCTCCGGGGTGACCATCGCCATGCGCTCGGCGAGCATGGCCGCTGGCGTACTGCATCGTCAGCTCAAAGGCGAAACCGTGGACTGGGAGGGCGAATTTGCAGCGCCGTTGAAACGTGGCGTGGACACCTTCCGCTGCTACGTCGAGGGTTGGTACGCCGGGACCTTCCAGGATGTGATCTTCCATCCGGACAGTTCGCCGGACATTCGCCGGATGATCTGTTCGATCCTCGCCGGTTACGCGTGGGATGAGCGCAACCCGTTTGTGAGCGAGCCCAAGCGCCGGTTGCGGATGTTATCGGAGATTTGTGCGAGTGAGCCGGTATGAGCAGTCAGTACCTGAGTAAAAACTACGTCGAAGAGACCAAGTTCGGCTTTTGGTTCCTGCGCAGCCACACCTGGCAGCACCATGTGCTGCGCGTGGCGATCAACGACCTGCGTAGCCTGTTTACCGACTCCTTGCCAGAAGCGCCTGTACTGCTGGACGCCGGTTGTGGCCAGGGCAAATCGTTCCAGTACTTGCAGCAGGTGTTCGCCCCCGCGCGCCTGATCGGCCTGGATGCCGACCCGCACAGCCTGGAACTGAGCCGTGAAGAAGCCAAGCGCCAAGGCTTGGCCATCGAGCTGATCGGCAGCGACTGCGCCACCTTGCAAGTGCCGGACGAAAGCGTCGATATCCTGTTCTGCCACCAGACCTTCCACCACCTGGTGGAACAGCACCGCGCACTCAAGGAGTTCTACCGCGTGCTCAAGCCGGGTGGTTATCTGCTGTTTGCCGAATCCACCGAAGCCTATATCGACACCTGGGTGATCCGCTGGCTGTTCCGCCACCCGATGCATGTGCAGAAAAGCGCCGAAGAGTACCTGGAGATGATCCGCGAGCAGGGTTTTGAATTCGGCCCGCAACACGTCTCGTATCCATACCTGTGGTGGAGCCGTTCCCGCGATTTCGGCCTGCTGGAACGCTGGGGCCTGCGCAAGGCGCCGCCGGTAGGCCAGCGTGAGGAAACGTTGGTCAACTGTGTGGCACGCAAACCTCTGGCGAGCGCTGCCCCATGATGCGCACGTGGTTGATCGCCTGCCTGTTGCTGCTGAGCGCCTGCGCCAGCCAACCGCCGCTGCCCGAGAAAACCCCAACCCTGGCCTTGCCGGTGCAGCTGCATGTGCAGCGCCTGGCCGACGGCCAGAGCCAGGACTGGCTGCTGGTGATCCAGCGCGAAGGCGGCGGCATTCGGTGGTCGATGATGGACCCGCTGGGCATCCCCCAGGCCCGCCAAAAACTGATCGATGGCAAATGGCAGGCCGATGGCTTGCTGCCGCCCAACCCCCAGGCGCGTGAGCTGTTTGCCGCGTTGCTGTTTGCCTTGACCTCGGCGGATGACGTGCGCGCGCTCTACCCCAGCGCCCAGGCCATGGACCTGACACGCACCCTGCCGGGGCATTGGCAGATTGTGTATCAATCGTCCGAGGTCTTCAGCGTGAACATCACCGGTCAGCCCTTGAGCTACCGCATCACGCCGCTCGGAGCCGCCCGATGAGCGCCTACCTCAACGCGCTGGGCGTGATCTGCGCCCTTGGCCGTGGCCAGGATGAAGTCAGCCGTAACCTGTTTGCCGGTGACTGCAGCGGGATGCGCGCCGAAAGCGGCTGGGTGCCGGAGCGCGTATTGCCGGTGGCCGGTGTACACGGCGAGCTGGCAACCATCCCCGCCGAGCTGGGCCAGCAAAGCAGCCGCAATAACCAGTTGCTACTGGAAGCCGCGTTGCAGATCGAGGGCGCGATCCGCCAGGCGATCCACACCTACGGCGCTTCGCGGGTCGGCATTGTGCTCGGCACCAGCACCTCGGGCATCGACGAGGCCAGTCGTGGCATCGCCCACTTCCTGCGGGAACAGCAATTCCCCGGCGACTACGACTACCAGCAACAGGAACTCAGCGCACCGGCGAATTTCCTCGCCGACTGGCTGCAACTGAGCGGCCCGGCTTATGTGATTTCCACCGCCTGCACCTCCAGCGCCCGCGCCTTGATGAGTGCCCAGCGCTTGCTGGACCTGGGCGTGTGCGATGCGGTGATCTGCGGCGGCGTCGACAGCCTGTGCAAGCTGACCCTCAACGGTTTCAGCTCATTGGACGCGGTGTCGAACGAACGCTGCAATCCGTTCTCGGTGAACCGCAACGGCATCAACATCGGCGAAGCGGCCGTGCTGTTTCTGATGAGCAAGGAGCGCGCGCCCATCGCCCTGCTGGGCAGCGGCGCCAGTTGCGATGCACACCATATCTCGGCGCCCGAGCCCACCGGCAAAGGCGCATTGCAGTCGATGCGCAAGGCCTTGGCCAGCGCCCAGTTGCAGCCCGAGCAGATTGGTTACCTGAACCTTCACGGCACGGCGACCCAACATAACGACGCCATGGAAAGCCTGGCCGTCGCCAGCCTGTTCCCGGACGGCGTGGCCTGTTCGTCGACCAAACCCATGAGCGGCCACACCCTGGGCGCAGCCGGGGCGCTGGAAGCTGCGTTCTGCTGGTTGAGCCTGGCTCACAACCGCGTCCCTCCCCATGTGTGGGACGGCCAGGCCGACCCGGCACTGCCCGCTTTACAATGGGCGCAAGCTGCAGAACCCCTGGGAAAGCGCTGCCTGATGAGCAATTCGTTTGCCTTCGGCGGTAACAATGTCAGCCTGATAATCGGAGAGGCCCCATGATCGATTGGCCACTCGCCGAACTGCTGCCCCACGCGGGCGACATGATCCTGATCGACCAGGTGCTGTCGTTCGATGAAGAGCAGATCCACACCCGCATGACCGTCAAACCCGGCGGTCTGTTCAACCGCCCGGACGGCAGCCTGCCGGCCTGGGTCGGCATCGAGTTGATGGCGCAAAGCGTCGCCGCCTACGCCGGTTGCCGCGCGCGTCAGAAAGGCGAAGCCGTGGAGCTGGGCTTCCTGCTCGGCACACGTAAATTCGAGTGCAACGTGGATTGCTTCCCGACAGGCGCTGAGCTGGCGATCCACGGCCTGCGCTCCCTGGAAGACGACAACGGCATGGGTGTGTTCGAATGCCACCTGACCGGTGATGGAATCCAGGCCAGCGCCCGTTTGAATGTATTTCGACCGCCCCAGGCGGCTAACTATTTAGATGAATCGAAGGACGTAACGCCATGACTGAATCCGTACTGGTCACCGGCTCCAGCCGTGGCATCGGCCGCGCTATCGCCCTGCGCCTGGCCCAGGCCGGGCATGACATCGTGCTGCATTGCCGCAGTGGTCGTGCGGAAGCCGATGCAGTGCTGGCCGAGGTTGAAGCCCTGGGCAGCAAGGCGCGGGTGCTGCAGTTCGATGTGGCGGACCGTGCTGTGTGCAAAGCCATCCTGGAAGCCGATGTCGAGCAACATGGCGCCTATTACGGCGTGGTGCTCAACGCCGGACTGACCCGTGACGGCGCCTTCCCGGCCTTGTCGGAAGACGACTGGGACGTGGTGATGCGCACCAACCTCGACGGTTTCTACAACGTGCTGCACCCGGTGATGATGCCGATGATTCGTCGTCGCGCGGCCGGGCGTATCGTCTGCATCACCTCGGTTTCCGGTCTGATCGGCAACCGCGGCCAGGTCAATTACAGCGCCTCCAAAGCCGGCTTGATCGGTGCGGCCAAGGCCCTGGCCATCGAGCTGGGCAAACGCAAGATCACCGTCAACTGCGTCGCCCCCGGCTTGATCGACACCGCCATGCTGGATGAGAACGTGCCGGTGGAAGAACTGATGAAGATGATCCCGGCGCAGCGCATGGGTACGCCGGAAGAAGTGGCCGGCGCGGTGAATTTCCTGATGTCGGCCGAGGCAGGCTACATCACGCGCCAGGTCCTGGCCGTGAATGGAGGCCTGTGCTGATGAAGCGCGTTGTCGTCACCGGCATGGCCGGCATGACCTCCCTGGGCAGCGATTGGGACACCATCGCCGCCAACTTCCGCGCCAACCGCAGCGGCATTCGGCGCATGGACGAGTGGGACCGCTTTACCGAATTGAACACGCGCCTGGCCGGGCCGATCGACGATTTTGTCGTGCCCGCTCACTGGACACGCAAGCAACTGCGCAGCATGGGCCGGGTGTCACGCCTGGCGGTGTGGGCGGCGGAACAGGCGTTGCAGGACGCCGGCTTGCTCGGCGACGAGTCGATCAAGGACGGGCGCATGGGTGTGGCCTGCGGCTCGTCCACCGGCAGCACCGACGAGATCAAGGCGTTCGGCAACATGCTGCTGAACTCGGTGGCCGAGGGGCTGAATGCCAACTCCTATGTGCGCATGATGCCGCACACCACGGCGGCGAATATCAGCATCTTTTTTGGCCTGACCGGGCGGCTGATCCCCACCTCCAGCGCCTGCACCAGCGGCAGCCAGGGCATCGGCTATGCCTATGAAGCGATCAAGTTCGGCCGCTTGCCATTGATGCTCGCCGGCGGCGCGGAAGAGCTGTGCCCCACCGAAGCCATGGTGTTCGACGCGCTCTACGCCACCAGCCTGAAAAATGATGCGCCGCAGACCAGCCCGCGCCCCTACGACAGCGGCCGCGACGGGCTGGTGATCGGCGAAGGCGGCGGCATGCTGGTGCTCGAAGAACTGGAACATGCGTTGGCCCGTGGTGCGCATATCCACGCCGAACTGGTGGGCTTCGGCAGCAACGCCGATGGCCAGCACACTACCCGCCCGGAACAGAAAACCATGCGTCGTGCGATGGAACTGGCCCTGGAAGATGCCGGGCTTGAGCCTTCCGCGATCGGCTACGTAAACGGTCACGGCACAGCGACCGACCAGGGCGATATCGCCGAGACGTTGGCCACCAGCAGTCTGTTCGGCAGTCGCATGCCCATCAGCTCGCAGAAGAGTTTCCTCGGCCACACCTTGGGTGCATGCGGCGCGCTGGAGTCATGGTTCAGCATCGAGATGATGAACCGCGACCAGTACGTGCACACCTTCAACCTGGAGTCGGTAGACCCGCAATGCGGAGAGCTGGATTACCTGCAAGGTGAGTTCCGCGAGATGCACCACGACTACGTGATGAACAACAACTTTGCCTTTGGCGGCGTCAATACGTCGCTGATCTTCCGCCGCTGGTCCTGACTTTTTAATCGATTGGAGAATACGGAATGTCTTCCTTGCTGCGCGTCACCCTGATCACCCTGACCCTGCTGGTCACCGCCGGCTGCACCAGCAAGCCGATCCTCAACACCCAGCACGACCTGCCGGCCAACGCCCAGGTCAGCGAAGAAAAAATGAAAGCGGTGATCGTCAACGCCCTGCAAAAACGTGAATGGACGGTTCAACGCCTGAGCCCACAACTGGTGCAGGCCGAGATCACGGTGCGCAACCAGTATTACGCGGCCATCGACATTCGCTACACCCGCAACAGCTACGCGATCACCTACCGTGACAGCCGCGACCTCGGCTACAAGGACGGCAAGATCCATCGCAACTACAACCGTTGGGTGAACAACCTGGACAGCGACATCATGGCGGGGTTGCGCAGCAATGGCGTGAGTGGTGAGGCAGGGTCGGCGGCGCAGTTGTTTGAGCAGACGGGCAGTACCAAGCAGAACTGAGGTTGTCGCGCCCTCAGAAACGACAAAGGGCGCCTTTCGGGAACTCGGGCATATGCCTGAAGCAACCACAGATGGAAAACTGCGACGATCAAAGGTGGGAGCTGTCGAGCTTTAGCGAGGCTGCGATGCAGGCGCTGCGGTCTTGCAGATACGGCGCGGTGATCCTTTCGCAGCCTCGCTGAAGCTCGACAGCTCCCACCTCGATCTGCTTCGCGTTGAAGTACGCGTTCCTACTGAGCGGATTTACGCGTGCCGCAGCCATCGGCGTCTCACAAGCCACTTTCGGGAGCTCGGGCATATGCCTGAAGCAACCACAGTTGGAAAATTGCGACGATCAAAGGTGGGAGCTGTCGAGCTTTAGCGAGGCCGCGATGCGGGCGCTGCGGTCTTGCAGATACGGCGCGGTGATCCTTTCGCAGCCTCGCTGAAGCTCGACAGCTCCCACATCGATCTGCTTCGCGTTGAAGTTCGCGTGCTTACTGAGCGGATTTACGCGTTAACAACTCCACAAACGCCGCAGCCATCGGCGTCTCACAAGCCCCTTTCGGGAACTCGGGCATATGCCTGAAGCAACCACAGTTGGAAAACTGCGACGATCAAAGGTGGGAGCTGTCGAGCTTTAGCGAGGCTGCGATGCAGGCTCTGCGGTCTTGCAGACACGGCGCGGTGATCCTTTCGCAGCCTCGCTGAAGCTCGACAGCTCCCACCTCGATCTGCTTCGCGTTGAAGTACGCGTTCCTACTGAGCGGATTTACGCGTGCCGCAGCCATCGGCGTCTCACAAGCCCCTTTCGGGAACTCGGGCATATGCCTGACGCAACCACAGTTGGAAAATTGCGACGATCAAAGGTGGGAGCTGTCGAGCTTTAGCGAGGCTGCGATGCAGGCGCTGCGGTCTTGCAGATAAGGCGCGGTGATCCTTTCGCAGCCTCGCTGAAGCTCGACAGCTCCCACATCGATCTGCTTCGCGTTGAAGTTCGCGTGCTTACTGAGCGGATTTACGCGTTAACAACTCCACAAACGCCGCAGCCATCGGCGTCTCACAAGCCCCTTGCGGGAACTCGGGCATATGCCTGAAGCAACCACAGTTGGAAAATTGCGACGATCAAAGGTGGGAGCTGTCGAGCTTTAGCGAGGCTGCGATGCAGGCGCTGCGGTCTTGCAGATACGGCGCGGTGATCCTTTCGCAGCCTCGCTGAAGCTCGACAGCTCCCACCTCGGTCTGCTTCGCGTTGAAGTTCGCGTTCTTACTGAGCGGATTTACGCGTCAACAACTCCACAAACGCCGCAGCCATCGGCGTCTCACAAGCCCCTTTCGGGAACTCGGGCATATGCCTGACGCAACCACAGTTGGAAAACTGCGACGATCAAAGGTGGGAGCTGTCGAGCTTTAGCGAGGCTGCGATGCAGGCGCTGCGGTCTTGCAGATACGGCGCTTTCGCAGCCTCGCTGAAGCTCGACAGCTCCCACCTCGATCTGCTTCGCGTTGAAGTACGCGTTCTTACTGAGCGGATTTACGCGTTAACAACTCCACAAACGCCGCAGCCATCGGCGTCTGCGCGCCTTTTCGCTGCACCAGCCATACCGACGTCACCGCCTCCGGGTCCAGCAAGGTGCGATACACCACTCCGTCAATCCGTATGCGCTGGTAAGACGCGGGCAGCACCGACACGCCCAACCCCGCCGCGACCAGACCGATGATGGTCATCGCCTCCCCCGCTTCCTGGGCAAAATGCGGGCTGAAACCGGCGTCTCGGCACAGGCTGAGCAACTGCGCGTAGAGTCCACTGCCGTAGCTGCGCGGGAAAAACACGAATGGTTCTTCCGCCAACTGCGCCAGGTGCAGGCCACGCTCACTGCCTGCTACCAACGGGTGGCCAGCGTTCATGACGGCCACCAGCGGTTCGCGCATCAACTCGACCACACTCAGTGAGTCCGGCAACGGCAGGGGGCGCATCAAGCCCACCTGAATCGACTCGTCCACCAGCGACTCGGCCACCTCGGTGCTGCTCATCTCTTGCAGATTGAGATGCACCGCCGGGAACGCCTGGCGAAATGCAAAGATCGCCTGGGGAATGCTGGAGTTAAACGGTGCCGATGACGTGAAGCCGATCTTCAATTCACCCAGCTCACCCAGCTGCGCCCGGCGCGCTACATCCGCCGCCTTGTCCACCTGCGCCAGCACCAACCGCGCCTCGTGCAGGAACAAACGCCCCGCCTCGCTCAGCTCGACCCGACGATTGGTACGCTCGAACAACCGCGCGCCCACCTCCTGCTCCAGCGCCTGTATCTGCTGGCTCAGCGGCGGCTGCGAGATGCCTAGCACCTGCGCAGCCCGGCCAAAGTGCAGTTCTTCGGCGACGGCAATGAAGTACCGCAAGTGACGCAATTCCATGCAAACCTCATTAGGTCGTAAAAGCTATCAAACAGGTCGAACAATATATTGGAAAGAATCATTAGCCAGCTATATTCTTTTTGCATGGCCGGTCCTGGCACGCTCTTCCTCCCCGAGGTCCCCGTGAATTCTGCTGTCGCTCCACTTGCTCAAGAAGTCCCGCCCACTGCCCTCGATGAGGTAGTGGCCCAGCTCAATGACGCGTACATCGAAAAAGGCACGCCGATGTTCATGCGCACGGTGCTGGCGCTGTTCTCCGGGGGGTTCGCCACCTTTGCCCTGCTGTATTGCGTGCAGCCGATGATGCCGGCGCTGTCCCACGAGTTTTCCATCAATGCCGCGCAGAGTAGTCTGATCCTGTCCGTGTCCACCGCGATGCTCGCGCTGGGCCTGCTGATTACCGGGCCGATTTCCGACACCCTGGGACGTAAACCGGTGATGGTCGCCGCGTTGTTCTGCGCGGCGTTCGCGACGATTGCCAGTGGTTTGATGCCGTCCTGGGAAGGGATTCTATTCATGCGCGCACTGGTGGGCCTGTCGCTGAGCGGCCTGGCCGCCGTGGCCATGACCTACCTGAGCGAAGAGATCCACCCGCAGCACATCGGCCTGGCCATGGGCCTGTACATTGGTGGCAACGCGATTGGCGGCATGAGCGGGCGCCTGATCATCGGCGTGTTGATCGACTTCGTCAGTTGGCACACCGCAATGTTGATCATCGGCGCCCTGGCGCTGATCGCCGCCACGGTGTTCTGGAAAATCCTCCCCGAATCGCGCAACTTCCGCGCCAGCAGTCTCAAGCCGCGTAGCCTGGTGGACGGCTTTGTCATGCACTTCAAGGATGCGGGCCTGCCGTGGCTGTTCCTCGAAGCCTTCCTGCTGATGGGCGCGTTCGTGACGATGTTCAATTACATCGGCTATCGCCTGCTGGCCGATCCCTACGACCTGAGCCAAGCCGTGGTCGGCCTGCTGTCGCTGGTGTACCTCTCGGGTATCTACAGTTCGGCGAAAATCGGCTCCCTGGCCGACCGCCTCGGTCGCCGCCGCGTGCTGTGGGCCACCATTGTGCTGATGCTCGCCGGCATGCTCCTGACCCTGTTCAGCCCACTGTGGCTGGTGGTGCCGGGCATGCTGATCTTTACCTTCGGCTTCTTCGGCGCCCACTCGGTGGCCAGCAGCTGGATCGGCCGCCGCGCGGTCAAGGCGAAGGGGCAGGCATCGTCGCTGTACCTGTTCTGCTACTACGTGGGGTCGAGTATTGCCGGAACGGCGGGCGGGTTCTTCTGGCACTTTGCCGGGTGGAACGGCATCGGCGCGTTTATCGTGGCGCTGTTGATGGGTGCGTTGCTGGTGGCGTTGAAGTTGGCGAAGTTGCCGCCGTTGGGGAATGTGAAGGCCTGATACGGTGCTGCTTTAAATGTGGGAGCGGGCTTGCTCGCGAATGCAGTGTATCAGGCATGACTGTATCAACTGACACTCCGCATTCGCGAGCAAGCCCGCTCCTCCCACATTTGTTTTGCGTGTTATTCGTGGTATTGCGCGGACAGTTCATGCACCGCGCGCAGGAACGCGCCGGCATGCTCCGGATTCACTTCCGGCGTAATGCCATGGCCCAGGTTGAATACATGCCCGGTACCCTTGCCGTAGCTGGCGAGGATGCGGCCAACTTCGGTGCGGATCGCTTCCGGCTTGGCATACAGCACGGTCGGGTCCATGTTGCCTTGCAGCGCGACCTGGCCGCCAACGCGACGGCGGGCTTCGCCAATGTCGCAGGTCCAGTCCAGGCCAAGGGCGTCAGCACCGGCGTCGGCAATGCTCTCCAGCCACAGGCCACCGCCTTTGGTGAACAGGATGACCGGCACTTTACGGCCTTCGTGTTCACGGATCAGGCCGCTGACGATCTTGCGCATGTAGGCCAGGGAGAACTCCTGGTAGGCCGCCGCCGACAGGTTGCCACCCCAGGTGTCGAAGATCTGCACCGCTTGCGCGCCGGCCATGATCTGTCCGTTGAGGTAGGAAGTGACCGACTGCGCCAGCTTGTCCAGCAGCAGGTGCATGGCTTGCGGGTTGTCGTAGAGCATGGCCTTGGTCTTGCGGAAGTCTTTCGACGAGCCGCCTTCGACCATGTAGGTGGCCAGGGTCCAAGGGCTGCCGGAGAAGCCGATCAGCGGCACGCGGCCGTTAAGCTCGCGGCGGATAGTGCTCACGGCGTCCATCACGTAACCGAGGTCTTTGTGCGGATCAGGGATCGGCAGCGCTTCGATATCGGCCAGGGTGCTGACGACTTTCTTGAAACGCGGACCTTCGCCGGTTTCAAAGTACAGGCCTTGGCCCATGGCGTCAGGGATGGTGAGGATGTCGGAAAAGAGGATGGCCGCGTCCAGTTGTGGGTAGCGGTCCAGCGGCTGCATCGTGACTTCGCAGGCGAACTCCGGGTTCATGCACAGGCTCATGAAGTCGCCGGCATGGGCGCGACTGGCGCGGTACTCCGGCAGGTAGCGACCGGCTTGGCGCATCATCCACACAGGGGTGACGTCCACAGGTTGCTTGAGCAGGGCACGAAGGAAACGGTCGTTCTTGAGGGCAGTCATGTCGGCATCCGCAAAAAAAGTACGGGCATTTTCTCAGAGCCGGACGCAAAAGGCACGGAGTGAGCCGTGCCTTTTGTCTATCGGGTCAATTTGTCGCAATGACTGGCGACGCAAACCCCACTGTGGAACGGGGTTTGTGTGGGAGCTGGCTTGCCTGCGATGGCGGTGGTGAATTCACGATTGCTATCGCAGGCAAGCCAGCTCCCACATTCGATCCCATTTCAACCCATGACTTTATTGAATACACACAAACCAATGTGGGAGCGGGCTTGCTCGCGAACGCGGTGGGTCAGTCGATACATCTGGTGACTGATAAACCGCATTCGCGAACAAGTCGAACCGCCGCTCCCACATTTGATCCCATTTCAACCTGGAATCAGGGTCAGACTTGCAGGTAGTCCAGGATCCCTTCGGCGGCATTGCGGCCTTCGAAGATCGCCGTCACTACCAGGTCAGACCCGCGCACCATGTCGCCACCGGCGAAGATTTTCGGGTTGCTGGTCTGGTGCTTGTACTGGCCTTGTTCCGGGGCGACGACGCGGCCCTGGCTGTCGGTCTGGATCTGGAACTGCTCGAACCACGGCGCCGGGCTTGGGCGGAAACCGAAAGCGATGACCACGGCGTCGGCCGGGATGATCTCTTCGGAACCCGGGATCGGCTCGGGGCTGCGACGGCCACGGGCGTCCGGTTCGCCGAGACGGGTCTCGACCACCTTCACGCCTTCGACGCGGTCTTCACCGACAATCGCAATCGGCTGGCGGTTGTAGAGGAATTTCACGCCTTCTTCCTTGGCGTTCTTCACCTCTTTGCGCGAGCCCGGCATGTTCGCTTCGTCACGACGATACGCACAGGTCACCGACTTGGCGCCCTGGCGAATCGACGTCCGGTTGCAGTCCATCGCGGTGTCGCCACCGCCCAGCACCACAACCTTCTTGCCCTTCATGTCGACGAAGTCTTCCGGCGACTTTTCGAAGCCCAGGTTGCGATTCACGTTGGCGATCAGGAAGTCGAGCGCGTCATACACGCCTGGCAGGTCCTCACCGGCAAAGCCGCCCTTCATGTAGGTGTAGGTGCCCATGCCCATGAACACGGCATCGTATTCTTCGAGCAGTTGCTCCATGGTCACGTCTTTGCCGATCTCGGTGTTCAGGCGGAACTCGATGCCCATGCCGGTGAACACTTCTCGACGGTTGCTCAGTACGGTTTTTTCCAGCTTGAACTCGGGGATGCCGAAGGTCAGCAGGCCGCCGATTTCCGGGTTCTTGTCGAACACCACCGGGGTCACGCCACCCCGCACCAGCACGTCGGCACAGCCCAGGCCCGCCGGGCCCGCGCCAATGATCGCGACACGCTTGCCGGTCGGCTTGACCTTGGACATGTCCGGACGCCAGCCCATGGCGAACGCGGTATCGGTGATGTACTTCTCCACCGAACCGATGGTCACCGCGCCGAAGCCGTCGTTGAGGGTGCACGCACCCTCGCACAGACGGTCCTGCGGGCACACCCGGCCGCACACTTCCGGCAGGGTGTTGGTCTGGTGCGACAGCTCGGCGGCGGCGAGGATGTTGCCCTCGGCCACCAGCTTGAGCCAGTTGGGAATGAAGTTGTGCACCGGGCACTTCCATTCGCAATACGGGTTACCGCAACCCAGGCAGCGGTGGGCCTGGTCGGCCGAGTGCTGGGGTTTGAAGGGTTCGTAGATCTCCACGAACTCTTTCTTGCGTTGACGCAACAGTTTCTTCTTCGGATCTTTGCGCCCGACATCGATGAACTGGAAGTCGTTATTCAGACGTTCAGCCATGTTAAAACCTCATCAAACTCTTCAGGCGCATATCACTGCGGGTTGGCACGGATGCTGGAAAGCAACGATTTCAGGTTGGCAGCCTTGGGCTTGACCAGCCAGAAACGACGCAGGTAATCATCGAGGTTCTCGGCGAGGTTACGACCCCATTCGCTGCCGGTCTCCTCGACGTACTCGTCCAGCACGTGCTGCAAGTGGTTCCGGTAGGATTCCATGGCTTCGCCGCTGATCCGCTGGATCTCGACCAACTCGTGGTTGACCTTGTCGACGAAGGTGTTGTCCTGGTCGAGCACGTAGGCGAAACCGCCGGTCATGCCCGAACCGAAGTTGTAACCGGTCTTGCCCAGTACCGCGACGAAGCCCCCGGTCATGTACTCGCAGCAGTGATCGCCCGTGCCTTCCACCACGGTGTGGGCACCGGAGTTACGCACGGCGAAACGTTCACCAGCAGTGCCGGCGGCGAACAGCTTGCCACCGGTGGCGCCGTACAAGCAGGTGTTGCCGATGATGGCACTGTCCTGGGTCTTGTAGACGCTGCCTTGAGGCGGAACGATCACCAGCTTGCCACCGGTCATGCCCTTGCCCACGTAGTCGTTGGCATCGCCTTCCAGGTACATGTGCAGGCCGCCGGCGTTCCACACGCCGAAGCTCTGGCCCGCCGTGCCCTTGAAGCGGAAGGTGATCGGCGCTTTCGCCATACCCTGGTTGCCATGCTTGCGTGCGATTTCGCCGGAGATGCGTGCGCCGATGGAGCGGTCGCAGTTGCAGATATCCAGGGCGAATTCGCCACCGCTGGCGTCGTTGATCGAGGAAGAAGCCATCTCGACCATCTTCTCGGCCAACAGGCCTTTGTCGAACGGTGGGTTGCGGTCCACCTGGCAGAATTGTGGCTTGTCTGCCGGGATGTGGTCGCTGCCCAACAGCGGCGTCAGGTCCAGGTGATTCTGCTTGGCGGTCTGGCCTTCAAGGATGTCCAGCAGGTCGGTACGCCCGATCAGTTCTTCGAGGGAACGCACACCCAGCTTGGCCAGCCACTCACGGGTCTCTTCGGCGACGTAGGTGAAGAAATTCACCACCATGTCGACGGTGCCGATGTAGTGATCCTTGCGCAGCTTCTCGTTCTGAGTCGCGACGCCAGTGGCGCAGTTGTTCAGGTGGCAGATGCGCAGGTATTTGCAGCCCAGGGCGATCATCGGCGCAGTACCGAAGCCGAAGCTTTCGGCACCGAGGATCGCTGCCTTGATCACGTCGAGGCCGGTTTTCAGGCCACCGTCGGTCTGCACACGCACCTTGCCGCGCAGGTCGTTGCCGCGCAGGGTCTGGTGGGTCTCAGCCAGGCCGAGTTCCCACGGAGCGCCCGCGTACTTGATGGAGGTCAGCGGCGAAGCGCCGGTGCCGCCGTCGTAACCGGAGATGGTGATCAGGTCGGCATAGGCTTTGGCCACACCGGCGGCGATGGTGCCCACGCCGGCTTCTGCCACCAGTTTCACCGAGACCAAGGCCTGCGGGTTGACTTGTTTCAGGTCGAAAATCAGCTGCGACAAGTCTTCAATCGAGTAGATGTCGTGGTGCGGCGGAGGCGAGATCAGCGTCACGCCCGGTACCGCATAACGCAGCTTGGCGATCAGGCCGTTGACCTTGCCGCCTGGCAGCTGGCCGCCTTCACCGGGCTTGGCGCCCTGGGCCACCTTGATCTGCAGCACTTCAGCGTTGACCAGGTATTCCGGGGTTACGCCGAAACGGCCGGTCGCGACCTGCTTGATTTTCGAGCTCTTGATAGTGCCGTAGCGCGCCGGGTCTTCACCACCTTCGCCGGAGTTGGAACGCGCACCCAGGCGGTTCATGGCTTCGGCCAAGGCTTCGTGGGCCTCAGGCGACAAGGCGCCCAAGGAGATACCGGCGGAGTCGAAGCGCTTGAGGATCGATTCCAGCGGCTCGATTTCGCTGATGGCCAGCGGCGTGTCCAGGGTTTTTACCTTGAACAGGTCGCGGATCATCGACACCGGACGGTTGTCCACCAACGCGGTGTATTCCTTGAACTTGGCGTAGTCGCCCTGCTGCACGGCGGCTTGCAGGGTGCTGACCACGTCCGGGTTGTACGCGTGGTATTCACCACCGTGCACGAACTTGAGCAGACCGCCTTGCTGGATCGGCTTGCGCGCGCTCCAGGCTTCGGCCGCGAGGGCTTTCTGTTCGGCTTCGATGTCGACGAAACGCGCGCCTTTGATACGGCTTGGCACGCCACGGAAGCTCAGGTCGCAGACTTCTTCGGACAGGCCGATCGCTTCGAACAATTGAGCACCGCGGTAAGACGTGACGGTGGAAATGCCCATCTTCGACAGGATCTTCAGCAAGCCCTTGGTGATGCCTTTACGGTAGTTCTTGAACACCTCATAGAGGTCGCCCAGCACTTCACCGGTGCGGATCAGGTCACCCAGCACTTCGTACGCGAGGAATGGGTACACCGCCGAAGCGCCGAAGCCGATCAGCACCGCAAAATGATGCGGGTCGCGGGCAGTGGCGGTTTCCACGAGGATGTTGGAGTCGCAGCGCAGGCCTTTTTCGGTCAGGCGGTGGTGCACTGCGCCGGTGGCCAGGGACGCGTGGATCGGCAGTTTGCCCGGCGCGATGTGACGGTCAGTCAGCACGATCTGGGTACGACCGGCGCGCACGGCCTCTTCGGCCTGGTCAGCGACGTTGCGCACAGCGGCTTCAAGGCCGAGGCTCTCGTCGTAGTTCAGGTCGATGATCTGGCGGTCGAACCCTGGACGCTCCAGGGTCATCAGCGATCGCCACTTGGCCGGTGAGACCACTGGCGAGCTGAGGATCACGCGGGAGGCATGCTCAGGCGATTCCTGGAAGATGTTGCGCTCGGCACCGAGGCACACTTCCAGCGACATCACGATGGCTTCACGCAGCGGGTCGATCGGTGGGTTGGTCACCTGGGCGAACTGCTGACGGAAATAGTCGTACGGCGTGCGCACGCGCTGGGACAGCACAGCCATCGGCGTGTCGTCGCCCATGGAGCCGACCGCCTCGTAGCCTTGCTCGCCAAGCGGGCGCAGCACCTGGTCACGCTCTTCGAACGTGACTTGGTACATTTTCATGTACTGCTTGAGCTGGTCGACATCGTAGAACGCCGAACCGTGGTCATTGTCTTCCATGGTCGCCTGGATGCGCAGGGCGTTCTTGCGCAGCCATTGCTTGTACGGGTGACGGGACTTCAGGCGATTGTCGATAGCGTCGGTGTCGAGGATCTGACCGGTTTCGGTGTCCACGGCAAGGATCTGGCCAGGACCGACACGGCCTTTGGCGATGACGTCTTCCGGCTTGTAGTTCCACACGCCGATTTCCGACGCGAGGGTGATGAAGCCGTTGGTCGTGGTGACCCAACGCGCCGGGCGCAGACCGTTACGGTCGAGCAGGCACACCGCGTAGCGACCGTCGGTCATGACCACGCCGGCCGGGCCGTCCCACGGCTCCATGTGCATCGAGTTGTACTCGTAGAATGCACGCAGGTCCGGGTCCATGGTCTCGACGTTCTGCCACGCCGGCGGAATGATCATGCGCACGCCACGGAACAGGTCGATGCCACCGGTGACCATCAGTTCGAGCATGTTGTCCATGCTGGACGAGTCAGAACCCACACGGTTGACCAATGGGCCGAGCTCTTCCAGGTCCATCAGGTCGTTGGCGAACTTGGTGCGACGGGCCACGGCCCAGTTGCGGTTGCCGGTGATGGTGTTGATCTCGCCATTGTGGGCGAGGAAGCGGAATGGCTGGGCCAGCGGCCATTTCGGCAGGGTATTGGTGGAGAAGCGCTGGTGGAACACGCAGATTGCGGTTTGCAGGCGCTCATCGCTCAGGTCTGGATAGAAGGCGGTGAGGTCCGCCGGCATCATCAGGCCTTTATAAATGATGGTCTTGTGGGAAAAGCTGCAGATGTAGTGGTCGGTGTCGGCCGCGTTGGCCACGGACGAGCGACGACGCGAGGTAAACAGCTTGATCGCCATGTCCTGGTCGCTCAGGCCTTCGCCCGCGATGAACACTTGTTCGATCTGCGGCAGACGCTCATTGGCCAGGCGGCCGAGCACGCTGGTATCGATCGGCACTTTGCGCCAGCCGACGAGCTGCAGGCCGGCGGCCAGGATCTCGCGGTTCATGTTCTCGCGAGCGGCTTCGGCTTTGACCGGGTCCTGGTTGAAAAACACCATGCCCACGGCGTACTGCTTGGGCAGGTCGACCGCAAATTGCTCTTTTGCGACAGCACGCAGGAACTGGTCGGGCTTTTGAATCAGCAAGCCGCAACCGTCACCGGTCTTGCCGTCGGCGTTGATCCCACCGCGGTGGGTCATGCAGGTCAGGGCCTCGATGGCCGTTTGCAAAAGGGTATGACTGGGTTCGCCCTGCATATGGGCTATCAGGCCGAAACCGCAGTTATCCTTGAATTCATCGGGTTGGTACAGACCTGCTTTCATAGACACTTTCTCACCAGGCTGCCTCTTATATCGAGGCAAATTTCTTTTCAATTCAACCGGTTACCTTCCACGCCGAACGTACGCCGGCTTAGCGGGGGCAAAAGGGAGGTCATTGTACACACCGACACAGACGCTCACAAATTTAGCGACGAAATGTCGCAAATCTATGTCGCATTTATGAAAGGTTTAAAGCGATATGCTGTGCTAGTCAAAACTTTTTTAATTCTGACCGCTACGACTCAAAAGCTACTGTGACGCAGACACCACAAAGCGCGCGGTCTCTAGAGACTGCACGCACTTGCGGTTATTTTTTGAGGTGCCGGGAGGGCGGCCTGGGTAAGGCCGCCGGATCTTCAGCGAGTTGTTGCGAGTTCTTGTTGAACGCTGGCAACAGTGCGAGGCCAAGGTTTACCAGCCTGAACCTTCGCTGGCAAGGCTTTGATCGCAGAATCGGCTGCTGCACGGCTGGAGAAGTTGCCGTAGGTGATCACGTAGAGAGGCTTGCCGTTGAGCACTTTCTTGAAATAACGGTACTCGCCGCCCTGCTCTTTCACGAACGCCTGGGCGTTGGCCTCGGAGCTGGTGCCCAGGATCTGCACCACGAAGTTGCCGGAAGGCTGACTGGCGTACCAGCTGCTGCCAGCGGCACCCGCTTTGGCAACAGTGGCGGCCGGTTTTTCAGCCGGCTTGGCCGCTGGAGCCGGGGTAGGCTTGACGGTTGGCGCAGGCGCAACCGGCTTGGTCACAGGCGCAGGCTTGGCGGTGGCGACGGTCGGCGCAGGGGTAGGCGCGGGGGTCGGCTTGGCGGCCGGCTGACCCGCTGGCACGCCCGCAGGCGGTGCAGTGGTGGTCACGGTTGGCGGTGTCGCGCTGGAGCCTTCCACCGGCACGCCGTCGTCGCCTTCGGAGATGCCACCGGCTTCTTCTGCAAGGGGGCCACGCATCACAGGCTGGCCGACCATCGGCAGGTTGGTCGGTTGACCGGAGTTGGCGAATTCAACATTTGGTGTGGGCTTGCCCAGTGGCAACTGCGCCTGTTCGGTTGGCGCGCCGGCGGTGGTCGGTGCCTTGCTGCGACCTGGGATCAACCAGGCGGCGGCGACAGCGACCACAACAACGGCGGAAATAGCCAATACGTGTTTCTTAGGCATTGTGAACCCCATCTTTGGACGCTTGACCGCAGTGCGGCTGGCAATCATGGCTTCGATCATGGCATCGCGGGCAACCTGGTTGATGGTGCCAGGCCAGCCGTCGGAGCTTTCGTGAATATCAGAGATCTGCTGAGCGGAGAAAAGTTCGATACCCGCCCCTGCGCCTTCCAGGCGTTGAGCCAGGTATTCGCGGGTTTCTTCCTCTTCGTACGGCTGCAATTCGATGACGTGGAACAGCTCCTGATCACCGCTGATCTGCTCAAGATCGGCGATCAGCGACGACTCGCCAAACAGGAATACGTGCGGGCGACCTTCCGGCGTACCCGCCGCCAGCGCCAGCAGCGCTTCCAGGGCGGATTCGTCGAGCTGCTCGGCGTCATCCACCAGCAGGTAGACTTCCTGGCCCGTCAGGCCCAGTTGTACCACCTGCTTGAGGATCGCGTTTGGCTCGGCAGTGGCCACGTCCAGGGACTGGGCAACCTGACGCAGCACGCCCGCCGCATCCCCGGCACCACGGGCCGATACCACCACGCTCTGTACCGACTGCTTGTTGGTACTGGCCACCAGGGCCTGGCGCAGCAGGGTCTTGCCGCTGCCCAACGGGCCGGTCACGACCAGCAGCAGTTGGCTGTATCGCGCGAGGTGGTGCAGTTGGCCGAGCACTGGCTTGCGCTGGGCCGGGAAAAATTTGAAGCCAGGCACCCGTGGAGCAAAAGGGTCGTGGCTTAACTGGTAATGGCCGAGGAACGCCTCGTCGGCATGCAAACTAGTCATCGGGATCTTATTAACCTTTAAGCTGGGCCAGGGCGCGGTAATCCGCTCCCAGCGTGGCCTGTAAAATCTCTTTCGGATAATCGTCGGTCACCACTGCTTCGCCCATGTGGCGCAGCAGCACCAGTCGCAGTCGACCGTCGATCACTTTCTTGTCTATTGCCATATGTTCGAGGAAATCCGCCTCAGTCATCTCCTCCGGCGGAATGACCGGCAAACCGGCGCGCTGGAACAGGCGGATGCCACGATCACGCTCCTGGGCGCTGATCCAGCCCAGACGCTGCGACATCTCCAACGCCATCACCGTGCCAGCCGCTACAGCCTCTCCATGCAACCACACACCATAGCCCATGTGCGTTTCGATCGCATGGCCGAAGGTGTGGCCCAGGTTCAAGGTGGCCCGCACACCGGACTCCCGTTCGTCGGCATTCACCACCAGCGCCTTGGCGGCGCAGGAGCGCGAAATCGCTTCAGTGAGTGCCGCCTGGTCCAGGTTGCGCAGGGCATCCACATGTTCTTCCAGCCAGGTCAGGAAGGGCTCGTCGCAGATCAACCCGTACTTGATGACTTCCGCCAAGCCCGCCGACAGCTCGCGCGGCGGCAAGGTGTTGAGGGTCGCGGTGTCGATCAGCACGGCTTGAGGCTGGTAGAACGCGCCCACCATGTTTTTGCCCAGCGGGTGGTTGATGCCGGTCTTGCCGCCCACCGACGAATCGACCTGGGACAGCAAGGTGGTCGGCACCTGGATAAAGTCCACGCCGCGCTGGTAGCAGGCCGCCGCAAAACCGGCCATATCGCCGATTACACCGCCGCCTAGGGCGATCACAGTAGTACGGCGATCATGGCGTGCAGTCAGCAGGCCATCAAAAATCAGTTGCAGGGTTTCCCAGTTCTTGTGGGCTTCGCCGTCGGGCAGGATCACCGAGATCACCGAATACGCCGCCAGGCTGCGGCTCAGACGCTCAAGATACAGCGGCGCGACCGTTTCGTTGGAGATGATCGCCACTTGCCGCCCGGCAATATGCGGTGCGAGCAACTCGGGCTGGTCCAGCAGACCTTCGCCAATATGGATCGGGTAGCTGCGCTCGCCTAGATCGACCTTAAGTGTCTGCATGTGTCCCCGCGTTAGAGATGGAGTGACGACCGACGACGTCAAGATCTGACGTCACCTGATGGCTCTACGCCACACCCCACAGGGTGATAGCGCGCCGCCGAGAATAGCGCATTTCGAGCCGGGCTTTAACGGGGTGGCAGCCGTTGCAGGCGCTCAAGAATGTCGAGGACCACCATCCGGGGTGGCCGCTCATCGGTTTCCACCACCAGATCGGCGATTTCCCGATACAGCGGATCGCGCAGCGTGAGCAGGTCCCGCAGGGTTTTCTCCGGGTTGGCCGTGCGCAGCAACGGACGATTGCGATCGCGGGCGGTGCGGCCCACCTGCTGCTCGACCGAGGCATGCAGATAGACCACCCGACCACCGGCATGCAACGCGCGGCGGTTTTCATCGCGCATCACCGCACCGCCGCCGGTCGCCAATACCACGCCATCGCAGCCGCACAGCTCGGCAATCATCGCCTGCTCGCGGTCACGAAAGCCCAGTTCGCCTTCCTTATCGAAGATCCATGGGATATTGGCACCCGTGCGCAATTCAATTTCCTTGTCGGAATCTTTGAACGGCAGGCGCAGCTCTTTGGCCAGCAAACGGCCGATGGTGCTTTTTCCAGCCCCCATCGGTCCTACAAGAATCAAATTTCGCACAGAATCAACGACTCACAGCAATCGCCTGGTTATTCATAATACGCGGAGTCAGGAATACCAGCAGCTCGGATTTTTTCTCCGCCAGCACATCGCGCCGGAAAAGGCGGCCAAGATACGGCACATCGCCCAAAAATGGCACTTTATCTACCACTTTGCTCTGGGTATTGGAGAAAACTCCGCCGATCACGATGGTCTCGCCATCCTTGACCAATACCTTGGCGTTGACCTCGTTCTTCTTGATCGGCGGCACGTCGTTGAGTTTGTTCAAGTAGTCGGGCTCATCCTTGGTGACCTTGACCTCCATGATCACGCGGTCATCGGGGGTGATCTGCGGGGTGACTTCCAACGACAGCGAGGCCTCCTTGAACGACACTGACGTAGCGCCGCTGGAGCTGGATTCCTGGTAGGGAATCTCGGTGCCCTTGAGGATGCGTGCGGTTTCTTTGTCGGAAGTGACCACCTTGGGTTGCGAGACGATTTCGCCGTTGCCGGTTTTCTCCATGGCGGTGAGCTCCAGGTCCAGCAACAGGTTGTCGGTGATATAGGCAATGCCCAGGCCCGAGGTGCCGGTGAGTGATCCCAAGTCCACAAAAGGTGATGGGGGTGGGTTTTCCGGCGGTGCGGCGCCCTCAGGCGGAGGTTTCGCAATGCCACCCGCGCCCCAGTTACCCCGATTGAGCCGCCCACCCCAGCGCGCGCCCAGGCTTTTGTCGTAATCGACATTGGCCTCGACAATCCGCGCCTCGATCATCACCTGGCGCACGGGAATATCCAGCTGCGCCACGATCCGTCGCAGTTCCTCCAGTCGCTCGACAGTCTGATAGGCGATGATGTTGTTGGTGCGATCATCCACCGCCACCGAACCACGCTCATCGGTCACGCCCTCAAGGCCGGTGACCGACTGGAACAACTTGGCCAGGTCTGCCGCCTTGGCGTAATTGACTTGCAGCAGCTCGCGGCGCAACGGCGCCAGCTCGGCCATCTGCTTTCGCGATTCCAGCGTGAGCAGCTCGCGCGCAGCCAGTTCCTCGGCCGGCGCCACCAACAACACGCCGGCCTTCACCCGCTTGTCCAGGCCCTTGGCTTGCAGCACCAGGTCCAGCGCCTGATCCCAGGACACATCCTTGAGGCGCAGGGTGATAGAACCCTGCACATCGTCACTGGCAACCAGATTGAGGCCCGCCACATCGGCAATTTGTTGCAACGCCGTGCGCAACTCGATGCTCTGGAAGTTGAGGCTGAGCTTGTCGCCTGTGTAGGCGCTCAGCGTGGTGCCGCCGGGAGGCGGCAACTGGATCAGATCTACACGATTGGGCACAGCAGCAGCCATCGGTGCCGTGAACGCTATCCATAGCGCCACACCGAAGGACGAGAAAGTCCTTTTCATTGTTTGATTCCGTTATGAGTTGATGTTTAGCACCAGGGTTCGCGGGCGTTCCAGCCATGCCCCCTGACCATCGGGAAACAGCTCGACCAGTTCTATGGAGCGCTCATGAATGGCTGTGACTCGGCCATGGTCCGGCCCCAGGTAGTCCCCGACCGTCAGGCGATGCACCTTGGACGAGGCACGTAGCAGAGCAAAAACCTGCCCCCCACGAGACAGCGTGCCAACCATTTCAAACTGGTCCACTACAAGGTTTTCCAGCACGCCACGTGGCCGGGCAAAGTCCGGCGCACGGGCCGGTCGCCCCATCAAATGATCGACCCGCACCGCAAGCCGGTGAAATGGATCACGCAACGCGGACGAGTCGTAGGCAAAGGGCTGCCGCTGTACAAGCCGCCCACCGCCCTGCGCATGCCAGTAAGTCTTGGCCAGCACGTCAAGGCGCAACCGCTTGCCGTCACGCCGAAGCACCACATCGTGCACCGTGGCGATGCGCGACAGGCCACCCAGGCCCGCCAGGAACATCGCCAGGTCGTGATAAGCCCCCGCGACGCCGACCTGCACGGGTTGTTCGTGAAAGAACGACCTGGACAACGCATCCAAAGGCGTGACGCTCTCGACCACCAACCCGTTGGCCAGCGCCAGACGCGCGATGTCTTCCAGCAAACCAGGCATCTCGGACTCGCCAGGCAACGCCTGCAAACGTTCGTCGACCTTCGCTTGCATCAGTTGGAGCTGCTGCGTACGCGCTGCAAGGCTGGCGGCCAGCCCAGTCTTTTGTGCGACTTGCTGCTGCAGGGCCACTTCCCGCGCCTCGACCTGGTGCAACCGTTCCCGCGAAGGGCTCAGGTACACAAGGTCGCCCACCACAAACACCACGCCCGCCAGCGCACAACCCAACAGGGCCTTGCCAGGTAGGGACCATTTTGCAGCGTTGTAAGTGAGTGCAGAAAGATTGAGCCTTGGCAGGCTCAAGGTTGAGCCTCGGAGGACTCTCCCTGACGCACCATCAGCTGGAATTGATTGTTGCCGCGCGCGCCATCCGTTCGCACATGCTGCAACCGAGTGGAATGGGCGCCTTCCGCGGCTTCCAGGCGGCGCATCAATTGAGCGATGTCCTGGCTGGATTCAGCGCTGCCGCTGATACTGACCGTATCCCCCTTGGCCACCACCTCATGCAGGTGCACGCCGTCGGGGACCGCGCGCGCCAGTTGGTCCAACAGTTGAGCACCGGACGAGCGGGCATCATGCAGGTCTTGAACGACTTTCATGCGTTGCGCCAACTGCTGGCTTTGCTCCTGCAGATCGTCGATGGTCTTGATGCGTGAATCCAGGCCGACGATCTCCTTGCCCAGATGGTCATTGCGGGTCACTTGACGATCGATGGCCCGGTCGATCACCTGGTCCGCCAGCCAAACGGCCGCGAGCGCCGCACAGGCGAACGCCAGCAAGCACGCCAGTAGATACTTGCGTCGCCGCTCTGCCAGCGCCTGGCGCCAAGGCAGTAGGTTGATTCGTGTCTTCAAGCGAAACTCCTCAGGGCCAACCCGCAAGCAATTCCCATCCCCTGGGCATCCACGGCCCATTGTGCACCATCGACGCGATGACTCGGCGTGAAGCTGGCGAAATCCTGACTGCAAGCGCGCGCCAATGCAAACGCTTCGACATCGATCACCTTCGGCACCAGCCCCGCCAAGGCCAAAACCGCCTCGCGGGCTTCCACTTGTTCCTTCAAGCAGGCGGCCAGCAATACCTCGACCCGATTCGGGTCCAGGGCCGTCGGCCCACGCACTTGAAAGTCGATAGCCACGTCATCCAGCGGATAAGGAATGTACTGGTCTGCCTCCATCTGGATCATCCAGGCCATCTCATCGTCGGTGAGGCCGGCTTCCAGATCAATCATCCGCGTGATCACCGAGGGCCCGGCCACGGCAGCGGCAGCGCCACGAACCGATGTCGACAACCGCGACCACGCGCTGCGCAAAGCGCGCCCTACGCCTTCAAGATCAAGGAATGTGCCGTCGACCACCGTTTGCGCCGGCAACGCCTGCGTGACGTAGCCTTGAATGTTGAAACCTGAAGGTGAACGGCCCAGCTCGATCAAGCGGATGGCCGTGTCATTGATGTCGACACCCAGCAAGGTGCGAGCTTTTCCCGTGAAAAATCCTTTTCCCATAAAACTCCCTAAAGCTTTGTCTGTCATACCGCCTGATTGCCGCTGGGCGCCATGCATTCGGTCGACTTGTTGAACAGGTGCGAATGACGCCCCAAGTCGAAAAATGCTTTAATGCCCAGCGTTTTTTCCCGCTTTTTATCTGCAGCTCGGGTCGATCCATCGTTTGCCATGCATGCCCCGAGGCCTAACTCATTCTTTTCTCTGGAAATCCAAAAGCCTTGATTCGTCTGCTGAAGTTTTTCGGGTACTCCATTGTCGCCATCGTTTGCGGGCTGCTGCTCGTATTCAGCGGGGCCTACCTCTACCTTAGTCCGGGTTTGCCCTCGGTAGAGGCCCTCAGAAGTATCCAGTTGCAGATTCCTTTGCGGGTCTACAGCAGCGATGAAAAACTGATCGCGGAGTTCGGCGAAATGCGCCGCACACCGATCCGTTTTGCCGATATTCCGCCCAATTTCATCAGCGCCCTGCTGTCGGCCGAAGACGATAATTTTGCCAACCACTATGGCGTCGACCCCAGCAGCCTGGTGCGCGCGGCCACGCAATTGGTAAAAAGCGGACACATTCAGTCCGGCGGCAGCACCATCACCATGCAGGTGGCGAAGAACTTCTTCCTCACTAGCGAGCGCAGCTTTTCACGTAAAGCTACCGAGATCCTCCTGGCACTGCAGATCGAACGCCAGTTGACCAAGGACGAGATCCTCGAGCTGTACGTCAACAAGATCTACCTGGGCAACCGTGCCTACGGGATCGAGGCGGCTTCCCAGGTTTACTATGGCAAGTCCATCCGTGACGCCAGCCTGGCGCAGATGGCCATGATCGCCGGCCTGCCCAAGGCCCCGTCACGCTTCAACCCGCTGGCCAACCCGGCGCGAAGCAAAGAACGCCGCGACTGGATCCTGGGCCGCATGTACAAGCTGGGCAAGATCGACCAGGCCGCTTACGAAAGCGCCATCGCCGAACCGTTGAACGCCAGCTACCACGTGCCGACGCCGGAAGTGAACGCCCCGTATATCGCCGAAATGGCGCGCGCCGAGATGGTCGGCCGCTATGGCAGCGAGGCGTACACCGAAGGTTTCCGGGTGACCACCACGGTGCCGAGCAACCTGCAGGAAATCGCCAATGACTCGGTGCACTCAGGCCTGATCACCTACGACCAGCGCCACGGCTACCGGGGCCCTGAGTCGCGCCTGCCGGGCAAGACCCTGAGCGCCTGGACCACCGAACTGGGCAAACAACGCGCCATCAGCGGCCTGGAGCCGGCCATCGTCACCCAGGTGAAGAAAGATGGCCTGCAGGTGCTGACCCGCACTGGCGAAGCCCATGTGGCGTGGGACAGCATGAAATGGGCACGCCCATTCCTGAACACCAACAGCATGGGCGCGCTGCCCAAGCAGCCGTCTGACGTGGCCCAGGTGGGTGATTTGATCCGCGTGCAGCGCCAGAAAGACGACAGCCTCAAGTTCAGCCAAGTGCCGTTGGCCCAAGGCGCCCTGGTCTCCCTGGACCCGCAGAACGGTGCGATTCGCGCCCTGGTCGGCGGCTTCGCGTTCGAACAGAGCAACTACAACCGTGCGACCCAGGCCAAGCGCCAGCCGGGCTCGAGCTTCAAACCGTTCATCTACAGTGCCGCGCTGGACAACGGCTACACCGCCGCCAGCCTGGTCAACGATGCGCCGATCGTGTTTGTCGACGAGTACCTGGACAAGGTCTGGCGTCCGAAGAACGATACCAACACCTTCCTCGGCCCGATCCGTATCCGCGAGGCGCTGTACAAGTCGCGCAACCTGGTGTCGATCCGCTTGCTGCAGGCGATGGGCGTCGGCAAGACCATCGATTACATGACGCGCTTTGGCTTCTCCAAGTCAGACCTGCCGCCGAACCTGTCCCTGGCCCTGGGCACTGCGACCCTGACGCCGATGGAAATCGCCACGGGCTGGAGCACCTTTGCCAACGGCGGCTACAAGATCGCGCCGTACCTGATCGACAAGATTGAAAGCCGCAACGGCGACACCCTGTTCACCGCCAACCCGCCACGCGTGCCGGGTGATGTGGTCAACGGTGTAGCGGCGACTGATGGCCTGGCGGCGCCGAGCAATGGCGGCATCACCATCGAGCCGGCCCCTGGCACCACGCCGGCCACCAACGCTGCTGCAACCGAACCGCAGACGCCCGCCGTGGCCGAGCGCATCGTGGATGGCCGCACCACCTACATCCTCAACAGCATCCTTGAAGACGTGATCAAGAAGGGCACCGGCCGCCGCGCCCTGGCCCTGGGGCGTCCGGACATTGCGGGCAAGACCGGTACCACCAACGAGTCCAAGGACGCCTGGTTCTCCGGTTATAACGCCGATTACGTGACCACCGTGTGGACCGGCTATGACCAACCGGAAAGCTTGGGTCGCCGCGAGTTCGGTGGCACCGTCGCGCTGCCGATCTGGATGAGTTATATGGGCGCAGCCTTGAAGGACAAGCCGCCCCACACCCAACCGGAGCCGGAAGGTATCCTCAGCCTGCGCATCGACCCGGTGAGTGGCCGCGCGGCCTCGCCAAGCACGCCGAATGCGTACTTCGAACTGTTCAAGAGCGAAGACACACCGCCGTCGGTCAACGAGCTGGGCAATGGCGTTGTACCGGGCAGCCCGTTGCCGGCGGATGAGGCGGCGCCGATCGATCTGTTCTAGTGAGATTTATGGCCTGAAACAGGCCGAATGTGGGAGCGGGCTTGCCCGCGATTGCGGTGTGTCAGGCACCACATGAGCGGATTGATCCACCGCTATCGCGGGCAAGCCTGCTCCCACCTTTAGATCTAATCGACCACAAAAAAGCCCCGACTCGCGAGAGCCGGGGCTTTTTGTTGGTGCGCTACAACGGCTTAGCCGTTGAACACATCATCCACGCTTTGCAGCGGGTAGTTTTTCGGATACGGCAGGGTGGCCACGCCGGTCTCGATAGCGGCTTTGGCCACAGCGTCGGAGATCAGGGTGATCAGGCGCTTGTCCATTGGTTTCGGGATGATGTACTCACGACCGAATTCCAGCTTGGCGCCGCCATAGGCATCGCACACATCCTGAGGCACCGGCAGCTTGGCCAGTTCACGCAGGGCGTTGGCGGCAGCCACTTTCATTTCTTCGTTGATGCGCTTGGCGCGAACGTCCAGGGCACCACGGAAGATGAACGGGAAGCCCAACACGTTGTTGACCTGGTTCGGGTAGTCCGAACGGCCGGTCGCCATGATCACGTCGTCGCGGGTGGCGTGTGCCAGTTCCGGCGCGATTTCCGGGTCCGGGTTGGAGCAGGCGAACACGATCGGGTTGGCCGCCATGGATTTGAGGCCTTCGGCGCTCAGCAGGTTCGGGCCGGACAGGCCGACGAACACGTCTGCACCGTCGAGGGCGTCAGCCAGGGTGCGCTTGGAAGACGGATGCGCAAACATCGCCTTGTACTGGTTCAGGTCGGTACGCTCGGACTGGATCACGCCCTTGCTGTCGACCATGTAGATGTTTTCCAGCTTGGCGCCCATGCTGACGATCAGCTTCATGCACGAGATAGCTGCAGCACCGGCGCCCAGGCAGACGATCTTGGCGTCAGCCAGGGTTTTGCCAGCGATTTCCAGGGCGTTGATCATGCCGGCGGCGGTAACGATCGCGGTGCCGTGCTGGTCATCGTGGAATACCGGAATGTCGCACTGTTCGATCAAGGCCTTTTCGATCTCGAAGCACTCAGGCGCCTTGATGTCTTCCAGGTTGATGCCACCGAAGGTGATGGAAATGCGCTTGACCGTGTCGATGAAAGCCTGCGGGCTTTCGGAATCGACTTCGATATCGAAAACGTCGATGCCGGCAAAGCGCTTGAACAACACGCCTTTACCTTCCATGACTGGCTTGGATGCCAATGGGCCGAGGTTGCCCAGGCCGAGGATCGCGGTGCCATCGGAAATCACTGCAACCAGGTTGCCTTTGCCGGTGTACTTGTACGCCAGTTCAGGGTCGCGGGCGATTTCACGTACGGGCTCGGCAACACCAGGGCTGTAGGCCAGCGACAGGTCGCGAGCAGTGGCAGTGGCTTTGGTGAGCTCTACACTCAGCTTTCCTGGACGAGGATGGGCATGATATTCGAGAGCGGCAGTTTTCAAATCAGACATATCGGCATTCCGCTTTTACTGTTGGTCGACGGACCGCCGAGGATACGCGTGTCGTAAAGTCCCCACAAGACTGGGCAGTCACAGGTGTCAAGGCCCTAAAGCGACGTACTTTGGTCTAAGGCCACGGGATACAAGGGCTCAACTGTTCACAATCGACTAAAAAAATGTCTACAATTTTTTCTTAATCAGTCGATTTGAGCATGCCAGGGTCGGTCAATGGCAACAACCAACGTGCCTGGCCGTTTTTCAGGCCGCCGCGCTTGGCGCGATCCTGCACCCAGCCACGAGCCTCGACGGGCTTGCCTTGCAGACCACTGAGCCCTGCGGCGTCGAACTGACGGACGAGGTCGGGTGCAATGCGCAATACCAGTGCCCCCTGCAATTCGATCCAGATTCCGCCGCGATTGCGTTCGATCTTGCTCACTCGGCCACTGACCAGAGCGAAGCCGGACTGTTTGAGCTGCGCCACGCTTTGCACTGGCGATTGCCGCCAAAGGCCCAATCGTGCGTCACGGGCGCTGTTTTCGGCGGCCTGTTGACAGGTAACAAGATCAACGTTGGGCGCGACACCGACCTGAAACCCCAGGCCTTCGGCCAGCAGCCGCGCCTCAAGATTCTCACCATTCGCGCCGTAGAGGTGGGCGAGCGTGCGACCGTAGCGGTCCTTGCTCTCGCGCCCAGCCACCAAGCCGACGCGGCCGTCGCTGGCGTCGACCAATGCCTGTAAACGCTGGCGGGCGGCAACCGCGTAAGGCTCGTCGGGGCGGCCCTTCTTGCCGGTTTCCGGGGCATTGAGGCCGATCATCCGCACACCGCGGCCGTCCTTGAGGCGCACCGTGTCGCCATCCACCACGCGCTGCACTTCCACCTGGGCCAGGGAAGTCGGTGCGCGGCAAAACACCTCGGCCTGGGCGACTGAGAGCCAAATCCCAGGCACAAAAAAGGCGCCCACAAGGGACGCCTTTTTCATCAGCATGGAAAAACCGTAACGGCTTCCCAAGTTGATCGGCCTTAGGCCTTTTTGGCACCGAAAGCACCGAAACGGTCAGCAAAGCGCTGTACACGGCCGCCGGTGTCCAGAGTTTTCTGCTTACCGGTGTAGAACGGGTGGCACTCGTTGCATACGTCAGTACCCAGTGGCTTGCACAGGTTCGAACGGGTTTCGAACTTGTTGCCGCAGCTGCAGGTGACTTCGATGGTTTCGTACGCTGGATGGATATCGGCTTTCATGGCACTTCCTCGGGCTAGCGTGCCGCCACTCGACACTATTGTCGAATACCGCACGTAATTAGGCCGCGGATTCTACCAGACCTTTTTAATCACGCAAGCCGCGTATTCGACTGAAAACCTCCTTTCATCAGAAAACCGTGGCATACCCAAGCCCTCCCCTGTCTGCTAGGCTCCCGCCCCTGCGCCACCGCCTGCCTTTTATAAGAGACCCCCCGCGTGCCCGACGCCATTTTGCGCCTAGCCCTGCCCTCGCCCCTGCGCCGCCTGTTCGATTATCGGGCCCCGGCCGGCGTGCTGCGGGCACAGCTGCAGCCGGGCATGCGTGTGCGTGTGCCGTTTGGCCGACGGGAAATGATCGGCATCCTGGTGGAAGTCGCGGACCACAGCGAAGTGCCTGCGGAAAAACTCAAGCCCGCGCTGGCCATGCTCGACGCCACCCCACCGCTGCCGCCCGCCCTGTTCAAGCTGTGCCTGTGGACCGCCCAGTATTACCAGCACAGCCTCGGCGATACCCTCAGTTGGGCGTTGCCGGTACTGCTGCGCCAGGGCGAATTGGCCGAAGCGCGCCAGGAACGCTTCTGGTCGATGGTGCCCGGTGCGCGCCTCGACGATCCGCGCATCGCCCGCGCCCCGCGCCAACGTGAAGCCCTGGCGACCCTGGCCCAACACCCACATGGCGTGGCCCATCAACTGTTAAGCAAATTGATGCTGAGCAAAGACAGCCTCGACCTGTTGCTCGCCAAGGGCCTGGTGCAGGTGGAAATCCGCAAGCACGCCCCCGACGCCCGCCACGAACACTGGCTGGCCCAACCGGAGTTGCCGCTGAACCCGGAGCAACGTGCGGCCTACGAAGCGATTCGCGCAGGCTTTGACAGTTTCCACGCCTTCCTGCTGGCCGGCGTCACCGGCAGTGGCAAGACCGAAGTCTATTTGCAGTTGATTCGCGAAACCCTGCAAGCCGGCAAACAGGCCCTGGTGCTGATTCCCGAGATCAACCTGGGCCCGCAGACCCTGGCGCGCTTCGAACAGCGTTTCAACGCCCGCATCGCTCTGGTGCACTCGGCCGTCAACGACCGTGAGCGCCTCGAATCCTGGCTGGCCGCACGGGACGGCGAGGCCGACATTATTATCGGCACCCGGTCGGCGCTGTTCACCCCGATGAAAAACCCCGGGCTGATCATCATCGACGAGGAGCACGACGGCTCTTATAAACAACAGGAAGGCCTGCGCTACCACGCCCGCGACCTGGCGCTAGTGCGCGCACGCCAGGAAGACATCCCGATTGTGCTGGGCTCGGCCACGCCATCTTTAGAGAGTTTGCACAACGCCTACACCGGGCGGTACGGCCTCCTACGCCTTAATGAGCGTGCCGGCGGCGCCAAGCAGCCACGCTTCCTGCGCCTTGACGTCAAAAGCCGCCCACTCGACAGCGGCATTTCCGGACCGATGCAACAAGCCATCGGCCAGACCCTCGCCGCCGGCCAACAGGTCTTGGTGTTTCTCAACCGGCGCGGCTTTGCACCGACCTTGCTGTGCCACGACTGCGGCTGGATGTCCGAATGCGAACGCTGCGACGCGCGCATGACCGTGCACCAGCGCTACGGTGAACTGCGCTGCCATCACTGCGGCCATGTGGAACGCGTACCGCGCCACTGCCCGCAATGCGGCAAAGTCGACCTGCGACCCGTCGGTGCCGGCACAGAACGGGCCGAAGAACGCCTGGGCATTCTGTTCCCTGACTACCCGGTGCTGCGAGTCGACCGCGACAGCACCTCGCGCAAAGATGCAATGAACCAGCTGTTCGCCACCATCCAGAAAGGCCATCCGTGCATCCTGATCGGCACGCAGATGCTTGCCAAAGGGCACCATTTTCCACGGGTGACCCTGGTGTCGATCCTGGATGCCGACGGCGGGCTGTTCTCCGGGGATTTCCGCGCCAGCGAGCGCATGGCGCAGTTGATCGTGCAGGTCGCCGGCCGCGCGGGCCGCGCCGAAGAGCCAGGCCGGGTGATCATCCAGACCCACCTGGCCGACCATCCGCTGCTGATCCAACTGACCGAACAGGGCTACTTTGCCTTCGCCGAGCAGGCGCTGAGCGAGCGTCGCGCCGCGGGCCTGCCACCTTTTTCCCATTTGGCTCTGTTGCGCGCCGAAGCCCACAAACCCGGGCAAGCCGAAGGTTTCCTCGATGAAGCTTGCAGCGCCGCCGAACGTTTACTTGGCGAACTGGGCCTGAACGGCATCGAACTGCTCGGCCCGGTGCCCGCGCCCATGGAGCGCCGTGCCGGGCGTTATCGCGCTCAACTACTCTTGCAGGCAACCTCGCGCGCGCCCCTGCATCGACTATTAAGTAGCTGGTTGCTTGCCCTGGAGCAAATGCCCAGCGGTCGCCAAGTGCGATGGTCGTTGGACGTAGACCCGGTAGATTTGTATTAAGCCTGGCCATAGGTCCCGCGAAGGTTGGCAAGCCCGCCCTCGCCACGGATAATGCTCAGTTTTTCCACCTGCGCATCGCGCGCCGCCGCTTGCGGTCGAAAGAGAACACCATGAAAGACACCATTCGCCAGCTGATCCAACAAGCCCTCACCCAACTCGTCAACGAAGGTGTGTTGCCTGAAGGCCTGACGCCGGCGATCCAGGTGGAAAACACCCGCGACAAGACCCACGGTGACTTCGCCAGCAACATCGCGATGATGCTGTCCAAGCCCGCGGGCATGAAGCCGCGCTACCTGGCAGAGAAAATCATCGCTGCGCTGCCTGTCGACGAAAGCGTGAGCAAGGCTGAAATCGCCGGCCCTGGCTTCATCAACTTCTTCCAGAACACCCAGGCCCTGGCGTCGCGCCTGGATGCGGCCCTGGCCGACGCCAAGATCGGCGTGCACAAGGCCGGCCCGCTGCAACGCGTGGTAATTGACCTGTCGGCACCGAACCTGGCTAAAGAGATGCACGTGGGCCACCTGCGCTCCACCATCATCGGTGACGGCGTGGCACGCGTATTGGAGTACCTCGGCGACACCGTGATCCGTCAGAACCATGTGGGCGACTGGGGCACCCAGTTCGGCATGTTGATGGCCTACCTGCAGGAAAACCCGATCACCAGCAACGAGCTGTCGGACCTGGAAAACTTCTACCGCGCCGCCAAGAAGCGCTTCGACGAATCCGAAGAGTTCGCCGAGCGCGCCCGTGGCCTGGTGGTCAAGCTGCAAGCCGGCGACAAGGAATGCCTGGCGCTGTGGAACCGCTTCCGTGAGATTTCACTGTCCCACTGCCAGGAAATCTACGAGCTGCTCAACGTCAAGCTGACCATGGCCGACGTGATGGGCGAAAGCGCCTACAACGACGACCTGATCAACGTGGTCAACGACCTCAAGGCCAAGGGCCTGCTGGTGGAGAGCAACGGCGCGCAGTGCGTGTTCCTGGAAGAATTCAAGACGGCGGACGGCGAGCCGCTGCCGGTGATCATCGTCAAGGCCGATGGCGGCTACCTCTACGCCACCACCGACCTGGCAGCCGTGCGCTACCGCAGCGGCGTACTCAAGGCCGATCGCGCGCTGTATTTCGTCGACCAGCGTCAGGCCCTGCACTTTCAGCAGGTGTTCGAAGTGGCGCGCCGCGCCGGTTTCGTCACCCACCCGATGCACATGGAACACATGGGGTTCGGCACCATGAACGGCGCCGACGGCCGTCCGTTCAAGACCCGCGACGGCGGCACCGTGAAGCTGATCGACCTGCTTACCGAAGCCCAGGAGCGTGCCTACAACCTGGTGAAAGAGAAAAACCCGGAGCTGGCCGAGGCCGACCTGCGCAACATTGCCCGCGTGGTGGGCATTGGCGCAGTGAAATACGCCGACCTGTCCAAGCACCGCACCAGCGACTACAGCTTCAACTTCGAGCTGATGCTCAACTTCGAAGGCAACACCGCGCCTTACCTGCTGTACGCCTACACCCGTGTGGCCGGCGTGTTCCGCAAGCTGGGCAAGGACTTCAGCGAAGTCGAAGGCCAGATCAACCTCGAGGCAACCCATGAACAGGAGCTGGCCGCCAAGCTGGCGCAATTCGGCGAAGTGCTGAACAGCGTCGGCGAGAAAGGTACGCCACACATCCTGTGCACCTACCTGTACGAAGTCGCCGGCCTGTTCTCCAGCTTCTACGAGAACTGCCCGATCCTGACCGCCGACGACGAAGCCCAGAAGCAGAGCCGCCTGCGCCTCGCCGCTCTGGCTGGACGGACCCTCAAGCAAGGCCTGGAACTGTTGGGCCTGGAAACTCTGGAGCGTATGTAAGTTGGCTGCCAAGAAAAAACCTGCACCCAAGCGCGGCGCCAGCCGCTACCAAGCCCCGGCGAAGAAGCCGATTCCGGGCTGGCTGTGGCTGGCGATCGGCCTCACCGTCGGCGCGTTTATCGTGTTCCTGATGAAACTGGATCCGGGCAAGGGCGATGACGTCAAACGGGTCAAGCAGGAACAACAGAAAGCCACGAAAATGGCCGAAGCCAACAAGACTGCGCCGAGCCCGACGGCACCGGTGAAGCCTAAGTACGATTTCTACACGTTGCTGCCGGAGTCGGAAGTGATCGTGCCGCCTGACGCCGTGCCGGAGAAAACCCTGCCGACGCCACAGGTGCCGACCACACCGGTCACGCCTGCGGAGGCGGCGAAAATCGACACGGCGCGTGCCCAGGCCGCACTGGCCGGGATCACCCCACCGCCAGCACCGCCGGTTGCCGAGACCAAGGCCGCGCCGGTGACCAAGTTCTTCCTGCAAGCGGGCTCGTTCCCGAAACAGGCGGATGCAGATCGCGTACGGGCGCAGATCATTCTGCTGGGCCAGTCGGTGACGGTAGAGTCCGGCACCGTGAAGGATGCGACTTGGTATCGCGTGCTGGTGGGGCCGTTCAGCAACCGTGAACAGCTGACCGTGGCACAGAAACAATTGGCCGGCGCGGGCTTTAGCAACCTGTTGTTACAACAACGCCAGAGCCGCTGATTCACAGTCAACGCTAATCAAAATGAGGGAGCGGGCTTGCTCGCGAATAAGGTGTATCAGTCACCCGATGTATCGACTGATCTAGCGCATTCGCGAGCAAGCCCGCTCCCACAGTTGATTTAAAGCGGCCTCAGGACCGAGTCCGGCACATAAACACCACTCGTCCGCCCTCCCGTCCTACAGTTGAAATCCCCCTCACCACCCCCATATCAGTTTCCATCAGGGCATTTTCGCCCCGCTGCGTGGAGACTCTCCCCTTGACCACCATCGTTTCAGTACGTCGCCACGGCAAAGTCGTCATGGGCGGCGACGGCCAGGTTTCCCTGGGTAATACCGTAATGAAAGGCAACGCCAAGAAAGTGCGTCGCCTGTACCACGGCCAGGTTCTCGCAGGCTTTGCCGGCGCTACCGCCGACGCCTTCACCCTCTTCGAACGTTTCGAAGGCCAGCTGGAAAAACACCAGGGCCATCTCGTGCGCGCAGCCGTCGAACTCGCCAAAGAATGGCGTACCGACCGCTCCCTCAGCCGTCTGGAAGCCATGCTGGCCGTCGCCAACAAAGACGCTTCTCTGATCATCACCGGCAACGGCGATGTGGTTGAGCCTGAACATGGCTTGATCGCCATGGGTTCCGGCGGTGGCTACGCCCAGGCGGCAGCCAGCGCACTGCTGAAGAAGACCGACCTGTCGGCTCGCGAAATCGTCGAGACAGCCCTGGGCATTGCCGGCGATATCTGCGTGTTCACCAACCACAACCAGACCATTGAGGAGCAGGACCTCGCCGAGTAAGCCGTAGGCTTATTCCGCTTGAGGCCGCCAAACACTATGTCCATGACTCCCCGCGAAATCGTCCATGAACTCAACCGCCATATCATCGGCCAGGACGATGCCAAGCGCGCCGTTGCCATCGCGCTGCGTAACCGCTGGCGCCGGATGCAACTGCCCGAAGAACTGCGCGTTGAAGTAACGCCAAAGAACATCCTGATGATCGGTCCTACCGGCGTCGGTAAAACCGAAATCGCCCGTCGCCTGGCCAAGTTGGCCAACGCGCCGTTCATCAAGGTCGAAGCCACCAAGTTCACCGAAGTGGGCTACGTGGGCCGCGACGTCGAGTCGATCATCCGTGACCTGGCCGACGCCGCCCTGAAGCTGCTGCGCGAACAGGAAATGACCAAGGTCAGCCACCGCGCCGAAGACGCCGCCGAAGAACGCATCCTCGACGCCCTGCTGCCACCGGCACGCATGGGTTTCAACGAGGACGCCGCGCCGGCCTCGGACTCCAACACCCGCCAGCTGTTCCGCAAGCGACTGCGTGAAGGCCAGCTGGACGACAAGGAAATCGAGATCGAAGTCGCCGAAGTCTCCGGCGTCGACATCTCCGCCCCGCCTGGCATGGAAGAAATGACCAGCCAGTTGCAGAACCTGTTCGCCAACATGGGCAAGGGCAAGAAGAAAAGCCGCAAGCTCAAGGTGAAGGAAGCCCTGAAACTGGTGCGTGACGAAGAAGCCGGGCGCCTGGTCAATGAGGAAGAACTCAAGGCCAAGGCCCTGGAAGCGGTCGAGCAGCACGGCATCGTGTTTATCGACGAGATCGACAAGGTGGCCAAGCGCGGCAACTCCGGCGGCGTGGATGTGTCCCGTGAAGGCGTACAGCGCGACCTGCTGCCGCTGATCGAAGGCTGCACCGTGAACACTAAGCTGGGCATGGTCAAGACCGACCACATCCTGTTTATCGCCTCCGGTGCATTCCACCTGAGCAAGCCAAGCGACCTGGTGCCGGAGCTGCAAGGCCGCCTGCCGATCCGCGTGGAACTCAAGGCGCTGACCCCTGGCGACTTTGAGCGCATCCTCAGTGAGCCGCACGCGTCGCTCACCGAGCAATACCGTGAGCTGCTGAAAACCGAAGGCTTGGGTATCGAGTTCCAGGCGGACGGTATCAAGCGCCTGGCGGAGATTGCCTGGCAGGTCAACGAGAAGACCGAGAACATCGGTGCCCGTCGTTTGCACACGCTGCTGGAGCGCTTGTTGGAGGAAGTATCCTTCAGCGCCGGCGACCTGGCCGGTGCGCAGAATGGCGAAGTAATCAAGATTGATGCTGAGTACGTCAACAGCCACTTGGGCGAATTGGCGCAGAACGAAGATCTGTCTCGTTATATCCTGTAAGCCTCACGCAGAGCCGCTTTGCTTTAAGGTGGGAGCGGGCTTGCTCGCGAATGCGGTGTATCAGTCACACCTGTACTGACTGACACTGCCCATTCGCGAGCAAGCCCGCTCCCACATTTTCGAGCCGGTTCCTTCAGGATCATCTCCAATGTCCAAATTTCCTACAGCTGTAAACCTGCACAAAACCTCCAACACCCTCGGCCTTACCTACGGGCCCGACGAGGTGTACCAACTCCCTGCCGAACTGCTGCGCACCCACTCGCCTTCCGCCGAGGTCCAGGGTCACGGCAAACCCATCCTGCAATTCGGCAAGCTCAACGTCCGGTTGACCAAGGTCGAACCGGCCGGTCAGTACGCACTGAAATTGACCTTCGACGACGGCCATGACAGCGGACTGTTCACCTGGGACTACCTCTACCAACTGGCCGTGCGTCAGGACGCGCTGTGGGCTGATTACCTCGCCGAACTCAAAGCAGCCGGCAAAACCCGCGATCCGGATCAGTCGGTCGTGCGGCTGATGCTCTAGCCCAGGGGTCTTGCTCTTTAGAGGGCATTTTCTAATTTCATCTGCTTGAATGCCCTGTCGCGTGACCAACGATTGGTCCGCTTGCGAAAAAAATTAAACTCGGGTAACCAATGGAACTGGCAAGTTCCCTGCATTTGACGATGCGGTATCAACGGTCACCCGAGTCGCAGTACCAGGCTTGTGTTGTGTATCGAAACTGGGTGCGCAGCGGTCCCCGGTACTCGTCTTTCGGACAATGGAGCGTCGTAGATGAGTAACAAGAACAACGATGACTTGAAACGCCAGGCCTCGGAAAACACCCTGGGGCTCAATCCGATCATCGCGTTACGTAAAAAGGATTTACTCGCATCAGCGAAGATGGTGCTGACCCAAGCCATCAAACAACCGTTGCACAGCGTCAAGCACGTCGCACATTTTGGCGTTGAGTTGAAGAACGTGATGTTCGGCAAGTCCGCGTTGGTGCCCGAGAACGACGACCGTCGCTTCCAGGACCCGGCCTGGAGCCAGAACCCGCTGTACAAACGCTATCTGCAAACCTACCTGGCGTGGCGCAAGGAACTGCACGACTGGATCGGCGACAGTAACCTGTCGGAACAGGACATCAGCCGCGGCCACTTCGTGATCAACCTGATGACCGAAGCCATGGCCCCCACCAACAGCGCGGCCAATCCGGCAGCGGTCAAACGCTTCTTTGAAACCGGCGGCAAGAGCCTGCTCGATGGCTTGTCCCACCTGGCCAAGGACATGGTGCACAACGGCGGCATGCCGAGCCAGGTGAACATGGGCGCCTTTGAAGTGGGCAAGACCCTGGGCACGACCGAAGGCTCGGTGGTGTTTCGCAACGACGTGTTGGAGCTGATCCAGTACAAGCCGATCACCGAACAGGTGCACGAACGCCCGCTGCTGGTGGTGCCGCCGCAGATCAACAAATTCTATGTATTCGACCTGAGCCCGGAAAAGAGCCTGGCGCGTTTCTGCCTGCGCAATAACCAGCAAACCTTCATTGTCAGCTGGCGCAACCCCACCAAGGCCCAGCGCGAGTGGGGGCTGTCGACCTATATCGATGCGCTCAAGGAAGCCGTGGATGTGGTCACCGCGATTACCGGCAGCAAGGACATCAACATGCTCGGCGCCTGTTCCGGCGGTATCACCTGCACCGCGTTGCTCGGCCACTATGCGGCGCTGGGGGAGAAAAAGGTCAATGCCCTGACACTGCTGGTGAGCGTGCTGGACACCACGCTGGACACCCAGGTGGCACTGTTCGTCGACGAGCAGACCCTGGAGGCGGCCAAGCGCCACTCCTACCAGGCCGGTGTGCTGGAAGGCCGCGACATGGCCAAGGTGTTTGCGTGGATGCGCCCCAACGACCTGATCTGGAACTACTGGGTCAACAACTACCTGCTGGGCAACGAGCCGCCGGTGTTCGACATCCTGTTCTGGAACAACGACACCACGCGTTTGCCGGCGGCATTCCACGGCGACCTGATCGAGCTGTTCAAGAACAACCCTTTGGTGCGGGCGAATGCCCTGGAAGTGTGCGGCACGCCCATCGACCTCAAGCAAGTCACTGCCGATATTTATTCACTGGCCGGCACCAATGACCACATCACGCCGTGGCAATCCTGCTACAAATCAGCACAGTTGTTCGGTGGCAAGGTGGAGTTTGTACTGTCCAGCAGCGGGCATATCCAGAGCATCCTCAACCCGCCAGGCAACCCCAAGGCGCGTTACCAGACCAACGACAGCCTGGCCGGCAAGCCGCTGGAGTGGCAGGAAAACGCGACCAAGCATACGGATTCCTGGTGGCTGCATTGGCAGGCCTGGCAGGCGGAACGGGCGGGCAAATTAAAGAAAGCACCGACGGTATTAGGTAATAAAACGTACGCCGCAGCCGAAGCTGCGCCGGGAACATATGTGCATGAACGCTAACCCGACCTTGTGGTTGAAATGAGACCGATGTGGGAGCTGGCTTGCCTGCGGAAGCGGTGTTGCATTCACCGCCGGCATCGCAGGCAAGCCAGCTGCCACAAGGTCCGCACCGCCCATTAGACCTATGCACCACCTCACAGGGCTTGAGCATGCCGCAACCGTTCATCTTTCGTACCATCGACCTGGATGGCCAGGCCCTCCGCACGGCGGTGCGCCCGGGCAAGCCTCACTTGACGCCGTTGCTGATCTTCAATGGCATCGGCGCCAACCTTGAGTTGGTGTTTCCATTCGTCCAGGCGCTGGACCCGGACCTGGAAGTGATCGCCTTCGATGTGCCTGGCGTGGGCGGCTCCTCGACGCCCAAACGACCCTACCGCTTTCCCGGCCTGGCCAAACTCACCGCGCGCATGCTCGATTACCTGGACTATGGCCAAGTGAACGCCGTGGGTGTGTCCTGGGGCGGTGCGCTGGCGCAACAGTTCGCCTATGACTATCCGGAACGCTGCAAAAAACTGATTCTCGCCGCCACCGCTGCCGGGGCCTTTATGGTGCCCGGCAAGCCCAAGGTGCTGTGGCTGATGGCCAGTCCCCGGCGCTACATCCAACCGTCCCACGTGGTGCGCATCGCACCGATGATTTATGGCGGCTCGTTCCGCCGCGATTCGAACCTGGCCGCCGAGCATGCGAGCAAAGTGCGCTCGGCCGGCAAGCTCGGTTACTACTGGCAGCTGTTCGCCGGACTGGGCTGGACCAGCATCCACTGGCTGCACAAGATCCGCCAACCCACCCTGGTGCTGGCGGGGGACGACGACCCGCTGATCCCGCTGATCAACATGCGCATGCTGGCCTGGCGCATTCCCAATGCACAGCTGCACATCATCGATGACGGCCACCTGTTCCTGATCACCCGAGCGGAAGCCGTGGCGCCGATCATCATGAAATTTCTTGAAGAGGAGCGTATGCGTGCGGTGATTCATCCGCGACCGGCCGTGTAAGGACACACCGCCGCGCAACTTGCCAGGAACCGACTATGGTTCTGAATTGGCGTGCCTGTTTGATGGCTTGACGAAGGAGTGTTGGCTCATGCGAGAAAGACCCGTGACGAACCCGGCGCCCACCCCGGCGGCGTTCATCAATGCGCAAAATGCGATCACCGGCCTGCGGGGTCGGGACCTGCTGTCGACCCTGCGCAGCGTGGCCGCCCACGGCTTGCGCAACCCGGTGCATACCGTTCGCCATGCCTGGGCGTTGAGCGGACAACTGGGGCGCGTATTGCTCGGTGAAACCGTGCACGAACCCAACCCCAACGACGGCCGCTTCACCGACCCCACCTGGACACTCAACCCACTGTACCGGCGTAGCCTGCAAGCTTATCTGAGCTGGCAGAAGCAGACCCGGCACTGGATCGATGACAGCACTCTGAGCGCCGATGACCGCACTCGCGCACACTTCGCCTTCTCGCTGATCAACGATGCGGTCTCCCCTTCCAACACCCTGCTCAACCCGCTGGCGATCAAGGAGCTGCTCAACTCCGGCGGCAACAGCGTGGTGCGCGGAGTGACCCATCTGTTCGAAGACATGCTGCACAACAACGGCCTGCCGCGCCAGGTGAGCAAGCACGCCTTCGAAGTGGGCAAGACGGTCGCCACCACGCCCGGCTCGGTGGTATTTCGCAATGAACTGCTGGAACTGATCCAGTACAAGCCGATGAGCGAAAAGCAGTACGCCAAGCCACTGCTGATCGTGCCGCCGCAAATCAACAAGTACTACATTTTCGACCTAAGCCCGGCCAACAGCTTTGTGCAGTACGCCCTGAAAAACGGCTTGCAGACCTTCATGGTCAGCTGGCGCAACCCGGATGTACGGCATCGCGAATGGGGCCTGTCCACCTACGTTGCGGCGCTGGAGGAAGCGCTCAACGTGTGCCGCGCGATCACTGGCGCCCGCGAGGTCAACCTGATGGGCGCCTGCGCCGGCGGGCTGACCATCGCCGCGCTGCAAGGCCACTTGCAAGCCAAACGCCAGCTGCGCCGCATCTCAAGCGCCAGCTACCTGGTGAGCCTGCTGGACAGCCAGATCGACAGCCCCGCCACGCTGTTCGCCGACGAGCAGACCCTGGAAGCCGCCAAGCGTCGGTCTTATCAACAAGGCGTGCTGGACGGCCGCGACATGGCCAAGGTGTTCGCCTGGATGCGTCCGAATGACCTGATCTGGAACTACTGGATCAACAACTACTTGCTGGGCAAGGAACCGCCGGCCTTCGACATCCTGTATTGGAACAACGACAACACGCGCCTGCCCGCCGCGCTGCACGGCGACCTGCTGGACTTCTTCAAGCACAACCCGCTGAGTCATCCCGGTGGCCTGGAGGTGTGCGGTACACCGATCGATTTGCAGAAGGTCACGGTGGACAGCTTCAGCGTGGCAGGCATCAACGACCACATCACGCCATGGGACGCGGTGTATCGCTCGACCCAATTGCTGGGCGGCGAGCGGCGCTTCGTGCTGTCCAACAGCGGGCATATCCAGAGCATTCTCAACCCGCCGGGCAATCCCAAGGCCAATTACGTCGAGAACCCCAAGCTGAGCAGCGACCCGCGCGCCTGGTACTACGACGCCAACCACGTCGAAGGCAGTTGGTGGCCGCAATGGCTGGAGTGGATCCAGCAGCGCTCCGGCGTGCAACGGGAAACCCTTACCGCCCTGGGCAACCAGAATTACCCACCGATGGAAGCAGCGCCCGGCACCTATGTGCGGGTGCGCTGAGCTCAGCGATCACATTAAGAAGACTGGATGAAGACCCGCGACCGTATCCTTGAATGTGCCCTGCAGTTGTTCAACCAGAAGGGCGAGCCAAACGTGTCGACCATGGAGGTGGCCAATGAAATGGGGATCAGCCCCGGCAACCTCTACTACCACTTCCATGGCAAGGAGCCACTGGTACTCGGGTTGTTCGAACGCTTCCAGAATGAGCTGGCGCCCCTGCTGGACCCACCGGCGGACGCACAACTGGAGGCCGAGGATTACTGGCTGTTCCTGCACCTGATTGTCGAGCGCATGGCGCATTACAGGTTCTTGTTCCAGGACTTGTCGAACCTGGCGGGGCGTTTGCCGAAGCTGGCCAAAGGCATTCGCAACCAGCTGACTGCGCTCAAGCGGACCCTGGCGTCATTGCTGGCGCGACTGAAGGCGGCAGGTCAGTTGGTCAGTAGCACCCAGGCCCTGGGGCAACTGGTGGAGCAGATCACGTTGACCTTGCTGTTCTCGTTGGATTACCAGCGGATTATTGATCGTGAAGGTGAGGTACGGGTGGTGGTGTACCAGGTCATGATGCTGGTAGCGCCGCATCTATTGCTGCCGGCACGCCTGGCAACCGAGAAGTTCGCGCTGAAATACCTGGATGACAGCGTCTAAACATGTCGGAGCAAGCCCACACACCTAAAAAAATGCCCGACCTTTGCAGGCCGGGCATTTTTTGTGTCCTGGGAAAAATCAGGACTGACTGGATGGCGTCGGGGTTGCCGGCGTTGCAGTCGGGGTCACAGCAGCAGGGGTCGGCGCGGACACCGAGTTGGCTGTGGAAGCGGTTGGCGCAGTAGCAGGCTTGGCCGCAACCGCAGGCTTCGGTGCGGCGGGCTTTTTCGCTACCGCTGGCTTCTTCGCGGCGGCGGGTTTTGCCGCTGGCTTGGCTGCAGCAGGTTTGGCGGCGGGTTTCGCGGCGACCGGCTTGGCTGCAGGTTTCGCAGCGGCGGGTTTGGCAGCGGGTTTTGCGGCTGCGGTTTTAGCCGCAGGCTTGGCGGCAGGTTTTGCGGCTGCCTTGGCTGCTGGCTTAGCGGCAGGCTTGGCAGCAGCTTTCGCGGCTACCGGTTTAGCTGCCGACTTGGCGGCGGGCTTGGAAGCGGCAGTTTTCGCAGCCGGTTTGGCCGCTGCGGTTTTCGCCGCTGGCTTGGCAGCCGGTTTGGCCGCCGCCGTTTTCACGGGAGCCACTTTAGCGCCGGTCAGTTTCTCGATTTGCTTGGTCAGGGTATCGACCTTGCTGTGCAGCGTCTTCAGCTCTGCCTTGCTCGGCACGCCCAGTCGCGAAATGGCACTGTTGAGGCGCTTGTCGAAAGTTTCTTCCAACTTGCCCCAAGTGTCCGAAAGGCTCGACTTGGCGGAACCGGCAGTTGCCTTGGCCGCTTCAACTTTTTTACCAACCGTGGTTTTGGTCAACTTCTCGGCCTTCTCGCCGTCCTTGACCAAAGTCTCGAAGTATTTGCCGCCGTCACTGCTAACCTTCGAGTACACGCCTAAACCAGCAAGCCAGATCTTACGGGAATATTTTTCAACTTCCCCGACCCACGAGCTGCCTTCTTTCTGAGTAGTCTTTTTAACAGCCATCCCGATGTCTCCTTAGTGTTTACGCGCGACACGTTCTAGCAATGTCGTCAGCTCTTCGAGCTTAGCAGAGAGTGTCTCAACGTCATGTTTAGACGCAATGCCGATTCGATTCAAGGCACTGGCAACACGAGTGTCAAAAGCTTTTTCAACTTTATCAAGCTGAACTTCTACCAGACCTTTGACGGAGGAGACATTACTCTTTACTTGGTCAATCTGACTGTTGGCGGCTTCAAGTTGTTCAACTGCAACTTTTTTACCTTTACTTTCAACATGTTGACCGGCTTTAACCAACTCTTTGAAGTAATCGCCGCCCTCGCTTCCGACCTTGGCATAAGCACCAAGTCCTGCCAGCCAGATCTTGCGGGCGTAGGATTTAACCTCGCTCAAGGTAGTGGTCTGGGCGTCGATTTTTTTCTTCAGGATAACTTTGGCCATGGTGCACCTCACGCAGAATAGGGTGGAGGAACGGCCCACAGGAGTTGAGGGCTTGGGCACAAAGTAGGCTGGAAAATTAGAATCGGCACCCTAAGAACAGGTTGATCACGCCAACGCTTTATCCAGGGCCTTTTCGATTTCGGACTTGATGGTGCCACTCATGGCCGACATCAACAGGCCCAGTTCCACATCAATGCGCAACGAATCATCGGCGACGACTACAGTGCCCTTAACCCCCGAACGCTTGAGGTTCAAGGTATCGCCGGACCACGACGGCTCCAGGCCATAGTGCTCCTTGAGTTTGTGCGCCAACTTGTCGGCCTTTGCACGTGCGCCTTCTTTACCCAGGGAATGTGCACGCTCAACGGTTATACGGGCCATTGCAATGACTCCTCTTTATGGGGAAGTGGATACCTTCGATGCGGCAAAAGGTCTCGGTGACCACCCATCTTACCTGCAGCCTTGCCAAGACAAAGTAGGCCTTGGGGATTATCATGTCCCGCATTCTCTTTTGGTGACAGCGATATGACTGATCAGCGCAAAGGCAGCGATGCCGAACCCACCACTCACTTCGGCTTCAAGAACGTCCCGGAAAGCCAGAAAGCGGAAAAAGTCGCTGAGGTGTTCCATTCCGTAGCGGCCAAGTATGACCTGATGAACGACGTGCTCTCCGGTGGCATGCACCGCCTGTGGAAGCGGTTCACCATCGAGCTGTCGGGTGTTCGCACCGGCAACCGCGTACTGGACATCGCCGGTGGTACGGGCGACCTGGCGGCCAAGTTCTCCAAGCTCGTTGGCCCGACCGGCCAGGTGGTCTTGGCGGACATCAACGGTTCGATGCTAAAGGTCGGCCGTGACCGCCTGCTCGACAAGGGCGTGGCGGGCAATATCGAGTTCGTCCAGGCCGACGCTGAAAAGTTGCCGTTCCCCGACAACCATTTCGACTGCGTGACCATCGCCTTCGGCCTGCGCAACGTGACCCACAAGGAAGACGCGATCCGCTCGATGCTGCGCGTCCTCAAGCCGGGCGGCCGCCTGTTGGTGCTGGAGTTCTCCAAGCCCACCAACGCGCTGATGTCCAAGGTCTATGACACCTACTCCTTCGCCTTCATGCCATTGATGGGCAAGCTGATCACCAATGACGCCGAAAGCTATCGCTACCTGGCCGAATCGATCCGCATGCACCCCGATCAGGAAACCCTGAAGTCAATGATGGTAGAAGCCGGTTTCGACCGCGTGACCTACCACAACATGACCTCGGGCATCGTCGCCCTGCATCGCGGCATCAAGCCCTGATGCTGTTCGCCGGCCTTCTCGCCAGCGTTGAACACGGCCTCAACCGTGTGCTGCGCCTGGACAGTACCGCCCTGGCGCGGCTTGCGCACCTCAGCGGCAAAGTCATTGCCGTCGACTGCCGCAGCCCCGCCTTGCAGCTGTTTATCCTGCCCAGCGATGAAGGCCTGATGCTCGCGAGCCAATGGGCCGCAGAAGCCGACTGTACCCTGCGTGCGCCGGCATCGAGCCTGCTGCACCTGGCCCTGAGCCGCAACAAGACGGCCATCCTGCACAGCGCCGAGGTGGAGCTGGAAGGCGACAGTTCGGTGCTGATGGACCTGGCCGCCGTGCTGCAGGACCTGGAACTGGACTGGGAATACGAGCTGTCGCGCTGGATCGGTCCAGTGGCCACCCAGTTGATCAGCGGGCACCTGCGCAGCCGCTCGCGCTGGTACCAGCAAGGGTTCGCCAGCCTTAACCAGAACCTCGCCGAATACCTGAGCGAAGAATCGCGCACCCTGGTCGGAGAACGGGAAGCGCAAGCGCGCTTTCGTGAACTCGACAAGGCCAAAATCGACCTGGAACGCCTTGAGGCGCGCTTCGAGCGCCTAAGCCGTTCCCTTGATCCAAGCGATAACGCATGAAGCTGCTCGCCGTCCGCCGTTTGTTTCGTATCCAGCGCGTCGTAATCCGCTACCGCCTCGATGACCTGCTGTTCGCCCTGCCTTTGCCGTGGTTCCTGCTGGCGGTGCGCTATGTGCTGCCGTGGCGCTGGTTCCCGCGCAAACAACTGGCACTGAGCCGTGGCGCACGCCTGCGCCTGGCACTGCAGGACCTGGGGCCGATCTTCATCAAGTTCGGGCAGATCCTCTCGACCCGCCGCGACTTGCTGCCCGAGGACATCGCCGACGAGTTGATGCTGCTGCAGGACCGCGTGCCGCCGTTCGACTCCCAACAGTCAATGGCGTTGATCGAAGAGCAACTGGGCAAGAAGATCAGCGAAGTCTTCAGCCGCTTCGACGTCGAGCCCCTCGCCTCGGCCTCCGTGGCCCAAGTGCACGCGGCACAGCTCAAGACCGGCGAAGAAGTGGTGGTAAAGGTAATCCGCCCTGGCCTCAAGCCGATCATCGGCCAGGATCTGGCATGGCTGTTCATCCTCGCCCGTGCCGCCGAGCGTTTCTCGGCCGATGCACGCCTGCTGCACCCGGTGGACGTGGTCGCCGACTACGAAAAAACCATCTACGACGAACTCGACCTGCTGCGCGAAGCCGCCAACGCCAGCCAGCTCAAGCGCAACTTCGAAGGCTCGCCACTGCTGTACGTGCCACAAGTGTATTGGGACTGGTGCCGCCCTAAAGTGCTGGTGATGGAGCGCATCTACGGCGTGCAGGTCACCGACCTCGCGACCCTGGCCGACCAGCGCACCGACATGAAGATGCTCGCCGAGCGCGGCGTGGAGATCTTCTTCACCCAAGTGTTCCGCGACAGCTTCTTCCACGCCGACATGCACCCCGGCAACATCTTTGTCAGCACCGTGAACCCGTGGAGCCCGCAGTACATCGCGATCGACTGCGGCATCGTCGGCAGCCTGACCCCGGAAGACCAGGACTACCTGGCCCGCAACCTGTTCGCCTTCTTCAAGCGCGACTACCGGCGTGTGGCGCAGTTGCACATCGATTCGGGCTGGGTGCCGGCGGAAACCAAGCTCAACGAATTCGAAGCGGCGATCCGCACCGTGTGCGAGCCGATCTTCGAAAAACCATTAAAAGATATTTCCTTCGGCCAGGTGCTGATGCGCCTGTTCCAGACCGCGCGGCGCTTCAACATGGAAGTGCAGCCACAGTTGGTATTGCTGCAAAAAACCCTGCTGAACATCGAAGGCCTGGGCCGCCAGCTGTACCCGGACCTCGACCTGTGGAACACCGCCCAGCCGTTCCTGGAACGCTGGATGCGCGAGCGCATGAGCCCGAAAACCGTGCTGGGCAACCTGCACAGCCAGATGGAACAACTGCCGCACCTGGCCAACATGACCCGCGACCTGCTGGAGCGCATGTCCCAGCCCCACGCCAAGGACCCGGCGCCGCCCTGGAAGAAGCGCAAGGACGACTGGTTCCTGCGCCTGCTGGGCGCTGCTCACCTGGTCGGTGGGGTGATGCTGGCCATCGGTGGCCCGCTGAACCAACTGGGCCACTGGCCGGCTGGCATCATGGTCGCCGTGGGTATCTATCTGATCGTGCGTCGATAGCCAATCCGGTTATACACTGTCGCAAATTGCCGGAGCCGAACATGAAAGACTGGCTGGACGATATCAAGTGGGACAGTGACGGCCTGGTGCCGGCCATTGCCCAGGACTACAAGACCGGGCGCGTGCTGATGATGGCCTGGATGAACCGTGAGGCCTTGAGCCTCACCGCCGCTGAGCAGCGTGCCATCTACTGGTCACGCTCGCGTGGCAAACTGTGGCGCAAGGGCGAAGAGTCCGGGCACGTGCAGACCCTGCACGAGATGCGCATCGACTGCGACGCCGACGTGGTGATCCTCATGGTCGAGCAGATCGGCGACATCGCCTGCCACACCGGCCGCCACAGCTGCTTCTATCGCGTTTTCGAAAATGGCGAATGGAAGACCGTCGAGCCGGTGCTCAAAGACCCCGACGCCATTTACTCGGCAGGACACTAAGACATGAGCGATACCCTGAACCGCGTGGCCCAGGTGCTGGAAGACCGCAAAGGCGCGGATGCCGACAGCTCCTACGTCGCCAGCCTGTACCACAAGGGCTTGAACAAGATCCTGGAAAAACTCGGCGAAGAATCCGTCGAAACCATCATCGCCGCCAAGGACGCGCAAATCAGCGGCGACTGCAGCGATGTCATCTACGAAACCGCCGACCTATGGTTCCATAGCCTGGTCATGCTCGCCCAACTGGGGCAGCATCCGCAGGCAGTGCTGGATGAACTGGACCGTCGCTTCGGCTTGTCCGGGCATGCCGAGAAGGCCTCGCGCCCGTCCGCCTGAATAACCAAGACTAGAGGATTTGCAGCATGGGCATTTTTGACTGGAAACACTGGATCGTCATCCTGGTGGTGGTGGTACTGGTGTTCGGCACCAAGAAACTGAAGAACCTGGGCACCGACGTGGGCGAGTCGATCAAGGGCTTTCGCAAAGCCATGAACGACGACGAAAAGCCGGCCGATCCCGCCGCCAACCCGGTCCCCCCGGCGCAGCCTGTGCACCCGCAGGCCACTCAGCCGATCACCGAGCGTCGTACCTTCGACGTACAGGCTGAGAAAGTCGAAGAGCCGACCCGCAAAGACTCGTGAGCACTGACTAATGTTTGGTATCAGCTTCTCTGAACTGCTGCTCGTCGGCCTCGTGGCCCTGCTGGTACTGGGGCCGGAACGCCTGCCCGGTGCAGCACGCACGGCCGGCCTGTGGATCGGGCGCCTGAAACGCAGTTTCAACGCCATCAAACAGGAAGTTGAACGGGAAATCGGCGCCGACGAGATCCGTCGGCAACTGCACAACGAGCATATTCTGTCGTTGGAACAGGAAGCCCGGAAGATTCTGTCGCCCGTGCATGAGCCCGCCAAACCGGCGGAGCCCGCTGTCGAAAACAGCATCGCGCCTGCGGTTGAGGCCGCACCCGTGGCACCGACCGCGCCAACCGAGCCTGCGCCGACGCCCACCGCGTCGCCCGCGCCCCATGACCCTACATTGCCGCCGCGAGCCCCATGAGCGCTGATAAACCGGAAAACGACCAGCATATGCCGCTGGTCTCGCACCTCACCGAGCTGCGTACCCGCCTGCTGCGTTGCGTAGCGGCCATCTTCATCATCTTTGCCGGGTTGTTCGCCTTTACCCAGCAGATCTACACCTTCGTCTCCACACCACTGCGCCAGTACCTGCCGGCCGGTGCGACGATGATCGCCACCGATGTGTCGTCGCCGTTCCTCACGCCGTTGAAGCTGACCATGATGGTGTCGCTGTTCCTGGCGATCCCGGTGATCCTGCACCAGATCTGGGGCTTTATCGCACCGGGCCTGTACAAGCATGAGAAGCGCATCGCCGTGCCGTTGCTGGTGTCGAGCATCCTGCTGTTCTACACCGGCATGGCGTTCGCCTACTTCCTGGTGTTCCCGCTGATCTTCAAATTCTTCGCCGCCGCCACCCCGGCCGGCGTGGAAATGATGACGGACATCACCAGCTACCTCGACTTCGTGATGACGCTGTTCTTCGCTTTTGGCGTGGCCTTCGAAATTCCGGTGGCCGTGGTACTGCTGGTGTGGATCGGCGTGGTCAACGTGGCGTACCTGAAGAAAATCCGCCCGTACGTGATCATCGGCTGCTTCGTGGTCGGCATGATCCTCACGCCGCCGGACATCTTCTCCCAGACCTTGCTGGCCGTACCGATGTGGATGCTGTTCGAGATCGGCATCCTGTTCAGCGGCTTGATCAGCAAGCGCGGCGAACACCCGGATGATCAGCCCGACGACGACCAGCCGCCAGCGACCCAGCCGTGAACCTGCTGCTACTGGAAGAGGCCGACTTCATCGCGGCCGACCGCGTGGTACTGCGTGATCGGCGTCTGGTGCACATGCAGGAAGTCCATCGCGCCGTCGTCGGCGACAGCCTGCGCGTCGGCCGCATCGGCGGGCTGATGGGCAATGCGCAACTGCTGCGCCTGGAAGCCACCGAAGCCGAGCTGCAAGTGAGCGTCGACCAACCACCACCGGCCAAGCTGCCGCTGACCCTGCTGCTGGCCCTTCCCCGCCCAAAGATGCTGCGTCGGGTATTGCAAACCGTGGCGGCGATGGGCGTGCCCAAGGTGGTGCTGGTCAACAGCTACCGGGTCGAAAAGAGCTTCTGGCAAACCCCATTCCTGGAACCTGAGGCGATTCGCGAGCAATTGATCCTCGGCCTTGAACAGGCGCGGGACACGGTATTGCCCGAGATCATCATCGAAAAACGCTTCAAGCCCTTCGTCGAAGACCGCCTGCCGGCCATGGCCGCAGGCAGCCTGGGGCTGATTGGCCATCCCGGTGATTACCCGGCCTGCCCACGCGGACTGGACGAGCCGGTGACCCTGGCGATCGGCCCGGAAGGTGGCTGGATTCCCTACGAAGTGGACCTGCTCACCCAAGCTGGCTTGCAGCCCGTGCAGTTGGGCGCGCGCATCCTGCGCGTCGAAACCGCCGTCACCGCCCTGCTCGCCCGTCTCTTCTAAATCTCACTCGCCGCCCTCCTACAGAAAAGTCTGTCACCGCCGATACCCTTTGAATAAGTCCAAGCCTTGTTCCAGGGGAGTTCGCAGCATGCATCGTTGGTTAGCCGAAAAGCTGGGGAATATCAGCGTCAAGACCAAACTCGGCGTGGGCTTCGGCCTGGTGTTACTGCTGACATTATTGATCATGTTCACTGGCTGGACCGGCCTGGGCGATGTCACCAGTCGCGGTGACAAGCTGGGCCATATCTCCAGCCTCAACGGGCTGACCAAGGACTTGCGCCTGGCGCGCCTGGACTTCGAAATGCGGCGCGGCGAACAAGGCACCGACGCGGTCAACAACCTGATCGCCAAGCTGGACAGTGGTCTGAAAACCGCCGCAGACCTGATCGAACAACCCGACGACAAGGCCCTTGTCGAACAGCAACAGGACGCCCTGAGCCAGTATAAAAAGGCCTTTGCCACCATGGTTCAGGCCGGGCTCAAGCGTGAAGGTGCCCGCAGTAAACTGGGCGATACCGCCGACAACGCCGTAGCGAAGGTCAGCGAGGTCGAAAAAAGCCTGCTGCAAGGCGACAGCGTCACGCAGTTCAACAGCGTGGTCGACCTGAGCAAACTGATCCAGCAGGCGCGCTTCCAGGTGCGCGGCTACACCTACAGCGCCAAGGTCGAAGCTGAACAACCGGCCCTCGACGCCATTGATAACGCGGTGAAAAAGATCACCGAACTGCAGGGCCAACTGCCCGCGCAGTACCAGGCCAACCTGGAGGAGGCCAGCACCTCGCTGCAAGCCTACCGCGCGGCGGTCAGCCAGTACCGTGACTCTCAGACCGCCGCCGCCGCTGCGTTGAAGATCATGAGTGCCCAGGGTGACACGCTGTTGGGCCACAGCGACAAACTCACCCTCTCGCAAACCGTGGTGCGCGACGCCGACGCCGCGCACGCCAAACAACTCTTGCTGCTGGCTACCGTACTGGCGCTGATCTTTGGTCTGGTGGCCGCCTGGGCGATCACGCGCCAGATCGTGATTCCGCTGAACCAGACCCTCCAGGTTGCCCAGCGCGTGGCATCGGGCGACCTGAGCCACAACCTCACCTCCATGCGCCAGGATGAGCTGGGCCAACTGCAACGTGCCATGCAAAGCATGACCGTCGGTTTGCGCGAACTGATCGGCGGCATCAGCGACGGCGTCACCCAGATCGCCAGCGCCGCCGAGCAACTGTCGGCCGTGACCGAACAGACCAGCGCCGGGGTCAACAGCCAGAAGGTCGAAACGGACCAGGTGGCCACCGCCATGAATGAAATGGCCGCTACCGTGCAAGAAGTCGCGCGAAACGCCGAGGAAGCCTCCGAAGCGGCCGTAGCGGCTGACCAGCAGGCCCGTGAAGGCGACAAGGTGGTCGGCGAAGCCATCGCCCAGATCGAGCGCCTGGCCACCGAAGTGGGCAACTCCACGGTTGCCATGGGCGACCTGAAGCGCGAAAGCGACAAGATCGGCAGCGTGCTCGACGTGATCAAGTCCGTGGCCCAGCAAACCAACCTGCTGGCCCTCAACGCTGCGATTGAAGCCGCGCGTGCCGGGGAAGCCGGTCGTGGCTTCGCTGTGGTAGCGGACGAGGTGCGCAGCCTGGCCCAGCGCACCCAGAAGTCCACCGAAGAGATCGAAGAACTGATCGTCGGCCTGCAAAGCGGCACTCAGCAAGTGGCGACCATCATGGACAACAGCCGCGGCCTGACCGACAGCAGCGTCGAACTGACCCGCCGTGCCGGCAGTGCCCTGGCGAGCATCACTCGGACAGTCTCGACCATCCAGGCGATGAATTCGCAGATCGCCACCGCTGCCGAACAACAAAGCGCGGTGGCCGAGGAGATCAACCGCAGCGTGCTGAATGTGCGCGATGTGTCGGAGCAGACGGCTGCGGCCAGTGAAGAGACCGCAGCGTCGAGTACCGAACTGGCGCGCCTGGGCACCCATTTGCAAGCACTGGTCGGCCGCTTCAGGGTCTGACGCACCTCACCGCGTGGCGACCTGCCCAGGGTCGCCGCCTTCAGTCTGTGAAATTTCCTACACGTTTATCAGGCTCACCCGACCGCCAAGAGAGCTAGCGTTCAAGTCACGTCAATGTGTGCGCGCACCTGCGGTGCCCGACACGACGATAACGCCCGCTACTCACTTGTCGGAGGTTGATCATGCTTCGTCGAATGACTCACCTGTTGGGTGACGCCAGTGTCACCCTCAAACTGGCCTTGGGCTTTTCCCTGGTACTGGCCCTGAGCCTCATCATTGCCGTAACAGGCTGGCAAGCCCTGGCGGCCTCCCTCTACCGTTCGCAAACGCTGACCGTGCTCGCGCAACTGGCGGTGGCAGGTGAGGAATTGCGCGCTGACAGAATCCTCTACCGCACCCTTGACGATGCCAATAGCCTCAATAGGTTGAGCGCGAGCATGGAGAAAATCGATGGACACCTTAAGGCGCTTTCCAACCGACTGATAGCGCCAAAACCCATTGAGTATCTGCAAGAGATGGCGCGTATTGGCGCAACGTTCAACACCACACTCAAGGACGTGCCTTCGCTGGTTAAAACACGCGAAAACACCCGCGAAGAATTGAAACAAAGCTCCACGCGGACCGGCGACGTGCTGGCGCAACTGGCCAGTGACTTGCCTGATCAAGAAGATGAAAAAGCCCTCGACGCCGTCGAAAACCTGCGCCAGGCCATAGAGCAGGCGGAAGATCGAGCCCAAAGCCCCGCCTGGGCTGCCAGTTCCCTGGATGCTTATGCCCAGGCCGTGAACGACGCAGAGCGCAACCTCGAACTCGCCCAGGCGACCGTCGCGAAGCTGCCGGTCGATAGCACCGCACTGAAAAATGCCGTACTCGAGATCCGCACCCGCCTGACACGCCTCAAGGAAGCCCAGCTTACGACCGAAAAATCGCAAAACCAGTTGGAGCAGCAGTTGGATCAGTTACTCGGGCAGAGTGACTTGTTGAGCCAGGATCAGACCCAGCGACGCGACCACGAAGCCGAGCAAGCCCGCACCCAAACCCTCGGCGTGACCGCTGCCGCATTGCTTTTGGGCGTCCTGTCCGCCTGGGTGATTGCCGGACAAATAGTGACACCGCTGCGCAAAGCCCTGTCAGTGGCCAATCGCATTGCCGAAGGCGATCTGAGCCACGAAGTGCAGACCCGTCGCAAGGATGAGTTGGGCCAGTTGCAACACAGCATGACTCAGATGACGCTGAACCTGCGCGGGCTGATTGGCAATATCAGCGATAACGCGCAGCAAATCGCCAGCGCTGCCGAGGAGCTTTCCACCATCACCGAACAAACCCGTGCGGGGGTGAGTAATCAGCGAGAGGAAACCGAGCAGGTGGCAGCCGCCATGAATCAGATGCTGGCCACCGCCCAGGAAGTTGCGCGCCATGCCGAGCAGGCTTCGATTGCCGCCGGCCAGGCCAATCACCAGACTGACCTGGGCGATCAGGTCGTGACGGATGTCGTGGCGCAAATTGAGCACCTCGCCCATGAGATGGCACGCTCAAGCCAGGCCATGCTGGCGTTGCAACGGGAGAGCCAGAAGATCGGCAGCGTGCTGGATGTGATCAAGTCCGTGTCGCAGCAGACCAATCTGCTGGCGCTCAACGCCGCGATAGAAGCCGCACGGGCCGGCGAGGCTGGCCAAGGGTTTGCGGTAGTCGCCGATGAGGTACGCAGCCTCGCTCAAAGGACCCAGCAGTCCGCCGAGGAAATCGAAGAGTTGATTGGTGGCTTGCACAGTGGCACGCAGCAAGTCGCCGATATCCTGGACTACAGCCGCACGCTGACCGACAACAGCGTCGGCCTGGCACGCAATGCCGGGGACGCCCTGAGCGAAATCGCCCGTACAGTCCTGGTCATCCAGGAAATGAACCCACAGATTGCGGCAGCCGCCGAAGAGCAAAGCGCGGTCGCCGAAGAAATCAATCGCAGTGTATTGAAAGTTCGCGATGCCTCGGAGCAAACCGCCGCCGCCAGCGAACAGACGGCAGCAGCGAGCATCGAACTGGCGCGACTGGGAACGGATTTGCAGCAGTGCGTGGGGCAGTTCAAGGTCTGACCGCCCTGACCAAGTCCTACAGAACTTGACGCAGAAACGCCTGGGCCCGTGGGTCTTTCGGCGCATCGAAGAACTCGGCCGGGGCCGCATCTTCCAGCAATTTGCCGTGATCGAAGAACAGCACCCGGTCTGCCACTTCACGGGCAAAGCCCATTTCGTGGGTGACGCAGACCATGGTCATGCCTTCCAGGGCCAAGGTCTTCATCACATCCAGCACTTCGCCGACCATCTCCGGGTCCAGCGCCGAGGTGGGCTCGTCGAACAGCATGACCTTGGGATCCATCGCCAAGGCCCGGGCAATCGCGACCCGCTGCTGCTGGCCGCCGGACAAGCGTGATGGAAACTCGTTGGCCTTCTGCGCAATCCCGACCTTTTCCAGCAAGGCCAGGGCCTTGGCCTCACTCTCCTTCTTGCTGCGCTTGCGTACGACCTTCTGCGCCAGGCACAGGTTTTCCAGCACGGTCATATGCGGGAACAGGTTGAAGTGCTGGAACACCATGCCGACTTCGCGGCGATAGGCGTTCACATCGGTCTTCGGGTCAGCCAGTTGCAGGCCGTCGATGCTCACCGAGCCCGAGTCGAATTCTTCCAGGCCGTTGAGGCAACGCAGGAAGGTGGACTTGCCGGAGCCGGACGGGCCGATCACCACCAGCACTTCGCCCTTGGCCACCTGGGTGGTCACGTTGTCGACCGCGCGGACCACATGGCCACGGGTGTCGAAGACTTTTACCAGATCGCGGACTTCAATCACTTTGCGCGAGCCTCCGCTCTAGCCGGCTGGCCATTTTCGACAGCGGCAGGTTGATCAGCAGGTACAGGCCTGCGACGCAGAACAGGATTTCAAACGGCGAAAACGAGGTGGTGATCACTTCGCGGCCGCTCTTGAGCAGTTCGGTAATGGCAATCACCGAGACCAGTGATGTGTCCTTCACCAGGCTTATAAATTGCCCGGCCAACGGCGGCAGCACGCGTTTGAACGCTTGCGGCAACACCACATGACGCATCGACTGGCTGGCGCTCAGGCCCAAGGAGCGCGCGGCTTCGTTCTGGCCACGGGTAATGGACTGCACGCCGGCGCGGACGATTTCCGCCACATACGCGCCGGTGAACAACGACAGCGCGGCGATCCCGGCGAATTCGCGGGACAGGTTGAGCACCGTGCCGATAAAGAAATAGAAAATGAAGATCTGCACCAATAGTGGCGTACCACGCACCAGTTCGACGTAGATCGTCGACAGATCCCGCAGGGTCGGGTTGCTGGACAAACGGCACAGGCCGGTTGCCAGGCCGATGATCAACCCAAGGATGCCGGACACCACCGACAGCCACAGCGTGGTCCACAACCCCCACATCAGCGGGCCCAATGCCCAATGGCGGGTCACGCCCACCACATCGCCTTCGGCAACGTCGTCGCCACGCGCGACTTGCAGGCTGTTGTCGGCAACGGTCAGCTTTTGCTCGGCGCCCGCGTCGTTGCGCAGGGTCACTTCGGCGACGTCGCCTTTGCGCACCAACTCAACGACGGTGGAGATGTCCTCGGCGCGCTGGGACACTTCGGCCTGATAGGCGAAGTATTGCGGCACGCGGTTCCAGCGCCACTCGTAGGACATCAGCGAGGTGGCGTAGTACAGGGCGCCAGCCAGGCCGACCAGCACGACCACGGTCAGCAGGTGCCAGGGCCATTGGGCTTTTTTCTGTTTCATTTCTGGTTCCAGGGTGTGTGTCGCCTGTGAGGCTGCCTTCGCGACTCGGTCTTAAGCCTTATTCCATGTCCTTGAGCCACTCGGAGCTCTTGAACCACTTGTCATGGATGCGATCGTAGGTGCCGTCGTTGCGGATCTGGTGCAGGAAGTTGTTGATGAAGTTGATGCTGTCGTAGTCGCCTTTCTTCAGGCCGAACGCCAGGGGTTCGAAGGTGAAGGGTTCTTCGAGGTACACCAGCTTGCCATTACCGACCTTTTTCTCCGCCACTACGTTGTACGGCGCGTCATACACAAAGGCGTCGGCCTTGCCGTTGACTACGTCCAGCACGCCTTCCTGCTCGTTGTCGTAGCCATGGTATTTGGCCTTGGAGATCAGCTTCTTTGCCACCATCTCACCGGTAGTGCCGAGCTTTGAGGTCAGGCGGTATTTCTCGTCATTCAGGTCTTTATAGGACTTGATGGTGCCTTCCAACTCCTTGCGGATCAGCAGGGTCTGGCCGACCACGATGAAGGGTTCGCTGAAGTTCAGGCGCAGGTTGCGTTCCTGGGTCAGCGTCATGCCGCTGCCGATCATGTCGAACTTGTCGGTCAGCAGGGCCGGGATGATACCGTCGTAGCCGGTGGAGATCGGCTCGAACTTGACGCCCATGGACTTGGCCATGGCCTTGAGGATGTCCACTTCGAAACCGATGATTTCGCCACGCTTGTTGGTCATCTGGAACGGCATGTAGGTCGGGTCCATGCCGACTTTCAGCGTACCGCGCTTGACCGCATCGTCGATGGCGCCGGCCTGGGCCGCATTGACCGCGACCAGCGCGGTGACGCCAAGCAGCAGCATCGAAAGATACTTTTTCATCATCAAGTCCCCTGAACGATTCTTATAAGGTCGGCGCGCGAAAGGGCTGCACCATTTCGGGGTGCGATCCTAACCCACTCCCCTGCTGTCACAAAGGTTTCACGGCTATTTGTTATCGGCGTATGTCGGAAAGGCCCCACAACAGGGCAGCAAAGAGCAGGCGTAGACACGTGCGTGAGCGATTGAGGCAACGACTTGATGTGTAAGCAGTTATGACTTTCACTCGATCTCTGCCAGCCAGGCAGTGTCGTTGAACCACTTGTCATGCAGACGATCGTAGGTCCCGTCCTGGGCAATCTGGTTGAGGAAATGATTGATCCAGTTAAGGCTGTCGACATCACCTTTTTTCACGCCAAACGCCAGCGGCTCGAACGTGAACGGCTGCTCAAGTGCCAGCAGCGTGGCGTTTTCCGGGCGGCTCAGGGCGATCAGGTTGTAGGGCGCGTCATGAATAAAAGCATCCGCCTTGCCCTGCACCACTTGGCGTACCCCTTCCTCCGGTGTCGAAAAACTGCTGATTCGGGCCGCCCCAAGGAACCGTCGCGCCGCCGCCTCGCCGGTAGTGCCTTCGGTGGTGGCGATCTGGTAGCTGGCGTCGTCCAGGTCCTCGACACTGGCGACCTTGCCCGCAAGGCGTGGATGCAACAACACGGACTGGCCGACCACAATGAACGAGTCGCTGAAGTTCAGCTTGAGGTTGCGCTCCTGAGTGACGGTCATGCCGCTGCCGATCAGGTCGAAACTCTTCGCCTGCAACCCCGCCACCAGCTCGGTGTAAGGCATCGAGACCATTTCAAGCTCTACCCCCAGGGCCTGGCTCATCACGTTAAGCAGGTCGATTTCAAAACCGACGATACGGCCCTGTTTATCGGTCATTTCGAAGGGCACATAGGTGGGCGTGGTACCAACTTTCAGCACGCCGCGTCGAACGGCGTCATCAATCGCGCCTGCCTGCGCCAGCCCCATGTGAATCAACGCGACAGCACTTAGCAACAGCGCCGAACAATAGCTTTTGCTCATGGATTATCCCTGTGGCGAGTCAAATACGGGGGCGATGCTAACTCAGCGACGGGCACGGCAATACGCCTCAAACGAGGTCTTTTGTTTCGAAAAAACAAGGGGTTGGCGCAGGAGGGGAAGAAGCGGAAGACGCTGTAGGAACAGCGCTTAAAACACCCCCGAGGTGAGCCCTCGGGGGCGTCTGAATCAGGCCGGTTGGGCCTGGGACAACAGCGGTTGCAACGGCAGCAACGGCGCGTGCGGGTCAGCCTTGATCGAATCCCGCCAGGCGGCGAGCCACTCGGCATGGCCTTCGCTCCAGACCTGCTCGTGCAGGCGGGCCAGGGCCACCGGGTCACTGAGCAAGGCCAGGCGTTCAGCGTTGTTGAGGCCGGCAGGGCCGACTTTCAACGCGTGACGCACACGCTCGGCACGCAGGTACTCGATCGGCTCGGCCTGGGCATGACGCGAGGTTGCCAGGGCACAGGCCAGGGCGTTCTGCTGCGGGTCGACCACCGAACGCACGAAGCCGTCGTTCAGCGCGTGCCAACGGTTTTCGTGGGTGTACTTGTCGGTGGACAACAGCGCTTGCGGCGGATTGTATTCCTCAGGGATCAGGAACAGGCTCTCGTCACGGGACTTGAGGCCCAAACCGACACGGCTGGAGATCACCGACACCGGGATCGACAGCATCAGCGAACCCACGATCGGTACCAACCACCACAGGAAACTCGGGTTCAACCACACCACCAGCAGCGCCCACAGGAAGCCCAGCAGGGTTTGCGGACCGTGGCGCTTGACCGCTTCGCTCCATGGGGTGGAGTCGTCGTCACGCTGCGGCGAGTTCCAGGTCGCAGCCCAGCCGAGAAACGCGGCAAGTACGAAGCGAGTGTGGAAAATCATCCGCACCGGCGCCAGCAGCATGGAGAACAACATCTCCAGCAGCATCGACAAGGTCACCTTGAACTTGCCACCGAACTCTTTCGCGCCCTTGGCCCAGATCAGGATGATGCTCAGCAGTTTCGGCAGGAACAGCAGCACGATAGTCGTGGAGAACAGCGCCACCGCCTTGTCCGGGTGCCATTGCGGCCACAGCGGGTACAACTGGCGTGGTGCCATGAAGTACTGCGGCTCCATCAGGGTGTTTACCGCCAGCAGCGCCGTGGACAGCACCAGGAACAGGAACCACAACGGCGCCGACAGGTAGGACATCACGCCGGTCAGGAACACCGCACGGTGCACCGGGTGCATGCCCTTGACGAGGAACAGGCGGAAGTTCATCAGGTTGCCGTGGCACCAGCGACGGTCACGCTTGAGCTCATCCAGCAGGTTCGGTGGCAGTTCTTCGTAGCTGCCTGGCAGGTCGTAGGCAATCCACACGCCCCAGCCAGCACGACGCATCAGCGCAGCTTCAACGAAGTCGTGGGACAGAATGGAACCGGCGAACGCGCCTTTGCCCGGCAACGGCGCCAGGGCGCAGTGCTCGATAAACGGTTTCATGCGGATGATCGCGTTGTGACCCCAGTAGTGGGATTCACCCAGCTGCCAGAAGTGCAAGCCGGCGGTGAACAGCGGGCCGTACACACGGGTAGCGAACTGCTGCATGCGCGCATACAGCGTGTCCATACCCGACGCACGCGGCGCAGTCTGGATAATCCCCGCGTCCGGCGTGGCTTCCATCAGGCGTACCAGGCTGGTCAGGCATTCGCCGCTCATCACGCTGTCCGCGTCGAGCACGACCATGTACTTGTAGTCACCGCCCCAACGACGGCAGAAGTCGTCGAGGTTGCCGCTCTTGCGCTTTACGCGACGGCGACGACGGCGATAGAAGATCTTGCCGAAACCACCGGCTTCACGGCACACGTCGAGCCAGGCTTGCTGCTCGGCGATGCAGATGTCGGCGTCATTACTGTCGCTGAGCACGAAGAAGTCGAAGCGATCCAGGTCACCGGTGGCGGCCACCGACTCAAACGTCGCGCGCAAACCGGCAAATACCCGAGGCACGTCTTCGTTGCAGATCGGCATCACCAACGCGGTACGGGCGTCTTTGGGAATCGGCTCGTCACCGGCACTTTTACCGGAGATGCGGTATTTATCGTGGCCAGTCAGCAACTCCAGAAAGCCCATCAGCGCAGTCCAGAAACCGGCCGACACCCAGCAGAACAAGATCCCGAACATGATCAGGATGCTGGTTTGCAGGGCGTATGGCAGTACCTGGGTGGCGGTTTGCAGCAGGGTCTGGTTGCGGATTTCGTCGAAGTCCACCAGCGACCAGCCCTGGTACGGCATGATGCCTTTCATGTACCAACCGGCGACGAGGGTCTGGCCGATCATCAGCACCAGCAGGATGTAACGGCGGATGGAGCCGACGGTACGCCAGCGCGCAGCCGGCAATACACGCTCATCCTTTGGCGGAGCAGGCGGGTTGCTGCGCCCGGTGATACGACGCCAGCCGCGCACCAGGATATTGGTGCGCCATGGCTCCGGGACCACGCGGGTACGACGGATCGGCGGCGTGGCCTTCAGGCACACGCGGCCAGCGGCGTCGAGCGCCAGCATTTCGGCGTCTTGCAGCTCTTCGGCCGTGCTCAGGGTCAACCGCGTGCCGACCGACGCCTGTGCGGCATCGCCAGGCGCGTCAAAGGTCGACGACGACAAGCGTTCGTGCAACTCGGTGAAGGATGTGCAGCCCGCCAGTTCGGCGCGCTGCTCAGCGGTCATCGGTAGATGCGCCAGATACTCCTGCAGAGTTTCTGGCTGGACTTGAGAGTTACTCATCGGCAGGCAACTGATAGCTCCAGGTTTCGGTCAGGACTTGTTCGGTCTTGATCGGCTCCGGTGTGGCTGGGGCAGCTTCTGGCTGCTTGGCTTCCTTGTCTTTCGCGTCTTTCTTGGCCTGTTTTTCGTGCTGCTTGGCCAGGACCTTGTCGGCCTTGAGCACGTGGCTCGAGTCCTGCTCAGGGGCAGGTGGCGGAACGTCCTGCACCAGCGCTGCGCGCATTTCGGTCGGCTTGCCTGCGTCCTTGATCTTCATGCGCAGGGTCAGGCGCCAGCCTTTGGTGTGCTCGTTGTAGCGCACGCTGTTTTCAACCAGTTCGGCGTTGTCGCTGACACTGACTTGGCTACGCACCGCGGCATCCGACGGCAAAGCCTTGAGGGACGGGCCCTCGAAGTCCACCAGGTAGGCCACGCTGCCATCCGGCTGACGGATCAGGTTGGATTGCTTCACGTCACCGGTGGAGCGCAGGGTCTGCTTGACCCAGGCGCTGTCGCTCGGGTGCAGGGCCTTTTCGTCCATGGTCCAGTGCAGGCGATAGGAAACGTCCAGTGGCTTGCCGATTTCAGGCAGCTCTGCCGGGCTCCAGAACGCAACGATGTTGTCGTTGGTTTCATCGGCGGTCGGGATTTCCACCAGGTTGACGGTGCCTTTGCCCCAGTCGCCCTCAGGCTCGATCCAGGCGCTTGGGCGCTTGTCGTAGTTGTCGTCCAGGTCTTCGTAGTGGCTGAAGTCGCGACCGCGTTGCAGCAGGCCGAAACCTTTCGGGTTCTCTACGGTGAAGTTGCTGACCGACAGGTGTTTAGGGTTGTTCAGGGGGCGCCAGATCCACTCGCCGTTGCCGGCATGGATCGACAGACCGCTGGAGTCGTGCAGTTCACGGCGGTAGTTCAGCACTTTGGAAGGCTGGTTCGCGCCGAACAGGTACATGCTGGTCAACGGGGCAACGCCCAGTTTGCTGACTTTGTCGCGCAGGAACATCTGGGATTTCACGTCGACAATGGTGTCGGTGCCCGGACGCAGGATCAGGCGATAAGCACCCGTAGCCCGTGGAGAGTCCAGCAGGGCAAAGATCACCAGTTGTTTCTCACCCGGCTTTGGACGCTCGATCCAGAACTCGGTGAAACGCGGGAATTCTTCGCCGGACGGCAATGCCGTGTCGATCGCCATGCCGCGGGCGGACAGGCCATACGCCTGGCCCTTGCCGACCACGCGGAAATAGCTCGCGCCCAGCATGGTCATGATTTCGTCTTGCTTGTCGGCCTTGTTGATCGGGTACAGCACACGGAAGCCGGCATAACCCAGCTGTTCGGTGGCTTTGGGATCAAACTTCACGTCGCCGAAATCGAAGCGCGTCGGGTCGTATTTGATTTCCTGAACGCTGTCGGCGGTGACTTCGTTGATTTTCACCGGTGTATCAAAGTGCATACCCTGGTGATAGAAGGACAGCTTGAACGGGGTGTTCTGATCGGCCCACTCGGCTTTTTCGTTGCGGAAACGAATCTTCTGGTAGTCCGCGAACTTCATTTCGCGGAATTCGTTCGGCAGATTGCTGCGCGGAGCTTCGTATTTCTGCCCGGCCAGCTCTTTTGCCTTGGCCGACACATCATCCAGACTGAATGCCCACAGTTGACCCGCGCCGAACAGGCAAAACAGGGCGGAGCCCGTCACCAGTGCGTTTCGTAACCGTTTGGCAGACAATTTTGGTGCATTACAGGGACTAACAATCACGAGCAACCCTCGCCGAAAACAGATCAAAAAACCAACGGCCAGCTATCTATATGCCAGGTTGGCGAGCATTGTTCCGACTCCCGTGGGGCAAAATGATTCCCCAGTGGTTGTCGGACAAGTCTCTACCTAAGTCAAAATGGACCAAACAACGCTGATCCCCGTAGCGCGCGATTATCTAGTAGCCCGCGAAACAACGCATCAGGGATAACGAAGTATTTGTAGCGAAATCCTGCGTTTTTAGGCATTAAAAGTCGTTTTTAATACATTCACGTCTGCAAGAGAAAGGTCACAGGGCCATCATTGACCAAATGCACCTGCATATCGGCGCCAAAACGCCCTGACGCCACCTTGCCATGCAATTGTTGCGCTTGTATCAGCAAGTGATCAAAAAGCGCCGCTCCCAAGGCTGGCGGGGCCGCGGTGGAGAAGCTTGGCCGCAGCCCGCTCTTGGTATCCGCCGCCAGCGTGAACTGCGACACCAGCAGCAACCCCCCGTCGATATCCTTCAACGACAGGTTCATCTTGCCTTCGTCGTCGCTGAACACCCGATAGTTCAACAGCTTGTGTAACAGCTTATCGGCACTCTCCGGCGTATCCGCAGGCTCAACGGCCACCAGGACCAGCAAACCCTGGTCGATGGCGCCGACGATTTCGCCCGCGACCTCGACCCGGGCGCCTCGCACCCGTTGCAACAGGCCCTTCATGCTTCTTCAGGCGGCAAGTCGAGCAAGCGACGTGCCATCTGGCTGGTCGCACGCACCAGGGCATCCGTGATGCCGGGTTCGGAGGCGGCATGGCCGGCCTCGCGAATCACCTGCAGCTCACTGTTGGGCCACGCCTGGTGCAACTCCCAAGCGTTATCCAATGGGCAGATCATATCGTAGCGCCCGTGGATGATTACGCCAGGCAGATGGGCGATCTTGTGCATATCGCGGATCAGTTGGTTGGGCTCCAGGAAGGAGTTGTTAGTGAAGTAGTGGCACTCGATTCGCGCGATGGACAAGGCACGTTGCGGCTCGGAAAACCGCTCCACATGCTGCGGGCTCGGGCACAGGCCGAGCATGCGCCCTTCCCAGCCGGACCAGGCCTTGGCCGCGTGCATCTGGGCAATCTGGTCGTTGCCGGTGAGGCGCTTGTGGTAGGCCGCGATCATGTCATGGCGCTCTTCCGGCGGAATCGGCGCGATGTAGTCCTGCCAGTAATCCGGGAACAGGCGGCTGGCCCCTTCCTGGTAGAACCAATGAATGTCCTGCGGACGCGCCAGGAAAATACCGCGCACGATCAGGCCGTGAACGCGCTCCGGGTGGGTTTGCGCGTAGGCCAGGGCCAGCGTCGAACCCCAGGAACCACCGAACAGCACCCATTTGTCGATGCCCAGGTGCTCGCGGATGCGCTCAAGGTCAGCGACCAGGTCCCAGGTGGTGTTGTTTTCCAGGCTGGCGCGCGGGGTGGAGCGGCCGCAGCCACGCTGGTCGAAGGTGACAATGCGGTACAGGTTCGGGTCGAAATAGCAGCGGCTCTGGGCATCACAACCAGCACCAGGACCACCATGGATGAATACGACGGGCAAGCCTTCGGGGGAGCCACTTTCATCGACGTACAGCGTGTGGGTGTCATCGACGGCCAGATCGTGCCGGGCGTGGGGTTTGATCTGCGGGTACCAAGTCTGCATTGCGCGCTCCGTAGGGGGTCGGGTTCATCCCTGGGGGGACGTCTTTTATTTTGCCGTCTGGCACTATAAACCCGAATTGTGCAATGAGCATGTCCTAGAGCGCTTAGACCTGTGTCAGCCCTTCGCTGCCCAGGTAATCCAGCAGGTAATCGTAGAGCCGGTCCACTTCCGGCACCTGCCGCCGCGCGCGCAGGCAGCCATGCACCAGGCCTTTGCCGGGATACAGCACGGCGGTCACACCCGCCGCTTGCAGACGCTCGGCGTACAAAATGCCGTCGTCGCGCAAGGGGTCGAACTGGGCCACGGCGATGAACGCCTTGGGCAAACCGCTGAAGTCTGCGGCCAGCAGCGGCATGGCGTAGGGCGACGGTTTGCCACTGCCCTGCAGGTACAGCGCCAGGTAGCTGTCGGTGTCGGCGCTGCTGAGCAGGGGCGCGTCCCTGCAATCGCGGCGCGAGGGCAAATCCGCCGGGCCGCCCAGGCCTGGGTAAATCAGTACTTGGGCCCGAGGTTGCGGCTCGCCGTCGTCGCGCAGGCCCAGGCACAAGGCCGCAGCCAGATTGCCGCCAGCGCTGTCGCCCATCACCACCAGACGTTGCCGGTTGATCGCATGCGGCCCCTGCCCCGCCTGGATCGCCCGCCACACGGCACGACAATCTTCGTAAGCGGCAGGGAAAGGGTGCTCCGGCGCCAGGCGGTAGTCGATGGCGATCACCAGCACTTGCAGAGCGCTGGCGAGTTCGACGCAGATGAAGTCGTGGGAATCCAGCCCGCCCACCACCCAGCCGCCGCCGTGTATATAAAGAAGGCACGGCCAACCATCAGCAGGACCGAGCATGGTCGGCAGGTAACTGCGCACGCCTCTGCCTGCGAGGGAAAAGTCTGTGACCGCCAAACCCTCAGGCGTGGGCGAGGTGAAGGCCCGGCACATGTGGTTGTAGGCCTGGCGCATCCCGGCGAGCGACGAGTCGTCGCCAGTGAAGGACGCGGTTTTGGCAACGAAAGCGGCCAACTCTGGAGAAATCGGATACATGCTCGAATATCCCTGACGCTGGAGATCAACGTGGGAGCTGGCTTGCCTGCGATAGCGGTGTACCTGCCAAGCATTCATTGCCTGATACACCGCTATCGCGGGCAAGCCCGGCTCCCACACGAGTTCGGTGTTGTCTGGTCTGGCAGGTTCGGCTCAGAGCTCCAGGCTGGCTTGTACGGCCGCCACTCCGTCCGTGCCATCAAACGCCGTGACCCCGGCCAGCCAGCGCTGCAAATCCTCAGGATGATCACGCAGCCATTGCCGGGCCACGTCCTGGGGCGACTCGCGCTCCATGATCGGCACCATCAACTGGCTTTCCTGGGCGGCGGTGAAAGTGAGGTTTTCCAACAAGCGATTGGCGTTGGGGCAGCGCTCGGCAAAATCCGGGGCGGTGACGGTGGAAACGGTAGCGCGGCCTTCGTCGGGGCCGAATACGTCTTCACTGCCGGTGAGGTAAGCCATCTTCATGTTGATGTTCATCGGGTGCGGGGTCCAACCGACGAACACCACGAATTCCTTGCGGTTCACCGCACGCTGCACCGCCGCCAGCATCCCCGCTTCACCGGAGGCGACCAACTTGAAGCCGCCAAGGCCGAAGCGGTTGGTGTCGATCATTTTCTGGATGTCGGTGTTGGCGCCGCTGCCTGGCTCGATGCCATAGATCTTGCCGCCGAGCTTGTCCTTGAAACGGGCGATATCGGCGAAGGTCTTCAAGCCGGCATCGGCCACGTATTGCGGCACGGCCAGGGTGGCCTGGGCGTCGGCGAGGCTCGGGGTGTCGAACACCTTGACCTGCTTGGCCGCGAGGAAGGGCGCGATGTTGTTGTCCATCGCGGGCTTCCAGTAGCCGAGGAAGATATCCAGGCGCTTGTCGCGGATGCCGGCAAAGATGATCTGCTGCACGGCGCTGGTCTGTTTGCTGTCGTAGCCGAGGCCATTGAGCAGCACATCGGCCATCCCGGAGGTGGCGACCACGTCAGTCCAGCTGACCACGCCCATGCGGATGTTCTTGCAGGAAGCCGGTTCGGCGGCCATGGCATGGGCGCTGAGCAACGCGGCGGCGGTGAGGGTCAACAACAGTCGTTTCATGGAGGAGGTCTCACTCGGCAGCTTTATTGTAGGAGTGGCGTCTGACGCGCCGTATCCACAACCTTACTCAGCGAGACCTCGACAAAAGCGACCTGTGGCGACCGGGTTTTGCACCCAGGCGACAGACGGTCAGCCGTAGCGTTTCTGCCCCCACGCCAACAGCCCCTGCAACAACTGCTTCAACACCACCCGAGTCGGCTCGGCCAGATCCGGGCGATAACGGAACGGTTCGAACTCCTCCATATAGGCGCTCTGGCACAACTCCAACTGCACCGCGTGAATATCCTGCGCCGGGTCGCCGTAGTGACGGGTGATGTGGCCACCCTTGAAGCGCCCGTTAAGCACATGGGTGTACTGCGGATGCGCGGCACAAATGGCCTCTAACTGGTTGGCCAGCTCAGGATCACAGGCGGCTCCGTTGAACGTACCGAGGTTGAAGTCCGGCAGTTTGCCGTCGAACAGGTGCGGGATGACCGAGCGGATCGAATGCGCATCGAACAGCAAGGCGTAGCCGAATTCGGCCTTGAGCCGCGCCAGTTCCTCCTGCAACGTGCGGTGATACGGGCCCCAGACCTTTTGCAAGTAACTGGCGCGCTCGGCCTCGCTCGGTTCCAACCCTTCGCGGAACAATGGCACGCCATCAAACAGTGTCGCCGGATACAGACCGGTGGTGGCGCCCGCGTACAGCGGCTTGTCGTCGGATGGGCGGTTAAGGTCGATCACGAACCGCGAGTACTCGGCCGCCAGGGTGCTGGCGCCCAGTTCTTCGGCAAAGTCATAGAGCGTGGGGATGTGCCAGTCGGTGTCCGGCAAGCTTTGCGCTTCAGGGATCAACCCCGCCTCGACAGCAGGCGTCAGGCGCAGGCCGGCGTGGGGCATGCTGATCAACAGCGGCACACGGCCTTGTTTGAAATTCAGAACCTTATCCACAAGTAGCACTCCTCAAACAGTGACATCGACGCCGTGGCGTACGACGCGTTTATCCAGCTCGCCGCCCAGCCAATAGGCCAGGTCGGCGGGGCGATCAATCTGCCAGGCGACAAAGTCCGCGACCTTGCCCGCTTCCAGCGAGCCGTGGGTGTCGCCCATGCCCAATGCGGTGGCCGCATGTTGGGTGGCGCCCGCCAAGGCTTCTTCCGGGGTCATGCGGAACAGCGTGCAGGCCATGTTCAGCATCAGGCGCACCGACAGTGCCGGCGAGGTGCCGGGGTTGAGGTCGCTGGCAATGGCGATCTTCACGCCGTGCTTGCGCAGGGCATCCATCGGCGGTAGCTGGGTTTCGCGCAGGAAGTAGAAGGCGCCCGGCAGCAGCACCGCAACGGTGCCGGAGGCGGCCATGGCGATGGCATCGTCTTCGGTCATGAATTCCAGGTGATCCGCCGACAGCGCCTGGTAACGCGCAGCCAGGCTGGAGCCGTGCAGCGACGACAGTTGCTCGGCGTGCAGCTTCACCGGCAGGCCCAACTGCTGGGCGACTTTGAACACGCGCTCCACCTGCTCGGTGGAAAACGCCAGGTATTCGCAGAACGCATCCACCGCGTCCACCAGACCTTCTGCCGCCAGTGCCGGCAGCATCTCGACGCAGATGTGGTCGATGTAATCGTCGGCGCGGTCTTTGTATTCGGGTGGCAAGGCATGGGCCGCCAGGCACGTAGCACGCACACTGACCGGCAGTGCTTCACCGAGGCGACGGGCCACCCGCAGCATTTTGCGTTCGTTGACCAGATCCAGCCCGTAGCCGGACTTGATCTCTACTGTGGTGACGCCGTCGCGCAGCAAACTGCGCAGGCGCTTGTGGGCGCTGGCGAACAGTTCATCCTCGGTCGCGGCACGGGTGGCGCGCACGGTGCTGGCAATACCGCCGCCCTTGGCCGCGATCTCGGCGTAGCTCACGCCTTCGAGGCGCTGCTCGAATTCGCCGCTGCGGTTGCCGCCGAACACCGTGTGGGTGTGGCAGTCGATCAGCCCGGGGGTGACCCACGCGCCTTGCAGGTCATGCACCTGGGCGTAATCTGCCATGGGTACCTGGCTGCGGGGGCCGATCCACTCAATGAGCGAACCGGCAGTCACCATGGCGGCATCCTCGATGATCGAGTAGTTGCCCTGTGCCATGGTTGCGACGTGGCAGTGTTGCCAAAGCGTTTTCATCAACGCCTCCCTAAGTTATCGATGAGACAAAGCCGCGTCGTAATGGACCTTGGCCGCTTGCCCTGCCGAAGGTTTGACCCACAGCAGGTACGCGACGACCAGCAACACGATCCACACGGCACCGACCAGCAAGGCGGCCTGGGTGTCCGGGAAATAACCCAGCACACCAAACACGAACAGCATGAAGACGATGGCGGCCGCTGGCGCGTAGGGCCAGAACGGCACGGGGAACTTCAGTTCGGCGACCTGTTCCTTGGTCATCGAGCGGCGCATGGCGACCTGGGTGAACAAGATCATCAGCCACACCCAAACAGTGGCGAAGGTCGCAATCGAGGCAATCACCAGAAACACGTTTTCCGGGATCAGGTAGTTGAGCACCACGCCGCCAAGCAGCGCCGCACCCATTACCACGACAGTCATCCAGGGCACGCCCTGTTTGGACAGTTGTGCAAAACCCTTGGGCGCCTGCCCTTGCTGGGCCAGGCCGTACATCATGCGACCCGCGCCGAAGATGTCACTGTTGATGGCCGAGACGGCCGCCGAGATCACGACGATATTGAGAATGGTCGCCGCCGAGCCGATGCCGAGGTTGCTGAAGATCTGCACGAACGGGCTGCCCTGGCTGCCGATCTGCGGCCACGGATAGATAGCCATCAGCACAAACAGGGTCAGCACGTAGAACAACAGAATGCGCAGCGGCACCGCGTTGATCGCCTTGGGGATCACGCGCTGTGGGTCCTTGGCTTCACCGGCGGTGATGCCGATGATTTCGATGCCGCCAAAAGCGAACATCACCACTGCAAAGGAGGCGATCAGACCGCCGATGCCGTTGGGCATGAAGCCGCCGTGGGCCCACAGGTTGCTGAGGCCGCTGGCCTGGGTTTCACCGGCCGAATGAATGCCGAACAGCATGATGCCAAAACCGCCGAGGATCATCGCCACAATGGCGCCGACCTTGAGCAACGACAGCCAGAACTCCATTTCGCCAAACACTTTGACGTTGCACAGGTTCAGGCCGCCAATCAAAAGCACAATGCCGAGCACCCAGACCCAACGCGCGACGTCGGGAAACCAGAAGCCCATGTAGATACCGAAAGCCGTCACGTCGGCGAGGCAGACGATGATCATTTCAAAGGCGTAGGTCCAGCCAAGAATGAACCCTGCCATAGGGCCCAGGTAAGTGCTGGCGTACTGGCCGAAAGAACCGGCCACCGGGTTGTGCACAGCCATTTCGCCGAGGGCGCGCATCACCATGAATACGGCGGCGCCACCGATCAGGTAGGCCAGCAGCACGGCAGGGCCAGCCATCTGGATGGCGGAGGCGGAGCCATAGAACAGCCCGGTGCCGATCGCGGAACCGAGTGCCATGAAGCGAATATGTCGGGCGCTGAGCCCGCGTTTCAAACCCTTTTCTTGCTGTTGCATTTCTCTTCCCTAGTTATTGTTATCCCGAGAAAATCTGAATCTGCAAAAGATCAAATGTGGGAGCTGGCTTGCCTGCGATGGCGGTGTATCAATCACACATGCTTCAACTGACAGATAGCTATCGCAGGCAAGCCAGCGCCCTCAATGGTCCGCTGTCGCGCTTAAAGGCTCGGCAGGAGATTGGCCGGCACCAACTCATTCAGGCAGCGGCTGGCCAACAGCTCGCTGGCGGCGTTGATGTCCGGCGCGAAGAAACGGTCCTTCTCATAGAACGCCACTTTGCCGCGCAGAATCCCGCGCGCCTTTTCAAGCGCAGGTGACGTTTTCAGGCCTTCACGCAGGTCCAGGCCCTGACACGCGGCAAGCCATTCCACGGCGAGAACGCCACGGGTGTTCTCGGCCATTTCCCACAGGCGCTTGCCCGCAGCTGGGGCCATGGACACGTGGTCTTCCTGGTTGGCCGAGGTCGGCAGGCTGTCGACGCTATGGGGATGGGCCAGCGCCTTGTTTTCGCTGGCGAGCGCAGCGGCGGTCACCTGGGCGATCATGAAGCCGGAGTTCACGCCGCCATTGCCCACCAGAAACGGCGGCAGTTGCGACATGTGCTTGTCCATCATCAGCGAGATACGACGCTCGCTGAGGGAGCCGATTTCAGCGATGGCCAGCGCCATGTTATCGGCCGCCATGGCAACCGGTTCGGCGTGGAAGTTACCGCCGGAAATCACGTCGCCTTGTGCGGCAAATACCAGCGGGTTATCCGACACGGCATTGGCTTCTACCACCAGTACCTCGGCGGCCTGGCGGAACTGGGTCAGGCAGGCGCCCATGACTTGTGGTTGGCAGCGCAGGGAGTACGGGTCCTGCACTTTGTCGCAGTTCTGGTGCGACTGGGACACCTGGCTGCTTTCACCCAGCAGATGACGATAGGCCGCAGCCGAATCGATCTGCCCACGCTGGCCGCGCGCGGCGTGAATCCGTGCGTCGAACGGCGAGCGCGAGCCCAGCACCGCTTCCACGGTGAGCGCGCCGCACGCCAGGGCACCGGCGAACAGGTCTTCGCCTTCAAACAGGCCACGCAACGCATAGGCGGTGGACACTTGGGTGCCGTTAAGCAGCGCCAGGCCTTCTTTGGCGGCAAGGGTCAGCGGGGTCAAACCGGCGACTTTCAGCGCCTCGGTCGCTTCCAGCCACTCGCCCTTGTAGCGCGCCTTGCCTTCGCCCAGCAGCACCAGGGACATGTGCGCCAATGGCGCCAAGTCACCGGAGGCACCGACCGAACCTTTCAAAGGAATATGCGGGTACACCTCGGCGTTGATCAGCGCGATCAGCGCGTCGATCACCTGGCGGCGGATTCCGGAGAACCCACGGCTCAGACTGTTGACCTTGAGCACCATGACCAGCCGCACCAGTGCGTCGCTGATCGGCTCACCCACGCCGGCGGCATGGGACAACACCAGGGAACGCTGGAGGTTTTCCAGGTCTTCGCTGGCGATGCGGGTCGAAGCCAGCAGGCCGAAACCCGTGTTGATGCCATAGGCGGTGCGGTTCTCGGCGAGAATCTGCTCCACGCAGGCAACACTGGCTTCGATCTGCGCCGTGGCGCTGTCATCCAGGCTAAGGGTTACCGGCTGCTGGTAGATAGCTCGCAGTTGGGCAAGGCTCAGTTGACCTGGAATCAGGTTTAGCGCAGTCACATTCATACTCCTTTTGAATTGTTCTTTTGAATTGGTTTTCAGTGGAAATTCGGTAAATCGGTGTCTTTGAGCAGCTTGGCGGCGGCCGCAATGTCTGGCGCCAGCCAGCGGTCCTGCTCATAGGCCGGCACCACTTCACGCAACAGGCGCCAGGCGCGGTCAGTGCCGGCGCCGAAGCGTTGCTCTTTGAGGAACTCAAACGCCTGGGCCGCCAGCAGGTACTCGATAGCGAGGATCTGCGTCACGTTGGCCAGCACCTGGTGCAGCTTGAGCGCGGCATTGGTGCCCATGCTCAGGTGGTCTTCCTGCAGGCCCGAGGTGACGAAGTTGTCGAGCACCGCCGGTTGTGCCAATTGGCGGTTTTGCCCACACAGCGAAGCGGCGACGTACTGCACGATCATCATCCCGGAGTTGACCCCTGGGTTGCTCACCAGGAACGCCGGCAAGCCGCTGACGTGCGGGTTGATCAGACGGTCCAGGCGACGTTCGGCCACCGCGCCGATTTCGGCCATGGCAATCGCCAGCATGTCCGCCGCCAGCGCCACAGACTGTCCATGCGGGTTGGCCTGGGACACCACGCGGTAGTGGTCCGGCGTGCCGAGCACCAACGGGTTGTCGGTGGCGCTGTTGAGTTCGGTCTCGATCTGGCGGGTGGCGTGTTCTACCTGATCGCGCGCCGCACCATGGATCTGCGGGATCGAGCGGATACTCAGGGCGTCCTGGGTGCGAATGCCTTGGCTGCTGGCGATCACTTCGCTGCCATCAAGCAAGGCGCGCAGGTTGATGCCCACTTGTTGCATGCCTGGGTGGGGTTTGAGGGCGATGATTTCTTCGTCAAACGCGTCGATCTGGCCGCGCTGGGCTTCGAAGCTCATGGCGCCGATCACATCGGCCCATTGCAACAAGTGATGGGCGTCGGCCAGGGCCAGGCAGCTCAGGCCGGTCATGCACGGCGTGCCATTGACCAGGCACAGGCCGTCCTTGGCGCCCAGCACTACCGGGTGTAAACCTTCCGCGCTTAATGCTTCTTGAGCCGGGACGATCCGGCCTTGATAACTCACAGTGCCCACACCCAGCAGGGCCACTCCGACATGGGCCATATGGGTCAAATAACCCACCGACCCCTGGGACGGCACTTGCGGTGTGATGCCATGGTTGAGCAACGCCAGCAACGAGTGCACCACCTGCGGATGCAGGCCGGATTTGCCGTGGCTGTAGTTGATGATCGCCGCGCAGATGATCGCGCGGGTCTGCTCGTCACTCAGTACCGGGCCGACGCCGCAGGCATGGCTCAGCAAGGTGTTACGCGACAACTGGCTGAGTTGTTCACCCTTGAGCGACACATTGCACAACGCGCCCAGGCCGGTGTTCACGCCATAGGCGCGCTCGCCGCTGGTGACAATGCGCTGCACGATCGCCTGGGCATTGTCGATGCGCGCCCAGGCCTGGCCCGAAAGCTCCAGGACAGCGCCATGACGGGCGACGGCGGCTACGTCCTGCCAGCGCAATGGCGCATCGGCGATGGTGATTTTTGTTGCCTGGGACATCTTCATACCTTCTTTAATTCTTGTGCAGCTTTGCCGGCCTCTTCGCGAGCAAGCCCGGCTCCCACAGCTGAACTGTGTGAACCGATTAACTTGTGGGAGCTGGCTTGTCGAATCGTCGCACCGCTGCGATAGCGCCAGCCGGCTCACCACAAGGTCGAAATCAGACCACCGCGGCCCGCCGCTGGACAAACCGATCCACATACTCATCCGCCGGCGAATGCAGGATCTCCCGAGGCGTGCCGACCTGGATAAGCTTGCCGTCCTTGAGGATCGCAATGCGGTTGCCGATACGCACGGCCTCATCGAGGTCATGGGTGATGAACACGATGGTTTTGTGCAGGGTCTTTTGCAGCTCCAGTAATTGGTCCTGCATCTCGGCGCGGATCAGCGGGTCGAGGGCGCTGAAGGCCTCGTCCATCAGGATGATGTCGGTATCCGCCGCCAATGCACGGGCCAGGCCGACGCGCTGGCGCATGCCGCCAGAGAGCTGGTGCGGATATTTGTTTTCGTAGCCCTTGAGGCCGACGGTTCCGATCCAGTGCAGGGCGCGTTCAGCGCACACCTGTTTGGTTTCACCCCGTACCTTCAGGCCGTAGGCGACGTTGTCGAGCACGCTCTTGTGGGGCAGCAGGCCGAAGCTCTGGAACACCATGCTGATCTTGTGCCGACGGAATTGGCGCAGGGCTTCCATGTCCAGTTGCAGGATGTCTTCGCCGTCCACCAGGATCGCGCCGCTGGTGGGATCGATCAGGCGGTTGAAGTGGCGCACCAACGTGGACTTGCCGGAACCCGACAAGCCCATGATCACGAAGATCTCACCCGTGCCGATGCTCAGGGACAGATCGTTCACGCCGACCACGCAGCCGGTCTCGGCAAGCACCTGGTCCTTGGTCTTGCCCTGGCCGATCAGCGACAGCGCATCCTTGGAGCGGGCGCCGAAGATCTTGAAGACGTTTTTAACTTCGATTTTGCTGACAGTAGTCATTTGCTCGCCTCATGCCGGGGACGACCATAGGCCTGGGTAATGCGGTCGATGACCACTGCGAGAATCACGATCGCCAAGCCGGCCTCAAGGCCACGCCCGACGTTGAGGGTCTGGATGCCGACAAGGACATCTTCACCCAAGCCTCGGGCGCCGATCATCGAGGCGATCACCACCATCGACAGCGCCATCATGGTGGTCTGGTTGATACCGGCCATGATGCTCGGCAACGCCAGCGGCAGCTGCACGCCGAACAGTTGCTGCCAACGGTTGGCACCGAAGGCGTTGATCGCTTCCATGACTTCGCCGTCGACTTGGCGAATCCCCAAATCTGTCAGGCGAATCAGCGGCGGTGCGGCGTAGATCACCGTGGCGAAAATCGCCGGGACCTTGCCCAGGCCGAACAGCATCAACACCGGGATCAGGTACACGAAGCTCGGCATGGTCTGCATGATGTCGAGCAGCGGCATCAGCACCGAGCGCAGGCGATTGCTGCGTGCGGACAGGATACCCAGCGGCACGCCGATCAACACCGAGATCACCGTGGCGACCATCATCAAGGCCAGGGTTTGCATCAGCTTGTCCCACAGGCCAACCGCACCTACGAGGAACAGCAAACCGACGATCACCGCCGTGGTCACCACCTTGCGGGTGGCGTGCCAGGCGACACCGCCGACGATGGCCAGCATCAGCCACCAGGGCGCTGCGCGCAGCAACCCTTCCAGGTTGACGATGGCCCACAGCAGGGTGTCGGAAATGTGCCGGAACACATCACCGTAGTTGGTGACCAATGAGTCCACCCAACCGTTGACCCAGTCGGCGATGGAAAACGTAAAACTCTCAGGAAACATATCGTGCTCTCGATCCAGTGGGTTGTGGCCAGGCGCCCGGCTGCCCCTCAGGGTAGCCGGGCACGCTTGACCTACAAGGCCGCGTCGATTTTCTTGGCTGCGTCGTCGCTCACCCAGGCGTGCCAGACTTCAGGATGTTCCTTGAGGAAAATTTTCGCCAGTTTTGGCGACTCAATGCGCTCCTTGGCCATGCGACCCAGGTTCTGGTTCAGCAGGTCGATAGGCAGGTTGACCTTTTCCAGCACAGCCACCAGTTCAGGCGCTTGCTCGTGGAAGGTCTTGGACAGGCCGACCTTGATGCTCACGCTTTTATCCACACCGGGCTTTTCTTCCAGCTTGACCAGGTCGACCTGGCCCATCAGCGGCGTTGGCGACCAGTAGTAGAACAGGATCGGCTCGCCACGCTTGTAGCTCGACAGCACGGCGGCATCCAGCGCCGGGCCGGTGCCTGGACGGAAGTTGGTATAGGTGCTTTCCAGGCCATAGCTTTTCAGCATCTCGCTGTTGTCCAGCTCGCAGGTCCAGCCAGCCGGGCAGTTGTAGAAACGGCCCTTGGACGGCTCTTCCTGATCCTTGAACACCGAGGCGTACTTGGCCAGGTCGGCAATATTTTTCAGGTCCGGTGCCTTGGCTTCCAGCTTGCGTTTGGCATCACCTTCGATCACATAACGCGGCACGTACCAGCCTTCGATAGCGCCGACAACCGGGGCGCCGACGCCGACGACTTTGCCGGCCTTCTCGGCCTTGTTCCAGACTTCACTGCGGCCCACCCATTCTTCGGCGAAGACCTGAATGTCGTTGCTGCTCAGGGCGTTTTCCATGGTGATGGAGTTGCCCGGCAGGCTGTCGGTTTTGCAGTCGTAGCCTTTTTCCAGCACGGTTTGCAGGATGTCGGTGAGCAACATGCCGCTTTCCCAGTTCAGGCCTGCGAATTTCACCGGCTTACCGGATTCGCACCAACCTGCCGCCTGGGCGCCAGCGCTTGCCAACACACCTGCAGAGAGCAAGGTGGCCATCAGGGTCTTATGCATTTTCATTGTTGTGACGCTCCCAATCTTGAAATGGATTACGGCAGTCAGTAGGCGTCCTGCCCTGTCCACGTCCCATCAGGCTTGTGCAGCCAGCCCGTTTGTTCTTGGTATAGCGCCCTGCTCTGTTGGCAGGATCAGTTGATCGGGCACCGTGCCGTGCCATTTTTTCGCACACAGGTAATACAGCGCTGCCGGCAGCACCAGACCGATGATCCAGGAAATATCCACATCCCCCAGCGCGGCCACCAAAGGGCCGGTGTAGAACTTGGTGGAGATGAACGGCAACTGCACCAGCACGCCGAACACGTACACGCTGATACCCAGCAGGTTCCAGCGACCGTAGCGACCGTTTGGGTCGGCCAGCGCCGGCACGTCATAGCGTTCACGGGTGATGCAGTAGTAGTCCACCAGGTTGATCGCGCTCCAGGGCGTGAAGAACGCCAACAGGAACAGGATGAAAGACTTGAATGCCCCGAGGAACGAATGCTGGCCGAGCAACGCGATCAAGGTCGCCGTGCCGACAATCGCCAGCACGAACACCAGACGCTGCAAGCGCGTGACCTCCAGGCGACCGCGAAAGCCGCTGATGATGGTCGCGATGCACATGAAGCTGCCATAGGAGTTCAGCGTCGAGATGGTGACCTTGCCGAAGGCGATGCTGAAGTACAGCAGCGCAGCGGTGGCACCCGTACCACTCAAGCCCACGATGTAGGCGACTTCGTGACCGGCGAATTGCCCGTTGGACATCGCCGCGGCAAACACGCCGAGGATCATTGCCACCTGCGCGCCAATCACCGAACCCGCACCCGCGGCGAGAAAGGTTTTCAGCGAGGAGGTGTTGCTCGGCAAATAGCGTGAGTAGTCCGCCACGTAGGGGCCGAAGGCGATCTGCCAGGAGGCCGCGAGCGACACCGCCAGCAGGAAGCTGCTCCAGCTGAAATGGCGAATCTGCAAGAGTGCGCCAACGTCGGTCTGGCTCATCAGACGGCTGAACAGGTAGACAAAGGCAATCACGCCAATGACGCTGGCGACACGGCCGATGAAATGGATCACCCGATAACCGAGCACCGTGACCAGCACGATGACACTGGCGAAAATCAGGATACCGACGCTGTCGCTGACCCCGAATAACTGACCCAGCGCCTGACCGGAAAGTACCGTTCCGGTGGCGGTGAAGCCGAGGTACATCAGGCACACCAGCACAATCGGGATCGCCGCGCCATACACCCCAAACTGCACCCGGCTGGAGATCATCTGCGGCAGGCCGAGCTTGGGCCCTTGCGCCGCATGCAACGCCATGACGCCACCGCCGATCAATTGACCGACCAACAGGCCGATCAACGACCAGAACACATCACCGCCCAGCACCACGGCCAAGGCCCCGGTGACAATCGCGGTGATCTGCAGGTTGGCACCCATCCACAGGGTGAACTGGCTAAATAGACGACCGTGTCTTTCCGCTTCCGGGATGTAGTCGATCGAACGCCTTTCGATCAACGGGGTGGTGCTTGCACGTGCGTCATTTGCAGCCATGTGTGTTCAACCTCTGATGGATTGTTTCCTGGTTCACTGCAGATCAAATGTGGGAGCGGGCGTGCTCGCGAAAGCGGACGTCCAGTCAATCTTTCTGTAGCTGACCCACCGCATTCGCGAGCCAGCCCGCTTCCACATTAGCTATTTGATCATCGGGAGATTGAGGCCCTGCTCTTTGGCGCAATCGATGGCGATCTGGTAACCGGCGTCCGCGTGACGCATCACACCGGTGGCCGGGTCGTTGTGCAGTACACGGGCAATGCGCTCGGCCGCTTCATCGGTACCGTCGCAGACGATGACCATGCCGGAGTGCTGGGAGAAGCCCATGCCCACGCCGCCACCGTGGTGCAGCGACACCCAGGTCGCGCCGCTGGCAGTGTTGAGCAAGGCGTTGAGCAGTGGCCAATCGGACACGGCGTCGGAGCCGTCCTGCATGGCTTCGGTTTCGCGGTTCGGGCTTGCGACCGAGCCGGAGTCCAGGTGATCACGGCCGATCACGACCGGTGCCGACAGCTCGCCGCTGCGTACCATTTCGTTGAACGCCAGGCCCAGCTTGGCGCGCTGGCCCAGGCCAACCCAGCAGATTCGCGCCGGCAGGCCCTGGAAGCTGATGCGCTCACGCGCCATGTCCAGCCAGTTGTGCAGGTGGGCGTCGTCTGGGATCAGCTCTTTGACCTTGGCGTCGGTCTTGTAGATGTCCTGCGGGTCACCGGACAGCGCCGCCCAACGGAACGGGCCGATGCCACGGCAGAACAGTGGGCGGATGTAGGCCGGGACGAAACCTGGGAAGTCGAATGCGTTTTCCACGCCTTCTTCTTGCGCCATCTGACGAATGTTGTTGCCGTAGTCGAAGGTCGGGATGCCTTGTTTCTGGAATTCCAGCATGGCTTTGACGTGTACGGCCATCGACTGCTTGGCGGCCTTGATCACGGCAGCAGGCTCGGTCTTGGCGCGGGCGCGGTATTCGTCCCAGGTCCAACCGGCCGGCAGGTAGCCGTTGAGGGGGTCGTGGGCGCTGGTCTGGTCGGTGACCATGTCCGGACGCACGCCGCGCTTGACCAGTTCCGGCAGGATTTCCGCCGCGTTGCCCAGCAGGGCGACAGAGATGGCCTTGCCTTCCTTGGTGTACTTGGCGATACGCGCCAGGGCGTCGTCGAGATCGGTGGCTTGCTCATCGACGTAGCGGCTGTTGAGACGGAAGTCGATGCTAACCTGCTGGCACTCAATGTTCAGCGAGCAGGCACCGGCCAGGGTTGCCGCCAAAGGCTGCGCGCCGCCCATGCCGCCGAGACCGGCGGTGAGTACCCAACGGCCGGTAAGGTCGCTGTTGTAGTGCTGGCGGCCGGCTTCAACGAAGGTTTCGTAAGTGCCCTGGACGATGCCTTGGCTGCCGATGTAGATCCAGCTGCCGGCGGTCATCTGGCCATACATGGCCAGGCCCTTGGCATCCAGTTCGTTGAAGTGTTCCCAGCTGGCCCAGTGTGGCACCAGGTTGGAGTTGGCGATCAGCACGCGCGGGGCATTGCTGTGGGTCTTGAATACGCCGACCGGCTTGCCGGATTGCACCAGCAGGGTTTCGTCGTCATTCAGATGAGTGAGGCTCTCGACGATCTGGTCGTAGCACTCCCAGTTACGCGCTGCACGGCCGATACCGCCGTACACCACCAATTCTTTCGGGTTCTCGGCCACTTGCGGGTCAAGGTTGTTCATGAGCATGCGCAGCGGCGCTTCAGTCAGCCAGCTTTTGGCGGTGAGCTTGTTACCGTGGGCGGCACGGATTTCGACGTCACGGTACTTTGTAGGCTTGGTCACAGCTAGGACTCCTCGGCGATCGATGCGCGAACATGGATGGTGCGAAGCAGAGTCTTACGCACACATCTTTACTTGTACATACAAGCATATGCAATCAAGCGGCCAACTTCCCGAGGGCGCCGTGCGGATTTTTTTCGAAGTCGAGCTCAAGCCTTGGAAAATAAGGCTTTGAGACTTTATGAAATTTCTTGCGGAGGCGTTTTGCTGCGCGAAAGGTTTGTCACGACAGCGGGGTTTTGCGCCACGCTGGGGCATTTGGTAACAAATTGGTGCGAGGGGCAGGAAACAGAATTTGTGCTTACCACAAAACAAATGTGGGAGCGGGCTCGCTCGCAAATGCAGTGGGTCAGCCAGCCTATCTGGCGCTGATACACCGCATTCGCGAGCAAGCCCGCTCCCACAGTTTTAACCGCGCGGAGTCAGCTCGATGATGCAGCTGCGGCCACTGACGGAGATGTCCAACACGCCAGTGTTACCGTCCACTTGCAGGCAATCGTGATGACCCAGCTTCTGGTCCAACACCTTCACTTCATCAGCCACGCTGAACACCAGCACCGTCTGCGCGGTACTGAAAAAACGCTGCACACCGTCGATCCACTGTAGGCGGGCGTGGTAACGCTGTGGCGAATAGATCAGGTTGAAATCGCGGATCGGGCCAGTGATGAGCCGGCACGACACCTGGCTGTCACCTTTGAACGCGAACGGTTGCAGCGGTAACAACCCGCGCTGTTCCTCACCATCCACGGTCAACACCATGCCCGCGCCTTTGATCACAGTGATCACGCGCTGGTAGCCGGCGAATGTGGAGAACCCGCCCGACTCACCGATATCGGCAATCGACAGGCGCCAGCCAAAACCATCCAGGCCAGTACCGGCATCGCGGGTAATTTCTTCGGTGCTGCCGCCGCCGTTTTTCCACGGCATGCGTACGTAATCGGCGGCGCGCCAGACTTTTACCGAACTCATTTACTGAAACGTCCTTCCAGGCTGTGACGGGAACCGGGGTGGATCAAACGCGCGGCGGTCACCGGCTGGCGGCCCGACCAGGTGCGTCGGCGAATCAACAGGCACGGTTCGGTGGGTTCGATCTGCAGCAGCTTGCACTCGGCCGCGTCGGCGAGGATGGCTTCGACCACGTGCTCGCCTTCGGTCAGTGGCGCCACCTGGTTCAGGTAGGCGTAGGGCGTTTGCTGGGTGAAATCCTGCTGCAGGTATTCCGGCGCGACCAGGGCGTTGACGAAACGGTCTTCGATTTGCACGGGAATATCGTTTTCGAAGTGCACGATCAACGAGTGGAATACCCGTCCACCTTCGCGCATCTCCAGGGCGACGGCGCGCTCGGAACCGGCGGCCTCTTCGCCCAGGTGGATGACCTGGCAGGTATGCCGATGACCGCGGGAGGCGATCTCATCGGCAATGTTGTGCACTTCGAACAGGGCAGACTGGCTCTTGGGCTCAGCGACAAAGGTGCCGACACCCTGCATGCGCACCAACAACCCTTCGGCGGTGAGCTCGCGCAGGGCGCGGTTGATGGTCATGCGGCTGAAACCCAGCTGGCTGACCAGTTCGCTCTCCGACGGCACGCGGTAATGAGGCGGCCAGTTGCCGTTGAGAATCTGCTGACTGATCATCTGTTTGACGCGGGCATACAAGGGCGCCGGACTTTCGTCCATGTGGGCAGCCAGCGAAGACTTGGCAGGCGGAGTCGGCACAGGGAATCCTTGCAGGGGGAAAAGATGCATAGATTGCCGGAGTTTACCGAGCAGGCAAACGTCTGTATATGTATATACAAATAAACACACGACCGGGGTGCCTTGATCATGTCCGCTTTCTTTGCCGAACGCGCGCTGCTGCCTAATGGATGGGCCAATAATGTACGTCTTGAAGTCAGCGCCGATGGCCTGCTGATCAAAGTAGAGGCCAATGCCAGGGCAGACGGTGCAGAACGGCTGAGAGGCCCTGTGTTGGCGGGCATGCCGAACCTGCACTCCCATGCATTCCAGCGTGCCATGGCCGGTTTGGCGGAAGTTGCCGGTAACCCGAATGACAGTTTCTGGACCTGGCGCGACCTGATGTATCGCATGGTGGGCAAGATCAACCCGGATCAATTGCAGGTGATCGCACGCCAGCTGTACATCGAAATGCTCAAGGCCGGCTACACGTCGGTGGCCGAATTCCACTATGTGCACCATGACATCAGCGGCCAGCCGTATGCCGATCGTACGGAGCTGTCGCGGCAGATCAGCCAGGCGGCAGCCAGCAGCGGGATTGGCCTGACACTGGTGCCAGTGCTTTACACCCACTCCGGGTTTGGCGGCCAGGCGCCAAATGAAGGCCAGCGACGGTTTATCAACAGCACCGAACACTACCTGGACCTGCAGGCGCAGTTGAAACCCATCCTCGCCGCACAACCGGCGCAACAGTTGGGGTTGTGTTTCCACTCGTTGCGTGCGGTGACGCCCGAACAAATCAATGCAGTGCTGGCCGCCAGCGACAAAGCGTGCCCGGTGCATATCCACATCGCCGAACAGCAAAAAGAAGTCGATGACTGCCTGGCCTGGAGCGGCAAACGCCCGCTGCAATGGCTGTATGACAACGTAGAAGTGGATGAGCGCTGGTGCCTGGTGCATGCCACCCATGCCGATGCGGATGAAGTCGCGCGCATGGCCAAGAGCCGTGCGATTGCCGGCTTGTGCCTGACCACCGAGGCCAACCTGGGTGACGGGATTTTCCCGGCGGTGGATTTTCTCGCCCAGGGCGGACGCATGGGCATCGGGTCCGACAGCCATGTATCACTGAGCGTGGTGGAAGAGTTGCGTTGGCTGGAATACGGCCAGCGCTTGCGCGATCAGCGGCGTAACCGGCTGTATCGCGGTGATCAGCCGATGGTCGGCCGCACGCTGTTTGATGCCGCGCTGGACGGTGGTGCCCAAGCGCTGGGGCAGCCGATTGGTCGATTGGAAGTGGGTAAGCGAGCGGATTGGATTGTGCTGGACGGTAATGATCCGTACCTGGCGACGGCAACGGAGGACGGGATTCTCAATCGCTGGCTGTTCGCAGGCGGAGATCGGCAGGTGCGGGATGTGCTGGTCAATGGGAAGTGGGTGGTGCGCGATGGGCACCACGCCGGTGAAGAGGACAGCAATCGCGCCTTCACACAGGTATTAAAGGACCTACTCGGTTAAAACTGTGGGAGCGGGGTTGCTGGCGAATGCGGTGTGCCAGTCATTGCATCTGTCGACTGACACGCCGCATTCGTGAGCAAGCCCGCTCCCACATTTTGATCCGCATTGATTCAGGGTTATTGCGAGGTCTTCGCCATCTGCTTGTCCGACGTGCGCCAGATCAAACGTGTGGTGTCATACCCCTGTTGCCGCGCCCTGCTCAGCAGGTCTTCGCGGGTGTCCGCATTGACCGTCGGCGTGCGCGACAAGATCCACATGTAGCGCCGGCTAGGGCTGCCGACGATCGCAGTCTTGTAGTCATCGCTGACATACAGCACCCAGTAGTCGCCCTTGGCGACGCCGGGTAACAGCGCGGTAAACCAGTTATTGAATTCCACCCAGAGCTTGTCGGTCTTGCCTGGCACTTGCGGGGTGGCGGTGCCCTTGGCTTCTTCCCACTTCCATTCGGTCGTCAAGCAACGGTTGAACACCGACATATCGCCATCGGGCAACAGGGTGTAGCGCGCTTCGGACTGGGCGCAATTGCGCTGGAAATACATCGGCAATCGGGCCAACTCATACCAGGTGCCCTGGTAACGCTTGAGGTTGACGCTGCCGGCTGTCTTGGGTTGCAGATCATCGCCAGAATGGCTGGCGCAGCCCGCCAAAAACAGGCTGGCACAAAGGAACAAAACAAAACGCATCATTCTTCTTCTCCCGCAGGCTCTCGCCCCGGTTTACTTCAGGCCTTGCCCGGAAAACATCAGAACTTTGTCACCGGCATATTGAACGCTGATAAAGCTGGTTTTATCGCCCCAGGTGCAACTGGACATGCCCAGCGCGCCGGAACAATCGGTCGGCTTACCCAGCAACGACTCCACTTCAGCCTTGGCCATGCCAGCCGACAACTTCGCGTAGTTTTCTTGGTTGACCTTGCTGCAAGCGCCCAACAACACGCAAAAAGCCAGCAAAGCGAGACGGCGTAACGACATGGAAAAACTCCTGGAGGGACGAAGCAGCGTGGGTATCTGCCAGAAGCTTAGAAGGGAAAAGAGGTGTCTGGTTCCCGATGAACGAAAACAAAAAAACCCCGAAAACGCTGAAACGTTTCGGGGCTTCTTCAAGGGTGAACCGGCTCACAACAACGCCGGTCACTTATCGCATCAACTTACTTCTTGTGATAGGCCGTCACACGCTCAACTTCTTCCTTTGAACCCAGGAACACCGCCACACGCTGGTGCAGGCCTTCAGGCTGGATGTCGAGGATGCGCTGGTGGCCGTCGGTGGACGCGCCGCCCGCTTGCTCGACCAGGAAGGACATCGGGTTGGCTTCGTACATCAGGCGCAGCTTACCTGGCTTGGACGGCTCGCGGCTGTCGCGTGGGTACATGAACAAGCCACCACGGGTCAGGATGCGGTGCACGTCGGCGACCATCGCGGCGACCCAGCGCATGTTGAAGTTTTTCTTCAACGGGCCTTCTTCGCCTTCCATCAGTTCGTTGACGTAGCGCTTCACCGGCTCTTCCCAGTGACGCTGGTTGGACATGTTGATCGCGAATTCCTGGGTGGAAGCCGGGATGGAGATGTCTTCGTGGGTCAGTACGAAGCTGCCCATTTCGCGGTCCAGTGTGAAGCCTTTGACGCCGTCGCCCAGGGTCAGTACCAGCATGGTCTGCGGGCCGTAGATGGCGTAGCCGGCAGCGACCTGCTCGGTGCCTGGCTGCAGGAAGGCCTTTTCGTTCAGGGCTTCGTTCTGGCTCAGGTATTCGTTCGGGCAACGCAATACCGAGAAGATGGTGCCGACCGGGGCGTTGATGTCGATGTTGGACGAGCCGTCCAGTGGGTCGAACACCAGCAGGTAGGCGCCTTTCGGGTATTTGCCGGGGATCTGGTAGGCATTGTCCATTTCTTCGGACGCCATGCCGGCCAGGTGACCGCCCCACTCGTTGGCTTCGAGCAGAATCTCGTTGGAGAGCACGTCGAGCTTCTTCTGCACTTCGCCCTGCACGTTTTCGGTGCCCATGCTGCCCAGGACACCACCCAGTGCGCCTTTGGACACGGCGTGGCTGATTTCCTTGCAAGCACGCGCCACCACTTCGATAAGGAAGCGCAGATCGGCAGGCGTGTTGTTGCTGCGGGTCTGCTCAATCAAATAGCGACTCAAGGTAACGCGGGACATGTAAGGCTCCGGAAAATGGGGGGCTTGAAAACCCGCGCAGTTTAACGCGAGTCGGGGCGTATTTCCTCCTATCAGAGGATTTAAACCCAATAGAGTTCATGGACTTTATTTAACGTGCCACCGGCGGCTTGCGCAGCAAACTGTAGGCCATGGCGCCCAGTGCCGCCACGCCGAGCAGCAGCACGGCCCAGAGGCCGAGCTTCTTCAGGTCGGGGCCAGTGTCGGGTAACGCAGCAATCGCAGGCGGTTTGACCGCGATCTCCCCCGCCAACGTGGCCTGGCCCAAGGTTTTCAGGCGCTCGTCACGGTAATCGGGGATCAGCGTCGACAGCGGCAAGTTCGCCCCTTTCACGGACACATTCCCCAACGCCAGGGTGAACGGCGGCTCACCCCGCGCCAGGAACACCAACTGCGTGGCCCGTACGGCAACGCGCAACACGGGCGCTTCGACGCCCAGGCCGCCGCCCCGCTCGTCCACCTGCAATCTCAACTGAGCAACCGCCTGGCCCGGCAACTGCAATTCATCCTGCACCACCTCCTTGCCGTTCTGGCTCAGGCGGTACAGCAGGCCATTGCTCAACGGCTGCCACGTTTGCTTGACCTCACTTCGCCCTGACAACGTCACGGGCGCCAGCGTATTGGGCTGCTTCAACTCGACCCGCAAGCGCTCCACATTCAGCCCCGTGGGCAATTGCCAGCTGTACTCGCCCGCCTTGAGGCGCCCCCCCGGCAACGCTTGCGACCACACCAACGGCATCGGCAGGTTACTGCGAGTGGAGCTCTCCAGGCGGGCCGACGTCAGCAACGGCGCCGCCTGGCCCTGCCACACCAGCCGCAGGTAACGCGCCGATTGACCGGGAAGGCTCACGTCATGCTGCTCGACCCGCTCATCGGCAAATGACAAACGCGCCACTTGCCCATCACCCCAAGCTTGCCAGTGCTGCAAATCATCACTGGCTTCAATGCTGAAACGCTGGAAGCCCTCTTGCTCATGGCTCCAGTCCAGGCTCAATTGCTGCAACGGCGCCTTGATCGCACTGGCGTCCAACACCCAGCCACGCAGTACCTGCTTGCCGGGCTTAGCGGCAGTGGACGGTATGATTTCCACCAGGGCGCCGGTGGTGGTGGCCTTCATCACCACGTCAGGCAAGGCTTGCTCGGTGTCGGCAGCGTACAGCGGGAACCACTTCACGTCGGTGACGTTGCGGCTCTCGGTGCGCTGCGCGGACGGGCGCGACAACGCATACGCCTGAGGCTCACCGGCAGCGTCGAAGACCCGAACATCGCTGAGATTTGCCTGGCGCGCGCTCATTTGAACCGCCAATGGCAGCTCCAGGCTATACCAGGGACCAGCGCCGCTTACGGCCAGCGGCACCTGGGTGGCGAAATCAGCCGGACGTTCTTGAGCAAACGTCGCCGAACACAGCATCCATATCGTCAACCCACTCAGACTCAGCCTGCCCATCAAGAAGATGCTCCCTCAGGTTCAACGCGCTTAGGCGGCAGCGGCGCAAAGTAGCCAACCACCAGCAACAAACCGCCCACGCCGATAAACGACACGATCCGCGCCAAACCGCCACGGTTGCTCAGCTCGACAAAGAACAACTTGGCCACCACCACGGCAATCAGTGCCGCGCCGATCAGCCACACTTCGCGACGATGGCGCAAATGGCCGCCGATCATCAGTCCGAGGGCAATAAGGGTCCAGACGATCGACAGGCCGGCCTGCACCAGCATGGACTCCAGCAACGCATCCAGATGAAACGGCACGCCGCCCCAATGGTGGGCGGTACGCATCACCAGCGCGGTGAAGAATGCGAACAGCGAAATGCCGGCCACGCCCTGGGCGATCAACTCAACGCGCGGCCCACGTTCCGGCGCCGCACTGCGCGACCACAGGTAAATGCCCAGCAGCGCGAACAGCAGGCCCAGGTCCAATGGGTTGAGCAGTGGCACATAGGGCAGCGGCTTGGCCGTGCCGTCACTAAAGATGTTCGCCAGCCAGAACCAACCCAGCATCAGCACCGCCAGCGGTAATGCAGCGAATACGCGGTATTCCCTGGGGTAGGCCGACACCGGCCATGGCCAATGGCGCGGTGCGGCAGCCAGCACGAGATAGAGACTTGGCAGAATCGCCCAGCCCAACCAGCGCCAGGCGTTGTATTCGCTCGACAGCACCAGCAGGCCGTAGCGCAGTTCCAGCGCCAGCACACCGATCAGCATCCAACAACCCAGTACGTGAGCCGCGCTCAGCACTTTGCCGGGCACCACCGCCGACAAATGCCGCAGCGAGATGAAATGCACCACGAACACCACCCACCAGGCCAGCCAGCCGAACTGCGCGGCCGGGTGGTAATACTCGGTCCACGCGCCCAACAACACGAGCCCCACCGCAGGCATCAACAACGTGCTGGCGATACCCAACGCCGCCCAGCGCAAACGCAGCGCCAGTGCCGTCCAGATCACCACGCTCAGCGCGGCCGCCAGCACCAACAGCGAAGCGTGCAAGGCCGCAGGTGCCAAGCGCCAGACTTCAATGATCACCGCCAACGCCCACCACGCCACGCCCCAGGCCAGCAGACCGGCGGACAAGCGCCCACGGGGCAAGCACCAGGCGCCGAGCATGGCCGCCAAGGCAATGATCAGCGGTGTCCAGGCATTGTTCACGGGGTCGAGCGCAAACAGCGCGCCCGCAAGCACTTGCACGGCAACGCCACAGCGCACGACCCATGGCGAGCCGATACGCAGGCCCGCCCACACGGTCGCAAGGCCCGCAACCGACCAACTGACGATGCTGCCTTGGGTCGAAAACAACAGCGGCGCCAGCAGGTAAGCGCAGCCCAGGCCGAGGACGGCGAGCCCTGGAGCGCCGAGGCGCTCCCAACGCCGGGTCTGTTGCGGCGCGGCGTTGTGTATTTGATAAAAGCTGAACAGCAGTGCCGCACCCAGCAGCAACGCTCCCAATGGCGGCCCCTGCAGCAAGGTGTCCTGGCCATCGCGCAGTTCGCCGAGGAAGGCGAGCAGCGAACCCAGTTGCAGCAATAGGGCGAACGCCCGCGCGACGGGTCGATGCTGGCGTAGACCGAGCCAGAAGATCCCGGCGCCTTCGACGGCCCACGCCGCAGCAGTCCAGCGCGCATCAAGGCCCAAGGGAATGGCCAGGCTGGCGAAGATCACGCCAAGGGCCAGGCAGGTTTCCGTCAGGAGCAAGGCGCGCCCGCCACTGAGCACGCGGGCCAGGACAATGTAAATGATGCCCAGGCCCAGCGCACTGAACGCAGCAGCGAACTCAAGGTGTTGTACCAGCGCGAACTGCAGACCGAAGCCCACCAGCGGCGGGCCGAATAACAACGTGCCATCGACATAATCCCCCTTGGCCGCCGACCAGCGCAGTTGCGCGCCACGGCTGGCATCTTCGGGGGCGTCCTGGGTTTCCAGCAATTTACGCCGCGCGAACAACAGGCCGATAGCCAGGTACATCAGGAAAAACAGGATCAGGAACGGCTCGGTGCTCCACAACAGCTCCGGCGTGTAGGCGCGCATGCCCCAGGCGAAACCAATACCAAAGGTGCCAACAAAACCGATCACGTTCAGCAGGCGCCAGGCTTTGAACCAGGCAATCGTGAGGATGCCGGCGTTGAGCAACGCAAAGTAGCTGAACAGCGCCACATGGCTTCCGGCGCCGGTCGACACCAGGATCGGTGCCGCAAAACCACCCAACGCCGCCGCACAGGCCAGGCCGATGGCATCCTGGGTGATTGCCAGGATCGCCGAACAGACCGTGACGGCTACCAGCAACCCCATTGCCGCGCCAGGATCGATCAGGGGATGCAAACGCATTGCCGCAAATACCGTGAGGTACAACACGGCAATCCCCACGCCTTGCAGCATCAAGCCGTAGTTACCGTTGCGCAGCCGCAGCCACCAGCCCAGGCCCAGCAGGCCCAACGCGGCAGCGGCAACGCCGGCGTAGCGCAGCTCGATCGGCACCACCATGCCTTCAGTGGCATAACGCAGCAGGAAAGCCAGGCCGAGGAACAACAGCACCACGCCGACCCGCAGCACGGTGTTGCCGCCAAACAGCCAATTGCGCGCACCTTCAATAGCGCGCTCGATCAGGTTGGGGCCGCGAGGGATTACAGGTTCTTTAGGCGTCGGCGCCGGAGCCCACACGTCATCCGGCAGCGGCTGGCTCGGTTCGGCGCCCCTGGCAACGGGGGCCAACTCGGCAGGCAGCTCCCACACCAGCTCGGGCGGTTTGGCGACAGGTGCCGATTCGGGAACAGAGGGCTCGACCTTCACGCTGCTTGCAGGCGCGGGCACTTCCAGTTGCCGCAAGCGCTCGCCCAGCGCGATCAGCGACTTCTGCGTGGTGTCCAACTGACGCGCCTGCTTGTCCGCCTGGGCCGACAGCTGCGCCAGGCGAATCGCCTGGCCAATGCCCAGCCCCAGCAGCGCACCGATACCCGCATCACTGAACGATTCGTCGAGCGTCCAGCCGAGCACCAGGCCAATCAGCATGAAAATCCATTGCATGGTCGATATCCCTAAGCAGCCCGAGGCAGGCAAACCGAGGCCTAGTATATCGACGCTGCACCCATGTGGAAGCGGGCGTGTGTGGGAGCTGGCTTGCCCGCGACGCAGACACCTCGGTGTATCTGTCACACCGAGGTGATGCTATCGCAGGCAAGCCAGCTCCCACACAAGCCCGCGCACATATTCAGGTCAGCCGTGTTCAGTCGAGGGCTTTCCAGATCTCGGTCGCGTACTCCCTGATGGTCCGATCCGAGCTGAACCAACCCATCCGCGCCGTATTCAGCACCGCCGAACGCCACCACGCCTTGGAATCATGCCAATGCGCCTCAACCCGCGCCTGGGCGTCCCAGTACGAATCGAAGTCGGCACACACCAGGAAGCGGTCGTAGTCGATCAGCCCGTCGATCAGCCCCGCGTAGCGGCCCGGATCGTCCGGCGAGAACACCCCGCCGCCGATCGCTTGCAGCACGTCATTCAACCGATGAGACGCCGCGATGTCAGCACCTGCATTGAATTCACCAGCGTGCTTGCGGGCTTCCACCTGCTGCGCGCTGAGGCCGAAGATAAACATGTGCTCGGCCCCCACACGCTCGTGCATTTCCACGTTGGCGCCGTCCATCGTGCCGATGGTCAGCGCACCGTTGAGACCGAACTTCATGTTGCTGGTGCCCGAGGCCTCGAAACCGGCGGTGGAAATCTGCTCCGACAAATCCGCCGCCGGAATGATGCTTTCCGCCAGGCTGACGTTGTAGTTGGGCAGGAACACCACCTTGAGCAAACCGCGTACGGTCGGGTCGTTATTGACCGTGCGGGCGATGTCGTTGGTCAACTTGATGATCAACTTGGCCTGGTGATAACTGGCCGCCGCCTTGCCCGAGAAGATTTTCACGCGCGGCACCCAGTCGGTGCCCGGCTCGGCACGGATGGCCTGGTACAGCGCCACGGTGTGCAGCAGGTTGAGCAACTGGCGCTTGTATTCGTGGATACGCTTGACCTGCACGTCGAACATCGCCGCCGGGTTGACCGCAATGCCCAGGCGCTCGTGAATGATGTCCGCCAGCGCGCGCTTACTGTGCAGGCGCTGCTCGGCAAATGCCTTGCGGAACGTCTGTTTTTCGGCAAATGGCTCAAGCTCCACCAACCGCTCTTCGGGCTTGTCGAGAATGTCCGGGCCGAGCGCTTCCACCAGCATGGACGTGAGCTTGGGGTTGGCCTGGTACAACCAGCGACGGAAGGTAATGCCGTTGGTTTTGTTGTTGATGCGTTCCGGGTACAGCTTGTGCAGCTCGGAGAACACCGTGCTGCGCATCAATTGGGTGTGCAGGCCGGACACGCCGTTGACGCTGTGGGAGCCCAGGAATGCCAGGTTGCCCATGCGCACGCGGCGGCCGTTGTCTTCTTCGATCAATGACACCGCGCGCAGTACGTCAAAGTCGTGGATGCCCTTGGCGCGCAGCGAGTCGATGTGCTGGGCGTTGATCAGGTAGATGATCTGCATGTGCCGGGGCAGCATGCGTTCCATCAGGCCGACCGGCCAGGTTTCCAGCGCTTCAGGCAGCAGCGTGTGGTTGGTGTACGACAGGGTTTCCACCGTCACATCCCACGCCGCTTCCCACGGAATGTGGTGCAGGTCGACCAATTGACGCATCAGCTCGGCCACGGCGATGGACGGGTGGGTGTCGTTGAGCTGGATCGCGGCGTGTTCGCCCAGACTCAGCACCGAGCCGTGCATGTTCTTGTGGCGGCGCAGCAGGTCTTGCAGGGAGGCGGCGACAAAGAAGTATTCCTGGCGCAGGCGCAGTTCCTGCCCTGCTTCGGTGCTGTCGGCCGGGTAAAGCACTCGGGAGATGCTTTCGGCGCGTGCCACTTCGGCGACCGCGCCAAGGTGGTCACCGGCGTTGAAGCGCTCCAGGTGCAGGTCTTCCACCGCCCGGGCACGCCACAGCCGCAGCGTGTTGACGCTGGCACCGCGCCAGCCGACAACCGGCGTGTCATAAGCAATGGCGCGCACGGTTTCGTTCGGCGTCCATCGCTGGATCATTTTCCCGGAGGCATCTTCCAGTGTTTCGACGCTGCCACCAAAGCCGATCGGGTACGCCACTTCAGGGCGTTCGAATTCCCATGGGTTGCCGAAGTCCAGCCAGCGCTCGGTCTGCTCCTGCTGCCAGCCATCGACAATCGCCTGGCGAAACAAGCCGTGCTCATAACGGATGCCATACCCATGGCCGGCAATGCCCAGGGTCGACATGCTTTCCATGAAGCACGCCGCCAAGCGACCCAGGCCGCCGTTGCCCAGTGCGGCATCGGGCTCCAGCAGGCGGATGCGCTCAAGGTCGACACCCAGCTCCGAGAGCGCTTCACGAGCGATTTCCAGCACGCCGAGGTTGCTCAGGCTGTCGTAGAGCAAGCGGCCGATGAGGAATTCCAGGGAAAGGTAGTAAACCCGCTTCTGGCCCTTGCGGTAGATGCGCCGGGTGTGGTCCATCCAGTGATCGACCATCTGGTCGCGCGCGGCCAGGGCAATGGCTTCGAACCAGTCGTGGTCGAAGGCGTGATCCGGGTCCTTGCCCACCGCGTAGGTAAGTTTGGTCAAGACGGCATCGCGGAATGCGGCTACCTCTGCTTCTCGTTCAAGTGGTTCCTGAGACATCAATTGCGACCTCGGGCGAGATAGAAGGAGTTGCTAGAGCCTAGACGGTCTGACAGACGGTAGACGCTCTGGTTCGGCACTTTTTTAACGCATTTACCTTTACAGGGTTTTGATGCATTGGCCGTGCCTGCTTTTGATACAAGCGCGCCTTCTGGCCGAAACCCATAAAAAATTGTTCAAAAAATCATCAATCCCGGTATGATCGCGCGCCCGGACACCGCCCCACCTTGGAACCCTGATGAAGCCTCAACTGATCGCCGCCGCGGAACTCGACCGTCTTGAAACGTGGCAGAAATATTCCGCGCATATGTGCGGTGGTTGCGTGTCCAGCTGCTGCACGCTGCCGGTCGAAGTGAAGATCAAGGACCTGATCCGCATTGGTATCGTCGATGAATTCGAGCGCGGCGACCCGCCGAAGAACATCGCCAAGCGCTTGCAGAAGGAAGGCATCGTCGAGCGCTTCAACGCCAAATCCGAGATTTTTACCCTGCAGCGCATGAGCAACAACGATTGCCTGTACCTGGATCGTAAGACGCGCTTCTGCACTATTTATGACAAGCGCCCGGATACCTGCCGCAACCACCCGAAGATCGGTCCACGCCCTGGGTATTGCGCGTACAAGCCGAAGGAAGTGGTGCGCGAGACCAAGTTTCGGACACTCGATAAGTTCTGATCCAAGTTCTTTATTGCCTGGGCTACCGCGTTCGCGAGCAAGCCCGCCCCCACACTTGACCTCATTCATCCTGAAAAAACGCGGTCAAATGTGGGAGCGGGCTTGCTCGCGAAGAGGCCGGCACAATCACTGCACATTTTGCAGGCATAAAAAAACGCCCCCGGCCTTTCGACCGGGGGCGTTTTTCATTCAGCCTGAGTTAACTCAGTTCTTGGCTTTCTTGGCAGCGCGGGTACGCTCGCCTTCGTCCAGGATCTTCTTACGCAGGCGGATCGACTTAGGCGTGACTTCGCACAGCTCGTCGTCCTGGATGAATTCCAGGGCCTGTTCCAGGGTGAAGCGAACAGGTGGAACCAGAGCGATGGTTTCGTCTTTACCCGAAGCACGCATGTTGTCGAGCTTCTTGCCTTTGGTTGGGTTGACGCCCATGTCGTTGTCACGGCTGTTCAGACCAACGATCTGACCGTTGTAGATCTCTTGACCGTGTTCAACGAACAGCTTGCCACGCGCCTGGAGGGTTTCCAGGGAGTAGGTCAGTGCCTTGCCGGTTTCTACCGATACCAGAACACCGTTCTGACGGCCGGACATGTCGCCGGACTTCATGGTGTCGTAGCGATCGAAGATCGAGGTCAGGATGCCAGCACCGTTGGTCAGGGTCAGGAACTGGTTACGGAAACCGATCAGACCACGAGCAGGGATGTTGTATTCCAGACGCACACGGCCTTTGCCATCCGGCACCATGTTGGTCAGGTCGCCTTTACGCAGACCCATCTCTTCCATCACCTTGCCCTGGGATTCTTCCGGGGTGTCGATGGTGACGTTTTCGAACGGTTCCTGCTTCACGCCGTCAACCTGACGGATGATCACTTCTGGACGACCAACGCCCATTTCGAAGCCTTCGCGACGCATGGTTTCGATCAGTACCGAGAGGTGCAGCTCACCACGGCCGGAAACCTTGAACTTGTCAGCCGAGTCGCCTTCTTCAACGCGCAGTGCAACGTTGTACAGCAGCTCTTTGTCCAGACGCTCCTTGATGTTACGGGAGGTCACGAACTTGCCTTCTTTACCGCAGAAAGGCGAGTCGTTTACCTGGAAGGTCATGGAAACGGTTGGCTCGTCAACGGTCAGAGGCTTCATCGCCTCGACGGTGTCCGGGTGGCACAGGGTGTCGGAGATGAACAGCGAGTCCATACCGCTGATGCACACGATGTCGCCAGCGGCCGCTTCTTCAACGTCGATGCGGTGCAGACCGTGGTGACCCATCAGCTTCAGGATACGACCGTTGCGCTTCTTGCCGTCGGCGCCGATAGCGACTACCGGGGTGTTCGGCTTGACGCGACCACGGGCGATACGGCCAACGCCGATAACACCCAGGAAGCTGTTGTAGTCCAGAGCGGAGATCTGCATCTGGAACGCGCCGTCACGGTCAACAGCCGGGGCTGGTACGTTGTCGACGATCGACTGGTACAGCGGGGTCATGTCTTCAGCCATGTCGGTGTGGTCCAGACCGGCAATACCGTTCAGGGCCGAGGCGTAGACGACTTTGAAGTCCAGCTGTTCTTCGGTGGCACCCAGGTTGTCGAACAGGTCGAAGATCTGGTCCAGAACCCAGTCCGGACGCGCGCCTGGACGGTCAACCTTGTTGATGCACACGATCGGACGCAGGCCGGCTTCGAACGCCTTCTTGGTCACGAAACGGGTTTGCGGCATAGGGCCGTCTTGAGCGTCAACCAGCAGCAGAACGGAGTCAACCATCGACATTACGCGTTCTACTTCGCCGCCGAAGTCGGCGTGGCCCGGGGTATCCACGATGTTGATGTGGTAGCCGTTCCAGTTGATAGCGGTGTTTTTAGCCAGGATGGTAATGCCGCGCTCTTTTTCCTGGTCGTTGGAGTCCATCACGCGCTCGTCGTTGAGCTCGTTGCGCTCCAGGGTGCCGGATTGACGCAGGAGTTTGTCTACCAGGGTGGTTTTACCATGGTCAACGTGAGCAATGATGGCGATGTTACGTAGATTTTCGATCACTTGTGTATCTCGATCAGAGGATTCGGTGTGCTGACAGGTCGTGGCAGCGATTAACAGTAGAGTCAGGCCTTGCCGTTACAGCTTGACGGCAGAGTCGGGGGGCCGGTGACGCAGGCCACAGGCAAACAGCCCCGGGCTCTTAGCTCGGTCGATAAACGCGCACATTGGCATGTCCCTCACTGAGCAAATGGTGGGCATGCAGGCGACTCATCACGCCTTTGTCGCAATACAGCAGGTACTGACGGCTGTTATCCAGTTCCTTGAAACGCGCATTCAATGCATAGAACGGCAGCGTTTGTACGTCGATGCCGGCGATTTCCAGCGGCTCATCCTCAGCGGCATCCGGGTGACGGATGTCGATGACGATCTGGCCGGCCAGGGCTTCGCTGACTTCTTCGATCTTGATGTCCTGGCCCAATTCGTCGATCACGCGATCGATCGGGACCAGCTTGGCGTTCTCGAGCGCACGCTCCAGAATCGCCATGTCGAATTCTTTCTCTTCATGCTCCACGCGATGGCGCTTGGCGTGGGTCTTGGGGTTCACCGAAATGACCCCGCAGTACTCGGGCATGTGCTTGGCAAAGTCGGCGGTGCCGATCTGCTCTGCCAGGTCGATGATGTCCTGCTTATGGCTGGCGATCAGCGGGCGCAAGACCAGCTTCTCGGTGACGCAATCGATGATCGACAGGTTCGGCAGCGTTTGGCTGGAGACCTGGGAGATCGCCTCACCGGTTACCAGTGCATCGATCTGCAACTTGTCGGCGATTCGCGAGGCCGCGCGCAACATCATACGCTTCAATACCACGCCCATATGACCGTTATCGACTTTACCGAGAATTTCGCCCAGCACTTCCTCGAACGGTACGCTCACAAATAGCACGCGTTGGGAGCTGCCGTACTTCTTCCAGATAAAATGCGCGACTTCCATCACGCCCAATTCGTGTGCACGTCCGCCCAGGTTAAAGAAGCAGAAGTGGCTCATCAGGCCGCGGCGCATGATCTGGTAGGCCGCCACCGTGGAATCGAAACCGCCGGACATCAGCACCAGGGTCTGTTCCAGGGCGCCCAGCGGGTAGCCGCCGATGCTGTTGTGCTGGCTGTGGATCACAAACAACCGTTGGTCGCGAATTTCCATGCGCACTTCAATTTGCGGCGCTTTCAGGGAAATTCCGGATGCGCCGCACTCGCGACGCAGCTTGCTGCCGACGTATTTCTCGACGTCCATGGAGCTGAAGGTGTGCTTGCCGGCACGCTTGCAGCGCACCGAAAAGATCTTGCCTTCAAGCTCACTGCCGTAGTGCTGTTTGCACTTCTCGGTGATGTCATCGAAGTCGCCCAGCGGGTACTCATCCACCTGCAGGAAATGCGCGATGCCCGGCATGCAGCTCAGGCGCTCGGTCATGTCCTTCAAGGCTTTGGGCTCGGTGACACGGGTTTCCAGCTCGAGGTTGTCCCACACGCCGTTCACCACCACAGCCGGGTCCAGATCGCGGAGCACGGCACGGATGTTCTTGGCCAACTGACGGATGAAACGCGTCCGTACCGGTCGGCTTTTGATGGTGATCTCGGGGAAGACTTTAACGATTAATTTCATGGAAACAGCGCGCGCCGGGCCTGCTGAAAAAGGGGGGCGCGGATTATAGCGGAAATCGCTCAAGGTTTAACCAGTTAATATGCATCGCACGTGCAACGCACTAAATAGGTGCATTTGCGCGCCTTTGCGCTACATTGCGGTGCGCCATTTTTGGTCTTTTGTCGTAATGCACCTTTATAGGGTCGTTTTTTGAGCAGAAAACCCATGTTGGCGCACTGGCATGCAATTTGCTCTCTTGTGAGGCAGGTTGCCATGGCGGACTATCCGCGCCGGCATCACCCACATTCTAAGGGCTAACTCCACTACCCCAGCCCGAAGCCACCCGGAGGACACTATGTCGAAGTCGGTTCAACTCATCAAAGATCATGACGTTAAATGGATTGATCTGCGCTTCACGGACACCAAAGGCACTCAGCACCACGTGACCATGCCGGCTCGCGACGCGCTGGATGAAGCTTTCTTCGAAGAAGGCAAAATGTTCGACGGTTCCTCCATCGCTGGCTGGAAAGGCATCGAAGCCTCCGACATGATCCTGATGCCGGACGACAGCACTGCCGTACTCGACCCGTTCACCGAAGAGCCGACCCTGATCCTGGTCTGCGACGTGATCGAGCCTTCGACCATGCAAGGCTACGACCGCGACCCACGTGCGATCGCCAAGCGTGCCGAGGAATACCTGAAGTCGACCGGTATCGGTGACACTGTATTCGTAGGCCCAGAGCCAGAATTCTTCATCTTCGACCAAGTGAAGTTCAAGTCCGACATCTCCGGCTCCATGTTCAAGATCTACTCCGAACAAGGCTCCTGGATGTCCGATCAAGACGTGGAAGGCGGCAACCATGGCCACCGTCCAGGCATCAAAGGTGGCTACTTCCCAGTTCCGCCGTTCGACCACGACCACGAAATCCGTACCTCCATGTGCAACGCCATGGAAGACATGGGCCTGACCATCGAAGTGCACCACCACGAAGTGGCCACTGCCGGCCAGAACGAAATCGGTGTGAAGTTCAACACCCTGGTGGCCAAGGCTGACGAAGTACAGACCCTGAAGTACTGCGTACACAACACTGCCGTTGCCTACGGCCGTACCGCTACCTTCATGCCTAAGCCTCTGTACGGCGATAACGGTTCGGGTATGCACGTTCACCTGTCCATCGCCAAAGAGGGCAAGAACACCTTCGCTGGCGAAGGTTATGCCGGCCTGTCCGACACTGCCCTGTATTTCATCGGCGGTATCATCAAACACGGTAAGGCCTTGAACGGCTTCACCAACCCGTCGACCAACTCCTACAAGCGTCTGGTCCCAGGTTTCGAAGCACCGGTAATGCTGGCCTACTCGGCGCGCAACCGTTCCGCTTCGATCCGTATTCCATACGTGTCCAGCCCTCGCGCTCGCCGTATCGAAGCACGCTTCCCGGATCCAGCAGCCAACCCGTACCTGGCCTTCGCTGCCCTGGTAATGGCTGGCCTGGACGGTATCCAGAACAAGATCCACCCTGGCGACGCCGCCGACAAAAACTTGTACGACCTGCCGCCTGAAGAGGCCAAAGAGATCCCACAAGTGTGCGGCAGCCTGAAAGAAGCCCTGGAAGAGCTGGACAAGGGCCGTGCGTTCCTGACCAAAGGCGGCGTGTTCAGCGACGACTTCATCGACGCTTACATCGGCCTGAAGAGCGAAGAAGAAATCAAGGTTCGCACCTTCGTACACCCACTGGAATACGAGCTGTACTACAGCTGCTGATCCGGTAGCGCTGCTTAATGTAGCGTGATGAAAAAAGACCTCCTTCGGGAGGTCTTTTTTTTGGCCCGCGATTGCGCCGCATCGAGCACCTGTTGTATTGACTGATACTCCGCCATCGCGGGCAAGCCCCGCTCCCACAGGAGATCATCCTTGAAACGTCGACTTGTGTTCGCTCTGTTGTTCGTCAGTGCCAGTGCGAGTGCTGCGCCGCCCACTCTGGAGCCGCTGCTCAACAGCATTGCCGAACGCCTGGAGATCGCCGACCAGGTAGCCCTGAGCAAATGGGACAGCAAAAAGCCCGTGGAAGATAAAAAGCGCGAACAAGAGGTGATCGCCAGCGTTAGCGCCCAGGCACCGACCTACAAGCTGGACGCGGCCGCCGCCGAGCAGTTTTTTTCGGCGCAGATCGAGGCCAACAAGCTGGTGCAATACACCCACCTTTCCGACTGGCAGTTCCAAGGCAAGGCGCCGGACGACCCACGCCCGGACCTGATCAAACAGATACGCCCGCATCTGGATGAACTGCAAAAACGCCTGCTGCAGCAGCTGGCCGACTTTACCCCGCAGCGCACCGACCCGCAGTGCCCACAGTGGCTGGCCGAAGCCGTGCATGAGCCGCTGAACGATCCACTGCGGCAACTGGCGATGATCCGTGCCACGGCCGAGCTGTGCGTTCGACCTACTTGATTTGAGGAACCGTCCTGCATCTTCACCTGGGCCGACAGCCATAGCCTGAGCGTTCACTGACCGAACAGGATGGAACCATGGACACCCTCAAGTGCTTGACTGCAGCAGCGACAGTTTTGTCGTTGCTGGGCTGCGGCACGCAGGCAAAGGATGCGGCACAGATCGAGAAAGAGGTCTTGCTTGAACGTAGCGAGTCTTGGGACGGCACGCCCTACACAGCCTACCCGTCCGGCCCGCCGCAGCTCACGCTGATACGCCTGAAGATCCCGGCACGCACGCAACTGCCTTGGCACACCCACCCGATGCCGAACGCTGCCTACATCGTTTCAGGGGAGTTGACCGTTGAAACCCGCGCAAACGGCGCCTCGCGGACCTTGAGGCAAGGGCAAACCCTGGCCGAGATGGTGGGCACCGAACATCGCGGCATTACCGGAAACACACCCGTTGAGCTTCTGGTCTTTTATGCGGGCACTCCAGGCATGCCACTGTCAGAGCAACGCTGACCGTCCCGAACCGTTTTCACCCCGCATTGAAAACGGTCCGCCCAGCACTTCCTGAACAACCTTCACAAAACCGCACTATATTGGTGCGATAGGCTGCACCCTACCCACCTGCCCAGCCCATTTTGGTTCGAAACTTCCCGAGCAAGCTGGCAGAACGCCACAGTTTCGCGCCTAAAACCCCCATTTCAGGGCTTGCACGCTTCTTTTCGGAGCCTTGGTTTGGTTTTTGCATTTTCCTTGTATCAGCGTGTGCCTCAAGCCCGCGCGTTGCTCCAAAAGAGGTCCTGATGACCATCAGCGATGCACTGCACCGTTTGCTACTCGACAACCTGACCACCGCGACCATCCTACTCAACGACGACTTGCGTCTTGAGTACATGAACCCGGCGGCGGAGATGCTCCTGGCCATCAGCGGCCAGCGCAGCCATGGGCAGTTCATCAGCGAATTGTTCACCGAGTCAGCCGAAGCCTTGAGCTCATTGCGCCAGGCTGTGGAGCAGGCCCACCCCTTCACCAAGCGCGAAGCGATGCTCACGGCCCTGACCGGCCAGACCCTGACCGTCGACTACGCCGTGACCCCGATCCTCAGCAACGGCGCCACCTTGCTGCTGCTGGAAGTGCACCCGCGCGACCGCCTCCTGCGCATCACCAAGGAAGAAGCGCAGTTGTCCAAGCAGGAGACCAGCAAGATGTTGGTGCGTGGCCTGGCCCATGAGATCAAGAATCCGCTGGGTGGTATCCGTGGCGCAGCGCAACTGCTGGCCCGCGAGCTGCCGGACGATAACCTCAAGGACTACACCAACGTCATCATCGAAGAGGCCGACCGCCTGCGTAACCTGGTGGACCGCATGCTCGGCTCCAACAAGCTGCCGTCGCTGGCGATGACCAACGTGCACGAAGTGCTGGAGCGTGTCTGTCAGCTGGTTGAGGCCGAAAGCCAGGGCTGCATCACCTTGGTGCGCGACTATGACCCAAGCATTCCCGACGTTTTGATCGACCGCGAACAGATGATTCAGGCGGTGCTCAATATCGTACGTAACGCCATGCAGGCCATCAGCAGCCAGAACGAGCTGCGCCTGGGCCGCATCAGCCTGCGCACCCGCGCCCTGCGTCAGTTCACCATTGGCCATGTGCGCCATCGCCTGGTGACCAAGGTCGAGATCATCGACAACGGCCCGGGGATTCCTGCGGAACTGCAGGAAACCATTTTCTTTCCCATGGTCAGTGGCCGCCCGGACGGTACCGGGCTGGGCCTGGCCATTACCCAGAACATCATCAGCCAGCACCAGGGTCTGATCGAGTGTGAGAGCCATCCTGGCCACACCACGTTCTCGATCTTTCTGCCACTGGAACAAGGAGCCCCATCGACATGAGCCGTAGTGAAACTGTCTGGATCGTCGATGACGACCGTTCTATCCGCTGGGTCCTCGAGAAAGCCTTGCAACAGGAAGGCATGACCACCCAGAGCTTCGACAGCGCCGACGGTGTAATGAGCCGCCTGGCGCGCCAGCAGCCCGACGTGATCATCTCGGACATCCGCATGCCCGGCGCCAGTGGCCTGGACCTGCTGGCGCGGATTCGCGAGCAGCACCCGCGCTTGCCGGTGATCATCATGACGGCGCACTCGGACCTGGACAGCGCTGTCGCGTCCTATCAGGGCGGCGCCTTTGAATACCTGCCCAAGCCGTTCGACGTGGACGAAGCGGTGGCATTGGTCAAACGCGCCAACCAGCACGCCCAGGAACAACAGAACCAGGAAGCTCCACCCGCCCTGACCCGCACCCCGGAAATCATCGGCGAAGCGCCGGCGATGCAGGAAGTGTTTCGCGCCATCGGGCGCTTGAGCCATTCCAACATCACCGTGCTGATCAACGGCGAGTCGGGGACCGGTAAAGAGCTGGTCGCCCATGCCCTGCACCGTCACAGCCCACGCGCAGCCTCGCCGTTCATTGCGTTGAACATGGCGGCGATTCCAAAGGATTTGATGGAATCCGAGCTGTTCGGCCACGAAAAAGGCGCATTCACTGGCGCAGCCAACCTGCGTCGCGGGCGCTTTGAACAGGCTGACGGCGGCACGCTGTTCCTCGATGAAATCGGCGATATGCCGGCCGACACCCAGACCCGTCTGCTGCGCGTGCTGGCGGACGGTGAGTTCTATCGGGTGGGCGGACACACACCGGTCAAGGTCGACGTACGCATCATCGCGGCGACCCACCAGAACCTGGAAACCCTGGTGCACGCGGGCAAATTCCGTGAGGACTTGTTCCACCGCCTCAACGTGATCCGCATCCATATCCCGCGCATGTCGGACCGTCGCGAAGACATCCCGACCCTGGCCCGCCACTTCCTCAGCCGCGCCGCTCAGGAGCTGGCCGTCGAGCCGAAGCTGCTGAAAAGCGAGACCGAGGAATACCTGAAGAACCTGCCGTGGCCCGGCAACGTGCGTCAGTTGGAGAACACCTGCCGCTGGATCACGGTGATGGCCTCCGGACGCGAAGTGCACATCAGCGACCTGCCTCCGGAGCTGTTGAGCCTTCCGCAGGATTCCGCGCCGGTGACCAACTGGGAACAAGCGCTGCGCCAATGGGCCGACCAGGCCCTGGCGCGCGGCCAGTCGAACCTGCTGGACAGCGCCGTGCCGGCGTTCGAGCGCATCATGATCGAGACCGCCCTCAAGCACACCGCCGGTCGCCGCCGCGATGCCGCCGTGTTGCTGGGTTGGGGCCGCAATACCCTGACGCGCAAGATCAAGGAGTTGGGGATGAAGGTGGATGGTGGGGATGATGACGAGGGTGATGAAGCCTGAATCTCAGATCCACTGAAGATCCAATGTGGGAGGGGGCTTGCCCCCGATGACGGTATATCAGCCACAGATGTTGTGACTGACCTACTGCTATCGGGGGCAAGCCCCCTCCCACATTTGGACCGCTACAAAGTTCCAGCGCCGTGCACCGCTTCAATGCACCATGAACCGGCATCGGGCATGAATCTAACGCATCAAGCCTCAGGCTCGTTGATGACAATCTGAATACCAAAAACACCAAAGCCCCGTATTCCGGGGCTTTGCGCTTTTTTTAGGATTTTTTTGGCACAACGTCGCCACTCTGGCACGCGCCCTGCAATAACCCTTGTACTACCCAGTTTCGGGGACCTTGGTACAGGCAGGCCGAGAATCCCCTCTTTACACCCGGGGTGCTTGACGCGAGCAGCGTCGCGCCCCACACCGCTTTGGGGAACCTCGGTACAGGCAGGCCGGGGATTCCCTCTTTAACACCGAAGCTTTGCAAGCTTCACCCTGTTTTGGGAGCCCTGGTACAGGCAGGCCGGGAACTCCCTCTTTTATTGCTCTTGGAGATGGATCGCCAGCCGCCAGCGGCCGTCAGCCTCCTCCCCTTTCCATTCCCCGCGCAACGGCCGAGCCGCCACCAGGTTCAGCAGCAGGCCGCCATCGGTCTTACGCACGCGCCAGTTCACATCCTTGTCATTGACCTTGAGCTGCCCACCGGCGGCCTGGCCCTGTGCGTCGAACAGCAGCGCCACGGTGCCGTCGATATGCTCGCCGTGCAGCTTGGGTTCGCTGTTGAACCACACCACCACGCCGTCCGCCGCGGTCTCGACCTGCTGCAGTTCGACCGGGTCCGGTGTGGTCAGGCGACCGATCATCAGGCCCACCATCATGCCAACAATCGCCAATGAGCCCATGACCCGAGGCATAAGCTTCGGTCTTGGGTCCTCTTCAGGGGTAGAATGCAGCGCATCTTTGCCTTCGGAGCCGTGCATGTTTCACGTCATCCTTTTTCAACCAGAAATTCCGCCGAATACCGGCAACGTTATCAGGCTGTGCGCCAACAGTGGCTGCCACCTGCATTTGATCGAGCCCCTGGGCTTCGACATGGACGACAAGCGCCTGCGCCGTGCCGGGCTCGACTACCACGAGTACGCCACGCTCAAGCGCCACGCCGACCTGGCCAGTTGCCTGGAAAGCCTGGGGCATCCGCGACTGTTCGCGTTCACCACCAAGGGCTCGCAACCGTTCCACGATGTCAGCTTTGCCGAAGGTGACGCCTTCCTGTTCGGTCCGGAAAGCCGTGGCCTGCCGGCCGAGGTACTCGACGCCCTGCCCGATGGCCATCGCCTGCGCTTGCCGATGCGCGAGGGGTGCCGCAGCTTGAACCTGTCCAACACCGTGGCCGTCGCGGTTTACGAAGGCTGGCGCCAGCTCGGTTTCAAGTAACACCGTAAAACAAGTGTGGGAGGGGGCTTGCCCCCGATGACGGAGTGCCAGTCGACATCTATGTGACTGACACTCCGCTATCGGGGGGCAAGCCCCCTCCCACATTTTTACCGCATCGACTTATTGAACGGTCGACGAACCTTCCTGTTGCATGCGCTGCAGCTCTTGAGCGTACAGGGCATCGAAGTTCACCGGAGCCAGCATCAGCGCAGGGAACGAGCCACGGGTGACCAGGCTGTCCAGGGTCTCACGGGCATACGGGAACAGGATGTTCGGGCAGAACGCGCCCAAGGTGTGGCTCATGGACGCTTCGTCCAGGCCCTGGATCAGGAAGATACCGGCCTGTTGCACTTCAGCGATGAAGGCCACTTCTTCGCCGTTCTTGACGGTCACGGACAGGGTCAGCACGACTTCGTGGAAGTCGCCTTCCAGGGCCTTCTGGCGAGTGTTCAGGTCCAGTGCAACGCTGGGGGTCCATTCCTGGCGGAAGATGGCCGGGCTTTTCGGCGCTTCGAACGACAGGTCACGCACGTAGATGCGCTGCAGCGAAAACTGTGGCGCTTGGGCTTCTGCAGCTTCGGTGTTCTGTTGGTCAGTCATCGCAGATCCTTGTGATCTTGGGGTCTTTTAGGGTTTAGGCATCAGACGAGCAGCAGCGCATCGAGTTTACCCGCGCGCTCCAGGGCAAACAGGTCATCGCAACCACCGATATGCTTGGCGCCGATCCAGATCTGCGGCACGGACGTGCGCCCCGCCTTCTGGGCCATCTCGGCGCGCACCTGGGGTTTGCCGTCGACCTTGATTTCTTCGAAGGCAACGCCCTTTTTCTCCAGCAGAGCCTTGGCCCGCATGCAGTAAGGGCACCAATCGCTGGAATACACGACAACCTGGCTCATATCACTTCACCAGCGGCAGGTTATCGGCGCGCCAGCTGCTGATGCCACCGGACAGCTTGGCGGCGGTGAAACCGGTCTTGAGCATTTCGCGGGCGTGGGTGCCGGCGTGCTGGCCTTGGGCGTCGACCAGGATGATGGTCTTGGCCTTGTGCTTTTCCAACTCGGCCAGGCGCGCGATCAGCTTGTCCTGCGGAATGTTCAGGGCACCGACGATGTGGCCGGTGGCAAAATCCTTGGCCGGGCGGATGTCCACGACAACGGCCTCATCCTTGTTGACCAGTGCGGTCAGCTCCGCCGTGCTCAGGCTGCGGCCACCGCGGCTCAATTCGTGAGCGATCAGCAGCGCCAGCAGGATGACGAAGGCACCCACGAGCAGGTAGTGGGCAGTGGCAAATGCAATCAGGTGATCAACCATCAAGGAGGTTCCAGGGCGTTAAAATGGCGGTAAGTATACACAGCCGTCAGGGGGGGCCAACCCCCGTAAAGCGGTGACGTGGTCGGAACTTCGCTTTAAACTGCCACTCCCTTTTCAATTGTCTTCCTTTATTACCGCCGCGAGAGGATCTATGACTACTACGCCTAAACCTTTGGTCCTGATAATTCTCGATGGCTTCGGACACAGTGAAAGCCACCACGACAACGCGGTATACGCGGCCAAGAAGCCGGTACTCGACCGCCTGACCGCCAGCGTACCCAACGGCCTCATCTCTGGTTCAGGTATGGACGTAGGCTTGCCGGACGGTCAGATGGGCAACTCGGAAGTCGGCCACATGAACCTCGGCGCCGGACGAGTGGTATACCAGGACTTCACCCGTGTGACCAAAGCGATCCGCGATGGTGAGTTCTTCGAGAACCCGACCATCTGCGCCGCGGTAGATAAAGCAGTGGCTGCCGGCAAGGCCGTGCACTTCATGGGCCTGCTGTCCGATGGCGGCGTCCACAGCCACCAGGACCACCTGGTCGCCATGGCCGAACTGGCCTTTAAGCGCGGCGCCGACAAGATTTACCTGCACGCTTTCCTCGACGGCCGGGACACCCCGCCGAAAAGCGCGCAATCCTCCATCGAACTGCTCGACACCACCTTCGCCGCCCTCGGCAAAGGCCGTATCGCCAGTTTGGTCGGCCGTTACTTCGCCATGGACCGCGACAACCGTTGGGACCGCGTCTCCCAGGCCTACAACCTGATCGTCGACGGCCAGGCCGAATTCCACGCCGCCACCGCCCAGGAAGGCCTGGAGGCCGCCTACGCCCGTGGCGAGAGTGACGAATTCGTCAAGGCCACCACCATCGGCGAGCCGGTGAAGGTAGAAGACGGCGACGCGGTGGTGTTCATGAACTTCCGTGCCGACCGCGCCCGCGAGCTGAGCCGCGTATTTGTCGAAGACGGTTTCAAGGAATTCGAGCGTGCCCGCCAGCCCAAAGTGCAGTACGTGGGCCTGACCCAATACGCCGCCAGCATCCCGGCCCCCGCGGCCTTTGCTCCGGGCAGCCTGGACAACGTGCTGGGCGACTACCTGGCAAAAAACGGCAAGACCCAGCTGCGCATTGCCGAAACCGAGAAATACGCCCACGTGACCTTCTTCTTCTCCGGCGGTCGTGAAGAGCCGTTCCCAGGCGAAGAACGCATCCTGATCCCATCGCCAAAGGTTGCGACCTACGACCTGCAGCCGGAAATGAGCGCGCCGGAAGTCACCGACAAGATCGTCGACGCCATCGAACACCAGCGTTACGACGTGATCGTGGTCAACTACGCCAACGGCGATATGGTCGGCCATAGCGGTAACCTGGAAGCCGCGACCAAGGCCGTGGAATGCCTGGACCTTTGCGTCGGTCGCATCGTCGATGCCCTGGAGAAAGTCGGCGGCGAAGCACTGATCACGGCTGACCACGGCAACTGCGAACAGATGTCCGATGAATCCACCGGCCAGGCCCACACAGCCCACACGACTGAGCCAGTGCCGTTTATCTATGTCGGCAAGCGTGATTTGAAAGTGCGCGAAGGCGGCGTGCTGGCAGATGTGGCGCCGACCATGCTGATGCTGATGGGGCTGGAGAAGCCGGTGGAGATGACCGGGACTTCGATTCTGGTCTGATCCCAGCCTCACCACAAAACCAGTGTGGGAGCGGGCTTGCTCGCGAATACGGTAGCTCAGTCGACATTTTCAGCGACTGGCACACCGCATTCGCGAGCAAGCCCGCTCCCACATTGGTTGTACGCTGTTTGATAGATGTCTTTTCGCCATACCACCGCCACTCGGCACCTATCTTGCCCCCCAGCCCGAATTGGGCGTTTTTTTTGCCGCGCTTGGCGGGCATACTAGAGCGTCCCTTTCCCTGGTGTCGCCCGCCTCTATGCTTCGCGCCTTGATTACCCTCGCTCTTGTCTGCCTGCTCCAACCGGCGTTTGCCGATGAGCGCGCACAAACCCAACAACAGTTGGACGCTACGCGTCAGGACATTACCGAGCTGAAAAAACTGCTCGGCAAGCTCCAGGAAGAAAAATCCGGCGTGCAGAAAGACCTGCGCGGCACGGAAACCGAGATGGGCAAGCTGGAGAAGCAGGTCCAGGAGTTACAAAAAGAACTAAAGAAGAGCGAGTCGGAACTGGAGCGACTCGACGCTGAGAAAAAAAAACTCCAGAGCGCACGCGTTGAACAGCAACGCTTGATCGCGATCCAGGCGCGTGCCGCCTATCAGAATGGCCGCCAGGAATACCTCAAGCTGCTGCTCAACCAGCAGAACCCGGAAAAATTCGCGCGCACCCTGACCTACTACGACTACCTGAGCAAGGCCCGCCTGGAGCAATTAAAGAGCTTCAACGAGACCTTGCGCCAGTTGGTCAACGTCGAACAGGAAATCGCTAACCAGCAGTCGCAGCTTGAGGACCAGAAAAGCAGCCTCAACGCTCAGCGCGACGAGCTGGACAAGGTTCGCAAAGAGCGCCAGCTGGCCCTGGCCAAGCTGAATGACGACGTGAAGGCCCGCGACGCCAAGCTGCAAGCCCGCGAGCAGGACCAGGCCGACTTGGCCAAAGTCCTCAAAACGATTGAAGAAACCCTGGCCCGCCAGGCACGTGAGGCCGAAGAAGCGCGGCAAAAAGCGCTGATCGCCCAGCAGGAAGCCGAAAAAAAGCGCCAGCGTGAGGCCGAGCTGGCTGCCACCTCGGACGCCCCGGCACCGCGTAAACCGGCGCGTGCAGCGCCTGGCCCGCTGGTTTCCAGCGCCGGCGAATCCTTCGGCGGCCCTTTTGCTTCAGCGCGCGGCAAACTTCCATGGCCGGTTGATGGTCGATTACTGGCACGCTTCGGTGAAACCCGTGGCGATGACACCCGCGCGAAGTGGGATGGCGTGATGATCAGCGCCTCCGCTGGCAGCCAGGTGCACGCCGTCCACGGTGGGCGCGTGGTGTTTGCCGATTGGCTGCGGGGTGCCGGTTTGTTGGTGATTCTTGACCACGGTAATGGCTATTTGAGTCTTTACGGCCACAATCAGACTTTACTCAAGTCGGCAGGTGATGTTGTAAAAGCCGGTGAATCCATTTCCACTGTCGGTAACAGTGGTGGCCAGGACACCCCGGCGCTGTACTTCGCTATTCGTCAGCAGGGCCGCCCGAGCGACCCTGCACAATGGTGCCGTTCCCAAGGATAGGGCTGCATCTACATTAGGAGTTCGTTCGACATGCTGCATTTGTCCCGCCTCACTTCGCTGGCCCTGACGATCGCCCTGGTGATCGGCGCGCCCCTGGCTTTCGCCGACCAGGCCGCTCCGGCTGCACCCGCCGCCACGGCCGCGACCACCAAGGCGCCGTTGCCGCTGGATGAGCTGCGCACGTTCGCCGAGGTCATGGACCGCATCAAGGCAGCCTATGTCGAACCCGTAGACGACAAGACCCTGCTGGAAAATGCCATCAAGGGCATGCTCAGCAACCTCGATCCGCACTCCGCCTACCTGGGCCCGGAAGATTTCGCCGAGCTGCAGGAAAGCACCAGCGGTGAATTCGGCGGCCTGGGCATTGAAGTCGGCTCCGAAGACGGCAACATCAAGGTGGTCTCGCCGATCGATGACACCCCGGCGTCCAAGGCAGGCATCCAGGCTGGCGACTTTATCGTCAAGATCAATGGTCAGCCGACCCGTGGCCAGACCATGACCGAAGCCGTCGACAAGATGCGCGGCAAGATCGGCCAAAAAATCACCCTGACCCTGGTACGCGACGGCGGCAACCCGTTCGACGTGACGCTGACCCGCGCGACCATTGTGGTCAAGAGCGTGAAGAGTCAGCTGTTGGAGTCGGGCTACGGCTACATCCGCATCACCCAGTTCCAGGTCAAGACCGGCGACGAAGTGGCCAAGGCCCTGGCCAAGCTGCGCAAGGACAACGGCAAAAAACTCAACGGTATCGTGCTCGACCTGCGTAATAACCCAGGCGGCGTGCTGCAGTCGGCGGTGGAAGTGGTCGACCACTTCATCACCAAAGGCCTGATCGTCTACACCAAGGGCCGTATCGCCAACTCCGAGCTGCGCTTCTCGGCCACCGGCAACGATCTCAGCGAAAACGTGCCACTGGCCGTGCTGATCAACGGCGGCAGCGCCTCGGCCTCGGAGATCGTCGCCGGCGCGCTGCAAGACCAGAAGCGCGGCGTGCTGATGGGCACCACCAGCTTCGGCAAAGGCTCGGTGCAAACAGTATTGCCGCTGAACAACGAGCGGGCGCTGAAGATCACCACTGCGCTGTACTACACACCGAATGGCCGCTCGATCCAGGCCCAGGGCATCGTGCCGGACATCGAGGTGCGCAAGGCCAAGATCACCAACGAGATCGACAGCGAGTACTACAAAGAGGCTGACCTGCAAGGTCACTTGGGCAATGGCAACGGCGGCGCTGACCAGCCAACCGACAGCAGCAAGAAAGCCAAACCGATGCCGCAGGACGACGATTACCAGCTGGCCCAGGCGCTGAGCCTGCTCAAGGGCCTGAGCATCACCCGCAGCCGTTGATATGCGTTTTGCCCTGATCATTGCTGTGCTGTGCAGCCTGGCAGGCGTCGCCCACGCGACACCTGCCGGTGAGCCGCACAAAGCCTACCTGACCCTCATCATCGACGACCTCGGGCAAAACCTGCCCCGCGATCGTCGCGTGCTGGCCCTGCCTGGGCCGGTCACCACGGCGATCATGCCCGACACGCCCCACGCCGCCGAATTCGCCCGCGAAGCGCACAAGGCCGGCAAGATCGTGATCCTGCACATGCCCATGGACCCGGCCACCGGGCCGTTTGCCTGGCATCCTGAGTTGTCCATCGAAGAACTCGGCAAGCGCCTGGACGCCGCGTTCCAGGCCGTGCCCTACACCGCCGGTATCAACAACCACATGGGCAGCCGCATGACTGCCCAGCCGGCCGCCATGGCCTGGCTGATGGCCGAGCTGCAACGGCGCAACAAGTTCTTCGTCGACAGCCGCACCAGTGCGCAAACCGTGGCGGCCGCCGAGGCGCAGAAGATTGGCCTGGCCCATGTGTCGCGGGATGTGTTTCTGGATGACGAGCGCACCGAAGCGGCGATCACCACGCAATTGCAGACGGCAATCAAGCTGGCGCACAAGCAGGGTTCAGTGGTGATGATCGGCCACCCTTACCCACAAACCCTGGCGGTGTTGGAGCGCGAATTGCCCAAGCTCAAGGCCCAGGGCGTCGACTGGATCAATATCAAGTTGATGATTAGCGTGCGCAGCAACCAGGCCATGGCCGGGCACGGCAAGGATGGCATTTACCGCTGACGATCCGTTGTAGGCGCCGACTTGCCAGCGCCTACAGGGAGTTCGGCCGGTTACAGATAGTTCGCCATGATCTCGTCGACGACGCCATCTTTTCGCAGTTGGTCCAGCGCGGCCTGAAGCTTGGCCACCAGCTCATCCGGCACGTCCTTGTTCAGTGCAAGGTAGAGCTGGGCGCTGTTAAAGCGCAGGACCGTCTTGAGCCCCGTCACGCCGACTTGGCGCGCCAGGTAACGTCCGGCAGGATCGCCGGTGGCCCACAGATCGATCTGGCCATCCATCAGTTTCTGCGCGTTGTCCTGGTCCCGCAGCACGACTATCGGCTTTAAACCCTGTTTTTCCAGGGACTCGGCAATCGCATCACCCTTGTAGGCACCGATCCTGTAGGGGCGGGCGTGCTCAAGGTGGGCCAGTTGGATTTTGCTGTCAGCCTTGGCCAGCAGCACCCAATCGTCGGGGCCAATGGGGCCGACCCATTTGAACAGCGCTTCACGGTCCGGCAGCCGGGCCATCACGAACACACCGTAACCAGGTTTTTCCAGGGCGAGCTTGTAGATGCGTTCCCAAGGAAATCGCAGGGTGAGGTTGTAGGCAATACCGGCGCGCTTGAAGGTCTCGCGCACGATGTCCACGGCAATGCCTTCGATGTTCTCTTCCTTGGCGAAGTTCTTGCCGTTTTTCGCCATGTTGTAGGGCGGGAAGTTTTCCGTCAGCAGCACCAGGGAGGCGTCGGACGGTTCTTCGGCGCGGGCCGAACCTGCCAACAGGAGGGACGTACTGGCGAAGGCGAGCAGCAGGTGCTTGAACATGTAAGTTACCGGAATCCATGGCAAGCGCAGAGAGTGCCGCGCACTTGCCATGGTGTCCAGCAGCATTCAGCGAACGACGATACCGCGCGCCGCCATGTAGGCCTTGGCCTCAGGAACGGTGTACTCGCCAAAGTGAAAAATACTCGCCGCCAGCACCGCGCTGGCGTGGCCTTCGGTCACACCGTCGGCCAGGTGCTGCAGGTTGCCGACGCCGCCGGAAGCAATCACCGGAATGCCCAGCGCATCGCTGATGGCGCGGGTCACGCCCAGGTCGAAGCCGTTTTTCATGCCGTCCTGGTCCATGCTGGTCAGCAGGATTTCACCGGCGCCCAGACCTTCCATCTTCATTGCCCACTCCACCGCGTCCAGGCCGGTGGGCTTGCGCCCGCCATGGGTGAAGATCTCCCAGCGCGGGGTTTCACCCGGGCCGGAGACTTTCTTGGCGTCGATGGCAACGACGATGCATTGCGAGCCGAAATGCTGCGCCGCTTCGCCGACAAACTCCGGGTTGAACACGGCTGCGGTGTTGATCGAAACCTTGTCCGCGCCGGCATTGAGCAGGTTGCGGATGTCTTGCACGGTACGCACGCCGCCGCCCACGGTCAGGGGGATGAAGACCTGGCTGGCCATGCGCTCGACGGTATGCAGCGTGGTGTCGCGGCCATCGACGCTGGCGGTGATGTCGAGAAAGGTAATCTCGTCGGCACCTTGCTCATCGTAGCGACGAGCGATTTCCACCGGGTCGCCGGCGTCGCGGATGTTCTCGAACTTGACGCCCTTGACCACGCGACCGTTGTCGACGTCCAGGCAAGGGATGATGCGTTTGGCCAGCGCCATGGTCAGTCCTCAGCCGTTGTAGGCGTCGCAGTAAGCCTGGGCTTCGGCGACGTCCAGGGTACCTTCGTAGATCGCACGGCCGGTGATGGCGCCGATGATGCCGGGCGCCTTGGCGTCCAACAGCGACTTGATGTCGCCCAGGTTGTGGATACCGCCAGAAGCGATCACCGGGATCTTGGTCGCAGCCGCCAGCGCGGCGGTGAAGGGTACGTTGCAGCCCTGCATCATGCCGTCTTTGGCGATGTCGGTATAAACGATGGCGGACACGCCGTCGGCTTCGAACTGCTTGGCCAGGTCGATCACCTGCACGGTGCTGATTTCAGCCCAGCCGTCGGTGGCGACGAAGCCGTCTTTGGCATCCAGACCCACGATCACTTTGCCGGGGAACGCGCGGCAGGCTTCGGCGACGAACGCCGGGTCTTTCACGGCTTTGGTGCCGATGATCACGTAGCTCACGCCGGCTTTAACGTAATGCTCGATGGTTTCCAGGGAGCGGATACCGCCGCCGATCTGGATCGGCAGGTTCGGATAGCGCTTGGCAATGGCGGTAACCACTTCGCCGTTGACCGGCTGGCCTTCGAAGGCGCCGTTCAAGTCCACCAGATGCAGACGACGGCAGCCCCCTTCTACCCATTTGGCAGCCATGCTCACCGGGTCATCGGAGAACACAGTGGAGTCTTCCATGCGGCCTTGGCGCAGACGTACGCAGGCGCCGTCCTTGAGATCGATAGCGGGGATAATCAGCATCTGGCAAACCTTATTCGATATTCAGCAATGCTTGGGAAATCAGGGTTTCTCAAGCGACCACAGGTCGCTTTCGATGCTTTCGAACCTTTCTTTAAGGAGCGTCTGCGTGTCGAAAATCGCCCTGTTGTAATAATGCGGAGCCACTTCAGTGGTGAACAGCTCAAGAATCTCGGCGACCTCGAACGAGCCCAATTTAAGCTCGAATCGGTCCTCCATGAAGCGCTTGATCTTGAGGGTAGCCTCACTCTCCTGTTCGGGCGTGAGGTTCAAGATCGGCTGCTTCGGCTTCCTGGCCATTTACCAGCGCCCGTCCCAGGCGGCGAAGTTCTGCAGCAATTGCAGGCCGTGGGTATGGCTCTTCTCCGGGTGGAACTGCACGGCAAAGCGCGAACCCTCGGCCAGCGCGGCGGCGAAATCGACGCCGTAGTGACCGCCACCCACCACCTGGCCCGGTTTACCGGCGGCGATGTAGTAGCTGTGCACGAAGTAAAAACGCGCCATGTCCGGCACGTCGTGCCAGAGCGGGTGATCCACGGTCTGGCGGACTTCGTTCCAGCCCATGTGCGGGACTTTCAGGTGTTCGCCGTCTTCGTGCAGGTCCTTGCCGAAGAACTTCACCTGGCCTGGGAACAGGCCGATGCAGTCGACGCCGTCGTTCTCCTCACTGCTGTCGAGCAAGGCTTGCATGCCCACGCAGATACCGAGAAACGGCCGATCCTGGCTGACTTCGCGCACCAGGCTGTCAAAGCCCAGGCGGCGGATTTCGGCCATGCAGTCGCGAATCGCACCGACGCCGGGAAACACCACCCGGTCGGCTTCGCGAATCACGTTGGCATCGCTGGTGATCAGCACCTTGCCGGCCCCTACGTGTTCGAGGGCCTTGGCCACCGAGTGCAGGTTACCCATGCCGTAATCGATAACCGCGACCGTCTGCATTACAAGACGCCCTTGGTCGATGGCATTTGCCCGGCCATGCGATCATCCAGCTCGACGGCCATGCGCAGCGCGCGGCCGAAGGCCTTGAACACGGTTTCGATCTGGTGGTGGGTGTTGGTGCCACGCAGGTTGTCGATGTGCAGGCTGACCAGTGCGTGGTTGACGAAACCCTGGAAGAATTCCTGGAACAGGTCAACGTCAAAGCCGCCCACAGTGGCGCGGGTGTAGGGCACGTGCATCTGCAGGCCTGGGCGGCCAGAGAAGTCGATGACAACGCGCGACAGCGCTTCGTCGAGCGGGACGTAGGCGTGGCCGTAGCGACGGATGCCTTTTTTGTCGCCAATAGCCTTGGCAAACGCCTGGCCGAGGGTGATGCCAACGTCTTCCACCGTGTGGTGGTCATCGATATGCAGGTCGCCTTTGCTGACGATATCCAGGTCGATCAGCCCGTGACGGGCGATCTGGTCCAGCATGTGCTCAAGAAAAGGGACACCGATATCAAATCGGGCCTTTCCGGTGCCATCCAGGTTGATCGAGGCTTTGATCTGGGTTTCCAGAGTGTCGCGCTCGACGGACGCCTTACGTTCGGCCATCACCAACTCCGCAAAATCATTGGGCGAAAAAGGCAGCCATTATAGGGGCGCGGGCGCCAAACAGAAACATCGGAGGGGATAAGACTGATGGAGTGTCGGCGATAGACATGTGCATACAAGCAGGCGCTCCAGGATGGTGCGCCGACCCGATCGCTTCAGGCGGGTGAAGATAAAGTGCGGGAGCAGGCAAGCCCGGCTCCCATAGGAACCGGGCCCACCGTTATTGCGGTGTTAGTGGAACAGTACTGCGGTTTTCTGCAGGGTTACCCACACACCCCACGCCAACGGAATCCCCACTACCAGCCAGGCTGCAATCGCCAACGGCACAGTGCCAGGGGCGGCTTTCCACTCCAGCGAAGTGGTGGCATCGGCGCCTTTGTCGTGACCCAGCGCCTGTTCGGCGGCCAGTTCGGCGTCGGTCATGAAGTACTTGTCGGCCACCGGGCGTACCAGCAGGTTGCAGATGAAACCCAGCACCAGCAGGCCGGCCAGGATGTACAACGTGATGTCGTAGGCAGCGGCGCGTTCAACGCCGATGCTCAACTGATACTCACGCAGGTAGTTCACCAGCACCGGGCCCAGCACGCCAGCCGCCGCCCACGCAGTCAGCAGGCGACCGTGGATCGCACCGACCATTTGCGTACCGAACAGGTCGGCCAGGTAGGCCGGAACGGTCGCAAAACCACCGCCGTACATCGACAGGATGATGCAGAACGCGGCGACGAACAGCGCCACGTTGCCCAGGTGACCCAGGTTCGGGATCAACGCGTACAGGGCAAAGCCCAGGGCGAAGAACACGAAGTAGGTATTTTTACGGCCCAGGTAGTCGGAGAACGACGCCCAGAAGAACCGGCCACCGATGTTGAACAGGCTCAACAGACCGGTGAAACCTGCAGCGATCGCTGCGATGGAAGCCAATTGACCGGCATCCAGTTGGCCAAACGGCACATCCACACCCAGCAGCTTGCCGCCGAACACTTCCTGCAGCAGTGGCGAAGCCATGCCGAGGATGCCGATACCGGCGGAGACGTTCAGGCACAGTACCAGCCACACCAGGCGGAATTGCGGGGTCTTCCACGCCACGTTCACGTGCACATGACGGTGAGTGATCATCGCGTTGCTGGCTTTTTTCGCCGGCGCGGTCCAGCCCTCAGGCTTCCAGCCGGTCGGCGGAACGCGGTAGGACAAGGCGCCGCCGATCATGAACACGAAGTAGATCGCGGCCATTACCAGGAAGCTCTGCCATACGCCCACACTGTCGGGCGTTGCGAAGTGGCCCATCAATGCTGCTGCCAGCGGAGCACCCACCATAGCACCGCCACCGAAGCCCATGATCGCCATGCCGGTCGCCATGCCGCGCTTGTCCGGGAACCACTTGATCAGGGTCGACACGGGCGAGATATAGCCCAGGCCCAGGCCAATACCACCAATGACCCCGGAGCCGATCCACATCAGCCAGATCTGGTGGGTGTAGATACCCAACGCCGAGATCAGCAGGCCACCGCACCAGCACAATGCCGATACAACACCGGCCTTACGTGGCCCGGCATGTTCCAGCCAGCCGCCCCAGATCGCTGCCGAGCAGCCCAGGAAGATGAAGAACAGGGTATAGATCCAGCCCAGCATCGAGATGGGCCAGTCGCATTGCGACGAGAAGACTTGGGCGATGAAACTCATGTCCGGCGCACAGGCGACCGGCTTGGTGATACCCAGCGCCTTGGACAGTGGCAGCCAGAACACCGAGAAGCCGTAGGCCATGCCGATACACAGGTGGATGGCCAGGGCGGCCGGTGGAACCAGCCAGCGGTTGAAGCCGGGCTTGGCGATGATGCGTTCCTTGGACAGGAACGCAGGCTGTGCGGCAGTTGAACCTGCCGCAGTGCTTGTGCTCATTGGTGTTTCCCCCAGTTGTTAGTATGTGTTCGTCAGGCGCTCTCTCCCTCGGCCTTGCACGCAAAGCGTGGCCGTTTTGTTGAGTGAAGCTCCCTTTTAGGCGCGACGTTAAGCCGCAGAAGGCGGACGAACTCGCAGAGATTAGCATCTGTGGATGACAGAAAAACCAAACTGATATCACCTTTTTCAGGAAATCTGTTTTGTTTGACGCCAAAAACCCGTTTCCCCGGCCCTGGATACAATGTAACGATCGTGGCACTGACGCAGGCCGTCGGGCGTTATACTCTGCGGCTAAATTTTGAAATCGACATACAAGGACTCGCCCATGAAAGCGTTCGGCAAAATCCTGGGTCTGGTACTTCTCGGGCTGTTGCTGATCATTGTGGCTCTAGGCTTTGCCCTGACCCATCTCTTCGATCCCAACGACTATAAAGACGAGATTCGCCAGATTGCCCGCGACAAGGCCCACATCGAGCTGACGCTCAATGGCGATATCGGCTGGAGCCTATTCCCCTGGCTCGGGCTTGAACTGCACGAAGCCAGCGTGGCGACACTGACCGCGCCGACCCAGCCGTTCGCCGACCTGCAGATGCTTGGCCTGTCGGTGCGCGTGCTGCCGCTGCTGCGCCGCGAAGTGCAGATGAGCGATGTACGCGTCGAAGGCCTCAACCTGCGCCTCAACCGTGACAAACAAGGCCACGGCAACTGGGAGGACATCGGCAAGAACGTGACCGAGGCGACCGTCGGCAGCCCAGGCTCGGTTGAGCAGCCTGCCGAGACCGAACCGGAAAAGCCATCGAAGCCCATCCGCCTGGACATCGACAGCCTGACGATCAACAACGCCCGCGTCGAATACAACGACGAGCAGACCGGCAAGCAGTTCAGCGCCGAAAGCATCCAACTGAGCGCCGGAGCCGTGCACGAAGGCGCCAGCATCCCGGTGAAACTCACTGCCTTCTTCGGCAGCAACCAGCCGGTGATGCGCGTCAAGACCGAGCTCAACGGCAACCTGCGTATCCAGCGTGCGCTCAAGCGCTATCAGTTTGAAGACATGAAGATCACCGGCGAAGCCACGGGCGAGCCGCTGCAAGGCAAAACCGTGACGTTCTCGACCCAGGGCCAATTGCTGGTGGATCAGGCGGCCAATATCGCCGAATGGACCAACGTGAAGCTCTCGGCCAACCAGTTACGCGCCTTGGGCGAGCTGAAGGTCAACGACCTGGACAAGACTCCGCAGTTGAGCGGCGCGCTGTCCATCGCCCAGTTTGACCTGGCCAAATTCCTCGACGGCGTCGGCCATCCGCTGCCGCCCATGGCCGAGGGCAGCCTGAGCAAAGTCGAACTGGTCAGCCGTCTCAAGGGCACGCCGACCAGCCTGGCCCTGGAAGACCTGAACCTGAAACTCGACGGCAGCACCTTCACCGGTCGCCTCGCCGTGGAAGACTTTGCCAAGCAATCCCTGCGCGTCCAACTCAAAGGCGATACCTTCAACGCCGACAATTACCTGCCGGCCAAGTCTGAATCCGCCAAAGGCGCAGCCGCAGCCCGCCAGGCCGAAGTGCAGAACAGCGAAGCCGGTGCCATGGCTGCCGGCGGCACCACGCCACTGCCCGACGCGCCGACCAAAGGTGCCTGGAGCACCGACAAACTGTTGCCGCTGACACGCCTGCGCACGCTGGATGTGAACGCCGACCTGGCCTTCGGCCAACTGACCCTGAGCAAGCTGCCGATCCAGAATGCGGTGCTCAAGGCGTCCGGCGTCGATGGCCAGCTCAAGCTCGACACCCTGAGCGGCGGTCTCTACAACGGTTCGTTCCAGGCCAATGGCACGCTCGACGTGCGCCAGGACATCCCGGTGCTCGCGCTGCAAAGCCACATCAAGCAAGTGCCGGTCGAACGCATCCTGCAAGCTCAGGGGCAAAACCCGCCGGTGAAGGGCCAAGTCACCCTCGACAGCAACCTCACGGGCCGCGGCAATAGCCAGAAAGCCCTGATCGACAGCCTCAACGGCACCGCCAGCTTTGTGATCAACAACGGCGTATTGCTCAACGCCAACCTTGAACAGCAGCTGTGCACCGGTATCGCCTTGCTCAACCGCAAGACCTTGAGCAGCACACCACAAGGCAAGGACACGCCATTCCAGGAATTGAAGGGCAACCTGACCTTCCGTAACGGCGTGGCCAGCAACCCCGACCTGAAAGTGCGCATCCCGGGCCTGACCGTCAACGGCAATGGCGACGTCGACCTGCGCGTGCTGGGCATGGACTACCGCGTCGGTATCATCGTCGAAGGCGACCAGCGTGAAACGCCGGATCCCGCCTGCCAGGTGGGCTCGAACTTCCAGGGCATCGAAGTGCCGTTGCGCTGCCGTGGCCCGCTGGAACTCGGCGCCAAGGCCTGCCGCCTGGACAAGGACGGCCTGGGCCAGGTTGCCATCAAGGCCGCCGGCAACCGCCTGAACGAGAAGCTGGAAGAGAAGCTCGACAAGGTTAATCCGCAGCTCAAAGATGCTTTGAAAGGCCTGTTCAAACGATGAGAGACGAGCAGTTTTCAACGGCGGTGCTTGACTGGTACGACCGCCACGGTCGCCATGACCTGCCCTGGCAACAGGGCATCACGCCTTACCGGGTGTGGGTCTCGGAGATCATGCTGCAACAGACCCAGGTGAGCACCGTGCTCAATTACTTCGACCGTTTCATGGCTTCGCTGCCAACGGTCGAGGCCCTGGCCGCGGCGCCGGAAGATGAAGTACTGCATTTGTGGACCGGCCTGGGTTACTACACCCGCGCGCGCAATCTGCAGAAGACCGCAAAGATTGTCGTGGCCGAGTACGGCGGCGAGTTTCCCAAGGATGTCGAGAAGCTCACCGAGTTGCCCGGCATCGGCTTGTCCACCGCTGGCGCGATCGCCAGCCTGAGCATGGGCCTGCGCGCGCCGATCCTCGACGGCAACGTCAAGCGCGTGCTGGCGCGCTTTACCGCGCAAGAGGGCTACCCAGGCGAGCCCAAGGTGGCCAAGCAGCTGTGGGCCACCGCAGAACGCTTCACGCCCCATGACCGTGTCAACGCCTACACCCAGGCGATGATGGACATGGGCGCCACGCTTTGCACCCGCAGCAAACCCAGCTGCCTGCTGTGCCCACTGGAAAAAGGCTGCGAAGCCCACATGCTCGGCCTGGAGACACGTTATCCAATCCCCAAGCCACGCAAGACCCTCCCGCAAAAGCGCACGCTGATGCCGCTGCTGGCCAATGCCGAGGGCGCAATCCTGCTTTACCGCCGCCCTTCGACGGGCCTGTGGGGCGGTCTCTGGAGTCTGCCGGAGCTGGATGACCTGCAAGACCTGGAACACCTGGCCAACCAGCACGCGCTGGCGCTGGGCAAGCACCAGGAACTGCCGGGGCTGATCCACACCTTCAGCCACTTCCAGCTCGCCATCGAACCCTGGCTGGTCCAGGTCGAGGAATCCGCCCATCACGTGGCCGAGGCCGACTGGCTCTGGTATAACCTCGCCACCCCGCCGCGCCTGGGCCTTGCCGCCCCGGTAAAAAAACTGCTGAAACGCGCGGCCGACGTATTGAATGCAGGAGTTTCGTCATGACCCGCACCATCATGTGCCGCAAGTACAAAGAAGAACTGCCAGGCCTCGAACGCCCTCCTTACCCGGGCGCCAAAGGCCAGGACATTTTCGAGCACGTCTCGGCCAAGGCCTGGGGCGACTGGCTGAAACACCAGACCCTGCTGATCAACGAAAAGCGCCTGAACATGATGAATGCCGAAGACCGTAAATACCTGGCGGGCGAAATGGACAAGTTCTTTTCCGGCGAGGATTACGCCAAGGCCGACGGCTACGTGCCACCTGCTCAATAATTGATCAAAAACCGGGGTCTGCACGTAAGCGACGGTAATAATTAAATATTTTTTGAAAACTTGCTTGACGACCCCCTGAAAAACCCGTTTAATGCGCCCCGTTGCCCAGATAGCTCAGTCGGTAGAGCAGGGGATTGAAAATCCCCGTGTCGGCGGTTCGATTCCGTCTCTGGGCACCAAAATACCGAAACCCCTGATTCCGAAAGGTCTCAGGGGTTTTTTCGTTTACGGCCCTCGCCACCCTTCAAAATACAAATCCTATAGACGCTTTTCCGGCAAGCACCGCCGGCGAATCGATCGGTGCTGTGCGTTCAACGGCATTACGGCCGATACAGCGGGAACGCCTCTATCAGCGGCACTATTTCCCGGCCCGTTTCTATTGCGCTTTGCGAGGGCTCGTTCGGTCTTGGAATGTTCCTGGCAAAGTGAAAGATGATGGTCTGCCCGGTAGTGCCATCCCTGTAATACTTGAAATAACTGATTTCCGAGAATTGCCCGTCTTTACGCAATGAGGTGGGATAAAACATCATCGAATAATCGATTCCGGTTTTATTGTCGGTCAGCAGGATCGCAGGCATGTTCGGGTTTTCTTGCTGGTGAAGCTGGATGGCCCGCTTGGCGAGGTCGAGGGGTTTGAAGCGGTTCATCTCCCGAGGCACGACGGTGAAGTCCAGCATTTCATTCCAGGCATCGATGCTTTCCTCTGCCGGGAAATACTCCCACAAGCCCGGTTTCTGAAATTTGAGAACGAACGCTTTACCGCCGAACACCACGGTTTTGGTGTCGGCAATCGACGGGCTAGACATGTCGGACGTGAGCGGCGTGGTGCAGCCGTACAGCAGGGCGACGGTGGATAACACAAGCAATAGGGCTTTCATTTCAATCCTTGAAAAAGTGCGTCAGTGTATTTTGCGCAGGCCACAGTAGCCGAACGCATCACTGAATACTGTCTTTATCGGGACCGAAGATGAAGTGACAGTACGCAACCCACCGCCTTTCAGTTGAGCAAAAACACCATCAATGGATTGTCATTCAACCGCCCACTGAATACCGCATGCTGATGCTCCAGCGCCGTCCCTTTGAGCAATGCCGTTTCCTTGCGCGCCACAATCACCCACGCAGGCCGGGGCACTCCCTCTAGCTGATCAAGCTCTGCCCTGCCGATAAATACCGGCTGCTCATCGTGATTCAGGTTCATCATGTAGCGCACCGCCCAAGTGTCCCGGCCCAGGTTGATAAACACCAGCGGCCCAGGCGCCGTGGCACGCATCGCTTCGACCTGACCCACAAACTTGCGGGTATCGAATTGCAGGTCCTTGGCCGGCTCCACTACCGTCACCAATAGCAACCATTGCGCCATCAATGCGATCAGGCTGAGCCACACCAACCGCCCCACTCGCCGCCAGGCGATCAGCGCTGCGACTTGCAACACCGCCAACACGCCAATCAGCAACGGCAGCGAAACGTCGGGCCAGTAACCCTGCTTTTGCCACCCATGCCGACAGACAAAGACTACAACCACGCACAACGCCGGCAGCGCCACGATCAGCCCTTCGTAGCATCGGCGCACGCCCGAGAGCCAACCTGGCGCCTGAAGCAACCCATAGGCCGCGACAGCCGCAAACATCGGCACCATGGGCAGGACGTAATACGCACGCTTGAAGTGCGGCACCGACAGCCCGAGCAAGATCATCAAGCCGCAGGCGCCGAGTCGTGCCACCCATTGCAGGTCACCTTCGAACCGCTCGGACCAGCGATGACGCAGCGCAATCATTGTGGCCAGCGCCAATGGCACCACCGGGAAATAGCGGTACAGGCTCAATTGGAAGTAGAAATAGAACGGCTCGCCGGTTTCATCGAGACGGCCGCCTACCTGCATCCTGAAGACCTCGTCGGCAAAGGCGTCGCCCCCACTGATGCGCGCCAACTTCATCAGCAACCACCAACAGATTGCCAGCAGCACTAGGCCAACAGCGCCGTGAATCAGCACCTGTTTCACACGTTCCCCAGGCTTGCCCAACGCCCAGTACACACAGACCACGCCACAGACTTCGATCAACCCCAGCGGCCCGCGTATCGCAAAGCCCAGGATGAACAACGGAAACACCCCAAGCCGCCTCCAACGCCCGCCACTGTGCAACAGGTAAAAACTTCCTACACACAACAACGCCACCATCTGATCCAGGCAGACCGAGCGGGATTTTTCGAGCAGTTGAGTGGTAAGCAGGGTCAACAGCACAGTGAGCAGCGCCCACTGGCGATTCGCCGGGACCAGCAACCGATAAATCAAGGTAACCACGCCCGCGGAAGCCAGGGCGGTGGGCAGCACATTGGCCAGATGGTTGGGCGCGCCAAAGAGTCGGGCAAACACAAAGCTGAAGAACGTCGCGGTGCCTGGGTAATCCGCGTAGGGCTGGCCGTAGGTGGTCGGGAAAAGACTCGCACCATGGCGAAACATTTCTTGCAGGAACAGCGCCCAGCGTCCGTCAAATCCCTGGGGCTGCTGATCCCAGATACCCAGGGTAAAAAGCAGCATTGCAAACAGGAAGATGCCTAGGGACTCCAGGCGAAAACGGTTGCGGTGATCCATCGGTTGACCTGTCAGGTAAGGGGCGCCGACTTATGGTGCCGACTGCCCTGCTGAATAGCGCCTGAACGGACCTGAACATTCCCGTTTTTACCGACCCGCGGGCCACACCCATTTCGGAATCAGTCGTACATAAATCAACTCGCCAACCAATTCGACCAAGGTTTGCAGGATCACGGCCGTCGCTGCCAACCCACGCACGTCCTCCGGCAGCGCCAGCGCCAAGGGCAACACCACCAGCGAATTGCGCGTCGACGCGCTGAACGTCACCGCCCTGGCCGTCACCGCGGGCAGCGCAAACAGCCGCGATGCCAGCGCCCCCATCAATGGCGCCAGCAACAGGAAACCGATGTACACCGGGATCACCGGCAGCAGCAGGTTGATATCCCGCACCACCGAGATGATTTGCGAGCCGATCACCACAAACAGCACCAGCGCCATCGCCGGCACCGGCATCCACGCCCAGGCGACGTTCCAAGCACTGACGAGCGATGATTGCCGTGCCAGAGAAGTCGTGAGTACGGCCAGAACCATCGGCACCACGATCAGCAGGAAGAACGCCTCGATAAACGGACCCACCTCCACCACCACCGCGGACTGTGTCCCGAGCATCACGCTCAAATAGATCGGCAACAGCGCCAACTGAAGCAACAACAACACCGGCGTCGCCGCCAGCATCAGCCGTGAGTCGCCCTTGCCGATATGGGTAAACACCACCACGTAGTCGATGCACGGGGTCAGCAATACCAGCAACGCCCCAACCAGCAGAGCCGGGCGTCCTGCCAGGCTTTGAGTCAATGCCCATACCAGTAACGGAATGAGGATGAAGTTGGCGAGCAGCAATGCCGACAGGAAGCGTTTGTTGCTCAGGCGTTGGCGCACGTCCAGAAAGGGGATTTGCAGGAACATTGCGTACATCAGCACCGCGATGGCAGGGGTGACAAACGCGTTGAGGCCCTGGGCGAATGAGGGCGCGAACAGACCGAAGCCGACCGCCAGCAGAACGGCTGCGAAGTAGACCGGAATTTGGTTGTGTTCGAGGACGTCGCGAGTCATGAGGCTGGCCCAGATTGATCGAAAGGCCGTCAGCCTAAGCATCTGGAGGGGGAAAGGTCGAGCATCCCGACAATCTTCGCAATCACAATGCCCGAAATTTGTTAAGTTCGGCGTCTTATAAAAAAGCGCGTGAGCCAGCATGCCCTTACCCAAGGCGCAAGGACCCGGCAGTCCCATGAACCGCCCAACCCGCCCCACTCCGGAAGCTTTCCAGGAACCTGCCGCCGACGGCTACGTCCTGGGCGGCTTCACCTGGCACCACCCGCGCACCGACCTTGAGCGCCCGGTCGTCATCATCAACGCCGCCACCTCCGTCCGCTGCCGCCACTACGCGCGCTTTGCCGACTACCTGTTCGCCAACGGCGTTGACGTCATCACCTACGACTACCGTGGCATCGGCGAATCCCGCAATGGCTCATTGCGTGGCTTCAAGGCCTCATGGTCGGATTGGGGCGCGCTGGATTTCGAGGCAATGCTGAAGCGCGCGCAACGGGAGTTTCCGGGACAGCCGATTGATGTCGTCGGCCATAGCTTCGGTGGCTGCGCGGCAGGGCTCGGGGCATCGGGTGCGGTCATTCGGCGAATGGTGACCGTAGGCGCGCAGTTTGCGTACTGGCGCGATTACGCGGCGGACGTGCGCTGGCGAATGTTCGCCAAGTGGCATGTGGTGATGCCGTTATTGACCAAGCTGTGCGGGCACTTTCCCGGCAAGCGCCTGGACTGGCTGGAAGACACTCCAGCGGGCGTGGTGCGGGACTGGAGTACCCCGACGCCCAGGTACGAAACACGCCCCAGCGGACGAGCCTTGGGTAAGTTGCCATTCAGTCGTGTGAAGGCGCAGATACTGGCTATCAGTATCACCGACGACCCCTTCGGAACGGTAGCTGCCATCGAGCGACTATTGGATTACTTCGACAGCAGTGCGCGCACTCATCTGCGGATCGCGCCTGAAGACATAGGCGAAAAGGAAGTCGGACATTTCGCATTTTTTCGCAGCGAGTATCAGGATCGGCTGTGGCCGATTGCATTGGCGTGGCTTCAAACCGGCCAATTGGCTGCAGATACCCTTGGGATTTCCCTCAACCTGCGCTTCAATACCCCATCCCGATCCGAAACCTAGGACGCTGAGCCCATGGCCTCGCCGAACAAGCAACAAAAACGTGCCCACCGGGCAAAGGCCAAGGCCAAGCAGAACCGTACCCAGCGTGCCGTAGCGACCAAGCCGGACGCATTTGCCGGCGACGACAGTCGCATTGACCTTGAGTCAGTGGATTTGACCGAGCTGTTCGTAGAGATGCGCACCGCTGGCGAAACCAGCCAACAGGCCTTGTGCGCCGTGTTCTTGGCCCACCCGTTGCTGGCACTGGTGCTGGAACAGGAAGGCGAAGAAGAAGCCACCGATTTTATCCTGGCGGCGCTGATCGAGTATCGGCAGTGGGCTACAGATACCGATGATGAAGCCGCGGCCCTGGCGTGGATCGAGTCGCCGCAGTTCCAGGCGGATTACGTCGCGGCGTCCCAAGCGCTGACCAACTCCCAGGACTGATACAAAACCAAATGTGGGAGCGGGCTTGCTCGCGAATTCGGTGTTTCAGTCGCCAGAAATAGTGACTGATCTACCACTTTCGCGAGCAAGCCTGCTCCCACATTTTTAATGCCGGCGCCCTCAAGCACCGGCTTATATCACATCAGTTAAGTGCCGCAGCACCTACCCTCTGTGTCTTGCGACGGCTCGACACAAACAGCCCCGCCGCCACCACCAGCAAGCTCAGCACCCCAGTCGCAATGATCTCGATACGGTGCGCTTCCTGGAACAGCATGATGGTCAGCGTACCCACGATGAACACCATCACCGCGTAGGTCAGGCCTGGGAACAGCCACATCTTGAAGACAATCTTCTCGCCCGCCGCCGTGCGTTTCTGGCGCATGCGCAGTTGCGACACGGCGATCACCAGGTACACCAGCAGCGCAATGGCGCCGGAGCTGGCCAGCAGGAATTCGAACACTGCCGCCGGGGCCACGTAGTTGGCGAATACCGCCAGGAATGCCGCGCCAGTCGACAACAGCACAGCCCAGTAAGGCGTGCCGCTCTTGTTGGTGCGCTTGGCCACCGCTGGCGCATCACCGCGACGACCCAGGGAGAACAGCATGCGCGAAGCGGTGTACAGCGCCGAGTTCAAGCAGCTGGTCACGGCAACCAATACCACCAGGTCGACGATCAGCTTGGCGTTCGGGATGCCCATGCGTTCCAGCACGGTCTGGTAGGAACCTACGGCTGCCAGGGTCGGATCGTTCCACGGCACCAGGGACACCACGATGAAGATCGACAACAGGTAGAACAAACCAATCCGCCAGATCACCGAGTTGGTTGCCTTGGTAATTTGCTGGCCTGGGTTCTTCGACTCAGCGGCGGCGATGGTGACAATCTCAGTGCCCATGAACGAAAACATGGTGGTCAGGATTGCAGCCAACACAGCGCCCATGCCGTTGGGCATGAAGCCTTGGGTGTCGAACAGGTGGGAAACACCGCTGACCTGGCTGGTCGGCAGGAACCCGAAAATAGCGGCCAGGCCGAGGATCACGAAGCCCACGATCGCCACGACCTTGATCAACGCAAACCAGAACTCGAACTCGCCGTAGTTCTTCACGCTGAACAGGTTGGTTGCTGTCAGCAGCAGGGTAATGACCAGGGTAAAGACCCAGATCGCAATATCAGGGAACCAGGCATGAAGGATGGTCGCGGCAGCGTTGGCTTCCAACGGAATCACCAACACCCAGAACCACCAGTACAACCAGCCAATGGTGAAACCGGCCCAGTGGCCGATCGCCCGGTCAGCGTAGGTGGAGAACGAACCGGTGTCCGGCGACGCCACGGCCATTTCGGCCAGCATTCGCATCACCAACACCACCAGCGTCCCCGCAGCGGCATACGCCAACAGTACGGCCGGGCCGGCGGCAGCAATCGCGTGGCCGGAGCCGACAAACAAACCGGCACCGATAACGCCGGCAATCGACAGCATGGTGACGTGACGCGGTTTGAGCCCCTGTTCGAGGTCATTGGAGCTTTGCGTACTACTCATTGACACACCTTTACGAGGAATTGCGAAAACGGTCGGCCCGGCTCGGAATCTTTGTCGTGAAAAGAAACCAACAGGGCGTTCTTTATTTTTTACGCAAGATTTGCGCCAAAATGTTACAGCGCCGCGATTGACGCGGGCTGTAGGAAGTTTCAACACGCCTCGCAAGTCATTGAGAACAATGGCATTCCGCTATAGCGTTACCGTGCGACTCACATTCAAGACGAATAAACGCACCATAAACACACACAAAAAGTACGTGACGCCCCACAAAAGGGCTGATATGCACCGTTTGCCCGGTTAACCCTTCCAACACCCGACCAAAGCTGGCACCATCGCGCCCTTTTTTACGCGAAGCCTGCAGTTTTTCAGGTTCAAACGGATGTTCGGTTGTTGATGGCGCGACACGCTGCTGTGCCGATGCGACACCCTGCCGCACACCACCTGTTTACCGCCGGCCACGCTGTTGGCTGCCATCAAGACGCTATGCTAGCTTGGCGCCTCGCCAGGAAGGCGGCCCAACAGCAGGATTGCAATGAACACAATGAGGACCCCACATGGCCGAGGCCACGCCCGCGCTTGAAATCCGCAACTTGCATAAACGCTATGGTGAGCTGGAGGTACTCAAAGGTATCTCGCTGACCGCTCGCGACGGCGATGTGATCTCGATCCTGGGTTCCTCCGGTTCCGGCAAGTCCACCTTCCTGCGCTGCATCAACCTGCTGGAAAACCCGCACCAGGGCCAGATCCTGGTGGCCGGTGAAGAACTCAAGCTCAAGGCCGCGAAAAACGGCGAATTGATGGCCGCCGACGGCAAGCAGATCAACCGCCTGCGCAGCGAAATCGGTTTTGTGTTTCAAAACTTTAACCTGTGGCCGCACATGAGCATCCTCGACAACATCATCGAGGCCCCTCGCCGTGTGCTCGGCCAAAGCAAAGCCGAAGCCATCGAAGTCGCCGAAGCCCTGCTGGCCAAGGTCGGCATTGCCGACAAACGCCACGCGTACCCCGCGCAACTGTCCGGCGGCCAGCAGCAACGGGCGGCCATTGCGCGCACTCTGGCGATGCAGCCTAAAGTCATCCTGTTCGATGAGCCCACTTCGGCGCTTGACCCGGAAATGGTTCAGGAAGTACTTAATGTGATCCGCGCACTGGCCGAAGAAGGCCGCACCATGCTGCTGGTCACCCATGAAATGGGCTTCGCCCGTCAGGTGTCCAGTGAAGTGGTGTTCCTGCACCAGGGCCTGGTCGAAGAGCAAGGATCGCCACAGCAGGTGTTTGAAAACCCGCTTTCGGCGCGCTGCAAACAATTCATGTCCAGCAACCGCTAACGGAGCAACATGCATGCAGAACTATAAAAAATTCCTTCTGGCTGCGGCCGTCTCGATGGCGTTCAGCGCCACGGCCATGGCAGAAACCTTGAAAATGGGGATCGAAGCGGCCTACCCGCCGTTCAATAATAAAGACGCCAGCGGCAACGTCGTGGGCTTCGACAAAGACATCGGCGACGCCCTGTGCGCCAAGATGAAAGTCGAGAAGTGCGAAGTGTATGTGTCCGACTGGGACGGCATCATCCCGGCCCTGAACGCCAAGAAGTTCGACTTCCTGGTGTCCTCGCTGTCGATCACCGAGGAGCGCAAGGCGGCCGTCGACTTCACCGACCCGTACTACTCCAACAAGCTGCAGTTCATCGCGCCTAAAGCCACCGCCGACTTCAAGACCGACGCCGCTTACCTCAAAGGCAAAGTGATCGGTGCACAACGCGCCACGTTGGCCGGTACTTACCTGGAAGACAAGCTGCCGGATACCGAAGCCAAGCTGTACGACACCCAGGAAAACGCCTACCTCGACCTGACCTCCGGTCGCCTGGACGGCATCCTGGCTGACAAGTACGTGCAGTACGAATGGCTCAAGAGCAAAGACGGTTCGGCCTACGAGTTCAAAGGCGACCCGGTGGTAGAAAGCGACAAGATCGGTATCGCCGTACGCAAGGGCGACCCACTGCGCGAGCGCCTGAACAAAGCCCTGGCAGAGATCAAGGCAGACGGCACCTACAAGAAGATCAACGACAAGTACTTCCCTTTCAGCATCGAATGATCTGAACGGTATGCCCGGCGCGCTCAGTTGAGCGCGTCGGCTTTTTGCAATGCCTGCCGCGATATGAAAACACCATGAATTTCGATCTCTACGGATTCGGCCCGGCGCTCGCCGCTGGCGCGCTGATGACCGTCAAACTGGCGCTCACGGCCCTGTGCCTGGGGCTGGTGCTAGGCCTTGCCGGCGCCTTGGCCAAGACTTCGCCGTACAAGCCGCTGCAATGGCTTGGCGGCGCTTACTCGACCATTGTTCGCGGTATTCCAGAGCTGTTGTGGGTGCTGCTGATTTACTTCGGCACGGTCAACCTGATGCGTGCCCTCGGGGAGTTCTTTGGCAACCCCGACCTTTCCCTCAGTGCCTTTGCCGCCGGGGTGATCGCCCTGGGCCTGTGCTTTGGTGCCTACGCAACGGAAGTGTTCCGTGGCGCGATCCTCGCCATTCCCAAAGGCCACCGCGAAGCCGGTATCGCCTTGGGGCTGTCGAAGTTCCGGATCTTCACTCGGCTGATCATGCCGCAGATGTGGCGCATCGCCCTACCGGGCCTTGGCAACCTGTTCATGATCCTGATGAAAGACACCGCGCTGGTATCGGTGATCGGCCTGGAAGAAATCATGCGCCATGCGCAGATCGGCGTGACCGTCACCAAGCAGCCATTCACCTTCTTCATGGTCGCCGCCTTCATGTACCTGGGCCTGACCGTCCTGGCCATGACCGGCATGCACTTCCTGGAAAAACGCGCCGCCCGCGGCTTTGCAAGGAGCACCCAATGAGCGGCGACTACAGCTGGCTGGCGCATTTCGACCTGGGCCTGAACTGGGCCGTGATCATCAAGTGGCTGCCCAAGCTGGCCCAGGGTGCCATCCTCACCCTGGAGCTGGTGGCCATTGCGGTCATCGCCGGCCTGTTGCTGGCAATTCCGCTGGGTATCGCGCGCTCCTCGCGCCGCTGGTATGTCAGCGCCCTGCCCTATGCCTACATTTTCTTCTTCCGTGGCACGCCGTTGCTGGTGCAGTTGTTCCTGGTCTACTACGGCCTGGCGCAGTTCGACTCGGTGCGCGAGAGCTTCATGTGGCCCTACCTGCGCGATCCGTTCTGGTGCGCCACCGCCACCATGACCCTGCACACCGCCGCCTACATCGCCGAGATCCTGCGCGGCGCGATCCAGGCCATCCCGCCGGGCGAGATTGAAGCCGCGCGCGCCCTGGGCATGTCCAAGCCGAAGACACTGTTCTACATCATCCTGCCGCGCGCCTCGCGCATCGGCCTGCCGGCGTACAGCAACGAAGTGATCCTGATGCTCAAGGCCAGCGCCCTGGCCAGCACCGTCACCCTGCTGGAATTGACCGGCATGGCGCGGACCATCATTGCCCGTACGTACCTGCCGGTAGAGATCTTCTTCGCCGCCGGCCTGTTCTACCTGTTGATGGCGTACGTGCTGGTACGCGGCTTCAAGCTGCTGGAACGCTGGCTGCGCGTCGATGCTTGCCAAGGACGTTGAGGCCCGCTTCCACGCGCTGGATGCGTTCCTGATCGAGCACCAAGGGCTGTGGAAACCACGGCCCTTTACGCATCGCCAGTTACCTTGGGAAGCCGAGCATCCCGACCTCGCCCAGTGGCTGCGCCAACGCTCGTTGGCCGAAGCCGAAGCCCGTCACAACCATCCCCATGACCTCGCCGCGCCTGCACCTTTTCCACAGCTTGCTGCGCAAGCCGTGCAGCTCAGTGCTGTGGATAAGTTACCGATGCACCCGCTGCAAGCCGCTCGCCATCGCCTGAATGTGGATGTTCCGGGTCGCAAGTGGGAACAGATTGAAGCCTTTGGCGCGGCACTGCAGTTTGCACAGACACCCACACACTGGCTGGACTGGTGCGCGGGCAAGGGCCACCTCGGTCGTCGTCTGTTACAAACCGGGCAGGCACTGACCTGCCTGGAATACGACCCTGCGCTGATCGCTACAGGCCAGGCCTTGAGCAACCATCATGGCTTGCCGGTGACCCATCGCCTGCAAGACGTGATGGCCGATGTGGCGATCACCCCCGAACACACGCCCGTCGCCCTGCATGCCTGTGGCGACCTGCATGTGCGCCTGCTGCACCTGGCCAGCGCGGCCGGCTGCAAACAGCTGGCGCTGGCGCCGTGCTGCTATAACCGCATCCATGCTGACGCCTACCAGCCACTGTCCAATGCAGGCCGGGCGTCACGCCTGCAACTGTCGATCGATGACCTCGGCCTGCCGCTGAGCGAAACCGTCACCGCAGGCAAACGCGTGCGCCTGCAACGGGACACGTCCATGGCGCGACGCCTGGGGTTCGATCAACTGCAACGCGACCTTCGTGGCGTCGACCAATACCTGCCAACGCCCTCCCTGCCTGCCAGTTGGCTGGACAAACCCTTTGCCGACTATTGCCGGGAACTGGCAGGCCTCAAAGGGTTATCCACAGCTGAACAGGATTGGGCGGCGCTGGAAGCGTACGGCTGGCGCCGCCTGGCCGAGGTCAGGAATTTGGAACTGGTGCGTGGTCTGTTTCGGCGCCCACTGGAAATGTGGCTGGTACTGGATCGGGCATTGTTTCTCGACGAAAACGGCTACAACGTCCAAGTAGGCACCTTTTGCGAACCCGCACTGACGCCGCGCAACTTGATGGTGCTTGCCGAGCGCGATTAAGGGCGAAATTGTCGCAGGCAGCCTGTGGATAACTCTGTTGATGATTTCTTTACGGGGCCTGTAACCATCTGCACTACAGCTCATAAACGGCGCTGGTCATTTTTTGTTCACAAAATAAAACGCACGCAAAACAGGCAGTTGCGGCGTGATGAGAACGGCTCCACAAAATGGCTTTTTCGTGACACCGCCATCCAACCGATTGTGCATAAGCATCTGGCGTTAAGCGTATAAACCGCGCTCTAGACGTATTTTTTCGACACCCTCAACAACCGGCACAGGTCATTGATATCGTCAGCGGCCAGGCGCATCGACTGGCTGTCCAGTGGGTCGGTGCTGAAAGCCAGGGATTCGCTGATGACCACATCACGGTGAACCTCGTACAGGGTGCTGCCCAAACGCTGCTTGAATGCTTCGACCATGTCCAGGCTGAACGCATTGCACTCGTCCACTTGATTGACCACAAAATGCACGCGCGGCGGGCGCTCGCGCTTCAGATGGGGCGCCAACAGCGCATCCAGTTGATCCAGGGTGGCCAGCGACGCTGCATCGGCCTGGGTGACGACCAGCACGACATCGGCCACGCTCAGCGCTTGCTGGAAGTAAACGTTGTTACCGGCCGGGGTATCGATGATCAGCGTATGGCGCGCGCCCAAGCTCAAGTCTTCCAGGCGCCGTGCGAGCCAATCCGGCTCATGGGTGAGCCAGCGCTGCAGGCTTTCTTGCTGCCGGGTACTGGTGCTACCGAAGGTGATCACCTTGCAGCCAGCGAAACCAGGCTGCTGGATCGCCGCCCATTGCGCGTTCTGCAAGCTGGCAGGGCCGAGTCCCTCTGCATCCGGGCTGACCCCGAAGTGATGACGCAGGGCATTTTGCGGGTCAAGGTCCAAGGCCACCACCGACTCGCCCTGGCGCTGCAAGCCGCTGCTCAAGGCCGTAGCCAGAGTGCTGCGACCCACGCCGCCATTGACGGAGACCAAAGCCACCACGGTGGGCCGCGCCGCGCGGACATTCATTGACGGCACGTCTTCGCGGGTGCTCGAAACGGGGCTGCCATCCTCGACGGGAATGCTGCCGAAAAAATGCAGCCGTGCGTTGAGCCCTTGGGCATCTCGCGTGACATTTTTACCGAACAACACGAAAAACTCGTTAGCAAGGCTCATGGCCCGAACTCCCCACGACGCGGCTTAAAGACGTGAAGGGTCGGCAAGTAGAAGGCTCACCGCAGGTCTTATTATCGGCGTCTCTGTTGTCGCATTCTGTGACAGCACTGACAAAGTGTCATTATTTTGATGATAAACCTGCTCATTTTTTAGATAAGCGGCAAATCGTCAATTTAATGGCTCAAGCCTCTTCAACGAGTAGGCGCTTAATTGATTCGTTTGAGCAATTCGCGACATAGACTACTCAGATCCCGGCACGCGGCACTGTTGCTCACCGGATCGAGGGGGTCGCGCCCGTAAGCCTGAGCTTCGATAAACGCGGGATCGCGCTGGAGGGTTCCAAGCACGGCCTCCCCCAGGCGAAGCTTGAATACGTCGACCATGTCCTGGCTGAACCGATGAGCAGGGTCAACCTGGTTGATCACGTAGAAGCGGTACGGTGACTTCGCGTGGTCCAGGTAAGGGGCAAGCACACGGTCCATTTGAGTCAGGCTGCGAAATGACGCGACATCCGCTTGCACCACCACCAACACCACGTCGGCAACCGACATAGCCTGGCTCAGGTATACGGTATTGCCTGCCGGCACATCGATGATCAGCGTGTCCCGGCCACTCAATTTCATCCCATCCAGACGCTTGGCCAGAAACTCCAGATCCTGGCCCAGCCAACGATTCAAGCTTTGCTGTTGCACCGGGTCGGTTTCACCGAACGCCACTACCCGGCATCCGGCAAAACCACGAACCGGTAACGCTTCCCAGGTTTTGTTGAGCAGGCTGGTCGCGCCAATGCCCGCCATATTCACACCGGGCGCCAGGTGATGGCGCAGTCCGTCTTGCGGGTCCAGGTCCAGCGCGAGCGCAGGATGGCCCTGTCGCTGCAGGCTGCTGGCGAGTGCCGCTGTGAGCGTGGTGCGGCCAACTCCACCCTTGGCGGAGACCACCACCACAACCTTGGGCGCCGCTGCCTCCGAATACACGTCGCACAGCGTCCCCTCACCCAGTTCAAGCGGATAAAGATGCGGGGCTGCGCCCTGATTCAGCTGATCGAGCAAGCTTTGCAAGCCAGGCGAAACTGGCTCATCGACCTGGGGCTGATCAACACGGAGGGGGCCAGTCAGTGCGTCGTATAGTTTGGAAATGTCATCTGCGCGACTCACTGCCTTTGCTCCCCCCTTTAAATGGTTGAATAAAATAAGGCGCGCATTGTGTGATATCACCTTGATAGTGTCAGTATTTTGATGATTTCAGCTAACTTGTTTCAGATGAGCGGCTTGGCGCCATTTATATGACTTATAGTTTTTCTTATAATAATCAAATGCTTATATTTATTTAGCGTATTTTTTGATCAACTTATCAATCATTTCGCCCGACGCGTATTGGCATGTAACTCGGCACACGCCCCATACAAAACGAAACAAAACCCGAGTTTTGCGACACACCCCATATACCTCCCCGGCATTCAATAGGACCCACACCCACTATTGACCTGCACCGAGGACGCACCCATGAACCCCAACAACTGGAACATCTTCATCGCCGCCAGCCTGCTCGCCTTCACCCTCAACGCCCACGCCGACACAAAGCCGAAGCCAGACATCCAACGCATCGTCGCCACCGTGGAGGACAACGCCGCCTCCTGCGGCGTGGTCAATACCCACATGACCTACCTGGACTCCCACGGCCAAAAACACGTCCTGAACTACGGCAAATTCGCCGACAACTGCGCCGACGGAAGCTGAAGAAAGAAGCCCCGCCACACCCCGTAAACCGCACAAGACGAAAAAACCTGCAGGTTTGCAAAAATAGTCAGAATTCAGGGGTTTACAGAACCTCGCCAATCGCTATAATCGTCGCCCTAACACGCCGGTATAGCTCAGTTGGTAGAGCAACTGACTTGTAATCAGTAGGTCCCGGGTTCGACTCCTGGTGCCGGCACCATTTAAAAACAAAGGCTTGCAGCGATGCAGGCCTTTGTTTTTTGTGCAATACGTAACAAGGCACGTAACAAGCAACCAGTTTTCGCTTCCTCATCATCTGTAGGGATACGGTTATGTCGTGGATCGACTATGCGCAGGGCCTCCTGGAAAAAAGCTGGCTTGGCACGTTGCTTGGGATTACAGGCATCGTAATCGCGGTCCTTACTTACCTATGGACTCGCAGACGAACCAGCTTGGCCTATGTCTACCTGGGAGAGCATCTCCTGGGGAGCGCCTCAGACGCGCTACCACCAGAGATAGTCGTTCAATACAACGGCATCAGTATTCCTCGTCTAACCAAATCCATTCTGATTCTCTGGAACAGTGGCGAGAACACCATTAATGGTGAAGATATCGTTGCTAAGGATCCGCTCCGCTTCCATGTTGGAGGCGACGGACGGATCCTATCCGCCGTAATACTGAAATCGACTCGGGCGGTAAACGACTTCTCAATTCCAAAGCCGCCAGACGGAGACGTTAGTGAGATGGAGTTCACCTTCAACTTCCTCGATAAAAACGATGGCGTTGTGGTGGAGGTTCTGCATACCAGCACTGATCGAAAACCCAGCATAAAAGGCACCTTGAAAGGTCTCCCACAGGGTTTTCGAAACCTTGGCCAATTCACGCGGCCCAAACCCCAGAAGAAAACGTCAGGCAAATTGCGCTCTATCACCTGGATTCTGTCTCCGCCAGTTATGGCTGTGGGAGGCTTCCTCGCCGCTGTCTACGGACCACGACCAGCATTTTTCCTTACCAATCCAGACAGCGGGCTTTTCTTCTACTCGTTTCTGGGCGCATTCGTGGGTATGTGGCTCAACAACAGGTTTTGGACAAGGCGTAAGTACCCCAAGAGTCTCCACACCGAAGCTCTCGAGTAAGCCTTATGGGCACTCCCCTGCACCTGGTGCTAAATATGCTCCAGCGCACGGTTCAAGCTGATATGAAAGTATTACTCAGATGCTGGCAGCAGGCTTCGATCAACGGGTGTGGGATAACCAGTAGCCCGCAAATCCAGCGCCACGGTAATGTCTGAACACGTCATGCGTCACCCTCTCTACATACGGGAAAATTTTTTCGGTGCACCCATCAAAAGTGCGTAAGAAGTGTAAGTGAGATTTTTTATCTATCTCTATCCCTTATATTTCAATAGCTTAGAGCCATTTCTAAACCGTAAGTAGACTGTCAGATCAGTGTCGGCGCCGAACAGTTCGTGACTGTAAGTGACGGAGTCAGCAACCTACTGTTTTCAAAGGGTTTTTTTGATCCGCTTTCCTGACTTACACTTTTTGACGACGTGACTGTAAGTGACGCCCCCCAATGAATCCGGGGCTTTTCAGGCGTTTCTCGACCCGCTTACGCCACTTACGTGTCAGGAGGGGGTGTACCTGGAAAAGTTTTCAGCAGCCGTTCAGGCACGCCCCACCAGACTGCTCTCGCCTCGTGACTTTAATCCGGAGAACACCATGACAAAGCCCAGCTCCGTCGCTCCCATTCCAAAAATTGAAGTCATCAAAAAAGGCGCCCTGTGGGAGGTCCATTGGGACTACCAGGAAGGACCGGCCAGCCTGATTCTGTTCAACCGTGCTGACTACCTGCGAGGCTATATAGATGGTGCGCTGGACATCCTCGGGATTGATCCCGATTGCGTGTGCTGCGCCAGCGGCGTGACCGGCACGGTAAAACGACTGACTCGACATCAGGCCGACACACTTTATGGCTCATTGAACCAGTTGCTGGTCCCTTTGGTAGAAGCGGAATTCGCCCGCCTGGAACGCCTCGGCGCCCTTCCTCATGTACGCGGCGCCGCTGCAAAAGTTTGAAACCCCTCTCCCCCATGTAATCAGCCTGCCAGGCCCAGCCGGCGGGCAACTCCCTGCATATCCTGAGACACGCCCTGTACCTGCAATGACGTGCACTTTCGACCGGTTGCGATTCTGAAAACCGCCTGGTTCGAATGTTTTAAAATTTTCGACCCAATGAAACCGGGGCCTCCAGCCCTGACCCGTTCGTAGTCGTCTGCTGCACCGCTGTGCAACCGCACTGCACTTCTCTTCAAAATTTTGCAATCTGTGAAACTGCCGATCGCCCGCAGAGCGCCCCGGCCCGCCTGGGCTGCCGGTTCGTTTGTACTACATCCGGGTTTGCACAAAAAAAGGACACAAACCCCGTCGGCGGGAGGGGGATAAGTGCTTTTTTATACATTTTTTTCTTATGAAGAAAATATTTTGACGTCATTTTTTGTGTCGTATTTTTGATTCAAGGTGCTCCATACAAGCCGTAGGCAAATCGCCAGCATGCGGCTATAGTCTTACGTTCGCCATATAATCTGCGAGATAAGACAAAGGGACTTTCAATGATAGGCTCTGTATGGAACAAATGGGATCTCCACCTACACTCCCCTTTTACCAACCTAAACAACAACTATGGAAAGTCCGACATTAGAGAGTATGCACAAGCCATAAAGAGCGCAGAGCTATCTCTAATAGGAATAACAAATTATTTCTTCTTCAAAGAAGACGAACTCGAAATTATCCGGTCTGCTCTTTATGAAGCCGACGCTAAAGCTGTAGTTCTCGGAAATATCGAATTCAGAATTAACCAACCAAATAAAGATGGAGAGTGGATCAACATCCACATTATCTTCTCAGAAACGATTGCGACCAAAACCATTAATGAACTCTTATCCAAATTTCCAGTAACCAACACCACTACGGAAGGTAAGAGCATATGGTGCTCTGAAGAGTCATTTAAAAACTGTGGTGTAAACGCGGGCGAAATAGTTATCGACCCAAGACTTCTGATAAAGCATCTTGAGGAAAACTTGATTGCTGGGAAAGACTTCATAGTCGCCATGTGCCCGAATGGATACGGAGGGTTTCAACCAGATAGAAAAGAGGGGCGGTCAGTAGCGGTAGCTTTGGAAATTGACAAATTTAGCCATGTAATATTCGGCAGGCCGAGAGACCGTGGCTTTTTCCTCCTAACCGATCGCTTCGAAGGGGCTATTGCAAAACCAGTTTTCAACTGTTCAGACGCTCATGCAATCGAACAGATAGGAGAAAAGTACACTTGGGTGAAAGCCAAACCAAACTTTCAAGGGCTCCGACAATCCGTTTTTGAACCTTCCGATAGAGTCCAGCAAACTGATGACTTTGTAGAACGCTCTTTCATCAAACCTTATTTTAGAAAGATATCGGTACAGGGTAAAATCTTTGAAGATGGCGACATAAAATTTTCACACCAAGACATCTTACTAAACCCTAACATGGTCGCAATAATTGGCGGAAGAGGAACAGGCAAAAGCTTACTACTTGACGCTGTATTTTCAAGACTAGGAAACTGCCAAGGAACAGAGAGAGTTAGAGGGGTAAATGTCGAGAATTTATCAATCACTCTAAATCAAGGCGGCGTAGACGGCGCAGATATTGAGTTCGATAGCTTAACAGAAGACGCCTATACGTACCTTCACGTCTCACAAGGAAACATACATAGCTACAGCAAAGACCCTATTTCTCTTAGCAACGAAATTAAACGGATGCTAGGAATACGCTCAATCCCCTTTGACCCAGTAATTTCACAAGAACTAGTGCAAATTCTTGGAGATTATAGAGCTTTTGTAGAGTATTGGAACGCAAAGGATGCAAATGGCGCCCAAATCAATAAACCGGGGTATCAAAATTCAATAATAGAAAAGAATACCCAACTTATAAGCACCCTGACGAACCCGCAAAACCACGCATTAATAGAACGATACCAAGCAAACTCAAGCACAATAAATGAGAAGAAGGCGTTTACAGGCCGGTCCGCTGAAATACTATCAGAATTGATTCGAACCATTGGCAAACTCAATGAAAAGCTTGTTGAATACAACGACTATCGAGATTCACTAACAAAAGTTCCATTCATAGTGGTGGATCAAATCACGCAAACGATGAATCTGAACAACATCTCCGCCGATGCTAAAATATTAGAACTTAGCAGGGACAACGAACAAATTCGTGCAGAGTTTGCAAAACAAGGCATAAACCAAGACATTTCATCCCTACTACATAAAATCACCGAATATCAATATGCAATAGATCTGGCGAAAGACAAACTTAATGAAATAGACTTAAAGACAAGAGAATATCATAGATACGTAGCCAGACGAGGCGAGCTTGGGGGCCATTACAATTCATACATTGAAAACATGCGACTTGAGATAGATATAGCATTCGGTCGCCTTCAGCAACCCAACCCTGAATGGAACGAGGAACAAAATGGGTTAGTTCAACATATCCTCAGAGATATCAACATTATCGGCACGATTGTATTTGACATTGAAAAATTCTACAACGGATTAGAACGCTGTGTAAACAGAGGCAAATTTAGAGGTTCCGCTGAGAAAACCACTAAAGAAAAACTTGATTCAACTTTTTGCGTACGGAGCAAAGATGATTTCTTCAGGCTACTTACAGGTCAGAAGATAATGAATGTTGATGATAAATTTATATCCATTGAAGAATTTTTCTGGAAGGATGAATATTTTAACCAAGGGGGAAGATACGAACTAATAAACTACTTATTCTCCCCTGAAAACATAAAATCTTTCTTATATGTAAACGCCGAGTTTACTTACAAAGCAAAACCGGTCAACAAACTGTCCGTAGGCCAACGCGGAACATTTTATGTATGTCTGAAGCTGGCAACGGATCCTTTCGGCAGTCCATTTATCTTTGACCAACCTGAAGACGATCTCGATAACGAATTTATAGTTACTCAACTAGTACCACTATTCAACGTCATCAAAAAATACAGACAAGTAATCATTGTCACGCACAATGCAAATCTTGTTGTAAACTCGGATGCCGAGCAAGTTATAGTTGCAGATAACGATGGAGAACTTATTACATACAGCTCAGGTGCATTAGAAGATGGTGACGTTAAAAGCGGCACCGGAGTTAGAGCTAAGGTTTGCTCCATATTAGAAGGAGGGCATACTGCATTTGAAAGAAGAGAGAGAAAATACGGTATCTGAATACTCTCCAGCGAGGCTGCATATGGCAGCCTCGCTTATTAACTTCAGCGCAAAGTAATGGATTCCATATCGTTGCTTAATTTTTTGACACTCGCCCCGGCGGTGCTGAAAAACTGCGCATTGTTCGGAACTGCCCCCTCACCATGCTTATGCTCCGCCAACTGATAGTTCATTTGTTCAACTAAGCCCAAAAGTTCGCATGCTACGGCCAAAAAGTTGATTTCTGTTGAACCTAACCAAGTTTTTGGTGCTTCAAAACTTTGACCCAGTCGCGTCACGCTCATTCGAAGCCCATGAATCCTTTCCTCCATATCGCCACCCACCGTGGCGTTGTGCTTCTGCCCCACCACCAGGTTCAGATCCCGCCCGGTCGCCTGGTGCAGATCATCCACCGCCGCCAGGCTCGCAGAACCACCCGATAGCAGCTTGAGCGCGCCCAGGGCTTCAACGGTCTTGATGCCTCCTACCGATTCGGTTGAATGGTCGTCCACCGTCCTGGTATGGCTCTGGAACCGCTCGGTGTTGCCCATCGCCTCTACTTCCCGCTCGATCGCCTTGTCCAGGATCTTGCCGTCAGTCTGGCGCAGCCAATTGCCGTCCGCGTCGACACGCTGCTGACAGGCTTCGCTGTGCTGCCACACCTGGTCACCCTTCGGGACACTGGGCATGCTCAGGCCGTGGGGCAGAATGGTTTGGATATAGGGCTTGTGCGGCAGGCCGTAGGCAAAGCACACCACAACCTGGGTACCTTCCTCGGGGAACGCATAGATGCCCATTTCCTCGCCACCAGTGGGCAGCGGCAGAGGCACACCGGCCAGGATCGGAAGCTTGGTGTCTGGCTCCCCGTCCGGGCCCATGACCTCGATGTCGACCGCGTAGCGTGGGCGGAAGTCGTCGCAGATCCCGGAGCCGGCGGGCGCATCGGCCACGGCGACAACCCTGGCAAAGCGTGGCAGGTGGTAACCGCCCGTGAGTTCAGGGAATTGTCGTTCTACGCTGCGGCGGATTGCGTCGTCCATCGGATGGCCATCTGGTTGTCGATGAGCGCGACACTGGTGATGCGCTCGCCGTGGTTGATTGTTGCACCTGGTCGCAACCCCGGAAGGGCCGCAATCATCGCGCTCTGATTGCCCTGGTAGTCGTCGAACAGTTCCACCGGCAGCTGCAGCGGCGGGCGAACGCCAAAGAAGCTGTCGGCCCAACTGCCCACGAACACTTCCCCGTCACCCTGCTGCTGCCAGATGAAGTCGGGGATATTGAAAACCCGGGCCAGGCTGTCCATGGCTTGATAGCCGGCGGCCAGGCTGTAGAAAAATGGCGCCTTGACGCTGGCATACGGCTGTTCCGGGACGCGGAAGCGCAAACCGGTGTGCTGGCCGATCTCGACCAGGACGGCGCGCAGGTCGACGTGACGCAGGTTCAGCGGCAGCGGGTTGGCCAGGATCGCGGCCAGCTCGCGACAGAACAGCACCTGCTGGGTGCTGCTGGCCGTGCTGCTGCGCTCGACGTAGCCAATGAAGTGTCGCTGCAGCGTACTGCTGTTGTAGCCGATATCGAGTGTCACCAGCCCCTTGACCGGCGCCGTAGCCTGAATCGTGAACGTCGCCCGGCCTGGGCTTTTCGCATCCAGCCGGACTTCGTTTTTGACCAGGACATAAGGCACCCCGCTGATGGTCAATTCCTTGTGGAGCTTCATGCCTTGGGACTCCCGCCTAACCAGGTATCCACCTTTTTCAGCGTGGCTTCAAAGCCGGTCAGCTCTTCGGGGCCACCAGGTGTGTCGCCACCGGTGCCACCTACCGCGCCGCCCGGTCCAGACTGCGCCGTCACCGCGTTGCCCGATCGGCGCCCTTCCACTTTTTCCGGATTGGAGAGCTTTTCGGTCAGGGTGAACTGGATCAGCCAGGCGCGCAGGTTGTCATCTTCCCGGGCGCTCACCGTTGGCAACCGAGCGGACAAGCAAGAGGCCAGCGGCCATCGTGACCCCAAGATGATGGACGTCTACGACCTGAGCATCCCCACAGTCTCACCGTCTGCAGACTGAGCAAACCCCACGTAACAAGCGAACCAGAGCCCGCTATCTACGCGGGCTTTGGCGCGTCCGCACGTAACAAGGAATCTCGTAACTCATTGATTTGTATATTCTGAGCACCTAGCTTGTAATCAGTAGGTCCCGGGTTCGACTCCTGGTGCCGCACCATACAAAACGAAGCCCTCGCAGAAATGCGAGGGCTTTGTTGTTTCTGGGGTTTGGAAACGCCCCCTAGAACCTGTCACATTGCTGCGCGGACATTCGTCAACGTCCGCCAGGGTCGAAAGCTGCTTGCTCCGCTATTGCAGCGGAACATACACATCAGTTTGCCATTGATCCTGCGGTGTCTCGGGATAGGCGCTCAGGTAATGAAAGAACAGCGGCTGGTCACGAAGTTCCTCTCCGCTGGCCGGAAGCCAATCGCGGTAAATCGGATAGATCGTTTCGCCGATGTGATCCGGTGACCCCGTGTGTCGCACCACGACGCAGCGACCGCCAGGAATGACGATCTCGTGCACACCGAACTCATTCGACGCCACGGCCTCGTGAATCTCGCCGCAGATTGCGAAGCGGAATTCTTGTGGAGGTGTCGTATCGGGGTTGCCATAGGGAATGCCAAAGGTGCGACTCGACGCCACCGGCGACTGTCCGCTCTGCATACGCCACTCGATGAACTTGCGTACGCTCTCATTGACGAGCCCGGCGGGTCCGCAGTGCTCAAGCGTTGCTACCCTGACTTCAGGGAATTCCACGATTCGTACTTGCATGATGATAGTCCTGGAAAAGTGAGGGATTGCGAATACCGTACTCCAGACCTGCCAGTTCGGTTCTTTCCCGAACGCACTCGGCGTCATACCGAACGCCCGCCTGAACGCCCTGCAAAATGCCTCGGGACTTTCAAAGCCGGCACCGAGTGCGGCGTCCAGTACCGAGTGATCAGCGAGGGAGGCCAAGCGATGGGCCGCGCGTCGTAGCCGCATCAGTTGCACATAACGCGAAACAGTCACTCCTACGAACGCGGTGAATTGCCGATGGAAGTGAAACGCCGAAAAGTTCGCCACATGGCTCAACGTCTTCACCGACAGGTCACCTTCGAGATTGGCATCAATGTAGGCGAGTACGGCGTTGAAGCGTTTTGTGTAAGCGAAGTTGGTCGGCATGTCAGACACTGGGAAAAGGCTCCGGGACGTACGGTCGGCAATAGAGTCGACTATAACGGCGTGAACGCGCCTAGCCGCGTTTGCTCAAGGTGCGTTTTGGGTTGGCCAATGTGATCTCTTCCAAGGCGATGCAAAGGTCGGGGGCATCCAGGTGTCCACTTCTGACCGTCTGTTGCCTGTCGCCACGGCAGCTTTTGGCGGATTCCTGCCTATTCTCGACGGAAGAGATGATCATCAACGTTCGAATTCGGGAGGTTTACCCTTCCGTATGCGGCTCTGAATGACTTGCAGACCGACAATGTGCTGGCATCAAAAAAATCCCGAGTTCGATTCCACCGAACGCCATAAGTAACTGATTTTTCGGTTACTAGTTCAGCGCCAAACCGCCCCACCATTCCCACAACAAAAAAGGCACTTGCCGCGAACGCCAAGTGCCTTTCTCACATCACCCGAAACCCAATCACCGCGCCAACATAAACGTCTCATACTCCAGATCTTCCAGCGCCGACGACAGCCGCGCCAGCCCCAGCAGTACACACACCAGCAACGACAGCGTGAACCCATACCCAAAGAAGCTAGGCCCCAGGTGCATGCTCAGCAGCGTCAAAGCGGCGTTTAGCACGGCGAACAGTACGCACAGCTCCAACACTACGCGGCGTTTGTCGAGGTAGAAGAACACGTTGAGCAACGCCATGAACACCACCTGGATGCTCACGCCGATCAAGTCGATGTAGAACAGGGGCAGGTAGTAGCTGGAGATGCCGATCCACTCCAGTAGGCGGGGTGCGAAGAGGAACAGCAGCACCACGGTCAGGCCCTGGACTTTGCAGATTTCCAGCAGGCCCTGGCGGATGGAGAGGGTCATTTCGGTTTTCAGCGAGCCGATGTGCTGCAAGGTCTCGCCGTCTCGGATGGCGCGGAACAGACGGTCGTACCATTCGGCGAAGTCGGTTTCGATGCGCACCAGGAACACCGCCATGCCGGGGATGATCGCCAGGTAGGCGATGAAGATCGGCATGTCGTACAGGATCGAGGCACGCAGCGGGCCGATGACCGAGTTGGAGGTGCCTGGGTTGAACCAGAACAGGATCTTGTCGACCCAAATGCCGAAGTTGTAGAAGAACCCCGTCACCAGCAGGCTGAGGAATACGTTGCGACGATTGAGGAAATCGAAGGCAATCATTTTCTCGGCGCGGTACTCGCGCAGGATGTCGTACAGGTACAAGAACAGCAGGCTGCCGTGCCCGATCAACAACGCCAGCAACAGGCCAGGCATTTTCAGGAAGCTCAGCAGGTAGGCGCTCGCCACCATCAGCGAGTAACCCACCACCATCACCATCAGGATGCGGTTGTACTTTTTCATCCCCGACAGAAAGATGATCACCAGCCATAGGTTGCACAGCACCACGAAGTTCGACAACACCAGCACGCGGTAGATCAGCGGCTGATCGAACAGCACCGCCAGCACGATAATCCCCAGCACCCCGGCGCCGACCGTGACCATCAACAGGATGCCCAGCAGGTTGGGCAGGATCTGTTCGTAGTTGTGCTCGAATAGCTGGTCGGACACAAAGCGGGTGAAGAACAACTGCAGGCCGCCCGTGAGGATCAACGAGCTGGCCATCAGGTAGGTCACCGTGACCAGGAACTGCCCCACCAACGAGTTGGGCAACAGCAGGCCCAGGCTGATGATCCCCACCAGCATCACGCTGATGATCGACAGCACCCACGGGCCGGAGCTGATCAGGCCCGCATACACATACGCGTGCAAGGTGGCGGTGTATGAGTCGCGCGAGAGGATCTTGCGCAGTTCGAAGCCAATACCGGCCATTTAACTGTTCTCCATGGCTGCCTGGTACAGGTCGCGGTAGCGCTGCAGCATCAAGGCTTCGGTGTAGTAACGGTTGACCCGCAGCAAGCCGGCGGCCTGCGCAGCCTTCCAGCGCGCGGGGCTACGCAGCAGTTCCAGGATGGCGGCGGACGTGGCTTGTGGATCGGCAATCGCCACCACCTTGCCCGCCATGCCCAGGTCACGGTCTTCGGCGCTGCCACCTTCGATCAGCTCGCGGCATGAGCCGACGTCGCTGCTGATCACTGGCGTACCGGCGGCCCAGGCTTCGAGGATCACCAAGGGTTGCGCTTCGCTGATCGAGGTCAGCACCATCAGCCCCAGCTTGGGCAAGATGTCCTGGATGCGCTGGAAGCCCAGGAAGTGCACCTTGCCTTCAAGCCCAAGGCTCGCCATCAAGCTGCGGCATTCACTGACGTATTCCGGGTCTTCCTCTTCGGGGCCGACAATCCAGCCTTCGGCATTCGGCATGGCGCTGATCACGCCACGCATGGCACGCAGGAAGGTTTTCACGTCTTTGATCGGCACCACGCGGCCGATCAACCCCACCACGGGGGCGATGCCCGGCTCGCGGGTTTCCATGGCGCGGGACCATTGCGACAGGTCGATGCCATTGGCGATCAACTGTGTACGGCTCGGATCGGCACCGTCCTTGATTTGGCGCTGACGGTTGCCGTCGTACAAGGCAATGATCTTGTCGGCGCTGTTGTACGCCAGTTGGCCGATCCGTTCGAAGTAGCGTACCCACAGGGTGCGGATATACCCCGAGCCCCCGTCGAGGCTGCGGTTGAGCGCCTGCCCGGAGCTTTCGGCAATCCACGTGGCCTGGGCCAGATCGATCTTGCGCTCCTTGGTGTAGATACCGTGTTCGCTCAGCAGGTAAGTGCATTTCCAGCGGTGCTTGAGGATGCAGCCCAGCAGCCCGGCGTAACCGGTGGAAATCGAATGCAGCACCCGCGCAGGCGGCATCTTGCGCGAGGCTTCGGCGAGCATCAGCAAGGGTGACTGCAACGAGCGCAGGGTCCAGAAATAGTTGACGAACGAGGGGTCGGCGCAATGCTGACGGTAGCCTTCGCTGAGGGTTTCCCAGCTGGCACGGCTGCGCAGTACATCATCCAGGGTCATATGGCCCTCGGCGATGCAATTGAGCATGCGCTCACCCAGTTCCCGCTCCGGCGGGTCCGGGTGATGCAAAAAGCGATAGAGGTCAGCCAGTTGCTGCGGGTCGGCATCGCGTGGCTTGCCACGGGTGTCGGCGGGGTGCGTTGCGTCTTCGAGGAACACTTCTTCGATGTGCACCACGTTCGCCGGCACTTCATAACGCCGCGAGGTATACGCCGAACGCTGGCCACCGATGAACATCACCGAAAAAGTCAGTTCCGGCAGGCCCAGGATCATCTGGTGAATCCAGCTTGATACACCGCCGCGCACGTACGGCCAGGTGCCTTCCAGCAGCAGGCAGATGTCGGCCGTCGGGGTGGCTTCCTTATGATTCATTCCAGCTCCTCACCAACTCAACGAAGGGTGGCCGCTGACGGGTTTTTTCCGGCAGGCTGGCAAGCAGCCCGGGGATTTCGTGATAGCGACCCGTCTCGAACGCCAGCTCGGCATGGAAAGGCAGTAACTGAGCCGCACCCAGGCCGTTTCGCTCAGCTTCGTGCAAGAGGGCCTCAGCCCGCTCATTTTCACCGCGCTCCAGGGCAATACGGCCGGCCAGCAAAAACAGCTCACCGCCCTCACCTGCCGCCAGACCTTGCTCGGCATGTTCACTCGCCTGGTTCAGCACGTGCTCAAGCACACTGCCTTGGGCCAGGCCGAGGTAGGCCAACTCCCAATACCAGCGCGCCAACATGCTGTGCACCGGGCCGGCCATTCGGGGACTGACGCCCGCCAACTGTTCCAACGCCATCTGGATGTGCAGGTTGATGTCGCTTTCCTGCTTGTCGAGCATCGAGTACGCCAGGAGACGGACGTCATCACTGGGGTCACCCAAGGCCAGCTTGAGGATAGGAACCGCGTCCTTGCCCGGCATGCGGCGAGTCGCCAATAGAGCGGCCAGTCGCTGATCGGGGTTGGGCGCGTGACGCAGCACGTCCTGCAAACCACCGTCGGCGAAGATCGGCGTGCGCGTCTGGGCCTGCGCGCGGAACGGCAGGCCAGGAATGCCGACCGATTGCCACGCTTGCTGGTCGCGTTTACGCGGCAGGTACAGCGCCGGGAAGATCGACGCCACCACGCCCAGGGTGCCGATCACCGGCACAAAAAATGCCAGGCTGAAAATGAACAACGGGCTCCACGGCAAAGGTGCCCGGTAGCGTGCCGGCAACAGCAACCATACGGCGCCGCACAGCATCAGGCAGGCAAGGCCATGGCTGACGATAAACACCAACAGTTGGTGCAACTGCGGCGCATCGAGCCACAAACTGGCCCAACTGCCCGCCTCCAACAACACGGCGCCGCTAAACAGCCACTTGCTGATCATTCAGGCCACACTCGTTGTAAAGGAAGTTACGCAGCCCGTTGCGATCACAGCCAGGCACCAGATTGAAAGGCATGACCCGTACACCCAGGCTGTCCAGATCCGTGTCGATGCCAAAGTGTTCGTGCAGCAACAGGCCGATACGCGCGAGGTAGCCTTGGGTGCCTTCCGGGCTGGTCAACGGCAACAGCACCAGCAGCAGTGCGTGATCGCGGTTGTTGCGCACTGGCAAGTGCAGGTCCAGGCCACGTTGGCTGCGCGCCATCAAGCGTGTCAGCTCGTCGTTGACGCGTGTCATCTCGAACGCGAATAACCCGGCAGGCAAGGTGTGCTGTTCAACATCCACCAGCGACCGCTTGAGCTGCAACGAAAATTGCTGGGCGTCCGCATCGGGCAGGCGCAGCACCTGCGAATCGCGGCGCAACAGGTCGGCAATGTGGCCGGCCAGCAGCGACAAGAGGCTCAAGGTGCGATCCTGGAACGCAAAGAACGGCATCTGCCGAACCGCCAGGATCGCCAGCAGGCGGCCTTCGGCATCGATCAACGGAATGCACGCCTGCAGCGAGGAAAACTGCGCGGCGTTACCGGCATCAATCAGTTCCTGACGCACACTCACCAGCTCGCCGCGTTCCAGGCAGAGCTTGATCAAACCGTCATCGGTTTCCAGCGGCCCCATCACGCCGATCATTGCCAAGGCTTGGGGCAGTACGTTTCTCTCGCTTTCGTCGACGCGGTACAGGCCCGCCACGCGCAATGCACCGTATTGGCCGAGCATCGCCACGATCGGCTCGGCCAACTCGCTCAATGCGTCGCCTTCAACCGGCATGCCACGCAGTTTTTCACGCAGGCCCAGCAACGAGCTGCGCAGGCTCTGGTCACTGCCGGCCACACGCTGCTCCAGCAGGTCATGGGACACCCGCAGGATCTGGTGGGCACGGGTGAATTCGTCGAGACGGTACTGACGGTATTCGTTGGCCATCTGCAGACGCTCCAGACGGCGCACCCACAGGTCGCGAACCTCGCCCACCAGCATCCCGCAAACCAGCACACCGACGATGAACGACGGCTCAAGCTGGGTATAACCTTCATGCCCGGTGTAGCGCAGGGCAAACAGCGCCGCCACCAGCAGTACGGCGCTGAATAGGCCGCGCACAAAACCGTAACGCACACCCAACAGCAGCGGCGCCAGGATTGGCCAGGGGAAACCACCGTGCATTTGCAACGGGTCTTCGGGAGTCAGCCAGAAGCCGAGGCCAATGGCCAAGCCCGTCACCAATAGCGTTTCCAGCCAAGACACCGGCCCGCTGGCGCGAGGCGCCAGGCTGTAATCCATGTGTGGAGAATTCATTGCGTTCACTCGAATCGAAGGGCGCCAACCAATTTGTCGATTACCGTCTGAGCATTGCCCGCCAGGCTTTCACGGGACCAACCGGCGCGCGCGCCGCTTTTGCTCCAGAGCACGCGACCGCTGTTGGCTTCCAGCACGCGCAGGCTGATGCCCACCGCTGGCTCGCCGTCGAGGCCGTTCTTGTACTGCCACTCTTCGACGCTGCCGGCGACGACGTAATCGAGCTTCTGCTCACGCGCCCATTCCAGGGCACCGGTGAGGCGCTCATTGTCATCCATCAGCGCCTGTTCGCCCTGGGTGCTGGTTGGGTAGACCCGAGGTTGCAGGCCGTGGCTGCTGAGCACGCTGAGCAGGATCTGCTCGCTGCGCTCACCCGCCTGCGGGGTCTGCGAATAGTTGACCATCGGCACGATGCCCCACTGCGCATTGCGCGGCAGGTTCGGGCTGCTTTCACTGGTGAAGCTGGAGCAGCCGGCGACGAACAGTACTGTCAGAGCCAGGCTCAGGTTACGAATTGCTTGCATAGGTTTTTCTCCCGTAGATTCTGTAATCAGCGCCCGAAACGCACGCCGTAGCTCATACCCAGTGTGCCGCCGGACTTGCCATCCCCGCCCTGTGGCGCAGATTGGTAGCCGAAGGTGAGGGCCAGTTCGTCGTCACCCAGGACTTCGAAACCAATGCCCGTATTGATGCCGTAGTTGAAGGTTTGGTCGGTCCATTGCCACCCTGCCGTCATGTCCACCAGCCAGGTGTACTGCGGCTTGCTGCGCACCAGGGCACCAGGGATGCCGCGGCGCCAGGACGTGCCGACGTAGAGTTGGCCGTAGCGGCTTTGCAGCAGGTCGCCCGACGCAATGGTCTGCAACTCGATCGGATCACCCGGCTCAGGCGGCGCGACATCAGGCACTCGAATCGGCCCATTGAAATCGCTGGAGAGGTAATCCAGGTTGCGATCCTTCACGTTGTTCTTCTGGTAATCCACACCGCTGCGCACCGTCCAGTTAGGCCCGGCGAATTCCAGTGTGTGATTCAGCTCCAGCTTCAGCGCATGACCATTACCCAACGATTTGTCGGTACGTGTCGAGAATGAGCGCTGTGCCACTTCCCAGCTCAACTGGTCCCGCGCGGTCAGGCCGTGACGGCCGCCGACCCAGGCGCGGTCCTGCTGGCCGAAAGCACGCATCAGGCCGCTGTCGTCGCTTTTGCGATGCCAGTCCAGGCCGGTCTCGATCTGGTGGCTTTCGCCCAACTGCCACATGCGCGACAGGCCCAGGCCGTTACGGTCGTCGTCCTTGCGCTGGCTGGTGTCGGCGAACAACTTCCAGCTGCCGTTTTCCACTGAGCGCACCAAGGTCAGGGCCGCGTTGCTCTCGTCGCCAATGCGCGAGGAGATGACGTCGTCGCCTTTATAGTTGCCGTGTTCCATCTCGACATCGGCGTACCAGTTATCACCCAGGTTGTGGGCGATTTCCAGGCGCGGCGAGTCAAACGACAAGCCACCGAAATCCTGTTTCTGATACGACAGCAATGCGCCTTGCGGAGTGGCTTCGTGGATCTCCACCGCCTGGCGACGCAGTTGCTCGTTCACCGAATCCGGCTGGTCGTCGCCCAGTGCAGACAGGCTGGTTTCCAGTGCCTCGTTGGTGCGCCCCAAACGGCTGAGCGCCTGTGCGCGCTGCGCCGGGTTCAGGTCGCTGCTGGCCAACAGGGTTTCGACCTGGGCTTTATTACGGCTGCGCAAGGCTTCCTGGATCTGCTCGTAACGGTCAACCTTGAGGCCCTGGGTGCGCGCCCAGGCCAGCCAGTCGTCTTTCTGCGCTTGCTGGTTGGTCGCATCCAGACGAGCCAGCAGGCGCTCGAACCACAGCTGTTTCATCGACGGCGAACCGTCTTTCCACTTCAGGAGTGCTTGCTGGGCCTTTTGCGGTGAATAGCTGCTCGACATCAAACGCAACCAGATCGCGTAGCGCTGGGACGACGGTTGCAGGTTCTCGGCCTCAGGGCTGCGCAGCAACTTCAGGCGCAGGCGCTGGGCGGCGTCCTGGTAGCCAGACGTTTCCAGTGCGTCGGCATACGCCGCCTGCACCAGCCAGTCATTCGGGCTGAGCTTGAGGTACAGGCGATACCAGGCCAATGCTTCGGCATCGCGCCCCAATAGCTGGCTGGCACTGGCGAACGGCAGCCAGAGCAGACGGTCGTGCCGTGCATTTGCACGCCATTTGGTCAGCAAGGGTTTGAGTTTTGCCGTGTCGGCCTGGTCGACATACAGCCAGGTCAAGCGCTCGCGGAACAGGTTGTCATCGGGGTAGCGCGACAAGCCCAGCAGATAGAGACGCTCAGCCTCGGTGGCATCGCCCTGCTCCGCTGCCAGGGCACCGCGTACCGCCAGAACCTGGGCTTGCTCGTAGGCTTCCGGGTATTTTTTGGCGTCTTCCAACAGGGCAACCACCTGATCCCACTCCTGGAGCTCCTGGGCCAGTTGCAGTGCCTCGACCAACCGCTGCGGGTCTTGGGCACGGTGCCAACTGTCGACCATCAACTTCAAGGCACGCTGCGGATCGCTGGTGCGATACAGGGTGATCAACTGGCTCTCGTCGCCACTGGTCAGCTTGCCTTTGAGGGACAGCAGCTTTTCCAGGGAGACGCGTAAGTCTTCGTCGCGCTCCAGGCCCCAAGCGAGCGCCGCACGGGTGTGCCAGTATTCAGGATCATCGATGGACGCATCGTCCGACTTCACCACTTCCCAGGCCGCTTGCTCGTCGAACAACTTCATTTCCGTGCTGGCCCAATCGACCAATTCGGCGGTGGTCAGCTTGTAGCGTTTTGCATAGTCCTTGTAGAGCTTGCCTTTGGCCGCGAACTGCCCGGTGTTTTCCAGGTTCTGCAGCAAGCGTGTCCAGGCCAGGCGATGGGCCGGGTACTTGCGCAGGTAAGTACGCAACCAGGACTCGGCCTCAGCGGGAGTGCCGCGGGACTCATGCCCGTAGATCAACGCATCCAGTTCGATATCCGTGAGCGGACGCTGCTGCATGATCTCTGCAAGCAATGGGATCGAACGGGCAAAGTCGAATTGCAGGCTAGCGAGACGCCAGGCGTGCTCGCGGATTTTCGGGTCTTCCTTGAGTTTCAGCAGGTGAATCCAGTAGTCCAGCGCGGCTTCGTTATCGCCGCGCCACTCACCGAGCTTGGCCATTTGCTCCAGCAACTCGCTGTCATCCGGGTAATCGATGACCAGCTCCTGACCGGTTTCCCACGCACCTGCCAGATCATTGATAGACAGGCGTACATGGAATTCTTTGACCAGGATTTTGCGATTGTCAGGCTCCAGGTCATGCCACTGCTGGAGCACACGCTGGGCCAGTTCGAACTGCTTGGTCGCGACGGCGACATCCACGCCTTGCTCCAGCCATGCCACGTCGGTTTGCGGGTTTTTCAGCTGGGGCAACTCGTCAGCCAGCACTTGCGCGGCCTGCTCGTCACGGCCGGCCGACAGCAGGCTGTTGAACGCGAGTTGCGCGTATTCCCGTCGCTCACCCGGTTGCTGGGCGTCACGCTTAAGTTGCAGATAGATGTCTGCCGCGCGCGCAGGTTGCTCCCCCGCCAGGTACCACTGCGCGGCTGATTTGAGCGCATCGGTACGTTGCGCCGGGTCACGCCCTGCGATCTCTTCGAACACCGTGGCGGCAAACCCCGGAGCCTGCAGGGTCAGCGCCAGCTTCGCCAGGCTCTGCAGCTGGGCCACCGGCAGCTTGCGATGATCGAAGCTTTGCAAACGCTCGACCAACGCCTGTTGCACGATCAGGTCATTGCCACCGGCCGCGATCAGCGCGTCCAGTTCCAGGCGATAGTAGGCCTGGAGTTCGGGTTGCGGCTTGGGCCAGGCATCCACGTGTTGGCGCGCCTTGGTGTAGTCACCGAGGCGAATCAGCAAGTCGACCAGTTGCAAACGCAAGTGGTCGTCGTCCGGATGCGCCGTCAGCAATAGCTCGGCATAGTTGGCCGACACGGCGTCGGGCTCACGCCCGTCGGGCTGGAACACTTCTTCACGCTGGAAGGTTGCCCACAGCAGGCCACCCACGGCCACCGCGACCACCGCCAGTGCCCATGGGTTGAGCAGGCGGCTGCTTTTAGTTGCAGAGGAGTTGACCATTACTCACCTGCTTCATAGGAAGTTGAAAAGTCCAAAGGCCGGCCGAAGCCTTGCCCGCGAATCGTTGCCCATCGGCTTCCACGCGGCAGGCAGTTGCCGAGCGCACGGAGAAGGTCAAGTCGAACTGACCGGCAAAGGAAAAGCTCACGCGACGATCATCCAGGTAACGCCAATCGAGTAACGGCACGTTGGCTTCCTCCAGCGCAGGTCGAGGGTCTCTGTCGGCACGCAATGCCAGCAACGCCCGGTCGCTGCTCAAGGCCACGTAGCGCCCTTGCGGCAGGTCGCGAACGCCAGCGATGCCTTGTGATTTGAGCAAGTCCGGCCAGCCCATTTGCGCGTCGAGGCGCACGGTACGCAGTGCGTCCATCCCGCGAATCTGCCAAGCGCCGTCGGCAGTACGCGCCAGGCTTGACTGATACAGGCCGTGCAGACGATCGATGTAGTCAGTCATCCACAACGACATCGGTTGCTGCTCGCGCATGTAGCCGTAGATCTCGTGCATGGCCTTGATCGAGGCCTGCTTGGTGCTGGAATAGAAGTGGTAGTAGAGGTGCAGGCCACGCAGGCGGCGCGGGCTGTCAGTCAGCTCGAAGGTCTCGATCAACTCGCGGAACCCGTAGTACGGGCCTTTCCACAGGTTGGTGTACAGGTTCTCGTTGATGATCGGCGCGTAGTACTGCAACCCGCCAGGTGTCGGGCGCAGCAAGGGGTTGAGGCCGGTCAGCGACGGGTTGGCCTTGGTCATGATGGTTTCAGCGCCGTTGACGTTCTTCAGGCCAGCGTCATACGCCAGCTTGATGGTGTCCGAGGACGGCAGTGCATCACCTGGCCAGAACACCATCTTCACCGGCTTCTGCGGGGTGGTCAGGTTCTGGTTGATGTAGTCGCGCGAGCCAAAGATCTCGCGGCGAAAGTCGATTTTATCGTAGCCAGCGATTTTCATATTCAAGCCGTATTCCGGGCTGAAATTCTCGCGCTTCTGGGCTTTTTCCGGCTGCATGAAAAACGGGTGGCTGAAGGTGTGCGTGGCCACTTCGACCTTAGGGTTGGCGAAGATCTCACGGGCAATCGGCTCAAGCTCACGCGCCAGGAACGGGAACGCGCCACGCGGCGAGATCTCGCCTTCGATGATCGACACTGATGTCAGGAACGGGTTGGGCTTGATGTAGTCGTCCAGGGTGTGGCGGCCGGCGTAGGGCGTACCCCGCACTTCGGCACGGGAGGGGAAACCGTCGCCATCGATGTGCACGGTCGCAATGCGCCGGCCATTTTCGGTGGTGGTGTCCGGCCGCGGTTGCGCCGGCAACTGCAGGCTGGCCTGGAGGAACGCGAACGGATCGAGAATCCAGCGGCTGCGCTCGTTGTTGCTTTCAAGCAGGTAAGGCGCGAGCGCAATGCCGCCCCATTTGCCAACCACCACCGGGTTGAAAACGGCGCCATTGGCACCGCTCAAGGACAACGCCGGGGTGGGGCCGTTGGGCAATACCGAGACCGCTGCCAGGTCACGGGAGCGAGGCACCACCGGTGCCTCGAATGCGCCCAGCAGGGCCTTGTCCTGGTGGGTGACGGTCAACACTTGAGTGGCGGGCGGCGTATCCCGCTTGAGGCCCAGGCGCTTGAGCAGCAGCTTGTCCTCAACCGGCAGGCCACTGAAAAACACCACCGGGACCTGTTCGTCCAGGCGTGCGTTGATAAAGCGATTGAACGCCGGTGCATCCTGCGATGGGCCGCTGGTCATCCAGGTGACCACGCCTGCGTACAAGCCACTGAAACCGTAAAGCGGCAGGTTACTGTCGGCAGGCAGATAATCGACACGGTAGCCAAGATACTCCAGCACCCCCCCCAGGTTGCTATGGCCGGCGGCATCTTCCAGCGCGCCTTCACGCGGATCGAAGATCATCGCAATGCGGCGCGGCTGGACCTCGATGCTGCTGATACCCAAGGTGTTGAGGTCCGGGGTACTGATGTAGGGAATGAAACCTTCATCGCGCAGACGCTTGGCGAGCTTGCGCGCTTCTTCACGGCGGTCCGGTGGCAAGTAGTCGATGGCCACCAGCGGCACGCCCTTGGCGCGCAGCGGTTGCAGATGGGTTTCGAGCCACTGGCGATCGGACTCGGACACCGGGCGATAGCGTTTGGCGGAAGCATCCCAACCGGCATGAATCGACTCGACCGCCACGGCGGCGGCAACGCCGTCCAGCTCAGGCAACACTTCGAAACCACGGTTGAAAAACAGCTTCAGGTTCGGCTGACGCTTGTGCAGTTCACGCAGCAAGCTGGCCAGGCCGACGCGTTGGCTTTCGCGCGAGGCCTGGGGCATCAGTTGGAAGCTGTCGAGCGTATCGAGGAACAGGCCCGCATAGCCTTGCGCTTCAAGCGCCTTGGCGCGCCCGAAGAGATGCTCACGCCAGGCCGTCGAGGTGAGGTCCATCACCTGACTGTCCCAGGCGTCGTTACGCACCGGGGAAACCGCTTTGCTCAACCCGGCTTTCTCGACCTCAGCCTTGTTGCCATCGAACTCACCGATGGACAGGTACGCAAACGGCTGGCTACCCAGCGCCCGCAAGGTCTTCACATCGCCGGGCGTCATGTGGCCCGGCTCGACCACGGCCCAGTCGAACTGCGACAGTTCCGGCAGCGGAGGTTGCTCGGCGTACCAGAAAGCCACGCTGCTCGGTTGAGATAAAGCAGCAGCGTGCACAGCCGGCCCACCGACGAATAAGGCAAAAGCGGCGAATAGCCGCTCAGCGATCGCGCGGATACGCGTCCTGCGGAAAACGATTTCCATAATTTACTCTTGAAGATGACTGAGCCAATACTGCGTAAACGTCGGGCGAAGTGACCGGCGAACTACAAACTGCGCAACAGCTGCGCCAAACCCTGGCCAATCGACGTCGGTTGCGGGAGTGCAAAGCGCTCCAGCAGACGGGTGTTATTGGCGCGCGAATGGCGGATGTCGCCTTGGCGCGGTGCCTGGTACGTCACGTTCAACGCGGTGCCGGTGGCATTGCCCAGTTCAGCGATCAGGTCATTGAGACTGGTCGAGCGGCTGAGCCCTACGTTGATTGCTTCAGGTGCCGGTTCGCGGGTCTCGACTGCCTGGACGAGGATGCTCACCAGATCCTGCACGTAAACGAAATCGCGGGTTTGCTCGCCGTCACCAAAGACGGTAATTGGCTTACCCGCCAACGCGCGCTCGGTGAAGATGCTGATCACGCCGGAGTACGGCGAAGACGGATCCTGGCGTGGGCCGAAGATATTGAAGAAGCGGAATATCACCGGCTCCAGGCCGTGCTCGCGACGGTAGAAGTCCAGGTAGTACTCACTGGCCAGTTTGTCGCTGGCATAAGGCGTCAGTGGGGACTTGGGGGTGTCTTCGGCGATGGCCGTGCCTTCGCCGTTGTTGCCGTAGGTCGCTGCGCTGGAGGCAAACACTACCCGCGTCACGCCGGCCTTGAGCATGCTTTGGCACACATTGAGCGTGCCGACGAAATTGGCCTGGTGGGTGGCGACGGGGTCGTCTACCGAAGCCTGCACCGACGCCACCGCAGCCAGATGCACGACTGCGCTGCAGTCAGCCATGGCCTGCTCGACCACGGCACTGTCTGCGACATCGCCAATCATCAGCTCCAGGTCAGGATGTGCGACGGGCAGGTTAGCCACCTTACCGGTCGACAAGTTGTCCAGTACGCGAATCTTGTAGCCTTTACCCAGCAAAGCTTCTACCAGATGTGACCCAATAAAACCTGCACCGCCGGTAACCAGAATTCGTCCTACAGCCATGAAGTTTGCTTCCTAAGACTCGAGCGCAGGCACGCAGCAGCGAACCCGCTAATTAAAGGTGACAGTGTTTAAGGGCTACCCTGACCAACGTCGCCTGGCCATCCGAGTCCAAGCCGCCTTATCCCTGAATCTTGAAGAACCACAGCCTGGGACGAATGCGCGTCACTAATGTCATTTTAATGGCTTAGAGCCATCAAAATCGTCGCGAATAATGTTGGATCCGAAAGGGACTGTCAACGTATTGTCTAACTTGCCGCCAAACGGCAGCCTCAGCCATAAATAAGTCATTTAATTGACGGCGCTTATTGATCATTACGTTGTCTTCGCGATTGGCTATGCGTCCGAGGCGGCGTTCAGTCGCGCCTGTAAACCCATGCTGGACGCTCGCCACGCACGAACATTGCTGAGAGCCCGCGCGTGCGACACCTATATGGCACTTAGCCACCTTTTTTCATTGACACCCCCTCCCCGCTCCGTTAAAAACCCTGCCTTGCTTGTGCTTCTAATCGAGACATGGATTTGTCGACCCCACCGCTTTTTAATCACCGCCGCTACTGGCTCGCGGCAATCATCGTGCTACTGGCGGTCCTGGACCCTTTCGGCCTGGCCAGTTCCAGCGACAAGGCGTCAGCGCAGTGGCTTAACCGCATGTTCGCCAGTCACTATTCCAACGAAGGTCAACAACGCGTGGCGGTGGTGGTGATCGATGACGCCTACCTGATGCGCAACGGCACCTCTTGGCCGATGCCCTACGGCGAGCAGAGCAAATTGTTCAAACGTTTGCTGGCGTACAAGCCCAAGGCTGTTTTCGTGGACTTGCTGTACAGCCATGACCATTCTTTTGGCGACCCGGCGCGGGGCAGCCAGCTACTGGCAAATGTGTTCGAGCGTTATCAGCGCCAGGGTATCCCGCTGTGGCTGGCGAATACCGGCGTCGTGCGAGGAGAGGCGGGCCAGGCCAACACACTGCAACCCTTCGCCGAGGTCAGCCGCCCAGGCCTGGTGGCCTGGGAAGGCGTGGACGACCAGTACCCGTTGGCAGTTCAGACGCCACTAGGGCTTATGGAAACACCAGCCATGGTGCTCTACCGCGAACTCTGCAGAACGCAGAAGTGCCAGTCGCCGCCGGTGGATGCCCAAACCGCCGCACAGCGGCAGCCGATCGCGGTGCAGTGGGGGCTGAAGCTGGCGCCAGAGCAAGCGCGTATTGCTGATGTGCGCCACTGCGCGCCGGCGCGGCATTTTGTCCTGGATGGACTCGCACAGTTTTTCCAGGCGGTGTTCTGGAAACTCGACGACTCGGCCCTGGCCCGCTGCCCTTATACCCTGACGGTGTCAGCCAGCGACTTGGAAGTCAGCGACCCGCAAGACCAGGCATTGCTCACCGAGTTATTGCGCGATCGCCTGGTCCTGGTCGGCGCCAATATCACCTCCACGGGAGACTTGGTGGACTCGCCGGTTCACGGCCAGCTACCGGGCGTGTACCTGCACGCCATGGCCTTGGATAACCTGATCAATGCAGGCATGGACTACGCCCATGAGCCCGCCAACTTTCCCGGCCTGCCCTTCAATTGGCTGGACCTGCTGGAGCTCGCCCTATTGGCGTTGATCGCCGTGCTCAAGGCGCTGCATGCGCGACGGCTGGCGGGTCACCGCCCCTGGAGCCGTTGGCGCCGCCGCGAGATCCGGTTTTTTTCTTCGCCGTGCCCGTCGTGGTTGTTAGTGATGTCGGTGCTTGCCCTGATGAGTGTGTTGTTGAGCGTCAACAACATCACCCCGGTCAACGTGCTGGGCATCGTATTGCTGTCATTGGTGCTGTTCAGCGAGCGGATCGAAGCCTTCTTCGACCGAGATCGCTGAGTGTGCCGCTCAGATGTCTGACTCAAGGAACCCAAGGATGAACAGAAGCCTCATTGTCTTGCTTGCCACCCTCTTTACCCAGGGCGCCTGGGCGGAAACCCACAGCATCAAGGCATTCCTCGCCGACCCGGTAGCGGTGCTCGATGAGCAAGGTAAACAACAGCGCGAGTTATCGAAGCAGGAAACGCCTACGCAGCCCTTGCCGGTGTTGCAGTACAACAAGGCGCTGGACTTGGTGCAGGTGGAACTGGCCGGCCAGAAGGTCTGGTTGGACACGATGGACCTGCGCATCGAGCCGCCGCTGAACGTGGTGGACCTACCCTGCCAAGGCCTGACCAAAAGCCAGACCAAAGACAGCCGCAACAACTCCACCATTGGTTTTGGTGCCGGCTGCAATCAATAAAAAGGAGCGCTGCGGTGAAAGGATCTCTATGGGCGGCCAGCCTGCTGGCAAGCACGCTACTCAGTGGCTGCGCCACGTTGAAGGGCGCCGATCAGGCGTTCATGAATCTGGTGGGACCTTCGACCCAATCCCGGGTGCAGGGCCATTATGTGGATAACACAGACGTGCGCCCGTATTACAAACTCGACCCGCAACGCCAGAGCCAACAACGCTTGAGCTATGACGGACGCACAGTACCCGCAGCCGAGGCTCGCCAGCAGAACCTGGTGGATATTCCGATGCTGCAGGTGTATCTGCAGGGTATTGTCACGCGCTTATCCAAGGGCTGGCCGGGCGAGTTGCCGGCCTTGCAGGTAAAAATCACCGACAGTTACAGCTTCGGCCCTTCGGCTGACCCTTACGGAAATGTGTTCGTGCCCCTGGGCATGCTGGATAACGTAGGGAGCGAAGACGAAATCGCGGCGATGCTCGGTCATGAGATGAGCCACGTATTGCTGCACCACCACGATCGCATGGCCGCCTTCCAGCAGCAGAAAGAGATGTTCACCACGGTCGCCTCCACGGTCGCGTTGGCCACCATGGCTGCCGACACGGGCGTGGATCGCAGTTCCGGCACGATGAAATTGTTCAGCAAAGACCCCGCCGGCACCCAGAAGACCATCGGGAATACCGTGCTGTATACCGCGCTGGCCAACACGTTTTCCGACCATGTCTGGAGCACCGCCTGGGGCCGCACCCAGGAAGACCAGGCCGACTTGCTTGGCACTGACTTGATGATCCGCGCCGGTTATGCACCGCGTGCCGCGACCCACAGCCTTGAACGCCTCAGTGATTTTCAGGGCAAGCAAAAACCGTTGCTCACGGGCTTTCTGACCGCGCGTAAAAACGCCATGCAGGATTCGCTGCAGCAGTTCAACCTGAACCGGTTTACCCAGGAACTGGATGTGCTGGTCAAAGACGGCCTGACCACCAGCATCACCGCGACCGCCCAGTACTTCAATCGCTCCCATATGTCGGCAACTGATCGCGACACCGAGTTACGCCAGTACCTGCAACGCGAGTATCGCCAGGAGCGCCGTGCACGGATCAACACGCAAAGCTGGACGAAAATGAAGAGCACGCCGCAAGTGGCGAAAGCCATGCAAGGTTACAAGGATGCCTACTTCGCCAACGACGCCCTGGAGAAAAACAAAGTCCCAGACGCTGATGGGTTCATCCGCAAAGCCTTGGCCTCTCCCGTCAAAGACCAACCCGGTATCCGCCGCACCGCCTACACCGTGCGACTGGCCCAGGGCCGGAGCGGCGAAGCGCTGAAAGAGCTGCAAGCGATCAAGGACTGGAGCCTGGCGGGCCCCTCCACCTTCGACCTGATGATCAGCTATCACCTCAAACGCGGAGATGGGCAGTCGGCGCTGGCGATGATCGACAAGGCGGAACGTCACCTCGGCTCTGAAGAACTGTTCATTACCGAGAAATTATTGGCTAACCAGCAAGTGCAAAATGCGCAGCAGGTGCAAACCGTGCTGCGCAAGTGTGAGCAATATCCGGCACGTAAAGAGAACTGCAAAAAACTCGTGCCGGCCAAAGCCTGACGTTTAGTGACCGGCGCTTTGCCCACCGTCTACATGCAGAATTTCGCCGGTCACAAACCCGGCGTTCTCCAGGTAGACAATCGCCTGGGCGATGTCACTCACCTCGCCCATGTGCCCGACCGGATGCAATTGCCCGAGCGCCGCGTGGGTTTCCGCGCCGTGCATCGGCGTCTTGATGATCCCCGGGCTCACCGCGTTCACCCGGATGCCACGTTTGGCGTACTCGATCGCCAGGGACTTGGTGGCCGAATTCAGTCCGCCCTTGGTGAGGTTCGCGAGTACCGACGGCACGCCGTCAATCGCGTGATCCGCCAGGCTGGTGGTGACGTTGACGATGTGGCCGGCGTTGTTTTTTTCCATTTCGGCAATGGCGAGTTGGGTGATGTAAAAGAAGCCGTTGAGGTTCACCGCGAGGACGTTGGCGTAGTCCTCTTGCGTGTAGGCCGTGAACGGTTTGGCGACGAAGATACCGGCGTTGTTGATCAGGCTGTCGATGCGCCCGAAGGTGGCCAGGGTTTCGTGGATGACGCGCTGGGCGGTGGCCCGGTCAGCAATGTCGCCGGCGACGGTGAGGATGTCCGGGTCGGTGGATGGCTGGATCGAGCGCGAAGTAGCGACCACGCGGTAGTCGAGGGCACGGTAGGCCTGGACCACGGCAGCACCGATACCTTGGGATGCGCCGGTGATGATGACGACTTTCTTCATGAGGATTCTCCAGTAGGGATTCAGGCTTGGGATTTGCGGTATTCGGTGGTGGTGATACCCGCATAGCCCCAGTTGTCGGTGTCGACTTCTTCGATGACGATGTGGGTCAGATCGGGGCGTTTGTGCAGGACGCGTTCGAGGGTTTCGGTGAACTCGGCGATGACCTGGGCTTTTTGCTCCGAGGTAACGCCGTCACGGGTGATGCGCAGGCTGACAAAGGGCATGGCAGGGACTCCAGTGGCCGGCCATCGGGGTGATGGGCGGGCAGTGAGGTCAATTTAGGCTTGCGTCGGGGAGGGATAAAGGTGGGGCCGAGTACTTCATTCGTACTGCGGTGTAACAAGACTGCAGCGCACTAGCGCACATAAAAAAACCCCGAACCAGTCGGGGTTTTTTTCGCCTGGAATCAGGCGCGACGCCGGATCATTAGAAGACGTTGATCGGGTAGTCGGCGAACAGACGGATTTCGTTACCGCCCACGTTGTACTGGTCGGCGTTATTGGACACGCGCAACCACGACGCACGCGCACGCAGGCTCAGGTCTTTGGCTGGACCGCTCTGTACGACGTATTTGAACTGGTTCCAGATTTCACGCTCGGTGCCATCGCCACGGTTGGTACCGTCGTCAATGTTGGTACCGCGCACGTAGGCAACGTTGTAGGTCAGGCCCGGTACGCCGAAGGTGGCGAAGTCGATGCCGTAGCCAAGCTGCCAGGAACGCTCGTCCTTGCCGTTGAAGTCGGACCAGTAGGAGTTCGCCAGCAAGATGGTGTTACCACCGTCACCGATGCCGCCAGCATTGCGGTAGCCGCCGTAGAGGTAGCCGGTGTCGCCGGTGCTGCGCTGGTGAGCGACGGTGAAGCTGTGCGGGCCGACAGCCCACGTAGCGCCCAGGCTCCAGATCTTGTTGTCACGGGCGTCAGCGTCTTTCTGGTTTTCCAGGGCGAAGCTGCGGTCCAGCTTGGTTTTGTAGCCGTTGAAGTCAAACGTCAGCGACTGCTTCTCTGGCAGGGCCAGCACGTAGTTGACGTTGACGTATTGCTTCTTCAGCACGTCCTGCATATCGGAGGCGTACAGGGCAGCCGACAGGCTTTCGGTGAATTTGTAGCTACCACCGATGTAGTCGATGCTTTTCAGGCGACCGCTGTCGGTGCCTTCCATGCTCTTGCGGGCTTCTTTGGTGAAGTGACCTGCATCCAGTTGCAGACCGGCGATCTCTTTGGAAACGATCGACGTACCGGTGTAAGTTTCCGACAACAGACGGGAGTTGTCGTACTGCAGCACAGGCACGGCCGGGAACTGATCACCGTACTTGAGCACGGTGTTGGAAACGCGGAACTTCACGGCAGCGCCGCCCTTGGCCAGGTCGTGTGGGGCCGAGCCAGGGTTGTTCGAGCCATCAGGGTTGGTAGTGCCATTGCCCTGTTTGAAGAAGTCGATACCGCCAGCGCCGGCACGGCCTTTACCACCGTCCAGACGGATAGCGTATTGGCCAATCACGTCCACACCCACACCAACGGTGCCTTGGGTGAAACCGGATTCGAGCTTGCCGATGAAGCCTTGGCCCCACTCGGCTTTGTCTTGCTTGCCGTTCTTGTAGTCACGGCTGATGTAGGCGTTACGTGCGGCGATGTTCAGGTGGCTGTCTTCGATAAAACCCTTCGACTGGTCCTGATCGTTTGCCATGGCTGTCGATGCGCTCAAAATCCCCAGAGCGATCAGACTCATCCGTTGCTTCAACATTTTCTTATATTCCTTATTCCTGGTTGAGTACGCGCTGTGACACCAGGCTCCATGTCGCTTTTTCTGGTGTCGACTGATTCCGGAAAAAAGAAGGCCCGCGGACGACTTAACAGGCCGCGGGCCTTTTTTTATTGGATGAGTCATGGCGGTTAGCCACAGGCGTTGGGCGCAATCCTAGTCGCGCCCGGAACTATGTGTCAATTTCGCGAATCGTCTGTATTTAGGCGAAATAATTCTAAGGAGGGGCCTACAGCCGTTCTGAAAGCGACATAAAACCGCAGCAAAACAGGCAAAAAACACATCTAGTAACATATTTCAGACCCGGCACGTTTGGGAATGGGTAACGCACGTAAATGCAAAGCATTACCATTAACGCAGTTTGCCTCCCTAACAATTCGGATACATTTCTCCATGCCTGCCCTTCGCCTGACGCCCATCACCCTTGGGCTCTCCGTTCTGCTGTCTGTCGGTTTTGCCTGTGCGGCCACTACCTTGCCTGAAACCTCGATCAGCGCCGAAGCTGACGAAGACGACCCACGCGTCAAAGAAACCAGCACCGCCACCCGCACCGCCACACCCGTGCGTTATGTGCCTCAGGCCATCGACTCAGTGAAGACCGAAAGCCTGCGTTCCTATGGCACTAATGACCTGGGCCAGGCATTGAGCGGCATCCCCAACGTCAGCAGCGGCGCCGACACGCGCTTCGACAGCGTGCGCATCCGGGGTTTCGACGCGAGCAATGACTTCTATCTGGATGGCATTCGCGACGACAGCCAATATGTGCGCGACCTGCACAACATCGAGCGCATCGAAGTGCTCAAGGGGCCGGCAGCCGTACTCTACGGGCGAGGCGGTCAGGGAGGAATCGTCAACCGCGTGAGCAAACTGCCTATGGCCGGGCACAAATCAAGCATCGAAGCCCAGGGCGGCAGCGACGATCTGCGCAGTGTGTACGCCGACCTCAGCACCGACCCCACGGATAACATCAGCCTGCGCCTGAACATGGGTAATCAAGACAACAACAGCTTCCGCGATGGCGTCAGCGGCAATCGCCAGTTGTTCGCTCCGTCCATGAGCTGGCAGCTCACGCCGGACCTGAACTGGCTGGTGCAATACGAATACAGCCGTTACAACCGCACGCCTGACCGTGGCATTCCCGGCGTCAACGGCCGACCCGCGGATGTCAGTCGCAGCACCACCTACTTTGATAACCGCGATTACATCGACGACAAAACCCAGTCGCTACGCTCCAAGCTGGCTTATGAACTCAATGACAACTGGCAACTGCGCCAGACCCTGGGCGTGTTCAAGCTCGACAGCGATTTCGACAATACCTATCAAACCGCCTATGTGCCGGCGACCCACAGCGTGACACGCCAACGCTGGCAGCAAGACCTCACCACCCTCAACGTCTTCAACAACGTCGAGCTGGAAGGTGGCTTCAGTACCTACGGCCTGGAACATCGCGTGCTCACCGGCCTCGAACTGGGCAGTCAGCGCCGCGATCCGAAGCTGTACACCGCCACCGCCGTCAACCGAGGCGGCCAGGCCGTGCCGAGCCTGGACCTCAGCCAGCCCAACCGCAACCTCAGCCACACCGGCCGTATGAGCGTGTCGAGCAACAACCACACCGAAGTCGAAAGCCGTGCCATTTACGTGCAGGACCAACTGCGCCTGAATGACCAATGGCAAGTCCTGGCCGGTCTGCGTTACGACCGGTTCGAAGTGGACACCCAAAACAAACTGCTCAATACCCAGCAGGACGTCAAAAGCCACAGCACCAGCCCGCGCTTCGGCCTGGTCTGGACGCCACTGGAACATCACACCTTCTATGCTTCGTGGAGCAAGACGTTTTCTCCCGCAGGCGGTGGCTTGATCGGTATCACCCCCAACGCTGCCGGCAGCGTCAACGACCTGAGCCCCGAGCTGACCAAGCAGAAAGAGATCGGGGTCAAGAGCGACTGGCTCGACGACCGCCTGAGCACCACCCTGGCAGTGTACGAGTTGGAACTCTACAACCGCCGCACCAGCGACCCCCTGGATCGCACTATCACGCTGCTCAGCGGTTTGCAGCGCTCACGCGGCGTGGAGCTGACCGCCACCGGCAAGATCGTCGGCAACTGGTACGTGCGTGGTGGTGTCGGCCTGCAAGAGGCCACGGTCGAGAAGGATAACAACGGCTTTGAAGGCAAGCGCGTCAGCGATGTGGCCAAACGCAATGCCAGCCTGTTCATTACCTGGAAACCGGAGATGGGCTGGTACGCGGAAACCGGCTTGACCCTGGTCGGCGATCGCTATGCCGACAGCCTCAACACCGTGGTGCTGCCGGGCTATGGTCGCTGGGATGCGTTGGCTGGGTTCCGCCAGAAGGAATGGGACGTCAGGGCGGCGCTGAACAATATCGCGGATAAAACCTACTACGCGTCGGCGACCAGTGTGGCGCAAATTCAGCCGGGAGAACCGCGTAGCGTGGTAGTGACGGGGACTTACAGCTTCTAATGCAGCGCCTCTCCCTGTAGGAGCCGGCAAGCCGGCGCCTACAGGCTCTTCAACAAATCGCACAACACGTGCACTTCATCCTCACTGAACAACCCCGCCGGATAACGTTCACTCATCACGCTGCGCCAGTCAGGCTGTTGCCTGATCTGCCGCGGGCCGTTTTCCCTCAACCAGAGCGCCAGCACATGGATCGCGTCGCCGTTGACCCGCAAAGGGTGGGACGTGCGCGTGTACATCAGGTTGATATCGGCATTCATTTCAGCGCTCTCTCCTACTGCGTGAGCGGCTAACTTACTCAAGGTTTATGACAGAACTGCGCAGTCATCGCCTTGGGCCACTGTCACACCGGCGATACAAGAGCTATGCCAATGTCTCGTGTTCATAGGCGTTTGGCCACAAAAAAGCCCGCGACCTGTCTGGGTCGCGGGCTGGTTGTGGACGCCTGAACCGATCAGCGCCGGTTCGTCGTCATGGTGCTGTTACAACTGCACTCAGTTTTTGTGCGGCGCTGGCTGTTGTTGGGTCAGGCAGTGGATATTGCCGCCACCCAGTAACAGTTCGCGGCCCGGCACCATCACTACTTCATGCTGCGGGAACAGGTCCTGCAGGATAGCCTTGGCCTGGCTGTCCAGCGGGTCGTCGAAGCTCGGCGCGATGATGCCACCGTTGACGATCAGGAAGTTGACGTAGGAACCCGCCAACCGCACCGTCGGATTACGTTCCTGGGTGCCGTCAACCGGGTCGACACCCTCACATTCTTCCTCGGTCGCGTACAGCGGGCCCGGAATCGGCATTTTATGCACTGTGAACGAGCGGCCCTGGGCGTCGGTGCTGCTTTGCAGCACGTCCATGGCGGCGTGACAGCGCGCGTAGTTCGGGTCTTGCGGGTCGTCAGTCCAGGCCAGCAGCACTTCGCCCGGGCGCACGTAGCAGCAGAAGTTATCCACATGGCCGTCAGTTTCGTCGTTGAACAGGCCGTCCGGCAACCAGATGATCTTATCCACAGCCAGATTGGCGCTCAGCACCGCTTCGATCTCGGCACGGTCGAGGTGCGGGTTGCGATTGCGGTTGAGCAGGCATTCTTCGGTGGTGATCAGGGTGCCTTCGCCGTCGACATGGATCGACCCACCTTCCAGCACAAAGCCTTCGGTGCGATAGCGTGGCGTGCGTTCGATTTCGAGGATCTTGCCGCCGACTTGCGAATCGCGGTTCCACGGCGAATACAGGCCGCCGTCGAAACCGCCCCAGGCGTTGAAGTCCCAGTTCACGCCGCGCACCTCACCGCTGTCGTTGATCACGAAGGTCGGGCCAGTGTCACGTACCCAGGCGTCATCGCTGGACATTTCCACCACGCGGATGTTCGGCACATCCAGGCGCGCGCGGGCGTTTTCGTATTGACCGGCGGAAACCGCCACCGTGACCGGTTCAAAACGTGCAATGGCCTTGGCCACCGCCACATGAGCCGCCTGCGCCGGTTTGCCGCCCAGGCGCCAGTTGTCCGGGCGCTCAGGCCAGATCATCCAGACCTGAGTCTGTGGTGCCCATTCGGCAGGCATGCGGAAGCCATCGGCGCGTGGGGTGCTGTGCAGGGTGGTCATGGCGATCAGGACTCCGAATGGGGGTAAAGCCGACTTTATAACGGATAAAAATCGGCTTTAGAAGCGACAAAACATCATGGCTGATAACCATGAGATTATTTAGCCGATAAGAATCGACTATCTATAACTGTTCATCCAGCACTTTCGACAGCATGTCGACGAAGAAATCCACACTGTGTCGAGACGTGACCATCGGCGGCTTGATCTTGAGGATGTTCAAATAATCCCCCGTCGGTTGCATGAAAATCCCCAATTCCCGCAGGCGATCACACAGCAACGTGGTCTCTTCAGTAGCGGGTTCCAGGGTTTGCCGATCGCGGACCAACTCCAGTCCAAGATAAAAACCTGAGCCGTGGACAGCCCCCACTAACGGATGACGATCAATCAGTTCTTCCAACCGGGCCTTGAAATGCCCACCAACCACCCGGGCGTTTTCCCACAACTTTTCCTCTTCCATCACATCCAGCACGGCCATTCCGATCCGGCAACTCACCGGACTGCCTCCCGACGACGAGAAGAAATACCCCTCAGCTTCCAGCGCCTCGGCGATTTCCCGCCGAGTAATGACCGCGCCCAGCGGCTGGCCATTCCCCATGCCCTTGGCCATTGTAATGATGTCAGGCACCACGCCTTGCTCTTCAAAGCCCCAGAAAAAATGCCCCATACGGCCGTAACCCACCTGCACTTCATCGGCGATGCACACGCCACCCTGGGCGCGGACGAGTCCGTACACCTGCTGCAAATAGCCCGGCGGCAACGAGATGCCACCTGCATTGCCATACACCGGCTCGCAGATGAAACCCGCCAGTTGGCGTTGGCTCGCGGCAATTTTCGCCAGGTTGTGCTCCACGCTTCGGACGTAATCCGGCGCACTGTCCTGCCCGCGGAACTCACCGCGATACGTATTGGGCGCGGTCACCGGGTGCACCCAGTCCGGGCGGCTGCTCAACGCCTGGGGATTGTCGGCAATCGACGTGGACACCGCATCCGCCGCCACCGACCAGCCGTGGTACGCCTCCAGCACGCTGAGCATGTCGCGTCCGCCGCTGTAGGCCCAGGCCAGGCGGATCGCCAAATCATTGGCCTCGGTGCCGCTGTTGACCAGGAACACCCGGTCCATGCCCTCAGGCGCCAGCGCCAGCAAACGCTCGGAAAATTCGGCAACGGCCGCGTAATGGAAACGCGAGTTGGTATTGAGCAACGACCACTGCCGCGCTGCCACTGCCGCCATGCGCGGGTGACCATGGCCCAGCACGGCGACGTTGTTGAGCATGTCCAGGTAGGAACGGCCCTGCATGTCGATCAGGTGGTTGCGCCAGCCACGTTCGATGCGTGGCGGGTCGGCATAATAGTGCTTTTGCGAACGGGCGAAACTGGCGTCGCGGCGGGCCAGCAAGGCCTCAGGGTCCAACTCTGGTTCGGCGTCGCAGGCCAGGCCCAACAGCGCGGCCGGCGATGGGCACAGCGATTGCCATGCCTGTGCCCGTGACGGCGTGCAAAACAACGGTGCGGGCACGTCAGCACGGCACAGTTGCACAATGAGCGGGCCTTCGACTTCACCGATCACCTGGCCCTTGAGCACTGCGGCACCTGGCTGCAACAGTGCTTTCATGCCCCATAGCCACACGCTTGCCTCACTGCTGTGCACCTGAAGCCCACCGTTGGCGCCCGGTCGTACAACACCTGCAAACGGCGCTTCAACCGATGTACCCAAAGGCACGTGCAGTTCGACATGCAACGGGAACGTCTCTGGCTCAATCGCGCTGTCAGGCTGGGTCTGCGACAAACGGTATTGCCCATAGCGACTTGCCGCCAGGCCATGCACCGCCGCCGCCTCCTGCAACAGCCGTTGATCGACCCCCGGTTGTTCCCAGTTACCCGCCTCGAAATGCGGGCTGAGCACGCCCAGGTCGATCAACGCAAACTCACGCCCAACCAACCCCGGCAGCAACGGCGCAAAGCCTTGACTGGCGAGGGGTGCCGGCGCCTGACCGACGCAGCCCAGAATGGCCGCCTCCATCAATGCAAATGGCACTGACGTGGCTACATGGAAAATTTCCCACTCATGCTCGGCGTTTTTCAGCAGGTAGCGGTTATCCGGATCCAGGCGTTGCTGCTGCTCGCTGCTCAGCACCAGCACCGCCGCACGGGCGACGATCAGCGGCCACAGCGCCAGCAGTTCTTCGTGCTGCAACGGCGTGACCGCGTGGCAGGCCTGGATCGCCGGCAGGATCGCAAAGGGATCGCCGTCAGCATGATGCAGCAACGCCGCGCAAGTCACCGACAGATCGGCAATGCGCCAGGTGTGCACAAGGTCGCCGAAATCGATCACGCCCTGAATCTGCCAGTGCCGTTGCGCATCGCGCTGCCACACCACGTTGTCGTCGGTGATGTCCATGTGCACCGCCTGCCACGGCAAGTGATCGGCCAAGGGGCGGATACGCGCTTCGACCTGCTCGGCCACTTGCTCCAGTGCCAGGCGATGCGGCAGGTTTTCCAAGGTCGCCAACAGATGCTTGATCAATGCCTGGGCATGGCGCGGGTCCCACTGCAGCGTGCGTTGCAGGCCCGGATGCTCGAACCGCGCCAGCGCCTGGCTCATCCGCCCACACAGGTCACCAAACCCTGCGATCACCCCGCGCCCCAGGTGGGGCAGATGGGTCAACGGCTGGCCATCGATGTACTCCAGCACGCGCACGTGCAGGGCTTGACCTTCGAGGTTCAGGGTCAACAGCGCTTCCCCGGTCAAAGACTTGATGACCTTGGGTACGCGTACCGTCTGCAGCCTATCAAGCGCAGCGTGCTGGGCGTGCAGTTCAACAGCGTCGTAGTCGCCCCGACAGATTTTCAGAACAAACCGGCCGCGGGGGCTGTCGACTCTGTAGTTGAGGTCTTGCTGACTGCCCAATGATTGCAAGATGCCAGCTAGGCCGTAATGTTGCGCGAGCAGTTGAGCCACCTGATCGGTGCCCACTTGCGGGCAGGGTAGACTGGCGCGATGGATCAGGGTGGCGAGCGGCATTGTGACGACCTCGGTTTTTTTAGGCGTCTATATCGCCATTGTTCTGGTGGATAAGGCAACCCCTAGTCACACCGCGCTTGCGCCACCTCGCCACACAACTCAAGCTATGCTCCATTCGCTTAATGTCCGTCTAAGGAAAAGGCCCTCCGACATGCGCATTCTCATCACCGGTGGTGCCGGTTTTATTGGCTCTGCCCTGATCCGTCACCTGATTCAACACACCGAGCACGAAGTCCTCAACCTGGACAAACTCACCTATGCGGGCAATCTGGAGTCGCTGGCCAGCATCGCGTCCAACAGCCGCTATGAGTTCGTCCAGGCCGATATCATCGACCAGGCCACTGTCAGCGCCATACTGGAGCGCTTCGAGCCCCAGGCGATCATGCACTTGGCGGCAGAGTCCCATGTCGACCGCTCGATTGATGGCCCATCGGATTTCATTCAAACCAATATCGTCGGCACCTACAGCCTGCTGGAGGCCGCCCGCGCCTATTGGCAGACGTTGGCCGAGCCCGCCAAGGGTAACTTCCGTTTCCATCACATTTCCACTGACGAAGTGTACGGTGACCTGCACGGCGTGGATGACCTGTTCACTGAAACCACGCCCTATGCGCCCAGCTCGCCGTACTCTGCGAGCAAGGCGGCGTCCGACCACCTGGTACGCGCATGGCAACGCACCTATGGCCTGCCGGTGCTGCTCACGAACTGTTCGAACAACTACGGGCCGTTCCACTTCCCCGAGAAGCTGATCCCCTTGGTGATCCTCAACGCACTCGCGGGCAAACCATTGCCGGTCTATGGCAATGGCTTACAAGTACGTGACTGGCTGTTTGTCGAGGACCATGCCCGCGCGCTGCTGAAAGTAGTGACCGAGGGTATCGTCGGCGAAACCTATAATATCGGCGGTCACAATGAGCAAAAAAACATCGATGTCGTGCGTGGCATCTGCCAATTGCTGGAAGAGTTGGCACCCCAACGCCCCAGCGGCGTCGAAAAATTCGCCGACCTGATCACGTTCGTCAAAGACCGCCCCGGCCACGATCAGCGTTATGCAATCGATGCCAGCAAGATTGAACGCGAGCTAGGCTGGGTTCCTGAAGAAACCTTCGAATCCGGTTTGCGCAAGACCGTGCAGTGGTACCTCGATAACCTGGAATGGTGCCGCAGGGTCCAGGATGGCAGCTATCAGGGCGAACGTTTAGGCAACACTGACTTTAAGGATTTGATCGCATGATGAAGGGAATCGTATTGGCCGGCGGGTCCGGCACACGTTTGCACCCCATTACCCTGGGTGTGTCCAAGCAGTTGTTGCCGGTGTACGACAAGCCGATGATCTACTACCCGATCTCCGTGCTGATGCTGGCGGGTATCAAGGACATCCTGGTGATTTCCACCCCCGTGGACTTGCCGCAATACCGCAACTTGCTGGGCGATGGCAGCCAGTTTGGCGTGCGTTTCAGCTACGCCGAGCAGCCAACCCCGGATGGCCTGGCCCAGGCGTTCATCATTGGTGAAGAGTTCATCGGCGATGATCCTGTGTGCCTGATCCTGGGCGACAATATCTTCCATGGTCAGCATTTCGGCGAACAACTGCTTGGTGCGGCCAAGCGAGCGTCTGGCGCTACTGTTTTCGGCTACTGGGTCAAGGACCCGGAGCGCTTTGGCGTGATCGACTTCGACAGCGAGGGCCGTGCCCTCTCCATCGAAGAAAAGCCGGCGAAGCCAAAATCCAGCTATGCCGTGACCGGCCTGTACTTCTACGACAACGACGTGATCAAGATCGCCAAGGCGGTCAAGCCTTCGCCCCGTGGCGAGTATGAGATTACCGACGTCAACAACGCCTACCTCAAGCGCGGCGACCTGCATGTAGAGCGTTTCGGCCGTGGTTTTGCCTGGCTGGATACGGGCACCCATGACAGCTTGCTGGAGGCCTCGCAGTACGTGCAGACCATCGAGCACCGCCAAGGCCTGAAAGTAGCCTGCCTAGAAGAAGTCGCCTATGAAAATGGCTGGATCAACCGCGAACACCTGCTGGAGCGTGCCAAATACTTCGGCAAGACCGGCTATGGCCAATACCTGTACTCGCTGGCTGGAGAGAATCAGTGAACGTCATTGAAACCTCGCTGCCCGACGTGCTGATCATCGAACCCAAGGTGTTCGGTGATGAACGTGGCTTCTTCTACGAAAGCTTCAACGCCCGGGCTTTTGAAGAGGCAACGGGTCTCAAGCGTCAGTTTGTTCAGGACAACCACTCACGCTCCCAGAAGGGCGTGCTGCGTGGCCTGCATTACCAACTCGAACACACCCAAGGCAAACTGGTGCGTGTCACCGCCGGTGAAGTATTGGACGTAGCCGTCGATATCCGCCGCAGCTCGCCGAATTTCGGCCAGTGGGTGGGTGTACGCTTATCGGCCCAGAATCACCGCCAACTATGGGTGCCGGAAGGTTTTGCGCATGGATTCGTGGTACTGAGCGAACACGCCGAGTTCCTGTACAAAACCACTGACTACTACCAGCCCAGTGCCGAACGCTGCATCCTGTGGAATGACCCGACACTGGCAATCGACTGGGAGCTGAGCGAGGCGCCACAGCTGTCCGCCAAGGACCAGGCGGGTAAACCCTTGATGGAAGCTGACGTGTTCCCATGAAAATCTTGATCACCGGCCAACATGGCCAAGTCTCCCGCGAGCTGCAACTGCGGCTCCAAGGCCTGGGCGAGCTCGTCGTCCTGGGACGCGACCAGCTTGACCTGGCCGAAGCGGAGCACATTCGCCAGCAGGTGCGGGCCCATCGCCCTCACCTGATCATCAACGCAGCGGCCCACACGGCCGTCGATCTGGCCGAGAGCGAGCCGGACGCGGCCTTCGCCATCAATGCCATCGCCCCGGGCATCCTTGCCGAAGAGGCCAAGGCGCTGGGCATCCCGCTGATCCACTATTCCACCGACTACGTGTTCGACGGCAGCAAACCTGCCCCCTACCGCGAAAGCGACACGCCGAACCCGCTGGGCGTCTACGGCCAGAGCAAACTGGCGGGCGAGCAGGCGATTGCGGCCGTCGGCGGCGAATACCTCATTCTGCGCACCAGTTGGGTCTACTCCAACCACGGCAAGAACTTCCTGCTGACCATGCAGCGGCTGCTGCAGGAGAAGCCGCAAATGCGCATCGTCGCCGATCAGATCGGCGCGCCGACCTGGGCCGGCAGCATTGCCAACAGCACGCGCGCGTTGATCGAGCGCTGGCAAGCAGGCGAACCGGGGGAATGGGGCATTTATCACCTGAGTGCTCAAGGCGAAACCTCCTGGTTCGGTTTTGCCGAAGCCATTGGCGACCACCTGCGTCAGCAAGGCAAAGCCTGCGCCGAACTGGAGCCCATCCCGTCCAGCGCTTATCCGACGCCCGCCAAGCGCCCGCTGAACTCGCGCCTCGATTGCAGCCGCCTGCAGCAGCAATGGCACGTCAGCCAGCCACACTGGCAAGACGCATTGCGCGAGTGTCTTGCACTGCAGCACTAGGCATAATGCGCCTGTACCCACAGGCGCATGACTCCCATGACTCCACCCCTTCCGCGTAGACCCCGCTGGCGCAGCCTCGCCTTGTTGGCGTTGTGCCTGGCACCGCTGCTGTGGCCGCTGGAGCACCTGGCCGAGCGCTATTACCGCAGCGAGTTGGCCGGGCAGAACCGCCAGACCCTCGACCTGTACGTGGCCAACCTGCTCGGGACCCTGCACCGCTATGAGGTGCTGCCGCAGATCCTTGGCGACTTGCCGGCTTTGCGCACCGCGCTGGATGCGCCTGGGGTGAGCACCAACCTGGTCAACGCCAACCTGCTGCTCAAGGACGTCGCCGCCCAGGCCGGGGTGGAGGTGATGTACCTGATGGACACCACCGGCAAGACACTGGCTGCATCCAACTGGGATAAACAGGACAGCTTCGTCGGGCGTAATTTCTCGTTCCGGCCGTATTTCAGCGAAGCCATGGCCGGGCGCCTGGGGCGGTTCTTCGGCTTAGGCACCACCTCCGCCAAGCGCGGTTACTTCTTTGCCGCCGCCGTGCGCGATGGCGATACGATCATCGGCGTGCTGGTGGTCAAGGTCGACCTGGACCACACCGAAAGCCTGTGGGGTAACACCCCGGAGCAACTGCTGGTCACCGACCATAACGGTGTGGTGATCCTGACGTCGCGCCCACAATGGCGATTCCGCGCCACCCGGCCGCTGACCGCCGAAGAACGCCGGGCCATCATCGCCATCCAGCCCTACCCGACCCGCGACCCGCAACCACTGAGCCTGAGCAACACCGCCTGGTTGCGCCAATCCACAGCCATCGCCGAGACCGGCTGGAACGTGGAAATCCTCGCACCACGCTCGCTGATCAGCCGTCCGGTGCGCACGGTGGTGGCAGTCGGCGGCGCGACGCTGCTGGTGTTGATGCTGCTGCTGGGCTTGATGATGCAACGTCGCCGCCATTACCTGGAACGCATTGCGTTCGAAGCCAAGGCCCGTCGCGAGCTGGAAGCGCGAGTGGTCGAGCGGACCAGTGACCTCGAAGGCCTCAACCGGCGCCTGAAGCAGGAAGTGCTGGAGCGCGAACACGCGCAGCAGGAACTGGTGCGTGCCCAGGATGACCTGGTGCAGGCGGGCAAATTGTCGGCGCTGGGCACCATGTCGGCAAGCATCAGCCATGAACTCAACCAGCCCCTGGCGGCGATTCGCAGCTATGCAGAGAACGCTGAAATCCTGCTCGACCATGAGCGCACCACGGATGCGCGGGGCAACCTCAAGCTGATCAGCGAACTGACCGGGCGCATGGCCTCGATCATCGCCCACCTGCGCGCCTTTGCCCGTCGCGACCGCCATGCGCCCGAGAGCGTCGCCCTGCAACCGGCGCTGGACGATGCCCTGGCGCTGCTGGCCAAGCGGCGGCGGTCGATGGAGGTGGAACTGGTCCGTGACTTGCCCGAAGCCACCCTCTGGGTACAGGCGGGCGAAACCCGTTTGCGCCAGGTTCTGGGCAACCTGCTGGCCAACGCCCTCGACGCCCTCACCGAAAAAGGTCCGCCGCGCAAACTGTGGCTGAGTGCCGAAACCACCGATCAGGGCGTCAACCTGTACATTCGCGACAACGGCCCGGGCTTTTGCATGGAAGCCCTGGGCCGCGCCAGCGAGCCGTTCTACACCACCAAGACGCGCACCCAGGGCCTGGGGTTGGGGCTGGCGATCTGCGACACTCTGATGCGTGCCTTTGGCGGCGAACTGCTGTTTGCCAACCACAAGGAAGGCGGTGCGCTGTTAACCTTGAAATTGCGTGCCGGTGCGCCGGGCGTCAGTCTGCAACCGTCCGAGGACCGCAGTGTATGAGTATCGATAACCAGATTCAGGTGGTGTTGATCGACGATGATCCACACCTGCGTCAGGCGCTGTGCCAGACCCTGGACCTGGCCGGGCTGAACGTCCTGACCCTGGGCGAAGCCACCGGCCTCACTGCGCGCCTGTCGCGGGACTGGCCGGGCGTGGTGGTCAGCGACATCCGCATGCCCGGCATGGACGGCCTGGAGCTGCTCGCCGAGCTGCACGGCCAGGACCCGGAGTTGCCGGTGCTGCTGATCACCGGCCACGGCGATGTGCCGCTGGCGGTGCAGGCCATGCGTGCCGGGGCCTATGACTTCCTGGAAAAACCTTTCGCCAGCGACGCCCTGCTCGACAGTGTGCGCCGCGCCCTGGCCCTGCGCCGCCTGGTGCTGGACAACCGCAGCCTGCGCCTGGCCCTTAGCGACCGTCAGCAGTTGAGCACGCGACTGGTGGGCCACTCGCCGCAAATGCTGCGCCTGCGCGAGCAGATCGGCGCGCTGGCCGCGACCCGGGCTGACGTGCTGATCCTCGGCGAAACCGGCGCCGGCAAAGAGGTGGTCGCCCGCGCGCTGCACGATTTGTCGAGCCGCCGTAGCGGGCCTTTTGTGGCAATCAACGCCGGGGCACTGGCCGAGTCGGTCGTGGAGAGCGAACTGTTCGGCCATGAGCCGGGCGCCTTTACCGGCGCGCAGAAACGCCGTATCGGCAAGTTCGAATTCGCCAACGGCGGCACCTTGTTCCTCGATGAAATCGAAAGCATGAGCCTGGATGTTCAGGTCAAACTCTTGCGTCTGTTGCAGGAGCGCGTGGTGGAACGCCTGGGCGGCAATCAGCTGATCCCACTGGATATCCGCATCATCGCCGCCACCAAGGAAGACCTGCGCCAGTCCGCCGACCAGGGCCGCTTCCGTGCCGACCTGTATTACCGCCTCAACGTGGCGCCGCTGCGCATTCCACCCCTGCGCGAGCGCGGCGAAGATGCGTTGATGCTGTTCCAGCACTTCGCCGACGAAGCCAGCAGCCGCCACGGCCTGCCGCTGCATGAACTGCAACCGGGGCAGCGCGCGCTGTTATTGCGCCATAGCTGGCCGGGCAATGTGCGCGAATTGCAGAACGCGGCAGAGCGCTTTGCCCTGGGCCTGGAACTGGCGCTGGATAACACGCCGGACAATCCATCAGCTGGCACCCTGACCTCTACGCCCGGTGGCTTGAGCGAGCAAGTCGAGCAGTTCGAAAAAAGCCTGATTGCCGCCGAGCTGACCCGCCCCCACAGCTCCATGCGCAGCCTCGCGGAAGCCCTGGGCGTCCCGCGCAAGACCCTGCACGACAAGCTACGCAAGCATGGCCTGAACTTCGCCAACCAAAGCAGCGACGACGAATGACAGCCCCCACCCGCCAAGAGGCCCCCATGAGCCGCGACAGCCGTTACCTGGAATCCATCCTTCACCACGACATCCCCCTCACACGGGACATGGGCCTCAAGGTGCTCGACTGGACACAGGGGCAGTTGGAACTGCATCTGCCCTTGCAAGCCAACATCAATCACAAGAGCACCATGTTCGGCGGTAGCCTGTATTGCGGCGCGGTACTGGCGGGCTGGGGCTGGCTGCACTTGCAGTTGCGTGAAGAAGGGATTGAAGACGGGCATATCGTGATCCAGGAAGGCCAGATCAGTTACCCGTTGCCGGTTACGCGGGATGCGACGGTGGTGTGCCCGTCGCCGGAGGAAAAGGTGTGGAAGCGGTTTGTGGCGACGTACAAGCGCTATGGCCGCGCGCGGCTGACGCTGCAGACGTGGGTTGTGAATGAGGGCAGTGAAGCGCGAGCAGTCGTTTTCACCGGCCAATACGTCCTGCACCGCTAAAAGCTCCGGCACCGCCCACTGTAGGAGCGAGCTTGCTCGCGAAAAACCTGAGAGCGCCGCGATCAACCAGGGTCACTGCGTTATCGTTGACGATTTTCGCGAGCAAGCTCGCTCCTACACAAGGCGTCAGGAACGGGCGAGGGTCAGCAATCGCTCGCGCCATGCGGCTTTGGCCGGCAACGCTAAAAAGAACGGGTTCAACAACGATGCCCGCGCCGGGTAGCTGAACGGCTCACCGCTCAATTCCAGCACTTCCCCTCCTGCGCCTTCCAGCACACCCTGGGCCGCCGCCGTGTCCCACTGCGAGGTCGGCGCCAGGCGCGGATAGCAATCCGCACTGCCCTCGGCCAACAGGCAGAACTTCAGCGAGCTGCCGATATTCGCCAACTTCAACGCGCCCAGGCCTTCACTCAAGCCATCCAACAGACGCTCCTGCTCCGGGCTGGTATGCCGGCGACTCGCGACCACGGTAAACGACTCGCCCGCTGCTGGCGCCTCGCGCACTTGAATCTGCTTGGGTGCTTCATTCACATCGGAGCGCCAGGCGCCCAGGCCCGCACCCCCGAAGTAGCAACGCCCATTGGTGGGCATCGACACCACGCCAAACACCACGCGCCCTTGTTCGATCAACGCGATGTTCACGGTAAATTCTTCGCTGCCGGAGATAAACTCCTTGGTACCGTCCAACGGGTCCACCAGCCACCAGCGCTGCCAGCCGGCGCGCACGTTCTGGTCAATGTCGGCGTCTTCCTCGGACAGCACCGGAATGCTGGGGTCCAGTGCGGTCAGGCCCGCCAGGATCAAGTGATGGGCGGCCAAATCCGCTGCCGTCACCGGCGAATCATCGGCTTTGGAGGTGACGGCCACGTCGGCACGCCAGAACGGCAATATCACTTCACCAGCCTGACGAGCCAGTTCAATCACAGGGGCAATAAACGGGTGGCCTAAAAAAAGCTCGCTCATGCGGTAAACGCTCCACGCTGGGTCAACAGGTCTCGTACCAGGTACAGCGCGGCCAGGGCACGGCCTTCGCTGAATTGCTCGTTCTGCGCGAGCATCGACAGCTCGCGCAGATTGACCCGGTCCACACGCATCGGCTCAGGTTCATCGCCTTCCAGGCGCTCTTCATAAAGATCGGTGGCCAATACCACCTGGATTTTCTGGCTCATGTAGCCAGGCGACAGCGACAGTTCGGTGAGGTGTTCCAACTGACGTGCGCCGTAACCAGCCTCTTCCTTGAGTTCCCGGTCTGCCGCCGCCAATACGTCTTCGCCGGGTTCGATCAAGCCCTTGGGCAAGGACAATTCGTATTCGTCGGTGCCGCCGCAGTACTCTTCCACCAGCAACGCATGGTCTGCGTCGATCATTGCTACGATCATCACTGCGCCGTAACCGGCACCGCGACCCACCAGGCGCTCGTAGGTCCGCTCGACGCCATTGGAAAAGCGCAGTTGCACTTCCTCCACGCGGAACAAACGGCTACTGGCGACTATTTCGCGGGCGAGGACGGTGGGTTTCTGGCGCATAAGCGGCTCCTTGGCGTGATCGGGTTACTATACCGTGGCTTTTCCGATTGTCTGTGTCGGATATCTTTACTTACATGAGAACGCCCCATGCCCTCTTTGCCCTGGCACGCCATCGACACTGTCCTGCTGGACATGGACGGCACCCTGCTCGACCTGCATTACGACAACCACTTCTGGATGGAACACCTGCCCCAGCGATACGCCGAACTGCACGGGGTAAGCCGGGCGATGGCCGAGATGGAGCTGCAGCCGCTGTTCGAGCGTAACGCCGGACAGTTGCAATGGTATTGCCTGGATTTCTGGAGCGCAGAACTGAAGATCCCGGTGCGCGAACTCAAACTGGAAACCGCCCACCTCATCGCCCTGCGCCCGGATGCCGACACCTTCCTGGCGGCAATCAAACAGGCCGGCAAGCGTGTGATTCTGATCACCAACGCTCATCGTGATTCGCTGTCATTGAAGTTGGAACGCATTGAACTGGCGCCGCATTTCGAACGGTTGATCAGCTCCCACGATTACGGTTTCGCCAAGGAACACCCGCAGTTCTGGGACGCCCTGCAAGCCGACCTCCGCTTCGACCCGGCCCGCACCCTGTTTATCGACGATACCCTGCCCATCCTGCGCAGTGCCCAGGCATTTGGCGTGGGGCATTTGCTGGCGGTGAAAGAACCGGATAGCAAGAAGGGGCCTAAAGACACCGCAGAATTCGCGGCAGTCGGGGATTACAGAGAACTCATCGCCGGACTCTGAACGCCAAGTGGGAGAAGATCTCTGTGGGAGCCGGGCTTGCCCGCGATGCAGGCACCGCGGTGTTTAGCTCAAACCGAGGCGATGCTATCGCGGGCAAGCCCGGCTCCCACACAAACCCGCGCCCACATTGACGCCTTCGTATTACTTGGGAATACGCAGCGTCTGGCCTGGATAGATCTTGTCCGGATGGGACAAAAGCGGCTTGTTCGCCTCAAAAATCTTGTTATACAGATTAGCGTTACCGTACACCGAGAGAGAAATAGCGCTCAGCGTGTCACCCTTTTTCACGACGACAAAAGTCGCAGCCTCGACAGCCGGCCCCGTTACAGTGATCTGATCATCCACACTGGCCACACCGGCAATATTGCCCAGCGCCAGCAAAATCTTCTCTTTCTCCTCCTGAGTGGCGACTTCACCGGTCACGGTCACCTTGTCGCCATCCACTGTGGTCTGCACGTTCGGATTACCCAGACCCACCTTGGACACGTGATCTTTCAACTGCTCACTGGCGTTCGCATTACCCGGCGTCAACAGGTCGACAATCTTTTCGCCGGCTTCCTTGATAAAGCTGAAAATACTCATAGTGCGCTCTCCTTGGTTTTTGATTTCCAGATGCCCAAGACTAGACCAGTCCTGTGGATTTGGGTTCCGACCCGGCCAAAGATCCAAACGCGCTAGAATCCCCCCGCCATTGGAATAAGACCTGGAGCGAAGATGGACATCAAACAGCTGAAATTCCTCATCGCCCTCGACGATACCCGTCACTTCGGCCAAGCGGCGGCGCGTTGCCACATTACCCAACCGACCCTGTCGATGCGCTTGCGTAACCTTGAGGAGGAGCTTGATCTGCCACTGGTCAATCGCGGCCAGCGCTTCGAAGGCTTTACCGCACCCGGTGAGCGGGTGCTGGCGTGGGCACGCACAGTGCTGGCGGCGTATGACGGCCTGCAGGCCGAAGCCGCGGCTTGTCGCGGCAACCTGGTGGGGACGTTGCGCCTGGGCGTGGTGCCGCTGTCGAGTTTCGATCCCTTGGCATTAATGCAGCAGTTGCATAAAGAACACCCAAGCCTGCGCTTTGAGCTCTCGGCGCTCAGCTCGGAGCAGATCCTTGAACAACTGGCGAGTAACCGGCTGGACCTGGGCGTGTCTTACCTGGAACGGCTGGATAACGAACGCTTCGACTCACTGGCCTTGGGCGAAACCCGCATGGGCCTGCTCTACGACCAGCGCTTCTTCTCTTTCGGCGACACGCCGTTGAGCTGGGAAGCGTTGATCAAGCTGCCGCTGGGCATGCTCACCAGTGGCATGCACTTTCGCCAGTCCATCGATCACAACTTCCACAGCCGTGGGCTCATCCCGCAACCGTTGTTACAGACCGATGCCGTCCATCAGTTGCTACAAGCGGTACACGGCGGACTGTGTTGCGCGGTAATGCCGCTGGATGGGGGCCTGGATGCACTCACCGAGCACTTGCGCCTGCAACCGATCGAAGACGCCCATACCCTCGCGCGCCTGGGGCTGATCATGCGTCGCAGCGCCCCGCGTTCAGCACTGGCCGAGGCGTGTTTCGCGCTGTATCAGAAATCGCAAATCCAATCTTGATCGACGTCATCTATCGGTAGATCAATACTGGCAATTAGACGCGACGCTTTGTCGCGCCTAGTCTAACCACTGATCAATCCGCCGGTGGTACTGCCCCATGAACGCCAAGCGTCCTGTCTGCGCGGCGCCCGCTCTCGAAACGCCAGCGCCCGTCGCCAGCCACAGCTACCAGTATTGCAATCTCGAACACACTGAATCTGCCAGCACAGCCTTGGCGGAAGAAGTGGCGTTGGCGATCGCCTACAACGACATCAGCCAAGCGGTGATGTTGGTGACGCCGACGGACCTGGAAGACTTCATTGTTGGCTTCAGCATCGGTAGCGGCATTATCGCCGACGTTAGCGACATTTATGACCTGAAACTCAGCGGCTCGGGCTCTGCCCAATATGCTCAGGTGCAAATCTCCAGCCGCGCCTTCTGGAACCTCAAGCAGCAGCGCCGCCAGTTAGCCGGCACCAGTGGCTGTGGCTTGTGCGGCGTGGAAGCCGTTGAGCAGGCCCTGCCAGACCTTCAGGTATTGCCCGGTGCGCCCTTGCCGCCCGCCGAGTGGTTCGATGGCCTGCGCCAACGCATCAGTGCCTTTCAACCCCTGGGCCAATACAGCGGCGCTGTGCATGCGGCGCTGTTCATGAACGGCCAGGGCGAATTGCTGATGGGCCGCGAAGATATCGGCCGACACAACGCGCTGGACAAGTTGATCGGCGCGTTGATCCGCCAAAAAATTCCGACCGAAGGCGGCCTGGCGATTGTGACAAGTCGTTGCAGCCTGGAGTTGATCCAGAAAGTCCTGCGCGCTGGCATCCAGACGCTGGTCAGCCTGTCGTCGCCCACCGGCCTGGCCCTGCAATGGGCCCGCCGGCATAACCTCAATCTCATCCACCTGCCGCAGAAAAGTGCGCCGCGGGTCTACAGCCCTGCGATGGAGAACCAGCCATGAGCCAGCACCACCAAGCCGACCAAACCCCGACCCCGCGCTACAAGCCCTACAAGGGCCCGGCCGGCGGCTGGGGCGCACTGATCAGCGTGGCGCAGGCCTGGCTGACCAGCGACAACGCGCTGAAAAACCTGCGCATGATGCTCAAGACCAACCAGAACGGCGGCTTTGACTGCCCGGGCTGCGCCTGGGGTGACTCGCCGGAAAGCGGCATGGTCAAGTTCTGCGAAAACGGCGCCAAGGCGGTCAACTGGGAAGCCACCAAACGCCGCGTGGATGGTGCATTCTTCGCCAAGCACAGCGTCACCGCCTTGCTGGAGCAGAGCGACTACTGGCTGGAATATCAGGGCCGCCTGACCGAGCCGATGCGCTACGACGCCGAAACCGACCGCTACAAGCCCATCAGTTGGGAGGCAGCCTTCGACCTGGTCGGCAAACATCTCAACGCCCTGCCCAGCCCGGACATGGCCGAGTTCTACACATCGGGCCGTGCCAGCAACGAAGCAGCGTACTTGTACCAGCTGTTCGTGCGCGCCTACGGCACCAACAACTTCCCGGACTGCTCGAACATGTGCCACGAAGCCAGCGGCGTTGCCCTGGCGCAAAGCGTGGGCGTCGGCAAAGGCACCGTGACCTTTGATGACTTCGAACACGCCGATGCGATTTTCGTCTGGGGCCAGAACCCCGGCACCAACCACCCGCGCATGCTCGAACCGTTGCGTGAAGCGGTCAAGCGTGGCGCCCAGGTGGTGTGCATCAACCCGCTGAAAGAGCGCGGCCTGGAGCGCTTCCAGCACCCGCAACACCCGCTGGAAATGCTCACCAACGGCGACAAACCGACCAACACCGCCTACTTCCGCCCGGCGCTGGGTGGCGACATGGCGATCCTGCGCGGCATGGCCAAGTTCCTGCTGCTGTGGGAACGCCAGGCCCAGGCCGAAGGCAAAGAGGCCGTGTTCGATCACGACTTCCTCAACGAACACACCACCAACGTGCTGGATTACCTGGGCAAGATCGACGACACCTCTTGGGAAGAAATCGTCGAGCAGTCCGGTTTGACCCTGGTCGAGATCGAGCAAGCGGCGCGCATGTACGCCAAAGGCAAGAACGTGATCATGTGCTGGGCGATGGGCATCACCCAGCACCGCCACTCGGTGCCGACCATCCAGGAAATCGCCAACCTGATGCTGCTGCGCGGCAACATCGGCCGCCCAGGCGCCGGCTTGTGCCCAGTGCGTGGCCACAGCAACGTACAGGGCGACCGCACCATGGGCATCAACGAACGTCCGCCCGTAGCGTTTCTTGACGCCCTGGAGCGCCGCTTCCAGTTCCAGGTGCCACGTGTCAACGGCCACAACGTGGTCGAAGCGATTCACGCCATGCTCGAAGGCCGCGCTAAAGTATTTATCGGCCTGGGCGGCAACTTCGCCCAAGCCACGCCGGACAGCCCGCGCACCTTCGAAGCACTGCGCAATTGCGACCTGACGGTGCAGATCAGCACCAAACTCAACCGCAGCCACCTGATGCACGGCAAAGACGCGCTGATCCTGCCGTGCCTGGGCCGTACCGACATCGACATCCAGGCCGAAGGCCCGCAAGCGGTGACGGTGGAAGACTCGTTCAGCATGGTCCACGGTTCCAACGGCCAGTTGCAGCCGCTGTCGAAGCTGATGAAATCCGAGCCGGCTATCCTGGCCGGTATCGCTGCCGCCACCCTGGGCACTAAGCCAGTGGATTGGAACTGGCTGGTGGCCGACTACAGCCGCATCCGCGACCTGATCGCCGACACCATCCCCGGCTTCAAGGATTTCAACGAGAAGATCAAGCATCCGGGCGGCTTCTACCTGGGCAACTCCGCCGGTGCACGCCGCTGGAACACGCCATCGGGTCGCGCCAGCTTCCGCCCGAACATCCTGCCCAAGGACTTGATCCACGAACGCACCCACGCGACGGGCAAGGTGCCGGACCTGATCATGCAATCGATGCGCTCCCACGATCAGTACAACACCACCATCTATGGCCTGGACGACCGCTACCGTGGGGTCAAGGGTCAGCGTGACGTGCTGTTCGTCAACGAAGCCGACATCATCCGCCTAGGTTTCAAGCCGGGGCAGAAGGCCGACATCGTGTCGCTGTGGGAAGACGGTCGCGAGCGCCGCGTGAAGGGCTTTACCTTGCTGGCGTTTGATATTCCGGCTGGGCAGGCTGCAGCCTACTACCCGGAAGTGAACCCGCTGGTGCCGCTGGAAAGCACGGGGGATGGCAGCCATACGCCGACGTCGAAGTTCGTGGCGATCCGCTTGGAAGCGGCGAGCGACAATGGGCTGATCATGGCGCGCTCTGCATAAATCTCCGGGCACAAAAAAGGCCGCTTTTGCATAAAAAGCGGCCTTTCCGAAGTAGTTAAAGACTCACTAAATCGACTTAAGTTCCCTAGCCAAAACAGTAACTTAGAGAATTGTGTACAACTCGTGTTACTGGTCGGATTTCTATTGTCACCTTCTCGATACAGCCTCAGGATCGCGCCGTCATCCTCTTGAGGTCTCCCCTAATGAAGTTCTCCTCGATTCTCTTGTTGTCCCTTGGCCTGGTCAGTGGCGCAGCCATGGCCGGTGGCACCACCGAAGCCGGTGTGGGCGGCGCATTGGGCGGGGTTCTAGGCTCGGTTGTCGGCCAGCAGATCGGCGGCAACACCGGCTCGACCATCGGCGCCGCCCTGGGCGGCGCAGGCGGCAGCGCGGTGGGTGCGGACAAACGCAGCCGTGGTGAAGCAGCCATTGGCGGCGCTCTGGGCGCGGCGGGCGGCAACGTGGTAGGCCGCAGTGTCGGCGGCAGCACCGGTGCACTGATCGGTTCAGCGGCCGGCGGTGGTGCAGGTGGCGCGCTGGGTAACTACATGGGCAACAAGAGCGATGACGATGATCGTCGTTCGCGTGGCCGTGATGGTCGTCGTTACGACCGTGATGACCATCCGGGCCGCGGCCATGCCTATGGTCATCGCAAGAACAAGCATCACTACCGTCACCGGTAAGGGCTGAGGGTGTAGGCGTTCGCGCCTACACCACTAACCGCTGCAACGCCTCGCGCAACATCCCCGGAATCGTCACCGGCTGGTTCGAACCCCGATCCACAAACACATGCACGAAGCGCCCCGCCGCACAGGCCTCGTCTTCGCCAGCCTTGAACACTGCCAATTCGTACTGCACTGAACTATTACCCAGTTTGCCCACCCGCAAGCCGATTTCAATGCGTTCGGGAAAGGCGATCGACGCGAAATAATCACACGCCGAACTCACCACGAATCCCACCACCTCACCGTCATGAATATCCAGACCACCTTGCTCGATCAGGTAGGTATTCACCGCCGTGTCGAAGAAACTGTAGTAGGTCACGTTGTTCACATGACCATACACATCGTTGTCGTGCCAGCGCGTAATGATCGGCTGGAAGTGCAGGTAATCGGCGCGTTGAGGCACTGAGTCGGGCATCGGTTCATCTCGCTAAAGTGAATTACAGGTCATTCAAATGGGCCTGGGCCCACTCGCGCACCTCGGCATACGGATAATCTTCCAGCGCAGCAAAGCCCGGAATGCCTCGCGCCTTCAACTTGGTAAACAACGGCACACTGATGCCGCCGAGGAAACGCGTCAGGCGTTCCGCCCCAGGCAAATGGCCGGTGTGCTCATGATGCCTGTGGATAAAATCACCGCACAGCCCCATGAAGTCTTTATCCACAAGCGCTGGCAAACCGGGCGGTGGCGCAAGGTGCGCAACATGGCCGTGGCACACCGAGCAATGCCCACAACGTTGGGGCGCGTTTTCATCGCCAAAATACTGTGCCAGGCGTTGGCCCAGGCAGCGTTCTGTGGCGAACAGATCCAACATGGCGTGAATCCGCGCGACTTCGCCCACCTCATGCTGCTTGAAGCCTGTGTATAACTGTTTGCTCAATACATCAGCGTCAAAATCGGCATCAAGCAGACTGTAAACCTCAGTCATCTGCTTGCTCTCAAGCTCGATCAGGCCTTGCTCCTGGAAGTAATCCAGCGCCTTCACCACTCGACCGCGCTCGGCATTGTGCTGTTGATAAAGCGCGTCGAAATCCACCGTCGCCCAGGTTTTCGCCCGCTTGCACACGTCGATGATCGCCGCGACAAACTGCTGCCGCTCACCGGAGAAGCGCGCGAGCAAAGCCTCAGGTTCAACCAAGTACTTGAAGCGGTACTCGGCATAAAAAGCGTAGCGCGGCGCAATGACGCCCTTGAGTTCCAATTGCACCAACAGCGTCTTCAACGGCAGCTCGCGGATGTTGCTGTGGTCCGACAGGGATCGGAGCAAAAACTCCCACTGCCCATCGGCCCGAGCAGCCTGCAACTCTTCCAGCACCCGCCGAATGCCCTCCTGCTCCGGCGTATCGCCATACACAAAGTTTTCCAGCACGTTGAGGCTGTCGCGGTTGGCCAGCACCAGGCAATCGGAAGGTTGCCCATCACGCCCCGCGCGGCCGATTTCCTGGCTGTAGTTCTCGATGGATTTGGGCAGGTCGAAGTGCAACACATTGCGGATGTCACTCTTGTCGATGCCCATGCCGAACGCGATGGTGGCGACGATGCAATGGGAGCGCCCACTCATGAAGCGCTGCTGGATACCCTCGCGTTTATCGTGAGGCAAACCCGCGTGATAGGCCTCGGCCTGGATGCCGTTGCGGTTCAGGTGCTCGGCAATCTGCTCGGCGGTTTTCTGCAACGTGACGTAGACGATGCTCGGCTGGCCGGCACGCTCGCTCATCCACTGCACCAGCCGACGACGCTTGTCCGCACCACTGACCGGCTCCACCAACAGGTTGAGATTGGGCCGGTAGAAGCCCGTGGTAACCACATCGCCCGGAGCAATGGCGAACTTAGCCTGCATGTCGGCAATCACCTTGGGCGTCGCTGTAGCCGTCAACAACAGCGCTTGTGGGATATTGAACTGACGCTGGTAGTCCGGCAGTTTCAAATAATCCGGACGGAAGTTGTGGCCCCACTCGGAAATACAGTGCGCCTCGTCCACCACCAACAGCGAGATCTGCACGCTTTGCAGGAAGTTACGAAATCGCTCGTTCTTCAAACGCTCCACGGAAATCATCAGGATCTTCAACTCGCCCGAACGCGCGCGGGCCATCACATCATTGGCGTCCTCGCGGCTTTGCGCCGAATCGATACTGCCCGCCGAGATACCGTGGCGCTGCAAGAAACCCAGTTGGTCCTGCATCAGCGCCAGCAGCGGCGACACCACCAGCGTCAGGTGCGGCAGCAACACCGCCGACAGCTGATAGCACAGGGACTTGCCTGACCCCGTAGGAAAAATGGCCGCAGCCGAACGGCCGGCCAGTACGGCGCTGACCGTTTCTTCCTGGCCCAGACGAAACTGTGAAAAACCGAAGACCTGCTGGAGGGTGTCGTGCATAAGCTGTCACTCCATTGACCGCTGAGTAGGCTCAAAAACATAGCCTGGGAATCTCAGCGAATCGAGAAAGGTCGCAAGGAAAAAAGAGACAGGATGATACACAGGGTGCAGCAATGGCCTTGGGCCAAATTCGACAAGTTCGACTGTGGCTGTAGGAACACCACAAACCAAATGTGGGAGGGGGCTTACCCCCGATTGCGATGGATCAGACACACATATCTGACTGATCCAACGCTATCGTGAGCACCCCCCCTCCCACATTTCAGAACTGCACTACAGCTGAATCAGCGATTCTGCACCCGCTCAATCGCCGTGTCATACACCGGGTTGGCCTTCTGTTCCTTGGCCAACTGGTAGTGACGCAACGCATCCGGGAACTGCCCCGCCGCTTCGTAGATCCGCGCAATGTTGTAATAAGCACCTGCACGCACGGTGGCAGCATTGGCGCCGGTGGCAAGGGCGATAGCCTTGCGGTTAGCCCAGATCGACTCGGCAGTGTTGCCGGCTTTCTGATACGCCAGGCCGAGGTTGCCGTAGGCTTTGCCAAAGCCATTGTCCAGTTCGATGGCCTGGCGGAACAGGTCGATCGCCTCGTCCAACTTGCCCGCCTGGTAGGCCGCTTCACCCTGCAGGTTCAGGCGCTTCGCATCGGTTTGTACGGAAGAGCTGACGGTGACCGCGGTGACCGCCACGCTGTCATCCAGCAGCGGTTTGACTTCGTTCAGAACATTCGCGGCATTCACTGTCACGCCACTGAAGGTGTTGATGTCCTGGAAGTCGCCGCTGCCGGTCATGCGGAACACCGTCCACAGGTTGCCGCTGCGGTTTTTAGGCACATAGTAGGTACGCACCAGCGATTGCCCCATGTACACGAACACCTTGGCTTCGCTGTCGGACAACTGGCGCGAGCCTGGGTTGCCGCCATTGCTGTAGTCGTGCACGGCATAAACGTAGCTTTCGCCGTAATGTTTTTTCTGCAGGGTGATGGTTTCCGGGCCGTAGCTGTCGGTGTCATCCACATCCAAATCGGCGTCGGTACCCTTCTGGTTCTCGAAATAGATGTTATTGCCGGGGAAAATCATGTGGGAGTCGAGGTCACTCGGCGTCTTGCCCCACGTCAGCACCACACGCAGGCCGTCGAGGTTCTCCATCACCGGGCTGATAGCGTAGGTCATGCCTTTGCACGGGCATTTCACCACGAGGTTGGAATAGCCGGGCTTCTTGATGATCAGCAGGCTTGAGGCGTCGTCAGCGGCTTCGCTGTTCAGCGTGACCTGACCCTGGCCGTTGGTGCGGCCCACCACGTTCTGCGCGCCGTTACGTTGCAGCAACACTTCGGCGTCGGCAATTTTCTGGTCCTTGACCACCGCACTGAGTACTTCAATCGGCAATTGCTCGGCCTGGACCGAAAACGCCACCGCACACAATGACATCGCCGAGGCGACACGCAGCAAACCCATGCTTAACTCCCTTTAAGTAGTGGGCGGAATCGCCCTACAAGATTTTGCGGTGAAACATACGCTGAAATCAGGCGACTGGCAGACTTTTTGTACAGAATGTGACGTGGTTTTTATCCCGCCTGCCCACTGAAGCATTGCGCTACAATCAAGCCTTGCTAACCAGGAGTACGCTGCCATGAGCGAACCGACGTTTGAGCAAAAACAGGATCACTATCACAAGATCCGCCGTTCCAATTACCTGGCCAGCCTGCGCCTGGAAGGGTTCGACACCCAACCGGCCGACGTCGACAAACCCTTGCCGACCCGCGAAGCCGTTCTTGCCAAGTACCGCAACAGCCCACGCTGATGCTCGACAAATACGGGGTGGGCCAGGATCCGTACTGCTATTCCGGTAGCAGCGTCCTGCGCAACCGCCTCGATTTGCTCGACGAAGCCCGCTTGCATCAAGCCGAGCGGGAATTATCCGAAATTGCCGTAGGCAACCTCCCTCTCTTCCCGCCACCCTACGACCTCGACCGTCTGCAACATATCCACCGCACCCTGTTCGGCGACCTCTACGACTGGGCCGGCGAACTGCGCAGCGTCAACATCCAGAAGGGCGACACGCTGTTCTGCACCCCGGAACGCATCCCACCGGAAGCGGCGAAGGTCATCCGGCGCATGCAAGAGTCGCACTGGTATGTCGGTGTGAGTCAGGCTGAGCTGGTAACGCGCATTGCCGAAGCCTACGGCGACCTCAACGTCATCCACCCCTTCCGCGAAGGCAACGGCCGGGCGCAGCGGATCTTGTTCGAGCAGATCATCGTGAATGCAGGGTTTTCGGTGAATTGGTGGCTGGTGAAACACGCCGCGTGGATACCGGCGAATATTGACGCGGTGGGGTGTGATTATCGGGGGTTGGAGGCGATTTTTGAGCGGTGTATCAGCAGGCCTGCCAGCGCCTGATCGAACCACGAACGATTAAACCATCTGTTTATTGCCCGAGCGCACAGTCCGCCGCCCACCAACGCATCCGCGCTGCCACTGACTTACTGGAAACCTTCTCCTGCCTGACCTTCGAACACTCGGACCTCAAAGACATCTCCCACATCACCAACGATGACGCGGTAAGCCAAAAGAAACGCGACGTCATTGACGTTTTTCGCGAGCAAGCTCGCGCCTAAAACTGACCCGCTTGCCTGTTAAATCACTGCCAAGCCACAAACGCCGGAAACGCCTGTAGGAAACCTCCAAAAAAAGCGACATCCCCTTCCCAAACTGCTCCAAACGCCCGCTTGCCCCTCTACAGAAGTTACCCGTAGCTGAATGAAAATAGCGCGGTTTCAACTTTCTCGGCAGAAACCTGTGAACATCGAAAGGACTCAACACATCGGCCCGGCAAGCTTCGTAGATATCACGCTGGAGACATCATCATCGATCTGGATGCCAGTGTGAGAGGAGGCATAGGGCCTCGGCGGTCAACACTCTCAATGCATGTCTACTCGGACGAGTCTTAGTGACATGGCCCTTTACCTTCAATCCGCTTCCTTTCTCATTATCTATTTGGTGCTGCACCACCAAATCACAGACCCAATACTCAGAAAGCACTTCGCAGTCACATGTCTTACAACAGGCCTTATTTTGACGTTCCTACTACCCTATGTAGCGGTGATCCTCAGAATGCCCCTCCTGCCTGTCTTTGTATTCCTGATAGGCTTGGCGCTCTTCATCACTCGAAACAAATACCGCCGCCAACGCAACCAGCCCCTTCATCCACTCCTGCGCGCACCCACCATGAACCTCGCCCCCAACTTTCCCGAAGACTCCGTCATGCAACAACTCCTGCAGCTGCTGCACGAAGAAATCGGCCTGCCGAAACACAAGACGATCCGCCTGCAAACCTCAATCAACTTCGACCTCGGCTGCGACGGCAGTGAGGCCAAGCAACTGATGGATGCACTGGAGCAGGAATTTGCGCTCGACCTGGGCGACTTCGACACTTATCGTTACTTCAACCCGCCGGGGTTCGACGTGTTTCTCAAGCGTCGCGCCAAGGGGCGCGGCGAAAAAGTGCCGCTGACCATCGGCATGCTCTACCTGGCCATCAAGACCCACAAATGGGACACGCAGACGCTGGAAAACCTGAGCTGAAACACAAGGACCTTACATGGACGTCACGATGGGCCTGCTGGCCGCCCTGCTCTGGGGCGGCACCGATTTTCTCGTGGGTCTCAATGCCCGAGCCGTGGGCGTTAAACGCGCGGTGTATTTCGGCCAAGCCCTGGGCTTCCTGATCATGACCCTGTTACTGGTCATTCTCCCAAGCCTCCTGTTCAAATCCCTGGAAGCTGCGCTGAGCGTCTGGCTCCTGGGCATCGCCGCCGCCCTGCTCACTGTCTCCGGCGCCCTGGCGCTGTCCAAGGCCTTCGCCCTCGGCAAAGCAGCCATTGTCGCGCCGCTCGTGACGTCCTACGGCGTGGTGACCACCTTGCTGTCCTGGGCCAGCGGTGAGCACATCAGCCTGACGCAACTGGGTTGCATCGCCTTGTGCGTGATCGGCGTGATCCTCTCCAGCCTGCACAAGGACAATGGTGTTCCCCACAACAACCCACGCCTGTCCATCGCCTACGCCATGCTCGCCGCTTTGCTGTATGGCACCAGCTTCTGGCTGCAAGGCCGCTACACCCTGCCAGCGCTTGGGCCGATCACCATGCTCTGGCTCGGCTACCTGGTGGGGCTGTGCGTGCTGGTGATGATGGTGCTGAAGATCACAGACGGCCTGAAAATCCCACCGCTGAAAAACTGCGCGACGCTGACCGGGGCAAGCTTGATGAACCTGGGTGGGTTCTCGGCGTTTTCGTGGGGAGCGATGGCAGGTTCGGTGTCGGTGGTGACGGTGATCAGTACATTGTCGGGCGGGATCGCGGCGATTCTGGGGTTTGTGTTTTTCAAGGAGCGGTTGTCGGCGGTGCAAGTGTTGGGCGTTGTGCTGGTGCTGGTCGGCGCGGTGGTTTTGCACATCGTCGACTAAGTGTTCGCGCACAAAAAAGCCGCCTCAAGAGGCGGCTTTTTCACAACGCTCGAATCTTACAACTTAGGACCCGCAGCCTTGATCGCATCGCTCACTTCAAACTTCTTGAAGTTTTCGATGAACAGACCCGCCAGCGCCTTCGCCGCTTCGTCATACGCAGCCTTGTCAGCCCAGGTATTACGTGGGTTCAACAGGCCGGTCTCAACGCCTGGCACAGCCAGTGGCACGTCGAGGTTGATGGTGTCGAGGTGTTCGGTTTCTGCACCGATCAACGCACCGCTCTGGATCGCTGCGATGACGCCGCGAGTAGTCGGGATGTTGAAGCGCTTGCCGACGCCGTAGCCGCCGCCGGTCCAGCCGGTGTTGACCAGGTAGACCTTGGAGCCGAAGCCACGGATGCGCTTGATCAGCAGCTCAGCGTATTCGCCAGCCGGGCGCGGGAAGAACGGTGCGCCAAAGCAGGTGGAGAAGGTTGACTTGATACCACCGCCGGAACCCATTTCGGTCGAACCCACCAGTGCGGTGTAGCCGGAGAGGAAATGGTAGGCCGCTTGTTCTTCGCTGAGGATGGACACAGGTGGCAATACGCCGGTCAGGTCGCAGGTCAGGAAGATCACTGCGTTTGGCTCGCCGCCCAGGTTCTTCTCGGAACGCTTGGCAACGTGCTCCAGCGGGTAGGCGGCACGGCTGTTCTGGGTCAGGCTGACGTTGGTGTAGTCGGCGTGCTTGGCACCGTCGATCACCACGTTTTCCAGCACGGCGCCGTGCTTGATGGCTTTCCAGATGACGGGCTCGTTCTTCTCGGACAGGTCGATGCACTTGGCATAGCAACCGCCTTCGATGTTGAACACCACGCCTTCGCCCCAGCCGTGTTCGTCGTCACCGATCAGGTAACGGCTTTCGTCGGCGGACAGGGTGGTTTTACCGGTGCCCGACAGACCGAAGAACAGGGTCACGTCGCCTGCTTCGCCAATGTTGGCAGCGCAGTGCATCGGCAGCACGTCGGAAGCCGGCAGCAGGAAGTTCTGCACCGAGAACATGGCTTTTTTCATTTCACCGGCGTAACGCATGCCGGCGATCAGCACTTTCTTCTGGGCGAAGTTGAGGATCACGCAACCGTCGGAGTTGGTGCCGTCACGCTCAGGCACGCACTCGAAGTTGGCCACGTTAAGCACTTGCCACTCTTCACGACCGGCCGGGTTGTACTGGGCCGGGTTGATGAACAGGCAACGACCGAACAGGTTCTGCCAGGCAGTCTGGGTGGTCATTTTCACAGCCAGGTAGTGGTCTTCGGAAGCCCCTACGTGAACGTGGGAAACGAAGTGCTCTTGCGCGTTGTTGAACGCCTCGACGCGAGCCCACAGGGCATCGAACTTGTCGGCCGGGAACTTGCGGTTGATCGGGCCCCAGGCGATAGCGTCCTGGGTAGTAGGCTCTTCAACGATGAAACGGTCGACCGGCGAACGGCCAGTACGGTGACCGGTTTCGACGACCAGCGCGCCAGTATCGGCGAGCACGCCTTCACCACGCTGCAGGGCTTCTTTAACCAGATCGTCAACACTCAGATCGGTGTATACGGCGTTGTTGGCTTGCGTCATGAGGTTCCCCGTCGGCCTATGGCCGAGTGCTCCAAACGTTTTGTAGTAGAAAGTTGCGCACTACTACCGCGAAAAAAGTGGGCCGGATTATGCCAGAAAAGCCCAAAAAGAGTAGGGCCCTCCCGTCAGAACTGCGCTAATCCGGCGTTTGTCAGGTGATTTACCTGTGCTTAAACGTTTTAGTGGCGGGTGTCGGAAGGGGTGTCGATGCCTGCACCGGCGAACAATTGGGCGACGTCGGCGGCATCGAACAGGTAGCGCTGGTTGCAGAACTGGCAGTCAATCTCGATATGCCCGCCGTGCTCCACTACCAAATCCTGCGCATCTTCCAGGCCCAGGCTGACCAAGGCGTTGGCCGAGCGCTCGCGCGAGCAGCTGCAATGGAAACGCAGGCCCTGTTCGTCGAACAGCCGCACGGCCTCTTCGTGGTACAGGCGATGGAGAATGGTTTCGTTGTCCAGGCCCAGCAGTTCTTCAGCTTTCAGGGTGTCGGCCAGGGCGATGATGTGGCGCCAGCTTTCAGCACGATCATCGTCGTCCTTGATGCGGTCAGCCGGCAACTGCTGCAGCAACAGGCCACGGGCACGCTTGCCGTCAGCGTTAAGCCAGAACTTGGTGCCGACTTGCTGGGACATTACGAAATAGTTGGTGAAGCAATCCGACAGGGTTTCGCCGTCCAGGTCGACGATGCCTTGATAGCGCTGGCCCTCGGTCGGATCGACGGTGATGGCCAACACGCCGTTGGCCATCAGGTCAGACAAGGTGGCGTCCGGGGCAATCTGGTCGGCTTCGTAACGGGCCAAACCACGGATTTCACGCTCGCTTGAGCATTCGATCATCAGCATCGGCACCGGACCCTCGGAACGCGCCTGCAGGATCAGCAACCCATCGAATTTCATGGTGCCCACCAGCAGCGCCGCCGCCGCCATCAGCTCACCGAGCAATTGCGCGACCGGCTCCGGATAGGGGTGCTTGGCGAGGACTTCGGCGTAGCTGCGCTCCAGCGAGACCAGTTCGCCGCGGGCGTCGTTCTCGTCGAAGATGAAGCGTTGGGTGAAGTCGGTATCCGGTAGATCAGTCATAGGTCTGGGTATCTGAATTGATGACAAATTGATTACAAGGTTTATAGAATCAAACGCTTTAGCACCATTTTGGTGCGATTTTCTAGAGCCGTGGGGGACAGTTTATGAATAATCCGGGTTTGTTCCAAGCCAAGTGGAACCTCGGGCGATGGGCCTTTTGCAATCTACTCGCTATCGGACTGCTGTGTTTTTGGCTGTGGCCCACGGGGCAGATGCTGTGTGTGCTTTTCGACGAGTGGCTGTTTCATCTGCTCAATGACCCGCTGGCAAGCAACTCGACCTGGCTGCACGTATGGGCTGTCGCCAGTTTGCGACCGTTCGACGCGGTGGTTGGAGTGATTCTGCTGTCGCTGTTGATTCGCGGCGACTGGGTATTCAAGGCCGTGCAGGTGCGCCAGGCACTGCTAGGTTTTATTGGCATTCTGCTGCTCTTGCTGTTTATCCGCATGCTGTTTTCCAAATTCGCTGCGCATATGGGCTGGCAACACAGTAGCCCGTCAATGGTGATCAGCGGAGCGATCCAGATGAGCGACTTCTTCCCGGGGCTGGAGAAAACCTGGGAGTTGAAGGACCGTTCGAGCCAGAGTTTTCCAGGCGATCACGCTTCGGTGCTGTTGATCTGGGGGATGTTCATGACGGTGTTCGCCAAGCGCATCGGCCAGGTGCTGGTGATCTGGGGCCTGGCACTGTTGTTCATGATGCCGCGCCTGGTGGCGGGCGCGCATTGGGGCCAGGATGACTACATTGGCGGTGTATTGCTGGCGCTGTTGGCGTTGGGGTGGGGGTACTACACGCCGTTTGCGGCGAAGGTATCGAGTGGGTTGTTGCGGGTGACGGCGCCGGTGTTTGGGCTGCTTCAACACCTGCCGCTGATTGGTCGATTGAGTGTGGTTCGCCCAGCATGATGGCCAAGGGTGAGGGAGCTTGCTCCCTCACTGTCGCAGTCAGTCATCATTGCCACTGCCGCGAAACTTGAACAGATCACGACGCTGCTTCTTGCTCGGCTTGCCATCCGTGGTCATGCCTGTGGCGCCCGCCTTGCGCATTGCCGCCGCATTTTCACGCTTGGCAATGCTGGCTTCGGTCTCGGTGTACAACGCCTGCGCTTCAGGCGCGCCACGGCGCACGATGGAAAGCGCCTGAACCACGACTGTCTTTTCATCAAACCCGACACGAATCTGGAATTCATCGCCGATGCGCGGTTCCTTGCCTGGCTTGCAGCGCTCGCCGCGATGGTGCACCTTGCCACTCTCGATAGCAGCTTTGGCCAGGGCGCGGGTTTTATAGAACCGTGCCGCCCATAACCACTTGTCCAATCGGACCTTTTCTTCCTCTTCCTGCTTTTGAGCCACTTGAATTCCTCGCTCTGAAAAATGTCGCAACTTTACCGTTGAAACCCTTCGACGCATAAACCCCAAGGCTCACCTAAGATACGCCAGGTACACCCTGTTTTCGCGAGGATACGCCGTGACCGACTTTCCCATTTCACTCACCTCGCCCGACCAGCGGTGCGTGGGCTGCCAGCAAAGCGAGCCCTTGGGCTTTGATTTCGCTTTCGCTTACCAGCCTATCGTAGACCTTCGGGATCATTCTATTTTCGCCCACGAAGCCTTGGTGCGGGGTACGCAAGGTGAAGGCGCGTTGTCGGTACTTGAACAGGTCAATGAACACAACCGTTACCGCTTCGACCAGCGTTGCCGTACACAGGCCATTGCCGGGGCTGCTGCATTGGGGATGCAAACCCGCTTATCCATCAACTTCATGCCCAATGCCGTATATCGGCCTGAGCTCTGTATTCGCAGCACCCTGGAAGCGGCGCAGGCACATAACTTTCCGCTGGATCGCTTGATTTTCGAGACTCTGGAACACGAGCACATAGATAACTATCGCCATTTGACGAATATTCTGCGTGAATACCGCGAATTCGGCTTCATGACCGCCATCGACGATTTCGGCGCGGGTTATTCGGGGCTGAATCTGCTGGCCGATTTCCAACCTGACTTGATCAAACTCGACATGGCGCTGATCCGCGATGTCGACCAGGACCGTGTCCGCCAGGTGATCGTCCAGGGGATTGTCACAATCTGTGAGCAGTTGGGGGTTACTGTCATCGCCGAAGGCATCGAAAGTGCCGGCGAGCGCGACTTCCTGTTCGATTGCGGAATATTTCTGATGCAGGGCTACTGGTTCGCCAGGCCCGCATTCAAAGCGTTGGCCGAGGTTTCTCCTCAAGCCTGGGCGAATTAACCGGTTACCCATATTGAAGACATTTGACCATTTGACCGTTGTGGGTCTGCGTGAGTGGGTGGCACTTCCCGACTTGGGAGTGGCAGGCCTGCGCGCGAAGATCGACACCGGCGCCAGCACCTCAAGCCTGCACGCTACCGATATCGAGCCGTTTGAGCGCGACGGTGAGAAGTGGGTGCGTTTTACCGCGCACCTGGGCAGCGTTGTGCAACTGCGTCACCGCCGCTGCGAAGCACCCTTGGTGACGATGAAAACCATCAAAAGCTCCAACGGCCATGCCCAGGTGCGTTATGTCATCAGCACCACGCTGGCGCTGGGTGACAGGGTGTGGCGGGTGGAGTTCACCCTGGCCTGCCGCAAAGCCATGCGTTACCGGCTGTTGCTGGGCTCCAAAGCCTTGATTGACGGCCAACTGGTGGTCAACCCCGGCATCAAGTACGTTCAAGACAAGCCGGTGTTCCCGGTCTCTACTCTTTCTGTCCCAGGTGCTGCATGAAGATTGCTGTGCTGTCGCGAAACCCGCGTCTGTATTCCACCCGCCGCCTGGTTGAGGCCGGCACCGAACGTGGCCACGAAATGGTGGTGATCGACACGTTGCGTGCCTATATGAACATTGCCAGCCACAAGCCGCAGATCCACTACCGGGGCAAGCCGCTGGAGGGGTTTGATGCCGTGATCCCGCGCATTGGTGCCTCAGTAACGTTTTATGGCTGCGCGGTCTTGCGTCAGTTTGAAATGATGGGGGTGTTTCCCCTTAATGAATCGGTCGCCATAGCCCGTTCACGGGACAAGTTGCGTTCGCTACAGTTGTTGTCGCGCCGAGGTATCGGCCTGCCGGTGACTGGCTTTGCCCACTCCCCCGATGACATCCCCGACCTGATCGACATGGTCAACGGAGCCCCCCTGGTGATCAAGGTGCTGGAAGGCACCCAGGGTATCGGCGTGGTGCTCTGTGAAACCGCGACGGCGGCCGAATCCGTGATCGAGGCGTTCATGGGTCTCAAGCAGAACATCATGGTTCAGGAGTACATCAAGGAAGCCGGCGGCGCGGATATCCGCTGCTTCGTGGTGGGCGACAAGGTGATTGCGGCGATGAAACGCCAGGCCAAGCCGGGGGAGTTCCGCTCCAACCTGCACCGTGGCGGCAGCGCCAGCCTGATCAAGATCACCCCGGAAGAACGCATGACCGCGCTGCGGGCAGCCAAGGTGATGGGGTTGAGCGTGGCGGGCGTGGATATCCTGCGCTCCAATCACGGGCCATTGGTGATGGAGGTGAATTCGTCACCGGGCTTGGAAGGCATTGAAACCACCACCGGCAAGGACGTGGCAGGGATCATCATTCAGCATCTGGAGAAGAATGGCGGGCCGAATATGACCAGGACCAAGGGCAAGGGCTGATAAGAAACGGCGTTTGAAACAACGCAAAACCAATGTGGAAGCGGGGTTGCTCGCGAAGGCGTAGTGTCAGTCAGACCACCTGTGACTGATACACCGCTTTCGCGAACAACCCCGCTCCCACCTATGGCCTGCGTTGTTGCTTAGACCGCGTCTCGGGGTAGCATCAGGCCAAGCGGCAAGCGTACCCGCGCTTCCAGGCCACCCTCTTCTCGATTGCGCAGCTCAACATTGCCGCCATGCATCGATGCAATCCGCCGCACAATCGCCAGCCCCAAGCCGGTTCCCTTGCCACCTCGTGCACGGTCGCCGCGGGTGAAGGGGTTGAAGATACCTTCCAACTCGTCCGGGTCGATGCCTGCGCCCCGGTCCATCACGCTCAGCACCACATAAGGTGCAGCACTGTCGCCGGACAAATAAGCCGCCACTTCTACATCGGAACCGGCGTGATGCAAGGCGTTGCCGATCAGGTTGTTCAACAGGCGCTTCATCGATACCCGACGCAAGGCAAACGGCTGGATCGGCTCCAGGCGCATGCGCACCTGCTCACCATTCTGGTTGTAGGGCGCGACCACCTCACGCACCAAGTCCGTCAGGTCGACTTCTTCCACCACTTCATCACGGCCATCCCGGATAAACGCCAGGAACTGGTCGAGAATCGCATCCATGTCCTCGATGTCGCGGACCATGTCATCGGTGAGGTCCGTATGGTTGCCCATCAACTCCAGAGACAAGCGCAGTCGCGTCAACGGTGTGCGCAAGTCATGGGACACCCCCGCCAGCATCAACTCGCGCTCGCGCCCGGCCTGTTCGACGTCTTCCGCCATCTGGTTGAACGCGCCGTACACCTCGGTCATCTCGCTGGGCGTGTCGCTGACCGGCAGGCGCACGCTGCGCCCCTGGCCCAATTGACGGGCGGCGAACACAAGGCGTTTAAGCGGCTGGTTGAGCTGGCGCACGAAAATCCACGCCGACGCCGTTGACAGCAAGCCGATCGCCAGGAACCAACCCAACACGTTCCAAATCTTCTGCCCCCGAAGCGGATGCGGGTACAGCGGCACTTTCAGCCAGTCCTCGCCCAGGCTTGGCGCACGCACCCACAATGCCGGCGACACATGCATGCGCAGCCGTACCTCGGTGTCTTCACCCAGTTCGGCCTGCATCTGGCGTTGGTAGATTTCACTGTAGGGCCAATGCTGCTCGCCCTCCGGCACACCCGCACCGGCGACACGTACCAGGGTCGCGGCCTTGGCGATCTTCTCGCGGTTCTCAGGGTCTGCCGCCCAATAGGCGCGCAGCGTCAGGGCGACACCGTGACTGTATTGTCGATCCACCAGCACGTCCTCGTTCATCAACAGATAAACCAGTGTGAGTGCCTTGGAAAACAGAACGACGATCAGCACCAGCCAGAGGGTGCGGGAGAAGAAACTTTGGGGGAACCACAGCGGGGTTTTCATAGAAGACTGCTAGATACCTTGCAGAAACGAGCGGCGCTCGCAGAATTGCAGACGCCGGGCATCCCGTCGACCCTCATGGAGTCAAACGCCAGGATGCCCGCCCCTGCAAATCACCGGTCAACTGGTTTTATTGCCGTCCGGAACAAACACATAACCGACGCCCCACACCGTCTGGATATACCGCGGCTTGGACGGGTCCGGCTCGATCATCCGACGCAGACGGGAGATCTGTACGTCGATGGACCGCTCCAGCGCATCCCATTCCCGGCCACGGGCGAGGTTCATCAGCTTGTCGCGAGTCAGCGGCTGGCGAGCGTTCATCACCAGGGCCTTGAGCACGGCGAATTCGCCGGTGGTCAGCATGTGCACTTCATCGCCACGCTTTAGCTCACGGGTCGCCAGCGACAGTTCGTAGTCGCCAAAGGTGACGCTTTCGTCTTCGCTGCCTGGTGCACCCGGTACCGGGGCTGCCTGGCGACGCAACACGGCCTTCACCCGCGCCATCAGCTCGTCAGGGTTGAAAGGCTTGGCCAGGTAGTCATCGGCGCCCAGTTCGAGGCCCTTGATGCGACTCAGCTCATCACCCTTGGCGGTGAGCATGATGATTGGAATCTGGTTGTTTGCGCCGCGCAGGCGTTTGCAGGCGGTCAGGCCGTCTTCGCCGGGCAGCATCAGATCGAGTACGACCAGGTTGAAGACTTCACGCCCCAACAGGCGGTCCATCTGCTCGGTGTTCGGCACCGCACGGGCGCGATAGCCCTTGGAGTTGAAGAAACGCTCCAGCAGGCTGCTCAGCCCCGGATCGTCGTCAACGATGAGAATTTTTTCGCCTTCAGCAGTTTGTGCAGTGCTGCTCATTAGATGCTCCTCTTATCTCGGCGCGCATTATGGCCTAGCTGCCGTTATACGCACCGTGTGCATTGTTAGCAGATTTTTCCTCAACTGCCAGCGAACCCGCGCCCTACAACCGTTGGCGCAATCCCCCCCAAGGGCAGAACGCTGGTTATAATGCGGCGCCGTCGCGCAGGGCAACGTCCGATCGTTACCGTTTGATGCCGAGGCTTTTTTCACCCCGCTTGTGTGATTTTTTCGATTTCGAGGGTCAATAGGCTGCCTCTTGACCCAGGCAGCGGCGCCAGTCGGGCCGCTCAACCAGCCTCCCAGGGCCTTGTTTTCCGGGCCTGCGAGCTGCTTTTCAGAATTTCAGGTGGTTTTATGGACAGCATCAACAGCCGCATCGCCGAGGAACTCGGTGTACGCCCACAACAGGTCGAAGCGGCCGTCGCTCTACTGGATGAAGGCTCCACCGTGCCCTTCATCGCCCGTTACCGTAAAGAAGTGACCGGCAGCCTCGACGACACCCAACTGCGTCACCTGGAAGAGCGCCTGCGCTACCTGCGAGAACTCGACGAACGGCGCATCAGCATCCTCGCCAGCATCGAGGAACAAGGCAAGCTGACCCCGCAGTTGGAACGCGATATCAAACTCGCCGACACCAAGACCCGCCTCGAAGACCTCTACCTGCCGTACAAGCAGAAGCGTCGCACCAAGGGCCAGATCGCCCTGGAAGCCGGCCTGGGCGACCTCGCCGACGGCCTGTTCAACGACCCGTCGCTGACCCCGGAAACCGAAGCCGCGCGCTTTATCGACGCCCAAAAAGGCGTCGCCGACGTCAAGGCCGCCCTCGAAGGCGCCAAGTACATCCTCATGGAGCGCTTCGCCGAAGACGCCAGTTTGCTGGAAAAACTGCGTAACTATTTGAAGCAAGAAGCCATCCTCAGCGCCCGCGTCATCGCTGGTAAAGAGGAGGAAGGCGCCAAGTTCCGCGATTACTTCGAACACGACGAACCGCTGAAAAGCATGCCGTCCCACCGTGCGCTCGCCATTTTCCGTGGCCGCAACGAAGGTATTCTCAGCTCCGCGCTGAAGGTCGGCGACGAATTGCCGGGCACCATGCACCCGTGCGAAGGCATGATCGGTCAACAATTCGGCATCCAGAATCAGAACCGTCCTGCGGACAAGTGGCTCGGTGAAGTGGTGCGCTGGACCTGGAAGGTCAAGCTCTACACCCACCTGGAAACCGACCTGCTCGGTGAGCTGCGCGACGGCGCCGAGACAGAGGCGATCAACGTGTTCGCCCACAACCTGCACGACCTGCTGCTGGCCGCCCCGGCCGGCCCGCGCGCCACTCTGGGCCTCGACCCGGGCCTGCGTACCGGCTGCAAGGTCGCCGTGGTCGACTCCACCGGCAAGTTGCTGGACCACGCCACGGTGTATCCGCATGTACCGCACAACAAATGGGACCAGACCCTCGCGATCCTGGCCGCCCTGTGCGCCAAGCACGCGGTGGACCTGATCGCCATCGGCAACGGCACCGCCAGCCGTGAAACCGACAAACTGGCCGCCGAGCTGATCAAGAAATACCCCGCCATGAAGATGACCAAAGTCATGGTCTCCGAGGCCGGCGCTTCGGTGTACTCGGCGTCGGAACTGGCCTCCAAGGAATTCCCGGACCTCGACGTGTCGATCCGTGGCGCGGTGTCCATCGCCCGTCGCCTGCAGGATCCACTGGCCGAACTGGTCAAGATCGACCCTAAATCCATCGGCGTCGGCCAGTACCAGCACGACGTGTCGCAGCTGAAACTGGCACGTGGCCTGGACGCAGTGGTGGAAGACTGCGTAAACGCCGTCGGCGTGGATGTGAACACCGCCTCCGTCGCCTTGTTGGCGCGTATTTCCGGCCTCAACGCCACCCTGGCGCAAAATATCGTGAACCACCGCGACGAAAACGGCGCGTTCAAAACCCGTGCAGCGTTGAAAAAAGTCGCACGCCTGGGTGAAAAAACCTTCGAACAGGCCGCCGGTTTCCTACGCGTAATGAACGGCGACAACCCGCTGGATTCCTCCGCGGTTCACCCGGAAGCGTACCCACTGGTGCAACGCATCGCCGCCGAGACCGACCGCGATATCCGTTCGCTGATCGGCGACGCCGCGTTTCTCAAGCGCCTGGATCCCAAGAAGTACACCGACGAAACCTTCGGTGTACCGACCATCACCGACATCCTGCAAGAGCTGGAAAAGCCGGGCCGCGACCCCCGTCCCGAGTTCAAGACCGCCGAGTTCCAGGACGGCGTCGAAGACCTCAAGGACCTGGAGCTGGGCATGATCCTCGAAGGCGTGGTCACCAACGTGACCAACTTCGGCGCGTTTGTGGACATCGGCGTTCATCAGGACGGTTTGGTGCATATCTCCGCGCTTTCGGAGAAGTTCATCAAGGATCCGCGTGAAGCGGTAAAAGCCGGTGACGTGGTCAAGGTCAAGGTCATGGAAGTCGACATCCCGCGCAAACGCGTTGGCCTGTCGATGCGCATGAGCGACACCCCTGGCGAGAAAATCGACGGTGCCCGCGGCGCACGTCCTGGTTCGGCGCCGCGCCAGTCGCAAAACAACGCGCCGCGCAAGGAAACGGCCACCACCGCGCCAAGCAACAACGCCATGGCCTCGCTGTTTGCCAACGCTAAACAGTTGAAGAAACGCTGATGGAAATCCCGGCCGGTTTGACCCAGAGCGCGTTCAGCGAACTGATCGGCTGCCGCCTGCAACGCCTTGAGGAAGGCGTTGCCGAGGTGGCCCTGACCCTGGAGCCGCACCTGCGCAACCGCGCGGGCAAGCTCCATGGCGGGGCGATTTTCAGCCTGGTGGACATTACGATGGGGCTGGCCTGCTCCAGCGCCCATGGTTTCGACCAACAAAGTGCGACCATCGAGTGCAAGATCAACTATATCCGAGCCGTGTCTGACGGTGACGTGCTGTGCACCGGTCGGGTGATCCATGCCGGTCGTCGCACGTTGGTGGTCGAAGCGGACGTGTACCAGGACGAAAGACTTGTCGCAAAAGCACAGGGCACCTTCGCTGTCCTATAGCTCCCCACCCCCGATTTGAGTTAATTTCGGCGCTGCAATCACGGCGTCGGAATTTTCTCGCCGCGCTGTAGCCAAATTCATGGAGTGAAGTCGGCATTTTCAGAGCGGGTTAAATCGACTCTAAACCAGGCGATCACGCCAGTTTTAACTTCACCCTTGTAGACCGTCCTGCCCACCCCCATATTGGGGCGACTGACGCGTGAAGGAATCCAACTTGAGCGAACTTCTCAACCGCCGCCTGGCCCTGCTCGGCAAGCGCGAACACCTCTCCCTGCTAGAGCAGTGCTTGCACGGCATCGAGCGCGAATGCCTGCGTGTCACCGGTGAGGGTCGACTGGCGCAAACGCCGCACCCTGAAGCCCTGGGCGCCGCGTTGACCCACGAACAGATCACCACCGACTACTCGGAATCGCTGCTGGAGTTCATCACTCCCGCCCTGCCCAACCCGGCCGATACCCTGAGCAGCCTGGACAAGATCCATCGTTTTGCCTACACCAAGCTCGGCAGCGAATACCTGTGGAGCCCTTCGATGCCGTGCCCGTTGCCGGCCGAGGAAGACATTCCGATTGCCTACTACGGCACGTCCAACATCGGGCAGCTCAAGTACGTGTACCGCAAGGGCTTGGCGCTGCGTTACGGTAAGACCATGCAGTGCATCGCCGGCATCCACTACAACTTTTCCCTGCCGGAACAGTTGTGGCCGCTATTGAAGGAAACTGAAGGATTTGTCGGCACTGACCGCGACTACCAGTCCAATGCCTATATCGCGCTGATCCGCAATTTCCGTCGCTACAGCTGGTTGCTGATGTACCTGTTCGGTGCTTCGCCTGCGCTGGACGCCGGTTTTCTGCGCGGTCGCTCGCACCAATTGGAGGTGTTGGACGCCGATACGCTGTACCTGCCCTACGCCACCAGCCTGCGCATGAGCGACCTGGGTTACCAGAGCAACGCCCAAGCGGGCCTGACGCCGTGCTACAACGATCTGAGCAGCTACACCGATAGCCTGCGTGAAGCGGTGGCAACGCCCTACGCGCCGTACGTCGAAGTCGGCACGCATAAGGACGGTGAGTGGGTTCAGCTCAACACCAACATCCTGCAGATCGAGAACGAGTACTACTCCAACATTCGCCCCAAACGCGTGACCTACACCGGCGAACGGCCGATCCAGGCGCTGATGGCCCGTGGCATTCAGTACATCGAAGTGCGTTGCCTGGACATCAACCCGTTCCTGCCGATGGGTATCGACCTGCCGGAATCGCGCTTCCTCGACGCGTTCCTGCTGTACTGCGCGTTGAACGACAGCCCGCTGTTCGCCAACAACGAGTGCGGCAATGCGACCTCCAACTTCCTCAGTGTGGTCAAGGAAGGTCGCCGCCCCGGCCTGCAATTGCAGCGTCAGGGCCAGGCAGTGGACATGAAGGAATGGGCCGCCGAGCTGCTGGAGCAGATTGCTCCGTTGGCTGCTTTGCTCGATGAAGCCCACGGCATCACCGAACACAGCCAGGCGCTGGACGCTCAGTTGGCCAAGGTCGAGGACCCGTCCCTGACGCCATCGGCACAGGTGCTGGCGGCCATGGCCGAGCGCAAAGAGAGTTTTGCGCAGTTCTCCCTGCACCAGAGCCAACTGCATGCCGAGCACTTCCGCAAGGAGCCCTTGCCGGCTGAAGAGCAGGCACGCTTTGAAGAGCTGGCGCGTCAGTCGCTGGTGCAGCAGGCGGAGCTGGAACAGAACGAAGTGGGCGATTTTGATGTGTTTGTCGGGTCATACCAGGCGAGCATTCTGGCGATCAGCAACTAAATCCTTTCGCGGTCCGCTGTGGGAGCTGGCTTGCCTGCGATAGCATCAACTCGGTCTATCTGGAATACCGAGTTGTCTGCATCGCAGGCAAGCCAGCGCCCACATTTGCCCCTCAGCCTGAAGACCGGGTCCCACTTTTCTGCTCATAAGCTAATTCGAAAACGTTATTTATTTTCGGATTCTTAGATCATTTAGTCTCCTCGCATGCCGACCCTCGGCCGCCTGATTGAGGAGCTTCCCCTTGAAACTGCTTACCCCTTTGCGCCTCTTGGCCGCATTGTCCCTGGCCGGTGCCAGCCTGTTTGCCCAGGCGGCGGATGTGACCATTGCTTACCAGACCACCGTAGACCCGGCCAAAGTCGCCCAGGCCGACGGCGCCTACGAAAAAGCCACCAACGCCAAGATCAACTGGCGCAAATTCGACAACGGCGCCGACATCATCGCCGCCATTGCGTCCGGCGACGTGCAGATCGGCTACCTCGGTTCCAGCCCGCTGACCGCGGCGATCACCCGCAAAGTGCCGGTGGAAACCTTCCTCGTCGCCACCCAGATCGGTGGTGCCGAAGCCTTGGTGGCGCGCGACGGCTCGGGGATCAACGGCCCGCAGGACCTGATCGGTAAAAAGGTCGCGGTGCCCTTCGTGTCCACCGGGCACTACAGCTTGTTGGCCGCGCTGAAGCACTGGAACATCGACCCGTCCAAAGTAACCATTCTCAACCTCGCACCACCGGCGATCATCGCCGCCTGGAAGCGCGGTGATATCGACGCGACTTACGTGTGGGACCCCGCCCTGGGCGTGGCCAAGGAAAACGGCAAAGTGCTGATCACCTCCGGCGAACTGGCCAAGTTCGGCGCGCCGACCTTCGATGCCTGGATCGTGCGTAAGGATTTTGCCGAGAAGCACCCGCAAATCGTCACGGCTTTTGCCAAAGTCACCCTGGATGCCTACGCCGCCTACCGCAAAGACCCGCAAGCCTGGCTCGCCGACAAAGGCAACGTCGACAAACTGGTGAAACTCTCCGGCGCCAAGGCCAGCGACATCCCGCTGCTGCTGCAAGGCAACGTCTACCCGCTGGCCGCCGACCAGGTGACCCTGCTGGGCGCACCGACTACCCAGGCCGTGACCGACACCGCTGCGTTCCTCAAGGAACAAGGCAAGGTCGACGCCGTGCTGCCGGACTACGCCCCTTACATCAGCGCCAAGTTCATTACCCACTGATCAGGAGTTAATTGCGATGGCCTTGCTACAACTGGAGCGCATCAGCGCACAGTACCCAGGCGCCACAGAACCGGTACTGTCCGACATCTCACTCGACCTGGGGCCCCAGCAATTGCTGGTGGCCCTCGGCCCGTCCGGCAGTGGCAAGACTTCGCTGTTGAACCTGATTGCCGGCTTTGTCGAACCGTCTGCCGGGCGCATCACCCTCGATGGCGTGCCGGTCAAAGGCCCGAGCGCCGAGCGCGGCGTGGTGTTTCAGGACGACGCCCTGCTGCCCTGGCAGGACGTGCTGGCCAACGTGGGTTTCGGCCTGGAGCTGGCCGGCGTGTCCAAGGCACAACGTGAAGTGCGCGCTCGGGAAATGCTGGCCCTGGTGGACCTGGTCGGCTTCGACAGTCGTCGTATCTGGCAGCTCTCCGGTGGGCAGAAGCAACGCGTCGGCCTGGCCCGCGCGCTGGCTGCCGATCCTCGCGTACTGCTGATGGACGAACCCTTCGGCGCCCTCGATGCCTTCACTCGCGAACAGATGCAGGAGCTGCTGCTGCAAGTCTGGCGGCGCACGGCCAAGCCGGTGTTCCTGATTACCCACGACATCGAAGAGGCGGTATTCCTCGCCACTGACCTGATGCTGCTGGCGCCCAATCCCGGCCAGATCGTCGAGCGTCTGAGCCTGGACTTCGGCCAACGCTACGCTGCCGGAGAGTCGGCACGGGCGATCAAGTCCGACCCGCGTTTTATCGAAACCCGCGAACACGTGTTGGGCAAAGTGTTCTCCCAACGGCAGGTGTCCGCATGAGCAGCTACGAACTTCCCGTCATGACCGCCAAGCCGGCGGCGCACGCGCCTATCCCCGTGCGTCGCAGCTTGAGCACGCGCTGGATCAGCCTGTTGACCCTGGTCGCCTTGCTGATCATTTGGTGGGCCGTGACCGCTACCGGTGTGATCGAACCGCTGTTCCTGCCGCCGCCGTCCGCCGTACTGCAAAAAGGCTGGCTGCTGGCGACCACGGGCTACATGGACTCCACCTTGTGGCAACACTTGAGTGCAAGCCTCAGCCGCATCGGCCTGGGCCTGGGGTTTGCGGTGCTGACCGCCGTGCCGGTGGGGATCGCCATCGGCTCCAACCGTATCGCCCGTGGCATCCTCGACCCGCTGATCGAGTTCTATCGACCGATCCCGCCGCTGGCCTATCTGCCGCTGATCGTGATCTGGTGCGGCATTGGCGAGCTGTCCAAGGTGTTGCTGATTTACCTGGCGATCTTCGCGCCGATTGCCATCGCCACCGCCACCGGTGTGCGCACTGTCGACCCGGCCAAGCTGCGCGCGGCGCAGTCGTTGGGCGCCACCCGTGCCCAGTTGATTCGCCATGTGATCCTGCCGAGTGCCCTGCCCGACATCCTCACCGGCGTCCGCATCGGCCTGGGGGTGGGCTGGTCGACATTGGTCGCCGCCGAGTTGATCGCCGCCACCAGCGGCCTGGGCTTCATGGTGCAATCGGCGGCGCAGTTCCTGGTGACCGATGTGGTGGTGCTGGGCATCCTGGTCATCGCCCTGATCGCCTTCGCCATGGAAATGGGCCTGCGTGCCCTGCAGCGTAAATTAGTGCCCTGGCATGGCCAGGCACATTGAGTGATGAGAACAGTATGAGCAGCCTCACCATTACCCCCTTGAGCACCGCCTTGGGCGCCCAGATCAGTGGCGTCGATATCACCCGCCCGCTGAGCCTCGAACAGCGCGACGCCATCGAACAGGCGTTGCTCACCCACTCAGTGCTGTTCTTCCGCGGCCAGGAAATCAACCCGCAACAACAGGCACGGTTCGCGGCGAATTTCGGTGACCTGCACATCCACCCGATCTACCCCAACGTGCCGGAACAGCCTGAAGTACTGATCCTCGATACCGCCGTCACCGATGTGCGCGACAACGCCGTATGGCACACCGACGTGACCTTCCTGCCCACTCCGGCACTCGGTGCGGTCCTCAGCGCCAAGCAGCTGCCAGCATTTGGCGGCGATACGCTGTGGGCCAGCGGGATTGCGGCGTATGAGGCGTTGTCCAAGCCGTTGCAGCGGTTGCTCGATGGGCTGACGGCGACCCATGACTTCACCAAGTCCTTCCCACTGGAGCGCTTTGGCAACACCGCCGAAGACCTGGCGCGCTGGGAAGAAACCCGCAAGAAGAACCCGCCGCTGTCACACCCGGTGGTGCGCACGCATCCGGTGAGCGGCCGCAAGTCGCTGTTTGTGAGTGATGGGTTTACCACCAGGATCAATGAGCTGGAGCCGGCGGAAAGCGAGGCGATCCTGAAGCTGTTGTTTGCCCACGCAACACGCCCGGAGTTCACCATCCGCTGGCGCTGGCAGGAAAATGACGTGGCGTTCTGGGATAACCGCGTGACGCAGCATTACGCGGTGGACGACTACCGGCCGCAGCGGCGGGTGATGCATCGCGCGACCATTCTTGGGGATGTACCTTTCTAGAGACAACCAGCGATCAAAAGGTAGGAGCAGGCTTGCTCGCGAAGGCGGAGTGTCAGTCAACAGATTCAGCGACTGATCCACTGCGTTCGCGAGCAAGCCCGCTCCCACATTGACCGTGTTACGCCAGGTTATTCAGCAGTAGATGGCTTTTCCCACAAGTTGATCCCACCTTCCTGCGCAAACCGATCAATCTCCGCCAGTTCTTCCGCGCTGAAGCTCAGGTTCTTCAACGCACCGACGTTCTCGATAATCTGCTCCGGCCGGCTCGCACCAATCAACGCACTGGTGACCCGTGGATCACGCAGGGTCCAAGCCAACGCCAGTTGCGCCAGGCTCTGGCCACGACGCTGGGCGATTTCATTCAGCGCCCGCACGTGGGCGATGTTGGCTTCGGACAGGTGCTTGGCCTGCAGCGAACCACCGCCGGGACGGTTCACCCGCGCATCCGCCGGTACGCCGTTGAGGTACTTATCGGTCAGCAGCCCCTGGGCCAACGGCGTGAACGCGATCACGCCAGCGCCGAGTTCTTCGGTGGTGTCCAGCAGGTCTTTTTCCACCCAGCGGTTGAGCAAGTTGTAGGCTGGCTGGTGAATCAACAGCGGCACTTTCCACTCTTTCAGCAGCGCAGCGATTTCGCGGGTTTTGACACCCGAGTAGGACGAGATGCCGATGTACAACGCCTTGCCTTGTTGCACGGCGGTGGCGAGGGCGCTGGCGGTTTCTTCCAGAGGGGTGTCGGCGTCAAAACGGTGGGAGTAGAAAATATCCACGTAGTCGACACCCAGGCGTTGCAGGCTCTGGTCGAGGCTGGCCAGCACGTATTTGCGCGAACCACCGCCCTGGCCGTAGGGGCCGGGCCACATGTCCCAGCCGGCTTTGCTGGAGATGATCAGTTCATCGCGGTAATGCTTGAAGTCTTCGCGCAGCAAACGGCCGAAGTTGATCTCGGCGCTGCCGTAGGGCGGGCCGTAGTTGTTGGCCAGGTCGAAGTGGTTGATGCCCAGGTCAAACGCGGTGCGCAGCAGGGCGCGCTGGGTGTCGATCGGGGTGCTGTCGCCAAAGTTGTGCCACAGGCCCAGGGACAGCGCCGGCAGCACTAATCCACTGCGACCTACGCGGCGGTACGGGATAGATTCATAGCGGTTTTCGGCAGCAATGTAAGTCATCGAATCCTCTCTTGGACGTCGGCAAATAAGGCCTGGGAATAAGGCTATTCCCGGGCCTTTCAACCAGCTGAATCGCTTAAGTCTGCCCGTCCTTTTTACAGCAATTTCCTACCAGAGTGGAACGACATAGCTGACATAGAAGCGGTTTTCATCTTGCACGGTCGCGCCGCTGATATCCGGGCTGGCGTGGGCGTTTTTCCAGGTAACGCCCAGGCCCTTGAGGGAGCCGGTGGGCACTTGATACGCCACGGCGACGTTGCGTTCCCATTCGCTGGTGGTGCCTTGCGCCGTTCGGATGTCATCGCCGTGGGCGTAGGCGGCTGAGAACGTCAGGCCGGTGAGGCCGAGTTTGCCGAAGTCATATTTGTACTGCGCCAGCCAAGTGCGCTCGCCGGCGTGCTGGAACTTGTTCAATTGCAGGTTGGTGAGTGCCGGGGTGTCAGCGCCTGAGCCTGGCCCCTGGCGGTTGTCGCCACTGTTCAGGCCGGAATCCAGGTACGGGAAGTCGCTGTCACCGCTGTTCTTCTGGATACCCAGACCGACGGTATGGCCGTCCAGGCTGTAGCTCTCAAGCAAACTGGCGGTGGTCTGGTTGATGCGTCCCTTGCTCGCGCCGTCCCCGTAGAGGCCAGAGGCTGCGTAGTCATTGTCGCCAGCCGCGTTGCCGCCCACACCCAAACTGCGGAACACACGCAGATCGGTGTCGATCGCGCCCACGGACAAGGCGTCATGCCGCTTGGCGCCCAGGAAGAACTGCTGGTAGTAATCCTCAAGGTTGGAGTACCACAGGCTGACCGTGGTGTTCTGGATGCCGGTGTAATCCGCACCGCCAAACAGGAAGCGATCGCTCTGTTGGGTGCCCCCGGCGGTGATCATGCCTTGGTCGCCGGTTTCGTTGCGGATCTTGGTCTTGAAGATATCGCCGCCGGTGAAAGTGAAGTCGCTGAGGTCCTTGGACACCAGTTGCACACCGGTGTTGGTCTGCTGGTACAGGCGCCCGTCCGTGTTGGCGAGTATCGGATTGTTGCCGTAGAGCGTGCCGACACGCAGTTCATCCTGGGCGAAACGCATCTTGAACGTCGGGCTCAACACACCGAACTGGTCAGCGGACTTGCCGTTGTCCAGCGGAAACATGCTGCCGGGGTAGCGGCCCTGGTGATCCTTGTCGTTGAGGTCGCCACCGGAGTCCAGCTTCAATCCATAGAACGCCTGCAGGTCCAGGCCAAAACCCACCGGGCCATCGGTGTAGCCGGACTTGAAGTTGAACTCGAACCCCTGGCCCCAATCACGAATGCTGTGGGCCTTGGCGTTGCTGTTCACCACATCACGCCCCTGCTGGTTCAGGTAGCGATTGAGCAAGGTCACATCGGCGTGGCTGTCATCGATAAAGTCGGCGTGGGCGGACAGCATAAAGCTCGCCATGGCGGCACCCACCATAGGGCTTATCAACGTCTTCATTGTTACCGGTCTCCGTCACTGTGCTGAAATGAAAGCGTCAAACGCTTCACACAATTACGCAGTGGCCAGATGACAGTTCCGCGTCAAAACAGCGCCTTGACGGATGAAATTAAGTTTAAAAAAGCCCCGTAGAACGGGGCTTTGCGGGGAGTTGAGCGTCAGCGCACCAAGTGCAGGAACTGCAGGTGCCGCTCGTACTGGTCGAGGATGTCGTTGATGATCTGTTCCTTGGTGTAGCCCACCAAGTCATAGTCCTGGCTGCCCTCGGCCAAGTGCACTTCCGCACGGTAGTAGCGGCGGTTGTTGATCTCTTTGGAGCCCATGCCACCACGGGCAAATGACGGCGTGAAGTAGCCGCGCATCTGCACCTGGTAGACGAATGGACGTTCCTCGCCATGGCCGATTTCCAGGCTGACGCTGTCGTTGGACGGGTCAGGCTGAGTGACCACGTTCAGGCCTTTCTCGACGAACACCGCCGTCACCTCTTCAATCGCCGGGCGAACCGTCGATTCAAGGAAGCGATACACCTCATCCCGCGAAGGAAAGTGCACCGCCTGGCTCAAGCGCTGACGCCAGCCACCACGCCCCTTGCGTGCAGCAGAGACCGGTGCCAGCGAATGCAGCTGGGCGATCTGCTTCTGCGACTCCAGGTAGAACGCCTTGTGCAGCCCCCACATCATCAGCAGCAGGATCATCGAAAACGGTAACGAGGTCAGCACCACCGCTGACTTGAGCGAATCAATACTGCCCGCAAACAGCAAGGCACTGGTGACCAGCGCGGTCATCGCACCCCAGAACACCCGCAGCCATTTCGGCCCGTCTTCATCGGCGTTGCCACCTTTGGACGACAAGGTAGACAGCACCACAGTGCCCGAGTCGGCGGAGGTCACGAAGAACACGAAGCTGATGAACACCGTGACCGCGATAACCGTCTTGCTCCACGGGTAGGTTTCCAGCAGCAGGTACAGACTCATCGACGGGTCATCGATGGCCGACTGGCCGAGTGCGACCAGTCCGTGGTTGAGCACCTGGTCGATGGCGCTGTTGCCGAAGATCGACATCCACGCCAGGGTGAAGCCCAGCGGGATCAGCAGCACGCCGAACACGAACTCGCGGATGGTACGCCCCCGGGAAATACGCGCGATAAACAGGCCCACAAACGGCGACCATGCGATCCACCAGGCCCAGTAGAACACCGTCCAACCGCCGAGCCAGTCGCTGGGCTTGTCATAGGCGTACACGTCGAAACTCTTGGTCGGCAAGGCGCCCAGGTAGTCACCGATGTTCTGGATCAGGGTGTTGAGCAAATGCTGGGTGGGCCCGGCGAACAACACGAACAGCAGCAGCGCACAGGCCAGCAGCATGTTGATGTCGGACATCACCCGCACGCCTTTGTCGACGCCGGCCACGGCGACGATGATCGCGGCGCCCATCATCAGCGTGATCAAACCGACCTGGATCCACTGGGTATGGGCGATGCCAAACAGGTAGTCGAGGCCGGAGTTGAGGTGCAACACGCCGAAGCCCATGTCGGCGCCAAGCCCGAACACCGTAGCGATGATGCCAAAGCCATCCACCGCGTAACCGATCGGACCGTTGATGCGCTTGCCGATCAGCGGGTACAGCGCCGAACGCAGCGCCAGCGGCAAGTTATGCCGGTAGGCGAAATACGCCAGGGCCATGCCGACAAACGCGAACACCCCCCAACCGTGCAGGCCCCAGTGCAGAAACAGGATCTGCATGGCCTGGCGGGCGGCATCGGCGTTCATCGGTGCGCCTTGCGGCGGTTGCACCAGGTGTGTCAGCGGCTCGGACACGCAGAAGAAAAACAGCGTGATGCTGATCCCTGCGGCGAACAACATGCCGGCCCAGGACAGGTAACTGAATTCGGGCTCGTCGTGGTCGGCACCGAGTTTTATCTTGCCGTAGCCCGATAGCGCGGTGACCACCACGAAGACCAGATACAGGGTCATCGCCAGCATGTAGTACCAGCCGACCGTATTGGCCGCCCAGTTTTGCGCCGCCAGCAGCCAGGCACCGGCCTGTTGCGGGATAGCGATGACAGTAATACCGAACAGCAGGATAAACGTCGCGGCAAAGTAGAAAACCGGCGCATTCATGCGCACCTGGCCGCTGGAAGGGGTGGACGATGCACTCATGAACGATGCACCCCGAGGGTATGAGATGTGGCTGTAAATAACGGACTCAGCAAAGGTAAGCCTCCTGTTGTGAGCGGGCAGCGAACCACCGGGTTTAACTTGAACGAGCATTCAAGTTAAACATAGGAAGGCGGTCTGGGACTAATCGCAGGGCCGAGTGGTAGATAATTCCTACACTAGCTCAAGGACTGGTATGACGGGTGCGGGAGGCAAATCGTTCAGCGATTACTGGCACAAATACGCGCTCCCACAGAGGATTGTGCGGGTTCGTTACTTTTGCGCGCCATCCTCATGCTGCAGGTTCGCCTGGGTGATATTCGCCCCCGCCGGCACGCTGCGGGTCAGCCACACGTTGCCGCCAATGGTCGACCCCTTGCCGATGGTGATGCGCCCCAGAATCGTCGCGCCGGCGTAGATCACCACGTCATCCTCGACAATCGGGTGACGTGGGTGGCCTTTCTGCAGCTGTCCGTCCTCATCCGCCGGGAAGCGCTTGGCGCCCAAAGTCACGGCCTGGTAGATGCGCACACGCTCGCCGATGATCGCGGTCTCGCCGATCACCACGCCGGTCCCGTGGTCGATAAAGAAGCTCGGGCCGATCTGTGCGCCGGGATGGATATCGATCCCCGTGGCCGAATGGGCGATCTCGGCGCTGATCCGCGCCAACAGCGGCAAGCCGGCGCGGTACAGGTGGTGAGCCAGGCGGTGGTGAATCACCGCCAGGACGCCGGGGTAGCACAACAGCACTTCATCCACACTGCGCGCGGCCGGGTCGCCGTGGTAGGCAGCTAGCACGTCGGTGTCCAACAAGCTCCGCAGGGACGGCAAGGCCAGGGCGAAATCCTGGATCAGGCGAATGGCGAGCACATCGACTTCGCTGTCATCCTTGGCGCCCTGCCGTGCGGCGTAGCGCAGTTCCAGACGGGCCTGGCCGAGCAAGGCATTCAACGCCACATCGAGGGTATGGCCGACGTAGAAATCTTCACTCTCTTCACGCAGGTCCACCGGCCCCAGGCGCATGGGAAACAGTGCACCGCACAACGACTCGAGAATCTGCGCGACCGCCTCGCGGGACGGCAACTCGCGGCCGCCATGCTCGCCACTCAAACGCCCATTGCGCGTTCGCCACTGGTCCCGGGCGCTGCGCAGTTGGCTGACGATGGTCTGTAATTGCCAATGACTGGAACGCTCACTCACGGTACTCACTCCTGAGGAAATGGCCATCACTTTACGGTATGCACCCTGGCCGCCCTTAAGAACCAATGGTGTGGTATCAAGAACCATCAGGAATAAGCGATTGACGGTTGCCCGATGAAAAGTGCCTGCCTATAGTCGCCCCATACTTATCAACCGTGCGTAGCCATGATCAAACAACAGCTCGACCGTTTTAACCGCCTGGAACTGCTGGGCGGCGCCACTGCCCTGGAAAAACTGGAGCGGCTGTCGGCCTGGTTGGGCAGGGACATCTACGTCAAGCGCGACGACACCACACCGCTGGCCATGGGCGGCAACAAGCTGCGCAAACTTGAATACCTCGCCGCAGATTCCATCGCCCAAGGCGCCGACACCCTTGTAACCGCTGGCGCTATCCAATCCAACCACGTGCGCCAGACCGCCGCGCTGGCCGCCAAACTCGGCCTGGGCTGCGTGGCCCTGCTGGAAAACCCCACCGGCACCGAAGACCCCAATTACCTGGGCAACGGCAACCGTCTGCTGCTTGAGCTGTTCGACGCCAAAGTGGAACTGGTGGAGAACCTCGACAACGTCGACGACCAACTCAACGCCCTCGCCGACCGCCTGCGCAACAACGGCAAGAAGCCATACCTGGTGCCGATCGGCGGCTCCAATGCCCTCGGTGCATTGGGTTATGTACGCGCCGGGCTGGAACTGGCCGGGCAAATCGAAGACAGCGGCATCGAGTTCGCCGCGGTCGTCTTGGCCTCCGGCAGCGCGGGGACGCACAGTGGCTTGGCGTTGGCGTTGAGCGAAGTGCTGCCGAACCTGCCCGTGATCGGTGTGACCGTCTCGCGCACCGACGAAGCCCAGCGCCCGAAAGTAGCAGGCCTGGCCGAACGCACCGCCGAGTTGCTGGGGGTGGAGATTCCCGAGGCGTTCAAGGTGATTCTGTGGGACGAATACTTCGGCCCGCGCTACGGTGAACCGAACGCCGGCACCTTGGCAGCGATCAAGCTGCTGGCGAGCCAGGAAGGCCTGCTCCTGGACCCGGTCTACACTGGCAAGGCCATGGCCGGCTTGCTGGATGGCATCGGGCGTCAGCGATTTGAAGACGGGCCGATCATTTTCCTGCATACCGGTGGCGCGCCAGCGTTGTTCGCTTATGACTCGGCATTCTAAAAAAACGGACCCGGTTATTCTTAAAGCGAATAACTGATTTATTTTATATTATTTTCAAGTCTTAAAAACCGGCCTTATAGTCGCGCCGTAGGCGAAGACGCGCTACGCGCTTTAAGGCAGGATACGACCACTGCGTCACCTGCTTCGCTCAACATAAAAAACACAGGGGCTCTTCATGACTATTTCTGTATTCCGTCGCACGTTGTTGGTTGGCACTTTGGGCCTGGCACTCGGGGCTGGCCTGCTGGGCCAGGCAGTGGCTGGCGAGCAGTTGGATAACATCAAGAAAGCGGGCGAGATCAAGATCGGCCTGGAAGGCACCTACCCACCGTTCAGCTTCGTCGATGAAAGCGGCAAACTCAGCGGTTTCGAAGTGGAGCTGTCCGAAGCGCTGGCCAAGGAGCTGGGCGTGAAGGTCAAGCTGCAGGCCACCCCATGGGATGGCATCCTCGCCGCCCTGGAATCCAAGCGTCTGGATGCGGTCGTCAACCAAGTGACCATCTCTGAAGAGCGCAAGAAAAAGTACGATTTCTCCAAGCCTTACACCGTCTCCGGTATTCAGGCGCTGGTCCTGACCAAGAACGTCGGCACCATCAAGACCGCTGACGACCTGGCTGGCAAGAAAGTCGGTGTGGGCCTGGGTACCAACTACGAGCAATGGCTCAAGGACAATCAGCCTAAAGCCATCATCAAGACTTACAACGACGACCCGACCAAGTTCCAGGACCTGCGTATCGGCCGTATCGACACCATCCTGATCGACCGCCTGGCCGCCCTGGAATACGCCAAGAAAGCCAAGGACACCTCGGTGACCGGCGACGCCTTCTCCCGTCAGGAAGCCGGTATTGCCCTGCGCAAAGGCGAGCCAGAACTGCTCGACGCCGTGAACAAGGCCCTCGACAAACTGCGCGCCGACGGGACCTTGAAGAAGCTGTCCGAGAAGTACTTCAACGCTGACGTCACTCAATAATGGAAGCAGGTTTCCAACTCGCGCTGGACTCCGCGCCCTTTCTGCTCAAGGGCGCGTATTACACGGTGATCCTCAGCCTCGGCGGGATGTTTTTCGGTTTGCTGCTGGGCTTCGGCCTGGCCTTGATGCGCCTGTCGCGCTTCAAGCTGGTGAGCTGGCTCGCCCGAGTCTACGTGTCGTTCTTTCGCGGCACGCCCTTGCTGGTGCAGCTGTTCTTGATCTACTACGGCTTGCCGCAAGTGGGCATCGAGCTGGATCCGATCCCCGCCGCCATGATCGGCTTTTCGCTGAACATGGCCGCCTACGCCTGTGAAATCCTGCGCGCCGCCATCGGTTCCATCGAGCGCGGCCAATGGGAAGCTGCGGCCAGTATCGGCATGACCCGCGCGCAGACCCTGCGCCGGGCCATCCTGCCGCAGGCCATGCGCACGGCCTTGCCGCCGCTGGGCAACAGCTTCATTTCGCTGGTCAAGGACACGGCGCTGGCGGCCACTATCCAGGTGCCCGAGCTGTTCCGCCAGGCGCAATTGGTGTCGGCACGGACCTTCGAAATCTTCACCATGTATCTCTCCGCAGCCCTGATCTACTGGATTTTGGCGAGCATCCTGGCGCATTTGCAGAATCGCCTGGAAGACCGGGTCAACCGGCATGACCTGGAGTCCTGAAGCATGATCGTGGTTGAAAAACTGACCAAACAATTCAAGGGCCAGGTGGTGCTCAACGGCATCGACCTGGAGGTCAAGGAAGGCGAAGTCGTCGCCATCATCGGCCCCAGCGGTTCTGGCAAGACCACCTTTCTGCGCTGCCTGAATTTCCTCGAACAACCCACCAGCGGGCGTATCAAGGTGGGCGACATCGAGATCGACAGCAGCAAGCCGGTCAACCAGCAGGCAAGCCTGGTGCGGCGCCTGCGCCAGCACGTGGGTTTTGTGTTCCAGAGCTTCAACCTGTTCCCCCACCGCACCGCGCTGGAAAACGTCATCGAAGGCCCCACCGTGGTCAAGAAGATGCCGCGTGAAGCCGCTGACGCCTTGGGGCGCAAGTTGCTGGCGAGGGTGGGCCTGGCGGGCAAGGAAGACGCCTACCCACGGCGCCTGTCGGGCGGCCAGCAACAGCGCGTGGCGATTGCCCGTGCGCTGGCGATGGAGCCGGAGGTGATTCTGTTCGACGAACCCACCTCGGCCCTCGACCCGGAACTGGTGGGTGAAGTGCTGGCAACCATCCGCAGCCTCGCCGAAGAAAACCGCACCATGGTCATCGTCACCCACGAGATGAGCTTTGCCCGGGATGTGGCCAACCGGGTGATCTTCTTCGACAAGGGGGTGATCGTGGAACAAGGCGAAGCCAAGGCATTGTTCGCCAACCCCAAGGAAGAGCGCACCAAGCAGTTCCTGAGCAAATTCCTGGCTCACTGACCGACCCTGTGGGAGCTGGCTTGCCTGCGATGCAGAGACCTCGGTATGACGGATAAACCGAGGTATCTGCATCGCAGGCAAGCCAGCTCCCACACAAGCGTGTTCCTACAGAAACGCCTCATTGCACGTTGTAAAACACCCCGTCGTATCCATCTGAAACGCCCGCTCCCAGTCAGACCCTTCTGAATCTGCTCCAACCCGCCGTTTAGCCCTTTGCCGCCATTGACGCTCCTTGCCCAACCCTCTTATCTAGCGCCCAGAGGATTGGATCCTATCCCGGCTATTCACTGAATCGTTCTGTTCGGCCCACTGCGCTTACCTGCGCCAAAGGTCCGGAGCGAATGCTGCTGGCTGCATCAAGGAGATTACTTATGACGCACCCCCTGCTCACCGCGCCGACACTGCCTCAGGCCATCGGCAATGGCATCAATGCCCTGGCTGCCACCCACCTGCAGGTCGACATCGCACCCTATCCCGGCATGGACGAAGGCGACTTGATCGAGCTGTTCTGGAATAACTGTTTCGCCGCTTCACGTCGGATAACCGCCTGCAAGGTCGGCGCGTTCACACACCTGCGGGTGCCGGAGAGTTTCGTGCTGGATGGCCCGGCCCGGGTGCATTACCAAGTGATGCAAGTCGGCCAGTGCCCGGCCCGCTCTGCCGTCAGGCGAGTACGTGTGAAGACCTGTTGTCCGGGCGGCCAACCGTCGCCACAGTACCTCGACGAAAACCAGAACCTCGCCCCCGTGGGCTTGCCCGACACCATCCGCCGCTTTGGCGTCAACGCCAGTCAGGTACGGCGCGGTATTCCCCTGACCATCGCGCCCTACCTGAACATGGACACTGGCGATGCGATCACCCTGCGCTGGGGCGATGTGCGCCTGGACCTGCCGAAGATCCAGGCCGTTGAAGTCGGTCTGGCGGTGCAGGTATGGGTGCCTTCATCAGTGATCACCGAAGCCGGCGACGACTGCCGACTGGAGGTGACGTACTGCGTTCTGGATCGCGTCGGCAACAATTCTCGCTGGGCGCCCTCGCGCACCCTACGCATTGCCGCCGGGGTGCCGCCCGCTGTGGCCGGGACGGTGCTGATCTATCAACCGCGGACACCGGGATCGCCCTGCGAGCCGGGGTAACAGACCTTCTATGCATATTCCCAAAAGTTAGTTTATTTATATATTTAACAAGCTTAGGGTATATGCACCGGACCACCGGACATCGCTGATTTTTCTTTTTTATTTCATTGAATGCGAGGTCGGTATGGTCAGGATCACCCCGGTGCACAACGCCAGGGCATTACGTGCAGCCAAGGAGCGGCGCTGATGTCTAACTTGGCTCAAACACCCCCCCAGAGCGATCAGGATGTTGCTCCCCTGCTGTTGCCAGCCACCGTGCTGCGCAACGATGCTGAGGCACTGAAAGCTGCCCATGAACTGGCCCAGGCTGCGCGCCTGCAAGCCTCCAAGCGCGACCAGCAACGCAAGCTGCCATGGGCACAGATCGAACAGTTCACCCGCAGTGGGCTCGGCAGTATTTCCATTCCCCGTGAGTACGGCGGCCCGCAGGTGTCTTTCGTGACCCTGGCCGACGTGTTCGCAATCATCAGCGCGGCAGACCCGGCCCTCGGGCAGATCCCGCAGAACCACTTCGGCATCCTGCACCTGCTGCAGGGTGCCGCCACCGAACGCCAGAAAAAGCTGCTGTTCCAGAGCGTCCTCGACGGCTGGCGCATCGGCAATGGCGGCCCGGAACGCGGCACCAAAAACACCCTGGAACTCAAGGCGCGCATCACCGCCGAGGGTGATGGTTATGTGCTCAGCGGTCAGAAGTTCTACTCAACCGGAGCGCTGTTTGCGCACTGGGTGGCCGTCAAAGCATTAAACGATGACGGCAAGCAGGTCATGGCGTTTGTGCGTCGTGGCACCGAAGGGCTGCGCATCGTTGACGACTGGTCAGGCTTCGGTCAACGCACCACCGCCAGCGGCACCGTGCTACTGGACCAGGTGCCAGTGGACGCCGAACAGGTCGTGGAAAACTGGCGTATCGGCGAGACACCGAATATCCAGGGCGCCGTCTCCCAATTGATCCAGGCGGCCATCGACGCCGGCATCGCACGCGGCGCGCTCGACGACACCATCGCGTTCGTACGTGAACACTCGCGCCCGTGGATCGATGCCAAAGTCGAACGCGCCAGCGATGACCTGTATGTGATCGCCGACGTCGGCAAATTGAAGATTGAATTGCACGCCGCCGAGGCCCTGCTGCGCAAGGCCGGCCAGGTGCTTGACCAGGTCAGCGCCGCGCCGATCACTGCGCAGTCCGCCGCCCGTGCCTCGATTGCCGTGGCCGAGGCCAAGGTGCTGACCACCGAAGTGTCGCTGCTGGTCAGCGAAAAACTCTTCGAGCTGGCCGGCAGCCGCGCAACGCTCGCGGAGTTCAACCTCGACCGTCATTGGCGCAACGCCCGCGTACACACCCTGCACGACCCGGTGCGCTGGAAGTATCACGCGGTGGGCGCTTATCGCCTGAACGGCACCTTGCCGGCTCGTCATTCCTGGATCTGACCGACCAGACATCTGGAGAACACCATGACTTTCTCTCACCCCGTCGCGGTCATCACCAGCGACGAACAAGCCCTTATTGTCGCCAGCGACCTAGCCGAAGATTTGCGCCGCGACAGTGCCCAGCGTGACCGCGAGCGCCGCCTTCCCCTGCCCGAACTGGAGGTGTTTTCGCGCTCCGGCCTGTGGGGTATCAGCGTACCCAAGGCATTCGGCGGGGCGGGCGTTTCCAACGTCACCCTGGCCAAGGTCATTGCCCTGATCGCCCAGGCGGATGCGTCCCTGGGCCAGATCCCGCAGAACCATTTTTATGCACTGGAAGTGCTGCGCGTGAACGGCAGCCCGGCGCAGCAAAAGCGTCTGTACGCCGAAGTCCTCGCTGGCCAACGCTTCGGCAACGCCCTGGCGGAACTGGGCACCAAGACTGCTCACGACCGCGTCACCAAGATCACCCGCGACGGTGACGGTTTCCGTATCAGCGGCCGCAAGTTCTACGCCACCGGCGCGATTTACGCCCAGCGCATCCCCACCTCGGTGGTGGATGAACAGGGCGTGCAGCAACTGGCTTTTGTCCCGCGTGACAGTGAAGGGTTGAGCGTGATCGACGACTGGAGCGGCTTCGGCCAGCGCACCACCGGCAGCGGCTCGGTGGTGTTCGATAACGTGTGGGTCGCCGCACAGGACGTGATCCCATTCCAGAGCGCCTTCGAGCGCCCTACAACCGTCGGCCCGCTGGCGCAGATCCTCCACGCCGCAATCGACACCGGTATCGCCCGCGCGGCCTTTGAAGACGCACTGCACTTTGTGCGCACCAAGACCCGCCCGTGGATCGATTCCGGCACCGACAAAGCCACTGACGACCCACTGACCCTGAAAAGCTTCGGGCACCTGAGCATCCGCCTGCATGCCACCGAGGCACTGCTGGAGCGTTCGGGCGAATTCCTCGACCGCGCCCAGGCCGACAGCAACGCCGAGACTGTTGCAGCCGCCTCCATCGCCGTCGCCGAAGTACGCGCCTTGAGCACCGAAATCTCCCTGGCCGCCGGCAGCACCTTGTTCGAACTCGCAGGCAGCCAGGCGACCCTGGCCGAACATGGCCTGGACCGCCACTGGCGCAACGCCCGCGTGCACACCCTGCACGACCCGGTGCGCTGGAAGTATCACGCGGTGGGCAACTATTACCTCAACGATGAGAACCCACCACTGCGGGGGACCATCTGATGAGCAAAAAGAAGATCCTGCTCAATGCGTTCAACATGAACTGCATCGGGCATATCAATCATGGCCTGTGGACCCATCCACGGGACACGTCCACCGAATACAAGACGATCGAGTACTGGACCGAACTGGCCAAGACGCTGGAAAGGGGGCTGTTCGATGGCTTGTTCATCGCCGATATCGTCGGCGTGTACGACGTCTATCAGAATTCCATCGACGTGCCGCTCAAAGAGTCGATCCAGCTTCCGGTGAATGACCCGCTGCTGCTGGTCTCGGCCATGGCGGCCGTCACCCGAAACCTCGGCTTTGGCCTTACGGCCAACCTCACCTACGAGCCGCCTTATCTGTTCGCCCGCCGCATGTCGACGCTGGATCACCTGAGCCGTGGCCGAGTCGGCTGGAACATCGTCACCGGCTACCTCGACAGTGCCGCCAAGGCCATGGGCCTGACCGAGCAGGTCGAGCATGACCGCCGTTACGACCAGGCCGATGAATACCTAGAGGTGCTGTACAAACTCTGGGAAGGCAGCTGGGAAGACGGCGCGGTGCTCAATGATCCGCAGACGCGGGTGTATGCGCAGCCGGGCAAGGTGCACAAAATCGAGCATCACGGCGAGTTCTACCAGGTGGAGGGTTATCACCTGTGCGAACCGTCGCCACAACGTACGCCGGTACTGTTCCAGGCCGGCAGTTCGGACCGTGGTTTGCTGTTCGCCGGCCGGCATGCCGAATGTGTGTTTATCAGCGGGCAGAACAAGGCCGCGACCAAGGTCCAGGTGGACAAGGTACGCGCCAGCGCCGTGGAGGCCGGGCGCAACCCGGATGACATCAAGGTGTTCATGGGCCTCAACGTAATCGTGGGCGCCACTGAAGCGCTGGCCTGGGAAAAGCACGCCGAATACCTGAGCTACGCCAGCGCGGAAGCCGGCGTGGCACATTTTTCGGCGTCCACCGCGATTGATTTCGCCCAGTACGAGCTGGACGAGCCGATCCAGTACGTAAAGAGCAACGCGATCCAGTCGGCCACCAAGAACCTGCAAAACAACGACTGGACCCGGCGCAAGTTACTGGAACAGCACGCCTTGGGCGGACGCTACATCACCTTGGTCGGCTCACCGGAACAGGTCGCCGATGAGCTGGAATCCTGGATCAGCGAAACCGGCCTGGATGGCTTCAACCTCACGCGCATCGTCACGCCGGAAAGCTACGTGGACTTCATCGACCTGGTGGTGCCGGAGTTGCAAAAGCGCGGGTCGTACAAGACCGCCTATGAGCACGGCACGCTGCGCGAAAAGGTCTTCCATGGCAGCGCCCGCTTACCCGAACAGCACACCGGCTCCACCTACAGACACTAATCAAAAATAGATCCTCATTGCTCGTACCTACACCTTATGACTGGAAATCGACTATGAAAAAGACACTGCTTACCCACCCAGTCAAAGCACTGGCACTGGCCTTGGGTTTGTTCAGCTCGGTGGTGTTCGCCGCCGAGGCACCGTTGAAGATCGGCACCACCGCAGCCTTCGCCATTCCCCTTGAGGCCGCCGTTGCCGAAGCCGGCAAGCAAGGCCTTAAGGTTGAACTGGTGGAGTTCACCGACTGGATTGCCCCTAACGTCAGCCTGGCGGCGGGGGATATCGACGTGAACTACTTCCAGCACATCCCGTTCCTGGAAAACGCCAAGGCCGCCGCCGGCTTTGACCTGGTGCCGTACGCGCCGGGCATCATCAACAACGTCGGCCTGTATTCGAAGCAGTACAAGAGCATCAACGACCTGCCCCAGGGCGCCAGCGTGGCGATTGCCAATGACCCGATCAACAGCGGCCGCGGCCTGCAACTGCTGGCGAAGGCCGGGCTGATCACCCTCAAACCGGGCGTAGGCTACAAGGCCACCGAAGAGGACATCGTTTCCAACCCCAAGAAGATCAAGATCCTGCAAGTCGAGGCCGTGCAACTGGTACGCGCCTATGACGACGCCGACCTGGTGCAGGGTTACCCGGCGTATATCCGCCTGTCCAAGACCTTCGATGCCGAGTCGGCACTGCTGTTCGATGGCCTTGACCACCCGGAGTACGTGATCCAGTTTGTGATCCAGCCCAAGAGCAAGACCGACCCGCGCGTGATCAAGTTCGTCGACATCTACCAGCACTCGCCCGCCGTCCGTGCGGCGTTGGACAAGTCACTGGGCAAGCTCTACCAGGTCGGCTGGGAAGATAAAAAATGACCGCCGCCAACGCCCAAGTGCGCGACCTGGGCTTGCCGCCCAGAGACGCCGAGCAGACAGAACTGCACCCTGACTTGAACCGTGCCCATGTGCGCTTTATCAACCTGGGCAAGACCTACGACGGCACCGTGCATGCCCTGCAAGGCATCGACCTGGCGATCCAGCGCGGTGAAGTGTTCGGCATTATCGGCCGCAGCGGCGCCGGCAAGTCGTCGCTGATCCGCACCATCAACCGACTGGAACAACCCAGCAGCGGGCGCGTGCTGATCGATCAGGTCGACATCGGCGCGTTCGACGAAGACCGCCTGGTGGCGCTGCGGCGGCGCATCGGCATGATCTTCCAGCACTTCAACCTAATGTCGGCCAAGACCGTGTGGCAGAACGTCGAATTGCCGCTCAAAGTCGCCGGCATCCCCAAGCTGCAGCGCGAGCAGAAGGTGCGTGAACTGCTGGAACTGGTGGGCCTCAAGGACAAGCACAAGGCCTACCCGGCGCAACTCTCCGGCGGGCAGAAACAGCGCGTGGGCATTGCCCGTTCGCTGGTCCATGACCCGGAGATTCTGCTGTGCGACGAGGCCACCTCGGCCCTCGACCCGGAGACCACCCAATCGATCCTCGGCCTGCTGCGCGAGATCAACCAACGCCTGGGCCTGACCATCGTGTTGATCACCCATGAGATGGCGGTGATTCGCGAAATCTGCGACCGCGTGGTGGTGCTCGAACACGGGCGCATCGTCGAGCAAGGCCCGGTGTGGCAGGTGTTTGGCGATCCGCAGCACGCGGTCAGCAAAACCCTGCTGGCACCGCTGCAACATGGGCTGCCGGAGGAGTTGCAAAGCCGTTTGCAGGCCAGACCGGCTACCGCCGATGCCGCAGTGGTGCTGCGCCTGCAATTCACCGGCAGTGATACCGACGAGCCGGACCTGGCCGCGTTGTTCAGCGCCCTCGGCGGGCGCGTGCGCTTGCTGCAAGGCGGTGTGGAACGTATCCAGGGGCATGCCCTCGGGCAACTGCTGCTGGCGGTGAATGGCTCGCCGCACACGGCTGAAGAACTGCGCAACCGCGCTGGGAATTGGGCGCAACAGGTGGAGGTGCTGGGCCATGTGGTTTGATCGTTTAGTGCAGGGCGCCATCGACACCTTGTTGATGGTCGGTGTGTCGTCACTGATCGCGTTGCTGGTGGGGATTCCGCTGGCGGTGTTCCTGGTCACCAGCGACAAGGGTGGTATCTACCAAGCCCCAGCGCTGAACCGCGTACTGGGAGCGTTCGTCAATCTGTTCCGCTCGATTCCGTTTCTGATCCTGATGGTGGCGCTCATACCGTTCACCCGGCTGATCGTCGGCACCACTTACGGCGTGTGGGCGGCGGTGGTGCCGCTGACCATCGCCGCGACGCCGTTCTTTGCACGCATCGCCGAAGTGAGCCTGCGCGAAGTCGACCACGGCTTGATCGAAGCCGCACAAGCCATGGGGTGCCGGCGCTGGCACATCATCTGGCATGTGCTGCTGCCCGAAGCGCTGCCGGGGATCGTCGGCGGCTTCACCATCACCCTGGTGACCATGATCAACTCCTCGGCGATGGCCGGGGCGATTGGCGCGGGTGGGTTGGGGGATATCGCTTACCGCTATGGCTATCAGCGCTTTGATACGCAGATCATGCTGACGGTGATTGTGCTGCTGGTGCTGCTGGTAGCGGTGATTCAGCTGGGCGGGGACCGCTTGGCGCGGGGGCTGAACAAGCGCTGAGTACTTGTTTGCACCTGTTAAGGCTGACAGTTGTTGGGTGACGTTTTCGCGTATTTAATCGGTTTGACACCGTCAGGCGCAGTCGACTGGACATGGTATATAGTCAGGATTTGGCCCTCGAAGCATCCCCCATGAAACTCGCCCCCGACGACCTCAACCAGATCACCGCCACCACCCTCGGCCACTACAACAGCGTGGCCGAGGACTTCCGTGAAGGCACCCGCGACCACGACGTGAGCCAGAACATCGACGCGCTGCTGCGGCATATCCAGGGTACAGCGCCGTTTACCGTGCTGGACTTCGGCTGCGGCCCGGGCCGGGATTTGCAGACCTTTACGCGCAGGGGGCATATCGCCGTGGGGCTCGACGGCTCCGAGCGATTTGCGCAGATGGCGCGGGAAGACAGTGGCTGTGAAGTGTTGCAGCAAGACTTTCTGAAGCTGGATTTGCCTGCCGAGCGCTTCGACGGGGTGTTTGCCAACGCGGTGCTGTTTCATATTCCCAAACAGGAGTTGCCGCGTGTGCTCAAGCAACTGCATGGAACGCTGAAACCTGGTGGCGTGTTGTTCAGTTCCAATCCACGCGGAGAAAACCAGGAAGGCTGGAATGGGCCGCGGTATGGGTCTTATCACGACTTGGCGGCGTGGCAAGCACTGCTGACGGCGGCGGGTTTTGTGGAGCTGGAGCATTACTATCGCCCGGCTGGGCTGCCTTTGGAGCAGCAGCCTTGGCTAGCCAGCGTCTGGCGTAAACCGTAGAGCCGACCTGGCAATACATTCCAAATGTGGGAGCGGGCTTGCTCGCGAATGCGGTGTGTCCGTCGCCAGATGTAGTGGTTGAACCACCGCTTTCGCGAGCAAGCCCGCTCCCACTTTTTAACCGCGTTTTTCCTGCTGCTCTTGCTTGGGCTCGCGGATTTTGTACCAGGCCACGTAGAGCGCCGGCAGGAACAACAGCGTCAACAAGGTGGCGATGATAATCCCACCAATCATTGCGTAGGCCATCGGGCCCCAGAACACTTCACGCGCGATCGGGATCATGCCCAGGCTCGCCGCTGCGGCCGTGAGCAGGATCGGCCGACGCCGGTGCTCGGTGGCTTCCACCACGGCATCCCACGGCGTATAGCCAGCCACTTCATATTCATGAATCTGCGTCACCAGGATCACCGAGTTGCGGATGATGATGCCGATCAACGCGAGAATGCCGAGGATCGCCACAAAGCCCATGGGCGTGCCCGTGGGGATCAACGCCAGCACCACACCGATCAGCCCCAACGGCGCGACACTCGCCACCAGGAACATCTTCTGCACGCTGTGCAGCTGGATCATCAGGAAGGTCGCCATCAGGAACAGCATCAGCGGCACCACCTTGGCAATCGGTCCCTGGGCCTTGCCGCTTTCTTCCACGGTGCCGCCGGTGGCGACCTTGTAGCCCACCGGCAAACCGGCGCTGAACTTGTCGATCTCAGGCTTGAGCTGTTTCACCAGGTCCGTAGGTTGCATCTCATCACGCACCGACGCCTTGATGGTGATCGTCGGGTTGCGGTCGCGGCGCCACACCAACGGCTGCTCCAACTCGTAGCGCACGGTGGCGAAGGCCAACAGCGGAATCGAGGTGCCGTTGGGCGTGACGATCTGCAGGTTCTGTAAGGTCTCCGGCGTACCGCGCTCGGCGTCCTCGGCGCGGCCGACCACATTGATCAGGTAGATATCGTCATGCACCTGGGTCACCGAGGCGCCGCTGACCACACTGTTCATCAACTGCGCCACGTCTTCCGACGACAGCCCCAATTGCCGCGCCTTGTCCTGGGCGATGTCGATGCGCAGTACTTTGCCCGGCTCGTTCCAGTCGTAGATGATCTCGCCCAGGTGGCTGTTCTTGTCCAGCAGGGTTGCCAGTTCGATGGCGTGTTTGCGCACCTGGTCAGTGTCTTTGCCCGACACGCGATACTGAATCGGCCTACCCACCGGCGGACCCATTTCCAGCGGCTGCACGTAGCTGCCGATGCCGACGAAATCATCGCGCAGGCGCTTCTGCAGGCGGGCGATCAATTCACCGCGCTCTTCCAGGCCCTTACTCACGATGACCAACTGCGCGTAGTAGGGGTTTTCCAGTTGCTGGTCGAGGGGCAGGTAGAAACGGATCGCGCCCTGGCCGATATAGGTGCTCCAGCGCGCAATGTCCGGGTCGTCCTTGATGATCGCTTCCAGGCGATCGACGGCCTTGCGCGTCTCGTTGATCGAGGCGTTTTGCGGCAGGTTCAGGTCAACCAGGAGCTCCGGGCGGTCCGACGATGGGAAGAACTGGTTCTGCACAAACTGCATGGAGAACACCGACGCCACGAACAGCGCCACGGTAATGCCGATCGCCCACCAGCGATTACGCATGGCCCACAGCATGCCGCCGTTGAACGCACGGCCAATCCGCCCCGGCTCGGCATTGTGGGGCTTCACGTTGGCACTGAGGATATGCACGCCGATCACCGGCGCAAACAGCACCGCCACCACCCACGACACCAGCATCGCCACGGCAATCACCGCAAACAGGGTGAAGGTGTACTCGCCCGCCGAACTGGCGTTGAGGCCGATCGGCACAAAACCCGCCACGGTCACCAGCGTACCGGTGAGCATCGGGAATGCCGTGGAGGTGTAGGCGTAAGTCGCCGCCTGCTCCTTGGTTTCGCCTTTTTCCAGGCGCGTGATCATCATCTCGACGGTGATCATCGCATCGTCCACCAACAGGCCAAGGGCGATGATCAGCGCGCCCAGCGACACCCGTTGCATGGTAATGCCGCTGTATTCCATGAACACAAACACCAGCGCCAGCACCAACGGAATCGAGCACGCCACCACCAACCCGGCGCGCATGCCCAGGCTGATAAAGCTCACCACCAGCACGATGATCACCGCTTCGAACAGCGCGCTGGTAAAGCCGCCGACGGCCTCTTCCACCACTTCTGCCTGGTCGGACACCTTGTGCACACCCACGCCCACCGGCAGGTCGGCGGTCAACTCGTCCATGCGCTCATGCAGGGCTTTGCCGAACGACTGGATATTGCCACCCTTCTGCATGGCGATCGCCAACCCGATCGCCGGCTTGCCGTTGAAACGGAACATGGGCCGCGCTGGGTCGACATAGCCTCGGCTGATGTCGGCAATGTCCGCCAGACGATAAAAGCGATCATTGAGCCGCAGGTTGACGTTGGCCAGGTCCTTCTCCGAGGCGAACTGCCCCGAGGTGCGCACCGAAATCCGCTCGGGACCTGCCTCGATCACCCCGGCCGGCGTCACCGCGTTCTGCGATTGCAGGCTTTGCACCACTTGGCGCTGGTCAATCCCCAGGGCTGCCAATTTGCGCGTGGAGAAATTCAGGTAAATCACTTCGTCCTGCTGGCCGATCATCTCGACCTTGCCCAACCCCGGCACCGAGCGGATCTCGGCGCGCACCTGCTCGACATAATCGCGCAGCTGACGCATCGACAGGCCGTCGCCGGTAAAGGCGTACACCGAGCCGAATACGTCACCGAACTCATCGTTGAACGATGGCCCCTGCAAGCCTTGTGGGAAGGTGCCACGGATGTCGTCGATCTTCTTGCGGACCTGATACCAGATCTCCGGGATGGCCTTGGCGCTGGTGGTGTCCTTAAGGAACACGAACACCGTGGACTCGCCTGGCCGGGTGTAGCTTTTCACGTAGTCGAGAGCGTCGAGTTCTTCGAGTTTTTTCTCAATGCGGTCGGTGACCTGCTTGAGGGTTTCTTCCTGGGTCGCGCCCGGCCACCGGGTCTGGATCACCATGGTCTTGATGGTGAACGAAGGGTCTTCCTCACGGCCCAGGTTCATGTAGGAAAACACGCCCATCAGCAGCGCGACGAACATCAGGTACCAGACGAAGGACTGATGCTTGAGGGCCCAGTCGGATAAGTTGAAGCTCCCTTTCATCGCGGGCTGTCCTCGTCGATTTTGACTTTTTGCCCAGGCTTCAGGCTGTTCACGCCGGCGATAACAATGCGCTCGCCAGGTTTGACGCCGTCATTGAGCAAGGCGCTGTCGGCGTCACGGCTGATCACGCTGATGTCGCGCGTTTGCACGGTCTGGCTGTGAGTGTCGAGCAGCCAGATGCGGGTCTTGCCGTCGACCTCCTGCAAAGCACTCAGGGGGACTTCGATGCGTGGCGCGATGGCCGTGCTCAAGGTCACACTGATCGCCGTGCCGAGGCGGAAAGCGGGCGGCGTTTCCGTCAAGGTCAGGCGTGCGCGACGGGTGCGCGTGGCGCTTTGGGCCTGGGGTTCGATCTCGCGCACGATGGCGGTGGTGTTCACGCTCGGATCGAGTTGCCCCGCGACCAGAAACACCACATCCGGCGGCAAACGCTCGGCAAGGCCGGCCGGCAGATCGATCACCGCTTCCTTGATATCCGGGCGCGCCAGGGTCACCACTTGCTGGCCGGCACTGACCACCTGGCCGGCCTCGGCATTCCAGGCGGTGACGATACCGGCGTGGTCGGTGCGCAATTCGGCATAGCGGAGTTGATCGTTGGCCTGATTGACTGAGGCTTTCGCCTGGTCGAGTGTGGCCTGGGTGGTTTTCAGGTCAGTCTGGGCGATGTCCAGTTGGGCCTGGGCGCCAACGCCCCGGTTGAACAGCTCCTGCTGGCGGCGGGCGTTGGCCTGGGCGTTGATGTATTGCGCCTGCACGCGGGCCAGGTCGCCCTGGGCCGAACGCAATTGGTTCTGCTGGTCAGTGGGATCCAGGACAGCAAGCAAGGCGCCCTTCTCCACCTCGGCGCCCACATCCACGACGCGGCGGGCAATGCGACCGGGCACGCGGAAGCCCAGGTTACTTTCATAGCGCGCCTGGATGGTGCCGGCGAAGCGGCCGAGGTTTTCCTGATCCTCGGCTTTCACTTCCATGGACAGCACCGGCCGCACGGGCTCCGGCGGCACGTCTTCCTTGGAGCAGGCCACCAGCAACAGGCTGGCGGCGAGTATCCCCGTCAGGCGCTTCATGGCTGGGCTCCTTGCTGGGCGATCTCGACCCGCATGCCGGGGTGCAGCAATTGCCCGCCGGCCACCACGACTTTTTCGCCGCCCTTGAGGCCGTCGCCAATGATGACTTTGCCGGTGAGGTAACGCGCCACGGTGACCTTGTGCAGTTGCGCCTTGCCGTCGCCGTCGATCAGCCACACGGCGGGCTCACTGAGGTCTTTCGTCAGCGCAGCCCAAGGCAATTCGATACTGGCCTTGGCCGGGCCATTGGCAGTGGCGCTCACCACCGAGCCCAGCTCCATCCCTTTGGGCAACGCTTGCAGGGCGATTTTCACCTGCACGGTGCCGGTATTGGCGGCCACGGCAGGCGTGACCTCACGCACTTTGCCCACAGCCTTGATGCTCGGGTTATCCAACAGGCTGACGGTGATCGGCGCATCCGGTGGCGGTTCCACCAGCAGGGATTCATACACATTGAACACCGCGTCGCGCTCGCCATCGCGGGCCAGGCTGAAAATCGGCACGGTAGCCTGTACCACCTGGCCCACCTCGGCCTGGCGTGCGGTGATCACACCAGGTGCGTCGGCGATCAGCGAGGTGTAGCCGAGTTGCTCGCGGGCATTGGCCAGTTGGGCCTGGGCGGCGGCCAGTGCGCTTTGACTGCTGCGCAGCGCGGCCTGGGCGGAATCGTATTCGCTGCGACTGGTGTAGCCCTTGGGCAGGAGTTTTTCCTGGCGTACGAAGGCGGCGGCGGTTTGCTTGACCCGTGCCTGCTCGGCCACGACCTGGGCCTGAGCGGAGTCGACGTTGGTCTGCAGGTCCTTGGGATCGAGCTTGGCCAGCACTTGCTTGGCGGTCACACGGTCGCCCACGTCCACCATGCGCTGGATGATCTTGCCACCCACGCGAAAGGACAGATCGGTTTGCACCCGGGCCTGAATATCGCCGGTGAGCGTGACCGCCGCAGCAAAGTCCGCTGACTGCACGGTTTGCACAAATACCCGCGAATGCTGTTTGGGTTCAGCCTTCTCCTCGCCACAGCCACTCAGTAGCGTCAGCAGGCCAAGTCCGAAAATACAGGTGAAAATGCGACCGCCCATGCAGGCTCCTTGTGCGTGATGCCGACGTGCCAGTGTGTATGCGACTGTGAGCTTAGTTCAGGGTTCCTTATCTGCATGGAGGCTCCCATACTCCAATGGTTCCCACGCCGACTGAATGCCCATGCTCAAGACCCTCGCGAGGGACCTGGGCTTTGCTGGCTACGCCATCTACCTGGGGCTGCCGGAAAAGACCCTGTCCTGTTTCGCCCTGGAGCCGGCATTGGCGCGCTTGATCATCCAGGCGTCCCAGCAGTGCCAGGTGTGGGTGGTGTCCCATGCCAGCCGCTTGATTGCGGCGTTGCAGCAGGATGAGGGGTGCAATTCGATTGTGCTGGAGAAGGTGTTGGGGGAAACGCGGATCGTGGGGCAAGGGATTCTGGATGGGCCGGCCTGGCATTGGCCGGAGTAGGTGGTGACTGTACCGGCCTCATCGGGGGCAAGCCCCCTCCCACATTTTGACCTGTGAATACATTCAAATGTGGGAGCTGGCTTGCCTGCGATAGCTCTATCAGCCCTGCCACTTCCCACCTTCGACAATCACACTTTCAGGCTTGGTGTCATCGCTCAGTTCTTTGCGCACATATTGGTCATAGAGCTTGAGCAGGAACTTCTCCTCGCCCAGCTTTGCCAGCTCGGCATTCACCCAGTCGCGCAGTTCGGTATTGCCCTTCTTCACCGCCGGAGCAATCGGTGCTTCATCACCCAGCTTTTCTTCCAGCACACGGTAGCCCGGGTTCTGCTTGGCCCAGCTGAACAGCACCAGGTTGTCCTGGGCATAGGCATCGCCACGGCCGGCGGACAGCGCCTGCAGCGATTCGGAGTTTTTCTCGAACTTGAGCAGCTTCCAGTCCGGGTGGTTCTTGGTCAACCAGATATCAGCGGTGGTGCCGGTGGTGACGATGGTGGTGCGGGTGGCCAGGTCATTCAGGCTTTTTACCGCGCTGTCGTTTGGCACCAGGGCTTGCACCGCGACCTTCAGGTTGGGGTTGGTAAAGTCGACTGCTTCCTTGCGCTCAGGCGTCACGGTCATGTTGGCGAGGATCAGGTCGACCTTGTCGCTTTGCAGGAATGGAATGCGGCTAGCCGGTTCGACAGCCACGAACTCGACCTTGTTTTCATCGCCCAGCAGATCTTTGGCGAATTGGCGGCCGATGTCGGTATCGAAACCGACATAGCGCCCCGCTTCGTTGACGAAACCGAACGGCGGTTTGTCGGTGAAGACGCCAACGATCAACTTGTCCCGCGCCTTGATCCTATCGATAGCGCTGACGGCGGCAGCCGCAGGTTTGGTGGGCTCTTCGGCCTTCTTATCGCAGCCGGCCAGTAACGCAACAGCAAACAGTGGCAGCAGTAACTTTTTCATATCAGCTCCAGTTCCTTGGTTTTTTTGGGCAGTGTTGAAACAAAGGAGAACTTCTCCAGGAACTGCTGCGCGCGTGCGGTTTGCGGGTTCGTAAAGAATGCCTCGGGGGTGTTCTGTTCGAGGATGCGACCGGCCTCCATAAACACCACGCGGTCGGCGACGACACGGGCGAAGGCCATTTCGTGGGTGACGATCAGCAGGGTCATGCCATCGCGGGCCAGGCCCTGGATCACTTCCAGCACTTCCTTGACCATTTCCGGGTCGAGGGCGGCGGTGACTTCATCAAACAGCATGACCTGGGGGTTCATGCACAACGAGCGGACGATGGCGATGCGTTGCTGCTGCCCACCGGAGAGCTGGCGCGGGAAGGCGTCGCGTTTCTCGGCCAGGCCTACGCGCTCCAGCAGTTTCTCCGCTTGCTCACGGGCTTCGCGCGGATCGCGTTGCTGTACTTTCAGCGGGCCGAGCAGGATGTTGTCGAGCACGCTCATGTGCGGGAACAGGTGATAACTCTGGAACACCATGCCGATGTCCTGGCGCACCTGGCGCCAGTCGGTTTGCTTGTCCAACAGCTCATTGCCGGCAAACCGCAGGCTGCCGCTGTGGGCCACTTCCAGGCCGTTGAGGCAACGCAGCAAGGTGCTTTTTCCACAGCCACTGGGGCCGAGGATCACCACCACTTCGCCGCGTTGCACGCTCAGGTCGATGCCCTTGAGCACCTGCGCTTCGCCGAAGAATTTGTTGAAACCCTGAAACTCGATCAATGCGCTCATGCTTGCGTCCAGCGCCGTTCCAGCACCTTGGAGGCGGCCGACAACGGGTAGCAGATAAAGAAGAAAAACAGGAACAGCACGCCGTAGATCAACACCGACTCATAGGTGCGCTCGATGATTTGCTGGCCGACCTTGATCACATCCACGACACCGATCAGCACCGCCAGGGAGCTGGTCTTGATGATGCGCGTGTAGACGTTGAGGGTCGGCGGGGTCATGCGTTTCAGGGCTTGAGGCAGCAGCACATAGCCGTAGAGTTGCGGGTCGGAAAGGCCAATCGACAACCCCGCTTCGCGCTGGCCACGGGGCAGCGAATGCAAGGCGCCGCGCACCACCTCGCCCACTTCGCTGGCGCCCCACAGCGACAGCACCAGCACCGCGCACCAGAAGCTCGGAAGGCTCAGACCGAAGAAAATCGGCAGGCCGAAAAACAGCAGGTACAGCCACACCAGCACCGGGATCGCACGGAACAGCTCCAGGTACACCCGCAGCACCGCGTTGATCAGCCGGTTGTTCAAGGTGCGAAGCACGCCGTACAGCACGCCGCCGACGGTGCTGAAAGCGATGCTCAAGAATGAAATAGACAGGGTTTGCGCAGCGCCCTTGCCCAGTTGCGGCAACGACACCCACAACAACTCAAGACCCGAACTGGCCATGCTGGAGCCTCCTTTCCAGGCGGCTGAGCAGCAGCGACAGCGGCAAGAACAGCAGCACGCAGATCAGTGTCAGCACGGCGAGCATTTCATAGGTCTTGTAGTAGAGGGCGATGTAGCTCTTGGTGGTGTAGAGGATCTCCGGCACCGCCACGGCGGAGACCACGGTGGTCTCCTTGAGCAGGAAGATGAAATTGGCGAACAGCGCCGGCAGGCTGAGGATGCCGGCCTGGGGCAGGATCACATGACGCAGCAGCTGCCAGTCCGACAGGCCGATGGACTTGCCCGACTCGACCTGCGCCAACGGCACCGCTTCCACCCCCGCGCGCAGCACTTCGGTGAGGTAGGCGCCGCCGAGGAAAGTCAGGGTGATGATCGCCGCCCAGAACCCGGAGATATTGAAGCCCAGGGCCGGCAGCGCGAAGTACACGAAGAACAGTTGGATCAGCAGCGGCGTGTTTCGCGCCAGCTCCACATAGAGCGCCACCAGGCGCGACAGGTAGGGCGTTCGAAACACCAGCAGCGCCGCGTTGATCAGCGCCACCAACAACGAGGTGGCAATGGCGATCAAGCCCACTTGCAGCGTCACGCCCACCGCTTTAAGAAAGGCCGGCAGGGTGCTGAGGATAAATGCGAAATCGAAGGTCATTTCCAGTCCATGAGCCGCACGGGTAATGCAGCGAGCGCAATCCGATCCGGCGTGGGTAACGCCGGGTAGCGCGAACTTTAAAGGTATAAAAAAGAAAATTTAAATACCCAAATAGCATATTGATATCACCCAAAAAGATAACCCCCGGATTCGCGGGTTTGGCGGGTGGCAGCTATGGTTGGGGGGTCTGAGATTCGAGGGATTGAACCATGAAGGAAGTGAAACCGATGGATCCGCAGGAGTTGATGAAGTGGTTGGTGGCGTTGCGCAGGGCGCTCAATAGCCGCGTTCTGTAATCCAATGGAGATCCAAATGTGGGAGCGGGCTTGCTCGCGAAGGCGGTGGATCAGTCAAACATATCCGTTACTGACAGACCGCTTTCGCGAGCAAGCCCGCTCCCACCGTTTTGATGGGGTTCCAACCATAAAAAACGCCGACGCTAAATAAGCCGTCGGCGTCAAACCTTGAAGGGGGTTTGGGTTACATCAGAACGCAGGCACTACCGCGCCGTTGTACTTCTTCTCGATGAACGCTTTGACTTCCGGGCTGGTCAGGGCCTTGGACAGTTTCTGGATAGCGTCGCTGTCCTTGTTGTCCGGGCGAGCCACCAGGAAGTTCACGTACGGCGACTTGGCATCTTCGATGATCAGCGCGTCTTTGGCGGGGTTGAGGCCCGCTTCCAGGGCGTAGTTGGTGTTGATCACGTCAAGGTCAACCTGATCCAGCACGCGTGGCAGCAGCGCCGATTCCAGCTCTTTGAATTTGAGGTTTTTCGGGTTGCTGGCAATGTCTTTCGGCGTGGACAGGGCATTGTTCGGGTCTTTGAGCGTGATCAGACCATTCTTTTGCAGCAGCAAGAGCGCACGGCCACTGTTGGAGCCTTCGTTCGGGATGGCCACGGTGGCGCCATCTTTGAGCTCGGAAATGTTCTTGATCTTTTTCGAGTAACCGCCGATGGGTTCAACGTGCACACCGACCACAGTCACCAGGTTGGTGCCCTTGCCCTTGTTGAAGTTTTCCAGGTACGGCAGGGTCTGGAAGTAGTTGGCGTCCAGGCGCTTCTCGGCAACCTGCGTGTTGGGTTGCACGTAGTCGGTGAAGACTTTGATCTGCAGGTCCACGCCTTCTTTGGCGAGGGTCGGCTTGATCAGCTCCAGAATCTCGGCGTGCGGGATCGGGGTCGCGGCAACCACCAGTTTCTCGTTGGCTTGGGCGAAGCTTGCAGTCAGGGCAGCCGCCAGTGCGGTAAACAACAGAACCTTTTTCATGCAGTGTCCTTATCGGAATTCCGGGGCGTCTCTGACGACCGTTTTTATGAGCAGTACCAGCGAAGTGCTATCGCGGCGTGAACGGGACAATACCTAGATTTTTTATTCCCGAACAATATCTTTTATTCACGTTGATATTCCATTTTGTTCATGCAGGAATTTACGCAGCGTTTCCTGCTCGGCGGGGCTGGCACTGTGGAAAATCCGCTGCACCTGTTCCAACGGCGAACCCGCGACCGGCAAGTTCAAATGCTCGGGCAAGATTTCATCGCCGCTGCTCACCAGCAACGCAAAGTGAATGACGTTTTCCAGCTCACGGGTATTACCCGGCCAACTGTGGTGTTCAAGCACCCGCTGGGCGGCGTCGCTGATCAGCGGCACCGGCAGGTCCAGGCGCTGGCTGTAGATACCCAGGAAGTACTCGGCCAGTGACAGGATATCCCCCACGCGCTCGCGCAGTGCGGGCAAGTCCAGCCGCCCTTCGCTCAAGTAATGGAACAAGCGCTCATGGAACTTGCCGGCCGCCACCGCCTGGGCAAGGTCGATGCTGGTGGCGGCGACAAGGCGCACATCCACCGGGCTGGGCTGATGGGCGCCGACGCGGGTGACTTCGTGGTTTTCCAGGGCAGCCAGCAGTTTTACCTGGATCGGCAATGGCAAGTCGCCGATCTCGTCCAGGTACAAGGTGCCGCCATTCGCCGAACCGAACCAACCGGCCCGGCTGCTGGCCGTACCACTGTGGCTACCGGCTGCGTAGCCGAACAATTCGGCATCGGCGTAGGTCGGGCTGATGGCACCGCAATTGACCGAAACAAACAAGCCGGTGCGGTCGCTGCCGCGGTGGATGTGCCGCGCCAGCAGTTCCTTGCCGCTGCCGGTCTCGCCGCGAATCAACACGGGCAAGGCGCGCGGCGCGAGGCTTTCGAGCTCTTCGCGCAGTTGCCGCGAACGGGGATCGACAAATACCAGCGCCTTGGCGCGGATGCTCAGCGGGCTTTTTTCCGCGTCGGGAAAGGTCAGCAACGGCTGGCCGTAGGTTTCATGCAGACTCATGGCAGGCTCCCGCCCCCAATCCACTTAAGGGACGGGGCGTTGAAAAATGTTCAGGCAGTGCGCCGGGCGTGATGCTCAAGGCGGCTTTGCAGACGATAGAGGTAGGCGAAACCCTGCTCCCAACGCCGGTGGCCGGACTTCACATTGATATGCCCGGCACCGGACAGAATCCCGGCTTCGGCGCCCCAATGGCGTGCCAGCTCCAGAGCCCGAGGCGCGCTGACGGCACTGTCGTTGTCGGAACTGACCACCTGGCTCGGGAACGGCAACAGGTCGGTAGGGATGGGCGCGAAATTACGCAAGGCGGGGGCACACGCCGGGCGTTCGACATCGGCCGGGGCCACCAGCAAAGCGCCGCGTACCTGGCGCAGGAAGTGCACCGGCGCGGTGGCCGCCCAATGCGCCACGGTGATGCAGCCCAGGCTATGGGCGATCAGGATCACTGGCGTGCTGTCGGCGGCGATGGCCTCGGCCAGCGCGGCGACCCAGTCTTCACGGCGTGGGGTCAGCCAGTCGGCCTGCTCCACGCGGGAGCTGTTGGGCAGGCTGTTCTGCCAATGACTTTGCCAATGATCTTCTGGCGATCCTTGCCAGCCCGGCACGATCAGATAACGAATCGACTCGCTGTGCATGGGTGTGCCCTCCTGCAGCGTTTAACGTTGCTGAACAGTATAGGGACGGGAGTTACATTCCTTAAGGAATAAGAAGCTATTTATTAATAACCAAAATCTCATTAACACCAAAGTCCGCTCCAGCGCTTCACCGTTGCCAGGGCGGAAACAACACAACCGATACGCCTGCATGGGAGGCCGTTTTTGAATGCCTTTCCGGCGTAAAAAATTCAGAAAAAGCCATCGCTCAGACAGGGCTGTTCGCACACAAATCAAGCAGCTGGCGTTGCAGGCTCTGCCCCGCCGCACCTAAGCCACTACGGCCATACAGCGCCAGCCGCACGCCTTGCACCCTGGGCAAACCGCTGTCCGGGCCCAGTACGCTATGCCCAGCCTGTACGACCCGACGGGGCAGCAAACTAATACCCAACCCCGCCGCCACCGCTGAACACACACTCGCCAGGCTCGCGCTGGAATACCCGATGCGCCAGCGCCACCCCCCCACCTCCAGGTGTTGCAGCATTTCATTGCGGTACAGCCCCCCCACGGGAAATGCCACCAACGGCAAAGGGTCACGTCCCAAGGATGGCGTGTTGCGGCTGTCCACCCAACACAAAGGCTCCGGCCACGAAGCCAGGCAGTCATCACTCTCGCCCATCTGCTTGACCAGCAACACATCGAACTCGCCGCTGCGGTATTGGCGCTGCAACTCGGGGCCAAGGCCGCTGGTGACTTCCAGGCGCACCCTTGGAAAGGCCAGCACAAAGGCCGACAGCAGCGGCATGAGCCGTTCCGACGCAAAGTCCTCAGGTACACCGAGGCGCAGCACGCCGTCGCTTTGCTGGCTGATCAACACGTCGGCGGCTTCTTCATGCAGCGCGAGGATGCGTCGCGCATAGGCCAGCAGGCGCTCGCCTTCTGCTGTCGCCACCACGCGGCGCTGGTCGCGGTTCAGTAGCTGGCACGCCACCGCCTCTTCCAGGCGGCGGATCTGCTGGCTGACCGTGGATTGGGTCAGGTGCAGGCGCTCGGCGGCGCGGGTGAAATTGCCGCAATCCACCACGGCGACAAAGCTGCGCAACAACACGGGATCGAACATGGCAGTCACCATTGCGTTTGCCACTGATTGGCATGGTTATATTTAATTTCAGAATACCTCGACCACTGCCCATACTTCACCCTCCATCCTGCCCAGAGGGGTCTCCATGAGCGACGCTCAACAGCACCTGCCCGACGCGGCCATGACCACGCTGTATCACCCGTGGAAAAACCTGCATGACCCTGAATAAATCCCTCGCCGGCTGGGGGCTGCTGGTGGTCCTGGGCCTTAATCTGCGGCCGATTCTCAGCTCCATCAGCCCGTTGCTCGGCGAGATTCGCCTGGCCACCGGTTTGAGCTTCCAGAGCAGCGCCCTGCTCACCAGCCTGCCCGTGGTGTGCATGGGCCTGGTGGCACTGGTAGGCGTGCGCGTTGAAGCGCAACTTGGAGAGCGGCGTGGCATCGCCCTGGGCCTGATGATGATCCTGCTGGCCTGCCTGGCCCGCTGGTTGATGGGCCAGGGCTCGACGTTGCTGGTGACCGCGTTGCTCGGCGGTGCCGGTGTCGCGTTGATCCAGGCGTTGGTGCCGGCGATGATCAAGCGCGAGTTTCATCACCGCGTGCCGGTGGCGATGGGCGTTTATTCGGCGTCGCTGATGGCCGGTGGCGGGCTGGCGGCGCTGCTCAGTCCGGTGGTGGCCACGCATTTCCAGCAATGGCAGGCCGGGCTCGGTGTGTGGCTGTTGCCGGCACTGGCCGCGCTGCTGTTGTGGGCCTGGTTGCCGCTGGGCGCGACAAAAAGCGCAAAGGTCATCCCCGCCTTCAAGGGCCTGCGCAACCGCCGTGCCTGGCTGCTGGCGCTGTATTTCGGCTTGGTGAACTGCGGTTACATGAGCATGGTGGCGTGGCTGCCGGCCTACTATCAGCAACTGGGCTGGGACGTGCTGCCCAGTGGCTCGCTGCTGGCCTTCATGACCATCTTCCAGGTGATCGCCGCGCTGTTGATGCCGGTGCTGGCGCAACGCGGGATCGATCGTCGGCCACTGCTGTGGATCAGCCTGCTGGCCCAGACCCTCGGCTATCTCGGCCTGTTAATGGCGCCGCTGCAGTTTCCTCATCTGTGGGTGGCGCTGTGTGGCTTCGGCCTGGGCGCGTGTTTTGCCCTGAGCCTGTTGCTGACCCTCGATCACCACCGCGACCCGCGCCAGGCCGGGCAACTGGCGGCGTTCGTGCAAGGCGTGGGCTTTTTGATCAATGCAATTTCGCCATGGTTGACCGGTTGGCTGCGCGAACTCACCGGCAGCTTTGTCAGTGCCTGGGTGGTGCTGACCGTAACGGCGGTGGCGATGCTGGTGGTGACGCGGGTGTTCAGTCCCGCGACCTACCGCACGGCCCCCGCTCTATAACCCCGCTCTATAAATAGGCATTCAAGATCGGCAGTCCGGCGCCATCGACCTGGCTGCCGAAAATGCCTTCGCCAATGGCCAATTGCAGGGGTTGCACGGGCGCAATCTGCCTCATTCAGTGGAGCGCCTCAGCAACCGTTGCGGGGTGATCAGCCGCGCTGGGGTGCGTTTGTCGCCTGCGGCGAAGGTGCTGATCGAAACCCTGCTGACGGTGGAAAGCCAAGCCGATTAGCCCGCGCAAACGTCCCGAAATCATTGAAGCGCACCCCCATCTCAGCCATCACCTTGTGGGCCACCTTGGCGGTCATCTGACGGATGTAAAACGGTTCCTTCACCACAAAATGATGGATGCCGTGGGTGCTGCCGAAGTTGAAGCAGAACGCCTGCAACGGCCACATCCACCAGGGGTTCAACACCTGGGTCTGCTGGATCACATTGCCCAGCTCCACATCGCCGTAGTAGTGCATGTTGGAGCTGACAAAGTGCAGGCAAAAGGTGCGCAACACGTTAGGGCCGATGATCACCACGGCAGCGATATCGATCACCTGCATCACCTGCAAAGTGTCGGCGGACCACGCGATGGGGGCGCCGAGCAGACTGGCAATGCCATTGGCGGCATGAAAGCCGAGGAACACGTACCACGCGCCCCAATGCAGCAGCGCCAGCGGTGCATAGACCAGCAGCGAGCGCTTGAGGATGGCCAGTTTGTGCGTCCAGGTCTTGGCCCGCAGGATGCGGATGAAGGCCGACATGACGTTATCACCGACCATCAGCAACCGCGCAAACCCCCAGGGTTCTCCGTTGGTGATGGCGCGCTCTTCCATATCGGTTTCGGTGCCGGAGACCTTGTGATGGTTGAGGTGCAGGTGCCGGCGCACCCACGGGTTGATGGTGCTCGGCCGCGCCAGCCACACCAGGCCCATCATCAGGTTATGGGGCAGGCGCTGCTTGCGAAAGTACATGCTGTGGATCAGGTCGTGTTCCAGCTCGTGGGTCAGCGAGGCCAGGAACGCGTTCAGCAGCAAGCACACCCACCACGCCATGTGACCTGTGATGTAGAGCGCCGCCGAGCCCACCATGCCGAGCAGCGCAAACGCCAGAATGCTCGCGCCCAGCGCGTCCTGATGCAGCAGCCAGGGGTGCTGCCGGCGCAGGCGCACGCCTTCGGCCAGCACCACTTCACGGATATGCGCCGAGCGCTGTTGTGCGTTCATCTGCTGGGGACTTGCAGAAGTACCGTCCATGCTTCCATCCTCTGGTGATTGATAGCTGCATCCTGGCTTAAGCGGTCCGCCAGGGCATCAGCTCCACACGCCAACCTGTTGACCGCAAGCGCCAATCGCCATGACCGAACCCACTTCCCTCGCCAGCTGGACCCGCGCCCTGCGCAAGCAGCTCGACGCCCTGGGCCTCGACAGCGGCGCCTTGTGCCTGCAAGCCGGGCTCGACCCGCAGAAGATGGACGATCCCAATGCGCGCTACCCGCTGTCGGCCACCACGCGTCTGTGGGAATTGGCGGTACAGGCCAGTGGTGATCCGGCGATTGGCTTGCGGGTGTCGCGGTTTGTCAGCGCCACCACTTTTCATGCATTGGGGTATGCGCTGGTGGCCAGTGGGAGCTTGCGCGAAGTGTTCGAGCGCATCGTGCGATATCACCAGGTGGTCAGCGATGCCTTGAGCCTGGAGCTGAGCGGCGATGGCGAACGTTATCGGTTCCGCCTGCTGCAACTACCGGGCAGCCCGGCGCCGGCGTTCGAGGCCATCGATGCATTTGCGGCGATCTATGTGCGTACCTGTCGCAACCGTCTGGGCCGCGAGTACGCGCCGCTGGCGGTGTACCTGCGAAGGCCGGAACCTGTTGACCCGAAGCCTTGGCACACGGTGTTTCGCGCGCCGGTATTTTTCGATGCCGAGGAGGACCGTCTGGAGTTCGCCGCCGCGGATTTCGACAGCCACCTGGACGACGCCAATCCCGAACTGGCCGAGCACAACGAAACCGTGCTCAAGCGCACCCTCGCCCAACTGCAACCGCTGACCTGGGAGCGCAAGGTGCGCGCGGCCATCGAGGCGCAATTGCCGGATGGCGAGCCGAGTGCCGAGCGCATCGCCCAGGCCCTGCACCTGAGCCTGCGCAGTTTGCAGCGGCACTTGGCGGATGAGGGCTGTCGGTTCGATGCGTTGCTCAGCGAGTGCCGGGAAAACCTGGCGTTGCTGCACTTGCGCGATCCGCACTGTTCATTGGCCGAGATCAGCCATTTGCTCGGCTTTGCCGATACCAGCAGCTTCAACCGTGCGTTCAAGCGTTGGACGGGGATGACACCGGGGCAGTTTCGGGATGGATTGCGGTAGGCAGATTGATGCTGGATAGGGAGGCCTCTTCGCGAGCAAGCCCGCTCCCACAGGGGAACGCATTCCACGTGTGGGAACGGGCGTGCGCGCGAAAGCGCAGGTTCACCGGGCATTTCAGCTCAATCAACGCCCGCGATCGCGCCGCAACACCTTCTTCACCCGCGCCACCAGCGTCTTGGCCTCAAACGGCTTGAGCAAATAGTCATCCTCATGCAACTCCAACCCGCGCAGGCGATCTTCAATCCCGCCCGGTGTGGTCAGGAACAGCAGCGGCGTCTCGCCCTTCTGCCGGATCGCCTGCTGCAGTTTCCAGGCATTGAGCCCCGGCAGCATCACATCCAGGATCACCAGGTCGTACTCGACGCCCTCGACAAACCGCTGCGCCGCCATGCCATTGGCCGCGACTTCCACGCTGTAGCCGGCCTCGTTCAGGCCCTGGGCCATCCGCTGTGCTTCTTCGGATTCATGTTCCACTAACAGCACACGCATAACACACCTCGTTTGATAGGCCTGCAGGCTAACACCCTCAGGTGTGCGCCGCCTGCCGTAGCCGCGGTACGTCGAGGATTTCAATCTCGCCATAGCCCAGACGCACAAGGCCCTGGGCTTGCAGATCCTTGAGCAGCGCGTTGGTGGTCTGGCGCGACAGGCTCAACATCGCTGCCAGGTCTTCCTGGGGTAGATGCAGTACACGCTTTGAATGCTCGGTATCGCCATAACCTTCAACAATCATCAACAAACGATGAGCCAACCGAACCGAGGCCGGCATCAGGCTGAGCTGTTCAAGGCCGATAAAACTCAGGCGCAGCTTCTGGCTCATCAGCAGCGCCAGGTCGCGCCAGTACCTGGGGCTGTCATCGAGTATGTTCAGCAGCGCCTGTTGTGGGACCTGCAGCAACGTGCAAGGCCCGACAGCGCAGGCATCGTGGGTACGTGGCAAGCCATCGAACAGGCAGATCTCGCCGAACCAAAAGGGTGACTCCACCAGGCTGAGAATCGCTTCCTTGCCCTGCTCGTTCACCGCACTGACCCGCAGGGTGCCGTCGAGTACCGCATACAAGCCACAGGGTGGGTCGCCGCGCTTGAACAAGTACTGTCCCGCCGTGAGCGGCCTCAATCGGGCGTGAGCCAGCAAGCTATGCTGAAAAGGCAAGGGCAGGTGACTGAACCAGTGACCGGTGGCCAACCGGGAGCGCCATTGGTCTGCATCCATGTGAACTCCGAAGATTGTCGCCCAGTTGACAGTACGCCACAGGCTGACAGGGCATGATCAAGCATCCTACAGGAGGAATAACAATGAAAAGCCTCGTCGACCATCTCAGTCAATACGCCGCCTACCACCGAGACCCGCGCAACATCGCCAGCCACTTTATCGGCATCCCGCTGATTGTCGTCGCGGTCGCCGTGCTGTTGTCACGTCCGGAATGGGATGTCGGTGGGTTGTGGATCTCACCGGCCGTTCTGCTCGCGCTGTTTTGCGCGTGGTTTTACTTGCGCCTGGAGCTGGCGCTGGGTGTGCTGATGACGGTGCTGATCGGCTTGTCGGTGTGGGCCGGGCATGTGCTGGCGGCGCAGAGCACAATGGTGTGGCTCAGCAGCGGCGTGGGGATGTTTGTGGTGGGTTGGGTGATTCAGTTTGTCGGCCACTATTACGAAGGCAGGAAGCCGGCGTTTGTGGATGACGTGTCGGGGCTGATTGTAGGGCCGTTGTTTGTGGTGGCGGAGCTGGCGTTTCTGCTGGGGTTGCGGCAGGGGCTCAAGCAGCAGATCGAACAGCGGTCGGGGCCTGTGGCGGTGCGCGCGAAAAACGCCACGGTCTGACAGCCCCTAGAGATCAAATGTGGGAGCCGGGCCTGCCCGGCTCCCACAGGGTTTTGCGCTGTCTGGAGGCTTAGGCTTTTTGCCAGACCTTGGGCTTGAAGAACAGGGTCTCGCCGCGCGCCAAACCGGTCAGGCTATCGTGGTCTTTCACCACTTCGGCTTCGATCAGTTCGCTCTGGCCTTCAACTTTCAACGTCACACGCGTGGTCGCGCCCAGCGGGCGAATATCCCGCACTTCGGCGGCGTGATGGTCTTCCAGCTCATGGCGCGACAGCGACACTTCATGGGGACGGAACAGCACGTGTTTGTCTTCACCCAAGTGCAGGCGGTTCGAATCACCCAGGAAGTGGTAGACGAAGTCGCTGGCCGGGTTTTCGTAGACGTCACCCGGTGAGCCGATCTGCTCGATCACCCCCTTGTTCATCACCACGATGCGGTCGGCGACTTCCATGGCCTCTTCCTGGTCGTGGGTCACGAACACCGAGGTCAGGTTGATGTCTTCGTGCAGGCGCGCCAGCCAGCGGCGCAATTCTTTTCGCACCTTGGCGTCGAGGGCGCCGAAGGGCTCGTCGAGCAGCAGCACCTTGGGTTCCACCGCCAGGGCGCGGGCCAGGGCGATACGTTGGCGCTGGCCACCGGACAGCTGCTCCGGGTAGCGATCCGACAACCAATCCAGCTGCACCATGTTCAGCAGCTCATGCACCTTGACCGCGATCTGGCTCTCGCTCGGACGCTGGTTTTTCGGCTTCATGCGCAGGCCGAAGGCGACGTTGTCGAACACGGTCATGTGGCGGAACAACGCATAGTGCTGGAATACGAAGCCCACGTTGCGATCACGCACGTCATGGCCGGACACGTCTTCACCGTGGAACACGATGCTGCCGTCATCCGGGGTTTCCAGGCCGGCGATGATGCGCAGCAAGGTGGTCTTGCCGCAACCGGACGGGCCAAGCAACGCCACCAGCTCGCCACTCTGGATGTCCAGGTTGATGCTGTTCAGGGCCTTGAAGGCGTTGAAGTTCTTGCTGACATTACGGACTTCGATCGACATGACTTATTCCTCAGCCGCACCGGCGCGCAGGCGGTTAATACGGTTCTCGCTCCACTGCTTGAGCAGCAGGATAAAGAGCGCCAGGATCAGCAACAGACTCGCCACCGCAAACGCGGCAACGTGGTTGTATTCGTTGTAGAGAATCTCGACGTGCAGCGGCAGGGTGTTGGTCACGCCGCGAATGTGGCCAGACACCACCGACACCGCGCCGAACTCACCCATGGCCCGTGCGGTACACAGCACCACGCCGTAGATCAGACCCCATTTGATATTCGGCACGGTCACATGCCAGAACATCTGCCAGCCATTGGCGCCGAGCAGACGCGCAGCCTCTTCTTCCTGGGTGCCCTGCTCCTGCATCAGCGGGATCAGTTCACGGGCCACAAAGGGCACGGTGACGAAGATGGTCGCAAGCACGATGCCGGGCAAGGCGAACACAATCTGGATGTCATGGTCCTGCAACCACGGGCCAAAGAAACCCTGGGCCCCGAACATCAGCACATAGACCAGGCCGGCGATGACCGGCGACACCGAGAACGGCAAATCGATGAGCGTCACCAGGATGCTTTTGCCACGGAACGAATACTTGCTCACGCACCACGCGGCGCTGACGCCGAACACCAGGTTGAGCGGCACCGAAATCACCACGGCGATCACCGTGAGTTTCAGCGCCGACAACGCATCGGGTTCGAGGATCGCGGTGAAGAACGCACCGAGGCCGTTCTTCAGGCCTTGGGTGACCACGATAAACAGCGGCAACAGCAGGAACAGCGCGAACACCAGCCAGCCGAGGCCGATCAGGATACGTCGGGACGCAGCGCTGCCACGGCGGGCGGCGTTGGCCGAGGACGCGGCGGAAATAGACGATTGGGACATGTTCCGCGCCTCCTTATGGACGTTCGATGCGCCGCTGCAACAAGTTGATCAGCAGCAGCAGGACAAAGGAAACCACCAGCATCAGCACGCCGATGGACGTGGCGCCGCGGTAGTCGTATTGGTCGAGCTTGACCATGATCAGCAAGGGCAGGATCTCGGTTTTCATCGGCATGTTGCCGGCGATGAAAATCACCGAGCCGTATTCACCGACGCCACGGGCAAACGCCAGGGCGAAACCGGTCAACCACGCTGGCAGCAACGCGGGTACGAGGATGTGCCGGAACACCTGCAACGGCTTGGCACCCAGGCAGGCGGCGGCTTCTTCGACTTCCCGAGGGATATCGGCGAGTACCGGCTGCACCGTGCGCACCACGAACGGCAGGGTGACGAAGGTCAGCGCCAGGGTGATGCCCAAGGGGGTATAGGCGATCTTGAAGCCCAGGTCGGCGGCGAACTGGCCGACCAGGCCGTTAGGCGTGTACAGCGCGGTCAGCGCGATACCGGCGACGGCGGTGGGCAAAGCGAACGGCAGGTCGATCATCGCATCGATGATCTTGCGGCCGGGGAAGGTGTAACGCACCAGCACCCAGGCGAGCAGCGTACCGATCACGCCGTTGATCAGCGCGGCGTACAGCGCGGTGCTGAAGCTCAGTTGCAACGCCGCCAACACGCGCGGTGCGGAGATGATGTTCCAGAACTGATCCCAGGTGAGTTGAGCGGCGTGTACAAACATCGCCGCGAGGGGGATGAGTACGATCAGGCTGAGGTACACCACGGTGTAGCCCAGCGTCAGCCCGAAGCCGGGTATGACGGGGGAGATACGACGCGACATAAGAGTCCTTGGTTAAGGGAAAACCACTGAAGGCACACACGTCCTGTGGGAGCAGGCTTGCCTGCGATGCAAGCGCCTCGGTATGTCAGTCACACCGCGGTGATGCTATCGCAGGCAAGCCAGCTCCCACAGGGCAAAGCGTGCGCCGCCAGATTGCGTTATTGCGCGGTGTAAATCTGGTCGAACACGCCACCGTCATTAAAGAATTTCGGTTGGGCAGTTTTCCAGCCGCCGAAGTCTTTGTCGATAGTCACCAGGTCCAGTTTCGGGAACTGCTGGGCGTATTTGGCGGCCACTTTTGCATCGCGTGGGCGGTAGAAGTTCTTGGCCGCAATCTCCTGGCCAGCCGGGCTGTACAGGTGCTTCAGGTATTCAGTGGCGATTTCGGTGTTGCCCTTTTTCTCGGCGTTCTTGTCGACCACGGCCACCGGCGGCTCCGCGAGGATCGACAGGGAAGGCACGACGATATCGAACTTATCAGCACCGCCATCTTCTTTCAGGGCCAGGAAGGCTTCGTTTTCCCAAGCCAGCAACACATCACCCTGACCGTTGTTGACGAAGGTGATGGTCGAACCGCGAGCGCCGGTGTCCAGTACGGGGACGTGTTTGAACAGCTCTTTCACGTATTCCTGGGCCTTGGCTTCGCTGCCGCCGGTTTTCAGGCCATAGGCCCAGGCGGCGAGGAAGTTCCAGCGGGCGCCGCCAGAGGTTTTCGGGTTCGGGGTGATCACGGACACGTCTTTCTTGATCAGGTCGCCCCAATCCTTGATGCCTTTAGGGTTGCCCTTGCGCACCAGGAACACGATGGTCGAGGTGTACGGGGTGCTGGCGTCCGGCAGGCGGGTCTGCCAGTTCTCCGGCAGGGTCTTGCCCAGCTTGGCGATTTCGTCGATGTCACCGGCCAGGGCCAAGGTGACCACGTCGGCGCGCAGGCCGTCGATCACGGCACGGCCTTGCTTGCCCGAACCACCGTGGGATTGCTGGATCTTGACGTTGTCACCTGGGTGGGACTGTTTCCAGAACTGGGTGAACTCCGCGTTGTAGTCCTGGTACAGCTCACGAGTCGGGTCGTACGAGACGTTGAGCAACTCGTAGTCCTTGGCAACGGCGGAACCTGCAAACACGGCGCTGGCCAGTGCGGCCAGGGCATAACGGCGAATCGACGACATAGAAGCTCCTGAAATTCTGGGTGTTGGCTTTTTCTTATAGTTGCGGGTCTAGCATGCGAATCGCCGTTCTTGCCTAGCTCGGCTTGTTGCCCGGGTTCTGCAGTCGGAATTTTTCCTTGCGTTCAATCTGTACCACTTGCGCGTTATGCACGGTGATTTCCACCGCACCAAACCGCAGATCGCGCAACGCGCTCTGGATCTCACGCAAAATGGCTGCTTCGTCCTGGCCGTCGACGCTACGTAGAGAGGCGCTCATGGTCTCGCTCCTTAAATGAATAGTGCCTTGCAGTGGCGGCACTGCTTGCGGCGTGAGAGCGATAGTAGATAAGCGCAGATATTCTTAAAAATACTATTTAAGAATGTTTATATAACCAGAAAGAATTTTCTGGTGTGACGTGGGGTTGCGCGCGGGTTCGGTGCCCGAGCACCGAAAATAAAGCCTTGAGAGGATCCATTTTGGCCGCCTTTCACTCTCGAATGGCGGGTGCTTTCGACCAATCGATCTCGCCCGCTGGCACTGGTCGACCAAACCAATACCCCTGCCCCAGGTCGCACTGCTGGTCGAGCAGGAAACGCGCCTGCTCCCGTTGCTCGATCCCTTCGGCGTGCACCTGCATGCCCATGCTTTTTGCCAGGGCGATCACCACGCGCACGATCGCCGCGTCGTCTTCATCCCACGGCAACCCGGCGACGAAGCCTTGGTCGATCTTGAGCTTCTGCACCGGCAGGCGCTTGAGGCGCAACAGCGACGAGTAACCGGTACCAAAATCATCGATGGCCAGGCGCAGGCCCAGCTCGCGCAGGCGGTGCAGTTGCTCCAGCGCCACCTCCGGGTCCTCCATCACGGCGCTTTCGGTGACTTCCAACTCCAGGAAAGCCGGATCCAGGCCGGTGTCGTGCAGCACCTGGGCCACCTGCTCGTACAACTCGCGCCGGGCAAACAGGCGGCTGGAGACGTTGATGGCGATAAAACTCAGCGGCGTACCCTGCGCCAGCCAATCACACATCTGTCGGCAGGCCTGGTTCATCACCCAGGCGTCGATATCGGCAATCAACCCGGTGCGTTCGGCAATCGGGATAAATTCCCCAGGCGGCACCAGGCCACGCTCCGGGTGTTGCCAGCGCACCAGCGCTTCGACGCCGATCAGGCGGCTGTCGTTGAGGTCATGCACCGGTTGGTAGTAGACGCACAGCTCTTGCTGCTCAAGGGCACGGCGCAGCTCACTGGCGATTTCCACGCGGTTCTGCGCATGGGCGGTCAGCTCTTCGGTGTACAGGGCGTAGCCTTCACGGCCAGCGCTCTTGGCCTTGAACAGCGCTGAGTCGGCATTACGCAGCAATTGCTCCGCGCTCAGGGCGTCGCTGGGGAACAGGCTGATACCAATACTGGCGCTGATAAACAGCTGGTGGCCGTCAAAGATGAAGGGCTGCTTCATCGCGTCCAGCATGCGCTGCGCCAGGCCCGCGGCCTGAGCCACCTGTGGACAACTTTCCGCCAGCACCGCGAACTCATCCCCCCCCAGGCGCGCCAAGGTCACGCCAGGGCCGAACAGCGCCTTGAGCCGTTCGCCGACGAGCTTGAGCAACTGATCGCCGACGTTATGGCCGAGGCTGTCGTTGATGATCTTGAAGTGGTCCAGGTCCAGCAACAACAAGGCGCAGCCACGCTTGTGGGTTTGCGCCGAGGCCAGCGCCTGTTCGGCGCGGTCGGTGAACAACAGGCGGTTGGGCAGGTCGGTCAGCGGGTCATGATGGGCCAGGTGAGCCAGTTCGTGCTCGGAGTCCTTGATGGCGCTGATATCGGAAAACACTGCAACGTAATGGCTGACCTGACCCTGATCATCGTGAATCACGCGAATGGTCTGCCACTGGGGATAAATCTCACCGCTTTTGCGTCGGTTCCAGATCTCACCGCTCCATTCGCCGGTGCGCTCCAGGCTCTGGAACATCTGCTGATAGAAATTCGACGAATGGCGACCGGACTTGAACAGGCTGGGCTGTCGGCCCATGACGTCTTCGCGGCTGTAGCCGGTGATTTCCATGAAGGCCCGGTTGACGTGCACGATCAGCCCCTTTGTGTCAGTGACCAACACCCCTTCACGGGTGCAATCGAACACAGCGGCAGCCTGGCGCAAGCGTTCGCGGTTTTCTTTCAAAGGCTGTTGCAGCTGGTTGGCCCGGGCAAACCGGGCGCAGATCAGGTAGATCGCCAAGGCGCTCAGCGTCACCCACACGTAGCCGCGCACCTGCAGCCAGTGGTTCAACTCACTCTGGTTATCGAGAAACTCGATCAATACGCGCTGAGTGACGCCAATCCACAGAACGGAAATCAACAGGTATACCAGCCCCGCACGTAGGGCACCCCGGTATGAAAACGGCATATGGTCAGTAATCCTTACCAAAAAGACAGAGTCGCCCTACAAAGACTGCGGATTATAGAATAAGAAACATCCAGTCACTCCTATCTGAAAGCGCGGCTGGTTTTCTCTGTAGGCTGAGTGATAATGCGTGAGCTGTTCTTTTCTTTATCTGAGGGCCATACAGCCTATGTGGTACAACGGTTTTCTTGACCTGTCAGCCTGGCAACTGGTGGCGGTCACTCTGTTGATGACCCACGTGACCATCGTTGCGGTCACAGTCTATCTGCATCGCTATTCCGCCCATCGCTCCCTGGAGCTCAATGCCGGTCTTAAACACTTCTTCCGCTTCTGGCTGTGGCTGACCACGGCGCAGAACACCCGCGAGTGGACCGCCATCCACCGCAAGCACCACGCCAAGTGCGAAACGGTCGACGACCCGCACAGCCCCGTCATCAAAGGCTTGTCCACCGTGATGCGCAAAGGCGCCGAGCTGTACCGCGCCGAGGCCGAAAACCCCGAGACCCTGCGCATCTACGGCAAGAACTGCCCGGATGACTGGATCGAACGCAAAATCTACACCCCCTATCCGCTGCTGGGCGTGGCGATCATGGGTGTGATCGACCTGCTGCTGTTCGGTACCATCGGCATTACCATCTGGGCCATCCAGATGATGTGGATTCCGTTCTGGGCCGCTGGCGTGATCAATGGCCTGGGGCATGCCGTGGGCTATCGCAACTTCGAATGCCGTGACGCGGCGACCAACCTGGTGCCGTGGGGCATCATCGTTGGCGGCGAAGAGCTGCATAACAACCACCACACCTACCCCAACTCGGCCAAGCTGTCGGTGAAGAAGTGGGAGTTCGACCTGGGCTGGGCCTGGATCAAGGTGTTCAGCTTCCTGCGCCTGGCCAAGGTGCAGCGTGTCGCGCCCATCGCCCACCGCGTGGAAGGCAAGGGCCACCTGGACATGGACACCGCCATGGCGATCCTCAACAACCGCTTCCAGATCATGGCCCAGTACCGCAAGCTGGTGATTGGCCCGTTGGTCAAGCAGGAGCTGGAAAAGGTCGATCACTCGGTGCGTCACCAGTTCCATCGTGCCAAGCGCTTGCTGTCGCGGGAAACCAGCTTGCTCGATGACCGCCATCACCTGCGCATCCAGAACATGCTGGAACACAGCCACGCGCTGAAAGTGATCTACGAAAAGCGCCTGGCGCTGCAGCAGATCTGGCTCAAGACCAGTTCCAATGGCCACGATATGCTGGCGGCCATCAAGGAATGGGTGCATGAAGCCGAGGCCAGCGGCATCCAGTCCCTGCGGGATTTCGCTCACCAATTGAAGACTTATTCGCTGCGTCCTGCGGCAGTCTGATGGTGCGGTGGGAGGGCTTGCTCTCCCACCTACCAGCTTTTTGGCGTCATTTACCGGGCACCGGCAATCGGCACTATTGACGGAACTTCACCGCAATTACCCTCTCTCAATGAACACTTCGCCATCATGGTGGCCCCTTGTAGCGACCGCTGCTCCAGCCTGCGGCGCGCCCAGAGAGAGTTGTGCCGATGGTTCACGAAAATCCTTATTTGCCCGATCCTCCCACCGCTGAACATCCGCGTCCGGCTGCGGCTGCGACCCTGTTGGCGCTGGTGCATGCCCAGGGTGAAGTCGAGCGGTTGAGCGAGCGGGAACAACTGCTGAGTTCGATGTTGGTGAGTGTCAACGCCGTGCTCTGGGCCATGGATTGGGAAACGCGCCGGGTGCTCTACGTAAGCCCGGCCTACGAGCGCGTGTTCGGACGCTCTGCCGGCCTGCTGCTGGCCGATCATCGGGAATGGCGCAACAGCATTCACCCCGAAGACCTCGACTATGCCGAACACAGCCTGGCCCGCGTGCTGGAACGGGGCGCCGTGGAGGACCGTGAGTACCGCATCATCACCGCTGACGGGCAGATCCGCTGGTTGAGCGACAAATGCTACATCAACCAGCGGGTCGAGCCCGGAGAACCGTTGATCGTGGTGGGCATGGCCGAAGACATCACCGAAAAGAAACAGATGGAGCTGGAGCTGCATCGCCTGGCCACCACCGATGTGCTGACCCAGAGCAGTAACCGCCGGCACTTCTTCGAGTGCGCCAACCTGGCCTTCGACACGGCCTGTGCCAAAGGAGAACCGCTGGCCTTCCTGCTGCTGGACATCGATGACTTCAAAGACGTCAACGACAGCTACGGCCACCTGGAGGGTGATCAAGTGTTGCGGCGTATCGCCGAGAGCGGTCGCGGGGTATTGCGCCGTGGTGATCTGTTCGGACGCATTGGCGGCGAAGAGTTCGCCGCCGTCCTGCCCGGCTGCGCCCCGGAGATGGCCTTGCAAGTGGCTGAGCGGTTGGGCCGGGAGATTCAGGAACTGAGCTTCAGCTATGAGGGCCAGGCGTTCAGCGTGACCATCAGTCAGGGCCTGGCCAGCCTCACCGAGGCAGATTCGACCCTGGACAGCCTGTTCGCCCGCGCCGATGCCGCCATGTACGAGGCCAAACGCTTGGGCAAGAACCGCGTGGTGGCCGGCTGACGCTAAGCCTTGCGGATCCGCGTCAATTCCGCCAACCCGACCCTGAGCAATCGCGCAGTCTTGCTTCTGGCCAGCTCTTCCAAGCCTTCATGCTCAGTCAAACGCGCCATCTGCGCCGCCAGGTTCACTACCAGCGCTTCCCGGGCATACACGCCGCCCTCCAACGCATAAATCGCCGCGATCAACTGGCGCAGTTCCAGTGGCAAACGCCAACGTGTGCGCAGCGCTGAACCATAGGCCGCGCCAAAGGTGTAGAGAGACTCGCCAATCGCTTCGTCATCCAGCGCACCACCGCCCTGGCGCCAGTTTTCCAGGCAGCGCAATAGCGCCAGGTCGCCGAGCCGATGGAGGATGCCGGCGCTGTAACAGCGTTCGTGGTCCAGCTCCAGCATGCGCGCCAGCCGCCGAGCGTAGTCGGCGGTGTCCAGGGACAATTGCCAGTGGCGCTCGGCATAGGCCACCAAAGCCGGGTCCCCCAGCACCACGTTGTGTTTGAGCGCCAGGCCGAGGATCAGGTTCATACTTTGCCCCGGCACCAGCTTATGCAGGGCAGCGGGCAAGGTTTGCACGGGTGTGCCGTGATGGCCGGCGCTGTTGGCGGCGGCGATCAGCACGGCGGTGATTTGCGGGTCCATGCGCACCTGGTCTTCCAGGCGCTTGAGATCCAGGCCATCGGGGCCGAGGCTGTGTTGCACGGCGGCCTTCACATCGACTCGCAAGGGTGCGCCATCGGACGCTTCGCGGCGGCGCTCCAGGAACACAGGCAAGGTCATGCCGGGCGCCAGCGGCGGAACCTCGCAGTACACCGTTTCGCCTTCGTTGAGCAGCAGGTCTTGCAGGCGCTGGGTCAGGCCTTCCATGTTCAGCGGTTTGGTCAGGTACGCCGTGGGCGCCAGGGGCAAGGCTTCGCGCACGCTGGCGCTGTCATTGCGGCTGCTCAGCAGAATGAACGGCAACGCCGGCGAGCGGCGCTGCTGGCGCACGTTGCGCAGCAGGCTCAGACCATCGACGCCCGGAAGCTCCCAATCGGCCAGGATCAGATCGTAGTTTTTTTCTCGCAGCAACGTCACCGCGTGCTGCCCATCGGCACACACATCCAGCCGCGCATCGCAGCGCACATTCAACAACACCTGCTTGAGCAGGTCCCGCGACCAGGGGTCCGCCTCGGCAATCAACACGCGGGGTACAGCGGGTAAATCAACAGCAGTCATCCAGCACGCTCCATCGGCAATGCTGCAACCTTAGACAATGCAGACGCCCAGGTACAATGAACACGGCCTGAATGTGCGGCAATGGGCATAAAAAAACCCGCCGAAGCGGGTTTTTTCTGTCGATCAGGTCAATTTCCGCTTACAGCTCGGAGAAGCACTCTTCGATGATCGCCAAGCCTTTGTCCAACTGCTCGTCCGGCGAGGTCAGCGGGACCAGTACGCGCAACACGTTGCCGTAGGTGCCGCAGCTCAACAGGATCAGGCCCTTTTCACGCGCCTTGGCCACCACGGAGGCAACGGCAGCGGCGTTTGGCTTATGGGTGTCGCCGTCGTCAAACAGCTCAACCGCGATCATTGCGCCCAGAGCCCGCACTTCGCCGATCACCGGGTACTTGGCCTGGATCGCTTTCAGACCGGTCACCAGACGCTCGCCGACAGCCTTGCAGCGGTCCAGCAGGTGCTCTTCTTCGAACACTTCCATCACGGCCAGGGCCGCAGCGCAGGCGATCGGGCTACCCGCGTAGGTGCCGCCCAGGCCGCCTGGCGCGATAGCGTCCATGTACTCGGCCTTGCCGCACACACCGGCCAGCGGGAAACCGCCAGCGATGGATTTGGCGAAGGTGGTCAGGTCGGCAGCAACGCCCATCTGCTCCATGGCGAAGAAGGTGCCGGTACGGCCGGCACCGGTTTGCACTTCGTCGGCGATCAGCAGGATGCCGTGCTTGTCGCACAGTTCGCGCAGGCGCTTCATGAAGGATTTGGGCGCGACGTAGAAACCGCCTTCACCCTGCACCGGTTCGATAATGATGGCGGCGATGTCACGCGGCTCGGCATCGTTCTTGAAGATGCGTTCGATGCTGGCGATGGCGTCGTCGTCGCTTACACCGTGCAGTTCGTTCGGGAACAGCGCGCGGAACACGCCACCTGGCATCAGGCCCATGCCTGCCGAGTAAGGCACGACTTTACCGGTGAGGCCCAGGGTCATCATGGTGCGGCCGTGGTAGGCCCCGGTGAAGGCGATCACGCCAGCACGGCCGGTGGCAGCACGGGCGATTTTCACGGCGTTTTCGACAGCTTCGGAACCGGTGGTGACCAGCAGGGTTTTCTTGGCGAAATCACCTGGGACCTTGGCGTTGATTTTCTCGCACAGCTCCACGTAAGGCTCGTAGGCCAGGACCTGGAAGCAGGTGTGAGTCAGCTTGTTCAGTTGCTCGGTCACGGCCGCGATGATTTTCGGGTGCACGTGGCCGGTGTTCAGCACGGCGATACCGCCGGCGAAGTCGATGAACTCGCGACCTTCAACGTCGGTCACGGTGGCGTTCTTCGCGGATTCGGCGAAGATCGGGTGAATCTGGCCAACACCGCGTGGTACAGCGGCTTCGCGGCGCTTCATCAGGGATGCGTTGGTCTTGCTCATAAAGTCCTCATTCGCCACTCATCGGGTGGCGTGGTCCAAGGAATACGTGGCGGGGAGGCAACTACGGCAGCATGCGATGATCGACTGCCACAGCTTTCCCGGCCACTACGAATTACGCGGTGAAACACGCAAAGGGACAGCGCTCTCGTGCCCTCTGCGTTTGCGGCAAACTCGTGCTGGTCAGATGCCCAGGCAGAGGTATTTGATTTCCAGGTAATCCTCGATCCCGTATTTGGAGCCTTCACGGCCCAGGCCCGAAGCCTTGATACCGCCGAACGGCGCCACTTCGTTGGAGATCAACCCGGTGTTGACGCCGACCATGCCGTATTCCAGGGCTTCAGCCACACGGAACACACGGCCCAGGTCGCGGGCATAGAAATAAGAGGCCAGGCCGAACTCGGTGTCGTTGGACATCGCGATCACTTCGGCTTCGTCCTTGAAGCGGAACAGCGGTGCCAGCGGACCAAAGGTTTCTTCCTTGGCGACGGCAGCGTCTTTCGGCACGTTGGTGAGGATGGTCGGCTCAAAGAAGTTGCCTTCCATCACCTTGCCACCGGCCAGCAACGTGGCGCCTTTTTTCAGGGCGTCGGCGATGTGTTCCTGCACCTTGGCCACGGCTTTTTCGTCGATCAGCGGGCCGGTGGTGGTGCCTTCTTCCAGACCGTTGCCGATCTTCAACTTGGCCACGGCCACTTTGAGTTTTTCGGCAAAGGTGTCGTACACCGAATCCTGGATGTACAGGCGGTTGGCACAGACGCACGTCTGGCCGTTGTTGCGGTACTTGGAGATGATCGCGCCTTCGACGGCCTTATCCAGGTCCGCGTCGTCGAACACGATGAACGGCGCGTTGCCGCCCAGTTCCAGGGAGACTTTCTTGATGTCCTTGGCGCATTCGGCCATCAGCTGGCGACCGATTTCGGTCGATCCGGTGAAGGACAATTTGCGCACGATCGGGTTGCTGGTCAGCTCGCCGCCGATGTCGCCGGCACTGCCAGTGACCACACTCAGCACGCCTTTCGGGATACCGGCACGGTGCGCCAATTCAACCAGGGCCAGTGCCGAGAACGGCGTTTGCGAAGCAGGCTTGATCACCATGGTGCAACCGGCGGCCAGGGCCGGGCCGGCTTTACGGGTGATCATCGCCGCCGGGAAGTTCCACGGGGTGATGGCGGCGGTCACGCCGATCGGCTGCTTGATCACGATCAGGCGCTTGTCAGGCTGGTGGCCGGGAATCACGTCGCCATAGATGCGCTTGGCTTCCTCGGCGAACCATTCGATAAAGGAAGCGGCGTAAACGATCTCGCCCTTGGCTTCGGCCAGCGGCTTGCCTTGTTCCAGGGTCATCAGGCGGCCGAGGTCGTCCTGGTTCTCGATCAGCAGTTCGAACCAGCGGCGCAGCTTGTTCGCGCGCTCCTTGGCGGTCAGTGCACGCCAGGCCGGTAGCGCCTTGTCAGCGGCTTCGATAGCGCGGCGGGTTTCAGCGGCGCCCATCTTTGGCACAGTACCGAGAATCTCGCCCGTGGCAGGGTTATTGACCTTGAGGGTCTGACCGTTGTCCGCATCGACCCAAGCGCCATCGATAAAGGCTTGCTGGCGGAACAACTGGGCATCTTTAAGCTGCATGTCGGCTTTCCTTAACAGCACCGCGCGCACGCGGAGCGAATTAGAGTTGTTGAAAGGCGCCTTGTGGGCTGCCGTCAGGGAAATCAGCCCCAGCGCGCAAGAAAAGTGAAGGAGCGCACGGGAGACAGAGCGTTTGAAATCTCAAACGAATCCTAGGATCAATGGGGGTACAGGGCAATAGTCTGTTCGAAAAAAAGAACGAAACGGCGCATTTAGCAGATTTATCTGATCAGCGTCGCCGAGCCGGGTTCCCCCGCCCTGATCGGTAGCGCCCGGCTTAGGGCCTCTGTACGGCAAATGCCTACACATGAACGCCCAAAGACCAGCATGGACGCCCAAGGTCGACATGGGTATGATGTCGCCCGCACAAGCATCCGTAGCTCAGCTGGATAGAGTACTGCCCTCCGAAGGCAGGGGTCGTGGGTTCGAATCCCGCCGGGTGCACCATATAGCAGTCTCGGGCTGTCTCAGACAGTCTACGAAATACTCCAAGAAGCCCGCCCCGTGCGGGCTTTCTTGTTTCTGGCTATCCATCCCTGTCTACCCCTATAACTTCCCGCCGTGTATGCCCACGTGTATGCTTTGAGATTCCTATAACTAGAGGCATACAGGAAGTGAAGCGCACTGAAATCAAACGCCGCCCCTTAGCAGACACCACGCTTGCAGGCCTGGAGCCTGAGCACACAACGTATCGGGAGCAGGACGGGAATGGCCTGTACTTCCGGGTGAAACCTAACGGGCAGAAATCATGGGAGCTGCGCTACAAAAAGCCAGACGGAAAATGGTCTTGGCTGGGTCTCGGCGGCTACCCGGAAATCAGTGGCTCATTGGCGAGACAGAAAGCAGCTCAACTACGTGAAGACGCATCGACCGGCAAAAATCCATTGGTGAGCAAGCAGGCTCGGAAGGTTGCAGACCAGGTTGCTGCCAACAACACCTTTGAAGCGTTAGGGCGCGAGTGGTTTGAGGCCAGACGCACAAGCTGGGAATCAGGTACGTCTCGACGAGTACTTGGCGCACTTGAGCTTCACGTGTTCCCCGTATTCGGCAAACGCGTGTACACAGAAATATTGCCGCTGGAATGGATGGAGTTTCTACGCGGCATGGAGCAGAAGGGGATCATTGAACAAATGGGCCGAGTTCGGGCCTTTTGCAAAGAGATCTATGACCTGGCCCGAGTGACAGGACGAGCCGTCCACAACCCCCTTGAAGGACTCAGCAAGTTCCTGCAATCACGTAGCGCTGAAAACTATGCACACGTTTCGATTGAAGAACTGCCTGCGCTACTTCGAGCGATCAACTCCTACCCTCACGCAAAGGACGTTCGTATAGGGCTTCGCTTGCTTTCCTTATTAGCATCGCGCCCGAGCGAGATCCGAGAAGCACGCTGGGCCGAAATCGACCTCTCCAAAAAGCTATGGACGATCCCAGCCGAGCGAATGAAACGTCGTCGCGAACATGTGGTGCCTCTCTCTCGACAGGCAATCGAAGCGCTCACTGAGTTACGAACACTGACAGGTGCGTACCCTCTCCTATTCCCAGGCAGGAAAGACAGGACAATCCCCCGCAGCAACACCGTCTTTCTAATGGCGCTCCGCAGACTGGGATATGCCGGTCGGCAAACAGGCCACGGCTTTCGTCACATCGCGAGCACCATACTCAATGAGCAGGGTTTCGATGAGAATCACATTGAGGCCCAGCTCTCTCATGCAAAAGAGGGAATTGCAGGGGTGTACAACAAAGCGGTGTACCTGCCTCAGCGCAGAGTGATGATGCAGTGGTACGCCGATTACCTTGATGCCCTAGTGGCCGGAAATGTAGTGCAAGGTCAATTTGGGAAGGCTGTGTGAAGTCGTTAACCCTATACCCCCTCAAAAATGGTGTTACGGGTGTTACGCGCGTTACACAAACCTGTAAGACATTGTTTTTATTTAATATATTTAGCGTTACACGCACTCAAAAACTTCTGAGCACCACGTGTTACATCGGGCAGTCGTGTTACAGGAAGGCCACGCCCGCCACCCTGCTGGCGTTGGCGTTTCCAGCCGCAGATCACTGTAACAGCACACCGGCATCGGGGCGGCGGGGAGACCTAAATGGACTTTGAGCGGGGTATCGAGGCAGAAAAGCTTGAACTCGAAATCGCAGGCTTCGACGTAACGTGCCTGGTGTGGGATCAGGACGACGTAGAGACAGCCGTTGGTAGTCTTGTGCTGTTTCCGCAGTTCGAAATGCACTTCCAGAACGCATTTGACCTAATCAGCACGGCCACTTCTTTTTGGCTTGAGGATGGCTCCTACTCCCCATGTGCAGAGTCGATCACACGAACCCTTTATTACCTACGTGATGCCATTTACGACCATACCGATTCTGCGGAAGCAGGCTCATTGCCTAGCGTGATTCGAGGGCTCCTTCGGGCCAGTCATTCCGCAGCAGACTCACAGCTCGTGGCGACCTTCGCCCTGGTACTTGGAACCCAAGCTGTGGAGACGCTCGCAAATTGGCTGTTCGACCTTGAGCTCACCACCTACGGTATTGATGCAGACCTGATAGAGCATCTGAGACATGACTCACCACGCCAGTACCTTGCCCTGATTGAAAAAGAGCGGGACCGCAGTAGCGGAAACGAAATCCGAGCACGAGAAGACTTCGCGACGTTGCTAGGCGAGGCGAATCAGGCGCTGCTGATGGCGAGTCTTTATCGCCAAGTGGAGCAGATGGATGTGTTTAAAAAAGGCTTCAACACATCAAGCCTGATGCATCGAATTCTCGACGAGGCCTTGTCGACAAAGGCGACAAGACGAGGCCAGGAAGCTGGTAAGGGGAACCGAGATCCCAGCTCAAAAATACAGACCGACACAATGGTTAGACGAGCAAGAATCAAGGCAGCCGCTGAGCAAACCATTAACGGTCGGAAAATTGAAATGCGAAGTCTGTCCGACGCAGAACTGACCACTATTCTTTCCAAACGGGAAGGCCTCGGCACAAAAAAAACCATTCGAGAGCATTTGACCGCCCTGGGCCTTAGACCTCTGAAATAAAAAAGGGAGCGGACACAGTCCACTCTCCCTCCCCTGCGTAGCGTATGACCCGTTGTCTCAATTAACAAAGGGTTAGCTCGCTATGACTACCGTATTAAAAGCCATTCCCTCGCACGATCCCGCCACGACCCTCATCCGAATTTCGGATGTCATTTCAATCGTAGGGCTTGCACGACCGACTATCTACAAGCTGATGCGTCAACCTGAAAGCGGATTCCCGTTGCCGGTAAAGCTGAGTAACAGCAATGCCCGAAGTGCTCCAGTTGCATGGGTATTGGGGGAAGTTCAAGCATGGACACGCGCACGCATCGCTGCCCGCGACAGGGTGGCTGCATGACTCCTATTTTCCTGCCACAAACGACTTTAGATACCGGCGACTTACTCGGCATCGGGCTCCTACCCAACGTTACTGCCAAAGGCCAAGACCGCCTCCGCACATTGCGCGACGACGCCATTTCAAAAGGGGCTCACGTAATGCTTCTCGTCTGGCCATCTCGCGAGTGGGTGATGCTCTCAATAGAGCCCCCAGAAGGGGGCTTGGTTGAGGATACCGAGCAGCTCATTCCGAGTGTCAGGGCCAATGTGACTGGGCTGGAGCTGATGCTTGCAAACTCCCGGCATGGCAATCACCTGTTCTGGATGAACTTGAGTCGTATCGCCTCCCAGCACTAACGAAAACGCCCCCGGAGGCAACCGGAGGCGTTGAGGTAAATCTACATGCCTGATCAATTTATGCCGCATCGAAAAAATCCGCAAGCTATCAGCACAGTTGCACTTTCAAAAAACGGACGTTACTCTTCGGTCGTCGCTGCAAATTCAGCGACCGGGCGTAGGAACCCGAGAACTAGTAGGCGCATCAGCGCCCAGATCACAACTGCCGGCGTTTTTTTTCGTCCGCAGTTACGTGTTATGGCGGCTGTGTGCGGGCAGGCTTCGGCCTGGCCGGGTGCCTACTATCCCGGTATTCCTACCCCGTGCACAGCTGCCACCCAATCCCGTAGGAAGGACGGTGGCGGCTCCAGTCTGAAAGTAGGAGCTCACCACATGCACGCCCTCAATCCGTCCAAAATTCGCGCCGCTGCTCATCGAGCAATGGCTCTCGCCGCTTTACACGCCAACTCCAGCCTTGCTACACGCCTCTCCCGTTACAACGCCCATATATCCAAGGCCCGCGCCCTGGAAGCCGCAGGGGGTGCCCAATGAGCATGCTCCCAGGCTTTGCACTACCCGAGGACTTACTCTGCGTCAGCCAGGACGCCGAAGCTGGCCTGCCTATCGACGCCATCACCTGTGCCCTCGACCGTGCCAATTCAGTTCTCATGCTGCTGGAAGATCACTTAGACAGCGATAAACCCCAGCTCTCGAACCGCGTGCTGTCATCCGTAATTTGGGACGTGCGCGGCACCTTGGGCTTGATCAAAACACTCGCTATGTACGGTGACGCCTCCTCTGTGCCGATGGGCCAGAAAGGCGGTGCGCTGTGACCCACTCCAGCACGCGTGGACGCTCCGAGTTCTCCCCTGCCAACGGTAACGGCCAATACCTGTTTCGGGTGAATGCCGGTATCCCGCTGGAAGACGCACTTGAAGCCGTCTCCCAAATTCTGCACCACGCCAATCAACTGATCCTCGACGCCGCTATCAGCGATGCGGGCGAGCGTTTTAGTTGGCCTGCGTTCTACCTCGGCGAGATGGCCAAAGCGCTGATCGATGACGTGAACGAGGCGTTGCTTGAGTCGAGGACCGCCCCATGACTCAACGCACCGGCAACACCTCAAAACGGCCCAGCTTTGCCGACGTAAAAAGCGCCGCTCTCAAGAACATCGACCGTGTACTTGCTCACTGGCTGGCGAACGGCAAACGCGTCGACGGCGGCAAGGAATACACAGCACCGGATCCCACGCGTACCGACAAGCGCACAGGCTCACTCAAGGTCAATTTGAGCAAAGGCACCTGGGCGGATTTTGCCACCGGCGATAAGGGCGGCGACCTGATCGACCTAGTGCGTTATATCGATGGCGGCACCGACGTTGAGGCCTGCAAAAAGCTGGCGGATCTGCTCAGCGTTTCCGCGGGTTCAGCGACAACCAAAAGCGCACCGACCAAGAACGCAACGCCGGAGTGGATCGCAATTCAGCCGATCCCGGTCGAGGCCATGAACACGTGCCCTGCTAAGCACCGGCAACACGGTGTGCCGTCCAAGGTGTGGATCTATCGCGATGCTCAGGGCCAGCCAGTCATGGTGCTGTATCGCTTCGACCTGGACCCCGATGAGGACGGCAAACCGAGGAAGGTCTTTGCACCGCTGACCTGGTGCAAGCGCTCCGATGGGCAAACCACACAATGGCGCTGGCAAGGTTTGCCTGAGCCTCGGCCCTTGCTGCGTCTGGATAAGCTGGTACAGCGTGCAGATGCGCCTGTGGTGCTGTGTGAAGGCGAGAAAGCTGCTGACGCCGCCGCCGAACTCCTGCCCGACCACGTAGCCACCTGCTGGCCGAACGGCTCCAACTCTTGGCACAAGGCTGACCTGACGCCACTCAAAGAGCGCGCTGTCGTCCTGTGGCCGGATAACGATGCCAGCGGAACGGCGTGCATGGACGCCATTGAGCTCAAGCTGATTGAGCTGGGCGCCGCGTCAGTCCAACGAATTGCGCTCGACGTGTTCAAGCTCAAGCCCAGCAGCAAAGGTGGCAAGCCGACATTGATCAAGGGTGGCAAATGGGCGGATGGCGATGATGCAGCGGACGCGTTAGCCAAAGGCTGGACCGCTGGCCACGTGACCGAGCTGGTGCGTAACGGCGAGTTTTTCGGCACTGTCACTGAGCCCCAAGAACCGAAGGTTAAGGCACCTGCAAAACGTCCTACGAAATCGAAAAATGATCTGTTGCCGGGCGGCTTTCGCCTGACCCCTGATGGGGTGTTTTATTCCGGTGATGATGGCGAGGCGCGCCCTGTCTGTTCGCCTCTCGAAATCATCGCCCGCACTCGCGACGACAAGGGCCACAACTGGGGCTTGCTGGTTGAATTCGACGACCCAGACGGCGCCAAAAAACGCTGGAACATTCCGGCCAGGACCATGACCGGCGACTTCGGAAAAGACGTACTCGGCCCGCTGGTGGACATGGGCCTGCGCCTTGCCGGAAGCCGATCAGGGCGCAACGCACGCAATGACCTGCAGAGTTACCTTGGCGGCTTCGATAGCGCCCAGCGCGCACGTTTGGTGACGCGCTTGGGCTGGCACGACAACGCTTTCCTTTTGCCCGAACAGCAAATCGGCTCGCACGCCGAACACCTGCATTTTTATGAAGCCGGTGCGCAGTTGCCACCGATCAGCGAGGCGGGCTCTCTAGAGCAATGGCAGCAGCAAATCGGCGCGCTATGCATCGGTAACCACCGCTTGGCGTTTGTCGTCTCTGTGGCGTTTGCAGGGCCTCTGCTGAACCTGCTGGGGCATGAGTCGGGCGGCTTCCACCTCTACGGCGACAGCTCTGGCGGCAAGACCACACACTTGCAAGTTGCCGCCTCGGTCTATGGCGGGCCACGTCTGGTGCGCTCATGGCGATCGACTGATAACGCCCTGGAGTCCATCGCCGCAGCCCACTCAGACGGTCTCCTGGTGCTGGATGAAATAGGCATGTGCGATCCACGCATTATCGGCGAGACGGTGTACATGCTCGGCAATGGCACCGGCAAGGCCCGTGCGAACGACCGAGGACAAGCGGGCCGACAGGTGCAGGAGTGGCGCTTGCTGTTTCTCTCGACCGGCGAGAAGACGTTGGCGCAGCACATGGCAGACGCCAACAAGGAGCTGAAAGCGGGTATGGAGGTGCGCATGCTCGCCGTCCCAGCGGATGCCAGCAAGGGCCTCGGCATGTTTGATGTGCTGAATGGTTTCGAGGACGCTGCCGCCCTCTCCGATGCGCTCAAGGCCCGCGTAGCCAAATACTACGGCACGCCCCTCATTGCTTTCCTACACGCACTATGCGCGCCTGGAGAAATGCTCAGGTGGTCGGTGATCGTTCGCCGTACGGTGGAGCAGTTCACCACCCAAAACCTGCCCGTCTCGGCCAGTGGTCAGGCCCAGCGTGCAGCCCTTCGCTTTGGCCTCGCAGCAGCGGCCGGAGAGTTGGCCACCGCTTTCGGCGTCACCGGCTGGCCCGATGGCACGGCTACGACCGCCGCACGGGTGTGTCTGCATGCGTGGCTGGCCGAACGTGGCGGCGCCGGTAACTTTGAGGGTGATGCGATCCTGGCACGGCTGCGCCAAGTGATCGAGCGCTTTGGAGAAAGCCGCTTTACCCGTTGGGAGTCTGCCGCCGCCAAGATCGATGAACATGGCCCACGCACGATTGATCGGTTGGGCTTTCGCAAGACGATGGAACACGGCATGGGCGATGCACTGCACACCACCAACACCTACTACGTGCTGCCGGAAGCCTGGAGGGCCGAGATCTTCAAGGGCATGAATATCAGTGCGGTGAACAAGGAGCTGCTGCAACGGGGCGTGCTCGAGCCGGGAAGTGACGGCAAAGCGTACAGCTTGATCCGTCTGCCCGGGTTAGGGCCCCAGCGCTGCTATGTGGTGAAGACCGTTCCAGGAACGGACGAAGGCGAGGCCAAGGCCGCCTGACGGCGAGCCTGCTGATCGAGGTAGCGCCGGCTCATTATCGGCCTTGCCAGCCATTCGACAACCATCCCTATCAACCGCAGTACCCAGAGACAATACAGATGAACACCATCCAAGAACTGAAAGCCCGCCGCGACACACTGACCCTCGAAATGGAGAGCATTCAGCGCGATTTAATACCCTTTGAAGAGGCGCTGGAAAGTCCTGAGGTTATCCAACAGGGCCGTCAACGGGCCGTGCAGGATGAAATCAACGATCACAAAAGACGCATCGACTCGCGAGATCTTGAGATCCGCACCCTGAACCAAAAGATTGATCGCCTTGAGGCACTAGCGAACCGTGAGAGCTTGGCTGCGGGCTACATCAGCGCCATGGCGACCTGGAAAGCCGACGTGATGGAACTCAACGAGAAGCGCAGCAGCATCGAGACCCGGTTGCAGCAGGTACGCCAAAGCGATCAGGAAGACATGGCAAAGGCTCGACAAGCTGAAACGGGCGCAGCCACCGCTTATGCACAGGCTGTCGCCTGGGGCGATGTAGAGGGCGAGAAAGCCGCTAACGCGGAAGCTCAAAAAGCCGCAAAAAACCTCACGGCTGCGGTTGAGCATCATCGCCGTCAACAACTGCTCATCAACGCCCTGGAGCAGGAGCTGGTGACGATTGACCTGCACATAACGGAGGCACAAAAAGAACACGCCAAGATCGAGAACAAAGCGGCTCATCTGGCGAACACAGTGTTAGAAGAAAAGTGGAACGAGGCCGCCAAAGCGCTGCTGGAGACGGGCGGTCAGCTGTGGGCCGCACGCAATCTGATTAATCGAGACCCGGTTGCATTGATGAAGCTAAATATCCCTGAACAGGGCGAGCGCTATGGAAGCTGGAACTGGGAAGAACTTGCAGATCGCTCACGCCAACACAGTTTGATTGACCTATTGGCAGCCTAACCCAAACCTCCCCGAAGCAACCGGCGAGGGCCGGTTGCTTCGGGCCTACCATCGGTCCAATCATGAACAAACCACCACAGAACAGCGCAAAGATGCCTGATTACCTAAAGGCCCGAAAGATTCATTTGAACGGGATCATTCTCACCATGGCCAATACGAAAAAGCTCAATTCAAGAGCAAACAAAGCCAGTGAAGTCGAGACGCTCACGATTGATGCAATCAAGGCAGAGCTTGATTTCATTGACCTTCAGCTTAAAAGAAAGAGGGGGTAATGAAAATGAGGAAGCCTTGCAAGCTTCCGCTACATAAATTCTAATGCTAACGCGAGAACTTAAACTCATAACCTTTACATGTCACCCGCAGATGCCAAGTATAGCAGATTTTTCAGAACAACGTCATTGATTCACTACGTGCCACATCGCCCCATTCGTTCGGAAAAATCTAATCTGAAAATGCGAAAAAACAAACTGAACCGCGCCAAGGTGCAACACTCATTCATCTATACTTTAAGTGCTCTGGACAGCGAAACTTAAGCCATTCTCCCCAAATTAAAATTATAAAACTATTAAGCTGCTCGACAGGAAACCGATAAATCTATTATTTTTGCCTTAATGTACCCTAGATACTGCGCTTCAGTATTATGAAAAGCTTGATGCATTAAGATATCTGAACTGAAGAAAGAGGTTTTCCGATACAGACACTTCTGTGGTTCTCCAGCGCTACATGCTTGGCACTGAGGGACTTTCTCCAGCATGCAATTCCCTGGCAGGCCAAGCATTGCGCTGTACAGATGATCAGAATAGATTTCGCCGACCCATTTCCCCTTACATATTTTTAGCATGGTTTCCAGTGAGAAACTTAAGTTCAACCCCTTAGCAAATGCATCAAGCTCAGCTTTTTTATCCATTACCTTTATATGCAGCCCTCTATTTATTATAGACTTTATAGAATCAGAATAGCCAAACTCAGCCGTATACCCTTGATCACAAGCCTTTTTAAGTGCTTCAAGCGAAACATAATACAGGTAAGAAATCTCACTAAAAATAGAATCAAAAATAGTTTTAGCCATTTCCGGACTAATGAGTTTTTTTGTGGCACTAGTAAATCTTGGAATCAAAAATTCGACGGAGCATGCACTAACATAGTGGCTTTCAATTGAATAATAATTTAACGAAAAAATAGCAGGATCCAAATCCAATTCATTTCGGTAAAATCGAGCATCACGATCAATTATACCCAGCACGAACTTCTCTACCGGGAGCCCCTCAGCAGCATTTCTGATTTCAGAAATATTATCAAGAACGCCTCGACAACCTTCCCTACCTTTAGAAAGCGTGGCTGCAGCGTATACGTCACAGTCCACGTTTACCGAAAGCGACAGCCGCTCATAAATTGGAATATCATCAATGCCCTCGACAATAAGAACAGGCATTTTTGTCATAATCGCAAGATTTAAAAGCTCATCTGCGGCAAAAGTCATCTCTGGAGTGGCTTCACTCATCCGAGTATCTCCGATGGTTTCAACTCAACAAGAGTAGATGGCCTACCTTTAGCCAAAATAGGGCTGTGAGAAGCTAAAATTATTTGTGTATCAGGAGCCAAGTCCTCGAGCAGACCTACCAAGTTCCTCTGCCAGCTAGCATTTAGTGAAATTTCCGGCTCATCGATGATAAGAAAATCACGATCTCTAGCATCAATAACGACCAAGGCGAGAAAAGTAAATAAATGCCTCTCTCCGCTTGATAACGCATCGACACCTAATCGCTCGCCACGAACAACGAGACTTATACCTTCGTTATTTATTTCAAGCTCTTTACGCTCGCCCAAAAAGCTTGAAAAGGTCTCAACAAAAATATTGATTGAATTTAAAAGTTGCTTTTCAAACTTTAGCTCTTTAAGCATATTCCAAATTAGCTGCCCCAATATTGGGTTCGTGGGAGCTGTAAAAATTGCTCCCGTCTCACTCATATCCTCAAGAATCCCAATAATTCTATTCTTAAAGTTATTTTCAGGACCATCATTAAGCGCCTCAATAATACGTTCTTTACCGGCCGCAATCAACTCACCCAAATTTTCAGGAATACCCATAACCGCGGACTTATCTGAATCAGTTCCAGAGTCGATGGCTATTGCTAACGTATCAAACAACGCATTCTGAATTTGTTCAGACGCATAAGATCGGGCGACTCGATATCTATCTAAAAGCAGGGATTCAATATTGGAGGTATTGATGCTTTTTAGAAAAGCGTGCTCCCTGTCAAGCTGAAGTTCATTAGACTTCACCCTACGTATTTTACGCGACCTTACCGTCCCTTGCCGAGTCAGGAAGTCTGCAAGCTGCTCCGAAATAGCCAGCGCAGATGTACGAGTAAAATTGAATTCGCCCTGACTAATTAAAAACCTATAGATATCCGAACTTTCGACTGCCGCTGCCTGGATTGTTGTACCTCGATCCACGCCAAGTGATAATGATCGAGAACTCGATAATGGGCACTCATCAAAAGCCTGCCAGTCATAGGACTGTATACCGCCTACACCTTGCCCTCCCAACAACGAACTCCCTACACCTTGCCCACCAAGCAAGTCGGAACGTGGAGCAATCCGAATGGTGTGCTTTTCGTCCATCTTATCGACATAGGTAATTTCAACACTTGCTACTTTTTCTTTTATTAAAGCAGCTTCATCCTTGGAGAAAACCGCGTGTATAAGTTTAAGAAACGTTGTTTTACCACTACCATTAGTTCCATAAATAATAGATGTCTGTGAACCAGAGAATACGACGTGAGCTTCTGTACCCGATGCTTGAAAGCCTCGAAAACGTATAGATTCTAAAATAAGTCTCATGGGAACATCCTTTTTTCCGGTACAGAAAATGAAAATATCCATGAGTTTTATCAAATTATTGCGATGGATTCCATAAAATCTATAGGAATATCCATCCAGCTTGCCCCACCGGGATCACGCGTTCGCGCCTTCGCACGCTGCAGGCGACAGCAGAGTGAGCGCGCTTAATTTTGTTGGGGTCTCGCTCTGATAGACCGTCTCCCCCTTCAGATTTACTATCTGCTAGACGTGTAAGTGGCAGCGGCTACAGGCACAACCACGGGATTGACTTTCGTCGGAAAATCATGCGATATTTCAAGGTAGCCACGAGCGCCTTGCATACTTCCGAATTTAAGCTAATAACGGACTTTAAAGTGAGGAGTAAATCTCCGGCGAGCAATTCATGCTACAGATAGAAAACTATCAAAAAGTTATACTTATGGAGCTATAGGCGTTGGCAAACAATCTATTTATATCATACGACCTAAACTCTCCTGGTCAAAACTACGAGAAACTCATTGCGGCAATTAAGACGCTTGGCCCTTGGGCTAAATTGCAGCAATCATTTTGGTATGTAAATTCAGCTCTTGATGCAGCAGCAGCCGCAAACAAACTAAGAGAATTCACCGACAACAACGACTACTTAGTTGTAGTAGACGCCACAAATAACAATGCCTATTGGTTTAACTGTATAGAGTCGGTTTCAAACCAATTAAAAGAGCAGTGGTGGATCTAGTCTCAATCCAGCCCACACAACATTTCTAATTTACCTTTTGATGTGATCATTTATCACATCTATCACTGGTAATGCACACAAGAGCATTTGCCTATATCCCCCCCCAACAATTTTGCTTTCACGCATAACAAAAGCAAACCCACCACTGACATAAATCCATTACCAAGCTATCGCCCAAGCATCTAATAATAAAAAGTCAATCCACTATCGGCAGCAACCGCTTAAATTAAGCCTCAAGCATCTCTTACTGCGCCGCTAAAACTCTTCCTTTCTTAAGCTTGCTTGTATGTCTTCACGCCTCCCATCTCGCTCATAAGTTTTAGCAACTGACTCTAGCATCGCAGCCACATTAGGATGAGTGTGCTGTACGCGCTCGCCCATATCCTTGTAATGCGTGGCCAATGTTCGCTCCTGACCCCCGCCGTCACATGGGGATCGAATAGTTGAGCCCCGTTTATTCAAAGTTCCAATATAGAACCCATGCCTAATCTCCTCTGAATCAGAGTCATCTAGCAGAACTCTTGCAGGAGTGAATGGCCACGTTCCATCGTCGTCGGCAGGTGCATGAGCAAGAATCTGCCCCAACGTTTGGTCGCCCATGATTGCCCGGTCCGCATTACAACAAAGCTGCCGCGAATTACTGATAAATTCGTTGAATATACCCACATCAATGCTGCCGTCGGCCTTAGTTCCTGGCATGCGCTTACACGAGTGCAAAATACTCCAAGCACGTCTTGCCGCCGCACTAGCATTCTCATTCAGCTCCTCACGCTCCCTATGTTCAGGCTTACACATCAAACAAATCAGATCCTTAAAGAGTTCTGGCTCTGACATGACCCCCTCGTATAACGCTTCTGCCTTAACTTCGCGCCCATACTGAAGAAGTGGAAACAACCCGAACTCAAGCTTAACCAATTCCACCTTTTCAATTTTTTCGGATTTCTCAAGCCGCTCTAGCATCTTTTCAAGATGCCAAGACTCCAGCCTTAATCCGATCTCTCCTCCACTCTGTATTAACTGCTGGAGTGCTGAAAAAATCTGCCCTACATCAGTTTTCTCAAGGGAGTACTGACAGTAATGAAGAGCGCTCAACGGTCGCTGAGCATTTAATAAGCGCTCTAATACAAACCCTAACTTCTCATCATCACGATAGTGATTAAGTTGAATAACTTTCCAATAGGCGGCTGAAACTTCTGGCCCACATGCGTCTACTAACTGCCAGGTTTCCCACGATGGGGCGGCATAGCTCAAAGCACGAGCTATTTTATCCGGAGCCCACTTGCACTGTTTACCCAGAATAATTACCTCCTCAAGCAATGCCCCAGAGGCGACTGGGGAGAGTGACCGAAGAAATCCAGTAATACATTCTGTAATGTTCGTCCCAGCAGTAAAGTCCTCGTCACTCGCCGTGATCCACTTACGCCACAGACTATTGCTCCAGCTAACGTCAACTAACACAGCACCGACAACACGAGGCTCGGCGCACACCTCAATCAGATTCTCAATCCCAGCTGTGCCCGCGAATTGAAAAATTTCGGTTAGTGCTGAAATTCTTTGATGGGTTATGGCATTACTGAGCTCCTGGCTATTGTCACTAGACCCCCGGCTAGGTAACTCCGGCCAATAGTTATCAAATAACCAGCGATAGCGGATAATCAAATTTCGCGGGACCAGAATCTCATAGCAGCTCTCCACCGATTCAAGCCACTTATCAAGTTCGCTAGTTTTCAAGTCGTCATAATTACGATGCCAGTGGATTATTTGCCGTAATGCGATACGGATACTTTCCCTATCTTGGTCGCTCGTCGACGCTTGTGTGAAGGGTTTGATCAACCCCGATACCTTGAACCACTCCTCCTTTTCCCTGAATGATGTTTTTTGCAGCAATGAAACAATTCGGATGGCGCTACCTTCGCTTAGCTGCAGCAGCTTATCCTTGACTACGTCAAGCATTTCATCCATCTCAGTGTAGCTCACGCCATGACCAGTTCCAGCGTCATCTTCACGCCATTTTGGCCGCTGAGCAGGAAATGCTATCTGTTGCCCACGTTCCGCTAGTTCTAAAAGAAGCTGGAAAGCCGTATCTGAGTCCTTTTCGCACAATAGCTCAAGAACTTTAATGCGTTCAGGCAAGTTGGCCGCGGTCTGCGGGATCCATGTCCGGAAGATACTGAGAAGACATCCAATAGGTTTGTTACCCCAATTCCCCTTCATAGGTACTCGACCCAACTTAGCAAGGACTAATGTCACGGCAGCTAAGCGTCTTGGAGACCATGCAAGGACCTCCAGAGCCCAAAGCAAGCCAGAGTGCCAGCAGCGCCCGCCTAAACCAGACTCACTAGATTCGGTGATAAGAGCGGTCACCGGAGCATCCGCCATTCGCAGGCTGTTTTGCACGACACGTAGAAACTCGTCTGGTGCCGCTTCTGCTAGGGTTGGTAGGTATGACGCCAGTGAAAGCCAGCGCCGCCCATCTCCCCGATTAAGCAGTTCGTGGACCAGGTTAGACACCCGATCTTCTATGTTCAGCGATTGGAGCCCAGCTTGCTCGGGTCCCCGTACTGCTAGCTTCATAAGCGAATCGCATACAGATTCAAACAGCAGATCTGATTGTGGATGGACCTTGCCGTGCAGTTGTGCCATCCACCGGTCTTCGACCGGCAAATCTAATTGGGGGTCATTTGTCGAAAGCATTTCCTTAGCAATTGCAAAAAAACGATCCAATTGGCTGCTGGCAATTCGTCCGCCGCATTGACCAAGTAACTCCAGCGGCGATTTGGCTTTCCATACATCTCCGATATTTAATAGCGGGGCATCATCAAGTAAAACTAGTTGGCGCAGATCTAATTCGATTTCCTCATATGAACAAGCCGCGAGGCGTTCTACTATTTTTCGATCAGTTAAATTGTTCGCGTGCCAAGCGCCCAATAGGCAGAGTATGGGCAGCCTAGATGCTGATTGAGCATCTAACCAAGCTGGGCGATGAACTGCTGGGTTTGAAGCTCTGTGTCGCCGGAGTACGGTCCACGAGCGTCCTGTGCTCATGGCATAACGTTTGGCATCGGATTCTTCCATCCCAATCAGAATCAAAGCTTTCTCGAACTCGTATATGTTCGGGCGCTCCAAGATCAGCTCAGTCCCCGTTGGCCTATAAGCCAGATCGCCAGTTGCATGGGGCACAATTACCTGCAAGTCGTCGCGCAAGGTAGGATTGACAGCGGTTTCGGTCCTTGCCGAGATGGCTATCCTTAGCTGAGGGTTCGCCTCCACGTAGTGCCATCCTTGAGGCTCAGTCACAACGAGGGCACAATTTTGTAGGTGACCTAAGCTCATTACCACCGCCACCGTAAATGCTACGGCCTCCTCCACACTCTCCGCCCTTATCACCAACGGATGAGTCGAGTCAGACTCTATTGTGGCCTCTTGGATTTTTTTACCCAATTCGCCGATCACTGCGCTTCGGTCCATAAATAGAGCGTCGGGAGTAATGGTCGGCCTGCATTGCCGTGCCCACGAGTCCCAGTATCGAGAAAGGCTGACGACCCCCCAACCACTTAATCCCAACTCTTCAGCAAGCTGCAAAGCTACTGCCGGGCGTTGCTCAAGCCACTGCTCCAAATCGTCCGCATCATAGGCACGAACATCGGCCCACTCGCCTTTGCTGCACTGTTCCGCAACCCAACAAGTCTTTTTTATCCAACGCCGAGGAGTGACAAATACGAAGGTACATACCAAACGTTCCTCGTCGCTCATTTGCTCTACCCGCTTTAGGTAGTCGCTGTTCGCTTTACCGATCACGTTCTGGTCACAACCGATTTCCCACCGAGATGCTCCGACCGGTACCCAGGCATCGCCTTTTTCACTGAATAGTGCACCGTCCCAGCCTGGCACATAGGTGGAGTCACCCGAGGGGAAGGAAATTTGACGGGTAGATTCCGGTTGAAAACAGAGTCGCCTAATCCAGCGCGGTAGATCGCCTTGGGCCTCTTTGGCTCGCGTATTTGCCCAAGTGGCAATGTGGGAGGCAGTTACACGCATAAATCACTCCAAAAAAGTGGACGCACTTCAAAGCAGTCGACGGTTTATTCGCTTATGTAGCGCCCCCCATCAAAGCTCGGTCCATCTTAGTACAAGCAACCGAATAAGACGGCACTCAAGAGTTGCTCGTCATCGAGTTTTTCGCCCGTAAGCACTTGAGCGAGCTTGGCGACCCTAAGCCGATTAGCCAAGTCGCGAGCATTCCGAGGCTCCGGGGTAGCTGTAATAGGCTAGAACTCCAATACCGGTTGCAAAATCCCGAGCACACCCACTCGGACCGGACCGATTCACTTCACAGACTCTATGGGAATAATGTAGCAGTGGTATATCCAGCTTATGGCAGCAGTCAGCATTTGGCTCCGGTGCACATACGGACATTGTTTTCGTCACTACTTAGATAGAGCACTCAGCCCAATCAGATAGCTATTCATGTAACATCTGTTGATCATGTAACACGTTAGCCCGAAAGCAACACATAGCGGTGTAACACACGAAATATACTTTAATTTCAACAAGTTACAATCGAATGTAACACACGTAACACCCGTAACATGTTTTTTTGGTAGGTATCCCCTAGCCCCTTGAAAACGTTTCCTTCAGCGAAGGACCCTGGTCGCTTTGCTTACTTGAAACATGGCGGGGCCCCTGAGACATTCTTGGAAATACGGGGCATAGAACCCGCGCGTTCGTGTTAGCGGCTGGATTTTTTAAGTTGGTTGACAGGTTGACGTGGTTGACACCCATCACCGTGGTTGACGCTATGCAGGTGTTCACTATCAGCAACAGATACAGCCACCTTTACCGAAGCTGTAACGATGGCCCTTTTTCTTCAAGATTCTTTCAATTTCAACGATTGAAATTTCAGTAACTTCCAATGCCTCCCACTAACTCGATCCCGCGGGTTTCATGCCCCGTACCTCGCCTAAAGCCTCAGGGTCCCCAGCGATTTCTAGCATCCCATCAACGCTTTCGTTATCGTCTCGACCTTCCAGAGGTTCAAGGATGAGAGACATGTTTTGGAAACGCGATAGAACGGTGCGAGTAGAGCTCACCACACCGATCAACATAGAGCAGTCACCACCTGGGCAACCTCCCGTCGACCGGGTTAGCACCCTGGCTGCCAATCAAGCAAAAAGGATCGATGCCGACTTGGTGTTCAAGTTCGGAACGTTCTTTATCGTGCTGTCGCAGGCGTTTCTCATCGTCTGGGGTTATCTGGAGCTTGCGGCATACTACGAGCAATTTGGTATAGGAACGACCGAGCTTGAGCTTGGCACGCATACGCTGCTGGTGTACGGATATAGCTACACGTTCTCCGAGCTAATGGGCACTGTAGATGCGGTGCCCGTACTCGGTGCGTACATCCCGCAGATCGTGTTTATAGGTATTGGTGCGGCGGTCACATTTCTCTTCTTTGCGATGCACGAAGCCAGGCCGGTATGGAGTACTTTCAAAAAAGGTATGTTGGTAGGCATCATGCTTTTGCTGGTATTTCTCGCTCCCACGCGAGCCGTTCGGAACGGCATCGAAAGAGCAGAAGGAGTTTACGAAGCTGAAACCGGAGTGCACGCAAGCTACGGACTATCAAGAGAACACACCATTGTCACTGATCAGAAAGAAATACTTACCGGGCGGCTGATCGTGGCAGACACCAAATCGACCTATATCCAAATCAAAGACGCTGTCTACAAAATCGACAATGCCTCAAACCGCGTGATGAGAAAGACGCTGCTCAAGCCAGATGTCAAAACGCAGTCTAAAAAGACTACGGGGGATGCTGGCCCGAGCACTCCTAAATCCCCCTAGGAAACCGCCTCCTGTATGCCTACGTGTATGCCTAACCGAAACCGACCCGACAAGGACCAGCAAATACGGCACTTCTCACGCCCAGTTCAAACGACGCCGGGCCACCAGATATAACAAGAAAGCCCCAGCTCAAAACACCTGGGTCTTTCTTTCAGTCGACGGCTTAACGTTTCCGCAACGCCTCCAACAACGCCGGCAAGTCTTCCTCAGGAAAACGCTGATGCAACGCCAGCAGCTTCTCATCCGCTGCCTTGCTTTGCCCTGCCGCACGCAGGTTCACAATCTCCTGCAACCCCTCCTCCAACGAAGGTAGCGCCACCGGCGCGCGCTTGCTGAGTCGGGTGCTCGACTCGTCCGCCATTGAGCCCATGACTTGCGCACTCTCGGCTTTGGGCGCGATGGCCAGTCGGGCCACGGGGGCAGGGGCGGACATTGGTGGCGGGGCTGGACGTGCGGCTTGCTCTTGAGGGGCTGAGAAGGTCGCGGTGGAGATTTCGGGTTGCGGCACAGGCGAGCGCATCACTACGCCGATCATCAATGCCACGCCTGCGACGGTGGCGAATGCCATTTGCCAGCGTGGCCGTTGGCAGGCTTGCAGCCAGCGTTGCCACAGGTTCGGCTGCGGGGCTGGGGCTTCGCGGCGGGCGGCGTTGAGGATGAAGGCGTCGAGGGACGCGGGCGGTTCGCCGGTGCTGTGTTGACGGAAATGCTGGAGCAGCACGTCGTCGGGGTCCGGGGTGTGTCGGGAGTCGGTCATGCGGGTATCTCCTCGGCCAGCAGGCGGCGCAGTTTCTGCTGGGCGTAACGCAGGCGGCTTTTGACGGTTTCCAGCGGGGTGCCGGTGAGGGCGGCGATTTGCGGCACTTCGAGGTCGCCGTGCAGGCGCAGCAGGAAGACTTCGCGCTGGTCTTCGGGCAGGCCTTGCAGCGCTGCATCGAGGCGGGCCTGGTCGCGGCTCAGGCTCAGTTGCTGTTCGGGGCCGGCGCTGTCGTCAGCCTGGGCGTGCAATTGCTCGTCGTAGCTGTCGTGCAGCGGGTTGTGGATGCCGTGCTTGCGCCAATGGTCGATCAGGCGGTTGCGGGCGATCTGGAACAGCCATGTGCGAAAACTCGCCCGGCCTTGTGGCTGGGTGGCGCTGCGGATCAGGCTGAGCCAGGTTTCCTGGTAGATTTCCTCGGCCAGTTCGGCCTTGTTGCTCAGGGATACGAGGAATCGGTACAGGCCCTGGCGGTGCCGCGCGTACAGGGCTTCGAACGCGGCACTGTCGCCGGTTCGGTAGCGGGCCAGTAGCGCTTCGTCGCTGGGTGAATCATCGGGTACGGCCATGTAGGTGGCGAACTCCTTTCGATGGATCAATGCAGATGACCTGTGGGAGCCGGGCTTGCCCGCGATGCAGACGCTTCGGTGTTTCAGTCACACCGCAATGATGCTATCGCAGGCAAGCCAGCTCCCACATTGGATCGTCGTTGCATGGGCAATCAGTGTTTGAGGCTTTGGGCCAGTTCCACCAGTTGCACGAACTCATTGCGCAGGCCGAACGGGTCATTGCCTCGGGCCGAGCGGGCCAGTGCAGCGGTGTCCTGCAGGCTCATGCTACCAGTGTAGCGGCCATCGCCCTTGAGCTGTTGGGCGAACGCAGCGACGGCGGCGGCGAAACGCAGGTCGTCACTGGCCTTGCCCGAAACAGTGCTGATGGGCCGCTCGATCAACTGGCTGTCACCTCCCGCAGCAGGCTTGTAGCGCACACGCAGCATCGCAAGCTCAGCGGATTTATCCTCAGCCGCCGGCACCGCCGCGTAACGCAAAGGCTCCAACCACCCCTTCTCGCCCTTCGGCACAATTTCGTACAACGCCGTTACCGTATGCCCTGCACCGATCTCACCCGCGTCGACCTTGTCGTTGTTGAAATCCTCACGCTTCAAGGCGCGGTTTTCATAGCCGAGCAGGCGATATTCGCTGACGCGTGCGGGGTTGAATTCCACCTGCAGTTTCACATCCCGAGCCACGACCGCCAGGGTCGAACTGAGTTGGTCCACCAACACTTTGCGCGCTTCACGCAGGGTGTCGATGTAGGCGTAGTTACCGTCGCCCGCGTCGGCCAGTTGTTCCATCAGGTGTTCGTTGTAGTTATCCACACCGAAGCCCAGGGTGGTGAGAGACACGCCACTTTTACGCTGCTCTGCGGCCATCTGCTTGAGGCTGTCGAAGTCGCTGATGCCCACGTTGAAGTCACCGTCGGTGGCCAGCAGGATGCGATTGATGCCCTTGTCGATAAAGCCTTCGCGGGCCATCTGGTAGGCGAGTTCGATGCCGGACGCGCCCGCCGTGGAGCCGCCGGCAGTGAGTTGGTCGATGGCGTTGCGGATCTTCTGCTTGTCACGACCCGAGGTAGGCTTGAGCACCACCCGGGATTCACCGGCATACACCACCAACGAAACACGGTCCTGTTCACGCAACTGGTCCACCAGCAATTTCAGCGTGCTTTTGACCAGCGGCAAGCCTTCGCGGCGGTCCATGGAGCCGGACACGTCCACCAGGAACACTAGGTTGGCCGGCGCCAACTCTGCCACGGCGCGGTCGGAGGCCTTGATGCCGATGCGCAGCAACTGGGTGCGAGGGTTCCACGGTGTGGCGGCCACTTCGGTGGTCACGCCGAAGGGCGAGCCGTCGGTGGGCAGTGCGTAGCTGTAGGGAAAATAGTTGACCATTTCCTCCAGACGCACAGCGCCTTCGGGCGGCAGGCTGCCTTGGTTGAGGAAACGTCTTACGTTGGCGTAGCTGCCGGTGTCGACGTCCACGCTGAAGGTTGAAACCGGCGTTTCAGCCACGCGATGCACCGGGTTTTCCGGCAGGTTTTCGTATTGTTCGCGGGGTTCGCTGCGGTATTCCATCGCGATGGAATCCTGCATCATCCTTTGTGCGCTCATGGGCGCAGGCATGGGCATGCGTTTAACCAATGCGCCTTGTACGGGGACACTTTGCAGCTCGGAGACCGGCGCAGCTTCGGCAGGCTCGGCCGCATCATGGGAAGAGGACAGGCCACAACCGGCCAGCGTCACCAGCAAGGTAACGGCAAAGCCCTGGGCAGCAGGACGCAGGAAGAGCAGAGGGCGGGACATGGGCTGAACCTCGTGAATGAATGATCCGTTCACAAGGTCAGACGCGAGGGGCTGGCTGTTCGGGTTAAACCGTTCGGCGGGACAGGAAAACCTGCCCCGCCGAACCGCTCAATCAGTCAGTACCGTATTTCGGGTTATGTGGACCGTACAGGATCCCCGCACGCTGACCCGGCGACAGCAGGCGCGCACTGGTGATACCGGCAATCGGATGCGCCGCGTCGGTGGAGCTGTTGATCACTTGCTTGACCGCCGCAGTGATCAGCATGCCGATGAGGCCGCCGCCGTTGTTGTTGCCTTCCTCGCTGGACGCATGCGCCGAGCCGGTCCACAGGGTGGTGCCGGTGCGCAGGTCGACCAGTTTGGCCGAGGCCGTCACGGAGGTGTCGCTGGAGATCAGCATGTACTTGGTGCCGTAATTGGTAACGGTGATGTACAACGCCGAATCCGCGCCGAAGATGTCATGCAGCTTGGCCAGTGGCACCGCCTGGATATCGTTGGCGGTGGTCAGGCCGTTCTGGCGGAAGGTTTCGTCCACCAGGGCGATCGGCAACACGTAGTAGCCAGCCTCGGCCAGCGGGTAGGTCACTTGCGAGACCATGCTGTAGGACGCCTGCACTTCCGGCGACTCATTGATCGGCGGCAGGACCAGGATCGACTTTGGTCGTGCCTGTTTGTATGCCGTGTAATCAATGGTCTTGGGGGCTGCGCAACCGCCGAGCAGGGCCAGGGCCAGCAAGGCGCCCGTGAGTTTCAACAGGCTCATTTAGTGGCGACTCCGGTCTTGGCGTTCTTCAGCAAAAAGTCCATGTACGAGGCAGACTCAGGGAACAGCGCCTTCTCGGTGCGGAATTCCTGCACCATCTGGTCATCCTTGCCCAGGCTCAGGTACAGCATGCCCAGGTGGGCGTGGTAACCCGGCGGGGCCTTGCGGCCACTGGCGTTGATCTTCTGCAGGTCCCGCTCCAGCGCCTCGACCTGCGCTTCCTTGGGCTCGCCCTTGAAGTATTCGTAAACCTGCGGCTGATAACTTTCCCATTGATACAGCGGCTGGGGCGCCGTCTGGCACCCGGCGACCGTCGCCACTGCTGTCAGCATCAGCGCCAACTTGACTGCCTTGCTCATCCTTGTACTGCTCCTTGAAGTGCTGCTTGAGGTGCTGCTGATCAGTTGCGTGGGTTCCAGGCGCCAGCGTTGATGCCGTCGACAAGGCGGTTGATGGCTTCACGCATGGCCAGGTCGAGGACCTTGCCATTGAGGGTGGAGTCGTAGCTGGCGGTGCCGCCGAAACCGATCACTTCACGGTTGGACAGCGCGTATTCACCGGCGCCCTGGGTGGAATACACCACTTCGGAGGTGCTGATGTTGACGATGTTCAACGCGACTTTGGCGTAAGCCACTTGGGTCTTGCCACGCCCGAGGATGCCGAACAGCTGGCGGTCGCCGGTTTCTTTGCGGCCAAACTCGGTCACGTCGCCGGTCACGACGTAGTCAGCGCCCTTGAGCTTCTGCACAGTGCCTTTGATCGCGGCTTCCTGGGAGATCTCGCCCATGTTGTCGCGGTCCAGCACGCTGAAGCGGTTGGTCTGCTGCAGGTGGGTGATCAGGATGGTCTTGGCCTGGCCACCGAGGCGATCAACGCCGTCGGAGAAGATGCCGCGCATGTAGCTGGAGCGGTTGTCGAACTTACCGACTGCAATCGGTACCCGCACACCGGAATAGGCGACGTTGGCGCTGGCGACTTGTTCCACCGGCATGGCGCGATTGCTCTCCGTGGCGCAACCGGCCACGGTCAGCAGCGCTGCGGCGGTGAGGCCGGACAGCAGGATTTTGGACAGTGTTTTCACAGGGTGCTCCTAAGTGGGAAATCGGGTGCGGCCGCTGACGCTAGCGGGACGGAATGTCGCGCAAATCGTCAACGATAAATCGGCTCAATAAACCGGTGTAGAAGGTCTCGACGCTGGAGTTGCCAGAGTTGGTCAGCACCCCGGCCATCGTTTTCATGTTCTGCCAGTCGCCCTTGTAGCCGCCTGGCATCAGCCCTTGGCGAGCCTGAGAGAAATGCAGCACTTCGGCGCCGGCTTTCTTGACCTTGACCTGGTAGTTGAAGTCGACACTGGCGAGGATGGTCTTGTCATCGACGATGGCCGTCATGAAACCGCCTTGGGTGTCTTGTATCCGCCGGGTATAGATGACGTTCACATCCAGCAGGTAATCGGCCTTGTCCTTGCTGCTGGCGTAGCGCTTGGCCTTGAGCAGGCGGTCGATCAAATCGACACCGAGCTGCTGGCGCACTTTGTCATCCGACAGGAAGCGTTCGTTCTTGCCCACCACCTCAACATCGAAGGTGTCGAGCCAGTAGGTAGCGGTCTTGGGGATGGCTACCGGCGCCGGGGAGATGTAGTAATCCGGCTTGGAGGCACAGCCCGCCATAAGGCAGGCCGCGAGAAATACGGCAAACACGCGCATGTCTGAATTCGTCCCTGAAAAGTATCGTGCTTTAAACAGTCGCGGCATTTTACGGAGTTGAAAGCCGTTCTCAAGTTGTTTTGAAGCCCGTGTGGCGTCGCTTTACTGACGCTTACGTGCAAACATCCGGTCGCCATGCGCTAAGGCGCTGTCAGTCAACCAAAAAGAGTGATGGCTAATAGCCTTCACCCGGCAGATAAAAAACCTCCGCTCAAGTTATGCCCCTGAAAGACGAGACAGTGGCTTGGTTCATTCATTTATAGGGATATTGCGTGTTGAGAACCCTCCTCCGGGCGGCAACGCTCGTCGCCGCGTTATCGATGACCGGCTGTGTGTCATACACCGTCACCGGCCCCATCGGTGCCCCGCTCCATCCGGCTTCCACCAGCAGCTCGCGCAGTGCGCAAGTCGCCGATGTGACGGTGAATGCCACCGACGTCAATGAAGCCAACAAAACGGCGATCAGCAGTTCCCTAACGGCCCAGATCACCCAGTACGTGCGCACGGCGGGCTATTTCAAGCAGGTGACCGAGTATCCGGTACGCCTGGGCGAGCACGACGTCACCCTCAAATTCAATATGACTTCCCTCAAGGGTCATCGCGCCCCGCACCCGGCGTACGTGCCGGGGGCGCTGCTGACGTTGACCATTTGGATCTGGGTCAACGGACCGATCTACGTGGACAGCTTTGACGTCGCCGGCGACCTGGTCATCGTCGATCGCGATGGCAAGGAGCTGGCGTCGGCGAAGGAGTCGATCAAGTTCGAACATAACGTCGGGTTGTACAGCGGCCAATATTGGGCGCCTTCGATGGGCGGCCAGCAACTGACCAAACTGGTCACGCAACTGCTCGACACCGCTACCGCCAACCTGGCGAAACCCTAGTTTCAGGAGCAACACATGAAAGGATTGATCAAACACTGCCTGGTACTCGCGGCAGTCTTGCTGACCGGCTGCGTGTCCTACTCACAACACGAACTGCCAGCGGTGCAGACCTGGCCTCCGACGGCTAACGTGCCGGCGCAAAAACCGACGGCGTATGTGCATACCACCGCGCAAAACCACGTCAACGGCGGTCCGGGCAATGCTGCCGTCGGTGCCCCGGTGGTGGTGTGGGAAAAAGCCGTGGCTGACTCGTTGCGCCAGTCCAATCGTTTTTCACGGGTGAGCACTGACAAAGTCGACTCGGACATCTACGTGGATGCCACGCTGCACAACAACGAAGAGTACAGCCCGGTGTCGGCGTTCATCACCGGCTTTACGCTGTTCCTCATTCCGAGCACGGCAAAAAACACCTTCACCCTGGAAACGGTATTCAAGGACAAGGAGGGCAAGGAGTTGGCCCGTGTGAAGAAGAGCGAATCGGTACGCACCTGGATGCACCTGGTGCTGATCGTGGGCATCCCGTTCCAGGCGGACACGCGGGAAGTGGTGGAGGCGCTGACGCGCAGTACCCTGGATGAAGCGGTGCAGCGCAAGTTGCTCTGATGAAACCTGTGGCGACGGAGCGGGCTCCCTCGCCACAGGCAAAGCGTATGACCTTAACTGTGCTTAAAACGCATAGCGCGCCTTGAGCATCACGCCATCGGCGTCAAACCCACTGCGCGCCTGACGGGTGTAACTGGCGCCCACGGTGAAGTCTGCAACCTGGTAGTTCACACCCACACTGGCTTCATAGCTATCCCGTGCCACTGACGCGTCGGTCACAGTGAATGCCGAACCGCCGAGCATGTAGCTGGAAGTTTGCGCCACGCGATCGCCCATCAGGTCGTGATACGCCATCAACGTCGCTTCCGGCTGCAGGCTGCCTGCGCCCATTGGCAGGTTGCCAGCCAGACGCACGCCGGCGCCCAACTCGCCCACTTCATAACGCTGCGAACCTGTGCTCAGGGCGGCCGACGACCCTTTCTCGTCGTAGCCCTCCATGCGCACGTTGGAGTAACGCGCAGCCACACGAGGCTCGATCACGACGGCCTGGGACGGCTTGAAGCTGTAGCCGCCGATCACGCTGGCCGACAACACGTTGCTGTCGTAACTGCCCTTGGCCGTAGTGCCTGCGATATGGCGCTTGCTGTCGTTGTCGTTATGGCCGTAGCTGAGACTGCCGTCGACAAACCAGTTCTGCAGCGACCAATTGCCGTACAGCGACAGCGCATGGCCCTCGACATCGGTCTTGTTGCCGAGGTCGGAATGGATGTTGGAATTGAGGTAGCTGTACGCCACGCCCAAGGTGGTGGTGTCGTTCACACGACTGTCCACACCCACCGCCATGCCGCTGCTGTTGGCCGAGTAACCGTTGTCACCGCCACGGCCGTCCTGGTCCATGTTGCTGCTCAGACCCTGCACCCACACGCCACCGGCCTGGCGGCTTTCGCGTTGGTCAGTGAGGCGATTGAAGATCGCGCCGTTGATCACGGTTTGCCCGGACAACGCCACATCCAGGGCGCCACGGTTGACGTCCGGCTTGAGCTGGTCACTGATCTGGGCCAGTTGCTGCGCCGTACCGGCGTTGGCCAGGGCCTGGAACACCTGATCGTTTTGGCTGAGCTGGCTCAGTACGCCATTCTTGAAGGTGTTGACCGCTGTGGCTGAAGCCGCGCTGGCGCCCACTCCGGCCAGCGCTTGCTGGACTTGCTGATTATCTTTGACCGCCACCACGGCCTTGACTGTCTGCGCGTCGGCCGAGTAGCTGAGCACGTTCAGCAGCGCCGAAGAACTGGCCACCGACAGGCCGTTATCTTGCACGCTGGTGGCTTGCAGCAGGGTGTATTGAGTGCCGCTGTTGGTGCTGGCGAAATCACCTGGGTTGGCGCTTACCGTCAGCTTCGAGGCTTGGGCAAAGTTGGCGGCACCGTTGACGGTCAGGTACGGCGTGGTCGGCACCACGCTGTCGGAAAGGTGCATATCAATGCCGGCGCCGCTGGCCACGTTGAGGTTGCCGGTAATGGCAGTGCCTGGCGCGGAGAGGTTCAGTGAACCTGAGTTGATCGACACCGGCGCGATGATGCGGCGGCCCGTGAAGCCCGCCTGGCCGTCGATGTTCACCGCGTTCAGGTTCAGCACATCACCGATGATGTTGCCACCCGTCCAATTCAACGTCGCGAGGTTGGCTGCATCAATCGCGGTACCGGAATTGCTGCGAATCTCGCCGGCCTGCTGGTTGATTTCAAACGTCGAGACCTGGTCGGCCGGGTTGACACTGATGGCTGTGCCGTCAGCGCGGATGATCCCGCGGTTGACGATACCGCGTGAGCCCGTCGCGCTGTTTTGCACAAAGTCGGCACCGGAGAATTCGAAAGCCCCCGCATCGGTGCCCACGCCTTCGATGGTGCCGGTATTGAGGATGTAATCGAAGGTGCCCTGGTACACCAACATGCCACGAGCGCCCAGACCATTGGCCGAGACCAGGCCACTGTTTTCGATACGCAGCGGGCTGGTCTCGGTTTCAACTTCGATGCCCCAGGCGCCTTCGCCCGTCGCCTTGACGGTGCCGGAGTTGAGGATCTTGCCGCCGATGGTGGTCGGGGTATTGTTGTCACGGTCCAGAATGATGCCGATCGCGCCTTCACCCGCCATGTCGATCAGGCCAGTGTTGGAAACATCCCCGGCGATGGTGGTGCCATGCAGGTAAATACCCTCGCCCCCACCGATGAAGGAGGGAAACGGTGCCGGTGTCGAAGGGGGTGTCGAACGGATCGTGCCGGAGTTGATCACACTGCCGCCAATGACCGTCTTGCCGATCTCCATACCTTCGTCGCCGCCATTGTTCATCGAAATGATACCGGCCTGCTCGACGTTACCCGTGACAGAACCGGGGCTCAGGTTCTGAGGACCGGTCCAGTACATCGGGTCCAGCGCAATGCCACGGATGGTACGGCCATCGGCATTCAGCGTAATGTCCGCGCGGTTGATCAACGAGCCCTGGATGTGGGTATTGGCGACCCCCAGCCCCGCAGCGGCCGTGCTGTTCTGATCGACCACCTGGGTGGTCTGCCCGGTGAGCACCAACGACTCATTGTAGGTTTCGCTGATGAACATCGTTTTGCCTGCGCCAAGGTCGACATCCACCGCCAGCACCTGGGTGCTGATTGCGCCGACCATGACTGCCAACAGGCTTTTCTGGAACTGCTTGCGCTTCATTTCTAACTCCATGAACTACAGATCAAAGCCGCCAATAGGCCCGGCGGCCGCAGGTGTACTGAGCGAAGGATCAAAGGATCCGAGTGCATACCCTTGTCGCGCGTGCCGGATGCGCAGGTGCAACCCTTCGCACCGCGAAAGGCAGTGACGAGGCAGGGAATAGGGGGGAAGGCTCACATTAATCCTTAATGCTGTTGAAAACGTTGCAGTCCATGCAGCCCAACCGGATGGGGTTGGGCGGGGTAAAGACATTGGGATCTACGAAAAGGTTCGGGGCTGTATCGGCAAGATCCGTAGTCGAGCACAGAAATCAATATCTACGCGCGTCGCCATCACACCACACCTGTGTGTCCGACTTTTTTCTAAAACAGGTAGCAACTGGAGTTGGCTTTATTGGCTGGAGCACCCAGTGGTTATAACGCCGCTAATAACTTCAGAACCGTAGGCGCAGACTGCTTCCAAGAATTTCTGACGAACCGCCTATATAGAAAATGGGGACGGATTTATTTAGGCTTGGCGCTGACCGGCCATTAATCACTCAATAAACCTGTATGCTTTCTCTCCGCTTAAGACAGCCGTTAAAAAACATAACATCCTTTTACGTTAGACGTTTCGTATCTCCATGACTTTATTATCCGATCCGCAGCGACAAAAACCGAATATCGACAATCTCTAATCCAAGTTATGTAATAGCGTTTGCCTCCGCTTTCATCAACAACCTTATCAAACGTCTTGTTCTCATTTACAGGCGACCAATATGAGTCGCCACAGCCTCGCGTGCAGTCCTTGTAAAGATGGGAATCAAAATGAGTACCTACCCAGAGATTCATTCCATTTTCCCAATTGGAATGGGAAGGTGCGCACCCCGCCAAGGCCGACAATAATACGATTAAAAGCCATTTATTAATTTTCACGCTTTTTCTCCGATTCAATGGCTGGGCGGTACTTATCGTACAGGGCTCCATAATTCACAATCAGAGCAGGCGGCATGCTGCCCAAATTTTCAAAAAGCGACATATCCGCTTTTTTGTAGGCTTCCAAATTAATCATCCAGCCATCGTGCAATGTAGCAAACCCATTAAACCCTGGAACTTGATTTAATATATTGCTGACTGGAGTACCGTGACAAACAGAATAAAAGCTACCACAGTCTGTTGTACGGTTAAGACCAATATTTTTCCCCTCTCTTATCACGCCACCCTCATCAACTTGTGGGACATAGCCGCCGCTGAGCGGGTCATATTTTGCCCCTCCGTCTCTGTCCACGCCTGGTCTTACATCCGGCCCACGGCCAGCAGAGTATTCATACACTTCGGTCAGCGCCCCCGTGCCCGCGATGGTCAGCCAAGACTTTTTATCTTTGCCACTCAACACGCCTTTCAGTGCGGTATTCGCGGTATAAGCCTTGACCCGCTCGGCATAACTCACCGTCTTGTAGTTACCGTCCGATGTTAATTCACGCCCCCAACCGTTGGTGAAGGCCGCACCAAAACCGGCAATCGCCGCGCCCGTGGCGTAGCCTTTCAGCGCATCTGCGCTGGTCACATCGTCAAACACCTTTCCAAGATTACCCTTGTTATTGATCGTGCTTGCAGCCGCCGTGCCTGCCATTGAAGAGAGTGCCGTTGTAATCATCACGTTGCCCCAGCCTGCCGCCGCCACACCTGACGCTGTGCCCGCCGTCACCATCGCAGAACTGCCCGCCGCCGCCATTGCCGTACCCGACCCGGCACTGGCTCCGGCCGCAGCACCCAGTGGGCCGCTTGCAGCTCCCGCGGTCAGCGCCGTCACGACAATAATGATGGCCAGCATCGCGCCCTGGCCCAGACTCGAATGGCTGTACTTAAAGGAGTCATGCACCTCTTGAACCTGGCGCCAGTCGACATCGCCGCGTTTCTCGGCATCCTTCAACCACGCCAACTGCGGGTCCGCCTTGACCATCACATCAATGGTCTGGGCAACCGTTTTCTGGTCGATATGGTTGATATCAACCTTCAAGCCATCGACGGCCTGGATCGCGAACTTGCCCTGTGCAACGATTTGAGTCTGGCGAAGGGTTTCATCGGTGTTGCCGCGCCCTGATGAGCTCGTCCAGGCCAAATCGCTTTTGCTCTTGGTATGGCTTTCTTGATGCAGGTCTTTGACCGCCTCGAACGTCACCGATCCACCACTGAGGATGTTGACGTCTTTGCCACTCGTCAATTTGGCGCGCTGGTAGAGTTGGTCACTGCCACTGATCAAGCCGATATCGCCACCTGCATTGATTTCACTGCCGACGTGCGTCACGCGGGTCACTTCATCGCGACGGGTTTGTTTACTCCCCCAGCCACTATTTTTCTTCATGTCATAGAGTGTGTAGGCGCTGTTTTGCCCCGCCAGCAGGCCCAAGCGCCGATCGCTGTACAGGTACGCCTCATTCCCCGCACTGATCTTGCTGGCGACGAGCGTCGTGTCACGCCCGGCCTGGCTGGTAAAGTCCCTGCCAGCTGTCAACACACTCGCGACTTGCGTGGTTTGCTCGTCCGAGGTCTTGATGCGTTTCTTGCCATCCTTTTCCCGGCCCTCCACGTTGTGCGTATCACCAACGGAGACAACGTTGAAATCGCGTACAGCCTGCACGTTCATGTCTTTGCCAGCGGTAGCGTTGCTGCCGATGATATTGACGTCCTGCCCAGCCTTCATGTTCAGGTTGCCCCCCGCCGTGACGGTGGCGGCAAGGTTTTTGACGTCGGTGGTGATGCTGGATTTGTGGCCGCCGTCGCTGAATTCATGCTTGACGCTGGTATCGCTGGCGGCAACAAGGTTGAGGTCGCGGCCGGCGACGAGGCTGGCGTCGTTACCGGCGACCAGGGCGCCGCGGTTGGTGAGGTCGCGGTGGGCGTCCATGGCCAGGTTTTCGCGGGCGACGATGGTGCCGGCGCTGCTGTCCCTGAGGGTGCGCATGCCGGCGCCGTCACGCACCTGGATGGCGGTGGTGTCGTTGGTGATGTCGCCTTTGAGCGTGGCGAGGCTGACTTGCTTGCCGCGAATTTCGCCGGCCATGGCGTTGCGGATGCTGTCGTCGGCCAGCAGGCTCAGGTTGTTGCCGGCTTCGATCAGGCCGCCGGTGTAAATGCTACCGCCCGTGCTGGCGGCAGAGAGATTGTTGCTGGCGCGCAGGGTGCCGACGTTGACCAGGTCGCCGCCGGTGACCAAGTTCAGGTCGCGCCCCTGAATCAGGCTGTTGCCGCGTACGTTGCGCGATTCGGCCTGGGCCAGGTACAGCACCGGGACGAGGACTGTCTGGCCGTCGACTACGCGGTTTTCCATCCACACAATGTCGTGGGTCAGGGCGCCGACCTGCTGGCTGGTCAGCGTGACACCGACACTCAGACGCAGGGCGTCTTTGCTCGCGAGGGCGTTGTCCATCAGGTAGCGGAATTGGTCGGCGTCGCTGTACAGGCCGCCAGCGAGGAAGCGTTGGCCGGTCTGGGCGAGCACCGCGTCGCGGATCAGGCGGGTTTCGTACTGGCCGTCACCGAGGCGACGCCAGGCGTTGTCGGCGCTGTAGCCGAGTTTGCCGAGCATGTAGTCGGAGCTGAAGAAGCCCTCTAACGAGGTGAACTCGGGGTTGGTTTCGATCAAGTAATGGCTGGTAGGGTCGACGTTTTTAACGAACAGACCGTATTCGCCCTTGGGCAACTGGAAGTTGGGCGCGGTGGTGGGGTCGACCGGCGCGAACGGCGTGCCCGTGTAATCCACAGGCACGAATCCGCCGCCGGGTGCGACACCGGCCACTGGCAGCACGGTGCCGGGCGACTGGGCGCTGACGTCGTTGGCGTGCTTGCTCAGGTTGATGTTGATGCCACCGACAGGGATGCCGGTCTGGTCATCGCCCAAGGTGCCGGTCAATTGCGCCAGGGTGTTTTCGTGCAACGTGCCGTTTTGCAGGGTGCGGGCGACGTTGAGGTTGACGGTGCCGCCGGCTTGCAGGGTGGCGCCATAGCCTGGGCCGGTGTTGTCGGTCCAGGTGGTGACGTTACTGACCTCAGCGAAACGGGCATCCGAAGAACGCGCCTTGAGTGCTTCGAAACGCGCCAGGTCAAAGTTACCGGCCGCGACCGCGGCGTTGAACGCCGGGATATCGACGTACTCCATCTGGTCCCAATAGCCAAGGTCGATCCTGTACGGCGTACCGATGACGATGGTGTTTTGACCGGTGCGCGTACCCGCGCCCTGGTTGAGCAGGTCATTGGCGACGATGCCCAGGTTGCCATTGGCGGCCATCAGGCTGTAGCGGTTCTGCACCATATTCGCCTGGATCAGCAGATCCTTGCCTGCCACAAGACGAGCGGGTGCCGAGTCCTTGACCGCTGATTCGAGGTAGGTCTGGTAGATGTTGATTTGGCCACGCTTGAACGAATCATGCCCGTCGCAATGCTGGCCACATAACCACTCCACACGCCCACCCTGCAGGGTTTGCCCGAGTTCGAATTCGGCCTTGGCGTTTTCCACAAACGCCGCATTGATGCTGATATTGCCGGTGCTTTCGACGGTGCCGGAAAGGTTGCTGAAACCGGCGGCAGGCCCGCCATCAATGGCGGCAAAGCTGAGGTTGCCCTGGCTGTACACGTCACCGTAGGTATTGCTGAAGTTGTTGCCACGCAAAATCATATTGCCGCCACTGAACAGCAGCGAATCGGCAGCATTGGTGAAACCGTTCGACGCCAGCAGGTTCACGGCACCCTGGGCGCCCAGGGTTCCTCGGTTATTGATCTGGGTCGCCGCAATGTCCAGTTGCTGACGTGCGGTAAGAAAACCAAGGTTATCCAGCGTACCGCCCAGGTTCAGTTGAGTGTGGCTGCCCGCCAGGCGTCCGCCGTTCTGGCTGAGGTTATTCGCCGTCACGCTGAGTTTTTGCAAGGCCGACACACGACCACTGTTGGTGATGTCGCCGGTGGTGGTGATGCTCAAATCACCATCGCTGAGCAATTCGCCGCCGTTGTCGAGGCTGGCTACGTCGAGGATCAACCCCTTGCCACTGGCCATGCGGTCGCCGGCCTTGAGGGTCAGGCCCTGGGCGCTTTTGTAGGTAAGGACTTCGTTGAGTTGTACACGGCCGAGGCTGACGACTTTACCGAATGCCCAGTCAGCGGTGCCCATGCCCTGGATATTGCCTTGGCTGCCAGTAAGGCCGGCAGTGTTGATATGGAACAGGCCACTGCCGGCGTGCTGCAACATACCGCCCTGGTTGTTGAGGTTCGCGGTGTCGAGGCGCAAGGCCTGGCTGGCGAACTCCAGCGTACCGTTCTGGTTGTTTAGCTGGTCGCTGAAGTCGAGGCTGCTGTTGGCGCCGCCCAATGCACGCACTTGGCCGCCGGCACTGTTGTCGAGGTTGCCGCCGACGAGGGTCAGGCCTTGGTTGGCTTCGATCAGGCCCCCCTGGTTGGTGAGGGTAGCGCGTGAGGTCAGGTTGAGCACATTGCCGCTGATCTGGCCGCTGGCGCTGTTGTCGAGGGTCGCGCCGCTGACGGTGACCTGTTCTTTACCGAACAGTTTGCCGCCACGGTTGGTCAGGGCTTCGACCGTCAGTTGCAGGTCGCCCAGCAAGCTCGCCATCAGGCCACCGCTGCCGTTGTCGGCCTTGTCGGCGGTGACGGTCAAGGTATCGCCTTGCACGGTGCCGCCCTGGTTATCCAGGCTTGCGGTGTCCAGTTCGGTGTGCGCCCCGCCGCTGAGGATCAGGCCTTTGCGGTTGGTCACACTCTGGCCGCTGTAGCCCAGGCCCAGGTTGCCGGCCAGCAGTTGGCCGTTGTCGTTGTTCAAATACTGGGCGGCGATGTCCAGACGCTTGCCGCGCAGGGTGCCGCCGTCGTTGTTGAGGGTGGTGAGGGCCTTGACCAGCAGGTTGCGCTCGCCGGCGTCGATCACGCCATCGACGTTGGTCAGCAGGTCACTGACGTTGAAGGTGATGTCGCCGCCATCGCTGACCAGCGCGCCCTTGTTGCTGTTGGTGAAGCGCTGGGCGGTCACGTCGACCGTTTGGCCGAGCAGGATGCCGGCACTGTTGTCCAGGCGCTCGCCTTGCAGTTGCAAGAGGCCTTCGCTCTGGATGCGGCCTTGGGCATTGAGCAACTGGCCCGGGCCTTTGAGCAGCAGGCTGACGCCTTCGGCACCACCGGCCAGCAGGCCGGCGTTGCGGTTATCGAGGCCGGAGGCGCGTACGTCGAGCTTGTCGCCGAGCACACGGCCGGCGCGGTTGTCGATGTCCCCTGCGTTGACGTCGAGCAGCAGCTGCTTGCCGACGATCACGCCGCTCTGGTTATCCAGGTTTGCAGCGTGCAGCTCGACATTGCCCTGCCCGGCCTGCAAGCGGCCTTGAGCGTTGTTGAGCTGTTGGGCAGTCACGAGAGTGAGCTTGCCGGTGTTGGCGCTCAGCACACCATTGGCGTTGCTGCTAAGGGTGCCGGCGTTGAGGCTGAGGTCGGTGCTGGCCTGGGCGAAACCCTGGTTGTTGTTGAAGGCGTTGGCGACGGTGAGATTCAACGCGCCATTGTCGGCCTGGATCAAGCCTTTAAGGCTGTTATCGAGGTTGGTGGCGTTGACTGTCGTCACGCCAGCCAGCAGCACGCCGTTCTGGTTGTTCAGGTTGCCCGCGTTGACCGTCAGTTGGTTGGCGACGACCTGCCCGCCGTTGTTGTTCAGCTCGCGGCTGTCGAGCACCAGGCTGCCGCCGGCCATTTCGATGCGGCCTTGGCGGTTGTCCAGGGAGGCACTGGTCAGCGTGGCGGCCTGGCCGTCACCAAAGCGGATCAAACCGCCGAGGTTGACAATGGCCGGTGCGTCGACGGTCAGGGCCTGCTCGCCGAAAAGACGTGCAGTGGCGCCCTGGTTGGTCAGTTTGGCGCTGCTGACGCTGACGCTCTTGGCCTGGATGATTGCGCCCTGGTTGGTCAGCGCTTGCGCGGCGGTGATCGCCAGGGCTCGACTGGCCAGCAAGTTGCCGGTGGTGTTGACGGTTTGCGCATCGACGACCAGGTCGCCGGTGGTGTTTCGACTGTTATCGGGCGCGACACCCGCTTCGATGATGCCTGGGTTGGTGACCGTGGTCGCCTTGATTTCGATGCGTTGGCCGGCGGCCACACTCTTCTGGTTGACCAGTGCCTGGGCGCTGGTCACTTGTACGTTGCCGGCGGCGTAGACCTTGTCGGTAAGGTCGACGTTCTGCGCCGTGACCTTGACGTTACCGGTGGCCTGCGTTTGCGCCATGCTCAGGCGTCCATTGGCATCGATCTGGATATCGCCGCCGCTGGCCGCGAGCGTGCCGTCGAGTTTCACGCCCACACCGGCTTCGGTACCCACCAGCTTGATCGCGCCGGCATACATACCGCCCAAGGCCGACGAATCAATGGCCAGCTCAGGCTTGGTGCTGCCGTCATCGGCGCGTGGGGTGGCGTTCAGCGTTCGCGCGTCCACGTCATTGCGACCGGCGATCACCGTCAGTTCGCGCGCGTTGATCTGCGCGTTGATCTTGGCCGAGCGGGTGATGATTTCGAAGCGGTCGACGTTGCTCGCGTTCAAGCCCTGGCCATCGATGGTCACGGCGCCGCCATCGACCTGGTAGCGCTGCAACTGGCCGTTCGCGTCGAGCACCGGTTTACCGGTGGTCAGGGTGACGTTTGGCGTGTTGATGAAACCACAGCCGCTGCAAGTGACGCCGTAGGGGTTGGCCACGATGACCTTGGCCGATTGCCCCGCCACTTCGGTGTAGCCGCGCAGCTGGCTGGGGCTGCCGCCGTTGACTTCGTTGAGGATGACGCTGGCTGCGCCGCCCTTGAGGTTGGGGTTGCCGACGATATAGCCGCCCAACTGGGTGTTGGTCACCGCACCGTTGGCATTGTTGAGGATCACACCGTTGGGACCCACGTTGTAGTCCTTGAACTGGTTGTGGGACAGGCCACTGCCGTTAGGCGTCGCGATGTTCACCACGGGCACGCCATTACCCGCCGCGCCAACGGTGGTCCCCGGCGCACTGACCACGATGCCGTCGGCCCGGGCCAGCAGCGGCTGCCAGAACAACGCGTTGGCCAGTATCAGCACCAGCCCGCGCTTGGGCAGGCCGAGGAACGAGTTACGCGGCATCAATGCCGCGGAAGGTTGGCGGGCCAGAAAGGCAAATTGGCGAACATCCATTTTCAGATTCTCGTTGCTGCGGGGCGTTTAATTACAGGAAGAAATCCATACGGAAGTAGATCGGCGCTTCGCGCTCGCTCATCACTGCCGGGCGTTCCAAAGAATGCGCAAAGGTCACACTGGTGCTCAGGTTCTTGCCGCGGGCGAACAGCTCCAGGGAGTTGCTCGAAACCCGGCCGTGCACACGGTCGTTATAGCGATCATTGCTGATCACGCCTTGGTCATAGCCGACGCTGGCGCCGTATTCAGCAAAAGCCGGGCGCAGCCAGTCGACGGTCACCGCACGGGCCCAGCGCACTTCGTTGCGCCAGTAGCCGCCGCTATCGCCGATCAACTGCTGATCCTTGAAACCACGCACCGAGGCAGAACCACCCAGGCTCATGCGCTGCGGGCTGAACAGAATGTCTTCACTGCGTTGGCCGGTGGCGAGGCTGGAGAAACTGAACGACTCGCCCCACAGGGCGAACGGCTGCAGGTAGCTGACGGTGGCGGTGTATTTGCGGTAGCGTGAATTGGGTTGGCGATTACCGAACGGGTCGCGCTCCTCTTGAGATTGTGCGTCGAACATGCCGATGCCGTTCTGCATGCCCAGGTCGACGTTGACGAATGCGTTGCCGATACGGCGCCCGTGGTTGATGCCCAGTTGCAGTTCGCTGAGGCGGTTGCTGCTTGTGCTTGTACGGGTGTCGAGGATGTAGTTATTAGTGCGCAGGTGCGCAAGGCCCACGTTCACCGATGTCTTGCTCACGTCGTCACGGTGGACCACCCGCTCAGCGCGCAGTTGGTGGTTCTGGTTGTCGCCGTTCTGTTTGAATTTGAAGTCGTTGAGCATGCCATAGGTGCGGTAGTCGCTTTCGCTGTAGGTGTAGCTGAAGTTCCACCAGCCCCACGGCACGTTGTAGTAGAGCATGCTGTTTTTCGACGTTTTCTGGTGGTCACTCACGGCGTCGTGGCCGCCGCGCAGTACCAGGTGATCGGCCAGGCCCAGGGGGCTGTCCCACTCAAGGCCTGCCCCCCACTGCTGTTCGCCGGTACTTTTCTGCCCATCGTTATTGCGCGACAGGCTGGCGCGCCAGGGTTTTTGCGGGGTGTTCTTGACCACCACTTCACTGCCGCCGATCTGCGTACCGGGGGTCAGTTCCATCTGCGCCTGCTTGGAGGGCAAACGGTTGAGCTGGTCCACCAGTTGCTCGACTTCACGCAGGTTGAGTGCCTCGCCCACCTTGCCGGGAAAGGCCATCGACAACTCACGGTCGGTGACGGTACTGCCTGGGGCGCTTTTCAAGGCTTCGAGCTTGCCTTCCACCACCAACACTTGCAGGTGGCCGCTGGAAAGGTCTTGCTGCGGCAGATAGGCACGGCTGGTGACGCGGCCTTTGGAGAGGTAGAAGTCCGTGATGACCTTGAGCAGTTCATTGAGCTGTGAAACGCCCAGGCACTGGCCTGTGTAGGGTTTGAGCAAGCCAGCGCGGTCGTCGGCAGACAGACTGTCAGCGCCCTTGAGTTCGATGTCTTTGATCGGGAAGCAACGTGTGTCGGCAGGCGTCGCCGGGGCCGTGGGCCTGGCTTCTTTACCGGGCAGGTCCTTGAGTTCTTCGAGGCGCCGGCGCTGCTCTTCAAGCAGGCGGTTCTGCCGATCGCGGATCAGGTCCTGATCCCCGGGCGTAGGGGCGGCGGTGGCACTGTTCAGGCCCAAATAAGCGAGCATGAAAGTGCACAGCAATAACCGAGTCCGTGGCAATAACAAAGACATATTCGATCCATCGAAAATCAAGTGGCGCAAACTAACACCTAACTTCCTACAACTCAAAAAGCCGAGCTAGTTGGAACTTAGTACTAATTTTTCACGCAACGCATTGATTTATAACAACTAAAAATCATCATAGGTAGAAGCCTTCTGCTCATGGAATTTTTATTCCGACCAGCGGCAGCACCCTTGATGGCGATTCATCGGAGAACTTACAGATAGCCATTAATTGGCCATCAATTTCTTACCGAGATAACTTAGTATCGGAAATAGCAGAAAAGTTCGCGGCTTTTTTGTGAATTGGATCCCATTTGTCGGGATTAAGCCCGATCGTCCCCACGTTGCATGGGAACGATCTTGCAAAGCGCTTCCTTAGCTCGCGTCTTTGTTCTGATCCTTGCCGGGCACCAGCGTCAGCCCTGGCTTCTCCACATCGCGGGAGACATGGGATTTGACTTCCGCCACGCCACCCTCCTCGTCGTTATGGATCACCAGCACCCCAGGCCGACGCAGCTGCTCCAGATCCCCTTCGCCCAGGCTGAAGCTCTCGCTCAGGTTCTGGTCGCTCAAGGCCTTGGCCTCGGCGCGACGCTGGGCGAACTTGCGGCCCCGGCGCTGCTGGTAGCGCGCCCAGCTGATCAGGATCAGGGCGTTGAACAGGGCGATCCACAGGTAGATCTGCAGGGTGTTGAGCGCTGCAAAGATCGGCGCCTCAATCCGAGGCCCACCGTGGGTCTCCAGCATCGAGTTGATCCCACGTGCCAGCAGCCAGATCAAGCCGGCCCAGGCCATCAGGGTAAGCAGCACGTCAATGATCCACATCACCATACGTTGGCGGGTTCTGACCAGTTTCATGATCACGCCTCCTCTTCAGTAGGTTTGATGCCGCGATCCGGGCTGACCCAGCGCGCCCGCTTCCGGTGCTGGTTGAACAGCACCTTGGGAAAACTGACCAGGGTGGTGAACAGGCTGACCAGCCAGAACACCATCGGGTACCACACGGTCCAGAACAGGGTCTTCCACAGGTCCTTCTCGTAGCGGCGGTCGATCATGATGCTCACTGCAAACTGCACCAGACACACCATGGCCAACACCAGGCCGGTAAACGCGGGCGGAACCAGGGAGTCCACCGTGATCGCCGGTGGCAACACCATGAACTTGCCAAGCACGTAGAAAATCACCGACAGCAGGAAGGTAAACGCCCAACCGGTGGACAGGCAGTATTCGAACAACAGCGGCCACAGGTAGCGATGACGCCATTGCCAGATGCCCCGGATATTCTTGAACAGCACCTCAGCGCCACCCTGAGCCCAGCGCAGGCGCTGCTTCCACAGGCCACCGACCGTCTCGGGCATCAAGATCCAGCACAGGGCACGGGGCTCGTAGAAGATGCTCCAGTGATCGAGTTGCAGCTTCCAACTGACATCGATGTCCTCGGTGATCATGTCGGTGCTCCAGTAGTCGATACGGTCCAGCGCCTTTTTACGGAACGCGACCACCACCCCCGACACCGTGAAGATCCGGCCAAATACCCGTTGCGTGCGCTTGATCAAGCCGATGATCGAAGAGAACTCGCCGACCTGCACGCGGCCGATCAGGGTCGAACGCGTGCGGATGCGCGGGTTGCCGGTCACCGCCCCCAGGCGCGGGTTATCCAGCATCGGCGCAACCATGTAGGCCGCCGCGTTTTTATCCAGCAACGCGTCGCCGTCGATGCACACCAGGTACTCACTGCGCGCTGCCACGGCGCCCATGCGCAAGGCCACCGCCTTGCCCTGGTTCTGCGCCAGGTGCAGCACGCGCAGACGCGGGTGCTCCAGTGCTAACGCATCGAGCACTGCGGCGGTGTTGTCTGTGGAGCCGTCGTTTACCGCGATCACCTCAATGTTCGGATACAACTGACCCAGCGCCGCCTGCATGGTATCGGCGGCGTTATCCCCTTCGTTGTAGCAAGGGATGATGATCGAGATCAGCGGGTTGCCGGCCAAGGTGGGCGCCGGAGTGTCCTCTTCCCACGGCCAGTGGCGTTCCCAGTGCAGCCAGAAATACAGGCCGCCTGCGATCCACAGCGCCGACATGAACAGCGGGTAGAAAAACACAAAGTCCATCAGGAACTGCCCGGTGACCAGGAAGATCAGGCCCAGGGGCACACCCAATACCAATGCCAGTACGAATAAAGCCAGGAGTCTGTCGAACATGGTCAAGGGTTCCATTGGTTGGAAAGGGCCGGACGCACCGTTTTCAGGTCCGGGGAGTTTTCCAGGAAGTTGTCCGGGTAGTAGCCAAAACTCGTGACACCCTGGCGCTTGAGCACACCCATCCATTCAGCCATCTGCGCGCTGTCGATATCCGGCGCGGCCTGGGTGCGCCAGTCTTTGGCTTGCAGTTCGAATACCGTGCGCTCCATGGCGCCGGGACGCGCCTTGACCGTGGCGACCAGCTTCTCCAGCCAGGCATTGGAGTTGCTGTACTCCTGGCCTTCCATCAACGGCATGGCCATGGGCGCGGTCCAGTCGTAGGTCTGGAGGAAATCGTCGAGATTCTGCGCGAACCAGGCTTCGCTGCCTGGGTTGAGCATGGGCTCGGCGAAGATATTGCGCGCCGTCTGCACCTGCGGCCCACCGATGGCGCGGACCTTGGCGGTCAACTCTTTGGTGAAGTCGATCAGGTAGCGGCTCTTGAAACGGGTCCAGCGCTGCATCACGGCGGGGTCGGCACGCAGGGCCTCGATCGTAGCCGGCAGGCCGGCGGCGGCGTAAGCCTTGAGCGCGGCGGGGCTAGCATCTTCAAAATCGTTGAACACCGCATCGTCGTGGTACAGCACGCCGTCGATGGCATTGTTGCGCGCCAGGTCCTCGTAGATCTCACCGATGATCTTGCGCACTTGCGGGTCAAACGGCGACAGGCGTTTGTACTGGTCAGGGTCGAGGCCGACCTTGCCGGTTTCCGGGTCCCACCGTGTGACGCGCGGCAGCTTGGGGTCGAGGGCGAAACTGAGTACCGGCATCCACGCATACACGCTGGCATGGGCACGGGTGTGCAGTTGCCAGGAGACGCGGTTGAACAGGTCGGCGCGCACCGGCAAGTGACGGTTGGGGAAGTACAGTTCATGCACCAGGCCGTCACCCTTGGGGTCGGCGAAGGCTTGCAGGAATACCGTGCCTGCGCCCATGTCCACCACCCGCTGCACGAGTTGGTCGAGGTTGCGGGCCTGTTGGGCCGGGTCGGGGTCGTAGACGTTATCCAGGTCCACGTGCAGTACGCGCATCGGCGCCTTGGCTTGCACCGCGACCATGCTGTTGGCGAAATGCTCGCCGTCCGGATCGGAGGCCACCAGGAAGCGTGGGCTGTTCATCAGGTCACTGGAACTGTCGAGGCCATCTTCCAGGGTCAGGGCCATCTGGTAGCCCTGCTCGCCAATGATCGCCAGCGAGGTGCCTTTGGCTGCACCGTAAGGCCATACCCACACGCGTGGTTTCTTGCCGGTGACCGTTTGGATCTTGTTGGAAATCGCTGCAACGTCAGCACGCATGCGCGCCTCGAACTGCGCCTGGGTTTCATAGCGTCCGGTGGCCGGATCAAAACGCAGCGAGGTCGCCGCCGGCTCCAGGTTGCCCTGGGGGTTGGCCAGGATGCCTTTGTGGCTGTTATCGGTGTGCGCGGCGATTTCCACCAGGCCCGACTGGGACACTTCGCGGATCTGCTGCCAGGTCAGGAATTCGCCGCGCGGCCGTGGCTGGCCGGCAAAGTCCACCGGCTGGTTCATGGGCGTATCGATCCAATAGCCCACCGGCGCCAGCAAGGCCGGCCAGTGATAGGCACGCAGGATCGGCATCACCCGCGTGTAGAAGCTGGAATAGCCATCATCGAAGCTGAGCATGATCGCTTTGGGCGGCAACTCAGGCCCACCGTTGCGAGCCGCCAGGATCTGGTCAACGCTGACCGCCTTGTAGCCGTTCTCGCGCAGCCAGGCCAACTGCTCGATCAAACGCTCGGTACGCACCGCCACCACCGCCTGATCGGGGTCGCGATCCTCGACGTCGTGATAGGCAATGCCAAGGAAATGGTTTTTCGGCCACGGCGCTTCGTTGGCCGGGGTCGGCCGCTCGGCGGGTGGAGTGAAGGGCGCGGGTTGCTGGGCACAGGCACTGGCCAGCATTACGCCCAGGATCAACAAGCAACGGCTGAGGACGGTCATGGTCAGGCTCTTCTAGAAACGGTAAGTGAGGTCGACGAGCAGACGCAGATCGCGTTCGCGATCGCCGTCGTAAGGTCGGCTGATCAGGCTCAGGTTGGCGCCGGCTTCCAGGACATCGTTCCAGCGATAGCGTTGGCCGTAGCCGACCAGACCAATGCCACCGGTGGAATAATCCTGCTGGCTATACGTACCCGCACCGACCTGGAACTGCTGACTCCACTGGGTCTCGTAGCGGTGATAGAGCACATGGTTGATGTTGAGGACAGGCAACACGGTGAAGTCCGACTTCGGGTTGAAGTAGACCGTATCTTCCTTGCTGTTACGGCTGGCGCCGACTTCCAGGCCCAGGTCCACTTGCACTTTCGGCGAGCTGTAGAGGCCTTCGCGACCGCTGAGCAAGGCTTCGAATCGGTCGTTGCCGTCGCTGAAATGGGAGGGGCTGAGGGTCAGTTTCCACTCGCGGCTTTCATTGGCGCGCCAGCGGATGAAACCGCTGCCGCCGTTGGCGGTGATCCCGTCATTCAACGCGCGCAATGGCGTGGTGGACAGGAGGTAGCCGAGGCTACCGCCGTACTGCCAGTTGTCGTTGATGTCGCGGGCAATCGACACGGCGGCACCTTGTTTTGAGCCATCTCCGTAGGAATGGTTGGAGACCTCGGCTTCAATGGTCATGTCACGGGTACGCCGCTCCACGCCGACCACTTGCCAACGGTGATGGCCGGTGCCTTCTTCAAAGTCGGCCGTGGCATAACCGGCACCGGCGAACAGACGCCAGTCTTCGTCGATCGGCGGCGTGTAGAGGCGGCTTTCAATGCCCCAATCCCGGCTACCCGAGACGGCACCGGCATCGCCGTTGTTACCACCGCCAAAGCTTTTACCGGTGTAGGCCTCGACGCGCAGCTCGGCCATATCATGCACATCACGCAGGCGTTTGAGACGCTGCACCTGGCGGTTGTCTGGGTTACGGGCGACTACGTCGTCGGTGAGGATGTCGAGTTGACGCCATTCCTGCAGGTCCAGGGCCGTGAAGCCTTGGGACATCTCCAGGCCGATGTCACGCGGGCTTTGCGTTTCGGTTTCCTTGAGTGAGCGCTCGGCGCGCCGTGGCCAGTCGCGGGCTCGGTACATCTCGGCTTGCGCCAGGCGCAGGCCGATGCTGCCAGGCGCCTTGCCGACCAGTTCTTCCAGGGCTTTTTCGCTGGACGGCAGGTCGGAACCATAGGTGCCGGCCTGGGCGGCCAATTGTTGGGCGTCCATCCACTCGTCGTTTGGGTTGCCGATCGGTAGCCCCTTCAGTTCAACACGCGGTTTCTGGCTGTCGGCCAAGTTCTTGGCGACCGCCCGCGCTTCGTCCACCTGATCGTTTTCGAGCAAGGCGTAGAACAAGGCGGTGCTGTCTTCAACACGATCGCCCACATCCGCATCGGGGGCGCTCAGCGCTTGGCGATACAAGGGCGCAGCCTTTTCCGGCAGGCGCTGGTCGAGGTAGGACGCGGCTACCCAACGCACCGCATAGGTGGGCAACTGCACACCTTCGGCTTGGAGGGTTTCGTACTCGCGGATCACCTCGGCGGTACGCGCCCGCGCCTTGAGCGCACCCAGGCGGTCGATGCGCCAACGCACCACATCGTCTTTGGCCGTGGGGTCCGGGGTCCAGCGGGCGAGGAGTTGATCGTAGCCCTGCAAGGCGCGATCAGCGATGACATAACGCTCTTTCTCGGTACGCGTGGCGAACTCGGCCATGCGCACGCGCTCGGCGGCCAGGTCGCCTTCGAGACGACGCTGGGTCACGGGGTCGACAAGACCGGGACGCTGGGCGGACAGGCGCAGTGCAGGCTCGGGCAGACGCGCCTTTTGCAAGGCAACGATGTATTCGCGGGCCACTTCCGGTTTGTCGCCGGCGCGGATAAACGCCTGGTCGAATTCGTGCAGTGCGTCGTACTGCAAACCCGCACGGGTCAGCGCATAACCCAGGGCCATGCGTCGATTGGGGTCATCCGGTTTGCCGGCCACCAGCGCACGAGCGCGTTGCACCGCTTCGTTGGTTTTGCCGCCGTCAGCCTGGGTCAGTGCCAGGCCCAGTTGCAGGTCAACATTGTTCGGCTCACGCAGCAGCGCTTTGCGATAGACCGCCTCGGCCTGCGCCCACTGCTTCTGGTTGCGATAGGTGCGCGCGACCGTCGCCAGCGCCTGGGCGGTCAAGTTGCGATTCTGACCCTGTGCCTCGTACACCTTCAGCACTTCGGCATCCTGGCCGGCCCAACCGGCGATCACCAGGTGATCGCTGATCTGCCCCGGCGTCTGGCGCTCGGCGGGCATTTGGCGAAGTTGAGTCAGGGCGGGTGTGAAGTTGCCGTTGCGCGCCTGGATGATCAGGGCGTCATAGGCCGGGTCGGCCATGGCGAAGGTGGGCATCAGCAACTGGCTGCACAAGGTTACCCCGATGAGCAGCCGTAACCGGCCTGAGGCACTGAGTGGAATGTGTCGCAGCATATCGTGAGCTTCCTTACACACGGAAAGCTGTAACGATAGGTGGTCCTGAGCAATCTGCATCAGGGTGTCGGCGTCTCGTGACCCGACCTAGCTTTCCTGTATGAACTATCCCCGACGCGCCGATGAAAAAGGGCAATCAATAACAATTGTTCAGAATTGCCCATCAAATCTGAAATACCAATGGGGGAGCGGGCTTGCCGGCGATAAGGGGGTACCGGCCAACACACGCGCCGACCGTTTGACCCCTATCGCGGGCAACCCCGCTCCCCCATTATTTATTTCTGGGCGATGGCGAAATATTTACTGCGCGCCGCCCACCGCCCCCATTTTGGACATCACGAAGCCAATGAATTGCTCGACGGTCATCTCCTGGCCGTTGAAGGTCACTTCATTGTTGGCGTAATGCAGCTTGGACACTACGTCGCTGCCGACCAGGGTTGCCAGCTGCGTGCCTACGGCCATGCCACTGACCATTTCGCTCGCCATCTGGGATTGCTGCTCGATGGCTTTAGGGTCGGTCACACCACCGACCTGCGCCTGCAGGGCGGCAACGTCGGCAATCATCGGCTTGGACAGGGTCAGGTTGGCGTCCAGCAGCGAGACCATTTGCTTGCCCAATTCAACCGGAGGCAGCTCCATGGAGGTCGGCTTGGCCAGGTCCACTACCAGATTGAACTTGCTTTCGCCGTGGGTGGTTTTCAGGGACAGGTTTTCCAGCGCCAGGTGCGGCTTGGCAGCCAGCAATTGGTTGACGTTGGCTTCAGCAAGGGTTTGCTCGGCTTCGGTCAGTTGCAGCTCAGGCACTGGTTGGCCGGCAGCGGCAGCGGCTTGTACCGGCTGCATCTTGTCCTGATACAGCTTGGTCAGCACCAGACCGGACGGCACATCGATGTTCTTCAAGCTCAGGGCCATGGCAGCAGAGCCGACCGGCTTGCCCTGGTAGCCAATCTCGTCGATCTTGTAGTCGACGCGGCCGGACATGTTGTTGTCCTTGATTTCGCTGGTGTCTTTCTGCTCGAAGCCCTTGAGGGTCATCACGGCTTTCTGCGGGCCGAAGGTGAGCTTGGTGTCGCTCAGCTCTACGGTGTTCTGCCCGGTGTAGAAGCCGAAGGTGGATTTCTCCAGGTTGCTGGCCACGGTCAGACCGGCGAGTTCGACGTTGAACGGCGCGCCATTGGCGTCGACTACGTCCAGCTTGAGGCTGTTCATATAGCCTTCAACCTTGACCTTCTTGCCCTCCGCGGTGCTGTCGAAATCCAGGTTCACACCGGAGAAGCTCACCGAGGATGTCTCGTCCTTGAATTCCAGCGGCAGCAATTCGAGGTTGCCGGTGACCGAACGGCTGTAGCCGATATTGGCCACGCCTTTGAGCGGCGGCACGTCTTTGGCGGCGGCGAACCATTTTTCGGTGGTGGGGTTTTTTTCCAGCGCATAGTGACTGGTGGCCATGACCGGCAGCCACTTCAACGACACCAGGCGCGAGAACGGCAGCGGGCCGTGTTCGATATGGTCGACAAACAGCAGCTCAGGGTTCGGGTTCTGCTCGCCGAAGAACGAGCCTTGCCCCTTGAGGCGATAGTGCGCGGTGCTGCTGAACAGGCCACGTTCCAGGGACACCAGTTCCAGGTTAACGGTGCCGTCGACGCCGGCCATGGAACGTTGCAGTTCCTTGTTGGCATCCTGCACGGCCGTTTGCAGCACCGGCTCCAACTGCTTGCCGGTGTACCAGGCACCGCCTGCACTGACGACGCCCACGGCGACAACGAAACCCAAGAGAACTACGGCTGGCTTATTCATGAAGTGACCTGATCAAATCCTGTGAGAAGTGGGCTGTCTTCCTTGAACCCCAAGGGGGATTGGCTCAAGCCCGCCGAAAACGGGGGAAGATTAGCACTGGCGGCCGCGAACGGCCCAGCTTTTCAGAGGCCTCAGTTCAGGACTGGTTCAGGAATACTCCAGCTCTATTTCATCCAACTGGTGGTCGAAACTCTTCAGGCGCGCCGTCCAGGTGTACACCAGCACCTCAAACTCGCGGTGTATCACGGCATTGCCGGGGGTGTCGGCCTTGGGGTCGCAGAAGTCCAGTTGGTAGCGTTCGCGGGCCATTTGCGTGGCCACGTCGGACAATTCCCGCGCGTTGTTCAGCCAGTGCCTTCCGTCGGCCACTTGCCGGTCGAGGGCCACGCACTGTTTCTTCAGGACTTCGAGGCTTTTTTCCAGGGGTGTGCCAGTGAGGTCACCCATGACCTCCTGGAAGGTCCGCCCCGGCTGCCAATAGCTGCCCCAGAAATAGCGGTCGAACACGGTCTCGACCCGACGCAGCGCGACCTTGGTGTCCCAGATCGCCACGCGGGTCTTGCCTTGTTCGAGGAGTTTTTTCTTCACCCGTTGATTCTGGTAAGAGGCCCAAGCCACTACGCCGATGGACAGGGTGCCGATCACCAGGCAGGCGCTGTCGAGAAACACCATCGCCTTGTCGAGTTGGTGAGCCAGCATGACGCCGTAGAAGTAGGTAGCCGACAACAATACCAGTGCGAAACACACGCACCAGAAAGCGGGAGCATAAGGGTTTTTCATTATTGGAATCCCCATGAGCAAACGCGAACAGTGACAGGCAGAGCGTCACGGCTCTCCACCTGTCAAAGCATAGTCATTCGCTCAGGGTTTGCTGGGCTGAGACGCTTGCGTTCGTCCGCTTTCCCAACCACCGCCCAGGGCCAGGAACAGATCGATCTGGCTCATGGCAACCTGAGTGTTGGCCGCGGCCAGTTGCGCGCGCACATCGGTGTACGTGCGGGTGGCTTGCAGGTCGGCCAGGAATGAGGCGCGTCCCGCCTGGAAGAAACGGTGAGTCTGCCCTGCTGCTTCCTTGGCCGACTCGCCGGCTTCGGCCAAGGCATCGCGGCGTTGCAGTTGCGCGGTGTATTGCGCAAGGCCGGTCTGGGTTTCGCGGATGGCATTGAGCACCACCCCGTCAAAGTGCGCCAGGGCGCCCTGGGTTGCGGCTTCGGCCTCGTGGACGCGCGCGCGGGCGCCGTTGGTCGGTACAGTCCAACTGATCATCGGGCCAAAGCCCCAACGGTTGGTTGCAGGCTGACCAAGGTTGTCGAGCAGGCCAACGGTGCCCACGGTGGCGCCGATGCTGATATCCGGGTAAAGCGCGCCAGTGGCCACACCGATACGTGCGGTGGCTGCGGCCAGTTGACGTTCGGCCTGGCGCACATCGGGACGGCGTTTGAGCAGTGTCGCACCATCGCCGACCGGCAACAGTTGGGCGATATGGGGTAATTCAGCGCAGGTGCCGGTGCCCGCCGGCAGTTGGTCAACCGGCTTGGCCAGCAGCATCGACAAGCGGAACAAACCAGCTTGGCGCAGCGCTTCGTAGCGCGGCATGTCGGCGCGCAAGGATTTGTATTGGGTTTGCGAACGGGTCACCTGGGTTTCATCACCACGCCCGGCGTCACGCAGGCGTTGGGTCAGTTGGGTGCTCTGGGCTTGCAAGTCGAGGGACTCGTTGGCAATCGCCAGTTCTTCGTTTGCCGCACACACTTGGGTGTAGGAGCGCACGACATCGGCCACCAGCGTGATGCGGGCGATATCGGCAGCGGCCTGGGCCGCATCGGCGCTGGCCTGGGCGCTCTCGATGCCGCGCTGCAAGGTGCCGAACAGATCGAATTGATACGAGGTGGTGATCCCCACACTGCCGATGTTGCCCACCGGGACTTTGTCGGCCAGCAAAAACGCTTCGCCGGACTCTTGCAGGCGCTGGGCCTCCGCCTTCGCGCCGAGGCTCCAGCCGCCTGCGGATTCAGCTTGCTGGGTCTGATAGCGCGCACGCTGCAAGTTCGCGGCGGCCACGCGCAAGTCAGTGTTCGAGGCCATGGCCTGGCGCACCAGCTCATCCAGGCGCGGGTCTTTGTACAACTTCCACCAATCGGCCGGCACCGGCGCCGACACTACGTTATTGCCCTCGCCCGCAATGTGCCCTTGCAGGTCGCCACGGTTGATGGCGGCTTTATCTGGCAGCGAGTAATCCGGCCCCACCACTTGGCAGGCCGACAGCAACAACCCCAACGCAGCGGTGGCCAACAGCTGCTTCATGGTTTGTCTCCGTCTTTAACCTTATCGCCGATGATCGAGACGGTGGCTGTACGGCCGGCGATCATGCGGAAGTCGGCCGGCACATCATCAAAAGCGATGCGCACCGGAATCCGCTGGGCCAGGCGCACCCAGCTGAATGCCGGGTTGACGTTGGGCAACAGGTTGGAGCCGCTGCTGCGGTCGCGGTCTTCGATACCGGCGACGATGCTCTGCACATGGCCGTGCAGACGGGCGTTGTCACCAATCACACGGATGTCCACACCCATGCCGACGTGGATGCCGTCGAGTTTGGTCTCTTCGAAATAACCATCGATATGGAAAGAGTTGCTGTCCACCACCGACAACACCGGGCGCCCGGCGGTGACAAACTCCTGGGTACGCGGCGCACGGTCGTTGACGTAACCGTCCACGGGGCTGCGGATTACCGAGCGATCGAGGTTGAGCTGGGCAGAATCCACCGTCACCTGAGCCTCGGCCAGGGCCGACTGGGCACGGGCCACGCGGGACTGACTTTCTTCCAGTTGTTCGCTGGGCACCAGGTTGCCAAGGCCGCGGTTACGCTTGTACTCGCGCTGGGCCTGGGCCAGGGTTTCCTGGCGGTCGGCCACGGCGGCCTGGGCTTGGCGCAACGCCAGTTTGAAGCGGTCCTGGTCGACGGCGAAGAGCACCTGGCCCTTGGTCACCAACTGGTTATCGCGCACGTCCACGCGCTGGATCAGCCCGGACACGTCCGGGGCGATCTGCACGATGTCGGCACGGATGTGGCCGTCACGGGTCCAGGGGGCAAACATGTAGTACATGACCATGCGCCACACCACGACGACCGCAAACGTCACGATCAACAGGGTCAGGACGACACGGCCGATGGTCAAAAAAGGTTTTTTCATGTCATCAGGTATCGACTGAGTGAGTCCACCGCGCCCAGCAACAGCGCGTAGAGCCCCACATTGAACAATGCCCGGTGCCAGACCAGGCGATAGAAGTGGAGCCGGGTCAACAACCCGTGCACCACCAGGAACAACACGTACGTAATGCCCATCAGCACCAGCAGCGTGGGCAGGAACACCCCGCTGATATCCAGATCACCGATCATAAAGGCGCTCCATCAGGCAGCGGCGCTTCCATCTCGGTGCCGCCAATAAATTCCACGCCCGGTAGCAGTGACAGGCGCAAGCCAGCCAGCGCGTGCAAAAGGTGCAGGCGAGTGTCGTCTTCGTCTTGCAGGCCCTGGCCGTTGAGGGCGCGGCGAGTGCGGTCCAGGGTCATCAGCAGACCGCTCGGCGCAGGCAAGCGTTCACCGGCCTTGAGGCACGCCTTGAAGTAACCGCCTACGCCTTCGACGACTTGGTTGAGCAACACCCGTGGCACACCGAGGATGCGCGGCGAGTAGGCCAGCAGATCGAGCAGATTCAGCGCCACGCGCAAATCGCGCAGGGCGGTGCCGGTGTCTTGGTTGATCAGGGCCAGGCGCGGCAGGTGCTGCATCAGGCGGTCGAGCATCTGCGCGGCCATGTGCCGGTGTTCGGCCAGGGTCGCGGGCTCGGTGAGGCTGACGATGTCGCGCCAACTGAAACGGGTCAGGCGCTTGGCCGCCAGTTCAGCACCGAAGGGCCGCGCGATCAGTGTCCACACAAAGGCAAACAGCAAGCCCACCGGCCCCGCCAGGTTGACGTTGGCGAAATTGAGGAAGTCGGCGTCATAGGCGCCCTGGATGCTGATAAACGACGAGGTGTTGACCAGCGTCAGCAGCATGCCCAGGTAAAAACGCGGCTGCACCGTGAGCGTGCCGATGCAGATAAACGGCACGGCGAACGCCAGCACCAGCATCGGAAAGTCATGCAGGTTGGGCAGCACCAAAAACAGGTAAAGACTGGCGAACAGCACCGACATGGCGGTCCAGAAAAAGAACCGGTAGATCTGTGGCGCCGGGTCGTCCATCGAGGCAAAAAAGCTGCAGGCGACGGCGGCCAGGATCACCGCGCTGCCGCCGTCGGTCCAACCGAGCAGGATCCACAGCACCGAGGCAACGATGATCGCGGTGACGGTGGAAAACGCCGAGTAGAACATCAGGCCACGGTCGAGGAACGGCGTGAGCCGGCCCAGGCGCCAATGGCGGTACACGGCGCGCCAGGTGTCCTGGCTTTCACACTGGATGGCGGCTTGCAGGCTGCGGCAGTCTTGCCACAGGTCGATCCATTCGCCCAGGCGGTACAGCGCGTTGGAGAACAGCAATGTGTGACGATCGTCCAGCGCTTCACCTTGAGGTTGCAAGGCATCGACCTGATCGCGCAAGGCGCGCCAGCTTTCCATCGGCGCAGCGTCTTGGGTGCCTTCCAACCATTGGCGGGTCGCCTGCAGCAGCGGCGTGATCTTATCGAGGAATTCCGGCGCGCGATGCTCGATGGCATACAACGCATCATCGAGCGCATCCACCACCGGCAACAGGTGAATCATACGCCCGCGCAGTTCCTTGGTATTACGTACCGTCTGGGGGCGCGCGCCTTCGTGGGGCAGTTGGCCGATCATCAGTTCAAGGGTATTGAAGGTGGCGACCATGCCACCGCGCAGCGTGCTGATTTCGTCAGGCTCAACGTTGCGCGTCAGAAAGCGCTGGCTGTAGACCTGGGCATCGGCAAACCACTTGGCCACCGAGCCATCAAACACCGGCATCAGCCGGCGCGGCCAGAACATCGCGCCCACCACGGCTGCCACCGCGATGCCAAGGAAGATTTCCTCGGTACGCGCCTCGGCCACGTCCCACACTGCCAACGGGTTATCCACCACCGGCAGCGCGATCAGCGGCAAGGTATAGCCGGCCAGCATCAGCGCGTAGTTGTTGGCGGTGCGCAGGTGCATGGACAGAAACAACAACGTGCCCGTCCACAAGGCAATCACCACCACCAGCATGTAGGGCGATTGCACGAACATCGGCACAAAAATCACCGCCGCCGCCGCGCCCATGAAGGTGCCGATGGCGCGGTACAACGCCTTGGAACTGGTGGGGCCGACAAACGGGCTGGAAACGATATACACCGTGGCCATCGCCCAGTACGGACGCGGCATTTGCATGAGCATGGCGATGTACAAGGCAATCATCGAGGCCGCAAAGGTGCGCACCCCATAGAACCAATCACGGGCGGGCGGGAAACCGGTAAAAAATCCGTTCAAAGCGAAGCCGCCTCGAAGGCGCGCAGCACACGCAGCGCGGCTTCCATGTCGCTCCGGGGAATGTCTGCCAGCACTTCCTTGCGCAGGCGCACCAACTGCCCTTCCACCGCTTGCACCAGTTCGCGGCCGCGCTCGGTCAGGCTCAGGGCCTTGGCGCGACGGTCATGGATGTCTTCGGTGCGGCACACGTAACCATCGGTGCACAGGCGGTCGAGCAAGCGCACCAGCGACGGGCTTTCCATCCCTGAAGCCTGGGCAACTTTGACCTGGTGCACACCATCGCCCAAGCGGCCGATCATCAACAACGGCACGGCGCAGGCTTCGGAGATGCCATAGCTCACCAGCGTGGTCTGGCAGATTTTGCGCCAGTTACGGGCGCCCACCACCATGCTGCTGCTGAGGTTCATCTGGAGTTGTTCGGGAGAATGAGGCACTGGATAGTTCGCATACAGTTAGTTTGCTAACTATCAATATGGTGGATGGATCGAAATGCGTCAAGTTTTGAAACAATTTAGCGGATGGGTGGGAGGCGGTATGGCTGAGTAAAAGTGGGTCTAGGAACGGCTGCAGAATTCCAACACCCCCACAGGTCGATCATGGACCGATCCGTCCAAGCGGTGCTTTTGCCCTTTCTGCCAAATTTTTTACGCCCCTCGCCCACCCCGCAACATCAAATTCAGCTCATCCACCACCTCAGCCCAATCTGCATCCTCCAAAATCTCCTCGCGCAAAAACGCCTTCTGGCTGTCCGTCCAGAAAAACGCATCCGCCAGTTTCAACTCCGGCTTGAGCGGCGAATGAACCGCCACAAATTGCTCGATGCTCACCGGGTCATCCGGCAGGCCCAGCTGTTTGAACAGTGACGGCAAACTATGCACAGGCGATTCCATGGCGGGCTCCTGAAAGAAATGAATTAACCCAGTCTAGCGGCAGCCCTCGGGTTGCGCCGACGGTGCGTTGCACACCACAAACAATCGCGCCCTCGCGCCGCCGCCATCCTGGCGACTGAGTTCGCGCCAGCCTTCAGGCAGCGGGGCGAAATCGTCCGGTGCTTCGTTGCTGCTGATCAGCCAAACGCGGCGGGTGTCGGCGGGCAGTGCAGACAGATGGTCCAGGTAAATACGCCCGCCGTCCTGGTCCACCAGGGTGCCGAAGCCATAGGCATTCGGCCGGGTGGGCGTGCCATCAGGTTTGGGCGGGGTGTAGAGCTGCAGTTGGGCGTCGGTCTGGTCGTAATACACGTAGCTGAGGTACCACATCATGTCGCTGAGGACGATGCGGTCGTCTTCCTGGTAATTGCGGTTGACGAACTCCACCGGCACGTTGAACTGGTCGTGTTCGTCCACGGTGAAGTTGTTCTTCAAGCCCACCAGTTCCACGCCGACAAACAGCACGAACAACGCCGCCCCCAACAGCGAAAACCGCGACGGCAAGCGGTCGATGGCCATCGCCAGCAGGATCGGCAAGCTCAAGGCGTATACGGTCAGGTAACGTTCGATAAACACCGGGGAAATAAACGACACGCCGTAGACCAGCAGCAGTGGCAACAGGAAAAGCAGCGCCAACAGGCTGGCGGGTCGATGGCGCTCGCGGTCACGCCAGGCCGTGATGACCACGACCGCTACCAGCAGCAACGGGAACAACCAGAACAGCGGCGCCCAGAAGCCGACGCCTTCATCCTGCAGCACGAACTGCCAGATCATCGACGGCAAGGAGAACAGGTTGACCGGTTCTTCCCAACCAATGTCGCCGCCCACCTTGAGCTGGTCGACGTGCTGCACCAGGTCCAGCAGATTCGGCAACCACGGCAGGTACATCAACACAATCGCAGCGTTGGCCACCCACCAGGCCGGGCGCGTGATCAGCCGTTGGTCTCGCGGCATCGCGCCACTCAGCACGCCCAGGTAGGCCCAATGCACCAGCACGCACAGCGCGGTGAAGTAATGGGTGTAGAAGCCGGCACTCATCAACACCCCGTACGCCGCGAGATACCGCGAGCGCTCGGGGTGACGCACCCAGTACACCAGCGCCAGCGTGGCGCCCAGCAACCACACGCCCAGCAGCGAATACATGCGCACTTCCTGGCTGTAGCGCACCGCCGTCGGCAACAATGCCAGCAGGATCCCCGCCAGCAATGCCGCACGACGAGTGGACAATTGCCGCGTGAGCCAGATGCCCAGGCCCACGACGATCACGCCGGGAATGGCGCTCATGGCGCGAATCGACCAGATGCTGTCGCCGAACAATTCGATCCAACCGCGCAACAGGAAAAAATACAGCGGGGGGTGCACGTCGTGCGCGGCGTGGAACCACAGGTCGCCCAGAGCATATTCGCTGAGCAACAGGCTTGAGCCCTCGTCGCCCCAAATCGCCGCCGACGTCAGGTGGTGAAAGCGCAGGGCCATGGCCAGCGCCAGGATCGGCACCCACCAGAGACGGTTGATCCAACCGGCACCTTCCCAACTGAGGCGGTTAAGTGCGGGTAACGTCCCGACCTTTTCGTTTTGCTCTACCACAGACCGACGCACCTCGATTCCCCTGATTGCCCAAGCGCAAACACCGCCACTCTAGGACAAAAGATCCAGGCTGGCTGCTGGAATCGGACAAATCAGCAATTTGTGCAGGGCCTCTCCGAAGTAAATGCAGGAACACGCTATTATTGCCCTCCTCCAAGGACTCAGGATCAAGGACACGTCATGCGCATCGGTTTTTTGTCACCCCTCGCACTAACATTGCTGGCGGCTATGACCCAGCACGCTCAGGCAAGCTCTGACGACTCGTGTTATCCCGATTGGCGCGTCTCGCATGACAGCCTCGATTCATGCAGCAACCTGCCCTTCCTGAGCCCCGGTAACGACAGTCGCGTGAACCTGCGCCTGCTGCTGGCGGACAAAAAGGCCGCACCGCTTACGCCCAATGCCTTGAGTGAAGACGATTTGGCCCAAGGCTTCGGCCCAGTGCCCTTCCCGGTCTATCGCCTGGTGCCTGTCCCCGCCACCAGCGACGAGCCCGACACCAAACCGGACGACTCGCGCACCGCCGAACTCGACACGCTGCTACAGCCGCTGGGCATCAAACGTGACGAGTACAAGACCGCAGGCGAAGCGTTTCTGAATGGCGAGGGCAGCCGTTGCCGCAGCAACGATGATGACAGCGCCACTGCGTTCATCAGCCAGGTGATCAAGGCCGACATGCCAGCGACCGAGCGTGAGCTGCTGATAAAGGCGCGCTTGCAACTGCTCACGGCCTGTTCGTGGGACGGCCAGGTGGTGGACGCCCAGCAGATCCAGTCCAGCGACGGCCAACTGTTCCGTACATACCTGCAAGCCGCCGCCGACTTCTACAGCGGTCGCTTCGGTGACGCTGAGCGCGGTTTTGCCGCTGCCAGCTCCAGCCAGGTGCCTTGGCTGAAGGAAACCGCGCTGTACATGACCGCGCGTACATCCTTGAACCAGGCCCAGGCTGAAGCCTTTGACGAATACGGCATGCCGCAACTCAAGCATGTGGATAAGTCCGCCCTGGGGGATGCCGAAGAAGGCTTTCTCGGCTACCTGAAAACTTATCCACAAGGCGAATACCTGGCCTCCGCCCGTGGCCTGTTGCGCCGTGTTTATTGGTTGGCAGGAGATAACACCAAACTCGCCGAGGCCTACGCCTGGTCGATGACCGAAGCGACAGACGCGCAGCGCAATGTGTCGGTGGATGAACTGGTGGAGGAAGCCGACCTCAAGCTGTTGATGGTCAATAGCGAGACCGTCACCACGCCGATGATCCAGCTCGTCAGCGACCTGATGGTGATGCGCGGCGGCAACCAACCCGCCCTTTCCCGCGCGGACCTGGAGAAGCAAAAAGCAGCGTTCGCCAGCGCGCCGGAACTGTACGACTACCTGCTGGCGGTGTGCGCGCTGTACATCGAGCAGCAACCGGACGCCGCGTTGAAGCAATTGCCCCAGAGTGTGCCGTCGAGCCTCAATTACTTCGCCTTCAGCCAACAGACCCTGCGCGCCCTGGCCCTGGAAGCCAAGCAGGACTGGAAAGGCGCCGAAGCGCTCTGGCTGCAATTGCTGCCGCTGGCGAAGTTACCGCTGCAACGCGATCAGTTGGAATTGGCCCTGGCCATGAACTACGAGCGCAGCGGCCAATTGGCCAAGGTGTTTGCCGCCGATTCGCCGATCAGCGCCAAGCAGGTGCGCTACATCCTGCTGCGCAACGTCGCCGGTCCCGAGTTGCTGCGCCAGCAGATCGCCCAGGCCAGCGACCCGCTGGAGCGCCAGACTGCGCAATTCGTGCTGCTCTACAAAGACCTGCTGCGCGGCCAGTACGCAACGTTCGCCGACGACCTCAAGCAACTGCCGACCACCGCCCCGGACGACAAACTGGGCACCAGCCTGGGCTACGTCTACAGCGCCAGCCAGACCTTGAAGCTGTTCCAGTGGAACGGCGACAAAGCCGAGTCCGGCTACGCCTGCCCGAGCATCGCGCAAACCGCCGCGACCTTGCAGGCCGATGCGAAAAACCCGCAGGGCCTGAACTGCCTGGGTGAGTTCATCCTGCGCAACGGCCTGGACGGCATGCCGTTGGAGCAGGCCCGCGCCGCCGGCAGCCTGGGCAGCACCGCATCGGACTTCAAGGGGGAAACCTTCTCGCGGCTGGATGGCTACAAACAGGTGATCGGCAACGCCAAGGCGCCGAAAAATGACAAGGCCTACGCACTGTTCCGTGCGGTCAACTGTTACGCACCGTCGGGCTACAACAGCTGCGGCGGGCAAGACGTTGAACCTGCCGTGCGCAAAGCCTGGTTCCGCCAGCTGAAAAGCAGCTTCGCCGACACCCAATGGGGCAAATCGCTGCAGTACTACTGGTGAAGCATCTGTGGTTAGGCTTGCTGTTGTTGGCAAGCCCGGCCTTCGGCGCCGTCGACGCCCGCGACTATGACGCCTTCTGGCTGTGGAGCGGCGTCACGCCACAGCCGGTGCTCAAGCAGGCGAAAACCCTGTACGTCCTCCAGGGCCAGATCAACTCCACGCGCCGCGCGCCCCAGCGCGGCGTGCAGATGATCGCCCAAGGCGTCAGTGTGCCGCGCCTTACCCAGGGCGACATCTGGATCGTCTACCGCGCCCACACCCTGCACTGGCCCGAGCAGGTCTACCGCCAACTGTTCGGTCAGGTGCAACGCTGGCGCGACGCGGGCAACCCGGTGGTCGGCATCCAGATCGACTTCGACGCCCGCACCCAGTACCTGCATGAATACGCCAGCTTCCTGCGCGACCTGCGTCAACGGCTGCCCGCCGACCTGCGCCTGAGCATCACCGGCCTGATGGACTGGAGCAGCAACGCCGACCCAGCCGCCATCGCCCAACTCAAGGGCGTGGTGGATGAAGTCGTGGTGCAGACCTATCAGGGACGGCACAGCATCCCGGATTACGCGGCGTACTTGCCGCGGATGAACCGGCTGGGGCTGCCGTTCAAGATTGGCTTGATCCAGGGTGGGACGTGGGAGGAACCGGGGTATTTACACGGGAGTGATTGGTTTCGGGGTTATGTGGTGTTCTTGCAGAACCCTTAAGACTTCAACCACGACCTGCAGGAGCGAGCTTGCTCGCGAAAGACGTCAACGATAACGCAGCGCTATCAGGTAGCGGCGCGTGCTCCATGCGTTTTTCGCGAGCACGCTCGCTCCTACCGTATGCGGGCAGTTACCAATCGTAGGTCAGGCTCGACACCACCGTGCGTCCTTCACCGTAATAGCAATCCAGGTTACTGGTGCACTGCGAGACGTAGGTCTTGTTGGTGAGGTTCTGCACGTTCATCGCCAGTTTCACGCCCTTGAGTTTGAGTGGCGAACGGCTCAGGTCGTAGCTCAGGCTGGCGTCGTAGACACTGTAGGACGGCACACTGAAGGCGCCCTCATAGTAGTCGCCCAGGCTTTGGCGCGCATAGCGCACGCCCAGGCCTGCGCCAAGGCCGGCCAGCGGGGTGTCGCCGAGCACGCTGTAGTTGACCCACATTGACGCGGTGAGCGGTGAGATGCCGGCAGGGTGGCGGCCTTCGCGGCCATCGTTGTCCTTGGTGTATTTGATGTCATTGCGCGAGGCCGAAGCGACGATGTCCCAGGCATCGCTGAGAACGGCCTTGGCTTCCAGCTCCACACCGCGTGAGCGCATGGCGCCGCTTTGAGTACTGAAGGTGGTGTCCACCGGGTTGGTGGTGAGCACATTTTCCTGGTCCAGCTGGTAGACCGAGACCTGCACGAAACTCTTCTGGCCAGGCGGCTGGTACTTCACGCCGACTTCATATTGATTGCCCGTCGACGGCTTGAATGGCTTTTGGTTGGCGTCAGTGCCAGCCAGCGGCAGGAAGGATTCGGTGTAGCTGACGAAGGGGGCCACGCCATTGTCGAACAGATACACCAGGCCCGCACGACCCGTGAATGCCTGGTCTTTGCTGGCGAAGCGGGTGTCGGTCAAGGGCTCTTTGTTCACCACATTGGCCCAGTCATAGCGGCCGCCCAGTACCAACGCCCATTTATCCAGCTTGATCTGGTCCTGCACGTACAGGCCGGTCTGGGTGATGGTGCGGTCCCAGCGGTACGGCTGGCCAAAGTTCAGGCGCTGGCCGTAGACCGGCTTGAACAGGTCGATGATCGGTGGGTTGCGGTCATACAGGCCATGGAACAGCGAGTTGGAATGGTAGTAATCCAGGCCGAAGATCATCGTGTGAGACAGCGCGCCCGTGTCGAATTCAGCCTGGGCGATGCTGTCCACGCCAAACACTTTGTTGTTCTGCGCCCAGTCCACGCCGAAGCGTTGCAGGTAGCGTTGGTCCTGCACGCCGGAGACCGGGTTGGCGACAAAACGGTAGCCGTGCAGCGGCGCGGTGTAGCGGTCGTCGACCTCGGCGTAACGCGCGTTTTGCTTGAGGGTCCAGGTGTCGTTCAGGCGATGGGAAATCTCGTAGCCCAGTGCGTATTGCTCGCGGTTGTACTGGTTGACGCCCGGTTCGCCGATAAACACGTCACGCTTGATCTTGCCGTTCGGGTTGTCCCACAGCGTGCCGGACGCCGGCAGGCCTTGGGCTTCGGGTACACCTTTGTCTTTCTGGTATTGGGCAAACACCGTCACGCTGGTTTCATCGCTAGGCCGCCAGGTCAGGCTGGGGGCGATGAACTGGCGTTTGTTTTCGACGTAATTGATCTCGTCCTGGCCGTCATTGGCCAGGCCGGTGAGGCGATACAGAAATTGCCCTTGCTCATCCAGCGGGCCGCTCAGGTCGATGGCCGCGCTTTTGTGCTCGTAGGTGCCCGCTTCCAGTACCACTTGGTGGATCGCTGTTTCGCTGGGGCGCTTGCTGACCATGTTGACGATGCCGCCGGGTTGATTCTGCCCGTACAGCACCGAGGCCGGGCCTTTGAGCACTTCGATACGCTCCAGGGAGTAGGGCTCGATCTGCAACGCACCGCCAGTGCTGCCGCCGCCGTAAGGCAAGTGCAGACCGTCGAGGTACAGGGGCGTAGGCGAGAAGCCCCGGGACGTCGGCTCATCGAACAACTTGACCCGGTCGGCGAAACCACCCGCCGTCATGCCGGGGGTGTAAAGCAACGCCTGGGTGACGCTTTGCGCGCCGCGCGCCTTGATCTCGGCGGCGGTGATCACGTTGATGGTCTGGGGAATTTCCACCAGCGATGAGTCCGTCTTGCTGCCGGAGGCACTGCGCGTCGCCACGATGCCGTCCACCGGGCCCCAGGCACTTTCCTGGGTTTGCTGGCCGCTGATCTGGGTGGCGCCCAGTTGCAAAGGCCCACCATTGGACACCGCCTGCAACGACCACCCGCCCTGGGATTGCATCGCCATCAGGCCGCTGCCCATCAGCAGCCGCTCCAGGCCCGACTCGACCCCATAGCGCCCCTGCAAGCCCGCGCTACGCTTGCCTTCGGTGAGCGAGGCATCGACCGACAGCAAAATGCCAGAGGCGCTGGCAAAGCGGTTCAGTGCCTGGTCAAGGTTGCCGGCCGGGATGTTGTAGCTGCGCTGCGCCTCGGCACTTTCTTCGGCATAGCCCAGCGTCGGCACCATCGGCACCGTTGCCAACAGGCTGACAAACAAGCCACGGCGCAGGGCGCGGGCCAAAGGTTGAATTGGGTGGTGCGGCATTGCAGGACTCCCCGTGAGAACGCTTCTTGATTGGCTTTCAAGAGGTATCCCGAGCGGGAAGCAAAAACCGACAAGCACGGATGAAAAAATGTTCAGACCCGCGCCTTGATCGTCACCCAGTAGCGCGTGACCGCGTGTACGTGCACCGGTAGCGAGCGCTCCAGTGCCGCTAGGATTGCATCGGTATCGTTCAGCGGAAACACGCCAGTGAGCAGCAAACCCGCCACCGCCTGGTCACACCGCAACAGCCCCGGACGATAGCGACTCAGTTGCGCAACAAACTCGCCCAGCGGCTGGCGCTCGGCGATCAGGCGGTGTTCGGTCCAACTGCTGGCGTTGGCGCTCACCGCCGCCAGCGACGCGCTGTGACGCGCGTCGAACCACAGGCTGTCACCGGCCTTCATCTGCACGGCTGCGCCATGGGTCGGCGTTACGCGGAGGCGGCCTTCGTACAGGTCGACACGGCTGCCATCGGCCAGTTCGCGCACGGCAAAACGGGTGCCCAGGGCCTGCACGACGCCGGCTGGGGTCTCGACGATCAACGGGCGGATGGGGTCGTGGCCGCTGGTCAGCAGGATCTCGCCGCGGATCAAGCGGATAAGCCGCTCGCGGGGGCTGAAACGCAGGTCGACTGCGCTGTCGCTGTTGAGGTCAAGCCGCGTGCCGTCACTGAGGGTGACGTGGCGAATCTCGCCGGTGCGGGTGCGGTATTCGGCGAAGGCGGCTTGCCAGGGCTCGCTGCGTTGCACCAGGTAGCCACTACCCCCGGCCATCAACAGCAGGCCGAGCAGCTTGAGTGCAGCGCGGCGTTGGGTGTCGGGTGTGTCGCGCAACACGGCGCGGGCGCTGTCGGCGGGCACGCTGCCGAGGGTTTGCTGCAGCTGCTGCAAACGCTGCCAGGCACGGCGATGCTCAGGGTCGGCGGCCTGCCAGCGGGCAAAGGCCTGGCGTTGTTCGCCTTGCAGGGCGCCGCCCCATTGCAGCATCAGCCATTCGCTGGCCTGCTCGACAACCGCCGGGGCGATGGGGGCGTCGTGTCTCATTCTTCGTAGGCCACCTGATAGCAGGCAACAATCGCGCGGGTCATGTACTTCTGTACCGAGCTGACAGTCACCCCCAAGCGTTCGGCGGTCTGTGCATAACTCAGGCCTTCGAACTGCGACAGCAAAAACGCCTGGCGCACGTTGTCGGGCATGCGGTCGAGCATGGCGTCGATCTGCATCAGGGTTTCGAGGATCAGCGCGCGGGTTTCCAGGGACGGCGATTCCGGCTCGGGCAGGTGCGCGATGCTTTCCAGATAGGCACGCTCGATGCGTAGACGCCGCCACTGGTCGATCACCAGGTTGCGTGCGATCTGCGCCAGGTAGCTGCGGCTTTCCTTGTCACCCGGGAATCGTCCGGACACCAGTAGACGCAGGAAGGTGTCCTGCGCCACGTCAGCCGCGTGCTCGCGGTCGCCCAGGCGCCTGCGCAGCCAGCCTTGCAGCCAGCCGTGATGGTCGCGGTACAGGAGATGAAGCTGTTGCTGGCCGTCAGTCGCGGTGTCCATGAAAAGCTCAGGCGTACTATTGAGAGCAATTATCATTACACCTTATTTCTCGACTGACAAAAACTCTTTGTCGATCAGCGCCCAACGGTTTGCAGCGGGTAGACCGATTCCCAGCCCCCGCCCAACGCTTTGTACAGGCCAACCATCGCCAGCGACACCCCGGTCGAACTGTCCACCCACTGCTCCTGCGTGGCCAGCAGCGCGCTTTGCACGGTGAGCACGTTGACGAAATCCACCACGCCTTCCACGTATTGCTGCTGCGCGGTGCGCAGGGCAATCTGGTTCTGACGCACGGCTTCGGCGAGGCTGTCGCGGCGCAGTTGGCTGGCGTTGTAGCGGGTCAATTGGTCGTCGATCTCATGCCAGGCACGCAGCACGGTTTGCTGGTACGCGAGCGCCGCTTCCTGTTGCTGGGCTTCGCGCAGGTTCAACATGCCTTGCAAACGCCCGCCATTGAACAGCGGCAGGCTGAACTGCGGGCCGAAGGCAAAGGCACGGGAGCCCCAGGAACCGAAATCCGAGAGTTGCATGGCCTGGGAACCGAGGCTGCCGGATAAGGTGATGCGCGGGTAGAAATCGCCCTTGGCCACGCCGATGCTCGCGGTGGCGGCATGCAAACGCGCCTCGGCCTGGCGGATATCCGGGCGGCGCTCAGCCAGCTCCGACGGCAGGCCAATCGCGACCTGGCGCTGGGTTTGGGGCACGGCGGCGTCCTTGGACAGTTGCGCATGCAGCGCCTGCGGCGGTTCGCCCATCAACAGGCTGAGGGCGTTGATGAGTTGGTCCTGACGCTGTTGCAGATCCGGCAGTCGCGCTTCAATGGCGGCGACCTGGGCGGCGGCTTCGGCGACGTCCAGATCGGTCGCCACACCGTCAGCCAGGCGCAACTGCGAGAGCTTGAGGCTGTGACGGGCGACGTCGAGGTTCTGCTCGGTGACCGCGCGGGTGTTTTGTACACCGCGCAGTTGGATGTAGTTCTGAGCGGTCTCGGCCAACACTGACAACAGCACGGCACGGCGGTCGTTTTCGGCGACTTGCAAGGTGGCGTCGGCGGCTTCGGTTTCGCGTTTGACGCGGCCCCAGAAGTCCAGCTCCCAGGACGCGGAGAAACCCATGTCCCACTGGTTGAATGCCGAACGGCCGTTGTTGCCGGACGGGTCGCTCAAGCCTTTGCCACTGTTGCGTTTGCGCTGGTAATCACCGTTGGCGTTGACGTTGGGATAACGCTCGGCCGTGGTCACCTGGCGTACGGCCCGGCTTTGTTGCAGGCGACTGCTGGCCAACTTCAGGTCGAGGTTATCGGTGAGCGCACGGCGTGTAAGGGCCGAGAGTTGCTCGTCGTGGAACACATCCCACCAACGTTCCTGCAACGGATCGTTGACCGCACGGCTGGCCGCCTGGCGGCCCTGGGGCTCGCTCCATTGCGTCACTTGCGGGCCCTGCGGCCTCTGGAAGTCTGGACCGACCGTGCAGGCACTCAGGCTGATAAGGCTCAACGTGAGCCAGGCCACTCGCTTCATTGCTGGGCTACCTCACGCGTCTGCGCGACCGACTGGGTGTCGACGCTGGCTTCCACCGACATGCCGACCCGCAGGCGCTCGGTGTGTGCCTGGTTGGGTTCGAGGACGATTTTCACCGGAATGCGCTGCACCACCTTGGTGAAGTTGCCGGTGGCGTTATCCGGTTTGACCGAGGCAAACGTCACGCCCGTCGCGGGTGCAAGGCTCTCCAGATGACCGTTGAGCAATTCGCCGTCGAGGCTGTCAACACGCACCTGCACGGCTTGGCCGGCACGCATATGGGAGAGTTGGGTTTCCTGGAAGTTGGCCACCACGTACGCCTCTTCCAGCGGCACGACCGCGAGGATCTTGCTGCCCGGCGTGACATACGCGCCCACGCGCACCGCACGCTCGCCGACCATGCCATCCACCGGCGCGACGATGCGCGTGTACGACAGTTGAAAGCTGGCCAGTTCCAGCGCGGCTTGGGCGCGTTTGAGCCCGCCCTCGGCGGCATCGCGCTGGGCGGTGAGGATTTCCACTTGCTTGCGTTCGGCCGCCAGCACCGCCGTGGCATTCGCCAGCCGCGCGGTGGCCTGGTCGATACGGGTCTTGGCTTGCTGGGCGTTCTGCACAGTGCCCGCGCCGACACCGGCAAGGTGGTTGTAGCGATTGAGTTCGTGTTCGGCGAAGGCCATTTCGGCGCGATCCGCCGCGACGGTGGCCTGGGCCTGGGCGATGACCGAGCTTTGGCGTTCCAAGGTGGCGGTGGCATTTTTCAGCTGGGCCTGCGCCACCAACGTATCGGCATCAGCCGCCTGGGCGGCAGCGCGGAAGTCGCGGTCGTCGATCAATGCCAGCAGTTGCCCGGCTTTGACACGCTGGTTGTCTTCCACCAGCACTTCCTTGATAAAGCCGGCCACGCGCGGCGCCACCAGGGTGAAGTCAGCGGCGACGAACGCGTCGTTGGTGGTCTGGCGCTTGCTGCCCAGCACACCCGGCGCGACCAGGTACACCAGCACGCCGACGGCAAACACGGCGATGACGGAGACGGCAATTTTGTCTTTGCGTTTCATGAACAGTCCTTTCTATCAAGTCGGTGCGCGAGGCGGAAAGATCCGCGTGGGCATCCAGAAAATCAGCAGGATCAACGCCACCGCGACCGCGGCCATGACGTAATAGAGATCCGAAGAGGTCAGCACCACGGCCTGCTCGTGCAGGCGGTGCGCCAGGCCCGGCGCATCGCCGTCGGCCAGGGGGGAATTGCCCAGGCGGTCGACCAACATGGTCGAGTGAAAATGCAGGCGCTGGGTGGTCAAGGTATCGAGCACGCCAGTGGCGATCACGGCGGCCAGCCCCTTGATGGTGTTGAACCAGGCTGAGGCGAACGGACCATCCATTGGCTGGATACTGCCGGTGGAAAGCATCAGCAACGGCAACACAGCCATCGGTTGCCCGAAGATCTGCAGCAGGTAGAGGCCGTAGAAATCGTCGCGAATCCATTCCGAAGTCAGGTGCGCGCTGCCCACGCAGCACAGCACCAGCATGCCCAGGCCGATCCCCAGCACCCATCGGCAATCGACCCAACGCAGGTTGCACAGCGCCGCCACCAGCGGCAGCGCAATCAACTGCGGTATCGCCATCAGCAGCATCACGGGCGCGGTTTGCAGCGGACGGTAGCCCTGGACCTGAGCGAGAAAACTCGACGGGATGATGATCACCGAGGTCAGCACCATCAGTACGCCCGCCAGCACAATCAGGGCGAACGACAGGTTGCGCAGACCGAGCATCTGCAGCTTGAAGAAGGGGATGGGCTGCGACCATTCATTCACCATGAACAGCACCAGCAACACGCCACCGCCCCCTAACAGGAAGGTGATCAGGCCCGACTCGAACCAGTCCAGGCGGTTGCCTTGCAGAATGCCGATGACCAGCATGCAGATCGCCGGGAAACCCAGCAGCAAGCCGCGCCAGTTGAACTGCTTGAAACGCTCCAACCGAATCGGATCCTGCGGCAATCCGTAGGCCACGGCGATCATGGCCAGCAGGCACGGCGCGACGATCTGCCAGAACGCCCACTGCCAGCCAACATACTCGGTCCATAGCGCCGCCAGCGGCGTGCCCAGGCTCGGGCCGAAGGTGGCGGTGAGTGCGTAGCCGGCCAAGCCGTACAGCTTGACGTTGGCCGGCAAGAACCGCAGAGCCACGGTCATCAGCATCGGCGGCAACGCACCACCGGCCAGGCCTTGCACAGTGCGCAGCACCAACAGGCTTTCGTAGTTCGGCGCGAACGGACACAGGATGCCCAGCGCAGTGAACAGGCCGATGGCGCACAAGGTGAAACGGCGCAGGGAAAAGGTCACCGAACACCAGGGCGCAAACGCCATGGCCGCCACGGAAGTCGCGGTGTACGCCGCGACCAGCCAGGTGCCTTCGTCAAAGCCTATGTACAGCGCACCGCGAATGTCCGCGAGGGCCACTTTGGTGACCATCTCGTTGAGGCCAGAGACCAGCACCGCCAGCAACACGCCGACCAGCCCGATGATGATGCGCGGGCCGAATACAGGTGGGGTCATCGCGGTGGGTTTGGCTGCGGCCGCAAGGGTGGGGGCAGCGAGGGAGGTCATGAACAGGTAACTCGGGATGTTGAATACCTGAGCAGTTTAATCAGGCACAAACATGACAAAAAGTTACTTGTTGGAAGGGTATAAGTGCACCAAACGCAACGATCAAACAGGCTGTGCTTCAAGCCAAGTGGCGTGACAACTCTCGCGCATGGTTTCACGCAGCCATTTGTGAGCAGGGTCTTTATCGAATCGCGGGTGCCAGGATTGGGCAAGCACCAGCGTCGGCAACGAGATCGGCAGGGCGAACGAGCGCAGGGGCAGTTTCAGGCGATTGGCGCTCAACAGCGCTTCCTTGGGCACCGGCAGCAGCAAGTCGGAATCGGGCAGCATGAACATCGCGCCGTGAAAGCCTGGGGCGATCATTGCCACACGACGTTCCAAGCCCTGAGCACTCAGCGCGGTGTCGATCGGCCCACGGGCAATGCCGCGCCGCGAGATGCTGATATGGGAGTAACTGGCAAAGCGTGCGGCGGTGATGTCTTCGTCGAACAACGGATGGTCTTCCCGTGCCAGGCCGACGAAGGTGGTGGAGAACAGGTTCTGCACCTTCACTTCGGGAGTGACCGGCATGGTGTTGCTCACGCGCAAATCCAGGCGACCTTCACGCAGGGCCTCGTCGTCGGTATCGCCTTCGGGCACGAAGCACAGCTCGCACAGCGGCGCCATGCGTTCCATGGTGTCGAACAGGCGACCGCCGTACACGCCGATGAAAAAGTCGTTGGCGCGCACGCTGAAACGACGGCGCAACGTGCTCAAATCCACTTGGTCCGCGGAACGGAACAACAGCGCCGCTTGTTCCACCACGTTGCGCACCTGGCCTTGCAACTGCAGAGCCTTGGGCGTTGGCACCAGGCCGCGACCGGCGCGCACCAGGATCGGGTCGCCGACGGCTTCGCGGATACGCGTGAGGGTGCGGCTCATGGCCGCCGGGCTGAGGTTCATGCGGCGCGCGGCGCCAACCACACTGCCCTCGTCGAGCAAGGCGTCGAGGGCGACCAGCAGGTTCATGTCCGGTAATTGCATGCCAAGCACTCGTGACCAATGGGGAGTGAACTGGGCGCAATCGTAGCAGGCTTTACAGGTAGCGCTTCAGGTTACGGGGCAGGTAGTCCGCGTAGGTGGCTTTGGGATGAGCCTGGCACTTACGCACGATTTCCGGCAGGGCGTTTTCCAGTTCGTCGGCACGGGTCAGGCCTTCGTTGTAATCGCTTTTACCGCTTAGCGCCGGGAACATCACCGCTACCCGGGTAATGGCAAAGCTCTTCATCGCGATCAACGGGCGGGTGGGATGGTCGCGACGGAACTGGCTGACTTCTTCGGTCAGTGCGCTGCAGGATTGGTAAGTGGTTTGCGTGAAGGTCAGTTGAGTCGTTTCCTTCCTTGGCGCTTCGGGCGTGAAAATCATATCGTTCTGCGCGTCGAGTACCGCAGGCCGATCGGCAGTTACCGTCCAAGGCTTGAAGCGCCAGAGTGTGGCCGCAGCGACGGCGGCTGCACCAAACGCCGGCTTGGTGGCGCTGAGCGCTTTGACATCGCTGACCGTACCGTCGTTGTGAATATTCAGGCCGATACGCGCATGCCCTTGGGTGAAGGTCAGGTTGCTGGGGTAAAGCGGCTTGGGCATGCTGACCGGCTCGGGCACGAACTCCGCGAAAACCGAGGTCGACAATAGCAAGGCCGCTGCCAAGACAAAAAACCGCATCGTTGTAAATCCTTTTACGAGGCACACCTGACGCCAGGGCGGCGCCAGATTCCGCCGGCATTATCGGCTTCACGGCGGACAAAGAGCAATCATTCGTGTTTAGCGCTGCATACCCCAACGCTTCACGGTCAGGCGCTCAAAGGTGTCAAACACCAGGTTTTCCACGAGCAGGCCGATCAGGATCACGACTGCCAGACCGGCAAACACCTTGTCGGTGTACAGCTCGTTACGATTCTGGAAGATGTACCACCCCAGGCCACCCTTGCCGCTGGTGGCACCGAACACCAACTCGGCGGCGATCAGGGTGCGCCAGGCAAATGCCCAGCCGATCTTGAGGCCCGCGAGGATCGACGGCAGCGCCGCCGGGATCAGGATGAACAGCACAAAACGCATGCCCTTGAGGCCATAGTTGCGCCCAGCCATACGCAGGGTTTCGGACACGCCGAGGAACCCGGAATACGTGTTGAGCGCCAGCGCCCACAGCACCGAATGCACCAGCACGAAGATCAGGCTGTTCTGCCCCAAGCCAAACCACAGCAGCGCCAGCGGCAGCAATGCAATGGCCGGCAGCGGGTTGAACATCGAGGTCAGGGTGCTCAGCAGATCGCGGCCCAGTTGGGTCGATACCGCCAAGGTGGTCAGGGCAAACGCCAGTACGATGCCGATCAAGTAACCCTTGATCAGCACCACGAGCGAGATGCTGACCTTGCTGAGCAACTCGCCGCTGAGCAAGCCGTCGTACAGCGCATGAAAGGTCTGCAAGAAGCTCGGCAACAACAGGTCATTATTCTGGTAGCGCGCAACGACTTCCCAAAGGATCGCGAGTACCACCAGGATCAGGCCCTTGCGCAGCCAACCTTGTTGCCACAGGCGTTGGCGCAGGGGCAGTTCGCGCTCCACGGGGACGCTGATCAGCGGTTCTAGGGTGATTTCATATTCCTGGCGCATGGATGCTCCCCTTAATACGCGATGCGGATATCAGCGAAACCCAATTCACGTTCGGCCTCGGGCGCTTCATCGAACAGCAAGCGATGGATACGCCGCGCCGATGCCTGGAACTCCACGCCACCGAGACTGTGCAGGTCATATTGATGGCTGTGGATTTCCGCGCGCACGCGCCCCGGATGAGGCGACAGCAACAGGATGCGATTGCCCACCACCAGCGCTTCTTCGATGGAGTGGGTGACGAACAACAGGGTGAAACGCACCTCTTCCCAGAGCAGCAGCAATTCTTCCTGCATCTTGCGCCGGGTCAGGGCATCGAGGGCAGCGAAGGGCTCGTCCATCAGCAGGATTTTCGGCTGCATGGCCAAGGCGCGGGCGATGGCGACACGGGCTTTCATACCGCCGGAAAGCGTGTGGGGATAGGCATCGGCAAACGCCGTGAGGCCGACTTTGTCGAGGTAGTGCAGCGCGCGTTCTTCGGCTTCGGCGCGCTTCAAGGTTTTAGAGGCCAGCAATGGGAACATCACGTTCTGTTTTACGGTTTTCCACGGTGGCAGTTGGTCGAATTCCTGGAACACCACGATGCGGTCCGGGCCCGGTTGGTCGACCTTTTTCCCCAACAGACGGATCTCGCCTTCGCACGGTTTGATAAACCCGGCGATAGACTTGAGCAACGTTGATTTGCCGCAACCGGAGGGGCCGAGCAACACGTAGCGGTCGGCAGGATCGATCTCGAAACTGACTTGATGGGTTGCCCGCACTACGCGCTCCGGGGTGCGGTATTCCAGGCTGACGTGATCCACCGCCAGCAACGGCGCGGTGGTGTGCAGGTTGCTGGCCGTGTGGCCTTGCAAGGGCGCGTTCATCTCAACTTCCTTGCAGGGGCTTGGCGTCCTGGAAGAAGTAGTCCTTCCACGATTCAGGCTTGTTCTTGATGGCGCCGACGCGGTAGAGGAATTCCGCCAGCGGGTAGGTGTTTTTTGGCGTAACGCTGAATTCGAATTGCGGGTTGTCGATGATTTTCAGCAGCTCGGCACGGTCGATCTTGGCTTTGGTCACGCGGATGTAGGTGTCAGCCGCAGCGCCTTTATCGTGCTGGGCGAACTGCGCGGCTTCGGTCAACGCTTCCACGAACGCCGTGTAGGTTTTTGGATTGTCGTTGCGGAATTTTTCGGTGGCAAACAGCACGGTCGGCGAGTTCGGGCCAAGCAGGTCGTAGGTGTTCAGCACCACATGCACGTTCGGATTGGCCAGGGCCTGGTCCTGGAACGGCGGGTTGGAAAAATGCCCGGTCAGCTCGGTACCGCCAGCGATCAGCGCTGCAGTGGCATCCGGGTGCGGGACGGCGACGGTGTACTTGTCGAGGCGATTGAATTCCTTGTCGCCCCATTGCTTGGCCGCGGCGTATTGCAGGAAGCGCGACTGCACCGACACGCCCACCGCCGGCACGGCAATGCGGTCCTGCTCGGTGAAATCGGCGATGGTCTTGACCTTGGGATTGTTGCTCACCAGGTAGTAAGGGAAGTTACCTAGGGACGCGACGGCCTTGACGTTCTGCTTGCCGCGGGTGCGGTCCCAGATGGTCAGCAGCGGGCCGACACCGGCGCCGGCGATGTCGATGGAACCGGAGAGCAGCGCGTCGTTGACGGCGGCGCCGCCGGACAATTGTGTCCAGTCGACCTTGATGTCGATGCCTTGCTGCTTGCCGTATTTTTCAATCAGGTTCTGCTCGCGCACCACGTTGAGCAACAGGTACACGATGCCGAACTGTTCGGCGATGCGGATCTCGCCTTCGGCCTGCGCGGCTGTCGGCGCAACAAGGCTGCCAGCCAGCAGGCTGACACCCAGGCCGACAGTCGCGGCCAACCGTGCGAATGGAGTTTTGCTGGACATGCTTGTGCTCCGAATCAGAAAGGCGCGTCGCCCTGAATGGTGGTACGAAACAGCTTGCGGCGTAGATGGCTTGGGCAACCGGCAGCGAGGTGAATCAGCGAGCGGTTATCCCAGAACACCAAGTCGTGGGGCTGCCATTGATGGCGGTAGATGTTTTGCGGCAACACGCTGTGGGCGTAGAGTTGGGCCAGCACGTCGCGGCTTTCGTCTTCGGGCAGCCCGACGATTCGAGTGGTGAAGCCTTCGCTCACGAACAGCGCTTTGCGGCCGTTTTCCGGATGGGTACGCACGATGGGGTGCACGACTTCCGCAACCTGGGCAAGCTGCTCTGGGGTCAGTGTGGGGCGCCAGTTGCCTTCGAATTTGGTCTCGCTGTAGCGCGCGGTGTAGGAATGCGCGGCACTGCGGCCTTCAACGGCCGTGCGCAGGTGTTCGGGCAATTGGTCCCAGGCTTTGTGCATGTCGGCGAACAAGGTGTCGCCACCTTCGGAGGGCAGTTCCTGGGCGTGCAGCATCGAACCCAGGCTCGGCAGTTCCTTATAGGACAGGTCCGAATGCCAGAATTTGCCCGCGTCTCCCAGACCGATGGACTGACCGTTTTCAATGATGTTGGAGACGATCAGAATTTCCGGGTGGTTGGCCAGCAGGAACTGTTTGAGCACATGGATCTGCAGCACGCCGAAACGACGGCTGAAGGCGATCTGCTGCTCGGGGGTGATGCGCTGGTCACGGAACACCACGACATGATGGTCCAAGTGCGCGCGGTGAATGCGCGAAAAATCCTCGTCGTTGACCGGTCGCGACAAGTCCAGGCCAATGATCTCGGCGCCGACGCTGCCGGGCAGTGGACGAATCTCGAAGGATTGGACGGTAGCGGTCGCTGTTGGAACAGTAGAGGTGGCGGACATGAGGTCACTCCCGGTCAGACAGGAGATTGACTTTATAGATATAAGAACGGCTATTTAAATACCGTTAATGAATAACGATATGCGGGAATGTGTCGGCTCAACCCCAAGCCACTTGGCCCAGGGCAATAAACCACAGCGGTAAAGTGTTCAGTCCATAACACCTGATGCTGCATTGTCGGCGCTTGAAGCAGGTTTGATGAACCTGCCTGTGTAAGGCGCCATAAATGCTGGCTGTGGGCGCTGGGAGCCCTATGTTGAAACGCTTACAAGCCGAAACTGTGCCCGTTTGACAAGCTTACGGGCAGTCTCTAGTGTGCATTGGATCCAATTAGCCACGCCCATTCTAATAAGGAGGATAGCGTAACCGTGACGCAGAAGCCGACCCCTTTGAACAGCATCAAGATCAGCGGACCTATTCCCGCCCATCTCGCTCGCTCCGTGATTGAAGAAACCTTGCGCAACGCCATCCTGGATGGTCGGTTGCCCTGCGGTACTGCCATGCGCCAACAGGAGTTGGCCAGCCTGTTCGGGGTCAGTCGCATGCCGGTGCGTGAAGCCTTGCGCCAACTGGAGGCCCAGTCACTGCTGCATGTGGTGACCCACAAGGGCGCCGTGGTTGCACCGTTGATCGAAGACAATTCAGCCGAGACCTATGAACTGCGGATGTTGCTGGAGTCTGAAGCGCTGCGCCTGTCGATTCCCTTGCTCACCGAAGCCGATATCGAGGAAGCCGAGGCGTTTATTTGTGCCCTCGAACAGGAAAAAGACTACACCGAGATTGGACGCCTCAATCGCCTGTTCCACATGGCGCTTTATGGCAAGGCCCCCAACCAGCGGCTGCTTAAACTGGTGGAGCACGGTTTGAACGAGGAAGAGCGATTCCTGCGTTACAACCTTGAGGCCATGGGGCTGGGCGAAACGTCCCAGGAGGACCACCGCGAACTGTTGAACTTGGTAGCGCAGAAGAAAACCCAGGAAAGCATCTTGACGCTGCGCAATCACTTGATGCGAGGCATGGAGGTGATCACGGCGTACCTGAATGGCTTGGACGCCCACGGCAAGAAAGTTACGCCATAAAGTATTGCGTTCTCCTGTCCCGTCCTTCCAATATTACGGGGGCCACTCACTCAGTGTAGTGCCTCCCGCTAAAGAAACTTCCCACTACGCCCCAAGCAACCAACTTACAACATATATTATTTAGAAAAACTTCTATTATATTTGTATGCGCGCCAACCTATTTAATACGCTTATCATCTTTTATTACTAAACCACTCCGCTCGGCGTTGCAGCGCCTATCGTCGAGCATTTCTGCGCGCCGGTAGTCGGCTTATGCCTGCGCGCGCCCTGACCATTACAAACTCATCGCTGTTTCCCAACAGCAGCCGCAACAACTTATAGGCATCAACCATGCATCAACCTTTACTTGAAACAGCAAAACTGCAGTTATGCAGCCATTCGTTATTTTTAGAAATAACTTCCCTGCGCAAGTTACAACTTTTTATGGAAAGTCATGTGTTTGCAGTCTGGGACTTCATGACCCTCGCCAAGCGCCTGCAACAGGACCTGACCTGCACTCGCTTGCCCTGGCTACCCGCTGCAGACCCGCAGGCAGCGCGGCTGATCAATGAGATCATTCTGGGTGAGGAGTCAGACGAACACCCCGTGCAAGGCTATTGCAGCCATTTCGAACTGTATTTGGAAGCCATGGCGGAAGTGGGCGCCAGCACCTCGGCAATCAGCCACTTTGTTGCGCTGCTACGCCAAGGCCTGGGAGCCACGGCAGCCTTGCACCAGGTCGAGGCTCCTCCCGGCGTGAGCCGCTTCGTCAACGCCACCTTGCACCTTGCATTGAATGCGCCTACCCATTGTGTGGCGGCCACATTCCTGTACGGTCGCGAGCATGTCATCCCGGGGATGTTCGAACGCATCCTGCAATCTGATGAGTTCATTCATCGCCAAGCGCCTACCTTGTGCGCTTACCTCAAGCGCCACATCGAATTGGACGCCAAGGAACACGGGCCAGCGGCGGAGCAGTTACTCAATCGCCTGGTCAGCGCAGACCCTACGTATCCGCAACAGGCCCACGACGCCGCACTCGCTGCGATGCAAAGCCGTGTCGCGTTCTGGGATGAGCTTCGGGCCTCGCTGCAAGAGGTGCACCCATGAACGCCGGCGACTACCAAGCCATCGCCGATGACTGGGAGCGCCGCGCAACCATCCGCACACGGCCTCGGCGCTTGCTGGAGAGCGATGACAAACTGATCTACCCGCTGTGCCGTCAGCCCCTGGTGCTCTGCGCGGCATTTCTTGAGCACTGCCCTCAGTGGCGCGACTTTGTACTGGTGCAGAGCTTTTACAAGTTCATCAACGACGTGGTGATATTCGAGACCGAGATCGTCGACAAGACTGCACGCAGCATCGCCAAAAATCGCTTCGCTGTGCCCTTCCCGCTGACCTGCCGCGTGGATGCGATGACCGTCGTCGTGGACGAGGATTACCACGCACTGGTTGCGCTGGATTTCCTGCAGCAAACCGTGGCCATGACCGGCATACAACCGCTGGAACTGCCCACAGAAATAGAGCTGAGCCGTGCGCTGCCCACGGCACAGGCGTTGGCGCCCGCTCATCTACGCGATGCTGTCGCACTGATTGGCGTGGCAATCGCTGAAAACACCGTGACCCAGGATGTGGCGGCATTCTCCAAGGACACCAGCGTGAAAGCTTCCATCCGTGGCTTGATGGCCGACCACCTGTTTGATGAGGGCCGCCACGCCCAGTTCTGGATACGGCTCGTACGCCTGTATTGGCAAACCGCGAGCGAGGGGGACCGCAATGAAATCGCCAAGGTGCTGCCGGTTTTCCTGGCTCAGTACCTGACGAACGACCTGCAAAAAAACTTCGACTTGAACTTGATCGAACACCTCGACATCAGCGCCAGCCTACGCGGTGCGTTACGCGCTGAAGTGGCGGCACAGGCCTTCCCTATCACCCGCCAACATCCATTGATGGGCAATATCCTTGGCTTTCTGCAACACAGCGGTTTGCTGCAAACGCCGAGCGTGGCGCATGCGTTGAACGATTACCTGCCAGTGTCCGGGAGGGTGACATGAGGCGGCTGAGCATTGGGTTTTCCAGCGCCAGCAGCGCCTTGGAGGCGGTCAGGCAAGAACTGGAACAGTATGGGCATATCTCGGGCAACGAGGGCGTCGACCTGTGCATCGATGACGGCGATCAGTCGGTGCAGGGCAACGCACGCCCGATTCCAACATTGAGCCTGCGCCTGGGCGTCGGCCCCATCACCGACTACGGGTTGCCCGCGCTGCAACTGCGCGCCTATAGGCCAGACCGAAAGCTGTTGGCCGTACTGGACATCGCCGACGAGCTCAGCGGTAACGGTCAACGACTGCGCCGGCGAGTCATCCGCGAATTGGTGGAATGGACCGCGCTGCACATCAGCGGCTTCTCGCGAGACCCTGGATACTTCGAATTGAATGCGGTCGCCAATGGCTGGCCCGAACACTGCCTGGATGCGCTTGAGGCGCTGGCATTCACCCACCGATTCAACCGCTCCGCCGACCCTGACGTGATAGAGGCAGCCCGAGTGCCACTGATCAATCGGTTGCAGGCAAGCTTTCATACATTTGCCGACCGGCCCGCATTGCATATCGGTGCCAGCGAAGTGACCTATCGTCAGCTGCATGCTCAAGCATTGGCAATCCAGCAGCGCTTGCACCCCTTGTTGGTAACGGGGCAAACGCCCGCAGTCGTCGGGATCTGCCTGGAAAAAACAATCGGCTTGTACGCCAGTATCCTTGCCGTGCTGGGCAGTGGAGCGGTGTACCTACCGTTGGATCCGGACCACCCGCCTCACTGCCATCGGGCCATGCTCGAAAGCGCAGGAGCCCAGGTATTGCTGGATGCCGGTCAGCATCCATTAAGAGCGTGTTTCAGCTCACTGGATGTCAGCGGCCACGCTCTACACGACGTCGACCTCACACAGCCGTTGGCGCGCCTCCACCGTCATGCCGATGCGCCCTGCCTGATGCTCTTTACCTCGGGCACCACCGGGCAACCCAAAGGCGTGTTGCTCAGCCAAGCCAACCTGGCGCATTTCACGGCCTGGTTCAGGTCCTGTGTAAACCTGGATGAACAGAGCCGCGTCTTGCAGTTCTCGCCATTGAGCTTCGACTCATCGCTGATCGATATTTTCCCCGCCTTGGTAGCGGGTGCTCAGTTGATCGTCCCCAGCACAGAGCAACGACAAGACCCTCAACAGCTGCTGGACCTGCTTCACCGGCAACGCATCACCCATGCCTTTCTTCCGCCTGCGCTGCTGAGTATCCTGCCGCTCGATCAACCGCTGGGCCTCACGCATCTGCTGACCGGTGGAGATGTGTGCGAACCCCATGTGATCGAACGCCTTTCAACGCAGTGCCAGTTCCATAACCTCTATGGACCGACGGAGGCCACGGTGTTGGGCACCCATCGGATGCTGCGCCCCAATGACAGCAATCGCAACGTCGGCCGTCCCATCGCCAACAGCCAGGTGCTAATCCTCGATGAACACCTGCAACCGGTGGATGAAGAGGTGATGGGTGAGGTGTATATCGTCGGCCCAGGAGTGAGCCTGGGGTACGTGAACGCACTATCACAGGCTTCCAGTTCTTTCGTGGAGCTGGCAGTGCCAGGCGACTTGCCGCTGCGGGCCTATCGCACTGGCGACCTGGCGCAGTGGACTGCCGACGGGATCGTGTTGGGAGGACGGCGAGATGATCAGGTGAAGATCCGTGGTTTTCGGGTAGAGCCCCTGGAGATTGAGCAGTGCCTGCGCAGCAGTCGGCTGTATCGACAGGTGGCAGTGGTGATCGACCGTGATCGCAGGATCCGTGGCTTTGTCGCGCAACCCGAACCGGGAGCAAGCATGACGGCGCTGCAACACCATGCGCGGCAGTGGCTACCGGACTACATGCAGCCCGGCGTCTGGGATGAGCTGCCACGCATACCGTGTTCCAGCAACGGCAAAATCGACCGTGCGGCGTTGCTGGCAGTGCCGATCCAGCCCACGTTGCCGACAGCCTGCAGCGCGGCACAAACCCCGCTTCAGACTCAATTGACCCACTTGTGGATCGAACTGCTGGCGTTGCCCACGGGTGAGTTGTCTATCGATGAAAGCTTCTTCGACCTCGGCGGCCATTCGATTTTGCTGTCGACCCTCTTGCTGCGTTTTCGCGAACAATTCGGCCGTAGTTTTTCGCTGAACCACTTCATCGAGGCGCCGACGATTCGTACGCTCGCAACATTGGTGGAACAAGGAGAACGACCCGATACATCCGCCAGCCAAGCGGTTCGTGATGCGCATCGGGAGCGGATATACAACACACTCCCCGAAAACTGCGTGGGCGATCCGCACAAAGTGATCGTTACAGGGGCCAACAGCTTTGTAGGGGTCCATATTGTCGAGGCACTGCTGGCCAAGGGTGCTACAGCAGTAGCATGCCTGGTGCGCGAGAAGCCGGGGCAGTCGGCGATGGCGCGATTTACCCAAGCGCTGCGCGAGTATCGCCTGGAGCATCTGGACCTGAGCCGGGTGCAGGTATTCGCCGCAGATGTCAGCCTGCCTCGCCTGGGTTTGACCAGCAATGCCTATGAGACCCTCGCCAAAGAGTTCGGTGTGCTGGTACATAACGCCGCCAGGGTCAACCATGTATTGGACTATGCGTCGCTGACCAGGGACAACGTTGACCCCGTACTCGAATGCCTACGCCTGTGTGAGACGCACTGCAAGAAGGTCCTCAATTTTGTCTCGACGCTCTCCGCGTCGAGCAGTGTCGATACTCAAGGCTATGTCCTAGAAGCGCCCGCCGCGGCCACGCTGCCGCTGTACATCAAGAATGGCTACAACTTGTCCAAGTGGGTCGCCGAACGGCAACTGGCGCGTGCGGTGGAACGTGGGGCCTGGGTGAATATCCATCGACCCGGCAACATCAGTTTCAACAGCCTCACGGGCGTTTGCCAGCCGCAAAAGAATCGTCTGATGCTGATGCTCAAGGGGTCACTGCAAATGGGCCTGCTCCCGAAGTTGGCGTTGAACTTCGACCTGATGCCGGTGGACTTCCTGGCGCGCTTCATCGCGTTCCACTGCACCCGCTTTCAAGCCGGTAGCAGTGTGTTCAACCTGCACAATCCGCAGCCGTTGAGCTGGGCCCACTACTTGGATGGCTTCAGCCAGGCGGGTCACCTTTTCAAGCGGGTCAGCGTTGAGCAGTGGCAACAGTCGCTACACACGATCAGCCATGACAATGCACTGTTTGGCGTACTGGGTTTTTATCTCGGCCGTCTCGACGAAGACATCGGCGACACCTCGATGATTCGCTACGACAACGCGCGACAGGCTGTCCAGCAAATGGGCGCACAGTACCCCGAAAAGGACCCGGCGCTGTTGAGTAAAGGCTGCGACTACCTCAAGGCCACCGGCTTTCTTTGAATGCCTCAGGATAACCTTATGAAACCGCTGCAACCCGATACATTGATTTGCAACCCGAATGGCCGGCCGATAGTTGCGTCTGTTTTGGTCGACTGCCATGCCACTCGCCTGTGGGACATAGTGGGGCAATTCGCAGGCTTCGATGCGTTCATTCCTGACCTGACACATATCGAAATGACGGGCACAGGCGTGGGCGCCTTGCGAACAAAATTCTTCCGCGATGGTAATTGTGTGGTGGAGCAACTCAATAGCCGCGACGAACAGGCCATGCACATGACCTGGACCACAATCTACAACACCCTCGGTGTAGCCAGGCTGTGGGCGGCGATCCGTGTGGAGGCCCTTGGCGCAGACTGTTCCAAAGCAACATGGACGATCATTGCCGAGCCCATCGACCGTGCAAACACAGGATTTGAACAATTTGTGCAGAGCTTCGCCGATAGCGCCTTGGAAAATGTTCGTCGGATAGTCGGCTAAGCGGCAGGGGCGAGAGGGCTCGCTCCTGCCCGATCAATCAGCGGGTCAGATCTTGAAACTATCGACCAGTTGTTTCAATCGATTGGCCTGCTGCGACAGCGCGTCGCAATCCTTCAGGGTTTCGTTGAGATTGGCCACGCCTTGCTGGTTCAGCAGGTTGATCTGATTGATGTCGACGTTGAGCGTTTCCACCACCGCCGTCTGTTCTTCCGTGGCTGCGGCGACGGACTGGTTCATGCCGTCGATTTCGACAATCCGCTGCGTTACGCTGACCAAGCGCTCACCAGCCTGGTTCGCGACCTCAACACTTTCTTCGCTGGAGGTTTGGCTGGCGTTCATGGTGGTCACCGCTTCACGCGAGCCCACTTGCAGAGACGTGATCATTTTGTGGATCTCTTCGGCCGACTCCTGAGTGCGGTGAGCCAGGTTACGCACCTCATCGGCGACCACTGCAAAGCCTCGACCGGCCTCACCAGCACGTGCCGCTTCGATGGCGGCGTTGAGTGCCAGCAGATTGGTTTGCTGGGAGATGCCTTTGATCACATCGAGAATGTGGCCGATGTTGTCGGTGCTGGCGTTGAGGGTCTCGATCTGAGTGCAGGACAGGCTGATCTTCTGCGACAGTTCCGACATTGCAAGGATGGTTTGCTCCACCACCTTGCGCCCATCGTCGGCTTGTTCACTGGCGCCGCTGGCGTGCTGTGAAGCATCGGCGGCGTTACGTGCGATTTCCTGGGTAGCAGCGCCCAGTTCGTTGATCGCTGCTGCCACGCTGTTGGTACGCGCGCTTTGCTCATCGGAACCGATGATAGAGGCATTGGACGAGGCCATTACACGCTGGGAGAGATCGTGCACCTGTCGGGTTGCCGAAGACACCTCCGAAATCGAGGCGTGGATACGTTCTACAAACTGATTGAACGCGCTACCGACTTCGCCGAACTCGTCCTTGCTGGTCACAACGAGGCGGCGGGTTAGGTCACCTTCGCCTTGGGCAATGTCCTGCATCGCCACGCCCATGGTGGTGAGGGGTCGCAGCAAGACCTGAATCAACAGGCTCAGGAGCACCGCAATCGCGACTACGGCGATCAACATGGCAATCAAGGCGGAAGTACGGAACTTGCCCAGCGGTGCGTAGGCTTTGTCTTTATCAATCGACAGACCGATATACCAATCTGCGCCGGGTAAGCCACTGATAGGGGTAAAGGACAGGATGCGGTCCTGACCGTTGAGGACGACATCCTGGCTGACCTTCTCGATACGCACCTGGGTGCCAGGGTAGATGTCCTTGAGGTTCTTCATCACCTGGTCCTGTTCAGGACTGACGATGACTTGCCCGTCGCTACTGACCAGGAACGCATGGCCGATACCGCCGAAGTCCACCGAATTGATAATCTTCACCAGGGTCTGCAGGCTCAGGTCGCCACCGACTACACCGAGCAATTCACCATTCTTCTTCACCGGCATGGCGATGGTCACGATCTGCCCGCCTACTGCGGCCATGTAGGGCGGGGTAAGCATGGGTTTGTCCGCGGCTACTGCCTGCTTGTACCAGGGACGCTGACGAGGGTCATAACCATCGGGCATTTTTGCGTCCGGACGCTGAGTGAAAACGCCGTTGGTTTGGCCAACGTAGGTGAACTGGAAGTTCGAGGTGAATGCCGGTTGATCGACCAGACCTGGAAGGTCAGCACCACTGCCCTGGTGGGCTACGTTTTGCGTGAGGCTTTCGAGTACCAGTATTCGCCCACTGAGCCAGTTCTGCACACTGCTGGCGGTGAGCTCACCGGATTGCTGGATGGACGATTCCAGGTTCTGCTTGATGGTGCTGCGTTGCAGGTAGTCGTTATAGAGGGTGAACAACGCGAAGGCCAAAACCACGACGCCTGACGCGGCCAACAGAATTTTATGACTGAACTTAAGATTCATTTCATCGACTTCTTTTGCCAAAGGGGGGTGAGCGTGCCGAGTGGAACATTCCATGTAGCGGTATAGGCAGCTTCTCCGGCCGCTCTATTTCGGTGCACGCATGGCTCGTCAGGCTTTCGGCCAACGCTTGGCAAATCTTAGGAATTTGTGAGGTATTTCCTGTTTTTATGTGGGAAACAGACCAGCGGTACACCTAGGCGATGGGGGTTACGAAACGTGGTGATTTAAGGCCCTAAACGACAAAACCCCTGTCTGCGTTAGCAGACAGGGGTTTCGGAATTCAATCTTGACGATGACCTACTCTCACATGGGGAAACCCCACACTACCATCGGCGATGCATCGTTTCACTGCTGAGTTCGGGATGGGATCAGGTGGTTCCAATGCTCTATGGTCGTCAAGAAATTCTGTGTATCGGACCGTTGCGCTAGCAACGTGCCGATGAAATTCATGGACTTCTACATAAACAAAACCCCTGTCTGCGTTAGCAAACAGGGGTTCTGGAATTTAATCTTGACGATGACCTACTCTCACATGGGGAAACCCCACACTACCATCGGCGATGCATCGTTTCACTGCTGAGTTCGGGATGGGATCAGGTGGTTCCAATGCTCTATGGTCGTCAAGAAATTCGGGTACTGAGTCGTGACCTGGTGGCCTCGCTTCAGCAAATTGGGTATGTGACAGATCGGTGTTTTGTGAGATATCGAACTTTCGGTTCGTATCATCTTCACACACCGCAATCTGATGCTCGTTAGAGTAGTCAAATTGCTTGGGTGTTATATGGTCAAGCCTCACGGGCAATTAGTATTGGTTAGCTCAACGCCTCACAGCGCTTACACACCCAACCTATCAACGTCGTAGTCTTCGACGGCCCTTCAGGGAACTCAAGGTTCCAGTGAGATCTCATCTTGAGGCTAGTTTCCCGCTTAGATGCTTTCAGCGGTTATCTATTCCGAACATAGCTACCCGGCAATGCCACTGGCGTGACAACCGGAACACCAGAGGTTCGTCCACTCCGGTCCTCTCGTACTAGGAGCAGCCCCTCTCAAATCTCAAACGTCCACGGCAGATAGGGACCGAACTGTCTCACGACGTTCTAAACCCAGCTCGCGTACCACTTTAAATGGCGAACAGCCATACCCTTGGGACCGGCTTCAGCCCCAGGATGTGATGAGCCGACATCGAGGTGCCAAACACCGCCGTCGATATGAACTCTTGGGCGGTATCAGCCTGTTATCCCCGGAGTACCTTTTATCCGTTGAGCGATGGCCCTTCCATACAGAACCACCGGATCACTAAGACCTACTTTCGTACCTGCTCGACGTGTCTGTCTCGCAGTCAAGCGCGCTTTTGCCTTTATACTCTACGACCGATTTCCGACCGGTCTGAGCGCACCTTCGTACTCCTCCGTTACTCTTTAGGAGGAGACCGCCCCAGTCAAACTACCCACCATACACTGTCCTCGATCCGGATAACGGACCTGAGTTAGAACCTCAAAGTTGCCAGGGTGGTATTTCAAGGATGGCTCCACGCGAACTGGCGTCCACGCTTCAAAGCCTCCCACCTATCCTACACAAGCAAATTCAAAGTCCAGTGCAAAGCTATAGTAAAGGTTCACGGGGTCTTTCCGTCTAGCCGCGGATACACTGCATCTTCACAGCGATTTCAATTTCACTGAGTCTCGGGTGGAGACAGCGCCGCCATCGTTACGCCATTCGTGCAGGTCGGAACTTACCCGACAAGGAATTTCGCTACCTTAGGACCGTTATAGTTACGGCCGCCGTTTACCGGGGCTTCGATCAAGAGCTTCGCGTTAGCTAACCCCATCAATTAACCTTCCGGCACCGGGCAGGCGTCACACCCTATACGTCCACTTTCGTGTTTGCAGAGTGCTGTGTTTTTAATAAACAGTCGCAGCGGCCTGGTATCTTCGACCGGCATGAGCTTACGGAGCAAGTCCTTCACCCTCACCGGCGCACCTTCTCCCGAAGTTACGGTGCCATTTTGCCTAGTTCCTTCACCCGAGTTCTCTCAAGCGCCTTGGTATTCTCTACCCAACCACCTGTGTCGGTTTGGGGTACGGTTCCTGGTTACCTGAAGCTTAGAAGCTTTTCTTGGAAGCATGGCATCAACCACTTCGCTAACTAAAAGTTAGCTCGTCATCAGCTCTCGGCCTTAAGATCCCGGATTTACCTAAGATCTCAGCCTACCACCTTAAACTTGGACAACCAACGCCAAGCTGGCCTAGCCTTCTCCGTCCCTCCATCGCAATAACCAGAAGTACAGGAATATTAACCTGTTTTCCATCGACTACGCTTTTCAGCCTCGCCTTAGGGACCGACTAACCCTGCGTCGATTAACGTTGCGCAGGAAACCTTGGTCTTTCGGCGTGGGTGTTTTTCACACCCATTGTCGTTACTCATGTCAGCATTCGCACTTCTGATACCTCCAGCAAGCTTCTCAACTCACCTTCACAGGCTTACAGAACGCTCCTCTACCGCATCACTTACGTGATACCCGTAGCTTCGGTGTATGGTTTGAGCCCCGTTACATCTTCCGCGCAGGCCGACTCGACTAGTGAGCTATTACGCTTTCTTTAAAGGGTGGCTGCTTCTAAGCCAACCTCCTAGCTGTCTAAGCCTTCCCACATCGTTTCCCACTTAACCATAACTTTGGGACCTTAGCTGACGGTCTGGGTTGTTTCCCTTTTCACGACGGACGTTAGCACCCGCCGTGTGTCTCCCATGCTCGGCACTTGTAGGTATTCGGAGTTTGCATCGGTTTGGTAAGTCGGGATGACCCCCTAGCCGAAACAGTGCTCTACCCCCTACAGTGATACATGAGGCGCTACCTAAATAGCTTTCGAGGAGAACCAGCTATCTCCGAGCTTGATTAGCCTTTCACTCCGATCCACAGGTCATCCGCTAACTTTTCAACGGTAGTCGGTTCGGTCCTCCAGTTAGTGTTACCCAACCTTCAACCTGCCCATGGATAGATCGCCCGGTTTCGGGTCTATTCCCAGCGACTAGACGCCCTATTAAGACTCGCTTTCGCTACGCCTCCCCTATTCGGTTAAGCTCGCCACTGAAAATAAGTCGCTGACCCATTATACAAAAGGTACGCAGTCACCTAACAAAGTAGGCTCCCACTGCTTGTACGCATACGGTTTCAGGATCTATTTCACTCCCCTCTCCGGGGTTCTTTTCGCCTTTCCCTCACGGTACTAGTTCACTATCGGTCAGTCAGTAGTATTTAGCCTTGGAGGATGGTCCCCCCATATTCAGACAAAGTTTCTCGTGCTCCGTCCTACTCGATTTCATGACTAAGAGATTTTCGCGTACAGGGCTATCACCCACTATGGCCGTACTTTCCAGAACGTTCCGCTAATCTCAAAGCCACTTAAGGGCTAGTCCCCGTTCGCTCGCCACTACTAAGGGAATCTCGGTTGATTTCTTTTCCTCAGGGTACTTAGATGTTTCAGTTCCCCTGGTTCGCCTCTTGCACCTATGTATTCAGTACAAGATAACCATCTTATGATGGCTGGGTTCCCCCATTCAGACATCTCCGGATCAAAGTCTGTTTGCCGACTCCCCGAAGCTTTTCGCAGGCTACCACGTCTTTCATCGCCTCTGACTGCCAAGGCATCCACCGTATGCGCTTCTTCACTTGACCATATAACCCCAAGCAATCTGGTTATACTGTGAAGACAACATTCGCCGAAAATTCGAATTTCTCAATTAAGAGAACTCACAAATTTTACCTTAGCCTGATCCGTTACCAGTGAAAGTAACGTTCAGTCTATCTTTCTATCACATACCCAAATTTTTAAAGAACGATCTAATCAAAGACTAGAAATCAATATTCACACTGGAATATTCATTTCTAAACTCTAACAGCAGAAGCAGTTATATGGTGGAGCCAAACGGGATCGAACCGTTGACCTCCTGCGTGCAAGGCAGGCGCTCTCCCAGCTGAGCTATGGCCCCATAACAAAATTGGTGGGTCTGGGCAGATTCGAACTGCCGACCTCACCCTTATCAGGGGTGCGCTCTAACCAACTGAGCTACAGACCCAATTTCGAGCGCAACTGATTAGCTATGAGCTATCAGCTTGGAGCTTAAAGCTGCTTCTATCGTCTTCTTCAATGAATCAAGCAATTCGTGTGGGAACTTATGGAGCAGCTGATGTCGTCGATTAAGGAGGTGATCCAGCCGCAGGTTCCCCTACGGCTACCTTGTTACGACTTCACCCCAGTCATGAATCACACCGTGGTAACCGTCCCCCCGAAGGTTAGACTAGCTACTTCTGGTGCAACCCACTCCCATGGTGTGACGGGCGGTGTGTACAAGGCCCGGGAACGTATTCACCGCGACATTCTGATTCGCGATTACTAGCGATTCCGACTTCACGCAGTCGAGTTGCAGACTGCGATCCGGACTACGATCGGTTTTATGGGATTAGCTCCACCTCGCGGCTTGGCAACCCTCTGTACCGACCATTGTAGCACGTGTGTAGCCCAGGCCGTAAGGGCCATGATGACTTGACGTCATCCCCACCTTCCTCCGGTTTGTCACCGGCAGTCTCCTTAGAGTGCCCACCATTACGTGCTGGTAACTAAGGACAAGGGTTGCGCTCGTTACGGGACTTAACCCAACATCTCACGACACGAGCTGACGACAGCCATGCAGCACCTGTCTCAATGTTCCCGAAGGCACCAATCTATCTCTAGAAAGTTCATTGGATGTCAAGGCCTGGTAAGGTTCTTCGCGTTGCTTCGAATTAAACCACATGCTCCACCGCTTGTGCGGGCCCCCGTCAATTCATTTGAGTTTTAACCTTGCGGCCGTACTCCCCAGGCGGTCAACTTAATGCGTTAGCTGCGCCACTAAAAGCTCAAGGCTTCCAACGGCTAGTTGACATCGTTTACGGCGTGGACTACCAGGGTATCTAATCCTGTTTGCTCCCCACGCTTTCGCACCTCAGTGTCAGTATTAGTCCAGGTGGTCGCCTTCGCCACTGGTGTTCCTTCCTATATCTACGCATTTCACCGCTACACAGGAAATTCCACCACCCTCTACCATACTCTAGTCAGTCAGTTTTGAATGCAGTTCCCAGGTTGAGCCCGGGGATTTCACATCCAACTTAACAAACCACCTACGCGCGCTTTACGCCCAGTAATTCCGATTAACGCTTGCACCCTCTGTATTACCGCGGCTGCTGGCACAGAGTTAGCCGGTGCTTATTCTGTCGGTAACGTCAAAACAATCACGTATTAGGTAACTGCCCTTCCTCCCAACTTAAAGTGCTTTACAATCCGAAGACCTTCTTCACACACGCGGCATGGCTGGATCAGGCTTTCGCCCATTGTCCAATATTCCCCACTGCTGCCTCCCGTAGGAGTCTGGACCGTGTCTCAGTTCCAGTGTGACTGATCATCCTCTCAGACCAGTTACGGATCGTCGCCTTGGTGAGCCATTACCTCACCAACTAGCTAATCCGACCTAGGCTCATCTGATAGCGCAAGGCCCGAAGGTCCCCTGCTTTCTCCCGTAGGACGTATGCGGTATTAGCGTTCGTTTCCGAACGTTATCCCCCACTACCAGGCAGATTCCTAGGCATTACTCACCCGTCCGCCGCTCTCAAGAGAAGCAAGCTTCTCTCTACCGCTCGACTTGCATGTGTTAGGCCTGCCGCCAGCGTTCAATCTGAGCCATGATCAAACTCTTCAGTTCAAACATCTTTGGGTTTTTAAGAAACCCTAAACTTGGCTCAGCAATCGTTGGTTACATCTTTGATTTCTCGCGGAGTAACTTGTGATGCTGATAATCTTGTTGACTATCAGTCTGACTCCACAAGCACCCACACGAATTGCTTGATTCAGTTGTTAAAGAGCGGTTGGTTAAGATCTTTCGTCTCAACCGAGGCGCGCATTCTACAGCAGCCTCATTTGCTGTCAAGTGATTATTTTCAGAAGCTTTCGAAGAATTCTTCAACAACTTCAACCACTTGCGCCTTCGATCTCTCGTTAGCGGGAGGCGAATTCTACAGCGTTACACGCTGCTGTCAACACCTCTTTTTCAACTTCCTTTTGGCTTCGATGAACTGAAGCAACCTGCTGCCGAAACCTACATAACCCATTGTTTACCAAGGAGTTTTCCGTTTCGACTGCGCCGGAAGTGGGGCGAATTATAGACGTCTGGAATCTGCCGTCAACCCTTGATTTTGCTTTTCTATCAATTACTTAGAATTGATTAAAAAACCACCAATACAGGGCCACCAGCATCTTCTATATAGAGGAAGGGATTCAGATAACACCTGCCGCCTTCAGAGCAGCCACATTCACGCCCGCCAACCCCAATACATCTTGAAGCACCTGAGCCGTATGCTCTCCCAGCAGAGGAGGCGCATTGCGGTACTCCACGGGCGTCTTGGACAAGCGTATCGGACTGGCGACCTGAGGCACCATCCCCGCCAATGCGTGAGGCAATGCCATCGCCAACCCACGCGCCTTGACCTGGGGGTCGGCAAATACCTGAGCCAAATCATTAATCGGCCCGCACGGCACACCCACACGCTCCAACTGCGACACCCACTCGGCCGTCGTCTTGAACACCGTTGCCTGACGAATCAGCGGAATCAGCTCCGCCCGATTTGCCACCCGCACCTTGTTAGTAGAGAAGCGCGGATCATCCGCCCACTGTGGCTGACCAGCCACTTCGGCAAACTTACGAAATTGCCCGTCATTGCCTACCGTCAGGATGAAATCACCATCGGCGGTGGGAAAGTCCTGATAAGGCACGATATTCGGATGTGCATTGCCCAGCCGCTTTGGCGATGCCCCTGTCGTCAGATAATTCATCGCCTGGTTTGCCAGGCATGCCACCTGCACATCCAGTAGCGCCATATCGATGTGTTGCCCACCACCATCGTGATCCCGATGAGCCAGTGCCGCCAGAATCGCCACCGTCGAGTACAGCCCCGTAAGAATGTCAGTCAGCGCCACACCCACCTTAACCGGCCCAGCCCCATCATCACCTTCGGGACGGCCGGTCAGGCTCATGAGCCCGCCCAACCCCTGAATCATGAAGTCATAGCCCGCTCGCGTCGCATAGGGCCCGGTCTGACCAAAACCCGTGATCGAGCAGTAAATTAACTCGGGGTTGATCTCTTTGAGCGACTCATAATCCAACCCATACGCAGCAAGCCCGCCCACCTTGAAGTTTTCAATGAGGATGTCCGACTTGGCCGCGAGCTCACGCACCAGCGCCTGCCCCTCCGGCCGCGTAAAGTCGATGGTCACCGACTGCTTATTGCGATTGGCAGACAGATAGTACGCAGCCTCACTGGTGTTCTCGCCATAAGCATCCTTAAGGAAGGGTGGCCCCCAGGCGCGCGTATCGTCGCCGCTGCCCGGCCGCTCAACCTTGATCACTTCAGCACCAAGGTCCGCAAGGATCTGCCCGGACCAGGGGCCCGCCAGTACTCGCGATAAGTCCAGTACCCGCAGATGCGAAAGCGCGCCCATGCCGTGCTCCTATTAATAGAACGCCTGAAGACCGGTTTGCGCACGCCCCAGAATCAAGGCATGCACGTCATGAGTACCTTCATAGGTGTTGACCACCTCGAGGTTGACCAGGTGACGCGCCACCCCGAACTCATCGGAAATGCCATTGCCGCCGAGCATGTCGCGCGCCATACGCGCGATATCCAGGGATTTACCGCAGGAGTTGCGTTTCATGATCGAAGTGATCTCAACCGCCGCCGTGCCTTCATCCTTCATACGCCCCAGGCGCAGGCAGCCCTGCAGGGCCAGGGTGATCTCGGTCTGCATATCAGCCAGCTTTTTCTGGATCAACTGGGTCGCCGCCAGGGGACGTCCGAATTGCTGACGATCAAGGGTGTATTGGCGAGCGGTATGCCAGCAGAATTCGGCGGCACCCAATGCGCCCCAGGAGATGCCGTAGCGTGCAGAATTAAGGCAGGTGAAAGGCCCCTTCAAACCACGCACGTCCGGGAAGATGTTCTCTTCCGGGACAAACACGTTATCCATCACGATTTCACCGGTGATGGAAGCACGCAGCCCGACCTTGCCGTGAATCGCCGGTGCGCTCAACCCCTTCCAGCCTTTCTCCAGGACAAAGCCACGGATATCGCCGGCATCGTCCTTGCCCCACACCACAAACACATCCGCGATCGGGCTATTGGTGATCCACATCTTTGCGCCCGTGAGGCTGTAGCCACCCTCCACTTTGCGGGCACGGGTAATCATCGCGCCTGGGTCGGAACCATGGTTAGGCTCTGTCAGACCAAAGCAGCCGATCCATTCGCCAGAAGCCAGCTTCGGCAGGTACTTCTGTTTCTGTGCTTCAGTACCGAATTCGTTGATTGGCACCATGACCAGGGACGATTGAACACTCATCATCGAGCGATAGCCGGAGTCGACACGCTCCACTTCGCGGGCAATCAACCCGTAACTGACGTAATTCAAGCCGCTGCCGCCGTACTGCTCAGGAATCATCGCACCGAGCAAACCGGTCTCGCCCATCTCGCGAAAAATAGCGGGGTCGGTCTTTTCATGGCGGAAGGCTTCAAGCACACGCGGGGCCAGCTTGTCCTGGGCGAACTGCTCAGCACTGTCGCGCACCATGCGCTCTTCTTCGGTGAGCTGTTGATCCAGCAGTAGCGGATCAATCCAGTTGAAGCTTGCCTTGCCAGCCATGAATAAGTCCTCGCGGAAAGAAACGGAAGTCGTGCAACCAGCCTAGGCCCGACCGACGTGTAGGGCAAACGAGGTTTCCGCATAGGGTTGTGCTAATTTCTCACTTCGAAATAGCCGAGAAGCGCGCATATGCGCTTTACATGTGAGGACACGGTATATGCGCAGAAAAATTCCCAGTACCACCGCGCTGGTCAGTTTTGAAGCGGCGGCCCGCCACGAGAGCTTTACCAAGGCCGCACACGAGCTTTCGATCACTCAAGGCGCCATCTGTCGACAGATCGCCAGCCTTGAGGAGTTTTTGAGTGTCGAGCTGTTTCGGCGCTCACGGCGCGGGGTAAAACTGACGGAAGCCGGGCTTTCGTACAGCCGCCGCGTTGCCACGCAACTGGACGCAGTGGAACGCGACACGCTTTCCGTCATGGGTCAGCAAGGCGCCAACACCATCGAACTGGCCGTGGTCCCGACATTTGGCACTCAATGGCTGATCCCTCGCCTCAAGGATTTCCAACGCAAGCACCCTGAAGTCACAGTAAACCTGACGAACCGAACACGGCCCTTCCTGTTTGCCGACACCGAATTCGACGCCGCTATCTACTTCGGCGATGCCGACTGGTCGGGTACGGAATCGCACCGCCTGATGGGAGAAAACCCTGTCCCCGTGTGCAGCCCAAGACTGCTGGCTAACACCACACAATTCAGCCCCCAGGAAATCGCAGAGCTGCCCCTCTTGCAGCAGACGACGAGACCCTACGCCTGGCGCCAATGGTTCAACGCACAGCAACTGAACATACCCCGCGACATGACAGGACCGCGTTACGAGCTATTCTCGATGTTGTCTCAGGCCGCCATGCATGACATGGGAATCGCGCTGATCCCGCCGTTCCTCATCCAACGCGAACTGGAGGAAGGTCAACTGGTGATTGCAAGCCCCGAGGCGTTGAGCAGCTCAAAGGCTTATTACTTGATGATTCCTGACAGAAAGGTCGAATCAGCCTCATTGCATGCATTCAGGGACTGGCTAATCGACCAGTCACAGCGCTACAACCATAGTATTTAAAGGCCCGCACTGAATTATTGACTCTGTAGTCAGCAAATCTACAGCCCTACAGATATACAAATATGTCGCATTTAAACAGACTGTATCTGTCGAGCAAAAATAAGGCTAGAAGCCATGATCCATATGGCTTGCAGCGACTAATACAAGCCAATAACCGACTATTCACACCAACGATGTCAAAAGGTTAAAAAAACGCCTGCAGCTCTTTAAATCCCTGTATTTGAAGAGGTTATTTCAGAGCGTTGCGACAATCAGTCACAGGGTGACTTGTAGTTAATTTTTCGTCACCCGTCATAATCCCTTGAAGGCCGTAAAGTTCGCCTGCAAAATGCCGCGCCCCGCTGTCATTTCAGCGGGATCGTGCTGATCGGCCGCCCCAGTTGCGCCACTCGCGGTGCACTGGCCTTTTTACAAAAAGATCAAAAGCAAAAAGATCATGCAGGAGATTTGACGTGCACATTGGTGTTCCTCTCGAAACCCAGACCGGTGAAACGCGGGTGGCTGCCACCCCGGAAACCATCAAGAAGCTGATCGGCCAGGGCCATAAGGTCACTGTACAAAGCGGAGCCGGCATTAAAGCCAGTGTCGTCGACAGTGCCTATGAAACGGCAGGCGCAACCATTGGCAGTGCCAACGATGCGTTCGGCGCCGAGCTGATCCTCAAGGTGGTTGCCCCTAGCGACAGCGAACTGGCGCTGATCAAAAGCGGCACCGTGTTGGTGGGCATGCTCAATCCGTTCAGCAACGAAACCATTGCCAAGCTCGCAGAGCGTGGCATCACGGCCTTCGCACTTGAAGCAGCACCACGCACCTCGCGGGCCCAAAGCCTCGACGTGCTGTCCTCCCAGGCCAACATCGCCGGCTATAAAGCCGTGTTGCTGGCGGCTCATCACTATCCGCGCTTTATGCCGATGCTGATGACAGCCGCAGGCACTGTGAAGGCTGCACGCGTACTCATTCTCGGCGCCGGCGTGGCAGGCCTGCAGGCCATCGCCACGGCGAAACGCCTGGGTGCGGTCATCGAAGCGTCTGACGTGCGCCCGGCCGTTAAAGAGCAGATCGAATCCCTCGGCGCCAAGTTTGTCGACGTGCCTTACGAGACCGATGAAGAACGCGAGTGCGCCGTCGGCGTCGGTGGTTATGCCCGTCCCATGCCGACCAGCTGGATGCAGCGCCAGGCCCTGGCCGTGCACGAACGCGCAAAGCAAGCAGACATTGTCATCACCACCGCTCTGATCCCAGGCCGCAAGGCACCGACCTTGCTCAGTGCTGAAACCGTCGCACAGATGAAGCCCGGCTCAGTGGTGATCGACCTTGCCGCCGCCCAAGGTGGCAACTGCCCGCTGACAGTTGCCGACCAGGTGGTCGTCGAGAACGGCGTGATCATCTGCGGCCCGACCAACCTGGCCGGCGCTGTCGCCGCCGACGCCTCGGCCCTGTACGCGCGCAACCTGCTGGACTTCCTGAAGCTGGTCTTCACCAAGGAAGGGCAGTTCGAAATCAACCTTGAAGACGACATCGTCGCCGCGTGCCTGATGTGCCGCGACGGCCAAGTCATCCGCAAAAACGCCTAAGCAGGGATTCAGACGATGGAAGAGCTTATCTCCCCCGGTATCTACAATCTGATCATCTTTGTGCTGGCCATTTATGTCGGCTACCACGTGGTCTGGAACGTTACCCCCGCGCTGCACACGCCCTTGATGGCGGTGACCAACGCGATTTCCGCGATCGTGATCGTCGGCGCCATGCTGGCCGCAGCCCTCACCGTCACGCCACTGGGCAAGACCATGGGCACCCTGGCCGTGGCACTTGCAGCGGTCAACGTGTTCGGTGGTTTCCTGGTAACCCGCAGGATGCTTGAGATGTTCAAGAAGAAAGCCCCGAAAGCAAAAGAAGAGGCGCCTAAGTAATGAGCATGAATCTCGTCACGACGCTCTACTTGATCGCGTCGATCTGCTTCATCCAGGCGCTCAAGGGCCTGTCGCACCCAACCACTTCGCGGCGCGGCAACCTGTTCGGCATGCTCGGCATGGCGCTGGCCGTCCTTACCACCGTCGGCCTCATCTATAAGTTGGGGGCCGAGCTGGCAACGGCTGGCATTGGCTATGTGATTGTCGGCCTGCTGGTCGGCGGTACCGCTGGCTCCATCATGGCCAAGCGCGTAGAAATGACCAAGATGCCGGAGTTGGTAGCGTTCATGCACAGCATGATCGGCCTGGCCGCGGTGTTCATTGCGATCGCCGCCGTGGTCGAGCCGCAATCCCTGGGCATCGTCAAACACCTGGGTGACTCGATCCCTGCCGGCAACCGCCTGGAGCTGTTCCTCGGCGCAGCCATCGGCGCCATCACCTTCTCCGGTTCGGTGATCGCGTTCGGTAAACTGTCGGGCAAGTACAAGTTCCGCCTGTTCCAGGGCGCGCCGGTACAGTTCGGCGGCCAGCACAAGCTGAACCTAGTGCTTGGTCTAGCAACACTGGGCCTGGGCCTTGCGTTCATGTTCACCGGCAACCTCACCGCCTTCGCGCTGATGCTGGCCCTGGCCTTCGTGCTCGGCGTGCTGATCATCATCCCGATCGGCGGTGCGGACATGCCCGTGGTCGTCTCGATGCTCAACAGCTACTCCGGCTGGGCGGCGGCGGGCATCGGCTTCTCGCTGAACAACTCGATGCTGATCATTGCCGGCTCACTGGTAGGCTCCAGCGGCGCGATCCTGTCGTACATCATGTGCAAGGCGATGAACCGTTCCTTCTTTAATGTACTGCTGGGCGGTTTCGGCAATGCGCCGGATGCCGGTGCAGCGGCAGGCTCCAAAGAAGCACGCCCGGTCAAATCCGGCTCGGCTGACGACGCTACCTTCCTGCTGACGAACGCCGATACCGTGATCATCGTCCCGGGCTACGGCCTGGCGGTGGCGCGGGCACAACACGCGCTCAAGGAACTGACCGAGAAGCTGACTCACCACGGCGTCACGGTGAAATACGCGATCCACCCGGTCGCGGGCCGTATGCCTGGCCACATGAACGTCCTGCTCGCCGAGGCCGAAGTGCCTTACGACCAAGTGTTCGAGATGGAAGACATCAACTCCGAGTTCGGCCAAGCCGACGTGGTGCTGGTGCTGGGCGCGAACGACGTGGTCAACCCGGCCGCCAAGAACGACCCGAACTCACCGATAGCCGGCATGCCGATTCTCGAAGCCTTCAAGGCCAAGACGATCATCGTCAACAAGCGTTCGATGGCCAGCGGCTACGCCGGTCTGGATAACGAATTGTTCTACCTGGACAAGACCATGATGGTCTTCGGTGATGCCAAGAAGGTTATCGAAGACATGGTCAAAGCCGTCGAGTAACACTGCTTCAGCGCAATACTCGAAACCCCGGCCTGCGATAGGCTGGGGTTTTTTATCACCGCATGAAACCCGACCAAAGGCTCTAAATCGCTGCCTGGCATTCGACCATGGTAGCGGGCCGAATTTTTCTGAAATCACTAAACTGCGCACCTTGCTTCCGTAGCCTGAGATAACAATCCATGTACCGTGATCGTATCCGCTTGCCTTCGTTGTTGAACAAGGTCATGAGCGCGGCAGACGCCGCCGCACTGATCGAGGACGGCATGACCGTCGGCATGAGCGGCTTCACCCGTGCCGGTGAAGCCAAGGCCGTCCCGCACGCCCTGGCCGAACGGGCCAAGACCTCTCCGCTGAAAATCACCCTGATGACCGGCGCCAGCCTGGGCAATGACCTAGACAAGCAACTGACCGAAGCGGGCGTACTGTCCCGGCGCATGCCGTTCCAGGTCGACAGCACCTTACGCAAGGCAATCAACGCCGGCGAAGTGATGTTTATCGACCAGCACCTGTCGGAAACCGTCGAGCAACTGCGCAACAACCAGCTCAAGCTCCCGGATATCGCCGTGATTGAAGCGGTCGCGATCACTGAGCAAGGCCACATCGTACCGACAACGTCTGTAGGCAACTCGGCCAGCTTTGCGATTTTCGCCAAGCAGGTGATTGTCGAGATCAACCTGGCCCACAACCCGAACCTGGAAGGGCTGCACGACATTTATATTCCGACGTACCGGCCAACCCGTACGCCGATCCCGTTGGTGAAGGTCGATGACCGGATTGGCAGTACCGCAATCCCGATCCCGCCGGAAAAGATCGTCGCTATCGTCATCACCAACCAGGCCGACTCCGCCTCCACCGTGACGCCGCCTGACAGCGATACGCAAGGCATTGCCAATCACCTGATCAACTTCCTCAAGCAGGAAGTCGATGCAGGCCGCATGACCAACAAACTCGGTCCGTTGCAGGCCGGTATCGGCAATATCGCCAACGCCGTGATGTGTGGCTTGATCGAATCGCCGTTCGAAGACCTGACCATGTATTCGGAAGTGTTGCAGGATTCGACCTTCGACCTGATCGACGCGGGCAAACTGAGTTTCGCTTCGGGCAGCTCGATCACCTTGTCGGAACGCCGCAATGCCGACGTGTTCGGTAACCTGGAGAAGTACAAGGACAAACTGGTACTGCGCCCGCAAGAGATCTCCAACCACCCTGAAGTGGTGCGTCGCCTAGGTATCATCGGCATCAACACCGCGCTGGAGTTCGACATCTACGGCAACGTCAACTCCACCCACGTCTGCGGTACGCGGATGATGAACGGCATCGGCGGATCCGGGGATTTTGCGCGCAACGCACACCTGGCAATCTTTGTTACCAAATCCATTGCCAAGGGCGGGGCGATTTCCAGCGTGGTACCGATGGTCAGCCATGTGGACCACACCGAGCATGACGTCGATATCCTGGTCACCGAGGTTGGGCTTGCCGACCTGCGTGGCTTGGCGCCACGGGAGCGGGCCCGGGTGATCATCGATAACTGTGTTCACCCCGCCTACCGGGATGCCTTGAACAGTTACTTTAACGCTGCCTGCGCCATCGGCGGGCACACGCCGCATATCCTGCGCGAAGCACTGAGCTGGCACATCAACCTGGAAGAAACCGGGCACATGCTCAAGGCGTGATTGATACAGAGTCGTGCTGATGCAAACACAGTTTCATCAGCTCGACGCTTTCCCTGCCACTTCTTGAAAAACTGTACTGCTGTACCGGTCATTTCCTACCGAAATCTCCCACATACCTCCTCTAAAAAGCCAATTTCGCACTATTTCAGTGCGGACAGGTACAGTTGCCCCATTTCCGTACAGTACAGCGCCTATAAACAGTTAACTGGCCCCTCACAATACAGGTGAACTGTATCTAGAGAGTCTTGCGCCGGAAGAGGATCATTGGCATCAGTTAAACCACTACCTAATCCCGCCACAAGCGGAAGGATGTCATCATGGAACGTACACTCAGTTCCGATCTGTTCTTTGAAGAAAAAGCTGTAAACACCCAGGCTTCCCTGCCTCTGCGCGTTATCGCCAACCTGATGTTGTGGCAGCGCCGCATCTCCAGCCGCCACCAACTGGCTCGCCTGGATTCGCGTCTGCTGGCTGACGCAGGCATCAGCGAAGCTCAACGCTACGAAGAGCTGAGCAAGCCGTTCTGGCGCTGATTTAGCGCCCGCTGGCCCTGACCTAACGGTCCACCGCCAGCACCCAGATTTGTCAAAGCAAAGCCCGCCCCGGGATACTGGAGGCGGGCTTTGTTGTTTCCGAGGTGAAGGTTTTCAACGGGAAAACAGTGGCTTCAATCGGCGACAAGTACAGTTTAAAAAATACAACAGTTAAGCAGTACAATTTAACCCGAGTGTATCTGTATCGGTCACGTCCCCTCGCTCAACATGGTGTTCCAAGACCTCATGAAAGGTGCACGCCATGGATACGCCACCCCTCCGTTATAAACGGTTGTTACGCCATACGGCCTCCACGCTCGCCAAGTGGCTGCGCCTGGCCTATGAACGCCGCCAACTGTCGCAGCTTGATAGCCGGGAACTGTCCGATTTGGGCATCAGCCACGGCGACCGGATGGCAGAGCTGTCCAAACCGTTCTGGCGTGACTAGGCAGTCAAGACGCTTCCCGAACGGATAAGCGGCGGCTTAATATCCAGTCACCACGTGGCGAACCACGTAGTACAGGCGTCTGATCCCCAATGGCTGCCCTGCGCCGCCTTATTCGTTCATCTACAGGAGTCATCCCATGTCCCGTCTTCGCCTGCTGAGTGCCGCTGCCCTGTTGGCCATGGCTGCCAACGCCAACGCGACCAGCTTCATCGTGACCACCGACTCCATCGTCGGCGCGTTGAAGGCCACCTCCGACGCCAGTTCCGATGCCACGTCGTCCCTGCGGGACAACAAAGTCGTGCGTGCCGCCCGCGACGACGCTGCCAGCTTTGTTGCCAGCGAAGGCGCCATCCGTGGCGTGAAACTGGAAAGCGCACTGGCACAGATCCGCCAACAAGCACCACAACTGAACAGCGCGACAGACGCACAGCTGGCGCAGGCGATCCTGGCTATCTGAATGCAGGGTTGATGCCTGGGCGCTGGCTCTAGCCCGGGCATTAAGCTAGCCTTGGCGCTCGTTTTCAGTTGTCGAGTCCCATGGCTTTTTCATACCGCCTTTTACGAGTTCCCGTATTGCTTTGCACGGCTTGGTCGCCAGTGGCGTTCGCCTTCGACCTGAGCACCCAAAGCACCGTCGTCAGCGCGTATGCCACCAGCAAGGTGACTTCCGCGCCTTTCGACAGAAAAGTGATAATGGCTGCTCAGGATGACGCTGCCGCGTTTATCGCCACTGACGGCCAACGGCGAGGGGCACGGCTGGAGTCGGCGCTGGATTATCTGCGCCGCAGCCAACCAAAACTTAACGCCAGCGACCTTGAACTGGCGCAAGCAATTCTCGTCCAATAATCATCTTTGTATTCCGGAGTCATCTCATGCGTAGCCCGCTGATTGCCGCCACCCTTGGCCTGCTGTTGTTGGCCGACGTTGCCCAGGCACAGACCCTGGTGGCCACCAGTAACATCATCGTTCGCGCCTCTGGCCGCACGATTGATTTCACCTCGGACACCACCACCTCCATCCGCGACTCCAAAGTCGTGCGCGATGCCCACGACGACGCTGCCGGCTTCGTGGCTACCAACGGCGAGATCCGTGGCGCGCAGCTGGAAGCCGCCTTCGACACCCTGCGCACCCGTTTGCCGGAAGCCCGCGACGCCAGTGACCAGACCCTCGCCGAAGCTATCCTCGCACTGTGAGGCGAATTGCCGCCTGGCTCCTGGCCGGGGTTGTGCTGCTGTGTGCCAGTGCAGCCCAGGCCGACCTGCAACTGCGGCTCAAGACCGATGGCTTGAGCCCGGCTGAACAACAGGCCAGCCAGGCGTTGCTCGACGAAGCGCTGCGCGCTTTGCCGCCGCGCTTCATCGAGCAGTTGGACCGGCGCATCGATGTCGGCTGGACCGACAAGATGCCCGAGAACGCCTACGGGCAAGCCTCCCTGGTATCCGAGCTGGACCTCAACCGCAACCTGCTCGCCAGCCTGACCGACGGCAGCGCCGCCACCCAGAAAACCAATCGCCCCCACGGCACTGTGCGCCGGGAAATGCTCGCCACCGTGCTGCATGAATTGACCCACATTTATGACCGTGCACGCTTGTGGTCCAAAGCAGACCGCGCACTGATCAACCGCTGCAGCCGCCAGAACAGCATCACTGGCTTGATCGGCCTGCCTGATCAATGCCGCGGCCAGAATGACCGACGCTTTACCCTCAGCGATGACCCACGCCTGCTGGACCTTGCCGGCTGGCCGCAATACGTCGGCCGCCGCGGTGAGCGTGAACAAAACAACCATCAGGTTGCCCGCAGCCCGGACATCTACGAAACCACCAGCCCGTTGGAGTTCGTGGCGGTCAATATGGAGTATTTCCTGCTTGACCCGAGCTACGCCTGCCGCCGTCCCTCGCTGTTCCGTTACTACAAAGAACACTTTGGCTGGGCGCCGCCGAATCAAGGCGCCTGCGCCAACACCTACGCATTCCTGAACGCCGGCAACGACTTCGCCAAGACGCCACTGGGCCATGTGGACCCGGAGCGCGTCTACGAAATCGACTACCTGCTGGCCGAAGCCAACCAGAACCTGGTGAGCCGCTGGGGCCACAGCATGTTGCGCCTGGTGATCTGCGCGCCAGGTCGTCCGCGTGGGCCGGATTGTCGGCTGGATCTGGACCAGCATCTGGTGTTGTCCTACCGCGCGTTCGTCGGCGACGTACAGCTGTCGAGCTGGGACGGACTGGTCGGCAAATACCCGTCTCGCCTGTTTGTGCTACCGCTGGCGCAAGTGATCGACGAGTACACCAAGACCGAGTTGCGCGGCCTGGCCTCCGTGCCGCTGAAACTGACCCGCCAGGAAATCAACGACACCGTCGAACATGCCGCCGAGATGCACTGGAGCTACGACGGCAACTACTTCTTTATTTCCAACAACTGTGCAGTAGAGAGCCTGAAACTGTTGCGCAGCGGCAGCGCCAACCCGCAACTGACCGGCCTGGACAACATCACCCCCAACGGCTTGCTTGAGGTATTGAGTGCCCGTGGCCTGGCCGACACCAGTGTGCTGGACGACAAACGCAGGGCATTGCGCCTGGGCTATCACTTCGATTCCTTCCGCGAGCGTTATCAGGCGATGTTCGATGTGCTGCGCAAACACTTGCCGATCAAACAGACCCAAGTCGAAGACTGGCTGTCCCTCAGTGCCGAGGAGCGTCGCCAGTGGTTCGGCCAGGCTGATCTGCGCACCAGCGCCGCATTGTTGCTGCTTGAGCAGGCGAGCTTTCGCAAACAGTTGATGCTGGCCCAGGACGAAGTCAAACAACGCTACCTCGGCGCCCGTGAGCTGAAAAACGGCGGCATGGAGAAGGCCAACGCCACGCTGCAACAAATCCTCGCCAACAGTGGCTTCCTCAGCCGCCCGGCAGAACTGCTGGGCAGTGGCGGCTATGGCCTGCCGCAACCGTCGGAGGCCGAGCGCCTGGAATCGGAAAGCGCCGAGCGTCAGAAGCAGCTGCAATCCCTTACGGGCGAACTCGATAAAGAGGTGAGGGCGTTGCTGGATCCCTCCCGTTCCGCCGAGATTGCCGCTTGCGAAGCCAACCTCAAGCAGGTGGGCGAGCACTTGCGGGCATTGCATAAAGCGGCGGGCGGCCTGGAGCTCCCGTAAGAGTCTCACGCCAAACACCATTCGAATGTGGGAACTGGCTTGCCTGCGATCGCATCACCTCTATTCAACTGAACGACCGAGGTGTCTGCATCGCAGGCAAGCCAGCTCCCACAGTTGAACTGTGTAAACCTGAAGACCGTATGTCTGGCCTTCATCACCTGTTTTTCCAGCGAAAGCTGGCTGAAAGCTTACCCGTCTAGGATCGCCCCCACTGCCGGCAACAGACCGGCTGTTAACAACAACAATGGTGATTCCCGATGTCCGCCCGTACCCGCCTGTTTGCCCCAACTCCACCCGTACGCCTCGTGCCTTTCGTTCTGCGCTGACCTCCACCCGGTCCGCCTTTCCCTAGCCGCGCTACGCCTGGAGTATTCCTATGCTGACTTTCCTTGGCTTTGCCATGGTCATCACGTTCATGTTCCTGATCATGACCAAGCGCCTGTCCGCGCTGATCGCCTTGATCATCGTGCCGATCCTGTTCGCGCTGTTCGGTGGTTTCGCACCGAAGATCGGCCCGATGATGCTCGAAGGCATCACCAAGCTCGCGCCGACCGGCGTGATGCTGATGTTTGCCATCCTCTACTTTGCCCTGATGATCGACTCTGGCCTGTTCGACCCGGCCGTGCGCAAGATCCTCAAGATGGTCAAAGGTGATCCGCTCAAAGTCTCCGTCGGCACCGCAGTGCTGGCCCTGGTCGTGTCCCTCGACGGTGACGGCGCGACCACCTACATGATCTGCGTGGCCGCCATGTTGCCGCTGTACCAGCGCATCGGCATGAGCCCGCGGATCATGGCCGGCTTGATCATTCTCGCCGGTGGCGTGATGAACATGACCCCTTGGGGCGGCCCGACCGCCCGAGCCGCCAGTGCGCTGCATGTGGACCCATCGGATATTTTCGTTCCGATGATCCCGGCCATGGCCGCCGGCGTGGTCGCGATCCTGGTGATCGCCTACTGGTACGGCAAGCGTGAGCGTGCGCGCTTGGGTGAACTGCACCTGCAAGGTGATGAGATCGACCACAGTGAAATCAGCGTGTCGCAATTCCCGGATGCCCGCCGTCCGAAGCTGATCTGGTTCAACGGCGCGCTCACCCTGGCACTGATGTGCACACTGATCGCCGGCCTGTTGCCGCTGCCGGTGCTGTTCATGGTGGCGTTCAGCATCGCGATGATCGTCAACTACCCGTGCCTGCAACAGCAGAAAGACCGCGTCGCCGCCCACGCCGGCAGCGTACTGGCGGTAGTCGGGCTGATCTTCGCCGCAGGTATCTTCACCGGCATCCTGTCCGGTACCGGCATGGTCGATGCCATGTCCAAGAGCCTGCTGGCGGTCATCCCGGAAGCCATGGGCCCGTACCTGGCCGTGATCACTGCGCTGGTGAGCATGCCGTTCACCTTCTTCATGTCCAACGACGCGTTCTACTACGGCGTGCTGCCTGTACTGGCCGAAGCTGCCAGCCACTACGGCATCACTGCCGTGGAAATGGCTCGCGCCTCCATCGTTGGCCAGCCGGTACACTTGCTCAGCCCTCTGGTCCCTTCGACTTACCTGCTGGTGGCCCTGGCCGGTATCGAATTTGGCGATCACCAGCGCTTCACCCTGAAGTGGGCAGTGCTCGTGTGCCTGTGCATAATGTTCGCCGCATTGCTGATGGGGATTTTTCCGCTGTTCAGCACTCTATAATCGTACCGACTCACCCACCGCGCGGCGCTGCAGCTTGCGCGGTTTAACACTTGCTCAAAGGAATAAACATGGAATGGCTGACCAATCCGGAAATCTGGATTGCCTTCTTCACCCTGACGGCCCTCGAGATCGTCCTGGGTATCGATAACATCATCATGATTTCGATCCTGGTCAGCCGCATGCCCAAGCATATGCAGGCGCGTACTCGGATCTTCGGCCTGGCGCTGGCGATGGTCACGCGCATCCTGTTGCTGCTGTCGATCACCTGGGTGATGCAACTGACCAACGACCTGTTCGTGGTGTTCGGCCAGGGCATCTCCGGTCGCGACCTGATCCTGTTCTTCGGTGGCCTGTTCCTGCTGTGGAAAAGCTCCCAGGAGATGTACCACGCGCTGGAAGGTGAAGACGAAACCCACGACGAGCCGAAGGGCGCCGGTGGCAAGTTCATCTACACCATCATTCAGATCGCGATCATCGACATCGTGTTCTCCCTGGACTCGGTGATCACCGCGGTGGGCATGGTCTCGCACGTACCGGTGATGGTCGCAGCGATCGTCGTGGCGGTACTGGTGATGATGCTGGCTGCCGGCACCATCAGCGAGTTCATCGACAAGCACCCTTCGCTGAAGATGCTGGCGCTGTCGTTCCTGCTGGTCGTCGGTACCGTGCTGATCGCCGAATCCTTCGATGTGCACGTGCCAAAAGGCTACGTCTACTTCGCCATGGCGTTCTCGCTGGCGGTGGAAGCGGTGAACATCAAGATGCGCACTGCCATCGCGAAAAAGAAGAAACAGCAGGATCCTGTGAAACTGCGCAAAGATATCCCGGGTCAATAACACTGACTCGCTGCTGAAAAAGGGGCTTTCGAGCCCCTTTTTCTCGTCTGCAAAAAGCTGATTTCATGACAGTTTTGTTTCAATCCCCAGTTTAGCTATGCGATGCTGGCGCAGAACCCATTCGCCAACTACAGCTTAATCACTAGACGTAGAACGGCAGCGGCAATTCTCATTTGCGTCGATTGGCGCACACCCACACGGGGGGCCGAGCATGCTGACCTTGCTCAATCTGCTTTCCGCCGTGACCCTGCTTATCTGGGGCACGCACATCGTCCGTACCGGCATCCTGCGGGTCTACGGTTCCAACTTGCGCCAAGTCATCGGGCAGAACATGTCCAAGCGCTGGCTGGCGTTTATCGCCGGTATCCTGGTGACTGCCATGGTGCAGAGCAGCAACGCCACGGCGATGCTGGTGACGTCCTTTGTCGGCCAGGGCTTGATGGGGCTGATGCCCGCCCTGGCGACGATGCTCGGCGCCGACGTCGGTACGGCGCTGATGGCGCGGGTGCTGACGTTTGACTTGTCCTGGCTATCGCCACTGCTGATCTTTCTCGGGGTGATTTTCTTCCTGTCGCGCAAACAGACGCGGGCAGGGCAGTTGGGACGCGTGGGGATCGGCCTCGGGCTGATCATTCTCGCGCTGCAACTCATCGTCGAAGCCGCTGGGCCTATCACCCATGCCCAGGGCGTCAAGGTGCTGTTCGCTTCCTTGACCGGCGACATCCTGCTCGACGCCTTGGTCGGCGCCTTATTCGCGATGATCTCCTACTCCAGCCTGGCCGCCGTCCTACTGACCGCCACCCTGGCCGGCGCCGGTGTGATCGGCTTGCACGTAGCCATCGGCCTGGTGATCGGCGCCAATATCGGCAGCGGCGTGCTGGCCTTCCTCAGCACCAGCATGCAGAACGCCGCCGGTCGCCAAGTCGCGCTGGGCAGCCTGTTGTACAAATTGATCGGCCTGTTGCTGATCATTCCAGTACTCGACCCGCTGGTGCTGTGGATGGACGGCCTGGACTACAGCGCCCAAGGTATGGTCATCACCTTCCACCTGCTCTACAACGTCACGCGTTGCCTCATTCTGCTGCCCACCATCGGGCCGATGGCACGGCTGTGTGCCTGGCTGCTGCCCGAGCGCGAAGAAACCAATGGCAAGGCCAAACCCCGTCATCTGGACCTGGCCGCGCTCGCCACGCCGAGCCTGGCATTGGCCAACGCTGCTCGGGAAACACTGCGCCTGGGCGACCTGATCGACAACATGCTCACCGCCATGCAGGAAGTACTGCGCGGCAAACAGACGGCCATCACCCAGGAAATGCGCAGCCTCAGCGACGACGTCGAATCGCTGTACAGCGCGATCAAACTCTACCTGGCGCAAATGCCCCGCGAAGACCTCAGCGAGCAAGACAGCCGGCGCTGGGCTGAAATCATCGAGCTGTCGATCAACCTGAAACTGGCCGGCGACCTGATCGAACGCATGCTGCGCAAAGTCCAGCAGCAGAAAACCTCCCAGCGTCGCCAGTTTTCCGAAGTCGGCCTGGAAGAACTCACCGGCCTGCACAGCCAATTGATCGCCAACCTGCGCCTGGGCCTGTCGGTGTTCCTCAGCGCCGACCCGGAAAGCGCTCGCCAATTGCTGCGCGAAAAACGCCGCTTCCGCGCCCAGGAGCGCCGCCTGGCCCATGCCCACGTGAGCCGCTTGCAGCGAAAAATCGTACAGAGTCTGGAGACCAGTTCCCTGCACCTGGAGCTGATTGCGGACATGAAACGCCTCAACTCGTTGTTTTGCAGCAGTGCTTATGTAGTGTTGGAAACGTCCGACACCGGCGCGCTCTCCGCCGAAGATATTGCCGACATCACACATTCGCCCTGAACGGATGATGGCCCGTGAAGTCAGTTAACATTGACCTCACACGCCAGGAAGCTTGTTATGCGTCGCCTGTTGTTCGCTTGCCTACTCATGGGTTCTGCCCACGCCTTTGCCTTTGACCGTCTGCAAGTCGAGGGCTACACCTTGCCCAATGGCCTGCAATTGTTGCTCAAACCGGGCACCGAGCGCGGGCATGTGGCGATCCGCCTGGTGGTGGGCGTGGGCCTGGATGACTTCGGCTGCGAAGACAAGGAATTGCCACACCTGCTGGAACACTTGCTGTTCAGCGGCATCGACGGTGGCGGCGAAGGCGAGCTGGAAGACCGCATGCAGGCCCTGGGTGGCGAGTGGAACGCCTACACCAGCAACGCCGATACCACCTTCGTGATCGAGGCGCCCGCGCAGAACCAGCGCAAGGTGCTGGACCTGCTGCTGGCGATCATCACTCGCACCGAACTGACCGACGCCAATATCAACGCCGCCAAGCGCGTGGTCGAACGCGAAGACGGCGGCCACTATTCACACCTGCAACGCCTGCTGGACCGTCAGGACCTGGGCCACACGGCCAGCAACCAGCTGGCCGTTGAACTGGGGCTCAAGTGCGCCGAACGCGCCCAGGTCGACCAACTGACCCGCGACCAGTTGGAGAACCTGCGCAAACACTGGTACGCGCCCAACAACATGACCCTGATCATCGTCGGCGACCTCGACAAACTGCTGCCGGCCTATCTGGAACGCACCTACGGCCAACTCGAACCGGTCGAGCCCAGCGAACATTTGGCGCTGCCTGAGATCCAGCACGCCGCCGCCAGCCATCGTGAACTCATCCACGGCTGGGTCGGCGACGGTGCCAAGCTGCACTGGCTGTTCCCTGAACCTGTGCTGGACGACGGGCATGACGAAACCTACGACCTGCTCAAGGACTACCTCGACTGGGCGTTGTACCGCCAACTGCGCCTCAAGCATGGTTTGTCCTACGGTCCGTGGAGCGAGCGCGAAGTACTCGGCGGCGTTGGTTTCCTCAGCCTGAATGCCGACCTTGAGCGGGAAAATCTCCCCGAAGCCGAACAGGTACTCCAGGACCTCAAAGCACACCTGCTCAAGGACGGTCTCGACCCGGCGGTATTCGCCCGCCTGCAACAAGCCGCCATCGCCCGCCAGGCCTGGTCGGTGCAGGGCAACAGCGCGTTGGCCGATTACTACTGGAGCGCATCCGGCGATTACAACAACGGCCACTTCAGCGACCCGGTCAAACGCATCAAAGCCGTGAGCCTGGACCAGACCAACCAGGCCATGCGCGACGTGTTCAAGCAGCCGGGCTACTGGCGCATCGAAAAACCGTTGCTGAGCTACGATGCTCTGAGCTGGATCGGCGCCGGGCTGCTCGGCTTCATCGCTATTGTATTGATCGGGCTACGGAGTTATCGCAAACGGATCGCGTAATGAGGCACCGAACGCCAGGCTAAGACGCTATTCTGTCTGGGATTTTTTCCTACAAAGACTGCGAACTGTCGAATGCAAACCCTGACCCGCTTGATCACCCGCATCCTCGAACTGATGAAGCGTTACCCAGGGGTGATTGCACTCGGCGGCTTCATCTCGGGCGTGGGCAGCTTCATCCTGGTGGATCGCCAGCAGGGCATGGCCAGTTGGATCGCGGTGATCATGCTGGTGAGCTGGCTGTGGCTGATGTTGGAAAACAGCTTCACCCAGCTGTTCGCCCAGGTCTTCAAGCGCGAAATCCCCGAACCGCTACTGCGCTACGCGACCCAGATGATCCACCAGGAAAGTCTGTTTTTTGTGTTGCCGTTCTTTTTCATCACCACAGCGTGGAACAGCGGCCAATCGATTTTCACCGGCCTTCTCGGCGCGGCGGCGCTGGTGTCGATCGTCGACCCGCTGTACTACAAATGGCTGGCGCCCAAACGCTCACTGTTTCTCGCGCTGCACACCTTCACCCTGTTCGCCGCGCTGCTCACCGCGTTGCCGATCATTTTGCACCTGACCACTGCCGAGAGTTACAAACTCGCCTTGGGCGTGGCCATGGCATTGTCGATTCCAAGCCTGGCGGTGAGCTTGCCGCTGCGCAGTATCAAAGGCTGGGCGATGTTGCTCGGGGTCACGGCTGCGATTGGTTGCGCCGGGTGGTTCCTGCGCAGTTGGGTGCCACCGGCCACCTTGTGGATGACCGAAGTGGCCATCAGCACTGAGTTGCAAGACCGCACGCCAGGCGACGATCTCAAGGAAGTCACCGCCGGCCAACTGCGCAGCGGCGGGCTGTACGCCTATACCGCGATCAACGCGCCGCGCGGGTTGGACGAGCGGATCTATCACGTGTGGCAATTCAACGGTAAAGAGGTCGACCGTATCGCCCTGGATATTCACGGCGGGCGCAAAGAGGGATATCGCGCCTGGACCCACAAGCAGAACTTCCCCGGCGACGCCGTGGGCCGCTGGCAGGTACGGGTGCTGACCGAAGACGGGCAGGTGATCGGCGTGCTGCGCTTCAAAGTGACGGACTCAGCACAAACGGACAACCCAAAGTAGGCAGGTTCATGCTATTACGTAAGAATTGCGGATAGCCAAACAAGCTCGGAGCTTATGACCCCCCCTACGACGGCCGGTGCAGCCCACCTCGATACGTCCACCACCCCGCCACAGCTGAGGATTACGGGGGACTGGACGCTTGCCCACTATGCCAATCTGAAGAAGCTGTCAGACAAGCTCGACGGCCAATACGACGCTGGCGCGCGCATCGACCTTAACGGCCTCGGTGCCCTGGATACCGCCGGCGCCTCGCTGCTGGTGGAGTTGCTGGGGCCGACCCGCATCGAGCAATCTGCGGAGCAGACCGATTGCAGTTTGTCTGCCGCCGACCGCGCACTGCTCAAGACCGTCTACCGTTCCCTGAATGATTTTTGCGTGCCGGACAAGGCACCGGAAGAAGCTGCCGGCATTCAGGTGCTGGCCCGCATCGGTCGAGCCGTGGACACCGTCTGGCAGGACAGCAAGAAACTGCTGGGCTTTATCGGCCTGATTCTCGAAACCTTCGCCCGTGGCATTTTCCGACCCAAGCGCTGGCGCATCACGCCGATGGTCGCGCATATCGAACAGACCGGCCTCGATGCTGCGCCTATCGTGGCCTTGCTGACCTTTCTGGTGGGCGCGGTGGTGGCGTTCCTCGGGGCCACGGTGCTCAAGAGCTTCGGCGCGACGATTTTTACCGTGGACCTGGTGGCGTTCTCTTTTCTGCGCGAGTTTGGCGTACTGCTCACCGCGATCCTGATCGCCGGTCGTACGGCCAGTGCGTTTACCGCGCAGATCGGCTCGATGAAGGCCAACGAAGAAATCGACGCTATCCGCACGCTGGGCTTGGACCCAATGGAACTGTTGGTATTGCCGCGCGTGCTGGCGTTGCTGGTGTCCTTGCCGATGCTGACCTTCCTGGCAATGCTCTCAGGGATAGTCGGCGGTGGTGTGGTGTGCGCTGTAGCGCTGGATATTTCGCCAGCGATGTTTCTCTCGCTGCTGCAATCTGACATTGGTGTGCAGCATTTTCTGGTGGGCATGGTGAAAGCGCCGATCTTCGCTTTCCTGATCGCGGCCATCGGCTGCCTGGAAGGCTTCAAGGTCAGCGGCAGTGCTGAGTCCGTCGGCGCCCACACCACCTCCAGCGTGGTGCAATCGATCTTCGTGGTGATCGTGCTGGATGCGGTGGCCGCGCTGTTCTTCATGGAGATGGACTGGTGAGTCGCCTACACCGAGCGCCCGCCGAGGCGGTGATTGAAGTGCGCGGCCTGTGCAATCGCTTTGGCAGCCAGAGCGTGCACGAGAACCTCGACCTGGACTTGTACAAAGGCGAGATCCTCGCAGTGGTCGGCGGCTCCGGCAGCGGCAAGTCGGTGCTGCTGCGTAGCATCGTCGGCCTGCGTCGCCCCACTGAAGGTGAGGTGCGGGTGTTCGGCAAGAACCTGCCGAGCCTGCCGGAACATGAGCGCTCACTGGTGGAACGGCGCTTCGGCGTGTTGTTCCAGAAGGGCGCGCTGTTTTCCTCGCTGACTGTCACCGAGAACGTTGCACTGCCGTTAATCGAACACGCGGGCCTCAGCCGCCGTGACGCCGAGCATCTGGCCGCGGTGAAACTGGCCCTGGCCGGGCTGCCGCTGTCGGCAGCCGACAAGTACCCATCGTCGCTGTCCGGCGGCATGATCAAGCGCGCCGCCCTGGCCCGCGCGCTGGCGCTGGACCCGGATATCTTGTTTCTCGACGAACCCACCGCCGGCCTCGACCCGATTGGTGCGGCGCAATTCGACCAACTGATCCTGACCCTGCGCGATGCGTTGGGCTTGAGTGTGTTCCTGGTCACCCACGACCTGGACACGCTGTACACCATCACCGACCGCGTGGCGGTGCTGGCACAGAAGAAAGTGCTGGTGGCCGATGCCATCGATATCGTTTCGGAAACCGACGACGCGTGGATTCACGAATATTTCCACGGCCCCCGTGGCCGCGCGGCATTGGATGCCGCTCAATCGCTAGACGAGGTATGACATGGAAACCCGAGCCCATCATGTGATGATCGGTCTGTTCAGCGTGATCGTGGTGGTCGGCGCGATGCTGTTCGGCCTGTGGCTGGCCAAGTCCAGCGTCGACAGCGCCTTCCAGGACTACGAAGTGATCTTCAACGAGGCGGTCAGCGGCCTGTCCCAGGGCAGCGCGGTGCAGTACAGCGGGATCAAGGTGGGCGACGTCACCAGCCTGCGCCTGGACCCTAAAGACCCGCGCCGCGTTTTGGCACGCATCCGCCTAGCCGGACAGACACCGATCAAGGAAGACACCCAGGCCAAACTGGCGCTGACCGGCATCACCGGCACCTCGATCATCCAGCTCAGCGGCGGTACTCCGCAAAGTGCCGAGCTCAAGGGCAAGAACGGTGAGCTGCCGCAGATCATTGCGTCACCATCGCCCATCGCGCGCTTGCTGAACAACAGCAACGACCTGATGACCAGCATCAACCTGTTGCTGCACAACGCCAACCACATGTTCTCCCGCGAGAACGTCGAACGCCTGAGCAACACCCTGGACAATCTGCAGCAAACCACCGGTGCCATCGCCGACCAACGCGGCGATATCAAGGTGGTGATGCAACAACTGATGCAGGTGAGCAAACAAGCCAGCGCCGCCCTGGAACAGACCACCGTGCTGATGCGCAACGCCAACGGCTTGCTCAATGAACAAGGCAAGCAGGCCTTCGGCAGTGCCGAGCAGGCCATGAAATCCCTTGAACAAAGCACCGCGACCCTCAACACCTTGCTGACCAACAACAAGGACTCGGTGAACAGCGGCATGCAAGGCCTCAACGAACTGGCGCCGGCCGTGCGCGAACTGCGCGAAACCCTCGGTTCGCTGCGCGCCATCTCCCGCCGCCTGGAAGCCAACCCCAGCGGTTACCTGCTGGGCAGCGACAAGAACAAGGAGTTCACGCCATGAAGCGTGCTTACCAAATAATCGCCCCTGTAGCCTTGGCGCTGGTGAGCGCGTGCTCGATCCTGCCCAAGGCCGACCCTTCGGATGTGTATCGCCTGGCCACCGCGCAGACCACCAGCCAGGCCGCGCCGGTCAGTTGGTCACTGCGTGTGAACAAGCCGCAGACCAGCGAGTTTCTCGACAGCCCGCGCATTGCCGTGGTGCCCAATGGCGACCTGATCAGCAGTTATGCCAACTCGCGCTGGAGTGACCCGTCGCCGGTGTTGCTGCGCAACCGCTTTATGGATGGCTTCCAGCGCGATGGCCGGGTGACGCTGCTGAGCACCGACGATACCAATCTGCAGGCCGACTATGAGCTGGGCGGGCAATTGCAGGCGTTCCAGAGTGAGTACCACGGCAGTACGGTGGAGGTGGTGATTCGCCTGGATGCGAGGTTGGTGCGTGGGCGTGATCAGCGGATTATCGCCAGCCGACGCTTTGAGGTGAGGCAGCCGGTGAACGACACCCAGGTGCCGGCGGTGGTGGCCGGGTTTGGGTTGGCGGGGGATCAATTGAACAAGCAGGTGGTGGATTGGGTGGTTACGCAGGGCAATGCATCAGCGAAACACTGAGAGCCTCTTCGCGAGCAAGCCCGCTCCCACAATCGACCGCGTTTCGTCAGGATGAACACGGGCTAATGTGGGAGCGGGCTTGCTCGCGAAAGCGGTACAAGCCTCAGCCAAAGAACCAGTAGCACACCGCAATCGCCGCCACGACGCCGGCAAACTCTGCCAGCAACGCACATCCCACCGCATGCCTGGCCCGCTGAATCCCCACCGAACCAAAGTACACCGCCAACACATAAAAGGTGGTTTCCGTACTGCCCTGAATCGTCGCCGCCACCAGCGCCGGGAAGCTGTCCACGCCCTGGGTCTGCATGGTCTCGATCAGCATCGCCCGCGCGGCACTGCCGGAGAACGGCTTGACCATCGCAGTCGGCAAGGCATCGACAAAGCGCGTGTCCATGCCGGTCCAGGCGACCACATGGCGAATGCCTTCCAGGCCGAAATCCAGCGCGCCGGAAGCGCGCAACACACCGACGGCGCACAGCATCGCCACCAGGTACGGCAGCAGGTTCTTCGCAACGTCGAAGCCTTCTTTAGCCCCTTCGACGAAGGCCTCGTAGACCTTCACCTTGCGCAATGCGCCGATCACCAGGAACAGCATGATCAAACCGAACAGCGTGAGGTTGCCGAGGATCGACGACAAGCCCGCGAGCGCAGTCGCGGAAAGTGTCGCCAGCAACGCCATGAAGCCGCCCAAGACCAGTGCGCCCGGAATCAGATAGGCCAGCACCACCGGGTCCCATAGCCGCAGGCGCTGCATGATCGCCACCGAGAGCAGGCCGACGAGGGTTGAGGCGCTGGTCGCCAGCAGGATCGGCAGGAACACCAGCGTCGGATCCGCCGCGCCTTGCTGGGCGCGGTACATGAAGATGGTCACCGGCAACAGCGTCAGCGACGACGCGTTGAGCACCAGAAACAGGATCTGTGCGTTGCTCGCGGTGTTGGGGATTGGGTTGAGCTCCTGCAGCGCCTTCATCGCTTTCAAACCGATGGGCGTTGCCGCGTTATCCAGGCCCAGGCCGTTGGCGGCGAAGTTGAGGGTGATCAAGCCGATGGCGGGGTGGCCGGCTGGCACTTCCGGCATCAGGCGGCGGAACAGCGGGCCGAGGGCCTTGGCCAGCCAATCGACGATCCCGGCCTTCTCGGCGATGCGCAGGAAACCCAGCCACAAGGTCAGGGTGCCGAACAGCAGCACCATCACTTCCACGGACAGCTTGGCCATGGCGAAAATGCTTTCGACCATTGCCGCGAAAATCCCGGCGTTACCGCCGACCAGCCATTGCGCCAGTGCCGACACCATTGCCACGACAAAGAAGCCAAGCCACAGGCCATTGAGCATCAGTTGAATCCCCCGAAGAATGGAGCGAATGATAGCGGGGCTGGCAGAAACGACAAACCCCGGAATTGTCCGGGGTTTGTCTTAGCGCTGTCGGCCTATCAGCTGCGGGTTGCTTGAGCAACCGGCGCGGCGTCCTTGCTGCGCCAGTGCGGCAGCGAGTTCCAGTAGCGCTCGCCCTTGGCGTCGTCGTACATGCCTTCCCAACGGGAGATGACCAACACGGCCAGGGCGTTGCCGATCACGTTCAAGGCGGTACGCGCCATGTCCATGATGCGGTCGACACCGGCGATAAACGCCAGGCCTTCCAGCGGAATGCCCACGCTGCCCAGGGTGGCCAGCAGCACCACGAACGACACGCCCGGGACACCGGCGATACCTTTGGAAGTGACCATCAGGGTCAGAACCAGCATCAATTGCTGGCCGACCGACAGGTCGATGCCATACAACTGGGCAATGAAGATGGCCGCGATGCTCTGGTACAGGGTCGAACCGTCGAGGTTGAACGAGTAACCGGTCGGCACCACGAAGCTGCAAATGGCTTTCGGCGCGCCGTAGGCTTCCATCTTCTCAATTACGCGCGGCAGCACGGTTTCGGAGCTGGCGGTGGAGTAGGCCAGGACCAGTTCATCCTTGAAGATGCGCATCAGCTTGACCACCGAAAAGCCGAACAGGCGGGCAATCAGGCCGAGGATCACGAAGGCGAAGAACAGGATAGCGACGTAAACCAGGATCACCAGCTTGGCCAGCGGCAGCAAGGAGGCGAAGCCGAAGTTGGCGACGGTCACGGCGATCAGTGCGAATACGCCGATCGGGGCGTACTTCATGATCATGTGGGTGACTTTAAACATGCTCTCGGACACGCCCTGGAACATTGTCACCAGCGGCTCGCGCAGCTCAGGCTTGAGGCTCGACAAGCCGAGGCCGAACAGCACGGAGAAGAAGATGATCGGCAACATCTCGCCACGGGCAACAGCAGCGAAGATATTCGACGGGATCAGGTTGAGGATGGTCTCGATGAACGCATGCTCATGCTGCACTTCGGCGGCAGTGGCGGTGTACTTGGAGATGTCGACGGTACCCAGGGTACTCATGTCGATGCCTGCACCCGGGTGGAACAGGTTGGCCAGCAACAGTCCGACCACGATGGCGATGGTGGTGACGATTTCGAAGTAAAGGATGGTTTTGACACCGATACGCCCGAGCTTCTTCGCATCACCGACACCGGCAATGCCGACGATCAGCGAGGAAATCACAATCGGGATCACGATCATCTTGATCAGGCGGATAAAGATATCGCCCGCTGGCTGCAACACATTGCTGATCCACCAGGCCTTTTCAGCACTGAAATGGTTGAGCACTGCACCGATTGCGATCCCCAGCACCAAACCGATGAGGATCTGCCAGGCGAGGCTTAGCTTTGCCTTCTTCATGTCATTACCCTTACTTCAAGTGAACTTAAGGCAAATGCGCCAGCTGCAACGCTCGAGAGCGAAAAAGTGTGTGCATCTGCCTCCATGGAAGGTCACCGCAGCGTGGCCGAAATGGCTTACTGGCAGGCGAAAAAAGGCGCAACTATTCCCATGCAAGGGGGCGACGTCTAATGCCGTAAACGCCTACCCTATGCCGAATCGGCATGGCTTTTTTTAATAATAACTGTCCGAACGGTCAGTTCAAATGTGACATTTTGTCCAGCAAACATGCCGTGAACCTGCCAAACCCGGCTCGCGCAGAGAATCAGGACGTCTCTGGAGCGTTGGCAGAAATGCCTGGGATTACCGCTGCTTAGCGTCGGAAATGTCCGATGGGCCTGGCCAAATTTTATCGATAGATGGTCGACCCGACACACTAAGTAATGGTTGGGAAAGTGCAGAAAGGAATTTTGCGGCTATGAGGGACATAAGAAGCGGCAATGAGCCTGATAAGCCCGTCGCAGGTTCAGCAAGCCATGAGCTTGTGAACCTGCGCCGCAGCTTTTCGCCTGACCCGGCCCTTGCGCAGGCACTCCCTGTACCCGTAGGTCACGCCGATCGCAATTGATCAGAGCAACCCGGCCCCCTGGTCATGCACCCCCTCTTTTCAGGCGGTGCAGACAGAAAGAAGCGTGGGGCTTCTTTCTATGGACGCTGGCCCCGTAGACGACACTCGCGTCAGACGGAACCTAGTACCAATTAGGATCTTTCTTCAGCTGCTCCATGAGCAACTTCTGCATGCCTTCATCCGGCTTACCGATAAACCGGTAATCGGCATGCCGCGTCGGGGATTTATCCGCCGGCAGGCCGGCAGGGACTTCCACCAACATGGCGTAGGCATCTTCCTTGTCTAGGCTGAAGGCAACGATCAGGCGCTTGTTCAGGCAGGTGTCCGCGGTTTCGCAGAGCGGCCCGACCAAGTACTTGTCGCCGTCTTCTTCCACGGCATTCATCTGCTCGGCGGTGCCTGACAGGTTCATGACCCATTCCGGCAGACGCTCTTCTTTCTTCACCACGCCTTGCCAGGTCTCACGGTATTGCGGATCCGCGCTGAGCAATTCGTTGGCTCGGGACTGACCGTCGTTGGCGGCCATTGCCAAGCCGCTACCGCCCAGAAGCAGGGCGGCAGTAATGGCTTTGAAGGACAAAGTGGTCATTTTCAGCCTCGGCCGCGACGACCAAAGAAGAAGGAAGCGATGAACATCACCAGGAAGACCACAAACAGAATTTTTGCGATACCCGTGGCGGTGCCCGCGATACCACCGAAGCCCAGGACTGCAGCCACAATGGCGATGATCAGAAATGTGATTGCCCAACTCAACATGGTGATTCTCCTTATGCTTCTTTAAGAGGTAACAGCGGTAGTGCCGTGCGGCCACTCAACACGAGTGGCCATTTGGTGCCTAGAACACCCAACGGTCTTGGGATGGCAGCTCACTCAGGGAAGAGCCCTGGTCAACCATCCGCAATTGCGGGGCTGTTGCATCGGCAGCTACGCTGCCAACGGAACGGAAATGGGTCTGGGTCATGACTGGACGTTCAAACTGGGGAATCTGCTGCTGACTCTGCTGCCAATGTTGCAGCTGCTGGCCGCCAATCAACGTGACCATCAGGGCCAGGCTGGCAAACAGACCTTGCTGCAAGCGCAGTGGCGATACACGCAGTTGGTTGAGGCTTTGGCGAGTCATGCTGCTGTTCTCCCGCATTTGATTATTCGTTGGGAGAGCTATTGCAGAGCGCATGCCAGCTTTTTTACAAAATAAAACTCAATAAAATCAATAAGTTAAATATTCTCAATCCAACCACAGCACAGCATCCTGCACGATGCCCTCTCGGAGGCCGTGCGAAATGCACGATGTCCAGCGGTCGGATCGAGGGATAGAACCGGCAAAGCGAGTTGCCGAAGTAGCAAGACGGTATGAAACGCCATCAGGCGGGGCTTTGTAGGAAGGGATGCAGATATCTGCGCGACGCGGCCTTTTATCGATCAGAATAAACCATGCAACTTGCCCGATTATTACGGGACTAACCACCATCATTCATAGTTTAAGGAGCGCGGGACAGATGGAATCAGCCAAGGAACTTCAAGGCCGCATTCTTTTAGTGGATGACGAGTCCGCGATCCTCCGCACCTTCCGCTATTGCCTGGAAGATGAAGGCTACACCGTTGCCACTGCGAACAGCGCGGCCCAGGCCGATGCCCTGATGCAGCGCCAGGTCTTCGACCTTTGTTTCCTCGACCTGCGACTGGGCGAAGACAACGGCCTGGATGTGCTGGCGCAGATGCGAATCCAGGCGCCATGGATGCGCGTAGTGATTGTCACCGCCCATTCGGCAGTCGATACCGCCGTTGATGCCATCCAGGCCGGTGCTGCCGACTATCTGGTCAAGCCTTGCAGCCCCGATCAGTTGCGCCTGGCCACCGCCAAGCAGTTGGAAGTGCGTCAGCTCTCCGCGCGCCTCGAAGCCCTTGAGGGCGAAGTACGCCAGCCGAAAGACGGCCTCGACTCCCACAGCCCGTCGATGATGGTGGTGCTGGAAACCGCGCGCCAAGTGGCCGGCACAGATGCCAACATTCTGATCCTGGGCGAATCCGGCACCGGTAAAGGCGAGTTGGCCCGCGCTATTCACGGCTGGAGCAAGCGTTCGAAAAAATCCTGCGTCACCATCAACTGCCCGTCGCTGACGGCAGAGTTGATGGAAAGTGAATTGTTTGGTCATAGCCGCGGTGCATTTACCGGCGCGAGTGAAAGCACCTTGGGCCGCGTCAACCAGGCTGACGGCGGCACGCTGTTTCTCGACGAAATCGGCGACTTTCCCCTCACATTGCAACCCAAATTACTGCGATTTATTCAGGACAAGGAATACGAACGCGTCGGCGACCCGGTCACCCGCCGCGCCGATGTGCGCATCCTTGCAGCCACCAACCTGAACCTGGAAGACATGGTCCGCGACGGCCGCTTCCGTGAAGACTTGCTGTACCGCCTCAACGTGATCACCTTGCACCTGCCGCCGCTGCGCGAGCGCAGTGAAGACATCCTGACCCTGGCCGACCGCTTCCTGGCACGCTTCGTCAAGGAATACGCTCGCCCCGCGCGCGGTTTCAGTGATGAAGCGCGTGAAGCACTGCTCAACTACCGCTGGCCGGGCAATATCCGCGAGCTGCGTAACGTGGTGGAGCGCGCCAGCATCATTTGCCCGCAAGAGAAGGTGGAAATCACCCACCTGGGGATGGCCGAGCAACCGGGCAACAACGCCCCACGCATTGGCGCGGCGCTGAGCCTGGACCAGCTGGAAAAAGCCCATATCGGCGCCGTACTTGCCACCAGCGACACCCTGGACCAGGCCGCCCGCACCTTGGGCATCGACGCGTCGACCCTGTACCGCAAACGCAAACAGTACAACCTGTGAGCTGTACCTTATGAAGTTAGCGATGAAGCTGCGCACTCGGCTGTTCCTGAGTATCTCAGCGTTGATCACGGTCGCCCTGTTGGGTTTGATCCTGGGCCTGGTCAGCGTCATGCAAATGGCCAAGACCCAGGAATCCCTGATTCGCAGCAACTTCATTACGCTGGACCTGGGGCTGAAGCTGCGCCAGAGCCTGGGCGATCAATTGATCATGATGCTGGAGGACCGGCCCGACCCCGAGGCACTGAAAGCCTCCAAGCAACATTACTTCGACCTGCTGGACCAGGGCATTGCCCATGAACAGCGCGACAATCGTGGGAGTGGATTCAGCCTGGCCCGAAGCCAGTATCAGGACCTGTTGGATGCGTTTGACGAATCCCAGCAACCGACGCCCCCTCCAGGCGCCAAGGAAAAGCTCACTGAAACCTTCAATGCCTTGCGCAATGGCCTGATCAACGAGCACAAGCAGGCACTGGAAAACATCAGCAACAGCGAACACAAGTCGCGCGAGCGCGCTTTGCTGATCGCCGGTTTGCTGGGGTTGGTGGGGCTTGCGGTGTTAATCATTGGATTTGTCACAGCCCACGGTATTGCTCGGCGTTTCGGCGGCCCGATCGAAGCGTTGGCCAAAGCTGCCGACAAGATCGGCCAGGGCGATTTCGAAGTGACGCTGCCGATTTCGTCCGCAGCAGAAATGAACCAACTGACCCGCCGGTTCGGCATCATGGCCGAAGCGTTGCGCCAGCATCAGGCGACCAATGTCGATGAACTGCTGGCCGGCCAACAGCGCCTGCAAGCTGTACTCGACAGCATCGACGATGGCCTGCTGATGATCGACCGTCAGGGCCGTCTGGAACACCTCAACCCCGTAGCCCAGCGCCAATTGGGCTGGGATGAGGAACGCCTCGGTCAAGGCCTTGGCGAAGCACTGGTACGCCCCGAGTTGGATGAGCAGCTGCAACTGGTACTGCGTGGCGGCAGCCTGGAGCGAGCGCCGGAGGATTTGGAGGTGGAGGTCGAAGGTGAATTGCGCCTGCTGACCTACAGCCTGACCCCCGTCAGTCATACCCAGGGGCATATTCTCGGTGCGGTGATGGTGCTGCATGACGTCACCGAACAACGCGCCTTCGAACGGGTACGCAGCGAGTTTGTACTACGCGCTTCCCATGAGCTGCGTACGCCGGTGACCGGAATGCACATGGCCTTCGGGCTGTTCCGCGAGCGTGCGAAGTTTCCGGCGGAGTCCCGTGAAGCGGATTTGCTGGATACGGTCAATGAAGAAATGCAACGCCTGATGCAGTTGATCAATGACCTGCTCAACTTCTCGCGCTACCAGAACGGCCTGCAGAAACTCACCTTGGGGCCATGCGATGTGACTGACCTGCTGGAACACGCCCGTGCGCGCTTCGTCGAGCCGGCCAATGCGCAAAACATCGAACTGCTGGTAGAAGCCCAATCCGACCTGCCCCGCTTGTATGCGGACCAGGCACAACTGGAACGGGTACTCGACAACCTGCTGGGCAACGCCCTGCGCCACACGGCGGCCGGTGGGCAGATTCGCCTGCAGGCGCGCCGTCATGGCGAGCGAGTGATTGTCAGCGTCGAGGACAACGGCGAAGGCATCGCTTATGGGCAACAGGGACGAATCTTCGAGCCGTTCGTCCAGGTGGGCCGCAAGAAAGGTGGCGCCGGCCTGGGCCTGGCGCTGTGCAAGGAAATCGTGCAACTGCACGGCGGCCGCATGGGCGTGTATTCGCGGCCGGGGCAGGGCACTCAATTCTATATGGCGTTGCCGCTTTAATTTCGGTTCAACGCACGCAGGATTGCGGCGCTTTCCGCATCCGGTGTGCCGTCGAAGAGTGACGGCCGGAAACGCATCTGAAACGCCGCAATGACATGACGCGTGGCGACATCCAGTTCGCCGGTCTGGGGCGTCTGGTAGCCCAGGCGTGCCAATTCTTCCTGGAACCAGGTGATGCTCGGCAGCTCAGCGGCATATTGCACTTGGAACCGCGCAACAGCCTGGGCATTCGGCCACACCCCCAACCCTTCATCGGCCAGGCGCTTCCAGGGAAACAAAGGGCCCGGGTCCAGTTTGCGCAACGGTGCGATGTCACTGTGGCCAATGATGTTCTTGGGGTCGATGCCGTTGCGCTTGCTGATGTCCTTGAGCAGCACCACCAGGGATTTAACCTGCGCCTCCGAGTACGGGTACCACACGCGACCGGTCGGGGTGTCTTTGTAGCCAGGATTGACGATCTCGATGCCGATGGAGCTGGAGTTGAGCCAGGTGCGACCCATCCATTCGCTTTCGCCGGCATGCCAGGCGCGCTGACTCTCATCAACGAGCTTGTAGATGGTGCCGGAGGCGTCGTCGCCGATCAGGTAATGGCTGCTGACTTGGCCGTGGGTGAGCAATGCCAGGGAGCGTTCAAGGTTGGTGGAGGTGTAGTGGACAATCACGAACTGCACGCGATTGTCGTGATTCACCGAAGGATGGCTGGTGTCCATGCGCGGGCCGCTGGCACAACCTGCAAGCAGAAGAAACACAAAGGCGAAGTACAAGGATTTCATGGCGGAAGACAGTACACTGAAGACGATAATGCAACAGTGTAACGTACCCTTTGTGACCCGACCGTCAAATTACAAAATGGAACATCTTTTAGGCAGGCTGCACCCGGTTCCTTCCCGCCGCCTTGGCCCGATACAACGCCTCATCAGCACGTTTGAGCGCCAGGTCACTGCGCTCTCCCGGCTGGAACTGCGCCACACCCATTGAAACGGTGATCGTCACCGGCTCGCCCTTGAAGTGAAACGGGCACGCTTCAATCGCTGCGCGCAACACTTCGCCCGCCGCCAGCGCATCCGTCAGGGATGAGTCCGGCATCAGTAATACAAACTCCTCCCCACCAAAGCGCGCGATAAAGTCGGTCGAACGCAGACGCTTGCGCAGTACGTTGGCGATGATTTTCAGCACTTTGTCACCCGCCAAGTGACCATAGCCATCGTTGATGCGCTTGAAGTGATCCAGGTCCAGCATCGCCAGCGAGAGGCTGTTGCCACGCTGGTGCCAAGTGTTGACCTCCTGATCGAGGCGCTCGCTCCAGGCTGCGCGGTTGGGCAGCCCAGTGAGCGGATCGATCAAGGCTTTCTGGCGTTGGACCTCCAGATGCTCGCGATAGCCCTGAGCCTCCTGCTCCATATTGGCAACGCGCTCGGCCAAGCCTTTCAAACGCGCTGCCGTTTCCTGCTCGCGCTGGTCACGCTGCTGTTGGTGCTCGTCCATGGTGCCGAGCAGGCCTTCGAGATGGCTCTCCAGTACGTGCTTGAGGCTGTCCAGGTCGGCCGCGCCCTGCACGCTGCTTTGCAGGCCATCGACCTGTTCGCGGATCTGCGTGTCCAGCTCGCGGGCCGCGGAGCGACTATCGGCGTGGCCATCGCTGGCAACCTGCAGGTGCCCCTGGAATGCTTCTAGGCGCTCGTTAAGCTGCTTGAGGTAAGCCTCGAACTCATGCTGGCCGCTGTCGGTGATCGCCAGCATCAACACCGCCAAGTCATCAAGGATAGGCAGCAGCTCGTACCAGTTCAGGCCATGGGCCAGGCGTTCGCGCATCGCTTCGGCCTGCGGCCGGTGGCGTTCGGGCAGCGAGAGCTCTTCCAGCAGGCCGAGCAGGGTGTCCTCGATGTGTTTGGCCACGGAGCTGTAGGACGGCTCCGGCGAGTCGGGCAAGGCATAGGTGCCGTCCGCTTGCAGCTCGTCGGGATCAGGCTCCTCGACCTCCAGCACCGGAGGGAGCGACAGACTGCCAATGGCAGTCTCATCCGGGGTTTCGACCTGAATTTCAGGTGTTTCGATGAAGGCGGCGAGGGCGCTTTCCGTTGCAGGCGCTTCGACTTGAGGCTCGGGCTCGGGCTCGACACGCGCTACGGGTGTTTCAATGGGTGCGGAGCGAGGCGGGGCTTCGTAGACGAACGTTTCGCTGGAGTCTTCAGCCACCTTGATGGGCGCAACGTACTCAGTGACAGGGGCGACCGTTTCTTGAGGCTGCGGCGTAAAAGCGCGCAACGCTTGCTTCAGTTCCTCGGATTGCTCGGGCGGCTGTGCCTCGGCAGCGGCTGGTTTGGTCGGCGCAGGCTGCGGGGCCGGGCGAGGTGTCGGTTCGTTTGCCACCACCTCATTCGCGACGTCCTTGGAACCAAACAGGCGCTGTAAAAGCCCCGGCCCCGAACGCGCGGTATCGCCATCCGGCTCCAGGTTGTTGAGCGCCTGGCCTTGCAGGCCGCTCAACTCGCTGAGCAGCAAAGGGATCTCACGTGCCTGGCTGACCCGACCGTCCAACTGCTTGGCGAACGTTTTCAGTGGCCGGGCCACTTCACGCGGTAATGGCAGTTTTTGCAGCTGGGTGACCAAGGCCGTCAGCGCGGTACTGATCTGGTCGACTCGGGTTTCGCGGCGCTGCTCTGAATCCAGCACCGCCTTTTCCAGGCGCGGCAGCAAGGCGGCGAGGGCGGCGTCCATATCATCAGTGCGGACAACGTCACGCATTTCCTTCATGCATTGGTCAACCGCGCGGTCGGTGCCTTCAGCGGCCAGGGTGCTGCGCACCAGCCCACGGCGCAGCAGGTCGAGGCGGGCGGCCCAACGGCGTTCGAGCTTTTCTTGTTGCTCGATGCTTTTAAGGTATTTTTCTTTCCAGCGCTGGGCGTCGTCGCTCATGCAAGGGGTCCGCGAGGGCCGGGGCTCAACGCGGGCAATGCATCAGCCGTGAGCGAACCCGGCAGACGAATCTCTACCGCGACCGGCAGGTGATCGGAGATGGGCTGCGCCAGCACCTGCACACTCTCAAGTGTGAGGGTAGGACTGAGCAGGATATGATCAAGACAGCGTTGCGGACGCCAGCTGGGGAACGTGGCTTCGGCTTGCGGCGCCAGCAGCCCGAGGTCGCGCAACGGAGAATTCTGCAGCAGGTCGCTGGCGTGGGTGTTCATGTCCCCCATCAGCACCTGGTGTTTGTAATTGCCAATCAGCTCTCGGATGTAGGCCAGTTGCATGGTGCGGGTGCGAGCCCCCAGCGCCAGATGCATCATCACCACCACCAAGGCTTCCGGGCCTTCGCCAAACCGTACGAGGATCGCACCCCGGCCCTTGGGGCCTGGCAGCGGGTGATCTTCGATAGCCGAGGGCTTCAAGCGACTCAGCACGCCATTGCTGTGCTGCGCCAGACGCCCGAGGTTGCGATTGAGTTGCTGGTACCAGTAAGGGAAGGCACCGAGCTGGGCCAAGTGCTCCACCTGGTTGATGTAACCGGAGCGCATGCTGCCGCCGTCGGCTTCCTGCAAGGCAACCAGGTCAAAATCGTTCAACAGCTTGCCGATCTTTTGCAGGTTGCCGGCACGCCCGTTGTGGGGCAGCAGGTGCTGCCAGCCACGGGTGAGGTAATGCCGGTACTTTTCGGTACTGATGCCTACCTGGATATTGAAGCTCAGCAGGCGCAGGCGGCTGTCTGCCGGCAGGCCCGTGGATTCCAGGTGATGTTCGTTGACCTGCGGATCATGCAGGCCAACCACACGTTCGGTACCCCAGCGGCGCATGACGGGCCCCTTACTTGGCTGCGCGCTCTTTGGCGATCAGTTGGTCGGCAACATTGAGGGTCTGCTCAGGGCCACCCGAGGTGCCCAGGTCAAACCGGTATTTGCCATTGACGATCATGGTCGGTACGCCCTGCACGCCGTACTTCTGCGCCAGCTCTTTAGCCTGTTTGATCTGGCCCTGGATGGCGAAGGAGTTGAAGGTGGCCAGGAACTTGTCCTTGTCTACACCTTGGGTGGCGACAAAGTCAGCCATTTCGTCCGGCTTGGTCAGGCGCTTGCCCTGCTTCTGGATCGCATCGAATACCGCGTTGTGGACCTTGTGTTCCACACCCATGGCTTCCAGGGTCAGGAACAACTGGCCGTGGGCATCCCATGGGCCGCCAAACATAGCCGGGATACGCCGGAAGTTCACGTCCTTGGGCAGTTTCTCAACCCATGGGTTGATGGTCGGCTCAAAGGCGTAGCAATGCGGGCAGCCGTACCAGAACAGCTCCACCACTTCGATCTTGCCGGGTTCCGAAACCGGAACCGGGTTAGCCAATTCAACATAGGTTTTACCGGCTTCAAGCGGCACGTCGGCAGCTTGTGCGGTCATGCCGAAGAGGCTGGCAGTGACGAGAGCGGCGCTGAGGATCAGATTACGCATGCTTTACTCCTGGACAAATAAAGTCGCCTCACGCGACCTTTGTTGTGACAGGTCTACGCGGGCATGAGTTCGTTAGTGTAACGGCACCGGCCACAAAAAAGGGCGGCCTGGGCCACCCTTTTTATGCTTGCATCGCGGGATTAATCGAGTGTTAACGTTACATGCACCTTAGTGCAGGCCCTGGATGTAGCTGGAGACCGCCGCAATGTCTTCATCACTCAGTTTGCGAGCGATGGTGCGCATGATTGCCGTGTCGCCATCATTGGCTCGCCCTGCCTCTTCCTTGCGGAAATCGGTCAGCTGCTTGGCGATGTAGGTAGCGTGCTGGCCGCTCAGGTGCGGGAAGCCGGCGGCCGCTATGCCCGCGCCATTGGGCGAGTGGCAACCGGTGCAGGCAGGCAGGCCTTTCTCCAGGTCACCGCCGCGGAACAGTTTCTCACCACGGGCCACCAGTTTCGGATCAGCAGCTCCCACACTGCCTTTATGGCTGGCAAAATAAGCCGCGAGGTCTGCCAGGTCCTGATCGCTGAGGTTGGTCAGCAAGCCGGTCATTTCCAGGACCGTACGCTTGCCATCCTTGATGTCGTGCAGTTGCTTGGTCAGGTAACGCTCACCCTGGCCGGCCAGTTTGGGGAAGTTCGGCGCCGGGCTGTTACCATCCGGTCCATGGCAAGCACCACATACGGCGGCTTTCGCTTGACCGGCAGTGGCATCACCTTTGAGGGGGCCCTCTGCAGCGACGGCAGCGCCTGTGATGCCCAAGGTCAACAGCAGACTCACGATCAGTTTGTTCATCAGCTAATCCAACTACGGCTAAGGGGTTTAAGAGTTATCTACCGGGTTTACTCACCATCAATTCAATGATGGCCTGGTAATCCTCAGTACTGCAGTCCATGCACAAACCACGCGGCGGCATTGCCTTGAAACCCTGGGTCACGTGTTGCACCAGCGTGTCCATGCCCTGCGCCAGTCTTGGCGCCCAGGCTGCCTGGTCACCCCGTCTGGGGGCGCTGGGCAACTGGCCGGCATGGCAAGCCACGCAAACTCGGTTGTACACCGCTTCCGGATCCTGTGTAGCCTGAGCGCTGTAAAGCGGGACCAGGACACCGATAGCGAGCAACCACTTGGTCATACGTCGACCATTTCAGGGTTTGAGAGCGTTTTGCGTTCTAATGCGCAATAAAGGTCTATCGCTCCCGTGAACTTCATCCTTCGCTGGGACAAAGCACACACAAAATCTGCGGCATTATATACTGGCGCTACTGAAACGGAAACGACACCGCTTGCCGCACCCTTTTTCGGCACCGCCCACATCGGAAATCTCATGCAACTCAAGAATCCCATCCTCGGTCTGTGCCAACAGTCCACGTTCATGCTCAGCGCCGCCAAAGTTGACCAATGCCCCGATGACGAAGGCTTTGAAGTCGCCTTTGCCGGTCGTTCCAACGCTGGCAAATCCAGCGCGCTGAACACCCTGACCCACGCCAGCCTGGCACGCACCTCAAAAACCCCAGGCCGCACGCAGCTCCTCAATTTCTTCAAGCTAGACGATGATCGGCGTCTGGTCGACCTGCCGGGCTACGGATACGCAAAAGTACCTATCCCGCTGAAGCTGCACTGGCAGCGTCACCTGGAAGCTTATCTGGGCGGCCGCGAGAGTTTGAAGGGTTTGATTCTGATGATGGACATCCGCCATCCGATGACCGACTTCGACCTGTTGATGCTCGATTGGGCCGTCGCCAGCGGCATGCCGATGCACATCCTGCTGACCAAGGCCGACAAGCTGACCTACGGCGCGGCCAAGAACACCCTGCTCAAAGTGCAGTCCGAAATCCGTAAAGGTTGGGGTGATGCGATCACTATCCAGCTGTTCTCGGCGCCAAAACGCATGGGCCTGGAAGAGGCCTACACCGTGTTGGCAGGCTGGATGGAATTGGCCGACAAGGGCGCGGAATTGGCCGAGTAACTTTTCTGCAGGCAAAAAAAACCCCGGACTTCGTATGGGGAGGGGAAGTTCGGGGTTCAAGTTCCGGACCGCTAGGGCGGGGTCCAGATATCTGCCAACACTTAACACAACATAGGAGCATTGAAGGGCTTCACCACCCATTCAGTAACTCTGAGTAGCAATTCACGGGTTAAGTTCCGGCAGGTTCGAAAATCTATTTGAAATAACCGACGGCGACTTTCGGACTAAAGCACTCTGCCACCACGCAAGGTGATGGCAGAGCCCGGCAATCAGTGCGCTTCGTCCCAGTTGTTGCCCACGCCCACTTCCACCAGCAGCGGCACGTCCAACTGCGCAGCAGCACTCATGTGCTCGCGGATTTTCTCGCTGACTTGCGCCACCAGGTCCTCACGCACCTCAACCACCAGTTCATCGTGCACCTGCAGGATCACTTTGGCATCCAGCCCGGACTCGGTCAGCCAGTTGTCCACTCGCACCATGGCCTTCTTGATGATATCCGCCGCCGTACCCTGCATCGGCGCGTTGATCGCAGTACGCTCTGCCGCTGCGCGCTCCTGGGGCTTGTTTGAGTTGATATCCGGCAAGTACAGGCGACGGCCGAAGAACGTCTCGACATAACCTTGATCAGCCGCCTGGGCACGCGTGCGCTCCATGTATTCGCGAACGCCAGGATAACGGGCGAAATACACATCGATATACGCCTTGGCGGTCTTGGTATCGACGCCAATGTCCTTGCCCAGCTTCTGCGCCCCCATGCCGTAGATCAGGCCAAAGTTGATCGCCTTGGCACTGCGACGCTGATCCGAAGTGACGTCGCCCAATTCAACCTTGAACACCTCGGCCGCCGTAGCGGTGTGCACGTCCAGGTTGTCGCGGAAGGCATTCATCAAGCCTTCGTCCTTGGACAGGTGCGCCATGATCCGCAGCTCGATCTGCGAGTAGTCCGCCGCCAGTAGCTTGTAGCCCTTGGGCGCGACGAACGCCTGACGGATCCGCCGCCCTTCGGCGGTACGCACCGGAATGTTCTGCAGGTTCGGATCACTGGAGGACAACCGCCCGGTCGCCGCCACCGCCTGGTGATAAGAGGTGTGGATGCGCCCGGTGCGCGGGTTGATCTGCTCCGGCAGCCGGTCGGTGTAGGTGCTTTTGAGCTTGCTCATGCTGCGGTACTGCATCAGCACCTTTGGCAGCGGGTAATCATCCTCGGCCAGCTTGGCTAGCACCTCTTCAGCCGTAGAGGCTTGGCCCTTGCCGGTTTTTTTCAGTACCGGCAGGCCGAGCTTTTCGTAAAGGATCGCGCCAAGTTGCTTGGGCGAGCCCAGGTTGAACTCCTCGCCAGCGATCTCGAACGCCTGTCGCTCCAGTTCGACCATCTTGTTGCCCAGCTCGATGCTCTGGATGCCCAGCAGATCCTTGTCGACCAGTGCGCCCTGACGCTCGATACGGGCCAGCACCGGCACCAACGGGATTTCGATATCCGTGAGCACACTCGCCAGGCTCGGGATCGCGCTAAGTTGTGCAAACAGCTCCTGGTGCAGGCGCAAGGTGATATCGGCGTCTTCCGCCGCATACGGGCCAGCCTGCTCCAACGCGATCTGGTCGAACGTCAGCTGCTTGGCGCCCTTGCCGGCGATGTCCTGGAAAGCGACGGTGTCGTAGTCCAGGTACTTCTTGGCCAGACTGTCCATGTCATGCCGTGTTGCGGTGGAGTTCAATACATAGGATTCGAGCATGGTGTCAAAGGCGATGCCGCGCACGGTAATGCCGTGTGCCGGGTCGCCGCCGATGGCGCAGTTGGCCAGGATATTCATGTCGAACTTGGCATGCTGGCCGACCTTGAGCTTGGTCGGGTCTTCCAACAGTGGCTTGAGGGCCAGGAGCACGGTGTCGCGATCCAACTGCTGCGGCGCGCCTATGTAGGAATGGGTCAGCGGAATGTAGGCCGCCTCATGGGGCTGGACGGCGAAGGAAACACCCACCAACTGCGCCTGTTGGGCGTCGATACCGGTGGTTTCGGTATCGAAAGCAAACAACGTCGCTTCGTTGAGCTTTTTCAGCCAGATATCGAAGGTCGCCTGGTCGAGGATGGTGGTGTAGCTCGCCTCTGTTGGCGCCACTGTTTCAACAACGGCTTCAACTGCAGGGGCCGCCTTGAGTTCTACGCGCTTGGCGTCGCGCTGGATTTCATCAAACCAGCTCTTGAACTCCAGCAGCGTGTACAGCTCCAGCAGCTTCTCGCGATCCGGCTCGATCAGGTGCAGGTCATCCAGGCCGACATCCAATGGCACATCACACTTGATCGTCGCCAACTGGTAGGAAAGAAACGCCATCTCCCGATGTTCTTCCAGCTTGGCGGGCAGTGTTTTGGCGCCACGAATAGGCAGGGACGGTACGATGTCCAACTGCTCATAAAGCTCTTTGATGCCGCCATTCACGCCGACAAGTAAGCCGGAAGCGGTTTTCGGACCAATGCCCGGAACGCCTGGAATGTTGTCGGATGAATCGCCCATCAACGCCAGATAGTCGATGATCTGCTCGGGAGCGACACCGAATTTCTCCTTCACGCCCTCGATGTCCATCGCGCTACCGGTCATGGTGTTGACCAAGGTAATGTGCCCGTCGACCAGCTGTGCCATGTCCTTGTCCCCGGTGGAAATCACCACCGGGCGGTCAGCGGCCGCACTGCTGCGGGCCAGGGTGCCGATCACGTCATCGGCTTCGACCCCCTCGACGCACAGCAACGGGAAGCCCAGGGCGATCACGCTCTGGTGCAGTGGCTCGATCTGCAGGCGCATGTCATCAGGCATGCTTGGGCGGTTGGCCTTGTATTCGGCGTACATTTCATCGCGAAAGGTCCCACCCTTGGCGTCGAACACCACCGCGAACGGACTGTTCGGGTACTGCTTGCGCAGGCTTTTGAGCATGTTCAACACGCCCTTGACCGCGCCGGTGGGCAGGCCTTTGGAGGTGGTCAGCGGTGGCAACGCGTGGAACGCGCGGTACAGATAGGAAGAACCGTCCACCAGGACGAGGGGTGCTTGGCTCATGAGCAGAATCAACCTTTTCGGCGGGTCAGGCGCTAGAATAGCCGGACCAATGACGACAAAGGGACAAGGTTATCATGCGTACATTCAAACGCCTGCTGTTGACCGGCTTGATCGCACTCGCCCCGATGGCTGCCATGGCGGCAGACGATGCGCCTGGGGGTGATCCGGAAGTGACCATTCGCACGGAAGGTGACAAGACTATCCAGGAGTACCGCCAGAACGGCTTCTTGTACGCAATCAAGGTCACCCCGAAGGGCGCGCCTCCGTATTTCTTGGTGCGCGCGGACGGAACCGACGCGAACTTCATCCGCTCTGACCAGCCGGATATGCTGATCCCGTCATGGAAGATCTTCGAATGGAAATGATTTCTTAACTTCAATTGGCGCCGCACACCGCGGCGCCCGTACTGGCAGTTTTAACCATGTCTGTGTTCACCCCCCTGGCTCGGCCCGAGCTGGAAACCTTTCTCGCCCCTTACGGGCTCGGCCGCCTGATCGACTTCCAGGGGATTGCCGCCGGTAGCGAAAACACCAATTTCTTTATCAGCCTGGAGCAGGGCGAGTTCGTCCTGACCCTGGTAGAACGCGGTCCGGTCGCGGAAATGCCGTTCTTCATCGAACTGCTCGACGTGCTCCACGACGCCGACCTGCCAGTGCCCTACGCGCTGCGCACTACCGATGGCGTGGCCCTGCGCGAGCTGAAAGGCAAGCCGGCGCTGTTACAACCGCGCCTGGCCGGCAAGCACATCAAGGAGGCCAACGCCCAACACTGCGCCCAGGTCGGTGAGCTGCTAGGCCATCTGCACCTGGCAACACAGGGCGAAAAGGTGCTGGAACGCAAGACCGATCGCGGCCTGGACTGGATGCTCAGCGAAGGCGCGCAGCTGATTTCGCATCTGAACGATGCACAGCAGCGCCTGCTGCAGGACGCACTGAGCGAGATCGAAGCCCACAAGGCTGGGATCCTTGCCCTGCCACGCGCCAATGTGCACGCCGACCTGTTCCGCGATAACGCGATGTTCGAAGGCACGCACCTCACCGGCCTGATCGACTTTTATAACGCCTGCTCCGGCCCGATGCTGTACGACGTGGCGATTGCCTTGAATGACTGGTGTTCGGACGCGGATGGCGTGATCGATGGGCAACGCGCCCGGGCATTGCTGGGGGCTTATGCGAGCCTGCGGCCGTTTACCGCCAAGGAAGCCGAGTTATGGCCGACGATGCTGCGCGTGGCGTGCGTGCGATTCTGGTTGTCACGCCTGATCGCGGCTGAGTCGTTCGCCGGGCAGGACGTGTTGATCCATGACCCGGCGGAGTTCGAGCATCGGCTGGTGCAGCGTCAGCAAGTGACTATCCAACTGCCGTTCGCCCTATAAAACTCGATCAATGTGGGAGCTGGCTTGCCTGCGAAAGCGGCGGGTCTGCAACGGAGATGCTGGCTGACCTAACGCTATCGCAGGCAAGCCAGCTCCCACAGGTCAGAGCGACTCCAGGCAACCCGCCAAATCATTGCCTAACTTCTCCAGCACCTGCTCATAGCCCTGAGCGGTAGCCGGGGTATAACCGCCCAACGCATCCAACTCCGCCAGCTTCACCGGCAGACCGGAGACCAGCGTTTCCGCCAGGCGCGGACGCAACGGCGGCTCGCTGAACACGCATGTCTTGCCGACTTCCTGCAAACGCGTACGCATCGCCGCCACATGCTGGGCGCCGGGTTGTACCTCAGCAGCCACGCTGAACACGCCGGCATGCTTAAGCCCGTAAGCCTCTTCGAAGTAATCGAAGGCTTCGTGGAACACGAAATAAGGCTTGCCATCGATCGGCGCCAAGCGGGCTTTCAGGCGAGCATCCAGAGCATCCAGGCGCTCGTCGAAGGCTTTAGCGTTGCTCTGGTAACGCGCGGCATTGGCCGGATCGGCGGCAGCCAGGTCAGCAGCCATGCGCGCAGCGATCACCCGAGCGTTGACGGTCGACAGCCACAAGTGCGCATCCAGGCTGCCTGGGCGGTGATCATGGTCGTGTTCGTCGGCATCATCGGCGTGGGAGTGGTTATCTTCAGCGAAACGACGCAACTTCATGCCTGGCAGATCCTGCACTGCCACTGTCGTAGCCGTACGACCTTTCAGCACGCGCGGCAGGAAACTCTCCATATCCGGGCCGATCCAGTACAGCAGGTCCACCGACTGCACACGCCGTACGTCGGATGGACGCAGCGCATAGTTATGCGGCGATGCACCCGGCGGCAATAACACCTCGGGAACGGCCACGCCATCCTGCACAGCCGCGGCAATCAGCTGCAACGGTTTGATGCTGGTCAGTACCTTGACCTCGGCCTGAGCGGCGCCAGTGATGAACAAACTGGTGACAAATACGACAAAAACGGGAAAAAGTCGGGACACGATGACCACTCAATGGCGTAGGAACGGGTAACATAATAACGTCTCTATCAAATATCTGTCGCCGCTCATGCCTAAAACACCGCTTGCCAGCCGTCCCCACGACCACTCTCACTGCGTGCATACCGCGCTGTCGGAGGCCGAGACCCTGTGCACACAGAAGGGTCTGCGCCTGACCGCCCTGCGTCGCCGCGTGCTGGAACTGGTGTGGCAGAGCCACAAGCCGCTGGGCGCCTACGACATTCTCGGCGTGCTCAGCGAGCAAGATGGCCGCCGCGCCGCACCGCCGACCGTGTACCGTGCCCTGGATTTCCTGCTGGAAAACGGCTTGGTGCACCGCATCTCCTCATTGAACGCCTTTGTCGGCTGCAGCCACCCGGAACACGCACACCAGGGCCAGTTCCTGATTTGCCGCGAGTGCCACGCCGCCATCGAGCTTGAACAAAAAAGCATCAGCGATGCCATCATCAAGAGCTCTGCCGACGTCGGCTTTCAGGTCGAAGGGCAAACGGTCGAAGTGGTCGGCCTGTGCTCGGGTTGCCAGGGGGTTTGATGAGCAACGCGTTAATCCGCCTGGAACAGGTCGGGGTCACGTTCGCCGGGCAACACGTGCTGGATAACATCGCACTGAGCGTGGAACCTGGGCAGATCGTCACCCTGATCGGTCCCAACGGCGCCGGCAAGACCACCCTGGTACGCGCCGTGCTCGGCCTGCTCAAGCCCGACACCGGCAGCGTGTGGCGCAAACCCAAGCTGCGCGTCGGCTACATGCCGCAGAAGCTGCACGTCGACCCGACCCTGCCACTGTCCGTACTGCGCTTTCTGCGCCTGGTGCCGGGCGTGGACCGCGCCCGCGCCCAGGCTGCGCTAAAGGAAGTCGGCGCCGAACAGGTGATCGACAGCCCGGTGCAAAGCATCTCCGGCGGCGAAATGCAGCGCGTACTGCTGGCCCGAGCCTTGTTGCGCGAGCCGGAACTGCTGGTGCTGGATGAGCCGGTGCAAGGTGTCGACGTCGCCGGCCAGGCCGAGCTGTATAGCCTGATCACCCGCCTGCGCGACCGTCATGGTTGCGGCGTACTGATGGTCTCCCACGATTTGCACCTGGTGATGAGCACCACCGACCAAGTGGTATGCCTCAACCGTCACGTGTGCTGCTCCGGACACCCGGAGCAGGTCAGCGGCGACCCGGCGTTCGTCGAGCTGTTCGGTAAGAACGCCCAGAGCTTGGCGATTTACCACCACCATCACGACCACGCCCACGATTTGCACGGCGCCGTGGTCGACGATCCCGCCGCCCCTCACACCCACGTTCATGGAGATAGCTGCAAGCATGGCTGATTTTCTGCTCTACGCCCTGCTGGCAGGCTTGGCTTTGGCACTGGTGGCGGGCCCACTGGGCTCGTTCGTGGTCTGGCGGCGCATGGCTTATTTCGGCGACACCCTGTCCCACGCGGCGCTGCTGGGCGTGGCCATGGGCTTCTTGCTGGATGTGAGCCCGACCATCGCCGTGACCGTGGGCTGCCTGTTGCTGGCGGTGCTGCTGGTGACCCTGCAACAGCGCCAGCCGCTGGCCTCCGACACCTTGCTGGGCATCCTGGCACCGAGCACCCTGTCCCTGGGCCTGGTGGTGCTGAGCTTCATGCACGAAGTGCGCATCGACCTGATGGCCTACCTGTTCGGCGACCTGCTGGCCATTAGCACCACCGACCTGGCCTGGATCCTCGGCGGCAGCGCCGCCGTGCTGGTGTTGCTGGTCGCGCTATGGCGCCCATTGCTGGCGATTACCGTGCACGAAGAGCTGGCCACGGTCGAAGGCCTGCCTGTGCCGAGTCTGCGCATGGCCCTGATGTTGTTGATCGCCGTGGTGATTGCTGTCGCGATGAAGATTGTCGGCGTATTGTTGATCACGTCGCTGTTGATCATTCCCGCAGCCGCCGCCCAGCGCCATGCCCGTTCGCCGGAGCAGATGGCGATCGGCGCGAGCCTGCTGGGGATGCTTGCAGTGTGCGGGGGCTTGGCGCTGTCCTGGTTCAAGGACACGCCGGCCGGGCCATCGATTGTGGTCACGGCCGCCGCCCTGTTTTTGCTGAGTTTTGTCCTGCCCCGTCGAGGGGTGTAGACTTGCTCGCTTTTTGCGCAAATAGAGAGTCGCAGGAATGAAGCCGTTCACCTCCCGTTATCTGCTCCTTGCCGCATTTTCCCTGCTGCTGGGCGCCTGTCAAAGCACACCGCCCGCCGCCCCCGAGGCCCCGGACGCTCGCGCTGCGGCCATCGCGCAGCTGGAACAAAACCTGGCCAGCAGCGAGTTGGCCACCGCTGAAGATCAACTGGCAGCACTGCAGACCCAGTCGCCGAACGACCCGGCGCTGGAGGCCTACCAGCGTCAATTGGCCGAAGCCTATCTGCAGCGCAGCCAGATCGTGCTGCAAAAAGGTGACGTAAACGCCGCCGCCACCGCACTGAGCCGTGCCCGCGCCCTGATGCCCAAGGCCCCGGCGCTGACCGGTGGCGTAAACAGCGCCATCACTCACGCCCGCAAAGCCGAGCTGGACCAAGCCGAGGCCGCCCTGAAAGCCGCCGAAGCCAAACCCGCGGCCAAAGTCATCGACCCGGCAGCCCCCAGCACCACCGTGGCGCTGAACCTGACCCATATCGAAGAACTGCGACACCAGCTGGATGCAATTGCCACCGACGTGGTGAATTACCAGTGCGACGTGAGCATCCAGGCGCCGCGCACAGAGGATTACCCGTGGCTGGCCACGTTGCTGACCAAACGGGTGAAGCGTATCGATTCGGACTATGACCTGAAGATTCACCGTCAGATTCTGAAGAATATTCCTGCGCAAGTTGTGCTGATTCCGCGCAAGGCGGAATAAAAGCATCGCAGGCAAGCCAGTTCCCATTTGAAGTGTGAACACATTCAAGTGTGGGAGCTGGCTTGCCTGCGATGACGATCTAACAAACAGCCAATGATTTAAGCCGGAATCGCCTTAGCCTTAGGCTCACGATCCCAAACCCGATGCTGGCCGATGGCGGCAAAAAACGCCTTGAACGCCTTGGCATCCGACCCCACGATCAGCCCCGCATCCACCTCAAGCTTCAGCAGGTCCAACAATGGCTTGGCGTCACTGGCAACGGTAATCGCCTTCAGGTGCTTGTACGCCTCCAACAGGAAGTGCAACGCCACCCCATCACCGCTCAAGGCTTTCACCGAGTCCTTTCCGCCAGGGACAAACACCGCATCAAACGCAATGGACGGCATACCTTCCATCGACGCATCCACTGGCAGGCTCTTGCCATCGGCCGTTTTCACCGGCGCCGAGGTGGGCCCCAGCAACTTGGCGTGCGCACCCTCTGCTTCCAGTGCCTTTTTCAGCGCGGCAATCGCTACGCCGTCCACGCCATTGGCTGCCAGGATCGCGACCTTGCGGGTCTTGATATCGCCCGGCAGCAGGTTCGCCTGGCTCAATGCCGGCGAACGTTCCGGCTTGGTTTGACGCTCCGGCACGGTGCCTTTAGTCGGCGCTGGCAGCCCGAGGTTCTGTGCCACGCGCTTGGCCAGTTCCAGGTCGATATTGGCCAGGATCTCGTTGACCTGACGCGCGCGAATGAACTCACGCTCCACCTTGCCCAACTCAAAGCTATAAGCCGCGATGATGTGCTCTTGCTCGTGCTTGCTCATGCTGCGGAAGAACAGGCGCGCCTGAGAGAAGTGATCGCCGAACGACTCGCTGCGCTCACGGATCTTGTGGGCATCGATACGCTCCGGATAAGTCTCGAAGCCACCATCCTGTGCCGCCGGCGGGGTTTCCTTAGGCCAGCCGCCATCAATCGAATTCGGCTCGTAGGACGCACGGCCTTTGTCGATGGTGCTGCGGTGCATGGCATCACGCTGATTGTTATGCAACGGCGTCACGGGCTGGTTGATCGGCAACTGGTGAAAGTTCGGGCCGCCCAGTCGGCTGATCTGTGTATCGGTGTAGGAAAACAGACGGCCTTGCAGCAGGGGGTCATTGGAGAAGTCGATACCCGGCACGATATGGCCAGGGCAAAACGCGACCTGCTCGACTTCTGCGAAGAAGTTATCCGGGTTACGATTCAGCACCATCTTGCCCAACGGCGTGATCGGCACCAGCTCTTCCGGAATCAGCTTGGTCGGGTCGAGAATATCGAAGTCGAATGCATGTTCCTTATCCTCGGGAATAACCTGCACGCCCAATTCCCACTCGGGGTAGTCGCCCATCTCAATGGCTTCCCAGAGATCACGACGGTGGTAGTCGGTATCTTTACCGGCCAGCTTTTGCGCCTCGTCCCACACCAGCGAGCAGGTGCCTGCGGTAGGGCGCCAATGGAATTTGACGAAGTTGGATTGACCCTCGGCATTCACCAGGCGGAAGGTATGCACGCCAAAGCCTTGCATGCTGCGTAGGCTCTTTGGAATGGCGCGGTCAGACATCGCCCAGATCACCATGTGAGCGGATTCGGGCTGCAGCGAAACGAAATCCCAGAAGGTATCGTGCGCCGATCCGCCGGTAGGAATTTCATTGTGTGGTTCAGGCTTTACGGCGTGCACGAAGTCAGGAAACTTGATCGCGTCCTGAATGAAAAATACCGGCATGTTGTTGCCCACCAGGTCGAAGTTGCCTTCTTCGGTGAAGAACTTAACCGCAAAACCGCGCACGTCACGCACCGTATCACCCGAGCCACGTGGACCCTGCACGGTGGAAAAGCGCGTGAACACCGGGGTTTTATGCCCAGGATCACGCAGGAACCCAGCCTTGGTCAGCGCCGAATGGTTCTCATACGTCTGGAAATAACCATGGGCGCCGGTGCCACGGGCATGCACGATGCGCTCCGGGATGCGTTCATGGTCAAAGTGAGTGATTTTTTCACGCATGATGAAGTCTTCCAGCAGCGATGGGCCACGGGAACCGACTTTCAAGGTGTTCTGGTTGTCGGAGATCTTCACGCCTTGGTTGGTGCGCAGGGCCTGGCCGGTCGCATCGGAGCGGAATTCTTCCAGGGCCTGCAGCTTGGCGTTGGTGTTGCCACGGTCCAGGGTATCGGTACCCGCGAGTTCACTCTTCAGCGGGGTGGCTGGCTTCTTGGTACTCATCAGACAAAACTCCTTATTCAAAGTGGCCAGAGCGGTCCCCGGCTCGTTTGAGCAAAACCCCAGGCACGGCACCTGGGAAATCGAGTTGCTTAAGTAGTGACTGATGGGGTTTTGGGCCGTTCCTTTTTTATGACCTTTGATCGCGTTATTGCCAAATCGCTGGTTGAATGCGAAATAAATGCTAAGAAACACTATACGGACAGGCTAAAATGCGCGCCCGGCTAACCGCTGATCCCTTTTCCATGCGCCCCACAAGGTTCGCTACGTGATCGAGTTTCAAAACGTCCATAAAACTTACCGCGTCGCCGGTAAGGATATTCCCGCGCTGCACTCCACCAGCTTGAGTGTCGAAAACGGCCAGGTGTTCGGCCTGATCGGCCACTCTGGTGCGGGTAAAAGCACCCTGCTGCGTCTGATCAACCGCCTCGAAGAACCGAGTGGCGGGAAGATCACGGTCGACGGCGAAGAAGTCACCGCGCTGGACGCCAACGGCTTGCGCCGTTTCCGCCAGCAGGTCGGGATGATCTTCCAGCACTTCAACCTCCTGGCGTCCAAGACCGTCGCCGACAACGTGGCGCTGCCGCTGACCCTGGCCGGCGAGTTGTCGCGCAAGGAGATCGACCAGCGCGTTGCAGAGTTGCTCGCTCGTGTCGGCCTGTCGGACCACGCCAAGAAGTACCCGGCGCAGTTGTCCGGTGGCCAGAAGCAGCGCGTCGGCATCGCCCGCGCCCTGGCGACCAAGCCAAAGATTTTGCTGTGCGACGAAGCCACCAGCGCCCTCGACCCACAGACCACCGCCTCGGTGCTGCAGCTGCTGGCCGAGATCAACCGCGAGTTGAAGCTGACCATCGTGCTGATCACCCATGAAATGGACGTGATCCGCCGCGTGTGCGACCAGGTGGCCGTGATGGACGCCGGCGTGATCGTCGAGCAAGGCTCGGTGGCCGACGTGTTCCTGCACCCCAAGCACCCGACCACCAAACGCTTCGTGCAAGAGTCCGAGCAGGTCGACGAAAACGAGCAACGCGACGACTTCGCCCACGTACCCGGCCGCATCGTGCGCCTGACGTTTCAGGGTGAAGCGACTTACGCGCCACTGCTGGGCACCGTCGCCCGCGAAACGGGTGTGGACTACAGCATCCTCGCCGGCCGTATCGACCGCATCAAAGACATCCCTTACGGGCAATTGACCCTCGCCGTCACCGGTGGCGACATGGAAGCCGCGTTTGCGCGCTTCACCGCCGCTGACGTCCACATGGAGATCCTGCGCTAATGGACGTCCTGTTGAGTTTCTTCGCCAATATCGACTGGTCCGAAATCTGGCTCGCCACCGGCGACACCATGACCATGCTGTTCGGCTCACTGTTCTTCACCGTAGTGCTCGGTCTGCCGCTGGGCGTGCTGTTGTTCCTGACCAGCCCGCGCCAACTGTTCGAACAGAAAGGCCTGTACGCGCTGCTGTCGCTGATCGTGAATATCCTGCGTTCGCTGCCGTTCATTATTCTGTTAATCGTGATGATCCCGTTCACCGTACTGATCACCGGCACTTCGCTGGGTGTGGCGGGGGCGATTCCACCGCTGGTCGTGGGCGCAACGCCGTTCTTCGCGCGGCTGGTGGAAACCGCCCTGCGTGAAGTGGACCGCGGCATCATCGAAGCCACCCAATCCATGGGCGCCAGCACGCGCCAGATCATCACCAACGCCTTGCTGCCCGAAGCCCGTCCCGGCATTTTCGCAGCGATTACGGTGACGGCGATTACACTGGTGTCCTACACGGCGATGGCCGGTGTCGTCGGTGCCGGTGGCTTGGGTGACCTGGCGATCCGTTTCGGGTACCAGCGTTTCCAGACCGATGTGATGGTGGTCACCGTGGTGATGCTGTTGATCCTGGTGCAAATTCTGCAAACCGTCGGCGACAAGCTGGTGGTGCACTTTTCTCGAAAATAACGGCCATTGCCGGCCGCAAGCCGGTACATGCCCGAACAAGGAGCTTGTTGGATGAAAAAACTACTGGTTGCTTTCGCCGCCGTTGCCGCGTTTTCCGCCCACGCCGAGACCATTACGGTCGCTGCTTCGCCGGTGCCTCATGCGGAAATCCTGGAATTCGTGAAACCTGCGCTCGCCAAAGAAGGCGTAGACCTGCAGGTCAAAGTCTTCACCGACTACGTGCAGCCGAACGTACAAGTCGCTGAAAAGCGCCTGGACGCCAACTTCTTCCAGCACCAGCCGTACCTGGATGAGTTCAACAAGGCCAAGGGCACTCACCTGGTGAGCGTCGGCGCCGTGCACCTGGAACCCCTGGGCGCCTACTCCAGCAAGTACAAGAAGCTGGACGAGCTGCCTAGCGGCGCAAACGTCGTGATCCCGAACGACGCCACCAACGGCGGCCGCGCGCTGTTGCTGCTGGCCAAGAATGGCCTGATCACCCTGAAGGACCCGACCAACATCCTGTCGACCATCAAGGACATCACCAAGAACGAAAAGAACCTGAAGTTCCGCGAACTGGAAGCCGCCACCCTGCCGCGCGTGCTGACCCAGGTCGACCTGGCGCTGATCAACACCAACTACGCGCTGGAAGCCAAGCTGGATCCGTCCAAGGACGCATTGGTCATCGAAGGCAGCGACTCGCCTTACGTGAACATCCTGGTGACGCGCGAAGACAACAAAGACTCGGACTCTGTGAAGAAGCTGGTTGCTGCCCTGCACACGCCTGAAGTGAAGAAATTCATCGAAGAGAAGTACAAAGGCGCGATCAAGCCGGCGTTCTGATCTGACTCGATCTCCCAAACACTGGAGATCAAAAAATGTGGGAGCGGGCTTGCTCGCGAATGCGGAGTGTCAGTCGACGAAGATGTTGGCTGGCCCCCCGCAATCGCAGGCAAGCCAGCTCCCACATCTGTTTTGTGTTGTTGGCAGGGTTGGCGTCCGACTTATTTACGCAGTAGCAAGCCGGGCAATTGCGCTACCAGCTTCTGATTGTTCAACGGCGCCCGGATAAACCCACGCTGGGTCCCATCCGGTCCGATCAGCGCCAGGTTGCCACTGTGGTCGACGGTGTAGTTGGGCTTGCTGGTATCGGCCGGAATGAACGGAATGCTCACCGCATTCGACACCTTCTGCACCTCCTCCACGTTTGCGCCGGTCAGGCCCTGGAACTGCGGGTCGAAGTAGCCCAGGTACTGCTTGAGCTGAGTCGGCGTGTCGCGGTTCGGGTCGACGCTGACCAGGATCACCTGCAACTTATCCACAACGTCCTTGGGCAGTTCGCTCTTGATCTGGCGCAGCTGGGCGAGGGTGGTCGGGCAGATATCCGGGCAGAAGGTGTAGCCGAAGAACAGCAGGCTCCACTTGCCTTTCAATTCGTTGACCACCACTGGCTGGCCGTCCTGGTTGGTCATGGTCACCGGCGGCAACTGACGGCTTTGCGGCAACAGGATGATGCCAGCGTCAATCAAGGCGGTAGGGTCACCCTGGCCTTTGCCCGAGAGCACTTTGTTAACGGTCAGGCCCATGATCAATGCCACCAGGGCCACCAGGATGAAGACAGTTTTTTGAGTTCGAGTCATAGGTTCAACAGTAGGTAGTGGTCAAGGAGCAGCGCGATAAACAGCAGCAGCAAGTACCAGATAGAGTACTTGAAGGTGTTGATCGCCGCGTGCGGCCGACCGCCACGGTACAACACCCAGGCCCATTGCAGAAAGCGCCCGCCCAACAGCAGTGCACACGCAAGGTACAACGGGCCGCTCATGTGGATCACATAGGGCATCAGGCTCACCGCCAGCAAGGCGCAGGTGTAGAGCAGGATATGCACCTTGGTGTAGTGCTCGCCGTGGGTCACCGGCAGCATCGGGATATCCGCCTTGGCGTATTCCTCCTTGCGGTGAATGGCCAGGGCCCAGAAGTGCGGCGGCGTCCAGGCGAAGATGATCAGCATCAACAGCAGGGGCTCGGCGCTGACATGCCCGGTGACCGCGACCCAGCCCAGCAGTGGCGGCGCAGCACCGGCCAGGCCACCGATGACGATATTCTGCGGCGTCGCACGCTTGAGAAAGCCGGTGTAGATCACCGCATAACCGAGCAGCGAGGCCAGCGTCAGCCAAGCCGCCAGCGGGTTGGTGAACGCCAGCAACAGCGCCAATCCTGCCACAGCCAGAAACAATGCAAACGCCAACGCCGCCAGCGGCGATACCCGTCCCTCTGCCAGCGGCCGCTTGTGAGTGCGCGCCATCACCGCATCGATACGCCGATCCACCACATGATTGACCGCCGCCGCACCGCCCGCGCACAGGGCAATCCCCAGGTTGCCAAATACCAGTACCGTCCACGGCACGCCTGCACGGGTCGCCAGGAACATCCCCACCAGCGAGGTAATGAGCATCAGCACCACCACCTTCGGCTTGGTCAGCTCCAGGTAATCACGCCAGATCGCCTGACCCTGACGCGCGCCGATCAAGGTCGCCATGGCATTTCTCCTTTAAGGGTGATGAGGCCCGATACGTGTTTACGCGGAATGAAACGCCAACCGAACGGCAACTGGTTGCGCACCCGGACCAGGCTGGTGCGGGCGTGGTAGTTGACCAGAACCAGCGTCAGCAACAAGGCCGCACCACCCGCGTTATGCCCGACCGCAACCGGCAGCGGCAGGTGGAAATACACATTGCTCAGGCCCAGGCAGATTTGCGCCACCAGGGCGATCAGTAGCAAGCCCGCCAAGCGAGTCATACCTACTGCACGCAGTTGCCAGGCCAGGCCGAGCAGCACCAGGCTGACGATGACGGCGCCAATGCGATGGGTCAGGTGGATGGCGGTGCGTGCCTCACTGTCCAGCTGCCCGCCCAGGTAGTTGGGCCCGATGTGCTGTGTAAGATGAAAGCCGTTGGCGAAATCCGCTGCCGGCCACCATTCGCCATGGCACGTCGGCAAATCGATACAGGCCACCGCCGCGTAGTTGGAACTGACCCACCCCCCCAGCGCGATCTGGCCGATCACCAGCACCAGGCCCGCCGTCGCCCAATATTGCAGGCGCCTGGGCACAATCAAGGCGGGCAATACGCCGGACAAGCGCAGGGTCAGCAGAAACAGCAGGCTCAAGGTCGCAAAACCGCCTAACAAATGCCCGGTGACCACCTGCGGCCACAGCTTCAGCGTCACCGTCCACATGCCAAACGCGGCCTGCGCGAATACCACCGCCAGCACAAAGAGCGGCAACTTCACCGGCTGGCCTGGATCGCGCCGATGGCTCCACGAACGCGCGGCCAGCAGCACGATCAGCAAGCCCAGGGTGCCGGCGAAGTAGCGATGGGTCATCTCGGCCCAGCCCTTGTCCGCCTCGACCGGCGTATCAGGGAAATGCAGCTCGGCATGGGCCAACTGGGCTTCGGTCTTCGGCACGCTGATGAAGCCATAGCAGCCCGGCCAATCCGGGCAACCCAGACCGGCGTGGGTCAGGCGCGTATAGGCGCCGAGCAGCACGACGATCAACGCCAGCAGGGTGGCAAACAACGCGAGGCGAAATCCAGGCTTGGCCATGACGATGCCCTTATCCGATGTTCGACAGTTTCAGCAGAAGGCGCAGGTCGTTGAGCAAGTCCTTGCCCTTGACCTTGGCGTCATAGCGCAGCACCAGGTTGCCGTGGGGATCGACAATCCACAGCTGCGCGTCACCCGGCGCGGCGGCGTGCTTGGTGAAGGTCGACAAGTCCAGCGAGTAGCGTTGCAACTGCGGATATTCCACTTTCAGCTTGGCCTCGTACTCCGCGCTCACCGGTTGCGCACTGGCCAGGGCATGGCTGGCACGGGAGGCATCACGGCCCAGGCTGATTTGCAGTTGGCGTGCGAGGTACACCAACTGCTGGCAATCGGCTGCACAGGCGGTGGGCGCGGTCACCAGCAGTTGCCAGCGCTGCTCATCGGCCTGTACGCCTATATCAGCGCGGGTCTGGCCATTACCGATCATCTCTCCGTGGTAGCTGCGGCTCTGCGGTACCCAAAACTGCAGCTTGTACATGAAGGTGGCCAGCGCCATCGGGCCGATCACCATCATCAGAATCAGGATCAACTGCCAACGGCCTTTGCGCCGATCGGGCGTTTCAGACATGTTGAGTGGATTGGTGGCCGCTCCCATGGGGCTTCTCCTTTTTGTTGTGCAATCCGAGGTAGAGATAAAGCGCCAGCAACGCCAGCGACATGGCGAACCACTGCACGGCATACGCCACGTGTTTTTCCGGGCCCATGGCGACGATTGGCCAGGTGGTTTCGTAGGTGCCGGGGCCGGCTTCGGCCCGCAGTTCGTAGGCGAATCCGTTGCGGCCCAGCTCGGACCAGAGCGCGGCAGGGTGCAAGGCCGTCAGCAGACGCGGCCATTGCGCGGTCGTGGGGTCCGCGCGCAACTGGAAGGTTTCGCCAGGCGCGATGTACACCCAGGCGTCAAGATTCACAGGCTGATCCGGCGTGGTGAAGATGGGCGGCGTGCGCCGATCCGGCCAGGGCAGCCAACCGCGATTGAGCAACAGCCACAGGCCGCTGGCCTGGTCGTGGAAGGGTTGCAACAGCTCTACGCCGGCTTTGCCGTCGCGCAGGCGATTGTCGAGAAACACGCTGTGCTCAGCGTCGAATTGACCGCGCAACCGCACGCGGCGAAAGGCGGGGTCAGCCTTGTCGTTGAGCTGCGCGCTGCTGATCGGGTCAGCCGCGCGCCGGTCGGCATAACTGTCCACCAGCAACTGCTTTTCATGGCCGCGAGACAGCTGCCAAAACCCCAGACCCACCATCAACGGCAGCAGCACCAACACCACCACAGTGGGTGCGACGCCTGGACGAAAGCATTTTATGGCGCTGGCTATACTTGTTTTCATTGCCCGCCCATCCCATTGGAGCCAGACCATGCTCAAAGCCGCTATTGCCCTGATGCTGATCGCGACCGTTGTGAGCCTGTTCAGTGGCTTGTTCTTCCTGGCCAAGGACGAGGGCAACTCCAACCGCCTCGTCACTGCCTTGACCGTGCGTGTCGTGCTGGCCGTGATCACCGTGGCGCTGATCGCCTGGGGCTTTTTCAGCGGCCAACTGGTTTCTCATGCGCCGTGGTAGGGCGCCTCACAGCACATAGACGAAGAAAAACAGCCCGATCCACACCACATCCACAAAGTGCCAATACCAACTGGCCGCCTCGAAACCGAACTGGTGCTCGGCATTGAAATGCCCCTTGAGGATGCGCATCAGCATCACGAACAAAATAACGGTGCCAATGGTGACGTGGGCGCCGTGGAAGCCGGTGAGCATGAAGAACGTCGCACCGTACACGCCGGAGCCCAGGGTCAGGCCCAGCTCTTTGTAGGCGTGGATGTATTCCTCAGCCTGGAACCCGAGGAATGCCAGGCCCAACAGCACGGTGATCGCCAACCAAATTTTCAGCGCGCCGCGATGACCTTTGCGCAGCGCATGGTGGGCAATGGTGATGGTCACGCTGGAGCTCACCAGCAGGATGGTGTTCACCAGCGGCAGGCCCCAGGGGCTGATGGTGCCTTCCGGTGCCGGGTACATCTTCGGATCGGGGTTGTTCAGCAACGGCCAGGCAAATTCGAAGTTCGGCCACAGCATGTGCGCAATGCCCTTGTGGCCCTCGCCACCCAGCCACGGACCGGACATGTGCCGTACATAAAAAAGCGCACCGAAGAATGCGATAAAGAACATCACCTCGGAAAAGATGAACCAGGTCATGCCCCAGCGGAACGAGCGGTCCATCTGCGAACTGTACAAACCGGCACGGCTTTCCTTGATCACCGCGCCGAACCAGCCGAACAGCATGTAAGCCAGCAACAGCCCGCCGACGAAAAAGATCCACGGGCCGTGGGATTCCGCGCGCGCGGCCTTGAGGTCGTTGAACCACAGACCCAACCCGTACACCGTGATCAACAGGCCAAACGTGGCAATTATTGGCCATTTGCTTTGTGCTGGTACGTAGTACGTATCATGAGACGACATGTATTCGCTCTCCTGATTGAGGGGGCAAACAGTAGCTAGCCGCCGCTGTGGACAGCCACCGGCGGTTGGCGCGCAGTGATGTCGAACAGCGTGTACGCCAGGGTCAGATGCTTCACATCCTTGGGCATGTCGCGGTCGACGATAAAACGCACCGGCATCTCGATGCGTTGGCCCGGTTGCAGCACTTGCTGGGTGAAGCAAAAGCACTCGGTCTTGTGGAAGTACATCGCCGCTTCGGCCGGGGAAATACTGGGGACGGCCTGGGCAGTCATTGGCTTATCGGTAGGGTTGTGCGCCACGAACAGCATCTCGGTCACCGCGCCCGGGTTAACGACTACCTCGTCAGCCTTGGCATAAAAATCCCAGACCATGTCGATGGCGTTGGTGGACAAAAACTGCACTCGCACCTGGCGCGAGGAATCGACGATCTGCTCGCCCTCGTACTGCCCGGCCGTCTTGCCGTTGATGCCGAATGCCTTGCACATCACGTCGTAGATCGGCACCAGTGCAAAGCCGAAGGCGAACATCGCCACCACCAGGATCAGCAGCCGCGTGACCAGGCGCTTGGTGGGCAAGGACTCAGCCATGGCAGCCTCCCATCGTCCTGTTCATTTGACCTCCGGTGGCGTGGTGAACGTGTGGTACGGCGCAGGCGAAGGGATGCTCCACTCCAGGCCTTCAGCGCCATCCCAAGGCTTGGCCGGCGCGGGCGTACCGCCACGGATGCACTTGATCACAATGAACAGGAAGAAGATCTGCGTGGCGCCGAACATGAACGCGCCGACCGACGAGACCATGTTGAAGTCGGCGAACTGCAGGTTGTAGTCCGGCACCCGCCGCGGCATACCCGCCAGCCCGACGAAGTGCATCGGGAAAAACGCCATGTTCATGCCCACGAAAGACAGCCAGAAGTGCAGCTTGCCCAGGGTTTCGTCGTACATGTGGCCAGTCCATTTCGGCAGCCAGTAGTAGGCCGAAGCGAAGATGCCGAAGATCGCACCGGGCACCAGTACGTAATGGAAATGCGCCACCACGAAATAGGTGTCGTGGTACTGGAAGTCCGCCGGAGCAATCGCCAGCATCAGCCCGGAGAACCCACCGATGGTGAACAGGATCACAAAGGCCACGGCAAACAGCATCGGCGTCTCGAAGGTCAGCGAGCCTTGCCACATGGTGCTGACCCAGTTGAACACCTTCACCCCCGTGGGCACGGCGATCAGCAACGTGGCGTACATGAAGAACAGCTCGCCCACCAGCGGGATGCCCACCACAAACATGTGGTGCGCCCACACGATGAACGAGAGGAACGCGATACTCGCCGTGGCGTAGACCATCGAGGTGTAGCCGAACAGCGGCTTGCGCGAGAAGGTCGGGATGATCGAGCTGACGGCGCCAAAGGCCGGCAGGATCATGATGTACACCTCGGGATGGCCGAAGAACCAGAACACGTGCTGGAACAGCACCGGGTCACCGCCGCCAGCGGCACTGAAGAAGCTGGTGCCGAAGTGGATATCCATCAGCATCATGGTCACGCAACCGGCCAGCACCGGCATGACCGCAATCAGCAGGAATGCGGTGATCAGCCAGGTCCAGACAAACAGCGGCATTTTCATCAACGTCATGCCGGGGGCGCGCAGGTTGAGAATGGTGGCGACCACATTGATCGCGCCCATGATCGAGCTGATGCCCATCAGGTGGATCGCGAAGATGAAGAACGTCACGCTTTCCGGCGCATAGGTGGTCGAGAGCGGGGCGTAGAAGGTCCAGCCGAAGTTCGGCCCACCGCCCGGCGTGAACAGCGTTGAGACCAACAGCAGGAACGCCGCCGGTAACAGCCAGAAGCTGAAGTTGTTCATGCGCGGCAGGGCCATGTCGGGCGCGCCGATCATCAACGGGATCATCCAATTGGCCAGGCCTACAAACGCTGGCATCACCGCGCCGAACACCATGATCAGCCCGTGCATGGTGGTCATCTGGTTGAAGAACGCCGGCTGCACAATCTGCAGGCCTGGCTGGAACAACTCGGCCCGGATCACCATGGCAAATGAGCCGCCGAGCAGGAACATGGCAAAAGCGAACCACAGGTACAGGGTGCCGATGTCTTTGTGGTTGGTGGTCAGCACCCAGCGCATCAACCCCTTGGCGGGGCCGTGGGCATGGTCGGCGTGACCATGGTCATCGATCACAGCGCTCATGGCCGTTCTCCTGCAAGCGAGTGGGCGGGGCGGGTCGAGGTAGACGCCTTGAGGTAAGTCATTTGCTTTCCGCCTGCTTGATGGCCAGCACGTCTTTAGGCGTGACCATGTCGCCTTTGTTGTTGCCCCAGGCATTGCGCTCGTAGGTCACTACGGCAGCGATATCCACTTCCGAGAGCTGTTTGCCAAAGGCCGCCATCGCGGTGCCGGGCTTGCCGTGGTAGACAATGCTCAGGTGATCAGCTGCGGGGCCGGTGGCGATCTTCGAGCCCTTGAGCGCCGGGAACATCGGCGGCAGGCCCTGGCCTTCGGCCTGGTGACAGGCCACGCAGGTGGTGTGGTAGACCTTGTCGCCACGGGCCACCAACTCTTCCAACGTCCACTCTTTAGAGGTCAGCTCCTTGAGCTTGGCGGCCTCTGCCTTGCGCTCGCCAAGCCAGGTCTCGTAATCGGCCTTGGACTTGACCTCGACCACAATGGGCATGAAACCGTGGTCCTTGCCGCACAGTTCGGCGCACTGGCCACGGTAGATGCCGGGTTTCTCAACGCGGGTCCAGGCCTCATTGACGAAACCGGGAATGGCGTCGCGCTTGACCGCAAAGGCCGGCACCCACCAGGAGTGGATCACGTCGGCGGCCGTCACCAGAAAGCGCACCTTGGCGCCCACTGGCAATACCAGGGGCTGGTCGACTTCCAGCAGGTAGTGTTCACCTTTGGTCGCCTGGTTGTGGATCTGCTCGGCGGGCGTGGCCAGGTTGCTGAAGAACTCCACGTCCTGGCCCAGGTATTTGTAATGCCACTTCCACTGGTAGCCGGTGACCTGGATATCGATATCCGACTCACTGCTGTCGTAGATATTGATCAAGGTCTTGGTCGCAGGAATGGCCATCGCGATCAGGATCAACAAGGGCACGACGGTCCAGAGGATTTCCACGGTGGTGCTCTCGTGGAACTTGGCCGCGACCTGGCCCGTGGACCGGCGATGAAGGATCATCGACCAGAACATCGCGCCAAACACGATGATGCCGATCACCACACAGATCCAGAAAATGGTCATGTGCAGGTCGAACACAGCGTGACTGACTTCTGTCGCCCCTGGCGCCATATTCGTTGTCCAGGCGGCATGTGCCTGGCCGAATACCGACCACAACAGGAGGCCCATCCAAACGTGTGGATGTCGCATCATTGCGGGTTCCCCTTATCGTTCTTGTTATCCCGCCGGTTTGCACCTGCGTCGAAGGGAGCGGCTTCCATACTGCTTACAACCGCCTGGCCTTGCCTGCTTATGCAGTCTGGCGTCATCAGCTAATCGCGTACAAACCCGAGTATAGACACGCTCTGCAACCCTGCAATGCGTAGGGGCAAATGAGTAGAAATGACCGGAAATAGCCAATAAAACCGGGAGCGGAATCGTTTATCCGACGAACGATGGCAATTCGATATAACGGGGGCGCATAACCATGAAATAATTATGACAAATGCGTCTTAGACGCTCGTATAAACGAGCTACCTTATCCTCTCCCTTTTCCTACACCTGCATCACTGGAGCTTTCATGAACACCGCCGCATTGCGCGAGCAGATTTCCCGTGCCCATCAACACGAAGCCAGCACAGGCCAGCTTGCCCAGCAACTGGAAAAACAATTGCCGCACCTGCATTCGGCCATCTCCCTGGCTGACGGTGATCGCCACATTGTCATGACCCGCTTTGTCACCGCCTACATCGATCTCGTCCCCGATTTACTCGACGCCGCCAACGACGTGGCCCGCGAAGCGGGTATCGAAAGCCAGATCAAGCCGGTGCTGAAGATCGCCGAGCATTTCTTCCTGCAACCGCCCGCCATCCTCGCCGGCCACGAAGGGCTCGACGGCCTGCTGGACGAGGCCTACCTGGCGCATCGATTGGTGGAAGAGGTGAACGATCTCTATATCAAGCATTTTGGCCAGCCATTGATTCCGGCCGACACGACTGTCGCTAATGTCATCGCCCACCAACTGATCGGCGAAGCCTTCGCCAACCAGTTGGATAAAGCGGTACACCACGCCGTGGATGAAATGCTCAACGAAGACAGCTTTGCGCTGGAGTCGGTCGAAGCCTATCGCGAACAGCTGAAGAGCCCGGACACAGAAGCCGCGTGGAAACGCTGGCCGTGCCTGTCGCGGCAGTTGGGGGTTGAGTTGGCGTTGGATCAGCCCGCCTAGATCTTCGATCTAATACAAAACCCACGTGGGAGCGGGCTTGCTCGCGAATGCGGTGACTCAGTCAACATTTCCGGTGACTGACACCCTGCATTCGCGAGCAAGCCCGCTCCCACATTTTTGATCCGGTTTCGTCAGCTCACAGACGGCGCCGAACCTATCCCCGTCGTCGTCCGCACCCGACCTTCCAACCGGCGCTTCAACCCGCGCGCTTCGATCACCAGCGTCGAGCCCTTGGCCGCATTGGCCCGCCCCCATTCTTCCAGTAGCTCCAGGCAGGAATGGTCGATGTAACTCAAGTTGCTCAACGGCACGTGCACGGTGCTGCCCGCAGGTACCGTCGAGAGCACCTGGGTCAACGCCGGCACCTTCAGGAAGGTCGCCGCCCCCGTCAGACGCAGCTCCATCTCTCCTTCCTGGGGCAAGTCGATCAAGCTGACCTTGAGCCGCGAAGCCTTGAACGCCAGCTTGACCAACGTCAACCCAAAGCCCACCAGTACGCCGGTCAGCAGGTCGGTAAAGATGATCGCCAACGCCGTGGCTGCGTAGGTAAACATCGGCATCCGCCCATAGCGCCCCAGTGCCTTGAACGCCTTGATGTCCACCAGCTTGATCCCGGTGTACACCAACACACCCGCCAGGCTCGCCACCGGGATGCTTTGCAGCACACTCGACAGCAACAGCACGAACGCCAGCAGCCACAGCCCGTGGAACATCGCCGACAAACGCGTGGTCGCACCGGCCTGCACGTTGGCCGAGCTGCGCACGATCACTCCAGTCATCGGCAAGGCACCAAGCAGACCACAGAGCATGTTACCGACACCCTGGGCGGACAACTCCTTATCGAAATCAGAACGCTGACCACTGTGCATGCGGTCGACCGCCGCGGCGGAGAGCAGGGTTTCGGCGCTCGCGATAAACGCCACGGCGAAGGCGGCAATCAGCAACTGGGGGTCAGCGAGGTTGAGCAGGTCGCTGGGACGCAGCCAGTCGATAGCGTCGGCGAGGTTTTCCGGGACTTCCACGCGTTTGACCTGCAACGCCAGCACCAGGCTGACCACCGTGGTCAGGCCTACACCCAACAAGGCACCCGGCACAAAGCGCAGGCGTTGCGGGCGTAATTTGTCCCAGGCGTACATCACCAGCATCGTCGACAAACCGAGCAATCCCGCCTGCCAACCCAGGCCGCCGCCCAGGATAGGAATCGCCTCGGCCAACGCCGCTGGGAACCCCGTCAGGTTATCCAGCCCAGAAGGCTTGGGCGCGCCGTCGAGCATCACGTGAATCTGGGATAACACAATCAACACGCCAATCCCCGCCAGCATACCGTACACCACCGCCGGCGCCGTGACGCGGAACCAGCAGCCCAGGCGCAAACGCCCGGCCACCAGTTGCAGGAAACCCGCCAACAACAGGATCGGCCCGAGCATCAGCATGCCGTGCTGGCGCACCAGCTCGAACACCAACACCGCCAGGCCCGCCGCCGGGCCACTGACCTGCAGCGGCGAGCCTGCCAACCAACCCACCACCAGGCCACCGATGATTCCGGTGATCAAGCCCTTGGCCGGGGGCATGCCTGAGGCAATCGCGATCCCCATGCACAGCGGCAGGGCGACCAGAAACACAACCACAGAGGCGAGCAGCTCCCGTGGCAGTACAGCTTTCAATTGAGCAGCACGCATGATGACTCTCCCGAGGCATTTACCGGGCGCGGCAAAGCCTGGCTGCGTCCATGGCAGCCACCGCTTTACCCGGCAGGGAAGTGTTTTAGAAGCGCGCTTTAGGCGTCGCGGAAGGAATCGGCCCGTCGCCGCTCAATGGGCGGAACGCAGACTGGTCCGCATCGTAGGCCCGGATTTCACTGGTCTCGATGTTGTAGATCCAACCATGAATAAATAAATGACCGTTGGCCATGCGCGAAGCCACGGAGGGGTGGGTGCGCAAATGTTGCAGCTGGGCGATGACGTTTTCTTCGGTCAGCACCTTCATGCTCTCGCCTTCGTTGGCGCAGTCGCAATTGTCATGGACCATGGTCTTGGCGACCTCGGCATGCCGCAACCAGGCTTTGACCGTCGGCATCTTCTCCAGGCTGTCGGGGTTGAGTACCGCGCGCATGGCGCCGCAATCGGAGTGCCCGCAGACGATGATGTGCTGCACGCCCAAAGCCAGTACCGCGTACTCGATGGCCGTGGACACACCGCCGTTCATCTGGCCGTAAGGCGGCACCACGTTGCCGACGTTACGCGTCACGAACAGGTCGCCAGGCGAACTTTGGGTGATCAGCTCGGGCACGATGCGCGAGTCGGCACAGGTAATGAACATCGCCCGTGGGCTCTGAGCCGTGGCAAGTTTTTTGAAGAGCTCTTCCTGCTGGGGGAAGACGTCGTGATGGAAATGCAAAAAGCCGTCAACGATATGCTTTAGCGCTGCATCGGCGGTTTCAGCCACCGAAGAGGCAGAAGCCGACGCAGCCAACGGCTGTTTATCCTTGTCACTCATGATTCATCCTCTTGATTAATGCAGGGGAGTTTTCAGGTCAGTTCGACGCTTAGCCAATGGAAAAGTTGTAATACGCCAGAGGCCAGAGCGCCGACTCATCAGTCACTCGCTGAACAAGGTAACCGTCGAAACTTAACTCAAACTGAATGAACCGCTCTAGATCGCGGGTTTCAGTGATATCAAAACGCGACCATTCCTACAGGAGTTTCGCGTTTCACCTCTTCAGTTTACAACAAAGCCATCTGTCTGCCCGGAGGGCAAAAGGCCGTGCAATCCAGATTAAAACCTTCCCGCCGATCAAGACCAAGACGCTTGATCGCTTTACTGAAGCGTTGAGCCAGCAAATCGGCAAACGGCCCTTCACCCCGCATGCGCACGCCGAAGCGGCTGTCATACACTTCACCACCACGCACCTGGCGCACCAGGCTCATCACATGGGTCGCGCGCTGCGGGTAATGCGCCGCCAGCCACTCCTCGAACAGCGGTGCCACCTCCAGCGGCAGGCGCAGCATCATGTACGCGGCACTTTGCGCGCCAGCGGCATGGGCCTCGGTCAGCAGACTCTCCAATTCACTGTCGTTGATCATCGGGATCATGGGCGAACACAACACGCCCACCGGAACCCCCGCCTCACGCATCACCCGAATCGCCCGCAACCGTGCCTTGGGCGCCGCCGTGCGTGGCTCCAGGATGCGCTTGAGTTCGTCGTCCAGGCTGGTGAGGCTGATCATCACGGCCACCAGCCGCTGGCGCGCCAACTCAGTGAGCAGGTCCAGATCGCGCAAAATCAGCGATCCCTTGGTGATAATGGTCACCGGGTGGCGATAGCGCAGCAGCACTTCCAGGATTTGCCGGGTGATCTTGTACTCGCGCTCGATCGGCTGGTACGGGTCGGTATTGGACCCCAGATTGATCGGCGCGCACACATAACCCGGCTTCGACAGTTGCTGCTCCAACACATCGGCGGCGTTGGTCTTGGCGATCAGTTTGGTTTCGAAATCCAACCCCGGTGACATGTCCCAATAAGCATGGCTGGGCCGCGCATAGCAGTAGATGCAGCCATGCTCGCAGCCACGGTAGGGGTTGATCGAACGATCAAACGGCAGGTCCGGCGAGTTGTTGCGGGTGATGATGCTCTTGGCCGTCTCGATACGCACTTCAGTGCCCTGGGTCGGTGGCACTTCCTGAAACCAACCATCGTCCTCGGCCACGCTCACCGTAGGCGCAAAGCGGTTATGCAGGTTGGTGGCCGTGCCTCGGCCACGGGGCGGCAGGAGAGAACTCATGGGCATACCTCTATACTGTATCCACATACAGTATTTGAACCTGGCATTTCGCGCCAGCACCGTCGAGCGGGAAGTTTCGAGGCCATCTCCTGACAGCTGAAAACGCACCGTATTACATACGAACTTTCACGACATAAATCGCCACACTTGAGTCGTGGATTAAACTTTTGTTCTGCAACTATGATCCAGTCTCAACTTAGTAACCAACCAGAAGGACCTCTATATGTCTCAGGACGAACTGCGCTTAACGTGTGAAGATTTTGAAAAAGATAACAGCCCTGAAGTGTTGCTCGAACGTTTTAACAATGGGGTTCTTTCGTACGCCATGTACGCCTCTTCATCCAGGAAAGACGGCCACTACGACACCACATCATCGCCAACGGACCTGGACAATGACGGCGACTTTGACGACGAGGACAAGGCAATTTTTCTGACCATGGCCAACGCGTTTGCAATGACCTGCCAGAAAACTCGGAATTAAACTAATTACACCGACTAACTACAGCCGCCCAACTTATATCAATAACCTATAAGTTGGGCTTCCCACTCTAACTTTAGTTAATTCTTATCGCCCGATTTTTTACGTATGTCTGCAACTTGAGCAGCACTGATTGCGCCACCTGTATTACCCCAGCTGCCCCGGACAAAACTGACAACATCAGCCACTTCCTGATCCGACAGGCGCCAAGCGAATGCCGGCATGGTGAACGTGGACGGTGCCGTGTGAGTGGCCGGCAAGGTACCACCGTTCAACACGATATTGATCAATGATGTGGCATCCGCCGTCTGCAACACCGGGTTGCCCGCCAGCGCTGGGAACACCCGTGTGTAGCCATGGCCGTCGGTACGGTGGCAGGCCGCGCAGTTGTCGATATACACCGAGGCGCCCCGCTGGCTGTCGTCGCCTTTCCACAAGGCCTCGGCCACTTGCTTGTCATACGTGTGCGGTGAGTCCTTGGGGTCCACCGCCGGTAAACTTTTGAGGTAACGGGCGATAGCCGTCAGGTCATTTTCCGACATGTACTGCATGCTGTGGACGACAACGTCGCTCATGCCACCAAACACTGCGCTGCGGTCACTGCGGCCGGTCTTGAGGAACTGCACCAGTTGCTCCTCGCTCCAGCTACCGAGGCCGTCCTTGTGATCGCCACGCAGGCTTTTCGCGATCCAGCCTTCGAGCGGCGCGCTGCCGGCCAGGAAGGCGTTGCCGTCAGTGGCACTCAGGGCTTTTTCCTGCATGGTCAACGCCCGTGGCGTATGGCACGCACCGCAATGGCCAAGGCCCTCCACCAGGTAGGCACCCCGGCTGATCACCGGGTCGACGACGGCTTGCGCCTGATGCTCCTCGACGGCAGGCGCAAACATCCAGCGCCATGCCGCCAACGGCCAGCGCATGCTCAAGGGCCACGGAATGTCACTGTCCTTGTTCTCTTGAGCGACGGGTTCCACCCCCTTCATGAAGTACGCGTACAACGCCTGCATATCGCTGTCGCTGACACGTGCGTAAGACGGGTAGGGCATCGCCGGGTAGAGCGTACTACCGCTCTTGGCGACGCCATGGCGCACAGCCTTGTCGAAGTCTTCGAAGCTGTAGTCGCCCAGGCCGCTCTTGTCCGGGGTGATGTTGGTGGAATAGATCACGCCAATGGGGGTTTCCATTGGCAGGCCACCGGCAAACGGTTTTCCGCCCTTGGCGGTGTGGCAGGCCACGCAGTCACCCGCGCGGGCCAGGTATTCACCTTGCTTGATCAAGTCAGTTTCAGCGGCGCTGACAGAGCAACTGCTGAAAAACGCGAAGGTCGCGATAACAAGTGCTTTCATGGTCATCGCTCCTTATGCCTGAACCAGTGGGCCGGGGTTTTTCAGGTACTGCTCGCGGATCGCCCGCGCCGACCAGTAGGTCAACGCCGCCACCAGGCCTGTAGGGTTGTAGCCCAAGCCTTGTGGGAAAGCGGATGCACCTGGGACAAACACGTTGTGCACATCCCAGCACTGCAGGTAGCGATTCAATGCACTGGTTTTCGGGTCGGTGCCCATGATTGCGCCACCGTTGAGGTGGGTGGTCTGGTACGACGCCGTGTTGAAGTGTTCGCCGACTTTTTTGCCGAGCACGGCAATTGCCTTGGGGTTCATCGCTTCAGCGACCTTGCCCATTTTCTCGACCATGAAGCGGTTCATCTTGATGTCGTTTTCCTGCCAATCGAACGTCATCCGCAGCAACGGCTGGCCGTAGGCATCGCGGTACACCGGGTCCAGATCCAGGTAGTTACCCCGGTAGGATTGATGGGCACCGTGGGCATCCATCGACACCTGGTGGGTGTAGTAATCGGCGGTGGCGCGCTTCCAGGCGCTGCCCCACGCCGGGGTGCCCGGCGGGTTGGACGTACCGGCAATCGGTCGACTGCCGGCCTGGTTGACCCACATCGGCGAACCGCCCACAAAGCCATGAGGCCCGTGGTCGAAGTTGTCGGCGTTGAAATCATCGATGGCCACGCCATTGCCGCCGGCGCCGATGAAGTTGTTGGTGTGGGTGTCCTTGTCGAAGAACGCCTTGATGGTGGCCATGTTCTGGTAGGCGAAGTTTCTGCCCACCACGCCCTCGTTGGTGATCGGGTCGTAGGGCTTGCCGATACCGGAGAGCAGCATCAAGCGCACATTGTGGAACTGGAATGCGCCGAGGATCACCAACTCCGCTGGTTGCTCGCATTCCCGGCCCTGGGCGTCGATGTAAGTCACGCCAGTGGCCTTGCTCTTGGTGCTGTCGAGGTTGACCTTGAGCACGTGGGAATTGGGCCGCAGTTCAAAGTTCGGCACCTGGCGCAACGCCGGCAGGATGTTCACGTTCGGCGATGCCTTGGAATACATGTAGCAGACGTAGCCGCTGCAAAAACCACAAAAATTGCACGGCCCCATCTGGGCGCCATAGGGATTGGTGTAAGGCCCCGAAGTGTTGGCTGAGGGCAGGTTGTAGGGTTTGTAACCCACCTCGGCAGCCGCTTTCTGAAACAGTTGTGCGGAGACGGTGTTTTTCTGCGACTCCAGCGGGAAAGGGTTGGAGCGATCCGGCGCATACGGGTTACCGCCACGGCCTTCGCCTACCAATTGCCCTTTTACGGTCCAAGCCTGTCCAGAGGTGCCGAAGACTTTTTCCGCGTAGTCGAAAAACGGCTCCAGCTCTTCGTAGCTCACGCCGAAGTCCTGGATGGTCATGTCCTTGGGAATGAAGTGTTTGCCGTAGCGTTCTTCATAGTGGCTGCGCATGCGCAACTCGATCGGGTCGACACGGAAATGCACGCCGGACCAGTGCAGGCCCGCTCCGCCCACACCATTGCCCGGCAGAAATGCGCCCAGCTGACGGTTGGGCAGGGCAACGTCATTCACGCTATGGCGAATGGTCACTGTCTCCTTGGAGATGTCCTGGAAGAGTTTTTTACGCACGCTGTAGGTCAATTCGTCGATGACCTGGGGATAGTTGCCGTCGGGGTAAGTGTCCTGCATAGGACCGCGCTCCAGCGCTACCACGTTGAGGCCTGCTTCTGTCAGCTCCTTGGCCATGATCGCGCCGGTCCAGCCGAAGCCTACGATCACTGCATCCACTTTCTTCATAATGGTCGCCACGTTTATGCCCTCTCGCCGCGGATGGAAACTGCCGGGAAGGGGTATTGCTCGTTGCGTTCAACCCAGTCCATGAAATCGGCGCGGGCGCCGGGAAAACCGATCATGGTCCAGCCGACCATGCCTTTGTTGCCGCCGTGGATCGGGTCGCAGAAGAAGCCTTCCTTGGTGTTTTGCAGCAACAGGTTGAAGAACAGCTTTGGTGGCACCGCCTCGAAATGCGCCGTCACCTCACTGCCGCCCGCCTCCAGACGACGCAACATGTCGTCTCGGGTAGCGCTGTCTTGCGCAGCAAAAACTTTGCCGTTGAACGCTTTCGACCATGCATCCGTCGCGGCAATGCCCAGGCGATAGATCTCCTTGGGCACCAATTTGCTCTGCCAACCCATCTCCGGCGGCGCATCGGCATTGAATGGGCCTTGCATGAACCACAGGGCTCCGCTGGCGTAAGGCGTGTTCATCTGGCGGTCGATGTATTCCGGCGCACCCGCTTCCAGAGCGCCTGGGCCTTGGGCATCGGCGGGGATCAATTGCGCGACGGCGGCATTGATAAACGCCCACTCCTCAGCGGTGAAATAAGTTGGCTCGTAGGCCTTTTCGCTGGCTGCAGGCTGGACGGGCGCGGCCTGGGCCGGCTCAGGCGTCGCCATCAGCATCGAGCCGCCAAGGCCGGTGCTGGCAACCGTGACCACCGGGATCAAGGTCAAGGATTTGCGCAGAAAGTCACGCCGGGGGTTGTCTTGATCTTGATCAGACATGGTGGCACCTCATCATGTGGTCACGGGTTTATCAGCCGGCTTCTAGTGAGCGATTTGGCTTTTTAAGAAATCAATAGTTACAAATGATAGCAGGCTATGTATCAGGAAAAGCGTTTCAGCGACTAAAGACTGAGTATTCACAGTCCTTTGACGGGCCCCAACCTGAGTGCCATTCACCGACCTCCTGCTCGGTCATGTCAACAATGCTCAAGAATCAATGGCTGCCGGTCTTCGGCCCCAGCAATGGCTTCAAGGACGGTGTTCGCTACATGATGGGAGCCGATGTCGACAAATTGCGCACGACTTTGGGGAATGGCGATTGCAGCATCAGCGCGTTTGCGTTGAGCGCGATGAGGGACTGGATCACGACAACGGGAAAAGAAGAGAAACAACAGTAGGAGCCGGCTTGCCGGCTCCTGCAGTGGGCCATCCGTTAGTCTTTTTTCAGCTTCGGGTTAGGAAAGAACTGCACCGCCTGCACCTTGGGGTCCGCAGGCGCTTTCAACGCCGACGTGTTCACCCGTGTGCCCAATTCCTTGGGGACCGACAACCCTTGGTCATTCAGCGTGTCGGTGTAACCGCAGGCCACGCACTCGCGATGCGGCACGTTGTCCTCGGTCCACATCTTCAACTTGTCCGGCTCGCTGCACGCCGGGCAGACCGCCCCGGCGATAAATTGCTTTTTAGTAATCACAGGCCCTTCACTCATGCTGCCGCGTCCTCACTCAGGCCGCTGTGGCGCAAGAGTGCGTCAATCGACGGCGCACGTCCGCGGAAGTCGACGAACAGCACCATCGGCTCCTGAGAACCGCCACGCGCCAGGATTGCCTCGCGGAAGGCGCGGCCAGTCTCAGCGTTGAGCACGCCCTCTTCTTCAAACTTGGAGAAGGCATCCGCCGACAGCACTTCGGCCCACTTATAGCTGTAGTAACCCGCGGCGTAACCACCGGCGAAGATGTGCGCGAAGCTGTTCGGAAAACGGTTGTAGGCCGGTGGACGCATCACCGACACCTCATCGCGCACGCCTTCCAGCACTTGCGCCACACTGCGGCCATCACCGTGGGTGGCGTGCAGTTCAAAGTCGAACAGCGAGAACTCCAGCTGACGCACCATCATCAAACCAGACTGGAAGTTTTTCGCCGCGAGCATTTTTTCCAACAAGTCCTGGGGCAGTGGCTCGCCGGTTTCGTAGTGACCGGAGATCAGCGCCAGGCCTTCCGGCTCCCAGCACCAGTTCTCCATGAACTGGCTCGGCAATTCCACCGCATCCCAGGCCACGCCGTTGATGCCGGACACGCCAGCATGTTCAACACGGGTCAACAGGTGGTGCAGGCCGTGGCCGAACTCGTGGAACAGCGTGGTGACTTCATCGTGGGTCAGCAGGGCAGGCTTGCCACTGTCGGCCGGGGTGAAGTTGCACACCAGGTTGGCCACCGGGCTTTGCAGCACGCCATCGATCGTGCGACGACGATCGCGGGCGCCGTCCATCCAGGCACCGCCACGCTTGTTGGCGCGGGCATAGAGGTCGAAGAAGAAGCGGCCGACGTGCTGGCCGTTTTCCTTGATTTCAAACAGGCGGACATCCGGGTGCCAGGTGTCGAAGCCTTTCTGCTCGGCGATTTCGATGCCGTACAGGCGCTGCACGATGGCAAACAGGCCGCCCAATACTTTGTCGATGGGGAAGTAGGCGCGCAGGGCCTCCTGGGAAACGCTGTAGCGTTGCTCACGAAGTTTTTCGCCGTAGAAACCGCTGTCCCAGCTTTGCAGGTCGGCGCAGCCTTGTTCGGCGGCATAGGCCTTGAGCTGTTGCAGGTCCTGGGCGGCAAACGGCTTGCTGCGCTTGGCCAGGTCGCGCAGGAAGTTCAGCACCTGATCGCTGGACTCGGCCATTTTGGTGGCCAGGCTCAGTTCGGAGAACGACGCATACCCCAGCAGCTTGGCCAGTTCCTGACGCAGGTCGAGGATCTGTTCCATGACCGGACCATTATCATTCTGACCGGCATTCGGGCCTTGGTCCGACGCACGGGTACAGTAGGCCGCGTAGACTTCTTCACGCAGGGCGCGATCCTGGGCGTAGGTCATCACCGCGTAGTAGCTGGGGAATTCCAGGGTGATCAGCCAGCCGTCGAGGCCTCTGGCCTGTGCGGCGGCCGCCATTTGCGCCTTGGCCGAATCGGTCAGGCCGGCAAGGGTGGCTTCGTCGGTGACGTGTTTGGTCCAGGCCTGGGTGGCATCCAGCAACTGGTTGGAAAATTTGCTGCCCAACTCGGACAGTTTGCTCTGCACTTCGGCGTAACGCTTTTGCTGCTCCGGCGGCAAATCGATACCCGACAGGCGGAAATCACGCAGGGCGTGTTCCAGGATGGTTTTTTGCGCCACGTCGAAACCGGCGGCTTCCGGGCTGTTGGCCAAGGCTTCGAAAGCCTGGAACAATTCGCGGTTCTGGCCCATCTCGGTGGAGTAAGCACTCAACGCCGGCAGGCAGCCTTCGTAGGCTTCGCGCAGTTCGGCGCTGTTGCACACGGCATTGAGGTGGCTGACCGGGCTCCAGGCGGCACCCAGGCGGTCATTCAGTTCATCCATCGCCAGGACCAGCCCGGCCCACGTCGGATGTTTACCCTGGCTTTGCAGGATGCCTTCGATGGCGACACGGTTGTCGGCGAGGATCTGTTCGATGGCCGGCTGGACGTGCTCGGCACGGATCGCCGAGAACGGCGGCAGGTCGTAGGACTGCAGAAGCGGGTTGTTCGCGCTCACGGTTGGCACCTTGGCTGAAGAAATAGGTAAGAACAAAGATGGGGCCATCTTAATTACAATCAACGCCCACCGCAGCTATCAGCAGAAGAGAGAGAGGCTATCGTGACCCTTCGCACCTACCAAAACCATACGCCAACCCTGGGCGCCGGGGCTTTTGTCGATATTTCGGCGGTGGTGATCGGCGATGTCGAAATCGGCGCCGACAGCTCGGTCTGGCCGCTGACCGTGATTCGCGGCGACATGCACCGCATCCGCATCGGTGCACGCACCAGCGTGCAGGATGGCTGCGTGCTGCACATCACCCACGCGGGTCCCTTCAATCCGGATGGCTTCCCACTGCTGATCGGCGACGATGTGACCATCGCCCACAAGGTCATGCTGCATGGCTGCACTGTGGGCAATCGCATCCTGATCGGCATGGGCAGCACCGTGATGGACGGGGCGGTGGTGGAAGACGACGTGATCATCGGCGCCGGCAGCCTGGTGCCGCCCGGCAAGAAACTCGAAAGCGGCTTCTTGTATGTAGGCAGCCCGGTTAAACAAATCCGCCCGCTGACTGACAAGGAACGCGCCTTTTTCACCTACAGCGCCGCGAACTACGTGAAGCTCAAAGACCTGCACCTGGCTGAAGGATTCGACCGATGACTCTGCATTACCAAACCGTGCTGTTCGACCTGGACGGTACCCTCACTGACCCGCGCGAGGGCATTACCCGTTCGATCCAATATGCCCTCGGCAAACTGGGGATCGACGAGCCGGACTTGACCCAGCTGGAACATTTCATCGGCCCGCCGTTGCTGCAAGCGTTCATGCAGTTCTACGGTTTTGATGAAGCCAAGGCGTGGGAGGCGGTGAATTTCTACCGCGAGCGTTTCAAAGTGACCGGCCTGTATGAGAACCGCGTGTTCGAGGGCGTGATGCCGTTGCTGGAGGACTTGAGCGGCCAGGGACGCCAGCTCTACGTCGCGACGTCCAAGCCTTGGGTGTTCGCTCGCGAGATCGCCCGGCACTTCGATTTCGCCAAGCACTTCAAGGTCATCTACGGCAGCGAACTGGACGGCACGCGCACCAACAAAGTCGAACTGATCGCCCACCTGATGAGCGAGGAAGGCCTGGACCCGACCACCACCCTGATGATTGGTGACCGCAAGCATGACCTAATCGGTGCGCACAGCAATGGGCTGGATTCGGCAGCGGTGGGGTATGGTTTTGGCAGTTTTGAAGAGTTGAATGCCGAGGCGCCAACCTGGCATTTTGAGACATTGGCCGAAATGCACCAGGCGTTTATGCAGCGTTCTTGAGATAGCTTTCGCAGGCACGCCAGCCCCTACATTTTGACCGGTGTACCCAGGACCAATGTGGGAGCTGGCTTGCCTGCGATGAGGCCCTAAAGCCCGGCACCTTCCAACTGTTTCAACGCCGCCTTGCGCTGCTCCACCGGCAACCCGCCCAGCTTCTCCACCGCCGCATAAAACCGCACCCAATCCCCACCTTCCTGCGCAAACAACGCCGCAAACGCCGGTACCCACTGGTCATACAACCCAAACGGTAACAACCGCGCATTGTTCATGGGCTGGTTTATCCAGGCGTCATAACGCTTATCCCCGCCCCATTGGTTATCACGCAGGTGTCGATAATCGGCGCGCAAACGCTCGAACTGAGCCGCCTTGGCCTGACGCATCGCATCCTTAGCCAACGGCTGGGCGTAGAGCGTTTCCAAGCGTCGACGGGTATCGAGGACCAGTTGGATAAACTGATCACGTTGCTTGGACGTCGACAGGCTATCTGGCGCCAGCCCCCGCGCAGCGCGCCATTGGCGTGTACCTTCCTGCTCAACGAAATTGGCAAACGACTCGTTGAATTCGGTGTCGTCCTTCACATAGAAACGCTGGTGCGCCAGCTCATGGAAGATCAGCGTGGCCAGGCGCTCATCGCCCCAGTTCATCATCGAATTCATGATCGGGTCATTGAACCAGCCCAAGGTGGAGTAAGCCTCGACGCCACCTATCGACACGTCCATACCCCGCTGCTTCAACAACGCTGCCTCGCCACGCGCCGCGCCCTGGTTGTAGTAGCCGCGATAGGCCACACAACCGGCAATGGGGAAGCAATGGGTTTCGGGGGACAGGGAAAACTCCTGCGTGGCGAAGACATTCCAGACCACATAGGGCCGGCCGATATCGGCGTACAACTTGTAACTCTGGTTGTCGGGCAGGTGCAGATGTTCACTGGCGAACGTGCGCGCCCGCTGAGATTGCACCAGGTGCTCGCGCAATAACGCAGGGCGTGTGGGGTCGGCAATCACCTGCGCCACCGGCTCACGAGCCCGCAGCAATTGCCACTGACCGCTGGCCAACTGACCGTAATAACTGACACTGGAGCAGCCGCTGAGCAGCACAACCAACAACCCTGGAAGAAAACGCCTGACCATGCCCCGACCGCTCCTGGGTAATTTGCTCGCCAGACTATCGCGCCTGTGTGGAATTTTTCCATGGCATGACGTGTTTATACTCATAGGGAGTCTGTTGCCGTCGGCGCCAGGCTCAATACTTCCTTCCCATTGAGTGCCTGCCATGCGCCAGCTCTTGCTTCCCGTCGCCGCCCTGTTTCTCGGTGCCTGCACCACAACGCCCGTACCACCGGTGGACCCGCAGCAAGCCTGGGTCGATTTCACCACGCCGACACCGGGCTCCAAGCTGGTCATGGCGCAGCGTCTGGACGGCAAGAACCTGGCTGACGGACGTTTCTTCCAATTCCCGCCCGGCCATCACGAACTGATGGTGCGTTTCGACTTTGAAGTCCCGGCAGGCGGCGGGCTGGGTGGGCTGAGCCAGATGATGTACCGCACTTGCTTCATGACCCTGGAATACGATCACTTCCAGGCCGGCCAGCGCTATGTGCTGGAAGGCCGCTCGCTGGCCTTCACGCCGAATATCCGGCTGTACGACTCGGCGCGTCAGTTGCTCGCGGAAGAACGCAGCGTCAACTGCATCTGATCAGTCGTTGTTCTTCTGGTAGACGATGGCCTTGGTGCCGTTCTCACAGCTGCCGACGACCATGGCGCTGTCGTGTTTGTCGGCTTCTTCCTTGCTGACGATTTCCAGGGTGTACGAAGGAACCGCATTCGCCTGGATCTTGACCTCGATCTCTTTCCTGAGCTCTTCACAATCTTTTGGAGCGGCCACGGCCGAAGTGGCCAATACACCGCAGATGATCGCCAAGGCAAAACGTTTCATGTGTGAAGCTCCCTGAATGCACTGCGCACGGATGTGCGCCTAGACTGCATAGGCTATAGGACCACATCGGTGAAATACGAGCTCTGATTTAACGCATAACTAAATGTCTGAACACACCTCTGTGGGAGCAGGACTTGCCCGCGGTGCGTCGCCTCGGTTTCGCAATGACGTCGAGGTGATGCGTTCGCAGGCAAGCCAGCTCCGACAAAAGCCGGCGCCTATCGCTACAGGGGCGTCAGTTTACGAGCGTGGCATCCAGGCTGATTTTCGCATTCAGTACCTTGGACACCGGGCACCCTTCCTTGGCTTTCTTGCTCAACTCGTCGAACTGCGCCTGGCTCGCGCCAGGGATCTTGGCCTTGAGGATCAGGTGCACGGCGGTGATCGCGAAGCCACCGTCGACCTGGTCGAGGGTTACTTCGGCCTGGGTGTCGATGCTGTCAGCCTTGAGCCCGGCATCGCCGAGAATCATGGAAAAGGCCATGGAGAAACAGCCCGCGTGGGCTGCACCGATCAGTTCTTCCGGGTTGGTGCCCTTGCCACCCTCGAAACGTGCCTTGAAGCCGTAAGGCGCTTCACGTAGCACACCGGTTTCCGTGGAAATAGAACCCAGGCCCGTCTTCAGGTCACCTTCCCAATGCGCGGATGCTTTTTTAACGATACTCATAGCGGTCTCCTCGAACGGTGGTTTTGCGTCAGTAAGGGTTCTGAGGATAGACGGCGTGGCAAAGTTCATCTTGTCGGAGAAACCGAGTGATTCAGTAGGAAATTTCCGGTCCCACTATTGAATCTCGGGTATATGCCCTCATTGCATGGGTATGCACATGAAGCGGCAGGTTTTGGTTCGTCTAAAAAGCCTGCGGCCCCCTTGGAGAAGCAGGCTTATGAAATCGCTGTCCGACGTAAAGTTCTCGACCCTCGACCTGGTGCCCGTGCGGGCCAACGGCAGTCCGGCGCAGTCGCTGCGCAATTCCCTGGACCTGGCCCAGCATGTGGAAAAGTTTGGCTACAACCGTTTCTGGGTGGCTGAACACCACAATATGGATGGCATCGCCAGTTCAGCCACCTCGGTGTTGCTCGGTTACCTGGCCGGCGGCACCTCGACGATTCGTGTCGGTTCCGGCGGTGTGATGCTGCCCAACCACGCGCCTCTGGTGATCGCCGAACAGTTCGGCACCCTGGAAAGCCTCTACCCCGGCCGCATCGACCTGGGCCTGGGCCGCGCGCCCGGCTCCGATCAGATGACCGCCCGCGCCCTGCGCCGTGAGCGCTCCGGCAGTGCCGACGATTTCCCGGAAGACGTGGCGGAGCTGATGGCCTACCTGGGCCCGCGCACGCCCGACCAACGGGTGATCGCCGTTCCCGGCACCGGCACCAACGTGCCGGTGTGGCTACTGGGTTCCAGTCTATTCAGCGCACAGTTGGCGGGCGAACGCGGTTTGCCCTACGCCTTTGCCTCGCATTTCGCACCGCGCCTGATGCATGAAGCGATTCGCGTGTACCGCAATCACTTCAAGCCTTCTGCCGTGCTGGACAAACCCTACGTGATGCTCGGTATTCCGTTGGTGGCGGCGGACACCGATGAACAGGCCGACTACCTGGCAACCTCGGTCTACCAGCGCATCCTCGCCCTCATGCGTGGACAAAGCCTGGTGCAGCGCCCGCCCGTGAAAACCATGGACGGCCTGTGGCTGCCCCACGAAAAAGACGCCGTCGGCAGCTTCCTCGGCCTGGCAATGGTGGGCAGCCCTGCGAAGATCCGCGCCAAACTGGAGGTGCTGATCGAGCAAACCGGTGCTGATGAGCTGATTTTTACCTGCGACCTGTACGAGCACGCCGACCGGATTCATTCCTACGAGTTGCTGGCGCAGTTAATGAAGGGCTAAAACCCTCAGGCAAAAAAAACCGACGCATCGCGTCGGTTTTTTATGTCCGCAACACAGGGTTAACCGCGCTTGTAGGCGATTTCCTTGGTGCCAGCTTCGCAGGTGCCGACCACTGTGTGGTCGCTCGGCGCAGCACCTTTATCCACCACTTCCAACGAATAACCCGAAGCGCCCTTGGCGTCGATTTTCGCCGCAATCTCGCTTTTGAGCTCTTCACAAGGCTTGCCCGCCGCCAGGGCCGTGCCTGCAATGCTCAACAAACCTACCGCTAACAGGAACTTCTTCATCCGTTACTTTCCTTGCGCTGATCTAAAAGAGCGTGCCGACGCTTGTGGCATCGGCACCCATTGGTTGTAGCGCAGGTTATGGCAATCGGCCAGTCAGCAAGTTCAACCGGTGCGATCAACTACTGGCAATTCGGAACCCCACCTTGAGGGTGACCTGAAAGTGCGCGGCCTTGCCGTCTTTGATGTGCCCGCGGGTTTCGGTCACCTCGAACCATTCCAAATGCTTGATGCTCTTGTTGGCCTCGGCCAGCGCATTATTGATGGCGTCTTCGATGCTGGAGGTGGACGAGCCCACCAGTTCGACTTTCTTGTAGGTGTGATGATCACTCATGGCAACTCTCCTAGGGGTCGTAAAGCAAGCGTAGCAGTCAATGTGCGTACTGCTTCTGGCGGCCGTTTCTACCTGAAAGTTCATATTTACTGCACTTTCTGAAACGGCCGCAGTCGGTATCTACACACGCCACTCAATCACTTCAGGAGAGTCCACATGGCCAACACTTCTTTACGCAAAGCGTCGCTGGAAAGCATGGAAGCCGAGATTTCGAGCCTGCTCAAGTCTCTGGAAAGTCTCAAGGACGATGCATCCGACGAGTCGCGCAAAACCTTGAAGGCGCTGAAGAGCAATGCGGAGAATGCCCTCAAGCACTCCCGCCACCTGATCAGCGACGCCTACGAAGAAAGCAAAGTCAAAATCCGCGAAACCGGTGTTGCAACCCGGGACTACGCACAAGAGCACCCATGGACAACGGCCGGCGTTGCCGTCGGTGCACTGGGTCTGCTCGCGGCTTATCTGCTGTGCAAGCGCGGCGATTAAATAGGTTCGCGCTGTAGCTCAGCCTTGAGCCACTGCGCCAGTTGCCCGGCGCGCCCATCTGCGGCGCGTTTGGGCAGCCACAGCGCCAGGTGCGCCGGGGTTTCGCTGAAACCCCACGGCGCCACAAGGCGACCCGCCCGCACGTCCTCGGCCACCAGCGGCTGCGGGGCAATCGCCACGCCCAGCCCTGCCACGGCCGCCTCCAGCAAATAATACAAATGCTCAAACCCCTGGCCGTGCTTCAGCGCGCCGGGCTCAATGCCGTGCTGCGCTGCCCAACTGGGCCAGGCTTGCGGCCGTGACGTGGTGTGCAACAGCTTTTCACCACACAAAGCCTCAGCAGGTGCATCGCGCAAGTGTGCATAGCCGGCAAAGCGCGGGCTCATCACCGGGCCGATGCGTTCACTCGCCAGCTCATACACCTGCATGTCCGCCGGCCAAGGCGGTTCAGCGAATACCAGCAGCGCGTCCAGGCCCGGGCGGCGAGGGTCCAGATCACCATCCCCCGCCGACAAATGCAGGCGCAGATCCGGCAGGTCAGCGTTCAAGCGGCCCAGGCGCGGGATCAACCAGCGCGCCAGCAGGCTGCCCGAACACCCGAGCACGAAAGGCGCATCGGCGCTGGCCTGGGTCAACTCGGCGCACACATCGCGCAGCCGCTCAAAGGCTTCGGCGCTGGCATCCCGCAGGCGAACGCCCGCATCTGTGAGTTTAAGGCCGCGCCCATCCTTGACGAACAAGCTGATCCCCAGATGCTCTTCCAGCACCTTCAACTGCCGACTGACAGCGCCGTGGGTAACATGCAATTGCTCGGCGGCCTGGCTGACGCTGTTCAAGCGCGCAGTCGCCTCAAAGGCACGCAAGGCATTGAGGGGCGGAAGGTCTCGGCTCATCTGTGAGTTTTCCTGACAGGTTACGGCGATCTTATCGGTTTTCAGCGCAGAGCGTCAGGGGTAGAGTGGCCCTCATTGCTTCCTACATCCTTTCTTTCCTGGAGCCTCCTATGACTCAGTCCCAGACCGATCTACGCCACGGCCCAGACGCCAACGGCCTCTTTGGCGCGTTCGGCGGCCGTTACGTCGCTGAAACCCTGATGCCGTTGATCCTCGACCTGGCCCGCGAATACGAAGCGGCCAAGGAAGATCCTGCATTCAAGGAAGAATTGGCCTACTTTCAGCGCGACTACGTCGGCCGCCCAAGCCCGCTGTATTTCGCCGAACGCCTGACCGAATTCTGCGGCGGCGCCAAGATCTACCTCAAGCGTGAAGAGCTGAACCATACCGGCGCGCACAAGATTAACAACTGCATCGGCCAGATCCTGCTGGCACGGCGCATGGGCAAGAAACGCATCATCGCCGAAACCGGCGCCGGCATGCACGGCGTGGCCACTGCCACCGTGGCGGCGCGCTTCGGCCTGCAATGCGTGATCTACATGGGCACCACTGACATTGAGCGTCAACAGGCCAACGTGTTCCGCATGAAGCTGCTGGGCGCTGAAGTGATCCCGGTGGTCGCCGGCACCGGCACGCTCAAAGATGCCATGAACGAAGCCCTGCGTGACTGGGTGACCAATGTCGACAGCACCTTCTATCTGATCGGCACTGTGGCCGGTCCGCACCCATACCCGGCGATGGTGCGCGACTTCCAGGCCGTGATCGGCAAGGAAACCCGCGACCAGCTGCAAGCTCAGGAAGGCCGCCTGCCAGACAGCCTGGTAGCGTGCATCGGCGGCGGTTCCAACGCCATGGGCCTGTTCCACCCGTTCCTCGATGACCAGAGCGTGGAAATCATCGGTGTTGAAGCCGCCGGCCACGGTATCGAAACCGGCAAGCACGCCGCCAGCCTCAACGGCGGCGTACCCGGCGTACTGCACGGCAATCGCACCTTCCTGTTGCAGGACGACGACGGCCAGATCATCGACGCCCACTCGATCTCCGCAGGCCTGGATTATCCCGGCATCGGCCCGGAACATGCGTGGTTGCATGATATCGGCCGCGTTCAGTACACCTCGGTGACGGACGACGAAGCCCTCGACGCCTTCCACAAATGCTGCCGCCTGGAAGGGATCATTCCTGCCCTGGAAAGCGCCCACGCCCTGGCCGAAGTGTTCAAACGCGCCCCCACCCTGCCGAAGGATCATCTGATGGTGGTCAACCTGTCGGGCCGTGGCGATAAAGACATGCAAACCGTGATGCACCACATGGAACTCTCTCTACAAGAGAAAACGCAGCAGGAGAAACACTGATGAGCCGCCTGCAAACCCGCTTCGCACAGCTTAAAGAACAAAACCGCGCCGCCCTGGTGACCTTCGTCACCGCTGGCGACCCTGGCTATGACACCTCGCTGGCCATCCTCAAGGGCTTGCCAGCCGCCGGCGCCGATGTGATCGAGTTGGGCATGCCCTTCACCGACCCAATGGCGGACGGCCCGGCGATCCAGCTGGCCAACATCCGCGCGCTGGAAGCCAAGCAGAACCTGGCAAAAACCCTGCAGATGGTCCGCGAGTTCCGCAAAGACAACAACGACACGCCGCTGGTGTTGATGGGCTACTTCAACCCGATCCACAAATACGGCGTGCCGCAGTTCATCGCCGACGCCAAGGAAGCCGGCGTGGACGGCCTGATCGTGGTCGACATGCCGCCCGAACATAACGGCGAACTGTGCGACCCGGCCCAGGCCGCTGGCATTGATTTCATCCGCCTGACCACGCCGACCACCGACGATGTGCGTCTGCCGACCGTGCTCAACGGCAGCTCCGGCTTTGTGTACTACGTGTCGGTGGCCGGCGTGACCGGTGCCGGCGCCGCGACCCTGGAGCACGTCGAAGAAGCCGTGACCCGCCTGCGTCGCCATACCGACCTGCCGATCAGCATCGGTTTTGGTATCCGCACCCCGGAACAAGCGGCGGCCATCGCGCGCTTGGCTGACGGTGTGGTGGTAGGTTCGGCACTGATTGATCACATCGCCAATGCCAAGAATGACCAGCAAGCCATCGATGGCGTGTTGACCCTGTGCGCGGCGCTGTCGGAAGGCGTGCGTAACGCTCGTAAGTAAAGGCCCCGTAAGCAGTGGGTAAAGTTCCTGATACAGAGGAATCAACCCGCCAAGGCACGGCCTAAACAGCAAGACCAAGGGATTTCGAACCTCGTTCGAGATCCCTTTTTTGTTTGCGTGCCCTGAGGAATACCCAATGAAAATGCCCTACTCCGTGATTGCCGGCCTTGGCGTGCTGGTGCTTGGCGCCAGCGCCCTGGTGCAGGCCGCGCCTTTTGACCAAGGCGGTCCTGACCGTGGCGGCCCACAGGGCCAGCACGAACAACATCGCGACGACCCACGCGGCCCGCAGGACAACCGTCGCGGCGGCCCGCCCCAGGACTTCGGCCCGGTACGGCAGATCATCCACGACAACCACGGCCAGTTCGCCCGTGGCGCACCGCCACCACCGAATGTGCGCCTGGTGCGTGGCCAGCCGCTGCCCCGTGGCTACTACGGCGAACGCCTCGACAATCGCGCCCTGGCGCGCCTGCCGGTGTATCCCGGTTATGAATGGCGCCGTTCGGGGCCGGATGTGGTGTTGATCGCCGTGGGTACGGGCATCGTCTACGAGATCCTCGACGGCGTCCTCAACTGAAACCCACCCACTGTAGGAGCCGGCTTGCCGGCGATGGCGGTAAGCCGGCTCCTAAAGGGCTGTGGTTATTTGAGTTCGATGCGTTCGACTTTGCCTACGAGCAATACGTAGGACAGCGCTCCGAGCAACGCCAGCACCGCGATATAGGTAATCGCCGGCGCAAACGAGTCGCCACTGGCCAGAAAGCCAATCACGATTGGCGTGGCAATCGCCGACAGGTTGCCGATGAAGTTGAAGACCCCACCGGTCAGCCCCAAGAGGCGCGCCGGTGCCAGGGTCGACACCAGCGACCAGGTAATCGACGCCAACCCATTACCAAAGAACGCCACCGCCAGGAACGCAATCACCCACGCCGTCGAGTCCACATAGTTGGCGCCAATGATCGCCGTGGAGATCAGCAGCCCGCCAATGATCGGCAACTTGCGCGCAAAGCCCACCGACGCGCCGCGACGAATCAGCCAGTCGGAAAAGATCCCTGAGCACAGCACGCCGACAAACGCTGCAAGGAACGGCAGTGACGCCAGCAGGCCGGACTTGATGAAGTCCATGCCGCGGTATTTCACCAGGTAAGTCGGGAACCACGTCAGGAAGAACCACAGCGTGGAGTTCAGGCAGAACTGCCCCAGGTAGATGCCCCAGAGCTTGCGCTTGCTCAGCACGATGCCCAAATCGACCCAACTGAAGGGTGCCTTGGCGGCTTTTTCCTGCATGTCCACCAACCCGCCACCTTCACGGATCAGGTCGATTTCAGCGGTGTTCGCGCCTTTGAATTCCTTCGGTTCGCGGTACACCGCGTACCAGATCACCGCCCACACAATCCCCACGCCACCGGTCGCGACAAACACCATGTGCCAGCCGAATGCATGCTGCAGCCAGGCCAGTACCGGTGTGAGGAATGCCAGGCCGACAAACTGGCCGGAGGTGTAGACGCCAATCGCTGTGGCGCGCTCGCGTTCGGGAAACCAGGTGGTGACCACGCGGCTGTTGATCGGATACGCCGGGGCTTCAAGCGCACCCACCGCCATGCGCAAAACAAACAGCGCGATAAAGCTGGCGGCAAAGCCGAGCATGACGGTGGCGATGGACCACAGCAGCAACGCAGCGGTGTACAGAATGCGTGGGGGCACACGGTCCACCAGCCAGCCACCAGGGATTTGCATGGCGGCGTAGGTCCAACCGAACGCGGAGAAAATCAGCCCGACGTGCACCGGATCGATGCCCAGTTCGCTGGTCAACGCCGGGGCGGCAATCGACAGGTTGCTGCGGTCGAGGTAGTTGATCACCACGGTGATGAACAGCAGCACCATGATGAAAAAACGCTTTCTGGTAGGCGTGACTAAAGAAGCCTGCCCGGTGAAGGATTCAGGGTGCATGGGGGTGCCTCTTCTTATGCTTATTGAGGTCTGAAATGGATCTGACTGAAGCAACCGGATCAATCATGTGGGAGCGGGCTTGCTCGCGAATGCGCTAGTTCAGCCCCAGATGTGTTGATTGACACACTGCATTCGCGAGCAAGCCCGCTCCCACATTTCTGATCGCCCTCCGTCAGTCAGGAATCACCACTCGGCGAAGCTGCCGTCGGCATGCCGCCAGATCGGGTTGCGCCAGCGATGGCCGATGGCCGCGCGTTCGATCACGTATTCCTCATTGATCTCGATGCCCAGGCCCGGCCCGTTGGGGATCTTCACGAAGCCTTGGTCATAGTCGAACACGCCCGGATCGCGCACATAATCGAGCAGGTCATTGCTCTCGTTATAGTGAATGCCCAGGCTTTGCTCCTGGATAAACGCGTTGTAGCAGACCGCGTCCAGTTGCAGGCACGCCGCCAGGGCAATCGGGCCCAGCGGGCAGTGCAGGGCCAGGGCCACGTCGTAGGCTTCGGCCATGTTGGCGATCTTGCGGGTCTCGGTGATGCCGCCGGCGTGGGAGGCGTCCGGCTGGATGATGTCGACGTAGCCTTCGCTGAGCACGCGCTTGAAGTCCCAGCGCGAGAACAGACGCTCGCCCAGGGCAATCGGGGTGCTGGTCAGCGGCGCCAGTTCCTTGAGCGCTTCGTAGTTTTCGCTGAGGACCGGCTCTTCGATAAACATCAGCTTGTACGGGTCCAGCTCTTTCATCAGCACTTTGGCCATGGGCTTGTGCACCCGGCCATGGAAGTCGACGCCGATGCCGACGTTCGGGCCTACCGCATCACGTACGGTGGCGACGTTGGCCAGGGCCAGGTCGACTTTTTCAAAGCTGTCGACGAACTGCAGTTCTTCGGTGCCGTTCATTTTTACGGCGGTAAAACCTCGGGCCACGGCTTCTTTGGCGGCGCGGGCAGTGTCGGCCGGGCGGTCGCCGCCGATCCACGAATACACGCGGATCTTGTCACGCACCTGACCGCCGAGCAGGTCGCTGACCGACACACCCAGGGCCTTGCCCTTGATGTCCCACAGCGCCTGGTCGATACCGGCGAGTGCGCTCATGTGCACGGCGCCGCCCCGGTAGAAGCCACCGCGATAGAGCACGGTCCAGATGTCTTCGATATTGCGTGGGTCTTTGCCGATCAGGTAGTCGGACAATTCTTCGACGGCAGCCGCCACGGTGTGGGCGCGGCCCTCGACCACGGGCTCACCCCAGCCGGTCACGCCCTGGTCGGTCTCGACCTTGAGGAAGCACCAGCGCGGCGGAACGATAAAGGTCGTCAGTTTGGTGATTTTCATCTGTTATCTCTCTTATAGATGCGGCGCCTGGGGGCGCAAGACTTGAAGTCAGTTCAGGGCTTTCCAGGCGGCGACATAAGCCTGGGCGCGGCTCGCTACCTGATCCACTGTCATACCCGGTTTGAACAACCCGGAACCCAGCCCGAAGCCTTTGGCGCCGGCGTCGATGAACACCTGCATATTGTCCGGGGTGATGCCGCCCACCGGCAGCAACAAGGTGCCGGCCGGCAACACCGCCAACCACGCCTTGATCACCGAAGGGCCCATTTGCTCGGCGGGGAACAGCTTCAGCACGTCGGCGCCTTCAGCCAGGGCGGCGAACGCTTCGGTAGGCGTGGCCACACCCGGCGACAGGAACAGGCCTGCGGCTTTCGCGGCACGCAACACCTTGGCATCGCTGTGGGGCATCACGACCACCTGACCACCAGCCGCCTTCACCTGCTCGACCTGCTCAGGCAGCAACACCGTGCCGGCACCGATCAAGCAGTCGGCGGGCAGGCTGTCGCGCAGGGTGCGGATGCTGGTGTAAGGGTCGGGGGAATTCAGCGGGACTTCGATCACACGAAACCCGGCCTGGTACAGCACCTGGCCGACAGCCTCGGCTTCGTCCGGGCGAATGCCTCGCAGGATGGCGATCAAACCGTTTTGCGCGAGTGCTTGCTTGAGCATGTCAGGCCTCCAATACAGGTTGAGTGAGCCCTGCCGCCACGGCCAGTTGCCACAGGCCGCGCTCGGCAGCTTCCTGCGCCAGGCTGACGTGGGCAAAGCCGCAGAGGGCGAGGGCGCGTTGATAACGGGCGCAGAGAGGAGCGGCGCCGACCAGGATGATCGGCTTGTGTTTGGCGCTGTCGGGCAGGCCGGCGAGCTCATGTCCGATGAGCAAGCCGGACAGGTAGTCGGGCTGCTGGTCTGGGGCGAGTTCGCCGGTGAGCCCAAGGGTGCGGGCGCTGAACAAGGTGGACAACACGCCGCGCTGACCGTCATTGGAGCGCGCCACGTGTACGCCGCGGTCGAAGGCTTCGGCCTGGAATCGCTCGCTGGGTTGCTGGGTACGCCCGAGGATGCTGTGCTTGCTCAACACCGCAAACACCTCGCCGGTCATGAAGGTATCGAAGTGCGTGATACGGCCCTCGACCACCTCGACCCACTTGGAATGGCTGCCGGGCAGGCCGATCAACATGTCGGCGCCCAGCCCTTGCAGCACACCCAGCACTTGGGTTTCTTCGCCGCGCATCACGTTGGGCAAGCCGACCTGCTCGATCACGCCCGGCACGATGTGCACGTCCACACCACGCAGGCTGCGCACCTTATGCAGCGCTTGGCCGAGGCTGGCGACATCGACGGGGGTAGGGCGGTAGGCCGCTTCGCTCCAGCCCTGGGCGCTGCCGACCATGCCACAGGCGATCACCGGCAAACCCGGCTCGGCGTCGAGCCAATCTCCGCACGCCGCATCGAACGCCAACTCGAAGCCGTTGCCGCAACGCACACCGGCGATGTCCCGGGGCTCGCTGGGCAAATGCATGATGCCCCACGCCAGCGCGCGCTGTTCCAGCACCACGCCTGCGAGGCCGAGTTTATAAGCACGAAGGGAGCTGGTCCCCCAATCGAGCGCGATCAATTGCGCCTGCATCGCTTCACCTGAGTTCTGAGCGGATGCAGCGAATATAAACCTACGCGAGCGGAAGTCTCAATATATAAATATCAATCCCATATTTAGGGACAATATTTAAGAAAAGGCTGACAGGTTCAGCTCCCGCATCGCCCCCATCCAGACGGCATAGTCAGTGTGGTCCTTTAGGTCATCACCGGTTTCGGGGTGCAAAAAAACCACCAGCCCGTTGCGATGAATCACCAACCACGGCAACACCACACCGATGTATTCAGGATCGAACGCCAGCTGGCAGCTCCAATCCGGGTGCGGTCCCACCGGCCGTTCGTGCACACGGCCCATGCGCAGCGGGAAGAGTTTGGCGGCGTCTTCACACAGGCTGCGCGCTTGGTCGATAGTGCTCGCGTCGAAGTAGATATGGGCGTGATAGCCCTTGATACGTTGCATGACGGACTCCGGATCCCCTATGCGCCAGATGCTAGACCGCAATGGACGGCAGGGCCAGCCCGGTCAGCGACTGTGCGCTGCTGGCTTGTTCCGCCACCAACCATTCGACGAAGCGCTCGACCAACTGCCCCCTGCGTTTGCGCTGGGGTTGCACCACGTAATAGCCGAAGCGCGAGATCACGGTGTCGCTCAGCGGTCGGCACAACCAACCCTGCTCCAGCAGGTTATCCACCAAGTGGCGCCAGCCGATGGCCACGCCCTGGCCGGCAATCGCGGCTTGGATCAGCAGGGTGTAGTTGTCAAAACGCAGTTGGCCCGGCGTCGGCGCACTGGCGATGCCCAGTTCGCGAAACACGCCGCTCCAGTCGAACCACTGGCTGTTGTTTTCCTGGCGCAGGTGCAACAGTGGGAAATCGTGCAAATTTTGCACAGTCAGCGGCGTGGTCTGGTCCTTGAGCCATTGTGGACTGCACACCGGGAACACCTCCTCGTTGAACAGCCACAGGCTGTCGCCCTGCTTGAAACGGCCGTCACCAAACAACACCGCCACGTCAATATCGCTACGCAGGGTGGCGTGGTTGCGCTCGCTGGTCACCAGGCTTACATCGACCTGCGGGTTGGCCTTATGAAAGCGATGCAGGCGCGGCATCAGCCAATAGGCGGCGAAGGCGAAGTCGGTGGCGACTTGCAGCACTTCATGCTGGTCCTGCTGGGTGATGAGGCTCAGGCCCTGGTTGATCCCCTGCAACCCGCCTTGCACGTGCTCGAATAGCAGGGCGCCGGCGTCGGTCAATTCGATGCCTCGGTAGATGCGGTCAAACAGGCGGATCGCCAACTGTTCTTCCAGGCGCTTGATCTGCTGGCTGATGGCCGGTTGGGTGGTGCCCAATTCCATCGCGGCGGCGGTAAAGCTGCGATGACGTGCGGCGGCTTCGAAGGCACGCAGCAAATCGAGGGACAGGTCACCGAGGGCTTCATACATAAGCTGTGCTTATCCTAGACATTGCTTCTCATGGGCTTTACCCCACTTTTCATGGGCTGCATGCTCATTCGCATAAACACCGCCTATGGAATGCCGATAGATCATGAAGCGCAAGAACATTCTTTTCATCATGGCCGATCAAATGGCCGCACCGTTGCTTCCGTTCTACGGTTCTTCGCCTATCAAATTGCCCAACCTGAGTCGCCTCGCCGAGCAAGGCGTGGTGTTCGATGCCGCCTATTGCAACAGCCCGTTGTGTGCGCCGTCGCGCTTCACCCTGGTCAGTGGCCAACTGCCGAGCAAGATCGGCGCCTACGACAATGCCGCCGATTTCCCCGCCGATGTGCCGACCTATGCCCACTACCTGCGCCGCCTGGGCTATCGCACAGCGCTGTCGGGCAAGATGCATTTCTGCGGCCCCGATCAGTTGCATGGCTATGAAGAGCGCCTGACCAGCGACATCTACCCCGCCGACTATGGCTGGGCGGTGAACTGGGATGAGCCGGACGTCCGCCCCACTTGGTATCACAACATGTCGTCGGTGCTGCAAGCCGGGCCGTGCGTGCGCACCAACCAGCTGGATTTCGACGAAGAGGTGGTGTTCAAGGCCCAGCAATACCTGTTCGACCATATCCGTGAGGACGGCGACCAGCCGTTCTGCCTGACGGTGTCGATGACTCATCCCCACGACCCGTACACCATTCCCAAACCGTTCTGGGACCTGTACGACAACGCCGATATACCTTTGCCTACAACACCTGCGCAAGGCGATCTCGATCCGCATTCCCAGCGCCTGCTCAAGGTCTACGGCCTGTGGGACAAGCCGCTGCCTGTGGACAAAATCCGCGATGCACGCCGTGCCTACTTCGGCGCCTGCAGTTACATCGACAGCAACGTCGGCAAGCTGCTGCAAACCCTGGAAGACACCGGCCTGGCCGACGACACCATCATCGTGTTCTCAGGCGACCACGGCGATATGCTCGGCGAGCGCGGCCTCTGGTACAAAATGCACTGGTTTGAAATGGCCGCCCGCGTACCGCTGCTGGTCAGCGCGCCGGGGCAATTCGCAGCAGGCCGCGTGAGCAAAGCCGTGTCCACCGCCGACCTGCTGCCAACGCTGGTGGAACTGGCCGGCGGCGAGTTGGATCCGCGCCTGCCGCTGGACGGCCGTTCACTGGTCCCGCACTTGCAGGGGCAGGGCGGCCATGACGAAGTATTTGGCGAGTACATGGCCGAAGGCACCATCAGCCCGCTGATGATGATTCGCCGGGGCGCCTACAAATTCATCTACAGCGAAGACGACCCTTGCCTACTGTTCGATGTACACAACGACCCACGGGAGCAGGAAGACCTCAGCCAGTCGCCACACCATCAGGCGCTGTTTGCAGCCTTCCTGGACGAGGCGCGGGCCAAATGGGACATCCCGGCGATCCACCAACAGGTGCTCGCCAGCCAACGCCGCCGCCGTCTGGTGTTTGAAGCACTGACCCAGGGCAAGCTGAAGAGCTGGGATCACCAGCCACTGGTGGACGCCAGTCAGCAATACATGCGCAACCATATCGACCTCGACGACCTGGAGCGCAAGGCACGTTATCCACAACCCTGCCAAAACCAATAACACTGAGGGAAGGCCATGCAAAAGTTAACTGTGATGCTGGGGCTCTTGGCGCTGGGAAGCGCCAATGTTTACGCCGACGCCAGTTGTGAAACGGTAAAGATGGCCGATCCGGGCTGGAGCGATATCGCGGCCACCAATGCCATCACCGGTTTTCTGCTGACGGGCATGGGCTACAAACCCAAAGTCGACACCCTGGCGGTGCCGATCACCTTTGGCGGGCTCAAGGACGGCCAGGTGGATGTGTTCCTGGGCAACTGGATGCCGGCGCAGCAGGGCTTCTATGACAAGTTCGTGGCCAATGGCGACGTGGTTCAACTGGCGAAAAACCTCGACGGCACCGAGTTCACCCTCGCCGTGCCCGACTACGTATGGGATGCCGGGGTGCATGACTTTGCCGACTTGAACCACTATGCCGACAAGTTCGACAAGAAGATCTACGGCATCGGCTCCGGCGCGCCGGCGAATATCTCCCTGCAGGAAATCATCAAGAAGAACGACTTCGAGCTGGGCCAGTGGAAACTGGTGGAGTCCAGTGAACAGGCGATGCTCGCCGAAGTATCGCGGGCCGTTAAGAAGCAGAAATTCGTGACCTTCCTCGGCTGGACGCCGCATCCGATGAACGTGCAGTTGAAAATGCGCTACCTCAAAGGCGGCGAGAAATATTTTGGTGACACCGGCAGCGTGTATACCTTGACCCGCAAGGGCTACGCACAGGCCTGCCCGAATGTTGGAAAACTGCTGACCAACCTGAGTTTTACCCAGGAAATGGAAAACAGCATCATGGCCGAGGTGGCCAACAACAAGGTCAGCAATGCCGATGCGGCGAAAGCTTGGATCAAAGCTAATCCGGCGGTGTTGGATAAATGGCTGGAGGGCGTGAAGACCGTGGATGGCAAGGACGCGCTGGCCGCTGTAAAAGCCAAACTCTGAACGATACACAACCCCTTGTAGGAGCCGGCTCGCTGGCGAAGCCCTCGAAAACGCCGCGTTTTTTCACACAACCCGCGTTATCGTTACCCACCTTCGCTGGCAAGCCAGCTCCTACAGTATTTAGAGCAGTCCGATGCCCTGGCCCAACCGCCATACACTTTTCCCCTTCCTCGCCTGGCTCCCGCGCCAGACCCGCGCCAGCGTCGGCCGAGATGCGATGGTGGGCCTCAGCGGCGCAGTGCTCGCCTTGCCACAGTCTATTGCCTACGCGCTGATCGCCGGCCTCCCACCCGAATACGGCCTGTACGCCGCGATCATCCCGGTGCTGATCGCCTGCCTCTGGGGTTCCTCCTGGCATTTGATCTGCGGCCCCACAGCGGCGATTTCCATTGTGCTCTATGCCAGCGTCAGCCCGCTGGCCGTGCCGGGGTCGCAGGACTACATCACCCTGATCCTGTTGCTCACCTTTCTCGCCGGTGTTTTCCAGTGGCTGCTGGGCATGCTGCGCTTTGGTGCGCTGGTGAATTTTGTCTCCCATTCAGTGGTGCTCGGGTTCACCCTGGGAGCCGCTGTGGTGATTGCGCTCGGGCAACTGCCCAATCTGCTGGGGCTGGATTTGCCGAGCCAGGCCACGGCGATCAACAACCTGCTGACACTGATCCATCACAGCGGCGAATGGGACCCTGCGTCCGTCATTCTCGGGCTCGGTACCTTGCTGGTGGGTGCGTTGCTCAAATACCTCGTACCGCGCTGGCCGACCCTGTTGATCGCCCTGACGCTGGGCAGCCTGGTCACCTGGTTGTGGCCGGCAATGTTCGGGCATGTGGCGTTGGTCAGTTCCTTTATCGGCAAGCTGCCGCCGCTCAGCCCGTTGCCAATGGACCTGGACGTGATCCTGCGTCTGCTGCCGAGCGCCGTGGCGGTGGGCATGCTGGGGCTGGTGACCAGCCTGTCGATTGCCCGTTCACTGTCAGTGCGCTCGCAGCAATTGCTCGATGCCAACCAGGAAATCCGTGCGCAGGGTTTTTCCAACATCGTGGGCGGATTTTTCTCCGGGTATCTGTCAGCCGGCTCCTTTACCCGCTCCGGCCTCAGTTATGAGGCGGGCGCCTGTTCGCCGTTGGCTGGCGTGTTTTCTGCCTTATGGGTGGCGCTGTTTGCACTGTTTGGCGCGGCGCTGATCGCCCATATTCCGATCCCGAGCATGGCGGCGAGCATCTTGCTTATCAGTTGGGGGCTGGTGGACCGTCGCGGTATTCGGGCGTTATTCCGCGTCAGTCGCGCCGAGTTTGTGGTGATGAGCCTGACCTGCGTCGCCACCTTGCTGCTGGAGCTGCAAACAGCGATTTACGCCGGGGTGCTGGCGTCACTGTTTTTCTACCTCAAGCGCACTTCGCAGCCACGTGTCCAGCAATGGCGCGATGGCGATGAGGACGTGCTGCGCGTGGGCGGTTCGATCTTTTTCGGCGCCAGCCACTACCTGCAAGTGCGCCTGCAAAGCCTGCAGGGCAAACGGGTGGTGATCGAGGCGCAGCAGATCAACTTTATCGACTATTCCGGGGTGGAGATGCTGCACCAGGAGGCGCGGCGCTTGCGTGGGTTGGGACGCAGTCTGACGCTGCGCCGGGCCAGGCCGCAGGTGGTGGAGGAGTTGAGGAAGCTGGAAGGGGCCGACAATTGCCCCATCCATTTCCAAGCATCCATTGCCAAGACTGAACACCCTTAACGCTGTGGGAGCTGGACGTGCCCACCTCAAATAGCGTCAAGCCAACTGCCGGCGCAGCTCAGCCAGCACCGGCGCAGAATCCGGACGCACACCGCGCCACAAGTAGAAGGCTTCCGCCGCCTGCTCCACCAGCATGCCCAGGCCATCCATCGCCACGGATGCGCCATGCTCAGTGGCCCAGCGGCAGAACGCGGTCGGTTCCTTGGCGTACATCATGTCGTAGCAAAACGTCTTGCCCGGTTCGATCAGGCTGCTGGCAATCGGCGGTACATCGCCTGACAGGCTGGCGGACGTGGCGTTGATGATCACATCCACCGGCTCACGCAGCCAGTCGAAACCACTGGCGGACACCGGGCCCAGATCGTCGAACAACTCGGCGAGCATTTCGGCCTTTTCCACGGTGCGGTTGGCGATGATCAGCGAAGCAGGCTGTTCGGCCAGCAACGGTTCCAATGCGCCGCGCACCGCGCCGCCGGCGCCCAGCAACAGGATGCGCTTGCCTTGCAGGTTCAGGCCGGCATTGACCGTGAGGTCGCGCACCAGGCCGGCGCCGTCAGTGTTATCGCCCAGCAGGCTGCCGTCGGCCAGCTTGCTCAGGGTGTTCACCGCACCCGCACGTTGAGCGCGTTCGGTGAGGCTGTTGGCCAGGCGGTAAGCGTCTTCCTTGAACGGCACAGTGACGTTGGCGCCACGACCCTGTTGAAAAAACTCACGAGCACAGCCGGAGAAATCCTCCAATGGCGCCAGCAGGGTGCTGTAGTCCAGTTGCTCGCCCGTCTGCTCGGCGAACATCCGGTGGATCAGCGGCGACTTGCTGTGGCCGATGGGGTTGCCGAACACGACATAGCGGTCCATCAGACAGCCGCCTTGGGCGCGGCAAGGCCCAGCCAGTCACGGTCTTGCAGGAAGTAGTCGGTGAGACGCGCTTCTTCGCTGCCGGCTTCGGCCTTCCAGTCGTAGCTCCAGCGCACTTGCGGCGGCAGCGACATCAGGATCGACTCGGTGCGCCCGCCCGATTGCAGGCCGAACAAGGTGCCACGGTCGTAGACCAGGTTGAATTCAACGTAGCGGCCGCGGCGGAATTCCTGGAATTCGCGCTGCTGCTCGGTGTACGCGGTGGACTTGCGGCGCTGCACGATCGGCAGGTAGGCGTCGATGTAGGCGTCACCGATGGCGCGGATGAAGGCGAAGCAGGTGTCAAAGTCCCACTCGTTCAGGTCATCAAAGAACAGGCCGCCAATACCGCGCGGTTCGTTGCGGTGCTTGATGTGGAAGTAGGTGTCGCACCAGGCTTTGTAGCGCGAATACACGTCCGGCCCGAACGGCGCACAGGCCTGTTCGGCCACGCGGTGCCAGTGGATGCAATCGTCTTCGTTGCCGTAGTAAGGCGTCAGGTCGAAGCCGCCGCCGAACCACCACACCGGTTCTTCGCCTTCTTTTTCAGCGATGAAAAAGCGCACGTTGGCGTGGGACGTCGGTACGTGGGGGTTGTGCGGGTGGATCACCAGCGACACACCCAGGGCCTCAAAGCCACGACCGGCCAGCTCAGGCCGATGCGCGCTGGCGGACGGTGGCAGACCGCTGCCAAACACGTGGGAAAAGTTGACGCCGCCTTTTTCGATCACCGAACCGTTTTCGATCACACGGGTGCGACCGCCGCCGCCGGCAGGCCGGGTCCAGGCGTCTTCGATAAAGCGAGTGTCCGTCTCGAAGGTTTCCAGGGCGCTGCAAATGCGGTCTTGCAGGTCAAGCAGGTAGGCCTTTACAGCCTCGGTGCGGGTAGTCATGGCATCACCTTGAATCGGGCAAAGCTACGCGAGGCCATTGGGCGTCGGCGGCAAATGGGCGCACAGGATACCACTGCACCCGGTTGCGCCGCAGTTGACGAAGATCAAGCTTAGGAGTTCGATAGGCGGCTACGCGAGTTCGACCCAAGGAGAAGGCAGATGGCAAAACGTATCCAGTTCAGCGCCCATGGCGGTCCCGAAGTGCTTGAGTATGTGGACTACACCCCAGCGGAGCCTGGCCCGCAGCAAGTGCGCGTGCGTAACGAGGCGATCGGCCTGAACTTCATCGACACCTATTTCCGCAGCGGTCTGTACGCGCCGCCAGCCCTGCCATCGGGCTTGGGCGCAGAAGGCGCCGGCGTGGTCGATGCGGTCGGCAGCGAAGTCACCCAATTCAAGGTTGGCGACCGTGTGGCCTACGGCAGTGGTCCATTGGGTGCCTACAGCCAACTGCACGTGCTGCCCGCCGCCAATCTGGTGCATCTGCCGGACGAGATCAGCTTCGAACAAGCCGCCGGCGCCATGCTCAAGGGCCTGACCGTGCAGTACCTGCTGCGCCAAACCTATGAAGTGAAGGCCGGTGAAACCATCCTGTTCCACGCCGCTGCCGGTGGTGTGGGCTCGCTGGCCTGCCAATGGGCCAAGGCCCTGGGTGTGAAGTTGATCGGTACCGTGAGCTCGCCGGAAAAAGCCGCCCTGGCCAAATCCCTCGGCGCCTGGGAAACCATCGACTACAGCAAGGAAAACGTCGCACAGCGCGTGCTGGAATTGACCGACGGTAAAAAGGTACCGGTGGTGTATGACGGCGTCGGCAAGGACACCTGGTTGACCTCGTTGGACAGCGTGGCGCCGCGTGGGCTGGTGGTAAGTTTCGGTAATGCGTCGGGCGCGGTGGATGGGGTGAACCTGGGGATTCTGTCAGCCAAGGGCTCGCTCTACGTCACTCGGCCGACCCTGGCGACCTACGCCAACAACCCACAGAACCTGCAGGCGATGGCGGATGACTTGTTCTCGATGATCAAGAGCGGCAAGGTGCGCATTGATATCAACCAGCGGTATGCGCTGGCGGATGCGGCCAAAGCGCAGACCGAGTTGTCGGGGCGGCGGACTACCGGTTCGACCATTCTCCTGCCATAAGGCTATAGCTCTCCGGGGTCAGTGAGGCCTCTTCGCGAGCAAGCCCGCTCCCAGATGTTGATCGGATTCCAACTGGAGGAACTCGATCGAACGGGGGAGCGGGCTTGCTCGCGAAGGCCACGACTCGGTCTCAGGAGGGCCGCACCACCTCACCCGTCACCAGATCACGAATCAGGCTCGGGTTCTTGCGCCCACCCAGGGCGCCACCCAACACCAGGTCCACCTGGCCACGGAAGTATTGCTCCACGCGAATCCGCGAGCGCGCCGCCGGACGGCCCTGCGGGTTGGCCGATGTGGAAATCAGCGGCCCTACCAGCGAACACAGGTCCCGCACCAGCGGATGGTCAGTCACCCGCAGCGCCACGGTGTCGTGCACACCCGTGACCCATTCCGGCAACAAGTCCTGATGGGGCACCAACCAGGTATTCGGCCCTGGCCAGGTACTGGCCATGCGATCGATCCAGTCCTGTGGGAAATCTTCGAACAGAAAGTCGAACTGACGGATGTTGTCCGCCACCAGGATCAGGCCCTTGTCCACCGAACGGTTCTTGATGGCGAGCAAACGGTCCACTGCTTCTTCGTTCCACGGGTCGCAGCCCAAGCCCCAAACCGCTTCGGTTGGATAGGCAATCACCGCGCCTGCGCGAATTTCTCGTGCGGTTTCCAGCACACGCCACCGGTTGACCATTGTTCACTCTCCAGACTAAAGCTCTGCGCAGTTTACCGATCTTCTTTACAAAACCTAGCGGCGCGCAAGCCAGCGCCCGCTTTCGCAGATGACCTGGCCTTCCAGCTCAAGCTCCGTCAGGGTCGCCAGCACTTGGGACAACGGCCTTGCGCTGGCAATCGCCAGGGCTTCACTGGTGTGGGGCGCCGCGTGCAGCAGCGCCACCAGCGGGTGGACCACCGGCATCGGCGCCGGACGAGACAATGCCTGCCAGCCACGCAACCCTTCCAGGATGTGCTCGATAGTTTCCACTAGCACCGCGCCATCGCGGATCAACTGGTGACAGCCCTTGGCGCCGGGATGATGGATTGAGCCTGGAATCGCATACACCTCGCGCCCCTGCTCGGCCGCCAGTTTCGCGGTAATCAGCGAACCGCTGGCCATGCTGGCTTCCACCACCAACACCCCCAGGGACAGCCCGCTGATGATCCGATTGCGTCGGGGGAAGTTACCCGCTTGGGGCGGCGCGTCCAGGGGGAACTCGGAAACCACGGCGCTGCCTTGGTCAATCATCGCCGCCGCCAGCCGCCGGTGGCGCTGTGGATAAAAATTTTCAAGCCCCGTGCCGAGCACGCCGATTGTCTGGCCGCCCACATCCAATGCCGCCTGATGGGCTGCACCGTCAATGCCCAGCGCAAGGCCGCTGGTGATGACAAAACCGGCGCTCGCCAGACTGCGTGAAAACGCTGCCGCCGTGTCCATGCCGGGGCGCGATGCACGACGACTGCCGACTATCGCCAGTTGCGGTTTTTCCAGGATCGAAGGGTCACCGGCGACGAATAACAGTGGCGGCGCATCATCGATCTGGGCAAGCAGTGCGGGGTAGTCCGGCTGGTCCCACATCAGCAATTGCTGGGCCGGACGCGCCAGCCAGGCCAATGCGTCGCTCGCACCGTCGCGGATTTCATGACTGCGTCGGGCATCGGCGCTGATGGAAGGCAACCCGAGCGAACGCCAGGCACTGGCAGGCGCACTGATGGCTTTTGAGGCAGAGCCGAACGCTTCGATCAACAAGCGAAAACGCTTCGGACCCAGTTCCGGCAGCCTGTGCAAGCGTAGACGCGCTTCCAGTTCTGAGGGGGATATTTCGTGGTTTTTTGTCGGATACATCTGATCATCCTTGACCGGAACAAGCTGTGGATAACTCTGTTGGTAACTTATTTAGCAGGCTATTTATTGCGTTTGATGGGCAGTCTCGAAACGGTCCATTACGGCCAGGGGCCGTGAGGCATTGAGGACCAGGCCGTAACTGAGTTTTTCGTAGGTGCGAAACACCAACAGTGTGCCGGCGCGTTCATCAGGGAGTTGGGTCGGCGTGCCCGTCAGACTGTCGCGTACCGTGGCGCCAGCCTTGATTACGCTGAGCAGTTGGCCTTCGACCAGGCCGTCACGACGGCCTTTATTCAGGGTTACGGCATCCAGCACGCCGATCTGGGTCACGCCCTTGGGGATATCGATGATCTGCCCTTTGATAAAGCGCGTTGCTGGCGTGACGGCAAAGGCTGCCGGGTCGACGGGTGTTTGCGCACGCAGCAAGCGGTCACCGGGACGCACCTCCTGGGTGACACGCTGCACAGCGAGGGTGGTGAGGTCGCCCGCCGTGACGAAACGGGCGGTGCCAATGTCGTCGGCGTTGATCCCCAGTAGCTCTCGGGTCTGCGGGTCGGTGTAGACCTTGCCACGTCGGAATATGCCGTAATTCGGCTGGGAAGGCGCCAGGTCGCCCCTGGCGTGGACCCGCTCGCCATTGGCGCCAAGCACGCGGCCAGCATCGGCAGCGACGATGTAGGGCGCGTTGTCCAGGTCCTGGGGTGTATCGAGAATGCGGTTATGCAGCAGGAAGCGCTGGATAGCGTGTTGTGTCGGTGGGTCCAGACGCTGGATGGGCTGGGGTAGCAGGGCCATGGAAAACGGGGCCCACAGCAGCAAGACGAGTAGCGATTTCCTCATAGGGTGAATCTCCTTTATTATGTGCGTTCGCGTGAAATGCCTGGGCCTTAGCGGCTTTTAAGGGTTTCACACCGGTCGTGTGGGTCCATCCCAACGCCGATTTGCCTCTACCTCACATGTGCAGCAATTACGCTTATGGCTATTTTGAACATCCTCGAATTCCCCGACTCGCGCCTGCGCACGATCGCCAAACCGGTGGCCGTAGTGGACGACAAGGTTCGTCAGTTGGTCGATGACATGTTTGAAACAATGTATGAAGCCCCGGGTATCGGCCTCGCCGCGACCCAGGTCAACGTGCACCTGCGCGTCGTGGTCATGGACCTGTCGGAAGATCGCAGCGAACCGAAGGTGTACATCAACCCGGAGTTCGAACCGCTGACCGACGAGATGGGCGAATACCAGGAAGGCTGCCTTTCTGTGCCGGAGTTCTACGAGAACGTCGAGCGCCCGCTGCGCGTCAAGATCAAGGCCCTGGACCGCGACGGCAAGCCGTTCGAGCTGATTGCCGAAGGCCTGCTGGCGGTGTGCATCCAGCACGAATGCGACCACCTCAATGGCAAGCTGTTTGTCGATTACCTGTCCACGCTCAAGCGCGACCGGATCAAGAAGAAGCTGGAAAAAAAGCATCGCCAGCAAGCTTGATGCCCTCCTTCCAAAGGCTTGCTGCGGCAAGCCTTTTTCTTTTGTGACTGCTTTTAACCGAGACCTCCCATGACCGAGCCACTGCGCATAGTTTTTGCCGGCACTCCTGAATTTGCCGCCGAACACCTCAAGGCCCTGCTTGCCAGCCCTTATGACATCGTCGCGGTATACACCCAGCCGGATCGCCCGGCCGGTCGTGGGCAAAAACTGATGCCGAGCCCGGTCAAACAGCTGGCGCTGGAACACGACATCCCTGTGCTGCAACCGCCGACCCTACGCAACGCCGAAGCCCAGGCAGAACTGGCGGCGCTGAAGCCGGACCTGTTGGTGGTAGTGGCCTATGGCCTGATCCTGCCGCAAGTCGTGCTGGATATCCCCCGTCTGGGCTGCATCAACAGCCACGCCTCGCTGCTGCCTCGCTGGCGCGGTGCGGCGCCGATCCAGCGCGCCGTGGAAGCCGGCGACAGCGAAAGCGGCGTGACCGTGATGCGCATGGAAGCAGGCCTGGACACCGGCCCGATGCTGCTGAAAGTCACCACCCCGATTACCGCCCAAGACACCGGCGGCAGCCTGCACGACCGCCTTGCCGAGCTGGGCCCACCGGCTGTAATCCAGGCCATCGCCGGTCTGGCTGCTGGCACCCTGCAAGGCGACGTGCAGGACGACAGCCTGGCCACCTACGCCCACAAACTGAACAAAGACGAAGCGCGCATCGACTGGCGCCGCCCGGCCGTGGAGCTTGAACGCCTGGTGCGCGCCTTCAACCCATGGCCGATCTGCCACAGCACGCTTAACGGCGAAGCCTTGAAAGTGCTGGCCGCGACCCTGGCCGAAGGCAAAGGCGCGCCCGGTGAAATCATCGGCGCCAGCAAGGACGGCCTAGTGGTCGCCTGCGGTGAACAGGCGTTGTGTCTGACCCGTCTGCAATTACCCGGTGGCAAGGCGCTCAATTTCAGCGATTTGTTCAACAGCCGCCGTGAGAAATTTGCCTTGGGCACGGTCCTTGGGGTGGTAGCCCAATGAACCCACGTCTGGCCGCCGCCAAGGCTCTCGCCGCCGTCCTCAGCGGCAAGGCGTCGTTGAACAGTTCGTTGCCCACCCAACTGGACAAGGTCGAAGACCGCGATCGCGGTTTTACCCAGGACCTGGCCTTTGGCACAGCGCGCTGGCAACCACGCTTGTCGGCGCTGGCAGCCACGTTGCTGCAGAAGCCGTTCAAGGCGGCCGACGCGGATGTCGAGGCGCTGCTGCTGGTCGGCCTCTATCAACTGCTCTACACCCGCGTGCCCGCCCACGCCGCTATCGGCGAAACGGTCGGTTGCGCCGACAAGCTGAAAAAACCCTGGGCCAAGGCCCTGCTCAACGCCGTGCTGCGCCGCGCCCAGCGCGAAAGCGAAGCACTGCTGGCTGAACTGGAGCACGACCCGGTGGTGCGCACCGCCCACCCGCGCTGGCTGCAAAAGTCCCTGAAGGCGTTCTGGCCGGAGCAATGGGAAGCCATTTGCGCAGCGAACAATGCGCACCCGCCGATGATCCTGCGGGTCAACCGTCGTCATCACAGCCGTGACGCCTACCTGCAATTGCTCACCGACGCAGGTATCGGCGCCACGCCGTGCGTGTACAGCGTCGACGGCATCGTGCTCGAAGCCGCCACTGATGTGCGCGGCCTGCCGGGATTTGCCGAGGGCTGGATCAGCGTGCAGGACGAAGCCGCGCAACTGGCTGCCGACCTGCTCGACCTTGCACCGGGCCAACGCGTACTCGACGCCTGTTGCGCGCCGGGCGGTAAGACGTGTCACATCCTGGAAGTCGAAAAAGACCTGGTCGGTGTAGTTGCCGTCGACCTGGAAGCCAAGCGCCTGGTGCGCGTGCGCGAGAACCTGGCTCGCCTGGGCCTCAGCGCCGAGCTGATCGCGGCCGACGGTCGTGACACCGCCACGTGGTGGGACGGCAAACCGTTCCAGCGCATCCTGCTCGATGCGCCGTGCTCCGCCACAGGCGTGATCCGCCGCCACCCGGACATCAAGCTCACCCGCCAACCCGACGACATCGCCGCCTTGGCCGTGCTGCAGGGCGAGTTGCTCGACGCCCTGTGGCCCACCCTGGAAGTCGGCGGCATCCTGCTCTACGCCACCTGTTCGACCTTGCCGACAGAGAACACCGAGGTGATCGAAGCCTTCCTCGCCCGCACCAGCGGCGCGCGGGAGCTGGACCTCGCCACCACGGCCGGCATCAGGCAGCCCCACGGCCGCCAATTGCTTGCGCAAGAAGGCGGACACGATGGCTTCTACTACGCCAAACTGATCAAGATCGCCGCCGCGCGCGGCTGAATGATTTAAGGGAGTGACCGGATGAAAATCATCATCCTTGGGGCAGGGCAGGTCGGCGGCACGCTGGCTGAACATTTGGCCAGCGAAGCCAACGACATCACCGTGGTCGACACTGACAGCGAGCGTCTGCGCAACCTTGGCGACCGCCTCGACATCCGCACCGTACAAGGCCGCGCATCGTTCCCGACAGTGCTGCGCCAGGCCGGTGCCGACGACGCAGACATGCTGGTGGCCGTGACCAACAGCGACGAAACCAACATGGTCGCCTGCCAGGTTGCCCATACTCTGTTCCACACCCCGACCAAAATCGCCCGTGTGCGCGAAGCGGCCTACCTGACCCGCGCCGGGCTGTTCGACAACGACGCGATTCCCGTCGACGTGCTGATCAGCCCGGAACAAGTGGTCACCCACTACATCAAGCGCTTGATCGAAATTCCGGGCGCCCTGCAGGTGATCGACTTCGCCGGCGGCAAGGCGCAGCTGGTCGCGGTGAAGGCCTATTACGGCGGCCCGCTGGTGGGCCAGCAGCTGCGCCAGTTGCGTGAGCACATGCCGAATGTGGAAACCCGCGTAGCGGCGATTTTCCGGCGTGACCGTCCGATCCTGCCCCAGGGCGATACGGTGATCGAGGCCGACGACGAAGTGTTTTTCATCGCTGCCAAAGCGAATATTCGTGCAGTCATGAGCGAAATGCGCCGCCTCGACGAGACCTACAAACGCATCGTCATCGCCGGCGGCGGGCAAATCGGCGAGCGTTTGGCCGAAGCCATCGAAAGCCGCTACCAGGTGAAGATCATCGAGATGAGCCCGGCACGCTGCCGGCATTTGTCCGACACCCTCGACAGCACGGTCGTACTCCAGGGCAGTGCCTCGGACCGCGACCTGCTGATGGAAGAGAATATCGCCGACGCCGATATTTTCCTGGCCCTCACCAATGATGACGAAGCCAACATTATGTCTTCCCTGCTGGCCAAGCGGCTGGGGGCGAAGAAGGTGATGACCATCATCAACAACCCGGCTTATGTGGACCTGATCCAGGGCGGCGATATCGACATCGCCATCAGCCCCCAGTTGGCCACCATCGGCACCTTGCTGGCCCACGTGCGCCGTGGCGATATCGTCAGCGTGCACTCCCTGCGCCGGGGTGCGGCGGAAGCCATCGAGGCGATTGCCCATGGTGACTCAAAGTCGAGCAAAGTGATCGGCAAGGCCATCCGCGATATCGGCTTGCCGCCGGGCACCACCATTGGCGCGATCATTCGTGACGAAGAAGTGATCATTGCCCACGACGATACAGTGATCGAAACCGGGGACCATGTGATCCTGTTCCTGGTGGACAAGAAACATATCCGCGATGTGGAGAAACTGTTCCACGTGGGCCTGAGCTTTTTCTGATCGAACGGAGAGAACCGATGCTGGAGTCCCTGGAAAAAATGCTCGCCAAAGGTGCGGATAATTCCCTGCTGCGCTTTGGTTTGGGCAAGGGTTATCTGGACCTGAAAGACAACGCCAAGGCAGCGGAGCATCTGCACAAGTGCGTCGAGTTCGACCCGAAGTATTCAGCGGCGTGGAAGCTGCTGGGCAAGGCGCATCAGGGACTGGGGGATAGTGCTGCGGCGCGGCTGGCGTGGCAGAAGGGCATAGAAGCCGCCCAGGCCCATGGCGACAAACAGGCCGAAAAAGAGATGACCGTGTTCCTGAAAAAACTCGACCGCCAGGGGTGAATGGCGATCAACAATGGGGGAGCGGGCTTGCTCGCGAAAGCGGTGTATCAGCGTCACATTCAGTGACTGACATACCGCTTTCGCGAGCAAGCCCGCTCCCACATGGGTTTCGCGGCGAACCGGAGTCAGTATGGAATCAATACCACCGCGCCTCACCCGGCGGGCGTTTCTTGAAGCGCTTCATGCTCCACATGTACTGGCTCGGATAAGCGCCGACATAACGCTCCACCACCTTGCTCATCGCGGCGCAGGACGTGGCGGTGTCGGTGCTGTACATGTCTTCCGGCGCCGCTTCCAAAATCACTTTGTAACCCGAACCGTCCGGCAGCCGCAGCGCATGCAGGAACACGCCCACCGCCTTGTGGCCGGCGAGCATGTTCGGCACGAACTTGCTGGTCAGCGCCTGGGTGGCGAAGAACGGCACGAAGATCCCCGCGGATTCCGCCGGCTCGGGATCGGCCGGGATTCCCACCTGGCCGCCTTTGCGCACTTCCTTGATCACACTGAGGATGCCTTCCTTGGTCGACGCGGCCACGCGGTTGCCCAACTGCACGCGCTGTTTTCGCAGTAACTCATCCACCGCCTTGAGCTTGGGTGGGCGGTAGAAAATGATCGGTTTGCACTGGCTGCAATAGAAGTGGTTCAGCACTTCCCAGTTACCCAGGTGGCTGGTGATGCCAACCACGCCTTTGCCTGAGGCGAGGGCTTCGTGCAGCACTTCCAGGCCTTCGACTTCACGCACCAGGTCGATGGAACGCTGGGCCGGCCAGATCCAGGCGCAGGCGCTTTCGGTCAGGGACTTGCCGATGTCCATCAGGCTGCGGCCGACCAGCGCTTCGCGCTCCGCGGGGTCCATGTCCGGGAAGCACTTGGACAGGTTGATCCGCACCGTGTCACGGGAACGGTTGGGGGTTTTCCACATGATCCAGCCAATCGCGGTGCCGACGGCCTGAACGGCGCGCCAGGGCAGCAGGGCAAATAACCGGAGAGCGCCTACCAGCAAGGCGCCTTTCAACTTTTCCACAGGTCACTCCTGATCGTGTGTGGTGCGCAAAGCCGGCATTCTAACCGGCGTTGGCCAGGTCCGCGTAACGGTCGCAGTCCTGAGTGTGGTCCATGACCATGCCCGAGGCCTGCATGAACGCGTAGCAAATGGTCGGGCCGACGAAGGTGAAACCGGCTTTTTTCAGGGCTTTGCTCATGGCTTCAGCTTCCTGTGTAATCGCCGGTACTTCGCTGCGGTCCTTGAAGTGATTGACCTTGGGTTTGCCGCCGACGAAGGACCAGAGCAACCCCACCGGGTCCTCCAGCGCCAGCCAGGCGGCGGCATTGCGGCGGGTGGCATTGAGTTTAAGGCGGTTACGCACGATACCCGGATCGAGCATCAGCGCTTCGATCTCGGCGTCGCTCAGTTGGGCCAGACGCTGCGCATCAAAACCGAACAAGACCTTTCGATAATGCTCGCGTTTGCGTAAAACGGTGATCCAGGAAAGGCCCGCCTGGAACCCTTCGAGCAAAAGCAACTCGAACAAACCCTGCGCATCGCGCAGCGGCGTTCCCCACTCCTGATCGTGATAAGCCATGTACAGCGGATCTTCAGAACACCAAAAGCAGCGTGGCATAAGGCTCCAGGGAGTGGTGGCAGGGCCGAATCGGGTATACTCCCGCTCTTTAAATCGCAGCCCAAGTAACAGGTGAATTTTGTGAGCCAGCCTACGCCAGCCGTGCGTACCTTCCAAGACTTGATCCTCGCCCTCCAGCAATACTGGGCCGAGCAAGGTTGTGTGGTACTTCAGCCCTACGATATGGAAGTAGGCGCCGGCACTTTCCACACCGCAACATTCCTGCGGGCCATTGGCCCGGAAACCTGGAACGCCGCTTATGTGCAGCCCAGTCGTCGCCCGACTGACGGCCGCTACGGCGAAAACCCGAACCGTCTGCAGCACTACTACCAGTTCCAGGTGGTACTGAAGCCGAACCCGGACAATTTCCAGGAACTGTACCTGGGCTCGCTCAAGCACGTGGGCCTGGACCCACTGGTCCACGACATCCGTTTCGTCGAAGACAACTGGGAGTCGCCGACCCTGGGCGCCTGGGGCTTGGGCTGGGAAGTCTGGCTCAATGGCATGGAAGTGACGCAGTTCACGTACTTCCAGCAAGCGGGCGGCATCGAGTGCTACCCGGTGACCGGCGAAATCACTTACGGTCTTGAGCGCCTGGCCATGTACCTGCAAGGCGTGGACTCGGTCTACGACCTGGTGTGGGCTGACGGCCCGTTCGGCAAAGTCACCTACGGCGACGTGTTCCACCAGAACGAGGTGGAGCAGTCCACCTATAACTTCGAACACGCCAACGTCGACAAGCTGTTCGAACTGTTCGACTTCTATGAAAGCGAAGCCAAGCGCCTGATCGAACTCGACCAGCCGCTGCCATTGCCGAGCTATGAAATGGTGTTGAAGGCCTCCCATACCTTCAACCTGCTGGACGCCCGCCGTGCCATCTCGGTAACCGCGCGCCAGCAATACATCCTGCGTGTACGCACCCTGGCGCGTTCCGTCGCCCAAGCCTATCTGCTGGCTCGCGCCAAGCTGGGCTTCCCGATGGCAACCCCGGACCTGCGTGATGAAGTGTTGGCTAAGCTGGAGGCTGCACAATGAGTGCTCAAGATTTCCTGGTTGAACTGGGCACCGAAGAGCTGCCACCCAAGGCACTGAACACCTTGGCCGACGCCTTCCTGGCCGGTATCGAAAAAGGCCTGCAGACCGCTGGCCTGAAGTTCGAAACGAAGAAAGTCTACGCCGCACCGCGTCGCCTCGCGGTGTTGCTGACCGCGCTGGAAACCCAGCAGCCGGACCGCAGCATCAACCTCGACGGCCCGCCGCGCCAGGCGGCTTTCGATGCCGAAGGCAACCCGACCCAGGCCGCCCTTGGTTTTGCCAAGAAGTGTGGCGTCGAGCTGAGCGAGATCGACCAGAGCGGACCGAAACTGCGTTTCAGCCAGGTCATCACCGGCAAGCCGACCGCCAGCCTGTTGCCGACCATCGTTGAAGACTCGTTGAACGACCTGCCGATCCCGAAGCGCATGCGCTGGGGTGCTCGCAAGGAAGAATTCGTACGTCCGACCCAGTGGCTGGTGATGCTGCTCGGTGACCAAGTCATCGACTGCACCCTCCTCGCCCAGAAAGCCGGTCGTGATTCCCGTGGCCACCGCTTCCATCACCCTGAAGCCGTACGCATCACCTCGCCGGCCAACTACGCCGCCGACCTGCGTGCTGCCTACGTGCTGGCTGACGCCAACGAGCGTCGCGAGTTGATCAGCAAGCGTACCGAAGAGCTGGCCCGTCTGCAGGAAGGCACCGCCATCGTGCCGCCAAACCTGCTCGACGAAGTGACGGCGTTGGTTGAATGGCCGGTGCCGCTGGTGTGTTCGTTCGAGGAACGTTTCCTCGACGTACCGCAGGAAGCGTTGATCACCACCATGCAGGACAACCAGAAGTACTTCTGCCTGCTGGACGTGGACGGTAAGTTGCTGCCGCGTTTCATCACCGTGGCCAACATCGAAAGCAAGGATCCGCAGCAGATCATCGCCGGTAACGAGAAAGTCGTTCGCCCGCGCCTGACCGACGCCGAGTTCTTCTTCAAGCAAGACAAGAAGCAGAAGCTGGAAGACTTCAACCAGCGCCTGCAAAACGTGGTGTTCCAGGAAAAACTCGGTAGCGTCTACGACAAGGCCGTACGGGTTTCCAAGCTGGCCGCCTACATTGCGCCACGCATTGGCGGTGATTCCGCCTGGGCTGCGCGCGCAGGCCTGCTGTCCAAATGCGACCTGGCCACTGAGATGGTCGGCGAGTTCCCGGAGATGCAAGGCGTTGCCGGCTACTACTACGCCCTCAACGACGGCGAGCCGGACGATGTGGCCCTGGCGCTGAACGAGCAGTACATGCCGCGCGGTGCCGGCGCTGAACTGCCGACCACCCTGACCGGTGCAGCCGTGGCGATCGCCGACAAGCTGGACACCCTCGTGGGTATCTTCGGTATCGGCATGTTGCCAACCGGCAGCAAAGACCCCTATGCCTTGCGTCGTGCGGCCCTGGGCGTACTCCGCATCCTGATCGACAAGAAGCTGGACCTCGACCTGACCCAGGCCGTGGTGTTTGCCGTCGGCCAGTTCGGCGCCAAGGTCAAGCAGGCCGACCTGGCCGAGCAAGTGCTGGAGTTCGTGTTCGACCGCCTGCGTGCGCGTTATGAAGACGAAGGCGTGGACGTGTCGGTGTACCTGTCGGTGCGTGCCCTGCAGCCGGGTTCGGCGCTGGACTTCGACCAGCGCGTACAGGCCGTGCAGGCCTTCCGCAAACTGCCGGAAGCCGATGCCCTGGCCGCCGTGAACAAGCGTGTGTCGAACCTGCTGAGCAAGGCCGAAGGCCTGGGCAATGCCGACGTCGACCCTGGCCTGTTCGCGGATGCCAAGGAGTTCTCGCTGAACTCGGCCATCGCCAAGGCTGAAAACGCCGTGAAGCCGCTGATCGCTGAACGCAACTACGCCGAAGCATTGGCTCGCCTGGCGACCTTGCGTGAGCCAGTGGATGCGTTCTTTGAGGCGGTGATGATCAATGCCGAAGATGCCGGCGTGCGGAAAAACCGCTACGCCATGCTGGCGCGTCTGCGTGGCTTGTTCGTCAACATCGCTGACATTTCGACGCTGAGCTGACCATGTTGAAACTGCTGATTCTCGATCGGGACGGGGTGATCAACTACGACTCCGACGCTTACATCAAGTCGGTGGCGGAGTGGATTCCTTTGCCTGGCTCGATCGAGGCCATTGCGCAGTTGAGCAAAGCCGGCTGGACGGTGGCGATCGCCACCAACCAGTCCGGCATCGCCCGTGGCTACTACGACATCGCCACCCTGGACGCCATGCACACGCGCTTGCGCACGTTGGTGGCGGAGCAGGGCGGTGAGGTGGGGCTGGTGGTGTACTGCCCCCACGGGCCGGATGAGGGCTGCGATTGCCGCAAACCCAAGCCTGGCATGTTGAAAACCATTGCAGAACATTACAACGTGCCGTTAGCTGGGATATGGTTCGTCGGGGACAGCCTCGGTGACCTGGAGGCGGCCAAAGCCGTCGACTCTCAGCCAGTTTTGGTTAAGACCGGGAAAGGCGACAAGACCCAGGCGAAAAACCTGCCGGTAGGCACCTTGATTTTTGACGATCTGGCGGCCGTTGCCGCAGAACTTATCAACAACTAGCCGCCCTCGACTTCCTGACCAAGGAGTGTTCGGGAGTGCGCTTTTAGCAGGCGGGCCGTGTCCCGCAACGGTAAATGCCGCCATGTCGATTTTGCAGGCCATCAGAACCTTTTTCTTTTACCTGCTGCTGGGCACCAGTTCGTTTCTCTGGTGCACCCTGAGCTTTTTTATTGCGCCCTTTTTGCCGTTCAAGGCGCGCTATCGCTTTATCAACGTTTATTGGTGCCGCTGCGCGTTGTGGCTGACCAAGGTGTTCCTGAACATTCGTTTTGAGGTCAAGGGTGCGGAAAACGTTCCGGACCAGCCCTGTGTGATTCTGTCGAACCACCAGAGCACCTGGGAGACGTTCTTTCTCTCGGCGTACTTCTCGCCGTTGAGCCAAGTGCTCAAGCGTGAATTGCTGTATGTGCCGTTCTTCGGCTGGGCCATGGCCATGTTGCGTCCGATCGCCATCGACCGTGACAACCCCAAGGCTGCGCTCAAGCATGTGGCCAAGAAGGGCGACGAGTTGCTCAAGGATGGTGTTTGGGTGCTGATATTCCCGGAAGGCACGCGTGTGCCCTTCGGCACGGTAGGCAAGTTCTCACGCGGTGGTACGGCATTGGCGGTCAATGCGCATCTGCCAGTGCTACCGATTGCGCATAACGCCGGTAAGTTCTGGCCGAAGATGGGCTGGGCCAAGCGCGAAGGCACCATCACGGTGGTCATCGGTAAACCGATGTACGCCGAAGGTGAAGGACCCCGCGCCATTGCAGCGCTGAATGACCGTGCCCAGGCCTGGAATGAAGCACAGCAGAGGGCCATGGGTTCGCTGCCGCCGGAGCCGGTTGTAGTCGACACGCCCATTATCTAAGTATCTGTGGATAACCTGTGCACGGTTTGTTGGCGAATCGCCTTTTTTGTCTTGTAAGAATCTGATTTTATTACATATTTCCCAACATAATAAAATCACGAAAAAGGTGCATAAGTTTTTTCCGCATAAAAAAACCGGTCCTTGCGACCGGTTTTTTATGCACAACTGAAAAGTACGTTTTTTCAGTCGTCCAGCAGCGGCAGTCGAAGGCTGAATGTGGTGCCTTTCCCCACCTCACTTTCGCAGCTGATGCGTCCACCGTGGCGCTCTACCACGGCCTTGACCATCGTCAGCCCCAAGCCCAGTCCTTCACTGCCTTGGGACGAATCGAAACGACGGTATTGGTTGAACAACTCCGGCAGGTCCTCTGCAGCAATCCCCGGGCCCTGGTCGCTGATACGGCATTCCAACCAACCCTGCTCGCTACTGTGCCTCAACCTCACGGTCGTCCCGGAAGGCGAATACTTGATGGCATTCTCCAGCACGTTGAACAACGCCCGTGTGAGCAGTGACTGGTCGGCAGAGACCATGCCTTCATCGGCCTCATCCAAATCGTGGACCAGGTGAATACCTTTAAGTTGGGCGATCAGCGCTACTTGATCAAAGGCATCCATGACCAACATAGCGAACAACGTCGGTTGGAACTGATAACCGTCAGCCTCGGCCTTCGCCAGTTGCACGAAGGATTCGGTGAGGCCCAAGGCGCGGCGAACCTGCTGTTCGATCTGGGCAAAGACCGGGGATTCACCGTTATGCACATCCAGCAACGCGAGGATCGCTGAATGGGGCGCACGCAGGTCGTGAGAGAGGAACCGCAACATGGTCTCGCGGTGTTGCTGGGCGTCGCGCTCCTTACTCAAATCCGTCAGGCTCAGCAGCCAACCGAGGGCGACATCGCCTTCAGCCGGCAGCAAGGGCGCAAGCTCCATGCGCAGGCTGCGTTGGTGGATGTCCCGGAACTCTACAAGCTCCAGCGCTGATAGGGCAGGGCGCACGCCATTGTGCAGCGGCGGGTAGCCCAAGTCGGCCAACTGCTCCAGCAGGTTCTGCGTGACCAGCTCATTACCGAACACCTCGCGGGCAATGCGGTTGGCCAGCAGGATATTGCCCATGGGATCGGTAATCAGCGTCGCCACCGGCAGGCATTCCAGGCCATCGGCCATAAAGCGTCGTGTGTCACGCGTACGGCTGACGGCTTGCTCCAGGGCGAAGATACGCGCCTGCAGTACATCGCCTTTGCTGGCGGGTGCACGGCGCCGTTCGGGCAGGACTTTGGGTTCATTGTCCAGGCGTGCCAGCTCCCAACCGAAATAGGCGAGGATCACGCTGAGGCGGCGCCAGTTCCAGATCAGATAACTGAGCAGCAAACCAATCAGGCAGGCCGCAGGCGACCACCAGTGGCCCAGGCGCAACAAGGCCAAGGACACGAGCAAAGCGACAGCCATGCAGCCCAGGGTCATCCACAGCGCATAGCGCGGCCGGTAGAGCAGCAACCCCAGCAGTAACGCCACCCATGCGGTAGCGATCAATGCGGCGAGCCAGCCCGGTAGATCAACGATGCTGCGGCCTTGGAGCAAACCATTGAGCACGTTGGCCTGTATCTCCAAACCCGCTGTGGTGCCCACCGTGGAGGAAAGAGGCGTGACGAAACGATCGCCCATGCCGGAAGCCGTCGAGCCGACGAGGATCAGGCGGTTACGTAGTCGCTCAGGCGCGACTTCACCGTGTAGGACGCTGACGTAGGACACACTGGGAAAGCGCGTATGAGGTGCGATGAAGGGGATACGGATGGCATGTTCGCGATGCCATTGCTGGGTGACCGATTGCTGAGGCTCGCCCGGCATCTCAGACAGCTCGCCACTCATCTCATAGGCCAACCAGGCCAATTGCGGCGCCTTGGCATCAGGCGGGCCTTCACGCAGATAGAGGCTGCGGACCACGCCATCGCTGTCTGCTTCAACATTGATGTGGCCCACGCCTTTGGCACATTTGAGCAGCGGCATCATCTGTGCGTCCGGTTGGCTGTAGTTCGCAGCACCTTCACGCACCAGAGGCAGCAAGACATTGCCAGCGTTGCAGACCGACTCGGCCAGGCGTTTGTCATTGGCCGGGTCACCGGGCTCACTGAAGATCACATCGAACAAAATGCCCGCCGGTTGCGCGGCGCTCAAGCGATCGATCAGGTCGGCGTGCAAGCCGCGTGGCCAAGGCCATCGGCCAAGCTTTTTCAAACTGGCGTCATCGATCGTCACCAGCAGGATGCGTGGGTCGACCGGCAGCGGGCTGAGGCGACGCAAACTGTCGTATAACGGATTGTTCAAGGCCAAGCCGGGGTTCAACGACAGGTAGGCGGTGATAGGCAACAGCAATAAACCAATCCACAACCACTCACGCACCAGGCCGTGGAACAGCCGCTGAGCATGGGTAGGTTGACGTTTTTCGGCCTTGCCCCAGAGCATCATCGGTCAACGCACCTGAACAGTGGGTGGGTAATAGAAGATGTCATAGACCCCGGTTTCTCCCTCAAGGCCGTGTTCGTCGTAAGCCGACAAGCGCACGTGATAGAACGAGGCTTTGAGCCCAGTGAAGCTCATTTTCGGCATGCTGGAGAAGTTTTCCTGCTTGATATTCATAAAGGCTTTGTCGGTGGCGACCTGGGCACGGTATCGCTGGGCGCCGGGCAACGGGCGAAGGTACAAACTCCAGACTGGCGCGTCACCTTTCTGGCCGTCTTGGCCGATAAGCTTCGGCGCCGCAAGCAGCTCCACAGGATTGAGGTCGCCCAGTTTCCTGAAGAGCAGACCTTGGCGAGCGGCCACTTTGATCTCGCTTGTGCGATCGCGATTGACGGCGACCTGGCCGTCCAACACTTCCACAAGCGATCGCTCAGCGTCATTGCGCACCCGAAAATGCGTGCCCCGCACGCCCAGCACACCGACCGGCGTCACGATCTGGAAGCGATCATGATCGCTGGCGCGCTTGATCACGTACGCCTCGGCCTGGCCTTGTTCGAGCACCACCTGGGGAATCGACAGTTTCTTCTCCAAGCGCAACCGCACCTGGGAGTCAGAAGGCAACACCACGCGGGATCCATCACCGAGCAACAGACTGACAAACGCCGAGGCCGAAGTCTTCACACCTTCCTGTTCATCAACAGTCATGCCTTCCAGCAAAGGCGTCGCCTTGCCCTTGGTATCGAGTTTCCAGGCCTCTCCAGTGAGATGCTGGACCACCGCAGGCAGAGGCTGGACCCGGCACAGAAACTCATCGTCGATGTAAGGCGCTCGAACCTTTGTGGCAGCGCCCGCCGAACCCACCACCATGATCAACAGAGAGGGAAGGGCGCGGCGCAAGTAACTGAGAAGAACAAACATGGCGCTCATCAAGGTCGGGGGTTCCAGAAGGCATCTGACATCAGACACAGGAGTTTACGGCAGCGCATGCGTCGGCTGATCCTTTTCCTTATGGTCAGGAGCCGGTATCTTTCCCACATTGGTATCGAGGACTTTCAATGGGTTAACCGCCCATTGTTCCCAGCGTATAGAGAGATCCGAGGGCTCGATGAATCTGCGCACAATTCTTCAGATTCAAAGACCGGCCGGACGGCTGCCGCACTCTTCAAATGAAAGGACCCACCCATGCGTGTCGCAATACTGGATGACGAACCCGCGGAACTGCGCCGGGTGGAACAGACACTGCGACAAATCCCCAGCACCGCCGAACAGCCCTGGACGCTGCATTGCTTCGAACGTGGTGAAGACCTGCTTCGTCAATTGCGCCGGGAAACCTTCGACCTGTTGATACTCGACTGGCAACTGCCGGATATCACCGGCATCGCATTGCTCCGCTGGACCCGCGAACACATGGAATCCCCGCCTGCCGTCATCATGCTCACCAGCCGTGATGCCGAGAGCGACATCGTCACCGCGCTCAACAGTGGCGCGGATGATTACGTCAGCAAACCGTTTCGCCCCAATGAACTGAAAGCACGGGTTACGGCGGTGCTGCGTCGGCATGGCCTGCAGAAGTCTGCTAGCCATGAAGTGCAAAGCTTCAACGACTTGACCTTTGACGATGCCGAATTGACGGTGACCCGAGCGGGAAAACCCATCAACCTCACAGAACGGGAGTATCGCTTGGCTAGCTGTCTGTTTGCCAACCTGGCGCGACCGCTGTCTCGCGAGTACCTCTACGAGCGATTCTGGACCCATGAAGAAATGGTGTCTTCACGGCCGCTGGATACACATATCTACCGGCTAAGAAACAAACTGGGGCTGACGGCGGATCGGGGTTGGCAGTTGCTGACCATCTATGGATATGGCTATCGGTTGGAGAGTGTGGCGGCCGCTTCTCAAAGTTAGTGTGCTGATGTTCCACGTGGAGCATTTTAAAAATCAACGTGTTTTACCCAATAAAAAAGGCCAACGTTTAAGCGTTGGCCTTTTTAGTTTGACGGGCTTACGGGGATCAGAAGTCCAGGTTGGAAACCGCCAGGGCATTGCTCTCGATGAAGTCACGACGAGGCTCGACCGCATCACCCATGAGGGTGTTGAAGATCTGGTCTGCGCCAATGGCGTCTTCGATGGTCACACGCAACATGCGACGCTGAGCAGGGTCCATGGTGGTTTCCCACAGCTGATCCGGGTTCATTTCACCCAGACCTTTGTATCGCTGGATGGTGTGACGTTTGGTGCTTTCCGCCATCAGCCAGTCGAGGGCTTCCTTGAATTCCTTGACCTGCTTCTTGCGTTCGCCACGCTGAATATAAGCGCCGTCGTCCAACAGGGTGCTCAGTTGAGCGCCCAGCGTTACCACGGTCTTATAGTCATTGCTGCCGAAGAAGTCACGGTTGAACGTGACGTAGTTCGACAGACCGTGGGAGATCAGTTCGACCTCAGGCAGCCACACGTTACGTTCACGGTCTTCTCGCAGGCTGGCCTTGTACACCAGACCAGACTTCTCGACGGTACGCAGGCGCACCTCGTACTGAGCCAGCCAATCTTGCATCGCTGCGTGATCGCCCAATTGCTCAAGGCTGACAGCCGGCAGGTAGATGAAGTGCTCGGTCAATTCCTGAGGGTACAGACGCGACAGGCGCTTGAGGGTCTTCATCACCATGCGGAAGTCGTTTACCAGACGTTCCAGCGACTCACCGGAAATGCCCGGCGCTTCGTCGTTCAAGTGCAGGCTGGCATCTTCCAGAGCCGACTGCGTCATGTACTCTTCCATGGCGTCGTCGTCTTTGATGTATTGCTCTTGCTTGCCTTTTTTCACTTTGTACAACGGCGGCTGAGCGATGTAGATGTAGCCACGCTCGATCAACTCCGGCAACTGACGGAAGAAGAACGTCAGCAGCAGCGTACGAATGTGCGAACCGTCGACGTCAGCATCGGTCATGATGATGATGTTGTGATAGCGCAACTTGTCGATGTTGTACTCGTCGCGGCCGATACCGCAGCCCAACGCCGTGATCAAGGTGCCGACTTCCTGGGAGGAAATCATCTTGTCGAAGCGAGCCTTCTCGACGTTGAGGATCTTGCCTTTCAACGGCAGGATGGCTTGGGTGCGACGGTTACGACCCTGCTTGGCGGAACCGCCAGCAGAGTCACCTTCCACCAGGTACAGTTCGGAGAGGGCAGGGTCCTTCTCTTGGCAGTCAGCCAGTTTGCCTGGCAAGCCTGCGATATCCAGCGCGCCTTTGCGACGAGTCATCTCACGGGCTTTACGCGCCGCTTCACGAGCACGCGCGGCGTCGATCATCTTGCCGACAACCAGCTTGGCTTCGTTCGGGTTCTCCAGCAGGAAGTCGGAGAAGTACTTGCCCATCTCCTGTTCCACCGCAGTCTTCACTTCGGAAGACACCAGCTTGTCTTTGGTCTGAGAGCTGAACTTCGGATCAGGTACTTTTACCGAGATAATCGCGGTCAGGCCTTCACGGGCATCGTCACCGGTGGTGGCGACTTTGTGCTTTTTGGCCAGGCCTTCGGCTTCAATGTAGGTGTTCAGGTTACGCGTCAGTGCGGAACGGAAACCCACCAGGTGAGTACCACCGTCGCGCTGAGGAATGTTGTTGGTGAAGCACAACAGGTTCTCGTTGAAGCTGTCGTTCCACTGCAGAGCGATTTCCACGCCGATGCCGTCTTCACGCTGAATGTTGAAGTGGAACACCTGGTTGACCGCGGTCTTGTTGGTGTTCAGGTATTCAACGAATGCGCGCAGGCCACCTTCATACTTGAACAGCTCTTCCTTACCGCTGCGCTCATCCTTGAGGACGATACCCACACCGGAGTTCAGGAAGGACAGTTCACGAATACGCTTGGCCAGGATGTCCCAGCTAAAGTGGATATTCTTGAAGGTCTCAGCCGATGGCTTGAAGTGGATCTGCGTACCGGTGGTTTCACTGTCACCGACGATTTTCATCGGTTCTTTTGGAACACCGTGAACGTAGGTCTGTTCCCAGATCTTGCCACTGCGGCGAACAGTCAGGATCAACTCTTCAGAAAGAGCGTTCACTACCGAAACGCCCACACCGTGCAGACCGCCGGAAACTTTATAGGAGTTGTCGTCGAACTTACCGCCGGCGTGGAGCACGGTCATGATGACCTCTGCTGCCGAAACGCCTTCTTCTTTGTGTACGTCTACCGGAATGCCGCGACCATTGTCGCGCACGGTAATAGACTCATCCGGGTGGATGATGATGCTGATGTCGTCGCAGTGACCGGCCAGAGCTTCGTCGATGGAGTTGTCGACCACCTCGAACACCATGTGGTGCAGACCGCTACCGTCATCAGTGTCGCCAATGTACATACCGGGACGTTTGCGTACGGCATCCAAACCTTTCAGCACTTTAATGCTGGTCGAGTCGTACGTGTTTTCTTCGCTCATGCCTTCACTCCCGATGGTCGTGGGTCTGGGTGATACGGCCTTGTTCCACGTGGAACAAAGCGACTGGCGTTTCCGTCTGCCAGCCTTCCCTCAATAATTCGTGGTCTACACAGGTGATAAACACCTGGCAGCGTAATTCTTCCAACAAGCGGCATAACGCGCGGCGGTGTTGCTCATCGAGCTCCGACGGCAAGTCATCCACCAGATAAATACACTGACCGCGCCGGGCCTGGCTAACCAGATGGCCCTGGGCGATGCGCAATGCACACACCACCAACTTCTGCTGACCACGGGACAAAATATCCGCGGCATTGTGAGCGCCTAGTCTAAGACGCAAATCAGCCCGTTGGGGTCCGGCCTGGGTATGGCCAATTTGCTGATCCCGCTGCAAGGACGTCGCGAGCACTGCACTCAGCTCACGTTCTTTGTCCCAGCCACGGTAGTAACTCAGCGTCAGCCCTTCGAGTTCCAGCAACTCACTCAAGGTCTGCTCAAAGACTGGTTTCAAGGCTTTGATATAAGCACGGCGGTATTCATCTATTTCGTCGCTGGCCAGGCACAGTTCCCGGTCCCAGGCCGCTTGCGAAGCGGCGTCAAGTGTACCATGCCGCAGCCATGAGTTCCGCTGCCGCAGGGCCTTCTGCAGGCGCTGCCAAGTGGCCATGAAACGCGGTTCCACGTGGAACACTCCCCAATCGAGGAACTGCCTGCGGATTTTTGGCGCGCCTTCCAATAGGCGGAAACTGTCGGGGTTGATCAATTGCAGCGGCAGGATCTCTGCCAGCTGCGCAGCACTGCGCGCGTTTTGCCCGTCAATGCGAATCTGGAACTCTCCGCCGCGATCACGGGATATCCCCAGGCTGCTATGCCCACCTTCAGCGAGTTCGACTTGGCCAAACACTGTGCACGCCAACTGCTCGTACTGGATAACCGGTAACAAGCGAGCGCTGCGGAAGGAACGAGCAAGCCCCAGCAGGTGAATGGCTTCCAGCACGCTGGTTTTGCCACTGCCGTTGGCGCCGTGGAGGATATTGATGCGGGGAGAGGGGGAGAAGGTCACCGGGTGCAGATTGCGCACCGCGGTGACCGAGACGCGACTGAGGGACATCTAGCTTCTGCTGAGCATGATTACAGGCGCATCGGCATGACAACATACGCCGAGTCGTCATTGTCGGATTCCTGTACCAGCGCGCTGCTGTTGGAGTCCGACAGAATCAGGCGAACCTGTTCGGTGGTCATCACACCCAGTACGTCCAGCAGGTAGCTCACGTTGAAGCCGATTTCCAGGGAACCGCCGTTGTAGTCGACGCCCACTTCTTCTTCCGCTTCTTCCTGCTCCGGGTTGTTCGCCTGGATTTTCAGCTGACCGTTGGCCAGTTGCAGACGGATACCCCGGTACTTCTCGTTGGACAGAATCGCGGTACGGCTGAACGCTTCACGCAGCGCTTGACGATCCCCCAGCACCAACTTGTCGCCACCTTTGGGCAGCACACGCTCGTAATCCGGGAACTTGCCATCAACCAGCTTGGAGGTGAAGGTGAACTCGCCGGTGGTCGCACGAATGTGGTGTTGACCCAACACAATGCTGACGTTGCCTTCCGGCTCGGTAAGCAGGCGCGCCAGCTCAAGAATACCTTTGCGCGGCACGATCACCTGGTGACGGTCCGGCTGACCGATATCGGCGCGCATAGAGCACATAGCCAGACGGTGACCGTCGGTTGCCACGGCGCGAATGATGCCTTCCGAGACTTCCAGCAGCATGCCGTTGAGGTAGTAACGCACGTCTTGCTGAGCCATGGCGAAGCTTGTGCGCTCGATCAAACGACGCAGCTTGCTCTGCTCCAGGCTGCAGGTCAGCGAGCCTGGGCCTTCTTCCACTGTCGGGAAATCATTGGCCGGCAGGGTGGACAGGGTGAAGCGGCTGCGACCCGCCTTGACCACCAACTTCGCCTCATCAACCTTGATGTCGATCAGCGCGTCGTTAGGCAGGCTTTTGCAGATGTCCATCAGCTTGCGCGCGGGTACGGTGATCTCGCCCGGTTCGGCGGGCTCTTCCAGCTGCACACGACCCACCAGCTCGACTTCCAGGTCAGTACCGGTCAAGGACAATTGCTGGCCTTCGACTACCAGCAATACGTTGGAAAGCACCGGCAAGGTCTGTCGGCGCTCGACGACGCCTGCGACCAGTTGCAGGGGTTTCAACAGGGCTTCGCGTTGAATGGTGAAATGCATGGTCTAGTCCCTTGCCTTAATAAGCTGCGCTGGTGTCATCACGTTGTCAGTGTACGCAGCAGGTTCTTGTAGTCCTCGCGAATATCCGCGTCGGATTCCTTAAGTTCATTGATCTTGCGGCACGCGTGCAAGACCGTGGTGTGGTCGCGTCCGCCAAACACATCACCGATTTCCGGCAGGCTGTGGTTGGTCAACTCCTTGGAGAGGGCCATGGCCACCTGACGGGGGCGTGCCACCGAGCGCGAGCGGCGCTTGGACAGCAGGTCGGAAATCTTGATCTTGTAGTACTCGGCCACGGTGCGCTGGATGTTATCCACACTCACCAGTTTGTCCTGCAGTGCCAGCAAGTCCTTCAGGGATTCGCGAATCAGCTCGATGGTGATATCGCGGCCCATGAAGTGAGAGTGAGCGATGACCCGCTTGAGTGCACCTTCCAGCTCACGCACGTTGGAGCGAATGCGTTGAGCGATGAAGAACGCCGCATCGTGGGGCAGGTCGACCTTGGCCTGGTCGGCTTTTTTCATCAGGATCGCGACGCGGGTTTCCAGCTCCGGCGGCTCTACCGCAACGGTCAAGCCCCAGCCGAAGCGCGATTTCAAGCGTTCTTCCAGGCCTTCGATTTCTTTTGGATAACGGTCACTGGTCAAGATGACCTGCTGGCCACCTTCGAGCAGGGCGTTGAAGGTGTGGAAGAACTCTTCCTGGGAGCGCTCTTTGCGGGCAAAAAATTGAATGTCGTCGATCAGCAACGCATCAACCGAGCGGTAGAACCGCTTGAACTCGTTGATTGCGTTGAGCTGCAACGCCTTGACCATGTCAGCCACGAAGCGCTCCGAATGCAGGTACACGACCTTGGCATTCGGATTCTTCTTTAATAGGTGGTTACCCACAGCGTGCATCAAGTGGGTCTTACCCAAGCCAACGCCACCATAAAGGAAGAGTGGGTTGTAACCATGCTTGGGGTTATCGGCTACCTGCCAGGCGGCAGCACGGGCCAGCTGGTTGGATTTACCTTCGACGAAGTTCTCAAAGGTAAAGGTGCGGTTCAGGTAGCTGGTGTGCTTGAGCGCGCCTTCGACCTGCACGGTGCGCTGTTCGGCGCGTACCGGAGCTTGCTGGGAGGCCGCGCCTGCCATCGGATCAAAGCTGTCGCGGGACGGCTCTTCATTCTCTGGTGCATTTTTTTGCGCAGACGACTTGGAGGGCGCAGGAGCAGGAGACGGCGCACTGACAGCCGGTGCCGCTGCCGCCTGGGCTTGCGACGCAGCCGCCGCCAGAGGCGCATTCGGCGCAGCACGAGGCGCCGAGCTACGTTTGCTGCCTATTAATAAGGAGAGCACGGGCGCGAGGCCGTTGCCATGTTCATCGAGCAATTCGAGAACGCGGCTCAGGTACTTCTCGTTGACCCAGTCAAGAACAAACCGATTGGGCGCGTAGACACGCAACTCGTCGCCTTCGGCTTCGACCTGTAGCGGACGGATCCAGGTGTTGAATTGCTGGGCAGGCAGCTCTTCGCGCAAAAGCTCCACGCACTGCTGCCAAAGTTCCACTGACAC